>NZ_JBNJMK010000001.1:0-4660000 GCF_050936595.1 Lentzea sp. CA-135723 | reverse complement strand
GAAGTCGCAAGACGATGTATATGGACTGACGCCTGCCCGGTGCTGGAACGTTAAGGGGACCGGTTAGTCCTTCGGGGCGAAGCTGAGAACTTAAGCGCCAGTAAACGGCGGTGGTAACTATAACCATCCTAAGGTAGCGAAATTCCTTGTCGGGTAAGTTCCGACCTGCACGAATGGCGTAACGACTTCTCGACTGTCTCAACCGCAGGCCCGGCGAAATTGCATTACGAGTAAAGATGCTCGTTACGCGCGGCAGGACGGAAAGACCCCGGGACCTTTACTATAGCTTGGTATTGGTGTTCGATTCGGCTTGTGTAGGATAGGTGGGAGACTGTGAAGCGGCCACGCCAGTGGTTGTGGAGTCATCGTTGAAATACCACTCTGGTCGTATTGGATGTCTAACCTCGGTCCGTGATCCGGATCAGGGACAGTGCCTGGTGGGTAGTTTAACTGGGGCGGTTGCCTCCCAAAGAGTAACGGAGGCGCTCAAAGGTTCCCTCAGCCTGGTTGGCAATCAGGTGTTGAGTGCAAGTGCACAAGGGAGCTTGACTGTGAGACTGACGGGTCGAGCAGGGACGAAAGTCGGAACTAGTGATCCGGCCATGGCTTGTGGAAGCGTGGTCGCTCAACGGATAAAAGGTACCCCGGGGATAACAGGCTGATCTTCCCCAAGAGTCCATATCGACGGGATGGTTTGGCACCTCGATGTCGGCTCGTCGCATCCTGGGGCTGGAGTAGGTCCCAAGGGTTGGGCTGTTCGCCCATTAAAGCGGTACGCGAGCTGGGTTTAGAACGTCGTGAGACAGTTCGGTCCCTATCCGCCGCGCGCGTAGGATACTTGAGGAAGGCTGTCCCTAGTACGAGAGGACCGGGACGGACGGACCGCTGGTGTGCCAGTTGTTCTGCCAAGAGCATTGCTGGTTGGCTACGTTCGGAAGGGATAACCGCTGAAGGCATCTAAGCGGGAAGCTCGTTCCAAGATGAGGTATCCCACTCTTCGTGAGTTAAGGCCCCCAGCTAGACCACTGGGTTGATAGGCCAGAGGTGGAAGACCGGTAACGGTTGGAGCTGACTGGTACTAATAGGCCGAGGACTTGTTACAAAGACGCTACGCATCCACTGTGCGGTTCTGGAAGAACCGAGCGGCAACCGATCGCCGCAGGTACAACTCCACAGAGTTTCGGTGATAATAGCGTTGGGGAAACACCCGGTCCCATTCCGAACCCGGTAGTTAAGCCCTTCTGCGCCGATGGTACTGCACTGGTTACGGTGTGGGAGAGTAGGTCGTCGCCGAACATTAATTCCGGAAGACCCCTGAGGGTCGAGCACTTCGAGTGCTCCCCTCAGGGGTCTTTTGGCGTGCCCAAGAACAGGCCGGTGTCGGTTTTTCGGTTGCAGGCCCTGGTCTGATGGACGACATGGACGCGGTTGTGCACCCAGACCTGGCCTCGTTCGACGCCGCCACCCACGAACGGCTGACCGCCGATCCGGTGCGGAACACCATCGCGCTCACCTCGCTCAACCGCATCCGACGGCTGCCGGCCGAGCTTCCGCCGACCCTGATCAGCTTCCACGACAACGGAAAGGTGATCGGCTCGCTGATCCGCACGCCACCCTGGCCGTTCCAGGCCGCCGACCTCCCACCGGCCGCGGCAGAACTGGCGGTGCGGATCACCAACGACGTCGATCCGGACGCACCGGGAGTCACCGGCCCGCGGGACAGGGCTGAGGCCTTCGCCACAGCGACGGGCAGGACCTACCGCGAATCCCTCGCCACCCGCCTCTACCGCCTCGGCACGCTCGTCCCGCCGACCGTCCCCGGCACCTGGCGCCTCGCCACCGAGGCCGACGTCGAGCTGCTCGGCGCCTGGCGCAAGGAGTTCCTGGTCGAAGCCGTCCCCGAAGCACCGAACGAGGGCGCCACTGAGGCCATGCGCGGCTCCCTCCAGCTCGGCACCGGCCATGCGCTCTGGGAGATCAACGGCACACCGGTCGCGTGGGCGTCCGGCAGCCTCCCGGAAGCCGGCATGACCAGGGTCGGCCCGGTCTACACCCCGCCCGAGCACCGACGGCACGGCTACGGCGCCGCGGCCACCGCCGCCGTCACGCAGTGGGCGCTCGACCGGGGAGCCACCGACGTCCTGCTGTTCACCGACCTGAGCAACCCGATCTCGAACTCGATCTACCAGCGCATCGGCTACGAACCCGTGGAGGACTGGGCCGAGTTCTGGTGGCAGGACTAGCCGAACAGCTCCGGGGACAGCGGGCGGTTGCGCACGTGCGACGAGAACACCAGCGAGGTCGTCGTGTCGCCGTACCGCTGCATCACCTCGACGAGCTCCTCCAGCTCCACCATCGACCGGCAGACGACCCGCAGCAGCCAGCAGTCGTCGCCGGTCACATGGTCCGCATCGAGGACCTGCGGCAGCACCAGCACCTGCGTGCGGAATCGCGGAGTGTCCAGCGACCGCACGCGCACCCGCACGATCGACTCGATCGGCAACCCCAGCCGGGCGGGCGACACCACCGCGGTGAACCCGGTGATCACGCCCAGGGACTCCAGCCGGCGCACCCGTTCGGTCACAGCCGGCGCGGACAACGACACCTGCCGGCCCAGCTCCGTGAACGACATCCGCCCGTCCTGCTGCAGCAGCGACAGGAGCTTCCAGTCCACCGCGTCAAGTTCCACCTGGAAATCATAGGGAGAACGACCCGAACGCCTGGACTTCGACATGTCGGAGACGAACCCACCCCAGCAGGATCAACGGCATGACGAACGCACTGCGCTTCCCCGCCGCCGACCCGAAGATCGCCGCGGAACACTTCGCCGCCGAGCTCGCCTTCGAGGCCGACCCCGACGACGTGCACCGCGACCTGCTGGACGGCACCGCCACCGGCTACGTCCTGGTGGAGACGCGCGCCCCCGAGGCGTTCGCCCAGGCCCGCATCCCCGGCGCGATCAACCTGCCCTACCGCGACCTCCCGGACACCCTCGACCTCGACCCGGACCTCGTCTACGTCTGCTACTGCGAGAGCTTCCAGTGCAACGCCGCGACCAAGGGAGCACTCGCGCTCGCCCAGCGGGGCTACCGGGTGAAGCGGCTCTCCGGCGGCATCACGGCCTGGCGGGACGCGGGCTATCCGGTCGAGTCCGACCAGCTCGCTGGCGCAGCGGTAACCAAGGTCGCGTGTCATTGCTGACCGCCGTGCACCTAGGCTCAAGTGCGTGAACGCACCGCGCCTGCTCGTCCTGCAGCCCTCGCAGTCAGACCCGCTGGCCAAGCTCGGGGACTGGCTCGACGCCGAGGGCGTCGAGCTCGACCTCGTGCCGCTCAAGGACCAGCCGGCGCCCGCGACCCTCGACGGGTACCAGGGCGTGATCTGCCTCGGCGGTGAGATGGGCGCGCTCGACGACATCGACCACCCGTGGCTCGCGGACGCGCGCAAGCTGCTGTCCAGCGCGGTGGCGAAGAAGCTGCCGACGCTCGCGATCTGCCTCGGCGCGCAGCTGCTCGCCGCCGCCACGGGTGGTCAGGTGCGCAAGGGTCCGCAGGGGCCCGAGGTCGGCGTGCTGCTCGTGGCGAAGCGGGATGCGGCGGGCATGGACCCGTTGTTCGCGGACCTGCCGTTCACGCCGGACGTCCTGCAGTTCCACAACGACGAGGTGCACCTGCTGCCGCCCGGCGCGGAACACCTCGCGGCGTCCCCGAAATACCCGAATCAGGCGTTTCGGGTCGGTGCGAGCGCTTACGGCCTTCAGTTCCACATCGAGACGACGCCGGAGATCGTGCTGAACTGGGCGGCCAAGGATCCCGACTCGGCGGCGTGTGCGCGGGCGCACCACTTCGACCAGGAGTTCCTCGAGCAGGCACACCGCGACATCGAAGAGGTCTGGCAGCCGTTCGTCGCCCGATTCGCGAAGCTCGTTCGGGGAGAACTGTCGCCCGCGGGCGGATTTGGTACACAACTTCCTTTGGTGTGACATAACTTTCGTAGGTTTTAAGACATCCTCTGTTAGCGGTACCGTAACCTCCTGGACAGCTTGTTCGATCCAGCCGGAGGATCACGTGGATCCCGCTCTTGTAGTGATCATCGTTGTAGTCACTGCTCTCATCTTCGACTTCACCAACGGGTTCCACGACACGGCCAACGCCATGGCCACCTCCATCGCCACAGGTGCGCTGAAGCCGCGCACGGCGGTCGCGTTGTCGGCGGTGCTCAACCTCGTCGGCGCGTTCCTCTCGGTCGAGGTGGCCAAGACCATCTCCGGCGGCATCGTCGACGACGCCCAGATCACGCCCGCCATCATCTTCGGCGGACTGGTCGGCGCGATCATGTGGAACCTCGTCACCTGGTACGCCGGGTTGCCGTCGAGCTCGTCGCACGCGTTGTTCGGCGGCCTGATCGGCGCGGCCTGGGTCTCGTCCGGTGTGGACGCCATCCACTTCGCCAAGGTCGTCGACAAGGTCCTGGTGCCCGCGGTCGTCGCGCCGCTCGTGGCCGGCCTGGTCGCGGCCATCGCCACGATCATCGTGTACCGCCTCAAGAAGGTGGCCGACCCGAACGTCGCGCACACCGGCTTCAAGGTCGGCCAGGTCGCGTCCGCCTCGCTGGTCTCGCTCGCGCACGGCACGAACGACGCGCAGAAGACGATGGGCATCATCACGCTCGCGCTGATCACGTCCGGCTCGCTGGCCCCCGGCTCCGGCCCACCCGTCTGGGTGATCGTGAGCGCTGGCCTCGCGATCGCGGCGGGCACGTACCTCGGCGGCTGGCGCATCACGCACACGCTGGGCCGCGGCCTCACCACGATCGAACCGGCGCAGGGCTTCGCGGCGCAGACCTCCACGGCCACGGCGATCCTCGCGTCCTCGCACCTCGGCTTCGCGCTATCCACGACGCACGTCGCGTCCGGCGGCATCATGGGCTCCGGCCTCGGCCGCGACCGGCGAGGCGTCAAGTGGGGGACCATGGGCAAGATGGCCGCGGGCTGGCTGCTCACCCTGCCCGCCGCGGGTCTTGTCGGCGCGCTCGCCGGCAAGTGGGCGTCCACCGGCACGGTCGGGATCGTCGGCGTCGCCGTCATCGGTGGCTTCGTGTCCATCGGCATCTGGCTGCTGGCCCGCCGCGAGCCGGTGAAGCCCGAGCAGATCGTCGACGAGGTGGCCGCGCAGGCCGAACTGCACAAGGTGGCGGCATGAAGGTCGACTGGATGGCGCTCGTGCAGGTCTTCGGCGCCACGCTGCTCACCACGATCCTGGTCGTGACGTTGTTCGTCGTGGGCATCCGATCGCTGTCCGGCGACAAGAAGGTGCCCGCCTACGCGAGCTTCGCCGGATGCGTCGCCGTGGTGCTCTATGGACTCTCTCTGATCGTCTTCTAGAGCGGCGCGGGCATTAGGGTTGGCTCACGATGAGCGAACCAGTCCGCCACGCGTCTCCCGCACGATTCGGGCTCACCGAGCCGCGCAGCGAGGAAGTGCTGCGCGGCCTCGGCCTGTGGGGTGACCGCAGGCCCGCCGACGGTGCCGAGCCCGTGCTGTCCGCGTTGTCCCGCTGCCCCGATCCCGACCTCGCGCTGCGGGGTCTCGAACGCCTGCACGCCGTCGCCGACTGGGACGCCCTGTCGGCCGCGCTGCACGACGACGTGGCGGTGCGCGGGCGGCTGCTCGCCGTGCTCGGCTCGTCCACGGCGTTGTCCGACTTCCTCGTCGTGAACCCCGACCGGTGGCGTTCGCTGACCGACGACGTAGACGTGTCGTTGGAGCTGGCAGAAGGCGATGTGCTGCGCACGGAGTACCGGGCGAAGCTGCTGCTCGTGGCGGCCAACGACCTGGCGCACGTCGTGGAGCCCGATCTGCCGTTCGTGCCGTACGACACGGTGGCCGAGCAACTGTCCGATCTGGCCGTGTCGGCGTTGCGCGCGTCGTTGAAGCTCGCGGAAGAACGCGTCAACGGCGCTGACCGCTGCCGGCTCGCGGTGATCGCCATGGGCAAGTGCGGTGCGAACGAGCTGAACTACGTGAGCGACGTCGACGTCGTGTTCGTCGCCGAGGGCGAGCTCGGCGTCGCGACCCGGCTGGCCAGCACGATGATGCAGATCGCCGGCCAGTCGTGCTTCGAGGTCGACGCGGCGCTGCGGCCGGAGGGCAAGGCGGGCGCGCTCGTCCGCACGCTGGACGGGCACGCGTCGTACTACAAGAAGTGGGCGCGGACCTGGGAGTTCCAGGCGCTGCTGAAGGCACGGCCGGTCGTCGGTGACGCCGAGCTGGGGCAGGCGTACCTCGACGTCGTGCGGCCGTACGTGTGGACGGCGGCGGAGCGCGAGAACTTCGTCGAGGACGTGCAGGCGATGCGGCGCCGGGTCGAGGACCACGTGCCGACGCCGTTGGCAGACCGGGAGCTGAAACTCGGCCGCGGCGGGTTGCGCGACGTCGAGTTCGCCGTGCAGCTGCTGCAGCTCGTGCACGGGCGTTCCGACGAAGATCTGCGCATCCAGGCGACGACGGCGGCGTTGGCCGCGTTGGGCCAGGGCGGGTACGTCGGGCGTGAGGACGCGGCGGAGTTCGGGCGCTCGTACCGGTTCCTCCGCACGTTGGAGCACCGGCTGCAGTTGCAGCGTTTACTGCGCACGCACCTATTTCCGGCCGACGACGACGTGACGGCGTTGCGGTGGCTGGCGCGGTCGGTGGGGCTGGCGGCGGACGGGCGCAAGTCCGAGGGACAGGTGCTGCTGGCGGAGTTCCGCAAGCACGCCAACCAGGTTCGGCGGCTGCACGAGAAGTTGTTCTACCGGCCGCTGCTGCAGTCCGTCGCCGGCGTGCCGACGGAAGCGTTGCGGCTCACCACCAAGGAGGCCGTGGCACGTCTTGCGGCGTTGGGCTACACCTCGCCTGACGGCGCGTTGCGGCACATCCAAGCGTTGACGCAGGGGATGTCCCGGCGAGCGCGCATCCAGGGCGCGTTGCTGCCGGTGCTGCTGGACCTGTTCGCCGGCACGCCCGACCCGGACGGCGGGCTGCTCGCGTACCGGAAGGTGTCCGAGGCGCTTGCCGAAACCCCCTGGTACCTCAGGCTGCTGCGGGACGAGGGCGCGGTCGTCGAACGGCTGGCGGTGCTGCTCGGCACCTCGCGGCTGGTGCCGGACCTGCTCGTGCGCGCGCCGGAAGTCCTGCGGTTGCTGGCAGATACCGAAGCACTGGTTGGCGGCGATCCGCACTCCATCGGGAAACCCTTGCGCAGCGCGGTTTCCCGCTACGGCGACGCGGCGCGTGCGATCGCGGCGGCGAGATCGTTGCGGCGTCACGAGTTGCTGCGCATCGCGGCCGCGGACCTGCTCGGGTTCATGCCGCTGGAGACGGTGTGCGTGTCGCTGTCCGAGGTGTGGAGCTCGGTGCTGCAAAGCGCCTTGGACGCGGCGGTGCGCGCGTCCGGCGAGCCCGTCGCCGCGTTGTCCGTGATCGGCATGGGACGGCTCGGCGGGCACGAGCTCGGATACGGCTCGGACGCGGACGTGCTGTTCGTGTGCCGGCCGCACGAGGGCGTGTCCGACGCCGACGCGGTGAAGTGGGCGAGCGGGGTCGTCGAGAAGATCCGGCGGCTGCTCGGCGCGCCGTCGCAGGACCCGCCGTTGCAGGTCGACGCGGACCTGCGGCCGGAGGGACGGCAGGGGCCGCTGGTGCGGACCTTGGAGTCGTACCGCGCGTACTACCGGCAGTGGGCGGAGATCTGGGAGAAGCAGGCGTTGCTGCGGGCCAGGTTCATCGCGGGCGACGCTTCGCTGGGCGCCGACTTCGAGGCGTTGATCGAGCCGTTGCGGTACCCGGCGGACGGCCTCGACGCGGCGTCGGTGCGGGAGATCCGGCGGATCAAGGCGCGGGTCGACGCGGAACGGCTGCCGCGTGGCGCCGACCCGAGCACGCACACCAAGCTCGGCCGCGGCGGGCTCGCGGACGTCGAGTGGACCGTGCAGTTGTTGCAGCTCCAGCACTCCGGCGCGGTGCCCGGCCTGCGCACACCGTCCACAATGGCCGCGATGGCCGCCGCCGTCGAGGCAGGACTGCTGGCCGAGGAAGACGCGGCGGCGCTGACGGCCGCGTGGAACCTGGCGACGCAGGCGCGCAACGCCGTGACGCTGGTGCGGGGCAAGGCGTCCGACCAGCTGCCGACGTCCGGGCGCGATCTCGTCGCGGTGGCGTCGGTGATGGGGCACGAGCCCGGCGGTGACCCCGGGGAGTTCCTGGAGTCCTACCGCAGGACCACCCGTCGTGCACGTGCGGTGGCGGAGCGTGTCTTCTACGGTGAGAAACCGTGAAAGCGATCGCGTTGACCCAGTTCGGTGACGCCGACGTCATGTCGTTGCAGGAGCTGCCCGACCCGCTGCTCGGGCCCGACCAGGTGCTGGTGGAGGTGCGGGCGGCCGGGGTGAACCCGGTGGACTTCAAGATCAGAGCCGGGTACCTCGGCGGGCTGATGCCGCACCACATGCCGTTGATCCCCGGCTGGGACGTGTCCGGGGTCGTGCGGGCCGTCGGCATCGGCGTGCAGGACTGGAAGGCAGGCGACGAGGTGCTCGCGTACGCCCGCAAGGACCACGTCCAGTTCGGCGCCTACGCCGAGTTGATCTCGTTGCCGGACCGGCTGGTCGCGCGCAAACCGTCCACCGTGGACTTCGTGACGGCGGCCGCGCTGCCGTTGGCCGGGCTGACCGCGTTGCAGGCGTTGAAGGCGGTCGGAACCGGTTCCGGGGACGTCGTGCTGGTGCACGCGGCCGCCGGTGGCGTCGGGCACCTCCAGGTGCAGATCGCGCGGGAGCTCGGGGCGGCGCGGGTGATCGGCACGGCCTCGCCGCGCAACCACGACTTCGTGCGCTCGCTCGGCGCTGAGCCCGTCGCGTACGGAGACGCGCTGGTGGACGCGGTGGCGGAGCTCGTCGGCGGTGACGGCCTGGTGGACGTGGTGATCGACAACGCCGGCGGGCTCGCGTTCGACCAGTCGTTGCAGCTGGTCCGCGACCGGGCGCGGATGACGTCCATTGTGGACGGACCGCGTGCGTTGGAGAACGGCGTGGTGAACACCTGGGCCCGGCCTCACGCGGAGCAGACGCAGTGGCTGGTGGATCTCGTCGCCGCCGGCCGGTTGCACGTCGAGGTGCAGCAGACTTTTCCGTTGGCAGAGGCCGTTAAGGCGCACAGGCTGCTCGAAGGTGGCCATGTGCGTGGAAAAGTTGTACTGACCGTCTGAAATCTTCAGGTATTTCTTCAGGTTCGGGGGCACTCCTGACGGCGTGCCCCCGGTTCTGGAAACTGCTCAGTCCTCGTCGGAGTCGGGGTCCACCGCAGGTGCGCTGGTGTAGACCTCGACCACCCACTCCTCCTCCAACGCTTCCGCGTCGTCGACGTCGGGCACGAGCCGGTTGTAGACGCGGACACCGAGGTCGAGCACGTCAGCGGCCTGAACCGCTTCGAGCGCATCTCCCGCGGAGTCGAAGATGTGGGTGGTGAGCAGCTGCGGAGCCGTGAATTCGGCGACATCTTGAGACACGCGCGGACACTAGCGCATTGACGTTTCACCCAATCGAGATGAGACTAGGCGCGCCCAGAGGGGGAGCTGTGGGCATCCCGGGGTTCAACGAAGGAAGTCATGCAGCATCGTCGGGTCACGCGCGGCACGAAGACCGCGGTCACGATCGCGGGTGTTGCCGTTGGTGTGCTCGCGCTACTCGGTGTGATCCAGTTTGCACTGAGCGGTGAGAACTCGGCCGCTCAGCCCAACACGACCGCGACGACGACTACGTCGAACGGCGTCGAAACCCCTGAGGGCGCACTGGAAACGACGGAGCCGTCGGCCGAGGTGAAGGTCGGGACGGGCTCGTTCAAGCAACAGCGCGGCATGCTGACCATAGAGGTCAACCGGGTCGAGGTCGCGAACAGCCGCGTCAAGCTCTTCGTGACGGCCACGAACGCCTCCCAGGCGCGCATGACCCTCCCCGTCGTCGGCATCGCCGTCGTGGACGACCTGAACCGCACCTACGCGGCGTCGAGCAGCAAGTGGGAAGGCCCCGTCATCCAGGGCACCACCGCCACGGGCATCGTCGTGGTGGACGAGAAGCTCGGTTCCGGTGTGAACTCGCTCACCCTGACGTTCTCGTCGATCTCCGGCCAGTTCGCACCGACCGGCGCAGCGATCACGGTCACCGGAATCCCGCTGCCGAAGTGATTTCCTGACGAAGCCTGGCGTGAACCGGAAAATCCCGAGGACTCACGGTCCTGGCGCGCCTAGTCTTTCTGCCGTGAAGTACCTGTTCTTCTGGGGACACCAGCCCGAACGTGACGGCGGCATCGGCAAGGGATGCCTGTCGCAGTGGTGGCCGTGTTCTTTCTCGGTGGACGGCCAGACCTTCGCCTCCGCCGAGCACTACATGATGTGGCGCAAGGCGTTGCTGTTCGACGACCTCTCCGTCGCCGCAAAGGTGCTGTCCGCCCGCACCCCGGCCGAGGCCAAGGCGCTGGGCCGCCAGGTCTCCGGTTTTTCCGACGCCGCGTGGGTTTCCGCGCGTCTGGAGATCGTCGTGGAGGGCAACCTGGCCAAGTTCGGCCAGGACCCCGCGCTGCGTTCCTACTTGCTGGGCACGGGATCCAGGGTGCTGGTCGAGGCCAGCCCGCAGGACCGCGTGTGGGGCATCGGCCTGGTGGCCACCGACCCGCGCGCGGCGGACCCGGCGTCGTGGCTGGGCCTCAACCTGCTCGGCGAGGCCCTGATGGAGGTCCGGCGCAGGCTCGCGGCGTGAGTGCCGTCAACGAGTCCTCTTCGGATCAACGAGGCGGTCTCGTTGAGCGGCAACCTCACCACACCCAGCAATAGAGCCCGAGCTCGTCCTCGGCCAACGTCGCGACGCCGTGCACGACCTCCAGCCTTTGCTCGGCGGTCAGCTCGTCCTCGCCGATCTCCACGAGGAACTCACCCCACCGTTCCGCGACCCCGAGCAACTCGTCCCGCGTGGCGTTCGCGGCCCGAACCTTGCCAGGCATGACGAACACGCCGACGCCGTCGTTGCGGTACTCGGCCACGTACCGCGGCCATTCGCCCCTGGTCCTCCGCTCGTGGCTCGTGAAGGGCCGCCCAGTGCCTCGAAGTGCCTGGCCCACTCGACAACCGCCATGTCGGGGTCGAAGTCGTGGAACTCCAGAGCCCGGAACTCGGGCGCTGGATGCCGACCGCGGGTGGCGGCAGCGCTCTCGTCATCGGGCGCGAGGAAGAACACGACGTTCCTGGGCATGGTTCCAATTGAACAAGAAGCGGTACCGCATCCGTGTACCTGACTAGACGCCCACCTGACAGGGAGAACCGCGATGTTCAGCTACTCCGGCCCGGCCCGCCTCGTCTACGCGGACGGCAACGCGGTCGAGCTGGACCGCGTCGACCTGATCGAGACGGTGGACGACGCCGGCATGTGGCAGCTGTCCGGCGCTGGCTCGGCCGCGGAGGAGCTCACCGGCGGCGAGGCGCGCATCAAGCTGCCGACCGGCGGCGAGGCGGACGTCCTGGTGTCGAACGTGCGGGTGAGCGAGGGCATGAACGGCGTCTCGTCGAAGGCGACGCTGCTGGGCGTGTGAACGCCGGAAGGCCCGGCAGGAGTCCTGCCGGGCCTTCCAGGTGAAGTTCAACCGATCACACGTCGTAGTAGAGCGCGAACTCGTAGGGGTTCGGGCGCAGACGCAGCGGGTCGATCTCCTGCTCGCGCTTGTACGAGATCCAGGTGTCGATGACGTCCGGCGTGAACACGCCGCCCTCGAGCAGGAACTCGTGGTCCGCCTCGAGGTTGTCGAGCACGGCGTCGAGGGTGGCCGGCACCTGCTTGACGTCGCGGGCCTCCTCGGGCGGCAGCTCGTAGAGGTCCTTGTCGATCGGGGCCGGCGGCTCGATCTTGTTCTTCACGCCGTCGAGGCCCGCCATGACCATCGCCGAGAAGGCGAGGTACGGGTTGCCCGACGAGTCGGGGCAGCGGAACTCGATGCGCTTGGCCTTCGGGTTGTTGCCCGTGATCGGGATGCGGACGCACGCCGAGCGGTTGCGCTGGGAGTAGACCAGCGAGACCGGGGCCTCGTAGCCCGGGACCAGGCGGTGGTACGAGTTGACCGTCGGGTTGGTGAACGCCAGCAGCGACGGCGCGTGGTGCAGGATGCCGCCGATGTAGTGGCGGGCGGTGTCGGACAGGCCCGCGTAGCCGCTCTCGTCGTGGAACAGCGGCGCGCCGTCCTTCCATAGCGACTGGTGCGTGTGCATGCCGGAGCCGTTGTCGCCGAACAGCGGCTTCGGCATGAAGGTGACGGACTTGCCGGCCTGCCACGCGGTGTTCTTGATGATGTACTTGAACAGCATCAGGTCGTCCGCGGCGTGCAGCAGCGTGTTGAACTTGTAGTTGATCTCGGCCTGGCCGCCGGTGCCGACCTCGTGGTGGGCGCGCTCGACGGTGAAGCCCTGGGCCTCCATGTTGAGGACCATCTGGTCGCGCAGGTCGGCGTAGTGGTCGTTCGGGGTGACGGGGAAGTAGCCGCCCTTGTACTTGACCTTGTAGCCGAGGTTGCCGCCCTCTTCCTCACGGCCGGTGTTCCACCAGCCGGAGACCGCGTCGATCTTGTGGAACGCGGCGTTCGCGGTCGTGTCGAACTGCACCGAGTCGAAGATGTAGAACTCGGCCTCGGCGCCGAAGTACGCGGTGTCGGCGATGCCCGAGTCGGTGATGTACTGCTCGGCCTTGCGCGCGATGTTGCGCGGGTCGCGGCTGTACGCCTCACGCGTGAACGGGTCGTGCACGAAGAAGTTCACGATCAGCGTCTTCTCGATCCGGAACGGGTCGAGGCGCGCCGTGTAGAGGTCGGGCAGCAGGAGCATGTCCGACTCGTGGATCGACTGGAAGCCGCGCACGGAGGAGCCGTCGAAGGCGAGACCCTCTTCGATGGCGTCAGCGTCGAACGCCTTGGCGGGCAGCGTGAAGTGCTGCATCACGCCCGGCAGGTCGCTGAACCGCACGTCGACGAACTTGACGCCCTCGTCGGTGATGAACTTCAGCACCTCGTCGGAATTCTTGAACACCCTCGTCGACTCCTTGACTATGGACAACGGCTTGTCATCACGAGCGACCGTATGTCGGCGGTGTTGCCCGTCCGTCACTCGGATGTTTCGCCAGTGTTAACGGGGTCGTCCGAAGGAGCAAGGCGACCTGCGGGTGCTCACCCGTTGAGCACGGCTTTACTCTGGTGGGGTGAGCAGGTGGACCGGTTCGTGGCTGTCAGGACCCGACTCAGTGCTGTCGCCGGGTGAAGGCTCGAACGACGGCACGCAACAGCGCTGGCGCGGCGAGCGGCACGGCTTCCCCAAGGACGGGCCGGGGTCCATCGCGTCGATCGGGCGGCGGACGTTCGCCATCCTCGTCGACTTCCTCCTGGCGGCCGGTGTCGCCGGTGTGTTCACGGCACCCGACCTGCCGAAGAACTGGAGCCTGCTCGCCTGGTTCGTCATCACCGTCGTCGCGGTCGCGTTCTTCGGGTTCACGCCCGGCCACGCGCTGTTCGGCCTGCGGGTGGCGCGGATCGACGGCAAGCAGTTCGTGCACCTGCCGCGCGCGCTGCTGCGCACCATCCTCATCTTCCCGCTGATCCCGGCGCTGGTCTGGGACGCGGACGGCCGCTGCCTGCACGACAAGGCGGCGGGCACCGTCGTCATCAAGGTCCGCTAGCCCCGCGCCGGAACCGGCCGGGTGCCACGCCGAACTCCCGCTTGAACGCCGCCGCGAACGCGAACTCGGACGTGTAGCCGACCTGGCGCGCCACCGCGGCCAGCGTCTCGTCGCCGTCGCGCAGCATCCGCGCGCCGCTGCTCAGCCGCCACCAGGTCAGGTACGCCATCGGCGACTGCCCCACCAGCGCGGTGAACCGGCGCGCGAACGCCGTCTTGGACATGCCCGCCCGGCTCGCCAGCTCCGTGACGCTCCACGGGTGCGCCGGCTCGCGGTGCACGTGCCGCAGGGTGGCGGCGATGACCGGGTCCGTGAACGCGGCGCACCAACCGGAGCCGGGACTGCGTTCGGACTCCTCCTCCAGCCACGCGCGCAGAAGGTAGACGAGCAGCAGGTCGAGCAACGCCGGCACCGCGGCCGCCGCCCCCGGCTGCGTCTCCGCGACGTCCGCGCCGAGCAGGTCCACCGCGGCGCGCAGCGAGGGATGCCTGCCGGGCCGTGCGCGCAGGTGCAGGACGTCGGGCAGGGTGCGCAGGAACGGGTGCGCCTGGCCGCGGTCCAGCCGGTACGCGCCGCACACCAGGTGGGTGTCCGCGTCGGGGTCGTCCGGAGCGTCGTCCGACTCGCGCGCCGGGGGCAGGTCGGCCGTGGTGCGGTCCGGGCGGTCACTCAACCCGTGCAGCGCGCCGTGGGGGAGGAACACCACGTCACCGGTGCCGAGGCGGACCGGCGCGCCGTCCGGCGGGATCAGCCAGCACGAGCCGCGCACCACGACGTGGAAACCGGCGCCGGGGTACGGGCCGAAGCGGTGGCCCCACGGCCCGGTGAAGCGCGAGCGCGTGAACTTGGCGCGGCCCACGCGCATCGTCGCGATGACATCGGTGAAGACGTCCACCGCATCACCCTAGCTGCGGTCTTCTCGCGTATTTCCGAGGCGGTTTCAAGCATGGGAACGACCGGCACCCGGTTCCTACGGTTGATCCATGACCGCTTATGTAGTGATCGACTCCGACATCGCCGACGACGAGGGCTTCCAGCAGTACGTGGACCAGGTCTTCCCGCTCATGGAGAGCGTGGGCGCCCGCAACGTCCTCGACGAGGCGACACCTCTCGTGCTGGAGGGCGACTGGTCGTGGCGCAGGCTCGTGATCCACGAGTTCGAGAACAGGCAGGCCGTGGAGGAGTTCTGGAACTCGCCCGCGTACGAGCCGCTCAAGGAACTGCGGCGGCGGTACTCGACCGTGCGGGTGGTCGTGGGCGGCGCCTGACGTGAAGAGGCCCGCCGCACGAGATGTGCGACGGGCCTCTTCACGTGGTGGGAGCTGGCAGCCGGTGGCTCAGCGGCGACGCATTGCGCGCTGGACGTTGCGCATCTTGGCGCCCGCCGGCATCGGGCCCTTGGGCAGGGCCGGACCGCGGCTGGCCAGCGCGGCGAGGCGGGTCTCCAGGGTGTCGACCTGGGCGGCCGTGATGTTGCGCGGCAGCTTCATCAGGGTCGACTGCAGCTTCTTCAGCGGGACCTGGCCCTCTTCGCTGCCGATGATGAAGTCGTAGATCGGGGTCTCGCCGACGACGCGGGAGATGCGCTTCTTCTCCTGCGCGAGCAGCGGCTTCACCCGCTGCGGGGCACCCTCGGCGACCAGGACCACGCCCGGACGGCCGAGCACGCGGTGCACGGCGTCGAGCTGCGTGGTGTTCGCGACGGCGGGCGTGACGCGCCAGCGGCCGCGCAGGTTCTCCAGGGCCCAGGCGCCCGCGCCGGGCTGGCCGTCCGCCTTGCGGAAGACGTTGCTCTGGACGCGGCGGCCGAAGATGATCACGGCCAGCAGCGCGCCGATCGCGACGCCCAGCGGCACGAACATCCAGACCGCGTTGAAGACCAGGCCGAGGACCACGGCGATGGCGGTGACGCCCAGGACCGCGCCCAGCATGAGCGGCACGAGCGCCTTGTCCTCGCGGCGTTGCATCTTGAACGCCTCGAAGATCTGCTTGCGGCGTTCCTTTGAAGCCGCGCGGCGAACCTTCGCCGCTTCCTTCGCCGCCGCCTTGTCCTGCTTACCAGCCATGTGGACAGGATACGGCGCGGTGGTATCAGACTCGCATCGGCCGTCTGCGAGACTGCCGGGATGGACGCGTTGCTGGAGGGTCTCGATCCGGAACAGCGCGCAGCGGTCGAGGCTCCGCGCGGCCCGGTCTGCGTGCTCGCGGGTGCCGGTACCGGTAAGACGCGCACCATCACGCACCGCATCGCGTACCTGTGCCAACGCGGTCACGTCGCTCCGTCGCAGGTCCTGGCCGTGACGTTCACGAAGCGCGCCGCGGGGGAGATGCGCACGCGTTTGCGTTCTCTGGACGTGCACGGCGCACAGGCCGTGACGTTCCACGCCGCCGCGTCACGTCAGCTGCGCTACTTCTGGCCGCGCGTCATCGGTGGTCCGCGCTGGGACCTGGTCGACCAGAAGATCCGCGTCGTCGCCCGTGCCGCGACCCGGCTGGGCATGCCGACCGAACCGGACGCGCTGAGGGACCTGACCAGCGAGATCGAGTGGGCGAAGGCGTCGCTGCTGGCGCCGGAGGACTACCCGGCCGCCGCCTCGCGTGCCGCGCGGGACATCCCGGCACCTGCCGAGCAGATCATGAAGCTCTACCGGACCTACGAGGAGCTCAAGAACGAGGCGCAGGTACTGGACTTCGACGACCTGCTGCTCTACACGGCGGGCGCGCTGGAGGACAACGCCGAGGTCGCCCAGGAGTTCCGCGACCGCTACCGCTGTTTCGTCGTGGACGAGTACCAGGACGTGACGCCGCTGCAGCAGCGCGTGCTCGACTCGTGGCTGGGCGCGCGTGACGACCTGACGGTGGTCGGCGACGCGAACCAGACCATCTACTCCTTCGCGGGCGCCTCGCCGCAGCCGCTGCTGAACTTCGGCCGGCGGTTCCCCGAGGCCGTCGTCGTGCGGCTGGAACGCGACTACCGGTCGACGCCGCAGGTCGTGGAGCTGGCCAACGACGTGATCAAGTGGGCGCGGGGGCGTCCTGCCGGTTCGCGGTTGCAGCTGATCGGGCAGCGGCCGGAGGGGCCGAAGCCGCGGTTCCACGAGTTCGACGACGAACCGGCGGAGGCCGACGCCGTCGCCGGCCGCATCAAGGCGTTGCTCGACGAGGGCGTGGCGGCGTCCGAGATCGCGATCCTCTACCGGGTGAACGCCCAGTCCGAGGTGTACGAGCAGGCCCTCGCGTCGCTCGGCATCCCGTACCTGGTGCGCGGCGGTGAGCGCTTCTTCGAGCGGGCCGAGGTGCGCCAGGCGATGATCACGCTGCGCTCGGCAGGCGAGGTCGCCGGGAGCCTGCCCGAGGTCGTGCGGTCCGCGCTGCACCGCGTCGGGCTCACCGACGAGCCGCCGACCGGTGGCAGCGCGCGGGAGCGCTGGGAGTCGTTGCTCGCGCTGGTCGAGCTCGCCGAGGAGTTCGCCGCCGCCTCTCCCGAAGCCGACCTGCCGCGGTTCTGCGTCGAGCTGGACATGCGGGCCGAGGCGCAGCACCCGCCGACGGTCGAAGGCGTGACGCTGGCATCGCTGCACGCGTCGAAGGGCCTCGAGTGGGACGCCGTGTTCCTCGTCGGACTGGTCGAGGGCACGATGCCGATCCAGTACGCCGACGGCGACGAGGCCAAGGTCGAAGAAGAACGACGTCTTCTCTACGTAGGCGTCACGCGCGCGCGTGAGCACATCTGGCTGTCGTGGGCGCTGGCGCGTGCGGCCGGTGGGCGCAAGTACCGCCGCCGGTCCCGCTTCCTCTACAACCTCGTTCCCGAGAACCACCCGGCCGCACGCGTATCCGCGGGCGCGTCCCGGCCTCCTCTCATGAAGAAGGAGAAGCCGACCTGCCGGGTGTGCGCGTCGACGCTGGTCGAGGCGCAGGCCGTCAAGCTCGGCCGATGCAGGTCCTGCCCGTCCGATGTGGACGAGGAGCTGTTGGAGACGCTTCGCCAGTGGCGCGCCGGACGCGCGCGGGAGCTGAAGGTGCCCGCGTACGTCGTCTTCACCGACGCGACCCTGATGGCGATCGCCGAGCAGCGCCCCACGGATTCGGCCGGACTGGTCGCGATCTCCGGCATCGGCGCCTCGAAGCTCGACAAGTTCGGCGACGACGTGTTGGGCCTGGTCCGAGCCGGTGTCGGGTACTCCGCCACCTGATCGGGACAAGTTTCGTTAAATAGGTTGCGAGCCTGTGGGACAGGGTCATAACCTGCTCATGCCGGGTCCGGAGGACCCGTCTGGGGAAGAAGAACTACTACTAGCTCTCTACGCAGAGCTCTCTATGTCGGAGGTGACCGTTGTGAAGCTCTCACTGACTTCGCGCGCGCTCGGCCTCCCGTTGACCGAGGGCCTCTGCACGTCTGCCTCCGCCCAAGCGATGTGGCAGAGCTCTGCCCTGAAGCCGGTGGGCTTCGAGGGACGCGAGCGCGGCACCGCTCTGCGGGGCGGCAGTGCACTGGCCGGCGCCGAACTGCGCAACGAGCAGCCCATCGCGCTGCCGGTCATCGATGACGTCCACAACTACACGAATGCGCTGTCCGCGCATCAAGTGAGAAGGCTCCTGCCGACCCCATAGAGGGGTCGAAGGACCACCAGGCTCACGAAAGCCGCGGACTCGCACAGAGTCCGCGGCTTTCGTGTTTTTGCAGTACCCCACACAAGGAGAAACACCTGATGTTGACGGCGACTGTCCCGCTCACGGGCGAGACACTTCCGGACCTGGCGGAGGGGCTCGACATCCCCTGCCGCACCCACAACCCCGACCTCTGGTTCGCCGACGCTCCAGCCGACCTGGAGAAGGCGAAGTCCTTCTGCGGGACCTGCCCGGTCCTCGCCGAGTGCCTCGCCGGCGCGATCGCGCGTCACGAGCCGTGGGGCGTCTGGGGTGGAGAGATCTTCGAGCGCGGTGTCGTCATCGCGCGGAAGCGGCCGCGTGGCCGTCCGCGCAAGGACGCGGCAGTTGTTCCGGCCAGCAGGACGGAGTCGGCGGCGTGAACACCTCGCAGCTCAACCACAGCGCAATGCCCGCCTACCTGAACGAGGGCCTGACTCCCATGTCTCTGAACGAAGAACTCGTGCGAATACGAATACAAGAAGCCCAGAGGTTCGCTGAAGAGCAACGCGTGGCGAACCGCCTCGCGGCAGCGCAACGTTGGCGCAGGTTGTCGCGATGGGCGGGACGCAGAGCGGCTCGCTTCGACCTCTGACAGTCACGAGCTGAGGCCGTCATCCACGAGAAGGTGGATGGCGGCCTTCGCCGTTCCTCCGTACCGTCTCCCTTTGTGCCGCACCACACTCACGACGGAATCGACTGGTCATCCCGCCTCCACGCGATGAGGCGCTACGGCTCCCTGCAGGCGGAAGCGCTGTCCTCGGTCGCCCGCAGACTCGTCGAGCCACTGCCCGACTCCCCGGTCGTGATGGACGTGGGCTGCGGCGCCGGAACGATGAGCGTCCCCCTCGTCGCGGCCCTGCGAGAACACGGCGGCGGCGTCCTGGTGCTGGTGGACGCAACCCCCGAACTGCTGGACGCGGCCTGCACCGCGGCCCGCCTCGAGGCAGACGGCGTGGTCCAGATCAAGCCGGTCCTGGCAGACCTGGCCTCAGAAGACCCGCTGTCATTCGCCGGCCCGGTCGAGCTCATCTGGGGCTCCCGAGTCGTCCACCACCTCCCCGACCAGCAACGAGGCGTCCGCCGCCTGGTCTCGGCACTGGCACCCGGCGGCTGGCTGGCGCTGGCCGAGGGCGGTCTGGAGACCCGCTTCCTGCCGTGGGACCTCGGGGTCGGTGCCCCCGGCCTCCAAGACCGGCTCGCTGCTGCTCGCGCCTCGTGGTTCGTGTCGATGCGCGAGAACATGGCCGGCTCCGTCCGCCTCCCTGTCGGGTGGAACGTCGCGTTGGCCGACGCCGGTCTTGGGGAGATCAGCGCTTTCAGCTTCGTGGTCGACCATCCGGCTCCGGCCAAGCAGCTGGTGCGGGACTGGGCCGTTGACCGGCTGACCTGGTTGGCTGAAGTTGCCGGGCCTCAGGTGCACCCTTCTGATCGTGAGGCTTTGCGGCGGCTGCTCAACCCCTCCGATTCGGAGTTCGTCGGGGCTCGGGAGGACGTGTTCCTTCTGGAGACCGACACCGTTCATGTTGGGCGGCGGCGGTGAGCTTGGGGGATTTGTCGGGCGTTTCTTGTCATCGGTGCGGGGTTGGGCGGGGCTCCGTTTCCGAGTTGGAGTTCTTGGCTTGGTCTTCGGAGAGGGTTGGGGGTGGGGTTCGGTGGTTGTGTCAGGTTTGCGCCAAGGCCCACGTTCGGGACATCGAAGGCAAGCTGCCTGACGAGTACTGGCGTTGACCTGCTGGTTTTCCTGGTTGGCGGGTTGCGGGGTCGGCTTTGCGGGCTGGTTCCTGTTCCAGCGGGGTTGGTCGCGTTCCCGAGATTTGCCTACCTTGCGAGGGTGCTCGCGTAGGTCCTGCCGAAGAGCGGGGTGGCGATTGGGGCTTGACCTTGAGCCTCTGGCGGGATGCATTCGCGGCCTCAAAGCCGGGGATGAATGCGCCCCGGCCGGACCGGACAGGTTGGCATCCCGCCCCCTCAAGGTAAAGCCCCAATCGCAGTCGGTGGGTTCGACCGCTGACCGGAGTGGGATCAGCCCGTTCGGGCTCGCCTTCGGCTTTGCCACGCCGGGACTCGTAGGTGGTTGGGGTGCGTCGTTGGCTGTCCGGTTGGCACCGCGCGCCTGGCTTGCGTGCGTGGTCGCCTTGCGCTGACGACCGCAGGTTGGGGTCGTGCGCCGGGCCTGCGTGCGTCTTCGCTTTGCGATGTGGGCTGCCTGGGCCCCTGCCTTGCCCACCTCGGTCGACCTCTATCGACATCAGTCAGCGACCTCGGCCGTCCGAGGCTCTGGCCGCAGCCCGACTCGGCCAGCTGTTCCGGGCCCTCGGCCTTCGCCATCCATACTGAGCTCTGCCGTCTAGCCCGCTGTCGGCTCCAACTGCCGGGCCCCGCACCCGCGCCGGGCGCCCGCGTCTGGCTTTGGCCCGGCCGGTGGCCTCTGCCTCCGTTCGCTCTCCTCGGCTGGCCTCAGCCCTTCACCACGGTCGCGGGTGGCGGGCTGTCACGGCGGGTAGAGGTGGCTTAAGGCCTGTCTGGCCAGGGCCGTTCCTCGGCGGCAGCCTGCTTCCAGCTCCTCTTGCAGGTCGTGTGGTGTGCACAGGCGGGCGTCCAGCACGGCGTCGAGGATCTCGACCACGGCTCGTGGGTTTGTTTCTCGGCGGGCGAGGTCCAAGGCGGCTCTTGCTGGTGCGGCCAGGCGTAGGCCGTGGCGTTCTACTACTTCGGGTGGGCGGGCTGTTCGTTCCAGCAGGATCCACGGGTGGGCTCGGCGCGCGTTCGTTCCTGCCAGCACGTGGATGTGGCGGGGGAGCGGGAGGGAGGCGCCTTGGCGGATCAGGGCGTCGGCTCCCGTGATCACCGCGGAGAGGCCGATGAAGGAGAGGACTGCTCGCAGGCGGTCCAGGCGGGTCGGTGGGGACAAAGTCGTCAGGACTACGCCCGGCAGCAGCTTCTGCCACGGGCCCGACGGGGTGCAGGCGTGCTGGATCGCTCGCGGGGAGAGACCGGATTTGCGCAGTTCAGCGGTGGTGGCTATGGAGGTCATGGAGCCATCGTGGACCACGGCGGGGGTGCGAAATCGGGGCTGGGACCAACCTGTGGACAACTTGGGGGTTGTTCACTCGGACGAGTTACCCGGGCGAGTTGTCCGGGTGGGTCAGTCGTCGAATCCCGGTTGCCAGCGGGCCACGATGTCGCGCGCGGTCACGTGGGCGTCGAGTTGGCAGAGGATGCCGGTGGCGCCCATCGTCACGCGGTGGATGAGGAGGTACTGCGGCGGCAGGTTCAGGGAGCGGCCCGTCTGCGAGTCCGGGCTGCGGAGGTCGCCCACCCGTTCCGCCTGCGACTGGAGCCAGCGGCGGGTGAAGTGGAACGACTCGGTGCGCAGCGGTTCCACGAACGGGGCCAGGTAGCCGAGGACGTCCTCGCCGTGCAGTTCCATGCCCTCGCGGATGAAGTTCTCCGTGCGCAGGAGCTCGACCAGGTCGGCTGAGCGGCTGTCGAGGGCCAGACGGGTCATCAGGCCCAGGGTCTTCGGGAGGCCGTCGGGGAGGCGGGCCACGGCGCCGAAGTCGATCACGCGCAGGCGGCCGTCTTCGCCCAGCATGAAGTTGCCGGGGTGCGGGTCGGCGTGCAGCAGGCCCGAGCGCGACGGGGCCGAGAAGTGGAACTCGGCCAGGAGCTGGCCCGCCAGGTCGCGGTCCTCGACCGTGCCGGAGCGGATGATCTCGGCGAGGCCGACGCCCGAGGTCCACTCCGTCACCATGACCTTGGGGGCCGAGGCGATGACGCGGGGGACCAGCACATGTGGGTCGTTCTCGAAGGCCTTCGCGAACGTGCGCTGGTTCGCGGCCTCGTCGCG
This sequence comes from Lentzea sp. CA-135723, assembly GCF_050936595.1. Classification (NCBI taxonomy): domain Bacteria; kingdom Bacillati; phylum Actinomycetota; class Actinomycetes; order Pseudonocardiales; family Pseudonocardiaceae; genus Lentzea; species Lentzea sp. CA-135723. The sequence goes on along the minus strand of NZ_JBNJMK010000001.1, from coordinate 4,637,760 downwards.
GTAGTCGAGCTCCTCCAGGTACCGGTCGCGCAGCTCCTCCAGCAGGGGGCGCACGTCGGTGCCGGGCATGATCGCCTGCAACAACCTCGAGAACCTGAGCAGCTGCTTCAGGTCCGCGCGCAGGGCCTCGTCGGCGCCGGGATACTGGACCTTCACCGCCACGTCGCGGCCGTCGTGCCACACCGCGCGGTGCACCTGGCCGATCGACGCCGACGCGGCCGGCGAGTCGTCGAACGACTGGAAGCGCTTCGTCCAGGACGCGCCGAGCTGCTCGGCGAGGACTCGGTGCGTGGTGCGGACGGGCATCGGCGGGGCCGCGGTCTGCAGCTTCGTCAACGCCTCGCGGTACGGGGCCGCCAGCTCGTCCGGGACCGCAGCCTCGAACACGCTCAGCGCCTGGCCGAACTTCATCGCCCCGCCCTTGAGCTGGCCGAGCACCGCGAACACCTGCTCCGCCGTCTTGGCCGTCACCTCGGCGTTGACCTCGTCGGCCGCGCGTCCGGTCAGTCGCTTCCCCCAGCCGCCGACAACCCGGCCTGCCACCCCGAGCGGGAGGCTCGCCAGCTTGGCGGTGCGCTGCACGGCCTTGCGCGGAATCTCGGTCACTCGGCCATGTTATGTGCGGAGCACTGACAGTCAGGGTGCGGATACCAGCTACGCCTCTCAGCGACGCCGGTCGCGAGGTCGAGTTCGACGGTGGCGTTCACCACGGGCGGAGGCGCCTGCTCGCGGCCCGTGACGTGGTCCAGCGACTCCAGGATCTGCGCCACGGCCAGCGCCGCCGCTCCCGACGCGAACAGCACGTCGTAGGAGGCGGGCCTGCCCACCAGCTGGGCCGCGATGACGGGCCACTGCGGATCTTGGTCGGTGCGGTGCAGGTCCGCGCAGTTCAAGCACGACGAACGACCGGGCAGCACCAACGGCCCCACGATGGCCACGCCCTCACGCACGCGCACGGCCAGATGCGGCGTCCGGAACGCCATCAGCGTGCTCACGAGGTTCGGGTCCGGGACCAGCGTCGCCGCCAAAACGGTCAAATCGGCGTTGTGCGCGAGCTGCACGCCTGATTCAGCTAGAAGCGAAGTAATTGAGAGCGCAAGGTGCCCGGACCCGTGCACCGCGGCCGTCCCGGCCCTCGCGGAGGACCCGGACTCCAGCAGGCCCGCCTGGTCGAGCGATTCGAGAACTTCACTCATGCGGGTGATGTCCTCGCCTCGGGATTTCAGCTTTTCACCCAGTTCAGCGACGGTGAGCCGGCCGTCGAGGCTGATCAGCTCGTCGACCAGCGCGTCGGACAGCGAGTCGATCACCACGGCGTGCTTCGGGTCTGTTCCGACCTGCACGACGCCGGCGGACCTGCGGACCACGGCCAGTCCGGCGCGCACTCTGGGTCTTGTCTCCACAGCGGTACAGACTGGCAGGGGGCGAGGCCCCCTGCCAGCCAAAACGTCAGACCTTGGCCTTGCCGAGGATCCGCGTCATCTTCGTGCCACAGACAGGGCAGGTGCCCTTCGCCATGCGCCGACCATTGGTCTCCTCGACGTTGCCGTCGAAGTCCCGCTTCTCGCGGCACTTGACGCAATAGCCGTTGTAGGACTCGGCCACAGCCCCTCCCTTGCAGTTGTGAGTGCGGACACACTCGGGGACCTTGGCGCGACGGTACCTCCGCAAGCGTGCGAAACCGCGCATGTCGATTCCGCGCGTGTCCAGCCGCCGTTCGGTGGAACTTCACCCGCCGGGTGCGGGGCTGCCGCCGGTTGGGGGCGGAAAATTGTCGGTGGCGACGTTTACGGTGACTCCATGGCCGAACCGCGGGTGGAAGTGCGGCGGAGCCCCCGGCGCCGCCGCATGGTCAGCGCGTACCGGGAGGGTGACACCGTCGTCGTCCTCCTACCGGCACGGATGACCAAGGGGGAAGAGAAGCACTGGGTGGCGGAGATGTTGAGCCGCCTCCAGCGCAGCGAGACGCGCAGGAAGTCTCCTGCGCGCACATCGGACGAGGCGCTCATGGCGCGGTGCGCCGAGCTCTCGGCGCGCTACCTGGACTCGCTGGCGGAGCCCGCGAGCGTGCGCTGGGTGCCGCCCATGCGCACGAGGTGGGCGTCGTGCACGCCGACGGAGGGCACGATCCGCGTGTCCGAACGGCTGCGCGACGTGCCGCCGTGGGTGCTCGACTACGTGCTGGTGCACGAGTTGGCGCACCTGCTCGTCCCAGGGCACGGCAAGGACTTCTGGGAGTGGGTTCACCGCTACCCGAAGACCGAGCGGGCCATGGGCTATCTGGAGGGTCTCTCGGCCGCCGCAGGCTTGGGGATCACCGAAGACTGAGCTGACGAACGCGAAACGCCCGGCGCGGGTGTGCGCGCCGGGCGTTTCGCATGTTCAGGAGCGGATCAGGCCTCTTCGGGCTTGTCGTCGCCCTCGGACTTGCCCTCGCTCTCGCGCATGGTGCGCTCCAGCTCGGCGATCGGGTCTTCCAGCGCCTTGCGGGTGTTCGTCAGGCGCTCGGCGAACTCCAGCGGGTCGTCCAGGTCGGCGGCGGTCGGCACGAGCTCGGCGTGCTCCCACACGCTGTCGCGCACCTCGACACCGTGCTGGTCGCCGATGAGCTTCCACAGCGCGGAGGCGGCCCGTAGCTTGCGCGGGCGCAGCTCCAGGCCCACGAGCGTCGCGAACGTCTGCTCGGCGGGGCCACCGGAGGCGCGGCGGCGGCGCAGCGTCTCGCGCAGGGCCGGCGCGCCGGGCAGGCGGTCGGCCACGGCGGCGTCGACCACGACGTCGACCCAGCCTTCGACGAGAGCGAGGAGGGTTTCCAGCCGTTCCAGGGCTGCCTTCTGCTCCGGGGTCGTCTGCGGTTCGAGCAGGCCGGAGCCCATGGCCTCTTCGATGGAGGCCGGGTTCGACGGGTCGATCTGGCCCGCGAGCTGCTCCAGGGCCGACGTGTCGACCTTGATGCCCTTGGCGAACTCCTCGACGGTGTCGAGCAGGCGCTGCCGCAGCCACGGCACGTGCGTGAAGAGGCGCTGGTGCGCGGCCTCGCGGGCGGCGAGGAACACCATCACCTCGGACGCCGGGCGCTCGAGACCCTCGGTGAACTTCTCGATGTTCGCCGGCAGCAGGGCCGCGGTGCCCTCGGGGCCCAGCGGCAGGCCGACGTCGGTCGAGGTGAGGACCTCGGAGCCGAGCTGCGCCAGCGCGTTGCCGAGCTGCGAGCCGAACGCCATGCCGCCCATCTGCCCGAGCATCGCGAGCAACGGGCCGGCGGCCTGCTTGGCCTCGGCGGGCATCGCCTCGACCCACGCGCCGGACATGCGCTGCGCGACCGGGTCGCACAGGCGCTGCCAGGTCGGGATCGTGCGCTCGATCCAGTCGCGCGCGGTCCACGCCTGGGTCGTGCGGGTGCCGGCGGGCAGCGACGTGACCGGGTCGAGCCACATCTCCGCCAGGTGCACGGCGTCGGTGACCGCGCTCGACTGGTCGGCGCCGAACCCGATCGTGGTCGTCGTCGAGGACAGCTGCTGGAACGCGATCTGCTTGGCGAGGTCGTAGTTGACCGGCCCGCTCGACGACCCCGCGTTGCTCAGCATGGAGCCCAGCTGGCTGAGCATGTTGCCCAGCTGACTGAAGTCGAACGGGTTGTCTCCCGGCTTCCCGCTCTTGTCGTCGGGGTCGTGCGGGCTGAACCCGAACGGCACGTCACTCATGCCTCTACCGTACGCGGATAGACATGGTCGTACGCTGTTCAGCCGTGAGTGAAACCGTCACGACCGCACCCCCGCCCGCGCTCCCGCCGAGGGAGCGCGGACTGACCCGCCGGACGTGGACGCTGATCGTCAGCTTCCTAGTGGTGGCGGCGCTCGGACTGCTCGGCGGTTTCGCCAGAGTCCCGTACGTCGCGCTGGGCCCCGGCCCGACCTACGACGTGCTCGGCAAGGTCAAGGACACCGACGTCGTCGCGGTGGACGGCCAGGACACGTTCCCCACCAAGGGAACCCTGCGCATGACGACGGTCTCGCTCACCGACGAGGTCTCGCTCTTCGGCGCGCTCGGCCTGTGGCTGTCCGGCCGCTACGCGCTGGCCCCGCGCGAGGAGTTCTTCAAGCCCGGCGAGTCCGAGCAGGAGGTGCAGGAGAACAACGAGCGGGCGTTCAGCGAGTCGCAGACCGCCGCCGAGGTCGCCGCCCTGCACTACCTGAAGTATCCGGGCATGGTGATCGCGAACCAGGTCACCAAGGGCAGCCCCGCCGAGAACGTGATCCCGCTCGGCGCCCGGATCATCTCGGTCAACGGCAAGCAGGTGCAGAGCGCCGCGGACGTCAGCTCCGCGCTGGAGAACACCAAGCCGGGTGACCGCATCGAGGTGGCGTACGAGAAGGACGGCACCTCCCAATCGACGCAGCTCACCCTCGGCACCCGCGACGACGGCCGCCCGGCGGGCTTCATCGGCATCTCGCCGGTGGACCGCGCCGACGTGCCGTTCAAGATCAAGATCAGCCTGTCCGACGTCGGCGGCCCCTCGGCCGGCCTGATCTTCGCGCTGGCGATCGTCGACAAGCTGACCCCTGGCGAGCTCAACGGCGGCAAGGCCATCGCGGGCACCGGCGAGATCGCGGGCGACGGCAAGGTCGGCCCGATCGGCGGCATCGCGTTCAAGATGGTCGCCGCGAAGGAGGCGGGCGCGGAGGCGTTCCTCGTGCCGGCGGCCAACTGCAACGAGGCGAAGCAGCAGACGCCGGAGGGCCTCAAGCTGATCAAGGTCGACACCCTGACGGACGCCGTCTCGTCGCTGGAGGCCCTCAACGCGGGCAAGGAAACGCCGAAGTGCTGAGGGGCTGAGCGGGGACTCGTTCCCCGCTCACGCGAGCCCGGTGCCGTCCAACTGCCGGTCGGCGAACGTCCTCACCGGCGGGATTCGGTGTCCGCTCGCCGCGAACAGCGCGCAACGACTTGACAACCCCGGCGCGAGGTCGTGCCGGGGTTGTGCCAGCCTGGGGGCGTGACGACTAGGGCCGCAGCGTGGCGAGCAGGGCGTCGGTGAGGTTGGGCGCCAGCTCGGGGTGCTCGACGACCTCCTCTGGCACCTCGACCGTGCCGCGCAGCCTCAGCACGCAGGAGACGGAGCCGTCGCGCAGCACCGCGGCCACCAGGCGCGCCTCGCGGCGGGACGGGTGTTCGGCCGCGAACCTGCGGGCCGCCTCGTCGTCCAGTTCGCCGTGGCTCAGCTCGGTCTCCGCCTCCGGGGGCAGGACGACGATCTCCTGGGCCAGGGCGCAGCCGGTGACGGCCGGGGGCCACTCGATGCCCGCCAGCGCGTCGCCCAGGTCGCCCTCCAGGGAGTCCTGCGCGATCGGCGTCAGCGGGCTCGCCTCCGGGTCGAGCTGGTCGGCCAGCTCCGGTTGCTGGGCGAGCAGGTCCGAGGTGGCCACTAGGGCGAACAGTTGCGGTGGCTGCTCCCAGCCGCCCGACCCGACGAACTGCTCAACCTCACGGGCGACCGTGGGGAGGATGACCGCTGGCGTTTCACTCGCTGACACGCGTGTCATCGTAAGACTGCGGACTTCACGGGAACCCAGGGCGTCGTCCGTAGAGTTGGACTAAACGTACGTATCGATTTACCGCGATCCAGGAGCGTGCCTCGTGGCCACACGGCCTCCGGTCGGACTGCCGAAACTGTCCCGGCGCAGCCGAATACTGCTCATCGTGGGTGTTGTGCTCCTGTTCGGTCTCATCACGGGATCGCGGCTGCTCGACACCTACGTGAACTGGCTGTGGTTCGGCGAGGTGAAATTCCGCGACGTCTACAGCACAGTGCTGTTCACCCGCCTGGGGCTGTTCGTGGCCGTCGGCGCGGTGGTCGGTGGCATCGTCGCGCTCAACCTCTTCCTCGCCTACCGCGCGCGGCCCGTCTTCGTGCCGGTGTCCGGGCCGGACGACCCGGTGGCGCGCTACCGGACCGTCGTGATGCGGCGGATGCGGTTGTTCGCGATCGGCATCCCCGTGTTCGTGGGGCTCATCGCGGGCGCGTCGGCGCAGAACGACTGGCAGCAGATCCAGCTGTTCCTCAACTCGCAGCCGTTCGGCGTGACGGACCCGCAGTTCGGGCACGACATCGGCTTCTACGCGTTCCAGCTGCCGTTCTACGAGTGGCTGCTGTCGTGGCTGTTCATCACCACGGCGGTGTCGTTCATCGGCGCCGTGATCGCGCACTACCTCTTCGGCGGCATCCGGCTGGCCGGTCGCGGCGGTCAGCTCTCGGGTCCCGCGCGGCTGCACCTGGCGCTCGTCGCCGGCACGTTCGTGCTGCTGAAGGCCGTCGCCTACTTCTTCGACCGGTACACGCTGCTGCTGCACGAGAACGAGAAGTTCGTCGGTGCGAGCTACACGGACCTCAACGCGGTGCTGCCCGCCAAGCTGATCCTGCTGTGCATCGCGGTGTTCTGCGCCGTGGCGTTCTTCGCGGGCGCGTTCATGCGCAACGTGCAGCTGCCGGCCATCGCGACCGTGCTGCTGGTGCTGTCGAGCGTGCTCGTCGGCGCCGCGTGGCCCGCGGTGCTGGAGCAGTTCTCGGTCAAGCCGAACGCCATCCAGAAGGAAGCCGAGTCGATCACCCGCAACATCGCGGCGACGCGGCAGTCGTTCGGGCTGACCGACGACAAGGTCGAGACCAAGCCGTACGAAGGCAAGCAGAACGTCACCAACGACGCGATCAAGACCAACGACGCGGCCACCCTGGGCAACATCCGCCTGCTCGACCCGGCCGTGCTCTCGCGCACGTTCACGCAGTTCCAGCAGCTGCGGCCGTTCTACGGCTTCCCGAACAAGCTCGACGTCGACCGGTACACAGTGGACGGCAAGCTCCGCGACTACATCGTCGCGGTGCGCGAGCTCAAGCTCGACAGCCTGCCGCAGGGCCAGCGCGACTGGATCAACCAGCACCTCATCTACACGCACGGCAACGGCTTCGTCTACGCCGAGGCGAACAAGGTGAACGCGGTCGCCGACGAGTCCAACGGCGGCTACCCGGACTTCAAGACCGGTGAGGTCAAGTCGAACGGCGAGGTCGGCAACGCGGCGAACGGCATCAAGGTCGACCAGCCGCGCACGTACTACGGCGAGCTGTTCGGCCAGAACGACTACTCGATCGTCGGCGGCCGCCCGGCCGGCTCGGCGGCGGAGTACGACACCGACGCCAAGTCGTACACCTACACCGGTGCGGGTGGCGTCCCGATCGGCAGCCTGATCAACAAGATGGCGTTCGCGGCGTACTACGGCGAGCGGAACATCCTCTTCAACCAGTCGATCGCGGACGACTCGAAGATCCTGTTCAAGCGCACCCCTCGGGACCGAGTGCAGGCCGTCGCCCCGTGGCTCACCGTCGACAGCGACCCGTACCCGGCCGTCGTCAACGGCCGCATCACCTGGATCGTCGACGGCTACACCACGCTCGAGAACTACCCGTACGCGCAGCGCACGCAGCTCGGTGACGCGACCAACGACTCGCTCACCGCGGACGGCGTCGTCATCTCGCAGGTCAACAAGCCCGTCAACTACATCCGCAACTCGGTCAAGGCCACTGTGGACGCATACGACGGCTCGGTGAACCTGTACCAGATCGACGACAAGGACCCGGTCCTCAAGGCGTGGATGGGCGTCTTCCCGGGCACGGTCAAGCCGGGCAGCGAGATCTCGGACGAGCTGCGCCAGCACTTCCGCTACCCCGAGGACCTGTTCAAGGTGCAGCGGCAGATCCTGTCGAAGTACCACGTCTCGTCGCCGTCGGACTTCTACTCCGGTGTCGCCTACTGGGCGCCGCCGCAGGACCCGACGATCGACAACGTGACGACGGCCGACGCCCAGCGCGACGCGGCGAGCAAGCGCAGGGACGCCCAGCCGCCGTTCTACGTCCTCGCGGGAGACCCGAGCGACCCGAGCAAGGTCCGCTTCCAGCTGACCAGCCCGCTGGTGCGCGAGAACCGCGAGTTCATGGCGGCCCACGTCTCGGTCGGCTCAGACCCGGACAACTACGGCAAGATCAGCGTCCTGCAGCTCAGCCAGGACGCGAAGGGCCCGCAACAGATCCAGACGCAGTTCCTCACGTCCGACAACGTCAGTCGCGAGCTCAACCTGCTGACGCAGCAGAAGACGACGGTCGTCTACGGCAACCTGCTGACGTTGCCGCTGGGTGGAGCGCTGCTCTACGTCGAACCCGTCTACATCGAGCGGGCGTCGAACAACACGTCGTACCCGCAGCTGTCGAAGGTGCTCGTCTGGTACGGCGACAGGGTCGGCTACGCGTCCACGCTGAACGAGGCGCTGGACCAGGTGCTCAGCGGGGCCGGCGCGGTCGTGCCGCCGCCGAGCGACAACACCGGCAACGGCAACACCAGCAACCCGTCCACGCCGCCGTCGACGCCGCCTTCCAACGGGAACCTGAGCCCGGACCTGCAGAAGGCGATCAACGACATCGACACGGCGCTGGCCGACATCAAGCGGGCGCAGTCGAGCGGCAACTTCACCGAGCTCGGCCAGGCGTACGCGAAGCTGGACGAGGCGTCGAAGCGGTTCAAGCAGTTCAACACCGGTGCGCCGTCGTCGCCCTCCACCGGGCAGTCGTCGGTTGTGCCGAGCCCCACACCGTCAGGCTGACCTGACGATTTGCAATTAGCGGCTCCCCCCGCGTATGGTTCTAATTACCGACGCGGGGTGGAGCAGCTCGGTAGCTCGCTGGGCTCATAACCCAGAGGTCGCAGGTTCAAATCCTGTCCCCGCTACAAAGCCGGGAAAGCCCTGTCAGCGGAAATCGCTGACAGGGCTTTTTCGCATTTGCATTGGGGGCGGAGCCCCCAAACCCCACCCTGGGGGCAAGCCCCCAGACCCCCGTAGGTCGCCCAGTGGCCCAGGTGGCGGCCGGTTGCTTGTCCGTGGCCTCTCAGCTGCGGAAACGCGGTTAGTGGGGGGTGGTGAAAAACAGGTTTCCAGGGCGTGTATAGTTCTACTTACAACAGCAAGACAAGCTAGAAGCGGCGCGGGGTGGAGCAGCTCGGTAGCTCGCTGGGCTCATAACCCAGAGGTCGCAGGTTCAAATCCTGTCCCCGCTACTAGACAGAAGGCCCGGTTCATCTGAACCGGGCCTTCTTCGTATTGCATTGAGGGTCGAGCAAGCCCGGCCGGCTTCCCGCGGGTGGCCGAGGGGCAGGTCCGCGATGACCCCCGTGGCCGGCCCGCTGGGGCAAGCCACGGACTCTCGCGGCGAGGCCCGGACCCTCCTGGTGGGCCGGGCGGGCTTTCAGGTCATGTTCTCCGCCCAGTACTGGGCGCACAGCATGCTGGAGCAGATGCGGCCCTCGCCGTTGACGGTGCGGTGCTTGCGGATCTGCTTGCCGCACACCATGCACTCGTCCTTGCCCGCCTGCTCCGGGATGCCACCGGTCACCCACGCCCGCGTGTGCGCGGCGACCTTCTTGTGGTCCAGCCACTTCAAGTTCAGGTTCTTCACGGTCCCCGACCTCCGTCGTCCCGCCGCGCCTGACTGGCGCCGGCCTGGCAGTGATCATTTTCCCGCAACCTCAGGCGTAGGAAAGAGGTCCGCGCGGGCTTCACCAGGTCGTGCTACGAGGGCGCGCGTCCGTCCATTCGGGTGGCTCCGGCCGGTGAGACCCGTACCGCCGATCGAGTGAGAGCGTGGGACTTTCGTTTCTGCGAAAGGACTTTTCCATCCGGGATGGACACAGACGGTCAAGAGGCCAAACGCGTGAGGATCGGAAACTGCCGCTTACTCAGCGAGACTTTTCGTTGCTCCGCATGGCCCATCAGACTAGCCCGGTGATCAGCCACTGTGGACAGAACGGCTGACCATTGTGGACAGCTTCCCCCAGACGTGGGAACGTTGTTGGTGTGTCAGACCTGAATGCGACCGCAGCCGCCCTGCTCGGGCTGCTGCACGACGGACCCAAGACCGGTGGCCAGTTGGTGGCGGAGGCAGGAGACCGCTTCGGCGCGTTCTTCAGCGTGACCCGCTCCCAGGTGTACCGCGAGCTGCCCGCGCTGGCTGACCAGGGCCTGCTGCGCCTCGGCAAGCAGGGACCGCGGTCCAGCCAGCAGTACTTGCTGACTGCCGCGGGCAAGAAGGCCTTCAAGAACTGGCTGCTGTCCGAGCCCGGCCCGGACCACCTGCGCAGCCCGCTGATCCTGCGCCTGGTGCACGCCGGCTCGCTGACCGCGAAGCAGCGCGAGTCCCTGATCACGACCGCGCGTTCGACGTACGGTCAGGAGCAGGAGAGCGCGAAGAGCGCGGCCAAGACGGCGGAGGACCCCTACGCCAAGGCGGTGGCCGAGTTCGGTCTCGCCCACGCGAAGGCCGTTCTCAAGCTGCTCGACGCCATCCCCACGGCGTAAGACGTCCTCCCCTTTTCACGCGAGAGGGGACGCCAGCGAAGCACCGGTCGCGACTGACGGCCGGTGCTGGCGTAATCTTTTTGCGTGAACCCGGACGTCGAAGCAGACATCAAGGACCTCTCCGCGACGCTTTCGAGCATCGAGGCGGTGATGGACCTCGATGGGTTGCGCGCCGCTGTCGCGGACCTGGAGGCGCAGGCCACCCGCCCCGACCTCTGGGACGACCAGGAGAAGGCGCAGAAGGTCACCAGCCAGCTCTCGCACAAGCAGGGCGAGCTGCGCCGCGTCACCGGCCTGCGCGCGCGCCTCGACGACCTTCCGCTGCTCTACGAGCTCGCGGAAGAGGCCGAGGACGCCGAAGCCGCGGCCGACGCGGACAACGACCGCCTGAAGCTCCGCGAGGAGATCGCGAGCCTCGAGGTGCGCACGCTGCTGTCCGGCGAGTACGACGAGCGCAACGCGCTCATCACCATCCGCGCCGAGGCCGGTGGCGTCGACGCCGCGGACTTCGCCGAGATGCTGCTGCGCATGTACTCGCGCTGGGCGGAGCGCCACCAGTACGGCGTCGAGGTCTTCGACACCTCCTACGCGGAAGAGGCCGGCATCAAGTCCGCCACGTTCCGCGTCACCGCTCCGTACGCCTACGGCACGCTGAGCGTCGAGCAGGGCACGCACCGGCTCGTGCGCATCTCGCCGTTCGACAACCAGGGCCGCCGCCAGACGTCGTTCGCGGGCGTCGAGGTCGTGCCCGTCGTCGAGCAGACCGACCACGTCGAGATCGACGAGAAGGACCTGCGCGTCGACGTCTACCGCTCGTCCGGCCCCGGCGGCCAGGGCGTCAACACGACGGACTCGGCGGTGCGCCTCACGCACATCCCGACCGGCATCGTGGTGTCCTGTCAGAACGAGCGCTCGCAGCTGCAGAACAAGGCCACGGCCATGAACGTCCTGCAGGCGAAGCTGCTCGAGCGGCGCAGGCAGGAGGAGCAGGCCAAGATGGACGCCCTCAAGGACTCCGGTTCCAGCTGGGGCAACCAGATGCGCTCCTACGTCCTGCACCCGTACCAGATGGTCAAGGACCTGCGGACCGAGCACGAGGTCGGCAACCCGTCCGCCGTGCTCGACGGGGAGATCGACGACTTCCTCGAGGCCGGCATCCGGTGGCGCAAGCAGTCCCAGCAGGCGTGACCGACAGCTGACGAAAGAGCACGTTCAGCCCCGAACGAGGGCGGGACGTGCTCTTTTCGTGAACGGGTCGTGCCTGGTCGGACACGCCGCGTCGACGCTGGAACCGCCCTTCCGGCGCCAGAAGTTAACCGGAACGGGGGCTTTACCCCGGCCATGAGTAGACTCGCGCCTCGTGATTCGTCTCGAACACGTTTCCAAGGTCTACAAGACCTCCACGCGTCCCGCGCTCGACGACGTGTCCGTCGAGATGGAGAAGGGCGAGTTCGTCTTCCTGATCGGGCCCTCCGGCTCCGGCAAGTCGACGTTCCTGCGCCTGCTGCTGCGCGAAGAGGTGCCGACCAGGGGACGCGTCTACGTCTCCAACTTCGACGTGGCCAAGATGTCGCGTCGCAGGGTCCCCCGCCTGCGGCAGTCGATCGGCTGCGTGTTCCAGGACTTCCGCCTTCTGCCCACGAAGACGGTCGCGGAGAACGTCGCGTTCGCCCTGGAGGTCATCGGCAAGCCCCGCAACACCATCGTCAAGGTGGTGCCCGAGGTGCTGCAGCTGGTGGGCCTCGACGGCAAGGAGGACAGGTTCCCGACCGAGCTGTCCGGTGGTGAGCAGCAGCGCGTCGCGATCGCCCGTGCGTTCGTGAACCGCCCGCTGGTGCTGATCGCCGACGAGCCGACCGGAAACCTGGACCCCGACACGAGCCAGGACATCATGTTGCTGCTGGAGCGGATCAACCGCACCGGCACGACCGTCATCATGGCCACCCACGACCACGGGATCGTCGACTCGATGCGCCGCCGCGTCGTGGAGCTGGCGTACGGCAAGGTCGTCCGTGACGACGCGCGCGGCGTTTACGGCGTCGGCCGTTAAACGTCCCTAGATCCCCGACCCCCAAGGAACCCCGCCCCCGATGCGTACCAGCTTCGTGTTCAGCGAGGTCATCACCGGACTTCGCCGGAACGTCACGATGACGATCGCGATGATCCTCACGACCGCCATCTCGCTCGGGCTGCTCGGCGGTGGCCTGCTCGTCGTCCGCATGGTCGACAAGATGCAGGCCAACTACGCGGGCAAGCTCGAGGTCTCCGTGCTGCTGACGAACGACGTCAGCGCCAACGACAAGGACTGCACCCAGCAGCCGTGCGCGGGTCTGCGTTCCGCCCTGGACCAGACATCGGGTGTCGAGTCCGTCGTGTACGAGAACCGCGACGCGGGCTTCGAGCGCTTCAAGCGCATCTTCGAGGCCCAGCCGGAACTGCTCAAGCTCGCCAGGCCGGAAGCCATCCCCGCGACGTTCCGGGTGAAGCTCGAGGACCCCGAGCGCACCGAGGTCATCAAGTCGGCCTTCGAGGGCAAGCCCGGTGTGAAGGGCGTCGACGACCAGGGCAAGTTCCTGGAGAGGTTCTTCGAGGGCCTCAACGGCATGCGCGACGTCGCCCTGATCCTCGCGCTCATCCAGGCGTTCGCCGCGCTGCTGCTGATCTCGAACACCATCCAGGTGTCGGCGTTCACCCGCCGCGTCGAGGTCGGCATCATGCGACTGGTGGGCGCGACCCGGTGGTACACGCAGCTGCCGTTCCTCATCGAGGCGGTCGTCGCGGGCATCATCGGCTCCGTCACCGCGGTCGGCGGCCTGGTGCTGTTCAAGGCGTTCTTCCTCGACCGGATCACCAGGAACCTGACCGAGTCGGGCATCATCCCGCCGATCGGTTATCTGGACATCCTGATCGTGTCGCCGTGGCTGTTCCTCGTCGCGATAGTCATCTCGGCGTCGACCGGCTACGTGACACTACGTCTCTACGTGCGCCTTTAAGCATTTTGCCGAGCATTTAGACTGGTCGTCATGGTCAAGGAACGCGGGCAGAAGGTCATCGCGTCGAACCGCAAGGCTCGGCACGACTGGTCCATTCTGGACACCTACGAGGCGGGCATTCAGCTCGTCGGCACCGAGGTGAAGAGCCTGCGCATGGGACGGGCGTCCCTCGTGGACGCCTTCGCCCAGGTCGACGACGGCGAGATCTGGCTGCACGCGCTGCACATCCCGGAGTACGTCGCGGGCACCTGGACGAACCACGAGGTCCGGCGCAAGCGCAAGCTGCTGCTGCACAAGGCGGAGATCGAACGGCTGATCGGCAAGACCAAGGAGTCCGGTCTGTCGCTCGTACCGCTGCAGATGTACTTCAAGGACGGCTACGTCAAGGTCGAGATCGCCCTCGCGAAGGGCAAGAAGGCCTACGACAAGCGCCAGGACCTCGCGAAGCGCGACGCCAACCGCGAGATCGCCAGGGCCCACGGACGGGCTCTGAAGGGTCGCTACTCATGACGTCGGCGGCACTGGTGGACGTGCACGTCCACTTCATGCCGCAGAACGTCCTCGACAAGGTCTGGGCCTACTTCGACCGGGTCCGCGAAAGCGGCGTCGACTGGGTCATCCGGTACCGCACCGACGAGAACGCCCGGCTCACCGCACTGCGGGAGCTGGGCGTTTCGGCGTTCGCGCCGCTGGTGTACCCGCACAAGCCGGGCATGGCGGAGTGGCTGAACGACTGGGTGGCGGACTTCGCGGCACGGGTGCCCGAGGCCGTTCCGACGGGCACGTTCTACGCGGAACCCGGTGCCGAGGCGTACGTGCGCAAGGCGTTGGAGGCCGGTGCGCGGTGCTTCAAGTCGCATGTCCAGGTCGGTGCCTACGACCCCCGTGACCCGCTGCTGGACGGCGTGTGGGGGCAGTTGGCGGAGGCCGGCGTGCCGGTCGTCGTGCACTGCGGCGACGGGCCGTACCCCGGTGAGCACACGGGGCTCGGCGTGTTCGAAGAGGTGCTGCGCGCGCATCCGCGGCTCACGGCCGTGCTCGCGCACGCGGGGATGCCTGACTATTCAGGCGCGTTGGACCTCGTGGAGCGCTATCGGAACGTGCACGTCGACACGACGATGGTGGGCGTTCCGTTCTCAGAGGCCATGGCGCCGTTGCCGGCTGACTGGCGTGCGCGCGTCGCGGGGCTCGCGGACCGTGTGGTGCTGGGGAGCGATTTCCCGAACATCCCGTACCCGTACGAAGCGCAGATCGACGCCATCAGGTCGTGGGAGCTGGACGCCGCCGCCCTGCAGATGGTGCTGCACGACAACGGCGCCCGTCTGCTTCAGCTGTCGAGGTAGGCGAGCACGGCCCGCACGCGGCGGTGCTCGGAGTTCGACGGCTCCAGGCCGAGCTTCGCGAAGATGTTGCCGACGTGCTTCTCGACCGCGCCGTCGGACACCACGAGCGTGCCCGCGATGGCCGTGTTGGACAGTCCCTGGGCCATCAGCCCGAGCACCTCGCGTTCGCGGGGCGTGAGCTTGTCGACCGGGCTCTTCTTGCTGCGCACCATGAGCTGCGTGATCACCTCGTGGTCGATGCTCGTGCCGCCGTCCGCGACCCTGCGCACCGCGTCGACGAACTCCTTCACGTCCGCCACCCGCTCCTTGAGCAGGTAGCCGACGCCACTCGCGCCACCCGCGAGGAGCTCCACGGCATAGCGCTCCTCGACGTACTGCGACAGCACCAGCACCGGCAGCCCCGGATAGCGGCGGCGGCACTCGATGGCGGCGCGCAGGCCCTCGTCGGTGAACGTCGGAGGCATCCGCACGTCCACCACGCACAGGTCGGGCCGGTGCTCGGTGACCGCGTCCAGCAGCCCGTCGCCGTTCTCCACCGCCGCGACGGTCTCGATGCCCTCGTCGGCGAGCAACCGCTGCACGCCCTCCCTCAGCAGCACCGAGTCCTCGGCGATCACCACGCGCACGGCAACTCCGCTCGAATCACGGTCGGCCCACCCACGGGGCTGACGACGACAACCACACCGTCGATGGTCGCGGCGCGGTCCGCAAGGCCGGCGAGACCGCCGCCGGGCTTCAGCTCCGCGCCACCCTGACCGTTGTCGGTGACCTCCACCAGCACCCCCGTGTCCACCCGGTTGACCCGCACGGTCGCCCTGGTGCCGTTGGAGTGCTTGGTGATGTTCGTGAGCGCCTCGCCGACGGTGAAGTACGCGGCGCTCTCCACCGCGGTCGGCGGCCGCGGCTCGACGCTGACCTGGAGATCCACCTCGATCGGGACGCGGGCGGCGAGCGCGCTGAGCGCGGCGTCGAGCCCCCGGTCGCCCAGCACGGACGGGTAGATGCCGCGGGCGAGGTCGCGCAGCTCCTTGATGGCGAGCTTCGCGTCCGCGTGCGCCTCGGCGATGAGCGCCGCCGCACCCTCCGGATCGGAGTCCATTTTGGACTTCGCCCTGCCCAGCCCCATCGCCACGGCCACCAGCCGTTGCTGCGCGCCGTCGTGCAGGTCCCGTTCGATGCGCCGGCGTTCCGCCTCGGCCGCCTCGACCCCGCGCGCCCGGCTCGACTGGAGCCGTTCCGCCTCGATGGCCAGCTGGTCGGCCCGCGTCGGCCCCAGCATCGCCCTCGCGAAACTGCCGTGCAGCGTGCCCAGCCACCTCGTGCCGAGCGCGGCGAACGGGATCAGCGCCAGACCGACCACCGCCATCGGCAACGCCGACACGAAGCTGTCGATCGTCCAGAACTCGCCCACGACCACCGCGAACGGGGCCTCACCGATCCAGAACGGCACCCCGATGAACGCCGCCGCCACCGACCACATCGCCACCACCGAGATGAACTCCACGATGCCGACCGGCAGCAGCAGGAGGAGGTACCCGAAGTCACGCCACGTCGCCGGATCCGTGAACTGCGACTTCCACCGCTGCCACAACGACCCGACCGGCTTCTCGCGATACGGCCGCGCGATGTCCGTGCGCAACGCCACCCGAACCCAGGACCGCTCGATCGAGGCACCCGTCCGCACCACGTTCATCGCCAGCCACAACAACGGCAGCCCGACCCACAGCACCGCCGTCGCGAACCCCACGACCGTCAGCACGACCGAGAGGGTGAACCAGAAGATGCCGGTCACCAGGTTGGTCAGCAGGTAGAACCCGGCTGCGAGCGCGTTCG
The DNA here is from genome assembly GCF_050936595.1 of Lentzea sp. CA-135723. NCBI lineage: Bacteria > Bacillati > Actinomycetota > Actinomycetes > Pseudonocardiales > Pseudonocardiaceae > Lentzea > Lentzea sp. CA-135723. The sequence goes on along the minus strand of NZ_JBNJMK010000001.1, from coordinate 4,621,196 downwards.
GTTTCCTCATGACGTCCATGGTGTCGTTACCGCTGGTCAGAGACCATCGGGCTAGCTATCCGGTCAGAGGTGGGGACAGCCCTACCTGCCTCGGGAAGAACTCGGTGGCCCCCTTCGTTATGCTATGCGTACCACTACAAGGGGGTGAACGGTTTCGACTGTGGACGTTGATTCAGGGGAAGCGTGCCGGTGCAGGCGAGAGACCACCGCAAGCGTCATCGCAAACCAATAAGCGCCACGTCTAACGACAAGCGCACCGCTTACGCTCTCGCTGCCTGACAGCAGAGCTAGTGGTTGTCGACCTAGGAGTGCCTTCGGCCTAGTGTTCGGCATCAGCTAGAGGGCTTACTCGCAGTCTCGGTCGCGGAGACTGTTGGGGAAACTCACAGCGACTGGGCCCGTCACACCAGCTCGTCCGCATGACTGGTGGGGTCAAGCAGAGGCATAGCGGACTGCGCACGGAGAAGCCCTGATGAACCGCCACAGGACCCGGGTTCGATTCCCGGCACCTCCACTCGAAGGGTGAGCGCTGTTCGGCTGTACGCGGACAGCGCTCACCTTTTTCTCGTTCCGGGTGTCTTTCTCGGCGTCTCGTGTTGCGCGGCTGACATGCTGGTCGGGTGAGTGGTGGCCGGTCGGTGGTGTTCGTCGTGTTCGACGGGGCGAAGATGCTCGACGTCACCGGGCCCGCCGAGGTGTTCGCCGAGGCCAATGCGGCCGGGGCCGACTACGGGATTCGGTACGTGTCGCCGTCCGGTGAGGCGGTCATGACCTCGGTCGGCGTTCGGTTGCCGGTGGACGGGACTCCCGGCGATGTCGTGGCGCCGGACACCGTTGTCGTTGCCGGTGGTGAGGTGTTGGTTCAGCAGCCGGTGCCCGTGGAACTGGTCGAGGCCATCAGGGAGTTGTGGCCTCGGGCTCGGCGGTTGGTGTCCATCTGCACGGGGTCGTTCGCGTTGGCTGCTGCCGGGGTGTTGGACGGGCGGCGGGCCACTACGCATTGGAGGCAGGCTCCTCGGCTGGCTCGGGGGTATCCCGGGGTCGAGGTGGTGCCGGACTCGATCTTCGTCGAGGACCGCGGGGTGTTCACGTCCGCCGGGGTGTCGGCTGGGATGGATCTGGCGTTGGCGTTGGTCGAGCAGGACTACGGGGCTGATCTCGCGCGGACTGTGGCGCGGAGTCTGGTGATGTTCATGCAGCGGCCCGGTGGGCAGTCGCAGTTCTCGGCGCCGTTGGAGGTTCGGCGGCCCAGTGCGCCTATGTTGCGCGAGGTCGTGGATGTTGTGGCGGCTCAGCCTGCGCTGGATCACAGTGCTGCGGCGTTGGCGGCGCGGGTCGGGGTTAGTGCTCGGCATTTGGCTCGGTTGTTCGCCAGTGAGCTGGGGACGACGCCTGCTCGGTTCGTCGAGCAGGTTCGGTTGGATCACGCGAAGGCGTTGCTGGACGCCGGACATGGGGTCGCTCGGGTGGCGAAGCTGGCCGGGTTCGGGAGTTCCGAGACGATGCGGCGGGTGTTCGTGGCACGGTTCGGGGCGTCGCCCAGTGAGTACCGGGCGAGGTTCGGGAGCACTCGGGGTCCGGATCTGTGGGGTGCGGGTCGCGATTGACGGTGGGAAGGCAACGCCTGCGGCCAGAGCATTGAGACATGGCAGAGGTCATCGCAGGTGTGGTTGTTCCCGACACGGAGTTGGCGCGGGCGGCCACCTCGCTCGTGCGCAAGGTCACTGACGACACGTTGTTCCACCACTCGCGCAGGGTCTTCCTGTGGGGCGCGTTGAAGGCGGCTCAACGGGGGTTGGACGTCGACCTCGAGTTGGCTTACGTGGGTGGGCTGTTCCACGACCTGGGGCTCACGGAGGTCTACGCGTCCCGGGACGTCCGGTTCGAGATCGACGGGGCCGAGGCGGCGCGGACGTTCCTGCTGGAGCACGGACGGTCCGAAGAGGACGCTCGCAACGTGTGGCTGGCCATCGCGTTGCACACGACGCCCGAGGTGCCCATGCACCTGTCGCCGGAGGTCGTGGCGGTGGCGTTGGGGGTGAAGACCGACGTGCTCGGGATCGGGCTCGATGAGCTGAGCGCGGAGCAACGGGCCGAGGTGGTGGCCGCGCATCCGCGGCCCGACTTCAAGAACCGGATTCTGAAGGCGTTCTACGACGGGATGGCCCATCGGCCGGACACGACGTACGGGACGATGAACGACGACGTGCTCGCGCACTTCGATCCGTCGTTCCGGCGCAAGGACTTCGTCGACATCATCACGAAGAGCGCGTGGCCTGAATGACGTCCGGCAAGGCGTCCAGGAAGTCGTGAGCGTCGAACATCGCGCCGGCCGACGCGACGCCGGTGACGTGGAAGCGGCCGGACAGCAGGCGTTCCACGGCTTCCACGGCCAGAGGGGCGCTCACGGCGTAGATGTCACGTCCAGCAACGGCCAAGCGACGTTCTTCGGAGCCTGACCGGACGCGGACGTCGACCACGAAGGACTCCGGTTCGGTGCGCGGGGCGGCGGACCGGAGGCCTTCGGTGGCGTCGACCGACATGTAGTCGACCACCGACGAGATCCGCAGGTGGCTGGGGATCGTGACGACGTCTGCCATCGAGAACTCGCCGATCACCTGGCGGGCGCGGTCGGGGAACTCCCAGGTCAGGGTCGGCGGGGTGGCGTCGTGGTAGCTCAGGGCGCCGTCGCGGTACCGGACGCGCCTGCCTGCGCGCCGGTCGTGGGAGACCTGTCCCGCGGCGAGCGTGCCCGCGGTGGGCTGCCAGTCGCTCAGGCCGTACGCGACGTGGGCCGAGTCGGCGGACGTCCACGCGCCCATCGCGGCGGTGACGAGCAGGTCGGCCAGGCCGCCGAAGAAGGCCATCGCGGGCACCGCCGGGATCGTGGCGCCGCGGGCGAACGTGTCCGCGTTCGCCTCGATCTCGGCCGCCACGTCGACGTACGGCACGCCCGCGCGTTCGGCGGCGGCGAGCAGCGGCAGTGCGGTGATCGCGAACGGGCCCGCCGTGTTGATCACCGCGGCGGCACCTGCCAGCGCGCGATCGAGGGCCTCCGGGTCGGCGGCGGTGGCCTGGGCGCGTCCGAACGGCATCGCGGTGTGGCCGCGCTTTTCCAGCTCCGCCACCACGAAGCGGCCCGTCACTCCCGAAGCCCCGTACACGGCGATCTTGTGTCCCATGTGGACCAGTCAAGTCCCGGGCAAGGGTCGAAGCCAGTGTCTGGAACGACACGATGCGTACACTTTCGGACATGCTCGCGTTCGCCGTCACCGCCGGGATGCTGCACTTCGAGCTGACCGCCACGTACGAGATCTTCACCGCGCCGCAGCTCGACTACGAGGTCAAGGTCTGCGGCAACGCGCCGGTGCGGGTCGGCCGGTTCACGCTCGAACCGGACCTGCCGCTCGACCGGCTCGACACCGCCGGCACCGTGGTCGTGCCCGCCATCGATGACGTGGAACGGCCGCTCGACCCCGACCTCGTCGAGGCCGTGAAAGCCGCGCACGACAAGGGCGCGCGGATCGTGTCGTTGTGCACGGGGGCGTTCGTGCTGGCCGAGGCCGGGCTGCTGGACGGCCTGCGGGCCACCACGCACTGGGGCCACACCGACGAGCTGGCCCGGCGGTACCCGCGGGTCGAGGTCGACCCCGACGTGCTCTACGTCGACAACGGCCAGGTGCTGACCAGCGCGGGCAAGGCGGCGGCGATCGACCTGAGCCTGCACGTGATCCGCACCGACTTCGGCACCGCCACGGCGAACACGGCGGCGCGCAGGCTCGTCGTGCCGCCCCATCGCGACGGCGGGCAGGCGCAGTTCGTGCTGGCGCCGGTGCCGTCCGGGGAAGGGCATCCGCTGACCGAGCTGTTCGAGTGGGTGTCGAAGCGGTTCGACCAGACGATCACCGTCGAGGACCTGGCGCGGCAGGCCAGCATGAGCTCGCGGCACCTCGCCCGGCTCTTCCGCGCGGTGACGGGCACCACGCCGTTGCAGTGGCTGCACGCGCAACGGATCCGGCGCGCGCAGGAGCTGCTGGAGATGACGGACGACAGCGTCGACCAGATCGCCGAGGCGTCCGGCATGGGCACGGCCACGACTTTGCGGCGGCACTTCCACCGGACCGTGGGTGTGCCGCCGGACACGTACCGCCGCACGTTCCGCCCTGTTGGTGGCCGATAGCCAGTCGAGCAGGCGTTAGGTTGTCCTGATGAGCAACGAACAGCGCATCGGGGCGCGGGTGTTGCGGCGCAAGCCGATCGACCAGCTGACTCATCCTGGCAGCGAACTCAAGCGCACCATGGGTGTCGGCCACCTCACGATGATCAGCATCGGGGCCACGCTCGGCACCGGCATCTTCGTCGTGCTGGGGGAGGCGGTGCCGCTCGCCGGGCCCGCCATCGTGCTGTCGTTCGTGCTGGCCGGCATCACCGCGTTGTTCTCCGCGCTGTCGTACGCCGAGCTCGCGGGCCTGATCCCCGCGTCCGGCTCGTCCTACTCGTACACGTACGCGACGCTCGGCGAGATCGTCGCGTGGGTCTGCGGCTGGTGCCTCGTGCTGGAGTACGGCGTGTCGGTCGCGGCCGTCGCGGTCGGGTGGGGCCAGTACGTCAACGAGCTGCTGCACCTCGTGACGGGGCTGCGGATCCCGGACGTGCTGAGCCAGCCGCCGGGCGCGGGCGGGATCATCAACATCCCCGCCGTCGTGGTCGTCGTGATCGCGATGGTCGTGTTGCTCGGTGGCGCCAAAGGAAGTGCGCGCACCAACACGATCCTGGTGTGGGTGAAGGTCGGCGCGCTGCTGATGTTCTGCGCGGTCGCGTTCACGGCGTTGAAGGCCGGCAACCTGCAGCCGCTGTTCCCGCTCGGGCTCGCGGGCATGAGCGCCGGTGCGGCCACGTTGTTCTTCTCCTACATCGGTTTCGACGCCGCGTCGACCGCCGGTGAGGAGGCCAAGAACCCGCAGCGCGACCTGCCGCGGGCGATCATCATCTCGCTCGTCGTGATCACCGCGCTGTACTGCGCGGTGGCGCTGGCGGCGGTCGGGGCGATGCCGTGGCAGACGTTCGAGGGCACGGAGGCGGCGCTCAGCCGGGTGCTGACGGACAACGTCGACGGCGCGATCTGGCCGATCCTGCTGTCGATCGGCGCGGTGGTGGCGACCACGAGTGTCGTGCTGACCGTGCTTTATGGACAGACGCGCATCCTGTACGCGATGTCGCGGGACGGGCTGGTGCCGTCGATCTTCGCGAAGCTCAGCCCGCGCACCGGGGTGCCGTTCGCCAACACGGTGATCGTCGGCCTGTTCATCGCTGTGCTGGCCGCCCTGGTGCCGCTGGGGTCGCTGGCCGACGCGACGAGCATCGGCACGCTGTTCGCGTTCGCGCTGGTCAACATCGCGGTGATCATCCTGCGCCGCACCGAGCCGAAGCGGAAGCGCACGTTCCGCGTGCCGCTCTCGCCCGCGACGCCGTTGGTGGGCCTGGGGTTCTGCGTCTACATGATGTTCAGCCTCGGACTGGACACGTGGATCGCGTTCCTCGCCTGGATGGCCCTCGGGTTCGTCATCTACTTCGCCTACAGCGTAAGGAAGGCACGTCTTGCGGTTCCAGGTGATCACTGACGTCGGCGGCATCGCCCGCGTCAGCGCGTACTACGCCGAGGTCTGGGACGCGACCGAGGACGTCCTGTCGTCGGAGACGCTGCACTGCATCCGGCACGCGGGCGGCGCGACGATCGGGGCGTTCGACGGCGACGAGCTGATCGGCGCCACGACCGGCCTGTTCTGCCCGGACGGGTCGGTGTACTCGATGATCGCGGCCGCGCGGCCCGGCGCCGGGCACCCGTTGAAGCTCGCGCAGAAGGACTGGGCGGCCGGTCTGGGCGCGAAGTCGATGCGCTGGACGTACGACCCGCTGGTGGCGCGCAACGCCCGGTTCAACCTGGTCAAGCTCGGCGCCGTCGTCACCGAGTACACGCCGGACTTCTACGGGCCGATGCGCGACGGCGTGAACGACGGCGACGAGAGCGACCGGCTGACCGTGCAGTGGGACCTCACCGGGGCGCGCGAGCCGCACGAGTCCGTGCCGGGAGGTGAGGTCACGAAGATCGCTCCCGACGGGGAACCGCTGGCGCGCACCGACGGCGAACGGATCTGGTGCCGGGTGCCGCGCGACGTCGTGCAGGTGCGCAAGGAGTCACGGGAGCTGGCCAAGCAGTGGCGGGTGGCCGTGCGCGAGGTGTTCGTGGACGCCTTCGCGGAGGGTTACGCGGCCACGTCGATGTCCCGCGAGGGCTGGTACGAGTTGGAGCGGCTGTGAGGATCGACCGGGTCGAACTGCTGCACGTGGCGATTCCGCTGGTGACGCCGTTCCGCACGTCGTTCGGCACGATGACGACCAAGGACACGTTCCTGCTGCGGGTCGTCACGGACGCGGCGGAGGGCTGGTCGGAGTTCGCGGCCGACCCCGAGCCGCTGTACTGCTCGGAGTTCGTCGGCGCCGCGGAGCTCGTGCTGGACCAGCACCTCGTGCCGAGGGTGACGCCCGAGATCACGTCCGCCGAGGTCGCGGCCAGGACGCACGCGATCAAGGGCCACCAGCTGGCGAAGGCCGCGCTGGAGACCGCGGTCCTGGACGCCGAGCTGCGGTCGTTCGGGATGCCGCTCGGCACCTACCTCGGTGCCACGGCCGAGAAGGTGCCCGCGGGCGTGTCGGTCGGGATCAGGGACTCGATCCCCGAGCTGCTCGACGACGTCGAGGGCTACCTGGCCGAGGGCTACGCGCGGATCAAGCTCAAGATCGAACCGGGCTGGGACGTCGAACCGGTGCGGGCCGTGCGCGAACGGTTCGGGGACGTCCTGCTGCAGGTCGACGCCAACACCGCGTACGCGCTCGCCGACGCCGAACACCTGCGCAGGCTTGACGAGTTCGACCTGCTGCTGATCGAGCAGCCGCTCGAAGAGGACGACATCCGCGGCCATTCGCTGCTGGCGCAACGGATCCGCACGCCGATCTGCCTGGACGAGTCGATCACCTCGGCCAAGGACGCGGCGACGGCCATCGCGCTCGACGCGTGCCGGGTGATCAACGTCAAGCCCGCACGGGTCGGCGGCTACCTGGAGGCGCGCCGGATCCACGACGTCGCCGTCGCGCACGGGATCCCGGTGTGGTGCGGCGGAATGCTGGAGACGGGCGTCGGCCGCGGCCCGAACCTCGCGCTCGCCGCGTTGCCGGGGTTCGTGCTGCCCGGCGACGTCTCGGCGTCCCGCCGCTACTTCGCCGAGGACATCACCGAACCGTTCGAGCTCCAGGACGGCTTCATGCACGTGCCCACGGGGCCGGGCATCGGGATCGAGCCGGTTCCGGAGATCCTGAAGAGGTTCACCACCGCGACGAAGGTGCTCTACGCGAGGGACTGAAGCTCACGGGCCAGGTTGGCCCGCGCGGCGGTGTCCCACAGCTGCCGCGCGGGCTCGGTCACGAACAGCACCTCGCGGTCGAGCAGGGTCTTCAGCACCTTCGCCCGGCCGGCACGCCACGTCTCGTCGTCGTACTGGGCGTACTCCTGCCGCACGGCCGCGCTGTACCGCTCGTAGTGCTCCGGCTCCGAGCCGAGGATCGCCAGGTCGGCGTCGAGCAGCACGTGCGCCAGCGGGTCGTCGGACGAGTGCGTGATCGTGGCCAGCACCAACGACTCCACGCGCGCGATGTGCGGTTCTTCCAGGCCCGCCAGGCGTTCGCGGGCCCACGCGGCCGACGCCCGTTCGTCCTCACCCGGCTTGCCGTCGTAGATCACGTCGTGTGCGCAGGCGGCCAGCGCCAGGATCGCGCGCTCTTCCACGGTGAACGCGAACGCGTCCGCCAGCGCCGACGAGTCCCGCGCGACCGACACCACGTGGAACGTGTTGTGGTAGGTCCGGTGCGGCTCGGCGTAGCGCTCCATCAGGTCGCCCGCGTCCGGTGCGCCGCCGAGCGTTCGGACAGCGTCGTCCCAGATCCGTCTCACCGCGCCAGCTCCTCTTCGACGACGTCCGCGGCGACCGCGCTGCCGCCCGCCCGGTGGATCATCCGCTGCATGTCCTTCACGCGAGCGGAGATCGCGGAGTCCGACGACAGCTGACTCACCAACGAGCGCACCCCCTCGACGGTCACGGTGTCGAGCAGCACACCGAGTCCGAGCTCCTCGACGCGCTGGCCGTTGAGCCGTTGGTCGGTCATGTGCGGTACGACGATCATCGGGACGCCGTGGTGCAACGCCTCCATCACGCCTCCCATGCCGCCACGCGTCACGAACACGCTGGCGTGCTTCAGCACCGCGAGCTGCGGCACCTCGTCGTGCGTCTCGACGTTCATCGCGGGACTGAGCACCTTGCCCTTCGTGACCAGGTGCCACGGCATTCCCCGTGCCGCGTCCGCGCACACCTGCGTGCCGGTCGTCGCGAGCACGACGGGCCGGTCGGCGGGAGGTTCCCAGGTGCCCTGGAACTCGCGCTCGGTCAGGCACGGCCCGGCGAACGCGACGTGACCGCCGAACGTGTCGCCGTGCGGCTGGAACTCCCTGGGGAACAAGGCGATCCGGCGGCGCGCACCCGCGACGAACTCCGGCAGCGAGCTGCCGACGAAGGCGTGCACCCGCGTGAAGAACCTGACGGCGGCGGGGTCGAACGTCCGCGGCGGGATGACCTCGGTGCCGAGCGACCAGTGCTCGTTGCTGGTCAGCAGCACCTCCAGCAGCACGTTCGGCACCTCCAGCCGGTGCGCGATGACACCGCCGGACCAGGCCGCGATGTCCCACACGACGAAGTCCGGCCGGTCGTCGCGGAACGCGGCTTCGAGCTGCGGCAGCGCCGCCTCGGCCTCGGCCAGCGCGAGCCGGGCGGCGTCGAGCAACGAGCCCGGCAGGTCGTCGGGAAGCGTTGACCCGCAGGGGATCGCGGTCGCGCCGCACTCCGTCACGGCGGCGGCGAACCGAGGGGTGGCCGGGCAGCTCACCCGATGCCCCCGGCGCACGAGTTCCGCGATCATGCCGAGCGCGGGCAGGAAGTGTCCTCGCTCGGGCATCAGGAAGATCGCGATGTGCGCCATAAGAGAGATTAACGTTGTTCGATTCCTAATGGTTCAAAGTGTTTTCTTGCTCTTGTCCCATGGGCGTTCCGGCCAGTGGTGCTTGGGATAACGGCCCTTCAGCTCGCTGCGAACCCGCAGGTAGCCGTTGCGCCAGAACGTTCTGAGGTCGCTGGTCACGGCCGTCGGGCGGCCTGCCGGCGAGAGCAGGTGCACCACCACCGGAATTCCGGCGATCTCGGGGGTGTCTGCCCATTTCATGGCGTCCTGGATGCGGACCGAGAGAACGGGCTGGTCCTGCGTGTAGTCGACCTTGCCCTGCCCGATGCGTTCCGGCGCGAGCTTGTCGAAGTCGGCCGCCTCCGGCCACGGCAGCAGGCTCCGCAGCAACGCGGTGGTGTCGATCTTGGCGAGGTCCGAGCGCTTCTTCGCCTTGCCGAGGTCGATCGCGCGGATCAGGTCCTCGTCCTCGACGCTCGGCCAGTCGCGGGTGCGGTGCAGGAACGCCATCCGCTCGCGCAGCTTGACGGCGCTGTCGGGCCACTTGAGCAGGCCCAGACCCTCGGTCTCCAGGCCGATCCGGAGTGCCTGCTGCGACTTGGCGAGGTCGTTGAGCGGGCGTTCGTCGAGGGTGATCGCGCCGAGCTTGCGGACCTCGTTCGCGACGACGTCGTTGGTCCAGCGGATGTCGTCCTCGGTGTGCACGAGGGCTTCCGCCGCCGTGATGGCGAGATCTTCGTCGGCGGGGGCGGCGAGGCGGACGCGGCCGTGCTTGCTGCCCGGTTCGCGGTCGGCGATCGCGACGGCGAGCCACTTGTTGTGCGAGTCGGTGTGCTCGACGGCCGTGCCGTTGGCCATCAGGTAGACGTTGCTGTTCTTGGACCTGCGCTTCGCGAGCCGTTCCGGGTAGGCGAGGGCGACCACGAGCGCCGGGTCGCCGTTGCCACCGGGGTTGCTGCCGAGCTTTTCGAGCTTCTTGACCTCCTGGCGCCACTTGCCGGGGGCCTTCAACGCGTCCGCGAGGTAGCTCGTGTTGTGGTGCGTGCTGTCGTCGAGCAGCGCCACGACCTCGGCGGCGGTCCGGTTGCCGGCGAGCGCGCTGCCGTCGATCAGCGCGCGGCCGAGCCGGGGGTGCAGGCCGACGTTCGCGATGCGGTCGCGGCGGTCGGGGTCGAGCGCGCCGATGGCGTTCAGCGTCTCCTGCGCGGCCTTGAGCGCACCCTCCGGCGGGGCGTCCCACCAGTTCAGCGCGCTGCCGTCCGGGGTGCCCCACACCGCGAGCTCCAGGGCGAGCCGGGTGAGGTCGGCGGTCTTGATCTCCGGCTCGGGGTAGCGGGGGAGCGTGCTGTGCTCGTGCTCCGGCCAGCAGCGGTAGACGCGGCCGGGTGCCTCGCGGCCCGCACGTCCGGCCCGCTGGTCGGCGACGGCCTGGGAGACGCGGATCGTGGCCAGGCCGGCGAGCCCTCGCCGATGGTCGACGCGCGGGACCCTGGCTAGGCCCGCGTCGACGACCGCCCGGACTCCTGGGACGGTGAGGCTCGACTCGGCGATGCTGGTGGCGAGCACGACCCGCTGGTGGTCGCCCCGCTTCAGCGCCGCGTCCTGCGTCTGCGCGTTCAGCTGGCCGTGCAGGATGACGGTCTCGGCGTTCAGCAGCCTTGCGGTGCGGTTGATCTCCTTGACGCCCGGCAGGAACGCGAGCACGTCACCGTCCACTTCGGACAGCGCCTTGTTGATGGCCCTGGCGACGGTGTTCTCGATGTGCTCGTTGCGCGCCGGGGCGACGTAGGTGATCTCGGTCGGGAACATGCGCGACTCCGAGGTCAGGACCGGAGCGTCGAGCAGGTCCGAGAGTCGTTGCGCGGCAACGGTCGCGGACGTCGCGAGCAGCTTGAGGTCAGGCCTCAGGCCTGCCTTGGCGTCGAGCAGGAGGGCGAGCAGCAGGTCGGCGTCGAGGTGGCGTTCGTGGCACTCGTCGAGCAGGACCGTGCCGACGCCCCTGAGCTCCTGGTCGTGCTGGAGCCGGCGCACGAGCAGGCCGCTCGTCACGACCTCGATGCGGGTGTGCCTGCTGGTCTTGCGGTCGCCGCGGACCGAGTAGCCCACGGTGTGGCCGACGGGTTCGCCCAGCAGGCTCGCCATCCGTGCGGCGGCGGCTCTGGCGGCGATCCGGCGCGGTTCGGCGACGACGACCTTGCCGTCGAGGGCGAGCGGGACCAGCGTCGTCTTGCCGGTGCCCGGCGGCGCGACCAGCACGGCCGCCCCTCGCTCCTGGAGTTGCTCCAGCAGCTGGGGGAGTACGGATTTCACCGGGAGATCAGGCAGGTCCACGTGAGTGAGTGTGTCAGGGTTGTCGCATGGGGATGATCGGCGTGGTGTCGGCGATCGCGTCCGCGGCGCGGTCCGGGCGGACGTTCGCGCAGTGGAAGCACGTGCCGGAGGTGTCGGCGGCCTCGGTTCAGGCTTCGGTGCTGGCCGTCGTGCCCGCACGGGACGAGGCTTCGACGTTGCCGCGGCTGCTGCCAGGGCTGGTCGGTCAGCCAGGAGTGCGCGTCGTGGTCGTCGACGACGCCTCTTCGGACGGGACGGCTGCCGTCGCGCGGTCCTTCGGGGCTGAGGTGATCGAGTCCTCCGGGCCCGCCGACGGGTGGGCGGGCAAGACGCACGCGATGCACCTGGGCGTTGCGGCTGCTCAGGACGAAGAGTGGTTGTTGTTCGTGGACGCCGATGTCACGTGCACGCCTGACCTGGTGGGACGGCTGGTGGCGTCGGCCGTCGAGCTGGGTGCCGATCTCGTGTCGTCGTCCGGGCGTGGTGTCGGACCGGCCTGGTGGTTCCTGCTGCCCGCGTTCAACACGCTGGTGTTCGAGGGGTCGCCGCCGGACGGACGCGGGCCCACGGCGTTGGCGGTGGGGCACTGCGTCCTGGTGCGGCGAGCTGCTTTCGAGGCCGCCGGTGGGTGGGAGGCGCTGGCAGGGACGCACGCGGACGACGTCGGGCTGGCGACGTCGATCAGGGACTCCGGCGGGGTGCCGCGGTTCGTCGACGCGTCGATGCTGCTGACGACCTCGGGCATGGACACGTTCGGCGACTGCTGGCGGTCGTTGCGCAAGAGCATCCAGCCGGCGTTCCGCGAGATGTTCGGACCCTGGGCGCGTCCGCTGCTGGTCGCCGCGGGGCTGCTGCACGTCGCGTACGGGCTGCTCCCGGTGCTGCGGCCGCGGTCGCCGTGGTCGTGGCTCGCCTGGTTCGCGCAAGCCGTGCCGCACCGCGAGTTCGTGCGGCGGATCGGGCTGCCGCAGGCCTCGGCCGTGCTCGCGCCGTTCGCGTGGGCGACGATGGGCGTGTTCCTGTTGGACTGCGCGTTGCGTCCAGGTGCCCAGTGGAAGGACCGCCGCGTTGGTTGACCCGTTGCGCGACCCCGACGACCCCGAACTGCTCGACCCGTACCAGTCGCGGTCGCTCGCGATCCTGGTGGAGGGCGCGCGGCTCGCGTCCGGCGCCGTTCGGTACGGCAAGATCGGCAAGGTCGGCAGCGCGGCCGTGGTGATCAACCGCGAGAACCCGCTGCCGTCCGGCAACTTCGGCTGCGCCCTGGACGGCACGTCGGTCGAGGTCGCGTCGACGCTGCTGCAGCTGGAGCAGACGTTCGCGGACGTGGGGCGCGCGGAGGCCGTCGTGTTCGCGTCGCCGACCACCGTGGACGAGATCGAGGGCATCGCCGACGACTCCGGCTGGTACGCGGTCGAGGAGCTGCTGACGGTCGTGCACCGGGGTGCCGCTTCGGCGTCCGCCGAGGTCAGGCGGGCTGTCGACGCGGATCTGGTGGGGATCGTCGACCTGCTGTCGGACGAGCTCGTCGGCAACCGTGAACGACTGGGGCGCTGGCTCGGGCATCGATTGGACGACCCGCGGTGTTTGCTCCTGGTGGTGGACGACGGCGACCGGATCGGCGGATTCGTGTCGGGGTTCGCCGAGCGTGGTGTGGGGCTGGTCGAGCAGTGCGTCGTGCGTCCGGCGCGTCGTCGTCGGGGCGTGGGGCGGTCGTTGGTGGTGTCCGCGGTATCGGCTCTGCGGTCTGCCGGCGCGATGTTGGTCGCGTCGCAGGTGGACGAGGGGCCGGGGGAGCGGTTCGCCGAGGCGTGCGGGTTCGTTGCGGCGTATCCCGTGACTGCGTATGTACGCAGAGTCGATGAGCTGCTCGACTGAATTAGTTAGTTGCCGCGTGACATATCCTTAGCAGGGCTAAGGGAGGCTTTGTGCGCGATCGGTTACCGGTCGAGGTGTGGGTTCTGGTCGCGGCGAGCTTCATCATCGCCGTGGGGTTCGGGATCGTGGCACCCGTTCTGCCGGTGTACGCGTCATCGTTCGGTGTCGGTCACACGGCTGTTGCGGCTCTGATCAGCGCGTTCGCGTTCGTTCGGCTGGCGTTCGCGCCGGTGAGCGGCAAGCTGGTCAACCGGTTCGGCGAGCCGCGGGTGTACATCGTCGGCATCCTCATCGTCGCCGTCGGCACGGCGATGTGCGGGTTCTCGTCCAGCTACGCCGAGATGCTGTCGTGGCGGGCGCTGGCCGGGGTCGGGTCGACCATGTTCACGGTCGCGGCGCTCGGGCTGCTGATCCGGATCACACCGGCGCCGATGCGCGGGCGGGCGTCGGGGATGTGGGCGGCCGGGTTCCTGATCGGCAACATCGCCGGGCCGATCGTCGGCGCCGGGCTCGTGCCGTTCGGGCTGTGGGTGCCGTTCGTGTCGTACGGCCTGTTGCTGTGCGTCGCGGCGTTCGTGGTCTGGTTCTTCCTGCGCCGTTCGACGCTGGTGGAGATCGACCGCACCAACACCGAGACGCCGATGACCGTGCGCGAGGCCGTCCGGCACGGTGCGTACCGCGCGGCGCTGGCGTCCGGGTTCGCGAACGGCTGGGCCGTGTTCGGCGTGCGGATCTCGCTGGTGCCGGTGTTCGTGATCGAGGCCCTGGAGCACAGCGCGGCCGTCGCGGGCATCTCGATGTCGGTGTTCGCGGCCGGCAACGCGGCGATGCTGTTCCTGTCCGGCAAGATCGCCGACACCCGCGGCCGCAAGCCCGTCGCCATCGCCGGTCTCGTCATCAGCGGCCTCGCGACGGTCTGGATGGGCTTCACCGGCGACCTGTGGACGTTCATGGCGGCGTCGCTGATCGCGGGGGCGGGTGCCGGGTTGCTGAACCCGCCGCAGAACGCCGTGGTGGCGGACGTCATCGGGGCGCGCGGCAAGGGCGGGCCGGTGCTCGCCGGGTTCCAGATGGTCACCGACCTGGGCGCGATCATCGGCCCGATGTGCGCGGGCCTGCTGGCCGACTCGTTCGGCTTCGAGGCCTCGTTCGCCATCACCGGCGCCGCGCTGCTGCTGTCGGTGCTGTTCTGGTCCGCCGCGCCCGAGACCCTGCCCACACATGAGGAGGAGCACACGGCCGCCGCGGTGGCGCCGGAGTGCGGTGCGCTGGACGAGAGTGCCGAGGTCCCGACCGGCGAACGGGTCGGCGGCAAGCCACGTCACCCGGAAGCGTGATTGCGCGCTCAGCTTTCTTTTAGTTTGTGTCGCTACCCTCGTCGCCGTGGGTGGAGCAGAGCGCAGTGCGCGGAAGAAGAAGCAGGCCGCGCTCGCGGTGGCCCAGGCACGCGGCACGGGTGGCGGTTCGGACCGGACGAAGGTCATCGCCGGCATCGCCGTGGTCGCGGTGCTGGCCGTCGCCGTGATCGGGTACGTCGTCTTCCAGCAGATGAAGCCGTCGACGACCGGTGCGGAGGCCATTCCGCTGGCGCCGGCCGACCACACGATCTCGGCGCCCGCCGTCCGCGAGGGCAACACCGTCCTCGTCGGCAAGGACACGGCCACCGTGACGGTCGACGTGTACGAGGACTTCCTGTGCCCGATCTGCGGCACGTTCGAGAAGACCTACGGCACCGACATCAAGAAGGCCGTCGAGGACGGCAAGGTCAAGATCCGCTACAGCATCCTGCCGATGCTGAACCGCCTGTCGAGCCCCGAGGGCTACTCGACGGAGTCGGCCAACGCCGCCCTGTGCGTCGCCGACGACGGCAAGTTCAACGCGTTCCACGCCGCCCTGTTCGCCAAGCAGCCAGAAGAGGGCGAAGCCGGCTACACCCAGGACCAGCTCATCAAGCTGGGCAAGGACGTGGGCGTGACCTCTGCTTCGTTCGAGTCGTGCGTGCGTTCGCAGACCTACAAGTCGCAGCTGGACGAGCTGATGTCCAAGACCAGCAACGACCCGGCCTTGAAGGACGCCGAGACGGGCCGCTTCCGCGGCACGCCCAGCGTCGCCTCCGGTGGCAAGCTCGTCGACCTGGACAACAAGAACTGGCTCTCCGACCTGACTAGGTGAGTCCGTCGATCGGCGCCTGGCCCTGGGTCCACCGGGCCAGGCGCTGTGCTTTGCCCACCTCGGTCCGCGGCAGCTTGCCCGGCTCCAGCACGTGCACCAGGCACGTGATCCCCAGTCGCTCCTTGAGCTTGTCCGTCAGTCGCGTTCGGACGTCCTCAGTGGACTCCACCGCCACGTGCAGCCGCGCCGTCGTCGTCCGGCGGTCCTCGACGATCAGGTAGTGCGGGCTCGCCAGCTCCAGCACCACCGCCTCGATCTCCGTCGGGAACACGTTCACGCCGCGGATGACCAGCATGTCGTCCTTGCGCCCCTTGAGCTTGCTCATCCGCCGGAAGGGGCTGTTCCTCGGTTCGTGCAGCGTCGCCACGTCCCCGGTCCGGTACCGGAGGAGGGGCATCCCGGTCTTGGTGAGCGTGGTGAAGATCAGCTCGCCGTCCTCGACCTCCGGGTAGAAGTGGTCCTCCGCGACGTTCAGCAGCCCGTCCGAGTCCAGCGACTCGCACGCCACCCCGGGCCCGATGATCTCCGACAGCCCGTAGATGTCCAACGCCCGGATGCCCAGCCGTTGCTGGATCTCCTGCCGCATCTCGTCGGTCCACGGCTCGGCCCCGAAGATGCCGACCTCGATGGAGTTGTCCTGCTCCAGGTCCTCCGCGAGCCTCAGCGCGTACGACGGCGTGCAGCACAACACGTCGGGCCGCAGGTCCTCGATGAGCCGAACCTGCCGCTCCGTCATGCCCCCGGACATGGGAACGACCGTCGCCCCCAGCTTCAACCCGCCGTGGTGCACCCCGAGACCACCGGTGAAAAGCCCGTAGCCGTAAGCGTTGTGGATGACCGACGTCCTGGTGGCCCCGGCACCGGCGAGCGCCCTGGCCATCACCTGGGACCAGATCTCCACGTCGCCGGCCGTGTAGGGGATGAGCGTCGGCCGGCCACCCGTGCCCGACGACCCGTGCACGCAGACGATCTCCTCCGGCGCCGCGACGCGCAGCCCGAACGGGTAGTGGTCCCACAGGTCCTGCTTGCTGATCGTCGGCAGCAGGTGGATCTCGTCGAGCCGCACATCTGTGCCGCGCGTCACTCCGCTCTCCCGCAGCCTGCGCGCCTGGAGGTTGTCGGTGGTGAGCAGGAGGTCGATCATGGCGCGCAGCCGCTGTTCCTGCAGCTCGCGCAGGGCCTCGGGGGCCATGCTCCCGATCTTGGGGTCGAACGGTGCTCCGGCGGTCATCACCCGGTCCTACCAGGCCGAATGCGCTTTGGGTACCCCCGATTTTTATCTTGTGGCGCAGGTGATGTACGGTATTGCCACACGAGAACGACGGGGAAACCCGCCGGGAACGTGGACCTTCAAGGGGCTGTGGCGCAGCTGGTAGCGCATCACACTGGCAGTGTGAGGGTCAGGGGTTCGAGTCCCCTCAGCTCCACAATTCAATACAGCATGAGAATCGCCCGCTGAACTGCGCAAGCAGATCGGCGGGCGATTCTGCTTTTTCGGCCCAAGTGGACGGTGGCTCTCCCATCGACAGTTCGCTAGGCCGATCGGGTCTTGTTCTCCCCTGCGGGTTTGGCTGCGCGCCGCACCGTGTACCTGGGGATGCGCGGGGACCGGGGGGTCCCCGTTCTGGGGATGTTTTTACTGAGGGGAACAAGACTTTGTCACGCACTTCACCAGTGCGCCGCTTCGTGCTGCGCGCTTTATCCGTGAGTGTGGCCGTCGCGTTGAGCGCCACGGTTCCCGCTGTACTGCCGGCTTCTTCGGCATCGCCCGCGCCCGCTGTGGGGCAGGTGTGGTCGCCGGGCGCGGCGAACCGGACCGCGGTGGGTGGGGCGCCGCCCGCGGGCCGTGCCAGGCCGGCTGCGGATCAGCCCGGCGCGGCCGGGGTTCGGCGCTGGTCACCGTGCCGGTCCTCGGACTGGGCGGTGTTGCCGGACTACCCGATCGAACGGTTCCAGGTCAGCGACCGGCTCCAGTTCGGTGTGAACCTGGCCAACGGCAACCTCTGGATCGACCACCGGGACCTCACGATCCGCGGCACCGGCATCGATCTGACCTTGCGCCACTCCTACGGCTACGACGACAAGTGGCATCTCAACGCGGGCCGGGACATGGCGCTCGACCTGTCGTTCACCGAGCTGCACATGCCCGTGGACGGCGGCGGCTGCGTCGAGTTCCCCCGCAACGCCGACGGCACCTTCGGCACCGCGAGCAACGGGGTCGCGGCGACGATGACGAAGAACGCGGACGGCTCCTACACCGCGAAGTTCGTCAAGACCGGTGAGACGTGGGCGTTCAACTCCGACGGCTGGCCGCTCAACCGCAAGGACCGCAACGGCAACGCGATCACCTACCACTACCAGCCCGACGGCACGCTGGCCTCGCTGACCGACTCGCAGGGCAGGGTCACCACGTTCCAGTCCAGCGGCGGCAACATCACGCGCGTCACGGACCCGAGCGGCACCGTCGTCGGCGACTACTCCTTCGACTCCGACGGCCGGCTAACGCAGCTGAGCGACCGCGACGGGAAGGTCGTGAAGTTCCGCCGCACCGCCGGCAGCAGCTGGATCACGTCACTGGTCGACCAGGCCGGACGGACGTGGGGCTTCGGTTACACCAACAGCGATGTCACCAAGGTGACCACGCCGACGCGTACGGGCGGGGTGGACACCCTGTTCGAGTACACCGAACCGTTCACCAAGACCACCCAGACCGATCCGAACGGCAACAAGACCGTCTACACGTTCGACAGCAGCCACCGGCAGATCTCGGCCAAGGACGCGCTCGGCAACACCCGGTCCAAGACCTGGACCGCCAACAGCGACGTCCAGACCACCTCGGACGGGCGAAGCAACTCGACCACCGCGACCTACGACACGCTGAACAACCTGATCTCCACGACGCTGCCCACGGGCGCGGCCACCGTCGCGGGCTACACGAGCACCGCGCACCCCAACCTGCCGACGTCGGTCAAGGACCCGGCGGGCAACGAGGTGACGAGGGAGTACGACTCGGCGGGCAACCTCACGAAGCTTCGTTCCACGCCCCTGGCCGCGGACCTGGAGATCCGCACCTACACCGGTTCCAAGGCGCTGCTGGACACCGTGCGCGACGCCAACGGCCAGGTGACGAGGTTCGGGTACGACCAGGCCGGAAACCCGACCAGCGTGACGCCGCCCGCGCCGATGGGGGTCACCCGCTACACCTACGACTCGTTGTCGCGCATCACCAGCGTGACCGACGGCAACAACAAGCGGATCGACTACGGCTACGACAAGCTCGACCGCGTCGTGTCGGTGAGCACCGGCGGCACCGTTCTGCAGACGAACTCCTACGACGCGCTGGGCAACCTCAGCGCGCGTTCCCACGGCGGCGTGACGAGCCGGTTCGACCACGACGCGCGTCCCACCGGCAGCCAGGTCATCTCGGCGGTGCGAACGCAGGGCGCATCGACCGAGACGGTGTCCTACGGCTACGACAAGGCGGGCAACCTCACGTCGTTGAAGGACCCGGCGGGCACGGCGACCTACGGCTACGACGCCGCGAACCGCCTGACGTCCTTGTCGGACCCGTTCGGGCAGACGACGACGTTCGGCTACGACGCCGCGGACAACCGCACCTCGACGACGTTCCCCGGTGCGGGCACGCAGACCAACACCTACGACAACGCCAACAGGCTGACCAGCCTGATCGTGAAGAACACCGCGGGTACCGAGTTGCTCAAAGCCGAGTACAGCTTCACCACCGCCGCCGGCGCCGACAGCGACAAGATGCAGTCGAAGACGATCGCCGGCACGACCACCGCGTACACCTACGACGCGCTGCGGCACCTGAGCAAGGCCGGCTCCACGACGTTCGCGGTGGACAAGTCAGACAACATCACCAACCTCGGCGGCACCGCGCACACGGTCAACGGCGCGGACCAGCTCACCTCGGTCGGCGCGACGAACCTCAGCTACGACACCGCGGGCAACATCACCGGCGTGTCCAACCCGTCGACGTCCTACGAGTACTCGCCGACCAACCAGATGCTGCGCGGTGTCACCGACGGCGCACAGACCTTCTCCGCCTCCTACGACACCATCGACCAGACCCAGCCGCGCACCATCACCGAGAAGGTCGGCGGCGTCTCGACCACGCACACGTTCACCCACACCGCGCTGGGCACGAGCACGGTCAACGTGGACAACACGCGGATCAGCGTCGCCCGCGACCCGGACGGCAGGCTGGTGACCGAGAAGTCGGGCACGACCCGCCACAACCTGATCACCGACCACCAGGGCAGCGTCCTGGCCCTGCTCGACACCACGGGCACGCTGGCCGCCAGCCACACGTACACCCCGTACGGCGGTGCGACCAGCACGGGCGCGGCGGCGGCCACGAACCCGTTCCGCTACGTCGGCGGCTACACCCTCAAGGGCGGCCTGACGCTGTTCGGCCACCGCTACTACAACTCCACGTGGGGGCGTTTCACCGCGCCGGACCCGACCGGCCAGGAACGCAACCTGTACGCGTACGGCAAGTCCGACCCCATCAACAACATCGACCCGACCGGCGCCTACAGCGTGAACGATCTGAAGTCCGACCTGGGCACGATCGCGGACACCGTCGCTGTCGGTGCCGCTGTCGGCGGCGTGGTGGGCTGCGTGGTGGCCACGGCGGGCTGTCCGGGAGGAGCTGCGGCGGGAGCTCTCTACG
The DNA here is from genome assembly GCF_050936595.1 of Lentzea sp. CA-135723. Classification (NCBI taxonomy): domain Bacteria; kingdom Bacillati; phylum Actinomycetota; class Actinomycetes; order Pseudonocardiales; family Pseudonocardiaceae; genus Lentzea; species Lentzea sp. CA-135723. Next base: position 4,601,056 of record NZ_JBNJMK010000001.1, on the reverse strand, counting down.
GCACCACGGTCGCTCTCGGCATCGGTATCTGGATTGTGATCATCGACTAGTTCGGTCAACGAAAGGAGCAATCCTCGTGCTGAAAGGCAATCCGCAGGCTGTCGCGGTGCTCGGTCTGCTCGCGCTCGGCAGTGTGGTGGGCATCGCGCTGGCGCTGCTCGACGTTGAAGCGCCGTGGACCTATGTGGTGACCGGAGTCGTCGTGGCGGTCGCGGTGGCGTTCATGATGCGACGCTTCCACCGCTGAACCCGTGTCCGGGGTCTGATCAGGTGATCAGACCCCGTCAGCGGTCGAGCAGGAGATGTCAGCGCGGCTGGGCCAGCCAGTCGAGGATCGCTCTGGTCGTCTCCTCCGGCCGCTCCTGCTGGATCCAGTGGCCGCAGTCCAGGCTGAGCACGTCCGCGTTGGGCACGAAGTCGGTCAGGTTCGGCGACGGAGGGATCGTGTCCCGGGCGCCGTAGATCATGAGCGTGGGCTGGTGGACGATCGGGTCCGCGTCCGCCAGCAGGCGCAGGTTGCGGTCGAAGTTGCGGTACCAGTTGATGCCGCCGGTGAAGCCCGACGACGTGAAGGCGGCGGTGAGGACGGCCAGGTCGTCGTCGCTCAGCACGGGCTTGCCGGGCACGGTCTGCGCGGTTGCGAGGTCGATCAGCGGCGTGCCGGCCGCTGGCTCGCTGTACAGGTTGCGCAGGAAGCGAGCGGTGTTCGCGTCGAACAGGGCGTCGGCCACGCCCGGCTGGCGGTTGAAGTGGACGAAGTAGTAGTCGCTGCCGAGCACGCTTTCCATGAAGTCGATCGACGGCATCGCCTCGCGGTCGGGGTACGGGAGGCTGAGGTTGATCACCTTGTCCACGCGGGCCGGGTGCAGCACGGCGAGGCTCCAGACGACGTACGCGCCCCAGTCGTGGCCGATGAAGGTGGCGTCGTCGTAGCCGTAGTGGTCCAGGAGTGCGACGAGGTCTCCGGTCAGGTGCTCGATGTCGTAGGCCGTGACCTCGGCCGGGCGGGACGAGTTGCCGTAGCCGCGCTGGTTCGGGGCGATGACGTGGTGGCCGGCGGCGACCAGGGCGGGGATCTGGTGGCGCCAGGTGGAGGCGTGTTCCGGCCAGCCGTGGCAGAGCACGACGGGCTTGCCGGTGCCTGCTTCGAAGACTTCGAGCTCCACGCCGTTGACGGGGATCATGGTCGGTTCCGGGAAGGTCATGGAGCGATCTTGCGGAGTGAAACCGGTCAGCTCGTGACCGGTTTTCGTGCGAGTGTCGGTGTTGTGGGAACCGATCGGCTGGTGGCTGTCCTGCTGTTGTTGCAACGGCGTGGGCAGGTGACGGCGGCGGAGGTCGCCCAGGAGCTGGAGGTCTCCGAGCGGACCGCGCGCCGGTACCTGGACGCCCTGGGCATGGCCGGGGTGCCCGTGTACTCCGTGCAGGGGCGGGGTGGTGGGTGGCGGTTGGTGGGTGGGGCGCGGACCGACCTGTCCGGGCTGACCGCCGGTGAGGCACGCGCGTTGTTCCTGGTGGCGGGGCAGGCTTCTGCTGCCACGCCGGCCGTGAAGGCGGCGCTGCGCAAGCTCGTGCAGGCCTTGCCGGAGCCGTTTCGGGGGCAGGCTGAGACGGCGTCGGCGTCGTTGGTCGTGGATCCGCAGCGGTGGGGTGCGAGCCGGGTCGAGCAACGGCCGCCGGCGTTCCTCGACGCGGTGCAGGACGCGGTGATCCGGGGCGTGCGGGTGCGGCTCGGGTACGTCGACCGCGCCGGCGCCGAGAGCGTCAGGACCGTGCATCCGCTCGGCGTCGTCGCCAAGGGGACGTGGTGGTACCTCGTCTGCGACACCGCGGACGGCCTGCGGACGTTCCGGATCGATCGCGTGTCGTTCGCGGAACCGACCGGCGAGCCGGTGGAACGGCCGGAGGGCTTCGACCTCGCCGAGAGCTGGCGCGCGATCGCCGACGAGGTGGACCGCAGGCGCACGCCCGTGGAGGTCCGGGCGCTGTGCGTGCCGCACGCGACCGGGCTGCTCAGGATGGTGGTCGGCGACCGGCTCGAGGTGGGGGCCGCGGTGGACGGACGCGTCGAGGTCGTGATCCGCGGGTACAGCGAGTACGCGCTGGCCGGTGAGCTCGCCGGGCTGGTCGACTGGGTCGAGGTGACCGGGCCGGCGGGCGTGCTCGACCACCTGGCCTCGATCGGCGCCGCGCTCGTGGCCAGGCACGGGGTGGCGGAACCGCACGAATGATCATCCTTTGTGGATAGTGATCACGCGGCGGGCAGGTAACGCCGGCCGGAGGTACGTGCCGATCGGCACTCTTGAGAGGGTGACTTCCGGCGTTCTTCTTGGCCGGTCGGGACTTCCGAGCGCTCGTGATGTCTTCGTAGGTTCGTTGACGTGACGGACAACAGGATCTTCTTGCCGAGGTTCGGGGCTGTGTGCGGGATCGTGCTCGCCCTGTCGATCGGGGTGCCGGGGGCCGTCGAGGCCTTCACCGGCGAGACGGCGTTCACCAGTGCGGTGATCGGGCTGGGCACGGCCTTCGGGGCGCCGGCCGTGCTCGCGTTGCACGGCCATCAGGCGCACGCGTCGGGACGGTTCGGGGCGTTCGCGTTCGCCGCGAACATGCTGGGGCTGGGGGTGTTCACCGGGGTGGCGTTCGCGCTGAACCTGGTGATCTTCTTCGGGAGCGGGCCGGTGGCGCCGGTGACGGCGTTGGCGCTGAAGGCCGGGTCGTTGTCGTTCGTGGTCGGCAGCGTGCTGTTCTCGGTGACCATGGTGCGCGCGAAGGTGTTCCCCGTCGTGCCTTCCTGGGGGTACGGGATCGGGTTCGTGCTGCTGGCGGTGTTCGCGGTGCTGCCGGACACGCCCGTGTCCGCGCTGGTGCACGTGGCGTGCGCGGTGGTGCTGGTGTGGCTGTCGCGCTCGGTCTGGTCCGCCCGTCCGGCACTAGCCTGAGCGGCATGAACACTTCGCGGCCGGCGTTCTGGGTGTCGCCGGTGATGTGCGCCGCCGTGCTGGTCGCGGGGGTCTACGCGTACTTCTCCGGGCTCGGGGACACCCGGCTGCCGTGGCTGGTCGGCGGGATCTCGTTGCTGGTGGCCGTGGACGCCGCCGAGTTCCGGTCCTACCCGGTGCGCACGCCTCGGCGGGTGGCCGCTGGATTGTTGTTGCTGCGCACCGCGTTGTACGTCGGACTGGCCTTTGTGGACGGTTCCGGGCTCGCGCGCCTGTTGTTGCTGCTCGTGCCTTTCACGGCCTACTTCGCGTTCGGGCTGCCGGTGGCGGTGCTGTTGGCGTTGGCGTGCTTCGCGGTCGCGCTGGTCAGCACGCCGGACTGGTACGCGCACCTCGAGCAGACGTCCGACCTGGTGATGTTCGTGGTCGGGCTGGTGCTCACGCTGACGATGGCGGCGGTGGCCGTGCGGGAACGGGACGGGCGCGTCCGGTTGCAGGAGTCGCAACGGACGATCGCCGAGCTGTCGGCGGCGGCGGAACGGGCTCGGGTGGCGCGGGACCTGCACGACGACCTCGGCCACCACCTGACCGCGATCGTGGTGCAGCTGGAGAAGGCCTCCGCGTTCCACGACCGCGAACCGGAGGTCGCGAAGGCCGCGGTGCTGGACGCCTCACGGTCGGCGCGGCGGGCGCTGGGCGAGGTGCGCGAGTCGGTGCGGTCGCTGCGGTCGTTCTCGTTGCCGTCCGCTCTGGAGGAGCTGGCCGCGGGGGACGTGACGCTGACGGTCAGCGGTTCGCCGGATTCCTTTGGCACGGGCGCGTTGCACGCGCTGTACCGCGCGGCGCAGGAGGGCATCACCAACGCCCGCCGGCACGCCGCCGCGTCCCACATCCGGGTCGCGGTGGACCTGGGTTCCGAGTGCGCGTCGCTGACCGTGGCCGATGATGGACGGGGTATGGGCGCGGCGGCGGAGGGGTTCGGGTTGCTCGGGATGAGGGAACGGGTGGCGCTCGCGGGCGGCCGCGTCGACCTGGCCAGCTCACCGGCCGGAACGGTGCTGACCGTGACGATCCCGGGGCCGGCGTGACGCGCGTGCTGGTCGTCGACGACCAGCGCCTGATCCGCGAGGGCATCGCGTCGTTGCTCGGTCTCCAACCCGGCATCGAGGTCGTCGGCACCGCCGCCGACGGGCACGAGGCGGTGGAGCAGGCGGTCCTGCTGACCCCGGACGTGGTGCTGATGGACGTGCGGATGCCCGGCATGGACGGCGTCGAGGCGGTGGCGGTGCTGCGCCGCCGCGCGCCGTCGTGCCGCGTGGTGATGCTGACGACGTTCGACGACGAGGACTACGTGGTGCGCTCGTTGCGTGCGGGCGCCACCGGCTACCTGCTGAAGGACCTGCCGTCCCAGGAGCTTGCGGCCGCCGTGAAGCTCGCCGCGGCCGGGGTGGCCCAGTTCGACCCGGCCGCCGCGCTGCGGCTGGCGGCGGCCTTGGACCGGAGCGGGGAGCGCGAACCGTTGACCGTGCGGGAGGTCGAGGTGCTGCGGCTCGTCGCGTCCGGGGCGACGAACCGGGAGATCGCGGACCGGCTGCACCTCTCGGAGGGCACGGTGAAGAACCACATCTCGCGCATTCTCGGGCGGCTCGGACTCCGCGATCGGACCCAGGCCGCGCTTTATGCCCAGTCGAATGGACTTGTGTAACAACGACTTGCCGCCGTCACGATGTGGCGGCCATGACCGTTTTCACGCAACTGTCGAAGGGAGCCGCGCTCGCGGCCGGTGCCGTGCTCGTGGTGTCCGCGTGCGGCACGGCGGAACCTGCCCCGCTCGCCGCCGGCCTCTCCTCGTCGTCCGCCACGACGACCACGACCACCACCACGACGACGACCACCGCGCCGCCGGTGACGGTGGAGTCCGTTGTGGACGGCCGGACGGTGATGTTGTCCAACGGCACCAAGGTGCTGGTGTCCGGGCTCGCGCAACCCGGCGAGTGCTGGGCGGCCTCCGCCGTCGACTTCGCGACGAAGACGCTGGTGGGCAAGCCCGTGCAGGTGGCGGCGTCGAGCCTGGTGCTGCCCGACGGCACCGACTACGCCGTGCTCGCGGTGAGCCAGGGCGTCGGGCGGGCGATCGACGGGGCGGAGACGGCGGTCCAGACCGCGCAGGCGACGGCCAAGGCGGCGTCCACCGGGTTCTGGGGTCCGTCGTGCGGCGGGCTCGACGTGAAGGCGGCGCCGGTCGTGGCACCGCCGGTGGTGCAGCAGCCCGCGCCGCAGCCCAAGCCGGAACCCGCACCGGCGCCACCTGCGCCCGCACCCGCGTACTACGCGAACTGCGCGGCGGCCAAGGCGGCGGGAGCGGCACCGCTTTACCGAGGTCAGCCGGGCTACAGCTCGAAGCTCGACCGCGACGGTGACGGTGTGGCCTGCGAGTAGGCGCCCTGACAGATCGGTTGCTGCCGGTGTCAGCGGGATGTCAGCGCGGCTCGGAATCCTCGGTCCCGTGCTGAAGAAAATGACCTTTGTGGCGTTGATGGGCGCGCTGGTGAGCGCGTCGTTCGGGGCGGGCGTCGCGAACGCGGCGACGGACCGGAACGGGTCCTGCGAGACGGGCGAGTTCTGCCTGTTCTACAACAGCGACCAGGCCGGGTCGGTGTCGGACTTCTCCGACTCGATCGCGGACTACGGTGACTCGCAGCCGAGCTGCTACGAGTTCAAGAGCGCGGGCAACGGGCAGGGCGTCTGCGTCAAGAACAACGCCGCGTCGGTCTGGAACAAGACCAGCAAGGCCGTCACCGTGTTCTACAACAGCAACTACGGTGGTGCGAAGCAGACGTTCGCCGCCGGTGCGAAGGGCAACCTGAAGGCCGAGCTCAAGAACGAGAACGCCTCGCACCGCATCGGTGACGCCGGCAACGACCCCGACCCGTCGCCGGGCACCTACCCCGCGCCGGAGACCAACCCGCACCCGTCCGCCACGGCCCGCGCGCCGCAGGCGACGAAGCGCACGCAGTTCATCGACGACCAGATCGCCTCGAAGACCGGCGAGAAGCAGTGCTGGGTGGGCGACTACCGCAGCTACGAGTCGTCGACCAGCAACCACAACACGGGCAACGCGCTCGACTGCACGATCTCCAACGCGATCGGCACCTACCCGACGGCGGCGCAGAAGGCGCAGGGCTGGAAGCTCGCCTACTGGCTGCAGAAGCACGCCTCGAAGCTCGACGTCCGGTACGTCATCTGGCAGGGCAAGATCTGGAGCGTCGCCCGCGCGTCCGAGGGCTGGCGCAACTACAACGTCGACGGCGTGACGGCCGGTCACTACGACCACGTGCACGTCTCGGTGCAGAACCCGTACGGCGACTGACCCGCTGAATCCGTGAAGGCGAGCGCACTCCGGTGCGCTCGCCTTGCAGCCGTTTCAGGCGCGGAGGTCGTGCACGATCAACGACGCCGAGAGCAGCCTGATGTCGGTGGGGTCGGCCGGGTTGTAGCCGGTGAGCTCGGCGACGCGGCGCAGCCGGTAGTTCAGGGTGTTGCGGTGCAGGTGCAGCTCGTCGGCCGTGCGGTGGCGGTTGTGGTCGCTGTTGATGAACACCCGCAACGTGTGCAGCAGGTCAGGGTGCTCGGACAGGCTGTCCATCACGCGTGCCAAGCGTTTGCGGCCGGGGCCCGGGCGGCAGAGCTGGTACTCCAGCAGCACGTCGTCCAGCACGTACGCGCCGGGCGCGCGGCCCAGTCGTTGGGCGAGCTCGGCGATGTCCGCCGCCTGCCTGGCCGCGGCCGGGATCTCCTCGCGGCTCTCCGCCGCCGCGATGCCGCCGGTCAGGCTGGTGCCGGCAGCGGTGAGGAGGTTGCGGACGAGGTCGGCGGCCGCGTCCATCTCCAGGTCCACGGCATCGGCCGTAGTAGGTAGGAGCACGGTGCCGCCGTCGTGGTCCAACGCCGAGAGGGCGTGCTTGGGCAGTTCGGCTCGTAGGCGTCGCACGAGTCCATGAACGGCCAACCGTGCGTCGGCACCATCGGCAACGGAAGGTGCATCGACCCGTACGGCGACGACGACGTGATGCCCGGACAGCTCCAGCCCGATGCGTTCGGCCAACGGCTCGGCTTCCCGGCCGGTCAGCAACGCCGCCACCAGCGCGCGGCCGGCTTCGCGGCGTTCGGCGTGCAGGGCCTGCTGCTCACCGAGGTACGACCCGGCGACGGCGGGCACCGCGACGCTCAGGTACCGCAGCAGCGCGGGCACGGTCGCCAGCAGGTCGGGGATCTCGTCCGGCTCGGCGACGGCGGCCATCGCCTCCCAGCCCACGGTCGCCGCCACGTGGTACGTGCTGAGCACGATGTCGAGCGGAACGCCCTGCTGAGCGCGCCGCACGGCGGTGGCGATCTGCATGTCCAGCTCCTCCGGTGCGGGCGGCCGCTGTTCCCGCAACGCGCGCAGGAAGACCTGCAGGTGCCTGGTCACGGCCTCGGTGATCTCGCGGTCCACGAGCTGGTGCGGCAGCTGCCGGTAGGTGGCGGAACGCGCGAAGAACGCCTCCAGCACCTTCTCGGCGATGCGCGGGATCTGCGTCGCGGCACGGTCGTAGAGCGGGGCGTCGGGCCTCGGGGCGGGGATGTCGACCACCCGCCAGAGGCTTGCGCATCCGGTGGGTGTGCGCGATAGCCCGTTCCGGTCTGGTTCTCTGCACGAAAGAGGGATGGCCCCGTTGTGCACGTGCCCGAAAGTTTTGACCCTATCGAGTGATACACGGTGGGGTGCACGCCTGCGCCCAGGCAGGATCGACGACTGTGAGCAGCGTCGAGGAATGCATGAAGTTGTTGCTGCGTCGCGGGTTTCAGCGGACGGTCGTGCGTGATCACTTCACCTGCGTCAACGCCGTGATGTTCAGACGGGTGTGGAAGGGCACGAACGAGACGGTGCTCGCGTACTCGGAGTCGGAGGCGCTGGCCTACCGCGTCGCCGAGCAGAACGCGGACCCCGCCGATCCGTTCGTCGTGGACCCCGACCTCGCGATGTGGCAGTGCGGCGGTGAGTTCCTGGACGTCGCGAACCAGCTGCTGGAGCTCCCGGTCGCGCCTGGTCACTCCACCTTCGAGAGGAAGTAGTAATCTCGGCGGGTGGGTGAGACCGTCCGGATCGGAGTGTTCTACGACGGCACGTGGTTCGCCTACCTGAGCGATTTCTACGCCACCGCGCACCCCAGGGGAGCGCGCATCTCTCTTGACGGCCTGCACGACGCGTTGCGCTGGTACGTCCACAAGGAGACGGGTCGTCCGCTGGACGAGTGCGTGGTCGCCGAGGCGCACTACGTCCGCGGCCGCATCGACACCCCGGCGGAGTCGTTCGACCGGGCACTGGCCGCCGCCGGCATCACGCGGCACGACCTGCCGTTGCACAACGGCAAGGAGAAGGGCGTCGACGTCCTGCTCGCGCTGGAGGCGTGGGACCGGGCGATGACCGTGCCACTCGACTGGGTGGTCCTGCTCACGGGTGACTCGGACTTCTCGCCCCTGGCCCAACGGCTGACCGGACGTGGCGTGCACGTGATCGTCCCGGTGGTCGACATCCAGACCATCGAGAAGCCTCCCGCGTGGACTCCGCGCACGGCCGCGCCGCTGCGGGCCGCGACCCCGTTCACGCCCGGCTTCGACTCGCTGTTCGCCCCCGGTGACCAGGCCGACTACCCGCTCAGGCGTGCTTTCGTGCGCTCGTCGCAGGCCGTCGCGTCCCCGGTCGGAGCGCCGCGCGGCCGGCGCAAGGGGACCGTCGCCAGCTGGAAGACCGGGCAGGCGCACGGGTTCATCACGGACAGCCGCGGCGGCTCGTGGTTCGTCTCGCGCGACGAACTGCCGAACGGGCTGACGCTGCTGCTCGCCGGCACGCCCGTGTCGTTCACCGGCTCGCCCGCCCCGATCCCCGGCCGCAAGTACCCGAGGGCGCAGGCCGTCCGTCCCGAATGACATTTGTCATCCGGACCTCGTGACTCCGCTTCACTACTGCGCGAAGGCCGCTGCGACCAGGCTTTGAGCCATGGAAACGGTGCTCGAAGTCAGAGGGGCGCGACACAACTACGGCGCCACCAAAGCGTTGGACGGCGTCGATCTCGACGTCGGCGCGGGGGAGTGCGTGGCGTTGCTCGGGCCCAACGGCGCGGGCAAGACGACGCTGGTGAACCAGATCGTCGGACTGTTGCCGCACCACGGCGAGTCAGTGCGCGTCGGAGGAGGAGACCCGCGTGTCGCGGCGACGCGGCGGCAGCTCGGGGTGGTGCAGCAGTCGCTGGGGTTCCCGACCACGCTGAAGGTGTCCGAACTGGTCACGGGGGCCGCGGTGCGCGCGGGCAGGCCCAGGTCGGCGGCCGGCCCGGTGATGGCCGAGCTCGACCTCACGGACCTCGCCGGACGGCGTGCGGTGAAGCTGTCGGGCGGGCAGAAGCAACGGCTGCAGCTCGCGATGGCGCTGGTCGGCGACCCGCGGCTGCTGGTCCTGGACGAACCGACGGCGGGCCTCGACGTGCCGGCGCGCAAGCGGTTCTGGCAGATCCTCGCCGAACGGCGCGAGCGCGGGGTCGGCGTGCTGCTCACGACCCACCTCATCGAGGAGTCGTCGGCCGTCGCGGACCGCGTGGTCGTGCTCGACCGCGGCCGGGTGATGGCCCAGGGCACGCCGGACGAACTCGTCGCGCGGCTGCCGGACCGCACGGTCATCGCCCGGACGGGGCTGGGCTTGGAACGGCTCCAAGCGTTGCCGGGTGTCGTGTCGCTGCGCACTGACGGCGACCACGTGCACCTCGGCACCCGCACGCCGGAGGCGCTGCTGCGGGTGCTGCTCGTGGAGGATCCCGGACTCACCGACCTGCGGGTCGAGGGTGCCGGGCTGGAGGAAGCGGTGGCGGGACTGATCGAGAGGGGTGCGGCATGACCAGGCAGGTCTTCGGGGTGGAGGTCGCGGACGAGCTGAGGGGTATCGTCCGCGAACCCGCCGCCCTGTTCTTCTCGGTCGTGATGCCGGTGGCGTTCTTCGCGCTCTTCGTGTCGTTGTTCGGGAAGTTCAGCGACGGCGGGCTGTCCGCGGGCACGCAGATGATCGCCACGTTCGGCGCGTTCGGCGTGATCTCGGTGGTGCTGATGAACCCCGGCCTCGGCGTCGCGGCAGACCGGGAACGCGGCTGGCTGCGAGCGAAGCAGGTGTCGTCGGTGCCGATCGGCGTGACGCTGGCGGCGAAGGTGGTGGCAGCGCTGCCTTACGCGGCCGGGGTGCTGGTCGCGATGACGGCCACGGCGGCGTTGAGCGGCTCGTTGAACGCGTCGGCGTTGTCGTTGCTCAGGCTCGGCGCCGTGCTGGTGGTCGGCTCGTTGCCGTTCGCGTTGCTGAGCCTCGCGATCGGGTTCCAGGTCAAGGCGGGCGCGGGGGCTGCCATCCTGAACGCGATCATGATCCCGACGTCCGTCGTGTCCGGACTGTGGATGCCGCTCGACATCATGCCGTCGTTCTTCCGCGACATCGCGGCGTTCCTGCCGAACTACCACCTGGCCGAACTGGCCCGTGCGCAGCTCAACGGCGGTCCGGTGCTCACGCACGTGCTGGTGCTGCTGGCATTCACCGCGGTGGCTGCGGTGGCCGCGGGCGTGTCGTATCGTCATGCGCGGTCATGAGAAAAGTCGTGGGATTCTCGCGCTGGGTGCACCTGATCTACCTGGGGAACCTGCTGTGGGCACCGATCTTCGACCCGGCCACGGACTGGGTGGACTGGGCGCTCGTCGCCGTCGTGGTCGTGGCCTTCGTCCCGATGTACGTGCTGTCGTGGCACCGTCCTGAGCTGATCCGCTGGCGGTGCCTGGTGCCGACGGTGGTGCTCGGCGCGCTGGTCACGCCGTTCAACACCGGTGCCGCCGTGCTCTTCGTCTACGCCGGGGTGTTCGCGGGCCTCGCGGAGTCGCGGCGGGTGGCGATGCGCTGGTTCGTGGCGCTGACGGCGTTGATCTGCCTGTTCGGCGTGGTGTCGACGGTCGAGCTGCCGTACCGGATCTACGGTCTGCTGCCGTCGCTGGTCTTCCTGTGGCTGATCGGCATCGTGCAGGTCGACTGGGCGGAACGCGAGCGCGAGCGGTCGGACCTGCGCATCCGCAACGCCCGGATCGAGCACCTCGCCACCCTCGCCGAACGCGAACGCATCGCCCGCGACCTGCACGACCTGCTCGGCCACACGCTGACCGCGATCATCGTGCGCGCGCAGCTCGTGGCCGCCGATCCCGGTCGCGCGCAGGACGAGGCCGCCGAGATCGAACGGACCGCGCGGGCGGCGCTGGGCGAGATCCGCGACGCCGTCACGGGGTGGCGCACGGCGTCGCTCGACACCGAGCTGGAGGCCGCGCGGGCAGCGCTGGCGAGCCTGGGCGTGGAGGTCGTCGTGCGCCGCGACCCGGACCTGGTGATCGTCGGCTCGACCGAGCACGAGCTCGCCCTGGCGTTGCGGGAGGCCGTCACGAACGTGGCCCGGCATTCCCGCGCCAGGACGTGCCACATCGGGATCGAGGCCCGCGACGGCGAACTGCGGCTGGTGGTCGCGGACGACGGCGTCGGCGGCCATTCGCCGGAGGGCAACGGCCTGACGGGCATGCGCGAACGGATCGCCGCGCTCGGCGGCCTGGTCGCGCGCACCGCGTCGGCAGGCACCACCGTCACCATCGCCGTCCCGCTGAAGGTGGCCACGTGATCAGGGTCGTGCTGGCGGAGGACCAGGCGATGGTGCGCGGCGCGTTCGCGCAGCTGCTGGATCTTCAACCGGACGTCACGGTCGTCGCCACGGCGGGGGACGGCGACGAGGCTCTCGCGGCCGTGGCGGAACACCGCCCGGACGTGCTGCTGACCGACATCGAGATGCCCCGCCGCACCGGCCTCGACGTGGCGGTGGCGTTGAGCGAGCGGGGCGACCGGACGCGGGTCCTGATCATCACGACGTTCGCGCGCAGCGGCTACCTGCGCCGGGCGATGGACGCGGGCGTCGCGGGATATGTCCTGAAGGACGCGCCGATCGCCGAGCTGGTGTCGGCGTTGCGGCGGGTCCACGCGGGCGAGCGGGTGGTGGCGCCGGAGCTCGCGATGGCCGCGTGGGACAGCGCGGACCCGTTGACGCCGCGGGAACGCGAGCTGTTGCAGGAGGTCACGACCGGGGCGAGCAACGCGGACATCGCGGCCAGGCTCAACCTCGCCGAGGGGACGGTCCGGAACTACCTGTCGACGGCGATGGCCAAGCTGGGGGCGCGCAACCGGTCGGAGGCCGCGAACACGGCCCGGGAACGCGGCTGGCTCTAGGTCCGCGGCTATCCCTTGCGCTTCACCATCTCGTTGATCCAGATCGGAGCGAACGGCGACGTGCAGCCGGCCGGCGTCGGGTAGTCCTTCAGCACCTCGAGGCGTTCGCCGATCTCCAGCGCCCGCGCCCGCAACTCCGGCCGCTCGATCCCGATCTGCGCCAGGCAGTGGTTCATCGCCCACTGCAGCCGCTGCGGCGCGTCCTTCATGTCCTTCTCGATCCGGCCGAGCAGTCCGTCGAGGTCGAGCCCCTCCGGCTGCTTCGCCACCCGGTCGACCGTCAACGCCCACCCGGCACTCGCGACCACCGGGTCGTCGTCCGCGAACCACAGCACGCGCAACGCCTCGGTGTGCGGCGACTTCTTGACCACGTAGTTGACCAGCCAGTCGTGCACCTTGGGACTGCTGGCCTCGCGCAGCATGGCGTCCAGATCGGCCTGCGCGAACGCCTTGGGGCGGACGATCAGCAACGCCAGCAGGCGCGCGGCCGTGTCGCCCGTCGCCCAGAGCTCGACCGCGAGGTCCTGCTGGGTCTTCAGCCGCTTGGCGACCGCGCGGAGCTTCGTGAGGTTCACGCCGTGGTCGTCGCCGTGCTTCTCGTTGACCGCGCGCATCCTCGGGTCTTCGAGCGCGGCCAGCTCGGCCATCAGCTCGGCCACCGTCTCGCCTGCCACCGTTCGACCTCCCGTTCGCCACCGGTGCCCGACAGCCTACGAGCCGGACACCGAATGGCGGAGGAGCGGTCAGCCGATGGTGAACTCCTGGGCGCGGTGCGTGGCGCACGTGTTCTGGTGCAGCTTCGACTTGTTGCTGAAGTCGCGGCCCTCGATCTCCAGGCAGAGGCCGCTGTGACGGGCGCGGAACTTCATCGTGCCGGAGGCCGTGGTCTCGACCAGGAACTGCTGGTTCCACTTGGTGGCGCTGCACGTGTACTGCGTGGCGTCGGCGGTCGGGTCCTGGCTCGAGTCCCAGATGTCGACGCACTTGCTGCTGTGGGCCGCCTTGATCCGCACGGCGCCGCTGCCGTCGCCGACCTGCTCCAGCGTCCACTGCTGGTGGCTCTTCGACGCGTCGCAGGAGTACTGGACGATCGCGGCCTTGTTGTCGCGGCTGCCGTCGGCGACGTCGAGGCACTTGGCGCTGTTGGAGTTGCGGAGCAGGTCGTAGGTGACGGCCGCGGACGAGGTCCCCGCGCCGGCGAACGCCAGTGCGGCGGCCGTCATCACGATCACGGCGCCCGCGCGGCGAAGAAGCGTCCTGGACATTGTGCCCTCCGAAGGTCTGCCGACGATCGGATCCCTGCGTCCGATCTGTCGTGGACGAGCATTTCCTCCCGGTGTTCGGCGGGGATTCGGCAATCATGTGATCGGCTGGTCAGGGGGAGTGTGGCGTGGAGTTCGGACTGCTCGGCGACGTCGAGGTCCGGGTCGGCGGAGAACTGGTGGACGCAGGCCACGCCCGGCAGCGCGGCGTGCTGGCGGTGCTGCTGGTCGAGGCGGGCAGGCTGGTGCCGGTCGACGTGCTGGTGGACCGCGTCTGGGGAACGCGGGCGCCGCACCGGGCGCGCAACGCGGTCGCCGGGTACGTGTCGCGGCTGAGACAGGTGCTGACCGACGGCGTGCGGATCGTTGGCAAGCAAGGGGGTTACGTGCTGACCGCCGACCCGATGTCGGTGGACCTGCACCGGTTCGACGCCCTGGTGCGCGAGGCCAGGTCGTCCGCCGACGCCCTGCGCCTGCTCGACGAGGCGCTCGGGCTGTGGCGGGGCGAACCTTTCTCCACTGTGGACACACCCTGGTTGGCGGACGTCCGGGCCGCGGCGGTGGCACGCCGGTTCGCCGCCACGCTCGACCGCAACGATCTGCTTCTGGCGCAGGGGAAGCACGCCGAGCTGCTCGCCGAGCTGGAGGCGACGGCGGCGGCGTTCCCGCTGGACGAACGGGTGGCGGCGCAGGTGATGCTGGCGTTGTACCGCAGCGGCAGGCAGGCCGACGCGTTGCTGCGCTACGACGGCATCCGGGTGCGGCTCGCCGACGAGCTGGGCGCCGATCCCGGACCCGAACTCCGGTCGCTGCACCAGGGGATCCTCACCGCGGACCTGCCGCTGCCCGCCCGCCTGCCGGCCGCGGCGCCGTTCGCCGGACGGGAACGGGAGCTCGCCGCGCTGGACGCCCTGGTGGGAAGGCCGCTCGTGGTGCTGACCGGAACGGCGGGGGCGGGCAAGTCGGCGCTGGCGTTGCACTGGGCGCGGCGGGTGGCGGACTGGTTCCCCGGCGGGCAGCTGCACGTCGACCTGCGCACCTCCGAGGTCTCCGCCTCGGGCGAACGGATGCTCGTCGTGCTGGACAACGCCCGCGACGCCGACCAGGTCCGGCCGTTGTTGCGGCGCTTTCCCCGGTCGCTGGTGCTGGTGACGAGCCGGGACCGGCTGACAGGGCTGGTGGCGGCGGACGGCGCGCACCCGGTCGCCGTGGACCTGCTGTCCACTGAGGACTCCCGAGCGCTGCTGGCCTTGCGTCTCGGCGCGGAACGGCTCACCGACACCGAGGCCGTGGACGAGATCGTCACGCGCTGCGCGGGTCTGCCGCTCGCGCTGACCGCCGTGGCCGCCAGGCTGGCGTGCGGCGGGTTCGAGCCGGGGGAGGTGGCGGCGGAACTGGCGGACGGGCTCGACGCGTTCGACGGCGGCGACTCGACGCTGCGCACGGCGTTCGCCGAGTCCTGCGCCGGACTGAGCGAGGAGGCGGCGCGGTTGTTCCGGCTGCTCGGCCTGGACGCGGACGAGGAGATCACCGCGGCCGGGGCGCCGGGGACCAGGCCGTTGCTCGCGGAACTGGCCCGCGCGCACCTGCTGATCGAACGCCGCCCCGGCCGTTACGTGCTGCACGGGCTGCTGCGGGCCTACGCCGCCGAACTGGTCAGTGGTACGGCTTGGGCTGCCGGACGCCCGGACCGCCTCTGTGCGGTGCGGACGGGTAGTTCTCGCTCGGTGGTGGGAGCGCGGCCACGCACTCGGCGGAGCAGGCGTTGACCAGCAGCGGCAGGTGGTCCGTGGCGACGCGCAGAGTGATCCAGACCTGGTGCGGCTCGGTGACCGGGTTCGTGCACACGCTGCACGAGGTCACGTCACCGGGCGCGTCGCCGGTCGGCGGGAACGGCGGCCGGAACTTGACGTTGCCGTAGAGGGCGCGCGTGCTGACGGTGCTGTCCCGCAACCGGGTGCAGCGGGTGATCTCGTACGGGAACCAGTGCAGCCGGTAGGAGGTGTACGGGTCGAACACCTCCAGGCTCGTCATCGCACCGATCTCCGGCGGGATGCGCACGAGGTTCGACCCGTAGAGCACGAACCGGGTGACGGCCGTCAGCTTCGCGATCTCCGGCGGCAACGTGACGAGCTGAGCCTGTTCGTCCTGGCTCATCTCCCGCAACGGCGCGAACTCGGTCCTGCCGTCGGCGGCCGCCTCGTCGATCAGCTCCAGCATCCTGTGCCAGCCGGGCGCTTCGACGTCCTGCACGTCGTCGTGGAACTCCAGCCGCAGCCGGTTCGGCGGCGTGAAGCAGCGGCAGCCCGGCTTCCCGATCGATCCCATGTCGTGTGCGAACCTGTTCGGGATCACGTGCGGCGTGTTCTCGTTGTCCCCCATGGGCTCAACCCTAACGCTGCTAGCCTGCGCTCTCAGGTGATCAGAGGGAGGCGCGTGACCGGCCAGATCGTCCGCCACGCCGGCCGGGTCGAGGCCGTGCGCCTGCGGTTCGCGGCCGTGCACGAGGCCAGCGCCGTCGTGGTCGGCGACGAGACCGTCTACGGCCGGCTGTGCCGGTGGATCATCCACCCCGTCCTGGAGAAGCACGCCCGGCAGGACGAGCTGGTCGCGTACGTCGAGGAGAACCTCCGCCTGATCGTGGCCGGGCTCTACGACCTCTACGGCGTGCGTGCGCCCGCACCGGACCCGGTCCGCGAGGCGGCGATCCCCTCGCTGGTCGCGCCGGTCGAGGAGGCCACCACCGCCGCGCTGGAGCGGATCGCGCCGCTGCGGGACGTGCTGGACGACCTCACCGGGCTGCCGGACGTGGTCGCCGCACATGCCGTGACCTGGTACAACATCGCGGTCGAGCAGCAGGCCATGGCCGACGAGCTGGAGGAGTTCCTCGAGCTCGACGTGCCGGAGTGGACCGGCGCCGACGAGCACGTCCGGTTGATGAGCCACAACGTCGAGGCCCTGCGCGGGCTGAGCTCGGTGTCGGCGGCGTTCGGCGAGATCACCGAGAGCGTCGGGGTGCTGGTCGCGCAGACCCGGCGGCTCGTGCGGGAGCTCGTGGTCGGCCTCGCCGTGGCGCCGACGGACGCGACGCTGTGGCGGCTGGCGTGCCGGATCGCGGTGTACGGGGTGGCGCTCAACACCACCCTCGACCACATCCGGGCGCGGCTGAACGGCTGAGGCGCGACCCCTGCGGCACGGCCTGGGCGGCTAGGCGGTCGCCCTGCGGGCTCGGCGGTGGGCGAGCTGCGGCAGGAACCACATGTAGACGCCCGTCCCCATCAGGACGAACAGCGGCAGCAACGGCACGTACGACACCCAGATCGCCTCGGCGTTCACGGTGAGCGCGACCGCGGTGAACACCACGGTGGCCATGAAGACCATGCTCACCACGCGGTGGAACTGGCGAATCCCCTTGCTACCGGCCATCTCACTGCCCTCCTCGTCGTCTGGTGAGGACAACGGTAGGAGCACGCGCTCACCCTCGCTTCTCGATTCCTGACCACTGCCGGGGGAGGCGCTGTCCTGCAAGTTCGTCAGGTGAGAGACGCGGGCGAGAGTCCCGGAGACGGTGCCGTCGCGATGCCCTCATACCGGGCGTATTCGGGCGTTGCGGCGGTGCCGTCTCCGGGGCCCTCGCCCGCCGCTGTCGCCCGACGGACTTGCAGGACAGCGCCTAGTACCCTCGGGCGCCATGCAGTCCCCGGTGCTGGTCGGTCGTGACGAGGAGACCTCAGCACTGCGGGCCGCCCTGACACGTGCCGAGCAGCACCACGGCGGCGCGGTGTTCCTGGTGGGCGAGCCTGGCATCGGCAAGTCGCGGCTCGCCTCCGAGACCGCGGCGCAGGCCGTCGCCAGCGGGTTCCGGGTGCTCAGGGGCCGGGCCAGCAGGGCGGTGCCGTTGCGGGCGTTGTGCGAGGCGGTGCTGTCGGCGTTCCGCAAGGTCGCGCCGGACGAACGGCAGCTCGGCGCCTACCTGCCCGTATTGCTGCGGATGACCCCGGACGCGCCGGCCGCGGTGCCGGACCCCACCGTGGTCAGGGCCGAGGCGGTACTGCGGCTGCTCACCGCCGAGAAGACGGTGCTGCTGCTGGAAGATCTGCACGACGCGGACGGTGAGACGCTGGCCGTCGTCGACTACCTGCTCGACAACCTCGCCGGCGAACCCGTGCTGGTCGTCGCCACCCTGCGCCCGCATCCCGATGCCGCGCAACGACTTGCGGACGCGGCGACGGCGAGGCGCGCGGCGATGTCGTTGCGGCTCAACGGGCTGAACGACGACGAGGTCGCCGAGCTCGCCCGGCACTGCCTCGGCGCACCCGCGCCGGACGACGTGCTGCGGCAGCTCGTCAAGGTCTCCGACGGTGTGCCGTTCGTGGTGGAGGAACTGCTCAACGGCGACCTCGGGGCGGTGCCGCCGACGGTCGCCGCGGCCACGTCGCAGCGGGTCGACGCCCTCGGGCCCGAGACAGCGGCGCTGCTCGAAGCCGCCGCGATCTTCGGGCAGACGTTCCCGCTCGACGTCGTCACGGCCCTCGCGGGCTCGACCCCGTTCGACACCGCCGAACGCGCGCAGCTCGTGCACGGCAACCAGTTCCGGCACGCGCTGACCGCCGACGCCATCACGGGCCGGATGACGCCGACCGCCCGCGCCACCCTCGCCAGAAGAGCAGCGCAGGCCACCGAGTCGTTGCGCCCCAACGAACTGGAACTCATCGCCGAGCTGTGGGAGCAGGGCGGCGAGACGGCCAAGGCTGTCCGAACCCTCGCCAGAGCCGCCCAGCACGCCGCCGCGCTCGGCCGCTACGGCACCGCCGTCGAGCTGCTCGAACGCGGCCAGGCCCTGAACACCGACCCCGATCTGACCGCGGACCTGCTGGACGCGCTCGCCGCCGTCCTGCCGCTGGCCGCCGTGGTCGTCCCGGCGGACAACGGCGCACGGGCCTTCGCACTGGGCGAACGCCTCCAGCAGGCCCTCACCGCCGCCAAGGCCCAGCCGGAACGCCGAGCGGCCGTCACGCTGGCCCAGGCCAGGGTCGCCGCCGTCGCCGGTCAGTGGGAGCGCGGACTGGACCTGCTCGCCACCGCCAAGGAGACGTGCGCGGAGATCGATGTCGTCAAGGCGACCCTGCTGCTCGGCCTCAACCAGCTCGACCTGCTGCCCAAGGTCCGCGCCCTGGCCGAACGCGCCGCCGCGACCGGCACCCCGGAGATCGTCTGCGAAGCCCTCGAGGTGCTCACCCGCTGCACCCGAGGGCAGGATCTCGCCGAGGCCCGCCAGCACATCCAACGGTGGCTGAGCACGGCCGAACAGCACGGCCTCGCGGCGTGGCGGCTGCGGGCGTTGCTGGAGCTGGGGATCACCGACAAGTACCTGACCACCGGCGTCGACAGCCTCCTGGCCGCCCGCCAGGCAGCCCTGGACACCGGCGCGATCGTCATCCTGATAGCCGCTGACCTGCACCTCGGCGCCACCTACCTGGTGCGCGGCGAGTACGGGGAGTCCGCGCGGTACGGCGGCAGCGCCAAGGAGGCCGCCGAGAAGCTGGGCCTGCACGCGCTCAGGGCCCTCGCCGTCGCGATCGAGGCAGGCATCGCGGCCATGCACGGCGACCGCAAGGCGACCGACCGGGCGTTGGCGCAGCTGCGCGACCACGGCGGTTCCGAGGAGATCTGGTCGTACAGCACGGCGGTGTGCGCGTTGATGGAGGAGCAGCACGACCGGGCGCTGGCCGAGTTCGACGAGATCGAGAACGCGGTCACCGAGCCGCGCATCCTCCGCGGCACCTTCTACCAGGGGCCGAGGCTGCTCACGAGGGTCGCGCACGGCCTCGCGGGCCGTCCCGAGCACGAACGGCTGGCCGAGTCGCACCTGTCCCAGGTCCAGCTGCACCGCACGTACTTCGCGTGGAGCAACGCGATCCTGCACGGCCGTGAGGGCAACACGGCCCAGGCCAACGCCGCAGCAGCAGAGGCGCTCGAACTCAGCCGAGGCCTCGGCCTGCCGCGCTACCTGGGCCTGCGACTCGCGGGCCCGTGCGCCCTCAAGGACGGCTGGGGCGAGCCGTTGGAGTGGCTGCGCGAGGCCGAGGAGCACTTCCACGCCGAGCAGGTGCCCGCCGTCGCCGCCGCCTGCCGGGCCGTCCTGCGCGAGGCGGGCGCACCTCAGCAACGCCGCCGCCGCGACCACGACAGGGTCCCGGCCGAGCTGCGCAGGGCGGGCGTGACGGTCCGCGAGTACGAGGTGCTGCGGCTGGTCGCCGAACGGTTCGGCAACGCCGAGATCGCCGAGCGGCTGTTCCTCTCGCCGAGGACGGTCGAACGGCACGTCGGGAGCCTCAAGGCGCGGACAGGGTGCGCGAGCCGGGCCGAGCTGATCGCGCACGCCCGTCCGTTAATTGGGGGCTGATCCCCCATGTCAGCGCGCCGACCAGCGGGAAGACTCTCGGACCGGACGGCGGCGCTGGACTCGGTGGGGTGTTCAGCGCCGCCGACACGCGCGCCGGAAAAATCTTCGAGAGCGTTGTCGATTTACGTAGTCTCCCGTTCGACGCACTGATGACAGCAAGCGCGAACATCGAGGAGAACCACCATGCGCACCCTGATCGCCACCGCCTTCATGTCCCTCGACGGCGTCATCGAGGCGCCCGGTGGCGAGCCCGGCTACCGCAGCTCCGGCTGGACGTTCAAGGACATCGAGTTCGACGAGGCCGCCTACGAGCTCAAGGGCCGTGAGCAGGACGAGGCCTCCGCGATGATGATGGGCCGGGTCAGCTACGAGGGCTTCTCCCCGGTGTGGCCGACGCTCGACTACTTCCCCAAGTACAACGTGATGCCGAAGTTCGTCGTGTCCAGCACCCTCGAGGAGGACCAGCTGGTCGACAACTGGGGCGACATCACGATCCTGCGGTCCCTGGACGACGTGGCCGCGCTGAAGGAGACCGAGGGCGGCCCGATCTCCATCCACGGCAGCGCGACGCTCAACCGCAACCTGTCCGACGCCGGCCTGATCGACCGCTACCACCTGCTGGTGTTCCCGGTCATCCTCGGCGCCGGCAAGCGCCTGTTCAGCGAGACCGACAAGGCGAAGCAGCTGCTGAAGGTCGTCGAGAGCGAGACCTACGGCAACGGCATCCAGAAGTTCGTCTACGACGTGGTGCGCTGAAGCTCGCGCACGGGTTCTACCAGCGGTTTCTTCGTCGGCGTGAGCTGCACCAGCAGGATCGCGCCGATGAGGATCGCCGCCCCGACGAGCTGCAGGAACGACAACGTCTCGCCGAGGAACACGAACCCGAGGACCGTGGCGATGATCGGACTGCAGAAGCCGAGGAACGACAACCCGATCGCGGGCACGCGGTCGGTGCCGCGGAACCAGACCGAGTAACCGACGAGCGAGCCGAACACGATCAGGTAGCCGAAGCCGAGCAGGTTGGTGCCGTTGACAGTGCTCGGCAGGCCCTCGAGCAGGAACAACGCGGGCAGCAGCACGAGCCCGCCGGCGGTCAGCTGCCAGCCGGTGAACAGCAGGACGTTCACCCCGGCCGGACGCTGCCACCGCTTCGTGAGCACGACCCCGGACGCCATGCTGACCGCGCCGCCGATCGCGGCGATCACGCCCACGACGTCCAACGCCGCAGTGGCTTTCAGGACCAGCAACGCGACACCGGTGGTGGCGGCGAAGCACGCGAGCACGTGCGGGAGCCGGATCTTGTCCCCGAGCACCAGCGCCGCCAGTCCCAGCATGATCACCGGCTGGACCGAGCCGACCAGCGCCGCGACCCCACCGGGGAGCTTGTAGGCGGCCACGAAGAGCAGGAAGAAGAACGCGCCGATGTTGAGCGTGCCGAGCACGAGGGCGCGCCACCACCAGAGGCCCCTGGGCAGGACCCGGCCGAACAGCAGCAGGATCAGGCCCGCCGGCAGGGCGCGGACGACGGACGCCAGCAACGGCCGGTCAGGCGGTAGCAGCTGGGTCGTGACGATGTAGGTGCTGCCCCAGATCATCGGCGCCAGTGCCGTGATCGCGGAGTCGGCCAGCAGCCGGTTGCCCTTCATGGTGGTGCCCCCGTCAGTCGTCCGTGCCGAAGAACCGATCGCCGAAGTCGCCGATTCCGGGCACCATGTAGGCGTTCTCGTTGAGCCGTTCCTCGATCGCGGACGTCACGATCCGCACGCGCGGGAAGCGCGAGCACACCGCCTCGATGCCCTCGGGCACCGTGATGAAGGTGACGAAGACGATGTTCTCTTCTAACACGCCCCGGTCGAGCAGCACTTGAATCGCCGCGTTGGCCGTGCCGCCGGTGGCGAGCATCGGGTCGAGCAGCAGCACCTGCCGGGACGCGATGTCGTCCGGCAGGTTCGAGTAGTAGAGCTTCGGGAGCTTGGTCTGCTTGTCGCGCTGGATCAGGATCTTGCCGATCCGCGCGCCCCGCACGACCGCGCGCAGCCCGGCCTCCATGCTCTCGCCGGCGCGGATGATCGGGACGCCGACGAGCCTCTCCGCCGCCCGCAACCCGTGGTAGGTCGCGCCGACCGGGGTGGTGACGTCGCGCGGCTCGAACGGCAGCAGGTCGAGGCCCGCCTCGATCAGCAGCCGGTTGATCCGCTCGGTGTAGAAGACGAAGTCCTCACGCGAGACGTCCCGGTCGCGGACGATCGTGTGCAACGCGCGCAGCTGGTTCGTCTGCGGCAGCACGTGGACGTTCTTCTCCAGGTACGCCTCGATGGAGGTCACGAGCACTCCTTGACGGCGGCCACGACTCCGGGGAACGAGTCGACGAGCCAGGTGGGGTTGGCATTGAGCAACTGGTCGACGCTGTGCACGCCGTACGACACGGCGATCGACGCCATACCGGCCCCGTGCGCCATCAGGACGTCGTGCGTGGTGTCGCCGACCATGACCGCGTTCGCCGGCGCCACCCCGAGCTCCCGCAGCACGAGGAACCCGGACTCGGGGTCGGGCTTGGGCTTCGACACCTGGTCGGCGCCGACGACGACGGAGAACTCGTCGCGCAGCCCGGCCGCGGTGAGCAGCGCCTCGGCGTTCACGATGAACTTGCTGGTCGCCACGGCGAGCAGGAAACCCTCTTCCCGCAACGACCTCAGCCCGTCGTAGACGCCGGCGAACACCAGCTGCGTCGCCATCGGCAGCACGATCCGGCGGAACGTCGACTGGTACAGCTCGACGCACTGCGCGACGACCGGCTCGTCCTCGGAGGTCCCGAGCACCTTCGCGAACGCGGCGGGCAACGGGAGCCCGATCGTGCCGCGGATCGCGCCCGAGTCCACCGTGGGCAGATCGAGCTGGGCGAACACGGCGGCGAACGTCGTCACGATGCCACGGGGCGTGTCGACGAGCGTGCCGTCCAGGTCGAAGATCGCACACCGGCGGGTCATGAGGAGAACTCCTTCGCGTGGGCGGCGGCGAGCTCCCCGGCGACCTCGGCGGTGCTGATCAGCACCGCCATGTTGGCCTTCGCGGAACGCCCCTCCGTCGCGCGGTCTACCGCACGCATGAGGTATTTCGTGATGGCCTGTCCCGACACGCCTTCGGTTTCCGCACGCGCGACGGCCTCGGAGATCACCGACTCGACCTCGGCGCCGTCGATCGCGTCCGCCTGCTTGGTCGGCGTCGTGACCAGGAACGAACCGGGGTTGCCGAGCGCCCAGTGGTTCTCGATCGCCTTGGCCAGCACGCTCGGGTCGTCGATCCGGTGCGGTGCGCGCAGACCGCTGGACACGCAGTAGAACGCGGGGAAGTCGTCCGACCGGTAGGCCACGACCGGCACGCAGTGCGTCTCCAGGAACTCCATGGTGAGCCCGAGGTCGAGGATGTTCTTGGCGCCCGCGCACACCACCGCGACCTTGGAGCGGGTGAACTGCACGAGGTCCGACGAGACGTCCATCGTGCGTTCGGCGCCGCGGTGCACCCCGCCGATCCCCGCCGAGGAGAAGAACCTCAGCCCCGCCAGCTCCGCCGCGATCACCGAGGACGCGACGGTGGTCGCGCCCATCCCGCCCCGCGCCAGCACGATCGGCAGGTCGCGGCTGCTCACCTTCGGGATCCCCGGCGTGCGCGCGAACCGCTCGATGTCGGACTCGGTGAGACCGATGAGGATTCGGCCGTTGTCGATGCCGATGGTGGCCGGTACCGAGCCGCTCGCCCGGACCGCGTCCTCGACCCTGCGCGCGGTCTCGGCGTTGTCCGGGTAGTCCAGGCCGTGCGTGATGACGTTGGACTCCAACGCCACCACGGGCTGCCCGGACGTGATCGCCTCGGCCACTTCCTCGCTGTAGACCAGGGGAATGTTCATCGGCACCTCAGTAGCTCGGGGTCTTGTGCAGGAGGTGGTGCCGTTGCACGATCTCCGGCGCGTAGACCTGGTCCTGCCACGTCTCCGGCTCGACCGGTTCGAGGGCGATCGACACGACGTCCTCCTTGCAGCCGAACGCCTTCGTCACCGCCTCGGTGATGGCCGAGACCAGCTCGGACGCCTGCTCCTCGTTGAGCACGGCAGGGAAGTGCTTGATGTTCACGTGTGGCATCGCGTTCCCCCTACTGCTGTCCGCCGGCGATGGCGAGCGTGACGGCCTTCGTGACGGCCGCGATCAGCTCGGCCATCTGCGCGTCGGACAGCAGCACCGGCACCTGGGCGATCTCCTGCCGCACGGTCTCGTTCTGCCGCATGGACGCCAGCAGCTCGTCGATGTCGGGCTCGCGCAGCAGGCTGTAGTGGTCGGCCTCCAGCTCGACGACGGTCGGCTCGGTGATCGAGAAGCCCTCGCTGCCCTCGATGAACGAGTAGTCGTCGCCCTGCGCCTTGAAGATGGTGAGCGGGGCGGTGATCGTGCGCTCGGCCAGCTCGCTGAAGGTGTACTTGAAGGAGAACGTCTCGGTGACGATCCGGATGATCCGCCGCACCAGCTCGCTGTCGAGGTCGCGCATCTCCGCGCTGATGAACGCGGCGAAGCTGTCCTCGTCCCGCGCGATCTCCAGGCACCTGGCGAGCCGCGGGTCGGTGATGCTGCCCGCGAACACCGAGAACAGGATCGTGACGAACGCGCTGTTGGCGTACGAGGCCTCGTCGCTGTCCCGCTCGGAGCGCACCTTCGGCGAGCCCGGCGCGATCAGGTAGAGGTTCTCGACCTGCTCACCGGCCTGTTCGAGCTGGTAGGCCGTCTCGAACGCGACCCGCGCGCCGAAGGAGTAGCCCCACAGCGTGTACGGACCCTCCGGCTGGACCTTCTTGATCGCCTCGATGTCGGCGGCGGCCATCTCGCGGATGGTGCCGTACGGCGTCTCGCCCTCGTTGATGCCGTGCGCCTGCACGCCGTAGAACGGGCGCTCCGAACGACTTGCGAGCGTGCGCAGGTTCATCGGGTAGCCGCCGAGACCTGGCCAGCAGAACACCGGCACGTCGTCACCGTTGGGCTGCAACGGGACCAGCCGGGAGATCGGGCCCTCGTGCAGGCCGTCGACCCTGCGGCTGAGCTGCTCGATCGTCGGCGACTCGAAGAGCACCTGGAGCGGCAGGCTCGTGCCGAAGTCCTTGTTGATGCGGTTGACCAGGCCGACCGCGATCAGCGAGTTGCCGCCGGTCTCGAAGAAGTCGTCGTGCGTCGAGACGGTCTCGCGCTTCATCAGCTTCTTCCACATCTCGCTGATGCGGCGCTCGGTGAGGGTGCGCGGCGCGACGAACGGCCGGTCCTGGTCGTCGACGTTGGTCTTGTTCGACGCCTCCAGGGCCTTGACGTCGATCTTGCCGTTCGCCGACAGCGGCAGCGCGTCCAGGACCACGACCTTGTTCGGGATCATGTAGTCCGGCAGGAAGTTCACCAGGTCGTCCCGGATGAGCTCGGCCGGGCCCTTCATGTGGACGACGTCCTCCTTCATGCCGGGGCTGCGGCGCTGGTCGTAGGAGACCTTGCCGCCCAGGAAGAAGTACGACGGTCCGGGCTCCCGGCCGAGGTCGGTGATGATGCCGTTGATGCGCTTGGCGGACGGCAGGTCGTTCTCCGACTTCGAGCTGTAACCCGACGACATGAAGCCGAGGTCGACGTCGTTGGCGGACAGGCGGTGCATGGTCCGGCCGAGGTCGACGTAACGTCGCCAGTCCTCAGTGGACCTGCTGACGGCGGTGACGCCGAAGCTCGCCCGCTCGTACACCGCCTGGTTGATGGCGATGACGTGCTTGCGCAGCACCAGTTCGTCGGACACCCGCTCGAACTCGCCGTCGGCGTAGAGGTACTGGCCCGCGGGCAGGTTCGTGACGCGGCCGGGGTGCGTCTGGACGTAGACGTCGACCTCGTCGTCGCGGACGCCGGTGTAGGCGCACAGCTCGAACGTGCCGAGGTAGTAGTCCTCGTCGGCGACGTCCAGCCGGTCCTTGGTCTCCGGGGTGTGCTGCGAGGCCTGGATGTCGAGGCCGTAGCCCGGCAGGACCTCCTCGAAGAGCCCGACCATGTGGCCGGTCTCGATCTCCAGGACTTCCTGGATGTTGTTGAGGTACACGGCTTCGATGGCGGCCTTGCGCCCGATGAAGTGCAGCTTGGCCTTGGCCTCGAAGCTCTCCGGCAGCTCCTCGATCAGCACGAGCTGGTGGCGCAGCGGGTGGTAGTAGTACAGCCCGGCCGGCAGCCCCGCGATGTGGTGCAGTTCGAGGTGCAGCTGCGTGGCGTAGAGCGAACCCGGTGACGCGTAGCCGTACTTGGGCAGCAGGCGCTGGTCGCTGAAGTGCGCGCCGAAGTACCGCAGGATCTCGCCCAGCTCGGCGAAGTGGATGCTCTTCGGGTCCTTGGAACCCGCGCCGATCGGTTTGCGCTCCAGCAGCCGGACGAGGTCCGCGTCCGTGACCTGGCCGCCCTCGTAGAAGCGGTAGGACTTGCGGCTGAAGACGACCTTGCGCTGCAGGCAGCTGGCTTCCTCGCCGGGCAGCTCGAAGCTCTGCCGCCCGCCGAGGTCGTCGCGCACGCCGGGGTTCGAGAGCTGCGCCCGCACCTGCAGGCGGCTCGACTTCGACTGGTGGTGCGCGCCCGCGTTGCCCTGGTCCATCAGGGCGGCTTCCTTGGGGTTCAGCTCGACGCACGCGATCAGGTTCTGGAACCCGGTGCGCTCGTCCTCCTTGACGATCACCGCCGCGTTGCGCACCCAGTCGTGCGTCTCGATGGCCAGCCGGATCTCGTCCAGCTCGACCCGGTAGCCGCGCAGCTTCACCTGGCTGTCCGCGCGTCCCGCGAACTGCACGGTGCCGTCGAGGTTCTGCGTGACGAGGTCGCCGGTGCGGAACATGCCGTCCACGAACCGTTCCCGCGTGAGCTCCGGCTGGTGCAGGTAGCCGCGGGCGACCTGGATGCCGCCGATGTACAGCTCACCGATCTCGCCCGGCGTCACCAGGTCCCGGTTCTCGTCGAGCACCAGGTACGTCGTGCTGGCGACCGGGAGCCCGATGGAGATGGACTTCGGGGCCTCTGCGAGCTCCGCCGGGTCCACGACGTGGGACGACGAGTTGATCGTCGTTTCGGTGGGGCCGTAGAGGTTGATGAGCCTGACGTTCGGCATGTCCGCCACGAACGCCTGCGCGAGCGTGCGGGAGAGCGCCTCGCCACCGCTGAAGACCTGCTTCAGCGACGTGACGGTGTGGAACTCCTCGGTGTCGATCAGCGCCTGGAGCAGCGTCGGCACGCACTGCAGCGTGGTGACGCCCTGGTCGCGCATGGTCTCGATGAGCATCTCGGGGTCGCGGTAGATGCCCGGCCGTCCCATCACGACCGTGCTGCCGACGGCCGGGGCGAGGATCTCCCACTGGGCCGCGTCGAAGCTCATCGGCGTCTTCTGGACCACGCGCTTCGTGCCGTCGATGGCGTGCACGTCGTGCAGCCACAGCATCTGGTTGACGATGCTGCGGTGCTCGATCATCACGCCCTTGGGACGGCCCGTGCTGCCCGAGGTGTAGATGATGTAGGCGAGGCTGGTGTGGGACGGGGAGAAGCCGTCGTCGAACGCCTCGTCGCAGTCTTCGAGCGTGACGATCCTCGTGGTGGCCGGCGCCAGTTCCTGCAGGCGCTGCTTGAGTTCGCGCTGGGTGACGACGACCTTCGTGCGCGAGTCCTCGATCATGTACCGGAGGCGCTCCTCCGGGTACTCCGGGCTCAGCGGCAGGTACGCGCCGCCCGCGCAGAGGATGCCCCAGGCGCCGATCACCAGGTCGATGGACGGCTCCACGAACATGCCCACGCAGTCGTCTTCGGTGATGCCGAGTCTGCGGAGGTGGGTGGCGAGGGCGGAGCTTTGTTCGAAGAGCTCGCCGTAGGTGATGCTCTCCGCGCCGAAGACTACGGCCGTGCGATCGGGGTGTTCCTCGACCTGCTTGCGCAGCAGGTCGGGGAGGCATCCGCCGTCCACTTCAGCTTCGTGCGACATCTCAGAAATCCCCCAAGCGGTCAGCAGGCGTGGGTGGGTGCGGGACGCTTCTCGTTTGTTGAAGAACGTATGAGCTTTGGCTCGAAGGCCGGTGGAGCGATCCGGCTGCCGGACGGCCGCTCAGCGCTCACTCGCCGTGATTGCCGGGTTTGAAACTCCGCCATCCGGGGTAAGAGCATTCATGGCAAATGGTTGCCCCACTGTCCACAATGGTGTTGGGTGGACGCCAACTTCGAGGGCGGGGCCACGAGGATGAATTTTCTGGAGTACGTAGCCGATCGCTGGGATCGGCTGTCTTTGCAGGCTTTCCTGCACGTCAGCGCGGTTGTGCAGTGCACGGTTCTGGCGGCGGTGCTCGGTGTGCTGATCGGCGTGCTGGTGTATCGGAGTCCGGCCGGATCGGCGCTGGCCACGGCGTTGGCGAGCACGATTCTGACGGTGCCTTCGTTCGCCTTGCTGGCGTTGCTGATTCCGGTGTTCGGCCTCGGCGCGGACACGACGGTGGTCGCTCTGGTGCTTTACGCGCTGCTGCCGATCGTGCGCAACACCATCGTGGGACTGGCCGGAGTGGATCCCGCGGTGAGCGATGCCGCGAGAGGGATCGGGATGAGCAGAATCGGGGTGCTGACCCGTGTCGAACTGCGGTTGGCGTGGCCCGCGATTCTCGCCGGAATGCGCGTCGCCACACAGATGCTGATGGGCATCGCGGTGATCGCGGCCTATGCGAAGGGACCCGGACTGGGGTCCGAGGTGTTCTCCGGGCTGGCGAACGCCGGCAGCGCGAACTCGATGAACCAGGCGCTCACCGGGACGATCGGCGTGGTGATCCTCGCGCTGGTGCTCGACGGCGTCTACGTGCTGGTCAACCGTTTCACCGTGTCGAGGGGCGTCCGTGGCTGAAAAAGGCATTGAGATCGAGCTCGACCGCGTGACCAAGCGGTACGCGGGCCAGAAGGCCGCGGCGGTCGAGGAGTTCTCCATGGTCGTGCCCGCCGGGCAGATCGTGGTGTTCGTCGGGCCGTCGGGGTGTGGGAAGACGACGACCATGCGGATGATCAACCGGTTGATCGAGCCCACGTCCGGGAAGATCACCATCGGTGGCGAGGACGCGCTGAAGATCGACCCGGACGACCTGCGGCGGCGGGTCGGCTACGCGATCCAGCAGGCCGGGTTGTTCCCCCACTTCACGGTGGCGCAGAACATCGGGATCGTGCCCGGGTTGCTGGGGTGGGACAAGAAGAAGACGGCCGCGCGGGTCGAGGAGATGATGGACCTCGTCGGGCTCGACCCCGGTGAGTTCGGTGACCGGTTCCCCCGGCAGCTCTCCGGCGGGCAGCAGCAACGGGTCGGGGTGGCGCGGGCGCTGGCCGCCGATCCACCGGTGTTGCTGATGGACGAGCCGTTCGGCGCGGTCGACCCGATCACGCGCGGGCACCTGCAGGACGAGCTGCTGAGACTGCAGAGCGAGCTGCGCAAGACGATCGTGTTCGTGACGCACGACTTCGACGAGGCCGTGAAGCTCGGCGACAAGATCGCCGTGCTCGGGGAGCGGTCCACGATCCTGCAGTACGACACGCCGGACGCGATCCTGGCCAACCCGGCGGACGACACGGTGGCCGGGTTCGTCGGTGCCGGGGCGTCGCTCAAGGCGTTGACGCTCATGCGGGTGCGCGATGTCGAGCTGGGACAGGCGGTCACGGTCCGGGCGGACGCCGATCCGTCCACTGTGGAGGCCGGGGACGCGAAGTTCGTGCTGGTGCTCGACCGTCGTGACCGGCCGGTGCGGTGGGTGCGGGTGAACGACCTGCGGCGCGCCACGTCGCTGGAACGCGTCGGGCAGCCGGTGCAGGACCTGGTGTCGCTGCAGTCGACGTTGCGGGACGCGTTGGAGGCCATCGTCAACGAAGGTGGCCGGGCGATCGTCACGGGTGGCCGTGGCGAGTACGTCGGCACGGTCGACCTGTCGACGGTGACCGAGGTCGTGCAGCAGCTGAGGGCCGGCGCATGACGGCGGAGCGGATCCGGTTCTGGGCGCAGCCGCTGGCGGTGCTGCTGATCGTCGGCGGCGTGCTGGCGTGGGTGTTCAGCGGAGAGCTGACCGCGACCGAGAAGAGCACGCTGAACGCCAAGTCGTTGTTCACTGCCCTGTACGACCACCTGATGATGACGGTCGTGGTGACCGCGATCGTGGTGGCCGTGGCGGTGCCGGCGGGCATCCTCGCCACCCGGACGTGGGCGCGCTGGCTGGCGCCGGTGCTGCTGGCGGTCGCGAACGTCGGGCAGGCCGCGCCCGCGCTCGGCGTGCTGGTGCTGTGGTTCCTCGTCACCGGCGCGTCCGGTGGCCTGTGGGTGGCCGCGCTGCCGCTCGCGTTCTACTCGTTGCTCCCCGTGCTGCGCAACACGATCGTCGGCATCCAGCAGGTCGATCCATCCCTTGTGGACGCCGGGCGCGGCATCGGCATGTCGTCCTCCGGCGTGCTGTGGCGCGTCGAGTTCCCGCTCGCCACGCCGTTGATCCTCGCCGGCCTGCGCACGTCGCTGGTGCTGGCGGTCGGCACGGCGACGTTCGGGCTGTTCGTGAACGCGGGCGGGTTCGGGTTGCTGATCGACACGGGCTACAAGCTGAACCTGATGAAGGTCCTGGTGACCGGCTCGGCACTGGCGGTCGGACTCGCGCTGCTCGTCGACTGGGCCGGCGCGGTCATGGAGCACTGGTTCGGTCCCAAGGGGGTCAGGTGAAGAGGCTGCTCTTGGCCGCGTTGCTGGTCCTGTCCGGCTGCGGCCTGGACGTCAACAGCGCGTTGCCGTACGAGGTCCTGCCGGGCTCGATCAAACCGGATCAGGCGTTGCAGGGCGTCGAGATCACCGTGGGGTCCAAGGACTTCACCGAGAACATCCTGCTCGGCTACATGGCCGAGATGGCGTTGTCCGCAGCGGGCGCCGACGTCATCGACCTCACCGACCTCAAGGGCTCGCAGACCGCGCGGCAGGCCCTGGTCAACGCCGAGGTCGACGTCACCTGGGAGTACACCGGCACCGGCTGGATCAACTACCAGGGCAACGAGCTGCCGGTGCCCGGCGGCGAACAGGCGCAGTACGACGCCATCAAGAAGGCGGACCTGGAGAAGTTCGGCATCGAGTGGCTCGCCTACTCGCCGCTGAACGACCAGTACGCGTTCGCCGTCACCGAGGCCTACGGCGAGCAGCACGGCCTCAGGAGCACGTCGGACATGGCCGCGTTCCTCACCCAGAACCCGGACCAGGCGGTGTTCTGCCTGGAGACCGAGTTCACCAGCCGCCAGGACGGTTTCCCGGCCGCGCAACGGGTCTACGGCTTCCCGACCACCGAGGTGAAGAACTTCGGCATCGGCACGATCTACTCGGCCATCGCCGGTGGCACGTGCCCGGTCGGCGAGGTGTTCACGACCGACGGCCGCATCGCCGCGCAGAAGCTCCGCGTGCTGGAGGACGACAAGAAGGCGTTCCCCCAGTACAACGTGGCGCCG
Source organism: Lentzea sp. CA-135723 (assembly GCF_050936595.1). Taxonomy (NCBI): domain Bacteria; kingdom Bacillati; phylum Actinomycetota; class Actinomycetes; order Pseudonocardiales; family Pseudonocardiaceae; genus Lentzea; species Lentzea sp. CA-135723. The sequence continues at coordinate 4,569,605 of NZ_JBNJMK010000001.1, read as the reverse complement.
ACCGTGCGGGCCGAGTTCCTGAAGCGGTACCCGCAGATCCGCGGCCCGCTGGAGCAGGTCAGCGCCGCGCTGACGAACGAGCAGATGATCGAGCTGTGCCGTCAGGTGGACGTGGACGGCAAGGACGCGGGGATGGTCGCCCGCGACTGGATGGTGTCGAAGGGCTTCATCTCGACGGCCTGATCGGGCGCACCTCGCCCAGCATCTCGACGAGCCGGGCGGGGAGCGCGATCGCGCCACGCCCGTCAGCGGACACCGTGGCGTAGACCAGGCCACCGCTGCAGACCGTCTCCCCGTCCCGCCGGAACGCGAAGTCGAGCGTGAAGCTCTTCGTGCCGATCCGGGACGGGCTGACGAGGACCTCGACGACGTCGTGCGGCCGCACGCCCGCGGCGAAGTCGAGGTCCGTGTGCACGACGTGCACGTCGAACCCGAGCGAGCGCCAGTCGTCGTAGGGCAGGCCGCGATCGGTGAAGAACGCCGCCATCGCCTCGTCGGCGTGCCCGAGGTACCACATGTAGAACATCACGCCCTGGCTGTCGATCTCGTAGAACCGGGGCGTGAACGAGTAACCGGACCACACGTCGTTCACCGCATCGCCCGTCCGACCGGCGGCAGCACGGACACCATCGACGCCGCGAGCCACAGCATCAGCGCGATCCCCGGCACGATGATCAGCGTGCCGCCGTGGTTGATCGTCAGCCGCACCACGGCGAACACGTAGTACGCGACCACCAGGAACCCGAGCGCCGCCAGCACCCAGCGCGCGAACCCGAGCCGTGCGAACAGCAGGGCGGCGAACAGCAGCACCACTCCGCCTGCGACGTAGGTGGCGACGATCGCCGGGTCGCCGTTGCCGATGACGTCCCGGCCGAACGCGAGGCCCAGCAACGCGACGGCCGCCTCCGGGGTCTGCCGGACGCCCTTGCCGTCGGCGGAGTTGAGGCCCGCCAGCACGAAGCACAGCACCGCGACGGCGAGCCACAGTCCACCCGCGAGGAACGCCGGAGCGACGCTCGGCCGCAACGGTTGCTGCCCCCAGCCGGGCGGCGGCCCGTACCCCGGCCCGTGTCCCTGCGTCGCCTGCCAACCCTGGTTCGGATGCACGGCCGTCACGATACGAGCCATCAGCCCATGCCGCAGGGAATTCGCAGAAGCCCCGGTGCGACAGGCGTTTTGCCCGATTGACCCCGCGGGTGCGGCACGAGAGGTTGCGGCAAACCGAAGGGGGAGAACCGAATGCGAGCGATCCTGGTGTTCAGCGGGTGTGGTGGCCGGAGCCGGTCCGGCGAACGCGGCGGGGCCGTGCTCCCTCATCGGCACGCGCGCCACCGCGGGCGGTCACGAGGCCCAGTTGCAGTGCTCCAACCCCATCGCGTTCATCGACGGCATCGGCTCCACGGTGACGCAGGCCGACGAGAACGCGCGCCTGGCGTCAGGAATCGGCTGACCCGCGGCGATCGGTGTGGCCCAGCGACCGCTCCGGCGCCACCCGGTCGCGCACCAGCTGCTTGAGCACGGCGAGATCCGGGAAGCCGTCCCGCTCCTTGCGCGACCACAGGGTCTCGCCGTCGAGCCGCACGTCGAACACGCCACCGGTGCCGGGGATCAGCGCGACCTCGCCGAGCTCGGTGGTGAACGTCGTCAGCAGCTCCTGCGCCGTCCAGCCCGCGCGCAGCAGCCAGCGGCACTGCGTGCAGTACTCGATCTCCAGACGCGGTGTTCTCATACCTGAGTACCAGCAGAGATCTGCGTCGCGTCCTTGCCCCAGCTCGCCAGCAGCTGCAACGCCTCGGCGGACGCCGTGCCGGGTTCGGCGTGGTAGGTGCTCAGGAACAGGTCGGGCTCGCTCGGCATCCGCAGCGTCTCGTACGACAACGTCATGTCGCCGACCAGCGGGTGCCGGAACACCTTGGTGCCGAAGGACTTCTCCTTGACATCGTGCTGCGCCCAGAGCTGGCGGAACAGCTCGCTCTTGAGCGACAGCTCGCCGATCAGCTCGGTCAGCTCCGGGTCGTTCTGGAAGCAGCCCGCGTCCATCCGCAGGAAGCCCACGATGTCGGCCGCCTTGCTCTCCCAGTTGACGAAGAGGCTCTGGTAGGAGGGGTTCAAGAAGATCAGCCGCGCCCAGTTGCGTTCGCGCGGCGCCAACTGGCCCCAGTCGCCGAACAGCGCCGCCGCCATCGGGTTCCAGGCGTAGATGTCCGAGCGCCGCCCGCCGACGTACGCGGGCACGGTGATGGTGTCGAGCAGGTTCCGCAGCGCCGGCCGGACCTCGCGGGTGTGGTTCTTGCGCTTCTTCCTGCTGGTCGTGTCGTACGGGCACGCCGTGAGGTTGCGCAAGTGCGTGTACTCGGTGTCGGTGAGCTGCAACGCACGGGCGATCGAGTCCAGCACCTCGTCCGAGACGTTGCGGCCGTTGCCCTGCTCGAGACGCGTGTAGTAGGCCACGGAGACGCCCGCGAGCTGCGCCAGCTCCTCGCGGCGCAGGCCCGGTACGCGGCGCGTGCGGCCGTAGCGCGGCAGGCCGACGTCGTCGGGGGACAGCCGCGCCCGGCGGCTGCGCAGGAACTCGCTCAGCTCGGTGCGCGGGTCTACGTCCATGCCTCCGAGTATCCCCGGACCTGCGGGTCCGTGCCTGCTACTGCCAGTGGTAGGCACGCCAGACGTACGAAAACCAGGTGGCTGGGTAGCGCTCGCGAACGGGAGCAGTGTCGACGTCGACACCGAATCCGAGGAGAACCATGACCACCGTCGCTGCCTACGCCGCTCCCGCACCCAAGGCACCGCTGGAGCGCACGACCATCGAGCGTCGCGCGGTCGGCGCGCACGACGTCCTGATCGACATCAAGTTCGCCGGCATCTGCCACTCCGACATCCACCAGGTCAACGAGGGCTGGGGCGAGGCCACCTTCCCGATGGTCCCCGGCCACGAGATCGCGGGCGTCGTCACCGAGGTCGGCTCCGAGGTGACCAGGTACGCCGTCGGTGACCGCGTCGGCGTCGGCTGCTTCGTCGACTCGTGCCGCGAGTGCGACTACTGCCTGCGCGGCCTGGAGCAGTACTGCGCCAAGGGCAACGTCCAGACCTACAACGCCACCGACTACAACGGCGAGGTCACCTACGGCGGCTACTCGAAGCAGATCGTCGTGGACGAGAACTACGCCGTGCGCATCCCCGACGCGCTGCCGCTCGACGTGGCCGCGCCGCTGCTGTGCGCGGGCATCACGCTGTACTCGCCGCTGAAGAACTGGAACGTCGGCCCCGGCACCAAGGTCGCGATCGTCGGCCTCGGTGGTCTCGGCCACATGGGCGTCAAGATCGCCGTCGCGCTCGGCGCCGAGGTGACCGTGCTGTCGCAGTCGTTGCGCAAGAAGGAAGAGGGCCTCAAGCTCGGCGCCCACGACTACCGCGCGACCAACGACCCGGCGACGTTCGCCGAGCTCGCCGGCAAGTTCGACGTGATCGTCTCGACGGTGTCGGCGCCGCTGAACTTCAGCGCGTACATCTCGCTGCTGCGGACCGAGGGCACGCTGGTCAACGTCGGTGCGCCGGAGGAGCCGATCTCGCTGAACCTGTTCAGCCTGATCTCGCAGCGCAAGACGCTCGCCGGTTCGATGATCGGCGGCATCGCGGAGACCCAGGAGATGCTGGACTTCTGCGCCGAGCACGGCCTGGGCGCCGAGATCGAGCTGATCGACGCCGACCAGATCAACACGGCCTACGACCGCGTGCTGTCGAGCGACGTGCGGTACCGGTTCGTGATCGACACCGCCACGATCTGACGGTGCCCGCCGGTGTGTCCTGTCAGCTCGCCTTGTGACAGGGCACACCGGAGTCGTGCGACGTGACCGCGTAGGCCATCACCGCGTCGAACCGCTGCAGCGTGGCCTGCAGCTCCTCGATCTGCCGCACCACCGACGCCCGGTGCTCGCTCAGCCGCTCCAGCATCTGCGGCGTCGCGATCCCGGTCGCCACGCAGGGCAGCAGCTCCAGGATCGACGCGCTGGTGATGCCCGCGCCGTAGAGCTGCTGGATCAGCAGCACCCGGTCGACCGCGGGCTCGCCGTACTGCCGCTGCCCGCTCCCGCTGCGTTCCGACCCGAGAAGGCCCTGCTCTTCGTAGTAGCGCAACGCGCGCGCGCTCACGCCTGTGCGTTCCGCCAACTCACCGATGCGCATGAGACCTCCGCCACAAAAGCTACCTCTGACGTCAATGTCAGGTTTCTAGCTTAGACGGCATGCTCCTCACCAGCTACCGCCTCGGAAACCTGACTCTGCCGAACCGCCTCGTGATGGCGCCGATGACCCGCGCACGGGCCGTTGACGGCAAACCGACCGCAGAGACGGCCACCTACTACGCCCAGCGCGCCACCGCCGGGCTCATCGTCACCGAAGGCGTGCACCCCAACGCCGTGGGCCAGGCCGGACCGTCCATGCCCGGGGTCCACGACGACGCGCAGGTCGAGGCGTGGCGCGTGGTCACCGACGCCGTGCACGCCAACGGCGGCCGGATCTTCGCCCAGCTCATGCACGGCGGCCGCATCGGGCACGTGGACGTCGCCGGGCACCACCCCGTGGGGCCGTCGGCGATCGCGGCCGGGACCGACGTGTTCACGCCGTCCGGCATGGCGCCGGCACCCGTTCCGCGTGCCCTGACCACCGCGGAGGTCGGTGAGCAGGTCCAGGCGTTCGCCGACGCCGCGCGACGGGCCGTCGACGCCGGGTTCGACGGCGTGGAGCTGCACGGCGCCAACGGGTACCTGATCCAGCAGTTCCTGTCGTCCAGCGCGAACGAGCGGACCGACCGGTACGGCGGTGCCGGCCGGATCCGGTTCGCCGTGGAGGCCGTGGAAGCCGCCGCGGACGCCATCGGGGCCGAGCGCGTCGGCATCCGGCTCTCACCCGGCGGTGAGAGCCAGGGGATCGTCGAGCAGGACGTGCCCGCGCTCTACGGTTCGTTGCTGAAGGCGTTGCCGGACATCGCCTACGTCCACGTGCTGGCCACCACCGACGACGAGACGCTCATGGGGCTGCGCAAGGCGTGGCCGACCGCGTTCATCCTCAACCCCGGCGGGCAGATCGGGCCGGTGGAGAGCACCTTCGAGCAGGGGCAGCGGTGGCTCGCCAACGGCGCCGACCTGATCAGCTACGGCCGTGCCTACCTCGGCAACCCCGACCTGGTCGAACGGTTCCGGCTCGGGCTGCCGCTCGTCAGCACCGAGCGGGAGACGTGGTTCTCCGCGCCCTCCGGGTACGTCGACTACCCCAGCTATCAGCACTGAAGCGCGCGCATCAGGTGGTCGACGAGCCGGTCGAGGTAGTCGGGTTCGATCGCGGCGCGGCGCACGGACAACCGCCAGTAGACGGGGGCCGCGACCAGGTCCAGCGCGATCTCGAAGTCCAGGTCGGCCGGTAGCTCGCCGCGCCGCACCGCGCGTTGGAGGGTCGTGGCGCCGAGTGCGCGCCGGGGTTCGCCGATCGTCGCCGCGATCGCGTCGGACAACGCCGGGTTCCGGACGGCCTCGGCGGTGAGGTCGGGCAGGATCGTGGCGAACCGCGGGTGCGTCAGCCAGTCGTGCACGGCCGTCACGGTCGCGTGCAGGTCGCCGCGCAACGACCCGGTGTCCGGCACCTCGGCCAGCGGCACGGAGAACTCCGACAGGGCCGCGACCACCATGTCCTGCTTGGACGCCCAGCGCCGGTACAGGGCGCTCTTGCCGACCTCCGCGCGTTTCGCGACCGCCTCCATCGACAGCCGCGCGTAGCCGTGCAGGGCGAGCTCCTCGAACACGGCCTCGGTGATCGCCTGCGTCACCTGGGGCTGCAGGACGGCGGCGCCGGTGGGGGTGCGCTTGGTCATGGCGCACATCATAGGACTGGACGAGACGGTCCCGTTCCGTCTAGCTTTGGACGGGACGGGACCGTCTCGTCCAATTCGTTGCGGAGGAGCTTCCGTGGACCTCATCCCGAGGGCACTGCAACTGCTGCTGGACAAGGACATGATCGGGTTCGCCGGCCTGTGGGCCGAGGACGGCGTGATGGAGTTCCCGTTCGCCCCGCCCGGCTGGCCCGCGCGGCTGGAGGGCCGCGCCGCGATCGAGGACTACCTGCGCGACTACCCGAAGATGCTCGACATCAGGGCGTTCCCGAAGCAGGTGGTGCACGAGACCCCGGACGTGTTGGTGGCCGAGTTCGACGCCGAGGGCGTGGTCGTCGCGACCGGAAAGCCTTACCGCGCCTCGTACATCGCGGTGATCACCGTCCGGGACGGCGAGATCGTGAACTACCGCGACTACTGGAACCCGCTGCTCGCCCAGGAGCTGGCGGCGTGAGCGTGCTGATCATCGGCGGCACCGGCACGACCGGCAGCCGGCTCGCGTCCTTGCTGCCGGAAGCCCTGGTCGGCACCAGGAAGCCGAAGCGGGACAACGATGTCAGGTTCGACTGGGACGATCACTCGACGTTTGAAACCGCGCTGGACGGGATAGAGAAGATCTACCTGATCCCCCCGATCGGGGTCGTCGACCCCGTCCCGGTGGTCGAGTCGATGCTCACTCGAGCGCGGCTCGTGCGGCGGGTGGTACTGCTGAGCTCGTCCGCGGTGCCGGAGAGCGCCACGGGGATGGGCGCTCTCCCCGCACTCGTGCGCGCCCTGCCGGAGTGGGCGGTGCTGCGGCCGTCCTGGTTCATGCAGAACTTCACCGGCGACCACCCGGTGGCGGCGGGCGTGCTGGCCGGCGAGATCGTCACGGCCACCGGTGACGGCAGGGTGGGGTTCGTGGACGCCGCCGACATCGCCGCCGTGGCCGCGCGGGCGTTGACCGATCCGGTGCCGCACAACGCCGATCACGTGCTCACCGGGCCGGAGGCGTTGAGCTACGCCGACGCGGCCGCGATCATCGCCGACGTCACCGGCAGGCCCGTGCGGCACCGCTCGGTGAGCACGGCCGAGCTGACCGACCGGATCGCCGCCGGCCTGCCGAGGGACTTCGCGGCGGTGCTGGCCCGGCTGGACGAGGACATCCGCGGTGGCGCGGAGGACCGGGTCACCACGACCGTCGAGGACGTGACGGGCAGGCCGCCGACGTCGTTCCGGGACTTCGTCAGCGAATCGACGCGCACGGAACGATGAAGAACCAGCCTTGAGGCTCGTGCTCCAGCCGTGCTTCCGCCGCCCCGGCGGCACAGCCGGCGCGAGCACGAGCCAGGCTGTCGTCCCACTCGATGCCGGTCAGCACGGTCTGGGGCATCCGGAGGTGGGTGAAGACGCTGACCACCACGAGAAACCCGATCAGGTACCTGCTGCCGGCGACCACCGCGCGTTCCCAGGTCCTCGCCGGGGTCGCGTCCAGCCCGACGAAGATCGCGGTGAACAGGAACAGACACGACGCGATGCTGTACCGCTGGCCCGCCAGCACGACGTCCAGCGCCTGCACCTGCAGGACCTGCGACCAGTTCAGCACCAGGCAGACGGCGATCAGCACGAAGCTGTACGCGCCGGCGACCAGGGCGAGCGTCCGGCCGGCCCGGTCGCCGAACCGCAGTGCCGCCGCGATCGGCACGGCCGCGGCCAGCAGCGCGGCGAGGATCACCAGGTTGCCCTGCGCCGGGTAGAGGTCGCTGACCCGTTCCGAGCCGGTGAACGCCACCACGGGCACCCGCAGCAGGCTCGCCAGCAGCACCTGCACCGGATCGACCGGGTCGTGCGAGTACGGCGTGCGTTCGGCGAACAGCATCGTGACGCCCTGCACGACCGACGCGGCGAGGAACGCGATCGGCACTTCCTTGCGTGACTGGAAAAGCCGCACCAACGCGATCGGCGCCAGGATGAACACCAACGGGCTGGTCAGCGCCGACAGCACCACGAACAACGCGACCGGGACGCGCGGAGCGTTGTGCCACAACAAAGCCCAGAAAACGCCGTACAACAGGAACCAGTGCAGGTTCGTGACGTTGTTCAGCGTCTCGGAGTTGCCCGCCGGCAGCACGATGACGAGCGAGGCGAGCGCGAACCGCATCGGCCCGGACCTCAGGTACGCCTTCGACGCGGCGAACGTGATCAGCGCGACCAGGGCCCGCAGCATCGCGGCACCGATCGCGAAGCCCGCCGCCGCCCACTCGACCGGCAGCAGCGCCACGACCTGCGCGACCAGCCTTGGGAAGGCGTGCAGGTAGCCGCCGTACGGGTTGACGAGGTTCGTGAGCACGGGGGAGCGCACCGCGTCGACCATGAACCGGGCGCCGTCCTCCGCCCACAGGCGGTCGAGGCGGGACCAGCCGGCCGGGATGAGCAGCAGGAACGCCACCGAGGCCACGAACGCGGCGGAGAAGCCCAGCCGGGCCGGTTCGTGCCGCGGTTCGTCCGGCACCGGCACCACGCTGTCCGCGAGCGCACTTGGCCGTTCTGTCGCGATTGTCAACGTTCGGTCCCCCATGTCCGATTTCGACCATCGGGGGAGAACGTATCCGGTCAGCGGCGGGCGAGATCCGGCAGGCGTTCGTACTTGGCCCACTGGTCCGCGGACACCGGCGTGATCTGCGACGAGTTCAGCGTCGCGACCTCCGCCGACCCGACGACCCACAGCTTGCCGCCGAGCAGCAGCCCGACCTCGCCGTCAGGGTTCGTGACGGCGGGAGCGCCGGCCGGGACGGTGACCGCGAGCTTGAGCGAGTCGACGCCCGCCGGCCGGTTGGCGAGCACACCGCGTGCGAACTTCTCGGCCACGGAACGGCGTTCGAACCGCATCACGTTGGCGCCCACGACGACGTCCAGCGTGCGTTCCGGGGACGGCACCGCGTAGCCGCTGAGGACCTTCGCCTCCGCCGCCGTCGCGCAGCCCCTGATGCCGACCGCGTCCATGCCGAAGTGCGCGATGTCCGTCGGACCCGCCGGGCCGTTGACGGTGCCGCGCAGCACGTCCAGCGCGACCCGGCCGCACGGGTCCCTGGGGTCGACCGGCGCGTGACCCTCGGGGGTGCGCAGCAGGCCGGGGCCTTCCTTCCAGGGCCCGGCGATCGTCACGGGCTCGAAGGGGTGCCGGGTGAAGTCCTTGTTCCAGAAGGTGATGGTCGTGCCCGAGTCGGTCTCGTGGGCGATGGCGAACGACGAGACCGCCTCGATCCACATCCAGTCCGCGCTGAACGCCTCGACGACCGACCGGGTGCGCGGCTGGTTGTTCGACGTCACCGGCTTGAAGCCCTGCGGGCTGAGCGCCTCGACGCCCTTGGCGAAGATCGGGTCCCGCGAGCGCAGCACGTACTGGCCGGCGCCGTTCTGGTGCGAGGCGAGGCCGGTGGTGTCGGTGAACATCAGGTACACCCAGCCGTCGACGTACACGGCCGACTGCTGACCGGCGCCGTAGGTGTTCTCGCGGATGTTGTCACCGGCGGGGGCGACGATCGACTGACCGCCGTTCTCCCTGGTCCACGTGACGCCGTCCGTGCTGGACGCGACGCCGACCGAGCTGCCGTTCGCGTGGTTGTCCCGCGCCGCGCCGGTGTAGTAGAGGTAGTACGTGTCGCCGACCTTGATCAGCGACGGGTCGCACGTGTGGATCGCGTCGAAGCTCCCGCCGCTGCCCGAGAACACCGGAACGGCCGTCGTGAACGGTCCACCGACGGCCGGCCCCTCGCTGTAGAGGATGTCGTCCCCACCGGGCGGCGCCGAGCTCAACTGGCTGCACCACCACGCCCGCACCTTGCCGTTGTCGAGCATCACGGCGGGCGCGTAGTTGTACGGCGCGTCCCCCGACCCGGCGAGCACGGTCCCGCCGCTCTGCCGGCCGTTCTCGGTGGTGAGGTTGATCTTGTTCCGGGGCGGCGCCGCAGGTGGCGCCTTCTTCGTCGACGTGGGCTTCTGCTCGTCCAGAGAGGGCCCGACCGGGTCACCGACCGCTGCGTTGGTGCACGCCGTGACCGCACTGACCAGCGCGAGCGCAGCGAGTAACGCGAGAGGTCGACGTCTCAGGGGCACCCACCCATCATAGTGATCAAGTCCTCCGTCCGGGTGAAGTCGTCACGAGGAGTGCGTTCCGAGGCAGGAACGAGAGCCGCCGGACCAGGTCCCGCCGTGGCCTGTGACGGTGAGCACACCGGCGTCGCCCCAGGTGATGGCCGCTGGGCTGCCTGCGCCTGGCCCGGCAGGGATGAGCAACCGATCCTCATGGCCTCTCACCGGCCCGAACCGGACGACACCACGGGTCGAACGACGAATCGTCAAAGCCCGGCTGAACCGCCGACGGGGACCCGCCCGCATCGCCTACCTGCTGGATCTCACCCCGCGCCAGGCGATCTCATGCACGTCGAGATCAAAAGCTGGGCAACATCCCCGACGGCGGAGAGCACCGCGTCCACGGACGCCAGATCGGTGACCGCAACAGCCAGCGCACCCTCACCGCGACGCTTACCGCACAGAAGTACTTCCACAGCACATCACCCACGAACGCACCCGCCCCTACCGGCCACAAACCAACGGCAAGGTCGAACTCCAGCCAGCCGCGTTCCTGACCTCTCAGGCCAGGACACCTAGCCCAGCGGTGGGTGTTCGCGCAGCGTGCAGCGCCGGCGGAACCAGGCGAGGAACCTCGCCGGATCGCCGTCCTGCCGGAGCGCGGACACCGCGCCCGTCAACGGGAACATCGCCGCATGCGTGAGCGCCCGCTCGTACAGGTCGGGCCGCACCCGCCGCACCACCGGCCAGCCGTAGTTCGCGAACGCCGCCGCGTCGAGGGCCGGGTCGCCGGCGCAGGCGAAGTCCCAGTCGATGACCCCGGTGACCTTTCCGTTGTGCCAGCGCAGGTTCACCGGCGCCAGGTCGCCGTGCACGAAGCCCCTGACCGCCGGCAGCTCCGCGAACCGTTGCAGCACCAGGGAAGCCTGCTCGCGTTCGTCGTCCGTCAGCAGCGGGAACACGAGCTCGGTGATCGACTCGGCAGCGGTCCGCCCACCGGCGTGGTGCAGCGGTTCGTCCAGCAGCGCACCGAGTTCGTCGCTCGGCTCGACGCTCTCGAGCGCGTCGAGCACTTCACGGACGGCCTCGTCACTCGCCGTCGCCGACTGCTCGCCCGCCACGTACGAGATGACGACGTGGGCCTCGCCGAGCGGCAGGTCCAGCCGGTCCTCGATCACCTCCGGCACCGCGAACGGCAGGTCCAGCCCGGAGATCAGCCGCAGCGCCCGTGCCCGCCGGCGCGCGTCGGCAAGGCTGTGGCGTGGAAAGCGCGCGACCCACTCTCCGTGCAGCACAACGGCATCGTTGAACAGGCCGCTGGCGAGCTCCGTGCCCGGCCGCGCGAGCAGCTCCTCGACGCTCATCAGCTCCTCGACACCTCTCAGCTGCCCAGGTAGCGGACCACCGCCAGCACCCGGCGGCTCATGCCGGACGACCCGGAGAGACCGAGCTTGTCGAAGATCGCGTTGATGTGCTTCTCGGCGGCGCTCTGCGAGATGTGCAGCTGGGTGGAGATGCGGGCGTTGGTGAGCCCTTGCGCCATCAGTTCCAGGACCTCCTTCTCTCGCGCGGTCAGGGTTTCGAGCGGGTCGACGTGCGTCGTCCTGGACAGCAGCCTGCGCACGACCTCGGGGTCGAACGCCGCGCCACCGGACGCGACCCTCTCCAGGGCCTCCAGGAACTCGTCCACCTGCGCGACCCTGTCCTTGAGCAGGTAGCCGACCTTGCCGCCGGTGCTGGTGATCAGCTCGGTGGCGTAGCGGTTCTCGATGTACTGCGACAGCACCAGCACGCTGACCTCGGGCCACCGCTCGCGGATCTCGAGCGCGGCCCGCATGCCGTCGTCCTTGTGACCGGGTGGCATCCGGACGTCGGTGACCACGATGTCCGGCCGGTGGTCCTCGGTGGCCCTGAGCAGCTCCGGTGCCGTGCCGACGGCGGCCACGACCTCGTGCCCCTCCTCGGCCAGCAACCGGATCAGGCCTTCGCGCAACAACGTCGAGTCCTCGGCCAGGATCACGCGCACGGCAGCCTCGCGCAGATCGTGGTGGGACCGCCGGCCGGACTGAGCACGTCGAACGCCCCGTCCACCGCCTTGACCCTCCTGGCGAGCCCGGACAACCCGGACCCGGTGCGGTCCGCACCGCCGACCCCGTCGTCCTTCACCAGGACGGCGACCTCGGAGCTGCTCGACCACACGGAGATCTCGACCACCGACGGATCGGCGTGCTTGGCCGCGTTGGTGACGGCCTCGGACGCCACGAAGTAGATCACCGCCTCCAGCGCCTTGCCCGGCGCCTTCGTGAGCGCGGTGCTGATGTCGACGCGCACGCTCGCCCGTTCCGCCAGCGCCTCCAGCGCCGCCTCCAGACCGGAGTCGTCCAGCACCGCCGGGTAGACCCGCGTCGCGACCTCGCGCAGCTCGTCGATGGCCTCGCCCGCGGTGTCGTGCGCCTGCTGCAACAACTCCTGCAGGTGCTCCTCGTTCCTCGCCCGCCTGGCCCGGCCGATCAGCATGCCGAGCGCGACGAGACGCTGCTGAACTCCGTCGTGCAGGTCGCGTTCGATGCGCCTCCGTTCGTCGTCGATCGCCTCGATGACATCGGCCCTGGTGCTCGTCAGCTCGGCGACGCGCTGCCGCAGCAACGTCTGCTGACTGGTCCCGAGCAACGCCGTGGCGAGCCACCTGTCCAGCGCCGCGACGCCCATGACACCGACCGTCGTCACGAAGATGACCAGCAGGCCCGGCAGCAGGACCAGCAGGATCAACCCCAGCGGGACGCGGTTGTCTTCCTCAATGAACCCCCAATCACCTCCTAAGAGCCATGCCGACACCATCGAGCCGGCGACGACGTACCAGAACGCCAGCATGCAGATCACTCCGGCGCCGAGCGCGCCGACCAGCCACCGCACCGCGAGGTATCTGCGACATCCCTTCCGCGTCAAGGGATTCGTGTGCGCCGCCTGGTCGAAACGCTCGATCCTGCCCAGCTCGTACCCGGCCAGCCTGACCACGCCGACATCGCCCGCCGCGGCCACGAGCCCGGCCAGCCCGGTCAGGGACCCGATCAAGAGCCCGAGGAGCACCCTGAACCAGCGCCGCACCAACGAACCCGCACTGAGCTGCCCTTCCTGATGCACATTCGCCACCGTACTGGCACCCCAGCGCCCCGGCATTGCGGTTTACCACAGTATTGCCCTGCGGCTTTCCCCACGATTCTCGACGGACAACCACATGGTCCTCACCCCTCCCCGTTCCTAGCGTGAATCCCAACAGATCTCACCACCACTCGAGGGGTAAACAATGCTGGCTGAATGGGCCGTCTCGCTGATGGAGTCGCTGGGAGGCGTGGGCGCCGCGGTGGTAGTCGGCCTGGACAACCTCTTCCCGCCCATCCCGAGCGAGCTGGTGCTCCCGCTGGCGGGCTTCTCCGCGAGCAAAGGCGTGTTCAGCCTGCAGGCGGCGCTCTTCTGGACCACCCTGGGCTCCGTGGCGGGAGCCGTCATCGTCTACCTGGCGGGCATGCTCCTGGGCCGCACCAGAACCCGAGCCCTCGTAGCGCGCATTCCCCTGGTCCGCGTCACCGACTTCGACAAAACCGAGGCCTGGTTCACCCGCCACGGCACCAAAGCGGTGTTCTTAGGTCGAATGATTCCGCTGTTCCGCAGCTTCATCTCCTTACCCGCGGGCGTGGAACGCATGAACTTCCCGAAATTCCTGGTGCTCACCACCCTGGGCAGCCTGATCTGGAACATCGTGTTCGTGGTGGCCGGCTACCAGCTGGGCGAGAACTGGCACCGAGTCGAGTCCTACGCGGGCGTCTTCCAGAAGCTGGTGATAGCCGCGGTGGCCCTGGCGGTGACCCTGTTCGTGGTCACCCGCGTACGCCAGCGCCGCCAGGACGACGCGGACCAGACGGAGGTGCTACCGCGAATCAACCGCTGACCGCGCCGAAGTGTCCTGGATCGGTTCTGCGTCAGAGAACTCGCCGTCGACCGGACCGGGCATGCAGGGCTACTTGCGCACGGGCCGCTCGGCGCCGCACAGCCTGCGATCGCCGATCACCTCACCCAAGCCTGTCTCGGCCCAGGCGCATACGGGCACAAGCACGGCGCCCCCGACCGGCGCACATCGGCAATGACGGCCCGCTTCGCAGCAAGCCTGCCACGCTCGACTCCCGGCTCTTGGTCGCCACGCAGTGACGTTGCCGCACAAGATGATCCGGCTCGGTCGTGTCAGCGCAGACGTGCCCTGGACCGGGTCTGAGTCAGAGGCGAGCACGTCGGAGAAACTTGGCGTCGACCAGGCCAGGCAAACCGAGGCACTTGCGCGCGGACCGCACGGTGCCGCCGATGGCCGCCTCCACCGGCACGTCTGCCCTGGGCGGGCAGGAGGCCTCACGACCCATCAGGCCGCACAGCCTGCGGGCAGCCACGAGCCAGAGTCCTGAGTGGACGATCCGGGCATCGAAGTGGTTGCTGGAGAACAGGAGGGAGACATGGTCTTGCGAAGGCAGAGCCGGGTGCGCGCCGCACACCCCCGTGAAGACGCCGGTACCCCAGGCCGGGGGAATGGCCTGGGGTACCGGGATCGAGCTGGATCAGACGTCGTAGCGGTCCGCGTTCATGACCTTGTTCCACGCCGCGACGAAGTCCTGGACGAACTTCTCGGAGGCGTCGTCACTCGCGTAGACCTCGGTGATGGCGCGGAGCTCGGAGTTCGAGCCGAACACCAGGTCGTTGCGGGTCGCGGTCCAGCGGACGGCGCCGGTGGCGCGGTCGCGGCCCTCGAAGTTCTCCTGGTCCTCGGTGACCGACTTCCACTCCGTGTCCATGTCGAGCAGGTTCACGAAGAAGTCGTTGGTCAGCGTCTCCGGCTTGGCCGTGAGCACGCCCGCCGCCGAACCGCCGTGGTTGGCGCCCAGCACGCGCAGGCCGCCGACCAGCACGGTCAGCTCCGGGGCGGAGAGGCCGAGCAGGTTCGCCTTGTCGACGAGCAGGTACTCCGAGGGGAGCGGGTGGCCCTTGCCGCGGTAGTTGCGGAAGCCGTCGGTCGTGGGCTCCAGGACGGCGAACGACTCGGCGTCCGTCTGCTCCTGGGTGGCGTCGGCGCGGCCCGCGAGGAACGGCACCTCGACGTCGTGGCCCGCGGCCTTGGCGGCCTGCTCGATCGCCGCGCTGCCGCCGAGGACGATCAGGTCGGCGAGCGAGACCTTCTTGCCGCCGGACTGCGCCGCGTTGAAGGCCTCCTGCACGCCTTCGAGGGTGCGCAGGACCTGGGCGAGCTGGTCGGGCTCGTTGACCTCCCAGCCGCGCTGCGGCTCGAGGCGGATGCGGGCACCGTTGGCGCCACCGCGCTTGTCGCTCTGGCGGAACGACGAGGCCGAGGCCCACGCGGTCTTGACGAGCTGCGAGACCGAGAGGCCCGTCTCGAGGATCTTGGCCTTGAGCGCCGCGACGTCGTCGGCGGAGACGACCTCGTGGTCGACGACCGGCAGGCGGTCCTGCCAGATCAGCTCCTCCTGCGGCACCTGCGGGCCGAGGTAGCGCTGGATCGGGCCCATGTCGCGGTGGGTCAGCTTGAACCACGCCCGCGCGAACGCGTCGGAGAACGCGGCGTGGTCCTCGGCGAAGCGGCGCGAGATCGGCTCGTAGACCGGGTCGATGCGCAGCGCGAGGTCGGTCGTCAGCATCTCCGGCGTGCGGTTGAGCGTGCCGTCCTCGGGGTCGGGCACGGTGTTGGCGCCCGCGCCGTCCTTCGGCTTCCACTGGTGCGCGCCCGCAGGGGACTTGGTGAGCTCCCACTCGAACTCGAACAGGTTCTTGAAGAACAGGTTCGTCCACTTGGTGGGCTGCTGGGTCCAGGTCACCTCCAGGCCGGAGGTGATGGCGTCGCGGCCCTTGCCGGAGCCGTGCGTGCTGATCCAGCCGAAGCCCTGCGCGTCGATCGTCGCGCCCTCGGGCTCCGCGCCGACCAGGTCCGGGTCACCGGCGCCGTGCGCCTTGCCGAAGGTGTGGCCACCGGCGATGAGGGCGACGGTCTCCTCGTCGTTCATGCCCATGCGGCCGAACGTCTCGCGGATGTCGCGGGCGGCGGCCAGCGGGTCCGGGGTGCCGTTGGGGCCCTCGGGGTTGACGTAGATCAGGCCCATCTGGACGGCCGCGAGCGGCGACTCCAGGTCGCGCTCACCGCTGTAGCGGGCGTCGCCGCCGAGCCACGTGGTCTCCGGGCCCCAGTAGACGTCCTCGTCCGGCTCCCACACGTCGTTGCGGCCGCCGGCGAAACCGAAGGTCTCGAAGCCCATGGTCTCCAGGGCGCGGTTGCCCGTGAAGATCATGAGGTCCGCCCAGGAGACGTTCTTGCCCCACTTCTTCTTGACCGGCCACAGCAGACGACGGGCCTTGTCCAGGTTGCCGTTGTCCGGCCAGCTGTTGAGCGGCGCGAAGCGCTGCATGCCCGCGCCGGCGCCACCGCGGCCGTCGTGGGTGCGGTAGGTGCCCGCGCTGTGCCACGCCATGCGGATCATGAAGGGGCCGTAGTGGCCGAAGTCTGCGGGCCACCAGTCCTTCGACTCGGTCAGGACGGCGTCGACGTCGCGTGCCAGCTCGTCGAGGTCGACGGTCTGGAACGCCTTGCCGTAGTCGAACTCGCCGCCGAACGGGTCGGCCTGGACGGGGTGCTTGCGGAGGATCCGGAGGTTGAGCTGGTTGGGCCACCAGTCTCGGTTGCTGCCGCCCTCGCTGGGGTGGCTGATGCGACCATGCGCGACCGGGCAGCCGCCGGCCTCCTCCACGTTCAGATCGGCCAGCTTGGCGTCAGTGCTGTCGGACACGGGAATCCTTCCGGGTGTTCAGGAACTTTTCGCGGCGGTCGTGCACTCGGGGCAGGAGCCCCAGTAGATGACCTCGGCCTCGTCGATGACGAACCCGTGGTCGTCGGATGCGTCCAGGCATGGCGCGTGGCCGACCGCGCAGTCGACGTCGGCGATGGCGCCGCAGGATCTGCAGACGACGTGGTGGTGGTTGTCCCCGACGCGCGCCTCGTAGCGGGCGACCGAGCCCTGGGGTTCGATCTTCCGCAGCAGGCCGGCTCCGGTCAGCGCGCGGAGCACGTCGTACACGGCCTGGTGGGAGACCGCGCCGAGGTTCTGACGCACGACGCCGATGATCGAGTCCGTGTCGGCGTGCGGGTGGGAGTGCACCGCGGACAGCACGGCTATCCGCGGAGCCGTCACCCGAAGAGACGCTCCACGCAACAGGCGCTCGAAGTCGGAAGCCGTGGGCACGGGGGCCACCCTGCCGTCTTTTCTGGACTGAGTCAAGTTAACGAGCGGTGCAGTTCACCCGAAGTAGTCATCTCCGCACAGTGGACACGGCGTGGGCGAGACGCCGGACTCCTTCTGCGAGCACGTGTTCCGGTGCGCCGCCATAGGTCAAACGGAGAAAGCTGCCCGGCGGTTCAGCGGCGAACCACGACCGTCCCGGAACGACGACCACGTCGCGGGCCGCGGCGGCCGTCGTCAGCTCGAGATCGTCCACACCGTCCGGCAACGTGGCCCACAGGTGCAGGCCGCCGGTCGACCTGGCGATCTCGAACTCGGGCAGGTGCTCGGCGACCGCGCGCGCCAGAGCCTCGCGCCTCGACCTCAAGGACTGCTGGAGCGTGCGCAGGTGCCGCCGCCAGACCGGGGACGTCACGAAGTCGATCGCCGCCTCCTGCAACGGCCCGGCGACGTACAGGTCCTGCCGGGACCGGGTGTTCTTGAGCCTCGTGCCCGCGGGGCCGCGGGCGCCGATCGCGGCGACGCGCAGACCGGGTGCGGCGATCTTGGTGAGCGAGCGGACGTAGACGACGTGGCCGTCGGTGTCCTGCGAGACGAGCGTCGGAGGGGCGGTGCCGTCGATCGTGAAGCCGCGCGCCCAGTCGTCCTCGACCAGGAACGCGCCCGCCCCGCGGACGATCCGCATGACCTCCGTGCGGCGGTCGTCGGACAGCACGGCGCCGTGCGGGTTCGCGTGCAACGGCTGGCAGTAGAAGACCTTCGCGCCGGTGCGTTCGAACGCGGCCCGGAGCAGGTCGGGACGCACGCCGTCCTGGTCGGCGGGCACGGGGACGACCTTGAGCCCCGCGTCGCGCGCGGCCGCGATCGCGCCGAGGTAGGTGGGCGACTCGACGAGCACCGCGTCACCGCGCTCGCCGAGGCCGCGGAACACGGTCGCGAGTGCTTCCTGGGCACCCGCGCAGACCGTGATGTCGCCTGCCCTGAGCTCGCCGCCCGCCTCTTTGGCGAACCACGCGCGCAGCTCCTCCTTGCCCTCGACCGGCACGCGTCCCCAGCTCGCGGGTCGGCGTGCGGCACGGCTGAGCGCTGCGCCGAGCGCGTCGGTCGGCTGCAGATCGGGGTCGAGGTAGCCGCTGGTCAGCGGGATGGCCTCGGGCTTGGGCACGGCGACGAGGTTCGCCACGAGGTCCTCACCGGGCCTGCCCTCGCCTAGTGCGACGGCCTGCCACGACAGGTCGTGGCTCGGCGTCGTGGCGCGCTGGGCGACGTAGCTGCCCCGGCCGGGCCGCACCTCGACGAGGCCTTCGGCGGCGACGCGCTGGATGGCCTGCTGGACCGTCGCGGGGGAGGCGCGGTGCCGTGCCATCAGGTCGCGCACCGAGGGCATCCGGTCGCCGGCGTGCCCGGCACGTGCCGTCGCTCTCAGGTCCTCGATAACGCGGATGGCTGCGTTATCCTCATTCATGAGAGCCAAGAGTAACGTTATCGTGCCAGCGGGGGTAACACTCGGCGCGCTCGGCGTGCTGGGTTTCAGCTTCTCCCTGCCCGCGACCCGGCTGGCAGTGGCAGGCCTGGACGCGTGGTTCGTCGCGTTCGGACGCGCGTTCGTCGCCGGCCTCCTGGCGATCGCCTACCTGGCGTTATCGCGAGCGCCGCGACCGTCGGTAACGCAGGTCCGTCGCCTGCTCGTCGTCGCTCTCGGCATCGTGATCGGCTTCCCGCTCTTCACCTCTCTCGCCCTCACCACGCAGACCTCGGCCCACGGCGCCGTCGTGATCGCCGTGCTGCCGATGTCCACGGCGATCTGGGCCGTCGTGCGGGCGGGAGAGCGCCCGCCGCTCGCGTTCTGGCTCGCCAGCGGCGCCGGTCTGCTCGCGGTGCTGGCGTTCGTGGCCACCGGCGGCGGGTTCTCCGGTTCGCTGAGCCTGGCCGACGCGTACCTGCTGATCGCCGTCGTGCTGTGCGGCCTGGGCTACGCCGAGGGCGGCGCGCTCGCCCGTGAACTGGGCGGCGCGCGCACGGTCTGCTGGGCACTGGTCGTCTCGTTGCCGGTGACCATCCCGGTCTCCCTGTACACAGCGGACTTCTCGCGCGCCGACACCGTCGTGTGGCTCAGTTTCGCTTACGTGGCCCTGATCTCGATGTTCCTGGGCTTCTTCGCCTGGTACGCCGGCCTGGCCGCGGGCGGCGTCGCCAAGATCGGCCAGATCCAGCTGGCCCAGCCGGTCCTGACGTTGCTGTGGTCCGCTCTGGTGCTGGGCGAACCGGTCGGCTGGCCTGCCCTCGCCACCGCGGCCGTCGTGCTCGTCTGCGTCGTGCTGACCCAGCGCAGCCGTGTCACACCGACGAAGGTCGCGCTGGATCAACCGGTTCGCTGAACGGCGACGCGACGAACGGCCTCGCAGAACGCCAGGCTGCTCCGCGGCGCCGAAAATTGTCAGACCCTCCTGCCATCCTCGACCCATGCCGATCGAAGTCGCGAGCAAGCGGCGCAAGGTGCAGCGCCCCGGCGCGGTGGTCGTCGACGTGACCTCCCGCGGCCCCGACCCGTGGGTGCGCTTCAGCCCGTTCTACCCGCACGGCCAGATCCCGGTGCCGCTGTCGCCGGGCGTGACGAGCGAGTCCGTCGAAGGTCTTTGGCAGGCGTTGAAGGTCTTCGACGGCGCCGACGTCGACCCGCCCAAGCTCGCCGTCACCTCGATGAAGGGCTTGAAGCGCACGGTTCGCCGCTTCGGTCCGGTGCGCGGGCATCGCGCGGGGCTGGGTGGCGAGGGGCTGCTCGACTACCGGTCGGCCCGGCTGGAGATCTACTTACCGGCCTACCGCTGGGTTCTGGAGCACCGGCTGGCGGCGGAGGTGGCTCGGTTGCGCGAGCTGGCCGAGACCGCCGACGTCGTGCTGCTCGACTACACGACCAACGGTGACGTCGAGGACCTCGGCACACCGCTGTCGCACGCCGCCCTGGTCGCCGATCACGTGAGGAGGATTGCCGCTCCCGCGTCCTGAAAGCCGGATTTATACTTTCCGCCTTCGGCTTTGGGGGTCGGTAGTGGCGACGACGAACAAACAGCTCTTCAAGATCGTGGACGGGCTCGCCGAGGCGACTCGGTCCTCCGGGCAGCAGCACGACACGTTCCGCGTGCGGGGCAAGGTGTTCGGGTACTACTGGCCGCGCACGCAGACGGTCGGGCTGAAGCAGACGTTGTCCGAGCAGCTGGCGCTGGTGTCGGAACGGCCCGACGTGTTCGAGGTGCAGTTCACGGCCGGCGGGTTCGGCTGGGTCGTGGTCTACCTCGAGGGTGTCGAGGCCGACGAGGTGAACGAGCTCGTGTTCGAGGCGTGGCGCTTGTCGGCGCCGGAGGAGCTCGTCGCCCAGGTGCCGGACCTCGCGCGATGAGGCGGGTCAAGTTCGAGGTGCCGGCCGACGACCTCGAGCGGGCCACGGCCTTCTACCACGACGTGTTCGGGTGGTCGGCGCAGCGGTTGCCGTTCGACTACGTGCTGGTCGACGCCAGCGGTGAGCCGGTGGACGTGCAGGACGCGGACGGTGGGATCTCGCCGCGCACCGAGTTCGTGCGCGGGCCGGTGCTGATCATCGACGTGGACAGCGTCGAGGAGACCGCGCGCAAGGTCGTGGCGGCCGGTGGTGAGCTGCTCAACGACAGGGAGCAGGTGGGGGAGTTCGGGTTCTCGCAGTACGTCAAGGACAGCGAGGGCTCGGTGCTCTGCCTGTGGGAGTCGCTCGGGTCCTGAGTGGACGCTTTCGGGACGGAGTGGGCGCCGCCGGGCGGACCGATCCGGAGGGCTAGCGGAAGAGGATCCGGGTGATCTCCGTGTCCGTGGCGCGGCCCTCGTCGTAGGCGCCCTCGCCCTTGAGGTTGTTCATGATGGCCAGCGTGTAGCGGGCGTCGGGGCCCACGAAGCCGACCGAGTTCATCACCCAGCCGCCGTCTTCCTCCGACCAGCCGTTCTTCGCGCCCGCGTCCGGTCCCCAGACGCCCCACTGCTGTTCGGGGCCCACCTGGCGCATCTGGCCGGTGATGTAGTCGCGGTCGTCGGCGGGCACCTCGTCGAGGACGTAGTTGATCAGGCGGTCGAGGTCGTCGGCCGTGCACTTCTCGAAGCCCCAGTAGGGGAACGCCGAGGAGTAGCCGCGCTGCGGGACCAGGCCGGTCATGCCGTACTTGCCGAACGCGGCGTTGAAGGTGGCGCCGCCGTAGCGCTTCCACAGCGTGTCGGCCGCGTTGTCGTCCGAGCTGTGCAGCATCGCGGTCATCAGCTTGCGGTCGTCGGTGGTGAGCTTGATGGCGCCGGCGCGGTGGCGTTCCAGCAGGTTCACGACCATGGCGAGCTTGATGGTGGACGCGGTCCACGTCATCTCGCCGGCGTGGGTGTTGCGCCAGACCGCGCCCGTCTTGCGGTCGCGCAGGACGAAGCCGACCGATCCCGGCCTGGTCTCGGCGTAGTCGACCGCCGCCTTCAGGCGCTTCTGGACGTCGCACTCGAAGCCGCTGTCGGGCAGCGGGCAGACCTCGGGCGTCGCGACCAGGGGTGCGGCGGCCGGGGTGTGCGACGGGGGCTGCGTGCGTGCGGCGGCGGGTGGTTCCGCCGACACCGCGTGGCCGCAGGCCGTGAGGGCGAGCGCGCACGCAACGAGGATCGGACGGAGCATGCGCCGCACGCTAATGGGTCCGATCGGAGGTAGTCGACCGCCATCTGGCCGCGCCGATCAAGGGTGCGCAAGTCAAAGATGTTTGACACGGTGTCCAAGTAGCTTTACCTTGGCGATGTCAGGTTTCTTTGACATCGGGAGCGGGACCATGGCGTTCGAGGAGAAGCGGGCGTGGGCCTTGGCGGTCATCGCCCTGGTCGGATATGGCGTGTACGTCGTGCTTGTCCTGACCGGCAGGGCGGGCGGCGATTTGAGTGACGCGCCTTACATCGGCGCCCTGCTGTGGACGATCCTGTTCGGGATCGTCGCCGGCATCGTGTCGGGCATCTGGTTCGGCATCGCCTCCCGCAACGACGGGCTGCAGGCCGACGAACGGGACCAGCAGATCGCCCGGTTCGGCGACCACGTCGGGCAGTCGTTCGTCGTCATCGGCGGCGTCTCCGCGATGGGGCTCGCGATGCTCGAAGCGCCCTACTTCTGGATCGCCAACGTCCTCTACCTGTGCTTCGTGCTGTCCGCGGTGATCGGGTCGATGGCGAAGATCGCGCTCTACCGGCGGGGAACGCTGTGAAGCCCACGAAAGTCACGAACTCCATCCGCGCGCTGCGGTTCGCGCACGACGAGATGAAGCAGGCCGATCTCGCCGCGGCCATCGGCGTGACGCGGCAGACGTTGATCGCCATCGAGCAGGGCAAGTACTCGCCCTCGCTGGAGGTCGCCTTCAAGATCGCGCGGGTGTTTCAGGTGTCGCTCGAAGACGTGTTCCAGTACCCGGAGGAGGAAGAGCTGTGAAGGCTGTCGTGCAACGAAGATACGGATCGGCGGTGCTCGGTGACCTCGATGTGCCTGTGCCTGGGAACGGCGAGGTTCTGCTGGAGGTGCGGGCGGCGGGCGTCGACATGGGCGTCTGGCACCTGCTCACCGGGAAGCCGTACCTGGTGCGGTTCATCGGGTTCGGGGTCCGCGGACCGAAGTCACCGGTACCGGGACGCGACGTCGCGGGCGTCGTGCGGGAGATCGGGCCCGGCGTGACGGAGTTCGCCGTCGGCGACGAGGTGTTCGGCACGTGCGAGGGGTCGTTCGCCGAACACGCCGTCGCTCCGGTCACGAGGCTCGCCCGCAAGCCGCAGGGCCTCTCGTTCTCCGAGGCCGCCGCGCTGCCGATCTCGGGCGGTACGGCACTGCAGGGCCTGCGCGGAGTCCAGCCGGGGCAACGGGTCCTGGTGCTCGGCGCGGGCGGGGGAGTCGGGTCGTACGGCGTGCAGATCGCGAAGGCGATGGGTGCGCACGTAACGGCCGTGTGCAGCACACGCAAGGTCGAGCTGGCCAGGAACCTGGGCGCTGACGAGGTCTTCGACTACACGGTCGCGGACTTCACCGGCACGTACGACCTGATCCTCGACTGCGGTGGCGGCAGGCCGTTCTCCCTGCTGCGCAAGGCGACCAACGACCGGGGCCGGATCGTGCTCGTGGGCGCCGAAACCGGCGGAACGATCACCGGCGGCTTCCACAAGATGATGGCCGCACCGCTGCTGAACCTCTTCTCCTCCAGGAAGCTCGTCCCGCTGATGTCGGCGGAACGCGCCGACGTCTTCGACGAGCTGCGCGTGCTCGCCGAGTCAGGCAAGGTCAAGCCCGCGGTGGACAAGGTCTTCCCGCTCTCCGAGGCGCTGAAAGCGGTGGACCACGTCTACTCGCGACGGTCGGTCGGCAAGACGGTCGTCGCGATCTGACCACCGATCACCACGGTGCCCACGTGGTGCAACGCCGTGATGTCCCGCATGGGATCTCCTCGCACGGCGATCACATCAGCGTCCCAACCGGGTCGCAGCATCCCCTTGCTCACGCCCAACGCCCGCGCCGCCTGACTCGTGGCGCTCGCGAGCACCGCAGCGTTCGGCATGCCGGCATCGACCATGTCGCCGAGGGCGTGGGCGGAAATCCCGTGCGCCTTGCCAGGACTGATGCCGCCGTCGGTCCCGGAGACGGCGCGCACGCCGTGGTCGAACATGCGGCCGACCGCGGCGATCTTCGCGGCCACGCTCATCCCCGCGCGTTCGAACGCCTCCCTGATGTGGGGAGGCGGGGGAACCGTCGACCCGAGCGTGTGGCACACGGCGATGTCGGCCTCCGCCAACGCGTCCATCAGCTCGACGGGGATCACCATGGCCCCGCCGGACAGGCACGTGCAGTGCTCGATGCCGTCGACGCCCGCGGCCATGGCGTGCTGCACGGCCGTGAGGCTGTGGGCGTGGGCGGTCACCGGGAGGCCGAGCGAATGGGCCTCCTCGACCACCACGCGCAGTTCGTGCTCGGTGAACTGGCAGTCGTCGACGATCGTGCCGGGGGTGGCGAACCCACCGCTGGCCATGACCTTGACGATGTCGACCCGGCGGTCCGCCCGTTCGCGCACGGCACGGCGGAGCGCCTCGTCGCCCTCCGCCTCCCCGCCCATCGACCAGCAGTGGCCGCGCGGGCTCGTGATGGGAGGCCCGGAGGCGAGGACGCGCTGCCGGTGGCGGTCGCGCTGGTCCGTCACAGCCCAGGAGCGGTCCCCGAGGTCGCGCACGGTGGTGACGCCGGCACGGAGGTGGCGGTCGAGGCCGTCCTCGATCACCGCGTCCAGGTGTTCCGCCGTGAACGACGGCAACCGGTCGAGGGCGTCGACGCCGTTGTCCCCGCACAGGTGGACGTGGGTGTCGATCAGTCCCGGTAGGACGGTGGCGGTGCCGAGGTCGACCACCTCGGCACCGGCGACGTCGGGACGGCCCTGCTCGACGGCCTTGATCTTCCCGTTCTCGGTGACGACCGTGACGGGGCCGGCGATCGACCTCTCCCCGTCGAACGCACGCGCGGCACGCAGCGCCAGCATCGGCACATTCTGTGCTTCACGTGCCGTGAAAGCAACGGTCAGCGGGCGTGCGGCAACGTGAAGGAGTCGACCTGCGGCAGGTCGTGACCGAGCCGGTCCCGCTTGGCCGTCAGGTACGCGATGTTGTGCTGGTTCGGCGTCATCAACGACGGCACGCGCGCCGTCACCGGAATGCCGTTGGACTCCAAAGCGGCGATCTTGTCGGGGTTGTTGGACATCAGCCGTACGGACTGCACGCGCAGATGCTTCAGCACGCGCGCTGCGGGTGTGTAGTCACGCACGTCGACGGGCAGGCCGAGCGAGGTCGCCGAGTCCAACGTGTCCAGTCCCTCGTCCTGGAGCACGTGCGTCCGGATTTTCGCCACCAGGCCGATGCCGCGGCCTTCGTGCCCGCGCAGGTACACGAGGATGCCGCTGCCCTCGCGCACGATGGTGTTCAACGCCGCGTCGAGCTGCTCGCCGCACTCGCACCGCATCGCCGCGAAGATGTCGCCCGTCATGCACTCGGAGTGGATGCGCACGAGGACGTTCTCGCGCAGCTTCGTCTTGCCGTAAACAAGAGCCATGTGCTCGTGGCCGTCCGCGCGGAACGCGACTGCGCGGAAGGTGCCACGGCGGGTCACCAGGTCGGACTCCGCCACGTCTTCGTCACTGAAGGCCTGTTCGAACATCTACGGTCCCCTTGTCACCTGGCGCCTTCCGAACGTGCAGCTACGCTCGGATGGAGGTCGCACCGTAACCCGACCGCACAGCGGAGGTCATCCTGTTCAGCATCACCGTCCGCGATCACGTGATGATCGCGCACAGTTTCCGCGGCGAGGTCTTCGGTCCAGCACAACGTCTGCATGGAGCAACGTTCCTGGTGGACGCAACGTTCAAACGGGCTGAGCTCGATTCGGACAACATCGTCGTCGACATCGGACTCGCCACCCAGGAGCTGAACAAGGTCCTGGCCGTCTTCAACTACCGCAACCTGGATGAAGAACCCCAGTTCGCGGGCACCAACACGTCCACGGAATGGCTCGCGAAGCACATCGCCGACCAGCTGGCGGACAAGATCGCCGAAGGCGCTCTCGGTGAGGGCGCTCACGGGATCGATGCGATCGCCGTCACACTCCACGAGTCGCACGTGGCGTGGGCCGGTTACGAACGTGCACTTCGTCCTTCCGGCTGACGTCGAGGATCCGGGCAGTCCCAGCGGCGGCAACGTCTACGACCTGCGCGTGAGCGCCGGCATGACCCGTGTGACCGTCGCTGGTGACTGGCCGCGTCCAGCCGACCCCACCGCGTTGGAGCAAGCGCTTGCGGCGATTCCGCACGGAGACGTCGTGCTCCTCGACGGTCTCGTGAGCTGCGGACTACCCGAGATCGTGGTCCCTCACACACGTCGGTTGGAAATCGCGGTCCTCGTCCACCTGCCGCTGGCCGACGAGACGGGCCTCGACCCCGCGACCGCCGCCCTCCTGAACGACTGCGAAGGGCAGGTCCTGAGGGCCGCGAGTGCGGTCATCGCGACGAGTCCGACGGCCGCCGGGAACATCGCCGAACGGCACGGCCTCAGCGAGGTCCACGTCGTCGTTCCCGGCACCGATCCGGCCCCGCTCGCGCGCGGCACGGACGGCGTCCACCACCTGCTCTGCGTCGCGTCCATCACACCCCGCAAAGGCCACGACCTGCTGGTCAGAGCGTTGCGGAGGATCGAACGCGACTGGCGGCTGACGTGCGTCGGCCCGCACCGGCCGTTCCTGCGCGAACTCCCGCGCGACGACCGCGTCAGCTACCCCGGACCCCTCGCCGGCGAGGCTCTGACCAGCGCGTACACCACCGCCGACCTCTTCGTGCTGGCCTCGCGCAACGAGACGTACGGCATGGTCGTCACCGAGGCCCTCGCGCACGGTCTGCCGGTCATCGCGAGCGCCGTTCCCGATGCGCTCGCAGACGGCGGCCTGCTGATTCCGGCCGGGGACGAAAATGCATTGGAAGCTGCACTAACGGGCTGGTTTCAAGATCGGGATCTGAGGTCCGAACTGCGGTCCAGGGCGCTCGCCAGGCGGGCCGTTCTGTCCACTTGGGACGAATCCACAGAGGACCTGCGGAGGGTGCTGGCTACGCTCCGGCCATGACCTTCGCCCCGGAATGGCTGGCACTGCGGGAAAACGCCGACGCACAGGCACGCTCGACCGACCTCGCGGAGACCGTCCGCGAAACTCTGGTGAACCGAAACCCCCTGACGATCCGTGACCTCGGTTGTGGCACGGGATCGATGGGACGATGGCTCGCCGGGAGGCTCGGCGGCGCGCAGCACTGGGTGCTGCACGACCGCGACCCCCGGCTGCTCGGGCTGGCGGAGGCCGGCATGAGCGCGCTGCCGAACGTCACCGCCGAAACGCGTGAGGGCGACCTCACGTCCCTGAGAGCCGCCGACCTCGCGGGTGCTGACCTGGTCACTTGCTCAGCACTGCTCGACTTGCTCACTGCTGACGAGATGAACGCTCTGGCGGTTGCATGCGTAGAAGCACATGTGCCCGCTCTGTTCACGCTCTCGGTGGCAGGCCGGATCGACATCGATCCGGCCGAGCCGCTCGACGCCGCCTTCCAGGACGCGTTCAACGCTCACCAGCGCCGCGTCGTGGACGGGCGCCGTCTGCTCGGACCTGATGCACCAGCTGCTGCCGAGAAGGCATTCGTGGCAGCGGGCGCTTCGGTTCGGACGGCTTCGAGCCCCTGGCGCATGAACGGCGACGCGCTTCAGCAGGAATGGCTGAAGGGCTGGGTCGGTGCCGCGGTGGAGCAGGAACCCGCACTCGCCTCCGAGGCCTCCGAGTACCTGCGCCGCAGGTCAACAGCCTCCGCGGTGGTCCACCACGTCGACCTGCTGGCACTACCGGGAGCTGTGTGATGAAGAAGTTCTGGCCGTGGCTTCGCCTCCTGCTGGCGGTGGGCATCCTGGTTGCTCTGGGCGTTCGCCTGGGCACCGGGGCGTTCCTCGACGGACTGCGCGCGATCGACGCGTTCTCCGTCGCCGCCGCGCTGGCGATCGGGCTCGTGACGACGGTGCTCAGCGCGGGTCGCTGGGTCCTCGTCGCGCACCGCCTCGGCCTGCCGCTGACCATGAAGACCGCGGTCGGCGACTACTACCGCGCCCAGCTCGTCAACGCCGTGCTGCCCGCCGGCGTGCTAGGCGACGTGCACCGCGCGGTCAACCACGGCCGGGAGTCGGGCGACGTCGGACGGGGCGTGCGCGCCGTGTTCTTCGAGCGGATGGCCGGCCAGGTCGTGCTCATCGGGATCGGGCTCGCGGTGCTGCTCACGCACCCCGCGCCCGGCCTCGACCTCACGCTCAGCGGCACCACCGTCGCCGCGATCCTCGCCGGTCTCGCCCTCGCCGCGGTGATCGGCTGGAACATCCGCCCGGTGCGGAAGGCCCTGGTCAACACCCTGGCCGACGGCATCAGGCTGCTGTCGTTCAAGACCTGGCCCGCGGTCATCGGACTGTCGGCCGCGACGGTCGCCGGGTACGTGGCGATGTTCCTGGTGGCCGCCCGCGCCGCCGGGTCGGACGCCACGGTCACCCAGCTCGCACCGGTGGTCGTGCTGGCGCTGCTGATCATGGCGATCCCGGTCAACATCGGCGGGTTCGGCCCGCGCGAGGCGTTCCTCGCGGTGGCGTTCGGAGCCGCCGGCCTGGGTGCCGCACAGGGCTTCACCACGGGCATCGTCTACGGCGTGCTGGCGCTCATCGCCGCGTTGCCCGGCGCGGTCGTGCTCTTCGTGTCACGCCGAAAGGCCGAAAAGGTCCAGGTAGTGGCGGAACGAGTCGACCAGTCCCGCGAGCAGGAGCTCGCCCTTGCGCGCTGACGCGAGCGACGGACGTCCGATGACACCGGAGGACGTGTACGGAGCCAGACCGAGGGTGAGCATGTGCCGCCGGTCCTCCGCCAGGTGGTCAGCGGTTTCGTAGCCAGGACGGATCAGATCGGGGTGGGCGTGCAGCAGGATCGAGGTCTCCAGCTCACCCGCGTGCATGTCGCTGTACGCCGAGGTCTCGATGCCGGCCTTCTCCCGCGCGAACGCCCAGTCGTCCCTGCCGGGGAAGAGCGCGAGCCCCTCGCCCTCCTGCACGACGTTCGACAGCACGTAGTTGCCGCCGTGGCCGTTGACCAGCACGACGTGCTCGACCCCGTTGTGCCGCAAGGACTCCGCGATGTCGCCGACCACTGAGACCAGGGTGCGCGCGGAGATGCTGACGGTCCCCGGCCAGGCGGTGTGCTCCTGCGAGCACGAGAACTGGATCGGCGGCAGCAGCCGGACGGCCGGGTACCTCGCGGCGATCGCGGACGCGACGGTCCAGGCGATCACCGAGTCCGTCGCCAGCGGCAGGTGCGGGCCGTGCTGCTCGGTGCTGCCGACCGGGAGCACGGCCACGCGCTTACCGCGCACGTCGACGGTGGTGTCACTCGGGAACATGGGCCTGACCGTAGTCAACGCGGTGGCACAGCGCCGGGATCTCGCCGTCGGCCAGCTTCGGCATGACCTCTGGCAGGTCCTCGAACGGGCTGTGGCCGGTGATCAGCGCGTCGAACCTGGTGTCGGCCAGCAGGTCGAGCGCGACGGCCATGCGTTCGCCGTAGGTGCGGTCCGGGCGGCCGACCACGCCGACCTGGCTGCTGCGGATCGTGAGCCGCCGCGAGTGGAAGAACTCGCCCAGCGGCACGGAGATCAACCGGTCGCCGTACCAGCTCAGCTCGATCACCCTGCCCTCCGGCGCGAGCAGGTTCAGCGCGGTGGTGAGACCGGCCTCGGTCGCACTGGCGTGGAAGACCAGGTCGCATCCGTCCAGAGCGTTGCCCGGAAGCGCGAAGCCGACGCCGAGCTTTCGGGCAACCTCCTCGCGGGCGGGGTCGGCGTCCACGAGCTCGACGCGGGCTCCGGGGAACGTCGCCAGCACCGCCGCGATGCTCGACCCGACCATGCCGCCACCGACCACGGCGATCCGGTCACCGATCAACGGCCGTGCGTCCCACACGGCGTTCACCGCGGTCTCGATGGTGCCCGCCAGCACCGCGCGTTCGGCCGGAACCGCCTCCGGCACGAGTGTGACCGCCGCTTCCGGGACGACGTAACGGGTCTGATGTGGATAGAGGCAGAACACGGTGCGGCCCTTGAGGTCCCCGTTCTGCACGACGCCCACGTTGAGGTAGCCGTACTTCACCGGCCACGGGAAGTCGCCCTCCTGGAACGGCGCCCGCATCACCGCGTGCTGGTTCTCCGGCACGCCACCGCGGAACACGAGGGTCTCCGTGCCGCGGCTCACCCCCGAGAACAGTGTGCGCACCTCGACCTCGCCGGGACCGGGCTCGGCCAGCGCGACCTGCCGAACTTCCCCTTTTCCCGATTCATTGAGCCAAAAGGCACTCGCCGTACGTGTCACTCACAACACCTCCGCCGCACGAAGTTCGTTAGGGGCACCTGATGATCACACTTCAGCACACCAGGACGGCACCCGTCCTGCGGGAGCCTGCCATCTGGGCCGGGTTCCAGGTCCTCGCGCTGGCCGTGGTCGGTGCCACCGCCGGGCTCGGCCCGCTCGGCTGGGCCGCCGGTCTCGCCTACGGGTTCGCCACCTGGGCGTTCCTCGGCTACGGCATGCAACGGCACCGCACGTCTGCTTTGGGTCCCGCCGACCGCGTCACGCTCGCCCGCGGCCTGATGGTCGGCGCTGTGACGGCTCTGGTCGCCGATCGCGCAGGTCAGGACGTTCCGGTCGCGCTGGTCGTGACTCTTGCCGCCGTGGCGTTGTCACTCGACTGGGTGGATGGTCAGGTCGCTCGCCGCACGGGCACCTCGACCGCGTTGGGCGCGCGGTTCGACATGGAGGTCGACGCGTTCCTGATCCTCGTGCTGAGCGCGTACGTGGCCGTCCACCTGGGCCCGTGGGTGCTCGCGATCGGCTTGATGCGGTACGTGTTCGTGGCCGCGTCGTGGCGTCTGCGCTGGATGAACGCTCCGCTGCCGGCCAGCTACGCGCGCAAGGTCGTCGCCGCGGTGCAAGGGATCTTCCTCGTCGTGGCGGCGTCCGGGCTGCTGCCGTTCGCGGGCGTGCTCGTTGGTCTCGCGTTGGCATCGTTGGTGTGGTCGTTCGGTCGCGATGTGTTGTGGCTCTACAACAACGCGCCCGTTTCGGTGGGAGGATCCCGCCATGTCTGAGCAGACCTCAACCGCGGCGAAGATCGGCAACGTCGTCGTCTGGATCCTGCAGATCGTGCTCGCCGTGGAGTTCGTGCGGAACGGCTACTCGCTGTTCACCGACCAGTTCGTCGCGAAGTTCGACGACATCGGGTTCGGCCAGTGGTTCCGCTACCTCACCGGCACGCTGGAGATCGCGGCCGCGATCGGCCTGCTCATCCCGCGCATCTGCGGGCTGGCGGCGCTGGCGCTCGCGGGCATCATGGCCGGCGCGGCGTTCACCGAGGTGTTCCTGGTGACCAACGGCGGCTTCAAGGGCGCGATGATGCCGTTGATCTACGTCGTGTGGGCGCTGGTGATCGCCGTGTACCGCCGCGAGCAGATCCTCGGGGTGCTCAAGCTGGTGCGGAAGTGACTTTCGGGAAGTAGCGGAGCACCGCGACGTCCCCGACTTTCGTGACGTCCTCCAGGTGGAATCGGCGTGCCGGTCCACCGGGGAATTCGGCGGGATTCACGAAACGCGGGGCCGTCGCCTGTCCGATCAGCATCGGCGCCACCGCGACCCTGATCTCGTCGGCCAGTCCGGCCTTGAGGAACGCCGTGTGAATGCTGGTGCCGCCTTCGACCATGAGCTTTCGCACGCCGCGTGCGCCGAGGTCGTCGAGAATCTCTGAGAATTCGCTGAAGGTTCTGGTTTCGGTGAGGTGGTCGACGGTCGTCCGCTGGCTCTTCGAGTAGACGAGACTGGCGCCACCGCAGTGCCAAAACCGCAGCTCAGGGTCGAAGTCACCACTCCTGGTGACGGTGACCCGCAGCGGGAGTTCCGGTTTGCCGTCGGCTATTCTCCGCGCACGCCGTTCGTCGCTGTAGACGAGCAGTCGCGCGTTGTCGCGGCGCAACGTCTCGGCCCCGGCCAGAATCGCGTCCGACTCCGCACGCATCCGGTCTACGTGGTCGAAGTCCTCCGCGTTCGAAAGCGGAAACCTCTCGGTGCCGCGGTCGTCGATGTGGCCGTCGAGGCTGACGGCGACGCTCAGCAGAACGTGCGGGCGGGTCACGAACCCGATGGTAGAGCAGTTGAACCGGTCACGGGCCGAGCCGCGTTTACCTCATAGGGTCCGGAAAGGGGAGTCTCGGTGAGGATGTTGCTGCGGCGAGCGGTCACGGTGCTGGCGGGGCTGTTCGTGTTGTTCGTGCTCATCGCGCCGAGCGACCTGGAGAAGTTCTCGTTCGAGGCGTTCCTCCGCGTACCGCTCGAAGGCCTCGTCGGCGTGATGCTGCTGGTGCTGCTGCCGGACCGGTTCCGCAAGCCGTTCGCCATCGCCGGCGGTGTCGCGCTGGGCGTGTTCACCGTCGTGAAGATCATGGACATCGGCTTCGACATGGTGCTGTACCGGCCGTTCGACCTCGTGCTGGACTGGCCGTTGCTGGTGCCCGCCATCGACTTCGTGGACGTCACCTTCGGCCGCTTCGCCTCCGTGCTGGCCGTGGGCCTCGCCGTCGCCCTGGTCGTCGGCATCGTGTGGCTGGCCGCGCTTTCCGTGCTGCGCCTCAGTTCCGTTGCCGCCGGTCGTCGTCCCGTCGCGATCCGCGCGGTGGCCCTCGTCGCCGTGGCGTGCGTTTCCCTTGCCGTTCCCGGGATCCCTGTCTACTCCGACGCGGCCGCGACCTCGTTGGTCGACCACGCGCGCCGGGTTCAGGCCGGCCTGCACGACCAGGAGGCGTTCGCGGCGGAGGCCTCGGTCGACGCGTTCCGCGGGCACTCCGGCCTGCTGTCCTCGTTGCAGGGCAAGGACGTCGTCTTCACGTTCGTGGAGAGCTACGGCAAGTCCGCGCTCGACATGCCCGGCGTGGCCGCGAAACTGGCCGCCGGCGACGACCGGCTGAAGGCGGCAGGCTACTCGTCCCGCTCGGCCTACCTGACCTCGCCGACCGCCGGTGGTGGCAGCTGGATGGCACAGGCGACGTTGCTGTCCGGCCTGTGGATCGACAACCAGCAGCGCTACCGCAACCTGGTGGCCTCCGACCGGCTCACGCTGCCGCGCGCGTTCCGCGAGGCCTCCTGGCGTTCGGTGGGCGTCGTGCCCGGCATCACGCAGGCGTGGCCGGAGGGCGACTTCTTCCACTACGACAAGATCTACGCCGCCCAGGACCTCGGCTACCAGGGCCCGCGCTTCGGTTACGCGACGACGCCCGACCAGTTCACCTTGGAGTCGTTCCAACGCAACGAGCGCTCGAAGGCGGCCGGTCCCGTGATGGCCGCGATCCCGATGGTGTCCTCGCACGCGCCGTGGTCGCCGACGCCGGACTCCGTCGACTGGGACCAGCTGGGTGACGGCTCGATCTACTCGAAGATGCCCGCCTCGAACGACCCGCCGGAGTCCATCTTCGGCCGCGACCCCAACGCCGTCCGCGCCGACTACGCGCACTCGATCTCGTACTCGCTGGAGTCGGTGATCTCGTACCTGGAGAAGTACGGCGACGAGAACCTCGTGATGGTGTTCCTGGGCGACCACCAGCCGGCGCAGATGGTGACCGGCGAGGGAGCCTCGCGGGACGTGCCGATCACCATCGTCGCCAAGGACCCGGCCGTGATGGAGCGGGTCGCCGACTGGAAGTGGGACGACGGCATCAAGCCGGGAGGGACGGCCCCGGTGTCGCGGATGAGCGACTTCCGGGACCAGTTCCTCTCGGCCTTCTCGCCCCCGAAGCCCTAGCCCATCGTCTTCTGGCCGTCGATGGTCTCGCGGATGATGTCCGCGTGCCCGGCGTGCTGCGACGTCTCCGCGACGATGTGCACGAACACCCGCCGAGCCGACCACGTCTTGCCCTCGGGGAACCAGGGCGCGGACGGCAGCGCGTGCGAGAGGTCCATGTCGACCGTCTCGACCAGCTTGTCGGTGTAGGCCGCGACCTCGTTGTACCGGGCGATGATGCTCTCCAGCGTCTCGCCCGGCTCCATCCGGAAGTTCGCCTCGTGGTTCTCGTAGTCCTTCGACTCGGGGTCGGACTCCATCGCCGACGTGCCCTGCTCGATGAACTTGACCCAGTTCTCCTCGACCGACGCGACGTGCTTGATCAGGCCGCCGATGCACAGCGCGCTCGCCGTCGGGCTCGACGCCGCCTGCTCGTCGCTCAGGCCCTGCGCGGTGAACGTCAGGAACCAGCGGTGCTGCCGGAGCGTCTCGAGGAGGTCCGCGCGCTCGCCGGTGAGGATCTCGGTGGTGGTCATCGCTTCTGTCCTTCGTTCGTTTGTCCCGACATGAAGGACTCTAGGACCACTTGAGGTCAGCTAGTGTCCTAGACGAACGGTCGCTCCAGCGGAACTTGAGCGGGATTCGAGCGATTCGGCGTTGACCTGGATCAGCACGAAAGAGTGGGTGCGCCGTCCGGTCCGCCGCTGCGCAGCGTGGTGAGGTTGGCGCCCGTCAGACCCAGCACGGCCTGAGCCGTCGCGCGCGGTGCGTTGGCGGGGTCGAAGCCGGACGCGTCGAACGCGATCGCACCCTTGTTCGTCGCGTCGGAGCACCCGACCTGCACCGACTTCAGGTACCTGCGCGCCTTCAACTGGGCACTGCCGTGCACGACCTGGGCCACCAGACCCGTGCTGTTGGCGTTCGAGACACCGGCGGCACTCGGGAACCCGCCGTCGGCCTGCTGCTTGGACGTCAACCAGGTCACCGCACGGCCCGCTGGCTTGCCTTGCGCGCGTAGTGCCTGCACGGCGATAGCGGTCGCATCGACGTCGCTCACGCACGGCGAGGTCTCGAACGTCACGGGGAAGCCGCCGTCCGCGCACTGGCTCGCGGCGAGGTAGCCGGCGCCCTTCGCGTCGCGGCCGAGCGCGACCAGGGCGTAGGACTGCGTGAACGCGTTGGAGAAGTCGCCGAACGCCGAGCGGTCGGAGAAGCGGCCGGACGGCGCCTGCAACGCCTTGAGGCCCGCGATCAGGTCGATGCCGCCGAACGCGCGTGGGTTCTTGCCCTTCACCCGCGCGGCCACGGCCAGTTTCGCGTGCGCGCCCGCGTACGACTCGCCGTCGGCACCCAGGTAGCCGCTGGAGATCTCGGGCTTCGCGAGCCACGCGATGGCGCGGTCGGAGTAGTCGTCGGCGGTGCGGGCCGCGGCGAACGCGAAGATCGCGTCGATGGTCAGGCCCTGGTCGGGGTACTTGACGCCGCCGAACTCGGTCTCCAGGCGTTCGCCGTCCGCCATCTGTCTGGCGAGCCACCCGGCGGCGGCGTCGGCGCGGTCGACCCCACCGGCTGAGGCGGGGACGGCGGTGGTCACGAGGGAAGCGCCGAGCAGGGCGGCGACGAGGAGTTTCTGCACGGGATCGAGGCTCTCAGAACTGTCAGACCCCGGCGCTAGGGTCGGAAGAATGATTGCCGATGACCTCCGCCACTACCTCCAGGAGTGCCGCGACTCGGTGGTCGGCTCGCTGGAGGGGCTCAGCGAGTTCGACGCCCGCCGCCCGCTCGTGCCCAGCGGTACCAACCTGCTGGGGCTGGTCAAACACCTCGCCGGGATCGAGTTCGGCTACCTCGGCGCCAGCGCGGGGCGTCCGGCGCCACTGCTGCCCTGGGTCGAGGACGGTTCGATCTGGCAGAACGGCGATCTGTGGGCCAAGCCGGAGGAGAGCCGGGAGTACCTATTAGGCCTCTACCGGGCAGCGTGGAAGCACTCGGACGAGTCGATCGCGGAGTTACCGCTCGACGCGCCGGCCTCGGTGGCGTGGTGGCCGGAGCACCGCAGGGTGACCACGTTCGGGCACCTGCTCGCGCGGGTCACGGCCGAAACGGCGCAGCACGCGGGCCACTGCGACCTCGTGCGGGAACTGATCGACGGCCGCTCGGGCGCGGACAACCCGGAGGGTTATTACGACCTCGTGCTGAGCATGGCGAGCGCGGTGCCGGAATAGCGCATTCCTTGTCGAAAGTAAGGAGGAACCGGTTCCGATGGGCAGGGGCGCTCACGCCGCCGCCTTCGTAGTTTCGGCTGGGTGACTTGGCTGACTGTGGGCACCGACGCGGTGCTCGGTGTGTTCGCGGTGATGTTCCTGGTGCTCTGGTTCCGGCACAAGCTGCGGGCGTTCCTCGCCGGCGCCGGGGTGGTGGTGGCGTACGCGGTCAGCGAGGTGATCAAGCTGGTCGTGCAGGAGGACAGGCCGTGCCGGACCAGGCCGTCGATCGCGGTGTGCCCCGAGCCGGGTGACTGGTCGTTCCCCAGCAACCACTCGGTGATCGCGGGCGCGTCCGCGATGGCGATCTGGTTGCTGCACAGGACTTACGGCTGGATCGCTGCGGTGTGTGCGATCGCGGCGGCTGCCTCGCGCGTCGTCGTGGGTGTCCACTACGTGCACGACGTGCTGGCCGGGCTCGCGCTCGGAGCGGTGGTGTCGTGGGGAATCGCGTTGCTGCTCAAGAAGAAGCTGGAGGTGGAGGTGCCGGCGGCGGAGGCACCGACCGTGGTGATGCAGCGACTGCGATGATGAACGCCGTGTGGGTGCGGCTGGTTCTGTGGGGGAGCTCGGGTCTGCTGGTCGTCGCCGCGGCGGTGACGTCCAGGGCGGGACGGCTGGCCGTGTGGGAAGTCCTGCTGTACCTGGCGATCTTCGCGGCCGCGTTCCTGGTCGTGCCGCGCAGGCCCGCGGTGGCGTTGGCGCTCGGGCTGGGCGCGTGGCTCGTCTGCTACCTGATGCGGGTCGAGTTCGACAGCGCCACCGGAGTGCTCGCGCCGGCACCGGCCTTGGCCCTGGTGAGCTTCCTGGCCGGACGGCACGCGCACGACCCGCGCGCGACCGCGATCACGCTGACCCTGGTGGAGATCGCCGGAGTGGTCGTGGCGCTGACCGAACGCGGCGGCTCGGACACCGCGCTGGCCGTCACGTCCGGCATCGGTGTGCTGGGCGTGGTGCCGTGGGCGATCGGCCGCTTCCGCCGCCGTTACGCGGAACTCCAGGGCGTCGGCTGGGAACATGCCGCCCTGCTGGAACGCAGCGTGGACAACGCCCGCAACGCCGAACGCGCCCGCCTGGCAGGAGAAATGCACGACCTGGTGGGCCACGAACTCGCACGCGCCGCGCTGCTGACCGGCGCCCTCGAACTGGAACCCACCCTCACCGCCGACCAACGCGAGGCCGCGAAGACTGCCCGCGCGAGCGTCACGGCCGCAGCCGAACGCCTGGCCGACGTCATGCAGGTGCTGCGCGCCGACGAGGACGAACCGGTGGCCACGCTGGAAGAACTGGTGGCCAGGAGCGGCCTGAACGTGGCGCTGACCAACAACCGCAAGACCGCGATCGACGGCATCATCGCCAGAACCGTGCACCGCGTCACCGCCGAAGCCCTGACGAACGTCATCAAGCACGCCCCCGGCGCCGAGGTGACCGTGACCCTCACCGCCAACCTGGAACTCCGCATCACCAACGGCCCGGCCCCGAGAACACCTGCGGTGGGCAGCGGCAAGGGCCTGATGGGCCTGGCCGAACGAGTGGCCCTGGTAGGCGGCTGGTTCGAAGCGGCCCCGTCCGACGACGGAGGCTTCGAGGTGAGAGCCAAACTCCCAGAGCGCCCACGCGCCAGCACCACCCCCACCCACGTGCGCCGAGAACGAACAGAAGAAGAGATCCGCAAGAGCGCGCGCAGAACAGTCCTCATCACCACAGCCGTGTGCGCGGGAATCGCCATCGGCGTCCCGGGCTACATGGTCTTCGACGCCGCGACGTCCGTCCTGACCCCGACCCAGTTCGAACGGGCACAACTCGGGCAGGACGAGGACACCCTGGACCTCCCGCTCCGCACCAGAGTGGACAACCCGCTGGGCGTCACCGCACCCCCGAACACCGAGTGCCACTACTACAGCACGCACCCCAACCCGTTCGACGGCGACCGCCACGACCTGCACCAACTCTGCTTCCAACGCGACCGCCTGGTGTTCAAGCAGTGGCTGGCCAGGAGGAGCGCATGATCAGGGTCGTACTGGCAGACGACGAACCAGTCGTCAGGTTCGGCGTAAAAGCAGTACTGGCCACAGCAGCAGACGTAGAAGTGGTGGCGGAAGCAGAGAACGGCAGCAAAGCCGTAGACCTGGTAGCCCGCCACCGCCCCGACGTAGCAGTGCTGGACATCCGCATGCCCGTCTTCGACGGCCTGGACGCCGCCAAGGTGATCCGCGAATGCCACCCGAGCACCAAAACCCTGATGCTCACCACCTTCGCCGACGACGCCTACATCACCAGAGCCCTGGGCGAGGGAGCAGCAGGCTTCGTCCTGAAAACGGGCGACCCGCAGGAAATCATCACGGGAGTCCGAGCCGTAGCGACCGGCGGCGCCTTCCTCTCCCCGCTGGTGGCCAAGCGAGTGGTCGACCAACTCTCCAGAACCCACCCACGTCCACAAGCGACACAACGAATCGAAGTCCTGACCTACCGAGAACGCGAAGTGCTGGGCCTGGTAGGCGCAGGCCTCTCGAACGCGGAGATTGCAGCACGCCTCTACGTGGTGGAGGGCACCGTGAAGGTGTACGTGAGCACGATCTTCCGCCAGCTGGGCGTCCGAAACAGGGTGCAGGCGGCGATCATCGCCCACGAGTCGGGCATCATCCCGACCCCCTAGCCCCGCGACGGCAGGCTGACGCAGGGGTCCCCTCGGAAGTCGGCTCCCCCGCGACCCAACGTACCGAGAGGGTCTGACAGTCCGGCTAGGTGAGGAAAGCGGCAGAGAGTGGCGGCGTGTGAGGGCGGGGCAGAGACGAGGCGGGGAAGAAGCGGGCGGGGGCGAGGCGGGGGAAGGCGAGGCTGGGGGAGAGGCGGGCGGGAGAGAAGCGGGCGGAGGGGAAGGCCGGCTGGGGAGAGGCGGGGGAAGGCGAGACGGGGGAAGGCGAGACGGGGGAAGGCGAGACGGGGGGAGAGGCGGGTTGAGGGAGAGGCGGGGGCTGAGGGAGAGGCGGGCTGAGGGAGAGGCGGGCTGAGGGGAAGGCGGGCTGGGGAGAGGCGGGGGGAGAAGGCGAGGCGGGGGAAGGCGAGGCTGGGGGAGAGGCAGACGGGGAAGAGGCGGGCTGGGGAGAGGCGGGCTGGGGAGAGGCGGGCTGAGGGATAGGCGGGCTGAGGGATAGGCGGGCCGAGGGGAAGGCGAGGAGGAAGCGGGCGAGGAGAAGGGGAAGCGCGCCCGCAACCGCAGTCGTCAACGCAGGCCGACCACGCACACAGGCCCGGCGCGCGCCCGCCACCGCAGTCGTCAACACAGCCCCACCACGCAGGCAGGTCCAGCGCGCTCTCTCAACTGCAGTCGTCAACGCAGCCCAACCACCGTCTCGGCCCGGCGCGCGGTGCCAACCGGACAGCCGTCGACGCACCCCAACCACCTACGAGGCCTGGTACGCGATGCCGCAGGCGAGCCCGAACGGGCTGATGCCCGGCTGGTCAGCGGTACAACCCACCGACTGCGATTGGGGCTTGACTTTGGGTGCGAGGTGCTACCACTAGTGGCTCGGCCGGGCCTCTTCTCAGCCCGGCCTTTTCCGGTCCGACAAGCGCCTCGCAAGGGCCCCGAAGTCAAGCCCCAATCGCCACCCCGCTCTTCGGCAGGACCCGCGCGAACACCCTCGCAACCGCAGCCCAACCAACAAAACGCGACCCACCCCGCTGGAACGCGACGCACCTACGGAACAGGAACCAGCGAACCAGCCAGAAACTAGGTACGGGCACCGATCCCGGAGATCGCCCGAACCTCCATCTCAGCCGCCCGCCCGTCCAACTCCGGCTCCCGCTTGGACAACACAGTCGCCAGGAACCCGCAGAGGAACGAGAACGGGATGGAAACCAGCCCGGGGTTCCCCAACGGGAACCAGGCGAAGTCGACGTCGGGGAAGATCGAGGTGGAAGCCCCGGACATCACCGGCGAGAAGATGATCAGCACCAGGCAGGACCCCAGCCCGCCGTAGATGCTCCACAACGTCCCGAGGGTGTTGAACCGCCGCCAGAAGATCGTGTACAGGATCGTCGACAGGTTGGCGGAAGCCGCCAACGCCAGTGCCAGCGAAACCAGGAACGCCACGTTCTGCCCGTTGGCCGCGATCCCGCCGATGATCGACAGAACACCGACCACCACGGCGGTCAACCGGGCCACCCGGATCTCCCGCCGGGGTTCGGCGTTCCCGCGCTTGATCACGTTCGCGTACACGTCGTGCGCGAACGAAGCGGACGCGGCAAGGGTCAGACCCGCCACCACGGCGAGGATCGTCGCGAACGCCACCGCCGACACGATGCCGAGCAATACCGCCCCGCCGATCTCGAACGCCAGCAGCGGCGCGGCGGAGTTCTCGCCGCCGGGCGCGGCGGCGATCTTGTCGGTGCCGACCAGGGCCATCGCGCCGAAACCGATGACCAGCGTGCACAGGTAGAAGATGACCATCGTCCAGGTGGCCCACACCACGGACCGGCGGGCCTCGGACGCGTTCGGCACGGTGTAGAAGCGCATCAACACGTGCGGCAGGGATGCGATGCCCAGCACCAAGGACAAAGCCAGCGACACGAAGTCCAGTTTGGACATGGCGCTGAAGCCGTACTTGGCGCCAGGGTCCAGGACCGCGTCGCCGAGCTTGTTGTTGTCGGTGGCCTGGTCCATGATCGCCGACAGCGAGAAGCCGAACTTGCCCAGCAGGAAGACGCTCATCAGCGTCACGCAGAGCAGCA
Source organism: Lentzea sp. CA-135723 (assembly GCF_050936595.1). Lineage (NCBI taxonomy): Bacteria > Bacillati > Actinomycetota > Actinomycetes > Pseudonocardiales > Pseudonocardiaceae > Lentzea > Lentzea sp. CA-135723. Next base: position 4,528,946 of record NZ_JBNJMK010000001.1, on the reverse strand, counting down.
GCAGGACGGCCTTGATGATCTGCACCCAGGTGGTGCCCTTCATGCCGCCGACCAGCACGTAGAGCACCATGACCATGCCGACGACGGCGATCAGGATCGCCTGGCCCCACTTCGAGGTCACGTTCAGCAGCAACGCGATCAGGCCGCCGGCGCCCGCCATCTGCGCGATCATGTAGAAGAACGAGATCACCAGGGTGGCGTTGGCCGCGGCGGCGCGGACCGGGCGCTGGCGCATGCGGAACGCCAGGACGTCGCCGACGGTGAAGCGGCCCGTGTTGCGCAGGCCCTCGGCGATCAGCAGCAGGCCGACCAGCCAGGCGACGACCCAGCCGACCGAGTACAGGAAGCCGTCGTAGCCGTGAGCCGCGATGCCGCCGGAGATGCCCAGGAACGACGCTGCGGACAGGAAGTCGCCGGACAGGGCCACGCCGTTCTGGGCGCCGGTGAAGGAGCTGCCCGCGGCGTAGTAGTCCGAGGCCGTCACGTTGCGGCTGGAGGCGCGGTAGACGATGTAGAGGGTGATCAGGACGAACACCGCGAAGACGCTGAGGTTCAGCACCGGGTTGCCGGTGGTGGGCATGCCTTACTCCTCGACGCCTGTCTTCTCTGCCAGCAATTTCCGCTGCGGGTCCAGCCGTCGCTTTGCGTAACGGGCATAACCGAGCGTGATGATGATCGATGTCACAAACTGTCCGAGACCCAGCAGGATGCCGAGGTTGATCACGCCGATCACCTTGGTGCTGACGAAGTCTTTCGCGTACGCGGACAGCAGTACGAAGGTCAGGTAGGACGCGAGGAAAAGCGCCGTCATCGGGAAGATGAACGTCGTGAGACGGCGTCGGAGAGTCCGGAATTCGTCGGTCTCGCGAATCGCGGCGTACTTCGGGTTGCCGTCGGAATCGACGTACGACAAAGTCTCGGGGTCGTCGAACGACGCGAAACCCCGGATTTCCCGGTACTCGTGCTGCGCTTCGCCAGGCGACCTCATCGCCTTGGTCATGTACCCCTGCCCCTCGTGTGCGGGGCTCACTGTAGCGCTCTCACGTGTGCAGTCAACGCGACAGAGGGCCGGGAACCGGGCGAAACCGGACCAATGCCGGACCAGGACCGGACCGAAACCGGACTGAAAACCGGTGAGCTCATTCGTCTCAAATGGTTCGAACCAGGCTTTGTGTCAAGTGGACGGTCGGGAGTTGCGCCGTGTGCAACACCTGAAGTCTTCGTCAAGGCCGTTGTCGCACGTGTGCACCTGTCCTAGGATCGATCGGTCCGCATTAAGTGGTGACGGTTGGGGATAAAGTGGGGTTCTTAGCGCGCGAACGCCAAGTCGCGCCTCCCGGATGGAACCGCTGGCTCGTTCCGCCCGCGGCTCTGGCGATTCATCTCTCCATTGGTCAGGCCTACGCCTGGAGCGTCTTCAAGACGCCGTTGGAGAAATCGCTCGGCATCACGGGAACGCAGTCCGCGCTGCCGTTCCAGCTCGGCATCGTCATGCTCGGGCTCTCGGCCGCCGTGCTCGGCACGACGGTGGAACGCAGGGGTCCGCGCTGGGCCATGCTGATGTCCACGATCGCCTTCTGCTCCGGTCTGCTGATCTCCGCGCTCGGTGTCTGGGCCGGCCAGTACTGGGTCGTCGTGCTGGGCTACGGCCTCGTCGGCGGCATCGGTCTCGGCATCGGCTACATCTCGCCGGTCTCGACGCTGATCAAGTGGTTCCCCGACCGGCCGGGCATGGCGACCGGCATCGCGATCATGGGCTTCGGCGGTGGTGCGCTGATCGCGTCCCCGTGGTCGACCTCGATGCTGACGGCGTTCGGCTCCACCACGTCCGGCATCGGCCAGGCCTTCCTCGTGCACGGCATCGCGTACGCGGTCTTCATGAGCCTCGGCGTGCTGCTGATCCGCCTGCCCTCCCCGGAGTTCACGGCGGAGAAGGAGGCGCTGCTCAAGGACAAGCCGAAGGCCACCGTCACGCACAACGTCTCCGCGAACAACGCGATCAGGACGCCGCAGTTCTGGCTGCTGTGGGTCGTGCTCTGCTTCAACGTCACCGCGGGCATCGGCATCCTGGAGAAGGCCGCCCCGATGCTGGTCGACTTCTTCAAGGAGTCCTCGACGCCGGTCGCCGCGACCGCCGCCACCGGCTTCGTCGCGCTGCTGTCCGCCGCGAACATGGCCGGCCGGTTCGTCTGGTCGTCCACTTCGGACATCGTCGGCCGCAAGAACATCTACCGCCTCTACCTCGGTGTCGGCGCGCTGCTCTACCTGGTGCTGCTGACGGTCGGCTCGACCAGCACCCCGCTGTTCGTGGTCGCGGCGATGGTGATCCTGTCGTTCTACGGCGCGGGCTTCGCGACCGTCCCCGCGTACCTGCGGGACCTGTTCGGCACCTACCAGGTCGGCGCGATCCACGGCCGCCTGCTCACGGCCTGGTCCGTGGCCGGTGTCCTGGGGCCGCTGATCGTCAACGCCATCGCGGACGCCGGCAAGAGGGCCGGGCACACCGGGCCTGACTTGTACGCGACGTCGTTCTACATCATGATCTCGCTGCTGGTCGTCGGTTTCGTCGCGAACGAGTTGATCCGCCCGGTCAACCCGAAGTTCCACGAGCCGAAGGCGGAGCAGACCGAGAACCCCGCTCCGCAGGACGACGACACCGTCGCCAAGTGGAACGAAGCCGAGGCCGCTGACGCTGCCGAGAAGCAGGACGCGGAAGGCGTGGTGAAGAAGTGAGCTCCCAGCAGCGGTTGTTGCTCATCGGTGCCTGGCTGTGGGTGGGGCTGCCCCTCGCCTACGGCCTGTACCGGCTCTTCCTGAACGCGGCCAAGCTCTTCGTCTGATGTTCACCACGCTCGCCAACTGGCGCAACTGGCGCCTGCCGGTGAAGCTCGCCGCGGTGCTGATCGTTCCGGTCACCATCGCGGTGGGCGCCGGCGTCGTGCTCATCAACACCCAGATCGAGCGCGCGGACTCCTACGCGGAACTGCAACGACTCGTGAAGGTGCGCGCCGCCCTCATCCCCGTGATCGAGGGCGTGCAGGCGGAACGGCGGATCGTCGCCGAGGGCGTCGGCCCGGAGCTCCTCGTCGAGCAGAGCAAGCGCACCGACGACGCCCGCGCGGTGCTGCGCGACCAGATCGGCGGGACCTCTCTCAGCGAGGTCGTGACCGCCCGCATCACCGAGGTCCAGAACCGCATCGGCGACCTGGCGGTGTTGCGCGACCGCAGCAGCAACGACATCCCCGCGGTGATCAAGATCTACTCCGAGCTCACCGACTCGCTGCTCGACGTCGACGAGGTGATGGCCAGCGAGTTCGGCGACGCCGCCCTGCTGCGCACCGCGATGGGCCTGCACCACGTGGTGCACGTCCGCGACCAGGTGCTCTACCAGCAGGCCGTCGTGCTGTCCGGGCTCACCCGCGGCCAGCTCACCACCGCCGAGGTCCGCGCGCTGGTCGAGTCGAACGTCAAGCTCGGCTACATCGCGGACGAGTTCGCCGCCCTGGCGACGCCCGACCAGATGAAGGTCTACGGCAAGAACTTCAACGGCCCGGACATCGAGGCCCAGCGCACGATGCTGGCCGCCGCCGTGCTGCACCCGACCTCGGACGCACCGGCCACCGGGAACAACGCCAACCGGCCCAAGCAGCCGCTGCCGATCGCGACGCAGGACTGGACCAGGGCCACCGGCGCTGTCGCCACGTCGATGGGCAGCGTCGTCACGGGTCTGCAGGACGACCTGCGGAACACGGCCAACCGCCTGCGCGACGAGTCCAGCGACGCCGCCGGCGCCGCGTCCGCGATCCTGTTCGCCAGCCTGATCCTGGCGGCCACGGTCGGGTTCGTCGTCGGCCGCTACCTGCTGCGCTCGCTGAACGCGCTGCGCCGCTCCGCTCTCGACGTGGCGTGGACCAAGCTGCCGGAGATGGTCGCGACCGGCCGCGGCAGCACCGAGATCGAGGCCGTCCCGGTCGACACGACCGAGGAGTTCGGCCAGGTGGCCCGCGCGTTCGACGAGGTGCACCAGCAGGCCGTGAAGTCGGTCATCGAACAGGCCGGCATGCGCGCCAACATGCGCAACATCTTCGTCAACCTGTCGCGCCGCAGCCAGAGCCTCGTCGAACGCCAGCTCAAGCTGATGGAGGAGCTGGAGAAGTTCGAGGAGGACCCGGACCAGCTCGCGAACCTCTTCAAGCTCGACCACCTCGCCACCCGCATGCGCCGCAACAACGAGAACCTGATGGTGCTCTCCGGCGGCGACGTGGCCCGGCGGTTCCACCAGGCCATCCCGCTCACCGACGTGCTGCGCGCGGCGGCGGCGGAGATCGAGCAGTACCAACGGGTGATGGTGCACACCGCGCCCAGCGCCGAGGTGGTCGGCTACGTGGCGAGCGACCTGGTCCGCCTGCTCGCCGAGCTGCTCGACAACGCGACGGCGTTCTCGCCGCCGAACTCGCAGGTCGCGATCAGCGCGTCCATCGAGGCGGGCGACATCGTCCAGATCGACGTGGTCGACCAGGGCATCGGCATCGACCCCGAGGCGCTCGCCGCGGTGAACCACCGCCTCGAGGCGGCGGGCGAGGGCGTGGACGTCCAGGTCTCCCGCGAAATGGGACTTTTCGTCGTCGGCAGGCTCGCCGCCCGCCACCAGATCGTGGTACGTCTGGACGCGAAACCAGGTAAGGGGACTCGCGCGATCGTGTTGGTTCCTGCGGAACTGGCACCACGACGGGAAGAGTCCTGGGAGTCTTTCCGAGGGGAGGCGATCGAACGACAGCAGGCGTCGTGGTTCCAGCAGACGCGTGCCGCCGCACCGCCGCCGCCCCCCGCACCCGCACGCCAGTCGCCGGAGTCGGCCCGAGGTTTCCTCAACGCCTTCCAGCGGGGTGTGCAACGCGGCCTTCCCGAAAACCAGGAGAGTCGATGAGCACGCAGGTGGACCAGTTCGGCTGGCTGGTCACCAACTTCGCCGAACGCACCCCCGGCATCGAGCACGCCGTGGTGATCTCGGCGGACGGCTTGGTGTTGATCTCGTCGTCGAAGCTGCCCGCGCACGTCGCACCGCAGTTCGCGGCGATCGTGGCCGGGGTGGTGTCCCTCGCCGAGTCGGCGTCGTACGTCTTCGCGGGCGAGGCGGTCGTCCGCACGGTCGTGCAGATGGACAGGGGCGTCATGCTGCTGTCCTCGATCAGCGACGGCTCGGTCCTCGCGGTGCTGGCGTCGTCGTCCGCCGACGTCGCCCAGATCGCGTACGAGATGACCGTGGTGACCCGCCAGGTGGGCCAGCTGCTCACGCCGGAACTGCGGGCTGAGCTCGCATGAGCAGAGAGCCTGACGATCAGGTCAACTTCGGTGACCTGATCAGCGGTTTCAGCTTCGACAGCGAACGGATCCGCAAGCGCGGCAAGAAGAAGGCGCAGCGCGCGCCCGAACCGCCGCCGGAGCAGCCGGACCCGTACGCGACGGCCCCGTTCCAGCCGTTCCCCGCGGTCCCGCCGCTGCCGTCGGTGGAGACCGGCTTCGACGCGTCGTCGTCGATCGTGCGCGCCTACGCGTGGACCGGCGGCCGCACCACGTCCGACGTGCACCTGGAGATCGAGACCCTGGTGTCGGTGAACGAGTTCTCGTCCACCGCGGTCCGGCCGGAGCACCAGGACGTGCTGGCGTTGTGCGCGCAGCCCCGGTCGGTGGCGGAGATCGCCGCTCTGCGCGGGCTGCCGCTCGGTGTCACGAAGGTGCTGCTCGGCGACATGGCCGGGCACGGGCTGATCGACGTGCACCGCACGGCGTCGTCGTTCGGCGGCGACCGGCCGGACGGCATGCTGCTGGAACGCGTTCTCGCAGGTCTGCGCAGGCTGTAGACGTCCCAGGTGAGCGACCCCGGCCGCTGATACGGTCGGGGTCGACTCAACTCCGGGGGTAGACGTGGAGTTCCAGGACGTGGTCCGCTGCAGGCGGATGGTGCGCAAGTTCACCGACGAACCGGTCAGTGAGGAGAGCGTCCAGCGGATCATGCGCAACGCCGTGCGCGGTCCGTCGGCCGGTTTCTCCCAGGGCCAGAGCTTCCTGGTGCTGCGGGGAGAGTCGCTGAAGAAGTTCTCCGAGATGTTCGAGTGGTGGAGCGGCGAGGAGGCGAAGACCGCGCCGCTCGTCGTCATCCCGTTCTCCGCCAAGAAGGTCTACCTCGACCGGTACGCCGAACCGGACAAGGCCGAGGCCGAGCTCACCGAGGACAGGTGGCCGGTGCCGTACTGGGACATCGACACGGGCATGGCCTCGTTGCTGATCCTGCAGACCGCCGTCGACGAGGGCCTCGGCGCGGTGTTCTTCGGGACCGACAGGGACACGTGGCCCGCGTTGCGCGAGGCGTTCGGGGTGCCCGAGATGTACACGCCGATCGGCGTCATCGCGATCGGGCACTCCGCGGAGGAGGGCATCTCCGAGGGCGCCTCGCCGTTGCGGCGCAAGCGCAAGCCGCACGGCGAGATGGTGCACTGGGACCAGTGGGCGTGAGATCGTTCGGCCTGCTCGGGCCGCTGGACGTGGTGCTCGACGGGCGCCACGTCCACATCCCGGCGGGCAAGCGGCGCGTGGTGCTCGCGGCGCTGCTGATGCGCGCGGGCCAGGTGGTGGGCGTCGACGAACTGGCCGAGCTCGCCGGCGGGTCCCGCAACGCCCTGCAGACCACGGTCGGGCGCCTGCGCGAGGCGTTGCCCGGCATCGTGCTCACCAAGCCGGGCGGGTACCTGCTCGACGTGCGGCCCGACGAGGTGGACGTCCACCGGTTCGGCGCGCTTCCGCCGCGCGAGGCGCTGAAGCTCTGGCGGGGGCGGCCGTTCGCGGACATCGGCAGCGACGCGCTGGAACGCGACCACGTGCCCGCGTTGACGGAGAAGCACCTCGCGGTGCTGGAGGCGCGGATCGAGGCCGACCTGCGGGACGGCGCGCACGAACGGCTGGTGCCCGAACTGCGGTCGCTGACGGGCCGGCACCCCACCAGGGAACGGATGTGGGCGCAGCTGATCGTGGCGCTGCACCGCTGCGACCGGCAGACCGAGGCGCTGCAGGCCTACGACGACATCCGCGGCAGGCTCGCCGAGGAGCTCGGCCTCGATCCCGGCAAGGACCTGCAGAACGCGCACCGGCAGGTGCTGACGGCGGACAACAGGCCGAGGGCGCGCAACGACCTGCCCGGCGACATCGCCGACTTCGCGGGCCGCGGCGACGCCCTGCACGAGATCATCGCCGCCGTGCCGTCCGGGTGCGTCGCGATCACCGCCATCGACGGGATGGCGGGCATCGGCAAGACGACGCTCGCGGTCAGGGCCGCGCACCGGCTCGCGGAGCGGTTCCCGGACGCGCAGCTGTTCGTGGACCTGCACTCCTACACCGAGGGCGTCGAGCCGCGCACGCCGTCGGACGCGCTGCTGGCGTTGCTGACCGCGCTCGGCGTGCCCGCGCAGGACGTCCCGGACGGACTGGACGAGCGTTCGGCCCGGTGGCGCGCGGAAATGGCGCACCGCAAGGCACTCGTGGTGCTCGACAACGCGGGCAGCGCGTCCCAGGTCCGTCCGCTGCTGCCCGGCACCGGACTCGTGCTGGTGACGAGCCGCCGCCGGCTCGTCGACCTCGACGCGGCGCACACGATCTCGCTGGACGTGCTGTCCGAAGAGGACTCGCTGAAGCTGCTGGCGACCATCGCCGGACGCGGACAGCTCGACGCGGCCTCGGCGCGCGAGATCGTCCGGCTGTGCGGTCATCTGCCGCTGGCGGTCCGGATCGTCGGTTCCCGCTGGCGCACCCGTCCTGCGTGGTCGGCGCGAGACCTCGTGCGGCGCCTGTCCGAGCACCGGCTCACCGAGCTGGCCGCGGGCGAACGCAGCGTCGCGGGCGCGTTCTCGTTGTCCTACCGGCAACTCACCGCCTCGCAGCAACGGCTGTTCCGGCTGCTCGGCCTGCACACCGGTGAGGACTGGGACGCGCACCTCGCGGCGGCGGTGATCGACACGACGCGTGCCGAGGCCGAACGGCTGCTCGAAGAACTCCTCGACGCGCACCTGGTGCAGCAGAAGGAGAACGGCCGCTACCACTTCCACGACCTGCTGGCGGACCACGCGAAGGCGCTGGTCGAGCCGGAGGAACGGACCGAGGCGATCGTCCGGGTCCTCGACCACTACCTGCTCGGCGCGGAGAACTCGGCCAGGCAGATCGCCCCCGGCCGGCCGAAGTTCCACTCCGCCGTCACCCGCGAACCGGTCGACCCGCCGGTGTTCACCACCCCGGTCGAGGCCCTCGCGTGGCAGGAGGCGGAACGGCGCAACCTCAAGGCCGCCGTGTACCTGGCCGCCTACGAAGGGCACTACCAGCACGCCTGGCAGCTGCCGAGCAACTTCGCGCACTACCTGTGGATGGGCGGATCCGGACGCGAACGCGTCGAGGTGCAGAGCGTGGCGCTCGCGGCCGCGCACGCGCTCGGTGACCTGAAGGCGCGGGCGGAAGCGCTGCGGGGCCTGGGGTCGGCGCACATGGACGACGGCAACCCGAAGGCCGAGGAGCACCTGCGCGCGGCGATCGTCCTCATGAGGCAGATCGGTGACCTGCGCGGCGAGGCGTCGGCAACGGGGATGCTCGGCATGATCGCGCGCGAACGGCACGAGTACGACGAGTCGATGGAGCACTTCCAACGTGGTCTCGTGCTCATGCGACAGGCGGACGCGCCCACCGGAGTGGCCAACGCGCTGCACAACATCGGCATCAACCACGCGGAGCTGGGGCAGACCGAGCAGGCCCTGGCGCACATGCTGGAAGCAGCCGAGCTGGTGTCGGAACGCGGTGACGTCCGCGAGCTCGCGGTGACGTTGAACAACATCGCCCACGTCCACTTCGACGCCTACCGGGACGACGAGTGCCTGGCCTGCATGGAACGGTCGCTCGCGGGCTACCGGGAGTGCGGCGACCGGCGGGGCGAGGCGCTCGCCCTGGCCGACTTCGCCCGGTGGCGCTACGAGATGGGCCACCACACCGTCGCGGGCGCGCTGGCCCGCGACGTCGCGAGGCTCTGCCGGGAGTACACGAACCTGCCGGACGACGAAGCCGTGCTGGCGGCGATGAGGGAGGGCCGCGACCACGTCGGGCAGATGACGCTGTACTTCTCGCTGTCCCTCGAAGCCCTGACCGGCGGGCGGCCCGCCGAGTCGATCGGCTACCTCAGGCGGTTCCGGGAGCTGAAGAACGTGCGCCGCTGGTGGAGCGAGGAACGCGTGCTCGACCAGTTCGCCGCCGCGCACCTCGCGCTGGGCGACCGGGAAGCGGCCGTCCGCTACGCGAAGCAGGCGGTGGAGGCGGCGGAGCGCCGCCACCAGCCCCGCGTCCTCGCCCTCACACGCGAGACCCTGGCCAGGGCCTGTGCCGGAGTCTGATCCGCGACAGCCGGGCCTGAGGCGGCCCCCGGCGGCACGGCCGGGCTGCCCACGTACAACACCGGTACGCGGGCAGCCCGGCCGCACCACCAGGAACCACCTCAGGCTCGACTCTCATCGGACCAGACTCCGGCACAGGCCCTAGAGCGTCAGCCCCAGCACCACCAGCGTGAGCACGGCCGCCGCCAGCACGGCGAACGCCACCCACTGCCCGACCCTGTCCCCGGTCCTGCGCATCTCGAGCTCCCCTCGGTGGTGAACACCACCGAGGGTCGGGAACGCCGCCCACACCTCGTCCCCACCGCGAGCACACGGCCGAATTCCGGAGACGGCCCGCGATGCTCGGAAACGACCGGGAACGCTCCCCGCGAGGCCGGTGAGCCCGGAAAGCTGCCCTACCGTGGCCGCCCGTGGACTTCGGGATTCTGGGGCCGGTGGAGGCTCGTGACGGCGCGGTGCGGCTCGACCTCGGTGGCGTGCGCGGGCAGAAGGTGCTCGCCGCGTTGCTGCTCGCGCCCGACCGCGTGGTGCCGCTGACGCACCTCGTCGACGTCGTGTGGGACGGCGAGCCGCCCTCCACGGCCAAGCACCAGATCCAGAAGTCCGTCGGCGACCTGCGGGTGGTGCTCGGGTCGCCGGCCGCGATCGCCACGGACGGGGCCGGCTACCGGCTCGTGCTCGGGTCGGCTGGGCTCGACGTGGTGACGTTCGAACGGCACGTGGCCGCGGCGCAGGACGCCGAGCCCGCGGAGGCCGTGCGGGTGCTGCGGACGGCACTGGGGTTGTGGCGCGGGCCCGCGATGGAGGGGCTCGCGAGCAGGGCGCTGCGGGCCGACGCGGAACGGCTCGACGAACGCCGGATCGCGGTGGCGCAGCAGTGCTTCGCCTTGCAGCTCGAACTCGGGCAACACGCGCAGGTGCTCACCGACCTGTCCGCGCTCGTGGCCGCGAACCCGTTGCGCGAACAGCTCGTCGAGCAGCTGATGACGGCGCTGCACCGGTCCGACCGGCAGGCCGACGCGCTGGAGCTCTACGACCGGACGCGCCGGCTGCTCGCGAGCGGCCCCGGCGTCGAACCGGGGCACGGCCTGCGCAAGGCGCACCAGGCGATCCTGATCCGGCGCCGTTCGCCCGCGCCGGACGCGCCCGCGCAGCTGCCGGCGGGCCCGGCCGCGTTCACCGGCCGCCAGTCCTCTGTGGACGAACTGGACGCGTGCGCGTTCGCGGTCGTCACCGGCGGGCCCGGCGTGGGCAAGACGGCGCTGGCCGTGCACTGGGCGCACCGGGTGCGGGACAGGTTCCCCGACGGCCAGCTCTACGTGGACCTGCGGGCGCACGACGACGGTCCGGCCACGACGGCGGCGGACGCGCTGGCCCAGTGCCTGCGCGCGCTCGGCGCGCCCAGGATCCCCGTCGACCCCGGTGAACGGGCCGGGCTCTTCCGGTCCGTCCTCGCGGACCGCCGGGTGCTGCTCGTGCTGGACGACGCGGCGAGCGAGGACCAGGTCAGGCCGTTGCTGCCGGGCACGCCGGGGTGCGCGGTGGTCGTCACGAGCCGCAACCACCTGCGCGGGCTCGTCGCCCTCGACGACGCCCACCCGGTCGGCCTCGGCCCGCTGCCGGCGGACGAGGCGCACGCGTTGATCACCAGGATCGCCGGGGGAGAACCGGACGCCGTCGCCGGTCTCGCGGCCGCGTGCGGGTACCTGCCGCTCGCGATCCGCATCGCCGTCGCGAACCTCGGTCCTGATCGGATCGCCGACGCCGCAACGGATCTCGCGCGCGGCGACCGGCTGGCGCTGCTCACGATCAACGGCGACCGGCGCGCGGCGGTGACGGGCGCGTTCGAACGGTCGGTGCGAGCGCTCCCGGAAGCAGCGGCGAGGCTCTTCCGGCGGCTGGGATCGTTGCCCGGCAACGACTTCACCGCGCACGTCGCGTCCGGTCTGGTGGGTGTGGACGACGCGCGCGGTCTGCTGTCGTCGTTGGAGAGCGCGAGCCTGATCGAGGCGCACGGCCGCGGCCGGTTCCGGGTTCCGGACCTCCTGCACGCGTACGCGAGGTCGTTGTGCGAGAGTGAGAACGGCTGAAGCCGGGTACTCCGGAAATGGGTGCGACCTTTTTTGATCTTGCGGAAGTGAGCTTCGTGTGAGCTATTGCTCCAACCGAGTGCTTGGCTCCCCCGTAAGATTCCGTTAGGGTCGCATTCGCGAGCAATTGGCAGGGTGGATGACGTTATCGAAAATCGCCCAAAAATTGATCAAAAATTAGCCACTTGTTCGATTGAAACCATCACGCTGCTCCGACCGGGTGATGCACTCCACGGCAGGACCATTCGCCGCTCACCCTGCGGGACGGTGTTGACGTGGACGTGTGCGTGCAGTGGTGTTGAGGCGGCCAAAAGGGGCTTGCGAGTCGTGAGAATCGGACCAGTCTTGTCTAATGGCATCGCCGGGACCCGTCCGGCGGACAGTGGCCTCGACACGGGGGTGGAACGCACCATGGGTGGTGTCCCGACATTTCCCCACGGCAGACCGCTGACGTGGGCGGACTTGGAGGCGATGCCTGATGATGGGCACCGTTTCGAACTCGTCGACGGGGTGCTCGTCATGAGCCCCTCACCCCGCCCCGTGCACCAGCGGGTCGTTGCCCGCCTGCTGGTGGCACTGACCGCTGCCTGCCCACCGGAGCTGGAGGTCCTCCCGGCTCCGGTCGACGTCGTGCTCGCCGACGACACGGTCTTCATCCCCGACCTGGTCGTGGGCAGGCGTGAGCAGTTCTCGAAACAAGCGCTCATCGGACCGCCGGTGCTGGCGGTCGAGGTCCTGTCGCCCAGGACGCGACACGTCGACCTCGAACTCAAGCGGGCGAAGTTCCAGGAAGTCGGCTGTGCGAACTACTGGATGATCGACTACGACAAGCCGTGGCTGCGGTGCCTGCACCTCGAGAACGGCCTGTACGTCGAACAGGGCCGTTCCGACGGCGAGGAGATCATCGAACTGCAGTTCCCGTTCCCGGTGAAGCTGAGCGCCCAGTCACTGGTGCGCTGAGCCCCGCTGGGCTGAACGGGCGAGCTTGATCCACGCTCGTGTGGATCAAGGTGTCACCATCTGGCGCCCCCGTGCGCCGGGCTGGTTGCGTGCAGTGCGTCCAGCCCGACGCGCGGAGGTCCAACGCACATGCAGCCGTTCCAGCTGCCGGAGTTCTACACGCCCCACCCGGCCAGGCTGAACCCGAACCTCGACCGCGCCCGCAGCCACACCAGGGCGTGGGCGCGCGAGATGGACATGATCGACGTGCCGCAGCACGGGACGGTCGTCTGGAGCGCCGAGGACCTGGAGGCGCACGACTACGCGTTGCTCTGCGCCTACACGCACCCCGACTGCGACGGGGAGACGCTCGACCTGATCGCCGACTGGTACGTGTGGGTCTTCTACTTCGACGACCACTTCGTCGAGCTGTACAAGCGCAGCCCCGACATCGCCGGGGCACAGGCCCACCTCGACCGGTTGCCGTTGTTCATGCCCGTCAACGGCGTCGTCACGGCCACCCCGGAGAACCCCGTCGAGAAGGGCCTCGCGGACCTCTGGCGCCGCACGGTCGGCAGGCACTCGCTCGACTGGCGCGAGCGGTTCGCCGCCAACACGAAGCACCTGCTGGACGAGTCGATGTGGGAGCTGCACAACATCAGCTCGAAGCGCCTCGCCAACCCCGTCGAGTACGTCGAGATGCGGCGCAAGGTCGGCGGCGCGCCGTGGAGCGCGAACCTCGTCGAGCACGCGGTGGGCCTCGAGGTGCCGGCCTCGATCGCCGGCTCACGGCCGATCGGGGTACTCCGCGACACCTTCAGCGACGCCGTGCACCTGCGCAACGACCTGTTCTCCTACGAACGCGAGGTGTGCGACGAGGGCGAGCTGTCCAACGGCGTGCTGGTGTTCGAGAAGTTCCTCGGCCTGCCCACCCAGCAGGCCGCGGACGCCGTCAACGACCTGCTGACGTCCCGGCTGCACCAGTTCGAGCACACGGCGCTCACGGAGGTGCCTCTGCTGCTCGACGAGCGCGCGATCGACCCCATCGGGCGCGCGGCCGTGCTCGGCTACGTGAAGGGACTGCAGGACTGGCAGGCGGGCGGGCACGAGTGGCACCTCCGGTCGTCCCGCTACATGAACGCCGCCCCTCGGCCGCAGCCCGGCGTGCCCGGGTCGTTCGCGAGGACGTTGCCGCAACGGCTGAAGCAGTTCTCCAGCACGCCGAAGGTCGTCGAGCCGTACACGGTGCCCCGCTTCGAGGTGCCGTTCCCGCTGACCCTCGCGCCACACCTCGACCAGGCCCGCGACGAGGTCGTGGCGTGGGCCGTCGAACACGGCATGACCAGCGAGGGCGTCTGGACCGAGGCCAAGATCCGCGGGTACGACTTCCCGTTGTGCTCGGCGGGCATCGACCCGGACGCGACGCCGCAGGAGCTGTTCCTGTCCGGCTGCTGGCTCACCTGGGGCACGTACGCCGACGACGTCTACCCCCTCTGGTACGGCACCAGCCGCAACCTCGCCGGCGTGAAAGCGCAGACGGCGCGGTTGAAGGCCTGCATGCCGCTGGACCTGGTGCCCGTCGTCGTTCCCGCGAACGCGATGGAGCTGTCTCTCGCCGATCTCTGGCAGCGGACCGCGGGCCCGATGACCTCGGGGTTCCGGGCCACGTTCCGCGAGACCGTCGACGCGATGCTCGACGCGTGGGTGTGGGAAGTGATCAACATGCACTTCAACCGCATCCCCGATCCGATCGACTACGTGGAAATGCGGCGCAGCACGTTCGGTTCCGAGCTGACGACCTCGCTGTCGCGCTTCTCGCATTCCGCGACGGTGCCGGCGGAGCTGTGGGAGACGCGGGTCGTGCAGACCGCGGAACGGTCGGCGATGGATTACTGCACCATGCTGAACGACGTCTTCTCCTACTCGAAGGAGATTCAGCACGAGGGCGAAGTGCACAACATCGTGAGGGTGGTCGAGAACTTCCTCGGCGTTCCCCAGGCACGGGCTTTCGAGATCACCTACGCGTTGATGGACGCCCGGCTGGACCAGTTCGTCAGGTCCGTGGAGATCGACCTGCCGCGGCTGTTCGACGATCTTCGGCTCGACCCGGCGGCGCGGTCGGGGCTGACCCGGTACGCCGACGAGCTGAAGGACTGGATCGTCGGGATCATCCACTGGCACCAGGAGACCAGCCGCTACGACGACACCGGCGGGCACCCGGTGTTCCACCGGGGACCGTCCGGCCTCGGCACGTCGGCCCTGCGGGTCGCTGTCCACCGCTGACGGCCGATGGTCAGCGGACGGTCAGCGCTGGTCGGCACCTTGTGAGCGCACACCGACTCACAGGGGGAACACCATGAAGAACGTCCTGATCTCCGGCGCCAGCATCGGCGGACCCGCCCTCGCGTACTGGCTGCGCGAGCACGGGTTCGACGTCACCGTGGTCGAGCGGTACCGGGGGATGCGGCCCGGCGGCCAGGCCATCGACGTGCGCGGCCCGGCGCTGGAGGTCGTCGAGCGCATGGGCCTCGGCGACCGGCTGCGGTCGTTCAGCACCAACATGCGCGGCATGAACGTCGTGGGCGCGGACGGCAACGAGCTGTTCAGCTCCACCACGCACACCCTGAGCGGCGGCGACCTGTCGAGCCCCGACGTCGAGCTGCTGCGCGACGACCTCGCCCGGATGCTGTTCGACGCCGCCGAGGGCGTGGAGTACCTGTTCGACGACAGCATCACCTCGATCGACGGCACCCGCGTGACGTTCGAGAAGGCGGCGCCGCGCGACTTCGACGTGATCGTCGGCGCGGACGGCCTGCACTCCAACGTCCGGCGGCTCGCGTTCGGCCCCGAGTCGGACTTCATCACGCACCTCGGCCTGAACCTCGCCGTCTTCACCGCGCCGAACTTCCTCGGCCTCGACCACTGGCAGACGTTCCAGCAGGGCGAGGTCGTCGGTGGCGGCATCATGAGCGCCCGCTCGAACTCGGAATGCCGCGTGTACATGGGTTTCAACGGCGAGGTGGACTTCGACTACCGCGACGTCGACGCCCAGCGCGCGTTGCTGGCCGAGAAGTTCGAGGGTGCCGGCTGGGTGTGGCCGACCGCGGTCAAGCACATGTGGGAGGCGCCGGACTTCCACTTCGACTCGATGAGCCAGATCCGGATGGAGTCGTGGTCCACCGGGCGCGTCGTGCTGCTCGGTGACGCCGGGTACTGCGGGTCGCCGCTGTCCGGGCAGGGCACCAGCATGGCGCTGGTCGGCGCGTACGTGCTCGCCCACGAGCTCGCGCTGAACCCGTCGACCGCGTTCGCCCGCTACGAGGAGATCCTGCGGCCGTACGTGCTCGCGAACCAGGAGATGGCGCTGAAGAACCAGATCAACGGCGGCGCGCCCACGGAGGAGTTCGCCGCCGTCGTCAACAGCCTCAGCCTGCCGAGCTACTGATGCAGCTCCTGGAGCGCCAGGCGGACGTCCGCCTCGGGGATCGCGGTGCCGGTGAACCTCACCGCCGCCGTGATCCCCTTGGAGTCGATGTGCCGCAGGTCCGTGAAGCTGATGTCCCGCAACGCTTCCAGCACCTCGGGGTCGTCACCGAAGTCGGTCTCGCCGATCGCCTCGCACGCGCCCAGCAGGCGGCCGTCGCGGGCGAACGACAACCTCGTGAGCGCGTTGATGTTCCAGAAGTGGCTGGCGGCCTTCCCGTTGCGGGACAGGTGTTCCAGCAGGTGCTCGCCCGATCCCAGGTAGTTGTTGAACTCGATGACCAGCACGCCGCCGCCGATCTCGACCGCGATCGAGTCGTCCTCGAAGTGGTGCGCCACGTCGTCCACGCCGAGCCCGGTGACGATCGTGACGGTGGCGGCCTCGCCGAGCGCGTCCTCCAGCCACCGGAGTTCCTTCTCGGGCCTCGGAATCGGCGGTGGGAGCGGTTCGCCCCGCAGCAGGTGCCCGACGCGGTCGGTCGTCTTGAGCAGCGCCGGTTCCTGGTGCGGCGCCTGCCAGATCGTGAGCTCGTAGTGCTCCTCGTCCTCGTCCCTGCCGTTCGCGCAGACCCTGGCGCGGAACTCTCCCGGCCACGGCGCGGTGTGCCCGTGACCGAGCTTCGCGTCTCCGTCGACCGCGGTGTAGCTGATCTCGACGACCTCGTCCCAGTCCTCCAGGTCCTGCGGCTCCGGCGGTTGCATCAGCGCCCGCACCGACACGTCGACCACGCCCTCCTCGATGCCGGTGCGCACGGCGAACCCGGTCTCGACGGGCGTGGCGAGCCCGGTGGCGCTGAAGTCCGTCGCCTCGCAGGGTTCCTCGGCGAGCACGAACTGGTGGTTCGACACGGTCGCCTTGGTGGGCCAGGACATCCCGATGTACTCACGGCGCCGCTTCTCCAGCAACGCACGGGTGTACGCGTCCGGCATCGGCACGTCCGGGATGATCTCGGCGGTCGCCGCGATGCCGAACCCGATGGCCGCCACCGGGTCCTTCGCGAACGGGGTGCCGACGGCGTTGAGGATCGCCCGCGCCACCACCACGGCCGTGGCCAGGTGGGCCCGGCCGCGCTGGACGACGATCTGTTCCTCGTCGCCGGTGAGGCCGCTCTGGTCGGGCACGGCCGCGCGCACGTGCCGGATGACCAGGTCACTGATGCCGTGGTGCAGCGCCAGCACGAGCCTCGTCGGCGAGGACAGAGCGCTCTGCCCCTCGATGGTCAGGAAGCCGAAGGCGCCGTCGTGCGGTGGTGCAAGGCCGGCGATCGTGTCGGCGGGCGCGACCAGGTCGAGCTTCGCGACCGCGAGTTCCAGCGCGCCCAGCAGCCGTTCGGCGGGCAGGCTCGGGAACCGTTCCAGCGCCTGCTGCACGACCGTGGCACCGGGATGGCCGACGTGCTCGGGTCTGCGGGTGGTGTAGCGGCCGATGAGCGCGGCCGGGTCGGCTGGAATCAAGGTCTCCAGCGACGGCACGGCGTCTTCGATCAGTTTCTGAAAGTCCCCCATGCCCACGATTGTGGTGGTGCGGTGATCAATGGTCCAGCTCACAGCCATTTGACTACGTCTGATCCCTCCCGCACGATCCATGGTTGACAACAGCATCCGCACGCCGCGGGGGAAGCCGGTGCAACTCCGGCACTGACCCGCAACGGTGATAGTCCGACTGCCCGTGGCGTGTGGTGGCTCCAAGGACCCGTCGAGGACAGCGGGCTAGGGGAGGCGCAGTGATCAGGAGATCGGCGTTGGCCGCCGTGGTGGCGGCAGCGCTCGTGGTGACACCGCAGGCGCGGGCGGCGGAGACGCCGTCGGCCGGCACGTGGCTGGCCGCTCAGTTCGTCGGCGGTTCCCACCTGCTCAAGGGGCCTGACCTCGTCGATCCAGGGCTGACCGCGGACGGCGTGTACGCGCTGGCGGCCGCCGGGGTGGGCAGGTCGACGGCCGCGCAGGCGGCGGCGTGGCTCGGGGAGCCCGACCAGATGCTCGCGCTGGTCGGCGACGGTGACGCGGAGTCGTACGTCGGCGGGCTGGTGAAGCTCGCGCTGGTGGCGCAGACGCTCGGCACCGATCCGCACTCCTTCGCGGGCGTCGACCTGCTGGAGCGGCTCGGGCCGTTGCAGGAGGAGTCCGGGCGATTCCGCGACAGGACCGATCCCGAGTGGGACCAGACCAACGCGTTCACGCAGGCGTTGGCGATCATCGTGCTGAAGCGGGCCGGCGAGTCGTTCGAGAAGCCGTTGGCGTACCAGGTCTCCACGCAGTGCCCGGACGGCGGGTTCCCGATCGCGTTCGGGCAGGCGACCTGCAAGTCCGATGTGGACGGTACGGCGATGGTGCTCCAGGCGTTGCTGGCGGCGGGGGAGAAGTCGGCGGCGCCCAAAGCGCTGACGTGGCTCGTCGGGCAGCAGCAGGCCGACGGTGGCTTTCCGGCGGCGACGGCGGGGTCCAACGCCAACAGCACGGGCCTCGCGGTCGGCGCGCTCGTCGCGGGTGAACGCGGTGCCGCCGCGGACAAGGCCGTCGCGTACCTGAAGTCGTTGCAGGTCGGGTGTTCCGGGCCGGACGCGCAACGCGGTGGCGTCGCCTACGACGCGGCCGGGTTCGAGCTGTACCCGGCGATCCGGGCGACCA
The DNA here is from genome assembly GCF_050936595.1 of Lentzea sp. CA-135723. NCBI lineage: Bacteria > Bacillati > Actinomycetota > Actinomycetes > Pseudonocardiales > Pseudonocardiaceae > Lentzea > Lentzea sp. CA-135723. The sequence continues at coordinate 4,510,387 of NZ_JBNJMK010000001.1, read as the reverse complement.
CGCAGGCGATGCTGGGTCTCGCGCGGGTCAGCCTCGCGGACGTGTCGGCGGCGTCCGCCACGCCCGGCGTCCCCGCGATCGACTGCGCTGTCACGCCTCCTTCGTCTTCGGCGCCGCCGGTCTCCCCGGTGCCTGCTCCGGCCGGGCCCGAGGCGCCGGTGGATCCGCCGCTCGCCGTCACCGGGCCCGACCAGGCCGTGCCGCTGACGCTGTTCGGTTCGTTCGCCGTGCTCGCCGGTGCCGCCCTGCTGTTCGTCTCCCGTCGTCGGAAGGTTGGTGCGTGATGCGCCGCATGCTTGCTGTCCTCGCCCTGCTCGCGAGCACGTTAGTCGTCGCGTCCCCGGCCTCCGCCGCCCCGTGCGCGGGCGTCAAGGTCGTGGTGGACTTCGCCGCCCTGGGTGGTGGCGCCCAGACGGGCTGCGCCGCAGGCGACCCGGCGACCGGCCTCGCCGCGCTGACCGGCGCGGGCTTCACCTACTCGTTCGTGCCGCGCCAGCCCGGCTTCGTGTGCCGGATCAACTCGCTGCCGAATCCGTGCACCGCGCCCACGACCAGCGCGTACTGGTCGTACTGGCACGCCACCCCCGGCGACAGCTGGACCTACAGCACCTCGGGCGCCGGCAGCTACGACCCGGCTCCCGGCACGGTCGAGGGCTGGGCGTTCGGCGCCGGCACCGCCCCGAGCACCGCCCCGTGAAACGGTTCTTCCTCGCGCTGGCACTGGTAGCGGCGTTCGCACCGGTGCCGGCGCACGCGGCGGGCTGCGACGGCGTGACCGTCGTCGTGGACTACCGGGGGCTGGGCGGCGGCGTGCAGCAGGGCTGCGCGCCAGGCAGCCCGTCGTCCGGCATCGCCGCACTGACCGCGGCCGGCTTCGGCTACACCTACGCGCAACGGCAGCAGGGTTTCGTCTGCCGCATCAACGGAAAGCCGGGCACGGACTCCGACAAGTGCGTCAACACCCCGCCCGCCACGGCCTACTGGTCGTACTGGCACGCACCGGCCGGCGGCTCGTGGACCTACAGCAACCAGGGGGCGGCGACCTACGTCCCGGCGCGCGGCACCGTGCAGGGGTGGGCGTTCGGAGCCGGCGAACAACCCGGCATCGCCCCGCCGGCCGCACCGGCGCCACCCCCGCCTCCACCACCGGTGCAACAGCCTCCCGCACAACAACCGCCTGCGCAGCAACCGCCGGCGGTGACCACGACCACCGCGCCTTCCACGACAACGTCCGCGACGGCGCCGCCTTCGTCGGTCGCGTCGTCTTCGGCAGCGGTGACAGGGGAGTCGTCGACGTCGGTCGCGGTGGAGACCGTGCGGCCGGTGGAGGAGAAGGCCCTGGAGGAGAAGTCGGGCCTCGGCTGGTCGTGGACGCTGCTGGGTGTGCTGGTGATCGCCGCGCTCGCCGGGGTGGGGCTGGTCGTGGCGCGGCGTCGGCGCGCGGTGGAAGAGGAATGAGGCTGCTGCCCGGCGCGCGGTGGCGGCGTGAGGCTGCTGCCCGTGCGCGGTCGCGATGGTGCGTGGTGAGCGTGGCGTGAGGCTGCACTCCGGCGCCTGGTGGTTGTGGGCCCTCGGCCTCGCCACCGCCGCCAGCCGCACCACCAACCCCTTGCTGCTGGGCCTGGTCCTGGCCGTGGCGGGCGTGGTCGTCGTGACGTGCCGCGCCAACACGCCGTGGGCCGGCACCTACGGCGTGTTCCTCAAGTTCGGCCTGCTGATCATCGGCATCAGGGTGCTCGTGCACGCGCTGCTCGGCGGCGTCACGGGCCCGACCGTCCTGTTCACGCTGCCGCAGGTCCCGCTGCCCGACTGGGCCCAGGGCATCCGCGTCGGCGGCCCGGTCAGCGCGGAGGGCCTGGTCTTCGCGCTGTACCAGGGGTTGTTGCTCGCGACGATCCTCGGCTGCGTCGGCGCCGCCAACGCCCTCGCCAACCCCAAGCGCCTGCTGCGGTCGTTGCCGGCGGCGCTGTACGAGGTGAGCGTGGCGGTGGTGGTGGCGTTGACGGTGGCGCCGCAGCTGGTGGCGTCGGCACGGGCCGTGCGCAAGGCACGGCAGCTTCGTGGCGACACGGCCAAAGGCGTGCGGGCGGTGCGCACGATGCTGGTGCCGGTGCTGGAGGACGCGCTCGACAGGTCGTTGGTGCTGGCCGCCTCGATGGACTCGCGCGGCTACGGGCGCACGGCCGGCATCTCGCGCCGGGACCGGACGCTCACCGGGGCGTTGGTGCTGGCCGGGCTCTTCGGGATGTGCATCGGCACGTACGGGTTGCTGGCCGGCGCGTACACCGGGTGGCCGTTGGTCGCGGCCGGTGGTGTGCTGGCGGTCGCCGGGCTGAAGGTCGGCGCCCGCCGCGTGCCGCGCACCCGGTACCGGCCGGACCGGTGGAACGCCACGGCGATCGGGGTGGCGGTGAGCGGAGTCGTGGGGGCGGTGGTGCTGGTGTTCTCGGGAGATCCGGCGCTCTCGCCGTCGACCGTGCCGCTGCAGGCGCCGGAACTGCCGCTCCTGCCTGCTGCCGGGGTGCTGCTGGCACTCGCGCCAGTCGCGTTGGTGAGGGAAAAATGATCAGGTTCGAGGACGTCACCATCACCTACGCCGAGCGGCCCGTGCTGGCGGAACTCTCCCTGGAGATCCCGGAAGGCGAGCTCTGCCTCGTCGTCGGCCGCACCGGCAGCGGCAAGTCGACCTTCCTGCGCGCCATCAACGGCCTCGTGCCCCACTTCAGCGGCGGCACCCTCGCCGGGCGCGTGCTGGTCGACGGCCGGGACACCGCCACGCACCCGCCGCGTGAGCTGGCGGACGTCGTCGGCTTCGTCGGCCAGGACCCGCTGGCCGGGTTCGTCGCGGACAACGTCGAGGACGAGCTCGCCTACTCCATGGAGTCGCTGGGGCTCGCGCACGACGTCATGCGCAAGCGCGTCGAGGAGACCCTCGACCTGCTGGGCATCGCGCAGCTCCGCGACCGTCCACTCGCGACGCTCAGCGGCGGCCAGCAGCAGCGGGTCGCGATCGGCGCGGCGCTCACCGCCCATCCGAAGGTCCTCGTCCTCGACGAACCGACGTCGGCGCTCGACCCCGGCGCCGCCGAGGACGTTCTCGCTGCCGTGCAACGACTCGTGCACGACCTCGGGATGACCGTCGTGATCGCCGAACACCGCCTCGAACGGGTCGCGCAGTACGCGGACCGGGCACTGCTGTTGCCACGGGGAGTCGTCGGCGAGGTCGGCGAGGTCCTCGCCGAGGCACCCGTCGCGCCGCCCGTCGTCCGGCTCGCCCAGGTCGCCGGCTGGCGACCGATCCCCGTGTCGGTCCGCGACGCCCGCCGCCGCGCCGCACCGCTGCGCGCCCGCCTCGCCGAACCGGCCACCGAAGCCATGCGGACCACCGAAACCATCCTGGCGGCACGCGATGTCGTGGTCCGGTACGGAGAAGTCCAGGCCGTCCGCAACGTCACCCTCGTCGTCGGCGCGGGGGAACGGGTCGCGCTCATGGGCCGCAACGGCTCCGGCAAGTCGTCGCTGCTCTGGGCCGTCCAGGGCAGCGGCAGGCGCACCGCGGGCACGGTTACCGTCCACGACGTCGACCCCAGGACCCTGAAGCCGGCGGCACGGCGCAAGACCGTCGCCCTTGTGCCGCAACAACCCTCGGACCTGCTGTACCTGGAGACCGTCGCCCAGGAGTGCGCCCAGGCGGACCAGGAGACCGGCAACCCGGAAGGCACCTGCCGCAAGCTCCTCGACGGCCTCGCCACGCTCGACCCGGACGTCCATCCGCGAGACCTCTCCGAAGGCCAGCGGCTCGCGCTCGTGCTCGCCGTCATGCTCACCGGCGCGCCGGACGTGCTGCTGCTCGACGAACCGACCCGAGGCCTCGACTACCCGGCCAAGGCGGCCCTGGCGCGCACCCTCAAGGCCCTCGACAGCGCGGTTGTCCTGGCCACGCACGACGTCGAGTTCGTCGCCGAGTTCGCCACCCGCGTCACGGTCATGGCCGAGGGCGAGGTCGTGGCGGACGGCCCGGCCAGGGAGGTCGTGACGTCGTCGCCGATCTTCGCCCCGCAGGTCAGCAAGATCCTCGGCCCGTGGCTGACGGTCGCCGACGTCGAGGCCGCCCTGTGATCGCGATCAGGAAGCGGTCGGCCTTCGCGCTCACGATCGCGAGCGTGATCGGGCTGGCCGCGTTCACCTGGCCGTTGATCGTCACCCCGGACAGCGACATCGCCGGAGGCGGCGACGCCCCGTGGACGTTCGCGCTCCTGCTGCCCCTGGTGCTGGCCGTCGTGCTGGCCGAGCTGAGCGACAAGGGCATGGACTCCAAGGCGATCGCGATGCTCGGCGTGCTGTCCGCGCTCGGCGCCGCGATCCGCCCGCTCGGGCCGGGCACAGCGGGCATCGAGACGGTGTTCTTCCTGATGGTGCTGGGCGGCCGCGTCTTCGGGCCTGGCTTCGGGTTCGTGCTCGGCAACACCACGCTCTTCGCGTCGGCCCTGCTCACCGGCGGCGTCGGGCCGTGGCTGCCGTACCAGATGCTCGGCGCCGCCTGGGTCGCGCTCGGCGCCGGACTGCTGCCGCAGTGGCGTGGGAAGGCCGAGATCGCCCTGCTCGCGGCGTACGGCGTCGCCAGCAGCCTCGTCTACGGGTTCCTGCTCAACCTGTCGTTCTGGCCGTTCGCCGTCGGCGAGGGCACGTCCGTCAGCTTCGATCCGACCTCCTCTCCGGGCACCAACCTCCTCAGGCTGGCCGCGTTCACGCTCGCCACCTCGCTCGGCTGGGACCTCATGCGGGCCGTGACCACCGCCGTTCTCGTTGCGGTGACTGGACCTGTGCTGCTCCGGACGCTGCGCCGAGCCGCGCGGAAGGCCGCATTCGAGCAGGTCCCGAACAAAGAATTGGCCCAGACCATTGACGACAAAAGGGATGTTTGAGCACGCTGGGAGCAGGGTCGCCGCCCCCGACTCGTGAGGAGGAGTCGTGAGAACTCGCGTTCTCGCCGCGGTCATCGCTGTCACAGCGGCGCTGTCCGTGAGCGCGCAGTCGCAAGCCGCAGAACCACTGAACAGCCTGGTGCCCGTCCCGGTCTCGGTACAGGCCCGCTCCGGTGTCACGCACACCCTGACGGCCGGCACGAAGATCTACACCGCTCCGGCCGCACGGGACGCCGGCACCTTCCTGGCCGGTCTGCTGCGGCCCTCGACCGGCTTCGCGCTGCCGGTGTCCGACACGACCGGCACGCCGTCCGACGGCATCTCGCTGCTGCTCTCCGGCGCGCCGGGCACCGTCGGCCAGCAGGGCTACCAGCTCGACGTGGCGGCGGGCGGCATCGTCCTGCGCGCCAACACCTCGGAAGGCCTGTTCGCCGGCGTGCAGACGCTGCGGCAGCTGTTGCCCGCCAAGGTGGAGGCCACGACCGCGCAGGCCGGGCCGTGGACCGTGCCGGGCACCCTGATCGTCGACTACCCGCGGTTCTCCTACCGCGGCGCGATGCTCGACGTGGCCCGCCACTTCCACCCGGTCTCGACGGTCAAGCGCTACATCGACCAGCTGGCGCTCTACAAGATCAACTACTTCCACCTGCACCTGAGTGACGACCAGGGCTGGCGGATCGTCATCGACAGCTGGCCGCGGCTCGCCACGTACGGCGGCAGCACGCAGGTCGGCGGCGGCCCCGGCGGTTACTACACGAAGGCGCAGTACAGCGAGATCGTGCAGTACGCGGCGTCGCGCAAGATCACCGTGATCCCCGAGATCGACCTGCCCGGCCACACCAACGCCGCGCTGGCGTCGTACGCGGAGCTCAACTGCAACGGCCAGGCCCCGCCGCTGCGCACGGACATCGAGGTCGGCTACTCCTCGCTGTGCGTGAGCAAGGAGATCACCTACACGTTCGTCGAGGACGTGATCCGCGAGATCGCCGCGCTCACGCCCGGTCCGTACTTCCACATCGGCGGCGACGAGGCGCACTCGACGCCCGACGCGGACTACCAGACGTTCATGGACCGCACGCTGCCGCTCGTGAAGAAGTACGGCAAGACCGCGCTCGGCTGGCACGAGTTCGTGAAGACGACGACCGACACCACCGCGATGCCGCAGTACTGGGGCACCTCGACGTCCAACGCCGTGGTGCAGGCAGCGGCGGCGCGCGGCCACAAGGTCATCATGTCGCCCGCGAACAAGGCGTACCTGGACATGAAGTACAACTCCAGCACGCCGTTGGGCCTGTCCTGGGCGGGCCTGATCGAGGTCCAGACCGCCTACGACTGGAACCCCGGCACGCACGTGAGCGGGGTGCCCGAGTCCGCCGTCCGCGGCGTCGAAGCTCCACTGTGGAGCGAGACGCTGGTGACGGGCAAGGACATCGAGTTCATGGCGTTCCCGAGGCTCGGCGCCATCGCCGAACTGGGCTGGTCGCCGTGGTCGACGCACAACTGGGACCAGTTCAAGGTCAGGCTGGGCGCCCAGGGGCCGCGCTGGACCACCATGGGCATCAACTTCTACAAGTCCACGCAGGTCCCGTGGGACACCGGCGGCGGCCCCGGGCCCGGCCCGTGCACGCAGCCGGCGTGGGAGCGCGACAAGGTCTACACCGGCGGCAACGTCGTGACGCACAACAGCAAGAAGTGGACCGCGCAGTGGTGGACGCGGGGCGAGGAGCCCGGCACCACCGGCCAGTGGGGCGTCTGGCGTGATGGCGGCGCCTGCTGATTCCTGAGTGATCCGGTGCGGGTGAACTCCGCCCGCACCGGGTACCAGAAAGTCGTGGATGACCGAGTTGCCGTATTTGCCCCGTCCCCTCAGCTGACCGTCACCGTCGAGGACCTCGACGGTGAGCCGGACGTGCACCTGCACGCCGGCGGCCAGGGTTTCTGGCAGTCCAGGATGATCGCCGCGCTGGGCGTCGAGGCCGTCGTGTGCGCGACGTTCGGCGGCGAGACCGGCCGTGTGCTGCACACGTTGCTGGAAGGCGAGCACGTCGAGCTGAAGTCACGTCTGGTCGCCGCCCGCAACGGCGCCTACGTGCACGACCGCCGCGACGGCAGCCGGTCCGAGATGGTCGAGATGCTGCCCGACGCGTTGTCCCGGCACGAGCTGGACGACGTCTACGAGCTCGCCCTGGTGGAGGGCATGCGGGCCGGTACGGCGGTGCTGAGCGGGCCGTCCGACGACCGCGTGCTGCCCCACGAGACGTACTTCCGGCTCACCTCCGACCTGACCTCGAACGGCTGCCGCGTGATCGTCGACCTGGCCGGCGAACGGCTGGCAGAGGCCGTCCGCGGCGGCCCGCACGTCGTGAAGGTCTCCCACGAGGAACTGGGGGAGGAGGACCTGGCCAAGCTCGTCGAAAAGGCCCGCGAGATCGCTTCCTCGTGCGTGCACGGCGTGGTGGTGTCCCGTGCCGACGAACCGGCGTTGGCGCTGCTCGAAGACCGGCTCTACCTCGTGCGGATGCCGAAGCTGGAGCCCGTCGACACGCGCGGCGCCGGTGACTCGATGACCGCGGGGATTTCGGCGGGCCTCGCACTGGGTATGTCGTTGACGGACGCGGTGAAGCTCGGCGCCGCCGCCGGAGCGGTGAACGTGACCCGGCACGGCCTGGGCAGCGGCAGCGGCGACGCCGTGCGGGAGCTGAGTCGCCGCGTGGAACTGGAGCCGATCGAGGAATGAGCGGATGCGCGCGCTGATCACGAACGACGACGGAATCGACTCTCCCGGCCTGCACGTGCTCGCCGCGGCGGCCCGGGCCTGCGGGCTGGACGTGGTGGTGGCGGCACCGGTCTCGCAGGCCAGCGGCACCAGCGCGTCGGTCGCGGCGCTGAGCGACGACGGCCGTGTCGTCAGCAGCAGGCGGGAGTTGCCGGGGCTCGACGTGGAGGCCTACGCCGTGGCCGCGCACCCCGGGCTGATCTCGTTGATCGCGTGCCGCGGCGGGTTCGGCGGCAAGCCCGACGTGGTGCTGTCCGGCATCAACCTGGGCGCGAACGTGGGCCGCGCGATCCTGCACTCCGGCACCGTCGGCGCCGCGCTGACCGCGCACCTGAACGACGTCACGGCGCTCGCCGTGTCGCTCGACGTCGGTTTGGACGGGCCCGAACCGTTGTGGGACAAGGCAGGCGAGGTGGTGCGCGTCGTGCTGCCGTTCCTGCTGGACCTGCCCGCCGCAGCGGTGCTCTCGCTGAACGTGCCCAATGTCGTTGACGTGCAAGGACTTCGCTGGGCCGAGCTGGCGCGGTTCGGCGCCGTGCAGAGCAGGGTGGACGACGTCGGCGACGGCGAGGTGGAGCTCGTGCACGTCTACGCCGAGGAGTCGCTGGTGCCCGGAACGGACACCGCGCTGCTGGCGGACGGCTACGCGACCTTGACCGCGTTGCGCTCCGTGGACCGCGACGTCAGCGCGGAGCGCGCTTTGCCGGCCTGGCCAGCGTGATGATGAGCCCGATCAACGCCGTGCGAACTTCGAGGAAGCTCTCGGTCGTCACGTCGTTGAGCGAGAACGCCAGCATGCCAAAGCCGAGCATCAGCGCGAGTCCGTACATCCGCGCGAGGTCGTGCCTCCACGCCATCGCGATCCCCAACGCACCGACACCCAACTGGATCACATGGTAGTTGGGGTCCAAACCGAACACGTCGAACCAGCCCAGCGCGAACTGCAGGACGCCGGCGGTGAGGGTCAGCGCCTGTGGCCTCGTGAACTCGAACTGATCGCTCAACAAGGCCATAGGTGTCTACCCTTCGGATCGCCGCCAGACAGCGTCGTACTTCGCCTGTCGTTCGCTGTCCTTCGCGGCGTTTCGCTCCCGGCGCCCCTGAGTCGCCGAACCTCTCGGGTACCCGTACTTCGTCAGCCGGTAGTCCACACTTTCAGGTGCATACGACAACGCGAAGTACAGTCCTACAACGAAACCGAGCGCACCGCACGCGATTGCCAGCGGCCACGGCGAGCCGAGTCCGAACACGAGCGCCAGCGTGATGGCCGTCGTGAGTGGCGTGACCTGCACCAGGCTGCGCACGGTGAAGCGCAGCAGCCACTTCGGACCGGTCACGTCGTCGTGCACGAACTCCCGGTACTGCTGCGGCAACCGGCCGCCCGCGTAGTACCAGACCTTGAGCGCGAGGTTCGGCGTCATCGGGTGGCCTTCGCGATCACCTTGTGCAGCACCTGGTTCAGCTGCGCGAGCTCTTCGAACGTCATGTCGAGCTGCTCCACGACCTTGAAGGGAATCTTGAGCGCCTCGTTCCGCAGCTCCTGACCCGTCTCGGTCAGGGTGAGGGCGAGCGCGCGTTCGTCCGTCTTGTCCCGCTGCCGCTCGACGTACCCGATCGCCTCCAGCCGCTTGAGCAGCGGGCTGAGCGTGCCGGGGTCGAGCTGCAACGCGTTGCTCAGGTCCTTGACGGTCCGCGGCGACCGTTCCCAGAGCGCCAGCATCACCAGGTACTGGGGGTGCGTGAGGTTCAGCGGCTCCAGGATCGGCCGGTACACGGCGATCACCGTCCGGCTGGCGACGGCCAGCGCGAAGCAGACCTGCCGCTCGAGCTCGAGCGGGTTCTCCGGGATGCTTGGTGTACTAATCATTGGTGTACACACTAACTCGCGGGCAGGCTCGGGGGAAGCGGGGTGTGGTGCAGGAGACTCCGGCCGGCCGTGGGGAGTCGGTGAGGTGCGGTCGCCTCGGTCAGGCGTGGCCGAGGCGGTAGGTCACTTCAGCGCTTCCGCCAGCACTTCCGCTGTCACGGCGGCGCCCGCCCTGGTCATCACGGTGCCGCCGTGGTCGACCTCGTTGATCAGCACCGGTTCGCGCAGCACCCCGAGGCCGGTGCGGAACTCGGCGGCCTGCTCGACCGTGTACGCGGGCGGCGTGTCCGGGCCGGTGCTCCACTCGGCGTGCACGAACCACGTCGGCACGGTCAGCTCGCGCCAGCGGGACGTGCCGAAGATGACGTCCTTCGCGTCCGCCACCAGGGTCTCCGCCGGGAGCCGGAGGTGGCCGTCCTCGGTCAGGTCGTGGGCGTAGTAGGCGCGGATCAACGGGTCGCTCGCGTCGACCAACGGGTTCAGCGCCGCCTGGGTCTCCAGGTACTCGTCGACGGTCCAGGTGCGTTCGCGTGCGGCCACCTGTGGTGCGAAGGCTGCTTGGAGCAGTTCGGGAGTCATGTGCGCGTGCGCGGGCATCGGGAAGCCGCCGTCCACCAGGACGAGCGCGCGCACTCGGTCCGGATGGCGCACGGCGAGGTCCACGGCCACGTAGCCGCCCATGGACATGCCGATCACGGTCGTCCTGGGGAGTTCCAGCGCGTCGAGGACCTTGGTCATGTCGTCCGCGTGCCGGGAGATCCCGTGGCCGGGGACGTCCGCGCTGTCGCCGCGTCCGCGCAGGTCGGGGGCGATCAGGGAGAACGAGTGGGCGGCCACCCAGTTCCACAGCTTGCGGCTGCCGCTCACGCCGTGCAGCGCGAGCACCGGAGCGGTGTCGCCGTCGTGGATCTCCACGGCCAGGTCTCCGCCTTCGACCGGAACTCGCATGGCTGCCTCCTTCAGGCCTTGCCCGGGTTGAAGAGGTTCAGGGGGTCGAGCGTGTGCTTGACGGCCTGGTGGACGGCGTGGGCGGCCGGGCCCAGCTCGCGGATCATGCCGTCGCGTTTGAGCAGGCCCACGCCGTGTTCGCCGGTGACCGTGCCGCCGAGTTCCAGCGCCGCGCTGATGATGTCCTCGAACGCGGCCTGGGCGGCGATCCGCGCGGTGTCGTCGCCGGGCGGGGTGATCAGCAACGGGTGCAGGTTGCCGTCCCCCGCGTGCGCGATGGTCGCGATCCTGACGCCGTGACGTGCGCCGATCTCGACGATCCTGCCGAGCATGGCCGGGATCGCCGACCTCGGGACGCACACGTCCTCGGTGAGCAGCGGGCCGAGCCGTTCCAGCGCCGGGTAGGTGAGGCGGCGGGCGGCGAAGAGGGCCTCGGCCTCCGCCGAGTCGGTCGAGCGTTCCGTCCACACCGCGCCCGCGTCGGTGAACGCCGTGGTCAGGCCGTCGGCGTCCGCCGCGGTGTCGGCCTGGGCCAGCAGCATCGCCTCGGTGGTGGGGTCGATGCCGAGGTGCTTCCAGTCCTCGACGGCCTGCAGGCACGCGCGGTCGATCAGCTCCAGGGCGGCGGGTTGCAGGCCTCGGGCGGTGGCCAGGGCGACGGCCCTGCCCGCGGTGACGAGGCTGTCGAAGGCGCCGACGACGGTGGCGGGCGGGCGTGGGGCCGGGCGCAGGCGGACGGTGACCTCGGTGATCACGCCCAGCGTGCCCTCGGACCCGACGAGCAGGCTGGTCAGGTCGTAGCCCGCGACGCCCTTGGTGGTGCGCCTGCCCAGCCGCACCGCGGTGCCGTACGGGACGGGGCCGCCCATGACGGCTTCGAGGCCGAGGACGTAGTCGCGCGTCACGCCGTACTTGAGGCAGCAGAGGCCGCCCGCGTTCGTGGCGACGTTGCCGCCGATGGTGGACCACGGTGAGCTCGCCGGGTCCGGCGGGTACCAGAGTCCTTGCGCGGCAACGGCTTTCTTGAGGTCGTCGTTCACGACGCCCGGTTGCACGACGGCGAGCAGGTTGTCCTGGTCGATCTCGACGATGCCGCTCATCCGGCTGAGGTCGAGGACCAGACAGCCGTCGACGGCGTTGGCCCCACCGGACAGACCGGTCCCCGCGCCGCGCGGCACGATCGGGATCTCGTTGGCGGCGCAGTGCCGCACGGCCTCCTGGACGTCCTCAGAGGACTCCGGCCGGAACGCGGCGTGCGGGGTGCCCGCCGGTGCCCACTCGGCCTCGTCGTGGCTGAGGTTCGCCAGCGTGTTCGGGTCCGTGATGAGCTTCATGGCCGCTTCAACGTACCCGCGTGCGGCCTTTCGCACCCGAGAAGCGACGGCTGCTGCCCTGACGTACGGCAGCAACCGTCACTTTCGGTACGTCGTCAAAGCGCGCGGACCGCCGCGGCGAGACGCGTGATGCCCTCGTCGATCTGCTCCGGCGTGACGCCCGAGAACGCGAGGCGGATGGCGTTGTCGCCGCCCTCCAGCAGGAAGTCGGAGCCCTTCACGAACTCGACGCCGTGCTCCTTGGCGACCGGCACCAGCTTGTCGATCGAGACGCCGGGCAGTTCGACCCACATGAAGTAACCGCCCTGCGGCGCGGTGAAGACCGCCTCCGGCAGCTCGCGCTGAAGAGCCGCGACCAGGGCGTCCTTGCGGGCGCGCAGTGCCTCGCGGACGTTCTTCACCGACTCCTCGAGACGGCCGGAGCGGCAGTACGAGTTCACGATCGACTGCGCGACCATGTTCGGCGAGATGTACGTGGTGGTCGCGATGTCCTGGACCGCCTTGATCACGGCCTTCGGGCCGACCAGGTACCCGCAGCGGATGCCGGGCGCCATCGTCTTCGAGAACGAGGACGCGTAGACGACCTTCTCGTTCTGGTCCTGCGACAGCATCGTCGGCAGCGGCTCGCCCTCGAACCGCACCTTGACGTACGGGTCGTCCTCGAACAGCACGAAGTCGTACTTGGCCGCGAGGTCGAGCAGCCGCGCGCGCTTCGCCTCGGACAGCGTGTAGCCGGCCGGGTTGTGGAAGTTCGGGATGATGTGCGCGAGCTTCGGGCGCACCCCGCTCTCCAGCAGCTTCTCCAGCGCGTCGACGTTGATGCCGTCCGTCTCCAGCTCGACCGCGTGGACGTTCGCGCCGCGCTGACGCAGGTTCAGCAGCGTGCGGTCGTAGGTCGGCGCCTCGACCACCACGTCGTCGCCCTTGCCGACCAGCAGCTCGAACAGGAACGCGTCGGCCTGCATCGAGCCGTTGGTGACGAGCACCTGCTCCGGCTCGACACCGTGCTGCTCGGCGAGCCAGGTGCGCAGCGGCACGTAGCCGACGCTCGTGCCGTACGCGAAGGTGCCGCCGGGGTCGTCCGTGAAGGCTTTCTGCGCTGCTTCGCGCAGACCTTCCTGGTCGATGATGTCGAGAGAGGGCGCTCCGCGCGTGAACAGGATCGAGGCCATGCGCGGAGCGTACAACTCTCACGATTTGGGCTACGGCCTATATACGTATGCGTTGAGTTGCTGGACGGCCTGGGCCGCGTTTCCGAGGTGGTAGAGATCGACCGCGAGGAAGTTCGGCTTCTTCCTCGCCGCGGGCTGGCAGAACTGCTGCGCGCGGTTGCCGAGCTTGCCGTTGTCCGTCGTCGCCGTGCTCGTGAACGGAACGTCGCGGAAGTGGTTCATCACGAACAACGGCTGGAAGCTGCCCGTGGCCGTGAGCGGTTTTTCATCCCATCGGCTGTAACAGGACCAGTCGGAACTGCCGAGCCCAGAACCCATCGACCAGTAGTTCTCGACGGTCCAGTCCTTCTGGTACAGCACGCCCGAGTCCTCGCGCCCGTCCTTGCCGTGGTCGGTGAAGATGAGCAACCGCTTGCCGCTGCTCTGCATCTGGCTCCGCGTCGGCCATCCGTTCTGCTGCACGCCTTCCGCCCGGTACAGGACGTCGTTCAACCCCTGCACCTTGCGCAGCTCGTTCCTGAGCGTGTTCGCGTCGACGTAGTCCTCCAGGAACACCGTGACGATCTCGCTCCGGTTGTTCTTCAGGAAGTCCACGATCCGCTGGACGTCGACGTTGAGCGCCACCGGCCTGCTCACCAGCGTGCAGCTGTTGTGGCACAGGATCGCGCCGTCCGGCGTCTGGTGGATGTCCAGCATGAACCCGCGCACGCCATCTTGGAGCTGCTGCACGATGCCGCGCGTCTGGTTCTTCGCGAGGTTCACGAACGGCGGCGCGAACCCACCGTCCACCCCGTTCGCATAGGCGTTGTGGGCGGTCAGGAACGTCATCTGGTCAAGGCGCGGATCCTGCGGCATCGGGCTCGTCTGGTTCTGGACGGGCGTCAGGTACCACCGCGTCTCACCGCCGAGGCCGAAGAATTCCCATTGATCACCGAACTGACGAGGCTCGTGAACCGTATCCCCTTGTGAACACGAACCCATGGTGAGCTGACGGGTGATGCACTGACCCGGCGAGTCGGTGTTCTCGAACCTCCCGTCGCTCAGCCGCCACTGCTGGCGGTCCTCGTTGCCCTTCGGACGGCGCAGTTCCACTCCACCGCCGCTCTGGGCGACGTTGAGGCCGGTCCTGACACTGGTGACGTAGAACGTGCCCGCGGGAGCCGCCTCGGCGGTCGCCGGCACCACAGGTAGTAGGAGCAGGGCTGCGATGGCAGGGAGGAGTCGCACGGTGACCAGGGTCACCCATCCGAGTGAAACATGAAACGCCTTCAAGCGTTTGGACGTTTAACACTTCGGGTATCCCACACAACGCGGGCCGCTCTTGATTGGTGAGAGCGAAGGTCAGGACCGCGGTCCTGACGAGCTGGAACACCCGTACAACTCCATGGCAGCCGTCGCCCAGCCGAAGGGTTCGGGCCGGTACTTGAGCGCCGCCTTCACAAGCCGCGCAGGGTTCGACTCCCTCGGTTGCCACGTGCTCGCAGGGGACTTGCGAGCCTTCTTCGTCGACATCCCGCGGCGGGAAGTAGGGGCGTCGTGACCGACGGGTCGCGGCGCCTTTCTCGTGCGCGGGAGTGGTGGGAGAAGCGGGAACCGCCACGAGATGCGAAACCAGCACGGCCTACGGAACCAGCGCGGCATGCGGAACCGCCACGGACGCGGAACCAGCGCGGGATGCGGAACCGCCACGGATGGGGAACCAGCGCGGGATGCGGACCGGCGGGGATGCGGGAACCGCCACGAGATGCGAAACCAGCACGGCCTACGGAACCAGCGCGGCATGCGGACCGCCACGAGATGCGGAACCAGAGGCATGCGGACCGCCACGGCATGCGGACCGCCACGAGATGCGGAACCAGAGGCATGCGGACCGCCACGGCATGCGGACCGCCACGGGATGCAGAACCAGCGCGGCACGCGGAACCGGCGGGGATGCGGGACCGCTGGATGCGGACAGCACAGGCGACACCGCAGGAGCTCGGCGTCGAATGGTGCCGCCGGGGCTCCGCACCCGGTGGAAGCGGCATCCAGCGCCGGTGTCAGAACGGCGGGTCACCCCGCGACGGCGTGCTCGCGTCCCTCGCCCTGTCCAAGGCTCTGAGCTGATCGCCCACGTGCCTCAACCCGCGGCGCAGCTGCTCCCTGCTCGCCTCGGCCCGTCGCTCCACCCCCATCACGCGGTTCACCTCCACGTTCACCGACCCCGGATGGCGCCCGGTCTCCGCGGCCAGCAGGAAGGCCGCCTTGTTGAGCGACGTCCGCATGCGGTGTGAGGCAGGAGCCTCCTGGACGAGCGCACGCTCGGAAGCGGTCAGGTGCGGCCAGCACGAACGAGGGTCCGGGACCGACGTGACAGACCACTTCATCGCGCCGGCGTCGCACGGGCGACCGTCCTCGCGCAGTCGGGAACAGGGGCGAAACGTGTGCGGCACAGGACACCTTCCGATCATCGTGGCTACCCAAACGAGCTGACCAGATCACGATGACAGACGGGTGTGACAATTTCGGAAGCCCAGTTCAGGGGTGGTTTCAGGGGCTTTCCGGATCCCACGCCGCCGGCGGGCCGAGACCATCGGACGCATGCGGAACCTGGGGCCGGCGCTGCTCAGAACCACCGGCATCGCGTCGATCGTCTTCACCATCGGCACGGCGCTGCACGCGTTCGTGATCATCAACGACCAGACGCTGCACCGGATGTTCGAGCTGGCGGGAGCGGAACCCCAGCCGGGGTTCCTCACCGCGTTCAGGGCGGTCGGCTGCGTCTACGTGGTGGGCAACGCGATCGGCGTCCTCGCGCTCACGGCCAAGCCGAGGACCTGGCTCTTCTGGGTCGTGCTCGCCGTCAACGCGACACAGGCCGCGGGCGTCGGGATGGTGCCACCCGAGATGTGGACCGCCGTGCGAGAGGAGTTCGGCGTACCGGGCATGCTGCCGTCGCTCGTCACCGACGGCGGGGCGCTGGTCCTGGTGGTGGTCCTCGTCACGGCGTCGATCGCCGCGAAATCAGTATGGGCACAAAGAAGCCCGCTCGGCACGAAGCCGAGCGGGCCCTGAGAAAAATCAGATGGCGCGGACGTCCTGCGCCTGCGGTCCCTTCTGACCCTGACCGATCTCGAACTCCACGCGCTGCTGCTCTTCCAGCGACTTGAAGCCGGTGCCGGAGATCTGCGAGTAGTGCACGAACACGTCCGGACCGCCGCCGTCCTGCGCGATGAATCCGAAGCCCTTCTCGCCGTTGAACCACTTCACGGTGCCCTGCGCCATACCGATTGCTCCCTAGATGTTGGACCCCCGCCAGAGCGAGGTTCGCGCGCAGTCTGCCAGGCGAACGTCTCTCTCACATCGTGGTTAGCCCATCGGTGTGAAGAAGTAAGTTGGAGCAGGTATCACCGAGAGGAGCAGGGATGACGAACTGGCTGGACGTCGCGCACGAGGTGGCGGCGACGCTCAGGTCCGACGCGGCGGACAGGGACCGGGCCAACCAGCCACCCACCAAAGAGGTGGAACTGCTCCGGCAGAGCGGCCTGCTGAACGTCCGCGAGTGGTCGCTTCAGCAGTGGATCGGCCGGATCGTCGGCGCCGCCGACGCCAACGCCGGACACCTCCTCGGGTACCACTACCTGCAGATCTGGCGCAGCGGCCTGTTCGACACCCAGTTCAGCGTCCAGCCCGACCAGTTCTGGGCCGGCGTCAGCAACCCGCTCGACGCCGCGCTCGAGCTCACGCCCAACGGCTCCGGGTTCACGCTCAACGGCCGCAAGACGTTCGCCACCGGTGCCGCCGTCGCCGACCGGCTCGTGGTCAGCGCCACCCGCGCGGACAACGGCGAGAAGCTCACGTTCCTGCTCGACGGCAAGGCCCCCGGAATCACCTACCTGGACGACTGGGACAACATCGGCCAGCGGCTCACCGCGTCCGGCGGGGTGAACTTCGAGAACGTCGAGGTCACCGAGATCCTCGGCGTGCAGCCCGCGAACGAGGACCCGCGGCTCAGCCTCGCCGCCATCGGCTTCCAGCTCGTGCTGGCCCAGATCTACGTGGCCATCGCGGAAGGCGCGCTCACCGAGGCCGCCGACTACACCCGCACCAAGACCCGCCCGTGGTTCGTCAGCGGCGTCGAGGCGGCGACCGAGGACCCGTACATCGTCGTGGCGTACGGCGAGATGGTGTCCCAGACGAAGGCCGCGGGCCTGCTCGCCGACGAGGCCGCCCGCCAGCTCTGGGAGGCGAGCGAGCTGGGCAGGCACCTCACGCCGGCCAAGCGCGCCGAGGTCGCCGTCGTCATCTCCGAGGCCAAGGTCGTCAGCACCAAGCTCGTCAACGAGGTCACCAGCCGCATCTTCGAGCAGGTCGGCGCACGCGGCACGGCGGGCAAGTACGCCGTGGACCGCTTCTGGCGCAACGCCCGCACGCTGACGCTGCACGACCCGGTCGTCTACAAGGCCCGCGAGGTCGGCGAGCACTTCCTGACCGGCGCGCGCCCCGCCTACACCGGGTACAGCTGATGCAGCCGGTGCTCGCCGACTCGGTCAGGCTCACCGACGACGGCGTGCTCGTCCTCGACCGCCGCAGGTTCCCGTTCGAACGCGAGTGGGTGCTGTGCCGCACGGCCGAGGACGTCGCGCGGGCCATCGAGGACATGGTCACCCAGTCCTCCGGCCCGTACTTCGCGGTCCTGTTCGGCATGGTCCTCAAGGCGCGCACGCTGGAGGACCAGCCGTTCGAGCAGGCCCGTGCACAGCTGGGTGAAACCGCTGCGCTGCTGGAGAACACGCGGCGCACCAACAACGCCCTGCGCAAGGCGACTCGCGTCGTCCTGGAGCACGTGGACGCCGCACAGGACGTCACGCACGCCCTCCAAGGCGCGCTGGAGGGCGACCGCCGGTACCGGGCCAAGAGCCAGGCGCTGGGGGAGCACACGGCGAACCTGCTGCCCGACGACGCCACGGTCATGACGCACTGCTGGGCCGACCTGTACCTCACCGAGACGGTCAGGGCGGCCCAGAACCAGGGCAAGCGGCTGAGGTTCTTCTGCACCGAGACCAGGCCCTACCTGCAGGGCGCGCGGCTCACCGCGGAGACGTTGATCGAGATGGGCGTCGACACCACGCTCATCACGGACGGCATGGGCGCCGCCGTCCTGCAAAGCGGTGTGGTGAACGCGTTGGTCACGGCGGCCGACCGCGTCACCATGGACGGGCACGTCATCAACAAGGTCGGCACACTGGGCTTGGCGGTCGCGGCGCACGCGTTCGGCGTGCCGTTCCACGCGCAGGTGCAGGCGCCCGACCTGCAGGCGCCGACGGCGGAGCACGTGGAGATCGAGTACCGCGACGGCGCCGAGGTGTTGCAGGTGCTCGGCAGGCCGAGCGCCACGCCGAGGGTGAAAGGGCACTATCCGGCGTTCGACGTGACGCCACCCCGCTTCGTCACCACCGTGGTGACGGACCGGGGGGTGTACGACGCCGGTCAGCTCGACGAGTACTACGAGGGAGAACAGCGGTGAGCAAGTGGGTCGTGCTCGACATCGAGGGCACGCTGAGCGCGACGGACCAGGTGCTGGTCGTCCTCTACGACTACGCGCGCCCGCGCCTCGGGCCGTGGATCGAGCAGCACGGTGACGACCCGGTGGTCGCCGACGCCGTGCGGCAGATCAAGGAGCTCAGCGGCCACGACGACGTCGTGAAGGCGTTGCACGACTGGATGGACGCCGACCAGAAGGTCACGCCCCTCAAGACGTTGCAGGGCCTCATCTGGCAGCAGGGCTACGCGCAGGGCGACCTGGTGGCGGAGTTCTTCCCGGACGTCGTCCCCGCGATCCGCAAGTGGCACGACGACGGCATCAAGCTCGCGATCTTCTCCAGCGGCTCGGTCGCGGGCCAGGTCGCGTTCTTCCAGCACACCACGGACGGCGACCTGACCCCGTTGCTGGAGCACCACTTCGACACGGTCAACGCCGGCCCGAAGCGCGAAGCCGCGTCGTACCACAAGATCGCCGAGACGCTGCAGAGCGACGACATCACGTTCTACAGCGACGTTCCGGCCGAGCTGCACGCCGCGCAGGAGGCGGGCTGGAAGACGGTCGGCGTCGCGCGCGCGGGCGAGCCGTACGGCAACGCGGACTTCACGCCCCACCCGACCGTGTGGGAGCTCTCGTGACGGCGGAGCTCGCGCGCGAGTGCGTCCGCTACGCGCAGATGGGCTGGATGCGTGGCACGTCCGGCAACCTCTCCGTGGTCCTGCAACGTGATCCGCTCCGCCTCGCGGTGACGGTCAGCGGCGTCGACAAGGGCGAGATCACCGCCGAGGACAGCGTTGTCATCGACGTGCGCGGCAACGCGGTGGACAGCGACAAGGTCCCGTCCGCCGAAGCGGGCCTGCACGCGCGGATCGCCGACGTGGCCGGAGCGGGCGCCGTCGTGCACGTCCACGCGCTCGCACCCGTCGTGGCGGCGGAGCACTGGCCGGAGGGCGTGGTGCTGAAGGACCTGGAGATGCTGAAGGGCTTCGGGCGCTACGACCACGAGGAGGTCGTGATCCCGGTCGTGCGCAACTCCCAGGACATGGTCGAGCTGGGCGACGCGTTCGAGAAGGGCTTCGACCCCAAGGTGCCCGCGCTGATCGTGGCACGGCACGGCGTGTACGTGTGGGGCGACGACCTGGTGCAGGCACGGCACCGCCTGGAATGCCTGGAGTGGTTGCTGCGCTTCAAGGTGGAGACACGACTGACGGGGAGCAACTCATGACGCTGCTGACGGTGTGGCCGGAGACCGGCCCCGAGGAGACCGTGCTGCGCACGACCGACGCCGAGGAGATCGCCACCGCGCTCAAGGAGCACGGCGTGCGGTTCAGCCGTTGGTCCGTTGTGGACGGTGTTACCGCCGAGAACGCCTTGCAGGCCTACGAGTCCGACATCGCGCGCGTCAGCGAGACGGAGGGCTACACCTACGTCGACGCGATGGAGATGGCCCCGGCCGACACGGACGAGTACCGCGCGAAGGCCGTGGAGTTCCGCAACAAGTTCCTCGCCGAGCACACGCACGACGACGACGAGGACCGCTACTTCGCCCGTGGCGCAGGCGTTTTCTACCTGCACATCGGCGACAAGGTGTACGCGGTGTTCTGCACCGAGGGCGACCTGCTGAGCGTTCCGGCGAACACGACGCACTGGTTCGACATGGGCACCGAACCCGACTACGTGTCGGTGCGGTTCTTCCACGACGACGACGGCTGGATCGGCAACTTCACCGGAAGCGACATCGCGACGAAGTTCCCGACCTTCGACGAGATCCGTTCAGGAATGTGAAAAGTTCGCCCATCTGAACATTGTTCCGGAAAATGAAATAGGTATTGATCCCTCCGCCTTCTGACCCCAAAGTGGTACAGACCACTTATCGAAGGTCGGAGGGATTCACCGTGGAAACCCCTGCACTCCACACACGCCGCTCCGTGCTGGCACTCGCCCTGACCGCACCGCTGATCGTGGCCCCGGCGGCTCAGGCCCTCGCTCAGCCGCCGTCCGCGCAATGGGTGTCGGCGCCGTACACGTACACCGTGCAGAAGCCGTACAACCTCGCGCTGAGCAGCCGTTACAAGTTCGAGGGCGGCGTCCACACGATGTGGGTGTACGACTACGACCAGCCGCACACCCAGGGCAGCCCGACCGATCCGCGCACCGAGATGCGCTTCAACCAGGAGTACTCGAGCGGCTCGCGCGCCTGGGAGGGCGAGATCTACATCCCGGCCGGCGTCAGCGGCCCGACCGTCGTGCAGATCCTGCGCGGCAGCCGTCCGGACGGAACCCGCGCCACCGACGTGATGCTCAACGTCGCGAACATCAACGGCGGCACCCTGCGCAAGGACAGCAATCAGGTCATCGCGACGGGTATTTACAACAAATGGTTCAAGATTCGTGTCGAACACACCGCGGTCGCCGGTGGCCGGGGCACGGTGAAGACCTACTACAACGGCGCTCTGAAACTGACGCACCAGGACGAAGGGCCGGCGACGCGGTACTTCAAGAACGGCGTCTACCACCACGGCAGCGGACGCGCCGAGGCCCGTTTCCGCAACATCACCTACTGGCGTCAGTGACCGGAATTCCGGTCAGCTCCTGACGTTGCGGAGCCCCGGCCCCGGCGTGGACATTCTGTTCGGAGTCCACAAACCGAGGCCGGAGGCTTCCGTGACCCTGCCCCGACGTTCCCTGCTCGCCCTGCCCGCCGTGCTGCTGGTGTCCCCACCGGCGCACGCGGCACCGGCGTGGACGCAGACGCCGTTCACGTACAAGATCCAGAAGCCGTACGACCTCGCTCAGAGCGCGCGCTACAAGCACGAGGGCGGCGTCCACTCCATGTGGGTCTACGACACCGACAAGCCCATGAGCGAGGGCAGCAACACCGACCCGCGCACCGAGATGCGGTGGGAGCAGGAGTACTCCAGCGGCCAGCACGCCTGGCAGGGCGAGATCTACGTGCCCAGCGGCGTCAACGGCCCCACGGTCATGCAGATCCTGCGCGTGCGCGGCGGCGACCCGGGCACCCCGGCCACGGACTTCATGCTCAACGCCACCAACGCCAACGGCGGCACGCTGCGCTACTACACCAGCACCGTCATCGCGTCCGGCATCTACAACCGGTGGGTGCGCATCCGCGTCGAGCACTCGGCCGTCGCGGGCGGCACCGGCAAGATCAAGGTCTACGCCGACGGCGTGCTCAAGGCGACGGTCAACGACCGCGGCCGAGCCACCCGCCACTTCAAGAACGGCGTCTACCACCACGGCAGCGGACGCGCGGAGGCCCGTTTCCGCAACATCACCTACTGGCGCCAGTGACACTGCTCGGCGCCGTACGCCTCGTAGCGCGCACCCTCGGTGAAGCCGAGCTTCGCCAGGAGGCGCATCGAGGCGGTGTTGGCGACCTGTGTGTCGCTCGTCAGCGGCACATCGGGGTGTGCGGCGGCGTACCAGTCAAGCGCCGCCGCACACGCCTCGAAGGCGTAGCCCAAGCCCCAAGCCGACGGCAGGAACAGGAACCCGAGCTCGCGACCGTCGTCGGTGGTGTCGAACGTGATCATGCCGATCATCGCGCCGTCCAGCGCGACGACGAAGAAACCGTGACGCCTGCCCGGGACGTCGGGCACGGCGCGTTCGAGCTCGTAGCGCGGCTTGGCGCCACCGACGTACTTGCCCACCTCCGGCGACGAGAACAGGTCGAGGAACGCCTCGCGGTCGCGTGCCTCGGACTCGCGGAGCACGAGTCGTCCGGTCGTGATCGGCGCGGGCGGCCACGCGGCAGGTCCGGTCATGACAGCCACCCTAGAGTGGCCCGCATGGACTCACGAGTGGCGGTGGCCTCGCTCGGCGGCACGATCACGATGACCGGATCGGGCGCGGTGGCGCCGACGCTCGGCGCGCAGGACCTGGTCGGCGGCCTCGAAGTCGGCGAGATCGCGACGCTCGCCACGATCCCCGGCGCCTCGCTCACGTTCGCGACCCTGCTCGAAGCCTTCGACTGGGCCAGCGGCCAGGTCGCCGGCGGCGCACGGGGCGTCGTGATCATCCAAGGCACCGACACCCTCGAAGAGACCGCGTACTTCTTTGACTGCCTGTGGCCGCACGACGAACCCGTCGTCGTCACCGGCGCGATGCGGCACCCCGGACTGCCCGGCGCGGACGGCCCCGCCAACCTCGCCGCCGCCGTCTCCGTTGCGGCGAGCCAGAACTCACGCGGACGCGGCGCTTTGCTCGTGCTGAACGACGAGGTCCACGCCGCGCGCTGGGTGCGGAAGGCGCACAGCAGCCTGATGAACGCCTTCCAGTCGTTCCCCGGACCGGCGGGCCTCGTCGTCGAGGGCGCGCCGCAGTACTTCCACCCCGCACACCGGTTCCCCGCCCTGCCACGGCCTCACGAAGCGCCGGCCGTGCCGCTCATCGAGGCCACTGTGGACGATGACGGCTCGATCCTCGACTGGCTCAACGTCGAGGGAGTGGTGGTCGCGGCGACGGGCGTGGGGCACGTGTCGGCGGGCATGGCCGAGGCGATCTCCCGCGCCCGGTTCCCGGTCGTGGTGGCGAGCCGAACCGGTGCCGGGACGACGTTCCGCGGCACCTACGGGTTCGTCGGCTCCGAGTCGGACCCGATCAAGCGCGGCGCGGTCATGGCCGGCTGGTTGTGTCCCCGCAAAGCCCGCGTGCTGCTGCGGCTCGCTATCGGCGCTATGCAACCTATCGAGGACGTTTTCGCTGCTCGCGGCGGTGTTTTCTAGCTCTTCAACGACCGCGAGATGGCCGTCACCTGGGCTGGGACCCGAGCAAGGTGTCGAGCACAGAGCACTTCGCCCCGCGGATCGACAACCTGCGCACGCTCGCGATGGCAGAGGCCACGGCCACGACGATCTTCACCGATGCCGAGGTCGAGGCACCGGACGACATCGAGAGATCGGTCCAGGCGCGCATCGAGCGGCAACGGTTCTGGCGCGGCCGAACCGGCCAGAGTTCGTGTTCAACGTGCACGAACTGGCTTTGCGCACCAAGTGGGGCGACGTCGGGTTGATGAAGGAGCAGTATCGGCGGCTTCTCTTCCGCACCCACGTCCTCCAGATCGTGTCGGCGGACATCAGCACCTTCCGCTCACCCCTGACGCTGTTCGAGTTCGAGAAAGCGCCGCTGGCGGCGTTCACCGAGACCGACCTGCTTCAGTGGTGGGTGCGGGACACGAAGAACGCGAGCGGTCCCGTTCTCGCGTTCTCCACCTCTGCCTGGCGAGCCCTGCTCAGCTCGCTCTGACCACCGACGTGTCGGCGGTCTCCACCGTCACCCGCACCGACTGCGGCGCCAGCGACTGCAGGTACTGCGCGTGGTCCGAGCCGAGCGTGTCGCTGAACGCGATGAACGCCAGCCGCGGCATCTCGAACGCGGTGGTGGCGCAGAACTCCTCCAGCCGGTCGAACCCGCGCCGGATGCCGGTGGCGTCCAGCCCGAACACGGCGTGCGACGGGAGCTTCTCGGCGCCGATGTCGAGCAGGTGCAACGCGTGCATGGCGTGCGTGAACGCCATGGCGCACACCTCGATGCGTGAGCACGAAAGCAGGAGTGTGCGCACCATCGACGGGTGCAGGGACTTGCCGGACGTGCGGAGGACGACGTCGATGCCGGCGGCGCGGAACTGCTCGACGATCTCGAACAGGCCGGGCACGCCGAGCGGTTCGCCGCCGCCCAGGGTGACGGTCTCCGGGCGCATCGAGATGAGCGCCTTGGCGATGTGCAGCATGCGGTCGTGGCTGAGTCGCGCGTGTGCGACGTCCCAGGTGATGTCCATCGGGCCCCCTTCGGCGGAAAGCCGATCCAATCGGGGGCGTGGTCCCGTCGTCAGGTGACCGGTGTCCCGAATCAGGAGGGACTTCCGAGGCCTGCCTCGCGGGCGCGCACGATGGCCTGGGCGCGGTCGGCCACCTGGAGCTTGGTGAAGATCGCGGACACGCGGTTGCGGACGGTCTTGCCGGACAACGAGAGCCGGAACGCGATCGACGGGTTGTCCATGCCCGTCGCCATCAGCTCCAGCACGTCCCGTTCGCGGTCGGTGAGCTGCGGGAACGCCACGACCTTCGACGACGAGATCGCGGTGAAGTAGCCCATCATCCGCTGGGCGATGGTGGCGCTGAAGATCGCCTCGCCGGCTCCTATGGCCTGCACGGCGCGCACGATCTCGTCGTCGTCGGTCGTCTTCACGAGGTACCCGCGCGCGCCCGCCTTCATCGCGGCGAACACCAGTTCGTCGTCCTCGTGCATGGTCAGGACGAGGACGCCCACGGAGGGCAGCACCTCCAGGATCTGCTTGGCCGCCTCGACCCCGCCGAGCACCGGCATGTGCAGGTCCATCACGACGACGTCCGGTTCGCGATCGAGCACGACGCGCACGGCCTCGGCGCCGTCGGCCGCTTCGCCGACCACGTCGAGGCCGTCCTCGCCGTCCAGCAACGCCTTCAGCCCGCGGCGGAACACCGGGTGGTCGTCCGCGATCACCACTCGCGTCACTGGGCCTCCAACGGGATCCGCGCCACCACCCGAGTGCCGTGTGGTCGAGCAGGTCCCACTGTGCACGATCCACCCAGTTCGGCGCAGCGTTCACGCATGGAATCCAGCCCCACACCCGGCTTGGAATCCGCCGCGACGCCCGTGCCGTCGTCCACGATCTCCACGACCAGGTCGCCGTCGGCCCGCACGGTGATCACGCACTTCGAAGCACCGGAATGCCTGGCGGTGTTGGTCAAAGCCTCGGCGACGATCCGGTAGGCGGCGACCTCGACGGCGGCGGACAGGCCCTCGATCGGCTCGGCCTCCACCTCGACGCGCAGGTCGCCGTTGAACCGCGCCGCCTCGTCCCGCACGGCCAGGGCCAGGCCCTGGTCGAGGATCGGCGGCCGCAGCCCGTCCACGAGCCTGCGCACCTCGACGGCCGTCGCGTCGACGTCGCCGAGCACCGGGTCCAGCACGTCGCCCAACGACCGGCGCAACGCCTTGAGCTGCAACCGGATGCCGACCAACGCCGGTCCGACGCCGTCGTGCAGGTCACGCCGCAACCGCAGCCGTTCTTCTTCGCGCGCACGCACGAGCCGTTCGCGCGCCAACTGCAGATCAGCCGTCAGCTTGATCGACTGCGCCGCCGGAGCGGTCGAGCGCGCCAGGTCCACCAGCAGGCTCAGCTCGCGGTCGCTCAGCCGTTCGTCCGGCGCCCGCGGCTCCACCACGAGATCACCAACAGACGAACCTCGATACGTCATGGGGAACCGGAGCTGCGGCCACCCGCGACTGCGTCCGTGCTCGGCCAGCACCGACCCGCCGCGAATCGCCACGTACGGCAGCTTCAACGACTCGGCCACGGTCTGCGCCACGGTCGGCAGCACGTCGTGCGAGCTCTCCAGCTTCTCGCTCAGCAACGACAGCGCGGCGTGCGGATCAGAGCGTTGCCCGAACAGCCACAGGTCCAGCCTGCGCTGCACCCACGACCGAATAGGAGCGAACGCGAGCCCCGCCGCCACGACCCCGATGACCTCGGCGTCGTTGGTGAACAACTGGCCGGCCCCGACCATCACGCCGAGGTAGACCAACAGCAGCACGACCGTCAACGAGCCGTAGAGCAACGACCGGTGGATGAGCAGGCTGATGTCGTACAGGCCATAACGGACGATGGCGATCACCGCCGCCGCAGGAAACGCCAGCACGCCAACGATCCATGCGACGTGTCCGTCCGTGGTCTCCACCACGGTCGCCACGCCGGCCAACGTCAGCAACGCGAACGCCCACACGAGCAGCCGGCGTTCGTCCCCTTCAGCCCTCCGCCACCGCAGAGCCAAGGACACCACCGCCGCGATCACCGCGACGCCGGCCGCCAGCACGGACACCAGCGTGATCGTCTTCGCGAGCCCGCCACCGCTCGACTGCCAGAACGACGCGGGATCGCCCCACGACGCCCAGGCGATCCCGATCGTCCCGAAGAGAGCGCTGAACAGCGACGCCCCGATGGCGATCCACCACCGGTTGCTCAACGGCCGGCCGTTCGGGAACACCAACGCCACCGCGGGCAGCAACGCGTACGTGGGCCACCAGACCCACGCCTCGACCCACCGGGCGGGGTGGTCGGCCGGCTGGCCGGCGACCGCGACGGCGATCCCGCCGAACACGCCCATGACCAGCAGCAGCCACCCGACGGGCGACCTGCGGACGTGGCCGATCACGCGCACCCCGAGCAGGGTGCAGGCGAACGCGACCAGCCAGTTCCGCGGATGTGAGACGGTGCCGGTGACCACCGTGTGCACGACGGCGTAGAGCACGCAGATGGCCACCAAAGCACCGATGACGCGGGCGAGGGATACCTCGCGCCGCGTCAGTCGCTGAGCCAGTGCCACAGGTTGTGGAACGGAGAACCGGCGTCCTGCGTGGTGAGACCTCCAGGCCAGCCCTGGAAGGTCATGATCCGCTGGCGGAGCTCCTCCACCGTCATCGGCTTGGACTCCTTGTGGACGTGGTTGAAATCGACGTCCCCAGGCGGCGCGTTCATAGCGCGCGCCTGGAGCTCCGCGTACCAGGCGAGGAGCTCTTCGTCGGACATGTGCGAAAAGTACGGCGGTACTTCTACGTTCTGCCGGGACTTCGACATGCCAGGAAGGAGTCACGGGCACTCGCCCAGATACACGAGTGCCCGCAACTTCCGAGAACTTTCTCGGATCAGCTCACGGCAGGACCTGGATCTTGCGGCCCACACCCGCCTTGAACTGGTCCAACGCCGCCGCGTAGCCGTCCAGCGGCACCCTGTCACTGATGAAGATCTCGGGGTCCAGTACTCCGGTCGCGAACAGGTCCGCCGCCCGTTCGAACGAGTGCAGCACCGCCATCGAGCCGGTGATGGTGATCTCCTGGTTGTAGATCTTGTACGGCTCGATGGTGACCCGCGCGGAGTAGTCCGAGACGCCGAACTGGAGGAACGTGCCTCCCTTCGCGACCCGGTTGATGCCGTCCTGGATGGCCTTCTCGTTGCCCGTGGCGTCGATGACGACGTCCCAGCCCTGCGGCCGGTCCAGTTCGTCCGCCGAGGTGGCCACCGAGGTGACGCCCAGCTGGACGGCGGTCTTCAGGCGTTCCTCGTTGAGGTCCACGACCTCGATCGACGACGCGCCGGTCAGCTTGCCGAGCTGCAGCATCATCAGGCCCATCGTGCCCGAGCCGTAGATCAGCACCCGCTGCGCCATCTTGGACCGCAGCACGTCGTAGCCGCGGACCGCGCACGACAGCGGTTCGATGAGCGCCGCGTCCTCCAGTCGCACGTGGTCGGGCAGCTTCACGCAGTTCGCGACGGGCGCGACCGCGAACTCCGCCGCGCCGCCGGCCGTCGTGACACCGATGGCGGCCCAGCGCTCGCAGAGGTTGTTCATGCCGTTGCGGCACATCCGGCACTCGAAGCAGTAGAGCGACGGGTCGACGGCCACGCGGTCACCGACCTGCAGCTCGTTCACCTGCGAGCCGATCTCGACGATCGTGCCCGCGAACTCGTGACCCGGCACGACCGGCAGGGTGGGAGCGAACTCGCCCTGGAGGATGTGCAGATCGGTACCGCAGAGCCCACAGGCAGCCACGTCCACGACGACTTCGCGCGGACCGCACTTGGGATCGTCCACAGTGGTCACCTCGACGGACCCGACGCCCGTGATCACTGCTGCTTTCACTTGACCGCTCCCAACGAAAGGCCCTGGACGAGCTTGTCCTGGGCGGCGAACCCGGCGATGAGCACCGGCAGAGACACCACGACCGCGGCCGCGCACACCTTGGCCAGGAACAGGCCCTGGGAGGTGACGAACCCGGTGAGGTACACGGGGGCGGTACCGGCGACGACACCGGTCAGCACCCGTGCGAAGAGCAGTTCGTTCCAGCTGAAGATGAAGCAGATCAACGCCGTCGCGGCGATGCCGGGCATGGCGATCGGCGCGACCACCCGGCGCAGGATCGTGATCAGCCCGGCGCCGTCGATCGAGGCCGCTTCCAGGATCTCCTTGGGCACCTCGGACAGGAACGAGCGCATGAGCCACACCGCGATCGGCAGGTTCATCGAGCAGTACAGCAGCGTGAGGAACGAGATGTTGTCGAGCATCCCGGAGAACTGCGCGATCAGGTAGATCGGCAGCAGCGCCGCGACGACCGGCATCATCTTGGTGGAGAGGAAGAAGAACAGGACGTCCGTCCACTTCTCCACCGGCTTGATCGACAACGCGTACGCGGCCGGGATCGCCAGCAGCAGCACGATGATCGTCGACCCGATCGAGGCGCTGAACGAGTTGATCAGCGGCGGCCACGCGCCGGAGTCGAAGAACTCCGCGTAGCCGTCGAACGTGATCGGCGCCAGCACCGACGGCGGGTTCGTGGCCGCGTCCGTCTCGCTGTGCAGCGAGGTCAGGAACATCCACGCCACGGGTGCGAAGAAGACGATGCCGGCGAACCAGGCGAGCACACCCCAAATTCGACTCATCGCTTCTCCTCCTTGAACAACGAGGACACCGTGCGCAGCGCGAACGTCGCGATGATGATCGACCCCGCCACCACGATGACGCCGGCCGCGGAGGCCTCGCCGTACTCGTGGGCCTGGTAGAAGGTCTGGTAGATCATGTACGGCAGGTTCGCCGTGCCCAGACCGCCGGACGTGATGGTGAAGACCGCGTCGAAGTTCTGCACGATGTAGATCGACCCGAGCAGCCCGCCGAGCTCCAGGTACTGGCGCAGGTGCGGGAACGTCAGGTAGCGGAAGATCTGGAACGACGACGCGCCGTCGATCGTCGCCGCCTCGACGGGTTCGATCGGCTTGGACTGCAGGCCCGCCAGCAGGATCAGCATCATGAACGGCGTCCACTGCCACACCAGCGACAGCACCACGGCGCTCATCGGCATGGTCGAGATCCAGTCCGGCTGGGCGTCGAAGCCCAGCCAGTTCAGGATTCCGTTGAACAGGCCGTACTCCGGGTTGTAGAGCACGTGCTTCCAGATCAGCGCCGCCGCCACCGGGACGACCAGGAACGGCGCGATGAGCATGGTGCGCACGAACCCGCGGCCCCGGAACTTCTTGTCCAGCAACAACGCGAGCCCGAGCCCGAGGACCAGGCTGATCAGCACGACCGACGCGGTCAGCACGATCGTGTTGACGACCGACGACCTCAGGTCGGGGTCGGTGAACACGTTGACGTAGTTGTCGAACCCGGCGAACCCGCGGTTGGTGGGATCGAGCGAGTTCCACTTCATGAACGAGATGACGAGCGTCGCGACGAACGGCAGCTGCGTCACGATGATCAGGAAGATGAGCGCGGGCAGCAGGGGAGCCCGCCGCGCCCACTTCGAGTAGCCCTTGCGGGGGACCGGGGGCGGCCGGTTGTCCACCGGCCGCTCCTCACGAGTCAGGACTGCCATGTCACTGTCCCTTGTACTTCGCCGCGACCTTCTCCGCGAGACCCTGACCGTTGTTCAGCGCGTCGTCCACGGACGTCGCCCCCGCGATGGCGGAGCTGATCTGCTGCGACACCTGGGTTCCGAGGTCGGTGAACTCGGGGATGCCGACGAACTGGATGCCGGGCGCCGGACGCGGCTGCACACCGGGGTCGTTCGGCTTCGCACCCTTGATGGCGGCTTCGGCGGCCGCGGCGAACGAACCGGAGGACTGCTTGTACTCGGCGCGCTGGTAGGTCGAGGAACGCTTGCCGTCCGGGACCTTCGACCAGCCCAGCGTCTTGCCCGCGAGCTCCTCGTAGCCCTTGCCGGACGCCCAGGAGATGAACTTCCAGGCGTTCTCCTGCTTCTTCGACGCCTTCTGGATGCCGAACGCCCAGGTGTAGAGCCAGCTCGACGTGTCGGTCTTCACGACCGGCGCCTGGGTGAAGCCCAGCTTGCCCTTGATCGGCGAGTCGTCGGCCTCGAGCAGGCCGGCGGCGACCGTGGCGTCGTACCACATCGCGACCTTGCCCTGCGTCATGTTGTTGAGGCACTCGGCGAAACCGGCCTGCGGGGCGCCCGCCTCACCGTGGTTGCGGACGAGGTCGACGTAGAACTTGGTGGCCTCCTTGAACTCCGGCGCGTTGACCTGCGCCTGCCAGTCCTTGGTGAACCACGTGCCGCCGAAGGTGTTCACGACCGTCGTGAGCGGCGCCATGACCTGACCCCAGCCCGGCTGGCCGCGCAGGCAGATGCCGCGCACCTCGGGCGTCGCGACCTTCGCCGCCGCGTCCGCGACCTGCTGCCAGGTCGGCTTGTCGGGCAGCGTGACGCCCTTCTCGGCGAAGATGTCCTTGCGGTACATGAGGAATGACGACTCGCCGTAGAACGGCTGCGCGTAGACCTTGCCGTCCGCGGCGGTCAGCGACTGCCGGATCGGCTCCAGGATGTCGGCCTGGTCGAACCCGCTGTCCTTGGACACGAAGTCGTCCATCGGCGCGAGCCAGCCGTTCTTGGCGTACATCGGCGTCTCGTAGTTGGAGATCGTGGCGACGTCGTACTGCCCGGCCTGGCTGGAGAAGTCCTGGCTGATCTTGTCTCGGACGTCGTTCTCCGGCAGCACGGTGAAGTTCACCTTGATGCCCGTGTCCTTGGTGAAGTTGTCCGCGGTGAGCTTCTGCAGGTCCTGCATCTGCGGGTTGTTCACCATCAGGACGTTCACCGAGTTCTCACCACCGCCTCCGCCTCCCGCGCCCGAGCAGGCGGATGCGAGCAGCAACACCGCGGTGGCGGCTCCGAGTGTGCGAATCGACGACATCGTCGGTTCCTTTCAAGGGTTTTCGGGCGCGTTGAAGACGGGGGATGTCGCGCCCGAGAGGGGAGGGCAGCAGATCAGGCTCTGACGACCTTGGGGCCAAGCAGCGTGTACCGGTGGGCCTCGTGCGCGGTGAGGCCGCTGTCGGTGACGATCGCCTCCAGATCGGAGACCTCGGCGAACCGGTGGAAGCTGGAGACGCCGAACTTCGTGTGCGTCCCGACGAAGATCTTTCTGCGGGACGCGCCGAGCGCCTTGGCCTTCACCGCGCCGACCGCCGGGTCGGGCGTGGTCAGACCGTGCTCGCGGGAGATGCCGTTCGCGCCGATGTAGGCGAGGTCGATGACCATCTCGCCGAGCATCCTCGTGGTCCAGTGGTCCACAGTGGCCAGTGTGTGGCCCCTGACGCGACCGCCCAGCAGCAGGACGGTGCACGACGGGTGCTCGGACATCGCCGCCGCGGTCGGCAGCGACGCCGTGATGATCGTGAGCGGGTTGGTGGTGGGCAACGCCTCCGCGACGAGCTGCGGCGTGTAGCCCTCGTCGATGAAGACCGTCTCGGCGTCGTCGAGCCGTTCGGCGGCCGCCTTCGCGATCCGCCGCTTCTCCGGGACGTGCGACCCGGCGCGGAACCGGAGTCCTGTCTCGAAGCCGGCGCTCTCGACCGGGACACCACCACCGTGCGTGCGTCGCACCAGACCGTGCTCGTCGAGCACGCGCAGGTCGCGTCTGACCGTTTCGGGCGCGACGCGCAGTTCCTGCGCCATCTCCACCACGTCGACGCGGCCGTCGGCGCGGGCCCTGGCCAGGATGCGGCGCTTGCGTTCCTCGGCTCGCATGTCACCTGCCCATTCGGCTCTCGGGTTGCCCGTTCGGGCCGTGCATAGATGAAACACCCTCGAAACATTGTGGTGGGCACCACAACTGGGTGAGATCCTGCCCGATTTCCGCCCGTCTCGCCGTGTGTGACGGATCGTTCACGCAGGTCGACCAGAATGGGCGCGCCCGAATCACCCGGTTCGCGTGCCCGGATGGCCCCCAGGTCGTTGCTCGAACCGGGGGAACCGGGCGCATCGGATTCCAGTCGAACACCTAGTGGACGAGGGGACAAGGCGCATGAAATGGGTCGCTGGCCTGTTCGCCCTGCTGATCTTGGTCGCGGGTGTCCTCCTGGGACTGACGGGCTTCACGAAGTTCGATCCGGCGGCGGGCACCAACTCCAGGCCACTGGTTGACCGGGGCGTCGCACGTGTGACCGAGTGCACGAGCGAGGGGCCGGTCAGCATCCGCGGCTTCGGCACCTGGTGGAGCTGCCAGGCCGACATCGTCTGGGAGAGCGGGCGGCAGGAACGGATGAGGGCCGAACCCGACCAGCTCACGCCGTCCGACAAGGGTTCCGAGGTGCCAGTGGTGCAGCGGGGCGAGGGAGCCGTCCGCAACGGTTCGGGCAACTCGCCGGTCTACCGGGCCGACTTCGAGCCGAGCGTGTTTCTGGGCATCGGGTCCATGTTCGGCGGCCTGGGGATCGGGGTGATCGGGGCGCTCGCTGTTGTGGGAACGGTGGGCTCCCGTCGTAAGAAGGCACAGGAGAGGGACTTCTAGATGAATCCGGCAGCAGCTGACCCCGACGCGATGATGCGTCAGTGGAACGAGCAGATCCAGGCCAAGCTCAAGCAGGCAGACGAGATGAAGCAGGTCGCGAACGCGGTGTCGGTGACACAGCGCTCTTCTGACGGCTCGGTTTCCGTCACGGTCGACCAGAACGGCATCGTCTCGACCATGGACCTGACCGACGCGGCGTTGCGCAAGCAGCCCGCGCAGCTGTCAGCCGAGATCCTCAACGTCATGCGGACCGCTCAGGCGCAGATCGCGGCCAAGATGCAGGAGGCCATGGCGCCGATCATCGGCGAGGACTCCGCGACCATGGACGCGCTGATGGGCGGTTACCACGAGCGCTTCCCGGAGCCGCCGCCCGTGGACCCGACGCCGCCACGTCCGACCGGTCCTTCCGATGATGACGACTTCGGCGGGCACAACTTCGCCCGCGACAACAAGGGCTGGTGAGGGGCATGACCGCAGGGGGTTTCAACGTCCAGACGCAGGCGATGCGTGACCACGCTCGCCGGCTGGAAGGCATCGTCAAGCAGATCGAGGTGGCGCAGCAGGCCATCGGGCAGGCGCGGATCAACGGTGCCAACGCGTACGGGATTCTTTGCAGCCCGTTGCTGGAGCCGCTCATGGGCACCATCGAGGCGGCCGGCACCGGCGCGGTGAACACCGCGCACGGCGTCGTCGACGCCACTGTGGACGGTGTCAACGGCATGGCGGATGTGTACGACAACGTCGACCAGGCGCTCGGCGGCAACTTCAAGAAGATCGTCGAGAAGCTGGGGGAGCTGACCTCATGACCGCACCGAACCCGTTGGTGGCCAAGGCTCCCGACCCTCCCGGCGCACTCGCCGGCCTCAACCTGGTCGAGCCCGCGGCGGACGCGGTCTCGGCGATCCAGCGCGGTGACTGGGCGGAGGCGGGCATCAACGTCCTCGGCGCGGGCATCGACGCGCTGGGGTTCCTGACCGACCCGTTCGGCACGCTGCTGTCCTCGGCGTTCGCGTGGTTCATCGAGCACGTCGAACCGTTGAAGTCGATGCTCGACTCGCTCGCGGGCAACCCCGGCGTGATCAACCAGAACGCGGCTACCTGGGGCAACGTCGGTGATCACCTCAAGCGGGCAGGCGAGGACATGTCCCGCCTGGTCGATACCGACACCAGCGCGTGGCGGGGTGCGGCGATCGACGCCTACACCGCGGTGGCGAAGGCCGAGGCGACCGGGGTGAAGGCCGCCGGGCTCGCTGCCGAGGGCGTTGGCGCGGCGCTGACCGGCGCGGGTGTGGCCGTCGCGACCGTCCGGACGATCGTGCGTGACCTGATCTCGATGGCGATGAGCGAGCTCGTGCAGGCGCTGATCCGGTGGGCGGCGGCCGCGTTGCTCACGGTCGGGCTCGCGACGCCGGGCATCGTCGCCGACGGCATCCGGCTGGTCATGAAGTGGGCCAAGAAGGTCTCGGACTGGCTCGACAAGGTGATCAAGACGATCCGGAACCTGTCGAAGGTCGTGAACAAGATCTTCGAGGTGCTGGAGAAGTGCAAGACGGGTCTTGCGGCGATCATGCCGAAGGGCGCGGCGGACGCAATCGTGGACACCACGGCGATCGGCATCGCCAAGAACCTGCCGACCGAGGCGGCGAAGGTCGACGACACGCCGTACGCGACGCGCTGAAGCTGGACGATTCTTCGCACGCGGTGAGGGCGGGGGTGGTTTCACGCCACCCCCGCCCACCCCCGGAACTGCCGCTACTTCAGCCAGGCCGCCGCGTCACCGGGCAGCTTGCCGTCCACCAGCGGGATGCTTGACAACGTTGGCACGCCCGGCAGTTCGATGGGCGCGTCCGACAGGTTGACCACGCACGTGGTGTCACCGCGCTTGAACGCCAGCACGTTCTCGCCGAGGTCGAGCCACTCCAGGTCGCCGTCGACGCCGCGGCGGTGCGCGAACACCTGGCGGTACAGGGCGAGCATCGAGTCCGGGTCGTCCTGCTGGGCCGACACCGAGAAGTCCTGCCAGTTCGCCGGTTGCGGCAGCCAGCTCGGACCGTCCTGAGTGGACCAGGGGAGCGGCACGCGGCAGCCGTCCCGGCCCCGGTCGGTGAAGCCGGAGCGGTGCCACACCGGGTCCTCGCGCAGCTCGTCCGGCAGGTCCTCGACCTCCCAGAGGCCCAGCTCCTCGCCCTGGTAGACGTAGACGCCGCCGGGGAGCGCGGCCGTGAGCATGATCGCCGCCCGCGCCCGCCGCGTGCCCAGGTCGAAGTCGGTCGGCGCGCCGTGCTGCCGGTCCGCGAACGAGAACCCCGTCTTCTCGCGGCCGTAGCGGGTCACGTGCCGGGTGACGTCGTGGTTGGAGAGCACCCAGGTCGGTGGCGCGCCGACGGGTTCGTGCGCGGCGAGCGTGCTGTCGACGACCTTGCGCAGCTCGTCGGCGTTCCACGGGCAGCACAGGAAGTCGAAGTTGAACGCGCTGTGCATCTCGTCCTGGCGCAGGTACCTGGCGAACCTCTCCGGGTCAGGCAGCCACATCTCGCCGACGAGGATGCGGTCGCCGTCGTACTCGTCCACGACCTGGCGCCACCGCCGGTAGATCTCGTGCACGCCGTCCTGGTCGGAGTACGGCAGATCGGCGTTCGGCTTGGAGAAGTCCTTGACCAGGCCGTCGGCCACGTCGATGCGGAAGCCGTCGACGCCGCGGTCGAGCCAGAACCGCAGGATGTCCTCGAACTCGTCGTGGACGACCTGGTTCTCCCAGTTGAAGTCCGGCTGCTCGGCGGCGTAGAGGTGCAGGTACCAGCGGCCGTCCTCGAGCCTGCTCCACGCGGGACCGCCGAAGCGCGACTGCCAGTCGTTCGGGAGCTCCTCGGTGTCGCGGATGTGGAAGCGGTCCCACAGACCGTCCTTGAACCACGGGTGCTGGTCGCTGCTGTGGTTCGGGACGAGGTCGATGATGATCCGGATGCCCAGGCCGTGCGCGTCCGCGATGAGCTTCTCGGCGTCGGCGAGCGACCCGAAGACCGGTTCGATGTCGCGGTAGTCGGCCACGTCGTAGCCGCCGTCGGCGAGCGGGCTCGGGTACCACGGGTTGAGCCAGATCGCGTCGAAGCCGAGGCTCGCGATGTGCTGGAGCTTGGCGCGGAGGCCGGCGATGTCGCCGATGCCGTCCCCGTTGCCGTCCGCGAAGCTGCGCAGATAGACCTGGTAGATGGATGCGTTCCGCCACCAACTCATCTGGTGTTTCCTTTCAGCCTTTTACGCCGCCCGCGGTGAGCCCCGCGAGGATGTGCCGCTGGAACGCCAGGAACAGCGCCACCATCGGCAGGCTCGCCAGCACGAGGCCCGCGAGCAGGAGGTTGATCGGTGTGTCCGGCGCGAAGCGTTGGAGCGCCACGCTGAGCGTCTGCTTCGCCGGATCGGGGAACACGAGCAGCGGCCAGATGAAGTCCTTCCACGCCGCCACGACCGCGAAGATCGAGACGACGGCGAGGATGGGGCGCGAGATCGGCAGCACGATGCGGACGAGGGTCGTCCACGTGTTGGCGCCGTCGATCCTGGCCGCTTCGAGGAGCTCTTCCGGGATCTGGTCGAAGAAGCGCTTGAGCAGGTAGACGTTCAGCGCGTTCGCCGCGGCCGGCAACCAGATGCCCGCCGGGTTGTTCAGCAGGTCGAGGTCGGTGAGCGTGAGGTAGACGGGGACCAGCACGGCCGTCGACGGCAGCATCAGCGTCGCGAGCATCAGGCCCATGATCGCGTTGCCGAAGATCGGCCGGAGCTTGCTCAGCGCGTAGGCCGCCGGGACGATCACGGCCATCTGCACGGCCCACGCGCCGAGCGCCACGACGAGCGTGTTGAGGAAGAACTTGCCGAGCTCCATGTAGTTCCAGGCCTCGGCGTACGCGCCCGGTTCCCACGTCTGCGGCAGGATCGTCGGCGGCTGCTGGGCCAGTTCGGCCGGCGGCTTGAACGCGCCGAGCAGCACCCAGACCAGTGGCAGCAGGAACGCGGCCGTGAACAGGACGAGCGTGCCGACCAGGACGATCCAGTACGCAGGGCCGGTGCCCCTGGTGAGAGTCCTCATGCGTCGGCCTTCTTCGTGATCTTGAGGTAGAGGAAGGAGAAGACGCCCAGCACCGCGAAGAGGATGAGGCTCAGCGCGCTCGCGGTGCCGAAGTCGTTGTAGTAGAAGGCGTAGCGGTACAGCAGGAGCAGCACGGTGACCGTGGACTCCTCCGGGCCGCCGCCGGTCATGATGAACGGCTCGGTGAAGATCTGCATGGTCGCGACGACCTGGAGCAGCAACAGCATCAGGATCACGAACTTGGTCTGGGGGATCGTGATGTGCCAGACCTTCTTGATGATGCCCGCGCCGTCCAGGTCCGCCGCCTCGTACAGCTCGCCGGGGATGGTCTGCAGCGCGGCCAGGTAGATCAGGGTCGCTGACCCCATGTTCGCCCAGGTGATCACCAGGACGAGGCTGATCATGCTGGTGCTCGCCGAGTCGAGCCACTGCAGCGTCGGCAGGTTCAGTCCTCTGAGGACGGAGTTGAACAGGCCGGGACCCGGGTCGTAGAACCACTTCCACAGCAGGGCCGTGACGACCGGCGGGAGCATGACCGGCAGGTAGACCAGCAGGCGGAAGTAACCCTTGGCGTGCCGCAGTTCGTTGAGCACGACGGCCGTGAGGAACGGGACGCCGAAGCCGAGCAGCAGAGCCAGAAGCGTGAAGTACAAGGTGTTGCGCCACGCCACCCCGAACAGCGGGTCGGCGAAGAGTCGTTCGAAGTTCTCCCAGCCGACCCAGTCGGGACTCGTGACGAAGTTGACCTGCTGGAAGCTCAGGACCACCCCGCGCACGATCGGCCACCAGGAGAAGATCGCGAAGACGACCAGCGCGAGGCTCAGGAAGCCGTACGCGGTGACGTGGCGCCGCACTTACTTCACCTGCGCAAGAACAGCGTTGACCTTGGTCTCGGCGTCCTTCAGCAGTGCCGCGTGGTCAGCGTCCTTGTTCGTGAGGACCGCCTGCACGACGGTGTCGAGGATCGCGTAGACCTGCTGCGCCTGCGGCGGTTCCAGCGAGCCCTTGGTCTTCTCGGAACCGTCCACGTAGGCCTGGAAGTTCTTCACCGGCATGGTGGCGTACTTGGCCTTGAGGTCTTCCTGCTTGCTGCGCGGCTCACCGGTCCAGATGTCGGCGATCGGCGGGATCGGCAGGCCGACGGGCTGACCGCGGTCCTTGTACTTCTGCAGGTTGCCCTCGAGGCGGTCCGGGTTCAGGTACTTCCACTGGATCCACTTCAGGCCGGCCTTGATCTTGTCGGGCGTGGCCTTCGGGTTGATCATGTAGCCCTCGCCGCCGAGCAGGGTGCCCTTCTGCTCCGGGATCGCGGCCAGGCCGTAGTCGTCGTACTTGCCCTTGAACTGGTTGACGATCGCGGCGACGTTGTCCGGCGCGGCCAGGTACATGCCGAGCTGCCCGGCGCCCATCATGTTCTGCACGTCGCCGATCTCCAGGAGCTGCTTCTCGCCCATGGAGTTGTCGTCCCAGCGCATCTCCTTGAGCCTGCGCAGGACTTCCTTGCCCTTGTCGTTGTTGAAGTCGGCCTTGTACGTGTCGCCGTCCTTCTTGGCGATGTCACCGCCGACGGACTTCATCCACGTCGTGAAGTGCCAGCCGCCCTGGTTGCTCTTGCTGTACTCGGCGAACCCGGTGACACCGGCGTCCTTGAGCTTCTTGGCCGCCGCCCGCACCTCGTCCCACGTCTTCGGCGGGTTGTCGGGGTCGAGGCCAGCCTTGGTGAAGTTGGCGCGGCTGTAGAGCAGGCCCATCGTGTAGTTCGCCGTCGGCAGGCCGTAGACCTTGCCGTCGACCGTGAAGACGTCCTTGAGCTCCTGCTTGAGATCGCCGTAGTGCGGCACGTCCTTGACGTAGTCCGTCAGGTCCGCCGCCTGCTTGCGGGCGATGAGAGCCGCAGGATCGGTGAAGTAGACGTAGAAGACGTCCTCCAGCTGCCCACCGGCGAGCTTGGCGCTGAACGTCTTCGGGTCCATGAACCCCTCGTGCGGCACGAGGTCGATGTCCGGGTTCGCCTTCTCGAACTCGGCGACGTCCTCGTCGAACACCTTGCGGTCGAACGCCTGCGTCTGCGGCGGCTGGCCGTTGATGTTGATCTGGACCTTGCCGCCCGGCTCGGTCGTGGAACCGCTCCCACAGCCGACGGTGCTTAGCGCCAGGACACCGCCAATCAGCACGGCAGCGGACTTCTTCATGGTGGGGCCGCCCTTCTCGCGAGCGCGTCGATGTGACGGCGACCATAAGTCCCCGTTACATCTGAACGCAATATCCAGACGAAAACTCGCAAGAAGCTGACTTCGTTCGTTACCTCACCGGCGCACTGGACGCCCGCACCACCAACTCCGGCTCGAACAGCAACTCGTCCGGCGCCACCGCGTTGCCGGAGATCTGGTTGGCCAGCAGCTCAACGGCCGCCCGCCCCATCGCCTCGATCGGCTGCCGGACCGTGGTGAGGGGCGGATCAGTGCAGGTCATGAAGGCCGAATCGTCGTACCCGATGATCGACACGTCCTTGGGCACGTCCAACCCGGCCCTGCGCACAGCCCTGATCGCGCCCAGCGCCAGGGGGTCGCTGGCACAGATGATCGCCGTAACCCCACGCTGCACGAGCTTCGTAGCAGCGGCCTGCCCGCCCTCCAGGCTGAACATGGCGTGCTCGACATCAGCCCCACCACATTTCTCGATGGCCTGGAACTTTCGCTGGCTCGGCACGTGGTCCGGCGGCCCGAGCACAGCCCCGATCCGCTTGTGCCCCAACGACGTCAGATGCCCGTACGCCTGCTCCACCGCCACCGAGTCATCACACGAGACCCGCGGGAACGCCAGATCGTCTATAGCGGCGTTGACCAGCACAGCAGGCAACTTCCGGCTCATCATCTGCTGGTAGTGCCCATGACTCGCGTCCTTCTGCGCGTACAGCCCGCCAGCGAACACGATCCCGCTGACGTGCTGCTCCAACAGCAGCTCCAGGTACTCGGCCTCAGTGACCCCGCCGGCCGTCCTGGTGCACAGCACGGGCGTGAAACCCCTTTGCGCGAGCGCGTTGCCCACGACATCCGCGAACGCGGGAAAGATCGGGTTCTGCAGCT
This sequence comes from Lentzea sp. CA-135723, assembly GCF_050936595.1. Classification (NCBI taxonomy): domain Bacteria; kingdom Bacillati; phylum Actinomycetota; class Actinomycetes; order Pseudonocardiales; family Pseudonocardiaceae; genus Lentzea; species Lentzea sp. CA-135723. The sequence continues at coordinate 4,470,318 of NZ_JBNJMK010000001.1, read as the reverse complement.
CGGGGAGCACCAGCCCCACGAGCCTCGCCCGCTCACCCCGCAGCTGCGTGGGCCTCTCGTATCCCAGCACGTCAAGTGCCGTGAGCACGGCACTCCTGGTGGCGTCCGACACGCCTGGCTTGCCGTTCAGCACCCGGCTGACGGTGGCCTCGCTGACCCCGACCTTGGCCGCGACCTCGGCCAGCCTCCGTTGCGTCATGGCGCAAGTGTACGCAATTTCTTGCGTCCGTTTGCAAGCGAGGCTCACCCGCTCGGCAGGCGCTCGTGCGGGGTGGGTGTCGCTAGGCTCGACGGCCATCCGGCAGGTGAGGGGAGACCGCGATGGCGACCGATCCGCTCAAGCCCGTACCCGTTCCCGTTCCTCAGGAGCCCACGCGCGACTGCTGGCCGATCAGGCCCGTGCGCGGTGTCGACTGGTTCGTGCGGATGCCGAACGGCGGCGGCACGGTGTACGTGAGGCCGGCCGGCTGATCAGCGGTTGCGCGCTTCCCGCCACAGCAGCGCCACCCCGTGCCCCGGCAGCATCCACGACCGCACGTCCAGGTCCCCGAGCTGGTCGGCGCGCAGCCACTGCGCCGCCTCCGTCCCCGACCGGAACGTGAACGGCATGATGCGGAACTCGTGGCCGGGGGAGTGGTCGACCGCGAGCTCGGTGGCGTCGAAGCTGATCGTGTCCACGTAGGACGGATAGGGCGACTGCCAGTACGCGAAGCCGTCGTTGGTGCGCTGCAACGACCGTGACGACACGGTCAGGCCGAGGATCGCGCGCACCACGTGGTCGTCGGCGATGCCGCTGAGATCGCACTCCAGGATGCGCAGGTCGCTCATGTGGTCGAGCGGGCTCAGCTTCGGCAGCGGGGCCATGGCCTCGCGGAAGAACGTCAGGTAGTTCGCCCACTGGTCGAACCTCACCTCGACCGGCGGGATCTGGCTCGGTTCGGCCGAGCGGCTCTGGCCGTCGTGGTCGAGGTACTCGATGGAGATCTTGGTCGAGTCGCGGATGTCGTCGACCGAGTCGAGGAACAGCGAGGCGTCCGGCATGAAGTAGAGCTCGAACAGCGGGTAGCGGCAGGCGGCGCTGATCGTGTCGCGCAGGGTGGCGTTGCTGGTGGCGAAGATGACGAACCTGTCGACCGGGACGCTGTGCCGGAACTCGTGCGACTGGGTCGTCGTGAGGTGGTAGGTCAGGGTGTCGACGCCCTGCAGTTCCAGGCGCACGGTGGTGCGGGTGCTGATCGTCAGGTCGTCGCCCTTGGGGCGCATGCCGCTGCCGCCGAGCACGCCGGACACCACGTCGTCGTTCTGCTGGCCGCTGCCGTAGATCCGCGAGAGGAACGTCCTGAGCACCTCGCTCGGCAGCAGGTGCTCGACGATGCCGGGGCCGGAGATGCGGCCGAGTTCGCTGACGAGCCGTTGGTGCAGGAACAGCTCGTAGGTGCCGAGCAGGAAGCCGGCCAGTGCGGGCAACGGCCACAGCACCACCAGCACGTCGTGCAGCAGGCTGCGGGTCGTCGGTTGCCAGAGGAGCACCGCGGTCAGATCGGCGGCCGCGACGAGCAGCAGAACGATCGCGACGGCCACGGCTTGTCGTTGCCTGCGCGCCGCCACCACCTGGTCGCCGCCCCCTCACTCCACCCGGTTGTCCATACATGGTGGGAGTGAAGAGGGATCGGCGCCAGACCCTTTCGATCCTCGTCGTATCAGCGACCCGTCACCGGGGCCGGCCCCAGATGGGGTTGTCTGACACCCCGACGTAGGTGTTCAGCGTCGCGCGCGGCTGCTGCGGATCGTCGGACGCCACGTCGTTGTACAGCCCCAGCAGGTGAGTGGTCATCGCGCTCTTCGCACCGACCTCGTCGTGCCGGCGGAGGAACCAGATCACCTGCTCGTGCTCGTTCGCGGAGCGGTTGTGGATCTCGCGGGTCGGCTGCGCCTGCCGCTTGCAGTCCTGCAGGCCCGGCACGAGCGCGTGGTACATCTGCTCCAGCAGCTCGTTGTGCGACGCGCGCATCAACGCCGAGTGGAACTCCTCGTCCGCCTCGATCATCTCCTGCGTGTCCTCGACGGCGGCGCGCTGGTAGCGGTGGTTCAGCTTGGCGAGCTCGTCCAGTTCGCCGTCACCCGCGCGCACCGCGGCGAGCGACGCGGCCGTGGTCTCCAGGGCGATCCGCACCTCGAGCAGGTCCGTCTGGGAGAACTGCCGCGCGGCGAGCCGTCCTTCGAGGTGCTCCTCGACGGCGGCGAGATCGGTGCGGCGGACGTACCAGCCGAGCCCCCGGCGCACCTCGACGATGCCCTGGAGCTGGAGTCGCTGCAGGGCCGTGCGCAGCGACGACCGCGCGACGTCGAGCTTGCGCGCGAGCTCCGGCTCGGTGGGGAGGCGGTCGCCCGCTTTGAGGGTGCCGCCGATGATCTGCTCGCGGAGCTTCTGCTCGATGAGTTCCGGGAGGGGCCGTCGCGAATCAGGCGAGAGCGACCAGCTCTCGCCGGGATGGACGTCGTCGGCGGGCATTGGTCCAGCGTAGGCGTGTTGCCTCCCAGTTGCAACTTGTCTGGCAACCTGGCGACCGTTGACAGACAACCTACAACGCGGGACTCTTAAGACCATGGCGAGACGCCCAGGACCGCCCACACCTGGGAGCCCGCGCTCGCCTAGTCGGGAGGTAAACGAGATGTCAGCAGGGAGTGCACTCGGAATCGCCGCCGCCGTCGCAGTCGCCGTCACCGCCATCGGCTGGCGGACGGTGCTCACGATGATCGCCGTCTCGGTCGTCGCGCTGGCCGTCGTCGGCTTCGTGAACGTCACGAGCATCATGTTCGGCTGATGAGACCAACCTGAACCGTGCCCCGGACGCGTCGACCACAGGACGCGACCGGGGCACCTGCTTTTGTAGGGAAACCCAATGTGTTGCTTGGGTCACCATGTGCTCTAAAGTTGCGCGCCATCAGGGCGCCGCCGCTGTGGCGGGGCCATGACTCCATGGCGTCGGGGGACGTGAGTACGGGGTCTGCTGTGACGGGTTCGCCCACCTTGAGCACGTCTGCGGTGCACTCGTTGCACGCGGCGATCGTTCCCGTGCCCGCGTTGGTCGACGAGAGACGCACCCTGTACCGCCTGGCGGCCGAGATCGCGGCCCCGGGAACCAAGTTGTCGGACAACCTCGCGGATCACCCGATCGTCCGATTCGAGATCGGCAGGGTGCTCGCGGGCAAGGGCGAGCTGGACCCCGCGCTCCTCGCTGAGGTCGCCGCGATGAAGGTCCGCGACGTCGGCGTGCTCGTGGCAGCCGACCCGGCCGCGGCCGAGGTGCTCGAACGTCCGCTGGCCATCACCGCCCCGCAGGGAGTGCGACCGGAGCCGCTGACCGAAGCCGACGGCGACCGGTTCGAGGCAGCGCTCGCGGTCGTCGCCGAGGGCGTCCGGTTGCTGCGCTCGCTCGCGCCCGAGATGGCGGCCGACTTCCTGCCGCACGTCTCGATGCTGGCGGTGCTCAAGCGCGAGACGTCCGGTGGTCTGGTCTCGGCGTCGTCCCGCTACGTCCCCGGAATCGTGCTGATCGACGAGCCCGCCCTCCCGATGGAGGTCGCCGAGGCGCTCGTGCACGAAGGGGCGCACGAAAAGTTCTTCGACCTGGCGATCACGAGAGAATTTCTTGACGTGGGCGCCGAGGACGCGGATTATTTCGAGACTTCGTGGTCGCATGCCAGATGGCCACTGGAACAGACCTTCGCGGCTTGGCACGCCTACAACTGCCTGGCGCAGTTCAACGCGTCAATCGGACCCGAACAACGGCTCGGGCCGGATTCATTGCTGACGAAAGCAAATGAGCGCGCCGCCGAGATCGGCGCCTGGTTGCTCGTCCACGAGAACGATTTGTGCGCGGACGCGCGCTGGCTCCTCCACGCCCTGAGCGGTACGGCCCTGCCCGGCGCATTCGCCGAGGTGGGTGACGTGGCCGGGCCCAACGGCCAGGCGGACGCGCGTGCGCGGGGGGTGGATGTCACACTGTCCACTGAGGATTCAGAAGATCTCCACTTCCACCTTCTTCCGGGCGTTCGTCACCAGCGAGCCGCTTCCGGACGGGTGGTCGTGGGCAAGGCATCACAACCGCCTCAGTTGTCGTGGCTCAACGAAGACGCGAGCTGGACTCTGGACCTCTGGCGTATCGATGAAACGACCAAGAAGAGTTTCAGGTGGATGCTCTCCCGGGCTGCCGAGGAATGGCAGGTCGACTCCGCGGTGGCGGAGTCCCGGTTGAGATCGGCCCTCGCTTCCTTGGTCTCTGAATCGATCGTCGGGTCGCCCGGAACATCCTGAACAAGCCTCCCGAGAAGGAACTAGGCCCGAGAACAATGACCTCCCCGAACCAGCCCCAACGCCTGCCGCAGTTCCCGCAGAACGCGGGCGTGCCTGTCGTCCACCCGAACACCGTGGTGGGCCCCGCGATCGGTCAGCCGGTCGCCCCTGTTCAGTGGTTCAGGCGCATGCCTACCGGGGGAACGGTCTACGTGAAGCCCGTCGAGGGCCAGCAGAGCTGAACAACGCTTGACGCACCTTCGCCGGACGGGGCCTCTTCGCAGGCCCCGTCCGGCGTTTGGTCGTTTGGGACGCCACTTCACAGAGCAGTAACAAGTCGGCCAACGGGATCACTTTGATCGTGATTTAACCCGTTCGGGGGACGTCGATCGTCTTAGATCGCGGCATCCGCCGACCCCCACGGAGTGACCCGATGCGTTTGACGCCGCTGAGACGTGCCGGCCTGCTTGCCTCTGTCGCGCTGGCCGGTGTTGCCTCGCTCGTGCTGACCGGCAGTGCGTTCGCCGATGAGGCGACCACTGACGACTCGCGTGCGCAGGCCTTTCTCAAGTTCGTCGACGTCAACCATCCCGAGGCCTGCACCGTGGGTGGGCTCAAGGGGTCTGTGGTGTTGCCTGCCGCGTTCGCGTACAGCGGTGGTGACAACGCGAAGTACCTGAACATCACCGAGTTGCCCAAGGACTTCAAGGTCACGGGCATGGTGGTGCGGGCTGGGGACCTGTTGAACGTGTACCTGGCCGACAAGCTCGGTGATGCGCCGTGGAACGAGTTGCGCGCGCCGGTGCTCAACGGCGGTGAGGTGCAGGAGATCGGGCAGTGGTTCGGGTGTGGGGTCAAGGTGGAGCAGCCGCCTACCAGCGCCGCCACTACGACGACCACGACGACCTCTGAATCGACTGTTACGCATTCGTCGTCGGCTTCGGCTACCAGCGAGACGACGTCTTCGGAAGAAGAGGCTGCGCCCACCACTACTACGACGACTGTTGCGCCGGTGGTGGTGGCTGAGGTGGACGGACTCGCGGCCACCGGGTTCGGGGGCGCGTGGCTGGTCGGGCTTGGGGCGGCGCTGGTCGCGGCCGGTGTTGCGGTGGTTTTGGTGCTGCGGAGGCGGCGGGTCTAGCTGTGTTCTTTGAACACGGACCAGAGCGTGGCGAAGAACGAACGCAGCTCCAGGTGGTACTGCACGTCTGAAGGAGTCGTTCCGCCGCCGTAGGTTTCTACGGCGCGTTGGGCGGCTTCTTCTTCGTTCGTGCCGATGGCGCAGGCCAGGTCCCAGGCGATCGGGCCTCGCCAGGTGTCCTCGAAGTCGTTCCAGACCGGGCCTGAGGGCGTCATCAGGACGTTGCCGTGGTGCGCGTCGCCGTGCAGCGGTTGGACGTCGGTGGGGTTCCACCTGGTTCGTAGCGAGGCGAAATGCTCGTGGAGCGGTTCCAAGGGCACGTGCAGGTTGTCCAGGTAGGCGAGTGTGTTGGCCAGGTCGTCCAGAGGGCCGCGCACGGGCAGGTCGCCGTCGTAGTGCCGTAGTTCGGCGTGCAGGTCGGGCAGCAGTTTGAGCAGGTCGTTCGAGGAGAGCCGTGTGTCGGGGTCGTGGGGCACGAACTCGGTGAAGACCATCACGTGGCCGTCGTGGGTGTGCGGGCCGGCGGGGAGCAACGGAGAAGCCGTCACGACCGGGACGCCTCGCTCGGCCAGGAAGGCCGAGATCGAGAGGTCTCGGGCGAAATGAGAGGCCACGGACGGGCGCATCAGGGCCGTGCGGCCGGCGACGCGGGCGACCACCGGGGCCGGGCGCAGGTGCACCAGGACGTTGCTGGCGGCCTTCAGCACGACGGGGTCGTTGGAGACGACGCCGTGCGAGGCCGCTAGAGAGACGGCGGCGCGTACGGACCCATGGACGTTCACGGTCCGAAGGCTGGCATCAGCCCTGGGGGAGGAGCGACTCCATTTCCGCGATCTCCTTCTCCTGGTGGCTGACGACGTCCTGGGCGAGCTTGCGGGTCTCGGGGTCGGTGCCGGCCGACAGGTGCTTGCGCGCCATGTCCACGGCGCCGCGGTGGTGCTGGATCATCAGGGAGAGCCACTGGCGGTCGAACTCGGTGCCGTCGAGGTCGGCCAGGTTGCCGAGCTCCACCATGCCGTGCGACTCCGTGTGGCCGTGCGAGGTGTGCGTGGACGCCTGCACGGGCGCGTTCCACGTGGCCAGCCAGCCGTTCATGCGCTCGATCTCGGGACGCTGCACGTCCGCGATGCGCTTGGCCAGGTCGATCACGTGCGGGTTCTCCGTGCGGGTCGTGACCATGCCCGACATCTGCAACGCCTGTTCGTGGTGCGGGACCATCCCCCTGGCGAACTCGACGTCCGCGGAGTTGTGCGTGGCCGGAGAGCCACAGGCGGCCAGCAACAGGACAGAAGCGACAGCGAGCATTCGGAGCACGGCGGCAGGATACGTGTGACCTGCGCTACGCCGCTGGCCACCGGCCGTGGCCCACCCGAATGGAGCTGATCGGCTCCGTCTAATATCCCGGGGAGTTTCCCGAACGACTGGTCCCACCAAGGCCTGGAGGCACCGTGACGGCCGTAGCCCCGCAGCCGATCGCAACGCGTCCTTATCCGACGCGCACTGCGGTCAAGGGGTCCTTCCTGCTGCGGATGTTCCGCACCACGGACCACAAGCAAATCGGCATCATGTACCTGGTCACCTCGTTCGCCTTCTTCATGGTCGGCGGCGCGATGGCCATGCTGATGCGGACCGAGCTGGCCCGGCCCGGCATGCAGTTCCTCTCGCAGGAGCAGTTCAACCAGCTCTTCACGATGCACGGCACCGTGATGCTGCTGCTGTACGCGACGCCGATCGTCTTCGGCTTCGCCAACTTCGTCCTGCCGCTGCAGATCGGCTCGCCCGACGTGGCGTTCCCGCGGCTCAACGCCTTCTCGTACTGGCTCTACCTCTTCGGTGGCCTGATCGTGATGGCGGGCTTCGTCACCCCCGGTGGCGCGGCCGACTTCGGCTGGTTCGCGTACACGCCGCTGTCGAGTGCCATCCACTCGCCCGGCGCGGGTGCCGACCTGTGGATCTCCGGCCTGGTGGTCGGTGGTCTCGGCACCATCCTCGGCGCGGTGAACATGATCACCACGGTGGTCTGCCTGCGCGCGCCCGGCATGACGATGTTCCGCATGCCGATCTTCACCTGGAACATCCTGGTGACGTCGGTGCTCGTGCTGCTCGCGTTCCCGATCCTGACCGCGGCCCTGCTGGGCCTGCTGGCGGACCGGCATCTCGGCGCCCACGTGTTCGACCCCGCCAACGGCGGCGTGATCCTGTGGCAGCACCTCTTCTGGTTCTTCGGGCATCCGGAGGTCTACATCGTCGCCTTGCCGTTCTTCGGCATCGTGTCGGAGATCTTCCCGGTGTTCAGCCGCAAGCCGATCTTCGGTTACAACGGCCTGGTCTACGCGACGCTCGGCATCGCGGCCCTCTCCGTCGCCGTGTGGGCGCACCACATGTACGCGACCGGCGCGGTCCTGCTGCCGTTCTTCGCCTTCATGACGTTCCTCATCGCGGTCCCGACCGGTGTGAAGTTCTTCAACTGGATCGGCACGATGTGGAAGGGCCAGCTGACGTTCGAGACGCCCATGCTGTTCAGCATCGGCTTCATCGTCACGTTCCTCTTCGGTGGTCTGTCCGGCATCCTGCTGGCCGCGCCCGCGATCGACTTCCACGTGTCCGACACGTACTTCGTCGTGGCGCACTTCCACTACGTGCTCTACGGCACGATCGTGTTCGCGACCTTCGCGGGTATCTACTTCTGGTTCCCGAAGATCACGGGCCGGTTCATGGACGAGCCGCTCGGCAAGCTGCACTTCTGGACGACGTTCCTCGGCTTCCACGCGACCTTCCTCGTCCAGCACTGGCTGGGCAACGAGGGCATGCCGCGCCGGTACGCCGACTACCTCGCGTCCGACGGCTTCACGACGCTCAACATGATCTCCACGATCGGCGCCTACATCCTGGGCGCGTCGACGCTGCCGTTCATCTGGAACGTCTTCCGGAGCTACCGCTTCGGTGAGGTCGTGACGGCGGACGACCCGTGGGGTTACGGCAACTCGCTGGAGTGGGCGACCTCGTCCCCGCCGCCGCGGCACAACTTCACCGAGCTGCCCCGGATCCGTTCGGAGCGCCCGGCGTTCGAGCTGCACTACCCGCACATGATCGAACGCATCCGGAACGAGGGCCACGTGACCTTCACCGGCAAGACGATCGCGCACAAGGACGCCAAGCCCGCTCCGTCGGAGCTGGCGGCCGCGGCCATGAAGTCGGGTACGGCGTCCGAGAAGGACGACCCGAACCACGACAAGTAACCTGCACTTCACAGGTTCAACGACGAGCCCCGGCTGCCTCGCGCGGCCGGGGCTCGTCGCGTCTGACGAGGAGACGACGACGTGAAAACGCCCGTGCTGATCACCGTGACCGGTCCCGACAAGCCCGGTGTCTCCTCGGTGCTGTTCGCCGTGCTGACACGCCACGGCGTCGAGGTGCTGGACGTCGAGCAGGTCGTGATCAGGGGCCGCCTGGTGCTCGGCGCCCTCGTCTCGACCGACCACGACCCCGAGGGGCTGCAGGAGTCGGTCGAGCAGGCCATGGCCACCGTCTCGATGCACGTGGAGATCGAGATCGGCGCCGACTCGAAGCGCACCGCGCGCCTGGAGTCGTCGCACGTGCTGATCGTGCTCGGCCGCCCGGTCACCGCGAAGGCGTTCACCGAGGTCGCGCGCAGGCTCGCGTCGCTCGGCGTCAACATCGACGCGATCCGCGGCGTCGCCGACTACCCCGTCACGGGCCTTGAGCTGCGCGTTTCCGTCGCGGACGACACCATGGAGCACGACGCGGCGCTGCGGTCCGCGTTGGCAGAGGTGTCGGTGCGGGTCGGGCTCGACATCGCCGTCGAACGGGCCGGGCTGACCCGCCGGGCCAAGCGGCTCGTGGTGTTCGACGTCGACTCCACGCTGATCCAGGGCGAGGTGATCGAGATGCTGGCCGCGCACGTCGGGTGCGAGGAGCAGGTGCGCGAGATCACCGAGGCCGCCATGCGCGGCGAGCTCGACTTCGCCGAGTCGCTGAAGCGCCGGGTGGCGTTGCTGGAGGGCCTCGACGAGAAGGTGCTGGAGGAGGTCGGGTCGTCGCTGGAGCTCACGGCCGGCGCCCGCACGACGATCCGCACGCTGAAGCGCCTCGGCTTCTACTGCGGTGTGGTGTCCGGCGGCTTCACAGCGGTGATCACGGGCCTCGCCGACGAGCTGCAGCTCGACTTCTGCGCGGCGAACACGCTGGAGGTCGTGGACGGCAAGCTGACCGGCCAGGTGGTCGGCGAGATCGTCGACCGGCCGGGCAAGGCCGTGGCGCTGCGCCGGTTCGCGGACGAGGTGGGCGTGTCGCTGGCGCAGTGCGTGGCGGTCGGCGACGGCGCGAACGACATCGACATGCTCAACGCCGCAGGTCTCGGCATCGCGTTCAACGCCAAGCCCGCGCTGCGCGAGGTGGCCGACACGGCGTTGTCGCACCCGTTCCTCGACGCCGTGCTGTTCATCCTCGGCGTGACGCGGGCCGAGGTGGAGGCCGCCGACGCCGCTGACGGCCTGGAGCTGACCCGGCTGTGATGATCCTCGACCTGATCGCCTCCCGGAACTACGCCGAGGAGACCGAAGTCCGCGCGATGCCGATGGTGTTGCGCATCGAACGCGTCGACCCGCCTTCTCGGACCGCATTGCTGGAGGCCGCGGCGGCTTCGGCCGTCGCGGTGTGCCTCGACCCGCGCGCCGACGAGGGCGGGGAGTGGCACGAGGCGGTGCGTTCCTGGGTGGCTGGGCGGATCCGCAAGGTGTCGCGCCGGGCACGTGGCGTGCAGTGGGAGGCCGTTCAGGACCTGCCAGGGGTGACGATCACCGTGGACGGCGCTTCGGTGCGCTCGTTGCTGCCCGTGCTGGTGTCCGAGACGCCTCGGGAGGTCGCGAAGCTCCAGATCTCGGGGTCCGACCTGCCGTTCGACGAGCCGGGCGCGGTGCAGGAGGGTGCGCGGCTGCTGTACGTGAACCCGCGGGTCGAGATGTCCGCCGGCAAGCTCGCCGCGCAGGTCGGGCACGCGTCGATGCTGCTGGCGCCGACGTTGTCCGAGGACGAGCTGAAGGCGTGGACCGCGCTCGACTTCCGGTGTGCCGTGCGGACGCCGTCGGTGGCGGAGTGGGACGCGCTGCTGGGGCGGGGCGACGTCGTGGCCGTGCGCGACGCGGGTTTCACCGAGGTCGAGCCCGGAACGACAACGGTCATCGCGGTTTAGCTCCGAGCGAATCGGGTAAATCCGCGTTTCGTGGGCTTACTCGACGTTCTTGACGCCCGGCTCGGCGACGGGTTGGAGAACATGCTGTGCTCGCACCACACCCGGCGGCTGCGGCGGCTCGGGTGGGGTGACGTGCTCGCCGGTGAGGGCGCGGGGTGGTTCACGCCGCGCCGGCCGGTGCAGCACGGCAACTCCATCGAGGTCCTGGTCGACGGCGCCACGGCGTTTCCCGTTGTGGCGCAGGCGATCGAGAACGCGCGGAAGTACGTGCACATCGCGAACTGGCACGCGTCGCCGGACTTCCGGCTGACCCGCGAGCCGGGCGCGCCGCAGTTGCGCGAGCTGCTTTCCGCTGCGGCGGAACGGGTTCCGGTGCGCGTGCTGCTGTGGGCGGGCCCGCCCGTGCCGATGTTCGAACCGACGCGCAAGCGCGCTTTGGCCGCGCAGAAGGCTTTCTGGGAGTGCGGAGCCGTCCGGTGCGAGCTGGACGCGCGCGAGCGGACGTTGCACTGCCACCACGAGAAGGTCGTGATCGTCGACGACGTGGCGTTCGTCGGCGGCCTCGACATGACGGCCTTGGAGGGCGACCGGCACGACTCGCCCGAGCACCCGCCGCGCGACCTGGGCTGGCACGACCACGTGGCGAAGCTGGAAGGCCCGGTCGTCGCCGAGGTGGCCGCGCACTTCTCGGCGCGGTGGCTGGAGATCGCGGGGGAGACGCTGCCCCCGCCCGAGGTGCCGCCGGAGGCCGGGTCGTCGTCGGTGCAGCTGGTGCGCACGATCCCGGAGAAGACCTACTCGTTCGCCCCGCACGGCGACTTCAGCCTGCTGGACTCCTATCTGCGCGCGCTGCGGGCGGCGGAGTCGTTGATCTACGTGGAGAACCAGTTCCTGTGGTCGCCGGAGATCACCGAGGTACTGCTGGAGAAGCTGAGGAAGCCGCCGTCGGACGAGTTCCGGATGGTGTTGCTGCTGCCGCAGAAGCCGAGCAACGGCGCCGACACCACGCGCGGTCAGCTCGGCCGACTGCTGGACGCCGACTCTGGCGACCGGCTCGTCGCGGCAACCCTTGTCGCACATGGCGATGCGCCGGTGTACGTGCACGCGAAGCTGTCCATTGTGGACGACCGGTGGATGTCGGTCGGGTCGGCGAACCTGAACGAGCACTCGTTGTTCAACGACACCGAGGTGAACGTCGTGACCGACGACGCCGAGGTCGTGCGGGCCACCCGGCTGCGGCTGTGGTCGGAACACCTGGAGGCGGACGTCTCCGGCCCGGTGCACGAGGTGGTCGACCAGGTCTGGCGGCGGGAGGTGGAGGGTTCCGGGCGTGTGACGTCGTTGCCCGGTGTGTCTCGTCGTGCCGGAAGATTGCAAGGACCGTTACGTGGATTGCTGGTCGACGGCTGACCTGCGGCGCTAGTTTGGCGACGTGGCCAACGAGGTGACGATCCCGCTGCTGCCGTGCGCCTCCATCGACGAGGTGGCCGAGTTCTACGTGATGCTCGGGTTCACGGTCACGTACCGGCAGTACCGCCCGAACGCGTACCTGTCGGTGCGGCGGGAGGAGATCAACCTCCACTTCTTCGGCATCCCGGGGTTCGACGTGACCTCGTCGTACAGCTCGTGCCTGATCCAGGTCGAGGAACCGCGTGAGCTGTACGAGGCGTTCGCGGCGGGGATGCGGGCCGTCTACGGGCAGGTGCTGCTGAGCGGGATTCCGCGGATGACGCGACCTCGCCGCGACGGGTTCCTGCTGGTAGACCCCGGTGGGAACTGGGTTCGGGTCGTGCCGGCGGTGCGGGAGCGCGAGGGGCGCCGGAACGGGTTGACGCGGGCGTTGACGAACGCGGTGACGCTGGCCGGGTCGCACGGGGCCGAGCGGCAGGCGTTGAAGATCCTCGAAGGTGCGCTGGTGCGGGAGGTGCACGCTTCGGAGGAGGAGCGGGCGTCGGCGCTGGAGTTCCGCGAAGAGCTGCTTGAACGGCTTAATCTACATAGGTAGTCTTAGTGGCGTGGAGCCACTGCAACGCATCGGCAAAGCCACCGTGGACGTGCTCGAGGTGCTGTTGGGTGCCGACGAGCCGCGATGGGGGCTGGAGATCATCAAGCTCACCGGCCGTCCGTCCGGCAGCGTCTATCCGTTGCTGGACCGGTTGGAGCGGGCCGGGTGGGTGACCTCGGTCTGGGACGACGACGCGGAACGGCGTGGGCCTCGCCGGCGGATGTACCGGTTGACCGCCGAGGGGGCGGCCGAGGCGCGCAAGGTCGTGGCCCGGGCCGCGCCTCAGCCTCGGTTCGTGCCTCGGGCGGCGCAATGAGATTCGCGTTGTTGTTGGTGCGGCTGGTCGCTCGTGACGCGCGGTGGCGTGAGCAGTGGGAAGCGGATGTGGTCGGGGCTCGTGAGCTCGGGATGTCGCCGGTGGCGGTGGCGTTCGGGGTCGTGCGGGCCGCTGTCGTGATGCCGTCTGGGAGAGGGGCTGTCGTGGTCGGTCCGTTGGGGATTGCGTTGAAGCACGCGGGGACGCCTCGGAAGCGGGTGCTCGTGCTGGCCGTGGTGTCGGCGTTGGTGTTGGTCGGCGGAGTCGTCCTGCTGTTCGCTTGAGCAAATTGCTCCGTGTCGTTTTGGCCGGTTCGGGCTTAGCTTCGGGCGGTGGCTAACGAACTGACTATTCCGCTCTTGCCGTGTGTGGACATTGATGAAATGGCGTCGTTCTACGAGATGCTCGGCTTCTCGGTCACCTATCGGCAGACGCGGCCGAATCCGTATGTGTGTGTTCGGCGGGAAGACCTCAACCTGCACTTCTACGGGATGCCGGGGCACGTGCCGGAGGAGTCGCACAGCACGTGTGTGGTGATCGTGGAAGACACCGGGGTGTTGTTCGAGGCATTTGCCGCCGGGATGCGCGAACGGCACGGGAAGCTCTTGGTGGCCGGTATCCCGCGGATGACCCGGCCACGGTTGCGCAACGACCGGTACACGGGGTTCGTCGTCGTGGATCCGGCCGGCAACTGGATCCGGATCAGCAAGGGGACCACCGAGCCCGAGGCGACGACTCCGCTCGCGAAGGCCGTGGAGAACGCGGCACGGCAGGCCGACGCGCGCGGGGACGAGCGGCAGGCGTTGAAGATCCTCGAAGGCGCGCTGAAGAAGGCGGACGCCTCCGAGGACCGGGCGGAGGCCGAGGCCTACCGCGACGAGCTGATCGAGCGGATCACTTCGTCTTCGCCTGGGGAGTCTGGGCAGCGTCCAGGCGCTTGAGCGCGGCGCGGACGACCTCGGGGTCGTAGGTCGTCCAGAACGGCGGCAGTGAGGCCCTGATGAAGCCGCCGTAGCGGGCCGTGGCGATGCGCGGGTCGAGGACGGCGACGACGCCCTTGTCCGACATCGACCGCAGCAGGCGGCCGGCGCCCTGGGCCATCAGCAGGGCGGCGTGCGTGGCGGCGACGGTCAGGAAGCCGTTGCCGCCGCGTGAGCTCACCGCCTTCTGCCTGGCCGACGCCAGCGGGTCGTCCGGCCTGGGGAACGGGATGCGGTCCATGATCACGAGCTGGAGGCTGGGGCCGGGCACGTCGACGCCCTGCCACAGCGACAGCGTGCCGAACAGGCAGGTGCGCTCGTCCTCGGAGAACTTCTTGACCAGCAGGCCGGTCGCGTCGTCTCCCTGGCAGAGGATCGGGTAGTCGATCTTGTCCCGGAGCGCCTCCGTGGCCGCCTTGGCCGCGCGGGTGGAGGAGAACAGGCCGAGCGCGCGGCCGCCCGCCGCGTTCACCAGGCCCTCGATCTCGTCGAGGTACTCCGGCGGCAGACCGTCCCTGCCCGGCTGCGGCAGATGCCTTGCCACGTAGAGGATGCCGCTCGTGCCGTGCTGGAACGGCGAGCCGACGTCGAGGCCAGTCCACTTCGGACCGTCGATGTCCTTGTCGGTCGCCGCGCCCTCGATCTTGCGGACCTTCTCCGACGGCGGCAGGCCCCACTGGCGCGCCATCGTGTCGAACGCGCCGCCGAGCGTCAGCGTCGCGGACGTCAGCACCGTGGTGCGCTTGGCGAACAGCCGTTCTCTGAGGAGCCCGCCGACGCCGAGCGGCGCGACCCTGATGGACGGCGCCTTCTGGTTGAAGTCACCCGACACCCACACGACGTCGCGTTCCTCGTCGAACGCCTCCAGCACCCTGACCGCGCAGTCGTGGACCTCCTCCAAGAGCGCCAGCGCGAGCTTGCGCGCCGTCGCCCCGTCCGGGTCCTCCTTGCGCTCCGAACCGAGGGCCGTCACGCAGTTGTGCGCCGCGTCCCTGGTGGCGGCGAGGGCACCCGAGAGGGCGCGCGGCAGTGCGTCGAGCCGGCCGGACGGCATGTCCTCGAGGATCATCGCGAGCCCGTCACTGGCCTCGGCCAGCCGGTCCGCGATGTCCTGGTCGATGAGCCTGCCGCACCGGCGCGCGGCCATGCCGACGCTCGCGCCGCTCAGCTCCTCCGTCGCCACCGACGTGATGCGGTCGACCAGGTCGTGCGCCTCGTCGATCACCACCACGTCGTGGTCGGGCAGCACCTGGTAGCCCTCCAGCGCGTCGATGGCGAGCATCGCGTGGTTCGTGACCACCACGTCCGCCTTGCCCGCCTCCGCCCGCGCCCGTTCCGCGAAGCAGTCGGCCCCGATCGGGCACTTGCTGACCCCCAGGCACTCCCGGGCCGTGACGCTGACCTGCCGCCACGCCTGCTCGCTCACACCGGGCACCAGCTCGTCGCGATCACCGGTCTCGGTGTCCGACGACCACTCGTGCAGCCGCTTCACCTCGCGCCCGAGCTTCGACACCGCGAACGGGTCGAACAGCGCGTCCTCCTCCGGCTCGTCCGGCGCCCCGTTGTGCACGCGGTGCATGCACAGGTAGTTGCGGCGGCCCTTGAGGATCGCGAACGTGGGCTCCCGCCCCAGGTCCTTCTTGAGCGCCTTCGACAGCCGAGGCAGGTCCCGGTCCACCAGCTGCCGCTGCAGGGCGATGGTGGCCGTGGAGACGACGACCGTCTCGTCCTCGGCCACCGCGTGCCGGATGGACGGCACCAGGTAGGCGAGCGACTTGCCGGTACCCGTGCCCGCCTGCACGGCGAGGTGCTCGCCCGTGCGGATCGAGTGGTCGACGGCCTCGGCCATCTCCACCTGACCAGGACGCTCCGCACCGCCGACGGCGTGGACGGCGGTTTCGAGAAGGCTCAGGGTGGGGGGAACTTCAGGCACGAGACAGACCGTACCCGGCAGGTCCGACAGTCTCGTCAGACCCGCTGGGTCGGAGGGGAAGCCCGGCAGGCGGGCGGGGTCGGCGGGAGTGGTGGAGCACAGGGACGGAGGAGTGGCAGGGCGGTGTAGGGAGCGGCAGGCGTGAAGTTCGAGGCCGGGCTCAGTCGCCGCCGCCTCCACCGCACCCGCCGCCACATCCGCCACCGCCACAGCTGCTGCCCCCGCTGTCGCCCGACGAGCAGCTGCTGTCCGACGAGCACCCGCCACCGCAGCTGCTGCTGGACGTCGTCTCGCGGCCCGGCAGCATCCCGATCGCCAGCGCCGACAGCCCGAACATCCCCGCGATCGCCATCCCGCCTGCCCGTCCGCGCAACCCCCGCGCGGCGACCGCGCCGATCGGGTCGCGGGAGCTCGCCTGCCGTTGTGCCCGCTTCACCAGGACGTAGCCGGCGCGGGTGCGCAGGCGGCCGGGGTCGCGGGCGCGCAGGATCGACGCCCAGATGACGGCCACCGCGGCGGCCGCGAAGAAGTACCAGAACGGGAACTCGGTCAGTTGGGGCGCGAAGTCCAGGAAGTCCACCAGGAGGTGCGGTGCTACGGCGCTCAGCACGCCGGCGATCGCGAGTATCGGTGCCGCGAAGAACAGCCACGGGTAGAGGCGGGGGCGCCACGAGCGGCGGCGGCGCAGGAGTTTGCGGTTCACCAGGTGGGTGCGCAGGCCCTCGGCTTCGGGGGAGGCGAAGGCGCCGTAGACGACGTCGTTCAGCAGGCGGCCGTGCCGCAGGCCGCGCAGGATCTGGGCTTCGAGCGGGGTGGCCGGGCCCTGGCCTGGTACGTGGACGGCGCTCAGCACGCCCTCGCGCGAGACCCGGACCAGGCCTGCCTGGATCAGGCGGGCCAGGGCGACCTCGGCCGCGCGGGCCGGGCCGCCCGCGAGGCAGCCCAGCTCTTCGGGGGTATGCGTCGTCACGCGGATTTCTCGGCCGCGGAGGTCAGGTCGTTACGTCGGCCAGGATCCGGTCGAACAGTTCCAGGGACGCGGCGGCGTGCGCGACCGTCAGCGGCAGGTCTGCGCCCCTGCGGACGGCCACCAGGTCCAGGACCGGCAGGTCCGGCCAGCGGGCTGCGGCCAGTTCGCCCGCGCGGGACTTGCTGACGATCTCGCCGGTGCGGATGGTGTGCCACAGCCGGGCAGGGCCGAGGCCGACCCACAGCAGCGCGGCGTTGGGGATCACCGTCTCGGGGCGCAGGGTCGGGAGCACGTCGCGGAAGCGGTCGAAGTCGACCTTCCAGTAGCTCACCAGGTTGTCACGGCAGTACGCCTCGACCTCAGCAGCAGTGCCGGGACATGACGGCCGTGCGCCGCGCACGGTCTGTCCGACGGTTCGCAGCTGCTGCCACAACACGGGCGTGACCTCGCCCGACAACGGAGTCACCTCGAAGACGGACTTCTCCAGCGAACCGGCGAGCACCACGGCCACGTCGGCGCCCTCCAGCGGAGGCACCTCGGCGGCGGCCGAAAGCTCGATCACGATGTCGAGGTCGGAGTCGGGAACGACGTCGTCCAAGACGCGCGACCCATAAACATGCGCGCCTGCCACAAGGCCCGGCAGGCGCGCATCCAAGAACGACAAGTACTCCCCAGGTGTCAGCACCTGGTCCAAGCTACCGACGCCGGACGAGTGCCCAGGTGGCCGGCAGCAGGCCCGCGGCGAGGGCGATCTTCAGGGCGTCACCGACCAGGAACGGCAGCACGCCCACGGCGAGCGCCTTGCCGAACGACAGGCCCGCGGCGGCCATCAGCCACGGCACGCCCACCGAGTAGATCGCCAGGTTTCCCAGCGCCATCAGGCCCACCACGCGCAACGGTGTGCGGTCGCCGCCCCGGCCCGCCAGGTAGCCCACCAGGGCACCGGCGAAGACGAAGCCGACGACGTAGCCGAGGGACACCGGGACGCCGGACGAGCCGCCCTGGAACCACGGCACGCCCGCGACGCCCGCGATCAGGTAGAGCAGCATCGAGGTCGCGCCTCGTTGCCAGCCAAGCGAAGCGCCGACGAGCAGTGCGGCGAACGTCTGGCCCGTCAGCGGCACCGGGCTGCCCGGAATCGGCAGCGCCACCTGGGCGGCCAGACCGGTGAAGGCGGCACCGGCGACGATCAACGTCAGGTCGCGGGCCAGGGCTCCCGGCACGAAGTCGGCGAGCACGGTGCGACGGGGCGCGAGTGCGAGTGTCACGTTCCCTCCCAGGCGGAATCGAGAGAACCTGAGGTTAACCAGGGAAACTGGAGAACGTCTTTGTTCAAACTCTACAAGTGACCGGTCACACATCCAGTGCGACCTTGCCCGCAACGCGGTCCTCGTTGCGGCGCGTCTTGGTCCAGCCGTTGTTGCCGCGCACCAAACGGATCAGCGCGCGCCACGACGTGATGTAGAACGTGTAGATGTACAGCGCGTAGCCGAACCCGTACGCGATGGACTTCCAGAAGCTGACAGGTTCACAGCGCGCGCGGTAGACCGGTCCCCACAGGACGAACGGCAACAGACCGAACGCGCCGTACACGGTGAAGAGGATCCACGCGCCGTCGAAGAACCACGACACGACTTCGGTGGGCGACACCGCGAACCTGTACGCCATCATCGCCATCGGAATCGGGTAGATCAGCGTGCCGAGCAACTGCATCCACGGCTGGGCGAGGTAGTACATCATCTCCGCCGCGCCCAACGTCGTCAGGTGGTCGGAGTCCCAGATGCGCCGCAGGTAACGCATGCACTGCATGGTCCCTTGACCCCAACGGGTGCGTTGCGCCAAGAAGCGGCGCAACGAGTACAACGCCTCCTGGTTCACGTGTGTGTCCAAGGAAAAGCCTGTGTGCCAACCGGCGGTCAACAGGTGCACGCCTAGTTCGAAGTCCTCCAGCAACGACCCGCGCCACGGCGACCCGGTCGGTCCGGCGATGGAGTCCAAAGCGGACAGACGGGTGAACTGTCCGTTGCCGCCCATGGAGATCGTGCCGGTCGCACCGCGCGACATCTGGATCGCCGCGATGGCCGTGCGGAACTCCAGGTCCTGCATCCGCACCAGCCCGGCCCCGAACGCCCGCCGCCACCGCGTCACGCCCGGCTGCCTCTGCCCGGCGTTGATCATCCGCACGTCCACCTGCACGGCGCCGATGCGCGGATTGCCGAAGAGATGAGTGGCGGCACAGACTTCGAGGCAGTTCGGAGCCGGGCGGCCATCGGCGTCCACCACCACGACGATCGCACGGTCCGCGTCCGCCCGACGGCCCATCCACATCTTCAACGTGCGGTAGGCGTCGTTCAGCGCGTTTCCCTTGCCGGTACGCGCATAGGGCCGTTGGCGTTGCACGAGGTGGATCTGCGGATCGCGCACACCGCCGTTGCGCTTCAACGTCCGTACGACGCCGGCGGTGCGATCGTCCGAGTCGTCGTCGATGACCCACACGTGCGCGATGGGGAACGTCTCGCGCAAGTACCTGATGGTGCCGCCGATGACGGCCTCCTCGTCGCGGCACGGCACGAAGAAGTGCCACTCCAACGACGACGGCTCACCCACGGGCGCGGGTTTGCGCCGCAGGTACGGCACCACGATCACGAACACGTACGTCACGAAGGCGACGCTCATCGTCAGAGCGAGCGCCTGCGTGAACCCGAGGACGAGGTCGAGGCTCACTTCCGCGTGGCCAGCCAGACGAACGCGACCAACGCGGCCGCGCCACCGAACACGCTCACCATCGACCCCAGCAGCGTGTGACCCCAGTAGTAGCCGGTGTCGATGCCGAGCCACTGGACCAGCCCCACCAGCGTGAGCACGCGGAACTGGTTCACGACCACCACCGCCAGCGCCGCGACGCCCAGCGCGAACAGCACGCGCGACTGGATCCGCGGCCGCAGCGCGATCATCACCGCACCGACCACGATCAGCGGCAGCACCAGGAACGCGGACGTGCACTCCGGCGTCATCCGCAGGCCCAGGGGAGTGTCCGAGCCCAGTCCGAAGTAGACGGTCTGCCGCTCGGGCACCACGTGCACGCCGTACGAGCTGATGACGCTCAGGATCGCGCCGGACAACGAGATCTCCGCCGTCCGGTAGAGCCGGTGTGCGAACACGAGTCCTGCCGCGACGGCGACGAGGACCACCACGGTCACCCGGCTCGGGAACGAGGTGCGGCGCAGGGCAAGCGTCACCCGAAGATCCTTTCCACCGATGAGGGAGCGCCCAGACGGGCTACTTGACCCTCCATCGGTAGACGGAACGTCATCCCTCACCCCCGGATCGGGTGACGCCGTAACCGGAAATTGATCAAAAAACCCACGATGAGTGGCCCCGACTGGGCGAGACGAGTGGTCGTGTCCCTCGATACGGGGAGTAACCCTCAGTTCCCTCGAAAGAAAGCCGATGCCGGTAATTGCCCCCGGAAAGCGTGAAACCACAGTGGTATCAGCACGCCTTCCGAGGGCCGGAGGAATCAAGGGAAGGAGTTTCATGCGTGTCCGAATGACGGGACTGGCTGGAGTCATCGCGATTGCCGCACTCCTGGTCGGTGCCGCACCCGCTTCTGCCGCTCCGGGGGACGCCTCGGCCTACGGTGCGAAGCTCAACGTGACGCTGCTCGGCAACCCCGCGGTCAACGCGGAACCGTTCGCCGCAGCCAATGCGAACGGTCCCACGCAGAACACGTTCGCAGGCGTCGACCTCACCGGGATTCTGAAGACCGGTGTCATCAACGCCTCGGCGTCGCGTGACGAGAACTCGGGCGGTGTGCAGTCGCGGGCGAGCACCGCGGACGTCAAGGTCGACCTGCTCTCCAAGGTCACCGGCAAGATCTCCGCCGAGCTGGTGGAGGCGGAGTGCGCGGCGACCCAGAAGGGTCTGTCCGGCAAGGCGAAGCTCGCGGGCGTCAACCTCGGCAAGCTCGGCCAGGTGAACGCCGACCCCGCCGCCAACACCAAGCTGGACGTGCAGCTGGCGGGCATCAAGATCGCTGAAGTGATCTTCAACGAGCAGATCAAGAACGACGACGGCAGCCTCACCGTGAACGCGATTCACATCAAGCTGCTGCAGGGCGTGCTCGGCGGCATCGGCACCGGCGACGTGATCATCTCGTCGGCCACCTGCGGCCCCGCCGGCCTGCCCATCCCGATGGCGTCGGGGGCGGGCCTGTGGATCGGCCTCGGCCTGCTCGGTGTCGTCGCCGCTCCGGTCGGTTTCGTGGCGCTGCGCCGGCGCGCGTCGCTGAACGCGGCCTGAGGAGAGCGGCAGATGTACAAGGTCCCCGGTACCGGCGTGGGTGTCGGCACGAGCGTGGGTGCCCTCGCGGTCACCGGCGCCGACGTGACGTGGTGGATCGTCGCGGGCATCGTCTTTCTCGCCGTGGGTGCGTTCCTGATGCACGCCACGCGGAAGAGGCGCCGTGCCGTCCCCGTCCAGGCCAGACCGAACCGAGCTGGCTGACATGGGTCCGTCCAGGGGTTGCCCCCGGCCCCTGGACGGACCTCCCCGGTCTTTCCGCGAGAAAGAGGACGCAACGGTGAGCAAAGAGGTTCTGCTGGTGGCCGGTACCCGGCCAGAAGCTTTGAAGATCGCCCCGGTCGCCATCGCCCTGCGCGGGCACCCCGGCCTGAGCCCCACGATCGTCCACAGCGGACAGCACTCCGGCATGGTCGAGCAGGCGCTCGGCGCGTTCGACCTGGTGCCGGACATCCGGCTGGACGTCCCCCGCGCCACCGGCACGCAGGCGGAGCTGGTCTCCCGACTGCTGCCCGAGTTCGACGCCGTGCTGGAGGAACGCGACCCCGCCGTCACCCTCGTGCAGGGCGACACCACGACGACGCTGGCCGCCGCGCTCGCCTCGTTCTGGCGCGGCATCCCCGTGGCACACCTGGAAGCCGGGCTGCGCACCGGTGACCTCTACGGCCCGTTCCCCGAGGAGGGGAACCGGCAGATGATCTCCCGGATCACGTCGCTGCACCTCGCGCCGACCGACGACGCCGCGAACGCGCTGGGCGGCGAGTCCCTGCCGGACAGCCACATCGTCGTCACCGGCAACACCGTCGTGGACGCCGTGCAACGCGTCGCGGCGCTCGACCTGCCCGCGCGCAGCCCCGATCTCGTCGCCCTGGAACGCACCCTCGACGCCACCGGCGGCCGGCTCATGCTGCTGACCGTGCACCGCCGCGAGTCGTGGGGCCGCCCGCTCATGCGCGTGCTCAACGCCGTGCGCGCCATCGCCGACCGCCACCCCGACCTGCACGTGCTGATCCCCGCGCACCCGAACCCCGGTGTGCGCGAACAGGTCGTGTCGCTGCTCGGCGGGCACGAGCGGGTCGTCATCACCGATCCGCTCGACTACCCGGACCTCGTGCGCGTGCTCAAGCGCGCGTCCCTCGTGCTGACGGACTCCGGCGGCATCCAGGAGGAGGCGCCGTCGTTCGGCGTGCCCGTGCTGGTGCTGCGCGAGACCACCGAACGCATGCTCGCCGTCGACGCCGGGTGCGCCTGGCTCGTCGGCACCGACACCACCCGCATCCTCGCCGAGGCGGGCTGGGTGCTCGGCTCCCGGTTGCGGCTTCCGCTGGGGCGCAACCCGTTCGGCGACGGGCGTGCCGCCGTGCGGGTGTGCTCCGCCCTGGAGAGGCTGGCGGGGCTCCCGACGGCCCTGCCGCGCCGGGAGCCGTTCGCCACCCTGGCCGGAGTCCGCTGAAAGGTGTCACTCGGTCAGGCAATTGCCTACACGAACGGGTGACATGGGGTGCCGAGGCGTTATCAGCGCCCCGCATCACAACCATTATCGGGCCGTGGGAAACGAGGCAATGCGAAAAATGCGCAAGAGTTCGATCGCAGGCGCGGTGGTCGCGTTGACGCTGGCGACCGCGGCCCCCGCGTTCGCCGGCAATCCGCCGGGCACCGCGTCGGCGGGGTCGGCCGACTTCGCGAAGTCGGGCCAGACGTTCAAGGTCGCGCCGCTCGCGGTGTGCGACGTGAACCCGGACGCGGCGGGCACCGTCAGCGGTTCCAGCGCGGCCGTGAGCAGGACCGGCCTCGCGATCGGCGAGACCAGCTCCACCTGCACGACCGAGATGGTGGACCCGGCGAAGTTCCTGACCAGGACCACGTCCGTGGCCAAGGGCGCGGGCTTCGACCTGTCCGCGCTCGCCGGACTGTCCGGCGGGCTGAAAGGCCCGCGGCTCAAGATCGGCGAGTGGAGCATCACCTGCACCGCCGACGAGAAGAGCACGTCGGCGGGCTGGGAGCTCAAGGCGATGTCCGGCTGGACCGGCCTGCCCAAGGAGATCAAGCCCGGTTACGTGCACGACATCGTCGGCAAGAACGGCACCGTGCTCGCCAAGGCCAAGTTCACCGACACGGTGCTCCCGCAGCCGAACGACGGCAGCATCAGCATGACCCTGCTGAAGATCACCTTCGAACCGTCGTCCGGCTACACCGGCAGCATCACCGTCGGCACGGTGGCCTGCTCACCGACGCCTTAGGACACTCGGACGCCCGCGGCGAGCAGTTCCTCAACTGCGGCGTCGCGGGTGGTCTGGGCGACCGCCGCCGTCAGGTCGACGAGGACCGTCGTGCGGAAACCGTTGCGCTGCGCGTCCAACGCGGTGGCGCGCACGCAGTGGTCGGTCGCGATGCCCACGACGTCCACCTCGGTCACGCCCTTGTCCGTCAGCCAGCCCGCGAGGTCGTTCTCCGCCTCGAAACCCGAGTAGGCGGCGGCGAACCGGCCCTTCGAGAAGACCTGCTCGATGCCGGACACGTCGAGCTCGGGGTGGAACGACGCGCCGGGCGAGCCCGCCACGCAGTGCACCGGCCACGAGTCGATGAAGTCCGGCGTCAGCGAGAAGTGCGGGCCGGGGTCGACGTGGTAGTCCCGCGTCGCCACGACGTGGTCGTACGCCGAGGTGGCGATGTGCTGCGAGATGGCCGCCGCCACGGCCGCACCACCGGCCACGGCCAATGAGCCGCCCTCGCAGAAGTCGTTCTGCACGTCCACGACGATCAGCGCCTTGGTCATGTCAGCCCTCCAGGTAGATCGTCGGGATCGCGGGCTCGCCGCGCGAGAGCTTGAGGCCCTCCCACGGCACGCTCACGAGTGCCGCGCGCAGGCGTTCGCGGTTCTGCTCCAGCGACGGGACCTCGTCGGTCTGCTGCCCGCCGCGCATCAGGGGGAGCTGCACCAGCCTGTCGTACTCGCCGAGTGCGGGCGGCGCCGAGGCCTGGAAAACGACCTCCTCCAGCGCCGTCCCGGTGTCCTTGTGCCGGCGCAGCGCCTGCTTCCAGCCGCCGCGCGACTGCTTCGACGTGCTGCGCTTCTCGACGTGGCGGCCGTCGACCTCGACCAGCTTGTAGACCATGCCCGCGGTCGGCGCGCCCGACCCGGTGACGACCGAGGTGCCGACGCCGTACGCGTCCACGGGCTCGGCGCGCAGGGCGGCGATCGCGTACTCGTCGAGGTCGCTCGACACGACGATCCGGGTGTTGCGCGCGCCGAGCGAGTCGAGCTGGTCGCGAGCCTGCCGCGCCATCACGCCGAGGTCGCCGGAGTCGATCCGGATCGCGCCGAGCTCGGGACCCGCGACCGCGATGGCCTTCTTGATGCCTTCGGAGATGTCGTAGGTGTCGACCAGCAACGTCGTGCCGACGCCGAGCGCCTCGACCTGGCTCGCGAACGCCTCTTCTTCGGTGTCGTGCAGCAACGTGAACGCGTGCGCGCACGTGCCCGCCGTGGGAATGCCGTGCCGGCGCCCGGCTTCGAGGTTCGAGGTGGCGTGGAAGCCCGCCAGGTAGGCCGCGCGGGCACACGCCACGGCAGCCTCCTCGTGCGTGCGGCGCGAGCCCATCTCGATCATGTGACGGCCGTTGGCGGCGGTCACCATGCGGGCGGCGGCGGACGCGATGGCGCTGTCGTGGTTGAGGATCGACAGCGCGAGCGTCTCCAGCACGACCCCCTCCGCGAACGACGCCCGGACCGTGAGGATCGGCGAACCGGGGAAGTACAGCTCGCCCTCGGGGTAGCCGTCGACCTCCCCGGTGAAGCGGTAGTTCGCGAGCCATTCCAAAGTGGAATCGTCGACCACGGCGTTGCGGCGCAGCTGGTCGATCTCCTCCTCGCCGAACCGGAAGTCCGCGATCGCGTCCAGCAGCCTGTTCACCCCGGCGACCACGCCGTAGCGGCGGCCGTCCGGGAGCCTGCGGGCGAAGACCTCGAACACGCACGGACGGTCACCAGTGCCGTCACGCAGCGCGGCCGCGAGCATGGTGAGCTCGTAGTGGTCGGTCAGCAACGCCGTCGAGTTCATGGTCACCAACCCTAAGGTCGCAGGTGGTTTACCCGCACGCGGTCTCCGTCACTGCGGCGAACATGACACCATTGGCGGTATGACCACGCCCGTCGAACAGGAACGGACGCAGCCGGAGGCCGTCGGTGAGGAAGTCGCCGCCGAGGACCGACCCTGGCAGACCGTGGTCTGGAACGACCCGGTAAACCTCATGTCCTACGTGACGTACGTGTTCCAGAAGCTGTTCGGCTTCAGCAGGGACCATGCGACCAAGCTGATGCTCGACGTGCACCACAAGGGCAAGGCGATCGTGACATCGGGGACCAAGGACAAGGTGGAGGCCGACGTGGCGAAGCTCCACGCGGCAGGGCTCTGGGCGACCATGCAGCGGGCCTCGTGAAGAGGTGGATCCGCGACGGTGACGTGGTCATCGGCAGGCTGGACCGGCAGGAGGCCGCGGTCGTGCGCGGTCTGGTCAGCCAGATCCAGGACATGCTGATCGCCCGTGCCGAGGAAGCGCCGCAGGACGAGCTGGCCGAGCTGACCGGCATCAGGACGGGCCCGTCGGAAGCACCCGACGACCCGATCCTCGGCAGGCTGCTGCCGGACTTCCACCGGCTCGACGACGACGCGCCCGACCCGGACGAGGTCAACTCGGCCTCGGCGCTGCGGTCGCTGCACGAGCCGGAGCTGCTCGACCACAAGACCAACGCGGCCGAGGTCGTGCTGGAGACCTGCTCGCCCGACGGCGGGGAGATCCGGCTGTCGATCGCGCAGGCCGAGGCGTGGATGGCGTCGCTGAACGACGTGCGGCTCGCGCTGGGCACCGCGCTGGACGTCACCGAGGACATGCCGGACGAGCTGCCGCCCGAGGACCCGCGCTCGCCGCACCTCGGCGTGTACCACTGGCTGACCTGGGTGCAGGACACGCTGGTCGAAGCGATGATGCCGTGATTCCCGGCGTGCTCGTCGGGCACCACCACCGCGTCGAGGCCGGCTGGGCGACGGGCACGACCGTCGTGCTCGTGCCGGCGGGGGCCGTCGGCGCGGTCGACGGCCGGGGTGGCGCGCCCGGCACCCGCGAGACCGACCTGCTCGACCCGTCGAACCTGGTCCAGCAGGTGCACGCGGTGTGCCTGTCCGGCGGGTCCGCGTACGGGCTCGCGGCGGCGGACGGCGTCATGCGCTGGCTCTCGGAACGCTCGATCGGCTTCCAGGTCGGCGCTCAGCCGCACCACGTCGTGCCGATCGTGCCCGGCGCGGTGATCTTCGACCTGCCCATGTCGGACTGGGGCAACCGGCCAGACTCGTCGTTCGGCTACGCGGCCTGCGAGGCGGCCGCCGAGACGTTCGACCTCGGCTGCGTCGGCGCTGGTGCCGGGGCACGCGTCGGGGCGTTGAAGGGTGGCGTCGGCACCGCGGTGAGCACGGTCGGCGCGCACCGGATCGGTGCGCTGGCCGTCGTGAACGCGGCCGGCGAGGTCGT
This sequence comes from Lentzea sp. CA-135723, assembly GCF_050936595.1. NCBI lineage: Bacteria > Bacillati > Actinomycetota > Actinomycetes > Pseudonocardiales > Pseudonocardiaceae > Lentzea > Lentzea sp. CA-135723. Next base: position 4,443,636 of record NZ_JBNJMK010000001.1, on the reverse strand, counting down.
CGACCGGGCGTCCGGACTGCCGTGGCAGCCGTCGCTGGGCACGACCGCCGTGACGTTGCCCGAACGCAAGCCGGACGGCCTCAACACCACGATCGGCGTGGTGGCGGTGGACGCCGACCTGACCAAGGCGGAGTGCCGCAGGATCGCCATGGCCGCGCAGGACGGACTGGCCCGCGCCGTGCGGCCCGCGCACTCGATGTTCGACGGCGACACGGTGTTCGCGCTGGCCACGGGGGCCGTGCCGCTCGCGGAGCCGAGGGTGTTCGCGCTGGACGCGTTGTGCGCCGCCGCGGCCGAGGTGTTCGCGGAGGCCGTGGTGTCCGGCGCGCGCGAGGCGACGTCGCTCAACGGTGTGACGGCGTTCCGCGACCTCTGAACCGGGGTAGCCGTCGGGCATGACCGATGCCGTTGACCAGGCCGCCGCCGTCGTGACCGAGTTCGCCCCGCCCGGTGCGGCGCGCGAGATCCCCGGCAGGGAACTGGTGGTGGTCGCGCCCGCCGGGCTGTTCGCCGCCGCGTTCCTGGTGCCACCGGCCGCGGGCAAGGTGCTGATGAAGCTCGGCGTGGCCGTCACCCCGCTCGCCGCGTGGGCCGAGATCGCCGCGTGGCGCGGTCTCGACCAGGCCCAACGACGGCGGGGCGTGGCGCTGCTGGCCCTCTACCTCGTGGTGGTGCTCAGCCGGCGCCGCTGAACGCCGCGACCTCCCGGCGCAGGTCAAAGCAGGTGCACGCGCCGGTATCTCGCATACCGAGACAACTCCCGCCAGCCCGTAGGATTGCAGGCGTGCTGGTGATTCGCCGTGACCTGGTGGACGCGATGGTGGCCCACGCGCGCCGCGACCATCCCGACGAGGCGTGCGGGGTGATCGCCGGGCCGTACGGGTCCGACCGCCCTGAGCGCTTCATCGAGATGGAGAACGCGGAGCGGTCGCCGACGTTCTACCGGTTCGACGCGGCCGAGCAGCTCAAGGTGTGGCGCGAGATGGACGCGAACGACGAGGTGCCCGTGGTGATCTACCACTCGCACACCGCGACGGAGGCGTACCCGTCCCGCACCGACATCTCGTTCGCGGGGGAGCCGGAGGCGCACTACGTGCTCGTCTCCACGCGTGACCCCGACGAGCACGAGCTGCGGTCGTACCGCATCGTCGACGGTGTCGTGACCGAGGAACCGGTCAAGATCATCGAATCCTGAGTTGCACCCGTTTCCCGGAGGTAGAACCACCATGGCAGTCACCGTGTCGATCCCGACGATCCTGCGCACCCACACCGGGGGCGAGAAGTCGGTGTCCGCCAGCGGTACGACGCTCGCCGAGGTCATCGACGACCTGGAGAACAACCACGGCGGCCTCAAGGCCCGCCTGGTCAAGGAGGGCGTGCTGCACCGCTTCGTCAACGTCTACGTCAACGACGAGGACGTGCGCTTCTCCGGTGGGCTCGAGTCCGCGGTGAAGGACGGCGACAACGTCACCATCCTCCCGGCCGTCGCAGGCGGCTGATCTCCGACATGGCCCGCTACGAATCGCTCCTCGACGCGCTCGGCGGAACGCCACTGGTGGGCCTGCCGCGCCTGTCGCCGTCCGAGAACGTGCGCATCTGGGCGAAGCTCGAGGACCGCAACCCGACCGGCTCGATCAAGGACCGGCCCGCGCTGGCCATGATCGAGGCGGCGGAGCGGGACGGGATTCTGCGTCCCGGCGCCACGATCCTGGAGCCGACGTCCGGCAACACCGGCATCTCGCTCGCCATGGCCGCGAAGCTCAAGGGCTACGGCCTGGTGTGCGTCATGCCGGAGAACACCTCGACCGAACGCAAGCAGCTGCTGCAGGCGTACGGCGCGCGCATCGTGTTCTCGCCCGCCGCCGGCGGGTCGAACCAGGCGGTCGCCACGGCGAAGGAGCTCGCGAAGCAGAACCCGGACTGGATCATGCTCTACCAGTACGGGAACCCGGCCAACGCGGAGGCGCACTTCCGCGGTACGGGTCCGGAGATCCTGAAGGACCTGCCGGAGATCACGCACTTCGTCGCCGGTCTCGGCACGACGGGCACGCTGGTGGGCGTCGGGAGGTTCCTCCGCGAGGCCAAGCCGGACGTGCAGGTCATCGCCGCCGAACCGCGCTACGGCGAGCTGGTCTACGGGCTGCGCAACCTCGACGAGGGCTTCGTGCCGGAGCTGTACGACGAGTCGGTGCTGACCGGGCGGTACTCGGTCGGTTCCTACGACGCGTTGCGCCGCACCCGGCAGCTGCTGGAGACCGAGGGCATCTTCGCCGGCATCTCGACGGGCGCGATCCTGCACGCGGCACTGGCCGTGGCGCAGAAGGCCGAGGTGGCGGGGAAGTCCGCGGACATCGTGTTCATCGTGGCGGACGCGGGGTGGAAGTACCTGTCCACCGGCGCCTACGCCGGAACGCTGGACGAGGCGGCCGCCAAGCTCGACGGCCACCTCTGGGCGTGACGGGAGCCTGCTGACTCAGGCGCCCTTCCAGGCCAGATCTTCACTCATGATGCATCCCCCCAGATGCTCGTGCGGACCGGTGAACTGCGTCTTTTGTAGTTCACCGGCGTACGGGCGCACATCCGTGTAAACCGCAAGACGACATACGTATGGCGCTCATCAACTCAGGTTGAGCCGTGCTGCGATCATAACGCGCTTCTGCACGCCCAGAGCTGCGAATATCTGCTGCACTTGGGTCTCGACAGTGCGCTGCGACTTGTGCAGTCGCGCCGCGATCTCCCGGTTGGTGAGCCCCTCGGCGACGAGCTTCGCCACCTCCAGCTGGGCCGGCGTCAGCGGACCGGTGTCCTCGCCGAGAGCCAGCGCGAAGATCTCGTCGAACGACCGCAGCCCCAGGCCCGCCGCGTGGTCCCGGCGGTACTCGGGGCCGCGCGCCCTGGTCACGGCCTTCTCGCGCATCTGCCGGAACGTCTCGTGCTCGGCCAGCGGACGGCCGGTCAGCCGTTGCGCGGCCTCCGCGGCACCGAGCAACCGGGCCGCCTTGCGCGCCTGCCCGCTCGCCGCCGTCACCCAGGCGAGTGCCTCGACGGCCCACACCGGACCCCACTGGTCCCCGCTGTCGCGTTGCCGGCCGAGCGCGGCCCGCAGCAGCTCGGCGGCCTCGCCGGGGGAACCGAACCGCAGCTCCGCGACGCCTCGCGCCATCAGCAGCCCGCCGACGGCGATCTCGTTGCTGTCGGCGGTCGCGGCGAGGTCCGCGATGTCCTTGCGGGCCTCTTCTTCTTCGGCGAGCAACGCGGACGCCATCGCGATGTGCACGGAGAAGATCACCTGGCGCTCGGGCTCGAACCGGGCGCGTGCCTCGCGCATGGTGGCCAACGCCGTGTAGTCGCCGTGCAGCAGCCACTGGCGTTCGCCGCGTGCGTAGAACACGCCCGCGAACTCGCTGTCGAGCTCTTCGGCCTCGGCGAGGAGCTCGGCCGCCTCGTCGGGACGGCCGAGGGTGAGGGCGAGCGACGCGGAGAACGTGAGCGCTTCGAGGTGCCAGTGGTCGTGGGCGCCGCCTTCGAGCGCGCGCCGGAGCCTGCGGTACTGCTCGGGCCAGCCGCTCGCGAAGAACGCGCCGTGCATGCGGGCGAGCTGGAACTCGAGCTCCAGCGCACGGCCGGGTTCGCGCAGGCTCGTCTCCAGCGCGGCCTCGACGTTCGCCATCTCCACCCGCAGCACGCTGACGAGCGCGGTGTCGGTGATCCAGCCGGCGGAGACGTGCCGGACGAGCTCGCCGTAGTGGTCGAGGTGGCGCTTGCGCACGGTCTCGCGGTCGTCGCCGAGGCGTTCGGCACCGTACTGCCGCAACGGTTCCAGCAGGTGGTAGCGGTCGTGCTCGAAGCTCACGATCGACTTGGCGACGAGGCCGCCGAGGTCGTCCAACGTCGTGTCGGAGTCGCTGACGGCTTCTGCGGCGGCGAGGTCCCAGCCGCCCGCGAACACCGAGACCTGCGCCCAGAGCCGTTGCTCGGACGGCGTGCACAGGTCGTGGCTCCAGTCCACGACCGCACGCAGCGTCCTGTGGTGCGGCAAGGCCACCCGGTCGTTGCGGGTGAGCAGCTTCATCTCGTCGTCGAGCCGTGCGACCACCTCGGTGAGCGGCATCGCCCGCAACCGCACGGCCGCCAGTTCGATGGCGAGCGGCAGGCCCGCGACCCGGTTGAGCAGCTTCACCACGTCCGGCCAGTTCTGCCGGGTGAGCCGCCAGTCCGGCGCGCGGTCGGCCAGCAGCGCGACCGACTCGACGTCCGCGCTCATCGGGGCGTCGGCGGGCGGCACGTCGAGCGGCGGCACGACGAGGACGCGTTCGCCGGGCACACCGAGCCGTTCGCGGCTGGTGGCGAGGATCGTGAGACCGGGAGCGCTCGCCAGGAGTCGTTCGGCCAGGTCGGCGACCGCGTCCTTGAGGTGCTCGCAGTTGTCCAGCAGCAGCACGGTCCTGCGGTCCGCGAGGTGGTCGGGCACCGCGCTGTCCTCGACCTCCAGCACCTCGGCGACCCCGCGCAGCAGCATGTCCGGGCGGCTGATCGTCGCCAGCTCCACGAACACGACGCCCGCAACCTCCCGCGCGAGCCTGGTCTTGCCCGCGCCGCCGGCACCGGTCAGCGTGACGAGGCGGTGCTCGGCGAGCAGGCCGTGCAGATCGGCGAGCAGCTTCGTGCGGCCGATGAAGCGCGAGAGCATCTAGCCGTTGAACGCCACGCTCGGCACTCCCTGGCCGACCCCTGTCAGCACCAGCACGGAACCGTTCAGCTGGCGGTCCATCAGCGCCTGGTCGGACAGCCCGGAGCGGGCCGACGTGACGTAGAGGTCGGTGAAGTCCTGGCCGCCGAAGCAGCACGCCGTGGGGTTGTCGACGGGTACGGGGATCTCGCGGTCGAGTTCGCCCTCCGGCGTGTACCGGCGCACGGCGCCCCCGCCCCAGAGCGCGACCCACACGCACCCGTCGGCGTCCACGGTGAGCCCGTCCGGTGAGCCGTCGGTGTTGCCGACGTGCGCGAGCGGGCGGCGGTTCGCGACGGTGCCGGTGGCGTTGTCGAAGTCGAGGACGTCGATGCGGCGGGTCGGCGTGTCCACGTAGTACATGAGCGTGGCGTCCGGGCTCCAGCCGACGCCGTTGCTCGTGTTCACCTTGTCCACCATGACCTTCGCGGCGCCCTCGCCGGTGATCCTGGCGAGCCAGCCCTCGTTCGCGGCCTGGTCGTAGCGCATCGTGCCGGCCCAGAGCCTGCCCGACGGGTCGACGCCGGCGTCGTTGCCGCGGACCCCTTCGCGCGCCCAGTAGACGAGCCAGCTCTTGGTGCCGTCGCGGTCGACCAGCGCGATGCCGTCGCGCAGGTTGCACACGATGCCGCCGTGCGATCGCGGCTTGGCTGCGCCGACGTGCTGCGGCATGACCAGCACCGCGTCGTCGTCGCGCGCGGGCGCGTACCGGTGCACCTCGGAGGCGAGGATGTCCACCCACAGCAACGTGGAGCTGCTGTGGTCCCAGGTCGGGCCCTCGCCGAGCTGAGCAGACGCGCGTACCGCTACTTCGATCGACACCCAACCACCTTAAATGCCACGTACGCTGGACGTGTGGACCGCACCGCGCTCGCGAAACGGGTCATCCCGCCGCACCCAGTGCTGTCGTTGCTCGTCGTGGCCGGGTTCGTCGGCTTCCTCTACGTCGTCGAGGCCTTCGACGTGGCCACCGGCGGCTCGCTGGAGGACGACGGCGTGCGGCCGCGCGACTTCAGCCAGTGGGACAACCTGATCTGGATGCCGTTGATCCACGGCGACTGGAGCCACCTCACCGGCAACGCCGTTCCGTTGCTGCTGCTCGGGTTCCTCGCGACCTCGGGCGGCCTGAAGCAGTTCTTCCAGGTCACCGCCGTCATCTGGCTGTCGTCGGCGCTGGGCGTGTGGGTGTTCGGCAGCCCCGGCAGCCACATCGGCGCGTCCGGGCTGGTGTTCGGGTTCCTCGCGTTCCTGCTGGTGCGCGGGATCTTCGCGCGCTCGTGGCTCCAGCTGGTGATCGCGGTCGGCGTGTTCGCGTTGTACGGCGCGGCGCTGTGGGGCGTGCTGCCCGGCCAGCCGGGGGTGTCCTGGGAAGGCCACCTGTTCGGCGCAATCGGTGGCGTTCTGGCTGCGTGGGGTGTGTCTCGTGACAACCGCCGCACCGAGGCACCGGCTACATTCACGGCGTGACGATCGGGATCATGGACTCGGGCGTCGGCGGCCTCACGGTCGCCCGCGCGATCATGGACCAGTTGCCGGGCGAGTCGATCCACTACATCGGCGACACGGCGCACGGTCCCTACGGGCCGCTGCCGATCGCGCAGGCCCGCAAGCACGCGCTGGAGGTCTGCGACCGGCTCGTGGACGAAGGCGCGAAGATGCTGGTCATCGCGTGCAACACGGCGTCCGCCGCGTGCTTCCGCGACGCCCGTGAGCGCTACGACGTGCCGGTGGTCGAGGTGATCCTGCCCGCCGTGCGCCGCGCGGTGATGACGACGCGGTCCGGCCGGGTCGGCGTGATCGCGACGGTCGGCACGATCAACTCGCACGCGTACCAGGACTCGTTCCAGGCGGCCCGCGACGTGACGGTCACCGCCGCTCCGTGCCCGCGGTTCGTCGACTTCGTGGAGCGCGGGATCACCTCCGGGCGGCAGGTCCTCGGACTCGCGCAGGCGTACCTGGAACCGTTGCAGCGCGCCGACGTCGACACCGTGGTGCTCGGCTGCACGCACTACCCGTTGCTGACCGGCGTGATCCAGATCGTCATGGGCGAGCACGTGACGCTGGTGTCGAGCGCCGAGGAGACGGTGAAGGACGTCGTCCGGCTGCTGACCGAGCGCGACGAGTTCGCCGTCGAACCCGCCGTGCACCGCGTGACGTGCACCGGCCCGCCCGAGCGGTTCGCGAAGCTCGCCGCCCGGTTCCTGCCGACCTTCGAACAGTGGGGCTGATGTGCTGCTGACCGTGCTCGGCTGCTCCGGCAGCATTCCCGGACCCGGCGCGGCCGCCTCGGGGTACCTGCTGGAGGCCGACGGGTTCACGTTGGTGCTGGAGTTCGGCAACGGCGTGCTGTCGCGGTTCCAGGAGGAACGGCCGCTGTTCTCGATGGACGCGCTGGTGCTCTCGCACCTGCACCCCGACCACTGCGTCGACGTTTCTTCTCTATATGTGGCAAGGAAGTACCACCCGACACCGCCTTCCTCCGCCTTGCCCGTGTACGCGCCCGCGGAGGCTCCTTCGCGGTTCGTCGCCGCCTACGCGCCCAACGCCGCCGAGCGGTCGTCGCTGGACTTCAGCGACGTGTTCGCGTTCCACGGCCTGGGGTCGCGGGTCGAGATCGGACCGTTCACCGTGGACTCCGCGGTGGTCGCACACCCTTGCGAGGCCTACGGGTTCCGGATCTCGTGCGGCGGCGTGTCCCTGGCCTACACCGGTGACAGCGGTCCGTGCGCCGCGCTGGACACGTTGGCCGACGGCGTGGACGTGCTGCTGAGCGAGGCGAGCTGGACGCACGCGCCGGACCGGCAGCCGGACCTGCACCTGTCCGGGCGCGAGGCAGGCGAGCTGGCGACCCGCGCGGGGGCCGGCCGGTTGCTGATCACGCACGTGCCGCCGTGGACGTCGCGCGAGGACGTGCTGGAGGAGGCCCGGTCGGCGTTCGGCGGGCCGAGTGAGCTGGTCGTGCAGGGCGGCCGGTACGAGGTGGGGGAGCGGACATGATCGAGATCGAGCGCGTGGGCGAGCACGAGTTCGTCGCTTCGAACGGGCGCGGCGCGTCGGTGCGGATCGGGCGCAAGGGCCAGGAGGGCTCGTTCAGCCCGGTGGAACTGCTGGTCGCGGCCGCCGCCGGGTGCGCGATGGTCACGTCGGAGACGTTGATCCTGCGCAGAACAGGCGGCGACCGGCTGACAGCCGAGGCGGACGCGGTCCAGTCCGAGAGCGGCAACGAGGTGGTCTCCATCCCCGTGACGCTCTCGTACGACCTGTCCGCCGTCGAGGACCCGGAAGCCCTGGAGGTCGTCGTCCGCCGTGCCGTGGAGCAGTTCTGCACGGTCACGCGCACGCTGAAGCAGTCGGCGACCTCGCCGCTTCAGCTCCCGACGCCACTCCAGACGGCCTCCGAACCGCTGTGACCGGCGCGCACGGTCTGCACCGTCGTGCCGACCGCGAGCAGCACCACCAGCACCGACACCACGACTGAGACCACCCGCCACGTCTTCGTGGTGGGTGCCTCGGCCTCCCGTTCGCGGTCCGCCAGCCGTCCGGCGACCAGCAACGCGATCACCGCGACACCGAAGCCGAGCGCGATCGGCAACAACGTCGTGCCGAGGTCCGCGTGCGTCTGGATGAGGGGGTTCTGCACGCCGTTGCGCTCGAGGGCGGCCTGGAAGTCCTCGCCGGCCTGCTTGGCCAGCGGAACAGCGGCGACACCGGCCAGCGTGACCCCGAGAACGGGCCACGCGTACCTGCGCCGCCACTTCGGGACCACGGCGATCGCGATCGAGCTGAGCGCCGCCAGAGGCAGCAGCACGACCACCGCGTGCACCAGCAGCGGGTGAAGCGGAATACCGTCGATCGTCAGCATGTCTCTCCCTACGCCATGGCGCTCCGCAGGGTTCATTAGGGTAGGGCCCGTGGTGCGAAGCGACGGCCGATACGACGACGTGTTGCGTGACATCCGGATCACGCGTGGATATCAGACCTGGCCCGCGGGCTCGGTCCTGATCGAGTTCGGGAACACCCGCGTGCTGTGCGCCGCGAGTGTCACCGAAGGAGTGCCGCGCTGGCGGCAGGGCTCCGGCCTCGGCTGGGTGACCGCCGAGTACGCGATGCTCCCCTCAGCCACGCACAGCCGCAGCGACCGCGAGTCCGTGAAGGGCCGCATCGGCGGCCGCACGCACGAGATCTCGCGCCTGATCGGCCGTTCTCTGCGCGCCTGCATCGACCTGGCGGCCCTGGGCGAGAACACCATCGTCATCGACTGCGACGTCATCCAGGCCGACGGCGGCACCCGCACGGCGGCCATCACCGGCGCCTACGTGGCCCTGGCCGACGCCGTCACCTACCTGGGTGCAGCCGGCCGCCTGGCCGACCCGTCGCCTCTCTCGTGCGCCGTGTCCGCCGTTTCGGTGGGCGTGGTGGACGGCCGCGTCCGGCTGGACCTGCCGTACGAGGAGGACTCGCGCGCCGAGGTCGACATGAACGTCGTCGCCACCGACGCGGGCACGTTGATCGAGGTCCAGGGCACCGGCGAGGGCGCGACCTTCGCGCGCTCCACTTTGGACCGCATGCTCGACATCGCGCTGCAGGGCTGCGCGGAGCTGAACCGCATCCAGGCCGAAGCCCTCGCCCTGCCTTACCCCGGCGTGCTGCCCGAGCCGAAGTCCGGTGGCAAGCGATGAAGCTTTTGTTGGCTTCCCGCAACGCGAAGAAGCTTCGCGAACTGCAGCGCATCGTGGTGGCGGAGTCATTGGCCGGCATCGACGTGCTGTCCCTTTCGGACGTGCCATCGTTCCCCGAGGCGCCGGAGACCGCGCCGGACTTCGAGGGCAACGCCCTGGCAAAGGCCCGCGACGCTGCCGCTGCGACCGGGTTGGTGTCGGTCGCCGACGATTCTGGGCTTGCGGTGGATGAGCTGAACGGCATGCCTGGCGTGTTGTCCGCTCGGTGGTCTGGGCGTCACGGCGATGACGATGCCAACCTGGACCTTTTGCTGGGGCAGATGGGCGACGTGCCGGACGAACGCCGCGGCGCCGCCTTCGTGTCTGTGGTCGCGATGGTCGTGCCTGGTGGCGAAGAGGTCATCGTCCGCGGCGAGTGGCGGGGCACATTGCTGCGTGCTCGTCGTGGCACCAACGGGTTCGGCTACGACCCGATCTTCGTGCCCGAGGGGTACGCCGTCACCTCAGCCGAGATGACGGCGGAGGAGAAGGACGCGGAGTCCCACCGAGGCCGCGCCCTCAAGCTCCTCGTGCCTCACCTGCGCAAGCTGGTCTAACCAACCCAGTTGATCGTCACGCCGGGCCCGAGCTCATCGAGCCCGACGTGACGCTGCCTCCGGATCAGCTCGAGGTGCAGCGACTTCCCCGCGAGCGCCCGCAGATCGATCTGAAAGCGACTTCGTACGTGGAGAACGTCGATCTCCGGGAGTTCCGGCAGTTCACCGAGATCCACGGGGGCATCCATGTTGACGATCTTGAGCACGCTCACGCGCGGCAGACTGGCGAGCGCTCGGTAGTCGGTCCAGTTGCGGCATCCGAACAGCCGGATCCCCGACAGATTGCTGAGATCGCAGGCCGCGGCAACCTGACTGAGATCGGCTATTAAGAGAACGTGGCCTCTCAGGAAGTTGAGATCGTCCCAAGGCTCGTGTTGAGAGAGCCACAGGCTCGCCAGATGGCGCGGCAACTGTTCCATGTCGACGTATCGATCAGCGCCGGATAGCTGGAGTTCCCTGAGCCGCTCGCAGTTGGCGAGCGGGCTGAGGGACACCTCACCGGCGACGGATGCACCCAGAGACTGCAGCTTGGGGATGGCCGGTGCGAACAAGAGATCGTGCTGGACCTCGTGGTCGGGCAGGGAGAAGCGCACCTTGTTGAGGTGCTGGAGCGCCGTGAGATGGGGCAGCAACCGCATGGCCGTGATGTCGATCGTGCCGGCAAGCAGCGGTGCACAAGCCAAGACCTCCTCAGCGAAGCGCTTTGGATCGAAGTGGATCCACGCCTTCTGGAGTTCGAATTGCACGCCAGAGCGCGGATCTCGCGCGTAAAGCGCCAGCTGGTTCATTGCTTCCGGAGAACCGACAAGCCTTGTGGCGTGAACTGTTGCTTCAGCGACTTCCTTGGGTAAATCCGTTAGGTCCTGAGGAAGATAACGCAGGATTCGGTGCCCCGCCGTGGCGAGCGACGCTGCTTCTTTCTCGTCGCGCGGTGGGACCAGTTGTTCTTCGATCATCCGGTTGACCCGATCTAGGACGGCAGGGTCGAGGTCGCGTGCCGTTTCCAGACAGGTGGCGGCGAGCAGGCGCAATTTGCGGGAGTTCAGCTGTTCGCGGTCGGCTCGGTCGAGGATCTCCGTCAGCAACTCGTTGACCTGGGTGCGCTGGCCGTGCCCGCAGGCAAGCACGATCGTTTCCGCCCATGAGTCCTGATCTGCGTGCGCGGCAAGGGTTTCGACTTGGCCGTCGTTCATCGCCTCCGCGCCGGCCAGGTATTCCTGGAAGGTGCGGTGCACGAAATTCACCTGCCCCGGCACGGGTTCGCGGATGACGCCGCTGCGTTCGAGGAGGTGCGTGACGATCGTGTCAGGGTCGTCGTGCACGTTGGGCATCGAGCGGACCTTGCGAGTGATGTGTTCGCGGACCCGTGCCGTCGGCAGCTGGCTGCGGTCGCCGAGGGTCAGCCGCCACGCCAGATCGCCCAGCAGGACGGTCTTGTCCGAGGTGGTCAGCATGCGGGCGAGGCCTCGCTCGGCATCGCGGAGGTCGAGCAGCATCGTGAGGGCTGCGGCGTAGAGCTCCATGCGGGTGTGCGGGAGTTCTGAAACCCGGCTCAGGTTGAGGGCACACAGCATTGCGCAAAGCAGCGGGGGAGGAGGCGAGGGCGCGCAGGTGCTGCCGGGCCGCCAGTTGGCTGGAGAGGCGGCGGTGCACCTCGTCGGGTGCTCCGGCTGCTTCGTGCCAGCGTTGGAGGAAGACCTTCACGTCGGCCGGTCGCATCTGCTCCAGTTCGACGGCGCGGAAGTCCAGTTCGGACAGCCATTCCCGGTCCGCTGCGGCGGGTCGCGCGGTCACCACGACCTGCGTGTCGGGGAAGGTGTTGAGGAAGTCGCGCAGCCACCGGTGGACCTTGTGGCGTTTCTCTGGTGGCACCTCGTCGACGCCGTCCACCAGCAGCAGACCGTTGCCTGCGCGCAACACCCGATGAGCCCAGCCTGCGGGCATGATTCCGGTGAGCCATCCGGTGATCAGTTCTTCCGGTCGCTCCGGCAGCGGGCCGTCGGCGTAGGCCCGCAGCCTCACTGGGAGAGGGACCAGGCCGTTCCACCGCTGGAGTTCGCCCACGAACCCGCTCCTGGCGGCGGTGACCGCTAACCAGTCCAGCAACGTGGTCTTGCCCGAGCCCGCTTCGCCGAGCACGAGGGTGCGGTCGACTAGCGCCGACTCGACTCTCACGCTGGCGACCGCGCGGTGTTCGGCGTCGGCGAACCAGTTGCGCCGTTGCTCCTCCTGCCGGGTGTGGCTGGAGACGGTGAGGCTCAGGTAGGCGACGCTCAGGGGCAGCCGGGACTTCTCCTTGCCGGACAGGCCGAGCAGTTCCAGGAAGTCGAGGTTCGCCGCCAGGTGACGGAGGTACTCGTCGCGGAACTCGTCGTCCGTGTCGGTGCCCTGCGGTGCGTAGAGCGAGGTGCGGGGCAGGCGGGCCAGGACCTCGTCGAGCAGTGCGGCCTGGGCGGTGGCGCGGGACAGGACCTCGGCCAGGGCTCGTGGTTGGAACGACGGCAGCTGTCTGATGATCTGCACGAGGTAGCGGCAGGACTGGTCGAGTGCGACCTCGTAGCAGCGGCCGGAGTCGTTGCGCGGCAGCGAGCGGCGGATGCGTTGGGCCAGAGCTTCTGGATCGGCGTCGTCTGCCAGGAGGGCCGCGTCGGACAGGTCTGCGGACGACAGCGCCTCCTCCACCGCGGTGAGGGAGGTGGCGATGTCGTTGTCGGGGAAGCGTTCCAGGGCCGATTCGAGTTGTTCGGTCACCTGGTGACCGATGTGTTGGATCAGGGTGTCGAGCTTGGCTCGTTGGGTGGGCTTGGTCAGTTCGGCCGCCGCCAACTCGGTCAGCGACAGGGTTCGCTCGTCGGTGTTGCTTGCCAGCCACTCGGTGGCGGCGCGCATGGCCACGGACTGGCCGAGACGGGAGACGGCCTGGATTTCTAAGCCCACCCAAACGAGATTAGACGGCCGCCTGGGCGTGGGAGGCCACCGACACGACGCAGACGCCTGCGGCGATCAGGGCCATGCCGGCGAGCATCGCCAGGTTGAGGGGGTCGGCGAAGAGCACGCGGCTGGTGATGGCGACCAGGGCTATGCCCGCGCCTGCCCAGATGGCGTAGGTGATGGCCACCGGGACGCCCATTCTGATCACCAGGGATTCCAGGTAGAGGGCGGTGAGGAAGCCCGTTGCGAGGCCGGCCACCGGCCAGGGTTTGGTGAAGCCGTCGGAGTATTTGAGGCAGAGGGTCGCGAAAACCTCCGCGCCTACGGCGAGGGCTAGCAGGATCCACTTGAGCATTGAATTTTCCCAGCACGAAATGCACGCAGCGCTAGGCGTGCGTGTTGAAGACAACGGTTGACGGTTGGGCAGAAAGCCCTGGTCAGCCGCCGCGCGTGGGGAAGTGGACTCGCAAGACGAAATCAGACGGGATGTCGGGACCGCTAGGTGCCGTCAAACGACACACGGTGTATCACCCTCACCGGAACAGAGGCGGCTTTGTTGCACGCCCTCGCCTCGACCATACCTCACGAAGATGCCGCCGTCGCAACCACAACGACGGCGGCATCAGAAAGTGGGGAAAATCAGGCCGGGAGTTCGCGCAGGAGCTTGGCCACGTGGCCGGTGGCGCGGACGTTGTACATGGCCTTGACGATCTTGCCGTCCGGGCCGACGAGGAACGTGGAGCGGATCACGCCCTGGACGGTGCGGCCGTAGTTCTGCTTCTCGCCGAACGCGCCCCACTCGGTGAGGACGGTCTTGTCCGGGTCGCCCAGCAGCGGGAAGGTGAGGCCTTCCTCGTCGCGGAACTTCGCGAGCTTCGCCTGCTTGTCGGGGGAGATGCCGACGACCTCGTAGCCCGAGTCGGCGAGGACGCCCAGGTTGTCGCGGAAGTCGCAGGCCTGCTTGGTGCAGCCCGGCGTGCTCGCGGCCGGGTAGAAGTACACGACCACGGACTTGCCGAGGTAGTCGGAGAGAGAAACCGGCTTGCCCTCGCTGTCGGGCAGCGTGAACGCGGGCGCGGTGTCTCCAGGTTCGAGACGACTGGTCATGCCCCAGAGACTATGCCCGCCGGCGCTCTACGCCTGGCCCTCGAAGATGGTCGGCGCGTTCTGGTCGTGGCCACCCGGCTGGATCGTCAGCGTCATGTGCACCGGTGTCTCCGGCACGGCGAACGCCAGCTGGAGTTGCGTGTCACGGCCAGGTGGGAGCTCGGCGATGGCCGAGGCGAGGCCGTTGAGGCCCTGCACGGAGTCGAGGAGCTCGGCGGCCTGCTGGTCGTCCGCTGTCGCCTTCACAGCGAGCTGGGACGGCCGGTAGGGCGTCTTGGAGCCGTTGTAGACGGTGATCGTGAAGACCGCGGTGCGCTTGGCCGGTGGGATCGCCGTCTCGGACGGTGAGAGGGAACGCGGGGCGGACACCACGACGGAGAGGCCCGAGGTCCACACGCGTTGCGTGCCGAAGGCGGCTGCGGCGGACGCGTTGGGCGTCTCGGCGCGCTGCTCGACTGTCAGGTTCTCGTCGGGGGTGACGGCGACACTGGGGCCCGCACATCCCGCCACGGCCAGCAACAGGCACAGGCCCGCGGCCGTTTTGGCGAACTTCACGAACTCCCCTTTCCCACCCCGGCGGTGGGTGTGAGCGACTCTCGTCAACTGTGACGGTGCCGAAGGGAGTAGTGCGAACGAAAGTGGCCTCTGAAGCGGACCTGGTGCCGGGCCGTGGCCGAAGTGTGATGGGCGGCGTGGGCGGCGCCACAGAGTGCGCCGGCCCCACGCCGTCCTAGTGGTCGAGACCACTGGGTGAAGCTAGGGAGCGCGTCGGGGGGCGTGCGCGCTCACACCGATCATCGCCCACTGTGTGCCACGCGCTACAAGCGGAGCCGTTTATCACCCGTTCAGAGCAGCGTCAGTCGTACGAAACGTGAAGGTCACGCCTGACCGACTCACGTACGTGCGGCTGAACGGCCCAGCGAAGGCGTCCGTTCGGCGATCTCGCTGAGGAGTTCGAACGAACGCAGACGGTCATCGTGCCCGTGCACGATCGCCGTCACCATGAGCTCGTCGGCCGCCGTCGACTCCAGCAACTCGTCCAGCCCGGAGCGGACCGTTGAGGGGGACCCGATGATCTGGTTGGCCATCCGGTCCTCGATCACGAGCCGGTCGATCTCGGTGTACGGGTAGTCCGCGGCCTCCTGCGGCGTGGCGAGCGGCTCCGGCCGGCCCTGGCGCAGCTTCACGAATGAGAGCGCTCCCGGACCTGCGATGAAGCGGGCCTGCTCGTCGGTGTCGGCGACGACCACGGACGCGCACACCATCGCGTACGGCTGGTCGAGCACCTCGGACGGCCGGAAGTGCCGCCGGTACAGCGCCAGCGCGGGCAGCGTGTTCTGGGCGCTGAAGTGGTGGGCGAACGCGAACGGCAGACCCAGCAGCCCGGCGGCCTGCGCGCTGTAGCCGGACGAGCCCAGCAGCCAGATCGGCGGCTTGTTGCCGGCGGCGGGCACGGCGTTGAGCTCGGCGGTGCCCTCGAAGTACTGGATCAGCTCGGTGAGCTCCTGCGGGAAGTTCTCCGCGGACAGCCCGGCCTCCGTGCGCCGCAACGCCCGCGCGGTCTTCTGGTCGGTGCCGGGGGCGCGGCCGATGCCGAGGTCGATGCGACCGGGGTGCAACGCCTCCAGCAGGCCGAACTGCTCGGCCACCACGAGCGGCGGGTGGTTGGGCAGCATCACGCCGCCCGACCCGACCCGGATCGTCTCGGTGGAGTCGGCGACGTGCCCGATGAGGACGGCCGGCGCCGACGAGGCGATGCCGGGCATGTTGTGGTGCTCCGCGTACCAGATGCGCTGGTAGCCGAGGCGTTCCGCGTGCTGAGCGAGTTCCCGCGCGTGCCGCAGCGCGGTCGTGGCGTCCGACCCCGACGTGATGGGCGCGAGGTCGAGAACGGACAGCGGGATCTCACTCAGACGGCTCATGTATCGATCAACACCGATACTTCGTGACTTCTTCCGTGAGCCGGGTAACTCGTTTCGCGGCTTTCTCGTACGTCGTGCCCTGCGGGTGCAGCGTCAGCACCACCACGACGCTGAACAGGCACGTCCCGGACGTGTGCAGAGCGGGCGACTTGGTGTCGAGCTCCCACTGGATCCGCGGCCGCGGCCGGTCCACGCACGGCTTCGTCGGGTCACCGAACCCCGACCAGCCCTGCTTGAACGCGGGGTGCCAGGTGGCCGACGGCAGCCCGAACGACTGGTCGAACCCGTCCGACGCGCACTTCTCGGCCCGCTGCAGGTGCCCCATGATCGTGTAGCGCACCTTCGGCTTCGCGTCCTCCAGCAGGTACCGGTAGACCTTCACCATGTCGGCGGCGCTCACCGCCGTGTAACCCCACATGCCCCGGTTCTCCGGCGGCCGCGTGTCGTCGAGCTTCAGGCGGTCGGCCACCCGCACGACGAGCTGCTCCCAGCCGTTCTCGACCCACAGCTCACTGGCCGCGTTGTCGTCGCTGACGCGCAGCATGGGTTCGATGCGCGGGTCGTCCCCACGCGTCTCCAACTGCTCGATCGCGATGAGGATCTTCACGAGCGAGGCGGATCTGATCTGCTTGTGCACGTCTCGTCCGGTCAACCTGTGCGTGATCCGGTCGTAGACCGCGTAGGACGCCGTGGTGGTGGTTACGGGGGCCGCGAGCGTGGTCGCGGGGGTCGCGAGCAACGCCATCGTCAGAAGTAGGTGCACGCCCCCGGAAGCTAGCGGTGGCTCTCACCTTTTGCCTGATGTTTTGTCGCTCACAGGGGAGAAGAAGTTCGCCCCTCCTTCCGTTGACGTGGTTGTGACGGATGTGGTGGTGATCGGCGCGGGACAGGCGGGGTTGTCCGCCTCCTACTTCCTGCAGCGGCGCGGTGTCGACCACGTGGTGCTGGACGCCAACGACTCTGCCGGCGGGGCCTGGCTGCACCGGTGGCCGAGCCTGCGCATGCGGACCGTGCACGGCATCCACGAGCTGCCGGGGATGCCGTTCGAGCAGCCCTCGCCCGAGGAACGCGCGAACGAGGCCATCCCGGCCTACTTCGCCCGCTACGAGCAGCTCTTCGACCTGCCCGTGGTGCGGCCGGTGAACGTCACGTCCGTGGCGAACGAGGGTTCGTTGGCCGACGAAGGCTCGTTGGCCGACGAGGGTTCGTTGGTCGGTGAGCGGCCCTTGCTCAGGGTCGAGACGTCCGCCGGTGTGTGGACCGCGCGCGGGCTGATCAATGCGACCGGTACCTGGCGGCGGCCGTTCTGGCCGTACTACCCGGGGCAGGAGACGTTCGCCGGTCGTCAGCTGCACACTGCTGATTACCAGGGGCCCGCCGAGTTCGCCGGCAAGAGGGTGGTCGTGGTCGGGGGTGGTGCTTCGGCTACCCAGTTGCTGTTGGAGCTGGCTCCGTTCGCGGCCGAGACCCGGTGGGTCACGCGCCACGAACCGGTGTGGCGTGAGGGGCCGTTCACCGAGGACTACGGGCGGTGGGTGATCGGGATGGTCGAGGAACGGGTGCGGGCCGGGCTCATTCCTCGCAGCGTGGTCAGTGTTACCGGGCTGGCGTTGAACGACGAGACCCGTGCGGGGATCGCTTCCGGGGTGCTGGATCGGAAGCCCATGTTCGACCGGATCACGCCTGACGGGGTGGAGTGGGGTTCTGGCGAGCGGTTCGATGCTGACGTGATTTTGTGGGCTACCGGGTTTCGGCACGACCTGGATCACTTGGCGCCGTTGCGGTTGCGTGGGGCTGGGGGTGGGATTCAGGTGGACGGGACTCGGGTTGTTTCGGATCCTCGGATCCATCTGGTGGGGTATGGGCCTTCGGCCAGCACCATCGGGGCGAATCGGGCTGGGCGGGCGGCTGTTCGGGAGTTGGTCGGGTACTTGGATGGGCTGAAGGTGGCTTAGGGCTGCCGTTTCTGTTGCGGGTGCTGGTTTTGTTGGTGTGGTCGCGTTCCAGCGGGGTTGGTTGCGATTTGTTGGTTGGGCCGTGGTTGCGAGGGTGGTCCGGCAGGTCCTGCCGAAGAGCGGGGTGGCGATTGGGGCTTGACTTCGGGGCCCTTGCGAGGTGCTTGTCGGACCGGAAAAGGCCGGGCTGAAAAGAGGCCCGGCCGAGCCACTAGTGGTAGCACCTCGCACCCAAAGTCAAGCCCCAATCGCAATCGGTGGGCTGTACCGCTGACCGGAGTGGGAACAGCCCGTTCGGGCTCGCCTGCGGCATCGCGTGCCAGGACTCGTAGGTGGTTGGGGTGCGTCGACGGCTGTCCGGTTGGGTGCGCGCGCCTGGTTTGCGTGCGTGGTTGGGTTGCGTTGACGACTGCGGTTGCGTGCGCGCGCTTTGGTGCTTGCGCTTGGTTAGGCCTTGGATTTGGTGCGGTTCTTGGTCAGGCGGGTCGCCACGAAGATGGCTACGGCTACTGCGGCCAGGGCCAGGACGATCTTTGAGCCGATGCCCACGTACTGCTCGACCAGGTGCCAGTTGTCGCCCAGCAGGTAGCCCGCCAGGATCAGGGCCGTGTTCCAGATCAGGCTGCCCGCTGCCGTGTAGGCGAGGAACGGGGCTAATCGCATGCGTTCCACGCCTGCCGGGATGGAGATCAGGCTGCGGAAGACCGGGATCATGCGGCCGAAGAAGACTGCTCGGTAGCCGTTGCGGAGGAACCAGGCCTCGGTTTTGTCCACATCGGACACCCTGACGAGGGGCATTTTTGCTGCTATTGCTCGTACTCGGTCGCGGCCCAGCAGGGCGCCGACCCAATAGAGGAGGAGGGCGCCTGCCACTGAGCCGAAGGTGGTCCAGAGGATGGCGTCCAGCAGGGACATCTTGCCTTGAGCGGCGGTGAAGCCTGCCAAGGGGAGGAAGACTTCGCTTGGTAGGGGTGGGAAGAGGTTTTCCAGCGCGATGGCCAAGGCCGCTCCGGGGGCGCCGGCCGTGTGCATCAGGTCGGTGACCCAGTCGACCAAGTTCATGCTTCCAAGTTACGGATGGTGGTGGGGGCCGACATTGGGGTAAACCGCAAAAGAGGGGTGGGGGAAACCCCACCCCTCTCTCAGGGTTGATCGCCTAGGTGCAGAGGATCCTTGCGTCCGCCCAAGAAGCGTGGTCGTTCTGGGTGCCGTCGTTGCCGTCCAGGACGCGCAGGGTGAGAGTCCTCACGTTGGTCAGGTCTGCGGTCATGTCGGTGACGGGGGAGCGCACGCCCAGCGTGGGCGTTGTGGTGAGCACTGCACCGTCGCCCAGTACCTGAAATGACACGGTGCCGCCTGCTTTTTGGCGGGCCACGTCCAGGCCCGCCTCGTCGTCCACGCCCACGGACGCGGAGAAGGTGGTGCAGCGGGCCGCCAGGTCGTAGGTGATCTCCGAGTTGGCGTGGGTGCCCAGGCCCTTGCCGTAGGTGGTGCGGCGCAGTGCGATTCCTCGGCCGTCGTTGGCAGCTGGGCCGCCGTTGGAGAGGTCCTTTTCCACCGGGCCGTCGCCTCCTGTCGCTGAGGACCAGGGGTGGTCCGAGAGGTAGGACCAGCCGTCCGGTAGTGGGCGCACCACGTGCACGCGGGCTGTTTTCTCCGACTCCGTGCCGTTGTTGAAGGACGCGACCACCGGGATGTCGAAGTAGCCCGCGGTTGCGGGAGGTACGACGGTCCAGTTGCCGGAGATGGCCTGGCCGGGGCGGAGAACCCTTGTGGTGACGGGGGATCCCTGGACCGACCAGCCGGTGGGCACGCGTGGTTCCAGCGTCACGTCGCGGACGTCGGCGGAGGTGGTGAAGAGGCCGGTCAGCGCGTAGCCGCGGGCGGAGGCCGAGACCGAGGTCCGCGGGATGGCGGGGATCGGGCGCGTGCAGGTGCGGGAGCCTGCTCGGCAGGCGATGGCCGTGAACCCGCCGTTGGTGGTCACGTCGAGGGTCAGGGTGTCGCCGGCCCGCATCGTGCGGGACTCCGCTACCAGGCCGGACGGGCCGTCGCGGGTGATCTCCACCAGCCAGCGGCCCGCGGGCAGGGAGAGCGGCACGGAGACGGTGCGGGCCTGGCCCGCGTAGCCGCCGCCGAGGAACCAGCGGTCGCCGGAGCGGCGGGCGAACACCGCGTGGTCTGCCGGGCGGCCGGACAGGAGGCGGGTCTCGTCCCACGTCGTGGGTACCTGGTCCACGAAGCGTTCGGCGATCGGGCGGGCCGCGTAGTCCTCTGGGCGTCCCGCCAGGTTGGCGAGGCCCGACTCGTAGAGCACGGTCAGCGCCAGTTCGTGGGCGTCGGACGTGGTGCGGGACGGGCGGTGCCAGGCCAGCGGCGTGTAATCCATGCCGCCGACCACGCCGCGGGTGAACGGCAGCGCGGTCAGGTGAGCGCCGGTCAGGCCGGAGGACTTCTCGCCGCCGTGGACGGCCTCCATCGTCATCACGTGCGGCCAGGTGCGGTGGACGCCGTGCGGGATGGTCGACCCGTGGAAGTTGACCAGCAGGTGGTGGGCAGCGGTCTCGGCGAGGATCCGGTCGTACCAGCGGTAGCGGTCCTGGCCGTCGGAGTCCATGAAGTCGATCTTCACGCCCGCCACGCCCCAGCGTTCGAACAGGGCGAGCCGCGTGGCGCTTTCCTCGGGGGTGTCGAGCTCGTCGTAGTGGACCCAGAGGTGGATCTTCACGCCGCGGGCGGCAGCGTACGAGATGAGGGACGGGATCCACGACGTCTGTTCCCACGTCGGGTCGTAGTCCCAGTTCGGGTCGAAGTACCACCCCGCGTCGACCAGTGCGTACGGCCAGCCGTGTGCTGCTGCGTAGTCCACGTACTGCTTCTGCATCGCGAGGCTCTGGCCCGCTTCACGGCCGCCCGCGAGCCAGCTCCAGAACACCTTGCCCGGCTTGATCCACGACGTGTCGCGCACCTTCGAGCGCGGCGCCAGGTCGTCCACCAGGGTCGACTCCGACACGTCCGCCAGCGAGCCCACGACGACGGTGCGCCACGGCGACTGCCAGGCGCCGTCCACCGCCACCCGCTCGTCCCAGTACCTGATCGAGTAGAGGCCGGATCCCGCGGTGTGCGCCAGGCGAGCGCCTGAGTGTCGTCCGTCCACAGAGGACTCGGTCAGCAGCGCGTACACACCGTTCGTCTCGAACAGTGCGGGATGGAGGTACTCGGCCGTCTCGGCGGCGGCCGCGTTCGTCTGCGCGAACGGGTTTTCGTAGTCACGCCGGTACTTCGCGATCCACCCGGTCGCGGCGGACGGAACGCGGAACGCCGACGTCTCGCGCAGCACGTCGCCCAGCCCTGCCGGGACCTCGTACCGGTACGCGACACCGTCCGCCGCGGTCCGCACGACAAGATCCAAACGGGCCGCTCCGGAGAACGAGTAGCGCTCCTCCCGGTGGACCACCGAGCGCTGCCGTTGCTTGCCGGACGACGCCGTGTAGTGCTCGACCACCCGCCGTTCGGTCCGTCCGGTCAACCGCAGACCCGACGAAAGATCCGCTCTTTCCGTCACCACGCCCAACGGACTCGGTTCCAGCACCGTGGTGCCGCCGCGCGTCACCGACAGGCTCGGGACGCCGTTCGACAGCGTCACGACAGCTTTCGGCCACGGGGAGTCTTGTGCTGCTGCTGTTGGAGTTATCGCGCTCACTGCGAGCGCGGCGACGAGTGCTCCCGCCACGCGTCGCCGCACGGTGGACAACCGCATGCCCAGTCCTTCCAGACGTCGGTCGCGGCGGCGACACATCCGATGTATACGCGGTCGAGGGCCATTGGTCCACAACCGGGGGAAAGGCCTTTCCGGCATGTAATCGTTTGACTACGATCGTGTTCGATGGCTGACCTGGTGGGGACGTGTGCGATCTGCGGCACCGCGACCGCCACCTCCCGGCGCAGACACGCGAGGTACTGCTCGAACGCCTGCCGGCAACGGGCCTACCGTCAGCGCGTCCACGAACCCGTTACGGCACTGGACAGTTTCATCGGCCGCGACGCCGAACTGGCCCGTCTCGCCAGGCTCACCACCCGCGTGCTGACGCTCGTCGGACCGGCGGGCGTCGGCAAGAGCCGGTTGGTCAGGGAGCTCGCGAAGGACGCGACCTGGGTCGAGCTCGACTCCGCCGGTGACGTCGCGCGGGCGTGCGCGGAGGCGTTGGGCGAACCCGCCGAACCGGTGCTGAGCACGCTCGTGGACGCCCTGGCGGCCCGCAGGACCGTGCTGGTGCTGGACAACTGCGAGCACGTCGCACGGGAGTGCGCGGCGCTGCTGGAACCGCTGCTGCTCGGCTGCCCCGGCCTCACGGTGATCGCGACGAGCCGCGAACCGCTGCGGGTGCCGGGCGAGGTCCTGTTCGCCGTGCAGCCGTTGTCGATCACCGACGCCGTGGAGCTGTTCACCGACCGGGCCCGCGCGAACCAGGTGGGGCTGCGGCTCGGCGACCGGAACGTGATCGCCGCCCTGTGCGACCGCCTGGACCGCCTGCCGCTCGCGATCGAGCTCGCGGCGAGGCTCGTGACGGTGCTGCCCGTCCAGGAGCTCCTGGCGCGCCTGGACGACCGCCTGGAGCTGCTCAACCGCGGCAACCGCACCGCCGCCGTCCGGCACCAGAGCCTGCGCGCCGCGATCGGCTGGAGCTATGAACGGCTGAGCGCCGACGAGCAGCACGTCTTCCGGTGCATCTCGCAGGGGCAGGGAGGGTTCGGCCTGGACGTCGCGGTGCAGGCGTGCGACCTGCCGTCGGACCGGGTGCTGGTGCTGCTGTCGGCACTGGTGGCGAAGTCGCTGCTGACGTTCACCGGGGCCGGCCGGTTCGAGCAGCTGGAGTCCGTCCGGCTCTACGGCCGCGAACGCCTCGCGGAGCAGTTCGCTGGGGATCCACCCGGTGTCCCCGCCGCTAACCTGAGGGCGGTTCGCCGCGGGCCAGCCCCCGCGGCGAATCACTGAAACCGCAGATCAATGAGGTCGGGGGGACTCGAACCCCCACTGGCTGGGACCTAAACCCAGTGCCTCTGCCAATTGGGCTACGACCCCTCGCGGAGAAGCCTATAGGCCCTCCGTGGACTCGCTCTCGCGGGTCGCGCGAAGCCGCGGTCCTGGCCGTCCACTACGGTTGCGGGCAGAACCGCTGCTAGGAGGACATGTGGCTCGCGATCCCGACACCATCCAGCGCGAGATCGAGCAGGCTCGCGCCGCGCTGGCCGCCACCCTGGACGAGCTCAGCGAGCGGGCCAACCCGCAGAAGCTCGTCGAGCAGGGCAAGTCGTCCGTGCTCGACGTGCTGAGCCAGCCCAAGGTCAAGTACACGCTGATCGCGGTCGGCGCCGTGGTCGGCTTCGCGCTGGTCCGCAAGCTGTTCCGCTAGGACACCCGCACCAACGGCAGGAGCACCTGCTCGACGACCTTCTCCACGAACGGCTCGTCGAGCGGGTCCCCGGTCAGCATCAACCGGTAGATCAACGCGGCGCCCGCGATCTCGACGGCCATGCCTCGCGGCGCGTCGGCGCGCAGCTCGCCCCGTTCGGCGGCCCGGTCGAGAATGCCGCGCAGCACGTCGCGTTGCGAGATCAGGAACGTCTCCCGGAACGCCGCCGCCAGCTCCGGCTCGTGCGGCAGCTCGCCCACGAGCGCCTGAGCCGCCTTGCCGATCGGTCCCGAGAGGAACGCGGCGAACGACGAGAGGAACTCGCGCAGGTCCCCGGCCAGTGAGCCGGTGTCCGGTGCCGCGAGGTTCTGCGTGGCGAGCTGGGTGCACGTGTCGATCACGAGATCGAGCTTCGACTCCCACCGCCGGTAGATCGTCGCCTTGCCCGCTCTTGCGCGCGCGGCCACGGCGTCCATGGTGAGCGCCCGGTACCCGACCTCGGCCATCACCTCCAGCGCCGCCTGACGTAAAGCGTCGTCCCTGCTGGCGTCGCGAGGACGACCCCGCTGCGGGGCCCTTCCCTCGTTGAACGCCGTTGTCGACACGGCCATGCCACCTCCTCGTACCAGGGCACGGCTCGTGCGTGTCCTCCCCGCCCCTTTGGCGGCACATCCTAGGCGTCTTGCCCATCTTGCAGGGTGAGCAGCACCCGGTTGTTGTTTCGTGTTGTTGTTGGTTGGGTCTTGCGCGATACGCCTCAGAACTCCTACCTTTCGACTTGTCCAGACCAGGCTGCCTCGCCGCGCAGCTGAACGTGAGTAGTCGTCATGCGCGGGCGAGGAGTGAGCGATGGTCTTTGGCAGACGGGGTTTCATCGGCGGGACCACGGCAGCGGTGCTGCTGGGCCAGTCGGGGGTGGCGACCGGGAAAGAGACCGGGCCATCGGAGGTCTTCACGTGTTCCGGCATGTCGGAACGGGCCTGGCGAGAGTTCATCGGGGCACAGGATCTTGTCTGGAAGCGGCCACCGACCCAGTACGGACAGGCCCCGTTCCTCGGTGACGGGCGGCTCGGCAGCGTCGTCTACGCCGAGGGGAACGTCGTCAGGTTCACCGTGCAGCACGCCGACGTGCAGGATCACCGCGACACCGGCGGCAGCCAGTTCGGCGTGTGCCGGCTTCCTGTCGGGAACCTGAAGATCACGGCGGCCGGCGAGGTCACGGGCGTCGACTGGCGCCTCGACCTGTGGAACGCGGAGCTGCGCGGGACCGTGACCACCTCGCTCGGCGTGATCACGTTCGCCGCCTACGTCCACTCCGAACGCTCGGTGTTCTCGTTGGACGTCACCGCTTCCGGGACCGAGCAGCCCGTGCTCGCGTTCGAGCCGTCAAAGGCGATTCCGCCCCGCGCGGACTTCAACCCGCTGCCGGACGGGTACGTGCTCAACCCGGACCCGGTGACCGCGCCGGACGGCCGCGAGACGCTGGTGACCTGGGCGTTGAACGCGGGTGGGCAGACGGCAACCGCTTTCCGGATCGACCGCTCCGGCCGTGCGCAACGGCTGCTGCTGTCGGTCGCGCACACCTATCCGGCCGTCGGCGCCGCCTCGATGGCGTTGCGGGCCGTGCGACGAGGCGTGTCGCGCGCGTCGCACCGCCGTTGGTGGAACACCTACTACCGGAAGAGCTTCCTGTCGTTCGGGGAACAGCGGCTGCAGGCGTTCTACTGGATCCAGCTCTACAAGGTGGCGTCCGGGTCGCGGGCCGGTGGGCCGGTGATGGCGACGACCGGGCCGTGGCTCGAGAAGACGCCGTGGGCCGCGGCCTGGTGGAACCTGAACGTGCAGCTGGAGTACTGGCTGATCCACGGCTCCGGGCACCTGGAGCTGGACGCGATCACCAGCACCCTGAAGGACAACCAGGAACAGCTGGCGCGCAACGTGAAGGAGCCCTACCGGCACGACTCCGCGGGCGTCGGCCGCAGCACGGACCGGTTCACGTCGAACGCCGGCACGCTGTACGAGCCGGGCACCGGCGGTTCCGGGGTCAAGGAGCTCGGCAACCTCACGTGGGCGTTGCACAACGTCTGGCTGTCGTACCGGCACAGCATGGACGCGCGCATCCTGTCCGATGTCGTGTTCCCGCTGCTGCGCCGCTCCATCAACTACTACCTGCACTTCCTGCGGAAGGGCGACGACGGCAAGCTCCACCTCGACGTCACCACCTCGCCCGAGTACGGCGACGCGCCCGACTGCAACTACGACCTGCAGTTGATCCGCTGGGGCTGCCAGACGTTGGTCGACTCGGCGGCGCTGCTGCGGATCGCCGACCCGCTGGAGCCGCGCTGGCGGGAGGTGCTGCGCGACCTGGTGCCGTACCCGGTGGACGCCAACGGGTTCATGGTCGGCGCCGGTGTCCCGTTCGCCGTGTCGCACCGGCACTTCTCGCACCTGCTGGCGACGTTCCCGTTGATGACGGTGAACTGGGACCAGCCAGAGAACCGCGCCCTGATCGAGAAGTCGTTGCACCACTGGATGTCCCTGGAGCCCGCGCACCGCGGCTACAGCTACTCCGGGTCCGGCTCGATCGCGGCGCGCATGTTCCGCGGCGACGAGGCGTACGCGTACCTCGTCCGGATGTTCGACGTTTCGAAACGCTTCCCGGTGCTGGAGAACACCATGTACACGGAGGCAGGCCCGGTCGTCGAGACGCCGCTGTCGGGTGCGCAGACCATCCACGACTTCGTGTGCCAGAGCTGGGGTGGCGTCGTCCGGGTGTTCCCGGCCGTGCCGTCGGTGTGGCCGGACGTGATGATCGCCGACCACTCGTGCGAGGGCGGCTTCTCGGTGACGGCCCGTCGTGCCGGTGGCCGGACCGAGTTCGTGGTCGTGCGCAGCCGGGCGGGTGAGCCGTTGGTGTTGCGGCACGGGATCTCCGGGCCGGTCACCGTGGTGAGCCCGGTGCGGTACCGCGACCGCGGCGACGGGACGTTGGAGATCCCGTTGCGGCGTGGGCAGGAAGTCCTGGTGCACGTCCGCGGACGCCGTCCTGACCTGGCCGTGCGGCCGGTCGCCATCTCGATCCCCGGCAAGCCCTGGGGCCTTCCCGCCTGACCGACCTGGGCCGGGACAGCCCGGTCCTCCCGCGTGACGAAAAGAGAACTCCCATGCGCGCTCTCGCACTGGCACTAGTGTCCACAATGGTCAGTTTCGGCTTGGCCGCGCCCGCCTCGGCGTTGCCGGACGGGCTAGCCCTCACTCCGCCGATGGGCTTCAACAACTGGAACACCACGGCCTGCCGGGCCGAGTTCAACGAGGCGATGGTCAAGGGCATCGCCGACATCTTCGTCAGCAAGGGCCTGAAGGACGCGGGCTACGAGTACGTGAACATCGACGACTGCTGGGCCGAGAAGACCCGCGATGCCGCGGGCAAGCTCGTCCCGCACCGCACGCGTTTCCCCAACGGCATCAAGGCCGTCGCCGACTACGTCCACTCCAAGGGCCTGAAGTTCGGCATCTACACCAGCGCCGGCACCAAGACCTGCAACAAGGACAACGGCTTCCCCGGCGGCCTCGGCCACGAGGAGTCCGACGCGCAGCAGTTCGCGTCGTGGGGCGTCGACTACCTGAAGTACGACAACTGCAACAACCAGGGCGTGGACGCGAAGCAGCGCTACCGCAAGATGCGTGACGCACTCAAGAAGACCGGCCGTCCGATCGTGTTCTCACTCTGCGAATGGGGCCAGAACAAGCCGTGGGAGTGGGCCTCCGACACGGGACACCTCTGGCGCACCACGGGCGACATCAACGACACCTGGCCACGCACCATGGACATCTACGAGAAGAACGTGGTGCTCGACTCCTACGCGGGCCCCGGCCGGTGGAACGACCCCGACATGCTGGAGGTCGGCAACGGCAAGATGAGCGCCACCCAGTACCGCAGCCACTTCTCGCTGTGGGCCATCATGGCCGCGCCCCTGCTCATCGGCTCTGACCTGCGCAAGGTCTCCGCCGACACGTTCACGATCCTGGAGAACCGCGACGTGATCGCCGTCGACCAGGACAGGCTCGGCGTGCAGGGCAAGCGGATCCGCACCACCGGCACCACGGGCGTCGACGTCATCGTCAAACCGCTGGCGGGCGGCGACAAGGCGGTGGCGCTGTTCAACAAGTCCGGCTCCACGCAGACGATCTCGACCTCGCTGGCCGAGATCGGCATGACCGGCCCGGCGGTGCTGAAGGACCTGTGGACCAAGGCGACCCGCACGACCACCGGCACGATCTCGGCCTCGGTCCCGTCGCACGGCACGGTGATCTACCGCGTGTCGTCAAACGGCCCGCGCCCGACCCCGCCGTCCGGCGTGTCCGACCTGTCCGCGTTCGGCGCGTCGGCCTCGGCCAACGGCTGGGGCCCCGTCGAGATCGACAGGTCCGTCGGCGGCCAGGGCGCCGGTGACGGGCGGCCGCTCGCGATCAACGGCGTCGGGCACGCGCGCGGGTTCGGGGCGCACGCGGCGTCGTCGATCGAGTTCTACCTGGGGCGCAAGTGCTCCTCGCTCACCGTGGACGTGGGTGTCGACGACGAGGTGGCCGCGGGGCGCGGGTCGGTGGTGTTCCAGGTGTTCGCGGACGACGCGAAGGTGGCGGAGTCGGGGCGGCTGACCGGGAGCGATGCGGCGGCGAGGCTGACGGCGTCGCTGGGCGGTGCGGAGACCCTGCGGCTGGTGGTGACCGACGCCGGGGACGGCATCAACTCCGACCACGGCGACTGGGCCTCGCCGCGCATCACCTGCGCGTAGAGGTGGCCGGCTGGGTCAGGTGGCGCTTCGCGTGACCGCCGTGGCCTGTGTCGGGCACCGGCCGGCCGCAGCACCGCGGTCCGTTTCGGTCAGCCGGTGCGGGTTGGCAGGGCGGTGCGGGTCGGCAGGGCGGTGATGGCCGATGTGGTCTGAGTACGTGAGGAGCAGGTCGGCGTACAGCTCGGCGTCGCAGGCCTGCTCCCGCTTGGAGCGGGGGAACGAGGCTGCTCGCACGGGACGGTCTTGTCGAGCTCGCAAGGGATCGCGGCGGCCTCGATCGCGGCGGGCTCGCAGGGATCGGCGGGCTCGCAGGGGATCGCGGCGGCGAGGGGATGCGGGCGCGGCGGCTGGGGCCAAGCGCTCGGGCGCTTCTGCACGTTCGAGGCCGCGGCTGGGCGAGACGAACCGCGAGGTACAACCCGGCGGGTGGGGCGAGGCCGCTGCCGACACCCCAGCTCTCAACACAGCGGTGCTGCGGAAGGCCCCGAGGGCGGCGGTGCTGAGACGGGCGGTGCCGAGGCCGGCGTTGGGGCACCCGAGGTCGGCGGTGGTGGTCGTCGAGGCCGCGGCTGAGCTAGGTGCACGCCGCCCCCCACGCGCTTCCTATTGGCGCATCGTCGGAGCCTCCGGTTTCGTTCCTCGAGTTGTCCACAGCCTAGCCGGAATGCGATCGCCGCAGGTCAGAAGTACTGCGGCCTGTGGACAACTTGAGATCTTGGTCGGTGGGCGGTGCGGGGGAAGCGGGGTGGGCGCGGCGTGTCGGTTGTGACACGCCGCGTTTGGTGCGTTACTCGCCGAATTCGAGTGTGCGGGACGGGAGGGCGGTCAGGCCCTCGCGGGCGAAGCTTGCCCAGGTCGTGCGGATGGTTCGCGACAGGTCGGGGTCCGGCTTGGCGCCCGCCAGCATGCCCGCGCCCAGCCAGGACTCCGGGTCGAACAGGAACGGCAGCTCCATGCAGTGGCAGGAGCCCAGCGGGGCGCCCTCCGGTGCCCACTTGAACAGGTAGGTGGCGACCTCGCCGCCCGCCGCCTCGAAGTCCGCCGCGAAGGCGCGGGCGCCGGCGGCGAAGATCAGCTCGGTCACGGCCTCCCAGTGCTCGCGGCTCGGGACGTACGGGCTGCCGTCGTCCGCGGTGTGGCCGATGAGCAGTTCTACGCGCGAGGCGGCCGCGCCCAGGTCTCCCTCTACTACGGGGGCGAACGGCATGCCGCCGGACGGGGCGAACTGCGGGCCGACTGACGCCATGGCGGCGGCCTGGGCGGCCAGCACGTCCTCGATCGGTGTGGTGGCGTCCACCTCTACGGCTGCCTGCAGGGCCGCGGTCATCGAAGGGCGTTCCGGGCTGCGGGTGCCCAGGGGTGCGCTTTGCATGATCGCGCGGTGGAACAGGGACTCGGTGTCGGTCAGCATCAGGGCGTAGACCGAGTCGGCGCCCGCGGACTGGCCGAAGATCGTGACGTTGGACGGGTCGCCGCCGAACGACGCGATGTTGTCGCGGACCCAGCGCAGCGCCACGAACTGGTCCTGCAGGCCCAGGTTGTCCCGCAGGTAGCCGAAGACGCCCAGGCGGTAGCTGACGCTGACGACCACGACGCCTTCGGACGCGAGCAGCGTCGTCTCGTACTTGACCGACTCGCCGCTGCCCGTCAGGTAGGCGCCGCCGTGGAACCAGACCATCACCGGCAGGCCGTCGGCGCCGGCGGGGGCGGTGACCGAGAGCACCTGGCAGTGCTCGGAGAACTCCAGGCCCGCTACCGAGTTGCCGACCACGGCGACCAGTGCGGACGGCGGCTGCGGGCAGGCCGGGCCGCGGGTGCTACCGCGCACGCCGTCCCAGGCGACCGGACTCGGTGGGGCGAAACGGGAAGACGTCGCATAACGGATGCCACGTGCCTGCACGAGATCGGTGATCACGCTCTCGATAGTAAGCATGAGTAAGCAATTCCACAGTGTCTCGATTCGGCGGAAACCGGAGGACGGGGGGACGATGAAACGGTTGGGCAACGCGACATGAGGAGGGCTCGGAGTGCGGGCTACGACGATCTACGGCACCAAGGACATCCGCGTCGAGGAGGTGCCGGACGCGGCCGTTCAGGAGGCCACCGACGTCGTCGTCCGGGTCGAGCTCGCCTGCATCTGCGGCAGCGACCTGTGGGCGTACCGCGGCGTGGCGAAGCGACAGGAGGGGCAGCGGATCGGGCACGAGTTCCTCGGCATCGTCGAGGAGGTCGGCGCTGACGTGAAGAGCGTCCAGGTCGGCGACCGGGTCATCGCCCCGTTCGTGTGGAGCGACGGCACGTGCGCGTACTGCCAGGCAGGCCTGCAGACGTCGTGCCGGGCCGGTGGGTTCTGGGGCGGCAAGGGCAGCGACGGCGGGCAGGGCGAGGCCGTGCGGGTGCCGCAGGCCGACGGCACGCTGGTCAGGGTTCCCGCGGACGCGCCGGCGCAGCTGCTGCCCGCGTTCCTGAGCCTGAGCGACGTCATGGGCACCGGGCACCACGCCGCCGTGGGCGCGGGCGTCGGGCCGGGCAGCACGGTCGCGGTCGTCGGCGACGGCGCGGTCGGCCTGTGCGGTGTGCTCGCGGCCAAGCGCCTCGGCGCCGAGCGGATCATCGCGATGGGACGCCACGAGGACCGGGCCAAGATCGCCCAGCTCTTCGGCGCCACGGACCAGGTCGCCGAACGCGGTGAGGCCGCGATCGAGCGCATCAAGGAGATGACCGGCGGGCTCGGCGCGTCGGCCGTGCTCGAGTGCGTCGGCACCGAGCAGTCGTGGGAGACCGCGATGGGCATCGTGCGCGACGGCGGCAGGATCGGGTACGTCGGCGTGCCGCACGAGATGCCGGGGCTGCCGCTGGGCAAGCTGTTCGGCCGCAACATCAACATCGGCGGTGGCGTCGCGCCGGTGCGCGCGTACCTGCCCGAGCTGCTCGCGGACGTGCTCGCCGGCCGCATCGACCCCGGCCCCGTCTTCGACCGGACGGTCTCGCTCGACGACGTCGCCCTGGGCTACCAGGCGATGGACGAGCGGACCGCCCTGAAGGTCATCGTGCAGCCGTAGTCAGGACGTAGTCCTCGGCGCGCACGCGCTTGGTCCGCATCCAGTACCGCCAGGTGAATCCCGGCCACACGGTGCGGTTCACGCCCTGCGCGTCGAGGTACCAGCTCTTGCAGCCACCCTGGGTCCACACGCCCTTGGTGAGCTTCTGCTGGATCTCGCGGTTGAACTCCTGCTGGGCCTCCACCCGCACGTCCAGCTCCGCTGCGCGGTGTTGGTCGAGGAGCTGAAGGCACTGGGAGATGTACCGGATCTGGGACTCGATCATGAACACGACCGAGTTGTGCCCGAGTCCGGTGTTGGGGCCCAGCAGGAAGAACAGGTTGGGGAAGCCCGAGACCGTGATGCCGAAGTAGGTCTCGATCCCCTTCTCGCGCCACTGCTTCGCGAGGTCGACACCGCCCTTGCCCTGGATGTCCAGGTAGTCGAACGAGTCGACGACGTGGAACCCGGTGCCGTAGATGATGACGTCGACCTCGTGCTCGACGCCCGCACTGTCCACGATGGACTTCTCGCGCACCTCGGAGACCTTGTCGGTCACCAGGTCGACGCTCGGGTAGCCCAGTGCGGGGTAGAAGTCGTTGGAGATCAGCACGCGCTTGCAGCCCATCGTGTAGTCGGGCTTGAGCTTGCGGCGCAGCTCCGGGTCCGGCACCTGCTTCTTCATGTGCCGCAACGCGATTCCTTGCGCGAACTGCATGATGCGAGGGTTCACCGCGAACCCCAGCGCGGACGACTCGCGGGTCCAGTACACGAAGTTGCGGTACGCCCGTTGCGTGAACGGCAGGGCGCGGAACAGCTTCTGCTCCCAGCCGTTGATCGACCTGTCCGCCTTGGGCATGATCCACGGCGGGGTGCGCTGGAAGATCTTCATCGACGCGACCTGGCCCGCGATCTTCGGCACGAACTGGATCGCCGACGCGCCCGTGCCGATCACCGCCACGCGCTTGCCGGTCAGGTCGTGGTCGTGGTCCCACTGCGCCGAGTGGAACGCCTTGCCGGCGAAGTTCTCGATGCCGGGCAGTTCCGGGACGTTCGGGATGTGCAACGCGCCGACGCCCGCCACCAGCGCCTGGGCCGTGTACGTGTCACCGTGCTCGGTCGTGACGGTCCAGTGCTTCGCCTCGTCGTCCCACTGCGCGCCCGACACCTTGGTGTTGAACCGGATGTGCGGCCGCAGCCGGTACTTCTCGGTGACGCGCAGCAGGTAGTCCTGGATCTCGCCCTGCCGCGCGAACATCCGCGACCACTTCGGGTTCATCTCGAACGAGAACGAGTACATGTGCGAGGGCACGTCGCAGGCGCAGCCGGGGTAGGAGTTGTCCCGCCAGGTGCCGCCGATGTCGGCCGCCTTCTCCAGCACCACGAAGTCGTGCTCACCCCGGCGCTTCAGCTCGATGGCCATGCCGAGGCCGGAGAAGCCGGTGCCGATGACGAGCACTTTCGTCGTCCGGTGCATGGGGGAGTCCCTCCGCTCGCGGTGGCTACTTCGCAGTAGGTTACTCGAAGTAAGTTACGAGCGGTAGACTCCTTTCGTGACTGCTCCGCGGCGCCGCATGCCCAAGGCCCAGCGCATGGCTCAAATGCTCACCGTCGCGGAGGAGATCTTCGCCGAGCAGGGGTATCTGGCCACGTCGATGGACGAGATCGCCGAACGCGTCGGCGTCTCGAAGCCGATGCTCTACGAGTACTTCGGCTCCAAAGAAGGCCTGCTCATCGGGTGCATCCACCGCGCTCGCACCGAGCTGCGGGAGAAGACGGCGGCGGCGATCTCGGGCGCGCGGAACCCCGAGGAGTTCCTCAGGCTCGGGCTGCTCGCGTTCTTCGAGTTCATCGACGAGCACCGCAGGTCGTGGGCGCTGCTGCGGCAGGAGGCGGCCGTGGCCGTGCCGTCGGCGCAGGAGGAGGTCGAGGGCATCCGTCAGCAGCAGACGGACATGATCGGGGCCGTCCTGGCGTCGTTCACGCCGGACATCGACCCGCTGGAGTCCGAGGCGTTCGCGGAGATCGTCGTCGGCGCGACGGAACGGCTCGCGGTGTGGATGGAGCGCAGGCCCAAGGTAGGACCCGCGCTCGCAACCGACTACGTGATGGCCGTGATCTGGCCGGGTGTCGCTATGAAGCTGCCTTCACCCGTTCCGCACGCATAGCGGCGACGGCCGGCAGGTCGATCGGCGCGACCTTCGTGCCTGTGGCCCACTCGATCAGCATGTCCGCGAGCGCCGGGTTGCGCGGCAGCACCGGGCCGTGCAGGTAGGTGCAGACGATCCGGCCCTGCACGGCGCCCTCGACGCTGCCGTCGTTGCCCGTGCCCACCTTCACGTTCGCGAGCGGACGGGCGGCGGGGCCCAGCGTGGTGCGGCCCTGGTGGTTCTCGAAGCCGATCAGCGGGCCCGCGAACAGGCCGTTGATCGGCTCTGCCACGACCTCGCCGATCGCCCGGCTGCCGCCCGCGTGCGACGACGAGTCGATCAGGCCCATGCCGGGGTGCGTGACGTTGTCGGCACGGGTGAAGCTCTCGCCGAAGATCTGGATGCCGGCGCACACGCCCAGCACCACGGCGTTCTTCGTGACGGCGCGCTGCAGGCCGGGGTGCTCGCGGAGGTGCTTCACCGCCAGCGTCTGCGCGGTGTCCTCACCGCCGCCCACGACGTAGATGTCGCACGAGTCCGGCACCGGCTGGCCGTAGTTGATCGGCACGATCTCGGCCTTGATGCCGCGCCACGTCATGCGCTTCTCGAGGACCACGGCGTTGCCGAAGTCGCCGTACGTGCCGAGGAGATCCGGCAGCACGAGCGCGATCTGGATTGTCGACTCACTCATCAGCGGCAGCCCTGGCATTCAAGTCGCGGAACGCGGTGTAGTTGGCGATGACCTCGACCGCGCCCTGGGGCATCTGGTCGATGGCCTTCAGCGGGTCCGGCACGATCGTGTGCTGGACCTCGGCGTACGTGAGGCGCACGGCCAGGTCGGTGGCGCGCTCGCCGGACGCGATGACCGTGCGGCCCTGCAGGCGTTCGAACGGGACGTCCCACAGCCACGACAGGTCGCGGCCGTCGGCCTCCTGGGCGTTGATCACCAGGACGGCCGGGTGGTTGGCCTCCTTGACGACCGTGAGCGTCTCGCTCCAGCCCGCGGGGTTCTTCGAGAGCAACAGGCGCGCGCTGCGGCCGTTGCGGGTGATCGTGCGGTAGCGGCCGCTGACGTTGGAGACACCGCGCAGGCGGCGCACGGCCTCGTCCGCCGGCACGCCCATCGCGTTGGCCGCTGCGGCCGCCATGACGGCGTTGGCCTGGTTGAACTTGCCCGGCAGCGTGAGGCGCAGCTCCAGCTTGCGGTGCTCCGGCGTGATCATGGCCTCGTCGGCGGTGATCCAGTTCGGGTGCGGGCGCGCCAGGTCGCAGCCGGTGCAGTGCCAGTGCTCGCCCTGCCAGCGGATCGGGTTGCCGCAGCGCGGGCAGCTCGCCGAGTCGTGGTGCCAGCCGGTGCCGGTCGCGACCCACACGACCTTGGAGGCGTTCCAAGCCGCGCTCGTCACCATCACGTCGTCGCAGTTGGCGACGATCGTGCAGTTCTGCAGCTTGTTGATCGCGTCGCGCAGCGAGCGTTCGATAGTGCGGACCTCGCCGACCCGGTCGAGCTGGTCGCGCGACAGGTTCAGCACCACCGCGACGGACGGGTTGCTCGCGCCCGCGACGGCGGGGAAGTAGGCCTCGTCGCACTCCAGCACGGCGTACGGCGCGTCCGGCTGCTTCGAGAGCGCCGTGACGTGACCGTCGGGCATGTTCGCGCCGCTGTGGTTCGTGGCGACCTCGCCCAGCGCGCCCACGGCCCTCGCCAGCATCATCGTGCTGGTGGTCTTGCCGTTGGTGCCCGTGACGACGGCGACGGTGCGGCCCTGCGTGAGGCGGCCCAGCGCCTGCGGGTCGAGCTTCAGCGCGACCCGGCCGCCGATCATGCCACCGGCGCCGAGGCCCATCTTCTGCGACAACGTGGAGCTCAGGTTGCCCAGCTTCACGGCGGCTGCGGTCCGCAGAGGGAGGCGGGCGGGGGAATCGTTCACCCTGAAGACTCTACCGGCGTTGGGATTCGCCCCTTTCGGACGGTCGTTGCGTTGGTGTGAACGAAGGTTCGATACGTCTACCGGCTCAGTCCGCGCAGGATCCTGATCAGCTCGACGGTGGGCAACTGGCACAGCTGAGCCATGTTCTCCAACGCCGGCAGGTCGAGGTGGATCTCCGGGGACGTGCCCGGCGACAACGCGTGCAGCCGGCCCGCCGCCCACCGCTTCAACGGCAGGATGCGCGGGTTGTCGCTCGCGGCGATCGCGGTGAGGCTCAGCGACAGGTGCCCGGCAGGGGTGTCGCCGAAGAAGCGTTCGTGCACACGAGCGAGGACTTCGTGCGCCGGAACGTCCAGGGCGTGGCAGATCTCCACCAGGCGCACGACGGAACACTGCCGCGTGCCCAGCTCGTACGTCGCGAGCGTCTGCAGCGAGATCTCGGTCTGCAACCGCTTGTTCAGTTCCTTGCGGGTCCATCCGCGCTGCTTGCGAAGGCTGCGGATCTCATCACCGAGCACGCGCTGGTACGCCGCTGTGTCGATTTGGCCGTTCGCAGTCTGCACTGGTCCCTCCACCCCGTGAGCGGGTCTCACGGTGATGGAAGGCGCTGGTGCTTCGTCGCTTACGCAACTTACTGGGAGAATCCCCCGAACGGGGTATACATCTCTACTCTCAGTATCAGTTTACGCAGCGCACGCCGTCTGCGGAGATGGGCGGAGGGGCCGCGGGGTCAGCCGGTTGCTGACGCGCACCGTCCAGGGCGAGCACTCCCGACCCGGCGAAACCCTGCGATCCGGGACCCGCGTAGTCGGAGCCGAGGAAGACGCGCGCCGCGCCGGCGGGCACGTTGACGTCCTCCTCGGTCTTGATGCCGCCGAGGGCCTCGGCGACGGCGTTGCCACCCGTCTCGCCGCCCTTGCCGTACCGGACGACCGACTTCGTCATGGCGTCGGCGTTGCCCGTCTGACCCCCGGTGAAGCCCTTCGCGGTGAGCGACTGGAGCACCGTGGCCGCGAGACCCGGCTGGCCGGAGGCGTTGCGGACGTCCACGGTGACCGAGGCCTTGTCGAACTTCGGGTCGGCGGGGGCGTTCGACGCGGGTGCCTTGCCGAGGTTCTTGACGAACGTCTTGACCTCGGCGGCGTCCACCTCGACCGCGGAGCCGTCCTCGGGCGTCTGCAGGTCGGGGTTGCCGGTCGGGATGGTCTGGAACGTCATGTTGCCGCCCGTCATGTCCTTCATCTGCAGGGCGAACTTGGTGATGTCCCAGCCGTCGTCGAGCACGATCGCGCCGCTCACGGCCTTGATCATGTCGCTGCGCTTGGTGCTGTCGGTGAGCACGCCCGCCGACAGCATCTTCTTGGCGAGACCCGCCATGAAGACCTGCTGGCGCACGACGCGGTCGAGGTCGCCCATCGGCAGGCCGTGCCGCTGGCGGACGAACGCGAGCGCGTTCTTGCCCTCGATGGTCTGCTGGCCCGCCGGGAAGTTCGCGCCGGAGAAGCTGTCGCGGACCTTGGTGTTGAGGCAGACGTCGATGCCGCCGATGGCCTTGGTGATCTCGTAGAAGCCGACCAGGTTGACCTCGGCGTAGTGGTCGATCGTCGCGCCGGTCAGGTCCTGGATGGTCTGGATGAGGTTGTTCGCGCCTTCCTTGCGCGACTCCATCTCGACGTCGGGCGCGCTCTTGCCGCTGCCCTGGAGCTTCTCGGCGGCCTGGTTCTTGGCGTAGCCGTAGGCCGAGTTGATCTTGTGCCGGCCGAACCCGCCCGCGATCTTCACGTAGGAGTCGCGCGGGAACGACACGGCGTAGGCCTTGCCGCTGTCGTTCGGGATGTGCAGCAGGATCAGCGTGTCGGTGTTGAAACCGCCGTCGTCGCTGCCGCCCGCCTGCAGTTCGTTGAGGATCTCCTGCGGCAGCGGGTTGCCCTTGGAGTCGGTGCGGCTGTCCATGCCGACGAGCAGGATGTCGATCGCGCCGTCGGCGGGCTTCTCCCCGGCGTCGGCGAGGTTCAGGTCCTGCTTGGTCAGGCCGTCGGTCAGCGCCGTCAGGTTCTGCCACGCGATGCCGGTGACCAGCAGGATCGTGGCGGACAGCATGCTGAGGAAGATCTTGGCGCCGGTGGACGCGCCACGCTGGGCGGTGCTCGGCCTGCGGGCCGCGGCGGGCCTGGGACGCGGGCGGGGTGCGGCTTCGGCCTTCGCCTTCGCGGGGGTCGTGCGGACCGTCGGGCGGTCGGCGACCGGACGCGGGCGCGGCGCCGACGACGTGGCGCGGGGCGGGTCGGTGCGGCCGACGGACGCGCGGCGCGGCGGCTCTGAGCGGTTCGCCGACGTGCGGCGGGGAGGCTCGTCGCGGTCCGCGGCGCGGCGCGGGGGCTCGCGGCGGGGAGGCTCCGCGCGCTTCTGGGGCTCCCGGCGCGGAGGTTCGCCGCGGTTCGCCGACTGGCCGCGCGGCGGTTCGGCGCGTTTCTGGGGGTCCCTGCGCGGTGGCTCCGCCCGGCCCGGCTGCCGGCTCGGCGGCTGGTCAGCGGCGCGCGGAGGCGTCTGCGGGCGGCGGGGCTGGCCCCCTTGGGGGCGCGGGGTGGCGGAAGGTCGCCTGGGATTCCCGTTCGGGTCTCCTGGCCGCGGCGGCCGGTTGTCCACACCCACTCCTCTCAGCACATCCGGGTACCCCAAGTAGACGTGCGGGAGGTCCACTCGGTTGTGCACAGGGTGACACAGTGGCGGAGACCACCCGATTCAGACCCCCTGACCAGCGGTTTTATCTGTTTCGTAGACTCGTCGCCGTGTTGACGATGCAGGACGCGCTGCTCGCGCTGACCAAGTACTGGACCGACCGAGGCTGCATCGTGGTGCAGCCGTTCAACACCGAGGTCGGGGCGGGAACGCTGAACCCCGCCACCGTCCTGCGGGTGCTGGGTCCCGAGCCGTGGCGCGTCGCCTACGTGGAGCCGTCCGTGCGGCCCGACGACGCCCGCTACGGCGAGAACCCGAACCGGCTGCAGACGCACACCCAGTTCCAGGTCATCCTCAAGCCCGACCCGGGCGACCCGCAGGAGCTCTACCTCGGCTCGCTGGAGGCGCTCGGCATCGACGTGCGCGCGCACGACGTCCGCTTCGTCGAGGACAACTGGGCCTCGCCCGCGCTCGGCGCCTGGGGCCTCGGCTGGGAGGTCTGGCTGGACGGGCTGGAGATCACCCAGTTCACGTACTTCCAGCAGGCCGGCGGCATGACGCTCGACCCCGTGTCGGTGGAGATCACCTACGGCATCGAGCGCATCATGATGGCGCTGCAGGGCGTCGACCACTTCAAGAAGATCGCCTACGCGCCCGGCATCTCCTACGGCGAGGCGTTCGGCCAGGCCGAGTACGAGATGTCGCGCTACTACCTCGACGACGCCGACGTGGAGGCCAACAAGCGCCTCTTCGAGGAGTTCGCCGCCGAGGCGCGGCGGATGCTCGACGCGCGTCTTCCCGTGCCGGCGCACAGCTTCGTGCTGAAGTGCTCGCACATCTTCAACGTGCTGGA
Organism: Lentzea sp. CA-135723; assembly: GCF_050936595.1. Classification (NCBI taxonomy): domain Bacteria; kingdom Bacillati; phylum Actinomycetota; class Actinomycetes; order Pseudonocardiales; family Pseudonocardiaceae; genus Lentzea; species Lentzea sp. CA-135723. The sequence continues at coordinate 4,404,853 of NZ_JBNJMK010000001.1, read as the reverse complement.
CGCCCGCGGCTCGATCTCGACGACCGAGCGCGCGCGTGCGTTCGGCCGGATGCGCGGGCTGGCGCGCGAGGTGGCCGGGTTGTGGGCGGAGCGCCGGGCCGAGCTCGGGCACCCGCTCGGTGTCGCGACGCTGCCGAGGGCCGTGCCGGCGCCGTCGTCCTTCGAGGACGTCGTGGCGCCTTCGACGCTGCTGTTCGAGATCGGCACCGAGGAGCTGCCGCCCGCCGAGGTCCTGCGGACCGTGGACGCGGTGCGGGAAGCCGTTGGTGCCAAGCTTTCCGCCACCCGCCTGACGCACGGCGAGGTGACCGTGCACGGCACGCCGCGCCGGATCGTCGTTGTGGTGCCTGCTGTTTCTCCGCGCGAACCCGATGCCGAGCGGACCGTGCGCGGGCCTCGTGTTTCGGCTGCGTTCGATGGTGACGGGAACCCGACCAAGGCCGTGCAGGGCTTCGCCCGCGGCCAGGGCGTCGAGGTCTCCGCGCTGGGCCGGGTGGTCGAGAACGACGTCGAGTTCGTGGCGTTGACCAGGACCGACGCCGGGCGCGGTGCCGTCGAGGTGCTGAGCGGGCTGCTGGCCGAGGTCGTGCTCGACCTGCGGGCCGAGAAGAACATGAAGTGGAACGACCCGAAGCTGTCGTTCACCAGGCCGATCCGGTGGCTGCTCGCGTTGCTGGGCCAGACGCCGGTTCCCGTCGCCGTGTCGTCGCTGTCCGCCGGGACCTCCACGCGCGTGCACCGCACCGCCGACGCGCCGGTGGTCCCGGTCGCGTCCGCCGACGGGTACCTGGAGTTCCTCGCCTCGCACGGGATTCAGGCCGACGCCTCGGTTCGTGCCGCCGCGATCGTGTCCGCCGCCCAGGAGCTGGCGGCCTCGGTCGGCGGTGTGGTCGAGGTCGACGGGCTGCTGGACGAGGTCACGAACCTCGTCGAGTGGCCCACGCCGATCCTCGGGTCGTTCGAGGAGCGGTACCTGGAGCTGCCGGCGCAGATCCTGACGACCGTGATGCGCAAGCACCAGCGGTACCTGCCGGTCCGTGCGGCGGACGGGTCGTTGCTGCCGCACTTCGTCGCCGTGGCCAACGGGTCGGTCGACGCCGACCTGGTCCGGGCGGGCAACGAGGCCGTGCTGCGGGCTCGGTACGAGGACGCGGCCTTCTTCTGGCGGGCCGACCTGAAGACGCCGCTGGAGGAGATGAAGGCCGGGCTGGCGAAGCTGACGTTCGCGGACAAGCTCGGGTCGATGGCGGACCGGGCCGCGCGGATCGCTTCGCTGGCCGGTCGGTTCGCTGGTGTGGTCGAGGTCGACCGGGAGACGCTGGACCGGGCCGGTGCGCTGGCGAAGTTCGACCTCGGGTCGCAGATGGTGATCGAGCTGTCCTCGCTGGCCGGTGTGATGGCCCGGGAGTACGCGGTGCGCGCGGGCGAGACGCCTGAGGTTGCGGTGGCGCTGTGGGAGATGGAGCTGCCGCGTTCCGCCGGCGACTCGCTGCCCTCGTCGGTGCCCGGGGCGTTGTTGTCTCTGGCGGACCGGTTCGACTTGCTGGCCGGGCTGTTCGGGATCGGTGCTCAGCCGACCGGGTCCTCGGATCCGTTCGGGTTGCGGCGGGCCGCGCTGGGTGCGGTGACGGTGCTGCGGGCGTTCCCTGACCTGCGGGCGATCACTTTGCCGGTGGCGCTTTCGCTTGCGGCTGAGGGACTTTCGGTTTCGGCTGAGGCCTTGGAGACCGCTCGGGAGTTCGCGGTTCGGCGATACGAGCAGGCCTTGCTGGATGCTGGGCACGAGCACCGGTTCGTGCAGGCGGTGCTGCCGCTGGCCGACTCGCCGGTGCTGGCCGATGAGACGCTTTCGCAGCTGGAGGCGTTGGCCGGTAACGAGTCTTTTGACGCGTTGGTGGCGGCGTTGCAGCGGGTTCGGCGGATCGTGCCTGCGGATGTCGAGGCCTCTTACGACGCCTCGGTGTTGGTCGAGCCTGCTGAAGTGGCGCTGCACAAGGCGTTCGACGGGGTGTCTCGGGATGTCGTCGGGCTGGCGGCTTTTGTGGCTGCTGCCGAGGGGCTGACCGGGCCGGTCAACACCTTCTTCGAGGAGGTGCTGGTGATGGCCGAGGACGAGAAGGTCAAGGGAGCGCGGCTCGGCTTGCTGGCCTCGATCCGCGACTTCGCCGCGCCCGTGCTGGACTGGACGCAGCTCTAGAACCCGGACACGCGAAGAGGGGCGCTCCCGCGGGAGCGCCCCTCTTCTGCTGTGGTGCCTAGTTGATGGTGAAGCTGTCGCCGTAGACCTTCCACTTCAGCGGGGTCTTCAGGTCGAAGTTGCCCGCCTTCAGCCAGACGCGCTGCGCGGTCTCGATGCGGGAGACGTCCTCGTGGGCCGCCTCCTGCTTCATGGCCCACACGCGGGCGTCCATGAAGGCGTTGAGCCACGTGGTCTCGTTGCCGCCCTGTGACGGGGGCTTGGCCTTGCCGAGGGCGCGCTTGCGGATGTTGGTGAAGCTCGTCTTGTCGCCGCCGTCGCCGTGCACGACGATCGCGTCGTAGTAGGCGAACTGGCCCAGGGCGCGCACGCCGTCGGCCTTGCCCTGCTTCACGGCCGGGTTGAAGTACACGCGGTCGCGTTCGGACTCCTGTGCCGCCTTGAAGACGGAGTCCTTGGCCGCGGTCTTCCAGTCCTTGGTGAAGTTGGGGTCGAGGCCCGAGTGCGAGTCGGTGCCGTTGACCTTGCGCAGTGCCGGGAGGTACTTCTCCAGGACGTTGCCGGACTTCTTGGTCTTGTACAGCTCGACGAGGTCGAGCATGTCGCCGGTGCCGCTGCAGAAACCGATGATGCCCGCCGTGTAGCCGCGGCCGTCGTCGATGTCCTCGATGTAGCTGAACTGGGACTTCCAGTCCGTGGAGGAGTTCTCCGCGCTGGACACGATCTGCATCGCGATGTCCTTGAGGCGCGGCTCGTCCAGGTTGGCTGCCGAGGCGGTGCCAACGGTGGTGGTGAAGAGAGCGGCGCACGTCAGCAGTGCGGCCGCGAGGCGACCAGTGATTTTCACGAAGTTCCCTCCGGGGCAGGGATTGTGGGGGCCCGGGCGGCGTGGGAGCAACGGTAAGGGGTTCAGACCTTTATTGGCAAGAGTCTTTACTAATTCGCGAAACGGACAATTGCCCATAGCGCCAACAATCCGGCGGAAACGCTTGCCAGGCAAACGCTTCCGCCGGAAGGTCAGGTCACCTGATGTCGAACTGCTGGCCGTAGACGTGCCACTGGAGGGGGCGTTCCAGGTTCAGCTTGCCCTCGTCGAGGAAGCGGCGCTGAGCCGTGTCGACGCGGCTGGTGTCCTCGTGGGCGGGCTCCTGCCTCATGGTCCACGCCCGCGCGTCCAGGAAGGCGTGCAGCCACTGGGTTTCGTCGCCGCCCTGGGCCGGCGGGCGGGCGCCGGTGTTCAGCGCACGCCGGCGGATGGACGAAAAGTCCAGATCGCCCCAACCGTCACCGTGCATCACGATCGCGTCGTAGTAGATGAACTGGCCGAGGGCCTGGACGCCGTCCTGCTTCGCGCGGTTCACGGACGGGTCGAAGTAGACGCGGTCGCGTTCGTGCTCCTGGGCTCCCTGGAACGTGCCGTCCTGGGCCGCCGACTCCCAGTCGCGGGTGAAGTTCGGGTCCAGCCCGTCGTGCGACGGCGTGCCGTTCACGCGTTCCAGGGCCGGGAGGTACTTCTCCAGGACGTTGCCGGGGGACCAGTCGCGGTAGAGGCGGACCAGGTCGAGCATGTCGCCGGTGCCGCTGCAGAAGCCGATGATGCCGGCGGTGTAGCCGCGGCCGTCGTCGATGTCCTCGATGTAACCGAACTGGGCCCGCCAGTCCAAAGAGGAGTTCTCCGCGCTGGACACCAGCTGCATCGCGATGTCCTTGAGCACCGGGTCGTTCAGGTCCGCGGCCTGGGCGGTGCCCGGCGTGATCAACGCCGCCGCGCAGACAAGTGTTGCGGTGAGCCTTGCAAACGTCTTCATGCCGCTCCGTTCCACAGTGGACTCGGCGGCGACGTTGGTGCGGGAGCCAAGCTAGCGTGCGAGCGCTCCCACGACAAGGGCCGGCCCGCGGGAAGCGGACCGGCCCTGTCCGGCATCAGCCAGTTTCAGCTGCGCACCTCGTGTCGTTCGGACGGTCGCCACCGAGCAGGTACGCGGTGACCTTGTCGTTGGCGCACTTGTTCTTGCCGAGCGCGTAGGCGCCGTGACCACCCTGGTCGATGGTGATCAGCGCGGCCCGGTCGCCGAACGCGCGACGCGTCGACTGCGCACCGACGAGCGGCGTCGCGGGGTCGCGCTCGTTCTGCACCAGCAGCACGTTGCGCGGGCCCCTGTCGGACGGCAGGACCTGCTTCTCGACCGGCTTCGGCCAGAACGCGCACGGCTGGATGTTCGCCGCCGCCGCACCGAACATCGGGTGCTTGATCCGGTCGATCGCGACGTTGCGCTCGTACGTGCTCACCGACGTCGGCCAGGCCGAGTCACCGCAGATCACGTTCAGGCGTCCGGCCAGCAGGGCCTGCACGCGCGAGACCGGCGGGTACTCCTCCGGCGGCTGCGGCTTGCCGGTGTCGAAGGCCTGCCAGGACTCGGCCATCTTCTTGAACGTCGCGTCACCCGTGGCGTAGAGCTTCGTGAAGACGGTGAAGCGGAACAGCTTGCCGTCGATGCCCTCCACCGAGGGCTTCTTGTCCAGGCGCGCGGCCAGCTCGAAGAACTTGGCCTTCACCTGCTGCGGCGTCGTGCCCAGGTTGTACTCGGGGTGCGCGGCCGCCCACTTCGCGAAGTCCGGGAACGTGTCCTCGACGCCGCGGCCCATCAGCCGGCCGCCCTCGACGTCCCAGCCGGTCTTCGGCAGGTTGCTGTCGATCACGACGCGGTCGGAGGTCTTCGGGAACAGCGTGGCGTACACGGAACCCAGGTACGAACCGTAGGAGTAACCGAGGAACGAGGCCTTCTTCTCGCCCAGCGCCACACGGGCCGTGTCCAGGTCACGCGCGATGTTCTGCGTCGTGTTGTACGGCAACGCCTCGGCCGAGGCCGACTTCAGGCACTGCTCGGCGATCGTCTTCACCTCGGCCGCGCGCTGCCGCACGTCGGCGGAGTTGTTGGCGTACGGCGGGACGCTGCCGTCCGCCATCTGCTCCTCGGTCATGTCGCACGTCGACGGCGAGCTGTAGCCGATGCCACGCGGGTCCATGCCGATCACGTCGTACGCGTCGAGCACGCTCTGCGGCAGGCCCAGGGCCTTCAGCACGAACGGGAACGTCAGGCCCTCGCTCGGCCCGCCCGGGTTGGTCAGCAGGATGCCCCTGCGCTTCTCCGGGCTCTTGCTGGCCAGCCGCGAGATCATCACCTCGGTCTTGCGGCCGGACGGCTTGCGGTAGTCGAGCGGCACCTGCATGGTCCCGCACTCGAGACCCTCCAGCGCCACGTCGGACGGGCACGCCGCCCACTTGATCTCCACGGCCGGCGTGGTCGCCTGCGACACCCCCGGTGCGATCACCAGCGCTGCCGCCGCGGTCACCACCGCGGCCAGCGACATCGTTTTTCGCATTAGCAAATACCTCCCCGACGACGCGCCCCCTCGGCGCGCCAAACCAATGAAAGTCAGCCGTTCATGCGGACGAGAACGTCCAGCTGGGCCTTGTTGTAGAGCTCGACCATGACCTTGATGACGGTCCGCCTCGCGTGTTCCACGCCGCGCGGCGCGTCGCTGTACAGACCGGCCGGATCCGGGAACGCGGCCCGCATCTCCGCCATGTACGGCATCTCTCTCATGCCGTCCGCCACCCGCTGCCGGGTCTCCTCGTCCGCGTCCTCCGGCAGGTTGTCGAACGCCACGACCGCCGGATCCCGCGAGTAGTCCTTCAACGTCCCCGCGTACTTCGCCAGCGTGTCCGGCGAGAGCAGCTGGGCCAGCACCACCGTGAACGACCGGTCCTGCGGCGACAGGTTCGCTTCCGCGATCATCGCCGCGACGTCCGGCGGCAGATCGGTCGGCGTCTCCTGCCGCAGGACCAGCGCGAGATCCGCGCGGATCTGCTGCAGGCGTTCGATCTGCGCGGCCAGCTCGGCGTCGAGCTCGTGCAACGCCTCACGGGGGTGCTCGTCGCCGTCACCGAGCTCGGCGATCTGCGCGAGCGACAACCCGAGGTCGTTGAGCCGCTTGATCCTCAGCACCCGCACGAGGTGGTCCACGCCGTAGCTCTTGTAGCCGTTGGCGCGGCGTTCCGGCTCGGCCAGCAGCCCCACGTCGTGGTAATGCCGGATCGTGCGCAACGTCGTACCGGCGAGATCGGCCAGCTGGCTGGTGCTCCACCCCACGACGTTCCTCCTCTCCGGCTCGCTGACAGGACCCAGTTGAAACTATGCCGCTACGGCACGGTCAAGGCAGAACGGATCTTTCCGACGAAGGTGGCGCCAGCCGTCCACTTTCGTCGCACGCAAAAGGCCCCCGGCAAGACACCGGGGGCCTTTTGTCGCTGCACGAGGACTTACAGGAACTGGCCACCACGGGTGACAGCGCCGTAAGCGTCCGCGATGCCGTGGCCGTAGAAGCCGTTGAACTTCGCGTCACCCTCGCAGGTGGCGTCGAACTCGGCGGGACGGCCCACGTTGACGTACGACACGGTGCGCGGGTTCGGGCAGGCGCGCTGCGTCGCGGTCTTGAGCAGGACCTTCTCGACCTTCTCGGGGTCTAGGGTGAGGCCCGGGTTCTTCTTGTCCTTCTTGCCGTACTGGCTGACGATCAGCGCGGCGACACCGGCGACGTGCGGGGCGGCCATCGAGGTGCCCTGCAGGAACTGGTAGTAGCCGACCTTGTCGCCCTGCACGGCCTTCTTCACGCCGACGGCCTCACCGGCGGGCGTGATGTTGCCGGCCTCGTCGATCGCGCCGTCGGCGAGAGCGACGTTGCGCGGGTAGGTCGAGAGGATCAGGTTCTCGTTGGTGCGGTACCACGGCGTGCCGAGGCCGTCGCGGAAGTAGCCACCGGGAGCCGAGATCGCGGTCTGCTCGAGGCCGTAGTTCGAGTAGTCGGCCTTGGTGGTCGACGGGCCGAGAGCCGACACCGAGATGACGTGGTTGCCCTCGGTCGGGAGGTTGAGGCAGTTCGCGTTGTCGACCGGACGCGGACGGGCGTGGCCCGGCGGGTAGTTCGGGCTCGCGATGTCCTGGCGCGGCTTGCCCAGGTCCTCGTGGTTGTTGCCGCCCGCACCGATCAGCGTGACGCCCTTCTTGTGCGCGTAGTTCAGCGCGCGCTGGACGGACTTGATGATCGTGCGCTGCTCCAGCTGCTCCTCGGCCGAGGCCGTGGGGTCGTTGGCGCAGTTCATGTACCACGGGTCGACGTAGAACGACATGTTGATGACGTCCAGGCCGATGTCGGCGCCGTAGGTGAGGGCGTCGACGACGGGCTGCAGGAAGAACGAGCCCGCGTCCTGGCCACCGCGGATGTTGACCAGCGACACGTTCGGCGCGACACCGGAGATGCCGAAGCCGTTGGCGGCGGCGCCGATGGTGCCGGCGACGTGCGTGCCGTGGCCGCCGTCGTCCCAGTTGGCCGGGTCGACGCAACCGCGGAACTCGCACGGACCGTCGAACACGCCACCGTCGGCGTCGTTCGGGATGTCGATCGTGAAGTTGCGCGAGAGCTCGTTGTTGAAGTTCGGCGCGATGTCCGGGTGGGTACCGTCCACACCGGTGTCGAGGATGCCGACGTACACGCGCTTGTCGCCGGCCTGCTTGGCCCGCGCGATGTTGGAGCGCACCAGGTTCAGACCCCACAGGTCCCCGTCGAGCGGGTCCATGCCGGCGGTCGAGCCCTGCCCGGCGGGAGCCTTGTTCGGCTTCTCGCTCTTGTTCTCCTTCTCGACGTTGTCCTGCTTGATCTTCGCGGCCTTCGCCGCGGGCGCGTGCCCGATCGGCGTGGTCCGCGCGGCGCCGACGATCTCCTTCGAAGCGGAGACCTTCTCCACGAAGCCGTTCGCGGGCGCCTTGACCGTCAGCAGGCCGACGGCGTCGTTGCTCCGCAGGACCTCGCCGCCCGCCGCTTCCACGGCGTCGATCGCGAAGTCGCGGTTACCGGGTTGTTCCAGAAGGACGGTGTACTCCGTCACCGGGCCCGTGCTGGCCGGCGCGGCCCCCGCCGCCGAAGTGCCCGCGGCGATCAGCGACACCGTTGCCGCCACCGCCATCACGGTTCTGCGCGTTCTCACCTAGCTGTCTCCTCACACCCGGTCAGGGCTGGATCCAACAACATCGGTGCGGCCCCCGATTGCCGCCCAAGTTGGACACACTGACACGAAAATTCGCCCCGCATCAGCACCTTTCGTACGGAATCGAACTGTAGCCGATCGGAAGCGGAGCGTGATGTTATGAGAAGAAATCTTGACTTAACAAGATTCAAGCGCTGGACTTCGCGATTATGCGAAGACGGGTAATGGCATCGTCGGCGTGCCTGCTCTTTCTCCTCTCTGCCTGCGGTAGTGCTGGTCAGGGTTCTCCGACGCTGCCCACGCGTGGTCCCAAACCAATCGTCGGGGTAATCCTTCCCGACCGAACGACTTCCACGCGTTGGGAAGAGCAGGACCGGCCGCTGCTCACACAGGCGTTCAACTACGCGGACATCGAACCGTTCATGGAGAACGCCGAGGGCGACGAGGCGAAGTTCGCGCAGATCGCCGACGAGATGATCCGGCGCAAGGTGAAGGTTCTGATGATCACGCCGTTGTCGGCGGCGGGCGGACTGGCGGTGCAGAAGAAGGCGAAAGCCGCGAACATCCCCGTCATCGACTACGACCGGGTGACGCTCGGCGGGCAGGCGGAGTACCACGTCGGGTTCGACAGCGTGAACGTCGGCCAGCTCCAGGCCGACGGTCTGCTGGAGTGCCTCGGCTCCAAGCCGGGCGCGCAGATCATCGAGATCGAGGGCGCGCCGACCGACCACAACGCCACGCTGTTCACGCAGGGCCAGAAGTCGCGGTTGTCGTCGAAGTACGACAGCGGCGCGCTCAAGCTCGTGAAGTCGCAGCCGGTCGCCGACTGGAACAACGAGCTCGGCGGGCAGCTGTTCGAGCAGATCCTGAACGACAACGGCGGCAAGGTCGACGGCGTGGTCGCGGCGAACGACGGCCTCGCGGGCGCGGTCATCTCGGTGCTCAAGAAGAAGAACCTCAGGGTGCCGGTCACGGGCCAGGACGCCACGATCGACGGTCTGCGGGCGGTGCTCGCGGGCGATCAGTGCGTCACGGTCTACAAGCCGGTGCGGGACGAGGCGGAGGCGGCCGCACGGCTCGCCATCGCCATCGCCAAGGGCGACCTGGACGGTGCCGATGACCTCGCCACCGGCAACCTCCGGGACCCCGTGTCGCGGCGCGACATGAAGTCCGTGCTGCTCGGCGCCACGCTGATCAAGAAGGACTCGGTGCGCGGGCTGGTCACCGAGGGGATCGTGAAGGCGGCCGAGCTGTGCGCCGGCGACCTCGGACCGGTCTGCAAGCAGCAGGACATCGTCGGAGGGTGAGTGCTCACGGCCTGTCCTGGTCGGGCAGGTCGTGACGCCCCGAGATGAACTCCTGCACGGCGATCTTCGCCCGGATGATCGGCTGTCTGATCCGTGCCTCCCGGCGGTAGGCGCGGGTCAGCTTCCGCGAGCCCTCCGGGTACCGCCAGCGCGCCCACGGCGAGCCCGGCCTGGCCAGCCGCACGGCCCCGACCGCGGGCACGACGGGGATCAGCAGGCCGAGCAGGCCCGTCCAGATCTTGCCCTTGAGCAGCGCCACGATCGCGAGGCAGAGGTTCACGCCGATCGCGATCACCCGCAGCGTGAACGTCGACGCGGGCGTGGTCTCCGGGTTGAGCTGGAGCACCTCGTCGTAGCCGAACGGGCGCGCGCCCAGCAGGAACGTGCCGGTGAGGCCGATGGCGAGGAACACGGCGTCCACGGACAGCCGGCCGGCCTTGGTCCAGTACACGTCCCGCAGGTGCAGGATCAGCGCGAACTCGTCCAGCACCAGGGCCGCGCCGACGCCGAGCCCGGCCGCGGCGGCCAGCCTGGCGCCGTGCAGGTCGTCCGGGATCACCAGGGCCGAGACGCTCGACAGGAGCAGCAGCACGGTGCCGAACACGACGTGATGCACGTGCGTGTCGCCGTGCACGATGTTCCCCGGCCACCACCGCACCTTCGCCCTGATCATGCGCACGCTGATGCGGATGAACACGAAGGTGGTCACCAAACCGATGAAGAAGAAGAGCAGTCTCTCGCTGCCGGTCACACCACGGCCCCCTGGGTCAACGACCCTCCAGGTTACCGGTCCCGGTCGGTGTAGATGTTGCCGTGCACGTGCCCGATCTGGAACACCGTGCCGCCCGTGATCGAGGTGGTGGTGTTGGTCCCGGGGGCGCGGGGAGATCGTTTCGCGGGCCGGTCGGCGAGGTGCCGCGCGACGAGAGCGGAGAGGGCTCCTGCGGTGTGCGGGGCGACGGTGACCATGATCGACATCGTCGTCAGCTCGGACACGGGGACCTCCGTGCGGTCGTTCGGGATCTCACGGTAGCAGTGAGATTGATGGCTCGACTGCGACCAGGGAGGCGTGGTTGACTGTCTGCGGTCGTACGTTTCGTGTTCGTGGACAAACCCCGCTCGCGGAACGAGGTCGCGAGTTGTGCGGTTTCTCCAGGTTCCGGAGAAGGCGCTCTTCCGACTTGACCCGGTGGTCGCGAGCGCGATCCGGCACCTGTTAGAGGAGAAGTAGCAAGATGGCAGTACAGGGCACCGTCAAGTGGTTCAACGCGGAGAAGGGCTTCGGCTTCATCTCCCCCGACAACGGTGGCGCCGACGTGTTCGTCCACTACTCCGAGATCCAGATGAACGGCTACAAGGCTCTCGAGGAGAACCAGCGGGTCGAGTTCGAGATCGGTCAGGGCCAGAAGGGCCCGCAGGCCCAGGGCGTTCGCGCCGTCTGAGTCTGACCGATCAGCACAGCTGATCTCACAGCGAAGCCGTCTGTCCTGTATTGGACAGACGGCTTTGTTGCGTCTTGTGCCCGTTCGAACGCGGTCAGTAGCTTCGGGGCATGGGGAGACTGTTCGTAGCCGCGCTGTTGCTCTTCGTGGCCGGGTGTTCTGGTGGGGACGACGCCGTCCCTGGTGCGGGCAAGATCGACGCCCTGCTCGCCAAAGCGCCCGTCTACGCAGGTCAGGTGAACCCCGGCTCGGCGGTGGACCGCATCAGGAAGCGCGGTGAGCTGCTGATCGGCGGCTCCCAGGACGCACCGCTGCTGTCCCAGCTCGACCCGATCAGCGGCGAGCTCACCGGCTTCGACGCCTACCTCGGCAAGCTGCTCGCGCACTACGTCGTCGGCAAGCCCTCGGCGGAGCTGCTCACCGCGACCTCCGAGACGCGCGAACCGTTGCTGGCCAACGGCACCGTCGACGTGATCATCCAGACCTACACGATCACGCCCGCACGGCAGGAGCGCGTGTCGTTCGCCGGGCCGTACTACCAGTCGGGGCAGGTTATCGCGGTGCGCAAGGGCACCACCGGTGTTTCGAAACCCGCTGACCTGGCGGGCAGGACGGTCATCGTCGGCGCGAACACCCCTGGGGTGAAAGCGGTTCAGGACGCCGCGCCCACCGCGAAGATCGTCGAGTTCGGCTCCGACCCCGAGTGCGTGACGGCGCTGAAGCAGGGCCGCGGCGCCGCTTACGTTCAGGACCAGGCGATTCTCGTGGCCGACGCCTCGAAGGACACCGAGCTGGAACTCGTCGGCGAGCCGTTCACCGAGGACCCGTACGGGATCGGCATCAAGCACGGCGACGCCGAGTTCACGGCGTTCGTGAACGACTGGCTGCGCGAGATCGGCAAGTCGGGGCTGTGGCAGGAGGTCTGGCGGCAGACCATCGGCACCGTGGTCGCGGGCGACCCGCCGGCGCCACCCGCGATCGCCTCATGAGCCTGGTCCTCGAAGGGTTTCTGAACACCGTCGCGCTGACCCTGCTGTCGTTCTGCGGTGCTCTCGTCGTCGGCGTGCTGGTCGCCGTCCTGCGGATCGTGCCGGTGCCGTTGTTGCGCGGGGCAGGTGCGGTCTACGTGGAGGTCTGGCGCAACGTCCCGCTGCTCGCGTGGCTGGTGCTGTTCGTGTTCGGACTGCCGGAGGTGGGCGTGCGGATGCCGTTGTTCTGGACGGCTTTCACGGCGATCGCGCTGTACGAGGCGGCGTTCGTGGCGGAGGCGCTGCGGTCGGGCGTGCACTCCGTGGCGTCCGGGCAGGGAGAGGCCGCACGGGCGTTGGGGCTCACGTTCCGGCAGTCGTTGCGGCACGTGATCCTGCCGCAGGCGGTGAAGAACGTCGTGCAGCCGTTGGCGAACATCGCGATCGCGCTGACGATGGCCACGGCGCTCGCCGGTGTCGTCGGCGTGGTGGACATGACCCGTGCGGCGCAACGGATCAACCTGGAGATCGCCCAGCCGTTGCTGGTGTTCACCGGGGTCGGGCTCTGCTACCTGGTGGTGGCGGCGGGCATCGGGTTCGGTGCGCGCGTGCTGGAACGGCGGCTGGCCTGATGTTCGACGCTCCCGGTCCGCGGTTCCGCCGCCGCGTCCGCTGGGTCACGGCGGTGTCCGCCGTCGTGCTGATCGGGCTGGTGGCGCTGGGGCTGCGGCAGTTCGCGCTGAACGGCCAGCTGGAGCCGGCCCGGTGGCGGCCCTACCTGACCTGGCCCGTGTGGCGTTATCTGCTCGAAGGCCTGGGATCGACGGTGGTGGCGGCCGGTGCGACGGGCGTGCTCGCGATGGCCGGTGGGCTGTTGCTCGCGTTGCGGCCCAACCGGTTCACGCGCGCGTACGCCGAGATCATGCGCACGGTCCCGGTGCTGCTGCTCGTGTACGTGATGCTGTTCGTGCTGCCGTCGTTCGGCGTGAACCTGCCGCTGTTCTGGAAACTCGTGGTGCCGCTGGCGTTGTCGCACGCGGCGTCGTACGCGGTGATCTTCCGGGCGGGCGTCGAGGCGGTCGACGCCGGGCAACGCGAAGCCGGGTTGTCGTTGGGCATGCCGGACGGTGTCGTGACACGGGTCGTGGTGCTGCCACAGGCCGTGCGGCACATGACGCCGTTGCTCGTGACGCAAGCTGTCAGCCTGTTGAAGGACACTTCGCTGGGATATGTCGTGTCCTACACGGAGTTGCTGTTCAACGGCCGGGTGCTCGCGAACTACAACGGCCTGCTGATCCAGACCTTCGTCGTCGTCGCGTTCGTCTACCTCGTGGTCAACCTGGCGCTGTCCAGGCTGGCCCACCGGCTGGAGGCATCCCGTGCCCGCACTGCTCGCTGAGGTCACCCGGTCCGGGTTCGTGGAGAGCCTGCACCACGGCAGCGTCGTCGGGCTGCTGCCGTCCGGCGCGGTGGGCGTGTCGGTCGGCTCGATCGAGGACCCGGTGCTGCCGCGGTCGTGCATGAAACCGTTCCAGGCGCTGGCCTGCCTGTCCGCCGGCGCGCCGCTGGCCGGTCCCTCGCTGGCCATCGCGGCGGGGTCGCACACGGGGGAGGACCGGCACGTCGAGCTCGTCCTGCAGATGCTCGGCGAGGTGCCGGTGGAGTCGTTGCGCTGCCCGCCGTCGTGGCCGGAGGACGAGGAGACCCGTCAACGGTTGACGGAACCTTCGCGCGTGCGGATGAACTGCTCCGGCAAGCACGCGGCGATGCTGGCGGCCTGCGTGGCGCAGCAGTGGCCCGCGGAGACCTACTTGGAGCCGTCGCATCCGTTGCAGCAGCAGGTGATGCGGACCTTTGAAGAACTGTCCGGCGAGTCCGTTGTGCACACGGCGATCGACGGCTGTGGCGCGCCGGTGTACGCGTTGTCGTTGCACGGCTTGGCGCGCGCGATGCAAGGCCTTCTGCGCACACCCGTGGCCGATGCGATGCGCGGATTTCCCGAGTACGTCGGGGGAACCGGGCACGTGAACACGGTGATCATGCAGCAGCTGCCCGGCGTGGTGGCCAAGGGCGGTGCGGAAGGCGTGCTGGTGCTCGCGACGGCGGCAGGGCACGCCGTGGCGGTGAAGGTGCTCGACGGCAACCCCCGTGCCACGACGGCGATCGGGCTCACAGCGTTGGCCGCCATGGGGTTCGACGTGTCGCCCGCGAAGGAGTCGCTGTCCGCACCCGTGTCAGGAGGTGGACAGGTCGTGGGGGCGGTTCGGGTGGTCTTCTAGAACTCCTCCGGCACGTCCAGCATCCCGAGCTGGGCCATCACGGTCGCGGTGTCGCCGTAGACCCGTTGGCAGACGAGGACGTCCTTGTCGAACAGGAAGAAACCGACCATCCTGACCTTGAACGACCGTCCGGTCACCTCCTCGCCGGTGAGGCTGCCGAGGTGCGTGCCCTGCAGCTCGAACTCGAGGATCACGGCGTTGTCGGCGTGGTGGACGTCGATGACCTTGTTGCGCTGGTCGGGGAACGCGGCGCGGGTGCGCTGCCAGTAGTCCCAGACCGCGTCCACGCCGTCGAGGACCTGGCCGGACGCCATGATCTCGTAGCGGGGGTGGGGGAACGTGTTCAGGGAGGTGTCGAAGTCGAACTGGTTCTGCGACTCCATGTGCTCCAAGACGATCGCTTCACGCAGCGCTCTGAGCGCCTTGGACTCGGTCATGCCGGCCGACCCTCCTACGTACGCCGTACGTCGCAGGGAAGCTACTCCACGTCGTATGGTCTCCGCCAGTGTCCGCCACCCGTGAACCGTTGACCCGCGACCGCATCGTCGATGCGGCCGTGCGGCTGATCGAACGCGAGGGCGTCGAGGCGGTCTCGATGCGGCGGCTCGCCTCCGAGCTGGGCGCGGGCACGATGTCGCTCTACAACCACGTGCCGAACAAGGCGGTGCTGGTCGACCTCGCGGCCGAGCGGATCATGGCGGACGCCCGGCCGTACCACGTGGACGGCGACGACTGGCGCGACCACTTCCGGGCGCACGCCCGTGCGGTGCGCGAACTGGCGCAGCGGCACCCCCGCGCGTTCGTGCTGCTGGCGACCCGGCGGCTCAGCTCGGAGGCGGGGTTCCGGACGATCGAGTCGGCGCTGATGAACTTCGACCGGGCGGGCTTCCGCGGCAAGATCGCCGTCGGGATGATGCGGGCGATGGTGTCGTACCTGCTGGGGACGTTGATGCGGGAGGTCGCGACGTCGCCGGAGCTCGGCGGGATCGCGCTGTCGCCGTACGCCGGCGTGGACGTGTCGGCGTTCCCGCTGTCCGCCGGGGTGATCGACGAGCTGGGGACCTACGACCACGATCACGAGTTCGAGTTCGGGCTCGAACTCATGATCGCGGCCTTGGAGCGGTTCCAGGAGCGCTAGCAGGCGATCCTGAGGTCGGCCCAGTCGGCGTGGTCGTAGGACTTGCCGTTGCCGCCGTCCTTGACGACCAGACGCGTGACGGTGGCGCCGGAGACGTCGGCCACCAGCGACTTCGCGGCGTCGGTGCCGGTGACCGGGCCGCTGTCGTAGACCATCCGGTCGTCGGCCCAGACCTCGTAGCTCACGAGGCTGAGCGGGTTGACCTTCCTGTCGTCGATGCCGATGGTGGCGGTGAGCCTCGTGCACGCGCCGCCGGTGTAGTACTCGACGTGGGCCGGGGCGTGGGTGCCGAGGCCCTTGGCGTACGTCTTGCCGCGCACCGTGATCGGGCCGCCGTCACCCTGCTTGGCCTCGCCGTTGGTGGTGTCGGTCTCGACCGGTCCGTGGCCATTGGTGGCGCGCAACCACTTCAGGTCGCTGACGAAGTTCTCGCCCTTCGGCGCGGCGCCGGGTACCAGTGCCTCGGCGGCGTACTGCCTGGTCACGGGGTTGTGCTCGTGCGGGCTGTGGAAGGTGAAGCCCGCGGTGATCGCGAACCTGCCCGGCTGCGCGTTCTCCGGAACCCGGACCTTCCACGTGGTCCTGAAGCTCTGCTGACCGGGCAGGACCGCCTTGAAGCTGGTGTTCGTCGTCGCCGTCCAGCCCTGGGGGACCCGCAGGGTGGCCTGGACCAGGGCGATCGGCAGGCGGCCGGTGTTCGTGACGGACGTCGTGTAGGTGACCGTCCTGCCGGGTTGGACGATCGGAAGTGCGCCGGGGTAGAGGACTTCGCCGTCCGCCGCCGTGGTAACGGCCGGCGGGTAGGCGTACCAGTCCCTGGCCGCGCTGACGCGGAACATCGCCGAGCCGTGCGGCGGGAGAGCGGCGCTGATCTCGCCGGCGGAGTGCGTGGTGGTCCTGGCCCAGAGGTCGCGGACCTTGTAGCCGGTCGCCTTGGCGAGGCCCAGTTCCGCGGCGGTGACGGAGATGTTCGTGGCGCTGTCGTTCTCGTTGAACAGCAGGACGGCCTTGTCGCCGTTGCTCAGCGGCTTGACCAGGACGTGGTTGCCGCCGGCGTTGCTGAGCACCTCGGCCTGGACGCCGAGCCTGTCCTGGTTGACGGCGATGACCTCGCGGTTCTCCAGGATCTCGAACGTCTCCGGGGTGACCTCGCGCAGGTCGGCGCCGATCAGCAGGGGAGCGGCCATGATCGACCAGAGGCTGAAGTGGCTGCGGTACTCGACGTCCGTCATGCCGCCGTTGCCGACTTCGAGCATGTCCGGGTCGTTCCAGTGACCGGGGCCCGCGTACTCGGCGAGCTCCATGTTGCGCTTGGCGATCGACACCATGGAGTTCCAGTTGTCGCTGATGTCACCGGTGGTGCGCCAGAGGTGGCCGACGTCCTTCGCCCACTCCCACGGCTTGTTCTGGCCCCACTCGCAGAGGCTGAACACGATCTTGCGCCCGGTGGCGTTGAGGGCGTCGCGCATCCTGGTGTAGCGCAGTTTCGCGTCTACGCCCTGGTTGTTGCAGTTGTCGTACTTGAGGTAGTCGACGCCCCAGCTCGCGAACAGCTTCGCGTCCTGCACCTCGTGGTCGAGGCCGCCCGGGAAACCGCCTTCCTTGTTGCAGGTCTTGGTTCCCGCGCTCGTGTAGATGCCGAACTTGAGGCCCTTGGAGTGGACGTAGTCGGCGACGGCCTTGATGCCGTTGGGAAAACGCGTCGGGTGGGGGACGAGGTCGCCGTCCGCGTTGCGTTCCGGAAGTGCCCAGCAGTCGTCGATGTTGACGTACTCGTAGCCCGCGTCCCTGAGGCCCTTGCTGACGAAGATGTCGGCGATGCCCTTGACCATGTCCTCGTTGAAGTCGTCGCGGCAGTGCGTGCTGTTCCAGTTGTTGAAGCCCATCGGCGGGGTCAGGGCCAGCTCTGGTTTCTCGGCTCGTGCCGTGGGCGTGAGGAGGGTCGTCGCGATGAGGGCGGCTGCTGCGGCTGTGCGCCATCTGCGGTGATCCACTTTGCGCGCGCTCCCTTGTAGCTCGTGGAGTGCGGCGGCAGGCCTTCATGTAAACGTTTGTGGAACGGATGCGTCAAGGGGGCGGAACCTGTCGGCTCCGCCCCCTCGTGTCTCGATCGGTGCTGCTACGGGCGCATCTCGTAGCGGCCGGACAGCGCCTCGACCTGCTGCCAGACGGCGTCGAAGCGGGCCTGGTCGACGTGCGGCTTGCGGAGCTGGCCCACGGCCCACTGCTGCTGGGCCTCGGTGCTGCTCGCCTTGCCGTGCAGGGCGGTCGCGTAGCCGGCGAAGTCGCGGACCAGGACGTCGAAGATCTGGTCCAGCACGTGCTGGTCGGTGCCCGTGATCCTGGCCTGCTCCAGGACGAGCTGGCCGTAGACGACGAGCGTGAAGAGGTGGCCGAGGTTCAGCAGGAAGTCGAGGTCCTTCTGCTGCGCCTCGTCCGGCGCGGCCGTGGTGAGCAGGGTCTTGATGGCCTTGGCCTGCTCGTGGAACAGCGCCACGTTGGGCAGGTGGGCGTGCTCGGTGTAGATCGGCTCCCAGTCGTGGAACTGGATCTTGCCGAGGCCGCGGGCCGGGCCCTGGCGCCAGAAGAAGTCGTCGTCCGTCGCGTCGTGACGGGTCGGGACCTCGTCGTACTGCCTGGGGTTGAAGAGGTAGTTCGGCATGAACTTGAGCACCAGGGCCAGGTTCACGTGCACGGTGCCTTCGAGCTTGGGCAGCGCGCGGATGTCGGCCGTGGCGCGGGTGAAGTAGGTGTCCTTCTCGAAGCCCTTGGCGGCGATGACGTCCCAGAGCAGGTCGATGACCTGTTCGCCCTCGCTCGTGACCTTCATCTTGGTGATCGGGTTGAAGAGCAGGTAGCGGCGGTCGTCCTCGTTCGCCGACCGGAAGTAGTCGACCGACCTGTCCGCGAAGAGCTTCATCGCGGTGAGGCGGGCGTAGGCGTCCACGAAGTTCTGGCGCACGTGCGGGAAGTCCGTGACCGGGTTGCCGTAGAGGATCCGGTTGTGGGCGTGCGTGATCGCCTCGTAGAACGAGTGCTCGCAGATGCCGATGCTCGCCGTGCAGAGGTTGAACTTGCCGACGTTGACGGTGTTGAGCGCGGCGGAGAACGCGTCGGGGCCGCGGTGCAGCACGTCCGCGTCGGTGAGGGGGTAGCCGTTGAGCTTGAACTCGCTCACGAACATCTGGCTGTCGACGACGTTCTTGACCAGTTCGAACTTCTCGTGCTGGCTGTCGACGGCGAAGAAGACGTACTCGTCGGAGCCGGCGATCTTGCCGAAGACGCTGACCATGCCGGCGACGTTGCCGTTGCCGATGTAGTACTTGCCGCCGGTGGCCTCGTAGCCGTTCTCGGTGGGCGTGACGATCATGTCGGTGCTGTAGACGTCGGCGCCGTGCTCCTTCTCGGAGAGGCCGAACGCGAAGACGGCGCCGGAGTCGAGCAGGGCCGCCGCCTTCTGCTTGGCCTCCTCGTTGCCGCTCATCCAGATGGGGCCGAGGCCGAGAACGGTGACCTGCCAGGCGTACCAGTACTGCAGGCCGTAGAAGCCGAGCACCTCGCTGAACGCGGCGTTGCGGGCGGCGTCCCAGCGCTTGGTGCCGTCGACACCGCTCGGCGTGCAGAAGGTGGCGAAGAGCTTCTCGCGCTTCACGAAGTCGAGGAACTCGGTGTACCAGACCTTGTCCTGCGCGTCCGCGATGAGCTGCCGCTTGCCGCGGGCCTCGAACCAGTCGACGGTCGCCCTGAGCAGGCGGCGGGTCTCGTCGTCGAGGTGGGCCGGGTCGTAGTGGTTCGGGTCGAGCAGCACTGTGCGCCTCCTTGCGTCTCTGCGGCCGGACGCTACCAGTGAGTAACTTGTGGGTCTACCTGGGCTGGACCAGCAGGAGCGACTTGCCGAGGGTGCCGCGTTCCTCCAGTGACCGGTGCGCCCGCTCCACCTCCTCCAGCGGGTAGGTCGCGCTGATCACCGGCCGGATGCGCCCCTCCGCCGTGAGGGCGAGCGCGTCGGAGAGAAGTTCCCGCACGACCTCGGGCGCCGGCGCCCCGGCCGCCAGCACGTCGTCCACGCGCACCCGCCGCTGCTCGGCTTCGGCCGGGTCGATGCTGGTGAGCCCGTCCGACGAGCCGTAGGTGACGAACCGCCCGCCTTCGGCCACTGCCTCGAACGTGGCCTGGCCGAGCGCACCGCCCGCACCGTCGTAGGCGACACCAACGCCCCCGGACACCTCGCGAACCTGGTGCTGCCAGCCGTCGGCGGAGTAGTCGAAGGTCACCTCGGCGCCCAGCTCGCGGGCCAGGTCGAGCTTGCGCGCGCCACGAGCGGCGGCGATGACGCGTGCCCCGGCATCGCGCAGCAGCTGGACGAGCAACGACCCCGCGCCGCCTGCCGCCGCCGACACCAGAACCCAGGCACCCGGCACGATCTCCGCCCGGCGCACCAGCAGCAGGGCGGTCGCGCCGTCGTGGATCATGGCCGCGGCCGACGTCGAGGGCAGGCCGGCGGGTACGGCGACGAGGTTCTCGGCCGCGAAGGCGACCTGCTCGGCGTAGGCACCGGCGCCGCGGGCGATGACGCGCCTGCCCACCCAGGCCGGGTCGACGTCCGGTCCGACGGAGAGCACGACGCCCGCGCCGCCGAGGCCGGGCACGTACGGCAGCGTCAGCGGGAAGTACTCCTGGCCCCAGCCGCCGCGCAGCAGGGTGTCCAGGAAGATCACGTCGGCGACCTCCAGGGCCACCACGGCCTGCCCAGGGCCCGCCGCGGGTGTCGCGATCTCCTCCAGCCGGAGCACCGCCGCCCCGCCGAACTCGTGCACGCGAACAGCCCGCATCTGCCACCCCCACCTCGAACAACCTGGTCGCAGCCGACCGTAGGAGCTCCAGATTGGTCGAGGTCAAGCTCAGACGGCCGCGAAGTCGTCCAGCAGGGCGGAGGCCACCTCCACGTCGGGGCTCAGCTGGCGGTCGGACATGTCGGGGTTGAGCTTCGCCTCCGCCGCCTCGAAGGCGGAGCGCAGAGCGGGTGTCGCGGGAACGATGCCGCGCAGCCGCAGCGCGCGGACGGCGGCGACGACCTCGCAGGCGAGCACCAGGCGGAACGCGCCGAGCGAGCGCAGCGCCTGGGAGGCGGACTGGAAGGCGAAGCTGGAGTTCTCCTCCTGGCCGCGCGACACCACGGCGTTGCCGATGCTCGCGGGCTCGGCGAGCGTGCGGACCTCGGCGAGGGCCGAGTTGGCGCTGTACTCCAGGATCATCACGCCCGAGCTGCCGCGCACGCCCTCGGCGAGGAACGGGCGCAGCCCCGTGAAGTTCGGTTCGACCAGGGTGGCCAGACGGGCGGTCGAGATGTGGCCGGTGTGCAGCATCGACAGGCGCAGCCGGTCCAGCGCCTGGCCCAGGTACGCGCTGTGGAACGCGCCGTGGTGGTACGCGGCGTCGTCCTCCGGTCCGAAGTGGTCGGCGACGATCAGCGGGTTCTCGGCGGCGGCGTTGAACTCGACGTCGAGCACACGGCTGAGGTCGGTGGCGGCGTCGACGCACGGGCCGTGGATCTGCGGGAAGCAGCGGTAGCCGAACGGGTCCTGGATGCGGGCAGGCGGGCGCGGCGGCTCGCCGATCAGGCGGCGCATCTCGGCGGCGACCGCGACCTGGCCGGGGTGCGGGCGGCCCAGGTGGACGCGTTCGTCGTAGGCCTCGACGGCGCCGTCGACCGCGAGGAACGACAGCGCGGCCACGACCTGGGTGGCCTTCAGCAGGCGGTGCGCGTCCTGCCAGGCGAGGCCCGCCATGCCGATGGTCAGGGCGTTGCTGCTGATCAACGCCAGCGCGTCACCCGAGTCGAGCTCGATCGGGTCCGGCGTCTGGGTGGAGCCGAGCCAGTAGCGCTCGCCGAGCAGCGTCAGGCCCGTCTCGGCCAGCGCGGTCAGGTCGCCGGTGCCGATCGCGCCGTACTCGTGCACACCGGGGTAGCAGCTGCTGTTCAACGCGGCCTGCAGCGCGTCGGCCACGGCCATCCGCACGCCGGCGCCGCCCGCCAGCAGCTGGTTCAGCCGGACGACCATCATCGCCCGCACCTGCTCCTCGGGGAGCATGCCGCCGAGCCCGCCCGCGTGGCTGCGCAGCAGGCGCAGGCCGTGCTCGGCCCACCCCTCCGTGCTGATGATCTGGTCGCGGTTCGCACCCACGCCCGTCGTACGGCCGTACACCTGTCGTCGCACCACAAGGCGCTGACTGGCCTGCCACGACGCATCGAGGCGTGCGAGTCCATCAGCGTGGAGGGTCACCGGGGCGTGATAGCGCGCAACGCGCACCACGTCGTCGGCGCTCAGGGACTGACCGTCCAGCACGACAGGGGAGTCTTCGACCATGGCACCAATGTGAGCACATAGGGTTCGAAGGTGCTCGTACTGCATGGCCTCTGCACGACCGACGGCGTCCTCGCGCTGTGGGCCGAGGACTCCGGGCTGCCCGCCCGCAGCGAGAGCACCAGACGTGACGCGCCCCACCCGTTCGCCGCGAACGCCGAGTCGCTGGTCGCCGCCCTCGGGCTGGAGCCGCTCAAGGCGACCACCCGCGCGTTGCTGCTGCCGTCGTTCTCGTCCGGTCCGATGGCCTCGCCGGAGCTGGTCCGCGACCCCCTCACGGCCGGGCGAGCCCCGCGCGGCAAGGTGGCGCTGCGGCAGTGGGGCGTGCCCACGGTCCGCCTGCAGGGCACTCCGGAACGTCCCGCGGAGATGCGGCTGAGCGACTCGGCGCGGTTCGTGTTCGACGTCGCCGGGTTCGCCGCCGACCTGGTCGAACGCGGCCGCGTGCTGCCTTCCGTCGCGCCCGATCAGCCACGGGCGCGCTGGGTGCCGGTGCTGTCCGGCACGGACTCGGCGCGGTTCGCCGCGTTGCAGGCCGCGATGCCACCCGCCTGCCGGTGCGAGGAGATCGTCAGCGACCCCGCCGAACTGGTGCGTGCGGCACTCACGACGGCGGTGGACGAGCAGGTGCGCACCCGGCTGGACGGGATGGCGCTCGCTCCCCGGCGGCCGAGGACGACCGCCGAGGCGTGGCTCGCCGCGCTCACCGGCGAGCCCGTGTTCGACGCGGACCCCGTCGAGCTCTACGAACTGCGCGAGCAGCTCGACCGGTGGCGCGACAGCGCGGGCAACGAGAGCCCTGTGCGCACGTGCTTCCGGCTGCGGTCGCCCGAGCAGCGCAACGAGGAGGAGTGGGCCGTCGAGTTCCTGCTGCAGGCCGTCGACGAACCGAGCGTGCTCGTGCCCGCGCAGCAGGTGTGGTTCGCGGACGACGGCGTGCTGCGGCGGTGGATTCCCGCACCTCAGGAGCACCTGCTCGCCGACCTCGGGCGCGCGAGCAAGCTGCACCCGGACCTGGACGAGGCGTTGCGCGGGCAGCACCCGTCCGAGCTGGAGGTCGGCGCGGAGGGCGCGTACCGGTTCCTGACGGCGGCGCCCGCGCTGGCGCAGGCCGGGTTCGGCGTGCTGCTGCCGTCGTGGTGGCAGCAGACGACGAAGCTCGGCCTGAAGCTCACCACGAAGAGCCGCGGCACGGCCGGGACCGTGGCCAAGGAGAGCGAGATCGGCCTGAAGTCCATCGTGGACTACAAGTGGGAGCTCGCCCTCGGCGAGGACACGCTGACCGACGCCGAGCTCGCCGAACTGGCCAGGGCGAAGGTGCCGCTGGTCAAGGTGCGCGGCCAGTGGGTGCAGGTCGACCAGAAGCGGCTCGCCGCCGGGCTCGCGTTCCTGCGGCGAGGTGGTGGCCAGATGACCGCCGCCGAGGTCATGCTCCACAGTGGACTCAGCGAGGCGGACGAGAGCCTGCCGCTGCCGCTGGTGGACGTCGAGGCGGACGGCTGGCTCGGCGACCTGCTCACCGGGAAGGCCGACGAGCAGCTGGAACCCGTGGACCCGCCGGAGAACTTCGGCGCGCGGCTGCGCCCGTACCAGCAGCGCGGCCTGGCGTGGCTCGCGTTCCTCGACAGGATCGGGCTGGGCGCGTGCCTCGCCGACGACATGGGGCTCGGCAAGACCGTGCAGCTGCTGGCGTTGGAGGCGCTGAACCGCCAGCACGGCAAGCGGCCGCCGACGTTGCTGATCTGCCCGATGTCGGTCGTCGGCAACTGGCAGCGCGAGGCGGCGCGGTTCACCCCGGAGCTGAAGGTGCACGTGCACCACGGCGCGGACCGGCTCGACGGCGACGCGCTGCGCGAGGCCGTGGAGAGTCATGATCTCGTGCTCACCACCTACGCGCTGGCCGCTCGTGACGCGGAGGCGTTGGGGGACCTGACCTTCGACCGCGTGGTGCTGGACGAGGCGCAGAACATCAAGAACAGCGCGACCCGGCAGTCGCAGGCCGTGCGGCAGCTCAAGGCACGTCATCGCGTCGCACTCACCGGCACACCCGTCGAGAACCGGCTGGCCGAGCTGTGGTCGATCATGGACTTCGCCAACCCCGGCGTGCTCGGCACGGTCAGCACGTTCCGCGCCCGCTACGCCGTTCCCGTCGAGCGCCACAACGACCAGGAGGCCGCGGCACGGCTGCGCAAGATCACCAACCCGTTCGTGCTGCGGCGGCTGAAGACCGATCCGCGCATCATCAGCGACCTGCCGGACAAGGTCGAGATGCGGCAGCTGTGCAACCTCACCACCGAGCAGGCGTCGCTGTACCAGGCCGTCGTCAACGACATGCTGGAGAAGATCGAGGAAGCGGACGAGGGCATCGAGCGGCGCGGGCTCGTGCTCGCGACGATGTCGAAGCTCAAGCAGGTCTGCAACCACCCCGCCCACTTCCTGGGCGACGGTTCCCGCGTCGCGGGCCGTTCCGGCAAGCTCACGCGGCTGGAGGAGGTGCTGGAGGAGGTGCTCGCCGAGGGCGACAAAGCGTTGTGCTTCACCCAGTTCACCGAGTTCGGCAGCATGCTCGTGCCGTACCTGGCCGCGCGGTTCGACACCGAGGTGATGTTCCTGCACGGCGGCACCTCGAAGGCTTCGCGTGACCGCATGGTCGAGCGGTTCCAGGACAAGCGCGGGCCGTCGCTGTTCCTGTTGTCGTTGAAGGCGGGCGGGACCGGGCTGAACCTCACCGCCGCGAACCACGTGATCCACCTGGACCGCTGGTGGAACCCGGCCGTCGAGGACCAGGCGACCGACCGGGCGTTCCGGATCGGGCAGCAGCGCAACGTGCAGGTGCGCAAGTTCGTGTGCATCGGCACGCTGGAGGAGCGCATCGACGCCATGATCGAGGAGAAGCGCGCGTTGGCGCAGCTCGTGGTCGGTGCCGGCGAGAACTGGCTGACCGACCTGTCGACGTCCCAGCTGCGCGACCTGCTGACGTTGTCGGGGGAGGCCGTCGGTGAGTGAGCACTGGTCCGGCGAGAAGCCCCGCTACGGCAGGACCATCAAGGCGGACAACGGGATCAAGGCGCGGTCGAAACGCGGTGACATCGGTGCGACGTGGTGGTCGCGGCGGTTCATCGAGGTGCTGGAGTCGTTCGGGATGGGCGGCCGGCTGACGCGGGGCCGCAACTACGCGCGGCAGGGCCAGGTGCTGTCGTTGTCGTTGTCCACGAGCATGGCCATCGCGCTGGTGCAGGGGTCGCGGCCGACGCCGTACAAGGCCCGCATCGCGATCAAGTCGTTCACCGGCGCCGAGTGGCAGCGGATCGAGCACGCGCTGGCCGGGAAGGCCTTGTACGCGGCCAAGTTGCTGGCCGGCGAGATGCCCGCGGACATCGAGTCGTTGTTCGCGTCGCTGGGGCTGGGGTTGTTCCCCGCCACGCAGCGCGAGATGCAGATGGACTGCACGTGCCCGGACTGGGAGGTGCCGTGCAAGCACCTCGCCGCCGCCTGCTACCTGCTGGCGGAGTCGTTCGACAACGACCCGTTCGAGATCCTCGCGTGGCGCGGGCGCGGCCGTGAGGAGCTGCTGGAACGGCTGCGGATGCTGCGCGGCACGACGTTGGGTGCCGCGGCGCGCGAGGAGGCACCGCCGTTGACGAGGTGCCTGGACACGTTCTGGCACAGGCAGACCACGACGAACCTGAGCCTGGGCGACCCGACCGCGGTGGTGCGGCCGGACGCGGTGCTCGACCAGCTCGGCTCCGTGCCCGTCGACGTGGGCGGAACCTCGCTGGCCGAGCTCGTGCGTCCGGCCTACCTGGCGTTGAAGCCCGCCGACTAGCGGACCCAGCCGAGGCGGAGGAAGACCGACTCGCCCGGCGCGTCCTCGAGGCCGTCGTTGTCGACGACGCCGACGAGGCGCTGGAGCGGCCACGTGCCGATGACGGCGAGGCCTTCCGGCTTGTCGTGCGTGGCGGCACCGCCGGCCTGGAGCGCGGGGACGAGGTCCTCGGCGAGCTTCTTGGTGACCACCGGCTTCTCCGCGCCCGCGGGAACCGGCTTCAGGTTGCCGATGTCGACGCGGAAGACCTTCTTGGTCCTGGCCGCGTCACCGCGCTGGTTGTCGCGTTCGAGCACCAGCAGCGTGCGGTCGTTCAGTGCCGTGATCTCGGACAGCCCGATCCACGCACCGGCCTGCGGAGCGTCGAGCGGGTACGCGGCGAACGCCCACTCGCCGGTCGCCGGCGTGTACCGGGCCAGCGTGGCCTGGCCCGCCTTGTCGGCCTTCCACTCGCGCTGGACCGCCAGCCACACCTGCTCGTTCTTGCCGCTGCCGGTCGTCGTGACGCCCTCGAACCCGTTGCTGGTGGCCGTCTTCGCGACCGCCTCCGGCAGCGGGATCTCCTTCGTGACGGCACCGTTCGCCGCGACCTCGAGCAGCAGGTTCGGCTTCTGCTTGCCGTCACCCTCGACCGCGACCCAGTAGCCGTTGTTCTTGCGCGCGGCGATGCCCTCACCGTCGTAGCTCGCGGGCTGGCCGTCCTTGGTGAGCGTCAGCTCCTTGCGCACCTTGGCCGGCGCCTGAACGGTGTCGATCGTCAGGATGCGCGTCGGCGTGTAGGCGGCGTCCGTGATGGACACGACGTCGCGGTAGTTGCCGGGAATGCCCGAAAGCCCGGACAGCGCACCGAAGTTGATGCCGTCCGACACGATCGACGGCGTGCCCTGGTTGCGCTGCAACGACACCTGCAGCGGTGTGCGCGTGAGCTTGTAACCGCTGAGTGACGACCGGATGCCGTCCTCGGCCGAGTCCTCCTCCGCCGCGACGACGAGCGTGTTCGTCGCCGGGATCGGCAGCAGCCCCTCCGGCCCCACGCCCGTCGGCAGCGCCTGCAGGAACCGCGGCTTGCGCGGGTTGTTCACGTCGTACACGGCAACGAGGTTCGCCCGCTCCAACCCGACGAACGCGTACCTGTCCCTGTCGAAGGTCGCGACCGCCAGCCCCTCGGGCTCGACGCCCTTGTTGTCCGACCGCCCGTCCGGGTACTGCCCCTGCTTCACGGCGATCTGCTGCAGCTCGTTGCCCGACGAGAACACGACCTTGCCGGACTCGGCGTCGAACACGGTCCACGTGCGCGACCCACCGAGGTAGTCACCCTCGTCCGCGGTACCGAGCGTGTTGTCGTCGAGCCACGCGACGGCATCCGGCTCGCGCGGGACCGTGATGGTCTCGGACGGGTCGAACTTGCCGTCGTCCTCGGTGTCCGTGTTCTTGACGGTCGCCGTGCCCGCCGAGAAGTGCCTCACGACCTTGCCGGACCTGAGGTCCACGATCGCGATGTGGTTGTTCTCCTGCAACGTGACCGCGACCTGGTTGCGGCCGTTGATGCTCACGTACTCGGGCTCGGGGTCGGTCGGCGCGACCTCGGCGATGCCGGCGAGCTCGACCTTGCGCAGCTGCCAGCTCTTCGGGTCCTTCGTGATGTCCACGATGGTGAGGAACCCACCCGGCGCCTGCGGGATCGCGCCGTCGTTGACGTCCTCGTCACGCTCGTTCTCGATGGCGATGGCCGCGTACCGGCCGTCCTTCGAGATGTCGATGGAGTCGGGCTGGCCGCCCAGCTCGTGGGTGGCGATCGTGGTGCGCTTCTCGAGGTCTACCACCAGCAGTCGGCCGGACGGGTTGGTGAACGACTCCGACGTGTTCACCGCGACCAGGGCGAGGTCGCCGATGATGTCGACCGAGGTGGGCTCGCCCGGCATCGCCAGCACGCCGTCCGGGGTCAGCTTCTGGCCGGTCTTCGCGAAGCCGATCCGCTTGCCGGGTGAGTCGGTGTAGACGACCAGCTTGCCGTCCGCGGTGGCGGCGGCGATCTCGGACGCCGTGTGTTCGGCCGCGGAGGTGTTCCGGAACACCGACATCGTGTCGAACCGCTGGAACCGTTGCGGTGCTGATGCTTGGGCTGGGGCGGCGGATGCCAGCAACACGACGGCCACCAGGCCTGTGCACAACCGGACCACTGGTCCTCCTCGTTTGGGGCGGAGGCGCGCATTGTGGCTCACGGAGTGGGCTGGAGGATGAACGTTTGCTGATCATCTGGGGGTTTTGCTGCTTTGGCCGGTGCCGATTCCAGCGTTTGGTCGGGTCGCCAGTGCGGTGGTCCTGTTGGAGGCAAAGACTTTGACGGGCGTGGTCGAGTCATCGCCGCTGGCGCGTCGATAGAGATTGGGGCTTGACTTCGGGGCCCTTGCGAGGTGCTTGTCGGACCGGAAAAGGCCGGGCTGAAAAGAGGCCCGGCCGAGCCACAAGTGGTAGCACCTCGCACCCAAAGTCAAGCCCCAATCTCGTTGGTGCGTGGCTGGGATGGGTGGGTACGTCACCGATACCGCTTGGGCCGAGCCGAGAGGGAGGGACGCCTCGCCTTCGGCATTGCGTTGGGTCTTGGCTGGGCTCGGCTGCGCCATTGCCCTGAGCGCGCGCTCGGTCGGGCTCGCCTTCGGCATCGCGTTCACCTAAAGCCATTGGTACGCGCTTGGCCCGCCTCGCGCGGCTGTTCCCGTCTTGCCCAGGCTTCGGCTTGTGCCTCTGCCGTCGCTCGCCTCGCCTCGCCTTGACTTGCCCAGCCGCGCCTTGCCGCGACTCGCCTTGCCGCGACTCGCCTTGCCGCGACTCGCCTTGCCGCGACTCGCCTTGCCGCGACTCGCCTTGCCGCGACTCGCCTTGCCGCGACTCGCCTTGCCGCGACTCGCCTTGCCGCGACTCGCCTTGCCGCGACTCGCCTTGCCGCGACTCGCCTTGCCGCGACTCGCCTTGCGCCGCCTCGCCTCGCGCGGCCTGGCTCGGCTCGCCGCCTTGCCCTGGGCTGCCACCACCTCGGCTTGCCTCGCCTGGCCCCGCCCTGATTCGGCGCGCCTGGCCTCGGCTCGCCCTGCCTCCTTGCCCCGCCTCGCGCGGCTCGCCGCCTTACCTGGGCTCGCGCCACCTCGGCTTGCCTCGCCTGGCCCCGCCCTCGCTGGCGGCTCGGCTCGCCTGTCTCGGCTAGCCCGCCTCGGCTCGCCCTGCCTCCCCTCGGTGGGCAGGTGCGAAGGCCACCTCGGTGGCCGTCGTGGCGGACTGGGCGCGGGTGGTGGCGCCGCCTTGACCCGTTGGGTGCCTGGCGGGCCTGGCGCTGGGGCTTGGGTGCGCTCGGCGGGCCTGGCGGCTCGGGTCTGGCGGCGGGTGTGCGGGTGGTGGTGTGGCGCCTGGGTGTCAGCGGGGGAGTTTTGGCTTGGAGCGGTTTGCCCAGAGGGTTACGCCGGCTCCTGCCAGGCCCACCTGGAGGGCCAGTTCGATCCAGTCGATTCCCGGGGTGTCCGCCACGCCCAGGACGGTGGCGGCCGCCGTGCCCAGTAGGGCCGCGACTATGCCTACGAGGATGGTCGCCAGCAGGGAGACGTGTTGCCTGCCTGGGATCACCAGGCGGCCCAGGCCGCCGATGATGGCTCCGAAGAGCAGGGCTGTGAACAGGCCGCCGATTTCCACTGGTACCCCCTGAGACTCTGGTGCTTGCTACTCCAGGGTCCGCCGGGGGTGGGGCGGGCGGATCAGGTTCTTCCCTGACTTTGCCCTGAGGCCGACCCCAGCAGGGTCGCCGCCGTGGCGGAGAGTTCGCGGCCCGGTACGTCCGGGTCGCAGCCGATCCGGGCCAGGCGGGCTCGGATGGCGGTGGCCGAGCGCTGCATCTCGTCGGCGATCGACCTGATCAGCTTGGCCGCGTCTGGTTCCGGGTCGGTGAGCCAGGTGAGGCGGAGCGTGTCGTCGAGGGGGTCGGTCCACGGCTGGTTGGCGTTCGCGTGGCGGGACGGGCGGGAGCGCAGGCGGGTGTGGGCTGTCAGGACTCGGGCCAGGAGCTTGCCCACGGTGGCGCCGCCCTCGACCGGGAGGCGGAGGCGGCCGTCCGCCACCACCTCGCCGGAGTCGAGCGAGCCCAGCAGGTCGAGCACCATCGCGTCGGTCGAGTCGGTGGTCGCGCTCAGGCGGTAGCTGACCTCGCCGAGCTTCGTTTCGTTGTGGTAGGTGGATGTCATGGGGGTGACGTTAGGGAGGGGGTCTGACGGGAAATCGGGGGTGGAGCCCTTCGGACGCCTTTGTGGAGGGGGAGTTCACTCGAAGGGGTGGACGAGTCGCGAGGCGAGAACTAGCCCGAGGTCACGGACCTGCGGCCCGGCCCGATGTCGGCCGCGTCCGCCGCGGCACGGCCCGCGCCCCAGCCGGCGGCCGACCGGACGGTCACGCGTGACGTGCGGGTGCGCGTGAACATCTGCTCGAACAGCGTGTCCACGGCCTGCTTGCGTTCGGCGAGGACTGGCAGCAACCGCTCGTCGGCGACCTCGGGGACCTCCTCGACGGCCGTCAGCCGCTCCCCGATCCGCGCCGCGTACGCCACCAGGAACGACTTCCGGAACGGCCGCGAACGCGCCTCACTGCCCTTTCCGGACTTGCCGCCGACGGCGACCATCGCCCGTGTGGCCTGCACGAGCAGAGACGTCGACAAGACCTCCACACTCTCCAGGTCCACCTCGTCGCCCACGAGCGCCACGAACCCGAAGCCGTCGTAGGCCACCGCGCGCGACCGGAACGCCCCGGACACCACGTGCACGAGCTGCGACTTCTCCTTGAAGTAGCTCTTGTCCAGCCACATCCGCCGCGAGGTCGCCAGCGCCGGCAGGTCGGCGTCGAGCATCGCGCGCTCCAGCGCGTGCCGGTTCATCAGCTCCTGCGCCTTGGCCGACAGCGCCTCGGCCTCCTCCGGGAACGCCGTGGACTCGGCCTTCGCCAGCAGGCCTCGCACGCGGTTGAGCACCTTCGGGTCGAGCCCCGCGCGCACGGCGGACATCAGCGCGTCACCTGGCAACGGCAGGATGAGCGGCAACGACGGCAAACGACCGATGAACTTCACCAGCTCGGCAGCGGTGCGTTCGGCGTACGAACGGGTCTCGATGTGCCGCGACGCCCACGCGTCCAGCAGCGGCCCCTCCCACCACACGGAGGCGCCGATCTCGTCCAGCTGAGCCTGCCACCGCGGGTGCACGGTGGTCGCCGCATGCGGCGAACAGGACAAAGCGATCACGTCCACCACGAGAGAGGTGGCGGACTCATCGAGTGAACGCGACACGATCTCGCGAACGTCGTACGGCAGCCAACCGCGCTCCCACAGCGCATCGACCGCTTTCACCAGTTCCACGCCACGCAGTATGAGACGTCCGCCATGTGCAAAGGTCGGGGACCACCTGGTAGACACGGGATGTGATCGAGCTCCAGTTCCGCGGCCGGACGGTCGTCCGCGACCACGCGCTGGTGATGGCGATCATCAACCGCACCCCCGACTCGTTCTACGACAGGGGCGCCACCTACGCCGAGGACGTGGCCATGGAGGCCGTGCACCGCGTGGTGGCGGAGGGCGCGGACATCGTGGACATCGGAGGCGTGAAGGCCGGCCCCGGCGATCTGGTCGACTCCGGCGAAGAGGTGCGTCGCGTCGTGCCGTTCATCGCACGCGTGCGCGCCGCATATCCGGATCTCATCATCAGCAGCGACACGTGGCGTGCGGACGTCGGCAGGCTCGTCTGCGAGGCCGGCGCCGACCTGCTCAACGACACGTGGGCGGGCGCGGACCCGCAGCTGGCGGAGGTCGCCGCGGAGTACGGCGCCGGTTACGTCTGCTCCCACACGGGCGGTGCGCGGCCCCGCACCCGTCCGCATAGGGTGAGCTACCCGAACCTCGTCGCGGACGTCGTCGCGGAGACGACGACGCGCGCGGAACGGGTGGTCGCACTCGGTGTGCCTCGCAAGAGCGTGCTGATCGACCCCACACACGACTTCGGCAAGAACACGTGGCACAGCCTCGCGCTGGTGCGCCACACGGACGCCTTGGTGGCGACGGGGTGGCCGGTGCTGATGGCGTTGTCCAACAAGGACTTCGTCGGGGAGACCCTCGGCGTGGAACTGCACGAGCGCGTCGAGGGCACCCTCGTCGCGACCGCGATCGCGGCGTTGGCGGGCGCCGCGGTCTTTCGCGCGCACGAGGTGGCGCGAACCAGACGAGTACTCGAGTCCGTCGCTCGACTGTGAGCTGGAGGTATCAGGTGGACGACGTCTTCGCCCGGTTTTCGGACGACCGGTGGGACGACTTCCTCGACGAACTCGACAAGATCCGCGTGAGCGTGGTGGATCCCGCGGACCGGCAGCAGCTGAAGGCGACCGCGCGCCGCGACGCACGGGAGGCGGCGGCCCAGCCGTTGCTCGTGCGGATGGCACTCGCGGACCACTACCTGAACCTGCTCGCCGTCGGCGTGTGGGCGGGCGACGAGAGCTGGCGTGCCGAACTGCGCGACCTGGTCGTCTCTCTCGTGCCCGAAGACGACGAGACGCGTGACGACGCCCTGTTGAGCTCTGTCATCGCCGTGGTGCTCGCACAGCTCTTGCAGGACGCACGGCTGCGTGGCGGTTCCGAGGCCGATGTCATCGCACGGTCGGCATGGGAGAAGGCCCAGGAGTGGGCTGCCTACGCGGAGGACCGGCACGTGGAACGCCTCCTGCACCACTCCACGGAGGCCGGTGCGCGCGTGGTGACGGCGTCGGAGGTGCAGGAGGTAGTGGAGCTCGCCACGGCCGCCGCGGACGACCAGCACGCCGAGACGATCGCCGCGCTGGAGACCGAGGGCTTCACGGCGGAGTTCATGAACGGCGTGTGGGTCGTGGAGGGCGAGTTCCGCAACGCCGTGCGGGCCGCTGCGCGCGCGATCACGCTCACGGGCCACGGCTGCGTCCTCGCGCGCAACATCCGGCAATCGACCGTGATGCTGTGGCACGAGAACACACTCGCCATGGCGGACTCCAAGGTTCCGCGCTGGCGCGTCTACCCGATCCTCGCGCCCGTTACGCCGCAATCGAAGTTTTCAGGCGGTGAAGGTCTGCCGTTCACCCGCGAGACACACCCGTTGGCACCCGCTCCAGAAGTCGTGCGCCGGTTGGCCGACGCCGTGGGTGTCAACCTGTCCCATCTGCTGGCTGCATTGCGGTAAAGGGGTGATCTTTGCCTTTCCGCTACCTCGACTCGTTATCTTGGTGTCATGCCCAGATTTGCCGAGTTCGATGTGGAAGGCCTGCGCAAATCCAGCGCTGTCGCCGACTTTCCCTGGTCAGAGACGTGGGTCACGCTGATCCGCGTGGACTCCAAGGGAGTTGTCCGGCAGGCCAAGTCGTTGACCGAGAAAGTTTCTTTGCTGACTGTCGCGTCAGACAAGGACCTCGTCATCGCGTCCTGCCCGGAGATTTACGCTGTCGACGACCTGTCGGCCGCCCGTGCCGCCGTCAAGGCTTCGGTCGCACGCGAAATGATCCCAAGCCTCGGATGAATGACTCCCTCCACTCGGGCTCAGCGGCGAGCACGAGTTCCGGGAAACGCCGAAGGAGCGTTCCGAACGCGATCTCACCCTCGATGCGAGCCAGCCGCGCCCCCACGCAGTAGTGGATGCCGTGACCGAACGCGACGTGTGGGTCTCGACCCAGCTGCAGCACGTCCGGATCGGAATACCGGGAAGGATCCCGGTTCGCCGCTCCTAGTGAGACGGTGACCTGCGAAGATCTCGGAATCGTGACCCCTCCGATCACCACGTCGGCAGTGGCGACACGACCCACCCCCATGGCCAGGGGACCGTCGAGGCGCAGGAACTCCTCGACGGCGTCCGGAACCAGGATCGGGTCCTCGACCAGCGCCCGCCTCAGTGCGGGATCGCGGAGCAGGGCGAACAGGCCGTTGCCGATGAGCTGCACGGTCGTCTCGTGCCCAGCTGTGATGAGCAACACCAGCGTCATCACCAGGTTCGGTTCGTCGCGGAGCTCGGTGATGACGTCGTCACCGGGCTCCTTGGTCGCCAGCAGGCGCTCGACGTACGCGGTGAACCTGCCGAACGCCTCGGCCGTCGTCGCGGGCGCGAGCAGCTCGCCGGAGAGCTTCCGGACCTCATCTCTGTCCTCTTTGGGCAGACCTAGAAGTTCACAGATGACGGTGATGGGCAGGGGATGGGCGAACGTCTCGATGACGTCCACCTCCTCCGCGCCCTGCCACGCGTCGAGGAGCTCGTTGGCGATCTCCTCGACACGTGGCCGAAGGGCTTCCATGCGTCGTGTGGAGAACGCGCGCGCGATGGGCTTGCGCAACCGCGTGTGTTCCGGCGGGTCGGTGTGGTTGAGCATGCCGCCGGGGATGACGGCGCTGCTGAGGCCGGGGTGGCCGAGCGCCTGCACGACGTCGTCGTAGCGGCTGATCACCCAGGACGACTGGCCGTCCGGGGTCTCGACCAGTGCGGGCCCGTGCTCGCGCCACCGGTCGAAGTACGGGGTCGGATCGGTGAAGAAGCTCATGCGCTCATCGTGGTGTTGGCGCTGGTCAGAGGCATGAGTAGGCGATCACCCATTTTGCCGTCGCCCGTCACCTAGCCTGAGGTCATGGGGTGGCCGTTCGTGGGGAGGAACGCCGAACTGACTGCGGTCCGGCGTGCGGTGCGCGGTGCGGGGCTGATCGTGGCGGGGCCGGCCGGCGTGGGCAAGACACGGCTGTTGGACGAGGTGGCGTGCGACGTCCGTTTGCGTGCCACTGCGGCGATGTCGGAGATTCCACTCGGGGTGATGGCGCCTTTCCTGCTGTCGGTGGACCCCTCGCCGTTGGCGATGCTGACCAGCGCACGGTCCGCGTTGCGTGGGCAGGTCGTGGTGGTGGACGACGTTCATCTGCTCGATGACGCCTCAGCAGGGCTGCTGCACCAACTCGTGCAGCACCGCGAAGCCGTCGTGGTGGCGACGCTGCGGTCGGGCGAACGCGCACCCGACCCGGTGGTGGCGCTCTGGAAGGACGAACTGCTGCCGCGCATCGAGCTCGACCCGCTCGGCCGCGCGGCGGTGGTC
Source organism: Lentzea sp. CA-135723 (assembly GCF_050936595.1). Classification (NCBI taxonomy): domain Bacteria; kingdom Bacillati; phylum Actinomycetota; class Actinomycetes; order Pseudonocardiales; family Pseudonocardiaceae; genus Lentzea; species Lentzea sp. CA-135723. Next base: position 4,370,180 of record NZ_JBNJMK010000001.1, on the reverse strand, counting down.
GAGGTGCTGGAGACGGTGCTCGGCGGGGTGCTGGACAGCGTCACGGCCGATCGGCTGTGGACAGCGTCCGCCGGGAACATGTTGCTGCTGCGAGAGATGCACTTCGCCGCGCAATGGGTGTCGCACGACGGTGTGTGGTCGTTGGACGGTCCGCTGCCGCTGTCGCCACGGCTGATCGAGCTGATCGAGGCGCACCTCGCCGCGGTGCCCGCCGAGGAACGCCGTGTGCTCGAGCTGCTGGCGTTCGGCGAACCGCTGGACCTCACCGCGTCGGAGGCGCTGGACGGGCTCGTGACCGTGACGGACGAGGGGCTGCGGCTCGCGCATCCGTTGTACGGCGAGGTGTTGCGCGCGCAGTGCCCACCTCTGCGCAAGCGCAACCATCAGCGCCACCTGGCTTCACTGCTCGACGATCCGCTCCGAGTGGCCGTGCTGCGTCTGGACAGCGGAACAGCGGATGATCCGGCCCTGCTGCTGAACGCCGCGAACATCGCCAGCGCGACGGGGGGTGTTGTTCTGGCAGAACGACTCGCACGCGCCGCATGGTCGATCGGCGGCGGCGTGGAGGCCGCACGGTTGTTGGCGCTCGTACTGCTGTTCACGGACCGGCATGCGGAGTCCGAGGAAGTCTTCGCGATGGTCGCGACCGACGACGACCCGATCGAGGTCCGCACGATACGGGCCATGAACCTCGGCTGGGGTCTCGGGCGCAGCGAAGAAGCGGCCGCGATGGACGTGATGCCGGCGGCACGGGCGGCGCTGCTGCTGCTCGCGGGCAAGTACGACGAGTCCCGTGCGCTGCTCACGGCATCAGACCCCGGTGAGGCGGCGATCCTCGCGATGATCGACGCGGTGCAGGGCCGGTACACCGGTCCGTTCCCCGTCGTTCCGGCTGTGTCCGAGGTCGGGCTGGGCGCCGAGATGAACCTGTTCGCGGAGGTGTTCGTGCACTCCCTGCACGGCGACCTGCGCCGTGCGGAACGTCTTGCCGTGCAGGCACATCGGGCGAAGGCCGAATGGGACTCCATGCGGGCGAGCTGGGCGGTGTCGTGCGCGGGGCTGGCCAGGGCGGGCGGGCGGCTGCTCGAAGCCCGCCGCCTGCTCACCGAGGCCCGGCCCGCCCAGCCGTTCGTGCGGCTCTGCGAGCTCGCACAGGTGGAGGCGTTGCTCGGCAACGACGCGCGGGAGCTGCTCGCGGAGGCGGAAAGGCACGTGCCGCCCGGGATGCGGATCTACCAGCACAGCTTGTGGACGGCCCGGATCTGTGCGGGTGGCGCGTCCCCGCTCGACGGGGCGGCCGAGGCGCGCGAGCACGGCGAGTTCGCCGCGGAGGCCCTGCTCCTGCACGAGGCGGTGCGACTCGGGCGGGCGGCCGAGGTGGTGGACCGGTTGAGGGAGCTCGCCGCCACCAGCACTGGTCTGCTGGAGCCGGTGTTCGCCGCGCACGCGGAAGCGCTGGTGCGCAACGACTCCGCGAGCTTGGAGGCGGTGGCCGCGCGGTTCGCGGAAACCGGTTTCATGCTGTTCGCGGCCGAAGCGGCCGCGAAGTCGGGCAACCGCGCGCTGGCCGGCCGGTTGACGGCCCTGTGCGAGGGCGCACGGACACCGGCATTGGCAACGCTGACGTTGACACCACTCACGCCTCGTGAGCGCGAAGTGGCCGTGCTCGCTGCACGGGGACTCACGAACAAGGAGATCGCGTCGTCGTTGGTGATCTCCGTGCGGACCGTGGACAACCATCTGTCCAATACCTACTCGAAGCTCGGCATCACGACCCGCGGCGAGCTCGCGTTGGTCCTATCGGATGACGCGGGCGGGCAGGGATAACGTCCGGCACGGGTCCGAACGACATCCCGGCATGGGCAAGGGGTACGCGGTCGTCGACGTCGCCACCACGGGACCTGCTCCGGGAGACAGGGTGATCGAGGTGGCCGTCGTGCACCTCGACCGGGCGGGCCGCCGCACCGACGAGTGGTGCACGCTCGTGGACCCGCGCCGCGACTTCGGCCCCCGGCACGGCATCAGCCCCGCCGACGTGCGCAGGGCACCGCAGTTCGCCGGGATCGCCGGTGAGCTCGCCGCCCGCCTGTCCGGCCGTGTGCTCGCGGCCCACGACCTGGCGTTCTGCCAGGACTTCCTCACCGCCGAGTACGCCCGGCTGGGCCACGACGTCGCCGTCTCGGGGCTCTGCACCGGCCCGCTCGACGTGCCGCAGGGAACCGCGCTGCAGGACGCACGGGCGTCGGCTCGTGTGCTCGTGCGGCGGCTTGACCGCATAGGAGCCGTGGAGCCCGTACGGCTTGAAGTGCCACGGACTGTGCGTGCGTATGCCATGCAACGCAGCGGAGGAGTGCGATGACGGAGGACGTGAGGCGCGTGGCAAAGCTGATCGAGGAACGCAACCGCATCGACGCGGCGTTGTCGGCGTGCATCAGGCGCCCGGCCACGACCGGACACCTCGGCGACTGGATCGCCGCACGAATTCTCGGCATCGCCCTGGAACCGCAGGCCAACGCGAGCATCGACGGACGGCTGCCCGACGGCCGCACGGTGACCATCCGGTGGTACCCGAAGCGGGAGAACATCCTCGACCTCAAGGAAGAGGGCGGGCCGGAGGTCTACCTCGTGCTGACCGGACCGAAGTCGGACGCGGGCAGCTCCGTCGGCACCGCGCGGCCGTTGGTCATCGACGCCGTGTACCTGTTCGAGGCCAAGGACGTCATGGACGACCTGCGCGCGCGTGGACGCAAGATCGGTACGGCGTCCAGCGTGCGCGAAGAGCTGTGGGCGGCCGCGGAGATCTACCCGCAGCCCCACTCCCTGCTCAACGAAGACCAGCGAGAGCTACTGGCGTTGTTCAGTCATCGGCCGTGAGGCTGTGTCCGTCCCATGTGAAGCGCACGGTCGTGACGGCGTCGTCTCCGTCCGTACCGGTCGTGAGCTGGTGGATGGCGATGCCGGTCAGCTCCCGGTAGTCGCACCACTCGTGGTCGGACGTGAGCACCAGGTCCAGGTCGAAGTTGACCAGCAGCTCCAGCAGCTGCCCGCGGTTGGTCGCGTCGACGCCGACGAACACCTCGTCCAGCAGGATCAGCCGGGGTGCGGTCGGGGTCGCGTGGTAGTGCGCGGCCGCCGCGGCGAACAACGGCAGGTGCAGCACGATGGCCTTCTCGCCGCCGGACAACGCGCCGTGCACGCGTTTGGTCACCGGTACCCAGCCCTCGCCCCGGTCGACTTTCACGACGAACTGGTGCCACGTCGTGTAGTCGAGCACCTGGGCGAGTTGTTGTTCCCAGCCCGTTGCGGAGTCGTGTGCGCGTGCTTCTTCCACGCGCTCACGGAAGAACTGGTGCAGCAACGCGCGTTCGTCGTCGTTCAGGTCTGAACGCAGCAGGAGGTCGCGGGCCTCACGGGTGCCTGGAGGCAGTTGCGGATCGACCTGCCAGTCGAGCTGCACGCGGATGCCCGACGCGGTCTGGACGCGTTCCAGCCGGTGGTTCATCGTGCCGACCAGCTCGGACGCGCCCTGGATGCGCTGGGCGATGTGCCGGCGGGTGTCGCCGGTGAGGGTCTGGTCGAAGAGGTCGCGCTCGACGTCCGTGATGTGCGTGCGGATGCGGTCGCGTTCGGCCTTCAACGTCTGCAACAAGGCGTGCGCGCCCATGCGCGCGCCGTCCAGCGTTGCGGTCAGCACGGTCACGTCGTCGTCGGGGTCCAACGACAGTTCGATGCGTCCGGCCAGCTGCTGCTGCGCCTCGTGCACGGCCATGCCGAGCTTGGACTCCGAGTCGCGGATCAGGCGCGGGTCGATGACGACGTCCGGGATCTCCCCGGCGTCGGCGGGCAGGTGGGCGCTGGTCAGGTGGCGATAGCGCGTTTCGGCCGCTTCATGCACCACGGCGGCTTCCGCGGCGCGTGCGGTGTCGGTCTTGCGCTTCTCCTCCAACGTGCCGAGTGTGCGCGCCAGGCCCGTTTGCTTGTCCAGCAACAGGTCGCGTTGCTCGGCGATGTCGAGTGCCTTGGCGCGCAACGAGATGAGCCGCTGGTCGAGGGCGTGGAACTCCGCGCCCGCCGCCCGTTCGACCGTCTCCAGCGTGATGGCGAGGTCGGTGGCCTCCTGCTGCCGGGCCGCCGACGTCTCCTCGGCCTCGTCGGCCAGCGTGCCGGAGAGCGACGCGCGGCCGCCCGCCTCGACCGCCAGCGCCTCGCTGGTGAACGCGTCGTGCCGGTCGTCCAGCCAGCGGTGGCAGGCGCTGCCGAACGCCGTGAGCTCGTCCGCGTCGGGGACCTCGGTGCCGGCCGTGTGCCGGGCGACGGCGGCCTCCGCCTCGGACACCACCCTGGTGGCCGCCGCGACGGCGTCCTCCCGCGCCGCACACCGCAGCTGGGCCTTATCGCGCTGCTCCTCGGCGACCTCCATCGGGTCCTTCGAGGGCTGCCGCGCGAGCTCACCCGCGAGCGTCGCGCGGCGCACGGCGATCTGGTTGCGCGCGGCGTCCACCCCGGACAGATCGGTCGCCAGCTGCTCGATCAGGCCGGTGAGCTCGGCGATCCTGCCGCCGCGGGCGCGCTTGCGGGCGTCGGAGCCGATGTAGGTGGGGAAGGGCTTCGCCCAGGTGCCGTGGGCGTTCGCGAGCCGCCACGTGCCGTCCGCGCCGATCGCGGCCGCGTGCCCGGACGCCGTGTCGCCGAACGCGATGGTCTCCAGGAACCGGTGGCAGCGCTCGTCCTCGGTGACCAGCACCTCCAGCAGCGTCGTGCCGGCAGCCGGGCTGACCAGCAGCGGTTCGCCGAAGCGGTCGTGGTCAGGCACGTCGAACGAGGGGTCCTGCGTGATCCACGCGTCGAGCAGTCCGGACGCCTCCAGCGCGGCCTCGACCGCGGCGCACACAGCCGGCGGGGTGCCCTGGCGGAAGTCGACCAGACGCCACAGCGGAGCGCCCGCGGCAGACGCGCGATAGGCGCCGTCACGCGTGTAAGGCGCAGGCGGTGGCACATCGACCTGGTTGGCGAGCTTCTCCCGGATGGACCGGTACTGCAGCAGCTGGCCGTTCAACGACGTGCGCGTCTCGTCCAGCCGTGCCTCGATGCGGCTGAACTCCTCCCGCGCCATCGCGGCGGCCTCGACGATCTGGCCGTGCTCGTGGATGTTCAGCTCGGCACAGCCGCGTGCCCACGTGTCGAAGTCCGCGAGGAACTTCGCAAACGCTTGCTCGAACGCCTTCTGCGCCACGACCTCGGCTTCGTTGGCCTGCTCCAGCTCGTCGCGGGTCTCATCGAGCCGTCGGCGTGCGGCGTCCCGTGCGTCGACAGCTCTCTTGTGCGCGGCAACGGTGCGCGTGATCGTGGTGATCTCGGCCGAACGCGCCTCGACCGCCGTCGTGAGCAGCTGCCGTGCCGCCCGTGCGTCGGTACCCGACTCGATCTCCTCGAACACGGAGTGCATGCCCGCCGGGTCGGCGGCCTCCCGTGCGAGCGTCGTGGACCGTCGCAGCTCATCAGCGCGTGCGGCCGCATCGGACTTGGCCTGCTGGGACTGCTCCTCGTCGGCAACGGCCCGTGCGCGCAGCTTCGCGGCGTGTGAGGCAGCCTCCGACGCACGCGCGTTCGCGGCGGAAAGCTGCTGACGCAACAGGTCGAGCTGCTTGCCCTCCTGATAACCGGGCAGGTCGGAGATGCCGGAGATCTCCGCGTCGACCGCCCTCGCCTCCCGGCCGAGCGCCGCGAGCTGGTCGAACGCCTCGTCGGTCAGCGTGATCTGACGCTGGTAGCGGCGTTCGCTCATGCGCGCGGCCCTGGTCAGGTCCTCCAGCTGCTCGGTGGACGACTCCAGCGCCCTCGACGCGACGCCGAGCACCCGCTGGGCGTAGACGCGCTGCACGCCCGCGAGCCGTTCCGCGGTGGTGATCTCGTCGTCGAGCCGCCGCAGCCCCTCGCGCTGGCGGTCGAGCCGTTCGAACCCCTCGGCGATCTCGGTCAGGTCGGACTGGTCGAGCGGCGGGAGCGCCTTGGACAGCAACGACGACAGCACGCTCGGGTCGAGCCGTTCGGACAGCTTCGGCGTCCGCAGCTGCAGCAACGCCGTGATGAGCGAGTCGTACCGTTGCTCGGTCACGCCGGGGAACAACGTCGTCCGCACCGTGTCCCGGTAATCGGCCGGTGAGGTGTGCACGACACCGTGCTCGCCGATGGCCGCCGCGAGGTCGGTGGTGGTCAGCGGGCGGCCGGACTCGTTCACCAGCGCCAGGTCGCCGACCCGCTGCGACGTCGTGAAGTAGGTGGCCCCGACGTTCGACGTGTTCGTGGTGGCCTGCAGGCGCGCGCCGCACGTGAACCACTGCTCGCCCTGCTGGAACTCCAGCCACACGTACCCGACGCGCGTGCTGTTGCCCTGGGCGCCCTCGCCCATGAGGTTCCAGTGCATCGTGCGGTCCGCACTGCCGAACGTCGACAAACGGTGCGGACGCAGGTTCGCGTCGAACAGGAACGGCAGCAGCAGCTCGAGCGCTTTGGACTTGCCCGTGCCGTTGGGGCCCCTGAGCAGCAGTCTGCCCTGGTAGAACGAGAAGATCTCGTCGTAGTAGCGCCAGACGTTGATGATGCCGGCGCGGCTGGGTTGCCACCGGTCAGTCATGCAGCTCCTCGACCGCGTACCTGGCTGCGGCGGGCAGCCTGTGAACGGTGCCGTTCTCCGTGCGCGCGAGCCCGAACGCCTCCAGCAGTTCGATCCCGTCCGCCGCGAGCCTGCCCGCACCGCCGTCCGACTGGTAGGCCTTCGCCCACGACCGGAACTTGGTGAGCACCTCGCGTGACTCCTCGACCAGATCTTCTGTCGTCGCGGGCCCTCGTGCCAACCGGTCGAGCAACAACAACGCGGCGACCTTCGCGTTGTTGTCGTCGTCCGGGAACCTCGTGTCGGTGGCGATCGCGTCGGCGTCCACCACCACGTACCCCTCTTTGCGCTCCTCCAGCGTGCAGCCGGCCAGCGTGATGCCCGTCTGCACCACCTTGCGGCCGGCGGGCGAGCCGAGGAACGCGAGCTGCGTCTCCGACAGGTCGTCCTTGTAGAGCACCGGGTCGTCGATGAGCCTGCGCATCACCGAGTGCCGTTGCCAGAGGCTGCGGTGCGCGGTGTCGTAGCGGGTCTCGCGGGTGAGGTCCTCGATCGTGTCCACAGTGGAGGGCGGCACCGGCGCGGCCAGCAGCCGCGTGATCAGCGTCGGGTCGGCGTGGACCTGCTCGTCCAGCTCCACCGCGCCGTGTTCTTCGAGGAACGTCAGCACGTCGTTGAACGCGTTGCGGTCACTCCGTCGCGCTGAGTCGAAGTCCGGGAGAGCCGCCGTCAGGTCGTCGAGCGTCGTCGTCGGTGTGGTCAGCAACTCCGCACACACCAGACACAGCAGGACGTACCTCCTGCGGTCGAACGCCGGACGAGTGCGATCAGGCCGTGAGGTCGTTTTGAACAAACGCGCGTATCCGGCCCGTGGCTCCACCACGACCCGCCAGCCGCAGTAGTAGTCGAACCACTTCGTGATCGGTTCGCGGCGCCTTCTGATGAGGTCGAACCCGTCGTGGTCCTGCCGTGCGGTCAGCAACGGCCGTGCGAGCAACAGCCGCACACCACGTGCGACCTCCTCGCTCTCCAGCCGTGCGAGCTGGTTTCCCGTGCGGCTCATCGGCTCTGCACGTCGATCACGTAGTCAGGCCCGCTCAAGGTGCCCTTCTGGGTGGTCATGGTCGCCCAGCCGCGGGCGTTGCGGAGGTTGATCTGCATCCGGCCGTCACTCGTGCCGGCCGTGCGCGTGCCGGTGCTGTCCGGATCGCTGCCGAGCGCCCGCCCGACCAGGTCGATCAGCCGGTGGAACGTGTCGTGGTCGAGGTTCGTGAGCGTGGAGATCCGGATCGCGCCGTCCGTCTGGATCAGCGACCACGCGTGCTCCAGCTCCGCGCGCTCCCGTTCCGCCTGCTCACGCCGGTTGCGGCGCACCTCGCCGACGTCGCGGACCTTCCCGGTGGCCCCGATGTGCTCCTGCTTGCCGGTCGCCCGCAGCTGCGGCGACACGGGCACCGGCGGCGTGTTCTCCCAGGCCTCGGAGGTGGACAGCAACTCGCCGTCCGCGTGCGCGAGATGAGCGTGCCGCGAGGAGTAGAGCCCGAACGCCGCGTTGAACAACTCGTGCGCCTCGTCCTCGGTCTCGGTCCGCGCGAACCACTCGGCCAACGCCCTGAAGTCAGCGGCGGTGTTCGTAGGCTTCTTGCGCTGCTCACTAATGCGATCGAGCACGCGTAGCAGCTGCACGATCGCTTTGCGCGACACGTCCTGCAACTCGTCCACGCGCGGAGGGTTGTCCACGAACCACGCCCGCAGTTCCTTCCACCGCTCCTTGCGTTCGTGCAGCCACGCGTCGTCGGTCAGGAGCCCGGCCCCGTTGCGCGCCTTCGCGTGCAGCTCCGCCGGGTCGAGTTCCGCCGCCGTTGCGCGAATCTTCACCTTGCGCGCGTCCAGATCCGCGATGAAGTCCCGCAGGTAGGTGACCGTCGTGCGCTTGACGTCCTGGAACGTGGCGAGATCCGCGTGCTCGTCGCGCAGCAGCCGCTGCAGGTCGGCGTTGAACCGCGTGGTGCCCTTGGCAAGCGCGTCGAGGTGCCCTTCGAGCTCCATCAACGCACCGAACGCCCGGCCGTCGCTCAGCGGTTCCGTCAGCTCGTCGAGCCGAGCCGCGATCGCGTCGAGCACCGCCGTCTGCAGCGACCCGTTGGCGGCCAGCGTGGTCACGGCGTGCTTCAGCCCCTCGCACGCCGCCTCGCCGAGCTTCGTCAGCCCGTACCGGTGCTGACCGGCGTCGACCAGCCCCCACCCACGGAGAGCGTGCAGCGACGCCAGCACCTCGTCGTCCGTCACCTGCTCGGCCCAGCCCACGCTGCGGAGCCGTTGCTGCACGTCATCGGCGGTGAGGACGGTCTCCAGGCGCTCGTTCGCCACCCCGAGCACGCGCATCACCGCAGTGTGCAGCTCCGCGTGCGGGGCCGTGGTGAAGCGGAACAGGTCCGCGGGCACCCGTGGAAACGTCGTCACCTGTGCCACCGTAGCTGGTCGCAGTAGGGCTTTCGGGTGACAGGGCGGACGCCGATCTCCGCCACCAGATCCCGGTACCGATCAGGCGGACATCGCGCGCAGGTGGTCCTGGGTCTCGGGGTCTTCCGAGTAGACGCACACCCCGCGCATCCCTCGGGTCAGCAGCACCTTGTACGTGTTCCGGATCAGCCGGGCGAAGTGCAGCTCGTCGGCTTTCTTCACGGCAGGGTCGTGGGAGTGCCGCCGGCTCGCCTCCCAGTGGTCGTCGCGCCAGACGAAGTCCTTTCCGAAGATCACCCCTGCCCAGTCGTACTCGAACCCCTGGGCGGTGTAGATGCAGCCGACCTGCCCGAAGCCCCGCTCGTCGCTCGCCCAGAAGTGCGAGGCGGGCGCGTCCGGGACGCGTTGTTCCGGCTTCGCGTTCCACGGCCGTTCCCAGTCGCCGATCTTCACGTCCGGCACCAGGACCTTCGTTCCGTCCGCGGTGACCGGGTCGCTCCAGCGCCAGCAGTAGCCTGCGGCGATTCGTGCCGTCCCGCCCGACTTGGCCTGCCGGTCGAGCAGCCACGACTCCATCTCCCGCGGCGACTCGGCGCTGCGGACGACGAACTCGTCGTCGCTTCGCGTGACGAGGGACGACCACGGCGTGGCGGTGCCCTTGACGCCGATGAGCTTCGCGACCCACGCGTCGAAGAACTCGGAACCACCACAGCGGAACTGCCCACCGAGCCGGACGACCTGGACGTCGCAGCCGGCCGCCTCCGCCGCGGCCTCGATCTCGGCCTGGGACCCCATCTCGCCCGGCCGCACCGTCTGGTTCTCGTCGAGCAGGAACACCGGAACCCTGGCGGCGTCGATCAGTTCCTCGATCTGCCTGCGCGCCTTTTCCCGCACCGCCCGCGGGGTGTAGCGCTTGACGCTGGTCTCCCGGATGCGATGTGCCTCGTCGCAGATGAGCACGTCGAGCCCGAACCGTTCGACGTCGATGAAGTCGTTGAAGTACTTGAACATCGTCTGCACGCGGCGGTTCCGGTGCCCGGCGTGCTTGCGCATGGTGTTCGTGAACGAGCTGGAGCCGGTCGCGTGCAGAACGGTCCGGCCCTGCCGGGCGAGTTCGCCGAGCAGGCTCAACGCGATGACGCTCTTCCCGGAGCCAGGACCGCCGAGCACGATCACCGCCGTCTGCTTGCGCGAGGCGCGGGCCTTCTCCACCGCCTTGGTGACGAGGCGATAGGCGACCTGCTGCTCGTCCAGGAGCACGAACTGCTCCCGTTCCTGCAGCTCCTTGGCGGCTGCGGTCAGCAACGGCTTCGACGGGGCGTGACGCATGCCGAGGAACTCGTCGGCGGCCTGCCGGGAGCCATCCCTGGTCGCCGCGTCCTCGCTGAGCACCGAGCGGAGCCGGTCGGTGAGCCTGCTCTTGCTGTCGAGCGTGTACAGGTCGCCGAACTCGTCGACCGCGTACTCCGAGATCCGCCAGATCCCCGCCTCACGGGCGTTGTGCAGGTAGGCGACGCCGTGCACGGAGCCGGGCCGCTCCGCGAGAGCCGGCGTCGAGTCGACGAGGTACTCGCAGTACCGCCGGACCTGCTCGACGGGGTGCAGCACCGGCTGCGCGTAGTGATCGATCTTCACCAGGTCGTCGCCGTACGGTTCTGCCTTCGACCACTGCTTGAGCTCGACCAGGACGTAGGAAGGCCTGCCGTCCGCCGGGTTCCGGCCGCACAGCACCACGTCCACGCGCTTGGGACTGTGCGGCAGCTTGTGCTCGAGCAGGACCTCGACATGACCGAGCCCCGCGTCGACCAGGTCACCGAGGAACGCGGGCAGGCTGTTCTGCCACGACCGCACCTCGCCGTCGCTCACCCCGGCCTCGAACTGGATCCGCGCTTGGTCCTCGAGCAGCTTGTGCAGCCGGTTCTCCAGCGCGTCGGCGAGCAACGACTCGGCGCTCTTGCGGACGAGAGCCAACGGACGGTCCCCCCAATGGGCATGCGTGATCCACACGGGTGGAGGCAGCGACGGAATCGGACGAAACCGGTGCCTGGCGGGCCGCGAAACCGAGGCTAACCGATCAAGTGGCGACCTGGCCGACCATCGCCCGAAGGTGCTCCTGCGTCGGCTGGTCGACCGAGAACAAGGTCACTCCGCGCAGTCCTCTGGTCAGCAGGACGCGGTAGGCGTTGCGCACCAGTTCGGGAAACAGATCGGGATCCTCCTTGGCCTTCTTGTCGTGGGACTCGTGCAGTTGCGCCACCCACCTGCCGTCCCGCCACACGAAGTCCTTGCCGAAGATCACTCCCGCCCAGTCGTACTCGAAGCCCTGAGCCGTGTAGACGCAGCCGACCTGTTGTCTCGGACCGTCCTCCGTCGCCCAGAAGACGTGCTTCGGACCGTCCGGCTGACTGTCGTAGAAGTTCCACCAGCGCTTCCAGGTGCCGATCACGATCTCGGGGTTCTCGTGGTCCCGCTTGAACTGCCACGGCCAGCAGAACCCCGCTGTCATGCGTGCTCTTTGACCAGCGACCTTGTTCGCCCGCATCCAGTTCTCCATACCGGTCGGACTGTCGCCCACGTGCACCCGGAACCCACTGGCGGAGTCCACGTCGGACCAGACCGCGGGAGGCTCGTCGACGATGCCGAGCAGGCGGTCCACCCAGCCGTCGAACGCGCTGCATCCGCCGTACCGGAACTGCCCGCGCAGTTCGATCACCTCGACCCGGCAGCCGAGCGCCTCGGCGACCCTGCTGATCTCCTCCACCGAACCGACCTCGTCGGCGCGAACGCGCTGGTTCTCGTCGAGCAGGAACACAGGCACGCGTGCCGCGTTGATCAGCTCGGCGATCTGCGGCCTGTCGTCGTCGTTGCGCCCGCGCGAGCCTGACCGCGTGCTGGTCCTGCGCAGCCGCTGGGCCTCGTCGCTGACGATGACGTCGATCCTGCGACCTTCTTCCAAGGTCTGGAAGTTGTTGTTGTACTTGAACATCGCCCGTACGCCGCTCTTGTTGTCCGGGTCCAGGTGCCGGCGCAGGGTTTCGGTGAACGACTGGGACCCGGTCGAGTGGAAGCCCCTCAGGTCGAGGGCCTCGAACTGGCTCAACAGACTCAGCGCGATGGCGCTCTTACCCGAGCCCGGACCTCCCACGACGACCACGACCGTCTTCTGCGCGTGCCCGTCGGACGCGGCCAGGGCGTTCACGACGCTCCGGTAGGCGGTCTGCTGCTGGTCCACGAGTGGGAACAGCCTGCGGTTGACCACCGCCTCCTTGGCGATCTCGATGAACTTCGCGGAAGGCCGCACCGGAAAGGCGAGGAACCGGTCGGCGGTGGCCCTGTTGTCCTCGTACGGGCGGCGCGCGTCGATGAGCTCGGCCAGTCGCCGTTCGAAGTCCGACCGATCCTCGCCCGTGTAGAGCTCGCCCCAGTGGTCCTGCCGCTGACGCAGCAGCAGTTCGACGTGTGACCGCTTCGCGTTGTGCAGGAACGCGAGCCCGCTGACTAGCCTTTCCTCCTCCGCGATCAACGGGATGGAGTGCCGGACGTAGCGGCAGTAGCCCTGAACCTGGTCCACGGGATGTGCGCGGAGCTGGTCCTTCTCCGACAGCCGGACGAGCCCTCCTTCGACGGAGTGCACGTTCTCCCACTGCTTCAGCTCGACGAACACGTAGGACGGGCGGCCGGTCGCCGGGTTGGTGCCGCACAGGACGGCGTCGATCCGCAACGACGACCGCGGCAGTGTGTACTCCAGCAGCACCTCGCTGTTCCCGAGGCCGGCCGCGACGACCGCCTCGAGCAACGGCGGCAGGCTGTTGCTCCACGCCCGGATCTCACCGGACCTGGTGAAGCCGAACTGGTCGTAGTGGACCGCGGCGATCCGTGAGGCCAGAACTCCTTGCTCTGCCTGCGACAACAGGGTCGCGGCCGGATCTCGTACAAGCGGCAATGTCTCCCCCAGAATCACTCCGCGTGACGCCAGTCACCCGATCAGGTTAGACCCAAACGAGTTAGGCGCGTTCGGTTTTGAAGATCGTGGGGTGACTGCGGGCGGTGATCACCATCGGGTGATCCACGTGGTGGCGTTGATCGACGTGCCGTGTTCGTTGCGCCGATCGGCCTAATCTCCCGCCATGCGGACGAGGCTGACCCCCATGCAGCAGGCGGTGGTGGACGCCGGTCGCCCGTTGCCGCAGCTGACCGATCCGCTGGAGGTCGAGCTCCAGGTCAGCGCGTTCGCCGGGCCCTTCGCCGACAACGAGGAGTTGTGGGAGGTGGTGGTGCGGCACCTGGAGGAGGTGCCGAGCCGGCGCAGTGCCGCTCTGCTCACCGCGCTGGGGCATCTGCTGCCCGGCCGGCCCGGGGTGTGGGCCAAGAAGGCGGCGGAGCACCAGCCCGGGCCGCAGTGGGATCTGGGAGCGCTTTCATTCGGCGAGTGCTGGATCGGGGACCGGTCGATCGACGCCGGGTATTTGGCACTGTTGTGCAGTTATGCGTACGGGGATGTGCCCCATGCGATGGTTTTCATGATCGACGAAATCAGCGGGAGCCTCACCCGGCACGCCTTTCTCACGCGGCAGGTCGAGGAGGCGCTGGCTCGGCTCCGGGACGAGATGCGGCTGGAGCTGATCACTCCGGAGGCGGCTCACTGGCTGCTCAGCCGCAGCTACGACCGGTTCGAGCGGCGGCCCGGGCTCGGGGTCAGCCTGGACGTGCACCAGACTCGGCTGGTGGCGCGCAGGCGTATTGCGCTCGCGATGAATTGAACGGGCTGTGCGCTTCGCAACGTGGTCAATCAGTCGACTGTGCAGATTGTCTGTAGCTCGATCGTGGGTGGGCTATTACTGTCCGGGTTGTCGATCACAGGGCGGAGGGATGGTCGTGGCCGCTCTTCTCGGGCGTGATGATCAGGCCCTCAGCCGGGTGCCGGATCAGGCGCGGCACGGGTGGTTGTCCGTTGCCACGCAGCGGTTCGGGCAGACGACGGCGCTCAGCCAGCTGCTTCTCGGGGCGACGCTCGGGTTCGGGATGTCCTTCTGGGACGCGTTCCTGGCGTTGACGATCGGGGCCGTGCTGCTCAACGTCGTCGCGGTGGGCGTGGGGGTCATCGGGCAGCGGGAAGGGCTTTCCACGGCGCTGCTCAGCCGGTGGACCGGGTTCGGGCACGCCGGGTCGGCGGTGCTCGGGTTGATCATCGCGTTGTCCTGCACTGGGTGGTTCGGGGTGCAGACCGGGCTGGCGGGTTCGGCGCTCGCGAGTGCGGCCGGGGTGTTGCCTGCACCGGTGTGGGCCCTGGCGTTCGGGGTCGTGGCCACGGTCATCGCCGCGTACGGGGTGCGGTGGATGGCGTGGACGTCCTACGTGGCGGTGCCCGCGTTCCTGGCGTTGCTGGGGTGGGTGTTGTTCGTCCACGGCAAGGACGTCGGGGCCGCGTTCAGCGCGCCGCACGACAACTCGATCGGCATGGTGACGGCCATCACGCTGGTGACCGGCAGCTTCATCGTGGGCGCCGCGATCGCGCCGGACATGACCCGCTTTCACCGCAACGGGTGGGACGTCGTCAAGCAGACGGTCCTCGGGATCACGGCCGGCGAGTGGGTCATCAGCCTGGTCGGCGTGCTGCTCGCGCGGGCGTTCGACACGACCGACGTCATGGGCGTCGTCACGGCGTCCGGCGGGTGGATCGGGGCGCTGATCGTCGTGACGGCGGTGCTGAAGATCAACGACTGGAACCTCTACTCGGCCTCGCTCGGCCTGGTGAACTTCTTCGACGCCGTGTTCGGCCTCAGGATCAGCCGTGCGCAGGTGACGGTCATGGTCGGGTGCGCGGGCAGCTTCCTCGCGGCGGCCGGGATCGTGCAGCAGTTCACCCACTTCCTGGTGCTGCTCGGGGTGGTCTTCCCGCCGGTCGCGGGGATCATGACGGCCGAGTACTACGTCGTGCGGCGGTGGCGGAACGAGATGATCTCGACGCGCCCCTTCGTGCCGCGGTCGGCGCCCTCGTGGGTGCCCGCGACGGTGGTCATCTGGCCCGCCTCGGCGATCGTCGCCGAGCTGCTGCCGTTCGGGCAGTCCAGTGTGAACTCGCTGGTGCTCGCGTTCGGCCTGTACGTGTCGGCCGGGCGTCTCGACCTGCTGCGGATGCGGACGCGCCGGGCCACCACGCGCAAGGTCGGGGAAGCGAAGGCCGCCTGACATGCACATCGGGATCGACGTCGGCGGCACCAACACCGATGCCGTTCTCGTGCGCGGCCGCACGGTCGTGGCCGCGGGCAAGGCGACGACGACCGCCGACGTCACGGGCGGGATCGTCGCGGCGGTCAGCGGGCTGCGGCACGCGTTCGAACCGCACGAGGTCACCGCCGTCATGATCGGCACCACGCACTTCGTCAACGCCGTCGTCGAAGGCAGGAACCTCGCGCGCACGGCGGCCGTGCGGCTCGGTCTTCCGGCCACCACGGCACTTCCGCCGTTCGTCGACTGGCCGGAGCAACTCAGGCAGGCCATCGGCGGGCACGGGTACCTCTGCCACGGCGGCCACGAGTACGACGGCAGGGTCATCTCACCGATCAAAGAGGACGAACTGCGCGCGGTGGCCGCCGACCTCGCCGCCAACGACGTGGAGTCCGTCGCCATCTCGTCCGTGTTCTCCTTGGTCAGCAACGAGTTCGAGCGCAGGGCCGCGGAGATCCTCACCGCCGAGGTCCCCGGCCTGCTGGTCAGCTTCAGCCACGAGATCGGCCGGCTCGGCCTGCTGGAGCGGGAGAACGCGACGATCATCAACGCCGCCCTGCGCGTGCTCGCCGGGCAGATCGCCGACGGCCTCGCGGACTCCCTCAAGGCGCAGGGCATCGACGCACCGCTCTACCTCAGCCAGAACGACGGCACGCTGATGGACCTGGACCACGCGCGCCGCCACCCGGTCGCCACCTTCGCGTCCGGGCCGACGAACTCCATGCGCGGCGGCGCGTTCCTGTCGGGGACGGACGATTGCGCGGTGATCGACGTCGGCGGCACGACCACGGACATCGGCGTGCTGCACCACGGGTTCCCGCGCGAGGTGTCGTCCGAGGTGCTGATCAACGGCGTGCGCACCAACTTCCGGATGCCCGACGTGCTGTCGGCGGGGCTCGGCGGCGGCAGCGTGGTCCGCGACGGCGAGGCAGGCCCGGACAGCGTCGGCTTCCGGCTGGCGGACGAGGCGCTGGTCTTCGGCGGCGGCACGCTCACGGCCACCGACGTCGCGGTCGCCGGAGGTCTCGCCGACATCGGCGACCCGAGCCGCGTGCGGCACCTGGACCGGACGTTCGTGCGGGACGCGCTCGACCGGATCAACACCCGGATCGCCGAACGGCTCGACCGCACGCGCACGAGCCCGGAACCGCTGCCCGTGGTGCTGGTCGGCGGCGCCGGCTTCCTCGTCCAGCGGCTCGACGGCGCGAGCAAGATCGTCCGGCCGGAGCACCACGCCTTCGCGGGCGCCATCGGAGCCGCGATCGCGCAGGTCGGCGGCGAGGTCGACCGCGTCTTCACGATGGCGCCGGGCACCCGCGACGAGGTGCTCGACGGGGCCAGGCAGGAGGCCGTGGACCGGGCTGTCGCGGCGGGCGCGCGGGCCGGCAGCGTGCGGATCGTCGAGGTCGAGGAGATCCCGCTCGCCTACCTCCCGGGAAACGCGAGCCGGGTGCGGGCGCGTGCGGTGGGTGATCTGCTGCCCGGCCACTAGTGTCTCGCGCATGCACCTGCTCGGGCCCGACGAGGTGGACCGGCTCGCTCTTGGCGTGGTCGTTCTCGGCAGCGGGGGCGGTGGCGGCGAGCACGAGACCCACGCGTTCGCGGCGATGCTGCGGCACGAGCTCCGGCAGAGCGGTCCTGTCACGATCCTCACGCCCGAGGAGGCCGACCCCGAGGGGCACGGCATCCGGGTCGGCCTGATCGGCGCGCCGACCGTGATGATCGAGAAGCTGCCCAGCGGCCGGGAGGCCGAGGAGGCGCTAAAGGCGTTGCAGGCGCACGACTCCACGCCCGTCACGGCCGTCATCGGGTGGGAGATCGGCGGGTGCAACGGCCTGCTGCCGTTGATCCTGGCCGCCCGGCTGGGGCTGCCGTACGTCGACGTGGACGGCATGGGGAGAGCGTTCCCGCGGATCGACCAGACGACGTACGCGGCGGCCGGGCTGCCCACGACCCCGCTCGCCATCACCGAACCCGGCGGCAACCGCGCGGTGCTCGACGCGACCGGCATCGAGAAGCTCGCCCGCACCGTCATGGTCGACTTCGGCGGCTGGGCGATGATGGTCGCGAAGCCGCTCAAGCTCGCGGACGCGGTCAGATCGGGCATCCCGGGCTCATGTGCGAGAGCGCTCTCACTTGGTGAGATCTGGGCGCGGAAAGAGCTTTCCGTGGAGGAACGGGCCAGGAGATCCGGCGGTTTCCTCCTCGTGCGGGGCAAAGTCGTCGAGGTCTGGCGCGAATCTGTCGGCGACTTCCCGCGGGGAACGGTGGCGCTGCGCCGTCTGGACGCCGACGATGCGTACGTGCGCCTGGAGATGCAGGGTGAGTACCTCGTCGCGCTCGCGGACGGCGAACCGCTGGTCACGACGCCTGACCTGCTGTGCTGCCTGGACGCCGAGACCGGTCAGCCGCTCACGACCGAACGGCTCGGGTTCGGCGCGGTGATCGACGTGGTAGCGCTCCCATCGCCACCCGAATGGGTGCGCGAGGAGCTGCGCGCCAGGGTCGACCCGCGAGCGTTCGGCTACGACCTCGGCTACGTGCCGTTCCGGGGCGCCGAGTGATCGAGGACGTCGGCTCCCTGACCGTCAGGGACCTGCTGGAGATCGGCGTGCTCGGCGGGGCGGAGCTGCTCGCGGGCGAACGCGGCATCGGCACCGAGGTCGGGGACGTGCGGCTGGCGGCCGACCTCACGGCCGTCGAGGCGTGCGCGGCGGGCGACCTGGTGATCCTCACCGGGCACCAGCCGTACCTGGTCGAGGTCGCGCTGCGCCGGGCCTACAGCGCGGACGTGCGCGCGGTCGTGCTGGTGAAGCCCTCGACCGGTGTCTACCACGACCCCTCCGCCGCCACGCTCTCGTTCGCGAACCGCCTCGGCGTGCCGTTGCTGCACGTCACCGCCGACGACCCGCTGCTGGTCGCGGACGCGCTCCGCACGGCCGTGCGGCGCCCGGAGCTGAGCGCGGCCAGGCTGCTCAACGCCGTCACCGCGCGGCTCGTCCGCAGCCGGACCGACCCGCGTTCGGTGATCGCCATCCTGTCCGGCGAGCTGCACGTGAGCTGCGCCGTGATCAGCGCGGACGGCACGGCGATCGAGGGCGTGTCCCCGCCCGGCCTGCCGCCGGACCTGCTGGCCGGGTCCGTCGCCACCACCGCCGAGATCGACGAGGGCTTCGCGGTCGCCGTGCCGGTGGAGATCGACCGGACCGGGCACGTGCACCTGTGGCTCGTCTCGCACGGCCGCGGCCGCAACAGGCGCTGGGCCGAGGCGGTGCTGCAGATCAGCCAGGTCGCGTCGTGGGCGCTCGGGAGCTGGGTCGCGGCCGAACGCCTGGAGACCGAGCGCCAGGCCCGTTCGCGCGGTTCGCTGCTGGCGGAGCTGCTCGCGTCCGGCGACGACGTACCGCCGCAGCTCGTGCAGCAGGCCGTGCTGGCAGGCTGGCGCCTCGACGGCTGGCACACCGGCGTCTACGCGATGCCCGCCACCGACCTGCCCGACACCGCCACCACCGAACGCCTGCGCGTCGAGCTGTCCCGCCGCGGCCTGCACGGCCAGCTGGTCGAGGGCGCGGAGGGCTGGAGCTTCTGGCTCACCAACGACTCCGAGCCGCCGCAGTCGCAGCACCGCGAGCTGACCACGAGGATCGCCCAGGCGCTCGGCTGCTGCCCGCTCGTCGCCGGCGTCGGCCGCCCGCACCACGGCGTCTCCGGCGTGGGCAGGACGCTCGCGGAGGCGCGCGAGGCCGCCGGGATGACCGGCACGGCCAAGGTCGTGCACATCGACGAACTGGGCGTGCGACGGTTGTTGTCGATGGCCGCCGAGACGCCGGCCCTGGTCGACCAGGCCACCCGGCTGCTGGAACCGCTGACGGGCGTGGAGGACGGGCAGCTGCTGCGCACGCTCGCGATCTACCTGGACGAGGAGTCCGTGACGTCGTCGGCGGCCGTGCGGCTCAAGGTCCACCGCAACACCGTGACGCAACGGATCAACCGCGCCGAACAGCTGCTCGGCGTCAGCCTGCTGAACCCGGACGAACGGCTGGCCGTGCACCTGGCCTGCCGGGCGGTGCGCGCCGGCGACGAGTGATCAGGTCGGCACGAACGCGGGCAGCACGGCGTCCACCTCGAAGCCGCCGTCGTCGGTCGGACCGGCCGTGAGGGTGCCGCCGACCATCTCGACGCGGCCGCGCAGCCCGAGCAGGCCCGAGCCGGTGCCGGGCAGCGCGAGCAACGGCGCGGCGGACGGCCTGGTGTTGCGGATGACCGCGCGGACCGTGCTCGGTCCACTGTGGATCGTGATCTCCGTGTGCGCGCCGGGTGCGTGCTTGTGCACGTTCGTCAGCGACTCCTGGACCACCCGGTACATCGTGCGGCGCACGGCGGGGGAGATGGTGTCGGCGTCGCCGTGCTCGGTCAGCGTCACCTCCAGCGCGGAGTCGGCGACGAGGCGGGACAACCGGTCGGGCAGCACGTCCGGGATCCGCGCGGCCTGGCCGGACCGCAGCACGCCGACCAGGTCGCGCAGCTCGGCCAACGCCTGGCAGCCCGCCGTGCGCAACTCCTCGGCGGCGGCGCGCGTTCCGTCGTTCTGCGCGGCCATCCGCAACGCCCCGGCGTGCAGGATCATCAGGTTCAGCCGGTGCGTGACGACGTCGTGCATCTCGCCGGCGAGCCGCGTGCGCTCGGCCGCGCGGACCTTCTCGGTCAGCAGCTCCAGTTCTCGTTCGGCGAGCGCCCGCCCGAGCACCCGCCGCGTGCCCACGTAGAGGCCTGCCAGCCCGGCGATCACGATCAGGCCGGGACCGGCGAGGTTCGGCACCACCCACGCCCCGGCGCCGATCGCCCACGTCACGGGGTGCGCGAACACGAGCCAGCGGTGGCGCGGCGCGTGCGCGGCGACCGAGTACGCCGACACCAGCGACGCGTAGGTCGGGGTGAGCAGCGAGAGGAAGGCGATCACCAGGCTCGACTCGACGGGCCGGGTGCGCCGCCACCACAGCGCCGCCGCCGAGAGCAGGTGGATCGTCACGTAGAACGCGATCGACGTGACCACGAGCCGGGACGGCAGCTCCAGGGTGAACTCGCGCAGGATCCCGAGCGCTGCCACGAGCAGCGCCGGCGTGAGGTCCGCGGCTCGCTTCACGCGGGTGACGATACTGCCGGTTTTGTGCGTTGGATCACCTACGGGAGCAGGGGGATGACCCTACTTTCGCAGGTGGCGACACCCGGTCATTCCGCCTGCCGGACGCGCACGTCCGGTGGCTGCACTTGGGCCTTTCGGAAGAGCGCCGTCCAGAGGAAGTCCTTGCCGAACCGGGGCGAGTCCGGCGGCTCCTCCGTCATGCGGCGAACCTCGACCTCGGCCAGGTCCTGGAAGATCCACCGCAGCTCGTCCGGCGTGTAGCCGACGCCGCCGGCGAGCCCGCCCTGCCGGTACAGGTCGGTGTCCGGGGACGCCGTGCCCTCCTCGGAGGTGAAGCAGGTGAGGGCGAAGTGGCCGCCGGGGACCAGCGCGCGGTCGAGCAGCGCGAGGTAGCCGACGCGGCGGTGCGGCGGCAGGTGGTGGAAGCAGCCGGAGTCGTAGATCAGGTCGTACGAGCCCTCGGTCGCGAACGCGTCGCCGTGCTGGAAGCCGACGCCGAGGCCTGCGGAGCGTTCGCGCGCCCACGTGATCGCGGTGGCCGAGATGTCCACCGCGTCGACCTGGAAACCGCGGCGTGCTAGGAAGAGCGCGTTGCGACCGGGTCCGCAGCCGACATCGAGCGCCCGGCCGGGCGTGAGCACGCCGCTCTCCACGTGCGCGACCAGGTTCTCGTCCGGCTTCGCGACGAAGAACGGGACCTCGCGGGTGCGGTCCGCGTAGAAGCGGTCCCACCAGTCACCGGGCTGCGCGGGCAGCAGGCCGTCGAGCAGAGTCATGACGTCGTCGATCGTGCGCACGTGCCGATTCAAGGTAAACCCCCAGGTAGATGCCTGTGTCAGGCTATCAAGATTGCGGTCTCGTACGGTGTATGGCAACATCTGTCAGGTGATCTACTGACCCCGCCTTCAGCGCGCATCCGTGTCCGATTTCCTTCGGCGGTGTGGGGGTCCCTCGTGTCAGCTCAGTTGACGATCAAGAAAATCACCAGGAACTACGCGTTCAAGCGCGTGCTCGACGCTGTGTCCCTGACGGTCCGGCCCGGCGAGAAGCTCGGTGTGGTCGGCGAGAACGGGTCGGGCAAGTCGACGTTGCTGCGGCTCGTGGCCGGCCAGGACGTGCCGGACGACGGCGAGATCACCGTGGTGGCGCAGGGCGTCGGCTACCTCGGCCAGGTGCTCGACCTGCCGGAGGACGCGACGGTCGGCGACGCGGTGGACGCCGCGCTGGTCGAGGTCCGCCTGCTGGAACAGCGGATCGCGGCCGCGGCCGAAGAACAACGGCTGGACGACCTCGGCGAGTTGCTCACGGCGTTCGAGCTGCGCGACGGCTACGCGGCCGACGCGCGGGTCGAGGCCGCGATGTCCGTGCTGGGCATCGGCGGCCTCGGCCGCGACCGCGCGCTCGGCACCTTGTCCGGTGGCGAGAAGGCCAGACTGGCGCTCGCGGGCGTGCTGAGCGCCGAACCAGAGCTGCTGCTGCTCGACGAACCCACCAACCACCTCGACGACGAGGCGCTCGCGTGGCTGGAGGACCGGCTGCGCAAGCACACCGGCACCCTCGTGGTGGTGACGCACGACCGGCTGCTGCTGGAACGCGTCACGACCGCGATCGCCGAGGTGGAGAACCGCACGATCACCCGCTACGGCAACGGGTACGCGGGGTACGTCGCGGAGAAGCGGGCGGCGCGGCAGCGGTGGGAGCAGGCCTACGCGGAGTGGGTCGGCGAGATCGGGCACTGGACCGCGTGGCGTGGCACGACGGCACATCGCGTCGCGCCGGGACGTCCGATCCCCGACCACAACAAGTGCAAGTACAACGGCGACGGCCGCCGCGTGCAGGCGTCCATCAGGACGCGGGTGCGCAGCGCGTCCGAACGGCTGGAGCGGCTGCGCGCCGATCCGGTGCCGAAGCCGCCGGAACCGTTGCGCCTCAACGCCCCGCTCGGCGCGGCGGTGCGCGAGGGGGTGGTCCTGCGGTTCGGCGGGCTGGAACTCGTGGCTGGGCAACGGATCCTGGTGACGGGACCCAACGGCTCCGGCAAGTCGACGTTGCTCAGGGCGTTGGCCGGCGCGGCGACCGGCAACGTCGGCTTCCTGCCGCAGGAAACCGTTGTGCGCGAACCGAAGCAGACGCTCCTCAGGGCGTTCGGTGGCACCGGGGAACAGCTGGAGTCGCTGGGTTTGTTCCACCGCAACGACTTCGGCACGCCGGTGGGCGCGTTGTCGATCGGGCAACGACGCAGGCTCGCGCTCGCCATGCTCCTGAACCAGGAGTCCGACGTGCTGCTGCTGGACGAGCCGACGAACCACCTGTCGCTCGCCCTGGTCGAGGAGTTGGAGGCGGCACTCGCCGACTACCCCGGCGCGGTGGTCGTGGCGTCGCACGACCGGTTGCTGCGGCAGCGGTGGAAAGGAGAGGAGCTCAGAACGGCTCGTAGCAGTCGTACGTCTCGACAGCGCTGATGAGCCCGTCGCGCGTGTCCACGAACTGGGCGATGTGCGCGACGAGCTCGCGGCCGTCCCGCAGCACCCCGGTCCACCTCAGGCCCAGGATCGCGGTGCCACCCGCGACCAATGCCGAGTGCACGTCGTACTTCTGACTGGTCAGCAACCCGGCGCCCTTCTCCGAGTTGGCGAGCATCTCCTCCAGCGGCGTCCGGGCGCCGCCGGGCTTGATCAGGTTGGGGCGTTCGACGGTCACCGCGTCGGCGGTGAAGTGGCGGCGCAGCGCGGAACCGGACTCCCCGGCTTCGAGCGCGCGGTGCAGCGAGGTGGCGAGGTCGACTGGGTTCATATTCACAACCATAGTTGTACAACCATGGTTGTCAATGTGAGGATGCAGGCTGTGGACCTGATGGGCATCGATCTCGCCACCCTCGCGTACCTCGCGGGCAGCTCCGCGAACGACGAGATCATCAAGCGGCTGCACGAGTGCGGCCACAAGGGCGTGCGGATGTCGCACGGGTACGTGATCCAGCACCTCGTCGACGAGGAACCGAAGGTGGGGGAGCTGGGCGAGCTGCTCGGCGTCACCCAGCAGGCCGCGTCGAAGCAGCTGCTGGAGCTCGAACGCCTCGGCTACGTGCGGCGCGTGCCGGACCGCGCGGACGCCCGGATCCGGCGCGCCCAGCTGACCGACAAGGGCCGGCGGCTGGTGGACGACAGCCGCCGGCTCCGGCGCGAGCTCGACGTGCACGGTGACGACGAGACCAAACGCGCGCTGGTCAGGCTCCTGGTGGCGACCGGGGGCGCGGAGAAGGTGCTGAAGCGCCGGGTCGTGGAAGCCGACTAGGGCTTGAAGACCGGCTGGATCCAGTAGTTGCTGCCGAACCACGTGTCGGTCGGGAAGCCGCCGCCGTAGCTGTACACGCCGGCGTTCGGCGGGATCTTGAACGGCGTCTGCACGATGTTGCCGGTGAAGTAGTTCTCCGTCGACCGGTAGCCACCGGCAGGTGTGTAGTAGGAGACGACGTACTCGGTGCCCGCGGTCACGGGAACCGGTGTGCTGAAGGTGATCCGCTGGCTGTAGGCCGCGCCGGGCGCCTCCTGCTCGGCCAGCAGAGTGCCGTCCGCCCAGAGTCGTGCGGTGACCGGGCCCGTGTAACCGCCGCGCCTGATGATCAGCGCCGTGACGGAGCCCGGGCGGTCGAAGGCGACGCGCATGCCGAGCTCGACGGCCTGCTCGTCGGGGTCGTTGATGGTGGGGCTGTGCGTGTCGTTCAGGTAGAGCGACGTCTCGTACTGCAACGGCGGGACGGTCGTGCCGCCGACGTAGATCGTGCGCGACACGGTGACGGTGCCGGTGGTGGACGCGGTCTTGGCGCGGGCGTGGATCGTCAGCGGGCCGGGGACGGACGGCCACAGCAGGACCGACCAGCGTTCGCCGGTCGCGTCGACCGGTGTCCAGTTGGTCTGGTGGTCGGTCGAGAACTCGACCTCGGTGATGCCGCCGGACTCGCCGTTGACGGCGCCGCCGATCACGAGCAGCGGCTCGTTCAGCGGGACCGAGGCCTGCTCGGTCGGAGCCCAGATCATCGCCATCGGGCCGGCGTCCGCGACGGCGGGAGCGTTGGGAGAGACCAGGAAGAGTGCCAGCAGCAGTACTGCTAATCGTCTCATGTACGGCAGATCGTCCGCCGTGGAGACGCAGTTACGGCGTTGCGCTGTTCGGCCTGAACTCGATCGGCTGACAGTCGTACCCCGGTCCGCCGGATGTCGTTGACGAGTACATGACCTGTGACAACGAAGTCCCGGTCCCCGAGACGCGGGTCCCGGTTCGTCGTCGGCAGTTCCTCACGTTCCTCGTGGCCGCGCCGGTGCTCACCGTCGCGGTTCCCGGTACGGCCGAGGCCGTCATCCCGACGCTGCCGCAACCGGCCGAGATCCTCGATCTCGGCGACATCCTGATTCTGGCCGGTACTCCGACGGCGGGCGCGCTCGCGGTGCTCAGCGTCGGCGAGGACGGCGTCGTGACCCTCGACCTGCCGCGTGCGGAGGTCGGTCAGGGCATCACCACGGCGTGCGCGATGCTCGTCGCGGAGGAGCTCGACCTCGCGCTGGACAAGGTCCGGGTGACCTTGGCCGACGCACGGCCCGAGCTGCTGATGAACCAGCTGACCGGCGGTTCCAACACGATGAGGTCGGTCTACGGGCCGGTCCGCCAGGCGGCGGCCGCCGCCCGCGCCAGACTGCTCGCGGCGGCGGCGAAGCAGCACGGCGTGGCGGCCGACCGACTGTCCACACGCGACGGAGCGGTGATCCTGCCGGACGGGCGGCCGATCCTGTACGGCCTGCTGACGTCCGCGGCCGCGCAGCTCACCGGAGTCTTCGCGGCACAACCGAAACCGGACTCGCAACACCGGATCGTCGGCACCCCGCAGTCGCGCATCGACGCCCGCGCGATGGTCACCGGTCAGTTCAAGTACACGCTCGACCAGGACGTGCCGGGCGCCATGCCCACGGTCGTGCGACGCCCGCCCACGATCAACGGGTCGGTGAAGTCGGTCGACTCGGCGGCGGCACGGGCGATGCCCGGTGTGCTCGCCATCGGGGTCGTGCCGACCGGCGTCGCGGTGGTCGCCGAGACGTTCGGGCAGGCGATGGCGGCTCGCGACGCGCTGAAGGTCACCTGGAACCCCGGCACGATCGACGCGTTGTCGGACAAGGAGATCCGCGACAAGCTGAAGGCCGCCGCGTTGCCGTTCGTGGTGCCTCCGCTGCTGACCCAGCACGTCGACATGGAGTTCGACTTCGCGTTCGTCAGCCACGCGCCGATGGAGACGAACTCGGCGATCGCGGACGTCCGCGAGGACCGTGCGGTGATCTGGGCCGGGCTGAAGTCGCCGATCGTCGCGCGGCAGACCATCGCGGCGGCCATCGGGCTGCCGGAGGCCGCGGTGACCGTGCACGTCATGCAGGGCGGCGGGTCGTTCGGGCGCAGGCTGTTCTTCGACGCCGCGATCGAGGCCGCGCAGATCTCGAAGGCGTTGAAGCGACCGGTGAAGCTCATGTGGGACCGCAAGGACGACATGCGGCACGGCCGGGCCCGCGCGGCCAGCCACCACAAGCTGCGGGCGACGTTCGCGCTCGGCAACGTGCTGACGTTCGAGCACCGCGTCGCGTCCGTCGAGACCGACTTCCGGCACGGCCTCGGCGAGATCCTCACCGCCACCGCCGCGAAGCTGCCGGTCGCGGGCAACCTGTCGTTCGCGCAGACGGTGTTCCTCACGACGTGCAAGGTGCCGTACAACTTCGGCGTCGTCACGTCGTTGCTCAACGAGGTGCCGCTGCGCATGCACACCGGCTCGTGGCGGTCGGTCTACTCGGCCAACACCCGTGGCGCCGAGGAGGTCCTGGTCGACCAGCTCGCCGCGAAGATGGGCAAGGACCCCGTCGCGTTCCGCCGCGAGTTCCTGAAGAGCGCCCGGCAACGCGCGGTGCTCGACAAGGTCGTCGACGAGGGCCAGTGGGGCAAGGCGATGCCGAAGGGCTTCGCGCAGGGCATCGCGTTCCACGACGAGTACAAGTCGTGCACCGCCTGCTTGGTCGAGATCGACGCCCGCGACCCGAAGAACCCACGCGTGGTCAAGGCGACGATCGCGGTCGACGTCGGCCGCCCGATCAACCCGCGCGGCCTGGAGGCGCAGATGCTCGGCGGGCTGACCGATGCCATCTCCACCACGTTGCGCGCCGGTCTGCACATCGACAAGGGCCTGCCGCTGGAAGGCTCCTACTCGCAGTTCCACTACGCCCGGCAGAAGGACGCGCCGCTCGACGTGAAGATCCACGTGATGCCGGCGACCGGGGAACCCGGTGGGGCGGGGGAGCTGGGCGTGCCGGCCGCGGTCGGTGCCATCGCCAACGCCTACGCCCGCGCGACGGGTGTGGTGCCGCGCAGCTTCCCGATCATCTTCCCGGTCGACTTCGAGCCGTTCCCGCGCTGAAGGAGCGTCATGCCCACCTACACGTTCGTCGTCAACGGGGACGAGGTCACCGTCGAGGCTCCGTCCGACCTCGCGCTGCTCTGGGTGCTGCGCGACAAGCTCGGGGTGCGCGGGCCGAAGTTCGGCTGCGGCATCGGGGTCTGCCGGGCCTGCACGTCCCACCTGAACGGGGCCGAGATCCAGCCGTGCGTCACGCCCGTCGGGGAGTGCGCTGGACAGGAGGTCACCACGATCGAGGGGCTCGCGTCCGGGGACGACCTGCACCCGGTCCAGGAGGCGTGGCTGGAGCAGGACGTCGCGCAGTGCGGTTACTGCCAGCCGGGGCAGATCATGGCCGCGGCGGCGTTGCTCCGGACGAAGAAGGAGATAACGGACGAGGACATCGACCGCATCGCGAACGTCTGCCGGTGCGGCACGTACTTCCGGATCCGCAAGGCGATCAAGAGCGCCGCCGCCAAGATGGGCTAGCGGGGTGTGAGATGAGTCTGGTCGCGCGGCCGATACCGCGGACCTAGAGTCAGCGCGGCCGGGAATCCCTTCCGGCGCAGGAGGATTCCCGTGCTCGCGCTGTCCGTTTTGTTGCTGGTGGCCGTTCTGGTGTGCGCGGTCGTCAGACCGTGGGGCTGGCCCGAGGCCGTCGTGGCGGTGCCGGCCGCTGTGGTGGTCGTGGTCGCCGGGGTGCTGCCGGTCGAGCACGCCGTGGACGAGGCGGTGCGGCTGGGACCCGTGATCGGGTTCCTGGCCGCGATCCTCGTGCTGGCCCAGCTCTGCGATGACGAGGGGCTCTTCCACGCGTGCGGCACGTGGATGGCGCGTGCCTCGGGCGGGCGGCCGCGGACGTTGCTGGGCGGTGTGTTCGTCACGGCGTCGGTGACGACGGCGGTGTTGAGTCTGGATGCGACGGTCGTGTTGTTGACGCCCGTCGTGTTCGCCACGGCCGCACAGCTGGGTGTTCGGCCGAAGCCGCACGTCTACGCGTGCACGCACCTGTCCAACAGCGCGTCGCTGCTGCTGCCGGTGTCGAACCTGACGAACCTGCTGGCGTTCGCGTCCAGCGGGTTGAGCTTCACGCGGTTCGCGGCGCTGATGGCGTTGCCGTGGGTGGTGGCGATCGGGCTGGAGTACCTGGTGTTCCGGCGGTTCTTCCGCACCGACCTGGACGCGCCGGTGCACGCGCCGTTGTCGCAGCCCGTCCCCGAACTGCCGGTGTTCGCGCTGACCGTCGTCGGGCTCACGCTGGTCGGGTTCGTGGTCGCGTCGGCCACCGGCGTCGACCCGGCGTGGGCGGCCTGCGCGGGTGCGCTCGTGATGGCGGGCCGGGCGTTGGTGCTCAAGCGGACGACGGTCGGCAAGGTCGTGAAGGCGACTTCGTTGCCGTTCCTGGCGTTCGTGCTCGGGCTGGGGATCGTGGTGCGGGCGGTGGTCGACAACGGCCTCGACGACGTGCTGCGGCACGCGATCCCGGACGGCACCGGGCTGCTCGCGCTGCTCGGGGTGGCCGCGGTCGCCGCCGTGCTCGCGAACGTGATCAACAACCTGCCCGCGGTGCTGGTGCTGCTGCCGCTGGTGGCGCCGTTCGGACCGGGGGTGGTGCTGGCGGTGCTGCTCGGCGTGAACCTCGGGCCGAACCTCACCTACGCCGGGTCGCTCGCGACGTTGCTGTGGCGGCGGATCGTGCACGACCACGACACCGAGGTGAACCTGGCGGAGTTCACGAAGCTCGGGCTGCTCGCCGTGCCTGCCACCCTGGTCGGCGCGGTCGTGGCACTGTGGGCGTCCCTGCAGCTGATCGGAGGATGACCATGACGGTGGTCGTGTGGATCGCCGACGACACCTGGCAGGACTGCGTCGACGCGGCCCGCGGGTACGAGGGTGCGGACTTCGTGTTGCTGCACGTCAGCGACCACGACGTGCCAGGTGCGGCGCACGGTGCGTTCGCCGGGCTGTTCGGGCGTTCGTCGCTGGACCCCGGCACGCGCCTGGACGACCTCGCCGCCGGCCACTCGACGCGGCTGCTGGCGGCCGCCGCCGAACGCCTCGGGGTGCCGTGCGAGGTGCGGACGCGGGTCGGGCGGGTGGAGCACGAGGTCGTCGCGGCGGCGGAGGGCGCGTCGTTGCTGGTGCTGTGCCGCGACAGGGACGTGTCGCACGCCGGTCCGCGCAGCCTCGGCCCGGCTACCCGGTTCGTGGTCGACCACGCTCCTTGTCCGGTGCTGCTGGTCTGGCCTTCGTAAGGATTCGTCCACGCAAACTTGCGTGCACGCACTTTTCGCGCCTAGTCTCTGAGGCATGCGCGCCAAAGGCATCGCGTACGACACCGGTTTCGTGCGCCACGGAGAGATCTCCGTCCCGAAGTTCGACCTCGACGCCGTCCGGCGGGACCTGACCGTGATCAGGGACGACCTGCACTGCACCGCCGTCCACCTCGTCGGCGGTGATCCGGAACGGCTGGAGCGGGCCGCGGAGATCGCCGCCGGCCTGGGGCTGGAGGTCTGGTTCTCGCCCTACCCGCTGGAGCTCACGCCCGACGGGATCCTGGCGCTGTTCACCGACTGCGCGGTGCGGGCCGAGCGGGTCCGGTCCCGCGGCGCCGAGGTGGTGTTCGTGACGGGGGTGGAGCTCAGCGTCATGAACCCGGGTTTCCTGCCCGGCGACGACGTGCTCGGCCGGGTGGGGCAGCTGCTGGGGCAACCGGAACGCATGCGGGAGGCCGGTGAGCGGCTGCGCGAGTTCCTGGCGTCGGCCGTTTCCGCGGTGCGGCAGCACTTCGGCGGTCCCGTCACCTACGCGTGCATCCCGTTCGAGAACCCCGACTGGGACCTGTTCGACATCAAGGCGTTCGAGCTGATCCGCTCGGCCGAGGTCGCCGACGTGTACGCGGAGAGCATCAGGAACGTGGTGGCGCAGGGCAAACCGGTCGCCATCACCGGCTTCGGCACGGCGGCGTGGCGTGGTTCGGGAGCCGTCGCGCCGCGCAGCATGGAGATCGTCGAGCACGACTCGTCCGGCCGTGCGGTGCGCGTCCTGCCCGGCCACGTCCGCGACGAGACCGAGCAGGCCACCTACCTGCGCGAGGTGCTGGAGACGTTCGAGGAGACCGGTGTCGACGCGGCGTTCGTCTACCTGTTCGCCCTGGCCAGCCATCCGCACCGGCCGGACGACCCGAGCCGCGACCTCGACATGGCGGGCCCCGGCATCGTGAAGGTCCTCGACGACGGCACCTGGGAGCCGAAGGAGGCGTTCGCCGCCGTGGCCGAGGTCTACGCCCGGATTTAACTCGCTTGGCCACCTGCTCGCCGCCGGTCACACTCGGCACATCATGAGCAGCAGGTTGCGAGCCATCGCCCACGACACCGTCGCCATCGCGGAGCGCGGCTCCTACACCACCCCGGCGGGCGAGGTGCCCGTCGTCGTCGCCCCGGCCGTCGCCGGAACCCGCCTGCACCTGCCGGACGAGGTGCTCCCGCTGCCCTCGCGGGCCGACCAGGTGCGGGTCGACGTGACCAACGAGTCCACTTTGGACGCGACACGGCGGCTGGGTGGCGAGGTCGCCGCCCTGGTGTTCGCCTCGGCCCGCAGCCCCGGCGGTGGCTTCCTGAACGGCGCGCAGGCGCAGGAGGAGAGCGTCGCCAGGGGATCGGCGCTCTACCTCAGCCTGCGCGCGGCCGGCGACTTCTACGCCCACCACCGCGCCCACGAGGACCTGACCTACACCGACCGCGTGATCTACTCGCCGCGCGTCCCGGTCTTCAAGGACGACAGGGGTGCCCTGCTGCCGCGGCCGTACGAGGTCTCGTTCCTCACCGCCGCCGCGCCGAACCGCACGGCGATCCTGCGCAACCAGCCGGAACGCGCCGACGGCATCGAGGCCGCGTTGCTGCGCCGGGCCGTCCGGGTGCTGCACGTGGCGGCGTCGCACGGGCACCGGCGGCTGGTGCTGGGCGCGTGGGGGTGCGGTGTGTTCGGCAACGAGCCCGAGGCGGTGGCGCGGATCTTCGCGGTGGCGTTGCGGGAGAACCGGTACTTCGAGCACGTGGTGTTCGCGGTGCTGGACCGCGCGAAGGGCACGCCGACGTTCGCGGCGTTCGAGGCCGCGCTCGCCTGAGCCACCAGTGCTTCATCTGAGCCATCGCGGTGCCATCCCGGAGCCGTGATGGCTCTTTGCTGTGTCAGCGGCCTGCCCTCGCACCTCTCGAAACCGCACCGCACTTGCCCTGACCTGCAGTGAGCCAGAATGATGCCACGTTGAGCCAGAATTGCTTGCCGGTGGTGCCACCGTGTGCCATAGTGGTGCCATGGATCTGACCCCGTATGTGGCTTCCCTCGGCCGCGAGCTGCTGACCGCCGTCGAGACCGGCGGCGACGAAGCGAGCGCGCTGGTCGAGCGGTTGACCGTGACGATGGAGTCGGCGATCCGGCTGGCGCTGCTCGAAGCGTTGTCCGCGGCCGCCGACGAGATCACCGCGGACCTCGCACCGGACTCGGTGCAGGTGCTGCTGCGGGGCCGTGACCCGAAGTTCGTCGTGTCGCGCCAGGTGCCGCCGGCACCCGCCGTCACGCCGGAACCCACCCCCGCGGCGCCCGCCGAGGACGTCGCCGCGAGCTTCGACGACGGCAGCACCGTGCGGATCAACGTCCGGCTGCCAGAGCCGCTCAAGGCCGCGATCGACGAGGCGGCGGCCAAGGAGGGCCGCTCGGTCAACGCCTGGCTCGTGCGCGCCGCGACCGCTCAGCTGAGCCCGAAGCGCGAGACCCTCGCCGAGGCCATCACGTCGGAGATCACCGGCTCGACGCGTTTCGTCGGCTGGGTCCGCTAACACCTGCTCTCGCACCACTTCGCCCCGACCTGCGGGGATGCACCACCGACACCTTCTGAGGGGACAGCCATGCCTTCTTACGACACGCCGGAACCGATCTCCGTCCTGCTCGACGTCTACGCGGGCCACGTCCAGATCGTCGCGACCGACCGCGCCACCACGACGGTCGACGTGCGGCCGTCCGACGCGCACGACTCGTCCGACGTCGACGCCGCGCGCAAGACCACCGTCGACTACGGCGACGGCACGCTGATGGTGCGCGGGCCGAAGCGCACGTTCGACTTCTCCAAGAAGACCAGGTCGGTCGACATCACGATCGAGCTGCCGACCGGGTCCAAAGTGGACCTCGACGTGACGGCGGGCAGCGTGCGCACCAGCGGTGTGCTCGGCGTGACCGAGGTCGACATGTCCGCGGGCAACATCCACCTCGACCGCACCGGCGCGTTGAAGGCCGACACCGGCGCCGGCCAGGTCAAGGTCGGCGCGGTCGACGGCAACGCCGAGGTCAAGACCGGCAGCGGGCACCTCCGCGTCGGCACGGTCCGCGGCGCGCTGGTCGTCAAGAACTCCAACGGCCACATCGACGTCGGCACGGTCGAGGGCGACCTGCGGGCCCGCTCGGCCAACGGCGACATCAACGTCGAGCGCGCCGAGGCGTTGGTGGAGGCGCGGACCGCGATGGGATCCATCGAGGTCGGCGAGGTCGTGAAGGACACCGTCACGCTGAACACCGCGATGGGCGGCATCGAGCTCGGCATCGCCCACGGCACCGCCGCGTGGATCGATGCCAAGACCTCGTTCGGCCGGGTCAGCAACACGCTCGAAGGCAGCGACGGTCCCGGCAACGCCGCGCAGACCGTGAAGGTCACCGCTCACACCGCTTTCGGCGACATCGCCGTGCGCCGGGCCTGAGGGGACAGGACATGAACGCGATCACGGCCACCGGCCTGCGCCGCTCGTACGGCGACACCGAGGTGCTCAAGGGCGTCGAGCTGAACGTCCAGCGCGGCACCGTCTTCTCGTTGCTCGGTGCGAACGGCGCCGGCAAGACCACCACCGTCAAGATCCTCTCCACGCTGATCGCGGCGCACGGCGGCAGCGCGTCCGTCGCGGGGCACGACGTGGCGGCCGACCCCGACTCCGTGCGCGCCGCCATCGGGGTCACCGGCCAGTTCTCCGCCGTCGACAACCTCATGACGGGTCGCGAGAACCTCAAGCTCATGGCCGACCTGCACCACCTCGGCAAGGCCGAGGGCAGGCGCAAGGCGGACCACCTGCTGGAGCAGTTCGACCTGGTGGACGCGGCCGACAAGTCCGCCCACACCTACTCGGGCGGCATGCGGCGCAGGCTCGACCTCGCCATGACGCTGGTCGGGACGCCGCAGGTGATCTTCCTCGACGAACCGACCACCGGCCTCGACCCGCGCAGCCGCCGCACCATGTGGGGCATCGTGCGCGACCTGGTCGCGAGCGGCATCACGATCTTCCTGACCACCCAGTACCTGGAGGAGGCCGACGAGCTCGCCGACCGGATCGCGGTGCTGGACCACGGGAGGATCGTCGCCGAGGGCACCGCGGACGAGCTCAAGCGCCGCATCCCCGGCGGGCACGTCCTGCTGCAGTTCCACGACCCGGCGCACGTCGACGCCGCGCTCAGGGTCGTCCGCGACGCCACCCGCGACGGCGAGGCGCTCTCCCTGCGCGTGCCGAGCGACGGCAGCGTGCGCTCGCTCAAGGCGTTGCTCGACCACCTCGACGCCAATGCCGTGCAGGTCGACTCGCTCAGCACCCACACGCCCGACCTCGACGACGTCTTCCTCGCCCTCACCGGCACTCCGGACAAGGTGACCCAGTCATGAGCTACGTCCTGACCGACTCGGCGACGATGGTCCGCCGCAACCTCAAGCGGATGATCCGCTACCCGTCGCTCACGTTCCAGCTGCTGATCATGCCGGTCGTGTTCCTGCTGCTGTTCGTCTACGTCTTCGGCGGCACGCTCGGCGCGGGCCTCGGCGGCCCGAGCGGCGGCAGGGCCGAGTACCTCAACTACGTGACGCCGACGATCATCCTGATGTCGATCACCGCGGCCGTGCAGGGCACGAGCATCTCGATCGCGATGGACATGACCGAGGGCATCGTCGACCGCTTCCGCACCATGAAGATCGCGCGGGTGTCCGTCCTGACAGGACACGTCGTGGGCAGCCTCGTGCAGACCCTGCTCGCCATGACGTTCGTGTTCGGCATCGCCGTCGCGATCGGGTTCCGGCCGCAGGCGAGCGCGCTGGAGTGGCTCGTGATCGCGGCTCTGCTGGTGGGCATGTCGTTCGCGCTGATCTGGTTCTCCGCCGCGCTCGGCCTGGTCAGCAAGTCCGTCGAGTCGTCCA
Source organism: Lentzea sp. CA-135723 (assembly GCF_050936595.1). Taxonomy (NCBI): domain Bacteria; kingdom Bacillati; phylum Actinomycetota; class Actinomycetes; order Pseudonocardiales; family Pseudonocardiaceae; genus Lentzea; species Lentzea sp. CA-135723. Next base: position 4,336,090 of record NZ_JBNJMK010000001.1, on the reverse strand, counting down.
GCAACGTCGGTCTGCCGCTGATCCTGCTCCCGTTCTTCGGCAACGGTTTCGTGCCCACCGACTCGATGCCGACGGTGCTGCGGTGGTTCGCCGAGTACCAGCCGTTCACGCCGTTCATCGACGCCCTGCGCGGGTTGCTGATGGGCACGCCGATCGGCAACAGCGGCTACATCGCCTTCGCCTGGTGCGTCGTCATCGGCCTCGGCGGCTACCTCTGGTCCAAGAAGCTCTTCAACCGCGAATCCACCCGCTGAAGGAGAAACCCCGATGTTGCACGGTCTTCCCATGGATCGCGACGTCACGCCGTTCGACCCGCCCGGCGAGATCACCAGGGTGCGCGCGTCGCGTCCGGTCAGCCCGATGCTCTTCCCCGACGGCCACGAGGGGTGGCTCGTCACCGGCTACGAAGCCGTCCGGCAGGCGTTGTCCGACACCAGGTTCAGCAGCCGGCAGGACCTCGGCATCATCCACGTGCCGTTCCCGACGCCGGGCATGCCCGAGATGACCGAACCCGTCCCGCAGACGCCCGGCCTGTTCATCGCCATGGACCCGCCGGACCACACCCGGTTGCGCCGCAAGCTCACCGGGGCGTTCACGGTCAGGCGGATGAAGGCCCTGGAAGAGGGCATCCACGAGATCACCGAACGGCAGCTGGACGAACTGGCGGCGCTCACCCCGCCGGTCGACCTCGTGCAGGCGTTCGCGCTTCCCGTGCCGTCACTGGTGATCTGCGAGATCCTCGGCGTGCCGTACGCCGACCGCGACAGCTTCCAGCACAACTCCTCGAAGTTCATGGAGAGGCAGGTGAACCTGGAGGACAAGATGGCCGCGTACATGGCGATGAACACGTACCTGTACGAGCTGTGCGCCGCCAAGCGCGCGGAACCGGCCGACGACCTGCTGTCGGACCTGGCGAAGGACGAGGACCTGAGTCTCGAGGAACTCACGGGCATGGCGTTCCTGCTGCTGCTCGCGGGCCACGAGACGACCGCGAACATGTTGGCGCTGGGCACTTTCGCGTTGCTGGAGCACCCGGACCAGCTCGCGGGGCTGCGCGAGCGACCGGAGCTGATCCCCGACGCCGTCGAGGAACTGCTGCGCTACCTCGCGGTCGGCGACATCTTCTTCCGGTACGCGGCGGAGGACATCGAGTTCTTCGGGGAGACGATCCGCGAGGGCTCGATGGTGGTGCTGTCGTTGCTGGCGGGCAACCACGACCCGGCGCGGTTCGAGAACGGGGACTCGTTGGACGTGCACCGCAACGCCCGCGGCCACCTGGCGTTCGGGCACGGCGTGCACCAGTGCCTCGGCCAGCAGCTGGCCCGCATCGAGATGCGCGCCGGGTTCGAGGGGCTGCTGCGCCGGTTCCCGAGCCTGCACCTCGCGGTACCGGCCCGCGAGGTGAAGCTCAGGACGGACATGAACATCTACGGCGTGCACGCCCTGCCCGTCGGGTGGTGACCGTCAGACGGTGAAACCGCCGTCGACGTTGATGCCGGCACCGGTGACGTACGCACCGGCCTCGCCGGCCAGAGCCGCGACCACCGCGGCGATCTCCTCCGCAGACCCGTAACGCCCCAGCGCGGTCAGGCCGCGGATCGCGTCCGCCATCGGGCCGTCCGCCGGGTTCATGTCCGTGTCGGTCGGCCCGGGATTCACGACGTTCGCCGTGATGCCCAACGGGCCCAGGTCGCGCGCGAGCCCCTTCGTCATCCCGATCAGCGCCGTCTTGCTCGCCGAGTACAGGGCGAAGCCGGGGAACGGCGCGTGCACGGCGACGTTGCTGCCGATGCTGATGATCCGGCCACCGTGCACCATGTGCTTCGCCGCGGCGCGCGCGGCGAGGAACGGCGCGCGCACGTTCACGGCCATGGTGTGGTCGAACTCCTCCCTGCCGAGCTCGTCGAGCGGTCCCACCCGGAAGACCGCCGCGTTGTTGACGAGCACGTCCAACCGTCCGAAGTGGACGGCGGTCTGCTCGACCGCCGCCACGACGGCGTCCGGGTCGGCGCTGTCCGCCCGGATCGCGAAACCGTTGTCCGGCTTGGTGTTCTGGTACGTCACGGCGACCAGGGCGCCGAGCTCGGACAGCTTCCGAGCCACCGCCGCCCCGATGCCGCGGCTCCCGCCGGTGACGAGAGCCGCTTTCCCCTCGAGTGATCTCATGCCGTCGAGCCTGCTGGAACGACGGCCGGGAGTCTGGCGGGAATCGGACCGTCAGTTGCCGCCCTTGGTGTAGCCCCACGCCGTGCGGTTGAGGGTGTCCTCGAGACCGGTGAAGCCCTCGTTGGGGTTCAGCACGTCCTCGTGGAAGTCGACGTCCACGTCGTCCGCCGTGCCACCGACGGCGTCCGGGCCCACGCCGAACATGCCCTTGGGGTTGCCGCCCTGGTCCATGATCGCGTCGAGGGCGTTGAACTGGTCGGTGTGCCAGCTGCCGGACATGTGACCGGCCTCGTGCGCCACGATGTTGCCGATCGCCCGGCCGATGAACGTGATCTTGTCGCTGGCGGGCGTGATGTAGCGGTTCAGCGAGGTGCCGGTCTGGGCGGCGGGGGCGCTGAGGATGTCCAGCAGCACCAGCGCGGTCTCCTCCTTGCCGAAGTTGCCCGCGTCGATCGACTGCGCGATGCCGACCGTTGCGATGCCGGACTCGGCGATCGAGCCGCCGACGACGACGCGGCTCACGTTCGGCTGACCCCACGGGTCGGCGTGGTCGCGGCTGTTCAGGATCCGCACGCCGAACCGCCTGTTGGTGCCCTTCGCGGCGAGGTCCTTCTCGATGTTCTCGCGCACGGTGGCGATCACGCCGTCGACGACCTTGTTCTCGTCGGCGTCGGTGAGGCCCCATCCGGGCAGGAACTTCTTCAGCGGCGAAAGGTCCTTGTTGCCCGCCGTCGGCTCGTTGCTGAAGACGCGGGTGTTGACCCTGGCGCCGTTGAAGTCGAGGAAGACCGTGAGCACCTCGGGCCGCGGGTTCAGCTCGGAGCCGGGGCGGTAGGCCTCGACCGTGATGTCGTACCGGCCGTCACCGTTCTCGGCGCCGACGGTGTAGCGGCCGTCCTTTGGTGCCACGAAGTCCGCGACGGCGTTGCCGCCGGCGGGCAGCGGCGACGTGTCCGCGTACAGGAAGCTGAAGTCCTGCGACGAACCGAAGACCTCACGCCCGGCAGGGTCGTGGACGACGACCCTGGTGGCCTTGCCCGCCGCCGACGCGCCGAGCACGTCACCGGCCTTCAGGTCGACCGAGAAGTAGTCCTTGTCAGGCTCGTTCTCGGTGAACGTGACGTCGTACGGGCCCTCGGTGAGGACCTGCTTGCCCGTACCGGGCTTCATCGGGTCGGACGGGATTCCGCCGGCACCGGCCGAGGTGACGAGGACGTAGACGTCCTGACCGGCGGGCACGACCACCTGCAGCCTGCTGTCGGTGATCCCGGCGAGGTTGTCGTTCTGGTTCAGGAGCTGACCGTTCGCGTCGTACGAGACGAGCACCGTGTCCAGGTCGCCGGTGGGCGTGTCGGTCGTGACGACGACGGTCCGGTTCGCCGTGCCCCCGGACAGCTTGTAGAAGTCGTGGTCGCCGGTGCGGGTGCCGCCGCTGCCGTGCGGGCCGTCACCGATCCTGCCGCTGGTCTTCAGCGGCGAGGTGACCGCGCTCGCGAGCGGGATGGCGTCGTTGGTCTCGGCGAACGGCTGGGCGACCGGGATCGCCGGGTCGCCCGCGAGGCCGCCGGTGATGGTGAGCTTCGGGTTCCTGCCCCTGCCGGTGCCGAACCCGGCCACGTGCTCGGCCCTGGAGGGCGCGTCGTTGGCGCCCTGCCCGGTCTCCTTCTCGGTGTAGGTCAGCGGCTGACCCGCGCCCCGCTTCGACGACACCTGTGCGCGGTTCTGCTTGCGGGCCTCCCGCCCGCGCTGCACCGCCGCCCAGTCGACCTGCGCCTCGGCGGGTAGGAACGCGAGCATCGGGTCGGGCTGGATCGGCGTCGCCAAGGGCTCCGCCGCGGACTGTCCCCCGGCCACCAGAGCGAGTGCTACACCTGCGGTGAGCACGCCAAATAGCCTCTTGTGCATGTGAACTCCCCAGTTCGATCTGCCGAACCGAGGAAAGCAGCGCGGGTGGGGTCAGGCGGGGGTTTTGACCGACCTCTGTCCAGTTTCGGACAACGTGGCCCCGACCTCGCGCAGGTGCTCCAGCACGTAGCCGTACGACCGGAACAGGCCGCACTGGGCGTAGGAGATGCCCCGCTGCTCGCAGAAGGTGGAGACGATCACCTGCGCGTGCCGCAGCGCGGGCCGGGGCATGCTCGGGAACAGGTGGTGCTCGATCTGGTAGTTCAGCCCGCCCAGCAGGACGTCGGTGAACCAGCCGCCGCGGATGTTGCGCGAGGTCAGCACCTGCTTGCGCAGGAAGTCGAGCGTGTGCCCGGCCGACAGCACCGGCATGCCCTTGTGGTTGGGGGCGAACGAACATCCCATGTAGAAGCCCCACAACGCCTGGTGCACCAGGACGAACGCGATGGCGTAGACGGGGGAGAGCACCCAGAACACGACCGCGAGGTACACCACGACGTTCGCGATCATCACGATCCGCTCCCGGCCGGAGTGCCGGATCGAGTGCCAGTGCAGCGCGAAGCCTTCGAGGAGCAGCAGCGGGAAGAACAGGAAGGCCTGGCGGGCGGCGATCCAGCGCAGCACGCCGCTCTTCGCCTCGCCCTGCCGCTGGGTGAACGCCAGCACCGAGATGTCGACGTCCGGGTCCTCGTCCTCGTGGTTCGGGTTCGCGTGGTGGCGGTTGTGCTTGCCGACCCACCAGTCGTAGCTGACGCCGACGATGCCGCTGTGGACGTAGCCGACGACCTCGTTCCACCGGCGCGACGCGAAGATCTGCTTGTGGCCCGCGTCGTGGCCGATGAATGCGAGCTGCGTCGTCATCGCCGCGAGCACGGCCGCCACCAGGAGCTGCCACCACGAGTCGCCCAGCAGCGCGAACGCCACCCAGGCCGCCGCGTAGACCGCGAGGTTCACCCCGATGCGGGCGTAGTAGTAGCCGCGTCGTCGTTCGAGGAGTCCGGCCTGCTTGATCAGGCTGGACAGCTGGGCGAAGTCGCTCGCCGGGCGAAGCACCATTTGCGCAGAATGCCTGATGGCGGCGACGAAGTCATGCACGGCCGATGAAGTCGTTACGAAATGCGTGCGGCAGCAACGAAACCGGTACCGGGCAGTTCCGCACGGACACGATGGAGTGATCATGATCTTCATCTTCGGCGAGCCGCACGCGCGCGCCCGCGACGGTGTTGTCCAGTGCTGCCGAAATTGATCGGTAGAGAGGACCAACAGGCGTGGTCGACCACACCACCGTGCTCATCGCGGGCGCGGGGCCGGCGGGGCTCGTGTTAGGCAACTTGTTGCAGGCACAAGGGATTCGGACCCTCGTCGTCGAACGGGCAAGTCGGGCACAGGTGCAAACCCGCGCCAGGGCAGGCTTTTTGGGTCCGAACAGTGCGCGCGTACTGATCGAGAACGGGCTCGGCGCCGGATTGCTCCACAAAGGACAGTCGCACGGTGTCTGCGCTTTCCGGGGCGAGGACGGGGAGTTCGAGCTCGACTACTCCGCTCTCGGACGGGGTGAGGTGCACACCGTCTACCCGCAACAGGACCTCGTCACGGACCTGGTCGCGGAGTACCTGGACCGCGGCGGCGAGATCCGGTTCGGCGCCACCGTCACCGGCGTGGATTCCGGCACCGCCACGATCCGTTACCGCGACGAGCAGGGCGACGGCGTGGTCAGCGGCCGGTTCCTGGCCGGGTGCGACGGGAGCAACGGGATCTCGCGCACGGCGGTGGCGGGCCGGCGTTTCTCCCAGGACCACGGCATCAGCTGGCTCGCCGTGCTCGCCGAGGCACCGCAGAGCATGACCGCGGTGACGTACGCGATCCACGACGACGGCTTCGCGGGCCACATGGCGCGCAGCCCCGAGGTGACGCGCTACTACCTCCAGGTGCATCCCGGCGACGACGCGGAGACCTGGACCGACGAACGCGTCTGGGCCGCGTTGCGCACCCGGCTGCGCGTCGACGACTTCGGGCAGCTCAAGGAGGGCCCGATCACCGAACGCCGGATCGTGCGACTGCGCTCCGAGGTCGTCGACCCGATCCAGCACGACAGGGTGTTCCTCGTCGGTGACGCGGCGAGCCACATCAGCCCGTCCGCCGCCAAGGGCGCCAACCTGGCGATCATGGAGGCCGAGGTGCTGGCGTCCGCGTTCACCTCCGCTCTGCTGCGCGACGACGAACGGCCGTTGGCCGGGTACTCGCGCACCTGCCTGCCCCGCGTCTGGCGGGCGCAGGAGTTCTCGCGCTGGATGATCGACCTCCTGCACGCGCCGGACGACGACTTCCACCGCGCTCTGCGGCGCGCCCGGCTGCACAGCCTGCGCGACTGCCGCGCCCACCAGAACTTCTTCGCCGAGCACTACGTCGGCATCTGAGCCACCGGGAACCGTCACCATGATCTCGACCACAACACCCGTCATCGCCGCTGCCGACCTCGGCCGGTTGACCGCCGCGATCTCCCTCATCGGCAGGCACGACACGCACACCGCGCTCGCCGCCGCCGTGCCGTCGCTGCCGAAGGACCAGCGCGTCGCCGTGACGCGGCACGCGTCCCTGGACCACGCCGCGTTGCTGATCTTCCCGGAAACCCTGGTGGGGCTCACGGACGAGCTCGCGCGCCTCGGCCTCCAGGTCGGCACGATGACCCCGAGCGTCGTCGTCCGCGAACGCCTGAGCGCTCGCTACTCCGTGCCCGTCGCCGACCTGAACGTCGGCATCCTGCGCGCGCCCGTGCCCGACCGCAACGGCTGGCCGTGCGAGCTGGAGATCTTCGTGATGGTGACGCCGCCGGAGCTGGCGCACATCGCCGAGGACGAACGCCGGCACCAGCACGAGAACCACGTCGCGCTGGCCGTGCGCAGGCCGGACCCGGTGCTGCTGCGCGGGTTGCGCACGATGATCGCCGGCGTGATGCGCCCGGACGGCGGCGGCTACAACGGCTACGAGAACAACTCCGTCCTCTACTTCCGCGACGAGCTCAGCGCCGACACCGCGTTCCGCCGCCTGGAGCTGATCGCGGCGGGCCGGTTCCCGCAGCTGCAGGCCGTGCACCAGCGCGAGTCCTGCGCCGGCACCGAGCTGCTGCGCCTGCTGACCGGCGCGTGGGCCACGCAGGCCATCGCGACCGCGGCCGAGCTGATGCTGCTCGACCACCTCGCGACGTTCGAGGACCTGCCCGGTCTCGCGGCCGCCACCGGCACCGAACCCCACAGCCTGGCAAGGCTTCTGCGCTACCTGGCCTCGCTCGGCGTCGTGCACGTGTCCGGCGAGCGGTACGCCCTCACCGACCTCGGCGCGTTGCTGCGCTCGGACCTCACCGGGTCGATGCGCCCGCTGGCGCTGATGTACGGCGGGCCGTTCTACCGGTCGTTCGCGGAGCTCACCGAGTCCGTGCGCAGCGGCGAGGAGTCGTACGCGAAAGCCTTCGGGGCGCACCACTTCGCGCACATGGCGGGTGATCCCGCACTGGCCGAGCTGTTCCACGGGTCCATGGCCGCGAGCAACGCCATGTTCACCGGCGTCACCAAGGTCGTCGACTTCTCCCGTGCGCGCACGGTCGTGGACGTGGCCGGGGGCAACGGCGAGCTGCTCTCCCGGGTGCTGCACGCGAACCCGGCGTTGCGCGGGGTGCTGCTCGACCTGCCGAACGCGCTGGTGGCCGCCGAACCGCGCCTCGCCGACCTCGCGGACCGGGTGTCGTTGGTGCCCGGCGACTTCACCCGCGCGTTGCCCGGCTCCGGTGACATCTACCTGCTGTCGCGCGTGCTGCACGACTGGGACGACGAGCAGTGCCGCACGATCCTGGCGACGTGCGCGCGCAGCATGCCCGCGCACGCCGAGCTCCTGGTGATCGAACGGCTCCTGCCCGAGACGGGTGGGGCCGACTCGCTCGCGATCCCCTGGGACATCCACATGATGTGCAACACCGGCGGCCGCGAGCGCACCGAGTCGCACTACCGCGCGTTGCTCGCCGAGGCCGGGTTCGAGCTCGTCGAGACGAACGCGCTGCCGTTGGACGCGCACGTCATGCGCGCCCGGTTGAAGTAGCTCACCAGGCCACGAGGCAGAAGGGGTGCCCGGCGGGGTCGGCGTAGACGTCGAACGACTCGCCACCGCCGGGCAGCCTGCGCGCACCCAGCTCCAGCACCTGCTCGCCCGCGACCTCCCGGTCTTCCACGCGCACGTCGAAGTGCATGTGCGCGGTTTCGTCCGGCCAGTTCGGCGGTACCCACCCGGCGACGCGCGCGAACGCCACGCCGGGCCGGTCCGGGGCGTCACCGATGACGACCCAGCCGTCGTCGTCCTGCACCCGGACCATGCCGAGCAGCTTCTCGTAGAACTCCGCGAGGGCCCGCGGGTCAGGGCAGTCGATCACCAGGCCGTGCCAACGTCCGATCATGCGCGGCATGGTGCACCTGATTGCGGACAACGACCGCCCTGGTTGCGCGGCCCTAGGCGAGATTCATGGCCATCACCGGAATCGTCGTGGGTCGCTCCGAGCCGCCCGCCGGTTCGACCGTGAGCGCGACCCGTTCGGCGCCCGTCAGTCCCGTGACCACGGTAGGCCCCGAACCCGGCACGACGAGCCCCGCCGAGCGTTCGCCGGCGCTGCCGATCAGCCAGAGCTGGTAGGTCTTGCCCTGGGCGGGTGCCGGCAGGTTCTTGGCGAGGAACAACGCCTCGTCCCTGCTCGCCGAGATGACGGCCGTGCCGGTGGCGCCGTTCGGTGCCGTGCCGCTGATCAGCTTCGCGTCCGGAGTGGACAGCAGGTCCGAGAACCGGCTGTACTCGCTGGAGAGCTGGGCCAGCCTGCGTTCGTCGGCCGTCTCGACGTTCTGGACGGTCACGACGACCACCGCGGCGAGGCAGGCGGCGGCGAGCAGCCCGCCGGCCCACCTGAGTCTCCTGCGGTCGGCGAGCTTGGTGACGGGGACGTGCGGGGAGACCTGGCGCGTCGCGGCCGCGGCGGCGAGCACGCGGGCGCGCAGCTGCGGCGGTGGCGGCGACTCGACGGCGGCACCCAGCCGTGCGGCGGTCGCGGCCAGCTCGGCCACCTCCAGCGAGCACGACTCGCAGTGCGGCAGGTGCGCCTCGAACGCGGCGCGTTCCGTGCCGGACAACGCGTTCACGGCGTAGGCACCGGTGAGCGTGTGCAGATCCGCGGATGTCGTCCTCATCCGGTCACCCCCATGCAGTCTCGGAGTCTGATCAGGCCGTCCCGCATCCTGGTCTTGACCGTGCCGAGCGGGATGCCCAGCAGGCTCGCGACCTCCGGATAGGAGTAGCCCTGGTAGTAGGCGAGCAGGACGGACTCCCGCTGCAGGCCGGTGAGGAAGCTCAGGCACCGGCGCACCTGGCGTTGTTCGAGCCGTCCGTCGACCTGTTCGCTCACCTCGTCGAACGGCCTGGCCGGATCCAGCCGTGCCGCGCGGTCCTCGCGATGGGTCGCGGCCTGCGCGGACCGGACCCTGTCGACGGCTCTGCGGTGCGTCAGCGTGAGGATCCAGGCGGTCGCGGTGCCGCGGCCCGGATCGAACCTGGTCGCCGTCCGCCACACCTCGAGCATCACCTCCTGGAACACCTCCTCCGACTGCGCCTGGTCCCGGACGACCCGTCTGATCAGCCCGAACACCGAGCCGGACACCACGTCGTAGAGCCGCTCGAACGCGGCCTCGTCGCCCCGTGCGACCAGGGCGAGCAGGTCGTCGGCGCTCGGGCCGACGTCACGCGGAGTGCTCTGCAGGCTTTGCAGCGCCCGCTCACGCTCAGGCATCCCAGGTCCTCTCCACAGCGTTGTCCTCAGGTGTTCGCAGCCGAAGCGCTGTTGGATCGGTCCTGAATGAGCAGGCTTCGAACAGGCGGTCACCGAAAATGGCCCGCCGGTCGGTAACGGATCGATAACCGCGCCAATCCGCTCTTCAAGGGGCGGCGAATCACGGGTAGCAACTGCCCGAACACTCCTTGGAGATGTCTCGTCATGAACAAGTCCGTCCGCAACACCGCTCTCGCCATCGGCGTCGCCTCGCTCGCCCTGTTCGGCGCGGCGTGCGGCTCGTCTGACATGGCCAGCAGCGGCAGCTCCTCGACCGCGGCAGCGCCCACCACGACCGCGTCCTCGGCCGCGGCCATGGACCCGGCCCGCGACCTCGTCGGCCCCGGTTGTGCCGACTACGCGAAGCAGGTCCCGTCGGGTGCGGGTTCGGTCGCGGGCATGGCCGCTGACCCGGTCGCCGTCGCGGCGAGCAACAACCCGCTGCTCAAGACCCTGGTCGACGCCGTCTCCGGCAAGCTCAACCCGAAGGTCAACCTCGTCTCGACGCTGAACGGCGCCGAGTTCACCGTCTTCGCACCGGTGGACTCCGCCTTCGCCAAGATCGACGCCGCGACGATCGAGAAGCTCAAGACCGACGACGCCCTGCTGACCAAGATCCTGACCTACCACGTCGTCCCGGGCCAGATCTCCCCGGACAAGATCGTCGGTGACCAGAAGACCGTCGAGACCGGCACCGTGAAGGTGACCGGCACCAAGGACGCGCTGAAGGTGAACGACGCGAACGTGATCTGCGGCGGCGTGCACACCGCCAACGCCACCGTCTACCTGATCGACTCGGTTCTCCTCCCCGCCTGATAGCCACGCGAGGACGAATTCCCGAATTCAGGTGTGAAATACGCGAACCGGGGCCGACGTGAAAGTCGGCCCCGGATTTCGCATTGTCACCGACCCGGCGGAACCGGCCCCGTGAACCGGACCTCGTTCGAGAACGCCACGTCGTGGCTCTTCACGTCGATGTCGATCCGATCACCGTCGGCGATCCGGAACCCGTCGTGGAAGCTGGCCTCGTCCGCCCCCAGCAGCACGTAGTTGACGAGCCCCGGCCGCCGGACCGCGGGGAACGAGAACAGGTGCTCGACCATGTCCCGCACCCGGTAGTACAGCGCGTCGGCCCCGCAGTCGAACGGCCCTTCCCACGCCGTGGCCCCGTCCCGGACGATCGTCACCCGCCCGGTCACGGTCCGCGGCGGCGCGTCCAGGAACAGCCAGGGCGCGACGGCGGTGTCACACAGCTTGCAGTACGGGTTGTAGCCGTTGTCCTTGCGGTGCAGCCCGATGTCGCACAGGTCGTTGCCGAACGTGTAGCCCGCGTAGTGCGGGTACCCGTCGGCGTCGTTGACGTAGACCAGCAGCACCTCGGGCTCCTCGATCAACGCCACCGGGGCGGCCGGCACGGTCAGCGGCTCGCCGGGCAGCCTCGCCCAGTCGCCGAACCCCTTGAAGAACCACTTCGGCGGCACGAACTCGTCGCCCTCGGCGAAGGTCCTCCCGTCCCACTTCTTCTTGTGGGTCCCCATGAACCCGCTCAGCAACGCGTTCCCACTGGCCGCGGGCAGCAACGGCGGCAGGAAGCGCAGCCCGGGGTCGTCGATCGACACCGAGACGGTCTTCGCACCCGAGGTGAGCGACGCCCGCAGTGCGGACGCGGAACCGTTGGCCTCCACGAACGCCTCGGCCACCTGGCCGTCGGCGACGCGGTGCAGGGTCACGGCGGGGCCGCGGTCGAAGCCCACGTAGCGGTGGCCCTCGTAGACGGCCTCGAACAGCACGGACATGAGATTCCTCCCAGGAAGTGATTCAGGCGGTGAGGCCGGACAGGACAGACTCGATCCGGTCGACGGAGGCGCGGATCCACGGCAGGTCAAGGGGATCGGCGGACTCCAGTGCCGCCAGGCGTTCGGCGTCGGACGCGCCGTACAGGTGGCTGGTCGAGGCGCGGACGCGCAGCACCTCCGCGGGTTCGCCGAACGCCGACCCCGCCAGCAGGCCGATCCCCGCCCGGCTGAACCAGGCGGCGAGGTGTTCGCAGCCGTGCACGGAGTGGACCTGGGCGAGCGGTGCGCGCAACGGCTCGAAGTCCGGGTAGAGGTAACAGGTGGCGCGGACGGGTGCGAGCGACGCACCGGCCGCGACGAAGAGCGAACCGACCGCGCGGGCGACCGTCTCATGTAGACGACGGCTCGCCGCCACGCGCTCCAGAACCTCGGCGGGCTCACCGAAGGCGTAGGCGGCCGCGGACTGGACCGGAGCCGGTGTGCTGGACCAGATCTGGCTGGCGATCGACACGAGCCTGGAGTGCAGCGCACGGCCGAGCTCGCCGGCGGGCAGCCGGGCGACGCCGGTGCGCCACCCGCCGACGGCGAGGTTCTTGGTGAGCCCTGTGGTGACCACCGTGCGTTCGGGCGCGGCACGAGCGGGCGAGACCGCGGCCGGACCGTAGACGAGATCGCAGTAGATCTCGTCCGACACGATGACGAGGTCCAGTTCCCTCGCCACAGCGGCAAGACGACGCACCGTCAGCTCGGACGCCACGGTGCCGGTGGGGTTGTCCGGCACCGTCACCACGACGGCGCGCGGGTCCTGCCCGGCCGCACGGGCCGTGACGACCGCCTCGCGCAGCAGGTCCGGGTCCGGCACACCACCCTCACCCACGGCCACCGGCAGCGGCCGCACCCCCGCCAGCACGGCCTGCGACGGGTAGCTCACCCACCCCGGCACCGGCACGACCACGTCGCCGCCGATCGCCAGCAGCAGCGCGAACAGCAGCGGTTTGCTGCCGGGCCCGGCCACGACGAGGTCCGGATCGGTGTCCAGACCACGCCGCGACCAGTACCCGGCCGCGGCCGAGCGCAACGCGGGGCTGCCCTCCACCGGACCGTAGGAGGTCGAACCGGCCGCCTCGGCGAGCCGGGAACGCAGCTCGGGCAGCACCGGCAGGCCGATCTCGCCGCTCGCCAGCGAGATGACCTGCTCGCCGGCCGCACGCCGGCGGGCGAGGTCCGCGTCGGCCGCCAGCGTCGCCGACATCGCCACGGGCCGGGACATCAGGCCGCTCCCGCGTACCGGGCGCGCAGTTCTGCCTTGCGCACCTTGCCGGTCAGGGTCTTGGGCAACGCGGGCAGCAGCTCCAGCCGGTCCGGCAGGAAGCGCGGGTCCTGCCCGGCGTCCAGCAGGTGCGCGCGCACCTCGTCGAGCGACGGCCCGGCACCGCGGGGCACGACCACCGCGCAGATCACCGAGTCGAGCCCGACCAGCGCTGCCTCGACGGCCGAAGGATGGCTGCCGATCACGGCTTCCAGCTCGGTCATCGGGGCCACCCGGCCGTCGCGCAGGATCGCGTCACGGGCCCGGCCGATGATGCGGATGCCGCCCTGGCCGTCGTGCCGCGCGAGGTCGCCGGTGTCGAACCAGCCGTCCGCGTCGAGCTGCTCCGCGAACACCTCCGGCCGCCCGTAGTAGCCGAGCGCCAGCGCCGCCCCGCGCACCCGCAGCCGGCCCACGCCGCTCTCACCGTCCACAGCGGACAGGTCGATGCGGAGCTGCATGGCGTCGATGGACACGCCGTTGCTGTGGGCCGCCCGGTCCGCGGCCGCCGAGGGGCGGGTCATCGTCACCGGACCCATCTCCGACATGCCCCACAACGAGTAGGTGCGCGCGCCGAGGTGGTCGCGCACGTCGTCGACGAGGTCGCCGAGCACCGGCGCCGAACCGATCACGACGTGCTGCAACGTCGGGGTGGCGCGCTTGTCGTGCCGTTGTGCCTCGACCACGTCCGCCACGGTGGCCGGCGGGCCGTAGAGCAACGTCGCGCCGTACCGCTCGACTAGGTCCAGCAGCACCTCGTTGCGCCGCACGTCCTGGAACGTCACGGTGCCGCCGAGCAGCACCCCCGCCAGCACGCCCTGGGCGAACCCCGAGTAGTGGATCAGCGGGGTCGACACCGCGGCGACCCACGTGTCGTCCAGGCAGTAGGCGTCGACGTACCCGCGCACCGCCGCGTGGACCGTGTTCGGGCTGTGCAGCACACCCTTGGCCGGGCCGGTGGTGCCCGACGTGAACAGCACGAGGAACGGGTCGTCCGCGCCGACGGCGAGCCCGTCGAGCGAGACCTCCCGCTCCACGGCCACGAACGACGAGTGGAACGACGCGTCGTCCACCGACAGCACGTGCTCCAATGTGGACAGCTCGGCCCGCAGCCGCGCACCGATCTCCGTCTCCACCGCGATGAACACCGGCGCCGAGGTCAGTTCGAGCCGGTGCCGCAGCTCGGGTTCGGGGCAGACAGGGGAGATGGGGCAGATCACCGCGCCGACGGCCATGCAGGCGAAGATCAGCGGCACCATCTCCCACCGGTTCGGGAGCTGCACGGCCACCACGTCACCGCGCCGCACGCCCAGGCCGAGCAACGCGGCCGCGAACCGGTCGGTCAGCGCGGCCAGCTCGGCGTAGTCGAGCGTGTCGGTGCGCGACTCGGTCACCCGCCTGCCCGCGATCGCGAGCTTGTGCGGGCGTTCGCGGGCCTGCGCGCGCAGGTCGTCGAGGAAGGTCTGCTCCCGCCACCAGCCGAGCGCGCGGTACTCGGCGGCCAGGTCGGCGCTCCTGGCGTTCACCCGCGCTCCTGCCTGCGCACCGCGAGCAGCTCCGGCAACGGGTCGCCCGCGCGGGCGGCGGCGATCTCCAGCAGGTCCCGCGTGTTGCGCGCGACCCGGTCGCTGATCCAGCCGAACACCCAGTCCTTGCGCGCCTGCGCCGGCAGCTCGAACGGCACGACCCGCGTCACGGCGAGAGCGGCGGACCCGGCGCCGCCGATGTTCGCGATCACGCCGGGCACCAGCACGGCACCCGACCCGGCGATCTTCTCCTTCGCCACCACGCTGGAGGCGATGTTCGCGCCCTCCACCACCAGGCCCGCCCGCAGCCGGTGCGCGTTCTCGGCGTTCAGCGCGTGCTTCTGCGCCGCCAGCACGAGGATGTCCGCGTCGACGTCGAGCCACGCGTCCGGCTCCTCGGACACCTTGACGTGCGCGGGCAAGCGCGACCGGTCGATGCCACCGAACTCGTCGGTGATCGCCACCAGGTCGTCGACCGGCAACCGCTCCGCGCTGACGGTGCCCAGCACGTCCGCGACACCGACGACCACGTGCCCGCGCTCCTCCAGGAACCGCGCCACCGCCCGGCCGACCGCGCCGAAGCCCTGCACGACCACGCGGGACGACCCGGTGCGCCCGCTCGCCTCCAGCGCGGTCACGGCCGCGACGCCGACGCCGTGCCCCGTCGCGTCGATCAACGGGTTGTAGTAGGTCTCCCAGTCGATCGGCATGTCGGGCACACCGGTGCGGTGCCGCGGGTCGTAGCCGGACTCCGCGAAGAACACACCCCGGTCGTTCGGCGTCACGCCCATGTCGATGCCGAGGTGGATACCGCCGTGCAGCAACGGTTTCACGGTCCGGCCGAACGTGCGGAACGTCGTCTCGCGGTCGGCGCCGGTGGCGACGATCCCCGCCTTCGCGCCGCCGATCCGCAGTCCGGCCAGCGTGAACTTCTCCGTCATGTCCCTGGCGAGGCCCGCGACCTCGTCCTCCGTCACCCCAGCGGTCATCCGGGTCCCGCCCATCGCGAGACCGTCGACCAGGGAGTCGACGACCACCCAGCCCTTGATGTCGCCACCGCTGCCGTTCAGGTGCACGGTGAAAGCGGGCTGCTCCACAACGCTCATTGCCCAGTCCTTGTCTGCGTAGTTCACGAGTAGAGCTGCGCGAAGCCGCGCAGGATCTCCAGGCCGTCGGCGCGGAACTCCAGGTGCGCCTGGGCACCGAGGACCCGGCCGTCGTCGGAGCGCAGGAACTCCACCGGCGCGTGCTCCGAGTGCCCGATCGAGCGGAAGCCCGCCGGAGCCGCCTGGAGGTACAGGGTGTGCCGGTGGAAGACCGTCACCGTCGGCTTCACGTGCGTGAAGAGCGGTTCGGTCTTGTCCACCTGCACCTCGTACCCGCCGACGCGCTGCGGGCCGTCCGCGAGCTCACCGCCGGCCGCGACCGCGATGATCTGCATGCCGCCGCAGATCCCGAACACGGGAACGGACGCGGTGGTGACGAGATCGATCAACGGCTTGTAGTACTCGGTGTCGTAGGCCCGCACCTTCGTGCCGCTCAGCACGATCGCCTGGTACTGACCCTCCACAGAGGACGGCACCTCGGCGGCGGGCACGGCCTCGGTGTCCGAGCCGAGCTGCTCGAACCGCGCGCGCAACTGCTTGAGCGACAGGGTTCCGTTGTTGACGACTAGCACACGGGGTCGTGCCACGTGCGTGCTCCTCACAGTCGCGTGATGGTGGTTCCGGTGCGGTCGGCGAGCAGGTCCGTGACGGGCGCGCTGCCGATGACGACCCGTGCCACGCCCTGGTCCAGCGCCTCGCCGGCGGCCCGCAGCTTCTTGCGCATCCCGCCGGTCGCGCCGTTGTCGCGGAACGCCGCCGCGGCCTTCGCCGAGATCCGCCGCACCGGCTCACCGTCGACGAGCAGGTGCGCGACGTTCGTGACCAGCACGAGGTCGGTGGCGCCGACCCCGCCCGCGATCGCCGCCGCCGCCCGGTCTCCGTCGGTGTTGACCTCCTGGCCCGCCGCGTTGCGGGCAAGAGGCGTGACGACGTAGGCGTGGCCGGGCTGGAGGTTCTTGAGCGGGCCAGGGTCGACGCCGGTGATCGGGCCGACCAGGTTGTCCAGCTCGACCAGCTGCTTCTCGCGCCACCACCAGCGTTCGCCCTCGCCAGCGCTGACCAGGCCGTCACTGCCGAGCAGCCGTTCGACGGTGATGCCGCGCAGTTCCAGCCGGCTGATCACCTCGCCGGCGATCTCCGCGCTGACGGTCCTGATGTCGGCGATGACCTCCGGCGTGGTCCAGCGGCTCTGGTTGCCGTAGCGGTCGCGCAGGATCTCCAGCTGCTTGCCCTCGCGTTCGCTCAGGCGCTTCAACGGCTTGGACCACCCGTGCACGAGCACCAGCGGCGTGCCCCTGCCGTGCTCGGCGAGGTCGTCCCACCAGGAGCCGTCGAGGTCTTCGAGGCAGCTGCCGCCGAGCTTCACGACGGTCGGCGTGGCGCTCATGCGGGCATCAGCGGCTGCGCCGTCAGTCCCGTCTCCTCCGGCAGGCCGAACCGCTTGTTCGTGACCTGGACCGCCTGTCCCGCGGCGCCCTTGACGAGGTTGTCCAGCGCGGCGAGGACGACGATCCGGCGTTCCTCCTCGTCGAGGAGCACCGTCACGTCGCAGAAGTTGGACCCCAGCACGGCGTGCGGGTCCGGCACCGGGATCAGCGTCTCGTCGTGCCGGCGCACCCGCACGAACCGATGTCCCTTGTAGAACCGCAGATACGCCCGGTGCAGCTCGCGCTGGTCGACGTCCTGCTCGGGGAAGACGTACGAGCTGGTGAGCAGGCCGCGCACGTGCGAGACGCCGTACGCGGACATGCTCAGCGAGCCGATGTCGCCGGAACCGTTGTGGCGCAGGAAGTCCTTCACCTCGGCCGCGTGCCGGTGCCCGGTCGGGGCGTACGGCGTGATGGCGCCGTTGCGGTACGGGTGCAGGTCGGCCGTGCGCAACGACGCACCGCCACCGCTCGACCCGCTCTTCCCGTCCACCACCACGGTCCTGAGGTTCAGGCCGAGGCTCATCGTGAGCGGTGCCAGCCCCAGCGTGAGCGCCGTGGCGTAGCAGCCGGGCAACGAGATGAGCGACGCGTCCGCGAGCCGGTCGCCGAGCAGCTCCGGCACGCCGTAGACGAACCGCTCCGCGAGGTCGGCCCGCCTGCGCACTTTGGGGTACCAGCGGTCGTGCAGCTCCGGCGTGCGGATGCGGAATGCCCCGCTGAGGTCGACCACGACCGGCACCTGGTCCGCGAGCAGCGCGGCCAGCTCGGCCGACACCGGCGCCGGCGTGGAGAGGAAGACGACGTCGGCGTCGATCTTCTCGGTGACCGGCTGCACGGTCACCCCGAGGTCGAGCCGCAGCCCGGGGTGCAGCTCGGCTGGTCGCCTGCCGATGCTCGACGACCCGCCGAGGAACGTCAGCTCCAGCTCCGGGTGCCCGGCGATCAGCCGGATGAGCTCGCCACCGGCCAGCCCGGAGGCGCCGATGACACCTGCCCTGATCATTGCGTCAGCTCCTTGAGATGAGCGCCGATGGCCGACTCGACGTCAGCGCCCGTCGCGGAGGCCACGGCGCGGAACGCGGGCGCGTGGTTGACCTCGTTGACGACGTAGCCGTCGCCGGTGCGGAACAGGTCCACGCCGTAGATGCCCTCGCCGAGCACGCCCACGACCCCGTCGACGATCTTGAGCACGTCGGGGTCGTGCGCGACGGCCCGGTGGTTGTTGCCCAGCGCCGCGTTGTTGCGCCAGTCCGTGCCGCCGCTGCTGAACTCGGCCGCGCCGACCAGCTCCCGGCCGACGACGAGGCACCGCACCGACGTGCCACCACCGATGTACGGCTCCAGCAGGCAGGCCTGCTCGAACGCGTGCCCGAGGTCCTCGACGTAGTCGTAGACGGACTGGGCCACGTCCGAGTCGCGGATCAGCGTGACCCGCTTGCCCATGCCGCCGTAGACGGGCTTGAACACCAGCGGCAGCGCGAGTTCGGCCAACGCCTTCTCGAAGTCCTTGCGGGACAACACGAGCCGGAAGTCCGACACGGGAATGCCCGCCGCGGCCAGCACCACGCGCAGCACGGCCTTGTTCTCACAGGCGTGAACGGCCTTGGCGGAGTTGAGGGTGAGCACCCCGGCCGCCTCGGCGAGCGTGGCGATCAGGCCGCCGCGGGTGTAGCTGCGGCTGCGCACCATCGCCACGTCGTAGCCCGCGAGCGACGGCGCGGCCGGGTCGCCGAGGCACAGCGACTCGTCGTTGATCCAGTCGACCTCCAGGCCGAAGCCGGGGGCCGCCGTCATCAGCCGGCGTTCCTCCCAGCCGATCCGGTCGGCGACGATCGCGATCCGCCCGCCCATCACTGGCCCCAGTCGCGGAGCTGGACCTGGACCATCTGCAGCGTCAGCCGGCCGTCGGCGACGCCCTCGACGCGCAACGTCAGCAGGCACTCGGGGCACGACAGCGTCTCGCCCTCGACGATCGGCGGCACGGTCAGGTCGGTCTCGCACTCGGGGCAGACACCGGACAGGGTGGGAGCGGTCATGACGTGACTCCGTTTTCGTTGGTGCGGCAGGTTTTCTTCACTGGGCGAGGAAGTCGACGGCGGCCTTGCCGATGGCGTCGCGGTCGAGCAACGGGGCTCCGTCGCGCTCCTGGCGCTCGGCGAGCCACGGCGTGAAGGCGTCGACGTCGACGGACAGGCCGGTCTCGGCGAGCGCCCACCGCACCAGCGCGGGCGAGAGGCGCGTGCGGACGCGCAGCTCGCGGACGTTGCCGACGACCTCGGCGGGCAGCGTCTCGTAGGCCTCGGGGTTGGTGAGCTGGCCGGGGAGCTCGTACGCGAACGCGTGCGGCGTCGTCGGACCGGACTGGAACGCCTCGCCGAGCCCGGCGCCCTTCAGCGCGACCCTCGACAGCTCGGTGAGGTGCGACAGGTCGAACCGCGTGTCGCCGTGCACGATCCGCAATGACGTCAGCAGTTCCGCGAGCGGCGCGTTGCCGCCGCGTTCGCCGATGCCGCCGACCGTGGCGGAGATCCACTTCGCGCCGGCGCGGACGGCGGCGAGGGAGTTCGCGACCGCCATGCCCAGCATGTTGTGCGAGTGGATCTCGATCTCGGAGCCCTCGATCGCGGTGATGCCGCCGATCACGTCCTCCATCTGCCAGGGGGACAGGTAGGCGACGGTCTCGGCGAGCCGGAACCGGTCGGCGCCCGCCGCGAAGCCGTCCGCGACGTACGGGACGAGCCGCTCGGCCGGGGTGCGGGCCCCGTCCTCGCCGCTGAACGTCACGTGGAAGCCGCGGTCCTTGGCCTGCGAGATGGCCGAGCGGGCGAGCGTCTGCAGGAACTTGAGGCTGGGCGAGCCGAGCTTCAGCGCCGCGTGCTCGGCCGAGGTGGGGATCGAGTACATGACGTGGTGCACGCCCAGGCGTTCCGCCTCGTCCAGCGCCTGCGCGACCTGCTGGCGGTCGCGCACGACGACGAGCGTCATGCTGCGCTTCGGCCCGACGGCCTCGTGCACGGCCTCGACGAGGTCCGCGTCCTTCGAGCCGGGCCCGGAGACCATGCCGACCTCGACCAGGTCGACACCGGTGCGCACGAGGAGGTCCGCGATCACCGCGGCGTCCCGCGGGCCGAACTCGACTCCGGCCATGTGCGCGGAATCGCGCAGAGTGGCGTCGGAGATGTGGGGGAGAACCGGCGACTCCGCCAAGGTCGAGACGTTTGTGGCGGCTGTTTCCGACATCGCGTTCTGCTCCTTCCGAAAGTTTCGCTTCGAATCGGAGGCAAATACAACTTCGATTGCCGTGATCACCCTGCTGCACGTGGTGAGACGCGGGCAAGGAGGTCCACGCAAGGAATGCGTCATGGAGTGCAAAGAAATGTCAAGTCCGGGAAGAAGTGTGGGGAGGTGCTGAAGTGACGGTCAAATCTGCGCGCGAACCGCCCGTTCACCGTGACGTGAGTCCTACGGTGTTGACATGGATCTTTTCTCGATGCCACGGGTAGGGGTCGTCGTTCCACCGGAGAACCCCACCGCAGAACCGGAGTTCAACCACCTCATCGGCACGACGGCGAATGTGTACGCCGCTCGTTTCCCGAACACTCCAGGAGTCGGGTTGCGGGAAATGCTGGAGACCTACAACGACGTGCTTCCCGAGACCCTCGACGGCTTCGGGGAGATGCGCCTCGATGCCGCAGTGGTGGCGTGCAGCGCGTCGCACTACCTGCTCGGCCCCGACGGCGATCGCGAGTTCTGCGAAGAACTGTCCGCGCGCGCGGGATTTCCGGTGTTCTCGTCGACTCAGGCGATTCTCGCGGCGTGCGCGGCACTCGGCGTGACCCGCTTGACCCTCGTGTCGCCGTACCAGCCGTGGCTGACCGACACGTCGCGCGGCTTCTGGGAGGAGGCGGGGCTCGTCGTGGACGACGTGGTCCTCGTGCCGGCCGAGGGGGACGTGTTCGACCCGTACCGGGTGACGGCCGGCGCCGTGCTGGAGCGGGTGCGCAACCGGGACTTCGCGGCGGGCAGCGCGTTGCTGTGCACCGGGACGGGCATGGGCACGCTCGCCGCGTTGACCGAGCTGGCCCGCGCGGACTCCGCGCGCACGTTGCTGACCTCGAACCTGGCCTCGGCGTGGTGGGCCACGAGGGAAGTGGGTGTGGAGCAGGAGCACCCGTTGTTGCGGCGGTTGGGACGACAGCCGGTGTGACGGCCGCGTGCTGGTAGGTGAGTGCCCGGCGCCTCGGTGAGCCGGGCCTCAGCTCCTCCGTCAGCCCGCGGCCACCGTGCGCGCGTGCCCCAGCCGGTACCCGACCCCGCGGACCGTGATGATCCACCGGTTCGAGCCGAGCTTCGCCCGCAGACTGCTGACGTGCGTGTCGATCGTGCGGCTCGAGCTCGCCCAGTTCGTGCCCCACACGCTCGCCATCAGCTGCTTGCGCGACACCACCGTCTCCGGGTTCGCGGCCAGCGCGTAGAGCAGCTCGAACTCCTTCGACGTGACGTCGACGCGCTGGTCGTGCAGCCGCACCTCACGGGTCCGCTGGTCGATCCGCAACGGTTCGATCGAGATCGTCTCCGGCACCGCCTTGCCGCACCGGGACCGCCGCAGCACCGCCTCGATGCGGGCCCGCAGCTCGCGCATGCCCCACGTCTTCGCGACGCAGTCGTCCGCGCCCTCCCGCAGCGCCAGCACCCGTTCCAGCTCGTCGTCGCGGTGGGTCCGCGCGATCAGCGGCACGTTGCTGACGGCCCGCAGCGAGCGGCACACCTCCAGACCGTCCACATCGGTCAGGTCGAGCGACAGCAGCACCAGGTCGGCGTCGCGGCAGGCCTCCAGCACCTGCCTGCCCGCGTGCACGCTCCTGGCCGCGTACCCCTGCCGGCGCAGCTCGGACACCACCGAGTCCGCCGCGGGACCGTCCTGTTCCACCACGAGGATGTTCTTCATCGTCCAGACCCCTCAGCACGCGGTTCCGGACAGCGCGAGCGGCGGCGCGCACGCGGGCAGGTTCCGGTAGGCGTAGGCGGTGGAGGCCATCGTCATGTGGTGGTGCCAGCCGGGGAACGAACGGCCCTCGAAGTCCAGCGCGCCGAAGTGCTCCTGCAGCTCCGCGATCGTGGCCAGCGCGGCGATCCTGGCGCGGGCGAGCGAGAGGATCTTGCCGACGCGGCCGTTGGTGCAGCTCGTGATCCAGTACCGGCTGGGCTGGCCGAGGCTCTGGTTCGGCCACTCCAGCACGCGGACCGTGCGGGACCGTTCGTCGGCGGCGCCGAAGAGCGGCAGCCTCGCCTGCTTCGCGTAGATCTTCACGGACGCGGACCCGCGGTGACCTGACGGCGGCGTCAGCAGGTGTGCGCGTTGCCCTAGCCGTGACTCCATCAGCTCGCCGACCGTCACGACGGCGGGCGCGCCCGGCCGTCCGGTGACCAGCAGCTGGCTCTGGTGGACCTCGCACGCGAAGTCGAGGCCGCGCCGGACCAGCCCCGCGAGCACCCCGGTGGCGTCCTCGCAGCGCACGAGGTCGAGCGCCCACGGCACGGCGGGAAGCGTCGGGTCGGCGGCCGCGCTGTCGGCGAAGTCCATGACGTAGGAGGCGACGGGGTGGCCGTACTCCGTCGCGGGGATGCGCGCGCGGTCACGTCGTTCGTGGTCGGACTCCCAGACGCCGCGCAGCACGAGGCTCCAGCCCACCGGGAAGCTGCCCACGTCCGTGGCGAGGAAGAAACCCAGGGAGCGCTGGCAGTTGACGGGACGTTCGGTGCCGGCGGCGACGTGCTGGTGCACGCCCACCGAGTGCTCGCCGCGCTTGGGGATGATCAGCTCGGCGGTGGTCCACGCGAACGGTGTCGTGCTCGCGGCGATCTGCCGGGCGACCCTGCGCCGCACCGGTTCCCAGTCCCACGGGCTGGCGTTGATGAACTGGTGCAGGCCGTTCGCGGCCGCCGCCGGGAGTTGTTCGGCGCGGGCTAGGCCCCTGGGTGTTCGCCTGCCATTCCCGTGGACAAGACCTCTGAGGTAAGTGCGGGCCCAACGTCGTTGTTCCGCCCGGGTGAGGGACTCGAATACTCGGTCCACGAAATCTTGCAGGCGCAAGTTCTCGGCTAAGACAACCTCGTTCGACTGGCTTACCGGCATGTGACGCAGACCCCCCACGACGACATATGACGTGCTCACTCAGGCGGATGTCGCTCGCGCGAACGTCCGGCGCGAGCGCGTCAGTACGACTTCACACTACCGGGCAACGCCGCAGTCCTCATGTATCTATGGTTACTTTGCCATTTCGCCGTGTGACCTGCGGAAACTCTTCGAACGAACGGTCGTTCACGTGGCGTCCACACGTTGGTCGTAATGGGTGAAATAACTGCCGGTTCGAGATCCGATCGGGCATTGCGACGACAACAACCGCCGAAAGCCGCGCAATCGTGCGGCTTTCGGCGGCAGTTACTGGAGTGGTGCTGACGTGCTCTTATCAGGCAGTGGCGCGCTGGGCGGGGAAACCGTGCTTGCTCGCGGCGACGATTACGCCGAGTACAGGCAAGGTGAGCACCAGCACCGTCCACGGGAACGAGCCGCTGCCGCTCAAATCGAGCAGCACACCACCGATCACACCGCCACCGGCCATGGCGACGTTCCACAACGTGACGAGCATCGCCTGCGCCGCGTCCGCGGACTCGCCGCCGGCGTCGCCCGCCGCGGTCTGCAGCAGGGTCGGCACGCCACCCCAGCCGAGGCCCCAGAGCGCCGCGGCGACGTAGACGAGCAGCGGGTCCTTCGCGATCGTGGCGAGCAGCAGCGCGGCGACGGCCACGAGCAACGCGCTCGCGATCGAGAACAACCGCAGCCTGCGGTGGATCTGCGCGCCGACGAGCCAGATGCTCACGATCGAGGCGATGCCGAAGATCAGCAGCACCAGGCCGGTCTGGTCGCCCATGCCGAGACCGGCGAGGAACGACGCGATGTAGGCGTACAGGATCGTGTGCGCGAGCACGAAGACGAGCGTCACGAACAGCACCGGCGTCACACCGGGAACCTTCAGCGTGGCCAGCATCTTCGGCCGTTCGCCCGCCTTCGAGCCGGGGTAGTCCGGCACCGCCACCACGATCCAGACCAGCAGGATCACGGTCAGCACGGTCATCGACCAGAACGCCGTGCGCCAGCCGGCGACCTGGCCGAGGAACGTGCCGGCGGGCACGCCGAGGCACAACGCGACGGGGATGCCGGCCATGGCGATCGCGATCGCCCGACCCTGCAGCTGGGGGGCCACCATGCGGCGCGCGTAGCCCGCGAGCAACGCCCACGCGAGACCGGCGGCGACACCGGCGATGAACCTGGCCACCATCGTCACGCTGTACATGGACGACACGGCCGTGACCGTGTTGGCGACGGCGAAGCCCGCCATCGAGGCCAGCAGCAGCTTCTTGCGCCGCCAGCCCGCCGTCATCGACGACAGCGGGATCGCGGTCAGCACGGTGCCGAGGGCGTAGATCGTGACGGTCTGCCCGGTCGCGGACTCGCTCACGCCGAGCGAGCCGCTCATCGCCGGCAGCAGACCGGCGGGCAGCGTCTCGGTGAGGCTCGTGATGAAGACGGCGGTGGCGAGGGACAGCAGGGCGAAGAGGGGCAGCCGCTGTCCGTCCGTCCCCGCTGCTGGCACGGACTCCGTGCCGTAAGTGGTTTCTGGTGTTGCACTCATGTGGCGTGCTCCGGTTCTCCTGCGGACGTGATCATCGGTGGTTCAGGCCACCGTCGACGGGGACGTGGGCGCCGGTGGTGCACGTCGCCTCGGTGGCGAGGAAGAGCGCGACGCGGGCCACCTCCTCCGCGCAGCCCCTGCTGTCGAACGGGGCCACCGCGTTGACGCGGATGCGGCGGTCGGCGAGCGCGGTGACCAGCGCGAGGACGGCCTCGGCCGACGTGGGCGTGGTCAGCACGACCGAGCCGCCGTCGTGCAGGTGCGGCAGCAGCGGTGACGTGCCCGCCACCGCGTCGGTGAACAGGAAGTCGATGCTGTGGCCGGTCAGGGCCGTGCCGATCTCCGCGGGCGCGACGACGTGCGCCGCCGAGCCCACCTCGGACCGTGCCTCGGCGCGCCCGTCCTCGGTGTCCGCGGTCAGCACGAGCCGCGCGCCACCCTCGGCGAGTCGCTTGGCGATGGCCAGGCTGATGTCGCCCGCCGCCACGACGACCGCCGCCCGTGTGCCCGCGTACTTCGTCATGCGTTCCGCTCCCTCCCACGTGTTGGGCCACCGTGCCGGGAGGGGCTTCGGACTCGCTTACGATCGGCTTACGGTCGATCACGACGTGACATCAGGGGAGTGGTGCATGCGGTTCGGGGTGCTCGGCCCGCTCGCGGTGTGGGACGAGGAGGGGGAGCCGGTCACCGTCCCGGAGCTCAAGGTGCGGGCGCTGCTCGCGGCGCTGGTCGCGCAGGACGGCGACCCGGTGGCCGCGGACAGCCTCATCCACCACCTGTGGGGCGACCACCCGCCGGGCAAGCCCGCCGGAGCGTTGCAGGCGAAGATCTCCCAGCTGCGCCGGATCCTCGGGCGGGACCGGGTCGTGCGGCAGCCGCCGGGGTACCTGCTGCGGCTCGACGGGGCGGGGGACCTGGACGCGCTGCGGTTCCGCGAACTGGTGGGGCTGGCACGCTCCACAGTGGACCCTTCTCTGCGGGCGTCGTTGCTCACCGAGGCGCTGGACCTGTGGCGTGGCGCGGCTTTCGCGGACTTCGCGGACGAGGAGTTCGTGCGGTCGGCCGCGCACCGGCTCACCGAGCTGCGCCTGTCCGTCGTCGAGGAGCAGGCGCAGGCGCGGCTGGAGGCAGGTGACCACGCGCTCGCGGTGGGGGAGCTCGCGTCGGTCGTGGCGCTGCACCCGTTGCGCGAAGGCCTGCGAGCCGTGCAGATGCGGGCGCTGTACCTGACCGGGCGGCAGAGCGAGGCACTCACGTCGTACGAGGACCTGCGCGCCCGGCTGGCCGAGGAGCTGGGCATCGACCCGAGTCCCGAGCTGCGGGCGTTGCACCAGGCGGTGTTGCGGCAGGACGCCGAGCTGGGCGCGCCAGGGGAACGTGGCGCCGAGGTCGCCGTCCGGCCCGTGCAGTCGAACCTGCCCAACGCGCTGACGCCGCTCGTCGGCAGGGAGAACGCGTTGGCGCGGCTGGCGGAGCTGCGGTCGACGGCCCGGCTCGTGACGCTCACCGGGCCCGGCGGCGTCGGCAAGTCGAGCCTCGCCGTCGCCGCGGCCGCCGCCGAGCTGGCGGACCGGCCCGGTGAGTTCCCGGACGGGGTGTGGTTCGTCGAGTTCGCGGGTCTGCGGTCGGCCCTGGCGGCGGACCTGGCGCAGGTGATCGCCGCCGTGCTGGGCGTGCGGGACGACGCCTCGCCGCCGGGACCGGGCGGGGAGGTCACGTCCGTGCTGCGGCTCGCGACCGCGTTGCGCGACCGGCGGACTTTGCTGGTGCTGGACAACTGCGAGCACGTCATCGACGCGGCCGCCGAGCTCACCGACCTGTTGCTGCGCACGGCCCGAGGTCTCGCCGTGATCGTCACCAGCCAGGAACCCCTTGGCCTGGCAGGAGAAGGGGTCTTCGGCGTCGAACCGCTGCCGCGCGACGACGCGCACCGGCTGTTCGTGGCGCGGGCCGCCGCGTCCGCGCCGGGGTTCCCGTCCCGGCTTGAGGACTGCGCGCCGGCCGACCTCGCCGCCGTGGCCGAGATCTGCCACCGCCTGGACGGCATCCCGCTCGCCCTGGAGCTCGCGGCGACGCGCGTGCGGGCGTTGGGGGTGCGCGAACTGGCGGTGCGGCTGAGCGACCGGTTCTCGATCCTGACTCTGGGGCAGCGCGGTGCTCCCGCGCGCCAGCAGACGTTGCGCGCGATGATCGACTGGAGCTGGGAGCTGCTCAGCGCGCCCGAACGCATCGTGCTGCGGCGCCTCGCCGTGCCGAGCGACGGCTGCGATCTCGTTGCGGCGGAAGAGGTGTGCGCGGGTGACGGCGTGACGCGGGCGGAGGTGCTCGACCTCGTCACGCGGCTGGTCGACCGTTCGCTCGTGGTCGTGGCGGAGGGTCCTGCCGGGCCTCGCTACCGCCTGCTGGAGTCCGTTTCCGCCTACGCCACCGAACGTCTGCACGAGATGGCGGACTTCACGTCGGCCCGCGACCGCCACCTCCGGCACTACCTCTCCGCGGCCGAGCACGCCGAACCGTTGCTGCGCGGCGCCGACCAACGCGTCTGGCTCACCCGCCTCGACGCCGACGCGGGCAACATGCGCGCGGCGCTGGAGCACGCCGGTGGCTCCGCCGAAGGCGTCCGGCTCGCCACGGCCCTGTCGTGGTGGTGGCTGCTGCGCGGCCGCCTGACCGAGGGCCGCCGCGCGCTGGCCGCCGTGCTCGCCCAGTGCGGTGCCGACGCGCCGGAACTGGCCGCGCTGCACGGCGCGTTCTCCCTGCTCAACGGCGACCACGCGGTGGACGTGGCGTTCGAGGTGCCCGCCCGCGCGTCGTGGCTCTGCGCCTACGGCCTGTTCAGCGCAGGCGACGTGGCGCGGAGCCACGAGGTGAACACCCACGCCCTGACCAGGTTCACCGCCGAGAACGACCAGTGGGGCGTAGCGGCGGCACTGGGCCTGAACGCGATGCTCGCGCTGGTGCGCGGCGACCTGGCGGCCCTGGGCCGGGACGGCCGCCGCAGCGCCGAGCTGTTCCGCGACCTGGGCGACCGCTGGGGCGAGATGCAGACCATCCCGTCGCTCGCCACCCTCGCCGAGATCAAGGGCGACTACGCCTACGCCGCCCGCCTGCAGCACGAGGGCCTCACCATCGCGCAGGAACTGGGCCTGCAGGCGGAGGTGGCCGCCCGCCTCTCCGGCCTGGGCCGCCTCGCCCTGCTCGACCGGGACTGGGACCGGGCCCGCGACCTGCACCAGCGAGCCCACCGCCTGGCCGTCGAACACGGCTACAGCTACGGCCAGATCCACGCCGAGATGGGCCTCGCCCTGGGAGCCCGCCGCTCCGGCGACCTGGACGCCGCCGAACACCACCTGACCCGCATCCGCGACGACCACGCCGACCTCTCCTCGCCGGCGGGCGATCACCTGCTGTGCGCGGAGTTCGGCTTCCTCGCCGAACTCCGCGGCGACCTCGACACCGCCGCATCGCACCACCTGCGCGGCCTGGACCTGGCCCTAGCCCTGGCCGAGCCACGCGCGCTGGCGTTGTCGCTGGAAGGCCTGGCGGGCGCCACGCGTGACCCGGAGCGCGCGGCGCTGCTGCTCGGCGCCGCCGATGCCGCCCGCCGCAGCGTGGATGCGCCGTTGCCGGCGGCCGAACGCGGCGACGTGGACCGGATCACCGCTTCCTCGCGTGCCGCGCTGGGCGATGACGCGTACGCGCGGGCGTTCGACCGAGGCGCGGGGCTGAGCGGCGAGGAAGCAGTCGCGCTCGCGACCTCGTAACCCACCTGGAAGGGTTTCAAGGGACT
Organism: Lentzea sp. CA-135723; assembly: GCF_050936595.1. Taxonomy (NCBI): domain Bacteria; kingdom Bacillati; phylum Actinomycetota; class Actinomycetes; order Pseudonocardiales; family Pseudonocardiaceae; genus Lentzea; species Lentzea sp. CA-135723. Next base: position 4,307,514 of record NZ_JBNJMK010000001.1, on the reverse strand, counting down.
GGCGCTCGCAGAAGGCACCTGCTTTCCACCTGAGGCAAGAGATCGTTACCAGCCCATCATTGAATTTCCCTATTGCGCCATTCGGGTAAGAGTCCTTTCTGGGCGCGCGATTGGACATGTGGCCGAGGTGCGGAACCGGAATCCGCACTTCCTGTAACGCCACAGCCGCAGTCGCCGACTGACCGGTCGAATCCGCGGTGAAGACCGCCCGGACGACGGGCACGAACCGAAGGAAACTCCATGACCAGCAGAGAAGAGGCCGAGCGGCTCCTCTCCTCCCTCGGTGACGAGGACCTCGTGGAAATCGACTCCAACGGCAAGATCTACGCGGTCGGCAAGTCCCCCGCCGCGGCACCCGGCAAGTCGATCGCGGGTATCTCCGACCAAAGAGGTGAGTACCGGAAGGCGGATCAGTGGACTTCCGGGTGACCCGCTCACTCCTCGTCAGCTCCACGCCGGACGGACGCCTGGCCGCGGAGCGGAAAATCCTCGACGCCCATTTCCCGCAGTTCACCATCGCCGCGAAGACCGGCACGTTCGCGGTGGCGAACGGGCGGCTCGACACCTTCACCGGGCAGCGCTACCGCATCGAGATCACCCTCGAGACGACCTACCCGCACTCGCTGCCCCAGATCCAGCCGGTCGGCTGGACCCTCAGGCCGAACCCCCACATCATCCGCGGCGGACTGTGCGTGATGCGCGAGAACCAGTGGGCGTCGTTCATGTCGGTGGCCTTCCTCGTGGCCAAGTCCGCCCTGTGGCTCAACAAGTACGAGGTGTTCCTCGACAAGGGCATCTGGCCGGGGCCGGAGCAGCACGAACACGGCCCGGTCTACAAGGTGAGGAAGTGGTGGCATGAGCTCTGACACCAGCTTCGACACGTCCCGGATCGACTACCTGGTCAGCGAAGCCGGTCTGCGCGACCGCAAGATCGTCATCGTCGGCCTGGGCAGCGGCGGCGCCGTGGTGCTGGAGCGCCTCGGCATGACCGGCGTCGGGAGGTGGTCGCTCTACGACCCGGACGCGCTGGAGGCGGTGAACCTCGTCAAGCACCCGGCGCGGCGGTCGGACCTCGGACGCCAGAAGACCGAGATCGCCCGGTCCTGGCTGCTCGACCGGAACCCGTCCTGCTCGATCGACCGGATCGGCGGGAACGTGTTCAAGGACGCGGGGTTCCCCGACGACGTCGCGGACGCGGATCTCGTCGTGTGCGCGGTCGACACGCCGCAGGCGCGCAGCTATGTGAACGAAGTCTGCGTGACACGGCGGACGCCCTGCGTCTTCGGTTCCGTCTTCCGCACCGGGATCGGCGGCGAGGTCTACGCCTACCTGCCGGGGGAGTCCGGTTGCCACGAGTGCAAACTGCGGTTCAGCCTGGAACAGGGCCGCGACATCGAGAACTGGCTGGACCTCACCGACGAGGAGACCCGGCGGATCTACGGTGTCGGCGAGGCGGACTTCTCCGCGTCCGGTCTCGCCGCCGACATCTCGATCGTGGCGTCCTACCACGCCCACTACGTGATCTCGCTGCTCGCCGGACGTGGCTCGCGGTACCTCACGGTGCCGTCCTTCAACTGGCTGACCCTGTCGATGCGCCGCGTCGACGGGCTCTTCAACGCCATGTACGACACCTCGCGCCTCCTGCTGCGGTCCCAGGCGGAGTGCCGCCTGAGCTGCGGTGGCGGAGAAGGGGATGGCTGACGTGGGAGTGACAGGACGCCAGGCTCCTCAGGTGATCTTCCCGGTGAGGGTCGCCGAGCGGTTCACGAAGGAGATCAACGCCCACCCGCGCGTCGAGGTGGGCGGGAAGTACGTCGGGTTCATCAGGGGTGTGGCGCGCCACGGCACTCTCGAGGAGCGGCTGCGTGCCGTGCCCGACCTGACGTTCGAGGTCGTCGACTACATCGACGACGGCCCGGCGGCACAGCGGACCGCGTCCTTCCACCGCGGCGATCCGGACTGGCAGACCGCGGAGTTCCGCAGGCTCGAGGCCGCGCAGCCGGACATCGAGCAGCTGGGGAGCTGGCACAGCCACCACCCGAACGGACTCGGCGAGCTGAGCCCGGGCGACGTGCACGGCTACCAGGACACGGTCGACGACCTGGGCCACAACCACGACTACTTCCTGGTCAGCCTCGGAGTCGACCTGAAGGGGTTCGTCACGGCGAGGCACTACCTCTTCATCCGCGGCTGGAAGACGTACGTCGAACTGCCGCTGACAGCGCTCAGGATCTCCGGCGACAGATCGGACCCGGTGGTCTCGCGGGAGACGCGGGAAGAGGCCGTGCCCCGCCACGCCACCGCGCCCTCCGAACAGGTGCCGGACCCGCCGCCACAGGAACAACCGCGCGCAGAACCCCGGCAAGAGCACCACACCGGGCACCTGTCGGTGCCGGGGTGGACGGACTCCCCGCAAGGCCTGGACTGCCTGCGCGCCGAACGAGAACAGCTGCGCAGTCCCGAGTTCGCGAACGTGCGCCTCAGCACCGCCCAAGGCCGCCTGCTGGCACGGGGCTGGCTCAGCACCAAGGCCGGCCGCATGTCGATGTCCTTGCTGTACCCGTCCGGGCTCAAGGGCGACGACGGACTCCTCAAGCTCATCACCCTGGACATCCCCGGCATCGAGGTGACGTTGTCCGGAGCGCAGACGAGAGACCTCAACGCCGCCAAAGTCCTGATAGGACACTTCATCCGGTACGCCGACGCACATCGCGACCTGGTGCAGAAGGACCCGGAAAAGCGTTGGTGGGCACCGAAGTTCACCAACTGGTTCTGAGCGGAAGGGCGACCTGCGTGGAGCACAACGAGCCACCGGACTTCTCCGGCGCCGCCGTCGGGAGCAACATGGACCTGCTGGCGGAGCTCTCCTCACCGTGGACGACCGCGCGTGCCATCACAGCTCCCGGCCTCACCCGCCAGCTGCTGGCGCACGAGCAGGGTTTCGCCGTGCTGCCCTCAGGACAGCTCACCGCGGTGGCGAACACGCTGGCCTTCCTCTTCCAGCACACCAAGGTGTGGTCGCTGCTGTGGGCCGAGTCGGTCGCCGGACCCGCGAACTTCAGGGACACCCGCACCGTGCGCTGGGGAGTGGGCGCCGAGAAGACCAGGGAACTGGCTCTGACCGCGGGACTGAAGGTCAGCGCGGAAGGTGACGTGTGGGTCGCCAAGGCGTCGGCCGAGCTGTCCGCGGAGTGGTCGAAGCTCACCCAGTCCACGGTCCGCATCGACACGGAGACCGAAACCACCAGGGAGCTCGAGTTCGAAGTGCCGGCGGGCGGCATGGACATCGCGTTGTGGCAGCTGGAGTCCCGCCTGACCCGGCGCCTGATCCTCCGCCCTCGCCGGCACCTTCCCCCCGACCCGCTGCCGAGCTGGGTGGACACCGCCATCGCGACACCGGTGCGTTCGATCGTGATGCCGGTCAACCTCACCCGGAGCACGACCCGGACGGCAGCCGGCCTCTGACCGGCCGGATAGGCTCCGCGCACCACACCGCACACGCCGAGGAGCAGACCCGATGACCACGATCTCGTCGTTGTCGGAGGACGAGGCGCGGGAGCTGTGGTCCGGCGACCGGCCAGGACGCGACGAGTACTTCTTCACCACCGTCGCCGCCACCGGGACGGTGTGGGCGTGGGACTTCGAGACCGGCCTGCTGGAGATCGACGACCAGGACAACGCCCTGGTCCCGGTGTGGCCGCACCCCCGCCTGGCCGAGATGGCCGCCGAGGCGATGGGGTTCGAGGACGCCGGCCCGGCCGTCCCGATCGACGTGGACGTGCTGCTGGACGAGGCGTTCGAGCGCTTCCACCGCGAGGGCCACGAGATCGCCGTCCTGCCCACCGACGGCACCTTCACCACGATCCTGTCGCTGGAGCGGTTCCGGGTGAACGTCTTCGAGGCGCGGCTGCACGCCGCCGGCCTGACCGAACCGGCCGCCCGCGCCCGGCGGGACGAGTTCTACGCGGACCAGGTCCGGCGCGCGGACCGGCGGCTCGGCCTGACACCGGACCACCGCCAAGCCCTCGCGGACCACCTGCGGGAACGCCTGGCGAGCGCCGAGTGCGACCACCGGTTCGCCTTCCCGGCCGTGCGGAGCTGGATCGAGGGCAGAGGACTGTCCTGGGACCTGCTCTCCCGGTCCGCGGTGAAGCTGCTGGGCTCCTGCGACTGCGAAATCCTCGACCACCTGCGGCGAAACCCCGGCCAAACCCCGCGGTAGGCGTCACCAGCCGAGCGAAAGCAGAGAAGCAGGTAGAGACGAATCTCTACCTGCTTCTCTGGAGTACGCCGCCAGGGACTCGAACCCCGGACCCGCTGATTAAGAGTCCTCGGGTGTGCTTCGGCTCTGGTGTCGCGTGATGTCGGCGAATGCTGTTTCTGCACCTCAGGTCCGTGAAGCAGAGGTGCCGCCTGCCGCTTCGTGTCATCCGGTGTCGTTGCAGGTCAGGGATCTCGGGCTCCACTCGGGCGCACCTTCGGGGCTGTTGACGACGTGACACGGGCGGTCACGGTGATCATCGCGACGGACGTCGGCCTGACTTTCACGAAGCGTCCGAGGAGCGGCTGATGTCGCTGCGGCGGTTCGTGAATGTCGTGACATCGGCACTGAATGTCGCGGAGCCACTGCTGTCCAGCGACTAGGGGAGGTGGTGTTCAACGTGGTCGAGCCCGCAGGCCCTGCAACTCATCGACTTGGGCGTGGTCGTCGGCAGTAGTAGACGAACGCCGGCGGTGCGTTCGCCCAGATGGTCCGGCCCGTCACGACTTCTTCGAAGCGGCTGTCCAGCAGCCGCCGGAATCGGCGTGCGGGCGGGGTCCAGCGCATGTGCGCGTAGCCGAATGTGGTGAACGTGCCGTCCGGGGCCAAGCCGGCCACGGCACCGTCCAGAACGGCCTCCTGCCGGGCAGCGGCGAAAGCGGTCCAAGGCAGGCCGCTGACGATGATGTCGGCGCGAGGGTGACCGCGTGCGAGCAGGAGCTGTTCGAGATCGCCGGCATCTGCGGTGACCACGTCGACGTTCGGATACCGGGTGTTCAACATGCGCGCGAATCGGTCGTTGATCTCCACCGCCACATGGGTTCCCCGTCCGGCGAGGCGTTGCTCGATGGCGGCCGTGAACGCCCCGGTGCCGGGACCGATCTCGACGACCAGCGGGTCGCCGGCCTCGGGAACCGGCAACGCCACGTGGTTGCTCAACAACCGGCCGCTGGGAGCGATGGCGCCGACGTCGAACGGAGCCCGGACGAACTCCTGGAGAAAGCCGACCCGTCCTCTGGCCTCACAGGTGGTCAGCGTCATCGTTCCTCCTGGTGGAATACGGGCTGGTGGCCGGGCGGGGGAACTCGGTGGTGCCGCGCGGGTTTCGGGTCGGTCCGCGGCGGCGGACCGCCCGGCTGGTCAGGCTGCGAAGATCGCCTGGGTCTCCAGGTAGGCCTCCAGGCCGTAGGCGCCGAACTCCCGGCCGAGTCCGGACTGCTTGAAGCCGCCGAACGGCACTTCGCGCGAGTCGACCATGTTGTTGACCATGACGCGGCCGACCTGCAACCGCCGGGCGAGTGCGGCGCCGCGGGCGGGGTCGGCGGTGGCGACGTAGGCGTGCAGGCCGTAGGTGCTGTCGTTGGCGATCGTGACGGCGTCGTCGTCGTTGTCATAGGTGATGACCGCGAGGACCGGGCCGAAGATCTCCTCCTGTGCGATGCGCTTGTCGTTGGTGGTGGCGATCAGCGTGGGACGCACGTAGTTGCCGCGTTCGAAGCCGTCCGGGTGGCCCAGACCGCCGGCCAGGACCACGCCGCCTTCCTCGATGCCGGTGAGGATGTAGGACTGAACGCGTTCGTACTGGTCGTGGTCCAGGACCGGGCCGATGACGGTTCCTTCGTCGCGCGGGTCTCCGATGGGCAGGCTCTGGACGGCGGCGGCCAGGGCGGTCTTGAACTCGTCCTCGCGGCTGCGGGGGATGAGGATGCGGGTGCCGGCGATGCACGCCTGGCTGTTGTTGAACATGCCGACGCCGATGGCGAAGCCCACGGCGTGGGCGGTGTCGGCGTCGTCGAGGATGATCATCGGCGACTTGCCGCCGAGTTCGAGGGTGACCCTCTTCATCGTGTCGACGGCGTTGCGGGCGATCACCTTGCCGGTGGCGGTGGAGCCGGTGAGGGAGATCTTCGCGACGTCGGGGTGGGCGGTGAGGGTGTTGCCGACCGGGTCTCCCTTGCCGAACACGACGTTGATGACGCCGGGCGGCAGGTCCGCGTCGGCGATCGCGTCGAGCACGGGCTGGGCCTGGAACATGCCGCGCTCGCTGGGCTTGATGACGACGGTGCAGCCGGCGGCGAGCGCGAGGCTGGCCTTCATGGCGATGAACCAGCTGGCGCCGTTCCAGGGAGTGATGAGCACCGCCACGCCGGCGGGCACCTTGTGCACGGTGGCGGGGCCGAGCTTGTGCGTGAACGTCTCCTCGGTGACGAGGTCCCTCGCGTCGCGGAACCAGTCCGCCGACTGGTTGACGATGAACGTGGCGGCCATGAGCGAGGTGCCGAACTCCTCCACCAGGTTGGCGACCATCTCGTCGCGGCGGCCGAGGAAGGCGTCGGCGAGGCGGTCCAGGTACGCGCGGCGCTGTTCGAGGGGCAGCGCGGACCAGACGGGCAGCGCTGCTTTGGCGGCGGCAACGGCGTCGTTGGCGTCCTGCGCGTCGCCGAGGACGCCCTCGGCGATCTGCTCGCCGGTGATGGCGCTGCTCACGACGTAGGTGTCGGTGCCGTGCGAGGGGACGATCTTGCCGTTGACGTACTGGCGGTCGAGGCGTTGCATGATGATTCCTTCGGTGTGAATCGGGATTCCGGAGTTGATGCGCGTCAGGCGGACGTCTTCGCCCTGGAACGGTTGTGGGGCGGCGTCTTCGCGGCGCTGGGCCTGCTGGTGTACTGGCTCATGATCACGCGGTCGTACAGCCGGTCGGAGAGCAGCCAGCGCAGGGTGACGATCATCTTGGCGCTGCGGCCGGGCACGTACCGGGCCTTGGGCCGCTTCGCGTTGATCGCCTTCATGATGCCGTCGGTGACGGTGCTGACCGGTGGCTGCTTCTGGTTCCAGTTCGGGGAGTCGACCATCGCCGAGACCATGTCCCGGTAGGCGCCCTCGCCCGAGTAGCGCTTCGCCTCGGCTGTGGCGATCGGGAACCACTCGCTCTCGGTGCCGCCGGGCTCGACCACGATGACGTCGACCCCGAAGGGCTTGACCTCCATGCGCAGCGCGTCGGAGTAGCCCTCCAGCGCGAACTTCGAGGCGTGGTACCAACCCCCGAGCGGGAACGAGGCCTTGCCGCCGATCGAGGAGACGTTGATGATCCGGCCGGACTTCTGCGCCCGCATGTGCGGCAGGCACAACTGGACCATGCGGCTGACGCCGTAGAGGTTCACATCCATCTGTCGCCGGCCCACGTCGGTGGGCACGTCCTCCAGGGCTCCCATCTGCCCGTAGCCGGCGCTGTTGACCAGCAGGTCGATCCGGCCGCGCTCGGCGACCACCTGCTCGACCGCGGCGACCATCGACGCGTCGTCGGTCAGGTCCACGCCCAAGGCGACGCCGCCGGCGGCGGTGATCTCCTGCATCCGCTCGACCCGCCGGGCCAGTCCGTAGACCGTCCATCCGGAACGGAGCAGGCGCAGAGCCAGATCCCTGCCCATGCCGGACGAGGCGCCGGTGACCAGGGCGACCCGCTTCCCTGTCTGGTCTGCCTTCATCGTGCGTCTCCTCGATCTAGATGCTTAACGCATCGCTTGATGCGTTAACTGGACCGTAGCACGGCTTCCGACTTAACGCATCGCGGTATGTGTTAAGTCACGGGTAGTGCATCGTCGGCCGCGTTATAGTCGGCACATGCGACAACGGGCGAGATCGGCCGAGGACAAGGCGCAACGGTCGGAGGCGCTGCTGGACGCCGCGCAGGAGCTCGCGCTCGAACTGGGAGGCGTGCGGTACCTGACTGTCGCGGCGGTCACCGATCGCGCCGGCCTTCATCGCACCGGGGTGCGGCGCTACTACGCGAGCAAGGAAGAACTGCTGCTCGCCGTCGCCGAACGCGGCTGGAGTCAGTGGCGTGCCGCGCTCAGTGCCCGTCTGGAAGGCGAAAAACGGCTGCGTGCGGGCGACGTGGCCGACGTGCTCGCGGAGACCATCACGTCGCTGCCGGTCTTCGTCGACCTCCTCGGCCACGTCCCGGTAACCCTGGAGGGCAGCGTCGACACCGAACGATCAGGGCAGTACAAGACCACGGCGTTCACCGAGCACGACAAGATCATCGAAATGCTCGAGCGGGCCAGCGTCGTGCCGACTGACCAGCTGCACGCGATGATCGCCGCCGCGTTGCCCCTCGCCAGCGCGTTCTGGCAGGCGGCCCATCCCACGCCGGCTCTGGCCAAGCTGTACGAACAGCAGCCGTCCTGGGGGCACATGGCCATGGAGTTCGAACCCAGGCTGAAGGTTCTGCTCCAGGCGATCGCGGTAGGACTGTCCGAAATGGATCGCAAGGAACGCCGTGCTCGCGCGCGGGCTCAGTCGGAGGCCGCGCACGAGCAGTGACGCGGAAGGCTAGATGTGAGAGGGGTAGAAGTTCGCCGCGTCGTTCGGGTCGCCGCTGCCCTGGTAACGCGGAATCAGCGGATAGGGGTAGGCGGGCCGGGTGGCGACGACCTCACCCGCGTCCGGGTCGAACCGTTCGGCGATGATCGAGTCGGGTGCCGTGCCGTTCTCGACCCAGTTCATGAGGGCAGCCATGCCGCCGGCGATCGTCAGGCCCGGTCCGGGGCCCGCGCAGTTGCTGTGCACATCGCCCTCGACGACGAAGAGCCGCGCGAACGACGCGGTCTCCTCGCTGCCGCCGATGGTCTCGACGACCCTCCGGTAGTAGTCGATCGACCCCTCGACGAAGATCAACTCGTCGACGGCGCCGTGCGAGAGGATCAGTTTCGCGCCGTGGTCGCGCAGTCCCGACAGGTCGGGGTCGTCCGTGTCGACCTCGGAGAGTTCGCGGACTCCGCGGTCGAAGATCTCCTCGAACGTCTCGAACGTGACCGTGCGCCAGTCCAGCTTCGGATCGCCGGTGGCCCACCGAAGCCACGACTCCCCGATGCCGAACGGAACGGGGACGAGTTCGCCGTCGACTTCGCGGGTCAGGCACAGCCCGTGGTGGTAGGCGTTGTTGCCCCAACTCTCCGAACCGGGACGCAGTCCGGCCCACAGGCGTTCCCCGGTGGTCCTCCTGGGGCCGTCCCAGATCTTGCGCATCACCTCGGCGTCGGCCTCGGTGATCACGCCGCTGCCGGTGGAGGTGCCGACGAGCAGCGCGGGATCGAACTCGTGCGAGTCGAACGCTCCGATGATCCCGTCCCTCAACCCGTCCACCGCGCCGTCGCAGGCTTCGACGGCCGCGACGCGGAACGCCTCGAGCTTGGCCGGGGGCAGCGCGTTGCGGTGCTCCTTCATGACCAACGCCGGCCAGAACAGCGCCGGCACGAACCTCGACCAGTTGATGGAGGGATTGGCCGACCAGAGACCGTCGTAGTCGCCCGGATACCGCTGCGCCTGCGCCATGGCCTGGCGTCCGCCGCCGGAGCAGCCCTGGAAGTAGGAGTACTTCGGGGCCTCGCCGTGGATCGCCTCGGTGACCGCCTTGCCGACGAGGGTCATGTCGTGCGTGCCGCGGTAGAGCCAGTCGCGCATCAGCTCACGGTCGAGTTCGCCGGACTCTCCGACGAAAGGCCAGTCCGCGTACCGCGGGTCCCGGTTGCCGCTGTCGGTGGTCGCCGTCGCGAAGCCGTTGCGGATCGCGCCCGGCATCAGCAGGACGCGGTCGTGGGAGAAGAAGAACCACGGTGGATCGGTGCGGCTTCCAGCGCCGCCGAGCCCCAGGAACCGGCGGTTCCACCGCAGTGGCACCCAGACGGTGATCTCGGCGACGTGGCCGGCCGGTGTGGTGTGGCGGACCAGGACGTCGCAGAAGTCCGGGAGGCCGCTGAACAACGGAGGGTCGGGCAGGTCGACCCCGGGCGGCGCCTCCCAGGTCGGCTTCGGCGGCTGGTATCCGCCGGTGCGGTTCACCGTCGCCGAGATCACCTCGATCCCGTCGAGGTGGGTGAGCGACGCCTGGATGACTTCGACGCGACACCGTTCCGTCGCCGAGGCGTTCGCCGGCGCGTCGAAGGCGACCCACGTGTCCAGACCCGTTGGTGCGATTGTCACTTCGGTCATCTCGACCCACTCCTCCTGCGTTTAACGCATGCCGTGATGTGTTAAGTTCACCCTAGCACGGATAGCGCAGCGCGAGATGCGTTAAGCGTGGACCGTGTGCGATCTTGCCTGAGCGGCAGGAAATTTGATCCAGTTCAAGCGCTGAGGAAGCTCATGACTTTTGTCGACGACGTCTACGACTACATCGTGCTGGGCAGCGGAAGCGCCGGGTGCGTGCTCGCGGCGAGACTGAGCGAGAATCCGCGCACGCGCGTATTGCTGGTGGAGCGCGGCGGGGTGATGTCCGCGGTGACCGGGATTCCCGCTGCCTGGCCGACCTTGTTCGACAGTGCGGAGAGCTGGCCGGGTGACACGGTCGCGCAGGAGGCGACCGGAACCGCGGTGCGATGGCCGCGTGGACGGGGACTGGGCGGCTCATCGGGCATCAACGGGATGGTGTTCATCCGCGGCCACGTCTCCAGCTACGACCAGTGGGCTGAGCTCGGCGCGAAGGGCTGGGCCTACGACGACCTGCTTCCCTTCTTCCGGAAAGCGGAAAGCGCTTCCCGGAGCGAGTCCGCCCTGCGGGGCGACTCGGGCCCGATGATCGTGGCGCCTTCGTCACCAGGCCATCCGATCGCACGGGCGGGCCTGGCCGCGGCGGAGGAACTCGGCTATCCCGTGGCAGCGGACATCAGCAGCGGCGTCGAAGCCGGGTTCGGGATGCCCGACACGAACATCGTGAACGGCGAGAGGCAGAGCGCGATGGACGCGTACCTGGCGCCCGCCCTCAACCGAGAGAACCTGGACGTGGTCACCGATGCGCTGGTGCACAGGGTGATCGTGCACGAAGGCCGGGCTGTCGGCGTCGAGTTCTCCGTCGGGACCGAGTTGTTCGAGGTGGCCTGCGCGGAGGAGATCGTGCTGACCGCGGGGACGATCGGGTCGGCGGAGATCCTCTTGCGTTCGGGGATCGGGCCCATGCAGCAGTTGGAGGACCTCGGCATCGAGACCGTCGTCGACCTCCCCGGTGTGGGGGAGAACCTGCACGACCACCCCATGAGCGGTGTCACCTACCGCTCGTCCGAATCGTTGCCGCCCAGCGTCAACAACCACGCCGAGGCGTTCGGACTGCTCGCCGGCGACGGTGGGGAGTCGCCGGACCTCCACTTCATCATGGCGTCGGTGCCGTACCACCTGGCGGCTCAGCAGGGACCCGGAAGCCCGGACCGGGGCTACACGATCGCGGTCGGGTTGATGAAGCCGCGCAGTCGCGGCGTGCTTCGCCTTGCCGGCAAGGACCCCGAGACGCCCTCACTGGTCGACCCCCGGTACCTGACGGATCCACGGGACCGCGAGGTGTTGAAGGCCGGACTGCGCATCGCGCGCCGGCTCGGTGCGGCGGAGGCGTTCCGGGCGTGGCGCGCCGAGGAGGTGCTGCCCGGACCGTTCGTCGACGACGACCTCGACGAGTACCTCCGCGAGAGTCTCATGAGCTACTTCCACTACGTCGGAACCTGCCGCATGGGGACCGATGAGATGGCGGTGGTGGACACCGATCTGCGCGTGCGTGGTGTGGTCGGGCTTCGGGTCGCGGACGCGTCGGTCATGCCGTCCGTCCCGTCCGCCAACACCTACGCCACAGTGCTGGCGATCGCGGAACGCGCGGCAGCACTCATCGCCGCCGACGGCGCGGTTTCGAATTCGTAGGTCTCGGCGATCCGAATGTGGACCGATCGTTCGTGGGTGCCAGAGGTTCAGGCGGGATGCGGAACACTCCCTTCCGGCGCTAGCCGCGCCCGATGCCGAGAGGCGCAGCATTGACGGCTGGGTGAACGAGGGCACGCTCATCCGCTGACGTCTGCTTCGGTGCCGCGCGCGCGAACAGAGCTCGCGTCAGCCCGTTCCGCGTCACCTGGTCAGCAAGCTGCGTTGCGGATGGTGAGGCAAGACGTGCCTGCCAGATCTTGCAGGCCATGATCAGGCGGTACGCCAGGCTGAAGGCCCGCAAGGACTGCATGGGCGCTGACCCGCTCACAGTCACCTATGGGCGCAAGACCGCCGTGAACCGCCGATTCGTGCGCAACGCCAGGCTGGTCGACTCGCTCATGCGCTGAGCACCTCGCCTGGCGTACGGCCTGCTCACGGCCGCAACGCGCAGGGCAGCGCGCCGCACAACACCGCCCTGCGCCACCTCGCCAACGTCTCGTCGGCATCCTGCCCGGCTGCCTCGCCAACCACACGACCTACGACGAGAACCCGCCTGGCGCACCACCTGGCTGAGGCCGACGGCGTGATCCCGGGGATGTCTCGGGCTCGTCATCGGGCTCCTCGGGCGCCACTTCCGGAGTCCTTCACGACGTCGAGCGGGCGGTCACGATGATCATGGCCGCGGTGGTTGGGCTGACGTTCTTGTTCGGCTTCGGCAACGTGCTCAGCCTTGTGCTGCGGCTCGGAGTTCCGGTGTGGGTCGCTCCGCTCATCGCGCCCGCGGTCGACTTGTCGATCTTGGGTTTGTTGCTTGCGACGAGGTACCTCGCGCTCCATGGCGCGCCCGAGGAGGGACTGCGGCCGCTGCGGAGGTTCACACTCTTTGTGAGCGTCGTGACGTTAGCGCTCAACATCGCGGAACCACTGTTGGCTGGTGACTACGGGAAGGCGGCGTTCGACGCGGTCGGGCTGGTGTTGCTGATCGGCTGGGCGGAGGTGGGGCCCGGCATGCTCCAGTCGCTCGCTCAGGTCACTACTCGCCCGCGAGCTGGCGATAGCCAAATCGCGCAGGATCAAGATGAATTCTGCCCAACACCCGGACAGCGGGAATTGGGTGATTTCGACCGCGCTCGTCGAGTAGACGCTGAACATTGGGCTGTCCACATGCGACCGATCTCTGCCGACACCCTCCGGGGCGAACTGGGCATCGGCATGGATCGTGCACGGGATCTCGTGGCCGCCCTTCGAGCAGAACTAGCCACGCTCGTGGTTGAACGCCTTCGCACGCCGCGAGAGCGTGAGTGGTTGGCTGCGCCGTGATGCCGATCTATGTCGCCGGCACCACGGCGAGGAATGCTCCAGCGAGTCTGTCAGCTACCGAAGATGTCCACTGCCTCGGCGAGTCGTCGACTCAATACAGAACGCTGGTACTTCTGGAAGAAGTAAGACTTGTACTCGATCGCGTCGTTGTCGTTGTGCAGCTGCAGGGCGTACTCCTCTTGGGCAACAGTCAGCGTGGTTGACGACATCAGAGAAAGACTGGCCCTGGCTTTCTGCAGGATGTCAATCGTGCTCGGCTCTGCCACTCGTCGCCCAAGTCCAGGAGACCGGAAGTCCTCGTTGACCTCGTAGACCCTCTGGATGTCGAACTTTCCGGCCCATACCTGATGCCTGTAACGCAAGCTGTCGCCCTTGCGGCCGCTAATGTTGAACGACTTTGTTCCACGTCCTATGAAAGACCTGAGTTGCAGGAAGTACAGACTTGCTTCGTCGGTTGCGGTGCCGATTGCGCGCCGACCGTTAAGCGAGAGGGCTGCCGGGCCAAACACCCAGTCAGGCAGCTTGCTTAGATCGGGTTCGCTCAACGAGCGTCGCCAGTGAGGGTCCGGCACATCGTCGATGAGGTTGTCGAGCAGGATTTTTCCGGACATGTCCTCGATCCGTACGGCGAGTACGTGGCGCGCAGGAGACACCATCGCGACGAGAACGGTCTCTGGATCGTTGACGACCTCTCGGGCCCACAACACATTTACCGCGCGATCGCGCGCCTTGCCGGCGTTCTCGACTCGGTGCCTTGCCGATTCAATGTGTTCCAGGCAGTACCGCCTGCCGTCCGCGGTTGCGGGAAAGGGTGTCGCGGACGTGTCTCCACAGGTGACACAGGTTCGGCGTCGAGCGTTGGCTGCGGCGTTGCGCGGCGCGGTCGGGATCGCCTCCGCGTCGGCGATCGCATAGAGCGCCGGTGGAGTGTTGGAGCTGTCGCGCAGGCTTGCCACGGGCGCCTGGAGAAGGCTAGGGCGCAGTCGCATCAGATTGAGGGTTTGGAGCGTGGCGAGAACATGAGGAGCGAGTTCGGCTTCCGAGTAGAGCGGACGTCCGGCCTCACAGTGCGTGTCCCTGGACGCGGTCGAAGCGATCACCGTAGGGCTCGGCGTGATGCGCCAACGCTGCGCCTCGATCGTCACCACCTGGCCAGCAGGTTTACCCAGAGCGGGCGTGGTGAGAACAACGCGCAGGGCGGGGCTGCTCTCGCGCCACTCGAATCCGAGGACGACGCCGGTCAAGTACTGACTGAAGTCCGGGGAGTGACGATCAAGCGTGACATTCACGCCACTGAGCAACTGCCACCGCTCGGCTGGCTCGCTCAAAACGGAGAACAGGTCGTCTGGGAGCTCGTTGGTGTTGCCCTGCAACACCTTCTCCAACGCGACCGATTGACTTCCCCCGACCGCGGCCCGACGTGCTCGGACTGCGGCCTCCACGATCTGAACCAGTGCAGTGGCTTGCTGGGACGCGGCGTCGCCGTACTGGCCGTTCAGCTTGTCGAGCGCGATTGGATGGCGAAGCCCATCGACGCGAGCGAGGATTCGAGCGCTTCGGCGTCGCGCCGAGCTGCCGTTCTTGGTCATGTTCCTTCGTCCGTTCCGGCCTGACTCTCCCACGCAAGCCCTGCCTCGACGACGAACATGCTTCAGTCGAGTGGTCCAGGTTGCTTGCACGCGGGTCCGAATGGACCTTGGCTGACAGCGTCACCGTTCCGTCGTGGGCCGGGGTGACAGCAGCAGGAGCGTTCGCGTCATGACTCCGGCAAAGAGCATAGTGCACTCGTTGGGCAGAGTGATCATAGGCACGGCAGTTTGTGGTTATCGAGGCTGTCATCGCACGTTCGAATGCCAAGCGGGACTGCCAATGGTAGGGAACGGTGCTTACCTGCGATCTATGTTGGCAGTCTGGTGCCTAGCACCGGTCATCTCCGCCGAGGCTGGCGGCCGCGTGCGATGCTCGGGAGCGTGGACGACCTCTACACCCGCTTCCAGATTGCCCGCCCCGAGTACCTCGGGGACGACCACTGGGCGTGCGTTGAGCGGGAAGCGGACCGACTATGGCGCTCGCTGGCCGCGGATGACGGCGCCCAGGCGCTCAGCGACATCAAGTGCCTGGTGGAAAGCATTTCCCGCATCGTGCTGGAGATCGACGGAAACCCAGCAGCACCGAACATCGCGTTCGACGCGGTCGTCACCCAGGCACACACTCTGCTGACCGGGCAGCCGGGGCGCGAGTTGGCCAATCAGTCTACGTTCGGTCAGCTCGCGACTCAGGCAAGCAAGATCGCGAGGAACCTCGGCAACATCAGGAACGAGTTCGGAGGTGGGCACGGTCGTGCGCGGACACCTGATCTCCGCGACGAGATGGTCGCCCTCGCGCTCGACGGCGGACTGCTCTGGTCCCGATGGGCGTTGCGCCGGCTCGGCTACTTCTCGGAAGGGCGTCCGACTCCACTGATCAACGACCTCGTGACGGGTGAGATCTTTCATGGGGGCACGTTGGAGCGGCGTCTGCTCGCGGCGAATCTCCCGAGATTGGATCCGCGGCATCAACGAAGCATCGGTGTAGCAGTCGGCCAGCGTGTGATGCGAGGGACGTTCGTGGTCCGACGTGATGGGCTGGAGCCGTCTCTGGAGTCCGACGACTTGAGCACCTGGCCTCGGGATTACCGCATCGGCCTCACCTACGGTCTGTGGTTCGATCCCACCGGAGGACTGACGCTTACAGCGCGTTCACTTGAGGACGCGCTTCGGGTGTTGGCGCCTGTGCCGGACTGCGCGGCGGACCTTGCCGATTGGGTGGCGAGGATCGCTGAGCGAAGGTTCCCAGGCGGCCTCAGCGACGAGTTCACGGCTTCATTGGCCGCCGAGCAGTTCGTTCGGCGGTGGACCCCGTTTCGACCTGCTGAGGAGCACCCGGCACTGATGGCACTCGCTGAGCTCGTCAAGCCAGAGCCGCCGTTCTGACAGACCTAACGCGAGGCGTTCTGTCGGTCGCCCGTTGATACCCCGAGCTGTGGGTGGCGGCATGGTTGATGAGGATGACGAGCGGTCCGGGTTGTTCGCGGCATGGCGCGAGGACGTCGACAGCGTTCCGTAGCCGGCGATGCTCGTGTTGGCGGTCGTCGTCATCTGGCGGCTGAAACTTGCTCGGCGACCTCGATCAAACAGCGGATGCCGCAGGACGCCGTCCTGCGGAACCTCGCCAACCGCCTCGTCGGCATCCTCCACGATGCCTCTCCAGTCGAACCTCCTACGACGAGACCATCGCGTGGGCGCACCCGCCGTTGCAGCTTGAGCCCTTATTCCCAGGGATGTCCTCGGGCTCCTCGGGCACCGCTTCCGGGGTCCTTCGGGACGTCGAGCAGCGATTTCAGACTGGCGGCGGTCGAGATGCGGTACAGCCTGTGCAGCAGGGAGCGCCGCCCTCGAACATGCCGAACGACCGCCACACGCGCACGAACGTGTCCTGCAGGGCCTCGTCCGCGTCGGAGTAGGACCCAGGCATCCGGTAGCGGTACAGGTGCAACGCGCGCAGGTGCGGCGTCACCAAAGCGCCGAACGCGTCGTGGCCGCCTGTCTGCGCGGCGGCGAGCAGATCGCTCATGTGGCCACAGCGTGCGGTGAGGTCGACAATTTTCGGCGTGGATGTCGAGAACTGCCCGGCCGCTCCGACCAGAGGCGAGCATCCCGAGGAGATGCCGGTGAGAGGAGCGACGTGAAGTACATGATCATGATGTTCGGCGGGCTCGGTGCCACGCTGGAGAGCCGCTCGCCCGACTGGATCACGGGCATGCAGGAGCACATGATGAAGCTCGACCAGGAGCTGCGCGACTCCGGCGAACTGGTGGCGAGCAGCAAGCTCATCGACCCGAGCCAGGCCACGACCGTGCGCTTCCAGAACGGCGTGACGGTGCCGACGGATGGCCCGTTCGCCGAGATCAAGGAGTCGCTCGCGGGCTACTGGATCATCGACACCACCGAGGAACGGGCACTGGAGGTGGCCTCTCGCGTCGTCGAGTACACCGAGTTCCCGATGGAGGTGCGGCAGGTCATGCACCTGTGACTCCACCCGGCGGCTGGGAGGACCTGCTGCGCACGTTGGTGCCGCAGGTCCTCGCCGCGCTCGTGCACCGGTACGGCCAGTTCGACGCGTGCGAGGACGCCGTGCAGGAGGCGTTGGCCGACGCTGTGCGGCAGTGGCCGGTCGAGGGCGTGCCGGACAACCCGCGGTCGTGGCTGCTGACCGCGGCGGGCCGGTCGCTGGTGGACGGGTGGCGCAGCGAGAGCGCACGCCGGCGCCGTGAGCTGACGGTGGCGGCCTTCCAGCCAGTTGTGGTGCCGGACCAGGATGACACCCTGGCGTTGCTGTTCCTGTGCTGCCATCCCGCGTTGGCGGCGCCTTCGCAGCTCGCGTTGACGTTGCGTGCCGTGGGCGGCCTGACCACCGCCGAGGTCGCGACGGCGTTCCTGGTGCCCGAAACGACGATGGCGCAACGGATCAGCCGTGCCAAGCAGTCGATCCGCGCCGCCGGTGCGCGGTTCGAGCTGCCGGTGGAGGAGGAACGCCGGGGGCGGCTGACGATCGTGCTGCACGTCCTGTACTTGATGTTCAACGAGGGCTACACGAGCAGCGGCCGGGTCGAACTGGCCACCGAGGCGGTCCGTCTGACGCGGCTGCTGCACCGGGTGACGCCGCACGACTGCGAAGTCCGCGGGCTGCTGGCGTTGATGGTGCTGACCGAGGCACGCCGACCGGCGCGGACGGACCGTGCCGGGGCGATCGTGCCGCTGGCCGAGCAGGACCGGAACCTCTGGGACGCCACGATGATCGCCGAGGGCGTGACGCTGCTGGAACGAACGCTCGGCACCGGTCCCATCGGCCCGTACCAGTTGCAGGCCGCCATCGCCGCGGTGCACGACGAGGCGGCCACCGCCGAGGACACCGACTGGCGGCAGATCCTCGCGCTGTACGACGTGCTCGCCCACGTCGCGCCTGGTCCCGTGGTCGCGCTCAGCCGCGCGGTGGCGGTGGCCGAGGTGCACGGTCCCCAGGCGGGACTCGCGATCGTCGCCACGTTGGACGAGGTGCTGGCCCGCAATCACCGCTGGGAAGCGGTCCGCGCGCACCTGCTCGAACGATCGGGAGACCTCGTCGCGGCCGCCGGGTCGTACATCCGCGCGGCGACGATGACGGCGAGCGAACCCGAACAACGCTATCTCGCGACGCGTGCGGCTCTGGTTCGAGAAGCCCTGCTCGCTGACAAGCGGTCGCGCTGAGGCTCTGCCTGCCCGGCACACCTGGCGGTAGGCTCTCCCCCGGTGTGCCGGGAAGCCTGGTCGGCGTGGAGTACGACGCCGTCGACGAGGAGCTTTCATGGACGCCGCAGTCGCGGGCACCGCCGTTGGCCCGATGGTCATCGCCGCTGTCGAACAGTACGAGGCCGAACCCCTGCTGCGAGACGACCTGGCGGCACGCCTGCTGCCGCCGGCCGGGCGTCTGACCGCGGCCGCCGCGCGCTGGCAGCCCGTGCGCGAGGCGCTGGTCCGCGCGACCGAGAAATGGATCCCGGGGTTGTGGGCGTCGATGTTGTGCCGCAAGAGGTACATCGACGACCGTGTCGCGTCCAGCGCGGGAACGGTGGTGGTGCTCGGGGCCGGGTTCGACACCCGAGGCTGCCGTTTCACGGACAGGACCGTGTTCGAGGTCGACCTCGCCGTGAACATCGCCCGCAAACGGAAGCGGGTGGAGGCGGTCCTCGGCGAGGTTCCGCGCGGCCTCACCCTGGTGGCGATCGACTTCGAGCGCCAGCGGATCACGGACGTGTTGGCAGAGAACGGGTTCGTGAGCGACGGACCGGTGTTCTTCGTGTGGGAGGCGGTCACGCAGTACCTCACCGAAGGCGCGGTGCGGGCGACCTTCGAGTTCCTCGCTCAGGCTCCCGCCGGGAGCGAGCTGGTGTTCACGTTCGTGCGCAAGGACTTCATCGAAGGAACGGAGCTGTTCGGCGGAGAGTCCGCCTATCGCGAGTTCGTGGTGAAACGTCCTGTGTGGAAGTTCGGCCTGATGCCCGACGAGGTCGCGACGTTCGTCGCGCCCTACGGGTGGGTCGAGACCGATCAGCTCGGCCCGCACGAGTTCACCGAGCGGTACCTCGAACCCGCCGGCCGGTCGATGCCGGTGTCGGAGATCGAGCGCACGGTGCACTGCGTGAAGGTCGACGCATGAGCGCGATCGAGGCGCGCGGGCTCACCAAGCGGTACGGGGAGTTCACCGCCGTGCACGACGTCTCGCTGAACGTCGAGGCAGGGGAGATCTACGGGCTTCTCGGCCTCAACGGCGCGGGCAAGACGACCACGATCCGCATGATGCTGGGCATGGTCCGGCCCACCCGTGGCAGCGTCACCGTGTTCGGCGAGACGGTCCGGCCGGGCGGCCACGCGATGTGGTCACGGGTCGGCTATCTCGTGGAGACTCCGGCGGCGTACCCGGAGCTCACGGTCGTGGAGAACCTGGAGGTCGCGGCTCGCCTACGTGGGCTGCGCGGCGGGCGGCACGTGGCCGAGGTCGTGGAACGGTTGCGGTTGACCCGGTACGCGAGCAACCGCGCCGGCACGTTGTCGCTGGGTAACGTGCAACGGCTCGGGCTGGCGAAAGCGCTGCTGCACCAACCGGATCTGCTCGTCCTCGACGAACCGGCCAACGGCCTGGATCCCGCCGGAGTGGCCGAGATCCGCGATCTGCTGCTGGAGTTGAGCCGTGGGCGTGGCGTCACCGTTCTGCTGTCCAGTCATGTGCTCGGCGAGGTCGCCCGGCTCGCGGCACGCGTCGGGGTGATCCACGACGGTCGCCTGGTCCGCGAGGTGAGCGCCGAGGATCTTCGGAAGCGGCTGAACCTCTGGGTTCGTGACCCGGTGGCGGCGGAGAATGCGTTGCAGAACAAGGGAATCGCATCGATCCGGCACGAGGACGGCCGACTGGAGATCGCCGATCCAGCTGCCGTGGCGGCACCGGAGTCGGTTGCGGTGTTGCTGGTGCAGGCGGGCTGTCCGCCGTACCGGCTCGTGGTCGAGCAGGACGACCTGGAGACGTTCTTCCTGAGGGTGGTGGAGGCGTGATCGCCGTGATCGCGGTGGAGTTGCTGAAGGCGCGCCGGTCGCGCGTGCCGTGGGTAACCGCGATCGCGTTCACGGTCGTAGCGCTGGTCGGTGGGCTGTTCATGTTCATCCTGCAGGACGTCGACCGTGCCCGGACGATGGGCCTGGTCGGTACCAAGGCGGCGTTGGTGGGAGCCACCGCGGACTGGCCGGCGCACTTTTCGTTCCTCGCGCAGAGCACCGCGGTCGGCGGGATGATCGTGTTCGGTCTGGTGCAGATCTGGATCTTCGGTCGCGAGTTCGCCCGCCACACCGCGAAGGACCTCCTCGCGTTGCCCACCGCACGCGTCACGATCATCGCGGCGAAGTTCGCGGTGGTCGCAGCCTGGTGCCTGGTGCTGGTGGTGCAACTGCTGGTGCTGGGACTGGCGATCGGCGCGGTGCTGGGGTTGCCGGGCTGGTCCGCGGACGTCCTGCTGGCTGGTGTTGTCCGGGTCGTCGGTGTCGCGCTCCTGACGATGCTCCTGACGACACCGATCGCGTTGGTGGCGTGTATGGGACGCGGCTACCTGGCTGGTGTCGGCGCGATGATCGCGGCCGTGTTCTGCGCGCAGATCGTCGCAGCGCTCGGCTACGGCCAGTTCTTCCCGTGGTCGGTGCCGGCGCTGGCGAGCGGGCTCGCGGGCGAACCCGAGTCAGGTCTGCCGGGGATCGTGCTGGTGGTCGTGACCGGGGCGGCGGGAGCGGTGGCGACGGCGTGGTGGTGGCGGCAGGCCGATCACGCGGACTAGCGGCGGCCGAGCAGCCGCAGCACCACCGCGGCCAGCACGAAGACCGCGATGAGGAGCAACGACACCGTCAAGCCCGACACGAGTGGCCTCCCGACCGCCGTGCGATCAAGATTGCGAGCAGTCGAATGCTACTCGTGCTCCGGAGGCGTCGCCGTGCGTGCTCGTGACCTGGCTGAGGACTACCCGCTGGTCCATCTGACCGACGACGCTCTGACCGCGGCCCGGCTGATCGCGGAGCAACGACGGCCCGGCGTGGTGGTCGTGGACCCGCACGGCAAACCGGTCACCGTGCTGCCGGGGTCGCA
Organism: Lentzea sp. CA-135723; assembly: GCF_050936595.1. Classification (NCBI taxonomy): domain Bacteria; kingdom Bacillati; phylum Actinomycetota; class Actinomycetes; order Pseudonocardiales; family Pseudonocardiaceae; genus Lentzea; species Lentzea sp. CA-135723. The sequence goes on along the minus strand of NZ_JBNJMK010000001.1, from coordinate 4,286,051 downwards.
GGTGTTGCGGTTCCTCATCCCCGGCTACGTGCAGGAAGATCCGTCGCTGGCCCGCGTGTACGACGAACGCGACGCCGCCGCGGCCTGCGCGCAGAAGCTGGCCGGCCGCACGGTGAAGGAACTGTTGCCGGCCAAGGAGAAGCGCTACGAGCTGCCCAGGGTCCCCGGTGACGCGACCGTGATCGAGTGCGCCGCGACGATGGCCCGCCTGCACTCGCCGCTGCTGCTGGTGAGCGATGGCGAGGAGATCCACGGCGTGGTGACGACGTCGCACCTGCTCGAAGTCCTGCTCGACGGGCCCGCGACGTGAGCTGGAGCCAGATCCTGTCGGTCGTCGTGTTCGTCGGCGCGTACGTCCTGATCGCGACCGAGCGAGTCCACCGGGTCGCGGCCGCGCTCGGTGGTGCCGCGTTGATGCTGGCACTGCGGCTGACCGACGGGGAGACCGCGTACCACTCGGCCGAGGCAGGCGTCGACTGGAACGTGGTGTTCCTGCTGCTCGGCATGATGATCATCGTCGGGGTGATCAAGCAGACCGGCCTGTTCGAGTTCCTGGCCATCGCGGCGGCCAAACGCGCCAGGGGGAGGCCGTTCGCGGTGCTGGCGCTGTTCGTGGTGATCACCGCGACCGCGTCGGCCGCACTGGACAACGTGACGACCGTACTGCTGATCGCACCGGTGACGTTCCTGGTGTGCGACCGGCTCGGCCTCGACGCGATCCCGTACCTGATCGCCGAGGTGATGGCGTCCAACATCGGCGGCACCGCCACGTTGATCGGTGACCCGCCGAACATCATCATCGCCTCGCGCGCTGGCTTGTCGTTCAACGACTTCCTGGTGCACCTGGCCCCGTTCATCGTGGTGCTGATGGTCGTGTTCGTGCTGGTGTGCCGATGGCTCTTCCGCGACGCGTTCCGCTACGACGAGGACCGGGTGGCCGAGGTGATGCGGCTGTCCGAACGCGAGGCGATCCGCGACCGGACGCTGCTGTGGCAGAGCCTCGCGGTGCTGGCGCTGGTGCTGGCCGGGTTCGTGCTGCACACGACCCTGCACCTGGAACCGTCGGTGATCGCCCTGCTCGGCGCCGGGCTGCTCGTGCTGATCTCCAAGGTCACCACTGAGGACGCGATCGCCGACGTCGAGTGGGAGACCCTGGTGTTCTTCATGGGCCTGTTCGTGATGGTGGGCGCGCTGGTGAAGACCGGCGTCATCGGCGCCATCTCGGAGAACCTGGCCGCCGCGGTCGGCGGCGAGCCGCTGCTCGCGGTGATGGTGCTGCTCGTCGGCTCGGCGCTGCTGTCCGCCGTCGTGGACAACATCCCTTATGTCGCAACGATGTCACCGATCGTGGGCGACCTGGCCGGCGGGCAGGGACCGCACGGCGAGCCGCTGTGGTGGGCGCTTGCCCTCGGAGCGGACCTCGGTGGCAACGCGACGGCCGTGGGCGCGAGCGCGAACGTCGTCGTGCTCGGACTCGCCGCGCGCAACGGCACCCCGATCAGCTTCTGGAAGTTCACCCGCTACGGGCTCGTCGTCGCCACGCTGTCGGTCCTGCTCGCCGCGCCCTACCTCTGGCTGCGCTACTTCGTGCTCGCTTGACCCCGACTAAACAAGTGTTCAATACTCTGAACATGCGTTCAGACCTGACGGCACGCGCCCGGATCCGGGACGCGGCCCTGGCCCGGTTCGGCGCGGACGGCATCGCCGGCACGTCGGTGCGCGCGATCGCCGCCGACGCCGGGGTGTCGGCGGCCTTGGTGGTGCACCACTTCGGGTCGAAGGAAGGGCTTCGCCAGGAGTGCGACGAGCACGTGCTGGCGGGCATGCGGTCGGCCGAAGGCGCTGAGCTGGGCGATCTGCTGCGGGCGGCGACCCCGGTGCGCCGGTACCTCGCACGCGCGCTGCTGGACGGGTCGGAAAGCGCGTCCGCATTGTTCGACGAGATCGTGACGCGCACCGAGAAGTGGCTGGCCGACGGCGAGGTCGAAGGCTGGGTGCGGCCGACCGAGGACTCACGCGCCCGTGCCGTCACCTACGTGTCCTGGCTGCTGGCGCCGCTGGTGCTGGGGGAGCAGGTCGGCAGGCTGCTCGGAGGCGATCCGGCCGAAACCGCCACCGCGGTGCGGGGCGCGCGTGCAGGCCTGGAGATGCTCACCCACGGCCTGTTCGCGGACGATCGATGGCTGTCGGAGTTCACGAAGATCGAGACGCGATGAGAGCGCTTCTCGTGACGCACGGGACGCGCGGGGACGTGCAGCCCTTCCTCGCGCTGGCGGTGGAGTTGCGCGCACGAGGCCATTCCGCGCTGCTCGCGGCCCCCGCGTCCTTCGCCGACGCCGCCGCTGAACACGAGGTGGAGTTCGCGCCCCTGGACGAAGGCCCCAACCGGCTCATGGACGACCCGGTGGTCAAGGAAGCGATCGACGGCGGCTACCGCGGCGTGCGGGGCAAGGTCATCGCCGCCCGGACGATGACGCGGATCAAGCCGCTCATGGCCGACGTGCTGCGTGACGTCGGCGAGGTCGCCCGCACCTCCCGGGCCGACGTGCTGGTCCAATCACCGTCCGTGCCCGCACAGCACGCGGCTCAGATGCTCGGAATCCCAGCCGTGCTCGCGACCCTGCAGCCGGGCTGGGTGCCGACGAAAGCGTTCCCGTGCCCGATGATACCGCTGCCCCGCCTACCCCGTTTCCTCAACCGCGCCACCTACCTGACGGTGACCGCGACCCTGAGGGCATACGCCGGGATCATCACCGAGTGGCGCACCGGGCAGCTCGGCCTGCCGAAAGGCGAGGCCGGGCACGCGATGGTGCTGCAGGCGTTCAGCTCTCTCGTGACCCCGGTCGACCCGGCCTGGCCGGACACCGTGCGCACCACCGGGTTCTGGTACCTGCCCGCGTCACCCTCGTGGTCCGCACCGGACGACCTGGCCGCGTTCCTGGCCGGCGGCCCGACCGTCTACATCGGATTCGGCAGCATGGCCGGCCGGGACGCGGAGCGAGTGGGACGGATCGTCGCGGAGGCGGTCCGGCTCGCGGGCGTCCGAGCGGTCCTGGCCACCGGCTGGGGCGGCATGACCGCAACTCCTTCCCCCGACGTGTTCGTGATCGACCAGGCGCCCCACGACTGGTTGTTCGCGCGGGTGAGCGTGGTCGTCCACCACGGAGGCGGTGGAACTACGGCGGCGGCGCTGGCTGCCGGCGTTCCCCAGGTCGTGTGTCCGTTCGTCGCCGACCAGCCGCACTGGGCCCGGCGCATGCACGCCGTCGGAGTCGCTCCCGCTCCAGTGCCGCAACGGGAGTTGAACGCGCACCGTCTCGCGATCTCGATCAACGACGCGCTGGCAGGTTCGCGAGCTGCCGAGGCCGGGGCGTTGATCAGGGCGGAGAACGGTGTCGGCGCCGCAGTCGACGCGTTGCAGACGTTGTGAGCCAATCCGGTCGACCGCCGGCTACGAATCACCTGGTGTGAAGGCGACACGTTCCATCCTCATCGGCCTTGTGTCCGTCGCGGCGGCGTTGGCGGCAGGGCATCTGGTCGCCGGCTTGGTGAGCCCGCTGGCATCACCGTTCCTCGCGGTCGGCAACACCGCGATCGACCTGACACCTCACCAGCTCAAGGACTTCGCGGTCCGCACGTTCGGCGAGAACGACAAGCTGGTGCTGCTGGGCGGCATGGCGGTCGTGATCGCGGGGTTCGGTGCCCTGGCGGGGCTGGTTTCGCGGAGAAGTCCCTGGCCGGGTGCCGTTCTCGCCGGGGTGCTCGGTCTGGTCGGTGTGGCCGCGGTGCTGGCCCGGCCGACCACGACCGGGTGGTCGGTGGTAGCTCCCCTGGCGAGTCTCGTGGTCGGGGTTGCCGCGTTCTGGCTGCTGTGGTCCCAGGCACCGGCGGAGAAGCCCGGGAGGCGGCGGTTCCTGCTGACGACGGCGGCGGTGGCGGCTGGTGCCGGGGTTGCGGCGATGGGCGGTCAGTTGCTCGCCGGGCGGGTGGACGTCGAGGCTTCCCGGCGAGGGATCACGTTGCGGCCGCGGGAGAAGGCTCCGGAGATTCCGTTCGACGCCGACTTCTCCCGGGAGGGCACGCCGTCGTTCCTCACGCCGAACGAGAAGTTCTACCGGGTCGACACCGCGCTGAGCGTGCCGCGCCTGCGGGCGGAGGACTGGCGGTTGCGGGTGCACGGCATGGTGGACAACGAGATGGTGCTGACCTACGACGACCTGTTGCGGCGTCCGTTGGTGGAGAAGACCATCACGCTGGTGTGCGTGTCCAATGAGGTCGGTGGCCCGTACATCTCCACGTCGAACTTCATCGGCGTCTCGCTGTCCGACCTGTTGAAGGAGGCCGGGGTGCGGTCCGGCGCCGACCAGCTGGCGACGCGCAGCGTGGACGGCTGGACGTGCGGCACGCCGGTCGAGACGATCATGGCGCCCGGTTCGAACGCATTGCTGGCCATCGGCATGAACGGTGAGCCGTTGCCGTTGGAGCGCGGATTTCCGGTGCGGATGGTCGTTCCCGGTCTGTACGGCTACGTGTCGGCGACGAAGTGGCTGGTGGACATGGAGCTCACCACGTTCGACGCGTTCGACCCGTACTGGGCGCAGCGCACGTGGGCGAAGAAGGCCCCGGTCAAGACGATGTCGAGGATCGACCGGCCGAAGTCCTTCGAACGGGTGCCCGCCGGAAGGTTCGTCGCGGCGGGCATCGCCTGGGCCCAGCACACCGGGATCGACCGGGTCGAGGTCCGGGTTGACGGAGGTCCGTGGCAGCAGGCGACGCTGAGCACCGAGGTCAACGTCGACACGTGGCGGATGTGGCGCGTGGAGCTGGATCTCAAGGAGGGCAACCACACCGTGGAGTGCCGTGCCACCGACCGGAAGGGCTACACGCAGACCAACGATCGCGTTCCCCCGATTCCGGACGGTGCGACCGGCTGGCACTCGATGGTGTTCACCTCGGTGGCGGGCTAGGCGTTCTCGGTCGTGCGGCACCGCTCCGGTTTCCGGACTGGTCCTGCCGGAACACGGGGCGGGCGTCGTTTCACTCGATGGTGTCAGCGTGCCGAGGTTGTTGTCCGGCGCGACGGGGGTGGTTTGCTTGTGCCGCAGAAGCGTCCTGCGGCTGCAGGAGTGCTCCGAGTTGACCGTCGACTGTGGACTTCTCCCAGGTGGCAGGCCATTTGTGGATCTTTTGGTAACGGGTCGATAACCAGACCCATCCGTTCCCCGAGGGGTGCCGAATCACGGTCAGCAACTGCCCGAACACTCCTTGGAGATGTCCCGTCATGAAGAAGTCCGTCCGCAACACTGCTCTCGCCATCGGCGTCGCCTCGCTCGCCCTGTTCGGCGCGGCGTGCGGCTCGGCTGACACGGCCAGCAGCGGCAGCTCCTCGACCGCGGCAGCGCCCACCACGACCGCGTCCTCGGCCGCGGCCATGGACCCGGCCCGCGACCTCGTCGGCCCCGGCTGTGCCGACTACGCGAAGCAGGTCCCGTCCGGCTCCGGCTCCGTCGCGGGCATGGCCGCTGACCCGGTCGCGGTCGCGGCGAGCAACAACCCGCTGCTCAAGACCCTGGTGGACGCCGTTTCCGGCAAGCTGAACCCGAAGGTCAACCTGGTCTCGACGCTGAACGGCGCCGAGTTCACGGTGTTCGCGCCGGTGGACTCCGCGTTCGCGAAGATCGACGCCGCGACGATCGAGAAGCTCAAGACCGACGACGCGCTGCTGACCAAGATCCTCACGTACCACGTCGTCCCGGGCCAGATCTCCCCGGACAAGATCGTCGGTGACCAGAAGACCGTCGAGACCGGCACGGTCAAGGTCTCCGGCACCAAGGACGCGCTGAAGGTCAACGACGCCAACGTGATCTGTGGTGGCGTGCACACCGCGAACGCGACCGTGTACCTGATCGACTCGGTGCTGCTCCCCGCCTGACATCTCCAGGGTAGCAGTCACCGCGACTCCGGGAACCGCACTGTGTTGCGGTTCCCGGAGTTTTTCACTTCTACGGGTGGTTCGACTGTCGCGTGTGGACGGTAGTGGTGCCGTCGGACGCGAAGATCGCGCTGTTCTCCGGTTCGCGGATGACGGCCACGATCACGGTGTCGGGGTTCACCGGGCGCACCGCTCTGGTGATCAGGAACGCGTTGAGGTCGTCCGGGACCGCGATGATGACGCGGTCCGCCAGGTCGGCGCCGGCCTCGTCGAGCGCGCATCTGTCCCTGCCGTCCCCGACGACGGCGGTGACACCGTTGGCCGTGGCCTCGGCGACCGCGAGGTAGTCGGTGTCCAGGACAGTCAGCCGCGCGTCCGGCTGCGCGGCCAGCACCGCGTTCACGGCGCAACGTCCTGCGTCGCCGTATCCGATGACGAGAATGTGGTCGGTCACACCCCGGAATTCGGTGTGCCGTCCGGCGCGGATTGCGTCCGATTCAGCGAAGCACGACGGTGAGCACCGGTGCGCCCGTCGGTCCGGGTGATCCACCTGTGGGCTCGATCGTGAGGATGACCTCGCGCACCCCCGCGATTCCCGACACCAATGACGACGTGGCCGACCCCGTCGGTCGCAGGATCCCGGCCGATCGCGCGCCCTGATCGTCCACCAGCCACAGCTGGTACGCGCGATCCGCAGGCAACTTGCGCAGATCGTCCGCCAGGAACAGCATTTCGTCGCGGTGGCGGGACATCGCCACGGTGCCTGCCGGAGTCTCCGCAGCGGCAAGTCGCAGATCCGGTGCGGCGAGCAGGTCGCCGATCTGTGTGCGTGCGGGCGGCTCAGCGGAAGTGCGTGTCGGCGCGGTCGCGCCGCCGTGCACGCCGGCCACCGCTGCCGCGGTGGCGCAGGCGACGGCGATGAGTGCCGCGGCGCGCCGGAAACCCTGCCGCCGGGTGGGAAACGTCGTGATCTCCGATGTCGGAGGCGCCTGTCGAACCGACCGAACGGCGCCGAGCACGCGCGGTCGCAGTGTGCTCGGGGAGATCCAGCAGACGGTCCTGCCGAGCCGGGCGGCTGTCTCTCGCAGTCCGGCCAGTTCGCCGGTGCACGCCGGGCAACGAGCCAGATGTGCCTCGAACTTGCCGCGTTCGGCGTCGGGCAGCGCGCCGAGTGCGTGTGCACCGGTCAGCAGGTGCGGGTTGCTCGCACTGGTAGGTCCCCGGTTCACCTGCCTGCTTCGGAGCGGTCCGATCATCGGATTGCCACCGAAACACCAACGCGACGAGGTCGCCCCAGAGCGCGGTCGAGGCGGCCTTGGTGGTGCGGAGGGACCGGAGGGGCATCACGTCACCCGCATCCGCAACACGCTCGGCGTGAAGAACCGACGCGAGCCCGAACGCGCGTCGGAGGATGTCGACCTTCCTCTGGCCAGGTAGTCACTCCATCGGGTGGGGCGATGTCGTGGCGCCAATCCGGCGGGCGACCCAGGGCGGATCTCCTGTGCGCGGATCCGCCAGATGCGGTTCAGCCGGCTCGGGACGGCGCCGCGCGTGTCCCCGTGCGTCCGCGGTTCAAGCAGACGCACGGGGACAGCTCATTTCGGGGCGGAAGTCCTCGCATGTCGTCTGCGGGGAGCTTGATGCCAGCGTTGTGCAAGAGGGCATTCGAGTGAACCGGGCAAGCCTCGGCTCCATCAGCGGCGAATGAGTCGCGTCCTGTCCGTGTGGCGGTCGTCACTGCGGACGGGCTTCGATCCGAAGGGATGGAGCATGTCAGCACCCCCTCCCACGCGTCGACGACGACGTGTGGCGGTAAGTCTGATCGCGGTCGGGAGCACCTTGCTCGCGGCAGGGCTGATCGGTGGTTCCGGTTCGGCCGGGGCGTCGAGCCACCGGGAAGCGCCGTTGATCGCAGGCGATCCGGCGGTGGACAACACGGACGTCTACGCGTTCGTCAGCCCGGACAAGCCGGACACGGTCACACTGGTGGCGAACTGGTCGCCGTTCCAGGAGCCCAACGGCGGCCCGAACTTCTACCCGTGGGCGACCGATGCCCGCTACGACATCAACATCGACAACGACGGGGACGCCAAGGCCGACCTGACGTACCGGTGGACCTTCCGCACCGAGGACCGTCGCGGCAAGTCGACGTTCCTGTACAACAACGGGCCGGTCACGTCGCTGGACGACGAGAACCTGCTGTTCCGGCAGACCTACACGCTGGAGCTGATCGACCGCGACGGCCGGGACCGCAAGCTGATCCGCTCAGGCAAGGTCGCGCCGTCCAACACCGGCCCTGCGTCGATGCCGGACTACGGCGCGTTGCGCACCCAGGCGATCACCGACGTGCCGGGCGGGGGCAAGAGCTACGTCGGGCAGTCCGACGACGCGTTCTTCCTCGACCTGCGGGTGTTCGACCTGCTCTACGGCGGCAACCTGTCCGAGGTCGGCCAGGACACCCTGCGCGGCTACAACGTGAACACCATCGCGTTGCAGGTGCCGAAGTCGCAGCTGGCGCTCAAGGGCGACGCGACGCGCAACCCGGTCATCGGGGTGTGGAGCGACACCGAGCGCCAGTCGATGATCCTCAGCCCCGGCGAGTCCCACGCGATCGGCCCGTTCGTGCAGGTCTCGCGCCTGGGCAACCCGCTGGTCAACGAGGTCGTGGTGCCGGCTGGGCTGAAGGACAAGTTCAACGCGCTCACGCCGGACCGCGACGGCAAGACGCCGGAGTTGGTCAACCGGGTCACCGACCCGGAGGTGCCCAAGCTGATCCAGGCGATCTACGGCATCCCGGCCCCGGCCACGCCGCGCAACGACCTGGTGGAGATCTTCCTGACCGGCATCACCACCAAGGCGGGCGGGCCGATCAAGGCGGACCTGAACTCGCAGCTCAACAACGCCGACGTGAACCCGAAGAAGTTCACGCCGTCGGAGCAGCTGCGGCTCAACGTGTCCATCCCGCCGGCGGCCTCGCCGAACCGGCTGGGCGTGCTGGCCGGTGACCTGCAGGGCTTCCCGAACGGCCGCAGGCTCACCGACGACGTGGTCGACATCGGCGTGCAGGCGCTGGAAGGCGCCGCGGTGAGCGGCATCGTGCCCGCGCTCGCGACCGGGGACAAGGTCAACGCCAACGACAAGGCGTTCGGCAACGCATTCCCGTACGTGGCGCTGCCGAACAACACCGCGGTCAACTCCGGCGCCGCGGGTGCGGTCCCGCCTGCGGGTGGTGGCGGAGCCGGTGGAGGTCTGCCGGACGGGCTGGTCCTCAACGCCGTCCTCGCGGCGCTGTTGATCGGTTCCGGCGTGTGGCTGCTGAGCCGTCGTCCACTTCGGACCGCGGTGCCTGCGGTCGCGTAAAAGCGTGCCGGGGAACGGAGTCCCGTTCCCCGGCACGTTCCCCCGGCAGCTACCACACGGAGTGCGCCATGAACCGCCGCAAGATCATCGCTGTGCTGGCCATCACCGCCGGCGCGGCGCTGCTCGCCACCACCGCCACCGCGTTGAGCCGCGGCGACGACCCGGTCCCACCGGCGTCCGGCGCCGCGGTCGTGCGCAGCGACGTGCAGCGCACCATCAGCGCCGCACAGGAACGGCTGCGGCGCGTGCCCGAGGACGCCGCGACGTGGGCGTCGCTCGGCACGGCCTACGTCGAGCAGGCCCGCGTCACCGGCGATCCCACCTACTACGGCAAGGCCCAGGGCGCGCTGGAGACCTCCCTGCGGCACAAGCCGGACGGCAACGGCCCCGCTCACCTGGGTCTCGGTGCCCTCGCCAACGCCCGCCACGACTTCGCCGCCGCCCGCGACCAGGCCGAACTCGCCCGCGCCGCGCTGCCCGACACCGCCGAGGTCTACGGCGTGCTCGCCGACGCCCTCACTCAGCTCGGCAAGACCGACGACGCGCGGGCCGCCGTGCAGCGGATGCTCGACCTGGAACCCGGCGTGCCCGCGTTCACCCGCGCCGCCTACGACTTCGAGCAACGCGGCGACGTCGCCTCCGCCCGCCAGGCCCTGACCCGCGCCCTCGAGGCCTCCTCGTCCCCGGCCGACGCGCTGTTCTGCCGCTACCACCTCGGCGAGCTCGCGTTCGACAACGGCGACCTCGACGAGGCCTCCGCCCAGTACGAGCAAGGCCTGCTCGTCGACCCGCTCGACCCCGCCCTGCTGCAAGGACGTGCCAAGATCGCCGCCGCCCGAGGCAAGTCGGCCGACGCGCTCACCGGTTATGCCGACCTCGTGGCCCGCGTGCCCTCACCGCAGTACCTGCACGAGTACGCCCTGATGCTGCGCGCCGCGGGCCGTGCCGACGACGCGACCCGCCAGTTCGACCTGCTGGCTCAGCAGGAACGCCTGCTCGCCGCCGCGGGCAGCACCGACGAACTCGCCACCTCGATCGTCGCCGCCGACAAGGGCGACGCCGCCACCGCGCTGGCCGCCGCCGAACGCGAGTGGAACCGCCGGCAGAACCCGCTGGTCGCGGACGCTCTCTCCTGGGCGCTGCACCTGGCCGGACGGGACGCCGAGGCCCTCGGCTACGCCGACCGCGCCGCCGCCACGGGCTGGCGCAACGCGACGTTCGCCTACCACCGCGGCATGATCCTGCGCGGCCTCGGCCGCACCACGGAGGCCGCGGACGCGCTCGACACCGCGTTGCGCACCAACCCGCACTTCTCCCCGGTGGACGCCCCCGCCGCCCGCACCGCCCTGGACGGCCTGCGATGAAAGCCCTCGCCGTTCTCCTGCTCGCCGGGCTCGCCCTGCTGGCCGTTCCCACGAGCGCCAGCGCGCACCCGCTGGGCAACTTCACGATCAACCACCACCACGCCATCACCGTCCACCCCGACCGGATCGACGTCGTCTCGGTCGTCGACCTCGCCGAGATCCCGACCCTGCAAGAACAACCCGCCCGCCAGACCGACTACGCAGGCCGCGAGTGCGACGCCGTGCTGGGCAGCCTCGCGGTGACCGTCAACGGCACCCGCACCGCGCTGTCGCTGCGCTCGTCGTCGGTTGAGTACCCGCCCGGCGAGGCTGGGCTGGCGACCACTCGCCTGACCTGCCGGCTCACCACCGCGGTGGACCTCAGTTCCGCCGCCACCATCGACGTGCGCGACACCTACCGGCCGGGCCGCGTCGGCTGGCACGAGATGACCGCCACCGGCGATGGCATCGCCCTGATCGACCCGCCCGTACCGGCGAGGAGTTCCAGCGACGAACTCCGCGCCTATCCCGACGACCTGCTGGCCGACCCGCTCGACGTCCGCGCGGTGAGCCTGCGCGTCGAACCCGGCACCACCCCGGCCTCGGGCGTGGCCGCGGCCCAGGGCGGCAGCACGTTGCTCGGCACGGCCACCCGCGCGTTCACCGACCTCGCCGGCAAACAGGACCTCACCCCGTTCATCGGCGTGCTCGCCGTGCTGTTGTCGCTGCTGCTGGGCGCCTCTCACGCGGCGTTGCCCGGACACGGCAAGACGGTCATCGCCGCCTACCTCGCGGGGCGCGACGGCACCGCGCGGGACGCGGTCGTCGTCGGTGCCACCGTCACCCTCACCCACACCCTCGGCGTGCTGGTCATCGGCCTGGTGATCAGCGCTTCCAGCGCACTGGCCGGCGAATCGCTGCTGCGGATCCTCGGCGTCGCCAGCGGCGTCCTGGTCACGGCCGTCGGCGCATACCTGCTGCGGTCCGCTCTCCAACGGCAACCCGTCGCCGTCGGTCACGGGCATGGACACGGCCACGGCCACGGACATGGGCACGGACATGGCCACGGGCACGGGCACCGGGTGGGACGCGGTGGCCTGATCGGCATGGGCGTGGCGGGCGGCCTGGTGCCGAGTCCCTCGGCGCTGGTCGTGCTGCTCGGCGCGATCGCCCTGGGCCGCACCTGGTTCGGCGTCCTGCTCGTCCTGGCCTACGGCCTCGGCATGGCCACCACCCTCACCGCCGTCGGCCTGCTCCTGGTCCGCCTGCGCGACCGGCTCGCCGCCGTCGAACGCTTCCGCGACCGCTTCACCGCCCTGCCCGCCATCACCGCCGGGCTCGTCCTCGTCGTGGGCGTCGGGCTGACCGTCCGAGCCCTGTTCGAATAGGAGTCGCGATGCGCGTCCCGATCCTGATCCTCTGCTGCGCCACCGCCCTGGCCGCCTGCTCGTCGCCACCCGACCCCGGCCCGGTCTTCGACAACGAGAGCGCCGCGGAGCTGACCTGCCTGCGTCACCAACCCCAGCCACCCGGACCGCGCTACACCGACGAGTCGATGCGCAGCACCGGCGAAACCCTGTCCCTGCTGCGCTACTACACCGCGCACGGCCGCAAACCCTTCTGCGACGGCCAGAGCCCCACCGACACCGACAAGCAGTGGGCTCAGCTGTACGTGACGCTGGGTGCCGACCGCGCCAACGTCACCGCCCTGCTCGGCTGAACTCACCCGCAGTTTGTCGCGATGACCTTGACACGAATTTCACACGACGATTATTCGGAACGTGCGCGTTCATTTACCTGAGTGATCACTGTGAGTTGACATCTAACGCCGTACTTGGTGTCGCAAAGTAGTCGAAAATGAGTGTTTCAGATTAATTTAGCGCCCTGAGCTGCGACAACAAAATTACCTCCACTTTCGAGTGAACCGCTGCACGCACCGCTCCGAATGGATCGATGTACGGGTGCTGAGGCGGTGAAAGGGGGTGATTTCGTGAAAGCAACCTGTTCCACAGTGCTGCGACGAACACTGAGCGTGGCCGGATTCCTCATCGGATTCGGTCTCCTCTCGGCGGGCGTCGCGAGCGCCGATGACGGCGATTCACCCGGCCTGCTCGACGGGGTCGGTTCGCTCATCTCGCCGGTGAGCGACGTGGTCGCCCCGGTGACGCGAGAGCTCGCGCCGGTGACGAAGACCGTCGCGGCGGTGGCTGATCCAGTGGTGAAGCCCGTGCTGAAGGCGGTCGAGCCGGTGACCGAACCGGTGCTGGCGCCGCTGGCGCCGGTCGTCGACGCCGTGGTGCGGCCCCTGGACCCGGTCCTGGAGCCGCTCGAGCCGGTGACCGCGCCGGTGCTCGCCCCCGTGGTGGGCACGGTGCAAGACGTACCGCTGGTACCGAGCGTCACGAAACCGTTGGTGACACAGCGATCCGCTCCGGCGGACGTGCCACCGGCGGTCGACGTGCCACCGGTGCCGGCCGTTCCGGAGGCACCCTCGGCGACAGCGGTCGTCCCGGAGACACGCGCTGCGACGCCGCCTGGTCAGTTCGTGGCGGCGAAGTTCCCGCAGCAGCAACAGATCTCCGGGAACGAGGTGGCACCACCGATCGAGGTACCGGCGCCGCCGTCACCCGACGTGCCGTTCGCTTTGCCCGGCACGATGGGGTCGGTGTCGTCGAGTGGATCGACGAGTGCCGCGGTCTCGGACCTCCCGGCAGGATCGGGAGTTCGTCCCGACGCCGAGTCGCTCGTGGTGGTCGAGGATCACCAGATCCACGGGTCGTGGTGCTACTACTACGGCCGAAGTCATCCCAGCTGAGCAGTCCTGTCCTTCCAAGCCGACAGATCACCAAGCTTGACTGACAGGAAGAAGACCAGAAATGCACAGCTATGTGCGCCGCGGCCTGATGGCCGCAGTGTTCTCGGGAGGGTTCCTGCTCGCAGGGACGGCAATGGCCAGCGCTGACACCGGTGGCAACGGACTGCTGGGCGGCGTCGGTGACGCCGTGCACTCGATCGTGAACGGTGGCAACGGCGGCAACTCGGGCAACGGCGGCAACGCCTCCAGCTCGAACAACGCCACCTCCGGCAACTCGGGCAACTCCGGGAACTCCGGTTCCACCGGCGGCAACAGCGCCACGGGCGTCTGCGTGCTCGCCAAGTGCAACACCCAGGTGAGCTCGGGCAACTCCGGTAACACCGGCGCGACGGGTTCGACCGGCGACGCCTCCAACCACAGCAACACGGTGGGCGGCAAGTCCGGCGCCGCGGGCAACGGTGGCGACGCCACCGCAGCCGGCCGTTCGCAGAACGCCAGCGCCAACGCCGGCAACGGCGGCAACTCGGGCAACGGCGGCAACGCCTCCAGCTCGAACAACGCCACGTCCGGCAACTCCGGTAACTCCGGCAACTCGGGTTCCACCGGCGGCAACAGCGCCTACGGCCTGTGCGTGCTGGCGGAGTGCAACACCAGCGTCAGCTCCGGCGACTCGGGTGACACCGGCGCGACGGGCTCGACCGGCGATGCCTCCAACCACAGCAACACCGTGGGTGGCAACTCCGGCCCTGCCGGTGACGGCGGCGACGCGGCGGTCATGACCAAGGACCAGAAGTGGGGCCACCACAGCAACAACGGCTCCACCGAGGCCACCGCGGGCAAGGGCGGCAACTCGGGCAACGGCGGCAACGCCACGAGCTCGAACAACGCCACGACCGGCAACTCGGGAAACTCCGGGAACTCGGGTGACACCGGCGGCAACAAGGCCGTCGTCCGCACGATCGGCTCGGACAAGGGCCACGGCAAGTCCTGGAACCGCAACGAGTCCTGGACCACTGTCACGTCGGGCGACTCCGGCGACACCGGCGCCACGGGCTCGACCGGCGACGCCACGAACCACAGCACCACCGTGGGCGGCAACTCCGGCCCGGCCGGCGACGGCGGCAACGCCTGGGCCATGACCGAGCAGCGCAACTCCTGGAACCACGGCAAGTGGAGCAAGCACAGCAACAACGGCTCCACCGAGGCCACCGCGGGCAAGGGCGGCAACTCGGGCAACGGCGGCAACGCCTCCAGCTCGAACAACGCCACGACCGGGAACTCGGGCAACTCCGGGAACTCGGGCGACACCGGTGGCAACACCGCAGTGGTGAAGACCGAGAACAAGAACAAGAACTGGAACGACCACGGCTGGAAGCACTCCGGCTGGAAGCACAGCTGGAAGCACGACGGCTGGAAGAACCACGGCACCAAGTCCTGGACCGAGGTCACCTCGGGCAACTCCGGTGACACCGGCGCCACGGGTTCGACCGGCGACGCGTCCAACCACAGCAACACGGTCGGTGGCCACTCCGGTCCTGCGGGCGACGGCGGCGACGCCATGGCCTGGACCCACGGCAAGAAGCACTCCGTGAAGGCGTGACCACGAGGTGATCACAAAGGCGGGGCCGGCACCAGCCGGCCCCGCCTTTCTCGTGCGGTCACAGCGTCATCGCTGCGGGAACGTCGAGGACAGGGCGATCGCCCCGGCGGCGTCGCGGACGACGAAACCGGACGCGTTCGCGCGCAGCACCGAGCTGTTCAAGTTGCAGTGCATGACGTTCTCGCCGGTGCCCACGAACGAGCCCGCGGACACCTCGCCACCGTCGGCACGGGTGACGGCGACCTGATAGGCCTGCCCGTCGGCGAACCCCTGGCCGTCGAGCTTGATTTCGACTCCCCAGGTGTGCGGGACGAGCGACGCCTCCGCGGTGACGCCAGGAGCCTGCCGGTCGAGCGCGACCGGTTCGAGCGGCACGTTCGGGCGCAGGTACCACCAGGTCGCGCCCGCGATCACTACGGCGGCAGCGGCGGTGAGGAGGAGCGGGACACGCCTGCGTCGTCCGCGTTGGGCGTCGACCCGCTGCACGACGAGCTCTTCCAGATGTGCGGGCACCGTGACGTCGTCAGCGTCCACGCGGGCCAGCGCGCGTACGACCGGGGCGAACTCGGCGACCGTGCGCTGACATTCCGCGCACTCGTCGAGGTGGTCCTGCACGGCGGCGAGCTCGTGGCCGGTGAGGTGGTTCAGGACGTAGGCGCCGAGCAGCTCGGTCCGCCGTTCGTGCACGAAGTCGTTCACAGCGGCACCCCCATCTCCTCCATCGCCAGCCGCAACGCTTTCAACCCGAAGAAGACCCGGCTGCGCAGCGTCACCTGCGACACACCCTGTTCGGCCGCGACATCCGGGTAGGACCGTCCGCGCAGGTAAGTCTCCACCAGGGCCACGCGGTGGTTGTCGCTGATCCTCAGCAGCGCCTGCTCCACGAGGCGTTGGTCGAGCACCGCGTCGGCGTGGTCAGCGGCGGCTCCTGGCCAATTCGCCGCTGCCGCGACCAGACGCCGGTGGTGCCGGGCACGCGCCCGAGCCTCGTCGACCACGACGTTGCGGGCGATGGCGAACAACCACACCCGCAGGCTCGCGAGGTCCGGGTCGAAGCGGTCGGCGGACCGCCAGGCTCTCAGGAACACCTCCTGCACCACCTCTTCGGCCGCCTGGCGGTCACCGAGCTGCCGCAGGGCGAAGCGGTAGATCTCCGGGCCGTGCGCGGCGTACACGGCTCTGAGGTCCAGCTCCGCCCGCTTGCCGATGATCGCCATGAGCTCCCCGTCGCCACTCCTGAACCGGGTTCGTCACCGGCGTCCGCGCGGATGGGTCTGATTTGTTCGGTTCGTGCTTCAACGCCGGGCCGGGAGGCGTCGTACACACCCGCGTTCCGCGTTCACCGCACTTGGGAGAGACCATGCGCATCGCTCGCACGACCGCCATCGCCGCAGCGGCAGCCCTGCTCGCCGGCATCCTCGGCGCGGCCCCCGCCTCGGCGTCCGGCGACCAGCTCCGCGTCCACCTGCTCACCGACGACGGCGTGCTCAGCACCCGCAGCTGGTCGTCCCCGCTGTTCGCCCAGCACCGCGTCCGCGTCACCGGCCTCAAGGCCCACGACCGGCTCGCCGGCATCGACGTGCGACCGGCCACCGGCGTCCTCTACGCGATCGGCCGCTCAGGCCAGCTCTACACCCTCGACACCCGCACCGGCCGCGCCACCGCCGTCGGCACCCCGCTCGCCCTCACCGGCACCGCCATCGGATTCGACTTCAACCCCACCGTGGACCGCATCCGCCTGGTCACCTCGACCGGCCAGAACCTGCGCCTGGTCCCCGACACCGGCGCCCTCGCCGCGACAGACGGCCCCCTCGCGTACGCACCGGGCGACCGCGCGGCGGGCACCACCCCCAGGGTGTCCGGGGCCGGCTACACCAACAGCGTCGCCGGAGCCACGTCCACCACCCTCTACGACCTCGACAGCGCCAAGGACACCCTCGTCACCCAAGGCACCGCCACGGGCGTCACCCCGGTCGTCTCGCCGAACACCGGCCAGCTCTTCACCATCGGCAAGCTCGGCGTCGACGTCGACAAGACCAACGGCTTCGACATCGCCACCGTCAACGGCCGTCACCACGCCCTGGCCGCCGTGAGCCCCGCACTGAACCTGCTCGGAGGCTCGATCCTGGTGAAGATCAACCTGGAGACCGGTCGCGCCTCGGTCGTCGGACTCGCGGGCGGCGACGTCGTCGGCGTGGCGTTCGCGAAGTAGGCCCTTGGAGCCGCTGACGCCACACTGGCGTCAGCGGCCCGCGAACGCCTGACGCAGGAACTCGAGGATCGCGAAGCGTGCGGTCTGTGCGGGGATCGAACCCCAAACCAGGTCGAAGCAGTGGTCGGCTCGCTTGAGCGCGACGAGCGTCGGCAACTCCGGGGCCACCATGTACGGCGTGATCGTCTCCAACGGCACCCACTGGTCCTGCGCACCGGTGACAACGCAGACGCGTGCCGGTGCCGACTCGATGTGAGCGATGGGAGAACTCCACTCCCAGCGCGACGCCACGTCCTCCGGTGCACCACCGAGGAAGTCCACCAACGGCGACACCTCACGATCGACCGGCGTGATCGGCTTGCGACGCAACACGTCGTAGAGCGACAACAGATCTGTCGGCCCGTACAACGACACAACCGCACACGGCCGTTCGTCGAGGCTCGCCGCAAGCAACGCCAGATGCCCACCCGCGGACGAACCGAACAACGCGATCCGCTGAGGGTCGATGCCGAGCTCGAACGCGTGCTCTTCGACCCAGTGCAGCGCATCGACCACGTCGAACGGCGCCACGTCCCACCGCGCCGGCGGAGCCAGCCGATAACTGATGCAGACGGCCCGATACCGGTTGTCCGCCAACCAGCTCGCATACGCACGCAGCTGCCGCCAGTTCCCGCCCGCCCAGCCACCACCGTGCACCAGCACGACCGCGGGCCCCGCGTCGGTGCGGTCCGCGGGATGCCAGACACCGAGCGGCAGACGAGCGCCGTCCCGAGAAACGAGCTCACGAGTCTCAGGCGCTCGCGCTCGAAGGAACCCGGTGAGGTCCAAAAACGCGGCGACCAGCGACGGGCGGGCACCCATCATCCGCGCCTGCCCCCACTGCGCACCGGCAACGCAGACCTGCGCGCCGGCGACGACCGCGGCGGCGATCGCGAAGACGAGATCCCCGTCGAACGCCGCCACCACCGCCAGCGCAATCGCCAACAGCGCCAACGGAGGCGCAAGGCTCAGCGCGAGAGCACGGACCACCCACAACGCGGGCGCGGGCGACGGCAGCAGCGACACCGCCGCGAGCACTGCGATCAGCACGACGCCGGTTTGGTACACGCTGATCGACCTCCCAGTGGCGCCAGCGCCGAGTCGCGCTGTGGACACCGGTGATTCGGCGGCTTCCGCAACGCGGATTGGTTTGACCGCGAAAGGCGACCGCAGCCGTCAAGGCGTCAGCGTGCGCCAAGATGGCGACTGACGGTCGTCGTCGAGTGAGCACTTGGCCATTGAGGAGTGGGTGAGTCCTTCCCGAGGCGCGTGCGCTTGCCGTTGGCTGGGGATGAGCGACCGCTGAAGGGATGTCGTGCCCGCCATGGCGCTGGTGTGAGCACAGGACCATTGACTGCCGGCGTTCTCCCACTGATCGAAGTGCTGCCGAGGCGTGGAGGTATGTGACGTGTTGTTCGTCGGTGATGATTGGGCTGAGGGTCATCACGACATCGAGATCATGGACGCGACCGGCCGCACGCTGGTCGCGGTCCGCCTGCCCGAGGGCGTGGAGGGCGTCACGCGCCTGCACACGTTGATCGCCGACCACTCAGACGGAGTCGGGCCCGAACAGGTGTTGATCGCGATCGAGACCGATCGCGGCCCGTGGGTGACGGCACTCGTCGCGGCCGGCTATCGCGTGTTCGCGGTGAACCCTCGTCAGACCGGCCGATTCCGCGAGCGGTTCGTCTTATCCGGCGCGAAGAGCGACGCCGCCGACGCGCACGCGTTGGCCGACATGGTGCGCACCGACTCGCACCAGCTCCGCCCGATCGCCGGTGACAGCGACCTGTCCGAGGCCATCAAACTGCTCGCTCGCACGCACCAGACGCTGATCTGGGACCGCCAACGTCAGGTCGCGCGCCTGAGGGCGAAGTTGCGCGACTTCTACCCGGCAGCTCTCGCCGCGTTCGGTGAGGATCTTGCCGCTCCTGACGTGCTCGAGCTGCTGAAGCGTGCCCCGACCCGGACGCCGCGGCCAAGGTCACGAGGGAGCAGATCGTCGCGGTGCTTCAGCGTGCGAGCAGGCGAAAGATCGAAGAGCGAGCTGACCGGATCCACAGGGCTCTGAACTCCGAGCAGTTGCGCGTGCCAGCGGCTCTGCAGCGTGCCTACGCCGTCACGGTGAGGGCGTCGGTGGCGGTGATCGCCGTGCTCGTCGTGGAGATCACCGCCGTCGAGAACGAGATGGTCAAACGTCTGCGCAAGCACGCGGACGCGGAGATCTACCTGTCTCAGCCGGGCATGGGCGAGACCTTGAGCGCCAGGGCGCTGGGCGAGTTCGGCGCCGACCGGACCCGGTACGCCAGCCCGAAGGCCCGCAAGAACTACGCCGGTACCAGCCCGATCACCATCGCCTCCGGCCGCAAGACCACCGTGAACTGCCGGTACGTGCGCAACGCCAGACTGGTCGACTCGCTCATGCGCCAAGCCATGAGCGCACTGAGCGCGTCACCTGGAGCCCGCGCCTACTACGACCGCCAACGTGCCCGCAGCGTGCCGCACAACGCCGCCCTGCGCCACCTCGCCAACCGACTCGTCGGCATTCTCCACGGCTGCCTGACCAGCCGCACCACCTACGACGAGACCACCGCCTGGGCTCACCACGCCGCTGCGGCGTGACCCCTTAATCCCAGGGATGTCCTCGGGCTCGCAAACCATGATCCAGAACCACGAAACGGAGAATTCGGATGAGGACGCGAAAAGCAAAGAAGCAGGTAGAGACGAATCTCTACCTGCTTCTCTGGAGTACGCCGCCAGGGACTCGAACCCCGGACCCGCTGATTAAGAGTCAGCTGCTCTAACCAACTGAGCTAGCGGCGCTTGTTTGTGTGCCGGAGCCTTGCTCGTTCCGACATGAAGAACGTTAGCACGGGGGTTCCACCGAGTTTTCGCGGGGGTCACTCCGTGGACGCCGAGAACCCCGTGTGCAGGAGCCACTGGGCCGCCGCGTAGGTCGGCATGACGCCCGCCGACGCCACTCGTGCCGCGCGTCCCTTGAGGACGAACCGGCTCGCGCCGAGCAGCGCGTCTGACACCGCAAACAGTGCTGCACCAACGAAAACTCGCCGGGCGCCCGTGCCTCGGGCGGTGGAGGCGGCGGCGACCATGGTGCCCAGCGTCAGGGCGTACAGGCCTACCGGCTTGCCCATTGGGCCTGCCGCGCGGGCGAAGACGAGGGCGCCGACCGAAGAGGCGGCGACGATCGGGAGGACCGCCTTGCGGGAGCCCGGGGTGGAGCGGCGGGCCAGGGCCGCCGTGTAGCCGACGTGGGCGGCCAGGAAGCTGAAGAGTCCTGTTCGGAACGCCCGGTCGGAGTCGCCCAGCAGGGCTATGTCGCCTGCCCAGGAGCCGGCCAGGCCCAGCGCCATGGCGGGGTCACGGGGTGGGGTGGCCACGGCCAGGGCCGGCATCAGTGCGGTCTTCGTCACAGGGCGTGTCACGCCAAAGCGACGCACGGTTGCCGCGACCGAGTCCACGATCGCGGCAACCGCGTACAGCTCGTTCTTCATGAGCACCTCTCGCCGTTGAGGTGCTCAGACTAGGAGCCTCAGCTCAGGGTCACCGCCGTGTCGTCGATCACGAACGACGTCTGGAGCGACGCGTCCTCGACGCCGGTGAACTTCAGCGCGACGGTCTGGCCGGCGAACGACGAGAGGTCGAAGGTCTTCAGGACGTAACCCGCGGCCGCGTTGGTGTTGGAAAGCGTTGCCAGCGTGGAGGTTCCGGCCGTCACGGTCAGCTTGTCGTAGACGGTGCTCCCGGTCTCGCGGGTGTCGATGTGGACGTAGAACGTCAGGGACGCCTTGCAGCCGGACGGGATCGTCACCGACTGGGAGAGCGTGTCGGTGTGCGACGAGCCGTAGCCGTTCAGCCACGAGGACCAGGTGCCGGTGCGGGCGGGCTGGCCGTCGGCGCTGTGCTGGCCGATGACGCCCGAGCTGGCGGTCCAGGAGGCGGCGCCGGACTCGAAGCCCGGGTTCAGCAGCTTCTGGCCCGAGCAGTTGCCGCCGGTGCTGCCGACGGTCCAGGAGAACGACGCCGAGCCCGTCTTGCCCGCGCTGTCGGTCGCCGTCACGGTGACGTTCGAGGTGGCGGCGGTGGTCGGGGTGCCGGAGATGGTGCTGCCGTTGACCGAGAGGCCGGCGGGCAGGCCCGTGGCGGACCAGGTGTACGGGGCCGTGCCGCCGCTGGCCGACAGCGGGAGGCTGACCGCGGTGCCGACCTGCGAGGACTGGTTGCCGGGGTTGCTGACCGTCACGCCGCCGGTGGCGCTGCAGGTCGGGTCGGCGGACTGGGCGGGCACGCTGATGGCGTCCCAGGCGGCCTTGACCGTGTTGAACTCAGCGCAGCTGCCGGGGTAGAGGTTCTTGGCCGCGGTGAGGGTCCAGGTGCGGTACTTGAGGTACGAGCTGCCGGAGGTCTTGAGCAGCATGGCGTTGTAGAAGATCTTGATGGCCTTCTCGACGCCCAGGCCCGTGATGGACGTGTTGTTGCACGTCGTGCTGGTCGGCTGGCCGTTGGTCGGGTTGGTGCCCTGCGAGAGCAGGTAGAACCAGTGGTTGCCGGGGCCCGCGGCCGCGTGGACCTCGGTGTTCGGGATGGAGCTCGAGTAGCAGTTCGCGTGGTTCAGCGCGGACGGGTTGTACATGTTGCGGATCGGGCCGCGGCCCACGAGGTTGATCGTCTCGCCGACCAGGAAGTCCGGCGTGTCGTACGGGGAAGGCTCGTTCGCGAACCACTCGGTGGTGGCGCCGAAGACGTCCGCGACGAACTCCTGCGTGCCCGCGCCGGAGATGCCGCCGGGCGTGTGGTCGTCGATGCCGTGGCCGAGCTCGTGCGCGACGACGTCGATCGAGCCGATCCACTGGCCCGCGCTGTTGTGCCCGATCTGGACCTGGCTGCCGTCGTAGTAGGCGTTCTGGTCGTTCAGGCCGACGCGCATCGGCCAGCCGCCGCCGTTGCCGTCGAAACCGTTGCGGCCGAGCCACTGCGAGAGCATCTTCGACTCGGTCTGGGCGGCGAACAGCACGTCGACGCAGCCGGTCTCGCGATTGGTCTGGGTGCCGTTGCCCCAGGTGTCGGTGGTCTTGGTGAACGTCGTGTTGTTCGCCGCGTCCTGGCAGCTCACGTTGGTGAGCGCGGGGTCCTTGAGCGAGTAGTTCGAGCCGGTGTGCGTGGTGGCGATGGTGACGGGGTTCGGGCCGTTCCAGCCGCTGGTGCCGGTGCCGTGCAGGACGCGTTCCTGCTTGCGCAGCACCTTGCCGGTGGCGGCGTCCACGACGACGTCGAGCTTGCTCGGGCCCTCCGCGTCACGGCCGGTCACGGTGACCTTCCAGGCCAGCGAGGGTGCGGCGTCGAGGGCGTAGACGACCTGCTCGGCCGCGCCGACGCCGTCCACAGCGGACATCGTGGTGCGGGCGGTGGCCTCGGCCTGCGCCTTGGTGACGGAAGCCTTGGTCGCGGGCAGGTTGATGGTGGAGCTCTGGCTGACGGAGGTCTGCAGGACCTGGCCCGTCGAGTCGGTGACGACCACGAAGTCGCCGCCCACCACCGGAAGTCCCTTGTAGGTCCGGTCGTACGGCACGTACTTCAGGCCGTTGGTGGACGAGATGACGGCGTGCCGCACGAACGCGTCGTCCGCGCCGGCGTGCAGCTCTGCCGGGCGGTTCGCGACGAGCGTCGAGGCCGCGTCGACGGCCAGCGCCTCCGCGGACGGAACGGGCTGGGCCGGCGCGGCCTGGGAGCCGAGCGGGCTGATCACGGCAGCGACGAGTGACCCCGCCGCGGCCAGCACGAGAGAACGTCTCGCTTGCATTTTTCTCCTCGTTGCAGGGCGAACAGACCGGCCCTCGGTTGCAGGGGGAGCCGGGTGTCCGTCGAGGTGAATGTTCAGTCAGGGCAACGAAAGGATGAGCGGCAGCGAGATCGTTAACAAGTACTAACTTATTCACACAAATCATTCGTGCGCATTTGTAGGACTTGCGCCCGTGCATTCCTTTGTCGGACCTGATGGTCGATTTGCCCCGAGAAGTCGTAGTGCGCCAACGGGAAGCTCGACGCGGCCCGGTGGGCGCTGATCGTCGAGGTCGGCCGCAGCAACGTCGCCTCGCCGTGCTGGTTGAAGTAGTAGCTGTGGGCCGTGGCGCACTGCCCCAGCGAGAACACGGAGTTCTGCGCGACCTTCGCGCGCATCCGCTCGAGGAACTCGTCGTTCGCGCGTCGCGTGACCTCGAAAACCGACGAACCACGCGAACGCATCCCCGTGAACAAACGGCGCATGTGCGCCATCTGGCACTCGATCGTCGTGAAGTACGACAGGCCGCTGTAGGAGTACGGGCTGTTGAGCGACAGGTAGTTCGGGAACCCCGGCACCGTCACGCCCTCGTAGGCCTGGAACCGGTTCTGCCGCCACCACGCGCCGAGGTCCCTGCCGTCCCGCCCGATCACCTCGAACGCCGGGAAGTTGGTGTCCCACAGGTTGAACCCGGTGGCCAGCACGAGGACGTCGACGTCGGTCCGCCCGTCGGCGGTCACGAGACCACGCGCGTCGACACGTTCCACAGTGGACGTTTCAAGCCGCACGTGCGGCCGGGTGAACGTGCGGAAGTAGTCGTTCGAGAACGTCGGCCGCTTGCAGCCGAACGAGTAGTCGGGCGTGAGCTCGCGGCGCAGCAACGGATCGCGGACCTGCCGGTGCAGGTGCGCCCGGCACCAACGCTCGGCGAGCCGGTTCACCACCCGCAGCTGCTTGTACCGCACCACCCCGGAGATCATCATCAGTTCCAGTACCGAGCTGCCGAGCCACCGCACAGCCCGTTGTGCGAACGGCAGCCGCGCGAACAACCTCCGCACGCCAGGTGGAATCGGGTAGTCGGGCTTCGGGCTCACCCAGATCGGCGTGCGCTGGAACACCGTCAACGCCGACGCCTGCCGCGCCAGTTCGGGGATCAGTTGCACAGCGGTCGCGCCCGTGCCGATGACCGCCACCCGCTTACCGGTCAGGTCGATGGGCTCCCACGCCGCCGTGTGCACCACCCGACCCTCGAACGACGAGATGCCCGGGATGTCCGGCGTCTTCGGCATCGACAGGAACCCCGTCGCCGTCACCAGGTACCGCGCGGTGAAGACGGACGAGCCCGCCACGACCTCCCAGTGGTCGCCGCGCCAGCGCGCCCCGGTCACCGTCACGCCGAACCGCATCAACGGCCGCAGCCCGTGCTTCACCGCCACGTGCTCGGCGTACCGCTTGAGCTCCTCACCCGGCGCGAACAGCCGTGACCAGTGCGGATTCGGCTCGAACGAGTACGAGTAGGTCGAGGACGGGATGTCCACGGCGAGCCCCGGATAGCGGTTCACGTGCCACGTGCCGCCGAGGTCGTCCTCGCGTTCCAGGATCAGCAGGTCGCGCAACCCGAGCCGCTGGAGCTCGATCGCCGCGCCCATGCCGCCGAACCCCGCGCCGACGATCACCGCGTCGTGCATCCCGGCCTCCCGACCTGAAACGGAACCGCGTGTCAGTTTCGGAACGGTATGTCAGTTCGGCTCGTGATCACAAGAGCGCGCAGGTCATAGACTCAGTAACCATGACGTCCAGTGCCGAGCCCGTCAGCCGCGCCGAGCGCAAGAAGCAGGAGCTGCGCCGCGAGATCATCGACGCGGCCTTCGACTGCTTCGCCGACCGCGGCTACCACGCCACGGGCATCGCCGACGTGGCCGCGCGGCTCGGCATCGGGCACGGCACGTTCTACCGCTACTTCCAGAACAAGCGGGACATCGTCGACCACGTCGTGGACGATCTGGTCGGCCGCGTCACCGGCGCCCTCACGGCCGAGAACGCCCCGGACGCCGTGTCGACGCTGGCCGAGTACCGCGAGCAGTCCGCGCGCATCGGCGAGTCGCTGCAGAAGATCTTCGGCGAGGACCAGAGGGTGCCGCGCCTGCTGCTGTTCGAGGCGCCCGGCATCGACCGCGCGATGGCCGAACGCATCCTCGACCTGTTCGACCTGGCCGCCTCGCTGACGGCCGCATACCTCACGCACGGCGTGGAACTGGGCTACCTGCGCGCGGACCTCGACGTGGACAACACCGCGCGGGCCATCAACGGCATGATCCTCGGCACCGCGATCTCGTCGCTGCGCACGCCGGAATCCCAGGCGGCGCAGAGCGAAGCGCTCAGGCGGGTCATGTACGACGGCATCGCCGCACGCTAGAACCGTTGGCACGAAAAGAGGTCCCGTCCACCGGTGCATCCGGTGGACGGGACCTCTTTCGTTTCAGAGCAAGGGTGTTGCGAGCCCGATCAGCCGATCAGGCGCGTGCCCTGCCAGCCCCAGCCGCGCGCGGTGGGCTTGTAGCCGTCGGTGTCGTTCCACGCGTACTCGAGCAGCGTGCCGTCGGTCGCGATGACCGTGAAGTGGTCGACGTCGCCACCGGCGATCAGCCGGATCCAGCGGTTGTCCCCGACCTCCGGGTACTCGGACAGGCCGCCCTGCCCGTTGACCCAGAAGGACAGCGAGTTGACCGTGTCGCCCTTGATCTCGATGAAGAGGTATGGGTCGAGACCCGTGACGCTCTTCGTGCTCTGCCAGCCCCAGCCGCGGACGACCTTGGACAGGTTGTTGGAGCCGTCGAACGTCCAGTAGGCGAGCTCGCCCTGGTTGTTGACCTCGATGAACTGGTTCGCCGCGACACCGGTCACGAGGCGCGCGTTGCCCCAGCCCCAGCCGACGACGGCCTCGGTGTACGCGCCACCGTTCCAGGTCCACTTGGACAGCCGGCCGTCACCCTTGACCTCCAGGAACGTCTGGTTGTCGAGGGTCGTGATGGCGCGGGTGCCCTGCCAGCCCCAGCCGCGGACCTGCTTGGCGTAGCTCTCGCCTGCCCGCTGCCAGTGCACGAGCTCACCGGCGGCGTTGATCTCCAGGAACGACTGGCCGTCGGTCGTGAGCGGCTTCGGACCCCGCTCGCGCTCGACGCCCTTGAAAGACGGAACTTCCCCCTGCGCGGAGCTCGGCGCCGCACTGATGACGGTGACCATGGCCGCAAGACCGACCACGGCCGCGATTGCACGCTTCAGACGCATGATTTGACTTCCCCCAAAGAAATCTGTCGTGTCCGACGTGGCCATCTAAGCGGTCGAACGCGCAGGTCACAACCAATTTGTGCGCTATGTGAAACGCCTGCGACACACCGGACGATGGAGGGGGTAGGCCGGACTGCGCGCTCGTCCGGAAATCGCTTACCGCAGCCACGTCCTGGCGGCGACGACGAGCGCGTCGACCCCGGTGGCCAGCGTCGGCTCGATGTCCGGCGCGTACTCGGGGGCGTGGTTCATCGCGACGGGCTGACCGGGTTCGCGCTGGCCGAAGTCCGTGCCGCCGAGGAACCAGAACACCGTCGGCACGCCCGCCGACGCGCCGAACACGCCGACGTCCTCGCTCGCGTTCACCACCGCGCCCGGGATCAGGTTGTTCTTGCCGAAGTGCTCGGCGAACGCGGCCATCGTCCTCGTGGTCGCGTCCGGATCGGACACGAGCACCGGAGTGCCGTCGTACCAGTCGAACCCGGGCTCGCGCGGCGCACCGGACGCGGTGGCCTCCGCCCGCACGATCCGTTCGACGGCGGCCTTCACGATGCCGCGCACGTGCTCGCTGAACGACCGGATGTTCACGCCGATCTCGGCCGTGTCCGGGATGACGTTCTCCTTGGTGCCCGCCTGCAACCGCCCGACCGTGACCACGGCCCGCTCGGACGGCGCGATCTCGCGGGACACGATTCCCTGCAGCCGCACCACGCAATGCGCCGCCATCAGCACCGGGTCGACCGCCGTCTCGGGCGCCGAACCGTGGCCGCCGCGCCCGAACAGCGTCACCCGCACCGAGTCGGAGGCCGCCATCACCGGGCCGGTGCCGTACGCGAGCATCCCGGCGGGCAACGGGCTGACGTGTTGCGCCAGCACGACTTCCGGCGTGCCGAACCGCTCGAAGAGCCCGTCCGCGACCATGGCCCGCGCACCGCGCCCGAGCTCTTCGGCCGGCTGGAACACCACGAGCAACGTCCCCGACCACTCGTCGCGGGACGAAGCCAGCCGTTCGGCCGCCCCGACCAGGCACGTGGCGTGCATGTCGTGCCCGCACGCGTGTGCGACCGGCACGTCCTCACCGTCCGGGCTGGTCGCGCGCGCCGTTGAGGCGTAAGGGAGTCCGGTCGCCTCCAGCACGGGCAACGCGTCGATGTCCGCCCGCAGCATGACGAGCGGCCCGTCACCGTTGCGCAGCACGCCGGCCACACCCGTGCCGCCGATCTCGGTCGTGACCTCGTACCCCAACGGGCGCAACGCGTCCGCGAGCACGCCGGCTGTGCGGAACTCCTGCAACGACAGTTCGGGGTGCGCGTGCAGGTCGCGGTAGAGCGCGTGCAGGTCGGGCACGGGGTTCTCCTCAAGCCTTCTGGGACTCGTCGGCGAGCAGTGCCAACGTGCGCAGTAGTGTCTCGCGGTCGGCCGGGTCCAGCCGGGCGAGCAGACGTTCCTCGCCGCGCTGGATCTCCGCCTGGACCACGCCGTGGCGACGACGGCCCTCGGCGGTGATGCTCACCAGCCGGGCGCGGCGGTCCGCCGGGTCGCGGGTGCGTTCCAGCAGGCCCTCGGTCTCCAGTTCGTCCAGCACGCCGATGATCCGGCTCTTGTCGGCGCCGATGACCTCCGCGAGCGCGACCTGGGTACGCACCGGCTGCCCTTCGAGCGCGTCCAGCACGACGTAGCCCCACATGCTCAGGCCGTGCGCGCGCAGCACCGGCTGCTCGGCGGCGACCAGCGCGCGTTGCAGCGGCGCGATCATCGCCGCGAGGTCACGTCGCCGGCCGTCCACGGTTCGCATGATAGCGACCTTGCGGTAATCATGTGCACGTGCTTATCGTAATCGCATGCACATCAATGACCTGCTCGCCGTTCATCGGACCGCCGTGCTCACCAGCGTCGAGATCGTCTCGAAGGTGTCCACCGACGACCTGGGTGCCCGCACGCCGTGTTCGGAGTGGACACTCGCCGGCCTGCTCGCCCACATGACCGCGCAGCACCGCGGGTTCGCCGCCGCGGCAAGAGGAAACGGGAACGACCTCACGGCGTGGGAGGTGCGCGATGGCGACGACTACGCCGAAGCCGCTCACGACCTGCTCGCGGCGTTCGCGGAACCCGGGGTGCCGCAACGGGAGTTCGACCTGCCGGAGTTCGGGGCGAGCTTCCCGGCGGTCCAGGCCGTCGGTTTCCACTTCATCGACTACGTCGTGCACGGCTGGGACGTCGCCCGCTCGATCGGCGCCGGCTACGACCTCGCGCCCGAACTGGCCGAACCTGCGCTGAGGATCGCGCTGATGGTGCCCGCCGAGGGCCGCCAGGCGCCCGGCGCGCCGTTCGGTCCCGTGATCGACGAGCACGACGACGACCCGCTGCGCCGGATCCTGGCCGCGCTCGGACGGTCACCGGAGTGGTTCTGACCAACCGGACACGATCAGCCGGAACCCCGCGTCCCACTCGTCGAGGTCCAGCAGGTCCGCGTGCTCGGCGTGCCACCGGCCGCTGCGCAGGTCCTCGCGCAGCCGGCGGATGCCGCGGTCGACGGCCACCGGATCGGTCTGCGCCAACGCGGAACAGGCCGCGCGCACGCGTGGGTCGAGGTACGCCTCCGGGCGTCGCCAGTACGCCGGGAACACGCCGTCGGTGAAGTCCCACGGCAACGGCAGCGGCGTCACGGTGTGCGCGCCCAGTTCGTGCGCGATGTCGCCGGCGGACGGCCGAGTCCGTTCCAGCTCGGCGATCTCGGGCACGTACTCGCGGACGAACCAGAAGTCGGCGTGCAGGCCGGTGTCGTAGGCGAGGACGACCTGGCGCGGTGCGATCCGGCGCAGTTCGGCGAGCCCGCCGCGCCAGTCCGTCCAGTGGTGGACGGTCAGCACGCCCAGTGCCGCGTCGACCGCGTTGTCCCTGAGCGGCAACGCCTCCGCGACCGCGCGCACGGCCGGGCACGCGCCCGCCGGCCGTTGCCTGATCATCTCGCTCGACGGTTCGAGAGCCACCAGCGTGCGGCCTCGCGGTTCGTACGACCCGGTGCCCGCACCGACGTCGGCGATCGTCTCCGCCGTGCCCAAGGCCGTGAGGATTTCGGACATCCAGCGTGCATCGGTGCGCCGGCCCAGCGCGTAGCCGGTGCCGATCTCGTCGTACAGCGCTCGTTCCATCTGTGCCCCCAGGTGATCCTTGGCAGGATGCGTGCATGCGCATCAAATTCCAGGTTGTCACGTTCGACGCCGCAGACCTCGGTGCGGAGAGCCACTTCTGGGCGGGTGTGCTCGGGGGCACCGTCGAGGAGGACGGCGACTGGCACATGGTGGTGGTCGGCGGCGAACCCAGGATCGGCGTGCAGCTCGCTCCCGACCACACCCCGCCGACGTGGCCGGACGGGCCGATCAAGCAGCAGATCCACTTCGACCTGTGGGTCGAGGACTTCGCCGAAGCGCACGAGCAGGTCATGGCCCTCGGCGCGACCGTGCTGAAGCCGAAGCGCGGCAACACCACCGGCGACGACTTCCAGGTCTACGCCGACCCCGCGGGCCACCCGTTCTGCCTGTGCTGGCTCGTCGCGGAGCAGAGCTGAGGAAACGGCCGATGCCCGGCGGGACGGCGTCCGCCGGGCATCGGCCGCGCAGGGGTGGTTACGGGGTGACCTTGGCGTTCGTCAGGCCCTTCACCGCACCGGTCGCGGTGTTGGAGGCGTAGACGACGTTCGGCTGCGCCGTGCACTTCGACACCGAGGTGATGTTGATCGCGTACTGACCGACGCCCCCGAGGTCGGAGCGGTTGTTGCGCCAGACGTTGCCGCAGCCGTTGGGCAGGCTCGGCGTGGTGCTGGTGTTGTGCGTCTCGTAGCCGTTGGCGAACGTGCCGGGGCTGCGGAACGTGCCGGTGTTGTCCTCGATCAGGTAGTTGATGCCCTTCACGTCCACCCAGGAGTCGGCAGAGTTCTGGCCGGTGATCCCGGTGCCGTTGAAGGTGTTGCCCCTGATGATGCCGTCGTAGGTGCCTTCCTTGACGTCGATCGCCTCGGCCGCGACGTTCGGGCCGATCCGGTTGTTCAGCACCTGGATCCGGTCGCTCCGGTCGATGCCGCCGTTGTTGCCGTGGCAGGCCCAGTTGGAGTTCGCGGAACCGAGGTACACGCCCTCGCCGTAGCCGGGCTGCACGAGACCGGTGTCGGTGATGGTCGAGTTGCGGATCACGCTGTCACCCGACGAACGCCGGAAGTGGACCGCTTCCTCGTCCAGGTGGTGCACCGACACCGAGTCGATCGTGGTGTGGTGCGAGTTGTCCAGCACGATGCCCTTCTTCGACTCCTGCACGGTGAACCCGGTGAGGTTCCAGTACGGGGAGTTGAAGAGCCACAGGCCGTAGCCCGAGTCCCAGCCCGCCGTGGGGGCGGGGCAGGAGGGGGCCTCGCCGGTCGGGCCGTCGTTGATCAGCACCGCGCTGGACGGGCCGGTCAGCGTGATCGGCTGCGACGACGTGCCGGACTTCCCGTTGGCGAGGAACGAACCGCGGTACGTGCCCGCCGCGAGCTTGATCGTCTGGCCCGCCTGGGCGCCGGCCAGCGCGGCCTGGAGCTCCGCCGCCGTGGCGACGTTGACGGTGCTGCCACCGCCGCTGCCCGGGCTGGTCGTGGCGTTCACGGCCGTGCTCGCCGCCGACCTGTTGCCCGCCGCGTCCGTGGCGCGCACCGAGAACGAGTACGCGGTCGCGGGGGAGAGGCCGGTGACCGTCGCGGACGTGCCGGTGACGGTCGTGGCGACCGCGCCGCCCTGGAGCACCTCGTAGCCGGTGACGCCGACGTTGTCCGTGGAGGCGGTCCACGCGAGCGACACCGAGCCCGAGGTCACGCCGGTCGACCGCGGACCCGTTGGCACCGTGGGAGCTTGCGTGTCCGCCGGAGGGTTGCCGCCGCCACCGCACGCCGCGCCGTTGACGGTGCAGTTCGCGGGAAGGCTGCCGCCCGAGGCGTTGAAGCCGAACTTCGCCGACGCGCCCGGTTTGATCGCGCCGTTGAAGCTCGCGTTCGTGAACTTGTGGTGCTGGCCGGTCGAGGTCCGCACGGAGCTCCACGAGCTGGAGATCGTGGTGCCGGACGGCAGGTCGAACTCGACCGTCCAGCCCGCGCTGGCCGTGTCACCGCTGTTGGTGATCGTGACGTCCGCGCCGTACCCGCCGTTCCACACGGAGGTCTGCGTGATCGTCGCCTTCAGCACGGCCGCGGCCTGGGCCGGTCCGGCGCTCAGCAGGGCCGCTGCTGTCGCGGCGATCGCGCCCAGTGCGAGTGCTCTCATGCCGCGCATCAGTTGCCTCCGCAGGAGTTGCCGTTGACGGTGCAGCCGGTCGGGAGGCCGGAGCCCGAGGCGTTGAAGCCGAACTTCGCCGTGGCGCCCGCCTTGATGGAGCCGTTGAAGCTCGCGTTCGTGAACTTGTAGTGCTGGCCCGAGTTCGTCCGGACCGAGCTCCACGAGCTGCTGACCTTCGTGCCCGACGGCAGGTCGAACTCGACCGTCCAGCCGTTGGTCGCGGTGGCGCAGGCGTTGGTCAGCGTGACGTCGGCGCCGTAGCCGCCGTTCCACACCGAGGTCTGGGTGACCTTCGCGGTGAGGCATGAGCCGGTCGGCGGGTTGGTCGTCGTCGTGGTCGTAGTGGTGGTGGTCGTGGTGGTCGACGTCGTGGTGGAGGTGGTCGTCGACGTGGTGGTGTTGGTCGGCGGGGTGCCGTCGACGGAGTTCAGGAACAGCGACGCCCGCGAGTCGGTCCTGGTGGCGTCGATGCCGTGGCCGTTGGTGAAGTCGCGCTGCTCGTTGCCCGCCCAGTCGGCGATCGGCGTGCCGTTCACGTCCAGGTGCTGGTAGGCGGTGCCGTTCCAGCCGAACTGGTAGATGCGCGACCGGTCCGCGTAGTAGTCGTTGAACGGACCACCGGTCGCGGTCTGCTTGGTCATCTGGTTGTTGAAGAAGACGTTGCGGGGACCGGACGCGCCGGACCACTTCACGGCCTTCTTGCCCGCGCCCCACCAGATCGGGAACCAGTTGGAGTTGTCGGGACCGCCGCCGCCCTCCTCACCGCAGTTGGCGCGGCAGTTGGCCGAGCGGTGCGCGTAGGGGACCTTGACGGTGTTGAGCTCGAACAGGTTGTTGCGCTCCCAGCCACCGTGCAGGTTCAGGTCGGAGTCGAAGTCGTTGCCGATCACCACGTTGCCGGAGGCGGACCACTGGAAGGTGAAGTGGCGCAGGTTGCGGCTCGTGTTGCCGGCGTAGAGCGAGTCCCACACGCGGGAGCCGCGGAAGTAACCGTTGCCGCCCTTGCCCTTGTTCCACGAACCGTCGAGCTCGTTGTTCACGATCTGGAGGTTCTTGGCCTCCTCCGTGACGATCGGGTGCGACCCGGTCATGTCGGCGCGGATGCCCTTGACCCACGAGTTGGCCGCCCACTTGAAGACGATGCCGTGCATCTCGGCGGCGGGCGCCATGTTGCCGTAGTTGTTGACCGAGTCGGCCTGGTTGAGGCCCGGCATCGCCTGTGTGAAGCCGAAGTCCTCGAAGCCGACGCCGACGACGGGGTCGACCAGCGGCGAGACCTTGGAGTCGTACGGGGCGCCGGCGATCGGCGCGGAGCCGTCCGAGACGGAGCTGACCGGGACGTCGAACTCCAGCGGCTTGTCGAGCGTCACCGTGTTGCCGGAGACCGCCGCGACCGTGAAGATCTGCTGCCGCATGTGCATGTTCAGCATCGGCCACTCGGTGCCGGTCGCCTGCTGCTGCTCGTAGAACTTGACCGAGTTCGCCGCGCGGACGTTCACGAACTCGCCGACCTTGATCTTGCTCGCGGACGCGACGGCGATCGTGCGGTCGCCGGTCTTCGCGGCCGTTGCGACCTTCGCGCCGACCTTCCAGTGCACGTTGACCGTGCCCTCGAAGATGTCCTTGCGGTTCTCCGGCGCCGCCGCGTAGTCGCTCGCGTAGCTCGGGTCGACCCCGCGCGACTGCACCCGGAACAGGCCGCGGCCGGGCCACAGCCAGCCGCCCTTGCCCGCGCCGGAGGTCATGCCGTCCTCGTCCCAGTCGGACCCGTCCGGCGTGAGGGCGTCGTAGAGGGTGTTCGCGTCTGGCCGGTACGTGATCTTCGAGGCGTCCTTGCCGGCACCGCGGATGATCAGGTAGTCGGCGTCCACGTGCAGCTCGCGCGACACGGCCAGCTCACCGGCGGGCAGCGTGATCAGGCTGAGCTTGCTGTAGCTCGCGGACGGCGAGCAGGTCGTCTTGATCGAGTCGATGGCCGCCTGCAGACCGGCCGAGTCGTCCTGGCCGTCGTTCGGGCGGACGTTGAACTGGCTCGCCAGCTCCGCCGCGGTGATCTGGCAGGCCGCGCTGGGGTTGACGTCGCCCACGCCGGGCAGGTTCTGCCCGCCCCGGTAACCGGCCTTGCTCCAGTCGTAGAGACCGCTCACCGCGGCCCTGCGGTTGCCCGACGACGTGTCGAGGTTGGTGAGCGCACCCGCACCGGGAGCCGCGCCGGCCGCGTTGACCAGCACGACGATGCCCGCCGCGGCGAGTGTGCCCACGACACCGAGCACGGCTGCTCGTCGTAAGCCTGGATTTCGGGACACACATGCCTCCATGAACTGGTCGACGACGGATGCGTGTGTGGCGGCTCACACTGCGGGGTGGAATTGTTAATAATGAACAGAGTGCTGGTCAATACCTTTGTCCAAACTGGTGAAAAACGTTCGAGCATGTGAAAAATCAGATATGTGAATTAGGGAATTGGCATCGTTTGCAGAAGCCGATTGCCGCCTGCGGTGGAAAGGCGTGCGGGTCGGAACGAGCCTTGCGGCCGCAACTTTTCCCGGTCCTGCGCGGCCTGCTTGGCGCGCGGACGAGATCGGCCTAGGGGGTGCTGACCAGGTTCGCGGGGTGCTCACAGCAGAAAGCCGCAAACCGAGTGAGCTCGGTTTGCGGCGATCGGCGGATTCCTGGTGTGGCCTGCGTTTCCTATTTCCAGGCGTCCTCTGCGGGGCGGTCAGCGGTCGGCGACAACGATTACCGGCTTGCCGTCACGGCGTTTCGCGGTGAACGCGGTCACCGCTTCTTCCAGGGGGTACCGCTCGCCGACGAGCACGCGCAGGCTCCCCTCGCGGACCAGGTTCGCGAGCTCGGTCAGCTGCCGCCGGTCCGCCTCGACGACGAAGAAGACCGTCCGGCCGTCGCGGGGCCGGGCCTCGGTGGGCTCGGCGACGGTGACGAGCGTGCCGCCCGAGCGGACCAGGGCCGCCGAGCGTGCGAGCACCTCGCCGCCGAACACGTCCAGGACGACGTCGACCTCGCCGACGTCCTCCAGCCGTTCGGTGTCGAGGTCGACGAACGCGGTGGCGCCCAGGCTGAGCGCGACGTCGCGGTTGTGGGTCCGGCCGGTGCCGACGACCCTCGCTCCCGCGCGGCGCGCGAGCTGCACGGCGATCGAGCCCACGCCGCCCGCCGCGCCGTGGACGAGGACGGTCTGCCCGGTCTGGATCCCGGCGTGCACGAACAACGCCTGCCACGCGGTCAGGCCGGAGATCGGCAGGGCGGCGCCGACGGTGTGGTCGACGTCGGCGGGCAGCGGCGCCAGGTTGCGGGCCTCGACGGCGGTGAACTCGGCGAGCGAACCGTCGCGGGTCCAGTCGGCGAGCCCGAAGACCCGTTGCCCGACGGTGAGGCCCGTGGTGCCGTAGCCGAGCTCCGCCACGACACCGGACAGCTCGTGCCCCGGCACGCTGGGCGTCCGGTCGCGACCCGCGCGGTCGGTCCAGGTGCCGGGCCAGTCCAGCTCGCCGGGGGTGAAGCCGGCCGCGTGCACGCGCACGACGACGTCGTTCTCCGCCGCGTGCGGGTGGGGGCGTTCGGTCAGGGCGAGTCCGGCGGGACCGGCGCCCTTGTCCTGGACGGTGATGGCCTTCATGGTCCCGAAACTAACCCCGTTCCGTCCCGCGGGCTGGGACCACTTGGTGCCCGCGAACGGGAACCAGTCGGACTCACCGGAGCACGCGCACCAACGCCTCCAGCGCACCCGACCAGGCGCTGGGGGAGGGCGTGGCGAACCCGGCCACCACGCCGTCGCGGTCCGAAGTGGACTCCGGGTGCCGGAACTTGCCGAGCGGCTCGAACACCAGCTGTTCGCGTGCGGCCCGCCGCACGAGCTCCGCGCCGGTCCGGCCGGGCACCTCGAGCAGGACGTGCAACCCGGCGGACATCCCGGCCACCCGCACGTCCGGCCCGAGCGCCTCCACGAGCTGCCGCCGCCGTTTCGCGTACCGCACCCGCATGGCGCGGACGTGCCGGTCGTACGCCCCGGACTCGACGAAGTCGGTCATTGCCAGCTGGTTGACGAACCCGGCCGTCTCCTCCGTCTCGCCCTTCTGCGCGGCCACCGCCCCGACGAGGTGGCCGGGCAGCACCAGCCACCCGAGCCGCAGCCCCGGCGCCAGCGACTTGCTCGCCGTCCCCAGGTAGATCACGTGGTCGTGGTCGAGCCCCTGCAACGCCCCCACGGGAGCCCGGTCGTACCGGAACTCGCCGTCGTAGTCGTCCTCGACGACCACCGTTCCGCGCCGCCGCGCCCAGTCCACGACCGCCGCCCGCCGGTCCGGGTGCAACGCCACGCCAAGCGGAAAGTGGTGCGACGGCGTGAGGAGCACCGCCCCGACCTCCGGCATCCGGTCGAGCTCGGACACCACCGCACCGTCGGCGTCGACCGGCAACGGCACCGCCTCGATCCCGGCCCGCACCAACGTCTGCCGCTGCGTGGGCAGCCCGAACTCCTCGACCGCCACCCGCGAAACTCCAGTGGCGGCAAGGGCATCGGCGACCAGCCGCAACCCTTCCGCGGCACCACTGCACACGACGACGTTGGCAGCCTGCGCGCGCAATCCCCGAGCACGAGCGAGATAACGGGCAAGGGCCTCCCGCAACTCATCCCTGCCGTGCGGATCGCCGTACCCGAACGCCTCGAACGGCGCTGCACCGACCGTGCGCTTCACCGCCCGGATCCACTCGTCCCGCGGAAACGACGACAAGTCCGGCCGGCCCGGCAACAGGTCGTGCACCACCTGAGGCCGCACGACCGGAACCCGAGGCAGCGCACGCTCACCCGACTCGGCCGACCGCCGCGACACCTCGGTGCCCGACCCGTGCACCCCGGTGAGCCAGCCCTCGCTGATCAGCTCCGAGTACACCCGCACCACGGTGTTGCGGCCCAGTCCCAGATCACCGGCCAGCACCCGGCTCGACGGCAACCGCGTTCCCGGCGCCAGCCGCCCGCTGCGGATCGCCTCGCGGAAGGCGTCCATGAGACCGGCGCGGACGTTGCGCCCGAGGTGTCCCAGATGCAGGTCGAGACCAGCCGTCCGGGCGGCGTGCTCATTCACGACGGCCAACGATACGACCGTCGGGGCAGGCCATCCATCGGACGATGATGAAACTGTGGGTACGACTTCGCCGCCGGGCCGTCCCCGACAGCGTGAAATCCACGCGGTCATCCGCCGGTCACAGGCAGTGCCGGCCACCCGCGCCCAACCGTGCCACCTCCTGATTCCTTGCTGTGTCAGGGAATCGGCGTCGGCGATGTCTCGTCGATTCCAGTCGGCGGGGCGTTGTTTGGTCCGTAACGGCCTTCCGCGGCCGCGCGATCTGACCGTCGACTCACCGCCATCGAACCCGAGGAGATCGTCGTGGTGGACCAGCCGGGCGACGGCGCGCTCGTGCGCGTGCGGTGGCCGGATCCCTTTCATCGCAGCAGACGTGCCCGCAGGGTGTACCTGCCGATCGTGATCGCGCTCGCGGCCGGGCTGTGCGTCCTGGTCCCGAACAAGGCGATCTACCTCGGCTGGCAGACCGTGCAGGTCGTCGACGGGAACGTCGGATCGAAGAAGGTGCTGTTCGACGACGAGGTCATCCGGGACCGCTTGCTGACCTCGCACCTGCGGGTCACGGTGACCCCCAAGGGGTCGAGGGCGGGGGTGACCTCCGACCTGAGCGGGGTGGACTTCGTGTTCCCGTCCGGCCAGCCCGCCGCGATCAAGGCGAAGGCGCAGAAGGGCGCGCGGCAGAACAAGCTGCAGTACATGAGCCCCGTCGTGATCGCCACGTTCCGGAAGTACGTGACCGTGCTGGAGAAGGAAGGGGTGGTGACGCCCCAGGTCGCGCCCGCGAACACGCCCTCCTACGGCAAGCCGATCTACTACAACCTCGACGTGGAGAAGCTCGTCGAGCTCATGCGAAAAGGCGCGAAGTGGAAGGACCTGGACCCCGCGCTCGGTGAGAACCGGGTGCTGGTGGAGACCGGCGACCTGTGCGACGCCAACCACGCGGGCGCCTGGCTCGCCATGCTGGCCTACGTCGAGAACGGCAAGAAAGTCGTGACCTCACCCGACAAGGCGGAGGAGACGGCGGGCAAGCTGAAGGACCTGCTGCTCACCAGGGGAATGTCCAAAGAGGACCTGCACGCCCTCTACCGGGTGCCGGAGGGGGAGCAGTCCCCGCTCATCGTCATGTACGAGCACCTCTTCCTGGACCTGCAGCTCGATGCCGTCGATCGCGACGACGTCCCGGACCTCGAGCGGGTCATGCTCTACCCGAACCCGAGCATGGAGTCCCAGCCGCAGCTGGTCTCGTTCACCGAGAAGGGGCACCGGCTCGGCAAGGTCCTGGACGAGGACGAACCGATCCGCCGGCGGGCGCTGGAGCTCGGCTTCCGGCTGGTCGACGACAAGACCGGCCTCGACAGCCGCAAGCTGGCCGAGTACCTGGTTCACGAGGAAGTGCCGGTGCCGGACATGAAGAACGCGGCCACCACGGTCGCTTCACCGGACGAGGCGCTCCTCGAAGTCATGATCAAGAAGGTGCTGGACGGCGTCAGGACGTGCCCCGAATGAAGAGGTTGCTGTCGTGCGCGGTCGTCGTCCTCCTCGTCCTGACGGGGGCGGGGTGTTTCGGCGGCGACTCGTCTGTCCGGGTGCGCGTGCTCGCCAGCCCGGAACTGCGCGACCTGGAACCGCTGCTCGAAGAACTGCGCGAGGAGCGGGGAATCCGGGTCGAACTCGACTACCGGCCGACCGTCGACCTGGGCGACACCCTCGCGGAGGGGACCGGTGGCCACGACTTCGCGTGGCCGTCGTCGGACGGCTACCTCAAGCTGCTGCTGCGCGACCGGAAACCGCCGCGGAACCTGCCGCCCAGCACGCCGATCATGACCTCGCCGGTGGTGATCGGGGTGACCGCCGAGGTGGGTCGCAAGCTCGCCGCACGCGCGCAGACCCCGACCTGGGCGACGGTCGCGGACCTCGCCGCGACCGGAGACCTGCGCTTCGCCATGGGCGACCCCGTGCACAGCGGCACCGGTCTGGCCGCCCTGGTCGGGGTGGCCACCGCCGCGGCGGGCACGGGTCAGGCACTGCGCGCCGACGACGTGAGGTGCGACCGGCTCAGCGGGTTCTGGCAGGGACACGCCGTGGCCACCGACAGCTCCGCCGCGGCGGCCGGCCAGTTCGTGCAGCCGGGACCGCTCAACGGGCTGATCGCGACCGAGTCGGTGCTGCTGAAGCTGAACGCGAGCGGAACCCTGCCCGAACCGCTGCAGATCGTCTACCCGGCGGACGGCATCGTGCTCGCCGACCACCCGTTGCTTCTGCTCAACGACAAGCAGCGCACGACCTACGACACGGTCGTCGAGTGGCTGCGCACCGAACGGGCTCAGCGCTGGATCATGGACAAGACGGCGCGCAGGCCCGTCAACCCGGACGTGCCGCGCAGCGAACGACTGGCCCGGCCGGTCGGCACCGCGCTGTACTACCCGGACGACCTGAGCGTGGTGCGCAAGCTGCAGGAGAACTACCGGAAGCAGGGCACGCCGGACCTCTCGCACCGGTACGTCGTGTTCGTCCTCGACTACTCCGGCTCGATGAGGGAGCAGATCGACGCGCTGCGGTCCGCGTTCCGGGAGCTGACCAGCCCGAGCACGGGCAGCTTCGTCCGGTTCTACCTCGGCGAGCGCATCCGGGTGATCAGGTTCGCGGACCAGGTGCTGGAACAGCGCGACTTCACGTTCCCCGGTGACACCGCCGAACTGGAGAAGACGATCGGCGCCACCGACTTCGGTGAGAACACGGCGATCTGGTCCGCGGTGGACACCGCGTACGCGGCCGGCGCGGACCTCCGCAGGTCCGCCCCCGGCTCCCAGGTGTCGGTGGTGCTGATGACCGACGGCCGCAACAACAACGGCATGTCGGCGACCGACTTCCTGGCCGCACAACGAACCCGCGGCACGGTCGGGCCCCTGCTGGCCATCCGCTTCGGCGACGCGGACCCCGCCGAACTGTCCCGCGTCGCCGGCGACACCGGCGGCTCGGTGGTCGACGCGACGGGCCGGTCGCTCGCGGACGCTTTCAAGGAGACCCGTGGTTGCTTCTGAGAACATCACCGGCCTGACCGACCAGCAGTGGATGGCCCACTGGTGGTTCGAGATGGTCGTCTGGACGATCACAGCCGGTCTGCTGATCGCGTTGCCCGTGACCGCGTTGGTGTACCGGCGCATCGACCGCCGGGCGGCGGAGCGCCGCAGCCACGGTTCCGTCGTGTACGTCTACGTGCCGTTCGTGGAACAGGCCAGGGACGCGGCGACCGCGGCGGTGAAGCACCGCAAGGAGGCGTCGACCACCGCGGACGGCACGGCCGGCCGGTTCGGCCTGAAGCGCAAGACGGCCACCGAGGTCACGCGCGAGTTCACCGAGAACCCGAAACCCGCCGCGATCATGAGCAGGCTCCTGGACATCTTCGACCGCAACGACGAGATCGTGCACGTGTCGCTGGCGTCGGGCGAGGTCAAGGGCGGCCCGGCGCTGCGGGGAAGACTCGACGGATCGGACCGGCCGGGCGCGGTCGCCCTCGAGAACCTGGGCGGCCTCTTCCTGTTCCGAGGCCGGTTCCAGGTTCTGGACGTCGCCGAGGCAGCGCCGGAACAGGAAACGGAGCCGGCCGGAAACCGGAAGGACAACGCCACGGCGAAGACGAAGGCCCTCGAGAAGCCCGTGCTGAAGCAGATCACCCTGGAGGCGCGGTTCGGAGGGGACCTCGCGGGGCGACGCGTCAGGCTGGAGTTCGCAGCGGAGACCGCGCCGTTCCCGGTCTCCGCGGAGTGCGGCTGCCTGGCCTTCGTCGACAGCTGGGACGAGACCGGGACCACCCTGGACGTGACCCCGATCGTCGTCCTGCGTTAGCTCCGAAGCCGCCGGGCTTCAGGGGAGTGGCGCGGGCTCGTCCGGGGTACCAGAAGCCCTGACGCGCCGAGATCACCTGGTCAGCAACTGGTGCACGTGCCACTGCAGCAGGCGTTTCTCGCGCGGCAGGTCGTAGCGTTCCGGTTCGATGACAGCGCAGAGGTGCAGACCGTTGATCAACGCCAGCAGGTGGGCGGCCTGGTCGTCGACGTCCTCGTCGGCCAGGTGCCCCTGCGCCGCCAGTGTGGAGAGCCAGCGGCGCACCGCGGCGACCGACGCCTCATGACCGGCTTTCAGGACGTTGCGCAGAGTGGCGGGCGCGTTCGGGGCCAACGCCGAGCAGTTGAGGTCGAACCAGTTGTCCCGCAACGAGATCTCCTGGTCGGGTTCCGGCAGGAACTGCAGGAGGCAGTCGTAGAGGCGCACGGCAGGGTCTTCGGTGTCGTCCTCGATGGCCAGGTCGGTCAGCAGCGAGGCGACCAACTCGGTCGTCACCGCGAGGTGCAGGGCGGCCTGCGACGGGAAGTAGTGGCGCAACGTCGTGGCGCCCACGCCGGCCTCCCTGGCGACCCCCCGCACGCTCAGGGCGCCGAAGCCGCTCGTGTTCACCAGCCGTAGTGCGGCTCTGACCAGTTCTTCCCTCGTGGACATGCCACCGAGCGTACCGGTACAGATCGGCTCAGCGTGCCGGTACAGTTGCGGCATTTCGTGCTAGTACATATCCTCGGATCGTACTAATCGACAGGAGGGAGACCACGATGACGCAGTCGCTGGTGGAGCCGACGACAGCGCGCTTCGCCCGCCCGGGATGGCCGGAGGTGCTGGCCCTGTCGGGTGTGATGGGCCTGCTGGCGTTCGCCGCCGCCGCCTCCGCAGGGCCGGTCATGTTGGCCCTGCAGCTGCTGTTCATCGCCGTGCTCGCCGTCCTCGTCTCCTAGAAGTGCTGTCACGCAAGGACCCCTGCTCCCCAACGTGAGGAAAACGATGAGCAAGACGTCCGAGATCAACGAGAGCAGCACGCCGGCCGAAGTGGACAAGCCCGAAGCCCCCGCCAAGACCGAGACGCGGCGGACGTGGTGGGGCCGCACCTACACCCAGGAGGAGATCGACGCCGCCCAGCAGCAATGGCGTGACATCCGGCCGTGGGGCAGCCCGATGGAGCGGGCGGACAAGGTGCTGATCGGCCTGCTGATCGCCACGATCACGCTGTCGCTGGTGTCCCTGCCGCTGCGCCCGTTCCTGCTGGGCGAGCACCCGCTCGCGACCGCGGCCGCCACGGGCAGCTCGTCCGCGATCGGCGCGGGCGCCGCCTTCGCCAGGCTCGGTCAGGCGGACCTGTGGCTGGTCATCGCGGCGGGCATCTTCGGAAAGATCAAGTTCGACTGGCTGTACTGGTGGGCTGGCCGCCGCTGGGGCGCGAAGAGCGTGGGGTTCTTCGTGCCGACCGACAGCGCGCAGCGACTCGTCCCGCGACTGAGGTCCTGGCCGGCGTGGGGCAAGTTCGGCCTCGTCGTCGCCGCGTCGGTGCCAGGCGTGCCGTCGATTCTCGTCTTCCTGGTCGCCGGCCTGGCGAGGATGTCGCTCCCCGCGTTCCTGGCGGCGAACGTGCTCGGCGCGGGAATCATGACCGGACTGGTCGCCGGCCTGGGCTACGGGCTCGGCCAGGACGCCGTCGACGTGGTCCTGCTGATCGACCGCTACGCGCTGTGGATCACCCTCGCGTTCGCCGTTGTCATCGGGGTCCAGGCCACTCGGGCGCAGCGCGCCCGCCAGAAGGAACAACAGGCCGCCAAGTAGGACCGGGATGTCCTCGGGCTCGCAACCATGATCTGAAACCACGAACCGGAGAATTCGGGGAGTGCCCGAAAGCAGAGAAGCAGGTGGAGACGAATCTCCACCTGCTTCTCTGGAGGTGCCGGAGCGTGCCACGTCCGTCATGGCTTGATGAGGACCTTGAGGCTCCTGCGGTCGGCCATGTCCTGGTAGGCGGCGGGAACGCCCGCGAAGTCGGTGGTGGCGTCGAAGACCCTGCCCGGTTCGATGGTGCCGTCGAGGATGGAGGGCATCAGCGTCTCGATGTGGGCGCGGGTCGGTGCGGGGCCGCCGGCGAGGCGGATGTTGTGGCGGAAGAGGCTGCCGAAGCCGACCGGTGCCTCCTCGTACTGGGGGACGCCGACGCGGCTGATGACGCCTCCGCGCCGGACGACGCCGAGTGCCTGCTCGTAGGCGAGCCTGGCTCCGACGGCGTCGATCACGACGTGGGTGCCGTGTCCGCCGGTCAGTTCGCGAACGGTCTCGACGCCTTCGGCGCCGCGGGCGGAGACGACGTCGGTGGCGCCGAACTCGCGGCCCAGGTCGGTGCGGGCCTGGTGGCGTCCCATCAGGATGATCTGTTCCGCGCCGAGCCGCCTGGCCGACAGGACGGCGAGCAGGCCGACCGCGCCGTCGCCGATCACGGTGACGCGGGTGCGTTCGCGCACGCCTCCCGCCACTGCCGCGTGGTAGCCGGTGCCGAAGACGTCGGAGAGCGTCAGCAGGGACGGGATGAGCGCGGAGTCCGGCGCGACGGGGAGCTTCACCAGGGTGCCGTCGGCGAGGGGCACGCGGACGGCTTCGGACTGGCCACCTTCTTCCGCCTCGCCGTCCCAGAAGCCCGCCTGCGG
The DNA here is from genome assembly GCF_050936595.1 of Lentzea sp. CA-135723. NCBI lineage: Bacteria > Bacillati > Actinomycetota > Actinomycetes > Pseudonocardiales > Pseudonocardiaceae > Lentzea > Lentzea sp. CA-135723. Next base: position 4,242,754 of record NZ_JBNJMK010000001.1, on the reverse strand, counting down.
GTGGCTGCAGGAGGAGTGCAGGCTTTCGCGGCAGAACTCGCAGGTGTTGTCGGAGATCGCGAACGGGACGACGACGAGGTCGCCGCGCCGGACGGTGCCGACCTCCGAGCCGACGTCCTCGACGACACCGATGAACTCGTGGCCCATCCTTTCGGGACGGCTGCTGGGTTTCATCGAGCCGTAGGGGTGCAGGTCGGTTCCGCAGACGCAGGAGGCGGTGACCCGCACGAGAGCGTCGGTGGGCAGCTTGATGACGGAATCCGGGACGTTCTCGACGCGGACGTCGCCCGCGCCGTACATGAGAGTCGCACGCATGGTGGCGTTTGTCCTTGAGGTTAAAGGGAACGAGCCGCCGTCACGCGGCGAGTCCGCCGTCGATGTTGAAGGTCGAGCCGGTGATGTACCCCGCCTCCGGGCCGGCGAGGAAGGCGGCCAGCGCGGCGACCTCCTCCGCGGTGCCGTAGCGGCCGAGTGCGCCGCGGGACTTGAGCAGGTCGGCGAACTCGCCCTCGTCGGGATTCATGTCGGTGGCGATCGGGCCGGGCTGGATCACGTTGACGGTGATGCCGCGCCCGCCGAGGTCCCGTGCGGTTCCCTTGGAGTAGACGGTAACGGCCGCCTTGGTCGCCGAGTACTCGGCGAACCCGGAGAACATGATCGAGCCGGTGGCGGTGGAGGTGGAGATGTTGATGATCCGCCCGTGGTCGGCCATGACGGCCGCGGCGGAGCGGACGGCGTTGCGCACGCCGCGGTAGTTGATGTCGATCTGCCGGTCGGACGTCTCCAGGTCGATGCTGTCGAACGGGCCGCCGACGGTGACGCCGGCGCTGTTCACGAGGATGTCGAGCCGGCCCAGCTCACCCGCGACCTGCCGCACGGCGGCGTCGACCGCGGCCGGGTCGGCCTGGTCCGCGCGCAGTACCAGGGCCCGGCGGCCGAGAGCCGTGATCTCCTCGGCGACGGACTTCGCCGCGTCCTCGGAGGCGGTGTAGGTGAGGGCGACGTCGGCGCCTTCGCGGGCGAGCCGGAGCGCGACGGCGGCGCCGATGCCCCGTGACCCGCCGGTGACGAGGGCGACCTTGCTGTCGAGTGCTCCCATGGGTCTTCTCCTGTGTCGATGCTGTTATGTACCGATCGGTACGGAACCATCATGGCACGTTCTGTACCGCGAGGTATAGTTGGGGCATGCCCAGGCCGCGTGAGTTCGATGCCGACACCGCTCTCGACCGGGCGGTCGACGTGTTCTGGGAACACGGCTACGAAGGCGCCTCGCTGGCGCACCTGACCGAGGCGATGGGCATCAACAAGCCCTCGATGTACGCCGCCTTCGGCGACAAGCGCCAGCTCTTCGAAAAGGCGGTGCAGCGCTACATCGCGACCGGCCCCGCCTGGGAGATGGAGGCGTTCGAGCTGCCCACCGCCCGTGAGGCCGTCGCGACCTTCCTGCACCGCACCGTCGACGTGGTGACGAGCGACGGGCACCCGCACGGATGCCTTGTGGTGCAAGGCGCCGGCAAGTGCGCTCCGGACAACCGCCCGGTGCGCGACTACGTGGCCCAGCAACGGACCAACGCCCTGACGTTCATCCGCGAACGGTTCGAGCGCGCCGCGGCCGAATGTGATTCCACAATGGACGCGGACCCGGAGGTGCTGGCGCTGTTCACCGCCGCCCTCAGCGAGGGGATCGCGGTGCGGGCCAACGACGGTGTCCCGGCCGAGAAGCTGCACCGCATGGTGGACCTGGCGATCCGGGGCGCGTTCGTCTAGTCGTTGCGGCTCAGGGGATCAGCACCGGCGCAGGGCCCGCGGATCGCGACTCGACGTCCCGATGGGCGCGCACCACGTCCGCGAGTGCGTACCTTGTGATCTCGCGCTTGCCGAACACGCCCTCGCGCAGCGCGTCGAAGAGTTCCTCGGCGGCACCGAGCAGGGCGGCGCGGCTGGGCAGGTGCTCCCCGGTCGAGGAGCGCGTGATCCGCACCCCGGACGCCTGGGTCCTCAGCCGGGAGACGTCGATCTCCCCGGAGGCGTTGCCCAGCAGGTCGAGGGTGCTGCCGCTGGTCAACACGCCCGCGACGTCGTCGAAGACCGCCTGACCCACCTGGTCGTAGACGACGTCCACCGGCTGCACGGCCTGGGACACCAGTCGGAACAGGTCGCCCGTGTTCGCCACGGCGACGTCCTCGACGCCCAGCGCGGTGACCGCGGCGACCTGCTCGGGGCGAGCCACCAGCGCGACCACCTTCGCTCCGAGGTGCTGTGCCCACGGGGCGAGCAACGAACCGACGCCGCCCGTCGCCCCGGTGACCACCGCCAGCGTTCCACTGTGGACCGGAAAGACGCGCCGCACCCGTGCCCACGCGGTGAGTCCCTTGGCCAGCAACGAGGCGGCGACGTCGGACGGGACGTCGTCCGGGACGGGAACGAGCTGGGACGCCGCGATCAGCCGCACCGACCGGTAGGCGCCGGGCGAGAAGAAGTACCCGGCCCGCTGTCCCGGCGAGAACTCGGTGACCCCCGGCCCGACGGCCTCCACCGTTCCCGCCGCCTCGACGCCGATCACGGCCGGCAGTGGCCGGAGCGGGAACGTCCCGTCGCGGAAGTAGGTGTCGACGTAGTTCAGGCCCACGGCTTCCTGCCTCAACCGGACTTCGCCGGGGCCTGGTTCCGGAACGTTCTCGCTCTCCAGTCGCAGGACCTCCGGTCCACCCTGCTGGTGCAGGCGCACGACGTCGCTCACGGTCTCACTCCTCGTCTCGGCGTGTTGTATACCGAACGGTACAGAACTGGTGCGCGCAGTTCTGTACCGAGAGGTAAGGATCACAGCGTCGCTCAGAGCTGCTTCTCGCCGCCGTCGACGTGGATGTTGGAGCCGGTGATGAAGCTGCTCTGGCTCGACGCCAGGAACAGCACAGTGCCGGCGACCTCGTCCGCCGTGCCCATCCGCCCGATCGGCACGCGCGCCGCGAATCCCGCCCTGACGTCGTCGTCCATCCCGGCGACCGCGGGGGTGTGGATCGTGCCGGGGGAGATCGCGTTGACCCGGACGCCTCGCGACTTGAGCTCGTTGGCCCAGGTGCGCACGTAGGAGCGCAACGCGGCCTTGGTGGCCGAATACGTGCCGAACTCCATCAAGCCGTCGTCGGCGCGGACCGAGCAGTTCACGATCACCGACGAGCCCTCGTTCAGGAACGGCAACGCCTTCTGCACGGTGAACAGCGTGCCGCGCACGTTGATGCCGAAGAGCCGCTCGAAATGCTCCTCGGTGGTCTCCGCCAACGTCGCGAAGCCTCCGATCCCCGTGTTGGCGAAGAGCACGTCGACCCCCTTCGCCCGCGCGCGAACGGCGTCGTAGAGGCGGTCCAGGTCGGCCGCGTCCGCCACGTCGCCCGGTACGGCCGTGGCGTTGCCGACGACCTTCAGTGCGGCGTCCAGCTCCTTCTCCCGCCTGCCGGTGATGAAGACGTGCGCGCCCTCGTCGGCCAGGCGGCGCGCGGTGGCCAAGCCGATGCCGCTGCTGCCTCCGGTCACCACTGCCGTCTTGCCTTCGAACAGACCCATGCCATCGACCTCCGGACAAGTTATGTACCAATCGGTACTGAACTTGACCCTAGCAGTTCGGTACCGGCCGGTACCGAACTGCCGTGCTGGAGGGGGCCGGGACACCACGGTGCCGCAGCCCGTTCACGAACTCAGCGCGTGCCGCAGGAGCGAGTCGGACGCGGTCATGAAGCTTTCGACGCGGTCAGGGGTCATGCCGAGCGACGGCCGGATGGGACGGGCCTTGCGGTCGAACATCAGGCCGGTGCGTCCGTCGAGGTCCGCGGTGAACAGCAGCGGGACGATGCGCCGGGCGTAGGTCCGGGCGGACTGGGCGAGCATCCCGACGAGGGTCTCGGTGGCCCTGTGGGCGAAGCTGCCTTCGCCGAGGTAGTTGGCGCGGATGTCGGTCTTGACCAGTCCTGGGTTGAGGCCGAAGTAGGCAGGCCCGGTCTCGGAGCCGGCGCCGTTGACGGTCAGCGCTTCGTTGGCGGCGACCGTGTTCATGTGCGCGGTGTTCTGGTTGTAGCCGGTGAGGGCGTTGAGGTCGTCCGGGTTGCCGTCCTGGTCACCGCCGGGACCGGCCATGACGAACACGCGGGCTCGAGCGGACCGGCCGGCGCCGATGCGCGGGTCGAGGCCGCGCAGCAGGGCGTAGCGGCTCAGGTAGCTGACCGCCATGTCCCGTTCGACACCCTCCGGGGTCTCCTCGCGGGCCTTGGCGGCGGTGATGCCGTTGGTGAACAGGACGACGTCCTCTGCCTCGACCGGCAGCTCCTCGCCGAGGCGGAGTGCCTCGCTCATGGAGGACAGGTCGGCTTTGACGAAGCGCAATCGTTCGTGCGGTGCGTCTCGGAGAGTGCGTCCGACCACGGTCACGTCGGCGCCGAGTGCCAGGGCCTGCTGTGCGACGGCCTGGCCGAGCCCGTTGGTGCCGCCGATGACGGTGAGGCGCTTGCCGGTGAGGTCGAGCCGGGAGAGCGGGGTCGTGTGGACGACGGTGTCGCGGTCGAGCGTTCCGAAGGAGCCCATGGGACGTGTCCTCTCAAGGGGTGGTGGGTCGGTGGCGGCAGGATCGGGCCGTGCTCGGAGGTGGTTTCTCCTGCCGGCGGTCAGTGCGGGTCGGGGCGCAGGCGGATGACGCGCTTGCCGAAGCCGTGGCGGGTGGCGACGTCGACGTAGGCGCGGCGGACGTCCTCAAGGGGGTACTCGGCCTCGATCGGCACGACGAGCTGCCCCTTGACGACGAGGTCCTGCAACGCTTCCCAGATCTCCGGCGCCATCGCGTCGCCGTTGCCCTGCGACTGCACGCCGTGGCGCTGGACGGCGGCGTAGTCGGCGATCGTGTTGATGCGCGCCGGTGCCACGCCGAGCTCGATGGCGAGGTCGACGTAGCCGCCGCCGAAGGTGTCGACGACCGCGTCGATCCCGCCGGGCGCCATCTCCCGCAGCCTGGTGCTCAGGCCCGGCCCGTAGGTGACGGGGTCGACGCCGAGTGCTTCGAGGTGTTGGGCGTTGCCGGGGGAGGCGCCGCCGATGACCCGCGCGCCTCGCAGCCGGGCGAGCTGGGCGGTGAACACGCCGGAGCCGCCCGACGCCGAGGACACGAACACGGTCTCGCCCTCGCCGGGGTCGACGGCCGCGACACCGGCCCACCCGGTCGCGCCGGAGGCGGGAATCGTTGCTGCTGAGGCGAAGTCGAGGCCAGGAGGGATCTTCGCGGTGCCGGCGGAGTCGATCACGGTGAAGTCGGCCATCGCGGCGCGGGGTGCGAAGCCGATCACCGGGTCGCCGACCTCGAAGCCGGTGACGCCCGGTCCGAGCGCGGCGACGACGCCGGAGAAGTCGTGTCCCTGGCCCATCGGGAAGTCCGCGGGCCAGATCTTCGCGTAGAGCCCCTCGCGGATGCCGACCTCGGCCGGGTTGAGCGATGCCACGACGACCTGGACGAGGAGCTGTCCTTCGGCGGGTTCGGGGCGGGGGACGTCGACGACCTGGAGGACCTCGGGTCCGCCGAAGCGGGTGAACCGGACTGCCCTGGGCATGGTGTTCTCCTGAACTGTGAAGGGGATCAGTCGGTGATGCGTTCGAGCACGAAGATCGGCATCTTGCGGTCGGTCTTGGCCTGGTAGTCGACGTACTCGGGCCAGACGACGATCGCCCGCTCCCACCAGGTCTGGTACTCGTCGCCGTCGAGTTCGCGAGCGAGGTAGTCGTGCTTGTGCGGGCCGTCCTGCAGCTCGACGTGCGGGTGCGCCTTGACGTTCGAGTACCAGGCGGGGTTGGTCGGCGCGCCGCCGAGCGAGGCGACGACGGCGTAGTCCCCGTCGTGCTCGACGCGCATCACGGGGTTCTTGCGCAGCTTGCCGCTCTTGGCGCCGACGGTGGTGAGGATGATGATCGGGCCGCCGGCGGGGTTCCTGCCGGTGTCGCCGGCGCCGTCGTTGGCCTCGAACGCCTCGACCTGTTCACGGGCCAGGTCGAACGTTCCGGGTGCCCATTCGCCTTGCAGAGGCATGAGGTTGCTCCTTCAGGAATCGAGTTGTCGTTGTGCCGCACCGGTGTCGACGACGAACCACATGTCGTCGACCCGGCCGTCACGGATGCGGTAGAAGGCGGCCTCGTCGACCTCGAACGAGCCGCCGGTGGGCCTGATGCCCAGCCACTCCTTCGCCGGCGTGCCCCGGTCGAGGAGCCGGGCGGTCAGGCGGTCGCCTGTGACGACGACGTCCCGGGCCGTCCACACGAGATCGGGCACGGCCTCGGTCGCTGTGAACCGCATGGCCGCCATGACCTCGTCACGGCTGACCGGCTGGCCGTTCAGGGTGACCTGGTCGTGGAAGAGTTCGCTCAGCTCGTCGAACCGGCGGCCGTTGAGCACGTCCAGGTAGTGGCGGTAGAACTCACGCAAGTCGTTGTGCGACACGGCTTCAGACCGCCGCGAGCGCGGTGGCTTCGCGCACGGACCTCATGGCGCCGGCCCAGCTCTCCAGCTGGTCGAACATGACCTGGGCGAACGTGGCGTGGATCTCGGCGGGCTGGAAGGCGCTGAAGTTCTCGAAGTCGGTGAACAGCGAGAAGCTGAGCTGCTGCTGGACGTGCGCCACCTGGAGTTCGCTGAGCACGCCGCGCAGGTGCTCGATGGCGCGGGCGCCGCCGACGCCGCCGTAGCTGACGAACCCGGCCGCCTTGTTGTTCCACTCCGCGTACAGGTAATCGATCGCGTTCTTCAGCACGCCGGACGTGGAGTGGTTGTACTCGGGCGTGACGAACACGTAGGCGTCGTACTCGGCGACCTTGCTCGCCCACGCCTTGGTGTGGTCCTGGGTGTAGGTGCCGGGGCCCGCCTTGGCCGACATCGGCTCGTCGAGGTGGGGCAGCGGGTAGTCGAGCAGGTCGAGCACCTCGTAGTCGGCGCCGGTGCGCCCGGCGGCCTGCGCCATGACCCAGTCGGCGACGGTCTTGCCGTTGCGGCCGGGACGGGTGCTGCCGATGACGACGGCGATCTTGAGGTTGGACATGACCATCCTTCGAGGTTCGATTACATGAATGTTCATGTATTACTAGCAGGCCGGGCGCCAGAAGATCCACCGGGGATAGGCTCGGCCGATGACGGAGGAAACCGACTGGTTGACGGCGGACGAGGCGCGCACCTGGCGCGCGTTGCACGCGGCGCTGGTCCTGCTGCCCGTCGCCCTGGACGCGCAGCTGCAGCGGGACGCGCAGCTGAGTTATCTGGAGTACTACGTGCTGGCGGGGCTGACCGAGGTGCCGTCCGGCCGGCGTCGCCTCAGCGAGCTCGCGATCCTGACCAACGCCGAGCTGTCGCGGATCTCGCACCTGGTGGCGCGCTTGGAGAAGCGCGGCCTGGTGGAGCGCCGTGTCGACCCCGACGACGCCAGGGTCACCAACGCCGTGCTCACCGAGGCGGGCAGGGCGAAGATGGAACAGGCCGCGCCGGGCCATGTGGCGACGGTCCGCGAGCTGGTCTTCGACGGCCTCGGCGAGACCGGGCGTGACGAGCTGAAGAACACCGCGTCCCGCATCGTGGCCGCGCTCAGCGCCAGCGACCTGCCGCTCGCGCCGACGATCCGCAAGGCGTTGCGCGAGACGAAGTAGCTCATCTCCGGGTGTCCACCAGCGACTGTCCACCGGCGGCCAGCCGCATCAGGCGGGTGTCGAAGTCGAGGTCCTCGACGGACTTCTCGGCGCGGGTCGCGTTGCCGTTGAACGTGTGCTGGTAGCCCTTCCACGCCGCGTCGGTGATCGCCTCGCCGACCCGTGCCCTGGTGAGTTCGGCGAACTCGACGGCGGCGCGGTCGATGCGCTTGCCCAGCGCGGGATCCGCCCAGTCCTCGGGCGCGGCGAACAGCGACGTCGGTACCGGCATCGCCCGCATGAAGGCGAACAGGGGCCGGAGCTGCTCGTCGACGACCATCGCGTGCCTCGCGGTTCCGGCCGTGGCGCTGAGGATCACGGGCTTGGCGACGATCAGGTCGTTGTCGAGCAGGTCGGCGAACGACTTGAACAGCCCGCTGATCCCGGCCTTGTAGACCGGTGTCGCGACGACCAGCCCGTCAGCGGCGCCGACCTGTTCGATCGCCCGCTGCACGCTCTTGACCGGATCGGCGGACACGATCGACCGGCCGATGTCGGCGGCCATCCCGGCCAGGTCGACGAAAGACGCTGTTACTTCTTCACCTGACGCGCGGAGACGGTCCATCACGGCCGCGGTGGCGCGTTCGGCGAGCATGCGGGTGGTCGAGGGGTCGCTGACACCCGCGCTGACCACCACGACGTTGATCGGCTTGGTCATGGTTCACACCGCCTGGAGGACAGGGCTGTCCTGGTAGGGCGAGACACCGGAGAGGTTGTCGCCGCGGTTGGGGTTGGGACGCGGCTGACGCGGTGTCGCGTCGCCGTACTTCGCCTCGACGAGGCTGCGGTGCGTGGGCGTGGCAGGCACACCGGGAGCGCGGCGGCTGTCGAACTCCTTGCGCAGCACGGGGATCACCTCGGTGCCGAGCAGCTCGAGCTGCTCCATCAGCACACCGTGCGGCAGGCCGAGGATGTCGAGCGCCCAGAGCTGGCGCTGGTAGTCGCCGAAGCCGTCGCGGAAGGTCAGCGTCTTGTCGATGATCTCCTGCGGGCTGCCGATGCTCAGCGGGGTGCCGTTCGCGAAGTCTTCGAGGCTCGCGCCGCGGAAGGCGGGGAAGCTCTCGAAGTACGGCCGGTACTGCGCCCACGCGTCCTGCGACTTCTTCGCGACGAACGCCTGCCCGCCCAGGCCGACGATCGCGTGTGACGCCGGACCGTGGCCGTGGTGCTCGTACCGGGTGCGGTAGAAGTCGACGAGCCGCTTGAAGTGCGCGTTCGGTGCGAGGATGTGGTTGGCGAAGAACCCGTTGCCGTAGAAGGCGGCCTGCTCCGCGATCTCCGGCGTGCGGATCGACCCGTGCCACACGAACGGCGGCACGTCGTCCAGCGGCCGCGGCGTGGAGGTGAAGCCCTGCAACGGGGTCCGGAACTTCCCCTCCCAGTCCACGACGTCCTCGCGCCACAACCGGTGCAGCAGGTTGTAGTTCTCCAGCGCCAGCTCCACACCGTCGCGGATGTTCTGCCCGAACCACGAGTAGACCGGCACGGTGTTGCCGCGCCCGAGCATGACGTCGAGCCGTCCGTCGGCCAGGTGCTGCAGGTAGGCGTAGTCCTCGGCGATGCGCACCGGGTCATTGGTGGTGATCAGCGTCGTCGACGTGGACAACGTGATCTTGCTCGTGCGCCCCGCGAGGTAGGACAGCAGCGCAACGGGCGACGACGCGGCGAACGGCGGGTTGTGGTGCTCGCCGAACGCGAAGACGTCGAACCCCAGCTGCTCGGCGTGCAGCGCCGACTCGACCACGCCCTTGATGCGTTCGTTCTCGCTGGGGGTGTACCCGGTGTTCGGGTCCGGCTCGATGTCGGCCACACCCATGATTCCGAACTCCATGACGATCTCTCCTTCGCGGCGTTCAGTCGCCGGCGGTGTCCAGGTGGCGGCGCAGCGACGCCGTCAGGTTCTCGACGTTCTTGAGCTCCTCCGCGGTCAGCGCGTCGACGAAGAGCTCACTGATCGCCTGCAGGTGCGGAGCGGCGCCCCGGCGGAGCTCGGCGGCCCCGGTCTCGGTCAGCACGATCTCCGCGGCCCGCAGGTCCTTCGCGTTGCCCTCACGGGCGATGAGGTCCTTGGACTCCATCCGCCGCAGGTGGTGCGACAGCCGGCTGCGCTCCCAGTCGCACACCTCCGCGAGCACGGACGACCGCAGCCGCTGACCCGTGGCCTCGTGCAGGGCGAGCAACACCTGGTAGTCGGCGGGCGACAGGATCGACTCCTGCTGCATGCGCCGCGCCATCCGGGTCTTGAGCCGTTCCGCGGTCTCGATGAAGTCCCGCCAGATCCGCAGCTCGTCACCCGACGGCCTGCGTCGTGCCTCCGCCTCGCCCATGCCCGCTCCAATAGTTGACGCGTCAGTTGTTGACGCCTCAACACTAGCGCCGAACGGTTGACGCGTCAATATTGACGCGTCAACCGTTCGGGCTGGGGGTGCGGGCCGGACGTTGGTGGGCTGTGAACGCGCTCCGGACCGATGCCGCGGCCAAGGTGGCCTCGCAGCCTGCGCCCGTAATCCCAGGGCATGATCCAGAGCCGCGAAACGGAGAATTCGGATGAGCACGCGAAAAGCAGAGAAGCAGGTAGAGACGAATCTCTACCTGCTTCTCTGGAGTACGCCGCCAGGGACTCGAACCCCGGACCCGCTGATTAAGAGTCCTCGGGTGGACCCCGCCGAGGATGTCGGGTGATGTCGATGAGTGCCGTTTCAGCACTTCAAGGCCAGGAAGCGCTAGATGCTCTTGTCGCGTCGTGCCACTCCGTGTCGTCGCAGGTCGGGGATCTCGGGCACGCCTCGGGCTCCGCGGTCACTGTTTCCGGGGTCCTTCACGACGTCGAGCGGGCGGTCACGGTGATCATGGCGACGGTTGTCGGGCTGACTTTCCTCTTCGGCTTCGGCAACGTCCTCAACCTTGCTCTGCGGCTCGGCGTTCCGGTGTGGGTGGCCCCGCTCATCGCACCCGCGGTCGATCTTTCCGTCCTCGGGCTCCTGCTCGCGACGAGGCACTTGGCGTTGCACGGCGCGTCGGTCGAGGTTCTGCAGCCGCTAAGGCGTTTCACGCTCTTCGTCAGTGCTGTCACCTTGGCGCTCAACGTGGCGGACCCGCTGCTGTCAGGTGACTACGGGAAAGCCGCGTTCGACGCGGTTGGCCCAGTCCTTCTGATCGGATGGACCGAGGTCGGGCCAGGCATGCTGCAGGCGGTTTCGCAGGCCACTCGATCACAACCCGCTGAGGTTGCCGTTGCTGACATCGTGCGGGACCCGAATGGCACGGTAGAGGTTCAAATCGATCTAGCAGACCTCGACCTGGCACGGCTGGCGGATGCGCGGCACTGGTCAGTGCATAGGCGGCCTATTTCAGCGGGCTCTCTGCGGAGCGAGCTCAAGATCAGCATGGACCGCGCGCGGGACCTGGTCGCGGCGCTGCGCGAAGAGTTGGCCGACGTGATCGCCGAACGTGCTGGTGGCCCCAGGCGAGCATGACGAGCCCTAGAAGAAGCAACGGCGGAACACCGGAAGACAGATCCGCGAGAACCGGCACTGATCCACTTGGGTGCCTGGGCATGGCGGACGTACGCGGCCCGCCGGACGGCGACTCATCGTCCCGCCGGGCGGGCCGCATCATTTGTGTGTGCCTTGAGGTGCCGACAAGCCCTCTGCGCCGCGGACGTGGTGCGATTCGCGTCAGCGTTGCGAGACCGCAGACAAGTGGTGCTGGCTGCTCGCGCCGTCGACGTGCGGAGTGAACGTCATCGTGCGTCGACGCAGGTCGGCGTGGACGGTGCCGGTGCCGTTGTGCCTGCGCAGTTCGTGCCAGATCCGGAAGCCGGTGAGGACGGCCTGCTCCCAGTCCGCGGCGGTGCGGCCGCCGACCTCCAAGTGGCCGGAGGAAGTGGCGATCCAGGCGAGGAGGGAGTTGTCGACGTGGTCGGCGCCACGCAGGTAGTCACGGCTGGCGGCGTAGGCGAACACGGTGACCGCGATGCCCTCCTCTACGACGATCGCGCGCCCGCCGTCCTCGATCTCGTCGGTGGTCGGGTTGCTGCGACGCTTGCGGCGGAGGAGCGAGCGGGTCACCGGTGACCACCCCAGCACGGTCGCATAGGCGAGGTGGAACACGTCGTGGAGTCGGTAGCCGTCGCCGGTGTGGGAGGAGTCGGTGAGCGCGTCGCCGAGCTGCTTCCCGTCGCACTGGACGATCGTGGTGGGGCTGCTCGCGGTCGGGGTGTCGTCGCGGTTTGTGAAGACGTAGGTGAGGGTGTCAGGCAGCTGCTCGTGCTCGGGGTAGCGGCTGTCGAGCCGGTGGTCCGCGGCGGTGGGTATCCAGCGGTGTTCTTGACGGGTGAGGTTGGAGCAGGCGATGTCGCGCATCTGCAGGCCCATCGCGTCGGCGAACCGGGTGAGCCGGAAGAGCCAGGTGGCACGCCTGCGGGCGCACCTGCGGGACTTTTACCCGGTCGCGCTGGCCGCATTCGGCGAGGATCTCGCTGCCGCCGACGTGCTCGAGTTACTCAAGCGCGCTCCGGACCCGGACGCCGCGGCCAAGCTCCCGCGGGAGCAGATCGTCGCGGCGCTGCAGCGAGCAGGCAGGCGAAAGATCGAAGAGCGAGCCGACAGGATCCACTCGGCTCTGAGGGCCGACCAACTGCGCGTGCCCGCGGCTTTGCAACGTGCGTATGCCGTGACGGTGAAGTCGCTGGTGGCGGTGATCGCCGTGCTTGTCGCGGAGATCACCGCCGTCGAGAACGAGATGGTCAAGCGCTTGCGCAAGCACGCGGACGCGGAGATCTACCTGTCCCAGCCAGGCATGGGCGAGACCCTGAGCGCTAGGGCTCTCGGCGAGTTCGGTGACGACCGCACGCGCTACGCCAGCCCGAAGGCCCGCAAGAACTACGCCGGCACCAGCCCGGTCACCATCGCCTCCGGACGCAAGACCACCGTCAACTGCCGATACGTGCGCAACACCAGACTGGTCGACTCGCTCATGCGCCAAGCTATGAGCGCCCTGAGCGCCTCGCCTGGAGCACGTGCCTGCTACGACCGCCAACGTGCCCGCGGCGTGCCACACAACGCCGCCCTGCGCCACCTCGCCAACCGGCTCGTCGGCATCCTTCACGGCTGTCTCACCAGCCGCACCACCTACGACGAGACCACCGCCTGGGCACACCATCTAGCTGCGGCTTGAGACCTAAATCCCAGGGATGTCCCCGGGCTCGCAAACGGGCGCCCTGCGGGATGTGTCGCGGGCGGTGACGGTGATCATCGCGGTGGTAGTGGGACTGACGTTTCTCTTCGGGTTCGGCAACGTTCTGAGTCTCGCGCTGCGGCTGGGGGTGCCGGTGTGGGTGGCCCCGCTGATCGCGCCAGCTGTCGACTTGTCGATCCTTGGACTGCTCTTGGCGACGCGGTACCTGGCATTGCACGGCGCGTTGGCGGAGGATCTCCGGCCCCTGCGCAAGTTCACCCTGTTCGTCAGCGCGGTCTCGCTTGTGTTGAACGTTGCCGAGCCAGTGCTGTCGGGTAACTACGGCAAGGCGGCGTTCGATGCGGTGGGCCCGATGCTGTTGATCGGCTGGGCTGAGATCGGGCCGCAAATCTTGCAAGCGCTCGCTCGGATCGAGATACCTGTAACGCCTTCTGTTGAGCGGCGGCAGAGTGATGGCCAACGCGAGCCAGCTGCTGCGCGGGCAGATGATGATCTCTCGTGCGCGCCGAGCTGATGCTCGGCATTGGTCTGAGCATCGCCGGCCTATATCGGCTGATGCCCTTCGTCGAGAACTGGAGATCGGAGCCGATCGAGCTCGTGAGCTAGTAGAGGTTGTTCGGAGCGAGGTTGCAGCCAAGGTGTGCGCAGCTGTGTAGATGGCCTGGACGCGCTTCGACGCTCCTGGCTTCACGCTTAGGCGGTTGACATCGTGGTCGTTGTTCTCACAATGCTGGGCCGAGCTGCGCCGGTCAAGGTTCTCGAATGACTCAGCACCTACTTCCTGTTCTGCGCGGGGTCGCCGTATGGCGTTGCCCACCGGCGGGACAGGAGCTGACATCGTCGGGTGGGAGGTCGTCGTCCGATCAATGCCCGCTCACAGGCAGGTGACAATCGTTGTCGTGATCTCGTGGCGTGTACCACCCCGGCCGATCTGATCAAGCGGGATTTCTTCTGCGCCGAAACGGAGATCGACACCCGGTGGTGCGACGTCATCACCTACATCAACACCTGGGAAGGGTGGCTGTACCTGGCCACCGTGATCGACCTCGGCTCCCGCAAGGTCGTCGGCTTGGCCACCGCCGATCACCTGCGCACCGACCTGGTCGAGCAGGCCATGCGTAACGCCATCACTCAGCGCCGCCCCGATCGCGGCGTGATCTTCCACTCCAACAGGGGCTGCCAATACACCTCCAGCCAGTACGCACGGGCGGCGACGTGCGCGGGCCGACCGAACGATGACTACAAGGGGTAGCACCGACGCCACCTCGCGCTTCGGATGCGCCTGCCTGACCTCACGCGGCCCTGTATCCACTGGGCACCACCTCCGCGGCGATCTCCACGGTTTTCAGGCCAGAGCCGATATCGAGTCATGACGACCTTGCTGGTACCTGACCCTCGGTGGATGGAGTTGATCTCTACCCATGCGGCTCTGGTGACGTCCTGGAAGGCCCTGCTGCTGGTGGTGGCCGTTCCCTTGATCGCGTGGGGCCGTGAAATGGTGCGCGCGTGGCAGGAGCGTGTAACCGTGCGCATGATCTTGACGACGGGGAAGCCGGGAAGCCTCGTCATCTCCCAGCAGGACGTTGGCAAGAAGAAGTCGTCGTTGATCGTCCTGGTTGGCGACGGAGACCTGGCCCCGGCCAAGCGGGCACTTGAAGGGTGGAAACCGTGATCTTTCCGGATCCGGATGAGGTGCGGGCCCGTATCGCGGACCTCTACCAGCGGTACGTCATACCGGTCCGCCTGCAGGCGCGGCGACTTCTGCGCGACGAGTCCGCGATCGACGATGTTACTCAAGAGGTATTTATAGCCGCCTACAATCAGCTCAAGCGTGAGCTGGCAGGCGAGCCACACATTTTGATCGACACAGGCCAAAGCGCTCAGCTTTCCTGGCTGCGGACCGTAACTCGAAATAAATGTATCGACCGCCTAAGAGTGGACTGCAGAATAGAGCCCACAGAGAATATTGCGTTGGTCGTGCCTCCAACGTCGAATGAGCCACTTCGCCAGGCGCTAGACAAGGACATGTCGCGAAGGCTATGGAGCGTTCTCGTTGAACATGCGACAGCGCGTGAACTTCAAGTAGTTGAGTTGGCCTTTCGTGAGGAATTGACAAGCCGGGAGATCGCGGAGCTCCTGGGGGTCTCAATAGAGACAGTCCGATCCCATAAGAATCACGTCAAGAAAAAGATCGAAAATGTCATTCCGGAGATAATTTTCCCCAGCGATTCCGGGGATGACGCAGAAGGAATTGAGGGCGGACGGTGAGCGACAAAACTCAGGGGAGCGCGATGAATGAGAAGTCTGCAACGATTCGCGACGCACTTAATGGCCTGGATGACACCCTGGCAGGGCAGGATCAGAGCTTCGATGTGGCGGCAGGACTGGCAGGCCTCATGAACCGCATCGATCAAAGGGAATCCGACCCTTTCGTTCGCGCGGATCAACTGGTTCGCGCGAACCGCGCCGCGGAAATTGCGGTAGACCCCCCTAGTCGCGCAGTTCTGGATTTGACACACGCACGAGTAGTGGGCCGCCAGCGCGAAAGCGTCGTGGGTATGGTCGCCATTACCGGCATGGCAGCCTTGATGGGCGTCCTCATCACCATGTCGTCCCTGACGTGGATCGGGACTGTAAGCCTAGTCGCGCTCGCTATCGCGGTTGCAGGTTGCGTGGCCTTCATCCTGAGGTCGTCCGCCTCCTTTGAACGCTCCTTGATCGAATTTGCGCAAGAATACCGCCAAGGCAATGACGAACGGCCGCGCAGGCGAAAAGATAGAGATGCGACGACCGAAGACGCACCAGGCCCAGCAACAGCGAAGGAGCGGAGAGTCCACTCACCTACAGGATCAGCTCGGGGAATGACTGTTATCGAAAACTTCGAAGGGCAGATCCATATCGACGGCTATCAAGGACAGTCACGTAGACCTATTGCGATGGCACGCTTCTGGCCATGGGCTGCGTTGACGATTTCTTTCCTCGGAGCTTCCTGGAGTGCAACACAGGGAATGCTTGAGCCGTTGCATGCCCTGACCAAGGTGCTTGCATATGCAGCCCCAATTCCAGTTGTAATCATATTCCTAATTAGCATGATTCGGGAGGACTGCCGCAGGGCATCCGCATTGAACACCTTGAAAACCATCCTTGGCCACCGGACGGCTAATGAAGAAGCGCCTACTCTCGAAGGCGAGAAACTCGAAATCGACAGGCGTGTCCGGCGGTCGAAGAGTTAATATCGCTGAGGCTGATTGGATCAAGTCCGAGGAGTTGTCAAGTGGCCGGGAACAACAACCGATGGTTGTTCCCGGCCGTAGTCGCACCAACCATCCCAGCTGGATCTTCAGAGCCCATCCCATCGCCCTGATCGGGCGCACAATGAAGTGGGGTGGATGAGAGGCGGGAATGTCACTCTCGGTTGAGGCTACGGACCGGAGCCACAGAAACTTCACGGATTCCGGTCTTTTTTGTTGGAGTGGGTGCGATCGATCTAAGAACCGTCGGGTGGATGGCGAGGTCGTCGGCAGCGGATCGGTAGGGCCGGTCTCCCAAGCGTCTGCTAAGCAGTGTCCATAGCAGCAGTGGCGCCTCGTGTCCGACCGCGACCGGCTCGTTCTTACGCCAGCCCTTGGTCGACAGCTGGACGAACAGGGAGCGCTTCCGGGTCTCGCCAATCAGGTCCAGGGCGAAGGCGCGCATGATCAGCGCCTGTATCGAGACGCCCCAGGTTGCCTTCAGTCGGGCGTAGTCGGTCAATGAGGTCTTCTCGGTGATGCTCTCCTGCACTCGCTGGCGCGGTACAAGCAGTGCGCCAGCAAACCTGTTTGCTTCGCCTTCTGGGTCCGCTGCGCGAGGGCGGAAGGTGTGCAGGACGATGTGGCCAGCTTCGTGGGCGAGGGTGAACCGTGCGCGATCGCCTTGACTGCCGGGGAAACAGCCAATCAATGCGGGTGCTCCCACTCCGCCCCAGTAAGACACTCCAAAATGGCCTCCAGTGGCTGGAGGTTCGTTGGGATCGTCGGTAAGCACGATTGGTCGATCTTGGGTTTGTTGCTCGCGACGAGGTATCTCGCGCTGCACGGCGCGCCCGAGGCGGGACTGCGGCCGTTGCGACGGTTCACCCTGTTCGTGAGCATCGTGACGTTGGCACTCAATGTCGCGGAGCCGCTGCTGGCTGGTAACTACGGAAAGGCTGCGTTCGACGCGGTCGGACCGGTGTCGCTGATCGGCTGGGCCGAGGTCGGGCCAGGCATGCTGCAGTCGCTCGCTCTGATCACTGCTCCGCGACCGGGGGTCGTTCCAGTTGAACCTGCTCAAAGCAGGTTGGAAGCGATCGGTGTAGAGGCAGTACTTGACGATCTCGACCGCGCTCGAGCAGCGGATGCAGAGCACTGGGCCGTTCACATGCGACCTATTTCCGCCGACACCCTTCGCACCGAACCCGGCGTCGGCATGAATCGAGCACGCGACCTCGTTGTCGCGCTTCGCGCCGAAGTCGCTGCCACGGTTTCCGCCCGAGTCTGCGGAACTGTCCAGACCTCGACCTAGCTCTTCCGCGAAGGCTCGGACGGTAGTTGCGACCGCGAGTCGGAAACAGACATCGCAGCCAAGTGATCGTTTCCGCAGGAACGGAATCGCGGCTTGCATGGAGAGCCTGCGCACCGGGCTCGAGGTCGGTGTGGATCGGGCACGGAAACGCCTGGCTGTTGTCCGCGCTGAGTTGGCTGCGATGGTTGCCGAGAGCGTCGGGACAGGTAATGGCCCGTCGGTGGTGAGCAGGTAGGTCCGCAGGAGCGGTGGCGTCACGCGTCGTTGTGAGCCGGTTCTGCACGCCTGCTTGGGATCACCACGAGTAGTACTACAGTGAGCGCGAGTCCGAGTAGGACGGACGATCCGGTGAGGGCTGCGCTGACGTGGCCTGCGACGCCCGCTGTGTCGTTGGCGGAGGTGGCGACGGTGACGAGAATGCCGAGTCCGAGTGCCATGCCGAGCTGGTGTGCGGTGTTGATCAGACCTGAGCCGGCTCCGGCGTCTTCGGTGGACAGGCTCGAGATGCCGGCGTTGGTCATGGGTGCGAACGCGAGGCCTTGGCCGGCGCCGATGAGCAGCATCGGC
Source organism: Lentzea sp. CA-135723 (assembly GCF_050936595.1). Lineage (NCBI taxonomy): Bacteria > Bacillati > Actinomycetota > Actinomycetes > Pseudonocardiales > Pseudonocardiaceae > Lentzea > Lentzea sp. CA-135723. The sequence continues at coordinate 4,224,745 of NZ_JBNJMK010000001.1, read as the reverse complement.
AGCGCGACGGCGATCAGGTAGGTACCGTCCGGGTCGAGGCGGCTGAGCCAGGCCATTCCGGCGAGGGTGACGACGACACCGGCGAGCAGCAGCACGGGGCCGGAGATGTGGCCGGCCAGGCGGGGGATGGCCATGGCTACGGCGAAGTTGACCGCGGTCATCGGGATGAACCCGAGTCCTGCCTGCAGCGGGCTGAAGCTGAGGGTGTCTTGCATGTACTGGGTAGTGAAATAGAAGAAGCCGATCATTGCGCCCATGTAGAGCAGGCGGGTGGCGTAGGCGCCGCTGCGTTCGCGGTGGCTGAACAGCCGCAACGGCATGATCGGCTGTGGTGCCCGTGCCTCATGCAGTACCAGTGCGATCAGCAAGGCCGCTGCGACGGTGAGCGCGGACAGGGTGAGCGGGTCGGTCCACCCGCGTTCGGTCGACTCCATGATGCCGAAGACCAGGGCGCTCATGCCGAGCGTCGCGCAGACGGCCCCGATGACGTCGAAACGGCCGGACCGGCGCTCGGTCTCGGTGAGCACCCGGCGGGCGGCGAAGATCATGATTGCGGCGATGGGGACGTTGACGAGGAACGCCGCCCGCCAGGAGATCCAGGCGGTCAGTGCTCCGCCGACGAGCATGCCGAGGCTGGCGCCTATGCCGGCGGTAGCGGCGTACCAGGCCACGGCGCGCGAGCGGGCTTCGCCGGTGAAGTGCGCGGTGATCAGAGCGAGCGAGGTCGGGGCCACGATGGCGGCACCGACTCCTTGCAGGCCCCGAGCAGCAACGATCCACCAGCCGGTGGGGGCGACTCCGATCAGGAGCGACGCCGTGCCGAAGAGGGCCAGGCCGATGAGGAACAGCCGGCGCCTGCCGAGCAGGTCGCCCGCGCGGGCGCCGAGGAGCAGCAGGCCGCCGAACACGAGCGTGTAGGCGTCCTGGACCCACGACAGGGTGGCCGGGGTGAGCTCGAGGTCGGCGCGGATGCTGGGCAGTCCGGTGAACACGACGGAGTTGTCGAGCAGGATCATGAAGTAGCTGACGAGGATGATCGCGAGGATCGCGGTCTGGTTGCCCGCGGCTCGAGGCGTGTCCTGCACAGCGGTGGAGTGCATGGGACCTCTCTTCGTGGCGTTTGACATGTCCAGTTGACCGCTGCCGACGCGCACGAGGGAGGACCGGTCTTTCGGGGTAACGCCAGACCCTCCCTCCCGCTCTGAAGGCACCTACCCTGGGTTTCATGGGCCAAACAGACCACCGCGCCGAGGTCCGCGAGTTCCTCCGCTCGCGCCGGGCGCGCATCACGCCCGAGCAGGCCGGGCTGCCCGCATTCGGTGGCAACCGCCGGGTGAAAGGTCTGCGCCGCGAGGAGGTGGCGCTGCTGGCCGGGGTGTCCATCGACTACTACGTGCGCATGGAGCGCGGGAACCTGTCCGGTGCGTCGGAGAGCGTGCTGGACGGGGTGGCGCGTGCGTTGCAGCTCGACGAGGCCGAACGCGAACATCTGTTCACACTGGCCAAGAGCGCGGAGCCGGGCGAGCGGCGCCAGCGGACGCCGGCGACCGCAGTGCGGCCGGTGGTGCAGCAGGTGCTGGACGCGATCTCGGACGCGCCGGCATGGGTGCGCAACGGTCGTCACGACATCGTGGCGATGAACCGCCTCGGCCGGGCTCTGTACGCACCGGTGCTGGCGGATCCGCGTCGCCCGGCGAACACCACGCGGTTCGTCTACCTCGACTCCGCCGCGCGGGACTTCTTCGTGGACTGGGACCGCATTGCCAACGACGCCGCGGCGATGCTGCGGCTGGAGGCTGGGCGCAACCCGTACGACCGCAAGCTGATCGAGTTGGTCGGTGAGCTGTCGACCCGCAGTGAGGTCTTCCGCAGGCGGTGGGCGTCGCACGACGTGCAGTACCACCGCAGCGGCCAAAAGCGCCTCCGTCACCCGGTCGTGGGACAGCTCGACCTGAACTTCGAGTCGATGGAGCTCCCGTCCGAGTCGGGGCTCACGCTCAACGTGTACACGGCCGCCGCGGGCACACCCACCGCGGATGGACTCAGGATGCTCGCCAGTTGGGCCGCCACCCAAGACCTCGACGAGCCTCAGCCAACGAAGTCCTGACCTGCCACAACGCTTCTGAAACCCCTCTGAGGGGGTCTGCTGTTACCTGTAAGAGCAGGTCCTGCCGCGCCGCCGGGTACTGGCGTTTGATCGAGGTCGACCAGGGAAGCCGCCCGACAGCGGCCAGCCGACCACGACAGGAAGAAGTCCATGAAGGCGACGTTGATCTACGGTGCCGGCGACGTGCGAGTCGAGACCGTGCCGGACCCCAAGTTGCTCGAATCCACCGATGCGATTGTGCGCGTGCTCCGCTCGTGTGTGTGCGGCAGCGACCTGTGGCCCTACCAGGCCAAGCCCGCCAAGGAACACGGCGACCGGATGGGCCACGAGTTCCTCGGTGTCGTCGAGGAGACCGGCTCCGAGGTCATCGGGTTGAAGGCGGGTGACGTGGTGGTGGCGCCGTTCGTGTGGGCGGACAACACCTGCGACTTCTGCCGTGAGGGACTGCAGACCTCGTGCCGGCACGGCGGGTCGTGGGGTGCGACGAACGTCGACGGCGGCCAAGGCGAGGCGGTGCGGGTGCCGCAGGCCGCGGGCACGCTGGTGAAGCTGCCCGTCGGCGAGGACTCCGCGCTGCTGCCGTCGCTGCTGACGCTGTCGGACGTGTTCCCGACCGGCCACCACTGCGCCGTCACCGCGGGCGTCACCCCGCGCACCAGCGTGACGGTGATCGGCGACGGAGCTGTCGGCCTTTGCGCGGTGATGGCGGCCAAGCGGCTCGGCGCGGAGCAGATCATCTTGATGGGCCGCCATACCGGCCGCACCGAGCTCGGCCGCGACTTCGGCGCCACCGACGTCGTCGCCGAACGCGGCGACGAAGGCGTGGAGCGGGTCCGCGAGCTCACCGGCGGCGACGGGACCCACGTGGTGCTGGAGTGCGTGGGCCTCAAGCCCGCGATCGAGACCGCGTTCGGCGTCGTGCGCAACGGCGGCAGCGTCAGCCGCGTCGGCGTGCCGCAGTACCCGGACGTGCCCGCGGACTTCGGAGTCTTCTTCCGCAACATCACCCTCACCGGTGGTGTCGCACCCGCCCGCGCCTACATCGAGGAACTGCTGCCCGACATCCTCGACGGCCGCCTCGAACCTGGCCGTGTCTTCGACCGGACCGTCGCGCTCGACGACATCGCCTCGGGCTACCAGGCCATGGCCGACCGCACGGCGCTGAAGGTGCTGGTCCAGCCGTGACCGCCGCCTGGAGCGCCGAGGAACTCGACCGGATCGGTGCCGCCGAGGAACTCGACCTCGCCTCAGTGCGTGCGGATGAGACGTTGCGGCCGTACGTGACCATGTGGGTCGTCCGTGCGGGAGACGACGTCTACGTCCGCAGCGCCTACGGACCGGACAATCCCTGGTACCGCAGAGCCACCGCCTCGGGCATGGGCCGCGTGCGGGCCGGCGGAGTCGAACGCGACGTCACCTTCGCCCACGCCGCCCCGGACGTGCACGGGGAAATCGACAAGGCCTACCACGCCAAGTACGACCGGTACGGGCCCGCCATCGTCGGTTCCGTCGTCGGCGCGAAGGCCGTCCCGGTGACCATCCAGCTCCTGCCGCGCTGACACTCCCGAAAGGACAGACCATGGAACAGCGAACGCTGGGACGCACCGGCGTCTCGGTCAGCACCCTGTGCCTGGGCACCATGATGTTCGGCGACTGGGGCACCAAGGACCACGACGAGAGCATCAAGACCATCCACCGCGCCCTGGACGCCGGCATCACCTTCGTCGACACCGCCGACGTCTACTCGCAGGGCGAGTCCGAGGTCATCGTCGGCAAAGCGCTCAAAGGCCGTCGTGACGACGTCGTGCTCGCCACGAAGTTCTTCATGCCCATGGACGACGACCCCAACCACCGCGGCGCGTCCCGCCGCTGGATCACGACCGCGGTCGAGAACTCGTTGCGGCGCTTGGACGTCGACCACATCGACCTCTACCAGATGCACCGCTGGGACCCGTCGGTCGACCTCGACGAGTCACTCGGCGCGCTCACCGACCTGGTCCGCGCGGGCAAGATCCGCTACTTCGGACACTCCACCTTCCCCGCCTCCACCATCGTCGAGGCGCAGCACACCGCCCACGACCGCGGCCGCGAGCGGTTCGTCACCGAGCAGCCCACCTACTCGATCCTCACCCGCGGTATCGAGAACGAGGTCCTCCCGGTCTGCCAGCGCTACGGCATGGGTGTGCTCTCCTACAGTCCGCTCGCCGGCGGCTGGCTCACCGGCCGCTACCGCAAGGACGACCAGACCGGCCCCATGTCCGAGGCCCGCAAGCGCCTCGCCAACCGGTTCGACCTCGCGCTTCCGGAGAACCAGCGCAAGCTCGACGCCGCCGACGAACTTGCCCAGCTGGCTGACGAGGCCGGATTGAGCCTGATCGAGATGGCCATCGCGTTCGTCCTGCGCCATCCCGCGATCACCAGCGCCATCATCGGCCCGCGCACGATGAACCACCTCGAGTCCCAGCTCGCTGCGGCCGAGATCACCCTGACCGACGACGTCCTGGACCGCATCGACCAGATCGTCGCGCCGGGCGTCACCCTCAACCCTGCCGACAACGGCTGGGTCAGCCCGTCCCTGCAGCCCGCCGCCCGTCGCCGCTGAGGAGCACCCGATGGAACTCGTGAAACCCAGCGGCACCACCAAAGCACCCGCGGACTGGTTCACCGGCGACGTGTGGTGGGACGTCGTCCACGCCGGCCAAGACCCGTCCCGCATGCGCGTCAACCTTGTCCGCTTCGCACCCGGCGCCCGCACCCACTGGCACTCCCACGACCTCGGCCAGACCCTGCACGTCGTCTCCGGCGTCGCGCTCATCGGCACCCGCGACGGCACAACCATCGAAGCCCACCCTGGCGACACGGTCACCTGCCCGTCGGGCGAAGAGCACTGGCACGGCGCAGCCCCGGACCGGTTCATGGAACACCTGGCGATGTGGGAAGCACGCGGTGATGGCATACCGGAAACCCGATGGGGAGAACCCGTCGCCAACGAGCGCTACTTCGGCCCGCGCATCAACGCTGGAACTCAGTCCGGACGCTGACACTCAAGTCTGATGCGCGCATGACGCGCGCGTCGCTGAGGCATGTTGCCTAAACCCAGGGATGTCCTCGGGCTCCCAAACCATGATCCAGAACTACGAAACGGAGAATTCGGATGAGGACGCGAAAAGCAAAGAAGCAGGTCAACTCGAAAGTCGACCTGCTTCTCTGGAGTACGCCGCCAGGGACTCGAACCCCGGACCCGCTGATTAAGAGTCAGCTGCTCTAACCAACTGAGCTAGCGGCGCTTGTTTGTGTGCCGGAGGCTTGCTCGTTCCGACGTGAAGAACGTTAGCACAGGGCTTCCGCGTGCTCCCAATCGGCTGGTCAGTGCCGGTTTGGGGGTGCATCGGGCACGTAACGATCCGGCCACTTGCGCAACTTCGGACCACCCCGTGTCGTCACCTAGTCGGGGGACGCCAAAACGACATCGTGCAGGCAGTCTCGGGAGCGGGCGACAAGCAGATCGGAAGTACGTCGATGGGGATGTGGAGCAGGCGCGGTCGTGGGGTGGTCGCGGCGGGAATCGCTGTGATCCTGATCGCAGGCTGTTCGGGCGGCGGTGACGCGGCCGGTGGCAGCGGTGGCGGCGAGTCGAGTGCGCCTCCTCCGCCGCCCAAGCCCGTCACGTTGACGCTGGCGCTGGCCAACGGCGCGGCCGACGTGTCGCCCGGCCTGCCCGTCATCGCCACGGCGGCGGACGGGAAGCTGACCGACGTCAAGCTGACCAACGCCGACGGCAAGGTCGTCGAGGGAAAGATGAACGCCGAGGCGACGCAGTGGAACAACACCGAGCCGCTCGGCTACTCCAAGGCCTACAAGCTCGTCGCCACGGCCACCGGTGAGGACGGCAAGTCCGAGACCAAGGAGACCAGCTTCACGACGGTGAAGCCGCGCACGCTCACCTACGTCTCGACGAACCCCCAGGACGGCACCACCATCGGTGTGGGGCAGCCGCTCGCCTTCTACTTCGACGAGCCGGTGGCCGACAAGGTCGCGGCCGAGAAGATGCTGGAGATCACCACCGAGCCCAAGGTCGAGGGCGCCTTCTACTGGTTCAACAAGAAGGAGGTGCACTGGCGTCCGCAGGCGTTCTGGAAGTCGGGCACCAAGATCACGATGAACATCAAGGTGTACGGCAAGCACATCGGTGACGGCATCTACGGCCAGGAAGACCGCACGATCACCACTACGGTCGGCGACGAGGTCATCTACGAGGCCGACGGTGGCGCGCACACGGTCAACGTCAAGGTCAACGGCCAGGTCGTGAAGACCATGCCGACCTCGATGGGCAACGCGGCCAACACCACCCCCACCGGCACGTACGTGCTGATGGAGAAGCACGACCACATGATCATGGACTCCACCACGTACGGCCTCGCGCTGGAGAACGGCGGCTACAAGACGCCGGTCGACTGGGCCTACCGCATGTCCAACAGCGGCATCTTCTTCCACAGCGCGCCGTGGTCCATCGGTGACCAGGGCAAGCGCAACGTGAGCCACGGCTGCCTCAACCTGTCGCCCGAGAACGCCAAGTGGGTGTTCGACAACAGCAAGCAGGGCGACGTCGTGACCGTCGTCAACTCCGGTGGCCCCGCCCTGGAGTCGTGGGACGGCTTCGGCGACTGGCAGGTCCCGTGGGCGACCTGGGTCCAGGGCAACCGCTAGCTACGACACCGTCACCTGGCCGCGTTCAACGGTCAGGTGACGGTTCACCTGCACGGCCTCCAGCATCCGCCGGTCGTGCGTGACCAGCAGCAACGTGCCGGGGTAGTTCTCCAGCGCGGACTCGAGCTGCTCGATCGCCGGCAGGTCGAGGTGGTTCGTTGGCTCGTCCAGCACCAGCAGGTTCACCCCGCGGCCCTGCAGCAACGCGAGCGCCGCCCGCGTCCGCTCGCCCGGTGACAGAGACGCCGCGGGACGCATCACGTGCGCCGCCTTCAGACCGAACTTCGCGAGCAACGTCCGCACGTCGGCCGGGTTCATCTCCGGCACGGCTTCTTGGAAGGCGTCCACCAGCGGTAGGTCGCCCAGGAACAGGCCGCGCGCCTGGTCGACCTCGCCGACCACGACGCCGGAGCCCAGGGTCGCGTAGCCCGACGAGAGCTCGACCCGCCCCAGCAACGCCCCGAGCAGCGTCGACTTGCCCGCGCCGTTCGCGCCGGTGATGGCGACCCGGTCCGCCCAGTCGATCTGCAGGTCCACCGGGCCGAGCGTGAACGAGCCCCGCGAGACCACGGCCGCCCGCAGGGACGCCACGACCGCGCCGGAACGGGGTGCGGAGGCGATCTCCATCCGCAGCTCCCACTCCTTGCGGGGCTCCTCCACGACGTCGAGGCGTTCGATCATGCGGTCGGTCTGCCTGGCCTTCGAGGCCTGCTTCTCGGTGGCGTCGGCACGGAACTTGCGGGCGTTCTTGTCGTTGTCGCCCGCCTTGCGCCGTGCGTTCTTCACGCCCTTTTCCATCCACGAGCGCTGCATGCGCGCGCGGGCCTCCAACGACGACTTGGTGTCGGCGTACTCCTCGTAGTCGTCACGGGCGTGCTGACGCGCACGCGCGCGCTCTTCGAGGTACGACTCGTAGCCGCCGCCGTAGAGGTGCACGGCGTTCTGGTGCAGGTCGAGCTCCAGCACACTCGTGACCGTGCGGGCCAGGAACTCGCGGTCGTGCGACACCAGGACGGTGCCGGCGCGCAGGCCCGTGACGAACTTCTCCAGCCGCTCCAGACCGTCGAGGTCCAGGTCGTTGGTCGGCTCGTCGAGCAGGTAGATGTCGTAGCGGCTGAGCAGCAACGACGCCATGCCGGCCCGCGCTGCCTGACCGCCGGACAACGACGTCATCAGCGCGTCCAGGCCGACCGTGAGCCCCAGGTCGGCGACGACCTCCAGCGACCGTTCCTCCAGGTCCGCGCCGCCCAGAGCCAGCCACTGGTCCAACGCCTCGGAGTAGCCCTCGTCGTTGCCCGCGGTCAACGCCTCGGTGGCCACGTCCAGCACGCGTTGCGCCTCGGCGACCCCGGTGCGCCGGGCGAGGAACGAGCGCACGGTCTCGCCCGCCAGCCGCTCCGGCTCCTGGGCGAGGTGGCCGACGTTGGCGGACGGCGGGTTCAGCGACACGCGGCCCGACTCGGCCGGGATCAGCCCGGCCAGGGTTCGGAGCAGCGTCGACTTGCCCGCGCCGTTCACGCCGACGAGCCCGATGACGTCGCCGGGAGCGACGACCAGATCCAGGCCGGAGAACAGGACGCGGTCACCGTGACCGGCGGCGAGGTCCTTGGCGACGAGCGTGGTCATGAAGACTCCCTGAACGTGAAGAAAGGCCCCCGCAGCAGCGAGGGCCTTTCGACAAAGGGTGAGTGACGGGACTTGAACCCGCGACACCTGGGATCACAACCCAGTGCTCTACCGACTGAGCTACACCCACCATTGCCGGTCGTTGACCAGCACGGAAAGCATAGCAACGTCATCCACCGATTAAGAAATCAGGGGGTCATTTGACGTCCTTCAGCAGGTCAGCGGCCACGGCCTGGGCCTGCTCGGTCGACGGCCCGGGCTGCGGCACGAACGCCGTCCGCCGGTAGTACGCGAGCTCCCGGATCGACTCGACGATGTCCGCCAAAGCCCGGTGCGCGAGCCCCTTGCCCGGCTGCGCGTAGTAGATGCGCGGGTACCAGCGCCGGCACAGCTCCTTGATCGACGACACGTCGACCATCCGGTAGTGCAGGTGCGCGTCCAGCGCCGGCATGTCGCGGGCGATGAACCCGCGGTCGGTGGCGATGGAGTTGCCGGCCAGGGGAGCGGTCCGGGGATCCGGCACCCACTCCTTGATGTAGGCCAGCACGGCGGCCTCGGCCTCTTCCAGCGACACCGCGGACGCGCGCACCTCCTCGGTCAGGCCCGACTTGGCGTGCATCTCCATGACGACCTCCGGCATCGAGGCCAGCACGTCATCGGGGGCGTGGATCACGATGTCCACACCCTCGCCGAGCACGTTGAGCTCGGCGTCCGTGACCAGTGCCGCGATCTCGATCAGAGCGTCCTTGCCCAAGTCGAGTCCGGTCATCTCGCAGTCGATCCACACCAGACGATCCATCACGCCCCGAACATTACTGCGCGGAGGCTCAACTTCGAGTGGCGGCGTGCGGCAACCTGGTTACGCTCCTCGTGCATGACGGCTCAGGGTGACATCGCTGCCGGCTACGCGTCCGAGAGCGCGGCCATCGAACTCGGTGCTGTGCTGGTCGACGGACAGGTCGAGCCGACGGCACACGTCCGCATCCCGTTGTCCATGGTCAACCGCCACGGACTTGTCGCAGGCGCAACGGGAACCGGAAAGACCAAGACCCTCCAGCTGCTCGCCGAACAGCTGTCCAACAACGGCGTTCCCGTGCTGATGGCGGACGTGAAGGGCGACCTGTCCGGCCTCTCACAGCAGGGGGCACCCAGTGACCGAACCGCGACCCGAGCCAAGGACACCGGCGACGACTGGGCCGCCACGGCGTTCCCGGTGCAGTTCCTGTCGATCGGCACGGGCGGCATCGGCGTGCCGCTGCGGGCGACGATCACGAGCTTCGGCCCGATCCTGCTGTCGAAGGTGCTGGGCCTGAACGACACCCAGGAGTCCACGCTCGGCCTGATCTTCCACTGGGCCGACTCGAAGGGCCTGCCGCTGCTCGACACCAAGGACCTGCGCAGCGTCATCCAGCACCTGACCAGCGACGAGGGCAAGGCCGACCTCAAGGGCATCGGCGGCGTCTCCAGCTCCACGGCGGGCGTGATCCTGCGGGCGCTGGTCAACCTGGAGGCGCAGGGCGGCGACCGGTTCTTCGGCGAACCCGAGCTCGACCCCGCCGACCTGATGCGCGAACGCGACGGCAAGGGCGTCGTGAGTCTGTTGGAACTCGCGGAGCTGCAGGGCAACCCGGCGCTGTTCTCCACGTTCCTGATGTGGCTGCTGGCCGAGCTCTTCGAGACGCTGCCCGAGGAAGGCGACGTCGAGAAGCCCAAGCTGGTGTTCTTCTTCGACGAGGCGCACCTGCTGTTCTCCAACGCCTCCAAGGCGTTCCTCGACCAGATCACCCAGACCGTGAAGCTCATCCGGTCCAAGGGCATCGGCGTGTTCTTCTGCACGCAGCTGCCGACCGACATCCCGAACGACGTGCTGTCGCAGCTCGGCGCGCGCGTCCAGCACGCCCTGCGCGCGTTCACGCCGGACGACCAGAAGGCGTTGGCGCGCACGGTGAAGACGTATCCGACGACCCCGCACTACGACCTGGAGAAGGCGCTCACGTCGCTCGGCATCGGCGAGGCGATCATCACCGTGCTGAGCGAGAAGGGCGCGCCGACCCCGGTCGCGTGGACCCGGCTGCGCGCGCCCCGCTCGTTGATGGACACCATCGGCAACGACGCCATCAAGCAGGCCGCCCAGGGCAGCGACCTCCACGGCAAGTACGCCGAGACGATCGACCGCGAGTCGGCCTACGAGCAGCTGATGGCGAAAGTCGCGCCACCCCAACAGGAATCGGCCCCGGAACCCCCTCCCGCCGAACGGCGCGAGAAGGAGGAACCGGGGATGGTCGAGAAGGTGCTCGGCAACAGCGCCGTCAAGTCGTTCCTGCGGTCAGCGGGCAGCGCCCTGGCTCGCGAGATCACGCGAGGGCTCTTCGGGACTTCGCGCAAGCGACGCTGACAGCACCGCCGCGCCGATGCACAGCCCGCCCGCGACGTACCAGGCCAGGTCGTAGCTGCCCAGGTGGTCGCGGGTGAGGCCGGCCGCGGACGCCGCGATGGCCGCGCCCAGCTGGTGCGACGCGAACACCCAGCCGAACACGACGGGCCCGGACATGCCGAAGTACTGGCGGCACAACGCCACGGTCGGCGGCACGGTCGCGACCCAGTCCAGGCCGTAGAAGATGATGAACACCAGCATCGACGGGTGCGCCGACTCGCCGAACAGCTGCGGCAGCAGCATCAGCGAGAGGCCGCGCAACGCGTAGTAGCCCGCGAGCAGCAGCCGCGAGTCGACGCGGTCGGTCAGCCAGCCGGACGCGATCGTGCCCACGATGTCGAACACGCCCACCAGCGCGAGCAGCCCGGCGGCGGTCGTCGTCGGCATGCCGTGGTCGTGCGCGGCGGGGATGAAGTGCGTGCCCACCAGGCCGTTCGTGGACGCGCCGCAGATCGCGAACCCGCCTGCCAGCAGCCAGAACGGCCGGGTGCGCGCAGCCGAGGTCAACGCGCTCAAAGCCCGTCGAGCCGCACCACCACCAGGCGGCGGGGGAGTGTCCTCGGAAGCGCCGAGTGGCAGCAGGCCCACGTCCCTCGGGTACTCGCGCAGGAAGAACGCGGCCAGCGGCACGACGGCCAGCGCGGCGATGCAGATGACGAGCGACGCGGGGCGCCAGCCGTAGCTCTCCGACAGCCACGCCACGGTCGGCAGGAACACCAGCTGCCCGGCCGCGCCACCGGCCGTCAGCACGCCCGTGACCAGGCCGCGGTGCTTCACGAACCAGCGCCCGGTGATCGTCGCGACGAACGCCAGCGCCATCGAACCGGTGCCGAGCCCGACCACGACGCCCCACAGCAGGACGAGCTGCCAGGACGCGGTCATGAACACGGTCAGGCCGCTGCCGATCGCGACCATGGTCAGCGCGTAGGTGACGACGATCCGGACACCGAACCTGTCCATCAGCGCGGCCGCGAACGGCGCGGTCAACCCGTACAGCAACAGGTTGATCGAGATGGCGAGCGAGATCGTGCCGGTCGACCAGCCGAACTCCGCCCGCAACGGCTCGATCAACGCTCCCGGAGCCGCGCGGAACGACGCGGCGCCCACCAGGGCGATGAAGGACACGCCTGCGACAACCCAGGCCCAATGGAGTCTCACGCCGACAAGGTTCGGCGATCGCCGAGGCGTCAGCCAGTGGCCCGATGGCCAACATGTGAAAGAATCAGGCCATGCACCGGATCGCCGTTCTCGCCCTGGAGCAGTCGGTGGCGTTCGACATCGGCAGCTCCACGCACATGTTCGCCCGGCTGCACGACCGCTACGAGGTGGTCGTCTGCTCCCCGGACCGCCGCCCGATCCCCACGACCGGCGGCTTCACCATCGCGCCCGAGCACGGATTGGAGGCGCTCCAAGACGCGGACACGGTGCTGGTGCCGGGCACGCACTACCAACCGGCACGCGAGGGCTGGCTGGAGCCGGCGGTCGAAGAGGCCCTCAAGACGACGAACGCGCGGCGGATCATGTCGATCTGCACCGGCGCGTTCGTGCTGGCCGCGGCCGGGCTGCTGGACGGCAGGCCCGCGACCACGCACTGGCGGACCACCGACGAGTTCCGCCGGCTCTACCCGAAGGTGCGGCTCAACCCGGACGTGCTGTTCGTCGACGACGGCGACGTGCTGACGTCGGCGGGCGTCGCGGCGGGCATCGACCTGTGCCTGCACGTCATCAGGTCCGACCACGGCAGCGAGGTCGCGAACTGGATCGCGCGCTACTGCGTCGTCCCGGCGTGGCGGCAGGGCGGTCAGTCCCAGTACGTCGACCGCCCGGTGCCCACCTACCCGGACACGTCGACCGCGCTCGCCCGCGAGTGGGCGTTGGAGCGGCTCCAAGAACCGCTGGACCTGGCCGCGATGGCCGGGCAGGTGCGGATGAGCGTGCGCACGTTCACCCGCCGGTTCCGCGCCGAGACCGGCATGTCGCCCGGCCAGTGGCTGACCCAGCAGCGGGTCGACAGGGCCCGGCACCTGCTGGAGACCACCGACCTGCCGATCGACCAGGTCGCGAGCCACGCCGGTTTCGGCACCGGCGCGGCTCTGCGACAGCAGCTGGCGGCGAGCGTCGGGGTTTCCCCGAGCGCCTACCGTCAGACGTTCCGTTCGGCCTGACCGTCCACACCGGACTCGATCAGGAAGGGGCGCAGCAACTCCGGCACGGCCTCGTCCGCGAGCGCCAGCCCGTGGGACGCGCCGACGTCCGTCACGTGGTAGACGCCCGCACCCGCCGCCGTGGTCGCGCCGATCGTCATCAACCCGCTGCGGCGCTGGAAGAACGACTGGTGGATGCGCCACCCGATGATGCCGGTGCGCTGCAACGCGACGGTGCTGCGCACGAGAGAGTTGTTGCGCGTCACCAGATACCGCTCGTCCAGCGCGTTGCCGAGCGACCGGTAGTTGTCCCAGCCGACCAGCGCGGCGAACGGCAGGATCGCCACCGGGATCGGCCACGCCCACGACGGCGCCCAGATCGCGAGGCCCACGGCGATCACGATCCACGGCAGGGTGTGCCGGATCATGCTGCGGCGCAACGCGGCGAACGGGTGCTTGCGCAGCCGCAACGTCGTCGGGTCGTTGCCGACCTTCAGCACGTCCCGCGAAACCTGGTGCGCCACCGACAACGGCGCGGGCGGCAGCAGCAGGTTGCTCTCGCCCTTGGACCCCAGGCCCGTCGTCACGGCGGCGAGCTTCGCGCCCTTGCCGGCGCGCACCAGCAGCGGTTCCTGGATGTCGACGCCGCGCAGCCGTTGCTCCTCCACCGACACCGAGCGGGTGGTGAGCAGACCCCGTTGCACGCGCAGGGTTTCGTCCGGCTCGCGGGTCAGCCGGTAGTTCCAGAACTGGAGGATGTACAGCGGCACCGAGAGGATCAGCCCGATGACCGCGAGCCCGAACAGGAACGCGGCGAAGAGCGCGAGGCTCGGGTTCTCGAACAGCCACACCCACAGGTCCTGCACCGGGTGCAGGCCGATGTCGTCGGCGTAGTTCGACAGCACGCCGAAGATCGCGCCGATCGCGACGAGACCCGACAACGACAGCGGCGCGTACTTCAGCCACTTCAGGTCGAGCTGCGAGATCACCTCGGACTCGGGCAGCGCGACCGGTTCCGCGGTCTCGCCTTCGGCAGCCGGCTTGGGCGCTACTCCCTTCTGCAGCAACACCAGGCGGAGCCGTTCGGCCTCCTGCTGCGTCACCGCGTCGAGCGTCAGCCCGTCCGTGCCGGGAACGTCCTGCTGGCCCGTGCCGATCCGCACCGCCGACAGCCCGAAGATCCGGTGCCCCGGCTTGGAGGTGAGGTCGACCGTCCTGATGCGATCGCGCGGCACCGCGAGCTGCTTGCGGGTCAGCAGACCGGTGTGCAGCTCGACCTGGTCGTCGGTGATGCGGTACTTCGTGGTGCGCCAGCTGAGGTAGCTGAACGCGAGGATCGCCGCGACCGTCGCGCCGGACGCGATGAGCCGCCACTTCTCGCCGTTGCCGGTGAACAGCAGCACGAAGATCGGCACCAGCATCGCGATGCCCTCGTTGAGCGGCCGCACGACCAGCATCCGCACGTGCAGGCGGTGCCACTCCTGCAACGGCTCGGTGAACTCCGGTGCCGCGGGCAGTCCAGCGGGAACCTCCGCGGTCACGTGGCATCACCCGGCGTGGCCTGGGTGGTGTTCGTCAGCTCGACCACGAGCCGTTGCGCGACCTCGTGCTCCAGGCCCTCGATCTCGACGGGGCCGGCGGCCGACGCCGTCGTCACCGTGACGGTGGAGAGGCCGAGCATCTGCTGGAACGGCCCGCGCTTGGTGTCGATCGTCTGGATCCGCGAGACCGGCGCGACTCTCCACTCCTGGTTCAGCCAGCCGGAGAGCGTGTACACGGCGTCCGGCGTGGTCTCCCAGCGGTGGACGCGGTAGCGCCAGCTCGGCTCGATCGCGGTGTGCAGGAGCCCCACGACACCGGTGGCCACCAGGAGCGCCAGCTCCCACGTCGGCGGCCTGCTCACCAGCAGGAAGACCACGAGCTGAGGCACGAACAGCACCAGCCAGAACGTGGCGGCCTGCATCGTCCACAGCAGGACCGACTTCGGACTCACCTGGTGTGCAGGCGTGCGCAGTTGCAGAGTCACCCCTCAAGGGTGCACCACTCGTACCTGGTGGTGTGGCCAGGTGTGTCAATTGGTGTGTCGGTGGCCGGGGCGGTCCTGCGTGCGAGGGAGGCAGGACCGCCCCGGCCGGTCGATCAGTGCTGGACGGAGGCGGAGGCGTACGGCGGGGTGAACTGCGAGCCCGGGTCGTCCGCCGTGGCCGCGCCCGCCATCGCGACCACGGCCCCCAAGGTGAGGATCACGGCTGCGACGGTTCGAGCGATAGTGTTCAACTTCATGGAAGGGGCTCCTTCGTTAGGTGGCGGCCGTGGATGAGGGCAGGAAGTCGTTGACGAGGTTCGGCACGCGGTTGCGGGCGGTCCGGCTGCAACGGGGTTTGTCGCAAAAGGACCTCGCGTGCCCCGGCGTCTCCATGAGCTACGTGTCGCGGCTCGAGTCCGGCGAACGGGTGCCGTCGCCCACCGTCGTGCGCAGGCTCGCCGAGGTCCTCGGCGTCGACCCCTCCGAGCTGGTGGTCGACGAGGACAGCACCGCCATGCAGGACGAGGCGCTCGCGTGGTGCGAGGCGCTGCTCGCGTACCACGACGGCGACCTCGTGCTGGCCGTCGATCTGCTGGAGACGCTGGGAAAGCGGTCCGACGAGGAGATGTTCGGCTGGTGCGTGCGCTGGACGCGCCTGGTGATGCTCGCGAGGCAGCGCGACCACGAAGGTCTGCTGCTGGCGGCGGCGAAGCTGCGCAAGTCGTGGTCTCCCGGTCCGGCGGTGGACGCGCTCGCAGAGATCCTGCGCGCATCCTCGTTGCGGCGCCTCGGCCGGACGGCCGAATCCGTGAAGGCCGCGAGCGAAGCCGTTGAGCTGGCGGGCGGTGACGGCGAACGGGTGCGTCGCGTGCAGACCCGCGCGCTGATCGCGTTGTGCGCGGAGCTCACGTGTGCCGGCCGGCTCGCGGACGCCGAACAGGTCGTGGACCAGCTTTCCGCGCGGCTGCCCGAACTCGGCCGCGACCGGCTCGCGATCTCCACGTGGTGGGCGCGCGCCAAGGTCGCCGACCGCCTGGGTGACCGGACCGAGGCCGCGCACTGCATCCGCGAGGCCGTCTCGATGCTGGACGACTTCGACGGCGATCCCGAGTACCGCTGCCGCGTCCGGCTCGCCGGGGCGTCCATCGCGTTGCGCACGCCCGGCACGAACCTCGACGACGTGGTCGCGTTGCTGGACCAGGTGGAGACGACGGCCGCGGCCATGCGCCGCCAGGACGGCCTGCTGGCGCACGCCCGCGCGTTGCGGGCCGAGCTCGCGTTGCGCGACGGCGAGATCGATCGGGCCCGTGAGCTCGCGGAGGGAGCGCTCGCCACCGGGCGGCTGGACGCGGAACAGCAGCTGCGGTGCCACCTCCTGCTCGTGCGGGCGGCGGACGAGGTCGAGCCGTCCGGCGGTGGTGAGGCGCGGGCCGCGCTGGCCGGGCTGCTGGAGCACATCAACCCCGAGGGCGTCGACCCACTGCTCTGGCGGGACGTGGCACGCATCGCCCTGCGCAAGCACTAGGCCTGCTCGGCGGTGTTGCCTCGTCATGACCGGCCCTCGCTCGTTAACTGGACACCTTGTTAACGGAGCATGACACAGACCAGTTACCCATCACATCACCCAATTACGCTGTGCATGTCTGGGTAAAACACCCGTGAACCGGCAGTTCCCGGTCAGCGGCAAGCGGCCGAACGGGCGATGGTCAACATGTCCGGAAGGACGAGTTGTCAATAAGTTGACAATGGATGACTAGCTGGTGGTCAGGTTCATCCACCACACGATGGCGCCGGCGCGGCCGTTGACGTCAAGCGTGGTGTAGATGCGTTGCAGGTGGTTCTGCACGGTCTTGGGGGACAGGCCCAGCGACTCCGCGATCATCGCCGTGCTCGCCCCGGCCGCCACCAGCCGCAGCACCTCGATGCCGCGTTTGGTGAGTCCCGCTCGCAACGCGCGGGCGATCCGGGTGTTCGTGTGCTCGGCGGTACCGGTTTCGTGGAGCTCCGCCGCGTTCGGGACGCGCACCACGGCGTCCTCGCGCTTGGGCTCGAAACGCCTGTGCGCCAACTGTTCCACGAGTCGTGACGACAGGTCGTGCTCGCGCATCCGGAGGAGGTCGCGGCCCTCCTGCAGTTCCCACAACCGGTACTGCTCCAGCTGCAGCCGGGCGTGCCGCAGCGCGCGTTCGAGATCGCCCGCCCGTTCGTGCGCCTCGCTCAGCTGCTGGTGCGCGTGCACCGCGACCTCCCGCGCCAGGCAGCTCATCGCCAGCTCGGCGGCCTGGGTGAGCTGCGCGATCTGCTCGGGGTAGCGGGCCCGCGCGCCGCTCAGCCGTGCCTTGGCCATCAACGCCTCCGCGCGGGCCACCGGGCGGTTCCTTCCGGCAAGCAACTGGTCAGCGCGCTGCCAGCTGCGGTGCGCGCGGTCAAGTTCACCCAGATCGATGCGCACGTGTGTCAGCAGGACGTTGACCATCGCCATCCGCACCGGGTCGCCGAGCGTCTTCCAGCGGTCGCGGACCTGAGCGCACAACGCTTCCGCGCGCCGCAGCTTGCGCACGCACGGCTCGCCGTCGAGGCTGCACCGGCTCTCCTCGGTGCGGATCATGCAGTGCTCGTGGTACTGCATGCGCATCACCCGTGCCTGTTCGAACAGCACGGACCCGATCAGCTCGTTGTCCCCGGTGAGCTCCGCGAGACCCAGTGCGCGGGCGAACGAGTTGAAGCTCCGTTCCCGAGAGTCGAGTCGCAGTTCCACCACCGCACGGGAAAAGCTGCACCGCGCCTGGAGTCCGATGTGGCGGTTGGCCGTCGCGATCGCCTGCACCTTGTCGATGGTGTCGAGCGCGCTCGGCCACAGACCCCGCTTGCCCAGCGCCACCGACTGCGTCAGCACGCCCTCCGCGACGCCCTCCACGTCGTCCAGCCACGTGAACGCCGCCACCGCCTTTTCGGCGTACTCCAACGCTTCGCCCGGCCTGCCCTCGTCCAGGGCGATCCGCGCCTCGCGCAGGTTGTGCACGGCGTTGGCACGCGGGTCCGCGGTCCTGCCGGGAACCGTCATGGTGAAGCCCCCTCACTCCGGGGGCGAGCCTACTGGTGGTCGCGGAGTTGACGTTTCAACACTTTTCCGGCCGCGTTGCGGGGCAGCTCCTCGACGAAGAAAACGTCGCGAGGAACGGAGTACCGCGCCAAGTTCGCCTTCACGTGGTCGCGCACCTGTTCGGCCGTAAGTGTTTTTGCGCCTACAACGAACGCGGCGAGGCGCTGGCCCCACTCGTCGTCCGGGACGCCGAGAACCGCGACCTCCGTGACGCCCTCCATCGTCGAGAGGAGGTCTTCGACGTCGTGCGGGTAAACGTTCTCGCCACCTGAGACGATCATCTCGTCGTCGCGTCCCGCCACGAACAGCAGGCCGTTCTTGAGGTAGCCGAGGTCGCCGGTCGACATCAGGCCGTCCAGCGACTCCTTGCTGGTGCCGTTGGTGTAGCCGTCGAAGAGCATCTCGTTGCCGACGAAGATCCGCCCGGTTTCGCCCTGCGGCACGGGTTTGCCGGTGTCGTCCACAATGGCCAGTCTGGTGCCGAGCGGCGGTTTCCCGGCCGTGCCCGGTTCCGCGAGCATCTCCTCTGGCGTCGCGATGCTCGCCCAGCTGACCTCCGTCGAGCCGTAGAGGTTGTAGAGCACCGGGCCGAACTCCTCGAGGGTGCGGGCGGCGACCTTCGGCGGCAGGGCGGAGCCGCTCGACGCGATGATCCGCAGCTTCGGCCGGTGCGCCGTCTCCAGCATGCGTTGCAGCATCACGGGAACGACGAACATGGCGGTGCACCTGTCCGCGTCCTTCAGTGCCTGCGCGGGCTCGAACTTCCGGCGCAGCACCAGGGTCGCGCCGAGCACCAGGCCGAGCTGGAACGCGGCGAGGCCCCAGGCGTGGAAGAGCGGGGAGGTGATGGAGATGACGTCGCCGTGCCTCAGCGGGATGCGCGACAGCAGTGCGGCGGCGGGGGCGAGGCTCGCGGGTTCCGGCCGGCGCGCGCCCTTAGGGGTGCCGGTGGTGCCGGAGGTGAGGATGATCAGCCGGCCGCGCGGAGGTCTGCGGGGCAGTGCCGTGCGCGGGCCGTTCGCGATCAGGCCTTCGAGCTCGTCGGCGAAGAACGCGGGGAGGTCCGGGAGCACGTCGGCGAACTCGCGGTCGGTGACGATCCGGTCGATCCGCTGGTCCCGCGCGACCTGGGCCAGTTGTCCTTTGCTCAGGCCGGTGTTGAGCAGCACGGCGTCGGCGCCGACCTTCGTGCACGCCGTCATCGTCTCGATGAACGCACGGCTGTTGCGCAGCAGCAGCCCGACGCGTTCCTTGGGGCGGAAGGCGTGCGCGAGCCGGCTGGTGCGCTCGTTCACTTCGGCGTACGTGAGCACGCCGTCGTCGTCGATGATCGCGGCACGGCCGGGGTGCCGCCCGGCACCCGTCTGGTACCCCCACGCGAGGGTGATGTCCCAGTGCAGGTAGCCGCGCACGGTGCCGGCGAGCCCGCGCGGGCCTAGCGGCCGGATCACTCCGGCTTTGACCAGGGTCAGCAGCACGCGGGTCACCATGCGGCCCACTCTGCCATCAACCTACTTGCGAGTAGGTAACGGTGTGACGGCGGTCACATATCGGTGTTGGAGGCGCTCACGACGGCGTCGCGCAACGCGGCTCGCAACCGGCCGACCTCCAGTGGTGTCAGGACGGCGGCCTCGCCCGGCGGCACGGTGATCACGATGTGCCCCTGGCTGACGAACACCGTCATGTCCCGTCGGCGCGAAGCGATGTCGCGGCAGCTCACCTGCCACTCCTCTTTTGCTCCCACGGGTTTCTTCCTCCAGCTCACTCGGCGCGCCGGCTCGGTGCACCGGCGCTCACGTCAAAGGAGACGTGCGTCACCGGCTGTCATGACGGAGGTTTCGGGTTCTCCGTCCAGCGACCGCGCCGAGCTGCGGTTAGCGTCGCACGTGGGACGAGAACAGGTCACCTGGAGGGGTGAAAATGGCGGAACCGCAACGCATCGTCATCGTCGGGACGGGCCTCGCCGGCGCCTCCGCCGCGGGCGCGCTCCGAGACCGCGGCTACGGCGGCAAGATCACGATGTTCGGCACCGAACACCACCGCCCTTACGAACTTCCCGCGCTGTCCAAGGACGTGCTGCTCGGCAAGGCCGCCGAACCGGCGTGGGTGCACGAGCCGAGCTTCTACTCGGACAACGAGATCGACCTCCAGCTCGGCGTCTCGGTGCTGGAGCTCCGGCCGGACGACCACACGATCGTCGACTCGGACGGAGCGGTCCGCACCTACGACCGGTTGTTGCTCGCGACGGGCTCACGCCCGCGCGTTCTGCCTGGCGCACAAGGACATGTGCTCCGCACCCTGGACGACTCGATGGCGCTGAAGTCCGCGCTGCGCGAGGGCAGGCACGTCCTGATCATCGGCGCGGGCTGGATCGGCTGCGAGGTCGCCTCCGCCGCCCGCACGCACGGCTGCCGCGTCACCGTCGTCGACCCTTTGGCCGAACCGCTGGTGCGCGTCCTCGGCGCCGAGATGGGAGCGATGTTCCGCGGCCTGCACGAACAGCACGGCGTGGAGTTCAAGCTGGGCACCGGCGTAGCGGGCTTCTCGCCGTCCGGCGTGCGGCTGGACGACGGCACCGAGGTGATCCCGGACGTGACGGTGCTGGCCGTGGGTGCGACACCGCGGCTGGAACTGGCCGAAGCCGCAGGTCTGGAGCTGGCTTCCGGCGGCGTCGCGGTGGACGCGGTGTTGCGGACGTCCGCACCCGACGTGTTCGCGGCCGGCGACATCGCCGCGCAGGACCACCCGCGCTACGGCGGCAGGGTCCGCGTCGAGCACTGGGCCAACGCCAAGGACCAGGGCACGCACGTCGCCGGGTCGTTGATCGGGCTGGACGAGCCGTACCTGAAGTCGCCGTACTTCTTCACCGACCAGTACGACCTGGGCATGGAGTACCGCGGCCTCGCCGACCCCGAGGACGAGCTGGTGGTGCGCGGGGATGTCGCGTCGCGGGAGTTCATCGCGTTCTGGCTGCGCGACGGGCGGCTGCGGGCGGCGATGAACGTCAACGTGTGGGACCACGGGACGGCGCTGAAGGCGCTGGTGGACGCGCAGGCGACCGTGACGGCGGAGCAGCTGCGCGAAGCGGACCTGGGCGCGCTCGTCTAGAAGCCCGTCGGCGCCGGTCACAAGCCGTAGCACCGGATGACGGATCTCCGTCTCGGAGCAAGCTCGGAATCTTTGATCCACTCGGCATCGATGAGCAGTTCCCTCGTTGGTGCCGAGTGGTCGCAGATGGCGGGCCACACGCGAGGCGGTTGGTAACCCTTCGCCGAATGTCCTCGCCTGTCCCGGAAGTTGCTCAGGTAGCTGACCCGTGTCCAGCTTTCGGACGCACTGATGACAACGGCGGGGGTGATCTCGAATTCCTCTGGGGTGAGGAATGGCGTCACCGTGTGTGGATCCCAGCCTGGGTCGTGATCGACCAGCCGCACGTCAGCTGCTTGTGCGTCCCAGAACATCGGGGTGCCGATCGGGAGGAATCGCTTGCCGTTGTTGAACGAAGTCAGTTCGGGCAGGCAGAGACTGACTCGCACTTGGCGTCGTCTGAAAGTGTGCTTCGGGTGCCGGCCGCGGATGACACGAGCTGGAAGCCAGTGCCGATCGTCGAACTTGACCACTACCTTGTCGCTGCGCGAACCATCAGGGTGATTGCGCGCGGTTTTCCCAGCTCGCAGGACTTGATCAAGCCTGGCTGCGAATTTATGGGTACGGGTCTAGATGCAGGAACCCTGCAGCGGGCCCTCGCCCTTCGAGAGGTCCTGCAGGACCTTGCGGATCACCGCCATCTCCTCGGCGGAGTACCGGGCCTGGTAGGCGCGTTCGACCTCGGCGAGCGCGTCACCGGCCTCCTTCTGCAGCGACCGGCCCTTGTCCGTGATCACCGGCGTGCGCACGCGCCTGTCGTTCGGGTCGGGCACGCGCGTCACGAGGCCCGCCCGCTCCAGCTTGTCCAGCTCGCTCGTGAGCGTGGTCTTGTCGAGGCCGAGCATCGCGCCGAGCTTGAGCTGCGTGCGCTGGACCTCCTCGTTGGCGAGCGCCTGGAGCACGAGCTGGCCGCGCAGGGAGATGCCGAACTTGGTGATCTCCTCGGCGAACGAGGCGCCGACCCGCTGGGCGGCGCGGTGCAGCAGCCAGTTGATGTCCCACTTCGCCAGGCAGGCTTCGATGAGTTCCGGCTGCTCCTCCATGTGTTCCATCCTACATCCCGGGGGAGATGTTCTTGACTCGGAACATCTTGACTCGGAAGTTCTTCGCTCGTATGTTCCGAGTATGACCAATCTGCTGCACATCGACACGAGCATTCGGTACGAGGGATCCGTGACCCGGGAGGTGTCGGGTGCGTTCGCGGAGAGCTGGCGCGCCGCGAACCCCGGCTCCGGCTACACCTACCGGGACCTGCACGCGTCGCCCATCCCGCACAAGGACGGCACCGACCAGGGCATTTCCGCCGGACTGATCGCGGAGATCGACGCGGCGGACGTGATCCTGCTCGGCGCGCCGATGTA
The DNA here is from genome assembly GCF_050936595.1 of Lentzea sp. CA-135723. Classification (NCBI taxonomy): domain Bacteria; kingdom Bacillati; phylum Actinomycetota; class Actinomycetes; order Pseudonocardiales; family Pseudonocardiaceae; genus Lentzea; species Lentzea sp. CA-135723. Next base: position 4,202,090 of record NZ_JBNJMK010000001.1, on the reverse strand, counting down.
CAACTTCTCGATCCCGTCGACGCTGAAGGCGTGGATCGACCAGGTCGCGACCTCCGAGCACTTCGCCCGCGAGGACGGCACGTTCGCGTGGGGCGGCAAGCGCGTCGTCGTCGTGACGGCCCGCGGTGGCTCGTACAAGCCGGGCACGCCGCGCGAGGGGTTCGACTTCCAGGAGCCCTACCTGCGGGCCGTGCTGTCGATGGTCGGGCTCGACCAGAAGCTCGAGTTCGTGCACGCCGAGCTCACGCTGGCGGACGTCGTGCCGCAGATGCACCAGTTCCGCGAGCTCGCCGTCGAGTCGCTCGCCGACGCGCACCGCGTGGTGAAGGAACTCGCCAACGCCTAACCTCCGTCGTGTGATCGACAAGGTGGCCTGGATCTATCTGAAGGACGGCCAGGTGCTCGGCACCCGGTCGCGGGGCAAGGACACGTACTACCTGCCGGGCGGCAAGCGCGAGCAGGGGGAGTCCGACGTCGAGACGCTCGTGCGCGAGATCCGCGAGGAGCTGTCCGTCGACATCGACGCCGGTTCGGCTGAGCACGTGGGCACGTTCGAGGCGCAGGCGCACGGCCACACGTCGGGGGTGACCGTGCGGATGACCTGCTACACCGCGTCGTTCGACGGGGAACCGGTGGCATCGGCCGAGATCGAGGAACTCGCCTGGCTGACCACCGCGGACGCGGACCGCGTCTCACCGGTGGACCGGATCATCTTCGCCCACCTGAACGAGGCAGGGCTTCTTCGCTGACCCTCTGAAACGGAAAAAGGAGAGCAGCGCTCTCCTCCCACTTCAACATATAGCGCACCCGGGGGCTTGCCACAAGACCCCGGGTGTACTTCATCATTTCCCGGCCAACGTCATCTACCTGGGGAAATGGGGAAGACTCCATGATCGACGTCATCATCGCCGGCGGTGGACCGACCGGCATGATGCTGGCTGGGGAACTGCGCCTGCACGGAGTGGGCGTGCTGGTGCTGGAACGGGACCCGGAACCGACGAAGGTCGTCAAGGCGCTCGGGTTGCACGCGCGCAGCATCGAGGTGATGGACCAGCGCGGCATCGTCGAGCGGTTCCTGGACGCGGGTAGGACCCATCCGCTCGCCGGGTTCTTCGCGGGCATCGACAGGCCCGCGCCGGAGAAGCTCGACACGAAGTACCCGGTGGTGCTCGGCCTGCCGCAACCGCAGATCGAGCGCCTGCTGACCGAACACGCCGTCGAGGCCAGCGCCGAGATCCGGCGCGGCGCCACCGTCACGGCGTTCGAGCAGGACGACGAGGGCGTGACCGTCACGCTCGCGGACGGCACGTCGTTGCGCGCGCGGTACCTCGTCGGGTGCGACGGCGGCCGCAGCACCGTGCGCAAGCTGGCCGGCATCGACTTCCCGGGCGAGCCGTCGCGGGTGGAGACGCTGCTCGGCGAGATGGAGATCGGCATCCCGTGGGAGGAGGCGATGCCGTTGATGCTGGAGGTCCGCGAGACGCAGAAGCGGTTCGGCATCGGGCCGATCGGCGGCACCGCGACGTACCGCGTCGTCGTGCCCGCGGACAGCGTGAACGAGGACCGGGCCGCCGTGCCGACGCTCGACGACGTCAAGGCGCAGCTGGTGAAGGTCGCCGGCACCGACTTCGGCGTGCACTCGCCGCGCTGGCTGTCCCGCTTCGGCGACGCCACCCGGCAGGCAGAGCGCTACCGGTCGGGGCGGGTGTTCCTCGCGGGCGACGCGGCGCACGTCCACCCGCCGACCGGCGGGCAGGGGCTCAACCTGGGCGTGCAGGACGCGTTCAACCTGGGCTGGAAGCTCGCGGGCGCGGTGCACGGGTGGGCGCCGTCCGACCTGCTCGACACCTACGAGGCCGAACGGCACCCGGTCGCCGAGGAGGTGCTGAACAACACCCGCGCGCAGATCGAGCTGATGAAGGTCGAGCCGGGGCCGCAGGCGGTGCGGCGGGTGTTCACCGAGCTCGTGGCGTTCGAGGAGGTCAACCGCTACCTGATCGAGAAGATCATCGCGGTGGCCGTGCGGTACGACCTCGGCTCGGAGCACCCGCTGGTCGGGCGGCGGATCGGGGACCTCGCGCTGAAGCGCGGCGGGCTGTACGCGCAGATGCACGCCGGGCGCGGGATCCTGCTCGACCAGGCGGGAACGGTGTCCGCCGGCGGCTGGGCGGACCGGGTCGACCACGTCGTGGACGTCAGCGAGGAGCTCGACGTGCCCGCCGTGCTGATCCGGCCGGACGGGCACGTGGCGTGGGTCGGCGAGGACCAGGCGTCGCTCGACGCCGAGCTGGCGCGCTGGTTCGGGGAGTCGGCGGGCTGAGCACCCGGCGAGGTGACCTCGGCGCCTCCGTCGAGGTCACCCGTTCGGGGGCGCGGACCGCTTTGTCACACTGTGCGGCGTGTCCGAGCCGATGACAGCGGTGCTCCTGCGTGCCGCCGAACTCACCGCCTCGGGGAAGCCGCGGCAGGCCGTCGACCTGTTGCGGCCCCTCGTGGCGGCGAACCCTCGGCACTCCGAGGCGTGGTGCCGCCTCGCCGCCGCCCACCTCGACCTCGGCGAGGCCGACCAGGCGCTCGACGCGGCCAAGCGCGCGATGGTCCTCGACGGCGAGCCCGCCTGGCCGCAACGGCTGGCCGCGCTGGCGTTGAGCGACCTCGGCCGTCCCGCGGAGGCGGCGGTCTCGGCCCGCGAGTCCGTGCGGCGCAAGCCCGGCGACTGGCGCGGCTACGTCGTGCTCGCCGAGGTGCTCGCGGACTCGCCCGAAGGCGCCGTCGAGGCGTTCGACTCGGCCCTGCACGCCTCGCAGCTCGCCCCGAGCGAGGCGCGGGCGTTCCAGGTGCTCGGCGACGCGGCGCTGCGCATGCGCGACTGGGGCACCGCCGAGCACGCGTACCGGGCGGCGATCAAGCTCGACCCGTCCGACGCGGACTCGAAGGCGAACCTCGCGACCGTGCAACGGCGGCGGTCGGCCAAACCGCCCGCGCCGTCGCAGTTGAACAAGGTCCAGGTGTGGCGTTCGCTGCGCACTCTCTCGTTGCTGCTCGTCGGCGGCGGTTTACTCGCGTTGATCGCGGGCATGCCCCGGCCCACCCCCTACCTGGGGTTCTTCACCGGCGCGCTGGTGCTGTGCTGCCTGGTGGTGGGGCTGCGGCTGCGGCCGTTCGCGCTGCTCTTCAGCCTGCGCAAGCTCGCCGTGACGGTGTCGCTGCTGGGCGTTTCGGCGCTGATCCTGGTCGGCTGGACCATCGCGTTGTTCTTCGGGGCTACGACGATGCAGCCACTTGTGCTTTCCTGGTTGTGCGCTGTCGTGGGGGGAGCGCTCGTCTATGTCGGTGGAGGCAGGAAGCGGTGATGCGTCGCAACGCGGTCGCGCTCGCGTTCCTGCTGTTCCTCGGACAGCTGTTCCTCGTCAGCGCGCCGGTCGAGCCCGCGGTCGCGGGTGCCGTCGTGCAGCACGGCCACGACGTCGCGAACCTGCCGGTCACCGCCCCCAAACCGCACAACCCGCACGCCGCCCAGGTGCCGCAGGCCCAGGTGGCGTCCGACGTGCCGCCCGTCGCGAAGCCCGCGCTGCCGATGCGGTTCGTCGTCGCCTTCGCCCGGCGCGTGCACCGCACGCCCGAGGGCATCCGCTGGACCCCGCAGCCCGCTCGTTCACCGCCTTCCGGTCGCTGAATCCCCTTCACCAGCAACCACTTTCTCCCGGAAGGCTTCTTCACCCATGTCGCGCGACAACGCGCGACGAGGGCTGCTCGTGCGCGGTCTCATAGCGCTCGGGGTCCTCGTCGCCTCCGCATTCCTGCTGCTCACCACCGATCCCCGCCTCGGTCTCGACCTGCGCGGCGGAACCCAGATCGTGCTCCAGGCCCAGGGCGACTCCGACGCCGCCGACCGTTCCATGGAGGTCCTGCGCCGCCGGGTCGACTCGCTCGGCGTCGCCGAACCGGTGATCGCCCGTTCCGGCGAGAACCGGATCGTCGTCGAACTGCCCGGCGTGCAGGACCCGGAAGAGGCCGTGAAGGTCCTCGGCCAGACCGCGCAGCTCACGGTGCAGCGGGGCGGCCAGACCGTGATGACCGGCGAGGGCATCTCCGACGCGCAGTCCAACGCCAACCCGCAGGGCGCGGGTTTCGTGGTCAACATCCAGTTCCAGGGCGAGGGCTCGAAGACCTGGCAGAAGGTCACCGGCGAGGCGGCCTGCGAACCGTCCGGCACCCCCGGCCGCCAGATCGCGTTCGTGCTCGACGGCAAGCCCATCTCGTCGCCCGAGGTCAGCCTCGACACGCCCTGCGGCGGTGGCCAGGCAGGCGGCGCGACCACGATCACCGGCCGCTTCTCCCAGCCGGAGGCCAAGGAACTCGCCCTGGTGATCCGCTCCGGCGCGTTGCCCGTGCCGGTCGAGGTGATCGAGCAGCGCACCGTCGGCGCGACGCTGGGCGCCGAGGCCATCGAGGCCAGCGCCAAGGCCGCGATCATCGGCATCGCCCTGACCTCGTTGTTCCTGATGTTCGCCTACCGGCTCGCGGGCTTCCTGGCCGTCGTCGCGCTGGTCGGGTACGCGGGTGTCGCCTACGCCGGGCTCTTGGCGGTGGGGGCGACGTTGACGTTGCCCGGCCTGGCCGGCTTCGTGCTGGCCATCGGCATGGCGGTCGACGCGAACGTCCTGATCTTCGAACGAGCGCGCGAGGAGTACGCGCGAAAACCGAATCTGCGCCGTGCCTCGGAGAACGGCTTCCGCGGCGCGTTGAGCGCGATCGCCGACTCGAACGTGACGACCCTGCTCGCCGCCGGTCTGCTGTTCTGGCTGGCCACCGGCCCGGTTCGGGGCTTCGGTGTCACGTTGACCATCGGTGTCCTGGCCTCGATGTTCAGCGCCCTGGTGCTCTCGCGCGTGCTCGTCGTGTGGGTGATCGGCTCGCGTTTCGTGGCTCGTCGCCCCCGGTTGAGCGGTCTGCACACGTTGGGCTACGTCCGCCAACGCCTGTCCGTCGTGCTCTACCGGCGTCCTTCGCGGTGGCTGATCAGCGCGGGCGTCCTGGTCCTGGTCGCGTTCGCGGGCCTCTTCGCGCGCGGCCTGAACCTGGGCGTCGAGTTCACCGGCGGCCGCATGCTCGACTTCACCGCAGGTGGCGGCATCGACGCCGGTCGCGTGCGCACCGCCCTGTCCGATGCGGGCTTCTCCGACGTGGTGGTGTCGTCGTCCGGCAACGAGGTCTCCCTGCGCACCGGCCCGATCGACGACGCGACGTCCAACCGCATCGGCGAGGTCGTGTCGTCCGCCGTTGACGGGGGCGCCCGCCAGTCGAGCAACGAGCTGATCGGTCCGTCGCTGTCGTCCGAACTGCGCCGCAACGCCATCATCGGCCTCGCCATCGCCGTCGCCGCTCAGCTCGGCTACCTGGCCATCCGCTTCGACTGGCGCCTCGGCCTCGCCACCGTCGCCGCGCTGATCAGCGACGTCCTCGTGCTGATCGGCCTGTTCGCGTGGATGGGCAAGACCGCGGACGGCGTGTTCCTGGCCGCGCTGCTGACCGTGATCGGCTACTCGGTCAACGACTCCGTCGTCGTCTTCGACCGCCTGCGCGAGCTTCGTGGGGCGAGGTTGAAGGCCGCCTATCCGGACGTGGTGTCGGACGCGGTCGTGCAGACCGTGCCGCGCACCGTGAACACCGGCATCGGCGTGCTCTTCGTGCTGGCGGCGTTGCTGGTGCTCGGCGACGGCTCGCTGGCGGACTTCGCCATCGCGCTGCTGATCGGCCTGATCGCCGGCACGGTGTCCACAGTGGTCACGGCGGCGCCGATCGCGATCTGGCTGGAGTCGCGCTGGCCTCGTCAGTCGGTCGCCCGGAAGCGTCCGGCGGCCGCGCGGGTCTAGTGCGCGCCGGTCGTTCCGTAGCAAAGTAGGCGGCATGACCTCTTTCGCCGCGTACCAGAACGAGATCTACCTGCAGGGGCTCGGTGGCGCCGTGCCGCCGTTCACCACCGACCCGGACGCGCTGGAGCAGTCCGCGCGGGATCGGCTGGGACCGGGTCCGTTCTGGTACGTGGCGGGAGGCGCCGGCTCTGGCGCCACCGTGCGGGCGAACCGCGAGGCGTTCGACCGGGTGCGGATCGTGCCGCGGATGCTGACCAACGCGACCGAACGGCACCTGGGCGTGTCCGTGCTGGGCACCGAGCTGCCCGCGCCGGTGATGCTCGCACCCGTTGGCGTGCAGTCGATCCTGCACCCGGACGGCGAGCTGGCGACCGCGCGGGCGGCCGCCGAGCTCGGCGTTCCGATGGTGTTGTCGACGGCGTCGTCGCACACGATCGAGGAGGTGGCGGAGGCGTCGGGCGAGGGGCCGCGCTGGTACCAGCTGTACTGGCCGAACGACCCCGACGTGTGCGCGTCGTTGCTGGAGCGCGCTCGGAAGGCGGGGTACACGGCGCTGGTCGTCACGCTGGACACGTGGACGCTCGCATGGCGGCCGCACGACCTGGACCAGGCCTACCTGCCGTTCCTGCGGGGTGTCGGCACGGCGATCCCGTTCAGCGACCCGGTTTTCCGCGCCGGGCTGCAGAAGTCGCCCGAGGAGGACCTGCCGATGGCGATCCTGCGGTGGGTGCAGCTGTTCACCGGCACCGACAAGTCGTGGGACCAGCTGGCGTTCCTGCGGGAGCACTGGGACGGGCCGATCGTCCTCAAAGGAATCCAGCACGCGGACGACGCGCGCAAGGCCGTCGAGTACGGAATGGACGGTGTCGTCGTCTCGAACCACGGCGGGCGTCAGGTGGACGGCGCGGTGGGGTCGCTGGACGCGCTGCCGTCCATCGTGGAGGCGGTGGGGGAGCAGGTCGACGTGCTGTTCGACTCGGGCATCCGCACCGGCGCCGACATCGTGAAGGCGCTGGCGCTGGGGGCCAAGGCCGTGATGGTGGGGCGGCCGTTCGCGTACGGGCTCGCCCACGGCGGCCAGGTGGGTGTGAAGCACGTGCTGCGCAGCCTGCTCGCGGACTTCGACCTGACGCTGGGACTCTCGGGCCACCGCAGCCCGGCCGACCTGGGGCCGGACGCGCTGCGGTTCTCCTGACGAGAAAGGCCGGGGGTGCCCCGGCCCTTCTTACGGCATCGTCGCGGTCATTCGCGCCAACGTGCCGAAGTCGGCTGGCTGCACGCGCAGCCAGCCTTCGCTCTTCGCCGCCAGGTACCGCCCGCTCGGCGTGTCGATGTACGTGATCGGGTTGACGCAGCGCTGCTTGCGGCCCAGGTGGTCCCGCTTGGCCGAGAACACCTGACCGCCGCCCGTCCGCGGCTGCCCCATGATCTCCTTGAGCTGCGCGACGAGCTGGTCGTTCGGTGTGCTCGTCGGCCGGCTCTGCTGCATGAACGACCCGGTGTCCTCATAGGACGGCTGCCGCTTCTGCTGCAGCGCGTCCTCGGGGAGCGTGATCGGGCTGCCCTTGCCGGCCGGGGTCGGCGGCAGCGCGCCGACCAGCGCCTGCGGGGCCTCGTCCGGCCGCACCGGTTCGAGCACGAACTGCTGGTCCGCCGTGAGCAGGATCCGCAGCGCGTCCTGGCCGTTCGTCACGACCAGCACGCTCTGCTGAGGCCCGTCCTTCAGGCTGAAGAACGCCCAGTACTCCACGCCGGCCTCGACGACGAGCCGCAACGCGTTGACGAGGTCCGGGTGGACCTGCCCGCCGCGCGCGAGCCCGTATCCCTCGAGGTGAGCCCACGCCGTCCGCTGCAGCCGTTCGAGCTCGCTCACGTCGCCCGACTCGAGGAGCCCCTCGTCGAACTCGACCTGGGCGAGCAGCGCCCGGTGCAGCGTGGGCAGACCCGCGGCCTGCCACGCCTGGTACAGCGCAGTGACAGGAATGGCGACCCTGCTCCGCAGCACGTTTCCCCCTTATCCGCCGATGACCGGCGGAGCAACCATCGTTCCGTCGCCGAAGATGTCCTCGGTCTCCTGCAGGTACGACGCGGACTTGTGCTCGCTGTCCTCGGCACCCTCGCCGCGACCACCACCAGCGCCCATGCCGCCACCCATGCCGGCCGCACCACCACGTCCGGCAGCGCCGGCCGCACCGGCACCGGCGGGCCCGAACCCACCAGCGCCACGACCTTCACCGGCAACGCCGGCCGCACCACCGAAGCCGGCGGCACCGGCAGCTCCAGGCCCGCCCATCCCACGAGCGGCCGCGGCACCACCGAGACCACCACCGGCGCCACCGCCGGGCCCACCGAGCCCGCCACCACGGCCACCGCCTCCGGCGCCGCCACCACCAGGCCCACCCAGGCCACCGGGACGGTTGCGCGGGTTGTTCGGGTCGAGCGGCCCGCCGGGACGGCGCGGGTTGTTGGGGTCGAGCGGCCCGCCGGGACGACGCGGGTCGTTGGGGTCGAACCTGCCGCCAGGCGGCACGTTCGGGTCACCGATGTTGGTCGGCGGCCGGTTGCGCGGGTCGTCGGTGGGGGGAGGCGGCGGGAACTTGTCGTCGACGCCGGCCGTGCCGGTGGTGTCGGTCGGCGGCGTCCACTGGGACAGACCAGTGCTGCCGTCGCCACCACCGTTGCGGCCGCCCCCGCCGGGAGGCGGGTTGTTGCTGCCGCCGGGAGGGTTGTTGCCGCCGCCGGGAGGCGGGTTGTTGGTGCCGTCGACCTCGTCGATCTTGTACTTGCCGTCCGGCGGTCCGTCCTGGACGCTCGCGTCGTCGGCATTGGGGGAGATGAACGTCGGCTGGTTGTCGGTGCTCGCGTTGACGGCGGTGGCGTACTGGTTGAACGCCCGCACGTTCTGCTCGCTGACCTGCTGGTTCTTCTCGACGGCCTTGTCGTAGTCGGTGTCCCACCACGCCATGTCGTTGAGGAACGGCTTGTCCGGGACGGCCGGGGGCTGAGCCATGGCGTTGCGCGCGTTGACGTACGCCTCGCCGACGGCGTCCGCGCTCGTACCGGCCTGCGTGGCCGAGTCGCCCGTGACGGTCGCCCAGGTGGCGAGCGGCGAGGTCGCACCGCGTGCCGCGTCACCCGCGGAGCCTTCCCAGGCGGCACCGGAGTCGCGCACTGCCTGCTCGATGAGCTGGGCGACGTCGCCGTGGCCGCTGGACAGGTCGCGCCACGCCTGTGCGGTCACCGAGGTGCTCTGACCCGGACCGCTGCCGTTCTGGAACCACTTGTAGATCGTGTCGCCGCCCGCGAAGGGGAGCACGGCGAAACCGCTGACGTTCGGCTCATCCCCAGCCATCTCGCTACCCCTTCAGGTTTGTGATGATCAATTGCGCGACCCGCTCCGCCTCCGGGCACGCCTTCTTGGCGGCTCGCTCGTCTGCGGCGATGTTGGTCTGAACCGTGACCGAGTCGGTCTTGGCAGCCTGGATGGAGACCAGGCAGGTGATCAGGCCGTCGAGCTGGTCGGTGGAGATCACCCGAACACCGTCGATCTTCTTGTCCTCGAAGACCGGGTTGCCCTTGACGTTGGCGACCATGTCGTCGAACGACTTCTTCTCGGTCACGGAAACCGAGTACCGGGAGTTCTTGATGACGTCCTGGCCCTTCCAGGAGCACTGCGGGCCGAGTTCCGCGGTGTTGGACTCGGGCGCCCGCACGGAACCGAGTGTCGTGACCTGGCTCGCGGTGAGGATGCTGCACGGGTCGCTGACGTACTTGGCGATGCTGAGGCCTGGGCCGTCGCTTCCGGTGGGCTCCGTGCTCGTCTGCCCGCCGCCGGTCGTCGGCGCCGGCGTGGGGTTGCCACCGGTCTGGGAGCTCGTGCACCCGGCGAGCGCACCGAACGCGAGCACGGCGGTCAGGAGGGCGGTCATGCGCTTCAAGATCGTGTCAGCCCTTCATGGCGGACTTCGCCGCGTCGTCGGTGGCCCGGTACTCGGCCAGGGCCTTCTCGATGTTCTTGATCGTCTGCTCGAGCGCTTTGCGTGCTTCGCGGTTCGCCCAGAGGTAGCCGCCGGGCTCACCGCCGGCCGTCTTGCGCATGGCGAGCGTCGCGTAGCCGCTGTACGGGTCGGGGCCGGGAGCGCCGGCGTACTGGATCTTGCCGCTCGATTCTTCCAGTTCGGCCAGGCGCTCGATCGACTTCTTCAGGCCGTCGATCATCTTCTGGGCCTGGTCGGGGTCGACGCTGAACTTCGCGGTTCCGCCACCGCCGCCACCCGAGCTGCCCAGGGCCGATCCGATGGCTCCGCCCACGGCGGCGCCGGTCGTCCACGGAACGACTGCGTCGAACATCAGCATCCTGGCCAGCTCCCCTCAGAACTCCACACCCCGGTTAGAGGATTTTCGCATAGGACCGGTTCCCTGCGCGGGCGAACGAACCAGCTGATCAGGTCACATGGCCGATTCGTACAAGACGGCGGGCCCCCGGCGCGCCTACGTTCGGGGGCATGATCGGACAAGCGAGGAACTTCCTCTGGCACAACGCCCGCACGCTGGAACAACGCTGGTTCGAGCACGCCTTCGACGGCGGAAGTGCCGAGAACGTGGTCAGGGCCGTGCTGGCCTACCGCAACGACGACGGCGGGTACGGCTACGGGCTGGAGCCGGACCATCGCGGTCCGACCAGCCAGCCGTTGCACGCGCTGCGGGCCTTGCAGATCTTCGCCGGCGTGAACGCTCCCGAGCACGCCGAGAGCGTCCTGACCTGGCTGAACGCCACCTGTCCCGACGGAAGCGTGCCGTTCGGCATGTCGACGTCGAAGGACCACCCGAAGGCGCCGTGGGTGCAGGCCGACGACCAGGGCGGACTGCTGCTGACCTCGCAGATCGCCGCCGCCCTGCACGCGCTGGAGGTGGGCGACCCCTGGCTCGACAAGGCCACGGACTACTGCTGGCAGGAGATCGAGAAGCTCGGGGAAACCCACCCGTACGAGTTGCGGGGTGCGGCGATGTTCCTCGACGAGGTGCCGGACCGGGCACGGGCCGAGCTCGCGGCCGAAAAGCTCAAGCACCTCAAGCCCAGCACCGAGGGCTACGCGGAGGGCGAGGGTCTGGAACTGCACCAGTTCGCGCAGAAGCCCACCAGCCTCGCGACGGCCTGGTTCACCGAGGAAGAGCTGGCCGAAGACCTCGACGAGCTGCAGAACGCACAACAGGAGGACGGCGGCTGGGACTTCCACTTCCCGGCCTTCACACCGATCGTCAAGTTCGAGTGGCGGTCGATCGCCACCGTCGACGCCCTGCTCACGCTGCGCCGCTACGGCCGGATCAGCTGACCCAGCGACACCCCGGCAAGGGAACGGACCTCGCGGGCCAGGTGCGCCTGGTCCGCGTAACCGGCCGCCAGAGCAACGGAAGCAAAAGACTCACCGGCCCACGCCAGGCGCAACGCGGAGTCGAAGCGCAGCACGCGTTGCAGCACCTTGGGCGGATACCCGAACGCGTCCAGGCAACGGCGGCGCAGCTGGCGTGAGCTCAGCCCGATCTCCCACGCCGCGGAGGCCACGTCGCCAGAACGCAGCAACGACGCGGTAGCCGCCAGCGCGGGATCGACCACCACCCGCGAGGCGCAGAAGGCCACCATCGACGAGAACGAGTCCAACCGCGCCGAAGGCACCAGCTCGGCCAACGGAACCCGCAGGTCGCGCACGGCATGAGCGGGCACCCCGAACACCGAGGGAAAAGCGCCGGGCGGCAACCGCACCCCGTACAACGTCCCAGAAGAAACCGACGCCATCTGCGCACGAGTGTCCGGCCCGGCCACCATCAAGGTCCCGGAAGCAGGCGACCACATCAGGTCCGTGCAGCCGTCCGGCACCACGCGCTGCACGGTCGGGGTCGACACCGTGCGCGTCCAGAGGCAGGCCAGACCCGCGGGAGCAGGACGTTCGGCGTACACGCCTCGACCGTACCTGTTTCCGGTCCCTGCAAACGTTGTCATTCGTGGTACCAAGAGGACGCCGTCGCCAACGGAGGAGACGACCCCGAAGGACAACTCCATGCCCCGCAGAACCCTGCCTCTGATCCTGGCCGTGGTGCTCACCCTGACCGGAGCAGCCACGACCCAGGCCGCCCCGCCCGCGTTCACCCACCCCGGCGTGCTCGTGAGCAAGGGCCAGCTCGACGTCATGCGCACGCGCGTCAACGCCGGCACCCAGCCGCAGAAGCGCGCGTACGACGCGATGATGGCCTCCCGCTACGCCTCGCTCAGCTACACACCGCACCCCAGGGCGGTCGTGGAGTGCGGCCCGGTGAGCAACCCCAACCTCGGCTGCACCGACGAGCGCGAGGACGCCATCGCGGCCTACACGCACGCCCTCGCCTGGTACGTCACGAGGGACGCCAGGTACGCCAACAAGGCCATCCAGATCATGGACGCCTGGTCGAACACCGTCCGCGACCACACCAACGACAACGCCCACCTGCAGACCGCGTGGGCGGGCAGCAGCTGGCCGCGGGCAGCCGAGATCATCAAGCACGTCTACGGGAACTGGCCCAACAGCGCCCGCTTCGGCACCATGCTCCGCAACGTCTACTACAACGAGATCAAGGCGAGCGACCCCCGCACGGGCAACTGGGAGCTCAGCATCGCCGAGGCCATCGTCGGCATCGGGGTCTTCCTGGACGACAAGGCGATCTACGACCGCGGCATCGGCCTCTACCGCGCACGGGTCCCGGCGTTCATCTACCTCACGTCGGACGGCGCCCTGCCGAAAACCGTGCCCAGCAACAACCTCAACACCCGCGAGAAGATCATCGGCTTCTGGCACAACCAGTCCACGTTCGTGAACGGCCTCACCCAGGAGACCTGCCGCGACTTCGTCCACACGGGATACGGCCTGTCCGCCATCTCGCACGTGGCCGAGACGACGAGGATCCAGGGCGTCGACCTCTACCCGGAGATCGGCACGAGGTTGCGGGAAGCGCTGGGATTCCAGGCGACGTACGAACTGAACGGTCCGCCGTCGTGGCTCTGCGGCGGAACGGTCAAGCGAGGACTGGGTCCCATCACCGAGGTCGGCTTCAACGCCATGCACAACCGCCTCGGCAACCCCATGCCCAACACCGAGACGTGGACGACCCAGCGCCGTCCGCAGGGCACGAACAACCTGTTCGTCGCGTGGGAGACCTTGACCCACGGCGACAACCTCGGGTAGACGAAAACGGGGCCTCAGAAGCTGAGGCCCCGTTCTCAAGTGGACGATACTGGGATTGAACCAGTGACCCCTACCGTGTCAAGGTAGTGCTCTCCCGCTGAGCTAATCATCCGTGGTCGTGCGATGACAGCTTAGCGGACGGGGCCGAGGGCCCGCGAACCCAGGGGTCAGGTTCCGAACTTCACCCAGTTCACGCTCACGTACGGCGAAGGCTGCCCGCTCGTGAACGTCACGTACACGTCGTGCGTCCCGGAGATGTTCGAGATGTTCGCGGGGATCGTTCTCCACGCGTCCCAGCCACCGGTGTTGCCGACCGCGATCGACCCGACCGGGGTGGCGGTGCGCGACCCGAGCCGCACCTCGACCAGCCCGCTCACGCCACCACCGGCACCCGACGCCACGCGGGCGTAGAACTGCCGCGCGGGTCCGGAGCCGAAGTTGACGCCGGAGAACTTCAGGTAGCCGCCGTTCGCGATCTGGTGCACGCCCGAACCGCCATCACCGGGCGCAACGGACCCGCCGGAGCGCTCGGAAGCGTTCTCCGCCTGCAGTTCGTTGTACGCGGAACCCCCACCGCCGGGGTTCGACGTCGTGGTCGTAGTGGTGGTGGTCGGGGGTGTGCCACCAGCCGAGTAGACGGCCACGTAGTCCACGACCATCGAGTGCCCGGACTGGGTGGCCGCGACAGGGGTCGGCTGGTTGTTGTTGAGCGCGTTCGGGAACGCGCCGCCCATCGCGAGGTTGAGCAGGATGAAGTGGCCGGCGTGCGACGTCATCGCGTTCCACACGTTCACGCCGACACGGGCCTGCGTGACCTGGTGGAACGCCTGGCCGTCGACGAACCACGTGAACGTCTTCGCGGCGTCGTCCCACTCGAAGCGGTACGTGTGGAAGGCGCTCTGGCAGGACGAACCGGGGCACGCCCTCGAGTTGCCGATGCCGGTGAACTCTCCGCAGGCACCGCCTGGTGCGACGTCGCAGTGCAGCACGCCCCACACGGAGTTGATGCCGTTGACGTTCTCCATGATGTCGAACTCGCCGATGCCCGGCCAGTTCCAGTAGTTGCCGCGGTACGGCGCGCCGAGGGTCCAGAACGCGGGCCAGTAGCCCAGGGCGGCCTCGCCCGAGACGTTCGGCATCTGGATGCGGCCCTCGATGGCGAGCTTGCCGCCCGCCGCCGGCTTGAAGTTGGAGCGCTGGGTCTCGATGCGCGCCGACGTCCAGTTGCCCCCGCCGTCCTTCAGGGCGGTGATGCGCAGGTTGCCGTTGCCATCGAGCTTCAGGTTGTTCGTGCTGTTGGTGTAGTTCTGGATCTCGCCGGTGCCCCAGTTGGCAGGTCCGCCGGGGTAGCCGTGGCCGGTGTCGATGATCCAGTTGGCGCTCGACGGCAGCGAGCCGTTCGAACCGTTGAAGTCGTCACCCCACACCTGCGTCCATCCCGATGCGGGGGGTGGGATCGAAGCGTTGGCGGACATGGCGGCGATCGCCAGGGGTACCGCAGCAAGAAGAGCTGTCGTGGCCGCGAGGATGCGGCGGCGTTGCCTCATGCGCGAGTGACCTCCTTGTCACGGGTGCAGTCCATTTATGAGAGCGCTCTCACAGTGCGAGAACAAGCGCCCGTTCGGACCAACGGAACAAATCGCCGCAGGTTCGGAACGTCTCGTTTGGACTTACTTCGCGTCCGCGTAGCAGGTCACGGGCACGGCGTTCATCGGGAACCGCACGGCCGTGTCACCGAACAGCAGGCGCGTCGCCTCCCGCCCGGCCTCCGCGATCGCCTCGATCACGGCGTCCGCGTCCTCGCGCGGGCAGTGCACGAGCACCTCGTCGTGCTGGAAGAACACCAGGTGAGCGTCCTCGGGCAACCTCGTGCGCAGCACCGCCAGCAACGCCGCCGTCCAGTCCGCCGCGCTGCCCTGCACCACGAAGTTGCGGGTGAACCGGCCCCAGTTGCGCGCCGCCTGCCGCGACGAGCTCGACACGTTCCCGAAGTCGTCCGCGCCGCCGGTCAGCTCCTGCCAGGCAGCGGACGGCGTGGGCGACGTGCGCCCCAGCCGCGTGCGCACCATCCGCCCCTGCTCACCGGCCTGCGCGGCCGCCTCCACGTAGCCGACCGCGACGGGGAAGCGTTTGCGCAGCACGGCGAGCAACGGCCCGGCCTCGCCCGAGGTGCCGCCGTACATCGCCGACAGCATGGCGATCTTCGCGCGCGGCCGTTCGCCGGAGAACGAGTCCTCGGCCAGTGCCGCGTAGAGGTCGTCGTCCGTGCACACCTCGATCAGCCGCGCATCCCCTGACAGCGCAGCGAGAATCCGCGGTTCCAGTTGTGAGGCGTCCGCGGCCACGAGGCACCAGCCGTCGTCCGCGATCACGGCCTGCCGCATCAGCCGCGGGATCTGCAACGCCGCCCCGCCGCGCGACGCCCACCGCCCCGACACCACGCCGCCCACGACGTAGTCCGGCCGGAACCGCCCGTCCGACACCCACGCGTCGAGCCACGTCCAGCCGTGCGCCACCCACAGCCGTGCACGCTCCTTGTAGTCCAGAAGCGGCGCCACGGCTGGATGATCGACCTTCTTCAGCACCCACCGCCGCGCCGACGGCACCTCGACGCCCGCCCGCGCGAACGCCTTCACGATGCTCGCCGGCGCGTCCGGGTTGATCTCCCGCCCGCCGAACGCCTCCTGGATCTGATCCGCCAGCGCCTGCAACAGCTTCGGCCGCTGACCCGGCGCCGGCCGAGGCCCGAGCACCTCCTCCAGCAACCGGTTGTGCACGTCCTCGCGCCACGGCAGCCCGTGGAACGTCATCTCCGCCGCCACCAGCGCCGACGCCGACTCCGCCGCGATCAGCAGCCCCAGCGCCGAATTCCGTTGCTGGGCGCGGAAAACCAGCGACAACGCCGCCAGCGGGTCGGTGTCGCCCGGCAGCACCACCGGTTCCGGCCCGAACAACGTCAGCGCGTCGTCCTTCTTCGGCGGCCCGACGTCGGCCGGCACCTGCAGGCCCAGGACGCGCGCCAACGCCCCGGCGAGCTCCTTCGGCTCCCGGTGCCGCCCCTCCGCGCCGAGCAGCAACGACTCGGTCAGGTGCAGGTCCCAGCACCGGTCGACGCGCACCCCGGCCGCGAGCAGCAGGGGGTAGATCTCGGACGTGTCCGCCCACACCCAGCGCGGCCGATGGGCGCGTTCCAGCGACGCGACGGCGGAGGCCAGCGACGAAGCCGACATGACGGGCCCCGCCGCGGTCCCGTCGTCGTCCAGCTTCTGCCACCGACCCGCGCCGTCGCTCTCGGCGACCAGAGCGACCAGCACACCTCGAATTGTGCCGACAGGGTCTGACAATTTCAGTCCAGGCTGAACTGGAAACGTTTGCAGTCTCGGCGAGGGGGTAGCTGTTGGACGTTCTCCAAGCCAGTAGGCGTTGGGGTGAAAGAAAAACAGGAAAAGGCCACGATGGTGTGGTCTTGCTACCCCTGGCCTGACCTGCGACCGACTATGAAGGAGTGGACCGAGCACTCAGCGTCGCCGCATTGCTGGATCCCACCCATCAGGTGGTCCCCTTTCACGGCAGAGAATCCGAACTGCGCACACTCCTGCGGTGGCGCGACAGCTCGGCGCCCCAGGCATCCCTGCTGCTGCACGGCGCGGCCGGCGCGGGCAAGACCAGGCTCCTCCAGCACTTCGCGGAGGAGCACTGGGCCGACGACGCGCACGGCAGGCTGCTGCTGATCGACGACGCCGACCGCCTCCCGTGGCAGGACGTCTTCCTGCTGCTGCAGGAGACCCTGCGCGGCGGACCGGCGCGCACGCGGGTGCTGCTGGCGGCGCGGTCCACGGGCTGGTGGTGGTCCTCCACCCGCCAGCGCATCGCGGACTTCGACCACGAGGTCACCGACCTGGACCTGCCGGGCACGGTCGACGACCGCGCCGAGTCGTTCACGCTGGCCTGCCAGCACTTCGCGAAGCAGCTCACGGTCACCGCGCCGGACGAGCCGCCGCCCAACATCGCCGGCGAGACGGTGCTCGACCTGCACATGGCCGCGCTCACGGTCGTGCACGGCGACCCGTGCGACGTCAACCGCACCCAGCTCGTCCGCCAGCTGCTCAAGCGCGACGCGGGCCGCAGGACCGGCCGCATCGCCGAGGACTACCTGGCCGTGGCGACGCCGGACACGCCGGACCCGGACCTGCTGGCCCGCGCCGCCGAACGCTGGCCGCAGCTGCGCGCGAGGCTCGACGAGCTGATCACCGGCGACCCCGAGGTCGTGCGCGACATGGCCCGCGACAGCCTCCGCATCGCCGCGGAGACCGGGTCGCCCGCGACCCTGGAGACCATCGCGCGCAAGGTGTTCCGCGACGAGCGGTTCGCCACCGACGCGCTCGGCTCGATCCTCACCCGCCGCCTGCTCGACCGCGCCACCGACGTCCTCGAACGCGCCGAGATGTACGGCATGCTGAGCGCCCGCACGATGGTGTGCGGCCTGCGCCAGGAGTCGGTCGACGCCTCCCTGGCCGAGGTCGAGTGCTACCGCGAGCTGGCCGCGCGGGACCAGGAGAACCGGCCGCTGCTCGCGGACGCCCTGGGAGACCTGGGCCTGCGGCTGATCAACGCCGGGCGCATGGGCGAGGTGCTGGAGGTCTCCGAGGAGGCGATCGACCTCTGGCGGGAGATCGCGATCGCCGATCCGGAGAGCACCCCGCAGCTCGCGTCCGCGCTGGAGCAGATCAGCTACCGCTACCAGGCGCTCGGCCGCGATGAGGACGCCACGAGCGCCATCAGCCACGCCACCCTGCTCTTCCAGGAGCTCGCGAAGGGCCACCCGGCGCTCTTCCGCGCCGACTTCGCCAGGGTCGCGGCCGTCATGGCGCACCGCTTCCAGTTCGAGGGCAACCGGCAGCACGCGACCGACTCGATGCAGCTCTCCATCGCGAACTGGCGGGTGGTCGCCCAAGAAGATCCGAGGTTCGAACCGGAGCTCGCCCGCAACCTCGTCGCCGCGGGCACCATGTTCGTCGACCTGGGCCGGGCCGGCGCCGCGAACGAGGCGCTCAAGGAGGCCGTGGACCTCTTCCGCCACCTCGCCGTCGCGCACCCCGAGACGTTCGGCAAGGAGCTGGCCGACGCGTTGTGCCGGCGCAGCCAGGCGTTGCTCGAGCTCGCCGACGACATCGACGCGGCACTCACGGCGCGCGAGGCCGTCATGCTCTGGCGCGAGACGGGAGACCGGGCGGGTCTCGTCAAGGCGCTGCTCAACGTCGCCAAGGTCGTCGGCGACGTCGAAGCGGCCGTGGAAGCCGTTGCGGTGCAACGAGAACTGACCGAGGAAGACCGGGTGCGCAACCAGGCGGGCCTGGTCGTCGCCCTGACGGCGCTGATCGACCAGCAGCTCCTGCGCGACCAGGACGACGAGGCGTTGCGCACGGCCGACGAGTGCCTCGACCTCTGCCACCGGCTGCCGCACCAGCTCGTCGAGTACTTCGGCACGACCTTGGCGCCACCACTGCAGAACACGGCCCGCGCACTGTCCGATTCGGACCACCACGTCCGTGCCGTGCGGATGTCCGCGTTCACGGTCGAGATCTGCGCGGCGATCAGAACGAAGACGGCGCCAACGGTCTACCTCTCGGCGTTGCAACGGTATGTGTGCAGACTCCGTGCGGCGGAACGCAAAGAAGAAGCGCGCAACACGGCACACACGGCCGTGGTGCTCTGGCACCTGTCGGGCGTCCAGCTGAACACGGACTACGCCGACCTCGTGACGATCTACGGCATGCTCTGCGCCGAGACGAGGTTCCAGACGGGCAAAGCACTCCGGCTCACCCACCAGGCGGCGGAGATCCTCCGCGAGGCGGGCGAGCCGGTGAAGCTGCGGTTCGCGCTGGAGACCGCGGCGGAGCTCAGCTCTTCGTGAGCAGCGAGCGCACGAAGAACGCGACGTTGGCCGGACGCTCGGCCAGGCGGCGCATGAAGTAGCCGTACCACTCGTCGCCGTACGGGACGTAGACGCGCATCCGGTTGCCCTCGGACGCGATGCGGCGCTGCTCCTCTGGCCGGATGCCGTACAGCATCTGGAACTCGTAGGTGTCCTTCGAGCGAGCGGACGCCAGGTCGGCGGCGATCGCGATCAGGCGCGGGTCGTGCGAGGCCACCATCGGGTAGCCGTCGCCCTCCATCAGCACCTTCAGGCAGCGCACGTACGACAGGTCGACCTCGTGCTTGTCCTGGTACGCAACGGAAGCGGGCTCCTGGTAGGCGCCCTTGCACAGCCGCACGCGGGAACCGGAGTACGCGAGGTCGCGGCAGTCCTGCTCGGTGCGGTGCAGGTAGGCCTGCAGCACAGCGCCCACCCACGGGAAGTCCACCCGCAGCTCACGCAGGATGCCCAGCGTGGAGTCCGTGGTGGTGTGGTCCTCCATGTCGAGCGTCACGGTCGTGCCGACGACAGCGGCGGCGGCACAGATGCGACGGGCGTTCTCCAGCGCGATCTTCTCGCCGTCCACGGCCAGCGACTGCCCGACGGCCGACAGCTTCACCGACACCTCGGCGCCCTCGGTGAGCCCGAACGACTCCAGCCGCGCCAGCAGCGTCAGGTACGCCTCGACGGTGGCGTTGGCCTGCGACTCCTCGAAGGTGTCCTCACCGAGGTGGTCGAGGGTCACCAGACGGCCGTCGCCGAGCACCTCGGCGGTCGCGCGGATCGCCGCGTCGACGTCGGCGCCGGCGACGAACCGCTCGACGACGGGCCGGGTCAGCGGCGTCGACTCGACGAGCTTGCGGGCGCTCGCGTTGCGGGCCGCGAAAAGAAGGCTGGAGCGCAACATGGTTCACGTCCTCAGGGTGTGAAAGGTGAGAGGAACGTCGAAGTGCTTGTGGCGCAACGACGTTCCCCTCACTCAGAAGGGCCGGATCTAGCCCTGGTGCGGGTGGAGGTGGGTGGTGGGCGCCGCGAAGGTCTCCTTGATGGAGCGCGGGCTGACCCAGCGGAGCAGGTTGTGGACCGACCCCGCCTTGTCGTTCGTGCCGGACGCGCGGCCGCCGCCGAACGGCTGCTGACCCACGACGGCACCGGTGGGCTTGTCGTTGACGTAGAAGTTGCCCGCGGCGAACCGCAGTTCCTCCTGCGCGTGCGCCACGGCGGCGCGGTCACGCGAGATGATCGAGCCGGTCAGACCGTACGGCGCCGCGCTCTCCATCTGCTTGAGCACGGTCAGGTAGTCGGCGTCCTCGAAGACGTGGACCGCGAGCACCGGGCCGAAGAACTCGGTGGTGAACACGGAGTTCGCGGGGTCGGAGCCGAGCAGCACCGTCGGCCGCACGAAGAAGCCGTCGCTGTCGTCCGCGGTGCCACCGGCGGCGATCTCCAGCGACGAGTCCGCGCGCGCCGCCTGCAGCACGCCCGACAGCTTGTCGAACGAACGGCGGTCGATCACCGCGCCACCGAAGTTCGAGAAGTCGGTGACGTCGCCGTAGGTCAGCGCCTCGACCTCGGCCAGGAACTGGTCCTTGATCTTGTTCCACACCGAGCGCGGCACGTAGGCGCGCGACGCGGCGGAGCACTTCTGGCCCTGGTACTCGAACGCACCGCGGATCATCGCGACACGCAGCACGTCCGGGTCGGCCGACGGGTGCGCCAGGATGAAGTCCTTGCCACCGGTCTCGCCGACGATCCGCGGGTACGAGCGGTAGTTCGCGATGTTCGCGCCCACCTGCGCCCACAGCTTCTGGAACGTCGCGGTGGAGCCGGTGAAGTGGATGCCCGCGAGGTCGGGGGCGGTCAGCGCCACCTCGGACACCGCGAGACCGTCACCGGGCAGCAGGTTGATGACGCCGGGCGGCATGCCCGCCTCTTCCAGCAGCCGCATGGTGAGGTGCGCGGCGAACGACTGGGTGGGCGACGGCTTCCACAGCACGACGTTGCCCATCAGCGCGGGCGCGGTCGGCAGGTTGCCGGCGATGGCGGTGAAGTTGAACGGCGTGATGGCGTAGACGAAACCCTCGAGCGGACGGTGGTCCGTGCGGTTCCAGACGCCGGGGGAGGAGATCGGCTGCTCGCTCAGCAGGTTGCGGGCGAACTGCACGTTGAAGCGCCAGAAGTCGATCAGCTCGCACGCCGAGTCGATCTCCGCCTGGATCGCGGTCTTCGACTGGCCGAGCATCGTGGCCGCGTTCAGCGTCTGCCGCCACGGGCCGGCGAGCAGGTCGGCGGCGCGCAGGATGATGGCCGCGCGGTCGTCGAACGACATCGCGCGCCACGCCGGGGCGGCCTCGCGGGCCGCGCGCAGGGCGTCGGTGGTGTCCTGCTGGGTCGCGCCGGCGAGGGTGCCGAGGACCGAGCGGTGGTTGTGCGGCTGCACGACGTCGAACCGCTCGCCGCCACCCATGCGCTGCTCGCCGCCGATGGTCAGCGTCAGGTCGAGCGGCTCCTTCTGGAGCTCGACCAGCTTGGCCTGCAGCTCAGCGCGCTCCGGGGTGCCGGGGGCGTACTGCAGGACCGGCTCGTTGACCGGGGCGGGAACCTGGGTGACCGCGTCCACTCGCAACTCCTTCTGGGCTTGTTCGGTACGCAAACCGTAAGTCCGGGCGACCTGGCCCCGTTTGTTCAACTGACCAAGATTCACCAGGTCAGATGTACGATCGGACAGTGTCGAGTCTCCGCCACATTCTCATCGCGCTCGGCGATCCGCTCGTCGAACTGCAGGTTGCTCCGAGCGGCCTGGAGGTAGACGTGCGCGATGTGGTGATCGTGGATCCGGACGACCCGCCGGACGTCGCCCAGGGTGACCTCGCGCTGGTGATCGGCGCGCGCGGCCGGGCCGCGTTGCCCCTGATCAGGGCCGCCGGCCGGGCGAAAGCCGCGGCGGTGGCCGTCAAGGAGTCGTCACCGGCCCTCGAACAGGTGGCGACGGACGCGGGCGTGGCGTTGCTTGAGGTCAGGCCCGAGGTCCGCTGGGGGCACCTGGAGTCGCTCGCCAAGGGCGTGCTGTCGACGACCACCGACGACGGCGAGGTCCTCGGCGACCTGTTCGCCCTCGCGCAAACGATTGCCACCCTGACCGGCGGCATCGTCAGCATCGAGGACACCGCGAGCCGCGTGCTCGCCTACTCCCGCTCGTCCGACGAGGTCGACGAGCTGCGGCGGCTCTCGATCCTCGGCCGGCAGGGCCCCGAGCCGTACCTCAAGATGCTGCGCGAGTGGGGCGTCTACAACCTGCTCCGCTCCGGCGAGGAGGTCGTGCGCATCGACGAACGCCCTGAGCTGGGGATCCGCCGGCGCATCGCGGTCGGCATCCACGCCGGTCAGCAGCCGCTCGGCACGATCTGGGTGCAGGAGGGCGACCAGCCGCTGACCGAGCAGGCCGAACGGGCGTTGCTCGGCGCCGCCCGCGTCACCGCCCCGCACCTCATCCAGCAGCGCAACCAGCCGACGTCGCGGTTCCGCGAGAACCTGCTGGCCGCGTTGCTGACCGGCCGGATGGACGCCGCCACCGTCGCGGGCCAGATCGGCGCCGACCCGAAGAAACCCGCCGCCGTCGTGGTGTTCGCGGTGCGCAGCAGGGAAGGCGACCGCAGCGAGCACGAGCTCCGCCGAGCCGAGATGACCGGCCTGATCTCCGTGCACGCGGCTGCGTACCGGCGCAGCGCGTTGGTGAGCGAGTCCGGCGGCCGCACCTACGTCCTGCTGCCGGACCTCGCCCCGAACGCCCAACTCCTGAGCCTCACACGCGAAATCGTCACTACCGCACGCCGTCACCTGCACACGGCCGTGCAGGCCGCAGTGGGGTCCACGGTGTCCACGTTGGACGACGCGCAGATCTCCCGGCAGGAGGCCGAACGCGTGCTGGACGCGATGGCCCGCGACCTCGACGCCGAGGTGGCGACGCTCGCCGACGTGCGTTCGCAGGTGCTGGTGAGTGAGATCCTGGCGTTGTTGCAGGACAATCCGCGCATCCGGGACCCGCGGATCGACGCGTTGGACCCCGAACTTGCGAAGTCGCTGTTGGCGTACCTCGACGCGTTGGGTGACGTGCGCGCGGCGGCAGACCGTCTGCACGTGCACCCCAACACGTTGCGATACCGGTTGAAGCGGATCGACCTCGACCTGGACGATCCGCTCGTCCGGCTCATCGCCCAGCTTCAGCTGAGGATGCGGTAGAGCAACGCCCGTTCCGCGATCGTCCAGGTCGTGGTCGTGAGCAGGTACAACCCGGCGGCCAGCGGCAGGTAGGCCGCGACCAGGATCGTGCCGTACGGCAACACCTTGACCAGCCCGGTCATGAACCCGGGCTGAGGCGTTGTGGTCACCCGCGACTGCTGCCACCGCACGGTCAGATAGGCGACCACGGCGAGCAACCCGAACAACGCGAAGAACACCCACGCGAAGCCGGTCGTGAAGTGCGAACCGAGCGAGATGCCGAACAACGTGCCTTCCAGCAACGGGTTCGGCGTCGTGACGACCTGGTAGATGACCATGAAGAACGGCACGGTGGCGAGCATCGGCAGCATGCCCGCGAACATCGACACGCCGTTGCGCTTGTAGACCTTCTGCGACTCCTCGGAGAACCGCATCAGGTCCTTGCCGTACTTCTTCTGCAGCTTCGAGATCTCGGGGGCGAGCTTGGCCTTGGCCTTCTCGCCGCGCACGGCCGCGCGGTAGAAGGGGTGCAGCGCGAGCCGCACGGTGATGGTGAACAGCACGATGGCGAGCGCGGGCATGCCGAAGCTCGCCAGGGCAGCGCCCAGGTCAGCGAACAAGGGAGTGGTTCTCCGTCTTGAGTTGGGGATCTTGCGGACGTGTCAGAACGTCCGGCATCCCGGTGCTCGGGGACGGGCTTTGCCTGCGGCGTCGGGGTTGCGCAGCCGCAGCTGGGCTGTGCGCCTGGCTCGTTCGCGGATCGAGAGCGACCGCGCCGGTGCCACCGACAGCGGCACCAGCGCGATGACGACGATCAACGCGAGGGCGAGCGCGGTCACGGCCGCGACGACCTCGGTGGGCGACGAGAACAGCGTGAAGGCGTAGAGGGCAGGCAGGAAGACCGCGAGCAACAGCATCGCCCGCTGCTTGGTCTCCGGCCGCCACATGGCGCCGAGACTACTCGAACTCGGCGCTCGCCGTCTCGATGATCTCGCCCTCACCGTCGTAGAGCGTGACCGACTTCGCCTCGGACAGCGTCGGCCACCACGCGACCAGCCACCCGTTGGCGATCGTGCCGGTGACCTTCCTGCCGTCCTCCGTGTCGATCCGCGCCTTCGCGACGCCGGGGCTCACCCGGCCGAGCAGGGTCCGCCGCGGCTCGCCCCTGCCGGGATCGGGGTTCGACAGCTGCAACCCCTCCAGCCTGAACTTCGCCTGCCCGAGCGGAGGACGGCCCTTCGGATCGCCGCCGCCACCCTGCATCTCGATCCCCTTCGGCGTGCCCAGACACGTCTGGTCGCTCTGCGGGCCGGTGAACAGCACCAGCGTGAGGTCGCCGCGCTGGTCCACCACCGTGACGTCGGTCGGCATCGCCGGCCAGCCGGGGAGGTCCTTCCGGTGGAACTCGTCCCGCCGCACGATCTCCTCGCGGCAGGCCGCGATCTGGCCCTCCAGCTCCGGACCGGGGGCGCGCGGCTCGGCGGTCCACGACGCGTAGGCCGACGGGTTGGTCGGCGTCCACAGCACGGTACCGACGACGACCGCGGCGGTCAGCGCGGTCGCCGGCACGGTCAGCCGCCACCACCGGCGCCGTGGCTTCCGGCTGATCTCGTTCAGCAGCGCGTGCTTGCGGGTCTGCACCCGCATCGGGTCGAGCTGCGGGATGTCCGGGGTGATGTTCACAGCGCTTCCTCCTCCACCAACGCGCTCCGCACGGTGCGTTGCGCACGAGCGAGGCGGGACTTCACCGTGCCGACCGGGATGCCGAGCACCTGGGCGATCTGCGCCTGGGTCAGGTCCGACCACGCGGACATCTCCAGCACCTCGCGATCCCCGGCAGGCAGCTTCTCCAGCTCCGCGATCACGGCTCGTGTGCGTGCCTCGGCGTCCACGCGCCGTGCGACGTCATCGGCGTGGTCGTCGTCGGCGTGCTGCTGCGGAACCTTGCCAAGAGCTGCCTTGTAGCGCGTGCGGGAGCGTTGGTGGTTGCGGGTGGCGCCGAGCGCGACGGTGTACAGCCACGGCAGCAGGGACTCCTCGACCGTCACGGACGTGCGTTTGCGCCAGGTCTCCATGAACACCACGGACACCAGGTCCTCGGCGACCGCCCACGTGCCGGTGCGGCGCAGGCAGTAGGCGAACACGGCCTGGGCGTGGCGTTCGAACAGCAGCCCGAACGCCTCGCTCGCGCCGGCCCGGACCTGCCCCCAGAGTTCTTCGTCGGTCACGGACCCTCCTCTCTGCTCCGCCTATGTCCGCGGGAGGAGGGTCGGTTCACGACTCGACCAGACCGGGTCGTTCCGGGTGGTCGTAGCGCACGAAGAGGTCGGCGGCGGGGTCGTAGTCGTCGAACGCGGGCAGCGTCCACTCCTCGGCGGTCTTGCGCTTGAGCGCGCCGGGGGAGAGCCAGAGGTGGACGGTCAGCTCGGCGGGCAGCCCGCGGTCGAGCAGCAGGGTGCCGTCGACGAGGACCACGCCGTTCTCCGGCACGTCGACGTACTCGGCGCGGCTGGCGCGATCGGTGACCGCGTTCCACAGCGCCGGCAGCACCTTGCCGTCCATCGCCGGGTCGAGCACCTCGCGGCGCAGACCGGCGTAGTCGAACCAGCCGTGCCGGTAGGAGTACGGGTCGGTGCGGCCGTGTTCCAGCCGCACCGACGCCGGGCGCAGGAAGTCCTGAACGGACACCCGCTGGACAGCGCGGCCCAAGGCGCGCAACGGTTCCACGACGGCGTCCGCGAGCCTGCCCGGGTCGGCGGCCGGTGCGCCGTCGATCAGCACGCGCGCCCGGCCGTCGATCGTGCCGATCCGCGAGACGATCTCGGTGACGAGCGAGTCGAACGTCAGCGGGCGTACTTTCAAGGCTTCCAGTCCGCCCAGGCCGTGTCCCACCAGATCTCGCCCGACGCCAGCATCTTCTCGATCTTGAGCCCCTCGGCCCTGATCTCCTCGGCCTCCCGCGCCGAGTACTTGCCGGCCGCGACCTGCTCCTCGAACTCGTCGAGGTCGCGCTGCTCCCACGTGCCGTCGGGCGCGAGGGTGTAGTCGAGCGCGTGGTCGAGGGTCTCGAAGCCGTCCTCGACGCGGCGGTAGGGCGCCTGGAGGTTCAGGTAGTAGTTGCCGAACACCCGGTCGTCGCCCTTCCAGAACAGGTCGACCGAGTAGGCGTCCCGCGGGCGGTGCAGCATGAGCTTGCCGTGACCGCGCCAGAAACCGCGCTCCGGTTTGTCCCACGGGTGCGGGTGGTGGTGGTCGGGGTAGGTGAGCCGGGCGCCCGGCTCCACGAACACCGCGAGCAGCCCCGGCTCGTCGACGATCACCCTGGTGGGCATCTCCGACCACACCTTGCCGTGCAGCACCTCACGCCGCACCACGATCTCACCCGGCGTGAACGACCTCATGCGGAGAACTTACGTGATCACGCTCCGCCGCGTCCTCGGCCAGCATCTTCCGCTTGAGCGGCGGGACGGCGTTCGTCACGCGCAGGAACGTCCGCTGGAACGCCGCCGCGACCCGTCCGATCACGGGCTTGTGGACCACGCTGCGGCCGTCCATCATCTCGCGCGACGCCTCCACGGCGTGGAACCCGTACTCGACCATCTCGCGCTCGTACTCGCCGATGGCCTGCACGGCGTCACGGCCCTGGTGTGCCTCGACGAGCTTGCGGCACAACAACTCCGCGTCGCGCAACGCCGTGTTCGCGCCGATGCCGCGACCAGGGGTCATCAGGTGCACCGAGTCGCCGATCATCGTGACGGTGCTGGGCTCCCACGGCTTGAGGCGCTCGGACGTGCGCACCCTGATCTGGAACACGGTCTCCGGCGTGGCGCGGGCGAAGAGCTCGCGCAGGTCCGGGTGGAACTTCGGGGTCAGGTTGAGCACGACCTGCTTGAGCTCGGCCTGGCTCAGGTCCTTCAGGTCCGGGAACTTGTCGTGCGAGGCCGCGTAGCCCCACATGATGTAGTCGTCCTCGACGCCCGTGCCGTCGAAGCGCATCACGTGCACGATCACGAACTCGCCGTGCGGCCCGAACAGCAGCGTGATGCCGCCGTCGGCCAGCGGGGGCAGCAGCTTGACGTGCTCGTCGGTCAGCGGCAGCTTGCCGGCGATCGACGTGATGCCGGTGTCGACGACCCCGGCGTGCGGCAGGCGCTGGCGGCGCACCTTGGACTGCGCGCCGTCCGCGCCGACCAGCACGTCACCGGTCTCGGACGTGCCGTCGCCGAAGAACGCGGTGACCGTGCCGTCGTCGTTCTGCGTGTAGTGCGTGAACGTCTTGTCGAACCGGACGACGTCGTCCAGGCCGTTCAGCAACGCCGTGCGCATCGCGATCCGGCTGACGGACTTCTCGCTGCGGCTGTCGTCGAGGTCCGTCGCGATGTCGCCGACCAGCAGCTCCTTGTACTTCTCCGTCCGCATGACGATGTGCTTCGGCGGCCTGGCCGTGGTGCGGACGAACTCCGCGAACACCTCCGGCGGCAGGCAGCTGTGCAACGCCTTGCTGCCGTCCGGGCTGATCCCGACCCGGTAGCCGATCAGCATGCTGCGCGGCGTGCGGTCGCGTTCGAACAGCGCCACGTCCACGCCGGCCTTCTTCAGCCCGTGCGCCAGGCACAGGCCCCCGGTCCCCGCTCCGATGATGAGTACGCGCATGACAACCCCCTCACTAAGTCTCTTAGTGAGGAAGATATTCAGTTGGAGAGACTCTTGTCAATCGTCCTGACTGAGCCTCCGCAGCCGGGCGGTCGCGAGGGCGAGCCGGACGTCGTCCGGTGGCAGCAGCCTGACCAGCTGTTCCAGTGCCTCGACGTCGTGTTCGCCGGAGTCGGTCTGGGTGAACGTCCACAGAGCGTTCGCGTCGCCGCGTTGCAGGGCCGCCTTGCGCACGCCGGTCGCGAGGTCGTCCCGCTCGGCCAGCACCACGGGGGCCTCGGAGCGGCGCAGCAGCGAGCCGCGGTACCGGCTGGTGGCGAGCGGCACGTTGCCGTTCTGCAGGGCAGTGCGGACGCCGAGGAAGTCCGTCTCGACGTCGGCGGTGAGCCGGTACGGCCTGGTCGCGAGGACGTCGGTGCCGAGCTGGGCGCGCAACCGGTGCAGCTCGGCGCGCACCGTCGTCGGGTTGCCGCGCTCGCCGTAGAGGTGCAGCGCGAGCTGGTCCGCCGTCAGCCTGCCCTGGAGCGTGAGCGCGCAGAGGATCTCCGCGTGCCGCAACGAGATCGGCACCTCGCGGCCGTCCAGCACGACCTTGGGTTCCTGCAGCAGGAACGACAGCGACAGCATCCGGCGGCGGACGTGCCGCTGCCTCGGGATGCGCAGCAGGTAGCCGTTGGCCAGGGGCTCGAGCAGCGCCTCGCGGCCGTCCGGCAGCTCGACGCGGTCTCTCGACACGTCCACGCGCGGCGGCAGCAGGCCGTACGGCTCGACGGCGACGACGCGGCCGGTGGGGCTGAGCAGCGCGCCCGGTTCGCCGCGCAACGCGATGAGGTGCCGCATGTTGCGCGCCCGCAGCTCCTCGTCCTGGGCGTGCATCCGGACGAGCATCTCCGACTCGGCGAGCCGCGCCGACGCCGAGACCAGCGCCACCATCGAGGGATGCACCGTCTCGATCGGGCCGCTGAGGTCGACGACCCCGATCGTGGAGCCCGTGTCGGGGTCGCGGATGGGGCTCGCCGCACACGTCCAGTGGTGGTAGGTCCGCACGAGGTGCTCGGCCGAGTGGACCGTGACGGGGGCGTTGGTGGCGAGCGCGGTGCCCATGCCGTTGGTGCCCGCCGCACGCTCTGACCAGAGCGTTCCCTCCGCGAGACCGACGTCCTCGGCGCTGCCGCGGGTGTCCTTGGAGCCCTCGCACCACAGGATGTGGCCCTGGGCGTCCGCGATGATCATGATGTGCCCGGCCTCTTCGGCGAAGCCCAGCAAGGTTTCCCGGAGCAGCGGCAGCGTCGGGTGCAGCGGGTGCCGTTCGCGCAGGTCGGAGAGTTCGTCCGCGGCGAAGACCGTCGGGGCCGTGTGCAGGTCGGGGTCGACGTTGGCGGCGAGTGACCGTTGCCACGACGCGGAAATCACTGAGCGTGGCGAACTGGCCGTGCGAGTACCACTCAACACGGCATCTCTGACGCGACTCAGCAACAGTGCGTGTTGCCCGGGTTCGTGGGTCACTGATCCATCCACGGGTTGCAACGAGCATGCAACGTTCTGCTGCCTACTTTCTCATTTCTCCCACCCCGGTCAGCCGGTGGGCACCTTTTTGGCAAGGAATTCCGGCGAGGAGTCGACATGACGCAGTACGCGGCACCGGGGCAGCCCGGGAGCGTGGTCGCGTACCGGGCGAGGTACGACCACTTCATCGGCGGCGACTACGTGGCGCCCGTGAGCGGCGAGTACGCCGAGAACGTCACGCCGGTCACCGGCGAGGTGTTCACCGAGGTCGCCCGCGGCACCGATGCCGACCGCGCCCGCGCGCTGAACGCGGCCACCGGCGCCGCGCGCGCGTGGGGCAACACCACGCCCCGCGAGCGCGCCACCGTGCTGTGCGAGATCGCGGACCGCATCGAGGAGCACTCGACCGAGCTCGCCGTCGCCGAGACCTGGGACAACGGCAAGCCGGTCCGCGAGGCCCTGGTCGCTGACCTGCCGATGCTGATCGAGCTGTTCCGGCAGTACGCCGCGATCATCCGCACCGAGAACGGCGAGATCGAGCAGCTGGGCCGCAAGGCCGTCGACTACCGCTCGTTCCAGCCGCTCGGCGTGGTGCACGAGCGGATCTCGTGGGCGTTCCCGCTGATGAACGCCTGCCGCGTGCTCGCTCCCGCGCTGGCCGCAGGCAACACCGTGGTGCTGGAGCCCGCCCTCCAGACCCCGGCGTCGATCCACGTCCTGCTGGGCGTGATCGCCGACCTGCTGCCGCCGGGTGTCGTCAACGTCGTCACCGGCTCAGCGGACCACCCCGTGGTGGCCGGGCGGTGTCCGAACATCTTCTTCTCCGACGTGCTGGCGCAGCGCGACAACTTCCTGGACAAGGCGCTGGAAGGTTTCGCGATGTTCGCGGCCAACCAGGGCGAGATCCCCACGGCGCCGTCCAGGGCGTTGATCCAGACCGCCGTCTACGAGGAGTTCCTGCACCTCGCGACCGTGCGCACGCAGTCGTTGCGCCTCGGCGGCCCGCTCGACACGGACACGATGGTCGGCGCTGTCGTGAGTCTTGCGCAGCGCGATCGAGTTCTTGCGTACGTCGAACGGGGCAAGGCCGAGGGCGCGCGCCTGGTCGTCGGCGGCGAGGCCTCCGGCCACTACGTCCAGCCGACGATCTTCGAGGGCGACCACCGCTCCGCCGTGTTCGCCGACGACGTCCTCGGCCCGGTCGTCTCGGTCACCCGCTTCGACGACCGCGACGACGCCGTGAAGATCGCCAACGAGGCCACGGCCCAGCTCGGCGCCGGCATCTGGTGCCGCGACCTCGTGCTGGCGCACAACGTCGGCCAGGACCTGCGCGCCGAGCGGGTGTGGGTCAACAACTACTACGCCTACCCGGCGAACACCGCCGTGCTCGCCGAGTACCGCCGCGTCAAGCACCTGGTCGTCAGCTACTCCGACCGCGGCCAGGGCTACTTCTAGTCACTTCTTCCAGGGCACCTGCGGGCTCGCGTAGAAGCCGATGCCCTGCACCTTCCACCGCGGCGCCTGCGCACCGAGCCGCGGTGCGAACCGCTCCCAGTCGTGCGTCGACGCCTGGGCCCAGCCCAGCTCGGCGGCCACCGGGAGCCGGGGGAAGGCCATGTACTCGATGTCGGCCGACGTCCTGATGGTCTCGGTCCACAGTGGAGCCTCGACGCCCCGGACGTTCTGCTCCGCCACGCCCTTGAGGTAGGCGCCGGGGTTCCAGCCGTAGGAGTCCCTGACCTCGACCAGCCCGGCCCAGTCCAGCCCGAGCTTGGTGTTCTTGTCGTACTTCATGTCGAGGTAGACCCGGTTCGCCGGCGACATCAGCACCTTGTTGCCGCGCTTGGCCGCCGCGGCCACGTTGGCGTCGGTGGTCGTCGTCCCCCAGAACTGCGGGATCGTCTGCGTGTCCTTGGTCGTCTTGACGAACTCGTGCCACCCGACCGTCGTCTTGCCGTACTTCTTCACCAGCGGCAGGACCCGGTCCATGAACGTCTGGTAGTCCGCGTCCGGCGTCGACAACGCCTCGTCCCCGCCGATGTGGAAGTACGGCCCGGGCGTGATGGCCGCTACTTCTTTGATCACGTCCTCGACGAACTTGTACGTGATGTCCTTGTTGATGCAGAGGGAGCTGAAGCCGACCTCGGTCCCGGTGTACAGCGGCCGCTTCTTGCCGTCGCAGTTGAGCTCCGCGTAACTCGCCTGCGCCGCGTTGGTGTGACCGGGCATGTCGAACTCGGGAATCGTGGTGATCCCACGCGCCGCCGCGTACTGGACGAGGTCCTTGTACTGCTCCTGCGTGTAGAACAGCTTGCCGGTCCTGCCACCGACCTCGGTGCTGCCGCCGATCTTCGTGAGCTCGGGCCAGCTCTTGATCTCCAGCCGCCACCCCTGGTCGTCGCTGAGGTGCAGGTGGAAGTAGTTGATCTTGAACGCGGCGATCTGGTCGATGTACCGCTTCACCTGGTCCGTGGTGAAGAAGTGCCGCGACACGTCCAGCATCGCGCCACGGTGGTGGTACCGCGGGTGGTCGACGATCGTCGCGCCCGGGATCGGCCAGGGACCCTGTTGCCTCGTCTTCGCCTCGACCTTGGCGGGGAGGAGCTGGCGGAGCGTCTGCACGGCGTTGAAGTGGCCTGCCGTGCTGTTCGCCCGGACGACCACCTGCTTCGGGGTCACGTCCAGCTGGTAGCCCTCGGGGCCAGTCTTCGGGTCCGCGCCCGCGGTGAGGACGATGCCCTCGCCCTGGACGTCGTTGGTGATCGGGAGCTCGAAGCCCGTGCTGGGGCGGAGGATGCTCGCCAGCAGCTCGGCCGGCTGCTTCGCCTCCTGGGTGGAGAGCTGGATCCTGGCTGCCGCCGTGAGGGTGAAGGTGATGTCGGGGCGGGGTTGGACCTGGGCCGGTTGGGGGACCAGTTCCTGCAGGGTGGTGGCGGGGGCCGCCGCTGCTGTTTCGGTCACCAGCACTCCTGATCCGGCGATCAACAGCGCCGTCAGCGCTGCCTTGAGTTTTGTGGTCACGCCGTCCGTCCTCCTGGGTGCGAAGGGGCTGGGCGGCGTTCAGCCACCGTTTCAGCGGGGGCGGTGGGGTGTCAAGGTTCAGACCAATTTCGGGGGCGCGTTCGGGTCCGTAGGTGGGTTTGTTGCGTTGGCGGTGGGTCCCATCACGAGTGATAGGACCCACCGCCGGGCCCTCTTGGCTCAAAGCGAAAAGCAAAGGCCAAGAGTCTCGGCATCGCTCGGACTGTCAGACCCCATCGCTAGGTTGGGTCGCGGGGGATTCGAAACCCGAGGGGACCCCTGCGCGAGCCTGCCCTCAGGCCGTCAGAGGTGTTCCTTGCTCAGCTTCTGCCACAGGGCCGGGAGCGCCGCCTCCGTCTTGTGCGCCAGCTCCACCTCCTGCCCGTACAGCAGGCCGAAGGTGAACCCGTTCTCGTCCCCGCGCCCCAGCTCCAGCAGAACCGGCCGCGCCACCACCGAGTCCTGGTGGTCGCCCAGCAGCGTCTGCACGTCCTTCGCCCGCTTCCGCAGCGCCTTGGCGTGCTTGCCCAGCGCCGGTTCCGCCACCTCGGCCGAGTACCGGAGTCGCTTGGCCGCCTTGCGGGCCTCGTGCAGCGGTTCGTCGGAGTCGGACGTGGCGAGCGCCTCCTCCACCCGGTCGTCCAGCCGCCGCCGCGCCTTTTCGACGAGACGGGGCAGCACGTCGCGGGCCTTGCCCGAGGCGGCGGAGGTGAGGGGCGGGGTGCCCAGCAGCGTGTCGATGGAGTTCAGCAGCGCGAAGTAGCGCTCGCTGTCCAGCGCCGCCACGGAGTCCTTGTGCGCCTTGGCTTCCAGCGGGGCGAAGTGGCGGGTGACGCGGGCGGCCACGTCGCCCAGGACCAGTTCCGGCGGCAGGGCGTGCAGGCCGTCGGTGAAGCGCATCCGGAGCACCTCCAGGTCGCGCGAGGTGCCGAGGACGGAGGCGAGCCACTTGAGCTCGTCGGTCAGGGTGCGGGTCTGTTCGCGGTCCACGATCTTGCCGAACGCCTGCAGAGCCGAGCGCATGCGGCGGGTGGCCACGCGCATCTGGTGGACGGCGTCGTCCTCGTTGCGGCGGACGCGCGGGTCCTGGTTCTGCAGGGCGGCGCGTTGTTCGTAGAGGTAGGCGAGGACCACTTCGCCCGCCGTGGACTTCTTGCCGATCGTGGGGCCGGCGTCGCGCTTGACGCCGATCACCTGGGAGAGCTTGGACTTCGAGGACGACGGGTGGATGCCCGCGTCGCCCAGGTGGCGTTCGACGGTGTCGAGCAGGTCGCGGTCGCCGCTCTCGCCCAGCTCCACCTCGATCTCGCGCCACGAGGTGGTCGTGGTGGAGGAGCCCATGGTCTGGGCGGTCACGACGTCGTCGACGACCTCGGCGAGCATCTCGCCGTCGCCGTTGGTCAGCTGCCAGCGGCGGCGGTTCGTGCGGATCTCCGCCACGGGGGACAGGGTGTCGCCGCGGGTGTGGGCGCGGACCAGCGAGGAGAGGTCCTTCGGGGGCTTCTTCGTCCCGCGGCCCAGGGGGACGCGGAGCTCCTGGCGCGAGTCCTCGCCCGCGGGGAGCTTGAGGTGCCAGCCCTCGTCGCTGCCGCCCACGCGCCTGCGCAGCGTGACGCCGGCGCGGGCCAGCCGGTAGTCGCCGGTGTCGAAGTACGTGGCTTCGAGGTCGAACTCCTCCGGTCCGGTCGCCACGCCGGTGATCTCGGTGAGGTCCGGCAGACTCGCGTCCGATGGTGCCTCGTACTTGCGTTCGGTCTCAGTAACGGAGGTCGCCATCTCCTATTAATACCTCGTTTTGTCGCAGTTCACCCGTGTTGTGACGG
Organism: Lentzea sp. CA-135723; assembly: GCF_050936595.1. NCBI lineage: Bacteria > Bacillati > Actinomycetota > Actinomycetes > Pseudonocardiales > Pseudonocardiaceae > Lentzea > Lentzea sp. CA-135723. Next base: position 4,167,862 of record NZ_JBNJMK010000001.1, on the reverse strand, counting down.
TCTGTGAGGAACGCCTGCCACGGCTGGGCGGATCGTGGTCCCTAATGCGTGCATTCCACGGCTACCCGCTTTTGCCTCCGCTCAGTGTCCGGTTCGCTGGTCGTGTGCCCACGGAGAAGGAACGGCTCGACGTGGTCGAGCCGCAGGTCGCCACGTTGATCAGCCACGTCGGTCAGCTCACGGCCGAGCTCGAGCGCGTCACGGCCCGCCTGACCGTGCTGGAACGGCGGTTGTCGGGCGCGGGCGACGGGCCGCTGGCCGACCTCGACGCCGTCAGCGGGGCCGTCGAACCGCTGGTCGAGGCGTTGCGCAAGGCGTGGGACGCGGAGCAGGAGATCCTCGCCGACCCCGCCCGCGTGGAGCTGAAGCAGGAAGTGCTGGAGTTCGACGGGCTCAAAGCCCGCCGCGACGACGCCAAGTCCAAGCTGGACGGTGGGCGGGTGCCGCGGTTCGAACGGGACGCGCTGTCGCACGAGGTGCGGCAGATGGAGTGGCTGATCAACGCCAACGAGGCGAGCGCGCAGCGGGCCGCCGAACGGCTGGAGGCCGACGAGGACGCCGCCGGCGAGGAGTGGCGCACCGAGGCCGTGCTCGCCGGGGGCAAGGCCCGCGGCGAGATCAAGGACGCCGCCGCGCACCGCATCTCCGAGGCGCTCGGCCAGTACGCGCGCATGCCCGTGTGGTTCCGGGTCGGCCTGGGCGAGATCCCGACGCCGGACCCGTCGTTCTGGCTGGAGTCCGCGATCGCCGTGCTCGCGTACCGGCTGGAGTACGGCGTCACGGACGCGGTGTCGCCGCTCGGCGCCCCGCCGTCCGCCTCGTCGGGCAGCGAGAACTGGGTGCGCCGCACGAACGTCCACGCCGACATCACCGACCGGCTCACCACGTTGGCCGCGACGTTCCATCTCCAGTAACCTGTTCTGCAACCGTCGGGTTGCAGAAGGGTGTGCGCGTGAGTCAGGTCGATGACGTCTTGGCCGCACTCGCCGACCCCATGCGCCGCCGCATCCTCGATCTCGTGGCGGCGAAGGGGGCCGCGTCGGCGTCCGCGCTCGCGGCCGAGCTGCCGGTCAGCCGTCAGGCGATCGTGAAGCACCTGGGCGTGCTGGAGAAGGCGGAGCTGGTGGCGTCCGCGCGCGCCGGGCGGGAGAACAACTTCTCCGTCCGGTCCGGCGCGCTCGACGCCACCGCCACCTGGATGGCCTCGCTCGCCTCGCAGTGGGACGCGCGGCTGGCCGCGATCAAGAAGGCCGCGGAGAGCTGATCACGACGGCCGTTGGAGCGGGTCCAAGAAGGCCGGTCACGACGGCCGCCGGAACGCGAACGCGCCACCCACCATCGTCGCGAGCACGGGGATCTCCGCGATCGCCTCGCTGGTGCGCGGGTCGTCGCCGAGCACCACGAGGTCCGCGAGCTTGCCCGGCGTGAGGCTGCCCAGCACGTGCTCCTTGCGGCACGCGTAGGCGCTGCCGAGCGTGTACGCGCGGATCGCCTCCTCGACGGTGATCGCCTCGTCCTGGCCGACCGCGCGCCCACCCGAGGAGCGGCGGCGCACCATGAAGTCGATGGCGCGCAACGGCGCCCCGTCCGCGACCGGCCGGTCCGAGCTGCCCGCGACCGTGATGCCGTGGTCGAGGAACGCCCGCCCGCGGTACATCCACGGCGCCCGCTCCGCGCCCATGATCTCGCTGTAGTCGTCGCCGTACGCCCACAGGAACGCGGGCTGGACCACCGGGATCATGCCCAGCGACGCGATCCGCCCGAGCTGCTCGGGACGCACCAGGCCGCAGTGCTCGATGCGATGGCGCGCGTCGGTGCGCGGCCGTTGGCGCTGGGCTTCTTGGACCGCGTCCAAGGTGAAGTCGACGGCCCTGTCGCCGATCGCGTGGACCGCGAGCTGCCACCCGGCGTGGTGGGCGTCGATGATCGCCGCCCGCATGAGCTCCTCCGGCTCGGCCAGCTGGCCGGCGTTGCTGGTGCCGGCGTAGGGCTCGGACAACGCGGCCGTGCGCGCCATCATGCCGCCGTCGGTCCACAGCTTCATGGCGCCCAACGACAGCATGTCGTCGCCGAAACCGGTGTGCAGGCCGAGGTCGATCGCGCGGGGGACTCCGTCGGCAGGGTCGGCGGTGACGTCGTGCAGGACGTGCGCGGACACCATGAGCTGCACGCGGATCGGCAGCCGCGCGCGTTGGTAGGCGGCGGCTTCGAGCGGGCTGCTCGCGATCAGACCCGCGCCGATGCCTGCTTCCGCGCACATGGTGACGCCCTCGGAGAGCACCTGCTGTGCGCTCGTGTGCAGCTCCGCGGTGATCTCGTCGAGCGAGTAGGGGAGTCGCAACGTGCGGGCGGCCAGCTGCTCGTTCTCCGTCAGCCACCCGTCGCTGACGATCCCCGGAAGCCGTTGCAGCACAACGGAGTTCACCACGCACGCGTGGCCGGAGAGGTCGGCGACGTAGACGGGCCGGTCGCCGCTGATCCGGTCGAGGTCGAGCGCGGTGAGCGGGCGGTCCATGATCCGCCGGTCGTAGCCGGACGCCTCGATCCAGCCCGTGCCGGTGACGCCGGCGAGCCGGTCGAGGACCTGTTCGACCGCGGCCAGGCCGGTGATGTCGGTGGTGCGGCGCCCGTTCCACGCCAGGTGCGTGTGGGCGTCGATGAAACCGGGCAGCACCACGGCACCGCCCAGGTCGGCGGTCTCGGCCGCGGGCAGGTCGGCGACGTCGGAGTCGAGTCCGGCGATCCGGCCCTGCCAGATGCCGATCGTGTGCGCGACGGGACGTGCCGGGTCCATCGTGATGGCCCGGCAGCCCGTCAGCTTCAGGTCGAGTCTCACCCGTTGATTGTCATGCGCGCGCGAGGACCGGCACGGGCGTGTTCGTCAGCACGGACGCAAGGATCTCTCCGGACCGCACGGCGACGTTGGACAGCAACGACGACGTGATGCCGTGCGAGTGCTCGGTGCCGCCCTGGAGGTAGATGCCGCCGCGCAACGTCGTCTGCACGCGGTAGTCGCGGCCCACGATCAGACGGCCGGCCTCGTCCCGTGCGCACGTGTCTTCGAGTGCGCCGAGCACGGGCGTGGCCTCGTCATAGCCGGTGGCGAGCAGCACGAGGTCGGTGTCCACGAACTCCTGCTCGCCGGTGACGAGCGACTGGATCACCGCGCGGGCGCCGTCCGCCGACTCCTCGACGGCGACGAGCCGGGTCATCTTCATCATCTTCAGGCGCTCGGTGCCGAGCACCTTCTCCTGGTACGCGGTGCGGTAGAGCTGCGCGATCAGGTCGACGTCGACCACCGAGTAGTTGGTGTTGCGGTGGTAGTCCATCAACCGCTGCTTCACGGCGTCCGGTGCGTCGTAGTAGTGGTCGACGGCCTCGGGGTCGAAGATCCGGTTCGCGAACGAGCTGTCGTCGGCAGGGGAGTAGCCGTACCGGGAGAACACCGAGCACACCTCGGCGCCGGGGTATTCACGGTGCAGGTACGCCACGGCCTCGGCGGCGCTCTGACCCGCACCCACGACGACGCAGCGCTTCGGGTCAGTGAGCCCGCCGACGCGGTGCAGGAACTCGCTGTTGTGCCACACGCGGTCCGACAGCGCGATTCCCTCGGGCACGGCCGGGCGCAGTCCGGTGGCGAAGACGACGTTGCGGGCGTGGTACACGTCACCCGTGGCCGTCGTCACCTCGAACAGGTCGTCCTGGATCGCTTCCACGCCAACGGCTTCGACGCCGTACGCGACCACGTCGTCGACCTGCGCGGCGGCCCACTCGAAGTAGTCGTGGAACTCGACGCGCAGCGGGAACAGGTTCTTGTGGTTGACGAAGTCGATCAGCCGGTCGCGGTCCCGGAGGTAGCACAGGAACGAGAAGCGGCTGGTCGGGTTCCGCATGGTGACCAGGTCCTTGAGGAACGACACCTGCATGGTGGCGTCGTCCAGGAGCATGCCCCGATGCCAGCCGAACGCCTGTTGGCGTTCCAGGAACACCGCGGTGACAGGGGTTTCGGCCTGCTCGTTGTGCTCGGTCAGAGCGATGGCGAGCGCCAGGTTCGAAGGACCGAACCCGATGCCGACGATGTCGTAGATCGGATGCATGAGCACCTAACTTAGGGAAGCCTAAGCTATCTGCGCAAGCCGTCAGTTAGGTTAGCCTGACCGTATCGCACCGGAGTAGAGGAGGACACCCCCATGAGGGTCGTCATGTTCGGGTTCCAGACCTGGGGTCATCGCACCCTGCAGGCACTTTTGGCGTCCGAGCACGAGGTCGTCCTGGTGGTGACGCACCCCAGGGGTGAGGGCGCGTACGAGAAGGTCTGGAGCGATTCGGTCGAGGACCTCGCCCGCGAGAACGGCGTCGACGTGATCGTCCGCGAACGCCCCGAGGACCAGGAGCTGCTCGACGCGCTGAAGGCCGCCGAGCCGGACGTGATCGTCGCCTGCAACTGGCGCACGTGGATCCCGCCGCAGGTCTTCGCACTGCCGAAGCACGGCACGTTGAACGTGCACGACTCGCTGCTGCCGAAGTACGCGGGCTTCTCGCCGTTGATCTGGGCGCTGCTCAACGACGAGAAGGAGGTCGGCGTGACGGCGCACATGATGGACGACACGCTCGACGCCGGCGACATCGTGCTGCAGCGGTCGGTTCCGGTAGGCCCGCGCGACACCACGGCCGTGCTGTTCGAGAAGACGCTGGAGCTCTTCGGCCCGATCACGGTCGACGGCCTCGCCGAGATCGCGTCCGGCCGCACGGACTTCACCAAGCAGGACCGTTCGCAGGCCTCGTTCTTCCACAAGCGCGCCGAAGAGGACCTGCGCATCGACTTCACCTGGACCGCCGAGGAGCTCGACCGCCTGGTGCGCGCCCAGTGCGCGCCGTACCCCAGCGCGTTCTGCTTCCACCGCGGCCAGCGGCTGGAGATCATCGAGGCGGACGTCTCCTCCGAGGTCTACGGCGGCACTCCCGGCCGGATCTTCTACCGCGAGGGCGACGGCGTGACGATCGTCGCCGGTGCCGACGCGCGGCGCGGCCAGAGCAAGGCGTTGCTGGTCAAGAAGGTTCGCACCGCCGACGGCACCGAGCTGAAGGCCCACGAGTACTTCAGGCACATGGGCGGCTACCTCACCTCGCGCCCGTAACTCCGACACGCGGATCACGGGCCGGGTGACCAGCCCGTGATCCGCATGGTCGATCATTGCCGCATGAATCGCGCGGCGGTGACGTCACTGGTGGTCTTCGTGCTGCTGCTGGCAGCGGGCTGGTACCTCACGAATCTCCAGTCATCGCAGGAGAATTCGCCCAACAGGCCCCCGTCCACCAGCGCGACGCCCGGCGGTTCGTCCGACCTCGGCGCACTGAAGATCGCGCCGGAGAGCAAGATGGCGGGCTACAGCCGCGACCGCTTCCCGCACTGGGCCTCGCAGGGGAACTCCTGCGACACCAGGGAGATCGTGCTGCAGAAGCAGGGCGCCGACGTCAAGACGGACAAGGACTGCAAGGCCACGTCCGGAACCTGGACCAGCCCGTACGACAACGTCGTGATCAAGGACGGCGGCGAGGTCGACATCGACCACACCGTCCCGCTGGCGGAAGCCTGGCGGTCCGGCGCGGACAAGTGGACCGACGACGACCGCAAGGCGTTCGCCAACGACCTCGGCGGCATCCAGCTCCTCGCCGTGACCGCGAAGACCAACCGCAGCAAGGGCGACCAGGACCCGGCCAAGTGGAAGCCGCCGGTCGAGGCCTACTGGTGCACCTACGCCCAGCACTGGATCCAGGTGAAGATCACCTACCAGCTCACCGCCGACCAGGCCGAGCACGACGCCCTCGCCACGATGCTCAAAGCCTGCTAGGCGCTGTCCTGCAAGTTCATCGGGCGACAGTGGCGGACGAGGGCACCGCCTCCGGGTCTCTCGCCCGCGCCTCTCACCTGATGAACTTGCAGGACAGCACCTAGTCAGGCCAGAAACCGGGATTCCGGGTCGGCGTGAAGTCGATCAGGCGGCTGCGGATCTTCCCGGTGAGCAGGTCGAACAGGAACGCGGTCGCCGGCCCGTCGTAGCTCTCCCACTCGGAGAACTCCGCGTCGCACCAGGTGATCGTCCACTGGTCGGGCTCTCCGCCGGTGCGCCAGAACAGGGTGCACCGCCCGGCTTTGCCCCACTGCACGAGCCCGTCGAACTCGCGCGACTCGTAGACGTCGCTGAAGAAGACGTCGAGCGACTCCTCGTCCTCGACGGGCGAGACCACCTCGACGACGTGGTCGAAGACGCCGGTGCCGAACGTCCCGAGCAGGTCCTTGAAGTCGCCGGGGAACGCGAACCCCACGTGCTCCTCGGCGTCGTCCCAGGACAGCTCGGGTTCGCGCCGCGCGACCCGGCCCAGCAACGCCACGAGGTCCGCGTTCCTCGACAAGAGATCCCCTCCGGTGTGCCGACGGCACGGCCCGACCCCCCAGACGGGCCGCGTCGGCTTCTTCCTCTCGTACCCGGCCTCCCCCGAGGCCGGCCCCCTACCCGACCTGAACGGACTCGAACAGGCCGGACAGCTTCCAGTGCGTCACGTACCCCATCGCCTCCGCGGCGATCAGCACGTCGAGCTTCCCCAGGTTCGTCCGCGCCGGCATCTGGTACGCCTTGCCCCGCCGCGCGTCCAGCACCATCGGCGTCGCCCCCGGCAGCGTGTCCGCCACCGTGTGCTGCAGGATCCGCAACGCCACGTTCGCCGCCTCACGCGTCAGCGGCGCCTCCTTGGTGTGCACGAGCACCGCGTACGACGTGCCGTCCTTCTTGCGCAGCCCCAGGTGCGGCCGCACCTTCAACGTGAGCTCGCCGGCGCGGTAGGCGGCCCCCTCCACCGGGACGCCGGTCGCCCTGAACGCCCCCAGCCACGGCAGGAAGCCGTCGGCGATCTCCTCGAACGCCCGCGGCTGGCCCGTGCGGTTGGCGCCCGTGATCGCCTTCTTGAGCTCGATCTCCGGCTCGGTCGAGTTGACCGCTCGTCGCATGGCGTCGCGGATCGGGTTGTAGAACCCGCACACCCTGGTGTCGGCGGCGAGGTACATCCCCCGCTGTTCGGAAACGATGTTGATGCGTCCACGCTGGCCGCTCATGACGTACTCGGTGAACGACAGTGCGGTGACGCTGACGTTGTTGTCCGGCAACGCTTTCTCCCCTCGTACCGCGAGCTTCACCTGACGTTATCCGAGGGGTCTGACAAAAACCGGGCTGCTCCGAACGGAGCAACGGTTACGTATTGTTGAACATTCGCTCGAATAGGTGACACGCAGAGTTGCGACGTAGATCGCAATCGGTAAACGGACGGTGACGGACCGGGAACCGATCACGCGGATGACCGTTCGTCTGCCGTTCGCCGACGCTCACCGAACGCTCACCGCATGACCGGCGGAAGTAACACTCCGTAGAAGATCAACTCGGGAGAATGGGGTTCGTCAGGAGGAATCACGGCGAGGGAGCACGATGGCGGTAAAGGCGGAGCGTTCACCCGATAGAGCGGGTGACGTGGAGGTTCCGCAGCCGCGGCAGCTGGAGAGGTGGCTGACGCAGGTCGGTCACTGGCCCCACGCCGTGCAGGTGACCGTCATCCTCGTGCTGATCGCGCTGCTGCTGTGGGCCATCGCCGTCACGTTGGGCCCTGACCAGGCGTTCATCGTCGGCTCCGCGGGCATCGCGGCCAAGCTCATCTGCATGTACCTCGACACCCGCGTGCGCAACTAACGCGCGTATCGCTCCTGAGCGCGTGCCTTCGCCTTCGCTGCCTCGACCTCGCGGTCCTTCGGCGGCGCGGAAGTCACCAGCGCGTCCAGCAGTTCCCGCGTAGCCGCTGCCACGGCCTCGACCGCCTTGTCGTAGGCGGCCTGGTTCACCGCGGACGGCTTCGCGGCCCCGCCCACCTTGCGCACGTACTGCAACGCCGCCGCGTGCACCTCGTCGGAGGTGGCCGGCGGTTCGAAGTTGTGGAGCACCCGGATGTTTCGGCACATGCCTCCACTATGACCTGTTCGGCGGCGCCGCGCGGGTGTGGATGCGTTCTCCCTGCTTGCCGAACAGGCTGAGGATCTCGGCCGGCTTGCCGTCCGCGCTGCTGAAGCTGTGCGGCTGACGGCAGTCGAACTCGGCCACCTCGCCCGCGCGCAGCACGATCTCCTGGTCGCCGAGCCGCATCCGGATCCGCCCGCTCAGCACGTAGAACCACTCGTACCCCTCGTGCACGCGCGGTTCGTGCAGCTCGGGGTCGGTGAGGATCATCTTCCACGCCTGCAGCGGCCCGATCGAGCGGGTCAGCGGGATGCCGACGCGGCCGTGGTCGAGCTGGCGCGGCTTCATCACCACCCGCGGATCACCGACCTCCGGCGCGCCGACCAGGTCGTCCAGCGACACCTGGTAGGTCCGCGACAACGGCAGCAGCAGCTCCAGCGTCGGCTTGCGCTGGTCGGTCTCGAGCCGCGACAGCGTCGACTTCGAGATGCCCGTCATCTCGGACAACGTCGCCAGCGTCAGATCGTGCTCTGCCCGCAGCGCGGCGAGCCGTTGCCCCACGGTTGTTGCCATAACGGCAACTTACTTTGCCAAAACCGGGCTGTCGACCGCACTCTCGGACCATGACTTACGACGTGGTGATCATTGGTGGGGGAGCGGCCGGACTGAGCGCCGCCCTGATGCTGACCAGGGCACGCCGCAGCGTGCTCGTGGTCGACGGTGCCGAGCCGCGCAACGCGCCGGCCGCGCACATGCACAACTATCTCTCTCGTGACGGCCTCTCGCCGTTGGAGCTCCTCAAGCACGGACGGGCCGAGGTCGAGGGCTACGGCGGCGAGATCGTCACGGACGACGTCCTGGGCGTCACGAAGGCCGGCGACGAGTTCGCGGTCGACCTCTCCGAACGCACCGTGCGCGCCCGCCGCCTGCTCTTCGCGACCGGCCTGGTCGACGAGGTGCCCGACAACCTGCGCGAACGCTGGGGCCGCGACGTCTTCGGCTGCCCCTACTGCCACGGCTGGGAGGTCCGCGACCAGAAGCTCGCGGTGTTCGGCGAGGAGATGAAGGTCGCGCTGGTCCGGCAGTGGTCCGACGACGTCACGCACGTGCCGTCCGTCGACGCGATCGAGGTCGAGGACGACCGGCTCGTCGCCGTGATCTCGGACGGTGTGCGCGTGCCCGCCGATGCGCTCGTGTACTCCGCACCGGTCAAACCGCGCGACGAGCTCCTGCTCGCGTTGGGAGCAGAAACTGAGGAAACGATGGCGGGCCAGTTCGTGCGCACGGACGCAAAGGGCCGCACGAGCGTGCCGGGCGTCTACGCAGCAGGCAACGTCACGGACCCCACGGCCATCGTGATCGTCGCCGCCGCCCAGGGCGCCCAGGCCGCCGGCATGATCAACATGGACCTGCTGGGCCTCATGCCAGCGGCAGGCTGATCCGGAACGTCGAGCCCTCGCCGAGCCTGCTCGTCACCGACACCGCACCGCCGTGCGCCTCCACGAGGTGCCGCGTGATCGCGAGCCCCAGCCCGCTGCCGCCCGTGCGCCGGCTGCGCGACTTGTCCGCCCGCCAGAACCGGTCGAACACGTGCGGCACGTCCTCGGGCGCGATCCCGGTGCCGGTGTCCACGACCTCCAGGATCGCCCGGTCCTGCCACTGGAACAGCTTCACGACCACCTCGCCGCCCGGCGGTGTGTAGCGCACGGCGTTCGCGACGAGGTTGCCGAGCGCCTGCCGCAGCCGCACCGGGTCCGCGCTGAGGTGCACCGGCGTGGTCTCGGAGCGGAGCAGGATCTCGCGGTTCTGCTGCGCGTTGACGACCTGGTCCACCACGTCGTCCAGCGCGATCGGCTCGGGATGCAGCCGGAGCGTGCCCGCGTCGGCCTGCGCCAGGTCGTGCAGGTCGTCCACGAGCCGTTGCAGCAGCAGCGACTCCTCCAGCAGCATGTCGATCAGGTGCGGGTCGGGTTCGGCCAGCCCGTCCTGCGTCGCCTCCAGCCAGCCGGTGATGTTGCCCAGCGGCGTGCGCAGCTCGTGCGCCACGTCGCTGACCATCGCCTGGCGCTGCCGTTCGGTCTCGGCGAGCTTCTCCGACATGGCGTTGAACGACTTCGCCAGCTCGCCGATCTCGCCCGCGCCCCCGTCGACCCGTGCCGTGCGGTCGCCTTCCGCCGTGCGTTTCGTGGCGGCGGTGAGCGCGCGGATCGGCCGCACGAGCTGCGTCGCCGTGACCCAGGACGCGAACCCGGCGAGCGCGAGGATTCCCAGCGCCACCAGGATGATCCGGTTGGTGCCCGTCGTCGACAGGTCGATCGCCTGCGGCTGGCCGCCGGTCGGCTCGGTGATGAACAGGTGCGCGTACTCGGCCACGAACGGCCGCAGCTGCTCCCGGCGCGCGCTCTCCATGCACTCGACCACGGGCGGGTCCGAGTACCTGACGGTCAGGACCTCCCAGTCGAGCGGGACCGGGCGGCCGTTCAGCGGCTTCACGGCGTACAGCCCGGGCAGGCGTGCCATGCACCCGTTGAACAGGTTGTAGAGGTCCTCGTACGCGACGCTCTCGGTGTGCGTCACCGTGTAGAGCTCCTCGCCCGACGGGCATTCCGGCCACGCCGACTCGGTGCCCGGCGGCATGGTCGAGACCCGGAGCCTCCGGTTGGGCGACTCCACGATCTCGAACTTGCCCTGCGTGCAGTTGAGGAGGCGGTCGGCCACCGTCCGCATCTTCGCGAACTCCTCGTCGGTGAGCCGGAACGGGCCGACCGCGCGTGGATCGATCTTGCTCGTCGCCCCCGGCTTGAGCACCGAGTCGACGTTGAGCGCGTCGATGGACACCTTGGGCGTGATGGGCAACGGGGGTGAGCCCGCCGTGCCGGTGTCGAGCAGCGTCTTGCCGCCGCGGTCGGTCAGCGCGAGCCGGCGGCCGTACTCGCGCGCCAGACCGTCCACTTCGGACTTCGCTTCGGCCCACGTCCGGTGCCTGGCCGCGATGCCGAGCAGCCGGTCGTAGATCTCCGCGTCGCCGCGCAGCGCGTCGCCCTGCTCCTGCCGGATCGCGCCGGTCGTCGCCTGCGACGCGAGCCACGCCGTGACCGCGATCGAGCAGGCCGCGATCACCAGGGAGAACAGGAAGAACCGGACGAGGAGGCTTTTCATACGAGCTTGTACCCAATGCCGTAGACGGTGAGCAGTCGTTCCGGCCTGCGCGAGTCCTGCTCGATCTTGCGCCGCAGCTTCATCATGTGGACGTCGACCGTGCGCGCGGTGATGAAGCCGTCCTCCAGCAGCTGTTCGCGCGTGAACACGCGTTGCGGTTGCGCGGCCATCTTGGCCAGCAGGCGGAACTCGGCGGGCGTGAGGCTCACCAGTTCGTCCTTGATGCGCACCTCGTGCCGAATGGGGTCCACGGTGAGGTCGCCGACCTTCAGCACCGTGGCGCTCGTCTCACGCGCACGGCCCGTGCGACGCAGAATCGTGCGTACGCGCGCGACCATCTGCCGTGGACGGAACGGCTTGGTGATGTAGTCGTCCGCGCCGAGGTCGAACCCGAGCAGCACGTCGTCCTCAGTGGACCGCGCGGTGAGCAGCACGATCGGCACGTCCGACTCCGCGCGGACGGCGCGCATCACGTCGATGCCGTCGACCAGCGGCATCATCACGTCCAGCACCAGCAGGTCCGGGTTGCGGCGCCGCGTCTCGTCGATCGCCGCCCGTCCGTCGTGCACGACCACCACGGAGTGCCCGTCGTGCTCCAGGTACCGGCGGACGAGTTCAGCCTGATGAACGTTGTCCTCGGCGACGAGAATGTGGGCACACACAGTTCGAAGTATGCAGTCCTTCACGACAGTCAAGTGAGACGTAAACAGGTTCTTCATCAGTTCCGGCGAGCGTGGGTGCCATGAAGGTGCACCTGGCTCTGGCGGCTCTCGGACTGACGGCGCTGCTGCTGACGACGGTCCAGTTCGCGGGCGAGTCCTCGCCCGCCGCCGCTCCGACCACCACCACCGCGGTGACCACGCCGTCGTCCGAGCCGCCTGCCTCGGCCCCGGCCGCGCCGCCGCCCCCGCCGAGGGTGTACGCGTCGAGCTCCGACCTGCCGGACGGCCCCGAGTTCCCGGCCGCCGGCGCCGGCGCGTTCCACGTGGTCCCCGGTGCCGGTGACGTCGTGGGCACGGGTCCGGTGCGCACCTACGCCGTCGAGATCGAGGACGGCATCACCGTCGACGAACAGGCCTTTTCGACGTTCGTCGATCGCACCTTGCAGGACCCACGGGGCTGGACGGCCCGTGGCGCGCTCTCCGTGCGTCGCGTCACTGGCGCCGCGTCTGTGCGTGTGCGTCTCACGTCACAAGCGACCGCGCGGAACGTGTGTGGGTTCGAAATCCCGGTCGACGTCTCGTGCCGTGACGGCAACTTCGTGTACTTGAGCGCGGCTCGCTGGATTCGCGGTGCCGTGGCGTTCCTGCCGGACCTCAACGAGTACCGGACGTACATGGTCAACCACGAGGTGGGGCACGCGTTCGGTCAGGGCCACCGGCCGTGCGACGTGAACGGCGGCCTTGCACCGGTGATGATGCAGCAGACGTTCAGCGTGTCGAACGACGAGATCGTGCGCATCACCAACGGCGTGCCTCAGGGCGCGTTCATCCCGCAAAACGGGAAGGTGTGCAAGGCGAACGGGTGGCCGTATCCGTGACCTTCGTGGCCACGACCGTGGTCGTCGTCTCACCCTCGGCCGCGAACACCGGCTCGACCCGCTCGAAGACCTTCCTGAGCTCGGCGACCACGTCGGCGCCGGTGAACCCGGCGACCAGGCGGTAGGCCGTGCGCAGCATCCGCGTGACCCGCGTTCTCCCGGTCAGCCGCACGTCGAACACGAACAGCCGCCCGCCCGGCTTGAGCGCGGCCGCGGCGTTCGCGACGGCCGCCGGCACGTCCGGCATGGCGCTGAACGCCCCGAGCGCCACCGCCGCGTCGAACTGCCCGGCGCCGTGATCGGTTGTGCAGGCGTTCGCGTGCCGCACTTCGACGTTGGGCCACTTCTCGGTGCGTTTCCCGGCGATGGCCACCATGCGCGTGCTGAAGTCCATCGCGACCACACGTCCTTGTGGCCCAACGGCTTCGACGAGCGCCGGAACCAGCGCGCCGGTGCCGCACCCGATGTCGAGCACCGCGTCCCCCGGCCTGAGCGCGAGCGTCTTCACCGCGAGCCGGTTGAGCGGCCCGGTGAACCGGTCGAGCACGCGGTAGTAGGTCAGCGCCGCGAAGTCCCACAGTTGCATGACGTCCCCCTTCACGTTTTTGCAATGCGAACGCATCGTAAAACAGCGCGCCGGTACGATGCAATACGATCGCATTGGAGTTGGTGCATGCCGAAGCAGGTGAACCACGACGAACGCCGGCGCCAGATCGGCGACGCCGTGTGCCGGTTGATCGCGAACCGGGGCCTCGACGCCGTGAGCCTGCGGCACGTGGCGGCGGAGGCGGAGGTGTCCATGGGGCGCGTCCAGCACTACTTCGCCAGCAAGGACGAGCTGCTGATGTTCGCGTTCGAGCTCATCAGCGACCGCGTCGCGGGCAGGCTCGGCGCGGTTCGTTCCGACGACCCGGCGGCACACCTGAGGGCGATCCTGCTGGAGCTGCTGCCGTTGAGTGCCGAAGCCCGGGCCGAAGCGCCGGTGCTCGCCGCGTTCCTCGCGCACGCCGTGGTCGAACCGAGGCTGGGGGAGCCGTTGCGGTCGGGCAGCGGCGAGATGGTGGCGTGGCTGGCGGGCATGATCACCGCGGCGGGCGGGTCGGCCGACGCCGAACAGGATGCGATGGCGTTGCTGGCGTTCGTCGACGGCCTGATGCTTCAGGTGCTGATCGGTCAGGTGTCCGCGGAGGTCGCGGTAGACCTCGTGGACCACCAACTCTCTCGTGTACTCACTTGTGGTTGATGCCCGTCTTCCTAACCTGACGTTCATGGATGTCGACACGAGGCTGCTGAGGTACTTCGCCGCCATCGCCGAGGAGGGCAACCTCACGCGCGCAGCGCACCGGCTCTTCGTGTCGCAACCGTCGCTGACAAAGCAGCTCAAGCACCTGGAATCACAGCTCGGCGTGCGGCTGTTCACGCGCTCCAGCACCGGGATGAAGCTGACCGAGGCGGGGCACGTGCTGGCCTCGCGGGTGCCGCCGGTGCTCGCCGGCTGGGACGCGGCCGTGAGCGAGACCCGCAGTGCGGCCCGCGTGCTGCGGGTGGGTTTCCTGAGCAGCGCGGCGAACGACGCGACGCAGGACATCGTGGCGGCGTTCGGGCGGACCCGTCCCGGCTGGCGGGTGGACCTGCGGCAGGCGCCGTGGTCGGATCCGACGGCGGGGCTCGCGGCGGCGGAGGTGCCGGTCGCGTTGCTGCGCCTGCCGTTCCCCGGCGAGGAGACGTTCGGGGTGCGGTCGTTGTTCAGCGAATCACGTTGTGTGGCACTGCCTTCGAGCCATCGGCTGGCCGGGCGCGACTCGGTGCCGTTCCGCGAGATCCGGGACGAGCCGGTGATCGTCGCGCCGGCGTTGAAGGGCGCGTGGCGCGAGCACTGGCTGGCTCTGTCCGAAAGGGACGGACGGGAGGTGCGCATCGGGGCCGTGGTGGAACGTCCGGACGAGTTCCTGGGCGCGATCGCCGGCGGTTACGGCATCGCGCTCGTGCCGTCGTCCGCGTCGCAGTTCCACGCACGGCCCGATGTCGTCTACGTGCCGGTGACGGGCGTGAGTCCGAGCGAGGTGGCCGTCGCGTGGCTGCCGGACGCCGGTGAGGCCGCGGCCGACTTCGTGCGCTGCTGCCTGGAGGTCACGCGCTCGCGGCGCACCGCGTGCGGCACTCGCTGGGGCTGAAGCCGTGCACCCGCTTGAACGCGGCGCTGAACCCGAAGGCGTCCGCGTACCCGACCTTGCGCGCGACCGCCGCCACCGTCGCGGACGACTCGGCGAGCAGGTCGGCCGCCACCGCCATCCGCCACTCCGTCAGATAGGTGAGCGGCGGCGCCCCGACCAGCTTCGTGAACCGCCCGGCGAGGGTCGTGCGCGCCACCCCGGCCTCCTTGGCCAGCAACGCGAGCGTCCACGCCTTTTCAGGCCGTGAATGCATCGCCTGGAGCACCGGCCCGACGACAGGATCCGCCCGTGCGGCCAGCCAGCCGTCACCGTGCGCGTTGTCGAACCACTCCCTGAGCGCGCACACCATGAACCAGTCGAGCAACCGATCCATGACAACCGTCGGCGCGTTGGTGTCCACCGCTCCGTAGAACTCCGCACAGCCGTCAGTGCCTGGCGCCACCAACGCGTCCGGCAACACCGATGTGAGCCGTTTCGCCACGGCACCCTTGATGGAGTACGAGCCGCTCACCACCGATGCATGTCCCCGTGCCGCAACGGACTCCTGCACCACGAGGATGTCGCCGGCTTTGGCGGTCTTGCCCTGGACGTCCAACTCGCCGGCCGCCAGCGCGTACAACGTGAGCCCGGGCAGCACCCGCGTCCCGTCGATGTCGCTCCGGCACACCCCGGCACCCTCCGCGCGCACCCCGCGCAACAGCTCGTCGAACGGCTCCATACCCCTCACCATACGGCCCGAACGATCGAACATCGTCGATGAACGCTCGCCCATGTCACCGCGCGGCCCTGGCGGCTTGGCTGGGTGCATGACTGAAGAGATCCTCGTCCTGGGCGCCACCGGCAAGACGGGCCGCCGCGTGGTGCAAGCCCTCGAAGCCGCCAACGCCGTGGTGCGCAAGGCTTCCCGCGCAACCGGCTTCGACTGGACCGACGCCACGACCTGGAAGCCGTTCCTCGACGGCGCGACCGCCGCCTACGTGATCGCCCCGGAGGACCCGGCCGCCGCGGCCCCGTTCGTGGACCTGGCGAAGACCTCCGGCCTCTCCCGCCTGGTCCTGCTCTCCGGCCGAGGCCTAGACCAGACCCCGCCGGACGTCTTCCAGGGCATGCACGCCGCCGAGAAGGCCGTCCGCTCGAGCGATCTGCCCTGGACCATCCTGCGAGCCAACAACTTCAACCAGAACTTCTCCGAGCAGATCTGGCAACCCGAGATCGAGGCCGGCCGCCTCTCCCTCCCGGTGGACGACACCCCGGAACCGTTCGTGGACGTCCACGACATCGCCGAGGTGGCCGCCCTGACCCTCACCACCGACCACGCGGGCAGGACCTACGACCTGACCGGCCCGGAAGGCGTCACCTTCGAGTCGGCGGTCGCCACCATCGCCACCGCCACCGGCCGCCGGATCGACCTGGTGAAGCTCACCCCGGCCGCCTACCGCGAAGCCCTGCTGGCCCAAGGCCTCCCCGAGGAGGTAGCCACCGAGCTGAACGGCATGTTCGAGGCCATGCGCAACGGCCACCTGGCCACCCCGACCGACGACATCGCCGGCCTGCTCGGCCGCCCGGCGAAGTCCTTCGACGCCTACGTCTCCGAAACCTGGCGCTGACGAGGCAACAACAGGTGCACGGCAAACCCGGAAGCCGTCGCCAGCACCGCCTGGTGGACGACCGACAGCTGGTACCGCCCGCCAACGAGGTACGCGGCCTCCAGCCCGGTTGTCCACCACCCGGCGAGCTCACCGAGCCCGAGCACGTGCCACCCGAAGAACCCGGCACACCACCCGGCCACCACCCAGGCAGCCTGCCCACCCCGCCGCGCGAAGAGGAACGTGGACACCGCGGCCACGGCGTTGAAGGCGAGCCCGATACCGGTCAGCGTCGCGTCGGCACCCCACAGCAGGCTCGCCGCCGTCTGCGCCACGAGCACCCCGACGACCAGCCAGATGCCCAATCGCGTCTTGTCCACACCCCCGGATTATTCCGGGTGGCCCGAAACGTCCGATCAGAGGCCGGGCAGGCCGGGAAAGACACCGGGAATCAGTGTCAGCTGAGAAAGCGTCACTCCTCGTGGTGGCGGCCCGTCTGCTCGATCATGCGGGACGCGCGGGCCTGCCTTGGGGGATTGCCAAGTTGACCTTGTCATCGGTGTCGCACGTCGCGCTTTGGGGGAACACTCGGATGCGTGCCTCTTAACCGATTATGGCTACAGAAAGTAAGATCCTTGATCCGCTCGTGAGGGGCGGTTGTTGCCCGAGTGGGCAGTGGTGTCGCGCTATGCGGGAAATTTGCTTGCACTCTGTATGGAACCTGTAACGTTCGACCTGGCCTTCTGCGACCTAGCAACTGCGATGTGGCAAGATGAACAAGCACATTGGGAGGACGCATGAGCCAGAGGGACACCCCGGTCGTCCATCAGAGGCGGCTCCGAGGGGAATTGCGCAGGCTGCGTGAGGACAGCTCGTTCACCCAGAAGTACGTCGCCGAGCAGCTCGAGTGGTCCGTCTCCAAGATAATCAGGATCGAGAACGGCTCCTCGAATGTCGGTACCACCGATCTCAAAGCCCTGCTCGAGCTGTACGACGTCACTGATCCCGATCGGGTGAATGAATTACTGGATGAAGCACGCGCCAGCCGCAAGAGCGTGTGGTGGACGCGCCACCGGCCGTACATCGATCCTCAGTTCTACTTCTTCATCGGAATAGAAGCCTCGGCGGAACGCATTCGGCAGTACCAGGCGCTGGCAATGCCCGGCCTGGTGCAGACGCGGAGGTACACGCAGGCGCTCGCTTCGGCCGTGGAAACGGATGAGACCGAAATTCAGCGTGGCGTGGACATCCGGATGAAGCGCCAGTTCATCGTGACCGCGGATGGTCCTGAGCTGCACTTCATCATCGACGAGGCGGTGCTGCGGAGGTTCGTCGACCAGCCCGAGGTCATGATCGAGCAGTGGGAGGCGATCCTCGAGAAGGCGGAGCTCCCGAACGTCACGGTGCAGGTGCTGCGACTCGGCCGGGACGTGAAGACGGCGCACCGGGGCCTTCGGGGATCTTTCTCCCTCCTCAAGCTCCCTGATGACGCCGCCGAGGTCCTCGTGCTCGAAGAGCCGCTGCGCGATGTCATGATCCGCGACGACCAGCAGGACATAAAGAAGTACGACGAGGCGTTCGGCGTGCTGGAAGACCTGGCACTCGACAAGAACGAGTCGATCGAGTTCATAAGATCTCTGATCGCTGAAGAGCGCGATGCTTCGATCGCAAAGGCGGTGTAAATGAATTTGGTCTGATCCGGCGTGTGCGGGCGCAGCCCGATCGGGGTAATCGGGTTGGTCTGAACGGTTAGCGGGGCGAACGGGCTCCGTGTCCAGTTCTGGTGTTTCCGTCCATCGATCGGCGGTGCTGGCCGATGGGGTCGCCGGGCTACCTTCGGAAGGGACGCGATGCTGTTCGGCGTCCGTTGTGAGGGGGCTGGGGTGAAGAGAGCAAGCCGAGCCTGTGTTGTTCAGGTGGACGGCGATGGCGGTACGTGGATCAAGAGTTCGGCGAGTGGTCCCAAAACCGGAAGCCAATCCTGCGTGGAATTCTCGACGAGGGCGAACGGCGCCGTACTGGTCAGAACGTCGCGGGATCGTGAGGGCGGGCGTTTGCGCTTCGGCGGACCGTCTTGGGCGTTGTTCCTCGCCGACGTCAAGAGTCTCTGAGCGGGTGAGCGACGGCTGATGCGGGTGCCAGAGCCGTCCGGCGAGGTCCACAACCAGGTCGATTCCTCATCGGTCGGATCGGTCGTGCAGGTAGGTGCCGTCCACGGCTCGATCACGATGATGCCGAGCGTGGAGCCGGTGCGGAGACAGGCTCGGCAGTTGCCGGCGCCGCCGCGGGTGCTCGTCGGCCGTGATCGGGAGCTGGGCCTGCTCACCGAGTCGTTCGAGCGGATGTCGGCGCGCGGAGACGTGCCGGTGATCGTGATCGAGGGCGCCGCGGGCATGGGCAAGTCCTCACTCGCCCTGAGATGGGCTCACGACCAGGCGCGGGACTTCGAAGGCCAGCTGTTCGCCGATCTGAGCGGAAGCGGTGGCACTCAGGCGCTGACCGCGTTGCACGGCTTCCTCAGTGCGCTGGGTGTGGAGCCGGCCGCGTTGCCGCAGGACCTGGGGACCGCCGCGGCGCTGTACCGCAGCGTTCTCGCACAGCGCGCGGTGCTCGTCGTGCTCGACGACGTGGCGAGCGTCGACGCGCTCCTCCCCTTCGTGCCCGGCACGGCCACCAGCGCCGTGCTGGCGACCAGCCGCACCCGCTTCACCGGGCCGGACGCGCGCGACTTCTCGGCTGTCCACCTCGGCGAGCTGGCTCGCGAGGAAGCCACCCGGCTCCTGCGGACCTACCTCGGCGACGACGCCGCGGACGAGGAGAGCATCGACGCGCTGGCGGGCAGGTGCGCCGGACTACCGCTCGCCCTGGCGATCGTGGCCGCGCGCGTCGCGGAGGAGCTCGACCTGCCGGGCCTGGTCGCCGAGTTCGAGGACGCGGACGACGAGCTCGAGGTGTTCGACTCAGCCGATGGCGCCAACAGGCTGCGCGCGGTGCTCACGTGGGCGTACGCCTCGCTGTCCGAGGAGGACGCGCGAGTGCTCCGGATGCTGGGGACGTCCGTCGTGGACGAGCTGACGGCGGCGTCGGTGGCGAGCGTCCTGGCAGTGCGCGGCGCGGCGGCCATCAGGTACCTGCGCCGGCTGACGTCGAAGAACCTCCTCGACCAGCGCGGCAGGTCGAGGTTCCACCTGCATCCGCTGGTCCGTGCCTACGCACGGCAGATGAGTGCCGAAACCGACGAACCGGGAGACGTTGTGAACGCCGCACGCAGACTCGTCGACTTCTACACCCACAGCGCCTGCGCGGCCGACCGCCTGCTCTACCCGAACCGCGCGGTCGTCACGCTCGCCGCGCCGGCGGCGGGCAGCGAGCCTGTGGCGTTCGAAGGCGAGGAGGACGCCGTCCACTGGTTCGGCGCGGAGTACCGCGAGCTGCGTTCGGTGCTGGACGAGGCGGTGCTCAGGAAGTGGCACGAACAGGCCTGGCACCTCGCGCGTGCGCTCGACACGTACCACTACCGCAGCGGCAGGCTCGCCGAGAACGTCGAGACGTCCCGCGTCGGCGTCATCGCGGCGAACGAGCTCGGGCAGGACTCCCTGACCGCCATCGCCCTGCGGCAGCTCGGCCGCGCTTACACAAGAGCTGACGCGTTCGACGAGGCGTCCCAGTGCCTGCTGCGCGCGCTGGCGTTGATCGAGCAGGACGGCGACGACAAGGAACTCGGGCACGTGCACCACGACCTGGGCAGGCTGGCCGCCCGCTCCGGCGATCACGAGGGTGCCCTGCACCACTCGGCCGCCGCGTTGGTCCACTACCGCGCCGCGCACAACGCGGTGGGCGAGTCGCACGCGCTGAACGCCGTCGGGCGAGCCCAGAGCGAGCTGGGCGACCACGAGGCCGCGATCCGTTCGTGCACCGAAGCACTTGCCCTGTGCGAGGAACTCGGCAACCGCAGCGGCCAGGTGGTCGCCACCGACAACCTGGCCGTCGTCCTCCAGCGCACCGGCGCTCTCGACGAGGCCATCACCCACTTCACCACCGCGCTGCGGCTCGCGGCGGAGCAGGAGAACCACTTCTTCGCCGCCGACGTCACCGAACGCCTGGGCCTGGCGCTCGCCGCCCGCGGCGACGCGGAGGCCGAGGACGTTCTCCGGCAGGCCCGCGACCTGTTCAACGCCCAGCACCGCCAGGCGGAGGCCCAGCGGTGCGAGGAGGCACTGCGCCGCTAACGCCTGCCACGGGTCTCGTTGATCGCGCGCTTCCAGTAGCGGTCGCCGATCCGGCCCCACAGGCCCGTGAACACGGACCAGGTCCGGCCGCGCCGCGCGACCCGCAACCGGAGCTCCGGGTCGGGGCACTGTCGTTCCAGCGCTTGGATGTCGTAGGCGGAGAACCGGTGCTGCTTGCGCTCGTGGACGAACGAGAGCCAGTCGCACTCGGCCACCATGCGCGGGAGGTCCAGCTTCTCGAACACCTCGCGTGCTACGGCGATCTCGTCCTGCGCGTCCGTCGCGGCCTCCATCACGGCGCGTCGGGCGAGCAGCAGGTGCCCCCTTCCGACGAGTTCGGTGAAGGCCGTCGCGTGCCTGGCCCTGGACTTGAGGTCCCGCAGAGTGTCGTCGAGCAGTACGAAGGCGAGATCGCCCCGACCCGAGTAGATCGCGACCTCGGCTTCCAGGAGCTTCGCCTCGTAGTACGTGTGACGCCGGCTGCCGCGGAACCCCTTGGCCGCCTCGGTGCTGAGCCATGCCGCGCCGTCCAGTGCGCGCTGGTCGCCCTCGAACCTGAACTGCGCCAGGCGAACCTCTGCCAGGGCGATCATGGCCAGATACGTGTCGTCGGACTCGGAATCGCGAAAGCGGTCCATCGCCCAGTCCGCGTACCTGGCGGCCTGACTGAGGTTCTTGAGCCGCGCGTCACGCGTCGCGAACTCGGCGTCCCGGCGGACGATGATCCTGGCGAGACACCGCTTCGCCTGCGCGACCAGGTTGTGGTCCTTCGCGTCCGAGGCGAGCGCGAGCGCCTGTTCCACAGTGGACTGTGCTTCTGCCAGCTCGTGATCGCAGCACTGCAGGAACGCCCGACCGAAGATGAGGTAGGTCGCCTTCTCGGCCGCGACGTTGTCGAGGTCGGCGTGCTCCACCGTGGGCAAGCAGAGCGCCGTGACCTGGCGGAGCAGCTCGAGATCCGCTGAGTGGTGAGCGATCAACACGATCTTCCTGAACGTGTGCACGAGGCCGGCGGAGTAGGACACGCCATCGGCGGTGGCCTGCTTGACCCACGAGGTGGCGTCCAGGTGCCCGAGCGCGGGGTTGGCGTGCTTAAGCGACTCGGCGAGGCTTTCCTTCGAGCGCAAGGGCTTCTCCGCCTTGTCCTCAGGTGGCTGTCGACGTTGCGCCACCCGTTCGGAGTGGTCGTACACGTTGTTCACTCGCTCGACGATGGTGTTGATGCCCACGCCGGTGACGTGGTCGAGGTGCGTGATCTCGAGGAGGCGCAGGAGTGCGGGGCTGTCCTTGACCGAAACGCCGGGAGGGAGCACGGGGATCACCGGGCATCCCGCGGCGAGGCCGTGGTCGTACATCCGCTGGATCAGCAGGCGGACCTCGAACTGCCCTCCCAGGTGCGTCTCCGACGGCTCCTCGGGATCGAGACCGAACAGCTCGACGAGGTCGGGCGTCACGACGACGATGACGGCCTCCGAGTTCTCGATCTTGTCCGCCATCCACAGCGCCAGACTCGCCTGGTTGGACGTCTTGAGGACGCGGTCGGTCGAGACCTTGAGGCCCTGTCTCCTGAGTTCGAGGTCGAGAAAGGGCACGACCACACGACTGAGGTCGTCCCGCACCCAGACGATGAAGACTTCGCGTTTGCGTTTGCGCGACACCGGGGTCCTCCGTGGGTGCCAGGTTCCAGACTGCCATCTTGCAATCGGACTCTGGCAATCTTAAGTCCGCTGATCGTAGCAAGCAGTTGGTCAACGGACGTGAGAGGTCAGCTACGGCATGGGTCTGTCTCAAGTCGTTTCTAGGCAAAGAAAAACCACCCCTGACGGCCATGTGGCCGTCGGAGGTGGTCGTGAGGCGCCCCTGGCAGGATTCGAACCTGCGACCTCGGGATTAGAAGTCCCTCGCTCTCTCCACTGAGCTACAGAGGCTGGAGGGGTGCGAGAGCGGCCACGAAGTGTGGTCGCCCGGTGCCCCCACCGGACACATCGTCCGGAGTCGATCGACCGTTTCCGCCCTACGTCCAAACGGGTGATGAAAACGGTCTAAACGTGACGCGGATCACTTGCGTGGGGCCGTTGAGGCTCTCTCCACGAGGGAAACGTCGAGTCTCGTCGGCCTTGGCGGTCTCGCGCCGGCCAGTAATTTCAGGGCCAGTTCGCCTGCTCTGCGGCCCTTGTCGGCCAGGGGTTGACGCACGGTAGTCAACGGCGGGTCGCTGTAGGCCGCTTCGGGGACGTCGTCGAAGCCGACGACCGAAAGGTCTCCTGGGACGGTCAACGTCAGGTCGCGCGCTGCTTGGAGGGCGCCGAAGGCCAGTTGGTCCGACGCGCACAGCAAGGCGCTCGGCCGTGGCGTGCGGGTGAGAAGCCACCGCGCGCCTAGACGTCCGAGCTCGCGATCACTGCCGCGCGCTTCCCACACCGGAACATTGTCCGGTTCCACCCCGGCTTTTTCCAAAGTGTCGAGGTAGCCGCCCAGTCGGTCGCGGCTGACGCGGAACGGCACGTCCGAACGGCGCTCGTGCGAGACCGGTCCGGATACTCCGTCCGGGCGCAGCGCGAACGTCAGGACGCCGAACCTGCGGTGGCCCAGGTCCAGGAGGTGCTTGGCGGCCGCCGAGCAGCCGGCGTGGTCCTGGACTTCTACTCGGGCGGCGTCGGGCAGTTCTGGTTGGTCGATCACGACCAGGGGGAGGCCGCGGGCTGTTACGACGTCCAGGGCCGGGGCCGAGTCCGGTAGTGAGTAGGCGACCATCACGTCTGCCTGTGCGCGCGACACGATCGATGGGCGCGGACCGCCCGTGGCGTCTCCTGGCATCAGCACGAGGCTGTGGTCGTGGCCGTCGACGGTCTGGGCCAGGCCGTCGAGCACGATCGACAGGGCCGGATCGGAGAACGCGCCGGACAGGCCCTGCGGCAGCATGAAGCCCACGGCCGCGGACGAGCGGGTGGCCAGGGAGCGGGCCACCGGGTCCGGGCCCGCGTAGCCGAGCGTGCGGGCCGTTTCGAGGATGCGTTCGCGCAACGACGACGACAGCTGGTCTGGCCGGTTGTACGCGTTCGACACCGTCGCCCTGGAGACCCCGACGGCGGCGGCGACGGTGTCCAGCGTCGGCCTGCGTCGGCGGTCGGAGTCCACAGGCGCATCGTAGGCGAGAGATAGGACCCAAATCTCTGGTGTTGCTGAAGCGCTTCAGTCATGCTGGGTGCATGTCCCCACGGCTGGCCGCGTTCGTCGCGTTCCTGTTGAACGGCGCTGTCTTCGGCACCTGGGCCGCGCGCGTACCCGCGCTCGCCGAGCAGATCGGCGCGGAGGTGGGCAGCCTCGGGCTGGCGTTGCTCGGGGCGAGCGCCGGGCTGGCGTTCACGGCACCGCTGGCGGCGCGGTACTGCGCTGTGCACGGCAGCCGTGGCGCGCTGATAGCGAGCA
The DNA here is from genome assembly GCF_050936595.1 of Lentzea sp. CA-135723. Taxonomy (NCBI): domain Bacteria; kingdom Bacillati; phylum Actinomycetota; class Actinomycetes; order Pseudonocardiales; family Pseudonocardiaceae; genus Lentzea; species Lentzea sp. CA-135723. The sequence continues at coordinate 4,143,748 of NZ_JBNJMK010000001.1, read as the reverse complement.
GCCTCCTCAGTCCGTTGCTTCTGCCCGTGCTTGCCTTGTCGCAGTCACCGCTGCAACTCGGGCTCACGCTCGTTGCGCTGGGAGCGAGCATCGCGGTGATGGACGTGTCGATGAACATCGCCGCGGTCGTCGTCGTGCGCGCGTTGGAACGTCCGTTGATGCCGCAGTTCCACGCCGGGTTCAGCGTTGGCGGGCTCATCGGGTCGTTGGGCAGCGCCGCCGCCGCGCAGGCGCACTGGACGCCCATGCGCCACTTCCTCGTGGCCGCGGTCGTAGGCGTGTTGGTGACCGCTCTCATCGCGAAGTACATCCCCGGAGGGGTGGGGGAGCGTCATCGGGAAGAAGTCACCGAACGCGCGAACGTGCTCAAGAGCCCGGTCCTCTGGTTGTTGGCGAGCGTCGCTCTGTGCAGCGCCATCGCGGAAGGGGCGGCGGCGGACTGGTCGGCGTTGTTCATGGTGCGTGAGCGCGGCATGGGGGACGCGGCGGGTGCCTACGCCTATGCGGTCTTCTCGGTCACGATGGCGCTCGCGCGGTGGTTCGGCGAACCGATCCAACGCCGCCTCGGCCCGCACGGCCTGCTCGCCGCAGGCGGTGGCCTTGCGGCGACGGGGCTGGCTCTCGCCGTCGCGGTGCCTTCGCCGGTGGCGGGCTACGCCGGGTTCGGGCTGGCCGGGCTGGGGCTCGCGTTCTCGTTCCCGGTGGTCATGGACCTCGCGAGCGAGACCGGCAAACGCGCGGACGGCAGCGGCGGCGAACGCGAGCTGGGCCTGGTGACGACCATCGCCTACACCGGGTTCCTGGCCGGGCCGCCGATCGTGGGCGGGCTGGCGCACGTGAGCTCGCTCGTGCTGTCGCTCGGGTTCGTGGCGGTCGTCACGGCGCTGATCATCCCGGCGACGTGGCTGGCCAGGAGGGCCGCTAGGCAGGCGGCATCCGTTTGAGGGCTTCGGCGCGGATCGGCTCCAGCGCCTTGGTCGCCTTGCTCTCGGTCGCGTCACCGCCCATGCCGATGGCGACCATCAACGACTCCTCACGCGTGACGGCGATGGTGGCCGTGCACACCATGTCCTTCGTCTTGTCGTTGTCCTGCCGGCCGCAGCTCAGCCACGTGGCGTGCTTGGACGTGTCGACCTCGCTGCCCTTGGGCTGGGCCTGCTTCGACTGGTCGAACGACCGGTACGGCACTGCCACCAGCACGTACGGGCCCTCTTTGAGGGTGTAGAGGCACGAGTTCGCGAGCTCGGTGCGCGGCACGGGGTTGAACTTGAGCGTGCCGAGCGGCTTGAGGTCCTTCTCCGTCACCAGGGCGCACGGGTCGACGCCGGCGGTCTTGCGCGGCGTCGCGATGGCGAGCGGCGGCAGCGGTGCCGCGACGGGTTCGCCCTGGACGGAGTACGCGCAGCCGGTCAGCGAGAGCAGCACGAGCAGGAGAGGGAGAGAACGTCTCACACGGCGCAACACTAGAGGGTCGTAGGCTCCAGGTCGTGCCAATCGAACGCTCCACCCGAACGGGACTGGTGCCCCTCGTCGCCATCGGCTTCGCGGTGGCCGCGCTCGCGGCCGTCGCGCTGAGTTCGTTCGAGAGCAACCCGCCAGTCGGTGTGCAGATCGTGCGAGTGCTGACCGAGACGGGCGCGGTTGTGACCATCGGCTCGTTGTTGTTGGCGGCTTTCCTCGTGCCACCGCAGAAGTCGGGCACTCTCGCAGCGGACGGCTACGCCGCGATGCGCACAGCCGGGTGGTTCGCGCTCGTGTGGCTCGTGGGCGCTCTTCTGTCCGTGCCGTTCACAACAGCGGCCGCGATCGACCGTCCGGTGAGCTCGTTCACGTTCAGCCAGATGGTGGCGACGGCGATGTTGCTGGAGCAGTCGAAGGCGTGGCTGCTGACGGCGATCATCGTGGCGTTGCTCGCACTGGGCTGCCGTTTGGTGCTCACGTGGGGATGGACGACCGTCCTGCTGTTCGGCGCCATCTTCGCGTTGATCCCGGTCGCCGTCACGGGACACTCGTCGTCGGGCGGCTCGCACGACATGGCGACGAACAGCCTGCTGTTCCACCTCGTCGCCGCGGTGCTGTGGGTGGGTGGCCTCATCGCGTTGCTCGCGCACGGCAGGCGCGGCGGCGCGCACCTTCCGCTGGCCGCCACGAGGTTCTCGAAGATCGCGCTGGTCTGCTGGATCGTGATGGCCGTCTCCGGCGTCGTGAACGCGTTGGTGCGCATCACGCCCACCGACCTCGTCACCTCGACCTACGGCTGGCTGACGCTCGGCAAGCTGGCGTGCCTGCTGCTGCTCGGTGTGTTCGGCTACTTCCAGCGCGAACGCGGCGTGAAGGGCGTGGTCGACGGCAGGCCGCACGCGTTGCTCAAGCTGGCCGGCCTCGAAGTGCTGCTGATGATGTTCACCATCGGCCTGGCCGTGGCGCTGGCCCGCACGCCTCCGCCCGGCGGCAGCACGGAACTGCCGAGCCGCACGGAGATCGCGATCGGCTACGACCTCGACGGACCGCCCACGCTCGCGGCGATCCTGTTCGACTGGCGCTTCGACCTGATCTTCGGCACCGCCGCCCTGGCGCTCGCGGTCCTGTACGTGCTGGGCGTGCGCAGGCTCGCGCGGCGCGGCGACAAGTGGCCGGTCGGCCGCACGGTCGCGTGGCTGTGCGGGTGCTTCTCGCTGCTGTTCGCGACGTCGTCGGGCATGGGCCGGTACTCGCCGGCGATGTTCAGCGTCCACATGGAAGCGCACATGGTGCTGTCCATGCTGACGCCGATCCTGTTCGTCCTGGGTGGACCGGTCACGCTGGCGTTGCGCGCGCTGCCGGTCGGCAAGGAGGTGCCGGGCCCGCGCGAGTGGATCCTCGCGTTCGTGCACTCCCCGGTCGCGCGCCTGCTGACGAACCCGTTCGTGGCGCTGGCGTTGTTCGTCGGGTCGTTCTACGCGCTGTACTTCTCGGGACTCTTCGAGGCCGCGCTGCCGTTCCACTGGGCGCACCTCGCGATGAACGCGCACTTCATCCTCGCGGGCTACGTCTTCTACTGGCCGGTGATCGGCGTGGACCCGTCCCCGAACAAGCTGCCGCCGCTCGGCCGGCTGGGGCTGCTGTTCGCGTCGATCCCGTTCCACGCGTTCTTCGGCGTGGTGCTGATGAGCTCGGCGAACGTCATCGGCGAGCAGTTCTACCGCGGCCTGTCGCTGCCGTGGGTGCAGAGCCTGCTGGAGGACCAGCGGCTCGGCGGCGGCATCGCGTGGGCGGCGGGGGAGATCCCGTTGCTGGTGGTGATGGTCGCGCTGCTCACGCAGTGGGCGCGGCAGGACGGCCGGGACGCGAAGCGGCTGGACCGCAAGGCCGACGCCGATGGCGACGCCGACCTCGAGGCCTACAACGCGATGCTCCGCAAGATGGCGGGCAAGGACTAGACGGACAGCGGCCTGCGGAAGCCGCGGACCGCGAAGAACGCGCCTACCGCCGCGATCACGCCGCTCGTGACCAGTGCGCCGGCCACGCCCGTCACCGGGTGGGCGAGCGCCAGGCTGCGGGCGGCGTCGACCGCGTAGGTCAGCGGGTTGACCTTGGCGATCGCCTGCAGCCAGCCCGGCAGGCCGCCCACCGGCACGAACGCGCTGGACGCGAACATCAGCGGGAACATCGCCAGGAAGCCCACGGTCTGCATGAGCTCCGCCTTGCGGACCCATGCGGCGATCGCGATGAACACCCAGCTCAGCGCCCAGCCGACGACCAGGGCGAGGCCCAGTGCCGCGAGGGTGCCGAGCACGCCGCCGTCCGGCCGGAAGCCGAAGACCAGCACGCCGAACGCGATCATCAGCACGAGCTGGAACGCGGTGCGCACGGCGTCGGACAGGTTGCGCGCCAACAGGACCGTGCTCGGGCGGATGGGCAGCGAACGGAACCGTGCGAGCACACCGTTGGACATGTCCTGCACGAGCCCGATGCCGGACGCGAGAGAGGACTGCATCGCGGTGTTCACGAGGATCGCGGGCAGCAGGAAGTCGATGTAGCTCATGCCTGGCGGGAAGTTCGCCGTGGACGTGATGCTGCCGAAGATCTGGCTGAACAGCGTCAGCATGATCAACGGCTGCAGGATGCTGAAGAACACCAGTGCGGGCGTGCGCAGCAGTGCGCGCAGCGAACGGCCCGTCAGCACGAGGACTTGCGTCGGGTAACTGCTGCCGTGCCAGGTCAATGTCGCCATGATTTCCCCCTTAGTTCGCGGCGAGCGTGAGGTAGACGTCGTCCAAAGTGGGCTCTTTGAGGCCGATCTCGTGTGCCTCCAAGCCGTTGTCGTCCAACGCGCGCACGACCGTCGCAAGGTCGCGTGAAGCGCTCACGGGCGTGGTGAGCGTTAGGCCCTCCGCGACCGGGTGCAGCCCAACGGAGTTGATGGCCTTCAGCGCCGTGTCCACTTCGGACGCCGAGTCGAGCGTCACGGTCACCGTGCGCTGGCCGACCTGGGCCTTGAGCTCGGCCGAGGTGCCGGACGCGACGACCTTTCCGTGGGACAGCACGGTGATCGTGTCGGCGAGCCGGTCGGCCTCGTCGAGGTACTGGGTCGTGAGCAGCACGGTCGTGCCGTCCGCGACGAGCTTCTCGACGATCTCCCACATCGCGAGGCGGCTGGCCGGGTCGAGGCCGGTGGTCGGCTCGTCCAGGAACAGCACCTCGGGGTTGCCGACGAGCGACGCGGCCAGGTCGAGGCGCCGCCGCATGCCGCCGGAGTAGGTCTTGGCGTTGCGCCTGGCGGCGTCGGTGAGGTCGAACTGCTCCAGCAGGTCGTCCGCGCGCGAGTGGGCCTGGTTGCGGCTCGCGCCGAGCAGGCGGGCGATCAGCACGAGGTTGTCGTGGCCGCTCAGCTGTTCGTCGACGGCGGCGAACTGGCCGGTCAGGCCGATGCGGCTGCGGACCTCGTGGCTCTGCTTCACGACGTCGAACCCGGCGACCCTCGCGTCGCCGCCCGACGGCGGGAGCATCGTCGTGAGGACGTTGACCAGCGTGGTCTTGCCTGCGCCGTTGTGGCCGAGCAGGCCGAGGACGGAGCCCTTCTTCGCGGTGACGCTCACCCCGTCCAGCGCGGTGACGTCACCGAACCTCTTGCTCACCTCGTGGGCCTCGATCATGAGCTCACTCATCTGTCTCCCCCTTTGAGCGCTCCGTGCAGGAAAAGCTCGACGATGGCGGCGGGTTCGGCGGCGGTCTGGCCGAAGCCCGAGCCCATACGGTTCGTGAACACGGCGCCGAGCAGCATCCGGGCCGCGAGATGTGCGTCGACGCGCAGGTCCGCGTCGCCGAACAGGTCCGCGACGGCGTCGGACAGCTGCTGCATGCCGATCGGCGGGCCCTTGTGCTTCTGGTGTTCCTCGTCGTGCGGGTGGTAGCCGGACTCGCGCAGCGTGCCGATGAGGCCCCACATGCGGTCGAGATAACCGCTGAACGCCTCGACGCCCGCGGTCAGCCGTTCCTCCAGCGGGACGTCCGAGGGGATCGCCTGGAGGAGCGCGATCTCCTCGTCGGAGTGCAGCGCGCGCTGCACGCACGCGTCGAGCAGTTCCGCCTTGTCCTTGAAGACGCGGAACACGGTGCCTTCCGCGATGCCGGCCGCGGCGGCGATCTGGCTGGTGGTGACGTTCGCGCCGGCCTTCACGACGAGCGGCAGCGTGGCCTGGACGATCGCCTCGCGGCGGTCTTCCGGGCTCATCGCGGGGGCGCGGCGGCGGCGTGGTTCCTCTGACACGTCCGCCACTGTATGAGTGAGCACTCACTCATGTCAATGAGTGGGCGCTCACTCACTCGCCTCGGGGTTCGTCGCCGCACTAGCACAGACCCCCGACGATTCCGGGGTTCGAGGCCGTTCAAGATCTCGACCTGTCCACAGATCGCGAGTTGTCCACAGATCCGCGCCGGCCCCGCCCGGCCCGCCTTCCCCCGGAGCAACCTGGATCCACGACCCCGCGACCTGGAGGCGAACCCGATGTCCTGGAATTCCACGATGATCACCTGCGTTGGCACTGTCGTCAGCGACATCACGTACAAGCACGGCGAGGACGGCAAGTCGAACGCGTACTTCCGCATCAGTTCGGTCGAGCGCCGGTACAACACGGCCATCGGCGACTGGGAGGACGGCGAGGTGCTGTGGCTCGGCGTCTCCTGCTGGCGCAAGCTCGCCGACAGCGTGAAGACCACGTTGTCCAAGGGCGATCCGGTGATCGTCCAGGGCAAGCTGCGGATCCGCGTCTACGAGAAGGACGACGCGAAGCGGCAGGCGCTGAACCTCGACGCCATGCACATCGGGTTGGACTTGAGCCGCGTGCAGTCACTGGGCGCCGCCCCGCTCGTTGAGCCTCGGGCCGCCGAAGATCTTGCCGAGGAACCCGTTCCGTTCTGAGCCGTTCGGGGCAACCGTGTTCCGGACTTCGGGAAGCCACCCGATCGGGTAGCCCGCGCCGGACAAGATGTACGTACCGAGATCCACGAAGAAGGAGGGAAGCTCGTAGATCGGGGCCGCCGAGGACCGATCGCCGACATTCGTTCACGTTCGAACGGAACAAGCAGGTCACCGACTCGCGTGACGCTGGTTCCGGGGGTGGACGGCTGCTTGTCGGCGACCGAGGTCAGGAGCCTCTGGGCACCGCTCTACGATCGCCGCCATGGCCGAGTTCATCTACACCATGAAAAAGGTGCGCAAGGCGCACGGTGACAAGGTCATCCTCGATGACGTCACGATCATGTTCTACCCCGGCGCGAAGATCGGTGTGGTCGGTCCCAACGGCGCCGGCAAGTCGAGCGTGCTCAAGATCATGGCGGGGTTGGACACGCCGAACAACGGCGAGGCGTACCTGTCGCCCGGCTACACCGTGGGCATCCTGCAGCAGGAACCGCCGCTCAACGAGGAGAAGACCGTCCTCGGCAACGTCCAGGAGGGCCTGGGCGAGATCAAGGTGAAGCTGGACCGCTTCAACGAGATCGCCGAGCTGATGGCGACCGACTACTCCGACGAGCTGATGGAGGAGATGGGCAAGCTCCAGGAGGAGCTCGACCACGCCGACGCGTGGGACCTCGACTCCCAGCTGGAGCAGGCGATGGACGCCCTGCGCTGCCCGCCGCCGGACGCCGACGTCACCAAGCTCTCCGGTGGTGAGCGCCGCCGTGTCGCGCTGTGCAAGCTGCTGCTGAGCAAGCCCGACCTGCTGCTGCTCGACGAGCCCACCAACCACCTGGACGCGGAGAGCGTCCTGTGGCTGGAGCAGCACCTCGCGCAGTACACCGGCGCCGTGCTCGCCGTGACCCACGACCGGTACTTCCTGGACAACCTGGCCGAGTGGATCCTCGAGATCGACCGCGGCCGGACCCACCCGTACGAGGGCAACTACTCCACCTACCTGGAGAAGAAGGCCGAGCGTCTCGCGGTCCAGGGCAAGAAGGACCAGAAGCTGCAGAAGCGCCTCAAGGACGAGCTGGAGTGGGTGCGCTCCGGCGCCAAGGCCCGCCAGGCCAAGTCCAAGGCGCGACTCGACCGCTACGAGGAGATGGCGGCCGAGGCGGAGAAGACCCGCAAGCTCGACTTCGAGGAGATCCAGATCCCGCCGGGCCCGCGTCTGGGCAGCGTCGTGGTCGAGGCCGACAAGCTGAAGAAGGGCTTCGGCGACCGGGTCCTGATCGACGGCCTGTCGTTCACGTTGCCGCGCAACGGCATCGTCGGCGTCATCGGCCCGAACGGCGTCGGCAAGACGACGCTGTTCAAGACCATCGTCGGTCTCGAGCAGCCCGACGCCGGCAACGTCAAGGTCGGCGAGACGGTCCTGCTGTCCTACGTCGACCAGAACCGCGGCGGCATCGACCCGAAGAAGAACGTGTGGGAGGTCGTGTCCGGAGGGCTCGACTACATCCACGTCGGCAACGTCGAGATGCCGTCGCGCGCGTACGTCAGCGCGTTCGGCTTCAAGGGCCCGGACCAGCAGAAGCCCGCGGGCGTGCTGTCCGGTGGTGAGCGCAACCGCCTGAACCTCGCGCTCACGCTCAAGCTCGGCGGCAACCTGATCCTGCTGGACGAGCCGACGAACGACCTGGACGTCGAGACCCTCGGCTCGCTGGAGAACGCTCTCGAGCAGTTCCCCGGCTGCGCCGTGGTCATCTCCCACGACCGGTGGTTCCTCGACCGCGTCGCCACGCACATCCTCGCGTGGGAGGGCACCGACGAGGACCCGTCGAAGTGGTACTGGTTCGAGGGCAACTTCGAGGGCTACGAGAAGAACAAGCTCGAGCGCCTGGGTGCCGACGCCGCGAGGCCGCACCGCGTCACTTACCGCAAGTTGACACGGGACTGAGAGGGCAACGGCGACGTCGTGGCGGCGAGGGGCGAGACGCAGGCGAACGTCGAGGTGAGCACGCTGGTCGTGCCCGCCTGGATGCTGCGTTGGCGCGCACCGGAGCTCGCTCTGGTGCTGGGCGAGCGGGCGGTCGCGCTCGCCTCGACCCGCCGCGACGAGGCCGACCGCCTGCGGGCGGAGTCGCTGGTGGTCTTCGCGGGCAACCGCGTCGGCCGCGGCGTCCGCGTCGCCGACCGGGCGATCGACGCCCTGAAGGCGGCCGAGAAGGCCGGTGAGCACGAGACCGGGTGGCTGCTGCGGGTCGAGCTCGCGGAGTGCGCCCGGTCCGTGGGAGCCCCGCTGACGGGGTTCGCCGCGGTCGCGCCGGTGCTGGAAGCGCCGGACGTGCCCGCGGAACTGCGGGCGTCGGCGCTGGTGCAGGCCAGCGAGTGCCTGGTGACGGTCGGCCGCGGCGACGAGGCCGCGCTGGCCCTCGCCGAGGCGGACCAGCTCTACGTCGCCGACACGACACTCGACGAGGACGCGCGGCTGCTGCTGCGCGGCCTGATCCGCGCGGTGCAGGCGGCGCAGCACCGCAGGTGGGGCGACCTCGCCGCCGCGATCGGCGCCGCGCGAGAAGGCCTCGACCTGCTGAGCAGGTTCTCCGATCTGGCCGCGGACAGCGGTCAGGGCGTCGCCCGGCTCACGCTGGAGCTGGCGCTCTCGCTGATGGACGCGAACCGCCTGCTCGACGCGGCCGACGTCGGTGGCCCGGTGCTGGACCGTCCGGTGCGCGCGCCGTCGGCGTCCGACACGGGCTGGCTGCGCCTCGCGCTCGCCACCCGCGTGCACCTGCCGGCGGGCCGGGTCGCACTGGCCCGCGAAATGCTGCGGGAGGCCGCGGCGAGCGCCGAACGCCACCAGCTCGACACCCTGCTCGCGGAGAGCCTGCTCGCGCTGGCCCACGTGCACGAGGTGTCCGGTGAACTGGCCGACGCGCTCACGAACCTGCGTTCCGCCCACGCCGCCGAACGCCGCCGCGCCCGCGCCGTCTACGCGGTGCGCGCCCGCCTCGCCGCGGAGTTCTCCGGCGTCCACCGCCAGCCGGCGGATCTGCACCAGCAGCTGGCGAGCCTGCTCCGCCCGGTCGAGGGCATGCAGGTGGTCACCGACGGCGTGCTGTCCGCCGCACTGAAGCAACAACTCCGGCAGTGGCGCCCGGTCCAGGTCCGCAAGGGCGATGGGCTGAAGGTTCAGCGCGTCCGGCGCGCTGCCGAAGACATGACCGTGGAAGGTTTGTCCGCGGCCCGCCAGCACGCCGCCGACCGGTGGCGCATGGTCCAGCCGTTCGGCGACCCCGATGACAAGATGCCGGAATCAGTGGAACAGCCACCCGCCCCCCTGCCGTCTACTCCTTCCCCGACTCCCTCCGACCGCACCGTCCCTGCCTCGGGCCTGATCGCTTCGGCAGGCGCCATGGTGAGCGGCCGCCGCCGGGCCGCCCGAGTGGCGGCGGGCGAGATCGATGACCGCCCGACCACCATCGCCGAGATCCCGGCGGTGCCGGCCGATCCCGAGCAGCCCGCCCCGGAGCAGCCCCAGCCTCAGCTGACCGTGGAGCAGGAGCGCAAGCGCAAGGTCGAGCAGCAGCTGATGGAGCTGCAACGCGAGGCCCGCCGCCAGATCGAGGAAGAGCGCCAGGCCCGCGCCGAACAGCGCGCCCAGGCGGAACGCGAAGCCCAGGCCGCCGAGGAAGCCGCCCGGCAGGAGGCCGCCCTGCAGGAAGCGGTCCGCGCGGAGGAAGCCCGTCGGCAGGCTGCCCGCGAGGAAGCCGCCCGCCAGGAGGCCGCCAGGCAGGAGGCCGCCCGCGAGGAAGCGGCCAGGCAGGAAGCCGCCCGCGAAGAGGCGGCCCGTCAGGAAGCGGCGCGACAGGAAGCCGCGCGCAAGGAGGCGGCCCGTCAGGAGGCCGCGCGGCAGGAAGCCGCCCGCGAGGACGCGTTGCGGCAGGAACTGGCGCGGCAGGAAGCGATCCGCCAGGAGAACACCCGCCAGGAGGAGTCCCGCCGCGAGGCCGCGCGCCAGGAGGCGGTCCGGCGCGACGTGGCCCGCCAGGAGGCGGCACACCAGGAGGTGGCCCGCCTGGCCGGCGAACGCGAGGCGGCCAAGGATTCCGCGGCCCGCGAGGACGCCGCGGGACAGCAGCAGGAAAGCGTCCTGGACATGCTCAAGGCCCAGGGCCTGCGCGCGGGCGGCCGCCGGCGCCGGGCGCAGGAGGCCGACCAGCGGTCAGAGACCCCGTCGTGGCGGGTGGAACCCCCGTCGGGCGCCGGCCAGGACGAGCCGAAGGACTACTTCGCCGACGCGGGCGCCCCGCCTCGCCCGAGCTTCTTCACCGACCACAACACGGCGGACACCTCGGCCCGCTCGAACCTGTCGGCGGCGTTCGGCCGTCCTCCGGCTGCCCCGGACTTCGGCCCGCACCTCGACGACGACCCGGCCTACCCGCTGCACACGCCGGCAGGGGGCTTCCCCAGCGCCGCCCAGGACCCGGACGAGCGCAAGCTCCCTGACCTGGACTTCAGCAGCCTCGACTTCAGCACCCCCAAGGCCGCGGCCGCCTCGGTGCCCACCCCGCCGGACCCGCCCGCGGAAACCCCGGACCCGGCCGAGAAGCCGCTGCCGCCGCTGCCGGACGAGGTGCCGGCGGTCCCGGCGCCGTCCGAGATCCCGGCGCCGCAGGAACCGGACCTGCTGTCGACGACGTTCCTGAGCTCGGCGGACGTGGAGGACGACGACGTCCCGCAGGCCCCGACCACCCCGGTGGAGATCCAGCAGCCGACCTTCGGCACCCAGACCAGCTTCGGCACGCAGTCGTTCGGCACCCAGTCTGCCTTCGGCACGCAAACGGCCTTCGGCACCCAGCCCGGTTACGCCGAGTCGGTCTTCGGCGGCGGCGAAAGCCGGCCGGGGGACTCGGCCTTCGGCACGGAGCCGGGTCCTGGCGTGAGCCAGGGTGCGGAGTCCGGTTCCGCCACCAGCTACGGCTACGGCGCGGAGGCGGGGTTCGACACCGGCTCCGGCAAGGGCACCGGTTCCGGTGAGAAGTCCGGCTTCGGCGAGGACTTCGGCTACAGCGGCCTGCCCGGGGCCTCCGAGCCGTCGGGGGAGCCTGCCGCCTTCGGTGCCGACGCTCCCACCGAGACCGGCTTCGGGCCTGTCGGCGAGGCCGGCGCGGACCCGTCGTACGACTTCTTCGCCACCAGGGACCCGGCGCCCACCGCGGGCGGCGAGGCGACCGCGTCCGAGACCGAGGACGGGGCGGGGCGGCCCAGCAGCCGGCGCAGGCCCAGCGAGATGAGTCTGGCCGACCTCCTCGCCGAGGCGCTGGTCGCGTACGAGACGGGGCGGCGTTCCGACGAGGAGCAGTTCGACGTCCCTGACCTGGCCTCCCCGGACTGGGCCGGTGTCGACCCCGCGGCGGTCACCGAGCCCGTCGCGGCCGCGGACGTCGCGCCGGGCGGGGCGGAGCCGCTGCCGGACCTGGGCGCGGTGCCCGGTTCGGAGGGGTTGTTCCGGCCGGGGGCGGCGTTCGTGGCGCAGCAGGAGGTTCCTGGCATCGCGATGCCGGCGGCCGCGGTGGTGTCGGAGTCGGAGAAGACGGGGCCGATCGTGCCCGTCGGGGTGCCGGTGGACAGTGAGACGACCGGTCCGATTCGCCGGGTCCGACCGGATGGGCCGCCCGGATGGACGTTGCCCAACGGGTGAGGTGGTCAGCGCCACACCTCAAGCCTTGCCCAACCCGGCCGGTGGCCAGGAGCAGGGGCCTTGCCGGCCAAGAAACGGCGGCCGGGTGGTGGCGGGCAGTGGGCGGGCCGGTGATCGTTGCCGGTTCGGCGGTGGTCACGACGCCGCTGGGCCCATGATCGGATGAATGCTGTGGACGGGCTCGCGCGCGGGCCGGCGGGAGACGCCGGGGCGCGGGTGCGTCCACGAATGCGGAAGGCCTTGTCCCCACTGATGAAGTGACTCGATTCAGCCCACGATTCAGTGGTCCGTCAGTGCCCCTCCCGTTGCCGGTGACGGCCGCCACTCCATCTATGGTGGGGCCGGACCCGGCACACAGAGGTGCCGGATAGCGTGGAGTCGCCTGAAGATGACCTCGACTGGAGCCCCGACCCGAACCGACGACGTCTCCGCGGCCCCCGCCGCGGGTGGTGGAAGTCCAACGGCCAGTCCTGAGCAGGTCCGTGACGAATTGATCGAACGGGCCGCCGCCAATGCCCCCGAACTCGCAGACCTGATCCGCCTGTTCTACCGCCACGTGCCCGCCGAGGAAGTCAACGACGACGACCCGGTGGACCTGGTCGGTGCGGTGCGGTCGAACTACCAGCTCGCCGAGAGCCGCGTTCCCGGACGCGCCGCGGTGCGCATTCTCAACCCGACGCGCGGGACCGACGGCTGGCAGTGCCCTGTCACCGTGGTCCAGGTGGTCACCGACGACATGCCCTACCTCGTCGACTCGGTCGCTTCCGAGCTGACGCGCGGTGGCGTGCAGGTGCAGCGCGTCGTGCACCCGATCGTCGTGGTGCGGCGGGACCCGGTCACCGGCGAGCGCACCGAGGTGCTGCCGACCGCCGACCCGGCCGACCCGCCCGCGGACGCGCTGGCCGAGTCGTGGATGAACATCGAGGTCGACCTCATCACCGACCCCGATCGTGCCCGCGAGCTCGAGACCCGGCTGCTGACGGTGCTGACCGACGTCCGCGAGGTCGTCGAGGACACCGACCGCATGGTCACGACGGCGCTGCAGCTCGCAGAGGAGCTGGGCAAGGACTCGTCCGCGGACACCACGGACGGCTCGAACCTGCTCAAGTGGCTCGCGGACGGGCACTTCACGTTCATGGGCTACCGGCAGTACGAGCTGGTGCAGGAGGACGGCGAACCGGCGCTGCGGGCCGTGCTCGCGAGTGGCCTCGGCGTGCTCCGGCAGGACAGCCTCGCCGCGCGCAGCCTCACCGCGGGGCCGGACAACGGCGCGCAGGCGCTCAGCCCCGACCTGCTGGTGCTCACGCAGGCGAGCGCGCAGAGCAGCGTGCACCGCAGCGTCTACCCCTACTACGTCGGCGTGAAGACGTTCGACGGCGAGGGCAACGTCACCGGCGAGCACCGCTTCCTGGGCATCTTCAGCACCACGGCGCTGCACGAGAACGTCCTCGACATCCCCGTCGTCGAACGCCGCGTGCGCGAGGTCATCCACCGCGCCGGCTTCCCGCTGCAGTCCTACTCGGGCCAGCGGATGCTGGAAGTGATCCAGAACTACCCGCGCACCGAGCTGTTCTCGGTCGACGCGGAGACGCTCTACCAGACGACCACGGGCGTCATCGCGCTCGCGGAACGCCGCCGGCTGCGGCTGTTCCTGCGCCGCGACCCGTTCGGCCGGTTCTTCTCGTGCCTGGTGTACCTGCCGCGCGACCGCTACACGACGACGAGCCGCCTCGCGATGCAGGAGGTGCTGCTCGCCGAGCTCGGCGGTCTCAACCTCGAGTACAGCGCGCGCATCGGCGAGTCCGCGCTGGCCCGCGTGCACTTCATGGTGCACACGGACCCGGCGCGCACGCTGGAGCCGGACGTCGCGGCGATCCAGGCCAAGCTGGCCGAGGCCGTCCGCAGCTGGGACGACCGCATGATCGAGGCCGTCGTCGGCGACGAGGGCGACCTCGGTGCCGAGTCGGCCACCGAGCAGGGCCAGCGGTTCTCCACGGTCTTCCCCGAGGCCTACAAGGAGGACTTCCCGGCCGCCACGGGCCTGGAGGACTACCGCCGCATCGAGGCGCTCGTCGAGGGCGGCCTCGACATGGTCTTCTACGTGCCGGAGGACGCCGAACCGGGCGAGCGGCGCTTCAAGCTCTTCGTGACCGGCGAGGGCATCACGCTGTCCGACGTGCTGCCGATGTTGCAGCGCATGGGCGTCATCGTCGTCGACGAGCGGCCGTACGAGATCGCCCGCGAAGACGGCGTGCAGTGCTGGATCTACGACTTCGGCCTGCGCATCGACAAGGCCGCGCTCGCCCAGCTGTCCGAGGCCGACCTGGAGAACGTCCGGGTGCGCTTCCAGGACGCGTTCGCCGCGGTCTGGCGGGGCGAGGCCGAGGTCGACAGGTTCAACTCGCTGGTGCTGCAGGCCGGGCTGACCTGGCAGCAGGCCGCGATGCTGCGCGCGTACGCGAAGTACCTGCGCCAGGCGGGCACGCCGTACTCGCAGGACTACATCGAGGACGCGGTGCTCGGCCACACGTCCGTGGCCATCGCGCTGGTCGCGTTGTTCGAGGCGCGGTTCAACCCGGCTCTCGACGACACGACGCGTGCGGCGCACACGGAGGTGATGGTCACCGAGATCGGCAAGCTGATCGACGACGTGACGAGCCTCGACGCGGACCGCATCCTGCGCAGCCTGCTCACCCTGATCAACGCGACGCTGCGGACGAACTACTTCTTCCGCGACGCGGACGGCAACGCCCGGCCGTACCTGTCGGTCAAGCTCGACCCGCAGGCCATCCCGGACCTGCCGCAGCCGCGCCCGAAGTTCGAGATCTTCGTGTACTCGCCGCGGGTCGAGGGCGTGCACCTGCGCTTCGGCAGCGTCGCGCGCGGTGGTCTGCGCTGGTCCGACCGCCGCGAGGACTTCCGCACGGAGGTGCTCGGCCTGGTCAAGGCGCAGGCCGTGAAGAACGCCGTGATCGTGCCGGTCGGCGCGAAGGGCGGCTTCGTCGTCAAGCGCCCGATCGCCCCCACCGGCGACCCCGGCATCGACCGCGAGAACTTCATGGGCGAGGGCATCGCCTGCTACAAGATGTTCATCTCCGGCCTGCTCGACCTCACCGACAACCTGATCAACAACGAGGTCGTGCCCGCGTCGCAGGTCGTGCGCTACGACGCCGACGACACGTACCTGGTCGTCGCGGCGGACAAGGGCACCGCGACGTTCTCCGACATCGCGAACGGCGTGAGCCAGAGCTACGGCTTCTGGCTGGGTGACGCGTTCGCGTCCGGTGGCTCGATCGGCTACGACCACAAGGCCATGGGCATCACGGCCAAGGGCGCGTGGGAGAGCGTGAAGCGCTCGTTCCGCGAGCTCGGCGTGGACACGCAGACCGAGGAGTTCACCGTCGTCGGCATCGGCGACATGTCCGGTGACGTGTTCGGCAACGGCATGATGCTGTCCGAGCACATCCGGCTCGTGGCCGCGTTCGACCACCGGCACATCTTCATCGACCCGGACCCGGTCGCGGCGAGCTCCTTCGCCGAGCGCGTGCGCCTGTTCAACGTCCCGCGCTCGTCGTGGGACGACTACGACCGCTCGCTGATCAGCGAGGGCGGCGGCATCTTCCCGCTCACGGCCAAGTCGATCCCGATCTCCGAGCAGGCCCGCGTCGCGCTGGGCCTCGACGAGGGCGTCACGAAGCTGTCCCCGCCGGAGCTCAAGAAGGCGATCCTGCTGTCGCCGGTCGACCTGCTCTGGAACGGCGGCATCGGCACGTACGTCAAGTCGTCGGCCGAGTCGCACGCGGACGTCGGCGACAAGGCGAACGACTCGATCCGCGTCGACGGCAGCGAGCTGCGCGTCAAGGTCATCGGCGAGGGCGGCAACCTGGGTCTCACCCAGCGCGGCCGCATCGAGTTCGCGCGCAAGGGCGGCAAGGTCAACACCGACGCCCTCGACAACTCCGCCGGCGTCGACTGCTCCGACCACGAGGTCAACATCAAGATCCTGCTGGACCACCTGGTCCGGGAGGGCTCGCTGGAGCAGTCGCAGCGCAACGAGGTGCTCGCGGAGATGACCGACGAGGTCAACGACCTCGTGCTGGCGGACAACTACGCGCAGAACAACGTCCTCGGCGTCAGCCGGGCGCACGCGGCGCCGATGCTGTCGGTGCACGCGCGGCTCACGGCCGACCTCGAAGCTCGCGGCGCGCTCAACCGCAAGCTCGAGGCGATGCCGAGCGCGGCGGAGTTCAAGGCTCTGGAGAAGGCGGGCGAGGGCCTCACCTCACCGGAGCTGTGCACGCTGCTCGCGTTCACCAAGCTCACGCTGAAGGAAGAGCTGCTCGCGAGCGACATCCCGACGATCGACACGTTCACCCGCAAGCTCCCGGACTACTTCCCGAGCCTGCTGCGCGAACGCTTCGGCGGCGCGATCCCGAACCACCCGCTGGCGCGCCAGATCATCACCACGGTCGTCGTCAACGAGGTCGTGGACGGCGGCGGCATCTCGTTCGCCTTCCGCCTGGCCGAGGAGATGAGCGCGTCGGCGACGGACGCGGTGCGCGCGTATGCCGTCGTCACCCAGGTCTTCGACCTGCCGCAGATCTGGCGCGAGATCGAGGCGCTGGACACCGCGGTGCCGACGGACGTCCAGGACAGCATGGTCCTGGAGACCCGCCGCCTGCTCGACCGCGCTTCTCGCTGGCTGCTGTCGAACCGGCCGCAGCCGCTCGCCGTGGGCTCGACGATCAACCGCTTCCGCAGCGTGGTCGAGGAGCTCAGCCCCTTCGCCTTCGACCTGTTGAAGGGCAAGGAGCTCGACGTGGTGGCGAACAAGGCCGACCGCTACGTCGAACAGGGCGTCCCGGCCGAGCTCGCCCGCAAGGTCGCGGCGCTGCTCTACATGTACGGCCTGCTGGACGTCACCGAGATCGCCGAGCTCGCCGAACGCGAGATCGGCCCTGCCGGTGGCATGGGCCCTGAGCGGTCGCACCGCGAGTCGGCGGAGCTGTACTTCGCGCTCTCCGACCACCTCGACATCGACCACATGCTGGACTCGGTGACGAGCCTGGAGCGCGGCAACCGCTGGCACGCGCTGGCCCGCCTGGCGCTGCGCGACGACTTCTACTCGTCGCTGCGGGCCATCTCCCTCGACGTCCTGCGCGCGAGCGACGAGGACGACACGGCGACCGAGAAGATCACCAAGTGGGAGCAGGCCAACGCCTCCCGCCTGGCCCGGTCGCGCGGTGCGCTGGAGGAGATCAACCGGGTGCACCAGCTCGACCTGGCGACCCTGTCCGTGGCCGCGCGCCAGGTGCGGAGCATGGTCAGGTAGCGAAGAACGGCAGAACGGAACCGGGGTGTCTTGCGGCACCCCGGTTTTCGTTTCAGACGACCTGTTCCAGTTCGGCGCGCTGGGCGATCGCCTGGCCCAGCCACTTCCGCCCGACCACGACGAGCAGCGCGACCCCGATCGCGGCGACCGTGCCGGCCCCGGATCCCATCCAGAGCCCCAGCACCTCCATGCCGTCGGCGGGAGAGGGGATGTCGGTGAACGTCACGTAGCCGAACAGCCCGGCGAGCACCACGGCGCCCGCGGCGATGGCGCCGATCGCGACGTTGGTCCACGTGAGCGCACCCGACTCGAACACGGTGCCCTGGCCTGCCCGGTGCAGCATCACGCCCAGCGCCACCGCGAGGAGCTGGAGGCACGCCACGAAGATGATCGCCAGCACCACGAGCGGCACTCTCACCGACTCGTACGGCGGGAAGTTCTCGACCTCGTTCGCCGCGGTCGCCGGGATGACCGCGACCTGCGCGAACAGCCCCGCGAGGAATGCGAAGGCGAGCAGGGCCTGCAGGAAGTACACGACTGCGCGAGACATAGATCGAGTATCGAGAGCTGCCTATCGACTTTCAATCGCCTGGTGTGGAGGTCCTGTGAAGGTTCGCGAACGGTAGGGTCCCTGCATGGGTGTCTTCGTCACTGGTGTGCGGCCGCGATGGTCGGACATGGATGCGTTCGGCCACGTCAACCACGCGAACACGGTGACGTTGCTCGAAGAGGCCCGCATCGAGCTGCTGTTCACCGAGGCCGCCCGGCACGGCGTCAAGGAGCTGGCCGAGGGCATGGTCGTGGCGAAGCTCGTGGTCGAGTACCTCGCGCCGATCGTGTTCACCGGCGAGCAGGTGCTGGTCGAGATGTCCGTGCGGGAGCTGAAGGCCGCGTCGCTGACCCTCGACTACGTGGTGCGCACCGGCCGGGACGCGACCAGTCCGGTGGCGGTCAAGGCGGAGACGCTCCTGGCGCCCTACAACGTGACGACAGCACGACCGCGCCGGCTGACCGAGGCCGAGCGCGACTTTCTCGCCGGGTGGCGGGCAGGGGGAAATGGTGCCTGAGCTGGTGTTGGCCGACGCGGCCGAGAGAGACGACCTCGGCGCGTTCGCCGCGCGGGCGGTGCGGCTCGACGGTCAGTCCGTCGTCCGGCTGCGCAACCGCAACGAGGAGCAGGTCGACGCGTGGGTCGCCACGCCGTTCGACGCCCTCGCGACGCGAACCGTTGCGGGACAGGCGAATCCGGCGGACGTCACGGTGTCCGGCTCGGAGCTGCTGACCGGCCTCGCGGTCATGCGCGACGAACGCATCGACCCCGGCCCCGCCAAGGACCTGATGTGGCGCTCGGCCCTGCCGCCCGTCGAGGGCTGGCTCGTGGTCGACCGGCTGCCCGTCGAGGTCGTCGCGAAGATCGCCGACGACGGCGTCGAGGTGGCGCGGGAGAACACCGGGCCGCAGGGCACGCCGCCCGCGTCGTTGCTGGACCAGACGGTGCTGACCGTCAGCGGCTCCGGCCTCGACGTGAAGATCCCGCTGCGGGTGCTGTTCGCGTTGTCCGGCATGGGTTTCCTCGGCGAGGAGGGCGAGGTCCGGGTGACCGCGACCGACTCGTGGGTGCGCATCGACGCCCGTTACGGCGCGGTCGTGCGCCGCCGCCACTCCATGCTGCCGCTGCTCGTCTGAAGGTCGGCGTAGGCGGCGCTCACCCTGGCGAGCCAGTCCGCCTCGTCCTCGGGAGACGGTGCGAAGAACGAGGGCGGTTCGCCTCCGCGACCACCGCGCAGGGCCGCGTCGACGGACGCGGCCTCGGCGTACGCGCGGGCGTCGGGTTCCGCCAGCCCCACGCCGAGGAAGTGCGCCAGCGCCGCGTCGTGCACGGCGGCGTCGAGCCTGGGGCGCACCGGGCCGAGCATCGCGTCGCGAATGCCGATCACCCGGTTCAGCAACCGGGTGCGGGAGCCGAAGCCGCCCCGGTCCGGCACGTCGAGCGCGGTGGCGAGAGGCGCCAGCTGCCGGTGCAGCCGGCGCCTGCGTGCTCCCGCGGCCGCCGAGGGCAGCAGCAGCCCGGCGAGCGTGCACACCCCTGCCGGGACGACCAGGAAGATCTGGATGCCGGCGAGCCCGTGCTCCGGCCACGGGGGAGGCGTGCCGAGCCAGACGGCGGCCGCGTACCCGATCTTGTGCACCGAGTGCGCGAGCGTCAGCGCGGATCCGATGCCCAGCAACGTCAGGCTCGCCCGCATGACGCCGCGCTCGCGGGACTTGTGCGTCCAGACGTGCCGCACCGTGTCCACGGTCGCGACCACGCAGTACAGCTGCCACGCCAGCACGTAGGCGAAGACGCCGGAGTCCGGGCTGCCGCGTTCGGGCAATGACACCAGTCCCAGCCGGAACGGTCCCAGCAGGTAGCAGACGAGCGTCAGCACCACGGCGCCGCCGAGCAACCGGATGCGGGACGTCAGCGCCACCTCGGGGCTGACGACGGCGAGCACGAACGCCAGCGAGAAGTACGCCGCGCCCATGCCGGTCAGGTGCTGGATCACCTGGGGGAAGCCGGGAACCTCCCCGAACGCGCGGTAGATCGGCCAGTAGACCGCGGCGAGCCCGAGCAACGTCGAGACCTCGAAGCACGCCAACGCGAAGAACACCGCGCGGGCCGCCCGGTCGGACGGGTTGCGCCGCCACGCGAACAGGCGGTTGACCGCACCGACGGCGATCACCGCGCACAGCACGAGATGGGCCACGACGGCGGGTGCCACGGTCAGCCCTCCAGGCTTCCGCGCAGTCCCTGCGCCCTGCTGGCCCGCGCGAGCACCGCGAACGCGAAGTCCTCGGCCTCCCGCTCCGCGCGCTCGCCGAACGTCTCGTGCTGGCGCGCCAACATGGTCCGCACGGTCTCCCCGCTCAGGTCGGGGAACAGCGCGGACATCGTCTCGGAGCCCTCGTGGCCGTGCAGGATGTGGCCGAGTTCGTGCAGGATGATGTGCTCCTGGTGCAGCGCGGACGTGTGCTGCTCGTAGCAGACGACGTCTTCGCGGTCGCCGGCGAGCCACAGCCCGCACGGCCCGAGCGACGCCATCGGCAACGGGATCAGCGTGATCGGCCTGCCGCGATCGGCGGCGACCCGTGCGCACAGGGCGTGCACGTCGAACGGCTGGGGCAGGCGCAGCTTCCTGGCGAGCCTCACCTCAGACCTACCAGCACACACCCCATGGGCGAAGCCTACCGCCGGCCGTTGGACCACTTCGCTGATCGATGCGCGGGCGCTGTCGGCGTTCGGCTGGCGCACGCGCCGATCTTCCTGGGGTGCTGGCGCTCGCGATCGCCCAGGTGGCCGCGCTCGTGCTGGTGTTCGGCGCGCTGCCGGCCGTGGAGGAGGAGCTGGGGGCGTGAGGGCCCCCAGCGCTCAGCCTCAGACGAGCCAGACGGCCGTGTCGGGCGGCAGCTGGTCGCCGTCCATCGGACCGGACGACAGCAGCACCTGACCGGGCGGCAGCGGCACGGACGCGCCGGACGTGTTCAGCGCGCAGATCAGCCCGCCACCCTTGCGGCGGAACGCGAAGCAGCCCGCGGGGGCGCCGTACCACTCGAGCTCGGTGCCGGCGAACGACGCGTGGGACTTCCGGTGCTCCAGCGCCTCGCGGTACAGCGAGAGCATCGAGCCCGGGTCCTCCAGCTGCGCCTCCGCGGTGAGGTGGTCCCACTCGTTCGGCTGCGGCAGCCAGGTGTTCACGGCCGTCGAGAAGCCGAACGGCGGGCTGGTGCCCTCCCACGGGATCGGCACGCGGCAGCCGTCGCGGCCGCGTTCGGTGTGGCCGGAACGCTCCCAGGTCGGGTCCTGCAACGCCCAGTCGGGCAGCTCCACGTTCGGCAGGCCGAGCTCTTCGCCGTTGTAGAGGTAGATGACGCCCGGCAGTGCCAGCTCGACCAGCGTCATCGCGCGGGCCCGCTGCTCGCCCGCCGTGCCGCCGCCGTAGCGGGTCACGTGCCGCACCACGTCGTGGTTGGAGAGCGTCCACGTCGGGGGCGTGCCGCTGGGGGCGACCGCGGCCAGCGAGTGCTCGATCGCCGTGCGGACCGCGTCGGCGTCGAAGCCGGCCTCGACCAGCCGGAAGTTGAAGCCGAGGTGCAGCTCGTCGGGGCGGACGTAGGCGGCGAACCGCTCGTCGTCCTTCACCCAGATCTCGCCGACGGCCATGGTGCCGGGGTAGCCGTCCATGACCTTGCGGATCATGCGGTGGATCTCGTGCACGCCGTCGTTGTCGAACCGCGGGTCGTGCGCGTCGTCGGACAGCACGCCCGGCGCCTGGGTCTGGATGTGCATGTCCGGCAGGCCCTCCGGCTTGGCCATGCCGTGCGCCACGTCGATGCGGAAGCCGTCGACGCCGCGGTCGAGCCAGAACCGGAGCGTCTGCTCCAGGTCGGCGCGGACCTCGGGGTGCTCCCAGTTGAGGTCGGGCTGCTCCGGCGCGAACAGGTGCAGGTACCACTGGCCGTCCTGGACGCGCGTCCAGGCGGGGCCGCCGAAGACCGACACCCAGTTGTTCGGCGGCTGCGAGCCGTCGAAGCCGCGGCCGTCGCGGAAGATGTAGCGCGCGCGTTCCATGCTTCCCGGGCCCGCGTGCAGGGCCTCCTGGAACCACTCGTGCAGGTCGCTGGTGTGGTTCGGGACCAGGTCGACCGTCACGCGGATGTTGTGCTCGTGCGCGTCCGCCACCAGCCGGTCGAACGCCGCCAGGTCGCCGAACATCGGGTCGACGTCGCGCGGGTCGGCGACGTCGTAGCCGTGGTCGGCCATCGGTGAGCGGTAGAACGGGGTGAGCCAGAGGGCGTCGACCCCGAGCAGCTCCAGGTAGCCCAGGCGGGACCGGATGCCGTCGAGGTCGCCGACACCGTCGCCGTTGGAGTCGGCGAAGGAACGCACGTAGACCTGGTAGAAGACGGCGTCACGCCACCAGGCGGCCTCTTCGGCGATCTCAGGGCTGAGGTCGGAGGATCGTCGCACGGGGGGTCATCCTGCCATTCGTCTCGCTGCTAAAGGACCCGATCGGGTGATGGGGAGTCACGAAAAGCTGTTCATCAAGCTGTTCGCGGCCATCTCCATGTAGTCCCAGAGCTGCTTGCGGTGAGCCTCGTCCAGTCCGGCCTCGTCGACGGCGATCCTCATGCAGCGCAGCCAGGCGTCCCGTTCGATCGGGCCGATCTTGAACGGCACGTGGCGCATCCGCAGCCTCGGGTGGCCCCGGTTGTCCGAGTAGGTGTGGGGGCCGCCCCAGTACTGCATGAGGAACAGCCGCAGCCGCTCCTCCGCAGGTCCGAGGTCCTCTTCGGGGTACAGGGGGAGGAGGATCTCGTCGGACTTCACCTCTTTGTAGAAGCGCGCGACGATGCGGTGGAACGTCTCCTCGCCACCGACCTGTTCGAAGAAGCTCACGGGGTTTCCCACCCGTCCATCCTGACTCACCGGGGCCGCCGCGCGCAGGCCGCCCCGGGTGTTGGCTCTGCCATAGGCGTGTGAACTGGCAGTACGCCGGATGATCACCGTCTCGAATGGGTGTTCTAACTCACTCGCTGTGCGGGTTTGACCTATTTGGCGGTGAAGCCCGCTTCCTCCAGCGCCGGCATGAGCTGCGCGCGCAGGTTGCGCTGGACCGCCCACTGACGGCCGGGGCGCGTCTTCGCGGTCACCCGCAGGGTGATGTTCTCCGGCGTGAACTTCTCCACGCCGAGGACCTCGGGCTTGGCCGTGATGTCGGCCTTGAGCGGGTCCTTGTCGGCGACCTCGTCGACCTTGCGCTCCAGCACCCTGGTGGCCTCGGCGAGGTTCGCGCCGTAGCTCAGCGGCAGGTCGACGACGGCGACCGCGAAGCCCTGCGACGAGTTGCCGACGCGCAGGATCTCGCCGTTGCGGACGTACCAGACCGTGCCGCCGGTGTCGCGGATCGTGGTGGTGCGCAGCGCGACCGCCTCGACGGTGCCGGTCGCCGGGCCGAGGTCCACGACGTC
The DNA here is from genome assembly GCF_050936595.1 of Lentzea sp. CA-135723. Taxonomy (NCBI): domain Bacteria; kingdom Bacillati; phylum Actinomycetota; class Actinomycetes; order Pseudonocardiales; family Pseudonocardiaceae; genus Lentzea; species Lentzea sp. CA-135723. The sequence goes on along the minus strand of NZ_JBNJMK010000001.1, from coordinate 4,120,321 downwards.
ACCGACGCCGTACTGGTCCTCCAGCAGCATGAACATGCCGGCGAGGAAGTCCTTCACGAGGTTCTGGGCGCCGAAACCGATGGCGACGCCCAGGATGCCCGCGGAGGTCAGCACCGGGGTGATGTCGAGCTTCACCACGATCAGGATCTCGAGGAACGCGATCCCGAAGATCATGATCGTGACGATCGACTTCAGCACCGAGCCGATCGTGCGGGCGCGCTGCTCGCGGCGCTCGGAGATGAGGTTCCCGAGCGCCTGCGGAGCGCGTTCCCGCAACGGCTTGAGCAGGCCCGGCTTCCTGCCTTCCCTGCCGGGCGTCGTGATCCGGTCGATGACCTTGCGCAGCATGGCCCGCAGGATGAAGGCGGCGATCAGGATCAGGACGATCTTGATGCTGCCCGCGATGATGTCGGGTCCGTACTTCTCGAAGAACCCGACCGCCTGCGCGGTCTTGTCCGAGATGTCATCCACGGGACTGGTCACGTGGTCGTGCCCTCCTACAACTCCATGCCGGTGGCATTCGCGAGAAACGTCAGCTGGTCCACGGCGAGAGACACCGTCCGGCTGACTGACCGGCCCGCGTGACCGACCTCGGTCTCGCGGCGGATCAGCACCGGGTGCTTGGTCGGATCACTTGACGAAGCGTGCTGCAGCGCCGCGCACATCTTCCTGGCGTGGTTGGGGTCCACACGAGAATCCGACTCGAACACCGTGAACAACACCGAAGGATACTCAACGTCCGTTACCACTTGGTGATATGGCGAGTAGGAGAGCAGCCAGCCCAGTTCCTCGGAAACGCTTGCGCTGCCGTACTCGTCGGCCCACAACCGTCCGAGCAGGAACTTCTCGTAGCGCACCATGTCGAGCAGTGGCGCTGAGCACACCACGGCGGCGTAGAGCTCCGGCCGTTGCGTGAGCGCGGCGCCGACGAGCAGGCCTCCGTTGGAGCCTCCCATGATCGACAGCTGCTGCGGCGTGGTCCAGCCGTCGCGCACCAGGCGTTCCGCGGCGGCGTGGAAGTCGTCGAACACGTTCTGCTTGTTGGCGCGCATGCCGGCGAGGTGCCACTCCTCGCCCTCCTCGTCGCCGCCGCGCAACGACACGTGCACCCACACGCCGCCCGCCTCGACCCACGCGAGCGTCGTCGCGCTGTAGCCGGGGCCGCGGCCGATCGCGAAGCCGCCGTAGCCGGTGAGCAGCGCGGGACGGGGCAGGTCGGGCTTCTGCTCTCCGCTCACCACGAACATCCGGACCGTCGTGCCGTCCTTGGACGTGAACGCGACCTGCTGCGTCGTCACGGCGGGCAGCTCGACGCGGCCGGGTGCGGCCTCGTGCAGCACGGTCTCGCCGGTGGTCTTCGAGAACCGGAAGATCGACTGCGGCGTGACGAAGTCCGTCCACCCGAACCACAACGCGTCCTGGTCGCTCTCCGTGCGCGCGTCCACAACGGACATGCCGTGCAGCGAACCGGGGCCGGGCAGCGGGATCTCCCGCTGGTGCGCGCCGGTCGCCGCGTCGTGCAGGTGCAGTTCGGACACCGCGTGCCGGGTGCGCAGGACGACCAGGTCGCCGTCGAACCAGCGCACGCCGTCGAGCACCGAGTCGGGCTCCTCGGCGATGAGCTCCGTCCACTCGGTGGGGTGCTCCGGGTCGGCCACGCACAGGCGCTGCCGGGGCGCGCCGTGGTTCGTGTGCAGGTAGAGCCTGCCGTCACGGGCGACCGACGCCGAGCACTGCACGCCGTCCTCGGTCAGCACGATCGGCTTGAGCGCCTGGTCGCCGTTCAGGTCCGCGATCCACACCGAGTCGTGCTTCAACGTGCTCGGTGCGCCGCTCACGACCAGCCAGCGGCCGTCCTGCGAGACGGTGAGCGAGTAGTAGAAGGTGTGCGCCTGGTCGTCGCCGTGGACGTTGAGGTCGGTCTCCGGGTCCGCGCCGACGCGGTGACGCCACACGCGGCGGTGGAAGAGCTTCTCGTCCTCGGGCAGCAGCGCCGGGTCGACCTGGCGCACGTAGAAGAACTCCTCGCCGCCGGGCAGCCAGCCGATGGAGGAGTAGCGGCAGCGGTCGATCGGGCCCTCGATGTGCTCGCCGGTCTCGACGTCGATGACGTGCAGCAACGAGTGCTCGTCGCCGCCGACGGACACCTGGTACGCCAAGCGCGTGCCCTCGAGGCTGGGGGACCAGCTGTCGAGCGTGGTCCGGCCGGACGGGTCGAGCGCGCTCACGTCGAACAGCACGCGTTCGGTGCCGTCGGTCTCGCGGACCATCACGACGGGGTGGTCCTGCTCGGGGCCGCGGCGGGTGAAGAACGCCCTGCCCGCGCGGAACGCCGGAGTGGACACCGACCCGGTGCGCATCAGCTCCTTGAGGCGCGCGCCCAGGCGTTCACGGCCGGGCATCGCGTCCAGCCAGGACCGGGTGAGCACGTCCTGCTGCCGTGACCACTCCGCGGTGCGGGGGTCCTGCGTGTCTTCGAGCCACCGGTACGGGTCGGCGACGGTGCGCCCGTGGATCTGCTCGGCGATGTTCAGCCGCTCGGCGATCGGGTAGGTGATCGTCGCAGGCAGTGGAGTGGAAGGAGCCTCTGTCACCTTGTCAAGGGTAGCGGGCTCTTGAAAACCATCTCCGATAGGGAGCTGGTTAACCCCAGGTTCGATCACACATCCGTGACGCGTCACTTATCACACGTGATTTTTTCCTGGTAAGTGTGGTCTCCTATGGCTGAACCGGTGGAGGTGGTCGCGTGCCAGACCGACAACCGACCCCTATCGGCGGCTCGCTACCAGGCGAGACGGCGCCGACGGTCCTCCCATGCCGAAATCAGCCCGAGCTGCGGGCGGTGCCGGATGGGGATCGAGACGGGGGAGGTTCCGGTCCGACGCCGGCGGTCTACCCCTGGGGAAGACGCAAAGTCCTGCTGCTGAACGCCACGTTCGAGCCGCTCACGGCGTTGTCACTGCGCCGCGCGGTCGTGCTGGTGGTGTGCGGCAAAGCCGAAGTCGTGCACGGAGACGCCTCCGGGCTGGTGCTGCACTCGTCGAAGTCCGAGGTGCTCGTGCCGTCCGTGATCCGGCTGAGCTCCTACGTGCGCGTTCCTTATCGCGGCCGCGTGCCGATGACCCGTGCCGGGCTCATGCACCGCGACCGTTATCGCTGCGCGTACTGCGGCGGGCGGGCCGAGACGATCGACCACGTCGTGCCGCGCTCGCGTGGCGGGCCTCACACCTGGACCAACTGCGTCGCCTGCTGTGCGAAGTGCAACCACCGCAAGGCGGACAAGCTCCTGTCCGAACTGGGCTGGCGGCTGCGCGTCGTTCCGGCGGCGCCGCGTGGCCCGCACTGGCGGTTGCTCGCCGGCGTGGCCGAGGCTGATCCGCAGTGGTTGCCGTACCTGGGTGAGCCGGCGGCCTGAGCTGCAGCTTCCCGATGGGACGGGTCAGGCCGCGAGGGAGAAGTCGTCGCGGCGTGCGGTGATGCGCACGCTGTCGTCGTGAGCCGTGATGCGCACGGAGTCGTCGTGTGCCGTGATGCGCACGCTGTCGTCGTGCGCGGTGATGCGGACGGAGTCGTCGTGTGCGGTGATCCGCACGCTGTCGTCCATCGTGATGCGCACGGAGTCTTCGGCCGTGATGCGCACGGAGTCCTGCTGCGCCGTGATGCGCACGCTGTCGTCGTGAGCCGTGATCCGGACGGAGTCGTCGTGCGCCGTGATGCGCACCGAGTCGTCGTGCGCGGTGATGCGGACGCTGTCGTCCATCGTGATGCGGACCGAGTCCTGGGCCGTGATGCGCACCGAGTCGTCCATGGTGATCCGCACGGAGTCCTCACGCGCGGTGATCCTGACCGAGTCCTGCCGGGCGGTGATGCGGACGGAGTCGTCGAGGGCCGTGATCCGGACGCTGTCGTCCATCGTGATCCTGACCGAATCGCTCGCCGTGATGCGCACCGAGTCTGCCATCGTGATGCGGACGGAGTCGCACGCCGTGATGCGCACCGAATCGGACGCGGTGATCCGAACGGAGTCGTCCATCGTGATCCGGACGGAGTCACTGGCGGTGATACGCACTGAATCGTCCTTGTAGCTCGGAAGAGTGAAGGTCACGGCCTGGGGGCGGGTCATCGTGAACATTTTGTGTCCTCCAACTCGTCAGGGGCGGGTGCGCAAGACCCGTATAGGTGAAAAGCTAAGAGGTGGGTGATCCGGGAACAAGACCCCAAACCGGCACCCGTTCGCCTCCGACCGGGTGAGGCCTGACCGGGTGTAACCGCTGCGCCGCACGAGAGCACTCATTGCCCTTACTGGCCGGTATGGACACGCTCTGTAGCGTTCAATCTGATGGAACGTGACGTGCGTCATACGGCAAAAGGCGTGCATGGACGGGGTTTCCGAGCGCTCACCGCTGCTTGGGCGGTGTCGCTCGTGGGCGACGGCGTGCGCATCGTCGCGCTGCCGTTGTACGCGGCGGCGACGACCCGCAGCCCGCTCGCGGTGTCCGCGGTCGCCGTCGCGCTCGCGTTGCCGTGGTTGCTCGTGGCGCTGCCCGCCGGCGTGCTCGTCGACCGCTGGAGACCCAGATCCGTTGTCGTCGTGGCGCATTGGCTGCGCGCCGGGGTGACCGGAGTGCTCGCCCTGGCCGTCCACACCGGACACGCCACGGTCGTCGTCTTGTGCGCCACGGCTTTCGTCCTGACGTCCGCCGAGACGTTCGCGGACTCGGCGTCCCAGGTGCTGCTGGTCGACCTCGCGGGCGAGGGTGACCTGGAGGCGGCCAACGGCCGGTTCGTGACGGTCGAGACCATTGGTATGGACCTCGCCGGTCCGCTCGCCGCCGCCGCGCTCTTCTGGTGGGCACCCGCGGCCTGTTTCGCGCTCGACGCGCTCTCGTTCGCCGTCGCGGCGATCTTCGTCTCCCGCGTGCCGGACGTCGCTCCGGAACGATCTCGCGGTGATCTTCGAGGTCAGCTCGTCGCGGGGGCCAGGTTCCTGGTCCAGACCTCTGGCCTGCGGTCACTGGTAGTTGCCGTTGCAATCACAGCTGTCTGCGCGGCCGCGATCAACGCCATGCTGGCGCTCTACTCCATCCAGGTACTCGGCCTCGCCGAACCGGTGGTTCCGTTCCTGGTCGTGTGCATGGCGGCCGGTGCTCTGCTAGGCGCCCGGCTGTCCCCGCGGCTCGCGGCGCGGTGGGGCGCCGGCCGGGTCATGGTCGGGTTCCTGTTCCTGCTCGGCGGCGCGTTCGCGTTGTTCGGCGCGACGCCGTGGCTGACGGTGGCCGTGCTCGCGTGCGTCCTGTTCGGCCTGGCGTCCGCAGGGTGGAACGTGCTGTCCGCGACCCGCCGCCAGCGACTGACGCCCGGCCCGATGATGGGCCGCGTGACCAGCGCTTATCGGGTGCTGGCCTGGGGGCTCTCGCCGCTAGGGGCGGGCCTCGCCGGACCGCTAGCGCAGGCCACCTCGCTCGGCACCGTCTACGTCGTGGCGGGCTCGATCGTGGGATTCACCGCGATCTTGCTGGCCCGGCCGCTCACGCGCGGCTGAGTTCGGCTACCGTACCCGCCGTGACCATCGTGGAGACCGTTCTCGTCTTCGCGCTGATCCCGCTGGCGATCTACGGCGTGATCACGCTGCTGACGGTGAGGCCAAAGGCCACCCGGATTCCCCGGTACCGGCCCGGCCAGGAGTGGGGCTACGCCCCGGTGTGGTGGAGCGCTAACCCTGCCGGGTTGAGCGCGGACCACCACAGCGCCGCCGAGCCCGCTACCGCAGGCTCGACCGCCAAGGGAGGCGCACGTGGCAACTGGTAAGGCGATCGAGGCCGTCGACCCGTCGACGCTGCCGCTCGGTGCCGTCGTGACGAACAGCGGCCGGGTGTCCGTGGCGAAGATGTACGAGCCGCACGCGCCGGAGCTGCCGTTCACGCCGTCCCAGCTCGCGCAGCTGGACGAGGCGCTGACGCTCTCCAGTCGTTCCACGGGCCTCGACTTCAGCGTGTACCTGGGCGAGCTGGGCGCGAACGCCCACGAGCGCGCGCAGGAGCTGCACGGCTCCACCGAGCGTCCCTCGCACCACGTCCTCGTGGCCGTGTCGCCGGGCGAGCGCGTCGTGGAGATCGTGACGGGCGAGGAGTCCCACCGCAGGCTCGCCGACCGCGGCGCCAAGCTCGCGGTGATGAGCATGGTGGCGTCCTTCAAGGAGGGCGACCTCGCGGGCGGCCTCGTGTCGGGCCTGCGCATGCTGACCGACCAGGCGGGCGCCGCGCCCCGTTCCTGATCAACGCTTCCTTGAACGCCCCCGGTGACCTGCCGGGGGCGTTTCCGCTTCTCTAGGCCTGGTTCTGCGCCACGACGAGGTCGGAGATCCGCTCCCAGCCCAGGCTGCGGTAGAGGTGCACGCCCGTGGTCGACGAGAACAGCAACCCGGTCGTCGCCCCGTTCCTGCTCGCCTCCCGCACCAGCGCGCCCATCACGACGCTGCCGAGCCCACGCCGCCGGTGCTCCTCCGCGGTCTCGATCCGGTGGGCCACCGCGTCTTCCCCGACCACGGCCATCAGCCCGCTGGCCGCTACCTCGTCGCCGGCCAGCACCCGCACCTTGATCACCGGGTCCGTCGTGATCTCCACCGCGTACCCGGACGGCGGCTCCGGGGCGGGGTGACCGGCGAGCGACCGTCGCATGAAGGTCTCGTCCGGGCGCGCCACGACCAGGCCGGCGGCCTCGATCTCCGCGATGACCTTCTCCGGCTCGTGGGTGGGCACGCTCAGCCAGCTCGGTTCCGGCGCGGCGGCCACGACCGCGGCGAGCTCGCCGACCGCGTCGTTCGTCGCGATCCACTCGTGCACCCGGTGCGGCCTGTTGACGTGCACCACCAGGTAGCCGTCGCGGTAGGACGACGTCAGCCCGTCCGCCGCGATCCAGCCCCGGTGCCAGCGCTCCACCAGCTCGCCGATCATGCGTCCCCCTTGCCGTTCGACGCGGTGACCACGTCGCAGATCGTGTACCAGCCCAGTTTCCGGTACAGGTGCCGGCCGTCCGCGCTGGCGACCAGCAGCCCTTCGGACGCGCCCGCCTTGACCGCCTCCCGGGTCAGCGCGCCCATCACGACGCTGCCGAGCCCGCGCCGCCGGTGCTCCTGTGCGGTCTCGATGCGGTGCGGCACGGCGTCCTCGCCCACGACGGCGATCCGCCCGCTCGCCGCCTCCACGCCGTCGCACGTCACCACGACCTCGATCACGTCGCCGGGCGTCACCCGCACCTCGTAGCCGTCCGGCGGTTTCGGTGCGGGGTGGTCGAAGAGGCCGCGCCGCATGAACGTCTCCTGCTCGCGCAGCACCAGCCCGGCGTCCTCGACCTCCCGGCCGACCTCGTCCGGGAAGTCCGTCGGCACGGTCAGCCAGGCAGCCGCGGGGTTGAGCTCGACGTCCTCGGCGTGCTCGGACACCAGCGCGTCGCCGGTCAGCAGGCGTTCCTCGGCCCGGCCGGGCAGATCCGTCCAGAGGTGCCAGTTGTCGAGCAACGCGTCCGGCGGGTCGATCTCCGCGGCCCTGGCCCAGCCCGTGACCCAGCGGTCGACCAGCGCGCCGACCTCGACGGCCCGGTCCAGGCGGTCGGTGAAGTCCGGTTCGGACGGTTCGAAGTGGACCTCGACACCGTTGCGCCGCAGGTACTTCAGCAGTCCGAAGAAGTGTTCGGGCACCGATTCCAGCGCCACCTCCGGGTGGTGCCAGACCAGCGTGATCCCGGGAACGAACCACCACTCCTCGTACGCGCCGGTGATGCTGTGCACGCTCCCGAGGTAGTCGCCGGGCCCGACCAGCGCCTCGCTCAACGCGAGATGCACACCGCACTCGTCGGTGGCATAGGTGCCGTCCACGTCGTGCACGCCCGCCACGGGCCGGTTGCGCCGGGCCTTGGCGGCGATCTCGTTCCACCACATCCGGCCCTCGCCCGACAGCGGCGCCCACAGGTTCCGTTGCGGGGGAACGCCTTCCATCCAGATCCGCCAGGCGGCCCGTGCCGCCGGAACCGGCCGTTCGGCGATGTGCCAGGCGTCCCCTGACTGGTCCAGCACGACGTCGAAGAGCCCTTCACCGACCGCCGACGGACTCACCGACACGACGTCCAACGACACCCCGGCGTGCTCCATCACCCGCCCGTCGCGATCCAACGCGCGCAACCCGACGTACGGCCCCCGTGCGCCATCAGGCTTGCCGGGCCGGATGAGCTCTGGCGTGTCACACCCGATCAACGTCACCGGCGGCGCCACCCCGCGATGCTCACGTGGAAGTCCTTCCACCGCAACGCAGGTGCCGACCTCCCGGGAGTTCTGGAAGAACGTGAACCGCGGCTCCGGCCCGAGACGTTCGCTGTCGAGCAGGCAGGTCGCGGTGGCCGTGGCGACGAGATCACCGCCGTCCAGTTCGGCGTGCACGACCAGATCGGCCAGCCGCCACAGCTCGTTGTCCGGCGCCCCCTGGACCTCCAGCTGCACGTCACCGTTGATCGTGCCGCCGGTGAACCCGCGCAGCACGAGCCGGCCCCGCGGCGCCGGCGTCACGTCCTCGAACAGCCCGTCGACGTCCACGACCCGCGCCAGGACCTCCTCGACGACGTCCTCGTCGTCGACCCACCTGCGCACGACCTCGTAGCGGATCGGCAGCGCCACCGGGACCTCCTCCAGACCGCCCGAAACTATGGGAAAGCCCCGCAACGCGCGAACGCATTACGGGGCCTCCCGGGCAAGAACGTCAGGACCGGTCGAACTCCTGCGCGGCCAGCGCGCGCACGATGCCCGCACGCCCCTCCGACACCAGCCGGCGCAGGGCCGGCGGGTGCTCGTCGGCCAGCCACGCGTCCGCCGCCTCCACAGTGGACTTCGTGATCGACCACGCCGGGAACATGCCCACGACCATCGACTGCGCGCGCTCGGAGGTGCGGCGGTCCCACACGCCCTTCACGTCGGCGAAGTAGCGGGTGACGTACGGCGCGAGCAGTTCCTTCTGGCCGGGGTGCGAGATGCCCGCGATGATCGCCTCGCTGACCGCGTTCGGCAGCTCGTCGTCGTTCACGGCGCGGTCCCACGCCTCGTCCTTGGCCGCGGTGGTCGGGCGCAGCGCCCGTGCCGACTGGGCCCGGCGGTGACCGGTGGAGGTCGGGTCGCGCTCCTCCTCGGCGGTGATCTCCGGCAGGTCCGCCTTGCCGTGCGCGACCAGCGCCTGCAGCAGGCGCCAGCGCAGGTCCGTGTCGACCTCGAGGCCTTCGAGCCCCGCGGAGCCGTCGTACCAGCCGCGCAGCACCTCCGCGGTGGACTCGTCGAGCACCGACGACGCCAGCGCGTTCACGAACGCCAGCTGGTGGTCCGAACCCGGCTCGGCCGCCTGCGCCAGTTCCAGGGCCTTCGCCACGAACCGGCGCCAGCCCTCCGCGCGCCACGAGTCGTCCGCGTAGGACGACAGCGAGGTCTGCGCCTGGAGCAGAAGTCGTTGCACCACACCGACCTCGGACTCCGAACCGAGCCCGCCGAGCACCAGGTTCACGAAGTCGCGGGCCTTCAGCTCGGCCTCGCGGGTCATCTCCCACGCGGCCGACCAGCACAGCGTGCGCGGCAGCGGCTCGGCGATGTCGGAGATGTGGTCGATCAACCCGGCCAGCGAGTCGGGGTCGAGGCGCATCGTGCAGTACGTGAGGTCGTCGTCGTTGACCAGCACGATCTTGCCGCGGTGCACGCCGACGAGCTCGGGCACCTCGGTGCGCTCACCCGTCACGTCCAACTCGTGGCGGTGCGTGCGGACGAGCTTGCCGCTGCCGTCGTCGTCGTAGACGCCGATCGCGATGCGGTGCGTGCGCAGCTCGCCGGCACCCGGACGTGCGCCGCCCTGCAGCACCGCGAACTCGGTGAACTTGCCGTCCGCGTCAACGGTGAACTTGGGGCGCAACAGGTTGAGGCCCGTCGTCTCCAGCCACTGCGCGCTCCACCACGACAGGTCGCGGCCGGACGCCTCCTCCAGCGCGCCCAGCAGGTCCGCGAGCGTCGCGTTGCCCCAGGCGTGCTTGGCGAAGTAGACCCGCAGGCCCGCCAGGAAGTTCTCCAGCCCGACGTACGCGACGAGCTGCTTGAGCACCGACGCGCCCTTGGCGTAGGTGATGCCGTCGAAGTTGACCTCGACCGCCTGCAGGTCGGAGATGTCCGCGGCGACCGGGTGCGTGGACGGCAGCTGGTCTTGCCGGTACGCCCACGACTTCTCGATCTTCGCGAACGTCGTCCAGGCCTGGCGGTACTCGGTGGCCTCCGCCTGCGCGAGCACGGACGCCCAGGTGGCGAACGACTCGTTCAGCCACAGGTCGTCCCACCAGCGCATGGTGACGAGGTCGCCGAACCACATGTGCGCCATCTCGTGCAGCACGGTCTCGGCGCGGCGCTCGTAGAGGTAGCGGGTGACGCGGCTGCGGAAGACGTAGTCCTCGAGGAACGTGACGCAGCCCGCGTTCTCCATCGCGCCCGCGTTGAACTCCGGCACGAAGCACTGGTCGTACTTGCCGAACGGGTACTGCACCCCGAACGCCTTGTGGAAGAACCCGAAGCCCTGCTTGGTCTCGGTGAACAGCCGCTCGTGGTCCATGTGCGGGGCCAGCGAGGCGCGGCAGTAGAGGCCGAGCGGGATCTTGAAGTCGCCCTCCACGAACTCGTCACGCCATTCGGCGTAGGGACCGGCGACCAGGGCCACGATGTAGGTCGACATCGGCTTGGTGGTGGAGAACGTGTGCACGTCCGCCCCGCCCTCGCCGTCCTCGGTGGCGATGATCTCGCCGTTCGAGATGACCTTCCAGTCGTGCGGCGCCGTCACCTTCATCGAGTAGACGGACTTGAGGTCGGGCTGGTCGAAGCACGCGAACATGCGCTTGGCGTCCGCGGTCTCGAACTGCGAGTACAGGTACACGCCGCCGTCGACCGGGTCGACGAACCGGTGCAGGCCCTCGCCGGTGTTCATGTACCGGCAGTCGGCCTCGATGGTGAGCTCGTTGGTCTCCGCGAGGTCCGGCAGCGGGACGCCGTCCTCCTCGCGGTAGCCGGAGACGTCGAGCTCGGCTCCGTTGAGCACAGCGCGGTGCACGGTCGCCGCCACGATGTCGATCCACGAGGAAGCACCCGGAGTCCGGCTGCGGAACACCACGGTGGTGGTGGAGCGGAACGTGTCCGAACCCGGCTTTCCGCCGCCGTCGGTCAGGTCCAGCTCGATCCGGTAGGACTCCACTTCCAGCAGCTCAGCACGGTCCTGAGCCTGGTCGCGGGTGAGGTTGGGCGCGGCCACTGGTCACCTCGTCTGCCACGCGTTTGGTTACGCGCTGACGTCGTCGGGAATGGTTATGACTCCCGCATCCAATCACGGAACCGGCGTACGGGAAGAGATGACAGGGTGATCTCGTTGGGCTGATGGGGCGATAACCGTCCACAGAGACTTAAGGGGCACGCATGACCGACAAGGCGAAGGTCGACTTCTACTTCGACCCTCTCTGCCCGTTCGCCTGGATCTCCTCGCGCTGGATCCTCGAAGTGGAGAAGGTCCGCGACATCGACCTGAGCTTCCACGTGATGAGCCTCGCGGTGCTGAACGAGGGCCGTGACCTGCCCGAGCAGTACAAGGAGCTCATGACCAAGGGCTGGGGCCCGGTCCGCGTGGCGATCGCCGCGGAGCAGAAGTTCGGCAACGAGGTGCTGCCGAAGCTGTACACGGCGCTGGGCACGCGCATCCACAACGAGAAGAACCAGGACTTCACCGAGGTCATCGAGCTGGCCCTCGCCGACGCCGGCCTGCCGGCCGAGCTCGCGGAGGCCGCCACCTCGACGGAGTACGACGAAGAGCTCAGGGCGTCGCACCACCGCGGCATGGACCCGGTCGGCATGGACGTCGGCACGCCCACGATCCACATCGACGGCGTCGCGTTCTTCGGCCCGGTGCTGACCAAGATCCCGCGCGGCGAAGAGGCGGGCAAGATCTACGACGGCGCCCAGCTGCTCGCCTCCTACCCGTACTTCTTCGAGCTCAAGCGCACTCGGACGGGTGACCTGGACTTCAGCTGAGCCGTCAAAGCCGATTTTCTGTCAGGGGTCCTCGCTAGCGTCCTCAGACATGACACACCACGTCGAAGTCGCAGTTCAGGGCCCCTGGTCGCTGGCGACGTCCAGGATGTTCTGGGAGGGCTTCACCCCCTCCGCACTGCCCGCGCGCGAGGGAGAGGCGCTGCGGGCGACGTTCCTGGTCGAGGGCGAGTGGCGCCGTGCCGAGGTCTCCGTGACCCAGCGCGGCCCCACCGCCCGGCTGTCGCTCTCCGGCCAGGGCGACCTGGACGCGGCAGCGGCCCAGGTGTGCCGCTTCCTGGCGCTGGACGTGGACGGCAGAGCCTGGCCGGACGTCGGGTCACGTGACCCGGTGATCGCCGCCGCCCAGTCCGCTCTGCCCGGCTTACGCCCGTGCGGCTTCTACTCGCCGTACGAGGCAGCAGCCTGGTCGGTGCTGTCCCAGCGCATCCGCATGACCCAGGCGGCCGTGTTGAAGGCCTCGCTGCTGCGCGACGGCGTGTTCCCCACACCCGCCGAACTCCTGACGCTCGACCTCGACCTACCGGGCCGCAAACCCGAGTACCTGCGAGCGGTGGCAGAAGCAGCCCTGGACGGCGTGCTGGACGGCGCAACCCTGCGCGCGATGAACCCGGCCGCCGCCGTACTGGCCGTGCAACAGGTGAAGGGCCTGGGACCGTTCGCGGCCGAGCTGGTGGTGCTGCGCGGCGCCAACGCCCCGGACGCCGCACCGCACAACGAGGCCCGCCTCACCGACGAGGTGGCTCACCTGTACGGCCGCCCGCTGGCCGAGGTGTCGGAGGCGTGGCGCCCGTACCGGACCTGGGCCGCGGTGCACCTGCGCGCGATGAGGGAACGCCGGCTGGCAGGGGCGGCGCCGACCGGATGCTGACCGGACTCGCCGCCGGTGAGGCTCGCCGCTGATCGGGCTCGCCCGCTGGCAGGGCTTGGGTTTGGCGCTGGTGGGGCCTGCTGCTGGCCGGGCATGTCGCTGGCCAGGCTCGTCGGTGGCGCGGCTTGCTTTTGGCACGGCTTGCTGTTGGCCCGGCTCACCGCTGGCTTGTCGGTGACCGGGCTCGCCGGTGATCGGCCTTGCCGCTTGCGCCTCCTGCCTCCTGCCTCCTGCCTCCTGCCTCCTGCCTCCTGCCTCCTGCCTCCTGCCTCCTGCCTCCTGCCTCCTGCCTCCTGCCTCCTGCCTCCTGCCTCCTGCCTCCTGCCTCCTGCCTCCTGCCTCCTGCCTCCTGCCTCCTGCCTCCTGCCTCCTGCCTCCTGCCTCCTGCCTCCTGCCTCCTGCCTCCTGCCTCCTGCCTCCTGCCTCCTGCCTCCTGCCTCCTGCCTCCTGCCTCCTGCCTCCTGCCTCCTGCCTCCTGCCTCCTGCCTCCTGCCTCCTGCCTCCTGCCTCCTGCCTCCTGCCTCCTGCCTCCTGCCTCCTGCCTCCTGCCTCCTGCCTCCTGCCTCCTGCCTCCTGCCTCCTGCCTCCTGCCTCCTGCCTCCTGCCTCCCGCCTCCCGCCTCCCGCCTCCCGCCTCCCGCCTCCCGCCTCCCGCCTCCCGAGTCCCGCCTCCCGCGTTCCGCGTTCCGCCGGCCTCCCGCCCTTGATCTCTTGCCCCGCCTCGTCTTGCCGCCGCCCCGCCCCACCTCGCCCCGCCCCACCTCGCTCCGCCCCACCTCGCTCCGCCCCACCTCGCTCCGCCCCGCCTCGCCCCGCCGTCGGGTCGCCACCCCCTGCTCCGCCTCGTGCCGCTCTGCTCCGCTTCCGGCCTACCTCGCCTCCAGCCCGCCTCGCCTCCAGGCCGCCCCGCCTCCAGCCCACCCGCCTCTCCGCCCGGCCTGCCCTTCATCCCCCCGACTCTGAACTCCCGGCCTCTCGTCCCGCCCCTCACCCCACCGAGCCCCGACCTCCCCTTCCACCTCTCCAACGTGACCACCTCCACCGGATGTGACAGGCTGGGCCGAAGTCAGCGAACTGGTGTCACAACCCGCCTGGAGGCCTGCCGTGATCGAGGTCGTCAACCCCGCCACCGAGGAAGTCATCCGCACTCTCCCCGAGGGCACCCCTGCCGACGTCGACCGAGCAGTCGCCACCGCGCGTGAAGCCTTCGAGGCCTGGTCCCAGACCTCGGTGACCGAACGGGCCAAGGCGGTCCGCGGGATCATCGACGGCCTGAAGGACCGCGCCCCCGAGCTGGCCGCCGCCATGACGGAGGAGATGGGCACCCCGCTCACCTTCAGCCAGAAGGTGCAGGCGGCGAACCCCGTCGCCATCGCCGAAGGTGTCGCGGAGGTGCTGGAGGGCGGCTACTTCGAGCCGGAGGAGATCGGCAACTCGCTGGTGTTCCGCGAGCCGGTCGGCGTGGTCGCCGCCATCACGCCGTGGAACTTCCCGCTGCAGCAGATGGTCGCCAAGGTCGTTCCGGCGCTGGCCGCCGGCAACACCGTGGTGCTCAAGCCCAGCGAGCTCGCACCGCGCACCGCGGACCTGCTCGCCGAGATCGTCACCGCCGCCGTGCCGACTGGTGTCTTCGGGCTGGTTCACGGCACGGGGCCGGTCGTCGGCGAGGCCCTCGCGAAGCATCCCGGCGTGGACATGGTGTCGTTCACCGGCTCCACGAAGGCTGGGCGCCGGGTGTCGGCGGTGGCGGCGGAGACGGTCAAGCGGGTCGCGCTCGAGCTCGGTGGCAAGTCGGCGTGCATCGTGCTGGACGACGCGGATCTCGGCCGGGCGGTCAAGATCGCCGTGGCCAACTCGTTCATGAACAACGGGCAGGCGTGCAGCGCTTGGACTCGCCTGCTCGTGCCGGCCGACAGGCATGACGAGGCGCTGGAACTCGCCGCCCAGGCCGCGCAGAAGTACACCTCGGCCGATCCGAGTGACCCGTCCACGCGGATCGGGCCTGCTGTCTCGAAGGCGCAGCGGGATCGGGTGGTCGGGTACATCCGCAAGGGTGTCGAGGAAGGCGCGGTGTTGGCCGCGGGTGGGCCGGAAGCGCCGTTGCCGCAAGGGTTCTACGTGACGCCCACGGTGTTCGGCGGGGTCACGCCGGAGATGACGATCGCGCAGGAGGAGATCTTCGGGCCGGTGTTGTCGGTCATGCCGTACGCCGACGAAGACGACGCGGTGCGCATCGCCAACTCCACGGTCTACGGGTTGGCGGGCGCCGTGTTCTCGAAGGACACCGAGCGTGCTCTCAAAATCGCCAAGCGGCTGCGCACCGGGCAGGTCGACATCAACGGTGGTGCGTTCAACACGCGCGCGCCGTTCGGCGGGTACCGGCAGTCGGGCAACGGCCGTGAGTTCGGGCGGTTCGGGCTGGACGAGTTCTGCGAGGTCAAGTCGGTCCAGCGGTAATTGAGCTGCGATCGGCGTCACACCGGGGTATCACTGCCGGTATGACCGAGTTGAGCATCAGGACCATCACCCAGTCCGACGTCGACGACTTCCAGAAGGTCATGGCGGCGGCGTTCCTCTCCGACGCGATGGGTGAGGACAGCAAGTGGCTCAAGGTCCTGGAGCACGACCGGGCGCACGCCGTGTTCGACGGCGACGAGATGATCGGCACCGCCGGAATCCTGACTCGTGAACTCACCGTTCCCGGTGATCGGCAGGCACCGGCCGGTGCCGTGACGGTCGTCTCGGTGAAACCCGGCCATAGGCGCCGTGGCGTGGCGTCGTTGTTGATGAAGACGCAGCTGCACAGCATGCACGACGGCGGTGAGTCGATCGCGATGTTGTGGGCGTCCGAAGGCAGCATCTACCGCAGGTACGGGTACGGCGAGTACACGACGAGCCTCGCCATGCTGACGATGCCGACGCGTATGCCGTTCCACGCTGGTGTGCACGTGAGCGACACACGGATCCGTCAGGTGTCACGAGAAGAAGCGCTGCCCGTCATGCGCGAGATCTACGACCGGGTGCGCAAGACGCGACCGGGCTTCCTCAGCCGGGTCGAGGCCACCTGGGACGTGCAGCTCGCGGACCGCGAGGGCGACCGCGGCGGGCTCAGCTCCTACCGCTACTGCCTGCACCCCGAGGGCTACGTGGTCTTCCGGGTGAACTACAAGAGCGAACCGGGCGGCCCCGCGCACGAACTGCACGTGCGCGAGCTGGTCTGCGAGACCGACCAGGCCTACGCCGACCTCTACCGGTACCTGCTCGACATGGACCTCGCCGGCGAGATCTCCTTCTACACCGCCTGGGACGACCCGATCCTGCACATGGTCGACAACGCGCGGAAGGTGCGCCGCGAGGCCACCGACGCGCTGTGGATCAGGATCGTCGACCTCGACCGCGCCCTCCCGCTGCGCCGCTACTCGTCCGATGTGGACAGCGTGCTGGCGGTCGAGGACCCGCTCTGCCCGTGGAACACCGGCCACTGGCGGCTCACCGTCAAGGGCGGCGAGGCCGTGGTCACCAGGACCGAGGACCCGGCGGACGTCACGCTCGACATCGCCGCGCTCGGCAGTGCCTTCCTCGGCGGCGCACGGCTTTCCGTGCTCAGTCGCGCACACCGCGTGGTCGAGCACACGCCAGGACATGTCGACGCACTCACGATCGCGTTCCTGGGTGTGCGTGAGCCGCATTGCCCAGAAGTGTTCTGACGGAACTCACGGCCGTGTTTGCTCGTTGACGGTTTACCTGCCGTGGGAGGTAAAGCTGTGGGCACCGTCGTGTGGATTGTCGTACTCGTGCTGCTGATCGCAGGCGTGTTCTACCTGGTCAGCCAGAGCAACGCGCGCAAGGCGCGGGAGCTCGACGACGCCAAGGCGGAGGCCCGCCGGTGGGTCGAGCGGCTGGGCGGGCAGGTGATGAGCCTCACCGGCAGCAACTCCGCGTCGACGCAGGCCCTCGCCGACGCCTCCGAGCGCTTCACCGCCGCCGGCTCCCAGATGGAGCAGGCCCGGACGATTCCGCAGGCCAAGCTGGTCACCGAGACCGCGATGGAAGGCCTGCACTACGTGCGGGCCGCGCGCGAGGCGATGGGCATGGACCCCGGCCCCGCGCTGCCCGAGAGCGCGGGCCAGAAGCAGGCGGGTGCCGTCAGCGAGGACCGTCAGGTCAGCGTCGAAGGCCACCAGTACGCTGCATCGCCGCACTCCGGCCAGGGCACGCCCTACTACTACCCCGGTGGCATGGTCGCCGGACGCCCGGTGCCTCGTGGCTGGTACTCCGAGCCGTGGTGGAAGCCCGCGCTCGTGGCCGGCGCATGGGGCGTGGGCACGTTCCTGCTGATGGACGCCATGTTCTCCGGCATGCACGGGGTCGGCGACTACGGCATGGGCGACATGGGCATGGGCGACGCCGGCATGGGAGACGTCGGCATGGGCGACGTGGGTGGCGCTGACATGGGCGACACCGGCGGATTCGACTTCGGCGACATGGGCGGCGGCTTCGACTTCTGATCAGCGGAAAGTGCTCACGAACTGAGCACTTTCCAGCCGCACCCGAAAAGTCACCACCACCCCCAACCCGAAGTTGATCTTCAGGGTTGGCAGACAGGGCACCAGAAGAGGTTGCGGGCGGCCAGTTCCGCCGTCCTGACCTCGGTGCCGCAGACCAGGCACGGCTCCCCGGCACGGCGGTAGACGTACACCTCACCGCCGTGCCGATCCACGCGGGGCGCACGGCCCATGGCGCGCGGCATGTGCTCGGGCCGGACGGTGTTGATCTGGCCGACCTTCACGCCGTCCTTCATCAGCACGACCAGGTCGGCCCAGAGCACGTCCCACAGCTCGCGGCTGACCTTGTTGCCGACCAGCAACGGGTTCACGTTGTGCCGGAACAGGACCTCCGCGCGGTAGACGTTGCCGACGCCCGCGAGGACCTTCTGGTCCATCAGCAGCACGGCGAGCGACTGCTTCGACCGGATGATCTTCTCGTAGGCGCGGTCCGGGTCGGCGTCGCGGCGCAACGGGTCGGGCCCGAGCCGTTCGCGGATCGCCTTGACCTCGTCCTTGTTGAGCACCTCGCACGCCGTGGGGCCGCGCAGGTCGGTCCAGTGCGTCTCGCCGGCCATCCGCATCCGGACCTGGCCGACCGGCAGCAGGACCGGCAGTGGCGACTCGGTGAACGTCCCGTACAGGCCGAGGTGGACGTGCACGATCGCGTCCGGGCCGTAGACGTGGAAGAGGTGCTTGCCGTGCGCCTCGGCGCGGACCAGCGTGCGACCGTCCACGAGGGACGCCGAGAAACGTCCCTGCGGACTGGTCACGGTCACGGGCCTGCCCGCGTACCGGCGTTGGTGCAGCCGCGCGAGGCGGTGCAGCGTGTGGCCCTCAGGCACGCTTGTCTTCGTAGGCGGAGACCTGGTCGATGCGGCGCTGGTGCCGCGGCTCGCCGGAGAACTCGGTCCGCAGGAACGCCGACACGATCTCGGTCGCCTCCTCGGTCGTGTGCTGGCGGGCGCCGATGCCGACGAGCAGCGCGTCGTTGTGCTGACGGGCGAGCTGCGCGGTGTCGATGTTCCACGCCAGCGCGGCGCGGGCGCCCTTCACCTTGTTCGCGGCGATCTGCTCGCCGTTGCCGGAACCGCCGATGACGACGCCGAGGCTGCCGGGGTCCGCGACGACCTTCTCGGCCGCGTCGACGCAGAACGACACGTAGTCGTCCTGGGCGTCGTACTCGTGGGCGCCGACGTCGACGACCTCGTAGCCCTGCTCGGTGAGAGCCGTGGACAGGTGGGACTTCAGTTCGAAGCCAGCGTGGTCTGCTGCCAGATAAACGCGCACGTCACGGAGTCTGACACGCTGGTGCCCATGTTCAGCCAGGAGGGGTACCAG
This sequence comes from Lentzea sp. CA-135723, assembly GCF_050936595.1. Lineage (NCBI taxonomy): Bacteria > Bacillati > Actinomycetota > Actinomycetes > Pseudonocardiales > Pseudonocardiaceae > Lentzea > Lentzea sp. CA-135723. Next base: position 4,101,469 of record NZ_JBNJMK010000001.1, on the reverse strand, counting down.
CTGAAGCTGGAGTGGGGGCCCGCGGGCGTCGAAGCGCTGCGGGACTGCGACGTGCTGGTGGTCGTGGACGTGCTGGTGTTCACGACGTCCGTCGACGTGGTGGTCGGCAACGGCGGGCAGGTGCGGCCGTTCCTGTTCACGCCCGGCTCGCGTCAGCCGTTGCGACCGGCATCACTCTTGGGAACGACAGGACTGGTCGACGTGCACTCGCCGAACGGATCGCACCTGTGCGCGCTCGCGGCCGAGACAGGCGCGCACGTGCTGGCAGCGTGCCTGCGCAACGCCGCCGCCGTCGCGAAACGGGCGCAGGAGCTGGGGGAGACGATCGGCCTGGTCGCCGGCGGCGAGCAGTGGGGCCTGAACATGGCGAGGACCGGAGGCGGGGTGGCCGGCGGGCTGCGGCCGTGCGTCGAGGACCACCTGGGTGCGGGTGCCGTGCTCTCCTCGCTCGATGGCAAGGCTTCACCCGAGGCGGAGCTGGCGATCGCGGCGTTCCGGGGTGTCGACGTCGTGCAGGCCGTGCGGAACTGCGGGTCGGGACGGGAGCTGGTCGAGCACGGGCACGCCGCCGACCTGGAACTGGCTGTGCAACTAGGGGTGAGCGACGCGGCGCCCATGATGGTCGGCGGAATCCTCCAGTGATCGAGATCGCGGACGGCGTGTTCGTCCGGCGGCACACCGAACTCGACCTGACGCTCGGTCTCGTCGTCGGCTCGGGGGACTCGTTGCTGGTCGACTCCGGCATGGATCCGGCGCTCGCGAACGAGGTCCGGCCGTCGCGGATCGTGTTGACGCACAACCACTTCGACCACGTGCTGGCGACCGGGGCGTTCCTGCCGTGCGAGGTGTGGGCGCACGAGGACTGCGTGGTCGACGAACGCGTGCTCGCCGAGCGCGCGAAGTACTACGACGAGCCGTTCACGGGGACGCTCGTCGCGCCCTCGCACACGTTCCGCGACACCGTGACGCTCGACGTCGGCGGCCGCCGGGTCGACCTGCACCACTTCGGGCCCGCGCACACCGCGCACGACGTGGTCGTGCACGTGCCGGACGCCGGGGTGGTGTTCGCGGGCGACCTGGTGGAGCAGGGCGCGCCCGCGCAGGCAGGGCCGGACGCGACGCCGTCGAACTGGCGGCACGTCCTCGACCTGCTGCTGGAGCTCGAACCACGGGTAGTGGTGCCGGGCCACGGTGACCCGGTCGACGCGCGGTTCGTGCGGGAGATGGCTATCCCGGGGGCCAGCTGAGGCCGCGGCCGCCGAGGACGTGGCAGTGCACGTGGAAGACGGTCTGGCCGCCGTCCCTGCCGGTGTTGAAGACGAGGCGGTAGCCGGACTCGTCCACGTTCTCGGACTTCGCGACCTGGTGCGCGGTGGCGAGGATCTGCCCCGCGAGCACCGGGTCGACGTCACCGATCGCGGTGTGGTGCTCCTTGGGGATCACCAGCACGTGCGTGGGCGCCTTGGGGTCGATGTCGCGGAACGCGAGCGTCGTGTCGGTCTCCGTCACCACGGTCGCCGGGATCTCGCCCGCGACGATGCGGCAGAACAGGCAGTCGGTCACAACGGCATCGTATTGGTCCCGTTGGGCTCTGTTGTTCTTGCCCGGCAGCGATAAATCATGACGGCATGAAGGGCACCAAACTGCAGGTCATCGTCCGGTGCCTCATCAGCTTCGCGATCGGCGTGCTGCTCGTGGTCCTCGCGATCCGCTTCGGTGAGGCGCTCTGGCGCGCCGTCCACTGAGCAGGCTCAGCGCACGAAGCAGAACTCGTTGCCCTCGGGGTCGCGCATGACCTGGAAGCTGCCCTTCTCGTCGGTGTGCACGACACCGTCCCGCGTGGCGCCGAGACTCACCGCCTTCACCACGGCGGCCTCGATGTCGTCGACCTCGAAGTCGAGGTGGAAGCGGTTCTTCACGTCCTTGCGCTCCGGCACCGGCTGGAACGACATCCGCACCCCGCCCGGCGGTTCGACGTGCGCCCACCCGTGCTCGCGCTCGACCGGCTCACCGCCGAGCAGTTCGGCCCAGAACCGCACCAGCCGCGCGGGTTCGTTGCTGTCGAGGACGATCTGTTCGAGCCTCACGTCACCACCAGGTTCTCTCGTGCCCAGCCACAACACAGGTCGAGCAGCCCGAGCACCTTGCGCCCCTGCTCCGTCAGCTCGTACTCGACCCGGGGCGGGTTCTCCTCGAACACCTCACGCGAAACCGTGCCTTCGCGCTCCATCGTCCGCAACGTCTCGGCGAGCACCTTGGCCGTCACGCCGGGCATCCCGCTCCGCAACTCCCCGAACCGCAGTCGCCCGCCTTCGAGCCCCCGCAACACGTGCGCGGTCCACCGACCACCGATCTGGTACGGCAGGTCATGCGTGCATCGCACCTGCTCACCCCCGATATCGTTGCGGAAACCGGCCACCCGAACCCTACCTTCGCGGCCATGACGAAGATCGTTGTTTTCGGAGCGTCCGGCAATGCCGGCCACCAGATCGCCACCCTCGCCCAGACCAGAGGCCACGAGGTGACCCGCGTCGGCCGCGTTCCGGGCCTGACGGCGGAATCAGCTCACGGCCACGACGTGGCGGTGAGCTCTGTCGTGGACCTCGCCCGCGACCCGGCCGAGTTCTACCGCGAGGCCGCCCACGCCCTGACCACGTCCGGGGTCGGCCGCATCATCGTGGTCGGCATCTACACCCTCCTGGAAACGGCGCCGGGCGTGCGCGTGATCGACGACCCGGACTTCCCGGCCGAGCACCGCCCGTTCTGCCTGGGCCACGCGGCGGGCGTCGAGGTCCTGGCCGCCTCCGGCACCGACTGGCTGGTGATGAGCCCGGCGGGCAACTTCGGCGGCACGCCCACCGGCCGTTACCGGGTGAGCGGGGTCGACCCGTCCGACGCGTTGACCTATGAGGACTTCGCCCTGGCCGTGGTGGACGAGATCGAGGCGCCGGCCCACCGCCACACGCAGATCGGCATCGCGTCCGCGTGACCCACCTCACGAGAAAGGGCCGAGCGCTGATGCACTCGGCCCTTCGTCAGAGCGGGCGACGGGAATCGAACCCGCGTAGCTAGTTTGGAAGACTAGGGCTCTACCATTGAGCTACGCCCGCATTGCGGCCCCTGTCCGGGGCTGCGATCAATACCTTAGCGGGTGGCGGTAAGCTAGGTACAACCGGGGCGTGGCGCAGTTTGGTAGCGCACCCGCTTTGGGAGCGGGGGGTCGCAGGTTCAAATCCTGTCGCCCCGATTCGAGGCCCTGACCAGCGTGAATCGTTGGTCAGGGCCTTTCTCGTTCAGCGCGTAGACCTTGGTGACCCCCCGCTTTTGGGGTCACGTGACCAGGTAGCGGCTGGCCCAGGCCGTCAGCACCTTCGCCACGTAGTCGGCGTCCGCGCGGTTCGTCAGCAGGTGGTCCGCCCCGTCCAGCGACACGAACGACTTCGGGTGGCGCGCCAGGTCGAAGATGATGCGCGCGTTGTCGATGCCGACGGTGTCGTCCTGCGGCGAGTGCATGACGAGCAGGGCGCGGTCGAGGCCGGAGATGCAGGCCGTCTGGTTCTGCCTGCCGATGTCGAGCAGGAAGTCGTTGCTGATCCGGAACGTGCGGCCGGCCAGCACCACCTCGGCCACGCCCTGGGTCTCGATCTGGTCCTTGGACGAGCCGAGGAGGTGTCCGAGGTGCGCGGTGTCGGCAGGGGCGCCGATGGTGACGACGGCCTTCACCTCCGGGACGCGGTGGGCGGCGGCCAGGACGGCGGCGCCGCCCAATGAGTGTCCGATGAGGACGCTCGGGGCGCCGATGGTGTCGCGGAGGTGGTTGGCGGCGCAGACGAGGTCGTCGACGTTGGACGTGAAGGTGGTGTTGGCGAAGTCGCCGCCGGACTGGCCGAGGCCGGTGAAGTCGAAGCGGAGCACGGCCACGCCTCGTTCGGCCAGGCTGCGGGCAGTGCGGCTGGCGGCCACCGAGTCCTTGCCGCAGGTGAAGCAGTGGGCGAAGACCGCTGTCGCCGTCACGTCGCCCTGCGGCAGCTCGAGCCTGCCCGCGAGGGGCTGGCCGTCGAGGCCCGCGAAGACCGCTTTCCGGTTGTCCATGCCCTCTATGGTGCGTCACGTGCGCTATCAGTACCTGGACGACCGGTTGCGGCAGGCCTTCGACGACGCCGGGCTCGACCGCGGGCAGCGCGCGTTGTTGCAGGGGGTGTTGCGGGCGCTCGATCCCGACGCGCACCTGGGGGAGCACGTCGCGGGGCTCAACAGCGCGTATCTGGCCGTGACGCGGGCCAGGACGGCGTTGGAGAGCCACGCTGCCGAGGACCAGCCGCGGTGGAACCTGTTGCGGCGCGTCATCGCCACGTCGATCGCCTGCATGGACGCGGCCAAGCCCGCCTACGCGCACGGGGGTGGGCTGGAGCTGGCCAAAGCGCGGCGGGTGCTCGTGCAGGTCGACGCGGAGATCGCCAAGGAGGGGCAGAAGGTCGATCCACTGGTCACGGCGGCGGCCGCGGCGAAGCTCGATCCCAAGGCGTTGCGCAATGCCGTGCGGAAGTGGATCGGTCCACTGTGGAGCGGAGTCGAGCTGCCGCTGCGGGCGCGGATGATCGCCGAGGTGGCGGTGGTCGTGGCGGTGCACGGCAGGGACGGGCGGCAGCTGCGCGCGGATCTGTTGCGGTGGTTGAAGAAGCGCGACCGCGATCTCGACGACGTGCTGTGGCCGGTTAGGCAGAAGCACGTGGTGGCGCTCGTCGTGCGGGGTGCGCGGGTGCTGCGGCACCTCGACGAACTCCTCCCGCAGGCACGGCAGGAGCCGTTGCACCGCAACAGGTTGCCGAAGGACGACTTCCTGAAGGACGCCGTCACCGGGTCGTCGGTGCTGGTGCGGCTGCCGGTCGAGGCGGCGGACGTGCACACGGCGGCGTTGCGAGGGCGCAGGGTGCTCAGCGAGGTGCTCGACCAGTACGCGGCGGGGGAGCGGCTGACCGAGCTCGACATCGCACCGGTGTGGCAGGTCAGCGGGCCCGGCGGGCGGGTCACCCGCGGCACCGAGCACCAGCGGACGGTCGGCAACGCCTACCCGCTCACCGCGTACTGGCCGGAGGAGCTGCGCAGCGCGATGCGGGTGGCGAACCTCGCCCGGCAGGTGGACGCGCCGATGGCCAGCGCCGGGCTCGCGTGGAGCGCGCTGGAGGCGACGGGGCTCGACCCGAGCAAGATCCCGTGGCTGGCCAAGGCGTGTGCGTTGCAGATGCTGCGGCAGCACCTCATCAGCCTGCACGTCGTCGTCACCAACCACGACACCGAGCTGCGCAAGCCGTTGGACGCGCACGTGCCGACGACCGGGGTGAAGCACCACCTGAAGTCGGTGGACGCGTGGCTGGAGGCGCTCATCCCGCACAACCGCCCGAACGACCACCTCGAAGCTGCCCAAAAGGCCATCACCGCGCTCGCGGAGAGCGAGGGCGGGCTGGTGCAGGACCTCACGGAGCTGTGGCAGGCGCGGCTCGCGGACTCGAAGGTGCTCGCCGGCTGGATCAAGGAGCAGGAGGACACGGCGGCCGCGTTGCTGGAGTGGCTCTACGTGACGAGGAACCTGGCGTTCCACGCCGGACGGTTCGCCTCGCCCGCCGACACGCTCACCGCTCACGCCGGGCAGGCCGTCGCGGACCTGACGCTCGAGTTCCTCGGAAACTGGCGAACTGTGGAAAGAAGAGCCCAGACGCGGCAGAGCCGGCAGGAGACCTCCGCCGTGGAGATCTACCGCCGGCTCGCGCAACGGGAAGATCAGCTGGTGGCCCGGCTCAAGCGGGCGGGGTCCGTCCGCAGGCTCAGCGTCGAGGACATCTCCGGCCCCGATGAGAAGTGGTGGTCCCGCGGTAAGAGTTGAGGACGGAAGTTACGGCTTGGCCTTGGTGAGCCAGTCCTCGACGCGGTCGGGGTTGGCCTCGACCCACCGCTTCGCCGCCTCGTCCGCCGACATCTTGTACTTCGCGATGAACGACGCGACCGTGTCCTGCTCGTCGTTGCTCCACTGGAAGTTCTGGACCAGCCGGGCAGCGGGGCCGCGCTTGTCCATGAACTTCTTGGAGGCGATCTTGTCGAGCTCGTAGCGCGGGTAGTCGCACGCCACCTTCGCGGCGTCCGCGTCGCAGCCCGCGGTGTACTCGGGCAGGTCGACCTTGACCAGCTCGATGTCGAGGTGGAGCCACTGCGGCTCGAAGAAGTAGCCGATCAGCGGCGTCTTCTTCTCCTCCGCCTGCCGGAACGCCTTGATCGACGCCTGCTCGCTGCCCGCGTAGACGACCTTGTAGTTGAGGTTCAGGTTCTTGACCAGGGCCTCGTCGTTGGTCACGAACGACGGGTCGCCGTCGAGCACCTGGCCCTTGCCCTCGGACTGGGGCGTCTTGAACTTGTCCGCGTACTTGTTGAGGTTCTGCCAGTTCGTGATGTCCGGGAACTCTTTCTTCATCCACGGCGGCACGTACCAGCCGATCACGCCCTTGTTGCCGGTGGGGCCGACCCGGACGGCGGTGCGCTTCTCGTCGATGAACTTCTGCTTCAGGTCCTCGTGACCCCAGTTCTCCAGGATCACGTCGATCTCGCCTGAGTCGAGGCCCTGCCAGGCGGTCTGTTCGTCGACCTCCTTCTTCGTCACCTTGCAGCCCAGCCGCTTCTCGGCGAGGTACGCGACGACCGCCGCGTTGGCCTCGTAGCCGACCCAGGGGTTGACCGCGATGGTGATGGAGTCGCAGGGCTCGGTGGGTGCTGCCGAGCTGGAGCGCGGTGACGCCGTTGATCCGCTGCCACAACCGGCAATTGTCAACACGAACGTCATTGCCAGAGCGATTCTGGGGGCTTGCACGAACAGCTCCTCATCGGGGGGAGAGGGCGGTGCAGAAGACCGCTCAGTTCAGCTTTTCCCCTTCGATCAGACTGCGTCAAGTCATGGGATGATCCGCTGTCCACAAGGGATCAGATCTGTATCAGACCTTGACCGTACTCGTGCGAAGGTCAATGCTGTCGCGCATCGAGAAACGGTGTGCGCAGTCCGCAACAGGTCGGAGTGGTTTGGCGTGGATCCCGTGATTTCGGTCAGGGACCTGTGGAAGGTGTTTGGCCCCAACGCAGCCCAAGTGGTGGCCTCGGACGAGCTCAAAGCGCTGTCACGGCAGGATCTGATGGACCGCACCGGTTCCGTCGCCGCTGTGCGAGGAGTCGACTTCGAGGTCGCTCCCGGTGAGATGTTCGTGGTCATGGGATTGTCCGGTTCGGGCAAGTCCACACTGGTCAGATGTCTGACGCGGTTGGTGGAGCCCACCGCGGGCACGATCATGTTCGAAGGCGAGAACATTCTCGAGGCGGACGCGAAACGCCTGCGCGACCTGCGCAGGAACAAGTTCTCCATGGTCTTCCAGCACTTCGGTCTGCTTCCGCACCGGACGGTGACGGACAACGTCGGTTACGGCCTGGAAATCCGCGGGGTACCGCGGGCGAAACGCGGAGAACGGTCACAGGAGGTAATCGACCTCGTGGGACTGTCCGGATATGAGAAGTCCTATCCGGATCAACTCTCCGGCGGTATGCAGCAACGCGTCGGTCTCGCGCGCGCACTCGCGGGCGACCCCGACGTCCTGTTCTTCGACGAACCTTTCTCGGCGCTCGACCCGCTGATCCGGCGCGACATGCAGTCCGAGGTGATCAGGCTGCACCGCGAGGTCGGCAAGACGATGGTCTTCATCACCCACGACCTGAGCGAGGCGCTCAAGCTGGGCGACCGCATCCTGATCATGCGCGACGGCAAGGTCGTGCAGGTCGGCACCGGTGACGAGCTCGTCGGCGCGCCCGCGGACGACTACGTGCGCGACTTCGTGAAGGACGTGCCGCGCTCGCACGTGCTGACCCTCAAGTGGATCATGCGGCCGCCGCGTCCCGACGACGACCTGGACGGGCCGGAGCTCGCGCCGGAAACCGTTGTGCGGGAAGCGGTGCGCAGCGTGCTGAGCGCCGACAAGCCGGTGAAGGTCGTGCGGGACGGCGAACTGCTCGGCGTGGTCGCGGACGAGGAGATCCTCGGGGTCGTGGCCGGGGAGGCGTGACATGGTCGCCGTCGCCGCCTCTTCCGGGCACCAGCCGCGCCTGTTCCAGTACAAGAAGTCGCTGATCTTCGGCGGGATCCTCCTCGCCTGGCTCGTGCTGTGGGTCGTGCTCCGCAACGTCGGCACGCTGTCGCTCGGCGCCGCCGACCTCACCCCGCTGCACCGGTGGGTCAACAGCGTCAACGACGCCGTGGGCGCGTCCAGGAACTCCAACCCGCTGTTCCTGTACTTCTTCAACGAGATCCGGCTCGTCATCGACGAGTTCGTGACGTTCATCCAGGCCCTGATCGCGCAGCCGTCGTTCGGCAGGCCCGTGCCGGTGATCGGCTGGCTCGGCGTGGTCGCGATCGCCGGGTTCGTGAGCCTCGTGGTCGCCGGCTGGCGCGTCGCGCTGCTGGCCGTCGCGGGCTTCGTCTTCCTGGGGCTGCAGGGTTTGTGGCAGGAGAGCATGGACACGCTCTCGCTGACGCTCGCCGCCGTCGTGATCTCGTTGCTGATCGGCATTCCGCTGGGCATCTGGGCGGGGCTGTCCGACCGGGCCCACCGGGTGCTGACGCCGGTGCTCGACTTCATGCAGACGATGCCGACGTTCGTGTACCTGGCGCCGCTCACGCTGTTCTTCCTGATCGGGCCAGCCAGCGCGACGATCGCGACGCTGATCTACGCGGCGCCGCCCGCGATCCGGATCACCGCGCATGCCATCCGCTCGGTGCCGCGCAACACGGTCGAGGCGAGCGAGTCCCTTGGCGCGACCCAGAAGCAGACGCTGGTGAAGGTGCTGCTGCCGTCCGCGCGCAAGACCATCGTGCTCGGCGTCAACCAGACGATCATGGCCGCGCTGTCCATGGTCACGATCGCCGCGCTGATCGACGCGCCGGGTCTCGGCAAGACCGTCGTGAAGGCGTTGCAGACGCTCGACGTCGGCACGGCGTTCAACGCCGGTCTCGCGATCGTGGTGCTGGCGATCGTGCTGGACCGCGTCACGACGGCCGCGACCGAACGCCGCAAGCTGCCACGTTGGGCGTTGTTCGGCGGTGCCGCCGTCACGGCCGTGTGCGTGTACCTCTCGTACACCTACCTGTGGGCGGCGGAGTTCCAGTCGGACGTGGAGATCGGCAGCTCGATCAACAAGGGCGCGACCGCGGTGACCGAGTGGGCGCAGGACTCGCTTCCGGTGCTCACCGGCGGTTTCAAGGACTTCGTCACGTTCGCGTTGATCAACCCGCTGCAGGCGCTGCTGGCCGAGTCGCCGTGGTTCCTGGTGGCGCTGGTGATCGTCGCGGTGTCGTTCATGATCGGCGGTGTGCGGCCGGCGGTCATCTCGGCGGTGTGCGTCGCGCTGCTGATCGCGACGGGCCTGTGGCAGGACTCGATGATCACGCTGGCGTCCACCCTGGTCGCCACGATCATGGTGATGCTGCTGGGCATCGTCGTCGGTGTCTGGATGGGACGCAGCAGGCGGGCCGACCGGTTCATCCGCCCGGTGCTCGACGCCGCGCAGGTGATGCCGGCGTTCGTCTACCTGGTGCCCTTCCTGGCGTTGTTCTCCGCGTCGCGTTTCACCGCGATCATCGCCGCCGTCGTGTTCGCGGCCCCGGTGGCGATCAAGATCATCGCGGACGGGATCCGCGCGGTGTCGCCCGCGACCGTCGAGGCGTCGACGGCGCTGGGGTCGAGCTCGTGGCAGACGATCGTGAAGGTGCAGCTGCCCATGGCGCGCGGGGCGTTGACGCTCGCCGCCAACCAGGGACTGATCTACGTGCTCTCGATGGTCGTCGTCGGCGGTCTCGTCGGCGCCGGCGCGCTCGGTTACGACGTCGTCGCCGGGTTCTCGCAGGGCCAGTTGTACGGCAAGGGGCTCGCGGCCGGTGTCGCGATCGTCGTGCTGGGCGTGATGCTCGACCGCCTCACCCAGGCGGCCGCCAAGCGGTGGACCAACTAGGAGGTCTGGAAAGTGGCAAGGCACAGCGTGCTGGGAGCGGTGCTCGTCGGAGCACTCGCTTTGGCTGGTTGCGGTGGCGCCAAGGTCGGTGACACCTCCTCGGGTGCGACCGGCGACTGCGGCACGTTCAACCTCGCGGTCAACCCGTGGGTCGGCTACGAGGCGAACGCCGCCGTTCTCGCGTACGTGGCCGAGAAGGAGCTGGGCTGCAAGGTCACCAAGAAGGAGCTCAAGGAAGAGGTGGCCTGGCAGGGCTTCGGCACCGGCGAGGTCGACGCCGTCGTCGAGAACTGGGGTCACGACGACCTGCGCAAGAAGTACATCGACGAGCAGAAGTCCGCCGTCAGCGCGGGGTCCACCGGTGTGAAGGGCCAGATCGGCTGGTACGTGCCGCCGTGGCTCGCCAAGGAGCACCCCGACGTCCTGGACTGGAACAACCTAAACAAGTACGCCGAGCAGTTCAAGACGTCCGAGTCCGGCGACAAGGGCCAGCTGCTCGACGGCGACCCGTCGTTCGTGACCAACGACGAGGCTCTGGTGAAGAACCTGAACCTCAACTACAAGGTCGTCTACGGCGGCAGCGAGACCGCGTTGATCCAGGCCTTCCGCCAGGCGGAGAAGGACAAGAAGTGGGTCATCGGCTACTTCTACTCGCCGCAGTGGCTGCTCAACGAGGTCAAGCTGGAGAAGGTGAAGCTGCCCCCGTACGCCGCGGGCTGTGACGCCGACGCCGAGAAGGTCGCCTGCGACTACCCGGACTACGACCTCGACAAGATCGCCTCCAAGAAGTTCATGGACGCCAACGGCCCGGCCGCCCAGCTGGTCAAGAACTTCAAGTGGACCAACGAGGACCAGAACACCGTGGCGAAGTTCATCGCCGAGGACAAGATGAAGCCCGAGGACGCCGCCAAGAAGTGGGCGGAGGCCAACGCCGACAAGATCAAGGCGTGGCTGCCGGCCAAGAGCTGACGCCGCGACGCCGCAGGGGGTGTGGTTCCTGGACGAGAGGAACCACACCCCCTGCGGCTACCCGGCATCACGCAGCCCGCGGCCCGGCGGGGACCTCGGGCTCGTGCCGGTGTGTCATGCGGTGCCACCACGAGCGGGGCTTGCCGCCGTTGCGGTAGAACTCCCGCGCCCGGCGTGCGTCCTCGCGCAGCGCGGTCTGCCGGTAGTCCATCTCCGCCTTGATCGCTTCGGGCGTCCACTCCATCTGGGACTCACTCCTCAGGTCGTTTTCTGACAACGCCGAGAGTGCTCCTGAGGGACGGCCCGTCACATCGGACGATCACCTAAGGCACCGCCGCGAACCCCTTACCCGGGCCGGTCGCGGGCGTGCGAGAGGTGCCGTGCGACCGAGTAAGGGCACGGCCGAACGGTGCAATCGGACACAGCGGACTTTCCTGATCCGGTCTGGTTTGCTTAGGTCTGCTGAGCTCCGCGAACGCAGGCGGGGCCTTGGGGGACTTGGGGGATCAGAGGCATGCCCTTTTCCAGATCACGCGCGGCCGTGCTCGGCATCGCCGCCGCGACGCTGGCGGTGCTGGTTCCGGGGGTGGCGCACGCGCAACCGCCCGGCAACGACGACTTCGACTCGGCGACGGTGATCAGCGCCCTGCCGTTCTCCGTCGAGGGGGACGCGAACTCGGCCACGCGAGCGGTCGACGACCCGGTCATGGACTGCAGCCACCGCGACGTGAAGGCCTCCGTGTGGTTCCGCTACACGGCCGCCGAGGACGGCGTGCTGCGGTTCGGCACCACGGACGCCGGCGACAGCCTGCCCGTCAGCGTCTACACCGGCGGACGCGGCGACCTGCGACGTCCCGGAGGCGACGACGACTGCGCGTGGGACGCGGGGAGGCCGGCGAGCGTGCGGGTGACCGCGGGCACCACGTACCACCTGCTGGTCAACGACGGCAACAACTCCGGCCGCCCCTTCCGGCTGTCGGTCGAGCAGGTGCCCGTTCCCGCCAACGACGACTTCGCCGCCGCGCAGGTCGTGACGTCACTGCCCTTCACCTCGCAGGGGGTCGACCTCACGGCGGCGTCCGCGGAGCCCGACGAGCCCTTCGGCACCTGTGCCTGGGAAGGCGCTCCTTCGGTCTGGTACCGCTACACGCCGCAGCAGAACCAGTTCGTGCTCACCGAGGGCGCCTATGTCACCACGTACGAGGGGGCGACGTTCGAGGACCTGCGAACGCGCACCTGCGCCAGGGGCTCCGACTTCGACGCGCGGGTGGTCGAGCTGACCGCCGGCAGGACCTACCACTTCCAGCTGGCGGGGTCGGCGGCGCCCGCGTCGCTGAAGCTGTCGGAGGCGCCGGAGCTGCTGACGTTCCTGAACGTGCCCTTCGGCGACCGGTCGATCTACGACAAGCCGACCACGTTCACCGTCGGGCACTCCTACGACTACAACTCCCCGGTCACCACCGAGTGGGACTTCGGTGACGGCACGACCCTGCCCGCGACCGGTGTCAAGGAACAGCAGCACCACTACGCCGCCGACGGCACGTACACGGTGATCCTGCGGTCGAAGTCGGAGGACGGGCGGGTCGCCTCGCTCAAGCAGAACGTCGTGGTCAAGACGCGCGACGTCGGCATCACGTCGTTCCGGACGCCGGCCGTCACCATCCCCGGCAGGCCGGTGACGCTGACCGTCGGGCTCGCGAACCACCGGTACGCGGCGAGCCCGCGCGTCGAGTTCTACCGCAGCGACAACGCCTCGAGGTGGAAGTTCATCGGCGAGAAGACGGTCGACATGGCGGCGGACAGCACCACCGACGTCTCGACGACCTACCGGATCACCACCGAGGACGCGGCGGTCGGCAAGGTGTCGTTCCGCGCCGTGGTGTTCCTCTCGGACCGGGACTCCCGCCAGGACAACGAGGTCACGTCGATCCCGACCACCATCAACCTGGTCAGCCCCGCCGCCGCGCACGACGCCGGCATCACGAAGTTCACCGCTCCGGTCACGGCCGCGGCCGGTGAGCGGAAGGCGATCACCGTGCAGGTGCGCAACGACGCGTTCGCCGAGCGGGCGGTCGTCACGTTCACCCGGCTCGACCGCTTCTCCTGGCAGCCGCTCGGCGAGCAGACCGTCGACCTGCCCGCGTCCACCACGATCGACGTCCCGTTCGCCTACACCTTCACCGAGGAGGACGCGCGGATCGGCAAGGTGGCGTTCCGCGCGACCGTGCGCCTGACGTCGTCCTCCGACGCCCGAGCCGCGGGCGACGACGTGATCGCGGTCGCCACCACCGTCGGACCGTCGGCGACCGCCGCCGTCCTGAACTGATCTGGGGGGATCATGAGAAAGCTCCTGCACGTTCCGCTCGCGGCCCTCGCCGCGGCCGTGATCGCGACGCTCGCACCCGGCGTCGCGCTCGCGGCACCGGCCGGCGACGACTTCGACGCCGCGACCGAGATCACCGCGCTGCCGTTCACCGGCACGCTCGACACCACCGGGGCCACCCGGAGTGCCGACGACCCGTACGCGTGCGACAACTACGGCTACCAGACGACCTGGCTGCGCTACACCGCGCAGGCCGACGGGTTCGCCCGGCTGCAGCTGCAGAGCGACCGCAGGTACGCGTCCTTCGCGGTGCTCACCGGACAGCGCGGGGCGTTGACCGCGGTGCCGGGCAGCTGCAGTTCCACGCCGGAGAGCACGTTCCGCGTCACGGCGGGCACCACGTACCACGTGATGGTGCGGGAAGGGAGCCCGTGGGAGAGCGGTCCGCTCACGCTCAGCCTGCGCACGGTGTCGGCCGAGCCGAACGACGCCCGCGCCGCGGCGAAGGTGACGACGCTGCCCGCCACGCACACCGGTGACCTCCGCCTGGCGAGCGCCGAACCCGGTGAGCCGTCGCCGAGCTGCAACGCGCAGGCGACGCAGTCGGTCTGGTACCGGTACACGGCGACCCGCACCCGGTACGTCAGCGCGGCCTCCGTGTACGGCACGGTCACGGTGCACCGCGCCACCGATCTGTCCGAACTGGACTGCGCAGGCGGCACCGAGCACTCCGTGTTCGCCGCGACCGCGGGCGAGAGCTACCTGATCCGCGTCGCGAGCTCGACGCAGAACGCCCGCGACTTCAAGCTCGACATCGGCACGGGAAGCCCGCTCGCCCCGCAGGTCAGCTGGTTCGCGGGCCGCTACGGTCTCCCGCCGGCGGGCTACGACGTGCAGTTCTCGTTGTACGCGGGCGACCGGCACAACCGGGAGCTGGTGAGCGGCACCCTCTCGTTCGGCGACGGCACGTCGGTGCCGGTGCAGGGCAGGAACTACACGCACCGCTACCAGCAGGACGGCGTCTACCAGGTCACCGTGTCCGGTGCGACCGTCGACGGCCGCACCGGCACCGCGACGACGACCGTGCGGGTCGAGACGCACGACGTGGCGGTCACGAACGTCGTGGCACCCGCCGCGGTCACGCCCGGCCAGACGAAGCAGGTAGAGGTGGCGGTGACGAGCCGGGCGCGGACCGAGGAGGTCAACGTCTGGTTCTACCGGGTCGGCCAGAACGGCGGGAGCGACGAGCTGATGGGACAGCTGACGCAGCAGGTCTCGCCGGGCACGACCACCGCGTTCCCGTTCGCCTACACCTTCACCGCGAAGGACGTGGCGGGCGGGAAGGTGACGTTCCGGGCGGTCGCGTCGTTCACCACCATCGGGATGCTGGACGCGACGCCGGCGGACAACGAGGCGCAGGCCGTCTCGGTCGTGGGTCCGGCGCAGGCCTGAAGCTCGAGACACCGCAGGGGGTGTGGTTCCTGGACGACAGGAACCACACCCCCTGCGGCTTTCCGCCGAAACCCCGGTCAGTTGACCAGGGCGCTGCCTCCCGCCGCCGGGCGGACGGACGTGGTGGTGGCGCGGGCCTCGTTGTCGTCGCCCTTGTCGTCACCGTTCCAGCCGAAGCCGCTCACCTCGGCGCGCGCCCGGAACGTCACCTGGCCCGCCGTCGCGTCCTCCTCCCGGTAGGAGTAGGCGAACGGGAACCCGGTCCGTCCCTGCGCCGACGCCGTGACGCGCTGGGTGAGGCTGCCGATCGTCCGCTCCTGCTCGCCGTTCGCGCCGACGCGGTAGAGGGTGACGGTGACGTCCTCGTCGTGGCGGGTGTTCGCCACGGACACCTTGATCGGCTTGGTCTGGCCCGCCCGTGCCGAGGCCGGGACCGACAGGCCCGCCACGGCCACGTCGTGCGTCCTGACCTGCACCGTCCGCGTGGTCGTGGCGGTGCGGCCGTCCGCGACCGAGGCGGTGGCCGTGACCCGGTAGTCGCCGTCCCTGGTGAACCGGTGCTTGACCTGGCCTCCGTCGGCGCGCAGGACAGTGCCGTCGCCGAGGTCGATCGTGGCGCTCGTCATCGGCAGGTAGTTCGGGTCGCCGACGTGCACGCCGAACGTGGTGTCGCTCAGCACGGTCGGCCGGTCCGGCCAGGTGGACAGGTTGGCGACGATGTCAGGGGCCGTCCGGAACTGGACCTGGACCTTGTCGGCCTCCGTCGCTGACGTGGCCGCCCTGATCAGGTAGGTCTCGTTGGCGGCTGCCGGGAACAGCGCCTTGGAGTACCGCTGCGCGCACGCCAGTTCGGCCGTCTCGCCCGCCCGGTGGACGCTGATCACGGTCCCGGAGACCTCGACGACCTTGGCGCGGGCCGGGGTGTAGCGGTACCAGACCGACCGGGTCGCCGTGGTGTCGCAGGTCGGCGGGGTCTCACCCGGTTCGGCCGTGGCGAGGGTGAGGTCGGGTTGCTGGGTGCTCGGCACCTGCACCGCCGTCGCCGTGGCCTGGGCGTCGTTCGGTTCCGGCGTGGCCTGCCGCAGCGTGAACGACAGCGGGCCGCTGTACTGCTCGTCGTAGTCGACGACCATGAAGTAGTACGTGGTGCCCGCCTTGGCGTGCACGGTGTAGGAGCCGTCCTGGACGCACGCGTTCGGCTCGATGCCGAGGGCGCCGCGCTGTCCGGTGTAGACGGCGAGCATCGAACCGAAGGTGCCCCTGCGGGCCGAGACCCGCAGCAGTCCGTCGGCCGGCGCGGTGTACTTCTGCCACACCGAGCCCTGGCCCCAGAAGTAGCAGGGGTTCGGGTCGTCCTCGGCCTTGGTCGAGCCGGTGGTGTCGAGGGTCGCGCTGTGCGGCAGCGCGGTGATCTCCGCGGCGGTGTCGAAGTCGTCACCGGCCGGTGCGGCGTGGGCCACGGCGGGTGCGAACACCGCGGCGACGGCGAGTGCGATGGCGGTCAAGCCTGCCCGTCTGAACATGTCTCCCCCTCGTCAGTTCGCGGTGGCGGCGGCGGAGGTGGTGGCGGGACGGACCGTCGTGGCGGTCGAGATCGCCTCGTTGTCCAGCGGCAGCGAGTCCACGGCCGGGTACGGCAGCGAGAGGGTGGCGCGGAAGTTCGCCTTGCCCCTGACCGCGTCCTCCGCCGTGAAGGTGTAGGAGAACGGGAAGGTGACCTTGCGGGTCGGGTGGGCGGGCACGTCGAGCGAGAGCGTGCCGATCGACTGCCACCCGTACTCACCCCACTTGTAGAGCGTGACGGTGGTGCCCTTCTCCAGGTAGCGGGTGTTCGTCACCTGGACGTTGACCGGCTTCGCCTCGCCCGCCCTGGCCGACCCCGGCGTGGCGAACTTCGCGATGCCGACGTCGTGCGTCTTCACCACGAAGGAGGAAGAGGAGGTCGCGGTGCGGCCGTCCTCGGACGTGGCCTTGACCGTGACGGTGTAGCTGCCGTCCTTGCTGTAGCGGTGCGACTTCGCGGTGTCGGTGCTCGGCGGCAGCACCGTGCCGTCACCGAAGTCCCACTCGGTCCGCACCGGCTGGTTGTACTGGTTCTGGTGGTAGACCGAGAGGTTCACGTCCCGGAAGGTCGACTGCTCGTCGAAGACGCGGGACAGGCTCGTCTGCAGCGGGGACGCCTCCGACAGCCGCAGCGTCGCCGTGTCGGACGAGTAGAAGCTGTACTGCAGCTGCAGGCGGTACGTCTTGCCGGCGACGAACTGGAAGGACCTGCCGTCGTAGTAGCTGGGGTTGACGCAGCCGAGGTTGCGCAGGTCGGTGAGCGACGAGCCCTCGTACACCCCGAGAACGGGACCGGAGTTGTTGATCTGGCCGTGGACCCACTGCGTGGTGGCCGGCGTGTAGGAGTACCAGACCGTGGGCGTGCCTTCGCGGACACCGGGGCACGCCGTGGTCCACGGCTCGTCCTGCTCGGCGCTCGCGAGCGTGAAGTCCGGCTGGGGCGTGGTGAACGGCAGCGACGTCACCGGCTGCGCGTCGGCGAAGTTGTCGTTGGCCACCGGGGCCATCCGCCGCAGGGACATCTTCAGGGTGGCGCCGCGGCCGTCGTAGCCGTCGGCCGCCATGAAGTAGTAGGTCTGGCCGGCGGTCATCCGGAAGGTGAACGGGTTCGAGGGGCCGGAGCACCCGACGGACCGCAGGTCACCGCGGGTGCCGCTGAGCACCGACAGCTTCACGTCGCGGTCGCTGCCGACGGCGTCGACGCGGTAGATGCCGTCCTCGGTCGCGGTGTGGTGGAACCAGACGGACCCCTCGGCCGGCCACTGCACGCAGTTGGCCGGGTCGTCGAGCGCCCTGGTGGCCTCGGTCCGGTCGACCTGCGTGGTGAACGGCAACGAGGTGATCGGCGTCGAGGCGTCGAAGTCGTCGTTGGCGGGTGGTGCCGCGTGAGCGACACCGGGTGTGTTCATCCCCAGCGCGAGCGCGGCGACCACCGCGATCGGTCTCCAAGAAGGCATGCGAAATTACCCCCACGTTCCCCAGTACCCCCAAGCCCCCAGTGGCTGGAGGTTCCCCGGCGCCTTAATACCGTCAGGCGGGGTGTTCGTTGTGCGTCCCCGCCCAAGTTGCGTCGTTCGGCCCAATCCCTGGCCGTGGTGCGAAATCCCGCCTCTGCACGCCTGAGGGCGGGGTGCCCGTTGCCACCCCGCCCTCAGCAACACTCGTTCGGTCTAGCGGCTGAACCGCAGGGTGAGCACCTGGAACGGGCGCAGCGCCACGTCGGCCGACGCGTCGGCCAGGGGGCGTTCCAGCAGGTCGGTCTCCTGGATCCGGCTGTGCGGGAACGAGGTGGTGAGCGAGGCGCGGGCACGGCCGCCGTGCGCCTCGTACAGCCGGACGACGACGTCGCCCGACCGGTCGTCGGCCAGCTTCACGGCCTCGACCCTGACCGCCGGGTTGTCCGTGCGCACCAGCGGTTCCGGTGCCTGCGAGCCCCGGACGGCGCGCGGTGGCAGGTTGATCCGGTAGCCGGCGTCGATGGCGGCAGGCAGGTCCCCGATCACGAGGGCGTAGCGGAAGCTGTGCTCGCCCTGGTCGGTCTCCGGGTCGGGGAACCTCGGCGCGCGCAGCAGGGAGAGGCGCACGGTCGTGGTGGTGCCGCCGTCGTCGCGGGTGGTGCGGGTGACCTCGTGGCCGTAGGTCGAGTCGTTGACCACCGCGACGCCGTAGCCGGGTTCGCCGACGTGCAGGAAGCGGTGGGCGCAGATCTCGAACTTCGCCACCTCCCACGAGGTGTTGGTGTGCACGGGGCGGTGCAGGTGGCCGAACTGGGTCTCCGCCGTGGAGACCTCGGCGCGCAGGTCGAGCGGGAACGCGATCTTGAGCAGCTTCTCCCGCTCCTGCCAGTCGACCTCGGTCTCGAAGTCGACCTGCTTCGCGCCCTCGCGCAGCCGGATGGTCTGGGTGAGCGCGGAGTTGCCGAACTTCGCCCTGACCACCACGCCGTCGTCGCCGTCGACCCGTTCGGACGGGATCAGGTCGGCCTTCCAGTTGCGGTAGAACGGGTCGATGTCCCAGGCGTCCCACTGGTTCGGGTTGTCGCGGTGCAGCTGCGGCATGCCCGCGAACCCGTGCGGGGGCAGGACCTCGCGGTCCTGTTCGAGGTCGAGGATCGACGTGACGATGCCCTCGGCGTCGATCGTGACGCGCAGCCTGCCGTTGTCCAGCACGCCGTTCACCGGGGTGGCGAACGGTTCCGGGGCGTCGCCGCCGAGCACGTCGAACGTCAGCTGGTCGTCGCCGTCGCCCTTCAGCGCGTCGATGGCCTGCGTGGTCAGTGCCTTCAGCTCGGCCGCGACGCGGGCGTAGGTGGCCTCGGCCTCGCGGTGCACCCAGGCGATCGAGCTGCCGGGCAGGATGTCGTGGAACTGGTGCAGCAGCACGGTCTTCCACAGCCGGTCGAGGTCCTCGTACGGGTAGTCGGCGCCCTGCAGGGCCGCCGCCGTCGCCCAGTGCTCGGCCTCGCGCAGCAGGTGTTCGCTGCGGCGGTTGCCCTGCTTCGTCCTGGCCTGCGTGGTGTAGGTGGCGCGGTGCTTCTCCAGGTAAAGCTCGCCCGCCCACACCGGCGCGTCCGGGTACTCGTCCTGCGCGGCCTGGAAGAAGTCGCGCGGCGGCTCGACCTTGACCGTCGGCGAGCCTTCGAGGTTCGCGACGCGGTGCGCGGTCTCCATCATCTCGCGGGTGGGGCCGCCACCGCCGTCACCGTAGCCGAACGGGACCAGGGACCGCGACGCCTTGGCGTGCTCGGCGAACTGGCGGGACGCCCGCGCGAGCTCTTCGCCCGACAGCGACGAGTTGTAGGTGTCGACGGGCGGGAAGTGCGTGAAGACCCGTGTGCCGTCGATGCCCTCCCACCAGAACGTGTGGTGCGGGAACTTGTTGATCTGGTTCCACGACAGCTTCTGGGTGAGGAACCAGCGCGAGCCGCTCAGCTTGATCAGCTGGGGGAGCGCTGCGCTGTAGCCGAACGAGTCCGGCAGCCAGACCTCCTCGGTCTCGACGCCGAAGTTGTCGAGGAAGAAGCGCTTGCCGTGCACGAGTTGGCGGGCCATCGCCTCGCCGCCGGGCATGTTCGTGTCCGACTCGACCCACATGCCGCCGACCGGCACGAACTGTCCACTCCGGACCTTCTCGCGGACGCGGTCCCAGACGTGCGGGTGGTGTTCCTTCATCCACGCGTACTGCTGGGCCTGCGAGCAGGCGAAGTAGAAGTCCGGGTACTCGTCCATCAGCTTCGTGACGTTCGAGAACGTGCGGGCGCACTTGCGGACCGTCTCGCGCAACGGCCACAGCCAGGCTGAGTCGATGTGCGCGTGGCCGATCGCGGACACCTTGTGCGCGGAGGCGTTGGCGGGCAACGTGAGCACGCCCGCCAGTTCCTCGCGGGCCAGTTCGGCCGTCGCGGCGACCTCGTTGAGGTCCAGTGCGTCCATCGCCCGGTCCAGCGCGTGCAGGATCTTGTGCCGGCGCGGGTCGTGGGCCTGCAGCTCCTTCATCAGGCCCTGGAGCACCTCGATGTCGAGCATCAGGTGCCAGACCTGCGGCTGGAACACCGCGAGCTCGGCCTTGAGGATCTTGTACAACGGCTCGGTGCCCGCGGTTTCCCTGTCGCCCAGCGGGGTCGGCAGGAACGGGTGGAAGTCGAGGATCGTCGGGTTGCCCGCGGCCTCCAGGTAGAACAGCACCTCGCGGCCGTCGACGGGCAGGTAGGTGTTGCGCGGCTCGATGCCCTTGATGGGCACGCCGTCCGCGCCGTACGCGAGACCCTCGGACTGGAAACCGGGGCCGGGGTGGGTGAAGCCGAGGTCCAGCACGACCTCGACCTGCCTGCCCTCCCACGCCTCGGGGACGCTGCCGGTGAGCCGGAACCAGCTCGTGCTCCACGGCGCGCCCCAGTCGTCGCCGACCTGCGCAGGTTCGTAGGTGGCTTCGAGGGCCTCGGCGACCGGGACTGGCTCGTCCGGGACCGTCCAGACGGCGAGCTCCAGCGGTGCGGTCTCGCCGTAGACGGCCGGGCGGATGCGTTCCTTCAGCGTGCGGTTGAGTCGTTCTTCCAGCAGCGCGCGTTCGTCGTGCACTTGATCGTCACCCCAGCTCGATAGACGCCCGCACGCCCTGCCGCGCGAGGCTCATCCACTCTTCGAAGAAAGCGCCGCCCGGACCCCACGCGGGCCGGTCGCCGTGCAGCGTGATCGGCGTGCGCTCGGCCGGCTCGTGCACTGCCTCGCGCACGATCCGGGCGATCGTCTCGCCGAGCGGCTTGACCTTGCGTTCCGTCGTCAACAACCCCAACTCGTACTCGCGTTCGGGGAAGTCCACCAACGCACGGTCGACGTCGTGCGAGCACCACCACGTGACGCCCCACAGGTTCGAGCAGGTCAGCACGTTCGCAAGCGTTTGCTCGGCGAACTGCGGCGCCTGCTCGGCGGTGATCTCCGGCTGGGCAGCGCCGACCTCCTGGAGCCACACCGGCCGGTCCGGGTCCTTCGCGTGCGCCTTGGCCAGCTCGACCAGGTACTCGGCGTGGTGGACGCTTTCGGGGCTGAGCGATCCGTAGCGCTGCGCGGTGCCGTTGAAGACCCACGAGTGCACGGTGGTCATCGCACCCTTGTTGGCGGCGTGCTCAGGCAGGAACGCGTGTTCGCTCTCGTACCAGACCGCGTCGTACTCGCTGTGGACGTGCGGCCGGCCGGGCGCCGACCGTTCGCACTCGGCGAGCAGCGCGTCGATCCACTCGCCCGCCTGCTCGGGCGCGCAGGGGTTGGACTCGGTGAGCAGGTTGACCTCGTTGCCGAGGGTGAAGCCGAGGAAGTTCTGCTTGTCCCTGAGCGCCTCCGCGAGCGTGCGGACGTAGAAGCGCTGCCCGTCGATCACGTCGGGGTCGGTGAAGATGTTGCGGCGGTGCCAGGTCTGCACCCACGAGGGGTAGAAGTCGAAGCTGGACAGGTGCCCCTGCAGGACGTCGACCTGGACGTCGAGGCCGCAGTCGTGCGCGGCGTCGAGCATCTTTCCGAGCTGGTCGACGGCCTGCGGGCGGACGAGCCCCCGGTTGGGCTGGAACACCGGCCACAGCGGGAACACCCGCACGTGGTCGAGGCCCAGGCCCGCGATGGACTCGAAGTCGGCTTTGACGTCGTCGAGGGAGAAGTCGAGCCAGTGGTGAAACCAGCCCTGGGAGGGTGTGTAGTTCACGCCGAAACGCAAGGTTGAGCTCCTCGGGGTGTCAGCCCTTGATCGCGCCTTCTCCCACTCCGCGGAAGAAGTGCTTCTGCAGCAACAGGAACAGCAGGATGAGCGGGACGACGGCGATGATCGTGCCCGCCGCCACCAGCCGCTGGTTCTGCACGAACGTGCCTTGGAGGTACGCCAGTCCGATGGTGAGCGTGTACTTCTCCTGGTCGCTCAGCACGATGAGCGGCCACAGGAAGTCGTCCCAGCTGAACATGAACGAGAACAACGCCACCACGACCAGCGTGCCCTTGACCGACGGCAGCGCGAGGCGGGTGAAGCGCTGCCACGCGTTGGCGCCGTCGATGATCGCGGCCTCCTCGACTTCGGCGGGGAGTGCGAGGAACGCGTTGCGCAGCAACAGGACGTTGAGCGCGGCGATCGCGCCGGGCAGCACGACGCCGGTGAGCGTGTTGGTGAGGCCGAACCCGCGCATCACCAGGAACAGCGAGATCATGATCGCCTCGAACGGCACCAGGATGCTGCTCGCGAAGACCACCGCGGCGAACCGGCGGCCGCGGAACTTGAGCCGTGCCAGGGCGTAGCCGGCCATGGCCGCGCCGAGGCAGTTCGTGACGACGTTGACGCTCGCCACCGCCAGCGAGTTGAGCGCGAAGCTCCACACCGGCACCACGTCCGCCACGGCGGCGTAGTTGGCGAACGTCGGGTCGTCGGGGATGAAGTCGGGCACGAACACGTCCTCGTCCGGCCCCTTGATGCTCGTGGCGAACTGCCACAGGAACGGGCCGATGCTGATCGCGAGGACGGCGAGCAGCCCGGCGTAGCGCAGTGCCAGGAAAGCGTGGGCGCGCTTCACAGCTGCTCCTCCCTGCGGTTCAGCTTCAGGGTGATCAGCAACAGGCCCAGCAGGATCACGAACAGCACGACGCTGAGCGCGGAGGCGTACCCGACCTCGCCGGTGAGGCCGCGGCCGACCGACTGGATGAGCATCACCAGCGTGGTGCTCGCCCCGCCCGGCCCGCCGGTGCCGCCCGACAGCAGGTAGATCTCGGAGAAGACGCGGAACCCGTTGACCGCGCTCAGCGCCGCGACCAGCACCATCGTGGGCCGCAGACTGGGCACGGTGACCGACCAGAACCTCCTGACCGGTCCCGCGCCGTCGACCATCGCGGCCTCGTGCAGGTCCTTCGGCACGTTGGCGAGCGCGGCCAGGTAGATGACCATGTAGTAGCCCAGGCCGCGCCAGACCGTCACCACCATCGAGCTGACCAGCAGCAGCGTCGAGTCGGTCAGGAAGCCGATCCTGCTGCCGCCCAGCGCCTCCACCACGTTGTTCACCAGGCCGCGGCTGTCGAGCAGCCACGTCCAGATGAGCCCGACCACGACCGTGGACGCGATCACCGGCGTGAAGAACGCCGTCCGGAAGATCCCGATGCCAGGAACCATCTTCTGCACCAGCATCGCGATCAGCAGCGGCAACAGCACCAGCGGCGGGACGACGCCCGCCATGTAGAGCGCGCTGTTGCGGGCCGCCGCCCAGAACTTGGGGTCCTGGAACATCCGCACGAAGTTGTCCGCACCGGTGAACTGGCCGCCGCCCAGCGCGCTCGCGTCGGTGAACGCGAGCACGATCATGTTGAGGAACGGGAAGATGACGAACAGGCCGCAGACGACCAGTCCTGGGGCCAGGAACAGCCACGGTGTGTACGGGCGATGGGTCATCGTGCCTACTTCAGCAGCCGGTTGCACTCGGCGGCGGCGTCGTCCAGCGCCTGCTTCGGCGACTTCTTGCCGAGCATGGCGTCGGCCAGCTGCTGCAGGAGCGCCTCGCGCATCTGGTCGCTGAACTGGACGGGCGTGTAGTTCACCGCGGTCTTGAGCTGCTTGGCCGCGGCGACCCGCACGCGCGCCTCGTCCGTGCCGTCCTCGGTGGTGAAGTACGGGTCGTCGCCGCCCTTGGAGGTGCTCGGGAAGATCGAGGCGAGCTTCGCGAACTTCACCTGGTTCTCGGCGTTGGTGGCGAACCGGCCGAACGCGAGCGCCGTCGCCTGGTTCTTGCTGCTCTTCGGCACGCTCATGCCGTGCAGGAACATGTTGGCGCTGCCCGTGTTCGTGATGGGCGTGGTGATGCCGACGTTCGCGTAGAGGCTGGGCGCGTCGGTCTTGAACTTGCCGAGGTCGTACGCGCTGCCGGGGTTCATAGCCGTCTGCTGCGCCATGAACTTGGCGCCGGCGCCGGTGTAGTTCTGCGTGAGCGCTTCGGGGATGAGCGCGCCCGCGTCGTACATCCGCTTGTAGAACTCGACGAACTCGACGCCCTTGGGCTCGTTGAAGGTGAACTTGTCGTTCTCGAACAGCTTGACGCCGTAGAGGCCGAAGTCGGCGATGCTCGGCGTCTGGCCGAGGATCGCGACCTTCTTCTCGGCGAGCTTGAGCGCCGTGGTCTCGAGCTCCTTGAAGTCCTTCGGGGGCTTCTCGGGGTCCAGGCCCGCCTGCTGGAACAGGGCCTTGTTGTAGAAGATCGGGCCGGTGTTGAGGTACCAGGGGAAGCCGTAGCAGCCGCCCTTGCCGGGGATCTCGAACGCCTGCCAGGCGTTCTCGAGGTACTCCGGCCTGGCGTCCTTGAGGCTGTCGTCCAGGTTCACCAGCTGCCCGGCCTTGGCGAGCGGGAAGCTCAGGTCCGGCGGCACGTTGATGACGTCGGGAAGACTCCCCGCGCTGGCGTCCGCCATGACCTTCTGCAGGTACCCGTCCGCGGGCTGGTCGACCCACTTCACGGTCGTGCCCTGGTGCTGCTTCTGGAACGCGTCGATGACACCGTTGACGTAGTCGGTGTACTTGGGTTTGAGGGACCAGGTCTGGAACGTGATCTCGCCCGTGACCTGCCCGTTAGTGGCCGTGTTGGTGCTGGACGTGCCGGACAGACCGCATCCCGCCACGGGCACCGCCGCCAGGCCCGCGAGGAACGTGCGCCTCTTCATTGACACCCACCTCCTTGGCCGCGGACCCTAGCTAAACCGGTTTATCTCCGGCTAGCCTCCGAACGTCTTGTTGTCTCGTTCCGGACAGGGTGCGCGTGCTGTGAAGAGGCCGACCATCAAGGACATCGCCGCCGAGGCAGGCGTCTCCAAGGGCGCCGTCTCGCTGGCGCTGAACGGCCGCGCGGGCGTCTCGGAGTCGACGCGCGCCCGCGTGCTGGAGGTGGCGTCCTCCCTGGGCTACCGCCCGTCGGTCACCGCCCGCGCACTGTCGTCCGCCTCCGCTGACGCCGTCGGGCTGGTGCTGGTGCGGCCGCCGCGCGCTCTCGGTGACGAGGCCTTCTTCTTCCAGCTGATCGCCGGCATGCAGTCGGAGATGTCGTGCGCCTTGTTGTTGCAGGTGGTCGCCTCACGCGAGGAGGAGATCGCCCTATACCAACGGTGGTGGGCCGAGCATCGGGTCGACGGGGTGTTCCTGGTGGACTTGCTGGTGTCGGATCCGCGCGTCGAGCTGATGTCTTCGCTCGGGCTGCCGGCCGTTGTCGTGGGCGGCGCCGGGCACCACGGGTCGCTGGCTTCCGTGTGGGCTGATGACTACGCGGCCATGACTTCCGTGGTGGAGCACCTGAAGTCGTTGGGGCATCGGCGGATCGCGCGGGTGGCCGGGTTGTCGTCGTTGCTGCACACGGTCCGGCGGGATGCGGCCTTCGCTTCGTCCGTTGTGGACGGTGTGGTGGTGCCGGGGGATTACACGGCCGAGTCCGGGGCTGCTGCTACCCGTTTACTGCTCGGGTCTGCTGTTCCGCCTACGGCGATTGTTTACGACAACGATGTTATGGCGGTCGCCGGGGCGGAAGTTGCTGCTTCGCTCGGGGTTTCGGTGCCTTCGTCGTTGTCGATCATTGCCTGGGATGACTCGGTGTTGTGCCAGCACGGGCGGTTGACGGCGTTGTCGCGGGACACGTTCGCGTTCGGTGCTCGGGCGGCTCGGGCGTTGGTCTCGGTGATCGGTGGGGCGTTGCCGACCGATGTGGAGGACGTGTTGCCGGAACTGGTGGTGCGGGGGAGTTCCGGGGTCGCGCAGGGTTCGTAGGTGGTTGCGTTGGGGGCAAAGACTTTGACGGGCGTGGTTGAGTCATCGCCGCTGGCGCGTCGATAGAGATTGGGGCTTGACTTCGGGGCCCTTGCGAGGCGCTTGTCGGACCGGAAAAGGCCGGGCTGAAAAGCGCCCGGCCGAGCCACAAGTGGTAGCACCTCGCACCCAAAGTCAAGCCCCAATCTCGTTGGTGCGTGGCTGAGTTGCGTTGGCACGTCACCACACCGCTTTGACGGCGCGCGAGGGAAGGACGCCTCGCCTCCGGCATTGCGTTGGGTCTTGGCTAGGCTCGGCTGCGCCATCGCGAAGCTTGCGCTCGATCGGGCTCGCCTCCGGCTTCGCCAGGCCCTAAAGCCATCCTTGACCCGTCTCGCCTCGACCCGACTTGCCTCGACCCGTCTCGCCTTGACCGTCTTGCCCGATGCCGTCTCGCCCAGCCGGGTTGCGTCTCGCCCGGTTGGGGTTGTGTCCAGCTCAGCCGGATTGTCAGACCCTCTGAGTACGTTGGGCCGCGGGGGAGCCAACTACCAGGGGGACCCCTGCGTGAGCTTGCCCGGGCCTGCCACGTCCCCACTCCAGGCCGGTTGGGGTGCGGCCCGTCGTCAGCCGTGGCCGGGTGCGCCCCACGTCTGGCGGCTCGCGGTGTCCGGTCAGGTCAGGGACGCGACCTGGTCGCTCACCACCTGCGCCGCCGCCGACACCAGAGCCGTCACAGCCGGGTTCGTCGAGTTGTCCTGGCGCCAGCCGAACTGCGTGTACACGCGGAACGTCGGGGACCAGGGCAAGCGGACCAACCTGCCGTCGGACAGCTCGGCGGACACCGTGACCTCCGGCATCAGGGCGATGCCCAGGCCTGAGGCCACCGCTCGTTTGGCCGCGTCCACCGAGTCCAGTTCGAGCACCGGGGCCCTCGTGTCGTCGTAGCCGAGGGAGTGCTCGAAGAGTTCGTGGTAGCTGGCGCCGTTCTCGGCTCTGATCAGGGTGCTGCTCGTCAGGTCGTCCTCGGCCAGCGACTGGCGTTGGGTGAGCATGTGGTTCGGGCCCGCGACCATCACGAGGGGCTCCGGGCAGAGCACCGTCGTTTCCAGGCCCTCGCGGGGCTCTATGGCGCCGATGAAGAAGGCGCAGTCCAGCTGGCCGTCCCGGACCGAGTTCAGGTTGTTCAGGGCGTTGCGCGAGTGCAGCGAGAGTTGGACCGACGGGTAGCGCCAGCACATGTATTCGATGAGCGGTAGCAGACGGTAGTCGGTCAAACTCTGTGCGGAACCGATGACGAGTTTGCCGTGCGGCTCGCCGTTCATCGTGATGGCTTTTCGGGCCTTTTCGGTGAGGTTGATGATGTTTCGCGCGAACGGGAGTAGTTCCACGCCTGCGGAGGTCATCTGGATACCTCGGGGGAGGCGCCGGAAAAGGACGACCCCGAGGGCCTCCTCCAGCGCCTTGATGCGGGTGGTGATGGTCGGCTGCGAGCAGTTGAGCGTGGCAGCGGCCTTGGTGAAGCTCCCTGTCTGAACCACGGTCGTGAACGCGAGAAGCTGGCGTGTCTCCATCAGGCGGATCCTCGGGGTAAAACGGTGCGACGACTTTTTCTCGTTCGTTCCCGTGGTCCTGTTACGGATGGTGCGGGAGCAGTAACGCTACCTGCCCTCTGAGCGGGGGTGATTGGTGCTTATGGAGTCATCTTGATCGGTCGCGAAAGGCTGTTTCGGCCGAAAGAGTGAAATTGTGGGCGAGCGTTTTGACGGGCGGTAGTTGGGCGACTCGTTTCAGTTATGTGGTTCGCCAGGCGAACAAAAAACGCCGCCCCTGAGTGCGGGACGCCGCTTCCCGCGCACTTCCGGAACGGCGCGTGCGCGGTGAGCTGGGCCGCGGAGGTCACCGGTTTGACGCCCGCCGAGACGCCGGCCTTGATCGTGACGGACTCCTGCCCGCCGGCGTAGCTGTGGCCGACGGCGGTCGCCTCCTGCGGACCCGGTGCCGCCGCTTGACGTGCGGCGGCCGCTGCCTGACGCGTCGCGGCGAGAAGTCTGGAACGCTTGTGCGCCATCGTGATCCCCCAGGTTCGTCGGTTCGCGGGATCGGGTCCCCGCCGCCGATGACTCAACCGGAGCGCGCTGACGCCGTGCTGACGTGCGGATCACACGGACCACGCAGATCACTTGGACCACGCGGCGGGGAGCGGGTGAGCATGCTCGGAGAAGTTCTGGACGTGCGCGTCACCCAGGATCACCTCGTCGAAGGCCCAAGGC
This sequence comes from Lentzea sp. CA-135723, assembly GCF_050936595.1. Lineage (NCBI taxonomy): Bacteria > Bacillati > Actinomycetota > Actinomycetes > Pseudonocardiales > Pseudonocardiaceae > Lentzea > Lentzea sp. CA-135723. The sequence continues at coordinate 4,073,119 of NZ_JBNJMK010000001.1, read as the reverse complement.
GGGGTGGCGGCGGTCACAGCGCGGGTCTCGCCTAGACTCGCTGGGAATCCGGGCGTCCCGAGTGGCGGTACCGGCTGTCTTGCACGTTCTTGTTCGTATCGAGGAGTCCACGTTGAAGAGCACCGTCGAGCACCTGAGCCCGACGAGGGTCCGGATCAACGTCGAGGTGCCGTTCGACGAGCTCAAGTCGAACTTCGACCAGGCGTACCGGAAGCTCGCGAAGCAGGTCCGCATCCCCGGTTTCCGTCCGGGCAAGGCCCCCGCCAAGGTCCTGGAGAACCGCATCGGCCGCGCCCCGGTGCTGGACGAGGTCATCCAGGAGGCGATCCCGGCCAAGTACCTGGAGGCGGTCAACGCCGGCGAGGTGCGCACGCTCGGCCGTCCGGACTTCGAGGTCACGAAGATCGAGGACGGCCAGACGCTCGAGTTCACCGCCGAGGTCGACGTCCGCCCCGAGATCACCGTGCCGGCGTTCGGCGAGCTCGCCGTGACCGTTGACGAGCAGGAGGTCACCGACGAGGACGTGGCGACCCAGCTCGACGAGCTGCGCGCTCGCTTCGGCACGCTGACCGGCGTCACCCGCCCGGTCGAGACCGGTGACTTCGTCATCGTCGACCTGTCCGCCACCGTCGACGGCGAAGAGGTCGAGGAGGCGCGCACCAGCGGCCTGTCCTACGAGGTCGGCTCCGGCCAGCTCGTCGAGGGCATCGACGACGCGCTCGTCGGCGCGTCCGAGGGCGAGTCCAAGACCTTCACCACCACGCTCGTCGCCGGTGAGCACGAGGGCCGCGAGGCCGAGGTCACCGTCGTGCTGAGCTCGGTCAAGGAGCGCCAGCTGCCGGAGCTCGACGACGAGTTCGCGCAGCTCGCCAGCGAGTTCGACACGCTGGAGGAGCTCAAGGCCGACCTGCAGACCCGCCTCGGCCGCGTCAAGAAGATGCAGCAGGGCGTCCAGGCCCGCGACAAGGTCCTCGAGGCGCTGCTGGAGACCACCGAGGTCCCGCTGCCCGAGGGCATCGTCCAGGGCGAGATCGACGCGCGCAAGCACGACGCCGTGCACGCCTTCGACCACGACGACGCGAAGTTCGCCGCGTGGCTGACCGAGCAGGGCCAGACGGAGGAGGAGTTCGACACCGAGCTCCGCACCGCCGCCGAGCAGGCCGTGAAGACGCAGCTCGTGCTCGACTCGATCGCCGACGCCGAGCAGGTCACGGTGTCCGACGGCGAGCTGACCGAGCGGATCATCTACCAGGCCCAGCGCTTCGGCATCAGCCCGGACGAGTACGTCAAGCGCGCGCAGCAGTCCGGCCAGCTCGGCGCGATCTTCGCCGACGTCCGCCGGGGCAAGGCGCTCGCGAGCGTCGTGCGCCAGGCTGAGGTGTCCGACACCAGCGGCACCAAGCTCGACCTCGACGAGCTCTTCGGCGAGACCAAGTCCGAAGAGGACGCGGAGAAGTAAAGCTGATAGCGAACGCGGGCGGTGTCGGGCATCTGACGCCGCCCGCCTTCGTTAAGGTCGATCGCAGAGAGTTTTTGCTTCCAGATTCGTTCCACCTGGAGTTAGGCAGGCAGACGTGACGCAGCACTCCTTCCCGACCCCCGAGATGCGGTCGGCCACCGCCGGGATGAACCTCAACGACTCGGTGTACGAGCGGCTGCTCCGCGAGCGGATCATCGTCCTGGGATCGCAGGTCGAAGAGGGCATCGCCAACCAGATCACCGCTCAGCTGCTGCTTCTCGCCGCTGAGGACCCCGAGAAGGACATCACGCTCTACATCAACTCGCCGGGTGGCTCCGTCACGGCGGGCATGGCCATCTTCGACACGATGCAGCTGATCCAGCCGGACGTGGCCACGTACGCGATGGGCCTCGCGGCCTCGATGGGGCAGTTCCTGCTCTCCGCGGGCGCGCCCGGCAAGCGCCACGCGCTCCCGCACGCGCGCATCCTCATGCACCAGCCGTCGGCCGGTGTCGGCGGTACGGCCGCGGACATCGCGATCCAGGCGGACATGCTGACGCGCACGAAGCGCGAGATGGCCGAGCTGATCGCGGAGCACACCGGGCAGTCGGTGGAGACCATCACCCGCGACTCCGACCGCGACCGCTGGTTCACAGCGCAGGAAGCGCTGGAGTACGGCTTCGTCGACAAGGTCGTCACCCGCGCGCAGCCGGTCGGCTCGAGCAACTAGCAGCTGAGGAGATCTCGAAGTGAGCCAGTTCCACGCCCCTCAGTCGCGGTACGTGCTGCCCTCGTTCATCGAGCGCACGAGCTACGGCATGAAGGAGTCGAACCCGTACAACAAGCTGTTCGAGGAGCGCATCATCTTCCTCGGCGTGCAGGTTGACGACGCTTCGGCCAACGACGTCATGGCGCAGCTGCTGGTCCTCGAGTCCGAGGACCCGGACCGCGACATCCTGATGTACATCAACTCGCCGGGTGGCTCGTTCACCTCGCTGATGGCCATCTACGACACGATGCAGTTCGTCCGCCCGGACATCCAGACGTACTGCCTCGGCCAGGCCGCCTCGGCCGCTGCGGTGCTGCTGGCCGCCGGCACCCCCGGCAAGCGCCACGCGCTGCCGAACGCGCGAATCCTGATCCACCAGCCCTCCATGGAGGGCGCGTACGGTCAGGTGTCCGACCTGGAGATCCAGTCGAACGAGATCCAGCGCGTGCGCCGCCTGATGGAGACCACCCTCGCGCGGCACACCAACCGGACTGCGGAGGAGGTTCGCGAGAGCATCGAGCGCGACCGCATCCTCACGGCCGAAGAGGCCAAGGAGTACGGCATCGTCGACTCGGTGCTGCCCTACCGCAAGCTTTCCGCCAAGTCCTGAGCCAGGTTCCCGAGCTCTGGGAAACCCCAGAGCTCGGGCACTGCGCACCCATCCGACACGCCGGTGTGACGGTCAACAGGCCTGATCGACGCGTCGGGGGGACGCTGGTCCTCCCCGGAAACGGGGTCGGCCAGGTACCGTCAGGAGAACGGGCTCAGCACCCACAGCCAGTGGGACTGCCACAGCAAGTCAGCAGGCGCACTACAGCAGGTGTGCGCCGGAGGGGACATAGGTCAGCGGTCATGGCGCGTATCGGTGACGGCGGCGACTTGCTGAAGTGCTCTTTCTGCGGAAAGAGCCAGAAGCAGGTGAAGAAGCTCATCGCCGGCCCCGGCGTTTACATCTGCGATGAGTGCATCGATCTCTGCAACGAGATCATCGAGGAGGAGCTGGCGGAAGCCGGCGACGTGAAGCTCGACGAGCTGCCGAAGCCCGCCGAGATCCACGAGTTCCTCGACCAGTACGTCATCGGCCAGAGTGATGCCAAGCGCACCCTCTCCGTCGCCGTCTACAACCACTACAAGCGCATCCAGGCGGGCGACCGCGGGCGCGAGGGTCGTGACGACGGCGTCGAGCTGGCGAAGTCGAACATCCTCATGCTCGGCCCGACGGGGTGCGGCAAGACCTACCTCGCGCAGACGCTCGCGAAGATGCTGAACGTGCCGTTCGCCATCGCCGACGCGACGGCGCTGACGGAGGCCGGGTACGTCGGCGAGGACGTCGAGAACATCCTCCTGAAGCTCATCCAGGCCGCCGACTACGACGTGAAGCGCGCCGAGACGGGCATCATCTACATCGACGAGGTCGACAAGATCGCTCGAAAGAGTGAAAACCCGTCGATCACGCGCGATGTCTCCGGCGAGGGCGTGCAGCAGGCGCTCCTGAAGATCCTGGAAGGCACCACCGCCTCGGTGCCCCCGCAGGGCGGCCGCAAGCACCCGCACCAGGAGTTCATCCAGATCGACACGACGAACGTCCTGTTCATCGTGGCAGGCGCCTTCGCGGGCCTGGAAAAGATCATCCAGGACCGGGTGGGCAAGCGAGGCCTGGGCTTCGGCGCCGAGGTCCGCTCCAAGGCCGAGACGGACGCGGCGGACTACTTCGCCGACTCCATGCCGGAGGACCTGATCAAGTTCGGCCTGATCCCCGAGTTCATCGGGCGTCTGCCGATGGTCGCCTCCGTCACGAACCTCGACAAGCCGTCCCTGGTCATGATCCTCACCGAACCGAAGAACGCCCTGGTCAAGCAGTACCAGAAGCTCTTCGAGATGGACGGCGTGGAACTCGAGTTCACCAAGACCGCGCTGGAAGCGGTCGCCGACCAGGCGATCCTGCGCGGCACAGGTGCCCGAGGCCTGCGCGCGATCATGGAAGAGGTCCTGCTCCCGGTGATGTACGACATCCCGAGCCGCACGGACGTCGCCAAGGTCGTCATCACCGAGCAGACGGTGAAGGAGAACGTGAACCCGACCATCGTGGCCCGGCAGCCCTCGCGCCGCGAGCGCCGCGAGAAGTCGGCCTAGGGTTCAACAGCCAGCAAAGGGGCGCCGGTGGATCTCCACCGGCGCCCTTTCGCATGCCCAGGGCCACGCGCGGCCCGCGAGCTCGGGCCGGGTGGGGAGAGGGAAGAGCCGGGCCGGGCTGTGGCGGGGAGCGAGGGGAGAGGTGGGAGCGGAACGCGGGCTGGGCCAGGGTGGGGGCTGCTGTGGAGGAGGGAACGCGGCTGGGCTGCGGTGGGCGCGGGCTGGGCTGTGGCGGGGAAGCGAGAGGGGACGTGGGAGCGGCTGCGGTGGGCGAAGGCAGGGTTGCGGCGAGGCGAGCGAGAGGGATGTGGGAGCGGCCTGTGGCGAGGTCGAGGCTGCATGGGCTGTGGTGGGCCTTTCCGGTCCGGCAAGCGCCTCTCAAGGGCCCCGAAGGCAAGCCCCAATCGCCACCCAGGCGTCGCCACGACCCGCGCAAACACCCTCGCAAGCGCAGCCCAACCAACAAAACGCAACCCACCCCCGCCACAACAGGAACCACCGCAAGCAACCGGCACCCGCGACTAGGCTGAACACCATGTCGCTGCCTCACGTCCTCCTGCTCCACGGCTACACCGGCTCCGGCCCGGGCCACTGGCAGCGCTGGCTGGCCCAAACCGTGAGCGAACACGGCGGCCTGGCCGACATGCCCCACTTCAGCAGCCCGGAAGCTCCAGACCGGGACACCTGGCTGACCGAGCTGGACACCCACCTCGAAGCTCTCCCCGAAGACCGGGAACGGGTCGTGGTGGCCCACTCCCTCGGCTGCTACCTCTGGCTCCACCACGCGGCGCGGGAGAACATCGCCCACGTCGACCGCGTCCTGCTGGTGGCCCCGCCCCAGCTGGACCACCCGGAACCGGCCATCAAGTCGTTCTTCCCGGCCCCGCTCGACCCGGCCAACCTCCGCCGGGCCGCCACCGACACGCGCCTGATCGCCGGCGAAGGCGACCCGCACTGCACGATGGACGAGGCGAAGCGACTCGCGGAGGCGTTGCGGATCGAGCTGGACGTGCTGCCGGGCGCCGGCCACGTCAACATCGACGCGGGCTACGGGGAGTGGCCCGCGGTGCTCAAGTGGGTGCGGTCGAGGACGGTGCCGCTCTCACCTCGCTAGCCACAACATCCTGGGGGATGCGTGACCAACCAAACCAACCTGATCGACCTCGACGCCCTGATCGCCGAGCACGGCATAGTCGGGGCGCAGGTCGCCGTGCTGCACAACGGCGAAGTCGTAGATGTCGCAGCCGGCGTGCTGAACAACGTCACCAACGAGAAGGTGACGTCGACCTCGGCGTTCCAGATCGGGTCGATCACCAAGATCTGGACCGCGACGCTCATCACGCAGCTGGTGAACGAGGGCATGCTCGACCTGGACCGCCCGGTCCGCGACGTGCTGCCCGGCTTCGAGATCGCCGACGAGAAAGCCGCGAAAACGATCACCCCGCGGCACCTGCTGACGCACACCGGTGGGTTCGACGGCGACCTGTGGTTCGACACGGGCGCCGGCGACGACAAGGTCGAGAAGTACGTCGGGCTCATGGCGGACGCACGGCAGGTCGTCGAGCCCGGTGAGCTCTACACGTACTGCAACAGCGGGTTCGTGGTGCTCGGCAGGATCGTGGAAGTGTTGCGCGGCAAGACTTTTCACGAAGCGGTCAAGGAGCACATCGGCACGAGACGTCTCGGCACGGTCGCCACGACGTTCGCCGAGTACGCGGACCAGACCGTGGCGACCGGGCATCTGGGCAAGGACCTGGAACCCGCCGGGAAGTTCCTGACCGAGGCCGCGGTTCCTGCCGGGACGGTGCTCGCGATGAGTGCGCGCGACCTGGTGGAGTTCGCGCGGATGCACGTCGAGTCGGACGAGTTCGCGGCGATGCGCGAGGTGCAGTTCGCGCTGCCGGACTTCGGGCTCGGCGGCAGCCAGGGGCTCGGCTGGGTGCTGCAGACCTACCCCGACGGCCGCAAAGGCATGGGGCACACGGGGATGACGCTCGGGTTCGAGGCCTCGCTGCGGGTGCTGCCCGAGGACGGGCTGGCCATCGCGGTTCTCACCAACGGCGGGGAGAGCCTGCCGCTGGTCCGCGCGGTGCAGGCGAAGGTGCTGGGCGATCTGGTGGGGTCCAAGCCGAAGAGCCTGCCCGCGCCACCGCTGGTGCGGGTGCCGGTCGACGTCGAGAAGGTCGTCGGGGTCTACCGGTCCGCCGGGCTGGAGGCGCACGTGAGCGAGGGTGACGGCGGCACGGTGCGGATGCGGTTCGTGGCCCTCGACGAGGTCTGGGAGGCCCTGGTCGACGACGAGGAGCACGAGTACACCGGGCTGCGGGACGACGCGCTCATCAGCGTGCGCGAGCAGGACGGGTACCACCCCGTGCTCGTCCTCTGCGGACGGGACGAGCAGGACCGGGTGAAGTACCTGCACTGGGGGCGGGCGGCGGTCAGGGTCTAGACGGCGCGCTTCGCGTACTTGGCGAGGAACTGGACGACGTCGGGCGTGACCTTGCGGTACAGCCCGTCGTCGTGCCCGCCGCCCTTCACCGTGCCGACGACCGGGCGGGCGTCGTGGATGTAGCGGCGGGTGCCCTCGATGAACTTGTCTCGGTCGCCGATCCACACGCCGACCGCCGTCGAGCCGGTGGACCGCAGGTGTCGCAACGGGTCGAGCGACGCCCACTCGCCCTCGTTCTTGAACGCCCTGCGCTTCGCCATCTCCGGCCACGTCGTGATCAGGCCGGGGGAGATGGCCGCGGCGGCCGCGATCGGGTCGCCCCGTTCGGCACGGCGGCGCGCGTACAGCAATGAGCCGAAGCCGCCCATCGACACGCCCGTCACCGCGAACGGCTCGCCGTAGCCGCGGTCCTTCAACCAGCGGGGGATCTCCTCGAGGAGCATCGCCATCGGGTCGTCGCCGGGGACGTTCTCGTGCCAGTAGTTGTTGCCGCCGTCGACCGCGACGAAGCCGAACGCGGGCACCTTGCCCTTGGCGACGGCCGCGGCCAGCACGTCGGGCAGGCCGCCGATCGCCGCGTGCCGGGCGTCGCCGTTCAGGCCGTGCAGCAGGATCGACATCGGCAGGCCGCGCGGGTTCACGCCGGACGGCAGGTAGAAGGCGAGGGTGACCTCGCGGTGGCGGGCGGCCGAGTACACGCGCTCGAAGCGGATCACGGGTTTCACGGCGGAGGCGGCACGCACCTTGTCCGCCGTCGCGATCTGCTGCTCGACGGCGTTCGAAGTCGACACGTACGTCGCGACGCCGGTGGCTGTCGCGATGACCACGCCGATCGCCGCCAGGAGGGTGCGGCGGCTGTACCTCGGTTCCCCCATGCTCACCTCATCGCGTGGGCGCCGTTCCTCGTTTCCTACTCAGAGGACGGAACGCACACGTAACGAGGACAGTTCCTCACTCGAATAGCCCAGCCACGTCAGCACGTCGTCATTGTGCTGGCCGAGCGAGGGCACCGCACCCGCTGACCACTCGAACCCGGCCACGGGCGGCGCCAGCATCCGGGCCGTTCCGCCGGGAACGCGCACGTCAACCCACGTGTCGAGCTGCGGGTGTCCGGCCAGGTCAGTGACCGGGCGGGTCACCGCGCACGGCACGTCCACCCCGTCCAGAGCGGTCAGCAGCTCGGCCGCGGTGAGGCCCGAAAAGGCCGTTTCCAGCAACTTCTGAAGCTCAGAGCGGTGCTCCACCCGGGACGTGACTGTGGCGAACCTCTCCTCCGCGCCCAGCCCGATCAGCCCGCACAACCGCTGCCACTGCCCGTCGTTCTGCACGGCCAGGTGCACCGACCCGTCCGCACAGGCCACCGGCCCGTACGGCGCGATGCTCGGGTGGTGCGCACCCGAACGGGGAGCCGCGGCGCCCGTTCCGGCGGCGTAGAGCATCGGCTGGTGCATCCACTCGGCCATCGCTGCGAAGAGTGACAACCGCAGCCGCGCCCCTTCACCCGTCCGGCCGCGCTGCAGCAACGCCGCCAGCACCGCTGACTGCAGCTGCACGCCTGCCGCGATGTCCGCGACCGAGATGCCGGCGCGCGCCATCACGTCACCTTCGCCGGTCAGCGCCACCAGCCCCGCCTCGGACTGCACCAGCGCGTCGAACGCCTTGCGGTCCACGTACGGGCCGTCCCAGCCGTAGCCGGACAGCTCACCGACGATCAGCGACGGCGGCAGGTCCAGCGCCAGCCGTGCCCAAACACGCGGCGAGAGGTTGCACAGCAGCACATCGGCGCGCTCCACCAGGCGCACCAGCACCTCACGGCCGTCGGGGTGGTTGATGTCGAGCGACACCGACTCCTTGCCGACGTTCGTCCACGCGAAGTACGACGACACCTCGCCGCACGCCGAGTCGTAGTGGCGGGCGAAGTCGCCCACTCCAGGCCGTTCGATCTTGATGACCCGCGCGCCCAGATCGGCGAGCAGCCGGGTCGCGTACGGCACGGCGACGGCCTGCTCCAGGCTCACCACCACGACCCCGTCAAGCGGTCTCAACCACGCGCTCCCCGCCGGTGTAGACGTTCATCGAGTCACCGCGCAGGAACCCGACGAGCGTCATCCCTTGCTCCTCGGCCAGCTCCACCGCGAGCGACGACGGCGCCGACACCGCCGCGAGCACCGGAACTCCGGACATCGCGGCCTTCTGCACCAGCTCGAACGACGCCCGCCCGGACACCATCAGCACCGCGCCGCGCAACGGCACCAGGTTCTGCAGCACCGCCCAGCCCAGCACCTTGTCGACCGCGTTGTGCCGGCCCACGTCCTCGCGCACCACCAGCAGCTCGCCGTCCACGAACAGGCCCGCCGCGTGCAGCCCGCCGGTGCTCTCGAAGACCTTCTGCCGTTCCCGCAACGCGTCCGGGAACGTCGTGAGCAGCTCCGGCGTGACCCTGACCTCGTCGAACGCGGGCGAGTAGCGCGTCTTGAGCTTGACCGCGTCCAGCGCGCCCTTGCCGCACACCCCGCACGACGACGTGGTGTAGAAGTTCCGCTCCACCCCGGTGTCGGGCGGCGGCACGCCCTCGGCCAGCGCGATGTCCAGCACGTTGTAGGTGTTCAGCCCGTCCGGCCCGGTGCCCTCGCAGAACCGGGCGATCGAGATGTCGGCCGACGACCCGATCACGCCCTCGCTGAGCAGGAACCCGTGCGCGAGCTCCACGTCCTGACCGGGCGTGCGCATCGTGACGGCCAACGCCTTGCCGTTGACCCTCAGCTCCAGCGGCTCCTCGGCGGCGAGCGCGTCGACTCTGCGCCGACGACCGCTCGGCGACACCCGTTCGACCGCTCGGCGCACCGTCACTCGGCCCATGTGCACATCTCCTTCGGACCGCTATGTTCCCCACCGACCAGGCTACGTGGGAGGGATTCCGGGGCATGGACGACGTCGTGATCGTGGGAGGCGGCCACAACGGTCTGGTGGCGGCCGCGTACCTCGCCAGAGCGGGGAAGTCGGTCAGGGTGCTCGAGAAGCTGCCGCACGTCGGCGGGGCCGCGGTGAGCGCGTCACCGTGGGAGGGCGTCGACGCCCGCCTCTCCCGCTTCTCCTACCTCGTCTCGCTGCTGCCCGACCGGATCGTGTCGGACCTGGGGCTGAACCTCGCGCTGAGGTCGCGCGCCGCCTCGTCCTACACGCCGAACGGCAAGGGCGGGCTGCTGGTCGAGCGCACCCCCGGCGAGGCGACCGAGCGGTCGTTCGAGGCCGTGTGCGGGTCGCTCGACGACTGGGTGCGGTGGCGGCGCTGGTACGCCGACCTGGAGCAGATGGCGGCCGCGCTGGCGCCGACTCTTCTGGAACCGTTGGTGTCACGCGAACATCTGCGCGTGCACGTCGACGCGGTGACCCGCGGCCGGGTGTGGGAGCAGATCTTCGAACGGCCGATCGGCGCGACCCTGCAGGAGCTCTTCGACAACAACCTGGTGCGCGGCGTCGTCGCCACGGACGCGTTGATCGGCACGCACTCGTCGCTGCACTCGTTGCGCGCCAACAAGTGCTTCCTCTACCACGTGATCGGCAACGGCACGGGCGAGTGGAAGGTCCCGGTCGGCGGCATGGGCGGCGTGACCGCCGAGCTGGAACGGGTCGCGCGCGAGGCCGGCGCGCAGATCATCACCGGCGCCGAGGTGACGTCGATCGAGTCGGACGGCAAGACCGCGTCCGTGACGTACGGCGGTGAGACCGTCGAGGCCCGGTTCGTGCTCTCCAACGTGGCGCCGTCGGTGCTGGGACGCTTGCAGGGCAAAGAGGTCCACGACGCTCCCGGCTGCCAGTTGAAGATCAACATGCTGCTCCGGAAGCTGCCCGAGCTGAAGTCCGGGGTGGACGCGCGGATCGCGTTCGCCGGCACGTTCCACCTCGACGAGTCCTACGACCAGCTGGAGACCGCGTACCTGGAGAGCGCCGCCGGGCAGGTGCCGTCGGTGCTGCCGGGCGAGATGTACTGCCACTCGCTGACCGACCCGTCGATCCTCGGGCCGTCGCTCGCGGGTCACGAGACGCTGACGCTCTTCGGCCTGCACCTGCCGGCGTCGCTCTTCGAGGGCCGCAACGACGAGCTGCGCGACGAGCTCGTGCGCCGCTACCTCGACCAGCTCAACGCCCACCTGGTGGAGCCGATCCAGGACTGCCTGGCCGTGGACGCCGCCGGAAACCCGTGCATCGAGGCCCGCACCCCGCTCGACCTGGAGGCGGAGCTCGGCCTGCCGGGCGGCAACATCTTCCACGGCGAGCTCGACTGGCCGTTCGCCGAGACCGACGAGCAGGTCGGCCGGTGGGGCGTCGAGACCGATGTGGACAACGTGTTCGTCTGCGGCGCGGGCTCCCGGCGCGGCGGCGGCGTGAGCGGCATCGGCGGCCACAACGCGGCGCGGGCAGTCCTCGAGCGCATTTGAGACATTTTTGATGACACCCCACGTCATCTCTGGTTACGCTCTGCGGCGTGGGGGACTTCTACGGAATCGCCGAGATCGCCGACGCCATGGGGCTCAGCCGGCAGCTGGTCGCCGTGTGGCGCAAGAGACGCTCGCACGGCATCCCCGAGCCGGACGCGGAACTCGCGTCCGGCCCGATCTGGCGCCGCGAGACCGTGGAGCCGTGGATCGAACGCACCCGAGGCCGCCTGGGCCTCGCGGGCACGCGCGAGTCCGCGAGCAGGAGCCTCCGCCTGCGCACGTGCCGTCGCGTGCTGCGGCTGGCGGCGTTGATGCTGGAGGAACCGCAACGGCCGCGCGTGCTCAACGAGGCCGCCGATCAGCTGCGCGACCTGATCCACGAGGTCGACCAGTCCGCGGACGACGTCGTCGGGGCGTTGCTGCGCGAGCTCATCGAACCCGTGCGCGACCCGGACGTGCCCGCCGAGCTGCTGCGGGTGCCCGTCATCGAGTCGCTGCCGCTCGTGACCGCCGTGGCGCGGAACTCGCCAGACTGGTGACCAGCGCGCCCACCGCGGCCAGTGCCATGTCCGCGTGGGCGTCCCACATGTCGCCCTGCTGCCCGTTGTAGGCCTCGGCCAGGTCGGGTGCGAGCGTCATCGCGATCGCCCACTCCAGCAGTTCGTACGCGGCCAGGTCATGCGCACATCCTGGCCGATCATGTCAGCGCCCATATCAGGATCTGTATATCAAGGTTCCTTGCTAAAGGTTCCCTGATGTGGGACCTTGGTGGCATGACGGACGCTCCCATCACCGACCCCAAAGCGCTGCGGGCGCTCTCGCACCCGTTCCGCTGGAAGCTGCTCCAGTTCCTCACCGAGGAGGGGCAGCAGACGGCGACCCAGTGCTCCGCGGCTCTCGGCGAGAGCGTCGCGAGCTGCTCGTACCACCTGAACATGCTGGCCAAGTACGGCTTCGTCGCGGAGGTCGAGGGCCCTGGCAGGCAGAAGCCGTGGAAGATCGTGCCGAAGCGCCAGTCCATCTCGTCGGAGGGGCTGGAGGGTGAGGCGGCCATGGCGGCCGAGGCGGCGTCGATGGCCTACCTGGACCAGGAGTTCGAGCGCATGCGGTCGCGCCTGCGGCAGTTCGACCACCTGCCGGAGGAGTGGCGTCCGGCGGTCGGCACCGAGGGCACCGTCAAGTTCCTCACCGCCGACGAGGCGCTCGCCTTCGTCGACGAGCTGCGGACGTTGCTCGACCGGTACGACGACCGGCGGCTCAATCCCGAACTGAGGCCCGAGGGGGCCAGGGCGGTCCGGTTCTTCCTGAGCCACACGATCGCACCCGACTGATCTGACCAGAGGAGAAGTGCTGTGCTGTCACACGATCACGCGTTTGCTATCGCGAAGCTACGGCAGGCCGAGTTCGAGGCCGACGCCGCCGCGCGCCGGCTCGTTCGCACGCCTGAAGCACCCGAGGAGAAAGCCGGCGCCGGATTACTGGTGGAAGGGCGCCGCCGCTGGAGGTTGTTCGGTCGCGTTCGACCGGCGTAGCGTGGGGCCTCCGCCGCCGTAAACGTTTTCAGGACGTTTCAACGGGGAGGACATCCGTGGTGCGGAGACTCGGTGCGGCGCTGGCCGCGGCACTGCTGGGCGTCGCGATGCTCGCGGAACCGGCGCAGGCGGCGGACTTCAACGTCAGGGACTACGGCGCGGCCGGCAACGGCAGCGCGAACGACACGGCGGCCATCGACAGGGCCATCACCGCGGCGAACGCGGCGGGCGGCGGGACGGTCAGATTCCCGTCAGGCACCTACCGTTCGCCGAACACGATCCACATGAAGAGCAACGTCACGCTCGACCTCGACGCGGGCGCGACGATCATGGGCGCTTCCGGCACCGGGTACGACCCGCCGGAGGACAATCAGTGGGACGACTACCAGGACTACGGGCACAGCCACTTCCACAACGCCATGATCCGGGGCGACCGGCTCACGAACATCGGCTTCGTCGGCTCCGGCACGATCGACGGCGGCGGCGCGCTCATCACCGGCAACCCCGGCCGCGGCCAGGCGGACAAGATCATCTCGTTGACCCGCTGCGAGAACCTGACGGTCAGCGGCATCGAGCTCCGGCGCGGCGGCCACTTCGCGATGCTGGTCAACGGCTGCCGCGGCGTCGTCAGCGACCGCCTCACCATCGACACGGCGAGCGACCGCGACGGCTGGAACGTCATCAACACCACGAACGTCACCATCACCAACGGCGACTTCGCCGGCAACGACGACGCGCTCGCGTTCAAGAGCGACTACGCGCTCGGCCAGAAGCTGAGCAACGGCAACGTGAAGGTCCACGACACCAAACTCAGCGCGGGCTGCTGCAACGCGTTGATGTTCGGCTCGGAGACGTGCGGCGACTTCACCGGCTACGACTTCCAGCGCATCCAGGTCCAGGGCTCGAACAAGTCGGGGCTCGGACTGGTGTCGATGGACGGCTCGGTCATCTCCGACGTGCACTACAAGGACATCACCGTCAGCGGTGTGCGGTCGCCGATCATGCTCAAGGTCGGCGCCCGCAAGCGCTGCGGCAACAGCCCCGGCGTCGGCGCCATCCGGAACGTCACCTACGACAACATCACGATCAACGGCGCCTCGCCGTCGTTCAGCCCCACGATCATGGGCGACGTCGACGGCCACGTCACCGACGTGACGTTCACCAACGTCAAGATCAACGTGCCGGGCGGCAACGGCACGATGTCCACCAACCCGCCCAGCAACGAACGCACCAACTACAACCCCAACAGCATCGGCACGAGGCCCGCGTACGGCTGGTACGTCCGTTACGCCGACCGCATCAAGTGGATCGGCAGCGCCGTGTCGTTCACCAACAACGACGGCAGGCCCGCGGTGATCGCCGACAACTCGTCCGACCTGACGTTCGACGCCTTCGGCTGGGAACGCGGCACGAACAGCCCGACGGACTTCCTCTTCCGCAACACCACCGGTTTCTGCGTGCGGGGCAGCGGGTCGCCGCGGATCCAGAACACCGGTTCGACCGAGAGGTGCGGGACGGACTTCGGCCTCGCCGTCGACCCGTCCTCGCGCGTGGTCAAGCCGGGGGAGACGGCGTCGTTCGCGGTCAGCGCGGCCGGCTCCGCCGGTCCGATCAGCCTCGACGCGGAGAACGTGCCGGCGGGCGAGGTCGTGCGGTTCGACCCGCCGACCATCAACGCCGGTCAGACGTCCACGATGACCGTGGCCACGCTGCCGGACACCCCGCACGGCTCGGCGAACATCACCGTGATCGGCCGGGCCGGGCAGCTCACGCGGACGGCTGTCGCGACCCTGACCGTGGGCGACCAGCCCGCCGAGCTGGAGGTGAGCGGGCTTTCCGTGGCGGACACGGCGAACGCGGGCGACTGGTCGGTGCAGAGCGGGCTGCGCACTGGGGTCGCGCAGTACGGCGACCGGGACTTCACGTTCAGCTCGGTGCCGGGCGAGGTCGTCGGCGCGAAGTGGATCCGCACGGCCAACGACTCGAAGTCGGCCACGCAGAACCCGTTGGCGCGCTTCACGATCAACCGCGACGCGCTGGTGTACGTCGCGGTCGACACGCGGCTCGGCAAACGGCCGTGGATGGACGCGCTGTGGCTCGACAGCGGGGTGCAGCTCGTGAACACCGAAGGGTCCCCGAAGACCTTCCGCCTGTACGTCAAGGGTTTCCGGGCGGGAGAGGTGCAACTGGGACCCAACGGTGGTGCCTCGAACTACAGCGTCGTGGTCAGTTAGCGGCTTCCAAGCGCACGATCACCGACTTGGAGGTCGGCGTACCCGAGATGTCCGCCTTGGAGTCCAGCGGCACCAACGGGTTCGCCTCCGGGAAGTACGTCGCCACACATCCACGAGCCGTGGAGTAGGAGACGATCCGGAACGACTCGGCGCGGCGTTCCACGACGCCCGTCGGGTCGTCCTTCCACTCCGAGATGATGTTGACCATCTGCCCGTCGGAGAACCCCAGCGCGGCGACGTCGTCGGGGTTCACGAACACCACGCGACGGCCGTCCTTCACGCCGCGGTAGCGGTCGTCGAGGCCGTAGATCGTGGTGTTGTACTGGTCGTGGCTGCGCAGGGTCTGCATCAGCAGCCTGCCCTCGGGGATCTCGATGACCGTCATCTCGTTGGCCGTGAAGTTCGCCTTGCCGGTCGTCGTCGCGAACTCCTGCGAGTCGCGCGGCGGGTGCGGCAGCACGAACCCGTCGGGCTGGCGGACGCGCGTGTTGTAGTCGGTGCAGCCCGGCACGACGGCGGCGATGTGCTCGCGGATGACGTCGTAGTCCTTCTCGAACGTCTCCCACGCCACCGGGTGCGACCTGCCGAGCGTCTTGCGCGCGAGCCGGCAGACGATCGAGACCTCGGACAGCAGCTGGTCCGACGCGGGCTTGAGACGACCCCGCGAGCGGTGCACGACCGACATCGAGTCCTCGACCGTGACGAACTGCTCGCCGGAGTGCTGCACGTCGCTCTCCGTGCGTCCCAGCGCGGGCAGGATCAACGCGGTGCGGCCGTGGATCACGTGCGAGCGGTTGAGCTTCGTGGAGACGTGCACGGTCAACGAGCACTGCTCCAGCGCCTTCTCGGTCACCGGGGTGTCCGGGGTGGCGCTGACGAAGTTGCCGCCCATCGCGATGAACACCTTGCCGCGGCCGTGCCGCATGGCGTTGATGGCGTCCACGGTGTCGAAGCCGTGCTTGCGCGGCACGGAGATGCCGAACTCGTTCTCCAGCGCCTTCAGGAAGAACTCGGGCATCTTCTCGTAGATGCCCATCGTGCGGTCGCCCTGCACGTTGGAGTGGCCGCGCACCGGGCACAGGCCCGCGCCCGGCTTGCCGATCATGCCGCGCAGGAACATGACGTTCGCGATCTCGCGGATCGTCGGCACGCTGTGCTTGTGCTGCGTGAGACCCATGGCCCAGCAGGCGATGGTGGCCTTCGAGTCGACGAACATGCCGGCGACCTTGGTGATCTGCTCGCGGGTCAGGCCGGTCGCGGTGAGCACGCCGTCCCAGTCGAGCTCGCGCAGGCTCTCCGCGTACTCCTCGAAGCCGTGGGTCTTCGCCGAGATGAACGCCTTGTCGACCTTGTCCCACTGCAGCAGCAGGTGACCGATCGCCTGGAACAGCGCCTGGTCGCCGCCGACCTTGATCTGCACGAACTCGTCGCACAGCGCGGTGCCCTTGCCGACCACGCCCGCGACGTTCTGCGGGTTCTTGAACCTCATGAGGCCCGCTTCCGGCAGCGGGTTGACGGCGATGATCTTCGCGCCGTTCTTCTTCGCCTCCTCCAGCGCGCTGAGCATGCGCGGGTGGTTCGTGCCAGGGTTCTGGCCGATGACCACGATGAGGTCGGCGAGGTCGAAGTCCTTGATCGACACCGAGCCCTTGCCGATGCCGATGGTCTCGTTCAGCGCCGAGCCGGACGACTCGTGGCACATGTTCGAGCAGTCGGGGAGGTTGTTGGTGCCGAACGAGCGGACCAGCAGCTGGTAGAGGAACGCGGCCTCGTTGCTGGTGCGGCCGGAGGTGTAGAAGATCGCCTCGTCCGGGGATGACAACGCTGTCAGCTCGTCGGCGATGAGCGTGAACGCCGCGTCCCAGCTGATCGGTGTGTAATGCGTCGCACCAGGCCTCAGGACCATGGGTTCGGTGAGCCGGCCCTGCTGCCCGAGCCAGTAGTCCGTCTTCGTCCGCATGCTCTCGACGGAGTGCTCGGCGAAGAACTCGGGCCCGATTCGTCGCTTGGTGGCTTCCTCCGCGACGGCCTTCGCGCCGTTCTCGCAGAACTCCGCCATCTTGCGGTGACCCTGCGGTTCCGGCCACGCGCAACCGGGGCAGTCGAAACCTTCACGCTGGTTGAGCAGTCGCAACGTCTTGACCGTGCGCCCGACACCCATCTGCTCGACCGCGCGGTCGAGCGACACGAGCACACCGGGAATACCCGCGGCCCAGGTCTTGGGGGTGCTGACTTCGAGCGCGGACTCGTCGACGTCGTGCTGCGGGGGCTTGCTGCTCATGTGTTCATTCAACGCCGATCGACGTCGGCGCCGCCAGCGCCCCCGAAGAACGCGGCGGCGCCGTCGACACGGGCCCCAAGGGGTGTGAACGGTCCGTGACGGCTAATTGTGATCGCCGTCACTCGCGTCCGGCACCTCTGAAAGGGTGATCAACCGCAGGTGTCCGGGGTGGGCAGCGGCCCGTCCGTCGAGAAGTAGCGGCGGTCGTCGCCCGCCACGCCCACGCCGGGCGCGGCCGGTTCGGTGAACTGCGGCGCGAGATAACCGTCGCGGGCAGCGCCGCACGCCACCGAGTACTGGAAACCACGGGCCTCCGACGGCCAGATCCCCTCGGGCGTGACCGCGTACGACACCTGGTACCTGCTCGCCACCACCATCTCGCGCTGGTGCCGCAGGGCACCGGGATCGGGCGGTTCGAAGGCGTAGGCGAACACGTAGTCGGTCAGCACCAGCGGGTGCCCGTTCCGCTCGCTCAGCGTCATCCGGCCCTCGGCCTTCACGCCGAGCAGCTTCGTGCCCGGTTTGATCCGCGTGGTCCAGTCGGGCAGGTCGCCCGCGACCTGGAGGCGCACCTGCGGGGCGAGCAACGCGAGGAACGGCTCCGGGTTGTGCCGCTCGATCATCTCGGGGTCGGTCCTGGACGCGATGAGCACCTCGCGGACCAGCGCGAACTCCGTGCGGCCCGCCGGGACGACGATGCCGTCGGCGCCGTCGGGCCACTGCTCGGCGGGGGTGCCCGCGAACGGGATCAGGAGGTTCACCGCCGGGGGTCTGCGCCACGACGTGTTCAGGGCGACGAGCACGGCGACGATGACGACCAGGGAGAGGGCGGACACCGTCTTGTTGTTCACGCAGAACACCACGTTCACGGGCCCGCCGGGGTTGCCTTGCGCGTTAGCAGGTATCTCGTTTCAAGTCGAGACCCCGGCCTCCGTAGACTTCTCGGCTGTGACTGAACTCGACACCGCAACCCAGCGTCCTGACCTCCCCGCCGCGTGGACTCCGGCGGAGGTAGAGGCGGAGCTGTACCAGCGGTGGGTCGACCGGCGGTACTTCGAGGCGGACGTCAAGAGCGACAAGCCGCCGTTCACGATCGTGCTGCCCCCGCCCAACGTCACCGGCTCGCTGCACATGGGCCACGCCATGAACCACAGCGTGATGGACGCCCTGTCGCGCCGCCGCCGCATGCAGGGCTACGAGGTCCTGTGGCTGCCGGGCATGGACCACGCGGGCATCGCCACCCAGAACGCCGTCGAGCGCGACCTCGCGAAGCAGGGCCTGTCGCGGCAGGACCTCGGGCGCGAGAAGTTCGTCGAGCGCGTCTGGGAGTGGAAAGAGGAGTACGGCGGCAAGATCCTCGACCAGATGAAGCGGCTCGGCGACGGCATCGACTGGTCGCGTGAGCGCTTCACCATGGACGAGGGGCTGTCGCGCGCCGTCCAGACGATCTTCAAGAAGATGTACGACGACGGCCTGATCTACCAGGCCGAGCGGATCATCAACTGGTGCCCGCGCTGCCAGACCGCGCTGTCCGACATCGAGGTCGACCACAGCGAGGACGAGGGCGAGCTCGTCTCGATCCGCTACGGCGACGGGGACGCGTCCATCGTCGTCGCGACCACGCGCGCCGAGACGATGCTGGGCGACACCGCGGTCGCCGTCCACCCGGACGACGAGCGCTACCAGCACCTCATCGGCACCGAGGTCGAGCTGCCGCTGACCGGCCGGCGCATCCCGATCGTCGCCGACGCGCACGTCGACCCGAAGTTCGGCACCGGCGCCGTGAAGGTCACGCCCGCGCACGACCCGAACGACTTCGAGATCGGCCAGCGCCACGGCCTGCCGAACCTCACGATCATGGACGGCCGCGCGGTCATCACCGCCAACGGCCCGTTCCTCGGCCTCGACCGGTTCGAGGCGCGCCCGGCGATCGTCGCCGCGTTGCGCGCGGAGGGCAGGATCGTCGCGGAGAAGCGGCCGTACGTCCACTCCGTCGGGCACTGCTCGCGCTGCAACACCGTCGTCGAGCCGCGCCTGTCGCTGCAGTGGTGGGTGAAGGTCGAGTCGATCGCCGCGGCCGCGTCCGCCGCCGTCCGCGACGGCCGCACCAAGATCCACCCGGCCGAGCTGAACAAGCGGTACTTCGACTGGACCGACAACCTGCACGACTGGTGCATCTCGCGGCAGCTGTGGTGGGGCCACCGGATCCCGGTCTACTACGGGCCGAACGGCGAGGTCGTCTGCGTCGGACCGGACGACGAGGTGCCGGCCGGTGAGGGCTGGCGCCAGGACGAGGACGTCCTCGACACGTGGTTCTCGTCGGGCCTGTGGCCGTTCTCGACGCTGGGCTGGCCGGAGTCCACTGAGGACCTCCGCAAGTTCTACCCGACGTCGGTTCTCTCGACCGGCTACGACATCCTGTTCTTCTGGGTCGTCCGGATGATGATGTTCGGTCTGTACGCGATGGACGAGGTCCAGCCGTTCGACCACGTCTTCCTGCACGGCCTGATCCGGGACCAGTACGGCAAGAAGATGTCGAAGTCCAAGGGCAACGGCATCGACCCGCTCGACTGGATGGAGCGCTACGGCGCGGACGCCACCCGGTTCACGCTGCTGCGCGGCACGAACCCCGGTTCGGACATGGCCGTCGCCGAGGAGTGGGCCGCCGGGTCCCGCAACTTCACCACGAAGCTGTGGAACGCGACGCGGTTCGCGCTGGCCAACGGTGCGACGGTGGCCCGTCCGCTGCCCGACCGCTCCGAGCTGACCGCGGCCGACCGCTGGATCCTGGACGAGCTCGACGCACTCGTGTCCTCTGTGGACTCGAACTTCGAGGCGTTCCAGTTCTCCCGTGCCTGCGAGGCGCTGTACAGCTTCACCTGGGACGAGTTCTGCGACTGGTACCTGGAGATCGCGAAGGTCCAGATCGCGGACGGCCGCGCCGAGGCCACGCAGTCCGTCCTGGGCCACGTCCTCGACGTCCTGCTGCGCCTGCTGCACCCGTCGATCCCGTTCATCACCGAGACGCTGTGGACGGCGCTCACCGGCGGCGAGTCGCTCGTCGTCGCCGAGTGGCCGTCTCCGTCCGGCGCTGAGCGGGACGCGGACGCGGCGGCCGAGATCGAGGGCCTGAAGAAGCTCGCGACCGAGATCCGCCGGTTCCGCTCGGAGCAGGGCCTCAAGCCGGGGCAGAAGGTCGCGGGCAAGGTCCGCGGCGCGTGCTGCGTCGGCCTGCTCGACCAGGTCCCGTCGGTGCGGTCGATGACCCGCCTGACCGAGCCCGGCGAGGAGTTCACGGTCTCCGCGACGCTGGAGGTCGGCCTGCCCAAGGGCGCGGTGAAGGTCGAGCTGGACCTGTCCGGCGCGATCGACGTGGCGGCCGAGCGCAAGCGGTTGGCGAAGGACCTGGCCGTGGCGCAGAAGGAGCTCGCGCAGACGTCCGGAAAGCTCGGCAACGAGGCGTTCCTCGCCAAGGCGCCTGCCGACGTCAAGGCCAAGATCGAGGAGCGCAAGGCCACGGCCGAGTCCGAGATCGCCCGCATCAACGAGCGCCTGGCCGCGCTGCCGGAGGCTTAAGCACTGTGGAGAACAACCTCGACGAGTTCCTCGACGTCGAGAACGAGCTCAACCAGCGGTGGCCCGAGACGAAGCTCGAGCCGTCGCTGGAGCGGATCAAAGCGCTCGCCCACGTGCTGGGCGACCCGCAGACGTCGTACCCGGTCGTGCAGCTGACGGGCACGAACGGCAAGACGTCGACGTCGCGCATGGTCGATGCGCTCTTCACGCGCATCGGCCTGCGCACGGGCCGGTTCACGAGCCCGCACCTGCAGCTCGCGACCGAACGCATCAGCCTCGACAACGAGCCGATCTCGCCCGAGCGCTACGTCGAGGTCTACCGCGACATCGAGCCGTACATCGCGATGGTCGACAGCCAGTCCGAGATCCGGATGAGCAAGTTCGAGGTGCTCACCGGCATGGCCTACGCGGCCTTCGCGGAAGCGCCGGCGGACGTCGCCGTGGTCGAGGTCGGCATGGGCGGCACCTGGGACGCGACGTCCATCGCGGACGCCCAGGTCGCCGTCCTGACCCCGATCGGCGTCGACCACACCGAGTACCTCGGCAACCGTCCCGAGGACATCGCGGTCGAGAAGTCCGGCATCATCAAGCCGGGCTCGGTCGCCATCATCGGCGAGCAGACCGCCGAGGTCATGAAGGTGATCCTGACTCGCGTGGCCGAGGTGGACGCCACCGTCGCGCGCTTCGGCAGCGAGTTCGGCGTGGTCTCCCGCGCCGTGGCCGTGGGCGGCCAGATGATCACCTTGCAGGGCCTGAGCGGCGTCTACGAGGACATCTTCCTCCCCCTGCACGGCGAACACCAGGCAGCGAACGCGGCGATCGCACTGGCCGCGGTCGAGGCGTTCTTCGGCGCGGGCCCCGACCGTCAGATCAACATCGACTTCGTCCGCGAGGGCTTCGCGTCCGTCATCACGCCGGGCCGTCTGGAGCGCGTTCGCAGCGCCCCCAACGTCTTCGTGGACGCCGCGCACAACCCGCACGGCGCAGCGGCGTTGGCTCGCGCCCTGGAGTCCGAGTTCGGCTTCCGCAAGCTCGTCGCGGTCGTCGCCGTGATGTCCGACAAGGACGCCGAAGGCATCCTCTCGGCGCTGGAACCGGTCGTGCAGGAACTGGTGATCACCACCAACTCCTCCCCGCGCGCCATGGACCCGGACGTCCTGGCGGGCCTGGCCGTCCCGATCTTCGGCGAGGACCGCTTCGAGGTGCGTCCTCGCCTCGTCGACGCCATCGAGGAAGCCATCCACCTCACCGAGGACGAGCAGTCCGGCGGCGGCATCATCGTCACCGGCTCCGTCGTCACCGCGGGCGAGGCCCGCGCGCTGTTCGGGAAGGAACCGGCATGACCGCCCCGGCCCCGCTGAAGAAAGACCCGATGAAGGCGTT
Organism: Lentzea sp. CA-135723; assembly: GCF_050936595.1. Classification (NCBI taxonomy): domain Bacteria; kingdom Bacillati; phylum Actinomycetota; class Actinomycetes; order Pseudonocardiales; family Pseudonocardiaceae; genus Lentzea; species Lentzea sp. CA-135723. The sequence continues at coordinate 4,050,864 of NZ_JBNJMK010000001.1, read as the reverse complement.
CCGGGGCATCATGGCCGGCACCCTCATCCTCGAGGTGATCGTCGTGGCCCTGGCCCTCCCGGTCATCGCCAAACTGCACGGCGGCGTCGACTCGCTCGTAGGCGGCGTGGCGTTCGGCTTCATCGTCGCGTTCATCGCGATGTGCGCCTTCGTCCGCCGCCCCTGGGCGATTCCGGCCGTGGTGGCCCTGCACGTCCTGCTGATCGCCACCTGGCTGCTGCTCCCCGCCATGGGCGTCATCGGCGTGATCTTCGGCCTGGTCTGGATCTACATGCTGTGGCTGCGCAAGGACCTCCTGAAGCGCATGGCCGAAGGGCGTCTGCCGGCCCAGCAGGCAGCCGCGAAGGCCGAACAGGAGAACGGCACCGCCGCTTCCTGACGCAATTCGGAAAGACAATTAACGGTGCGCGATAAAGCACCGGTTTCCGTCATCTTCTTGTTCACCCGATCGTGCTTCGAATCCGGGACAGGTCCCGCGACCTGGCGCTATGCTCGTCGGCGCACGTTTCTGCACGGGGGAGGCACTGGGGATGAGCGGGACAAAGGTCGATCTGGAGACCCTGCGCACTGCCATCAAGGAGTACGAGGACGTTCTCGCTGAGCTCCTGTTCGCCGAACAGGACGGCGCTGTGCTGGCTGCCGTGCAGGGCGCCGGCAAGGACATGCCCAGCCAGGTCTACGCGAACTGGGCCTCCAACACCGGCCACATGCACCTCCAGTCGAACAAGCAGCTCCAGGAGACCTTGTCCACCCGGATCAACAACCTCAAGGCCACGCTGACCCAGTACGAGCAGGCCGAGCAGGGCAACCGGGACAACCTCAAGTGAAGGACTGAGCTGTTGCGCATCCGATCGATCGTCGTCGGTACGGCTGCTCTCGCACTGCTCGCGGGATGCGGTACCAGCGGCGACACCGCCGGTACGCCGACCACGGCGAGCCAGCCGACGAGCACGAGCGGCAGCGGCGGTGCTCCCAAGATCGACAGCCCGCTCGACGTGAAGGCGTTCACCGCTGATCCCTGCAAGACCGTCACCGCCGTTCAGGTGGAGGCGTTCGGCCTGCCCGGTGTCAGCGGACGTGCGAACACCAGCCCAGTCGGGGAGGCCTGCCTCTGGAACGGTGTCAACACGGAAGCGAAGATGTCCCCAGGAGTGGCATTCCTCCTGGAGGGTACGAACCTGAGCACGATCCTCCCGAACAAGGACAGCACGTACGCGGTGTTCGAGACGCTGCCCGCCGTTCAGGGATATCCGACCTATCTCGCGCTCCCGACCGATCTGCGCTCCAGGGGCAACTGCTCCGCACTGGTCGGCGTCTCCGACGAGCGCGCGATGTTCGTCACCTTCTCCAGCCTCGGCGGCCCGAAGTTCTCCGACCCGTGTGCGGCGGTCACGGAGTTCGCGAATCTCGCCATCACCACGATCAAGGCAGGTGCGAAATGACACGGCCCGCGCCCAGCTGCTTCACCGAGGACAACAGCAGAGCCGAGGGGTTCTCCGGGGCGCAGATCTACGCCCAGATGACCAGCGGACCCGGTACCGCCTCCGCGCAGGCCGGGGCGACGGCCGCCGTCAGGCTGAAGACCACCTACGCGGACCTCGAGTCGCGGCTGAAGCGGGTCGGCGAGACGCTGGGCGAGTCGTGGACGGGGGCCAGCGCGGACGCCGCCGCTGCCGCGGCCAACCCGATCAAGCAGGCCATGGTCCAGATGCAGGACTCCCTGCAGCAGGCCGACCGCTCGATCTCCAACCAGATCCACCAGTTCACCCTGAACAAGGGCCAGCTGAAGGACATGCCGGCCGCGAAGCCGGACACGAACCTGTACGACGACCTGACGCCGTGGGACACCGACACGGAGGACAAGGTCAACGCGTACAACAAGGAAGAAGCCCACAACCGGGCGGTCTACCGGGAGTTCCAGAGCGCCAGCAACACCAACCGCGGCGAGCTCCCGAAGGAGTTCCCGGGCGTCACCGCCGACACGTTGCAGGTCGAGGTCATCAAGTCCGGTGATGACGGCGGCGGCGACAAGCAGTGGAACAACAACGTCGACAGGACGAGCACGACCAGGTCGTCGTCGACCAGTTCGACCAGCAGCACGCAGAACACCACCGGCACGGGCTGGACGGTTCCCACCACCAACGGGGACACGACCACCACGAGCTGGACGGACACCACGAACACCAGCGGCAACAACAACACGGGCCGTCCGATCGGCATCGTGGAGAACCTCCCGCCCAAGCCTCCGGTCGGCAGCGTCATCGACCGCCCGCCGACAACGGGCCTCCCGCCCGTCGGCGTCCCCGTCCGCCCCAACCCGACCGGTCCCGGTGGCACCGGCACCGGTCGCGGTTCGGGTGGCATCGGTGGGCCCGGTGGCGGGGCCGGCGGTGGCCGGTTCGGCGGTGGTGGTGCCGGCGGTGGCATGGGCGGTGCCGGCAAGTTCGGTGGCGCCAGTGGCACGGGCGGCATGGGCAGTGCCGGGTCCGCCGGCACGGGCTCGCAGCAGCCGGGCGGCAAGGCCGGGGTGTTCGGCGGCATGGGCGAGACGGCCGCCGGTGGTGCCCGTGGTGGCGCTGCCGCTGGTGCCGCTGGTCGTGGTGGTGCCGCCGGTGTGGGCGGGATGGGTGGTCACGGGGCCAAGGGCCAGGGCGAGGACGACCTGGAGCACAAGAGCGCCGACTACCTCATCACCGAGGAGAACACGAACGAGATCATCGGCGACATGCCGATGGTCGCACCGCCGACGATCGGGGGGTGACGTGCTGCGGTCGTCCATCCAACTGTCCGACCTCGCCTTCGACGTGCTGTGGAAGCAGGAGAAGCTCGGGGAGTACCACCCGGCGCTGAGCGTCGAGTCGCCTGGCGAGACCGAGGACGAGCGCGTGCTGATCGAGCGCGACGTCATCGGCGAGCTGCGGCGGGTCGGGCTCGACCACCCCGACGTCCGGGGCACGTTGCACCTGATCGCCAAGGCCGAGCACGACTACTCGGCGTGGATCGCGGTCACGCCGCAGGAGACGCGGCCCGTGGTGGTCGCGGCCAACTCGCAGCACGGGGTGCTCGCCGTGCACGACAACGGGTTCGTGCAGCTGCACCCGATCCGGCCGGAGAACGCGCCGGAGGTGCTCGCCATGCAGCTGCCGGACGTGCCGGCGGGACGCGGGGCGTCGATCAACGTGCACGCCAGCGAGATCAACGTGCACCAGCCAGGCAAGGCGTCGCCGTCGATCTCGTTGCGGCAGCTGCTCGCCCAGCCCCGCAAGGGCACGGCGAAGCTGTACGCGGCCAAGCGCGACGGGGAGAGCCGGCAGCGCGCCAAGACGTTCCTCACCACGATCGACTTCGAGGACGGCCGCTGGCTCGTGGTCAAGTACACCGACCAGAACCAGCAGACGTGGGTGCACGCGACACCGGCGTCGCGGCAGATCATCACCGACTGGCTCAAGCGGCTGACGTAAACCGGATTTACCACCGCCTAACCGGACTGCCGCAGCGTCGCGGCTGTGAGAAAGCCATTCGCCCTCGCCGCCGCACTGGCCGCGACGCTGCTGTCCGTCACCACGGGTACCGCGCACGCCGAGACCGTCCCCGGCTGCCCGTCCGCCAAGCAGATCGGCACGACCGGGTACGTCCTGCACAAGGGCGACAAGATCGCGTCCGTGAAGCAGTTCGCGGGCTGCGGCAAGAACGTCGCCTACACCTGGGTCTGGGACTCGTGGGCCCAGAACCACTCCTTCAAGATCACCAACTGGATCGCGGTGATCGACGGCGACGAGGAGTACCCCGGCAGCGAGTCCCGCAGCGGCACCAGGCAGGAGCTGTGGGGTGCCCCGGCGGCCACGCTGAAGAAGTGCACGCGGGCCGTCGCGAGCGTGACCGTGCCCGGCGGGACCTACGTCTCCGGCTGGACGGACCTGCGCTGCTGAAGTTCACCTCGGGTTTCGCCGCAGGCCAGAACCGGCGACTAGAAACCGCCCATGACCTTCGACCGTCGTACGTTGTTCAAGGCAGGCGCACTCGGCACGGCCGCCGCGTTGGTGCCGAGTGGCGTCAGCCTCGCCAAGTCCGACCGTCCGACCCTCACCCACGGCGTGCAGTCCGGTGACGTCACCTGGGACGGTGGCATCGTCTGGACGCGCGCCGACCAGCCCTCGCGGATGCTCGTCGAGGTGTCCAACGACCCGAGGTTCCGCCTGTCCCGCCGGATCCGCGGCCCGTTGCTCACGCCGGAGACCGGTGGCACCGGCCAGGTCCGGGTCGGCGGCCTGCTGCCCGGCCGCACCGCCTACTACCGCGTCACGGCCGAGGACCTGCACGGCCGCACCTGCAGCGCACCGGTCACCGGCAGCTTCTCCACCGCGCCGATCGGTCGCGACGACGTCAGCTTCGTCTGGTCCGGTGACGTCGCCGGCCAGGGCTGGGGCATCAACCCCGACATCGGCGGCATGCCCATCTTCAAGGCGATGGCCGACCGCAGGCCCGACTTCTTCATCCACAGCGGCGACAGCGTCTACTCGGACAACCCGATGCAGGCGAGCGTCACGCTCCCGGACGGCCGGATCTGGCGGAACCTGGTCACGCCCGAGAAGTCCAAAGTGGCCGAGACGCTCGACGAGTACCGCGGCCAGTTCGCCTACAACTTCCTCGACGACAACGTGAAGCGCTTCGCCGCCCAGGTCCCGATGTTCGCGCAGTGGGACGACCACGAGGTCACGAACAACTGGTACCCCGGCGAGATCCTCGACCTGCCGCAGTACACCGAGAAGCGCGTGGACGTGTTGGCGCAGCGGGCTTTCCAGGCGTTCCACGAGTGGATGCCGATCGACCAGAAGCGCGCGGTGGACGGCCGCGTCCACCGGAAGTTCTCCTACGGCCGCAACGTCGAGATCTTCGTGCTCGACATGCGCACCTACAAGGACAAGAACACCTCCCCGAAGGACAAGCCCGGCGTCATCCTGGGCGCCAAGCAGGCGAAATGGCTCGTCGACAGCCTTGACCGCAGCACCGCCACGTGGAAGATCATCGCGGCGGACCTGCCGATCGGTTTGACCGTACCGGACGGCACCGACATCGAAGGCGTGGCGAACGGGCTGCCGGGCGCCCCCAACGGCCGCGAGCACGAGATCGCCTGGGTGCTCAGGGAACTGAAGCGCCGCCGCGTCAAGAACACCGTGTGGCTCACCGCGGACGTCCACTACACCGCCGCGCACCACTACTCGCCCGACCGCGCGGCCGTGGGCGACTTCGACCCGTTCTGGGAGTTCGTGTCCGGCCCGCTGCACTCCGGCGCGTTCGGCCCCAACACGCTCGACCCGACGTTCGGCCCGCAGGCCGTGTTCGTGCACGCCCCGCCCGCCGCCAACACCACGCCGCTGGACAACTTCCAGCACTTCGGCGAGGTCAGGGCGACGCAGCACGAGCTCACCGTGTGGCTGCGCGACGCGACAGGCGCCTCGCTCTGGACCAAAACGCTCAGGGCCGCCTGACGCGAGACGTAGTGTCGACGGGTGCCCATCTCGTTCGACACCTCCGGCTTCCGCCAGCTCGACCAGAACACCTGGCAGCACCCCAGCGGTGACCAGGCCCAACTGACCTACTACGGCCTGGTCCCCGACCTGCCCGCCGGGCTGGACGACCTGCCGAGGCTCAGGCACGACCTCGCGCTGGTCCACGGCGAGACCGGTTGCCTGGTCGAGGCGCACGTCGTCCAGCTCGGGGGAGCGCAGGCGCTGCTGCGGATCATCAAGATGCCGCTGCCGAACCAGCCGAACGGCCAGGTGTTCGTCGCCTCCTTCACCATCCCGAAGGAGAGCAGCAGCGCCGTGCTCCAGCTGGGCGCGGTGGAACGCGGCATGACGGGCACGCGGGAGGCCGTCCTCGCGGCCGAGATCGGGTTCGAGAACTGGACCATGCGGCACCCGTACGCGCCGGAGCTGCAGGGCGTCCTGCCGTTCCACGCGGGTGACGACCCCCGCCACGACGCACGGTTCCCCGACCACCCGTTGAGTCGTGTGCGCGCGTGGGCGCATCACGTCGTGCGCACCGCACGGGTCGATCCGGGCTTCGCCTCGCTGCCGCCGTTCCGCGCCCAGCCCCCGAAGCCTCCGATCGAGCCTGGTCAGAGCCTCGTCACGGCCATGCCGAGCCTCCCGGTCAAGGACTTCGTCGGCCTGCGCGTCGGCGAGCAGACCACGTTCTGGCGCGTCACCGACCCCAAGCTGCACGAGATGCTCGGCCGCGGCCTCATGGGCAGGTCGCCGCTCGCCGAGACCCGGTTCCGCGACATGCTCATGATCGACGTCGAGACCGGCGACGTGATGATCCCGGACCGCTTCACCACCAACGGCCAGATGACCGCGCACAGCACGCGCCTGCGGCAGGTCACCCTCCAGGAGGCCGACGCGGAGCTCACCGACGACGACGTCATGAACGCCTTCAAGTGGGCCGGCCGGATGGCGGGTGCTGCGGCCGAACGCGGTGAGTTCCTGTCCCTCGAACCGATCGAGAACGACGGCGAGCAGGCCGAGCCGCACGTCCTGCTGGCCGTGCAGCAGCACGAGGGCCAGCAGGTGGTGGTCGCCCAGTTCGCCCCGGCACCCACCGAGGGACCGCTCGCGGGATCGACGAGCCGCAGCGCCCCGGCCACGGCCGAGTCCGTCGAGGGCATCGGCGTGATCGCCGGCCTGGCGGTCAACGAGTGGCGCTCACATCCGCTGCGGATGGCGGTCACCTACCGGCGACCGGCAGGCTGACTGCAAATATTTGCAGGACCCGACGTATTGTTTCCTGCTGTTTGTCGTGGTTTCGTGCAGCAACCCTGCAAGAAGTTGCGACAAGGAGGTCGCGATGCGTCGGGTCGTCGCCGCGCTCGCTGCACTGGTTCTCATCCCCCTCACACCGGTCCAGGCCGTTGCCGCTCCACCGCAACGTCTTGCCGTGGGCGAGGTGGTGGACATAGCGCCGGGGGTGCGCGACGGGGACGCGAGGCTCGCGTTGCCGCCCAAGCGCGACGACCTCCGGGGCGAGCGCTTCTACTTCGTGATGCCCGACCGGTTCGCGAACGGCGACCCGTCGAACGACCGGGGCCGCTCTAACGCCGCCGAGAACGGCTTCAACCCCGCTGACAAGGGCTTCTACCACGGCGGCGACCTCAAGGGCCTGCGTCAGAAGCTCGACTACCTCGACGGCATGGGCATCACGGCGATCTGGATGACGCCGATGTTCCTCAACCGCTGGGTCCAGGGCGACAGCGCCGGCTACCACGGCTACTGGACCCTCGACTTCACCAAGCTGGACCCGCACTTCGGCACCACGCAGGAGATGCGCGACCTGATCAAGGACGCGCACCGCCGCGGCATCAAGGTCTTCTTCGACATCGTCGCGAACCACACCGCCGACGTGATCAAGTACGAGGAGGGCAGGACCCAGTACGTCTCGACGGGCGCCCAGCCGTACCTGGACGCGTCCGGCAAGCCGTTCGACATCGAGGACTTCGCGGGCAAGAAGGACTTCCCGAAGCTCGACGCGAAGAAGTCGTTCCCGTACACCCCGGTGAAGGACGGCCCGACGAAGTACCCGTTGTGGCTCAACGACTCCACGCTCTACCACAACCGCGGCGACTCGACGTTCTCCGGCGAGTCGAGCGAGCAGGGCGACTTCTCCGGCCTCGACGACCTCATGACCGAGCACCCGCGCGTGGTCAACGGCATGAAGGACATCTTCACCAGCTGGATCGACACGCTCGACATCGACGGCTACCGCGTCGACACCGTCAAGCACGTCAACCTGGAGTTCTGGCAGGCCCTCGCGCCGCACGTCAAGCAGTACGCGAACCGCAAGGGCAAGAAGGACTTCTTCGTGTTCGGCGAGGTCTTCGACTCCTCGCCCGAGAACACCTCGAAGTACACGACGGACGGCCGCATGCAGGCCACGCTGGACTTCCCGTTCCAGAGCAGCGCGCTGAACTTCCTGTCCGGCAAGGGTTCCCAGCGCCTCGGCGAGGTCCTGCTGGACGACGACCGCTACACCGACGCCGACTCCAACGCCTCGTCGCTGCCCACGTTCCTGGGCAACCACGACATGGGCCGCATCGCGTGGATGATCCGCAACGACCGTCCTGGCATCTCGGACGCCGAACTGCTGGACCGGCTCAAGCTCGGCAACCAGCTGATGTACCTGTGGCGCGGCAACCCGGTCGTCTACTACGGCGACGAGCAGGGCTTCGCGGGCACCGGCGGCGACAAACTCGCACGTCAGGACATGTTCGCGTCCAAGACGCCGGAGTACATGGCGGAGAAGCTGGTCGGCTCCGACCGGACGGGCGCTGTCGACAACTTCACCACCTCGCACCCGCTGTACCAGCAGCTCAAGGCCCTCGCCGCACAGGTCGACAAGGACCCCGTGTGGCGTGACGGCAACCAGGTCCTCCGGTACGCCGAGGGCGACGTGTTCGCGTTCAGCCGCATCCTCGGCCGCGAGCACCTCGTCGTCGCCAACGCCGGCACCTCGCCCGCGACCGTGACCGTGCCGGTGTCGTCCACCGGCTTCGAGAACGCGCAGGTCCAGAACGGCCGCGTCACGGTCACCGTGCCCGCGCTGTCGACGGTGGTGCTCAAGGGAACCAGCGACGTCGCCAAGTCCAAGCCGGCGCCGACGTTGATCGCTCCCGCCACCGGAACCGTGCTCGACAAGCGCGTCGAACTGCGTGCGGACGGCATCGGCGCGCCCAACGCGGCCGCCACCTTCGCGGCTCGTGTCGAGGGCACGCGCGAGTGGACCGTCCTCGGCACCGACGACGCCGCCCCGTACCGCGTTTTCGCTGACCTGTCGGCACTTCCGGGCGCGGCGGTCGGCAAGCGCGTCGAACTGCGGGTGGTCGCGAAGTCCGGCGAGATCGGCGCGGACGGCGCGTTCGTGTCGCTCGTCGCCGCACCGCCGCTGCCGGACCCCGGCACGAAGAACCCCGACTGGCTGGTCGTGCACTACGCGCGCGACAACTACGACGGCTGGGGCCTGCACGCCTGGGGTGACGTGGAGACGCCGACCGAGTGGAGCGCCCCTCTGCCGTTCGCGGGAGAGGACGCCTACGGGCGGTTCGCCTGGGTGAAGCTGAAGCCGGGCGCCAAGTCCGTCGGGCTCATCGCGCACAAGGGCGACGAGAAGGACACGTCCGTCGACCGGTTCGTGGACCCGAGCGTCACGCCCGAGATCTGGCTGAAGCAGGGCGACCCGGCCGTGCACGCCTCTGAGCAGGCGGCCACGGGCAAGGCGGTCGTGCACTACGTCGGTGACGCCACCGGTGCTGTCGTCCGCGTCGCCGGACGCGGGGACGTGCCGTTCACCAACGGCATCGCGGAACTGCCGCCCACCACCGACTTCTCCGTCGTGCGCGGCACGACCGTCGAGGCGTCCGGCAAGTTCACCGGCGGCCACGCGTGGGTCGCGAACGGCAAGGTGCACGCCACGCGCGCTGCCGCCGAGAACCGGGCGGTGATCCACTACAACCGCGCGGACGGCGACTACACCGACTGGACGATGTACCACTGGACGGGCTCCGCGGAGCCGTCGCCGGGCTGGAACCAGTCCCGCGTGCCGGACGGCAGGGACGCGTACGGCGTCTACTGGTCGGTGCCGCTGGCGGCCGGCGCGGCGGGCCTGAGCTACATCATCCACCGCGGCGACACCAAGGACCCGGGCCCCGACCAGTTCCTCGACCTGGGGCAGAAGGGGAACGAGGTGTGGCAGTTGCAGGGGAACGAGACCTACCTGCTGCCGCCGAACGCCGGTCCGGCCGCCGACGACGACCTGACCAAGGCCAAGGCGATCTGGATCTCCAAGGACAAGGTCGTCTGGGACGTGCCTTCGGTGCAGTCCGACGGCTACCGGCTCGAGCACGGGTCGAAGGTGCTGCGGCTGACGCCCACGACAGAGGAGGTGCCGGCGCAGTTCCCGCACCTTCGCGGGAAGCCGGTGTTCGCCGTGCGCGGGTTCGTCGACGAGGCGTTGCGGGACAAGCTCTCCGCCGTGCACGTCGACGCGGGCGGGGCGATCCGGCACCGCACGAGCGTGCAGATCGCGGGCGTGCTGGACGACCGGTTCGCTGCCGCCGCCACGAAACTGACGTTCGGACCCACCTTCGACCACGACCGCGCGTCGGTCCGGCTGTGGGCGCCGACGGCTGCCACCGTGAAGCTGCGGATCTTCGACCAGCCGTCCGGCGAACCGCGGAAGGTCGTGCAGCTCAAGCGCGACGACGCTTCCGGCTCGTGGACCGGCACCGGTGACTGGAAGAACAAGTACTACCAGTTCGAGGTCACCAACTGGCAGCGCACGGTCGTGGTCACCGACCCGTACTCGGTGGCGTTGTCGGTGAACTCGACGCACTCGCAGTTCGCCGACCTCGGGGACAGCCGCACGATGCCCGCCGGGTGGTCGAAGGACGTCGCGAAGGGCATGGGCGGCGCGATCACCGAGCTGCACGTGCGGGACTTCTCGATCAACGACCAGTCCGTCCCGGCGGCCGATCGCGGTACGTACAAGGCGTTCACGCACCGCGACTCGACCGGCATGAAGCACCTGAGGACGCTGGCCGCGGCGGGCATGGACACCGTGCACCTGCTGCCGACGTTCGACATCGCGACGATCCCGGAGAAGCGTTCCGACCAGGCCACGCCCGCGTGTGACCTCAAGTCGTTGCCCGCTGACTCCGACCAGCAGCAGGCCTGTGTGGGTGCGGTCGCGGCGAAGGACGGCTTCAACTGGGGCTACGACCCGTTCCACTACGACGTGCCCGAGGGCTCTTACGCCACGGCGGACGCGCAGAACGGTGCGGCGCGCTCGAAGCAGTACCGCGAGATGGTGAAGTCGTTGCACGACAACGGCAACCGCGTGGTGGTGGACGTCGTCTACAACCACACGGCGGCGTTCGGTGACGCACCGACGTCCGTGCTCAACAAGGTCGTGCCCGGCTACTACCAGCGGCTCAACCTCGACGGGTCGGTCGCGAACTCCACGTGCTGCGCGAACACCGCGACCGAGAACGCCATGATGGGCAAGCTCGTCGTGGACTCCGTGGTGCGGTGGGCGCGCAACTACAAGGTCGACGGGTTCCGGTTCGACCTGATGGGCCACCACCCGAAGGCGAACATCCTGGCGGTGCGGGCCGCGCTGGACGCGCTGACCGTGGCGAAGGACGGCGTGGACGGGCGCAAGATCGGCGTCTACGGCGAGGGCTGGGACTTCGGCGAGGTCGCCGGCAACGCCCGGTTCGAGCAGGCCACGCAGGCGAACATGGCGGGTACGGGGATCGGCACCTTCAGCGACCGGCTGCGTGACGCCGTGCGCGGTGGCGGGCCGTTCGACGACGACCCGCGCGTGCAGGGCCTCGGTTCCGGTCTGGCCGGGGACGTGAACTCGTCGCCCGCCAACGGGAACGTGGCTGCGCGCCTGGAGAACTACAGCGACCTGGTGAAGCTGGGCATGGCGGGCAACATGGCCTCGTACCGCTTCCAGTCCACGGCCGGGCCCGTGGTCGCCGGTCGGGACGTGCAGTACAACGGCTCACCCGCCGGGTACACCGGGCAGCCGTTGGAGGCCATCACGTATGTCGACGCGCACGACAACGAGGCGTTGTTCGACGCGTTGATGTACAAGCTGAAGCCCGAGACGTCGATGGCCGACCGGGTGAAGATGCAGACGGTGTCGCTGGCGCCGGCGTTGCTGGGGCAGGGGCGGCCGTTCGTGCACGCGGGCACCGAGTTCCTGCGGTCGAAGTCGTTGGACCGCAACAGCTACGACTCTGGTGACTGGTTCAACGCCTACGACCCGTCGTTGCGCGACAACGGTTTCGGGCGCGGGTTGCCGCCCAAGGCCGACAACGAGGCGAAGTGGCCGTACGCGAAGCCGTTGCTGGGACTGGCCAAGCCTTCCTCGTCCGACATGAAGGCCTCGCTGGACGCGACTTTGGAGCTGTTGCGGATCCGCCAGAAGTCCCCGCTGTTCTCGCTGGGGTCGGCGGAGCTGGTGCAGCAGAAGGTGTCGTTCCCGGCCGCGGAGTCCGGACTGATCGTCATGCACGTCGACGACACGGTCGGGCCGGACGTCGATCCGGCCAGGCGCGGGCTGCTGGTGGTGATCAACCCGTTCCCGACGGACAAGACCATCGCGCTGCCGGGTGACGGGTGGAGGCCGCTGACGGCGGAGAAGAAGGTGGGTGCGGCGCGGTCGGTGGTCGTGCTGGAGCGATAGTCCCGCCGAGAAATAGTTTTGTTTCGGATCAGTTTGCTACCGTGGGTGCATGGGCACGACGGGGTGTACTGACCTGATGATGCTGCTGCATCGGACGTCGCACGCGCTCGAGACCGAGCTGACGGCGAGGCTCGCGGAGATCGGACTGACTCCGCGAGCCCGCTGCGTCCTCGCGACCGCGCTCGACGCCGAGCTCACGCAGATCGAGATCGCCGATCGCGTCGGCATCGACAAGACGACCATGGTCGTCACCCTGGACGCGCTCGAATCCGCTGGTTACGCCTCTCGCAAGCCGTCACCCACCGACCGTCGCGCCCGCGTGGTGGTGGTGACCGAAACGGGCCGTGCGACCACCGTCAAGGCCGACGAGGTGTACGCCGACGTCGTGAACAGCGTGCTCGGCTCGTTGCCAGCTGACGAACGATCGGGACTGGTCGGAGGCCTGACCCGGCTGGTCGAAGGCCGCCTGAGCACCCCGCCCCCGTGTGAGAAGCCGCCGCGCAAACGTGCGCTGCGTCATGCAGTTGGGTAGAAGATAGTCCCGTACAAAACTATCTGTTACGGTTCCTCTTATGACTTCAGGGGGATCGAGGACTGACGCGCGCTGGCTCGCGCTGATCGTGCTGTGCGCGGGGATGTTGATGATCGTGCTGGACCAGACGATCGTGAACGTCGCGCTGCCCGCCATCGCGGAGGACCTGCAGTTCGGCCAGGCCGGGCTCGCGTGGGTGGTGAACGCGTACCTGATCGCCTACGGCGGTCTGCTGCTGCTCGCGGGCCGGCTCGGCGACCTCATCGGGCACAAGAAGGTGTTCCTGATCGGCCTCGGCGTGTTCACGGTGGCTTCGCTGCTGTGCGGGCTGTCGTTCAGCGCCGAGATGCTGATCGTGTCGCGGTTCGTGCAGGGTGCGGGCGGTGCGCTGGCGACGTCCGTGACCTTGGGGATGGTCGTGACGATGTTCCCGGAGCCGGGGGAGCAGCGCCGCGCGATCGGCGTCTTCAGCTTCGTGGCGGCCGCCGGTGCGTCCTTGGGGCTGCTGCTGGGCGGCGTGCTCACCGACGCCATGTCGTGGCACTGGATCTTCTTCGTGAACATCCCGATCGGGCTGGTGGCGGCCGTTTTCGCGGTCCGCCTCGTGCCGGACTCGGTCGGCCTCGGGCTGCGTGAAGGTGCGGACGTCATCGGTGCGTTGTTGATCGTGGCCGCCGTGATGCTCGGCGTGTACACGATCGTCAAGGCGGAGCACTACGGCTTCGGTTCCACACACACGGTGGGCCTTGGTGCCGTTGCCGTCGCGTTGTTGGTGGGCTTCGTCGTGCGCCAACGGACTGCCGCGAAGCCGTTGCTGCCGTTGCGGGTGTTCCGCTCCCGCAACGTGACCGGCGCGAACCTCGTGCAGATCTCGATGGTCGCGGGCATGTTCGGCCTGTTCTTCCTCGGCACCCTCTACATGCAGCTCGTGCTGCAGTACACGCCGTTGCAGATCGGCCTGGCCTTCATGCCCGTCGCCGGCGCCATCGCGTTGTTCTCGGTGTCGCTGTCGGCGCGGTTGAACTCGCGGTACGGCGAGCGCAACATGCTGATCGTCGGCCTGCTGTTCATGCTCGCCGGGATGCTGGTGTTCACGCAGGTGCCGGTCGACGGGTCGTACCTGGCGGACATCCTGCCCGCGGTGGCACCGCTGGGCATCGGCCTCGGGCTGTCGTTCCCCGCGCTGATGTCGCTGGCGATGTCCGGCGCCTCGCACGACGAAGCCGGGCTGGCGTCCGGCCTCGTGAACACGACCGCGCAGGTAGGCGGTGCTCTAGGCCTCGCCGTGCTGGCCACGACGTCGACCTCTTACACGTCGTCGCTGCTGGCCTCGGGCGTCGGCCGGCTGGAGGCGCTGACCTCGGGCTTCCACCTGGCGTTCTGGATCTCGGCCTCGTTGGTGGCGGTGGCGCTCGGGCTCGCGGTGTTCGTGCTGCGCCAGGTCGCGGTCGACCGTTCCGCGCAGCCCGTGCTCGTGCACTAGTGGTCGGCGAGCTCTTCCCGCTTCTGGACGTCCTCGGTGCGCAGGATCTTGAACTTCCGGTCCTTCGCGTCGAGGACCTTCAGGAACCCGGGACTGGTCTCGAAGACGTAGACCTCGTCCTTGTCGTTGATGCGCTCCTTCGGCACCCACGGAGTGCTGACGATCGCGGCCACCGCGAGCGCCGAGCCGGCCGGGATCCAGGCGAACCACCTGAGGATCCACTGGGCGTTGTGGACCGCCAGCACCATGGCCGCGCCGATCGCCACCGCCCCCAGCGCGAGCCACCAGCGGTGGTAGGTGAGCGTGTGGCTGACCATGAGCGCAACGAGGACGATGAGGGCCAGCAGCGCCGTCGTGTTCGGGCGTTCCGGGTCCTTGCGGGTGCGCAGGAAGTAGAAGAACGTCGCGGGCGTGACGATCATCAGCAGCACCGTGCTGATGCGGTCGTCCGCCATGAACGTGCCGAGGAACAGGCCAGGAGCGTCGTCCAGCGCGAGCGTGTGCAGCAGCGCGAACGCCGTGTGCCAGTTGTAGTTCGACACCGCGAGAAGCCTGAGCAGGACGAAGAGGACGGCGGCGCCGGTCACGGCGGAACCCGTGTGCTTTGCACTCACGCGCAGAACTATGGCGCATCGGCCGGCGACGCCGGGTATTCCCCGTCACAGCCCTGGCGGAGGGCGCCGCACGTGCGCGGTTACCCTTGTCCGCACATCCCGTACCTGTTTTCGAGGAGTCACACCGTCGTGTCCGAGCGCACCCTGGTTCTCGTTAAGCCCGATGGCGTCGCCCGTGGTCTCGTCGGCGAGGTGATCGCCCGCATCGAGCGCAAGGGCCTCAAGCTCGCCGCGCTGGAGCTGCGCACCGCCGACCGCGCCACCGCCGAGCAGCACTACGCGGAGCACGACGGCAAGCCGTTCTACGGCGACCTGGTCGACTTCATCACCGGCGGCCCGCTGGTCGCGATCGTGGTCGAGGGCGTCCGCGCGATCCCCGCGTTCCGCCAGCTCGCCGGCGGCACCGACCCCGTCGAGAAGGCCACGCCGGGCACCATCCGCGGCGACTTCGGCACCGAGGTCCAGTACAACCTGGTGCACGGCTCCGACTCGGCGGAGTCGGCCGAGCGCGAGATCAAGATCTGGTTCCCGAACCTCTGATCCGGGCTTTCGCGGCGGCCCCGACCGAGTGGGTTTTCGGTCGGGGCCGTTCGCTATTTTCCGGGCCGTGCGGATTTCTGACTCGGAGCTCGCCCGGGAGCTTGACGCTGTCGGGCTGGAGTTCATCGAGGTGGTGGCGCAGCGCCCGGTCCTTCCGACCGCGCCCGGGCACAGCCCGGCTTCCAGCCTGCGCGAACACGGGCGGTTCGACACCGGCGCCGTGCACATCGACGATCCCGCGTTCGTGGCCCGGATCAATGCCGACTGGTGGCGCATGGCCACCGAGCACGGCCTCTTCGACGCACGGCGTGAGTGCCTGTTCGGCCTCCACCTCTGGGTTGCCAGCGAGGGTGAGGAGTACGACGCCAACGCGTACGACGAGTCCTTTGCCTGGGTTCGGGTTCGGTTGTCCGATGGCGCGGAGGGGTTGGACGTCGCCGGGGACGTTTGCCGGCATTTCCGGGGGTGGCGGTTCGAGGAGGAGGGGCGGGAGTTCTGGGTGCCCGAGTTCTCGATGCTGTCGGTGGACTCGCGGATGATGATCCACACGACTTTGTGGGGGAACCACACGGTCAGCACGATCGTGGTGCGGCCTGATCGGTTGGCTGCGTTCGGTCCGTAGGTGGGTCTGTTGCGTTGGCGGGTTGCTGTTGCGTGCTTCCCCTGGGGCTCTGCCCCAGACCCCGGCAATCTGATCAGGGGGCAGGCGCTGTGAGCAGGCTGATGGCGCGACTCATGATGGGACCCCACCGCCGGGCCCTCTTGGCCAAGGGCCAAAGCAAAAGCCAACCGCCTCGGCTTCGCCGTCGGGTCGGCTCGCCTTCGGCCTCGCGCTCCTCAGGCGTGCCCGCCCCGGTCCTTGATCGCCTTCGGCCTCGCGGGACTGTCAGACCCCATCGCTAGGTTGGGTCGCGGGGGAGCCGAAACCCGAGGTGACCCCTGCGAAAGCCTGCCGCGATCAGGCCCGTCGCGATCAGGCCCGTCGCGGGCTGCTGCCCAGCCCGCCCGCCGCCGCCCCGTTCAGCGAGGTCCCCTCCGGGTAGCCGAGCGGCAGGTACATCCACACGTCGTCCCAGCGCTCCGCCCCCACCGCGATCGCGTTCGGCATCCGCCCGCACTCCCGGAACCCGAGCCGCTCGTACAGCTCGATCGCCCCGTGGTTGTTGCCGCGCACCCCGAGCATGAGGATCTCGATCCCGGCCGAGCGCGCGTGGTCGATCAGGCCCTCCACCACCCGCTTGCCCAGGCCGAGGCCGCGTGCCGACGGGTGCGCCATGATCTGCTGGACCTCGGCCCGGTGCTGGAACACGGCGGTCGAGCCCCGGCGCCACAGGCCCACCGCGCGCACCACGCCGTCCACCTCCACGGCGCAGAAGGCGGCGTCGCCGTCGCGGACCTGCTTCAGGACGCCGTCGAGCCACGTCGAGATGCGCTCGAAAGAGGGAGGGGAGTGGTAGCCGACCGCTCCGCCCGCCGCCACGACCTCGTGGACCACCGCGTGGATCTCGGCGCGGAGGTGGTCGTCGGCTTCCGAGAGCCACAGGAGCGTCATGGGGCGATCGTAAATGCAGTGAAAAATGTCGGACCCCTTCGTTAACGTCGGGCGGGTGGACAACCTCGTTGAGGCCAAGGCCCTGACCAAGCACTTCGGGTCGTTCGAGGCCGTGCGCGGCATCGACGTCGAGGTGCGGCGGGGTGAGGCGTTCGGGTTTCTCGGGCCCAACGGTGCCGGGAAGTCCTCGACCATGCGGATGATCTCGTGCGTGTCGGGGCGCACCGGGGGCGAGCTGAAGGTGCTCGGGATGGATCCCGGGACCGACGGGCCGAAGATCAGAGCGCGGCTCGGGGTGGTGCCCCAGCTCGACAACCTCGACACCGAGCTGACGGTGCGGCAGAACCTGCAGATCTACGGCAGGTACTTCGGGATGTCGCGGCAGAAGTGCCGGGAGAAGGCCACTGAGCTGCTGGAGTTCGCGCAGCTCGCGGACCGGGCGGACCACGAGGTGGAGCCCCTCAGCGGTGGCATGAAGCGCCGGCTCACGATCGCGCGGTCGCTGGTGAACGACCCGGAGCTCCTGCTGCTGGACGAACCGACGACGGGGCTGGACCCGCAGGCGCGGCACCTGTTGTGGGACAGGCTGTTCCGGCTCAAACAGGACGGCGTCACGCTCATCATCACCACGCACTACATGGACGAGGCCGAGCAGCTGTGCGACCGGCTCGTGGTGATGGACGGCGGCCGGATCGCGGCCGAGGGGTCGCCCAAGGAGCTGATCACCAGGTACTCGACCAAGGAGGTGCTGGAGCTGCGGTTCCAGCCCAACGAGGAGAAACCCGACCTCACCAGGTTCGCCGACCGGGTCGAGGTGCTGCCGGACCGGTTGCTGCTGTACACGCAGGACGGTGAGGCGACCTTGCAGAGAGTGCACGAGCAAGGGGTGACGCCCGTGCAGAGCCTGGTGCGCAGGAGTTCGCTGGAGGACGTGTTCCTCAGGCTCACCGGCCGGACGTTGGTGGACTGATGGAGACCCTCAAGGCGAGCTGGTTCGGGTTCGAGAAGACCTGGACGTGGTACCGGCGCAACTGGCGGGCCACGGCCGTGTCCGGCTTCCTCACGCCGGTGTTGTTCCTGCTGGCGCTGGGCGTCGGGTTCGGGTCGCAGGTGCGGTCGACGGCGTTGATCGGCGGAGTGCCGTACCTGCAGTACCTCGCGCCCGCGCTGGTGGTGGTCACGGCGGTGCAGGGGGCGACGTTCGAGTCGACGTTCCCGGTCATGTCGCAGTTCATGTGGCAGAAGTCGTTCATCGCCATGGTGGCCACGCCGATCACGCCCGCGCAGGTGCTCTACTCGCAGGTGATGTGGCTCGGTTCGCAGTTGCTGCTGCGGTCGGTGGTGTTCGTCGGCGTCGCCGCTGCCCTCGGTGCGGCGGCCGGGCCGGGGATCCTGCTCGCGGTCCTGGCCGGGACGCTGGCGGGGCTCGCGTTCGGCGTGCCGCTGGTCGCCTACAGTGCCACGTTGGAGAAGCCCGAGGCCTTCAACAACATCTTCCGGTTCGTGCTCATGCCGATGACGTTGTTCACCGGCGCGTTCTTCCCGGTCAGCCAGCTGCCGGACTGGTTGGTGCCGGTCGTGTGGCTGACGCCCGCGTGGCACGGCATCGAGCTCGCGCGCGGCGCGACGTTCGGCACGTTGGACCTCTTACCGGCGTTGGGGCACATCGCGTACCTCGGCGCGTTGGTCGCCGTCGGGATCGTGCTCGGCGTGAAGTTCTTCCACCGGAGGCTGGCGGTATGACGCAGACCCTCGACCGCGCCGACCAGGCCCGGCCCGCCAGCGTGGGGCTGCTGTGGCGGGTGATTCCGCCCGGCCTCTACGGCGGCAAGGCCAGCAAGCTCGTCGAACGGTCCGCGATGGTGAACCGGCGCGCGTGGTTCGTGCTGGTCGGTGGGGCGTTCGAGCCGATGCTGTTCCTGTGGTCCCTCGGGCTCGGGTTCGGCCAGATGGTCGACTCGGTGGCCGGGCCGGACGGGCAGCCGGTCAGCTACGCGGCGTTCGTCGCGCCCGCGTTGCTCGCGGCCAGCGCGATGAACGGCGCCGTGTACGACGCGACGTTCAACGTGTTCTTCAAGTTCAAGTACGCGAAGCTCTACGACGCGATGCTGACGACCCCGATGGGGCCGATGGACATCGCGATCGGCGAGATCTCGTGGGCGTTGCTGCGCGGCGGGCTGTACTCCGCAGGGTTCATCGCGGTCATGCTCGGCATGGGGCTGGTCTTCTCGCCGTGGGCGATCCTGGCGCTGCCCGCCGCGCTGCTGGTGGCGTTCGCGTTCGCGGCGGTCGGCATGGCGGCGACGACGTTCATGCGGTCGTGGCAGGACTTCGACCTGGTGCAGCTCGCGGTGCTGCCGATGTTCCTGTTCTCGACGACGTTCTACCCGCTCAGCGTCTACCCAGGCTGGTTGCAGGTGGTGGTCTCGTGGACGCCGCTCTACCACGCGGTCGAGCTGATGCGCGGCCTCACGCTGGGCGTCGTCGGCTGGGGCATGCTCGGTCACCTCGCGTACTTCGCGGTGCTCTCGGCCGTCGGAACGGTGGTCGCGGCCCGTCGTCTGGGCAAGTTGTTGCTGGACTGACCGCCGATTCGGCGCGGGCAGTGAGGGCCGTTACTCTGGTCGTGTGAGTGTCGAGTCTGTTTTCCCCAGGTTGGAGCCACTGCTGCCGCAGATCTCCAAGCCGGTGCAGTACGTCGGCGGGGAGCTCAACGCGACCGTCAAGGACTGGGACGCGGCGTCCGTGCGCTGGGCTTTGATGTACCCCGACGCGTACGAGGTCGGCCTGCCCAACCAGGGCGTCATGATCCTCTACGAGATCCTCAACGAGCTGCCGGACGTGCTCGCCGAGCGCACCTACGCGGTGTGGCCGGATCTCGAGAAGCTCATGCGTGAGCACGACGTCCCGCAGTTCACGGTCGACGGGCACCGCCCGCTCAAGGCGTTCGACCTGATGGGCATCAGCTTCGCGACGGAGCTGGGCTACACCAACATGCTGACGGCGCTGGACCTCGCCGGCATCCCGCTGCACGCGCAGGACCGCACGGAGGACGACCCGATCGTGGTCGCCGGCGGGCACGCGGCGTTCAACCCCGAACCGATCGCGAAGTTCGTGGACGCGGCGGTGCTCGGCGACGGCGAGGAGGCCGTCCTCGAGATCACCGAGATCGTCAGGAACTGGAAGGCCGAGGGCTGCCCCGGCGGCCGCGACGAGGTGCTGACCAGGCTCGCCGAGACCGGTGGCGTCTACATCCCGCGCTTCTACGACGTGGAGTACCTGCCGGACGGCCGGATCCAGCGCGTCGTGCCGAACCGCGACCGGGTCCCGTACCGCGTCTTCAAGCGCACCACGATGGACCTCGACGCGTGGCCGTACCCGAAGCAGCCGCTGGTGCCGCTCGCCGAGAGCGTCCACGAGCGGATGAGCGTCGAGATCTTCCGCGGCTGCACGCGCGGCTGCCGCTTCTGCCAGGCGGGCATGATCACCCGCCCGGTGCGCGAGCGGTCCATCGAGGGCATCGGCGCCATGGTGCAGAAGGGCCTGGCCGCCACCGGCTTCGAAGAGGTCGGCCTGCTCAGCCTCTCCAGCGCGGACCACAGCGAGATCGCCGAGATCACCAAGGGCCTCGCGGACCGCTACGAGGGCACCAACACCGGCCTGAGCCTGCCGTCCACGCGCGTTGACGCGTTCAACATCGACCTCGCGAACGAGCTGTCCCGCAACGGAAGGCGCTCGGGTCTCACCTTCGCGCCCGAGGGCGGCAGCGAGCGGATGCGGCGCGTCATCAACAAGATGGTGTCCGAAGAGGACCTCATCCGGACGGTGTCGGCCGCGTTCTCCAACGGCTGGCGGCAGGTGAAGCTCTACTTCATGTGCGGCCTGCCGACCGAGGAGGACGAGGACGTCCTGCAGATCGCGGAGATGGCGAAGAACGTCATCCGCGCGGGCAGGCAGGCGAGCGGCCGCAACGACGTCCGCTGCACCATCTCGATCGGCGGGTTCGTGCCCAAGCCGCACACGCCGTTCCAGTGGGCCGCGCAGTGCGACCCGGACGTGGTCGACGACAGGCTCCGCAAGCTCCGCGAGGCCGTCAACGCCGACCGCAGCCTCGGCCGCAACATCGGCATGCGCTACCACGACGGCAAGCCGAGCCTCATCGAAGGCCTGCTCAGCCGGGGTGACCGGCGCATCGGCGACGTCATCGAGGCCGTGTGGCGCGACGGCGGCCGGTTCGACGGCTGGAGCGAGCACTTCTCCTACGACCGGTGGACCACCATGGCCGCCCGGGAGCTGGAGCAGTTCGGCGTCGACCTCGCCTGGTTCACCACCCGCGAGCGCGAGGAGCTGGAGGTCCTGCCCTGGGACCACCTCGACTCGGGCCTCGACAAGGAATGGCTCTGGGCCGACTGGCAGGACGCGCTGGACGAGCGCGAGCAGGACGACTGCCGCTGGACCCCGTGCTTCGACTGCGGTGTCTGCCCCGCGATGGGCACCGACATCGAGGTCGGCCCGACCGGTCGCAAGCTGCTGCCGATCTCCCCGGTCGGGGTCGGCTCGCCGGTGAAGAACCCCGCGCTCACGCCGTGACGGCGAGCCCGCCCACCATCACGCCCGCCGCCGACGCGGTGGCCGTGATGGTGGCGGGCCTGCCGAGCGAGTCACCCATGTCGACGGTGACGTCCGCGGCCAGGTGAGCCGCCAGACAGGCCGTGCTGTTGGCGTTCGCGACGTCCTCCGGCACGCCGATCGACGGTGCGAACATCCTTGCCACGTACCGGTTTCCGGCTGAGTAGGCATAGCAGCCGAGCAGTCCGAGCTCGTCGGTCGCGGCCTTCAGCAGGTCAAGATCCGGGGTCAGCGCGGCGACGTCCGGCACCTCGACGAGCATGCGCGGCCTGCCCAGCGTCGCGATCACGCACGAGCCGTCAGCGCCCAACGCGCGCACGACCGCATCACGTTCCGCACGGGTCGCATCCCGGACCTGGATCGGCCCCGGATCGAAGAACGCCTCGACGCCCGCCGACGTGGGTTCCGCCGTGCCCAGGAACGCCCGCCCGCCTGCCCTCAGGGTGAACTCCCGCGTGCCGTCCGCGGCCAGCACCGCCAGCGCCGCGACGGTTCCGTGCCCGCACCCCGGCAGCTCGCCCGCGGACGTGAAGAACCTCAACGCACCCTCAGGCCCGAGAAAAACGGCGTGAGAGGTGCCGTGCTCGACGGGCAGCGCACGGCGTTCGGCCTCGCTGAAACTTCCGTCCGGCAGCACCAGCGTCGGACTGCCGCCCAGCCCGTCGCGCGGACAGGCCCGGACGATCACTTCGTGACGGCGGAGAGCGCGTCCACGAGCCCGTGGCCGTAGAACGAGTTGTACTCGGAGTACCCGGTGCAGAACGCGTCCTGCACGCCCGTGCCGTTGAGGTCGTAGTCGTCCGGGCAGGCCAGCGTCTGCGCCTGCGCGTTCAGCATCCGGCCGAGCGACACCGCGTCCGCCTCCGGATGTGTCGAGGCGATCAGCGCCGCCACCCCGGACACGTGCGGGGCCGCCATCGAGGTGCCGCACGAGTAGTCGTAGCCGGACGGCACGGTCGACAGCACGCACCCGTTCGGCGTGCGCTGATCGCCACCCGGCGCCGTCACGTCGATCGTGCCGAGCCCGTACGAGCTGTACCCGGCCTTGGTCTTGGCCGAGTCGACCGCCGACACGCCCACCACGTTCTTGAGCTGCGCGGGCAGCACCACGCACGTCGAGTCGACCGGCCGCGTCTGCGCCTCGCCGTTCGTCGGCGACACCGAGTCGCGGCCCGGCCGGGACAGGTCGGCGGCGGCGTTGCCGGCGGCGGCGACGTTCAGCACGTTGCGCGAGGTCGCGTAGTCCACGGCGCGGCGCACGGCCTCGTAGATGACCCGCTGACCTGGCTCGCTCTGGCACGTGAACAGGTACGGGTCGATGAAGTAGCTGTTGTTGGTGATGGTCATGTTCTGCGCGGCGGCCCACATGAAGCCGCACACCGCGTACTCCGGGTAGATGAACCCGTCGTCGTCGACGACCTTCACGGACGCGATGCGCACGCCCGGCGCCACGCCCGTGGTGCCCTTGCCGTCGTCGGCGGCGGCGATGGTGCCCGCGACGTGCGTGCCGTGCGGCGACGTCGTCGGGATCCACGCGGACGGCGAGGTGTCGGGCTTGCCGGTCAGGCAGCCCGCGGACAGTTCGGGGGCCAGCGCGCCCACCAGGTCGGGGTGCCGGGCGTCGATGCCGGAGTCCAGCACGCCCACGACGACGGACTTGGAGCCCGTGGTGATCTCGTGCGCCTGCGGGGCCCGGATGAGATCCATGTCCCACTGCTCGGCCGAGCGCCCTCCGGACGGCCGGAAGAGCTCCGTGTCGTCCTTCTTCCGCTTCACCGACCGCTTCGACACGCTCTCAGCTTGGGCGCTGTACGCGCGTTCCGGGCCGATCCGCCGCAGGAAGCCGGGGTCGGGCGAGGTGGCCACCGCGACCGAGATCTGCGAGTAGTAGACGGTCGTCAGGCCACACGCCTCGGTGATCTCCGCGTCGGCCTGCTCGGCGGGCGTGGACTGCGGGAACACCACCAGGTAGCGCAGCAGCGGACCCGGCTGGATGCAGCCGGGAGCCTCGGGCGTCAGGTCCGGTTCTGCGCCGGCGGGCAGGGACGCGGCCAGTACCCCGGCCACGAGCAAAGCGGTCATCGCCGCCGCTCGGGCGCGGTGGAGCAGAGGCACCAGTGACCTCCAGGTAGGCAGGGCGTCCAGTCAGCCGGACGGTAGCCACGCGCAACGATCTAGACAAGCTGAGCGTGATTAATCGTGTTCACGGTACCGTCCTCATGGACGAACAGCCTGCGCCGATGGGACCGCTCACCCGTCGGAACACCACTCGGGAGCACCACTGAGCCGCAACCTGCCCAACAACCCGTCGGCCGCCGCCGTGCAGAAGCTGCGCCTCCGCTACACCAAGCGGGGGAGGCTGCGATTCACTTCGCACCGCGACATCGCTCGCACGTTCGAACGTGCGCTGCGCAGGGCAGGCGTGCCCATGGCCTACTCGCAGGGGTTCAGCCCTCACCCGAAGGTGTCGTGGGTGGGTGCCGCGCCGACCGGCGTGGCGAGCGAGGCCGAGTACGTCGAGGTCTCCGTGGTCGAGAAGGTCGACCCGGTGGCCCTCAAGCTCGCGCTCGACGAGGCGCTGCCACCCGGCATCGACGTCGTCGAGGTCGTCCAGTCTCTCGGTGGCAACCTCACCGAGCGCATCGACGCGAGCGAGTGGCGGATCGAGCTCGACGGGGTCACGCCCGACGAGCTCGCGAAGGCGGTGGAGGTCTTCCTCGCGGAGGAGTCCGTCGAGGTCGAGCGACTGACCAAGAGCGGCACGAAGATGCTCGACGTGCGGCCCGCGGTCGTGTCGGCGCTGGTCGAACCACGTTCGAGCGACGCCGGACACGATGACACCGCTTTGTCACGACCGTGTGGGATACTCATGACGGTCGTACGGCAGGCAACGCCTACCGTTCGACCCGACGACGTGCTGAATGCGCTTCGCGTCGTGGCCGATCTCGTGCCGCCGGTACCTGCGAAAGCAACCCGGATGGCGCAGGGACGCCTCGACGGCGACGGCAGGCTGGTCGACCCGCTCCAGCAGGACAGAGAGTCCTGACGAGCGCAGGACGCTCCAGCCGTGACGCGCAAACAGGAGGAGCGGCGCTGACAGCGGCGTCGTCGTGGGACCTGCGCAAGCGTGCGCCCGGTGAGGCGCCACGCCACTGCGCGCGAGGCAAGGATTCCCGCCGCGAGCAGCGGTGGAGAGAGACAAGAGAGGCCCCTGCGCGGCCGCGTCCTCACGGGACGCGCCCGGGGGTGGAGGAGCTGCATGTCGAACAAGGAACAGCCTGCCGGTGGCACCGGCGGGCAGGGCGTGGTTGCCGCACGCCCTGAACTGGCGGACCTGCCGGACAAGTTGCGGGTCCACGCGCTGGCAAAGCTGCTGGAGGTCAGCAGCAAGGACGTGATGACGGCGCTGGCCGACCTCGGTGAGGTCGCCCGCAGCGCGCAGTCGAGCGTGAGCCGCGACGTGGCCCTGAAGGTCGCCGAGACGCTCATCGACTGGGACGACGTCGTCACGGGCGAGGTCACCGAGGACTACGAGGCCCCCGCGGTCCCGGCGTTCGAGGCACCCGCGCTCGCGCCGCTCTTCGCCGCCCCGAGCGCCGTCTTCCTGCCCCCCACGCCGGTCGAGCGCCCCAAGGCGCCCGTCTCGCCGTTCGTGGTCGAGCAGGAGCCGGTCGTCGAGGAGAAGTCGGTCGGCGAGATCGCCGCGGACGAGCTCGACGCCGCCGAGGCCGCCGCGGAGGCGGACGCCGACGTGGACTCGGACGACGAGGCCGACGGCCGCCGTCGCCGCCGCCGGGGCCGTCGTGGCCGCGGCCGGGGCAAGGGCACCGACGCCGAGTCCGGCGACGAGAGCGACGAGGCTCCCGAGCAGGACGCGGGCGAGGCCGCCGACGAGACCGAGGCGTCCGACGAGACCGACGACGAGGGAGACGAGAGCTCGACGCGCCGTCGCCGCCGTCGCCGTCGCCGCAAGACCGGCGCGGACGACGACGTCTCGTCCGAGGACGACCCGCCGAACACCGTCGTGCACGTGCGCGACTCGCGGGACGCGCGCGACGACAAGGCCGACTCCGAGGCCGCGCAGAACGAGGTCCGCAGCATCCGCGGCTCCACGCGCCTCGAGGCCAAGCGCCA
Source organism: Lentzea sp. CA-135723 (assembly GCF_050936595.1). NCBI lineage: Bacteria > Bacillati > Actinomycetota > Actinomycetes > Pseudonocardiales > Pseudonocardiaceae > Lentzea > Lentzea sp. CA-135723. Next base: position 4,025,131 of record NZ_JBNJMK010000001.1, on the reverse strand, counting down.
GCGCCGCCGCGACGGCCGCGAGGCCGGCCGCCGCCGTGCCCCGGTGCTGACCGAGGCCGAGTTCCTGGCCCGCCGCGAGGCCGTGGCCCGCACGATGGTCGTCCGCGAGCGCGGCGACCGCACCCAGATCGGCGTGCTGGAAGACGGCGTGCTGGTCGAGCACTTCGTCACGTCGTCGGGCACCGGCTCGATCGTCGGCAACGTGTACCTCGGCCGCGTGCAGAACGTGCTGCCGAGCATGGAGGCCGCGTTCATCGACATCGGCCGCGGCCGCAACGCCGTGCTCTACGCCGGTGAGGTCGACTGGGACGCCGCCGGTCTCGAGGGCAAGTCCCGCAAGATCGAGCAGGCGCTCTCCAGCGGCGACTCGGTGCTCGTCCAGGTCACCAAGGACCCGGTCGGCCACAAGGGCGCGCGCCTCACCACGCAGATCAGCCTGCCGGGCCGCTTCCTCGTCTACGTGCCGGGCGGTGGTGCCACGGGCATCAGCCGCAAGCTGCCGGACAACGAGCGCAAGCGCCTCAAGGACATCCTCAAGCGCGTCGTCCCCGAGGACGCCGGCGTGATCATCCGCACCGCCTCCGAGGGCATCTCCGAGGAGGAGCTCGGCCGCGACGTCACGCGTCTGCAGGCCCAGTGGAAGGTCATCAAGGAGAAGTCCGAGAGCACCTCCACCAAGGCGCCCTCGCTGCTCTACGAAGAGCCGGACCTGCTGGTGAAGGTCGTCCGCGACCTGTTCACCGAGGACTTCGCGCAGCTCGTCGTCCAGGGCGACGAGGCGTGGGAGGTCATCGACTCGTACGTCCGCCACGTGGCGCCGGACCTGCAGGACCGCCTGAAGAAGCACGTCGGCAACAACGACGCGTTCGTCGAGTACCGCATCGACGAGCAGCTGCTGAAGGCGCTCGACCGCAAGGTCTGGCTGCCCTCGGGCGGCTACCTGATCATCGACCGCACCGAGGCGATGACGGTCATCGACGTCAACACCGGCAAGTTCACCGGGTCCGGCGGCAACCTCGAAGAGACCGTCACGCGCAACAACCTGGAGTCGGCGGAGGAGATCGTCCGCCAGCTCCGGCTGCGCGACATCGGCGGCATCATCGTCATCGACTTCATCGACATGGTCCTGGAGTCGAACCGCGACCTGGTCCTGCGCCGCCTCACCGAGTGCCTCGGCCGCGACCGCACGCGTCACCAGGTCGCCGAGGTCACGTCGCTGGGTCTCGTGCAGATGACCCGCAAGCGGGTCGGCACCGGCCTGCTCGAGGCGTTCAGCCAGACGTGCGAGCACTGCCGCGGCCGTGGCGTCGTCGTGTCCACCGAGCCCGTGCACTCGCACGGCGGTGGCAACGGCGGCGGCCAGCAGCAGCCGCAGGGCGGTGGCCGCAAGTCGCGCCGCAACAAGGGCGGGTCCGAGCACGCGGCGGAGCCTGCCGAGGTCGTCGAGGCGTCCGTCGAGGCTCCCGAGGCCCCGGCCGAGCCCGAGGTCTTCGAGCCGGGCGAGCCGGAGGACGTCTCCGAGGATGCGGTAGCGGCCGACCAGGAGCACGAGGGCCACGGCCGGCGCCGCCGCCGTCGCCGGGGCCGCGACAAGGAGCCGCAGGCCGTCGTCGACGCCGTCGTGGTCGAGGAGCAGGCGCTCAACGGTCACGTGCCGCACGAGTTGGCCGAGGACCCGGAGCCCGTCGAGGTCGACCCGGTCGTCCTCGAGGAGGCGGCGGAGGAGCTCGTCGAACCCGTCGAGCCCGTCGCCGAGCCGGTCGTCGAGAAGCCTCTCGTCACCGGTCGCATCGGGGCGCAGCAGCCGGCCGTGACCGGTCGCATCGGCTCGCAGCAGCCCGCCGTGACGGGGCGCATCGGGTCCCAGCTGCCCGCGGTGGAGCCTGAGGCCGTGCGGGAGCCCGTGACGGCTCCCGAACCGGTGGCGGCGCCAGAACCCGTCGCCGAGCCCGCTCCGGCCGTCGTGGAGGCCCCTGCGGCCCGCCCGCGGCGCCGTGCGGCCAAGCGCGCGGCCGGTGCCCCCGCCGCGACCGAGGCGTCCGCCCCGATCGTGGTCGAGGTGCCGAAGCAGCCAGAGGTCCAGATGCCCGCGCCGGTGGTCACCACCACCACGCGCCGTCGCCGCGCCGTGTCGCGGCCGGCGGGACCGCCGGTGCAGGAGGACTGACGCGGATGAACGAGACCGGGGCCGCCTTTCTGGCGGCCCCGGTTTTGTTTGTCCGGAAAGGTTGTGAGGGACCGCACAGCCTGCGGAAACGCGATCGGGGCACCCCAGTTTGCTCCTGCGGTACCCACTCCCGTAACCTTGACGACGGCCCGCCATCCGACGGGTCCTGTCGTGTGCCTCCTCTGGTGCCTGTGGTGGAAACACCAATCCCAGACTGGTTGGCGCATGGCCCGTCACCATCGAGTAGCAGGAGACTTCCGTCCTGATGTACGCGATCGTCAAGACCGGCGGCAAGCAGTACAAGGTCGCTGTCGGCGACATCGTCGAGGTCGAGAAGCTCGAGGGCGAGCCGGGCACCGAAATCTCCCTCCAGGCGCTGCTCGTGGTCGACGGCACTGACGTCACCGCTGACGCGGACGCCCTGGCGAAGTTCTCGGTAACCGGCAAGCTGGTCGAGCACACCAAGGGCCCGAAGATTCGCATCCACAAGTTCAAGAACAAGACCGGCTACCACAAGCGACAGGGTCACCGTCAGAAGCTGACCCGCGTCGAGGTCACCGGCATCACCGGTAAGTGAGGACCTGACTTCTCATGGCACACAAAAAGGGTGCATCCAGTTCCCGCAACGGCCGTGACTCCAACCCCCAGTACCTGGGTGTGAAGCGGTTCGGCGGTCAGGTCGTCAAGGCCGGCGAGATCCTGATCCGTCAGCGCGGCACCAAGTTCCACCCCGGCGTCGGCGTCGGCATCGGCAAGGACGACACGCTGTTCGCCCTGCTGCCGGGTGCGGTGGAGTTCGGTACGAAGCGCGGTCGCAAGACCGTCAACATCGTCCCGGTCGCGGTCTGAGGACCGTCTCCGCGACGTAGTTAGAACCTCTGCGAGGGGCGGAACCGGTCACCCGGCTCCGCCCCTCGTTGTTTGTCCTGAAGTTGTACGTACGCAGCATGTTCGCGCGCGGACATGTCGTTCGAAGGGAAGTAGTTCCGTGGCCCGCTTCGTAGACCGGGTGGTGATCCACGCTGCCGCCGGCAACGGGGGCAACGGTTGTGCTTCAGTGCACCGCGAGAAGTTCAAGCCCCTCGGCGGCCCCGACGGCGGCAACGGCGGCAGTGGCGGCAACGTCATCCTCGTCGTCGACTCGCAGGTGCACACCCTGCTCGACTTCCACTTCCGCCCGCACGCCTCCGCCACCAACGGCAAGGCCGGTGCCGGTGCGCACCGCGACGGCGCGAACGGTGACGACCTGGTCCTGCGCGTGCCGGACGGCACCGTGGTGATGACCGAGGGCGGCGAGATCGTCGCCGACCTCGTCGGTGAGGGCACCCAGCTCATCGCGGCGGCCGGTGGCCGTGGCGGTCTCGGCAACGCCTCGCTCGCGTCCAAGGCCCGCAAGGCGCCCGGTTTCGCGTTGCTCGGTGAGCCTGGCGAGACGCGCGACCTGGTGCTGGAGCTCAAGTCCGTCGCGGACGTGGGCCTGCTGGGCTTCCCGTCGGCCGGCAAGTCGTCGCTGATCTCCGTGCTGTCCGCCGCGAAGCCGAAGATCGCCGACTACCCGTTCACGACGCTGGTCCCGAACCTCGGCGTGATCACCGCGGGCGAGACCGTCTTCACGATGGCGGACGTCCCCGGCCTGATCCCCGGCGCCTCGCAGGGCAAGGGCCTCGGCCTCGACTTCCTGCGCCACATCGAGCGCACCGCCGTGCTCGCGCACGTCGTCGACTGCGCCACGTACGAGCCGGGCCGCGACCCGATCGCCGACATCGACGCGCTGGAGAAGGAACTCTCCGAGTACACCCCGGCGCTCGGCGGCAACTTCGAGGACCGCCCGCGCGTGGTGATCCTCAACAAGGTCGACATCCCCGACGCCCAGGACCTCGCCGACATCGTCCGCCCGGAGATCGAGGCCCGCGGCCTGCCGGTCTTCGAGGTGTCGACGGTGTCCCGCCAGGGCCTGCGGGAGCTGTCGTTCAAGCTGGCCGAGGTCGTCCGCGAGTACCGCGAGGCCCAGCCGAAGAAGGAATCGACCCGAATCGTGCTGCGGCCGACCGCCGTGGACGACGAGGGCTTCACCGTGACCGAGGACCCCTCGGTCGAGGGTGGCTTCATCGTGCGGGGCGACCGTCCCGAGCGCTGGATCCGCCAGACCGACTTCTCCAACGACGAAGCCGTCGGTTACCTCGCGGACCGCCTCAACAGGCTGGGCGTCGAGGACAAGCTCGTGAAGATGGGCGCCATCCCCGGCTGCCAGGTCACCATCGGCGACCTGGTGTTCGACTGGGAGCCGACCACGCCGGCGGGCATCGCGATGACGATGACCGGCCGTGGCACGGACGTCCGCCTCGAGCGCAACGACCGCATCGGCGCCCACGAGCGCAAGGCCCTGAAGAAGGCCCGCCGCGCGCCCGGTGACTACGGCGACGACTTCGACGAGGAGTAAATCCGTGACGGCCCCCGTGGTCTCACAAGCTCGGCAGGCGGTCGCCTCGGCGCACCGCATCGTGGTCAAGGTCGGTTCCTCTTCGTTGACCACGGCGGAAGGTGGCCTCGACCCGGCGCGTCTCGACGCGCTGGTCGACGCCCTCGCGGCCCGTTCCGCGGCAGGCAGCCAGGTGGTGCTCGTGTCGTCCGGCGCGATCGCCGCGGGCCTGGCGCCGTTGAAGATCTCCCGCCGCCCGCGCGACCTCGCCACCCAGCAGGCCGCGGCGAGCGTCGGCCAGCTCACCCTCGCGCACGCCTACGCGAACTCGTTCGGCCGCTACAGCCTGACGGTCGGCCAGGTCCTGCTGACCGCCGACGACGTGGTGCGCCGAGCCCACTACCGCAACGCGCAGCGCACGTTCGACCGGCTGCTTGCCCTGGGCGCCGTCCCGGTGGTGAACGAGAACGACACCGTGGCCACCGAGGAGATCCGCTTCGGCGACAACGACCGGCTGGCCGCCCTGGTGGCCCACCTGGTCGGCGCCGACGCGCTGTTCCTGCTCTCCGACGTGGACGCCCTCTACTCGGGCGACCCGCGCAAGCCGGGTTCCGTGCGCATCGCCGAGGTCGCGTCGGCGTCCGACGTGGACGGCGTGAACGCCACCGCTCCCGGCGCGTCCGGTCTGGGCACCGGCGGCATGGCCTCGAAGCTCGCCGCCGCCCGCCTGGCGTCGGCGGCGGGCATCCCGGTGCTGCTCACCGGCGCTACCGAGGCAGGTCGCGCGCTGACCACCGCCGACGTCGGAACCGCTTTCGCCGCAACGGGTTCCCGCCTCACCGCCCGCCGCTTCTGGCTCGGGTACGCCACCGACGCCAACGGCCGCCTGCACCTCGACGACGGCGCCGTCGCCGCCGTCGTGGGCCGCCGCCGGTCGTTGCTCGCGGCCGGGATCACCGGCGTGGACGGCGACTTCGAGGCGGGCGACGTGGTCGAGTTGGTCAGCCTCGCGGGCGAGGTCGTGGCCCGCGGTGTGGTCGGCTACGACTCGGCGGAGCTGCCGTCGTTGATCGGCCGCAAGAGCCACGACCTGGCTTTGGAACATCGCCGCGAGGTCGTGCACGCGGACGACCTGGTGCCGCTGACTAGGTGAGCTCGACGCCCTTCGTCTCGGGCAGGGTCAGCACCACGAGCAGCGTGATCACCGCGCCGACCGTGACGTACCAGAAGAAGACGGTGCCGCCCACGGCCTGGATGACCAGCGGGGCGGTGCCGCCGAACACGGCGACGGTCAGGTTGTACCAGGCGCCGATGCCGAGCCCGCGCAGTTCCGTCGGGAACAGCTCGCTCATGATCGCGGGCGCGATCGCCGTGAACGCGCTGTAGAGCCCGAGCCCCACGGCGAACACGATCACGAGGTTCGCCAGGCCGGGTTTGACCAGTGTGGAGAGCGGCACCACCAGCAACGCCATCGCCGCCGACCACACGAGCATCTGCGGTTTGCGGCCGTAGCGGTCCGCCGTCCAGCCCATCGGGTACTGCAGCGCGATGAACACCACCGTGCCGATCGACAGCGCCAGGAACACGTCGATGTCGTTGGCGCCCTTGGTCTTCACCGCGAACGGAGTCAGCGCGGAGAAGAACGTGTAGAAGCTCAGCGTCGACAGCAGCGTGACGCCGATGATCTGCGCGACGGCCTTCGGGTGTTCCTTGATCGTCGTCAGCAGCGGGTTGCGCAGCTTCTCGGCCTTGGCCTTGTTGTCCTCGAACTGGTCGGTCTCCTTGAGCTCGCGCCGCAGCCACAACCCGATCAGGCCGAGCACCCCGCCGATCAGGAACGGCACGCGCCAGCCGTAGGAGGCCATTGCGGCCTTGTCGAGGTTGCGCGACAGGAAGAACCCGAGCAGCGACGCGATCAGCACGGCCGCGCCGGTCGAGATGTAGAAGAACGACGAGTAGCGGCCGCGGTGGCTCGCCGGCGCGATCTCCGCGAGGTACGCCGACGCGTTCGAGACCTCGCCGCCGAGCGCCATGCCCTGGGCGATCCTCGCCAGCACGAGCAGTGCCGGGGACAGCCAGCCGACCTGCTCGAACGTCGGCAGCAACCCGATCACCACCGAGCCACCGGACATCAGCACGATCGTCAGCAACATCGCCGTGCGACGGCCTTTGAGGTCCGCGAACCGGCCGAGCAGATAGCCGCCGAGCGGGCGGAAGAAGAAGGCGAGCGCGAACGTCGCGAAGGTGCTCAGCAGCGCCGCGGTCTCGTTGCCGGACGGGAAGATCTGCGTGGCGAAGTAGATGCTGAACGCCGTGTAGATGCCCCAGTCGTACCACTCCACGGCGTTGCCGGCGCTCGATGCGACGAGCGTCCGCACGGGCAGTCGATGCTTCTCCGATGTAACCGCCATGCGTGCACCCAATCACACACGGCGACGAATTGGGGCGTACGTCTCCACTGGATCGTTGGTCAGGAAGTCGACGATCATCGCGTTGCACAGCGCGGGTTTCTCGTGCAGCAGCCCGTGTGACGTGCCTGGAACGACCGCGAGTTCGGCGTTCGGCAGCGCGCGGTACATGGACGTGGCGTGCTCCAGCGTCACCTCGTCGTCGTCCCCGATCATGATGAGCGTGCGGTTCGTGAGCTTGCTCAGGTCCGTTTCGGACAGCGCGGGCGAACGGTGGTGCATGGGCGTGAGTTCCGTCGCCGGGTCCCAGCCTTCGTGGTGGTAGACGCCGCACACGACCACAAGGCGTTGCACGAGATCTGGGCGCATCACGGCGGTGAGCAGACCCACGGTGGCGCCGTCGCTGCACCCGAGGAGGTGAGCGGGCCCGACGCGTTCGAGGAACCTGATGGTCTCGCCGGCCATCTCGGTGTGGTCCTGGGTGGCCTGGTCGACGCGATGTGGCGCGTGCAACGCGAAGTCCGCGAGCGCGTCGTACTGCGGCCCGAACGCCGAGGGGTCCGCGCCGCCGGGGTGCAGGAGCACCAGTGTGTCAGCCATGTGCGAGTAGACCTCTCTCGTCGTCGATACTCATCGCCGTGCGATCTATTGGTTTGGTGACGTTGGTGGTCCGCGACTACGACGAGGCGATCCGCTTCTACGTGGACGGACTCGGGTTCACGCTGGTCGAGGACACTCCGCAGGGCGACAAGCGCTGGGTCGTGGTGTCGGCGGGTGAGGGTGCGTCGCTGCTGCTGGCCCAGGCTGACACGGATCAGCAGCGAGCACGAGCAGGCGACCAGACCGGTGGCCGTGTCGGGTTCTTCCTCACGACTGACGACTTCGACCGCGATCATGCCCGGATGTCCGCTTTCGGCGTGCGTTTCCTGGAGACGCCCCGTGAGGAGGTCTACGGCAAGGTCGCCGTGTTCGAGGACCTCTACGGCAACCGCTGGGACCTGCTTCAGCCCGCCCGCGCCTGACCGGGGGACACCCCGACGATCCGCTTGAACGCCCGGCTGAACGCGGCCTCGGACTCGTAGCCGAGGCCGCGGGCGACCTCGCTCACCGTGCTGTCGCGGTCTTTGAGGCGGTTCATCGCGACGTGCATGCGCCACCGCGTGACGTAGCGCATCGCCGGTTCGCCGACGAGTTCGGTGAACCGCGCCGCGAACGCCGACCGCGACATCGCCGTCTGGTGCGCCAGCCGTTCGACGGTCCAAGGCTGCGCCGGATCGCGGTGGATGAGGGCGAGCGCCTGCCCGATCTGCTGGTCCTGCAACGCCCCCAGCCACCCGGTGCGCGCCGCCGGGTCGTTCGCGAGCCACGACCGGATCGTCTGGATCACCAACACGTCCGCCAGCCGCGTGATGACCGCCTCGCCACCGGGCCGCACCGCCTTCGACTCGGCGGCGATGAGGTCGATGGTGGCGCGCATGTCGTCCGCGCGCCGCACGTACAGCACGCTCGGCAGCACGGTGACGAGGTGCTTCGCCGCCGGGTGGTCGAACCGGACCGCGCCGCACACCAGGTGCGTCACCGCGCCACCGCCGCCGTGCCGCAGGATCGCGTAGTTCTCCGTCTCGAACTCGTGCGGCAGCGTCGTGACGACCGGTGTCTCCGCGCCCTCGCCGTGGAACAGCCGGTGCTGCTGCCCGCCCGGCACGAGCAGCACGTCGCCGGGTTCGAGCCCGATGACCTGGCCGTCGACCTCGACGTCGCACCGCCCGCTGGTGAGGACGTGGAACCACAGGCAGTCGCCCATGTCGGGCATCGTCGCGCCCCACGGCTCGGTGAGCTCGTTGCGGCAGTAGAAGGTGCCGGACATCCTCAACAGGTGCAGTGCCTCGCCCAGCGCGTCCGTCATGCACCCCAGTCTGGACGAACGAGCAAGCCTGCGCGATGAATTGTCATTGAGAGTCCTGCTTCAGCGCGTCAAAGTTGTCGCCATGGGGACAACCACGCTGATCGCAGCCACCGCCACCGGCCTGATGGCAGGCCTGTTCTTCGCCTTCTCCGTCGCCGTCATGCCCGGCCTCGCGGACCTGCCCGCCGAGCACGCCCGCGCGGCGATGCGGCGGATCAACGCCCGCATCCAGAACCCGCTGTTCCTGCTGGTGTTCCTCGGCACCGCCGTGCTGTGCGGCATCGAGGTCTTCCAGGGCAGGATCGCCGGCGGCCTGCTCTACGTCGTCGGGTCGTTCCTGCTCACGATGTTCGTCAACGTGCCGATGAACAACCGCCTCGAACGCACCGACGACGCCTACTGGCCCACCTACCTGCGCACGTGGACGCTCTGGAACCACGTCCGCGCGGTGGCCTGCGTCGCCTCGACGGTCATCCTGCTGCTCGGATTCTGAGGCCGTTCTTCGGCCGCATCGCCGCGAGCCCGGTAGGCGTGAGGCGCTGGGGGAGCAGTTCGGGCTTCGGCTGCTCCAGCAACACCTTCAGCATCACCGTGAGCTCGGTCGTCGCGAGCCCCGCCCCGACGCACCGGTGCGGGCCACCACCGAACGGCAGGAACTCGTGCGGCGCAGGCTTGGTCTCCCACCTGTCCGGGTCGAAGGTGAGCGGCTCCGCGAACACCTCGGCACTGCGATGCGTCACGTACGGGCTGTACAGCAGGAAAGTGCCCTGCCTGATCTTCTTCCCGGCGAACTCGAACTCCTGCGCCGCCACCCGCGCCGACACCACGGCAGGCGGGTACAGCCGGAGCGTCTCGTTGACGACGTTCGCCAGGAACTCGTCGTCCTCCCGAGCCCGCTCCCACACCCCGTTGTGCCGCAACAGGTTGAACACGGCCCAGGCCATCGCACCACTGGTCGTCTCGTACCCGGCCGCGATCAGCGTGACGATCTGGTCCCGCACCTCCAGATCGCTGAGCCCGTCCCCCTGCACGAGCGCCGTCAGCACGTCCCCGGCCGCCCCACCCTGCCGAGTGGCCTCGATCGCCTGGTACACCCGAGCGTCCACGGCCCGCCGCGCCCGCATGGCGTTGCGCCAAGCAGGAGCCCGCAACGTCCGCAACAACGTGACCACCGTCGGGTTCCGATCGATCAGGTTGATCAACACCTGCAGGTGCGCCCCGAAGAAGTCCGAGTCCCGAGCCAACTCCTCACCGAACAACGCGTGAATCGTGCTACGCCTGATAGCTCGCCGAAACTCCTGGTAGGCGTCCACCACCTCACCAGCCCGCCACCCCGCGACCGTCGCCTCGGCATTGGCCCGCATCACCGGCACGTAACTCGCGATCTGCCGATGAGCCAACGCGGGCTGCACAACCCGTCGCCGCCGCTTGTGGTCCTCCCCGTCGCTCACGATCAACGACGTGGGCCCGTCCACCGGCACCAGCGACTGAAACGCCCGCTCCACCTCGAACAACTCGGAGTGCCCGAACACGAACCGGTTCGCCTCAGCCCCGAGCAGATACGTGTAGGGCCCCATCCGCACAACGGGCCCGAACCGCCGGTGCAGCGCCAAAAGCACATCCGCCTGCCGATACCGCACGACGTCCGGAATCATGACGACGACAGTGCCACACCGAACGGGGGGACAGATCGCAATGCCGGCACGGATTCCACCACCGACCGTGCACACCGGCACCGCGACCATCACCTACCGCCGCGAGGGCACCGGCCCGACGGTAGTCCTGCTGCACGCCCTGGCCAGCAGCTCGGCCACCTGGTCCACCCTGACCCGCGACCTGGTGACGTCCGGCCGTGAGGTGATAGCGCCAGACCTGCGCGGCCACGGCGACAGCTCGTGGACCAGCGACTACCTCCTCGACTCGATGGAACAGGACATCACCGGAGCCCTGGACACCCTCGGCGCCAAGAGCTTCGACCTGGTGGGCCACTCACTAGGCGCCCACCTCGCGGCCCTGCTGGCCGGCAGACACCCGGCCCGCGTCCGCAAGCTCGTCCTGGAAGACCCACCGGTACCACCCAGAACCGCCCCGCCACGCCGCCCGAGACGCGGCGTCGCCCTGTACCTGACCGCCCACGGCCTCGTCAGCCGCCGGTTCGACCGCAGACTGGTCGCACCGGTCCTGACCCAGCTCCGCGCACCGGACCCGGCGTGGTGGGACGCGGTGTCCGCGATCGAGGCCCCGACGCTGGTGGTAGGCGGAGGCCCGCGCAGCAGCGTGCCGGGGGAGCGGCTGACCGAACTGGCCGCGACGATCCCGAACGCCGACCTGGTCACGATCGACGCCGGCCACCACGTGCACGGCACCAGGCCCGAGGAGTTCCGCGACGCAGTGCTGCGTTTCCTCGGTTAGCAGCCAGACCGCTGTGCAGCGGTTCTCCGGCGAGCTGCCAAGCCGCGCATCCTCCGCCAGCGGCCAAGTCTCCGCGCCGCGCCTCGCCGGCCATTGGCGCCGTGCTGTGCTTCCCCAGCCCGCCAGCCCGCCAGCCCGCCAGCCCGCCAGCCCGCCAGCCCGCCAGCCCGCCAGCCCGCCAGCCCGCCAGCCCGCCAGCCCGCCAGCCCGCGGCAGGGCACCGCGCCTCGATCCCTCTGCCGGCCGTCAGTTCGTCACCGCGAGTGCGAACGGCAGGACCGCGGAGGCCCCCTCCTTCCTGAGCATCCGTGCCGCCACCGTCATCGTCCAGCCGGTGTCGACGTGGTCGTCCACCAGCAGCACCGGACCGTCCACACCGGACAGATCTGGTGCCTCGCCCGACCGCACCAGGCCGGCGAGGCGCTGGGCGCTGTTGGCGCGGTGCGTCGACTCGCCGAGCCAGACCGTGCCGAGCAGCGGCAGCCTGCCGATCGAGGCGATCTTCTGGCCGAAGCTGCCGACCAGCTGGGGGCGGCGCCGTGAGCCGATCGTCACCACGCCTACCGGGCGTTCGTCCCAGCCCCAGGCCGACAGCACCTTGACGCAGGCCGCGAACACGTCGTCCGGGATCTCGCGGTCGGCGGTGCCGTCCGCGAGCAGGTCGCGCAGGCGGTTGCCCCAGCCGATGTCGGTGAGGCGGCCCAGCGCCCTGCCGGTGGCCGCCACCTCGGCCGCCGGGATCTTGCCGGACAGCGGGACGCCGATCGCGCCCATGCCCGTCGGCCACATCTTGCGCGGCGCCACGTCGAGGCCGGGGCGCAGCAGCCGTTCGCGCGCGGCTTCCGCTGCCACCTCGGAGACCTCGACCGACAGGCGTTCGCCCGTGCAGTTGTCGCAGCGGCCGCACTCGTGCGAGGTCGGGTCGTCCAGCTGGTCCTGGAGGAACTTCATCCGGCACTGGTCGGTGCGCAGGTACTCGACCATCACCTGCTGCTCGGCCTTGCGGGCCTGCGCGATGCGCGCGTACCGCTCGCCGTCGTACTCCCACGGCCTGCCCGTCGACTCCCAGCCGCCCTTCACCCGCCGCACCGCGCCGTCGACGTCCAGCACCTTCAGCACCACCTCGAGCCTGCCGCGCGACAGCTCGACCATCGGTTCCAAAGCCGCCGTCGACAGCGCCTTGCCCGCGCCGTCCAACGCGGACAACACCTGGCGCACCACCACTTCCGGCGGGAACGCCAGCGACGTGAAGTACGCCCAGATGTCCCGGTCCTCGTGGCCGGGCAGCAGGACCACCTCGGCCCGTTCGACACCGCGGCCCGCACGACCGATCTGCTGGTAGTAGGCGATCGGCGACGACGGCGCGCCCACGTGCACTACGAAGCCCAGGTCCGGCTTGTCGAACCCCATGCCCAGCGCCGAGGTGGCCACCAGCGCCTTGACCTTGTTGCCCAGCAGGTCTTCCTCGGCCCGCTCGCGCTCGGCCGGCTCCGTCTTGCCCGAGTACGCGGCCACCGCGAAGCCGCGCGAGGCGAGGAACGCCGCGATGTCGTCCGCCGCCGCCACCGTGAGCGTGTAGATGATCCCGGATCCCGGCAGCCGTTCGAGCTGCTCGGCCAGCCACCCGAGCCGCGACTCCGCCGTGGGCAGCAACGCCACCGACAACCGCAGGCTGTCCCGGTCCAGCGGCCCCCGCAACACCAGCGTGCCCTCGTCGGCGCCGAGCCCCAGCTGCTCGGTGACGTCGTGCACCACCCTGTCGTTGGCCGTCGCCGTCGTCGCCAGCACCGGCACGCCCGGCGGCAGCTCCGTCAGCAACGTCCGCAGCCGCCGGTAGTCGGGCCGGAAGTCGTGCCCCCAGTCCGAGATGCAGTGCGCCTCGTCGACCACGAGCATGCCCGCCGACGCCGTCAACGAAGGCAGCACCGAATCGCGGAAGTCGGGGTTGTTCAGCCGTTCCGGGCTGACCAGCAGCACGTCGACCTCACCGGCCGCGACCTGCTCCTGCACGGCGTCCCACTCGCCGGGATTGGCCGAGTTGATCGTCACCGCGTGCACACCGGCCCGCGCCGCCGCGTCGATCTGGTTGCGCATCAACGCGAGCAACGGCGACACGATGACCGTCGGACCCTCACCGAGCTGGCGCAGCAACGCCGTCGCGATGAAGTACACGGCCGACTTGCCCCAGCCCGTGCGCTGGACGACGAGAGCTCTGCGGCGCTGGGCCACGAGGGTGTGGATCGCGGTCCACTGGTCCTCGCGCAGCACCGCCTCCGGGCCCGCCAGTGCCCGGAGCCGTTCCTCCGCCAGTTCTCGCAACGCGATGTCGTCCATGGGGAGCAAGCTTGCCAGGGTGTGCTCGTCTGCCGCTGCTTCGCAGACGGCGGCGAGTTCGCCGGGGAGTCGGTCGTCCGGCCGAATCGCTCGTGCCGAACTGGGCTTCGCCGAGTCCGGCACGAGCGGTTGACCGGACGACCGACGCGAACTCGCGATGTGGTCATCCATGAGAGCAAGCGTGGCAGGCAGGTCTGACAATTGTGATTGTCGCAGGTCGTAAGCTGTGTGGCGTGACTGATGACCTGCGCGACCAGGTGCACGCGGCAGCTCGCCGCGCCCGTGTCGCCGCCGACGAACTCGTCCTCGCCACCCGCGAGCGCAAGGACACCGCGCTCCTGGAGATGGCCGCCGCGCTGCGCAAGCGCGCGCCAGAGATCATCGAGGCCAACCAGAAGGACCTCGAAGCGGGCAAGGCAGCGGGTCTCCCAGCCAACCTCCTCGACCGCCTCACGCTGAACGACGCCCGCGTCGAGGGTGTCGCGGCAGGCCTGGAAACCGTTGCGGGACTGGCGGACCCGGTCGGCCAGGTGATCACCGGCGGCATCCTGCCGAACGGGCTCGAGCTCAAGCAGGTCCGCGTCCCGATGGGCGTCGTCGGCATGGTCTACGAGGCCCGCCCGAACGTCACGGTCGACGCCGCCGGTCTCGCGCTCAAGTCCGGCAACGCCGCGCTGCTGCGGGGTTCCTCGACCGCCGAGCACTCCAACACCGCGCTCGTCGGCATCCTGCGCGACGCACTCGAAAGCGTGAACCTCCCGGCCGACAGCGTGCAGCTCCTGCCGTGCCACGACCGCGCGTCCGTCACGCACCTCATCACCGCGCGCGGCCTGGTCGACCTGGTGATCCCGCGCGGCGGTGCCGGTCTGATCAACGCCGTGGTCGAGCAGGCCACGGTGCCCACGATCGAGACCGGCGTCGGCAACTGCCACGTCTACGTCGACGCGAACGCCGACCTCGACATGGCGGAGGCGATCGTCCTCAACGCCAAGACGCGGCGCACGAGCGTGTGCAACGCGGCGGAGTCCGTGCTGGTGCACAAGGACGTCGCGCACGAGTTCGTCCCGCGCATCACCAAGGCGTTGCAGCAGGAGAACGTCACGATCCACGGCGACGAGCAGTTCGCGCGGCAGCCGGACGTGCTGACCGCCACCGAGGAGGACTGGGGCACCGAGTACCTGAGCCTCGACATCTCGGCGAAGGTCATCGACTCGTTGGACGACGCGGTGAAGCACATCGCCACGTACGGTTCCGGCCACAGCGAGGCCATCGTGACGAACGACGTCACGGCCGCACGCAGGTTCACGGCCCGTGTGGACGCCGCTGCTGTGTTCGTCAACGCCTCCACGGCCTACACCGACGGCGCGGAGTTCGGCATGGGCGCGGAGATCGGCATCTCCACGCAGAAGCTGCACGCCCGCGGCCCTATGGGCCTAACCGAGCTGACGTCCTCTAAATGGGTCGTGTGGGGAGAAGGCCACACGCGCCCCAAGGCGTAGCTCTACGTTCGGAGACATGGCTCCCACCTACCCGTTCTCCGAAGCTGCCGGGCTGACCCTCGATCCGACCTATGAACGGCTACGGCGCGACGAACCCGTCACGCGCGTGACGTATCCCTACGGCGGCGAGGGTTGGCTCGTCACGTCCTACGAAGACACGAAGTTCGTCCTGGGCGACCCGAGATTCAGCCGTGCGCGCACGGTCGACCAGGACGTGCCGAGGATGCAGCCGCTCATCGCACCGGGCGGCTCGATCCTCACGCACGACGGAGCCGACCACGCCCGCATGCGCCGGCTGGTCTCCAAGGCGTTCACGGTGCGCCGCGTCGAGGAATTGCGGCCGCGCGCCCAACGGATCACCGACGAGCTGCTGGACGGCCTGGACAACCCCGGTGACCTGGTCGAGGGCTTCTCGATGCCGTTCCCGATCACGATCATCTGCGAGCTGCTCGGGGTGCCGTTCGAGGACCGCGCCGACTTCCGCACGTGGTCGAACCAGGTGCTGTCCACGGTCGGCGGCCTCTCACCGGAAGAAGCCATGCACGGCATGATCAAGCTGCACGGCTACTTCACCGAACTGGTCGCCAAGCGCCGTGCGCATCCCACGGACGATCTGATCAGTGCGCTCGTGGCCGCTCGCGACAACGAGGACAGGCTCAGCGAGGACGAGCTCGTCAGGTTCGGCATCACGCTCCTCGTCGCCGGGCACGAGACGACCGCGAACATGATCGCGAACAGCGTCGTCGCCCTGACCGACCACCTGGACGCCTTGAAGGACCTCCACGAGCACCCGGAGAAGGTCCCGAACGCCGTCGAGGAGCTGCTGCGGTTCATCCCGCTGGGCGCCGGAGCCGGCTTCACCCGCATCGCCACCGAGGACGTCCAGGTCGGCAACGCGCTCGTGAAGGAGGGTGACGCCGTGCTGGTGGTCGTGTCGTCGGCGAACCACGACGAGTCGATGTACACCAACGCCGCGGAACTCGACCTTGAGCGTGAGGTCGGCCAGCACCTGCAGTTCGGTCACGGCATCCACTTCTGCCTCGGGTCGCAGCTCGCGCGGATGGAGCTCCAGGTCGCACTCGGCGCTCTGACGCGCCGGATGCCGGATCTGCGGCTCGCCGAACCCGTCGAGTTCCGCAAGGGATCGCTGGTCAGGGGCCCGGTGAAGCTCCTGGTGGCCTGGTGAGAAAAATCTTGGGCGAGCCGCGTCATGGGGGACCGGCCCGCGCGTTCCTCCAGTGCGCGCGGCTTTGCTTCGGGGTGAGCCGCGACCCGCACGGCTCGTCCTCCCCCTGAGCCGTTCGGTGTGATCAGCACGACCGGCGCTGGGTCTCGGGAGCGGCCCGGCGCCGGTCTACGCTGGATCGATGCGCATCGGCGTCATGGGTGGCACGTTCGACCCCATCCACCACGGCCACCTCGTGGCCGCCAGCGAGGTGCAGGCCAGGTTCGACCTGGACCGCGTGATCTTCGTGCCGACGGGTCAGCCCTGGCAGAAGGCGTCGCGGGAGGTCTCCGAGGCCGAGGACCGGTACCTGATGACGGTCATCGCCACGGCCTCGAACCCCCGGTTCTCGGTCAGCAGGGTCGACATCGACCGCGACGGCCCCACGTACACCGTGGACACGCTCACGGACCTCAAGAAGCAGTACCCGGACGCCGACCTGTTCTTCATCACCGGCGCCGACGCGCTGGAGCAGATCCTGTCCTGGAAGCGCGCCGCCGACGCGTTCGACCTCGCCCACTTCATCGGAGTCACCCGTCCGGGCTACACGCTGAACGACCGCCACCTGCCGCCCGGTTCCGTGTCGTTGGTCGAGGTCCCGGCCATGGCCATCTCGTCGACCGGCTGTCGCGCGAGGACCGCGTCGGGTCAGCCGGTCTGGTACCTCGTGCCCGACGGAGTGGTCCAGTACATCGCGAAAACAGGCCTGTACTCCGAGTCGTAACCACGTTCGAGTGGATTTTGCGTGCATCCGAGCGCGCGGGGAGCAACAATCAGCGGGTTGTTGCTGGTTCGTGGAAGGCAAGACTTTGGCTACAGGCACCGTGAAGTGGTTCAACGCCGAAAAGGGCTTCGGGTTCATCGCGCCCGACGACGGCTCGGCAGACGTCTTCGTGCACTACTCGGAGATCCAGTCCAAGGGTTTCCGCTCGCTCGAGGAGAACCAGAAGGTCGAGTTCGAGGTCGGCCAGGGCCAGAAGGGGCCGCAGGCCCAGCAGGTCCGCCCGCTCTAAGCTTCGGCGCAGGTGAAGGCCACCTCAGGGCGCTGAGGTGGCCTTCGTCATGCCTGCGTGTGAAGTACCCGTTGGCGCACGCCGGTACCCTCAGTAACTCGTGTGGGCGTATCGACGCCCGCCGGAAGTCAGAGGAGTGACGTGGCAGCCACCGACGAGGCACGACGGCTGGCGCTGGTCGCGGCGAACGCAGCGGCCGACAAGAAGGCGCACGACGTGACGGTGCTCGACGTCTCCGACCAGCTCGTGATCACGGACGTGTTCGTGATCGCGTCCGCTCCCAACGAGCGGCAGGTCGGCGCGATCGTCGACAACATCGAGGAGAAGCTGCGGGAGGCCGGCACGAAGCCGGTGCGCCGCGAAGGGGCTCGCGAGGGCCGGTGGGTGCTGCTGGACTTCGTGGACGTCGTCGTGCACGTGCAGCACACCGAGGAGCGCAGCTTCTACGGCCTGGAGCGGCTGTGGAAGGACTGCCCGCGGATCGAGTTCGAAGCGGACGTCCCCGCCGACTCGACGGCTGAATGAGGTAGCGGATGGCCCTGAGCCGGCTCGTGCTGTGGCGGCACGGTGAGACCGACTACAACGCGACCGGGCGCCTGCAGGGTCATCTGGACTCGTCGCTCACCGAGACCGGCCTGAACCAGGCGAGGTTCGCCGTGCCGGTGCTCGCCGGGTTCGCGCCGGAGATCGTCGTGGCCTCCGACCTGCAGCGCGCCCGCAACACCGCCGGGGTGTTCACGTCGTCGACGGACATCCCGCTGCGGATCGACGAACGGCTGCGCGAGACCCACCTGGGCAAGTGGCAGGGCCTCAACGTCGCCGAGGTCGAGCAGGAGTGGCCAGGCCAGGTCAAGGTGTGGCGCACCGACCCGACGTTCGCGCCGCCGGACGGCGAGTCGCGGGTCGAGGTGGCCGAGCGCGCCATCCAGGTCGTGCACGAGGTGGACGCCGAGTTCTCCGAGACCGTCATGCTGTGCGCGCACGGTGGCCTGATCAGCGCGTTGACCGGCCGGTTGCTGGAGCTGCCGGTGCAGAACTGGTCTCAGCTCGGCGGGATCTCCAACTGCCACTGGACCGTGTTCACCCGGCGCAACGACCAGTGGCGGCTGACCTCGTACAACGCGGGCACCACGCGTTGAGACTGCTGGTCCTCGGGGACTCGCTGTCGTTCTTCGGGCCGTCCGGACCGCTGCCCGCCGACCACCCGCGCCTGTGGCACAACATCTGCGCCGAGCAGTTGGGCGGGTCGGCGGAGCTCGCGGCCGGGTTCGGGTGGACGGCACGGGACGCCTGGTGGGCGTTGACCGGGGATCCGCGGATCTGGTCGTTGCTGCCCCGTACGGACGTGCTGGTGTTCGCGGTGGGGAGCATGGACACGTTGCCCTCGCCGTTGCCCACCTACCTGCGTGAGGGGCTGCGTTACGTGCGGCCTGACTGGCTGCGGCGGTGGGTGCGTGCGCGCTATCAGTTCGTGCAGCCTCGGTTGGCGCCTTACACGCGTGCGTCGCTGCCGCCCGCGTTGACGGCGCGGTACCTGAAGGACATGTTGCAGTCCGTTCGGAATCTTCAGTACACGATGCCGGCGGTCGGGATCGTGCCGTCGGTGCATCGTGCGGCGACGTACGCGAGCGCGCATCAGGGGCACGCGGCCGCGGTGGCGCACGTGCGCGGGTGGGCCGGGGCCGCGGGGGTGCCGTTGCTGAACTTGCCCGCCGTGATCGGGGAGCACGTGCGGTCCGGTGCCGGAAATCCGGACGGGATGCACTGGGGCTGGGAGGGGCACGAACTCGTGGGTGCGGCGATGGCCTCCCTCATCTCGTCCGTGGCGTTGAGTCCCTCGGAGGAGTGAGCCCCGTAGGCTCGTCGCTCGTGCGCATCACCATCGTCACCGACTCCACGGCATACCTGCCCGAGGGGTTCGCGAAGCGCCATGCGATCACGGTCGTGCCGTTGCACGTCGCGGTGGACGGAGCCGGACGTCTCGACGGTGTCGACTTCGGACCGTTCGAACTGGCCGCCGCCCTCGCCGAGCACCGCCGGGTGACGACGTCGCGGCCCACACCCGGTGAGATGGCCGAGGTCTACCGCGAGGCGCTGTCGTCGTCTGACGCGGTCGTGTCCGTGCATCTCTCTCGTGAGCTGTCCGGCACGTGGGAGGCCGCACGGCTGGCTGCTGAGGAGATCGATCCGACCCGCATCCGCGTGGTCGACTCGAGGTCGACGGGCATGGGGCTCGGGTTCTCGGTGTTGCGCGCGTGCGCGGCCGTGTCCGCCGGGCGTTCGCACGCCGAGGTCGAGGAGGCCGCTTCGTCGGCCGCGGCGGAGACCCGGATGTTCTTCTGCCTGGAGACGCTGGAGCACCTGCGCCGGGGTGGCCGGATCGGTACGGCGGCGGCACTGGTGGGGACCGCGCTGGCGGTGAAGCCGTTGCTGCACATGGACGACGGCCGGATCGTGCCGCTGGAGAAGGTGCGCACGATGGGCCGCGCGGTGGGGCGCCTGGTCGACCTGGCGGCGGCCGCGGCGGGCGACGGCCCGGTAGGACTCGCCGTGCACCACCTGGCCGCGCCGGAACGTGCCGCGGAGCTCGCGACCCGCCTGGACGAACGGCTGCCCGGCTCGACGGGATGCGTGATCTCGGAGGTCGGCGCGGTGATCGGCGCGCACACCGGACCGGGCGTGCTGGGCGTCGTGGTGCTGCCGGGAGGACCCGACAGCATCCCACAGACCCCCGACAACTCCGCGGTTCCGACCGGCGAGTGATCGCGACCTGTCCACAACCCGCGAGTAATCCACAGCCCCGGAGCCAACCCCGCCTCCCCACCCACCCCGCTCCGTAACGTCGCTCGCATGTCCTCCCGCTCCCACCCGGACCCCCTCCCGACCGAACGCCTGGCCGCCTTGGCCGACAAGGTGAGAGCCGACCCGACCCTGGTCCACGCGCGATCAGAGGACGCGGCCGACACCGCCCCGCCCCACCGCCGCTTCCGCCTGCCCTCCCTCCCGCGCCGAGGCCTGCTGGCCCTGGGCATAGCCGTGGCGTGCACGGTCATAGGCCTGGGCAGCTGGTGGCAGAGCCCCGCCGCCGAACCGGCCCCGGACCTGGCGCTGGTGAGCACCTCGGCCCCGGCCGCGGACCTCGTCGTGAACGTGATCGGCGAGGTGGCCACCCCGGGCCTCGTCACCGCCACGTCCGGCGCCCGCGTGGCCGATGCCATCCACCTGGCCGGAGGCATGAAGCCGGGCACCGACCTCCACAACCTGAACCTGGCCCGCAAACTCACCGACGGCGAGCAGATAGCGGTGGGCATCCCACCGCCACCCGCGGCCGCCGCGCCCCAAGCTCCAGGCATCCAGCCCAAGCTGAACCTGAACACCGCCACCACGACCGAGCTGGACGCCCTCCCCGGCATCGGCCCGGTGATGGCCCAACGGATAGTCGACCACCGCACCCGCAAGGGCCCCTTCACCGCGGTCGACCAACTCCGCGACGTGGAAGGCATCGGCGAGTCGAAGCTGGCCAAGCTCGCCGAGCTGGTCCACACCTGATTAGGCCGGCGCCCGTCCCGGAGCGCTGCCCCCTCACCCGCGACGCCCCGGTTCCCCGGCGTAGCTCCACCCCTCACCGACCGGAGTCAGTCATGTCCTCCGTCCGCATCACCAGCCACGCTCACGTCGAGACCGCGTGGCACCACCCCACCTCCCGGCGCCTGAGCCTCCACCCGCGCACACTCCCGCACCGCGCGGCCGCGAGGCGTCCCACGCTGCCCCGCCCCCGCCGAGGCAGTCCCAGCCGCGATCCGAGACCTCCCACGGACGACGCCCACCCCGTTCTCTCACGAGCGAGGGCCGCCGATGGCTAGCAAACTCCCGGCAGCCCACGACTTCCGTCTCGTCCCGGCAGCGGCCGCAGTCTGGGCCACGGCCGCCGCCGGCCTCTTCCTGAGCTGGCAGACGGCCGCGCTGACAGGCCTGACGGCAGGAGCGCTCGGCCTGCTCGCCTGGCGCAGAGCCTGGTGGACCAGAACCTGCGCCATCGCCCTCCTGATCTCCGGCCCGGCGGCCGCGATCTGGGTGGGCGCGGCAGTCCACCGAGCCGAGACCCACCCGCTGCGCCAGGCCGCGAACGAAGGCCGCTCCACCACCCTCACCGCCGAACTCACGTCCAGACCGAAGGGAATCCGGGCCGAGGGCTTCGGCGGCACCCAGGCGGGCGTGGAGAACGTCGTCATCAGGGCGACGGCCGACGGTGCCCAGCTGGTCGTGCTGGCCCCGGCGGAGAAGTGGCGGGATCTGTTGCCGGGGCAGAAGGTCACGGTCAAGGGCACGCTCGCCCCGCCCAGGGGCGGTGACCTGGCCTCAGCCCTGCTGCGGGTGCGCGGGCCTCCGCAGAACCCGCAACCGCCGCCGGCGTACCAGAGTTGGGCCGCCGAGCTCCGCGACGGTCTGCGGCAGGCCAGCAAGGTGCTCGACGACGAGGAGGCCGGGCTGCTGCCGGCGCTCGTGGTGGGCGACACCGAGCAGATGGTGCCGCGCATCGTGGACGAGTTCCGGACGGCCGGGCTCGCTCACCTCCTCGCGGTGAGCGGGGCGAACCTGGCCATCGTGAGTGGTGCGGTCTACCTGCTCACCCGGCGTCTCGGGCCGCGGCCGGCCGCTGGGGCCGCGTTCGTGGCACTGGTCGGGTTCGTGGTGCTGGCAGGGCCGGAGCCGAGCGTGTTGCGGGCCGCGGTCATGGGCGCGGTGGCGTTGCTGGCGTTGGTGCTCGGCCGGCAGCGGTCGGCGGTGCCCGGGCTGGCGGCGGCCGTGCTCGTGCTGGTGATGCACGATCCGGCGCTGGGCGGCGAGCCCGGGTTCGCGTTGTCCGTGGTGGCCACGGCGGCGTTGGTGCTCGTCGCGCCGGGATGGGCGCGGGCGCTCAAACGGCGTGGCGTGCCGAACGGGCTGGCCGAGGCGATCGTCGTGCCCACGGCGGCGAGTCTGGCCACCGCGCCGCTGGTGGCCGGGATCTCCGGGCAGGTGAGCCTGGTGTCGGTGGTGGCCAACCTGGTCGCCGGGCCGGTCGTCGCGCCGGCGACGGTGCTGGGGGTCGTGGCGGCGGCCGTCGCACCGGTCAGCGGTGCCGCGGCCGAGGTCGTGACGCACGTTGCCGGGCCCGCGGTGAGCTGGCTGGTCCTGGTCGGGCGGCAGGCGGCGTCGGTGCCCAGTGCTGCGGTCGGCTGGCCCGACGGCTGGGTCGGGGCGGTGGCGCTGACCGCGGTCACCGCCGCGGTGGTGTTGTTGTTGCGCTTCAAGAAGACGCGGACGTTGGTCGTCGCGGTGCTCGTCGGTGGGTTCGTGGTGCTGGTGCCCATGAGGGTGGTGGCGCCGGTGTGGCCGCCGGACGGGTGGAAGGTCGTCAGCTGCGACGTGGGCCAGGGCGATGCGCTGGTGCTGGCGACCGACGCGCCGGACACGGCGGTGCTGGTCGACACCGGGCCCGATCCCGGTGCGGTCGACCGGTGCCTGAAGACGTTGGGAATCAAGAGGATTCCGCTCCTGGTCCTGACGCACCTGCACGCGGACCACGTCGGCGGGCTGGAGGCCGCGCTCACCGGGCGTGCGGTGGGGGCGATCGCGGTCGGACCGCTCAAGGAGCCCGTCTGGGCTTGGCGAGAGGTCGGTCAGCTCGCCCGCGCTCAGCACGTGCGGGTGGTCGAGCCGCAGGCGGGGGAGCGGTTTTCCCTGCCAGGACTGGAGATGGAGGTGATGGGTCCTCGAAGGCCGCCGGTCGCCGAGGACGGGAACACGACGGTGAACGACTACTCGCTCGTGCTCAGAGCGCACACGCGAGCGGGCCGGGTGCTGCTCACCGGGGACGTCGAACTGGCCGGCCAGGCGGCGTTGCTGGGGGAGCGGGACCTGCGTGCCGAGGTGCTCAAGGTGCCGCACCACGGGTCGCGGTACTCGCTGCCCGCGTTCCTGCGGGCGGTGCGGCCTCGGGTGGCGCTGGTGAGCGTAGGCGAGGGCAACAGGTACGGGCATCCGAGTCCGCACGTCGTGGACGTGTTGCGGATGGGAGGCGCGTTGGTGTTGCGCACGGATGAGGACGGAGACCTGGCGGTGTTGCCGGGCAATCGAGTCGTACGAAGGAGAAGAGATGGTCTGGGTGAGGTTGTTCAACGCGCGCTACCCGATTCCCGGTGGCACGCCGGGGCTCGCGTGGGCGCTGTGGCAGACGAACTACACGGCCACGCCGTGGCCGCACGACGAGCTGAAACCCGATTTCGGTTATTACATCTGCGAATCGCTCGACGACGGCACGCGCGCCGTCACGTACCGGGCGAAGATGACGCACGTGCTGGCGCCGACGAAGGCGGAGTCGCCAGAGGCGGCGTACGACCTCGCGGCCGAGCACGTGTTCGACGACGCGCTGCGGATCGCGCCGGACGTGTGGCACGACTACCACTACAACGCGTTGAAGGCGGAAGCCCCGTGGCCGCAACGGATCGTGGCGTGGCGGGCAGAGGTGACGCCGGTCGGGCCGCACGTGGTCGAAGGCCTGGACCGGTTCCCGCGCACGGGGTGGCTCAAGACGGACGCCATCTCCCTGTGAAGCGGGGAGATGGCGTCCGGGAGGAGGTGAGGCGCCGGGCTAGCCCAGGGCGTTGATGACGGCTTCCGCCGACGGCGGGACCGTCGCGCGCGGGCCGATCGTGTCGCCGAGGGCGTCGAGGGTCTTGAGGCCGTCGCCGGTGATGAGCAGCACGGTCTCGGCGTCGGGGTCGAGCTGGCCCGTCTCGATCAGCTTCTTCGCCGTCGCGACGGTCACGCCGCCGGCGGTCTCGGCGAAGATGCCCTCGGTGCGGGCGAGCAGCTTGATGCCCTCGACGACCTCTTCGTCGGTGACGTCCTCGATGGCGCCGTTGGTGCGGCGCACCGCGTCGAGCACGTACGGGCCGTCGGCCGGGGCGCCGATCGCCAGCGAGCGGGCGATGGTGTCCGGGCGGACCGGGCGGATGACGTCGTGGCCCGCCTTGAAGGCGGCGGAGATCGGGGAGCAGCCGGTGGCCTGCGCGCCGAACACCTTGTACGGCGAGGCTTCCACCAGGTCGAGCTGGCCGAGCTCGCGGAACGCCTTGTCGACCTTGGTGAGCTGCGAGCCGGACGCGATCGGCACGACGATCTGGTCGGGCAGGCGCCAGCCGAGCTGTTCGGCGACCTCGTAGCCGAGCGTCTTCGAGCCTTCCGCGTAGTACGGGCGGACGTTGACGTTCACGAACGCCCAGTCCTCGTTCTCCGCGGCGAGCTCCTGGGCGAGGCGGTTCACGTCGTCGTAGTTGCCGTCGACGGCGATCAGGGCGCCCTCGTACACCGCGCTCATGAGGATCTTGGCGCGTTCGAGGTTGGAGGGGACGAGGACCACGGACTTCCAGCCGGCCCGGGCGGCGGCCGCGGCGACGGCGTTCGCCAGGTTGCCGGTGGACGGGCAGGCCAGCACCTTGAAGCCGAGTTCGCGGGCCGCGGCGAGCGCGACGCCGACGACGCGGTCCTTGAAGGAGTGGGTGGGGTTGCCGGTGTCGTCCTTCACCCAGATCTTGCGGACGCCCAGGGCCTTGGCGAGGTTGTGCGCCTCGACCAGGCGGGTGCCGCCGGGATCGGTGTTCGGGTGCTGCTCCACAGTGGACGGAACGGGGAGGAGGCCGCGGTAGCGCCAGATGGACCTGGGGCCGGCCTCGATGTCCTCGCGCCGGATCTTCCCGAAGTCGTAGGCCACTTCCAGCGGCCCGAAACACTCGAGACAGGCGTACTCAGGAGCGAGAGGGGTTTCGTTTCCACACTCACGGCACAGCAGCGCGCGGGCCGGGCCGAGGTCGAACTGGGTGCTCGTGGGCACAGTGACAGCAGTCATCGCGAGGTATCTCCTCATCTTTCCCGCGAAATCGAACGGGTCGGAATTGGCACCGTGATCGTCTGCGCTCAGATGCGTCCACAGGTATGTGCACACAGCGCTGACGCCGGTTGCCGGGGCTTCTTCGGGCCGTTCCCTCTGCCCCTCTGGATGAGCGGTGTTCAGTTGTGGCCACCAAGCTACGGCACCAGTCCGTTGCTGAGCCACAAACGTCCACGATCCGGGACGTGGGAGGATGCGGAGCGTGAGCGCACCGGAGTCTCTGCAACTCATCGTCGGCGAAGAGGAGTTGCTGGTCGAACGGGCTGTTCGGGCGGCTTTGGACGCTGCCCGCGAGGTCGACTCGACCGCCGATCTGACCCGCGTCCAGGTGACTGATCTCACGGCTCCCGAGCTGGCCGAACTGGTGAGTCCGTCGCTGTTCGCGGAGGGGCGGGTGATCGTCCTGCTGAACGGGCAGGACATCAGCAAGGAGATCGCCGACATGGTGCTCTCCTACGTCAAGGCGCCCGCGGACGGCATCACGCTCGTCGTCGTGCACACCGGCGGTGGTCGCAGCAAGGCCGCCAAGGACCTGCCGGGACAGCTGAAGAAGGCCGGTGCCGCGGTCATCGAGTGCGCCAAGGTCACCAAGCCGGCCGAGCGCGAGGCGTTCGTGCGCAACGAGGTGCGGCGGGCGGGCGGCAAGATCGACCCGGAGGCCGTCGCCACGCTCATCGACGCCGTGGGCACGAACCTGCGCGAGCTCGCCGCGGCCGCGTCGCAGCTCGTGTCCGACACCGACGGCAAGGTGACGGTCGAGGAGATCCGCCGCTACCACCAGGGCAAGGCCGAGGTGACGGGGTTCGCCGTCGCGGAGAAGGCCGTCACGGGGGACCGGGCGGGCGCGATGGAGGCGTTGCGCTGGGCGATGCAGCTCGGTGTGCCGCACGTGCTGGTCGCGGACGCGCTGGCGGACGCGGTGCGCACGGTCGCGCGCGTGTCCGCGGTGGGCCGGGCCGATCCGTTCAGCCTCGCCGGCCCGCTCGGCATGCCGCCGTGGAAGATCAAGAAGGCGCAGGCGCAGGCCCGCGGCTGGGACCAGACGGGTCTCGCCGACGCGATGCAGGTGGTCGCGGGACTCAACGCCGACGTGAAGGGCGTGGCGGCCGACGCCGACTACGCGCTGGAGCGTGCCGTGCTCCGGATCGTGGCCGCCCACAGCCGCCGCTGACACTCACTTCTCGCGCGGGATGCCGATCAGGTACTGGGCGCCGGTGAAGCCGCGTTCGACGCCGATCGTCCAGTCGAACGTGCCGGTGCCGGTCAGGCCGTCGACCATCCGCCGCAGTTCCGCGCGCCCGTACATGCGCAGGAACGACACGACGCTGTCCCAGAACATCATGGACGGCAGCACCGGCACGACGTAGGTGAGCGCCAGCCGGAGCAGGTAGCGCGGCAGCGGGTTGCGCTGGAACGGCGCCGCGAGCAACACGGTCAGCGTCAGGAAGAACGGAAAGACCAGCACGTAGAGCCACGACCGTTTGGTGTCCACGACGACGATGGGCTGCCGGGTGTCGACGGCGTTCTGCAGCATGCGCGTGGCCAACGGCGGCGGGAAGTGGTGGAAGGCGCCGTAGATCGTCCGCGTGCCCTCGATGCGGCAGTCCGTGGCGTCGACGGACGACGAGACGTGGTCGACGGTGCAGCACGAGTCGGGCAGGCGACGCCGGTTCACCGAGGCCACGCGTTCGAAGGCGGGCACGTTCGGCACGAGGTCCGTCAGCGTGACCTGGGTGTGGACGCCCTCAGCGTGCAGCCGCCGCTGGATCAACGGCACCGGGCCGCCGGAACCGGCGCAGAGGTCGACGATCCGGTGGTCCGCGCCCGACCGCAGGGCCAGCGCCAACGGCCGCGCGTACTCGCGGGCGGCGTCGGTCAGCCGGTAGATGGTGGTGATGGACTCCGTGTGCAAGGTGCGCAGCACCGGCGGAGTGCCGTCGAGGTCGTGCAGCTCGAAGAAGTCGAGGCGCGGCAGCGATTCCATGGACTCACGCCTACACCAGAAACGCGGAAGAGCCCCACCTCCGCGAGGAGATGGGGCTCTTCCAGAAGCTCAGTGCGAGCTCCGCGAGCGAGATCAGCCCTCGAGGGCGTTCGCGCGCAGGGCCATCGCCGACTTCTTGTTGGCGGCCTGGTTGGCGTGGATGACGCCCTTGGTGGCGGCCTTGTCGAGCTTGCGGGACGCGTCCTGCAGGAGCTCCAGGGCCTTCGCCTTGTCGCCGGCCTCGGCAGCCTCGCGGAACTTGCGGATGGCCGTCTTCAGGGACGACTTGACCGACTTGTTGCGAAGGCGGGCCTTCTCGTTGGTCTTGATCCGCTTGAGCTGGGACTTGATGTTCGCCATGCGACATCACCCTTCTTGTCGAAACCGGGGTTCGTGGCGCGCATTTGTCGGCACCGGTCACGAGGACCGGCTCTCCTCCACGGCGGAGTGCCGCGCGTTCACGACGACGAAGGATATCAGGCCAGCTCAGCGCACCGTGAAGGCGGCCTTCTCGGCACCGACCACGGCCTCGTAGCCACCCCGGGCGACCTCACGCCGTCCGTCACCGTCCACGTCGCCGACGGTCAGCGCGAGCTGCGAGAGCTTGAACGGCACCTCGACCTGCTTCGACTGTCCCGCAGCGAGTTCGACGCGGGTGAAGCCCACCAGCCTGGCGTCCGGCGTGAGCACGGGGGAGGCCGGCTGACGCACGTAGACCGGCACCACCAGAGTGCCCGCACGCGCACCGGTGTTCGCCGCCGTGAACTTCACCACGCCGTTCGAACGGTCCACCGACGCCGTCATCCCCGAAGTGGTGAACGACGTGTACGACAGCCCGTGCCCGAACGCGTAGAGCGGGTCGTACTTCGCGCCCGCCGAGGTGTTCGCGCCCGGCAGCTGGTCGTAGGTCAGCGTGGGGTCGCCCAAAGCCTTGGGCCACGAGATCGGCAGCTTGCCGCTCGGGTTGACCGCGCCGAACAGCACGTCCGCGATCGCCCTGCCACCCTCGCTGCCCGGCAACCAGCCCGCGACCAGCGCGTTCGCGTCCGCCGCCGCACCGAGCACCTGCGGCCGCGCGGTCAGCAGCACCACGACCACCGGCTTGCCGGTCGCCTGCACCGCGTCCACCCACGCCTGCTGCTCAGGCGTCAACGCGGGGTTCTCCGTGTCGGCAGGACCCTCCGCACCGGGCTTCTCGCCGAGGACGACGACGACCGCGTCCGCACCCGCCGCCTCGGACACCGCCGCGGCCTGGGTCGGAGCGTGCACCACCGACGCACCGGGAACGGCCTCGCGCACACCCGTCAGCACGGTCGCGGTCGGCGGCAACGGCGAGTCGTCCGGCACGCCCTGCCACTCCACGGTCCAGCCGCCGAGCTGACGCCGCACGTCGTCAGCGGTCTCACCGGTCACCACGATCTTCTTCGCAGCGGACGACAACGGCAGCACGCCGTCGTTCTTCAACAGCACCGTGCCCTCGGCCGCCGCCTGGCGCGCGAGGTCGCGGTCGACACCGACCACGTTGCCGTCAGCCTTCGCCGGGTCCACGTACGGCTTCTCGAAGAGCCCGAGGTCGAACTTGAGCTTCAGGACCCGCCGCACCGCCTGGTCGATCCGCCCGCGCGACACCGAGCCGTCCCGCACGTTCGCGAGCAGCAACGACGTGAACTCGGCCGCGTTGGACGGTTCCATCGCCATGTCCACACCGGCGTTGACGCTCATCGCGATCGCCGTCTTGTAGTCCGGTGCGACCTTGTGCCGGTCCACCAGGTACCGCATGTCCTGCCAGTCCGAGACCGCGACGCCCTTGAACCCCATGCGCTCGCGCAGCTGCGTCTGCAGCATGTACTTCGACGCGTGCACCGGCACGCCGTTCAACGAGCCAGAGTTGATCATCACCGTGCGCACGCCCGCGTCGAACTGCGCCTGGAACGACGGCAGCACGACGTCCTGCAGCTGCCGGATGGGGATCTGCGCCGCCGCGCGGTCGTGGCCGTTCGCCGGCGCCGAGTACCCGGCGAAGTGCTTCGCCGTCGCGGTCAGCTGGGCCGTGTCGTCCACCTTGGCCTGCTGCCCGCGCACGTTCGCCGCCGCCAGCTGCCCGGACAGGAACGGGTCCTCGCCGTACGTCTCGTAGTAACGGCCCCACCGCGTGTCGCGCGCGATGTCCGAGACGGGCGCGAAGTTCCAGAAGACACCGGTGGCGCGCAACGCCTTCGACGCCGACACCCCGATCTTCTCCTGCAACGCCGGGTCCCACGTCGCGCCGAGCCCGATCTGGTGCGGGAACATCGTCGCGGAGATGACGTTGTTGTGCCCGTGCACGCCGTCCGACCCGTAGATGATCGGGATCTTCAACCTGTTGTTCTCCAACGCGTAGCGCTGGATGGCGTTGTTCATCTCGGCCCACGCCTTGGGCGTGTTGTCGAGCGGCGCGTCACCGCCGCCGGACAGGATCGACCCGACGTGCGCGTCGGCGAGCACCGCCTTCAGGCAGGAGTCGACCAACGGCCCGTTGACGTTGTTGCAGTCACCGCGCAGCTTCCCGACGCGGATCTGCGCCATCTGCCCGATCTTCTCTTCGAGCGTCATCCGCCGCAGCAGGTCCTCGACCCGCCGCTCCGTCGACGCCCGGCTGTCCAGGTAGATCTCTCTACCCGCCGCCAGACCACCGGCCGGTGTCAGCGACGCGATCACCACAGCAACGCCCAGCACGCCTAGTCCGGCGCGCTTGCGGGAGAACAAAGACAAGACTCCTCCACGTTCCCGGTGCGCCCGCCGGACACCATCGCGTAGGAGGAGTCGGACGAAACACCTCCGAACGGAGGAACTCGATGACAGCGTTTTCATACAGGTGAAACGCCTGATCAGCAGACCCCGCCGAAAGGAGGAAAATGGCGGGATGACACTGCCCGCGCTGCCTGAGGAGACGTTCAGACGGGTGCTCTGCGTCGTCGCGCATCCCGACGACATGGAGTACGGCACGTCCGCGGCGATCGCCCGCTGGACCGCCCGCAACATCGAGGTCGGCTACCTCCTGCTCACCGCAGGCGAGGCCGGGATGCCGAACCCACCGGAGGAGACCGCCCGGCTGCGCGCCGCCGAGCAGCAGGCCGCCTGCGCCGTCGTCGGCGTGGAGCACCTGACGATCCTCGGCCACCCGGACGGCCATCTCGTCTACGGCCTGGACCTGCGCCGGGACATCTGCCGCGAGATCCGCCGGTTCAAGCCGGACGTGGTGTTCGGCAGCTCGTTCGAGGTCCAGGCGCCGTGGGGCTTCGACCAGGCCGACCACCGCGCCGCCGGCCTCGCGACGCTCGACGCGATCCGGGACGCGGGCAACCGCTGGATCTTCCCCGAGCAGGTCGACGAGGGTCTCGAACCGCATTCGCCGCGCTGGTACCTGGTTCCCGGGATGGGGCCGGGCGCGACGCACGGGGTGGACGTGACGGGGGAGCCGTTGCGGCGAGGCGTGGAGTCCCTCGAAGCACACGGTGCCTATCTGGCCGCGATCCCGGGGCATCCCGCCCCCGCGGACTTCATCCCCGGGATCGCCGCGATGGGCGGCCAGGCCATGGGCGTCGAGCACGCCGTGCTCTTCCGCGCCCATGACCTGGAGGCTCGACCGGAGTTCTGACGCTCATTCGTCCGGGTCTTCTTCCGCGGGCTTCTTGGGGGGCCGGCCCCGGCGAGGCATCTTCTTCGCCTCGCCGGGCAGCCGGCCCGCTTCCGCCAGCGCACGCCGCAGCAGGAACTCGATCTGCGCGTTGGTGCTGCGCAGCTCGTCGTTCGCCCACCTGCTCAACGCGTCGTGCACCGCCGGATCAAGCCTGAGCAGAACGCTTTTGCGATCGGCCATCAGGTGTAGAGCGACCCGGTGTTCACCACGGGCTGAGTGGAACGGTCCCCGCACAGGACGACGAGCAGGTTCGAGACCATCGCCGCCTTGCGCTCCTCGTCGAGCTCGACGACCTCGTGGTCGGCGAGCCGCTCCAGCGCGAGCTCGACCATGCCGACGGCACCCTCGACGATCCGGGTCCGCGCCGCCACGACCGCGCCGGCCTGCTGCCGCTGCAACATGGCGTGGGCGATCTCCGGCGCGTACGCGAGGTGCGTGAGCCGCGACTCGATCACCTTCACGCCCGCGGACTGCACCCGTGCCGAGATCTCGATCGCCAGCGTCTCGGTGATCTCGTCCGCGTTCTCCCGCAACGACAGCCCCGTCTCCTCGTGGTTGTCGTACGGGTAGCTGTTCGCGATGTGCCGTACCGCGGTCTCCGTCTGGATGCCCACGAACCGCACGAAGTCGTCGACCTCGAACCGTGCGCGCGCGGTGTCCTCGACCTGCCACACGACCACGGCCGCGATCTCGATCGGGTTGCCGTCCGCGTCGTTGACCTTGAGCGTCGCCGTCTCGTGGTTGCGGATCCGGACGGAGATCTTCTCCCGCGTGGTGAGCGGGTTCGCCCACCGCAGACCGTCCGTGCGCGCCGTGCCCACGTAACGGCCGAGGAACTGCAACACCCGCACCTCACCGGGCGCGACCGTGAAGAGCCCCTTCCAGATCAACGCCACCGCCAGCAGCAGCAGAACGCTGGCGATCATCCACCCCACCGGCGCCTCTCTGGTCGCGTCGGCGGAGTTGATGCCACTGATGATCGTCCACACCATCGCCACGAACACCGCCAGCCCCAGGAAGAACATCGGCAGACCCGACAGCTCCCGTGCGTGCTTCTCACGGACGGCTGGTGCGGGCATGTGCACTGTCGCCTCGATCGTCGCGCTCATCCGGACCCCTTATCGAAGTAGTAGCTAAGTGATATCACTTTTTTCGCGGTGATCGCAAGTTACGCTGCGTCGCATGAGGGCGAAGAAGCAGCGTGTGGCCGCCTACGGGGTGTGCATCAACGAGAGCGACGAGATCCTGCTGGCGCGCTGGCTCGGCCCTAAGGGCAAACGTTGGATCCTCCCCGGCGGAGGCATCGAGCACGGCGAGCACCCGTACGACGGCGTCATCCGGGAGTTCGAGGAGGAGACCGGCTACGCCGTCGAGGTGGTCCGGCTGATCGGCATCGACTCCGAGCTCCGCGAGGATCCCGACCGCGACTACCATGCACTTCGGATCATGTACGAGGTGCGCGTCGTGGGCGGTGAGCTGCGCAACGAGGTGGGCGGCACGACCGACCTGGCCCAGTGGCACCCGCTGGCAGAGATCGGACAACTGGAGCGCGTGCCGTCTCTGGACGTTGCCCTGGGCCTCTACCGAACCGCACCGCCGGCGGGCATCTTGCGGTAGATTCCGAACTACCGCCGCCAACTTGCCTCCAATGGAGTTGGCGAATGATCCGATCACTGGCCGCAGTCGGCGCGGCCGCCCTGCTGTCGTCCATCGTCACCGTGCCGGCCCACGCGGCTGTCGTCAGCGTTGCGAGCACGGCCTCCCTGCAGGCCGCCCTCGACACCGCGCGTGCCGGTCAGCGCATCGTGCTGGCCGAAGGCCGGTACACCGCCGACCACCCCGTGAAGATCACCAAATCGGGCATCACCGTCGCCGCGCGCACCGTCGGCGGCACCGCGTTCACCCGCGGCGGCTTCGAGCTCGGAGCCGTGCGAGGCGTGACGATCGAGGGTTTCGTCTTCGACGGGACCAGCACGCTGTCGGTGCCGGCGGAGGCGCAGGCCACGCGCATCACCCGCAACACCTACAGCGGCAACAAGGACGGCGCCTCGCTCAGCGTAAGCGCCGATGACGTCGAGATCGACCACAACACGTTCCAGAACCGGAACAACGAGGGCGTCTACCTGCAGATCACCGGCCCCGGCAGCGAGATCGCCAAGAGGTCGTGGATCCACCACAACTACTTCTACAACCACCAGTTCTCCGGTGCGAACGGCGGCGAGTCGATCAGGCTCGGGTACAGCCACAAGCAGTCGAAGTCGGCGAACGCGATCATCGAGTACAACCTCTTCGAGAAGGCGGACGGGGACGCCGAGGCCATCTCGGTCAAGTCGTCGGACAACACGATCCGCTTCAACACGATCCGCAACAGCAAGGGCTACATCGTCCTGCGGCACGGCAACCGGAGCACGGTCGAGGGCAACCTGCTGTTCAACAGCGGCATCCGGTTCCACGGGAACGACCACAAGGTCTTCAACAACTACGTGGAGAACACCAAGGACCGCGCGATCGTGTTCGGCTCCGGGAGCGAGGCGGACAGCGGGCCGACCTCCACGGGACACGACCGGCCGGACCGGGTGACGGTCGCCTTCAACACCCTGGTCGGCACCGGAGCGGTCGTGGACAGCGACGGCGGGAACTTCAAGGCGAAGGACTGCGTGCTCGCGAACAACGTCATCCGCGGTTCGTCGGGCGGCGTCGTCTCCATGCACTCCGGTTCCACGGTGAAGTACGAAGGCAACGTCATCTGGGGCGGTACCGGCGGTGCGATGCCGTCGTCCGGCTACAAGTCCGTGGATCCGAAGCTCGTGAAGGACGCCAACGGGCTGTTCCGGCTGTCCTCGGGAAGCCCGGCCATCAACGCGTCGGTGGGTTCCTACTCCTATGTGACGCGTGACTTCGACCTGCAGGCGCGCTCCGGCACGCGTGATGTCGGGGCGGATGAGTACAACTCGGCGGCGGTGCGGAAGCCGCTGACGAAGGCCGACGTCGGGGTCTCCGCGCCCTGACGAACGCATTTGTCCTGGTAGCCGCCCGTGTGGCGGTTACCGGGACCCCCCGATTTGGAGATCGAAACAGGCCCGTGTAATGTTCTCCATGTCAGAGCGAAGCGGGCCGGGAAATACAGACCGGAACGGGCCTGGCCAAAAAACCGGAAGAGAAAGAGCCTCCGAGAGGCCGATTTGACACCGGGAAGCAAGACCAAATAAGCTTCAAACACAGCCCCGAGAGAAAGCCTCCGGAAACGGAGACCAGATCCGGTGAGCGCGTGTTCTTTGAGAACTCAACAGCGTGCCGAAACACAGCCAGTAATATGAATACCCCTCGTCGGGGTATTC
Source organism: Lentzea sp. CA-135723 (assembly GCF_050936595.1). Lineage (NCBI taxonomy): Bacteria > Bacillati > Actinomycetota > Actinomycetes > Pseudonocardiales > Pseudonocardiaceae > Lentzea > Lentzea sp. CA-135723. Next base: position 3,990,814 of record NZ_JBNJMK010000001.1, on the reverse strand, counting down.
CTTTGAGAGTAATACCAGATTGCCAGACATATTCCGTCTGGAGCGATCAAACACAATCCTTATTGGAGAGTTTGATCCTGGCTCAGGACGAACGCTGGCGGCGTGCTTAACACATGCAAGTCGAGCGGTAAGGCCCTTCGGGGTACACGAGCGGCGAACGGGTGAGTAACACGTGGGTAACCTGCCCTGTACTCTGGGATAAGCCTTGGAAACGAGGTCTAATACCGGATACGACCACTTGACGCATGTCTGGTGGTGGAAAGTTCCGGCGGTATGGGATGGACCCGCGGCCTATCAGCTTGTTGGTGGGGTAATGGCCTACCAAGGCGACGACGGGTAGCCGGCCTGAGAGGGTGACCGGCCACACTGGGACTGAGACACGGCCCAGACTCCTACGGGAGGCAGCAGTGGGGAATATTGCACAATGGGCGAAAGCCTGATGCAGCGACGCCGCGTGAGGGATGACGGCCTTCGGGTTGTAAACCTCTTTCAGCAGGGACGAAGCGCAAGTGACGGTACCTGCAGAAGAAGCACCGGCTAACTACGTGCCAGCAGCCGCGGTAATACGTAGGGTGCGAGCGTTGTCCGGAATTATTGGGCGTAAAGAGCTCGTAGGCGGTTTGTCGCGTCGGCCGTGAAAACTTGGGGCTTAACTCCAAGCTTGCGGTCGATACGGGCAGACTTGAGTTCGGCAGGGGAGACTGGAATTCCTGGTGTAGCGGTGAAATGCGCAGATATCAGGAGGAACACCGGTGGCGAAGGCGGGTCTCTGGGCCGATACTGACGCTGAGGAGCGAAAGCGTGGGGAGCGAACAGGATTAGATACCCTGGTAGTCCACGCCGTAAACGGTGGGTGCTAGGTGTGGGGGGCTTCCACGCCCTCTGTGCCGCAGCTAACGCATTAAGCACCCCGCCTGGGGAGTACGGCCGCAAGGCTAAAACTCAAAGGAATTGACGGGGGCCCGCACAAGCGGCGGAGCATGTGGATTAATTCGATGCAACGCGAAGAACCTTACCTGGGCTTGACATGCACTGGAAACCAGTAGAGATATTGGCCCCCTTGTGGCCGGTGTACAGGTGGTGCATGGCTGTCGTCAGCTCGTGTCGTGAGATGTTGGGTTAAGTCCCGCAACGAGCGCAACCCTCGTTCCATGTTGCCAGCACGTAATGGTGGGGACTCATGGGAGACTGCCGGGGTCAACTCGGAGGAAGGTGGGGATGACGTCAAGTCATCATGCCCCTTATGTCCAGGGCTTCACACATGCTACAATGGCCGGTACAAAGGGCTGCTAAACCGCGAGGTGGAGCGAATCCCATAAAGCCGGTCTCAGTTCGGATCGGGGTCTGCAACTCGACCCCGTGAAGTCGGAGTCGCTAGTAATCGCAGATCAGCAACGCTGCGGTGAATACGTTCCCGGGCCTTGTACACACCGCCCGTCACGTCACGAAAGTCGGTAACACCCGAAGCCCGTGGCTCAACCCGCAAGGGGGAGAGCGGTCGAAGGTGGGACTGGCGATTGGGACGAAGTCGTAACAAGGTAGCCGTACCGGAAGGTGCGGCTGGATCACCTCCTTTCTAAGGAGCATCTGCTTCTGTTCTGAGCGAACGTCTCAGCAGAAGCCAGAACCTGCACCAGCCTCGATGCTGGGTAGGGCTCATTAGTGGATGCTGGCTGGCTAGACGTTCGGTTGCTTTGACAGTGAGTACTGCAGGTTCGCCTGCGTGGAAAGGTGTCGAAGGGGCTGGATGAACAGATCGGTACGCTGTTGGGTCCTGAGAGAACACGCTTAGTGTCTTTCAGTGATCGGCCATCGGCCGCGGATGAACCACCTAGCCACTGGGTTAGGCCGGCATCGCGCAGTAGAGCTGGTGGATCTGATTGTTCTTTGAGAACTGCACAGTGGATGCGAGCATCTTTGTAGCAAGTTAGTAAGGGCATACGGTGGATGTCTTGGCACCAGGAGCCGATGAAGGACGTAGGAGACTGCGAAAAGTCTAGGGGAGCTGTCAACCGAGCTGAGATCCTAGAATTTCCGAATGGGGAAACCCGGCCCCAGTCATGTGGGGTCACCCATACCTGAACACATAGGGTATGTGGAGGGAACGCGGGGAAGTGAAACATCTCAGTACCCGCAGGAAGAGAAAACAACCGTGATTCCGTGAGTAGTGGCGAGCGAAAGCGGATGAGGCTAAACCGCGTCTGTGTGATACCCGGCAGGGGTTGCATTCGCGGGGTCGTGGGACCTCTTGGTCAGTTCTGCCGGACTGGCAAACAGTCAGAAAACGCATCGTTAGAGGAACGTGTCTGGAAAGCACGGGCGTAGAGAGTGAAACCCTCGTACTCGAAAACGTAGCGTCTGTTTAGAGTGTTCCCAAGTAGCAGCGTACTCGTGAAATTCGCTGTGAATCTGGCGGGACCACCCGCTAAGCCTAAATACTCCCTGGTGACCGATAGCGGACTAGTACCGTGAGGGAAAGATGAAAAGTACCCCGGGAGGGGAGTGAAATAGTACCTGAAACCGTGTGCCTACAATCCGTCGGAGCCTTTAGGGGTGACGGCGTGCCTTTTGAAGAATGAGCCTGCGAGTTAGTGCTACGTGGCGAGGTTAACCCGTGTGGGGTAGCCGTAGCGAAAGCGAGTCTGAATAGGGCGCTTGAGTCGCGTGGTCTAGACCCGAAGCGGTGTGATCTAGCCATGGCCAGGGTGAAGCGCGGGTAAGACCGCGTGGAGGCCCGAACCCACCAGGGTTGAAAACCTGGGGGATGAGCTGTGGTTAGGGGTGAAAGGCCAATCAAACACCGTGATAGCTGGTTCTCCCCGAAATGCATTTAGGTGCAGCGTCGTATGTTTCACCGCGGGGGTAGAGCACTGGATGGTCTAGGGGGCCCACAAGCTTACCGAAATCAACCAAACTCCGAATACCGTGGTGTGAGAGTGCGGCAGTGAGACTGCGGGGGATAAGCTTCGTAGTCGAGAGGGAAACAGCCCAGAACGCCAGCTAAGGTCCCTAAGTGTGTGCTAAGTGGGAAAGGATGTGGGGTCGCACAGACAGCCAGGAGGTTGGCTTAGAAGCAGCCACCCTTTAAAGAGTGCGTAATAGCTCACTGGTCAAGTGGTCCTGCGCCGACAATGTAGCGGGGCTTAAGCACACCACCGAAGCTGTGTCATTTCGAGCTTGACTCGGGATGGGTAGGGGAGCGTCGTGTAGCGGTTGAAGCGGCGGAGTAATCCAGCCGTGGACGCTATGCGAGTGAGAATGCAGGCATGAGTAGCGAAAGACGAGTGAGAAACTCGTCCGCCGGATGACCAAGGGTTCCTGGGCCAGGCTAATCCGCCCAGGGTAAGTCGGGACCTAAGGCGAGGCCGACAGGCGTAGTCGATGGACAACGGGTTGATATTCCCGTACCCGTGTGAACGCGCCCATGATGAACCTTGTGATACTAACCGCCCGAAGCACCAGTGAAAGCCCTTCGGGGTCGATCTGACTGTGGAGCGCGGGACCTGAACTTGTAGTAGTCAAGCGATGGGGTGACGCAGGAGGGTAGCTCCGCCAGTGAGTGGTAGTACTGGTGCAAGCGTGTAGGCCGAACTGTAGGCAAATCCGCAGTTCATATAGGCTGAGACGTGATGCGTAGCCGATTGAGGCGAAGTAGAGTGATCCCATGCTGCCGAGAAAAGCCTCTAGCGAGCTTTCACGCGGCCCGTACCCCAAACCGACACAGGTGGTCAGGTAGAGAATACCGAGGCGATCGGGCGAACTGTGGTTAAGGAACTCGGCAAAATGCCCCCGTAACTTCGGGAGAAGGGGGGCCGTAGCGCTTGAAGCCTCTTGCGGGCTAGGGCGAGACGGCCGCAGAGACCAGCGAGAAGCGACTGTTTACTAAAAACACAGGTCCATGCGAAGTCGCAAGACGATGTATATGGACTGACGCCTGCCCGGTGCTGGAACGTTAAGGGGACCGGTTAGTCCTTCGGGGCGAAGCTGAGAACTTAAGCGCCAGTAAACGGCGGTGGTAACTATAACCATCCTAAGGTAGCGAAATTCCTTGTCGGGTAAGTTCCGACCTGCACGAATGGCGTAACGACTTCTCGACTGTCTCAACCGCAGGCCCGGCGAAATTGCATTACGAGTAAAGATGCTCGTTACGCGCGGCAGGACGGAAAGACCCCGGGACCTTTACTATAGCTTGGTATTGGTGTTCGATTCGGCTTGTGTAGGATAGGTGGGAGACTGTGAAGCGGCCACGCCAGTGGTTGTGGAGTCATCGTTGAAATACCACTCTGGTCGTATTGGATGTCTAACCTCGGTCCGTGATCCGGATCAGGGACAGTGCCTGGTGGGTAGTTTAACTGGGGCGGTTGCCTCCCAAAGAGTAACGGAGGCGCTCAAAGGTTCCCTCAGCCTGGTTGGCAATCAGGTGTTGAGTGCAAGTGCACAAGGGAGCTTGACTGTGAGACTGACGGGTCGAGCAGGGACGAAAGTCGGAACTAGTGATCCGGCCATGGCTTGTGGAAGCGTGGTCGCTCAACGGATAAAAGGTACCCCGGGGATAACAGGCTGATCTTCCCCAAGAGTCCATATCGACGGGATGGTTTGGCACCTCGATGTCGGCTCGTCGCATCCTGGGGCTGGAGTAGGTCCCAAGGGTTGGGCTGTTCGCCCATTAAAGCGGTACGCGAGCTGGGTTTAGAACGTCGTGAGACAGTTCGGTCCCTATCCGCCGCGCGCGTAGGATACTTGAGGAAGGCTGTCCCTAGTACGAGAGGACCGGGACGGACGGACCGCTGGTGTGCCAGTTGTTCTGCCAAGAGCATTGCTGGTTGGCTACGTTCGGAAGGGATAACCGCTGAAGGCATCTAAGCGGGAAGCTCGTTCCAAGATGAGGTATCCCACTCTTCGTGAGTTAAGGCCCCCAGCTAGACCACTGGGTTGATAGGCCAGAGGTGGAAGACCGGTAACGGTTGGAGCTGACTGGTACTAATAGGCCGAGGACTTGTTACAAAGACGCTACGCATCCACTGTGCGGTTCTGGGAGAACAACCAGAACCGATCGACCCCCGCAAGGCTGGTTCAGCTTGCTGGTCGGGGTTGCTGGTTGAATTCCATAGTGTTTCGGTGGTTATAGCGTTGGGGAAACACCCGGTCCCATTCCGAACCCGGTAGTTAAGCCCTTCTGCGCCGATGGTACTGCACTGGTTACGGTGTGGGAGAGTAGGTCGCCGCCGAACTTAATTTGCCCTGCGGGTTGAGCGCCACAAGCGCTCCCCGCAGGGCTTTTTTGTGTTCCACGGACCCCGCCACCAGTCCTGCGGAAGTCGTTCGAGGCAGAACGAGCGCCGGCCAGTCGAGACGTACTTGGTTTCCGGCAGGTTTCTGTCCGGTCGGCCTAGTGCGAAATCAGGCTGAACGGGGTGAAGATGTGGACCATGGAACGCCGAGCCCGCACCTCAGGACTGCGCCGCAGCCGCACGGTCACCGCGCCGAGGCTCGGTGAGCTGTTCAACGGCTATCTGGATCCCGAACGGCCGCACGCCGGCGCCTACGACGAGATGTTCTCCACGGACGACGGGGTGCGCAGTGCGTACCGCGCGCTGTACGAGTCGGTGGCTCCGTCGCAGGTCAACGACCTGAACGCGCGCAGCGAGGCGCTCGGGCGGGCCTTTGTGGACCAAGGGATCACGTTCTCGCTCAGCGGGCAGGAGCGGCCGTTCCCGCTCGACCTCATTCCGCGGATCATCACCGCGAGCGAGTGGTCGAAGCTGGAGAAGGGCATCGTTCAGCGGGTCCGGGCGTTGGAGATGTTCCTCGCGGACATCTACGGCGACGCGCAGATCGTTCGGGACGGGGTGTTGCCACGGCGGCTCATCACGTCGTGCGAGCACTTCCACCGGGAGGCGGCCGGCATCAGTCCGCCCAACGGGGTGCGCATCCACGTCGCCGGGGTGGACCTGGTGCGGGACGAGCAGGGGACGTTCCGGGTTCTGGAAGACAATCTGCGGTGTCCTAGTGGCGTCTCGTACGTCATGGAGAACCGTCGGACCATGGCGCGGGTGTTTCCGGACTTGTTCGCACGGCACCGTGTGCGCGCTGTGGGTGATTACGCGGTGCATCTGCTGCGGGCGTTGAGGAATGCTGCCGCGCCTAACGCCGCGGATCCGAACGTTGTGGTGCTCACGCCCGGTCTCGCCAACTCCGCCTACTTCGAGCACTCGCTGCTAGCGCGGCAGATGGGCGTGGAGCTCGTCGAAGGGCGTGACCTGTTCTGCCGCGACAACTTCGTCTACCTGAGGACGACCGAGGGCGAACGGCAGGTCGACGTCATCTACCGGCGCATCGACGACGACTTCCTCGACCCGGTGCACTTCCGGCCCGACTCGGTGCTGGGGATCGCCGGCCTGCTGAACGCGGCACGCGCGGGCAACGTCGTCGTGGCCAACGCGGTCGGCAACGGGGTCGCGGACGACAAGCTCGTCTACACCTACCTGCCCGAGATCGTGCAGTACTACCTCGGCGAGAAGATGTTGCTGCCCAACGTGGACACGTTCCGGTGCTGGCTGGACGACGAGCGGGGGCACGTGCTCGACCGGCTCGACGAGCTCGTGGTGAAGCCCGTCGAGGGGTCCGGTGGGTACGGGATCGTGTTCGGGCCGGACGCGACGATGCGCGAGCTGAACTCGTTGCGCAAGCGGATCAGGAGCAACCCGCGCGGGTGGATCGCGCAGCCCGTCGTGCAGCTGAGCACCGTGCCGACGAAGGTCGGCGACAAGCTCGCGCCGCGGCACGTCGACCTGCGGCCGTTCGCGGTGAACGACGGCAACTTCATCTTCGTGCTGCCCGGCGGGCTGACGCGGGTCGCGTTGCCCGAGGGCAGTTTGATCGTGAACTCGTCACAGGGTGGCGGGTCGAAGGACACGTGGGTGCTGGCGGCCAAGTCGTCCACACAGGAACGGGAACTGGCTGAGCCCGGGCTCGCCGGCTCGGCCGAGATGGAGGCCGCGGCCGCGGAGCAGGGGCCGGAGCTCACCACTTCCCAGCAACAGCAACAACAGCAGCAGTAGGGAGGCGCGCGAAGTGCTGGCACGCAACGCTGAGTCGCTGTACTGGATCGGCCGTTACGTCGAACGCGCCGACGACACGGCGCGCATCCTGGACGTGTCGGTCCACCAGTTGTTGGAGGACGCGACCGTCGATCCGGACGCCACGTCCCGTCAGCTGCTGACGGTCCTGGGCATCACACCGCCCGATGGCGCCGACCAGTTCGACGTGTGGTCGTTGACGGAACTGGTGGCGTACAACAAGGAGAACCCCAGCTCCATCGTGTCGTCGGTGAACAGCGCGCGCGAGAACACGCGTGGCGCTCGTGAGGTCGTGTCGACCGAAATGTGGGAGTGCCTCAACGCGATGTGGAACGCCGTCGCGGAACGGCAGACCTACGCGCGCACGATGGGCCCACACGCGTTCTTCAGCTTCGTGGAGGAACGCGCGGCCATGTTCGCCGGGCTCGCGGACTCCACGATGTCCCGCGACGACGGCTGGCGGTTCCTCGTGCTAGGACGGTCCGTCGAGCGCGTCGACATGATCGTGCGGCTGCTCCTGGCGCGTGTGGGAGACAAGGCTTCATCGCCTGGTTGGGTCACGGTGCTGCGGTCTGCCGGTGCGCACGACACGTACCTACGGACGTACCGCGGAGCGTTGGACGCGTCGAGAGTGGTGCAGTTCCTGTTGTTGGACAGGCTGTTCCCGCGGTCGGTGTTCCACGCACTGCGACAGGCCGAGTCGTGTTTGGAGCAGTTGGAGAACCAACCGTCCGTGCGCGTCGGTGCGCGCGCGGAGGCACTCAGGCTGCTCGGCAAGGCACGGAGCGACCTGGAGTTCCTGCGGCCGCACGACCTGCTGCCCGACCTGCCGAAACGTCTCGCCGCACTGCAGAAGACCGTCCGTGACGTCGGTGAAGCCGTGTCGCAGCAGTACTTCCACTCGGCGCCGTGGGTCGCCTGGACGAACACCGAGGTGGGCTGACCATGAGCTGGCGAGTGCGGGTAGTGCACACGACGGGTTACCGCTACGAGGCACCGGTCGTGCAGTCGTACAACGAGGCACGGCTGACACCGCGCGGTGACCGCAAACAGAACGTGGTCGTCTCACGCGTGGAGACGACGCCGGCCACCCGTGCGTTCCGATACACGGACTACTGGGGCACGGAGGTCACGTCGTTCGACCTCCACGCACCACACAAGGAACTACAGGTCGTGGCGTCGTCGGTGGTGGAGACGAGCGCGGAGATCGAACCGGTGACCGTGGGCACGTGGGCGGACATGCGCGAGGAGAACCTGCTCGACCGCTACACGGAGTTCCTCGAACCCACCCGCTACACCACCAGCAACCGCGAACTGCTCTCGATCGCGCGCGAGTTGAAGAAGGGCAAGACGCCGTCCGAGGCCGTGCTCGCCGCCTCGCAGTGGGTGTGGGAACAGCTCAAGTACCAACCGGGATCCACGGGCGTGCACAGCTCCGCCGTGGACGCCTGGCACGAACGCAAGGGCGTCTGCCAGGACTTCGCGCACCTGACGTTGGTGCTGCTGCGCGGCATGGGCATCCCGTCGCGCTACGTCTCCGGATACCTGCACACGAAGAAAGACGGCGCACTACGAGAGACGGTGCGAGGCGAGTCGCACGCGTGGATCGAAGCGTGGACCGGCGGGTGGTGGGGGTACGACCCCACGAACGCGATGCCGGTCGGGCCGCGGCACGTGTGGGTGGCGCTCGGACGTGACTACGCGGACGTGGCGCCGTTGAAGGGCATCTACTCGGGCGGGGCGGCGACCGCATTGGAGGTCACGGTCGACATCACGCGCCTGGCATAGGGTTGTTTTCACCCGAATGAGCGCCTTTGTTGGAGGCGCTGCAATCCCTGGCGTCGGTCGTATGAGCGTGATCACATCGATGGCGTGCAGCAGGGCTCTGGGTGACGAGCCGCGCCGGCTTCGGGAGTCCTGCACCGATCTGGGGGGTGTCCACATGGCCCCGCGGCTGGGCTGGCACCCGAGCAAGGTGACCAACATCGAGAAGGGCAAGGCGCGGGCGAGCGAGATCGACCTGGTGCAGACACCGGAGTACGCCGAAGCGCTGTACCGGGTGGGCGGGTTCGTGGCGGAGGAGATGTGTCCTGTGGGAGGCCGACGCGGGCACGCTGACGTTCAGCGCACCCGCGTGGCGTGCGTTCGTTCAGCGCCAGCCGTGACGGTCGCGCAGGGCGTCCACGACCTGGCCGAACGCGGCAGGGGCGAGCACGGCGCCCTCGCGGCGGATGTCGTCGTCCGAGTCGAGGGCGAAGACGCGGTCCAGGCGCAGGTAGGAGGGGCGGCCCTCGCGGTCCCAGGCGCCCGCGCCCAGTTCCAGGTAGTCGTCGCGCGGCTCCTTCGAGGAAAGCATCAACGCGACCAGTTCACGCTTCATGTGGCCCACGACCAGCAGCGGCCGGTCCTTGCCACGTGAGGCGTCCTCTTCGTAGGGCACCCAGGCCCAGACGACCTCGCCGGGGTCCGCGTCGCCGTCCATCGAGGGCTCGTAGGCGAGCTTGGCGGCTTCGGCGGCGTCGAAGATCTCGCGTACCGCGCCCTTCTCGGGGCGGGGGTCTTCACCGTTCATCTGCACGGACGCACCCTAGTGGTGCAGAGCACGTGACCCTCTATGGGACCATAAGGGGACACCCGTCCGATTTTCTGTTGAGGACTGCCTTGACCACGTTCGCCGACACGACCTTCACGCCGCCGGACCTGATCCGGAACTTCTGCATCATCGCGCACATCGACCACGGCAAGTCGACGCTGGCCGACCGCATGTTGCAGCTCACCGGCGTGGTCGAAGCGCGGGCGATGCGCGCTCAGTACCTCGACCGGATGGACATCGAACGAGAGCGCGGCATCACCATCAAGGCGCAGAACGTGCGTCTGCCGTGGCAGCTCGAAGGGCAGGACCACGTCCTGCACATGATCGACACGCCTGGTCACGTCGACTTCACCTACGAGGTGTCCCGCGCGCTGGAGGCCTGTGAAGGCGCCGTGCTGCTGGTGGACGCCGCGCAGGGCATCGAGGCGCAGACGCTCGCGAACTTGTACCTGGCGATGGAGAACGACCTCACCATCATCCCGGTGCTGAACAAGATCGACCTGCCCGCGGCGGACCCGGACAAGTACGCCAAGGAGATCTCGCACATCGTCGGCTGTGAGCCGGAGGAGGTGCTGCGGGTCTCGGCGAAGACCGGTCTCGGCGTCGAGGCGCTGCTGGACGAGGTCGTGCGGAAGGTGCCGGCCCCGGTCGGCGCCGCGGACTCCCCGGCCCGCGCGATGATCTTCGACTCGGTCTACGACACCTACCGCGGCGTCGTGACCTACATCCGCGTCGTGGACGGCAAGATCACGCCGCGCGAGCGCATCAAGATGATGTCGACGGGCGCGACCCACGAGATCCTCGAGGTCGGCATCGTCTCCCCGGAGCCGAAGCCGTCGCAGGGCCTCGGCGTCGGCGAGGTGGGCTACCTGATCACCGGCGTGAAGGACGTGCGCCAGTCCAAGGTCGGCGACACCGTCACGTCCGAGCGCAAGGGCGCCACCGAACCGCTGGCGGGCTACCGCGAGCCGCGTCCGATGGTCTACTCGGGCCTCTACCCGGTCGACGGCTCGGACTACCCGGAGCTGCGCGAGGCGTTGGACAAGCTCCAGCTCAACGACGCCGCCCTCACCTACGAGCCGGAGACGTCCGCCGCGCTGGGCTTCGGGTTCCGCTGCGGCTTCCTCGGCCTGCTGCACCTGGAGATCACCCGCGACCGGCTCGAACGCGAGTACGGCCTCGACCTCATCTCCACGGCGCCGAACGTCGTGTACCGCGTGGTGATGGAGGACGGCACCGAGCACGTCGTGACGAACCCGTCCGACTGGCCGGAGGGCAAGCGCGCCGAGGTGTACGAGCCCGTCACCAAGTGCACGATCATCGCGCCGTCCGACTACATCGGCGCGATCATGGAGCTCTGCCAGTCCAAGCGCGGCCAGCTCGGCGGCATGGACTACCTGTCGGAGGACCGCGTCGAGCTGCGCTACACGATGCCGCTCGGCGAGATCATCTTCGACTTCTTCGACTCGCTGAAGTCGCGCACCCGCGGCTACGCCTCGCTCGACTACGAAGAGTCCGGCGAGCAGGACGCGGAGCTCGTCAAGGTCGACATCCTGCTGCAGGGTGAGACGGTCGACGCGTTCAGCGCGATCGTGCACAAGGACTACGCCTACGCGTACGGCACGCGCATGGCGACCCGTCTGCGTGAGCTCATCCCGAGGCAGCAGTTCGAGGTGCCGATCCAGGCCGCGATCGGTGCCCGCGTGATCGCCCGCGAGACGATCCGCGCGATCCGCAAGGACGTGCTGGCCAAGTGCTACGGCGGTGACATCACCCGCAAGCGCAAGTTGCTCGAGAAGCAGAAGGAAGGCAAGAAGCGCATGAAGATGGTCGGCCGGGTCGAGGTGCCGCAGGAGGCCTTCGTCGCCGCGCTGTCCACGGACGAGCCGAAGGGCAAGAAGTAGGTTCAGCTGTTCGTGCGACTGTTGGCGTCCCTGCGCGGTGCCTAACGTCGATGGCCATGACCTCTGTTACGAGCCATGACAACGACGTCCGCCGGTTCCGGAAGTGGGACGCCAACAACGACGGGGTCATCGACCGCTCCGACTACGAGGCGGAGGCACGGCGGATCGTCCACGCGTTCGGGGAGAGCCTGAACAGCGGGCGCGGCCGTGCCGTGATGGAAGCGTTGATCGTCCTGCACCAGCGCCAGGCGGAGGCCGCGGGCGTCGGTCCTTCTGGCGTGATGAACCAGGAGCAGTACCTCGCGGCCAACGAGGAGCTGATGTTCGGCCGCGGCGACCAGGGTTTCGACGACCTGCTGCGGCCCGCCATCGCCGCGATCGCCGACCTGTGCGACACCGACCGCGACGGGCTGGTGAGCAAGGTGGAGCTGCGGCAGTGGCTCGGGAACGCGGTGGGGTTGAGCGACGCCGACTCCGACGCGGCGTTCGACCGGATCGACCTGGACGGCGACGGGGCGCTCACGGTGGACGAGTTGGTGATCGCCGTGCGCGAGTTCCACTACGGGCGGTTGGACATCGCGTTGCTGGGCTGAATCAGGGCGACGACCCGTTCGTCGTCGCGTCCGTAAGGCGTGCCGATGTACTTCAGCGCGATGGCGTCCACGATCTGCCACGCGGCGTCGCCGGTGATCCACTCCACCACCCGTCCGCGCAGGGTGATCGGGTGGAACGGGTTGTCCGGCGGCGTCAGGGAGATCGCCACGCGCGGGTCGCGGCGCAGGTTGCGGGCCTTCTGGGACTTCGGGCCGGTGAGGATCGCGATGTGGTCGCCGTGCGTGCCGATCCACAACGGCACGGAGTGCGGTGCGCCGTCGGGCAGCAGGGTGGCCAGGTGGGCGATCGGGGTGCCGTCGAGCACCGCGCGGAGGTCGTCGTTCATCGCTGCACCTCGTAACGGAGGTGCGTCACGCCGGGGGCGGGGACTGCCTCGATCAGGTTCAGGCGCACGTGGTCCGGGAGTTCCTGGAAGAACGGGCGGCCGGCGCCGAGCAGGACGGGGACCTGGTGCAGCACGATCTCGTCTACCAGGCCCGCGCGCAACGCCGACGTCAGCACGCCGCCGCCCATGAGGCCCACGTCGCGGCCGCCGGCGAGGTCGCGGGCCGCGGCGACGGCGGACTCGATCGAGTCGGCCGGGGTCTGCTGGGAGGAGAGCGTCGGCACCGCGGAGCGGCTCAGCACCACGACTCGGGTGTTCGGGGCCGGGCTGCCGCCGCCGAAGCGTTCGGAGTCCTCGTAGGTCTTGCGGCCCGCGACGATCGCGCCGAGGCGGGAGGCGAGCGAGTCGAACAGTGGTGCGCTGGCCTCGCTCAGCTTGAAGCCGTCGAAGACCGTGCTCGGGACGGTGCCGTCGAAGTACCAGTCGAAGAGCTGCCCGCCGTCGCCGAGGCCGTGGCCCGGCCGGGCGTCCCGTCCGGTGATGTACCCGTCGACCGACACCGCGTGGGCGCTGATCACCTTGCTCATCGCAACCTCCTTTGAGTTCCTTTAAGAGACTCCATGACCGTAGCAGGCACAGTTCCTTAAGGGAACCCCGAACTGCTAACCTCGGTGTCATGCAGCGGACCAGCTTCAGCGGGATGGCGTGTTCGATCGCCCGCACGCTCGACGTCGTGGGGGAGCCCTGGACGCCGTTGATCCTGCGGGACGTGTGGGTCGGCATGAATCGGTTCGAGCAGCTCCAGGCCGACCTCGGGATCTCCCGCAAGGTGCTGACCGAACGGCTGAACCACCTGGTGGAGCAGGGAGTCCTGGAACGCAGGCCGTACGACCAGCGGCCGCGCTACGAGTACGTGCTCACGGTCAGGGGCACCGAGTTGATCGACCTGCTCATGGTCATGAAGGGCTGGGGCGACCGGTGGCTCGCGCCGGACGGGCCGCCGGTGCTGTACCGGCACCACGCGTGCGGGGAGATCGCGGACGTCGAGCTGCGGTGCGATCACTGCGGTGAGCCGATGCGGGCGGGCGACGTCGACCTGCTGCCCGGCCCTGGCGTTGCTGGATCGGCAACGTAGTTTGCCGTAACGGCACGAAGGCGAGCATCGTCAGAACCATGACGACCGCACAGGAGTTCTGGGAGACCTTCTACTCGGAGCGGGACCAGGTCTGGTCCGGCAACCCGAATCCGCTGCTGGTGCGCGAGGTGGAACGGCTCGCGCCCGGCAGTGCGCTCGACCTCGGGTGCGCCGAGGGCGGCGACGCCGTCTGGCTCGCCAAGCGCGGGTGGCGGGTGCTCGGCGTCGACGTGTCGCAGGTCGCGCTCGACCGGGCGATCCGGCACGCCTACGACGCCGGCGTCGAGATCTCGGTGGAGCAGCACGACCTCAAGGTCACGTTCCCCGACGGCCTGTACGACCTGGTCAGCGCCCAGTTCCTGCACTCGCCGGTGGAAGAGGACGGCGAACGCAACAGCATCCTCAAGCGCGCTTCCCAGGCCGTCGCGCCGGGCGGGCACCTGGTCGTCGGCGGGCACGCGGGCGCGCCGTCGTGGTCGCCCCACCAGGACTACTACTTCCCGACGACCAAGGACGTGCTCGACCACCTGAAGCTCAAGGACAACTGGATCATCGTCACCGACGACGTGGTGGAACGGCCGCTGGTCGGGCCCGAGGGGCAGCAGGAGATGCGCAAGGACAACGTCCTCACCCTCAAAAGACTCTTCTGAAAACGCGAAGGCCACCCTCGGCATCGTTGCCGGGGTGGCCCAAGGATGTGTTCGTCAGGCGGAGCGCAGGAGGCGGTCCATGGCCTGGCGGTTGATGATCGAACGGAGCTCGCCGGTCGCCTCCGCGGGGTGCCGCGAGAGGATGGCGTCCAGTTCGAGTCGGTCGCTCTCCGTGGTGTAGCTGGCCAACTGCCGCTCCAGGCTCTGCCGCTTCACCCGAGCCGCGCGGCGCGTGGCAAGGGTCGAACGCAGGGACTTGACGGACAGGTCGTGGCGGGTCATCGGATCCTTCCAATCTTGGTTACGATCCGATAATACACGCTGCTAGGGGCATCTGTACCGATATAGAAGGCGAGCTAGCTCACGTACTCCGCGAGCAACCCCAGCGCCCGCGCGTACTTGGCCTGCAGACGTTCCCTCGTGGCGTCGTCCAGCTGGGCCATCCTGGCGGGGGAGAGGTTGTCGCCGATGTCCGCGCGCTTCACGGAGAGTGCCAACGGGTTCGCGGCGACTCGGCGCAGGTAGTCCTCCTGCGGCTCCTCCGGCAGGTGCGACAACGCGACCACGGCGTCCACGACGGCAGCGGGGCAGCCGCGCGAAGCAAGATCTTCAGCCGTCACCCACGTGTCCTCGATGACGTCGTGCAGCACGGCGGTCATCTGCTCGTGCTCGCCGGTCACGGAAGCCATGACCCGCAACGGGTGCCCGATGTACGGCCGGCCCGACTTGTCGACCTGCCCGTCGTGCGCGGAGGTGGCCAGTGCGATCGCGTCTTCGAGGGTGAACACGGCATCAAGCTAAACCAGGTCTTGACCGGACGCAGTGGTCTAGTCCATTTTTAGTCCACTCACAAAACATGGCCGCCGCATGAGTTGTGTGGAGGTGGACCATGTCCAAGGCCAGACGAGCAGCCATCGCGCTGCTGTCCGCGCTGCTAGCGTGCGCCGGTCTGGTGTTGGTGATCAACGGCAACGCCGCCGCCGCGAACCTCGCGGCCAACAGCGGCTTCGAGGCCGGCAACCTCAGCGGCTGGACCTGCACCGAAGGCACGAGCGTCAGCAACAGCACCAAGCGCACCGGCCAGTACGCGCTGCAGGGCGCGCCGGTCGGCCAAAGCAACGCGCGGTGCCAGCAGACCGTTTCGGTGCAACCGAACACGGCCTACAAGCTGAGCGCGTGGGTCCAGGGCAGCTACGTCTACCTCGGCGTCACCGGTGGCGTGGAGAAGAACACCTGGACGCCCGGCTCGAGCGGCTTCAGCCAGCTGACCGTCGACTTCACCACCGGCAGCGCCACCAGCGTCACGATCTACCTGCACGGCTGGTACGGCCAGCCCGCCTACTACGCCGACGACGTCAACCTCGACGGTCCCGGCACGCCGCCGACGACCACGAGCACGACGACGTCGACCACCACCACTACGACGACCACGACCACCACCACGACGGGCAACCCGCCGAACACCGGTTTGCCGAAGCACGTCCTCACGGGCTACTGGCAGAACTTCTACAACGGTGCGCGCGCTCTGAAGCTGGCTGACGTCCCCACCACCTACGACATCATCGCGGTCTCGTTCGCCGACGCCACGGCGGTGCAGGGCCAGGTCGCGTTCAACCTCGACCCCGGTCTGAGCAGCCAGCTCGGCGGCTACACCGACGCGCAGTTCCGCGCGGACATCCGGACGGTCCAGAACCGCGGCCAGAAGGTGATCATCTCCGTCGGCGGTGAGAAGGGCACGATCAGCGTCGGCAACTCCACGGCCGCCACGAACTTCGCCAACAGCGTCAAGGGCCTCATCTCGTCCTACGGCTTCAACGGCGTCGACATCGACCTGGAGAACGGCGTCAACGCCCAGTACATGGGTCAGGCGCTGCGCGACATCTACAACGGCGGCGGCAAGGTCCTCACGATGGCGCCGCAGACGATCGACATGCAGAACGTCAACGCCGAGTACTTCAAGCTGGCGCTGGCGACCAAGGACATCCTGACGATCGTCAACATGCAGTACTACAACTCCGGCTCGATGCTCGGCTGCGACCAGCAGGTCTACAGCCAGGGCACGGTCAACTTCCTGACCGCGCTCGCCTGCATCCAGCTCCAGAGCGGTCTGCGGGCCGACCAGGTGGGCCTCGGCCTGCCCGCGTCGCCGTCCGGAGCCGGTGGTGGCTACCAGTCGCCGTCCAACGTCAACAACGCGCTCAGCTGCCTCGCCCGCGGCACCAACTGCGGGACGTTCAAGCCGAGCACGACCTGGCCGTCGATCCGCGGCGCCATGACGTGGTCGATCAACTGGGACGCCTCGAACAACTGGCAGTTCGCCAACACGGTCGCCCCTCATCTGGACTCCCTGCCCTAGATGATGGAACCGGTCGGCGCCACGTCCACTGTGGACGTGGCGCCGATGCGCGCCAGTCGTTGCGTCATCAAGAACACAGGCCTTCACCAGGCATTCGTCGCCCGATCCAACTAGGTTGTCCTCCATGTTCCCCACGCTGGGTGTCCCCGTTATCGCCGCGCCCATGGCAGGTGGCCCCTCCACCCCCGAACTGGTCGCCGCGGTCAACGAGGCGGGCGGGATGGGGTTCCTCGCCGCCGGCTACGTCACGGTCGAGCAGCTCGCGGAGAAGATCACGCGCACGAGCGAGCTCACGAGCAAGCCGTTCGGGGTCAACCTGTTCGTGCCCGGCACACGGCCGACAGCGGACATCTCGTCGTACGTGCAACGCGTCACGTCCTACGCGGAGAGGGTCGGCGCGGTCCTCGGCGATCCGCGCTGGGACGACGACAACTACGCCGCGAAGCTCGAGCTCGTGCTGGCGCTGCGGGTGCCCGTGGTGTCGTTCACCTTCGGCCTGCCCGACGTGGACGACGTGCAACGGCTGAGGGCCGCCGGGTCCACGATCGTCGTGACGGTCACCACCCCGAGCGAGGCCCGCCAGGCGCAGCAGATCGGCGCGGACGTCGTGTGCGTGCAGGGTTCCGACGCGGGCGGCCACCGCGGCACGTTCGCCGACGACGGCATCTCGCCCGGTGGCGGCGAGCTCTACGGCACCCTCGCGGCGATCCGGCTGGTGCGCGCCGCCGTCGACCTGCCGGTGATCGCGACCGGTGGCCTGGTCACCGGCGCCGACGTCGCCGCCGTGCTCGCCGCGGGCGCGGTCGCGGCCCAGCTCGGCACCGCGTTCCTCGGCTGCCCGGAGGCCGGAACCAATGCGGCCCAACGGGAAGCGCTCGCCGAAGGAGCCCGGCGCACGGCGCTGACCCGCGCGTTCAGCGGACGCCCTGCCCGGGGCCTGGTGAACCGGTTCCTCATCGAGAACACCCCGCACGCGCCCGCCGCGTACCCGAACGTGCACCACCTCACCAAGCCGGTGCGCGCCACCGGTGAGGTCGAGGTCATGTCCCTGTGGGCAGGCACGACCTACCCGCTCGCGACGGCCGAACCCGCGGGCGAGGTCGTGCGCAGGCTCGGCGCCGAGCTCGAAGAAGCGGTCAAATCCCTGGCAGAGCGGTTCTCGCGGGGCTAAGAAGGAGAGCGTGACCTCGCTCTCGGACAAGACCTTCCAGGCGATGATGGACTGGTATCCGTACTTCGCCACGCTCGTCGGCGTTCCCGGCTGGGACGACCGGCTCGAGGACCCCAGTCCGGAAGGCCATCGCGACCTGCGGGCCAGACTGACCGACGTGCTCGACCGGCTCGACGCGAGCGACGAGGACCCGGTCTCGAAGGACGTGATCCGGCACCAGGCGACGTCGATCATCACCATGATCGACGCCCGGCTGGTCGAGCACAGCGTGGCGCGCGGGCTGAACTCGCCGGTCTCGGTGCTGCTCCGGTCCACCTCGCAGATCGACTTCTCGCAGCGGGTGTCCGGGATCCCGCGCTTCCTCGACCAGGTGGCGGGCCGGCTCGCCGGCTCCGACCGCCGGCCGCTCGCCCGGCACGTGCTCAGCGGCGCGGACCACGTCGAGAGGTTCCTCGCCTCGCCCCGGCAGGAGTGGGAGGGCGACGCGGACGTGCGCCCGGCGTTCGCGAAGTACCGCGAAACCCTGCTGGGCGTGCCCGGACGGCCCGACGAGCAGGCAGGGCTGTGCTGGCTGCCCGAGGGCGAGGAGAACTACCGCAAACTGGTCCGCGACTACACCACGGCGTCCTACACGCCCGACGAACTGCACCGGCTCGGACACGACCTGATCGCCGGGCTGCGCGAGGAGTACGCCGAGATCGGCTCACGGCTCTGGGGCACCTCGGACGTGCAGGAGATCTTCCGTCGGTTGCGCACGGAACTGTTGTGGGCCAAAGAAGAAGACATGCTCGTCAGTGCCGAGCAGGCCGTCGTGCGGGCGAACGCCGAGGCGCCGAAGTGGTTCGGGAGGCTGCCGAAAGCCCGGTGCGAGGTCAGGTTCACGCCGGAGCAGGACCGCGCCAACGCGCCGTTCGCCTACTACGTCGACGCGGCGCTCGACGGTTCACGGCCGGGCGTCTACTTCCTGAACCCGTTCGACGCCACCTCGCGCAGCCGCACGGTGTCCGAGGTGACGGCGTTCCACGAGGCCGTTCCCGGGCACCACTTCCAGATCTCGATCGCCGCCGAGACCGAGCTGACGAACGTGCGCAAGTTCGCGTTCGTCGACTCCTACCTCGAAGGCTGGGGCCTCTACACCGAACGCCTGGCCGACGAGATGGGCCTCTACTCCTCCGACGAGGCACGCCTCGGCATGCTCGGCCTCGACGCGATGCGCGCCGGACGCCTGGTCGTCGACACCGGCCTCCACGCGCTGGGCTGGTCGCGGCAGCAGGCCGTCGACTACCTGCGCGAGAACACCGTGATGGACAACTCGGAGATCGAGGGCGAGATCGACCGGTACATCGAAACTCCTGGTCAGGCGCTCGCGTACATGGTGGGGCGGCTGGAGATCCTGCGCATTCGGGCCGAGGCCCGCGCGGCTCTGGGGCAGAGTTTCGACATCAGGGCGTTCCACGACCTGGTGCTGGAGAACGGCATCGTACCGTTGTCCACATTGAACGCTCTTGTCACCGAATGGTCTGGGAGGGCCTGATGTCACTGGCGGATGAGATGTTCCAGGCGGTGATGGACGCGTCGCCGCTGTCCGCCGCGATGTTCGGCCTGCCCGGCTGGGACGACCAGCTCGAGGACCTGAGCGTCGAGGGGGAGCAGGCGGTCCGGGCGCGGATCGCCGGCATCCTCGACCGGATCGACGGCAGCGACGAGGACCCGGTCACGCTCGCGGTGATCCGGCACCAGGGCCAGGCGATCATCGACCGCACCGACGCCCGCCTCGTCGAGCACACCGTCGCGCAGGGCCTGACCGCGCCGGTCAACGGCCTGCTGATGATCGCGACGAAGGTCGACGTGTCGCAGCGCCTCGACAAGTTCCCCGCCTACTTCCGGCAGGCAGCGCAACGGCTGCGCGACACCGACCGCAAGCCGTTGCAGCGCCACGTCGAGGCCGGGGTCGAGCGCGTGCAGGCGTTCCTGGACTCGCCCGCGCAGCCGTGGGAAGGCGACCACTCCGCCGAGATCCGCGCCGCCGTCACCGAGTTCCGCGACCAGCTGGCGTCGATCACGGACGGCCGCGGCGACGAGCACGCCGGCCTGTGCTGGCTGCCCGAGGGCGCGGAGAACTACCGCAAGCTGGTCCGCAACTACACGACCACCTCGCGCAGCCCGGAAGAGCTGCACCAGCTCGGCCTCGACGTCATCGCGTCGCTGCGCGAGGAGTACGCGGAGATCGGTTCGCGGGTGTGGGGCACCTCGGACGTGCCGGAGATCTTCCGCCGCCTGCGCACGGAACTGTTGTGGGACAACGAGGACCAGATGGTCGAGAGCGCGACCGAGGCGATCGCCCGCGCCGAGGCCGAGGCGCCGAAGTGGTTCGGCCGCATGCCCAAGGCCGACTGCGAGGTGCGACTGGTCGACGAGGCAGGGCGCGCGACGGCCCCGATCGCGTTCTACATGCCGGCGGCGCAGGACGGCTCACGGCCGGGCATCTACTGGCTGAACCCGTTGGGCGCCACCGAACGCAGCCGCACGCTGTCCGAGGTGACGGCGTTCCACGAGGCCGTTCCCGGCCACCACTACCAGGTGAGCATCGCGGCCGAGACCGAGATGCACCCGCTGCGCAAGTTCGCCTTCATCGAGGCGTACCTGGAGGGCTGGGGCCTCTACACCGAGCGCCTCGCGGACGAGATGGGCCTGTACTCGTCGGACGAGCAGCGCCTCGGCATGC
Organism: Lentzea sp. CA-135723; assembly: GCF_050936595.1. Lineage (NCBI taxonomy): Bacteria > Bacillati > Actinomycetota > Actinomycetes > Pseudonocardiales > Pseudonocardiaceae > Lentzea > Lentzea sp. CA-135723. The sequence goes on along the minus strand of NZ_JBNJMK010000001.1, from coordinate 3,970,261 downwards.
TCGGCCTCGACGCGATGCGCGCCGGGCGCCTGGTGGTCGACACCGGCATCCACGCGTTCGGCTGGTCGCGCCAGCAGGCCATCGACTACCTGCGCGAGAACACCGTGATGGCCGAGCCGGAGATCATCTCCGAGATCGACCGGTACATCGAGGTGCCCGGCCAGGCGCTCGCGTACATGGTGGGACGCCTGGAGATCCTGCGGATCCGGGGCGAGGCCGAGCAGCGGATGGGCGAGCGGTTCGACGTCCGCGCGTTCCACGACCTGGTGGTGGGGAGCGGCGCGGTGCCGCTCTCCACCCTCGACCAGATCGTCACCGAGTGGAGCGACGCTCCATGACGGAGTGCTTCTTCGAGTAGGTGAAGTAGATGATCAGGCCGATCACGAACCAGACCGCGAACCGCAGCCAGGTCTCCGGGGTCAGGAACGTGATCAGCCAGATCGAGAAGATCACGCCGATCACCGGCACGACCGGCATGCCCGGGGTCTTGAAGGTCCTGGGCAGGTCGGGCTGCTTGTACCGCAGCACGATCACGGCCACGCACACCACGACGAACGCCAGCAGGATGCCGATGTTGGTGAGCTCGGCGGCCTCCGCGATCGGCAGGAACCCGGCGATGACCGCGGAGGCGATGCCGAGCACCCAGGTGATGCGCGACGGCACGTGCTTCACCGGGTGCGACTTCGCGAACCACGGCGGCAGCAGCCCGTCGCGGCTCATCGAGTAGCCGACGCGGGCGGCGCCCATCATGAACGTGAACAGCACCGTCGTGATGCCGAGGATCGCGCCGACGCTGATGATGATGCCCAGCGCGGGCAGGCCGATGTCGGCGAACGCCGTGGCGAACGCGGACTCCGCGTCGACGTCCTTGTAGTTCACCATTCCGGTGAGCACGAGACAGGCCAGCACGTACAGCACCATCGACACCGCGAGCGAGTAGATGATCGCCTTGGGCATGTGCTTCTGGGAGTCCTTCGACTCCTCGGCGGCCGTCGACATGGCGTCGTAGCCGAACACCGCGAAGAACACCGTCGCCGCACCCGTGAGCGCACCCGAGATGCCGAACGGGAAGAACGGGTTGTAGTTGTCCGTGTTGATGTGGAACGCGCCGACGATGACGACCAGCGCCACGACCGCGATCTTCAGGTACACCAACGTCGTTTCGAACCGTGCGGCGTTCTTCATGCCCATGTTCAGCACGTACGCGATGAGCAGGCACAACAACACGGCGAACAGGTTCACCTTGTACGTGCCATCGGCGACACCGGGTGCTTCGGTGCCCGGTGCGCCCAGCATCCACTGGGGGAGGTGGATGTCGAGCAGGCTGAGCAGTTCGGTGAAGTAGCCGGAGATGCCGATCGCGACCACCGCCACGATCGCCGTGTACTCCAGCAGCAGGTCCCAGCCGATGAACCAGCCGACGATCTCGCCCAGCACCGCGTAGCCGTAGGTGTAGGCGCTGCCCGCCTTGGGGATCAGGCCCGCGAACTCCGCGTAGGAGAACGCCGCCGCCGCGCTCGCGATGCCCGCCACCAGGAACGAGATGAGCACGGCAGGTCCGGCGGTCTTGTTCGCGACGGCACCGGCGAGGGAGAAGATGCCCGCGCCGATGATGCCGCCGATGCCGATCGCGGTGAGCTGCCACAGGCCCAACGTTCTGGTGAGCCCGTCGCCTTTGTCCTCGGCGATCTGGTCTATGGGCTTGCGCCGGAAAACGCCCTGCGTAGTCATGGGAACACTGTCACGCGATTCGTGTTCACCCGCTGACCAGCAGGGCGTTTTGTGCCGATTTACGGGCGCGTGAAGACGATCTTGCCCGCGGTCTCGCCGTCCAGCATCGCCCTGAGGCCCTGCTCGGCGTCCTCGAACTTGAGCTCGGCGCCGATCTGCGGCTTGAGGTCGTTGAGGGCGCAGAACCGGATGAGGTCGCCCAGCTCCTCGCGGGTGCCCATGGTCGAGCCGACCACGCGCAGCTGGAGGAAGAAGAGCCGCTGGAGCTCGGCGGCGGACGCGTCACCGGACGTCGCGCCGGAGATCACCACGATGCCGCCGGGCTTGAGGGCCTTCATCGAGTGCGACCAGGTGGCCTTGCCGACGGTCTCGAACACCGCGTCGACCCGTTCCGGCAGCCGTGCGCCGGACTCGAACGTGTCGTGCGCGCCCAGCGTCTTGGCGAGCGCGCGCTTCTCCTCCGTGCGGCCCGTCACCCACACACGGAAGCCCGCAGCCCGTCCGAGCTGGATCAGCGCGGTCGACACACCGCCCGACGCACCCTGCACGAGCATCGTCTGACCGGGGCGCAGACCGGACTTCACGAACAGCATCCGGTACGCCGTCAGCCACGCCGTGCCCATGCAGGCGGCCTCGGCGAACGTGAGGTCGGCGGGCTTGGGCAGCGCGTTGCGGGCCGGGACCACGACGTAGTCGGCGAACGTGCCCTGGTGCTTCTCGGTGAGCAGCGTGCGCTTGGGGTCGAGGGTCTCCTCGCCGGCCCAGTTCGGGTCGCCGATGACGGAGTGCAGCACCACCTCGGTGCCGTCGTCGAGGACGCCCGCGCCGTCGCAGCCGAGGATCATCGGGAACTGCTCGGGCTTGATGCCGACGCCGCGCAACGTCCACAGGTCGTGCATGTTGAGGCTGGCCGCCTTGACCGCGACGCGCACCCACCCGTTCTGGACCTCGGGCTCGGGGCGCTCGCCGACGCGGAGCGAGGCCAGCGGGTTCTCGGGACTGGGTTCTGCTGCGTAAACGGCGAACATGGTTCGCAACATACCCATCTTGACCGTGGCCAAATGCCGTGACACGGGTCACGAGGCTAGGCTCGGGTGCGTGGACTGGCTGGTGCAGTGGTGGGACGGGGTCGAGCTGTGGGTCGTGCAGCTGCCCGTCGCCGTGCAGTTCCCCGTCGTGATGATCGTGGTGTTGCCCTTGTGCCTGGGCGTGGCGCGGCTGATCGACCGGGTCGCTGACTGGGGCGCGAACAACCCGGCGTCCGTCGGCTCGCCCGAGCCGGAGCCGGAGCCTGAATCGGAGAAGGTCGCCGCGTGAGTCCTGGTCGTCGCCTGTCCGTCGCGCTGGTCGGGCTCATCGCACTTGTCGTCATCGGGTGGTTCGTCAAGGACACGACGTCCTCGACGCCTGGATCCGACCCCTCGAAGGCTCCGGCCACCAGTGCTGCCGCTGTTCAGGGCGTGCCGGGGGCCAAGACCTCCGGCCTCGACGTGCAGGCGCTGTCGAAGCTGCCGGCCGAGGCCGTGAAGACGTGGAAGCTGATCGAGTCGAACGGGCCGTTCCCGTACCCGCGCAACGACGGCGTGACGTTCCAGAACCGCGAGAAGCGGCTGCCGAACAAGGACTCCGGGTACTACAAGGAGTACACGGTGCCAACGCCGGGAAGCCCTGACCGGGGTGCGCGGCGGATCGTGACCGGGTCGGAGAAGGAAGTCTTCTACACCGGCGACCACTATTCGTCGTTCGTCGTCGTGGATGTGGCGAAATGAAACGGCACATTCTCGTTTCGGAAAAGGCCGCCGCGATCTCGGCGATTGCCTCCGCATTGGACTTCCCGTCGTGGTTCGGGCAGAACCTCGACGCGTTGTACGACAGCCTGACGGACCTCTCGTGGTTGCCGGCAGGCGAATACGTGCTGGTCGTGCCCTCGGATCTGGACTCCTCCGTGCTGGAGGTGCTGCGGGACGCGGTGAAGCAGACCGCCGGCTCCGGTGACCGAAAAGTGCGGGTGATTCGCACGGAAAGGTGACGTGCGCTGCGCATTTCCCGTCCGGAGTGGACAGTGCCATTCCATGGGAACGCAATTCCGTCGCCTGAGCTGTGCGCTCGGCGTTGTCGTCGTGGTCGGAACGCTGTGCCCGGCGGTGTCTTTCGCCGGTGACCCCGACTGCTCGCAGGAGGGGCCTTTCACGCCGTTCGAGACGATCGACGGCGACAACCCGGTGACCATGCGCAACGGCCGGGTGGTCGAGCTGCGCGCGTCGAACAAGTCCCAGTGCGCGTGGGGCCGCATCTCGCACGGCACGCCCGGCGAGGAGATCTGGACGGACCGCAAGGAGCCCTCGTCGAACTCGCACGAGGGCTTCCTCGGGTACACCAGGATCGACTCGGGTTCCGCGAAGTACACCGACGCGTTCAAGAACGACGGCCGGGTGATGCGCGCCTGCGGTTCGTCTCAGGGCGTCATCGAGTGCACGGGATGGTTCTAGTCGCCGTTGGATCTATTGGGCGGGCACCCATGATGGCTTGCGCTTCTCCTTGAACGCGGTGATGCCCTCCTGGCCCTCGGGTCCGCCGAAGTGCTGAGCTGACAGCGCGAGCATTTCCGCGAAGACCTCGCCGAGGTTCGCGGACCGTTCCTGCTGGAGCATGTTCTTCGTGGCCGCGAGCGCGTTGGGGGCGCCGAGCGCGAGCATGTCGGTGTAGCGGCGGACCTCGGCCTCGACGTCGTCGGTGGCGGCGTTGAGCAGGCCGATCTCCTTGGCGCGCTGGGCGTCGAAGGTCTCGCCGGTCAGGAACAGCTCGTGCGCCTGGCGGGGGAGCAGCCGCGGTAGCACCGTCACGGAGATGACCGCGGGCACGACGCCGATCCGGACCTCGCTGAACGCGAAGGTGGCCTTGACGTCCGCGACGGCGATGTCGCACGCCGCCACGATGCCGACGCCACCCGCGCGGGCCGGGCCGTTGAGCGCGGCGACGACCGGCTTCGGGCTGGTCCAGAGCTGTTCGAGGATCGCGGGGAACTCGTTGACGCCCTGGTCGCCCGCGCTCGCGCCGGCGGCCTCCTTGAGGTCCATGCCGGAGCAGAACACGGAACCCGTGTGCGTCAGCACGACCACCCGCACGTCGTCGTCCTTTGCCGCTGAGCTCAGGTGGTCCCTGAGCTCGCGGCGCAGCTGTGACGACAGCGCGTTGCGGTTGTGGGGGGAGTCCAGCGTGACCGTCGCGATGCCACGCCGCACCTCGTAGTGGACCAGCTCGTCTGCCATGTCGCTGACCTTAGTCGCTCGCTGATTGACAGTATGCTGTCAACTATGACAGTCTGCTGTCATGACGCAGACGGTGTACCTCGCGCTGACCGACCGGCTCGCCGACTGGGAGTACGGGCACGTGGCGGCGCAGGTGAGCATCCAGCACTTCCAGCAGCAGCCGGGGCGTTACGAGATCCGGACGGTGGGGCTGACGCTGGACCCGATCCGCACGGTCGGCGGGGTGCGGATGCTGCCGGACGTGGCGCTGGCCGACGTTTCCGTCGAGGACGCGGCGATGCTCGTGCTGCCGGGCGGCGACGGCTGGGAGGACGCCACGCTGGTGGCGGCGTTCGGTCAGCTGGCGCGGCGGTTCCGTGCCGCTGGCAAGCCGGTGGCCGCGATCTGCGGCGCGACGGTCGCGCTGGCCGCCGCGGGGCTGCTCGACGACGTGGCGCACACGTCGAACTTCGTTGGCGCGCTTGGTTCTTACGGCGGCGCTTCGCTGTACCGCGACGAACGCGTCGTGCGCGACCAGGGCGTGATCACGGCCGGTGGAGCTTCTTCGTTGGAGTTCGCGAGGGAGGTGCTGGCGGAGCTGGAGACCTTTGCGCCGCCCACGTTGCAGGCCTGGTACGAGTGGAACCGCGAGGACACCGCCGAGGCGTTCGGGAAGCTGGTGGCGAGTGTCCAGGAGTGAGTCCGGCGACGTCCTGACCGACGTCGTGATGCGCACTTTCCGCTTGTACGGCGCGTTTCTCGACGCGGCCGAGGTGATGACGAAGCCGGTAGGTCTGACGGCGGCGTGGTGGCAGGTGCTCGGCGCCGTGCTGCGCGAACCGTTGTCGGTGTCCGGCGTGGCGCGGGAGATGGGCTTGACCCGCCAGTCCGTGCAACGGATAGCGGACCTGTTGGTGGACAAGGGTTTGGCCGAGTACCTGCCCAACCCGGCACACGCCCGCGCAAAGCTCCTGCGGCCCACGACCGAGGGGTATGCGGCTGTTTCTCGTTTGCGGGAAGCGCAACACGAGTGGGCCAACCGCGTCAGTGCGCAGGTCTCCGTGGAAGACCTGCGCACGACGCTCGCCACGATGACCGCCCTGGTGGCGGCTACGTCCTGATGCCCGGCAGGGGGTGGGGCATCAGCCGATCGTGGTCGTGGTGAGGACGGGACTCGGGTCCGGGTAGCCCTTCGCGGCCGCGTTCACCGGGAACCCGATGACGCTGACGACGGCGGTGAAGGTGAGACCGGGGGCGTCGTAGCTGGTGCCACCCAGCTTCGTGGTGATCGTCCCGGTCCCGCCGGCCTGCAGGTTGATCGTGACGGTGGGCAGCTCGAAGTCAGCCCCGCCCTTGATCGGCCCGGGCACGGTGAGCACGACGTCGTTGCCCTGCAAGGCGATCGTCGGCGTGCCACCCAACCCGGCCCCACCGGCCAGCGAGGCGGACGTGAACTTGGAGTTGCCCGGCACGGGAAGCTTGAGGGCGAGGCCCTTGATCTCCCGGACCTGCCGCCCACCCGCCTCGGCGGGAACCTTGTTGGGCGCGGGGTCGATGGTGACCTTGACGGCCCCGTTGGGCGCGACCGTCGCCGGCGCCGAAGCGTCAACGCCCTGGTCGAGCGTGAAGTCCGTCGTCTGCCCGACGGCACTCGCGCGAAGCTTGTAGGTGATGGTCTGCGGGGCTGCGGACGCGTTGGTGGCGAACATGAGCATCGGTACCAGTGCTGCTGCGGTTGCGATTCCGGCTAGCTTCATGGCCTCTCCCCGTTGAGTGGACGAGGGACTCTTCCAGCACGCGGCGTAACCACCTGACTACTCATGAGTAGGTTTCACGTCAACAGTTCACACTTCACATCGCCCGAACGGCTGCGCGCATTCGATCTTGTGGCGGCGGCGGAAAGTGGGTGGTCATTCGTAGTCGCGGATCATGGCGAGCTGGATCGCCATGATCCTCCACGAGGGCGGATCGACTTCGTCCGCAGAGTGGTGCGGCGCCCCTCGGTCGTCATCGCCCGCACTCAACTGCCCTCGCGGTAGGGGTCTCCGCTCGTCTCGTCCTTCGCGGTGTCACGGAGTGGCGGGTACTCGGGTGGGGGCGGTCGAATTCGGGCGGCGCGGAAGCGGTTGGGGTCAAATGTGTGCTAGGCTGTTCGCAGAGCCTCTGCCGCTAGGTGGAGGAAGTGAGCCCAGGTGCGCGTCCGGACGGTCGCTGCCTGGGCTTCGCGCTTTCTAGAGCTGCCCCAGGTCGACGACGGTCCCCGTGACGGGCGCGATGCGGCGCTTCCAGTCGCCGCCCGCACCGTGACACCACGCGAGCGCGTCGCTGACCCACAACGCCGGCTCGGAAGACGACTGGATGTGTTCGTAGACCAGTCCGGCGTCGCGGGCCTTGGTCCGGGTACCGATCACCAGCCTGTCCCTGCCGTTGGCGACGGGGTCGCGGGAGTCGAGCACCAGGCGGGTGACGCCCTGACCGATCGCATCTTCGACCAGCAGGGGGAGCAGCGTGGCCCTGACCCGTTCGCTCTTGCCGCGGCCCGCGTAGATGTTGACCACCAAGTCGCAGCACGCGAGCCTGTCCGCGATCAGCTTGCGCCGCACGGGTTTCTCGGTCTTGAAGTGCACGCGTCGTGAGCCGGGCAGCAGCAGGGCGCGCATCATCGAGCGGGTGGAGTGCAACGCGCCAGGGGAAATCAGGACGGCTGCCATGAGGTAGCCGCTCCGTTCTGACTCGTCGACGAACATATGCATCCAAACAGGATCGCAGGCACCCCTGACAATCCTCGGCCGGGTCGTTGCAGGTAGACCAAGGAATTGCTGGCAGAGCTAGGACAACGGCGGCAGCCACCCCCGGCTCAGCGCCACCGTCACCGCCGCCGTCCGGTCGCTCACCCCGAGCTTGGCGAACACGTGCAGCAGGTGACTCTTCACCGTCGCCTCGCTGACGCTCAACTCCCCGCTGATCGCCCCGTTCGACATCCCCCGCGCCACCAACCCCAGCACCTCGGCCTCCCGGGCACTCAACCCAGGCCGCTGCACCGCGCTCACCAGCTTTGTGGCCACCGGCGAAGCCAGCACGGTCTCTCCGCGCGCGGCCGCCCGCACCGCCTCCACCAGCTCGACACTGGGCGCGTCCTTCAGCAGGTAGGCCGTGGCCCCGGCCTCGATCGCCCGCAGGATGTCGCCGTCCGTGTCGAACGTCGTCAGCACGACCACCCGGCAGTCGGTGGACGCGACGACCTGCGCGGTGGCGGCGGCCCCGTCCAGACCGGGCATCTTCAGGTCCATCAACACCACGTCCGGCGTCAGCGACCCGGCCAGCCGCACCGCATCGGCACCGGACCCGCACTCGCCCACCACGGTCAGGTCGCCCGCGGCCTCCAGGATCGTGCGCAGGCCGTAGCGGACGACCGGGTGGTCGTCGACGAGCAGCACCCGGATCACGCGTCCTCCAGCCGTACGTGCACGCGCACTCCCGACCCCTCGACCGAACGCACCTCGAACGAGCCACCGGCGGCGGCGACGCGGTCGCGCAGGCCGTCCAAGCCGTAGCCTCGCACCGCGTCCAAGCCGAACCCGCGGCCGTTGTCCGCTACGACCAGCGAGACGCCGGACGTGTAGTCGAGCGTGACGGTCACGGAGGACGCGGAGGCGTGTTTGCGGACGTTGGCCAGCGCTTCCTGAGTCACGCGCAGCAGCACGACTTCGCGTGCAGGAGGCAACGGCCGGTACGAGCCCTCCATCACGAAGCCAGAGGACAGGCCGAGTTCGGTGCCCAGCCGGGAGGTGAGGCGTTCCAACGCGGCGGGTAGTGAGAAACCGTCCAGGGCGGCCGGCGTCAGCGCGGCGACGAGGGCGCGGATCTCGGCCAAGTTCTCGGACGTCGTGGCCTCGGCCAGGGCCAGGTGCCGGTCGCGGGCAGCGGGGTCGGTGGCTGCTCGGGCCGCGCGCAGCAGCAGAAGCACCGAGGTCGCGCCCTGTGCGAGGGTGTCGTGGAGGTCGCGGGCCAGGCGTTCGCGTTCGGTCAGCACGCCCGCTTCGTGGCTCACCAGGGCCAAGGCGGCTCGTTCGCGGCTTTGGGAGATGATCCGCGCTATCCACAGGCCCAGCATCACGGCGGGGATCACGCTCAGCACGATGACCACGGCCGCGCCCACCGCGTCGCTCGAAAAGCCCGTGGAAACCAGGACGACGGTGCCGATCGACAACGACGTCAGCAGCGTCGCCCAGGTCGCCAGGCGGGGTTCGAGCAACGCCCAGATGTGCGGGTACAGCGTGAAGAACAGCACCGACAGGGCGGGGACGAGCGCGAACATCGCGACCACCAAAGGGATCGCGACCGCTAGGTAGAGGACGCCGCGCCGGTCGCGGGCCAGCGGTGCGCCGACGCGCCAGTACCAGAGGCACAGCAACCCGAGCAGCACCAACGCGACGGGCTGGAAGTGGTCCTCCGCGAACACCAGGACGACGCCGACCACCGCGAACACCGCGAAGGCCGCGTGCCAGGCGACCGCCGTGCGGTCCCAGGCGTCGTCCGAGGAGGAGGGCACCCGCAAACTCTGCTGCCACGGCAGCGAAAACACCAGTAGCCGGTCGACGGAACGACGAACCCACCGGTCCATCGATACCGGCTCACACCAGGAACAACGACCATTCCGGACCATGAAGAAGAAGTCGAGCCTGGTCCTGCTGATCCTGTCGATGGTCTACGCGGCCGTCATCGCCCTGCTCGCCGTCGCCGATTCCACCGCGCTCACCGCCGTCGCGATCGCCGGGGGAGCGCTGCTCGGCATCGGCTGGGCGACGGTCGGCTACCTGAACGCCCAGAAGAGCTAGGCCGCGACGATCTGGCGCGAAAGAGCCGAGTCGTAACGGTCCAGCACGAGCTGTGCGACCTCCACGTCGTCTCCCAACGGCCGCGCCACGACGGCGTCCGGAGCCAGCGAAGCCACCTTGTCCGGCAACAACCCCGGCGCCAGGAACCACGACGCCACCGCGATCCGAGTAGCGCCGCGAGCCTTCAACCGCTCGACGGCCTCGGGAACGGTGGGCGAGGCGATGGAGGCGAAAGCCGCCTCCACCCCGGCCCACCCGGAGTCACGAGCCCACCGCCGGGCCACCGCCGCCACCGCCTCGTTGGCCGGAGCGTGCGAAGACCCGGCACCGGCCAGCACCACGCCCAAGGACGAGTCGCCGAAGGAGACCCCGGCCTCCGACAGCCGGCGCAGAGCAGCCGACTCCAGCCGGGGATCCGGGCCGAGGACATCGGTCACGACGGCGGGAACCCGGGACTCGGCGACGGCGGCCGGAACGTCGACACGCGCGTGATATGCCTTGCCCAGCAACAAAGGCACGACGACCGAAGGCCCGCGCAGCACGTCGCCCAACCGGGGCGCGCACAGGTCCAGGAAGCACCCGCGCACGTCGAGCTCGGGCCGCAACGACCGCACGACGTCCAGAAGAGCGTGGATCGACGCGGCCGAACGCGAGTCACGGCTGCCGTGCGCGACAGCGACAAGAGGAATCACAACGCCCCCGTCAGTCCACGAGCGCGCAGTACCGTGCGCTCCAACGGGCGGAACAGCAGCAGCTCGATCCCAATGCCCACCAGCAGGATCAGGAAGATCGCTGCGATCACCATGTTGATGTCGTTCAACGACGACCCGTTGTGCAGGTACTGCCCGAGCCCCACGCCGAGCTGGGGCGAGGTCGCGATGATCTCCGCGGCCATCAGCGAGCGCCACGAGAACGCCCACCCCTGCTTCAACCCCGCCAGATATCCCGGAAGCGCGGCAGGCAGCAGGATGTGCCGGGCCGAGGCGAACCGGCCGGCTCCCAGCGCACGCCCGACGCGAGGCAGCAGCGGCGGGATCTGGTCGATGCCCGCCACCAGGCCGTTCGCGATCGACGGAACGGATCCCATCAGCACCACGAAGTAGATCGTCGACGGCGTCACGCCGAACCACAGGATCGCGGCGGGCACCCACGCCACGGACGGCAGCGACTGCAGACCGGTCAGCAGCGACCCGATCGCCGCGCGCACCACCCGCACCTTCGCGATCAGCAACCCGAGCGGCGTCGCGATCAGCACGGCCGCGAGGAACCCGAGCACCGCGCGGTGCAACGAGGTCCACAGGATGCCGAACGCCTCACCGGTCGAGATCGAGCGGACGAGCTCGTTCCACACGTTCACCGGCGCGGGCAGCTGGAACTCGGGCAGCAGAGCCGAAGCCCACAACGCTTGCCACACGCCCAAGAGCAGCGCGAAGGCGATGATCGGCGGCACGCCCGTCTTCAGGAAACGGCGCCAGAACGGAGGCTTCTGCGCCGAGACCGGCACGTCCAAAGCGTCCAGGCCGGCGCCGACCTTGTCGAGCGTGTCAGGAGGCGTGGCCACTGATGACCTCTCGCAGATGGGTGTTGATCTCGTCGAGCACCGTGTCGGAAGAATCGGTGACGTCCCACTCGCGCACCACACGGCCCGGGCGCGAGGACAGCAGCACGACGCGCTGACCGAGACGAACGGCCTCACGCACGTCGTGCGTCACGAAGATGATGGCGGTGTTCGTGGTCTCCCACACGCGCAGCAGTTCGCTCTGCAGCACGTCACGGGTGATGGCGTCCAACGCCGCGAAGGGCTCGTCCATCAACAACAGAGCGGGCGAGCCGTCGGCGGACACGGTGGTGGACGCCAGCGCACGAGCCAAAGCCACGCGCTGACGCATACCGCCGGACAGCTCGTGCGGACGCTTGTCCGCGACATCGCCCAGCCGCACCAGTTCCAGCAACTCCAACGCACGACGCTTGCGCGCCAACCGGCCGACCCCGGCGAACCGCAACGCCAGCTCGACGTTGCGGGCCGCGGTCAGCCACGGCATCAAAGCAGGTTCCTGGAACATCACGGCCGGGCGCGAGGTGTTGATCTGCAACGAGCCCGACGTCGCGCCGTCGAGGCCCGCGACGATGTTGAGCAGCGTGCTCTTGCCGCAGCCGGACGCGCCGAGAAGACACACGAACTCGCCGGGCTTGACCTTGAGGTCCACCCCGTCGAGTGCCACCACGGCCGAGGAGCCGTGACCGAAGACCTTGCGGACGCCCGTCAACTCGACGGCGGTGTCCGCGGTGGACAGAAGAGCGGATTCGAGCGTGGCGGTCATGGTGTGTCTTCCCCTCGCGTCGGAAGTGCTACTTCTTGTCCAGGCCCGCGGCCTGCACCTGCGGCTTGCCCTGCGCCTGCAGGACCTTGTTCAGCAACGTGAAGTCGGCGTACCCGGCGACGTTCGCGGCCTCCTTGGCCACCCCGGCGGTCACGGCGTCCTTCGCGAGCTGCGGGAAGTGTTTGGCCTGCGCGTCCGTGGTCAGCTCGATGTTGTCCCACGCGGCGTCGAGGATCTTGTCGCCGAGCTTCTTGGACGTGAGCTTCTCCAGGTGGGCGTTGGCCGCCTTCTTGGCCTCGTCCTTGTTCGCCTTCGCCCAGTCGATGGCGGCGACGTGGCCCTTCAGCACGGCCTCGACGGTTTCCGGGTGCTCCTGCAGGAACTTCGTCCGCACGATCACGACCGTCGTCGGGAACGCCCCGCCCTCCCACAGCGTCTTCTCGTCCAGCAGCACCTTGCCGCCGCCCTCGTTGACGATGCGCGCCGACCACGGCTGCGGCGCCCACGCGGCCTGGATGTCGCCCTTCTTGAACAGGTCGAGCGACGCGGCGTTCTCCACGTTCTGGACGGTGACCTGACCGGTGAGGTTCTTCTCCGCCAGGTACTTCTTCAGCGACACGTCCTGCGTGTTCGCGAGCTGCGGCGTCGCGACGACCTTGCCCTTGAGGTCCTCGATCGAGTTGATCTCGGGCTTCACCACGAGCTGCGCGCCACCGGACGTGGCACCCGCGATGAGCTTCACCGCCTCGCCCTTGGACTTCGCGTAGGCGTTGATCGCCGGGCCGGACCCGATGTAGGCGATGTCGAGCGACTCGCCCAGCAGGGCGTTCACCTCGTCGGGACCGGCGTTGAACGTCTGCGTCGTGAGCTTGGTGTTGCCGAGCTCCTTGGCGTACAGGCCGTTCTCCACGCCGATCAGCGCGGCGGCGTGGGTGATGTTCGGGAAGTAGCCGAGGCGGACCTCGGCGGCGGCGCCCTTGGACTCGGCGGCGGGGGTGTCACTGCTTCCGGCGCGGCTGCAACCGGAGATGGCTGTCAGTGCGATCAGAGCGACGGCAAGGGCGGGCTTGAGGTTCACGGGGTTTCAGGCCTTTCAGGGACCGGGAGACACGAGGGCGTGATTGTCAGGGGTAGCGGTGCTACCCCCGGTACAGCTCTCCACGCCGTCCTCAAGCAGCGGCAGCGGAGCCCCGACCAGTCCGGCGGCGAGCGTGGAACCATCGCTCGCGTCGATCACCAGGAAGGACCCGGTGCGCCGGCTGAAGCTGTAGTCGTCCAGCGGTACTTCCTCCGCGAGTCGCAACGACACGCGGCCGATCTCGTTGAGCTCCAACGAGGCAGGGCTGTCCACACTGGACAGGTTCTGCTCGTCGAAGCGGTCGCGCAGCTCGGTGACCATCGCCTGCACGGTGCGCGTGCCGTGCTTGACGAGGACGCGCGCTCCCGGCCGCAGCGACTTCTCCGCGAGCCAGCAGAGCGTGGCCTCGAAGTCGTCGGTGACGGTGGGCGCGTTGCCCGCGGAGGCGATCAGGTCGCCGCGCGAGATGTCGATGTAGTCCGCCAGCAGCAACGTCACGGACTGGCCGGCCGCCGCCTCCGCCAGTTCGCCGTCCGCCGTGTCGATCTTGGTGACCGTCGAGCGACGGCCGGAGGGCAGCACGACGATCTCGTCGCCGGGCTTGACCGTGCCCGCCGCGACCAGGCCCGCGTAGCCGCGGTAGTCGAGGTGCTCTGCCGTGCGCGGGCGGATCACGTACTGCACCGGGAAGCGGAACGGCGCGTCGTGCGGGTCGGGCTCGACCGGCACGTTCTCCAGGTGCTCCAGCAGGGTCGGGCCGGAGTACCAGGGCGTGTTCGCGGACTTCTCCACGACGTTGTCGCCCGCGAGCGCCGACACCGGGATCTGGACGACCGCGTCCTCGGTGTAGCCGAGCGCCGTGGCGTGCGCGGTGAACTCCTTGGAGATGCGGGAGAACGTCACCTCGTCGAAGTCCACGAGGTCGATCTTGTTGACCGCCAGCACGAGCCGCGGCACGCCGAGCAGCGCGAGCACGGCCGCGTGGCGTCGCGTCTGCTCGATGACGCCCTTGCGCGCGTCGACCAGCAGCACCGCGAGCTGCGCGGTGGACGCGCCCGTGACGGTGTTGCGCGTGTACTGCACGTGTCCCGGGGTGTCCGCCAGCACGAACGACCGCTTGGGCGTCGCGAAGTACCGGTACGCCACGTCGATCGTGATGCCCTGCTCGCGTTCCGAACGCAGGCCGTCGACCAGCAACGACAGGTCCGGCGTCGCGAGACCGCGGTCGGCGCTCGCGCGGTGCACGGCGTCGAGCGTGTCCGCGAGCACGGACTTGGTGTCGTAGAGCAACCTGCCGACGAGCGTGGACTTGCCGTCGTCCACGCTGCCCGCGGTGGCCAGCCTCAACAGGTCGCTCATCTAGAAGTACCCCTCCCGCTTGCGGTCTTCCATGGCGGCCTCGGACAACCGGTCGTCGGCCCGCGTGGCGCCGCGCTCGGTCAGTCGTGAAGCGGAGACCTCGGCGATCACCGCGTGGATGTCGGAAGCGTCGGACTCGACGGCGCCGGTGCACGAGCCGTCGCCGACCGTGCGGTAGCGAACCGTCTTGCGCAGCAACGTCTCGCCCTCGCGCGCGGTGCCCCACGGGCCCTCGGCGAGCCACATGCCGTCGCGCAGGAACACGTCCCGCTGGTGCGAGTAGTAGATGTCCGGCAGCTCGATGCCCTCGCGCTCGATGTAGTTCCACACGTCGAGCTCGGTCCAGTTGGACAGCGGGAACACGCGGACGTGCTCACCGGCGCGGTGCCGGCCGTTGTAGAGGTTCCACAGCTCGGGGCGCTGGCGCTTCGGGTCCCACTGGCCGAACGCCGTGCGCAGGCTGAAGATCCGCTCCTTGGCGCGGGCGCGTTCCTCGTCCCGGCGGCCGCCGCCGAAGACCGCGTCGAACTTGTGCTGCGTGATCGAGTCCAGCAGCGGCACGGTCTGCAACGGGTTGCGCGTGCCGTCCGGGCGCTCCTCCAGGCGTCCGTCGTCGATCCAGTCCTGGACCTTCGCGACCTCGAGGCGCAGACCGTGTTGCGCGACGACGCGGTCGCGGAACTCGATGACCTCGTCGAAGTTGTGTCCGGTGTCGACGTGCAGCAACGGGAACGGCACCGGCGCCGGGTAGAACGCCTTGATCGCCAGGTGCAGCAGCAGCGTCGAGTCCTTGCCGCCGGAGAAGAGGATCACCGGCCGGTCGAACTCGCCCGCGACCTCGCGGAAGATGTGAATGGCCTCGGATTCGAGGCGCCCCAACGTGTCCAGAGCTGTGCCAGTCGCCATCTCGGCGTTCATCCGTGCAACCCGCATTCCGTCTTCGACTGACCGGCCCAGCGGCCGCTGCGCGCGTCCTGGCCCGGCAGTGGCTTGGAGGTGCACGGCAGGCAGCCGATCGAGGGATATCCCTCCTGCACCAACAGGTTCTCGAGGATGCCCTTCTCGTGGATGTAGGAGTTGAACTCGTCGTCCGACCACGGCGCGATCGGGTTGATCTTCACCAGGCCGTTGCGGTCGTCCCACTGCACGATCGGCGTGTTCGCCCTCGTCGGGGCGTCCACGCGGCGCACGCCGGTGACCCACGCGTCGTACTTCGCGAGCTCACGGCGCAGCGGCACGACCTTGCGCAGGTTGCAGCACGTGGCCGGGTCCGACTGGTACAGCAGGCCGAACTCGGCCTCCTGGTCCGCGACGGACTGCTCGGCGGCGGCGTTCACGATCCGCACGTCCGGGTAGACGACCCCGACGGCGTCGCGCACGCCGATGGTCTCCGGGAAGTGGTAGCCCGTCTCCAGGAACAGCACGTCGAAGTCCGGCTTCACCTTGGCGGCGAGGTCGATCAGCACGGCGTCCTGCATGTTCGACGCGACGATGTAGCTGTCGCCGAACGTCCGCGCGACCCACTCCAGCGCCTCTTCCGGGCTAGCGTCCTTCAACTCCAGCTCGGCGGCATCGGCGACGATCTTGAGGTCTTCCTTCAGATCGCTCACTTCTTCACCTCCTGCGGCAGGTTGAGCCCGACGAACGAGACCTTGAAGACGCGGCGGCACCCAGTGCACAGCCACGCGTAGCTCGGCTCCTCCTGCGGACGGAGGTCCTCGTCGCCGCAGTAGGGGCAGTAGAACGGCGTCGCGCGTTCGCTCATCGCAGCGACCCCTCCTCGGCGCGCGCGACCCACTGGGCGAACCGCTCGTCGGTCTCCCGCTGTGCCACGAAGTTCCGCACCACCCGCTCGACGTACTCGGGCAGCTCGGCCGCGGTGACCTTGTGGCCGCGCAGCTTCCGGCCGAAGCCCGCGTCGAGACCGAGGCCGCCGCCGAGGTGCACCTGGAAGCCCTCGACCTGGTTGCCCGCGTCGTCCGTGACGATCTGGCCCTTCAGCCCGATGTCCGCGGTCTGGATGCGGGCGCAGGAGTTGGGGCAGCCGTTGATGTGCACGGTGATCGGCGCCGTGACGCCGTCGACGATGTCCTTGAGGTTCGCCTCGAGCTGCGTGACGAGGTCGAGCGCGCGCGCCTTGGTCTCGACGATCGCGAGCTTGCAGAACTCGATGCCGGTGCACGCCATGATGCCGCGCCGCCACGGCGACGGGTCGACCTGCAGGCCCAGCTTGGCGAGGTCGCTCTTGAGCGTGGCGATCTCGGCGTCGGGCACGTCCAGCACGATGATCTTCTGCTGCGGCGTGAAGCGGACGCGGTTGGAGCCCGCTCGTTCGGCGTACTTGGCCACCTCGACCAGGATCGAGCCGGACACGCGTCCCGCGACGGGCGCGGCGCCGACGTAGTTCAGGCCGTCCTTCTGCTTGTGCACGCCGATGTGGTCGAGCGGCTGGTCCAGCTGCTCGGGCGCCGGGCCGTCGATCATCTTGCGGCCCAGGTACTCGTCCTCGACGACCTGGCGGAACTTCTCCGGGCCCCAGTCGGCGACGAGGAACTTGATGCGGGCGCGGTGCCGCAGGCGGCGGTAGCCGTAGTCCCGGAAGACGGAGATGACCGCCTCCCAGACGTCCGGCACCTCGTCGAGCGGCACCCAGGCGCCCAACCGCTTGCCCAGCATGGGGTTCGTGGACAGGCCGCCACCGACCCAGAGGTCGAAGCCCGGTCCGTGCTCGGGGTGGTTCACGCCCACGAACGCGATGTCGTGGATCTCGTGCGCGACGTCCTGCAGGCCGGAGATGGCGGTCTTGAACTTGCGCGGCAGGTTCGAGAAGCGCGGGTCGCCGATGTAGCGCTCGAGGATCGTGTCGATGGCCGGCTGGCCGTTGATGACCTCGTCCTGCGAGATGCCCGCGACCGGCGAACCGAGGATGACGCGCGGGCTGTCGCCACACGCCTCCATCGTCGTCAGGTTCACCGCTTCGAGCTTCTGCCAGATCGTGGGGACGTCCTCGACGCGGATCCAGTGGTACTGGATGTTCTGGCGGTCGGTGATGTCCGCGGTGTCGCGCGCGTAGGTCTGCGAGATCTCGCCGAGGACGGTCAGCTGCTCGGTGGTGAGCGCGCCGCCGTCGCTGCGCACGCGCATCATGAAGAACTCGTCGTCCAGCTCCTCCGGCTCGAGCGTGGCCGTGCGGCCGCCGTCGATGCCGGGCTTGCGCTGCGTGTAGAGGCCGTACCACCGGAACCGCCCGCGCAGGTCGGCCGGATCGATGGAGTCGAAGCCGCCGTGGGCGTAGATGTTCTCGATGCGGGCGCGGACGTTGAGCGGGTTGTCGTCCTTCTTGCTCCGCTCGTTGGGGTTCAGCGGCTCTCGGTATCCGAGTGCCCACTGCCCCTCGCCGCGACGCTGCTTGGCGCGCGGTGACGTCTGCGGCGGGACCATCGCCATCCTCCGGGGTTTCGAGGCGCTTCGTGCGCATGCGAGCCCGGAGGTGCTTGTGGTGGGGGCGTCGTCAGCGCACCAAGCGCCGACGGGAACAAATCAGCGCAGGGTTATGCCGAACGACGGCACATCGCGCTGGAGACACGACGGAAGTCGACGTGGCGGCGGGCCACGAGGCGGACTCCAGTCGAATGCATGACCTCAGTGTGCATGCCGTCCAGACCGTGGTCCACCGTCAACCGCATGGTGGGATCTACGAGGAGAAGTTGACATCTTCTACCGGTTTCGCTCTGTGATAGTTCTGTCACCGACAGAGACTTCGCCTGGTCGGACACCGCCGTTCGGGCTGCGTGGGGGACACTGAGCGTCATGCCCTCCGCTCTGCCCGAAGGCGAGCCCGCGCCCGCCGACGGTTCGCTGCCCCCTTCCGCACTGGCCGGTGTCGGTTCGCGCCCGTTCGGCATCTACGTGCACGTGCCGTTCTGCGCGACCCGCTGCGGCTACTGCGACTTCAACACCTACACGCCCGGTGAGCTGGGCACCTCGGCCTCGCCCGAGTCGTGGCTGGAGGGCCTGCGCCGCGAGCTCGACCTCGCCGCCTCCGTCCTCGGGTCCGCACCTTTGGCCGAAACCGTGTTCGTCGGCGGCGGAACGCCTTCCTTGCTGGGCGCGTCCGGGCTGGCTTCCGTGTTGGACGCCGTGCGCGACTCGTTCGGCCTGGCTCCCGGCGCCGAGGTCACCACCGAGTCGAACCCGGAGTCGACCTCGGCCGCGTTCTTCTCGGGAATCCGGGACGCCGGCTACACGCGCGTGTCGCTGGGCATGCAGTCGGCCGCGCGCCACGTCCTCGCCGTGCTCGACCGCAAGCACACCCCCGGCCGTCCGGGTGAAGCAGCCCTGGAGGCCCGTGCCGCGGGCTTCGAGCACGTGAACCTCGACCTCATCTACGGCACGCCGGGGGAGCGCCCCTCAGACCTGGCCGCGTCGCTGGACGCCGTGCTGGCCGCGGGCGTCGACCACGTGTCCGCCTACGCGTTGATCGTGGAGGACGGCACGGGCCTGGCCCGCCGCATCCGCCGGGGCGACCTCCCGATGCCCGACGACGACGTGCTGGCGTCGTCCTACGAGATGGTCGACTCGGTGCTGACCGGCGCGGGCTTCTCCTGGTACGAGGTGTCGAACTGGGCGACTTCCGTTGCGGCGCAATGCCGGCACAACGTCCTGTACTGGAAGGGCGCCGACTGGTGGGGCTTCGGCCCCGGCGCGCACAGCCACGTCGGCGGCGTCCGCTTCTGGAACGTGAAGCACCCGGCCCGCTACTCGTCCCTGCTGGCCGAGGGCAACTCACCCGCCGCGGGCCGCGAGACGTTGTCCTTGGAGGACCAGCGCGTCGAACGAGTGCTGCTCGAACTGCGCCTCGCCTCCGGGCTGCCCATCGAGGTGCTGGACGCCGAAGGGCGTGACGCTGCCAAGCAAGCCATCGCCGACGGCCTGCTGGAGCCGTTCGACGACCGTTGCGTGCTCACCGACCGAGGCCGTCTGCTCGCCGACGCCGTGGTGCGCCGCCTGCTGCCTTAGCGGGCCCGCAAGTCGTGCTGGCTGAACACCTCGGCGACCTCCTCGCCGTTCTTCAGGTAGGTCGCGGCGCCCCACCACAACCCGTCCTCCCTGCGCACCTCCTCCCAGACGACGGTCCCCTCCCACCACTGGTCATCGCTGTGGACCAGGCACGGTCTCCCCGGTTCCGGCTCAGGTGGCCGCAGCCACACCACGTTGCCCACGTTTGGACCCTAGCGAGCGGCACCGACAAAAACAGGAGCCCCGATCGAGCGCGACTTCAGAGCGCGCACCAGGCACGAAAACGGCTGGGTAAACTCGGAGACAGGGGACACGGGAGGTGAACAGCGGTGAACGCCGATGAGCGTCGGTTCGAGGTGCTGCGCGCCATCGTCGCCGACTACGTGTCCAACCAGGAGCCCGTCGGGTCGAAAGCCCTGGTCGAGCGGCACAACCTGGGTGTGTCGAGCGCGACCGTGCGCAACGACATGGCCGCGCTGGAGGACGACGGGTACATCGCCCAGCCGCACACCAGCGCCGGGCGCGTGCCCACGGACAAGGGCTACCGGTTGTTCGTCGACCGGCTGAGCGAGATCAAGCCGCTCTCGCAGGCCGAGAAGCGGGCCATCCGCAGTTTCCTGGACGGTGCGCTCGACCTCGACGACGTGATGCGCCGCAGCGTCCGGCTGCTCGCCCAGCTGACGCGGCAGGTCGCGGTGATCCAGGTGCCCACGCTGTCGCGCGCGGCCGTGCGGCACCTGGAGGTGCTGCCGATCACGCCGTCGCGGCTGATGCTGGTGCTCATCACCGACACCGGGCGCGTCGACCAGCGGATCGTGGAGCTCGGGGACGTCATCAGCGAGGAGCACGTGGCGCAGCTGCGCGGCGTGCTGAACACGGCGATGGCGGGTCAGCGGCTCGCGGACGCGAGTGCCAAGGTCGCCGAGTTGCCGGACGAGGTTCCGTCGAACCTGCGCGACCCGATGCTGCGAGTCGCTACTGTGCTCATCGAGACGTTGGTGGAGCATCCCGAGGAACGGCTGGTGCTCGGTGGCACCGCGAACCTCACGCGCAACATCACCGACTTCCCGGGCTCGCTGCGCCAGGTGCTCGAGGCGTTGGAGGAGCAGGTCGTCGTGCTCAAGCTGCTCGCCGCCTCCCGCGACCCCGGCCGCGTGCTGGTGCGCATCGGCGAGGAGAACGAGGCCGCGGAGATGCGCAGCACGTCCGTGGTGTCCATCGGCTACGGCAGCCGGGACAACCCGCTCGGCGGCCTGGGCGTCGTCGGGCCCACGCGCATGGACTACCCGGGGACCATGGCGGCCGTCCGCGCGGTCGCCAACTACGTCGGTGAGATCCTGACCGGTCGTTGACCAACAAGTACTTGCTAGTCGATGAAGATGAAAGCGAACAAGGTGGCCAGGGATTACTACGGCATCCTCGGTGTCTCGCAGACCGCGACACAGGATGAGATCAAGCGCGCCTATCGCAAGCTCGCCAGGCAGCTGCACCCGGACGTCAATCCCAACGAGGAGGCCCGCTTCAAGGAGGTGACGGCCGCCTACGAGGTGTTGTCGAACCCCGAGAAGCGCCGCGTCGTCGACCTGGGAGGCGACCCGCTCGACTCCGGCGGCGGTGGCCGCGCGGGCGGTGACCCGTTCGCGGGCTTCGGCCTCGGCGACATCATGGACGCCTTCTTCGGCGCCTCGTCCGGCGGTGGCCGGGGTCCGCGCAGCCGCGTGCAGCCCGGCTCCGACGCGTTGATCCGGCTCGACATGACGCTGGAGGAGTGCGCGGCGGGCGCCACCCGCGAGCTCACCGTCGACACGGCGATCCTGTGCGACCGCTGCCACGGCGCGGGCACCCAGAACAACTCCAAGCCCGTCCAGTGCGACACGTGCCACGGCCGCGGCGAGGTCCAGTCCGTGCAGCGCTCGTTCCTGGGCCAGGTCGTGACGTCCCGCCCGTGCCCGGTCTGCCGCGGCTACGGCGAGGTCATCCCCGACCCGTGCCAGCAGTGCGCGGGCGACGGCCGCACCCGGTCGCGCCGCACGATCTCCGTCAACATCCCCGCCGGCGTCGCCGAGGGCATGCGGGTCCGGCTCGCGGGCCAGGGCGAGGTCGGCCCCGGCGGCGGCCCCGCCGGCGACCTCTACGTCGAGGTCGAGGAGCACCCGCACGAGATCTTCGAACGCGACGGCGCCGACCTGCACTGCATCGTGCAGATCCCGATGACGACGGCCGCCCTGGGCGCCACGTTGCCGTTGAAGACGCTGGACGGCGAGGAAGAGCTCCAGATCGACCCCGGCACCCAGCCCGGCACGCAGCTCGTGATGACGGGCCGCGGCATGCCGAAGCTGCGGTCCACCGGCCGTGTCGACGGCCGCGGCGACCTGCACGTGCACCTCGAGGTCGTCGTGCCGACCAAGCTCGACGCCGCCCAGTCCGCACTGCTGCGCGACCTCGCCGACCTGCGCGGCGAGAGCGAACCGTCGTTGTCGCACAACGGCAAGGGCGGCGGCGGGCTGTTCTCCCGCCTGCGTGCCTCGCGCGGCCACCGGTGACGCTGCCGGTCTTCCTCGTCGACGGGTTGCCGCCGGGCGAGGAGTTCGTGCTGGACGGCCCGGAAGGCCGGCACGCCGCCACCGTCAAGCGCCTGCGCGTGGGCGAGGAGCTCGTGCTGTCCGACGGGTCCGGCGCCCAGGTGCGGTGTGCTGTCGTGGCGGTCGAGCGCGACGCGTTGTCGTTGCGCGTGGTCGAGCGCTGGGTGGAGCCGGAGGCCACGCCCAGGGTCGTGCTCGCGCAGGCGTTGGTGAAGGGTGACCGAGGTGAGCTCGCCGTGGAGCTCGCCACCGAGGCCGGCGTCGACGGCGTGGTGCCGTGGCGCGCTTCCCGGTGCATCACCAAGTGGGAGGACGGGCCGCGCGGCGCGAAAGCGTTGGGGCGCTGGCGATCCACCGTCCGCGAGGCGGCCAAGCAAGCCCGCCGCTCGCGGGTGCCGTTCGTCGACGAACCCGTGAGCACCACTCAGCTCTCTCATCGCGTGTCGTCGTCGGCGCTGACCCTCGTGTTGCACGAGAGCGCGGTGGAACGCCTTGCCGACGTGCCGCTGCCCGACTCGGGGGACGTGCTGCTCGTGGTGGGTCCAGAAGGCGGAATCACCCCCGAGGAACTCGACGCGTTGCGATCATCGGGTGCCCGCGTGGTCCGATTGGGCCCAACCGTTCTGCGTGCATCTACCGCCGCGGCCGTTGCTCTTGGTGCCATCGGGGTCCGCACGGCACGCTGGTGACCCCGATCACGGTCAACATGAACATCGGATGGATTGGCTTGACGGAAGTTGTAGCGAATCCCAGGCCGATGGGGTTACCCTAGTTCGCAGAGGGGCTGATTGGTCTATCCGGAAACGGAGTAGACGATTGCGCTCTTCTGACCAAAAGACTCGCCGGACACCTCCCCCCTCGGTCCGGCGTCGGCGCCTCGCGGCGAAGCGACCCCCAGGCTTCGGACCGCGAGGCGCCCCTTTTGGTTGAGGGGGCTGCTCGGGGCCTTTGTCATCAGGCGGCTCGTCATGAGTCCTCTCTTCCTGACGAAACACGGCGCTGCCCTGCGTGAGGGTGTTCAAAGACCCAGCCAGAGCGCTTCGGTGCTGCAGTAGACCGTCCGTTGTCGGGCAACGAAACCATCTGCTTGTTTCACGCTTGCCCGAGATGCGGCCGCAGGCTCGTGCTCCACCGGGTGTTGGCTGTTGTTCGGGGTTGTGAACGTTTTCAGATGGCTTGTGAACGATTACACAAGCCTTTCTGTAGTTTCTGGGTGTGCAGCGAATTGCTTACGGTGACCACGGCAGTCAGTTCGGTGAGCTTTATGAACCGGACGGCGTTGCTCTGGGTGCTGTTGTCGTCATTCACGGTGGTTTTTGGCATCAGCGTTACGGGCTCGAACTCGGCCGGCCGCTGGCCGAGGTGCTCGTCGCTGACGGGTACCGCGTGTGGAACGTCGAGTACCGGCGGGTCGGCGGTGGGGGTGGCTGGCCGGAGACCGGGGACGACGTGCTGGCCGCCATCGACGCCGTCGATCTCGGGCCCGTGGTGACCCTCGGGCACAGTGCCGGTGGGCATCTCGCGGTGTGGGCTGCCAAGCGGAGTTCGCGGGTGGTGGGGGCGGTGGCGCAGGCGGCTGTCCTGGACTTCACGCGCCACATCACGCCTCGGGCGCTGGAGTTGTGCCGCGAGGAGCAGTTCGCGGACGCCTCGCCGGCCGCGCTGGTGCCCATCGGGAAGCCCGTGGTGTGCGTGCACGGGGATCGGGACGAGGACGTGCCGGTGGAGCAGTCGATCGAGTTCTGCGCGGTGGAGCCTCAGGCGGAGCTCGTCGTGGTGGAAGGCGGCACGCACATGGACATGATCACGCCCGGCACCGAGGCGTGGGAGCGGTGCCGCGCGGCTGTCGGCCGGCTTGCGGGCGGCTGCTAGAAAGGGCCGGTGCCGAAGGTTGTCGACCATGAGGAACGCCGCCGCGAACTCGCCGAGGCAGTGTGGCGCATCGTGCGGCGGGACGGGATAGACCACGCGTCGGTGCGCGCGGTCGCCGCCGAGTCCGGGTGGTCGAGCGGGTCGCTGCGCCACTACTTCCCCACGCAGGACGCCCTGCTGGGGTTCGCGATGGAGCTGGCCTACCGGCGGTTCATGGCGCGGCTGGAGAAGATCGACACCACGGCGGGCCACCGGGAGGTGCTGCGGGCGTTCGCGCACGAGATGCTGGCGCTGGACGAGGAACGGCGCGTCGAGGCCGCAGTGCTGTTGTCGTTCCTGCCCCGGGCGATGGTGGAGCCGTCGTTGCACGAGCTGGAACGCATCGGCACGCGCGAGCTGTACGGCGAGATCGCACGCGTTCTCGTTGCGGCACAAGGAGCCGGCGAACTGCGTGACGGCGTGGTGCCGATGAAGGCCGCGCGCCGGTTCATCGTGCTCGTCGACGGGCTCAACATCCACCACGGGCTCGGGCCCGACGAGCTCACCGCGGCCGACATGGTCGAGGCCGTCGACGAGCAGCTGGACGCGATGTTCGCTTAGCTGGGGGCATGTCCTGTTTGTTCTGCCGGATCGTCGCCGGTGAGGTCCCCGCGACGGTCGTGCACGAGACCAAGACGACGCTCGCGTTCCGCGACATCCAGCCCAAGGCGCCCGTGCACGTGCTGCTGATCCCGCGCGAGCACGTGCCGAACGCCGTCGACCTCGACGGCGACCAGCTCGGTGGCCTCTTCGCCGCGGCCAGGGAGGTCGCCGCGGGGGAGGGCGTGGCCGAGTCCGGGTACCGGTTGCTGTTCAACACCGGGCCGGACAGCGGCCAGGAGGTCTTCCACGCCCACCTCCACCTGCTGGGAGGAGAGCGCCTCTCCCGTCTCTAGGTCGAGGTCGTGCCCGCCGAGCGCGACGATCTCGTCGAGGTCGTTCGTCCGTCGCGATATGCGATATATCGGCGGTAGAGCCGTGAAGGTGCCGCCTGCGCGGTTCTGCCGACCAAGCCCCGGTGGAGGTTCAGCCCAGCGCGTGCGAGGCCGGTGCGAAGTAGCGTGAACGGTCACCCGGCACGTCGTCGGCGCCGTGCACCATCAGCAGGCAGCCGCCGGGACGCTCCTCGAAGCCCAGACCAACCAGATAGTCGGCAACGTCGGCGTCGTCGGTGTCGACGCGGACGGCACCCCGCCCGGCCGCCACGTCCGCGACCAGGTCGCACGCGGCCGCCGCGGACGGCGCGACCAGCGGGCCGACCGTCACGCCGGTCGGGTTCGGGCGCGTGGCGACGACGCCGTCGTCGGACATCAGCACCTCGTACGGCCCCGACGGGTCGAGCACGAGGTCCCAGAACGCGGGCCGGGTGTACCCGCCGGCCTCGGCGTCGAGCGCGGTGAGCCTTCGCGCGTCCGCGGGCGTGGCCTGCCGCGTCACGCCGGGCGCCGGGCCGTCGAACGTGCCGAAGTGCGAGGTGGTCCGCCCGACAGGGTGAAAGCCGAGTTTCTCGTACAGCGGCCGCCCCTCGGTCGTCGCGAACAGCGCCGTGGCCATTCCCGGCGGGCTGATATCCAATATATTGGACATCAGCCGCGTGCCGATGCCCCGCCGCGCCGCCCAGGACGCGACCAGCACACCGCTGATCGTCTGCATCTCCGGGTAAGGCGTCGTCAGAGCCGTTCCGAGCAGCCCGGACGCGTCGAACGCGCCGTAGCCGGGACCAAGGGCGAGCATCATCTCCCACTGCGCCGGGGTCCACGTCCAACCCCGGTCCGTGATCAGCTTCATGCACTCGGGTACGTCGTCGACGTCGAGCCTGCGGATCTCCACGATTCGTGAGCACACACCGTGAGCAATCCGGTAGCCACTCATTTTCGGCCGGACTAGCATCGAAGGCACCAGATCCGAGCGACAGGAAGCAGGCCGGGGCCACGTGGCCGAAGAAAACCAGCAGAGCAACAAGGAAGGTCAGTCCCGGTTCGCCGTGCCGGAAGGTGCGGTGCTCACGCTGCTCGGGTCGCGCGACGAGAACCTCCGGCTCGCGGAGGAACTGCTCGACGCCGACGTGCACGTGCGCGGGAACGAGATCACCTTGTCCGGCGACCCCGCCGACGTGGCCTTCGCCGAACGCGTCTTCTCCGAGCTCATCACCCTCGCCGGCCGCGGTCAGGCCATCGACCAGAACAGCGTCCGCCGCATCATCGCGATGCTCAGCGCGAACGACGTCGAGTCGCCGGCCGAGGTCCTGAGCCTCGACATCGTGAGCCGCCGAGGCCGCACGATCAGGCCGAAGACGCTGAACCAGAAGCACTACGTCGACGCGATCGACAAGAACACCATCGTGTTCGGCATCGGCCCCGCCGGCACCGGCAAGACCTACCTCGCCATGGCCAAGGCCGTGCAGGCGCTGCAGTCCAAGCAGGTCAACCGCATCATCCTCACCCGCCCGGCGGTCGAGGCAGGCGAGCGCCTGGGCTACCTGCCCGGCACGCTGTACGAGAAGATCGACCCGTACCTGCGCCCGCTCTACGACGCGCTGCACGACATGGTCGACCCGGAGTCGATCCCGCGCCTCACCCAGGCGGGCACGATCGAGGTCGCACCCCTCGCATACATGCGCGGTCGCGCACAGCCGATCTTCACGCCGGTCCTGACCCCGGACGGCTACCGCCCGATCGGCTCGTTGCAGGTCGGTGACCTGGTCATCGGCTCCAACGGCGAACCGACCCCGGTGCTCGGCGTCTTCCCCCAGGGCGAGAAGGACGTCTACCGCGTCACCGCGCAGGACGGCTCGTCGACGCTGGCCTGCGGGGAGCACCTCTGGACGGTCCGGACGGCCTCCGACCGCCGTCGGAACAAGCCGTGGCGGGTGCTGGAGACCAAGGAGATGATCGGCAACCTCCGCGCGGTGCACGCGCGGCGTTACGAGTTGCCGATGCTCAGCGCGCCGGTGTGCCTGCCGGAGCGCGAGGTGCCGATGGACGCGTACGCGCTCGGCCTGCTGCTCGGCGACGGGTGCATCACGGGGTCGACGACGCCGTCGTTCTCCACCAGCGACCCGGCTCTCGCGTTCGCTTTGCAGGTCGCGCTGGAGCCGATCGCGGTGCGGAAGAAGAACGCCGTCGACTACACGCTGAACCGCGTGAAGGCGCCGGGCGACGTCGTGACCATCGAGAACCCGGTGACCGCGGTCATGCGGGAACTGGAGTTGCTCGGCACGCGTTCGCACACCAAGTTCGTTCCCGAGGTCTACCTGCACAACAGTGCGGACGTGCGTCTCGCCGTGCTGCAGGGCCTGCTCGACTCGGACGGCGGTCCGGTGACCCAGATGGGCCGCACCTGCCGCATCCAGTACGCGACGACGTCGGAACGTCTGCGGGACGACGTGGTCGAACTGGTCCGCTCGCTCGGAGGTGTCGCCTACTGGCGCTGCCGTCCAGCCGAGGGCCGCAAGCCCGGCCTGGCGAAGGGACGTGAGGTCGGCTACCGGCACGACGCCTACGTCCTCGACATCAGGCTGCCCGAGGGCGTCGAGCCCTTCCGGCTCAAGCGCAAGCGGGAGAAATATCACGCCGGCGGTGGCGGCGGGCGTCCGATGCGGTTCATCGACAGCATCGAGCCCGCGGGCCGGACGGAGACCGTGTGCATCCAGGTGGCGGCGCAGGACTCCCTGTACGTCACCGAGGACTACCTGCTGACGCACAACACGCTCAATGACGCGTTCATCATTCTGGACGAGGCGCAGAACACCACGCCCGAGCAGATGAAGATGTTCCTCACCCGCCTCGGCTTCGGCTCCAAGGTCGTCGTCACCGGTGACATCACCCAGGTCGACCTGCCGGGTGGCCAGCGCAGCGGCCTGCGGGTCGTGCGGGACATCCTCGAAGGCGTCGAGGACGTGCACTTCTCCGAGCTGACCAGCCAGGACGTGGTCCGCCACCGCCTGGTCGGCGACATCGTCGACGCCTACGACAAGTGGCAGGTCAGGCAGGACGCCCTCGACCAGAACGGGCAGCACCACGGACCCGGTGCGCGGCGGGGTAACCAGCGGCGAGGACGATAGGCGCCGTGAGCATCGAGATCGCCAACGAGTCGGGTGTCGGAGTCGACGAGGGTTCCATCGTCTCCGCCGCCCGCTTCGCGCTGGACCGCATGGGCGTGAGCCCGCTGGCCGAGCTGTCCGTCCTGCTGGTCGAGCTGGACGTGATGGCCGACCTGCACGAGCGCTGGATGGACCTGCCGGGCCCGACGGACGTCATGGCCTTCCCCATGGACGAGCTGGACTCGGCGCGCCGCCCCGACGCGGCAGGGCTCGGGCCCGCGCTGCTCGGGGACATCGTGCTGTGCCCCGCGTTCGCGAAGGACCAGGCCAAGAAGGCGGGCCACAGCCTGCTGGACGAGCTGCACCTGCTGACCGTGCACGGTGTGCTGCACCTGCTCGGCTACGACCACGCCGAACCCGCGGAGGAACGTGAGATGTTCACGTTGCAGAACCGCATCCTCGGCGACTTCCGCACCGCGCGGGACGAGGCCGAGCGGGCCGCTCACCAGCGCAGCACCGACGACAAGGTGCTCGGCGCGGTCGGCCTGGACGAGAAGACCGACGAAGCCTGACGTCCTCTAGAGAAAACGGACCATGACCGCGAACCCTGCCAGTGTGATCGTGCTGGCCGTTCTGCTCGTGCTCGCCGCTGGTCTGTTCGCGTGTGTGGATGCCGCTCTCGGCACCGTGTCGCGCGCACGGGTGGAGGCCCTGCAACGGCAGGGACGCTGGGGCACCGGGCAGTTGCTGCAGGTCCTCAACGACCGGCCGCGGCACGTCAACCTGTTGCTGCTGCTGCGCCTGTTCTGCGAGATGTCGGCGGCGGTGCTGGTCACGACCGTGTTCCTGGACTACGTGGAGCAGGACTGGCTGGCCGTCCTGTACTCGTGCCTGAGCATGCTCGTCGTGTCGTACGTGCTCGTCGGCGTCGGGCCGCGCACCCTCGGCCGTCAGCACCCGTACGCCGTGAGCCTGCTCGCGGCGGGAACGGTGCGGCAGCTCGGTCGCGTGCTCGGGCCGCTGTCCAAGCTGCTGATCCTCGTCGGTAACGCCATCACCCCCGGTAAGGGCTTCCGCGAGGGTCCGTTCAGCTCCGAGGTCGAGCTGCGCGAGCTCGTCGACATGGCGCAGGAACGCGGCGTCGTGGACGAGGGCGAGCGCGAGATGATCCACTCGGTGTTCGAGCTGGGCGACACGATCACCCGCGAGATCATGGTGCCGCGCACCGAGATCGTGTGGATCGAGCAGTCGAAGTCGCTGCGGCAGGCGCTCGCGCTGTCGTTGCGCACCGGCTACACCCGCGTGCCGGTGATCGGCGAGAGCGTGGACGACGTGCTCGGCGTGGTGAACCTCAAGGACCTCATGCGGGCCACGCTCGCCGAGGGCGAGGACCCGAAGAGCGTCTCCGAGCTGATGCGCCCGATGAGCTTCATCCCGGACAGCAAACCCATCGCGGACCTGCTGCGCGAGATGCAGGTGTCGCGCCGGCACATGGCGATCGTCGTCGACGAGTACGGCGGCACCGCGGGCCTGCTGACGATCGAGGACATCCTCGAGGAGATCGTCGGCGAGATCACCGACGAGTCCGACACCGACGACCGCCCGCCGGTCGAGCACCTGGAGGACGGCGCGGTGCGGGTCAGCGCGCGCCTGCCGGTGGACGACCTCGACGCGTTGTTCGGCACCGAGCTCGACGACCACGAGGTCGAGACCGTCGGCGGCCTGCTCGCGCAACGGCTCGGCCGCGTGCCGCTGCCGGGCACCGAGGCGGAGATCGCCGGCCTGCGCATGCGGGCAGAGGGCGGCAAGGACGAACGCGGCCGCATCCGCGTCACCACGGTGCTCGTGCGCCCCGTGCAGAAGGAGAGCGAAGAAGATGAGTGACCTGGACCCCGAGGACGCCAAGCTCGTGACGCTCGCACGGTCCGTGCGCGCGCGTAACGGGTCGAAGGAAGGTGCGGCCGTCCGTGATCTCGACGGCCGCACGTACAACGCGTCCGAGGTCAGGTTGCCCTCGCTGAAGCTGACGGCGCTGCAGGCCGCGGTGGCCGCCGCGGTGTCGAGCGGAGCGCAGGGCCTGGAGGCCGCCGTGGTGGCGGTCGACGCCGCGGCGCTCGACGAGGAGTCGATCCAGGCGGTGCGCGACCTGTCGCCGAGCGGTCCGGTGATCCACGTGAACGCGGCGGGAGACGTCGTCGAGCTGCACTAGCGGCGGCACCTGGGGCCTGGGGGAGCACGTTTGCGGCTGCCAGGGACAATGGACTGATGGATGGTTACCGCTCCGGGTTCGCGTGCTTCGTCGGCCGCCCGAACGCAGGGAAGTCGACGCTGACGAACGCACTGGTGGGCACCAAGGTCGCCATCACGTCCAGCAAGCCGCAGACCACCCGCCACACGATCCGCGGCATCGTGCACCGCGACGACGGCCAGCTCGTGCTGGTCGACACGCCCGGTCTGCACCGGCCGCGCACGCTGCTCGGCCAGCGCCTCAACGACCTGGTCCGCGAGACGTGGTCGGAGGTCGACGTCGTCGGGTTCTGCGTGCCGGCGGACCAGAAGGTCGGGCCCGGTGACAAGTTCATCGCGGCCGAGCTGGAGAAGGTCGCCAAGCGCACGCCCGTGATCGGCATCGTCACCAAGACGGACCTCGTCTCGCAGCAGCAGGTGATGGAACAGCTGCTCTCGCTGCAGAAGGTGATGGAGTTCGCGGAGATCATCCCGGTCTCCGCGGTCAACGGTTTCCAGGTCGGCGCGCTGGGCGACCTGCTGCTGAAGAAGCTGCCAGAGGGCCCGCAGCTGTTCCCGGACGGCGACCTGACCGACGAGCCCGAGCAGACGCTGGTCGCCGAGCTCATCCGCGAGGCCGCGCTGGAGGGCGTGCGCGACGAACTGCCGCACTCCATCGCCGTGGTGGTGGAGGAGATGGCGCCGCGCGAGGGCCGGGACGACCTGATCGACATCCACGCGTTCGTGTTCGTGGAGCGGCCGTCGCAGAAGGCGATCATCCTCGGGCACCGGGGTGAGCGGCTCAAGCAGGTCGGCATGGCCGCGCGCAAGCAGATCGAACGCCTGCTGGGCTCGCGCGTGTACCTGGACCTGCACATCAAGATCGCCAAGGACTGGCAGCGCGACCCGAAACAGCTGCGCCGACTGGGGTTCTAGATGGCGAACCTGTACCGCGACACCGGCATCGTGCTTCGTGTGCAGAAGCTCGGTGAAGCGGACCGGATCATCACGTTCCTGACCCAGAAGCACGGCAAGCTGCGGGCCGTGGCGAAGGGCGTGCGCAAGACGTCGTCGAAGTTCGGCGCCCGGCTCGAGCCGTTCTGCCACGTCGACGTGCAGTTCTACCCCGGCCGGACGCTCGACATCATCACGCAGGTGCAGACGCTGGACGCGTTCGGCGTGGGGATCGTCACCGACTACCAGCGGTACACGGCGGCGTGCGCGATCGCCGAGACCGCCGACCGGCTCACGGCCGAAGAGGGCGAACCGGTGCTCAGGCTCTACATGCTCGTGGCCGGTGCACTGCGCGCGTTGGCTGCGGGGGAGCGTGACCCGTCGTTGTTGTTGGACGCGTACCTGATGCGTGCGATGGCGTTCGCGGGATGGGCTCCCGCGGTGAACGAATGCGCGAAATGCGGTGATCCGGGGCCGCATCGGGCGTTCAGCATCCAGGCGGGCGGCTCGTGTTGCCCGAACTGCCGTCCAGCGGGTGCCTCTTCGCCCTCGCAGGACACGTTGGCGCTGCTCTCGGCGTTGCTGCACGGGCAGTGGCACGTGGTGGACGAGATCCCGCACATCGCCCGCCGGGACGCGAGTGGCCTGGTCGCGGCCCATCTGCAGTGGCACCTCGAACGGCAGCTCCGCTCGTTGCCGTTGGTCGAACGCAAGGCGCAGCCCGCCGACGGCTAGTCTTGCGCCTACCGACAATGGTTTTCGCTCGAAAGGATGTCTGGTCGAATGCTGCGTCGCCGCCGCTCTGAGCGTGAGAAGCGCGTCCCGCGCCCGCCGGAGCCGCACGAGTCCGGTGCGACGCCCCCGGACATCCCGCTCGACCAGGTGCCCAAGCACATCGCGATCGTGATGGACGGCAACGGCCGGTGGGCGAACCAGCGCGGGCTGTCCCGGGTCGAGGGCCACAAGCGCGGCGAGCAGGTCGTGCTCGACGTCGCGAAGGGCTCCATCGAGCTCGGCGTGAAGTGGCTCTCGCTGTACGCGTTCTCGACGGAGAACTGGAAGCGCAGCCCAGAAGAGGTGCGCTTCCTGATGAACTTCAACCGCGACGTGATCGCGCGCCGCACCGACGAGCTCGACGAGATGGGCGTCCGCATCCACTGGGCAGGCCGCTCGCCGAAGCTGTGGGGCAGCGTCATCAAGCAGCTCCAGGAGGCCGAGGTCCGCACGGCCGAGAACGACGTGCTGAACCTCGTGATGTGCGTGAACTACGGCGGCCGCGCGGAGATCGGCGACGCGGCGCGGGAGATCGCGCGGCTGGTCGCCGCCGGGCAGGTCAACCCGGACAAGGTCGACGAGCGCATGCTCGCGAAGTACATGTACAAGCCGGAGATGCCGGACGTCGACCTGTTCATCAGGCCGTCCGGTGAGCAGCGGATCTCGAACTTCCTGCTGTGGCAGTCCGCGTACGCCGAGATGGTGTTCCAGGACATCCTGTGGCCCGACTTCGACCGCCGCGACCTGTGGCGCGCCTGCGAGAAGTTCGCCGGGCGCGACCGTCGCTTCGGTGGCGCCGTCGACAAGCCGGACGAGGAGGTGGTGTCGTCGTGAACGCGAGCGGAGAGGCCCTGGAGGCCGCGCGCAAGGCGTTGGAGCTGTTCCACGACGTGTCGGTGGACGACGACGGCGCGCTGAGCTTCCGCCACGGCGACGTGCCGTGCGCGGTGCAGGGCATGGAGCTGGCCGAGGGCCTGACCGTGCTGTCGCTGACCGTCGTGGTCGCGTGGGACCTGCCGGCGGAAGCGGCGGCGTGGGTCGCCGAACGCGCTGGTCAGGGCCTGTTCGGTACGCTCGGGGTGATCCACTCCGAGCGCGGGACGGACGTGATGCTGCGGTACGCGTTCCCCGCGGACGGCCTCAAGCCCGAGCCGTTGAGCACGCTGCTCATGCTCGTCGTCTCGACCGCGTCGCAGGTGCGCGGCGAGCTCCTCTCCCGGTTTTCTTGAGAAAGGACCCTTCGATGGGTGGCGTGATCATTTACGAGCCGGAAGAGGACTCGGACGTCAACGAGTTCCCCTGGACCGTCACGTTCGAGCCGTCGGGCGGCGACGACTGGGACTCGTTCATCTGCGGCCCGTACGAGCGTGACCACGCCGTCGCGCTGGCGGAGGCCGTGGCGCTGGAGGACGAGGAGGGCGGCGTGCTGGCGATCGTGAAGCCGATGCTGCCCGCGCTGTCCGCCGAGGACGTCTCCGCCACCATCGAGGAGCTGCGCGAAGCCGCCCTCGAAGAGGAGGAGGACGAGGAGGAGACCGTCAACGGCACTCCCGTCGACTTCGACGACGACGATCTCGTGGAGGAAGAGGCCGAGTTCGCCGAGCCGCCCTCGCCAGAGGAGATCCGCGAGGGCATGGCGCGCCAGTACCGCCGGCTGCTGGACCTGGACTCGGAATGACGATCACCGGCGAGATCCGCTCGCCGAAGCGGCGCACCGGCCCGCCTCGGCTGAAGATCACGTCGTTGGAGGTGCTGTGCGGGATCCTCGTTCTCGCACTGCTCTTCCAGTCCCGGCTGGTCGACCTGCTCGACGTGCCGAAGCTGCGCACGGCGTCGACCGTGTTCGTGGCGATCTGCGTGCAGGCCATGCCGTTCCTCGTGCTCGGCGTGCTGATCTCGGGCGCCATCGCGGCGTTCGTGCCCGCGTCGGCGTTGCGCCGGATGCTGCCGTCGAAGACCGCGCTGGCCGTGCCGGTGGCGGGTGTCGCGGGCGTGGCGCTGCCGGGGTGTGAGTGCGCCTCGGTGCCGGTGGCTCGAAGGTTGATGCAGCAGGGCGTCGCGCCCGCCGTCGCGTTGACGTTCCTGCTGGCCGCGCCCGCCGTGAACCCGATCGTGCTGGTGTCGACGGCGGTGGCGTTCAACGACACCCCGATGATGGTCGTGGCGCGGTTCGTGGGCTCGTTGCTGACCGCGATGGTCATGGGCTGGCTGTGGGTGCGGTTCGGCAAGATGGAGTGGATCGCCGAACGGGCGCTGGCGCGCATGGCCGACCACACCGGGCGGTCCAAGTGGGCCGTGTTCGCCGAGAGCTCGCGGCACGACCTGGTCGACGCCGGCGGGTTCCTGGTGCTGGGCGGGCTGTTCGCGGCGGCGTTCAAGACGTTCGTGCCGGTCGCGTGGATGCAGACGCTCGGCGGTCAGATCGTCCTCGGCGTGATCGTGATGGCGTTCCTCGCCGTGATCCTCGCGCTGTGCTCGGAGGCCGACGCGTTCGTGGCCGTCGCGTTCTCCGCGTTGCCGCTGCTGCCGCGCCTGGTGTTCCTCGTCGTCGGCCCCGCCGTCGACGTGAAGCTCATCGCGCTGCAGGCCGGTGCTTTTGGCAAGTCCTTCGCCTTCCGCTTCGCACCCGCCACCTTCGTGGTGGCGATCCTGTGCGCCGTCGTGTCGGGAGTGGTGCTGCTGTGAGGCGCGAGACCCAGAACATCCTGCTGGTCCTGCTCGGCGGGGCACTGCTGAAGATCAGCTTCTCCGGGCTGTACCTGCGGTACGTCCAGAAGTCGCTGCTGCCGCTGCTGATCGCGGCCGGCGTGATCATGATCGGCCTGGCGCTGTTCTCGATCGTCCAGGACGTCCGCCGGGGCAAGGCCGCCGCGGACGACCACGAGCACTCGCACTCGTCGCGCTCGACGTGGCTGATGCTGCTGCCGGTGCTCGCGGTGTTCCTGATCTCGCCGCCCGCGCTGGGCGGCGACGTCGTGAACTCGGCCGCCGACACCAACCAGACCCAGCGCGCCCGCAACCTGCTCGGCGAACTGCCGTCCGGCGACGTCATCCCGTTGTCGATGACGGAGTTCGTGACGCGCACGGCGTGGGACGAGTCGGGCACGCTCGACAACCGCCGCGTGAAGCTGACCGGCTTCCTGCTGCGCGCCGAGGGCGAGACCTACGTCGCGCGGCTCGCCATCTCCTGCTGCGCGGCCGACGCGCGGCCGTTGAAGGTGCGCCTCGGCGGGGACGTGCCCGCGCTGCCGGACGAGCAGTGGGTCGAGGTGACCGGGCAGGTCGTGCCGAAGTCGGCGAACGAGAAGAACTCGTGGGTGCCGAGCTTCACCGTGGAGTCGTTCGCGGCGGTGGCCGAACCGGTCGAGCCGTACGAGAGCTGAGCGTCGAACCGCCGATATATCGGATATCGGCGGCTCTCGCTGCTACTTCAGGCCCTTGGCCGTGCACTCCGCGCACGTGCCGAAGATCTCGACGGTGTGGCTGACCTGGGAGAAGCCGTTCTCGGCCGCGACACGGTCCGCCCACTTCTCGACGGCGGGGCCTTCCACCTCGACCGTGCGGCCGCAGTGGCGGCACACCAGGTGATGGTGGTGATGGGCCGAGCAACGGCGGTAGATGGCCTCGCCCGAGTCGGTGCGCAGCACGTCGACCTGGCCCGCGTCCGCGAGGGACTGCAGGGTGCGGTAGACCGTGGTCAGGCCGATGCCCTCGCCGCGGCGGCGCAGTTCCTCGTGCAGCTCCTGGGCGCTGCGGAAGTCGTCCAGCTGGTCGAGCAGGTTCGACACCGCGGTGCGCTGCTTGGTGGACCTCAGTCCGGTCACAACTTCTCCTCGACGTGCGTCACAGCGTCCACCACGATGTGCGCCAGGTGTTCGTCCACCAGTCTGTAAACGACCTCTCGGCCGTGCCTTTCGCCGTGCACCACGCCCGCCGACTTCAGCACCCGCAGGTGCTGGCTGATCAGCGGCTGGGCGACGCCCAGTGCCTCGACCAGCTCGTGCACGCAGCGGTCGTGCTCCCGCAGCTGCAGCACGATGGCGATGCGGACGGGGGCGGCGAGGGCTCGGAGCAGGTCGCCCGCCTCGACGAGGGTGTGCGCGGGGCGGGGTGGCGCCGGCGCGGGGGCCTCGCGTTCGGGGGAGTGCTCGCCGTGCAGCTGAGCGGTCATGGCGGCGCACCTCACCTGGTAGGGATTTTCACAACCAATTCTACGGTGATGATGAGCAGTACCAGCAGGACCACCACGCGCAATGTGCGTTGAGCTGGGGAAAGAACCTTCCAGGTGGCCGCCAGCAGGGTTCCCGCGGCCACGATCAGGACGCCGAGCAGCACCGCGCCGACCGTGCCGCCGACCCAGACGCCGGTGATGAACAGGCCGAGCACGAGCACGAACGCCACTGCCGGGCGGACGCGCGCCAGCGGGCCGTCGCCGGGCAGGAGGGGACGCTTGGAGGTCACCGTGCCATCCTTGCACCGTGCTGCTGGTGTGCCGCTTCCGCGTATCCGACCCAGAGACGTTCACCGCGCGCGTCGAGAACGCGTTGCGGCTGCTCACGGCTCAGCCGGGGTGTCACAAGGGGACGCTGGCGCGGTCGACCGACGAGGACGACCGGTGGGTGCTCACGGTCGAGTTCGAGTCCGTCGTGGCATATCGGCGCGCGATGTCGCCGTTCCCCGTGCGCGAACACGTCATCCCGCTGCTGTCCGAGGCGCTGACCGACGAGCCCGCGATGTACGAACCGGCGTTGACCAGCGAGGACGGCGAGGTCGTGACGCACACGAGCGTGCTCGCCGAGGACGCGTTCACGGTGCGGCTCGGCGAGGCCGCCGGGCCTACGAGCCCGCGGCGATAGCCTCCATCTCCTCGCCCCACTCCTCCTGCGAGTCGTGGGGGAGGAGCTCGAGGGCGCGCCGTGCGGCGGCCGCGGCCTCTTCGGACCGGCCCAGCGCGTGCAGCGTCTTGGCCTTGCCGCTCTCCGCGTACGCCTCCGGCGTCTTCTCGAAGGCGTCCAGCGCCTCCTCGAAGCGGCCGTTCTCGAAGTAGAACCAGCCGAGGTTGTTGTGCAGCGGGCCGAGCCAGCGCACCAGCTCCGGGTTCGCCACCACGATCTCCAGGCCCTGCCTGGTCCACTTCTCCGGGTCGTCCACCAGCGACGCCATGTGCGCGGCGTCCACCGCGAGCGACAGGTCGCCGCGCGTCTTCGCCAGGATGAACGCCGCCACGAACAGCGGTTGCGCCGCCTCCGGGTCACCCGCCGAGCGGTGCAGCCTGCCCCGTTCGAGCAACGCCCGCACCCGGCCCGTCGAGTCCGGCGCGACGAGCACCTCCGCCTCGTCGACCAACGTGTGACCTGCGGCGAAGTTCTCGCGCAGGCCCTCGACGCGCGCCAGCTGGGTCAGCACCTCAGCGCGTTCGTCGTCCGTCTCCACGTCGCCCAGGAACGCGCGGAACCTCGCCTCGGTGCCGTCCAGATCGGCGAAGTCCCACAGCTCTCGCAGCCGGTCTTCCATTCCTGCAGGGTAAGGCTCCGGTCGCCCGTTCGGGGCGCAACGTGACGGGCTAGGCTTGAGCCCCCGATTCTCATTCCCCCGATGGAGTTCCCCTTGCCCGCCGATCGCATCGAAACCGTTGTCAGCCTCTGCAAGCGCAGGGGGTTCGTCTACCCGTGCGGGGAGATCTACGGCGGTACCCGCTCGGCGTGGGACTACGGACCTCTCGGCGTCGAGCTCAAGGACAACATCAAGCGCCAGTGGTGGAACTTCATGGTCCGCGGCCGTGAGGACGTCGTGGGCCTGGACTCGTCGGTCATCCTGCCGCGGGACGTGTGGGTCGCCTCCGGTCACGTCGAGGCGTTCGTCGACCCGCTGGTCGAGTGCGAGTCGTGCCACAAGCGGTTCCGCGCCGACACGCTGTCCGAGGAGTACGCGGAGCGCACCGGCAAGGAGGTCGCCGAGGGCGACGTCTCCGACGTGCCGTGCCCGAACTGCGGCGTGCGCGGCACCTACACCGAGCCGAAGATGTTCAACGGCCTGCTCAAGACGCACCTCGGTCCGATCGAGACCGAGGAGGGCCTGCACTACCTGCGCCCCGAGACCGCGCAGGGCATCTTCACGAACTTCCTGAACGTGCAGACGACGTC
Source organism: Lentzea sp. CA-135723 (assembly GCF_050936595.1). NCBI lineage: Bacteria > Bacillati > Actinomycetota > Actinomycetes > Pseudonocardiales > Pseudonocardiaceae > Lentzea > Lentzea sp. CA-135723. Next base: position 3,932,035 of record NZ_JBNJMK010000001.1, on the reverse strand, counting down.
GCGCAAGAAGCCGCCGTTCGGCATCGGCCAGATCGGCAAGTCGTTCCGCAACGAGATCACGCCGGGCAACTTCATCTTCCGCACCCGCGAGTTCGAGCAGATGGAGATGGAGTTCTTCGTCGAGCCCGGGACGGACGAGGAGTGGCACCAGTACTGGATCGACGAGCGCACCCGCTGGTACACGGACCTCGGCATCTCCAAGGAGAACCTGCGGCACTACGAGCACCCGAAGGAGAAGCTGTCGCACTACTCGAAGCGGACCGTGGACGTCGAGTACCGCTTCCAGTTCGGCGGCCAGGAGTGGGGTGAGCTCGAAGGCATCGCGAACCGCACCGACTTCGACCTCACGACGCACTCGAACCACTCGGGTGTCGACCTGTCGTACTTCGACCAGGCGACGAACTCGCGCTTCAAGCCGTTCGTCATCGAACCCGCCGCCGGCGTGGGCCGCCCGATGATGGCGTTCCTGCTGGAGGCCTACACCGAGGACGAGGCCCCGAACGCCAAGGGCGGCGTGGACAAGCGCGTCGTGCTGAAGCTCGACCGCCGGTTGGCTCCGGTCAAGGTCGCGGTGCTCCCGCTGTCGCGCAACGCCGACCTGTCACCCAAGGCCCGCGACCTCGCGACGGCCCTGCGCCGCAACTGGAACGTCGACTTCGACGACGCCGGCGCCATCGGCCGCCGCTACCGCCGCCAGGACGAGATCGGCACGCCGTTCTGCGTGACGGTCGACTTCGACACGCTCACCGACCTCGCCGTGACGGTGCGGGAGCGCGACACGATGTCGCAGGAGCGCGTGGCGATGGACCAGCTGGAGTCGTACCTCGCGGCCCGCCTGGTGGGCTGCTAGCCGTCGCTCCGTTCGGCCCCCGCCCGCTAGTTCGGGCGGGGGCCGAGTGGTGTTGATCGCTGAGATTTCCGGGTTCTCGTCCCGGTTTTTGCTCGGCAGGCAACAGATCGTCTGGCTCGTGCGTGATGAGTGCATGCGCGAGGAGACCGGGGGGATGATCCCGGAAGAGATCAGGCGGTACGGCGTCGCACTCGTCGCGGCGGGGCCAGGCCTCGCGCTCGCGGCGTTCGTGGCGGGCATGACGTTGCCGTTGTACGACCACGTCCGCCCGTGGCTGGCCTGGCCGGGCGCCGCGGTGGCGCTCGGGTGTGTGCTGAGCGGAGCGCTCGTGCTCCGGGTGCCGGACCTGGCGCGGCTGAACAAGCTCCTGCGCTACTGCCTCGGGGTTCCCGTCGGCCTGGGTGTCGTCACGCTGAGCATCCTCTACACGGACCACCCCGAGGTCGACGGTCTGCTGACGAGCCTGAGCTCGGTCGTCTTCACCCTGGTGGTCGTGGTGTCGATCGGGGCGACGCTGTTCGTCGCGCAGCAGGTGGAACGCGTCGTCAAGGCGGGGACCGCCGGGCAACCCGGTACCGAGTTCCTCTGATCCTGAGCAACATTCCGGCCGGTTGTCGCGTGTGAAGAGCGTGACGGGGGAGCAGTTCCGCAGGCGTGGCGTGGTGCTGGCGGTCGCCGGTGCCGTGCTGGTGGCGTGGGTGGCGGTCGTCGCGGCACTGGCGGAGGTCGGGACTCCGCAGGTGCTCGGGGCGGCGGCGGTGAGCGGCGGGCTGGTGTGCCTGTGCGCGGCGGTCATCGGGCTGGTGGCGGCGCGGATCGCGGACGCGGCGTCGGCGGCTCGGGTGCGGCACGTGGTCGTGGCGCTGGAGGGCACCGCGATCGCGATCTTCTTCCCGTTCTACTGGTTCGCGTCCAGCGTCGAGCCCGTGGGCAAGCCGGGTGACTTCGCGCTGGGGATCGTGTCAGTGCTCGTGGTCGCCGTGGTGATCGCGCTGGGGCTCGCGCTGTGGGGCAGCATCGTCGTGCACAGGGTCGTGGTGGCCGAGTTCGGGCCGCTCGTGCCCCTGTCCACCGAGCCCGCGTCGGTGCAGCGGATCAGGGTGCTCGGGACCGTGCTCGTCGTGGTGGGGGCCGCGCTGACGGTCGCCGTGGTGGCGCTGGCGTTCGCGGTGCCGACGAGGTTGTTGTTCCTCGAGGCGTCCGGGCTGCTGGTGACGCTCATGCCGGTGGCGCTCGGGTTGTCGTTGGCGCGCGAGAAGAACGTCTACACGGCGCGGCGGCGGAACGCCGTCGCGTACGTCGTCGTGCCCGCGGCCGTCGGGTGGGCCGCCGCGAAGGTCGCCGTGATCGGCGGTGCCGCCGGGATGTTGTTCAGCGCGGTGGTCTTCGGGGCCATCGTGCTGCTCGTGGTCGCGATCCTGGTGACGCGCGACTACAGCGCCCTGTGGGACTGGCCGGCGCGGCCGGGGCAGGAGCGCCGGGTCAGCCCTTGACGCCCAGCTTCGCGAGGGCGGCCGTGCTGACGGCGTTGATCGAGGTCCTGGCCGTGGTCCACGACCCGGTCGGGTTCGTCGTCAGGACGGCGACGGCGTAACGGCCGTCGACCACGCCCGCGCTGTGCAGGTAGACCTCGGCGGGCAGGTAGAACATCCAGCCCTGCTTGGCGTAGGCGCCGGTGACGCCGAGCAGGCCGAACGCCTGGTCGAAGCCGTCGGCGGCGGTGGCGGACGCCTTGGAGAGCGCGCCGACGATCGCGTCGCGCTGCGGTGAGCCGAGGATGTAGTGGTAGAGCCGCACCATGTCGTTCGCGGTGATGACGACCTCTCCCCACTGCGAGGGGTCCTCAGGTGCGTGAGTACCTGTCAGTCCCGCTGCCGCGGCGACCCGGCCGATCGCGTCCATGCCGTCGAACCTCGTCCACAGCACGTCCATGGCGTTGTCGTCGCTCAGGCTCAGCGCGCGGTCGACGAGGTCGACGTCGTCGCCAGACAACGGCTGCCGCAACGCGTCGACGGCGAGGATCAGCTTCGACAGCGACGCCGAGTAGAACGGCTTGTCGCCCTGCGAGGACACCAACTGGCCGGTTTGCAGGTCGAGCACCGCGAGCCCGACGTCGGACGCGCCGCCGGCAGCTGCGATATCCGATATATCAGCGGCTGATATATCGGATATCGCTGAGGTAGAGCCGATATCCGATGTATTGGATCCCGTATCCGATACATCGGCGCCGTCGTTCGGGTCGGCGGCGTCACTGGAGCCGTCGCCGGTGTCCAATACATCGGGGCCGCGCGATATATCAGCCGAAGGCTTGCCGTGCGCGAGGCACGGCGACGCGTCCGGAATGACGAACACCGCCGCGACGAGGAAGACGATCAGGGCCCAGCGCACCCTTCCAAGGTCCGCGTCAGAGCAGCCTGGTGTCGAGCTTTTCCTCCTGTGCGGTTGCTGAAGAATCCTCCCTGACCACCACGTATGCGCCGGAGCCCTGGCGTTCCGTCACCGCTTCGGCGAGCTCGGTGCCGCGGTAGAGCAGGCCCACGCCGTCGTCGGTGCAGTAGGTCGTCGGCAGCACCCCGGCCGCCACGGCCTCGTGGACCTTGGGGCGGCGCTGCTCCTCGGAGTCGTAGTGCACGCCGTTGCCGTAGGGGAGGAAGCCGAGGCCGTTGGTGACGATCCGGAGGTCGGGGCCGAACGAGTCGGTGCTGCCGCCGGAGTGCCAGCAGATCGACCCCGCCGACACACCGCCGAGCACCACGCCGGACTCCCACGCCTTGCGGAAGACGGGGCCGAGTCCGTGCACCTCCCAGACCGCGAGGAGGTTCGCGACCGAGCCCCCGCCGACCCAGACGACGTCGTGGGACAGGACGTAGTCCTCCAGGTCGTCCGTCGGCGGCATCGGGAAGAGGTTGAGCGGCGACACCTCGACGCCCGCGACCCTTCCGGCCTCCTCCACGTTCGCGTTCATGACCCGCTGGTCACCGCCGGCTGTTCCGACGTAGCACAACCGCGGCGTGCGGCCGTCCACACCGGCGAGGTCCAGCGCGAAGTGGATCAACTTGTTGAACTCGGCGAAGGTTCTGCGCCCTGCGCGCAGACCTCCCGACGTGGCGAGGATGGTGGGCTGCTCAGCAGGCATGACGATGATCCTCGCAGGGGCGTCAACGCCGCACCCGCCGAGTCTGGAACCATGCAGGGTGTGCGGACCACGCCCCTCAAACCACTCGCCAGGATTCGCCGGATCGTGTTGCGCCTCGTCTTCGGGGCGCTGGCCGTCGCCGTGCTCGTCGGCGGAGGCACCGCGTTCCGGGTGTGGCAGGTCGCGCGCGTGGACGACTGGACGAAGGCCGACATGGCGATCGTCCTCGGCGCCGCGCAGTACAACGGCGTCCCGTCGGACGTGCTCGCGGCCAGGCTGGAACACGCGCTCGGCCTCTACCAGGAGGGCGTCGTCGGCTACATCGCGACGACCGGTGGCCGCCAGCCCGGTGACAACTTCACCGAGGGCCAGGTCGGCAAGCTGTGGCTGGTCAAGCGCGGGGTGCCGGAGGACAAGGTGCTCCAGGTCGGTGAGGGCGCGGACACGCTCGGGTCGTTGCGGGCGGTCGCGTCCGTGGCGAAGGAACGCGGCCTGAGCACCGCCGTGATCGTCAGCGACCCGTGGCACTCGCTGCGCGCCCGCACGATGGCCGAGGACGCCGGGCTGACGGCCTGGACGTCACCGACGCGCAGCGGTCCGAACGTGCAGACGCGTGAGACGCAGTGGTTCTACATCAAGCGCGAGACCGGAGCCCTGCTCTACTACCGCCTGATGAAGGCGCACGCCGGCGTGTTCGAGGAGCTCAACCTCCCTAAAATCGGGTGATGGGATACACCGGCCACGACGCGGAGCGCCTGCTCCCCGAGGAACCCAAGAGCGCCGCGCTGCCGGGTTCCCGCACGGAGGCGCGCACACCGTTCTCCCGCGACCGGGCGCGCGTGCTGCACTCGGCGGCGTTGCGCAGGCTCGCGGGCAAGACCCAGGTCGTCGGTCCCGGTGAGGGTTCCGAGGTCACCGGTGTGCCGCGCACGCGTCTGACGCACTCGCTGGAGGTCGCGCAGATCGGCCGCGGCATCGGCGAGGAGCTGGGCTGCGATCCCGACATCGTCGACACGGCCGGGCTCGCGCACGACATCGGGCATCCGCCGTTCGGGCACAACGGCGAGAGGGCGCTCAACGAGCTCGCAGGCCCGTGCGGAGGTTTCGAGGGCAACGCGCAGACGTTCCGCATCCTCGCCCGCCTCGAACCCAAGACCGCGCACGGCCTGAACCTCACCCGTGCCGTGCTGGACGCGTCGACGAAGTACCCGTGGACGCGCACGCCGGGCATGGTGAAGTTCGGCGTGTACGACGACGACCTCGAAGTGTTCGAGTGGATGCGTGCGGGCGCACCGGAACGTGCGCAGTGCATCGAGGCGCAGGTGATGGACTGGGCCGACGACGTGGCGTACTCGGTGCACGACGTCGAGGATGGCGTGCTGGCCCACCGCATCAGCCTCGGCGCGCTGGCCCGTCCCGACGAACGCGCCGCCATCGCCTCGCTCGCCGCGAAGACGTTCTCCGAGGAGTCCGTGGCGACGCTGGAGGCCACCGCGGAGGACCTGCTCGCACTGCCGGTGATCGGCTACTGGACCGGCCACGAGTACGACGGCTCGCTCGGCGCGCAGGTGGCGCTGAAGAACCTCACCAGCGAACTGGTCGGCCGCTTCGCCTCCGCCGCCGTCACCGCCACCCGCGCCGTGCACGGCGACGGCACGCTGACGAGGTACTCCGCGTCGCTGGAGGTCCCGAGGCAGGTCGCCGCCGAGGTGGCGCTGCTCAAGGCGATGGCCGTCCGGTACGTCATGAGCGACCCCGCGCGCCTCGCCATGCAGGCGAAGCAACGCGACCTGATCGCCGACCTCGTCACCCGCCTGATGGAACGCCCCACCCTGCTCGACCCCGCGTTCCGCCCGGTGTTCGCGGCCGCTTCCTCTTACGCCGCACGACTTCGCGTCGTCGTGGACCAGGTGGCGCTGCTCACCGACGCGCAAGCCGTGGCCTGGCACCGCGCATCGGCGTAGGTTCGGGGTCGTGGCAGCCCACGACCTCGCCCTGACCCTGCACCGCGTCGCCGTCCCGGACCACGCCGCGAACGCGTGCTGGTCGCCGTACTCCGTGGCTTCGGCGCTGGCCCTCGCCCGCGAGGCCGCCCGCGGCGAGACCAGAGCCGAACTCGACGCCCTGCTCGGCGGCTTCGACCCCACCGCCGCACGCGACGTGCCCGAACTGGCCGTCGCGAACACGCTGTGGGCCGACGACGACCTGACGATCGACCCGGACTTCTCGCTGGCCGCCTCCGTGCGCCGCACGGCGTTCTCCGACCCCGCGACGGTCCGCAAGCTCGTCAACACCGACGTCGCCGAGACCACCCGAGGCCTCATCCCCGAACTGCTGACGGACCCGCCGCCCGCGGACGCCGCCGCGATCATCGTGAACGCGCTGTACCTCAAGGTCGGCTGGCTGAACCCGTTCCTCGCGGGGGAGACCGCGCAGAAGCCGTTCCACGCGCCCGGCGGCGACGTCGACGTGCCGACGATGACCGTCACCGAGAAGTTCCGCTACGCCCACGCCGACGGCTGGCAGACCGTCGTGCTGCCGGCGGACTCCGGCGTCGAGACCGTGATCCTGCTGCCGGACACCTCGCTGGACCAGCCGCTACCGCCGTCCGCGCTCGACGCCCGCACCCAGACCCGCCTCGAGCTCGCACTGCCCAAAGTGGACGTTCGAGCGCGCTTCACCCTCAAGAACACGTTGCGGCAGCTCGGTGTCGAGCGCATGTTCCAGCGCGATGCCGACTTCTCCGGCCTCTCGCCGGACGAGCGGATGTTCGTCGACGACGTCGTGCACGAGGCGGTGCTGCGCCTCGACGAGGAGGGCCTCGAAGGCGCGGCGGCCACCGCGATCACGTTCCGGACGGTGTCGTTCGAGATCCCGGCCGATCCGGTGGTGGTGACGGTCGACCGGCCGTTCCTGCTGGCGGTGCGGCACGCGGGGTCGGGTGAGATCTACTTCCTCGCGCAGGTCGCCCGTCCGTGACCCATCCCGGACCGGGTCAGTCGCCCGTCCGTGAACCGTTCGCCCTGATGGGCGAGCGTTTCGCGCGGCGAGATCATGATCATGGCCTTACCGTTCTGCGCATGACCCAGCACGGTGCCGGCGAGCAGCTCGTCGTGCTCGCCGCGGCGGGAGCCACGCGCATCACCTGCTTCAGCGGCGTCACCATCCCGGTCCTGCTCAGGACCGAGTGCTACGCGAAGGCGCTGGCGGGGGCGCTGGGGCTCGCGCCGTCGCCCGAGCTGCAGCGCGACGGCGTGCTGCCGCAGTGCGTGTTCTTCATCCACGAGTACGCGCTGAACACCGTCGTCGGGGGCGACCGGCTGATGGAGGACCAGGTCCTGCACCTGCTGTTCCACGCGCCGTCGATCAGGATCGTGCCGGCCAGCGCGGGCGGGGCGGCGGCGGTGGGGCTCGACTACGCGCTCATCCAGTACGAGCACGAGCCGCCGTTGGTCTACCTCGCGAACTGGACGCTCGCCAGTGACGCCGCGACCGTCGAACGGGCCGTGGCCATCTTCCAGCGCATGCACGCCGTGGCGCTCGACAACGAACGGTCCCGTGACGTGCTCATGGAGTACGTGGCTCGCTACGACCGTTAGGGCGTGTTGCGGCGCAGGAAGAGGCGCATGCCGTCCTCGCCGGGCAGCGCGCACAGCAGCAGTTTGACGTTCTGGTGCCGCACCGGAACCGCACACGAGTCGCCTGCCAGCAGCGTTCCCGCCAGCAGGCCGGCCGACTCGTGGTCGATGTCCAGCACGAAGTCGTTGCTCATGCAGGGACCCTATGAGTAGAGCGGCTCGGGCCCCAGTCACCCAAAGGTGTCACGTTCTGGCGGGCTGCGTCGTCCAGTGGGCATGACGAGGATCAAGGGAGTCACCAAGAAGGACGCGGGCCTGCTGCTCAAGGCCGTGTACTGGTTCGCGCGGCGCGAGTTCGGGGCCGTGCCGGAGCCCGTCACGGTGATGGCCCATCACCCGAAGGTGCTCATCGCGAGTGGACGGCACGAGCTGGCCGTCAAGAAGGCCGTGCACGGGCCGTTGTTCGAGCTGGTCGTCTACCGGACGGCGGTGAAGCTCGGCTGCTCGTGGTGCGTCGACTTCGGCGCCATGCTGATGAAGCACGACGGGCTCGACATCGAACGGTTGAAGCACATCGACGAGTACGCCACCTCGCCGTTGTTCACCGACCTCGAACGCAAGGCGCTCGCCTACGCCGACGCCATGACCGAGACGCCGGTCGCCGAGCTGGAGGGGCTGATGGGACGCAAGCAGCTCATCGCGCTGACCTACCAGATCGCGCTGGAGAACCAGCGGGCCCGGTTCAACAGCGCGTTCGACATCAAGGATCAGGGATTCACCAGTGGTGACGCGTGCCGCGTCCCGACAAACTAGGGGAGTGGAGAAGATCACCCTGACGGGTGCGCAGGAGACCATGCTCGCCACGCTCTACGGGCGGGCCCTCGACAGCGTGCGGCCCGCGTCCGTGCTGCACGACGACGAGGCCAAGCGCGCCGTCGACCGCATCGACTACGACTTCGGCAAGACCGGGATGAACACGACCACCGCGGTCGGCGTCGCCATCCGCGGCCGGGTGCTCGACGACTGGGCCCGCGAGTTCCTCCGGCACACCCCGTCCTGCACGGTGCTGCATCTGGCCTGTGGCATGGACACGCGCGTGCATCGCCTCGAACGGCCGGACACCGTGCGGTGGGTCGACGTCGACATGCCGGACGTCGTTGCGTTGCGGCGCAAGCTCTTGCCCGAGCCCCAAGGCGACTACCGGCTGGTGGCGTCGTCGGTCACGGAGGACGCGTGGCTCGCCGAGGTCCCCGCGGACCGGCCGGTGGTCGCGGTGTTCGAGGGCCTGTCGATGTACCTCACCCAGCAGGAGGGGCACGCGCTGATCAGCCGCATCACGAACAGGTTCGCGAGCGGTGAGCTGCTGTTCGACGTCTACGGGTCGTGGGGGATCAAGCTGCAGAAGCTCGTGCCCGCCGTGAAGAACGCGGGCGCGACGTTGCACTGGGGCGTCGACGATCCGCGCGAGATCGAGGCGTTGCGCACCGGACTGACCACAGTGGACTCCTGGCGCAGCGTGGACCTGCCGCACCTGGACGCGTTGCCCAGGTCCGGCAGGATCCAGATGAAGGTCGTCAGCGCGGTGCCGAAGCTCCGTGACGTGGGAAAGCTGCTGCGAATGCGGTGGTAGCTCAGCTGTCCAGGACGAAGTCGAACCTGGCGGTGTAGCGGTTGCCGACGAGCGGGCCGAGCTCCATCTCGCACTCGCGGTCGAGGTAGGCGTCGCGCCGGTTCAGGTACGCCACGTTCATCCCGTACGCCCTGAGGTTGTCCGGGAAGAACAGCTGCGTGGTCAGGATCGGGCCGCCGCGCGGCTGCGCCTTCACGTGGATGTGCGGGGTGCGGCCTGGGTAGTCCTTCGGCACGATCGTCTCCAGCACGTACGCGCCGGAGGCGTTGGTGAACTGGTGGCCGCGCATCTTGAACGTCGTGTTGTCGTAGACGCCCCGGTCGTCCGCCTGCCAGAAGTCCAGCAGCGCGCCGGGGATCGGCTGGCACTTCATCGTGTAGACGAATCCGGTGATGCTCAGCACGATCCCGGTGACGCCGGGCGTGCGCAGGTTCGTGCGCTGCGGTGAGTTCCGCTTGAAGTAGGGACCCTCGATGTTCGACGGGGTGTCGTCGTCATCGACGCAGGTCGGGGTGAGCGGGAGCGGGGCACTGCGGGCGGTGGTGGTGCCGGCGGCGGTCAGGGCGACCACGGCGGCCGCGCCGGTGGTCGCGAGGAACGACCGGCGCGAGGGGACGTCTTGTTCGGGCATGAGCGGACTCCGGTGGTTGCAACCCGCGGCAGGGGGCTTGGGCTGGACCGACGCCGGGTGACGTTAGCCAGCACGCCGGTCCCGGCTCCAGTTACGGTCCAGACCAAAACCCTCAGAACGCCACGTGGGCGAGCTTGTCCGGGTTCGCGATGTCGTAGACGGCCGCGATCTTGCCCTCGTGCACCGTGAACGTCGTCACGCGCGCGGTCACGTCGCCGTACGCCGGCATCACGACGCCGAGCTCGCCGTTGACGAACATCGGCCGCTGAGCCTCCGGGAAGCCGTACTTCTGCACGAGGCCCAGGAAGAAGCGGGCGACCTTGTCCGCGCCGGAGACCGTGTTGACCGCCGTGCGCACCTTGCCGCCGCCGTCGCCGATCATCACCGCGTCCGGGTGCAGCAACGCCAGCACGCCGTCGAGGTCGCCGCTCGCCATGGCGCGCATGAACTTCTCCAGCACCTCCTGCTGCTCGGCCAGCGCCGCGCGGGGTGGCGGGTCGGCGTCCGCGACGGCCTTGCGGGCCCGCGACGCGTGCTGCCGGGCGGAGGCCTCCGAGACGCCGAGCACCTGGGCGATCTCGTTGAACGGCAACGAGAACGCGTCGTGCAGCACGAACGCCACCCGCTGGTCGGGGGTGAGCCGGTCGAGCACCACCAGCGCCGCCATCCGCACGCCGTCGGACCGCACCACGCTCGCCAGCGGGTCGTCCTCCTCGCCGGTCGTGAGCAACGGCTCCGGCAGCCACGAGCCAACGTACGTCTCGCGGCGCACGGCGGCGGAGCGCAGCCGGTCGAGGCAGATGCGGCTGACGACGGTCGTGAGCCAGCCCCGCGCGTCCTGCACGCCCTGCGCCTTCGCGAACCGCGGCCACGCCTCCTGCACGGCGTCCTCGGCGTCGGCGATGCTGCCGGTCAGCCGGTACGCGACGCCGATCAGGTGCGTCCGGTGGAGTCCGAAGACGTCAGCGGTGGTCACGGTCGGCAGTTTGCCAGGGGATTAGACTCGGGTTCGTGGCAGGACGCATCAGGGAGAGCGACATCGCGTTGGTGCGTGAGCGCAGCCGCATCGACGAGGTCGTCGGTGACCAGGTTTCGCTGAAGCGGGCGGGCGGAGGCGCGCTCAAGGGGTTGTGCCCCTTCCACGACGAGAAGACGCCGTCGTTCAACGTGCGCCCGTCGCACGGCACGTTCCACTGCTTCGGCTGCGGCGAGGGCGGTGACGTGATCGCCTTCGTGATGAAGGTCGAGCACCTGTCGTTCGTCGAGGCCGTCGAGCGGCTCGCGGACCGCGCGGGCATCCAGCTCGTCTACGAGGGCGGCGGCGCGACGATCCAGCGCGACCGCGGCACCCGCAGCAGGCTCATCGAGGCGCACAAGGCGGCGCAGGAGTTCTACGCCGAGCAGCTCAAGACGCCGGAGGCGCAGGCGGCCCGGGAGTTCCTGGCCGAGCGCGGGTTCGACGAGGCCGCTGCGCGCCAGTTCGGCTGCGGCTTCGCGCCCGGCGGCTGGGACAAGCTGACGAAACACCTGCTCGGAAGTGGTTTCGAGCTCGCGGAGCTGATCAAGTCGCAGCTGGTCAAGGAGGGCAAGCAGGGGCCGATCGACCGGTTCCACCGGCGGCTGCTGTGGCCCATCAAGGAGATCAGCGGCGACGTCGTCGGGTTCGGTGCCCGCCGGATCTTCGACGACGACCCGATCCAGGCGAAGTACCTCAACACCAGCGAGTCGATGATCTACAAGAAGTCGCAGGTGCTGTTCGGGCTCGACCAGGCCAAGCGGGAGATCGCCAAGCGCAAGCAGGCGGTCATCGTCGAGGGCTACACCGACGTGATGGCCATGCACCTCGCGGGCGTGCCGACGGCGGTCGCCTCGTGCGGCACGGCGTTCGGCTCCGACCACATGAACGTGCTGCGCAGGCTGCTGATCGACGACGACGTGAACGGCGAGGTCATCTTCACCTTCGACGGCGACGAGGCGGGCCAGAAGGCCGCGCTGAAGGCGTTCGAGGGCGAGCAGCACTTCTCCGCGCAGACCTACATCGCGGTCGCGCCGGACGGCATGGACCCGTGCGAGCTGCGGCAGAACAAGGGCGACGTGGCGGTGCGCGACCTGGTGGCGCGGCGCATCCCGCTGATCGAGTTCGCGATCAAGGCGCAGCTCAAGGCGTACGACCTCGACTCCGTGGACGGGCGCGTCGAGGCGTTGAAGAAGATGGTGCCGTTCGTCGCGCAGATCAAGGACCGGGCCAAGCGCGACGGCTACGCGACGCGCCTGGCCTGGTGGGTGGGCTGGGACGACGAGGCGATGGTCGTGCGCCGGGTGCGCCAGACCGCCGGCGGCAAGGCGCCCGTCGCGGTGGCGCAGCGCGTCGACCCGAACCAGATCGCGCTGGGCGTCGAGGTGGACGGACCCGCGCGGCCGAGCCCGCGCGACCCGAAGCTGATCTTCGAGCGCGAGGTGCTCAAGATCGCGCTGCGGCTGCCCGAGTACGCCGGCCCGCTGTACGACTCGCTGCCGGACGAGTCCTTCACCGACCCCGCGTACGTCGCGCTGCACCGGGCGATCCGCGACGCCGGTGGCGCGTCCTGCGGTCTCGCGGGCACGGCGTACCTGGACGCGATCTCGCAGGCGTGCTCGCACGCGTCGGTGCGGTCGGTGCTGACCGAGCTCGCCGTGGAACCGTTGGCGGTCAAGCAGAACGACGAGTTCCGCTACGTGTCGATGGTGATCGCGCGGCTGCAGGAGGTGCAGGTCGGCAAGCAGGTCGAGGACGTGAAGTCGCGGCTGCGGCGGCTGTCCCCGATCAAGGACGCCGACGAGTACCGGGCGCTGTGGGGCGACCTGGTGGCGCTGGAGGAGTACCGCAAGGCGCTCCTGCAGCAGAGCGCTGGAGTGCTGTAGTGGGGCTGTTCAGGCGGTTGTTCGGCGACGGCGCACCCGACGGGTTCACGGGCGAGCTGGAGAAGGACGAGACCGTGATCGCGTTCGCTCCGGTGACGTCGGGCGGGCACCTCGTGGTGACGTCGCTCGGGCTGTGGGTGCCGGACGAGCCGCCGCGGCGGATCGGCTGGCACCTCGTCAGCAAGGTCAAGTGGGAGGGCTCGCTGCGGGTCGTGGAGGCCGCCGAGGCGTCGGCCGAGGGGCCTGTGGTGCTGCTGGAGGACCTGCCCGCCGTGCGGTTCTCGGTCGACCGGCCGGATCGCGTGATGCGGGCGATCAGCCAGCGCGTCGAGGGGTCGATCCGGGTGCGGGAACGCGTGGAGTCGCCCGGCGTGTGGATCCTGCAGCGCAAGATCCCCGGCCGGGACGGCGTGGTGTGGCAGGCGCGGGGTGACGCCGGGGTGGACCTGGCGGCGGTGCGCGAGGCCGTGGGGCCGTTCGCTTCGAAGCTTGCGGGCTAGCAGTACGCGTGTACTGTTAGTCGCATGTGGGATCCGGCGCAGTACCTGGCCTTCGCCGATCACCGGGCGCGGCCGTTCTACGAGCTCGTTGGGCGCGTGCAGGCTTCTTCGCCGCGTCGTGTCGTCGACGTGGGCTGCGGGCCCGGCAACCTGACCGGGTCGCTGTCGGTGCGGTGGCCGTCCGCCGTGGTCGAGGCGTTCGACTCCTCCGCCGAGATGGTCGAGGCGGCTCAGGCGGCCGGCGTGGACGCGCGGGTCGACGACGTGGCGACTTGGGAACCGTTGCCCGACACCGATGTCGTGGTGTCCAACGCGGTGTTGCAGTGGGTTCCGGAACATCCCACGATCGTGTCTGGCTGGCTCTCGGCCTTGTCGCCTGGCGCGTGGCTCGCGTTCCAGGTTCCCGGCAACTACGGGGACGCCTCGCACCGGTTGATCCGCGAGGTGGCGGGAGCCGGTCTGGAGCACGTCTTCCGGGCGGAGAAACCGGTTCTGGACCCCGTGGAGTACGCGAACCTGCTCGGCTCCTGCTCCACTGTGGACGTCTGGGAGACGACGTACGTGCAGCGGCTCTCCGGTGCGGACCCGGTGCTCGAATGGGTGACAGGCACGGCTTTGCGCCCGGTGCGCGCCGCATTGTCCGTTGAGGACTGGGAGGCGTACCGGGCGGAACTGGCGCCGCGGCTGCGCGAGGCGTACCCGCGGCGAGCCGACGGCACCACGTGGTTCCCGTTCAGGAGGATCTTCGCGGTCGCCCAGCTGTGAAGGTGATCACAGGCGGGGCGGCGTGACGACCCTCCCGTTGGCCTCGTCCTGGTGTCGCCACGGTGCCTTCTCGGCGGCCTTCTCCGCCGCGTCGGCAGCGAGGTCCTTGGCCTGAACTGCGGCTTCGAACGCCTTGTCCTTCGCCTGGGCGGCCGTCTTGCGCACCGTGGGGTTCTCGATGAAGCGGTGCCAGAGGCGCACGATCTGGTCGTAACGCTCCCGCCCGGCCTTCGCGCCGAGCACGTAGCCGACCGCCACACCGACCAAGATGCCCTTCATGTGGCTTCTCCTCTCGCATCGTGCCTGGTCAGAGCCTATGTTGCCGCAAAGCGGGGGGTGCCTGCAAAACCCCTTTTGAGGCTCATGTAGAGTTACCCACTGTCAGGAGGAACCAAGCCTGACAGGCAAGACACAACAGAACATTCCCCCATAGCTCAATTGGCAGAGCATGCGACTGTTAATCGCAGGGTTACTGGTTCGAGTCCAGTTGGGGGAGCGTAGCCACTAGGCCCCAGTCATCCGACTGGGGCCTAGTGCTTTACCGGGCGTTGCTCCAGCTTGGGGAGATGGCCCGCTTCGCTAACCTCCGCCGCATCTCGTCGCTGGACCCGGTCGCCGACCACGAGGAGATCATGCGGATCTCCGCGGGCCTGGAGTTCCCGTGGGACTACCAGAAGTCGCTGGAGCTGGCGCTGTTCCGCACGTACTGCGTGCCGACGATCTCCGGCCTGCTCGACCGCACCGGAGAGTTCGCCCGCCGCCCCCAGAAGCGCTACGACGACACCGCCATCCTGATGGCCGAGCTCGTCGAGCACGGCTACGACTCCCCGCGCGGCCGCGAGGCGTTGCGGGTCGTGAACCGCCAGCACGGCCGTTACGACATCTCGAACGACGACATGCTGTACGTGCTGTCGACGTTCATCTACGACCCGATCGAGTGGATCTCGTCGTACGGCTGGCGCCCGCTGACCCGCGTCGAGCAGCTGGCCGCGTTCCACTTCTACCGCGCGGTCGGGGCCCGCATGGGCATCCGCGACATCCCGGCCGGCTACGACGAGTTCCGCGCCTTCAAGGTGGCGTACGAGCGGGAGCACTTCGTGTACGCGCCGTCGAACCGCCGCATCGGCCAATACACCCTCGACCTGTTCTGCTCCTGGTACCCGTCGCTCGCGCGTCCCGTGGTGTCCCGCGCCGTGGTCGGGATGCTGGATCCCCTGATGGTGCGCGCGTTCGGCTTCGTGGCACCGCCGGCGTGGGTGGGCTTCTTGGGACGGCGTGCACTGCGGTTGCGTGCTTTCGTCGTGCGCCGCATGCCCGTCCGCAAGGTCTTGAAGCTCACCAGCACCCCGAACCGCACCTACCCGGGCTACCCGCGCGGCTACCGGCCGTCGGACCTGGGCGCGACCTCCAGCACGGCCCGCTGACCGTTGAGCACGAACCCCATCGCCTTGAGGAACTCGGTGCCGGGCTTGAAGTCGTCGAGCCGCACGTGCACCCGTTCGATGGCGGGGAAGCGGTCTTTCAGAGCCCTGGTCATCTCCCGGCCGATGCCCCACCTGCGCAGATCCCGGGGCACGAGGAAGAACCCGATGCTCGCCTCCCCGGCCGCAGGATGGTCCTGGACGAGATCCACGAACCCGATGATCCCCTCGGCCTGCGCCACCAGCAGGTGCTTCTGCTCGAAGGCGGCCCCTTCCGGCAAGGCGTAGAAGAGGCTTTGCACGTCACCGGGCCCGGACGGATGGCCCGTCGCGGCCTGGAACCAGTCGTCGCAGTCGGCGAACAGCCGCAGCACCTCGGGCTCGTCCGCCGGGGTGAAGTCGCGGAGGGTCAAACGCACGCGTCCACCCTATGTGTCGCTCGCCACGGGGGCGCGCAAGGCCCGTTCGGCGTGATCGGTATCCTCCACCACGCAGCGTCAGCGGGGGTCGGGGAGCCCGCGGCCTGCGAGGGGGCAGTAGCTCAACCGGTCAGAGCAGCAGACTCATAATCTGTCAGGTTGTCGGTTCGAATCCGACCTGCCCCACCAACCGCTCACTTCGCACGCAGGTGGACGTCGTCCCAGTCGCCTTCGCGGTCTTCGGCTCACGGCTCGTCGTCCGACCAGGCCGCATTGCCCCACAGCGCCGTCCCGAACGGGTCGTCCAGCTAGATCAGCGGTGAGATCGTCCTGAGGTGCCGGCACGAGCCGTAGTTCAGGTCCCGCTGCACGGCCCACAGGCCGCTACCTGGAGGCCCCACGACGTCGGGTTGTCCCAGGCGCAGAGCGTGATGTCGAGGTGCGGGTGTTTCGCCGCACGTCCCGGATCGCCCTGGTCGCGGCCTCCTGCTTCTTCCTGTGCTCGCTCAGCGAAGCGGCGACGACGAACACGCGGTGGTACGACTTGAGCACGAACCTCGCCTGGTACGTGAAGTGCTTCCGCGCCTGAACCGCTTTCAGCTTTCTACGGGGCGCGCAGGCCTTCGACGTAGATCGACAGGAAGCGGCGCCACTCGGCGGGGGAGTCGCGGATCACCTGGGCCATGGCTCTGGTGAGCGTGCCCATGTCCGTGATCGTGTAGTCGGCGCGGAGGGTGCCGGCCGCGATGGCGCGCATGATCAGGATCTCGGCGTGGCCCGCGCCCCGGTGGCAGGCGGTGACGACCTCCGGGGCGTTCGGGAGGTCTCGGGCCAGGATGTCGTTGAGGCCCCTGTCTTCTGCCTGCAGGCCGTAGAGGTCTTCCAGGTAGGTCGTGTAGGCGTGCCACGGGTCGTCGTCGGCCAGGGCCTTGTCGCCGATGACGTCCAGGGCGGCGAGGCGGTCCGGGAAGATCGCCGCCACGAGGTCCTCGCGGGTCGGGAAGTGCTTGTAGAGCGTGCCGATGCTGACTTCCGCGCGGCGGGCGATGTGTTCCATGGGGACGTCGAGGCCGCGTTCCGCGAACAGTTCGGTGGCTGCTGCCAGCAGCTTCTCCCTGTTGCGTGCCGCGTCCGCACGCAGGGGCCTCGACGCGGTGACCATGTGCGGATCCTACTCGGCGGTTAAGTTGAGGGTGCCCTCGATTTCTGTGGTAGCGTCGGCGGCGTAAGTCGAGGGTTACCTCGAATTAGTTCTGGAAGGGCGGAAGTCATGTCTCCCACCGTGGTTGTGCTCGGGGCCGGGCCTGGGCTCGGGATGTCCGTCGCGCATCGGTTCGGGCGCGAGGGGTACGAGGTCGTGCTGATTTCGCGACGCGCTGAGCGGCATGCCGGGTTTCTCGAGTCGCTGGCCGCGAAGGGGGTGAAGGCTCGGGCGTTCGCGGTGGACCTGTTCGACCGGGACGCCGTCAAGTCCACTTTGGACGCTGTCGGGCCGGTTGACGTTCTGTACTACGGGCCGGCGGCGATCAGCATGGACGTGTTGCCGCCCGAGATCGCGGCCACCACGTCCGACGAGGTGCGGGCCGCGATGGACTCGGTGTACGCGGGGATCGACATCACCCGGCTGGTGCTGCCCGGCGTGATCGAGCGCGGGGGTGGCCTGTTGTTCGCCGGCGGGCTGAGCGCTGTGCGGCCGATGCCGGTGCTGGGGGCGTTGACGTTGTCGTCCGCGGCCATGCGCAACTACGCGGTGACGCTCAACGCCTCGCTGGCCGAGAAGGGGGTGTACGCGGGCACGCTCACGATCGGCGGTGTCATCGGGCGCAGCGACATCCACCAGGTGGTGGCGGCGAATCCCGGTCAGTTCGGCGGGCTGGCCGACCGGACGCTGGACCCCGACGAGATCGCCGACACCGCGTGGCAGATGTTCGTGAAGCGGGACCGGGCCGAGGAGATCTTCTCGGTGCTCTAGAGGTACGAGCCGGGGGTGTGGCCCAGCGAGCGGCGGAACACGTCGATGAACGCGCTGGCGCTGGCGAAACCGCAGCGCAGGGCCACGGAGGTGACGGGCTGGCCTTCGGCGAGCAGGCGCAGGGCGTGGTAGAGGCGCAGCTGGGTGCGCCACTGGGGGAACGTCATGCCCATCTCGTCGCGGAAGAGCCTCGTCAACGTCCTGCCGCTCGCGCCCGCCGCGCGGCCCAGTGCTTCGAGACCGCGGTTGTCCGAGGGGTCGGTCTCGAGGGCGGTGCACACGGTCGCGAGCCTGGGGTCGCGGGCGGCAGGCACGCGGACGGGTTGTTCGGCCGCGGTGGCCAGTTGGTCGAGGAGCACCGAACGCATTCGTTTGCCCGGAGGGGTTTCTCGGTCTGTGAGCTCTGTGTAGGTGATGAGCAGCTCACGTAGTAGTGGTGAGACGGCCAGCGCCGTGGGTTCGTTGAGCTTCAACGGGTTTTGCGTCAGTCCGAGGAAGTGCAGCCGTGTGACGCCGTACGCGCGATGGGAGTGCACGGCGCCTGCGGGAATCCACAACGCACGGTGCACCGGTGCGATCCAGCGGGACGTCTCCGTGTGCACGGCCACGACGCCACGGCTGGCGTAGACGATCTGGTGCTCGTCATGCCAATGCGCGGTGACGCCACTGGTGGCCGCCAGGTCGCGGCTCGTGGTCGGCGCCGCCGGCATGTGGCGAGAATTCGACATACATCGGCAGATTATCGGAATCGGGAACGCCGGGGCGGGGCCACGATCGGTGGTGTGACCAACTCCCGCTGGCGGATGTCCGTCCTCGTCGCCGGCCACGCGGTGGACGACCTGTACCAAGGGGCCGTCCCCGCCGTCGTGCCGTTCCTCGTGCTCGAACGCGGTTACAGCTACCTCGCGGCGGCCGGCATCACGGTCGCCGCGACGCTGCTGTCGTCGGTGGTGCAGCCGCTGTTCGGCGTGCTGACCGACCGGCGCCCGATGCCGTGGCTCGTGCCGCTCGGCATGACGCTCGCCGGGGTGGGCGTCGGCCTGTCCGGGCTGAGCGACTCGTACGTGCTGACGTGGCTCGCGATCGCGCTGTCCGGCCTCGGCGTCGCCGCGTACCACCCGGAGGCGGCCCGGCTTGCGCGCCGCGTCGCGCAGGACAGCCACGTCGGCATGAGCTGGTTCGCGGTGGGCGGCAACGTAGGGTTCGCGCTCGGTCCTGTGCTGGTGACGCCCGTGCTGGCGTTCGGAGGGCTGGCCTGGAGCCCGGTGCTGGCCGTTCCCGCGCTGGTCGGAGGCGCTTTGACGCTCGCCGCGCTGCGCGGGGTGCACGGTGCGTCGGCTTCGGCGTCGGTGCGCGGGGGCCGGGACGACTGGGGGCAGTTCAGCAGGCTGACCGTGATCATCGTGGCGCGGTCGGTGGTGACGTTCGGGCTCGGCACGTTCCTCGCGATCTGGGTGACCGAGCGGGTCGGCGGTGGTCCGGCGGCCGGTGCGGCGGCGTTGGTGGTGCTGTTCGGCGCGGGAGCAGCGAGCACGTTGCTGGGCGGTGTGCTGGCCGGACGATGGGGACGCGTCCGCGTACTACAGGTTTCGTACGCGCTGGCGGTGCCTGCTGTCGCGGGTGTCGCACTAGTGCCCGGACCTGCCGTGTACCTCATGGTGGCACTCACGGCCGTGGCGCTCTACGTGCCGTTCTCACTGCACGTCACTCTCGGCCAGGACTACCTGCCGAACCGCGTGGGCACGGCCAGCGGCGTGACACTCGGCCTCGCGGTCAGCGTCGGCGGCCTGGGCTCGCCGGTCGTCGGTGCCATCGCCAGTGCCTCCGACCTGCGGTGGGGCCTGCTGTCGCTGGTGCTCATGCCGGTCGTGGCGGCGGTCGCGGCGCGCGGCCTGCGCTCACCGAGTTCGATGCGGGCTTGAGCGCCGGTGGCTACGGTTGACGGCGTGCGAGTGGCGACGTGGAACGTGAACTCAGTCAAGCAGCGCGTGCCGAGGCTGCTGCCGTGGCTCGACCAGCGGCAGCCCGACGTCGTGTGCCTGCAGGAGACCAAGCTGGCAGACGACGCCTTCACCGCGCTGCTCGGCGACGCTCTGAAGGAACGCGGCTACGAGGTCGCGCTCTTCGGCGAGCCCCAGTGGAACGGCGTGGCCCTGCTGTCCCGCGTGGGCCTGGAGGACGTCGCCGTCGGCGTGGCTGGCGCACCCGGCTTCCCCCATGTCGAGGCACGAGCCGTAGCGGCCACGTGCGGCGGAGTGCGCGTCCACTCGCTGTACGTGCCGAACGGCCGTGAGCCCGAATCGGACCACTACAAGTACAAGCTCGAATGGCTTGCTGCCCTCCGCGACGTCCTGGAGGCCGGACCTGCCGACGCGCTGGTGTGCGGCGACATCAACATCGCCCCCGCCGACGCCGACCTGTTCGACCCCGAGGCCTACATCGGCCAGACCCACGTCACCGAACCCGAACGCGCCGCGTTGCAGGCGATCGAGGCGTTGGGCTTCCACGACGTAGTGCGCGAACGGTGGCCCAACGAGCGCGTCTTCAGCTACTGGGACTACCGCGCCGGCATGTTCCACCGCGACCTCGGCATGCGGATCGACCTGATCCTGGCCTCCGACTCGGTGGCGCCGCGGGCCAAGGCGGCGTGGATCGACCGGCACGCCCGCAAGGGCACGGGGCCGAGCGACCACGCGCCGGTGATCGTGGACTTGGACGAGGCGCCGGACGGGGACATCGGTCCCGTGGTGCCGCCACCGTCGTCGCCGGGCTCGAAGAAGAAGGTCAAGCTCCCGCAAGCGAAGTAACTCGGGCGACGCGGCTCAGGGCGAACCAGGTCAGGCCGGTTGCAGCGTCACGGTGAAGGCCGCGCCGCCTTCCGCGGCCGGCCCCGCCACGATCGTCCCGCCCATCCGCGTCACCAGCCCGTGCACCAGCGCGAGCCCCACACCGGTCCCGACCGGGCGTGTCTCCTGGTACCGCGCGTGCAGCACCCCGCGGTCGAACGCCACCGGGTAGTCCTCGGGCGCCAACCCGGGCCCGCCGTCGCGCACCTCCAGAACCGACGACAAGGACAACACCACCGGTAGCCCGGCAGGCGTCACGCGCAGAGCGTTCTCCATGAGGCCGTCGATCACCTGACGCAGACGGCGGGCATCGGCGCGCACGACCGGAGACGACGACACCTCGAGAGAGAACTGCACACCGCGCGCATTGCAGCGGGCATGCCACACCTCGGCGGCCGAGCGCACGACCGGTTCCAGCGACACGGTGGCCATGTCCAGGCTGAAGTCGTCGGCGCCGAGCCGGGCGAGGTCCAGCAGGTCGGTGACCAGGCGGTCCAGCCGGCGCGCCTCGTCCAGGATCACGGTGCCGACCGGGGCGACCTGGGTGCCGGTGACCACGCCGTCGGCCAGCGACTCCGCGAAGCCTGTGACGGCGGTCAGCGGCGTGCGGAGCTCGTGGGAGACGGACAGGAGGAAGTCGCGTTGGCGGGACTCGCTGCGGTGCAGGGCGTCGGCCAGCGCGTTGATCGCGTGGCTCACCTCGGCCAGTTCGTGGGTGCCGACGGGAGGAACCCGCAGGTCCCGGCGGCCCGCCGACATGGCGTGGGCGACGGTGGCGACCCGGCGCAGCGGGCGGGCCAGGAAGGTGCCGAGGGCAAGGCCGGCGAGCACCGCGACGGCCAGGCCCACGGTCAGCGCCAGCAGGATGTTGCGGATCAGCTTGCGGTAGGTGCCGCTCGTCTCGGTCTGCTGGACCAGGGCGAAGCCGCCCGCCCCCGACGGACGGGCCTCCACGTTCAGACGGCCGCTCACCCCGGATGCGGCAGAACCGGACAGCACTCGCCGGTAGTCGATCGAACGGACCGCTCGCACGGCCGCGCGGTCGGCGCCGGTCACGTCACCACCGGCGGTGATCCGGACGATCGCGATGCCCTGGCCCTCCAGGATCTGTTCCACGCGGTTGTTCGAGATCTGGCCGGCGACGACGTCGGCCTGCGCGCGCAGGAACTCCTGGCTCACCTGCTGGGAGGTGGTGGCGACCTGGCGGATCGACACGAAGCCCGCCACGGACACCGCCACGAACGCCACTCCCAGGCACAGCAACGCGATTCTGCCCGCGAGGTTCACGACACGTCCGCCGAGTAGCCGACGCCGCGCACTGTCCGAATCGGACTCAACGCACCGAACTTCGCGCGCAGTTGCGCTATGTGGACGTCCACGGTCCGTGTGCCGGCAACGGACGAGTAGCCCCACACGGCGGAGAGGAGCTGCTCGCGCGAGAACACCTGACGTGGGTTCTTCATGAGGTACGAGAGCAATCCGAACTCCGTTGACGTCAAGGACACCTCGGCCGGACCAGCGAACGCGCGCCGTTCGCCGACATCGAGCCGTACGGAACCCACCTGCAACACGTCGGACACGACGCTGGACGACCGACGCAACACCGTGCGCACACGAAGCGCCAACTCGCGTGGGCTGAACGGCTTGGTGATGTAGTCGTCGGCGCCCAGCTCCAGCCCCAGCAGGCGGTCGACCTCGTCGTCGCGCGCGGTCACGAACAACACGGGCGTCCAGTCACCGGACGCCCGCATGGCCCTGCACACCTCGATGCCGTTCATCACCGGCAGGCCGACGTCGAGCACGACGGCCACCGGCGAGAGTGCGCGGACCGCGGCCAGTGCCGCGTCCCCCGAGGACTCCAGGTGCACGCCGAAGCCGTCGCGTCGCAGGTAGAGCGACACGAGCTCGGCGATCGCCGGTTCGTCCTCCACGACGAGCACCAGGCCACGTTCCACGCGTTCACCCCGGCTGGTTGAGGTCCGACTCGATGCTGTTCAACGTAGATTCCACATCATCGAGGTCGTTCGGCGCCTCCTCGCCCCGGCACGCCGTCAGGGCGAACAGCAGGACGACCGCGGCGAGCCACCTCACTTGGACCCGCAGTGCTCGGTCTTGAACTTGGCGATCCGCTCGCCCGCCTTCGCGAGCTTCACGAGCTGGGCGTCGCGCAGCTTCAGCTTGGCGTCCAGCACGTCCGCCCGCGCGGTGTTGCCGTTCTTGCGGGCGTCGGCGGACCTCTGCTCGATCCACTTCTTCGAGCCGAGGGTCTCCGCGGTGCCGTTGATCTTGTCGGTCAGCGCCTTCACCTTGGTCTCCACCCGCGGCACGCGCTGCGAGCAGATCTTCTCCACCTTCTCGGGGCTGATCGTGATCGGCTCCTGTGCCGACGCGGTGCCCGCGCCCAGCAGCAGCATGCCTGCCACCAGCCCACCGATTCGCGAAATGTTCATGGCACAGAACGATGACCGCCCACGGTCAGAGCACGGTCCGCCGAATGTTCGGGTTCTGCAAAGATCACGCCTGATAGGTGTAGACGGCCTCGGACGCGGGGATCGGCGGCCGCCGGCTGTCGTCCGGCACGTCCAGCGACGCCCAGATGACGTGCCGCCCACCCCCGGCCGGCGTCTCACCCATCGTGAAGTTGCAAACGGCGATGGACGCGACGTTGTGCCTCATGATGTGCCACTGCTTGAGGTCGAACCGTGCGGTCGTGCGCACCGCAACGGACATCTGGTCGCCACGCATGCGCAGCAGCAGCGCGAGAGAGTTGTCGTCCTCGACGTGCGACACGAGCTCCACGGCCACCTGAGGCGCGACGTCGAGCAACGCCTGCACGCCCCACCGCTCGCAGGCGCGTTCGGTGATCCGCTCGGCCACGTGCGGCAGGCAGCGGCACGTCGGCAGCGGCGCGTCCACCCGGTCCTCGAACCGGTGCCGCACCACCGAGCCCACGGCCTCGGACGTCGTCGCGTACATCGGGATGTGCCGGGGCAGCCCGCGCGACTCCAGCGTGGACCGCAGCGCGAGGTCGCTCACCACGATGCTGAGCGAGATGCCGGGCCAGCGCGCCGCCGACAGCCACACGACGTCAAACAGCACGAGCAGCGCGGGGGACTCGGCGACGAGCTCGTCCAGTTCCACGACGACGCCGACGAGCTCCTTCGTGGCGTGGTCGAGCAGCACGTCCTGCGCGCGCATGTACGTCGTCCAGTCGAGCCGCCCGCTGAACCTCACGACGAGCACGCCGTTCTGCTCCCGGACGTCGACCTCAAGGCTGTTCATCGCCATGACCCCTCCCGCGGGCGAGCGTCCCCAAGTTTTCAAGACTGGCGATGTGACCGCATGCGCCCTAGGGGGTAACTACCCGTGTTTCGGCGTTGGTACCTCCGGGGGACCGCGTTGCAGCGGGAGAACGGGCCGACCTAGGGTGCGGCTGTGGGAGGTTCGCTACACCCTGGTCGGAAAGGCAATTTGCCTGCTGACACAACTACTTTCGTCGGCCGCAAGCAGGACGTCGCCGAGGTGCGCAGGCTGCTGTCCGGGTCGCGCCTTGTCACTCTTACGGGTGTTGGTGGTGTCGGCAAGACGCGGCTGGCGTTGCGCGCGGCGGCCGAGACGCACAGGGCGTTCCGCGACGGGGTGTGGTACGTCGACCTGGGCGTGGTCACCGATCCGGACCTGGTCGTGCACACGGTCCTGGAGCAGCTGGGCGTCCACGACGACACCGTCCGCATGCACCGCACCGTCCTGGTGGAACACCTGCGCGACCGCCAGCTGCTGATGGTGCTCGACAACTGCGAGCACGTCATCGCATCGGCGGCCGATCTGGTCGACGCGTTGTTGCGCGGCGTGCCCGGCCTGCGAGTTCTCGTCACGAGCCGGGAACGGCTGGGTGTCGACGGCGAACATTTGTGGCAGGTCCTGCCACTGCCGGGCGAACCGGCGCTGGCGCTGTTCGCCGAACGGGCCGCCGCCGTCGAGCCGGGGTTCGTCCTCGACGCGCGCAACCACGAGCAGGTCAGCCAGATCTGCGCGTTGCTCGGCGGCATTCCACTGGCGATCGAACTGGCCGCCGTGCGGCTGCGGGTGCTGAGCCTTGACCACTTGTTGTCCAGATTGGACAACACCTTCCGCGTTCTCGTCGACGGCAAGCGCGGCGGCGACCCGAGGCACCAGACGCTGCACGCGGCGGTCGACTGGAGCTTCCACCTCTGCACCCGCGACGAGCAGGTCCTGTGGGCGCGCGCGTCGGTCTTCGCCGGCACGTTCGACCTGGAGGCGGCGGAACGGGTCTGCGCGGGCGAGAGCGTTCCGGCGGAGGAGATCCTGCGGTCGCTGATGGGACTGGTCGACAAGTCGGTCGTCGTGTCCGAGCAGCACCCGTCCGGCACCCGCTTCCGGCTGCTGGAACCGCTGCGCCAGTACGGCCTGGAGAAGCTCCGCGCCGCCGGCCGCGAGCAGGTGATGCGCGAACGGCACCGCGACCACTTCATCGACTGGGCCGAGCGCCGCGAGGCCGAGTGGTTCGGCCCGGCCCAGGCGCAGATCTTCGGCCGCACCCGCCTGGAACACGCGAACCTGCGGTCGGCCCTGGACTTCTGCTTCGACAACGACGGCGACCACTGCGTGCACCTCGCGAGCACGCTGTGGTTCTACTGGGCGGGCTGCGGCATGCTCGGCGAGGGCAGGCACTGGCTCGACCGGGCCGTGGCGGGCGCGAAACCCGGACCGCGGCGGGCGAAGGCGCTGTGGGTCAACGGCTACGTGTCGACGTTGCAGGGCGACCTGCCCGCGTCGGTGCGGATGCTGGACGAGTGCCGCGAGTACGCCCTCACGTCCGGTGATGGGACCGCACTGGCGTACGCGACCCACCGCATCGCCTGCACGCACCTCGTCGGCGACGACCTCGACCTGGCCGACAGCGGGTTCGCCGAGGCGATGCGGCTGTACCGGGGTCAGGGCACGGTCAACAGCCACACCATGCTCGCCGGCATCGAGCTCGCGATCTCGGCGACGTTCCGGCGCGACTTCGCGGCGGCCGAACGGCTGTGCGTCGAGGCCAAGGCCGTCGGCGAGGAGCACGGCGAGCTGTGGGCGCAGGCGTACGCGATCTGGGTGCTGGCGTTGTGCGCGTGGGTCAGCGGTGACCTCGTCCGCGCCGACCAGCTCGGCCGCGAGTGCCTGCGGATCAAGCGCTCGTTCCACGACCTGCTGGGCATCGTGCTCGCGGTCGAGCTGCTCGCCTGGATCGCGGCCTCGCAGCGCAACGCGGCGCGCGCGGCGACGTTGCTGGGCGCCACCAACGAGATCTGGCAGTCGGTGGGCTACCCGATGTTCGGGTCGCGGTACTTCGGCGCGCCGCACGGCGAGTGCGAGTCGGCGACGATGTCCGCGCTCGGCGAGCAGGAGTTCCGCGCCGTGTTCCGCAAGGGCATGGACCTCGAACTGGACGACGCGATCGCGTTCGCCATCGGGGAGGAGGAGACCGCCGCTCCGGCGCCGGCCGCGCCGCTCGCGCCGTTGACCCGCCGAGAACAGCAGGTGGCGGACCTGATCGCGGGTGGCATGTCGAACAAGGAGATCGCGGCCCGGCTGGTGATCGCGCGCCGGACCGCGGAGGGACACGTGGAGCGGATCCTGCAGAAGCTCGGGTTCAGCTCACGGGCGCAGATCGCGACCTGGGTGACCGAACGCCGCACCTAGAGTTTCGAAACATCTAGTCCACGCACGGAATCCCGTCGTCGGGCGGCGGCGGAGGCGGTGCGGCGGCCAGCTCGGTCACCTTCGCGCGCACCTTCTCCCGGTCCACCTTGTTCACGTCGAGCCCGCCGAGGTGCGCGCCGCCCTCGATCGGCAGGGTGTCGAACCGCACCTCGGCCGGGATGTTCCGAGCGAACTCCACCAGGTCGAACCGCGCGTCCAGCACGACGTCCTGCTTCGCCATGTCGATCATCGCCTGCACCGCGCCGACGTCAGCGCCCCTGAGCCGCTTGGTGACCGCGGACAGGAACGCCTGCTGCCGCCGGGTGCGGCCGAGGTCGCCGTCGCGCAGCCCGTGCCGCTGCCGCACGAACGACAACGCCTGGCCGGCGTCGAGGTGCTGCGGTCCCGCCGGGAAGTCCGCGCCGGACAACGGGTCCTTCGTCGCGTGCTGCAGGCACACGTCCACGCCCCCAAGCCCTTCGGCGATGTGGAAGAAGCCGATCAGCGAGATCTCCACCAGGTGGTCGACGGGCTGGTTGAGGAATGCCGACACGGTCCGCACCTGGGCGCGCCTGCCTGCCTCACGCCCGCCGCGTTCGAGCTCTCGCCTGTCGTGCGTGCCGGCGGCGCGCAGCCGGTCCTCCTCGGCGATCTTGGCCCGCCCGTACGCCTCCTTGATCTTGCCCTCGCCGCCCGACTCCAGCGCCACGAGGTTGTCGCGGGGCACCGACATCGCCACCGCCGGCCCGGATTCGGGGATGTGCAGCAGGATCAGCGTGTTCGCGTTGTAGCCGCCGCGGTCGCTCTCGCCCGCCTGCATGCGCCGCAGCACGTCGTCGGGCAGCGGTTCGCCGTGCAGGTCCAGGCGGGTGGTCAGGCCCATGATCAGGATGTTGCGGCCGGACGCGGAGCGCGGCGCGTCGTCCGGGATCGCGAAGGACCGCTCGACGCCCGTCGAGATGGTGGACACAGTGGACCAGGCGAACGCCGACGCGGCCAGCACGACGAGGCTCAGCGCCATCCAGGCGAAGCGGGTGAGGACCAGGAAGACGGTGCGGTGACGGCCACCACGTGATTGCATTGACGAGACACCCCCTCAACTATTCTAGGTGGTCATGGGGGTTCAACTGCCCAGTCTCGCCGCGCTCGCGGTGCTGGCGGTGTTCACGCAGGCGGGGGTCTGGGTGGACGGGGAAGAGTTCGGCTGGGTCTTCGGCGCGTGGCTTGCGGGCGGCACGCTCGTGGCCTCGGCGCTGGTCAGGCGGGTAGGTCTCTGGACGGTGGCACCGGCGCCACCTCTCGTGTTCGTCGTCGTCGCGGTGGGCAACGCGGCCTGGGAGCGGCAGACGAAGAGGCTCCCGCTTTGGGGAAGCAGCAAGGAATTCGCGGCGGACGCGGTCCCGTGGCTGGTGAACGGGTTCCCGTGGATGGCGTCGGCGGTCGGCGTGGCCCTGGTGGTCACAGTGGTCCGTCTTTTCATTGGGGGGAAAGGAAATGCAGGTCTTCGTCGATCGAAGCGGCGGTAGACGGGTAGCGGCGAGGCTGGTCAGCTGGACCGTCGCGAGTGGACTGATCGTGTTCGCGGCCGTGGTCGGCGGCACGTTGCTGGGAGCCTGGTGACGCGCACGCCCAGGCTGCACTGGATCTCCATCGTGCTCGGGTTGCTCGTGCTGATGAGCGTGGTGTCGTTGCACGCCTACGCCTCGGTCAAGCCCGAAGCCGTGCCGCACGAGGGCGAACGTCACGAGCTGCCCGCGGGCACGCTCGCGCTCGCGTTCCACGGCGGCCCTGACCCGAAGTGGACGCCGCGCACCCTGGACCGCCTGCGGGACGCGGGGATCAGGGCGACCTTCTACGTCACCGGCGCCCAGGTCACGCGTCATCCCGACGTCGCACGCCGGGTCGTCGCGGAGGGCCACCGGATCGGGCTCGACGGGTTCCGGACCGAGGGCGACCTCGGCGAGCCGCTGAACCTCGCCCTCGCGCAGGCGGCCCTCGCCGACGCGCTGGGCGTCCACACGCGTCTCGTCGGCGCGCCTGGGGAGGTCGACAGCGGCGACCGCGAGCACCAGGACATCGGCACGCTGGTGCGGATGTCGTTGCAGGAAGGGAAAGGCGTCGTCCGGCTGCACGACGACGGCAGCATCGGCGGCGACATCGCCCGCGAACTCGCGAAGCAACCCGGCTACCGGTTCGTGCTCGTCAGCGAAGAGGCGCCGGTCGTGGCCTCGGCGAGCGAACGGTTCACCGGCGCCGTCACGGCGTGGTCGCAGCGCAACGGCGGGGTGGTGCTCCTGCTGTTCGGCACCGCCATCGGCATCGCCGCACTGCTGGGCTTGCTGCGCACGCTGATGCAGCTGGGTCTCGCACACACCGACCGCCGGCTGCGCCGCGAGCAGGAGCCACCGCCGTGGTCCGCGCCGCCGGTGTCGGTCGTCGTCCCGGCGTACAACGAGGCGTTGAACATCGCCGCCACCGTCAGGTCCATCGCCGCGAACAACCACCTCGCCGACGTCGAGGTGATCGTCGTGGACGACGGCTCCTCCGACGGCACCGGCGACATCGCCGAGGAGCTGGAGCTGCCCGGCCTCACCGTGATCCGGCAGGCCAACCAGGGCAAGCCCGCCGCGCTCAACGCGGGCATCCGCGCGGCGCGGCACGACCTCCTCGTGCTCGTGGACGGCGACACGATCTTCGAGCCGGAGACCGTCGGCCAGCTCGTGCAACCGTTCGCGGACAACGAGGTCGGCGCGGTCTCCGGCAACGCCAAGGTCGGCAACCGGCAGGGGATCCTCGGCCGCTGGCAGCACCTGGAGTACTGCGCGGGGTCCAACCTGGACCGGCAGATCCTGCACGCGCTGCGCTGCATCCCGACGGTGCCGGGCGCCGTCGGGGCGTTCCGCCGGGCGGCGCTCACCGACGTCGGCGGCGTCAGCGAGGACACCCTCGCCGAGGACACCGACCTGACGATGGCGGTGACGCGGGCGGGCTGGCGGGTCGCGTACCGGCCGGAGGCCAGGGCGTGGACGGAGGCGCCGGTCACCGTCCGCGGCCTGTTCCGGCAGCGGTACCGGTGGTCGTACGGCACGTTCCAGGCGATGTGGAAGCACCGCGGCGCGTTGGTCGAGAAAGGACCGATGGGCCGGTTCGGACTCCTCTACCTGTTGGCGTTCCACCTGCTGCTGCCGCTGCTCGCGCCCGTGATGGACCTTCTTGTGCTGTACGGGTTCCTCGTCGCGGACGCACCTCTCGGGCTCATCGTGTGGACGGTGTTCCTGCTGATCCAGACAGCGAGCGCGGGGTACGCGCTGAGGCTCGACGGCGAGTCGTTGAAGCCGCTGTGGGCCTATCCGCTGCAACAGGTGGTGTACCGGCAGCTCATGTACGTCGTGGTGATCCAGTCGCTGATCACGGCGGTGCACGGCACGCAGCTGCGGTGGATGTCGGTGCAGCGGACGGGCAAGCTAGCGGACGCTCCGGGTACGGTCCCGGTGTCTTAGGCCGCTGCTCCGCAGACGGCGGCCCGACGCGAACTCGCGGTTCGACTGACGACGGGAGGTTGGGGTTGGGTCGCACGCCGCTGGACGCGCCGGAGCGTCTGCAGGAGGTCTTCGCCGCCGTCCTCGACGTGCTGGCCGAGGTCGGCTACGCGCGGTTCAACATGGACCTCGTCGCCGGCCGGGCCCGTGCGAGCAAGGCGAGCCTCTACCAGCGCTGGCCCTCCAAGGCGCGGCTCATCACCGACGCGTTGAAAGCGAACCTCCCCCAGCTGCCGCAACCCGACGAGGGCGCGTTCGTCGAGGACGTCCGCCAGATCATCCGGGCGTGGCGCGAGCCGCCGTTCGACACCGCCGGGATCTTCCTGGGCCTGCTCGAGGGCAGCCGGCAGGACCCCGACCTCGCGAGCCTGCGCGAGGAGCACGTCGACCGCGCCTACACCGAGCACCTGCGGGTCGCCGTCGACCGGGCGAAGGCGCGCGGCGAGCTCCCCGACAGCCTCGACACCGAGGTCCTCATCACCGCGCTGATCTCGACGTTCGTGCTGCGTTCGGAGGAGCCGGGCGTCGTCGAGGGCATCGTCGACGGCCTGTTGAGACCGCTCATCAGTACATTTCGGACCAAATAACTCGCCAGACCGTAGTCGTTGCGCTACGTTCGGTCATGGATTCAAAAGAACAGTTCTGTTCTGTTGAGGGGGATGTCCATGACCGAAGCCGCTGTCTGCCCCGTCCCGCACGAGAACCGCGTCCACCCGCTGGGACCGCCCGCGGGCTTCGAGGAGGCCATCAGCGACGGCCCGGTGAAGATGCTCTGGCCCAACGGCGTCGAGGCCTGGGTCGTCAGCAGCTACGCGGGCGTGCGCACGGTGCTCTCCGACCCGCGGTTCAGCGCGAACAAGGACGGCCAGCCCGAGATGCGCACCGAGGGCGAGCAGGTCCTCGGGCGACCTGAGCCCGGCAACATGAACGTGATGGACGGTGCCGAGCACCTGCGGCTGCGCCGGCCGCTCTCCCGGGCGTTCATGGTCAAGCGCCTCAACGAGATGCGCCCGCGCATCCAGGAGATCGTCGACGAGCACCTCGACGCGATGGAACGGGCGGGGGCGCCGGCCGACCTGGTGGCGTCGGTGTGCCTGCCGGTGCCGTCGCTGGTGATCGCCGAGCTGCTCGGCGTGCCGCCGGAGCACCAGGAGCTCTTCCAGGCCACGGCCAGGGAGATGTTCGGCAAGAACGGCTCGCGCGCCGAGTACGAGGCCAAGGCCGAGGAACTGGGCGGGGTGCTGCTCGAGGTCGTGGAGGAGAAGAAGGCGTCGGGCACCACCGACGACCTGATCGGCCTCATGGTCAACGACACCGACTTCCAGATGGACGAGCTGCTGTTCCTCGCCATCGGCCTGCTCGCGGCGGGACACGAGACGACGTCGAACTTCTTCGGCCTGTTCACGCTCACGCTCTTCGAGAAGCCGGACCAGCTGGCGATCCTGCGGCGCGACCCCGGCCGCGCGGACGCCATCGTCGAGGAGCTGATGCGCTACACCGTCGGCAGGCTCGGCGGCGCGGGGCTCGCCCGCAAGGCCCTCGAAGACGTCGAGGTCGACGGCGTCACCATCCGGGAGGGCGAGTGGGTCGCGGTGACGTTCCACGCCAACCTGGACGACGCGCTGTGCCCGCACGCCGGTGAGCTCGACCTGGAGCGCAAGGCCGTGTCGCACCTCGGGTTCGGGTTCGGCCCGCACCAGTGCCTCGGCGCGAACCTGGCTCGCGCGGAGCTGCAGATCCTGCTCCGCACGCTGTTCACCCGGTTCCCGGACGTCCGGCCGGCGATCCCGGTGGCCGAGATGGACTTCCGCGAGGACATGATCACCTACGGCGCGGCGACGATCCCGGTGGTGTGGTGATGGCGGTCCGGATAGACCAGACCGGGTGCATCGGTTCGGGCCAGTGCGTGCTGGCCGCACCGGACGTGTTCGATCAGTCGGATGACGACGGGCGCGGCCTCGTGCTGATCTCCGAGCCGTCCGCCGACCTGCTGCCGGGCGTTCGTGACGCGGTGGACAGGTGCCCGGCCCAGGTGGTCACCCTGGAAGAGTGAATTCAGCGGCCGATCCGGTGCGATGTCGTCACGGGAAATTGATTCAGTCCGACATGCTCAACACCTCGATGGCCCCTTTCCGATCACCACGACCGTCCGAAATCGTAGGCGCGGCCACCACGGCGTTGTGGTGGTCGCGCCGCCATGTTCCGGGAAGGCCGAAAGACCCTTCCCGACCAGGCCGGACAGCGGGATGGTGACGCGGCGCGGTGAGTACCGGCGGTGTGTAACGGGTAGCCGTACAACGGGTGACCGGCGCACGTCAGGAGGGCCCAGCTATGTTCGACGGCGAAGCATTTCCCGCTCGCGTGGACAAAACGGATGTGCGGCACGTGGAAACGCTCACGGGCGCGCTCAGAGCACTGGACCACGAATACGGCGGCGGTGCCTGCCGCGATGCCTGCGTCGCACTGCTGAACTGGGCGAACCCGTTGCTCGACACCGGTTCGTCCGGCAAGGTGCTGCACCGGCTGCAGGTGGCCATCGCGGACCTGCACAACCTGGCCGGCTGGTCGTCGTTCGACATGGGACTGCTGGAGTCCGCGCACCTGCACTTCGGCCGTGCGATGGGCCTCGCGCGCGCGTCGGGCAACAGCGGGTTGGAGGCGAACATCCACTACCGGATGGGTCGCGTGCACCTGCACTACGAGCTGGCCGAGGACGCGCTGGCGTCGTTCCAACGAGGACTGCCGATCGCGCAGGCCAGCGGGTCCACTCTGGCCGTGTCCATCCTGCACGCCAACGAGGCGTGGGCGTTCGCGAAGATGGGCGCGGAAAGGCAGGCGCTGCGCCAGTTCGCGCGGGCCGAGGACGAGTTCGAACGGTCGGTGGCCGAGGACGCGCCGCCGTGGGCGAGGTTCTTCGACCTGGCCGACCTGGTGTCGATCGGCGGCATGGTGCACACCGAGCTCGCGCGCACCTGCGACGTGAAGTACGCGCGGTCGGCGATTCCGCTGCTCACCAGGGCGATCTCGGCGGGCGGCGAGGACGCGTCGCGCAGCCAGTCGTTCCGGCTCGCCGCGCTGGCCGTCAACTACCTGGTGCAGAACGAGGCCGAACACGCGCGTGATGTCGGGGAGCAGGCCATCGCGGTGTCCGGTCCCATCCGTTCCGCCCGCACCCGTGACCGCATGCGCCCGTTGCGGCAGGAAGCGGA
The DNA here is from genome assembly GCF_050936595.1 of Lentzea sp. CA-135723. NCBI lineage: Bacteria > Bacillati > Actinomycetota > Actinomycetes > Pseudonocardiales > Pseudonocardiaceae > Lentzea > Lentzea sp. CA-135723. Next base: position 3,898,935 of record NZ_JBNJMK010000001.1, on the reverse strand, counting down.
ACGCCTGCGGGGCAACGAGGCCGCGGACGACCTCGTGTCGCGGCTCGGCAAGTTCATGACCACGTCGCGGGGTGCCGCCTGAGAAAAGGCGCCGCCAGGGCCCGAGGAGAGGTTTGGGCTGTCCGGGCCCCGGCGGCACCGTCTTGGGGGAGTGACGCCCGGCTGGGGGCCGGGGCGCCGCTCCGGTGATCGTCAGCGGCCCGCCCGGGGTGATGGGCCGCTGACCCTTCCTCGTTTGTGAGCATCGCGACCGCCGCTGACATTTCGCTGACACCCGGGGTTACCGGCTGGTTAGGATCGGTCACATGCAGCGCCGGTGGGGGTTCAGGGTTCTCGGGTCGTTGCAGGTCATCGACTCCGGACGGGTCGTGGAGCTGCGTTCCGCCAAGCAACGCGTGCTGCTCGCCGCGTTGCTGATGAAGCCGAACGCGCCGGTGACGTCGTACGAGCTGATGGAACACCTTTGGGGCGACGAGCCTTCAGGTGCGGCTCGCGCGACCTTGCAGACGTACGTCATGCGGTTGAGACAGTCGCTGGACGACCTCGCCGACCGCAAGCTCGTCCGCACGTGGCCGACCGGCTACTCGATCCACCTCGAGGACGACCAGCTCGACCTGCTGACGTTCCAGCGGTTGCGGGCGGAGGCCCGCCGCGCGCCGGACCTCGAGACCGAGGCACGGCTGCTCGGCGAGGCGGCCGCGTTGTGGCGCGGACCGGCCCTGGACCAGGTGTCGTCGTTGCGCATGGAGCAGACCGACGTGCAGCGGCTCAACGAGCAGCGCTGGGAGGTGCTGGAGCGCCGCAACGACGCCGAGCTGCAGCTCGGCCGCCACGACCAGATCGTCGACGAGCTGCGCTCGCTCGTCGCGGAACACCCGCTGCGCGAACGCTTCTGGTTCCAGCTGATGCTCGCCCTGCACCGCACCGGTCAGCAGGCGCAGGCCCTGGACGTGTTCCGGCGCGCGAGCGAGGTGCTCGCCGACGAGCTCGGCATCGACCCGAACGCGGAACTGCGCGCGCTGCACATGGAGGTGCTGGCGGGCTCGTCCGCGCCGGTCGCCGCCGTCCAGGCAGGACCGTCGTGGCTGCCGCCCGCGGTCGGCGACTTCTCGGGTCGTGCCGCGGAGGTCGTGCGGCTCACGGCCGGGCTGCGCGCCGGTGGCACGTGGACGATCACCGGGCCCGGTGGCGTCGGCAAGACCTCGCTGGCGGTGCACTGCGCGCATCTCGTGCGGGACGCGTTCCCGGACGGCCAGCTGTACCTGAACCTGCGCGGTGGAGAGCAGAAGCCCGTCGAACCCGCCGCCGCGCTGGACCGGTTGCTGCGCGGGCTGGGCGTGTCCGGCGGCGCGATCCCGTCCACTGTGGAGGATCGGGTCGACCTGTACCGGGACCTGTTGTCGGACCGGAAGATCCTGGTCGTGCTGGACAACGCGGTGAACGAGGCGCAGGTCCGGCCGTTGCTGCCGGGAACGACGTCGGGCGCGGCGCTGGTGACCTCGCGGGCCGCATTGGCCGGGCTGGAGGCGGCGCACGTCGTGCCGCTGGACGTGCTGCCGTCGACGGACGCGCTGGCGTTGCTGCAGGCCGCCGTCGGCGAGGCCCGCTGTGCGGCCGAACCCGTTGCGGCGCAGCAGATCGTGACGTACTGCGGGAGCCTGCCGCTCGCGTTGCGGGTGGCGGCGGCCCGGCTGGTGGCGCGGCCGCACTGGCAGCTCTCGAAGCTCGCCGGGCGGCTCTCCGACGAACGGCGCCGGTTCGACGAGCTGTCGCTGGGCGACCTCGACGTGCGCGCGTCGCTCGCGCTCAGCTACGACGGGCTGGCCGAGTCGCACCGGACCGCGTTCCGGTTGCTGTCGCTGGTGGACACCCCGGACTTCCCGGCCTGGGTGGCGTCCCCGTTGCTGGGCCTGGATCTCGACGACGCCGAGGACGACGTCGAGGCGCTGGTCGACGCGCGGCTGGTCGACTACGCGGGCCGCGATGCGCTGGGACAGGTGCGTTATCGCCTGCACGACCTGTTGCGCGCGTTCGGCCGTGAGGCGGCCGCGGAAGACCCGGCCGACGCGTTGAAGGCGTTGTTCGAGCAGTGGCTCGACCTCGCGACGCGGGCCGACGTCGAGCTGCCGCACCAGGGGTTGCGGCTCGAACCCCTGGCTCTGGAACGGTTCGACCTCGGCGACGCGGCCGAGTGGTTCGACGCGGAGTGGCAGAACGTCCACGCGGTGATCACGCAGGCCGCGGCGCTGGGACTCGGAACGCTGGCCGCCGAGCTCGCGATCCGGTCGGCCGCGTTCTGCGACCTGAGGGCCCGCTTCGACGACTGGGAGCACATCAACGCGCTCGGCCTGTCCTGCGCGCCCGCCGGCCGCAGGCCGATGCTGGTGCAGCAGCGGGGGATTCTGCGCGCCCGCCTGAACGACTTCGCCGCCGCGTCCGCCGACTTCCAGGCCGCGCAGCAGGGTTTCGTCGAGGCGGGGGACGTCTGGGGCGAGGCCTACGCCTGGTACGGCCTGGGCTGGATGCACGAGTGGTGCGGGCGCTCCGAGGAAGCCCGTGCGGCGCACCGGGAAGCCATGGAACGGTTCGTCGCGGCGAGCAACCCGCACGGCGAGATCGAGGTGCTGTGCTCGCTGGGCGCCATCGAACGCCGTGCCGGTGGGCTGGCCGCGGCGCAGGAGTACCTGGAACGGGCCCGGCGCGTCGCCGGTGAGCTCGGCGACGAGCAGAGCGAGCTGATGGCGACGCTGGAACTGGGGCGGCTGCACCAGTTCACCGGCGAGCTGGACGAGTCCGCGGCGTTCCTGCGGTCGTCCTTGGCCGCCGCGCAGAAGCTCGGCGACCCGGACCTCGCGGCCAACGTCCGGCTGTTCCTCGCGGACACGCTGGTGCGGTCGGGCCAGAACTCGCTGGCCGAGGAACAGCTGCGCAGGGCCTGGGAGTTCTTCGAGGAGCACGACGACCGGCAGGGCCGCATCTGGGTGTGGCGCCTGCGGTCCGGGCTCGCCGCCACGCCCGAGGAGGCGCTGCGGCTGGCCGCGCTCGCGCTGGACCACGCGCGCGACATGGACTCCCCACCCGAGTTCGGCCGTTCGCTGCGCGTGCTCGGCAACGCCCTGGACCGCTCCGGCCGTGCCGAGGAGGCACGGGAGCACTGGCGTCAGGCGGAGGAGACCCTGACGGCGTCCGGGTTCCAGGCGGAGGCCGTCGAACTCCGCCTGGCGACGTCCTAGCCCTGGTTCTGGCTCAGCACCGTGTCGACGGTGACCCCGGAGGCCACGATCATGCTGAGCAACGGGTCCGGCACCGGCCGGTGGAACTGCACCACGTAGTTGTCGGCCGTGGAGAACATGGCCTTGGAGAAGCCCTGCCAGGTCTTGGTGATGCGGGCGACCTCGGTGCCGGTGTGGTCCTGGAGCGAGAAGTTCCAGGCCCGCCAGTTCTCCGCGTAGATGCCGCCGACCTGCGTTCCGTTGCACACGTAGGCGAAGCGGACTTTTCCGAACACGTTCTCCTGCACGATCTCGCCGACCGGCATGCCGTCACCGCGTTCGACCAGGACCTTCGACTTCCACATCGTCGCGGGCCGGGTGATGCGCAGCTGCGGCATCCCGTGCAGGTCGCGGATCTCCAGCCGGACGTCCAGCATCGAGTCCATCTTCGTGAAGGCGCGCAACGCCTTCGCGGCGCCGGACTGCCCGACCTGCTCGACCGTGCCGAGGTGGCGGGCGTGCTGGTCGTAGATGACGTAGGAGTTCGACATCTCGACGAGCTTGGCCTTCTGGTTCACCACCAGGACCGGTTCGCTGAACAGGGTGCCGCCGCCCCCGGAGACCACGCCCTGCACGCCGGCGCGTCGCACCTGCTGGGCCACGCGGTCCTGGCCGGTGCCGCCCATCTGCAGCTCGGTGTGGTGGGCGTCGGCCTGCTCCTGCCGCGGCTGGACGTGCGGCGTCCACTGAACGCCGTCCCACCACCGGACGAACCGCGGGTCGGCGTTGTCCGGGTACCACCCCGGCGCTGTGTTCATGGTGGGAGCGTACGACTTTCAGGGACGCGCTGGCGCCGGGCGACAGGGCACGGTTTTGTCGCCCGGCACGTCTTCAGCGCGTCAGCTGATCGTGATCGCTCCGGCCGGGCAGAGCCCCGCCGCTTCCTTCGCGCCCGCTTCGTGCTCGGCGTCCGGATTCTCCTGCAGCAGCACGACGGTGCCGTCGTCCTCGCTCTGGTCGAACAGGTCCGGGTCGGTCAGAACGCACATTCCCGAACCGCAGCACTTGGTCTGGTCGACGGAAATCCTCATGCCGACCACGCTACTGGCAACGAGTGCACTCCGTAGATCCCCATGTCGGTGCGCAGCGGCACCTCCTCGGGGTCGATGTCGAGCCGGAGGTCCGGGAACTCCTGGAAGAGCTTGGCGAACCCGACCCTCATCTCGATCCGCGCGAGCTGCTGGCCGAGGCACTGGTGGATGCCGTGCCCGAACGCCACGTGCCCGCTCGCCGGCCTGCGCAGGTCGAGCTCCTCCGGGTTGCCGGGGAACCTCTCCGGGTCGCGGTTGGCCGCGGGCACGTGCATCACCACGGTGTCACCGGCCTTGATGAGGTGCCCCTCGATCTCCACGTCCTCGACCGCGGTGCGCGTCGGTCCGAAGTGGATGATCGACAGGTACCGCATCAGCTCCTCGACGGCGTTGTCGACGACGTCCGGCTCGTCCTTGAGGATCTTGAGCTGGTCCGGGTGCTGCAGCAGCGTGAACGTGCCGAGGCCCAGCATGTTCGCCGTGGTCTCGTGCCCGGCGACCAGCAGGAGCAGCGCCATGTTCGCCGCTTCCTCGTCCGTGGGTTCCCCCGTGGCGATGAGGTCGCTGATCATGTCGTCGCCCGGGTTCTCCTTCTTGCGGGCGACCAGTTCGCGCATGAACTCCTGGATGCGCTGGAAGGCCTCCATCGCCTCCTTGAACGACGAGTCGAGGCTCAGCAGCTTCGCGGTGTCGTCCTGGAACCGCGCCTTCTCGTCGTACCCGACGCCGAGCAGCGCGCAGATCACCAGTGACGGCACCGGCATCGCGAACTCCTTGACGAGGTCCGCGCGGCCGTCGAACGTGCGCAGGTGCGCCAGCTGGTCGTCGACGATCTGGCCGATCCACTCGGACAGCTGGTTCATCCGCCGGACGGTGAACTGGCCCTGCAGCATCTTGCGCAGCCGGGTGTGGTCCGGCGGGTCCTGGCTCAGGAACATGCCAGGCTCGGCCTTGCGCTTGTCCTTGTCCTCGGGCAGGTCGCCCTGGAAGCGCACGTCGAGCAGGTGGTGGTTCTCCGGGCGGTTGGTGAACTTCGGGCTCCCCAGGATCTCGCGCACCTGGTGGTGCCCCGTGACCAGCCAGCCGAGGTGGCCGTCCGCGAACTTCAGCCTGCTGACGCGGGCCTGCTCGCGGATGGCCGTGACCTCGGCCGGCGGGTCGAACGGGGTCTGGCGCGTGGTGGGCAGTTTCTCGGAGATCAGTTCGGTCATCTCGCACACCTCCCAGTGCTCAGCAGAGGACCTACTTCCGAAGCTACAGAAGTTTCATGACTCCGTGAAGGTGAATCGAGGGTTACGGACCGCCACGAACCGAAATCTGTCCGCATCCGCCGGTCGTGCGTCGCGACGGCCACCGCGGCCCGCGTCTGGCGCAGGGCTTCGGTCAGCTCGTCGACCAGCGCGATCGACAGGTGGTTGGTCGGTTCGTCCAGCAGCAGCACGTGCGGGGAGCCGCTGAGCAGGATCGCGAGCTCCAGCCGCCGCCGTTGACCGGTGGACAGCCGGGCGACCGGGCGGGCCAGGTCGGTCCCGGTGAGCAGACCGAGCTCCTCGGCTTCCGGGCACAGCTGCCGCGCGGTGGCCTCCTCGTTCTCGAACACCGACTCCTGGGCGAGCAGCGCGACCTTGCCGACGTGGTGCACCGTGCCTTGGGCAGGCGTGATGCGGCCGGCGAGGACGTTCAGCAACGTCGACTTGCCCGCGCCGTTCGGCCCGACGACCAGCAGCTTCTCGCCCGCGCTGAGCGAGATCGGCTCGGTCAGGGTCACCCGCCCGGGTACTTCGAGCGGGGTTGCGTGCAGCAGGTCGCCGCTCGCCTCCAGCTCTGGCGGTGTGAAGCGCAACGGCGGCGGGGGAGCGTCCACCCGTTGGTCGTCCAGCTCCTCCAACCGCCGTGCGACGTTGCGCATCTTGTTCGCCGCACGGGTGCTGCGCTTGTGCTTGAACGCGCCCTTCGGCGGCCGCCAGTTGTCCTTCAGCCGGGACTGGGCGCGTTCGACCTTGCCGGCCAGCTCGTCGTGCTCGGCCTCCTCCTGGGCGAACCGCTGCTCCCACCGTTGGCGTTCGGCGCGTTTCGCCTCCTTGAACGCCCGGTAGCCGCCGCCGTGCAGGTGCACCTCGCCGTCGGGGGTCGGGTCGAGGTCGAGCAGTTGCGTGCAGACGTCGTCCAGCAACGTGCGGTCGTGGCTCACCAGCACCACGACGCCGTGGTGCTGGCGCAGGCGTTCGGTGAGGAACGTCAGCGCGCCCGCGTCGAGGTGGTTGGTCGGTTCGTCGAGCAGCAGGACGTCGGCGCGTTCGGCGAGCAGGCACGCGAGCCGGACCCGGTAGCGCTGGCCCACGCTGAGCCTGGCCAGCTCGGTGGCCTTGTCGTGGTCGGCGTCGAGTGCTTTGAGCGCGATGTCGGCCCGTCGTTCGGCGTCCCACGCCTCGATGCTCTCGGCGTGCGCCAACGCCTCGGTGTAGCGCTGCTCGTCGAACGGCTCGGCCGCACCGTCCAGTTCGGACAGTGCGTCGCGGCTCTCGCGCAGCGCCTCTGACAGCAGGTCCCCCACGGTTTCGCCTTGGTGGAAAGGCATCTCCTGTTGCACCAGGCTCAACGAACCGTGCCGGGTGACAGTTCCCTGGTCCGGGGTCAGGTCGCCGGCCAGCAGGCGGAGGAGGGTGGTCTTGCCGCGGCCGTTCTCGCCGATGATGCCCAGGCGCTGGCCCGCGGAGACGGTGAGCGAGATGCCGTCGACGACGGGCCCGGCCTCATAGCCCTTGGTGAGATCTTGGGTCGTCAAATGAACATGCGAACGCACGGGGATCCTCTTTTGGGTACGCGAAATCAGGACGTGTTGCGCTGCGGCACACGTCCTGGATCAGAGGTAGAAGACCCCGTACCCGAATCCCATGAAACCCACGGTACCTACGGTCGCAACGCCTTTTCGACGGCCTGGCGCAGATCCCGCAGGCTTTCCTCGGTGCCCGGCGCCGGGCCGACCGTGCTGCCGCCGCCGACGAGCCGGTAGAAGAGCAGGCCTTCGAGGAACGCCGTGAAGTGCGCGCCCGCTCGTTCGGGATCCGCGTGGCCCAGCATCTTCGCGAGCGCCGTCGCCTGCTCGCGCGGCGAGTGCGCCATGATCGACTTCAGCTCGGGGTGGTGCGTCGCTTCGAGCATCGCCGCGTACCGGGCGAGCGTGCGGTCGCGTTCGACGAGCCAGCTGTCGAGCGTCTTCGCGATGCTGCCGGCGATGTCGTCCGGGTCGGGGGCGACGTCCAGGCGTTCCTGCTCGGCCAGCCGCGCCACGAACCCCTCGACCAACGCCTTGCGCGTGCGGAAGTACGCGCTGGTCGACCCCTCCGGCAGCCCTGCCTCGCGGTCGACGGCGCGATGGGTGAGGCCGCGCATGCCCTGGGCGGCCACGAGCTTGATCGCGGCGTCGGTGATGAGCTCTCTGCGCACCTGTGGTCCCCATCTCTCTCTACAGCTGTAGTCTACAGGTGTAGAGTCTTCTACATCCGTAGAGGAGGATGCGATGAAGGCGATCGTGGTGGGCGGCGGCATCGGCGGGCTGGCGGCGGCGGTGTCGCTGCGCCGGACCGGCTGGGAGGTCGAGGTCCGCGAACGGGTGGCGGCGTTCGGGGAGATCGGCGCCGGGGTGGGCGTGATGCCGAACGCGATGCGCGCGCTGGAGTGGATGGGCGTGGATGCCGAGATCCGGCGGCTCGGGACGCCTCGGGTGTCGGGTGGCGTGCGGGCTTCCGGCGGGCGCTGGCTGGTGCACCTGCCGGATGTGGGTCAGGAGAAGGTGATCGCGATGCACCGCGCCGACCTGCACGGCGTGCTGCTGCGGGCGTTGCCGTCGTCGGTGCTGTTCAACGACGCCGAGGTGACCCGTTCGGACGAGCTGGACGCGGATCTCGTCGTCGCGGCGGACGGCATCGACAGCCGGTTGCGCGCGGAGCTCTTCCCTGACGCCCCGGCTCCCGAGTACGCGGGGGCGACCGCGTGGCGCGGCGTGGCGCCGGGGCCGTACGACCTGCCGATCTCGCAGACGCTCGGGCCCGGCGGCGAGGCCGGGATCCTGCCGCTCGGGGACGGCCGGGTGTGCTGGTACGTCGCGTGCGTCGCGCCCGCTCGGGCCGACCTCGACCCGGTGGCGTTGTTCGCGGACTGGCACGACCCGTTGCCCGGCCTGGTGTCCTCGACCCCGGACGTGATCCGGCACGACATCTACCAGTTGCCGTTGCTGCCCGCGTTCGTGAAGGGGCGGGTGGCGTTGCTCGGCGACGCGGCGCACGCGATGACGCCGTACCTCGGGCAGGGCGCGTGCATGGCGTTGGAGGACGCCGTGACGCTGGCCGCGGTGAACGGAGATCTCGCCCGGTACGACGCTCTGCGGCGGCCGCGCACCCAGGCGGTGTGGAAGGGTTCCCGGATGGCGGGGAGGTTCGGCATCGAGATGCGGTCGCCGATCGCCTTGGCACTGCGGAACTTCGCGTTCCGCGTGTTGCCACCTTCCTTGGCAATTCAGGGGATGACGCGCTTCTCCACGTGGGAGATACCGCAAGTTCACTCGATCGGGTCGAATCCAGCGGTGAACTGAATCACAGGTCAATGTTTGATTTCGGCGTGATAACGGTCAAGAACCACCCTTTGTCGCGCCCATTGTCACCCAGTTGTAGGATCAAGTAACTGCTGAGCGTGTCGGACGCGGTCCAGTGATCCAGATGGCGTAGCGCGACAGGCGGTTCCTCCTACACGAAAGCGCAACTACGGTGCCTCGCCATGACCCCCGTCCCGACTGATGTGATGCCCCGTTCCCTCACGGCGCTTCCCCCGGCGCAGGTCGAGAACACCGGCGAGATCGACATCGCCGAGGCTGAGGACTTCGTCCGGCAGCACCACGAGGAGCACCCGGAACTCGGTCCGGTCGAAGCCAGGCTGGCCGAGGTGCACGCGGAGATCGCCGCGACCGGCACCTACCGGCACACCACCGAAGAACTGACGTTCGGCGCGCGCGTGGCGTGGCGCAACAGCTCCCGCTGCATCGGGCGTTTGTACTGGCGGAGCTTGAAAGTGCGCGACCAGCGGGAGGTGTCCGCCCCCGCCGACGTGGCGAAGGAGTGCGTCGAACACCTGCGGGTGGCGACGAACAAGGGCAAGATCCGTCCGGTCATCACGATCTTCGCCCCCGCCGAGCCCGGCACGCACGCGCCGTTGATCGTCAACGAGCAGATCATCCGCTACGCGGCCTACCGCGGGTCCGACGGCGGGGTGCTCGGCGACGGCCGCAACCTCGCGCTGACCGACCTCGCGGTGAAGCGCGGCTGGAAGCCACCGGCCACGCGCGGCCCGTTCGACGTCCTGCCGTTGATGGTGACCTGCGAGGGCCAGGAGCCCGCGCTCGTCGAGATCGCCGCCGACGACGTGCTGGAAGTCAAGCTGGCGCACCCCGACTTCCCGTGGCTCGGCGCTCTCGGCGTGAAGTGGCACGCCGTGCCCGCGATCAGCAACATGCGCCTGCGCATCGGCGGCATCGACTACCCGTCGGCGCCGTTCAACGGCTGGTACATGGGCACCGAGATCGGCGCCCGCAACCTCGCCGACTCGGACCGCTACGACCTGCTGCCGTACCTCGCCAAGCGAATGGGCCTGGACATGTCGTCGGAGGCGACGTTGTGGCGCGATCGAGCCCTGGTGGAGCTCAACCGCGCCGTCCTGCACTCGTTCGCGGAGGCCGGGGTCACGATCACGGACCACCACACGGAGTCGAAGCGGTTCCTGACGCACCTGGAGAAGGAGGAGGCGGCCGGACGTTCGTGTCCCGCGGACTGGTCGTGGATCGTGCCACCCGTGTCGGGCGGGCTCACCCCGGTCTACCACCGGTATTACGACTCGGATGAACTGCTGCCGAACTTCTTCCCCGCCGCGAAGCCCTCGGGATGTCCTGTCGCACACTGAGATGTGCAGCTGACCCGCAGTCTCTCGCTCACCGACGCCGTGTTCGTCGGGCTCGGTTCCATGATCGGCGCCGGGGTGTTCGCGGTGTTCGCCCCGGCCGCCGCCGCGGCCGGGTCGGCGTTGCTGGTGAGCTTGGTGATCGCCGGTGTGGTCGCTGCCTGCAACGCGTTGTCGAGCGCGTGGCTCGCAGCCCGTTATCCGCAGTCCGGCGGTACGTACGTCTACGGCCGTGAACGCCTTGGGCGCGTGTGGGGCGATCTGGCCGGATGGGCGTTCGTGCTCGGTAAGACCGCGTCGTGCGCCGCGATGGCGTTGACGGTCGGGGTGTACGCCGGTGCGCCGAAAACCGTTGCGGTGGCGGCGATCGTGGCGTTGACCGTGCTGAACCTGACCGGCGTGCAGAAGTCCGCGCTGGTCACTCGCGTCATCGTTGTTGTTGTCCTGCTCGTGCTTGTTGTTGTGTCGTTCACGGCTCGTGAGGCCGTGCAGCCGGCGGAGTTCCTGCCGTCAGGAATCCTTCCCGCCGCCGCGCTGCTCTTCTTCGCGTTCGCCGGGTACGCGCGCATTGCGACTCTGGGGGAGGAGGTTCGGGACCCCGCGCGCACGATCCCTCGTGCAGTGGTCGTTGCCCTTGCGATCACTCTGGTCGTGTATTCGGCGGTGGCTTTGGTCGCGTTGAACGCGTTGGGCAGCCGTCTGGCCGTGTCGACGCTTGCCGACGTATCGCCTTCTCTGGCGCCTCTCATTCGCGTGGCCGCCTGCCTCGCTGCCTTGGGTTCGTTGCTCTCGTTGCAACTCGGGGTCAGCCGGACCGCGTTGGCGATGGCGCGTGACCGCCGGTTGCCGTCGTTCCTGGCCGATCTCCGTTGGGCGGAAATCGCGACCGGGCTCGTTGCCGTGGCGTTGGTACTCACGGTCGATGTCACGCGTGCGATCGTGTTCAGCTCGTTCTGCGTGCTGCTCTACTACGCGATCGCCAACGCCAGCGCGTGGACGCTCGGTAAGCGGCTCGTACCCGCGATTGGGCTGGCAGGGTGCCTGACCCTCGCCGGTGCGGTGCTCTGGCAACTGTAGATGTGGCCCAGGTCACCTTTGATCGCGTAACGTGCGTACGGTGAAAGTGGGAACCCCCGCAGAGTCGCGGCCCGCCGAGCGCCGAGTCGCCTGCGTACCGGAAACGGTGTCGTCGCTGGTCGACGCTGGACTGACCGTGCACGTACAAGAAGGCGCAGGGCGTCACGCCCACGCCCCCGACGCCGCTTACCGAGCGGCCGGGGCGCACGTGACGCCCGAGGACCCGACGTCGGAATCCGATGTCGTCGTGTCCGTGCAGCCGTTGACCATCGCCCAGGCCTCGTTGCTGAAGCCGGGCGCCATCACCGTGAGCTTCCTGCAGCCAGGCCTCGAACGCGAGCTCCTGGAGGTCTACCGAGACCGCCGGGTCACGTCGTTCAGCTTCGACCTGCTGCCCCGCGTGACCCGTGCCCAGAGCGCGGACGCCCTGTCCTCCCAGGCCCTGGTGGCCGGCTACCGAGCCGTCCTGGTGGCGGCCGAACGCCTGCCGCGCTTCCTCCCGATGTTCACCACCGCCGCCGGCACCGTCCCACCGGCGAAAGTGCTGGTCCTGGGCGCCGGAGTGGCGGGCCTGCAGGCCATCGCCACGGCTCGTCGCCTGGGCGCCGTCGTCGAGGCCTACGACGTCCGCAAGGCCGCGGGCGAGGAGGTCCGCAGCCTCGGCGCCAAGTTCCTCGAACTGGACCTGGAGACCCAGTCCGGCGTCTACGCCTCCGTGCAGTCCGAGGAGTTCCTGGAACGCCAGCGAGAACTCATCGGCAACCACGTCGCCGCGTCCGACGTCGTGATCACCACGGCGGCCATCCCGGGCCGAAAGGCACCCGTCCTGGTCACCACCGACATGCTCAAGGCGATGACGCCGGGCTCGGTCGTGGTCGACCTGGCGGCGGAGTCCGGCGGCAACTACGCGGGATCCGTCGCGGGTTCGGAGATCTGGGTCGGCGACGTGCTCGTGCACGGCGCCATGAACCTGCCGTCGTCCATGCCGGTGCACGCGAGCAAGTTGTACTCGCGCAACGTGCTGAACCTGCTCAAGCTGATGACCGCGGACGGGGTCGTGGCGCCGGACCTGGGCGACGAGGTGCTCGACGGCTGCTGCCTCACCCACGACGGCCAGATCCGCAAGGAGTTGCCGTGATCGACCTGCTGACGATCTTCGTGCTGGCCGTGTTCGTGGGCTTCGAGGTGGTCTCGAAGGTGTCCACGATCCTGCACACGCCCCTGATGTCCGGTGCGAACGCCATCCACGGCGTGATCCTGGTGGGCGCGATCCTGATCACGGGGTCCGCCGAGAGCACGCTCGAGCTCGTTCTCGGTGTGCTGGCGGTGTTCCTGGCCACGGTCAACGTCGTGGGCGGGTTCGTGGTGACGGACCGGATGCTGGAGATGTTCAAAAATTGACCTTTCCCCTTGTCAGCAAGGGGATATCTGCTTCGTCGCCGATCGCCCGCCCGGAGTGTTTCCGTTGAGGTCTTGCACCGGCTCCACAGACTGTCGCCGCCAGCCCGGCGGCCAGGATGTTGCGCGCTGCGTTCACGTCTCGATCATGGGACGTTCCGCAGTCACAGGTCCACACGCGGATCTGCAACGGCATGGTCTTTGCCGGCGTGCCGCAGGCAGAACACAGCTTGGACGACGGGAACCAGCGATCGAGCACGATCACCTTCCGCCCGTACCAAGCAGCCTTGTACTCCAGCATCTCCCGGAACTGCCGCCAGCTCGCGTCACTGATGGACCGGGCGAGACGGTGGTTGCGGACCATGGAGGCCACGTTCAGGTCCTCGATCACAAGCGTTTGGTTCTCACGCACGAGTCGAGTGGTGACCTTGTGCAGATGATCGGCTCGCCGGTCAGCGATCCGAGCGTGGACGCGCCCGACCACGAGGCGAGCCTTCTCCCCGGTCGAGAGCGTCAGCAGGTGGTTCAGGCCCATGTCGATCCCCACCTCGGAGCCGGTGGTGGGAAGCGTCGGCACGTGAGGGTCCTCGCACAGCAAGGACACGAACCAACGGCCGGCCGCGTCCAGCGAGACGGTCACCGAGGACGGCGCCACACCGGCGGGCAACGGCCGGGACCAGCGGACGTTCAGAGGCTCGGACATCTTGGCGAGCGTCAACGCACCGTCACGCCAGCGGAACGCCGAGCGGGTGTACGCGGCGCTGGACCTCGACCTCTTCCTGGACTTGAAACGCGGGTATCGCGCGCGCTTCGCCCAGAAGTGGGAGAACGCCGCTTGCAGATGCCGCAGCGTCTGTTGCAGCGGGACACACGACACCTCGTTGAGGTATGCGAACTCTTCGGTGCGCTTCCAAGCCGTCAGCAGCGCCGACGAGGCTTTGTAGTCGAGCGCGCCCTGGCCCTCGGTCCACGCTTCGGTGCGGGCACGCAGGGCCAGGTTGTAGACCTTGCGGACACAGCCGAACGTGCGCAGCAGTTCTGCTGCCTGCGCCTCGGTCGGATAGAAGCGGTATTTGAAACCCCGCTTCACCTCGCTGCTCACGGTTCTGAACCTAGCGGATGCCGTGCGGCCCCAAACGGGCAGTTTTCCTTGGAGGACTTCAGATGACCATCGTCGGGCTGATGTACCTCGTCGCGTCGCTCTGCTTCATCCTGGCGCTGAAAGGCCTGAGCTCGCCCAAGTACGCGCGCTACGGCAACTTCATCGGCGCGTTCGGCATGCTGGTCGCCGTCGTCACCGCCTACGTGCACGGCGTCGTCCACAACGGACTGTGGATCCTCATCGCCGTCGCACTCGGTGTGGCCGTGGGCATCCCGGCCGCCCGCTCGGTGAAGATGACCGCGATCCCGCAGATGGTGGCCCTGTTCAACGGGGTCGGCGGCGCGGCGGCGGCTCTGGTCGCGCTGGCCGAGTTCTTCGCGGTGCCGGACACGACCGTGATGTTCCGGCTCGCGACCGTGCTGACGGTGCTGATCGGCTCGGTCAGCTTCTCCGGTTCGGTGGTCACGTTCCTGAAGCTGCAAGAGCTGATGACGACGAGGCCCGTGCTGTTGCCGGCCGGGCAGCAGCTGGCGATCGCGGCCGCCGCGTCGTCGGTTGCCTTGTGCGCCTTGACGATGGCGGTGCCGAACGGGTTCCTGCTGTGGTTGCTGGCGGCGGTCGGGCTGGCGCTCGGCGCGTTGTTCGTGCTGCCGGTGGGCGGCGCGGACGTGCCGATCGCGATCTCGTTGCTCAACGCGTTCACCGGGCTCGCGGTGGCGGCGTCCGGGTACGTGCTGGCCAACACGTTGCTGATCGTGGCGGGCACGCTGGTCGGCGCGTCCGGCACGATCCTGACCCGGCTCATGGCCCAGGCGATGGGGCGGTCGCTCGCGAACATCCTCTTCGGTGCGTTCAAGGCGACGACCGTGACGGCGCACGAGGAGGAGCAGCGGACGGTCAAGTCCGGGACGGTCGAGGACGTCGCGATCCTGCTGGGGTATGCGAACAACGTCGTCGTGGTGCCGGGGTACGGGCTGGCGGTGGCGCAGGCCCAGCACGCGGTGCGGGAGCTGGTGTCGCAGCTCGAACGGCGTGGAGTCGCGGTGTCGTACGGGATCCACCCGGTGGCGGGGCGGATGCCGGGGCACATGAACGTGCTGCTGGCCGAGGCGGACGTGCCGTACGAGCAGCTCAAGGAGCTCGACGACGTCAACCCCGGGATCACGTCCGTCGACGTGGCGGTGGTGGTCGGGGCGAACGACGTGGTGAATCCGGGGGCGCGCGACGAGCCGGCCAGCCCGATCTACGGCATGCCGATCTTCGACGTCGACCGCGCGAAGTCCGTGGTGTTCATGAAGCGGTCGATGCGGCCGGGGTTCGCGGGCGTCGACAACGAGCTGCTCTACAACCCCAAGACGACGTTGTTGTTCGGGGACGCGAAGGACTCGCTCACGAAGCTTCTGGCGGCTGTGAAGCAGCTCTGAGCAGGTCGGTGACCTCGGCGGCGGTCAGCGCGGGCAGCAGTCCGATCACGCCGTCCGCGCCCGCCTGACGCCAGTGCTCGGCGTCGGCGAGGGTGTGCACCTCGTCGACGCCGAACCGCACGCCGAGACCGTGCACGGTCGCGATCAACGCGCGCATCGCCTGGTGCAGCGGGGAGTCCGGCGCGGGCGCGGGGGCTCTCGTGATCACGGAACGGACCGGCACCTCGGTCAGCACGGCCAGTTCGTCGTGGCCGCCGCGGAACCCGTCGAGCGCCGTCACGATGCCGCTGTCGTGCAGCACCACGGCGTTGTCGTCGCCCGCGAGCACCGACGAGATGTCCAGCGCGATCCGCAGCCGTTCCGGCGGCAGGCCTGTCTCGTCCAACGCGCGTTTGACGTCGGCGACCAGGTCCTCGTCGCGGGACTGCAGGGCGCCCAGCGCGATGTGCAGCGTCGGGGCGCCGTCCCCGAACTCCTCGGCCCACTCGGCGGCCTGCGCGCACGCCTCGCGCAGCAGCCAGCGGCCGATCGGCAGCGACAGGCCCGTCGAGTCGGCGAGCTCCACGAGGTCGTTGTGGCTCAGGTCGTCCCAGTGCAGCCGGGCGACGGCACCGAGCACCTCGCGGGTCTCCAGGTCGTGGACGGGCGCGTAGACGATCTCGATCTCGCCGTGCTCCCACGCGCCCGGCATCGACGCGGCCAGCGCGTACTTGCCGCGGCGGCGCGCGTCGTCGTGCGGGTCGTGCAGTGCCCACTGCCGTTTGCCGCGGGCCTTCGCCTGGCGCAGCGCGGCGTTGGCGCACCGCATGAGCTCGGCGGCGGTCGCGAACGACGGCGGCCGGTCCACCACGCCGACGCTCGCCGACAGCGCGATGCCGTGATCGTCCACAAAGGTCGGCTCGGCGAGGACGTCCTGGATCTCCTCGATCGTCGAGGTGACGTTGTCGTTCGCGGTGAGGAACCCGAACTCGTCGCCGCCGAGCCGCGCCAGCACGGCGTTCTTCTCGGCCGCGAGCTTGCCCAGCCGGCTCGCGACGATCTTGAGGAGCTTGTCGCCGGTGTCCTGGCCGAGGCCGTTGTTGACGACCGAGAACGCGTCCAGCCCCAGGTGGTAGAGGGTGATCGGGCCGCCGTCGAGCTGCCGTTCGACCTGGGAGACGAAGTGCTGGCGGTTCGACAGGCCCGTGAGCGAGTCGTGCAGCAGCTGGTGGTCGAGGCTGCGTTGCAGCAGGTGCAGCTCGCTGATGTCCTCGACCATCGTCACGTGGTGCGTGGGCCTGCCGTCCGCGTCGCGCAGCACGGAGACCACGAGGTGCACCCACACCGGTTCGCCGTCCGCGCGGATCAGCTGGCGCTGGTCGCGGAACCGGTCGAGGCGCCCCTCGCTGAGGTTGCGGTAGGAGGCGCCGAGCGGCTTCAGGTCCTCCGGCCGGTAGAACTCCTTCAGGTCGTGGTCGACGACCTCCGCGCCCGATTCGAGTCCCACGATCTCGGCCAGCGTGTCGTTCGCCTCGACGCAGCGGCCGGTGAGGTCGGTGATCGCGATGCCCAGCGCGGCGGAGTCGAACACCTCCTGGAACCGCGCCTCGCTGACCTTGAGCGTGCGTTCGACCCGCTGTTTGGCCCGCACGATCGCGACCTTGATCTGCTCCTGCTGGTCGAACGCGTCCATCCGCATGGCCTGCGCGTACGCGGAGCTCAACCGGGCCAGCACGGGTAGTTCGAACGTGGACGAAAGAACCTCGATCGTGGCGCTCAACGAGTCGGGGCCGGTTGCGTGCAGTGACACCAAGCGCTTGCCGACCGACTTGGGCGACCCCGGCAGCTCCCGCAACGAGTCGAGCAGCGCGCGCTCGATTTCGGCGCGGGACAGCGGGATGTACGCGGTAGGCGTCAGCGCGTGCATCCAGCGGGCGGCGAGCTCCGGAAGTTCCATCCTGCGCACAGAGAGTACGGATTCGGCGCCGAACGGCCAACAACGACAGGCGCTACCGCTTGCGTCCCACAGCAGCGTAAATGCCTGCCTTGCCCGGATCGTCGGTGTTGGTGCCCTCCGGCCGCCACAACGGCGTCGGCACGATGCCCGGCTCCACGAGGTCGAACCCGGCGAAAAGCGCCGCGATCTCGCTCTTCGTGCGCGGGTACATGGGGTTCTGGCTCTGCTTCATGACCTCGACGATCCCGGCCATCTCCTCCGGCTGGAGGTCCTGGGTGAACTGGGAGACGGCGAGGTAGCTGCCCGCAGGCACCGCGTCGCGATAGGCGGCGACTATGGCTTCCGGGCCGGCCTCGGGCGGCACGAAGTGGAAGACACCGGCCGTCAGAACGCCGACGGGCCGCGTGAAGTCGATCAGGCCGCTCTCGCGCGCCGCGTGCAGCACCGCGTCCGGCCTGGTCATGTCCTCCTGGATGATCGCCGCCCGCGGGTCCTGCTCCAGGATGAGCTGGCTGTGCGCGACGGCGACCTCCTCGAAGTCCACGTACACGACCTGCGACTCGGGGTCGGCCTTCTGCGCGATCTCGTGCACGTTGCCGACCGTGGGGATGCCGGAGCCGAGGTCGAGGAACTGCCGGATGCCCTCGTCGATCATGAACAGCACCGACCGGCGCAGGAACGCCCTGTTCAGCCGGGCGATCGCGCGGCCGTTGGGCTGCGCCTTCAGGAACTTCTCGGCGAGTGCCCGATCGGCCGCGAAGTTGTGCCCGCCACCGAGCAGGTAGTCGTAGAGGCGTGCGGCACTCGGCTTGCCCGTGTCCACGCCTTCGGGAACCCAGCTCACCTGTTCAGCCATGCGGCCAGGCTACTGAGACACGACGTGCGTCCGGCAGGGCTTGTGCCCTTTCGGGCTAGTGAAATGCCTTATGTCACTGGAAAGTGTGAATCAGCAGGGTGGCCACCGCTACGCCCAGTGCCGTGCCGAGCCCGCGTGCGACGTTCACGAGCCCGCTCCCGACCCCGGCCGACCCTTCGGGCAACGCGCTCATGACCATCTTCGTGCAGGCCGGCGCGATGATCCCGAGCCCGATGCCTGCCACGATGAGCTGAAGTGGTTGTGGCACAGGCAGAACGAGGGCTGTCGCCGTGATGATCGCGCCGGTCCAGATGCCCGGCCTGGACAGCAGGGTCGCCGCGATAGCGAACCCCAGGGGCAGTGCCGCGACCGTGAGTCCTATATGTGCCAAGGGTTGTTTCATGGTGAACGGCAGCAACGTCATGGGCGCGAACAACGCCGCGTACGTGAGCAGCACGCCGATGAGCCCCGGCAGCACTCGCCAGCTCGGCTTTCCCTTGTCCCGCGCGGTCTTCGTGCGGGGGAGCAGGTAGTGACCAGCGACCATGGCGACGACCCCGATCGGCACGTTGATCGCGAAGACCGCCTGCCACCCGTAGTGCTCGGTGAGGAACCCGCCGAGCAACGGCCCGGCCGCGAGCCCGGTGGCCTGCGCCGCGGCCTGCACCCCGAGCGCCTTGCGCCGCTTCTCCGGCGCCACCGCCGTGGTCACCAGCGCGACGCTGTTCGCCTGCAACATCGCCGCCCCGACCGCCTGCGCGATCCGGGCGGCGATCAACGCGTCGAAACCCGGCGCGTACACGCACGCCACCGACGCCGCGGTGAACAACGCGAACCCGTAGATGTAGACGATCTTGCGCCCGATCCGGTCCGCGATCCTGCCCATTGGGACGAGCAGAGCGACGAGCGTGATCAGGTAGCTGAGCGAGATCCACTCCGGATCGGCACCGAAGTGAGCACTCATCGCGGGGAACGCCAGCGTGACGATCGAGGCGTCCAGCTGCCCCATGAAAGCGCCGAAGCAGACCGTCGCGATGACCAGCCAAGGTGCGTACGACCGGCGCGCGATCCACGCCGGCCTGGGCGACTCCGTGACGAACCAGTTCATCGTAAGCAGATTATATCTGACCCAGAGCTATTGTTCGACGTTCAGTAAGATTTCCGCATGTCAGACGAAGCCCGCACGCTCACCGACGTCGTCACTCGCCTGCGCCGGGCGCTGCGGACGAGCATCCGGGCCGACTGGCCGTGGGAATCCCTGCCGATGGCGCAGGTAGAACTGCTGCAGACCCTCGCGGAACGCCCGCCGATGAAGGTCGGCGACCTCGCCGCCGCGCTGAGGCTGGCCCCCAACACCGTGTCCGGCCTCGTCTCCCAACTGATCGACTCGGGCCTCGTCGTACGCGGCGGAGACCCCAAGGACAGACGGGTAGCGCGGCTATCCGTCTCACCTCGTGGACACGAACAACTGCTCGTCTGGCAGCGCGAACACGAGAAGCGAATCGGCTCGGCCCTGGCCAAGCTGGAGGCCTCCGAACGCGAGGACGTGGTGCGCGCCCTGAAGGCTCTCGACCACCTGGTGGAGCACCTTGCCGAACCCACCACCTGACCGCTCCCTGGCGTTTCTGTCCTTGGTCTCGCTGGGCGGCGGGCTCGGCGGGGTGGCCCGCTACGGGTTGTCCTTGGTCGTGCCGGGGGCCTGGGGGCTGTTTCTGATCAACGTGCTGGGGTCGTTCCTGATCGGCGTGCTGATGGGGACGGTGCCTCGGCCTCTGGTGCGCGCCTTCTTCGGGGTCGGGGTGCTGGGCGGCTTCACGACCTTCTCGTCTTACGCCGCTGCCTGGTCGTGGGCCCTGCTGGCCACACCGGTTTGTGCTGTGGGGTCGGCGTTTCTCGGGTTGCGGGTGACTCGGCGATGATCGTGCTGGCGGTGTTCCTCGGTGCTGCGCTTGGGGCGCCTTGCCGGTACCTGCTTGACGGGTTGGCGCAGTCGCGCCACTCCCGCGACTTCCCGTTCGGCACGCTGACCGTGAACGTCGTCGGGTGCCTGCTGATCGGGTTCGTCATCGGCACGTCCTGGATGCCGTTGCTGGGCATCGGCTTCTGCGGCGGCCTGACCACGTACTCGACCTTCAGCTACGAAACGGTGAAACTTCTGGAAGCCGAGAAGTACCGCTCAGCCTTCCTGAACGCCCTCGTCAGCGTTGTTCTGGGAGTGGCTGCGGCTGCTCTGGGTCTGGTGCTAGCACGCTGATCTCACCGCACTCCCACCTGTGGAGAAAAGCACGCACCTGCTCCGGAATCTCATATCCGTCGTCCCAGCCTTCTGGAAGTGACTTTTCCCCTGTGAGCTCCAAACAGGGCAAGGTCAGCATTAGCTCAAGGACGCTGGAGGGTCGGACGGACTGCCAGTCCTCCAACCCGAACGGTTCCGCTCCGGTCCAGGGTGTCGGCAGGACGGTCATCGTGATGGCGATCGAGTCCGCTTCAGCCACCTCGATGATCTCGCTGGCGGCGCTGTAGTACATGAAACCGGCGGCAGCGCATCTTGTATAGAAGATCCTGGCACCCATACTGCGGAGCGCGAAATCGAGGAGTTCCGGATCGTCGAGCATCCACAACGCCCAAGGCGTTGACTTCCGGAGCTCCCGAATTTCGTGGCGGTAGCGCTCACGCAGGTCCTGATAGACAGTCGGCCAGTGCTTGGCGAGCACGGTATCGATCATCAGTGTTGCACCGGCTTCACCTTCTGAGAGCAGGCGCCCGACGTGCTCGGTCACCGTTCGCTGGACCGCTTCCCTGTTCATCGGAGACAAATCGGCCACGCAGTTCTTGATCGAGATATCCGTCGGTGGGTCGTAGCCGCGAGTACGGGCTGCAAACGGAACTCGGACGAACTCCTCCAGTGCCTCGACGGTGATCGACCGGACCACCCGGTCGCTGGGAGCCACGTGGTGCAGTGCGCGGGTGGCGAACCTCAGCCCGCCGTTGTGGAGTGCTTCTTCCAGCAGTTCGTCGGCGCCGCCCTCGAAGTTGCGTTCGAACAACTGCAACACGATCTGGGCCACCACGTCCCACTGGTCGACGGTCGGCTTGAGCACGGCCCAGACTGCTTCAGCCGTGCGATGGGTACGCACAAGGTGCTCGGCGGCGAAGTACTCGAGGAACGTGCGGTGGGTGAAGCCGAACTCGTTCGCGCCGACGTCGGTGAGGATCCAGGCCCGCCCGGTGCAGTACGCGAGGAACTCCTCCGCGGCCGCCACCGACACGTCGTGGTCGTCGAGCTTGCGGTCGAGGTACTCCGTGAGGTGGCGGATGACCCTGGCGCGTTTCTGGGCCTTGCCTGACTCGGTCGCGCTGAACATCTTCCACGCCAGGTGCTGCACCGCGCCGCGCAAACGCCCGTGGAACTTGATCGGCAGCTCGATCCCGCGCTTCGAGTCCCACTGCTCGAACAACATCAACGCACACCGCTCGTACACCTCAGCGAGGTTGTGCGGCAGGTATCGATCGCTGGAGTACATGGCGCACAACAACGTCAGCAGCAGTGCATTGCTGCGCAACTCGCTGATCTGCTTGCTGTCCTCGAGAAACGAGGTGATCAGCCGTTCCCGCTCGACCGGTGACGTGGCGTCGTCGAGACTGAACCAGCGCGCGACGTAGTCCGACACCTGATCGTCGTCGAACTCCGCGATCTGGCTGGCCGCAAACATCTCGTCGTTCAAGGCAGCGTCTTCGTAGCCGACCTTCCGGGCGGTCACCAGGATCGGCACCAGCGGATACAGGTGCGCGAAGCCTTCTACCAACGACACGACTCGGCGGCGTAGTTCGATCTGCACGATCTCGTCCAGGCCGTCGAGGATCACGACTGCGCGGCCGGTGCGCAGCAGGTATTCGACGCCGTCACGCGGTGGCTTCACGTTGTACGGCTCCTGGCACAGCTTTTCCAGGTAGTGCAGGAGGTCGTGGCCTCCCTCGGCGAACGAGTCGGCGAACTGGCGCAGCACCAGCAGGAACGGCACGCGCTTGGTGCCGTCGGTGGCGATGTCGTAGGCGAACTTCGTTGCCAGCGTGGACTTGCCGGCGCCGGGATCGCCTTGCACCAGCACGCGGTGGCCGGGGGAGCCGAGGCGGATGGTGAACTTCGACGTCAGCGTCGGGTCTACGTAGAGCTGGTCGTAGCGGACCGCGCGGCTCACGCCGATGTGCGGCATGCGGATTCGGCTGTGCAGGGCGGCCACCTGTTCGCGCATGCGGGCCGCGAAGACGTGGATGCGTGCGGACGACTTGAGGCGCCGGAGCATGACCGTGTTGGTGGTGGCGGCGTTGTAGATGTCGGCGCGGTCGGTCTTGGTGCCCACGGCGCGGTAGTGGCCCTCCACCTCCTGGCAGGCGGCGACCATGGCGTCGTGCAGGAGGCCCGTGACCCGGTCCAGGGGGTGGTCGGACATGCCGGCCAGGCGGAGGCCTTCGTGGAGTTGTTCCTTGGAGGCCTTGCCCATCATGTTGCCGACGCGCTTCTGGGCCACGACGGTCGCGAAGTCGGGGGAGTCGAGGTAGGTCTCCAGGGCCTCGACGTCCTGGCGGTCCAGGTCGGCGAACAGGGCCTCGGTCGCGGCGCTCGTGGCGGACGGTGAGGGCAGCTTCAGGCTGTCCGTCAGGCGGGACGAGAGCTGGTCGCTCACGTCCACGACGACCCGGATGACCGCCGATTCGATGCTGGGCAACGGAAAGCTCCTACTCGAAGACGCTGAAGTCCTTGGCCACCCACCGGAGCAGCAGGTGGGCCGCGTGGCTGGAGAGGTCGGGCGGGCGGGACCAGCGGCCGGAGGTGGCGCGGGCCTCAGCCAGGTGGCCGAGGTCGGGGGTGACCTCGAAAGGGGGCTTGGTGGAGTGGTCGGCCAGCCGTTCCAGGTACGGCAGGCACAGCAGGAGGTTGAGGTCGGCCCCGAACACGTCGTGCGGCGTCAGCTCCGGTGCCCAGGCCGGGTCGTAGGTGCGGCTCCAGCTCTCGGCCGAGATCCACGGCCGGTCCGACTGCTGCACGATCAGGTCGGCCAGTTCCTCTGCCTGGAGGCCGTCGAACGTCCGGGCCTGGGACGACAGCAACGTGCACACCGGCGCGGGGAGTATGCCGCCGAGGTAGGTGCGGTGCTCGAACAGGACTTTCGGGCCGTGCAGGGAGACCAGGAAGTCGAGGTCGCTCAGGCCGTTCGAGCTCAGCCACGGCCGCGTCCCGGACGGCGGGTGCAGCCGCAGGTCGCGCAGTGCGGCCTGGAGTTCGGGCTCCTGGTCGAGGCAGCCGAGCACGCCCAGCAGGAAGCTCCCGAACTCGGGGTCGCTCGCGAGCACGGCGGCCTCGTCCAGCAACGCCCGGTGGGCGAACGGGGTGTTGGCCGGAAGGCTGTGGCGCAGGCACATCTGCACCGGCAGGTCTTCCTTCACCAGCAGGAACGAGGTCGAGTACGTCACGCGCGACGCGGTGGGGACGGACATCGCCTCGTGCAGGCACGCGCGGGTGATCCGGTCGACCAGCGCCGGGCGCGGCGCCACGTACTGCAGGGCGTTGGCGGCGAACGCCGTGCAGCCGTCGCGCATGGCCAGCGTGAGCACGTCGTCGGCGCCGTCGTCCACGTTGCGGTCGTGCAGTTGCAACGCGATGCGGGAGACCACGTCCCAGGCGCCCTCCGCGACGTGGGGACCCAGCGCCTGCCACAGGGAGTCGGTGTCGGTGTGCTTGCGCACCAGGTGTTCTGCGGCGAAGTACTCCATGAAGGTGCGGTGGGTGAAGCCGAAGAGCGGCTCCACCCGCGTCGCGCCCACGTCGGTGAGGATCCAGGCGCGGCCCGTGCAGAAGTCGGCGAACTCCTCTGCCGCGGCGAGGGCGTCGTCGGTGTCGAAGGACTTGGAGACCAGGTAGCGGGCCAGCAGGTGGACTATTCGGCTGCGCGGCAACGCCTTGCCCGACTCCGGGCTGGTGAAGAGCGCCCAGGCGAGGTGCTGGACGGCGCCGCGGAGCCTGCCCTGGAACTGCACCGGCAGGGCGATGCCGCGCATCGAGTCCCAGCGGTCGAAGAGCATCACGGCGCACCGCTCGTAGACCTGGGCGAGGTTGCGCGGCAGGTAGTGCTCGCTGGAGTACATGGCGCACAACAACGCCAGCAGCAACGGGTTGCGGCGCAGCTCGGCGATCTCGGCGCTCTCCGCGACGAACGACGAGGCCAGCCGCGCCCGCCGGGACACCGGGGTCGCGGCGTCCAGGGCGAACCAGCGGGAGACGTAGGCGGTGACCTGTTCGGTGTCGAACTCGTCCACCGTGCCCTGCGCGAACAGGGAGGTGCTCAACGGGGCCTCGGCGTAGCCGACCTTGCGAGCGGTGACGACGATCGGCGTCAGCGGGTACTGGTGGGCGAAGCCCTCGATGAGCCGCACGACCCGGCGGCGCAGTTCGGGTTCGACCAGCTCGTCCAGGCCGTCGAGGACGACGATCGCGCGGCCGTTGCGCAGCAGGTACTCCACGCAGTCGTGCGCCGGCGAGAGGTTGTACGGGTCGCGGCAGACCTGCTCGAAGTACCTCAGCAGTTCGCGGCCGCCCGCGCGGAACGACGGCGTGAAGTCCCGCAGCACCAACAGGAACGGCACGCGGTCCGACGAGGAGGCCAAGTCGTGCGCCAGTTTCGCGGCCAGCGTGGACTTGCCGGCGCCAGGGTCACCGAGCAGCACGGTCCGGCGGCCGGGCAGCACGAGGTCGTCGACGGACAGCTGCGGGTTCAACGTCGGCCGCACGTACAGCTCGCGGTACGGCACGGAACGGCTGACCCCAACGTGCGGTAGTCGCATCTCCGCGTGCGTCGCGACGACCTGCCGGTTCAGCTGCCGGGCGTACGCGTGGAAGTCCGCGAGCGACGGCGCCCGGCGCAGCAGCAGCCTGTTGTGCATGGCGGCGTTCGCGAGGTGCGTCACGGCCACCGCCGTCGGGACGTCCAGGTCGTCCGCGCGCAACGGCGGTGCGTCCGCCAACGCCCCCAGCACCGGAGCCGGATCCGCGGAGGCACCCGCGTGCCGCAGGCCCTGCACGATCTGTTCGCGAAGGTCGGCGGCGAGCGCGGGATCGAGTGCGCCGCGCATCGTCCGCCACAGCACGACCTGGCGGGCGACCTCCGCGAAGTCCGGTGATTCCAGGTAGCTCAGCAACACCGGGTCGACGTCGGCAGGAGCGGGAGGGACGAGCTGGGAGAGCCTGGTGGCGAGCTGGTTGCTGACGGACACCACGATGCGGCCGACCGCCGCGTCCACGCTCGCCACGCAGGCCTCCCGTCGTTCGTTACGAAACGTCCTTCAGCCGGGATAGCACATCGGGGAGCGTTCCGGTGTGCACGACGCCGAGTCGTTGCGTGGCACGGGTCAGCGCGACGTACAGGTCCGACGCCCCGCGCGGCGACTCGGCGAGGATGCCCTCCGGGTCCACCACGACCACCGAGTCGAACTCCAGGCCCTTGGCGTCGGTCACGCCGAGCACCACGACCTGGGCCTCCTCCAGCTCGTTGCCCACCGACGAACCCGGGACGCCCGCGGAGATCGACGACCCCACGGACAGGAGCAGGGCGGCCGGCACGATGACCGCGATCTTGCCGTCACCCACGGCCGCCACCTCGCGGGAGATCAGCGCGGGCACCTCGGCCTCGTACGACGCCACGGCCGACACCCACGGCGGCACACCGGTTTCGCGCACGGAGGTCGGCGGCACCAGGGACGCGTCCACGGAGGCGAGCACGTCGGCGGCCACCTCCATGATCTCGGCGGGGGTCCGGTAGTTGACCGTGAGTTCCGTCAGGCGCCAACGGTTCTGCACGTACGGCGACAGCACGGCACCCCATGAGGTCGCACCGCCGATGTCGCCGGTCTGGGCGATGTCGCCCACGACGGTCATGGACTTGCTGGGGCAGCGGCGCATCAGCGTTCGCCACGCCATCGCCGACAGCTCCTGGGCCTCGTCCACGATGATGTGGCCGAACGTCCAGGTGCGGTCAGCGGCGGCGCGTTCCGCCGCCGTCTCGTAGTTGTCGACGCCGTGGCGCTGGGCCAGGCTGTACGCGTCCATCAGGTCCGAGGCCATCAGCAGGTCCGGGTCCGCGTCGTCGTCCAGGTCGAGGATGTCGAGCACCCCCTGCGCGTACTCGACGGCCTGGCGGCGCTGGCGTTCGGCACGGGCCTTGGCCTCGGTGTCGTCCTCGCCGAGCAGTTCCGCGGCCTCGTCCAGCAACGGCACGTCGGCCGGCGTCCAGTCGTCGTTCGACCGCTGCAGCAGATCGCGTTCCTCGCGGGTGAACTTCACCATCGCGCGGTTGCGCCGCTTCGGGTTCCGGTACAGCTCCGAGAGCAGCGAGAACGGCGTCAGGATCGGCCACAGCGACGAGATCGCGGCCTGCACCTCCTCGGACTCGCGCAGCTCGCGGCGGATGTCGTCCACGTCCGCCGCGTCGAGCAGCTGCCCGCCTAGGCGGCTGACGACCATCTTCGACAGCATCCCGATGATCTCGCGGGCGAACGTGCGGCGCGCCTCGTTGTGCGCGCGGCGCGTTCGGCGGGCCCTGCCTCGCGCCTCGGCGATGGCGCGGCGGTCCAGGCGCAGCACGTCGTTGTCGAAGCGGATCTCGACGAACGGCGGCGCTTCCTGCCGGTCGCGCACGGCCGCGGCGATCACGTCCGCCATCTGCAGCCGGCCCTTGATCGCGGCGGCCGCAGCCGACTCGCGGCCCGTCGCCGTCAGGTTCGGGTACAGCTCGCCGACCGTGGACAGCAGCACGCCCGTCTCACCCAGGGAGGGGAGGACCTGACTGATATATCGCAGGAACGTCGTGTTCGGTCCCACGACCAGAACACCGCGTTTCGCCAGCTGTCGACGGTGTGTATACAGCAGGTATGCGGCTCGGTGCAGGGCCACGGCTGTCTTGCCGGTGCCCGGACCGCCCTGCACGACGACGACGCCGTTCAGCTCGGACCGGATGATCTTGTCCTGCTCGGCCTGGATGGTCGCGACGATGTCGCTCATCTGGCCGGTGCGCGACTCGTTCAGCGCCGCCAGCAGGGTCGCCTCGCCGGTCAGGCTGTCCTTCGCCGAGCGGTCGACCGAGTTGATGTCGAGCACCTCGTCGTCGAGGCCGATGACCTTGCGCGAGCGGGTCCGCAGGTGCCTGCGCCGTCGCACGCCGTCGGGGGAGGCGGCGGTGGCGAGGTAGAACGGCCTGGCGGCGGGCGCCCGCCAGTCCATCAGCAGCGGCTCGTATTCCTTGTCCTCGTCGAAGAGACCGATTCGGCCGATGTAGAAGCGGTCCTCGTTGTGGAAATCGAGCCGGCCGAACGCGAGTCCGTTCTCGACAGCGCTGTACTGGGCCAATTGATCTGTGTACATCGCGACGGACGTGTCGCGCTCGGACCGCATCTGGTGCGTGCCGCCGGTTTGTCGCAACGATTGTGCGAGTCGTTTCGACGTCTGTTCGCGGAGGTCGTCGAGCCGGCCGTACAACATGGCCACGTATTCCTGCTCCGGCTCCATTTCGGCGAGCCGGAGGTCATCGGAGGGGCTTGACAACTTGCCTCTTTTCTCGTTACAATGCGACGTCGGCAATAAATGCCGCTTCGCCCTGCTGTTAGATAAACACTGTCCTGCCTACACTCCGGTCGCCTGAGCGCAGACTGTCTAATCTACACGCATATCAGCGTGGTGCAGGTACGCCTTCCGCAGCAGTGTGGCCAACGTATCCCGCTCGTGCGGGGTCAACGGCGCCAGCAGCTCCTCCTCGAAGGCCCGCGCCGCCTCCAGTCGCTCGCCCAGGGCCTGTCTGCCCCCGTCGGTGATCGACACCGTGAACCGCCGCCGGTCGCGTTCGTCCCGTCTGCGCTGCGCGAACCCGAAACCTTCGAGATCGTCGAGCACCGACACCAGGTCGCTCGGGTCCATCCGCACCCGGTCGCTGATCCGCTTCTGCGCCACCGCTTCCTGTTCGGACAGGTACGCGAGCACGGTCAGGTGAGGCCCCCGGAGATCCGCGCGGCCGATCCTGCGTGCTTCGCGCACCAGCCCGAGCATCAGGTAGCTGGGCAGACGCAGAAGCTGATCAATGCTCATGTACCAAGTCTAGGAAAGATCCGTCCCCCGAAAGTGGATTGCGCTGCGTGAGGAACACGCCCGGACGAGGGCCGACAGGGTGAGCGATGGGGTGACGTTTCTCCGCAAACCACCTGGAAGCGGCAAGGTGGGGGTATGACGCGTGCGGAGATCGTCCGGCTCGCCCGATGTGTGGTGCGCCGGCCCCGGTGGCAACTCGTCGTCGCCGTGCCGCTGTCCGCGTGGACGCTCGCCTGGGTGCTCGGCCAGCTCGCCGACGAACCCCCGAGTCCGCTCGGCCTACTGGCCTGGACCGGCATTCCCCTCGATTCGGCATCCCTATGGGCGAGGGAGCGCGTGGACGTCCTCGCGTGGCTCGCCACGCTCGGCGGCCTGAGCTGGGCGGCCACCACCGAACGGGGTCAGCTGCCCGCGCTCGGCGGCTGGCTCGCCGTGCTGGTCGCGGGGGAGGCCGCCGGGTACGAGCACGCGGTGCAGCGGGCGATGCTCACGATGGTGGCGTTCCTGGTCGTCCTCGCGGTGGTGTCGATCACCGGGCGCCGGGCGTTCGTCGTCGACCGCGTCGCCGTCATGCCGAAGGACGTCGTCCGGGCGGGCATCACCGCGGCCGTGCTGACCGCCGTGGTCCCGCTGATCGCCGTCGGGCTGGCACTCACGCGTCTCGTTAGGCCTTATGTGACGAAACCGCCGCGTCAGCTGAAGGCGGTTGACGTGCCGTTGCTGCGGGAAACCGGGTGAGGTGAGCGACTACCTGCCACCCCCTGCGCCCCCGCGCAGTGCGCTGACCCTGAGGTTGTGGCTGGCCGGGTTCGGCCTCGTCTTCAACTCGGTCGCCGGGTGGCTGGCGGTGCGAGCTGACCTCACCTGGCTCGCGATCGTGCTCTTGCTACTCGCCGTCGTGTGCCTCGTCGACTTCGCCTGGGTGCTGCGCCGCAAACGTCGCGGAGATCCCGGCTGAAACCTGTCGGGAACCTGTGCTTGGGCTCAAGCGCACATATGGATAAAGATGTCGGCGTGCATGAAGACCCGGCCAAAGGCAGGTTAGCGAGGGTGATGCGCCGGCAGCCGGTGCAACAACGCGGCGCGGCCACTGTTTCGGCGATCCTCGACGCTTGTGCGAGCCTGCTGAACGAATACGACTACGACGACATCACCACGGCCAGGATCGTGGATGTCGCCGGAGTGCCCATTGGTTCTTTCTATCAGTACTTCCCGGACAAAAGATCCGTTGTGCACGCTCTCGCGTTGCGCGGTATGGAGACCTATCTCCGCGAGGTCGAGGAGCTGTTCGTCTCCGATCTGATCGCGGACACGTGGCGCGGGGCCATGACGCAGATCGTCGCGGTGTACATGCGGATGCTGACCGACGTGCCGGGGTTCGGGCGGGTGCGGTTCAGCGACATGCTGGACAGCCACCGCCTCGACTCGAGCGTCGACCAGTACGAGCTGATGGCCGAACGGCTGGCGGAGATGTTCGTCAACCGGTTCGGCGCCCACGGCGACGCCCCGGTGATGCTGACGTTCCGGATCGCCGTGCAGACCGCGGACGCGCTGTTCAAGCTCGCCGAACGGGTCGACGAGGACGAACGCCCGTACGTGGTCGGCACGGCGAACGAGCTGCTCAGCGGCATGCTCGGGTCGGTGCTCGAACCGCAGGGGTCAGAGCCCGTAAGCCTCCAGCAGCCGTAGCCAGACCTCGCTCATCGTCGGGTACGAGGGCACCGCGTGCCACAACTGGTCCACGGTGACCTCGCCGACGATCGCGACCGTCGCCGCGTGCAGCATCTCGGCGACGTCCTGACCGACGAACGTGACACCGACCAGCGTCCGCGTCCGCTCGTCCACGACCATCCGCGCCTTGCCCTGGTAGCCGTCGGCCTGCAACGACGACCCGGCGACGGCGATGTCCAGGTCCACGACCCGGATGTCCCGGCCGGCCGCGCGGGCCTCGGCCGCGGTGTGCCCGACGAACGCCACCTCGGGGTCGGTGAACACGATCTGCGGCACGGCAACGTGGTCCGCCCACGCCTGCCCCGCCGAGCGGTCTTTGGGTTCGAACCCTCGGGAACGCTCCAGGATCGCCGTCCCGACCGCCCGCGCCTGGTACTTGCCCTGGTGCGTCAGCAACGCCCGGCCCGTGACGTCACCCGCCGCGTACAGCCATCGTCCGTCCACACCGGACACCAGGCCGGTGTCGTCGATGGTCAGCGGCTTGGCGTCCTCGGTCGCCGGCACCCGCCCGGTCGCGACGAGGATCTCCGAGCCCTTCAGCACCCGGCCGTCCTGCAACGTCAGCGCGCCCGGCGCGATCGACGTCGCCCGCGCGTTCAGCACGACCTCGACGCCGTCCTCGCGCAGCCCGTCCGCGACCATCGGCCCGACGAAGTCCTCCAGCTTCGGCAACGGCCGGTCGCCCGACACCGCGATCGTCACCTTCGACCCGAGCCGTGCCCACGCCTGCGCGAGCTCGACGCCGACCACACCACCGCCCAGCACGACCAGCGACTCCGGCACCTCCTGCGCCGACGTGGCCTGCCGCGAAGTCCACACAGGAGTGTCCGCGATGCCGTCCAGCGGCGGCATCTTCGGCACGGACCCGGTGCACACCACGACGGCCTGCCGGGCGCGGTGCACGGTCCGCCCGTCCGCCCCGGCAACGGTGACCTCGCGTTCGCCGGTGATCTCGCCGTCACCGCGCAGCACGGTGATGTTCTCCGACTCGGCCCACTGGACCTGGCTCGCGTCGTCCCAGTTGGAGGTGAAGCCGTTGCGCCGCTCCAGCACGGCCTTGGGGTCGAGCGTCGCGCCGACGACCCCCTTGAGCCGGTTGGCCGCGGCGACCGCGTGCCCCGAGCGCAGCAGCGCCTTGGACGGCATGCAGGCCCAGTACGAGCACTCGCCGCCGACCAGTTCCTTCTCGATCAGGGCGGTGGACAGGCCACCGGCGGCCGTCCGCCAGGCCACGTTCTCGCCCACTGCTCCGCCGCCGATGACGATGACATCGAAGTCCATGGCGGCCAGCCTAGGCCCTGCGCCGCAGGTCCGTGCCCGCGAAAGCCGGGGCTGAGGCGGGTCCCTGACGGCACGGGCGGCCGACCCGAATACAACACCGGTATGCAGGTCAGCCGCCCGCACCGCCAGGAACCACCTCAGCCGCGCCTTTCATCGAGCGAGACCTGCGGCGCAGGGCCCAGCCCCGATCATGGAAGCCACACGAGGCAGAAGGGGTGCCCGACGGGGTCCGCGTACACGCGGAACGTGTCGTCGTTGTCGCGTTGCACCAACGTCGCCCCGAGCGCCAGCACCGCGGGCTCCGCCTCCTCGATGTCCTCCACCAGGACGTCGAGGTGGAACTGCTGGGACCCGGCAGGATCGGGAAAGACCGGCGGCTGGTACTCGGGCGCCAGCTGGAACGCGACACGCGTGCCCTGAGCGACGATCACCACCCACGTGTCGTCGCCGCCGTCGAGGCGTTCAGCTCCCAGCAGCTTCTCGTAGAAGGACGCCAACTCGGAGGGGTTCGGGCAGTCGAGCACGACAGAGCGAAGTTGTCCGACCATGCCTGCCATCCTCTACCGGGTGACGGGCAACCGCAGCGCTTGCTTGGCGATCGGGTCCAGCAGCTGGTCGCCGCCCCCGCCGGTCCACACCGCGAACGCCAGCGTCACGTGGCTGCCCTTGGTGGTGTTGGCGAACGCCGCGCTCTCCAGCGGCTTGCCGTCGAGGCCGTTGATGCCGCCGGACCCCGGCAGCGCCACGACCGAGTGCAACGACTTCGCGCTCGGTGCGTCGTACAGGTCCATGTCCGCCACCATCACGGTGGCCTGCTTGCCCTGGAACGTCGTCTCGTAGGTGGCGCGCAGCAGCACACCGCAGTCGTTCGCGATCAGCCACGCCTTTACGTCGCCGAACGCCTGCGTCTGGCAGTCGGCGTCCTTCTTGGTGTCCTTCGGCACGAACGCCGTGCCGTCCACGACCACCGTCGTCGGCTGCGTCGACGTCGGCGCGGGGGTCGCGCCGGCCGGCTCGTCGTCACCGGGCAGCGCCACCACGAGCCACCCCACGAGGATCAGCGCGACCAGGGCGGCGCCCGCGAGGTACGGCCAGGTCAGCTTGCCCGGCAAGCGTTTGCGCGCGATCAGCGGCTTGATCGTCGACTTCGGGATCAGCATCGTGTTCGCGGACGCCAGGTCGGAGACGGCGTCGGGGAACCCCTCCGACAGCAGCGACCGCGCCTCCGGCGGCGTGCCGGTGGTCTGCAGGATCGCGAGCAGCTTCACGGCGTGGTCGGCCGTGCACAGCACCGACGACGTCGCCAGCTCGCGCGCCGCACTGAGCAAAGTGGACGGTTTGGGGTGCAGTACCCGCACCCCTCGGTTGAGGTCGACCGTCGGCTGCACGACCTGGCTCACGAACGGGCCGACGGCCACGACCGTGCTGACCGGAAGCGGTTCCGCGCGCATCGCCTGGATGCGTTGCGCCACCGCCGTCGCCGCCGCCACGGCCTCGGTCGCCGGGTTCGGCGCGCCGTCCTGCGACACGAGCGGCCAGCCGTCGATCTTCCACTGCCCGCCGAGCGGTGCCTCGAGCTTCAGCGCCGGATCCGGCAGGTCCACGCCGACGATCACCAGAACGCCCTTGGGCAGCACGACGATCGCGTCGAGGGGAACAGGGCAGTCGGGGGGTTGGACGCCGATCAGCGCCACGCCACCCAGGACCTCGGTGCCGGCGCCACAGGCCGTGAGGGCGGCACGGACGTCCGCCCCAATGGCCGAAGGTTCAGCGCCCAGACGGATCAGCCGCACGAGTCCCTACCTTTCCGCACGGGGGGACACCGTAGCGGCCCGGGGTCGGCCGAACGCACTCGGTCGAGACATTGCGTGATCGCCGTCACCGTTCTGTGGATAACTCGTTGGATGGATTGCCTGCGAATGTTCACGGAGGGTCCATGTACAAACGCGCTGCACTGCTCGCTGTGCTCCTGGTGGCCGCCGCTTCCCCTGTCGCGACGGCCGCGCCGACCTCCACCGTCTACGTCCACGGAACCGACATCGCCGCGGCGGAGGCGGCCGTCGAAGCCGCCGGACTGCGGAAGCTCACCAGCTTCCGCAAGATCGGCGTCGTCGCCGCGCGGGGTGACTCCGCGCGGATCTCCTCCGCCAGGGCCAAAACGGGCGTGACGCGCGTCGAGGTCCAGAAACCGATCAGGTTCCTCGGCTCGACCTCGCACACCGCCACGCGCGGCCTGGACGCCCGCAACAGCCTCGGGCTGACCGGCGCTGGCGTGTCGGTCGCGGTGATCGACTCCGGTGTCGACCCGACGCACCCGTCGTTCGGCGGCCGGATCGTCCGCAACCTCAAGAGCCTGTGCCTGGACAGTTCCACGCAGACGAACTGCATCGTGCCGGTGCCGAACTTCCTCGACACCGACACCACGTCGCTTGGCGGTCACGGCACGCACGTCACCGGCATCGCGATCGGCGGCGACGTGCAGACGACCGGCGGACCGGTGATCCGCGGCGCGGCACCCGGCGCGAAGGGCGTCGTGATCTCGACCGGCGCGGCGATCCTGATCCTCGGCGCGGACGCCGCGCTGAACTGGGTGCTGGAGAACCACGACGCCCCGTGCGGCGCCGGAGTACCCGCCTCCACGTGCCCGCCGATCAAGGTGATCAACAACTCCTATGGTCCGTCTGGCGGCGGTGCGTTCGACCCTGAGTCGGTCACTGTCAAGCTGCAACGACAGCTCGTCGCCGAAGGCGTCGTCGTGGTCTGGGCGAACGGCAACGACGGCGGTGACGGGTCCGCGAACCTGTCCAACCCGCCGGGCGTCGACCCGACACCGGGCGTGATCTCGGTGGCGTCCTACAACGACCAGGAGACCGGCACCCGCGACGGTGCCGTGTCCGACTTCTCGTCGCGCGGTCTCGCGACGGACTCCGCGACGTGGCCGGACATCTCCGCTCCCGGCGAGAACATCACCTCGTCGTGCCGCCTCTACCTGCCGATCTGCGCGACCGGCCTGAAGCCGCAGAACGGCCCTGGCCTGCTGGACCTCGGCACGTTCAACACGATCAGCGGCACGTCGATGGCGGCCCCGCACATCGCGGGCATCGTCGCGCAGCTGTTCCAGGCCAAGCCTTCCGCGACCCCCGCGGACATCGAGCGGGCGCTGAAGTCGACGGCGTACAAGTACGGCACCGGTTACACGCCGGCGGGCCCGTACACCTCGTCGTTCGACAAGGGCACCGGGCTAGTCGACGTGGTGGCCGCGGTAAACGCTCTGTAGATCACGATCACGCATCACTCGGCCGGGAGATCGGGACTTAAGACCTGTATCTGCCCCGGTCGGGTGATGATCGAGCTGGTTCTTATGGCGGACATGCCTCAAGTCGAGGCAGAATGCAGCGAACGGGTTTCGCGGTGATCACCTCACACTCGGCAAAGGCGTAGGGGAAGACGTCCCTCGTCGAGTAGCGGAGGTCAGCAGTGAGCACCCGTGGCAGCACCAGTGGCGTGGTTTACGTCCACTCGTCGCCGTCTGCGGTCTGTCCGCACGTCGAGTGGGCGATCTCGGGCACCCTCGGTGTCCGGGTAGACCTCAGGTGGGCAGCGCAACCCGCGGCACCAGGCCAGTTGCGCGCTGAATGCGCATGGACCGGAGACGCCGGCACCGGCGCCAAGCTCGTTGCTGCGCTGCGCGCGTGGCCGATGCTTCGCTTCGAGGTCACGGAGGAACCCTCCTCCGGTCAGGACGGCGAACGCTTCTGCTTCGCGCCCGTTCTGGGCCTGTGGCACGCGCGCACGTCGGCCAACGGCGACATCGTCGTGAACGAGGACCAGCTGCGTTCTCTGGCGGTCAGAGCCCGCGGCGGTGAGTCGTTCGCGCACGGCGTCGACGAACTTCTCGGTGCGGCGTGGGACGACGCCCTGGAACCGTTCCGCCGCGCGGGCGACGGAGCACCGGTCACCTGGCTGCACCGGGTCGGCTGAACGCGTCGTCCAGTCCGGAGTGGACCCCCGCTCACCGTTTGGGCAGCGGGGTTTCTTTCCGGTGCGTGGGATCCCACGCCAGCATCAGCTGCCCGTAGAGCGCGGACGTCCTGAGCAGCTGCTCGTGGGTGCCGAGCAACGGCTTGCCGCCGTCCATGACCAGCACGCGGTTCGCCCGCAACGCCGAGCTCAGCCGGTGCGCGATCACCACCAGGATTCCGTTCCGCTGCGCGAAAGCCCGTTCGACGCGTGCCTCCGCGGCGGGGTCCAGGTGTGAGGTCGCCTCGTCCAGGATGACCACTCCCGCGGACGTCACGTAGACGCGGGCGAGCGCCAGAAGTTGCGCCTCACCAGCGGAAAGTCCCTCACCGCCGTGTCCGATCGAGGCGTTCAGGCCGCCTATTTTGTCCAGAAGTGGTTTGGCGCCAACCATTGTGGCCGCGGCTGTCAGGTCCTCGTCGGTCGCCCACGGAGCGAGAAGTGCGAGGTTCTCCCGCACAGTGCCGGTGAACAGGTAGGTCTCCTGCGGGATCAACGCGATCGAGTGGTGGCGGATCGCCGGCGACACCCGGTCCACCGGGACTCCGCCGAAGAGCACGCAGCCGTTGCCCGGCGGCATCAGACCGGTCAGCAGACTGGCCATTGTGGACTTGCCGATGCCCGACGGGCCGACCACGGCCAGGTGGTCGCCGGGGCGCAGGTTCAGCGACAGGCCGCGCAGCACCGGTTCCGACTCGGGGCTCCAGCCGAACGTGACGTCCTGCAGCACGAACGTGCCGTTGGCCGGCGTTTCGGCACCCGGCTCCCGGTCGATGCGCGGGGCGGCCTCCTGAAGTCGTTTGAGGGCGACCATCAACCGCATCACGACCGTGCTGGTGGTGCGGGCCAGGCCGTGCAGCGCGGGGTTCACGCTGTTGGTCAGGTAGACCACCGCCGCCAGCACCGCACCCGTCGTGAGCTGCCCGGACGCGACCAGCGGGGGAGCGAACGCCACCAGCAGCACGACCGGGGCGAAGCCGCCGACCGCGATCACCGTGGCGCGCAACGAGTTCGCCCAGGCGACCGCGGTCGTGGCCCTGGCCTGCCGGTTGATCTGCTTCGCGACGTCCTGGTAGGCCTCCGTGGACGCCTGGCAGGCGGCGACGTCGCGCAGCCCGGTGAGCACCGAACCGGACGCCTCGGCGGTGCTCTCGTCGGCCATCACGACGTCGCGCTGCCGCTTGGCCAGCGAGGGGAGCATCAACCCGAAGAGCAGCAACGCCGCCACGATCGGCAGCACGACGAGCCAGATCAACGCCGCCGCGGTGGTCGCGAGACCGACGAGCGCGGCGATCGTCGTGACCAGCAGCGCACGGGCCTGCACCAGCACACCCGCCGTGGCATCCCGTACGACCTCCACGTGCCGCGTGATCATGGCCACCGCGCTGGCGTCCGGGGTGCGGCGGTGCGACGGGTCGTTCAGCACGCCCTCGACCACGCGGGTGACCAGTGCGTCGCGCATCGGTTCGACGACCTCGCCGAGCCGGGCGAACACCTGCCGCTGCCCCCACGCGCCCACGACCGCGAGCACCGCGAACGACAGCAGCCACAGCACACCGGCCAGCGGTTTTCCCGCTGCGAAACCCCGGTCGACGGCCGAGCCGACGAGTCTGCCGCCGAAGAACGCCGGGATGCCTTCGAGCATCGACCAGCCGAGCAGGACCAGCACGCCCTTGCGGTGTCCTGCCAGCGTGGAGAGGTAGAAGCGCATCACTCGCCCCCGGTGAACACGGCGCGGTAGTCCTCGTTGTGCCACAGCGCGCGGTGCGAGCCCGTGCCCCTGATCCGGCCCTTCTCGAGCCACACCACGAAGTCCGCTCTCGCCGCCGTCGCGGGCCGGTGCGTGACCACGATCCGGGTCCGTCCTGGCAACGCGGTCGTGAGTGCTTTGTCCACTTTGGCCTCGGTCACGGTGTCCAGACTGGCGGTGGCGTCGTCGAGCACGAGCACGTCGGGATCGCGGACGATCGCGCGGGCGAGCCCGATCCGTTGCGCCTCACCGCCGGACAGCGGGGCGTCGGCCATCGGGGTCTCGTAGCCCTGCGGCAGCCGGATGAGCACGTCGTGGACCTGGGCGGCGACGGCGGCGTCGCGCACCTGGACCTCGTCGGAGTCCGTTCCGTAGCCGATGGAACGGCCGACCGTGGTGCCGAGCAGCGCCGGGCGTTCGAAGGCGTACCCGACCGAGTCGGCACCCGAGACCTCGCCGGAGTCCACAGCGGACAGTCCGCCGAGCACGGCCGCGAGCGTCGACTTGCCCGCGCCGGAACTGCCGACGACCGCGACGAACGTGCCGGCAGGGATCATCAGGTTCACGCCGTGCAGGGCGCCTTCGACGCTGACGTTGCGGAGTTCGATGACGCCGTTGGAGCGTTGGGGCCGCGGGCGTTCCGGCGGCTTCGTGTCGAGGACCTCGGCGATCCTGGCGGCGCTGGCGCGGGTGCGTTCGAGCACGGTCAGCTGGGTCATCTGGCCGACGATGCCCAGGCCGAGCGCCGCGTAACCGAGGGCCGCCAGCACGTCACCGGCGCTCAGTCTTCCCTGCATGACGCCGAAACCGGCGGCGGCGAGCACCGCGACCTCGACGGCGGGCAGCAGCAGTCCGGCCCGCCACATCATCTTGGCCTGGGTGCGCCACATGCCGGCGCCCGCCGCGGCGAGCCGGGGGAGCGGCTCCAGCACGCGGCCGGCCTCGCGGTCGGCGATGCCGGCGGACGCGATCGTGCGCAGACCGGACACGGAGTCGAGCAGTCGCGCCGAGACCTCGCCGGAGATCTCCTGGTACGCCAGGACGTCGTCGGCGGTGAGGCGCATGTGCGTGCGGACGAGCAGTGCGGCGAGAGGGGCGCTGACGAGGAACACCGCGGCCAGTCGCCAGTCCAGCAGCGCGAGGGCTATCACCGAGCCGACCGACGACACGACGGTGACGGCGAGGCCGATCACGGTGGTCGAGATGGTGCCGGCGTTGCCGCAGTCGCCTGTGACGCGGCTGACGGCGTCTCCCGCGGCGAACTTCGAGGGGTGACCGAGGGTGAGCAGGTGCTGGGTCAGGCGGCGGCGCAACCACGCGGTGGCGCGGGCGGTGATGCTCGCGGCGAGCACGATGCCGATGGCGTCCGCGAAGATCTCGACACCCGCGAGGACGAGCAGGAACACGATCGTGGCCAGCACGAACGTGCCGCTCAGCGCCATGTCGACGGCGCCGGCGAGCGCGGCGGGGAGAAGAAGTCCGCCGGTCGTGGCCACGGCGGCGTTCAGGAGCAGCAACCACGGGCGGTAGTCGCGCTTGACGGTGGAGAACAACAGCTGGTCACCGGGTTTGGTCATCGGCTGTTCCTCCGGGGGGTCTGCAAGGCCCATCATGAAGCGAGGGCCCGGCAGCTGGCCGGCTGCCGAGCCCTCTACAGGCGGGTGAGCGGCATACTTCGCCTATGCCGCTCACCGGCCGTCACGTGCTGGTGGAGCTAGATCAGCACAGCAGCAGGGACGCGCTGCTGTGGCTGCAGGGGAGCAGCAGGGAGGCGCTGGACGCGGTCGTGGAACCGCCGCCGCCACCGTGGCCGCTGCCGCCGCCGGCCATGACGTTGGCCGGGGCCTCGGGGGTCTCGAGGTCCTGCATGTCAAGGATGAAGCCCATGACACTATCTCCTAATTTCGAGGGATCGATCTCTTTCTTGCTACCGGTCCGCCAAGACCGGCGTTCGTGAGCCCAGGAAGGGCAGTGGCGGTTTCTCGTCCACTGTGGACGCGATGGCGAGCAGGACGCCCGCACCGCCGGTGTTGAGGTCCATGGAGAGCCGGCGCAGCTGCACGCCGGGGAACGCGAGGCCCCCGCCGTACCGTGCCGCGTGCCAGCCCAAAGCCTTGAGGTGCTGCTGGATGGCGCGTTCGAACCGGGCGTTCGGCCGGTGGTTCGTCGCGTGGGCCAGGGTGGCGAGCAGTCCGGCCCTGCCCAGCGTGAACGCGGGCTGGATGACGAACTCGCCGGTGCAACCGCTGAGCAGCTCGGGGAGCTTCTCGACGCACGGCCGTTCGGGAGCGTGCTTCGCGAACTCCGTCAGCACCAGTGCGATGCCGGCGCCGCCGATGCCCACGTACGGAAGGCTTCTGAGCGTGCCGTCCCGCACCTGGAGCGAGCCGTCCAGCGCGATCATCGTCTCGGCCAGGTCGCGTTCGAGTGCCTGCTCCGCGAGCTCGAGCCAGCGGTGTTCGCCCGTGTGCTCGAACATCCGCAGGAAGAACAGCGCCGGTCCGGACCAGCCGTGCAGCAGGCCCGCCCTGGCCTTTTCGTTGCTCGGCGCGTCGGTGAGCTGCTTCGCGAGCCGTTCCGCGAGCTGCTCGGCCTGGGTGGCGTAGCTGTCGTCGTCGCGGTTGACCGCGAAGTGCAGCAGGTTCAGGCCGATGCCGGAGAGTCCCGCGCTGAGCCCGTGGTCCTGTGTGGACGGTACGAGCTCCGCGTAGCTCTCGACGATCTCGGTCGCGGCGTCGTGGTGGCCGAAGTTCTCCAGCACGTGCGCGATGCCGTGGGCGCCGGTGTAGAAACCCGGCTGCTTGGGCGGTTCTCTTCTCACCGAGTCGAGCAGCCACTGCTCGTGCTCGGGGAAGCGGCCCTCGCCGGACTCCGCGAGCGCGTGCAGCACGCCCGCGGCGCCGTGGCCGAAGTTCGCGCCGCCGGTCTCGAACTGCTCGATGTCGCCGGGGAAGAGGCGGTCGTGGCGGTGCGGCGTCGCGCTGTGCAGGATCGCGGTGGCGATCTCCTTGCGCACCAACGCCCAGTCCGGCTTCTGTTCGTCGAACTCGGTGAACGCGGGGTCCGTGGGCGGGTCGGTGCGCGGCGTGAGCACGTCGACGATCGGCGCGCAGTACTCGTCGGTGAGCCCGAAGCGGTCCTGGACGACCTTGACGTGCTGCCGGATCTTCGCCGGCGCCAGTTCCAGCACCGTGTTGAGCGGCAGGAAGATCCAGAGCCGGAGCGCGGCGAGCGGGTGCGCGTCGATGTCGAACCCGTCGCGGTCCCGCGGCGCCTGGAAGCCCGGCGCGCCGAGGGTGGGCTTGCGGACGTCGTCGATCGTGGAGCTGAGCTCGAAGTCGATGAGCGAGATCTCGTCGTCCTCGTCCACGAGGACGTTGAGCGTGTGCAGGTCGCCGAAGACGACGCCGCGCTCGTGGACGTTCGCGATGAGGCTCTCGACCTTGTCGACCATCGCGAGGGCGCGGGCCTTGTACTCGGTGATCGTCTCGTCGCTGACGTCCTTGTGCGTCAACGGGTAGTGCCTGCCGAGCCACTGGCCGAGCGAGCGGCCGGGCATGAACTCCATGGCGACGAAGAGGTGCTCCCACTCGGTGAAGCGGTCGTACACCTCGGGTACACCCTTGACGCCCTGCAGCTTGGTGAGGATCTCGTACTCGCGGTCGAGCCTGGCGACGGCGTCGTCGCCCTCCCGGTCGAGGCCGGCGTGCGGCCGTGCCTCCTTGAGGACGACCTCCTTGCCGTCGCTCTTGCGGGTCGCCAGGTAGACGCCGCCACCGTTGGAGAAGTGCAGCGAGCTCTTGATCTGGTACGGGAACTGCTCGGGGTCGCCGGAGTTGCGCTCGTCGAGGTGCGGCTTGAGGAATGCCGGCAGCTCGATCCACTCGGGCAGGCTGAAGACGGGCTTGCGCCTGTCGGCGATGAGCTCGCCGTCGGGCCCCTCGATCGCGAGCACCTGCTGCCCGTCGACCTCGAGCCACTGCTCGGCGAACCCGCCGTACCGCACGTACAGCGGTCCCTTGCCGAAGCGCAGGTCGCTGAGGATGTACGCGCCGTGCTCGCCGGCGAGCCTGTCGTTGAGCTCGGCGAGGATCTGCTCCAGGTGCGCGGCGTCGAGCGGGTAGATCGTCACCAGCTTGCCGCTGCCCTCGCGGGGTGCGTACTTGGAGTTGCGCGCCAGGACGATCGACATGGTTCGCAGGTACTTGAAGCTGATGCGGCGCTCGACGCAGTAGTCGAAAGTCGCCTTCAATACCCGGCCGGCGTTGTCGAGTCCAGCGGAAACGTGAATCTTCCACCCTTGGTTGGGGAGCTGTACCCCCTTCGGGTGGTGATGCCGCCACACATTGCGCTCGGCCATGGTCCAGTCGGGTGGGAGCGCGGGGAGTTCGGTGGAAAAGTCGTCCTTGGAGGTGCTTTCGGTGCTGCTCTGCAGATCGTAGAACTGCCGATCGGCGAAGCAGTACGCCTCGTATCTGAGGTCCACCGAATTCCCTCCCTTGGTTCGTTTTCGCTTTCTTCGATGCCGCATATTCCCGCACAATCTCTCGCCTATCGGGAATCCGCCGTTAGGGTCATATGGGTCGCCCGTTCGTGTCCGAAGGACCGCCGGTTACCGGCGCGTATGTGACCTGGCGTGAGGAAGTTTGGGTCCGTCTCACTCGATTGAGAGGTTTGCTGGAGGGGACGTGTGCGCCGATCTGCCCGGTTTCCGCTAAACGGTACTCGGACGTTCCTGATCTCGGGTGCCCGTGACCTGCGCAATTCCAAGTGGATCACGACGTATAGTTAGGTGGGCACAAACGTTGTGCACGCGCTGTGTCGGCTGCTCTTTACGGGTGAAGCCGGAATTGGCTCCCATTGCGTGTTTGATACGGCCGAATGGCGGTACAGAGTCGCCCGTTGGAACTCATTCGTAGGATGAGATTGCCCCTCATCAATTTATGTATCAAACATTGTCTTGCCACATGCATCCCGTCATTTCGCGGTGTGATGTAATCGTTCGAGTGAAATCGCCGTTTTGATGTAACGCGACACGTTTTGTGAGCGGCCCTCCGCTGCCCGGCGTGTCGTGCGGCTAGGCTTGCCGCGTGGGGAGCGTGGCGAGCCGCTGGCTGGTGCCGGCCGTGGTCGTGATCACCGGTGCCGCCGTGGCCGCCGGCATGGTGGGCCGCACCGTCTACTCGCGCCCGGCCGAGGCGGCAGGATCCCCCGCGGTGCCGTCCTCCTCGGTGGTGGGGCCGCTGCCGGGCTCGGCAGAGGTGCGACTGAGCCCCGACTCCTTCACCCACCCGGACCGGACGGCCGTGCAACGCGTGCTGCAGGCCTACTTCGACTCGATCAACGCGCGTGACTTCTCGGCCTGGCGGTCGGTGGTGTCGGCTCGGCGGGTCTCCACACAACGCGAGGAGACCTGGACCGCCGCGTACGAGAGCACCAAAGACGGCGGGATGGTGGTGCAGCGCATCGAGTCCGACGTGCTGGGGCGGCGGCTGCGGGTGCTGATCTCGTTCGTGTCGACGCAGGACGTGGAGAAGGCGCCGCCCGCGCTGCCGGAGGAGTGCATCCGTTGGCGGGTCGTGTACGTGATGAGGTGGGAGGGCGGGGCGTTGAAGGTGGACGACGCACCGGAGAGCCGGACCCCGCAGATGGAGAAGTGCTGACGCCCGTCACCTTGGGGTGGTGGTTGCGTTGGGGGCAAAGACTTTGACGGGCGTGGTTGAGTCATCGCCGCTGGCGCATCGATGGAGATTGGCTGAGTTGGGCGGGCACGTCACCGATACCGCTTGGGCCGAGCCAAGAGGGAAGGACGCCTCGCCTTCGGCATCGCCAGGCCCAAAGGCCATCCTTGACCCGTCTTGCCTTACTCCGTCTCGCCCGAGACCCGGCTCGCCCGACGCCGTCTTGCCTTGCCGCTCGCTCGGCCGGACTGTCAGACCTGCTGAGTAGGTTGGGTCGTGGGGGAGCTTGGGGTCAGTGGGTCGTTGCAACGCTCCTGGTTGGAGGGTTGTGTGGGTGTTCCGAAGGTGTCTCGGGATGTGCGGGTCCGGTTCTGGGCCGGTGTCGCGGGTGGTCTGGGTGTGACCGCGGCTGCGCGGGCTGCGGGTGTGTCGTGGCCGACGGGCCAGGAGTGGTTCGTCAAGGCTGGCGGGGTGTGCGGCAACGGAGCGAGACCCGTGTCAGGGCGGTATTTGTCGTTCGCGGAGCGGGAGGAGATCGCGCTGGGCCGGGCTGCGGGCCTGTCGATGCGGGAGATCGGCCGCAGGCTGGGCCGGCCGGTGTCGACGGTCAGCCGGGAGATCGCCCGCAATTCACGGACCGCTCGGCCTCGGCGTTATCTCGCCGGAGCAGCTCAGGCCAAGGCCGACCAGCGGGCCCGGCGCCCGAAACCGGCCCTGCTCGCGGTCAACTCCCGACTGCGCGAGGAGGTCCAGCGGCGGCTGACCCGACGGCACTCACCCCGCCAGATCAGTGCCAGGCTGAGGATCGACTTCCCCGACGATCCGGAGATGTGGGTGTCGCACGAAACGATCTACCAATCGCTGTATGTGCAGGGCCGGGGCGCGTTGCGCCGCGAACTCGCCACATGTCTGCGGACCGGGCGGACGTTGCGTTGCCCGCACCGCGCCGAACGCAAGACCGGCCGAGGCCAGATCCCCGGCATGATCATGCTCAGCGAACGCCCCGCCGAAGCCGACGACCGCGCCGTGCCCGGACATTGGGAAGGCGACCTGATCATCGGTAAGAACAACAAATCCGCGATTGGCACCCTGGTCGAACGCGCCACCCGCTACTGCCTGCTGCTGCACCTGCCCCGCTACGACGCCGTCAGCGTCCGCGACGCGATGATCACCACCATCGGCGCCCTTCCGAAACACCTATGGCGCT
Source organism: Lentzea sp. CA-135723 (assembly GCF_050936595.1). NCBI lineage: Bacteria > Bacillati > Actinomycetota > Actinomycetes > Pseudonocardiales > Pseudonocardiaceae > Lentzea > Lentzea sp. CA-135723. The sequence continues at coordinate 3,855,094 of NZ_JBNJMK010000001.1, read as the reverse complement.
CGCTGGCATGGGACCAGGGCTCGGAGATGAACCGCCATGCCGAGATCACCCTGGCCACTGACCTGGACATCTACTTCTGCGACCCGCACTCGCCCTGGCAACGCGGCAGCAACGAAAACACCAACGGCCTACTCCGCCAGTACTTCCCCAAAGGCACAGACCTCACCGCTCACACCCCAGAACACCTCGCCGCCATCGCCGCCGAACTCAACGGCCGACCACGACAAACCCTCGGCTGGCACACCCCAGCCGAAGCACTCCACCAACTACTCTTCCCACCAACATCAACCGTTGCGACGACCGGTTGAACCCACCGACGCCAAACCCGAGGGGACCCCTGCGCGAGCCTGCCCGCGCCCTTGCCGGCAGCACGAAGCCCCGGTCCGCTGGGCGGGCCGGGGCTCCGTGGTCTGGCAGGTGTGACTAGGCCGGGGTGAAGGCCAGCGCCACGTTGTGGCCGCCAAAGCCGAACGAGTCGTTCACGGCGGCGTCCAGCTTGATCTTGCGCGGTTCGCCCGCCACCACGTCCAGCGTGACGGCCGGGTCGAGGTTCTCCAGGTTGAGTGTCTGGGGAACGATGCCGTCGCGGATCGACAGGACGGTGACGATGGCTTCCACCGCGCCTGCCGCGCCCAGCAGGTGGCCGAGTGCGCCCTTCGGGGCGGTCAGGACCGGGTGGTCGCCGATCGCCTTGCGGATCGCCACGGTCTCCGCGACGTCGCCCACCGGGGTGGAGGTCGCGTGGCAGTTCACGTGGCCCACGTCGGACGGGTCGATGCCGCCGGAGCGCAGGGCCGCGGCGATGGCGCGCGACTGGCCCACGCCCTCGGGGTCCGGGGCCGTGATGTGGTAGCCGTCGGCCGAGGTGCCGATGCCTGCGAGGCGGCCGTAGATCTTCGCCCCGCGGGCTTCTGCGAACTCGCGGCGTTCCAGGACCATGACGCCCGCGCCCTCGCCGAGCACGAAGCCGTCGCGGGCCGTGTCGAACGGGCGCGACGCCTTTTCCGGCTCGTCGTTGCGGGTGCTCATGGTGCGGGCCTGCGAGAAGCCCGCGACCGGGATGGCCGTGATGCACGCTTCGGCGCCGCCCGCGACGACCACGTCGGCTTCGCCGGACATGATCATGCGGTAGGCCCAGGCGATGGCCTCGGCGCCGGACGCGCAGGCGGAGACCGGGGCGTGCACGCCCGCCTGTGCCTTCAGTTCCAGGCCCACGTGCGCGGCCGGGCCGTTCGGCATCAGCATCGGGACGGTCAGCGGCGACACCTTGCGCAGGCCGTGCTGTTCCAGGAGGTCGTCCTGGGTGAGCAGGGTGATCGCGCCGCCGATGCCCGTGCCGATGATCACGGCGAGGCGCTGGCGGTCGACGGTGTCGTCGTTGTGGCCCGCGTCGGACCACGCCTGGCGGGACGCCACGATGGCGACCTGCTCGGAGCGGTCCAGGCGACGTGCCTCGACTCGGGGGAGCACCTCGGTCGGGTCCACCACGAGCTGCGACGCGATCTTGACCGGCAGGTCGTACTTCTCGACCCAGTCGTGGGTCATCGGACCCACGCCGCTCTTGCCGGCCAGCAACGCGTCCCAGGTGGACGTGACATCACCACCGAGCGGGGTGGTGGCACCCAGCCCGGTGATGACGACCTCGATGCCCGAAGTCACTTGTTGCTGGTGATGTAGTTCACCGCGTCACCAACGGTCTTGAGGTTGGCCAGCTCGTCGTCCGGGATCTTCACGCCGAACTTGTCCTCAGCCTGGACGGCGATCTCGACCATCGACAGCGAGTCGATGTCGAGGTCGTCCACGAAGGACTTCTCAGCGGTGACGTCGTCGGCGGCAACGCCGGCGACCTCTTCGACGATCTCGGCAAGACCGGACAGGACGTTGTCGCTCACTGAAGTTCCCTTTCGATTGAAACGATGGAAAAACTCACGGGACCCTGACGACCTGTCCCGCGTAGGACAGGCCCGCGCCGAAACCGACCATCAGCACCACGTCTCCAGAGGAGATCTCGCCCGCGGTCCTCATGTGGTCCAGCGCCATGGGGATCGAGGCCGAGGAGGTGTTACCGGATTCGACGATGTCTCTAGCGACCTTCAGGTCCTCGCGCGCACCATTGTTGCGCAAGCGCTTGGCGATGGCTTCGATGATCCTGAGGTTGGCCTGGTGCGGGGCGAACACGTCCACATCGGACAGTTCGACGCCCGCGAGTTCGGCGGCACGGAGCGCTACCGGAGCGATCTGCGTCGTCGCCCACCGGAAGACCGTCTGGCCTTCCTGGTGGATGAACGAGTCGCGGTCGTCGATGCGGATGACCTCGGACATGGAACCGTCCGAGCCCCACGCGACGGGGCCGATCTCGTTCGTGTCGCTGGCACCGACCACGACGGCACCCGCGCCGTCCGCGAAGATGATCGCGGTCGAGCGGTCGTCGGGGTGGGTCCAGTCGGTGAGCTTCTCCGCGCCGATGACGAGGATGTTGCGCACGGTGCCCGCGCGGACGATGTCCGCGGCGGTCGCGACGGCGTAGCAGAAGCCCGCGCACGCGGCGTTCAGGTCGAACGCGGCCGCGGCCTTGATGCCGAGCCGGGTGGCGACCTGCGCGGCGGCGTTCGGGATGGTCGACGGCATCGTGCACGTCGCCACGATCACGCCGCCGATGTCCTCCGGCGAGATGCCCGCGTCCTCGATCGCCTTGGTGGCGGCCAGCACCGACATGTCGACGACGCCCTCGTCCTTGGCCGCGACGCGCCGGTTGACGATGCCGACGCGCTCGCGGATCCACTCGTCCGAGGTGTCCATGCGCGCGGCGAGGTCGTGATTGCTCACCACGGTCTCGGGCTGGTAGCTGCCGAGACCGATGATGCGGCTACCCGCGGCTGCCCGCGGGGCCTGGAAGGTCGTCACTTATCGGCTCCAACGGTCTCGATCAGTTCCGAGACCTTCTCCAACTGGTCGGGGGTCTTGAGGGCGAGGGTCGCCGTGCCCTTCATCGCGCGCTTCGCGAGACCCGTCAGCACGCCGGCGGGCGGCAGTTCGACGGAACCGCTGATGCCCTTCTCGACGAGGGTGGCCTGGCAGAGGTCCCACCGGACGGGGCTCGTGACCTGGGAGACCAGGCGCCGCAGCACCTCGGTGCCCTCGGTGACGACCTGACCGTCCTTGTTGGACACCAGCGGAAGCAACGGGTCGTGCGTGGTCACGGCGGCGGCACGCGCGCGCACCGCTTCTTCGGCGGGCGCCATGTACCGGGTGTGGAACGCGCCCGCGACGGCCAGCTTGCGGATCTTGGCCGGGCCGGGAGGGTTCTCCACGAGCGCGTCGAGCGCCGCGTGCGGACCGGCCGCGACGATCTGGCCGGCGCCGTTGCGGTTCGCGGGCACGAGGCCGAGCTCCTCCAGGCGGGCGAGGACCTCCGGCTCGTCGCCACCGAGCACGGCGGCCATGCCGGTCGGCTCCAGCGCGCACGCCTCGGCCATCGCGGCACCGCGCACGGCGGCCAGCGCGACGGCGTCGTCGGCGCTGATGACACCGGCGACGGCGGCCGCGGCGAGCTCGCCGACGGAGTGGCCGCCGACGATCACGGCGGGCGGCAGCTCGACGCGTTTGCGCAGCTCACCGAACGCGAGCACGGCGAGCGCCACGACGAGCGGCTGGGTGATCGCGGTGTCGACGATCTCGTCGGCCTCCGCGGTGGTGCCGAGGCGCACGAGGTCGAGGCCCGTGATCTCCGACCACGTCCGGACCTGCTTCTCCGCCCCCTCCAGTTCGAGCCAGGGGGTGAGCATGCCGGGCGTCTGGGACCCTTGTCCGGGCGCGAGGAGTGCGATCACGCCGATTACTAAAGCTGGTGAACCCACCGGTACCCCATGCCGCAAAGAACGAAGTACGGCGATCGTATTTGTAGAGACCCTACAAAATCGCCTAGGACGTGCGCGCCCCGCGACGTTGCCGCAGCTCAGTGCGGTGCGGGGTCGTTTGGCCCTCACCCTAACGGATGGGTGCGAAGTCCGTCACAGGCCGTTCGCTACCACAGGCCCCGGGAGCGCGCTAGCCGTCCTACAGACAATGCGACGCGAAGCACAAGCGCGTCTCGAGCGTCATGTGCATTTCTTCCCGTCATTTCCTGAACGCGCCGAAGGCGATATCTGACCGTGTTCGGGTGCACGAACAGTCTTTTCGCGCACGTCTCCAGCACGCCCCCGACCTCCAGGAACGCGTCCACGGTCTCCAGCAACGCGCCGCCGGCGTCCTCCAGCGGCCGCGCGACCCTGTCGACGAGCTGCCACTCCGCCTCCGGGTCGCCCGCCAGCGCCCGTTCCGGCAGCAGGTCCATCGACCGGACCGGCCGAGGCGCCGCGGGCCAGCCCACGACCGCGCGCAGCCCGCTCAACGCGTCACTGGCGCTGCGGTGCGCCTCGGACAGCGACGCCACGGTCGGCCCGGCCACGACGGGCCCCTCGCCGAACCCCTCGCCGATCTTGCCGAGCACGTCCTCCCCGGTCTCCGTCGGGCCGCCGAGCACGACGACCAGGCGGGATCCCTGCACGGACAGCAGCACCGGCCGCCCGGCGCGCGCCGCCTTGCTGCGCACCGAGTAGATGATCGCGGGCGGGTCCTCGCCACCGGGGTTGCCGACCAGGACCGTCGCCTCCAGCGCCGGGTCCCAGCCCAGCGCGGCCGCGCGGGACAGCAGCGACTCCTCGGGGTCGCCACGCACGATGCCGTCGACGACCAGCGCCTCCAGCCGCGCGTCCCACGCACCGCGGGCCTCGGCGGCCGCCGCGTACGAGGTGGCCGCCGAGAAGGCGATCTCCCGGCCGTACCGCAGCACGCCCTCCATCAGCAGCGCGCGTTCGGCCTCGTCTGCCGCCATCTCCGGCATCTGCTCCTCGAACAGCTCCAGGGCGATCCGGACGAGCTCGACGGTCTGGCGCAGGCTCACCCAGCGCGAGATGTCCTTCGGGGCGCTGCGGAACGCGTCCGCGGACAGCCGGATCGCCTGCTGCCGGTCGTGCAGCCACTCGACGAACCCGGCCACCCCGTTCTGGATCAGCAGCAGCACGCTCGCCCGCTGGTCGGCGGGCATCCTGGCGAACCACGGCAGCCGCCGCTCCATCTCGGCCACGCTGGCCGTCGCGAGTGAGCCCGACGCGCGTTCGATCTTGCGCATGGTGCGGGCGGAGAGCGTCGGCGAGTGCTCCTCCTTCGCCTTCGAGGTCCTGCTGCTGGTCATACCCGCAGCTTAAGGCAGTGGACTGACATCACCGGGACGGGTGACAGAACCCTTCGGCCCGTTTGAACGGCCATACCGTCGAGCGGCAGAGATCTTTCGGCACGGCGTGGAGGTCCGTCTTGCGCAGGTTCCCGGCACTCGTCCTAGGGGTCGTCGCTCTGCTCACCACGAGCACGACCGCCGCAGCCGACCCACCCGACCCGCTCGCCGAGTTCGTCTCCCAGACCGCCAAGTGGGCGCCGTGCACCGGAAAGCTCGCCGAACTGGAGTGCGCCACCCTGGTCGCGCCGCTCGACTACACCAGACCGGCCGGCGACAGGATCAACCTGACCATCAGCCGCAAGAAGGCGATGGCGGCCGATCGCCGTCGTGGCGTGCTGTTCACCAATCCGGGTGGTCCCGGCGGTTCCGGGCTCGGGCTGCCGCTGTTCCTGACGAAGTCCGAGCTCGCCCAGGTCTACGACGTGATCGGCATCGACCCGCGCGGCGTCGGCGGGTCCACGGCGCTGAACTGCCGGGCGGCGCCCGCGATCGCCGCGCCCGAGTCGCGGCCCGCCGACAGCGAGTTCGGCAAGTGGGCTGCCGAGGCGCGCGAGGCCGAGGAGTCCTGCCAGAAGTCCGGCGGCGGCATCCGGCAGTTCATCAGCACCGCGAACACCGCGCGGGACATGGACGTCGTGCGCGCCGTCCTGGGCGAGCAGAAGATCAACTACCTGGGTTACTCCTACGGCACCTATCTGGGCGCGGTGTACGGGACGTTGTTCCCGAACCGGCTCGACCGCAGCGTCCTCGACTCCGCCGTGCACCCCGAGTGGATCTGGCACGAGCAGTTCCGCCAGCAGGCCATCGCCTACCGGATGGACGTCGAGGCGTGGGCGGCGTGGGCGGGGGAGCGCAACGAGAAGCTCGGGCTCGGCAAGTCGCGGGACGAGGTGCTGGCCGAGGTCGAGAAGGTCGCGGCGAAGCTGCACGTGACACCGGTCGGCGAGCACAACCGCTCCTCCTTCGACGGCGCGCTGGGCGTGGGCGCCCGCTACCGCCCGCTGTGGTCGGACCTGGCGGCCATCGTGACCAAGCTGCGGTCGGGGGAGAAGCCCGCGAACGCCGAGGGCGCCAAGGCCGCTCAGGTGCTCGCGAGGACCGGCCTGGACGAGCTGCGGTCCGGCGTCTTCGACACCGTCACCTGCGAGTCGGACTGGCCGACCGACGTGAGCGTTTACTACGAGGACATGCGGATGTTCCGCGAGCGCTACCCCTACGGCTACGGCATCGTCCGCGCGGCGCCGATGACCTGCACGTTCCGCTCGTTCACGCCGCCGGAGGACCCGGTGAAGATCGGGCGCAACGGCTACCCGATCGGCATCGTCGTGCAGTCCGAGGGCGACACGCAGACCCAGTACGCGAGCGGTCCGGCGATGGCGCAGCGGCTCGGGCACAACCTGATCACCGTCACCGACGAGGGCAAGCACGGCCTCTACAACGGCGGCAACAAGTGCGTCGACGAGAAGGTCAACCGGTACCTGATCGACGGGGCGCTGCCCGGCAGCAGTTCCGAGTGCACCGGCGACCCGCGCCCGGACGTGCCGAAGGACGGTCAGCCGGGCACCGCTCCGGCGTTGTCCGCGGAGGGCATCCAGGCGTACCTCGACGGCCGGGGTTTCTCGGCTCGTCCCTGATCCGGCCGCCGTGAGTCAGACCGCCGAAATGTGGAAGCGCCCGCCACGGAGCGTGGCGGGCGCTTCCCTCTCCCCGGTCCCCACCGGTAGTTCCACTCTGGACTGTATTGCGACAAAAATCCACGTCAGCCACCCTTTCGTGTAGCAGTGTCGAAGTTGTGGAGCGGTGTGATCCACGAAACGATCAACTGGTCTGATCTTCACTCACCGCAACTTCTGATCTTGGAGGGCCCGTGGGCTCGCAAATCACCGAGGGCCTGGGCCAGGCGTGGGCGATGATCGCCACGTTCGTGCCGAAGCTGCTCGGCTTCCTGCTCGTGCTGGTCATCGGCTGGTTCATCGCGAAGGCGCTCGCCAAGGGCGTCCAGTTCCTGCTGAAGCGCGTCGGCTTCGAGAAGCTCGTCGACCGGTCGGGCCTCAACAGCGCGATGCGCCAGTCGTCGATGGACGCCTCCGGGCTGATCTCGAAGATCGTCTACTACTTCGTGCTGCTGATCGCGCTGCAGCTGGCGTTCGGCGTCTTCGGCGCCTCGAACCCGGTCAGCACGCTGCTGAACGAGGTCATCGCGTACCTGCCGCGCATCGTCGTCGCCCTGGTGCTCGTGATCGTCGCGTCGGCCATCGGCACCGCGCTCAAGGGCCTCGTGATGGGGGCGCTGGGCCAGCGCTCGTACACGAAGATGCTCGGCAACATCACCTACGGCTTCGTGATGGCCCTCGGCGTCATCGCGGCGCTGAACCAGCTGGGCATCGCGATCTCGGTGACCATGCCGGTCCTGATCGCCGTCCTCGCCACCGTCGCGGGCGTCGTCATCATCGGTGTGGGTGGCGGCCTGGTCCGCCCGATGCAGGCGCGCTGGGAGGGCTGGCTGACCCGCGTGCAGGACGAGGCGCAGGCCCAGTCCCCGATGCCGCGCGCGTCGCAGGAGATGCCGCAGGAGATGCCGGCGAACATGGGTGGTCGCATGGACGCGCCGACGCCGCCGTCCGGCACCCAGATGGGCTGAAACGGGAGTTAGAGGGTCTCACTGCCGGGTGTTAGAGGCTCTAACTCACCCGGTTGGAGGGTCTCACCTCCTGGAAAGGGTCTCGCGCAAACATCCTGCGCGGGGCCCTTTCCTCGTGTTCTGGGGGTTCTCCAGCTTCGATCCAGTGCCCGGCCGGAACCTCGTCTCCACCCGAATCGTTCCGTCGCGGTGGAGGACCAATGAAAGCCCTTGTGCTGTCCGCGGGCGTGCGCCCGGCCGGATACTCGTTACCCAGGCAGATCGTCCCCATCGCGAACAAGCCGGTGCTCGAGTACGTCGTGGAGAACCTGCGGGACGTCGGCATCACCGAGATCGGCATCGTGGTCGGCGAAGGCGGTCAGGAGATCTCCGAGCTGTTCGGCGACGGGTCCTACCTGGGTGTCTCGCTCACCTACATCCAGCAGGACGTGCCGCTGGGGGTCGCGCACTGCGTGCGGATCGCCCGGCCGTTCCTCGGTGACGACGACTTCGTGCTGTACCTCGGCGAGAACGTGCTGGCCGAGGGCATCGGCCAGATCGCCGACGAGTTCGAGCGACTGCGGCCGTCCGCGCAGGTGCTGGTGGACAAGGTGGAGGACCCGCGCCTGTACGGCGTGGCGGAGGTGGACGAGAACTCGCGGGTGACGCGGCTGATCGAGCACCCGCAGGAGCCGCGCAGCGACCTCGCGCTGATCGGCGTCTACTTCTTCACGCCCGCGATCCACGCGGCCGTGGACGCGATCGAGCCGTCGTGGCGCGGCGAGTTCGAGATCACCGACGCGCTGCAGTGGCTGGTGACGCACGAACGCGACGTGCGGGCCCGGATCTACTCCGGGTTCTGGAAGGACACCGGCAAGGTCGAGGACGTGCTGGAGTGCAACCGCGAGCTGCTGATGGGCCTGCGCGGCGACATCCAGGGCATCGTCGACGACGAGTCCACGCTGATCGGTGACGTCGTGGTCGAGGAGGGCGCCCGCGTGGTGCGGTCGTGCATCGTCGGGCCCGCGATCATCGGCGCGGGGACGCTGGTCGAGGAGTCGATCATCGGGCCGTACACGTCGATCGGCGCGGACTGCCGGATCACCGAGTCCGGGGTGGCCGACTCGATCGTGCTCAACGAGGCGTCGGTGCACAACGTGTCGGGCATCGAGACGTCGTTGATCGGCCGCAGGGCCCGCGTCGGATCGGCGCGCCAGCACCGGCTGGTCGTCGGCGACGGCGCGCACGTGGACGTCGCGGCCTAGCTCCTGATCCAGTCCTGAAGGCGGTCGCACTCCTCGGCGACCGCCTTCTGCCTGCTCTTGGGCTGTGCGTCGATGTAGTCGACGGTGATGGCGCGTTCCTTGGTGACCGCCCAGGTCGCGACGACGAACCCGTCGACGAGGACCGTGGGCTTGCCGCCGATGACGACGCCGAGCCGGTCGTCCGCGATGACCCGTCGGCGGTCGGCGTGGGCGAGCAGGATGTTGTCGAACTCGGGCAGCAGCCTGACCGGGAGCTCGGTCTCCTGGTCGGGGCGCGGGGCGTCCGGCAGGTCGAACAGCTCCTTGCCGGCCTCGTTCCGGAACGTGACCAGCCGCGGGCGCAGGGCGGTGAACGTCTCGCTGAGCTTCGTGAGACCGGACCACTGCTGGGCGTCCATGACCGTCGCCGGGCCGAACGCCCTGAGGTAGCGCAGGACGATCTCTTCCTTGTCCATCGCCTGCTGGGGCCGGCCGAGCCAGTTCTCGACGGTGGTGCAGACAGCGCGGCCGCTGCGGTGCCACAGGCCGCGCGGCGGCAGCTGGACCAGGGCGAGCTTGTTGCGCAGCGCGTTGCCGAGGACGGTGTGGTCGCGCTCCGGCCAGCGCTCCTTCAGCTGCTTGCCGGCGTCCGCGGTGCCCTGCGGGGTCTCGTCGAGGATCTTGCGGCCGGCCTCGGCGACCTCGCCGAAGTCGAGCCCGCGCAGGCGGGCGGCGAACGGGCCGCTCTGGAGTTCGCGGTCCAGCCTGAGCTGGGTGTGGGGGCGCAGGCCGAGGGCGTCGCGGGCGCTGACCAGGTGGATCGTGCCGCGCATCAGCAGCATGCGGACGGCCTCGCGGTTCGTCAGCAGGTCTTCCAGTTCGGCCGGCCGGAAGTCCCGGAGACGCGTCCAGAGGCCGATGTAGGGCGACTTCGGTTCCTGGGCCTGGATGCCGAAGAGGTGCTCGATGGTGGCGAGCGCGCTCCGGTCGGCGCGCTCGCGCAGCATCTGGCGTTCGATCAGCGCCCTGTTGAGCTGGTGCAGGTTCAGCGTCGTCCCCATCGGGACAGACTAGAACCTGATGAACGCGAATCCCGTGCCGTCAGGGCGTTCGCCGTCGTGCACGACGAGCAGGTTGAGCTTGCCCAGGACGATGTCGGCGCCGTCGGAGTGCTCGACGTCCTTGACGCGGAAGTCCTTGAGCGGCTTCATGTCCGCCTTGCGGTAGGCGACGAACCGCGAGTCGCCCTGGCTGGAGGCGAGCAGCACGTCGTTCGCGATCGTGAGGCCCTCGGCGTCGGCTTCGAGCCACTTGCCGCCGAAACCGGGGTTCGGGCCGTCGGCCTCGCACTCCTCGGTCTCCGGGTTGTACTTCTGCGGCGCGCCCCAGGTGCGGACCTTGTCGACCAGCTGCGGCTTGCCGAAGCCGTTGGAGCGCAACGGGATGCGCCAGATGCCGACGTCCTCCTGGGCGGCGTACAGGGTGTTCGTGCGTTCGTCGATGACCATGCCCTCGACCTGCGGGCCCTCGCCGGGCTCGCCGCACACCGTCCAGCGCTTGCCGTTGGGCAGGGTGAAGGTGCTGGGAAGGTCCAGAGTGGACACCTTCTTGGTGTCGTACGTCTTGCCCTTCACCACTTGCAGCAGCGCGATGCTCGTCTCGCTGCGGCGGCTGGTGACGACGACGTCGCGGCCGTTGACGTTCCCGGCGGCGAGGCCGTAGACGGTGTGCTGGTCGTCGACCTCGGCCTCGGTCTTGGAGAAGACCGGCTTCGTGGCGGGGTTCGTGACGTCCTTCGCGCCCCGTTCGTCCACTGTGAACACCCGGATGCGGTCACGGCCGCGGTCGCTCACGAACGCGAGGTCGCCGAGCACGTCGACGTTGTTGAACCGGCCGGGCTTCGCGTCCGGGGTCGGCGGCAGCGGCGCCGGGTACACGCCGATGGTGCGGCCCTTCAGGTCGAACGCCGCCAGGCCACCTTCCTTGAGCGTGCCGAGGACCACACTGCGTTCGGTGTCGCGCTGGTTCACCCAGATGGCCGGGTCGTCCGCGTCGGCCGGCTCGCTGAAGGTCTGCGTGATGACCGTCGGTGTGATGACGGGCGTCGCGGGCGCGGTGAGGAACAAAGGCACGAGCGCCAGTGCTAAGGAAGATGACATGGTGGGACCGTAGGAAACACCGGTGTACTGCGACTGAACCGCGGAGGAACAAGCCGTGTGGCACGAGGTGGGAGTGACGATCTTCGGCCAGAAGATCGCGTACACGGAGCTGGTCGGGCAGGTGCTGGCGCTCGCCGTGGTGTTCCTCGCGCAACGCCGTTCACTCTTGACCTGGCCCGTTCAGCTGGTCTCCGTCGCCCTGCTGTTCACGGTGTACATGTCCGCGCACCTCGGCGGGCTCGCGACGCGGCAGGTGGTCGTCGGCGCGATCGCGGTCTACGGCTGGTACGCGTGGGTGCGGCGGCGGGACCCGGTGTTCGGCGTGGTGGTGCGCAAGGGTTCCTGGCGCGAACGGATCGCCGTGGCCGGCGCGTTCGTCGTGGGCACCGCCGCGTTCGCGCTGGTGCTGGACGCGCTGGACGCCTCGTGGGCGCCGTGGCCGGACGCCGCGATCTTCGTCGGCACGATCCTCGCGTTCGCGTTGCAGGGCCTCGGCCTGGTGGAGTTCTGGCTGGTGTGGCTCGTGGTCGACGCGGTCGGCGTGCCGTTGCAGATCCAGTCGGGCCTGTACTTCAGCGCGTTCGTCTACATCATCTTCGCGGGTCTGGTGATCCACGGTTTCGTCGACTGGAACCGCGCCGCCCGCCGGTTGACACAGGCGGCAAAGTCTCCCCTATGAGGGGACTGTTGATCGCTCTGCTGACCGCTGTCTCGTCGCTGGTAGCCATCCCTGCTGCTCAGGCTGCTCCGCCCCTGCGCACCGGGTTCGAGCTCACCGGCAAGTGGACCACCGAGGCCGAGGAACAGGCCTACCTGCGCGCCACCGGCCTGCCGTTGACGCAGATCGGGACGACCGCCCAGGGCCGCCCGATCCAGCTCGTGCGCGCGGGCACCCGCAACGCGCGCACGGTGGTTCTCTTCATCTGCTCCCAGCACGGCGACGAACCCGCCGGACGCGAGGCGTGCCTGATCCGCATGCGTTCGCTGCCGCGCACGTCGTCCGTGACCTACCTGTTCGTGCCGAACGCCAACCCGGACGGCCGCGTCGCCGACACCCGCGGCAACTCCGCCGGCATCGACATCAACCGCGACCACCTGCTGCTGCGCTCGGAGGAAGCCCGCGCGATGGCGGCCGTGATCCGGGACTGGCAGCCCGACGTCATCCACGACCTGCACGAGTTCGGGCCGTCCGCGCCCTACTACGTGAAGGACGTCCTCTGGCTGTGGCCGCGCAACCTCAACGTCGCCGACGGCGTGCACGACCTGTCGGAGTCGTTGTCCCGGTCCTACGTCCGGATCTCGGTGGAGGCGGCGGGCCGCACGTCCGGCGTCTACGGCATCTACGTCGACCCGGTGACCGGCGAGCCCGTCCGCCAGGTGGCGGGCGACGGCCAGGAACGCATCCTGCGCAACACGGGCGGCCTGAAGCACGGCATGGGCCTGCTGGTCGAGACCAACGTCGACAACACCCCGGCGTACCGCGTCGAGTCGCACCTGAAGGCGTTGGACGGAACCCAGTCGTTCGTGCGCGACAACCGCGCGGGCATCGAAGCGGCGAACGCGGCCTCGCGTGCCGTCCGGACGGGCCCGATCTACTTCGGCGGCGCCGACAACCAGCCGCCGGACCCGTCGGACGTGGTCGCCGCGCCGTGCGGGTACGTGCTGACCGGCGCGCAGTACGTCGAGGTGCAGGACGAACTGGCGTTGCACGGCATCAGGTCCCAGTACCTGCGCGGCGGCGACCGGATCGTGCCGGTGAAGCAGGAGGCACGGGCCCTGGTCCCGTTGCTGCTCGACGCGCGCGCTGACGGACCGTTGGTCAGTGGGCAGCCCGTCGCGCAGTGCTGACCGTGGTCAGATGGCGGTGTGACCGATCTTCACGACCGGATGGAACGCAACCTCGCCGAGCACGCGTGCCACCTGCACCGCCACCTGCCCGGCGCGACCGTCACCGAGACGGCTGACCTGCTCATCGCGGACAGCGGGCTGCCCGACGACACGTTCAACATCGTCGCGGCGGCCCGCCAGGGCGCCGACGTGGCGGGGGCTGTGCGCACGATCCGCGCCACCGGCCGCCCGTTCTCGTGGTGGGTCGGCCGTGACGACGGCCTGGGGGACAGGCTGCTGGCGGCGGGGCTCGACCGGTCCGAGACGGAGACCGGCATGTGGCTCGACCTCGGCGGCCCGCTCCCGAGCGCCGAAGGGCTGGACATCCGCCCGGTGACCACGGCGGAGGAACTCGATGCCTACGCCGAGGTCCTGGCCGCGAACTGGGACCCGCCCGCCGACACCGTGCGCCGCTTCTACGCGTTGGCCGCCCCACACGCGTTGACCAGCCACGCGCGTTACCTCGTCGGGTACGTCGACGGCCGTGCGGTGTGCACGGCGGAGGTGTTCCTGCACGCGGACGTGGCCGGGATCTACAACATCGCGACCCTCGCCACGGACCGACGGCGCGGCTACGGCGGTGCGATCACTGCGGCGGCGTTGCACACCGCACGCGCTGAGGGGTGCCGTACTGCCGTCCTACAAGCCTCTGAGGACGGTGAGAGCGTCTACCGGCGTCTCGGGTTCACCGCGGCCGGACAGTTCACCGAGTACGCGCTCAGGGCGTGAAAAGGGCCGCCCCGGGATTCCGGAGCGGCCCTTCACCTGGCTGACCGACTACGCGAGACCCGCGTCACCCGTGGACGGGCCTGCGGCCTGCACGTCGTCGATGCGGTACTTGCGCGCCGCCTCGACGACCTTCGACTGCTCGACCTCACCGCGCCTGGCCAGCGCGGCCAGCGTCGCGACGACGACGGACTCCGCGTCCACCAGGAAGTGGCGGCGCGCGGCCGGGCGGGTGTCGGAGAAGCCGAAGCCGTCCGTGCCCAGGGTCGTCATGTCGGTCGGGACGTACGGGCGGATCAGGTCCGGGATCGCCGACGCCCAGTCGGACACGGCGACGACCGGGCCCTGCACGTCCTTGAGCACCTGCGTCACGTACGGCACGCGCGGCTCGGCGTCCGGGTGCAGCAGGTTGTGGCGGTCGGTCTCGACGGCGTCGCGGCGCAGCTCCGAGTACGACGTCGCGGACCACACGTCCGCCGACACGCCCCACTCGTCGGCCAGCATCTGCTGGGCCTTGAGCGCCCACGGCAGGCCCACGCCGCTGCCGAGGATCTGCGCGCGCGGACCAGAGGCCCGCGGGCCGTCCTGGTACTTGTAGAGGCCCCGCAGCAGGCCCTCCACGTCCAGGTCGGCGGGCTCGGCCGGCTGCACGTACGGCTCGTTGTAGACCGTCATGTAGTAGAAGATGTTCTCGGCGTTCTCGCCGTACATCCTGCGCAGACCGTCCCGGACGATGTGCGCCACCTCGAACGACCACGCCGGGTCGTACGCGACGACGGCCGGGTTGGTGTGCGCCAGCAGGATCGAGTGGCCGTCGGCGTGCTGCAGGCCCTCGCCGGTCAGCGTCGTGCGGCCCGCGGTGGCGCCGAGCACGAAGCCGCGCGCCATCTGGTCCGCCGCCGCCCACAGGCCGTCACCCGTGCGCTGGAAGCCGAACATCGAGTAGAAGATGTAGATCGGGATCATCGGCTCGCCCTGCGTCGCGTAGGACGTGCCGACCGCCGTGAACGACGCCGTGGAACCCGCCTCGTTGATGCCCTCGTGCAGGATCTGGCCCTGCTCGGACTCCTTGTAGGCGAGCATCAGGTTGGCGTCCACCGAGGTGTACGCCTGGCCGTTCGGGTTGTAGATCTTCTGCGTCGGGAACATGGAGTCCATGCCGAACGTTCGTGCCTCGTCCGGGATGATCGGGACGATGCGCGGGCCGATCTCCGGGTCCTTCGCGAGGTCGCGGACGAGGCGGACGAACGCCATCGTCGTGGCGACCTCCTGCTTGCCCGAACCGCGGCGGACGCCTTCGTAGACCTTGTCGCCCGGCAGCACCAGCGCCTTGGACTTGGTGCGGCGCTCCGGTACGAACCCGCCCAGCTGGCGACGGCGTTCCTGCATGTACTGGATCTCCGGCGCGTCCTGCCCGGGGTGGTAGTACGGCGGCAGGTACGGGTCGGCCTCGAGCTGCGCGTCCGAGATCGGGATGCGCAGGCTGTCGCGGAAGCCCTTGAGGTCGTCCAGGGTCATCTTCTTCATCTGGTGCGTCGCGTTGCGGGCCGCGAAGTGCGGGCCGAGCGAGTAGCCCTTGATGGTCTTGGCGAGGATGACGGTCGGCTGGCCCACGGTCTCGGTCGCCGCCTTGTAGGCCGCGTAGACCTTGCGGTAGTCGTGGCCGCCGCGCTTGAGGTTCCACACCTCGTCGTCGCTCATGGCGTCGACGAGAGCCTTCGTGCGCGGGTCACGGCCGAAGAAGTGCTCCTTGACGTACGCGCCGTCGTTGGCCTTGTACGTCTGGTAGTCACCATCGGGGGTGTTGTTCATCAGGTTGACGAGCGCGCCGTCGCGGTCCGCGTGCAGCAGCGCATCCCACTCGCGGCCCCAGACGACCTTGATGACGTTCCAGCCGGCGCCGCGGAAGAACGACTCCAGCTCCTGGATGATCTTGCCGTTGCCGCGCACCGGGCCGTCGAGGCGCTGCAGGTTGCAGTTGACCACGAACGTGAGGTTGTCGAGCTGCTCGTTCGCGGCGAGCTGCAGCAGGCCGCGCGACTCCGGCTCGTCCATCTCGCCGTCGCCGAGGAACGCCCACACGTGCTGGTCGGACGTGTCCTTGATGCCGCGGTCGCGCAGGTAGCGGTTGAACCGCGCCTGGTAGATGGCGTTCATGGGGCCGATGCCCATGGAGACCGTGGGGAACTCCCAGAAGTCCGGCATGAGGCGCGGGTGCGGGTACGACGGCAGGCCGCCGCCGAGACCGGCGTGCGAGTACTCCTGGCGGAAGCCGTCGAGCTGGTGCTCGCTCAGGCGGCCTTCCATGAACGCGCGGGCGTACACACCGGGCGAGGCGTGACCCTGGATGAAGACCTGGTCGCCACCACCCGGGTGGTTCTTGCCGCGGAAGAAGTGGTTGAAGCCGACCTCGTAGAGCGACGCGCTGGACGCGTACGTCGAGATGTGGCCACCGACACCCACACCCGGCCGTTGCGCGCGGTGCACCGTCATCGCGGCGTTCCAGCGGATCCACGCACGGTAACGACGCTCCACCTCCTCGTCACCGGGGAACCACGGCTCCCGCTCGGTGGGGATGGTGTTGACGTAGTCGGTGCTGGTCAGCGACGGCATGCCGACGTGGTTCTCACCAGCGCGTTCGAGCAGCCGCAGCATCAGGTAACGCGCCCGCTGCTGCCCGCCGCCCTTGAGCACCTCGTCGAACGACTCGAGCCATTCCGAGGTCTCTTCCGGGTCGATGTCCGGCAGGTGGGCTGCCAGACCGTCGCGAATGACACGCACCCGCTCGGGGCCGGTGTTCTGCGGGCTCAAGGTGTCTCCTCGGCTTCGTTGGCGGTACACGCGCTGGCCCGGAAACCGTGCCACGCGCTCCTATCGTTGTCCTTGCGTGGCGACTTCGTCATCGCTACCGGTCGGTAGTTCTGGATCGTGTCGCTCACGCGCGCGCGATAAGAGGTATGTAGAGCATGCGTCATGCAAGTCTAGGTGTCTGCACAGGGGTGCCTGTTACGGCGTGTCACGTGGTCAACAGTTGCGCCGGAGGTAGCTGACAGTGTTCGCTAGCCGGAGTAACGGACTTGGCGGCAGTCTCTGAGGCTGTCGCTCTTGCGTAGTTGGAGGAGTGAAAACCGTGGTCGCCGCGGAAGACGCCGGCAAGCTCGGCGTCGCCGACAAGCTCGGGATCGAATCTGGCATGGTCGTCCAGGAACTCGGCTGGGACGAGGACGTTGACGACGCCTTGCGTGCCGCAGTCGAGGAGCGAATCGGGGGCGATCTCCTCGACGAGGATGCCGACGAGACGGTGAGCACCGTCTTGCTCTGGTGGCGGGAGGACGACGGCGACCTGGTCGACGCCCTGCTCGAGGCCACCGGAGTGCTCGCCGAGGACGGCGTGATCTGGGTTCTCACCCCGAAGACCGGCCGCCCCGGCCACGTGGAGCCGTCGGACGTCGCCGAGGCCGTGCCCACCGCCGGCCTGTCGCAGACCTCCAACATCAGCGTCGCCGACGACTGGGCGGGCATCCGCCTGGTGTGGCCGAAGTCGGCCAAGGCCAAGCGCTGACCTGACACGCGGATCGACCCACGGGCTTCGCAAGCCCGTGGGTTTCCGACGTCTGGCTGGAGGGGTTCGTCACATGGCGGTCGAGGTAGGTTCGGAAGCCCCGGACTTCACGCTCAACGACTACAACAAGCAGCCCGTGACGTTGTCGTCGTTCCGAGGCACCCGCGCGGTCCTCGTGGTCTTCTACCCGTTCGCCTTCAGCGGCACCTGCCGCGGCGAGCTCTGCCAGCTGCGCGACGAGCTGGCCGTCTACGAGGACGCGGCCGTGCAGGTGCTCGGCATCTCCGTGGACTCCCCGTTCGCCCTGAAGGCCTGGGCCAACCAGGAGGGCTACCGGTTCCCGCTGCTGTCCGACTTCTGGCCGCACGGGGCCGTGGCGCAGTCCTACGGCGTGTTCAACGCGTCGTCGGGCATGGCGCTGCGCGGCACGTTCCTGGTGGATCTCGCTGGCGTGGTGCGCTTCGCCGAGGTGAACGCGCCGGGCGAGGCCCGCGATCAGTCGGCCTGGAAGAAGGCCGTCGCCTCGCTTCGGGCATGATGTAGCTGTACCCCTCGCGTCTTCGCTGGGGGCTGGGGCGTGTAGCTCAGCGGAAGAGCACTCGGTTTACACCCGAGCGGTCGCAGGTTCGATCCCTGTCGCGCCCACCACACGTACGTCTTCGAGCCACCAGAGCGCCTGACGGCCGCCGGTGCGCTGAACGAGTGAAGTCCACAGTGGACGCGCATCTCTTTGGAGTGAAACCAATCCCCTGATTAGAGATCAAAACAGGCAGGTCGAGGTACTGTCCGGCCATGTTCTGGCGGCGGCTTCACGCCGGTCGTGTGCTGCGGGCGTTGACCGCGCGACCCGATCTCGAGCTCGACACGGCGGCACTGGCGGAGGCGGCCGACCTCAGCCCTGCCCGGCTGTACCCCGTGCTGGTGCGGCTGCGCAGGCTGAACCAGGTCGCCACGCGCTGGGACGCGGTCGACGTGTCCGCGCCGGGGCGTGCGTGCCGTCAGTTGCACCGTGCGACGGTCTACGGCCGGTGGGTGTCGGCCGCGCATCGGCCGCGGTTCGTCGTCTCGTGGCCCGGAGACGGGAAGCGCGCGGAGTGATCGTCGTCGTGGCCGGCGGGGTCGCGGTTCTTCTTTACCTGCTGCGGTATCGGGCCGTGGTGCGCTCGTTGCCGGTGCGGCCCAGGGAGACGGCGCGGCTGCTCCTCCTCGCCCCGTTCCTCCCGCTGGAGGAGGCCTGTTCGTGGATCGCGGACTTCGAGGGGCAGCTCGGCGATCTCGAGCCTGGGCAACGGGATGCGGTGCGTTCGCACCTGGCGATGTCGTTCGTCGCTCTGCTGCGCGCGGCGTGGGCTGTCTGGATGGCGCGCAGGCTCGACGTGCTGCGTGAGCTCGTGAGCTGGTTCGCGGCCCGGTGGGCGTCGCCGCGCATCGGCAGGGCGAACGCGTTGCTGCGGTCCAGGATGCCGGTGTGGCCGAAGCACCGGGAGCAGCTGCTGCAGTTGCAACGGCATCTGCGCCGGCTGCGTTGGTGGGGCCGGGTGCTGGAACGGTGCGTCAGCGAGCGCCGGCACCCGGAGATCGTCACGAACGCCGCCTGGCTCGCGAAGAGCTGCGCCGGTCTGCTCGCGGAGCAGGCGCTACCCGGTAGGGCTCGCCCGGAGGACCGGTTGCCCAGTCCGCTGGAGGTCGCGTACCTGCTGGAGATCAACCACACCACGCTGGTGCTCACCGGGCTGGTCGCGGCGCTGGCGTCGGCGCGGCCCGGCCGACGGCGTGAGGCCTAGCTCAGGCCGTTGGCGAACCCCTGGGTGAAGGACTGCGCGAACCCCTTCGTGGCGGCCGTGCGGAGTGCTTCGCGTGCCTGCTCGGCGCCGTCCTCGGTGAGCTTGAAGTAACGGCGGCGCGGCCGTTCTTCCTCGTGCGGATCGACGTCTTCCCAGCGGTCGGTGATCCAGCCCGCCGCGAGCAGGCGCACCAGGATCGGGTGCGTCGTGCCCGGCATGAGGTGGGTGCGGTCGGCGATCTCCAGGCCGTACAGCTCGGCGGTGGGATCAGCCAGAAAAGCGTGCAGGACGGCCTGCGTCTGGACGGTCATCCGCAGCGCTCCCACAACGAGGCACCTTATATCGGCTTCTGGAAACGCCGCAGGGCCGTGTGCCTGGAAACACCCTTCAGTGCACCCGGACGGCGCGATGGGGCCATCAGACGTGGACGCCTGAGCCTCGCTCAACGTTGAGTGGTCACGGGGGCAAGTACACGAAAGGTTGGAGTCGCTCCAACCCCTAGTATGATCTCAAATTAGGGGGTGTAGGTTCGCGGTCACGACGCGGCCGAGGTGTGCCCGCGTCGCCGTCGCTTCTTCTGTGAGGTACGTCGTTCAATGTCCCCGCGACACCGTCCTCGTCTCGCGCCCGTGGCGGCCGTGGTCGGCGGCGGAGGTTCCCTCGCCGGAGTCTTCTTCGCCTCCTGGACGTCCTGGCTCGTGGGCGGGCTCCTGTTCCTCGCCCTGCTCGTGGTGAGCGGGGTGCTCTGGGCGGTCTTCTCCCAGCGGGACGAGCCCTTCGCCCGCGTGACCGAGCTGGCGCGCATGGCCAGGGGCGACGCCGCCGGGAGAACCCCTGATGGAGTGGATTCGCCTGGTAACGGAAGCGTCACGAGATGATCTCGGTGAGGATGTCGGCGTGAGTCGGCGGGTGCCTCGACTCCTGAAACCCGGAGGAGTGCTTGAAGGAGTCGGGTGAGCGCTGCCTGTGGCTGGCGCTTCTCGCGGCGGTTCCGCTCGGAACCGCGGTAGGCCAGGCGCTCGGCCTGTCGATCCTGGTGTCGATGGTCGTGGGCCTGGGGGCCATGGCGATGTGGGCGGGCGCCGCGATGGCGCTCTGGTCGTGGACCTACGTGCGGGATCTTCAGCGGAGGAGCCACAACTGGGTGCTCACCTTCGTCGCGGTCGGGCTGCCCGCGCACTACGTCCCCACGTGGCTGGAGGAGATGCGGGCGCAGCTCCACGAGCTGGAAGGGCAGCGGCGCAAGGCCTTTCTCGTCAACCTGGCCGTGACGGCGCCGCGGAACTGGGCGGAGATCGGCTGGGCGCGGCTGCAGTACCTGCGGGCGAGCCGGTTCCGCGGCAACGAGCTGAAGCTGGCCCAGCACCTGATCATGGTGCTCGCGCCCGACGGGACGCGGAGCACCAGCTTGGACCTCCTGCACGCGGTGGGGATCTCCCGGCTCCAGAACCGCAGGGCGGCGCACAACGTGCCGGCCCTGGTGCTGACGCAGCGGTTGCTCGCGACGGAGGCCCGGCACTTCAGGGCGGCGCGGGAGCTCGCAGGCGAACTGCTCGACGTCCGCGAGCAGTTGCACCTGCTGAACCGCGACGTGAGGCGGATGCACCTGCGGACGTGGCCGCGGCACGGCACGCTGCCGCACTCTCTTCGCTACGACGAGCTCGACCGGCTTCGCTGCGCGGCGCTCGATCTCAGCAGGCGTCTGCGCGCGGCTCTGGTGACGGGGCTGAAGCGGGAGCTCGGCGGCTAGCGCATGAAGATCACGTCGCAGCCGTAGCTGGTGAGTCGCCGACGGGCCTGGCGCGCCTCGGCGTCGTCCTGGGACAGGTGCCAGAGGCTGGGTGTGATCAGGGTGGTGATGTGGAGCTCCCACACGACGTCCAGGAGCACCCGGAACGCGTTGCGCTGGAGCGGGCTGCCGGGGACGGTGTCCACGAAGATCGGGTGGTAGAGCGCGAAGCCGAGTTCCCTGGCGTGGGCCATGATCCGCTGTTGCAGCTGCGGCACGGAGACGCGCTTGCCCTCTCCTCTGCGCAGGTAGCCGCAGGCGATCGGAGGGCCACTGCCGGCTGCCGGGTGCTGGGGACGTGCTGACCGCTCCGCGCGTCCGGTCATCTTCGTCCCGGTGTGCTCTTGCGTCTGCCCAAGGTGGCCACCGTTCGCTGTCGTGTGCCTGCATGTGGTTGTACGGCCTCGGTGGCGGTCGCGGTTCGAAGTCCGCCGATCGGGCCTGGGCGCATCACGCCACCGGACGAGTTGATCACCAAGAATTTATTGCGCGTTCAACGGTGTCACGCCTTCCGGGCGACGCCGTCACTCGATCGGCCGCCTGCCGTTCGGTGCCTCCGGACGCACGGGCGCCAGTTCTCGGGACTTCCTGGAACCGGACGCGCGGGTGCCGTACCTTGTTCGAGTTTTGTCGGGGACGTTCGGGCCAGCCACCTACCGAGGACGACGACCTGTGAGACGTAAGGCCAAGGCCGTGACACCCGTCCCGACGACCGTGACGCAGGAGCAGGTGAAGCTGCTCGCCCTCGTGGAGCAGGGCGGTGTGCACCGCGGCGCCACGAGCTGGTACCTGGAGCACCGGCCCGCCAAGCAGTGGGACGCGGACGACCTGGAGATCCTGCGGCTGCGCGAGTGGATCACCTGGGAGGACCCCGGCGGCCACGGGATGGCGGCGCCCGTCGACATCACGGCGCAGGGCCGGGCGGCGTTGCGGCACCACCTGCCGGAGTGGGTGCTGGGGCGGAAGGCGATCGCCGCCGAGCCTCCCCGGCTGCCCGCCGTGGAGACGATCAGGACGTTGGACGCGCTCCAATAGGGCGGTAGAACGGTCTTAGTCGAACCCAAACGGAGGCGAAGACCTGTATGTCGAACTTGCTGACCGGCGGCGATTTGCGGGCACGTGAGCACCACCGGATCGAGGACGACGCACGAGAAGAAGGGCCGCTGCACGCCGTGACGTTGCCCAACGGCGTGGAGATGCAGGTCGTCACGGTCGGGCTGGAGCTCACCCGGCACCTGCTGACCGACCAACGGCTCTCCAAGGACAGCGCTTCGCTTCAACGGGAGATCAAACGGCAGCTGGCCGCGCTGGGCAGCACACAGGAGAACCTCGCCGGGCTCTTCGGTCCGAGCATGCTCAACAGCGACAACCCGCAACACGCCCGGTTGCGCGCGCTCGCCGTGAAGGCGTTCAACGGCAAGGCGGTGCAGCAACTGGCGCCACGCATCGAGGAGATCACCGCGGAACTCATCGGGCGGCTGCGCGCCGACGAGGAGATCGACCTCGTCAAGGAGCTCGCGGTGCCGATGCCCATGCACGTCATCGGCGAGGTGCTCGGGGTGCCGCCGCAGGACCAGGCGCGCGTCCGCACGTTGATCGAGACCATGATGTCGATGGACCCCGAGGTGTCGCAGCCCGCGAGCGACGAGCTGGGCGGCTACTTCCACGCGCTGCTCACGGGCGACGCCCTGGACGCGGGCTCGTTGTTCGGTGCGCTGGCCACGGCCGCTGACGACGACGGTGACCACCTCAGCCACGACGAACTGATGGCCATGGCGTTCCTGCTCGTCGTGGCGGGCCATGAGACGTCGGCGAGCCTCATCGCGAACGTCGTCCACGACGCGCTGGACAACGGACTGTGGGAGAAGGCCGCGCACGACCCCGCGCTGGTGCCGAAGCTCGTCGAGGAGACGCTGCGCCACAACTCACCGGTCCGCAGCGCCACGCACCGCATCACCACCGAACCGGTCGAGATCGCCGGCACCCTCGTCCCCGCGAACACCCTGCTGCTCATCAACCTCGGCTCCGCCGGACGGTGCCCGCGCGCCCACGCCGACGCCGCCGAGTACCGGCTCGACCGCGAGACGACGGGGCACGCGACGTTCGGCCACGGCCCGCACTTCTGCCTGGGATCGGGGCTCGCGCGGCTGGAGACCGAGACCGTCATCCGGCACCTCACGGCCCGTTTCCCGCGCACGACCTACGCGGGCGGCGAACAACCCGCGGTGACGCACAACGACATCATGGCCAGCCTTAAATCGCTTCCGGTGGTGCTGCGGCGCTGACACCCTGGAGTGCGTGGAGATCAAGCACGGGGGACCTGACGACGTCGACGCGGCCGCGCTGATCTGGGCGCACGCGGTCGCCCGGCGCGACGGCTACGACGAGGTGCCGACGCTCGCCGAGGCGCGGCCCGGCGTTGAGAACGCTCTCATCGGCGAGCGGTCGTTCCTGCTCCTGGCGCTGGAATCCGGCCGTGCGGTCGGGTTCGTCGCCGGCGGTCCACAAGAGACGGACGGCCGCGCGTTCCTCAACTACGTCGGCGTGCACCCGGACGCCTGGGGCCGAGGGGTCGGCGAGGCGTTGCTGCGCGCACTGCCGGACACATTGATCAAGAACGGATACGAGACGGTCGAGCTGCTCGTCTTCGTCGACAACGTCCGGGGCGTGCTCCTGTACGAACGCCTCGGATGGATCAAGGTCGGCGACCCTGTGCCGCATCCGCGCCACGGCCGGCTGGAGCAGCGGTACGCGTTCTCTCCCGCATCGCGGGAACCGGGGGTGTGAGAGCGGTTCGGCCGGGGGATTAGGGGATCAACCCCAATGCGTCTGACCAGGGCTATCCCAAAGTCCATTTGAGACGTAACTTTTGCTCATGTCAGTGCGCACGTTCGCCGTCGTGGTCGGTCTCGCGTTCCTGCTCGGCGGGGCGGCGATCCTGGTCGTGATGCTGGCCATCGAGTCTCCGAGCGGGTCGCTCATCCCGTGCGGCAACAGCCTCGGCTTCGGGTTCGACGAGCCCGCGGTCTCCGCGCTCGGTGCGGCCTATGTGGACGTCTGCGCCGATCTGAAGCAACGCCGGCTGCTCTGGGGACTGCCCGTGCTCGGCCTGGGCGTGCTGCTGCTGATCGGCTCTTTGGTCGGTTCCCGCGGAGCTACTCGCCGGTAAGGTGCGCGGCATGACGTGGATGGTCTACGGCGCCAACGGCTACACAGGACGTCTCATCGCCGAGCTCGCGGTCAAGCGCGGGGAGCGGCCGATCCTCGCCGGGCGCTCGTACGAGAAGGTCGAGCCCATCGCCGCCGCGCTCGGGCTGGAGTGCCGGGCGTTCGACCTGAGCCAGGCACGGGCGCACCTCGAGGACGTCGACGCCGTCGTGCACTGCGCGGGACCGTTCGCGCACACGTCCACCGCCATGGTCGACGCCTGCCTGAAGGCCAGCACGCACTACCTCGACATCACGGGCGAGATCGACGTCTTCGAGTCCGTCGCGCAGAGGGACGTCGACGCCCGCAAAGCGGGCATCGTGCTGCTGCCGGGCGCCGGGTTCGACGTCGTCCCCACCGACTGCGTCGCCGCCATCCTGAAGAACGCCCTGCCGTCCGCTACCCACCTCGACCTGGCGTTCGTCGTCGGCGGAGGGGCGAGCGCGGGCACGACCAAGACGTCCGTCGAGGCCGCCGCCGTGGGCGGGCGGATCCGCGTGAACGGCGACCTGAGGAGCGTCCGCATCGGGCACCGGCGGCGCACCGCGTACTTCCGGTCGGGACCGCGCGAGGTCGGCAGCATCCCGTGGGGTGACGTGAGCACCGCCTACCGCTCCACCGGCATTCCGAACATCACCACGTTCACCACCGTCCCCGGCGTGCTCGGCCAGCTCCAGCAGGTGTTCGCGCCCGTGCTGCAGACGCCGCTCGTCCAGAACGTCGCCAAGTCCGTCGCCGGCAAGGTCAAGGGCCCCGACGAGCGCAAGCGCGCCAACACCAGGGCCGAGGTGTTCGGCGAGGCGTGGGACGCGCGGACCAAGGTCGAGTGCGCGATCACCACCCCGAACGCCTACAGCCTCACCGCCGACTCCGTGCTCCGCGCCATCGCCAGGATCGACGGCGTGGCGCCCGGCGCGCACACCCCGTCGAGCGCGTTCGGCGCCGACTTCGTGCGCGAGCTCGACGGCGTCGTCGCGAGCGAGGTCCGCTTCACGTGAGCGGGAGCCTCTCGCGATCCTGGTGGGGTTTCGCGGGTGTTAGAGGTTCTAACGATCGCGATTGTCACGCGGGTTAGAGGGTCTAACGGTGGCGAGGGTTCGCGAGAGTTAGACGGTCTAGCGTTCGCGAGGCTTGCAGAAATTAGAGGGTCTCGCGGTCGCGACACTCGCGAGAGTTAGACGGTCTAGCGATCGCGGGTGTCGCGCGCGTTAGAGGGTCTAGCGGTCGTGAGACTCACGAAGGTTAGAGGGTCTCGCGGTCGTGACCCTCACGAAAGTTAGAGGGTCTCGCGGTTGTGAGGCTCGCGGAAATTAGGGGGTCTAACGGTCGCGAGCCTTGGATCGCGGCCGTCTGGGGTCTGACTGTCGACGGCGTCGGCGTGACCAACGACCCCGATGCGCAAAGTTAGAGCCTCTAACCCACGGCGGGGTTAGAGGCTCTGACTTCTGTGTTGCCCTGACGGGCGACGGTCACTTCTTGAGGTGCTTCGCGACGCTGTCGACGACGCCGCCGACGGCGTCCTTCACCTTCTCCACGCCGTCCTTGACGGCGGCCTTGGCCTGGTCGGCGCGGCCCTCGTTGGCGAGCTCCTGGTCGCCGGTGGCCTCGCCCGCGGTCTCCTTGACCTTGCCGCCGAGGTCCTCCGCCTTGTTGCCGATCTTGTCCGACAGCGACATCGCGTCCTCCTGAGCTGACTGCTCGGCCGTTGGGGCCGAAGTTCGTCTGACGCTTGTTCGATACCCAGACCCGCACCTTCGTCACGCCACTGTCGGGTGAAAACCGGGTGAGGGTCGTCACGGGCGGGAAATCAGGAAACCGCGTGACGTTCCGCGATCGAACGTGTCCATCGGGCGACGAAGCAAAAAGTGGGGGTGTGCGCATGAGCGTGGCCGAGGCAGCCGCACTCGACGACGCCACGCTGGTGGCGAGGTCCCGTGACGGCGACATGAGGGCGTATGAGCAACTCGTGCGGCGTTATCAGGGGCCGATGTACCGGCTGGCGTTGCGCATCGTGGGCAGCAGCGGGGACGCCGAGGACGCGGTGCAGGACGTGTTCCTGACCGCGTGGCGGCGGCTCGGGCAGCTCAACGACGACGGGGCGTTCCTCGGCTGGCTCTACCGCACCACCACCAACCAGTGCCTGAACGTGCTGCGCAAGCGCAAACCGCACGCCGACACCGAGCTCGACGAGCACGAGTCGCCGGCGCCGCGGACCCGGCCCGACCGCGCGGTGGAGGTGAACGCGCAGCTCGACGCGCTCCAAGCCGCACTGCGCGGGCTCACTCCCGAGCAGCGGGCGTGCTGGGTGCTGCGCGAGGTCCACGGCCGGTCGTACGACGAGATCGCCGAGGCGATCGGCACGACCCAGCAGTCGGTGCGCGGCAGGCTCGCGCGGGCACGGGCACAACTCGCGGAGGTGATGGCGCCGTGGCGGTGACGTCCGACTACGTCCTGCCGTGCGGGCGGGACGTCGAAGAGGTCTGGGAGGCGATCGACCTCTCGGACGAGCACACGCGGTCGTGTCCGCACTGCGCGGCCGTGCGGGAAAGTCTGCTGGTGCTGCGCGCGGCCACCGACGAGATGGCGCGCGAGGAGGTCGAGCCACCGTTCGACCTGGTCAGCCGGGTGATGTCGGCGGTGCGGGCGGACGTGCGCCGGTCGGACGTCGTGCCGTTGCCCGGCGACGGGCTCGCCCGGATCAGCACCCGCGCGGTCGCGGCCGTGCTGCGGTACGCGGCGGACGGTGTCGACGGCGTGCGGGCACGGGGGTGCCGCGTCGTGGAGGCGCCGGAGTCGACGGGGCTCGACCCGGTGATCGAGGTGGAGCTGAGCATCGCGATCACGGCGTCCCTCGTCACGCACGCGGCGTACGAGGAGGTGCGGCGCCGGGTGCTGGCCGCGGCCTCCGCCCGGATCGGTGTGCGGCTCGCCCGCCTGGACCTCGTCGTGGCCGACGTTCTCGAAGGATGAGCGAGTGATCGAAGCAGTCGTGTCCGCTGCGGCGGTGGCGGCGGTCGCGGTGCACGCGGCCGAGAGAGTCGCGGGCGTGCGGGTGCAGCCCGGCGTCGCGGGCCTGGTGAGTTCGGTGGTGCGCGCGGCGCGTCAGCAGATCAAGGGACTGCAGCCCGCGCCCGTGGAAGGCGTGCGCGTGCGGCGGTCCGGTGTCGCCGTGCTGCTGGAGGTGGACGTGGTGATCTCCGGGATGGACCAGGCCGCAGCCGTCGCCCGCGCGGTGCAACGGTCCGTGCGTGCGGTCGTGCCGGAGCTGACCGGTGTCGAGGTGGAGTCCGTGGTGGTCACGGTGGTGGACGTCGCATGGTGATCGTGGCGGAGTTGTTGAAGGCGCTGGAGAAGGTCGACGGGCTGCGGCCGTCGGTGCCCGACCCCGCGCGGTCGTGGATCGCCTGGGACGTCGACGCGCTGGCCGTCGACGTCGAGGACGAACTGGTGTGCGTCCGGGTCGTCGCCACCCGCCTGCCGCTGGCGATCGACGAGGCCGGTGCGGCGCTCCGGGCGGTTCTGCTTGGCACGCAATGGGAAGACGCTCTTCTGCGCATCGTTGTGACCGATGTGGACAAACGTGCGCTTGATCACCTGAACGGGTCGTGACGTTTCCGGCACCACCCGTGTCGATCTGATGTGAACGCCTTGAAGGAAGGGAACGCGATGAGCACGCAGGCTGTCGAGAAGGTCCACACCGCCAACGGGAAGCTGGTGACCGACAAGGGGTCCACCACCATCGCGGACGTCGTGGTGCAGAAGGTCGCGGGCCTCGCCGCCCGCGAGATCCGCGGCGTGCACGCGCTCGGCGGCGGCGCGACGCGGGCGTTGAGCGCGCTGCGCGACCGCATCCCCGGCGCCACCGCGAGCGCGGGCCAGGGCGTGTCGGTCGAGGTCGGCGAGAAGCAGGCCGCCGTCGACCTCGAGCTCGTCGTCGAGTACGGCGTGCCGATCGCGGACCTCGCGAGGTCCGTGCGCACCAACGTGATCACCGCGATCGAGCAGATCACCGGCCTCGAGGTCGTCGAGGTCAACATCAACGTCAACGACGTGCACATCCCGAGCGACAACGAGGGCGAAGAGAAGCCCGAACCCGCACGCGTGCAGTGAGAGGAAACGCCATGAGCACCACCGCACTGGGCCTGCTGACCGGGCTCGCGCTCGGCCTGGCCGCCGCGTTCGGGGGCTTCAGCGCGTTTCTGCTCGTGCTCGTCTTCGGCGCGCTCGGCCTGATCGCGGGCCGGGTCGCCGAGGGCAAGCTCGACCTCGCGCAACTCCTGGGCAGGGACAGGGACTGACGATGACGACCACGCTCACCGCTCCCCAGCAGGGGACGACCCAGCACGGAACGGCCCAGCCGGGCCTGACCACCGTCGCGGACCGCGCGGTGGGCCGCATCGCCGGACGTGCCGCCCTGGAGGTGCCGGACGTGCTCGACTGCGCCGTCACCGCCCGCGTCACCGGGGGAGTGGCCACCCTCGACGCCCGCCTCGACCTGCGCTACCCCGCACCGGTCGCGGCCACCGCGGCACGGGTCCGCGCCCACCTCGTGGCACGGGTGGGCGCCCTCACGGGCCTGCGCGTGTCCGTTGTGGACGTTTCGGTCGTCGTGCTGCGCTCGGACACCCCGCAGGTGAGGAGGGTGCAGTGACGCGCCGCTCCCGCCGGGCCCTCCCGGCCACGCTGACCGCGCTGGTCCTGCTGGCGGCGTCGGTGCTGGTCGCGGTGACCGCAGTGCAACTGGCGCTCGGCGAACCGCCGTGGCTGCCCTACGACTCCTTGATCGACCGGCTGCACGGCACGCCCTGGTCGGCCAGGGAGGTGGCCGTGGCGGGCGGGGTCGCCGCGGCCATCGGACTCGTGCTGCTCCTGGTGGCGATCGTGCCGGGCCGCCCGCGCACCGCCGCACTGGACCAGCACACCGCCGTGTCGGTGCGGGGCCTGCGCAACGCCCTGCGCTCGGCCGCGGTCGTCGACGGCGTCGAATCCGCCGCCGTGAAGGTGCGCCGCCGCCGTGTCCGCACGGTGGTGCGCACCCGCCGCGCCGTGGTCGACGGCCTGGACGACGCCGTCCGCAGCGCGGTGGAAAGCCGTGTCGGAGAGTTCGCCCTCGCCCGGCCACCGCAGGTCGTGGTGCGGGTCAAGGCACTCAGGAGCGCACAGTGAACCGATTCCTGCTCGGCCTGCTGGGCCTCGTCCTGCTGCTCGCGGGCGCAGCCGCCCTCGCCGTCCACTTCGGCCGGGTACCGCAGGTGGACGCCGAGGCCACCCTCGTCCCCGGCACGGCGCTGCCGCCGGCCTGGGTGCTGTGGGTCGTCGCGGCCGGCGCCGTCGTGCTCGCGCTGATCTGCCTGCGCTGGCTCACCGCCCAGGTCCCGCGCCGCAAGGTGACGGCCTGGCGCTGGGCCGACGAGGCGGGCGCCACCCGCCTCTCCACCGCGACGGCCACCGCGCCGTTCGCCGACGAGATCACCGCCTACCCCGGCGTGCGCAAGGTCGAGGCCACCCTGACCGGCCCGCACACCGCCCCGCGCCTGGCCCTCGTCGTCCGCGCCCACGGCGACGCCGATCTGCGGGGGATCCGCCGCCGCATCGACGACGAGGGCCTGCCACGGCTGCGCGAAGCCCTCGACGCACCCGACCTGCAGGCCACCGTCGAGTTCCGGATGTCGACGACGAAGGCCGACGCACGCGTGCACTGACAGTCAGGTCAGCAGGCTCAGCACCAGGGCACCGGTGACCGCGCCGAACACGAACACCAACGGCAGCAACCAGAGCAGCAACCGGCGGAGGGCCTCACGCGTGACGCCCTCCGCCGGCGCATGCGGCTCACCCAGGTCGCCCCTCCTGACTGCGTCTTCGGCCGCGGCTACCTCCTCTGGCAGGGTCCACACAGCGGTCTCAGTCGTGGCGTCGACGAGCAGCCGACGAGCGGCCTCGGCGTCCGCGGCCAGTTCGGGAGAAGCCGTGAACGCGTCCGAGGGGGCCTGCCGCAGGCGTTGCCAAGCGGCCGCCCACCGGTGCTGCGTGGGCTGGTCGCCCCCGCAGACCTCGATGAAGCACCGGACGGAGTCGACACTGGCCGGCAGCTTCGGCTTCGTGCACATGCCGTGCACGGTGCTCGAGGCCAGCGGGTAGTTCGTGTCGCTCGTGGCCTGCGCGAGCATCTTGTAGGAGAGGCCGGTGCCCTTCTTGATGCTCTCCAACGCCTGCGCGAACGCTGTGGCCGACGGCAACAGGTCGGGGTCGGGCCACAGCGCGGAGTCCGCCTTCGAGACCTGGGCCGCCCGTCGCCACGCGGGTTTCGACAACGTCAACCTGGTCTCCTGACGGCTGATCGGCAGCGGCTTCATGATCACCGTCGTCTCCAGCAGCGTTTCCCCGTGCTCGGGAGGTGACTCCGGCCCGGCAACGTTCGGCTGGAGCGACGCCTGGAGGTCTCGGCGGGCGTGCCTGCGCTTGGTGTGGCTCTTGTGCGCCAGCGACCACAGCTTGAGCACACGGGCTCTGGTCCGGGCGTCGTCGTCGGCCAGGTCGAGGTACGCATAGAGGTGCGTGCGTGCGGGGATGGCGGTGCCGTCCTCGATGAACCTCACTTGCAGCGGCGAGATCTCGTATGCGGCGGCGAAGTCCTCAAGGGAGGTTCCGGCGGCCAGCCGGAGTCCGCGCAGGACTCCGGCCAGCTCGCGTTGCTGCTCCGCCCCCGGAAGATCGTTCCGTTCGGCGGTGACCGTCATCCGCCCGCCGTCTCCGGACGGGAGGTGCCGGAGGACGGGGTGCGCGGCGATGCGGCGCCCTGCACCCAGCGGGCGATGGGCTCCGCGGCGGACGCCGTGCACCCCAGCAGGGCGAGGACGGCCAGCGGATCGTGTCCCTCGATCAACGCGATGAGGACGGCGGCGGCCATGGCTGCCCAGATCAGCAGGCGCATGGCGGGCCAGATGAGGGCGCGCAGCGAACGCCTGAGGCGCTCGGTCATGAGCAGATTCCTTCCGAAAGGGATTTCTTGATCATTTGTGCCGTGGAGCGGAACGACCCGGAGACCGGAGTGAGCGGTTGCAGCCGCGTCACGCCGGTGAAGTCCAGGTGGTGTGCTGGGGATTTTGGCATCACCCGAGCGGGTACATGAAATCACGACACGCCGGTTCATGTTGTTCGCTCAAAGGCGATACCGGGGGCGTTGATCTGAAAGGTCCAGTGCCCTTGGTCCTGAACGTTTTCGAACGTCTGGAAATTGGCGGACGACCAGCCTCCAGCGAGATCCCGATGCCGCCGGACGGCAGGGGGCGGACACCTGAAGGTAGGATCACACGGCGCATCCTCGCTGGTCAGAGCGTTCGAACGTTCGTGGACATCCGTGAACGTCAGCAACCGCTTGAGAGTGCTTGCTGTGCATCGCACTCTTGATGTGCAGCAGATGAGGCCGAAGGTGTGTCCGTGGAGCGGATGCGACCCCAGGAGTGGTAGTGCCCGGCATTGCGACCGTTGCAGCGGTCGCCGGGCACTGCTCACTGATCTTGTGGAGAAAATGCTTGCGCCGACCGGTTATCTTGCCGCGCCCAGCGGTCTGGCGTGGTTCAACCCGGCTGATCACCTTCGCTGTACACGGCGGGTGAAGTCGCCGGGAATTCACTGTCGGAAAGAATCATCGCGCGCAACAAAAAGCAGGCCGGCCCTGAGGCCGACCTGCTTCCGGTGGTTCTGGGTGACTAACGCGGGGCGAGCAGGCTCGTGATCTCCTGGGACGCCGAGACCGTCAGCAGGTGCTGCAGGTTCTCCGGCAGGTCCTCGCCGCGCTTCTGCTTCGCCTGCGCGTACAGGCGGCCCGCGCGGTAGGAGGAGCGGACGAGCGGGCCCGCCATCACGCCGAGGAAGCCGATCTCCTCGGCCGTCTCCTTGTGCTGCACGAACTCCTCGGGCTTCACCCAGCGCTCGACCGGGTGGTGCCGCGGCGACGGGCGCAGGTACTGGGTGATGGTGATGATGTCGCAGCCCGCGTCGTGGAGGTCGGCGAGCGCCTCCGTGACCTCCTCCGGGGTCTCGCCCATGCCGAGGATCAGGTTCGACTTGGTGACCAGGCCGAACTCGCGGGCCTTGGTGATCACCTCGAGCGAACGCTCGTAGCGGAACGCCGGGCGGATGCGCTTGAAGATCCGCGGGACGGTCTCCAGGTTGTGCGCGAGCACCTCGGGACGCGACTCGAAGACCTCGGCCAGCTGTTCCGGGACCGCGTTGAAGTCCGGGATCAGCAGCTCGACGCCCGTGCCGGGGTTCATCTCGTGGATCTGGCGGACGGTCTCGGCGTACAGCCACGCGCCGCCGTCGGCGAGGTCGTCACGGGCGACACCCGTGACCGTGGAGTAGCGCAGGCCCATCGCCTGGACGGACTCGGCGACGCGGCGCGGTTCGTCGCGGTCGAGGTTGGCGGGCTTGCCCGTGTCGATCTGGCAGAAGTCGCAGCGCCGGGTGCACTGCTCGCCGCCGATCAGGAACGTCGCCTCGCGGTCTTCCCAGCACTCGTAGATGTTGGGACAGCCCGCTTCTTCGCAGACCGTGTGCAGACCTTCGCGTTTGACGAGGCCCTTGAGCTCCCGGTACTCGGGGCCCATCTTGGCCCGAGTCTTGATCCACGAGGGCTTCTTCTCGATCGGGGTCTGGCTGTTGCGGACTTCGAGCCGCAGCAGCTTTCGACCCTCAGGTACCACAGTCACGTCCCCACCCTACGCTGCGCACTCAAGTGTCCGGGGTCACGCATGCGCAGGTCAGGGTAAGTGTCCAGAACCGGCTTCCGCTCGAGCGCGGGCAAGCCTACGGAAGGTCTGGAGCGATTCCGGTGAGCTTGGTCGTGAGCTCCCAGAGGCGGTTCGCGGCCAGGTCGTCACGGGCCGCGGCGGTCATGCCGGCCGTGGACGGGTAGCCGCGCAGGCCGTTGAAGCCGCCGGGGCCGTAGTACGCGCCGCCGTGCGCGTCGGGCGACGTCGCGGCGTAGAGCTGCGGCAGCGCGCCCATCTCGACGGACTGCGAGAACAGGCCGAACAGCTTGCCACCTGCCCGGATCACGGCGGACCTGTGCGCGTCGGCCATGTTGTTGGCGAGGTCGGTGGCCGTCATGCCGGGGTGGGCCGCCATGGACTCGACGTCCGGCGCACGGCGTTGCAGCTCGCGCATGAACAAGAGGTTGGCCAGCTTGGACTGGCTGTACGCACCACGCGCGCTGTACGAGCGACGTTCCCAGTTCGGGTCGTCGAGATTCATGCGGCCGTACTGGTGCATCAACGACGACACGGTGACAACGCGCGCGTTGGCGCTCCTGCGCAGAACGGGGAGCAGCAGGAACGTCAGCGCGGCCGGGCCCAGGTGGTTGGTGCCGAACTGGCGCTCGAAGCCGTCGGCGGTGCGGCCGTTCGGGACGGCCATGATGCCCGCGTTGTTGACGAGGACGTCGAGCTTCTCCACCTTCGCGGCCGCCGCGCGCACGGAGGAGAGGTCGGCGAGGTCGAGCTCCAGCACCTCGGCCGAGCCGGGGACGGACAGGCGCGCGGTCTCCCCGCGCTGGACCGAGCGGCATCCCATGAGCACGTGGGCTCCCTTGCCCGCGAGCACCTGGGCGGTGCGCAGGCCGAGACCGGAGTTGGCGCCCGTCACGAGGACGGTGCGGCCTGTCTGGTCGGGGATGTCGGCTTCGGTCCAAGGACTCATGGGGTCATTCCTACCGCCCGGTAACTGCCGAGCGAAAGGTGTGCGTCCAGTACCGCTCGCAACACCGGCTCCTCCGCGGCGAGTTCGGCGGTGACGCGGCCCTCGTCGACGTGGCCCGCCAGCGACGCGTTCTCCATGCGTGCGGTCAGCTTGTTCTGCCAGCGGTGGTCGAGCGCCAGCAGGAGCTCGTGCAGTGAGCCGAAGACGTCCGGATCCACGATCAGCGGCGCGGACGGGTCGCGGCGGGCGTCGCTCAGAACGGCGTCGAGCGCGTCGCGACGGCGGTAGTGGTCTGCCCAGCCCATGTCTCGTACCCCCGGTTTCTCGCATACCCTCGGTATGACATGACCATACCACCGGTACGTACCGTCGGTATGTGAGATACGTTTCGGTCGTGCGAACACGACGCGCCGAGTACTCGGAGTCGACCAGGCAGGCGTTGGTCGACAGCGCCGTCGACCTCTTCACCAAGCGCGGCTACGCGGGCACCTCGCTCGACGAGGTCGTCAAACGCGCCCGCGTGACGAAAGGCGCGCTCTACCACCACTTCTCCGGCAAGCAGGCGTTGTTCGAGGCGGCCTTCGCCCAGGTCGAGACCAAGTCGATCGAGTCGCTGACCGCGCTGATCACCGCCGACGGCGACGCGTGGGAGACCGCGGTCGCGGGCCTGCGCGCGTACGTGCGCAAGTGCTTGGAACCCGAATACCAGCGGATCATCGTCCACGAGGCGCCGGTGGTGATGGGCTGGGAACGCTGGCGCGAGGCCGAGGAGCAGTTCAGCTTCGGTCTTCTCCGCACGGCCGTGCAGCTGCTCGTCGACGCCGGCGAGATCGAGGAGGCGCCGGTGGAGATCATGGCCCGGCTGCTGTTCGGCGCACTGTCCGCGGGCGCGAGCACCATCGCGAGCTCGTCCGACCCGAAGCGCACCGGGCGTGAGGTCGAACGCGCGATCCTGCGTGTTTTGGAGGGTTTGCGCAAGAAGTAGTCGAGTTCGGCCCTAGTGGCCGCGCGGAACGTCGATCACCACGCGGACATTGAGGTGGTCGTCATCATGATCGAACCTGTCAACACGCGCCTGGGACTCGACGGCAAGATCGCAGTGGTCACGTCGGGTACGCACGGGCTCGGTCTCGCCATCGCGAGCAAGCTCTGCGACAACGGCGCCCACGTCGTCCTCACGACTTCAGACGGTGACAACGTCGACCTGGAGCGCGCGAAGACCGTGCTCGCCGGCAAGCCCGGCTCGGTCACCGTCACCCAGCTCGACATCCACGACGAGCACTCGGTGCGGCAGCTGCTCGACCAGGTCAAGCAGGAACGCGGCCAGCTCGACGTGTTCGTGCACCACGCGGTGTCGCCGGACCTCACGCCGTTGCTGAACCTCGTGGAGCCGCTCGCGAAGGCCCTGGTGGACGGCGGGCGTGTGGTCGTCGCCGGCTACACGGTCACACCGGTGCACGGCGTGATCCGCACACTCGCGTTGGAAATGGCCTGGTACCGGGTCGCCGTGAACGCCGTCGTCACCACGGTTGTGGACAACGGCCCCATGAACATCGACCCGGACCTGGTGGACCGGCTCGCGATCAAGAGCCCTTCCGGCCGCGTCACCGTGCCGCAGGACATCGCGAACGCGGTGTCGTTGCTGTGCACCGACGAGGCGGCGTGGATCCAGGGGCAGGTGATCACCGTGGACGGCGGTCTGGAACTGCTGGAGCGGTGGGGCGAGACGCGCTGACTCGGCGCTCGTAGATCGACTTTGTGGGTCGTTCGCACCCTGCCGCACGGGTCGAATCGCTTGTACCGTTTTGTGCTCGTGTGGTCCTGGAGCCGTCCGGTCAGCGATTCGGTCCGTCAGCAATCTGTGAGCGGGCGGTGACCCCAAGTCATCCGCCGATAACCTCTATTAATTGCTCATAGCGCATCTGGAGTAACGGTCGTCGCGCCCGGACTCAATGCTTGTCCTGCATGGTCACCGAGTGTAAGACTCGAAATGGTGACCTGGGGGCAAGCAAGGGGGTCGGATGATCAGAGTGCTACTAGCCGAGGACGTGCAAATGGTCCGCGGTGCTTTGGTCGCCTTGTTGAATCTCGAACCGGATATTGAGGTCGTCGCGTCGGTAGCAACAGGTGACGAAATCATCGCCGCGGTCGAGAAGAACAAACCGGACGTAGCGGTGCTCGACATCGACCTGCCGGGTATGGACGGCCTTTCCGCCGCCACCGTGATCCACGACACCGCGCCCGAGACGCGCACACTCATTCTCACGAGCCTCGGCCGTCCGGGCACTCTGCGGCGCGCGCTGAACGCACGGGTGAACGGCTTCATCCTCAAGGATGCTCCGGTCGGAGAACTCGCTGACGCCATTCGCGGCGTCTCGATCGGCCGGCGCGTGATCGACTCG
The DNA here is from genome assembly GCF_050936595.1 of Lentzea sp. CA-135723. Taxonomy (NCBI): domain Bacteria; kingdom Bacillati; phylum Actinomycetota; class Actinomycetes; order Pseudonocardiales; family Pseudonocardiaceae; genus Lentzea; species Lentzea sp. CA-135723. The sequence continues at coordinate 3,818,740 of NZ_JBNJMK010000001.1, read as the reverse complement.
CAGCTCGCGCTTTCCGCGTGGGACACCGACGAGTGCCCGCTGACCCCGCGTGAGCTCGAGGTGCTGCGGCTCGCGTCGGACGGGGCGGACGCGATGGAGATCGCGACGACGCTGTTCCTGTCGGTCGGGACGGTGCGCAACTACCTGACGGCGGCGACGGCCAAGCTCGACGCCCGCAACCGGGTCGACGCCGTTCGCATCGCCCGCAAGTCCGGCTGGTTCTGAGCCGACCACCTGGTCGGTTGCCTGTCGGCGGCCGGCCAGGCGGCTCGGCGGGTCCGATCAGGGCGCCGGGACCGCCGGGATCGCCGCGTGGACGTGGAACGAGCCGTCACCGATGTGGCGGGCGCTGAACGTGCCGCCCGCCGCTTTGACGCGTTCGGCCTGGTTGCGGACGCCGTTGCAGTCCATGGAGAGCGCGCGCTCGGCGGCGCCGTCGTTGATGACGTCGAGCAGGATGGTCGCGCCGGTCTGGTGCACGCCGATGGTGCAGATGCTGGCGTCGCTGTGGCGCAGGATGTTGGTGACGGCCTCGCACAGGACCGCGGCGAGGACGGTCTCGACCGGCTCCGGGAGCGGGTCGTGGGCCAGTTCGACGCGGACGTCGATGTTCGACGCGGCCAGCATCGCCTTGGCCGAGTCGGACGTGTCCGCCAGCGACAGCGGGCGGTACGAGCGGGCCAGTGAACGCACGTCGGCCAGTGCGTGGTGGGTGATATCCAATATATCGGTGATGTGCTCCTGCATGAACTCCCAGCCGTGGTCCGGCCGGTCGGCGACGATCCGGTGCGCCAACTCGCTCTTCAGCTTGATGGCGCTCAGGCTGTAGCCGAGCAGGTCGTGCAGGTCGCGGGCCACGCGGACGCGTTCGGCGGTCACCGCCGCGGTGGTGGTGACCACCGGGTCGGGAGGCGAGGCGGGAGCGGGCTCCAGGGCGGCCGGCCAGTCGCGGTGGGTGGCGAAGCCGGTGGCGAGGCCCGCGAGGAGCAGGGCCGTGGCCGCGGTGGCGATCATCGCCTCGCCGTGCACGGCCTGGGCGAGGCCGGTCGCGACAACAGTGGCGACGAAGATCGACCAGCCGAGAACAGGGCGCAGGACCAGCAGGGCATTGCCTGCTACAAGACCTGCTACACCCGCCCAGGAATGGCCGAAGAGGACGTACGGCAAGACCAGCAGTGCCGCTTGGGCTGCCAGCACGAGGTGGCGGCGGAGTGCGGTCAGATGCCAGAAATACGACACTTGCAGCAGGACAAGTACCGCTAAATCAATGACCGACACCGCCAATTCGGTGGTCTCACCGGCGAGTAGTAACGCGCGGGTCAGGTCGGTCAGGCACACCGCTGCGAAGACCGCCACGATGATCGCGCGGTATCTCGGTATCGCAGGCGAAGCATTCACGTGCCCCCCAAGAGCATCCGCTCCAGAGCAAAGTATGACCGTCAACGCCGGTCAAAGACCTCGCACGGCGCGCGCCCAGGCCGAATACTAGACATGCGAGGGCAGTCCAGGACGGCAACTGTATCGGTTCAGAATGCGAATTCGCATTGACCTCCCGGCAACTGTCACGCCAATGGACGAGTATTTATGGGTAACAGTCACAGCACGTGTCCGGCTGATTACGGCACGGGACGGTTTGGGTTCGTTTGAGCATATGAATTTCTCACGCCGGGCGCAGTAGTTCGCCATCCGAGAGTCATGGCGGCATACGTGGCGTTCGATAGCCCCGCTCAGGTGAACTTGATGGCACGACCAAGTCGACCGCCGCTGAGCAGGGGAGGCTCCAATGGAGATCAAGGTTCTGGGACCGCTGGAGGCACGGGAGAACGGCGTCTCGATCGCACCGAGCGCGGTGAAGCCCAGGCAGGTGCTCTCGCTGCTCGGCCTTCAGGCGGGCCACGTCGTCACGGTCCCGACGTTGATCGAAGAGCTCTGGGGGATGACACCGCCCAGGAGCGCTCTCACGACCCTGCAGACGTACGTGCTGCAGGTGCGCCGGCGCATCGAGGCGGCCATGCCGGGGGAGGGTCCCGGTGTCGCGAAGAACGTCCTGGTGACCCGCTACGGCGGCTACATGCTGGACGTGCCGCCGGAGAGCGTCGACGTCCGCAGCTACGAGCGGCTCGCGAGCGCCGGTCAGCGCGCGTTCGAGGTCGGCGACCTGGAGTCCGCGAGCCGGCTGCTGCGCAGCGCCGCCGAGGTGTGGCGCGGGCCCGTGCTCGTCGACGTCCAGATCGGCGTCCGGCTCGGCATGGAGGTCACCCGTCTGCAGGAGAGCCGTCTCGGCGTGCTGGAGACGCGCATCGAGGCCGACCTCCAGCTGGGCAAGCACCAGTCGCTGCTGAGCGAGCTCTCCGTGCTCACCGCGCAGCACCCCATGCACGAGAACCTCTGCGCGCAGTACATGCTCGCGCTCTACCGGGCGGGCCGGCAGTGGAAGTCGCTGGAGGCCTACCAGTCCCTGCGCGACACGCTGATCGAGGAGCTCGGGCTTGAGCCGTCCGAAAGGCTCCGTCAGTTGCAGCGCGCGATCCTGAGCTCTGAGCCGTCGCTCGACAAGCCGTTGTCGCCGCGCCAGCTGGAGCGCCAGCTCGCGGGCTGATCGAAGTTCGGGGAGCAATCGTGGACACGACCGGTGCGGGTGCGTTGATCAAGGCGCTTGAGGACGTCGGCTGCGAGGTGATCTTCGGAATGCCCGGCGGGGCCATCCTGCCCGCCTACGACCCGCTGTTCGACTCGAAGATCCGGCACGTCCTGGTGCGTCACGAGCAGGGCGCCGGGCACGCGGCCCAGGGGTACGCGCAGGCGACCGGACGGGTGGGCGTCTGCATGGCGACCTCGGGGCCGGGGGCGACGAACCTGGTCACGCCCCTCGCGGACGCCTACATGGACTCCGTGCCGATCGTGGCGATCACCGGCCAGGTGGCGAGGTCGGTGATCGGGACGGACGCCTTCCAGGAGGCGGACATCCGCAGCATCACGCTGCCGATCACCAAGCACAGCTTCCAGGTGCACGACCCGGCCGACATCCCCCGCGTGATCGCCGAGGCGTTCCGGATCGCGGCGAGCGGACGGCCGGGCCCGGTGCTGGTGGACCTGCCCAAAGACGTGCTGGCCACCGCCACCACCTACACCCCGCCGAAGATCAGCGTCCAGGCGCGGCCGGTGCTCTCGCCGGTGCAGATCCGCAACGCCGCGCAGCTCATCGGGTCGTCGAAGCGGCCGGTGTTCTACGTCGGCGGCGGCGTGATCCGCGCCGGCGGGTCGCAGGAGCTCCTGAAGCTCGCGGAGAAGACCGGCATCCCGGTCGTCACCACGCTCATGGCCCGCGGCGCGTTCCCGGACTCGCACCCGCTGCACCTCGGCATGCCCGGCATGCACGGCACCGTGCCCGCGGTCGCCGGACTGCAACGGGCCGACCTGCTGATCGCGCTCGGCACGAGGTTCGACGACCGCGTCACCGGCCTGCTGCCCGAGTTCGCCCCGCACGCCGCGGTGATCCACGCCGACATCGACCCCGCCGAGATCTCCAAGAACCGCAAGGCGGACGTCGGCATCGTCGGCGACTGCAAGGACGTCATGGCAGCGCTCTCAGCCGTCATCACGCGGAAACCGGACCTCGCGGACTGGTGGAACTACCTCGGCGGCCTGCTCACCACCTACCCGCTGGGCTACGACTGGCCGGGCGACGGCATGGTGGCACCGCAGTACGTGATCGAACGGATCAGCAAGCTCACCGGTCCCGAGGCCATCTACGTCGCCGGCGTGGGCCAGCACCAGATGTGGGCCGCCCAGTACGTGCGCTACGAACGCCCCGGCTCGTTCCTCAACTCCGGCGGCGCCGGCACGATGGGCTTCGCGGTGCCGGCGGCGATGGGCGCGCAGACCGGCGCCCCCGACCGCACGGTCTGGGCCATCGACGGCGACGGCTGCTTCCAGATGACCAACCAGGAGCTCGCGACCTGCGCCGCCGAAGGCATCCCCATCAAGGTCGCGATCATCAACAACGGCAACCTCGGCATGGTCCGCCAGTGGCAGACCCTGTTCTACGAGGGCCGCTACTCCAACACCAGGCTCGGCACCCACCAGCGCCACCCCGACTTCGTCAAGCTCGCCGACGCGCTCGGCTGCGTCGGGCTGCGCTGCGAGTCGAAGTCCGAAGTGGACGGCACGATCCTGGAGGCGATGGCGGTCCGCGACCGGCCCGTGGTCGTCGACTTCGTGGTGGGACAGGACGCCCAGGTGTGGCCGATGGTCGCCGCGGGCACCGGGAACGACGAGATCATGGCCGCGCGGGGCATCCGGCCCCTGTTCGACGAGGAAGAGTGATGACCAGACATTCGCTTTCCCTGTTGCTGCGCAACGAGCCCGGGGCGCTGGCACGGATCGTGGTGCTGTTCTCCAGCCGGGGCGTCGACGTCGAGTCGCTGAGCCTCGCCCCCGCCGAGCGGGGCGACCTCTCCCGCCTCGACGTCGTGGTCGAGCTCCAGGACGGGCGCACGGTCGGCCAGCTGATCAAGCAGCTCGGCCGGATCGTCGACGTCAAGAACGTCGTCGACCGCACCCACGACGAGGCGCTCGAGCTCGGCGCCTAGAACGCACGAGAAAGCGGCCGCCCCGGAGGCTTGGGGCGGCCGCTTTCGTTTTGCCTGACCGGGATTCCGGGCCTGGTCAGGCAGCCTTCGGGACGTGCTTCTCGATGACGCGCGCGTACGTCTCCAGCGTCTCGCCCGGCGATGGACCGTCGAGCGCCTTGTGGATGCCCTCGGCGATGTCGCCGTGGCGGTGCAGGTCCGCGTGCGTGAGCGTGACCTTCGTCGTCGTCGGGCCGACGACCTCGAAGTCCACCTTGATGAACGAGGCCTTCTCGTCGTCGAAGATCGGCTGCCAGTACGGGCCGACCCGCCACGTCATCACGAGGCGCTTCGGCGGGTCCCACTCGGTGATGGTGCCCCAGGCGATCTCCTCGCCGTCCGCGCCGCGCTCGAAGTAGCGCCCGCCGACGAACGGTTCGATCGTGATGGCCTGCCGGTCCTTCACGAACACGTGCGACTCCGGCCACCACTCGATCGGCTTGGTCGCGAAGATCGCGAACGCCTGCTCGATCGTCGCCTCGACCGTCACCGACTTGGCGACATCGGGAGTTGAGGCCATGTGGCCCTCCTCGCGCAATAGAAAGGGAGATGTCTCCCAGACCGTGCCCGGTTTGTCTCAACGCCACCTCAAACGGCGGTCGAACCAGGACGGCTCGACCGGCTGTCCAGCGCCCGCACCCATAGTCGCGGTAGCGAAACCGGCAGACCGAGGAGTTGTCGTGTCCCCTGTCAATGTTGCGGTCCACATCGAGGTCCAGACGTTCTACGCCCAGCAGATGCGGCTGCTCGACGCGTTGGACGTGGAGGGCTACGCCCAGACGTTCACCGAGGACGGGGTCACCGACCACGCCCACCGGAGCGAGAAGGTCGAGGGCCGGGCGGCCCTGATCGCCGGCGCCAGCGCCGCGCTGCCCCGTTACAAGGGCGTTGCCGTGCGGCACTGGAACGACCACTACCTGATCGAAGAGGTCGACGAGAACACGCTGAACGTCAGCTACGCCTCGCTCGTCACCCGCACGACCGCCGAGGGCGTCGTCAGCTTCGAGCCGACGTTCTCCATCGAGGACGTGCTCGTGCGCATCGACGGCAAGCTCTACACGAAGTCCCGCACGATCCACCGCGACCTGCCCGTCCAGGCCGCGTGACGTTCCGGAGGTGACGAGGTGACTGCTCAGAACACCGGCCTGGCCGCGGCCGCGGAGAAGGTCAGGCTGATCGCCGCGGAGCACGCGGCCGAGGCCGACGCCACCCGCAAGCTCGCCCCCGAGGTCGTCGAGGCCTTGCGCGACGCCGGGTTCGCGCGGCACTTCGTCGCAGCCGAACGCGGCGGCGCGGACGGGACCTTCGCGGAACTGACCGAGGCCGTCTTCACCGTGGGGCAGGGCTGCGCGTCCACGTCGTGGTGCGCGTCGCTGTCCGCTTTGTCGTCGCGGTTCGCCGGCCTGCTGCCGAAGGAGGGCCACGACGAGATCTGGGCGAACGGCCCGGACGCGTTCGTCGTCACCGGCCAGCCGCCCATGGGCAAGGGCACCGTCGTCGACGGTGGCCACCGGCTGAGCGGCCGCTGGCTCTACGTCAGCGGCGTGGACTTCGCCGACTGGGCGTTGCTGTGCGGCATGGTCGGCGAGGAGGGCCGCTTCTTCGCGGTGCCGCGCAAGGACTTCACCGTCCTCGAGACGTGGGACAGCGTCGGCATGAAGGCCACCAGCAGCCACTCGGTGGTCGTGGACGACGTCTTCGTGCCGGCGCACCTCTCGTTCGACCGGGCGGATCTGCTCAAGGGCACCAGCTGGTCGCCGGTGCCGAGCCACAACGTCCCGTTCCAGGCGGTCGGCGGCCTCACGTTCGTCGCTCCGGCCGTCGGCGCGGCGATGGGGGCACTGGAAGCGTGCATCGCGGTGCTGTCGGGGAAGAAGCAGTCCGTGATGAACGCCGTCGACCTGGTTCGCGCGTCGGGTCAGGTGGAATCGGCGAGGCTGCTCGTGGAGCAGAACGCCGCGGTGCTCGACGACCGCGAGTTCACCCCGGCCGCGATGGCGCGCAACGAGCGCAACGTCGCCTACGTGGCCGAGGTCCTGGTCGACGCGGTGGGTGGCCTGGTGCGGGCCGCCGGCACCAGCGGACTCGCGGAAGGTGGTGCGCTGCAACGGTTCTGGCGTGACGTGGTGAGCTGCTCCAGCCACGTGGCGCTGCGGTACGAGACCGCGTCCGTGCGCACCTACCCGGCGTCGGTCCTGCACTGACCCCGGGCGCGAACGGCCCTGGTGCCCCCGGCACCAGGGCCTTCGGCGTGCCCGCGAAACGCTCCGCCGCGACCTGACCGGGACTCAAGCGGAGGGGATCACCCTGAAGGTCATCGACCGGCAGTCGTTCTTCAGGCAGGAGGTGCGTCCTCGTTCCACTCGAAAGGCCCAGAGCCGCCCCGAGTAGTCCAGAGCCATCGCCTGTCGTGCGTAGCGAAATAAGTCATCTGAGGAGAAATCGTGACCTCCACCAACACCAACCACGACCTGGAGTCGCCGTCGGCGACTGCCGGCGCGCAGGCGGCTCCGGTCGTTGACGCGCCGGCGGCCGACCCGCGTCGCTGGATCGCGTTCATCATCATGACCGTCGCGACGTTCATGGACATGCTGGACGGCAGCATCGTCAACGTCGCGCTCCCCGCGATCCAGCACGGCATGGGCGCGAGCTTCGTGCAGCTGCAGTGGATCACCGCCGGCTACGTGTTCGCGTTCGCGCTCACGCTGATCACCGGTGGCCGTCTCGGCGACATCTACGGCCGTCGCCGCATGTTCCAGCTCGGCGTGCTCGGCTTCGTCGTCACGTCGTTCCTGTGCGGTATCTCGGTCAACCCCGAGATGCTCGTCGCGTCCCGTCTCGCGCAGGGTCTCGCGGCCGGCCTGATGGTCCCGCAGGTCATGTCGATCATCCACGTCACCTTCCCCGACAAGGAGAAGGGCGCGGTCTTCGCCATCCAGGGCACCATCGGTGGTCTCGCGGCCACGATCGCCCCGCTCGTCGGTGGCCTCCTGGTCGCCTGGAACGTCTTCGGGTGGGACTGGCGGACGATCTTCCTGGTCAACGTGCCGATCGGCATCATCGGCTACGCCCTGGGCTGGAAGTACATCAACGAGTCCAAGGCCCCGAGCCGCATCCGCCTCGACATCATCGGTGTCGTCCTGGCGACCGTCAGCCTCACCGCCCTGCTGTTCCCGCTGACCTTCGGCCGTGAGCTGCACTGGCCGGCGTGGGGCTTCGTGCTGATGGCCGCGTCCGTCGTGGGCTTCATCGGTTTCATCGCCTACGAGAAGGCCAAGCAGCGCAAGGACGGCATGCCCCTCGTGCCGCTCAACCTGTTCAAGTCCCGCAGCTTCTCCGCGGCCCTCGCGCTGATGCTGGGCATGTTCAGCTTCACCGGCATGTTCATGCTGGCCCTCTACCTGTACCTGCAGGAGGGTCTCGGCTTCTCGCCGCTGCGCACCGGTGTCACGCTGCTGGCGTTCTGCATCGGCGCCTTCATCACCGCGTCGGCCTCGGTCGTCGCCCTGGTGCCGAAGTTCGGCCGCACGGTCCTGCAGGTCGGTGCCGTCGTGATCGCCGTCGGTGTCGCCGTGCTGCTGTTCTCGGTCAGCCCGGACGTCACCAGCTGGGGCCTCGTTCCCGGACTGCTGCTGATCGGTCTCGGCTTCGGCATGACCGCCACCCCGATCGCGCTGTTCGCCCTGCAGGAGGTGCCGCACCAGGACGCGGGCGCCGCCTCCGGCCTCATCAACACCAAGCAGCAGCTCGGTTTCGCGGTCGGCATCTCGGTCGTCACCCTCGCGTTCTTCTCGCCGCTCGCTTCGCACGGCGCGACGAACACCGAGGCGCTGGCGCCGCAGTTCCGCCAGGAGATCGTGGCGGCCGGTGTCGCGGACGCCCGCGCCACCGAGCTCACCGCGGCCTTCCAGACCTGCGCCACCTCCACGTTCTCCGGTACGCCGGACGCGGCGGCGTGTGGTGCGGTCCAGGCGGACCCGCAGGCCAAGGCGATCGCGGACAAGTTCTCGCACCAGGCGGCCGGTCAGTCCTTCACGGACGCGTTCGAGACCACGCTGTACGTCGGCTTCGGCTTCGCCGCACTGGCGTTGCTGCTCGCCTCCTTCCTGCCTCGCTGGCTGAAGCAGGAGGAGTGGGGCGCCGGTGCCGAAGAGGGCGCGGAGGGCTCTGAGGAGCCCGCCAAGGCGTAGTTCTCCCTCCGCTGGAATCCTGAGGCCCCAGGCGATTCGCCTGGGGCCTCAGGCCGTCTCAGGGCGCGTTGCGGCGCACGACGAAGGCCCTCTCCCGTGCGGAAGAGGGCCTTTCGCGAGCCGGGGCTCAGATGCGGAACGCGGCGCCCTCGATGTCGACGGGGCCCTGCCACGGGGTGCCGTCGTTCATGTTGATGTAGGTGTGCGCCTTGGTGTTGAACTTCTTCTTGTTGTTGCTCAGCTTGCCCAGGTGGCTCGCGTTGATCGAGCCGACGGGGTTGCCGTTCTCGTCGCGGTGGGCGTGGTGGGTGATCCAGAAGCTGAACTGGCCGTCCTTGCCCATCGTCCAGATGCCGCGGCCCTCGAGCTGGTCCGGGTAGCCGGGCTTGGTCTCGCAGTGCAGCTGGTAGTCGGGGGTGAAGTCGCAGAACAGCGGTGTGAGCAGCGGGGGTTCCTCGATGTGGATGGTCACGGTGAGGTCCCAGCGGCCGACGAGCGCCTGGTCGTAGTTGGGCTTCGCGGTGGCGCCGGCGGCGGCGACGACGGGGGTGGCCAGCACGCAGGCGGCCACGGCGGCGAGTGCCTTCTTGCGGAACTTCATGGGGGATGCGCCTCCGGTGAGGTGGGCAGCGGACGCGCTGAGTGTTGTTCGCGCAGGTCGAACACCCCTGTAGCGCCAGTTGTGACCCGAGGCTCGCCCGAGGCGCGTTGCGGAGGATGGGGGAAAGTGAGAGGAGCTGGGGCATGTCCACAACCGTGACCGACGCCTTCCGCTGCCGGGCGGCCAGAACACCGGACGCAGTAGCGCTTTCCGCCGACTCCGGCAGGCTCACGTACGCCGAGCTCGACCGCTGGTCGGACGCGCTGGCGGGCGAGCTCGTCGAGGCCGGTGTGCGCGTCGGCGACCGGGTGGCGGTGTGCCTGGAACGGTCGCCGCAGCTCGTCGTGGCACTGCTGGGGGTGCTCAAGGCCGGGGCGGCGTACGTGCCGATCGACCAGGAGGACCCCGAGTCGCGGGTGTCCATGATGCTCAGCGACGCCGAGGTGTCGCTGGTGGTGGGGCGGTTCTTCGCCGGGTTCACCACGGTCAAGGTGCCGCCGGTCGGCGCGCGGTCCGCTGTGGAGCTTCCCGCGGTGAGCCCTGACGACCTCGCGTACCTCATGTACACCTCGGGGTCCACGGGCAGGCCGAAGTCGGTGATGATCGAGCACCGCAACATCACCAACCTCGTCACGGCGCCGAACTACGTCACCGTCACGCCGGCCGACCGGATCCTGCAGCTCGCGCCCGTCGCGTTCGACGCGGCCACGTTCGAGATCTGGGGCGCGCTGCTGAACGGCGCGCGCGTCGTGCTCGCCCCGCCCGGTGTCGTGCAGGCCGAGGAGCTCGGCGATCTGCTGCGCGGCAACGAGATCAGCATCCTCTGGCTCACCGCGGCGTTGTTCCACCGGCAGATCGACGTGGACGTGGCCGCGTTCAAGGGCCTGCACACCGTCATGACCGGCGGCGACGTCGTGTCCGTGGCGCACGTGCGGCAGCTGCGCGAGTCCGTGCCGGAGCTGCAGATCATCAACGGCTACGGGCCGACCGAGACCACGACGTTCGCCACGTGCCACCGCATCGGCGCGCACGAGGACCTCGGCGGCGCCATCCCGATCGGCACGCCGTTGCAGAACGTCGACGTCGTGGCCGTCGACGCGGAGGGAAAGCCGACGGACGAGGCGGGGGAGCTGTGGATCGGCGGCGCCCAGGTGGCCCGCGGCTACTGGAAGCGCCAGGACCTCACCGACGAGAAGTTCGTGCGGGCGAGCTGGAACGGCGAGCGCTACTACCGCACCGGTGACCAGGGCCGGAAGCGCGCGGACGGCGTGGTCGAGTTCCTCGGCCGCATCGACGACCAGTTCAAGCTGCGCGGGTTCCGGGTCGAACCGGGCGAGGTCGAGAACGCGCTGACCGAGCACCCGCAGGTCCGCACCGCCGCCGTCCACCTGCGCACGCACCCGAGCGGGGACCGCAGGCTGATCGCGTGGGTCGTGCCGGCCGGGGAGTCCGTGGACAAGCGGGCGCTCAAGGCCCACATGCGTGCCGCCATGCCCGAGCACATGGTGCCGGCCGGGTTCGTCGTCCTCGACGAGCTGCCGATCACGAGCAACGGCAAGACCGACCGCAAGGCGCTGCCGGAACCCGACTGGAACTCGAAGTCCCTCTACATCTGAGTGAACGAGAAAGGGCCGGGCTCGCAAGGAGCCCGGCCCTTTCCCAAGCCTTTACACCCAGGAAGGAACTTCCAGGATCTCGAGGACGGCCGCGGTCCACACGTAACCGGCGCCCGAGGACTGCAGGACGACCAGGTCACCGGGCTTCGGGTCGCGGTCGGCCAGCACGTGGTCGAGTCCCAGCGCGATGTCCGCGGTGCCGACCATGCTGTACTGCTTCGCCCAGTCGTAGGTGGTGGAAGCCCTGTCGACGCCCAGCAAACCGCAGATGCCGTGCGTGACGATGGTCTCCGCGAGCTGCTGGTGCAGGAAGAAACGAGCGTCGGAGAGCTCGATCTCCGCCTCGTACAACGCCATCTTGAGCGAGTGCCGCACCCCGCCGCCGATGCGCGCGATCATGTCGTCGAGGTCGACGTCCGCGTTCTGCAGGAAGTCCTCGACGCCGCTGTTGAGCTGCAGGGTCTTGCCGTCCGCGTACGGACCCGTGGTCCACGGCTGGAAGCCGCGCGACATCTGCTCCAGAGTGGAGTCCGCGTGCGAGTGGATGGAGCGGATCCTCGCGAAGCCCGAACGGTTCGACAGCACCAGCGCCCCCGCGCCGTCGCCGTTGACGTTCTGCTCCTCGGAGGCCCACCGGTCGAAGTAGGGCAGGTGGAACGCGTCGCCCGCGGTCACGAGCGCCGCCGGCAGGTCGCGGTGCGAAGAGAGGTACGAGGCCGCCAGGTCCACCGCGGCCATGAAGCCGTTGCAGCCCTGCTTGACCTCGAACGCGGGCCCGGTGCCGCCGACCGTGTTGGCCTGCACGTAGCTCGCCGGCGTCCACAGGTCGAGTCCCTGGTGGGACAGGGAGGCGTGCACGGTCAGCCCGAAGTCGAGCGGGCTGAGGCCCGACCGCTCCACGGCCTGCAGACCGGCCTTCGCCGCCATGACGGGGCCGGTCTCGCCGGGTGCCGCGACGCGCAGCTCCCGGTAGCCGTTCATGGCCTTCTTCTCTTCTGTGTACCGGCCGGCCGCGATGGCGTCGTCCACCGTCTCGACCTGCTCGGGCAGATATGTGCCCACACCGGCGATGTACAGGTCATTCCATCGCATCTCGAACTCCTAGGCTGCCTGGTCCAGGTGCTTGGCGACGGCACGCGCCGTCGGGTCCTCGTAGAAGCTGCGCAACGGGACGCGGACGCCGTACCGCTCGTGGACCTGCTTGACCAGCTTCGACGCCAGCAGCGAATGGCCTCCCAGATCGAAGAAGTGGTCGTCCGGTTCGATCCCCGGTACCCCGAGCACCTCCCCGAACAGCGCGCAGAGGTCTGTCTCCCGTTCGGTCACGGCGTCCTCCCTGTCAGCTCATGAGTAACGAAAATTTTGCGATACCCGAGTTGAGGTGAGCTTGTGCCGCAACGGAAAAACGGGCGCTCCAGCCGTTCTGAGGTTTACGTCGAGACCTGTGGCCCACCGTTGCGCGCGTCCCGCCGCACGCACCCTGGATCAGGAGTCACAGATGCAGACGTTCACTCCGAAACGTTCGGCCTACACGCGCATAGGAGCGATCCTGGCGGTCGTACTGCTTTCCTTGGCCGGTACGGCGACCGCCGCGAACGCGACCTGCACGCCGGTCGGCACCTGGACCGGGTACGTGACCCGGACCGACGGCGACCACCCGACCAAGCTGCAGTTCAAGGCCAACGGCAAGGTGTTCGTCACCAACGAGCAGAACACCACCACGCAGGGCACCTGGTGGGTCACCGGCGTGAACAAGTTCCACTACAAGTTCCGCGGCGAGAAGGTCTACGACGAGAACGGCGCCTACTTCGCGTACGTCGACTTCGACCAGGACGCCGTCCAAAGTGGACCGAACAACTTCACCAGCTCCGGCCCGTCGACGTTCTTCCTCGCGGACGGCACGAACCTGGGCACCTCGAACATCACGTTCACGATGACACGCGTCTAGCAACGAGCCTGCCGGAGCCGGGACGGGTCCGCCGCCCTCATCCCGGCTCCGGCACCCGCGTCACACAAGGAACGACGCGTGCTCTTCCACCCACTGGCGGAAGGTGCGGGCCGGCTTGCCGGTGATCCGCTCGGCCGTGGCGCTGGTGTCGGCGACGACGCCGACCGCGGCCTCCCACTGGTTCAGCAGCGAGGTGAGCACGGGCGGCGGCACGAAGTTGCTCATCTGCGCCTCACCCTCCTCGCGGGTCAGGCCGTTGATCACGAGCTTGCGGCCGAGCACCTCGCCGACGATCTCCAGCTCCTGCCGGAACGTCAGCGACTCGGGGCCGGTCAGGTCGACGATCTCGTCCTGGAGCTTCTTCTCCGTCAACGCGACCACGGCCACGTCAGCGATGTCGTCCTCGTGCACGGGCGCCACCTGCGCCTCGGGGAAGACCTGGTCGATCGTGTCGCCCTGCTGCAGCGAGTAGCTCCAGCCGAACGCGTTGCTCATGAAAGCACCGGGCCGCAGGATCGTGTACGTCAGGCCGGAGCCGATCACGGCCTCCTCGACCACGACGTGGTGGTGCGCCAGCGGGTCCTCTTCCGCGCCGGGCAGGCCGACGGTGTTGGACGACAGCAGCACGATCTGCTCGACGCCCGCCTTCTCGGCCTCGTCGAGGAACTTCACGATGCCGTCCGGCTCCGCGTAGAGCAGGACCTTGGAGACACCGGCGAGGGCCGCGACGAACGTCTCCGGGTCGTTCAGGTCGAGAGCGACGGTCTCCACACCTTCTGGGACGTCGAGTTCCGCGGGATTTCGGCCGGACGCGCGGAGGCTGTGACCCGCCGCGTAGAGCCGCTGAAGCACGCGACGGCCGACGTTGCCGCGCGCCCCGGTGACGAGGATGGTCATGTGGATCTCCCGAATTGGGGGTTTTCGCCTGGATGGCCGATCACGCTCAGCGTTCACCCGGTCACTCGAACGGCACTAGATCGGGCTTCAGGCCACCCCTCCTAACGTGCGGAAACAATCCCAATCGTCTTGAGGAGCGCACGGTGGTTTCCTTTCCCGTTCCCGGTTCCAGCTACCGGGGTCCGGCGCCGGAGTTCGCCGGGTTCCGCGCGTCGAGTCCCGTCGTGCGCCTGCCCGCGAACGGCGGCGGGCACTGCTGGATCGCGACGACCCAGGACTCGGTCCGCGTCGTCCTCGACGACGTGCGGTTCTCCCGCGCGGCGTCGTACGAACCGTCGGCACCGACCTTCCCCGGGCTGTTCCAGGCGCCGCCCGGCATGATCATCTCGCTCGACCCGCCCGCCCACACCCGGCTGCGCGACCTCGTGTCGCAGGCGTTCTCGGTGGACCGCATCGAGTCCATGCGACCGAGAATCCAGCGGCTCGTGACAGAGTTGCTGGACCAGGCGGACGAGAAGGCGCTCGAAGGTCCCGTCGACCTGCTCGGCGAGTTCACGTTCCCCCTGGCGATCATCGCGATCAGCGACCTGTTGGGGGTGCCCGCCGGCGACCGCGACACGTTCGCCCGGCTGATCCGCGAGTTCGCCGCCGTCGACCAGCCCGAACTTGCGGCCGCGGCGGGGGAGCGGCTCGGCGAGTTCATGGCGGGGCTGGTGTTCGCGAAGACCGCCCAGCCCGGTGACGACGTGCTGTCGGCGTTGACCGAGGCGCGGATCGGCGACGACAGGCTGGAGGTCGGCGAGCTCATCGGCCTCGGCTACACGCTGCTCGGCGCTGGCGGTGACTCCACGGCGTGCCACCTGGCCAGTTCGGTGCTGACGTTGCTCGGGCACCACCGCGACGTCTGGGTGCGGCTCGGCGAACGGCCAGAGGAGGTGCCGGCGGCGGTCGAGGAGCTGCTGCGGTGGATCACGTTGTCCACTAACGACACCACGGGCCTGCCGCGGATCGCGACCGAGGACGTGACGTTGTTCGGCGTCACGATCCCCAAGGGCGACGCGGTGTTCGTGTCGACGAACTCGGCGAACCGCGACGAGATGTTGTTCACCGACCCGGACGTGCTCGACTTCGCGCGCGCCGACAACGCGCACCTCGCGTTCGGCTACGGCATCCACCGCTGCCTCGGCGCCCCGCTCGCCCGCATCGAGCTGACCACCGCGTTCGAGGAACTGACCCGGCGCTTCCCGGCCGCCCGGCTCGCCGTCGCCGAGGAGGACCTCGAATGGCAGCAGGCCGACATGAACCACCGGCTCGTCGCACTGCCGGTCGACCTGCACGGCAAGGGTTTCTAGAACACGGAGAACGGCCCCTCGGAGAGTTCCGAGGGGCCGTTCTCCTTTGGTGGGCCTACTTCTTGCGGGGAACGGCGAGGGCCGCGATCGCACCGCAGAAGGTGAAGGCGGCCGCACCGAACAACGCCAGCCCGAAGCCCGAGCCGAGCGAGTGCCGCAACGGTTCCCCTTGTGCGATCAGGGAGTCCGCGCGGGCCGACGACATCGTCGCGAGCACGACCAGGCCGATCGCGCTGCCCATCTGGCGGATCGTGTTCAGCAGACCGGATGCGAGACCGGCCTGCTCGCGCGGCACCCCGGAGGTGGCGGCGTTCGTCGTCGCGTTCAGCACCGCGCCCATGCCGAGGCCCAGCAACGTGGTCGGCACCAGGATCGTGCCGAGGAACGTCGACGTCTCGTCCGCTGTGGACACCCACAGCAGCCCGGCGGTCGCGGTGAGCAGGCCGGCGATCAGCACCGGCCGCGGCCCGATCCTCGGCACGATCCGCGACACGCCGAACCCGCCGAGCGCGATGCCGATCGACAACGGCAGGTAGCCGAGGCCGGTGGCGAGCGCACTCAGACCCATCACCTGCTGCAGCACCAGCGTGAGGAAGTAGAAAGTGCTGAACAGGGCGGCGATCGCGAAGAACGCCACGATGTTCGTCGCGGTCACCTGGCGGTTGCGGAAGATCCCCAGCGGCATCAGCGGGTGGTCCGAGACCGTCTGCTGGCGCAGGAAGAGCGCGAACAACACCAGCGACAGCACCAGCGATCCCGCGACCTGCCAGGAACCCCAGCCCAGCTCGTGCGACTGCGCGATGCCGTAGACCAGGGCCATCAGGCCGATCGTCACGGTGATCGCGCCCGGCACGTCGAGGCTCTTGCGGCCGCCGCCACTCGCGGTCTCCGGCACGGCCCCCCGGATCATGGACACCAGCGCGATGCCGAGCGGCACGTTGATCAGCAGCACCCAGCGCCAGCCGAGCGACTCGGTGACGATGCCGCCGAGCAGCACGCCGACCGCGCCACCGGTGCCGGACACCGCGCTCCACCAGCCGAAAGCCTTCGCGCGGGCGGTCGGATCCGTGAACGTCGTGCCGAGCACGGTCAGCGACGCCGGCGCCATCACGGCCGCGCCCAGTCCCTGGAACCCGCGTGCCGCGATCAGCGTGCCGGGCGAGGTCGCCATGCCGCCGACCGCGCTCGCGACCGTGAACAGCGCGGCGCCGAACAGGAACACCCTGCGCTGTCCGAAGAGGTCCGCGAGCCGGCCGCCCAGCAGCAGGAAGCCGCACACCGCGATCGTGTACGCGCTGTTGACCCACTGCAGGTCGTGCCGTTCGAAGTGGAGGTCCTCGAAGATCGACGGCAGGGCGACGTTCATGACCGACGCGTCCAGCACGTTCATGAACTGCGCCAGGCAGCACACCGCCAGAACAAGCCCGAGCTTCGCGCTCGGCTTGTTCAGCGTCGCGGTCATGCGCGCACCAGCCGGAAGAACGTGCGCAGCTCCTCGACGAGCACGACCGGGTTCTCCAACGCCGGGAAGTGGCCGCCCGAAGGCATTTCCCTCCAGTACCGGAGATCGGTGAACCGGTGCTCGGCCCACGCCTTGGGCATCCGCGCGTCGGCCGGGAACACCGAGAAGCCCGTCGGCACGCCGACCTGGGTCAGCGGCGACTTGTTGTAGCTCTCCCAGTACAGGCGGCCCGACGACGCGGCGGTGGCGGTGAACCAGCACACCGAGACCATGTCGAGGATGCGGTCCCGGGAGATGATCTTCTCGGCGTCGCCGTCGTGGTCGCTCCACGACCAGTACTTCTCGCCCGCCCAGCCGAGCTGGCCGATCGGGGAGTCGGTGAGGCCGTAGGCGAGCGACTGCGGCTTGGTGTTCATCACCGCCGCGTACGCGGACTCCTTGGCGGCGAACTCCTTCAGCGCACCGAGACCTTCGTAGTCCCGTTGCGTCAGCTGGACTTCCGCCTCGGGCGCGGACGCGAACGGCATGACGAGGTGGATCGCCTCGACGTGGTCCGGCGCGATGTGGCCGAGGATGCCCGTGATGAACGAGCCCCAGTCGTTGCCGTGCGCGTAGAACTTGTCGTAGCCGGCCCGGCCCATGAGCGTGACGAACGCCTGAGCGATCCGTTCCAGCGTCCAGCCGGTTCCGGTCGGCTTGTCGCTGAAACCGTAGCCGGGCAACGAGGGCGCGACGACGTGGAACGCGTCGGCCGGGTCCGGCGGGTTGGTCAGCGGCTCGATCACGTCGAGGAACTCGGCGACCGAACCGGGCCAGCCGTGCGTGAGCAGCAACGGCTTCGCGTTCGCGTGGGGAGAGCGGGCGTGCAGGAAGTGGATGCCGACGCCGTCGATCTCGGTCTTGAACTGGGGGATGGCGTTCAGCCGGGCCTCGGTGGCGCGCCAGTCGTAGACGTTCCCCCAGTACTCGGCCAGTTCCTTGGCGTAGGCCAGCGGCATGCCCTGCGACCAGTCGTCCACGGTCTCCGCGTCCGGCCACCTGGTCGCTGCCAGCCGCCGGGTGAGGTCCGCCAGTTCGGAGTCGGGAACCTCGACCCGGAACGGCACGAGTGCAGTGTCCATGGCGCGAAGGTAGGTACGGGGGCTCGACTCCCGGTCGACATTCAGGTTTCGAGCGGCCTTCGAGGTGCGCGTAGCAAGGTTCGGCGCGAGGCCAGGCCGTAATTCCACTGGAGGTGTCCCGTGCTGCCCCTTGAACTGGACGAGGAGTTCCCGTTCAGCGGATCCTCCTACCGCGGCCCCGACCCCAAGTACGACACCCTGCGCGCCG
Source organism: Lentzea sp. CA-135723 (assembly GCF_050936595.1). Taxonomy (NCBI): domain Bacteria; kingdom Bacillati; phylum Actinomycetota; class Actinomycetes; order Pseudonocardiales; family Pseudonocardiaceae; genus Lentzea; species Lentzea sp. CA-135723. The sequence continues at coordinate 3,800,714 of NZ_JBNJMK010000001.1, read as the reverse complement.
AGTGCCCCGTTGCCAAGGTGCGCACCAATTCAGGCACGCCGACCTGGGTGATCACCCGGTACGAGGACGTCCGCGCCGGGCTCGCCGACTCCAGGCTGAGCCGCGCGTTGACGTGCGCCGAGGGCGCTCCCCAGGTCGGCGGTGCCATGACCACCACACCCGAGATGATCATCTCGCTGGACGGGTCCGAGCACTCGCGGCTGCGCAAGCTCGTGATGGGCGCGTTCACCGTCCGCAAGGTCGAGGCGATGCGTTCGGGCGTGCAGCAGGTGTGCGACGAGCTGCTCGACACGATGATGGTGACGGGCGGGCCGGTCAACCTCGTTGAGGCGCTTTGTGTTCCGCTGCCGCTGACGATCATCGGCGACCTGCTGGGCGTGCCGACGTCCGACCTGAAGATCTTCGAGACGGACGCGCGGGCGTTCGCCACGTTCGACGAGAACGACCCCGAGGCGCCGATGCGGGCGTTCGGGCGGCTCGCCGGGTACGTGATGGGCCTGATCGCGCAGAAGCGCGAGAACCCCGGTCAGGACATGCTGTCGGACCTGATCTCCGCGCGGGACAACGACGACAAGCTGAGCGAGCAGGAGCTGGTGACGTTCGCGTTCACCCTCATCGGCGCCGGCTTCGACACCGCGGCGAACCAGATCTCCAACTCCGTGCTGGCGTTGCTGCACGACCACCCCGACACGTGGAAGCGCCTGGTCGCCGACCCGTTGCTGATCCCGGCGGCCGTCGAGGAGCTGCTGCGGCACGTGAACCTCTTCGCCACCGACACCACCGGGTTCCACCGCATCGCGTCCGAGGACCTGGAGCTCGGCGGGCAGAAGATCGCCAAGGGTGACTCGGTGTTCTTCGTGCTGTCGTCGGCGAACCGGGACGAGGACGTCTTCGAGAACGCGACCGAACTCGACATCGACCGCGCGTCGAACCCGCACATCGCGTTCGGGCACGGCGTGCACTACTGCCTCGGCAAGCAGCTGGGGCGCATGGAGATGGCGATCGCCATCGAAGGGTTGACCCGCCGCTTCCCCGACCTGCGGCTCGCCGTGCCGTACGAGGACCTGAAGTGGCATCAGGGCGAAATCAACCACTCACTTGTCACCTTCCCCGTCACCTGGGGATAGAGATAGAAGGAGAGCCATGAGCATCCCCGAGAAGCAGTGGGAGGTCAGGCTCGCCAAGCACGTCGAGGACGACCTGACCCTCGAGCACTTCGACGTCGTCGAGGTGGCCGTCCCCGAGATCGGTGACGGTGAGGTGTTGGTGCGCGTCGACTACGTGTCGGTGGCCGCCGCCTTCAAGGAGTTCATGAGGTCCGACTGCCAGATCCCCGGCGTGCCGCCGTGGAAGGTCGGCGAGCCCGCCGGTGCCGGTGGTGTGGGCACCGTGGTCAAGTCGAACAGCCCTGACCTCGCGGTCGGGGACCTGGTGCAGTCGTTCGGGCCGTGGCAGGAGTACTGGTCCGGTCCGGCGCAGCAGTTCATCAAGCAGAACCCGCACTACGTGCCGTCGCCGGTCTACTTCCTGTCGCAGGGACCGACCGCGTACTACGGCATGGCGACGATCGCGCAGGCCGGCGAGGGTGACGTCGTGTTCGTCACCGGTGCCGCCGGTGGTGTCGGTTCGCTCGCCGGGCAGATCGCGAAGGCCCGCGGTGCGCGCGTGATCGGGTCGGCCGGCAGCCAGGCCAAGGTCGACTGGCTGGTGAACGAGCTCGGCTTCGACGCCGCGTTCAACTACAAAGACGGCCCGGTGGCCGACCGGCTGCGCGAGCTCGCTCCGGACGGCATCAGCGTGTTCTTCGACAACGTCGGTGGCGAGCAGTTCGAGGCCGCGATCCAGGCCGCGCGTCCGCACGCCCGGTTCGCTTTGTGCGGTGCGCTCGCCAACCAGAACGACGGCGACGAGCACCCGCGGATCGACCTGATGACGGCGATCACCAAGCACCTGGAGATCCGCCCGTTCGCCTGCTACCACCTGCCGGAGCAGATCCAGGACTGGGTCGTCCACTTCGGACAGTGGTTGCAGGAGGGCAGGTTCGTCTTCCCGCACACGATCGTGGAGGGCGGGGTCAAGTTCGCGCCGCAGGCGTTGCTGTCGCTGTTGGCGGGTCAGTACACCGGCAACGTGACTGTCAAGTTCTCCTGACGCGCGTGCTGTAGAAGGGGGCGCCTTCGCTGGCGCCCCCTTCGAGGTCTCACCCGAGCCGCTGGGCGACGATCCTGATCGGCGCTTCCCGTGCTGTGGTGCCGTTCTCCAGGCGCACCACGGCTTTGCCGTTGCTGATGAACTCGTCGCCGCGCAGCACCGCGTCCTGCGCGATCTCGATCGTGCCCGGCGCCTCGGCCAGCTCCTCGTCGATCCGGTAGCTGAACGTGTCGGGCCCCGTCTGGGTCCACGTCCCGGATCCCCTTCCGCCCACGACCAGCAGCGCCGTGCCGTCGCGGGCGAACTCGAACTCGCTCACCGCGACGCCACCGGGTCTGCCGACCCGTGCGCGCCACCTGCCCACCGCGAGAATTCCCATGCCTTCAGGGTTTCCGTCCGACCTAGACCTGGACTCAAGGTTCAACCAGCAGGGTGGACGGTGACTGCACTGCCGAGTGGAAAGAAGCTGGAGGCGTCATGTCGGACGCACCATTTGCCGGACAGCAGGTCGTCGTGACGGGTGGGGGAACCGGCATCGGCCGCGCGGCGGCGCTGGCGTTCGCCGACCTCGGCGCCGCGAACGTGATCATCACCGGCCGCCGGGAAAGCCGCCTCACCGAGGTCGTCGCCCTGCACCCCGCGATCACCGCGGTCGTCGCGGACGTGACGACGGCCGAGGGCGCGCAGAAGGTCGCCGACGCCGTGAAGCTGGGCGGCGGCAAGGTGGACGTGCTCGTGCACAACGCAGGGATCTTCCGCTTCACGCCGGTCGCCGGTTTCGACCTCGCGACCGCCCGTGACGTGCTGGAGACCAACCTGGTCGGCCCGCTGGTGCTGACCGCGACCCTGTTGCCGCAGCTGACTTCGCCCGGCGGCAGCATCGTTTTCGTCTCCAGCAACGCCGGGCACATCGCCGTGCCCGGTGGTGGCGTGTACGGCGCCAGCAAGGCCGCCGTGGACAGCCTGGTCCGCAGCTGGGCCCTCGAACTCGCACCGCAGGGCATCCGCGTGAACGCGGTCGCGCCCGCGGCGGTGCGCACGGAGGTCTACTCGGCCAACGGTTTGAGCCCCGAGGAGGTCGAGGGCTACTTCGGCTTCCAGGCCTCGCAGACGCCTCTCGGGCGCACCGGTGAGGTCGACGACGTCGTTCCGTGGATCACCCGCTTCGCCGAGCCGGCGAGCTCGTGGGTGACCGGGCAGGTCATCACGCTCGACGGCGGCGCTGACCTGGCGTGAGCCAACCTTTCGACTAGGAGGAAGACCCAGATGACCAGCACCGCCGAGCCGGGTGTGGACACGTTCCCGTACAAGCGCCAGTGCCCGTTCACCCCGCCTGCGCAGTACACGCAGATGGCCGAGGAGGACGTCGTCGAGGTGACGCTGACCGGATCCGGTCTGCGGATCTGGACGATCAGCGGCTACCACACGATCAAGCAGCTGCTGACCGACCCGCGGATCAGCGCGTCGCGCAAGCACGACAACTTCCCGTTCTACTTCATCGCGCCGCCGGAGTTCCGCACCGAGACGTCGTTCATCGGCTACGACAACCCGGAGCACACCAAGACCCGGCGCAAGGCGGCGGTGACGTTCACCAACCGCCAGGTGAAGCGGCTGCGCGGGCGCATCCAGGAGATCGTCGACGAGTACATCGACAAGATCCTGACGATGACGCCGCCGATCGACTTCCACCGCGAGTTCTCGCTGGCCGTCCCGATGACCGTCATCTGCGAGCTGCTCGGCATCCCGCAGGACGAGCACGACTTCTTCATCGAGCACGGCACCTGTCTGCTGGGCGGGCACTCGACGCCGGAGCAGCGCCAGGCCGCCATCGTCGAGGTGAACGCCTACGTCGACAAGCTGATCACGTTGAAGGAGAAGGAGCCGGGCGAGGACCTGCTCTCGCGCGCGATGGCCGAGTACGCGGCCTCGGGCGAGGAGTACACCCGCCGCGACCTGTTCAACATGATCCGGCTGCTGATGAACGGTGGTCACGAGACCACGGCGTCGATGCTCTCCCTCGGCACCGCCGCGTTGCTGGAGCACCCGGACCAGCTGAAGCTGCTGCTGGACGACCCCGAGGGCATGATCGAGCCGGCCGTCGAGGAGCTCGTGCGCCTCGCGACCATCGGTGACACGGCCATCCCGCGCGTCGCGCTGGAGGACATCGAGATCGCCGGCAAGACGATCAAGGCGGGCGACGGCATCCTGTGCCTGGGCCTGAACGGCAACCGCGACCCCGAGATCTTCCCGGAGCCGGAGAAGCTGATCCTGGAGCGCGGCACCCGCAAGCACCTCGGGTTCGGGCACGGCCTGCACCACTGCATCGGTGCCGACCTGGCGCGCCTGGAGATGCAGCTGGTGTGGTCGACGCTGTTCCAGCGCATCCCGTCGCTGCGGCTCGCCAAGCCGTTCCTGGAGATCCCGCGCAAGGAAGGCGCCGTGATCTACGGCCTGTGGGAGCTGCCGGTCACGTGGGACATCCCCGCGGAGGACTGAGAACGCTGAAAGGGGCCCCGCACCTTCCCGGTGCGGGGCCCCTTCGCGTTGGTGCGTCTAGTCCTTCGGGATGTCCGGGCGCTGGACGTGGCCGGGGACCCTGGTGTGCTTGGCGGCCGGCAGCACGCCGTCGACCAGGTAGTCGTCGACCAGGGCGTCGAGAACCTCGTTGCCCGCCAGTCCGTACACCTCGTGGTCACCGGAGTCCTCGATCAGGACCAGCGGGTGGTCCAGCAGCGCGGCCAGTTCGATGCCGCCCTCGACGCGGTCCATCGGGTCGCCGTCCGCCTGCACGACCAGGCCCTTGGGGTAGCCGGGCTGGGCGAGCTTCGTCGGCGGCTCCAGGCTCTCGAACGTCCGGAACGCGCCGACCCACGGCTGGGCCCGCAGCACGCCGTACCCGTACGGGTGCTCTGCGCGGTGCTTGCGGACGTCGGCGTAGTAGACCTCCAGGTCCTGCGGCCAGTAGGTCTCCAGCGTGATGGCCTCCAGCACGCCGACCCGCAGGTCGCCCTCGGAGTCCTGCGGCCGCCAGGTGGCCTGCCCGACGATCAGCGAGCGCGCCTTGTCGTAGTTGGCGTCCTGCAACGTGGTCCGCAGGTCGCCGATGAGGTAGCCCAGCGAGTCCCACTGCGCCCTGTCCGTCGACCGCGTGCCGACCGCGCCGTCGAACAGGGTGCGCAGCTGGACCTGGTCGCCCTCCTCGAGCTTCGCGACCACGGCCTCGATCTCGTCGATCACGGCTTGGCGCGTGGTGCCGAGGTGGAAGTGCCCGTCGCGCTCGGCCGTCCAGTCCGCCCACAGCGCGACGTTGCGGTAGACCGCCTCCGCCTGCGTGACGAACTGCTCGCGCCACGTCCACTGTGGATTGATGCACGAGTCGAGCACCGTGCGGTCGAGGCGCTCCGGGAACATCGTGCCGTAGACCGCGCCGACGTACGTGCCGTACGCGTACCCGACGAACGAGATCTTCTGCTCGTTCAGCACGACCCGGATCAGGTCCATGTCGCGCGCGGTGTTGCGGGTCGTGATGTGCTTGCGCAGCTCGCCGCCGGCCTTCTCGCAGCCCAGCTCGCGCAGCCGCATGTCCTCGGCCAGCTGCTCGAACAGCGAGTCCGGCGGCCGGGAGTCGAAGGGAGCCTTGGGAATCGTCACCTCGCTGTAGAGCTTGGTCGACTCGCCGTACCCGCGCGGGTCGAACCCGATCAGGTCGTAGGCGGTCCTGACCCGCTTGCCGAGGCGCTTGATCAGCCCGAGCCCGTCGCCGCCGTCGCCACCAGGGCCGCCGTTGACGGCCAGCAGCACCCCGCGGCGCCGGGCCGGGTCGGTCGCCTTCAGCCGGGCGATCGCGATGGTGAGCTTGGGACCGTCCGGGTCGGAGTAGTCGCGTGGCACGACGACCGTCGCGCGTTCAAGGCCGTCCTCGAACGGCGGTGACCAGTTCACCTGCTGGTCGTAGAACTCCTTGAGGGGCACGGTGGAACCTCCGCGTGTGGGTGTGCGCCGACACCGCAGAGTCGCAAGGCGGGCTCGAATGCCAGCGGAGCAGCGGGGCAGGTGGTGGGAGATGGGGTGCTCGCAGGACGCGGGCCGTCCGCGCACCCGTGCCTCAGCGGCCGGTCGAGCCGTCGATCAGCTCCCGGACGATGTCCGCGTGCCCGGCGTGCCGGCCGGTCTCCTCGATCATGTGCGCGAGCCGCCACCGCACGTCCTCCGCGGCACTGCCGTCGAGCACCTCGTTCGAGCGCTCGACCGCCTCCCGGTAGCCCGCCACGACGTCCGCCACGCTGTCTCCGTCGGGCACCTGGAACGTGGCTTTCCAGCTGCGCGGCTTCACGCCGAGGAACGTCGCCCGCTCCACGAACGTCAGGTGCCGCACCAGACCCAGCAGGTTCGTCCCGGACGGCACCACCGCTTCTCGCACCCGGGGTTCGGGCGCGCCGTCCACCTTGGCGATCACGGCGGCACGCAGGTAGTCGAGGAACCCGCGCAGGACCTCGGTCTCGGTCCCGCCGGTCCTGGGCGGCGGCTGGTCTCGTTTCCTGGCCATGACTCGATCCTCGGTCGCACGGGGCCGGAAAGCACGCGAACTTGCCGGAACGGCAAGGCCGTGAACGCTCAAGGTGGTCTCCACCACGTGCAAAGCGCGGCGGGTCAAGGTGATCCTCGTCCGGCGAGCCGCAGATCCGTGGGAGAACTGCCATGCCAAAGATCACTTACGTAGCGCACGACGGTGTCGAGACCGTCGTCGACGTTGCCCAGGACGACACCGTGATGCGCGGCGCGGTTCTCAACGGCATCAAGGGGATCGTCGCCCAGTGCGGCGGTGGCGCCTCTTGCGGCACGTGCCACGTGTACATCGATCCCGAGAACACCAAGCCGCTGTCCCAGATGCACCAGGTCGAGGACGAGCTCCTCTACTTCACGGCCTGCGAGCGCAAGGAGAACAGCCGCCTGAGCTGCCAGATCCCCGTGACCGAGGAGCAGGACGGGCTCGTCGTGCACATGCCTGAGAAGCAACTCTGAGGGAGAGAAGAAGCATGAGCCAGCGACGGGTCGCCCTGGTCACGGGCGCTACCAGCGGTATCGGGCTTGAGGTGGCGCGCAGTCTCGGCAAGGAGGGGCACGCGGTCTTCGTCGTCGCCCGCAACGCCGAGAACGTGACGACCACGGTGAAGCAGCTCCGCGAAGAAGGCATCGAGGCGGACGGCGCGGCGAGCGACGTCACGTCCACAGAGGACATCCGCAACGCCGTGCAGAAGGCCGTCGAGGCGTTCGGCCCCATCGAGATCCTCGTCAACAACGCCGGGCGCGGCGGCGGTGGCATCACCGCCGAGCTCGACGAGGACCTGTGGCTGGACGTCATCGACACCAACCTCAACGGTGTCTTCCGGTTCACCAAAGAGGTGCTGTCCACCGGCAAGATGGTGGAGCAGAGCTGGGGCCGGATCATCAACATCGCCTCCACCGGCGGCAAGCAGGGCGTCGTGTTCGCCGCGCCCTACTCGGCGTCGAAGCACGGCGTCGTCGGCTTCACCAAGGCCGTCGGCATCGAGCTCGCGAAGACCGGCATCACCGTCAACGCGGTGTGCCCGGGCTACGTCGAGACCCCCATGGCCGGCCGGGTGCGGCAGGGCTACGCGAACCACTGGGGTGTCACCGAGGAAGAGGTCCTCGAGAAGTTCAACGCCAAGATCCCGCTGGGTCGGTACAGCACGCCGGAAGAGGTCGCCGGTCTCGTGACGTACCTGACGACGGACACCGCGTCCTCGATCACCGCGCAGGCGCTGAACGTCTGCGGCGGGCTGGGCAACTACTGACATGCGCGGCGAGTCGGTAGTCGTCGTCGGGGCCGGGCAGGCGGGCTGCCAGGTCGCGGTGTCCCTGCGTGAGCAGGGACACCGCGGCCCCATCACGCTCATCGGTGACGAGAGCGCGCCGCCGTACCAGCGGCCGCCGCTCACGAAGGCCTACCTGGCGGGGGAGACCGACCTCGCCGGGCTGGTGCTGAGGCAGGACTCGTACTACGACGACCACGGCATCAAGCTCATCCGCAACGAGCGCGTCATCGGGGTCGACCGGCAGGCACGGGTCGCGGTGCTGGGCTGTGCCCGCACCGTCAGCTACGACCACCTGGTGTTCGCGACGGGCGCGCGGCCGCGGCCGTTGCCGATCCCCGGCGCCGAGCACGTGCTCAACCTCCGCTCGGTGGCCGACGCGGACGCCATCAAGGAACGCCTCGAAGGTCAGATCGGACTGGACGTCGTCGTCATCGGCGGCGGGTTCATCGGCCTGGAGTTCGCCGCCGTGGTGCGGAAGCTCCGGCACGAGGTGACCGTCGTCGAGGCGCAACCGCAGGTGATGCAACGGGCCGTGTCCGCGGCGACCGCGGAGCAGCTCGTCAACCGCCACCGCAGCGAAGGCGTCCAGATCCTCACCGGCACGGGCGTCGCCGCCGTCAAGGAGGGCATCGTCGAGCTCACGGACGGCACGGTGCTCGTCGCCGACCTCGTCGTCGCGGGCATCGGCGTCATCCCCAACACGGAGATCGCCCAGCGCGCCGGCCTCGCCGTCGACAACGGCATCGTCGTCGACGCCCACCTGCGCACCGTCGCCCCGCGCATCCACGCGCTCGGCGACTGCGCGAGCTTCGCCAGCACGCACGCCGGTGGGCTCATCCGGTTGGAATCAGTGCAGAACGCCACCGACCAGGGCACCACGGTCGCGGCGGCCATCCTCGGCAGCGCGGAGCCCTACACCGCCCTGCCGTGGTTCTGGAGCGACCAGTACGACGTGAAGCTCCAGACGGCGGGTCTCACCAACGGCCACGACCGCACGGTCACCGTCGGCGACCCGGCCGAGGGCAAGTTCTCGGTGTTCTGCTTCAAGCAGGGCAGGCTCATCGGGATCGAGGCGTACAACCGCCCCATCGACTTCCTGATGGGCAGGAGGATCCTGGAGAACGGCAACGCGCTCACCCCCGAGATCGTCGCCCAGCCGGGCTTCGACCTGCGGGCGAGCCAGCAGAAGGCCGCGTGACCGATGCCGTCCGCCTCACAACCAGCCGGCCTCCTCGGCGATGCGGATGGCGTCCACCCGGTTGCGGCCGTTCAGCTTGGTCATGATCGTGGTCATGTAGTTGCGCACGGTGCCGACCGACAACGACAGCGCGACAGCGATGTCAGGCGCGTCGGCGCCGTTCGCCGCGAGCCGCAGGACCTCCAGCTCGCGGTCGGTCAGCGGGCACTCGCCGCGGTCCCACGCGGCCAGGGCCAGCTGGCTGTCGACGACGCGTTCCCCGGCGGCGACGCGGCGGATGGCGTCCGCGAGCTCCGTCGGCGGCGCGTCCTTCAGCAGGAAGCCGTCCACGCGGGCCGCCAACGCCCTGCGCAGCGTCCCCGGACGGCCGAGCGACGTCAGCATCAACGTCCTGACCTGCGGCATCGTCTCGCGGATCGTCGACGCGGCACTCAGCCCGTCGAGGATCGGCAGGTCGATGTCGATGACGCAGACGTCCGGACCGTGCTGACGTGCGGCCGGCACGATCTTGTCGCCCGAGCTCACCTCGGCCACGACCTCGATGTCCGGTTCGAGGTTGAGCAGCGCGATGAGAGCACCGCGCACCATGTGCATGTCCTCCGCGAGCAGAACCCTGATCATCGCGCCCCTCCGCGCGACACCATATCTCCCAACGTTCAGGTCGCGCTCCACGCCACATCAAGGCGCCCCGGCAAGGGTGAACCGAGCAACCTCGCGAAGGGATGCGTCATGGAACGCGGCGTCAACCTGACGGTCGTCTACTACTCCTCGACGGGAACGATTCACCGGCTCGCCTCGGAGATCGCCGAGACGGCCGAGAAGAACGGCGCCGAGGTGCGGCTGGTGCGGGCCGCGGAGCTCGCTCCCGAGGCCGTCTGGCGGTCGCGGCCCTCCTGGGCGGAGCACCTCGAGGAGACGAAGGACGTCCCCATCGCCGCGGTCGACGACGTGCTGTGGGCCGACGCCGTCGTCTTCGGCACGCCGACCCGGTTCGGCAACGTGTCCTCGCAGCTCAAGCAGTTCATCGACACGCTGGGGCCCGCGTGGTTCAGCGGCCTGCTGGCGGACAAGGTCTACAGCGCCTTCACCTCCGGCGGCAGCCTGCACGGAGGCATGGAGACGACGCTGGTGTCGATCTACAACATGGTCTGCCACTTCGGCGGGATCATCGTGCCGCCGGGCGGGAACCTGAACCCCTACGGCACCTCTCACGTTCTGGGCGCGGACAACCTGCCGGTCGACGAGATCGCGTTGCAGGCGGCCCAGATCCAGGCGGAACGCGTGGTGCGCGTGGCACGCGCGCTGAAGGAGGTCTGACCGCGGTGCGAGTCAAGGATGTCTTCGTCAACGGCAGCGGGGTGCGCCTGCCCTCGACGCTGAACGTCGCGGACGCGATCGCGTCGGGGGACTGCGAGCCGAAGCTCGTCGCGCGCACGGACGTCGAGTCCGTCTCCGTGTCCCCGCACGAGTCCGCGGCCGAGATGGCGGTCGAGGCGGCACGGGTCGCGTTGGCGCGCGCGGGTTCCGCGCCCGACGACGTCGACCTGATCCTGCACGCCACCACCTACCACCAGGGCCAGGACCTGTGGCCGGTCGGCTCCTACATCCAGCGCGAGACGGTCAGGAACTCCTGCCTCGCGCTGGAGATCCGGCAGATGTCCAACGGCGGACTGGCCGCGATGGACCTCGCGGTGTCCTACCTGATCGCCCGTCCCGGCAGGGATGCCCTCCTCACGTCCTCAGATCGCTTCTGCCTGCCCGGCATCGACCGCTGGAGGACAGACCCCGGAACGCCCTACGGCGACGGTGCGTCGGCTCTGGTGCTGTCCACCAGGGGCGGTTACGCGAAGCTGCTTTCGTTGGCCATCAACGCGGACAGCGACCTGGAGCCGCTGCACCGCGGCGACGTGCCGTTCGGGCTCGCGCCCTTCTCCCACCGCATCCCGGTGGACTTCGAGGAGGCCAAGCACACGTTCAGCCGCGAGTTCGGGCTCTCCTACGGCATCAACAAGGCCAACGCGGGCCAGGCGCTCGCCGTCGAGCAGGCGCTGTCCGACGCCGACATGAAGATCGGTGACGCGGACTGGGTGATCCTGCCGCACTTCGGGCGCCGCCGGCTGGACGTGAACTACCTGCGGCCGTACGACCTCGACCCGGACCGCACGACGTGGGCGTGGAGCCGCACGGTCGGGCACCTCGGCGCCGGCGACCAGTTCGCGAGCTTCGACCACCTGGTGCAGTCCGGCAAGGCGCAGCCGGGGCAGCGGATCGTGATGTTCGGCGTCGGTGCCGGCTACAGCTGGGGCTGCGCGGTCATCGAGATGCTCTGACGCGGCAACGGAATTTCGGCGCGCAGCCGGAAGGTGTGCTCGGGCGTGAGGCCGGCGTGCAGGTCGCCGCCGAGCGCCCGCACCCGCGTCGTCAGGTTGCCGATCCCGCTGCCGTCACCGGACTTCGGCGCCGCGGCGGGCACCCCGTCGTTGACGATCTCCAGCGCCGCCAGTCGACCTGACGTGGAAAGCTCGATCTCGCAGTGCTCGGCCTTGCTGTGCCGCAACAGGTTCGTGACGCCTTCGCGCAGCACGGTCGCGAGCGTCACCTTCACGTCGACGGGCAGCTCGCCCGCGTCGATCCGGGTGCCGACCTCGACATCGGCCGCGGCCAGCAGGTTCCGCGCCGACCGCAGCTCCTCGTCGAACGACAGCTCGCGGTAGCTCAGCGCCACCGAGCGCACGTCCGCGAGCGCCTGCCGGGCGATGCCGCGCACCTCGGCGAGCTCCCGCCGGGCCTGCTCCGGCGCGAGCCGGTGCGCCAGCTCGGTCTTCAGCGTGATCGCGGACAGGCTGTAGCCGAGCAGGTCGTGCAGGTCGCGCGCGAACCGCAGCCGTTCCCGCGTGACGGCCGCCGCCGCCAGCTCCTCGCGCGCCCGCTGCAGCTCGGTCACCATCGACCACAGCTTGGTCAGCGCGTACAGCACGAGCCCGTGGTTGGTCGCCGCGATCATGCCCCACACGACGTCCGTGAGCGGGTTGCCGGCGACCGCGTGCACGACCCCCTGCGACGCGACGACGGCGCCGAACGCGACCCAGCCGAGCCGCCGGGGCAGCACCAGCAGCGCGGCGCCGGCGGCGAAGCCGGGGACACCGCCCGTGAACGGGTTCCCGGTCACGAGCTGCGGGCCGAACACGCACAGGGCGATCCCGGCGAGCGCGAGGTACCGGGGACCTGACCGGACGACGATCCCGAGCACCAGGGCCGCGATCACCGCGCCGCTCACCGCGCAGACCGCCATCACGCGGAGGTCGAACGACGCGAGCAACGCCGCCATCACGCAGTACCCGATCACCACCGCCGTGAGCAGCACCCGCGGGAACAGGGCCGGGATGGGCGCCGGCGGGGACGGCGGGTCGCGGTAGCTCGACGCGACCGACCGCACGTCCGCCAGCGCCGCACGGGCGATGCCGAGGATCCGCGCGATCGCGGCCTCGCCGCCGGCCCTGGTGGTCTGGATGATCGTGGTCAGCCCCTGCCCGAGCAGGTCCTCCAGGTCGCGGGCGAACCCGAGCCGTTCGCGCGCCACCGCGAGGTCCGCCAGCTCGGACCTGGCGGTCTCCAGCCGGTCCACCAGCGTCGGCAACCGCGACAGGCCGTAGACGGCGAGGCCCGCGGTCGCCGTGGACACGAGCCAGTAGGCCTGCACCCCGAGCGGGGCGCCCACCCAGGTCTTCGTCACCGGGTTGGCCACCGCGACCAGCGCGAACACCACCCACCGCACCCGGCCGCGCAGCACCAGCAGCGAGCTGCCCGCGAGGAACCCCGGCATGCCGGCCCACGCCGTCGAGAAGAACACGACCGGCGCGAACACCAGCACCGCGAGGACCCCCAGCGCCAGGAACGCCCTCGGGGACGTCAGGTCCGTGCCCGGCCGCGAGAACACCCCGAGCTGGAGGTACCCGATCGTCGCCAGGCAGGCGAGCGACCCCGCGACCCGCGCCGGCGTCGCGCCCGCGTCCAGGACGTAGAGGAACGCGTTGAGCAGGTAGTTGGCGAACACCACGCTGACCACGGCGAACGCGAGGCGCCGGGACACCGTCGAGTGCCCCGGTCCGGGTAAGTGGTCCGTCATGGCCAGGGATGATCGCACCCGGAGGGGCTGATCAGGGCCTCAGTTGAGCGGCAGCGGGATCTCGGCGCGCAGCCGGTAGGTGTGCTCGGGCGTGAGACCGGCCTGCAGGTCGCCGCCGAGCGCCCGCACCCGCGTCGTCAGGTTGCCGATCCCGCTGCCGTCGGGCGACCGGCGCTCCGTGGTGGGGATGCCGTCGTTGACGATGTCCATCGTGACCAGGTGCTGCGAGCTGGAGAGCACGATCTCGCAGTGCTCGGCCTTGCTGTGCCGCAGCAGGTTCGTGACGCCCTCGCGCAGCACCGTCGCGAGCGTCACCTTCACCTCGGTCGGCAGCTGGTCGCACGCGTCGATCTGCACGGTGACCTCGATGTCGGCCGCCGACAGCAGCGCCTGCGCCGACTGCGTCTCCTCGTCGAACGACAGCTCGCGGTAGCTCAGCGCCACCGACCGCACGTCCGCGAGGGCCTGCCGGGAGATCTCCAGCACCTCGGTCAGCTCCTGGCGGGCCCTGCCGGGGTCGATCGTGGCCAGCCGGTGCGTGAGCTCGCTCTTCAGCGTGATCGCGGACAGGCTGTAGCCGAGCAGGTCGTGCAGGTCGCGCGCGAACCGGAAGCGCTCCTGCGTGACCGCGGCCGTCGCCAGCTCCTCGCGGGCCTCGTGCAGCTCGGTCACCATCGACCGCAGCCGCGACAGCGCGTAGATCACCAGGCCGTGGTTCGTCGCGGCCATGACGCCGTACGCCATCTCCACCGCGCTGTGCCCGTTCACGCCGAAGATCACGCCCTGCGAGACGACGACCGCGATGAACGCGGGCCAGCCGGAGCGGGCGGGCAGCATCAGCGCGGCCGACCCGGCGAGGAACCCGGTCAGGCCGAGGTACGGGTCGCCGTAGGTCAGCTGCGGGACGTAGACGAACGCCGCCATCCCCGCGAGCACCGCGCAGCGCGTGGCCAGGGACATCCGCAGCCGCGGGCGGCTGACCACGCCGAGCACCAGCGCGACCGTGCCGACGAGGCCGATCGCGGTCAGCACGATCCCGGTCCCGCCGACCCTGGCGAACTCGTTCAGCACCAGCGTGGTGGTGGTGAGGAGGTATCCGACCACGACCGACGTGAGCAGGACCTGCGCGAACGTCGTCGCGATCGCCGGGCGCGCCGTCCGGGCGCCCTCCTCCTGCCGCTGTTCCGGTGCCGAGTCGGCCGGCACCTCGGCGTGCAGCCGGTAGGTGCCGGCCGCGCCCGCCTGGGCGAGCAGCGAGCCACCGATGGCGGTCGCGCGGTTCGCGAGGTTGGTGAGGCCGCTGCCCCGGTCGGTGCTCACCCTGGCGGGCGCGCCGTCGTTCACGATGTCGATCGACACCTGGCCGCCGGTGCCCGCGATGGTGATGTCGCACCGGGTCGCCTCGCTGTGCCGCAGCAGGTTCGTGACGCCCTCGCGCAGCACGGTGGCGAGCACGGTCTTCGACCGCGGCGACAGCTCGGCGTGCTCCGTCTCGATCGTCGCCCGCACGCCCGCCGCCGTCAGCACGGACCGGGCGGACTCGATCTCGTCGGTCAGCGACAGCTCGCGGTAGCTCGACGCCACCGCACGAACGTCCGTCAGGGCCTCGCGGGCGATGCCGAGGATCTCGGCGAGCTCCCGCATCGCCCGGTCGGTGTGCTCACCGATCAGCTTGCGGGCGAGCTCGACCTTGAGCGTGATCGCCGAGAGGCTGAACCCGAGCAGGTCGTGCAGGTCGCGGGCGAACCGCAGCCGTTCCTGCGACACCGCGAGGTCGGCCAGCTCCGAGCGGACCGCCTCGAGCTGGCGCACCAGCGACGGCAGCCGCGACAGGCCGTAGACGACGAGGCCCGCGACGGTGGCGGAGACGACGTAGTACACCTGCCCGACCAGCGGCAGCGTCGGCACGAAGAAGGACTGGATGACGCCGTTGCTCAGCACGACCAGGCCGAACGCGAGCCAGCGCACCCGGCTGGGCAGCACCAGCAACGCGCTGCCCGCGAGGAACCCCGGCATGCCCGGCCACGCGGAGGGGAAGAACGGCATCGGCCCGTAGACCAGCGCCACCATCGCGCCCAGCGCCAGGTACGCCCGCCCCGACCGCAGGTCCGCCCCCGGCCGCGAGAACACCCGCAGCTGGAGGAACCCGATCGAGAGCAGGCAGGCGAGCGAGGCGGCGATGCGGGGGAGCGTCGCCGACACCTGCAGGACGTAGAAGAACGCGTTGCCGAGGTAGTTGGCGAACACCACACTGATCACGACGTACGCCAAACGACGGGACACGGACGAGCGTTCCTGTCGTAGCGTCACAGCAGCTCCCACGCGAGGGTCGGGACGCGGCCATGATACGGGCGCTTCCTGGGAAATCTCGCGTTTTGCGGTCCGCGATCGGAGCAACATGGCGATGGCTCAACACCTCTGGACGACAACGAGTCCGGCTCCCGCCAGATAAGCGACCACGTCCGCCACCAGCGTCTTCTCCACCTGCAAGGATTCCGCGACCTGCGCGATGGTGGACTCGGTGTGCAGCAACGACTTCGCGATCTCGGTCGCCGGCGCGCTGTGCAGGATCACCTGGTAGGAGAGACCGGGGCAGGCGAGCGCCTGGTCACCGTTCAGCCGTTCGATCTCGGTGCGCGGCCGCATGGTGACGACCTCGTCGTCGCCGATGTGCGGCAGCGCGAACACCGCGTCACGGGTGACCGCCACGACCGACAGGATGGGGCCGGCGCCGTCGTTCAGGCCGAGCGACGGCACCAGGCACCCACCCAGCTGGTCGAGCGTGTTCTTGAGCTTGCGCCAGATCAGGCACGGCCCGGAGCCCGTCTTCCACCGCACGAAGTTCTCGTGCAGCGCGGAGATGTTCTCCAGCGCCACCGGCCCGAGCGTCATCCGGTGCAACGCCTCGCGCACGAGCGGGCTCGTGTCGGCGATCTCGATCGCACCCCATCTGCCGTGCACGGTCAGGTGCTCGACGCCCTCGTCGACGAAGGCGTCCTCGAGCAACGACCACAGCGGCCGGCCGGCCGGGACGTGCGACTGCGTGGGCACCACGGCGCCTCCGCTCTGGCAGGTGTGCATCACATGAACAACGGGATCGGGTTGAGCTCTTCGAACCTGCGGGGACGGGTCAGTCGCCCCAGTTCTACCGGCACGTCGTAGAGGCGCCCTTGAGCGAACCTCGACCAGAAGTGCCGCAGTCCCGGTACGACCACCCTGACCACGGGCAACCCGATGTCGGGCCTGGTCTGGTCGAGCACGAGCACCTCCAGGCCGCGGGCCTCCAGCACCTGCTGGATCGCGCGGACGTCGTCGGTCAGGTCGGCGCGGAACGTGTAGCCGTGCCACGCCACGTCCCGCGGTGGCGTCGCCGGGTCCGGCGAGAGCCACGGGTGGTCCGCCAGCCTGGTCGACTCGAACCAGCGCCGCATGTCGACGTCGAACGTGGCGAGGTCCACCTCGCCGCACACCATCGGCATGCACTGGTTGAGCTCGGCGAGCGCCCTGCGCACGGCGAGCCGCGGGTCGAGGTGCGCGCCGCAGCCGAGCATGATGTCCTCGCGCTCGCCGCCCACCTTGCGTGAGAGCGCGACCATCGTTGGTACGCCGAGGTCCGCGGTCACGTCGAGGACCCACACCTCACGCCCGAGGCCCGCGTGCACCTCGCGCAGTTCGCGGACCCAGGGATCCTGCATCGAGTCGAGGTCGATCCCGGGCACGGGCGTGCGGTTGTACCACCAGATGGCGACCGCGTCCCGTTCGACGAGTTCCAGCAGCCCTTGCAGGACGGCGTCCTCGACGCTGCTGCCGGCCGCGCAGCCGTTGGAGTTCGACACGATGCTCGGCGGGCAGGGGGCGCCGAAGTAGACCATGCCGGTGGGCAGCAGCTTGTGGCGTTGCTCGGTGAGCGACCAGAGCGGGGTCCAGTCCATCGTCTCGTGCTCGTCGAACGGCGTGGTGACGTACTGGAAGTCGGCGTGCTCGCCGTTCCAGGTGTCGCGGTCCGCGAACTGGCGCGGGTGGAACTGCTGCACGGTGTCGGGGTGGATCGCGCGCTCGCCCAGCGAGGCGTAGCTGCCGCTGACCCTGGCCTCGTCGCCGAAGAACGCGCCGCTGCGGCGTTCCACGGCCTCGCACAGCGCGCCGACCTCGGCGTCGAGCGCGGTCACGCCCTTGCCGCCGGTGTCGGCGCGCAACGCCGAGCGCAGTCCCTCGAGGCCTTCGCCACCCGCCGCGATGTTCGCGCCGGAGCGGAAGGAGTTGAAGAACGCCGGGCCTTCGGCGCGGCGGATCTCCCGGACGATCCCGGTGACGGGACCGACCAGGTGGCGGTAGTTGTCGAGCATCTCCTGCGGCGGCGACGAGCGGTGCCCGCCGCCGTCGCAGGAGCGCTTCACGCGACTCGCGAGTTCGACCGGCTCGAACGCTCTGCGCGCGACAACTTCCTGGTCACCGCAGCCCGCGCACTGCGGGCGGTGCCGCACCTCGTGCTGGGTGACCTTCATGCTCAGGCTGTCGTAGCTCCAGATGGAGCGCTGGGTCTCGTGCCGGATGCCGGCGAGCCACTTGGCCGCCTCGACCGACGCGATCTCCATGGCCATCGCGTGCAGCGACGGCAGTCCGATGAGGGGGCGGGGGGCCGGGCCCTTCTGCCCGCAGCGCGCCCGCACGTGCGCCTCCGCCGTCCGGTTCGCGGACAGCCGGGTGGCGAGGCAACGCCAGCAGGGGCCGTCGCCGGGGGTGAAGAACGGGCCGACGCTGACCTGCGCGCCGACCGGCTTGACCAGCAGCCAGGGCGTGCCTGCCGCGCGGTGCGCCTCGTCGATGGCGCGCAGTTCCGGCTCCAGGTAGTCCGCACACGCGACGACGGTCAGGTCACCACTCCCCGAGGTGACCGTGAGTCCGTTGCGGTGCAGGGTCTCCGCGAGCGTGTCGCGGTCGACGTCGCCGATCGCGACCACGGAGACGAGCGACGTCGTTGTCGCCGCCACCGCGTCGGTGGGATCGAGCCCCGCCGCGTCCCAGTACGCGAGTGAGGCCTCGACAGCGGCCGAACAGTCCTCCGCGCCGCGCCTGCCGATGAGTCCCGCCGCGGCGAGCCGGGTGAGCATGCGCTCGACCCTGTCCGCGGTCAGGCCGGCGGGCACGTCCCGCAGCAGGGCCGTGAGGTCCCTGGTGCCGTCCAGCAGCGGTGCCAGCGCCTCGACGTGGCTGCCCTGGATCGCGGTGACCCCGGACTCCCCGATGAGGTAGACGGCCTCGCCGTGGACGATCTGGGGACGGAGGTGGCGTTTGAACCCGATTCTCTGCTCGCCGGGTTCGGCCAGTTCGGGTCTCATGCGGCGAGGACCTCGTCGTAGGCGACGCAGCCCTTGCCCGACCCGGTGGTGGTGCACCAGCCCCAGGGGAACAGGAAGTCCATCGAGGCCTCACGGTCGAACTGGTAGATCTTCATGTCGTCGGAGTCGTCGCTGGCGGTGGTGACGGAAGACAAGTGCTCCACGGTGACGGTGGGGTACATGTGCATCTCCGATGTTTGCGAGTCAATTGATGTGGGTAATGATGCGGACCAGCGGTAATGGATCGGTAGTTACCGGCTAATGCGCCCCCGTATGAAGTTTTCATACCCGGCACGGGCAGAACTCACCTGACATCGATGGCCTGTGCACTAACGCCCGCCCGTTGGGCCGAGCAGACTAATCCCGTGCTCGGAACCGAAGGAGGGGTCGCGATGCAGATCAAGGTCCTGGGGCCCGTCGAGGCCAAGGTGAACGGTCGCTCGGTGACGCCCACCGCGGCCAAGCCACGGCAGATCCTCGCGCTGCTCGCGCTGCACTCCGGACAGGTCGTGTCCGTCCCCACGCTGATCGAGGAGCTGTGGGGCGACCGCCCGCCGCGCAGCGCCCGCACCACCCTGCAGACCTACATCCTCCAGCTGCGCAAGCTCATCGGCGACGCCCTGGCGACGTCCGGCGAGGGCGCGGCCAAGGAGGTGCTGGTCACGCGCTACGGCGGCTACCTGCTCGACGTGCCGGAGGACGCCGTCGACGTGCACGAGTTCGAACGCCTCTCGCGCGCCGGCCAGCAGGCCTACGACGTCGAGGACTTCGCGTCGGCCTCCCGGCTGCTGCGCCAGGCGCTCGAGATGTGGCGCGGCGCCGCCGTCGTGGACGTGCGGCCCGGCATGCCGCTCGGCATCGAGATCGTGCGCCTGGAGGAGGCCCGGCTGGGCGTGCTCGAAGCGCGCATCGACGCCGAGCTGCGGATGGGCAAGCACAAGGCGTTGCTGAGCGAGCTCTCGGTGCTGACCGTGCAGAACCCGATGAACGAGAACCTGTGCGCGCAGTACATGATCTCGCTGTTCCGGGCGGGCCGGCAGTGGCAGGCCCTGGACGCGTTCAAGGGGTTGCGCAACACCCTGATCGAGGAGCTCGGCGTCGAACCGTCGTCGCGGCTGCAGACGTTGCAGCACGCCATCCTGACGTCCGACCCGAGGCTCGATAGCGCGGAAACCCGGCAGTTGCAACGGCTTCTGGCCTGAAGCCTGGCTCCAGCGGCCCTCGCCACACTGTGGCGGGGGCCGTTTTTGCTTGTCAGACAACAGTTTCTTCGAGAATCTCTCCACCGAGCTACAGGTGTGCGCTGGCAACCTCAGACGTGGGCGCGCGGGAATCCGCCCGCTGGAGGAAAGGAAGCTTGCCGTGAGCGCACTGACCATCGAGGGTCTCAAGGAGATCCTCAACGAGGCCGCGGGCGACGACGACTCGTTCAAGCCCGGCCAGGACATTCTCGACCTCCCGTTCCTCGAGCTGGGCTTCGACTCCCTCGCCCTGCTGGAGACGGTCGCGCTGATCAAGCGCAAGCACGGGGTCTCCATCGCCGACGACGAGATGGCGTACCTCGAGACGCCGCGTCAGTTGCTGGACAAGGTCAACGGACAGATCGCGGCCTGACGCCGGCGACTCGGGATACGGAGACGGACATGACGCACACCACCACGCACACGGTCATGATCGGGGCTCCCGCCAAGGTGGTGTACGACCTGGTCGCGGACGTGACGACCTGGCCGTACATCTTCGGACCCACGGTCCAGGCCGAGGTGTTCGAACGGGACGGCTCGACGGAGCGGTTGCGGTTGCACGCGTTCGCCAACGGTGACGTGCGCACGTGGACGTCCCGGCGCGAGCTCGACCCGGCGAACCTGCACATCAAGTTCGAGCAGGAACGTTCGGCGGCACCGGTGAAGACGATGGGTGGGGAGTGGCGGATCGTCCCGATCGCCGACTCAGCGACTCGGGTCGATCTGCTCCACCACTTCACCGCGGCGCAGCCGGAGGCGGTCGACCTCATCCTGAACGCGGTCAACAACAACAGCGACGCCGAGCTCGCCGCCCTGAAGCGGGCGGCCGAGTACGGCGACGACTACGACAAGCTGGTGCTGTCGTTCTCCGACAGCATCACGATCCACGCGAGCCGCAAGGACGTCTACGAGTTCCTCTACCGGTCCGACCTGTGGCCGGAGCGCCTGCCGCACGTGGCACGGCTGGACCTCACGGAGGCCGTCACCGGGGTGCAGTCCATGGAGATGGACACGCGCAGCCCGGACGGGTCGATCCACACCACGCACTCGGTGAGGGTCTGCACCCCGTACGACGGCATCGTCTACAAGCAGACGCACACCCCGCCGATCATGGCGGCGCACGTCGGCAGGTGGACGTTCAAGGACATCGGCGACGGCATCGAGGCCGGCATCGAGGCGACGTCGCACCACACCGTCGTCATCCGGCCCGAGGTCATCCCCGAGGTGCTGGGTGCCGACGGGACGATCGAGCGCGCTCGCGAGCTCATCCGTCACGCCCTGGGCACCAACAGCCTCACGACGCTCCGGCACGCGAAGGAATTCGCCGAGAACGGATGAGGATGAGGTGACGCGATGGGGTTGGGTGGCGCGGACTTGCTCACTGCCGCTGCACGCGCTGCGAGCCGCAACGGACTTTACGTGGTCTCCATGTACCTGGAGAAGGCCGCGGTCGAGCACCAGCGCAAGGGTTGCCCTTCGGAAGTCGGGCACTGCGCTTACGAGATCGAGGCCTCCCGGGTGCTGCTGTCGGGCTTCTGACCTGTGAAGCGCGAGGGGTTCTGGATGAAGCTCTACGACATCTCGCTGCGCCGCACCGGCCTGTCCGTTTCGGACAGACTGGTCGCGGCGCGGCGCCTCGACGCGCTCGGGGTCGCGTTCGTCGACGGAGGTCGGCCCGTCCGGTCGTTCTACCACCGGGCGGCCATCGAGCTCCGGTTGCGGGTGGCCACCCTCATCGCCTCAGGTGGTGCGGAGGAACTCACCGCCTTGCTCGCCGCGGAAACGCCCGCGGTGGCGGTTGTTGTGCAAGGGCACGGCCTTTCGA
Source organism: Lentzea sp. CA-135723 (assembly GCF_050936595.1). Taxonomy (NCBI): domain Bacteria; kingdom Bacillati; phylum Actinomycetota; class Actinomycetes; order Pseudonocardiales; family Pseudonocardiaceae; genus Lentzea; species Lentzea sp. CA-135723. Next base: position 3,778,997 of record NZ_JBNJMK010000001.1, on the reverse strand, counting down.
TGGTTCGGGAAGCCGTGCGTCAACTCGTGCGCGCCGAACGGCGAGTGATCGTCGAGGCGCGGGACTTCTTCGACGGCTGGCTGATCGACCCCGAACACGCGTTGGAGGTCGTGCTGACAGCCGCCGAGGCTGGGGCGGAAACCGTGTCACTGCACGACACAGCGGGCAAGCTGTGGCCGGACCAGATCGGTGAGATCGTCGCGTCGGTCGCGGAAACCGGTGTGCCCCTTGGTTTTGGTTGTCACGACGAGGGCGGAGCGGCCGCGAAGCAGCTGTTCGCGGCCGATGCGGGGGCAAGCCTCGTGCAGGGGTCCTACGCCGTCGTTCGAGGTGGCCTCGATCGGGCCGTTTCACCATCGGTTCATTCGGCAGAGACAGGTATCGCTCCCGTGCCCTGTCCGAGATTGGAGCAGACCGTGTCCGCACAGAAGGCGATTGGAGGTGTCCGATGAGTCGTCGCGCCGTCATCACCGGGGTGGGCGTGGTCGCACCTGGTGGCATCGGAACGAAGGCGTATTGGAAACTGCTGTCCGAAGGGCGTACGGCGACTCGCAACATCACGCACTTCGACGCGTCTCCGTACCGCTCCCGCATGGCGGGGGAAGCAGATTTCGATCCAGTGCGCGAAGGCCTGACACCGCAGGAGATCCGCCGGCTCGACCGCGCCGCGCAGTTCGCCGTGGTCGCGGGTCGTGAGGCGATGTCCGACTCCGGCATCGAGTTCGACCAGCTCGACCCCGGCCGCATCGGTGTCTCGCTCGGCACCGCGGTCGGCTGCACGACCTCGCTGGAGCGCGAGTTCATCGTCGGCTCCGACCGGGGCAAGTACTGGGAGGTCGACCAGTCCTACGCCGTCCCGCACCTCTACGACTACTTCACGCCGTCCTCGATGGCGACGGAGCTGGCGTGGACCGTGGGCGCGGAAGGACCGGTCTCCGTGGTCTCCACGGGCTGCACGTCCGGTCTCGACTCGGTCGGCTACGCGGCCGAGCTGATCATGGAGGGCTCCGCGGACGTCGTCGTCACCGGCGGCACCGAGGCCCCGCTCTCCCCGATCACCGTGGTGTGCTTCGACGTGATCCGCGCGTCGAGCACCCGCAACGACGACCCGACAACGGCGTGCCGGCCGTTCGACAAGACCCGCGACGGCCTGGTGCTGGGCGAGGGTTGCGCGATCATCGTGCTGGAGGAGCTGGAGCACGCCCGTGCCCGCGGCGCCCACATCTACGGTGAGATCGGCGGCTTCGCCTCGCGGTGCAACGCCTACCACATGACGGGCCTGCACCCCGAGGGCATCGAGATGTCCGACGCCATCAACATCGCGCTGAAGCAGGCGCGGGCGGACGCGACGGACGTCGGTTACATCAACGCGCACGGGTCGGGCACGAAGCAGAACGACCTGCACGAGACGGCCGCCTTCAAGCGTTCTCTCGGCGCGCACGCCTACAAGACCCCGGTCTCCGGCTTCAAGTCGATGATCGGGCACTCGCTGGGCGCGATCGGGTCCCTGGAGATCGTCGGCTCGCTGCTGGCGTTCGAGCAGGACCTCATCCCGCCGACGGCGAACCTGCACGAGCCGGACCCCGAGTGCGACCTCGACTACACGCCGCTGGTCGCGCGCGAGAAGAAGGTCAACACGGTCCTGACCGTGGGCAGTGGTTTCGGTGGATTCCAGAGCGCCATGGTGCTCAAGAAGGTGGAAGGGGCAGGCCGGTGACTCGGGCGGTGGTGACGGGAATCGGCATCGCGTCGCCGAACGGATTGGGGCCGACCGCGTACTGGCGGGCGACCCTGCACGGTGAGGCGGCGATCAGGCCGATCACCCGGTTCGACAGCGCGAACTACTGGGCGAAGATCGCCGGTGAGGTGCCTGGCTTCGAGGCAGGGCGGCACCTGCAGGGCCGCCTGCTGCCGCAGACGGACCACATGACGCGGCTGACACTCGTCGGCACGGACTGGGCGTTGCGTGGTGCGGGCGTGCAGCCCAACGACATCCCGGACACCGACATCGCGGTGATCACCGCGGCGACGGCGGGCGGGTACGAGTTCGGCCAGCGCGAACTGCAGAAGCTGTGGCACCAGGGCCCGGAGTACGTCTCGGCGTACCAGTCGTTCGCGTGGTTCTACGCGGTCAACACGGGCCAGATCTCCATCAGGCACGGCACGCGCGGTCCCGGCGCGGTCGTGGTGTCCGAGCAGGCCGGTGGCATCGACTCCATCGGCCACGCCCGCCGGCAGCTGCGCAAGGGCGTGCAGCTCGCGCTGACGGGTGGCATGGACTCCTCGCTGTGCCCGTGGGCGTGGGTCGCCCACCAGGCGTCGGGTTGCCTGTCCCGCAACAACAACCCGAAGCGCGCCTACCTGCCGTTCGACCGCGACGCCTCCGGGTACGTCGCCGGTGAGGGCGGCGCGATCATGGTCGTCGAGACGCCGGAGTCGGCGGCGGGACGGCCGGGGACGCGCATCTACGGCGAGATCGTCGGGTACGCCTCGACGTTCGACTCGCGGATGCCGTCGCGGGAGCCGGGCCTGAAGCGCGCGGCCGAGCTGGCCCTGCGCGACGCCGGCATGGACGCCTCGGAGATCGACGTGGTGTTCGCCGACGCGGCGGGCATCCCGGAGCTCGACAAGGCCGAGGCCGAGGCGATCAAGGGCATCTTCGGGCCGTACGGCGTGCCGGTGACGGCCCCGAAGACCATGACCGGCCGTCTCTTCGCCGGTGGTGGCTCGCTGGACGTGGCGTCGGCGATCCTCTCCATCTACTGGAGCGCGATCCCGCCGACCGTCAACGTCGAGAACGTGGTGCCGGAGTACGAGCTCGACCTCGTCATGAACGAGGCGCGGCACGGCAAGATCAAGGCCGCTCTGGTGCTCGGCCGCGGCAAGGGCGGCTTCAACTCCGCCATGGTGGTTCGCGAGTACAGGTGATGTCATGCCTCAAGGGCCGCGAGGGTTTCTTCCTCTCTCGCGGCCCTTGAGCCGTTTCTGGAGGCGTGTTGTGGACGTAGCACTTATGTTTCCGGGCCAGGGATCGCAGTACCCGCGGATGGCGGCGTCCCTGTACGGCACGGACGCGGTGTTCACCTCGGTGATCGACGAGGTGTTCGAGCTGTTCGGCGACGTCGGTTCGGTGGCCTGCGAGGACTGGCTGGCCGGCGCCGACATCGATCACGTGTCGCGCGCGCAGCCGTTGCTGTTCGCGGTGGACTACGCGCTGGGGCGCACCGTGCTGTCGTGGGGCGTCGAGCCCGTGGCGTTGATCGGGCACTCCGCCGGTGAGGTCGTCGCGGCGACGCTGGCGGGCGTGTTCTCTCTGGAAGAGGCCGTGTCGTTGGTGCGGGACCGGGTGGTGTCGGCCGTGCCGATCCCGTCCGGCGGGATGCTGGCCGTCGCGGCGTCCGAGGCGGATCTGTTGCCGTACCTGGAAGGTGACGTCGCGATCGCGGCCGTGAACTCGGCTCGGCAGACGATGCTGGCCGGGTCCGACGAGCCGCTGGCGCGGGTGCGGGCTCGTCTGGAGGCCGACGAGTACATCGTGGTGACGGTGCCGGCCTCGACGCCGTTCCACAGCCCGGCGATGCAGCCCGCCGTGGACGAGGCGCTGGCGTCGTGGAGTGCTTCTCCCGTCGCGCCTTCACTGCCGGTGTACTCGGGGTACACGGGCAAGCTGATGACGTCCGAGGACGCGCTGTCGGCCCGGTTCTGGACGCGGCAGCTGACCGACGCCGTCTACTTCGGACCGGCGCTGAACGAGCTCGTGGCGATGTACGACGTGCTGCTGGTGGAAGCGGGTCCCGGGCAGACGTTGACGTCGTTCGCGCGCCGCACGAAGGCCGTGCGGTCCGGTGCGTCGCAGGTGCTGCCGTTGCTGGACGCCCACGACTCCGTGGAGACCGCTCGCGCGCGTTTGGTCTGACGCAGTATAAAAGGGCCGCCCTCTCCTGGAGGGCGGCCCTTTAGTGTCTGCTAGTCGATGCCTCGGATGATGTGGTCTTCGTTCTCTGGTGGCCATGAATCGCTGTTTTCCATACCTACGAGGGTAGGTACGGTGATTCAGCTCTCACTTGAAGAACGGTTGTCCGGTTTCAGTCGTCCAGCAGGGCGACCGCGCGCGTCCAGCCCGCGCCGGCACCCTTGATCTTGACCGGGAACGCGACGACGGTGAACCCGAAGTCCGGCAACGCGTCCAGGTTGCTGAGCCGTTCGATCTGGCAGTACTCGCGGTCGCGGCCGGCGAAGTGCGCGGGCCACAGCACGCTCTCGTCCTTGGTCTGCAGGTAGCGCTTGACGATGTCGGGGAACGGCGCGTCGAGGCTGAACGCGTCCGTCGCGATCACCTTGACCCCCAGGTCCAGCAGGAAGTTCGTGGCGGGGCCGTCGAGCCCGGTGTAGTCGGTGAAGTAGGTCTGGGTGCCCGCGTGCTCGGCGGCGCCGGTGTCGAGGATGACGATGTCCATCGGCTTCGGCGTGTAGCCGATGCGGGCGAACTCCTTCTCCAGCACCTCCACGCCGATGACGCCGGTGCCGTGGCCGCGCACGTCGAGCTTCACGCCGGGGTTGTGGAACCACTCCAGCGGCATCTCGTCGATGTGGCGCGGGATCCCGTTGCCGTACGTGGTCTTCGACCCGTAGTGGCTCGGCGCGTCGACGTGGGTGCCGGTGTGGGAGGTCAGGCTGATCCGGTCCAGCGTGAGGAACTCGGAGTCCCGCAGCACGGAGACGTCGAACTCGATGCCGAGCCGCGCCTTGAGCTGCTCTGCCATGTGTTCCGCGCCTTGGGCGGCCGTGAGCACCTCGTGCGTCACCGGGTCCGCTTCGTACGCGGCTGCGTCAATGTGGGAAGACAGATCGATGATGCGCATGGTGCAGAGCTTGGCGGGCGTTCCTTGAGCACGTCTCAAGACGCGGTGTGCAGAGTTTTCCGTGGTCTGACACCGTTTTAGAGGGAGCTCTCTCATGATCACCTTCCTGAACCGCTTCACGCTCACCGGTGACCCCGAGGAGTTCGAGAAGGCCTTCGACGAGACGGCGGCGTTCCTGCGCGAGCAGCCGGGCCTGATCCAGTACACGCTCTCGCGCCAGCTCGACGACCCGGCCTCCTACATCAACATCGCGCTGTGGGAGAGCGCCGACGCCCTGCGCGCGGCACTGGCCCACCCGGACTTCGGCAACCACGCCAAGGCGATGCGCGGCCTGGCCGAGTCGTCCGGCGCGATCTTCAACCCGCGCCTGTCGTTCGAGGCCTCTGCCTGATGTCCCCTCTGGACGGACTGAAGGTCGTCGAGTTCGGCGGCATCGGTCCCGGCCCGCACGGCGCGATGCTGCTGGCGGACCTCGGCGCGGAGGTCACCCGCGTCGAACGTCCGTCCGGCGGCCTGTCCGTGGTGCCGGACGCCTCCCGCGACTTCCTGTTGCGCGGCAGGCGTTCGGTGTCGGCGGACCTGAAGTCGCCGGAGGGCCGTGCCTCGGTGCTGGCTCTGATCGCCTCGGCCGACGTCGTGATCGAGGGCTTCCGCCCCGGCGTGCTGGAACGCCTCGGGCTCGGCCCGTCCGACTGCCTCGCGGTCAACCCCGGCCTGGTCTACGCGCGCATGACCGGGTGGGGCCAGTCCGGGCCGCTGGCCCAGCGGGCGGGCCACGACATCAACTACCTGTCGGTCACCGGTCTGCTGCACGCGATCGGCAAGCCGCCGCTGAACCTCGTCGGCGACTTCGGCGGCGGATCGCTGTACCTGGTGCTCGGCGTGCTGGCGGCGTTGTGGGAACGCCAGCGCACCGGCCGCGGCCAGGTCGTCGACGCGGCCATCGTGGACGGTGTGGCGTCGCTCGCGCAGATGATCTGGTCGATGAAGGCCCAGGAGGTCTGGGAGGACGCGCCCGACTCGAACCTCCTCGACGGTGGATGCCCGTTCTACTCGATCTACGAGTGCGCGGACGGGCGTTCCGTCGCGGTGGGGTCGCTGGAGCCGCAGTTCTACGCGCTGCTGCTGGCCGGTCTCGGGTTGTCCGACGCCGATCTTCCTCAGCAATTGGACCGCGACTCGTGGCCGTTGCTGCGCAAGACGTTCGCCGAGGCGTTCCTGACCAGGACCCGGGACGAGTGGGCCGCGGTGTTCGGTTCCTCGGACGCCTGCGTGACCCCGGTGCTGACGCTGGAGGAGGCTTCCTCGTACCCGCACCTGGTCGCGCGCGGGGTGTTCACCGCGGAGGGCGCCGCCGTCCCCGCCCCGCGTTTCTCGACGGAAACTTACCGCGGCTAAAACTTGCCTTGGCTAAGTTTGTGCTCGTGGAACTGCGCATCTTCACCGAGCCCCAGCAGGGGGCGAGCTACGACGACCTGCTCCGCGTGGCGCGGACGGCCGAGGACGCCGGTTACGGCGCCTTCTTCCGCTCCGACCACTACCTGAAGATGGGCTCGGCCGACGGCCTGCCCGGCCCGACCGACCCGTGGATCACCTTCGCGGGGCTGGCTCGCGACACGTCGACGATCCGCCTGGGCACGCTGATGACCGCGGCGACCTTCCGCCACCCCGGACCGCTCGCCATCAGCGTCGCCCAGGTCGACCAGATGTCCGGCGGCCGCGTGGAGTTCGGCATCGGCGCCGGCTGGTACGAGGCCGAGCACGCCGCGTACGGCATCCCGTTCCCGGCGCTGGGGGAGCGGTTCGAACGCTACGAGGAACAGGTCGCGATCATCACCGGCCTGTGGCAGACCCCGGCCGGCGGCACCTTCTCGTTCGACGGCAAGCACTACGCGCTGACCGACTCGCCCGCCCTGCCCAAGCCCGCGCAGGACCGCATCCCGCTGCTGATCGGCGGCATGGGCGCCAAGCGCACCCCGGCGCTGGCCGCCTCCTACGCCACCGAGTTCAACCTGCCGTTCGTCGGCATCGACGCCGCCGTCGAGCAGTTCGCCCGCGTCGACGCCGCCTGCGAGGCCATCGGCCGCGCCCCCTCGGAGATCACCCGCTCGGTCGCGCTCGTCGCGTGCATCGGCCGCACCGACGCCGACGTGGCCCGCCGCGCCGCCGCCATCGGCCGCGAGGTCGACGAGCTCAAGCAGAACGGTCTCGCCGGCACCCCGGCCGAGGTCGTCGACCGCGTCGGCGCGTGGCGGGAGGCGACGGGCATCCAGCGCGTCTACCTCCAGACCCTGGACCTGGCCGACCTCGACCACATCACCGACATCGCCTCGGACGTGGCCCCGCAGCTTGCCTGATATCCGATATATCGGGTATTGGATACCGGCGGCGGCCCGTGATATCCAATACCCGATATCCAATACCCGATATGCGATATACGGGTTGGCTGATCAGCTGATATCCGGTATCCGATATATCGGCTGGGTGGTCGCTGATGTCCAGCATGCGATATATCGCATGCTGGACATCAGATATCAGGCGAGCGCCCGCCGCACCGCCGCCGGCATCGGCAGGACGAGGTCCGCGAACTTCCGCCGATATCCGATGTAGCGCAGCTGCAGGCCGGGGTCGTCGAGGTAGCGCTGCTCCAGGCCGTCCCGGCCGAGCACCAGCTTCAGCCCGCGCCCGAGCATCGACGGCGAGTCCAGCGCGAACCGGGCGCGCAGCACGTCGGCCGCCGCGTGGTCGCCGAACTCCAGCGCGGCCCGGCGCACCGATTCCACCTGCACCATCAGGTACTGCTCATCCGCGCGCACGCCGTCGCGATGTGCGATGTCCAGTGCGCTGAGCGCTTTTTGGTGCGCGCCGCCGTCGAGCCCGAGGTAGTACTGCTCCCACTCGGCGACCTGGATCTCGCCGGACCACGTGCGCACCGGCTTGTCTTCCGGTTCGGCGAGGGCCACGGCCAAACCGCTCGACGTGATTCCACCCGCTAATGCCGTGACACCGGCAGCCGCGAACAACTGGCGTCGGGACAACCTCACGACGCACCCTCCTCCGAAGGCCCTGAGGAGAACTCCGCCGCTCCCCGCCGCAGGGCTACGGAATGCTAGCGAAGGTGATCCCGGGCGCGACGGGGCCAGTGCGGGCCAAAGTGCGGTCCGTCAGGGGGAGCGTTCCGTCGAGCGCCGCGAGCACAGAGTCACGGGCGAGCGGCAGGACCTCGGCGACGGTGACGTCGCGGCCGAGCTCGTGCGAGAGCGAAGCGACGCCCGCGTCCTTGATGCCGCACGGGATGATGTCGCCGAACGCATCGAGGCTCGCGTTGCAGTTGATCTCGAAGCCGTGCATGGTCACGCCGCGCTGCACGCGGATGCCGATGGCGGCGACCTTGCGTTCGGGGCCCCGGTCGTCGGCGGGCAGCCACACGCCGCTGCGGCCCTCGACGCGGCCGGTGTGCACGCCGAGCTGGTCGCACACGTCGATCAGGCCCTGCTCGACGCGGCGGACGTAGTCGACGACGTCGATCGGGTCGGCGAGCTTGACGATGGGGTAACCGACCAGTTGGCCGGGGCCGTGCCAGGTGATCTTGCCGCCGCGGTCGACGTCGATGACCGGGGTGCTCCCGCCGCGCGGGCGTTCCTCGTCGAGGGTCCGCCGGCCGCAGGTGTAGACGGGCGGGTGCTCGAGCAGCAGGAGGGTGTCGGGGCCGGCGCTGACGTCGCCACCGGGGGCGCGTGCTTCCGCGATCTCCTTCTGGAGGTCCCACGCCGCCATGTAGTCGATGAGCCCCAGCTCACGGATGACGACGGGGTCTGCCGAGGTGCGACACGAGTTCACGACCCGACGTTACCAACCCCAAAGCCATGGCCGCCAAAAGCCCGACGCCCGTCACACCCAGCACGGCGCCGACGACGTCGGTGACCCAGTGCATCTCCAGCACGACCCTCGCGAACCCGCCGACGAGCACCGCGAGCGCCGCCCACAGCACGCCCCGCCGCAGCAGCACGACCAGTGTGAACCCGGTCGACGCGACCGCCACGGTGTGCCCGCTCGGGTAGCTCGGCAGGTGGTACTCGATGGGCCGGACGCGGTCGAACAGGAACCGCGTGAGCAACGTCGCGCAGCAGATCGCGTGCAACGCCAGCGCCTTCCACAGCCGCACGTCGCGCCGCTTCCACGCCAGCACGAACAACACCGCCGCGAACGCCCAGCCGACCGTTGGCCCGAGCACCAGGCCGATCGCGAACGCCGTCGCCTGCAGCCACTCGGGTCGCGGCAACACGTCGTGCACCCACACGTCGAGCGAGGTCGTCTCGGGCAGTCCCAGCAGGACCCACGAGATCACCAGCACCGCCGCGAGCGCACGAGTCATGCGACCGCCGCGGTCAGTGCGGACGGCAGCGCCGGGTGCAGGAAGTGGAAGCCCTTGCTCTCCAGCACCTTGGGCGTCAGGCCGGGACCGCTGAGCAGCAGCTCCTGCGCCATCTCGGCGCCGAGCAACGTCTTCAGCGCGAACGCGGGCACCGTCCACGGCGTCGGCCGGCCGAGCGCCGCGCCGACCGCCTTCGTGAACTCGGCGTTCGTCGCCGGCGTCGGGCCCACGACGTTCACCGGCCCGCGGACGTCGTCGTGCTCGACGACGAACCGGTAGGCGGAGACGACGTCGTCGAGCGACACCCACGGGAAGAACTGCTCGCCCGTCCCGAGCTTGCCGCCCAGGAAGAACTGGAACACCGGCTTCAACCGGCCGAACACCCCGCCCGACGGGGAGATGACGACAGCGGTGCGCATCAGCACGACCCGCACGCCGCCTTCCTGCGCCGCCGACGTCGCCGCCTCCCAGTCCTGGGTCAGGCGCGACATGTAGCTGTGGCCGCCGGGCGCGTCCTCGTCCGCGAGGCGCGAGCCGGTGTCGCCGTAGAAGTGGGCGCCGGACGAGTTCACGAGCGTCGGCACGCCGTGGTCGACGCACGCCGCCGACAACACCTCGGCCGGCACGACGCGGCTGTCGTGCAGGACCTGCTTGCGCGCGTCGTCCCACCGCTTGTCGCCGATGCCGGCGCCGCACAGGTTGACGACGGCGTCGACGCCGTCGAAGGTGCCCTCGTCGATGCGCCCGGCGTACGGGTCCCAGCCGCGTTCGTCGGGCGCGGCGGCCTTGCGGCGCACCAGCCGCAGCACCTCGTGCCCGGCGGCGCGCATGGACGCCACCAGGCTCGTCCCGATCAAGCCAGAAGATCCCGCGATGACTACCCGCATGACCTAGATCGTTCCCCACTCACGCACCGCGTGCACAGCCACAAAAGACATAACGGACCCAGGATGTGCCGAAGGCCACCCCGGCAAACCGGGGTGGCCTTCGCAGAACACGTCGATCAGAACTTCTGGTAGAACTCCTGGACCGAGGAAGCCTGATATCCGATATATCGCATATCAGGCCTGCTCAGAGGGTCCAGGAAGGCGGTCAGAGGCCGAGGTCGGCCTCGAACGCGCCCTCCTCGAGACGGTTCTTGACCGTCGTGAGGAAGCGGCCCGCGTCGGCACCGTCGACCAGGCGGTGGTCGTAGGTGAGCGCGAGGTACATCATCGAGCGGATGGCGATGGTGTCGTTGCCGTCCTCGTCGGTCATGACGACCGCGCGCTTCTTGACGACGCCGACGCCCAGGATGCCGACCTGCGGCTGCTGGATGATCGGGGTGTCGAAGAGGGCGCCGTTGCTGCCGAGGTTGGTCAGCGAGAACGTGCCACCGGCGAGCTCGTCCGGCGTGAGCTTGTTCGAACGGGCACGCGCCGCCAGGTCACCGATCTTGTGGGCGATGCCCGACAGGTTCAGGTCACCGGCGTTGTGGATCACGGCGTTGAGCAGGCCGCGCTCCGTGTCGATCGCCAGGCCGAGGTGCTCGGCACCGTGGTAGGTGACCTCCTTGCGCTCCTCGTCGATCGACGCGTTGAGCACCGGGTGGGCCTTGAGGGCCTCGATGGCGGCCTTCGCGAAGAACGGCAGGAACGTGAGCTTGGCGCCCTCACGAGCCTCGAACGCCTTCTTGGCCTGGTTGCGCAGCCGGGCGATCTTGGTCACGTCGACCTCGAACACCTGGGTGAGCTGGGCCGACTGCTGCAGCGACTCGCGGGTGCGCTGCGCCACGATCTGACGCAGGCGCGGGAGCTTCTGCACGGTGCCGCGCTTGCCCGAGTTGTCGACCGCGGCCGGGGCGGCGGTGCGAGCGGCGGGGGCGGCCGGAGCAGCGGCGGCGGGCGCCGGAGCCGGGGCCTTCTTGGCCTCGACGGCGGCGAGCACGTCCTGCTTGCGGATGCGGCCACCGACGCCGGTGCCCTTGAGCGAGCCCAGGTCGATGCCGTTCTCCGACGCGAGCTTGCGCACGAGCGGAGTGACGTACGGCGTGCCGTTGGCGTCGTCCGAGGAGGACTGCGCGGCGGGCGCGGCCTGCGGGGCCGGAGCGGCGGGGGCCGGAGCCGGTGCCGGGGCGGCCTGCGGGGCGGGAGCCGGAGCGGCCTGCTGCGGCGCGGGCGCCGGAGCGGACTCCTGCTTCGGCTCGGGCTTGCTCTCCTGGGCGGGAGCGGCGGCCGGGCTGCCCGAACCGATGACGGCGAGCTTGCCGCCGACCTCGACGGTCTCGTCCTCGCCCGCGGTGATCTCCAGCAGCGTGCCGGCGACCGGGGACGGGATCTCGGTGTCGACCTTGTCGGTCGAGACCTCGAGCAGCGGCTCGTCGACCTCGACGCTGTCGCCGACCTGCTTCAGCCAGCGGGTGACGGTGCCCTCGGTGACGGACTCGCCGAGCGCGGGCATCGTGACGTCGGTGCCCTCGGCCGAACCACCGGACTGGGCCGGGGCGGGAGCCTCCTGGGCTTCCTCGGACGGCTGCTGCGGCGCGGGCTGCGTCTGCTGCGGCTCGGGCTGCGCCTCCTGCTGGGGCGCGGACTCCTGGGCGGGGGCCGGCGCGGGCGCGGCGGAACCGCCGTCGCCGTCACCGATCACCGCGAGCTCGCCGCCGACCTCGACGGTGTCGTCCTCCTGCGCGACGATCTTCTGCAGGACGCCGGCCGCCGGAGACGGGATCTCGGTGTCGACCTTGTCGGTGGACACCTCGAGCAACGGCTCGTCCACCTCCACCCGGTCGCCTTCCTGCTTCAACCACCGGGTGACCGTGCCCTCGGTGACGCTCTCACCGAGTGCGGGCATCTGGACGGAGAAGGCCATTGTTCGCTGACTCCTCGTGCTCTCGTCGTGTGGCTGACTTTGTGTGGGGAACGGTCAGCCGTGCACGTGCAGCGGCTTGCCGGCCAGGGCGAGGAACGCCTCGCCGAGGGCTTCGGTCTGGGTCGGGTGGGCGTGGATCAGCGGAGCCACGTCCTCGGGGAAAGCTTCCCAGCTGTAGATCAGCTGCGCCTCACCGATGAGTTCGCCGACGCGCTCGCCGACCATGGTGATGCCGACGACGGGGCCGTCGGGAGCCTTCACGAGCTTCACGCCGCCCGCGGTCTTCAGGATCTGGCTCTTGCCGTTGCCCGCGAGGTCGTAGACGAACGTCTCGGCGGAACCGTACTTCTCCTTGGCGGCGGCCTCGGTCAGACCGACGGACGCGACCTCGGGCTTGCAGTAGGTGACCCGCGGGATGCCCGCCTCGTCGATCACCTTCGGGTTCTGGCCCGCGATCTCCTCGGCCACGAAGATGCCCTGCTGGAAGCCGCGGTGCGCGAGCTGCAGGCCGGGCACGATGTCGCCGACGGCGAAGACGTTCGGGAGGTTGGTGCGCAGGCGCTCGTCGGTGATGACGAAGCCGCGGTCGATCTGGACGCCGGCCTCCTCGTAGCCGTGACCCGCGCTGTTGGGGCCGCGGCCGACCGCGACGAGCAGCAGGTCGGCGTCGAGGACGTCGCCGTTCTCCAGCGTGACCGAGACGCCGGAGTCGGTCTGGGTGGCGCCGGTGAACTTCACGCCGGTCTTGAACTTGATGCCGCGCTTGCGGAACGCGCGCTCCAGCTGCTTGGACGCGTACTCGTCCTCGGCGGGGACCAGGCGGGGCAGGGCCTCGACGATGGTCACGTCGGCGCCGAACGAACGCCACACGCTCGCGAACTCCACACCGATCACGCCGCCGCCGAGGACGACGACCTTCTCGGGGATGAAGTCCAGGTTCAGGGCCTGGTCGCTGGTGATGACCCGGCCGCCGATCTCCAGACCGGGCAGGCTGCGCGCGTACGAGCCGGTGGCGAGCACGACGTTCTTGCCGACGTAGCGCCGGCCGTTCACCTCGACGGTGTTCGGGCCGACGAACGTGCCGGCGCCCTCGACGAGGGTGACCTTGTTGGCCTTCGCGAGTCCCTGCAGGCCCTTGTAGAGCCGCGAGATCACGCCGTCCTTGTACGAGTTCACACCGGCGATGTCGATGCCCTCGAGGGAGGACTTCACGCCGAACTGGTCGCCTTCGCGGGCGTTGTCCGCGACCTCGGCCGCGTGCAGCAGCGCCTTGGTCGGGATGCAACCGCGATGCAGGCAGGTGCCACCCAGCTTGTCCTTCTCGACCAGGACGACGGACAGGCCGAGCTCGGCCGCGCGGAACGCGCAGGCGTAGCCACCTGAACCACCGCCGAGGATGACGAGATCGGCGTTGGTGGCCGACTCCAGTTCCGGCGAAGTCACTTCGGATCTCCTCGGGATTACTTACTACGCGCGGGTGCGCGCGAGGTACGCGGCCATCTTGTCACTACTTGCCAGAGCGTGGTGATCCGGCATAGGAGACCACGCCCGGTCCTGATCATTCACCTACTCATAACACCCTTTCCTGGCATCATGGTGGAGGGAGACGCAGGAGGTGCTCGATGGGGCTGTTCGACCGTTTCCGCAGGAAGCCGCGCCCAGGGGTGCTGCGGACCGCCTCCAACCAGGACACCAGCCACCTCGAGCAGTGGACGAAGAGCCGCCACGGCGTAGAGGCCTATGTGGAGCCGAAGACCACGGTGACCGAGACCACTGTGGTGCTGGTCGCTCACGACGGCGAGTGGACCCGCCGCAGGGTCGCCTCGCCGGACGCGGCGAGGTCGTTCGCACGCAAACTCGGCATGCCGATCTACGACGCCGGCATCGTCGGTTACCCGAAGCGCATGCGCGACTACACGGCGCGCCAGCGCAAGCTCGGCAACGGCTAGATCGCGCTCATCGCGGCGGCGACCCACGGCTCGCTCACGCCCGCGTCCGCGGGACCGGGCGTGCCGCTGATCGTCGCCATGAGCGCGAAGTACCGGTCGAGCACGGCGCCGAACCGCGCGACGGCCTGCCGCGCGGCCTCGTCGACGAGCCGGTCCGGTTCGCTCATGTCCCGCTTCAGCTCGTCCGGCTCGGCGGGCGTTCCCGTGACGGCGGCCGTCAGCCCGGCCAGCGAGTCGAGCATCCGGCGGGCGATCTCCCGGCCGCGCGGCGAGTCCGGCGCCACCCCGGCCCGTTCCGCGTCCGCCGCCTCGACCTCGATCAGCCGATGAGCCTCGACGCGCTCCATCACCTCCGGCGACGTCACAGCGAGCGCCTTGGGAGACGCGAAGCTCGTGTGGAAGAACTCCCGCACCTCACGCCGGAAACCCGTGTCCCGCACCATGTCCGCGAGCTCGATCCACGCCTGGAGCTGCTCGGTCTCGGGCTCCTCGGGCAGCACCGGCCGCAACCGGTGCAGGTGCTGCACGAACGCCGGGTGCACCGTGAGCCCGTCCGTCACCTCGTCCCAGAAGTCGTCGAGCAACCGCTCGCGGTCCTCGTCGGACATCGACACGAGCGCGTGCATCAACGCAGCCTGCCGCGCGCCACCACCCTGCCCGACGATCGTCCGCAGCACGGCCCGCCGCGCCGTCAGATGCCGCAGCTGCCGTTCCACGATCACGAGATGCGTGGACGCGAGGTCGTGCAACGAGGTCTCGTCGGCGAGCAACCGCCGCACGTCCTCCACGCTCGCGCCGAGATCGCGCAACGTCCGCACGAGCTCCAGCCGCGCGACGGCCTCCACGTCGTACAGCCGATATCCACCGTCCGTGTGGCTGGTCGGCGGCACAACACCCTCGTCCGCGTAGAACCTGATGGCGCTCACACTCAGTCCGGTGCGGCGCGCGACGTCCCCGATCGGGTACAGCTTGGTCATGCCGACCACCCTGGTGTCTCAAGCGGCTTGAGACTCAAGCGGTTCGCACGACCGGTTCGTGCCGCACGGGGAAGTTCACGCTGGCGGCGATGAAGCACATCGCGTGCGCCTTCTCGTGCAACGCCTGCGCCTTCTCCCGCGTGGCCGGGTCGGCGACCGTCACGACGGGGTTGAGCACCACGTCGGTGAACCGCCCGGACCCGTCCGGGTGCTCGGCCATCGTGCCGGTGGCGTGGTCGCGGTAGTCCGTCACGACGACGCCGTTGGCCGACGCCAGGTGCAGGTACCAGAGCATGTGGCACTGCGACAGCGAGGCGAGCAGCAGCTCCTCGGGGTTGTAGCGGCTCCGGTCGCCCCGGAACGACGGGTCGGACGAGCCGAGGATCGTCGCCTTGCCCTCGACCCGGATCTCGTGCGCGCGCTCGTAGGTCTTGTAGCCGGAAGTCCCGCTCCCGGTGTTGCCGGTCCACACGACGTCGGTCTCGTACTGATGCGTCCCCATGTGGAAATTCTCCTCCTGCGGGGCGCGGGAGCCCAGTTCTTTGTTCCGGGCGGACCGCGAGACCTGTCGCGACAGTCCGCTGTGGACCCGAAGGGTCCTTCGAGGACGGAGCGCTCTGCTTTCGGGCAAAGGAAAACGGGCGGGTCCTCCGCAGAGGTGCCCGCCCGTTCCGCGAAGAAGAACTCAGCCGTTGGCGGCGATGTCCGCCAGCACGGCCGCGATGGTCCGCACCGGGACACCGGTGCCGCCCTTCGCCGTGTACCCGTACGCCCCACCCGTGTGGTACGCCGGACCGGCGATGTCGATGTGCGCCCACTGCACGCCCTCGGCCACGAACTCGCGCAGGAACAGGCCCGCCGCGAGCATGCCGCCCCAGCGGTGCCCGGTCACGTTCGCGAGGTCCGCGAGCCGCGAGTCGAGGTCCGCGCGCAGCTCCTCGGGCAGCGGCATCGGCCACGCCGACTCGCCCACGGCCGTGCCGATGGTGGCCACGCGGTCGCGGAACTCGTCCGAGCCCATGACGCCCGCGGTGCGCTTGCCCAGCGCCACGACCTGCGCGCCGGTCAGCGTCGCGGTCTCGATCAGGTAGTCCGGGCCGTCCTCGCACGCGCGCACGATGGCGTCGGACAGGATCAGCCGGCCCTCGGCGTCGGTGTTGAGCACCTCGACGGTCTTGCCGCCGTACATGGTCAGCACGTCGCCGGGGCGGTACGCGTCACCGGACGGCATGTTCTCCGCCATCGGGATCGACGCGATGATCTCCAGCGGGTACTTGAGCTTCGCGGCGAGCACCATCGTGGCGACGATCGCGGCGGCGCCCGACATGTCCGAGGTCATCTCGTCCATGCCCGCGGCCGGCTTGATCGAGATGCCGCCGGTGTCGAACGTGATGCCCTTGCCGACCAGCGCGACCTTCTTCACGGCCTTCGCGCCCTTGTACGAGATGCGCACGAGCCGCGGCTGGCGGGCCGAACCGCCGCCGACGCCCAGGATGCCGCCGAAGCCCTGCTTCTTCAGCGCCTTCTCGTCGAGCACCTCGACGTCGAGACCGGCGGCGGTGGCGAGCTTCGCGGCGCGGTCCGCGAACGAGCCGGGGTAGAGGTCGTTCGGCGGCGTGTTGATGAAGTCACGCGCGATGGCGACGGACTCGGCGATCGCGACGGCGGCCTTCAGCGCGGCCTTGTTCTCCTTGGAACCGGCGGCGTGCAGGTCGACCTTCGCGACCGGGCCCTCGCCCTTGTCGGACTTGTACTCGGTGAACGAGTAGGCGCCGAGCAGCGTGCCCTCGGCGGCGGCACCGACGTGCAGCGCGGCGAGCGTGTTGATCGCGCGCTTCTTGCCGGCCAGCGCGCGGGCGGCGACACCGGACGCGCGGCGCACCTGCTCCTCGCCGGTGCTCTTGCCCAGGCCCACGGCCAGCACGAGCGGGGCGGCGATCTTGCCGAAGGTCGGCACCTTCACGAGCTCGTCGGCCTTGCCGGACGCGCGCAGCGTGCCGAGCACGTCGAGCAGCGCGCCGTCGAACGCGGCGGCGACCGCCTCGGCACCGGGCGCGAGCTCCAGGCCGTCCGCACCCTGCAGGGTGCCCACGACGACTGCGTCCGCGGCGGTGGTGCTCAGGTCACCCTCGGTGAGGGCCAGCTTCGGGGCTGTCACGTGCTGCTCCAGGGTTGTTGCGGGCATGGCTCGGAATCGTGACTCATGCTAAAGGTCGGACTGTCCCACTAATGCCCAGCCCCGCCACGTTCGCCGCAATCCGTGACGTTGACAGTTGCTCAGGGTGGCGATTCGCCCGTTTCACGCATCAGTCGACCGGGTGGTTACGACCGGATGCCGCATCTGAGAACGTGTACCGGTGACCCACACGCCTCGCGAGATCGTCGGCACGGTCGCGCTCGGTCTTCCCGCGGTGCTCGGAGCAGGGGTTTTCGCCGGATTCGCCCCTGCGGCAGGCCTTGCGGGCTGGTGGGTGCTCCCGGCGCTGGCCCTGTCCGCGTTCGCCGCCCTGTGCTCCGCGTTCTCCACGGCCGACCAGTCGCGCGCCTATCCGGACGTCGGCGGCGGTTACGGATATGTGCGCGCGCAGCTCGGCGTGTGGCCCGCACGGATGACAGCGAGCGCCCACCTGGTGGGCCGGTTCGCGATGGCCGCCGCGGTGGCGTTGATGTTCGGCGCGTACGTCGTGCCGGACCGCCCGGTGGTCGGCGGGCTCGCGCTCGTCGTCACGACGGCGTTGCTCGGTGCCGCCGGGTTCCGCTTCACGACCGGCGTGAGCGCGCTGGTGTCGGTGGTCGTGCTCGGCGTGCTGGCGCTGGTCGTCGCGTCGAGCTTCGCGATCGAGCCGGTGCCGTCGGCGGGGGAGGCCGGCACCGTCAACGAGCTGGTCGGCGTCGCCGGGCTGATGTTCATGGCGTTCGCCGGGTTCGAACGCGTCACCGCGCCCCTTCGCGGTGAGCGGCCGCACCCGCCGGCCGTGCTGAAGATCGCGATTCCGGTCCTCATCGGACTCTCGTTCGCCGTCTATCTGGCCGTGGGCGCCGGGGTGCTGCGTCAAGTCGGCAGCGCGCGCCTCGCGTTGTCACCCGCGCCGTTGCGGGACGCGCTCGTCGCCGCCGACTCGGCCGCGCTGGTCCCGCTCGTGCAGATCGCCGCGGCGGTCGCCGGGGTGGCCGCGCTGCACTTCGTCCTCGCGTCCGCGCACCGCACGCTCACCGGCCTGACCGAGGACGGCGACCTGCCGACGCGGCTCAAGTCCGGCGCGCTGATGTTCCTCGTGGTCGCCGCCGCCGCGCTCGCCGTGTTCCTCATGCCACTCGCGACGGCGTTCGGCGTGGCGGCATGCGGGACGTTGTTCTACTACGCCTTCACCAACGCGTCGGCGCGCGTGCTGCTGCAGAACGACCGCACGTGGCCGATGCGCACCGCGTGCCTCGGCCTGGGCCTGTCGGTGCTGCTGGCCATGAGCCTGCCGGTGCCCGCCATGCTGATCTCGATCGCGGGGCTGGGCATCGGCACCGGGCTCATCGGACTCACGTCAGCGCTGAGAGGAAAACGAGCAGCGTCACGCCTACACACACCGCAAGCCAGATGATCCGGCCGGTGGTGATCTCGGTCTTCTCCCTGGTGATCGCCCAGTAGACGAACAGGAAGGTCGCGGAGGCGAACACGGCGGCCACGATGCCGCCCCCGCCCCACATCGCCCAGCCGGCGAAGAACGTCAGGCCGGTGCCCAGCACGAGCAGCGTGGCCTGTAAGACGGTGCGGACGTCGGAACCCGTGGAAGATCTTTCCGGCTCGGTCATGGCCGGGGACTCTATCGAGTCTGACTTAGTAGGACGTCCGAGTTTTGGGAAGTGGATTTTCCGTATCCCGACCTGCGGGTTACCGTGCTCACATGACGAGCGCGTTGCCTTTCACCCGGACTCCCCACCCGCACCCGGCGACCCCGGAGCGCGTAGCGGAGGTACTTGCCAAGCCGGGCTTCGGGCAGCACTTCACCGACCACATGGTGACGATCCGCTGGAACCGCGAGCAGGGCTGGCACGACGCTGAGGTCGGCCCGTACTCCACCCTCGCACTGGACCCCGCGGCAATGGTGCTGCACTACGGCCAGGCGATCTTCGAAGGGCTCAAGGCCTACCGGCAGCCCGACGGTTCGATCGCGTCCTTCCGCCCCGAGGCGAACGCCGAGCGCTTCCGCGCGTCGGCCCGCCGGATGGCGATGCCCGAACTTCCCGACGAGCTCTTCCTGGAGTCCGTGCGGCAGATCCTCGCGGCCGACGACCGCTGGGTGCCCTCGGCCGAGGAGGAGTCCCTCTACCTGCGGCCGTTCATGATCTCCACGGAGAAGGGACTCGGCGTGCGACCCTCGTCCGAGTACCTCTACGTGCTGATCGCCTCTCCCGCCGGTTCCTACTTCGCGAGCGGCGTCCGGCCGGTGAGCGTGTGGCTCTCCACCGAGTACGTCCGCGCGGCTCCCGGTGGTACCGGCGCGGCCAAGTTCGCCGGCAACTACGCCGCGTCCCTCGTGGCGCAGGCGCAGGCCGCCGAGAAGGGCTGCGACCAGGTCGTCTGGCTCGATGCGGTGGAACGCCGCTGGGTCGAGGAGATGGGCGGCATGAACCTGTTCTTCGTCTTCGGGGACAAGGTCGTCACGCCCGAGCTCACCGGCACGCTGCTGCCCGGCATCACCCGGAGCTCGCTGCTGGAGCTGGCCTCCGACCTCGGCCTGACCGTGGAGGAGCGCCGCATCTCGACCGACGAGTGGGAGAAGGCCAACGCCTCCGGTGAGCTCACCGAGGTCTTCGCCTGTGGCACGGCGGCGGTCATCACGCCCGTCGGCCACGTCAAGCACGCCGGTGGCGAGTACGACATCGCCGACGGCGGCACCGGCTCCGTGACGGCCAAGCTGCGCGAGCGCCTGACCGGCCTCCAGCACGGCCACGTCACCGACGCCCACGGCTGGATGACGGTGCTCCACTCCTAGGCCTCGAGTCCTAGGCGATCACGAGCACGGCCAAGAGCGCGATTTCGGCGGCAGCACCGAGCACATCACCGGTGATGCCGCCGAAACGCTTTCCGGTGTGCTTCACCAGGCCCCACACGAGCCCGAACGCGACGACGACGGCGACGACCGCACGCCACCCGAGCGGAACCGCCGCACCCGCGAGCACCACCCACGTGCCGATGACGACCCCTGCGTGCTGTGTGCCCGCAACGAGCGCACCAAGGCCCTCAGGCCGTGCGGCGGGCACACCGCGCAGGCAGCAGATCCCGAACGCTGCCCGGCTCGTCGCGAACGCGAGCAGCACCACGCCCCAGTGAGCGTGGGGGAGTGCCGCGGCCTGCGCGCCGATCACGACGATCAGCGACACAACCCCGAACGGCCCCGCGCCGCCGTCCTTCATGACCTTGAGCGCGCGTTCCGGCGGCCCGTAGCAACCGAGCCCGTCGGCGACGTCGGCGAGCCCGTCGAGGTGCATACCGCGCGTGAACAGCGCGACGACGCCGACGACCAGGAACCCGGCGACCAACGCCGATATATTGGATATCGCCTGCAGCTGGAGCACGCCGACGACGAGCGCGCCGATGACGATGCCGACGACGGGTGTCCACGCGATGGCCCGCCCTGCCGCTTTGCGGTCGACGTCGTCGACGCGCAAAGGCAGGACCGTCAGCCAGGAGAACGCGAGCTTCACTCAGCCGAGTTCTCTGGGGCCGACTTTTCCGGGGCCGAGTTCTCTGGGGCCGGATTCGTTGAGGCCGAGTTCTCCGGAACCGAGTTCTCCCGGGTCGAGTTTGCCAGGGTGCGATTGTCCGGAGCCGCGTCTTCCTGGGCCGAGGCCTCCGCGGTGACGTTCTCGCGGTTCGTGACGCCGGCGCTCTCGAACGTCGCCATCTCCGCGAGCACCTTCACCGCCGAGATCAGCAACGGCAGCGCCGCCACGGCGCCGGAGCCCTCACCGAGCCGCATGCCGAACTCCAGCAGCGGCTTCAGGTTGAGGTGCCCGAGGGCGATCGCGTGCGCGGGCTCCGCCGACTCGTGCCCGGCGACCCACCACTCGCGCGCACCCGGCGCCATCTCCTCGGCGACGACCGCGGCCGCTCCGGCGACGACGCCGTCGAGCACGACCGGCGTCTTGCGCACGGCGGCCTGCGCGAGGAACCCGGCCATGGCCGCGATGTCCGCGCCACCGGCCGTGGCGAGCAACGCCACCGGGTCGCTGATCACGAGGCGGGCCCGGCGCAGCGCGTCCCGGATCGCCGCGGTCTTGCGCATCCACGCCTGGTCGTCGATGCCGGTGCCGCGCCCGACGACCGCGACGGGTTCCGACCCGGTCAGCGACGCGATCAGAACGGCCGACGGCGTCGTGTTGCCGATGCCCATGTCGCCGGCGATGAGCACGTCGGCGCCCGCGTCGACCTCCTCGTCGGCGAGCGCGCGGCCCGCCGCGACGGCGAGTTCGCACTGCTCGCGGGTGAGGGCGTCCTCGCGGTCGATCGACCCGGACGAGCGCCGCACCTTGTGCTGGCTGACCGCGGCCGGGGTGTCGGCGTCGACGGCCATGTCGACCACGCGCACGGTGGCGCCCGCGACCTGGGCCAGCACGTTCACCGCGGCGCCGCCGGTGAGGAAGTTGGCGACCATCTGCCCGGTCACCTCGCTCGGGTACGCCGACACGCCCTGGGCCGTGACGCCGTGGTCGCCCGCGAACACGACGACCCGCGGCCGCACGAACGGCTTCGGCGGCACGACGCCCTGGCAGGCGGCGATCCAGTTGCCCAGCTCTTCCAGGCGCCCGAGGGAGCCGATCGGCTTCGTCAGCACCGCGTGGCGGGCCTCGGCCTCGCGCAGAACTGTCTCGTCCGGCGGTTCGACCGGCGGGAACTCGGTGCTCACCTGGCGCTCCTATCGCAGCTTCAACGGGATACCGGCGACGAGGAGCGTGACCTCGTCGCACACCTCGGCGACGCGCGCGTTGAGCGCACCGAGGTGATCGCGGAAGAGCCTGCCAGAGCGCGTCGACGGAATGACGCCGAGGCCGACCTCCGCGGTCACGAGCACGAGTCGCGCGCGGCACGTGGCGACCGAGCGGTACAGCGCGTCGGCGTGGTGAGCGATCACGTCCGCGCCGTCGCCCTCCCACGCGCCCGCGTCGTCGAGCACGCCGACCAGCCACGTCGACAGGTCGTCGACCAGGATCGGCGGGTCCTCGTACTGGGTGGCCGTGAGCAGGGCGGGCAGGTCGGCGGGCGTCGACGCCTCGACCGTGTGCCACGTGGCGGGGCGCCGGGCGACGTGCGACGCGATGCGCGCGTCCCAGTCGGGGTCGTCCGGGTACCTGCGCGCGGTGGCCACGTACGTCACCACCGGGTCGGTGAGCAGGCCTTCCGCGTGTGCCGACTTGCCTGAACGCGCTCCGCCGAGCACGAGCGTTCTGGGTGACAAGAGTCAGTAGCCTTCGTCTCATGGAATTCCGCTGGCACTACCAGGATGCACACGGACGCGAGGTCGCGGGCCCGGATGTGACGTTCGCGGAGCAGACGGAAGCCGAGGACTGGTTCAGCGACCAGTGGCGTGACCTGCTCGAAGCCGGTGTCGAGCAGGTCACGCTGCTGCGGTCGGAGATCGAGGTGTACGGCCCGATGAGCCTGCACCCCGCGGGCTGACTCAGCCCTGGGCGGTGAGCCTCGGGTCGTCGGTGACGACGCCGTCGAGGACGGTGTCGATCTGCTTGAGCACGTCGTCGCCGAGCTCGACGTCGATGGCCTTGACGTTCTCGAAGACCTGCTCCGGACGTGACGCGCCGATGATCGCCGACGCGACGTTCGGGTTCTTCAGCACCCACGCGACGGCGAGCTGCGCGAGCGTGACGCCCGCTTCCTCGGCGATCGGCTTGAGCTGCTGCACGGCGTTGAGGACGTCGTCGCGCATCCAGCGCGCGATCATCTGCGACCCGCGCGCGTCGGCGAGGCGCGACCCCTCCGGCGCCTCGGCGCCCGGCAGGTACTTGCCGGTCAGGATGCCCTGCGCGATCGGGGAGAACACGATCTGGCTGATGCCCTCGCGCTCGCACGCCGGCACGACCTGCGGTTCGATGACCCGCCACAGCATCGAGTACTGCGGCTGGTGCGACACGAACGGCACGTTCAGCTCGCGGGCCAGCGCGGCGCCGCGGGTGATCTGCTCGGCGGTCCACTCGGACACGCCGACGTAGAGGACCTTGCCCTGGCGGACGAGGTCGGCGAACGCCAGCATCGTCTCTTCCAGCGGGACGGTGTGGTCGTACCGGTGCGCCTGGTACAGGTCGACGTAGTCGGTCTGCAGGCGCTTCAGCGACGCGTTGGCCGACTCCATGACGTGCTTGCGGCCGAGCCCGCGGTCGTTGGGGCCGCCGGGACCGGTCGGCCAGTAGACCTTGGTGAGGATCTCGAGCGACTCGCGCCGCTGCCCCTGCAGCGCCCGGCCGAGCACCGACTCCGCCGCCGTGTTGGCGTAGACGTCGGCTGTGTCGAAGGTCGTGATCCCCGACTCCAGCGCCGCCTTCACACAGGCGTGAGCCTGCTCCTCTTCCACCTGGGAGCCGTGGGTGAGCCAGTTGCCGTACGAGATCTCACTGATGGACAGGCCGCTGCGGCCGAGTCGACGGAACTTCATACATCGGAGCTTAAACCGACTTCGTTCGTACTGCTAATGAACTTCGGGCGCGTGCCACACGAGGGAATACCGCCAGAACAGCCGCCTGCGGATCCGCGCGCCGGGCAGGATCTCGGCCGCGGCCGCCCGGATCTCGTTCAGCGAGGGCGCGCTCATCACGATCGGCATGTCGACGTCGTACGGCTTGCCCGCCGTGCCGGTCGCGGCCTTCGCGAGACCGACCAGCGCGTTGGCGGGCAACGTCACCGCCTCCACCGCCCAGTCCACCGGGGTCGCGATGACGTAGAGCCCGACGACGACCAGCGTGCCGCCCGGCGCCGTCAGCTCCGCCAGCCTGCGGAGGCCTTCGCGCAACGGCAGGTGGTGCAGGCTCGCCTCGGCCGTGACGACGTCGTACCGACCGAGGTCCTCGGTGAACACGTCACCGCGCACCCACCGCACCCGGCTCGGCGTCGCGCTCGCGATCTCGATCATGCGCTCGCTGGCGTCGATCGCGGTGACCTCGCCTGCCGGGATCGACCGCGCCAGCACGCCGTGCCCGCAGCCGACGTCCAGCGCCGTCCTCGCCCCGGACGGCAGCTGCCGGAGCAGCCACCGGCGGTACCACGCGTTGTGGTCCCACCAGAGCTTCTCCGGAAGCTGGAGGTTGAGAGGAATCCTGCGCACTACTTGATGGCGTCGCCGGGGCCGACGCGCGGCTTGGGCACGCGCAGCTTGCGGATCTGGCTCGCGCGGATGAACGAGTACCAGCCGATCGACAGGCCCTTGATCGGCTCGGTCGGGAACTTGGCCCGCACCCGCCGCGTGACGAGCCTGCCGAGCACGATGCCCTCGATGACCATCGCGATCAGCATGAACGTCGTCGCCAGCGTCGCGTACCGCTGCACCGCGAGCGACGGCGTCAGCAGCGCCACGAACACCAGGACCGCGAGCGGCATGAACAGGCCCATGAGGTTGCGGCGCGAGTCGACGAGATCGCGGATGTACGCCTTCACCGGCCCGCGGTCGCGCGGCAGCAGGTACTTGTCCTCGCCCGCCATCATCCGCTGACGACGCTCCGTCGCCGCGGCACGACGCTCTTCCTTGCTCACCTTGTTGCCGCGCATGCGCTTGAACGCCTCGCGCTGCGTCTTGGGAGGCGGCGGCACCGGCCCGCTGCGCCGACCCTGCGCCTCACGCCGCTTGGGCGTCGCCTTGCCCTTGGCCGCCGTGCGCCCCCTGTCGAGAGGCTCGGCGAGCTCGGCCCCGGAGTCGGGAGCCTCGGCGGTGGCGGTGTCGTCGGAGTTGCGGCGCAAGAACCTCACACCATCAGGGTAGGGCAGCAGGTTTTCTGTACCTTTCGCGAGGTGCGCGTACTCATAGCTCCGGACTGCTTCGGCGGCACCCTGACCGCCCGCGAGGCCGCCGACGCCATCGCCACCGGCTGGCGCGAGGCCAAGCCCGACGACGTCGTCGTCCAACGCCCCCTGGCGGACGGAGGCCCCGGCTTCGTCGACGTCCTGCACGCCGCCCTCGACGGCGACATCCGGCACATCATGGTGACGGGCCCGCTCGGCACGCCCGTCGAAGCGCGCTGGCTCAGCGTGCACACCAACGGCACACGCACTGCGTACATCGAGTCCGCCGAGGCGTGCGGCCTCCACCTCATCCCCGCCGACCTCCGCCCGCAGACCTGCGAGACGGCCACGACGCGAGGCGTCGGCGAGCTCATCGCGGCAGCCGCGGTTGACAACGATGTCATCACGGTCGGCCTCGGCGGCTCCGGCACGACCGACGGCGGCGCCGGCATGCTCGCCGCCCTCGCCGACGCCAACGACGGCGCCGGTGCCGGCGCCGTCCTGACTGATATATCGCTCGTCGCCGCCTCCGACGTTGAGAACCCGCTTCTTGGCCCGCACGGCGCCGCTCACACCTTCGGCCCGCAGAAGGGCGCGTCGCCGGAGGCCGTCGAACGCCTCGAAGCCAGGCTCGCCGCCATGGACGTCCTCAAGCCCGTATCCGATATATCGGGTGCCGGCGCGGCAGGAGGCCTCGGCGCCGCGCTCCTGTCGCTGGGCGCGACGATGACGTCGGGCGCGGGCCTGGTCCGCACCCTCACCGGCCTCGACAGCGCGCTCGACGACGCCGACGTCGTCGTCACCGGCGAGGGCAGCTTCGACTGGCAGTCGCTGCGCGGCAAGCTCATCACCGCCGTCGCGGGCGGCGCCGCCGAACGCGGCATCCCGTGCATCGCCATCGCGGGCCAGGTGAGCGTCGGCCGCCGCGAGATGGGCGCGGCCGGCGTGCAGGACGCCTACTCCGTTTCGGAACACGTCGGCTCCGTGCGGAAGGCGATCGAGGAGGCTCGCGACAGCGTCGTCGCCACGGCCCAGCACGTCGCACGGCAGTGGTCGCGCTAACGCGACGACGACGTCGTCGTCGAACGCGGGTCGATCTCGGGCGCGGGGCCAGCTGATATATCGGTTGGCTCGAGCGTGGTCTACGTGACAGTCGACACCTAGGGCGTCGAGGCCCGTCGTTGTGGGACCATGGGGAGTGGAACAAGGCGGGGAACGCCCGTGTTGTTGATGGGTGAACCGCCCGCAGAGGACCTCTTAGGAGAGCCATGACGACCGCTCAGGACGCCGCTTCGACCGCTTCCGAGGCGCCCAGCCACGGCGTGACGCTGACCGATGCGGCCGCCGTCAAGGCCAAGGCGCTGCTCGACCAGGAGGGCCGCGACGACATGCACCTGCGCATCGCCGTCCAGCCCGGTGGTTGCGCCGGCCTTCGCTACCAGCTGTTCTTCGACGAGCGTGCGCTCGACGGCGACGCGATGGTCGACTTCAACGGCATGAAGGTCGCCGTTGACCGCATGAGCGCGCCCTACGTCGAAGGCGCTGTCATCGACTTCGTGGACACGATCGAGAAGCAGGGCTTCACGATCGACAACCCGAACGCCGGCGGGTCCTGCGCCTGCGGCGACTCGTTCCACTAAGGCGAACCAACGCGAGAGGCCGCGTTCCCGCACCGACGGGAACGCGGCCTCTCCGCGTGTGCGGGACCGGGAAAACTCCCAGTTGAGCCTGAAGGGACTGGTCGCCGGAGGCTCTGACCGGAAAGGTCAGACCCGCAAGCACGACCAGTCGCAAGACCCGGAAGTCAGGCCTGCGTCAGACGCCGTACTCGGCAAGGCCCTCGACCTGGTGGGCGCACCGCTCGTCGACCTGCCAGGGCGCGGCGGCGCGCGGGGCGGGAAGGGGGTGCTCGGGGTGGGTGAGAGCGAAGGGGAGCTGCGCGCAGTCCTCGATCAGTTCACTCATCGTGGTCGCTTCTGGGATCGTCACCAAAGGACCGTATGACGACGGCCTGACCTGCGGTAGCCCTACCAAACAGTAGTGTTCACGGCGGTACTCGTCCGGGTGAGCAGCTACGTAGCGCAACAAGAAAAGAGGAGCCGACGTGCCCCTAGCCGTGTGCGGCAGCATCGCGACCGACCATCTGATGCACTTCCCGGGTCGTTTCGCGGACCAGCTGGTCGCGGAGCGTCTCGACCGCGTGTCCCTGAGCTTCCTCGTCGACGACCTCGTCGTCCGGCGCGGCGGCATCGGCGCGAACATCGCGTTCGGCCTCGGTGTGCTCGGGGTGCGTCCGGTGCTCGTCGGCGCCGTCGGCAAGGACTTCGACGACTACCGCTCGTGGCTCGAACGGCACGGCGTCGACACCTCTGGCGTGTACGTGTCCGAGGTCTCGCACACCGCGCGGTTCGTGTGCACCACGGACGACGACATGTGCCAGATCGCCTCGTTCTACGCGGGTGCGATGGCCGAGGCGCGCAACATCGAGCTCGCGCCGATCGCGGGCCGCGTCGAGAACCTCGAGCTCGTCGTCATCAGCCCGGACGACCCCGCGGCGATGCTCCGGCACGCCGAGGAGTGCCGTCAGCGCGGCTACAAGTTCGCCGTCGACCCGTCGCAGCAGCTGGCCCGCATGGACGGCGAGCAGGCGCGCGCGTTCATCGACGGCGCCGAGTACCTCTTCAGCAACGACTACGAGTGGGAACTGCTGCTGCAGAAGACCGGCTGGACCGAGGCCGACGTCCTCGCCCGCGTCGGCAAGCGCGTCACCACGCTCGGCGCCAAGGGCGTCGAGATCGTCGACCGCGACGGTTTCTCGCTGCACGTCCCGGCTGTCCCCGAGGTCGCGAAGACCGACCCGACGGGTGTCGGCGACGGCTTCCGCGCGGGCTTCCTCGCCGGCATCACCGCGGGCCTGAGCATCGAACGGTCCGCTCAGCTCGGTTCGTTCATCGCGGTCGAGGTGCTCGAGACCGTCGGCACCCAGGAGTGGGTGATCGAGCGCGAAGCCGCGCTCACCCGCATTCGTGGCGCGTTTGGTACGGAAGCCGCTGAGGAGATCGCTCCCGTCCTGCCATGATCGGACAATGGGGACGTACCTGTTCGGCGACGCCGACGAAGAACCGCTCGATCCCAAGTTCGACGCGCTGAGCTCCCTGCTCGACGCGGGCACGTTCGCCCGCGTCGAGCAGCTCGGTGTCGCGGACGGCTGGCGCTGCCTCGAGGTCGGGGGTGGCGGGGGATCGGTCGCGAACTGGCTCGCCGACGTGGTCGCCCCGTCCGGGCACGTGACCGTCACCGACATCGACGTCACCCGGCTCGAGGAACGCGACAACGTCACCGTCCTGGAGCACGACGTAGTATCCAATATATTGCCGGGCAACGCGTTCGACCTGGTCCACGCCCGCCTGGTGCTCTTCTACCTCCCCGCCCGCGAGGTCGTGCTGCGCAAGCTGCGCGACGCGCTGCGCCCCGGCGGCTGGCTCGTGCTCGAGGAGTTCGACTGCCTCCCGCTCGAGGTCCTCAAGGCCGCCCCCGACGACGCGAAGCTGATAATGCGGGTGAAGAACGCCCTGCTGACGCTGCTCGACCAGGCAGGCGCCGAACTGGCGTGGGGCGCCCGCGTCGAGAGGGCGTTGCTCGACGCCGGCCTGAACGACGTCAGCGGCTCCCGCGAGGTGCAGGAGTGGGAGGGCGGGTCGGCCGGCTGCCGCCTGCTCGCCGCCACGGCACGCCTCGTGCGCGCGAAGCTGCCGCTCACCGACGACGAGTTCGACCGCTACCTCGACCTCATGGCGTCCCCGGAGACCGTCGTCAGCTCGTACGCGATCTGCAGCGCGCAGGGACGTCGATAACGCAGAAACGGAAAGGGCCCCTCCGCGGAGGGGCCCCACCGGTCAGAGCTTGACCGGGTAGTGCGGTTCCGGCACCACCGGGTGGATGCGGGCCTCGACGAAGATCCCGTGCCAGATCATGAACACCAGCAGCGCCCAGATGCGGCGGCTGTGGTCGAGCACGCCGGAGCGGTGCTCCTCGATCAGGCGCAGCACCGCGTTCTTGTCGATGTACTGGTCGGTCTGCGACGAACGCACGATGTCGACGGCCCACTCGTGCATCTCGTCCTTGAGCCAGTGCCGGATCGGCACCGGGAAGCCGAGCTTGCGGCGGTTCAGCACGTGCGCCGGCACGATGTCGCGGATCGCCTTGCGGAGCGCGAACTTCGTCGTGTCCTTCGTGATCTTCAACTCACTCGGGATCTGCGACGCGATCTTGAAGACCTCGGGGTCGAGGAACGGGACGCGCAGCTCCAGCGAGTTCGCCATGGTCATCTTGTCGGCCTTGACCAGGATGTCGCCGCGCAGCCACGTGAACAGGTCGACGTGCTGCATGCGCGTCACCGGGTCCCACGCCATCGACTCGCGGTACGGCTTCGCGGTCGCGTCCATGTGCGACACCGACGGGTCGTACGTCTTCAGCACCTGACGCAGCTGGTCGTCGAGGAAGATGCGCGCGTTGCCGTAGTAGCGCTCTTCGAGAGAGAGCGCGCCACGACGCAGCAGGTCCTTGCCGCGCACGCCGTGCGGGATCTTCGTGGAGACCTTGCCCATGGCCTTGCGCAGCGCGCCCGGCACCTTCTCGAAGCCCGCCAGCGACAGCGGCTCGCGGTAGATCGTGTACCCGCCGAACAGCTCGTCCGCGCCCTCGCCGGACAGCACGACCTTCACGTGCTGGCGCGCCTCACGCGCGATGAACCACAACGGCACGAGCGCAGGGTCGGCCACCGGGTCGTCGAGGTACCAGGTGATCAGCGGCAGCGCGTCCATCATCTCCTGCGCGCTGACCGTCCTGACCACGTGCTTCACGCCGATCAGCGCGGCCGACTCGGCGGCCACGTCGACCTCGGAGAACCCCTGCCGCTCGAAACCCGTCGTGAACGTGATCAGGTCCGGGTTGTGCTCCTTGGCGAGCGCCGCGACCACCGTCGAGTCGATGCCGCCGGACAGGAACGAGCCGACCGTCACGTCCGCGCGCATGTGCTTGGCGACCGAGTCGCGCAGCGCGGCGGTGATCTCGTCGTACAGGGCGTTCGCCTCGGCCTCGCTGCGGACCGTGCGGACCTTGAACTCCGCCGGGAAGTACCGCTCGAACCGCGGCGACTCGCCGGGGACCAGCGTGAAGGAGTGCCCCGACTCGACGCGCTGGATCGAGTCGTGCAGCGAGGCGGGCTCCGGCACGTACTGCAGCGTCAGGTAGTGCTGCAGGCCCTTGACGTTCATCTTCGGCGCGATGCCGATCGAGGACGCGATCTCCAGGAGGATCTTCTTCTCGCTGGAGAACGCGACACCGCTCTGGCCCTGCGCCCAGTACAGCGGCTTGATGCCGAACGGGTCGCGGCCGCCGAACAGCAGCTCGCGCTCGGAGTCCCAGATGATGAACGCGAACATGCCGCGCAGCTTCGTGATCGCCGCAGGTCCGAAGTAGTGGTAGGCGGCGACGATCGTCTCGGTGTCGCCGTCGGTGTGGAAGACCGCGCCGTGCTTCTCGGTGAGCTCGGCCCGCAGCTCCAGGTAGTTGTAGATCTCGCCGTTGAAGTTGATCGTGTACCGGCTCGGCGACTCCGCCGGACCCCAGGTCAGCGGCTGGTGGGAGTGCTCGATGTCGATGATGGCGAGCCGGTTGAAGCCGAACACGACCTCGTCGACCCGCCTGGTGCCGCTCTCGTCCGGCCCTCGGTGCCGCATGCAGCGCAGCGCCGCCTGCACGGCCGGGCGCGCGTTCTCGGCCTCGTTCTCGCTAGGGCAAACAAGTCCTGCCAGGCCGCACAAGGCTCTCGCACCTCTCAAGAAACACGAAGGGGAAGACCACGGGGAAGTCCTCAGTATGCCGAAGGCGCTCTGTGTGACCGAAACTGCACCGCAGCGGCGGTGCCCCCAAGGGGTGAGCGCAGTCCCGCTGGGCTACGCTCCCGCTTGATCCGTTGGCATGGCCAGATGTTTGTGAACGAGGAGGCGGGCGAGCAGTGGGCCTGAAGGAGGGCACCAGGGCATCCCGGCTGGTGAAGACCGCCGGGCTGGTAGGCCTGGTCGGTATCGGGGCCACCGGTTGCTCCACGGACGAGGTGCTGCGCTTCGGATGGCCGCAGGCCGTCACGCCGCAGGCCGAGAAGATGCGCGAGCTCTGGACGTGGTCCGTGATCGCCGCGCTCGTCGTCGGCGTCATCGTGTGGGGCCTGATCCTGTGGTCGATCGTGTTCCACCGCAAGAAGTCGGAGGAGCTGCCGCGTCAGACGGCGTACAACCTCCCGCTGGAGATCGTGCTCATCGTCGTGCCGACGGTGATCGTGGCGGTGCTGTTCTACTTCACCGCCATCACGCAGAACTACGTCACCGACAAGTCGGGCAAGCCCGACGTGAACGTCGACGTGATCGC
Source organism: Lentzea sp. CA-135723 (assembly GCF_050936595.1). Classification (NCBI taxonomy): domain Bacteria; kingdom Bacillati; phylum Actinomycetota; class Actinomycetes; order Pseudonocardiales; family Pseudonocardiaceae; genus Lentzea; species Lentzea sp. CA-135723. The sequence continues at coordinate 3,747,558 of NZ_JBNJMK010000001.1, read as the reverse complement.
GTTCCAGTGGAACTGGGAGTTCCAGTATCCGGACCACAAGACCGAGGAGGGCAAGGCCGTCAGCACGGTCGGCACCTCGGGTGAGGTCCCGATCATGGTGCTGCCGGCCGGCAAGCGCATCCAGTTCACGCTGCGCTCGACCGACGTCATCCACTCGTTCTTCGTGCCGGAGTTCCACTTCAAGCGGGACGTCTTCCCGCAGCCGGAGAAGAACAACCAGGACAACGTCTTCCAGATCGACCAGATCGACCGTCCCGGTGCGTTCGTCGGACGTTGTGCCGAGCTCTGCGGCTCGTACCACGCGGTGATGAACTTCGAGGTCCGCGCTCTCGAGTCGGCCGACTTCGACAAGTACATCGAGCTGCGCAAGCAGGTCAACGAGAAGACGGGCAAGCCGTACACCACGGCAGAGGCCCTGTCTCAGGTGAACTGCGACAAGTGGTGCTCCCCGCTGGCCACGACGACCACCCCGTTCAACACCGACCGGACGGCCCGCGAGGCCTCCGGCGCGGGCCAGAAGTAGGGACGCCCCGCGATGAAGATCGAAGCTCGCGTATTCGACCTGGTCATGGCCTTCTCGTTCCTGATGGCCATCGTCTACGGCTACTGGACGCACCTCGCGACCGGCCACGTCGAGCCCACCGGCACGGTGGCGCTCGCGCTGACCGGTGGCCTGGCCCTCATCACCGGCACCTACTTCCGGTTCGTCGCCCGCCGCATCGAGGTGCGGCCGGAGGACAACCCCGACGCCGAGGTGTCGGACGGCGCCGGCGAGCTGGGCTTCTTCAGCCCCGGCTCGTACTGGCCGGTCGGCCTCGCCGCCGCGGCGGCGACCACGGGTGTCGCGGTGGCGTTCTGGCACGTGTGGCTGCTCGTGATCGCCATCGTCATGGTGCTGATCATGGTCGGTGGCCTGGTGTTCGAGTACCACACCGGACCCAACCACGACTGATATCCGATATACCGGATATCGGACATCGCTCGGCCGAGGCCCTCTCCGCACGCGGAGGGGGCCTTCGTCGTTCCCGGCCCGACATCCAGCATGTGATACATCGCATACGGGATATCGCGTCCGAGCGCGAACATCGGATACGGGATATCGCGTCGTGCGCACAAGACAACGTTGTCATCCGCGAGGCGCCTGACTGGTCAGCTGATACATCGGATATCGGATATCGGTGGGCGCGCGACGGGTCCGCCGCGACCCCGCCGGACGTGACCACAAGCGAAAGGCCCTCCTCGCCGTCGTGGCGAGGAGGGCCTTCCGCTTCAAGCCCTGGGGGAGCCGGTCAGGCCGCCGCCGGCACCGGAGTCTTCTGGTAGGCGTCCACGTACTCCTGGCCGCTCAGGTCCAGGATGCGGTAGATGATCTCGTCGGTGACGCTGCGCAGCACCGGAAGCGACTCCTGCATGCCGTCGTAGCGGCTGAAGTCGAGCGGCTCGCCGAAGCGGATCGTCACCGGGACGATCTTGGGGAACCTGCTGCCGACGGGCTGCACCTTGTCCGTGCCGATGATGCCGACCGGGATGACCGGGGCGCCGGACTCGAGCGCCATGCGCGCCACGCCCGTGCGGCCGCGGTGCAGCATGCCGTCGAGCGAGCGGGTGCCCTCGGGGTAGATGGCGAACGCGTCGCCGCGGGCGAGGATCTCGGCGGCCGTGTCGAGGGCCGCGCGGGCGTCACGGCCCTTGCCGCGGTGCACCGGCACGTGGCCGAGCGACGAGAAGAACCAGCGCGACAGCGAGCCCTTCACGCCGGTGCCGGTGAAGTACTCGGCCTTCGCGAGGAACGACACGCGGCGCGGCACGACCATCGGGATCACGACGCTGTCGATGAAGCTGAGGTGGTTGGCCGCCAGGATGACGGGGCCGTCGGTGGGGATGTTCTCCAGACCGTCCACCACCGGGCGGTAGACGAGACGGGCTGTGCGCGCGACGACGTGCTTCATCACCGGGTAGAGGAGGGCCATGACTCCAGCATTCCAGGTGGCGATTGCGACGGCGTTACCACGTGGTGCGCATCTCGGGCCCATCACTCGCTCGGACTACACCGATGCGGCGGCCGTGCGACCACGGTCACGCGTCGGCGACGACGCGTGACCGAAACGGCCCCTCAGGCGGTCGAAGGAGCCTCAAGCGGCCCTCAGGCCGCCGAAAGAACTTCAGCGGCCCTTCAGGGCCGTCGAGAGCTCCACCCAGCGCGTCAGCAGTGCCGAGGCCTTGCCCGAGTCGATGGCGTCGGCCGCGCGGCTCAGCGAGGCCGTCAGGTCGGCGTGCAGGTCGTCGGAGAACCCACCGTGCGCCGCGATGGCGCCCGCCGCGTTCACGAGCACCGCGTCCCGCACCGAACCGGTCTTGCCGGCCACGAGGTCGCGGACCACCTGGGAGTTGACGGACGCGTCGCCGCCCTTCAGGTCCTCCTCGCGCGCGGGCTTCACGCCCAGCACCGCCGGGTCGATCGTCTCCGTGCGCACCACACCGTCCTGGGCGAGCCAGGCCGACGTCGTCGTGGTCGTGGTGATCTCGTCGAGGCCGTCGTCGCCGCGCACCACCAGCGCGGTGTTGCGGCGCCGCGCGAACACGCCGGCGATCAGCGGTGCCGCCGCCGCCCGCGCGCAGCCGATCAGGCCGACCTTGGGCTGCGCCGGGTTCGTCAGCGGGCCGAGCAGGTTGAACGACGTCGGGATGCCGATCTCGCGCCGCACCGGGCCCGCGTGCCGGAAGCCGGGGTGGAACACCGGCGCGAAGCAGAACCCGATGCCGAGCTCGCGCACGGTCTCCCGCACGCCCTCGGCGGGCAGGTCGATGGCGACGCCCAGCGCCTCCAGGACGTCCGCCGTGCCGCACTGCGACGACGCCGCCCGGTTGCCGTGCTTGACCACGGGCACGCCCGCGGCGGCCGTGATGATCGCGGCCATCGTCGAGATGTTGACCGAACCGGAATGGTCGCCGCCGGTGCCCACGATGTCGGTCGCCCGCACGTCCACCGTGAACCGGTTCGCGTGGTTGAGCATCATCGTGGCGAGGCCGTCGACCTCCTCCGGCGTCTCGCCCTTGGCGCGCAGCGCGACGATGAACGCCGCGATCTGCGCCGCCGTCGCCTCACCCGACATCACCTGGTCCATGCCCCAGGCGGTGTCGTCGGCGGTCAGGTCGGCGCCGTCGAGCAGGCGGTTGAGCAGCGAGGGCCAGGTGCGCTGGCTCATGGCGGATCAGCCCTTGACGACGGGCAATGCCGAGCCCCGCAGCACCTCGGCCACGGTCTCGGCGGCGGCCAGCGGGTCGAGCGGGTGCACCAGCACCGCGTCCGCCTGCGACCAGGTCGCGAGCCACCGGTCGTCCTTGCGGCGCACGGCCACCACGATCGGCGGGCAGTTCGTGATCTCGTCCTTGAGCTGGCGGGACAGGCCCATGCCACCGGTCGGCTGCGCCTCGCCGTCGAGGATCAGCAGGTCGACCGTGCCGTTGTCCACCTCGTAGAGGACGTCCGCGATCGTCCCGGCCTCGACGTAGTCGACGCGCCCGAGGTCCGGCGCGGGACGGCGGCCGACCGCAGTGATGATCGTCTCACGCACCTCGGGCCGGTGGCTGAACACCAGGATCTTCGTGGTCTGCGTGCTCATCTGGATCCTCCGCTGCGACTGCCGACTGCGGTCCTGTGAAGAAAGTGACCAAGGTCGCCACGATGCTATCGGGCCGGTTCGCGGGCGGGTTGCAGGGCGTCCCACCCCAGCGCCTCACCGCCCAGCCGCTGCGCCAGCGACGCCATCCGGGAGCGCTCCTGGGCGCAGTGCAGGGCGTCCAGCTTCTGCACCCTGCTGATATGCGATATATCACCGGCGACGAGTGTCCAGCCGTCCGGGCTCAGCAGCTCCCGCGCGCGTTCTACCTGGTCAGCGGGGATGCGCAGGTGGTGACGCAGAACGGCGAGGTCGTCCGCGCGCCACTGCGGGGAACGGGCCAGAACGGCCGAATCGGCCTCCGCGTGGTCGAACGCCTCGGCCACCACGACGAGCCCGGGATCGTCGATCGACAACGACGGCTCCTCCCGTCGCCGCAGCCTGTCCCGCAATCGGCCCAGCAAGCTCATTCGTTGATCTCCTAGCGATCACCCGCTGTGTGACCCGTCCCGCCCATGATCCGCGCAGGACCCGATGGGCGGACGGAAATTCCGCAAGCAATAATGCTGCGCGTGACCACGGCAGCGCCTTCAATCGGCCAGCGCGTGCACTCGCTGAACCGCCCGAACATGGTCAGCGTCGGCACGATCGTCTGGCTGTCCAGCGAGCTCATGTTCTTCGCTGGCCTCTTCGCCATGTTCTTCACGGTGAAGGCCCAGAACGAGGGACCTTGGCCCCCGCCCCCCACGCACCTGAACGTCCCCTACGCGTCGGTCTTCACGATCATCCTGGTCGCGTCGTCCTTCACGTGTCAGTGGGGCGTCTTCGCGGCGGAGCGGGGTGACGTCTTCGGCCTGCGTCGCTGGTACATCGTGACGCTGATCATGGGCGCGATCTTCGTCGGCGGGCAGGCAGGCGAGTACATCGAGCTGGTCGAGCACGGCACCACGATCCCGTCCTCGGCTTACGGCACGGTCTTCTACCTGACGACCGGCTTCCACGGCTTGCACGTCATCGGCGGTCTGATCGCCTTCGTCTACCTGCTGATCCGGACGAAGCTGAGCAAGTTCACGCCCGCGCAGGCCACCTCGGCGATCGTCGTGTCGTACTACTGGCACTTCGTCGACGTCGTGTGGATCGGGCTGTTCGCCATCATCTACATCGTGCCCTGACCTGCTCCCCAGCCACGAGCTCCCGAACTGACAGCAAGGGTTGCCGCACACCATGACCACCACGACGAAACGCCCCCGCGGCGCCCGCACCAAGCTGCGCCGCCGGGTGGCCGGACTGCTCGCACTGGGCTTCGCCCTGCTGAGCGCCGGCATGCTGTTCGCCGCCTTCGCGCCCCAGGCGCAGACCGCCCAGGCGCAGCAGCAGGACGCCCTGGTCCGCCAGGGCGAGCAGATCTACCTCAACACCTGCCTGAGCTGCCACGGCACGTCTCTCGAAGGTGTGAAGGACCGCGGGCCGAGCCTGATCGGCGTCGGCGACGCCGCGGTCTACTTCCAGACTTCCTCCGGCCGCATGCCCATGGCACGCCAGGAGGCGCAGGCCATCCGCAAGCCCGCGAAGCTCTCCCCCGAGGAGATCAACGCGCTGATGGCCTACATCACCACCAACGGCGGCGAGGGCCCGAAGAAGCCGTCCGAGTCCGGTGAGGCCCTGCGCGGCGACAACCCGGCGCGCGGTGGCGAGCTCTTCCGCCTCAACTGCGCCAGCTGCCACAACTTCACGGGTCGTGGTGGCGCGCTGTCCTCCGGCAAGTTCGCGCCCGAGCTCGACGGCGTGACCGAGGACCAGATCTACACGGCGATGCTGACCGGCCCGCAGAACATGCCGAAGTTCGGCGAGCGCCAGCTCACGCCGGAAGAGAAGAAAGACATCATCGCGTACGTCAAGTCGGTCACCGACGGCAACAACAACTCCGGTGGTGCCCCCCTCGGTGGGCTCGGGCCGGTGTCCGAGGGATTGATCGCGTTCATCGTGGGTATCGCCGCGCTCATCGGCGTGACCCTCTGGATCGGAGCCAAGGCATGAGCGGCGACAAGCCGATCGAGCTGCCCAGCGAGGCAGAACTCGCGGAGATGAGCCGGGACGAGCTCGTCAGGCTCGGCACGAAGATGGACGGCGTCGAGCTCGTCCACTACGAGGAGAAGTTCCCGGTCCCGGGCACGCGCGCCGAGCGTCGCGCCCAGCGCTCCGTCGCGCTGTGGTTCCTGATCTCCGCGCTGTCCGGCCTGGCCTTCCTCGGTGTGTTCCTGTTCTGGCCGTGGCAGTACGAGGCCCCGCACACCGACGGCCACATGTGGCACCAGCTGTACAACCCGCTGATCGGCCTGTTCTTGGGCCTGTCGGTCACCGGCCTCGGCGTTGGAGCGCTGCTCTACACCAAGAAGTTCCTCCCCGAGGAGCTCGCGGTGCAGCAGCGCCACGACGGCCCGTCGTCGGCCGTCGACCGCGCCACCCTGGTCGCGGAGCTCGCCGACGCGGGTGACCGCAGCGGCATCGCGCGCCGCAGCCTGATCAAGCGCACCGCGGGCCTCGGCGCCGGCGTGCTGGGCCTGGGCGTGGCCGCCGTTCCGCTGGGCGCGCTCATCAAGAACCCGCACTCGGACAGCGAGACCAAGAACTCGCTGTGGCACACCGGCTGGAAGGCCGAAAAGGGCGAGAAGGTCTACCTGCGCCGCCACACCGGCAACTTCCACGAGGTCTCGCTCGTGCGTCCCGAGGACGTCGAGCCGGGCGGTTTCGAGACGGTCTTCCCGTTCCGCGAGTCCGAGCGCGACGACGAGCACGCCCTGGTCGCGGCCCTCAAGCGCGCCGACGCCCCGGTCATGCTCATCCGCATGCGCCCGAACCAGGCGGTCACCAAGCGCGCGGGCCAGGAGGACTTCAACTACGGTGACCTGTACGCGTACTCGAAGATCTGCACGCACCTGGGTTGCCCGACGTCGCTCTTCGAGCAGCAGACCGGTCTGCTGCTGTGCCCGTGCCACCAGTCGCAGTTCGACGTCTTCGAATACGCGAAGCCGCGCTTCGGCCCGGCGACCCGTCCTCTTCCACAGCTTCCGATCACTGTGGATGAAGAGGGATACTTGGTAGCCCGCAGTGACTTCATCGAGGCTGTGGGACCGGCGTTCTGGGAGCGTAAGTCATGAGTGCCATCACCACGCCGACGAAGCCGGCCAACGCGGCCGCGCGCGTCGCAGGGGCGGCGGCCAACGCTGCCGACGAGCGGTACCACCCGGCCTCCGGGCTGCGGAAGCAGATCAACAAGGTCTTCCCGACCCACTGGTCGTTCCTGCTCGGTGAGATCGCGCTGTACAGCTTCATCGTGCTGCTGCTGTCGGGTACGTACCTGGCGTTGTTCTTCGACCCGTCGATGACCGAGGTCACCTACAACGGCGCGTTCGAGAACCTGCGCGGCATCGAGATGTCGCGGGCGTTCGCGTCCACGCTCGACATCTCGTTCGAGACGCGCGGTGGCCTGTTCGTCCGCCAGGTGCACCACTGGGCGGCGCTGCTGTTCATGGCCGCGATCGTCGTGCACATGTTCCGGATCTTCTTCACCGGCGCGTTCCGCAAGCCGCGTGAGATCAACTGGGTCATCGGCATCGTGCTGTTCATGCTCGGCGCGATCGAGGGCTTCCTCGGCTACTCGCTGCCGGACGACCTGCTCTCGGGCACCGGCCTCCGCGTCATGGCGGCGCTGCTGATCTCGTTCCCGGTCATCGGCACCTGGCTGAACTGGCTGATGTTCGGCGGGGAGTTCCCCGGCACCGACATCATCCCGATGCTCTACACCGCGCACATCCTGATCATCCCGGCGATCATCCTGGGTCTGATCGCGGCGCACCTCGCGCTCGTCTGGTACCAGAAGCACACGCAGTTCCCGGGCGTGGGCCGCAAGGAGACCAACGTCGTCGGCGTCCGCATCATGCCGGTGTTCGCGGCCAAGGGCGGTGGCTTCTTCGCCATCGTCGTCGGTGTCATCGCGATCATGGGTGGCGTCTTCCAGATCAACCCGATCTGGAACTTCGGCCCGTACAACCCCGCGCAGGTCTCCGCCGGTTCGCAGCCCGACTGGTACATGGGCTGGACCGACGGCCTGGTCCGCATCTGGCCGGCGTGGGAGTTCTACCTGGGCAACTACACGATTCCGGCGCCGTTCCTGCCGTTCATCCTCGGTCTGCCGCTGCTGACCGGCATCGCGGCGGTCTACCCGTGGATCGAGCGCAAGATGACCAAGGACTACGCGCACCACAACCTGCTGCAGCGCCCGCGTGACGTTCCGGTCCGCACCTCGCTCGGCTGGATGGCGATCACGTACTTCATGGTCCTGCTGCTCATGGGCGGCAACGACATCTTCGCGTACAAGTTCGACATCTCGTTGAACCTGACGACGTGGATGGGCCGCATCGGCATGCTGATCCTGCCGCCGATCGCGTACTTCATCTCGTACCGCGTCTGCATCGGCCTGCAGCGCGGTGACCGCGAGGTGCTGGAGCACGGCGTCGAGACGGGCATCATCAAGCGCCTGCCGCACGGCGAGTTCATCGAGATCCACCAGCCGCTCGGTCCGGTGGACGACCACGGCCACCCGATCCCGCTCGCCTACCAGGGCGCGTCGGTGCCGAAGAAGATGAACAAGCTCGGCTCGGCCGGTCACCCGGTCGCCGGCAGCACCTGGTCGCCGGACCCGGTCGAGGAGACCGTGGCCCTGGAGAACGCGCGCAAGCACGCGCACGTCACCGAGGGCACCAGCGCCCAGGACACGGCCGGTGAGCTCGCGGGCAAGCCGTCCGACACGAAGGACTGATCTTCAGCAGTGACGCGAAAGGCCCCCGTGAACTCCACGGGGGCCTTTCGTCTGTCTGCGGCTCCTACTGGGCGTCGTCGAGGCCGATGGCGAACGCCGCCTCGTCGTCGCGCTTCGAGTAGCTGCGGAACGCGATGTGCGTGTCGGTGTTCAGCACGCCGGCCACCTTGCTGATCTTGCCGGGGACGAGCGCGGCCAGGTCCTCGTGCTTGCTGACGCGCACCAGCGCGATCAGGTCGACGTCGCCGGCGCACGAGTACACCTCGGTGACTCCGTCGATGTCGGCGATCTCCTGCGCAGCCTCGGGAATGCGTTCGGCGGCGGCCTGGATCAGCACGATGGCGGTGACCACGGCGTCCTCCTCGGGGTCTGGGTGGCTCGAGCACCCGTAGTCTGCCCTACCGCCTGATCACCGGCGGCGTCAGTTCCAGCGGTCGAGCGGCGGGCGCGCCCCGGCGGCCTGCTCGGCCCACGGCACCCAGGCCGCGGCGGCAGCGGCGGGCGACGACCACGGTTCGTCCGCGTACACGAGGCGGGTGCCGGGCTGGTCGAGCCAGCGCAGCACGACACCGGCCTCCTCCGGCGGGGCGCCCCGGAGCGGGCCGGGCGTCGGGACGACCGTCTCGGCGGAGGCGACGAGCGCGTCGACCACCGGCATCGGGCGGATGCCCCGGCGAGCCACCCCCGCGGAAGCGAGACGGCCGTAGCGGACGACGGAGAACTCCCAGCCGCCCTCGCGGTCCGGCCTGGCGGCCACGAGCTGGGGGAGGGCGGCCAGGGCGGCGAGCCGCTGGGCGCGGTCGAGGGAGCGGACCAGGCCCGCCAGGCGGTCACGGCGGCGGGCCGCCTCCTCGAAGCGCTCGGCCGAGGCCAGGCCGTTGAGCTGGGTGACGAGGGTGTGGAGCGGGTCGGCGTTGCGGCCCACGACGAGGTCCTGCACGGCGACGACGGCGGGGGAGTACTCGGCGGCGGTCTGCCTGCCGGCGCAGGGGGCCTGGCAGCGGTCCAGTTCGGCGAGGGCGCAGGGGGAGGCGCGCTGGTTCGTCGCCGGGATCTTGATGGTGCACGAGCGCAGCGGCACGGCGTCGAGCAGGGCGTCGGCGACCGACTCGGCGGCCTGGCGTGTGCGGAACGGGCCCAGGGCGCCGTCGCGCGGTGTGCGGACCAGCGAGAACCGGGGGAAGGGTTCGTCGGTCAGGGTCAGCCACCAGGCGTGGTGGGGGTTCTTGGAACGCCGGTTGTAGGCGGGGCGGTGTGCGCGTAAGAGGCGCAGTTCGCGGACTTCGGCCTCCAGCGGGTGTGCGCACTCGACGGCGTCCACGCGGACGGCGAGAGCGACCATCTCGCGCAGCCTGCGGCGGCCCTCGCTGGCCGTGAAGTACTGGCGGACGCGGCGGCGCAGGTCGGACGCCGTGCCCACGTAGAGGACCTCCTCGCTCGGGCCGCGGAACAGGTACACGCCCGGCGAGTTGGGCAGGTGGGCCGCCAGGGAGCGCTTGCGGCGCTGTTCCGGCGTCACCTCCGGCAGGTACGCCAGCAGTTCTTCGAGCGAGTGCACGCCGACGTTGCCGACGCGTTCCAGCAACGAGTGCAGCACCTCGACCGTCGTGCGGGCGTCGGCGAGCGCGCGGTGCGTGGGCTTGGTCTCGGTGTGGAAGAGGTCGGAGAGCGCGGACAGGCGGCAGGACGGGGCCTCGTCGCGGCTCAGGACGCGGCGGGCGAGCTTCACCGTGCACACCACCGACGGCTTCGGCCAGCGGTAGCCGTGCCGTTCGCAGGCGGCCTTCATGAACCCGACGTCGAAGCCCGAGTTGTGCGCGACCAGCACCGACCCGGCGGCGAACTCCAGGAACGCGGGCAACACCGTCTTCATCGTGGGCGCGCCCGTCACCATCAGCTGCGTGATCCCGGTCAGCTGAGCCACCTGCGGCGGGATGCCGCGTTCGGGGTCGACGAGCGTCGCGAACTCGCCGAGGATCTCGCCGCCGCGCACCTTCACCGCACCGATCTCGGTGACGGCGTCCTCCTCGTGGCTGCCGCCCGTCGTCTCCAGGTCGAAGACGACGAACGTCGTGTCGCGCAGGGGCGTCCCGAGTTCGTCGAAGGACAGTTGTCCGGTCACGGTCGCTGACGTTAGCGACGGGGTCTGACAATTTTCGGAGCTGATCTTCGGGGCCGCTCTGACCTGCGGTTGCTCCATTGGAGTGGCGATCGGGTGATCTTTTCCAGATCGTTGTTCCGAAGGGCGGACACGTCCGTGCGTTGCTCGAGTGCGAGGGCTCTAGCCTGTGGGGGTGCCCGACCCGATGCCCGACCCGGAGATCGACCTGCCTGCTGAGGAGGCGGGTGAGTCCGCGGTGGAAGAGTCCCCTGAGGAATCCACTGTGGACTGGTCGGCGCTGCCGGAACCGCTGCGGGTGCGGCTCGCGGAACTGGGCGCGGACGCGCTGGGCGAGATGGCGAAGGTCGACGTGCCGCAGCACCTGCGTCCGGTGGCGAAGTTCGCGCCGACCAAGCGCGCCAGGCTGGGCGGCTCGCAGGTGGTGGCGGGGCTGCGCGACTCGGCGAACTTCCGCACCGCGGTGGTCGAGTGGCTGCGCAAGAACCGGCCGTCGACGCTGGAGGTGACGTCGCCGGACCCGGTGACGGCGGCCGCGGCGGCGGTGCTGACCGGCGACGACGTCGCGCTGCACTACGTGGAGCTCGTGTCGCGGCGGGTCGGTGACGCGACGCTGCGCGCGGAACGGGACGCGGCCGTCGTGCGCGCGGAACGGCTCGAAGGCGAGCTGGAACGGCTGCGGGCCGAGCGCACGCAGCTCGACGGCGCCGCCGAACGCGTCCGCGCGGACGCCGAAGTCGAGCTGGAACGCCTGCGCAAGCGGTTGCGCGAGCAGGGCGTGAAGCTGCGCGAGGCCAAGGACGCCGCCGAGGCCGCGGCCGCCGAGGTCGACAAGATCCAGGTGCGCACCGCGGACGAGGTCAAACGGGTCTCGGCTGAACGCGACCGCGAACGCGAACGCGCCGAGACCGAGCGCGGCAAGGCCCAGCGCGCGATCGCCGACGCCGAGGTGGCGCGGCAGTCCGCCCGCGAGGCCAGGCAGGCCGACGAGGTGCGGCTCGCGTTGCTCGTGGACACGCTCGACGGTGCCGTCACGGGCCTGCGCCGCGAGCTGGCGCTCGGAGGCAGCGGGCCGCGTCCCGCCGACCTCGTGCGGGGCGCCAGCGCGTCGCAGGGGGCCGTGGGGCGCGTCGAGGACCCGGCGGCGCTGGACCGGCTGCTGGCGTTGCCCGCCGTGCACCTCGTGGTGGACGGCTACAACGTCACGAAGACGGGCTATCCGGAGCTGTCGCTGTCGGATCAGCGCGATCGGCTCGTGCACCAGCTGGCGGTGCTGGCGGCGCGCACGGGAGCCGAGGTGACGCTGGTGTTCGACGGCGCCGGTGTGGTGGCCGTGCCCGCGGCGGCTCCTCGTGGCGTGCGCGTGCTCTTCAGCGACCCCGGCGTGCTGGCCGACGACGTGATCCGTGCGCTGGTCACCGCGGAGCCCGAGGGGCGGCCCGTGGTGGTGGTGACGTCGGATCGCGCGGTCGCGGACTCGGTGCGGCGGCGGGGTGCGCACCCGGTGCCGTCCGCTGTGCTGCTGGCCCGTCTCGGGCGCGTTTGATCACCCGGTAGCCTGACGCCGTCGATCTTGGCGGTCTGGTTCTGGCGAAGGGGATCGGCGACCTCATGTCGCGCAACTTCACCCGCGTTCTCGTGGTTCTCTTGTTGTTGGTTCCGGTGACTCCGGCTGTGTCCTTAGCCGCGCAACCGGCTGATCCCGCGCGCGCGTACGCGGATCTGACCGCGCAGGCGACGAAGCTCAACGAAGAGGTCCTACGCGCGCAGGAAGACCTCGTGAAGCGCAAGGGCGAGCTCGAACGCGCGACCGCGACGGTGGGAGCGGCGCAGCAGGTCGAGCGGCAGGCCAAGCGCGACAGGGACGACTTCCAGGGCCAGGTGGACCTCATCGCCCAGGCGTCGTTCGAAGGCGCCCGGTTCAACCAGCTGTCGGCGCTGCTCGTCGCGGACTCTCAGCAGGACTTCCTGAGCCGCCTCGAGATGATGCGCGTGCTGGCCGCGGACAAGGAGGAGTCGCTCGCGCGGCTGTCCGGCGCGGTCGAGCAGGCCCAGCAGGCGCACCAGGTCGCGGAGGACGCCCGCGCGCGGGCCGCGGAGACGACCGCGGCGGCCGAGAAGCTGAAGGGCGACCTGGACGCGCGCAACGCGGCGTTGCAGACGCAGATCAACGAGGTGCGGGCGGCGCTCACGCGACTGCCGGCGCCCGTCGTGAACCAGCTGCGCGATCCGGGGGACCGCGCGCAGGTCGGCGTGCCGGCAGGGGTGGCGGGGCAGGCGCTGACGTTCGCGCTGGGGCAGCGCGGCGACTCCTACCAGTACGGCGGCCTCGGGCCAGACGGCTGGGACTGCTCCGGGCTGACGATGAAGGCCTACGCCGCCGCCGGGTACACGATTCCGCGCACCTCCGGCGGCCAGGCCGGGGTCGGGCGCGTCGTGTCGCGCGGCGAGGTCCGCGCGGGTGACCTGATCGTCTACTACCCGAGCCGCTCCCACGTGGCCATGGCCGTCGACAACCAGCGCGCCGTGCACGCCTCGACCGAGGGGCAGCCGGTGAAGATCGCGCCCATCGACGCCATCGGGCCCATCGCGGTGATCCGGCGCATCGAGGGCTAGCGTTGCGCCGGTGAAGCACCTCCGGACGTTGATGGCGGTCACCGTCGCCATGACGTTCCTGCTGGGCGTCAGCGTCGCCTTGCGGCCTGTCGAGTCGCGGTCGACCGCGACCGACCGGTGCACCGAGTCGGTGCTGACGGCGTCGTCGGGCACCGTGACCAGCAGTTCCTGCGATGGAGAGCTGGCGGCGCGGGTGTCGGGGTTGCTGGACTCGTCCGTGCGCGAGGTCGGCGATATATTGGATATCGGTTGGGCTCGCCACGTCGACGTCGTCGTGCCGGCTTCGGACGGCGAACTCGTCGCGCTCGTCGGGCCCGCGTTCGCGGACATGGCGGGGATCGCCATCCGAGACGGTTCCGGGCAGAAGGTCGTGATCAACCGGGTGCGGGCCGCGGCGCTGACGGACCTGGAACTGCGGGTGCTGTTGCGGCACGAGATCACGCACGTCGCCACCCGCGATCTGACCTCGGACTCGGCGCCGCTGTGGCTGGTGGAGGGGTTCGCGGACTGGGTGGCGTTCCACGGGCTGGGGTTGTCGCTCCGGCAGGCCGCGCCGCTGCTCGAGCCGGACGTCTCGGCGTTGCCGTCCGACTTCGGCGGCCCCGGTCGCGATCTCGCCTACCAGCAGGCGTACTCGATCATGGTGTACCTCGAGTCGCGGCTGGGGGAGCGCGGCGTCGTGGACTTCTTCCTGCGCACCGCGTCGTTGTCCGCGGTGGACCCCGGTGCCGTCGACGTGGCGGGCTGGCGCGAGTTCCTGCGAACGAGCATCGGATAGCGTTGGTTCGTGCGTCGAACCTTGCTGGTGACCAACGACTTCCCGCCCCGCCCCGGTGGCATCCAGTCCTACCTGCACGCGTTGGCGACACGGATGCCCGCGGACTCGCTGGTCGTGTACGCGCCGAAGTGGAAGGGCGCGCGGGAGTTCGACGCCGAGCAGCCGTTCCCGGTGGTGCGGCACCCCACGTCGCTGATGCTGCCGACGCCGGACGTCCTGTCCCGCGCCCGCTCGATCGCCCGCGCCGAGTCGTGCGACGCGGCGTGGTTCGGGGCGGCGGCACCGCTCGCGTTGCTGGCGCCGTCACTCGGGCTCAGCCGCGCGGTGGCGTGCACGCACGGGCACGAGGTCGGCTGGTCGATGCTGCCGGTGGCGCGGCAGGCGTTGCGGGCGATCGGGTCCGGTGTGGACGTCGTGACCTACGTCAGCCGCTACACCCGGTCGCGGTTCGCGGCGGCGTTCGGGCCGATGGCGGCGCTCGAACACCTGCCGTCCGGTGTGGACACCGAGCAGTACCGCCCCGACCCGGCCGCGCGCGCCGAGATGCGCCGCCGCTACGGGCTGGGCGACCGGCCGGTGATCGTGTGCGTGTCGCGCCTGGTGCCGCGCAAGGGGCAGGACGTGCTGATCCGCGCGTTGCCCCTGATCCAGCGGACGGTGCCGGACGCCGCGCTGCTGATCGTCGGCGGCGGCCCGTACCGCGCGACGCTGGAGAAGCTCGCCGCCGGCTCGCGCGACGTCGTGCTGACCGGGTCCGTGCCGTGGGAGGAACTGCCCGCGCACTACAACGCAGGCGACGTCTTCGCGATGCCCTGCCGCACCCGCGGCCGCGGCCTCGACGTCGAAGGGCTCGGCATCGTCTACCTGGAGGCGTCGGCGACCGGGCTGCCGGTCGTGGCCGGACGGTCCGGCGGCGCCCCGGAGACCGTGCGGGACGGCATCACCGGCAACGTCGTCGACGGCCTCGACGTCGACGCCGTCGCCGAACGGATCGCCTCGTTGCTCGCCGACCCCGAGACCGCCGCCAAGATGGGGCGCGCCGGCCGGGAGTGGGTCAGCGACCACTGGCGTTGGGACCAGCTCGCGCACCGCCTCGAAACCCTCATCGGCTGACTGCACTACCCGATGTGTCGCGTTACTTGACGACGTTGACGACAGTGACGTCAACATTGACGACGCCCTCAATGTTGACGCTGATGTTGACGACATTGACGACGAGGTTGACTGCATGGACGTCGTCAATGTCGTCGTCAACATCAGCGTCAATGTCGTCAACATCAATGTCGTCGAGCTTGACGGAAGTGTGCTGTCGAAGACAACGTTGTCATTCGACCGTGCACTGATATATCGGATATCGGTTCAGGTCAGGTGAGGTCGCGGGCGCGGAGTTCCAGGGCGCGCAGGCCCAGTTCGGCGCCGCGCCGCACGGCCTCGTCAGCGGCGGAACGGGCGTCGGCGTCGCGGCCGTGATCGCGCAGGACGAGGGCGAGACCGATCAACGCTCGCACCTCGCCCGAGGCGTAGCCGATCCGCCGGGCCGTCGTGAGGGCCTGCTGGAAGAGGTCGGTGGCGGCGTCGAGGTCGGCCTGGGCGCGGCGCACCTCGCCCAGGGTGATGCGGGCGGAGGTCGCCACCTGCTGGTCGCCGCCGTCGGCCACCAGCCGCAGGGCGCGGGTGGCCAGCGAGGCGGCCGCGTCGGTGTTGCCGGCGGCGAGTTCGACGGCGGCCAGGTTCTCCAGGGTCTCGGCCTCGCCGGCCGGGACGTTGCCGATCTCCAGGGCCCGGCCGAGGTGCGCGCGGGCCTCGTCGAGGCGGCCCTGCAGGCGCAGGGCCATGCCCAGGTAGGTGTGGCTGTCGGCGTTCGGGGCGAGGGCCAGGGCCTGGGAGAAGTGGTCGACGGCGCCGTCGATCTCGCCCAGCTCGACGGAGAGCTGGCCCAGGTTGTAGAGGCTGGTGCTGACGGTGTCGGCCGACGACGAGCGCAGCATCTCCGTGCAGCGCAGCAGGACCTCGCGGGCGGCGGTCAGGTCGCCGGAGCGGCGGTGCACGAGGCTGAGGTTGTTCAGCACGCCCGCTTCGGCGTCCTCGTCGCCCAGCTCCCGGTACAGCGCCACGGCGTGGTCGTGGTGCTCGACCGAGCGCGCGTACTCGCCGAGCCGCAGGTAGAGGGTGCCCAGGTTGGCGTGCATCGCCGCCTCGGCCGGGCGGTGGCCGGACTCCTGGGCTGCCTGCAGGCCGTGGTGGGCCGTCGCCAGCCACTCGCCGACGTGCTGGCCGATCCAGAGGTAGCCGCGCAGGGCGTCGGCCAGCTGCCAGGCCATGACGGCGGGGCCGTGCTCGGCGGCGTGGCGGATGGCGGCGATCAGGTTCGGGCGTTCCGCGTCGAGCCAGGCCAGGGCCTCCGCGGAGCCGGAGATCCTGGGTGCGGGGCCCGCTGCCGACGACGCCAGCCGCACGATGCCGGGGTAGAGGAGCTCGGCGCAGCGTTCGACGCCGCGCTGGTAGTGGTTCAGCAGGGCGTTCCAGGAGGCCTGCTGCTCGGACGGGCTGTCGGACTCCTCGCGCAACGCGGCGGCGTAGCGGACGAGCTCGTCGTGGAAGCGGTAGCGGCCGGGCCCCGAGGAGACGACGAGGCGGGCGATCTCCAGCACCGTCAGCAGGCCCTCGGCGTCGACGTCAGCCAGCGCGGACGCCGCCTCCGCCGTGAAGTCCGGGCCCGGGACCAGCGACAACAGCCGGAACAGGCGTTGAGGGGCCGGCGGCAGGGCGGCGTAGGCGAGCTCGATCGGCGAGCCGGAGATCGTCACGTCACCGCGCCCCGCCAGGTAGGCCGCTGCCACGCGCAACGCCAGCGGCAGGTGCCCGCAGCGTTCGGCCAGCTCGGCGTGCGAGCCCGGTCCCAGCAGCGACGTCAGCAGCTGCACGGACTCGGCGGGTGGGAAGACATCCACCGGCACGGTCCGCGCGCCGTTGAGGGCGATCAGCCCGCGCAGGTCGTCCCGCGACGTCACGATCACCCGGCACGACGCCGTCCCCGGCAGCAACGGCCGCACCTGGTCCGGCGCCGACGCGTTGTCCAGCACCAGCAGCATCCGCCGTCCCGACAGCAACGACCGCAGCATCGTGCTCTGCTCGTCCAGGTCGGGCGGGATCTCGTCCGGCGGCACCCCCAGCGCCCGCAGGAACCGCGACAGCACGTCGACCCCGTCCGCCGGCGCGCCCAGCGCGTAGCCGCGCAGGTCGACGTAGAGCTGCCCGTCCGGGAACCGGTCCCGCAACAGGTGCGCCACGTGCACCGCCAGCGTCGTCTTGCCCACCCCCGGAGGCCCCGCCAGCGTCACGATCGGCACCGACCCCGTGACCAGCCCGGAGATCCGCTCGACGTGCGCCGCCCGCCCGGTGAAGTCCGCGATGTCGTCCGGCAGCCGCATCGGCGCCGCCGGCTCCCGCGCCACCACCGCGGCCACAACGGGCGCCGCGAGAGAGGGCGACCCCATCAGGATCGCCTGGTGCAACGACCGCAGCTCCGCCGACGGGTCGATGCCCAGCTGCTCGTCCAGCGTCCGGTCGAGCTGCCGGAACGCCTCCAGCGCCTCCGCCTGCCTGCTGGACCGGTACAACGCCAGCATCAGCTGCGCCCAGAACCTCTCCCGCAACGGGTGGTCCCGCGTCAGCGCGAACAGCTCCGGCACCAGGTCGGCGTGGTCGCCCAGCGCGAGCTCCACGTCGATCCGCTGCTCGTGCACCGTCATCAGCAGCTCGGTCAGCCGCGGCGCGTGCGCGCTGTACAACGTCTCCGACGGCACGTCCGACAGCACCGGCCCGCGCCACAGCTCCAACGCCTCGGCGAACGCCTTCCGCGCCGTCTCCAGGTCCTCCGCCGCGACCGCCACCCGCCCGCGAGCAGCGGCGTCGGCGAACCGGTGCGCGTCCACGGCCAGCGGATCCACCCGCATCCGGTAGCCGTCCGCGGCCGTCTGGATCAACGACGGATCACCCAACGCCGCGCGCAACCGCATCACGTACGTCTGCAACGTGCCCCGCGTGCGCGCGGGCGGCGTGTCCCCCCACACGTGCTCGACGAGTTCCGTCACGGGAACGACGCGGTTCGGCCGCAGCAGCAACGCCGCCAGCAACGCCCGGTGCTTGCCCGCCCGCAACACGACAGCGGAGCCGTCCAGGCGTACTTCCAACGGGCCGAGCAGCCGGAACTGCGGACCCGAAGCCATTGCCTACCCCTCGTGCGAGCCGGATGATCCCCCTCTGCCGCACAGCCTATTGGCGCGCTGTCGCCGAGTGACATCGGCGCGTCAGCGATACGTCAGCGCCGTACGGCAATCTTCTCCACGTCCCGGTCGGGGGGCCGGGGCAACAAACTTCTCGGGTTCGGCGGAGCACTCCGCGGATCACGATCGCTGGGGGTCGAAAGGCCCAGGAGCTCTCTCTCAGCTCCTGGGCCTTTCGCGCATTCCTACCTGGGACTACTTGGCGTAGATCGCGTCGATGTCCGCCGAGTACGTCGTCGCCACGACCGAGCGCTTCAGCTTCAGCGACGGCGTCATCTCGCCACCCGCCTCGGTGAAGTCGACCGGCAGCACCCGGAACTTGCGGATCGCCTCGGCCTTCGACACCGACTTGTTCGCCTCGTCCACCACGGCCTGGATCTCGGCCAGCAGGTCCGCGTCCTCGATCAGGTCGGGCACCTCGGCCGACGCGGGCTTGCCGCGCGACTCCTTCCACGACGGGAAGAACTCCGGGTCGATCGTGATCAGCGCGCCGATGAACGGCTGCTTGTCGCCGACGACCATGCACTGCGAGATCAGCGGGTGCGCCCGGATCCGGTCCTCGAGCTGCGCGGGGGAGACGTTCTTGCCACCGGCGGTGACGATGATCTCCTTCTTGCGGCCCGTGATCTTCAGGAACCCGTCGTCGTCGAGCTCGCCGATGTCACCGGTGTGGAACCAGCCGTCCTCCAAGGCCTCCTTGGTGGCGGCCTCGTTGTTCCAGTAGCCGGTGAAGACGATGTCGCCCTTGATGAGGATCTCGCCGTCGTCGGCGATCTTCACCGACGTGCCGGGCACCGGCAGGCCGACCGTGCCGACCTTCTCCTGGCCGCGGAACGTCACGCAGGCCGCCGCCGACGTCTCCGTCAGGCCGTAGCCCTCGTAGACCGGGATGCCCGCGCCGCGGAAGAAGTGCGACAGCCGGTCACCCAGCGGCGCGCCGCCGGAGACCGCCGCGATCGCCCGGCCGCCCAGTGCGCCGCGCAGCTTCGCGAACACCAGCTTGTCGAACACCGCGTGCTTGACCCGCAGCCCGAGGCCGGGACCGCCGTTGTCGAGCGCCTGGCTGTACGCGACGGACGTGGCCTCGGCGGCGTCGAAGATCTTGCCCTTGCCGCCGGCGTGCGCCTTCTGCTTCGCGCCGTTGTAGACCTTCTCGAACACGCGCGGCACCGCGACGACGAACGTCGGGCGGAACTGGCCGAGGTCCTCGACGAGGTTCTTCACGTCCGCGGTGTGGCCCAGCGTCGCCCGCGAGTACACACACGCGAGGTACAGGGCACGCGCCAGGATGTGCGCGAGCGGCAGGAACAGCAGCAGCGAGTTGCCGGCCGTGAGGATCTCCGGGAACCGCGACAGCGCCGACCGCACCTCGGACAGCAGGTTGCGGTGCGTCAGCGTGCAGCCCTTGGGCCGGCCCGTCGTGCCGGACGTGTAGACCAGCGTCGCCGTGGCGTCCGCCTGCACCTGACCGCGGCGCTCGTGCACCTGCTCGTCGGTGATCTCGGCGCCCAGCGCGGTCAGCTCGTCGACCGCGGCCGCCGAGCCCTCGATCTGCCACACGTGCCGCAGCTCGGGGAGCTTGCCGACGACGTCGTCGACCATCGTGCGGTGCGACGACGCCTCGACGAACACGGCCGTCGCGCCGGAGTCGGACAGGATCCACTCGATCTGGTCCGCCGACGACGTCTCGTAGATCGGCACCACGACGCCGCCCGCCGCCCAGATGGCGAAGTCGAGCAACGACCACTCGTAGCGCGTCTTGGACACCAGCCCGACCCGGTCGCCGAGCTCCAGACCGGCGGCTACCAGACCCTTCGCGACCGCCATGACCTGCGCGGCGAAGTCACGCGCGGTGATGTCGACCCAGGTGCCGTCGACCTGCCTGCGGAAGCTGACGGCGTTGCCGAAGCGCTCCGCGTTGGCCCACACCATGTCGGTGAGGTTCTCCTCCGGAGCCACAGCGGCGGTGGCGGGGACGCTGAACTCGCGCACGTCAACCTCCGTACGGTGATTTGTTACTGGTGGGGAAACTTAGCGTGTGATTCCGGCGATACAAAGGTCGGTACGCCCTTCCGTTACCTTTTGTCCTTATGGCCAGCGTGGACGTCGTCGACGAGACCTTCCTGGCGGTACCACCCGGTGTGGTCGCCGCCGCCTTCTCAACGCCCTCCTCGTGGCGCCTGTTCTGGCCCGACCTGGAGCTCGACGTGTACGCCGACCGGGGTGAGGAGGGGCTGCGCTGGACCGTCGGCGGCGCGCTCGTCGGCACGATGGAGGTCTGGCTCGAACCGGTGCTCGACGGCACTGTGCTGCACTACTTCCTCCGCGCTGACTCACCCGCCGGGCCGTTCGCGCCCCGCGACGCCCGCCGCGAGGTGCAACGCCGCCAGCTCGACGCCAAGTCGGTCTCGCTGGGGCTCAAGCTGACGCTGGAGGACGGTCGCCCGGCCGGATGCCCTCCGTCCGTGTGATCTTGCTCGACGTGCGTCCCGCTGAACACCCCCAAGCGCGTCAACTAAGTTGGAGACGTGCGGGTTCACGTGGTCTCGGATGTGCACGGCAACGCGGAGGCGCTGGCGCGCGCCGGTGAGGGCGCGGACGCCCTGGTCGTGCTCGGCGACCTGATCGACTTCGTCGACTACCACGACCACTCCAGGGGAATCCTCGGCCGCGTCTTCGGCCCGGAGAAGGTCGGGATCTTCGCCGAGCTGCGCCGCGGCACGCGCCGCGCGGACACGGCGAGCTACATCCGTTCCCTGTGGGACGGACTCGCCGACGCCCGTTCCGTGGTGGAAGAAGCGGTGCTGGAGCAGTACACGGCGTTGTTCGCGGCCATGTCCGCGCCCACCTACGCGACACCGGGCAATGTGGACAGTCCGCACCTGTGGCCGCAGTTCGCCGGGGTCGGCGTGCACGTCCTCGACGGCGAGGCCGCGGAGATCGGCGGGCTGAGGTTCGGGTTCGCGGGTGGCGGGCTGATGGTGCCCGGACTCGTGCGCAACCCCAACGCGCCGTGGTTCCCGTACCTGCGCACGGAGGAGGACATGGCCGCCGCGCTCGACCGGATGGGCCAGGTCGACGTGCTGTGCACGCACATCCCGCCGTTGGTGCCCGAACTCACCTACGACGTCGTCGCGCGCCGTCCCGAATGGGGGTCGCGGGCCGCGCTGGACAAGATCGTGCGCGAACGTCCGCGCTGGTCGGTGTTCGGGCACGTGCACCAGCCGCTGTCGCGCCGGGTGCGGGTCGGCTTCACCGAGTGCGTCAACGTGGGACATTTCCAGCGCAGCGGCAAGCCTCACGTCCTCAACTGGTGACCACGCGAGTAACCTCCACGTTCATGGCCGACGAGTCCACTCAGTCCATCGTCATCGACGCTCCGCCTGAGAAGATCATGGCGATCATCGCGGACTTCCCGTCGTACCCGGACTGGGCGAACGGGATGAAGGAAGTCGAGGTCCTCGACTCCCGCGACGACGGCCGTGCCGAGCAGGTGCGGTTCGCGATCGACCAGGGTCCCGTGAAGGACGAGTACACCCTGAAGTACGACTGGGCCGCCGACGGTCTGTCGGTGAAGTGGGAGCTCGTCAAGGGCACCATGCAGAAGGCGCAGCAGGGCAGCTACGTGCTGGCGCCGTCCGGCACCGGCACCAAGGTCACCTACACGCTCTCGGTGCAGCTGGTGATCCCGATGATCGGCCTGTTCCGCCGCAAGGCCGAGAAGCTGATCCTCGACACCGCGCTCAAGGAGCTCAAGAAGCGCGCGGAGAAGGCGGCTTGAGCCGGGTCCTGCTCTTCACCGGCAAGGGCGGGGTCGGCAAGACGACGTTGTCGGCCGCGACCGCCGCCTCGCTGGCGGCGAACGGCCGCAAGGCGCTCGTGGTGTCCACCGACCCCGCGCACTCGCTGGGCGACGCTCTCGACGTGCGGCTCGGCGCCGAACCGTCCGAAGTAGACGGATCCGCCGGTCTGTACGCGTGCCAGATCGACCCGCGCGGCCTGGTGGACGAGGCGTGGGGCGAGCTGCGCGGCCATCTGCGGACCGTGCTGGCGGGCGCCGGCGTCGACGAGCTCGACGCCGAGGAACTGACCGTGCTGCCCGGCGTCGAGGAACTGCTCGCTTTGGCCGAGGTGCGGCGGCTCGCCGCGTCCGGGCCCTGGGAGGTCGTGGTCGTCGACTGCGGGCCGACCGCGGAGACGTTGCGGCTGCTGTCGCTGCCGGAGGCGTTCGCGGGCTACCTCGAACGGCTCTTCCCCACGCACCGGCGCGTGGTGCGAGGGCTGCTCGCGGGCGTCGCGGGCACCGGCACCGTCGAGAAGTGGGACGCGACGGCCGACGCGCTGAGCCGTCTCGCGGAACGGCTGGACGCGTTGCGGTCGATGCTCGCGGACCCGTCGTCGTGCTCGGTGCGGCTGGTGCTGACGCCCGAACGCGTCGTCGCCGCCGAGACCCGCCGCACGCTGACGGCGTTGGCGCTGCAGGGAATCCGGGTCGACAGCGTGATCGCGAACCGCCTCGTGCCCTCGCCGGGTGCCGCGCGCGGGGCGGCCGCCTCGTGGCTGCGCACGCGCCGGCAGGAGCAGGACGCGGTGCTGGCCGAGCTGACCGGGATCGGCGAGATCCGCACGGTCGACCACCGCGCGTCGGAGCCCGTGGGCGTGCCGGCGCTGCTGGAGGTCGCCGAGCAGCTGTACGGCTCCGCGGACCCGTTGCCGGGAGACGCCGACGCCACGTCGATGCTGGAGGTGTCGGGCAGCGGACGCGGCCTCGACGCCCGGTACTCGCTGCGGATCGCGTTGCCGCTCGCCGACGACACGGAGCTGGACCTCGCGCGCGTGGGCGACGATCTGGCGTTGACCGTCGACAGCAGGCGTCGGCTCGTGGCGCTGCCGTCGTTGTTGAGGCGCTGCATCGTCACCGATGCGGAGATGGACTCGGGTGGCGTGACGGTGGGGTTCCGTCCAGACCCTTCCCTCTGGCGCTGACCGTGGCGCTGATCAGGAGTTCGTAGATGACCCAGGACAACGCAGGCAAGCTCGCCGAGGAGCTGCGGCTGCTGATCGACACCGCCGCCGAGCGGATGCAGCCGTGGCTGCAGCGCGTCGCCGAGGCGGGTGACGGCACGCACACGCCGGAGACGTGCGGCTGGTGCCCGCTGTGCAACGGCGTGGCGCTGCTGCGCGGCGACCGCTCCGAACTGGCCGCGAAGGCCGCCGAGCACGCGGCGGGCCTGGTCGCGGTGCTGCGGGCGGCCCTGCGCGAACCCGGCACGCCACCGCCTCCCGCGGACGAGCCGCGGCCGGACGCCGGTCAGCGCGTGCAGCACATCAAGGTCGTCAGGAAGACCGACTAGTGCTCACCGTCGGAGTGGACATCGGTGGCACCAGCGTGCGCGCGGGCGTCGTGGACCCGCGCGGCTCCGTCCTGGACACGTCCCGCGCCCCCACGCCCGCCGGTGAGCGCGCTCTCGAGGACGCGATCGTCGCCGCCGTCGAGGAGGTGGCCGACCGCCACACCGTGAGCGCCGTCGGCCTCGCCGTGGCGGGCTTCATCGCCTCGGACCGGCGCACGGTCCGGTTCGCACCGCACCTGGCGTGGCGGCAGGCCGACGTCGCCGACCGCATGAGCGACCGCCTCGGCATGCCGGTGGTCCTGGAACACGACGCGAACGCCGCCGCTCTCGCCGAACACCGGTTCGGCGCGGCCCGGGGCGCCAAGACCGCCGTGCTGGTCGCCATCGGCACCGGCATCGGCGCCGCGCTGCTGCTCAACGGCGAGGTCTTCCGCGGCGCCCACGGCGTGGCCCCCGAGCTGGGCCACCTGCGCGTCGTCCCGGACGGCCGCCCCTGCCCGTGCGGCAAGAACGGCTGCTGGGAGCGCTACTGCAGCGGCACGGCCCTGAGCGCCACCGCCGTGGAACTGCTGGCCAAACATCCCGGCGTGTCCACCGTCCTGGCGCGCGAGGCGGCCGGCGACTCCCGTGCCGTGACGGGCCGCCGCGTGGCCGGAGCCGCCCGAGACGGCGACCCGCTGGCCAAGCGCGCGATGGCCGACCTGGCCCGCTGGCTGGGCGAGGGCCTGGCGCTCGTCGCCGACGTCTACGACCCCGAGGTGATCGTCATCGGGGGAGGCGTGTCGACCTCGGCGCCGCTGTTCCTCGACGACGCCCGCGAGCGCTACGCCGCCGTCGTCACCGGGGCGGGGCACCGTCCGCTGGCCCGCATCCGCACCGCGCAGCTCGGCGACGACGCGGGCATCGTGGGCGCGGCGACCCTGGCCCGCGAGATGGCCACCAAGAACTCGCTGGGCAAGAACTCGCTGGCCAAGAACTCGCGGCGCTCCTAGCGCCGGAGGGGGTCGTGACCCCGGTTCATGAGGGAGTAGCGCCAGCGGGTGTCCTCCACGTCGCCGCCGGGCCGTTGCGCGAGGTGGCGGTGGACGTAACCGACCACCTTGCGCATGTGCTCGAAGTCGGCCTCGGTGAGGTCGTCGCGCCGCTTGCGCAGCAACGTGACGATGCGGCGGCCGGACGCGTGCCCGGTCGACTCGCCCGACTGCTTGTCGCCGGCCTGCTTCGACTCGTCCGACGCGAGCCACTCCTCGAGCGACGACGCCGTCATGTTGACCGCCTCGCCGAACTCCTCACGCGTCTGCTGCCGCTCGTCTTCGCGCACGGGTCGTCCTCCTGCTCGGATGGGTTCGTCCGAGTGGGGTACCCGTCCGGGCATGACGAAGCATCCGCTGAAGCCAGGTGACGAGGTCGAGTGGTCGAGCCACGGGTCGACCACCCACGGCGAGGTGAAGGAGGAGATCACCGAGGAGACGGAGGCCGCGGGGCGCGAGGTGAAGGCCTCGCCGGACGAGCCGCAGTACCGGGTCGAGAGCGCGAAGAGCGGCCGCGACGCCGTCCACAAGCCGGAAGCACTGCGGAAGAAGTCACACTGATATATCGGATATTGGAGTGTCGCGGCGGGCGTGTCGGGGTTGTTCACCCGCCGCGAACACCCTGGTTCAGCGTCCAGCCGGGTGTGGCCGGACCGGGATCTAGCGGCCGAGCAGGCGCAGGATGCGCGGGCGGCGGCGCTTGGCGCGCTCCGCGTCCTTCTTGCTCAGGGTCGCCATGGCGCGGGCCATCATCAGGTGCTGCATCTGGTCCATGGGCGCCACGGTAGGCATGACCGAATCGTTATCTGAAGGTTTGAGTGGCCGTTATCACGCCGTTACCGAATCCGGCGTGACCTGTCACACCTGGGCGCCGTCGTCCCATCCCGAGTCCGGTGGCGGGGTGTTGCGCATGCGCAGGATCAGCCAGCCGACGCCCGCGCACAGCGCCACCAGCGACAGCGGCGTGCCGATGCGCGACTGGAGTCCGAAGATGCCTGGTGCGACCAGCAGCAGGATGCCCAGCAGGAACAGGCCGAGCGCCGCGATCGTCGAGGCGCGCAGCACCGGGAACGGCGGCGGCTCCGGCGGCACGTAGTGGTCCTCGTCGGCCGGATCTCGGTATTTGGGCTCGTCGTCGAGGTCCGGCACCGGCTCGTCGGCGACCGCCGTGCGGGGTTCCTGCCCGCCGCGCCCGCCGTCCGGACCGCTGTCGGGCCCGTCGTCGGTGTCCGTGTTCGCCTCGTCCAGGTCGAGCCAGTCCTTGCCGACCCCGTCCCGTTCGAGACCCGCGACGATCTCGGCAAAGAGCTCGTCGACGTTCTCCGGTCCGTCGGTCGAGTCGCGCCGGGCGTTCATCCAGAGCCTCTCCACAAAGCAGCAACCCTCTGACCCCACATCGTTGCACGGGCGCGATGTGTTGCGGGTTACGGCAGTCGGCTCAGCCACCGCCGTGACGCACTAAGACGGGACTCGTTGTGTGAGGTGCGGTCGGCTCCGTAGGCTGATTGTCGGGATCAAGGTTCGCGGGGTCTTAAGGGAGGCGCTTCCCAAGGTGCTGTACTGGTTGATGAAGCACGTCCTCCTGGGACCGATTCTGCGGCTGTTCTTCCAGCCGAAGATCATCGAGGGCGCCGAGAACATCCCGAAGGACGGCGGCGCCATCCTGGCGAGCAACCACCTCGCCGTCTCCGACTCGTTCTTCCTGCCGCTGATGCTGTCGCGGCGGGTGACCTTCCCGGCGAAGATCGAGTACTTCACCGGCACGGGG
This sequence comes from Lentzea sp. CA-135723, assembly GCF_050936595.1. NCBI lineage: Bacteria > Bacillati > Actinomycetota > Actinomycetes > Pseudonocardiales > Pseudonocardiaceae > Lentzea > Lentzea sp. CA-135723. Next base: position 3,721,167 of record NZ_JBNJMK010000001.1, on the reverse strand, counting down.
ATCAAGGGCAAGCTGCAGAAGTGGTTCTTCTCCGGCGTCGGCCAGGTGCCGATCGACCGGTCCAGCGCGTCCGCCGCGCAGGGAGCGCTCGACACCGGCGTCCGGATCGTGCGCGAGGGCAAACTGCTCGGCATCTACCCCGAGGGCACGCGCTCGCCCGACGCCCGTCTCTACAAGGGCAAGGTCGGCGTCGCGTGGATCGCGCTGGAGTCCGGCGCGCCGGTCATCCCGGTCGCGATGTTCGGCACGGACAAGGCCAACCCCATCGGCTCGAAGATGTGGAAGCCGTACCCGATCCGCATCAAGATCGGGAAGCCGCTCGACTTCTCCCGCTACGAGGGCCTGTCGGGTGACAGGTTCGTGCTGCGGTCCATCACCGACGAGATCATGTACGCGTTGATGGAGCTCTCCGGCCAGGAGTACGTCGACGTCTACGCGGCCAAGGCCAAGGAGCAGGCCGCCGACGTGCCCGAACAGGGCAAGAAGAGCGACCGGGTGCCCGAGAAGAAGGCGAGCTGACCGCACCCCTAGGGTGTCGCGGTGCGGTTTTTCTACGACTGTGAGTTCATCGAGGACGGGCTGACGATCGACCTCGTGTCGATCGGTGTGGTCGACGAGGAAGGCCGCGAGTTCTACGCCGTGTCCACCGAGTTCGACCCCGATCGCGCGGGGCCGTGGGTGCGCCAGAACGTCCTCAACCAGCTGCCCTCGCCCGCGGACAAGGCGTGGCGCAGCCGTGACCGCATCCGCGAGGACCTGCTCGACTTCCTCGGCGCCCGCAACGCCGCGCGCGACGAGGTCGAGCTGTGGGCGTGGTTCGCCGCCTACGACCACGTGGCGCTCGCGCAGCTGTGGGGTGCCATGCCGGCGTTGCCGCGCGCGTTGCCCCGGTTCACGCGCGACCTGCGGCAACGCTGGGACGACGTCGGCCGCCCCCGGCTGCCCGCGCCTCCGGCGGACGCCCACGACGCCCTCGCCGACGCCCGGCACAACCTCGCGCGCTGGAAGGTGATCGAGGAACAGCGGCGCAAAATCGGGTTTCCCGTCCGGTAGGTGAGACCCCGCGTTGCTGCACCGATACAGCTCGTGAAAGTCTGCGTGACACAGAACACGAGAGATGGGGAAGCAGATGCGCATCGGTGTGCTCACTGGCGGTGGTGACTGCCCCGGTCTGAACGCCGTGATCCGGGCCGTGGTCCGCAAGGGCATCAAGGCACACGGCTGGGAGATCGTCGGGTTCCGCAACGGGTGGCAGGGCCCGATCGAGAACCTCACCAAGGAGATCGGCCTCGCGGACGTCGAGGAGATCCTCACCCGCGGTGGCACCATCCTGGGCTCGTCGCGCACCAACCCGTACAAGGTCGAGGGCGGTGTCGACCGCATCCGCGAGACCATCGCGGCGAACAACATCGACGCCATCGTCGCGATCGGCGGCGAGGACACCCTCGGTGTCGCGAAGCGCCTGACCGACGACGGCATCGGCGTCGTGGGCGTGCCGAAGACGATCGACAACGACCTCGGCGCCACGGACTACACGTTCGGCTTCGACACGGCCGTGCACATCGCGACCGAGGCCATCGACCGCCTCCGCACCACGGCCGAGTCGCACCACCGCGCGCTCGTCGTCGAGGTCATGGGCCGGCACGCGGGCTGGATCGCGCTGCACTCGGGTCTCGCGGGTGGCGCGAACGTCATCCTCGTCCCGGAGCGCCCGTTCAGCGTCGACAAGGTCGTCGAGTGGGTCGAGCGCCGCTTCGAGCGCGAGTTCGCCCCGATCATCGTCGTCGCCGAGGGCGCGATCCCCGAGGGCGGCGCCGAGGTGCTGCACTCCGGTGAGCGCGACGCCTTCGGTCACGTCCGCCTCGGTGGCGTCGGCCAGTGGCTCGCGGAGGAGATCGCGGACCGCACCGGCAAGGAGTCCCGCGCGGCCGTCCTCGGCCACATCCAGCGCGGCGGCACGCCGACCGCCTACGACCGCGTCCTCGCGACCCGCTTCGGCCTGCACGCCGTCGACGCCGTCGCCGCCGGTGACTTCGGCACCATGGTCGCGCTGCGCGGCACCGACATCGTCCGCGTGAAGCTGTCGGAGGCGACGGCCGAGCTCAAGACCGTGCCGACCGAGCGCTACGAAGAGGCCGAGGTCTTTTTCGGCGCGTGATCCTCGGGCCTGATCTCTGGGCCTGATATATCGGATATTGCTGTGAATGCCGGGTGTCGACGCACAGTCGACGCCCGGCATTCCGCTTGTATACCGCCGGTGTCCCAACAGGTCCGCGAGTCCCGCTCGCTGGGACTCGCGTTGTGATCGCGTGCTCGCTCGCTGCGATGGTGAATTCACCATCCGTTGAGCAGTCAAGGGAGACCTCATGAGCGACGCGCGAGTGGCACCGGTCCTGCCGGAGCCGGACGCCGACGAGACAGGCCCGTACACGCACCTCGGGTTCGCGACGGCCAGGCCCGGTCACGAGGACGAGGTCGAGGCGTTGATCCTCGGCCTGGTCGCACCGTTGCGCGCGGAGGAGGGCTCGATCGAGTTCCACGTCCACCGCGACCGCGTCGACCGGCGGCGGTTCGTGATCTACGAGGCGTTCCGATCGAAGCAGGACCTCGAGAAGCACCTCGCCGAGCCGTACGTGCAGGAGTTCGTGCGGGCGATTCAGCCGCTCGTCGAGGGACCGCTCGTGCAGCAGTTCCTGCGCATGGTGAGCGACCTGCCGGCGGGGAGGTAGACCGTGGGCCTGCTGATCTTCGCCGTCGTCACCGTGCTGTTCCTGCTCACCCGCAGGATGTGGGGCAGGCTCACCGGCAACCCGTTGCCCCAGGTGACCGCCCGGCCGGGCCGTGGGTTCCTGGTCAACCTGGGCAAGGCGCGCACCCGTCCGGAACCCTCGGTCACCCCACCGAAACACGCCGGTCCGAGGCTGCCGCGCTACGACTGCGACGTCCTCGTCGTCGGCGCGGGGCCGAGCGGGCTGATGACCGCCGCGCTGCTGGTCCGCCAGGGCGTGAAGGTGTGCGTGGTCGACGCCAACGCCGGTCCGGCCACCGAGTCGAGGGCGTTCGCCGTCCAGGCCCGCACGATCGAGCTGTTCCGCAGCATCGGGCTCGCGGACGAACTCCTCGAACGCGGCGTCGTCACCACCGGCATCCGCTTCCACATCAGGGGCAGGCACGTCGGCGGGCTGAACTTCGACCGCGCGAAGGCCGCGACCACGCCGTACCAGTTCATCCTGATGGCGCCGCAGTCCGAAGTGGAGGAGGTGCTGCTGCAGGACCTCGCCCGGCACGGCATCACGGTCCGCCGCGGCACGAGGCTGACGCACCTGCACCAGACCGAGGACGCCGTCACCGCGAAGGTCGGCGAACGAACCGTCACGGCCCAGTACGTCGTCGGGGCCGACGGCGCGCACAGCACCGTCCGGCAGCAGCTGGGCATCAGCTTCGACGGCGACAAGTACGGCCAGCGCTACCTGCTCGCCGACTGCAAGGTCGACTGGCCGCTCGACCACGCGCACTTCCGGGTGTTCGTGAACCGCGAGCGCATCGGCCTCTTCCTGCCGCTCAACGGCGCCGAGACGTCCAGGGTCATGGTCACCGACTTCGGCGACCCGAAGGCCGAGTTCGACCTGCGGAACCTGCAACAGGAACTCCGCAAGGCGATGAACCTCGACGTCACCCTCAGCGCGCCGATCTGGACGAGCCGCTACCAGGTCCACCTCAAGGGCGTCGACGACTACCGCAGGGGCAGGGGTTTCCTGGTCGGCGACGCCGCCCACATCCACTCCCCGGCGGGCGGCCAGGGCATGAACACCGGCCTGCACGACGCCGCCAACCTCGCCTGGAAGCTCGCCACCGCGATCAACGACGACGTCGACCTGCTCGACACCTACTCCGCGGAACGGCACCCGGCGGGCGTGCGGCTGCTGAAGTTCACCGACCGCCTATACCGCGTCGCGGCCGGCCTGCGCGGCACCAGGGCGTGGCTGCGCGACACCGCGGGCCCGTTCCTGATCGGACGGATGTCGGCGGCGCCGCTCCCGCACCGCAGGTCGTTCCAGCGGCTCAGCCAGATCAGCCTCGGCTACCGGCCGAGCGCCCTCAACGTCAACGAGCTGCTCTACTCGCTCAAGGGACCGCTGGCGGGACAGCGCGTGCCGGACGCGCGGATCAACGACCGCGAGCAGGTGTTCGACCTGCTCCAGGACTACCAGCTGCACGTCGTCGCGTTGTCCCGCAAGCACCTCACGACGGACGAGATCAACGACCACACCAAGGCACTCGCCGAGCTCGACGTCATGCACCACCTGGTCGCCCGCGTCGAGCTGAGGACGGACGACCGCGTGCACCGGGCCGACTCGCCGCAGGTGTTCGAGCACTTCGGACTCACCGAGCCGGACTCCCAGGCCCTGTACGTGATCCGCCCGGACGGCCACGTCGCCTGGCGCTGCGACGAGCTGGACTTCGAGGCCTGCCGGCGGTTCCTCGGCACGCTGCGACGACCAGCCGTCCAGCAGGTCCAGGCCGCGTAAGAGAAAAGGGCCCGGGAGTCCCGGGCCCCTTTCACGCCAGCGCCGGCGCTATGTCCATGTGCACGCGGTAGTCCACGATCTCGTCCCCGGACATCCAGATCACCGTCACGCACGGCAACGCGAGCGGTTTCCCGTCCGGCGCCTCGGTCTCGATGGTGAACCGGCAGAACAACTGGTCGCCGACCTCGGCCACCTGGTCGACCACGTGCCGCACCCACGGCAACGCCCCCGCGGCACCGGCCGTGGCCGCCACCACCGCGTCCCGCCCGATCAACGGCTCGTTGTTGCCGAACACGTAACGAGCGTCCGCGGCGAACCAGGCTCCAAATGCCTCGGCGTCACCGGCATCGACGGCGGCGCACATCCGCCGCACCATGTCGGCGCGCGTCATGGCTTCTTCTGCAGCGAAAGACCGTGCTGCACCATGATCTCCGCGACCAGCTTCATGTCGCGCGGACCGGGAGGCAGCTCGGACAACGCCTGGTAGTAGTTCTCCAGGCCGGGAGGCGACACGACGGCCACCACCCGCGTCTCCTCGTCGAACGGGTTGTGGAACATGTGCGGCACTCCGCGCGGCATCAGCAGCGAGTCCCCGGCCCCCAGCACGTGCTCCTCGCCGTCGAGCTCGACCACGACCCGCCCCTGCACGCACGTGAACAGCTCGTCCTCGCGCGAGTGGATGTGCGTGGGCGGCCCGCCCAGGTTCGGCGGCACCACGTACTCGAACAACGAGTAGGCGCCCTTGGTGTCCGCGCCGGTCAGCCGCGTGTAGATGCCCAGGCCGATCGCGCCGACGTTCGTGCCCTCACCGCTGCGGTAGACGTGATGCTTCACGGGGGTTTCCATGGTCTCCAACCTCATTTCGACTGAGCCGGGCGAGCAGTGCGGGCGTGACCTTGCGGTACGCCGAGGGCGCGACGGGGTTGAGCCAGTGCGACGCGCGGGCCGCCCTGCCGATCTGCAACCCGAGGTCGGCGAGCACCTCGTCGGCGTTCTTGAGCGAGAACGGGATGATCTTCGTGCCGCGGCAGTGGTGCCGGTTCGTCGCGGTGTCCATGAACGCCAGCTGCGCGTCCACGTCCGCCCGGCGTGCTTCGGCGTTCGGGAGCGAGAGCGCTCCCACCAGGTCGGCCGCGATCCACAAGGCGGCCATCTCGGCGTTGAGCGGGCTGAAGAACGACGAGTTGTAGCCGTTGAAGTAGAGGCCGGGCACGCCGATCGGCTGGATCTGCCGGTACAGCACGAAGTTCCCGCGCTCGTCGAACAGGCGTTCCTGGACGGCCTCGGGCAGGAACGGCACTCCCTGCGTGAACCCGGTCGCGCACACGACGAGGTCCGCGGGCAGCACCGTGCCGTCCGAGAGTTCCGCACCTCCGGCCTTCAGCCGCGCGATCGTGCGGTCGCGGTGCACCCGGATCGCGCCGGAGTCGACGCCCTCGAAGAACCCTTCGGTGGCGAGGCCGATCGCGCCCTTGACGATGTCCTCCATCTGCCCGGACGGCACCAGGTCGTGCTTCGCGAGCCCGAACTGCCTGACCGACACCGACCCGAGCGAGTTGAGCATCGACCGGCGCATCCCGTTCGCCGGGCCGTGCAGGAACTTCTCGAACCCGCGCACCCACCGGTAGCGGAACAGCCCCTCGCCCATGCGCGTCAGCAGCAGCATCTTGAAGTTCACGACGCCCGCGATCTTGCGCGGCACCTTCCACAGCAGCTGCCGGGCGATGATGTCGGTGCTCGCGGCGACCCCGCTGATCGGCACCGTGACGTCGCACGCCGACTTGCCGTACCCGACGACGAGCGCGTGCTTGTCGCGCGCCTCCTCGACGTCGAGGAACTCGGTGCCCGCGAGCACCCGTCCGCCGGCGGCCTCGAACTCGTCACGGCCGGGGAAGTCCGGCACCAGCGGTTCGCAGAACACGCCGTTCGCCACCACCACGCGGTCGTAGCGGTACGTCGAACCCGTGTGCGTGGTCAGTTCCCAGCCGCCGCCGGCGGGCACCACGGACGTCACGGTCGTTTCCAGGCGCAGGCAGGCGTCGACGCCGAAGTGCCACGTGTAGGCCTCCAGGTACGCCTGCACCTGCTCGCCGGTCGGCCACTCCGGCAGGTCCTTCGGCATCGGGAAGTCCGAAAAGGAGTACTGGGCCTTCGGGCTCTGCGTGGTGAGCCCGGGATAGCGCCGGGTGCGGCTCCACACGCCGCCGACGTCCGGTGTCCGGTCGAAGACCTCGACCTCGTGGCCTGCCTGCAACAACACCTTCGCGGTGGTCAGGCCGGCGACTCCGGCGCCGATGATCGCGACTCGCATCCTGGGCCTCCTCGGTGAGGACGTGACGGACCACACTGTGGAGCTCGCCGCTGTGCCCGACCAACCAGGAGTCCCGGCTAGTGGGACTCCCAGCGCCGCGTCGAGTAGGCGCGGGTGGCCGCCGCTGCCGCCATCCGCACGGCGGGGCCGATCCGTTCCGGGCGCACCGCCGCGCTCGGCCCGGTCACCGACAACGCTGCCGCAACGCCGCCACCAGCGCTGAAGATGGGCGCGGCGATGCAGCTGATGCCGACGATGCCCTCCTCGCGGTCGTAGGCCCAGCCCCGGTCCGGGATCGCGGCGAGCTCACGGCGCAGCGTGGTCGGGCTGGTGATCGTGCGCGGGGTGCGGCGTTCCAGGCCCGCGGCGATCACCGCGTCCACAGTGGACGGATCGGCGTAGGCGAGCATCGCGCGGCCGAGGCCCGAGCAGTGCGCCGGGATCACGCCACCGACCTGGTCGAGCATCGGCATCGGCCGGTGCCCGGTGATCTTGTCCACGACCAGCACGCGGGTGCCGTCGAGAACCCCGAGCTGCACGGTCACGCGCGCGGCGGCGTACAGGTCCTGCAGGAACGGCAGCACGGCTTCGCGCAGCTCATGCCGCACGGGCACCAGGCTGGAGAGCTTGAACAGACCGGTGCTGATCCGGTAGCGGTCGCCCGGCTTGTCGAGCCAGCCGAGCTCGATCATCCGCCCGGCCGTCCGGTGCACCGTCGAGCGCGGAAGCCCGGACCTGCGCACCAGTTCGGCGAGGCCGAGCTCGCGGTGCGCGACGTCGAACGCGTCGAGGATCGCCGCCGCGCGTTCGAGTGAACCGCTCGGCTCGCCTGACTGCGAGTCCCGGTGACTGGGACTCATCCTTGGTCAACCATTCGCACACGGCGACTGTAGGAGCTCATGGACGCAAACACCACGCGGGTCGCACTCGTCGGGGGCGGCGCCGGCGGAATCGGGGCGGCGACGGCCGCGGCGCTGCGCGAGAGCGGGCACCGCGTCGTGCTGGCCGGGCGCACCGAGGCCACGTTGAAGGAGACCGCCTCCGCCCTCGACGCCGGCTACCTCGTCTGCGACCTCGCCGACCCGGCAGAGGCCACCGCGGTCGTCGGGGACGTCATCGACCGGTACGGCTCGCTCGACGTGCTGGTCGTGAACGCGGGCGGGCCGTCGCCCGGCGCGCTGCTCGACGTGCCGGACGCGCAGTGGCACCGCGACCTCGACCTCTTGTTGCTCGGGCCCCTCGCGTTGCTGCGGGAGGCTCTGCCGCTGATGGCGCGGCGGGGGTTCGGCCGCGTCGTCACGATCACCTCGACGGCCGTGCGGCAGCCGCAACCCGGCCTGGCGTCGTCGACGGTGCTGCGCGCTGCCGTGACGTCGGCGATGAAGCTGGCGTCACGGCGGTTCGCGGCGGACGGCGTCACGGTCAACTGCGTCGCACCGGGCGCGACGCTGACCCCGCGCCGGATGGAGGTGCTGATGCGCAGGGCGGAGTCGCTGGGTGTGGACTTCGGCACCGCCGCGGCTCAGGACATGGCGGACATCCCCGCTCTGCGCGCGGCGGATCCGGGCGAGATCGCCGCCGCTGTCGCGTTTCTGGCTTCACCGCAGGCTTCCTACGTCAACGGCACCGTGCTGACCGTCGACGGCGGCCGCACCGAGTTCTCCGTCTGAAAGGGATCGAGTTGGCCACCTCAGGACCCGACTTCGCCATGACCGACTTCCTCGGGGCGCTCACCCACGCCGTGCGGCCGGACGGCGCGCGGCCGTTGGTCGTGCACGACGACGAGCTGGAGACGATCCCGCCGGGCGCGGTGCCGAACCCGACGACGCTGCGCATCGCGGGCAAGCTGCCGACGTCGACGTTCGAGCTGTTCCGGCAGGTCATCCCGCCGGGCGAGAGCTCCGACATGCAGCGGCACTACCACGAGACCGTGCACTTCGTGATCTCCGGCGACGGCCACAGCGAGATCCAGCTCGCCGAACCCGACGTCTACGACACCGTGTCCTGGACCACCGGTTCGTTCGTCTACACGCCGCCGTGGACCTGGCACCGCCACTACAACGACTCCGCGGAGCACCCCGTCGAGTTCCTCACGATCGAGAACTCGCGGCTGCTCGCGCTGTTCGGGCTCGCCCGCAGGCAGAGCGCCGGCCTCGCGACGTTCGACGAGGCCCGCGCCCGTTTCGACACACCACCTTCTGGGGAGGACCAGTGATTCCCGAGCACGTCAGCATCTGGGGCGAACTGTCGCATGTGGACCACGTGGTGCGGCACGTCGACGTTCCGGTGCGCGGCCACACCGTGCGCACCAGGGTCCTGCAAGCGGGCTCCGGGCCCGAGCTGGTGCTGCTGCACGGCACCGGCGGCCACCTGGAGGCGTACGCGCGTGACATCGCGGGACTGGCCGAGGACTTCCACGTCACCGCCTACGACATGATCGGGCACGGCTGGTCGTCGTTGCCCGATCTGCCGTACACGATCGACGTGCTGTCCGAACACCTCGTGGGCCTGCTGGACGCGTTGGGTGTCGAGCGCGCGCACCTGTCAGGCGAGTCGCTGGGCGGCTGGGTAGTCGCGTGGGTCGCCGCGCACTTCCCGTCCCGTGTCGACCGGCTGGTGCTGAACACGCCGGGCAACATCGCGAACAAGCCCGAGGTCATGCAACGCATGCGGGACAGCACGATGGCGGCGGTCACCGACCCGAGCGAGGAGACCGTGCGGCGGCGGGTGGAGTTCCTGTTCCACCACAAGGAGATGGTCACCGACGAGCTGGTGAACCTGCGCCGCCAGGTGTACTCGCGGCCGGGGTTCGTGCAGGCCATCACCAACACGCTGGTGTTGCAGGACCCGGTGGTGCGCAAGGACTTCGCGTGGGACCCCGCGTGGGTCGGCAAGGTGGCCGCGCCGACGTTGCTGCTGTGGACCAGCCACGACCCGACGGGCGGCCTCGACGAGGCGGACATGCTGCTGGGGTGGCTGCCGGACGCGCGGCTGCACGTCATCGACGACGCCGGGCACTGGCCGCAGTGGGAGAAGGTCTCCGAGTTCCTCGACACGCACCGCACGTGGTTGCTGCACGGAAAGGACCCGTCCTGATGGCCGAGATCATCGGATTCGCGGGCATGTCGCACAGCCCGTTCGCGACGCTGCTGCCGCCGGACGGCGCCGGTCCCGGTTCGGTGTTCCTGCGGGACGCGGACCGGGTGCGGCTGGCGGTGGAGGAGCTCGCGCCGGACGCGATCGTCGTCGTCGGGCCGGACCACTTCCACGCCAACTTCTACGACGTGATGCCGCCGTTCGTGCTGGGCGTCGAGGAGGCGGTGGGGTTCGGCGACTTCGGCAGCAGCTCCGGCCCGCTGCCGGTGGAGCGGACGCTCGCCTGGTCGGCGCACAGCGGGCTGGCCGACGCCGGGTTCGACGTGTCGCTGTCGTACTCGCTGACGGTCGACCACGGGATCGTGCAGAGCTACGAGATGATCACCGGCGGCACGACGCTGCCGCTGGTGCCGCTGGTGGTCAACACGGCCGCGCCTCCGCTGCCGTCGCTCGACCGGTGCGTGGAGATGGGGCGCGCGCTGGGGGCGGCGCTGCGGTCGTCGGCGTTCCCCGGACGCGTGCTGGTCGTCGCCTCGGGCGGGCTGTCGCACTGGTTGCCGTCCAACGACCCGCGCGACCCCTCGGTGGTGGGGGAGCGGCGCGAGTCGCTGATCCGGGGCCGGGCCTACGCGAAGGAGTTCGCGGCGGCGCGGGAGCCTCGGGTGCGCGCGATGGGGGGCAACCCGGAGGCGCGCGTGAACGCGGCGTGGGACGGGTGGTTCCTCGACCGGCTGGCGGCGGGGGCGGCAGGGGAGGTCGCGGCGCTCGGGCACGAGGCCCTGGAGGACCACGCCGGCAGCGGCGGGCACGAGATCCGGTGCTGGCTGATCGGGCAGGTCGCCGTCGGCCTGCCGCTGGTGTGGACGAGCTACGAGCCCGTGCCGGAGTGGATCACCGGCATGGGCATCGGAACCACCTTCGAGGTGTGACCAACCGGTTGGTCGCCAGCCGCTCGGGCAACCAACCGGTTGGACGCTCCCTTTGAGCCAACCAACCGGTTGGGCACATCGGCCAGGCCAACCAACCGGTTGGACGCACCTGCCGGGGCAACCAACTATTTGGTCAGGTCCAGGGCGATGTCGGTGAGCATGTCCTCCTGGCCGCCCACCAGGCGCCGGCGTCCCGCTTCCAGCAGGAGGGTGCGGACGTCGGCGCCCGTGCGTTGGGCGGCCGTGTCGGCGTGGCGCAGGAACGAGCCGTAGACGCCCGCGTAGCCGAGGGTGAGGCTTTCGCGGTCTACGCGCACGGGCTTGTCCATGATCGGCCGGACGAGGTCGTCGGCGGCGTCCTGGAGTCGGAACAGGTCGGCGTTGTGCTGCCAGTGCTGGAGGTCGGCGACGGCGACGAACGGTTCGATGGGGCAGTTGCCCGCTCCCGCGCCGAGTCCGGCCAGGGACGCGTCGACGCGGGTGGCGCCCTCCTCGACGGCCGTGATGGAGTTCGCGACCGCGAGTGAGAGGTTCTCGTGGGCGTGAATGCCTATCTCGGTCGTGTCGTCGAGCACGTTCTTGTAGGCGCGGATGCGGTCGCGGACGTCGTTGGGCAGCAGGCGGCCGCCGGAGTCCGTCACGTAGACGCAGTGCGCGCCGTACGACTCCATGAGCTTCGCCTGCCTTGCGAGCTCTTTCGGTTCGGCGAGGTGACTCATCATCAGGAACCCGGACACGTCCATGCCGAGTTCGCGCGCGCCGGCGATGTGCTGGGCCGAGATGTCGGCCTCGGTGCAATGCGTGGCGATACGAACCGACTGCACGCCAAGGCCGTGTGCGCGCTTCAGGTCGTGCAGCGTGCCGATGCCCGGCAGCAGCAGCGTCGTGAGTTTGGCCTGGGTCAACGCTCCCGCGGCGGCCTCGATCCACTCCCAGTCGGTGTGGCTGCCGGGTCCGTAGACGAGCGAGCCGCCGCTGAGGCCGTCGCCGTGCGACACCTCGACGGCGTCGACCCCGGCCTCGTCCAGGGCCTTGGCGATCTCGGCGACCTTCTCGGGGTCGATGCGGTGCCGCAGGGCGTGCATGCCGTCCCTGAGCGTCACGTCCTGGAGGTAGAGCTTCATGCCCGCACCGCCGCTTTCCTCGCCGCCGCCATCGTTTCGGCGACCTGGAGCGCCGCGCTGGTCATGATGTCCAGGTTGCCCGCGTACGAGGGCAGGTAGTCGGCCGCGCCCCCGACCTCCAGCAGCACGGTGACCTGGTGCGTCACGGGGTCTTCCGTGAGCGTGCGGGGCTGGTCGGCCGGGTCGATCTGCACCGGTTGCTTGAGGCGGTAGCCGGGGACGTACGCGGCGACCTGCGTGATCATGTGCTCGACGGACTCGCGGATCCGGTGCCGCGTCTGCGGGTCCGGTGCGTTGACGAGCGCGAACACCGTGTCCCGCATGGTGATCGGCGGGTCGGCGGGGTTGAGCACGATGACGGCCTTGCCCCGCTTCGCGCCGCCGACGTCCGCGATGGCCTGCGCGGTCGTCTCGGTGAACTCGTCGATGTTGGCGCGCGTGCCGGGGCCGGCGCTGCGCGACGAGATCGAGGCGACGATCTCCGCGTACGGCACGGATGTGACCGTGTTGATCGCGGCGACGATCGGGATCGTGGCCTGGCCGCCGCAGGTGACCATGTTGACGTTGGGCGCGTCGAGGTGCTCGTCCAGGTTGACCGTCGGCACCACCATCGGCCCGATCGCGGCCGGGGTGAGGTCGATGACCTTCTTCCCGTGCCGCGCGAGGATCTCCGCGTGCCGGGCGTGGGCGCCTGCGGACGTCGCGTCGAACACGATCTCGACGTCCTCGAAACCGGGCATCGCGACGAGGCCGTCGATGCCGTCCGACGTGGTGGCGACGCCGAGCCCGCGGGCCTTGGCGAGGCCGTCCGAGCCGGGGTCGATGCCGGCGAGCGCCGCCACCTCCAGCGCGCTGGACCGCTTGAGCACCTTGATGACGAGGTCGGTGCCGATGTTGCCCGACCCGATGATCGCGACCTTCACCCGTTCCTCCCGAAGCTCGCGCGGACGGTGCCGAGGCCGGTGATGGTCGCCTCGACCTCGTCGCCCGCGACGACCGGCACCACGGGACCGAGCGCGCCGCTCAGCACGACCTCGCCCGCCTTCAGCGGGTCGCCGAGCGCCGCGGACGTCGTGGCGAGCCAGGCGAGGGCGGTCAGCGGGTCGCCCATGCAGTCGGCGCCGGTGCCGGTCGAGCGCTCCTCGCCGTTCAGCTTCAGCGTCATCCGGACGTCCTCGGTGGTCACGTCCCGGAGGTCCTTCTGCTCGCTGCCGAGCACGAACAGGCCGGCCGAGGCGTTGTCGGCGACCGTGTCGGCGAAGGTGATGTTCCAGCCCTCGACGCGGCTGTCCACAATCTCCAGCGAGGCCAGCACGGCCCCGACCGCCCGCGCGACCGTCTCCTCGTCGAACGGGCCCTCGTCGAGGTCCTCGCTCAGCACGAACGCCACCTCGGCCTCGACCCGCGGCTGCAACAACCGGCCGGTCGGCAGCACGTCGCCGTCCTTGAAGGCCATGTCGTCGAGCAACACCCCGAAGTCCGGCTGGCCGACCCCGAGCTGCCTGCGCACGGCGGGCGACGTGAGACCGATCTTGCGCCCGACCTGGACGGCGCCGTCCGCGACGCGCGCGGCGATGTTGAGCTGCTGCACCTCGTAGGCCTCGGCGTCGCCGACGAGATCCCGGACGGGCGCACACGTGACCTTGTCGCGCGAGGCCGTGGCCAGGCGCCGCGCTGCGGTTCGGACTTCGTTCATGCCGCACATCGTGGAGTCGCCCGCCGTCCCGTGGACACCAGAAAGTTCCGCTGAACGGAACTCGGTGGCACGATCGGGTCATGACCGAGGTCCCGAACACCCTGCTCGGCAAGGTGATGACGGTGCTCAACGCCTTCGGAGCCGACGACGACGAGCTCGGCTTCGCCGAACTGGGCCGCCGCACCGGCCTCTCGAAGGCGACCCTGCACCGCCTGCTCGGCGACCTGGTCGAGGTCCGCCTCCTGGACCGCGGCAGCCGCGGCTACCGCCTGGGCGGCCACCTGTTCCAGCTGGGGATCCGGGCCTCCGTCGAACGGCGCCTGGTCGAGGTGTCCACGCCGTACCTGGAAGACCTCTACGAACGCACCCACGAGACCGTCCACCTCGGCATCTCGGAAGGCCACGACGTCGTCTACGTCGCCAAGATCGGCGGCCACCGCCAGACCCCGACCCCGTCCCGCCTGGGCGGCAGGATGCCGCTGCACGCGTCGGCGATCGGCAAGGCCCTGCTCGCCCACTCACCCGCGGCGCTGCTCGCCTCAGTGCTCTCGGCCCCGCTGGAACGCCGGACGCCGCGCACGATCGCGACGCCGGGGATGCTGCGGCGGCAGCTCGCCACCGTCCGCGAGACGGGGGTGGCCTACGAGTTCGAGGAGTCGCGGGTCGGGCTGTGCTGCGTGGCGTCGCCGGTGCTCGGGCACGACGGCGAGGTGGTGGCGGCGGTGAGCGTCGCCGGCCCGACCACCCGGTTCGACCCGCGGGCGCACGCGGCCTCGGTGCACGCGGCGGCGACGGGCATCGCCCTCACCCTGATCCGCCGGGCAAGCCTCACCGCGGGCCACTGATATCCGATATCCGATGTACCGGACCTGGCCACTGATATCCGATATACCGGGTGCGGCCGCTGATATCCGATACATCAGCGGCCCGGCGGTGTCAGAAGGCCTTCACGTCCAGGTACGCGCCGAACGTGCCGAGCCAGTGGTCGGCCATGTACCCGTGCCCGCCGAACACGTAGCTCCACCCCGCCTCGCGGTGCGCCGCCGACGCGGTCCGGGCGAGCGACACGTACCGGTGCCCGTCCGGGAGGGCGTCCGCGATCGCCTCCCAGTTCCACGCGCGCGACAACGCGAGCCCGGCGAGGTGCGAGCCGTACGGGTCGCCGGGGTCGTCGACCGGGAACGGCTCGCGCAGCACGCGCCACCGTTCCGCCGTCAGGTCCGGCAGGTAGGCGTCGAGCCAGCCGGCGAACGCGTCGGCGGGCAGGGCGCGGCGCATCAGGTCGGCCGTCGTCAGCGCGGGGGAGAGGAAGTCGGCGGCGTCGGGTTCGAAACCGCCGTACCCGGCCTCGTCCCCGTGCCAGCGCAACGCGGCCGCGACGCACGCGTCGGCCAGTTCGGTGTCGCCCAGCGCCACGGCGGAGTCGTGGACCAGGCCCGTCGCGAACGCCGTGTTGCTGTGCGTGCCGGTGCGGATCGGCAGGCGCGCGGCCGAGACCCACTCCAGCCATCGGTCGCGCAGCACGTCCGCGATCGGCGCGACCGACCACGGCAGGTCCGAGGTCCGCAGCTCCGCGTCGAGCAGCAGCAGCCACGCCCAGCCGTACGGGCGCTCCCAGTACCGCCCGGCCGGGGAGGCGAAGAAGTCGGCCTCGACGGCGCAGTTGTCGGGGGTGACGAGCTTGTCGAGAGCGTTGCGTGCCGTGTCCGCTCCCGAGAGAGAGGGACGCAGACGCAGCAGCCGCACGGCGAGCCACGTCTGGTGCACGCACGAGTGCCAGTCGAACGACCCGGCGAACACGGGGTGCAGCACCCGTTGCGGCACGAGGCGGTGGTCTCCGTCGATCACGTGCGTCCAGTGCACCGGGTGATCGCGTTGGATGTTGTCGATCGCGATGCCCAGCAGCCGGGTCGCGGTGCTGTCATCCAATCGGGTGGCGTCCATGGCCCACATCATGCAATGAGATGTCTCGACTGGGCAGAGGTCGATAGTTGACCAGTAACAGACTTCACTCCGGTGGGGGTGTGGGCCACGTCGCCTGGAAACCACGTGCTGGACAGCTGACAGGCCCGGCAGGGTCTCTCAGTGTGGGACAACTAGGATGAGCAGCGTGAACTGGACCGTGGACGTGCCCATCGACACGCTTCCCGAGCTTCCGCCGCTGCCTCCCGAGATGCGCCAGCGCCTGGACGACGCCCTGTCGCGCCCGGCCGCCCAGCAGCCCGAGTGGCCCGACGCCGAACAGGTGCGTCGCGTGCGGACCGTGCTCGAGAGCGTGCCGCCGATCACCGTGCCCGCCGAGATCGACCGGCTGCACACGCAACTGGCGCAGGTCGCGAACGGTGAGGCGTTTCTGCTGCAGGGCGGTGACTGCGCGGAGACGTTCGCTGACAACACCGAGCCGCACATCCGCGCGAACATCCGGACCCTGCTGCAGATGGCCGTGGTGCTGACCTACGGCGCGAGCCTTCCCGTGGTGAAGGTCGGCCGCATCGCCGGCCAGTACGCCAAGCCCCGGTCGTCGGGCATCGACGCCCTCGGCCTGCCGTCCTACCGCGGCGACATCATCAACTCCCTGGTCGCGACGCCCGAGGCGCGCATCGCCGACCCCGGCCGCATGATCCGCGCGTACGCCAACGCGGGCGCGGCCATGAACCTGCTGCGCGCGCTCACCGGCGCGGGTCTCGCCGACCTGCACCGCGTGCACGACTGGAACCGCGACTTCGTGCGCACCTCGCCCGCGGGCGAGCGCTACGAGGCGCTGGCGGGCGAGATCGACCGCGGCCTCAAGTTCATGTCCGCGTGCGGCGTGAACGACCAGTCGCTGCACGGCACGGAGATCTTCGCCTCGCACGAGGCGCTGCTCCTCGACTACGAGCGCGCGCTGCTGCGCCTCGACACGACGGGCGACGAGCCGCGGCTCTACGACCTGTCGTCGCACTTCGTGTGGATCGGCGAGCGCACCCGTCAGCTCGACGGCGCGCACATCGCGTTCGCGGAGATGCTGTCGAACCCGATCGGCCTCAAGATCGGCCCGACGACGTCGCCGGAGCTCGCCGTCGAGTACGTCGAGCGCCTCGACCCGCACAACCGGCCGGGCCGCCTGACGCTCATCTCGCGCATGGGCAACCAGAAGGTGCGCGACGTGCTGCCCGCCATCATCGAGAAGGTCGAGGCCAGCGGCCACAAGGTCATCTGGCAGTGCGACCCGATGCACGGCAACACGCACGAGTCGTCGACCGGCTACAAGACCCGGCACTTCGACCGCATCGTCGACGAGGTCCAGGGCTTCTTCGAGGTGCACCGCCGTCTCGGCACGCACCCCGGCGGCATCCACATCGAGCTCACGGGTGAGGACGTCACCGAGTGCCTCGGCGGCGCCCAGGAGATCTCGGACGACGACCTCGCCGGCCGCTACGAGACGGCGTGCGACCCGCGCCTGAACACGCAGCAGTCGCTGGAGCTCGCGTTCCTCGTGGCCGAGATGCTGCGCTCGTAACTCCAGCCGAACGACGAAGGGCCCCGCGTCGAGAACGCGGGGCCCTTCGCTTTGCGGCCCTAGAGGCCGACGATCGTGATCTCGGTACCTCGCCGCACCCGCTGACCCGGCGGGATCGACTGGTTCACCACGGTCGCGTTGTTGCTCTTGTTGAACTCGACCTTCACCTTCAGGCCGGCCCGTTCGAGCTCCTCCTTCGCCTCCCGCACCTTCTTGCGGGCGACGTCCGGCACCTCGACCTCGCGGTTGTTCTCGAAGAACACCGTGACGCGCTTGCTCTGCGTCGGGTCGAGCACGGTGCCCGCGGGCGGGTCCGTGCGGGCCACCCGCGACCCGCCGTTCTCGGCGGCGTCCTCGCCACCCGCCTCGACGACCTCGATGCCCGCGCGCTGCAGCTCGGCGAACGCCTCGTCCTTCGTCTTGCCGACGACGTTCGGCACCGGCAGACGCGGCGGCGGTCCCTTGCTCAGGATCAGGATGACCGGCGAGTCGAGGTTGAGCGTCGTGCCAGGACGTGGGTCGACGCCCACGACCTTGCCGATCGGCACGGTGTCGTGGAACGCGTCCTTCGCCGCGTCCTTGGCGGCCTTCAGGCCCGCCGCCTGGATCTCCTTGGTCGCCGCGTCCACCTCGGCGCCGGTCTGGATGAACGGGACCACGGGCTTGCCGCGCGACACGACGATCTTCACGGACTCGTTCTTGCGCAGCTCGGTGCCCGGAGCGGGATCCGAGCTGATGACGGTGCCGTTGGGCACGTCGTTGGACGCCACCTTCTCGATCAGCCCGGTGAGGTCGGCCTTCTGGAGCAGCAGCATCGCGTTCTGCTCGGACTGGCCGGTCACCGTCGGCATCTCGGTGTAGCGGGCGGCGTTCACGTAGTAGGAGAACGCGCCGATCGCGATGATCAGCACGGCCGCCACGGAACCCCAGATCGTGAAGAGCTTCTTGCGCCGCTTGCGCTGCTCCTCGACGGGGTCGACCTTCGGCTTCTTCTGCGCGGGACGGCGGCGCGGCGGTGCGGGCGGGTCCTGCCGCTGCATCGTGCGCGTCGCCGAGATGCCGGGCGGGGGCGTGGGCGGACCGGTGTTGATGGTCGTCATCGCCGACGCGTTGGAGCTCGCCGGGCCGATCGGCGGCTTCGGCACCACCGGCCTGGTCAGCTCCGCCGCCGACGGCGGCGTCGCGCCCACCGCGACCGGGACCGGCCGCATGATGACCGTCCGGTCGTTCTCGGGCAGCGAACCGGGCACGGGCACCGGCTGCGGCGTGAGGCCCAGCTCCGTGCCCACCCGCTCCAGCTCGGCCAGGAACGCGTCGGCGTTCGCGGGCCGCAGCACGGGGCTGCGCCGCGTCGACTTGCGCACCAGCGTGTCGAGCGCCAGCGGGATGTCGGGAACCGACGGGACGTCCGAGTTCACGTGCTGGTAGGCCACCGAGAGGGGCGTCTCGCCCCGGTACGGCGCCTGGCCCGCCAGCATCTCGTAGAGCACGATGCCGGCCGCGTACACGTCACTGCGCGCGTCCGCGGCGCCCGTTTCCACCTGTTCAGGTGAAAGGTAGGCGACGGTGCCGAGGATCTCGCTGTCGCTCGTGACGCCGTTGACGCCGATCGAGCGCGCCAGCCCGAAGTCCGCCACCTTGACCTGGCCGCCGGGTCCGATCAGCACGTTCTCCGGCTTCACGTCCCGGTGCACCAGCCCGGCGCGATGTGCCGCGCCCAGCGCGGACAGCACCGGCCCGAGAATGCTCAACGCGACGGCGGGAGGGAGCTTGCCGCGCTGGTTGAGCAGGTCACGGAGGTTGCCGCCGTCGATCAGCTCCATCACCAGGTACACCTGGTCACCGTCGACGCCCTGGTCGTGCACGGACACCACGGCCGGGTGATGCAACTGGGCCGCGGCCCGTGCCTCGCGCTCGAAGCGCGCCACGAACGCGGGGTCGGCAGTAAGGTGAGGATCCATCACCTTGATGGCGACATCGCGATCGAGGCGGGTGTCACGACCTCGATAGACGGTGGACATGCCACCCCGTGCGAGCACGGAGTCCACCCGGTAGCGCTGCTCCAGCAGTCCACCCATCACGTTCGAAACCGACCTCTCCACAGTGCGAGATGGTAAAGCTCAGGATGACCCGGTTGGCGGAAGGGCGTTCCCAGTTCGGTTATGGCATTGTGACCCCCGTGAGTGCGATTCCTGCCGCTGCGGATGTACTGGCTGCCGACCTGGAGGTTCTCGACCTCCCCGAGGTGGCCGACCGAATGGGGCTTCCGGTCACCCGGGTCCACCAACTGCTGCGCGACGGGCAACTGCTCGCCGAGCGGCGCGCCGGCGTTCTCGTCATCCCCGCGGCGTTCCTCGCCGCCGGAGGAGCCGTGGTCAAGGGTCTGCCCGGCACCATCACGGTGCTGCGCGACCAGAACTTCTCCACGGCCGAGATTCTGCGCTGGCTCTTCACGGAGGACGACAGCCTCCCTGGCACTCCGATCGAAGCATTGCGCGGAGACCGTGGGCGCGAGGTAAAGCGCCGCGCGCAGTCCATGGGCTTCTAGACCACCTGACACGGCGGTTCCGGGCGTCTCCGCAGACGAGAGGCGCCTGGAGCCGCCGTGCGCGTCTCCGGGCCCCGCTACGGCTAAAGCAGGCCTCACCGCGACGTCACTGGGGGCGTCACCGGCTGCGTCGCACGGGCGAGAAGGGCACGGCCCGCGCCGGGCGCCGCCACGGCCAGCCGCCGCCATCCCGGCACGGCCACGCGCCGCCACAGCACCTCGCAGCCGACGAGCGCGAGGATGTCGCGGTACAGCGTGAACGCGGTCCGGACGCACGGCCGCGACGCCGCCGTCAGCATTCCGATGCCCGGCTCCGCCGACTGATATATCGCATATGAGTGTGCGACGAGGTCGTCGAGCGCCGCGCGCACCCGCTCGTCCGCGCGACGACCTCGTCGCACCCACCACAGCAGGTCGAGGTCGACGCCGTGCGCGGCGAGGACGTCCTGCGGCAGGTAGACGCGGCCGCGGTCGAGGTCCTCGCCGACGTCGCGGAGGAAGTTCGTCAGCTGGAACGCCACGCCGAGCCGGGCCGCGTACGGGGCCGCCTCCTCGCGCGGCACGACGGTGCCGAGCACCGGCAGCATCTGCAGGCCGATGACCTCGGCCGAGCCGTGCACGTAGACGCCGAGCGCGTCGAGGTCCGCGTACTCCGTCACGTCGAGGTCCATCCGCATCGACGTGAGGAAGTCGGCGAACAGCGACCGGTCGATGTCGTAGCGGCGCATCGTGTCGGTGAGCGCGTTCAGGACGGGGTTCGACGGCTCCCCGCTCGTGACGTCGCGGTCGAGGAGCGTCTCCAGGCGGTCGAGTTCACTCGCGCGGTCCTCGACCCCGGCGGCGTCGACGATCTCGTCGGCCCAGCGCGCGAACGCGTACAGCGCGTGCACGGCGGGACGCTGCTCAGGCCGCAGCAGCGTCGTGGCCAGGAAGAACGTCCTGCCGTACCGCGCGTTCACCCGGCGGCAGGCGGCGTAGTCCGAGGCCAGGCTCGCGGTGCTCATTCGTAGCGGGAGGACAGGCCGAACGGGTCCGGCTTCACCAGCGACCGCGCCGCGACACCCGACACCACCAGCGCGAAGAACAGGTAGCCCCACGAGTACAGGGCCGTGTCGCCGTTCGGGAACGTCACCAGCATCAGGAACAGCGACGCCACCACCATGGTGACCAGCGCGCCCGTCGTCCACGCGAACCCGGCGGCGAGGGCCAGCGGCCAGCTGAAGTACCAGGGCAGCGTCGCGGGGGACAGCAGCGCCACGGCCAGCATCGTCAGCGCGCCGCGGCGGATCGTGTCGCGCACCTCGCCGTCGCGCGACGCCCACCACTGCGTGTACGCGATCCAGACCAGGACCACGGACCCCAGGGCCCGCGCCACGCCGAGGAAGATGCCGCCGTCGACGTAGACGAACCAGTTCACGACCATGCGCACGAAGTCGCCGACCGCGCTCGGCAGCGACAGCCAGTTGATGATCATCGACGAGCTGCGCAGCGCCGGGATCCAGCCGAGGCTCACCCCGGCGATCACCGTGCACACCGCGAACGTCCCGAGGAACGCCACGAGGCCGGGCACCAGCGCCTTGCGGAACTGGGTCTTCCGGTCGCCGTCGAGGCGCGCCGCCCAGATCCAGACGAGGAACGGCACGATCACGACCGCCGTCGCCTTCACCGAGAACGCGAGGGCGAGCAGCACGAACCCGAGCACGTGCCTGCGGTCGAGCACCAGCAGCACGCCGGCCGCCATGAGCCCGATCATCAGCAGGTCGTTGTGCGCGCCGCCGATCAGGTGGATCAGCACCAGCGGGTTCGCCGCGACCAGCCACAGCGCGATCGTCGACTTGCCGCCCAGGTGCCTGCTCAGGCCCGGCAGCGACCAGCACAGCAGCACCAGGCCGCCCGCGAGCGAGAACCGCATGGCGACGACGCCGAGGATGACGCTCGCGTCCGTGATCCACACGATCGCCTTCGCGACCAGGATGAACAACGGCCCGTACGGCGCCGGCGTGTGCTGCCACACCCAGCTGACGTTCTCGCTCAGCGTGCTCTGCAGCACGGCGGGCCCGACCGTGTACGGGTCGTACCCGCTCAGCGCGAGCTGGCCCTGCGCCAGGTAGCTGTAGATGTCCTTGCTGAACAGCGGCGGTGCGAAGAGCAGCGGCAACGTCCAGACCGTCACCGCGACCAGCACCGCGAAGTCGCCGATCTCACCCCACCGCACGAGGCGGCCGAGCCGGATCCACGCCCAGATGACGAGGCCGAGGCCGAGGTACAGGACCATGCTCGCGAGGTCGCGGCCGTGGCCGTAGCGCAGCCAGCTCAGCCCCACCTGGGCGAGCAGCGGGTCGCGCTCCAGGATCGCGCCGGCACCCATGCCCCCGAGCGCGATCAGCGCCACGCCCAGCAGGCCCAGCATGGTCGTGCGGATGGGGATGGCGTAGGTGTTCGCGCGCACGACTGGATCAAGCTCCTGTGGAGACGCCTCGGAGCTCGTGCGGGGGAGGGACGGAGTTGCTGCCATCGCCCGAACATCGTTGCACAACGCGCGGAAGCGTCAGCAGGCAACGGCCCACACGGTCACGAGCAGTTAACCAACTCTCAGGAAAGAGGTTCCTTGATCGACTTCAGAAGGCCCGCTTCGTCGAGCTGATCGCGAGGTCCGCGAGCTTGGCCGCGGCCGGTTCGGCGACGGGGGCGTCGTCGAGGGCGGCCAGCGCGCTCTTCGTCAGCTCCTCGATGCGCTCCTCGACGGCGTCGACGGCGCCGACGTCGACGAGCGCGCGCCGGACCTCCTCGACGGTCTCGAGGTCGAGGTCGGGCTTGCCCAGGGCGATATCCAATATATCGGCGCCGAACTGCATGCCCAGCGCCACGAGCAGCGTGCGCTTGCCCTCGGCGAGGTCGTCGCCCGCGGGCTTGCCGGTGACCTCGGGGTCGCCGAACACGCCGAGCAGGTCGTCGCGCAGCTGGAACGCGACGCCGATGTCCGCGCCGAACGCCCGCAGCCCGTCGATCAGCTCCGGCGAGCCGCCCGCCATCGCCGCGCCCATGTGCAACGGCCGTTCGACGGTGTACGCGGCCGTCTTGAGCCGGTCGATGCGCACCGCGGCGTCGGGCGACGAGTCGCCCCGCGCCTGCGTCAGCACGTCGAGGTACTGGCCCGCGAGCATCTCCGTGCGCATGTCCCGCCACGGCTCGCTCATCCGGCGCAGCACCTCGGCGGGCAGCCCGGCCGCGAACAGCATGTCGTCCGCCCACGCCAGCGCGACGTCGCCGATCAGCACGGCCGCCGACATGCCGAAGCGTTCCGACGACCCGAGCCAGCCCTGCTCGCGGTGCCGCGCGCCGAACGCGATGTGCACCGTCGGCCTGCCCCGGCGCACCGAGGAGGCGTCCATCAGGTCGTCGTGGATCAGCGCGCACGCCTGGATCAGCTCCAGCGAGCTGACCGCCGTGAGCACCTCGTCCGCGAGCTCGCCGTCGGGGTCGCCCCCTGCCGCGCGCCAGCCCCACCACGCGTAGGTCGGGCGGATCCGCTTGCCCCCGCCCAGCACGAAGTCGGAGAGCGCGTCGACGGCGCTCGCGAAGCTAGGGTCCATCGCCTCTCCGGACGCGCGCCGGGAGGCCAGATAGGCGGTCAGTGCTTCTTCGACGTGCTGGGGCAAGGCGACGTCGATGGGGTGGTGGGACACACGTCCATGGTCCGCTGTGTCCCGGGACACGCGCATGTCGGGTCCGGCGTACCACATGGTGAGCTGGTGTCTCACCCAGCGGAAGACCCACTAGGGTTGGACCCATGACGTCGGTGGTGGACAGGCTCCAGGGGGAGTCCCCCAAGTTCTCGGTGGAGTTCCTGCCACCCAGGGACGCGGAGGACGAGAAGGTCCTCTGGAAGGCCGTCCGCGAGCTCGAGGGCCTCGACCCGGCGTTCGTGTCGATCACCTACGGCGCCGGCGGGTCGCGCCGCGACCGCACGATCCGCGCCACCGGCCGCATCGCGCAGGAGACGACGCTGCTGCCCGTCGCGCACCTCTGCGCCGTCGACCACTCGGTGGCCGAGCTGCGCAACGTCATCGGCTGGTACGCGGCGATCGGCGTGCGCAACGTCCTCGCGCTGCGCGGCGACCCTCCCGGCGACCCGATGGGCGAGTGGGTCGCGCACCCGGAAGGCCTGAACTACGCCGACGAGCTCGTCTCGCTCGTGCGCGAGCTCGGCGACTTCTGCGTGGGCGTGGCGGCGTTCCCGTACGGGCACCCGCGCTCGGCCGACCTCGACACCGACCTGAAGTTCCTGCTGCGCAAGCTCAACGCGGGCGCGGACTACGCGGTGGCCCAGCTGTTCCACGCGCCGGAGCCGTTCCTGCGGCTGCGCGACCGGGTGGCGGACGCGGGCTGCACCGCCGCGATCCTGCCGGGCATCATGCCGATGCTGTCGCCGCGCGGGCTGTCCAAGATCGTGGAGCTGTCCGGCGCCGACCTGCCGCTCGACGTCGTGCGGCGGCTGGAGCCGTACGCGGACGACGTCGCGGGGTTCCGGGCGACCGGCATCGACATCGCGACCGAGATGTGCCAGCGGCTGCTCGACGAGGGCGTTCCCGCGCTGCACTTCTACACGATGAACAGGTCGAAGGCGACGAAGGAAGTGCTGGGGCGCCTGGGTCTGGTCGCCCGCGCCTAGATCGTGACGTTGCGCTTGTGCGCGATGAGCGCGAGCACGACGACGATCAGAGCGGCGCCGCCGGTGAGCCCGGCGACCAGCAGCGCCCAGCCGAAGAACGACTGGGAGTTCTCGCCCGCGTACTGCACGGTCGCCTGGAGCATCGAGGCCTGACCGGGCTTCGGAGACCACGCGATCGTGTTGTTCTCCTCCTCTCGGCCGTTGGTGTTCACGATCTTGCCGGGGAAGCTGACCTTGATCTGGATGTCCGCGCGTTCCACCGGGACCTGCGTCAGGTCGACCGACCCCGACAGCGTGACAAGATCACCCGACCGGCGGAAGTTCAGGCTGTAGCGGCTGTTCGACGAGCTGGTGGTCATCGACAGCGTGCGCATCTCGTCGAACGACAGCCCGTTGAAGAACAGCTGCGTGCCGGCGTAGGACTCCACCCGGTACGGCTTGGTGGTCACCCGGCTCGCGAGCTCCGGTGGCACCTTGAGCTGCGGGCCGGGATCGTTGTCCTGCGTCGGAGGTGTCGCCGCGACGATCTCGCCGGAGATGCGGTCGTCGTCCGACACGGCCATGGCCGCGTACACGCGCACGCAGCCACTCAACGAGAACAAGGTGAGCAGCAAGAAGACCGGCAGCAGCAGTGCCCGGGAACGACGCACGGCGGACATCCTGCCAGGGCGGCCCAAACGACGCAGGTCCCCTCCGAAGGTCGTGAGCTTGACTAACTACCTTTTGGTGCCGAGGGGCGCGAGGTAGCGTCTCGAAACATGGCATCCGTGCACGACATCAGCAACAAGTTCGTCCGCGACTTCGTGGCGCTCGACCCCATCACGGCCACGAGCCTGGGCTTCGCGGGATCCGACGACCAGCTCACGGACCTCTCCCCGGACGGGCACGCCGCGCGCGACGACCTCGCCGCCCGCGCCCTCGCCGACGTCACCGCCGCCCAGCCCGCGGATGCCTCCGAGGAAGCGGCCCGCGCCGTCTTCCTGGAACGGATCGGGCTGGAGCACGAGCTGTACGAGGCAGGCGAGACCGAGTCCTCGCTGAACGTCATCGCGAGCCCGATCCAGTCGGTGCGCGACATCTTCGACCAGATGCCCACCGACACCCCGGAGCAGTGGGCCACGATCGGCCGCCGCCTCGCCGCCGTGCCCGCCGCACTGGACGGTCTGCGCGCCTCTCTCTCGCACGCCGCCTCCCGCGGAAACGTCTCCGCGCTGCGTCAGGTCACCCAGGTCGCCAAGCAGTGCGACACCTTCGCGTCGACCTTCTTCATCCCGTTCGCCGCCTCCGCGAACGTCGACGGCACCGTGCGCACCTCTCTCGACGCCGGCGCACAGGCCGCAGCCGCCGCCTACGCCGACTTCGCGTCGTTCCTGCGCACGACGCTCGCACCCCAGGCGCCGGCGAAGGACGCCGTCGGCGAGGAGCGCTACCGCCTCGGCTCGCGCTACTTCACCGGCTCGCGCCTCGACCTCGCCGAGGCCTACGCGTGGGGCTGGGAGGAGTTCCTCGGCATCGAGGCCGAGATGAAGGAGATCGCGGCGCGGCTCAAGCCGGGCGCCTCCCTCAAGGAGACCGCCGAGTACCTCGACGAGCACCCGCGTTACCAGGTGCACGGCCAGGACGGCCTGCGGAACTGGATGCAGGAGCTCTCCGACAAGGCCCTGCTCGACCTGCGCGACGTGCACTTCGACCTGCCCGACGCGCTGATGAACCTCGAGTGCAGGATCGCCCCGCCCGGTGGTGCCGTGGGCGCCTACTACACGCCGCCGACCGCGGACTTCTCCCGTCCCGGCCGCATGTGGTGGTCGATCGCCGAGGGCAAGTCGGTGTTCCCGACGTGGCGCGAGACCTCGACGGTCTACCACGAGGGCGTGCCGGGCCATCACCTCCAGTGCGCGACGGCGGTGTACCAGTCCGAGAAGCTGAACGACTTCCAGCGCCTCATGTGCTGGGTGTCGGGCCACGGCGAGGGCTGGGCGCTCTACTCCGAACGCCTCATGCGCGAGCTCGGCTACCTCGACGACGACGGCGACCTGCTCGGCATGCTCGACGCGCACCTGTTCCGCGCGGCCCGCGTCATCATCGACATCGGCATGCACCTGGAACTGGAGATCCCGGCGGGCACCGGCTTCCACCCCGGCGAGCGCTGGACGCCCGAGCTCGGCCTGGAGTTCATGCTGACCCGCACCCTTTCCGAGCCGGCCCACGTCCACGACGAGATCGACCGCTACCTCGGCTGGCCGGGCCAGGCGCCGGCGTACAAGATCGGCGAACGCCTGTGGCTCGCCGCCCGCGAGGACGCGCGGACCCGCAAGGGCGCCGACTTCGACCTCAAGCGCTTCCACACGGAGGCCCTGGAGATGGGTTCGATGGGCCTCGACACGCTGCGCGAACGGCTGGCCGCGCTGTAACCGACCGGTTGGTTGCAATGCTTTGACCAGAATTCGTGGTCCTTGTGCACAGACGTTCGCGGTCGTCCGCGACGTCTGTGCACAAGGGAACCTGTCGGCCAGGTGATATATCGGATATCAGCGGGGTTGCGTCCGCAGGCGGATCGACCGGATGGGCACCGCCGCCGCTCTTGATCCGCTGCGACAGCTGATGAGCCAGGCACTGCGCGAGGCTGTAGCCCTTGCCGGTGCCGCCCACCTCGGCGTTGAGCTCTCGGGCGACCTCCGGGTACGCCCTGTCGACCTTGACCGGCTGTCGCGGGATCGCTTCCGGGCGTCACGCAGGATCGGCGTAGCGGACGCGCACCCGGTTCGTGATCGGCTCCGGATCGTCGGTCCGCACGAACTCGAGCCACGGGCCGGGCTCTGGCCGCACCGACGCGAACCCGTCGCCGTCGCGCACCACCGGGTGGCCGGTCGCCTCGGCCGACGCCCGCGGGTCGGGCGAGTCGACGACGACGGCCGCGATCACGCCGGGGTACTCGGGGCGGGGTTCGAGGACGCAGAACTCGTTGCCCTGCGGGTCGCGCAGCACCACCCAGGGCACGTCGGCCTGGCCGACGTCCGCGTGTTCGGCGCCGAGCTTGAGCGCCCGCGCGACGATGTCCGCCTGGTGTTCGGGTGTCGACGAGGCCAGGTCGATGTGCACCCGGTTCTTCTCGATCTTCGGAGCGTCGCTCCACACGAACGTCAGCTCGATCTCGTCGCCGGCGAACTCGGACCAGAACGCGGCCAGCGCGGAGGGATCCGCCGACTCGAACGTGATTTCCACGCGTGCGAGGGTACTGTCTCGCGCGTGGCGAAGCTGGTGCTCGGACCCCTCCTGAGGCATGTCGACTCAACGTCCGCGACGGTGTGGGTCGAGGCCGACACCTCGTGCGAGGTGGACGTCAACGGACGCACGGCGCGGACGTTCCAGGCGGGTGCTCAGCACTTCGCCCTGGTACGGCTGGAAGAACTGGGGCCGCGCACCGAGTACGAGGTCAGGCTCGACGGCGACCTCGTCTGGCCGGAACCTGACAGCGAGTTCCCGAAACCCGTCATCCGCACCGGCGAGGTCCGCCGGATCGCCTTCGGGTCGTGCCGCGCCGCGCCCACCCAGCCGCTCGGGCCCGACGCGCTCGACGCGTTCGCGCAACGGCTGATGAAGACTCCAGAACAGGAGTGGCCGCAGGCCATGATCCTGCTGGGCGACCAGGTCTACGCCGACGAACCCACCGAAGACACCAAGCAGTGGCTGAAGAAGCGCCGCGACGGCACGGAGGAACCCGACGGCGAGGTCGTCCACTTCGGTGAGTACGCCCGGCTCTACCACGAGACCTGGGGCGACCCGGAGATCCGCTGGCTGCTGTCGGTCGTGCCCACCGCGATGATCTTCGACGACCACGACGTGCGCGACGACTGGAACACCTCGGAGACGTGGCGCAAGCAGATGGCCGACAAGCCGTGGTGGAAGGACAGGGTCCGCGGCGCCATCGCCTCCTACTGGGTCTACCAGCACCTGGGCAACCTCAGCCCGGCCGAGCTGGCGAAGGATCCCTTGTACGCCAAGGTGAAGGCCCAGGACACGGACGTGCTGCCGATGCTGGAGGAGTTCGCCGAGGCCGCCGACAAGGAGGTCGACGGCCACAAGTCGACGTGGTGGAGCTTCCGCCGCGACTTCGGCAGGGCCCGGCTGCTCATGGTCGACACGCGCTGCGGCCGCATCCTCGACGAGGGCGCGCGGCAGATGGTCAGCGACGACGAGTTCGCCTGGATCGAACGCAACACCGAGCACGACGACGAGTACGACCACCTGCTGATCGGCTCGTCGCTGCCGTGGCTGATGCCGCACGCGCTCAGCCACCTCCAGTCCATCAACGAGATCGGCGCGCAGAAACCCGGCTGGCAGGGCTGGGCCGCCGAGAAGATCCGGCAGGCCGTCGACCTGGAGCACTGGCCCGCGTTCCGCGCGTCGTTCGACCGGCTCTCCCGCATGATCGAGAAGGCCGGGAACAACGGCGCCGCGACGGTGTGCGTGCTCTCCGGCGACGTCCACCACAGCTACGTCGCCGAGGCCGAGTTCGCCAGTCCCACCAAGGCGGTCGTCGCGCAGCTCGTCTGCTCGCCGATCCACAACGAGGCGCCGAAGATCCTCCGGCCGGGGTTCCGGCTGTCGTGGTCCCGCCCGGCCTCGAAGGTCTTCCGCCGCCTCGCGACGTTCGTGGGCGTGCCGGAGGACCTGGTGCACTGGCGCAAGACCAGCGGCCCGCACTTCGGGAACTCCGTGGCACTGCTGGACTTCGACGGCCGCCGCGCCCGTTACCGGCTGATCTCGGCAACGGGCGGGGAGACGGCGTCGGTGTCACTTGGTCGCGAGCCGCAGTAGCGCCCACAGCTGCGCGACCGCGTCGTGGTCGCCGATCGTCTCGACCAGCCGGTCGGGCAACCGCCCCCACAACCAGCGGTACATCGTCATCGGGCTCGCCGACACCTGCGCGTCCGCGACGTGCGCGTCCTCCGGGTCGACCACCCGCCACGCCGACGCGCCCTGCGGACCGCAGCGCGTGAGCCACAGGTGATCCTCGACCTGGATCGTGACGAGGCTGTCTCGCGACCCCAGCACCCCGAGCACGTCCAGCTTGTGGCCGAGCCACAACGTGAGCACCTCGTCGACGCCGTCGACCGCCACCTCGTCGGCGACGGCACCGACCTCCATGCCCGCGGCGCCCTGGACGTCCATGCGGTGCAACGTCGTCTCGTGCGCGAGCCGCCGCCGCCAGAACCCGTGGTTCTGCTGTTGCGGCCACCACGTCGCGCACGGCTCGTCCTCGTCGTGCGCTTCGAGCCGCGCGATCACGGCCTGCGCGCCCGACCGCATGAACTCCAGCGGGTCGCCGCCGGGTTCCGGGTGGTCCTGCCACTCGCCGGCCTCTGGCTCGCGGCCGAGGTCCATCCACGCCAGCGCCCAGCGGTAACCGCCGCCGACGTGCCGCACGGTCTCCCCGAGGTTCAGCCCCGGACAGGCCGGCACGCCCTTGTGCGGCGGCTGGCCGAGCGCGGACATGGACAGCAGTTCCGCCTCGCGCCGCAGAACTTCCAGGTGGTTCACCTTCGTGCCTCGCTCATCACGCGGTCGACGAGCGCCACGAACTGAGCGGTCTGGCGCACCAGGTCGTCGGCCGTGCGCGCGTCGACGTGCCTGGTGATCCCCGCGAGCACGGCGGCCCGCGTGGACGACCACGACGCGAAGAAAGCCGCCCACTCACCCAGTTCGGGTGCGATCGCCGTGAGCAGCACCCACGCGCTGGTCGGCCGGGAACGCCCGCGATGAGGCCGTCCGCGCAACGCGAGCACCGCGGCGGCGGCGCGCAACGCGGCGAGGTAGGCGGTCGCGAACCGCTCGGACGGCTCCGGCGTGCTCTCCGCCTCGGCGAGCGAGTCGTGGGCCTGTCGCAGCAGGGCCAGCGCGGACGCCGGCGGCAACGACAGGGGTAGTGGTTCCGGCCTCGGTACGGGCAGTGGAATCGGGACGGGGACTGGGAAGGCTGCCGGATTCGTTGGTTCGGCTGTCATCTCGGCCTCCTCGTGGCGTCGGCGAACGACGTCACCGCCGAGGGGAAGCCGGCGGCTCTCGGAGGTGGGGTGCTTCCCCCACCCCACCTCCGAGGCATGGTGAGACTCGAACACATGTTCGAGTCCCCCTCAGCGTAGCTCCCGGCCGATGGATTCCTCAACCCGCCCCACCACGTGGGCGCGAGTCGTGGTCTGATGGAGACGTGAGTGCGCTCGAACACCCCGGAATCCGCAAGGTCGCGGAAGCCCTGCCGCCCGCCACCGCCGAACGCATCGTCGTGCTGCCGGACGCCGTGCGGACAGCGGCGGCCGCGGCGCAGGCGGTGGGCGTGCAGGCGGGCGCGATCGCGAACAGCCTGGTCTTCGCCGCCGTGCGCGACGGCGAGGCCGCCCCGTTGCTCGTGCTGACGTCGGGCGCGCACCGCGCGGACACGTCGCTGGTCGCCGCGCTCGTGGGCGCGGACGCCGTCAAGCGCGCCGACCCCGAGTTCGTCCGCGAGCACACGGGCCAGGTGATCGGCGGCGTCTCGCCGGTCGGGCACCCGGCGCCGATCGAGACCCTCGTCGACGAGTCCCTCTCCGGCTATGTCGAGATCTGGGCCGCCGCAGGGCATCCGCACGCCGTCTACCCCACGACGTTCGCGGACCTCGTCGAACTGACCGGCGGCCGCGTGGCCGTCGTGTCCGCTGAGGGGTCCGATGCCGCGTCCGGTTCTGCGTCTGTTCCCGGGGAGGTGCCGGCATGACGGCGTCGCCGCGCCTGGAGCGCATCGTCGAGTTCACCGCGCAGGAGCTGAACGTGCGGCTGGGCGAGGCCCTCGCCCTGTACGTGACGGCCATGAACTACCCGCCCGGCACCGTCGAGCAGCGCGCCCCGATGTGGCTCGCGCACATGATGCGCGAGGACTGGCGCTGCGTCGTCGCGCTGGGGGAGCAGGACGAGCTCGTCGGCATCGGCTACGGCTACCGGGGCGCGTCCGGTCAGTGGTGGCACGAGCAGGTGCGGCGCGGCCTCATGCAGGTGTCGCCGCCGCCCGTCGTCGAGGACTGGCTCACCGACTACTTCGAGCTCACCGAGCTGCACGTGCTGCCGCGCGCCCAGGGCCGCGGCCTCGGCGAGGACCTGCTGCGCCGCCTGATGGAGGGCGTGCCGTCCTCCCGCGTGCTGCTCTCCACGCCGGAAGGCCCGAGCAAGGCGTGGAAGCTCTACCGCCGTGTCGGCTTCGTCGACGTGCTGCGCCACTACCAGTTCACCGGCGACCCGCGCCCGTTCGCCGTCCTCGGCCGGACCCTGCCCGTCGTCTGACCCTGCCCGTCGGCTGGTCTTCCCCGTCGCCTGACCTTCCCTGACGGCCGACCTTCCCTGCGTCACCCGAGCCCCCGAGCCGCTTCCTGGCCAGGGGGCTCGTTGTTGCGATCACCGGGTCCCGCCCCTACTCTCACCAATATGCAATATATTGGATATGGGTCACTGAAGGAGCGGGCGGCGGCGGAGATCCGCACGGCCATCGTGCGCGGCGACCTGGAACCGGGCACGCCGATCAAGGACGTCGAGCTCGCCGAGAAGCTCGGCCTGTCCCGCACCCCGGTGCGCGAGGCGCTCGCCACGCTGACCGACGAGGGCCTGGTCGAGACCAAGCCGCACGCGTACACGAGGGTCACCGCGCTGGAGGCCGAACCCGTGCGCGACGCCCTCGTCGTCGTGCAGTCCATGCACTCCCTCGCCATCGGCATCGCGGTGCCGAAGATGACGGCCGACGACATCGCCGCGATGCGTGCCGCGAACAAGGCCTTCAAGAAGGCGCTCGACGCCGACGACGCCACCGCCGCGCTGGCCGCCGACGACGACTTCCACGCCGTCGCCGTCCGCTGCTGCGACAACTTCGCGATCACCGCGACCATCGACCGCTACACCCCGCTGGTGCGCCGGCTCGAGCACAGCCGCTTCTCCTCGCCGAACGCGCGCCACTCCGTGACGCAGCACGAGCAGATCATCGAGGCCTGCGAGAAGGGCGACGACCTGCGGGCCGCGACCTTGGCCGACCAGAACTGGAGCACGCTGAAGGAGGAACTGTGAACAGATTCCCGTTGCTCTTCGGGCCCTCGCCGGTCCACCGCCTCGACCGCCTGACCTCCCACCTCGGCGGCGCCGCGGTCTGGGCGAAGCGCGAGGACTGCAACTCCGGCCTCGCCTACGGCGGCAACAAGACCCGCAAGCTCGAGTACCTCGTCGCCGACGCCCTCGCCACCGGCTGCGACACCCTCGTGTCCATCGGCGGCATCCAGTCCAACCACACCCGCCAGGTCGCGGCCGCCGCGGCCCGCGCCGGTCTGAAAGCCGTGCTGGTGCAGGAGAGCTGGGTCGACTGGACCGACACCGGCAGCGACCGGGTGGGCAACATCCTGCTCAGCCGCATGATGGGAGCCGACGTCCGGCTGGTCAGCGCCGAGTTCGGCATCGGCGTCAAACCCGCCTGGGAACAGGCGATCGAGGAGGTCCGCGCCAACGGCGGCAAGCCCTACCCGATCCCGGCCGGCGCCTCCGACCACCCGCTGGGCGGCATGGGCTTCGCGAACTGGGCCGACGAGGTCCGCCGGCAGGAAGCG
Organism: Lentzea sp. CA-135723; assembly: GCF_050936595.1. Classification (NCBI taxonomy): domain Bacteria; kingdom Bacillati; phylum Actinomycetota; class Actinomycetes; order Pseudonocardiales; family Pseudonocardiaceae; genus Lentzea; species Lentzea sp. CA-135723. Next base: position 3,688,151 of record NZ_JBNJMK010000001.1, on the reverse strand, counting down.
CAGCTCGGCGTCTACTTCGACACGATCGTCGTCTGCTCCGTCACCGGCAGCACCCAGGCGGGCATGGTCGCGGGCTTCGCCGGCGAGACCGGCCGCCGCGTGCTCGGCATCGACGCCTCCGCCAAGCCGGCCGAGACCCTCGCCCAGATCACCCGCATCGCCCACAACACCGCCAAGCTCCGCGAGGTCGCGGTGTCCGAAGAGGACATCCTCCTCGACGACCGCTTCCACGCCGGCACCTACGGCATCGCCGACGAGTCCACCGTGGACGCCATGCGCCTCGGCGCGAGCCTCGAAGGCATGATCACCGACCCGGTCTACGAGGGGAAGTCTCTGGCGGGGCTCATCCACCTCGTGTCGTCGGGGGAGATCGGCCGCGACTCCACCGTCCTCTACGCACATCTGGGCGGCCAGCCGGCGCTGAACGCCTACAGCTCGCTGTTCCCGGCGTAGCACCGGGGGAGAGGGCGCGGCACGAAACGGCGCTGTGGCAAGGAATGCGTGAGCGAACACGCACGCCCTGACGTCACGCCCTCAGACGTCATGCCCCAGATGTCACGCTCGGAGGCGCAAGCCCTTGGGCGTGGCCCGGAAGCCCGCCTCCTGCAGCACCGTGGCCAGGTGCGAGGTCAAGGCCACCTCTCCGTCGGCCCGCTGGACGGCGAGCTGGCCCAGCCAGCCGTCGCGGACCGCCCGGCTCAGGGCGTTCGCGGCGATGCGGAGGACGGGCTCGTCGTCGGTGAACGACAGCAGGGACTTGCCTCCTCTCTCCACGTAGAGCGCCGGTGTGCCGTCGACCAGCACGGCCAGCGCGCCTGCCTTGCGGGCCGGCCTGTGCTTGCCCTCGCCCAGCGGCGGCGGCCAGGGGAGCGCGGCTCCGTAGGGCTGGGCCGGGTCGGCCGCGGCCAGGACCACGGCCTGCTGGTCCGACGGGGGTTGCTGGCCCGGCGGGCGGGAGAGGGCTCGCATGCGGTCCACCGCGCCTCGGGCCGCGAACTGGGCCGCGCCCAGACCCTCGACCACGTAGCCGCGGATCACCTGACCGGACTCCTCCATGGCGCGCAGGACCTTGTAGACGCCGCTGAAGCCGCCTGTCACCCGTTCGGTGTCGAGGGCGCCCCTGGTCAGGACGCCGTGGCGTTCCAGGAAGGCCTCCGCTCTGGCGTGGGCTCGGCGGGTCGGGTCCTGGGCCGGGACCACGGCCAGGGACCAGCGGCCCGCGGCGGTGGGCGGGCCCGTGCGGGACGGCATGTCCGGGCGGGCGGCTCGCAGGCGGGCGTAACGGCCCCGGGGAGTGGCGCGGCGGGGTTTGTGGGCCGCGCCACCGCCGGAGACCAGGGCCCGCAACGGGGACAGGGTGTCGTTGGTGATCAGGCCCGCCCACACCAGGTCCCAGAGGGTGCCGACGACCTCGGCGTCCGTGCACGCCACGGACGCCGAGGCGCGGTCCACGACCTGGCGGAAGAACAGGGCGCCGCCCGCCAGGGCCTCCAGGACGGCGGTGTGCAGCGGGGACTCCGGGACGGACTCCGGCACCAGGTCCGGCAGCAGCAGGTCGGCCACGTCGGTGGGGGCCAGCGCGATCCAGCCGTCGCCGCCGCTCAGGGCGCCGCAGCCGGTCCAGGTCACCTCGCCGGACGCCGTCAGCTCGTCCAGCAGCGCCGGGTAGTAGCCGGGCAGGCGGGACGGCATGAGCAGGGACTCCAGCGCGCTCGCCGGGAGCGGGGCGCCCGCCAGCTGTTCCACCACCGAGAAGACGTCGTCGATCGTCGGGGCCGAGCGCAGGCGGCGGCCCAGGCCGTGCCACTGCGGCAGGAACCGCCCCAGCGCCGCGGGTTCCACCGGCTCCACCTCGGAGCGCAGCAACGCCAGCGAGGCCCGGCGCAGGCGGCGCAGGACGTCCGCGTCGCAGTACTCGGTGTGCGTGCCGCCGGGGCGCAGTTCGCCGCGCACCAGGCGGCCGGTCGCCGCCATCCGTTCCAGCACCGCCGTCACCACGGCGACGCCCAGGCCGAAGCGGGCGGCCGGTTCCGAGGCGGGGAACGGGCCGTGCGTGCGGGAGTAGCGGCTCAGCAGGTCGCCCAGCGGGTCCGCCACCGGCTCCGTGAACGCCTCGGGCACACCCACGGGAAGGGCCACGCCCAACGCGTCGCGGACCCGGCCCGCGTCCTCGATCGCGATCGTGCGTTCCTCGCCCGCGATGCGCACCCGGATCGCACGCCGCTGCGCCAGCAGCTCGTCCAGCCACTCGCGCGGGACGCCCCGCTCCAGCGCCTCGGCGTCGGAGAGATCTCCCAGGAACCGCAACAGGTCCGCGGTGTCCTCTGCGTGCCGGGGGCGCCGGTCCTCGCTCAGCCGCTGCAGGGCGCGTTCGACCTCGGCCACCACGTCCGGGTCGAGCAGCTCGCGGATCGCCTCCGAACCCAGGAGCTCCGCGAGCAGCGTCGAGTCGAGCGACAACGCGGCCGCGCGGCGTTCGGCCAGCGGCGCGTCGAGCTCGTAGAGGAACATGCCGACGTACCCGAAGAGCAGGCTGCGCGCGAACGGCGACGGCGACTTCGTCTCCACCTCGACCACCCGCACCCGCCGCGCGCGGACGTCCGCCATCAGCTCGCGCAGGCCCGGCACGTCGTAGACGTCCTGCAGGCACTCGCGCATCGCCTCCAGCACCACCGGGAAACGCTCGTACTTCGAGGCCACCGACAGCAGCTGCGCCGACCGCTGCCGCTGCTGCCACAACGGCGTGCGCCGGCGCGGATCGCGGCGGGGCAGCAGCAACGACCGGGCCGCGCACTCGCGGAACCGGGCCGCGAACAACGCCGAGCCGCCCACCTCCGCGACCACGATCTGCTCGACCTCGTCCGGGTCGAGCAGCACGTCCTCGGCGCTCGCCGTCACCTCCACGCCCTCGTAGTCCAGCGCGTCCGGCAGCCGCAGCACGATGCCGTCGTCGGAGTGCGCCGCCTGCACCTCGACCCCGCGCTTCTCCCGCAACCGGGCCGCGATCGCCAACGCCCACGGCGCGTTCACCTGCGCGCCGAACGGCGAGTGCACGACGAGCCGCCAGTCGCCCAGCTCGTCGCGGAACCGCTCCACCAGCACGGTCCTGTCGTTCGGGACGTGCCGGGTCGCCTCCCGCTGCTCGCCCAGGTACGCGAGCAGGTTGTCCGTCGCCCACTCGTCCAGCCCGGCGGACGTGGCCCGCTCCCGCGCCGCCGCGTCCTCCATCGTGGACACTTCGCGCAGGAACTTCCCCATCGCCCGGCCGAGCTCCAGCGGACGGCCCGGCGCGTCGCCCTTCCAGAACGGCATCCGCGCGGGCTGCCCCGGCGCGGGCACCACGATCACCCGGTCGTGCGTGATGTCCTCGACCCGCCACGACGACGTGCCCAGCAGGAACGTGTCGCCGACGCGGGACTCGTAGACCATCTCCTCGTCGAGCTCGCCGACCCGCGAACCCGGGCCGTTCTCCGAGGCGGGCGTCATGACCGCGAACAGCCCCCGGTCGGGGATCGTGCCCCCGGACGTGACCGCCAGCCGCTGCGACCCCGGCCTGCCGCGCAGCTCGGAGTTCACCCGGTCCCAGGTGATCCGCGGCCGCAGCTCGCCGAACTCCTCGGACGGGTACCGCCCCGACAGCATGTCGAGCACCGCGTCCATCGCCGAGTCCGGCAGCCCGGCGAACGGCGCCGCCCGCCGCACCAGCGCCGTCAGGTCGGCGACCGGCCACGACTCCATCGCCACCATCGCGACGACGTGCTGCGCCAGCACGTCGAGCGGGTTGCGCGGGAACTTCACGGCCTCGATCGCGCCGTCGCGCATCCGTTCCGCCACCACCGCGCACGACACCAGATCGCCCCGGAACTTCGGGAACATCACGCCCCGCGACACCGCGCCCACCTGGTGCCCGGCGCGGCCGACGCGCTGCAGACCGGAGGCGACCGACGGCGGCGCCTCGACCTGCACCACCAGGTCGACCGAGCCCATGTCGATGCCGAGCTCCAGCGACGACGTGGCCACCACGCACGGCAACCGGCCCGACTTCAGGTCCTCTTCCACGGCCGTGCGCTGCTCACGCGACATCGACCCGTGGTGCGCGCGGGCGACGGACGCCGTCTTCTGCACCGTCATCCCCGACTGCCCGATCGCCTCGGCGGGGAACGACTCCAGCTCGGCGGTCTCTTCCGCGAGCTCGTTCAGGCGCGCGGTCAGCCGTTCCGCGAGCCGCCGCGAGTTCGCGAACACGATCGTCGACCGGTGCGCCCGCACCAGCTCCAGCACCCGAGCCTCGACCGACGGCCAGATGGACGTGCGCTGCTCGGCGCCGGCGGCCGACCCCGACACCTCGCCCGTCGGCTGGCCGAGCAGCGCCATGTCCTCGACCGGTACCTCCACCTCGACCTGGATGGTCTTCGGCGTCTTCGGCTGCACGACCGTGATCGGCCGCCCGCCGGACAGGAACGTGCTGATCTCCTCGACCGGCCGCACCGTCGCGGACAGCCCGATCCGCTGCGCCGGGCGCTCCAGCAGCGCGTCCAGCCGTTCGAGTGACAACGCGAGGTGCGCGCCGCGCTTGGTGCCCGCCACCGCGTGCACCTCGTCGACGATCACCGTCTCCACGCCCCGCAACGACTCCCGCGCCGACGACGTGAGCAGCAGGAACAACGACTCCGGCGTCGTCACCAGCACGTCCGGCGGGGTGCGCCCGAACGCCCTGCGTTCCTCCGGCGACGTGTCGCCCGTGCGCATGCCGACCGTGATCGACGGCTCCGCGAGCCCCAGCCGCTGCGAGGCCTGCCTGATCCCGGTCAGCGGCGCGCGCAGGTTGCGTTCGACGTCCACCGCCAGCGCCTTCAACGGCGACACGTACAGCACCCGGCACCGCCGCTTCGGCTCGCCGGCGGGACCGGCCGACGCCAGCCGGTCGAGCGCCCACAGGAACGCCGCCAGCGTCTTGCCCGAGCCCGTCGGGGCGATGACCAGCGCGTGCTCGCCCGCCGCCGCGGCCGCCCACGCCCCTGTCTGCGCCTGGGTTGGCGCGGCGAAGGCCCCGGCGAACCACTGCCTGGTCGCCGGTGAGAATGCCTCCATCACGTCCATGGCGACCATCATGACGCCGGGGTCCGACAATTTCTGATTACGCAGGTCCGAGCACCCGGCACAGGCCGCTGTGGCACGATCACCCCGTACGTCCTGCGAGGGGAGCACGGTGCGCGTCCTGTCCGTCGACCTGGGCACCGCCAACACGGTTGCGGTGCTGTCCGACCACGGTGTGGTGGAGGTGGACGGCGGGCCGACGATGCCCTCGTCCGTCTACCTCGACGAGGACGGCTCCCTGCGCGTCGGCCGGGAAGCGGAGCGGCGCTCGCGCGAGGACCCGTCGCGCTACGAGGCGAACCCCAAGCGCCACATCGACAAGGCGACGTTCAAGATCGGTGAGCGGAACCTCCCGGTCAACGACGCGCTCGCGGCCATCTACGCGCGCGTGATGGAGGCCGTCACGGCGCTGCTCAAGGGCGAGCACCTCGACGAGATCCGCCTGACGCACCCGGCCGAGTGGGGCCCGAGCAGGCGCAACAAGCTGCTGTCGTCGGCCAGGCTCGCGGGCATGACCGGCGAGCTCGTGCCGGTGCCCGAGGCCATCGCGGTGGCCTCGCTCGGCGGCGGCCGCCCCCTCGCCGTCTACGACTTCGGCGCCGACACGTTCGACGTGTCCGTGCTCGACGCCCAGCACCGCATCCTCGCCGACGGCAGCCTCAGCGACGTCGGCGGTCTCGACATCGACCAGGCGCTGCTGGAGCACATCGGCCGCATGGTGTCGCACAAGGACCCGGCCGGCTGGCAGCGGCTGCTGCGTCCCACCACTGTGGACGACCACCGCGCGCGCCTGGGCCTGCGCGAGGAGCTGCGCCTGGCCAAGGAGGACCTCTCCGAGCTGCCTCAGGTCGAGGTGCTGATGCCGGAGCCGTTCGAGAAGGTCGTCATCACCCGCGCCGAACTGGAGGCGCTGGTCAGGTCGAGCCTCATCCGCACCACCGAGGTCCTGATCTCCGCGGTCCGCAAGGCGGGTGTCACGCCGGAGCACGTCTACCTCGTCGGCGGGTCCTGCCGGATGCCGCTGGTCGCGCAGATGATCGCGGAGAAGGTCGGCATCGTCCCGACCAACCCCGACCACCCGGAGACGATCGTCGCGTCCGGCGCGCTTGTCGTGGACCGCGAGATGATCACGCTCAAGGCCGAGGACGACAAGCCCAAGTTCGTCGAACCGCCCACGGTCGTGACCGCGCCGGTCAGCCCCGCCGTGACCGGGCCGCACCCGGTGAACCCGAACGTCAGCGGCTCGTACCCGAGCGGTTCCTACCCGAGTGGTTCCTACCCCAGCGGGTCGTACCCGCCCAGCGGCGGCTACCCGGTCACCGGCCCGTACCCGGTGAACCCGAACACCAGCAGCAGCTACCCCGCGAACTTCCCTCAGCAGCAAGCGCCCAAGAAGGACAACAAGAAGATCTTCATCGGCGTCGGTGCCGCCGTCGTCGCGGTGGCGGCCGTCATCGGCGCGACCGTCGCGCTGTCCGGCCCGAGCCTGCCGAGCGCCGACGAGTGCAAGGACGACGTCTCGCAGGACGACCAGGGCTTCACCAAGTGCCTGCGCCAGCTCGCCGGCCACGTGCCCGACGGTGGTGGCTGCGAGAAGGCCGACTCCGCGCAGATCACCGGCATGGAGGAGATCAAGGGCACCGTCGTGAGCTGCACGATCCGCGACGGCTACGCGGTGCAGTACATCCTCACCGACAGCGTCACGGGCGCCGAGAACAACGCCGAAGCCATCGCCAAGTCGTTCCAGACCGACCGCGTCGAGGCCGACTGGACCGGCAACGGCCTGCAGGGCGACTACCGCGCGGCCACCTCCAGCGGCACCGGCGTGCTCGTGTTCAGGGCCAAGGACCGCCCCATGTTCGGCATCCTCACCAAGAACGCCGAGGAGAACGCCGACGAGCTCAAGCCGGACGAAATGGCCGATTTCTTCGAGAAGTCGGTGCAGCCGGGCGAGTAACCGCCCCTGATGGACCTGTCGGCGCGAGGCCCGGCCGTGCCACGATCGTGATCATGGTGACCGTCGCGCCGCAGGTCGAACGCGTGCAGCGCAAGGTCGTCCGCGTGCTGACCGGCACCCAGGTGCTGGGGTCGGCGGCGGTGACGATCGGCCTCGCGTTCAGCACGCTGATCGCCGCGTCGCTCTCCGGGTCCGAGGCCGTCGGCGGACTCGCGCAGACCGCGGCCGTGGCCGGTGCCGCGCTGCTCGCCCTGCCCGGTGCCCGGCTCGCGCAACGGAGCGGGCGCCGTCCCGCGCTCGTCCTCGGCTACGGCATGGGCGCGCTCGGCGCGGTGATCGCCGCCGTCGCCGTGGGCCTCGGCCTGTGGCAGGTGCTGCTGGTGGGCCTGCTGCTCTTCGGAGGGGCGTCCAGCGCGAACTACGCGGCCCGTTACGCCGCAACGGATCTGGCGCATCCACACCGCCGTGCGCGGGAGCTCTCGAGAGTGGTGTGGGCCGCCATGATCGGCGCGGTCATCGGCCCGAACCTCGCCGACCCCGCCGGACGTGCGGCGGGCGCGCTGGGACTTCCGGCGGGCGTGGGGCCGTTCCTGCTCGCGGCCGTCGTGCTCGGCGCCGCCGTGCTGGTGATCCAGTTCGGACTGCGGCCGGACCCGCTGGTCGTCGTGAAGAGCACACGACCGGTTGAACCTGCTCACTGCGCCGGGGGCTCCAGCGCTACTCCCGGTGGCCTGAAGATCTGGGGATCACTCAATCCCATGGCACGACTTGCACTCGTTGGTGTGATGTTGTGCCACACCGCGATGGTCGGGCTGATGTCGATGACCCCGGTGCACATGAACCACGCCGGGTCTTCGTTGCGCGTCGTCGGCGTCGTGATCAGCCTGCACGTCGCCGCCATGTACGCCGCCAGTCCGCTGTTCGGGTGGCTGGCCGACCGGATCGGCCGCGTGCCGGTGCTCGCGATCGGCGCGTCGCTGGTGGTGGCGGCCTCCGGGGTCGCCGGGATGGCGCCCTCGCACGACGCGCCGCAGCTCGCCGCGGGCCTCGCGCTGCTCGGGTTCGGCTGGTCGGCGGGGCTGGTGGCCGGGTCGGCGTTGCTGACGGAGTCCGTGCGGGTCGAGGACCGCCCCGCCGCGCAGGGCCTGTCCGATCTGGTGATGAACGCCGGCGGCGCCATCGGGGGAGCGGTGTCCGGCATCGTCGTGACGGCGTGGTCCTACGCGGTGCTCGGGCTGATCGTCGGGTTCACCGCGCTGCCGCTGCTCGTCGTGTGCCTGCTGACCTCGCTGCGCAGGCCCGTTCGTTAGGGTCTGCCGGTGCGCATCACCATGTTCCGCAAACTCATGGCGGGGGAGTTCGGCCAGGTCAGGGCCGAGATGATCGCCCGCGACCACGTCCTGTCGGCGCTCGGCGGCCGCACCGCGGACCAGGCGCTGGAGGCCGGGATCGGCGCGAAGGAGATCTGGGTCGCGGTCTGCGAGGCGTTCGAAGTTCCCGAAAATCGTCGTTGAACAGCCGGTTCGGAGTGTCACGTGTGCTCGAACACGTGTTCGGCTACAGTGGCCGCGACCCCCGGCTTCGCAGAATTGTCAGACCCCGCCAGTAGCGTCAGGTCCAACATGACGAAGCAACGGCAGACGACAAAAGGTGGACCCAAGATGGCACCCGCAGCACCCGACCGGGACAAAGCGCTCGAGCTGGCCCTGGCGCAGATCGACAAGCAGTTCGGCAAGGGCTCCGTGATGCGCCTCGGCGAAGAGGGCCGTGCCCCGATCGAGGTGATCCCGACCGGCGCGATCGCGCTGGACGTGGCGCTCGGCATCGGCGGTCTGCCGAAGGGTCGCGTCGTCGAGATCTACGGTCCTGAGTCCTCCGGTAAGACCACCGTCGCCCTGCACGCCGTCGCGAACGCCCAGAAGGCCGGCGGCATCGCCGCGTTCATCGACGCGGAGCACGCCCTCGACCCGGAGTACGCGAAGCGGCTGGGCGTCGACACCGACGCGCTGCTGGTCTCCCAGCCCGACACCGGTGAGCAGGCGCTCGAGATCGCGGACATGCTGGTCCGCTCCGGCGCGCTCGACATCCTCGTCATCGACTCGGTCGCCGCTCTCGTGCCGCGCGCCGAGATCGAGGGCGAGATGGGTGACAACCACGTCGGTCTGCAGGCCCGCCTGATGAGCCAGGCGCTGCGCAAGATCACCGGTGCGCTCAGCGCGTCCGGCACGACCGCGATCTTCATCAACCAGCTGCGCGAGAAGATCGGCGTGATGTTCGGCTCCCCGGAGACCACGACCGGTGGTAAGGCGCTGAAGTTCTACGCCTCCGTGCGTCTGGACGTGCGCCGCATCGAGACCCTGAAGGACGGCGGCGAGCCCGTCGGCAACCGCACCAGGGTCAAGGTCGTGAAGAACAAGGTCGCGCCGCCGTTCAAGCAGGCCGAGTTCGACATCCTCTACGGCAAGGGCGTCTCCCGCGAGGGCTCGCTCATCGACATGGGCGTCGACCAGGGCATCCTGCGCAAGTCCGGTGCCTGGTACACCTACGAGGGCGACCAGCTGGGCCAGGGCAAGGAGAACGCCCGCAAGTTCCTGCTGGACAACCCGGACATCGCCAACGAGGTCGAGAAGCGCATCAAGGACAAGCTCGGCATCGGCGCCACCCTCGACGCCGAAGAGGCGGCCCCGGCCGCGCCCGTCGAGTTCTAAGAGGTAGTGGGGTTTGGACGAGGCTGAGGAGCAGCGCAAGGCGCGGGACATCTGCTACGCGCTGCTCACCGCCAGGGCCCGCTCCCGGCAGGAGCTGCACGACGCCCTGCTGCGCAAGGGAATCAGCGCCGGTGCCGCCGAGGTCGTGCTCGGCAAGTTCGACCGCGCCGGCCTGATCGACGACGCGCAGTTCGCCGAGATGTGGGTGCGGTCCCGGCACACGTACAACGGCCTGGGCCGCCGCGCCCTCGCCATGGAACTGCGCCGCAAGGGCGTGGCGGACGAGGTGGTGGCCGAGGCCGTCGCCGCGGTCGACGGCGAGGCCGAGGAAGAACGCGCCCGCGAGCTCGTCCGCAAACGGCTGCGCACCCTCTCCGGCGTGGACGAGACGACGAAGATCCGCCGCCTCGTGGGTGCGTTGGCGCGCAAGGGATACGCGGAAGGCCTGGCTTACCGCGTGGTGCGCGACGAGCTGCGGGACGCGGGCGACGAGGCGTCGGCGCTGGACGAGCCCTGGTCGTAGCCGGCCGCGGCTCGCGCGCCGGCGAGGGGCTGCTCGTGGTGGTGGCTCGCGTTTCGTGGTGGCGGCCGCTCGCGGTTGTGGCTTGCGGGCTGGCGTGGACCGCTGGTGGCTCGCGTGCTGTGAGCGGCATGTGGTGGCTGGCGTGGAACGCTCATGGCTGGCGTGGGCTGGTGGTGGCCGACGTGTCGTGGGCTGCTCGTGGTCCTGGCTTGCGGACGTGTTTTGCATGCCGTGGATCGCTCGTGGTGGCGGCTCGCGGTTCGTGATCGTGGCCGCCCGCTGTTATGGCTCGCGTGCCGGCGTGGACCGTTCGTGGTCGTGGCTTGCGCGGGCGTCAGCGGGGCGGCGTTCGCGGTAGCACCAGGTCCGGCGCTACCGCGAGTAATCTGGTTGACGTGAGCACCACTCCCGACACGTCGTCCGCGGTGACCCCCACGGTCTCCGACCTGCTCTGCTTCGACCTCTACACGACGTCGCGAGCGGTCACCGGCTTCTACCGGCCGATCCTCGACAAGGCGGGCATCACCTACCCGCAGTTCCTGGTGATGCTGCTGCTGTGGGAGCGGGACTCGCGGCCGATCCGGGAGCTCGTCCAGGAGCTCGACCTGGAGTACAGCACGCTCTCGCCGTTGATCAAGCGGCTGGAGAAGAGCGGCCTGCTGGTGCGCGTCACGCACCCCGACGACGAGCGCTCGGTGCTCGTCCAGCTCACGGACAAGGGCCGTGACCTGCGGTGGATCGGCGCCGAGATGACGACCCAGCTCGGCAAGGCCCTCGGCATGACCATCGAGGAGATCACCGTGCTGCGCAAGGCGTTGCACCGCGTGAAGCACGGTGCGGAGCGCTAGTCCGTCACCTCTGGTTCGTGAGCTCCCCTTGGTGAGCTGAAACACATCGCGCGCGAGGTAACTCGTCGGGTAACTTTCATCGTGCACGACCTAATCGAGCACGATGCGACACCGCCAAGGTGCCTGACGAGAGAGTGAGAGAGCAATGCGAGTGCGCAAGGTGATCGCGGTTCTGGGAACGCTGCTGGCTCTGGGCGCCGTGGTGCCGTCTTCCGCGGGTGCGGCCGACGAGACCGCTGAGAAGCACGGCGCGAAGAAGCCCACGGTCGTGCTGGTGCACGGTGCGTTCGCCGACGCCTCCAGCTGGAACGGCGTGGTGGACCGCTTGCAGCGCAAGGGTTTCCCGGTGGTGGCGGTGGCGAACCCGCTGCGGTCGGTGAGCGGTGACGCGAACTACCTGAAGCAGGTGCTGGCCTCGATCGAGGGGCCGATCGTCCTCGCCGGGCACTCCTACGGCGGCATGGTCCAGTCGGCAGCGGCGGTCGGCAACAAGAACGTGAAGTCGCTCGTCTACATCGCGGCGTTCGCGCCGGAGAAGGGCGAGAGCGCGCTCGGCCTGACCAACAAGTTCCCCGGCAGCAGCCTCGGGGACGCGGTGCGGCCGATCCCGCTCGGCGACGGCACCAACGACCTGGTGATCGCGCAGGACAGGTACTGGCAGCAGTTCGCGGCCGACGTGTCCCGCAAGGACGCGACGATCGCGGCGGCGACCCAGCGCCCGATCAACGACACCGCGCTGACCGAGGCGGCCGGCGAGCCCGCGTGGAAGACCATCCCGTCGTACTTCCTGGTGGCGGGCAAGGACAAGAACATCCCGCTCGCCGCGACCAAGTGGATGGCCGAGCGCGCCCACGCCCGTGAGCTGGTCGAGGTCAAGAACGCGTCGCACTCGGTGGCCGTGTCGCACCCGGACACCGTGGCCGACCTGATCGTGCGCGCCGCGCGGTAGGTCGCCGGACCGGTGCGAAGGACGGGGAAGCCGGGACGCGGGCAGGGGCGTCCCGGTTTCCCCGTGTCTACTGGGGTTTCGCGACCGCGCAGCCGGGCAGGGTGAGGTCGAGCGCGGAGCCGGGACCGAAGCAGGCGACGAGGCCGGCGGTCTGCTGGCCGTAGCCGATGCCCTTGCGGACGGTGATCTCTCCGGCGGTGTCGACCTCGCACGGGTTGTTCATCGTGCAACGGCCGCCGCTCTCGTTGCCGGTGTTGTTGACACCGACGACCTTGCCGCTCGCGGCGTCGACGATCGGTGAGCCGGACGTGCCGCCGATGGTGTCGCACGGCCGGGTGTAGCGCAGCGAGTCCTGCCAGGTCCACTTCGCTTCCCTGACCTGGTGGACGACGGCGTCGACCTGACACGAGTAGATCTTCGTCCAGTAGCCGGAGACGATCCGGATCTCCGACTGGGCGACGGGCCGCGACGCCGACAGCTCGAGTGCGCGGCCACCGTGCTTCCGCTGGATCTGCTGGTAGGTCTGGTCGAGCCGGTAGAGCGCGGCGTCGGTGCCGGTCATCGTCGCGTACACGATCTCGGTGCTCTTCAGCGTCGCGAGCTCCTTGCCGGATCCGTCGAGCAGCTTGAAGTCCCGGTTCGCGGGGACGCCGGTGAGCACCGCTCCCGGCTTCATCAGCTCGACGCAGTGGCCGTTCGTGAGCACGAGCGCCTGGTCGGTCTGGGTCGAGCCGGGCAGGCGGACGAGCGACCCCGAGCAGTTGTTCAGCTTCACCGCGCCGGTGAAGTCGGCGGCCTGAGCGGGAGTGGTCGTGACGCCGAGGGCGGTGATCGCGGTGAGCAGGGTTGCGACGAGTCGTCGAGCCATGTACGGATCGTAGTCGATCAACTACCTTCGGGAGTCGGCTGACTGGCCGCTACGTAACTCGATCGGGTGACGGAGCCAGGTGGAGCTAACAGTCGAAGCGGACCAATCGACGTCGTGGTCACACATCGCAACCGCCAGGAGCCGTGATGACCTACCCGCCGCCCGTCTACGCCCCGCCTCCGGTCGCCCCGCCGAAGCCCGCCCGGTTCGGCGCGCTCGCCTGGACCGCGGTGATCCTCGGAATCGTCGGCATTCTCAGCTCGTGGCTCATCTTCTTCAACAACCTCACCGCGATCGCCGCGTTCGTCGGTGTCGTGCTCGGCGTCGTCGCGTTGTTCGGCACGCGCAAGGTGCTCGCGGCGATCGGCGTCGTGCTCTGCGTCGTGGCGATCGTGCTGACGATGGTGGCGCAGCAGGCCGCGGTCGAGGAACTGGACAAGATCCTCGGCGGCGACACGAACCAGGGCCAGGTCGGCACCCCCGGCGAGCCCGCGAAGCAGGACGCGCCGGTGCAGAACCCGACCTGGGGCAAGCGCTTCACGTGGGACAACGGCCTCGCGGTCGACGTCGCCGCGCCGGTCGCGTGCCAGCCGGGCCAGTTCTCGATCCCGTCGGACATCGCCCGCGCGGTGAGGTTCGAGATCACCATCACCAACGGCACGACCGCCGCGTTCGAGACCGCGCTGATGTCGATCGGCACCGACGCGCAGTTCAACGGCCAGAAGGCCGAGATGGTGATCGACACCAGTGGCGGCTGCGACAGCACGTACGACTCGGCGACGGTGCTGCCGGGCAAGACCTACACGTTCCACGTCGCGTACGCGGTGGGCGCGCAGCCGGGGGAGATGCAGCTCGTGTTCGAGCCGACGTTCAACTCGTCCAAGGCGGCGTTCATCGGGCAGGCGTAAACCGTTCGCCCGCGAGCGTGCGGGCGGGTTACAAATCGGGGCATGTTGCGCAAGTACCCGCGAACGCCCCATCTGGAGGGCTCGCGCCTGCAGCCGGGCGACGAGGACCTCGGTCAGGTGCCGTTCCGCGCGATCGCGGGGCGGCACCTCGTCGTCGAGGAGAAGCTCGACGGCGCCAACGCGGGCATCAGCTTCGACTCCGGTGGCGTGCTGCGGCTCCAGTCGCGCGGTCACTTCCTGGCGGGCGGGCCGCGGGAACGGCAGTTCGCGCCGTTGAAGGCGTGGGCCGCGACGCACCAGAGCGTGCTGTGGGAACGGCTCGGCACGCGGTACGTGCTGTACGGGGAATGGCTCTACGCCAAGCACACCGTGTTCTACGACGCGCTGCCGCACCACTTCTGCGAGTTCGACCTGCTCGACCGGGAGTCGGGCGAGTTCCTGTCCACACCGGAACGCCGCCGCGTGCTCGCCGGGACGCCGGTGGTGTCCGTGCCGGTGCTCCACGAGGGTTCGCTGCGCCGGCTGAAGGACCTGACCGCGCTGCTCGGCCCGTCGACGTGCCGGACCTCGTCGTGGCGTGACGCGTTGGTGTCCTCGGCCCGTGCGCTGGGGCAGGACCCGGAAGTCGTTGTCGCGGAGACGGATTCCGACGACGACATGGAAGGCCTCTACATCAAGGTGGAGGAGGGCGGGCGCACGGTCGAGCGCTACAAGTGGGTGCGGCCGACGTTCCTCACCGCCGTGCTGGACTCGGGCAGCCACTGGCAGGACCGCCCGATCCTGCCGAATCTGGTGGTGGCCCGTGGTTGAGCAACCCGTGTTCGAACGGCTCTGCCCGACCGGTCCGCAGTGGACCCTCGACTGGGACGCCGTGCGCGAGGCGTTTCCGTGGGTGCGCGCTCTCGAAGGCGTGCCGCAAGACCCTGTGCACCACGCCGAGGGTGACGTCGCGATACATACCCGCATGGCGTGCGAGGCCTTGGCGTCGTTGCCCGAATGGCGCGCGCGACTCCCGGAAGACCGTGTGCGGTTGTTCGCGACGGTGCTGCTGCACGACGCCGCAAAGCCGTTCCGCACCCAGATCACGGACGGCCGTGTCACCGCGCACGGCCACTCGCGTGCCGGGGACCTGCTGGCCCGCAACGTGTTGTGGGAGATGGGCCGCCCGATCGCGTGGCGCGAGCACGTCGCCGCGCTGATCCGCCACCACCAGGTGCCGTTCTGGGCGCTCGAACGACCGGACCTCGACCGCATCGCGTTCCGGGTGAGCCTGCTCGCGCGCAACGACGACCTCGCGACCCTCGCCCGCGCCGACATCCTCGGCCGCGTCTGTTTCGACGCCGGCGCGGTGCTGGAGAACATCGCGCTGTTCGAGGAGTACTGCCGCGAACGCGCGTGCCTGGACCGGCCGCGCGAGTTCCCGTCCGACCACGCGCGCTTCCAGTACTTCCGCACGCCCGGCCGTGATCCGTCGTACGCCGCCTACGACGACACGCGCGTCGAGGTGACGGTCCTGTCCGGACTGCCGGGCGTCGGCAAGGACACTGGATCGCCACCCACCGCCCCGGATGGCGCGTGGTCAGTCTTGATGCCGTGCGTCTCCGTCTCGGCGTCACGCCCGATGGCGACCAACGAGCCGTTACCGCCGCCGCGTTCGAAGAGGCCCGTGTGCTGCTGCGGGCAGGGGAGCGGTTCGTGTGGAACGCGACCAACATCTCCCAGCAGATGCGCGAACGCTGCATCGGCCTCGCCGCCGACTACCGGGCACGGATCACGCTCGTCGGGCTCGAAGCGCCGAAGAACGTGATCCACGCACGCAACAGGGCCCGTCCGGAACCGGTGCCGGCCGCCGTCATCGACCGGCTCGCCGGCAAGTGGGAGGCCGTCGACCCGACCGAGGCGCACGTCGTCGACCTCGTCGACACCGCTGGTGTGAACCCCGGGCACTGATATATCGGTTGGCGAGGGCGGCATCCGATATATCAGTGCCCGGGGTGACGCCGATGTATCAGCGCCGGTGTTCGCCGTGGTGTCCTACGGCCCGGACCAGCCAGAGGGTGCCGGCGGCGGCCACCACCAGGACGGCGATGCCGGTGAGGAAGCCGACGCTCGTGGACGAGTCGTCGGGCTGAGGTGCCGGGCTGCTGTTCGGCTTGGGCTGCGCGATGGTCGGGATGTCGGTCATCAGCAGCGAGTTCGCCTTCACCAGGCCGGTGCTCTCCAGCAGGAGCATGTGCTTGAGGAGCAGGGTCAGCGCGGTCTGCGCGGCGGTGCGCGCCGCGACGTTCCTCGTCGTGGCCCGCGCCTGGGCGACCCGCATGATGAGCGAGCCGTCCGCGGCGCGGGACAGGTTCGCGTACATGCTGTCGAGCTCCTCGCCGGAGCTCGCCGAGATGGCCGTCGCCCACGACTTCTGCTCCGTCGTCGGCTCGGACGGGAGGTCCACCCCGATCTGCCGGGCCGCCTCCGCGACCGTCGCGGTCAGCTGCGTGTGCTCGGCGGCGAGCTGGCCCGCCACCTTGCGGACCTTCGCCTCGCGGGCGCGGTCGGAGCTCTCGCGGCTCGCCGGTTTCTGCCACAACGAGTGCTGGGTGAGCAGAACGAGCAGTTCCCGATCCGACGGTTCGATGTTCTGCCCGATCACGCGGACCGCGTTCACCTGTGCCTTGGCCGTCACCAGATCGAATGCGGACGGGTCGGCCTTGCCGGTGTTCTCCAGGGTCGTCATGGTGCGCACCAGCATTTGCACGGTCTGGTGGGCGAGCGTGCGAATTGTGGTGTTCTGCGTTGTCGCGCGCGTTTGCACGGCCATCACCAGAAGACCGCCCTGGGTCTGCCGGACGATCGTCGCGTAGGCGCGATCATGGTTGTCCCCGGTGCGTTCCGCCATCTCGTTGATGAGTGACTGGTGTTCACTGCTGACGTCGTTCGGCAGGACCACACCGAGTCCTTCCGCGGATTTCAGAAGATCGACGTCGAGTCGTGAGTGTCCCTCGAAGATGTCGCGCCCCGCGTTGCCCATCGCCGCATTCGTCGTGCGTGCCGGAGCCTCTTTGCTCACCGGTACCAACCAAGAGTTCGCTTGGCGCAGAGACACCATGAACGAACGATCCGACGGCTGCACGTCCGTCGATTGCGCATTGGCCGGGACGGCTCCGATGAAAGCTCCCAGAAATACGGCTGACAGGATGGCAAACAGTGCTGCCTGCTGTCCCAGCGTGCCCAACTGGTGACGCATAGTGCCCGTTCCTCCCCGCGATCGAGCTGCCTTCAAAGGTGATACGCGCTGGTGAGGTCTGAGTTCACGGGTGCGTTCGAATATGCATGTGATGTGGATCACATGGCTGTTGGCGAACCATTCGGGCTGAATTTACGTACCCGAGAGGTTTTCGTGTTCACGATGTAGGATTCCCCTCGATTCCACGCTCGGCCACCGAGTCGCTAGGTCTGCCGCCCGAAGCGAACGTCGCCGATATCTGGGGAGGTCGTCAGCTTCATGGGTGATCAGGGCAAGGTCGCACAAGCCCATCAGGACGAAGAATTGCTCACGTTGCTCTACGGGCAGTTCCAGAGGATGTTGTTCTCGCAGGTCCTGTGCCTGACCAACTACGACCGCCAGTGGACGGAAGACGTCGTTCAGGAGACGTTGATCAGGGCTTGGCAGAACTCCGCGCATCTCGTCCGGGAACCCGGTATGTTGCGCGGCTGGCTTTGTACTGTGGCTCGTCGCATTGTGATCGACGGATGGCGGAGCAGGCAGGCGCGCCCGCAGGAAGTGGAATTGTTGCGGCCGGACATCGCCGAATCCCCGGACGACACGGAACAGACACTTTCGGTAATGGTCATAACCGACGTGGTGCGCCAATTGAGTGACGAACACCGGTCGGCAATCTACGAAACGTATGTCATGGGACGAACGGTGAAGGAGGCCGCGCACGTTCTGGGAGTCCCGGAAGGAACCGTCAAGTCCCGGCTGTACAAGGCGATGCACACGATCCGCCGGGCGCTGCAGGACAGGAGCTAGTGATGGTGACCCGTCAACCACATCACGAGCACGCGCGAGCAGGACACGACCAAGATCCAGACGACGAAAACCGCATGAGCCCGGAAGGGCCGTGCGGTGATGTGGCGGCGTACGTGCTGGGGGTGCTCGACCCGGCCGAGCACGTCAGGTTTTCGAGGCACCTAGCCGGGTGTGAAGACTGCAAGCGCGACGCGGCCGACTTCGGCATGTTCGCGCCCGTGCTGCGGCCGGTGGTGCGCAGGTACCCGCCGGTGCGCGAGCCGTGCCCCATCGCGCGCAGCATCCTGCTGGTGGCGGCGGGCGTCGTGGTGGCCATCGCCGCGGTGCTCTCGGTCGTGGAGTCGCTGTCCTCGCACGGGGCCGACACCGTGGACGTCGGCACGCTCATCCGCGCCGCGCCCGCGCACCACGAGGGATTCCCGCTGGTCGAACGCATGTGACTCGTGACGGGAGCCGGTGAGCAGGCGGGCAAGGCGCAACCACGCGCGCACCAGCCCGGCGAACACCATCGCTCTCTCCCGTTCCCGACCGCGAACAGCTCACAGTTCCGTTAACCGTTACCTGTGGGTAAGTTTGCCCGACGACGAAGCGCAGGTCTCTACGGTCGGCACCGAAGGAACACCGAAACCTTCGACCTGCGGTCCTCTCGGTACCGAAGGCAGGGGTAGACAGAGGTGACATCTCCACTACTCGGCCGGGACGCGGAACTCGCGACTCTCGGACGCTTGCTCGACGACGCGGTCGACGGAACCGGCTCGTGCGTCGTCGTCACCGGTGGGTTCGGCATCGGCAAGACCGCGGTCCTCGACGCGCTCGCCGCCGACGCCCGCGACCGCGGCTTCACCGTCCGGCTCGCCAAGAGCGCCCGGCTGGAAAGCCATCTGCCCGGCGCCGTCGTGCGCCAGCTCGCGCCGTGCCTCGCCAACGAACACGACCTCGAAGAGCTGTACGCGCGCGCCGCGAACTCCGCGCGCAAGACGCCGATCCTCATGATCATCGACGACGTCCACGTCGCCGACACCTTCTCCAAGCGCGCGCTCGCGTACCTGCGCCCCCGGCTGCGGCACATGCCCGTCGTCATCGCGCTCGGCGCGTCGCAGGGCTACCTCGCCACCGACGAGGTCACGCTGCCCGAGATCGCCGGCGCCCACCCGCACCGCCTCGACCTCGACGGCCTCGACGTCGTCGCCGTCGAAGCGCTCGTCGAGGACCACCCCGACCGGGACCCGAAGCGCTGCCACGAGCTCACCGGCGGCAACCCGTACCTGCTGCAGGCCCTGCTGCGCGAGGACGGCGAGGGGTCGGCCGCCGTCGGCGAGATGGTCGGCGTGCGGCTGCGCGAGTACACCGGCGCCGCCGAGGTCGCGCGGTCCGCCGCCGTGCTGGACGGGGACGCGGGCCTGGAACTGCTGTCCGCGCTCACCGGGTTCGACGCGCTGCCCGCCGTCGACACGCTCGTCCGGCTCGGCGTGCTCGCCGACACGGACCCGCTCACGTTCCTGCACCCGTTCGTGCGCAACAGCATTCTCGCCGACATGCCGGTCGCGGTCCGGTCCGCCGCGCACGCCCGCGCCGCCTGGCTGCTGTTCGAGTCGGACGCCCCGGACGAACGCGTCGCCGAGCACGTGCTGAAGGCCAGGTCCGTCCGCTTACCGTGGTCCGTCGACCTGCTGCGCGAGGTCGGCGGCGTCGAGCACCTCGAACGCGCGCTGGAGGAACACCTCTCCGAACCCGACCGGCTGGCCGTCGAGGTCGAGCTCGGGCACACGGAACACCTGCGGGACAACGCACTCGGCCGCGACCGGGTCCGCGACGCGTTGATGCGCTGCGAGGACCCGCACCTCGCCGCGAACGTCGCGCTGGCGTTGATCCAGCGCATGTGCACGGGCACCGACGCGCACTTCGCCGTCTCGCTCGCGATCATGGTCGTGGCCCGGCTGATGCCCGAGGACCGCGACCTCGTCTGGAACCTCGTCTGCACCACGTACCTGTTGTCCGCCAACAGGGACGCGCGCATGGCCAACTGCGCCGGCAAGTACTTCGAGGACCTCGTCAACGACGTGCCGCAGGCCCAGGACCTCCAGCGCGCCCGGTCCGCGCTGCTCGCAGTCGGCAACGCCCGCAGCGGCGACTCGTACGCCGAGGCCGTCGAGTACGCGCTGGAAGCACTCGAGGGCGACTGGGTCGACGTCTTCGGCGAGCCCTACGTCTTCACGTTCCTGGTGCCCGTGCTCGGCGACAACCCCGAGCACATCAACAAGTTCTGGCTCTCGCACAGCACCGCGCCGGTCTCGCACGACCCGCACCTGCGCCGCGGGATGCTCAGCATGATCGCCCGCGCCAACGCGTTCCACAACGGCGGCGACCTCGCGCGCGCCTACACGTTCCTGACGCCGCCGGTGTCGACCGGCAACCAGGACTGCCCCGCCGTGGTGCTCGCGACCGCGAAGCTCGCCGAGGTGTGCGTCGAGATGGGGCAGTTCGACGAGGCCGCCCCGCTGGTCGCGCAGGACGGCGACCTGTTGCAGCACATCAACGTCGTCTACGCCCGTGGCCGGCTCAAGCTCGCGTCCTGCCACGCGGAGGGCGGCCTGGAGGACCTGCTGGAAGCGGGCCGCCGGCTCGCCGCGCGGGACATGCCGAACCCCGCGCTGATGCCGTGGCGCCATCACGCCGTGCGTGCGTACCTCGCGATCGGCAACCGCGACGACGCCGCCCGGCTCGCGCACGAGGAGCTCGACCTGGCCAAGCGGTGGGGTTCGCCGCGGGTGATCGGGACGGCGTTGATGAGCGTCGGCATCAGCACCGACGACGTCGAGGTCCTGCAGGAGGCGGAGGAGATCCTCGCCTCGTCACCGCACCGGTTGCTGCACGCCCAGTCGTTGTACTGGCTCGGCCACCACCTGCGCCGCAAGGGCCGTGCCGAGGCCGCGGCCCCGCACCTGCGGCAGGCGTACGACCTGGCCCGGCACCTGAGCGCGCACCCGCTCGCCAAGATCGCGGGCGACGAGGTCCGCGACGAGGACGACCAGGTGCAGTGCCTCACCAAGCAGGAGAACCGGGTCGCGCGGATGGCGGCGCAGGGCCTCACGAACCGGCAGATCGCCGAAGCCCTGCACCTCACCCGCCGCACCGTGGAGCTGCACCTGTCGAGCGCCTACCGCAAGCTCGGCATCACGGGACGGGCTGAGCTCGTCGCCGCCTTGTGGTCCTGACGACGAGCAGCAGACCCGCCAGCAACGCCATCACGAGCACGGTGACGGCCGACGAGAGGACCAGGAACTCGTCGAGCCGCCCGCTCGTGAGGTACGCGCCGAGCGCGATCGCCACGACCGCGCACACGGCACGGTCCATGATGGACTCCATCGACAGAATCGTGGCACGGTAACGGGAATCGGGGATCGCCTCGTTCAGCAGCTTCTTCTGGATGGGGAAGCTCATGCCCGCCGTCACGGAGAACAGGCACAGCAGCACGATCGTCACGACCCCACCGGACGGCACGATGAACCCGATCGCCAGCGCCATCACGACGGTCAGCAGGAACACCGACCTCGCCGGGCCGATCCTGCGCGACAGCCAGTGCGGACGCGCGGCGGCGACGGCCTCGAAGATCGTCATCGCGGCGAGCACCGAGCCGTACCAGGTGACCGGGACGTCCTTGGTGTCGAGGACGGGCTGGAACAGGTTCACCTGCAGGATCCTCACCAGCGTGAACATCGCGATGCCCTGGATCATCAGGAGCAGCAGCCAGCGCGAGCTCCTCAACGCCTGGAACGCGCCGCCGACGCCCGCGAGCAGTTTCGACGTCCTGCCCTCCGGTCGTTGCCAGCCTGGGATCGGCGGAAGCTTCAACGCGAAGACGACGGCGATCGCGGCGTTGATCGCGGTGAGCCAGTACGGCGACGGCATGTTCCACTGCATCAACAGGCCGATGACCGGCCAGTACACGATCTTGCCGATCAGGCTGTACGACCGCCCGACGCCCTCGGCCTTGAGGTAGAGGTGCCCGGCGCCGTGTGCGTGCAGATATTCGTAGAGGTACGCGCTCTGGGCGCCGGAGATCAACGACCTGGCGAGCGCGATCAGCAGGAAGTGCACCAGGAACCCGGTGTAGTTCCCGGCGAGTACCGGCACCAGGTTCGCGACGACCAGCACGCTCGCGCCGAGCCACAACGACGTGCGGTAGTCGAAGCGGTCCGCGACCATGCCGGTCGGGATCTCCATCAGGCAGAACGCGATGTAGTAGATCGACTGGATGCCGAAGATCTCGGCGTCACTCAGCCCGAGCTGCTTCTGGTACTCGTAGAAGACCGGGATCCACAGCAGCAGCCCGAAGAAGAACTGGAAGCCGTACGTCAGGCGGACGGCACGCGCCACTTCCGGAGTCGCCGGTACGCGAAGACCCGGCATCAGATCGAGTACGGCCGCAGCTGGAGCACGTACAGCACGTCGTCGGTGGCGAGCCACTCGATGTCGACCGGCGAGTCGAAGGTGTAGTCCGGCGAGAAGTGCGACTGGAGCAGGCGGCCCACGATCGCGAGCCGTTGCAGCTGCCGGTGGGCCTCGGGGCCGAGGTCCTGGGACGCGTCGCCGAGGGAGACCGTGCGGCCACCACCCTCCACAGTGGAGTACAGGTACTGCATGGGCTGCGTCGAACCCTCGACGACGTCGGTGACGTCCGGCGAGACGTTGACGTAGACGTTGCGGAAGTCGGCGCGGTTCATGGGGTTCGTGGTGACCATGACGCCACCGAAGTCGGCCTTGACCTGTTCCTGGACCACGACGCCCATGAAGCAGTCGTCCAGCGAGATGCCCGCCTGCTGCCTCAGTCGCACGCTTCTCGCGGACACGAGCGACGCCCACACCTCCTTGACCGACTCCACGATCTTCTCGGCGCTCGTGACGTGGTTGTACGACTCGTAGATGCCCGCGGCGGAGAACCCGGCGAGGTCCTCGGCGTTGGACGAGCTGCGCACCACGAACGTCCTTACACCGGCCAGGTTCTCGACGAGTGCGGTGTCCAGTTCGGACAGCAGGTAGTCCGGCACACGGGTCTTGCGGATGAGCTGCTGGAGCTCGACGCACAGCGGTTCGATCTCGCGGGCGTTGAGCTCCAGCGCCATCTTGAGCTTGCCGATGGCCTGCTGGATCTTCGGCGACGACTCCAGGAAGCCCTGGTGCATCGAGAACGGCAGCGCGACGCCGCGCGGCACCCTGACCCGTTCGGCGAGGAGCTGCTGGGCGGCCTGGAGCAGGTCGTCGTTCTCGGCGTCGAGCAGTTTCCGGAGGTAGGGCAGGAGGTTGTCGCGCGGCGGGCGCGGCACCGAGAAGAACCCGAGCAGGCGGCGCGGCGACTCGGAGGCGAGGACGTGGTGCAGCTCGCCGAGGTTCGCGGCCTTGGTGCCGTAGCGGTGGCTGTCGTTGTGGCGGATCCTCGCGAGGTTCACGATCGGGTTGTAGGTGTGCTCGGGCTCGTCGAGCGTGACGCGCTGCGCGTACCAGGCGGGCCGCTGACCGAGGTCCTGCGGCTCGTCGATCAGCCGCAGCCCGACCCCCGCGCTCTTGGGCGACACCTCGTACTCGACCCACTGGCCGTCGAGGTTCTCCCGGTCGATCAGGTCGAACGCCCCGATCTGGATGGCGTTCGGAATGGACCAGCCGGTCGCCAGGACGTTCGTGTGCGACAACGGTGTCGTGTGGCTCGCGTTGATGATGCCGGCGAGCCGCGGAATGTCGTCCGGAACGCGGTGCATCACCACGATGTCGAACCATTCGAGAGTGTTCTCGCGGTACTCCCGCTCGTCGCGGAATGCGCGCAACCGGCCCTTGGCCGTGCCGGGGTTCAATGCGACGAACTCCGCCGTCGAGAACAGTTCGTGCGCCAGGATGCGCGGCAGCCTGTCCGCCGGAATGCCGGCGACGGCCTGTTCCTGGAGGTGGTTCGCCGGCTTGAAGAACAACGGCGTCGCGGCGTCGACGTTGCGGCGCACCTCGGCGTGGAAGAACTCGATCATGTCCGCCGACATGGTGTCGACCTCGACGGTCTCCAGCGAGAACATGTTCCGGTCCTCGCGCTGGTGCAGTGACAGGATGCCGAGGAAGAACCGCCGGTCAGAGGCGTGGTAGAAGCTCTGGTTGAACTCGTCGATCCGCGCCCGCAGCTCGCTTTCGGCGAGGCCGAGGATCTCCGTGCCGATGTAGATCGCGTGGAACTCGTGGCGCGCGTTGTTCAGGAAGTGGATGGTGTCGTTCTGCCGGTCCACCACCACCTTGACGAATGAATAACCACCCAGACTGCCGGACAGCTGGTTGAATGCTGACAGGGTCAGCGGTTCTCCGACCAGCCCCGCCACGTCGGCTTCCTGGACAGCCACATCCGCTCCTCTCGCGCTCCATTGCAACGAGTGAGTGTGACATCGCTGTGGGTGGGGTTATTCCAGTCCGAATCTCAGTTGGTTCAACTTCTGTTCGCTTTTCCTTAAACCTCTGTTAATTGGAGACCGGCGTCACCTCCCGTCGGGTGAAGAATCCAACGTGGTGGGACGCCGGTCTCGTGTGCTGAGCCGAACTTCCGGTTCGTGATCTGGGTTACCCGAGCTGGGCGGACTCCCGGGCGAGCTTCTCGATCCGCTCCCAGTCGCCCTGCGCCAGGGCGTCCTTCGGCGCGAGCCACGAGCCGCCGACGCAGCCGACGTTCGCGAGCTTCAGGTAGTCCGGCGCGGTCTGCGGCGTGATGCCACCGGTCGGGCAGAACCGGACGTGCGGGATCGGCCCGCCGATCGACTTCAGGTAGTCCGCCCCGCCCGCCGCCTCGGCCGGGAAGAACTTGAGCGCCGTCAGCCCGCGCTCGGCCAGCCGCATCACCTCGGACACCGTCGCCGCACCCGGCAGGTAGGGCAACCCGGTCGCGTCGGCGGCGTCGAGCACCCGCTCGGTCGTGCCGGGCGTCACGAGGAACGCCGCACCGGCCTTCGCCGCCTGCTCCGCGTGCTCCGGCGCCGTGACGGTGCCCGCGCCGATCACGATCTCCGGCACCTCGCGCGCGACGTTCTCGATCGCGGCGAGCGCGGCCGGGGTGCGCAGCGTCAGCTCGATGACGCGCACGCCACCACGCAGCAGGGCCTGGGCGAGCGGCACCGCGTGGTCGGCGTCGTCGACCACGACGACGGGGATGACGGGCGACAGGCCGAGGAGGTCCGCGCCGGTGCTCACCCGAAGAACGTCGCTGGGGTTGTCGCCGTTGGTCACTGCTGCTCTCCTTGCCGGGATCCTGCTGCTGATGATGTTCTCAACGTTGACGACGTTGATGCTGACATTGACGACGTTGACGCCGAGGTTGACGACGTTGATTTCGTCAACCTCGTCAACGTCGACGTTGACGGAATCAACGTTGATGACGCCGAGGTTGAAGAGATCAACGTTGACGGCATCGTCGTTCGCCTCATTCCAGCCCGTCACCGTGGCGGCCGCCCACCGGGAGTGGCCGCTCTCACGTCCGCCACCCCGGCAAGCTGGTCGTCCACCTAGTGGTGCGTGACCGGCGCGAAGTGGTCGGCCGTGATCGGGCCGAACACCGTGGCGCCGCGGTCGGCGGGTCCGACGCTGCGGCGCAACGCGGCGAACAGCTCGCGCCCGGTGCCCATCCACTCGCGGCTGGTCGGCGGGAAGTCGACCAGCGGGCGCGTCGCCAGCTCCTCGGCGGGCACCCGCACCTCCAGCGTCCCGGCGCCGGCGTCGAGGCGGACGACGTCGCCGTCGCGCACCCGGCCGAGCGGGCCACCCACCGCGGCCTCCGGGGTCAGCTGGATGGCGGCCGGGATCTTGCCCGAGGCGCCGGACATGCGGCCGTCGGTCACCAGCGCGACCTTGTAGCCGCGGTCCATCAGGACGCCCAGCGGCGGGGTGAGCTTGTGCAGCTCCGGCATGCCGTTGGCCTGCGGGCCCTGCTGGCGGACGACGACGACCACGTCGCGGTCGAGCTCGCCCGCCTTGAAGGCCTCCTGGAACGCCTCCTGGGTGGTGAAGACGCGGGCAGGGGCCTCGACGACGTGGTTCTCGACCGCGACGGCCGACACCTTGATGACCGCGCGGCCGAGGTTGCCGGACAGCATGCGCAGCCCGCCGTCCGCGGCGAACGGCTCCGTGACCGGGCGCAGGACGTCGGTGTCGAGGGAACGGCCGGGGCCGTCGACCCAGATCAGCTCGCCGTCGGCCAGCATCGGCTCCTGGCGGTAGCGGTCCAGGCCGTGGCCCGCGACGGTGTTCACGTCGGCGTGCAGCAGGCCGGAGTCCAGGAGGGTGCCGACGACGAACTGGACGCCGCCCGCCGCCTGGAAGTGGTTGATGTCGGCGGCGCCGTTCGGGTAGACGCGGGCGATCAGCGGCACGACGGACGACAGGTCGGAGAAGTCGTCCCAGCTCAGCTCGATGCCCGCGGCGGCGGCGATGGCGACGAGGTGCATCGTGTGGTTCGTCGAACCGCCGGTGGCGAGCAGCGCCACCACGCCGTTGACCACGGCCTTCTCGTCGACGATGTGCGCGATCGGGGTGTAGCCCTCGCCCTTGGCCATCTCGACGGCGCGGCGGGCGGCGTGCTCGGTCAGCGCGCGGCGCAGGGTCGTCCCCGGCGGCACGAACGAGGCGCCCGGCAGGTGCAGGCCCATGACCTCGACGACCATCTGGTTCGAGTTCGCGGTGCCGTAGAACGTGCAGGTGCCGGGGGAGTGGTACGCGGCGGCCTCGGCCTCGAGCAGGTCCTCGCGGGACGCCTTGCCCTCCGCGTAGAGCTGCCGGACGCGCGCCTTCTCCTTGTTCGACAGGCCCGACGACATGGGCCCGGCGGGCACCAGGATCGACGGCAGGTGCCCGAACGAGAGCGCGCCGATCAGCAGCCCGGGCACGATCTTGTCGCACACGCCGAGCAGCACGGCCGCGTCGAACATCTCGTGCGACAGGGCCACACCGGTCGACATGGCGATGACGTCGCGGCTGAACAGCGACAGCTCCATGCCCTCACGGCCCTGGGTGATGCCGTCGCACATGGCGGGCACGCCGCCCGCGAACTGGGACACGCCGCCCGCCGCGCGGACCGAGTCCTTGATCCAGGCCGGGTACTCCTGGAACGGCTGGTGGGCCGACAGCATGTCGTTGTAGGACGACACGATCGCGACGTTGGACTTGCGCAGCGCGCGCAGCGCCGCCTTGTCACCGCCGGTGATTCCGGCGAAGCCGTGCGCCAGGTTGCTGCACGCGAAGCCGGACCGGGAAGTTCCGTCCTGCGCGGCGTCCGCCACGCGCTCGAGGTACGCACGGCGCGAGTCGGCGCTGCGGGCGGCGATGCGGCGTGTCACCTCAGTCAGAACAGGATGCAGTTCGGTCATGGGGGTCTCCGGGTCATCACGGGCCGTGGTGGGGCCCTTACGAGACGACAACGGTGGCGTCCCACGGACGGGCGTGACGCCACACACACTAAGTCATGGCTGGTCGTAGACACAAAAACGATTCAGTAACTGGGACTGAACCAGTTTTGAATCTTGGCGTGTGGTGCTTGTCACATGGCTTGAGATTGGGCAGAGTGCGGGGCACGACCTTGGAACGGAGGTGTCCCATGAACTCCACGGAGATCGTCGAGCTGCGCCGGGTCATCGGTCAGATGCGGCATGCCGTCAGCAATCTGCGCGCCCGATACGGCGACGTGGCTGCGGTTCAGCGTCTGGCCAACGACGTGGAACGCATGGACATCGACGCTTCCGAACTCGTCGACCTCGCCACCCCCAGGCAGCGGGAAGCGCCTCAAGTGGAACGCGAGGTCGTGGTCGTGCCAGACACGCCTTACGACGAGTCGCTCTGGAAGGACGCGGACGACGAAGGACTCGGTGGGTACCGGAACCGGACCTGACCCAGCCCGACCTCACGGCCCTCGCGGACAGCGGGGGCCGTTACGCGTTTTCTCCACAACGACGTGGACCCCCAGAAAGGTGACCAATGGCGAGGGCAGAGATCGCCGCCAGGACTCTGCGCACGGACCGATGGTGGTTGCCGCCGCTGACGACGTTCGTCGGCCTGCTGCTCATCTCGATCTACGCGGCGTTCCGCACGTTCCAGGGGGACTACTACTGGGTCGACCAGTACCACTACCTCACCCCGATGTACTCCCCGTGCCTCACGGAGGAGTGCGTACCGGCCGCATCGCACTTCGGTCAGTGGTTCCCCGCGCTGCCGGGGTTCCTGACACCGCCGCTGCTGATCATCCCGTTCCTGCTGGGATTCCGGATCACCTGCTACTACTACCGCAAGGCCTACTACCGCGCGGCCTGGGCGTCGCCGCCCGCGTGCGCCGTGGCCGAGCCGCACAGCAAGTACACCGGTGAGACCCGGTTCCCGCTCATCGCGCAGAACCTGCACCGCTACTTCTTCTACGCGGCCTCGCTGCTGTTGCTGGTCAACATCTACGACGCGATCTCCGCGTTCAGCACCGGCCTCGGGCTCGGCAACATCATCCTGCTGGTCAACGTCGGCCTGCTCGCCGCGTACACGCTGTCGTGCCACTCGTGCCGGCACATCGCGGGCGGGCGGCTCAAGCACTTCTCCAAACACCCGGTCCGCTACTGGATGTGGACGCAGATCTCCAAGCTCAACAACCGGCACATGCAACTCGCCTGGGCTTCGCTGATCTTCGTCTGCCTCACGGACCTGTACGTCGCGCTGGTCGCCTCGGGAACGATCTCCGACCTCCGCTTCATCAACTAAGGAGTGGTTTTGCCCGAGCTGGAAAGGCATTCGTTCGACGTTCTCGTGATCGGCGCGGGTGGTGCCGGTCTGCGTGCCGCGATCGAGGCCCGTGAGCACGGCCTGCGCACCGCCGTTCTCTGCAAGTCGTTGTTCGGCAAGGCCCACACCGTCATGGCCGAGGGCGGCATCGCCGCCGCCATGGGCAACGCGAACGAGAGCGACAACTGGCAGGTGCACTTCCGCGACACCATGCGCGGAGGCAAGTTCCTCAACAACTGGCGCATGGCCGAGCTGCACGCACAGGAAGCGCCGCAACGGGTCTGGGAACTGGAGACCTACGGCGCGCTGTTCGACCGCACCAAGGACGGCCGCATCTCGCAGCGCAACTTCGGTGGCCACGAGTACCCGCGCCTCGCCCACGTCGGAGACCGCACCGGCCTCGAGCTGATCCGCACGCTGCAGCAGAAGATCGTGTCGTTGCAGCAGGAGGACTTCAAGGAGTTCGGCGACTACGAGGAACGCCTGCGGGTGTTCCAGGAGTTCACCGTCACCGAGCTCGCGAAGGACGGCGACAGGATCTCCGGCGCGTTCGGCTACTGGCGCGAGTCCGGCCGGTTCGTGCTGTTCGAGGCACCGGCGGTGATCCTCGCGACCGGCGGCATCGGCAAGTCGTTCAAGGTCACCTCGAACTCCTGGGAGTACACGGGGGACGGTCACGCACTCGCGATGCGGGCCGGCGCCTCGCTGATCAACATGGAGTTCATCCAGTTCCACCCCACGGGAATGGTCTGGCCGCCGTCGGTCAAGGGCATCCTCGTCACCGAGTCCGTCCGCGGTGACGGTGGCGTGCTCAGGAACTCCGACGGCAAGCGGTTCATGTTCGACTACATCCCCGAGGTGTTCAAGGACAAGTACGCCGACAACGAGGCCGAGGCCGACCGCTGGTACACCGACCAGGCCAACAACCGGCGCCCGCCGGAGCTGCTGCCCCGCGACGAGGTCGCCCGCGCGATCAACTCCGAGGTGAAGGCGGGCCGCGGCTCACCCCACGGCGGCGTCTTCCTCGACGTGTCGACACGGCTGCCCGCCGAGGAGATCCGGCGGCGGCTGCCGTCCATGCACCACCAGTTCAAGGAACTGGCCGACGTGGACATCACCGCGCAGCCGATGGAGGTCGGCCCGACCTGCCACTACGTCATGGGCGGCGTCGAGGTCGACCCGGACACCGGATCCTCTTCCGTGCCAGGGCTTTACGCGGCCGGTGAGGTCTCCGGCGGCATGCACGGCTCGAACCGCCTCGGCGGCAACTCGCTGTCGGACCTGCTCGTCTTCGGACGGCGGGCGGGCGCGGGAGCGTCCGAGTACGTGCGGGCGATGAGCGAACGCCCGAAGGTCGCGGAGGACACCGTCACCGAGGCCAGGGCCATGGCGCTCAAGCCCTTCCAGGAGGAGGGCGGCGAGAACCCGTACACGCTGCACATGGAGCTCCAGCAGTCGATGAACGACCTCGTCGGCATCATCCGCCGCGCCGGTGAGATGGAGGAGGCGTTGCAGCGGCTGGAGAAGCTCAAGGAACGCGCCCGCTCGCTCACCGTCGAGGGCCACCAGCAGTTCAACCCCGGCTGGCACCTCGCGCTCGACCTGCGCAACATGCTGCTGGTGTCGGAGTGCGTCGCGAAGGCGGCGTTGCTGCGCACCGAGTCGCGCGGCGGTCACACCCGCGACGACCACCCCGTGATGGACGCGGAGTGGCGCCGGAAGCTGCTGGTGTGCACCACTTCCGGCGAGGGCGTCCGCGTCGAGGAGAAACCGCAGATCCCGATCCGGTCCGACCTGCTGGACCTGTTCGAACGCACCGAGCTGGAGAAGTACCTCACCGCCGAGGAGTTGTCATGAGCTACCAGGGGAAGTTCCGGGTGTGGCGCGGTGACGACGCCGGCGGCGCGCTGGAGGACTTCACCGTCGAGGTCAACGAGGGCGAGGTCGTCCTCGACATCATCCACCGGCTCCAGGCCACCCAGGCGCCGGACCTCGCGGTGCGGTGGAACTGCAAGGCGGGCAAGTGCGGGTCGTGCTCGGCCGAGATCAACGGACGGCCGCGGCTGCTGTGCATGACCCGGATGTCGACCTTCACCGAGGGCGAGACGATCACGGTCACGCCGATGCGGACGTTCCCGATCATCCGCGACCTCGTCACCGACGTGTCCTTCAACTACACCAAGGCGCGCGAGGTCCCGTCGTTCGCGCCGCCGAAGGACCTCGCGCCGGGCGAGTACCGGATGCAGCAGGTCGACGTGGAACGCTCGCAGGAGTTCCGCAAGTGCATCGAGTGCTTCCTGTGCCAGAACACCTGCCACGTGGTGCGTGACCACGAGGAGAACAAGGAGGCGTTCTCGGGCCCGCGGTTCCTCATGCGGGTCGCGGAGCTGGAGATGCACCCGCTCGACACGGCCGACCGCGTCGACCAGGCGCAGGACGAGCACGGCCTCGGCCTGTGCAACATCACCAAGTGCTGCACCGAGGTGTGCCCGGAGCACATCCACATCACCGACAACGCGCTCATCCCCATGAAGGAGCGCGTCGCCGACCGCAAGTACGACCCCGTCGTGTGGCTCGGCAACAAGCTGTTCAGGCGGTCCTAGCGACGGCCTGCGGGACGACCAGCCCGGACTCGTACGCCATCACCACGGCCTGAGCCCGGCTGGTCAGCCGCAGCTTCGTCATGACGCGGTTGAGGTGCGTCTTCACCGTCCCCTCGGTGACGGTGAGGCGCGCCGCGATCGCCGTGTTCGTCAGCCCGGTGCCGACGAGCCGCAGCACCTCGCGTTCGCGGTCCGTGAGCTCCTCCAGCCCCGTGCCGCCACCCCGTGCCGCCGCGCCGCCCCTCAGGTAGGCCGCCACGAGCCTGCGCATCACCGTCGGGCTGAACTGCATCTCCCCGGACGCCACGGCCGTGATGGCGGCGATCAGGCGGGCCGGTTCGGACTCCTTCAGCACGAACCCCGCCGCACCCAGCCGCAACGCCTCGTGGACGTGCTCGTCCAGGTCGAACGTCGTCAGCACGAGCACCCGCGCGGGCCCCGCGACGCTCTTCAACGCCGTCAGCCCCGGTAGGCGGATGTCGAGCAGGATCACGTCGGGCCGCGCCGAACAGGCGAGCTCGCACGCGGTGGCACTGTCGGAGGCCTCGCCCACGACGGTCAGGTCAGGTGCGGCGTTCAGCAACGCCACCAGGCCGGCTCTGAACAACGGCTGGTCGTCGACCACGAGCACGCGCGTCACAACGTCCCTCATTCAAGTGACGTCACCGCCGGCAGATCCCCCACCAGGAGCGTACCGCGAAAGTTGACGGGAGATCCACTGTTCGTGAGACGACCCGGTTCCGCCCGCGCCGATACGTTCCGGCACATGCGCACCGCATCGGCCGACCTGCTCGCCGTCCGCACGGTCACCGTGGACGGCTCGGACGTCTACCTCCGCGTCACCGACAGCCCGGTCGACCTGGAGATCCGGTGGTTCCGCGACGGACGGGTCGCGGGAGCGCCGGTGCTGTTCCCCGCGGGCGACCGCTCGCGCAGGCTGCTCGGCGCGAACTTCCCCGCCGGCACCACCTTCTGCCTCGACGTGGTGGGGGAGCAGGCCGACGCCTGGCGCGGTGTCGTCGACTGGAACGTCTGACCTTCCGAAGGGGACTCTCGATGAAACGCGCTCTCGCCGGCCTGCTCGCCCTGGGCTTCGCGATGCTGTCGGCCACGCCCGCGCAGGCGGCGTCGACGACGATCACCGTGCCGTTCAAGGAGAACCAGATCACCTGGTTCACCACCGCGCGCACGATCACCGTCGCCGGGTCCAACATCGACGCCCAGGTCGCGCTTGGCGGCGTCATGCAGCTCGCCTGGTACAAGTGCGGCGACCGCAACAACCGCGGCGCGTTCGTGCGCATGGAGGAGACCCGCAAGCACGTCGGCACGAACTTCAAGGCGGGCACCAAGTTCTGCCTCGCCTCGAACAGCCCGTACACCTCGGGCACCGTCGGAGGAACGCTGTGGTGGAGCGGAAACTGACCGCACTGCTAGCGCTCGCCCTGCTGACCGGGTGCGCCGCGCCCGCTCGGCAGGCGCCGGAGCTCGTCGACCAGCAGCGCTACACCCAGGACCTGCGCGACGGCTCGGCGAGGTTCACCTGGCCGGACGGCCGCACCCCTGACCTGGGCGTGCTCGCCGAGAAGTCGGGGCCGGGACCGGACAGGGCGCCCGCGGGCAGCGAGCGGATCGTCCTGGAGATCACCAACTCCTGCGCCTGGTACCTCGGCTGGGAGGACGCGCGCGAACGCGGCGACCAGGCGGCCACCGCGAAGGCATTGCAGGTCATGGGCGAGGTGCTGCCGAAGTTCTCACCCGAGGATCCGGACGGCCAGCGCTACGCCCGTGAGACCGCCGCGAAGGCGAAGCAGGGCGACGGCTCACTGGCCGCGGACTACGTGACCAACAACTGCGATTCCGTGCTCTGGAGATGACGAACGGGGCGTGTCCGAAGTGGACACGCCCCGTCTCGTCCTGAACGAGGTCAGACGGCGGAAGCCGAAGCGTGCCCGAGCTGG
The DNA here is from genome assembly GCF_050936595.1 of Lentzea sp. CA-135723. Classification (NCBI taxonomy): domain Bacteria; kingdom Bacillati; phylum Actinomycetota; class Actinomycetes; order Pseudonocardiales; family Pseudonocardiaceae; genus Lentzea; species Lentzea sp. CA-135723. The sequence goes on along the minus strand of NZ_JBNJMK010000001.1, from coordinate 3,654,938 downwards.
ACATGCGTCGCGACGTCGTCGCCACCATCGGTGTGGATGACCTTCTTGTTGCGGCGGTTGCGCTTCTCGAGGTAAGTCGCGAGCCACGTCAGCAACAGGCACAGTCCAATGTAGATCAGCGCGACCACGATCATCACCGAGATCATCGGGCGACCGAAGTTCACCGCGTCACCACCGATGCGCGTGCCCCACCGCAGCAGCTCCTCGAACGTGATGAGGAAGCCGAGCGCGGTGTCCTTCAGCAGCACCACGAGCTGGCTGATGATGGTCGGCAGCATCGCCCGCAACGCCTGCGGCAGCAGCACGAGCGTCATCACCTGGGTCTTGCGCATGCCCAGCGCGTACGCGGCCTCGCTCTGGCCCTTCGGCAGCGAGTTGATGCCCGCGCGGAAGATCTCCGCGAGCACCGAGCCGTTGTACAGCATCAGGCTGATCACGACCGCCGTGAACGCGCTCAGCTTCACCCCGGCCACGGGAAGGCCGTAGTAGAAGAAGAACATCATGATCACGAGCGGGATCGCGCGGAAGACCTCGACGATCACCGCGGCGGGCGTGCGGATCCACGCGTGGTCGGACAGCCGGGCCGCCGCGAAGATCGCGCCGAACACCAGCGCCAGCACCGCGCCGACGGCGAACGCGGCCAGCGTGTTGCCGATCGCCTCCACCAGCGACAGCTGGATCACCTTGTAGTTGATCCAGTCGAGCCTGCGCGTGGTGAACTGGTCGGTGACGATGAACCGCATGGCCACGTACACCACGGCCGCGACGATCGCCGCGATGCCGATGACGGCCATGATCTTGTGACGGACGCGGGCCTTCGGGCCGGGGACGTCGAACAGCACCATGCTCATCGGGCCACGCTCCACCGCTTCTCGAAGACCTGCTGCACGTACGTCAGCGGCATGACCAGGATGACGAACCCGAGCGCGACCCAGAGGAGTCCGAGCAGGACGTTGTCACCCTGGTCCGACAGCTGCTCGCGGATGTTGCCCGCCTGGAAGACGGCGAACCCGGACGCGACCGTCGTGTTCTTCAGCAACGCGATCATGGTGCTCGTCATCGGCGGCACGACCGAGCGCATCGCCTGCGGCAGCACGACGTTGCCGAGCATCTGCGTGAACGTGAGCCCGAGCGCGCGCGACGCCTCCGCCTGGCCGACCGGCACGGTGTTGATGCCCGACCGCACCACCTCGCAGACGAACGCCGCCGTGTAGAGCGACAGCGCCACGACCGCGGCGGTGTACTCGTCGATCTTCAGGATCTCCAGCAGCGGGTACGCGAACACGAAGAACACGAAGACCAGCGTCAACGGCGTGTTGCGCAGGACCGTCACGTACGCCGTGCCGATGCCGCGGAACACGGGCACCGGGCTGACCCGCAGTGCCGCGAGGAGCGTGCCCAGCACCAGGGAGATCACCGCGGAGATCGCGAAGAGCTGGAGCGTCTGCCCGAACGCGTCGAGGAAGAAAGATAGGTTCTTGGTGAGGACGTTCATCGGTTTCCTTGCCGTCCGTCCGCCTTCAAAGGAACGGCCGGCGGACCCGCGTGGGATCCACCGGCCACGTGCACAACCGTCAGTACCGGTCGATCTTCGGCTTCTCCGCGGACGAGCCCGACTTGCCGAGCGTGCCGTCGTAGATCTTCTGCCAGGTGCCGTCGTCGAGCGAGGCCTGCAGGATGTCGTTCACCTTGTCGCGCAGCGCCTTGTCGTCCTTCGGCAGGCCGATGCCGTACGGCTCGCTGGAGAACGGCTTGCCGACGACCTTCAGCTTGCCCTCCTCGGCGGCCGCGTAGCCCTTGAGGATCGCGTCGTCGGTGGTGACGGCGTCGACCTCACCGTTGAGGAGCTTGGTGACGCACTGCGAGTAGCCCTGGAACTCGAGGACGTTGCCCTCCTCGGTGAGCTTCTCGTCCTTGATGCGCTTGGCCGGCGTGGAACCCGTGACCGAGCAGACCTTCTTGCCCTTGAGGGTGTCCTTGCTGGTGATGTCGGCGTTGTCCTTCTTCACCAGCAGGTCCTGGCCGGCGACGAAGTACGGGCCCGCGAACGCGACCTTCTCCTTGCGGCCCGCGTTGATCGTGTAGGTGCCGACGTAGTAGTCGACGTCCCCGTTGATCAGCGCCTGCTCACGCGCGGCCGACTGGACGGTCTTGTACTGGATCTTCTCGGGGTCGAAGCCGAGCTTCGCCGAGATGAGCTTCGCGATGTCGATGTCGAAGCCGCTGTACTTGTTCGTCGTCGGGTCCTTGTACCCGAGGCCCGGCTGGTCCTCCTTGACGCCGATGATCAGCGAGCCACGCGACTTCGCCTTGTCGAACGTGGGCGAACCCGCGACGGTGACGTCCTTGGCGACCTCGAACAGACCGGCGGGCGCGGCGCCCTGGTCGGCCGGAGCGCCTTCCTTGCCACACGCGGTCAGGGCCAGTGCGCCCGTCAGCAGCACCGCCGCAAGGGTGCGAACCCTCATCGTCCTTCTCCTGCCATTCGTTCTGGAAAGTGGGCTGACTACTAGTGAGTCAGGATCTTGCCAAGGAAGTCCTTCGCGCGGTTGGACTTCGGGGCCGAGAAGAACTCTTCCGGGGTCGAGTCCTCGACCACCTCGCCGTCGGACATGAAGATCACGCGGTCCGCGGCCTTGCGGGCGAAGCCCATCTCGTGCGTGACGACCAGCATGGTCATCCCGTCCTTCGCCAGGCCCGTCATGACGTCCAGGACCTCCTGGACCATCTCCGGGTCGAGCGCGGACGTCGGCTCGTCGAACAGCATCACCTTGGGCTTCATGGCGAGCGCGCGGGCGATCGCGGCGCGCTGCTGCTGGCCACCGGAGAGCTGGGCCGGGAACTTGTCGGCCTGGTTCGCGATGCCGACGCGCTCCAGCAGTTCCATCGCGGTCCGGCGCGCGTCGGCGGCGGGCGTCTTGCGCACCTTCACCGGCGCGAGCATGACGTTCTCGACGATGGTCTTGTGGGCGAACAGGTTGAAAGACTGGAACACCATGCCGACGTCTGCGCGCAGGCGGGCCAGTTCTTTTCCTTCGGCGGGAAGCGGCTGGCCGTCGACCTCGATGACACCGGAATCGATCGGTTCGAGGCGGTTGATGGTCCGGCACAGGGTCGACTTACCGGAACCCGACGGCCCCAGCACGACCACGACCTGCCCCTTCGGCACTTCCAGCTGCACGTTCTTGAGCACGTGCAACGGGCCGAAGAACTTGTCCACACCCGCCACGCGAATCATCGGCGGTGCAGAGGCGGCAGTCATCCAGTCCTCCATTTGGGGTCGTCGGCGTTGGCGGAAACCTAGGTGTCCGCCACCACACCAGTCCAGGACATTGAGCAAGACTTAGGGTCTCAACTCTGTCACAGGCAGACATCGGTTGCCCGGGAGGTAGCGAAAGTGCGCGTGCTGCTCGTCGAGGACGACGACAGGGTCGCCGAGGCCTTGGTCCCCGCCCTGACCAGACGGGGTTTCCACGTGGACCGCCAGGCCACGGGGCGCGGCACCCTCGACCGCCTGGCGGGCGTCGACGTGGTGCTGCTCGACCTCGGCCTGCCCGACATGGACGGCGTGACGCTGTGCCGCGCCATCAGGGCCGCGTCGGACGTCGCGATCATCGTGGTGTCCGCGCGAGGGGAGATCGACGACCGGATCCTCGGCCTGCACGCCGGGGCCGACGACTACCTCGTCAAGCCTTATGACGTGGGAGAACTCGTCGCTCGGGTGCACGCCGTGCGCCGGCGTCGCGGCGCCGACCCCGTCGGCGTGGGAGCGGTGTCCACGGAGGTCTTCGAGACCGGCGACGTGCGGGTCGACCTGGGGCGTCACGAGGTCACGGTCGCGGGGGAGTCGGTCGCCCTGTCCCGCAAGGAGTTCCAGGTGCTCGCGCTGGTGATGGCCGCGGGTGGCGCGGTGTGCACGCGGGAGCGCATCCTCGCGGAGGTGTGGGGCCGCACGTGGTCCGGCGCCAACCGGACGCTCGACGTGCACGTGGCCACGCTGCGGACCAAGCTCGGGAGGCCGTCGTTGCTGGAGACCGTGCGGGGCGTCGGCTACCGGCTGGGGCAGGTGTGATCTCGATTGGGTGATCTTTGCCGTCGGCGTGTCGCGACCGGGTGGGGTGACGGGCTGTGAGGTCGCGACTGCTGGGCGTGGTGCTCGCCCTGATCGTGCTCGTGCTGGTGGGTCTCGGCGTGCCGCTGGGCCGCAACGTGGCGGCGGCGGAGCAGCAGGAGATGTTCCTCGACCGGCTCACCGACACGAGCCGGTTCGCCTCGCTCGCGGCCCGGCCGCTGATCGACGACAAGCCGGACCTGCTGCTGCCGGAGCTGCAACGCTACGACGACCTCTACGACATCGGCGTGGCCGTGGTCGCGAGGGACGCGCCGACGGTGCCGCTGGTGGCGTCGCGCAACGACCTCGCGCTCGGCGAGAGCGGCGTGCAGGACCTGGTCAGCAAGGCCCTCGCCGGACGGCTGCCGGTCGCGCCGGCGGTGCTGCCGCCCTGGGACACCTCACGGCTGGTGCTCGCCGAACCCGTGCTGGTCGACGGCGAGGTGCGCGGCGCGGTGATCACGTTCTCGCCGACCACGAAGACCCGCTTCGAGGTGCTCGCCTGGTGGGCGTTGCTGCTCGCGGCGAGCCTGCTGGTGCTGGCGCTCGCCGTGCTGCTGGCGCTGCCGGTGGTGCGCTGGACGTTGCGGCCGGTGCAGGCCCTGGACGACGCGACCGGCAAGCTGCTCGCCGCCGTGGTGTCGGGCAGGCCGGTGCCGCCGGTGGGCGCGGAGAGCGGGCCGCCGGAACTGAGGCAGCTCAGCCGTTCCTTCGACCAGATGGCCGCGAACGTGAGCGATGTGCTGGCCTCCCAACGGGCTTTCGTCGCCGACGCCTCGCACCAGCTGCGCAACCCGTTGACGGCCCTGAAGCTCCGACTGTCCAACCTGGAGGGTCACGTCGACGCCGAGGCCGAGGTGCACCAGGTCGAGGCGCTCAGCGAGACCGACCGGCTCAACCGCATCCTCGACGAGCTGCTCGCGATGGCGCGCGCCGAGTCGAGCTCGGTGGACCCGGTGCCGGTGGACGTCGACAAGTCCGTGGCGGCGCGGTTGTCGGCGTGGCAGTCGGCCGCGGCGGCCAAGGAGGTGCACCTGGTGCTGGACGGGCAGCGGGTCGGCATGGCGCTCGTGCCGCCGCGCGGGGTAGAGACGATCCTGGACGCGTTGCTGGACAACGCGTTGAAGTTCACCGCCGAGGGCACGCTGATCGTCGTGGACGCGCGCAAGGCCGACGGGGTGATCACGTTGTCCGTCGCCGACCACGGACCGGGGCTGCAGGCCGACGAGCTGGAGCGCGCCACCGACCGGTTCTGGCGCAGCCCGGCGCACCAGAACGTGCCGGGGTCCGGTCTCGGGCTCTCGATCGTGCGGCTGGTGGTCGAACGCGTCGACGGCACCGTGCGGCTGGAGTCGCCAGAGGACGGCGGCCTGAAGGTCGTGGTCGAGCTCCCCGCCGTCTAGACCCCGGAGATCAGACCTTGGCTTCGCGGTAGTAGCGCATGGCGCCGTTGTGCAGCGGCACCGGCGACGTCTCGATCGCCGACCGCTGCTCGATGGTGCGGGCCGCCGAGTGCGCCTTCACGAGCTCGGGCTGCGCCTCGAACAGCTGGCGCACCAACGCCTCCGCCACGTCGTCCGACATCTTCTCGTTGACCAGCAGGAAGTTGCGCACGACGAGGGTGATGACCGGGCCGACCGGGTCCGTCTGCAGGTTGTACGTGGACGCGGGCAGCGTCGCCGAGCCGTAGACGGGCTTCTCCTTGCGGAACGTCGACAGCACGTCGCTCAGGTCGAGCATCCGCACGCCGAGGCCCTTGGTGAGGTCGGTGATGGTCTTGGTGGGCAGGCCACCTGACCAGAAGAACGCGTCGAGCCTGCCCTCGCGCATCGCCTGGGCGGAGTCGTCGAGGTTGAGGTTCACCGCCTGCGGCGTGACGCCCGCGGACTTCAGCAGGGCGCTCGCGATGATCTCGACGCCGGACTCGCGGCCGCCGATCGACACGCGCTTGCCCGACAGGTCGCGCAGCCTCGTCACCGGCAGGTCGGCGCGGACGATGACCTGCAGGTAGTCGTCGTGCATGCGGGCCAGGGCGCGCAGCTTGCCCGACCCCTCGACGCCTTCGAGCGCGTCGGCCTGGGAGAAGCCGACCTGGGCCTGGTCGTTGATCAGCCGGGTGACGTTGTCCTTCGACCCGGCCGTGGCGACGACCTGGGGTTTCACGATGCCGAGACGGCCGCTCCAGATGTCCGCGAGGCCGTTGCCCAGCGAGTAGTAGACGCCGCCGGGGCTGCCCGTGGCCATCGTGATCTTGACGTCCGCGACCGTGCTGCTACAGCCCGTCAGGACCGTTGCGGCGGCTAGCAGGCTCACGGCGGCATGTACTCGTCCCAGCACCACCGCATCGTGCCACGGGGGTCGCGCGTGATTGCACCCGACGAAGGTCCTGCCTGGTCAACGTGTGGATGCGCGGCGCTTGGGGCGGTCCGCGCGACTCGGGGCATCTACCAGGGGTTATCGTTTCAGGCGTGAGTACCGCGCAGGGTGGCAAGACCTTCCAGATCCGCACGTTCGGGTGCCAGATGAACGTGCACGACTCCGAGCGCCTCGCCGGTCTGCTCGAGGACGCCGGCTACGAGCGGGCCCTCGGCGACGAGGCGGACGTCGTCGTCTTCAACACCTGCGCGGTCCGCGAGAACGCCGACAACAAGCTGTACGGCACGCTCGGCCACCTCGCCCCGCGCAAGGCGGCGAAGCCCGGCATGCAGATCGCGGTCGGCGGCTGCCTCGCGCAGAAGGACCGCAGCGAGATCGTGCGGCGCGCGCCGTGGGTCGACGTCGTGTTCGGCACGCACAACATCGGCTCGCTGCCGGTGCTGCTGGAACGCGCGCGCCACAACGAGGAGGCGCAGGTCGAGATCCTCGACGCGCTGGAGACGTTCCCGTCGTCGTTGCCGGCCGCGCGCGACTCCGCCTACTCGGGCTGGGTGTCGATCTCGGTGGGCTGCAACAACACCTGCACGTTCTGCATCGTGCCGTCGTTGCGCGGCAAGGAGAAGGACCGCCGTCCCGGGGACGTGCTGGCCGAGGTGCAGACCCTGGTGGACGAGGGCGTGCTGGAGGTGACGCTGCTGGGCCAGAACGTCAACTCCTACGGCGTCGAGTTCGGCGACCGGCTCGCGTTCGGGAAGCTGCTGCGCGCGTGCGGGGAGATCGACGGGCTGGAGCGCGTGCGGTTCACCTCGCCGCACCCCAAGGACTTCACCGACGACGTCATCGCGGCGATGGCCGAGACGCCGAACGTGTGCCACAGCCTGCACATGCCGCTGCAGTCCGGTTCGGACCGGCTGCTGAAGGCGATGCGCCGCTCGTACCGCACCGAGAAGTACCTGGGGATCATCGAGAAGGTCCGCGCCGCGATGCCGGACGCCGCGATCACCACGGACATCATCGTCGGCTTCCCCGGTGAGACCGAGGAGGACTTCCAGGGCACGCTCGACGTCGTGCGCCAGGCGCGGTTCTCGTCGGCGTTCACGTTCCAGTACTCGAAGCGTCCCGGCACGCCCGCCGCCGACCTGCCGGACCAGCTGCCGAAGGCCGTCGTGCAGGAGCGGTTCGACCGGCTCGTGGCGTTGCAGAACGAGATGACGCACCAGCTCAACATCGAGCAGGTCGGCCGCACGGTCGAGGTGCTCGTCGCGACCGGCGAGGGCAAGCGCGACGCGGAGACGCAGCGCATGAGCGGCCGCGCCCGCGACGGCCGGCTGGTGCACTTCACGCCCGGCGGAACCGCGCCGCGTCCCGGTGACGTCGTGGAGACCGTCGTGACGTACGCGGCCCCGCACTACCTCGTCGCGGACGGCGAGCCGTTGTCGTGGCGCCGCACGAAGGCCGGCGACCGCTCCGAGGCCGGCATCAAGCCCAAGACCGCGGGCGTCGGCCTGGGTCTGCCCTCGTTCGGAGCACCCGCGCCGCTGCCCGCCGTCTCGGGGTGTGCGGCTCAGTGAGTGATGAGGACTTCTTGCGCAAGGAAATCGACGCTGTCGAGCACCAGGCCGCCAAGCGGATCGACCCCGGTACGGGCGCGCTGACGATCTCGATCGCCGTGCTGGCGTTGCTGGTGTCGCTGATCCTGCCGTGGGTGGGGGAGCACACCGGGCTGGAGGTCGTGCTCGGCGAGTCGGAGCTGTTCCTGCCCCGCCTGTTCTCGTTCCTCGCGCTCGGCGTCGGCGTCGTCGGCTCGGGCGTCACCCTGGCCGTGCGCCGCTGGGGCCTCGCGTGGGTGTGCTCGCTCGGGCTCTTCGCGGGGTCGATCATCGGGGTGCTGTCGATCTGGACGCAGCAGACCACGACGAGCAACAAGACCATCGGCCCCGGTCCCGGCGCCGGCCTGATCATCGCGGCGATCGCCACGATCGTGCTGCTGGTGAAGTGGCTGAAGATCGCGGCCTCGCGCCCGCCGCAGCTCGGCCAGGACCACCCCTCCGAATAGACCTCTGCCGCATGAGAGCCCCTCTCCCGGCCGGGAGAGGGGCTCTCACGCGTTACACCCTCTAACGGTCGAGAGCTTCTCTTGCTGCCGGGAGAGGGGTTCTAGTGCGTAACACCTTCTAACGGCCGGGAGCCTTTCTCCTGACCGGGAGGGGTTCTCATGCGTGACACCTTCTAACGGTCGAGAGCGTCTCTCCCAGCCGCGAGGGGTTCCCGTGCGTAACACCCTCTAGCGGCCGGGAGCCTCTCTCCCAGCCGGGAGGGGCTCTCACGCGCAACACCCTTCCAACGCCCGAGAGCCCCTCTCCCAGTCGGAAGAGGGGCTCTCGGGCGTTAGAACCTCTAGCGGGTCGCCAGGGCCTGCTCAGCGGCGGCGAGCCACTCGCGCCACTGCGCGGCCTGCGCCTCGGCCTGCTCCGTGCGGCGCTTGTCGCCCGCGGCACGGGCCTTGGCGGCCTGGGCCTCGAACTGCTCGACGCGCTCGCGGAACTGGGCCACGCGGGCCTCGGCCTCGGGGTCGGACCGGCGCCACTGGGCGTCGACCGCGCCGCGGACCTTCTCCTCGATCGTGCGGAGCTTGCCCTCGAGCTCGCGGATGCGCTCCCTCGGCACCTTGCCGATCGCGTCCCAGCGCTCCTGGATCTTGTAGAGCGCCGCGCGGGCCGCCTCGAGGTCGCTCGACGGGTCGATGCCCTCCGCCTCGGCGAGCAGCTCTTCCTTGAGCTTCGCGTTGGCCGAGAACTCGGCGTCCCGCTCGCTGAACGCCTCGGAGCGCTTCTGGAAGAACGCGTCCTGCGCGGCCCGGAACCGCTGCCACAGGGCGTCGTCGGCCTCCTTGGGCGCACGCCCTGCGGCCTTCCACTCGACCATCAGCTCCTTGTAACGACCGGCCGTGGGGCCCCAGTCGTCGGAGTCGATGAGCTTCTCGGCCTCGTCGACGAGCGCCTGCTTGGAGGTCTTCGCGACCGAACGCTGGCGGTCGAGGTCCGCGAAGTGCGAGCCGCGACGGCGGTTGAACGCGTCACGGGCCTTGGAGAACCGGCGCCACAGCTGCTCGTCGGTCTTGCGGTCGACGCCGCGGATGGTCTTCCACTCGTCGAGGATCTGCCGCAGCCGGTCGCCCGCGACCTTCCACTGGGTCGACTCGTTGGCGATCGACTCGGCCTCGTCGACGAGCGCCTGCTTGCGCTGCACGGACTGGGCGCGGGCGGCCTCCTTGGCCTCCTTCGCCTTCTCCATGCCGGCCTCTGCCCGCTCCAGCACGTGCTCGACGCGGGCGGCCAGCGCCTTGAGGTCACCGACGACGGCGGCCTCGGCCAGCTGCTCCTTGACGTGCTTCGCGCTGGTCAGGGCGTGCTTGGGGTCACCGGCGCCGGACGCGAGCCGCGACACGAGCAGCTCGACCTCGGTGCGCAGGTCGTCGAAGCGCCGCGCGAAGTGCGCGAGACCCTCGACCGGCTCGCCGGCCTGCCACGACCCGACAGCGCGTTCGCCGTCCTCGGTCTTCACGTACACGGTGCCGTCGGCGTCCACGCGCCCCCAGCGGTCAGGGTGGTCCGACGCCACGGGGACGGCCGGAGTGCCGGCCTGCGCCGCGGTCTCCTTCGGCGTTTTTTCGACCACACCCTCGGCTGCACCCTCGACCGGTGCGTTCTCCGCCACGGCCTGCGGTGTGCTGTCCTGCTCCGACATCGCCGGTTCCTCCCGTCTGACGCCCGTGCCTGCCACGGGCGCCCCGCCGTTGGCGGGGCCGATGCAATACGGGCGCTGGAGGGTCTCCCGTCCCCAGTTCCCCGCGCGCATTCAAACAGGTCAGAGCTCGACTCGGTACTGGGAGTCCACGATAGGTAGCCTCGTTCGTTGTGATCACCCGCGCTGCGGTGGTGCCGCACCCGCCTCTTCTGGTGCCAGAACTGGTGTCCGGCGCCGCCATGGAAACCGAGCCCGTGCGTGCCGCAACCCTTGCGGCAGCAGGGAAACTGCCAGGTCCGTGGATCGCCGTCGCGGTCGACGACGGAGGGCGCGCGACGTACGCGCCGCCGTTGTCGGGAAGTTTTCTCGGTTATGGGGTCGATGTGCGGGTGTCACTCGGCGGTGACGTGCCCGCGGACGCCACGATTCCGTTGCCGGTGCTCATCACCGCGTGGCTGCGGGAACGCTGCGCGGTCGAGGTGTCACGCGTTGAACTCGTTCCCCGTGACCTGCCCGTTTTCGACTGTGTCTCGTTTGGACGACAACTCGCTTCGGAGGACTGCGGGCTGTTGGTCCTCGGTGACGGATCGACGCGGCACGGCCCGCGTTCGCCGGGAGCGGACGACGAGCGTTCGGGACCTTTCGACTCCCTGGTCCACGGCCTGCTGGCCGGCGCCGATGTGGACGGCCTGCTCGGGCTCGACGTGGAGCTGGCCGCCGAGCTGGGGGCGCAGGGCCGGGCCGCGTGGCAGGTCCTCGCCGGGGTGCCCGGCCCGTGGCGCTGCTCGTCCGCCGAGTTCTTCGCACCTTTCGGCGTGGGCTACCACGTCGCCGTCTGGGAGCGCCCGTGATCAAGCCCATCGCCGTTGTCGGACCCACCGCCACCGGCAAGTCCGACCTGGCCGTCTCCCTCGCCGAGAGGTTCGGGGGAGAGGTCGTCAACGCCGACGCCATGCAGCTCTACCGGGGCATGGACATCGGCACGGCCAAGATGCCCCTCGCGGAACGCCGTGGCGTGCCGCACCACCTGTTCGACGTCCTGTCGGTCACCGAGACCGCGTCCGTCGCCGCCTACCAGCGCGAGACCAGGGCCGTCGTCGAGTCGTTGCTGGCCGCCGGTCGCGTGCCGGTGCTGGTCGGAGGTTCGGGACTTTACGTCCAGGCGGTGCTGGACGACCTGAAGTTCCCCGGCACCGACGACGCCGTGCGGCTGCGGTTCGAGGCCGAGCTGGCGTCGGCCGGCTCCGAGGCGTTGCACCGGCGGTTGCAGGAGCTCGACCCGGCCGCCGCGATCGCGATCCTGCCGTCCAACGGCCGCCGCATCGTGCGCGCGCTGGAGGTCATCGAGCTGACCGGGCAGCCGTTCTCCGCGAACCTCCCCAAGCCGGGTCCAGCCCGTTACGGCACCGTCCAGATCGGCGTGGACCGCGAGGTGTCCGAACTGGACGCGCGCGTCGACCAGCGGGTGGACGCGATGTTCGCGGCGGGCCTCGAGGACGAGGTGCGCGCGCTGGTCCGGATCGGCCTGCGCGACGGCAAGACCGCGTCCCGCGCGCTCGGCTACCAGCAGGTGCTGTCCGCAATGGACGGAGCCTGCACCATCGACTTCGCCGCCGAGGAGACCAAACGCGCCACCCGCCGGTTCGTGCGCCGGCAGCGTTCCTGGTTCCGGCGTGACCAGCGCATCACCTGGCTCGACGGTGCTGACCCGGATCTTTTGACCGCCGCCGGTAACCTGGTCCCGTGGAGTTCGTGAAGGGGCACGGCACGGAGAACGACTTCGTCGTCCTGCCCGACCTCGATGACCAGCTGGACCTGACCGTCGCGCGCGTCCAGGCGCTGTGCGACCGCCAGCGCGGCCTCGGCGCCGACGGCGTGCTGCGCGTGGTGCGGGTCGAGGGCAAGTGGTTCATGGACTACCGCAACGCCGACGGCTCCATCGCCGAGATGTGCGGCAACGGCCTGCGCGTCTTCGCCCGCTACCTGGTCGACGCCGGTCACCAGGAGCAGGGCGAGTTCGTCGTGGCCACCCGCGCGGGGGACCGCGTCGTGACCACGCACCCGGACGGCTCCGTCACGAACGACATGGGCCCGGCCCGCGTCACCGGCACGTCCATCGCCGCGGTCGACGGCACCGGCATCGGCGGCTTCGCGGTCGACGTCGGCAACCCGCACCTCGCCTGCGTGACCGAGACGCCGGTCGAGTCGTTCGACCTCACCGTGCCGCCCGGCTTCGACCCGGTGATGTTCCCGCACGGCGTCAACGTCGAGCTCGTCAACGTCCTCGACGCCGAGCCCGACCGCGGCGCGCTGCGCATGCGCGTCTACGAACGCGGCGTCGGCGAGACCCGCTCGTGCGGCACCGGCACCGTCGCGTCCGTCGCCTCGTGGCTCGCGGGCCAGGGCCGCACGACGGGGTCGGCGACCGTCGACGTCCTCGGCGGTCAGGTCTTCGTGACCATCGAACCGACGACGTCGACCCTCACCGGCCCGGCCGTCCTCGTCGCCCGCGGCGAACTCGACAAGTCCTGGTGGGACGCCCTCGTCTGATACCAGGTGACTGATATATCGGTTCCGATATATCAGTCGAGCTCGTAGACCTCGATCTTCCCGAGCCGCTCGGGCTTGACCACCTTCGGGTTCGAGTCGGGCGCGGTCAGGCACACCAGCTTGTCGCCGACGACGGCGACGGCGAACGCCGTCTGCGTCGTCTCGACCCGGTGCGTGATCGTGCCGCCCTCGGTCACCCGGAACACCGCGGGCTGCAACGCCGGCGCCACCCACACGCCGTCGCCGTCGCCGGCGATCCCGTCCGGCGCGATCCCGAACTCCTTGACGTCGGCCCACACCCGGCGGCCGTGCAACGACCCGTCGAGGTCGACCGAGAACGCGGTGAGCTTGAACGCGACGGTCTCGGCGACGACGAGGATGTTCCCGCTCTCCGACTCACCGGCCGGATCGGGCAGCAGGGCCATGCCGTTCGGGAACTTGAGGTCCTCGGCGACGACGCCGACGGAGCCGTCGGGCCGCACCAGCGCGAGCGACGCGCCGAGCGGGTCGAAGTCGGGTTCGAGCAGGCGCGGGAGGCCGACCTCGTCGATCAGGCCGTGCAGGTCGAAGCCGAAGTTGCCGACGTACGCGCGGCCCTCGGCGTCGACGAGCATGTCGTTGGCGTGGAAGGTCGCGATATCCGATATATCGGCGTGGACGACGAGGTCGTCACCGTCGAGACGGCGGACCGTCCGGTCGAGCATCGAGACGACGAGCAGGCGTCCGTCGGGCAGCCAGCCGAGGCCGGAGAGCTGGCCGTCGATCGCGGCGACGACCTCGTCGTCACCCGTCGCCAGGTCGAGGGCGTGCACCTCGCCCGCGTAGAAGTCCGAGTAGTAGAGGCGCCCGTCGGGACCGCGCCGCGGCCCCTCGCCGAAGTGCAGACCGTCCCGCACAACCTTCGTGTCAGCCATGCGCCTCGACGCTAGAGGTCGTCGGCAGGTCCCGCATAGTCCGCAACGGCGACAACAGCACCCACACCATCCCGCCCACCGCGCCGATCAGCGACACCCAGATCGTCGGCACGACACCGATCCACGTGCCGAGCCCGCCACCGAGCAGCGCGCCCAGCGGCGTCGCGCCCCACACCACCCAGCGGATCGAGGCGTTCATCCGCCCCAGCAGGTGGTCGGGGCAGATCGCCTGCCGGTAGCTCACCTGGCCGACGTTGTAGACGACGATGCCGAACGTGCTGACCGCCAGCCCGGCCATCGGCAGCGCGAGCCCCCAGCCGTCCGAGACGAACGGCAGAGTCAGGGTGAACGGCCAGGTCAGCAGCGGGATCAGCCAGATCATCCTGGCCTGCCCGACGAGCAGCCCGATCCGGTGCGCGAAGGCCGCGCCCAGCACGCCGCCGACCCCGCCCGCGCTGAGCACCAGGCCCGCCGTGCCCTCGCTCAGGTTCACGGTCTGGATCAGGAAGAGGATCATCACGGCGTTCTGGATGCCGTGGAAGAAGTTCGACGTGCCGGTGCAGGCGACGATCATCCGCAGGGTGACGTTGCCGAAGACGAACCGCAGCCCCTCCATGATCTCGCGGCGCAGGTGCGGGTCGGGGTGCCGTTCCGGCGCCGGCTCGACCGTCCGGATCCTCATCAGGAAGAACGCCGAGCTCAGGTACCCGAGCCCGGTCGCGAGGACGCTGTTGGCCGCCCCCAGGAACTGGGCCCCGTACCCGCCGATCGCGGGCCCCGACACCTCCGCCACCGACAGGCTGGCCTGGAGCTTCGAGTTGCCCTCGACGAGTTGGCCGCGGCCGACCAGCGACGGCAGGTACGACTGGTAGGCGACGTCGAAGAACACCGTGCACACGCCCACGGCGAGGCTCACGACGATGAGTTGCGGCAGTCCGAGCAGATCGGACCACCACGCGATCGGCACGCTCACCATCAGCACGGCGCGGACGACGTCCATCGCGATCATCAGCGGTTTGCGGCGCATCCGGTCGACCCAGACGCCGGCGGGCAGCCCGATCACCAGGAACGCCATCGTGCTCGCCGCGGCGAGCAGTCCCATCTCGAACGGTGTCGCGTTCAGCACACCCGCCGCGAGCAGCGGGACGACCGTCATGCCGACGTTCGCACCGAACTGGCTGATGGTGTCGCCCATCCAGAGCCTGCGGAAGTCGGGGTGCCCCCAAAGCGCCATGCCGGGGAGTCTGCGCCAAGTGATTGGAAACTGTCAATCACTTACACTGGGCCCGTGCCACCTCCCCGGAAACGACGGCCCGCGACGAGCGAGGAAGCCGCCGCGCTGAGCTCTGAGCTGCGGATTCGGATGATCCGCCTGACGTTCGACCGCCCGCTCACCAACAAGGAGCTCGCCGAACGCCTCGGCAAGGACCCGGCCACGACGCTGCACCACGTCCGCAAGCTCGTCGCCGCCGGTTTCCTCGAGGCGATGCCGCCCCGCGCGGGCAACCGGGGCGCGAAAGAGATCCCCTATCGGTCGACAGGGCTGTCCTGGCAGCTCGACAACAGCGAAAATGCGGTCGCCGTCGGTGAGGCGATGCTGCACGCTTTCCTCGGCGAGGTCGCCGACATCGGGCTCAGTGACGTGGATCAGAGCCGTCTGGTCGTGACCGTCGACCCGGAGGAACTAAAGCAGCGGCTCGCGTCGTTGATGGATGAGCTGGCCGCGCAACCGGTCAAGCCGGATGTTCCCCGTGTGGCGATCTACCTCGCGGTGTATCCGGGGGACTGACTGTCCGTGGGACGATGAAGGGCAAATGACGGAAAACATCCAGAGCACAGAGTTCGACGCCGAGTTCGACGCCACGTGGGACGAGGAGGAAGACTTCTCGACCGGCGACTTCGAACGCGTCGAGCGTGCCGCACTGCGCCGCGTGGCGGGGCTGTCGACCGAACTCCAGGACGTCACCGAGGTCGAGTACCGCCAGCTCCGCCTGGAGCGGGTCGTGCTGGTCGGGGTGTGGACCGAGGGCACCGCGGCGGACTCCGACGCGTCGATGGCCGAGCTCGCCCGCCTCGCCGAGACCGCCGGTTCCGAGGTCCTCGAAGGCGTCGTGCAGCGGCGCGACAAGCCGGACGCGGCGACGTACATCGGCTCGGGCAAGGTCTCCGAGCTGCGTGACGTGGTGCAGGCGACCGGCGCCGACACGGTGATCTGCGACGGTGAGCTCTCGCCCGGCCAGCTGCGTCAGCTGGAGGAGAAGCTCAAGGTCAAGGTCATCGACCGCACCGCGCTCATCCTGGACATCTTCGCGCAGCACGCGCAGTCCAAGGAGGGCAAGGCGCAGGTCGAGCTGGCGCAGCTGCAGTACCTGATGCCGCGTCTGCGCGGCTGGGGTGACTCGCTGTCCCGGCAGGCCGGTGGTCGTGCCGGCGGTGGCAACGGCGGTGTGGGTCTGCGCGGTCCCGGTGAGACCAAGATCGAGACCGACCGGCGCCGGATCCGCGCGCGCATCGCCAAGCTGCGCCGTGAGATCGCCGCGATCGGCGTCATCCGCGAGACCAAGCGGGGCCGCCGCACGGCGAACGAGATCCCGAGCATCGCGATCGCGGGCTACACCAACGCGGGCAAGTCGTCGCTGCTCAACGCGTTGACGGGCGCCGGGGTGCTGGTGGAGGACGCGCTGTTCGCCACTCTTGACCCGACGACCCGCCGCGCGCTGACGCCGGAAGGCCTGCCGTACACGCTGACGGACACGGTCGGCTTCGTCCGGCACCTGCCGCACCAGCTGGTCGAGGCGTTCCGCTCGACGCTGGAGGAGGTCGGCGGCTCCGACCTGCTCGTGCACGTGGTCGACGGCTCCGACGGCATGCCGGAGAAGCAGGTCAAGGCCGTGCGCGAGGTCCTCGCCGAGATCAACGAGGAGTCCGGCACGCCGATGCCGCGCGAGCTGCTCGTCGTGAACAAGATCGACGCGGTGGGCGACCTGGGCATGGCGCGGCTGCGCCACCTGTTCCCGGACGCGTCGTTCGTGTCGGCGCACGCGGGCGTGGGCATCGAGGAGCTGCGGGTCCGCATCGCCGAGCTGATGCCGCGTCCCGAGGTCGTCGTCGAGGCGCTCGTGCCGTACGCGCGCGGCGAGGTCGTGGCCCGCGTGCACCGCGATGGCGAGGTGCTGTCCGAGAAGCACACGGAGTCGGGCACGCTGCTGTCCGCCCGCGTGCGCCCGGACCTCGCCGGCGTCCTCGAGGAGTTCGCGACGAACGGAACGCCTGCTTGATCCCGCCTCCACCGGTGGACGTGTGCCCGGTAGAAATGCAGGAGCTCTCCGGGCTCACGTCCAACGGCACCGAGTTCTTCGCCGTCAGCGACAGCGACAACGGCACGTTGCGCATCCAGGTCATGGGCCGCGACTGCGTCGTGAAGCGCACGATCACCGCGCCCGTCGACCCGTTCGACGTCGAGGACCTCGCGATGACGCCGGACGGCACCCTCTGGGCGTCCGACACCGGCGACAACAACAAGTCCCGCCCCACGGTCGCCCTGCACAAGGTCTCGCCCTCGGGCGCCGTGGAGCGGTACCGCCTGACCTACCCGGACGGCAAGCACGACGCCGAGGCACTCCTCATCGACAAGTCCGGCACGCCGTACATCGTCACGAAGGAACCCCTCGGTTCCGCACTGGTGTATCGCCCGACCGGCCCGCTCCGAACCGATATATCAGTTCCGATGGAGCAGGTAGCGCGCGTGTCGCTGTCGTCGACGGACACCCCGGGCGGCCCCCTGGAAGGCACCCTCGACTCACGTCTCGTGACCGGCGCCGCCCAGACCGCCGACGGCTCCGTCATCGCGCTGCGCACCTACACCGACGCGTACCTCTACCCGGTCCCGGACGGCGACATCGTCAAGGCCCTGGCCGGCGACCCGGTGCGCGTCCCACTGCCGAACGAACCCCAGGGCGAGGCCGTCGCCTTCGACCCGGACGGCACCCTGCTGTCCGCCTCCGAAGGCGTCGGCACCCCGATCCGGGCCGTCGCGGGCGCCGCGGCCCTGGCCCAGCCACCCCCGCCGACGACCACGACGCCCCCGCCCGCGGCCGCGGGCGAACCCCAGGCCGCCGAGCCCGCGTCGACGTCGTGGCAGAACTGGCCCCTGGCGCTGACGCTGGGCGGCCTCGTGCTCGTCGTCGCCCTGGTCATCGGCCTGCGCTTCCGCCGCCGTGCCTGATCTCGGTTCTGATCTTCGGGCCTGACCTCTGGGCCTGGGAACACGACGATGCCCCGGCACTGATATCCGATATATCAGTGCCGGGGCATCGGTCTGCTTCAGCTAGGGAAGGCGCCTGAGCACGGTCACGACCTTGCCCAGGATGGTGGCCTCGTCGCCGTTGATCGGCTGGTAGGCCGGGTTGTGCGGCATCAGCCACACGTGGCCGTCCTTGCGCTTGAACGTCTTCACGGTCGCCTCGCCGTCGATCATGGCGGCGACGATCTCGCCCTGGTCGGCGGTGGGCTGCTTGCGGATCACGACCCAGTCGCCATCGGTGATCGCGGCGTCGATCATCGAGTCACCGACGACGCGCAGCAGGAACAGCTCGCCCTCGCCGACGATCTCGCGCGGCAGCGGGAACACGTCCTCGATCGACTCCTCCGCCAGGATCGGGCCACCGGCGGCGATCCGGCCGACCATCGGCACGTACGCGGGCGTCGGCTTGGACATCGGGTCGAGACCGGGGTCGATCTCGGTGGGCAGCATGCCGACCGCGCGCGGCCGGTTCGGGTCGCGGCGCAGGAAGCCCTTCCGCTCCAGTGCGCGCAGCTGGTAGGCGACCGACGAGGTCGAGGTAAGGCCCACGGCCTCACCGATCTCGCGCACGCTCGGCGGGTAACCGAAACGGTCGACCCAGTCGCGAATCAC
The DNA here is from genome assembly GCF_050936595.1 of Lentzea sp. CA-135723. NCBI lineage: Bacteria > Bacillati > Actinomycetota > Actinomycetes > Pseudonocardiales > Pseudonocardiaceae > Lentzea > Lentzea sp. CA-135723. The sequence goes on along the minus strand of NZ_JBNJMK010000001.1, from coordinate 3,636,325 downwards.
GTCGAGCACCTTGCGCTGACGCAAAGTCAGGCCGGCGTTTCCCGCGATCTCGCTTACCTCTGTCTCCACAAGAGCGGGGTCCGGGTCGATCGTCTTGCCTGCCACGGTCGCTGTCCTCCTCGCCGCCCCCAGTTCGAATGGGATTCCGGCCTCCGTCGATCTTCGTGGTCGACGGTAGTCGTGTTTGCTGCACAGATCAAACACCTGTTCGAGGTATTTGGGCGCGTGTTGTGGCGTTCGGAGTGCCGGTCTGGTAGAAATTCGCACGGACGTTCGATCGAACCCCTGTTCGATCAAGGTGGCTGACCTGCGATGGAGGTCGTGATGTCGGTGCTCGTCGAGAAGCGGTTGCGCGTGGTCGAGGACGCGGACGTAGCAGCGGGACGTCCCCTCCGTTCGGGTCCCCGGGTCATGCCGCGGCGTCCCGCGACGAGGCCGCACCCGGTCGTGGTGCCCGCCCGGCGCGAGTCGAGCTCGTGCGAGGTCCGTCCGAAGCGCGAGTCGTTGTTCGAACTGATCGCCGTCGGCGTCCTGAGCGCACTCACGGTGGTCGCGCTCGGCGTGCTCTACCTACAGCAGGCGGGGGTCACCCCGTAGGTCTGCCCCTACATCTTGTGTTTCGCTGCCCGCAGGTGACGTGGACTCTCCGTCATCGGCGGGCATTTTTGCGTAATCGCCGCTGATCGTCGGCGGTTCGCCCAACAGGGTGACACGCGACGCGCCGTGTCGAGTTGCGTCCGCGTCCGCAGAGATCTAGGTTCTACCCCTACATCTAGTGGTTGCACCGTTGTAAGTAGTCCACAGGTTGTGGGTAACCCGACCAGTGCGGCTGCTGCGATGGGTGCTGCGCGGGGGAAGGGGTGAGGTGGCGTGCGGTGTCCGTTCTGCCGCCATTCGGACTCGCGGGTGGTCGACTCCCGCGAGGTCGACGAGGGACAGGTGATCCGTCGTCGGCGCTCCTGCAACAGCTGCAGCCGCCGGTTCACCACGGTCGAAGAAGCGGTTCTCGCCGTGGTCAAGCGCTCCGGCGTGACGGAGCCTTTCAGCCGCGACAAGGTGGTCGTCGGCGTGCGCAGGGCGTGCCAGGGCCGCCCGGTCGACGAGGACGCGTTCCAGGTGCTCGCACAGCAGGTGGAAGAGTCGATCCGGTCGACGGGGTGCGCGGAGATCGCGAGCCACGAGGTGGGTCTCGCCATTCTCGGCCCCCTGCGCGAACTCGACGAGGTCGCTTATCTGCGCTTCGCGAGCGTTTACAGGTCCTTCTCGTCCGTCGAGGACTTCGAGAAGGAAATTCTTGATCTTCGCACCGCTCGTGCCGAGGAAGCACCGGCCGAGCAGTGATCCGCGCGCACTTAAGCGCGTGAAGCAACCATCTTTTCCAAGCACCTGCACGAGGGAGATCCACCGTGACCGAGACCGTCGGCGGCTCAGCCAAGAAGACAGCCGCGCGGGCGGCTGCGAAGCCTGCCGCGCTGAAGGTCCAGCGCGTCTACACCACCGAAGGCCGCCACCCCTACGACGAGGTCACGTGGGAGCGCCGCGACGTCGTCATGACGAACTGGCGTGACGGCTCGGTGAACTTCGAGCAGCGCGGTGTCGAGTTCCCCGAGTCCTGGTCGGTGAACGCCACCAACATCGTCACCAGCAAGTACTTCCGCGGTGCCGTCGGCAGCGAGAAGCGCGAGCAGTCGCTGCGCCAGCTGATCGACCGCGTCGTGAAGACCTACGTGGGCGCCGGCAAGGAGCACGGCTACTTCACGGGCGAGCAGGACGCCGAGATCTTCGAGCACGAGCTGACCTACATGCTCCTGCACCAGGTGTTCAGCTTCAACTCGCCGGTGTGGTTCAACGTCGGCACGAGCTCGCCGCAGCAGGTCAGCGCGTGCTTCATCCTCGCGGTCGACGACACGATGGAGTCGATCCTCAACTGGTACCGCGAGGAGGGCCTGATCTTCAAGGGCGGCTCCGGCGCAGGCCTGAACCTCTCGCGCATCCGGTCGTCGAAGGAGCTGCTGTCCTCCGGCGGCACCGCGTCCGGCCCGGTGTCGTTCATGCGCGGCGCCGACGCGTCCGCGGGCACCATCAAGTCCGGTGGCGCCACCCGCCGCGCGGCCAAGATGGTCGTCCTCGACGTCGACCACCCGGACGTCGTCGAGTTCATCGAGACCAAGGCGCGCGAAGAGGACAAGATCCGCGCCCTGCGCGACGCCGGGTTCGACATGGACCTCGGCGGCGCGGACATCGTGTCCGTGCAGTACCAGAACGCGAACAACTCGATCCGCGTGTCGGACGAGTTCATGCACGCGTACGAGAACGGCGGCGACTTCGGCCTGCGCGGCCGGCAGACCGGCGAGGTCATCGAGCGGATCGACGCCAAGGAGCTGTTCGGCAAGCTCGCCAAGGCCGCGTGGGAGTGCGCCGACCCCGGCATCCAGTACGACGACACGATCAACGACTGGCACACCTGCCCGGAGTCGGGCCGCATCACCGCGTCCAACCCGTGCTCGGAGTACATGCACCTGGACAACTCCAGCTGCAACCTCGCGTCGCTCAACCTGATGAAGTTCCTCGGCACCGACGGCAAGTTCGACGCCGTCACGTTCGCCAAGGCCGTCGAGCTGATCATCACCGCGATGGACATCTCGATCTGCTTCGCGGACTTCCCGACCGAGCCGATCGCGGACACCACCCGCAAGTTCCGCCAGCTCGGCATCGGCTACGCCAACCTCGGCGCGCTGCTGATGGCGACCGGCCACGCGTACGACTCCGAGGGCGGCCGCGCGCTGGCCGCGACCATCACCTCGCTGATGACCGGTGTCTCGTACCGCCGTTCCGCGGAGCTCGCGGGCTTCGTCGGCGCCTACGACGGCTACAAGCGCAACGCCACCGCGCACCAGCGCGTCATGCGCAAGCACGCCGCCGCGAACGACCTGATCCGCACCTACCACGCGAACGACTCCGCGGTGCACAAGGTCGCGACCGAGGCCTGGCAGCAGGCGCTGGAGATCGGCGCGAAGAACGGCTGGCGCAACGCCCAGGCATCCGTGCTGGCCCCCACCGGCACCATCGGCCTGATGATGGACTGCGACACCACCGGTATCGAGCCGGACCTGGCCCTGGTCAAGTTCAAGAAGCTCGTCGGCGGCGGCTCGATGCAGATCGTCAACCAGACCGTGCCGCGCGCCCTCAAGGCCCTCGGCTACCTGGACGAGCAGATCGAGGCGATCGTCGAGTTCATCGGCGAGCACGGCCACGTCGTCGACGCGCCGGGCCTGCGCCGCGAGCACTACGAGGTCTTCGACTGCGCCATGGGCGAGCGCTCCATCGCGCCCATGGGCCACGTGCGGATGATGGCGGCCACCCAGCCGTTCCTGTCCGGCGCGATCTCCAAGACCGTCAACATGCCGGAGACCGCGTCCGTCGAGGACGTCGAGGAGATCTACTACCAGGGCTGGAAGCTCGGCCTGAAGGCGCTCGCGATCTACCGCGACAACTGCAAGGTCGGCCAGCCGCTGTCCGCGGGCAAGGGCGCCAAGGCCACCGAGGAGAAGAAGGCCGCAGGAGACTCTTCCGCGACCGTCGTCGAGTACCGCCCGGTCCGCAAGCGCCTGCCGAAGAAGCGCCCGTCGCAGACCGTGTCGTTCACGGTCGGTGGCGCCGAGGGCTACCTGCACGCCGGCTCGTACCCGGACAACGGCCTCGGCGAGATCTTCGTCAAGCTCGGCAAGCAGGGCTCCACGCTCGCCGGCGTGATGGACGCGTTCTCGATGTCGATCTCGGTCGGCCTCCAGTACGGCATCCCGCTCGAGTTCTACGTCTCGAAGTTCCAGAACCTGCGCTTCGAGCCGGCGGGCATGACCGACGACCCGGACGTCCGCATCGCCACCTCGGTGCTCGACTACCTGTTCCGCCGCCTGGCGCTCGACTACCTGCCGTACGACAAGCGTGCGCAGCTCGGCATCTTCACCGCCGACGAGCGCTCCGCGCAGGTCGCGGGCGAGTACGGCGCCCCGACGTCGCCCGACGTGGACCTCGAGGGCCTGCGCGGCTCCGTGGAGGCCGCGCCGAAGCAGGTCGAGGCGGCCGTCGAGACCCCGAAGCACGTGGGCAGCTCGACCGAGCTGCTGGAGCTGCACCTGGGCAAGGCCGCGGACGCGCCGCTGTGCATGACCTGCGGCACGAAGATGCGTCCGGCGGGCTCGTGCTACCTGTGCGAGGGCTGCGGCAGCACCTCCGGCTGCAGCTGATCACGGCAGCGAGACCCTCTGACTGGATGCGGTGGTCGAACGCCGCATCCAGTCGCGGGAGTTAGACCCTGTAACAAAAGTGGCGGGTCGTCACGGCAGCTTGATGCCGTGGCGGTCCGCCAGCTTCTTCTCGACCTCCGCGATCACGCACGCGATCGTCGACGGGTTGAGCCGCCCCTCCCCGAACCGCACGACCGTCTTCGCGAACTCGTCCGCCGCCAGCGCCCGGCACTCGGCGTTCAGCGAGCGGTGGTCGACCCCGGCCTCCTCGAAGCACTCCAGTGGCTTGCGGCCGAAGATGACCTCGAACTCCTCCCACCCGCGCAACGTCCAGTACGTGTCGGTGAACGGCGTCGACGTCGCGCGCAGCCACCGCCACAGGTACTTCGGGTCCACGTGGCTCGGCGACTCGCTGACGCAGCGCCCGCACAGCAGCACGACGTTGTCCGTGGTGCGGCTGCCGCCCATGGACGCGGGCACCACGAGGTGTTGCTCCAGTGAGGACCTGTAACCGCAGCGCCAGCATCTCTCGTGTGCGGTGCTCCAGTCGATGACGAGGTCGACCTCGTGCTCGACCCAGTGCGCGACGATCTGCTGGTTGCTGATGCGCATGTGACCCTTCCCCAGGTGTTGCCTCCCCTGTCGGTGATGAAGGCGATTCCGTTTCACCCACTCGCAACTGATAGAACATCTCGCAGTAAGGGGGAGAGATGCCTTCGTTCGACGACTTGCGCCGGTACCTGCTCGGTCAGCTCAACGCCGCTGTCCGGCGCCCCGGCATGTACGGCGGTGAGGCGGTGATCCTCACCCTGCTCGACGCGCTGGCGTTCGCCGACGACCGCACGGACCGGTGGCAGAACGAGCTCGACGCGCTGGTGAAGCGCGGCGCGGCCAACGCCGCGATGGTGAGCGGCGCGGTGCACGAGGCGCTCGGTCACCGCAGCGAGGACGTCATGGCGTCGGTGTACGCGGACCTCGCGCACCGGCAGGGCTGGCTGAGCCTCGACGCCGACAGCCGCATCCCCGGCGTGCTGGGGGAGCGGGACTGCCTGCTCGACGACGTCATCGCCGAGTACGGCGAGCCGCCGCTCTGGCTGGGCGGCACGAACCCCAAGTACTCGAAGACGCTCGGCTACCCGGACCGCTCGGGCGCGCTGGTGTTCTTCCACTTCATGCCGGAGCTGCGGCTGATGGCGACACGACGAGGCGACGGCGGCTTCCGCGACAGCTTCGTCTTCACCCCCGCGGGGCTGGCCCGCTGACGATCTCGGCGAACTCGGCGATCAACGGCGTGTGGCGGTGTGCCGCCCACGCCAGCACGACCTCGTTCGGTGCGATGTCCGAGATCGGCACGTGCGTGAGGTCCTCTCGCGAGTAGAACACCGCCGTCGACAACGGCAACACGGCCACACCACCCTGCAAGGCCACGTGCTCCAGCTTCTCCTCAACAGACCGGACACCGGGCGTCACCCCGTGCTGCACAAGACGCTCACCGGCGAGATCTGACTCCAGCACGCTCTCCTTGCCCGCCAACCGATGCGAAGCAGGCACCACCGCGACGCGCGGCTCGGCGAACAACGGCACACACCGCAGGCCGTCGAGCGACACCGGCAGCCGCAAGTACCCGACGTCCACCCGCCCGTCGTGGATCACCTCGACCTGGTCCTCCCACGTCGTGCGCAGCACGTCGATCCGCACCGAAGGATGCCGCGCCGCCAGCACCCGCACCGCGGGCGTGACGATCAGCCCGGGCATGAACCCGACGGTGAACGACTCCGTCCCGACACGCCGCAGCAAAGCCGAAGCCTGCGCGAGCAACGGCCGTGCGTCGTCCAGCAGCCGTGCGCCGGCATCTGTCAGCACGGTGCCCGAAGAAGAACGGTCGAACAGCTGCGCGCCGAGCTCGGCCTCCAAAGCGCGGATCTGCCGCGACAACACCGGCTGCGCGATGTGCAGGGCCTCGGCGGCGCGCCCGAAGTTCAGATGCTCCGCCACAGCCACGAAGTACCGAAGCTTGCGGAGGTCCAAATCCATGTGACCAGCGTAGGCCAAACCGGTAAAATCGCAGGTGATGCGCATAGTTCTGCACACTCGCGCGCGCCTGGACCTCGCATACGCCTCGCTCGACGGCCTCTCCGTCGGCGACGCTCTGGGCGCTCAGTTCTTCATGGTCGGCCGCTCGATCCCCGACCTCGTGGCCGGCAGGCCGCCACGGGGCCCGTGGGAGTGGACCGACGACACCGAAATGGCCTGCAACCTCGTCACCGAACTGCGCGACCACGGCGAAGTCGACCAGACCCGCCTCGCCACCACGTTCGCCGAGCGCTGCGAGCCCTACCGCGGCTACGGCGCGGGAGCGTTCACCATCCTGCGCAAGATCCGCCAGGGCACGCCGTGGAAGGAAGCGGCCTCCAGCGCGTTCGACGGCCAGGGTTCGTGCGGCAACGGTGCCGCGATGCGGATCGCACCGCTGGGCGCGTACTTCGCCGACGACCCGGAAACCGTGACGGCACAGGCGATCCGGGCCAGCGAGGTGACGCACCAGCATCCCGAGGGCGTCATGGGCGGCCTCGCCGTGGCGCACGCGTCGGCGATCGCGGCCAAGGCGCGGCTGACCGGCGCACCACCGCGCGACCTGCTCGGCACGGTCCTGGAGCACCTCGAAGACTCGTTCGTGCGCAAGGGGATCGAGAAGGCGCGCAAGATCGACACCGCCGAGGAGGCCGCGTACGTGCTCGGCAACGGCTCGCGCGTGACGGCCCAGGACACCGTGCCGTTCACGCTCTGGGTCGCCGCCCACCACCTCGGCGACTACGAAGCCGCGGTCACCACCTGCGTCCAGGCGGGCGGCGACATCGACACGACGGCCGCGATCGCCGGCGGCATCGTCGCGCACCCGCCGGAGGAGTGGCGACGCGAACGCGAGCCGCTGCCCGACTGGGTCGACCGCGCTGACCAGGAGCTTTAACCTCAACGGGGTGTTTTATTCATCACGTGTTGAGTTTTTGGACGAATCCTCGTAACCTCCTCCCCAGGCGGAACCTGGAGGGGTCACCATGGCGTTCACGATCGGCTTCAAGTCCATCGACGGCACGATGCTCGCCACCGTGGGCGGCAAGGCCGCGAACCTCGGTGAGCTCACCAGGGCCGGTCTGCCGGTGCCGCACGGCTTCTGCGTCACCACCGACGCCTACCGCGAGGTCGCGGAGGCCGACGCCCTGGCGGGCACCACGCCGGAGAACGCCCGCAGGACGGTGCTGGAAACCCCTGTGCCGCAGGAGATCCGGGACGCGATCATCGCCGAGTACCGCAAGCTCGGCGACGACGTACCGGTCGCGGTGAGGTCCAGCGCGACCGCCGAGGACCTGCCGTTCGCGAGCTTCGCGGGCCAGCAGGACACGTTCCTCAACGTCGTCGGCGAGGACGAGGTGGTCGACGCCGTGCGCCGTTGCTGGGCGTCGCTGTGGACGGACCGCGCCGTCAGCTACCGCGAGACGAACGGCATCGACCACATCACCACCTACCTCGCCGTTGTCGTGCAACGGATGGTGCAGTCCGCGGTGTCCGGTGTGATGTTCACGGCGAACCCGGTCACCGGCACGCGCGACCAGATCGTCATCGACGCGAGCCCCGGCCTTGGCGAGGCCGTCGTGTCCGGCGCCGTCAACCCCGACCACTTCGTCGTCGACGGCGCCGACATCGTCGAGAAACGGCTGGGGGACAAGAAGTTCGTCATCCGCTCACGGCCGGGCGGCGGCATCGAGCACGTCGACGTCGGCGCGAGCGGCGAGCAGTGCCTCACCGACGGCCAGATCCACGCGCTCGCCGTCCTCGGCCGCAAGGTGCAGGCGCACTACGGGTCGCCGCAGGACACCGAGTGGGCGATCGACGACGACGGCGACCTGCACCTCACCCAGGCGCGCCCGATCACGACGCTGTTCCCGTTGCCGGACAACCCCGACGGCGGCGCGCACGCCTACTTCTGCTTCAGCCTCGCGCAGGGCCTCGAACGCCCGATCACGCCGATGGGCCGCGCGGTGTTCCGGGAGATCTCCAAGTCCGCCTTCGAGATCGTCATCGGCGACCCGGCCAGTCAGTCCTATGTGGAGAACGGCGAGCGCATCTTCTTCGACGTCACCAAGGTGTTGCGCAGCAAGGTCGGCCGCGAGTTCGTGACGCGCCTGCTCGGCGTGATGGAGGCGCGCTCCTCCGAGGTGCTGCGCGGCCTGTTCGACGACCCGAGGTTCGCGATCAGGAGCTCGTCGCCGACGCCCGCCCTCAAGCGCGTGTTCCGGCTCGCGCGACGGTTCCACGTGCCCGTGACGGCGGTGAAAGCCTTGGCGAACCCCGAAAAGGCGGTGCGGACCGCGTTGCTGATGGAGCGCGAGGTCCTGGAGAGGTCCGCTCAGCTCACGATCGAACAGGCGCTGCGCCAGTGCGTCGTGCCGGTGCTGCCGAAGCTCGCGCCGACCGCGTTGATCGGGTTCGCGATGCTCGGCCTGGCCGGCAAGGTCGTGAAGACCAAGCCGGGGGAGCTGCAGACCGTGCTGCGCGGCCTGCCGAACAACATCACCACCGAGATGGACCTGGCGATGTGGGAGCTGGCGCAGGAGATCCGCCACGATCCTCCTGCGCTGAAACAGTTCCAGGACGGCGAACGCCCGGCAGCGCTCGACCGGTTCCTCGCGCGGTGGGGGCACCGGGCCGTCGCCGAGATCGACCTGGGCCTGCCGCGGTGGTCCGACGACCCGGCGCACGTCGTCGGCGTCGTGAAGAACTACCTGCGGCTGGACGGTGACCAGGCGCACCCCGACGCGGTCTTCGCGCGGGGCGCCGCCGAGGCCGAGGCGATGATCGAGACGCTGGCGCGGCGCGCGTGGGGACGTGGCTGGTTCGTGCGCTTCGCGTTGCGCCGCACCAGGTTGCTCGCCGGCCTGCGGGAGTACCCGAAGTACCTGATCATCACGTTGTTCGGCGCGCTGAGGAAGCGGATCGCCGCGCTGGGAGCCGAGCTCGTCGCCGCGGACCGCCTCGACGCCGTGGACGACGTGTGCTTCCTGAACCTCGAGGAACTGCGGTCGGAACGAGGAGACCTGCGCCCGCTGGTGGCACGGCGGCGGGAGGTCTACGACCGCGAGATGCGGCGCAGGCACATCCCGCGCGTGCTGCTGTCCGACGGCACGGAACCCGAAGCGGTGCACCACGGCGGCCCTGTCGAGGGCGACCTCGTCGGCACCCCGGCGTCGGCGGGCACGATCACCGGCGTCGCGCGCGTCGTCATGGACCCCGTGGGGGCGCACCTCGAACCCGGCGAGATCCTCGTGGCGCCGTCGACCGATCCCGGCTGGACTCCGCTGTTCCTGACGGCGGGCGGGCTGGTGATGGAGATGGGCGGCGCGAACTCGCACGGTGCCGTGGTGGCGCGGGAGTACGGGATTCCAGCGGTCGTGGGCGTGCGCGAGGCCGTGACGAGGATCAGGACGGGGGAGCGGATCACCGTGGACGGCAGCACGGGCGCGGTGACCACGGCCGGCTCGCCCGTTGAGGTCTCATAGTGCCTGCCGGACGCGTAATGTCGGGATTGTGGCTGAGTCCAAGGGTGAGCTGAACAAGGCCCAGCAGGGCATCGCCGACTACCTGCTGCGAGCCGGTGTGGACGGCTTCGGGCCGTTCAAGAGCGCGAAGGAGTCCGCGTCCGACGCGCTCGTCAAGAAGGGCGACGAGGTCGACGCGGTCAAGCACCTCATCCGCACGCACGTCGCGCTGGCGGGAGCGCAGGGCTTCGTGACGAACCTCGGCGGCCTGATCACGTTGCCGATCTCGCTGCCGTCCAACGTCGCGGCCACCTACGTCATCCAGACGCACCTCATCGCGTCCATCGCGTCGTTGCGCGGACACGACGTGGACAGCGACGAGGTGCAGATGGCGATCCTTCTCTGCCTGCTCGGGAATGCCGGAACCGAGCTGTTCAAAAAAGTCGGCATCAAGCAGTTCACCAAGAAGGCCGCCTCGGCGCTCATTACAAAATACGGTACAAAGAAACTCGGCACCATCGCCGCCAAGGGTGTTCCGGTACTGGGCGGCGTCATCGGTGGCACCGTCGACGCCGCCTCTACCAGAGCGGTCGGCGCATTCGCAAATCGCTACTTCACGCAGGCGGACCCATTGCCGAAGGTGATCGACGGCGAGGTTCTGCACGTGCAGATCGAGGAAGCGGACGGAACGAACGATTCGCGCTAACTCAGGCGGTCGAGTGCGGAGCTGAACGCGTCCGGCGGGATGAGCACACCGCCGCTGAACGGGTTCTGCAGCTGGTAGATCGCGAACAGCAGCAGAATCAGCGTCGAGCTCAGCGTGACGGTGATCAGCAGCTGCGAGATCAGGTTCGGCCCGCCGAACAGGTACGGGAACAGCAGCGATAGGACCGTGCCGATCAGCAGCGCGAGCCACACGACGGGGCTGACGCCGCCGCCCGACGCGTCCAGGCGTTCCTGACGCGCCTGGTAGACCTCCCAGAGCTGGTTCGCGGCCTCCGCCTTGCGGTCCTCCTGCCAGCCGCCGTCCGGCGCCGACGTCGCGATCGTGTCCCTGAGCTGGTTCAACGTGTTCCAGCCCGCGTTGCCGACGTCCTCGCCCTCGCGCATGCGGGGCCACTCGTCGTCGACGACGGTGGACACGTACTCGCGGATCAGGCCGTCGACCTTGGACTTCGCGGGTTCCGGCAGCGAGTCCGCGGACCAGTTCACGGCGACCAGCGAGTTCGCTTCCTTCTGCACCTGTTCCTCAGCGCCGTTGGCCGCGTCGAACAGCGAGATCAGGATGAACGCGGCCAGGACCGCGTGCAGTCCGGCGACGATGCTGAACACCGATCCGCCCGCGCCGAGGTTCTTCTCGGCGACTTCGTCCGAGCCGAACCGGCGGGTGACGACGACGAGAACGGCGGAGATGACGGCGGCACCGAGAACCCAGAGCGTGCCGCTGAGGTAAATGCTCAATTCGGCTCCTTTCTGGTGTGGGATTAGACCACGGTCTACTGTGACCGGTACAGCACGGTCTGGTGAACGAGTAATGGTCAGGTGGGAATGCGCGGCAACGACAGAAATACCCGGTTGTCGTATTGGGCTACTCCATCCCGGTGGCGGAGGGATTCGCTGGCGTTGAGCGCGGTCTCGACGCTATTGGTGCTTTCCGCGCCGTTCACCAGCGCCGTTGCGCAGGCCGCGCAGCCGAACTGTGACGCTTATCAAGTGCGTTCATCCCATCGTGGAGATCTGTCGACCTTCACGAAAGTGGAACCGTCATCCGGTGGGGTGACGGAAGTGGCCCGCCTGGACTACGCGGTGAACGCGCTGGGGTACTCGGCGTCGTTGGGCCGTTTGGTTGGACTTACCTCGCGCGGGCACTACTGGTGGAAGAACCCCTCGCACGTGGTGCTGATCGACACCAAGGGCGTGGTCAACGACCTCGGACCCGTTGAGGCGCAGTGGTTCCGCACCGACGACGTGTCGGCGGGCGCGGTCGTCGGCACAACGTTCTACGTGCGTGACACGGCTCGGTTGCACGCCATCGACATCGACCCGGCCAGCCCGACATATCTCAGGATCGTGCGGACCGTCGTGCTCGACTGGCCCGCGATGATGCTGGACGACTTCGCCGTCAACCCGGTGACCGGGCAGCTGACCGGGGTGTCGGCGGCCGGCTGGGGGCCGGGCGAGGTCGTGTCGTTCGACCCGGTGTCCGGGCGCCTGCTGAGCAGGACCGAGATCCCCGCGCTGCCCGGCAAGTCGACCTACGGCGCCGTCATCATCGACGCCGCCGGCACCATCTACGCCATCAACAACGGCTATCAGGGCAGCAGCCGTCTCTACCGCATCACGGGTACGACGGCGGTGGAGCTGTCGACGGGGCCGCAGATGGGCATGATCGACGCGGCGGGCTGCCTGCCGAACCCGATGCCGCCCCGCGTCGAACCTCCCGCGCCCCGTCCCGAGGTGCCGGTGCCCCCTGCCCCTGCTCCGCCCGTGCCGGCTCCAGCGCCCGCGCCTGTTCCCGTCGTGCAACAGCCGCCGCCGCCTCCTCCCGCGGTGACGACGCCGCCTGCTTCCGTTCCGCCGCAACCGGTTCCGGTGCGGGCCGCGCGCCAGCGACCCGAACCGCGCGAGGAGCTTCCGGTCGCCGCCGAGACCACCCCGATGACCAAGTCCCGCAAGTGGGCGATCGTCACCGTGATCCTCGTGATGCTCGGCGCCGGTACCGCGGCAGCACGCGCCCGCGGTTAATTCGGTTGGCACTGGACGACGTCGTCGCTAGCGTTGCGGACATGTTCCTCATCTGATGAACCTCCGCGGCGCTCTCGACGCCGCCCTCGCGACCTATGTCGTCGCGCTCTCTCACGGTGACCCAACGCGCGGGTCGAACTCTCACGGCCGTTCTCTTCGCCGTGCCTATTGCACGCCCTCTTCGTGAGGAGGCTTTCGCATGCCTGACACCAGCCAGCCCGAGCCCGGCAACCGCGCCGCACGCCGCGCGCGGCAGCGGGCCAAGCAGGACCAGAACACGCACTTCTCGCTGCCGCAGCAGCGCGCGCCGATGGTCCAGCCGCGCCAGTTCGCGACCCGTCGCCGCGGTGGTACCGCGTAGCCGACGCCGAACAGGCGCGACGCCGCAGGGGGACGCGATCGAGCGCGTCCCCCTGCTCCCTTCGTGGTTCGATCTCCCGTTCTGTCCGGATCCGATCTAGCCTGAGGTGCTACCGGACCGACAGGATCGGAGGCGCCAGATGAGGATCGCTGACGTTTTGCGGACCAAGGGATCGGCGGTCGCGACAATCGACCCGGACGTCCCAGTGGCCGAACTGCTCAGAGCGCTCGCCGAACACAACGTCGGCGCGATCGTCGTGGTCGGCCCGTCCGGCGTGGCGGGGATCGTGTCCGAGCGCGACGTCGTGCGCCGGCTGCACGAGACCGGCGTAGACCTGCTCGAATCACCCGTGTCGGCGATCATGACCGCCGACGTCTTCACCTGCACGCCCTCGGACACGGTGGACAGCCTCACGGTCGTGATGACCGAACGGCGCTTCCGCCACGTCCCGGTCGTCTCCGACGGCGAGCTCGTCGGAATCGTGAGCATCGGTGACGTCGTGAAGAGCAGGATCGGGCAGCTGGAGCAGTCGCAGGACCAGCTGCAGGCCTACATCGCCCAGGGCTGACCGCCACCTCACTACGCTTGATCGGGTGAAACCCATCGGCGAGCCCGAGCTCGTAGAGGTAGCGCCAGGAGTCCACGCCTACGTCCAGCCGGACGGCTCCTGGATGATCAACAACACGGGCGTCGTCGTCGGCTCCGACGACACACTCCTGCTCGTGGACACCACGTCCACCGAGGCGCGCAACCGGGCGTTGCTCGCCTCGGTGGCGTTGGTGTGCCCGGCAGACCCGAGCTACGTGATCAACACCCATCACCACGGCGACCACACGTTCGGCAACTGGCTGGTCCCGCCGGCGACCACCATCATCGGCCACGACGCCTGCCGCGAAGAGGTCATCACCGCGGGCCTGCTCGCCTCCCAGGTCCTGACCGGCCCGGACTACGGCCACATCGAGGTCCGCCCGCCGTCGCTCACTTACGCCACGACGCTGACCCTGCACCTGGGCACACGCGTCGTCGAACTGCACCACCCCGGCCCCGCCCACACCCGAGGCGACACCGTCGTCTGGCTCCCGGCCGACCGCGTCCTGTTCACCGGCGACCTGGTCTTCGCGGGCGGCCAGCCGTTCCTCGCCGAAGGCAGCATCAACGGCTATCTGTCCGCGCTGGAGTTCCTCCGCGCGTTCGACGCCGACGTCGTCGTCCCCGGACACGGCCCGCTGCTGCGCGGCCCCGAGATCGCCCGCGTGCTCGACGACCTCGTCGCCTACACGACCTACCTCGCGGACCTCGCGTCGTCCGGTCACGCCGCGGCCAGGACCCCGATGGAGGTCGTCCGCGAAGCAGGCGAGTCCCGCTTCTCGTCGTGGCAGGAGCCCGAACGCCTGGTCGGCAACCTCCACCGCGCCTACCACGAACTGGACGGCAAGCCCCTCGCCGAACGCCTCGAGCTGACGCGCGTCTGGATGGACATGATGGAGCTCCACGGCGGCCCCATCGCCTGCCACGCCTGACCCAAATCCAATATATTGCTGTGCCCGTTGAGGTCGACCTCAACGGGCACAGCAGGTGCCGGGTGCTAGACGGCCTGGTCGATGCCGGGCGGTTCGGGGACGTTCTCGGTCTTGGTGCCCGACGGCATCGCCCACATGAAGGCGCGCATCATCGCGTACTGGAACCTCAGGCCGGCGCCGACGTCGCCGGACTCCACGACCTGCTTGAGCGCGGCGAGGATGCCCTTCCACGTGGCGTCGACCTTGTCGAGCCGCTTGACGCCCTCCGGCCAGCCGGAGTTGCGCACCGTGACGCGCGTGCCGCCGTCGACCTCCTCGAGCTCCCACGAGACGACGGTCCACGGGTCGTCGCGCATGGTGAGCCGTTGCGTGTGGGAGAGCAGCCGCGGCGGGTCGACCTCGACGACGCGGCCGACGACGAAGACCCGCTTGCCGTCGGTCGACCGGTAGTACAGCGGCGCGCCGGGTTCGAGCGCGGAGTCGAGGATCGCGTCCATCATGGCGCGCTGCTTGCCGTCGAGTTTGGTGATCTCCGCCCACACCTTCTCGATGGGCGCGGCGATCACGATGCTGTGCAACAGCTCGGTGCCGGGTTCAGCCAACGTCCTCATCCTCCTGTTCGGCGTTCTCGACCGTGATCTTCAGACCGACCAACGCCGCTGCCCAGTCCTGCTCGTAGTGCGAAACCCACCGCTGGTGGATCTGCTGGATGGGCACGGGATTCAGGTGGTTGACCCGCTTCCGGCCCCGCGGCTCCACGAGCACCAGATCGGCCTCGCGAAGCACACCGAGGTGCTGCATGACGACGTGCCGGCTCGTCTCCAACGCCTCGACCAGCTCACCCGTGGTGCGCGGGCCCGTGCGCAGGACGTCGAGGATCGCGCGCCTCAGCGGGTTCGCCAGGGCGCGCCAGACGGCGTCGTCATCATGTGGCAACTTCATTACGTAAGATTTTTAACACCTAATCGAGCTCATGTCGAGCACCAGAACTTCTACCTGCTGCTCCGCCACCTCAAGGCCTATAGGTTCGAACGATGCTGCACGACGTCGCCGACGCCACGCGCCGATATATCGGTTTGCTCGCCGGTGACCAGCGCGACGAGGCGATCCGCGCGGTCACCGACGACGACCTCCGGCACCGCTGGTCGTACACACCCGGTACACGACCAGGGCTCGCTCTCGGCGACCTCCGGCGCGACCAGCGCAAAGCCGTGCACGGCATGCTCGCGACCGTCCTCAGTCCGCACGCCTACGCCCAAGCAGCGGCGGTGATGGCGTTGGAGGACGTGCTCGACCACCGCGAAGGCGGCCACCGCGACCGCCACAACGGCGACTACTGGACGGTGCTCTTCGGCAAGCCCGGCGGCGACGAGCCGTGGGGCTGGCGCGTCGAAGGCCACCACCTGTCGGTGAACGTCGTCGTCGCCGACGGCCGCGTCTCCGCGACGCCGTTCTTCCTCGGCGCGAACCCGGCCCGCGTCACCTACCGCGGACGCGTCGTCGGCCAGCCGTTGCGACTCGAAGAGGAACTGGCCCGCGAACTCCTCGACCGCATGGGCCCGACCGCCCGCGGCCTCGCCGTCGTCGGCGACACCGCGCCGCACGACATCCGCACCGGCAACGCGCCGCGCATCAGCCCGTCCGAACCGGTGGGCGTCACGCCGGCCCAGCTCGGCAAACCCGCGGCCGAGCTGTTCGTCGACGTCGTCCGCCTCTACCTGGACCGTCTCTCGTACGAACTGGCCGACGACGAGTTCGCCCGGCTCGACCCCGAACGCCTGCACTTCTCGTGGGAGGGCTCGCTGCGCAGAGGCGAGGGCCATTACTACCGGATCCAGGGCCCGGACCTGCTCATCGAGTACGACAACACGGCCAACGAGGCCAACCACGTCCACACCGTCTGGCGTCGTCACTCAGGTGACTTCGGCGACGACCTCCTCGCCGCCCACTACGACGCGTCACGGCACACTGTCGCCCGTGGAGTGGCCCAGAACGGTTGACGACGCCGTCGCGACGCAAGAACGCCTGCGCACCCAGGTGATCACCACCAGCGCCCCTGATCTGCGCATTGACACCGTCGCGGGCCTCGACGTCGGCTACCGGAGCGACGACGAGGTCGTCGGCGTCTGCGTCGTGTTCGACGCGAAGACTCTGGCCGTCCTCGACGAGGCCGTCGTCGAGGACAAGACCGACTTCCCATATATTGCCGGGCTCTTCGCGTTCCGCGAGATGCCGGTCCTGCTGCGAACGCTCGACCAGGTGACCGTCACGCCAGACCTCTTGGTCGCGGACGGTCAGGGCCTCGCGCACCCGCGCCGGTTCGGCCTGGCATGCCATCTCGGCGTGCACACAGGCATCCCGAGCATCGGCGTCGCGAAGAACGCGATGGGCAGGTTCGAGCAACCCGGCCACTCCCGCGGGTCGGCGAGCGACCTCGTCATGGACGGCGACCACGGCGACGAGGTCGTCGGCAGGGCGCTCAGGACGCAGGACGGCGTGAAACCGGTCTTCGTGTCGGTCGGCCACAAGATCGACCTCGACCGGGCGTGCGCCGAAGTGCTGCGCCTGGCCCCGCGCTACCGGCTGCCCGAGACGACCCGCCGCGCCGACACGCTCACGCGGCGGGTTGCTTCGTCGGGGTGAAGCTCAGCAGCACGAGCAGGATCGCGCCGCACACGAGCGCGATGTCCGCGACGTTGCCGACGAACCAGCCGTTGTAGTCGATGAAGTCGACGACGTGCCCGCGCGCGAAACCCGGCGGCCGGAACAGCCGGTCGAGCAGGTGCGTCGTCGCACCGCCCAGCATCAACGCGAGTGCGACCGCCCGCAGCCTCGTCTGCGGCTGCATCCCGTACCGGGCGAGCATCACGACGGCGACGGCGGCGACGATGGTGAAGATCCACGTCGACCCCGCGCCGATCGAGAACGCGGCACCGGGGTTGTAGAGGAGCCTGAGCTGCAGGAACTCCCCGAGCAGGGGAATGGGCGCGCGGCCGGTCAGCGCGCTCTCGGCCCAGAACTTCGTGGCCTGGTCCAGCAGCAGCACGAGCACGGCGATGCCCATGACGAGTGGCACGCGGCGAGAGGTGGTGGTGTCCATTTGCCGACGAGCGTAGTTAAGAACACCACCACTCGGCATCAGACCCTGGTCACGCCGTGAACGCGTCGACGTCATCGACCGCCGCGGCGGCGTGAAACTCCTCCTCCAGAGACTCCGACCGCTCGTTGGTGTCGTAGTCGACGCAGATGCGCCACCGTCCGTCCGTACGTCGCGAATACGTGTGGAAGCGGCCATAGAACGTGCGCCCATCACCGTCCGCACGCGTCGACACGAGCTGAAAGACGCCACGCTCGCTCGCGACATCGCCCGCCGCGATCCGCTCCACGAACCGGAACGAGATGCTCACCGAACTGCCGCGATCGGCGAGGTCGGCGAACCACGACTCCGTCTGGGCCGCGAACCCGGAGAACCCGAGCACCTCCTTCGCCGGGCCACCCGCGCGAATCAGATCGGGCGAGTACAGGCTCAGGAACGCCGGCGCGTCCAGCTCCCCGTACGCCAGCCGGAACGGGTGCCACACGTCTTCGTTGAGCTGCCGCAGCAGATCGGTGTCCACGACCTCAGAAGGTAGCGCCGAAGACCCCCGACAGGAGCGGATGAGCGTCCACGATCTTGCGGGCGACGCTGACGGAGTCGACGAGCGGATGCAACGCCAACGCCTTCACCGCGTGCGCGCGCTCGCCACTGATGGCCGCCTTGATCGTCGCCCGTTCGACGACCTTGAGCGCCGTGACGAGTCCGACGCCCTCGTCCGGCA
Source organism: Lentzea sp. CA-135723 (assembly GCF_050936595.1). Classification (NCBI taxonomy): domain Bacteria; kingdom Bacillati; phylum Actinomycetota; class Actinomycetes; order Pseudonocardiales; family Pseudonocardiaceae; genus Lentzea; species Lentzea sp. CA-135723. The sequence continues at coordinate 3,618,100 of NZ_JBNJMK010000001.1, read as the reverse complement.
CCTGGCTGACCGACACGGGCCGCGCGCCGTTCGCGTCGACGAGGCTCGGCACCTCGACGATGGCGTCCGCGTCGAGACACGACAACGTCGTCCTGTTCGGCACGTTGAGGATCAACGTCGCTCGCTGGTCCGACGCGATCGCGTGCATCAGGTCGAGCGCGACCCGTTCGTAGCCGCCCCCGTCGAGGTCGTCGGCGTCGCGCTCGTCCTCACGCGTCTCGGCCATGTAGGTCTGCTCGCGTTCGAGACGGGTTCGATCCCAGCTCTCCCACGAAGGCGCCGCGTAGAACCGTTGCTGCTGCTCCAGCAGAAACGCCCCGCGCGACGCACCGGCCTCCACCGCCTCACGCGTGAAGTAGTAGTAGTGCAGGTACTCGTTCGGAATGGCCCCCAACGTCCGCAGCCACTCGGCGCCGAACAGCTTGCCCTCCTCGAACGACTCCAGCCGCGCGGTGTCGGCGAGCAGGTCCGGCAGCACATCGCGCCCCCGCACGTGAACACCCCGCAACCAGCCGAGGTGGTTGAGACCGGCGTAGTCGAGCCACACGTCGTCGAGGCCGGCGCCGGCAGCACGCGCGACCCGCTTGCCGAGCCCGACGGGGGAGTCGCAGATGCCGATGACACGGTGACCGAGATACGCCGACATCGCCTCGGTGACCATGCCGGCGGGGTTCGTGAAGTTGATGACCCACGCGTCCGGCGCGTGCACTGATATACGGCGCGCGATGTCGATCGCGACGGGCACGGTGCGCAACCCGTATGCGACGCCCCCGGCGCCGACGGTCTCCTGCCCGAGCACGCCACACCCCGCCGCGACGCTCTCGTCGGCCGCGCGTCCTTCGAGCCCGCCGACGCGGATCGCCGAGAACACGAAGTCCGCGCCCCGCACCGCCTCGTCGAGGTCCGTCGACGTCGTCACGGCGGGAGCGTCCGGTACATCAGTCGCGAGCTCACTCAGCACGCCGCCGATCGCGGAGAGCCGGGTGGCGTCGAGGTCGTGCAGGACCACCTCGGTCACGCGGCCGGGCGAACGATCGGCGAGCAACGCGCGATAGACGAGCGGCACGCGAAAGCCGCCCCCGCCCAGGATGACCAGCTTCATGCCCCGACCACGTCCATTCCGACCTCTCCGCGCAGTGCGATCCACTTCGGCGAATCTAACATTTCCAGCTGCGGTGGAGGCCGAACAACGGCGGTTAGGAAATCCAGGCGCCTAGGCCTGCTGTCGACATCGACGCGACAACCCGCACACAAGGTCAGCGACACTTGCCGCTGGTAGAGGCGGTAGGGATGGCTTCGTCGCGGGATCGCTCAACGGGTTCCGCGCGCGACTGAAGTGTGATAAAAAGAATGGCTTTGCGATTTCGGAATGAATTTTCCGGAAAGACAGCGTTATTGTATCACAGGGGGCAAGGTGTTGGCGAGCGAACAGTCACGGATCACCTCTCTGTACGAAAAGCTCGACAAAGAACGGAACAAAGCGGCCGCCGACCTCGCGGCCGCCCTGCGGGACACCGTCACCCAGCGGCTGGACCGCGAGGCCTCCGTGAACCTGCTGAGCAGGGAAGTGGGGAAGTACCGGGCGGCGGAGGAAGGACTGTGCTTCGGCCGCATCGACTCGGCGAACGGCGACCAGACCTACATCGGCCGCGTCGGCCTCTTCGACGACGACTTCGAACCGCTGCTGCTGGACTGGCGCGCACCCGCGGCGCGCCCGTTCTACACGGCGACCGCCGCGAACCCGGAGGGCGTCGTGCTGCGGCGGCACTTCCGCGTCCGCGACCGCGAGCTGTGCGACTTCCACGACGACGAACTGCTGACCGACACGACCGCACTGCTCAACGCCCTGAACGCGCCGAGGACCGCGACGATGCGCGACATCGTCTCGACCATCCAGGCCGAGCAGGACGAGATCATCCGCTACGCGGGCCCCGGCGTCCTGGTGATCGAGGGCGGACCCGGCACCGGCAAGACCGCCGTGGCCCTGCACCGCGTGGCATACCTGCTGTACACACGCCGTGAACGACTGTCCCGGCACGGTGTGCTGATCGTCGGCCCGAACACCGGCTTCCTCCGCTACGTCGGCGACGTCCTCCCGTCGCTGGGCGAGACCGACGTCGTGTTCGCAACGCCCGGCGAGCTCTACCCAGGCGTCACGACCGACGTGGAAGACACTCCGTCGTTGCAACGACTGAAGGGCGATATATCGGTCCTGGACCTCCTGGCCGTCGCCGTCGCCGACCGCCAGGAACTCCCCGACGACCCCATCGAGATCGAGCTGGACGACGTCGTCGTCCCGCTCGACGCCCACACGGCCGCCGTCGCACGGGAGAAGACCCGCTACTACGAACTCCCGCACAACGCCGCCCGCAAGTACTTCTTCCTCGCGCTCGCCGAGGAACTCGTCGCGCCGGCGTTGCGACTGATCGGCGTCGACTGGCCGGAGATCGAGGAGGACGTCCGCCACGAACTCCGCCACAGCACGATCCTGCGCGACGCCGTCGACCGGCTGTGGCCGCTCCTCACCCCCGAACAACTTCTCGCCGACCTGTACGGAGGCCGCTGCTTCCGCATCGGCGCACCGGAGCTGTACCGCCCCGACGCCGAGGCGTGGACGGTGTCCGACGTGCCCCTGCTCGACGAACTCGCCGACCTGCTCGGCTCCGACGGCACCGCGGAACGCGCGGCGAGGCGAGAAGAGGAGGAACAGCTCGACTACGCGCGCGGCGTCATGGACGTCCTGTCCATCGACAAGCGCGCGGACTCCGACGAGTACATCGTCACGGACTTCGTCAACGCCGAGGCGCTGGCCACCCGGCACGAGGTGCGCGACCAACGCACCCTCGCCGAACGCGCCGCCGACGACCGCACGTGGACGTACGGCCACGTCGTCGTCGACGAAGCACAGGAACTGTCCGCAATGGACTGGCGCGTGCTGCTGCGCCGATGCCCCAACAAGTCCATGACCGTCGTCGGCGACCTGGCCCAGCGCCAGGCGGCCGGCGGCGTCCGCAGCTGGGGAACGGTGTTCGACCGGTTCGCCTACCGCAGGCTGGAGGTCAACTACCGCACCCCCGGCGAGATCATGGCCGTCGCCACCCCGGTCCTGAAGCTCGTCGACCCCGACGCGTCCGCACCGGTGTCGGTGCGCCAAGCCGGCACACACCCGTGGGCCCGCCGCGTCACCGACATGCCGGCCGCCGTCCGCGACGAGCTCGACGCGCACGCCGCCGCACGCAACGGCCGCACGATCGCCGTCATCGGCGAAGGCTGGATGCCGCCCCGCGCGGCGAAGGGGCTGGAGTTCGACGTCGTCCTCGTCGTCGAACCGCACCGCATGTCACCCAGCGAGCTGTACGTGGCGCTGACGAGGGCGACGCAGCAGCTAGGCGTCCTGCACACCGAACCGCTGCCACGCCACCTACGAGGTCTCCTCTGAAACCCACGCCAGGTAGTCGTCGTTGCCCCCGGCCACAGGGGTGACGACGACCTCGGGCACGTCATAGGTGTGATTCGCCTTGATGTGCGCGACGAGGTCGTCGACGCGGATGGCGGTCGTCTTCACGACGCACTGCCACTCCGCGTCGACGCGCACCTCGCCGTCCCACCTGTACACACTGCGGATCGGCACGATCTGCACACACGCGCCCAGCCGCGCCTCGACGACTCCCTTGGCCAGCGACTCCGCGGCCTCGGCGGAGTCGACCGTCGTCGTCACCACGCACACACCACTCACAGCGCGTCGATCTCCTTCACCAGCCGGTCCTTGAGCTCGGCCGGCGCGAACGACGCCCGCACCGCCGCCCGCGCGAGGCCGGCGAGCTCGTCGCGCCCGAAGCCGAACCGTTCATGGCACACCAGGTACTCGCGATCGAGATCGGTGTGGAACATGCCGGGGTCGTCGGTGCTGATCGTCACCGGCACCCCGGCCTCCACGAGCCGCGGCAGATGGTGCCCGTCCAACGACTTCACCGCGCCCGTGCGGATGTTCGACGTCGGGCACACCTCGACGACGACGCCCTCGTCGGCCAGATGCCGCAGCAAAGCAGGATCCTGCACCGCACTGACGCCGTGCCCGATCCGTTCGGCACGCAGATCGCGCAACGCGGCCCAGATCTCGCTCGGCGGCGTCGTCTCACCGGCGTGCGGCACCATGTGCAACCCGGCGTCGCGCGCCATCGCGAAGGCCTCGCGGAAGTTCGTCCTCGGCGAATCCGACTCGAACCCGCCCAGCCCGAACCCGACCAGCCCCTCGGGCCGGTGCTCGGTCGCGAACCGCGCACTCGTCATGCCCCAGTCGCCATCCCAGATGCCGGGCACGTCGAAGATCCACTGCAGCTCGACGCCATGCACCGCGAGCGCTTCCTCACGACCTGCGCGCAACGCCTCGACGAGTTCGTCAGGCGCGATGCCCGCCCGAAGATGACTCGTCGCGCTGATCGTCAGCTCCGCGTACCGGATGTTGGTTCGCGCGGCGTCACGGGCGTATCCGACGACGAGGGTGCGGACGTCCTCGCCGGTGGTGACGAGGTCGTTGACGATGCCGTAGACGTTGATGAAGTGCCGGAAGTCCCTGAACTCGTAGAACTTCCGCAACGCCGCCTCCTCGGCCGGCACCCGCCCACCGGGGTGGTTCCGAGCGAGCGCGAGGACGGTCTCGACGGAGGCGGCGCCCACGAGGTGGACGTGCAGCTCGGCCTTCGGCAGCGCGTGGACGAAGTCGGAAATGTGCACGGCCCATGCTCTCAGGTCAAGGGCCGTTCGACGGGTGACATGTCTTGCAGTCAAAGGAGAGGGTGCAGGGCGAATCCCTGTCTCTGGCTTCCGCATTGGGGGTGCCTCGTGAGGGGCGCACGAAGAGTTGCACTGCTGACAGCGGTGCTGGTTCTGCCATTCCTGCCCGCGACGGCGAACGCCGCCGAAGGGCCGGTGTTCCAGGACGGCGAGGCGCAACCCGTCTTCGATCCGAAGGACGTGGTGAAGGAGAGCCTCTGGGTCCGCGCACCGGTCGACAGCGACCGCGACGGCAAGGACGACGAGGTCTACACCGAGGTCGTCCGGCCCCGCGCCACCGAGCGAGGCCTCAAGGTCCCCGTCGTCTACATGGTCAGCCCGTACTTCTCGGGTGGCAACGACGTCGCTAACCACAATGTCGACGTCGAGCTGTACGTGCCAGACAAGCGCAACGGCCGTTTGCTGAAGTCCTCCTCCGACGAACGCATCACCGCCGCGCTCGGCCCGAACCCGATCACCTCCGGCCGTTACGAGGCGTACTTCATCGCACGCGGCTACGCCGTCGTCTACGCCGAATCGCTCGGCACCGGCAAGTCGACGGGCTGCCCGACCACCGGCGACGTCAACGAGACGATCGGCGCGCGTGTCGTCGTCGACTGGCTCAACGGCCGTGCGTCCGCACGCACCGCCACGGGCGAAGCCATCAAGGCGACCTGGTCGACCGGCAAGACCGGCATGATGGGCGTCTCCTACAACGGAACGCTGCCCAACGCCGTCGCCTCCACCGGCGTGCGCGGCCTCGAGGCCATCGTGCCGATCGCCGCCATCTCCAACTGGTACGACTACTACCGCGCGGACGGCGCCGTCGTCGCCCCCGGCACGTTCCAGGGCGAGGACGCCGACGTGCTCGCCGAGTACGTCTACACGCGCGCGGACCGCGAGATCTGCAAGCCGATCATCGCCGAGATCGCCAAGGACCAGGACCGCGTCACCGGTGACTACAACCGGTTCTGGGACAAGCGCAACTACATGAACGACGTCCGCAAGGTCCGCGCGGCCGTGCTCGCGGTGCACGGGCTCAACGACTGGAACGTCAAGATGACGCACGTCGAGCAGTGGTACTCGGCGTTGAAGAAGGTCGGTGCGCCGCACAAGATCTGGCTGCACCAGTCGGGTCACACCGACCCCGACACGCTGCGGTCCGCCGAGTGGCGGCGCACGCTCAACCGCTGGTTCACGCAGTACCTCTGGGGTCACCGCAACGGCGTCGACAAGGAGCCGAAGGCGACGATCCAGCGCGAGGACAAGACGTGGGCCGACGAGAAGGACTGGCCGGCTCCCGGCACCTCCGACGTGCGGCTGCGCCTGTCCGCAGGAGGCACTGCCAAGGGCGGGCTCGGCGTTCTGCCCGGCCACGGCGTCGAGAAGCTGACCGACGACGCGACGAAGACGGCCGAGTCGCTGATCGACCTGGCGACCTCGCCGAACCGCCTCTCCTACACCTCGGAGGCGGCGAAGAAGCCGGTGCGGCTGTCCGGCAAGTCGACGGCGAACCTGCGCCTAGCGTTCGACCGTCCCGCGGCCAACGTGACGACGCTGCTCGTCGACCGCGCCCCGGACGGGAGGTCGCACGTCATAACCCGCGGTTCGACCGATCCGCAGAACCGTGAACGGCCGGACAGGACCACGCCGATCAAGCCCGGCAAGTTCTACGACGTCGAGGTGCCGATCGTGCCGGACGACTACGTCCTGCAGACCGGGCACAAGCTCGAGTTCGTCGTGATCTCCAGCGACTACGACTACACCCTGCGCCCCCAGCCGGGTGCGGGCCTCTCGCTGGACCTCACCCGGACGTCGGTGGAACTGCCTGTCGTCGGCGGCTGGCGCACGCTGTTCCAGTCGTTCTGACGTGTCGCCGCGCTTCGGTCTCCAGAGGCCGAAGCGCGGCACCCTAACAGCAACCCCCGACAAACCCGGGCTTCCGGGCACCGCAAGATCTCAACCTGTCCACACCCGCCGAGTTGTCCACAACTTCCCGGCAACCCCGGCCTGCCCCCAAGCCCACCCTCCACAGTGGGCACATGCCCTCAACCCTCCCGAAGCCCATCCGCGTTCGCGAAGCAGGCGACCTCTACGCCGCGATCCCGCACCTGATGGGGTTCCACCCGGCCGACTCACTCGTCGTGATGGTGCTGCAGGACGACGTGGTCAACATGACCATGCGCGTCGACCTGCCCAGACCACGACATAGGGGATACCTGGCAGCTCAGCTGGAAGGCCCCCTGCTCGATCACGGTGCGGCGGAGGTGATCCTCGCGGTCGTGAGCGCGCCCTCGGAGAACATGCCCGAGGAGCTGCCCCACGAGCAGTTGATAGCCACGCTCAGGAATCGGCTGGGCGGTGTCGGCATCGACGTCGTCGAAGCCGTGTGGCTGCCGTCGTGCCAGAAAGACGCGCAGTGGCTCTGCTATCTCGACATCGACTGCCACGGCACATTGCCGGATCCTCAGCTGTCCGCTGTCGCCGCCGCGTCCGCGCACGAGGGCAACGTGACGTTCGAGTCACGTGCCGCCCTGGCCGCGATTGCCGCGCTGGATCCGCCTGAAGCCCTGGAACGCAGATCCGCGCTGCTCGACGAGCTCATGGCGGCCGTCGAGGACCCCGACCCGAGCGTCGAACTGCGCCGGGTGAGCGACGCGATCGACGCGGTGGAACATCGCAAGGGACCGTTGCCGGACAAGGAGATCGTCGCCCTGGCGAGGGCGTTGGCGATGCCCGTCGTCAGGGACGCCAGCATGGGGTTCGCCACGCAGGCGAGGTCCAGGCTCGCGGAACGGCTGTGGCTCGAGCTCACCAGGACCTGCCCGGCGCCGGAACGAGCGGAGCCGGCCGCCCTGCTCGCGTTCTACGCCTATCAGCGCGGTGATGGCGGAGTCGCGTCCATCGCGCTCGACGCCGCGGACGAGGCCTGCCCCGGCCATGCGTTGAGCAGCCTGATCCGTTCCGCGGTCAGCAGCGCGTTCCGGCCCTCCGACATGCGGGCGCTGTCCGCGACGTGCATGGACAGCGCCCGTTCACTGCTCGTTCGCGGTCAGAGCAGTCCGGGTCGTTCCCAGTCCTGATCCAGCACGTGCTCGGCCAGGAACGCCCACACCGTCTCGTACCAGACCCGAGAGTTGCCGGGGGTGAGAATCCAGTGGTTTTCAGTTGGGAAATAAAGATATTTCGCCTTGACCCCGTGGCGGACGAGGTCGAAGTAGAGGCGATGCCCCTCACCGATGGGAACCCGGTAGTCCTTGTCCCCGTGGATGACGAGCATGGGGGTCTTGATGTCAGCCACTCGCAGGTGCGGGGAGTTGGCCAGGATCCGCTCCGGCTGCGTGAGGGGGTCGCCCATCTCCCGCATCCAGAAGTAGGAGCTGTCGGTGCCGCCGGAGAAGGCGTCGAGGTGCCACAGCGAGGCGTGCGTGACGATGGCGCGGAACCGGTCGGTCTGAGTGGCGATCCAGTTGGCCATGTAGCCGCCGAACGAGCCACCCATCGCGGCAGTGCGGGAGGCGTCGATGTCGGCCCGCTCGACCGCGACGTCCGTGATGGCCATCAGGTCCGTGTAGGGCTCGGCACCCCAGCGGCCCCAGCCGGCCTTGATGAAGTCCGGCCCGTACCCGGTCGACAGGGCGGGGTCGGGCAGCAGGACGGCGTAGCCGCGGGCGGCCATCAGCCACGGGTTCCAGCGCCAGGTCCAGCCGTTCCAGCTCATGACCGGACCGCCGTGCACCCACAGCACCAGGGGCGCGGGGGAGTCGGCGGAGGCGCCTTCCGGCAGCACCAGCCAGGACCGGACGGTCCTGCCGTCGGCGACGACCGTCGAGATCTCGGTGAGGGTGCCGGGCACGGACGCGAGCGCGCCGGGCGCGCGCAGCCGTTCTGGATCCTGATCGGCACCGGTGGCGGCGAGCCGTACGGGCTGCGGCGGGTGGTCGACCGAGTTGCGCAGCGCGTACAGCGTCTTGCCGTCCGGGCTCACGACCAGGTCGCTGTAGTAACCGGAGACCGTCAGCTTCGTGATCTCACCGGTCGACAGGTCCAGCCGCCAGAGCGGCTGGTGCCCGAGATGGCTGGCGGTGAAGAACACCGCGGACCCGTCCGGGCTCACCACCGGGTGGTCCGGCTCCTCCTGGAAGCCGGGCGCCACTGGCGTGATCGAGTTGTCGGCCAGGTCGACGCGCACCAGATCGCGCCGGTGCGGGGAGTCCGGAGTGGACTCGCGGAACCGGACCGCGATCACCGTGGCCGAGTCCGGCGTGAACATGGCTCCGTGGAAGGAGAAACCCTCCTCGGAGGCGATGGCGCGGGACTCGCCGCCACTCGTCGCCACGATCCGCAGCTCGGTGCGGCGGCCGTAGGCGGCGCTGACGTCGACGTCGTGGCCGTAGACGGCCAGCTTCCCGTCCGGGCTCAGCGCGACGTCCTCGTCGCTGAGCCTGCTCTCGGAGTCCCCGCTCAGGGCGGCGACGGTTTCGGCGGTGACGTCCGCGAGGGGAGCCGCGAACAGTCGCGGGTAGGCAGGGCCGAGGTCCGCGTCCCAGTACCTGATCGGGTACGACTCGTGCAGGATCGCTGTCACGCCGGCGTCCTCACGGGCCTTGCGCTTGGCGTCGTCGCTCTCGCCGAACTCCGTGAAGCGGTACGCCGAGGACGTGAACAGCACCGTCTCGCCCGCGGCGCGCACCTGACCGACTCCGCCACCCGGCCGCAGCACCTCGGCGGCCTCGCCCCGGACCGGAAGCCGCCAGAGCGCCTTCTTGTCCTTGGTCCCACCTGGTTTCGCGAGCGGGTCCGGACGCGCCGACAGGAACAGCAGCGACCCGTCCGCGGCGAACACCGGGGAGGAGTCGCCCTTGGCGGAGCGGGTGAGCCGCACGGCCTCCCGCTCGCCGGTGGGGTCGACCTCCCAGAGCGAGCCCTGCCACGTCTTGCCGTCCGCGGCGAGCGAGGACACGACCGTGACGAGCCGGGTGCCGTCCGGGGACAGCGCGAGCGACGCGAGCCGCGGGGTGGCGTTGTAGCTCTCGAAGGAGGCGAAGTCGGTCATCCCGGCTCAGGCTCCGTGCCGGGCGCGGGTGAACTCCCACGCGTCGCGGACGATGCCGGTGATGTCCGCGCGCTCGGGCTTCCAGCCGAGTTCGGTGCGGGCCCGCTCGGCGGAGGCGACGAGGACGGCCGGGTCGCCGGCGCGCCGAGGGGCGACGACGGCGGGGATCGGGTGGCCGGTGACCTCGCGGCAGGTGTCGATGACCTGCTTCACCGAGAAGCCGGTGCCGTTGCCCAGGTTGTAGATCCGGTGCTCTCCGGCGGTGGCGTTCTCCAGCGCGAGGAGGTGGGCGTCCGCGAGGTCGAGGACGTGGATGTAGTCGCGGACGCAGGTGCCGTCCTCGGTGGGCCAGTCCTCGCCGTAGATCGAGATGTGCTCGCGCTGCCCGAGCGCGACCTGCAGCACGAGCGGGATGAGGTGGGTCTCGGTCGCGTGCCGCTCGCCGATGCTGCCGTAGGCGCCGGCGACGTTGAAGTACCGCAGGCTCGTCGCCGCGAGGCCGTGCGCCGCGGCGTACGACGTGATCGCGTGGTCGATGGCCAGCTTGGTGGCGCCGTAGGTGTTGGTCGGCGCGGTGGGGGCGGTCTCGGGGATCGGCACCTCCCGCGGCTCGCCGTACGTCGCGGCAGTCGAGGAGAAGACGAGCTTCGGCGTGCCGTGATCCTTCATCGCGTCGAGGAGCTGAATCGCGGTAAGGACGTTGCCCGTCCAATACTTGCCGGGGTCCTGCATGGACTCGCCGACGAGGGACTTCGCCGCGAAGTGCAGAACTCCGTCGAACCCTTCCGCGAGGACATCGCCGATCACGTCGGCGATGTCGCCCTGGATGAAGCGCGCTCCCGTGGGCACGGCGTCCTCGTGGCCGGTCGAGAGGTCGTCGAGGACGACCACCTCGTGCCCGGCTTCGAGCAGCCTGGCAGCGCACACACTGCCGACGTATCCGGCCCCGCCCGTGACGAGCAGCTTCACCACAGTCCTCGCATTCCTGGTCAAGATCGTTCTTGGCTACCGGTCCCTGCCCGCACCCGCGGACGGAACCGCCGTGAAAAGCCTCGGCCGCGTGAGCGAGCGCGAGGCGAAGCCGGCGAGCACGGACCGCTCGACCTCGTCGTGCCGTTCGACGGGCACGAGGGCGATGGCCGAACCGCCGAAGCCGCCGCCGACCATCCGGGCGCCCAGAGCGCCGGCCGCCATCGCGGAGTCGACGGCGACGTCGAGCTCCAGGCAGGAGACGCGGTAGTCGTCCCGGAGGCTCGCGTGGGAACCCGAGAGCAGCGTGCCGACGTCGGCGAGCTTGCCCGCGCGGAGCAGCTCGACCGTGCGCAGGACCCTGTCGTTCTCGGTCACGACGTGCCGCACCAGCGGACGCAGGTCTTCGGGCAGCCGGACGAGCGTCTGGTCGAGCTCCGCGATGTCGACGTCCCGCAGCGCGGGGACGCCGAGGATGGCGGCCGCGCGCTCGCAGCCCGCCCGCCGGGCGCCGTAACCGCCGTCGACGAGGGCGTGGCTCGCGCGGGTGTCGATGACGAGCACCTCGAGCCCGCTGGCAGCCGCGTCGAACGCGACCTGTTCCGGCTTGCCGGAGCGCACGTCGTAAAACAGCGCGTGCGCTTCGACGCAGCACAGCGATGCCGTCTGGTCCAGGATGCCGGTTGGCGCGCCCACGAAGTCGTTCTCGGAGCGCTGCACCCAGCGCGCGATGTCCGGCCGCTCGGCGTCGACGCCGGCGAGGCCGAGCAGCGCGAGCGCGACAGCGCACTCCAGGGCGTGCGAGGAGGACAGACCGGCCCCGGCGGGCACGTCGCCCGCGATGACGAGGTCAGCCCCTGCGGTGACGGGGATCCCCTGCTCCCGCAGGGCCCAGGCGACGCCGCTGGGGTACGCGGCCCACCCCTTGACGGTGCCGGGGACTAGGTCGGCGACCACGACCGGGTCCGCCTCCTGCACCCCGCCGTCGTCGCCCATCGTGCCGACGTTCATCACGCCGTCGGTGCGGGGCGACGCCGCGACCGCGATGCGGTGGGGCAACGCGAACGGCAGCACGTAGCCGTCGTTGTAGTCGGTGTGCTCGCCGATGAGGTTGACGCGGCCAGGAGCCGACCACACGCCCTCCGGCGTGCGCCCGTACAGGCGCTGGAACGCCTCGGCCGCCTTCGCCGCCGGTGTCGTCGCCTGGGTCACCGGGCGAGCACCAGGACGGCGTGGGCGACCGCGGGGTCGAGCTCGGCCTTGTTGCCGTTGCCGCCGCGCACCTGGATGACCTTGGCGCCACCGAGCGCCTCGACCTCCACGGTGCCGCCCGGCACCACGCCGGCGTCCTTCAGCTCGGCCATGAGGTCCGGGTCGAGCTGGACGTGCTCGGCGATGCGGCGCACCTCGACGCGGCCGCCACCGCGGCGGGCCACCTCGTCCACGCGCACCAGGTCCGCCTCGGCGGGCGGGGCGGGCTCGCCGTCGCCCAGCTTGTCGAGGCCCGGGATCGGGTTGCCGTAGGGCGAGGTGGTGGGGTTGCCGAGGAGCTTGATGAGCTTGCGTTCGACCGCCTCGCTCATCACATGCTCCCAGCGGCACGCCTCGCTGTGCACGTGCTCCCACTCGAGCCCGATGATGTCCACGAGGAGGCGCTCGGCGAGCCGGTGCTTGCGCATGACGGCGATCGCGAGGTTGCGGCCCTGCTCGGTGAGCTCGAGGTGGCGGTCCTCCGCCACGATCACCAGGCCGTCGCGTTCCATGCGGCCGACGGTCTGGCTCACCGTCGGTCCACTTTGGCCCAGGCGCTCGGCGATGCGGGCGCGCAGGGGCACCACGCCTTCTTCCTCAAGCTCGTAGATCGTGCGGAGATACATCTCCGTGGTGTCGATGAGGTCGTTCACACCCGCTCCCCTTCGTATGGTGTCAATGGTAGTCGTGCCGGGGGACACAGGTGTCCGCGCGGGTGCAGGATGTGAGTCGTGCATCCCTTGATCACTCCTGAGGCCCTCGCCGACGCGCTGAGTGCGCGTCCGGCCACCGTTGTGCTGGACGTCCGGTGGCGTCTCGGTGGACCACCCGGACGCCAAGACTACGAGGTCAGCCACGTGCCTGGCGCGGTGTACGTGGATCTGGACACCGAGTTGTCCTCTCCGCCCGGTGCCGGGGGCCGTCATCCGCTGCCGGAGCCGGAGCGCCTGCAGGACGTGCTGCGTCGTGCCGGCGTGCGTGAGGGTGGCCGGGTCGTGGCCTATGACGCGGGGGACGGGTCGGTCGCCGCGCGGGTGTGGTGGCTGCTGCGGTGGGCCGGGTTCGGTGAGGTCGCGGTGCTGGACGGCGGGTTCGCCGCGTGGGAGGCCGCCGGGCTGCCGGTGACCGCCGAGGTGCCGGCCGAGCTTGGTGGGGATGCCCTCGGTGACGTGGTGGTGCGGCCTGGGCAGATGCCCGTGCTGGACGCGGACGGGGCGGCGGCGCTCGCGCGGGACGGGGTGTTGCTGGACGCGCGGGCCGCTGCTCGGTATCGCGGGGAGACCGAGCCGGTGGATCCGAAGGCCGGGCACGTTCCGGGCGCGCTCAACGCGCCGTCCGCCGGGCACGTCGGGGCGGACGGGCGGTGGCTCGGGGCCGAGGAGCTGGCCTCGCGGTTCGCTGGGCTCGGGGTGTCGGGTGGTGGGGCCGTCGGGGCTTACTGCGGGTCCGGGGTGACCGCCTCGTCCGTGGTGCTCGCGCTGGAGGTCGCTGGGATCACGTCGGCTGAGAAGCCGGCCGCTTTGTACGCCGGGTCGTGGTCCAACTGGTGTGCGTTGGACCGGGAGGTCGCTACCGGCGGCTGAGTCGTGGGCCTGGTGCCGGTGGTGTGGTCAGGCGTTGGGGATTCGGTTGAAGCCCTCGGTGGCGAGTTTGAGGGCCGTTGCGCAGGTGTCCAGGTCGTCGATCGCCAGGACGCTCACCGAGAAGGCCGAGGTGATGGCGGCCGGGTCGTCGGTCAGCATGACCGTGACCTGGCAGTCCTCCTTGGAGGCGGCGACCTGCCAGGCGGTGTTGCCGCCGATCTCGATCTGCTTCTTCTCGCCGTCCTGTTCCAGGATGTCCGGGACCGTGACGATCTGGGTGATGACGGCGGACGGGCCCGTGGTGGTGTGGATGCAGCCGCCGTCCGCCGAGGACTTGCCGCCGGTGGCGGCTTCGATGTCCGCCGCCTTGAGGACGCCGCAGGTTTCGAGGCCGGTGGCCTTCTTCTTGGTGGAGATCTTCACCTTGCCCTGCTGCTGTTGCGGGGCGGTGGGGGTGGCCGGCTTGGAGTTGGCGGTGCTGGCCGGCGCCTTCCTCGAGGTCGTGGTGGGGTCGGAGGCCTCTTGGGTGGCGTTCGGGTCGGCCGTGGCGGTGCCCTTGACCTCGGCGGCGCAGCCGGTGGCGGCGAGGAGGGTCAGGCTCAGTGCTGCCAGTACGGCCGCTGGTCTCAGGTGCATGCGCCTCTGACCCCTGTTCGGTGAGATCGGTTCCGCCGGCCAGGTGCGCCGGGGCGAAGCGACTGTAGGTTGCTGGGCATGGGTAAGCCAGCCGCGGTTGTCTGGGACAGGTCCTTCCTCGGGTACGACCTCGGTGGCGACCATCCGCTCAATCCCGTGCGGCTCGACCTGACGGTGCGGCTCGCGACCTCGCTCGGGGTGTTGGACGGCGTGGAGTTGCGGGTGCCGGAGGCGGCCGGCGACGAAGAGATCGAGCTGGTGCACAAGCCCGGGTATTTGAGCGCTGTGCAGGCCGCGCCCACCGCGGGGTGGGATGTCGGGCACGGGCTGGGGACGGCGGACAACCCCGTGTTCGAGCGGATGCACGAGGCCTCTGCGTTGGTCGTCGGCGGGTCGTTGGTGGCGGCTCGGGCCATTGCGTCGGGGGAGGTGGACCGGGCTGTCAACATCGCGGGTGGGCTGCATCACGCCATGCCGGACAGCGCGGCCGGGTTCTGCGTCTACAACGACTGCGCGGTGGCCATCGAGTGGTTGTTGCGCAGCGGGGTGGAGCGCGTTGCTTACGTCGACGTCGACGTGCACCACGGGGACGGGGTGCAGACGGCGTTCTGGGACGACCCGCGGGTGTTGACGGTGTCGTTGCACCAGCATCCGATGAGCCTGTGGCCCGGTACCGGGTGGGCCGGTGAGGTCGGGGGTGCCGGGGCCGAGGGGAGCGCGGTCAACGTGCCGTTGCCCGCCGGGACCCGGGACGGCGGGTGGTTGCGGGCGTTCCACGCGACGGTGCCGGCGTTGCTGCGGGCGTTCCGGCCCCAGGTGCTGGTGACGCAGTGCGGAGTGGACACGCATCGGGAGGATCCGCTGGCGGACCTGTCGTTGAGCGTGGACGGGCATCGGGCGATCTACCAGGCTTTTCGGGACCTCGTGAACGAGCACGGGTACAAGTGGCTCGCGCTCGGCGGGGGCGGGTACGAGTTGTTGCGGGTGGTGCCGCGGTCGTGGACGCACCTGCTGGCGACGGTGCTGGACCGGGACGTCGACCCCAACCGGCCGCTGCCCGCGGACTGGGTGGCTCATGCGACACGGATCGCACCTGAGTGGCCCCTGCCCGCGTCGATGACCGACGGATGCGACCCTGGGTACCAGCCGTGGGGCGGGGACTCGGAGGAGCCGGTGGACAAGGCGATCCGCGAGACGCGCCGTGCGGTGTTCCCGCTGCACGGGCTTGATCCCGACGACCCCAGGGACTGACAGGTGCCGGACCGCGTGCCCGACGATGTGACCGGTGAGCGGGATCCGTTCGACTTCCCGCGGCGGTGGGAGGCCGACGTCGTCCTGAGCGACGGCGGCACGGTCCACCTGCGGCCCATCACGCCCGACGACGGCGAGCAGCTGCGGGAGTTCCACGGGCGGCTGTCGGAGCGCACGCGGTACTTCCGGTACTTCGGGCCGTACCCGCGGATCCCGCAACGGGACCTGGAGCGGTTCAGCACGGTCGACCACCACGACCGGGTCGCGCTCATCGCGTTGCTCGGCGACGACATCGTCGCCGTCGGGCGGTTCGACCGGCTGCACGGCGGCGGGCGCCGCGGCGACAGCGCCGAGGTCGCGTTCGTCGTCGAGGACGGGCATCAGGGGCGCGGGCTCGGCAGCATCCTGCTCGAACACCTCGCCGCCGCGGCCAGGGAGGTCGGGCTCGCCCGGTTCGAGGCCGAGGTGCTCGCCGAGAACGGGCAGATGGTCCGGGTGTTCCGCGACGCCGGCTACCAGGTCAGCAGGGCGTTCGAGGAGGGCGTGCTGCACCTGGAGTTCGCGATCGACCCGACCGACGAGTCCGTCGCCGTCGCCAGGGCACGGGAGCAGGCCGCCGAGGCGCGCAGCGTGCACAACCTGCTGCATCCGCGCAGCGTCGCGGTCATCGGCGCGTCCACCGACCCCACCAAGATCGGGCACGCGGTCCTCAAGAACCTCCTCGAGGCCGACTTCAACGGGCCTGTCTACCCCGTCAACGCCGAGCACCGCGCCGTACGGGGCGTGCGGGCCTATCCGACCGTGCTCGACATCCCCGACGACGTCGACCTCGCCGTCGTAGCCGTGCCCGCCGCCAGCGTCGACGAAGTCATGGACGGATGCCTGGCCAAGGGCGTGAAGGCGCTCGTCGTCGTCAGTTCGGGCTACGGCGAGACGGGGCCCGACGGGCTGTCGGCCGAACGCAGGCTCGCGGCGGAGGCGAGAGCGCACGGCATGCGCGTCGTCGGCCCGAACGCGCTCGGCGTCCTCAACCTCGACCCCAAGGTCCGCCTCAACGCGAGCCTCGCCCCCAAGCTGCCCGAACGGGGCCGCGCGGGCTTCTTCTGCCAGTCCGGAGCCCTCGGCACGGCCATCCTCGCCAACGCCGCCGGCTGGGGCCTCGGCCTGTCGACGTTCGTCTCCGCCGGCAACCGCGCCGACGTCTCCGGCAACGACCTCCTGCAGTACTGGGAGACCGACCCCGCCACCGACGTCGTCCTGCTCTACCTGGAGTCCTTCGGCAACCCGCGCAAGTTCGCGCGGCTCGCGAGACGGCTCGGCCGCACCAAGCCCATCGTCGCGGTGAAGTCCGGCCGCCACGCCGTCGTCCCCGGCCTCGCCGCCACCGCCGCCAAGGTCGACGAGGCGAGCGTCCAGGCCCTGTTCGAGCAGGCCGGCGTGATCAGGGTCGACTCGCTGGCCCAGCTCTTCGACACCGCCCTGCTGCTCGCCCACCAGCCGCTGCCCAAGGGCAGGCGCGTCGCCGTCGTCGGCAACTCCACCGCGATCGGCCTGCTCGCCGCCGACACGCTGCTCGCCCAGGACCTCGAGCTCGCGGGCGACCCCGTCGACGTCGGCGCCCAGGCCACGCCCGAGGAGTTCGCCAAGGCCGTCCGCGAGGCACTCGACCGCGCCGACACCGACGCCCTCGTCGTCGTGTTCGTGCCGCCGGTCGCCGTCCCCGGCACCGCCTACGCCCGCGCCATCAGGGAAGCCGCGCACCGCGCGAAGCCGATCGTGTCGACGTTCCTCGCGGTCGAGGGCGTCCCCGACGAGCTGCGGATTCCGGGCAAGGGCGGGATTCCCAGCTACGCCAGTCCCGAACGCGCCGTGCTCGCCCTCGCCAGGGCCGTCCGCTACGCCCGCTGGCGCGCCGCGCCGCAGGGCACCTTCGTCCGCCCGGACGGCATCGACCTCGACCAAGCGAGGTCCATTGTGGACAGCCCGGCGGTCGAGACCCGGCTCGATGACGAGCAGGCCGTGCGACTGCTGCGCTGCTACGGCATCGACGTCGTCCCGTTCCGCATCGCCCGCAGCGAGGAGGAGGCAGCCCAGGCCGCGGACGAACTCGGCTACCCCGTCGCGATGAAGGCCACCAGCGAACGCCTGCGCCACCGCACCGACCTCGTCGGCGTGCGCCTCGACGTCGCCCAGCAGGAGTCCGTCCGGGCCGCCTACCACGACCTCGCCGCGCTCTCCGGCAACCCCGGCGTCTACGTGCAACGCATGGCGCCCAAGGGAGTCAGCTGCGTCCTGGGCCTGCAGGACGACCCGAGCTTCGGCACGCTGGTCTGGTTCGGACTGTCGGGACTGGTCAGCGACCTGCTCGGCGACCGCGCCTACCGGGCCGTCCCGCTCACCGACACCGACGCGGCGGAACTCGTTGCCGCACCGAAAGCGGCGCCGCTGCTCACCGGCTACCGCGGCGACGAACCCGCGGACCTGAAAGCACTTCAGGAACTGGTACTCCGTTTGGCGGCGTTGGCCGAGGACCTTCCGGAGGTGCGCTCGTTGAAGCTCGAACCAGTTCTTGCTTCCGCCGCAGGCGCTTTCGTGAGCAGTGCGCGCATCGTCGTCGGACCCCCTCCGTCGCTGCACGACGCGGGACCGCGCCGTCTCCGGTAACCCGCTACTGATGAGTTACCGCAACGATTCCGATGTTTCATTCGCGTTGAGGTATGGACATGCGTCCTTTCGGCGCTTAGGTTTCCCGCATCGCCGAGCAGCACCCACCCAGGTGCGCAGGCGCATGCCCGTGGAATAAACGCCTTTGCTGAGAAACAGCTGTGAGTAGGGACGAATGACGCCGAGAGCACTTCTCCGCCTGGTGGCAGCCATCGCCGCCGTGCTCCTGCTCGCATCGTGCGCGGGTGGCGGCGGATCCGGAATGGCCGGCAAGGTCAGCTCGAACGACCGCATGGTCATCGCCGTGTCGTACGACCAGCCCGGACTGTCGGTCCGCAGGCTCGACGGCAGCTACCGCGGGTTCGACGTCGACGTCGCCAAGTACATCGCGGGCGAGCTGGGCGTCCCCGAGCAGAACATCACCTGGAGGGAAGCGCAGCCCGGCAACCGGGAGACCCTCCTGACCAGCGGTGAGGCCGACATGGTGGTCTCCACCTACTCGATCACCGACAAGCGCAAGCAGATCGTCGACTTCGTCGGCCCCTACTTCGTCGCGGGCCAGGACCTGCTGGTGCGCATGAACGAGAGCCGCATCGAGGGCCCGAAGTCGCTCAACGCCACCCTCCGCCTGTGCTCCACCGCCGGTTCGACCTCCGCCGCGTACGTCCGCGACCAGTTCGCGAAGGACGTGAAGATGGTCGAGTACGCGAAGTTCAGCGACTGCGTCACGGCGCTGCTCGCGGAGAACGTCGACGCCGTCACCACCGACGACGTGCTGCTCGCCGGGTACGCCGCGCAGAACCCCGAGCTCCTGCGGGTCGTCGGCGACCCGTTCAGCAAGGAGGAGTACGGCGTCGGCCTGCACCGCGACGACCCCGACAGCAAGGCCAAGGTCCAGGCCGCGATGCAGAAGATGATCGACACCGGCGCCTGGCGCAAGTCGCTGGAGGCCAACATCGGATCTTCCGGCTACAAGATCCCCGACCCGCCGAAGCTGGCCCCGTGATCACACGCGGCGTCACGTAGGCTCACGCCACGTGAACCGCGTCCCGCCGCACCGCGCTGATCGACCCGTTCGCGCGGGCATTCCCGAACACGGCCGCGTCCCGCGTTACTACGCGGTCAAGGCCGAGCTGTTCGACCTCGTCGAGAACCTCGGCGAAGGCACCGTCCTGCCGTCCGAACGCGAGCTCGCCGAACGGTTCTCCGTCTCCCGCGTCACGCTCCGCCAGGCCGTCAGCGAGCTCGTGCTCGAAGGCAAGCTCATCCGCCGCCAGGGCAGCGGCACGTTCGTCGCGCCGCCCAAGCTCGTCCAGCCGTTGTCCCTGGTCAGCTACACCGAGGGCATGCGCAGGCAGGGCGTCGAACCGAACCGCACGGTCATCACCGTCGAGGAGCTCGGCGCCGACGAGGGCCTCGCCCGCGACCTGGTGCTTGACCCCGGCGACCCGATCCTGCACCTCGAACGCGTGCTGCTCGCCGACGACGAACGCATCGGACTCGAATCGACCTACCTCAGCCTGACCCGCTTCCCGGACCTGATGGAGAAGCTCGACCCCGCCGGCTCGCTCTACGCGTGCCTCACCGAACGGCTCGGCGTGCGGTTCGCGGAGGCCGAGGAACGCGTTGAGACCGTGCTCGCCACGCCCCGCGAGGCGTTGCTGATCGGCACGAACCCGGCGCTGCCGATGCTGTTGCTGCACCGCGTGTCCTACGACGTCGACGGTCACCCGATCGAACGCGCCCGGTCGTTGTACCGGGGCGACAGGTTCAGCTTCGTGGCGCGGCTGCACGCGGAGCGCTGAGTCGCGCCTGTCCACTGTGGAGGGAATTCCTTTCGGGCCCCAACGGACAACGCTCTGCACTTTGCGTGACTTCCTTGGCGCGTCCGGGAGAGTGACGTTCGGCCGCGCTGACGCGAGCGCCGCCGCACCGGCGGACGAAGTGACTGCGGGTCACCGGAACCCCGTGCGGGCACAGGAAGAGACCGCCCGTTCGCACTCGTTCCCCGCTCAAGTCGCGGAGGTACTGTTGGTGGGACGAACTTCAGGACGTCCGCAACGGTGCGGAGGAGCGGGGGTGGCCGTGTCCTTCAAGGCGGAGTTCCTCGCAGAGCTCGAAGACTGCCTGCGCGGCTACGGCGCGGTTCCGGTGAGCAGTCCCGACGCGCTGGCGTTGTTCATCGAGTTCGTGCGCGCTCTTCCGGAGACCGATCAGAGGCTGCGCTGCCTCGAAGGCGTCGACCAGGGGTCGGGGTCGTTCTGGAACAACCCCGCCGTGTGGTGGGAGCAGGTGCCGCGGTTCGGTGCCGGGCTGCCGCGGTGCGGGTCGGCGGAGTGCCGCAAGCTGCTGGACGACATGCTGGACGAGGCGATCAGCGACGAGATCGACGTGCTGGAGATGGAGATCCGCGAACTCCCCAGCTGACCTGGACATGCCTGCCGGCGCCGCCACCTGTTACGGCCACGGCGCCGGGGCTTCCAGCACTTATTTGACGGCGACCAGCGACTTGAACAGTTCCCGATAGCGGTGGAGAGCCAGTCGCAGGTCCTCGGTCTGTGGATCACTGTTTCCCTCGAGCTGCTTGGTGAGGGAGCGGTGGCGGCTGGTCAGCTCCTCCAGGGCGCGCGTCACGAGCTCGTCGGCCTTGCGGACCGCGGACTTCGGGTCGTCGACGAAGTCGTACTGCACGGCCTGCCACTCGTCTTCCAGCTTGCCGACCGGACGCGACTCCGTGGTGTGCTGCGGCTCCGCGTGACGCTGGTCGGAGCGCTGCGCCTCGGCGTGGCGCTGTTCGGTGCGTTGCGGTTCCGTGCGCTGGTGTTCGTTCCTCTGCGCGTCCGCGGTCTTCTGCGCGTCCGCGGGGCGCTGGGGCTCGGTGCGCTGCGTCTCGGTGCGCTGCGCATCAGTGCGCTGTGCATCGGTGCGCTGTGCGTCGATCCGTTGTGCCTCAGCGTGTTGCGCTTCGACGCGCTGCGCCTGCTGCGGCATGCGTTCGGTCTGCTGGGGCGACTGCTGGGGTCGCGCCGGGGTGGGAACCCCAGCGGCGTGGGTCTGGGCCTCAGACATCGGTCTTCTCCTTCCGCGTGGCTTCCCGGTTCTTGCGCGGCGCCGTGCCGCGTTCGAGCAGATCGGTGAACAGTTCGCGGTAGTGCACCATCGCGGTGCGCAGGTCCTCGGTGCTCGCCTCGCCGATCTCCTGGCGCTCCGAGATGTCGTGCGCCTTGCGGTAGTGCTCCAGCGTCTTCGCGTGCTCGACCGACAGAACGCTCAGCTGCGCCTCGTACCCCTCGGTGGGGTACCCGCGCTCGGCCATCAGATCGGTCACGAGGCGGTCGGCGTCGGCGATGGCGCTCTCCGGCGAGTCGACGAACTTCGCCTGCACGGTCGCCCAGTGCCGGCGGTAACTCTCCTGTGCCGTCGGGGAAAGCGGCTTCAGGTCGAACTCGCTGTGGCGGTGCTCCCGCTCCGCGAGCTCCTTCTCCGCCGCTGATCTGTTGTCGCTGTGCTCGACCACGCGGTCGTACTCAGGGCCGAAGCGGTCGCGGAGCTTCTTGCGCTGCATGGCAGGCCTCAGCACGATCACGAGGATCACCAATGCCGCGACGATCGCGACCACAACGCCGATGATGGCGCCCGTTGACATGGAAAAACCTCCAAGACAGGCAAACTCTCTGGCTGTCCGGGAGGCTTTCCCGTTCACTCACAAGGGAAACATCAACCCTTGATACAAACCACCTGCTTGAGCTTGGCGACCACCTCGACCAGGTCGGACTGGTTCGCCATCACCGCGTCGATGTCCTTGTAGGCGCCTGGAATCTCGTCCACGACACCGGAGTCCTTGCGGCACTCGACCCCACTTGTCTGGGCGGCGAGATCCTTCGTCGTGAACGTCTTGCGGGCCTTGTTGCGCGACATCCTGCGGCCGGCGCCGTGCGACGCCGACATGAACGAGTCGGGGTTCCCGAGCCCGCGCACGATGTACGACCCGGTGCCCATGGAGCCGGGGATGATCCCCAGCTCGCCCCGTCCGGCGCGGATCGCACCCTTGCGCGTCACCAGGACGTCCTCGCCGAAGTGCTTCTCCTCGGCGACGTAGTTGTGGTGCGCGGAGATGGGTTCGTCGAAGGAGACCTGTGGGAACTCCTCGCGCAGCACGTCGCAGACCAGGCGCAGCATGACCGCGCGATTGCGGCGCGCGTAGTCCTGCGCCCAGTACAGGTCGTGCCGGTAGGACGCCATCTCCCGCGTGCCCGCGAGGAACACGGCCAGGTCCGGGTCCGGCAGCTCGGAGTTGTGCGCGAGCGTGCGCGCCACCGCGATGTGGTGCTGCGCCAGCTCGTTGCCGATCCCGCGCGACCCCGAGTGCAGCATGACCCACACCTGCTGGTCCCCGTCGAGGCAGACCTCCAGGAAGTGGTTGCCGCCGCCGAGCGTGCCCATCTGGTGCATCGCCTTGTCGGCGCGCGCCTTCACCACCGGCGTGAGGTCGTCGAACTTCCTCCAGAACACGCCCCAGTCGGACGCGTCCCTCTCGGTGAACGCCGTCGCGCGGTGCTGTCCGAACCCGACGGGGACGACGGACTCCATGCGGGACCGCAGGCCCCGCAGTGTCTCCGGCAGGTCGTTGGCCGTGAGCGAGGTGCGCACGGCGGTCATGCCGCAGCCGATGTCCACGCCGACCGCCGCGGGGGAGACGGCGTCGCGCAACGCGATCACCGAACCCACCGTGGCGCCCTTGCCGTAGTGCACGTCCGGCATGACCGCGACGTGCTTGAAAGCCCAGGGCAGCGAGGAGATGTTCTGCAACTGCTGCATGGCGAACTCCTCGACCTCTTCCGGTCGAGTCCACATGCGGATGTCCACGTTCTGGCCGCGGACCACGGTTGCTGCCATGCGTACGAGGTTAGGCGGCGCTTCGCGGCTTCCACAAAGGAGTTTCCCGGGAGTTCCTTGAGCGCCAACGAACTCGCTTAAGGCCGGCGACCCAGTTCAGCGGGCCACGGCGCGCTTGTACTGGTAGTTGGCCAGCGGAACGAAGATCAGCAGGAAGATCACCACCCAGGCGAGCGAAGCGATCACCGGGTGCTGCAACGGCCACGCGTCCGGCGCGGGCTGCAGGGGAGAGGTGTTGCCGAACAGTTCGCGGGCGGCGAGCGTGACGGCGGAGACCGGGTTCCACTCGGCGATGTGCCGCAGGCCCGCCGGGAGGTTCTCCGACTGCACGAACGTGTTCGCGATGTAGGTGATCGGGAAGATGAAGATGAAGCTCGCGTTGTTGAACACCTCGGGACTGCGCACCAGCAGCCCGATCCACGCCATCGCCCACGAGAACGCGTAGGCGAACAGCAGCAGGATCCCCACCGCCGCGAGCGCCTCCAGCGGCGACGAGTGGATGCGCCAGCCGACGATCAGGCCGGTGATCATCA
Organism: Lentzea sp. CA-135723; assembly: GCF_050936595.1. Lineage (NCBI taxonomy): Bacteria > Bacillati > Actinomycetota > Actinomycetes > Pseudonocardiales > Pseudonocardiaceae > Lentzea > Lentzea sp. CA-135723. Next base: position 3,594,488 of record NZ_JBNJMK010000001.1, on the reverse strand, counting down.
TGATGACGATGACCAGCGCGTTGTTGACCAGGTCCGACGTGGTGCGGCCGATCAGCACGGCCGAGCGCGCCATCGGCAGCGACCGGAACCTGTCGATGATGCCCTTGGTCATGTCCTCGGCCAGACCGCTGCCGGTGATGGTGGCGCCGAACAGCACGGTCTGCGCGAAGATGCCCGCCATCAGGAACTCGCGGTAGTCCATGCCGGGGATCTGGATCGAGCCGCCGAACACGTAGGCGAACAGCAGCACGAACATGATCGGCGCCGCGGTGGAGAACACCAGCAGGTCCGGCACGCGTTTGATCTTGATGAGGTTGCGCTTGGCGACGACACCGCCGTCCGCGAGCGCTTGCAGCAGCTTCACTTCTCGTCCTCGCCTTCGGCGTGGTGGCCGGTCAGGGTCAGGAACACGTCGTCGAGCGTCGGCCGGCGCAGTCCGATGTCGAGGACCTTCACCGACTCGGCGTCGAGGCGCCGGATCGCCTCCATCAGCACCGCCGAACCGCCGGAGACCGGCACGGTCAGGTGCCCCTGGCGGTCGTCCGACCCGATCTGGCCGACGGCGAGGTCGGCGAGAGCGGACCTCGCCGCCACGAGCGCGTCGGGCGAGGCGACGGACAGTTCGAGGCGTTCGCCGCCGACCTGGTCCTTCAGCTGGTCCGCGGTGCCCTCGGCGATGACCTTGCCCTGGTCGATCACGGCGATCTGGTCGGCGAGCCGGTCGGCCTCCTCCAGGTACTGGGTGGTGAGCAGCAGCGTGGTGCCGCCCTGGACGAGCTCCTCGATCACGTCCCACATGCCGAGGCGGGACCGCGGGTCGAGGCCCGTCGTCGGTTCGTCGAGGAACAGCACCGACGGCTTCGCGACGAGCGCGCCCGCGAGGTCGAGGCGCCGCCGCATGCCGCCCGAGTAGCCCTTCACGGGACGGTCCGCGGCGTCCTCGAGGTCGAACCGGGTGAGCAGCTCGCGGGCGCGTTCGCGGCTCCGCGCGCGGCCCAGGTGGTACAGCCTGCCGACCATGTCGAGGTTCTCGAACCCGGTGAGGTTGTCGTCGACGGCCGCGTACTGGCCGGACAGCCCGATCCGGCCGCGCAGCTCCTCGGCCTGCGTGCGGACGTCGAGCCCGGCGACGCGCGCCGTGCCCTCGTCGGCCTCGAGCAGGGTGGTGAACACGCGCACGGCCGTCGTCTTGCCGGCGCCGTTCGGACCCAGCAGCCCCATGATGGTGCCCTCGGGGACCCTGAGGTCCAGGCCGTCGAGCGCGACGACCGTTCCGTACCGTTTGATCAGGCCTTCGGCCACGATCGCGTCTGTCATGCGGGCCATCATGGCGGTCGGGTCTGACAATTTCGTCCGATTTCCGGCCGCGCCGGGGTGAACGGCCGGAGATTGACAGCGACCGCGAACGTGAAAATACTTCAGTCGCATGGAACGCGTGTGCGTCATCGGGGCGGGCTCGTCCGGCATCGCCGCATGTCAGGTGCTCGGCGCCCGCGGCATCGAGTACGACTGCCTCGAGGCCGGATCCGAGATCGGCGGCAACTGGCGCTACCTCAACGACAACGGCATGTCGTCGGCCTATCGCTCCCTCCACATCAACACCTCGCGGCAGATGATGGAGTTCAGGTCCTACCCGATGCCCGCGCACCTGCCCGCGTATCCGTCGCACTTCCAGATCGCCGAGTACTTCGACGACTTCGTGAAGCACCACGGGTTCCGCGACCGCATCCGGTTCCGCACCGAGGTGACCTCCGTTTCCGTCGCGCCCGGTGGCTATTCGGTGACGGCACGCGATCGCGACAGCGGCGAGGAGTTTTCGGGTGTCTACCGTTCAGTGATCGTCGCGAACGGGCACCACTGGTCGCCCCGGATGCCCGAGCCCGCGTTTCCCGGTTCGTTCGACGGCGAGCAGACGCACGCGCACTTCTACAAGACGCCGGAACGATTCGCCGGCAAGAAGGTGCTGGTTCTCGGCATCGGCAATTCGGCGTGCGACATCGCCGTCGAGACTTCCCGGGTGTCCGCCAGGACGTTTCTCGCCATGCGCCGCGGCGCGCACATCATGCCGAAGTACCTGTTCGGCATGCCCACCGATCATCTGACGACCTCGCCGCTGGCCCGGTTCGCGCCCGCCTGGCTGCAGTCGCTGTCCCTGCGGGCGATGCTGCGGCTGGCCCGCGGCCGGCTGTCGGACTACGGGCTGCCGGAGCCGTCGCACGCGATCCTGGCGGCGCACCCGACGGTGTCCGACGACCTGCTGACCCGGCTCGGGCACGGCGACATCACCGTGAAGCCGAACGTGTCCCGGCTGGACGGGTCCGGGGTGGTGTTCGCGGACGGGTCGCGCGAGGACGTCGACGTGATCGTGTACTGCACCGGATACCAGGTGGAGTTCCCGTTCCTGGATCCGGCGGAGTTCCCGGCGGTGTCGGACGCGGGCAACGAGGTCTCGCTGTACCGGCGGGTCGTGGACCCCGCGCACCCCGGGCTGTACTTCCTCGGCCTGATCCAGCCGCTCGGGGCGATCATGCCGCTGGCCGAGGCGCAGGCCGAGTGGATCGCCGACCTGGTCTCCGGGAGCGGGGCGCTGCCGCCGGTGCCGGAGATGAAGGCGGAGATCACCGCCTACCGGGAACGGCTGCGGCGGCGGTACGTGAAGTCGTCGCGGCACACCCTGGAGGTCGACTTCCTCGGCTACCGGCGCGAGCTGGAGGCGGAACGGCGGGCGGGCGCGGCCCGGCGCTGAGCCGGGTTGCCGGCGCGGCGGGATGGGTACCGTCGGGGGCGTGCCGACCAGTGCTCAGGTGATCGTTCTCAACGGTGGGTCCAGCTCCGGCAAGTCGGGCATCGCGCGCTGCCTGCAGGCGGTGCTGCCCGAGGCGTGGCTCGCGATCGGCGTCGACACGCTGATCGACGTGCTGCCGGCGCGGCTGCGGCTCGGGTCCGAGGGGATCGGGTTCGGCGGGGAAGGCGAGGTCAGCGCCGGGGCCGAGTTCCGGCTGCTGGAGGACGCGTGGATGGCGGGCGTCGCGACGATGGTGCGCTCCGGGGCACGGGTGATCGTCGACGACGTGTTCCTCGGCGGGACCGAGTCGAGGAAGCGGTGGGAGACCGCGCTCGACGGGCTCGACGTCCTGTGGGTCGGGGTGCGGTGCGACGCCGCCGTCGCCGTCGGACGCGAACTCGCGCGCGGCGACCGGGTGGCCGGGATGGCCGAGGCGCAGGCCGAGCTGGTGCACCGCGGGATGACGTACGACGTCGAGGTCGACAGCGCCCAGGCCGAGGCGATCGAGTGCGCACGGGTGATCGCCGCGGCGGTCGTGCGGACCCCCTAACGCGGCGGGTCGTCGTTCGGGGCGCAGGAACCGCCGCCCTGGGGCCAGCAGGAGGCGCCCACGGGTACCGGCGCGCGGTACGTCGACCTCGACAGGATCGTCGCAAGATCAGTATCCAATATATTGCCCAGGCTGACGCGGCGCGCGAAGACGCACGGCCAGACGTCGCCGGACGGGGCGATCGCGACGGCGCCGTCGCCGCACCGGCCGCACAGCTGGTTCAGCGCGGAAGCGTTTGCGCCGCGGCCGACGGCGCGCTGCCGGTCCGTGCCGATCGAGACGACGCCGAGCGATCTCAGGTCGGCGATGGCGTCCCTGGTGGGGGAGCCGACGTCGATCACCCCGGCGCGCAGGGGGATGTCGCGGCTCAGCGCCTCGGCGATGTTGGCGCGGGTGCGGGCGTGGCTGCCCCGGCGGCGCGTGACGGACTCGTGGTGGGTTGGCGCGGCGGAGTAGTAGCTGGTGGCCAGTCGCACTCCGGGACGGGAGAAGGACTCCCACAGGCGCGGGCCGATGTGCACGAGATTGCTGAACACCTCGACCTCGAGACCGGCGCTCAGCGCGCGGTCGATGAAGCGCGGTAAATCCGGGTGCAATGTCGGCTCTCCGCCGATGAACTGAACCGAGCGCGCACCCAGTTCGGCGACGGCGTCGACGGCGCGGAACCAATCGTCGGCACCCAGTCTCCCCGAGTCGCCGCGCGGTCCGGAGTCCGCGTAGCAGTGGGTGCAGCTCAGCTGGCATTTCCCGGTGATCTCAAGCCATGCGAAACGCAGGTCGGTCATGTCCCGCTCCCCTGGACGTAGCCGTGCGATAACCCATCTTGCACCGGCCGGACGCCAAAAGAGCTGTCGAATTCATCCAAACATCGAACTGCTGTTGAGCGGATGACATGTCGCCGACACGAATAGGCCGAAGACCTCGTCGTATTGGTTATAACCGAGTAATCGTCTCGATAGGGAGCGTCTCATTAGGGACGCCCGGGAAACTGCTTCCGCGGGCGGGAGGCGGGACCGGAGAGGGAGCGCGCAAAGAGAAACGGGGCCGCCGGCGCGATGCCGGCGACCCCGTCCTCGGAGGGAAGATCAGTGCGTGCCGAGCACGCCGTCCACGCGACGCGGAATACCGAGCGGGTTCGCGTCCTGCAACTCGGCCGGCAGCAACGCGTCCGGCCACGACTGGTAGGTCACCGGCGCGATCCAGCGGCGGATAGACGTGGCGCCCACCGACGTGTGCAGCGGGTTCGTCGTCGCGGGCCACGGGCCGCCGTGGTGCTGGCCCCACGCCACCGCGACACCGGTCGGCCAGGCGTTGAAGATGAGCCGACCCGCCACGTGCCGCAGGATCTCGGCGACCTCACCGGCCTCGGCGTGGTCGGAGTCGGCCGCGTGCACCGTGCCGGTCAGCGTGCCCGGCAGCTTCGCGAGCACCGAGTGCAGCTCGGACGGCGACGAGTAGGTGACGACCAGCGCCGCCGGGCCGAAGTGCTCCTCGGTCAGCTTCTCCAGGTTCTGCTCGAACACCTCGACCGGCGTGGTGAACAGCAGCGGAGCCACCGCCCACGCCTCGTCCGGCCGGGTCCCCGCCGACACGACGGACACCAGGTCCGACGCGGCCAGGGCGTCCGTGCCCGCCTGGTAGGAGTCGCACATCCGCTCGTTCAGCATCGCACCACCCGACGACGCCGCGACGGCCTCGCCCAGCGCGGGCACGATCGACTCCGGCGCGAACACCAGGCCGGGGTTCGTGCAGAACTGCCCGACGCCCATCACCAGCGACTGGGCGAACCCGGCCGCGATGTCCGGCGTGGCGGCGCCCGGCAGGATCACCGTCGGGTTCACGCTGCCCAGCTCGCCGTAGAACGGGATGGGGTCCGGCCGGCCCTGCGCCAGGTCGAACAACGCGCGCCCGCCACCGGTGGACCCGGTGAACCCGACCGCGCGCACCGCCGCGTGCTTCACCAGCGCGACACCGGACTCGGTGCCGTACACGATCCCGAACACGCCCTCCGGCGCACCGGCCTCGCGCAGCGCGTCCACGACGACCCGCGCGGTCTCCCGCGACGTCGACGGGTGCGCCGAATGCGCCTTCACCACGACGGAACAGCCCGACGCCAGTGCCGAGGCGGTGTCGCCACCGGCCACCGAGAACGCGAACGGGAAGTTCGACGCGGAGAACACCGCGACCGTCCCCAGTGGACGGAGCACGCGCCGCAGCACCGGCCGCGGCGGGATGATGTCCGGGTTCGCCGTGTCCAGGGTGGCCTCGACGTAGCTGCCCTCGCGCAGCACCTCCGCGAACAGCCGCAGCTGGTTCGTCGTGCGCTTCAGCTCGGTCGTCAGCCGCGGCACGCCCAGCGCCGTCTCACCGTCGGCTGTCTCGACCAGCAACGCCGACTCGCCGTCGAGCGCGTCCGCGACCTTCTCCAGCACGACGGCGCGCTCTGCCGCCGGAACCGCGGACCACGCCGTGAACGCGACGGCCGCGGCCGAGGCGATCCGATCCACCTCGCTGTCGGGGGTCTTGGCGACCGGTTCACCGAACGGCTCACCGGTGCGCGGGTTGTATCCCTGAACGACGTGGCTCAACGCCCTGCCTCCTTGACTGCCGTGTCGAAATCGGGGCCGCACCAGGCCCCGCCAACGAACCTCGCCGCGGGCGACGAAGGGTCGAGCTCACCGCCGTGCTGCTCCAGCACGGCGGCCGCGTACTCCTCGGAGTCGTCCTGCGGTTCGTACCCGATCGCGCGCGCCTCCTCCAGGGAGAACCAGCCGCGCTTGTTGTCCGAGACACCCCAGACGATCCGGAAACCGGGCGACTCGACGGAGAGGCACGCCTCGAACAGGCGCGCGCCGTCGTCCGGCGACATCCACGTCGACAGCATCCGCACGTCGCGCGGCTTCTCGAAGCACGACCCGATGCGGATCGCGATCACGTCCATGCCGTAGCGGTCCGCGTACAGCGACCCCAGCGCCTCCAAGGCCACTTTGGACACTCCGTAGTACGTGTCCGGGCGTGGGAACGCGTAGTCGCCCGCCTCGCCGTCCGCGCGCTCGACGTAGCCGACCGCGTGGTTCGAGCTGGCCAGCACGACCCGCCGGACACCGGAGCGCCGCGCGGCCTCCAGCACCGTGTGCGTGCCGTCGATGTTGACGCGCAGGATCTTGTCCCACGACTCTTCCAGGCTGTGGCCGCCGAGGTGGATCACCGCGTCGACGTCCTTCATCGCCGCCTCCATGGCGGCCATGTCGGTCACCGACGCCTCGACGAGCTCGACGTTCTCGCCGTCGGCGGCCGCGGGCAGCTCCGCGATGTCCAGCAGCCGCAGGACACGGCCCTGCGCCGCGAGGCGGGTGCGCATGAGCGTGCCCACCCCGCCGCCGGCGCCGGTGATCAGGATGCGTGCGGTCACGGGATGGAACCCTCCGTCTTGTTCAGGTTTCGGCACAACGTCAACGGCCGAACTGGCGCAGCAGTTCGGTGATCGTCCGCGCGGCGTCGAGCAGCGCGCCGACGACCTGCCGTTCGTGCTCGGGCGTGAGCCTGCCCAGCGGAACCGAGCAGCTCATGGCGTCCAGCACGGGATTGCGGTACGGCAACGCCACCGCGAAGCAGCCCAGTCCGGGCGTGTTCTCCTCGCGTTCGTGGGCGTAGCCGACGTTGCGGAACCCGGCGAGCTGCTCGTGCAACGCCGCCCGGTCGGTCACGGTGTTGGGGGTCAGCGGCGACAGCTCGGCGGGCAGGATCAGGTCGACGTCCTCCGGCGTGCGCGTCGACAGCACGGCCTTGCCCAGCGACGTCGAGTGCGCGGGCAGCCGGCGGCCGACGCGCGAGACGACGCGCAGGTGGTGCTCGGACTCGCGGCTCGCCAGGTACACGACGTCCGCACCGTCCAAACGGGCCAGGTGGACCGTCTCGTTGATGTCCTGGCGCACCTGCTCCATCACCCGGATCGCCGCGCGCACAACGGGATCGTGGTCCAAATAGGACGTACCGACGAGCAGTGCGCGCACGCCGATGCCGTACGTGCCGCGGTCGGAGTCGACCTCCACCCAGCCGCGCGCCACCAGCGTCTGCAACAGCATGTAGAGGCTGGACTTCGGGTAGCTGAGCTCCCGGTGCAGCTCCGTGAGCGTCAACCTGCGGTCTGACGCGGACAGCACCTCGAGAAGCTCCACCGTGCGGTCGGCGGACTTCACCGCGCCAGGACGAGCCGTGCCCTTGCCGATCGGCGACGCCACCTGCAGCCTCCTCGAAACAGGGAAGAAACTTTCCCTTGACACGTTGCTGTGGTGATTCTTACAGTCCTGTCCCAGGTTCACAAGTACGACCCACGTTCACATATCTGAACACGAAGGGCTCCGACGATGCGCCGTAGAACTGCCACAACACTTGCCACGCTGGGCGTGGCCGCGCTGCTCGCGGGATGCGGCGGCGGTGGCACGGCGGCGACGTCCAACAAAGACCCGAACAAGCCTCTGGAGGTGTGGACCCGCTCCACTGAGGCGACCGCGAAGGTCTACGAGAAGATCTTCAAGTCGTTCACCGAGAAGACCGGTGTGCAGGTCGACTACAAGCCGATCTTCAACGACTTCGACAAGCAGGTGCAGCAGCGCGCCGCCTCGAAGGACCTCCCCGACGTCGTCATCACCGACACGGGCTCGCTCGGCAACTTCGTCAAGCAGGGCTGGACGACCGAGGTCAACAAGGACGACGTCGCGGGTGCCGGCGACATCGTCGACCGCGCGTGGAACAACGGGAAGGGCGCGGACGGCAAGTTCTACGCCATCCCCTACTCCACCCAGGCGATGGTCACGCTGATCCGCAAGGACTGGCGCGAGAAGCTCGGCAAGCCCGTCCCCACCACGTGGGAGGAGCTGGACGACCTCGCGAAGGCCTTCACCTACAACGACCCCGACGGCAACGGGCAGAACGACACCTACGGCATGCTCGTGCCCGGCACCACCGACCGCGGCTACCTCGCCTGGTGGGCCGCGAGCTACATCTGGCAGGGCGGCGGCGACATCCTCGAGGACGAGGGCGACGGCAAGTTCCGCGTCGGCATCGACTCGCCGGAGTCCACCAAGGCCGTCGAACGGCTGCGCAAGCTCTTCTGCGAGGACAAGGTCATGCAGCCCGGCTCGCTGACCCTCGGCACGAACGACGCGCACCCGCTGTTCGAGTCCGGTAAGAGCGGCATCTACCTCACCGGCCCGTACATGATCGGCCGCTTCGACAAGTCGGTCGGCAAGGACAAGTACGAGGTCGTCGCGTCCCCGAAGGGACCGGCCGGCGCCACCGTGCTCGGCGAGGGCGAGAACATCTACCAGATGGCCGGCTCCGCGAAGACCGCCGACCAGAAGAAGCTCGCCGAGTACCTGATCACGCCCGAGGCGCAGCAGGCGGGCATGAAGGGCGACCCGCAGCCGGTCGTGCGGCTCCCCGTCAACAAGACCGTCGACGTCAACGCGACGTACAAGGACCCGCGCTGGGCGACCGTGGCGGGCGTGTACTCGAGCGAGGCGCGGCCGTTCCCCAGCGTCCCGAACTTCGCGCCGTTCCGGCAGAAGACCTCGGAGACCCTCAACTCCATCTTCGCGAAGTGCCCCGCGGACTCCTCGGCTGAGCTGAAGACCCTCGCGGAAGCCCTCAAGAAGGAACTCGAAAACCAGAAGGCGTCGAAGTGACCTCTGTTCAGTCACTCGGCGAAACCCGAGACGTGGGCTCGACGGCTAGTGGCGGCGGTGCCGTCGAAACCCACCCCGTGAGGCGGCGCCGCCGGCGCCGCCTCACGGGAGCCACCTTCATCCCGTGGCTCTTCCTGCTCCCCGCCGCGCTGATCTTCCTGGTCTTCAAGTTCATCCCGATGGCCGAAGGCATCCGGCTCTCGCTGTTCGAGGTCCGGCCGTTCCTCGGGGACATCTTCGTCGGGTTCAAGAACTACGCGACGATCCTGCAGGACGAGAAGTTCCTGACCGCCAGCTGGCACACGCTCGTGCTGGCGGGCGGTCAGACGATCGGCGCGATGGTGATCGGCTTCTTCCTGGCGTTGCTGCTGGAAGGCCACACCAAGTCGTTGTGGTTCGTGCGGTCCGCGGTGTTCCTGCCCGTCGTGGCGGCCACCGCGGTCATCGGTGAGATCTGGCGGCTGTTCTTCTACCCGGCGCCGGAGGGCTTCCTCAACGAGCTGATCTCGTGGGTGGGGCTCGGGCCGTGGGAGTACATCCACAACACGGACACCTCGCTGGTGTCGGTCATGTTCGTCGGCATCTGGAAGCACGCGCCGTACGACATGGTGCTGATCCTCGCCGGGCTCGCCGGCATCGACCGCCAGCAGTACGAGGCGGCCGCGATCGACGGAGCCACGACGCCGCAACGGATCTGGAACGTCACGCTCCCCGCGTTGCGGCCGGTGATCACGATCCTGCTGACCCTGGCGGCGATCCGCGGCCTGCGCGTCTTCACCGAGGTGTACGTCCTCACCGGCGGTGGTCCCGCGGGATCGACCGACGTCTGGATGACCCGCGTGTACACCACGGCGTTCGAACAGTCCGAAGCCGGACTCGCGTCGGCTGGTTCTGTGCTGTTGTTCCTGGTAACCCTGATCCTCACGGTCAGCGTGCAGTGGTACCGCCGCAGGAGGGAAGCGCGATGAGCACGGTGAACTCGAGCCGGTTCGACAGCGCCATCGGCTGGTCGACCCGCACGGACGCGTGGTTCAGCAGGGGCATCAGGTTCCTCCTGTCGGCCATCGCTGTAATCCTTTTCTGCGGGCCGCTGCTGGTCATCTTCTCCGGGGCGTTCGACCACAACCCGGACCCGACCCAGCTGTCGGTGATCCCGGACAACCCGTCGCTCATCAACTTCCAGGTGGCGGCGGAGAACAAGATCTGGCACTACCTGATGAACTCGCTGATCATCGCGGGTGGTGCGCTGCTGTTGCAGCTGGCGGTGAGCGTTTTCGCCGCGTACGCGTTGGCGCGCAAGAAGTTCCGCGGTCAGGCCATCGCACTGCTGGTCATCCTCGCCACGATGATGTTGCCGGAGGAGGTCATCGCGATCCCGCTGTCGCTGGTGATCGGAGACCTACCGCTGGTGCACGTGAGTCTCAAGGGCACCCTGCTGGGCGTCATCCTCCCGCTGGGGGCCTGGGGTTTCTCCATCTTCGTCATGACGGAGTTCATGAAGGAGATCCCCAACGAGCTGGAGGAAGCGGCCAAAGTGGACGGTGCGGGGGAGCTGCGCCTCTTCGCGCAGATCATCCTCCCGCTGTGCAAACCCGCGCTCGGCGTGATCGCCGTGTTCGGCTTCAACATGATTTGGGAGCAGTACCTGCTCCCCCTGATCGTCGCCGCTGACCCCTCCGATTACACGCTCACGGTCGCACTTCTCGCGCTCCGCTCCGACGACATGGTCGGAACGGGCATCGTGCTGGCCGGTGCGTTGCTGGCGCTGGTACCTAGCCTGGTCGTGTACCTGTCGCTGCAGAAGTCCTTCCTGCGTGGGATCACCACCGGAGCGATCAAGGGATGAGTCTGGTTATGCAACTCGATGGTGTGCTGTTCTTTCCGGTGACCCCGTTCGACAGCGAGGGGAACATCGCGTACGACGTGCTCGCCGAGCACGTCAAGCACGGTGTCTCCGCCGGGCCGGGCGCGGTGTTCGTCGCGTGCGGCACCGGCGAGTTCCACGCCCTGGGGCTGGAGGAGTTCGAACGGGCCGTCGCCGTCGCGGTCGAGGCCACCGCGGGCAAGGTGCCGGTGTTCGCCGGGGCGGGCGGGTCGATCGCGCAGACCAAGGAGTTCGTGCGGGCCGCCGGACGCGCCGGCGCGCAGGGCATCCTGCTGCTGCCGCCGTACCTGGTGACGAACCCGGCCGCGGGGCTCGTGCGGTACGTCGCGGAGGCCGCCGGCGCGTCCGAGCTGCCGGTCATCGTGTACCAGCGCAACAACGCGCGGTTCACGCCGGAGACCGCCGTCGAGGTCGCCTCGATCCCGAACGTCGTGGGCTTCAAGGACGGCCTGGGCGACCTCGACCAGATGCAGCGGATCGTGCTGTCGGTTCGTGCCAACGTTGACAAGCCCTTCCAGTTCTTCAACGGCCTGCCCACCGCGGAGATGACGCAGCTCGCGTACCGCGCGATCGGGGTCGAGCTCTACTCGTCGGCGGTGTTCTGCTTCGCGCCGGAGATCTCGATCGGTTTTTACAACGCTGTACAGGCAGGCGACACCGAGCTCGTGAACCGGTTCCTCTACGAGTTCTACAAGCCGCTGGTCGAGCTGCGCGACAAGGTCCCCGGCTACGCGGTCGCGCTGGTGAAGGCCGCGGTGCGCGCGAACGGCCTCGACGTCGGGGGAGTGCGCCCGCCGCTGGTCGACCCCGCCGACGAGCACCTGGCCGCGCTCGACAAGATCATCGCCGCTGGTAAGGCACTGCTGAGCTGAGAGGGCGGTCGGCATGAAGATCACCGAGATTGTCCTGACACCGATCGCGTTCCGGGACCCGCCGCTGCTCAACTCGGCCGGCGTGCACGAGCCGTGGGCGCTGCGCACGATCGTCGAGGTGCACACCGACGAGGGCATCTCGGGGCTGGGGGAGACCTACGGCGACCTCGGGCACCTGGAGCGCTCACGGTCCGTTGTGGACTCTCTGATCGGCCTCGACGTCTTCGCGTTGAACGAGATGCACGCGCGGGTCGCCGCCGTGCTCGGCGGCAAGGCCGGGCCGGACAAGCACGGCCTGACCGGCAAGATCACCGCCGAGAGCACCGTCGACCGGGTGTACTCGCCGTTCGAGGTGGCGTGCCTGGACATCCAGGGCAAGGCCTTGGGACGTCCGGTGCACGACCTGCTGGGCGGTCGCGTCCGTGACGCGGTGCCGTACTCCGCCTACCTGTTCTACAAGTGGGACGGGCACCCCGGTGCCGAGCCCGACGAGTGGGGCGAGGCGGTCGACCCCGCCGGGATCGTCGCGCAGGCTTCGAAGATGATCTCGCAGTACGGCTTCGGGTCGATCAAGCTCAAGGGCGGTGTCTTCCCGCCGGAGCAGGAGATCGAGGCGATCCGCGCGCTGCGCGAGGCGTTCCCGGACCACCCGCTGCGGCTCGACCCGAACGCGGCGTGGTCGGTCGAGACGTCGGTGCGCGTGGCCGCCGAGCTCGACGGCGTGCTGGAGTACCTGGAGGATCCGACGCCGGAGATCTCCGGGATGGCGGAGGTCGCCGCGAAGGCCCCGATGCCGTTGGCCACCAACATGTGCGTGGTCGCGTTCGAGCACCTGCGGCCGTCGGTGGAGCAGGACGCCGTGCAGGTGCTGCTTTCGGACCACCACTACTGGGGCGGTCTGCAGCGCTCCCGTCAGCTGGGCATGATCTGCCAGACGTTCGGCATCGGCCTGTCGATGCACTCGAACTCGCACCTCGGCATCTCGCTGGCCGCGATGACGCACCTGGCCGCGGCGACGCCGAACCTGAACTACGCCTGCGACACGCACTACCCGTGGAACGCGGCCGACGAGGTCGTCGAACCCGGCGTGCTGTCCTTCGTGGGCGGTGCGGTGCCGGTTCCCACGACGCCCGGTCTCGGGGTGTCGCTGGACCGCGACGCGCTGGCACGCCTGGCGGAGAACTACGTCCGGTGCGGCATCACGGCCCGGGACGACACGGGCTACATGCAGAAGTTCGACCCGAGCTACGAGAGGAAGCGTCCCCGGTGGTGAAGTCGGTTGTCCACGCCTATCCGTGGGACCTGGTCGGAGACCCTGAGGCCGTCGCGCGGTACCAGGACCTCGGCGTCGACGCGATCGCCCTTGCCGCGTCGTACCACACGGTGCGGGCCGCGACGCCGTTGCACCCGGCGCATCGCCTGGTGGACGCGCGGCACGCGGCGTTCTACCTGCCGGTGCGCGCGTCGAAGTACGGCCGCCTGGTGCCGGCCGAACCGTCCTGGGTGGACGGTCCGGACTCGTTCGGCGCCGCGGCCGCTCTCGTTCGCGCGGCGGGACTTCCCGTGTACGCGTGGACGGTGCTGACGCACAGCTCGCGGCTGGGCGACCTGCACCCCGATCTCACCGTGGTCAACGCGTTCGGGGACCGCTACCCATACGCGCTGTGCACCGCGCAGCCCGACGTCGTCGAGTACACGTCGGTACTGGTGTCGGAGGTGCTGGAGCTCGGCGCGCCGGACGGGATCATCCTGGAGGCCGCCGGGCCGCTCGGGTTCTTCCACGGCGGGCACCACGAGAAGACCGACGGCACGGACTGGAACGCGGTGCAGCAGAAGCTGTTGTCGCTGTGCTTCTGCTCTGCCTGCACCACCCTGTACGCCGACCCGGATGCCCTGCGTGAAGCGGTCCGGGCCGGGGTTGATCGCGGTGCTCCCAGTGTTGAGGAAGCACTGGGAGCGCTCGCGGACGATGTCCGGGCCGTGCGCACCGGTGTCGTGCGGTCGTTGCGGCAGCGCCTGGTCGGCGAGATCCGTGCCGCCGCGCCTTCTGTCCGGGTCGGGATGCACGTGACGGCGGACCCCTGGGGCACCGGGCCGTTCGCGACCGTCGCGGGTGGAGTCGGCGCGGACGTCGACGTGCTGACGACGATGTGCTGGCCGGGGCCGGACGTCGCGGTGCCGGGCATCGAGGCGTTGCGCGCGGTCGCCCCGGACACGCGGATCGCCGCGTACGTCCTGGGGTTGCCGCCGAAGCCCGCCGACGGCGCCGCGCTGTCGAAGGAGTGGCTCGCGTACGCCGACGCCGGCGTGGAGGAGTTCCACCTCTACCACGGGGGTCTCGCGTCCGAGGCCAGGCTGTCAGCTCTGCGAGAGGCTGTAACGGCCGTTAACCGGTGACGCTTCGGCGTTAGCCGGTAACTGTGAAGAGAAGTGCCTGCAACCCGTCGTGACGGTGGTTCCGTCCTCTCACCATGAGGCACATAGGAACCGTAGTTGGCACTGGCGTCCTGCTGCTCGTCATCTCGGCCTGTGGCAGTGCGCAGAACGCGGGCACTGGAGCGGGTGGCGGTCAGGAACTTCCTGTCGCCACCTCCTCCTCCGAGGTCCCGCCGAACGTCGCACCCGGTGAAATGCCGCCGGACGGCAAACCCGTGACCAAGCTCGACGCCAACGGTCTGGCCGCGGACTTTCCGCGCACCGTGTGGACGGAGGGTGACGGGAAAACGGTCGGCGTGGTGGCCCAGGAGGGCGGCTGCGGCAAGGCGAGCGCTTCGGTGCTGGAGCAGAACGCCACCACCGTCAAGATCGAGCTGCTCGAGACGCTGCCGCTGACCAAGCAGATGTGCACCATGGACATCCGCTTCCCCCCGCTCACCGTGCAGCTGTCCGAGCCCCTGGCCGAGCGCACCGTCGTGCTGACGTCGCGGACGGAAGAGAAGTAGACCTCCCTCCCCGGTGCCCGGCCGGCACCTGCCCCGCCGGCCGGGTACCTCTTACTCCCGTTACACCCTCTGACAAACCTGACCGGACATCACGCAGGACATTTACGGGGACTTTCCGTCCCGGTTTGCGAGGATGGGCGCCATGAGAAACGCCGTCGCTGCCGTTGCTCTCGCCGTCGTGCTCGTCGGCTGTTCGTCCGGCACGCAGTCGAGCGCACCCGGCTCCAGCTCGCCGGGCTCGTCGCCCTCGGGCACGAGCACGAACGCGCCCGGTTCGAGCGGCACCCCGGGAACGGGCTCGTCCGGCACGAACCCGGCCCCACCCGTGCAGCCCCCGGTCTCGATCTCGGAGGAGAAGCCGGTCGTCCCGCCCAACGTCACGCCCGTGGCGAAGGAGAAGGTCGACACGACATCGTTGTCAGACACCTACCGCGACGAGGCCTACGTCTTCGGCGACGGCCGCGACGTGGAGGTCTTCGGCGTGGGCGGCGGCTGCAAGGAGGCACGGGCCGAGATCACCGGCCAGTCCGCCGACGTCGTCCAGATCACCCTGGTCACGATCACCAAGCAACCGGCGGGCACCGTGTGCACGCAGGAGGTCCGCCAGGTCCCCCTGACCGTCCGCCTCGACGCCCCGCTCGGCGACCGCCGCCTGGTCCTCGAGGCCCGCGAGGAATCGGCCTGAAGCCGGACCGGCTGACGCGACAGGGTCCTCAGGCCTCGGCCAGGAACTCGACGCGGTTGCCGACGCCGTCGAAGGTGTGGAAGCGGCGCCGGCCGGGGATCTCCGCCGGATCGGCCCAGACGACGGGGTGACCCGCCGCCGCCACCGCGCCGGCCACCCAGGTCACGTCGACGACGAACGCCGGGTGCGCCTTGCGGGCGGGGCGGAAGTCGTCCTCGACGCCGACGTGCACCTCACCGCCTCCTGGCACCGCGAACCAGCAGCCGCCGCGAGCGGCGAGCAGGGGTGGCTTGGGCAGTTCCGGCCAGCCGAGCACGCCCGTGTAGAAGGCGCGCTGGTCGTCCTCGGCGCCTGCGGGACAGGCGACCTGCACGTGGTGGATCACGACGAAACCCCCGATCAACGGCAACGGTACAACCGTACTGTTAGATCGGGGGTTTCGCGGGTGTTAGAGGGTCTAACGTCCGTGGATCAACGGCGGAAGCTGATCTGGAGGGTCGGGGTGGACGTCTCCGCGAAGAAGTCGTTGCCCTTGTCGTCGACGACGACGAACGCGGGGAAGTCCTCGACCTCGATCTTCCAGACGGCCTCCATGCCGAGCTCGGGGTACTCGAGCACCTCGACCTTGCGGATGCAGTCCTGGGCAAGGCGGGCGGCGGGGCCGCCGATCGAACCCAGGTAGAAGCCGCCGTGCGTGGCGCACGCGTTGGTGACCTGCTTGGAGCGGTTGCCCTTCGCGAGCATCACCATCGAGCCACCGGCCGCCTGGAACTGCTCGACGTAGGAGTCCATGCGGCCCGCCGTCGTCGGACCGAACGAGCCCGACGCGTAGCCCTCCGGCGTCTTGGCCGGTCCGGCGTAGTAGACCGGGTGGTCCTTCATGTACTGCGGCATGTCCTCGCCGGCGTCGAGGCGTTCCTTGATCTTGGCGTGCGCGATGTCGCGGGCCACGACCAGTGGGCCGGTGAGGGACACGCGGGTCTTCACCGGGAGCTTGGTGAGGATGTCGCGGATCTCCGACATCGGGCGCGTCAGGTCGATGTTGACGACCTCGTCGGACAGGTCCTCGCCCTCGATCTCGGGCAGGAACTGCGCGGGGTCGCGTTCCATCTGCTCCAGGAACACGCCCTCGGAGGTGATGCGGGCCTTGGCCTGGCGGTCGGCCGAGCACGAGACCGCGATGCCGACCGGCAGCGACGCGCCGTGGCGGGGGAGCCGGATGACGCGCACGTCGTGGCAGAAGTACTTGCCGCCGAACTGCGCGCCGATGCCGAAGTTGCGCGTGAGCTCCAGGACCTGCTCCTCGAGGTCCTTGTCGCGGAACGCGTGGCCCGCGGGGGAGCCCTCCGCCGGCAGGTCGTCGAGGTAGCGGGCCGAGGCGAGCTTCGCGACCTTGAGGTTCTGCTCGGCCGACAGACCGCCGACGACAACCGCCAGGTGGTACGGCGGGCAGGCCGCGGTGCCGAGCGAGCGGAGCTTCTCGTCCAGGAACGACGCGAGGCGCTTCGGGTTCAGCACCGCCTTCGTCTCCTGGTAGAGGAACGTCTTGTTGGCGCTGCCGCCGCCCTTGGCCATGAACAGGAACTCGTAGACGGGCTCCTGGCCGGGCTTGTGGAACACCTCGATCTGCGCGGGCAGGTTCGTCCCGGTGTTCTTCTCGTCCCAGAACGTCACGGGAGCCATCTGCGAGTAGCGCAGGTTGAGCTCCTGGTACGCCTCGAAGACGCCGCGGGCGAGCGCCTTCTCGTCGTCACCGCCGGTCAGGACGGTCTCGGAGCGCTTGCCCATGATGATCGCGGTGCCGGTGTCCTGGCACATCGGCAGCACGCCGCCGGACGCGATGGCGGCGTTGCGCAGCAGGTCCATGGCGACGAACCGGTCGTTGCCGGACGCCTCGGGGTCGTCGATGATCTTGCGCAGCTGGGCGAGGTGGGACGGGCGCAGCAGGTGCTGGATGTCCCGGATTGCTTCCTTCGCGAGCAGCGTCAGCGTCTCGGGCGCGATCTCCAGGAACTTGCGGTCACCGGCCTCGATCAGCTTCACCCCGTCCGACGTGACGAGGCGGTACTCGGTCTCGGTGTCCTTCGCGAGCGGAAGGACGTCGGTGTACTCGAAAGTGGTGGGCACGGCGTACACAACTCCAACGGTGTGCAGTTCGGATCAGAAAACCGTACCGCCACCAAAGCGACGCATCGGCCCGCGTCCACCGTGTTCTTCGCTACGGCCCCGCGAACGCGGAAGGCCGGGGCGGCCCCCGGCCGTCCCGACCTTCCTTCGCGTGCTTCACCCGACTCACGACGGGCGTCGCGTGGCTCTGGTAACGCCCGACCGTGCCGTGAGTTGAGTCACAAGTCAATACTGCCGGACGGGTGACTTACGAGGCGTACGCCCGCAGCTTCGCCGCCCGCTCGCCCTGCCGGAGCTTCGACATGACCTCTCGCTCGATCTGACGCACCCGTTCGCGCGACAGGCCGAACCGCTTGCCGATCTGGTCCAGCGTGCGCGGCTGGCCGTCCTCGAGGCCGTAGCGCAGCCGGATCACGGCCTGCTCGCGCGGCTCCAACGTCGCGAGCACGCGGCGCAGGTCGTCCTGCAGCAGCCCGGAGATGACGGCGCTCTCGGCGTCGGTGGCGTCCGAGTCCTCGATGAAGTCACCGAGGGGCGCGTCCTCCTCCGTGCCGACCGGCATGTCGAGCGATACCGGGTCACGGGCGTGGTCGAGCAGGTCGGCGACCTTGTCGACGTTCAGGCCCGCTTCCTTCGCCAGCTCCTCGTTCGTCGCCTCGCGGCCGAGCGTCTGGTGCAGGTCGCGCTTGATCCGCGCGAGCTTGTTCACCTGCTCGACGAGGTGGACGGGGAGGCGGATGGTGCGGCCCTGGTCGGCCATGCCGCGCGTGATCGCCTGGCGGATCCACCACGTCGCGTACGTCGAGAACTTGAAGCCCTTGGTGTAGTCGAACTTCTCGACCGCCCTGATCAGGCCCAGGTTGCCCTCCTGGATCAGGTCCAGCAGCGGCATGCCGCGGCCCGTGTAGCGCTTGGCCAGCGACACGACGAGGCGCAGGTTGGCCTTGAGCAGGTGGTCCTTGGCGCGGCGGCCGTCGCGGACGAGCTCCCCCAGCTCTTCGCGACGGGTGGGGGTGAGGCGCTTGGCCGTCTCCATGACGTGCTGCGCGAACACACCGGCCTCGATGCGCTTGGCGAGCTCCACCTCCTCCTCAGCGGTGAGGAGTGCGGTCTTGCCGATTCCGTTCAGGTAGACTCGAACGAGGTCGGCTGCTGGTCCCTGCGCGTCGAGTTCGTGCTCGACGACGGTGGGCGTGTTCTCTCCGACTTCACGGTCGGAGATCCTCGTGACGGTCATGGATCTCCCTCCCCCTGGTGCGGGCGACGCTGCTGTCGGTGAGGACAGTCGCGCGTGGCGGTCAAGGCGGCGCGGCGCTGCGCCCTGGTTGCCGGTTGCGGCGGGCCCGCTCGGGATCCCATCGCTAGCTGGCTGATACCTGGGTAACGAACGCGATTCCGAATTCGTTCCCGACTTCCATGACCTGAAGACGTCACCGCTGTCACAGCGGTTGCGCGACTAATCTGAGAACTGCCTGAGAACCGTTTACTCAGAGCTCTACGATCACCGTGAACGGACCGTCGTTCACGCTCCGTACCTTCATCTCGGCTCTGAATCGTCCCGTTTCGACGCGGGCGCCCTTTTGGAGCAGTTCCTGCACGACGGCGTTCACCAACGGTTCGGCGTGCTCGGGCCGGGCGGCCGCCGTCCAGGACGGACGGCGGCCCTTGCGCGTGTCCCCGTAGAGGGTGAACTGGCTGACGACCAGCAGCGGAGCGCCGGTCGACTCGCACGACTGCTCGTCGTCGAGGATGCGGAGCCCGTGCAGCTTCTGGGCCATTTTGGCCGCGTGCTCGGGTGTGTCGTCGTGGTGGACGCCGAGCAGCACCAGCAATCCGGGCTCGTCGATCGCGCCGACGATCTTCCCTTCGACTTCGACACTCGCCTCTGTGACGCGCGCCACAACCGCTTTCACGCGGGAATCAACATTCCGTGCCGGATGAGATCACGAACGATCGGCAAGGCCGCTTCCGCGTCGATTTCTCCGTAAGCGAACTCCAGGAGTGCGAGCAGGTCCTCCAGTGGCAGGGCGCCGTTGCAGCCGGCGACGAGCCGGGCCGTCGCCTCGTCGACCTCGTGCTGCCAGCCAGGCCCGTCGGTGCGGTGCAGTCGCGCGACGACCTTGCGCCAGCCCTCGTCGCCCGGCTCGGACACCTCCTCGAGCAGCACGGTGTCGGCGACCCGGAACCGCTGACCCAGCAGGTCGGGGTTCGCGCGGAGCCACGCGACGTTGTCGAGCCAGCGCGCGGCCTCCGGGCCCAGCGGGTCGTCGTAGGCGTGGCGCAGGTCCTCGCAGATGACCTGGGAGTGCATCTCGTCGGTGCGGCGCAGCGTCACGTAGCCGAAGCCGACGCCCTGGACGTCGTTCTCCTCGAACCAGTCGAGCCACGCGGAGGCCTTCTGCCTGCCCTCGGGGCTGCGCGGGTCGACGCCCGCGTCCTTGAGCCACGTGCCGACGTACAGCGCGGGCTCGGCGATGTCGCGCTGCACGAACCACGCGTCGACGCCGCCGCGGGGCAGCCAGCTCGACACGCGCTCCTCCCAGTCCTCGCCCTTGCGGTGCACCCAGGACGCGAGCAGCTGGCCCACGCCGCCCTCGTTGAGGAACGCGGGCAGCTGGCGGATGACCAGCGCGGACGCGTCGTCGCCGCCGAGACCGGAGTCGCGGTAGACGAAGTCGACGCGCGGCGGGCCGACGACGAACGGCGGGTTGCAGACGACCTGGTCGAACCGGCGGTTGCGGACCGGGCCGAACCACTCGCCCTGGAGCGTCTCGACGTCCAGCTCGTTCATCCGGAACGTGCCCTGGGCGAGCCTCAGCGCGCGTTCGGACAGGTCGGTGGCGGTGATCTTCTGGGCGAACGTGCTGGCGTGCAGGGCCTGCACGCCGCAGCCGGTGCCGAGGTCGAGCAACGTGCCGACAGGCGTGCGCCTGGTGGCGCGCGCGAGGCTGATGGACGCGTGGCCGACGCCGAGCACGTGGTCCTCGGGGACGGCGCCGCCGCGCACGTCGGAGTCGAGGTCCGCGATCACCCACCAGTTGTCCTCGTAGGGCCGGACGTCCAGGCCTGCCCTCAGGTCCTTCGTCAGGATCTCGTTCCGGACGGCGTCGTCGACGTCGACACCGGCCAGCGCCGCGCGGACGTCCTTCTCCGGCTCCTCGTCGCCGAGCAGGAACAGGCGGATCAGCGTGCCGAGCGACCCGGCGTCCTTGCTGGCGCGGCGGGCGGGCTCCGGTTCGCCGCGGCCGAGAGCGGCGTGGGCCTGCGGGCCGAGCGCGTCGACGACGCCGTCCGCGGTGTAGCCGGCGTTCAGGAAGGCCTCGCGCAGACGGGCGCACAGGTCGGCAGAGAGATCGGGGTGCACGGGAGGAGATGCTTTCACGCCCCGGGATTCGCCGCGGACCCAGACGCTGAGCTGGGCGGTCTGGTGCGGACCTGCACACACTCCCGCGGGCTCAGCGCGTGATCTGGAGTGCGATGGCCATCGCGAGCCGCTGGTCGGCGTCGTCGAGGGGGAGCGGTGTCACCTCGGCCATCTTCTGCATGCGGTAGCGCAACGTGTTGGGGTGCACGCCGAGCTCTCTCGCCGCCGCCCGCACGTCCCCCTGGTTCGCGAGCCAGGCCCGCAACGTCGCCGCGTACTGCGTCCCGTTCTCCGCGTCGAATCGCAATATGTTGGATATCGGACCTCGCGTCGGCAGTCGACCGGCTTCGGCGACGGCCGCGAGGCGCTGCAGCAACACCTGAGCCCACGCGTCGTCGTATACGACCGGTGTGCCGGTGGAGAGCGCGAGGCATTCGTCGGCTTCCTGCCGCGAGGTCGGCAGCTGTGCCGCCTCGGCCGGGCCGCCGATGCCCGCGAGCACCGTCGCTTCCGCTGGAAGTTCTCGCACCAGTGAACGCACCCACGCGACGGCGTCGTCGGCCGCGGGGATGACGGTGTAGAGGACGTTGCCGAACAACGCGCTGCGTCCCGGCCGCGACCAGCCGAAGCCGGCCGTCGCCCGCTGGAACGCGAGCACCGCCGCGCCGTGCTCGCCCTCGCCGGCGTGCGCCTGCACCGCGATCACCCGCAGGTCGGCCGACGGCAGCCCGAGCCGTGCGACGTCGGCCGACTCGGGGTGCTCCAGGAGCCTGATGACGAGATCGGCCTCGGCCTGCCGTTCGAGGTCCGTCGACGCCCGCGACCGCAACAGGTGCAACGCCGCCGTGCGCGCGCCGTCGACCAACGCCGCACTGCGCGCCGCGTCCACCGGGCCGGTCACCTCGACCCAGACCGACCCGAGCAGCTCCCGCCCGGCCCGCACCGCCGCGACGAGCCGGTTGCCCAGCTGGTCGGTCAGCTTGGGCACGAAGATCGGCTCGTCCGACGTCGCCAGGTGGGTGAACACGCCGAACTCGTCCAGCGCCCTCCGCGCCTCCTCCGGCACCCGCCGCCCGAGGATCGTCTGCACCCGGACGGGGTCGACGTCCTCCTGCCGGTACGAGTAGGCGAGCACGCGCGACTGCTGGTCCTCGATCGTCACCGGCCCGCCCACGACACCCGCGATCACGTCCGCGAGCCCGAACAGGTCCCCGGTCCGCGTCCCGCCGTTGACCAGCGTCTGCGTGACGTTCGCCAGTTGGCTCCACGGCACCGACGGGTCCACGAGCAACACCGCGGCCCCGGACTTCTTCGCCGCCGCGACCACCCGCTCGTCCAGCGGCGGCTTGCCGTGCAGCACCACCGCGGACGCCGCCGTCGACGACACCAGCCGCACCGCCGCCGCGACCGAAGGCGTGCCGAGACCGAGCAGCACGTCCCCTGCGGCGGCCGGCGTGTTTTCCGCCGGGTCGTGCAGGGCAACCCCGCGGAGTTCGGCGTCGCGACCCTTCGGCGCGCAGGCCAGATGCGTGCCCAGACTGCCGAGCACGTCCACGAGGCGATCAAGGGCGACCACCCGCGGATGTTAACCGCCGACCGGCTGTCCCGGTCGTCACTCGGACGTGGGACGATGAGGGAGTGGAGGTGGTGTCGTGAGCAGTCCCGACCGGAACGACACCCCGGTGTTGATCACCGAGGCGGCCCCGTCCTACGAAGAACAGCACGCCGCCCGGCGCAAGAAGTACGCGATCATGATGAGCCTGCGCTTCCCGTGCCTCATCCTCGCGGCCTTGTTCTCGCACACCTGGTGGCTCGCCCTGTTCTTCATCGTGCTGTCCGTGCCGTTGCCGTGGATGGCCGTGCTGATCGCGAACGACCGGCCGCCGCGCAAGACCGAGAAGGTCAACCGCCACGAGGTGGAGCGCCGCGCCATCGCGCCGAAGAGCACGACCGTCATCGACGGCTGACCACCGATGTATCAGTCGGAGAACTGATCTATCGGTCGAAGAACGACGAGGTCAGCGGGGTGGCTGGGCGCCGACGACGCCGACGGCGCGTGACCCGGCCCGCACCCCGCCGAGCAGTGCGTCGCGCTTCGACGCACCCGACAGCCACGCCGCGAGGAACCCCGCGTCGAACGCGTCGCCGGCACCCGTCGAGTCGACGCACTCGGTGACTTCAGCGGGGACCGAGACGAGCTCGTCGGCGTCGACCCATGTCGCGCCGTCCGGGCCGGACGTCACGACGACCGCCCCGACGTGCGACAGCAGCGCCTTCGCCGAGGCGGGCTCCGGCGACCCGGTCAGGGCGAGGAGCTCGTCGGCGTTGGGCAGCAGGAAGTCGACGTCGCGCACGTCCTCCAGGAACGCCTCCGCCGAGTGGATCAGGACGGCGGCCTGCGGGTCCACCGACGTGGTCCACCCCGCCGCGCGCGCCGCCGCCAGCACCGCCAGACCGGCCGGGCGGGACGTCGCGTCCAGCAGCACGTAGCCGGACAGGTGCAGGTGGCCGTCCGCACCGGCGAGCAGGCCCGGGTCGAGGTCGGCGGGGGAGAAGCGGGCGTTCGCGCCCCGGTCGGGCAGCATCGAGCGCTGGCCGTTCTCGTCCACCAGGACCACGACGCAGCAGGTGGCCAGGTCGGGGTCGACGGCGAAGGCGCACTGGACGCCCGCGGTGGTGAGCTCGGCGTGGACCTGGCGGCCCGCCGAGTCGGCGCCCACGCGCGCCACCAGGACCGGGGAGGCGCCGCAGGCGGCGAGCCAGACGGCCGTGTTGGCGCCGGCGCCGCCCGGTTCGATGGTGACCTTGGCCCGCACGTCGCCGCCGTGGGCGATGGGGCCGGTGTGGCGGGCCACCACGTCCAGGCCCGCGTCGCCGACCACGACCACCGGCCTCACTTGGCGAGCTCGACTGCTACCGCGGCGGCCACGGACACGTTGCTGACGACCAGTTCCTCGTTGGCGTCGAGGCTCACGCCGTCAGAGGCGGTGTGGAAGTGCTCCAGCAGCACAGGGGTGACGTCCTTGCCGCGCACGTCCTGGTCGACGAGCTTCCGCAGCCCCTCGGCGAGGAGGCGGTCGTGCAGGTCCGCGTCCATCTCGTACGCGGCGGGGATGGGGTTGACCAGCAGCATTCCGCGCCCGCCCGCGGCGAAGACGGCGGCGGCCTCGGCGGCGTTCTCGACGCGCCACGGGACGTCGAACTCCGACTCGCGGCGGTAGAAGGCAGGGAAGCGGGACGTGCGGTAGCCGACGACGGGGACCGATCGGGTCTCCAGGACCTCCAGCGTGGCGCCCATGTCCAGGATCGACTTCACGCCGGAGCAGACCGTCAGGACCGGCGTCGTCGCCATCACGTCGAGGTCGGCGGAGACGTCCCACGTGTCGCGCGCGCCGCGGTGCACGCCGCCGAGGCCGCCGGTGCCGAAGACGCGGATGCCGGCCTGGTGGGCGAGGGCCGAGGTCGAGGCCACGGTCGTCGCGCCGCTGCGGCCCAGGGCGTAGGCCGGGCCGAGGTCGCGCAGCGAGAGCTTCAGCAGGTCGCCCGCGTTGCAGACGCGGTCGAGCTCGGACTCGGTGAGGCCGACGTGCGGCACGCCGTCGAGCACGGCGATCGTCGCGGGAACGGCGCCCGCCTCGCGGACGACCTTCTCCAGGCGTGCGGCGACCACGAGATTGCGCGGAGCGGGCAGGCCGTGGGACAGGATGGTGCTCTCGAGCGCGACGACCGGACGGTTCTCGTCGAGGGCGGCGGCAACTTCATCGGCGATGTGCAGCGTGGTCACGAGGGGACATCATCCCAGGTACCCTGGGCGCGTGAGCACCCAGACTCTCCCCGAGGTCGACGTACGGCCGGACGAGACCGACCAGTCTTCGGACGACACCCCGAAGATGTTCCACTACGTGCGCAAGGCGAAGATCGCCGAAAGCGCCGTGATGGGCACGCACGTGGTCGCTCTGTGCGGCGAGGTCTTCCCGGTCACGCGGTCGCCGAAGCCCGGTTCGCCGGTGTGCCCGGACTGCAAGAAGATCTACGAGAACCTGCCTCCCGGCGGGGACGGCGACTAGACCCCAGAACGTGACGCGCCCGGCGCCCCGGACTTCCCGGGACGCCGGGCGTTGCTGTTCTCAGACCGGCTTGCCCTGCTGCTTCTCCCCCTCGGGTGAGGGCTTCTGGATCGGCAACGGCGAGGTCAGCTGCGTGTCGGCGGGCGACGGCGCCGAGTAGCCGTTGTTCGGTTCAGGTTCCGGCTTCGGTCGCTCGCTCTCCGAACGGATGCGGGACGCCGCGCGCTCCAGCTCCAGCCTGCGCCACCGGCGGCGCTGGCGGCGGGTCATGCGGGCGGGCCACATGTCCTGGATGGCGCTGTTGAAGTACGCGCCGATCGTGATCGCCAGGCCGATGAAGAACACGAACAGCAGGAACGCGATCGGCGTCGCCAGCGCGCCGTAGGTGTAGCCGGTGGTGGTGATCCACTGGATGTACAGGCGCAGGCCGATCGACGACAGGATGAACACCGCCATCGCGAGGATCGCGCCTGGGAGCACGCGGTGGTACGGCAGCCGGCGTGGCAGCGCCACCTTGTAGAGCGCCGACAGCGAGAGCACGAGCAGCAGCGCGACGCCGGGGTAGTAGAAGCGGCCGACCCACGTCGTGATGTACGGCTGCCACGACTCCGGGAAGAACTCCGGCAGCACGTCCGGGCCGAGCGCCAGCACCGGCAGCCCGATCACCAGCGCCACCAGCGACACCATGTAGAGCAGCAACGCGAAGATGCGCTGCCACAGCTCGTTGCGCACGCCGTACTGCCCGTGCGCCACGGTGATCGCGTCGACGAACGACGACATGGCCGACGACCCCGCCCACAGCGAGATCAGGAAACCGATGGAGACGATCTCGCCCTTGCCGGTCGAGAGGATCTCCGCGACCGTGGGCTGGATCACGCCGTTCACGACATCCGCGCTGAAGATCGTCCGGGTGAACCCGATGATCCTCTCCTGCACGGCCTTGACGACCTCGTCGCCGAACCAGGTGCCGAGCCAGCCCATCGAGCCCAGCACGCCGAGCAGCAGTGGCGGGAACGACAGCGTCTGCCAGAACGCGGCCTCGGCGGCTTCTGAGAAGATGTTGCCCTGCCACGCCTTCGACAGCGTGCGCGCGAGTAGACGCAGCGGCCCCTTTCGGCCGGACCTGCGTGGTGCGTCGTTGTCGGAAGGCGAACCCATCGCAGTGACAAGCATGGTGCATGGGGCCACGTTTCGCGGCATCGACGCTCGGAACAGGTAGAGTCGCAGTGCCCTCGGCCACGGTCCGCCTGAGGGTCTTGCTATGTCTGACCTGCGCAAATGAGGAGAAACACGTCTGTGACAGCGCCAGCAGCAACGCCGGCAGCAATGCGACCGCTGCGAGCCTGGCAGCGGCGCGCGCTGACCAAGTACCTCGCCGCGAAGCCGCAGGACTTCCTCGCCGTCGCGACGCCCGGCGCGGGCAAGACGACCTTCGGGCTGCGGGTCGCGGCCGAACTGCTGGCCGACCGGACGATCGAGGCCGTCACGATCGTCACGCCCACCGAGCACCTCAAGCACCAGTGGGCGAAGGCCGCCGCCGAGCAGGGCATCCACATCGACTCGAACTTCCGCAACACCAACGCGATGACCTCCCGCGACTACCACGGCGTGGCCGTCACGTACGCGCAGGTGGCCGCCCATCCGACGTTGCACCGCGTGCGCACCGAGAACCGCAAGACGCTCGTGCTGCTCGACGAGGTGCACCACGGCGGTGACGCCAAGTCGTGGGGTGACGCGATCCGCGAGGCCTTCACGCCCGCCGTGCGCCGCCTCTGCCTCACCGGCACGCCGTTCCGGTCGGACGACTCGCCGATCCCGTTCGTGCAGTACGAGGAGAGCAACGGCGGCTTCAAGACCTCCAAGGCCGACCACACCTACGGCTACTCCGACGCGCTGCGCGACGGCGTGGTCCGGCCCGTGCTGTTCCTCGCGTACTCGGGTGAGGCGTCGTGGCGGACCAGCGCGGGCGAGGAGTACACCGCACGACTGGGTGAACCTCTCACCCAGGAGCAGACCGCGCGGGCCTGGCGCACCGCCCTGGACCCGGCCGGCGACTGGATGGCGTCCGTCCTGCGCGCCGCCGACCAGCGGCTCACCCAGAAGCGCGAGAACGGCCTGCCCGACGCGGGCGGTCTGGTGATCGCGACCGACCAGACGGTCGCCAAGGCCTACGCGCAGGTGTTGCAGCGCGTCACGGGCCAGATCCCCACGCTCGTCCTGTCCGACGACCCGAAGGCGTCCGGCCGGATCGCCGAGTTCGCCGCGACGACCGAACGCTGGATGATCGCCGTCCGCATGGTGTCCGAGGGCGTCGACGTGCCGCGGCTCGCGGTCGGGGTGTACGCGACGTCGTCGTCGACCCCGTTGTTCTTCGCGCAGGCCATCGGCCGCTTCGTGCGCAACCGGAAGCCCGGTGAGACCGCGACGGTGTTCCTGCCGTCGGTGCCGGTGCTGCTGCAGCTCGCGTCGGAGCTGGAAGCCGAACGCGACCACGTCCTCGGCAAGCCGCACCGCGAGAAGGACGGCTGGGACGACGAGCTCATGGCCGCGGCCAACCAGGCCAAGGACGAGCCCGGTGAGGACGAACGCGCGTTCACGGCCCTCGGCACCACCGCCGAGCTCGACCAGGTGATCTTCGACGGCTCGTCGTTCGGCGCGCCGACCCAGGCGGGCTCGGAGGAGGAGCAGGAGTACCTCGGCCTGCCCGGCCTGCTCGAACCCGACCAGGTGCGCACCCTGCTGCTGCAACGGCAGGAGGAGCAGATGGCGCTCGCCGCCAAACGCCCCAAGCCCGAGGTCGCCGTGCGCGAGGCACGGCCCGTGGGTGTGCAGGAACGCCTCACGTCGTTGCGCAAGGAGCTCAACACCCTCGTCGCGATGCACCACCACCGCACGAAGAAGCCGCACGGCAAGATCCACAACCAGCTGCGCGAGTACTGCGGCGGCCCGCCGACCGCGATGGCCACCATCGAACAGCTCGAGGAACGGATCTCGACGCTGCGTTCGTGGTAGCGACTGATATCCGATATATCAGTCGCGGGTGACGGCGACGGCCAGCGTCGAGTAGCGCGCGGTGAACGACCCGCCGAGCGCGTCGATCGCGACGCCGACGTCGTCGAGGAGCTCGGCGGTCTGCTCGGGGCTGATCATCGCCATCGGGCTCATGGTGAGCATGAGGTCGGTGTACTCGGCGGTCGTGTAGGTCCGCTCCCAGTCCGCCTCCCAGTGTTCGACATCGCCGAACGCCCCGGTGGCGACGAGCGCGTCGGCGGTGCGCACGCAGCCGGCCCGGTACGCGTCGTACGCCTCGCGGTAGGAGTGGCCGACGCGATGCGTCATGTGCGGCGCGACCTTGTCGTACGCCGCGACGAAGGCGTCGGCGATCGGCTCCGGCGTCCCGAACACGTGCCACAGCCCGACGAACACCCCGCCCGGCCGCAGCACCCGCGCGGCCTGCGGCGGACCGGCCTCCGCGTCGACCCAGTGCCACGACTGCCCGGCGACGACGGCGTCGAACTCGCGCCCGGCCGGGTCCCACGCCTCGAACTTCGCCACCTCGACGTCCACGCCGGTCGCGCGGGCGAACGCCGCCATCCGCTCGTCGTGCTCGACGCCGACGACGTCCAGCCCCGCCGCCAGCAGCTGCCGCGACAGCACCCCGGTCCCGCACCCGACCTCGGCCACGCGCGGACCGGGAGAGGCGGCGACCACCTTGTCGATCAACGACGCGGGGTAGGCCGGGCGGGTGCGGTCGTAGAGGGCTGCTTCGGCACCGTAGGAGCTCGCCGCTCGTTTGGCGGCTTCCTCGTCGAAGGTCATGCACCCAACCTAGGGGTGTCCGGGAGATGACCGGTGAGAGTCCGCCGAGGTCGGCGACCGATATGTCGCCGTTGTAATCCGTAGCGCGGTGGTAACGCTCTCACGACTCTCGGTGACCAAATTTCGCCAGGGTTACCGCATCGTTGCGACTTAATCGATCCAGTGTGGTTCCGGTCACGCATATGTCGGGCATACGTTGTGCGCCACAACATTCTCTGTGACACAGCGCAGTGAAAGGGACTGGCGGATGCGCAGCAAGACTCTCGCTTCCATCGCCGTGACCGCGGGCCTCGCCCTGGCGGTCTCGGCATGCGGCGCCAACTCGTCCTCCGGCACCGGAGGAACCTCAGAATCGAACTCTGCTGGCAGCGGCTCGGGCGCGAAGGTCGGCGTGATCCTGCCCGAGACCAAGACCTCCGCCCGCTGGGAGGGCTTCGACAAGCCCCTCCTGGAAGCGGCGCTGAAGGCCGAGGGTCTCGACCCCGACATCCAGAACGCCCAGGGTGACGTCCAGAAGTTCAGCACCCTCGCCGACGGCATGATCAACAACGGCGTCAAGGTCCTGATCATCGCGACGCCCAACGCCGAGGTCGGCGCGTCCGTCGCCAAGAAGGCTCAGGCCCAGGGCATCCAGGTCATCGACTACGACCGCCTGAACACCGGTGGCTCCTCGTCCTACTACGTGTCGTTCGACAACGTGAAGGTCGGCGAGCTGCAGGGCCAGGGCATGGCCGACGCGCTCAAGGACGCCCCGCAGGGCGCGAACGTCATCGAGATCGAGGGCGCGCCGACGGACAACAACGCGACTCTCTTCGCGGACGGCCAGAAGAAGGTCCTCAAGCCGCTGTACGACTCGGGCAAGCTCAAGCTCGTCCAGTCGCAGCCGATCGACGACTGGGACAACCAGAAGGGTGGTCAGGTCTTCGAGCAGATCCTGACCGGCAACGGCGGCAAGGTCGACGGCGTCGTCGCCGCGAACGACGGCCTCGCGGGCGCGGTCATCACCGTGCTCAAGAAGGTCGGCCTCAACGGCAAGGTGCCGGTCACGGGTCAGGACGCGACCCCGGACGGCCTCCAGGCCGTGCTGCTCAAGGACCAGTACATGACGGTCTTCAAGCCGATCAAGGAAGAGGCCGAGGCCACCGCCAAGCTGGCCGGCTTCCTCGCCAAGGGCGACACCGCGGGCGCCGACAAGCTGGCCTCGGGTAGCACCAAGGACACCAAGGCCAACCGCGACGTCAAGTCCGTGCTGCTCACCTCGCAGCTGATCACGCGCGACAAGGTCAAGGTCGTCGTGGACGCCGGCTTCGTCAAGGCGTCGGAGATCTGCGTGGCCGCCACCCAGGCCGCGTGCACCGAGCTCGGCATCAAGTAAGGACCACTCGCGACGAGGGCGGGGTGCGCGCACACGTGCACCCCGCCTCTCGCCGCGTGGTAACCACGGAGGAAACCCAGTGAGCGAGCCGATTCTCGAGCTCCGCGGCATCAACAAGAGCTTCGGTCCCGTGCACGTCCTGCACGACATCGACCTCGACGTGAACCCCGGTGAGGTCACAGCCCTCGTCGGCGACAACGGCGCGGGCAAGTCGACGCTGGTCAAGTGCATCGCGGGCATCCACCCGACCGACTCGGGCGAGGTCCTGTTCGCCGGCGAGCCGGTGCACATCAAGGGCCCGCGCGACGCCGCGGATCTCGGGATCGAGGTCGTCTACCAGGACCTCGCGCTGGCCGACAACCTCGACATCGTCCAGAACATGTTCCTCGGCCGCGAGCGCACCAAGGGTGGCCTGCTTGACGAGTCGGACATGGAGCAGGCGGCGCGCAAGACCCTCGCGTCCCTGTCGGTGCGCACGGTCAAGTCGGTGCGCACGCAGGTGTCGTCGCTGTCCGGCGGTCAGCGCCAGACCGTGGCGATCGCCAAGGCCGTGCTGTGGAACAGCAAGGTCGTGCTGCTCGACGAACCCACCGCCGCACTCGGCGTCGCGCAGACGCGCCAGGTCCTCGACCTGGTCCGCCGGCTCGCGGAGCAGGGCCTGGGCGTCGTGCTGATCAGCCACAACATGAACGACGTCTTCGAGGTCGCCGACAAGATCGCGTGCCTCTACCTCGGCCGCATGGCCGCCGTCGTGTCGACCAAGGACGTCACGCACGGACAGGTCGTCGAGCTGATCACCGCCGGTCGTTCCGGTGACCTGGGCATCGCCCGCCCCGAGGCGGCGACGATCTGATGAGTACCGAAGAGGCGAGCAGCATGACCGACACCACCGAAACGCACGAGGCGGAGGCGGCCCAGCAGGGCGCCATCTCCGACTTCGGCATCGACACGACCTCCCGGTCCGCCGGTGAGGCCATCAGGGACTACTGGTCCAGCGTCCGCGGCGGCGAGCTCGGCTCCCTGCCCGCTCTGCTCGGCCTGATCGTCCTGCTCATCGTGTTCAGTTCGCTGTCCGAGTCGTTCTTCACCCTCGGCAACCTCGCCAACCTGCTCCAGCAGGGCGCCAGCATCACCATCATCGCGATGGGCCTGGTGTTCGTGCTGCTGCTCGGCGAGATCGACCTGTCCGCCGGCACCGCGTCCGGCGTGACGGCCTCCGTGATGGCGCTCGACCTGATCAACGGCGGCAACCTGCTCGGCGGCATGGGCGACGGCGTCTTCTACGTCTTCTGCGGCTGGCTGGTCCTCGCGGTCGGTCTCTCGCTGCTGATGCGCCTGTGGACCGGCGCCGTGCTGTCCGGCATCGCGCTGCTCATCGCTCTGCTCGGCGTTCCCGCGAACGCGTGGATCGGCATGCTGCTGGCGATCTGCGTCGGCGCGTCGATCGGCTGCATCACCGGCTACCTGGTCGCGAAGGTCGGCATCCCGTCGTTCGTCGTGACACTGGCGCTGTTCCTCGTGTGGAGCGGTGTGGTGCTGCAGTTCATCGGCCAGGGCGGCACCCTCGGCCTGCGCGACGACACGATCTTCCAGGTCGCCAACGGCAACATCGGCACCGCCGGGTCGTGGATCCTGTGCCTGCTGGCGGTCGGCGGCTACGCGGCCGTCGTGCTCAACCGGCACTTCACCCGGCTGCGCAAGGGCCTCGTCGCCTCGCCGACGGCCCTGGTGCTGGCCAAGATCGGTGGCCTCGCGCTGCTCGCCGCCGTCGCGACGTTCGCGCTGACGCAGAACCGGTCGCCAACGACCCTCGTGGTGATCTCCGGCGTGCCGTACGTCGTGCCGCTCGTGCTCGTCCTGCTGGTCATCGGCACGTTCGTGCTCGACCGCACCAGCTACGGCCGGCACCTCTACGCGGTCGGCGGCAACAAGGAGGCCGCGCGCCGCGCCGGCATCAACGTGGAGAAGATCCGCATGAGCGTCTTCGTGATCGCCTCCTCGGCGGCCGCGATCGGCGCCATCGTCTACTCCTCCAAGGTCGGCTCCGTCGACCCGAACGCCGGTGGCGGCAACACCCTGCTGATGTCGGTCGGTGCGGCCGTCATCGGTGGCACGTCGCTGTTCGGCGGCAAGGGCCGGCTGCGTGACGCCGTCATCGGTGGTGCGGTGCTGGCGGTCATCGCGAACGGCATGGGCCTGCTCAAGCAGCCCTCCGCCGTCGTGTTCATGGTGACCGGCCTCGTCCTGCTGCTCGCCGCGAGCGTCGACGCGCTGTCCCGCCGCCGGGCGGCGACCGCGGCTCGCTGACCCGGTGACGGGACCCACGTCCGGCACCCGTCCCGACGAGATCCGCAGGCACAACAGGACGGCGCTGC
Source organism: Lentzea sp. CA-135723 (assembly GCF_050936595.1). Taxonomy (NCBI): domain Bacteria; kingdom Bacillati; phylum Actinomycetota; class Actinomycetes; order Pseudonocardiales; family Pseudonocardiaceae; genus Lentzea; species Lentzea sp. CA-135723. The sequence continues at coordinate 3,561,955 of NZ_JBNJMK010000001.1, read as the reverse complement.
TGCGCCGCCTGCACGTCGACGGACCGTCCACCAGGGCGTCGCTCGCGGCTGAGCTCGGGCTCAACCGCAGCACGATCAAGGCCCTGGTGGACGGCCTCGCCGAAGCCGGTGTGGTCGCCGAACGCGTGCCCGCTCTGCGCAGCGGAGCGGGCCGCCCCTCCCTGCTGGTCCTGCCCCAGCCGCACGCCGCGGTCGTCATCGCGATCGACGTGCGGGTGGAGCACGTGGCCATGGGGTTCGTCGGACTCGGCGGCGAGATCCTCGGCAGGGACAGCTGGAACCTGCACCGGACGCGTGATCCGGGTGAGGTCATCACGCACATCGTCGAGTCGGCGCGCCTCATGGCCGACGACCTCGATGTCACCGCCGTCGGGGTGGGCGTCTCGGTGCCCGGCGTGGTCCGCCGCGCCGACGGGCACGTGCACGAGGCGCCCAACCTGCACTGGACCGGGGTGGCGCTCGGCAAACGCCTGGAAGCGGTGCTGAAGCTGCCGGTCCAGGTCGGCAACGACGCGGAACTGGGCGCGCTCGCGGAGCACGTGCGCGGCGCGGCCAGGGAGTCCTCGGACATGGTCTACATCTCCGCGGACGTCGGCGTCGGCGGGGGAGTGATCCTCGCGGGGCAGCCGTTGCGCGGCTCCGGCGGTTACGTCGGCGAGCTCGGGCACATGGTGGTCAACCCGCACGGGCGCCGTTGTTACTGCGGCTGCGACGGCTGCTGGGAGACCGAGGTGGGCGAACCGGCGCTGTGCCGGGCGCTCGGACTGCCCGACGACGCGCCGCGCGGTGCCGTCGTCGCGGCGTTGCGGGCGCTGGACGAACCGGCGGTGCTCGACGAGTTCGCCGGCTGGCTCGCGCTGGGGCTCTCGAACATCGTCAACGTCCTCGGCCCCGAGCTCGTCGTGCTCGGCGACCTCTACACGGCGCTGCCCGCGTCCGTCGTCGAGTCGGTGAGCGCGGCGGTGCAGAAGCGCAGTCTCGTGTCCCGGGCGCTCGGCGGAGCCCAGGTCGTGACGTCACCCCTGGGCCGCGACGCGAAGCTCGTCGGAGCCGCGGAACTGGCCTTCGAACCGGTGCTCGACGCCATCTGAGTCGCTGGGAACGTCGCTGAAATGCGAAGGGGGCGGAGATCCAACCGGATCTCCGCCCCGAGCGGCTAGGTGGGGTGGAAGTCAGCCCTGCTGAATCTCAGCAGCGAGTTCGCGCAACTTCTCACTGTGCGCGCGAGCGTGGTGCCCGCAGAACAGCAGCTCGCCCCCGGACGGGAGCAAGGCGCGAACCTGGGCAGCAGCCCCGCAGCGGTCGCAGCGGTCGGCAGCGGTCAACTCGGGGCGGGTGAGTGCTGCGGTCATGATGAATCTCCCTCCGTCCCGGCAACGGAACTGAGGTGTTCCGGTGCCCTCTTACCAAGCTGCGACCACGGCGCCCCTGGATGGTGCGCGGTGCTCGCTGGCTCCACTCTGACAGACGTTTCGGCGATAGTCAGTGTTCCCGTGTACGTGGCGACTCGCGTCACTCTCCGAAATACCCGCTCGCAGCAGGATCACACTCGCGTTTTCTACCTGTTCACCGTCTTGACACGCACAGCCCGCAACCGGAAACCCGCTGGTGGAGCAGTGTTTTCGGGCCATCCGGTCGGTTGCGTGCCACCGAGAGTGTGATATCGGTTGCCCTTGTCCGCCCTCCGCGAACAGGTCACGAACGTCCCACGATTCGGACGCGGAACCGTGATCGAAGTCCCGATCGTGGACCGTTCGGCCACGTTCCGTGCCCGGTCGATCAGCTCGCGAGGGCGGTGCTGATCGCCCGCGCGGCGTGCCCCACGGCGTCCTGGAGGGCCGTGGCGCTGCGGCCGTGGTCGAGCACCGCGGACACCGTGCCGATGACGCTGCTTCCCTGCGCGCGCACCGGGGCGCTGACGAACTCGATGCCCGCCGGCACCGTCGCCCCCGGCCGCAACCGGGCCACGTCCTCGGCCCGCACCAGGCTCGCCGCCGCCACGAGCACCCGGTCGCGCCTCGGCACCGCGAGGATCGCCGACGTCCTGATCGTCGCCGACAACGCCCGCAACGGCTGCCGCGCGACCTGGAGGATGCCCGGCGCCGGTTCCCACGCCTGCCCGTACCGGAACATCTGCGCGCCCACGCGGTAGCGGCCGCGCACGTTCTCCACCGCTCCCAGCACCTCCAGCTGTTCCAGGAGGCGGTGCACCGTCGTCTTCGGCATCTCGCACCGGTCGGCGAGCTGGGACAGCCCGAGCTCGCCCTCGTCCAGCAGCCTGTCCAGCAGTGAGAAAGCCCCTTCGAGTACCGACCTGCCCATGTCCCCAGCCCCCTCGTTCCGTTGTGCGGAACCGATGCTGGCGCGGGCCTGCCCGCGGGCACATGAGTACAGGGGTGCTCAATTTTCGAAAACACGACGGCCCCGCACCGAACCGGTGCGGGGCCGCGTGCGTATGACTCGGTAAGACCTAGTCGAGGTAGTCCCGCAGCACCTGCGAACGGGACGGGTGACGCAGCTTCGACATCGTCTTGGACTCGATCTGGCGGATGCGCTCACGCGTGACGCCGTAGACCTGGCCGATCTCGTCCAGCGTGCGCGGCTGGCCGTCGGTGAGGCCGAAGCGCAACCGGACGACGCCCGCCTCGCGCTCGGACAGCGTCGCGAGCACGGACTGCAGCTGGTCCTGCAGCAACGTGAACGAGACGGCGTCGACCGCGACGACGGCCTCGGAGTCCTCGATGAAGTCGCCGAGCTGGCTGTCGCCTTCGTCGCCGATCGTCTGGTCCAGCGAGATGGGCTCACGCGCGTACTGCTGGATCTCCAGCACCTTCTCGGGCGTGATGTCCATTTCCTTGGCGAGCTCTTCCGGGGTGGGCTCGCGGCCCAGGTCCTGGAGCAGTTCGCGCTGGATGCGACCGAGCTTGTTGATGACCTCGACCATGTGCACCGGGATGCGGATGGTGCGGGCCTGGTCGGCCATCGCGCGAGTGATCGCCTGACGGATCCACCAGGTGGCGTACGTCGAGAACTTGTAGCCCTTGGTGTAGTCGAACTTCTCGACCGCGCGGATCAGACCGAGGTTGCCCTCCTGGATCAGGTCCAGGAACGCCATGCCGCGGCCCGTGTAGCGCTTGGCGAGCGACACGACGAGGCGGAGGTTCGCCTCGAGCAGGTGGTTCTTGGCGCGTTCGCCGTCGCGGACGATCCAGCGGAGGTCGCGGCGCAGCTGCGGCGTGAGCTTCTCCGCCTCCTCCTCGGAACGGCGGACGCGCTCGGCGGCGTAGAGACCCGCCTCGATGCGCTTGGCGAGCTCGACCTCCTCCTCGGCGTTGAGGAGGGCGACCTTGCCGATCTGCTTGAGGTAGGCGCGGACGGAGTCGGCCGACGCGGTGAGCTCCGCGTCCTTGCGCGCCTGGCGCAGGGCCTCGGACTCCTCCTCGTCCCAGACGAAGTCACCCTCCTGCTTGGGGTCCTCCGCCTCCTCCGGCTCGTCGACGACCGGCTCGTCGACGATCTCGACGTCCTCCAGGTCCTCGGCGCCGGGAGCGCCCTCCATGTCCTCGGGCTCTTCGCCGGGCTTGCCGGCGCCCTTCGCGGCAGGATCGGCCTTGCCGGCCGTCTTGCGCGGGGCCTTGGCGGCGGCGGGCTTCTTCGCTGCCGCAGCGGTCGTCTTGCGCTTCGGCTTCTCCTCGGCCTCGCCGGCCGCGGTCGCCTTGGTCGTCTTGGCGGCGCTCGCGGCGGAGCTGGAGCGTCGGGTTGCGGTTTCTGCGGCTGCCACGTACGCCCTTTCGCGACGGTCGTTCAAGGCGGACCAGAGGGCGCGAAACCTCGGTCGCCAGAGTTCAGGGGATCTCCCCGCCGATCTTGCTTGGCGGGTGTGCGTTCCATTGTAACGACGTCGGTGACCGGGTGTTGCGCCCCGAGGTGCTTCGAGGCGCTCCCACCTGCGTTTTCCCAGCTAGATCGAGTCGGACACGATTCGGTGTCGAACGCTCACTAGGGGCGTACGCCGTGCGCGGCGGCCCACGCGGCGCCGACGATGCCCGCGTCGTTCTTCAGCGCGGCGGCGACCACCTCGGTGCGAACCTCGAGCAACGGCAACCACTTGTGCGCCTTCTTGCTCACGCCGCCACCGGCGATGAAGAGGTCGGGCCAGATGAGGTCTTCCAGCACGTTCATGTACCGCGTGACCCTGGGCGTCCACTCCTCCCAGGACAGGTCCTTCTCCTCCTTCACGGAGGCGGCCGCGCGCGTCTCCGCGTCGTGCCCGTCGACCTGCAGGTGCCCGAACTCGGTGTTCGGCACCAGCTTGCCGTCCAGGAACACCGCGCTGCCGATGCCCGTGCCGAACGTCAGCAGGACCACGGTCCCGTTCTTGCCCACCCCGGCGCCGAACGACATCTCCGCGATGCCGGCCGCGTCCGCGTCGTTCATCACGACGATGTCCTCGGGCCTGCGCTTGAGGCGCTCCGCGAACAACGTCTGGGCGTCGCAGTTGATCCAGCCCTTGTCGACGTTCGCCGCGCTGAGGGCCACCCCGTGCTTGACCACGCACGGGAGCGTGATCCCGACCGGGCCCTCCCACTGGAACTTCTCGACGATCTCCGCGACCACCTCGGCCACCGCCTGCGGTGTCGAGGGCTGGGGCGTGGGGATCCGCATGCGTTCGCCGTCCAGTGCTCCTGCTTCGAGGTCGACCAGGCCGCCCTTGACGCCGGAGCCGCCGATGTCCACACCGAACCCGCGGGTGATGCCCATCCCCGTGGTCCTTCCTACTCGATCCTGCTTGCTTCGATTCAGTACACCGTGGTGCGCAGACATTAGCCTGACGTTGTCCGATAGTCCCGTGCTAGTGACACAGGAGGGAACCGGTCGTGTTCGATCCCCGGCCACTCGTCGACATCGCTACGGCCATCGGACGGGAAGCGGGTGCTCTTGTTCAGCGCATGCGTGCCTCCGCCGTCGTCTCGTTCGACACCAAGAGCACCTCGACCGACGTCGTGACCGCAGCCGACCGCGCCTCGGAACAACTCGTACGGACGCGTCTGTCCGAGTCCCGTCCCGGTGAGCCCGTGCTCGGCGAGGAGGAGGGCGGCGAGGTGGTCGAGGGGCTGACCTGGGTCGTCGACCCCATCGACGGCACCGTCAACTACCTCTACGGAATCCCCTGGTACTCGGTGTCGATCGCAGCGCAGCTCGACGGCGAGTCCGTCGCCGGCGCCGTCGTCGAACCCGCCACCGGTCGCGTGTGGACCGCCGCACGCGGCTACGGCGCGTTCCTGGACGGTTCGCCGGTGCGCGTGTCCGCCACCACCGACCTGTCCCTGTCGTTGCTGGGGTACGGGTTCGCCTACCGGCCGGAGCGGCGGCAGCGTCAGGCCGACGCGTGGGCCGGGATGGCGACCAGGGTCCGCGACCTCCGCCGGGCGGGGGCCGCGTCGCTGGACCTGTGCTCGGTGGCGTCGGGGCGGCTCGACGCCTACGCCGAGCACGGGCTGGGGCGGTGGGACTGGGCCGCGGGCGGGTTGATCGCCGCGGAGGCCGGTGCCGTCGTCCGGCTGCCGGGGTCGTCGCCAGAGCTGGGAGCGGACGCGACCTTCGCGTCAGCGCCCGGCGTCGCCGACGAGATGTACCGGGCGCTGGCGGAGAGCGGCTTCGGCAAGGTCTGAAACCCGCAGTTCAGAGCAGTGATGTACCGCTTGTGCACATGACGTTGAGGACGGCCTCGACGTCATGTGCACATTGATTCGAGGTTGACGACTCAACGCTGGTGTTGATTCGAGGTTGACCAGTCAACGTCGGTGTTGAGTCGTCAATGTTGACTGCACTGCACAGCGCAGGGCCGTACTTGATTGAGCAGTACTGGACTGGACCGGGCAGTACTGGACTGAACTGGGCGGGGTCAGGCGCAGGTGACGTCGCGCGCGCCGGACAGGTTGTCGGCGTTGATCGACGGGGGAGCGGCCGCGGCGACCTGGCCCCCCTGCTGCTCCGGCTGCTGCGCCGCCCACTCGGCGAGCTGGTCGAGGACCTTGCGCGCGTTGCTGTTCGGCTTGACCTCGTCGAACTTCTTGCCGATCGCGATGTCCACCGTGGCGTCCTGGCGGTCGTCGCGGACGAGCTCCAGGCAAGGTTCGAGCAACGAGAGCGTGCGTGCGGCCGAGGCTCCCGGCGCGCCGAAGCGGATCTGGCCGCGGCAGGTCATGTCGCCCGCCGGGTAGACGAGGTCGTTGCCGGGGTCGGCCGCCTGCTTGAGGCCCAGCTCGGTGAACATCGTCGCGACGGCCTTGGCGTGGTTGCGCTGCGTCGAGGCGTTGACGACCTTGAAGTTCACGTCGCCGACCGGCACCGGGTTCGTGCGGTCCAGCGCGTCGTGCTCCAGCACGGTGCCGAGCGCCGGGGGCGGTGGCGTCGAAGGCGCGGCCGGATCGGCCGGGGCGCTCTCCGATGACACGACGTTGCCGGGCGCGTTGCACTTGATGGCCGCGTCCACGTCACTCGCGTTGCCGAGCACCTTCACCCACACGAACACGGAACTGACCAACAGCACCGCGAACAGGACGAGCGCGGGCACGGGCCGACGCCTCTTGTAAGGCGTCAAGCTTCCCGATGCGGATCCCACGTTCGAAGCCCTCCCCGTGATCCGTCCCCTGAGATCAGCCTAGGCCCTGCCCGGCTGTCGCGCGCTCCGACCGGCGTGACCGAACGCACCGGCCTGATTGCTCACAGTCAAGACGGTACCGACCTGACGCCAGGTTGCACGCCAGAGCGCACATGCACCCGCACAGCGTATCGGTCCAGCGTACAAAGGTTGTGTCACCCGTCCGGTCGGTAAGGGGTAACCCGATGTTGAGTCATCCGGACAGTGAGCTACCCTCTGCGCGCTCCGCACACATGTCGATCAAGCCGATGGTCACGTCAAGGGGGTTGGCACGACCGACGGGTGTGAGAGACCTACGTCACCTTGACGTGGGGCACAAATGAGGTCGCTGGAGCGTTAACCAGCGACACGAACAGTCTCCGTAGACCGCAGGGGTGAAGAAGATGGCGACCGACTACGACGCGCCGCGTCGCAGCGAGGCGGACGAACTCGCTGAGGACTCCCTCGAGGAGTTGAAAGCCCGGCGGAACGAGACGCAGTCCGGCGTCGTCGACGTCGACGAGGACGCGAGCGCTGAGAACTTCGAGCTGCCCGGCGCCGATCTGTCCGGCGAGGAGCTCACGTTCAAGGTCCTGCCCAAGCAGGCCGACGAGTTCACGTGCTCGAAGTGCTTCCTGGTGCACCACCGCAGCAGGCTCGCCGAGGACAACGGCGGCACGTACATCTGCCGCGACTGCGCCTGATGCTCGACGCACGGCACCTGACCAGCGTCTGAACCAGCGCCCTGACCGCAGGGCGCGAGCAGTCAGCGAAGTCCGCCGAAAAGAAACTGGGCGCTCACCCTCACGGGTGGCGCCCAGTTGTGTTTCAGGACTTGATCGCGGCGGCGAGCTCGTCCGGGCGCCGCGTGCTGATCACCCAGTAGGGGGTCGGGTCCTCCGGGTCGGTCACGTGCACCCGCACGAGCGGCTTGACCCAGCCCCGGTGCACGACGAACGCGGCGGGGTCGAGGTCGCGGCCCATGGTCCGGCGGCGGTCCTCGGCGGAGATGATCTCGACGTCGCCGAGCAGCTCCAGCGGGATGTGCGCGTCACCGGCGCGCAGCTCCCCGTCCGCCACCTCGACCTTCGTCGACCCCATCTTGTAGATGAGCGCGGCGGTCAGGGGCAGCAGGACCACGTACGGCAGCCAGGACCGGACGCCGGGGAAGCCCATGTGCACCTCGGCGGCCAGCAACGCGGCCGCGAGCAGCGGCAGGGGCCAGATCCACCACGTCACGTACAGGCGCTCGCGGAAGGTCGTAGTGGCGGTCACGGCAGTCTCACTCACGTCGTCAGGGTAATCTCGGCCGCCGTGTCCAGCGTCGAGGTGTTGCTGACCCGGCTCGATCCGGGGGTTCCCGTGCCCGCCTACGCCCGTCATGGCGACGCGGGCGCTGATCTGGTCACCACGTCGGACGTGGTCATTCCACCAGGCGAGCGCGCCGTGGTCGGCACCGGTGTCGCGATCGCGCTGCCGGACGGGTTCGCGGGGTTCGTCCACCCGAGGTCGGGCCTCGCGGCGAGGGTCGGCCTGAGCGTGGTGAACACTCCCGGCACGATCGACTCGGGCTACCGCGGTGAGATCCGCGTTTGCCTCGTGAACCATGATCTTCGGGAGCCGATCGCGCTGTCCCGGGGCGACCGGATCGCCCAGCTCGTCGTGCAACGCGTCGAGCACGCGGTGTTCCGCGAGGTCACCGAGCTCCCCGAGACGGAGCGCGGTGCGGGAGGCTATGGCTCGACCGGCGGGCACGTGGTGCTCGCCCGTACGAATGCGGAGGGGTAGGGGCATGTTCGGAAGGCGCCGCAAGCGCGGTCGTCACTCCTCGGGGGCCGTCGACACCGGTCAGGAGCACGACGAGTTCGACGAGGTCGTCGACGGCCCGTGGGACTCCACGGTCGCGCCCCACGACGACGTGCAGCGGCTCGACCTGGGATCGGTGCAGCTGCCGATGCCGGACGAGGCCCAGCTGCAGGTCGAGATGGACCAGCAGAACGGCTCCGTGCGCGCCGTGCACGTCCTCACGTCCGTCGGCCAGCTGACGGTCAGCGCGTTCGCCGCGCCGAAGTCCGGCGGCCTGTGGCGGGAGGTCGGTGCCGAGCTGATCGACGGCCTCAAGGAGGACGGCGCCCGCATCAACCGCGAGAACGGCGAGTGGGGCGAGGAGATCACCGCGCGCAACCAGGGCGTGCAGATCCTCTTCGTCGGCGTCGACGGCCCGCGCTGGATGCTGCGCGGTGTCGCCGCCGGCCCCGAGGAGCACTTCGAGCAGAACTCCGCGGCGCTGCGCGAGATGCTGCGCGGCACCGTGGTCGTGCGCGGCGAGCAGCCGATGCCGCCCCGCACCCCGCTGCCGGTCGAGCTGCCGGAGGCGATCGCCCGGCACATCCAGCAGCAGGGCTAGATCGCCTGCTGCCACGCCTGCACCGCACGCCCGAGCGCGTGCGGGTAGGCGTCCAGCGTCGTCGTGAGGAGCACGGCGCGGGGCATCGCCTCCGCCCATAGCCGGGCGATCTCGATCGGGTGCACCGGATCGTCGGTGCACCCGAGGATCCCGGCCGGCACGTCCAGCGACCTCAGCTCTTCGAGCGTCGGCGCGAGCGACTCGGCGGCCTCCTCGAAGTGCGGCACCAGCAGGTCGCCGTACCCGTGCCAGGCCCGCGACAGCTCGTCGTGCAACCAACCGGTCGTTCCGGCCAACGCCGTTGCCACGCCCTGGTTCCTGACGATCTCCGCGCTGACCTTCGCCGCCTGCGCCGCGGGCGCGCCGTCCGGTTCGCCGATCCACGCCGGCAGCGCCAGCACGAGTCCCGCGCACCGGCCGGGGTTCCGCGCCGCCCACCGCGCCGCGACGTGCGCGCCCAGCGAGACGCCGCCCACCACGATCGGGTGGCCTGCCGGGGCATTTTCGAGGGCCGTCGACCGTTCACCCAGTGTGCGAACGGTTGGAGCGTTCAGAACGGCACCGACCTGCGACAACGGTTCGGTGAAGACAGACCGGACGAACACCTCGTCGGAGGCGGTACCGGGCAGCAGGAGGACGGTCTCGGCAGGCACGCCGAAGATTGTCGTTGCCTCTGCGTACCCTCACTGTCAGACGGTCCACACCACGGGGCCACCTGAGCAATGCAGGAGTCGGGGATGAGCGGCTATTGGCGCCGCTTGGTACGTCGCTTGACCAGTGACGTGACCGAGCTCGACGCGGACGACCTCTCGCGAAAAGCGGAGGCCGTCGGCGCGGTGAAGGCCTGCGACTGCAAGTCCGGTGAGGAGGTCACCGTCCTCGGCAGGCTCCGCAGCGTGGAGCTCTGTCCCCGGGACGCGGCCGCCACACTCGAAGCGGAGCTCTACGACGGCACCGAGGGCGTCACCCTCGTCTGGCTCGGCCGCCGTCGCATCGCGGGAATCGAGCCTGGTCGCACGATCAAGGCCCGAGGCCGCATCGCCGTGCGCGACGGGCGCAAGGTGCTCTACAACCCCTATTACGAGTTGCAGAACGCTTCATGACCTCAGCTGAGACCGAAGAAAAGCAGCCCACCGTCCTCGAGCAGATGGGCGGCGTGAGCGGAATGCTCTACTCGTCGCTGCCCGTGCTCATCTTCGTGATCATCAACTTCGCGACCAAGAACCTGATGGCCGCGATCATCGGCTCCCTCGCCGCCGCGGTCGTCATCGGCGTCGTCCTGGCCGTGCGCAAGGGCACCGTCCAGCCCGCGATCTCCGCCGTCTTCGGCGTCGGCATCGCGGCCTTCATCGCCTACAAGACAGGCGAGGCGAAGGGTTTCTTCCTCTTCGGCATCTGGCAGAGCGTCGTGTACGGCAGCGCGTTCCTGCTGTCGATCATCCTGCGCTGGCCGCTCGCCGGCGTGATCTGGACGTTCCTCAACGGCAGGGACCGCTCCTGGCGCTCCGACAAGGCCACGGTCCGCGACTACGACATCGCGACCTTCGTGTGGGCCCTGGTGTTCTTCGCGCGCTTCGTGGTGCAGCGCTGGCTCTACGACGAGGACCAGGTCGGCTGGCTCGCCGTCGCCCGCCTCGGCATGGGCTACCCGCTGATGGCCGTCGCCCTGCTCGCCACGGTCTGGGCCGTCCGCCGCGCCGACAAGCGCCTCAAGGCGGCCGAGGAGGCCGCCGAGGCGAAGGTCGCCGCGGAGGCCGAGGTGAACGAGGTGCTCGCCCGCACGGCAGACGACCTCCTCACCCCGGACATGGACGAGCTCAAGCGCTCCGTCGACGCCGACTCGCGCGACAAGTCCAGAGACTGACCCGCTCGACCCCACACGGCCGGCGCCCCACCTCGGGGCGCCGGCCGTGGTCGTTCCTGGCCACGATCCGGAGGAGTGCTCCGCGAACGGACGTCGGCGCGCGGTCAGTGGGGGCCGAGGACGGTGCGCAGTTCGTCGCGACCTGTCACGCCGAGCACGCCGTAGATCGCGTGCAGGTGGTTGTCGACGGTGCGTTTGGACGTGTGCAACCGGGTGGCGATCTGCTGGTTGGTGAGTCCGGAGGTGGCCAGGCGGGCGACCTCGGTCTGACGGCGGGTCAGACGGGTGCGGTGGGCGAGGTCGTCGGCGCGCAGTGCCGGGATGCGGGCGGTGTCGAAGTCGCGGGCCAGGAGGGCCTGGCGGGCGGAGGTCCTGGCGGCGGCGCGGGGGTCGCCCTGGGCGCGGTGCAGGCGGGTGGCGGCGGCCAGCGCTTCGGCGGCGTGGAGGGTGGCGCCGAGGTGCTGGAAGGCCGTCGCGGTGCTTTCCAGCAGGGTGGGGGCGGCTTGCGTCAGCGCGGTGGCGTGGGCGGCGTAGGTCCTGGTCAGGGCGTCGTCCACGGTGGTCGTGAGGGTGGTCAGGCGGCGGGAGGTGTCGGCACCCAGGCGGGCGGCGTCGTGCAGGGCCATGGCTTCGCTGCCGCACGCGCCCAGCGCGGCGCATTCGTCGGCGGCGGTCAGGGCTGCGGTTCTGGCGGCGGGGAGGTCGCCGGTCGCGGCCAGGACCCAGGAGCGGGCCAGGGAGACGGTGAGGCCCGCCAGGCGCCAGGCCGGGCGGCGGGCGGACTCGGCTCTGGCCAGGGAGTCCCGGGCGAGGGCGGTGTCGCCGGTGAGGGCGGCGGCGAAGGCGAGGTTGGCCAGGGCGATGGCGTCGAAGATCAGCGGGGGCGCGGCGGAGGACGGTTTGGGGGTGCCTTCGCGGGCCAGGCGGAGGGCTTGGGCGCCGTGGCCTCGCATGCGCGCGCAGAAGGACAGCACGCTGTAGAGGGACGTCGCGCCGGTGAAGGCGAGTTCGTCGAACGGGCGTGTGTGCATCGTCAGCGCCAAGGCTTCGGCTTCGGAGAGGCGTCCGGCGAACGCCAGGGCGAAGCTGCGCATCCGCAGGGCGCCGTCGTCGGGCTCGGACGTCGGCGAGTAGGCGTCGATTTCCGTTAGTACGTCGCTGTAGCGGCCCGCGTGGAGGAGACACAGCGCTCTGGTGCGTTGCATGTGGACGGACAGATGAGGTGCTACGGGCTGATGGGTGCGTTCCAGCACGGACGCCACATGGTCGTGTTGTGCAGCAGAGATGACGCGCACGACGCGCAGCCAGTCGCGCAGGTCCGGTGGCAGGGAAGGAACGTCGACGCTGTCGAGCACGGCCGCGGCGGTACCGGCGTCGCCGAGGCCGAAGTGCAGGTTCATCGCGCGGGTGGCGCCCAGCCGGCTCCGGTCCTCCGCGGACAGGGGGCCGGACATCACGTCGGCGAGCGTCGCCTCCGCTTCGGACGGGGCCCGGCCGTGCATCAGGACCTGGCCGAACACGTGGCCCACGCGGTTCAGGCCGCCCGCCGCCACGGCGCCGCGGCAGAGGCGTTCGGCGAGCGTCACGTCCTGGGCGGCCCAGGCCTGTTCGGCGGCCGCGGCGAGGAGGTCGACCGAGGGCGGCGCACCGCTGTCGAGGCGCCAGGTGGCTATGCGCATCAGGTCTTCGCGGCGGCGGGCGCCGGTTGCTTCGAGAGCGGTGGCCAACGCGCGTTGGTGGGATCGCGCGCGCAACGTCGGGCATGTGGCGCGGAGCAGGCTGCCGTACAGGGGATGTCCTAGGTGCACGATCGCGCGACGGTCCGATGACGCGACACGGATCAAACCGCGCGTTTCGAGGTCGTCCAGTGCTTCTTCCTGAACCAGCGGTGCCAGCAGGTCCAGCTCGACGGGTTCGGAGTAGGCGAGGAGCTCCAGCGCGTGCCGGTGCGCGGAGTCGAGGCGGCCCAGGTTCGAGCGCACGAGCTCGGCGAGGCGGCCGTCGAGCTCGATCGCGCCGTGCCACGACCAGATGCCGTCGTCGGCGCGCAACGACCCCACGGCGCGTCCGGACACGACGAGTTCCCTGAGGTACAACGGGTTTCCGGCGCTCACCGACCACAGCAACGACGCGGAACGCGTATCAATCGGACCGCCCAGCGCGCGTTCGAGTAGCAGGTCGGACTCGGCGCGCGACAAATCGCCGAGCGGGTAGCGGCGCAGCAGGCCCTCCTGCCACAGCTCGGTGCGTTCGCCCGGACGTGAGGTCACCAGAACGCGTGCGTGCCCATGCCGGATCACGTGGTGCAGCAACGCGATGGACGCGTCATCGAGCAGATGCGCGTCATCCACCACGATCACCAACGGCCGTGGCAACGCCAACAGGTGTTCCACGGCGCGACCAAGCGGATTCGCCGTGCGCAAGTCGGCAGGCAGCATCGCGGCCATGGCACCGAACGGGATGGATGACGTCGCCACGGTGGCATAGCAGCGACGCGCCACCACGCCGGTGCGTTCGAGCCGTGTGACGACCTCGTCCGTGAGCCGCGTCTTGCCCACACCTGCGGGCCCAACGAGCGCCGCACCGGCCTCGGACGTCAGCGCGGACATCACGTCCTCGAGTTCCCGCGCCCTGCCCACGAACGGCCACACGTCTCGCAGTGTGCCCAGGTTCTGGCCCACAGCGCACATCGATTTATGCGCCGAGGCCGAACAACGCGCGCAAGCCACCCCGTCCGGTCACACCGACGGCGGCGTACGTCGTGTGCAGGTGGTTGTCCACGGTGCGTTTGGCGATGGCGAGCCGCGAGGCGATCTCCACGTTCGTCAGCCCCGCCACGGCCAGACGCGCGATTTCCAGCTGACGTGGCGTCAACGCGACGAGCGTGCTCGTCACCGCCAGACCGGGCGTGGTCGCGCCGTCGAACGACTCCATGAGCGCCGACGCCTTCTTCTCCAATCGGTCGGCGTCCCGTGGCCGGTCGTGCAGCCGTGACAGCCTGCTGGCCTCCGCGAGCGCCTCGGCCGCGTACAACGTGGCACCGCACGCCAAGAACGCCGCCGCCACCTCCTCCAGCCCCGCTGGGTCACGCAACGCGCGCGCTTGGGCGTGCGATGCGTACGCGGTCGTCAGTGGGTCACGCCGAGACTTGGCGAGTTCCAGCAAACGAGGCGAGGTGTCCGCACCGAACCGTGCGGCGTCGTGCAGCGAACCGATCTCATCGGAGTGTGCGCCGTGCTCCCTGGCCAACGCAGCGTTGCCCAAGGCGGCTTGCATGGCCTCGTTGACCCGCCCAGCTCCCGCGAGCACCCACGACCGTGCGGCTCCCACGGCGAACTGCGCGATACGCCACGCGGGCCGCAACCCGGCCTCCGCGCGTGCCAGCGCACGGAACGCACGATCAGACTGCCCGTGCAACGCCGCCCCCGCCGCGAACTCGGCCAGCAGCAGCACGTCCCACATCATCGGCAACGTCCCGGGCTCGGTCACGCCCTCCGCCGTGACGCGCACGGCGGCCGCGGCCTTCCCGCGCATCCGGGCGCTCTGGCTCAGCAGCATCCGCGGCGGCACCTGCGTCACCGACCAGCGGCTCTCCTCGATCACCTCGGCCAGCGCCCGCAAGGCCCGCTTCTCGGCCTCCACCAGGAGACCGCTGCGCAGCAGGCTCTCGTTGCGCACGCCCCGCGCCGCCGCCACCAGCGTCGGGAACCGCCCCGCCGCCGCGAGCACCGCCGGCTCGTTCTCCCGCACCCGCGCGATCGCCTCGGGGTACCGCCCGGCGAACTGGTCCGCGAACGCCAGCACCTGCCGTCCCGCCGTCGCCGCCCAGCCGCCCTCGGCGACCAGCAACTCCCCGCCGAGCCGCGCGATCCGCAGGGGTGCCGCTTCCAGCGCGAACATCAGCGAGAAGAACAACACCGCGTGCTCGAGCTCGGCGGGCAGCTCCCGTTCGGTCACGTGGTCCAGCACGGCCACAGCGGCGCCGTCGTCACCGACACCGAAGAACAGGTTGAACGCGCGGGCACAGCCGACCTGGATCAACGTCGCCACGTCACCGCACGACGCCATGGCCGACGCGAACACGGACTCAGCCTCATCGCATTGGCGTTGGTACATCAGCACAAGACCCAGCACGAGCCCGACGCGTGGCGTCATCCCCCGGGCAACGGCGGCCCGCGAGAGTCGTTCGGCAAGTTCCCAGTCCTGTGCGGACAGTGCGTGTTCGGCCGCACGAGCCAGAACGTCCGGTGAGTCCGCCGTCCCGCTGTCGAGCCGCCACGTCGCGAGGCGCACCGCATCACCGGGCCGGTCCACACCGGCGGATTCGAGCCTGTCTGCCAATGCACGCCTGTGCGCCCGTGCACGCAACGTCGGACAAGTAGCCCGCAGGCGCGCGCTGTACAAGGGATGCGCAACGCGCGCACGTCCGTCATCACCGACACGCACGAACCCCATGTCCACCAAGTCCCGTGGCACGGGCACCAACGAAGGTTCTAGCGGCTCCCCGTACGCCAGCAGCTCCAACGCCCTCCGCTGCGGTTGCGCGAGCCGACCCAGTGTCAGGTCCACGAGCTCGGCGAGCCGCCCGGACAGCTCCAGCGGCCCGTTCCAGCTCCACCCGCCCTCGGTCTCGGCCAGCGCGCCGGAGTGCCGCCCGGCCGCCACGAGCTCCTTGAGGTACAACGGGTTCCCCTGGCTGTTCGCCCACACCAGGTGCCGCGTCGACACGTCGGCGGGCCCTCCCAGCGCCGCGGCCAGCAACGCGTCCGCACGTTCCTGATCGAGCGCCTCGACCGCGACGACGGTCAGCCCCTCGATGCCCCAGCAAGGCCGCGCGGTGCACATGACCCGCATCAGCCGATGACGCACAAGGTGTTGCAACACCAACAACGAAGCGTCATCGAGCAGATGAGCGTCATCGACCGACAACACCCGTTGCCCGCCACGAGAGAGATGCTCAGCGGCCGCCCGCACCGACGACGAAGGAAGCAGCCCACGAGAAGCAGGCAGGCCCGAAGGCACGAGCGATGCGAACGCACCGAGTGGAATACGCGATGTGGCGACCGTGGCGTAACAACGCACCACCGGGTGCGGCACGGCGAGAAGCGCCTCAGAGGCCAGCCGTGTCTTCCCCACGCCAGGAGGGCCGGACAACACCACAGCGCCGTCCACGGCCAGCGCCCGCAGCGCGGTCCGCAACTCTCTCTCGCGCCCGACCAGGGGCAGCTGATCGCTCACGGGTAGTAAGTGCCCGCATCCGTTCCGCAGATACGGAACGACCATGCCGCCGTGAGGCCCTCACGGCGGCAACCACCCGATCCGGCTAACGCCGGGCTAGTACCCGAGCGCGGACTTGATCTCCTGCTCGACCGCCGCGGTGGTGACGAACAGCAGCTCGTCGCCCCCTTCCAGGGTGTCGTCGGGCTGCGGCACGATGACCCGCCCGCCGCGCAGGATCGTCACCAGAGCGGCGTCGCGCGGCAGCGTCAGCTCCGACACCGCCCGGCCGGCGAACGGCGTCGACTCGTCGAGCGTGATCTCCACCAGGTTCGCCTGCCCCTGACGCAACGTCAGCAGCCTCACGACGTCACCGATCGTCACGGACTCCTCGACCATGGCGGCCAGCAGCCGTGGCGTCGACACGGCCACGTCGACACCCCACGACTCGGTGAACAGCCATTCGTTCGTGGGGTCGTTCACGCGCGCGATGACGCGACGGACCGCGAACTCGGTCTTCGCCAGCAGGGACACCACGAGGTTGACCTTGTCGTCACCGGTCGCGGCGATCACCACGTCGCACAGGTGCATGCCCGCGTCCTCCAAAGAGGACAATTCGCACGCATCGGCCTGCACCCACTCGGCCTGCTCCACGGAGTTCGGGTCGAAGTGCGCCCGGTCCCGTTCGATCAGCATGACCTGATGCCCGTCCGAGACGAGCTCCTGCGCGATGGACCGCCCCACCGCTCCCGCGCCCGCGATCGCGACCCGCATCAGCTCTCCTCCGGTGCCTGCAGCGCCGCCGCCGCGACGTCGGTGATCGTGCCGGACAACGCCGCCACGTAGATGGTGTCGTCCGCCTGCACCATGGTCTTCGCGTCCGGCAGCACGCCCGTGCCGAACCGCATCACGAACGCCACGCGCGCGCCGATCGCCTCCTCGAGCTCGCGCACCGGCCGCCCGACCCACTCCTCGTCGACCTCGATCGGCAGCACCGCCACCGTGCCGGACGGGTCGCGCCACGCCGTCGCCGCTCCCTCGGGCAGCAGCATGCGCAGGAACCGGTCGGTCGACCACGGCACCGTCGCCACCGTGGGGATGCCCAGGCGCTCGTACACGGCCGCGCGCTTGTGGTCGTAGATGCGCGCGACGACGTGCTCGACGCCGAACGTCTCCCGCGCCACCCGCGCCGAGATGATGTTCGAGTTGTCGCCGCTGGAGACCGCCGCGAACGCGCCCGCGCGCTCGATCCCGGCCTCGATCAGGACATTGCGGTCGAAACCGTTGCCGACGACCTGCTGTCCGTGGAAGTCGCTGCCCAGCCTGCGGAACGACTGCGAATCCTTGTCGATCACGGCGACCTGGTGGTCGAGTCGCTCCAGAGCCCTGGCCAGGGACGCCCCCACCCGGCCACAGCCCATGATCACCACGTGCACGACATGCCTCCTCAGGCGAACTCTGCGCAGAACCTACCGAGCATTAGCCCGTCCCGGTGAGCGGACCCCTTACGCTCTGGCCGTGTCCAAGCTCGCCACCGCTGCCAAACGCCTCCTGGTCGGACGGCCGTTCCGCAGCGATCGCCTCGCTCACACCCTGCTGCCCAAACGCATCGCCTTGCCGGTCTTCGCCTCCGACGCCATGTCGTCGGTCGCGTACGCCCCGGAAGAGATCTTCCTGATGCTGTCGGTGGCCGGCTTGAGCGCCTATGCAATGGCGCCGTGGGTGGGTGTCGCGGTCGTCGTGGTCATGCTCACCGTGGTCGCCAGCTACCGCCAGAACGTGCACGCCTACCCGTCCGGCGGCGGCGACTACGAGGTCGCGACGGTCAACCTCGGGCGCAGAGCGGGGCTCACGGTGGCGAGCGCCCTGCTCGTCGACTACATCCTCACGGTCGCCGTGTCGATCTCGGCGGCGGCGGCGAACATCGGGTCGGCGATCCCGTTCGTCGCGACGCACAAGGCGGAGTTCGCGGTCGCGGCCATCGTGCTGCTGACGGCGGTCAACCTGCGCGGCATCCGCGAGTCCGGCACCGCGTTCGCCATCCCCGTCTACGCGTTCATGGTCGGCATCTTCGGCCTGATCGGCTACGGCCTGTTCCGCGGGTTCGTGATGGGCGATGACATGCGCGCCGAGAGCTCCGGCCTGGAGATCCACGCCGAGTCGGACCACCTGATGGGCCTCGCGTTCGTGTTCCTCGTGCTGCGTGCGTTCTCATCGGGCTGTGCGGCGCTCACGGGCGTGGAGGCCATCAGCAACGGTGTGCCCGCTTTCCGCAAGCCGAAGTCACGCAACGCCGCCACGACGCTGCTGCTGATGGGCGGCATCTCCGTGGTCATGCTGATGGGCCTGATCATCCTGGCCCAGCTCACCGACGTGCGGATGGCCGAGTTCCCGAAGGACCAGATCGCCAACGCGCCCGACGGCTACGAGCAGAAGACGATGGTCGCGCAGATCGCGCACGCCGTGTTCGACAGCTTCCCGCCGGGCTTCTACTTCATCGCCGGCGTCACCGCGCTGATCCTCGTGCTCGCCGCCAACACCGCGTTCAACGGGTTCCCGGTGCTCGGCTCGATCCTCGCCCAGGACCGCTACCTGCCGCGTCAGTTGCACACCCGCGGCGACCGGCTGGCGTTCTCCAACGGCATCCTGTTCCTCGCCGGGTTCGCGGTCGTGCTCGTGATCGCGTTCGACGCCGAGGTCACCCGGCTGATCCAGCTCTACATCGTCGGCGTGTTCGTGTCGTTCACGCTGAGCCAGCTCGGCATGATCAAGCACTGGCAGCGGCTGCTCAAGAGCGAGACCGACCCGCAGGCGCGGACCAGGATGCGCCGCTCGCAGGCCATCAACACGTTCGGTCTCGCGTTGACGGCGACCGTGCTGATCATCGTGCTCATCACGAAGTTCACCAAGGGCGCGTGGATCGCCATCGCCGCGATGGCCGCCATCTACGCGTTGATGACCGCTATCAGGAAGCACTACGACACGGTCGCCGAGGAGCTTCGCAAGCAGGAGCGCGTGCGGACCATGCCCGCGCGCAACCACGCGATGGTGCTCGTGTCCAAGTTGCACATGCCCACGCTGCGCGCGTTGTCCTACGCGAAGGCCACCCGGCCGGACGTGCTGGAGGCCGTCACGGTCAACGTCGACGACGGCGACACCCGCAAGCTCGTCGCCGAGTGGGAGAAGGAGAACTTCAAGATCCCGCTCAAGGTCATCGAGTCCCCCTACCGGGAGATCACCAAGCCCGTCCTCGACTACGTCAAGCGCGTCAAGTCGGACAACCCGCGCGACGTTGTTACGGTGTTCATCCCCGAGTACGTCGTCGGCCACTGGTGGGAGCAGCTGCTGCACAACCAGAGCGCGTTGCGGCTCAAGGGAAGGCTGCTGTTCCAGCCGGGTGTGATGGTGACGAGCGTGCCGTGGCAGCTCGAGTCCTCGGTGAAGGTCAAGGACAAGGACGTCATCGCGCCCGGCGCTGTCCGAAGGGGACTTGACGACCGATGAGCACTGCCAAAGAAGACTGGACCGGCCGCAAGGTCGAGGTCGAGGTCGGACCCGTCGCGCACGGCGGGCATTTCGTCGCACGGCACGAGGGGCGCGTTCTGTTCGTGCGTCACGCACTGCCCGGCGAACGCGTCGTGGCGTCGGTGTACGAGGACAACGGCGGGTCGTTCTGCCGTGCGGACGCCATCGAGATCCTGGAGCCGTCACCGGACCGCGTCGAGGCGCCCTGCCCGTTCAGCGGGCCGGGGATGTGCGGCGGGTGCGACTTCCAGCACGTGTCGTGGGACGCGCAGCGCCAGCTCAAGGCCCAGGTCGTCCGCGAGCAGCTGAGCCGCCTGGGCAAGATCGAACGGGACGTGGTCGTCGAGGCGCTGCCAGGCGGCCCGCTGGAGTGGCGGACCCGCATCCGGATGGCCGTCGACCGCGACGGGCGACCCGGTTTCCGCGGCACCCGTTCCCACGATGTGATCCCGATCGACCACTGTGTGATCTCCCGGCCGGGCATGGTCGAGGCCGTGGCCGACCGAACGTGGCGGGCCCAGGAGCTCACCATCGTCCAGGACGGTGACGGCAACCGGCATGTGGGTGAGGTGCGCGGCCGACACACCGTGCGACGCGCCGGATCGGATACGGCCGTCGAGACCGCGGCCAGTCGAAAGTGGCGAATTTCCGCGGACGGCTTCTGGCAGGTCCACCCCGCCTCTGCGGACACGTTCGCCACGGTCGTGGGGGAGTGGGCGGCGGCGGAGCCCGGCCAACGCGCGTGGGACCTCTACGGCGGCGCGGGCCTGTTCGCGTCGGTGCTCGGACGGCAGGTCGGCGAGACCGGATCCGTGCTGGTCGTGGAGTCGTTTCCAGGCGTGGTGGAAGACGGCCGGCGCAACCTCCGCCGCATGTCCCAGGTCGAGTTCGTGGTGGACAAGGTCGAACGCGCCGTGGGGCGCCGTCTGCCCGTTGAGGACCCTCACGTCGTGGTGCTCGACCCCCCTCGCAAGGGTGCGGGCAAGGTCGTTGTGGCTGAAGTCGCACGGCGCCGTCCGCAGCGCGTCGTCTACGTCGCCTGCGACCCCGCCGCCCTGGCCCGCGACCTGGCCGAATTCACTGTTCAGGGGTACCGGCTGGCTGATCTTCGGGCGTTCGACGCGTTCCCGATGACCCACCACGTGGAGTGCATCGCGCTGCTGCTTCCTGAGACCGGCTGACAAGGCGTCTCAGTGGCATCTCCGTAGACTGAGCCGAAGTCTTCAGGAGTGAGGTGGGCGTGGTGACCCTGCTGGAGTCCGTGCACGGACCAGCTGATCTGAAACGGATGGACGAGGCGCAGCTGAAGCAGCTGTGCGAGGAGATCCGTCGTTTTCTGGTCGACAAGGTGTCCAAGACGGGCGGGCACCTCGGCCCGAACCTGGGTGTCGTCGAGCTGACCGTGGCGCTGCACCGCGTCTTCGACTCGCCGCAGGACCCGATCGTCTTCGACACCGGGCATCAGTCGTACGTGCACAAGATCGTCACGGGCCGCCGCGACGGCTTCGACCGGCTCCGTCAGAAGGACGGCATGTCGGGCTACCCGTCGCGGTCGGAGTCCGAGCACGACGTGCAGGAGAGCTCGCACGCCTCGACGGCGCTGTCCTACGCGGACGGCCTCGCGAAGGCGAAGCAGATCAACGGCGCGCACGGCCACGTGGTCGCCGTCGTCGGAGATGGCGCGCTGACCGGCGGTATGTGCTGGGAGGCGTTGAACAACATCGCGTCGGACAAGAACCGTCCGGTCGTGATCGTCGTCAACGACAACGGCCGCTCCTACTCGCCGACGATCGGTGGTCTCGCCGACCACCTGTCGTCGCTGCGCCTGCGCCCCGGCTACGAGCGCGTGCTGGAGAAGGGCAAGAGCGCGCTGCAGCAGACGCCGTTCTTCGGCAAGCCGCTGTACGCCGCGCTGCACGCCGCCAAGCGCGGCATCAAGGACGCCCTGGCGCCGCAGGCGATGTTCGAGGACCTCGGTCTCAAGTACATCGGCCCGGTCGACGGCCACGACATGGCGACCTTGGAGTCCGCGCTCCAGCGCGCGAAGTCGTTCGGCGGCCCGGTGATCGTGCACGCGGTCACCCGCAAGGGCATGGGGTTCGCGCCGGCCGAGAACCACCAGGCCGACCAGATGCACGCCACCGGCGTCATCGACCCGATCACCGGCGAGGACGTGAAGCCCGCCGGACGCACGTGGACGCACGTCTTCTCCGACTCGCTCGTGGAGATCGGCCGCGAACGCTCCGACGTCGTGGCGATCACCGCCGCGATGCAGGGCCCGACCGGCCTCGACGCGTTCGCCAAGGCGTTCCCGGAGCGCTTCTACGACGTCGGCATCGCCGAGCAGCACGCGATGACGTCCGCCGCCGGCCTCGCGATCGGTGGCCTGCACCCGGTCGTCGCCGTCTACGCGACGTTCCTCAACCGGGCGTTCGACCAGCTGCTCATGGACGTCGCGCTGCACAAGCAGGGCGTCACGGTCGTGCTGGACCGCTCGGGCGTCACCGGCCCGGACGGCGCGTCGCACCACGGCATGTGGGACATGTCCATCTGCGGTGTCGTCCCCGGCATCCACGTGGCCGCGCCCCGTGACGCGGGCACGCTGACCGAGGAGCTGCGCGAGGCCGTGGCGATCTCGGACGCGCCCACGGTGATCCGCTACCCGAAGGCGTCCGTCGGACCGGATCTGCCCGCTTTGGAGCGTGTGGGTTCCGTCGACGTGTTGCGGCGGTCGGGTTCTGACGTGCTGTTGGTGACCGTCGGCGCGTTGGGTGAGCTTGGTGTCCAGGCCGCGCAACGGCTGGAGGACCAGGGCATCGGCGTGACGGTCGTCGACCCGCGGTGGATCTACCCGATGTCCGTGGACCTCGTGGAGATGGCCGCGTCGCACAAGCTCGTCGTGACCGTCGAGGACGGTGGCCGGCACGGTGGCTTCGGCTCGTCGTTCGCGGCCGCGTTGCGCGACGCGGACGTCGACGTGCCGTTGCGCGACATCGCGTTGCCGCAGCAGTTCCACGACCACGGTTCGAGGGGCGAGGTGCTGGCGTTGTGCGGCATCACCGCGCAGGACGTCGCACGGCGCGTGACGGAGTGGGCGGCTCGCCTGGAGTGCCTGCCCGTGGAAATCGACGCGCCCGCAGAGAAGTAGTCCGCTAGCCTTCCGTCTCGCCACGTCTCAGCGGCCCGGCAGGGTTTCCTGCCCGGGTTCCGCGGTTCAGGACGTGGCAGGTGCCCATGGAGCATCAGGTTCGAATCCTGAGCGCCACGACCCCGGTCGCACACGGGGGTGGCCGGCCTTGCGAGTCCCTTGTGGACTCCCGCCGGACGCCTCGCCGGCCGGGGTCGTGGTCTATCCGGGACGGAGGAGCGGTGAAGCACACGTTGTTCCCGTGGGAGCGGGGTGTTCGGTTCGATCGTGGTGTGCTCGTGGGCGAGGTCGAGCCCGGTGAGCACAAGCTGCCCCGGTACGCCGTGCTGCACCGTGTCGACGTGCGTCCGCGCACGATGACTCCGGCCGCACAGGACGTGCCGACCTCTGACGGCGTGCTCGTGCGTGTAACCGTGGTCGTCCGTTGGGCCGTGTCTTCGGCCACGACGTTCGTGGTGGCATCGGCTGGTCCTGAGGGTGAGCTCTACACGGCCGTGCAGCTGGCGTTGCGCGGTGCCGTGGTCACGCGCGCGCACTCGGCCGTGGACGCCGAACGGGAGACGATCGCCGCCGAGGTGCTGGCCGCCGTGGGTGCTCGGGCCGCCGAGCTGGGTGTGACGGTCTCCGAGGTGGCCGTCCGCGACGTCGTCATGCCCGGTGAGCTGCGGCGGGCCGCGCTGGCCGAGCTGGTGGCGGCGTCCGAGGGACGGGTGGCACTGGAGCGTGCGCGTGGGGAGACGGCGGCGCTGCGGTCGTTGCTCAACGCCGCTCGCCTGGCCGAGGAGCACCCGGCGTTGCTGGAGCTTCGGGCACTTCAGGCTGCCTCCACGGTCGTAGTGGATCGGCCCGCACGTAAGTCGTAGCCAAAATCAGCCTGTCAAAGTGTCGTTAAGTGCTTTCTCAGGTGTGTGTGGCACCTTTGAGGCGTGCGGATTCTGGTAGTCGAGGACGAGGCGCCTCTGGCCGACGCGATCGCTCGCGGCCTGAGGCGCGAAGGCATGGCCGTGGACGTCGCGTACGACGGCGAGACCGGGCACGAGAAGTCGACCGTCACGCGGTACGACGTGGTTGTGCTCGACCGCGACCTGCCGGGGATGTCCGGTGACGAGCTGTGCAAGGAGATCCTCAGCTCCGGCGCGCTCACCAGGGTCATGATGCTCACGGCCAGCGGGTCCATCGAAGACCGCGTGTCCGGGCTGTCGCTCGGCGCCGACGACTACCTCGCGAAGCCGTTCGCGTTCCCCGAGCTGGTCGCGCGCGTACGGGCGTTGGCCCGGCGCGCCACTCCGGCCACACCGCCCGTGCTCGCCGCACAGGACGTGGAGCTGGACCCGGCCCGTCGCACCGTGTCTCGAGGTGGCACGCCCATCGAGCTCACGCGCAAGGAGTTCGGCGTCCTCGAAGTGCTGCTCGCGGCCAAGGGATCGGTCGTCAGCAGTGAGGAGCTGCTGGAGCGCGTGTGGGACGAGAACGCGGACCCGTTCACCACGACCGTGCGCGTAACCGTGATGACGTTGCGCAAGAAGCTGGGCGAACCGGGCATCATCGACACCGTCGTGGGCTCCGGGTACCGGGTGCCGAGTGCTTCGAACGGATCTGCTGAGGACTGACCTATGCGAAGGCGCGGACCAGGACTGCGTCTCCGGATCACCCTGCTCACCACCGCGCTCGTCGCGGTGGTGAGCGCTGTCCTGCTCTTCCTCGGGTGGACGCTGGTGGGGCGGGTCTTCGACTCGTCGCCGTCGTTCCCCTCCGACAGCCAGGTGACGGTGGACGGCGTGACCGTCACCGTGAAGACGCTGACCGACGCGCTGACGTCGGCCGCACGCGCGGACCTGCTGCGCGCGGGACTGATCGCGTTCGCGTGCATGGTGGTGGCCGCCGGTGTGCTGGCGTGGACGTTCACCGGCCGCGTGCTGAAACCGCTGCATGACGTCACGGGCGCCGCACGGCAGTTGTCCGCGGAGTCGCTCGGGTCGCGGTTGCGCCTGGAAGGGCCGCGTGACGAGGTCGCGGAGCTCGCGGACACGTTCGACTCGATGCTCGACCGGCTCGAGGCGGCCTTCGACTCGCAACGCCGGTTCGTGGCGAACGCGTCGCACGAACTGCGCACCCCTCTCTCGGTGGTGCGCACGGAGTTGGACGTGACGCTGTCCGATCCAGAAGCCGATGTCGAAGAACTGCGCCGCATGGCCGGTGTCGTGCGTACGGCGGGGGAGCGTGCCGAACAGCTGGTGTCCGCGCTGCTGCTGCTCGCGCGTACGGATGGCATCGGGCTTGCCGTGCACGAACCCGTTGACCTGTCCGCGGTGGTGGAGTCGGCGTGGAGGGCGACACGGGCCGAAGCCGACGCACGGAACCTGCGCACTGTCTTCCGGTGCGTGCCGGCGCTCGCCGTCGGAGATCCCGCGCTGTTGGAGCGCATCGCCGGCAACCTGCTGGAGAACGCCGTCCGGCACAACCACGTCGGGGGGTGGATCGAGACCGTGGTGGAGACGGGGCCGCAGTGGTCCGTGCTGCGAGTGTCGTCGTCCGGTCCGTTGATCCCGCCGGACCGCGTGGAGGAGCTGTTCGAGCCGTTCCGCCGCGGGGTGAAGGACAGGACCAGCCAGTCCGGCACCGGTCTGGGGCTCTCGATCGTGCGTGCCGCGGTGGCCGCTCACGGCGGGTTTGCGCAGGCAGTGGCCGTGCCGACCGGTGGGTTGTCGGTCAGTGTTCACCTGCCGAGCGCACCCCGTTGACCCCGGATTCAAGATTTCTGGCGTGGCCCCGGTCACACTGTGCGTCGATCTTGCGAGGTTTGGGCCGTCCGCGTGGTGTCTGACCTGCGGTTAGTCCGTACGTGACCCCCGATTTGGATCTCGTGGGACGCCCGTGTAAATTTCTCCATGTCAGCACGGAACGGGCCGGGAAACACAGCCGGAACGGAGTGCGGGACACAAAACTTTCTAGCCAGACACAGCCCCGGAAGTGACTCTCCTCGGAGATGAGCTGCGGTGAGCGCGTGTTCTTTGAGAACTCAACAGCGTGCCGAAACACAGCCAGTAATATGAATACCCCTCGTCGGGGTATTCCTTTGAGAGTAATACCAGATTGCCAGACATATTCCGTCTGGAGCGATCAAACACAATCCTTATTGGAGAGTTTGATCCTGGCTCAGGACGAACGCTGGCGGCGTGCTTAACACATGCAAGTCGAGCGGTAAGGCCCTTCGGGGTACACGAGCGGCGAACGGGTGAGTAACACGTGGGTAACCTGCCCTGTACTCTGGGATAAGCCTTGGAAACGAGGTCTAATACCGGATACGACCTTCGATCGCATGATTGAAGGTGGAAAGTTCCGGCGGTATGGGATGGACCCGCGGCCTATCAGCTTGTTGGTGGGGTAATGGCCTACCAAGGCGACGACGGGTAGCCGGCCTGAGAGGGTGACCGGCCACACTGGGACTGAGACACGGCCCAGACTCCTACGGGAGGCAGCAGTGGGGAATATTGCACAATGGGCGAAAGCCTGATGCAGCGACGCCGCGTGAGGGATGACGGCCTTCGGGTTGTAAACCTCTTTCAGCAGGGACGAAGCGCAAGTGACGGTACCTGCAGAAGAAGCACCGGCTAACTACGTGCCAGCAGCCGCGGTAATACGTAGGGTGCGAGCGTTGTCCGGAATTATTGGGCGTAAAGAGCTCGTAGGCGGTTTGTCGCGTCGGCCGTGAAAACTTGGGGCTTAACTCCAAGCTTGCGGTCGATACGGGCAGACTTGAGTTCGGCAGGGGAGACTGGAATTCCTGGTGTAGCGGTGAAATGCGCAGATATCAGGAGGAACACCGGTGGCGAAGGCGGGTCTCTGGGCCGATACTGACGCTGAGGAGCGAAAGCGTGGGGAGCGAACAGGATTAGATACCCTGGTAGTCCACGCCGTAAACGGTGGGTGCTAGGTGTGGGGGGCTTCCACGCCCTCTGTGCCGCAGCTAACGCATTAAGCACCCCGCCTGGGGAGTACGGCCGCAAGGCTAAAACTCAAAGGAATTGACGGGGGCCCGCACAAGCGGCGGAGCATGTGGATTAATTCGATGCAACGCGAAGAACCTTACCTGGGCTTGACATGCACTGGAAACCAGTAGAGATATTGGCCCCCTTGTGGCCGGTGTACAGGTGGTGCATGGCTGTCGTCAGCTCGTGTCGTGAGATGTTGGGTTAAGTCCCGCAACGAGCGCAACCCTCGTTCCATGTTGCCAGCACGTTATGGTGGGGACTCATGGGAGACTGCCGGGGTCAACTCGGAGGAAGGTGGGGATGACGTCAAGTCATCATGCCCCTTATGTCCAGGGCTTCACACATGCTACAATGGCCGGTACAAAGGGCTGCTAAACCGCGAGGTGGAGCGAATCCCATAAAGCCGGTCTCAGTTCGGATCGGGGTCTGCAACTCGACCCCGTGAAGTCGGAGTCGCTAGTAATCGCAGATCAGCAACGCTGCGGTGAATACGTTCCCGGGCCTTGTACACACCGCCCGTCACGTCACGAAAGTCGGTAACACCCGAAGCCCGTGGCTCAACCCGCAAGGGGGAGAGCGGTCGAAGGTGGGACTGGCGATTGGGACGAAGTCGTAACAAGGTAGCCGTACCGGAAGGTGCGGCTGGATCACCTCCTTTCTAAGGAGCATCTACCAGTGTTCGGAGCAAACGTCTCCGCGCTGGTCAGAACCTGCACTCGCTTAAGCGAGGTAGGGCTCATTAGTGGATGCTGGCTGGCTTGACACACAGTTGTCGCTGGAGTGAGTACTGCAGGCTTGCCTGCGTGGAAAGGTCCAGAGAGGGCTGAGTGAATAGATCGGTACGCTGTTGGGTCCTGAGAGAACACGCTTAGTGTCTTTCAGTGATCGGCCATCGGCCGCGGACGAACCACCTGACCTTTGAGATCAGGCCGGCGTTCGCAGTAGAGCTGGTGGATCTGATTGTTCTTTGAGAACTGCACAGTGGATGCGAGCATCTTTGTAGCAAGTTAGTAAGGGCATACGGTGGATGTCTTGGCACCAGGAGCCGATGAAGGACGTAGGAGACTGCGAAAAGTCTAGGGGAGCTGTCAACCGAGCTGAGATCCTAGAATTTCCGAATGGGGAAACCCGGCCCCAGTCATGTGGGGTCACCCATACCTGAACACATAGGGTATGTGGAGGGAACGCGGGGAAGTGAAACATCTCAGTACCCGCAGGAAGAGAAAACAACCGTGATTCCGTGAGTAGTGGCGAGCGAAAGCGGATGAGGCTAAACCGCGTCTGTGTGATACCCGGCAGGGGTTGCATTCGCGGGGTCGTGGGACCTCCTCACTAGTTCTGCCGGACTAGTAACGAGTTAAAAACCATTGTGGTTAGAGGAATACGTCTGGAAAGCGTGAGCGTAGAGGGTGAAACTCCCGTACTCGAAAACCCGATGGCTTGTTGGAGTGTTCCCAAGTAGCAGCGTACTCGTGAAATTCGCTGTGAATCTGGCGGGACCACCCGCTAAGCCTAAATACTCCCTGGTGACCGATAGCGGACTAGTACCGTGAGGGAAAGATGAAAAGTACCCCGGGAGGGGAGTGAAATAGTACCTGAAACCGTGTGCCTACAATCCGTCGGAGCCTTTAGGGGTGACGGCGTGCCTTTTGAAGAATGAGCCTGCGAGTTAGTGCTACGTGGCGAGGTTAACCCGTGTGGGGTAGCCGTAGCGAAAGCGAGTCTGAATAGGGCGTTTGAGTCGCGTGGTCTAGACCCGAAGCGGTGTGATCTAGCCATGGCCAGGGTGAAGCGCGGGTAAGACCGCGTGGAGGCCCGAACCCACCAGGGTTGAAAACCTGGGGGATGAGCTGTGGTTAGGGGTGAAAGGCCAATCAAACACCGTGATAGCTGGTTCTCCCCGAAATGCATTTAGGTGCAGCGTCGCATGTTTCACCGCGGGGGTAGAGCACTGGATGGTCTAGGGGGCCCACAAGCTTACCGAAATCAACCAAACTCCGAATACCGTGGTGTGAGAGTGCGGCAGTGAGACTGCGGGGGATAAGCTTCGTAGTCGAGAGGGAAACAGCCCAGAACGCCAGCTAAGGTCCCTAAGTGTGTGCTAAGTGGGAAAGGATGTGGGGTCGCACAGACAGCCAGGAGGTTGGCTTAGAAGCAGCCACCCTTTAAAGAGTGCGTAATAGCTCACTGGTCAAGTGGTCCTGCGCCGACAATGTAGCGGGGCTTAAGCACACCACCGAAGCTGTGTCATTTCAGCCTTGAGCTGGGATGGGTAGGGGAGCGTCGTGTAGCGGTTGAAGCGGCGGAGTAATCCAGCCGTGGACGCTATGCGAGTGAGAATGCAGGCATGAGTAGCGAAAGACGAGTGAGAAACTCGTCCGCCGGATGACCAAGGGTTCCTGGGCCAGGCTAATCCGCCCAGGGTAAGTCGGGACCTAAGGCGAGGCCGACAGGCGTAGTCGATGGACAACGGGTTGATATTCCCGTACCCGTGTGAACGCGCCCATGATGAACCTTGTGATACTAACCGCCCGAAGCACCTGTCGAAACTCTTCGGAGCTAGATGGAATGTGGAGCGCGGGACCTGAACTTGTAGTAGTCAAGCGATGGGGTGACGCAGGAGGGTAGCTCCGCCAGTGAGTGGTAGTACTGGTGCAAGCGTGTAGGGAGAGGCATAGGCAAATCCGTGCCTCACATATCCTGAGACGTGATGCGTAGCCGATTGAGGCGAAGTAGAGTGATCCCATGCTGCCGAGAAAAGCCTCTAGCGAGCTTTCACGCGGCCCGTACCCCAAACCGACACAGGTGGTCAGGTAGAGAATACCGAGGCGATCGGGCGAACTGTGGTTAAGGAACTCGGCAAAATGCCCCCGTAACTTCGGGAGAAGGGGGGCCGTAGCGCTTGAAGCCTCTTGCGGGCTAGGGCGAGACGGCCGCAGAGACCAGCGAGAAGCGACTGTTTACTAAAAACACAGGTCCATGCGAAGTCGCAAGACGATGTATATGGACTGACGCCTGCCCGGTGCTGGAACGTTAAGGGGACCGGTTAGTCCTTCGGGGCGAAGCTGAGAACTTAAGCGCCAGTAAACGGCGGTGGTAACTATAACCATCCTAAGGTAGCGAAATTCCTTGTCGGGTAAGTTCCGACCTGCACGAATGGCGTAACGACTTCTCGACTGTCTCAACCGCAGGCCCGGCGAAATTGCATTACGAGTAAAGATGCTCGTTACGCGCGGCAGGACGGAAAGACCCCGGGACCTTTACTATAGCTTGGTATTGGTGTTCGATTCGGCTTGTGTAGGATAGGTGGGAGACTGTGAAGCGGCCACGCCAGTGGTTGTGGAGTCATCGTTGAAATACCACTCTGGTCGTATTGGATGTCTAACCTCGGTCCGTGATCCGGATCAGGGACAGTGCCTGGTGGGTAGTTTAACTGGGGCGGTTGCCTCCCAAAGAGTAACGGAGGCGCTCAAAGGTTCCCTCAGCCTGGTTGGCAATCAGGTGTTGAGTGCAAGTGCACAAGGGAGCTTGACTGTGAGACTGACGGGTCGAGCAGGGACGAAAGTCGGAACTAGTGATCCGGCCATGGCTTGTGGAAGCGTGGTCGCTCAACGGATAAAAGGTACCCCGGGGATAACAGGCTGATCTTCCCCAAGAGTCCATATCGACGGGATGGTTTGGCACCTCGATGTCGGCTCGTCGCATCCTGGGGCTGGAGTAGGTCCCAAGGGTTGGGCTGTTCGCCCATTAAAGCGGTACGCGAGCTGGGTTTAGAACGTCGTGAGACAGTTCGGTCCCTATCCGCCGCGCGCGTAGGATACTTGAGGAAGGCTGTCCCTAGTACGAGAGGACCGGGACGGACGGACCGCTGGTGTGCCAGTTGTTCTGCCAAGAGCATTGCTGGTTGGCTACGTTCGGAAGGGATAACCGCTGAAGGCATCTAAGCGGGAAGCTCGTTCCAAGATGAGGTATCCCACTCTTCGTGAGTTAAGGCCCCCAGCTAGACCACTGGGTTGATAGGCCAGAGGTGGAAGACCGGTAACGGTTGGAGCTGACTGGTACTAATAGGCCGAGGACTTGTTACAAAGACGCTACGCATCCACTGTGCGGTTCTGGGAGAACAACCAGAACCGATCGACCCCCGCAAGGCTGGTTCAGCTTGCTGGTCGGGGTTGCTGGTTGAATTCCATAGTGTTTCGGTGGTTATAGCGTTGGGGAAACACCCGGTCCCATTCCGAACCCGGTAGTTAAGCCCTTCTGCGCCGATGGTACTGCACTGGTTACGGTGTGGGAGAGTAGGTCGCCGCCGAACTTAATTTGCCCTGCGGGTTGAGCGCCAGAAGCGCTCCCCGCAGGGCTTTTTTCGTGCCCTTTTTCCCATGTCGTCGTGCATGGAGAGCTGTGCTCCTTGAGCGGCTGACCGGGTGATGAGACCTCGGCGAGCGGGTGACGTGAGTCAGGCTCGGGTTGTGCGTCCCTACCGTGATCGTCATGAACGAGCAGTGGGCAGGGGAGGCACCTTTGCGGTGGCGAGCGCGCAGGAGGCGGGGCAGGCACGCCCGCGAGCCCGCGCCGTCCTCGCAGTCGATCCTGCCCGCAGTGCTCGGCGTCGTGCTGCTGGTGTGCCTGATCCTCCTCCTGCTGACTTACCTCTAGTCCTAGCGGGACTGCAGTGCGTCGAGCGCCACGGCCTGGGCGATCACGAGCCGGCGGTCGACGCCAGGATCCTGGACCAGGACCAGGTAGTGGTCACGGATCCAGGTCTTCTTGTCGACGCTGAACACGGGAGCGCCGTTCTCCGTGACGAAGTCGAAGTGATACCGCATGGGGAACGGCGCGTCTCCGACGAACGGAATCCACTGCCACAGCCGGCGAAAACCCGCGAGGAACCTGTTCCGCTCGGCGCCGGTCGTCTGGCCCCAGCCCGGCTGCTCCAGGTGCCAGGTCGAACGCAGCAACGACCTGGTGAAGTCCTTGCGGAACAACCCGATCGACCGGCCGTTCGCGTCCGTCACGTCGTAGCCGCTACCCAGATCGATGGCCCTGCGCGCGTTGAACTCGAACAGCACCTGGCTCTTGGACGAGTCGGTGAAGACCGTGACCCGTTCCTTGATCTTCAACCGCTTCTGCTCGGCGAAACCGACCAGTGCGCCGGGCTTTCCGTTGTCGTCGGCGAACACCTCGTAGCGGTTGACCATGAACGTGACCTTCTGGTGCACGTGCAGGGCCTGTGCGTTCTGAACGCTCACAGCTCACCCTTCTCCGTTGCCGGTGCTCTTCTCCAGCGGTACGGGGACGAGGCTCCCGGTCGGGAACCGCCGCTCGTTGCGTTCGATCTTGGCGAACGCGGCCTCGACGAGATCGACGTCGAGCTTGTCCGCCAGCCTGGTGAGGTAGTGCATCACGTCCGCGAGCTCGTCGCGGACGTTCCAGGCGAGGTCCGGGTCCTTCATCGCGTCCCTGGCCTCTTCCGCCGTCAGCCACTGGAAGAGGTCGGTGAGCTCGCCGACCTCTGCGGACAACGCCATCACCAGGTTCTTGGGCGTGTGGTAGCTGTCCCAGTCACGGGCAGCGGCGAACGCGCGCAGGGCGTCCCTCAGGTCCACGAGATCACGCTGACTCATGCCCCACAACTACCACGTGGACGAACGAGCAAGGATGGCGGTGGTATGGACATGGATCGTCCGCGTCAACGTTGATTAGCTCTAGTCATGTCAACATTGAGCGCAATCAACCCCGACTCCGTCCTCGTGCTCGGCGCCACCGGCAAGACCGGCCGTCGCGTCACCGCACTCCTCGGCCCCGCGGCCCGTCCGGCATCGCGCTCGGCGTCGACGAAGTTCGACTGGTCCGACCAGGACACCTGGGAGCCCGCTGTCGCCGGCACGACCGCCGTCTACGTCGTGCCGCCGGAGAACCCCTTGCTGCTGACCGAGTTCGTGCGCGTCGCGGTCAAGTCCGGCGTCACGAGACTGGTGCTGCTGTCGATGCGCGGCGCTCCGGACGACGACCCGTTCGAGGCAGCGGTCAAGGACTCCGGCGCGGAGTGGACGATCCTGCGGCCGACGTGGTTCATGCAGAACTTCGACGAGGACATCTTCGCCCCGTCCGTCGAGCACGGGGAACTGGCCGTGCCCGCCGGTCAGGGCGTGCACCCGTTCATCGACGCGGTGGACATCGCCGAGGTCGCCGTCGTCGCGCTGACGCGGTCCGGCCACCACGGGCAGACCTACGACCTCAGCGGAGGCGAGGTCCTGTCGTTCCCCGAGGTGCTGGAGCGGATCAGCGCGGTGACCGGCAAGCCCGTGCGGTACGTGGACCTGCCCGAGGCGGAGTTCACCCCGGTGCTGCGGGAGCACGGCTACTCGGACGAGATCGCCGAGCTCATCACGATGTTGATCGTGCTCATCCGCGAGGGCAAGGAGGCGCACGTCGCCGACGGCGTCCAGCGGGTTCTCGGTCGCGAGCCGCGGACGTTCGCCGACTACTTGGGCAGCAGCAAGTTCGCCTGAAGCCCGCGCGTGCCCTCGTTGGTGATGACGGCTTCGCAGAGCGCGCGCCCCGTGCGGGCGCGCCACTGCTGCGCCATGTCGCAGTAGCGAAGCCCCATCGCGTGCGTGAGTTGTCCTATCGACTCGCCTTCGAGCAGCACTTCGAGGGTGTGTTCACCAACGTGAGACCCTCTGGCGATTCTGATATCCCGTAACTCGGCGATCACGTGCGCGGGTGTGCGGCCGTCGACCACGCGGTGCAGCACGTACTGATGGGCGTGCTCTCCGACGACGGCGACCTGCTGCTCGGCAGGCAACGTAGGTGCCGTGCCGAGCGCGTCGTGGTCCAACAGCAGCAACCGCGGTGAGCCGAGGTGCAGGTGCACGCCGTACCGCTGGCCGCCGCCGACGATGCGGGCCGGGCACGAGCCGACCTCACCGCGTTCGGCGAGCTCCCTCAGCAACGGCTCGTACTCGCCGGCCTGCTCGCCGCGCAGGTATCCGGCCGTGACCGCGGAGCCGTCGCCGCGCAGCAGGTCGACCCGCACGGAACTCCGGTTCCCGGCCTCCGGCACCAGCACCGCGACGGCCGGGACCGAGGTGTCGTCCTGGCCGGGCGCGTGCGTCATGGCGTGCCGGACGACCTCGGTGATGGCGTCCTGGTGCTGGGACTCACCGATGATCGAGACCCGCCCGGCCGTCGACAGCCGGCGCAGGCGTGACCGGGTCAGGGCCGGGGCGATCGGCTCGGCCGACCTGTTCTTGGTGCCGACGAACATCAACGCGAACAACGCGAGACCGAGGACGAAGCCCAGTGGGCCGAAGGCAACGGTCAGAACCAGCGCGAGCACGGCAACGGCGATCAGGACGGCGGCGGGCGAGGGTTCTGTGCGTTGCTGCATCGTCATGGGGCATCCTCACGACTCGGCTTCCCGTCACTCTCAGTGTCGGGCAAGCCGGGCGATGCGTTTCACAAATCGCTCGTTTGGCCCAGTCTGAGGGGTTAGAGACTCCGCCGCGTGACCGAATTCAGTCGCGGATCGCGGTCGTCCGCCGACCGTGCGTGCACGTTCGGGTGGAGCTAGTGGACGAGCGTCAGCCGCGCGCGGCCTCGGGGGCCTGGTTCGCCGCCGCCCGGCAGCGCCGTGAGGACGAGTCCGAACACCAGCCCGTTGAGCTCCTCGAGCCCGAGGTCGAGCTCCTTGGCGACGTGCGACGGCGTGGTGCCGTTCTCGCGCAGGACCTTGAACACCTTGGTGAGCAGCTTCGAGGTCTCCCGACGCGTCATGCCGCCCGGCACGAGGCTGTGCACGTTCGCCCACCTCGTGAACTGCTCGCGGCCCACGTGCCAGTGCCGGTGATCCGTGCCGGGCAGCTGCCGTTGCGGCATCAGGAACTCCGCCGCGAACTCACCGGGTTCGTCGTGGCCCAGCAACACCGCGAGCTGCACGGCGGCGTCGAACCGGGCCTGCTCCGGCACGGCAGTCGGCGTGAGGAACACGAACGGCGTCCCGTTGTGCCACCACGAAAAGGCCTTCTGCGTCACGCAGTCGACCGGCAACGAGAACACCCGGACGCCGTGCGACTCCAGCAGCTGCACCATGTTCGGCGCGGGCCCGTCCGCGAGCCGCCACGCGTCCCGGACCCCCTGCGGTGACGTGCGCGGTGGCGGCAGATCGGGCTGCGGCAACACGAACAGCCGGTCGAGCCACCCGGTGAACTCGATCGCGAGCTGAGCGGCCGCCGCCACCTGGGCGTCCTCCAAGGCGCCCTGCGGCCTCGGCGGCTCCGCGGCCTCCAGGAACGCGGCCGGAAACCCGAGCGCCCCGGCCAGCGACTCGACCGTGGCGGGCAACGGCTTGCGCACCCCGCGCTCGTACTCGGTGATCGCCCGCGCCTGCACCCCCGACTTCCGCGCCAACTCGGCCGCGGTGAGACCGCGCCGGGTGCGGGCGAGCGTGAGTCGCGAGGGCGTGAGCATGATCCGGCCATTGTCGCTCTTGCCCCGCCGCACTGCCAGGCGGCCCCGGCGTACGGATCAAGCGGGCGTCACGAGGCCGTTTGGCGTAGCGTCGAACCTGCGGCGATGGACACAGGTGGATCGGACGTGGCTGCGTGGCCCAGAAGAATCGTGCCCAACGGCAGCAGCAGGTGCTGCGCACCGCCGGCTTCGCCGCCTGGCTGCTGGGCCTGCTGTTCCTAGGACTGTCCGTCGTCGGCGCGATCCGCTGGCCGCACTGGGTGTGGACGGCCCCGATCGCCTGCGCGCTGCTCAGCCTCGCCACCACCTACCGCATGCGCCACACCACGGGCCTGCGCCGGCCGATCACGCTGGCCGCGCTCACCCTCGTCCTGCTCCTCGCCGCCGGCGTCCTGGCCAACCTCGCCGCGGGCATCACCCACTAGCCCCGCCGCAGAGCGACCGGGAAGTCCACCTCCTCCGGACCGTCCACATTGGGCGCTTTGAGCATCGGGAACTCCATCGGCGGCAACACGATCCGATGAGCCCACCGCTCGATGATCTGGTTCTGCGGCGTCGGCTCCGGCTGCGACACCTCGCGCAACACCACCAGCCGATCTTCCAGCTGCAGCGGATACGTCACCAGGAACCACAACTTGAGCCCTTCGCTGCGCACGTTCTCGAACAGCGCGAACTGGTCGTGGTCGTTGTCCCGCATCATCGCCGCGATAGCGGGCCCCTTCGCGTAGTCACTGCGCAGCGGCGCCTCCGAAGACCCCGTCCCGCGATTGCCCTGCAACGTCCCGAGCAACACGGGCCGCGACGGATGCCGGATCAACCCGGCGTTCCAGTGGTCGAGCCGCTGCCACCCCTCCGCCGCGAGCAGCTGCCGCAACGTGCCCACCCGATGAATCCAGTCGAGCAGCCCAGGCGCGTTGGTGGGCCCGAACGGAGGCGAGGCGGCGCGCGCGTCGATCCCGGCGGCGATCGCGCGGTCCAGGACGGCTTGGCGCAGGCCCAGGTCGGCGAGCTTCTCGTCGGCGTCGGGGGCGAGCTTGCGGAAGGCGGCGTTGGTCATGGCTCGACGGTAACCGC
Source organism: Lentzea sp. CA-135723 (assembly GCF_050936595.1). Taxonomy (NCBI): domain Bacteria; kingdom Bacillati; phylum Actinomycetota; class Actinomycetes; order Pseudonocardiales; family Pseudonocardiaceae; genus Lentzea; species Lentzea sp. CA-135723. The sequence goes on along the minus strand of NZ_JBNJMK010000001.1, from coordinate 3,525,613 downwards.
GGGGTCTGACAATTCTGCGACGCTGCTGGTCGTGTACCGCTACGTCGATCCCGGCTCCGCGCCGGCCGCCACGTCCGAGGCGACGTCGAAGGTCATGCGCCGCACGCGCCGAACCGGGACGGCGCCGGAGATGGCGGTCAGGCGAGCCCTGCACCGCAGGGGGCTGCGGTACCTCGTCGACGTCGCGCCGCCTGGGACCAACCGGCGCAGGCGTGTCGACGTGCTGCTGCGCGGTGCGCGAATCGCGTTGTTCGTGGACGGGTGCTTCTGGCACTCGTGCCCGGAACACGGCCACCTGCCCAAGGCGAACCGCGAGTGGTGGCGGGTGAAGCTGCATGGCGTGGTCGTTCGCGACAGGGACACGGACCTGCAACTCGCGGCGGCGGGCTGGCGCGTTGTGCGTGTGTGGGAGCACGAAGATCCGGACGACGTCGCCGACCGGATCCTCGCCATCCTCAGGCCGCCACCTGTGTGAGCTGGTGCAGCACGTCCCGTTCGCCCAGCTTCTCCCGCGCCCACTCCGCCACCGACGTGTCCTGCGCGAACAGCACGATCTGCCGGTCCGCCGACAGCTGCAGCAGCAGGTCGAGGACGGCGTGGGTGCGGGTGTCGTCGGCCTGCACGGTCACGTCGTCCAGCAGCAGGGGGCAGGACTCGGTGGCGAGGTGCTGGGCCAGGGCCACGCGGAGCAGGAGGTAGATCTGTTCCGCCGTGCCCAGCGACAGGCGGGAGGCCTGGTGCCACGACTCCGCGGCCGTGCGGACCCTGACGGTCAGCGTTGCCGGGTCTACGGCGGCGTCGACGTAGCGGCCCTCGGTGATGGTCGGGAGCCAGGTGCGGAGGGTGTCCTCCAGTGCTGGGGCGATGGTGCTGTGGACCTTCTCGCGTGCCGCGGTGAGGTAGCGGGAGGCCAGGTCTATGGCCTCCACCTCGGCGGTTATCTCGGCCAGTGCCGCTGTTGCGGCTGCTACGGCTTCCTCGGCGTCCGGGACGCTGGGGAGGGTGCGGGCCAGTTCGGCGGCCGTGGCGGTCAGGGTGTCGGCGGACGGGGCGAGGTCCGGGTCCGCCGGGGGGACGGTGGCGTAGCGGAGGGCCGCCTCCACCAGGGTGGCGTGGTGGGTCTGGGCCGCGGAGAGGGTGGTTTCGAGGTCGTCGAGGGTGCCGTTGGCCTGGAGGGTCTGGAGTTCCGCCCAGGCGTTGCGTTCGTCCTCGGCTTCGCGCAGGAGGCGGTCCCAGCCCCGTTGCCACTCGGCGATGGCGCGCAGGAGGTCCTCTGGTCGTTCGCCGGTGCCGCCGATGGCCGTGACGGCTTCGCGGAGCAGGGTGAACGCGCGGGCGCGGGCGGCGCCGGCCTCGGTCACCGCGGCTTCGGCCAGGCGGCGGTCCGCGAGGGCCTGGGCCAGGAGGGGGCGCTGGGCCGCCATCGACGCCTGGCGGGCGCGGACCTTGCAGTCGGTCTCGTAGTCCACCAGGAGGTCGGGGACGGACATCGTGGCGTCCACCTTGCCTCGTGCCGCGAGTTCGACGCGCACGGCCTTCTCGGTGCGGGCCACCTCGCACACCAGGTCGGCGTGTTCGGCTTCCCAGGCAGGGCGGTTGGCCAGGCGCCACAACGTCTCGCGGTCGGCGGGGACGCGCAGGGAGGCGCAGCCGGCGACGGCCTCGTCGTGGATGCGCACCGCCTCCAACGCCACGGCGCGCTGGCCTTCCGCCTCGGCGAGGGTGCGGTCCGCGGTGAACAGGCGGGCGCGGGACTCGGTGGCGGCGGCCGCCCGTTCGGCGGCGAACGTCACGGCGGCCTCGCGGTGGGTGCTGTTGCCCCGCGACATCGCGCCGCCGACGCCCGCGACCAGGGCGGCCACGACGACGCCGATGGCGGCGAGGTGCTGGCCCGTCAGGAAGAGCAGCAGGCCCACCAGCGACGTGAGGCAGCTCAGGGCCAGCAGAGCGTTGCGCAGGAACGGGTTCGGCACCGCGATCTCCTGCACGCGGGCCGCGGCGACGTCGGCCTCCACCTGGGTGCGGGCCGCGTCGGCGGCCGCGTGGTCCTGGTGCTGGCGGGCGGTGTCCACCTCGATCGACGCCGTGGTCAGGCGTCCTCCGGCGGCGGGGTCGAGGCGGGTGGCGAGGCCGCGCAGCACGGACGGTTCGGCCTTCGTCGGCGGCGACGGACGGCGTTCGTCGTGCGCGGCGGCGACGGCGGACGCGGTCGCGTAGGCCGAGGCGACCACGCGGAGTTCCTCGTCCAGCGTGGTCTCGCCGACCGGCACCGAGGGCAGGGCCTCCAGCTCGCCCTGCAGGGCCGCCGCGGTCGGACCCGCCAGCGCACGCGGGTTCGGTGCAGCCCGCCACGCGGCCAGCGCGCGGTTCACCACGTGCGTGAGCTCTTCTTGCGCGGCCAGACCAGACGGGGGCGAGTCGCCGAACCGCGTCTTCAGCTCGGTCAGCCGTCCCACCCGCGCGGTCAGGCCCTTCATCGACTCGGCGTGCTCCTGCACGGCCAGGCGTGCGCGAGCCGCCGAGGCGAACCGGGCCTGCGCGCTCAGCTCCTGGTACCGGGTGTGTTCACGACGCGCCACGGTCAGGTCGGTCTCGGCCTCCCGCAAGCGGTTGCGGGCGTCGCGCAGCTCGTCGACGGGGGCGGTCAGCCGTTGCAGCGCCTGCTCCACCGTGCCGTCCGTACCCGCCGTGGCCGCCGCACGGCGCAAGTGGTTCTGCATGCCGTTGGCCGCGTCCAGCACCGTCAGCAGCTGCGCCTGGTCCACGCACGCGGTGGCGGCGAACGACGCGCGGTCGAGGCCCACCCGCCGGGACACGTCGGGCTCCGTGTCGTCGTTGAAGTCGCGGTCCACGGCGATGACCTCGCCCGACTCCAGCGACATCAACGCCTCCACCCGCCACGCCGTACCGCGCCACGGACGGTGCCGCGCCGACGGCTCACCGCACAACGCCGCGCGGATCGCCGCGTGCCACGACGACTTCGCCGACTCGTTCATCCCCGCCACCACGGTCAGACCAGGTGCCAACGGCAGCGAACGGTCGTGCAACGGCCCGAACGCGTGCGCCGTGACGGACTCGATCCTCATCGTTCCTCCAACGCGCGCAGGCCGGCCGACAGCACACGCCCGCGCAGCGCCACGTCCAGCGACGGATCGGCGAGCACGTCCCGCACGAACTGGCCGCGCACGGTCCGTTCCGACGACACGTGGTCGAAGTCCAGCAACGGGAACGTCCTCTCGGCCTCGTGCCAGCCGAGCGACCGCGACGCCGACACGTCGAACACCTCGCGCGACACCGAACCGTCCTCGTGCACCGTGCACAGCACCGCCCCGCGTTCCCCGGTCTCGCCCGGCGTTAGCGGATCCGGGTTGCCGGGGAACGTGTAGTGCGCCGCGTGTTCCGGCGTGTGCACGTGCCCGAGGAACGCGTGGTCCAGTCCCGTGATCGCGACGTCACCGGGCGCGGAACCGTGGCACAGCGCCAGGTTCACGCCACCGCGGGTCACCGCGAACCCGTCGAGCACGTCCCGCGCCGGGCCGGGACCGACGTTCGCCGCGCCCCACAGCGTGATCCCGTCGGCGAGCTCCACCGGGGTCAGCGACTCCGACGAGAACACGTGCACGTTCGGCGTCCAGTCCACCTGCTGGTAGACCGACTGGGGCCCGTACCAGTCGTCGTTGCCGGGCACCAGGAACACCGGTGTCGGGCAGTCGAACGACGACTGCAGGAACGAGGCCGTCGAGGGGGAGCAACGCTCGTGCTCGTACAGGTCGCCGGCGCACAGCATCGCGTCGACTTCGGATTCCTGGGCGAGGTCCACGATGTGGCCCAACGTGTCGCGCAGCGCTTGACGCCGCTCCGGTCCCGCGCTGGGGAAGCGCGTGTCCAGGTGCAGGTCCGCGAACAGCAGCAGTTTCACCGGTGCCTTCAGCTGAGGTCGATCGTGCCGGACAGGGTCAGGTTCGGGCGCAGAGCAGCGGCGACGGCGGCGGTGTCGGCGTGCCAGCCGGCCAGCTCCTCGACCGTCGGGGTCAGTTCGTAGCCGTGGTGCCGGATCGCGCGGCTCAGCGCGTGCCACAGCTGGGAGGCGTCCTGCGCCACGTCGGTGTCCACATGGGACGGAAGAGCGATCAGCAACGCGTGCACCGGCTGGTCGGTGTTCCCGGCACCGCACGCGCGGGCCACCGACCGTTCCACCGCCGTGCGCAACAGCTCGGCGCAGCAACGGATGCGCACGCCGTCGAGCTGGTCTGGGCGCGCCAGCAGGTTCGCGACGCAGGTCAGCCGGTCCTGGACGTCAGAGGGAATGCTCATCGCTGCAACCACCCGGCGAGCAGTTCGGTGTCGCGGATCAGCACGTCGAGGTCCCCGGTGTCGCCACCGACCCGGCAGGCTTGGAGCAGGTCCACGGCCCACGAGCCGACGACGTCCTCCAGGTGCGGCATCAGCTTCGCAGGCTCCGCGAGGTCGTCCAGCACGGCGAGCGCGAGCTTCTGCCGCGTCGTCAACGCGCATTCGAGCACGCGCTCCACCTCGGCGTGCGGCATCCCGCGGCCGAGGCGCTCCCGCCGGAACCGGGCGTGCGACGCGGCCTCCAGCGCGGCCCGGCAGCACGACGCCACGAGCTCCGCCCGCAACGCCTCCGGCAGGTCCTCGTCACCCCGCATCGCGCGGGCGTCGCCCAGGCACCGGCCGACCGGGTCGTCCGACATCCGCACCTGCACCGCGGACTCCTCACCGCGGCACACCTCCCACACGGTCGCGGCCAGCCGGAGCCGCCGCAACGCCTCCACCAGCCGTTCGTCGTGCGTGAAGACCACGACCTGGCGGGTCAGCCCCACGTCGGCGAGCACCTGCGCGAGGCCGTCGACCTTGGACGCGTCCATGGCCTGCACCGGGTCGTCGATCACCACGAACCGGAACGGGCTCTCGTCGACCATCGCCCTCGGCAGGAACAGCGCGAGGCCCAGCGAGTGCAGCTCGCCCTGGCTCATCACCGCGAGCGCCGAGTTCGTGACGCCGTCGACCGACACGTCCAGCTCGACGTTGCGGGCGCCGCCGAGCCGCACCGCGCCCAGGTCGACGTTGCTCTGCTGGCGCAGCCGCTGCCAGATCCGCTGCGACTCCTTCGCGAACGGCGCGATCCGCTCCGTCCGCAACGTGGCCGCGGCCTTGCGGATCCAGTTCTCCGCCTCGGTCACGTCCGCGAGGACCTGGGAGTCGGCCAGCGCCTGCTGGGCCTGCGAGTGCCACTCGAACAACGCGATCGCCATCGGGCGCCACACCAGGTCGCGCCGGTCGATCTGCTCCCGCGCAACGGTCTTCAGCTGGTCGACAGCCTGTATGAGCCCTGTATACCGCTCGAATACCTCCTGTCGAAGGCGCACGGGGTCGTCGATGGCGACGCAGTCGTGCCAGGCCTGCCACGCCTGCAACGCCGTCGTCACGTCGAGCACGCCCTCGGCTTCGAGCAGCACCTCGGGCACCGGCTGGCACAACGCGCGGGTGGCCGCGACGGCGACGTCGAGGCGGTCGGCGGCCTCGTGCAGCTCAGCGGCGGCCCTGGCGAGGTGCTCCGCGCGGTCCTTGGCCTTCGCGAGCCACATGCCGTCGAGCCGGCCGAGGTCGCACACCGGGCAGGTCTGGGCCCTGGCGGGGTGGGAGCCAGGGCCGGAGTTCCTGGCCGACTCCGTGAGCTGGATGGCGAGCCGCAGGATCTCGCTGCACCGCAACGAGTCCTGCGCGTTGTCCGTCGCGACGGCGGTGACGCCGGTGAGCGCCAGGTCGAGCTTCTCGAGCACGCGGTCGACCTCGTCGTCGGGCGGTGGCGTCACGTCGACGATCTGGTGCAGCAGGCTCGTGCCGGTGCCGACGTCCGCGCCGAGCGCGAGGTCCGCGATCGCGTCGAGGTCGGGGGAGTCGCTGCCGAGCAGCGCGGCGGCGCGGCGAGCGCGTTCGTCCTGGGACGCCAGCAGCTCCGCACGCACGCGTTCGCGGCGGTCGTAGGGGCGGGCGACGATCTCGGCGAGGCGCTTGCGGTGCTCGGCGAGCGCCTGCTGCGCCTCGGTGATGGCCTCAAGGCCGAGGAGGCGGTGCATCGCCTCGTAGAGGTCTTCCGGTTGTGCGTCGAGAACGGTCCCCAGCTCGCTGTACGGCAGGAACGGCCGGTAGGTCTCCAACGCGTCGTACCACCTGCCGTGGTCGAACGGCTGGTCGTCCTGCGTCCACTCGCCCTGCGCCAGATCGTCGTCCGGCGCCCAGCGTCTTCGGATCGTGGTCCTCCCGGAGACGTCGCTCTGCCGACCGGCTTGGACCAGCTCCAATTCGACGGCGGTGTCGGGCTGGTGCAGGTTGCGCCACCCCTGCTTCCAGGTGTCGTGCCTGGCACGGGTCCAGCGGGCGTTGTAGCCGGTCAGCGCGAGCTCGGCGGCCTCGGCGAAGCTCGACTTGCCCGAGCCGTTGCGGCCGGTGACGACGGTCAGTCCCGGGCCCGGTGCCAGCGGCAGGCGTGCCTGCGGGCCGATGCCCCGGAAGCCGCGCACGCGCACCTCCGACACGAAGATGCCCTGACCAGGCCCGTCCGACCGTTCCAGCGGCGCCTCCTCCTCGGTCGTCACGCCGGTGAGCGCGCGGTCCAGCGCCGCGTCTCCCCGGCACGCCGCCAGCACCAGTTCCGCCGCACGTGGGGTGAGATCGTCTTTGGCCAGTCGCCCGGCCATTAATTCCAGTAACCCGGCTTCACCCGCCACGGTCACATTTCCTCCAGCTGCCACCACTCGATAGGGCGGCAACTTAGGCACGAAAGGGGACCTACTGGTGAGTACTCACACGATCGAGTGGAGTTACATAGGGTGACTAAAGTAGCCCGCGCTCGTTAGGGACCCCACACCTGGACGCCCCTGATCACGAAGTAGGCGTCCGGCACGTAGGTGCCGTGCTTCGGGTAGGTGGTGAACTCGGCCTCGGTCGAGCAGTTGTCCCTCTGGTAGACGGTCGCGTCCCTGCTCAGGCGGTTCGCGAAGGACTTCCCGGTCAGCGTGAGGGTGATGCACTCGCCGGGGTTCGCGGACTCCAGGTCGAGGCGTTGCACGGCGCCGGTGTACTCCGGCCCGGCCCACACGCAGAACTCGCCCTTGTCGCAGGTCTTGTCACTCTGCGCTACGGCGATCCCACTGGAGGCGACCGCGCCCGCAGTGATCGCCAGGGCGGCGATGAGGCTCTTCGTCGACATGGGCGCACCTCCGTCGCAATGGAGTGTGCGTCCATTCGGGTCAGTCGGCCAGACGATCTTGAAGCGCCCGTGCGTCTCGCGGGGCGTACGCCTTGGCGTCGTTGTCGAAGTAGACGAACACGTCACCGCGCTTCCGCCACGCCCGGACCTTCTCCGCCCACTGGTCGAGGCCCTCGTCGGTGTACCCGCTCACGTAGAGCTCGTCGTGGCCGTGCAGCCGCACGTAGACGAAGTCCGCCGTGACCTCCTCGATGAGCGGGTACTTGCCGGCGGCGTCCGCGACGACGACCGCGATCCCGTGCCGTTGGAGGAGCTCCAAGAACTCGGAGGTGACGTAGCTGTCGTGGCGGACCTCGAGGGCGTAGCGCATCGGCCGTTCGGCGTCCGTGGTGGTGTGGGCCGGGTCCACGCGGTGGTCGTGGCGCTTGGCGACCTCCACGGCCTCGGTGGTGGTGCGGGGGAGCGCCTCGAAGAACGCCGTGAGCAGGTCCGCGTCGAACTGGAGCGTGGGAGGGAGCTGCCAGAGGATCGGGCCGAGCTTGGGGCCCAGGGCGAGCACGCCGGACGCCAGGTAGTTCGCGAGCAACTCGTGGCCGTCCTGGAGGCGCTTCATGTGCGTGATGAAGCGGCTGCCCTTGACGGAGAACACGAAGTCGTCCGGTGTCTCGGCGGCCCACTTCTGGTAGCTGGACGGGCGTTGCAGCGAGTAGAACGAGCCGTTGATCTCGACCGAGCCGAGCTGCTCGCTCAGGTACGCCAGTTCGCGCTTCTGCGTGACGCCCTTGGGGTAGAACGTGCCGCGCCAGGGCGGGTAGACCCATCCCGAAGTGCCGATCCTGACCTCGCCCATGTCGCTATCGTGACACGGTGGACGACTACCTTCAGCGCATCGGCGCCACGAGGTCCTCTTCGTTGGCGGAGCTGCACGAACGGCACCTGATGAGCGTTCCGTTCGAGAACCTCTACACGCACATGGACACCCGGATCGTGCTGGAGATCCCGTGGCTGCACGACAAGATCGTGGTGCAGCGGCGCGGCGGGTTCTGCTACGAGCTCAACGGGTTGTTCGCGGAGTTGTTGCGGCACTTGGGACATCACGTCGACCTGCTGGCCGCGCGGGTGTTCGGCGAGGACGGCAGGCTCGGGTACCCGTTCGCCCACCTGACGTTGCTCGTGGACGGTGAGTGGCTCTGCGACGTCGGGTTCGGGGCGTTCGCGCTGCACCCGTTGCGCTGGGGCTCGCGCGAGGAGCAGGTGGACCCGGCGGGCGTCTTCACGCTGGTGGACCACGGTGACGACGTGGAGGTCCACCACGGCGACGTGCCGCGCTACCGGATCGACCGGCGGCCGCGCGAGCTGTCGGACTTCGTCCCGGCCTGCTGGTGGCAGCAGACCGGGCCCGAGTCGAACTTCCGCGTCGCGCCGAGGGCGACCATCGCGACCCCGGACGGGCGGATCACCGTGACCGACGAGAAGGTGGTTGTCACGAAGAACGGCCTCAGGACCGACGTTCCCGTCGACGATCCTGAGGCCGCTTTCCTAGAGCACTTCGGACTTCACTTCCGGCAGAGCAACGCGTCCGGCGTCCTGCGCCAGTTGTAGGCGACACCGGCGATGTGCTCGTCCTGGGCGCACTGCCCCTTGTAGTGGCCGTTCGCCCAGTCGCCGCCCTGGTCCGGCCGGTTGTCGCCCCGGTCGAACCAGAGCACGCGGGTCTGGTTGCCGGAGGCGACCGGCGCGCAGATCAGCGTGAAGTTGGCGTAGCCGACGGCGGCGTTGCCTTGCGGGCACTGGAGCTTCGTGTATCCGGACGCCCAGTCGTTGGTGACGTGCTGCTCGTTGGTCACCCTGGTCGTGTTGCTCCACTGTGGACCGCTGACGCACAGGCCGCGGTTGCCGGTGTGGCTGATGCCGACCAGCTTCTCGCTCTGCGGGCAGGACTCCTTGAGCAGCTGGTTCCACCGGATCTCGCGCGGCACCTGCCCGGTGCGGCTCGGGGCGTTGACGAGACGGTTCCACGCGCCGGCCCGCCAGTCGTCGCCGTCGTTGACGCCCATGCGGTTGCCGTTGGCGTCCCAGTGCAGCAACGCCCATCCGTTGCCGCCGCGGTTGGTGTGGAAGCCGACCAGCGGCCAGTAGGCGAAGTCCGTGTCGTTCGCGATCAGCTGGTTCACGAACCGCTCGAACCAGTCGCGGGCCTTGGGGTTGTTCTCGCCGCGCCCGCCGACGCCGAACTCGCTGATCCACAACGGCGCGGTGAAGTGCTTCTGCGCCTCGGTGATGAAGAACGCCTGCCGCTGCAACACGTTGATGTGCTCCTGCGGCGAGAGGTCCTGGTAGCGCGGGTCGGTCGTCTCGCCGATTCCCGTGGCACCGCTGTGGTTCGGGCCCGTGTAACCGTAGAAGTGGGCCGAGTACACGAGCTTCTCGGGGTTGGCGAGCGTGTGGCTGAGGAACCGCGCGGGCTCCAGCGTCGGCCGGCCGTGCGCGAAGCCGTCGACGGGGATGCCCGTCCAGTTGATGCCCTCGACGATCACGAGCAGGTCGGGGGCCGTCTGCTGGAGGCGGTCCGCCGCCTGCTGGGACGCCTTGTGCCAGTCGTGGTCGTTGCCCCAGCCCCAGTTGGGGTCGTCCCACACGTTGCGGCGCACCTCGTTGTAGAGGTCGGCGCCGACGACGCGCTTGTTTGCCTTGTAGCGGTCGGCCATGAACGCCCAGTCGTTGATCCACTGGTCGGTGCTCTGGCTGGTGTTCCAGCGCTCGTTGCCGTCGACCCCGCAGCACCAGCGCGACGTCGTGGTGTGGTTGTTGAGGATGACGGCCAGGTTGTTGCGGGTCAGCTCGTTGACGACGGCGTCGTAGACCTCGAGCGGCCGCTTGCCGTTGAGCTGCGCGTCCTTCAGGCCGTTGACGGGGTTGGTGTCCTTGATCATCTGGTTGGAGAACGGCAGCCTGATGCTGTTGACGCCGATCTCCTTGAAACCGCTGATGATCGTGGCCATCGTCGCCCGGTCGAGGCCGAGCGGCACCTGGTCGGCTTTCTCGCCGGAGTGGTGGTTGGCGGGGTCGTTGATGTCGCCGGAACCGGTGTAGGTGCCGCTCGCACCGTGCCAGTTGCCGGACTTGAGCTTGAAGCGGTCGCCGTGGGCGTCGACGATCCACCGGCCTCGGGTGCTGAGGGGGCCGGTCCAGGCCGCCTCCTCCGCGTGCGCTTGCACGGGAGCCACGAGACTCGCGGCCAGGAGCAGGGGAGCCAAGACGCGAATCGTTCTCATATCTGAACAGAGTAGCCGTGGGAGCGTTCTCGCAGAAGGTGTGCGAGCCTCAGCGCGTTGAGCGGCGCGGCGCCGTGCATGGTGTTGTCGAAGTAGACGTAGGTGTCGCGGTCCTGCTCGTGGATCTTCTCGGCCCATGTGCTGAGCTGTTCGTCGTCGATGTACGGGAACGTTGGACCACCGTGCGGTCGAAGCGCAGGGAGGGCGGCAGCTGCCACAGGACCGGCCCCTGTTTCGGGCCCAGGGCGAGTGACTCGGCGAAGGCCCTGAGCGGTTCCTCGACGTCTCGCAGGCGCCGGAGGTGGGTGACCTGCTTCGTGCCTTTGACGGCGAAGACGAAGTCGGCCGGGGTCTCGGAGACCCATTTGCGGTAGTTCGACGCCGGTTGGTGGCGGTAGAAGGAGCTGTTGATCTCGATCGTGCCGACCCGCCCGGCCAGGTGGGGCAGCCACCGCCGCTGAGGCATGCCACGGTAAAAACCGTCGCGCCACTCCGGGTAGTGCCATCCCGACGTGCCGACTCTGATCATGCCTCCGGGTTGCCCGGCGGGCCTGTAGCTACTCTGTAGCACTTATTTCGAGTTAGTGCTACCTTGGTGGTATGCAGCAGCTCAAAGCCATCGGCCAGCGTGAGCTCCGCAACGACAACGCGGAGATCATGCGGCGCGTCGAGGCGGGTGAGAGCTTCGTCGTCACCCGCAACAACAAGCCCGTCGCCCAGCTCTCGCCGTACCGCGAGGAGGCCGTGTCCCGGCCGCCTCTCGGGGACGTGCAGGTGCTGTTCGGCACCCTGCCGTCGGTCGACGCCGACCGCTGGGAGGCCGATCGGCGCGCCGCCGACGCCGTGTTCGGTGCCGACGACCCCCTGGACGACCCGTGGCGCAGCTGAGCTGTCTGCTCGACACCTGTGTGCTGATCAGGTTGGAGCGGGCGAACCTGGGCGACTACGTGACCGCCCAGCCGTACTTGAGCGCTGTGACGATCGCGGAGCTCGCGTTCGGGCTCGACACCGAGGACCCGGTCGAGCGGTTCGCGCGCACCGAGCGGTACTACGCGGCGCTGCAGACGTTCGAGGTGCTGCCGTTCGGGGTCGAGGAGGCCAAGGTCTACGGGCAGATGGCCTCGCTGGTGCGGCGGGCGGGGCGCAGTCCGCGGCCGCGCAGGATGGACCTGCAGATCGCGGCCACGGCGGCGGTCGCGGGGTTGCCGGTCCTGACGATGAACGTCAAGGACTTCAAGGACGTCGAACGGCTCGTGGAGGTCGTGCCGATCCGTCAGGTCTGAGCGCCGTGGAAGAAGTACTGGCCGAGGCCGACGGTGAACACGAGCATGCCGTAGAGGGCGTGCTCGACCGACGCCGCGAGCAGTGACCGCGTGCGCTGGTAGCGGACGGCGAACAGCCAGCCGCCCGCCGCCGACAGCACGACCGACACCCAGCTGCCGAACACGATGTGCACGAACCCGAACGCCGCCGCGCTCGCCGCGACCGTCCACGTGCCGAACGCGGCGCCGTAGCGTTCGAACAGGAACGCGCGGAACACCAGCTCCTGCGGGTACACGCTGAACAGCGGGTAGAACACCATCACCGCCAGCCACAGCAGCGGTTGCTCCCGCGGGAACGTGAACAGCTGCTCGGGGAACACCACGGCCACGACCGCGATGGCGGCGACGGCCGACAGCGCCCACAGCGTCAGGATCGGCCGCAGCCGCAAGGCTTCCCGGCGCCACAACGACCTCCGGTCGAACGCCGGCGAGCGCAGCAGGTACCAGACGCTCGCGCCGCCCAGGACCAGCAGCACCGGGATCGGGCTGGTGCCGCGGGCGAGCAGGAAGTAGAGCAGGGCGAGGCCGAAGAAGACGACGACGTACTCGGCCGCCAGGTAGGCCTTGCGCTTCGAGGTGATCGCGACCGTTGTCACGGCCGCGAGGGTAGGTGGGCAAGGTGAACGGAAGAGATCATGAGGCGAGGAACGCGCGGACGCGTTCCAGGTGGTCGATGCCGATGCCCCTGCGCGGGTCGACGGGCACCAGCAACGTGTCCGGGCGCGCGGAGGCCCATTCGCCGTCGCGGCGCTGGAACTCGTCGTCCAGCCACGCGATCGGCCGCGTCCCGGCCCACTCGGTGATCGCCGGAACCTTGCCGTGCAGCCCGTCCCGGTGGTCGGCGCCGCGTCCGCCGAAGTCGACCCACTCCAGCTCGGGCAGGCCGAGGCGCGGGCCGATGAACTCGTTCGCCTCGTGTTCCCACGTCGTCGCCCACACCAGGTCGGCGTCGACGGCGGCGGCGAGCGAGAGCAGCCACGGGCCGTGCGACGGGTCCAGCCACACGCGCAGGGGCCGGAAGAAGCCGTGCGGGAGGACGCGGTGCGTGGTGTAGCCGGCCGGGCGCCGGGTCGGCTTCGCCAGGAACGGGTTCAGCGGGCCGTCGACGTCCAGCAGGATCGCGGGAGGCATGGCCCGATGAGATCATTGAAAGCGTTTGCGAGCTTGCGAATTTCGAAAAGGACCCGATCGGGACGTCCGAACGGCTAATGATCCGGCGTTTCATCCCGATACCTGACACATGACTGTCACGGACATCGCGACGTGGGGTACGGCGGACCACGTGCGAGCCGCGCTCGAACGTCAGCTCGAAGGCGCGCTGGTCGAGGTCCCCGAAGACGACGACTCACCCCGCAGGGCGTTCAGCGAGGCGTTGCGCAGGTCGTTGGTGCTGCGCCAGAACCACCCGTTCGACGTCGTCGCGATCGGTCTGCCCGACGTGCCGCGCTTCCGGGATCTGGTGGCGGGCTCCGAGGTGACGTTGCGCGCGACCAACATCGACGCCTACTTCATCCGCAGGGACGGGGCCGCGGAGGTCTACCGGCCGGAGATGCAGCCCGAGGTCTGAGGACGATCCGGATCATGCTCGGCGAGGGCGTCTGACGCTCGGCGTCCTGGCATGAAAGAAGCGCCCCCCGCGGAAGCCCGCGGAGGGCGCCTCTCTCACGTCACCTGAGGATCAGGCGGGCACCGACGCCACACCCGGCGCCAGGAAGCGCTTGCCCGTGACCTTCTCCGAGATGCCGGTGCGGTCCAGGTACGGCGTGATGCCGCCCAGCCAGAACGGCCACCCGGCGCCCAGGATCATGCACAGGTCGATGTCCTGCGCCTCCGCGACCACGCCCTCGTCGAGCATGATCCGGATCTCCTCGGCCAACGCCTCCAGCGCGCGGTTCTTCACCTCGTCACCGGTCAGCGGCGCGTCGCCGAAGTTCCACAGCGCGAGGACCTCGGGGTCGACGGTCTGGTTGCCGGACGAGTCCCACTGCCACACCGCGCCCTTGCCGGCGGCGACGAACTTCTTCATGTTCTCCGACACCGAGAAGCGGTCGGGGAACGCGCCGTGCATCGTCTCCGACACGTGCAGCGCGACGGCGGAACCGACCAGCTGCAGCAGGATCATCGGCGACATCGGCAGGCCCAGCGGCTCGGTGGCCTTGTCGGCGACCTCGAACGACGTGCCCTCGTCGACCGACTTGATGACCTCGCCCATGAAGCGGGTCAGCAGGCGGTTCACGACGAACGCGGGCGCGTCCTTCACGAGCACCGAGGACTTCTTGAGCTGCTTGCCGATCGAGAACGCCGTCGCGAGCGTCGCGTCGTCGGTCTGCTCGGCGCGCACGATCTCCAGCAGCGGCATGACCGCGACCGGGTTGAAGAAGTGGAAGCCCACGACCCGCTCGGGGTGCTTGAGCTTCGACGCCATGTCCGTGATCGACAGCGACGACGTGTTCGTGGCGAGGATCGCCTCGGCGGAGACGTGCTCCTCGACCTCGGCGAACACCTGCTGCTTGACCGCCAGGTCCTCGAACACGGCCTCGATCACGAAGTCGGCGTCGGAGAACGCGGCCTTGTCGAGCGAGCCGGACACCAGGGCCTTCAACCGGTTCGCCTCGTCCGGCGAGATCCGCTTCTTGCCCGCGAGCTTGTCGATCTCGGCGTGGACGTAGCCGACGCCCTTGTCCACGCGCGCCTGGTCGATGTCGGTCAGCACGACCGGCACGTGCAGGCGGCGGATGAACAGCAGCGCCATCTGCGAGGCCATCAGGCCCGCGCCCACGACACCGACCTTGGTGACCTTGCGCGCCAACGACTTGTCGGGCGCGCCCGCCGGTCGCTTCGCCCGCTTCTGCACCAGGTTGAACGAGTACAGGCCCGCGCGCAGCTCGTCGCTCATGATGAGGTCCGCGAGGCCCTCGGTCTCGGCGGCGTAGCCCTTGTCCAGGTCGTTCTCGCGCGCCAGCTCCAGCAGCTCCAGCGCCTTCAACGCACCGGGCGCCGCGCCCTTGGTCTTGCCGTGCACGATGCCCTTGGCCCGCGCGACGGCCGCGTCCCACGCGTCACCGCGGTCGATCTCCTTGCGCGGCACCGTGATCTCGCCGCGCACGACGCCGGACAGCCACAGCAGGGACTGCTCCAGGTAGTCGGCGGAGTCGAACAGCACGTCCGCGATGCCCAGCGCGAGAGCTTCCTTCGGCTTGAGCATCTTGTTCTGGTTCAGCGCGTTCTCGAAGATCACCGTCACGGCGTCGTTCGCGCCGATCAGGTTCGGCAGCAGCTGCGTGCCGCCCCAGCCGGGGAACAGGCCCAGGAACACCTCGGGCAGCGCGATCGCGGCCGCGTTCGACGCCAGCGTGCGGTAGTGGCACGACAGCGCGAGCTCGAGCCCGCCGCCCATGACCGCGCCGTTGACGAAGGCGAAGGTCGGGACGTCCGAGTCGGTGAACTTCTTGAAGACGTCGTGGCCGAGCTTGCCGATCACGACGCCCTGCGAGCGGTCCCCGGTCTCCTCGACGCCGGACAGGTCCGCGCCGACGGCGAAGATGAACGGCTTGCCGGTCACCGCGATGGCGGCGGGCTTGGCCGCGTATGCCTCGTCGAAGGCGGCACCGAGCGACACCAGCGACTGCGGGCCGAACGTCGACGGACGCGTGTGGTCCAGGCCGTTGTCGATCGTGATGAACGCGACCGGCTTGTCCAGGCCCGGAACGGAGATCAGACGGGTCTTGGCAACGGTGACGACCTCGTCGGGGAAGATCGCCTTTGCTTCCTCAGCGGTGATGGTCACTTGCCACTCCAGTTCGGGTTCTCCCAGATGACGGTCCCGCCCATGCCGATGCCGATGCACATGGTGGTGAGGCCGTAGCGCACGTCCGGACGCTCGGCGAACTGACGCGACAGCTGCGTCATCAGGCGCACACCCGAGGAAGCCAGCGGGTGGCCGGTCGCGATGGCGCCGCCCCACTGGTTCACGCGGGGGTCGTCGTCGGCGATGCCGAAGTGGTCGAGGAACGCGAGCACCTGGACCGCGAACGCCTCGTTCACCTCGAACAGGCCGATGTCCTCGATGGACAGACCGGCGCGCTGCAGCGCCTTCTCCGTGGCCGGAACCGGGCCGATGCCCATGACCTCGGGCTCGACACCCAGGAACGAGTAGCCGACCATCCGCATGCCGACGGGCAGGCCGAGCTCGCGCGCGGTCTCCTCCTCGGCGAGGATGCAGCCGGTCGCGCCGTCGTTCAGACCGGCCGCGTTGCCCGCGGTGATCCGGCCGTGCGGGCGGAACGGCGTCTTGAGCTTCGCCAGGTCCTCGACCGTGGTGCCCGGACGCGGCGGCTCGTCGGCCGTCGCGAGGCCCCAGCCGTTCTCCGCCGAGCGGGTCGCGACGGGCACGAGCTCCGGGCCGATCTTGCCGTTCTTGAGCGCGTCGGCGTACTTGGCCTGGGAGTTGGCCGCGTAGGCGTCCGTGCGGTCCTTGGTGATGTGCGGGAACCGGTCGTGCAGGTTCTCCGCGGTCTGACCCATCACGAGAGCGCTGGTGTCGACGATGCGGTCCGACAGGAAGCGCGGGTTCGGGTCGACGCCCTCGCCCATCGGGTGCCGGCCCATGTGCTCGACGCCGCCCGCGATGGCGATGTCGTAGGCGCCGAACGCGATGCCGCTCGCGGCCGTGGTCACGGCGGTCATCGCGCCCGCGCACATGCGGTCGATCGAGTAGCCGGGCACCGACTTCGGCAGGCCCGCGAGCAGTGCCGCGGTGCGGCCGAGCGTGAGGCCCTGGTCGCCGATCTGCGTGGTCGCGGCGATCGCGACCTCGTCGACCCGCTCCGGCGGCAGCTCGGGGTGCCTGCGCAGCAGCTCACGGATGACCTTGACGATCAGGTCGTCGGCACGGGTCTCGGCGAAAATCCCCTTGGGGCCGGCCTTGCCGAACGGCGTGCGGACGCCGTCGACGAAGACCACGTTCCGAACGCGTGCCGGCGCTGCTGGTGCGGCCACGGCGTCTCCTCCACTTGTGGTGACAACTCTGTCCACTCCGGTCGGGCTGCGCGACATCCCTACCGGTCGGTAACGCCAACTCTAGCCCTAGTTACTGGCCAGTAACCACTGCGGTACCCCTGTTGGTTGTGTCACACACCTTGCGGATGATCAGGAACAGCGGCAACCCGACCGGCGCCAGCAGGATGGTGATCACCAGAACGGGTGCCATGACCAGCGGGTGAACGTTCAGCCGGCGTCCTTCGAGGTACATCCAGCGCCCGACGAACAGGTCCCACGCGAGCATGTGCGCCCACACCAGCGCCGCGCCGGTCGGCGTGCTCATGAACTCGGCCAGCGCGCCGATCTCGGGCCTCGTGACCAACGGCAGCAGCTCCGGCAGCACGGGGATCATCAGCACGACGTAGATCAGGACGGGCGGCAGCACGATCAGGTACGACTCGGCGATCTTCTGCGTCCACGACCACTTCGGCGCGAGGATCATCAGCGCCCAGAACGGCGCGGCGACCAGGAACGTCAGGTCGAACAGGGTGGCGATCATGCGAGCGCGTACTCCTTCTTGGTGTTCTTCGGGGTCTGTCGTGCCCACACCACGCCGAGCGCGGTCGCGACGACGATGGCGGCGGCGACGCCCAGCGTCAGCGCGTCCGGCTTGACCAGCGGCTGGCCGCGCAGCGCCTGCCAGATCGTGAGCAGCGTGATGCCGAGGTAGCCGCCGCTGATGACCCACGCGAGGCGCGCGTTGGCCCAGCGTCCGGCGAGCGCGATCAGCAGGGGCAGGACCTGGAGCGCGTGCATGCCGATGAAGTGGCCGATGCGCAGGTCGCCGTGGACGGTGCTCCAGCCCGTGAGGGCCATGTACGAGCCGCCGTCGGGCCCGCCGATCGAGTGCGAGCCGAGCACGCCCTTCGCCATGTCCTGGCCGGGCCTCGGCTGGGTCATGATGAAGCCGACGCCCATGCCGACCAGGGCGATCAGCAGGCTGAGCCGGATCGTCCAGCCCTTCGCCGGGTCGTCGAACCTCTTGCGGAACAGCATCACGGCGAGGATCAGGTTCGAGACCCAGAGGATCATGACCATGGTGCCCATCGCGCTGAAGAGCGCGGTGTCGAGCGGCGTCTCGAAGTTGAAGTGGCTGCGCTTACCCCGGATCACCTGGCCGACGATGATCACCATCTCGCCGACCGAGACCACGGTGGCGACGGTGCCGATCCACCAGGCGATCTTGCGCGCCCTGCCCTCCAGCAGGCTGATGAACCACGCCAGGGAAGCGCTGTAGAGCACGAAGGACACGGCGAACTTGAACGGCTTGAACCAGATCGGCGAGTCGACCAGCATCCGGTCGTCGAGCAGGATGCCGAGCGCGGCGATCGGGGTGAGCACGATCATGGAGAGCGTGAAGAGCATTAACGGCCGGTGCCAGCTGTACGCCTTCTTCAACATCCTGAACCCCCTGCGTCGGAACGGATAGTGGAGCTTTCCGCTATCGGTAAATGGGAAGGTACACTATCCATATGCGTGTTGGCGAGCTTTCGAAGCGAAGCGGCGTCCCGGTGCCGACGATCAAGTACTACCTGCGCGAGGGACTGCTGCCCGCCGGCGTGCTGACCAGCCCGAACCAGGCCCACTACGACGAGGGGCACCTCCGCCGGCTGCGGCTCGTCCGCGCCCTGGTGGACGTCGGAGACCTGTCGATCGCCGCCGTGCGCGACGTCCTCGTCGCCATCGACACCCGAGACTCGCTGCACAACAAGCTCGGCGCGGTCCAGGAGGCCATCAGCCAGCCGAGCGCGGTGGACCTCGATCCGCTCGCCGTCGCGGACGTCCAGGCGTTCTTCGCACGGCAGGGGGAGACGGACTGCGTCGACGTCACCGAGTCGAACGTGACCCACATGCTGGCGGCGGCGCTGTCGGTGGCCAGGTCCGTGGGCCACGACGGGATGCAGGACCTGCTCGACCCCTACTTGGAGGGGCTGAAGATCATCGCGCAGGCCGACGTCGACTACATCGCCCGGCAGAGCTCGCGCGACGACATCATCGAGGCGATGGTCATCGGCACGCTCATCGGTGACACGGTGCTGAAGGCGGTGCGACGGCTCGCGCACGCGCAGGTGTCGCGCGACGTGATCGGCGACAGGCCGGCGCTGGAAGACGACGAGAGCTGACCGCCGGCTGATATATCGGCCAACTGATATATCGGTGCCGGCCGACCAGCACGACCTGCCCGACGACGAGGTCGTGGACCTCGTGCGCGGGGTCTAGGTGAGCGGCAGGCGCCAGCGGACCTCGCCGTCGTGGGCCTCGTCGGTGGCGGTGAGGCCCGCGGCCGCGGCCACCGCCGCCGACGCGTGGTGGTCCGGGTGGACGTGCGCGATCACCGTGCGGACCGGTTGCGTGCGAAACGGTTGCGTGCGGAGCCAACCAACCAGTTGGCGGGCGGCCTCGCGGGCGATGCCGCGGCCCTGCCACGGCGTGCCGACGACCCAGGCGATCTCGGCGGTGGATCCCGTGACGGTGGCCTGGACGGTGCCGGTGAGGCACGCCTGCGCCCGCAGCCGGATCACCCAGTTGAGCCAGCGCTCGGCCGGGTCGGGGGAGCCCGCGACGAGCCGGCGGTAGCGGGCGGCGAGGTCCTCCGGGGTGGAGGGCTCGCCGCCGATGAACGCATGCAGCGCCGGATTCCCCAGCACCTCCGCCATCTCCGCCGCGTGCTCGGCGCGCAGGGGGAGCAGGTCGAGGCGTTCCGTGCTGATCGCCGGGAACGGCAGGAGCGGATCGTCCGTCACGGGCGCCGCTCGTTCCGGTGGCGGTCCAGGAAGGCGGCGACGAGGTCGTCGGTGAACGCGCGCGGGACCGGGGTGCCGGTCACCAGCACGCGGTAGTGGATCGGACCGACCAGGTGGTCGACGGCGACGTCGACGTCGAGGCCGGGGGAGAGGTCGCCGCGCGCCACGGCGCGTTCCAGCGGGAGGCGGTCGCGGGTGCGCTGGTGGCTCAGGTGGTCGTCGCGCAGGCGGGTGGCCAGTGCCGGGTCGTGCTGGGCCTGGCCGGTCAGGGCGCGGAAGACCGCGCCTGGGTCCGACGTGGTGAGGAAGTCCGCCAGGTTCGCGAGGTGGGTGCGGAGGTCGGCGGCCAGGTCGCCGGTGTCCGGCGGGGTGAGGTGTTCGGCCATGTCCTCGGTGAACGCCTCCAGCAGGACGTCGACCTTCGACGGCCACCAGCGGTAGATCGTCTGCTTGGCGACGCCCGCCCGCGCGGCGATGCCCTCGACGGTCACGCCGGCGAAGCCCTTCTCGGCGAGCAGGTCGTCGGCCGCCTCCAGGACCGCGCGGCGCGCCTCCTCGCTGCGTCCGTGCCGGTTGCCGCGGTGCGCGGTGTCGCTGGTCATCGGCTGTCTCCCACGGCCGTACCTTAGCCGGGTCTAGTCTAGACGCAACGTTGCGTCTACTCTGGCCTGCATGACGATCACGTTGCACGAGGACCGGGTTCGCGGAGTGCTGGAGCGGCTGTTCGAGGCCGCGGAGGGGGATGAGACGTTCGAGGCGCCCTGGGGAGAGTTGCGCGAGGCCGGCGCCCAGGAGCGGGCCGACGCGCTGGACGCGGTGTACATGCCCATCTCCGCTCGTGGCGGGGACCTGCTGTACGGGCTGGTGAGGTCCAGCCGGCCGGAGACCGTGGTGGAGTTCGGGACGTCGTTCGGGATCTCGACGCTCTACCTGGCGGCGGCCGTGCGGGACAACGGGCGCGGGCACGTCTACGGGACCGAGATGTCGGCGGTGAAGCTGGCCGCCACGCGGAAGAACCTGGAGGAGGCAGGGCTCGGAGGCGTCGCCACGGTCCTGCCCGGTGACGCCCGGCGGTCGCTCGCCGGCCTGGAGGGGCCGATCGGGCTGGTGCTGCTCGACGGGTGGAAGGAACTCTGCCTGCCCGTGCTGCGCGACCTCGAACCGCGGCTGGCGCCGGGGGCGTTGGTGGTGGCCGACGACATCGACCAGGAGTCGATGGCCGGCTACCTCGAGTACGTGCGGGACCCGGCCAACGGGTACGTCAGCGTCGCGTTCCCCGTCGAGGACGGGATGGAGATCAGCTGCCGGGGGTGACGCACCGCAGCGCCACGTCGGTCGCCGTGCGCATGGCGGCCAGGGTGGCGTCCGGGGAGTCGCCGCGGGCGAGGCTGGTGACGGCCGCGGCGCTGATCGCGCCGACCAGCGCGCCGACGGCGGCGGACGCCGTCACCTCGTCGAACTCGCCGGGGTGAGCGGCGAGCAGGGCAGCGGAGATCCTGGTCTGCGCCTGGAACGTCACGTGCAGCACGCGTGCCTGAACGGCCGGGGTGGTCACGACCAGTTGAGCGCGGAGGGCGGCCAGGCCGGACGGCAGGTCGCCCGCCGCGGTGTCCGCGATCATCCTGGCCGCGGCCGCCGCCAGCGACTCGCGGGGCGTGGCGTGCCCGGCGACGGCCTCGACGGCCAACACCGCGCGGGCCTCGCTGTCGGCCAGGAGCACGTCCTCCTTGGTGGGGAAGTGCAGGAAGAAGGTGCGTTTGCTGACGTCGGCGAGGTCCGTGATGTCCGTGACGCCGGTGTTGTCGTAGCCCCGCTCAGTGAAGAGGCGCACCGCCGCCGTCACCAACGCCTGGCGGGTGGCCTGCTTCTTGCGTTCGCGACGCCCTGGATCGTCTGACACGGGCGTGGCGGGGCGGACGGTGCTGGTGACCGGGGCAGGGCGGGGGATCGGGCGGGCGGAGGCGCTGCACCTGGCGGCGGCCGGGGCGAACGTCGTGGTGAACGACCCCGGCGTCGAGGTCGACGGGCGGGGAGGGGACGCGGGGGTCGCCGACGCCGTCGTCGCGGAGATCCGCGCACGCGGCGGGCGGGCCGTCGCCGACACCGGGAACGTCGCCCGCTGGGAGGAGGCCCGGCGGATGGTCGCGCGGGCCGTCGACGAGTTCGGCGACCTGCACGTCGTGGTCAACAACGCGGCCACCGAGGTCAACAAGCCGGTTGAGCGGCTGACC
This sequence comes from Lentzea sp. CA-135723, assembly GCF_050936595.1. Classification (NCBI taxonomy): domain Bacteria; kingdom Bacillati; phylum Actinomycetota; class Actinomycetes; order Pseudonocardiales; family Pseudonocardiaceae; genus Lentzea; species Lentzea sp. CA-135723. The sequence continues at coordinate 3,503,770 of NZ_JBNJMK010000001.1, read as the reverse complement.
GAGGACGAGTTCGACGACGTCGTCGCCGTCAAGCTGAAGGGGACGTTCGCGGTCAGCCACCACGCGGCGCGGTACTGGCGCGAGCGGTTCGAGGCCGGCGAGAGGGCCGGCCGGGCGATCGTCAACACCGCGTCAGGGTCGGGGCTGCTGAACCCGCTGCCGACGCAGTCGAACTACGCGGCGGCCAACGCGGCCGTCGCGGCGCTGACGACCGTGCACGCCCTGGAGCTCCGGAGGTTCGGGGTGCGGGTCAACTGCGTCAGCCCGTCGATGGTGCGCACGCGCCTGACGGCGGGCGTGCCGGGGGAGGGCATGACCGGGCCGGACGTCGTCGCGCCCGTCGTCACCTACCTGGCGGGCGACGGGTGCCCGCTGACCGGGCAGGTGCTGTCGGTGCGCGGCACGTCGGTGGCGGTCAACCGGGGGTGGTCGCTCGGGCCGCGGGTCGAGAGCGACGGGCCGTGGACCGTGGGCGCGCTCGCCGACGCTTTCGACACCGTCGCCGTCGAGGTCGTCGACCCCTTCGACGCGGTGACGACGGTACTCGGCGGTGCGCTCGGCCTGAGCCGGCGCGAGGACGTCGAGGCCGTCGTCAACGCACAGTTGAAGTGATCAGCCAGCTGATATATCGGATATCAGCCGGCGGCGGGCGGCGGAGCGGTCGAGGCCAGGGCCTTGGTGAGGGCCTCCAGCGTCAGCGAGATCTGCCACGAGCGGGCGCCGCCGTCGCGCAGGACGGTGGCGACGGAGTCGGGCGACAGGTCGGCCGGCGGTTGCCAGCAGGTGCGCCGCACCAGGTCCGGCAGCAGCAGGTTCTCGACCGGCAGGGTGTTGGCCTCGGCGATCGCCGCCAGTGCCGCTCGGGTGGCGGCCAGGCGTGCGGCGGCGTCCGGGTCCTTGTCCGCCCAGCGGTTGGGCGGCGGCGGGCCGTCGTGCTGGCCCGCTGGTTCCGGGAGCTCGGACTTCGTGAGAGCGCCCGCCTTGCGCAGGGCGTTCATCCAGACGCCCACCATGCGGCGCTGCGAACGGCCTCGGAAGACCGGCAGGGCCAGCAGTTCGGCGTCGGAGGAGGGGTTGCGGGCGGCTGCCTCCATCAGGGCGGAGTCCGGCAGGACCCGGCCTGGGGCGATGTCGCGTTCGCGGGCCACGGTGTCGCGGGCTTCCCAGAGCGCGCGCACGAGGGCCAGTTGCCGCTGGTTGCGCACGCGGTGGATACCGGACGTGCGCCGCCAGGGGTCGGTGCGGGGGCGCGGCAATGGCGCCGTCCGCACCGCCTCGAACTCTTCGAGCGCCCAGGCGAGCTTGCCCTGGCGCTCCAGCTCGGCTTCGAGAACGTCGCGCAGCTGCACGAGCAGCTCCACGTCCAGAGCGGCGTACGTCAGCCAGTCGGCGGGAAGAGGACGGCGCGACCAGTCGGCCGCGCCGTGCCCCTTCTCAAGCCGGTAACCGAGCAGCCGTTCCACCAACGTGCCCAGTGCGACGCGGTCGAACCCAGCCAGCCTGCCCGCCAGCTCGGTGTCGAACAGCACGCCGGGACGGAGACCGAGCTCGGCGAGGCACGGCAGGTCCTGAGACGCCGCGTGCAACACCCACTCAGTGCCCTCCAACGCCTGCACCAGGGGTTCTAGCCGACCGCCGAGGGCGATCGGGTCGACCAACCAGGTGCCGGCGCCTTCCCGGCGCAGTTGCACCAGATAGGCACGCTGTGAGTAGCGGTAGCCCGAGGCTCGCTCGGTGTCCACCGCGACCGGGCCCTTCGCCCCGGCGAGCGCGTCAGCGGCTCGCCGGAGCGCAGCTGGATCGGCGACCACGGGCGGGACCCCATCAGCAGGTTCCGTCAGCGGTACCGGTTCTGGTCCGGTTGGTGCGGTTGGCTCGTCGGCGGGTACATCCACAACGGATGACCCTACGACGATCGCACCCCTCACAGGTGTTCTCGGCCGGTTCAGTGGTTCGAACCGGTGTCTAACGGATCACGCCGGCACGCATGGCCAGCGCGACCATCTGAGCGCGATCCCCGGTGCCCAGCTTCCGGCCGATCCGCGACAGGTGAGACTTCACCGTCAACGCGGACAAGCTCAGAGCCTCGCCGATTTCCTTGTTGCTCTGGCCATCGGCGACCAGCTGGAGCACCTCGACCTCACGCGCGGAGAGTTCCCGCGGCGTGTTGTCCGTGCCCGGCACCCGAGTACCCGCTGCGAGTACTGGTGCCACGCTCGGATCTGCGTAAACGCCGCCGTCGAGGACCCTGCGCACCCCGTCGGTGACCACCATCGGCGAGGCGGACTTCAGGAGGTACGCCTGGGCGCCCGCCTGGAAGGCCGACCTGACCGCGTAGGGGTCGTCGGAGGATGCGAGGACCACGATGCGGGGCCAGCCCTGGGCACGGAGCTCCGTGACCAGGTCGATGCCGGTGCCATCCGGCAGGCCCAGATCGAGGATCGCGAGGTCGCACGGTCCGGTTGCAAGTGCCCGCGCCCGAGCCTCTGCCACCGATGCGGCCTCATGCACTGTCCCGGCTCCCATTTGGGTGAGCCGAGCTGATATCGCCTCCCTCAGCAGTGGGTGGTCGTCGACCACCAGCACTGAAAAAAGCTCTTCCCGCGGGTGCGGGACCATGTTCGCCGGCAACGAGCCGGCTGGCGTGGTACGAACGGCCTGACCTAAGCCGACGGCAGCCACGTCACTACCTCCCTGGAGTCGGTCGTGCCCCCCGACCGGCACCGGAGACTTTCGTCCAATCAGCCGCGCCACTGATCGACCGAAAGTGGTGTCGTCTGGGGCAGCGTAGCCGCCCATGCGGGTCTACGGGACGATCAATCGGGTATCTATCCCTATTGAGTTGTGACAGATGGCCTCATGTGTCACACGATTGGATGACAACTAGATAGGGGGTGTAACGCGAGCCCCTCTCAGAACGACATCTTGGAGTTGGTTGTGTCTAGCGGTGCTGGTGTCGAACGAGCGCGGGCCCTGTTGCAGCGCGTCCCCCTCGTCGACGGCCACAACGACCTGCCGTGGGCCCTGCGCGAGTTCGGCGAGGGAACGGGCGAGAACGTCTACGAGACCGCCGCCAAGATCGATCTGACCGAACGTCATCCCAGCCTGCACACCGACGTCGTGAAAATGCGCGAGGGCGGTCTGGGGATGCAGTTCTGGTCCGTCTGGATCCCCGGCAGGCTGGCGGGTGACGGAGCCGTCACCGCCGTGCTGGAGCAGGTCGAACTGGTCTACGAGTTGGCTGAGCGGTACTCCGAACACCTCGGCCTCGCGACGACCGCCGCCGAAGCTGAAAAAGTTTTCGCCTCCGGGCGTGTCGCATCCCTGATCGGTGCCGAGGGCGGACATTCCATCAACTCTTCACTCGGCGTTCTGCGCGCACTGCGCCGCCTGGGTGTTCGCTACATGACGCTGACCCACAACGACAACACGCCGTGGGCCGACAGCGCCACTGACCAGCCGGTACACGGAGGCCTGACCGACTTCGGCCGGGACGTCGTGCGCGAGATGAACCGGATCGGCATGCTCGTCGACCTGAGCCACGTCGCGCCGAGCACCATGCACGACGCCCTCGACACGAGCGTCAAGCCCGTCATCTTCAGCCACTCGTCGTGCCGCAGGGTTGCGGACCACCCGCGCAACATTCCCGACGACGTGTTGGTCAAGCTGCGGACGAACGGCGGTGTGGCCATGATCACATTCGTCCCGAGCTTCGTCGCGCCCCGGTTCGCTGAATGGGACGCCGCCCTTCGTGACGCCATGACGGCCGCCGGCGCGAACCACGCCGACATGGACGAGCGCAAGGTCTTCAGCGAGAAGTGGGTCGCCGACCACCCGGCGCCGGCCGCGACCCTCGACGACGTCGTCGCGCACGTCGAGCACGCGCGCGAGGTCGTCGGCGTCGACCACATCGGCATCGGCGGCGACTACGACGGCGTCCAGGCGCTCCCGCAGGGCCTGGAGGACGTCTCCACCTACCCGAACCTCTTCGGCGCGCTGCTCGACAGGGGCTGGTCCGAGGAGGACCTCACCAAGCTCGCGGGCGCGAACGTGCTGAGGGTCCTCAAAGAATCCGACTAGTCGGTTGCCGAACGACTGGCCGGGTCGGCAAACGACTGGTTGGTTGGTTCAGCGCTGGCCGAACAGCGTGACGCCGACCGGCGGCAGCCCCACGGCCGTCGCCATCAGGTCGTAGAACGCGGTGCCGTGCTCGGCGAGCTCTCCGTCGAGCGCGGTCCACGACGCGCGCAGCTCCAGGTCGTCGGTGCGGGCCGGGCCCGCGATGTCCCCGAACCGGGCCGACGACGTCTGCGTCACGGTGCCGCCCAGCGCGGTGAACCCCGCCCCGGACTGGTCGAGGGCCTCGGTCAGCCACGACCACCCGACCTCGGGCAGCAGGGGATCGGACGCCAGCTCGTGGTCCAGCTCCACCCGCACGTACGCCACGACGCGAAGGACACCGCCCCACGCCTCGTCGCCGTCCGGGTCGTGCAGCAGCACGAGCCTTCCGGTCGACAGCTCGTCCGACGGGCCGGTGACCTCAGCCGTCAGCGCGTACGCCCACGGAGCGAGCCGCTGCGGCGGGCGAACTTCGGTGAGTTCGATCTCGGGCCTGTGGCGAACCGACTTGAGCGTCCCCACCGCCCGGCGGAAGATTTCCGGCTCGGTCACGCAACTGACTGTATGCCTCGCAATCCGGCCGAGTGACGGCGGCACGCCGGGACGTGGGACCATGAAAGAGATATGAGCACTCAAGTCCCCCTCCTCGTGGCCGCAAGTGGCGGCACCCCGTCGCACACCCCTGTCTGGTTCATGAGGCAGGCGGGACGGTCGCTGCCCGAGTACCGGGCCCTGCGTCAGGGCACCGCGATGCTCGACGCGTGCATGGACCCGGAGATGGTCTGCGAGATCACCATGCAGCCGATCCGGCGGCACGGTGTCGACGGCGCCATCCTCTTCTCCGACATCGTCGTGCCGCTCAAGGCGGCCGGGGTCGACCTCGACATCGTCGCGGGCACCGGTCCCGTGGTCGCGAACCCGGTCCGCACGCTCGAAGACGTGAACGCGCTGCCCGAGCTGCACGCCGAGCAGGTCCAGCCGGTCCAGGACGCGATCGGGCTGCTGCTCAAGGAACTCCCGGCGGAGGTCGCGCTGATCGGGTTCGCCGGAGCGCCGTTCACGCTGGCGAGCTACCTGGTCGAGGGCGGCCCGAGCAAGAACCACGAGCGCACCAAGGCGCTCATGCACGGCAACCCCGAGCTGTGGCACGCGCTGCTCGCGAAGATCGCGGACGTCACGGCGGCGTTCCTGCACGCGCAGCTCGACGCGGGCGTGCAGGCCGTGCAGCTGTTCGACTCGTGGGCGGGCGCGCTGTCCGAGCGCGACTACCGCGAGTTCGTGCTGCCGCACTCGAAGCGCGTCCTGGAGACGATCTCTGGCGTCCCGCGCATCCACTTCGGCGTCGGCACCGGCGAGCTGCTGCCCGCGATGCGCGAGGCCGGCGCGGACGTCGTCGGCGTCGACTGGCGGATCCCCCTCGACGTCGCGGTCGAGAGGCTGGAGAAGGCGAACCCCGAACTGCCGAAGCCGGTCGTGCAGGGCAACCTCGACCCGGCGCTGTTCTTCGCGGGCTTCGACGCCGTCGAACGCGAGGTGCGCCGCATCCACGCCGAGGGCAAGGCCGCGGCGGGCCACATCTTCAACCTCGGCCACGGCGTGCTGCCGGACACCGATCCGGAGATCATCACCCGGACCGTCGAACTGATCCACAGCTTGTAATGCACGGTAGAGCGCCGCACGTCGCTGTCGTCGGGGGAGGCGTCTCCGGGCTCGCCGCCGCGCACCGGTTGCGCATGCTGCTCGGCCCGCAGGCCAGGATCACCGTGATCGAGCAGTCCGACCGGCTCGGCGGCAAGCTCCGCACCACCGAGCTCGCCGGCGTGCGGTTCGACGTGGGCGCGGAGGCGTTCCTGCACCGCAAGCCGGAGGCGCAGGAGCTGATCGACGAGGTCGGGCTCTCCGAGCACGTCGTGCACCCCACGGACGCGAAGGCGTCGGTCCACGCCGCCGGGCGCACGCACCAGCTGCCGGCGCACACGTTCATGGGCGTTCCGGCGAGCGTCGAGACGGTGCGGCACATGCTGTCGTCCGAGGGCGCGCTCCGCGTCGAGATGGAACCGACGCTGCCGCCGATCGAACTGCGGGGCGGCGACGTCGCCGTCGGCGCGTTGATGAAGGACAGGTTCGGCCCGGAAGTAGCCGACCGGCTGGTCAGTCCGCTCCTGGGCGGTGTCTACGCGGGCCGTGCCGATGAGCTCGGCCTGCGCGCCACCATGCCGCAGATCGCGACGTTGCTGGACAAGGGCGTCGGCTCGCTGCTGGCGGCCGCCGCGATGATGATGCCCGCGCCGCCGCAGCCCCGCGCGTCCCGCCCGCCCGTCTTCGCCTCGCTCGCGAACGGCGTGTCGTCGCTGGTCGACAAGCTCGCCGAGGTCGCGAAGCCCGAGATCAGACTCGGCCTGCCGGTCCGCGTGCTGTCGTGGCTCGGCGACGGCTGGCGCCTGGAGATCGGCTCGGCCGCGACGCCCGAGTACCTGGAGTGCGACGGCGTCGTGCTCGCGGTCCCGGCGCCGTCCGCCCGCAAGCTGCTGCACGAGATCGCCCCGCAGGTGTCCGCCGCGTACGGCAAGGTCGAGGTCGCCTCGATGGCCGTCGTCGCGCTCGCCCTGCCGCCGGGAACCGAACTGCCCCAACGCTCCGGGATCCTCATCGGCGAGGGGGAGCGGTACTCCGACCGCATCACCCCGTTCACCGCCAAGGCCTTCACGTTCTCCAGCCGCAAGTGGGCGCACTACGGCGAACCCGTCGTCCTGCGCGGCTCGGTCGGCCGCCACGGCGAGACGGCGCTGTTGCAGCGCAGCGACGCCGACCTCGTCAAGGCCGTCCGCAACGACCTGCGCGAGCTGACCGGGATCAGCGCCGCGCCGATCGACTTCGTGGTGCAGCGCTGGGGCGGCGGGCTGCCGCAGTACGGCGTCGGCCACGTCGACCTCGTGGACACCATCGAACGCGGCATCGCCGCCGTGCCGGGCCTCGCCGTCGCCGGCGCCACCCTGCACGGCGTGGGCGTTCCCGCCTGCATCGCCACCGCGGACGCGGCCGCCGCCCGTGTCGCAGCACACCTGCTGGGCCGCGTCAGGCGTTGAGCGCCGCGTGCCAAGATGGACCTATGGCGCGCCTGAACTACAACGAGCTCAACGACACCATCCGCTACACGATGTGGTCGGTGTTCCGGGTCGAACCCGGCAAGCTTCCGGACGACCGTTCGGCTGCCGCGAGCGAGACCCAGGACTACCTGGACGCGTTGGAGGGCAAGGGCGTCGTCGTGCGCGGCGTCTACGACGTGGCCGGTCTGCGCGCCGACGCGGACTTCATGATCTGGTGGCACGCCGAGGAGATCGAGCAGGTGCAGGCGGCCTACACGGGCTTCCGCCGCACGCCGCTCGGCAAGGTCTCGACGCCGGTCTGGTCGCAGGTCGCCCTGCACCGGCCCGCGGAGTTCAACCGCAGCCACATCCCCGCGTTCCTCGCGGGTGAGGAGGCGCGCAAGTACGTGTGCGTCTACCCGTTCGTGCGGTCCTACGAGTGGTACCTGCTGCCGGAGGAGGACCGCCGCAAGATGCTGGCGGACCACGGCAAGGAGGCCCGCGACTACCCGGACGTGCGGGCGAACACCGTCGCGTCGTTCGCGCTCGGCGACTACGAGTGGCTGCTCGCGTTCGAGGCCGCCGAGCTGCACCGCATCGTCGACCTCATGCGGCACCTGCGCGGCACCGAGGCGCGGCTGCACGTGCGTGAGGAGATCCCCTTCTACACGGGCACCCGCGTCCCGGCGGCCGAGCTCGTTCTCAACCTGCCGTGAGGTGAGTCGGGGGCTCGCGCCCCCGACCAACCGGTTATTTATCCGCGACCTTGTAGGCGCGGATGACCGTCAGCTCGACGGTGCTGCCCTTGGCGTCCTTCGCCGTGGCCCTCAACGAGGTCCACTGGGCGTTGCCGGGGTGGTAGATCAACGCGCTGTCGCCGACCACGCCCGCGCGGCGCCACGTCTTGCCGTCGTCGTGCGAGTACTCGACGCCGGTGACGCGGACCTTGCCCGCGTCACCCTGCGACTGCGTGAGCAGCCCGACGCGCTGCAACGTCCCCGCCGGCACCGCGCCGTCCTCGTCGAGCTTCGGCTCGAACCGGACCACGGGCAGCGACGGGATGGTGCTCTTGCCCTCGACACCGTGGGACTTGAAGTTCCAGGCCGCGGACACCTGCGTGCTGAACTCGAACTGCTTGCCGCGGTCGAGGCTGACCTCGGCGCGGAAGTCGCCCTGCGCCAGCGGGACGTTGTTGAACGTCCCGCCGCCGTCGGTCTCGCCGAGCAGGACCCCGTTGCGGTACAACGCGACCCGCCCGCTGTCGATGGTGGACGACCCCTCGCCGTGGTTGCCGTCGCTCAGCATCGGCGCGCCGACGTAGAACTGCGACCCGTACTGCTGGAGGTAGCCGTACTGCGACTCGGGCAGGCTCGGCGAGAACACCGGCCGCACCTCGCGCTCGCGGTAGGACTTGCCCGCCTTGTAGTCGCGGTAGGGGGAGTAGTGCCGTTCCTCCGAACCGTTGGCGTGCCGCGACATCACCAGGGACTGCCAGCGCAGGTCCTGGGTCGTCAGGTACTCGACCGTCGTCGCGCCGGGCGCCACCGGGTAGAGCGCGGTGCCGCCGCTCAGCCCCTGCGGTGACAACGGCATCTCGCCCTTGGACGCCAGGGTGTCCGGCTTGACGCCGCCGATCGTGCTCTTCACCTCGGCCAGGTCCTTCTTCGCCGGAGCCTTGGTGAGACCGACCGGCAGACCGCCGGGCACCGGGTAGGCGAGCCGGTAGTACCTGTGCGGGTCGGCCGTGGTGTTGGCCTGCAGCGCCGCGATCGACGACAGCTCGGCCGGCGGGAGCGGCCCACCGCCCTGGGCGATGCGGAGACCGCCGAAGCCGCCGAACATGAAGAAGGTGGCCCCCAGCGCGCCGCGCTCACCGAGCGCTCGCCGGTAGCTCAGCACGCCGACCGTGAAGTCGCCGGTCTCCTCCGGGGCCGTCACCGACACCGGCTGCGCGAGCCGGGCGTCCTGCTGGACCGTCAGGTTCCCGGTCAGCTTCACCGTCGGCTGGACGAGCAGGTCGTTCTCCTGCGGGCCGGACGAGAGCGACGTGTCGAGCAGGTAGGTGCCCTTGGGCAGCCGCACCTTCAGGTCGCCCGCCCCGAACACCGGCTTGAACACGCTGTTGTCCAGGCCCACGACGAACGTGAACGAGTCCGCCGGGTCCTGGCCGGCGCGGGTCGTCAGATCGAGCTTGAGGTCGTAGCTCTCCACCTCGCGGTCGATGCCGACGAGCGTGCGGACGGTGTGCGGGCCGGACGTCGCCACGACCTCGGCCGAGTACGCGGCGTCCTTGGTGCCCACGCGGGTGTCACCGGTGACGTTCACCGACGCGGATCCCTTCGCGGGCACCACGACCTTGGTGGCGCCGAGCGAGAACATGCCCGCCGGGGCGGTCGTCTTCAGCGCCAGGTCGAGCGTGAGCGGCGCGTCCGCCGGGTTCGCGTAGGTGATCGACTTCGTCACCGGCACGTCGTCGGCGTGCGGCCACTCGTGCAGGCCGAGGTTGACGGTGGTGTCGGCGGTCAGCACCTGGCCGATCGCCTTGGCCACGTCGATGCGCCCGGCGCCCTGGTCGAACGCGCTGACGCCCGCGGTGGGCTTGGCCGTGGTCGCGAGCACCGACTTGACCTGCGCCGGCGTCCACTCCGGGTGTTGCTGCCGCAGCAACGCCGCGGCGCCCGCGACGTGCGGGGTCGCCATCGACGTGCCGCTGAACGCGACGTGCTCGCCGGTGCCGGCCTTGGCGGCGACGATGTCGACGCCGGGTGCGGTCACCTCGGGCTTGAGCCCGCTGTCTCCAACGCGAGGGCCTTTGCTGGAGAAGGTGGCGAGCTTGTCGTCGCGGTCGACGGCGCCGACCGACAGCGCGGCCTCGGCCGTGCTGGGCGAGCTCACCGAACCCGGCGAACCCGAGTTGCCCGCCGCGATGACGAACAACGTGCCGTACTGGGCCGTCAGGTCGTTGACGGCCTGCTCCAGCGGGTCGACCTCCGGCGTGTCGCCGCCGCCGAGGCTCATGTTGACGACCTGGGCGCCCTGCTCCGCCGCCCAGCGCATGCCGTCGAGGATCCACGACTCCTGGCAGCCGAACTCGACGCACACCTTCGCGTCGATGATCTGCGCGCCCGGCGCGACACCGCCGTACTTGCCGCCCTTGCTCGCGACCGTCGCCCCGACGTGCGTGCCGTGGCCGACGTTGTCGGTGTTGTCGGGGTCGGTCGTGAAGTTCTTCTCCGCGATCTGCTGACCTGCGAGATCCGGGTGCTTCTCGTCGACGCCGGTGTCGACGACCGCGACCTTGACGCCCTTGCCGGTGATGCCCTTCTGGTGGGCGGCCGGCGCGCCGATCTGGGCGACGCTGCGGTCGAGGCTCGGCTTGCGGATGCCGTCGAGCCAGACCTTGTCACCGCTGTCCGTCTCGGCCCTGAGCGCCGCCCAGTCGTTCGCCGACCGGGCCCCGACTCTGGCCCGGCCGTCCACGATCAACGGCATGCGGTCGCGGTAGCCGAACTCCAGCAACGTGGTGACGTCGAAGAGCCTGCGGTCGAGCCGGCCCGCCGCCAGCGGCCCGAAGGCGTCCTGCGGCACCACCATCACGTGGCCGTCGGGCGTGTGTGCGGTCTTGAACGACATCTTCCCGCGGCCCTCGCCGGGCTGGATGGCGAGCACCTCGTTGCCGTCACCCAGCACGACCCTGTCGCCGGTGACGAGGGTGACCGCGTCGGCCGCCTGCCCCTGCGACGGGGCCTGGGCCACCGGTGGTGCGGCGCCGGCCACCCCGGCCGGTAGCGCCGTCAGGGCCAGCGCCGCCACGGCACCGACCGCTGTGAATTTTCCGCGCATTCGAATCCCCTCATGGTTCGAAATGCTGCGCGCTGTGGTTCGCGCAGGCCGGGGAAGGCCTTTCGCGACAAAGCGAAGGCAATACGTCCACAAAGGTCCCCCGACCCTTTCGAACGTATCGATGTCACAACATGGTCACACAGGGCCGAACGGGGGATTCTGGCCCACGATTCGTTCGCCCGTCAGTTCGACCGCCAGAACTTCCAGCTCGCCTTGCGCTTTTCTGACAGTTCTCCGCGTTCACGGCACCATTGCGTGAAAGATGCGGCATCCTCGCGCGCGCGTGAGCCTGCACGACGTGGGTGTTCGACGGCGTAGGCGTCGAAGAGCTGCCGGAACCGGTCGCCGAGCTCGTCGGCGACGGCGGGGCCGAGCATGCGGACGATGCCGCGTCGTTTCGACAGCAGCGCGCGGCGTTCGACGTTCAGGCGTTGTTCGTCGAATCCCGCGGGTGCGGGACCGTTCGCGAGCAATGCATTTAGCAGCTCCGCCTGTTGCTGGGCAAGCCTTTCGCGTGCGGACGAAAGGCTGTTCTCATTCACGATTTCCGCCACGATGTTTGTCCACCACCGCACGGATCGCGGCCAGTTCGCTCGCGATTTCCGCGTCGGACGGGTAGTTGTCGTCGCGTTCCAGCAGAACACCCGGCGGCGCGACGCGTGAGCACAGTTCGTCGAGCACTTCGAGAACTTCCGGAAGAACCGCGTGCGCGTGCGTGTCGTGGTAGATGTCGCCGTGTTGTTCGCCGCCGGCCACGTGCACGTACGCGAGGCGTTCGAGCGGGATCTCGTCCAGGAAGCGTTCCGGGTCCGTGCCGATGTTGCGGGCGTTCGCGTAGAGGTTCGCGACGTCCACGAGCAGCCAGCAGTCCGTGCGCTCGACGAGCTCGGCGAGGAACTGGCCCTCGGACAGCTCGCCGGCGGGCCACTCCAGCAGCGCGGCGACGTTCTCCAGCGCGAGCGGCACCGGCAGGTTCGCCTGGGCGAGCTTCACGTTGGCGACGAGCACGTCGAGGGAGTCCCTGGTGCGCGGCACCGGCATGAGGTGGCCGGAGTCGAGGCCGCCCGCCCGCACGAAGCAGACGTGGTCGCTCACCATCGGCGCTCCGACGGCCTCCGCGACCGCGCCGAGGTGCTCGACGCGGTGCAGGTCGACGGGGTCGGCGCCGCCCAGCGACAGCGACACGGCGTGGGGGAGGACCGGCACGCCGCGTTCCAGCAGCAGCGTCACGGACTCCGGCAGGTGTCCGATGTGGAGGTTCTCGGCGACGACCTCGACGAAGTCCACGCCGGGCAGCCGTTCCACGGTCAGGTCGATCTCCGAACGCCAGCCGATGCCGACGCCCAGGTCCTTGATGCCCGCCATCAGTCGCCTCCTCCGCCACCACCACAGCTGCTGCCACCGCCACAACTGCTGCTCGAGCTGCTGCAACTGCTGCTGCTCGACGAACAACTACTGCTACCACAGCTGCTGCTACCGCAACTGCTGCTGCCACACCCGCTGCCGCAACTGCCGCACGACGCCGCCGCCGAGCTCGACGCCGCGCCGCCACGGGCCTTGCGCCGCGCCTTCTTCTTGCGCGGGACCATGTTCGTCACGGCCTGGGACATCCCGAAGAGGGCGCCCACGGGCCGGCCGCTGATCTTGCCGCGGAAGCCTTCCAACGCCACGGCGAGAACCCTGTCGCTCGCGGTGACCCCCGCCAGGGCCGCCCTGCCCGCCCTCGTGAGCGGCTTCGCACCGAACGAGTACCAGCCGATCCCGAGGAACCCGACCGTGCCGATGAGCAGCCACGGTTGCGTGATGGCGACCAGCGCCAGGAACAGGCCGATCACCAGGAAGAGCCACCACGCCCCGAGCCGGGGGCGGGCGCTGCGGGTGAGCCTGCGCTTGCGCAGATCTCGTTGCAGCGCGTCCATTTTCACGCTGTCCGCGGCGTGACGCACGACCTGACCGATTCGCACCGATTTCATGCGCACCTGGTTGTGGATGTGCGTCTCGACGTCGGTCGCGGCGCCGTGGCCGTTCTGGTGCACGGCGGACACCAGGCCGTCGCGCGACACCCGCACGATCCCGCCGTCGATCAGCCTGGCCAGCGCGGTCTCCGCCGCCCGGCCCGGTCCTGCCGTGAGAAAACCGATCTCTTCCGCGGACACGTCCGTGCGCCGTGCCGCCGTGGGAACCGCCATCAGCTTCCTCCTCCGCCACCACAGCCACCGCCGCCGCCACCGCAGCTGGATCCGCTCGAACAACTGGAACCGCCGCACCCGGACGCGCCGCACGCACTGTAGGCGCTGTGGCTCGCACCGTCCGAAGAGGATCGCCGGGATCTGCGCGCGGGAGGCGGAGTCACGACGAGGTTCTCCGGGAGGCCGAACAGCGCCCGGACGCTCTGGCCGTCGATCCTGCCGTCGAAGCCGTGCAACGCCACCGCGTGCACGCGGTCCTGGGCGGTCACCTTCCGCAGGGCTTCCTTGCCGGCGTGGGTGACGGGGCTGCGGCCGTACTGCCAGAAGAAGAAGCCCAGCGCGATCGGCACGCCGTAGAAACATCCCGGCGCGGCGAACCCGAGCACGAACAGCAGGATCGCGATCGCCAGCGAGAACCACCAGCCCTCGTGCCGACGCCGTCCCCGTTGCATCAACCCGCGCCCCAGCAGGTGCTGGTGCAGCTGGACCATCTCGGTGCTGGTCGCCGTCGCGGGCAGGATCATGTCGAACGGGGCGGCGCTGCGCGCTTCGCCCAGCATCCGCGCCTCGACCGACGTGGTGGCGCCGTGGCCGTTCTGGTGCACGGCGGAGACGAGCCCCTCGCGGGACACCCGCACCAGGTCGCTGTCGATCAGCCGGGCCAGCACCGTCTCCGCCGCCCGCCGCGGGCCCGCCTTCAGGTAACCGGCCTCCTCGGCCGACAGCCACGTCTCCTGCGCCGTGGGTGTTTCCATCAGTTTCCCCCTCAACTGCTGGAACTGCTGCAGCTGCTGCTACTGCTGCTGCAACTCGAACTGCTGCAACTGCTGCTGCTGGAGCAGCTGCTGCTAGAACTGCTGCAACTGCTCGAACTGTTGCAGCTGCTGCTGGAACAACTGGATCCACCGCCGCAGCTGTGGTTGTCCCAGTCGTACGAACTGCAGCTGCTCGCGATGTACGAAGTGGACGTACCGGTGTTCGCCGCCCGCTGTTTGCCCCGCCGCAACCCGAACAAAGCCACGGAGTCCGCACTGCTGCGCGGGTTGCGCAACGCGTACATCCACACCGCCTTGCCGTTGCGGGTGAGCCTGCCCTTCTTGCGCAACAGGATCGCGAGGAACACCAGCAGCGCCGTCACCAGGAACAGCCGCGGGTCGATCGCGAACGCCACGAAGACCGACACGAACGCCAGCAGGAACAGCACGACCCGCAACGCCGACTTGCCGCCGCGCGGCCGTCCCCACTGCTGGTGCACCATCCCTCGCGCGACGAGGCTCTGGTGCAGCGCGCCCATCTCGTGGCTCGCCATCGCCACCTGCACGACCTGGTGGAGCGGGCGGGCGGCGCCGTGCAGTCCGGCGAGGACGTACGCCTCCAGCGCGCTCGTGGCGCCGTAGGTGTTCTGGTGGACGGCGGTCACGAGTCCCTCGCGGGAGATGCGCACGAGACCGCCGTCCAGCAGCCGGGCGAGCACGGCCTCCGCCGCCCTGCCCGGTCCCCCTGCCAGGAACCCGATCTCCTCCGCGGACCACGTGGTCCGGTGCGGTGTCGAGGACGTTGACATCAGCACTCCCCTCACTGGTGTCGGTGCATCTTCGACGTGAGATCTACCCCTGGGTTCCCGGTGTTACCTGAATAGGACCGAACGATCAGCTGCCGCCGCCGCAGCCGCCTCCACAGCCGCCGCCACCGCCACAACTGCTTCCGCTTGAACACGAAGAAGAACTGCTCGAACACCCGCTGTAGCCGGTGGTCGCGGTGTACGAGCCGGAACCGGACGAGGCGAGCAACGAGCTGCGCACCGCCAGGTCCGGGTAGGTGGCGAGACCGCCGAAGAGCACCATGCCCGCCGCGCCGGCGTACAGGCCGTCATCGGTGTTGGCCCGCACGCTCGTGCCCCGCGCCGACGACAGCACGTCGTTGCCCTTGCTGGTGCGGATGTGCTTGCCGCGCCTCGTCAGCAGCAGGATCAGCAGACCGGTGACGACGAGCTGCAACGTCAGCCAGCCGATGCTCGCCCCGATGACGATGCCGTTGATCCAGCGCACGAACCCGACGGCGAGCACCAGCCACAGCCCGGCGGAACCCTTGCGCAGTGCGCTCTTCGCGACGTCCGGGTCGACGACCAGGCCCATCTCGCGCAACCGCTCGCCGATCGACGTGACCACCCGGTCCTTGGCGACCGAGGGGATCATGAGGTTGACCGTGCGGTTGGTGTAGCGCTGCGCGTCGGTGATGACGGCGCGGTCCACGTGGTTGATCGACTTCGTGTCGGACGTGGCCTGAACGGTGCCACGCCGTGAGGTCCTGAGCTCACCCGCGGTGAGCAGGCGCGCGACGGACGTCTCGACCACGCGCCTTGGACCGCCTGCAAGATATGCGAGCTCGTCCATGTCCAGGGAGCGCACGGGCTGGGTGCTCCGACCCGCCCGCACGCGTACCCGAACGACGATCGCGACCAGCACCGCCAGTGCCAGCGCGATCCAGTAGAGCCGGAGGAACTCCGGTCCTGACAACCCCCAAGCCATCTGACCCACCCCCTGACTTGCCCCGAAGGTGCTTCGGTGCACTCATGGTGTGGTCCGGGCCACAGCCCGGCAAGGCTTGTTGACGAAGCCTTAGGGTTGTCCGCTTTCCGTCACGCTTCGGGGCAGAACGTTGTCACTGCAACGTTCTGTACGCCGTTCGCTAGCTCGACGAGCCGCCATCGACTCCGCCGGAGCCTTCACCGTCAGTACCGAAGAAGATCATTTCTGCCTCCCAGGTCTGTCCGGCCCGTGGTGGCCGGAGTGGGCTCAGTCTCCTATTCGGACGGAACGAGTTTCAAGGAGACGGAGTTGATGCAGTAGCGCTGATCCGTCGGGGTGGGATACCCCTCGCCTTCGAAAACATGCCCGAGGTGGCTGTGGCACGTGGCGCAGAGCACCTCCACGCGCTTCATGCCGAGCGTCCGGTCCTCGCGCAGGATCACGGACTCCCCGGCCAGCGGCGAGAAGAACGAGGGCCACCCGCAGTGCGAGTCGAACTTGGTGTCACTGCGGAAGAGTTCGGCCCCGCAGGCACGGCACTCGTAGACGCCCTCGGTCTTGGTCTCGGTGTACTCACCGGTCCACGGACGCTCGGTACCCGCCTGCCGCAGAACCGCGAACTCGGCGGGGTTGAGAACGGTGCGCCATTCCTCTTCGGAACGCACGACTTGGGGGGTGGCGCCGACAACAGGTTCCATGTCCCTTTATAACGCGGCCACGCCTGCGAGGCTTCCCGAGCCCACCGCGGTCCAGGCCGTCGTAAGACCCCGTTAAGGACTCGTTCTCGTTCGGGGTCAGAAGATGATGGCGAGGATGTCGCCGAGCGCGAACCAGATCGTCAGGATGACCCCGAGCAGGATCAACCCGACCACGAACACCGCCACGAGCCGCTGGTGCCCGGTCGTGCGGTTGGCGGAGTCCGCGAAGTCCTGCACACCGTCGAGGTAGCCCTCGACCGTGTACCCGGGACGCTGCCGCTGCATCTTGCCGAGATGGTCGGCGAACGCCTTCGTCTCGGGGTCGTGCGGGTCGAGGCCGATGAGCTCCTCCTGGAGTCTCTCGTTCTCGTCCTTCGAATCGCCCATAACCACCAGCGTAGTGGCAGAGGGTGAACAATCCGGGTGTGGCGGGCGTTGACGGTCAACGCCCGCCGGATCAGCCGGCGAGCGCCAGCGAGGGCCTGACCGCCCCCACCTCGCGGCCGTGTCCCAGCACCGGCACGGTCGCCAGCCCCTCGACCGCCCGGACGTCCACGCCGAGGCGCCGGAGCACCGCGACGACCACCACGGCCCGTGCCCGCGACGACCCGTCCGCGATCTTCAGAGCCACTCCTTCACCGGAGGGCAGCCCGACCGCGTAGACCCCTTCGGCCCCGTCCTTCGCGATGACGCCGGGCAACGCGGACATCAGTTCGGTGACGTCCCTGCCGGTCCCGCCGACCCACTCCGGGTGGGCGTTCATGGCGGCCGCGACCCGGTGCTCCAACGTGCCGGGAGCTGCCGCCGCGAGACGCCCGAACGCGCGGGCGAGTCCGGTCAGGGAGATGGCGAAGATCGGCGCGCCGCACCCGTCCACCCCGACCTGGGCGACGGGTTCGCCGGCCACGTCCTCGATGGTCGCGCGGGTGGCGACCTGCAGCGGGTGCGACGGCGAGAGGTAGTCGTCGGTCGACCACCCGTTGGCGACGCAGGTGGCGAGCATGGCGGCGTGCTTGCCCGAGCAGTTCATGTACTTGGGTGCGGCCTTGAGTCCGAGGGCCAGGTGCCGGGCGCGGGCCTCCTCGCCCAGCGGCAGGTCGGGCGTGCAGCGCAGCGCGTCCTCGGTCAGGCCCGCCGCGGCGAGGATCCGCAGAGCGCCGTCGACGTGGAAGTCCTCGCCGGAGTGCGAGGCGCAGGCGAGGGCGAGGAGCTCGCCGTCCAGGTCGAGGCCCGCGCGCAGCATGGCGAGGGCCTGCAGCGGCTTGTTGGAGGAGCGGGGGAACGCCACGTCGCCGGGGCGGCCCACGGAGACGACGGGCCAGCCCGACGGGTCGGTGGCCACGACCGTGCCGTGGTGGACGGACTCCAGGAAGTCGCCCCGCCAGACCTCTGCCACCACTTCGTGTCCCATGCCGCCCCTCCCAGGTCTCGGTGAAACTGCCAACTGTCGACAGTTGACACGTTCGCTAGTTTAGCGGGAGGACGGCCGGTGCCGTCCAGATCAGGAGACGAAGGTGACACCCCCTCTGCACCTCAGTCTGGCCGGGCAGGCCGTGGACGTGCTGCGAGAGCAGGTGCTGACCGGGGAGATCGCTCCGGGTTCGCGGGTCAACGAGGTCGAGGTGGCGCAGCAGCTCGGCATCAGCCGCGGGCCGTTGCGCGAGGCGATCCGGCATCTGGCGTCCGAAGGGCTGCTGACGCTGGTGCCGCACCGGGGTGCGTTCGTGCCCGATGCGACGCCCGAGGACGTCAGGGCGCTGTTCGAGCTGCGGACGGCGCTGGAGTGCGCGGCGGCCGAGCACGCCGCCTCGCGGCGGACCGACGTCGACCTCGTGCGGTTGCAGGACGTGTGTGCGGAGAGCCGGCGCAACTACCGGGCCGGGCAGCCGTTCCCGTACCGGCTGGACCTCGCGTTCCACCAGACGTTGCTGGACGCGGCGCGCAGCCCGTACATCGCCGAGCAGGTCCGGCTCGTGCAGCAACGGGTGGTGTTGTTGCGCAGTTCGCTGGAGGACGACCCGCCGCACCAGCACGCGTCGATGGACGACCACGACGAGCTCGTCCGCGCGATCTCCGATGGGGACGCGGCGAAGGCCTCGACCGTGATGCGCCGGCACCTCTCTCGCGTGTGCGCGCAGATGCTGACGAGTTTGACCCACTAACTTCTGTTCCATGATGTTCGGCGCCCGGCTCGTGCAGCACCGCAGGAACGCCGGGCTCAGCCAGGAGGAGCTCAGCGATCGGTCCGGCGTGAGCGTGCGCGCGATCAGCGACATGGAACGCGGCCGGGCCCGGTCGCCGCAGCGCCGCACGACCGAGGCGTTGCTGGACGCGCTGGGGCTCGACGAGCTCGACCGGGCCGAGCTGCGCCGGCTCGCGCGGACGGGGCGGGGCGCCCAGGGGAGTCCGGTCTGGTCGAGCCCGGTCTGGTCGTTGCCGATGTACGTCGCGGACCTCGTCGGCCGTGACGCCGAACTCGACGCGATAGCGAAAACGCCGCATGGGCTCGTGGTGGTCCATGGGGCCGCGGGCAGCGGTAAGACGAGCCTCGCCGTGATGGCCGCCCATCTGCTGGAAGGGAGCTTTCCGGACGGTCAGTTGTTCATCGACCTGGAGGGCTCCGCACGGCCGTTGCAGCGGTTGCTCAGGGACCTCGGAGTACCGGCGGAGCACGTGCCGGAGGACACGCACGGCCAGACGCGCCTCTACCGGTCGTTGGTCGCGGGCAAACGCCTGCTGCTCGTGCTGGACGGCGCGAGCACGGAGGAGGAGATCCACACGCTCCAGGCGGCGGCCCCGGGCTGCCTCACGATCGTCACGTCCCGGCGCCGTCTCGCCGGGCTGGCCGGGGCGGCCTGGATCCGGCTCGGCGGCCTCACCGAGCCGTGCGCGACCGAACTGCTCGCGTCGATCGTCGGCTTGGAGCGGGTCCAAGCCGACCCCGGCAGTGCGCGGGACCTCGTCCGGTTGTGCGGGATGTCGCCGCTCGCCCTGCGGATCGCCGGCAACCGCCTCGCGAGCCGTCCGCGCTGGCCGGTGCGTCATCTCGTGGAGCAGATCCAAGAACGCAGGCTGGCCGCGCTGACGGCGGGCGACCTGGACGTGCGCGGTGCGTTCGAGGTGTCGCTCGCGCACCTGCCGGAGACCGCGCGGCTGGTGTTCCGGCGCCTCGGCCTGCTCGTCGGCACGCACGTCACGCCCGGCCTCGCCGCCGTCCTGGCCGGTACGACCGCGGCCGAGGCCGAGCAGGCGCTGGAGGAGCTCTCGGACGTGAGCCTGCTCGACCCCGACGAGGACGGGTACGCGATGCACGGCCTGGTGCGGACGTTCGCGCACGGCCTGATCGACGAGACCGACGCGGACGCCGACCGCGCGATGCTCGCCTGGCTGCTGGAGCGGACGGTCGCGGCGGGAGTCCTCTTCGGACAGACGGGTGACGCGCGCCGGGTGACCGCAAGGGCGCAGACCTTCCCTGACGTGGCAACGGGAAGGCGCTGGCTCGCCGAGCACCGCGACCTGCTGCCCGAGATCGTCGAACGAGCCCAGGCGCGCGGCCTGCACGACGACGTGGCCCGCGCGGTGATCGCCCTCTCGCACTACTCCGCCATCGAACCGGGCCTGGTCTGGGAACGCGTCTACCGCCTCGCCCTCGCGTCCGCACGCGAGCCGTGGCAGGAGGTCGTCGTGCTGGGGCAGCTCGGCTGGGCGCTGTTCGACGTCGCCCACGCGCCCGGCCCCGCGCTGGAGGTGCTGACCCGCGCGGCCCGGATCGCCGAGACCACCGGGGAAACAGGGCATCTCGGCTGGATCTGGCTGATCGCGTCGGCCTCGTACAGCGGCCTCGGCGACTTCGACGAAGCTGAACGCGTGTGCCTCAGGGCCATCGACTCGATGCACGAACCGATGGACGAGCATTACGCGCGTTCGGTGCTCGGAGTGTTGTGGCGCTTGATGAACCGGCCGATCGCAGCCGTCACCGCACACGAAGAAGTGGCCCAACAACAACGCGCCTACGCCAACACCATCTACGAACTCTCCGCACTGGGCCGCACGCTCGGATGGCTCGGCCTCGCCCTGATTGACGTCGACAGGCCGGACGACGCGGTCGTGGCACTAACGGAAGCAGAGGACGTCTACCGGCGTGCTCAGATGGCGTCCTGGCTCGCCCGCACGCGCTGGCACCGCGGCCTCGCCCACCGCGCGGCGGACCGGCTCGGCGCGTCCGACGACGACCTCGGCCAGGCGCTCGCGGCGTTCCGGGCGATCGGCGACGGCCTCGCGGAGATCGAGATCCTGCGTGAGCTCGCCGAGAACGCAAACGCGCAAAACGACCAAATCGCTTACCAACGGCACTTGAGAGACGCGCTCGCCGCGTGCGAGCGCTGGGACACCGACGTCACCCGGGAGATCGCCGCCGGCGTGCGGGAGCGGCTCACCGGGGCGTGACGGAACGCGGTCAGCGCAGGACGGTGCTCAGGAACGCGTCGGCGTCGAACCGCTCCGCGCCGGGCGGCACCAGCCGGTAGGCCGCGTCGAGGAACTTCCGCAGCGTCGCCGAAGGCAGCTGGAACACCGTCACGTGCTGGTCGGAGATCAGCTCCAGGCGCAGCACCCGGCTCGACAGGGGCCGCAGCCGCACGTCCCCGTCGCCGGCTCTCATGCTCATGCCCTCGGTGACCAGGTCTCTGCCCATGATCCAGGTGGCGACCCTGCCACCCGCGTGGAACCGCATGGTGACCGCGAACGGGTCTTCTGCCTGGTAGATCAGCTCGGTCTCGACCGGGGCGGTGGACCCGCCCGGCCGGACGAAGTCGAAGACGGTGCGTGACGCGACCCGCATCGGGACTCCCTGAAGTGTTCGCCGGTGTACTTAAGGCATCACGTAATGGGCACCGAAATGGTTCAGCTGGTCGCGTCGCCGAATACCAATTGATTGGTCGAATAGTTTTCGCGTTCCCGCGTCTCAGTTCGTGGCGCCGGGCTGTGCGATTGGGCAGACCTGCGGAACTTCTGCCGGTGCTTCTGCATGGTCCTGCCGGTCCGCCCGCGATTTGCTGGGGGACATGGTTGCCCCACTTCGCCCCGGCCTCGTCGGGACCGCCGTGCGCAGGGCCGGTGACCTGCTCGTGGGCCGCGAGCGGGAGATCGCCGCCCTGACGGACGCGCTGAGTGGTGGCGCTCGCTCGTGCGTTGTGCATGGTGCAACTGGTATGGGGAAAAGCACATTGCTTTCCGTTGCATCTTCTATCGCGGTGCGCAGCGGGTTGCGGCCGGTGCGCGGTTTGCGGGCGTTGAGCGGCGTCGACAGCCACACCGTGCTCGTCGTGGACGACGCCGAGCGGCTCAGCGAGGAAGAGACCGATCGGCTCGCGCGATTCCGGGGAACGGTCGTGCTCGCGGGGGATTGCGACCCTGACGAACTGGCGGTCGTCGGCGCCGTGCGGGTGCCGTTGCGGCCGATCGGCGCCGACGCCGTCGCCGAACTGCTCCGGCGCCGGTTCGACGCCGAGGTCCCGCCGGACCTCGCCGCCGCGTGCCTGGCGTACAGCGGGGGCGCGCCGGGCGTGCTGAGCGATGTCTTGGAGGCTGTCCAAGACGTGACGGCGTTGCCCGCCGCGTTGCCGGGACTGCGCCTGCCACGGCTGTTGCGGGCCGTGCGGCGCCACTGGGACGTGCTGGACGCGGACGTTGTTGCCGTCGCACGGGCGCTGGCCGTGCTGGGGACCGCGTCGCTGGACGTCCTGGGCGAGGTCGCCGGGCTGGAGTCGTTCCGTGCGCTCGCCGCGTTCGAACGGCTCGTGGACGCCCGTCTGGCCGTGGGGGACCCGATGCGGATCCAGTCACCGGCGCTGGGGCACGCGATCCGGCACGAGATGACGCCCGAGGCACGCGACCGGCTGCACCGCGCGGCGTCGGAGGTGCTGCACCGCCGTTGTGATGCACCGGCCGCCGTCGCCGAACACGTGGTGGCGTGCGCGGAACCCGTTGGCGCGCACTGGGTGGCGCCGGTGCTGCACGACGCGGCACGGCTGCACCGGGCCGCCGGACGGGCCGAGCTCGCGGCCCGCTGCCTGCGGGCCGCCCTGCGCGAGCCGCGGAGCGCGGAGATCGCGGCGCGGGTGGCGGTGGGGATGGCGGACCTCCACCTGCGCTGCGGCATCCGGCCCCGCGCCGGTGAGCTGGCCCGCCAGCAGGGCGTCGCGGCTGACTGGTTCGCCGCCGTGGTCGTCGACTGGCAGTGCGACGAGGACGTGCTGGGCGTGGGGTCGATGCCGGCGGTGCCCGCGGATCCCGAGCAGGCGTTGCGGGAGCTGCCAATCGAGGGCCCCGGGGTGGTGCCGGCGCTCGCGCTGGCCGGACTCGGCCTGCTGCAACGGGATTCGGCGCACGTGGTGCTGGAGTTCCTGCCCCGGCTGCGGGCCCGGCTCGTCGGCGCGGAGCAGGACTGGCTGACGGCGCTGGAGATGTGGGCGCGGCAGGGCGAGCACGCCGTGGTGTCGCGGTTGATGCGCGATCTCGCCCAGGCGTCGCCTCTGCGCGGCTGCGTGGCGTTGGGGGCGGCGGCGTTCGTGGCGTCCTGTGTGGACACCGGACGGCCGGGCGAGGCGCGGGAGATGCTGGTGCGCCTCGGTTACACAGGAGACCTGCCGCCGGCGTGGGCGTGCAGGGTGTTGCTGCACCAGCGAGCTCGTCTGCACCTCGCTCTCGGCTCCGTGCGGGCCGCGTTGGCCGATGCCGGCCGGGCGGGCGTTCCCGAGCTGGTGGAACGGGCGCGAGCGGCGTTGGTGGAGCCGCGGCGGCCGTTGCGTTCCGCGGCGTGGGAGAAGCTGACACCGCACGAGTCGCGCATCGTCTCGCTGGTGCTCGAAGGCGAGACGAACCGGGTGATCGCGGAACGGTTCGGCGTCACCCAGCGGGCCGTCGAGCTGCACCTCACCCGCGTCTACCGCAAGGTCGGGATCAGCAGGCGGGTGCAGCTCTCGTCCGTCTTCGGGCGTTAGAGCAGGCCCGACCGCAACGCCCACGCCACCGCGTGCACCCGGTTGCGCAGCCCGAACCGTTCCAGCAGCTGGTGCAGGGCGTACTTCACGGTGCGTTCCGAGCAGAACAGCCGTGCGGCCACCTCGGCGATCGTCGCGCCGTCGGCGAGGAGCTTGAGCAGCTGGAGGTCGCGGTCGTTCAGCACGGCCGAGCGTTCCTGCACGGTCTGGCCGCCGACGAGCAGCTTGACCAGGCGTTCGGCGTTGACGTCCGCACGCCGCAACGGGTTCGCGAGCCCGGCGTGCGCCGCGATCGACGGGGTGAGGTCGTGCACGCGGGCCGCGATCACCACGATCCTCGCCGAACCCGACGCCCGCAGCCGGGCGGCCTGCTGCGCGCACAGCTCGTTCACCAACGCCAGCAGCACGTGCGCGTCCGCGCGTTCCGGCACGACCCGCACCCGCGGGGAGGTCTTCAGCAGGTGCGTCACACCGGCCGCGCTGATCAGGTCACGGGACTCCACCGCCACGCGCACCGGTTCGATTCCGGCGTCCGCGGCTGCCAGGGCAGTGCTCATGCCCCGATCTTGCGAGGTTTCCCCGGTTGTCCACTTCGGAAAACCGAACCGACGAGGACCTGCGTGCCCCGGACGGACGTGCGGAACTCGCCGGTCGGCCAGCGTTCGATCCGCAGCTCGTCGCCGGGCGTGACGGGGGCGGTGAAGCGGGCGTGCAGCTCGGTGAAGTCCAGGAACGCCACGGTGATCCCGAGCGTGCACAGGCCGTGCAGGATGGGTTTCGCGAACCCGGCCCTGCGGGCGAACTCCTCGTCGTGGTGCATCGGGTTGACGTCGCCGGTGCGCATGTAACGCAACGCCTGGTCGGCCGTGGTCTGGAAGAAGCTGGTCTCGGGGCGGGTGCCGGGCACGTCGAACCTGCGCGTCTCACCCCGTTCGCCGCCGAAACCGCCTTCTCCCTTGACGAAGCACGACGATCTCGTGGTGGCGTGCTGAGACGTCCACTCGCTGACGACGAGCGCGCCGGAGCCCTTGTCGTGGATGGCTGCGACGGTCTTCGTGACCTCCGTCGTGCCCTGGCGCGGGAGTTCGCCGTGCAGCCACAACGACTGTTCGGCGTGCAGGACCTGGGTCATGTCGGCGCCGGTCAGGCCGAGCTGCGGGCCGCCGTGTTGCAGCAACGGGATGGCGAACGCGGGGGAGTAGCCGCCGGCAGCGTCCGCGTACACCCCGGCGTCGTCGGCCGACCAGGTGCGGACCTGTCGTTCGACGACGCCGAGGATGCTGTGGTCGAGCACTAGCCGAGCGTGCCGCGCACGTTCGCGTGGCCCTTGAGCAGGTTGCGGGCGATCGTGCGGCGCTGGATCTCGTCGGTGCCCTCGTAGATGCGCAGCAGCCGCAGTTCGCGGTACCAGCGCTCGATCGGGAGCTCACGGGTGTAGCCCATGCCGCCGTGGATCTGCAGCACGCGGTCGACGATCTCGTTGGCCTTGATGCCGCCGTAGAGCTTCGCGATCGACTGCGCCTGCCGCGAGTCCTGCTTCTGGTCGACGAGCCACGCGGCGTGCAGCACGAGCCAGCGCAACGCCTCGATCTCGACCGCGGAGTCCGCGATCATCCACTGGATGGCCTGGTACTCGGCGATCGGCTGGCCGAACGT
The DNA here is from genome assembly GCF_050936595.1 of Lentzea sp. CA-135723. Classification (NCBI taxonomy): domain Bacteria; kingdom Bacillati; phylum Actinomycetota; class Actinomycetes; order Pseudonocardiales; family Pseudonocardiaceae; genus Lentzea; species Lentzea sp. CA-135723. The sequence continues at coordinate 3,478,650 of NZ_JBNJMK010000001.1, read as the reverse complement.
GACGCGGTTCTTGGCCTGCTCGATGGACATCTCGACCAGCCGCTCGACGCTGCCGAGCGCGCGGGCGGGCAGCAGGTAGCGGCCCTGGCCGATCCACTGCATGGCCAGGAGGAAGCCCTTGCCCTCCTCGCCGAGGATGTTCTCGTGCGGCACGCGGACGTTGTCGAACACCAGCGCCGCCGGGCCCCACTGGCCCATGGTCGGGATGGGCTCGGACTTCCAGCCCATGTCGCGGTCGACGAGGAAGCACGTGACGCCGCCGTCGGCGCCCTTCTCCTTGTCCGTCACGGCGAACACCATGACGAAGTCGGCCTCGTTGCCCTGGGTGATGAACGTCTTCTCGCCGTTGATGACCCACTCGTCACCGTCGCGCACGGCGGAGGTGCGGATGGCCTTGGCGTCGCTGCCGGCGCCCGGTTCGGTGATCGCGAAGCAGGAGACGCGTTCGCCGGAGATCGTCGGCAGGAGGTAGCGCTGCTTCTGCTCCTCGTTGCCGTGGAACAGGATGTTGTCCGCGTAGCCGCCGAACCGGAACGGGACGAAACTGCGCCCCAGCTCCGCTTCGATCAGGGCGGTCATCATCGCGCCGAGGCCCATGCCGCCGTACTCCTGCGGCGTGAGGACGCCGAAGAACCCGGCCTGCTTGGCCTTGTCCTGCAACGCTTTCAGCTCGTCCCGGGAGAGGCCCGGCTGGCCCGCGCGTTCGCGGCGCAGCACCTCGGGCTCCAGCGGGATGATCTCCTTGCGCACGAAGGTCCGCACCCAGTCGCGGATCTCCTTCTGCTCGGCGTCGAGCGTGAAGTCCATTGCTTTCCTTTCAGGCGAACGCGTTCACGCCCGTGAGCGCGCGACCGATGAGCAGTTTCTGGATCTGGCTGGTGCCCTCGTAGAGGGTGGTGACGCGAGCGTCCCGCAGGTACTTGCCGACCGGGTACTCGTCGATGTAGCCGTAACCGCCGAAGACCTGGATGGCGCTGTTGGCGACCTTGACCGCGGCCTCGCTGGCGAAGAGCTTGGCCATGCTGGCCTCGGTGCCGAAAGGCTGGTTCCGGTCGGCGAGGTCGGCGACGCGCCAGGTCAGGAGCCTGGCGGCGTCCGTCTCGACGGCCATGTCGGCGAGGAGCTCCTGCACGAGCTGGAAGCCCGCGATGGGCTTGCCGAACTGCTCGCGTTCCTTGGCGTACTTCAGCGCTGCTTCGAGTGCGCCTCTCGCCGCTCCCACGCAGCCAGCCGCGACGGACATGCGGCCCTTGTCGAGGGCGCCCATCGCCAGCTTGAAGCCCTGGTCGCTGAGCAGGGCGTCCTCGCCGACCTCCACGTCGTCGAGGGTGATCTCGGCGGTGGCCTGGCCGCGCATGCCGAGCTTGCCCTTGATCTCGGTGGCCTGGAAGCCGCGGGTGCCGGTCGGGACCAGGAACGCGCTGATGCCTCTTGGACCCGGTCCACCGGTGCGGGCGAACACGAGGGCCACGTCGGCCCACGTGCCGTTGGTGATGAAGACCTTGCGGCCGGTGATGCGGTAACCGGTGGCGGTCTTCTCGGCCCTGGTGGTGAGGTTGCCCGCGTCGCTGCCGGTGCCGGGTTCGGTGAGGGCGAAGCAGCCGACCTGGGTGCCGTTGGTGAGTCCTGGCAGCCAGCGTTGCTTCTGCTCTTCGGTGCCGTGCTTCGCGATCGACTTCGCGACCAGGCCCAGCGACACCGAGATGATGCCCCTGACCGCGCTGTCGCCCCTGGCGATCTCCTCGAGGACCAGGCAGTAGGCGAGGTTGTCACCGCCGCTGCCGCCGTAGCGCTCGTCGATGCCGAGGCCGAGGAACCCGACCTCGCCCAGTCTCTGCGGCAGGTCCCTGTCGATGGCCTCCTCGCGGTCCCAGCGCGTGGCGTGGGGCACGATGCGGTCGTCGGTGAACCGCCTGGCCAGCTCCCTGAGCTGCCGGTGTTCGTCCGAAAGCGTTAGATCCACGGGCCCTCCCGACTAACCGAACAGTGTTAGGTTAACCCACATGCCCCGGCCGAGCACCCCTCTGCTGAGCCCCGACCGGATCCGGTCGGTGGCTCTGGCCATCATCGACCGCGACGGCCTGGACGGCCTGTCGATGCGCAAGCTCGCCGCGGAGCTGGGCGTGCAGGCCGCGTCGCTCTACGGGCACGTCCGCACCAAGGACCAGCTGCTGAACGACATCGCTTCCACCGTGCTGTCCGCGGTCGACGTGTCGGGGTTCGCCGTCGACTGGCGGGAGGGGCTGCTGCGGTGCGCGCGCTCCTACCGTGCGGCGCTCTCCTCACACCCGAACATCGTGCCGTTCCTGGCGTACGGCCCGGCCGGCCGCGACGAGTCGTTGCAACGCTTGGACCTGCTCCACGGCGCGCTGGTGGATGCCGGCTGGTCCCGCCGCGAGGCCACGATGATCGCCGCGGGTCTGATGTACATCGTGTTCGGCTCGGCGTTGAGCTCGTTCTCCAGCGGGTTCTCGGCGGACCCCGCCGACTACTCCGGCCGCTATCCCCACCTCGACCGCGCCCACCTCCTGCCGGGTGTCGCCCGCGAACTCGACCGGGACAGCTTCGAGCTGGCGCTCGCGGCGTTCGTGCGCGGCCTTTAGTGTGCTGGCGTGGCTTCCAAGGCGATCGAGCTAGAGGTCGGTGACCAGCTGGTGCGGGTGTCCAACCCGGACAAGCCGTACTTCCCCGCGCGCGGCATCACCAAGGGCCAGGTGGTCGAGTACTACCGGACCGTGGCGCCCTACCTGCTGACCGTGCTGCGCGACCGCCCCGTGGTGCTGAAGCGCTACGTGGACGGCGTGGAGGGCGAGGCGTTCTACCAGAAGCGCGTCCCCAAGGGAGCACCTCCGTACGTGGAGACGGTCCAAGTCCGCTTCCCGTCTGGCCGCCCCGCCGACGAGATCTGCCCGACCTCCGAGGCCGTCATCGTGTGGGCGGCCAACCTGGGCACCTTCGACTTCCACCCGTGGCCGGTCCGGCGTTCCTCCGTCGACCACCCTGACGAGCTCCGCATCGACCTGGACCCCCAGCCGGGCACCGACTTCTCCGACGCCGCCAGGGTGGCTCTCGTACTGCGCGAGGTGCTGGCCGACGCGGGCCTCGTGGGCTACCCGAAGACCTCCGGCGGCCGCGGCGTCCACGTGGCCGTCCGCATCCGCCAGGACTGGGACTTCATCGACGTACGCCACGCCGTGATCGCCCTGGCCCGCGAGGTCGAGAAGCGAGCACCATCGTTGGCGACTTCCGCGTGGTGGAAGGAAGAACGCGGCTCTCGCGTCTTCATCGACTTCAACCAGGCGGCCCGCGACCGCACGATCGCCTCGGCCTGGTCGGTCCGCGGCACCCCGCGCGCCACCGTCTCCACCCCGGTCACGTGGGACGAACTGTCCTCTGTGGACCCAGACGACTTCGACGTCCTGACCGTCCCGAAGATGCTGGACGAACGCGGCAACCTGCACGACGGCCTGGACTCCGAGGCGTTCGGCATCGAGACGCTCCTGGAGTGGTACGCGGCCGACCCGCGAGGCGAGATGCCGTACCCGCCCGACTACCCGAAGATGCCCGGCGAACCCCTGCGCGTACAGCCTTCCCGAGCCCGCAAACAGGAGTAACAGCCCACCGTTCGACACCGATCCTGTCTGCGTGACAGCGATCGCGACCGTCGTGGCGGACCTGGCCGAGACCGCGCTGACCTGGGCTTCGAACACCCCCATGTCCCAGGCCCTCCGCGACCGGATCGCCGCCTACCTGCACGGCCCCGACTGCGCGTCCCTGTTCGAACTCCTCTGCCAGCTCGAACACACCGAGGAAGGCAAGTTCCACCAGACCGCGGAACGTTCGGAGCTGGCGGAGGCGTTCCGGCGCGAGTTCCAGCGCGCCGTGCGCCGCGAAACGCAGCAGTCCGCCGACTTCGCGGCCTCGCTGTGGGAAGTGATCGAGCAGAACGCCCCGTTCCGCACCGTCGACGCCCGTGACCGCATCCGCATCAAGGTCACGGGCCCTGACCGCCCCATCGCCGAACGGCTGGGGCTGGCACTCGACGCGGGCCGGCGTGCCGAGTCGCGGGCGACGGGCGAGGTCATCCGCGCGGCGATGGCGGGGAAGTACGACCGCGTCGTCATGCCGCACTCGAAGTCCGACTTCCGCTTCCGCGTCGACCAGATCTACGTCCCGCGCACGCTGCTCCTCGGGGACGACCCGGCCGCGGAGGACGAGGTGCGCGACCGCAGGTTCGTGGTGGTGGGAAACCCCGGCGCGGGCAAGAGCACGTTCATCCGCCGGATCCTGCGCCGCGCCGAGCTGGTGCCGTTGCTGGTGCAGCTCAAGCAACATCAGAAGCTGGCGGACGACTTCGTCACGATCATCACCAGGGAGCTGGGCCCGGTGACGCAGCGCGCCGAGTCGAGGCGGCACGTCGCCGATCTGCTGGACGCGGGTGAGGCGTTGGTGGTCTTCGACGGACTGGACGAGGTCGGGGACGTCCAGGCGCGGCGTTCGGCGGTGGCGGCGATCGAGGCGTTCGCGGCGCGCTTCCCGCTGGCGCGGATCGTGGTGACCTGCCGGCAGGAGAGCTATCCGGTCGCGCCGCTCGACGCCGTCACGTTTCCGGCCTACCGGTTGCCCGACTTCAACCCCGTGCAGGTCGCCCGCTACGTCCGGACCTGGTTCACGCTGGTGCACGCCGAGAGCCGCATCGACGGATTCCTCCACGACAGCGAGCACCTGAACGATCTGCGGTCCAACCCGTTGATGCTGTCGCTGCTGTGCATGCTGTACCAGAGCGAGGGGTACATCCCGGAGAACACCGCTGACGTCTACCGCGAGTGTTCCGAGCTGATGCTGGTGCGGTGGGACGCCATCAGCCAGGTGCCCTCGGTGATCCGCTCGGTGAAGCTGGCGAAGTTCCTGGTGCAGGAGCTGGCGCAGCACTTCTTCTTCGACCTGGAGGGACAGGGCGACGAGAGCGAGAAGACGTTGGAACGCCTCGTCGTCGCCCACCTGCGGGAGCGGGAGGACGAAGGTGCGCAGTCGTACCACCAGCAGGCGCGGGAGTTCCTGGACTACTGCGCCGAACGGGCGTGGGTGCTGACCCAGGTCGACACGTCGGTGGACGGTGAGCGGCGGTTCGGGTTCACGCACCGGACGTTCATGGAGTACTACACGGCTTGTCACGTGCTTCGGACCTGCTCGACCCCGGAGAAGATCGTCGAGCGGCTGCTGCCGATGATCCTGACGTACCAGAGCCAGGTCGTTCCCCAGATCGCTTTGCAGATGTACGACATGAACCAGGTGGATGGCGCCGACACGTGTGTCCGCCTGTTCCTGGCACATGGGCGCGAGTTCCTGACGGTCACCACCTTCCTGGTCAACTTCATGGTGCACAACAACCTTCTCCGGAGTACGACGGAGGAGTTGCTGGAGGCGGCGTTCGCGGTGCTGGGCCGGACCGGCGACACGCTTCTCCACCGCTCGCTGTCGGAGGTCCTCCAGGTGAGACCGGCTCGCGTCGAACGGGTGGCGCAGGCCGTGCTGGCCCGCACCGCGGTGGAACCGGGAACCGATCTGCGCTGGGGCGCGGGGAAGATGGTCGCGGATCCGTCCGTCGCGTTCGAGGTGGCGCTGGGAGACGTGCGGCACGGGAACGTGACGCTGTCGGCGTTCGCCGAGGAGTACGGGGTCAAGCCGTTGATGTACGCCCGGTTGCCGCCCCTGCCGGGGTACGTGCCGGGGCCGGCGGTCAAGGCGTGGGCCGATGGCGCGCAGAAGATCTCGGTGTTCAGCTACCTGCTCGAGCGGTGGGAGGAGGTGCTGCCGATCCCCGCCTCGGTGGTGCCCGGGATCGCGCGGCTCAGGGACGTCTCACCCGACTGGTACGAGCCTGAGGTCGACGTGTTCGGGGCGATGGTCGAGGCGATTCCTGCCGATCCCGATCCCGAGCTGGCATCGCGCCTCGCCGAACGGTGCGGCGACTCCCGGAGGCTCAGCCGGTTCGGGAACTGCTGGAGCGGTGGGGGCGGGGAGAGGTGGCGTTCGTCGACCCCTCTCGGTGAGGATCGGCGGCGTGGACCTTCGCTCCGGGACGCTGAGTCGTGTCGCGATCGGGGCCGGATGTGTTGAGCCGCAACGGAAGCGAGTGCTCGAAGACCGCCGGCCCGAGCAGGTTCCCTGGTTTCTCGCGAGGGTGGAGTTCGAGTTCGCGGGTGCCGGTCTGTTCGTGACGAAAGGCGAACGTGGCTGTCGGCGGGCGTTGGCCGGGGGATGCGGGCGGGTGAGTGAGCCAACCGGTTGTATCGGGGATGGATCTGGCGGGGGACTCCGTAGAATGGACGAAAGGAGAGGAGGTCGTCCATGTCGCAGCCCTACGTCGTGCGGTACGTCGGCGGTCCTCTCGACGGCCGGGTCGACTCGTTGCCGTCCACGCCGGACGACCCCAAGCAGACCGTGACGTACGTGCACCTGCACGGCGGGCCCAAGATCGTGCACGTGTACGACCTGTCGTACGCCGTCGAGTACGGGTGCGAGTACCGGCTGCGCGCCGACGAGGTCGAGCGGGCCGAAGAGGTCTAAGAGCGCTCCCACCTCGTTGATGATCTTGTGATCGACCCTGTGCTCAGAATTGTCGGGGGTGTAGGGCATGCTGGGGCACAGGTGTTCGAACGGGGAGGCAGCGCGATGGCGAAGAAGAGCGGGCTGTCGGCGGAGGACGTCGTCAACCTGCGCTCGCAGTTGGACGAAGGCAGTCAGCCGATGGTGTGGTTCACGGCGGCCGCGGTCGGCATGGAGGAGGGCAGGTCGGCCAAGCTGCTGGCCGTCACCGATCCTCCCGAGGGCGATTTCATCCAGGTCCGGCCCACGGGCTCGAAGGACGAGATGTTCCTGTCCCCGGCCGAGCTCACGCTGGACAAGCCCCCGCCCCGCAAGAAGCCGGCGACCCCGCCGCCTGCGCCGGTGGAGCCGCCGCGAGAGACTGAGATCATCCACCCCTACGTCCCGGAGGCGCCGGTGAAGCCCGCGGCCCCCAAGCCGAAGCCCGCACCCGCGGCCGCCGCTCCCGCCGAGCAGGCGCCCGCGCCGAAGCCCGCGCGCAAGCAGCAGCCGAAGGCCACCTTCCCCGAGGTCACGATCACGCTCGTGACGACCGGCGAGGGCGAGTGGTCCGTGGAGGTGCTCCAAGGCACCCGCAGGACGGTCAAGCCGACGCCGGTGCCGCCCGCCGCCGTGGCGCAGGCCTCGAAGCTGCTCGCGCCCGAGGTGGCCGAGATCGTCGAGGGCGTCCTGAACGCGGCGCGTGCTCAGCAGCTCGCCCGGGTGGAGCAGTTGCGGGCCGAACTGGAGGCCGCGCAGAAGGCCCTGGAGGACCTGGGCGCGTAGCGGCATCACGCGCTGCGACTCCCCGGTGGTTGTCCACCCGCGTTCGGGTGAGAGGGGTTCCCAGGGGTTGTGCCGGGGCGGACCGTGGGATGTGCGGATGTCCCGCGCAGGTCCGGCTTGGAGGACGGGGAGGCCCTGATGGGTACGTGTGGGTGCTGTTCCGGGTGCACGGGTCCCGGCTGCGGCTGCTGTTCCAGCTGCTGACACGGAGTTTCGGGCGGGGAGCCAGGCGGGCTCCCCGCTCTTTCGTAACCGAACGCGGGTGTCCGGCGACTTCCAGGGCATGAAGATCGTTTACCGGGACAACCGGGACTTCCGGCACGAGCAGCCGTCAGCGCCGCGCGACCCTCGGGAGACCGCGCCGCCGCCCTCCGAGCCGGATCAGGGCGGGCAGACGGTGCCGTTCGTCGGCACCTTCGCGTCGATCAGGTAGTCCCGCGCCGCCGTCGTGGCGCACCCGGACAGCCCCAGCGCGCCGTGCCCGCTGCCCTGCCACGCCACCAGCGCCGCCCCCGGCAACCGCTGCGCCGCGTGCTCGGTGCCGGGCGCGGGGGTCGCCGGGTCGTTGGCGGTGCTCAGCACGACCACGGGCGGCGCGCTCTTCAGCGGGTCGACCTTCTCCGTCTTGGGCGGCACGAACGGGTTGCAGTGCAACAGCTGCCGGGCGAACAGGGCACCGAACATCGCGTGCTTCGTCGCCCAGTCCGCGGTGAGCGCCTTCACCCGGTCGGGTGGGATGCGGGTGGCGGTGTCGTTGCAGCCGATGATCAGGCCCGCGTCGAAGCGCGGCGGGTTCTCGTCCAGGTCGTTGACGACCGGGTCGAGCAACGCGAACAGGCCGGCGGCGTCGCCTCCGCGCGCCTTCACCACGGCGTCGGCGAGCGCCGGCCAGCGGCCGCGGTCCGACAGGCCTTCGAGGATCGCGTTCAGCGCGGAGCCGGGCGTGAGGTCGACGTAGTCACCGCGCACCCGGTTGGTCCGCAGCTGCGTGAGCAGGGCCGCGACGTCCTCGCGCGGGTTGGCCAGCGCGCAGCCGCGGGTCTTGCAGTCGCGGGCGAACGCGTCGAACGTCGCCTCGGCCGCGATCGCCCGCGACTCGAGCACGCCCACCTGGTCCAGAGCGGGGTCGGGGGCGCCGTCGAGGACGGTGCGGCCGATGCGCGCCGGGTAGCGCTGCGCGTAGGTCGTGACCACCCGCGAGCCCTCGCCGATGCCGATGGCGTTGAGGCGTTCGGTGCCGAGCATCTCGCGCAGCCGTTCGAGGTCGGCGGCGGCACGCCACGAGTCGAACGCCGTCAGCCTGCCTTCGAGGTCGAGCACGCACTCCTGCGACGCCTCGCCCGCGGCGACCACGAGGTTCGACTGCTCCGGCTCGGCCGGGTCGTACTCGACGAGCTGCGCGCGGGTGGCGTTCGGCACGCACGACATGCCGTCCGAACGGCCGGTGCCCCGCCGGTCCATGCCGATGATCGTGTAGGTGGTGAGGAGCTCCTTCGGCAACGACGCCGCGAGGCGCGCGGCCCGCAGCGTGCCGGGCTCACCGCCGGGGTCGGTGACGACGACAAGCGCGCTCTTGCCCGTGCCGATCCGGGTCAGCGCGATGCCGAGCGTGCCGCGGCCGGGCCGTCCCGGCGGGTCGAGCACGGTCGTCATGCGCGCGCACTCGTACTTCTGGTCACCCTGCGGAGCGGAGTCGCCGAAGCGGTCCTTCATCCGCTCGTTGCACTGGGTCCAGGGCAACGAGCTGGACTTGTACTCGCCCAGCGGGGGAACGGGCTGCGGCCCGGCGAGCGTGCTCTGGTCGACGGGCTGGTTCTCCTCGCCCTTGACCGCGATCACCGGCCTGGTCGAGGGACCCGCGCTGCACGCCGCCAGCACGCTCACTGCCAACAGGGCCAAGGCAGCGCGACGCACAGACTTTCCTCACTCTCATCCACACTCCGAGACGCCGAGCCTCGCATGAGGAAGGTGAACTAAAGGTGAGTCGAGGTCCCGCTTTTGGACCTCGACTCACCTGGGGTGCTTGTCCCGTGCAGAGTGGACGCGGTGAGTCAGGATGGACGTATGGCTCACGCTGATCGGCTCCCCGCCGCACGCCTCATGGGTGGCATCCCGCCGACGGCGCTGGTGCTGCTCGGCATCGTCAGCGTGCAGGTCGGCGCGGCGTTCGCGAAGCAGCTCTTCACCGTCGCCGGATCGGCGGGCACGGTCACGTTGCGCCTGGTCATGGCCGCGCTGATCCTCGTCGCGATCTGGCGGCCGACCCTCAGGCTCGACCGCCGCACGCTGCTCACCGTCCTCGTCTACGGCACGGTGCTCGCCGCGATGAACCTCTGCTTCTACGCCGCGCTCGCCCGCATCCCGCTCGGCGCCGCCGTCACGATCGAGTTCCTCGGCCCGCTCGCGGTGGCCGTCGCGGGCTCCCGGCGCTGGCTCGACGGCCTGTGGGTGCTGCTCGCGGGTGCGGGAGTGGTGCTGCTGACCGGGTTCCAGGGCGGTCTGCTGTGGACGGGCGTGCTGTTCGCGCTCGCGGCGGGCGCGTTCTGGGCCGGGTACATCCTCGTGACGGCGAAGCTCGGCAGCCAGACGAGCGACGGCCAGGGCCTCGCGCTCGCCATGGTGGTCGGGGCGGTGATCGCGTTGCCGTTCGGCATCACGTCGGCGGGCACCGCGATGCTCGACCCGCTGATCCTCGCGGCGGGGTTCGCGGTCGCGCTGATGTCGTCGGTGATCCCGTACTCGCTGGAGCTGGAGGCGTTGCGGCGCATGCCACCGCGCGTGTTCGGCATCCTCATGTCGATGGAACCGGTGGTCGCCGCGATCGCCGGGCTGCTGCTGCTCGGCGAGGAGCTCAAACCGGCGCAATGGGTCGCCGTGTGCTGCGTGGTGATCGCATCGATCGGGTCGACGCGCACGGCCAAGCCCGACGTCTAACGCGCCCGCAGTTCGCCCTTCAGCACCGACGCCACGTCATAACGCGCGGGGATCTCCAGCTGGTCGTAGCGGCACGACAACGGTTCGCGGTCCGGCCTCCACCGCGCGAACTGGCCGTTGTGCCGCAACCGGACGGGCTGTTCGCCCTCGGTCTGGGTGTAGTGGATCTCCAGCACCCGTTCGGGACGCAACGCCACGTACTCGGCCTGCTTGCCGCGCCACCGGTTGATCTCGCCGGGAATCCGTTGCCCCTGCTGGGGATTTGCCCACGGGTGGTCGTCGCCGGTGGTGATCAACGGCGCCAGCTCGGCGGCCAGCTCGCGGCGTTCGGCCGCCTTGAACGACCCGCAGACGCCGATGTGGTGCAGCACGTCGTTGGAGTCGTAGACGCCGAGCAGCAACGAGCCCACGGCCGTGCCGGGCTCGGTGTCCTTGTGCCAGCGCAGGCCGGCGAGCACGACGTCCGCGGTGCGCGCGTGCTTCACCTTGATCATCGACCGCTTGCCGGGCGTGTACGGCCCGTCCGACGGCTTGCCCATCACGCCGTCCAGCCCGGCGCCCTCGAACAGCGTGAACCACTGCCGCGCCGTCTCGACGGACGTCGTCGCGGGCGTGACGTTGAGGCCAGGCAACCCGAGCAACGCCTCGCGCCGCGCGACCGTCGGCGACTCCAGCAGCACCTCGGACCCGAGCGCCAGCAGGTCGAACGCGACGAAGGTGGCCGGCGTCGACTCGGACAGCAGCGCCACCCGCGAGGCCGCCGGGTGGATCCGCTCGGACAACGCGTCGAAGTCCAGCTCGTCGTTCTTCGCCACCACGAGCTCGCCGTCGACGACGACCCGGTCGGGCAGCACGTCCAGCATGGACGCGACGACCTCGGGGAAGTAGCGGTTGAGCGGCTTCCCGCTGCGCGACTGCAGCAACACCTCGTCGCCGGCGCGGAACACCACGCAGCGGAACCCGTCCCACTTCGGTTCGAAGAACAGGTTCGCGTCGTCGGGGATGCCGTCCACCGCGGTGGCGAGCATCGGCTGCAACGGCGGCGTCAGCGGTAGGTCCACGCGCACATCCTGCCTCCTCAGCTGGAATTCCGCCGCTGGTACCGCAACAACAACACGTCGTCCGCACGCAGCACCGACGCCAACGCGAGGTCCACCGGCGGGATCACGGCGCCGTGCGCGATCCGTGAGGAGTCGCCGACCGCGAGCACCGGCGCGACGGTCAGGTTCAGCGCGTCGACCAGGCCCTCGGCCACCATCGACCCGAACAGCCGTGGACCGCCTTCAAGGTTGATCTTGTGCAGGCCGCGCGCCGCGAGAGCGTCCACCGCCACCTTGAGATCCACCTCGGTCTCACCCGCGATGATCACGTCGGCGGGCAGGTCCGGCAGCTCCGCCGCCTCGGTGGTGATCACGATCGGCGGCACGGCGGTGTCGGTGAACAGCGGCAGGTCCGGCGTCAACGACCCGCGCGACGTCACGACGGCGATCGGCAACGGCCGCTCCCGCTTCGCGCCCCGGTACCCCTCGATCAGCACGGTCGCCGCCCCGACCAGCACGACGTCGGCGAGCTCGCGGCCGAGCAGGTAGACCTGCCGGTCCGCGGGCGACCCGAGCCCTGCCGACCGCCCGTCGACCGACACCGCGCCGTCCACGCTGGACACGAAGTTCGCCGTGACCCACGTCCGGTCCGGCGGGTAGTCGTACAGGGACGCGAGGGCTGTGTCGGTCATCTCAACGCCCGGTGAGGGCCACAACATCTCCACTGAGCCATCCCATCACGCCGATAAGCTCCCGGCATGCGCTTGTCCGACCGGGATCCCCAGGTCAGCCCCGACGAACTGATCGAGAACCTGGTACCGCCGCCGAGGTTCGGCTCCGTCAGCTTCGACACGTACATCCCGAACCCGGACGAGCCGTCGCAGACCGCCGCCGTCGAGGCCGGCCGCCTGTTCGCCGCGCGGGTCAGCGTGAAGCGCAGGAAGTGGTCGCTGTTCGGCTCCCGCGACGACGAGCCCCGCAAGCTCGGCCTCTACCTCGACGGCGGCTTCGGCGTCGGCAAGACCCACCTGCTCGCCTCGCTCTGGCACGCCGTGCCGGGCCCGAAGGCGTACGGCACGTTCGTGGAGCTGACGAACCTCGTCGGCGTCCTCACGTTCCCCGAGGCCGTGAAGCGCCTGTCCGCGCACAAGCTGCTCGCCATCGACGAGTTCGAGCTCGACGACCCCGGCGACACCATGCTCGTCACCCGCCTGATCAAGGAGCTGACGGCGCACGGCGTGCACATCGCCGCCACCTCGAACACGCTCCCGGACAAGCTCGGCGAGGGCCGCTTCGCCGCCGCCGACTTCCTGCGCGAGATCCAGTCGATGTCGTCGAAGTTCGACGTCGTCCGCGTCGACGGCCCCGACTACCGCCACCGCGGCCTGCCTGACGCCCCCTCACCGATGTCAGAGGGTGAACTGATCGTGAGAGCCTCTAACACCGAGGGGTCGACGCTCGACGACTTCGACGACCTGTGCAAGGCGCTCGCCCGCATCCACCCGTCGAAGTACGGCAGGCTGCTCGACGGCGTCACGGCCGTGCACCTCAAGGACGTCAAACCGGCGCCCGACCAGAACGTCGGGCTGCGGCTCGTGGCGTTCGGCGACCGCCTCTACGACCGCGACATCCCCGTCGCCGTGTCGGGGCAGCCGCTGTCGGAGCTGTTCACCGAGGAGATGCTGCGCGGCGGCTACCGCAAGAAGTACCTGCGCGCGGTCAGCCGGCTGGTCGCGCTGAGCCGTCAGTGACCTGACCAGGCCCACGGCCCGCGCGCCCGTAGAAGCGGTGCGGCTCGGCGTCGATCCGCGCCGAGTCCGCCTCGCTGAGCACGACCGAGGGATCGGTGTGCGGCCACGACCGCACGATCCGCGCGCGCAGCCCGGCCGGCGAGTGGTCGTGCCAGAGCGAGGTGGCCTCGACCGAGCCGTCCAGCACGGCCTCGACGTCGATCGAGGCGCGCCACGCGTCGGCCGCCTGCCGCCACCGGGCCGCGCCGGGGTGGTTGCGGCGAGCGGTCTCGGCGTGGGACCGGGTGCCGCGTTCGGCGGCGGCGAGGGCGTCCGCGCGGTACTCGGCCCGCTGGTGGTCGCGCGACGCGACGGCGAGAACACCGATGCCGGGTCCGCGATCATCAACGGGGTGCGCACGGCGGGCTCGGTCAGCAGGCCGCGCGAGGGGTCGCCGTTCACGAAGTGACCGAACTCGTGCCCCAGCAACGCCACCCGCTGCTGCGGCGTGAGGACGCCGAACAACGGCAGCCCGATCGTCGTGGTCCGGCGCCGCAGCCGGCCGTGGGTGAACGCCGAGGCGTTGAAGTCGGCGTCCAGCGCGACGTGGTCCGGCAGCCGGGTGCCCGCGGCCGCGGCGACTCGGTCGAGCAGCGCGAACAACGTCGTCGCGGCGCGGCTCGTGTCACGAGTAGGGCGCGCTCCACAGCCGCGGTCGCAGCGCCCACGCCACCAGCAGCACCGGCACCCCGGCGACGATCGGGAAGAACGACGGGAAGTCGTGCGTCACGAGCGACACGCCCAGCACGGCGGGTTCGGCGACCAGCACCACGAGCCCACCGAGAAGCCGATCAGGCGACGCGGACGGCGGTCCAGTGCGGGCGGATCGGTGGCGTGGCATCGGCATTCGGGCGGCCCTCGCGGCCCGTGCGTTCACACCACACACACGCCTCTGCCGGGTTCCCCCAGTTTCAAGGTTAGTCAGCCGGACCGACACTCCGGGCGATCTTCGCGGTGCGCCGACGGTGTGAAGCAGGGGAAAGGCGAGTTTGACTCCGGCCGCGTTCGAGTATCCACTGTGTGGCGGGCGGGAATGATGACGTCCCGATGTCTTCCGGAGGCACCCATGCTGAGTGAAGCCGAACGCCGCTCGCTCGAGGAGATCGAGCAGCGGTTGCTGGCGGACGAGCCGAGACTCGCCCGCACCATGAACCGCCAGGTGCGGCCGTGGTTGTTCTACTCCCTGCTGCTCGTGTTCGGCGGCCTGACGGTCTTGCTGACCGTGATCAGCGCCTTCGGTCCGGCCTTCCAGTGCCTGCTGGTGACGGCGGGCGTGCTGGTGTTCCGCAGGTACCCGCTGCGGCTGAGGTAGCCGGAAACTCACTGGCGCCGGAGCCCGGGCAACCCCGACCATCTCCGGCGTGGGGTATCTGGAGGCGAACGGGCTCGCGTACGCCCTGCCCGATGGCAGGGAGCTGTTCCGCGACGTCTCGTTCAAGGTGAGCGGCGGGACCGTGGTCGCGCTCGTCGGCGCGAACGGCGTCGGCAAGACGACGTTGCAGCGGATCCTGTCGGGTGAGCTCACCCCGAAGCAGGGCAGCGCGCACGTGCAGGGCGGGCTGGCGGTGATGCCGCAGTTCATCGGCTCGGTGCGGGACGAGAGCCTGGTGCGCGACCTGTTGCTGTCGGTGGCGCCGGAGGCGTTGCGGAACGCGGCGCGCGAGCTGGACGAGTCCGAGCTCGCGTTGATGGAGACCGACGACGAGGCCGCCCAGATGCGGTACGCGAACGCCCTCACGAGCTACGGCGAGGCGGGCGGGTACGACGTCGAGGTCCTCTGGGACACCGTCACGGTCGCCGCGCTGGGCCTGCCGTACGACCGGGCCCGGTTCCGCGAGGTGCGGACGCTGTCCGGCGGCGAGCAGAAGCGGCTGGTGCTGGAGACGTTGCTGCGCGGCCACGAGCAGGTGCTGCTGCTCGACGAGCCCGACAACTACCTCGACGTGCCCGGCAAGCGCTGGCTCGAGGAACGTCTGAGGGCCACCGACAAGGCCGTGTTCGTCGTCAGCCACGACCGCGAGCTGCTCGCGAACGCCGCCACGCACGTCGTCACGGTCGAGGCGCACTCCGCCTGGACGCACCCCGGCTCGTTCGGCACCTGGCACGACGCGCGCGCCAAGCGCATCGAGAAGCTCAAAGAAGATCATCGCCGCTGGAACGAGGAGCACGCACGGCTCAAGGAACTGGTGCGAACGCTCCAGGAGCAGGCCAAGTTCTACGAGTCGATGAGCTCCAAGTACCGGGTGATGGTCGGCAGGCTGCAACGGTTCGAAGAGGCGGGACCTCCTCCGGAGATCGCGACCGACGAAAAGGTCACCCCTCGGCTGAAGGGCGGCCGCACGGGTGTCAGGGCGATCACGTGCGAAGGCCTGGAGCTGACCGGGCTCATGAAACCGTTCTCGCAGGAGATCTTCTTCGGCGACCGGGTCGCGGTGCTCGGCTCGAACGGCTCCGGCAAGAGCCACTTCCTGCGGCTGCTGGGCGGCGACAGCGTCAGGACCGAGGGCAGCTGGAAGCTCGGCGCACGGGTCGTGCCCGGCCTGTTCGCGCAGACGCACGAGCACCCGGAGTGGCTCGGCCGCACGCTCGTGGACATCCTCTGGCACGGCGAGGGCCAGCGCGCGGGCAAGGACCGGGGCGCGGCCATGTCGGTGCTACAGCGCTACGGCCTGCACCAGGCGGGCGACCAGCGGTTCGAGAACCTCTCCGGCGGCCAGCAGGCGCGGTTCCAGATCCTGCTGCTGGAGCTGTCCGGGGCGACGTTGCTGCTGCTCGACGAGCCGACCGACAACCTCGACCTCGCCTCGGCGGAGGCGCTGCAGAACGCGCTGAACGACTTCGAGGGCACGGTCGTCGCGGTCACGCACGACCGGTGGTTCGCGAAGTCGTTCGACCGGTTCCTGCACTTCCGGGCGGACGGCAGGGTGTCCGAAGTGGACGAACCCGTCTGGACCTAGGCGAGGTCCCAGGAGACGAACGCGCCGTCGTCGATCGACCCGCCCGCCTTCCGGTAGGTGGCCTGCGCCGCCGCGTCACCCGCGGCGGTGCCGGTCCACATCGCGTAGCACCCGCGTTCCGCCGCCAGCGTCTTCAACGCCTCGACCAGCGCCGTTCCGATGCCGCGGCGCAGGAACGCGTCGTCCACCCCGAGCTCGTAGAGGAACATCTCGGTGCCCTTGTCGGGGTGCGTGGTCTCGATCCCGGACACGAACCCCGCAGGCTCCTCGCCCACGTACGCGATGAGCAGGTGGCTGTGATCCTGCGCCAGGAACCGCGCGGTCGCGTCCGGCAACGGCTGCGCGTCGAACAGGTGCGCGGCGGCGAACACGTCGTCGGAGGAGGCGGCGCGGCGGATCTTCATACCGTCAGGCTAAGCAATCTTGGTGTTCATCTCCGTGCGGTAGAACCGCTGGCGTGTCGGTTGACGCCTACTGCGAACGCCTCGGGCCCGGGATCTGGGCCGAGCCGCTCAACGCGCTGACGAACCTCGCGTTCCTGATCGCCGCGCTCCTGCTGTTGCGCGGGCAGGCGCCGCCGAGCCTGCGCGTGCTGCCGGTCCTGCTGGCCCTGGTCGGCCTCGCGAGCCTGGCCTTCCACACGCTCGCCACCCAGCTCACCGGGGCGCTGGACAGCGCGTTCATCGCGGTGTTCATCCTCTACTACGTGGTGATGTTCGCTCACCACTACAAGCGGATCCCCTGGTCACGGGCTTGGCTCGCGGCGCCGGCGTTCCTGGTGTTCGCGGTCGCCATCGGGCTGTTCGTGCGCATCCCCGGCGCCCAGATGTACTTCCCGGCGCTGGTGGCCCTGCTGGTCCTCGCGGTGCTGTCCGGGAACCACTGGAGGTGGTTCGCTGGAGCGGCGGTGGTGTTCGCCGTGTCGCTGACGCTGCGCACCCTCGACGACCTGTTGTGCGGCAGCGTCCCGAGCGGCACGCACTTCCTCTGGCACGTCCTCAACGCCGTGACGCTGTGGCTCGTGTCCGAGGCGGTCATTCGGCGTGCGCGGGCAGCTTCCCGTTCTTGACCAGCGTCGTCAGCTCGTCGTGGTCGGCCTCGGTCTGGTCGGCGTAGTCGAACGCGTACTTCGCGAACGCCTCGTCGACGTCGTCGCCGTCCCCGTTCTGGAAGTACCCGGCCAGCAGGCGCGGGTCGAGCGACCGGGCGTGCGCGCGGGCCAGCAGCGCGCCCGCGAACCGGCCGTAGTCGTCCAGGTCGTCGCGCTTGAGCGTGGTCGCGTCGATCTCGCCCTTGCGGTTGCGGAACTGCCGCACGATGAAGTGCCGGCCCTCGATCGTCGTCCAGCCGAGCAGGATGTCCGTCTCGGCCTGCACGAGCCGCGCGCCGTGCACGATCCGCTTGCCCTCGTGCTTGGCCGCCGGCACGTCGAGGAACGGCTGCAGCGCCGACGGGCGGGCCTCCTTGGCCTGCAGCACCAACGCCTCCGAGCCGTTGCCGTGCAACAGGACCAGGTAGTTGCGCAGGCCGACGCTGCCGGTGCCGACGACGCGGAACGCCACGTCCGACACGCCGTAGCGCATGATCAGGTTGGTCCGCGACTCGCGCAGGGTGTCCACGTAGGACGGCAGCGCGGCGATCACCGCGGCCTTGGTCGGCGCGGTGGCCTCGGTGAACGTCGGCGGGTTCGTCACGAACCGCCACTTCTCGCCGTCGTGCGCGGTCCACTTCGCGGCGAACCGGGCGCTGGTGTTCTTGCGCGACTTCTCGGCGGCCTTGGAGAAGTCCTTGAGCAGGTCGTCCGCCTTGACCTTGGACAGCGTCGACTCGTCGCCCAGCGCGCTCCACGAGTCCATGAACGGGATCTCCGCGAGGTGCCGGATCGCACCCCGGTACGCGCGCACGGCGTCCTCGGCGGCGTCGCGGCAGCCCTTGTCCGACACGTCACCGACGCGGCCCGCCAGCACCAGCGACGCCACGAGCCGCTTGAGGTCCCACTCCCACGGGCCGGGCAGCGTCTCGTCGAAGTCGTTGATGTCCATGACGATCTGGCCCTCTGGCGTGCCGTAGAGGCCGAAGTTCGCCGCGTGCGCGTCACCGCACAACTGGGCGTGCAGGCCGGTCGCGCACCCGGCGGCCAGGTCGCCCGCCTGCAGGCCCGCCGAGCCGCGGAAGAACGCGAACGGGTTCTCCAGCATCCGCCCGACCCGCAACGGGATCAGGTGCTCGAGGCGGCCCTCGTTGCTGGCGCGCATGAACTCCAGCACGGACGGGCGGTCCGGCGCGAGGGACATCGCGCGGTGCGCCTTGAAGTCCACTGAGGACCGCAGCGCGCGTCCCTCCGCGTAGACCTCTTCCGGCTCAACCCATCTGCCCAAAGCGGCAGCGGCCTCAGCACGCACGCGTTCACCCATAGGTGTCATGATGCATGCGGCGGACGGGCAACGTGGCCCGTCCGCCGCATTTGTGACCTAGCTACGCGGGGAAATACCCCTAAACGGGACGAACGACGTCCGCGATCGCCTGCACGCCGAGGTCGATCTCGTCGCGGGTGATCACCAGCGGCGGCGCGACGCGCAACGTCGACGCGTGCGTCTCCTTGCACAGCACCCCGCGCGCGGCCAGCGCCTCCGAGGCCGTGCGGCCGACGGGTCCGCCCGGCGCGATCTCGACACCGGCCCACAGCCCGCGCCCGCGCACCTCGGCGACGCCGGAGCCGACCAGCTTGCCGAGCTCGGCGTGCAGGTACGCGCCCATCTCGCGCGAGCGTTCCTGGAACTCGCCGGTCGCGAGCAGCCGCACGACCGCGCGGCCGACCGCGCAGGCGAGCGGGTTGCCGCCGAACGTCGACCCGTGCTCGCCGGGCTTCAGCACACCCAGCACCGCGCGGGAACCGACCACCGCGGACACCGGCAGGATGCCGCCGCCGAGCGCCTTGCCGAGCGTGTAGAGGTCGGCGCGCACGCCCTCGTGGTCCAGCGCGAACAGCTCACCGGTGCGCCCGAGCCCTGACTGGATCTCGTCGGCGATCATCAGCACGTTGTTCTCGTCGCACAGGCGGCGGATGCCCGCGAGGTACCCGGCGGGCGGCACGACGACGCCGGCCTCACCCTGGATCGGCTCCAGGAGCACGGCGGCGGTGCGCGGGGAGATCGCGGACTCGATCTCGTCCAGCGCCCCGTACTTCACGACCTTGAAGCCCGGCGTGAACGGACCGAAGTCGTTGCGCGCGGTGTCGTCGGTCGAGAACGACACGATCGTCGTCGTGCGGCCGTGGAAGTTGGACCCGGCGACGATGATCTCGGCCGTGCCCTCCGGCACGCCCTTGACCTGGTAGGCCCATTTGCGCGCGACCTTGATCGCGGACTCGACGGCCTCGGCGCCGGAGTTCATCGCGAGGACCATCTCGGTGCCGGTGAGCTGGGCGAGCTCGCGGCAGAAGAGGCCGAACTGGTCGTGGTGGAACGCGCGGCTGGTCAGCGTGACGCGGCCGAGCTGCTCGACGGCGGCGGCCACCAGGGCGGGGTGGCGGTGCCCGAAGTTCAGCGACGAGTAGCCGGAGAGGAAGTCCAGGTAGCGGCGTCCCTCGACGTCGGTGACCCACGCGCCCTCGCCGTGCGAGATGACCACCGGAAGCGGGTGGTAGTTGTGCGTGCTCCACTCTTCGTCCATCGAGACGTAGTCAGCGCTGGTGGTGGTGTCGTGCTCAGCGATGGCGGTCATCCTCCAAGGCTAGGGGCGTCGACGAGCGATTTCGACCGCCAAGCATTGCGCACTGCCTCAGTTCGTTGCAGACATTCACCTGACAGTGGTGGTTTGTTGCACAGCGGGCGGACTCGGCGGTGAATCGCTACGGTCTGGTGATGGCTAAGAAGTCGGTTCGTGACGCCCTGCGGCTCGACGAGGTGGACCTCTCCACTCTCGACCCGGCAGGCCGCCCCACCGGTCCCAAGAACAAGAAGGAGGCGGCCGAGGACATCGCCGCCACCGGGATCGAGCTGGACGCCCTGCAGGAAGCGCTCTACGCGGAGGATTCTCGCTCGGTCCTGCTGGTCCTGCAGGGCATGGACACCTCCGGCAAGGGCGGCGTGGTCAGCCACGTCATGGGCCTGGTGAACCCGCAGGGCGTGCGGATCGCGTCGTTCAAGAAGCCCACGGCCGCCGAGCGCCGCCAGCACTTCCTCACCCGGATCAGGAAGGTCCTGCCCGAGAAGGGCCGGCTGGGGGCGTTCGACCGCTCCCACTACGAGGACGTCCTCGTGCCCAAAGTAGAACGCCTGCTCACGGCGGCCGAGATTCGCGGCCGTTACAAGGAGATCAACGCGTTCGAACGCGAGCTCGCCGACGCCGGCACGACGGTGGTCAAGTGCTTCCTGCACATCTCGCCGGAGGTCCAGAAGGAACGGCTGCTCGCGCGCCTGGACGACCCGAGGAAGAACTGGAAGTACAACCCGGCCGACATCGACGTCCGGTCGAAGTGGTCGAAGTACCAGGACGCGTACACGCAGGCGTTGCGGAACTGCCGCGAGACGCCCTGGTACGCCGTGCCGTCGGACCGGAAGTGGTACCGGAACTGGGCGATCAGCCGGTTGCTGCTGGAGACGCTGCGCGAGATGGACCCGAAGTTCCCGCCGCCCGCCTACGACCTCGAGGCCGAGAAGGCCCGGCTGATCTCCGCCGATCCGCTGCGCTGAGCCGCGCCGGGAACGTTGCGCTGGACGCAATCTTGATTGCACCTATTGCCTGGCCGTAGTGGTCTAGGCCAGTGTGGGCTGCGCCGCCGCCGCGAAGTCAGACCGGAGGTGTGCAGCCGTGGGTGTGGATCGGCGACGTTTTCTCGGAGCCATGGGCGTAGGAGCGGGACTGCTGATGACCGGAGGAACCGCTGAGGCGGCCGCTGCGACCCGGAGAGTGTTCTTCGGCGCCTACACCACGTGGAGCGGTGGTGCGAAGGGCATCGGCACCGGCACCTACGACTCGGTGTCCGGGCAGCTGAGGACGACCGGCGTGATCAGCGGCGTGGTGAACCCGTCGTTCGTGATCGAGTCGGGCGACGGCAGGTTCCTCTACGCCGTCAACGAGAACACCAAGGGCGAGGTCACCGCGATCAACGCGGCCACGCTCAAGGTGATCAACAAGCAGGCGACCGGTGGCGCGGACCCGTGCCACCTGACGCTGGACCCGTCCGGGAAGTTCCTGATCACGGCCGACTACTCGTCCGGCTCGCTCAGCGTCTTCCCGGTGAACGCGGACGGCAGCCTCAGCGCGCGGACGCAGAAGGTGCAGCACAAGGGGTCCGGGCCGAACCCCGACCGCCAGGAGGGCCCGCACGCGCACCACATCGTGTTCGACCCTGCCGGGAAGTACGCGGCGGCCGTCGACCTCGGCGCCGACTCGGTGTTCGTCTACTCGTTCACCGGTGGGAAGCTCGTGCAGGTCTCGCAGGCCAGGGTCAAGCCGGGCGCCGGGCCGCGGCACATCGCGTTCGCGCCGGACGGGAAGACCGCGTACGTGGCGAACGAGCTCGACTCGACCATCGTGACCTGCTCTTACGCGAACGGGATCCTCACGCCGGGGCAGGTGCTCAAGACCGTGCCGTCGGGCAGCCCGATGAACTACCCGGCCGAGGTGCTGGTGTCGGCGGACGGCAAGTTCGTGTACCTGTCGAACCGCGGGCACGACAGCGTCGCGCAGTTCGCGGTGAACGGGTCCGGCCTCACGCTGGTGGGCACGACGGCGGTCGGCGGCAAGTACCCGCGGCACATCACGTTCGACCCGACCGGGTCGTTGTTGTTCGCGGCCAACCAGAACTCGAACAACGTCACGTCGTTCAAGGTCGACAAGGTCACGGGCAGGCTGACCCCGTCCGGAACGGCTCTGCAGACCGCCATCCCGGTCTGCGTGCTGCCCACCCGACTGGGTTAAGCACCTTCTGGAACCACCGTCCACAGTGGTACTCCGGCCCCTATGGGTCTCATGGCTGGAGTACTCGCGGTCGCTCTGATGGCGCCCGCGCCGATCGCTCCGGAGTACGTCGCACTCGGCGACTCCTACGCGTCCGGTGCGGGCGCCGGTTCCTATGTGGACGGCTCGTGCCGCCGCAGCTCGAACGCCTACCCGGCGTTGCAGGGCGCGGAGTTCCCGTCGTTCCGGTTCGTGGCGTGCAGCGGTGCGACGACGAAGTCGCTGCGGACGCAGTTGCGGGCGCTCACCCCGAACACCACGTTCGTCACGATCACCATCGGCGGCAACGACCTCGGGTTCGTGGACGTGCTGACGACCTGCACGCTCAACGGTGACGCGGCGTGCTCGCAGCGCGTCTCCGAGGCCGTCGGCTTCATCCGCTCCCAACTGCCCTCCCGGCTCGACACCACCTACGCGGCGATCAAGGAAGCGGCACCGCACGCCCAGTTGGTCGTCGTCGGCTACCCGAGGCTGTTCACGCCGGACGACGACTGCCGCACGCTCTCGGTCGTCAAACGCGCGGCCCTCAACGAGGCCGCCGACCAGCTGTCGGACCAGATCGCGCAGGCCGCCGGTCGGGCCGGCGCGCGGTACGCCGACGTGAGGGAAGCGTTTGCGGACCACGGTGTGTGCGCCTCCGACCCGTGGATCAACGCGCTGGTCAACCCCACCAAGGACTCGTACCACCCGAACAGGGCCGGTCAGGCCGCGTACTTCCGGGCGTTGACAGGCGCGATTGGGTAAGTTCAGACTTACCGTTCGTGGAGGCTTACCAAACGGCGTTCGCGGCGCTCGGCGACCCGACCCGCCGCGAGATCTTCACGCTGCTCGTGGCCGGGCCGCGGGCGGTGGGGGAGATCGCCGCCGTGCTGCCGGTGTCGCGGCCGGCCGTGTCCCAGCACCTCAAGGTGCTCAGGGAGGCACGGCTGGTCCGCGTCGAGGCTCTGGGCACGCGGCGGAGGTACTCCGTCGACCACGTCGGGGTGGCCGCGCTGCGCGACTACCTCGACGACGTGTGGGGTCGGGCTCTCGCGAACTTCGCTGCGGTGGTGGAGGAATCATGACGGAGGTCCGCAGGTCCGTGCTGGTGAACGCCGGCGCCGACCACGCGTTCAAGGTGTTCACGGAGAAGTTCGTGACGTGGTGGCCTGCCGCGCACCACATCGGCGAGGCGGACCTGAAGGACGTCGTCGTCGAACCACGTGAGGGCGGCCGCTGGTACGAGGTCGGCGTCGACGGCGCCGAGTGCGAGTGGGGTTCGGTCAAGGCGTGGGAGCCGCCGTCGCGGTTGCTGCTGGCCTGGCACCTCGACGGTGACTGGGATTACGACCCGGACCCCGCGCGGGCGTCCGAGGTGGAGATCACCTTCACCGCCGAGGGCGGCGGCACCCGCGTTGAGCTGGTGCATCGTGGCTTCGAGCGGCACTTCACCAAGCCTGAGCGGGTGCGTGACGGCGTCAGCGGAGAGGGCGGCTGGGCCGGTATTCTGCTCGGCTTCGGGCAGGCGTTCGTGTGATCATGCGCGGGTGAGTTCTCTGAGGGAGGTCACGGCCACCCGGTACGTCACCCCGTTCCGCGAGGGCGGGTCGATGCCGGGCCTGGTCGAGGCCGATGACCTGGGCATGTACGTGGTGAAGTTCCGCGGCGCGGGGCAGGGCGTGAAGGTCCTGGTCGCCGAGATCGTCGTCGGCGAGCTCGCGCGCAGGCTGGGCTTCCGGATACCCGAGATCGTCCTGGTGCACCTCGACCCCGAACTGGCCCGCGCGGAACCCGACCAGGAGGTCCAGGAGCTCCTGCGTGCCAGCGGCGGCCTCAACCTCGGGCTCGACTACCTGCCCGGCTCGTTCGACTTCAACCCGGTCGTGCGCGACCCCGGCACCGAGCTCGCCACGAGGCTGCTGTGGTTCGATGCCCTCGTGCTGAACGTCGACCGCAGCTGGCGCAACCCGAACATGCTGCTGTGGCACCGCGAACCGTGGCTGATCGACCACGGCGCCGCGCTGTACTTCCACTACTCGTGGAGCGAGGAACGTCCAGCGACAAAGGAATACAGGTACGACGCGTCGGACCACGCGATGCTGCCGAACGCGGGCGCGCTGTCCGAAGTGGACGCTGAACTGGCCGCGAAGATCACGCCGGAGCTGCTCGACGAGGTGCTGGGGCTCGTCCCTGACGAGTGGCTGGAAGGCGATCCCGCCGAACTTCGCCAGCGCTACAAGGACTTCTTCACCTATCGCCTGCAGAACCGCGGCTGGGTCGACTCGCTGGAGGCCGCACGTGCCGCACGTGTTTGAGTACGCGCTGCTGCGGGCCGTGCCGCGGCAGGAGCGGGGCGAGTTCATGAACGTCGGCGTGATCGTCTACTGCGCGCCGCTGGGCTTCCTGTGCGCCAGGACCTATGTGGACGGTGACCGGCTGCGGGTGCTGGACCCGCACCTCGACGTCGAGACGCTCGAAGACAGCCTGAGGCACCTCACGAACTCGTGCGACGGAAGCGCGGCGGCCGGCCCGGTGAGCCAGACCACGGTCGGGCAGCGGTTCCGGTGGCTCACCGCGCCCCGGAGCACGATCGTGCAGACATCACCCGCCCACACGGGCTGGACCGAGGACCCGTCCGCGGAGGTCACGCGCCTTTTCGAGGCGTTGGTGCTGCCACCCCGGTAGGTTTCCTCGCAACCTGAGGCGGCGAACGACGTCCTCACTTGCAAAGCGAAACTGAAGCGATCGGGGTTGGCGACACATGAGCGCTGGGTATCACCACGGCTACCAGCAGCCGCGGCGTCCCATGCCGCCGCAGCGGCCGATGAAGAAGAAGAGGCGTCCGGGACGCGTCATTCTGGTGCTGCTGCTCGTCCTGGTTCTGGGGACCGTCGGGTTCGGGTTCTACGTCGACTCGACGCTGACCCGGATCAACGCGCTGCCGGACTACGAGGGCCGTCCCGCCGAGACGCCGGGCACCACCTGGCTGCTCGTCGGCTCGGACGCGCGAGAGGGCCTCTCGCAGGAGCAGAAGGACGCGCTGGCCACCGGTGACGCCGCCGGTCGGCGCACCGACACCATCATGATGCTGCACCTGCCGGACAACAGCGCGGCCAAGCCGGTGCTGATCTCGATCCCGCGTGACTCCTACGTGGCGATCCCGGAGAACGGCCGCAACAAGGTCAACGCCGCGTACGCGTTCGGTGGTCCGCAGATGCTCGTGCAGACCGTCGAGGGCGCGACCGGCGTGCGGATCGACCACTACATGGAGATCGGCTTCGGCGGCTTCTCCGACATGGTCGACGCCGTCGGGGGCGTGGACATCTGCATCGACGAGCCGATCAAGGACCCGCTGGCCGGCATCGACCTGCCCGCGGGCTGCCAGGAGCTCGACGGGCCGAAGGCGCTCGGGTTCGTGCGGACCCGTGCGTTCGCGACCGCCGACCTGCAGCGCGTGCAGAACCAGCGCAAGTTCCTCTCGGCGCTCTTCGAGAAGGTGAAGAGCCCCGCGACGCTCGCGAACCCGTTCCGCGCCATCCCCCTGATGAACGCGGCCTCCGGGTCGGTCTCCATCAACGAGGACGACCACCTGTGGCACCTGCTGAGCGTGGCTCTGAACATGAGCGACGCGACGAGCGGAACCGTGCCGGTGGGCTCCACGCCGACGGTGCCCGGTGCGGGCTCGGTCGTGCAGTGGAACAAGGAGAAGGCCTCGGAGCTGTTCGACCTGATCAGCAAGGATCAGCCGGTCCCCGCCGAGCTGATCGCTCCTCCGAAGTAGTTACTGCTTGACGGGCTCGGGAGTGGGCTCCGAGCCGGTCGGTCCGGCCTCCTGCGCGATGCCTTCGAGCTCGCGCAGGAGGTCGTCGTAAATAGGTGTTGTGGACATGGGTCCCCCTCGGTAGCGGATCTTCCCCCGTTCAGGTGACGGGAGCTTACGCCTCAATACCCCGTTCGTTTGCCAGATAAGCGGTTGAGACGCTAAATGGTGGCTAAAGCCACCTGCTGACCAGGCGTTATGTGGGCCCGCCACATGTCGATGACGCCGTGTCACGCCTACCGTTTCCGGACATGTCGAGTGTCACGGGTCACAGCGCGCTGATCACCGGAGCCGCGAGCGGCATCGGCCTGGCCTGCGCCCGCGCGCTGGCCTCCTCCGGCGCCAAGGTCCACCTGGCCGACCGAGATCCCGGCGTTCTCGCGCTCGCCGAGGAACTGGGCGGTGTCGGGCACGTCGTCGACCTCACGGGGTCGATCGCCGGGTTGCCGGACGAGATCGACGTCCTGGTCAACAACGCCGGCGTGCAGCACGTCGCGCCCATCCACGAGTTCCCCGCCGAGCGCTTCTCGGCGATGGTCGAGCTCATGCTCGGTGCCGCGTTCCGGCTCACCCGGCACGTCCTCCCGCACATGTACGAGCGCGGCTGGGGCCGTCTCGTGCACATCACGAGCGTGCACGGCCTGCGCGCGTCGGCGTTCAAATCCGCTTACGTCGCCGCGAAGCACGGCCTGGAGGGCTTCTCCAAGGTCGCCGCACTCGAAGGCGCCCCGCACGGCGTGACGTCGAACTGCGTCGCGCCGGGTTACGTGCGGACTCCGTTGGTGGAGAAGCAGATCGCGGACCAGGCGAAGGTGCACGGCATCGCGCAGGAGGACGTGACCGAGCAGATCTTCCTGCAGCGCAGCGCGGTGAAGCGGCTGATCGAACCCTCCGAGGTCGCCGACGCCGTGCTGTGGTTGTGCGACAACAGTTTTGTCACCGGAACGTCAGTGGCCGTCGATGGCGGCTGGTCAGCTCAATGAGGAGTTGTCGATGATCAAAAAAGTGGTAGGCGCTTCGCTCATCGGGACAACTGTCGAGTGGTACGACTTCTTCCTCTACGGCTCGGCAGCCGCCCTGGTGTTCAACAAGCTGTTCTTCCCGACCGCGGACCCGCTGACCGGCACGCTGCTCGCGTTCACGACCTACGCGATCGGCTTCCTGGCGCGGCCGCTCGGTGGCGTGGTCTTCGGCCACTTCGGGGATCGCCTGGGGCGCAAGAAGCTGCTGGTGCTGTCGTTGCTGCTGATGGGTGGCGCGACGATGCTGATGGGTGTGCTGCCGACGTACGCGTCGGTGGGCGTCCTGGCGCCGTTGCTGCTGACGCTGCTGCGACTCGTGCAGGGCTTCGCTCTGGGCGGTGAGTGGGGCGGGGCCGTGCTGATCGTGTCGGAGCACGGTGACCCGAAGCGGCGCGGGTTCTGGGCGTCGTGGCCGCAGGCCGGTGCTCCCGGCGGCAACCTGCTCGCGACCGGTGTGCTCGCGATCCTCGCGGCCGTGCAGTCGGACGAGGACTTCCTCGCGTGGGGCTGGCGGATCCCGTTCCTGCTCTCGGGTGTGCTGGTCGTGATCGGCCTGTGGATCCGGTTGCAGGTGGCCGAGTCGCCGGTGTTCCTGGCGGCGCAACGGGAAGCGGAGAAGGCGCCCAAGGAGGAGAAGGCGCCGATCTTCGAGCTGCTGCGGCACAACTGGCGCGAGGTGCTGGTCGCGATGGGCGCCCGGCTCGCGGAGAACGTGTCGTACTACGTGATCACCGCGTTCATCCTGGTGTACGTGACGACCGGGCTCGGGCTCTCGAAGTCGGTGGGGCTCAACGCGGTGCTGATCGGCTCGGCGGTGCACCTCGTCACCATCCCGGTGTGGGGCCACCTCTCCGACAAGTTCGGGCGGCGGCCGGTGTACCTGGTCGGCGCGGTCGGCATGGCGGTGTGGGTGTTCGCGTTCTTCGCGATGCTCGACACCAAGGACCCCGGGCTGATCATCCTCGCGACGACGGTCGGGCTCGTGCTGCACGGCGCGATGTACGGGCCGCAGTCGGCGTTCTTCTCGGAGCTGTTCGGGACGCGCGTGCGGTACTCCGGCGCGTCGGTCGGCTACCAGCTCGCGTCGATCGTGGCGGGCGCGCTGGCCCCGTTGATCGCGACGGCGCTGCTGAAGGCGTACGGGTCGTCGTTCCCGATCTCGATCTACGTGGTCGCGATGTGCGTGCTGACCGTGATCGCCGTCCTGCTGGCCCGCGAGACCCGTGGTGCGGATCTGGAGGAACGTGACAGGGTTGGGGTGTGACACGACGGCGTGAGGCCGAACTGGCGGCGTTGTTCGAGACCGCGTCCGAGCTCGCGGGCATGCGCGACACGGACGCGGTGCTCCGCTCGATCGTGCGCAGAGCCCGGACGCTGCTCGGCACCGACGTCTCGTACCTGTCGATGAACGACCCGGCCGGCACCTACATGCGGGTGACGGACGGGTCGTTCTCGCCGTTGTTCCAGAAGGTCCGGCTCGGGCTCGGCGAAGGCCTCGGCGGTCTGGTCGCGCAGACCGCGCGGCCGTACGCGACGTCCGACTACTTCGCCGACGCCCGGTTCAACCACACCAACCCGATCGACTCGGCGGTGCACGACGAGGGCCTCACGGCGATCCTGGGCGTGCCGATGAAGCTCGACTCGAAGGTCATCGGCGTGCTGTACGCGGCGGACCGGACCTCCCGGCAGTTCCCGGCCGAGCAGGTGGCGCTGTTGCAGTCGCTCGCGGACCACGCGGCGATCGCGATCGACACGGCGTCGTTGTTCGCGACCATCCAGTCGCACAACGAGGCCATGAAACGCGCCGAGGAGGCGCACGACCGGCTCACCGACCTGGTGCTGCGCGGTGGTTCGTCGGCGGAGGTCGCGGCGGCGGTGGGGGAGCTGCTCGGCGGGACGGTCGAGGTGCTCGACGTGGTGCCGCCCAACGCCGTGCGGGCCAACGGGCGGGCCGTGCTGATCCGCGACGAGTGGGTGTGCGCCGTGCTCGCGGGGTCGGAGCTGCTGGGCGGGATCGCGTTGTCGGGACGTGCCGACCTGACGGACGCGGACCGGCGGCTGTTCGAACGCTCGGCTGCCGTGACGGCGTTGTTGTTGCTGCTGCGGCGAACCGTGGCCGAGGCGGAGAACAAGGTCCGCGGTGAGCTGATCACCGACATCCTGGACGGCAGGGACGCGACCGGGCTGGTGGCACGGGCCCGGCGCGTGGGCGTGGAGCTGTCTGATCCGCACGTGGTGCTGGTGGCGGACGGGAACCTGTCCGGTGCCACGCACTACGCGTCCGTCCACAGGGGACTGGCCGGGTCACGCGGCCGGGACGTCGTGCTGGCGTTGCCGTCCGCGTCGACGGGCGTGGCTCGTGAGGTGGCCAAGGCGCTGGACGCGACGGTCGGGGCGTGCGGTCCCGTGGCCGGGCCGGTGGCGATCGCGGCGGCCTACGAGGAGGCGCGGCGGTGCCTGAAGGCGTTGCGGCAGCTGGGCCGCGAGAAGGACGCGGCGACGATGGACGACCTCGGGTTCGTCGGCGTGCTGCTGGGTGACCGGGCGGACGTGTCCGGGTACGTGCGGTCGGTGCTCGGGCCGGTGCTCGACTACGACACCGAACGCGGCACGGAACTCGTGCACACGCTGGAGGTCTACTTCCGCTGCGGCGCGAACCTGAGCCGTGCCAAGGCGGAGCTGCACCTCCACGTCAACACGGTCACGCAACGACTCGACCGGGTCACGTCGTTGCTCGGCGACTGGCAGTCACCGGACCGCGTGCTGGAGGTGCAGCTCGCGTTGCGGCTACTTCGCCTGCAGGGCTGACGGGATCGCGTCGCCCGCGGCCGCGTCGGAGTTGCCGAACGGCTTGGCGACCAGCATGTACACCAGGCCGATGCCGACGACCAGGGTACCGCTGAGGATCACGACGTAGTTGTCGTACCAGGGCGCGCCGGGGGTGCGCGGCCACACCATGTTCACCATCGCGGCGACGCCGTACGCGAGCGCCAGCACGTTGACGACCAGGCCCCACCGGCCGAGCGTGAACTCGCCGGACGGCTGCCAGCCCTTGAGCCGGGCCCGCAGTGCCGCGAACACCACCATCTGGAAGCCCAGGTAGATACCGAGCGTCGCGAACGACACGATCTTGTCCAGCGCGTTGGTGGACAGCATCGACGCGACCACGATGACCGCGGGGATGATGCCGGCGAGCGCCAGCGCGTACGGCGGGATGTGGCGCTTCTTGTTGAACTTCGCCAACGCCTTGTGTCCGAACAACATCTTGTCGCGGGCGTAGGAGTAGGTCAGCCTGCTGGCCGCTGCCTGGAGCGACATCGTGCAGGACAGGAACGAGATCAGCACGACACCGATCACGATCTTGTAGCCGACCGGGCCGAACGCGTTCGTCAGGATGTTCGTGACAGGGTCGGCGTCCTCGCCGGAGATGACCTTGCCGAAGTCCGGCACCGCGAGCAGCAGCGAGAGGCACGCGAACGTGGCCGCCGCGCCGCCGATGTAGATGGTGCGGCGCATGGCCTTCGGGATGACGCGGCCAGGGTCCTTGACCTCTTCCGCGGTGTCGCCGCACGCCTCGAACCCGTAGTACTGGTAGAGACCGATGATGCCGGCCGCGAAGAACG
Source organism: Lentzea sp. CA-135723 (assembly GCF_050936595.1). Lineage (NCBI taxonomy): Bacteria > Bacillati > Actinomycetota > Actinomycetes > Pseudonocardiales > Pseudonocardiaceae > Lentzea > Lentzea sp. CA-135723. The sequence goes on along the minus strand of NZ_JBNJMK010000001.1, from coordinate 3,448,147 downwards.
CCGGCAGGTAGCTGCCGGAGCCCTCCGCGCCGAAGCTGTCGAACAGCACGCCCAGGCCGTGCACGCGGTTGTCGACCAGCAGCCAGATGCCGACGACCAGCGCGCCGACGATCTCCGCGGCGAACCCGAAGATCGCGGCCCAGCTGAGCACCTTCGTACCGGCGTAGTTGATGAGCGTCGAGACCGCGATGATCGCGACCGCGCACAGCACCGTGTTGCCGACGTTGGCCGTGTAGCCGAGAAGCGTAGCCAGATAAGGCCCCGCGCCGTAGCTGACGGACGCGATGGTGACCAACAGGGCGATCATGTACACCCAGCCGGTCATCCACGCCCAGCGCTTGCCCCACAGGCGGCGTGCCCAGGGGTACACGCCGCCCGCCACCGGGTACTGCGCCACGAGTTCGCCGAAGATCAGCGCGACCAGGAACTGGCCGACGCCCGCGACGACGAAGCTCCAGATCATCGGCGGACCGCCCAGGGCCAGCGCCACGCCGAACAGCGTGTAGGTGCTGACCACGGGGGAGAGGTAGGTGAAGCCCAGCGAGAAGTTCGCCCAGGGACTCATGTCCCGCTTGAACTCCGAGGTGTAGCCGAGATCCTTGAGCCGGTCTTCCGCTGTGGCTGTCAACTCACGCCTCCTTGATCAGGTCCGCGGCGCGTTCTCCGATCATGAGAACGGTGACCATCGGGTTCACCGTCGGCATGGTGGGGAAGACGGACGCGTCGACGACCCGGAGGCCTTCGAGTCCGATGACCTTCAGATCACCGTCCACAACGGACCCGATGGCGCACGTGCCGGCGGGGTGGTAGACGGTGTGGGCGGCCTTGCGGCCGTACTCCGACAGGGCCTCGTCGCTCGTGACGTCCGGTCCGGGCGCGATCTCCCGCTTGAGCCACGACTTGAGCGGCTCCTGCTCGGCGATCTTCCGCGCGATCCGGAAGCCGTCGACCAGCGTCTGCTCGTCGTAGCCGTCGGGGTTCATGAAGTAGCCGAAGTCGAGCTGCGGCTTCTCGTTGGGGTCGCTGGACTTCAGCCACAGCCTGCCCTTGCTGTGCGGGCGCGGGATGTTCGGCGTCATGCAGACTCCGTGCTCCACCGCCGGGTAGCCGAGGCGTTCCGTGTTGGTGGTGAACGGGATCTGGTAGAAGTGGAACATCAGGTCCGGCCTGGGGTCGGACTCGTCACGCCGGATGAACAGGCCGGCGTCGGAGTCCATCACCGAGTTCTCCGGCAACGGCTTCGTGGTCTCCCACACGATCACCGACTCCGGGTGGTCGAGCAGGTTCTCGCCGACACCGGGCAGGTCGTGCCTCGGCTCGATGCCGATGCCGCTCAGGTGTTCCGCGTCGCCGACGCCCGAGAGCATCAGCAGCCGGGGCGTGTCGATCGCGCCCGCGCAGAGCAGAACCTCTTTGTTCGCCTCGATGTAGCCCTTGTCGGTGTGCACGCCGATCGCGCGGGTGCCGTCGAACTCGATCCTGCTCGTCCACGTGTTCAGGAGCAGCGTCAGGTTCTTGCGCTCCAGGATCGGGTGCACGTAAGCGGTGGACGCGCTGGACCGCTGGTTGTTCTTCTCCGGGTGGTAGGCGATGGAGAAGAAGCCGACGCCGTCCTGGAACGGCTCCGCGTTGAAGTCGTCGATCTCCGGGACGCCGGTGGCCTCCCGCGCGGCGGCCACGAAGTCCTTCGCGATCGGGTTCCTGTCCTTCTCCACCACCGGGATGATGTTGAGCTGGACCTTGTCCCAGTACGGGCCGAGCGCGTCCCACGTCCAGCCGTGACCCCAGTCGTCGAGGTCCTGCGGCAGCGGCTGGAAGCAGATCAGCGTGTTGTGGCTGGAACACCCGCCGAGCACCTTCGCGCGGCTGTGCCGGATGTGCGAGTTGCCGCGCGGCTGCTCGACCGTCGGGTAGTCGTAGTCGTACTCGGTCTCGAGCAGGTTGATCCAGTTGCGCAGGTTCAGGATCTTCTCGTCGCCGACGTCGGACGGGCCGCCCTCGATGACCGCGACCGTGACGTTCTCGTCTTCGGTGAGCCGTGCCGCGAGCACGCAGCCCGCCGTTCCGCCGCCGACGATCACGTAGTCATATGCGGTCACTTGGAGTCCTTCCGCGCGAACCAGTTCTGGGCTTCAGGCTTGAGGTTCTGGTACACGTGCTTGGGCTCGGTGTACTCGTGCAGGCCCGCGGTGCCGAGCTCGCGGCCGACGCCGGAGCGCTTGAAGCCGCCCCACTCGGCCTGCGGCAGGTAGGCGCCGAACTCGTTGACCCAGACCGTGCCGTGGCGCAGCTTCTTCGCGACGCGCTGCGCCTTCTCCAGGTCCTGGCTCCAGACACCGCCGGCGAGGCCGTACTCGGTGTCGTTGCCCAGCATGATCGCCTCGTCCTCGGAGCTGAAGCGCTCGGCCGTGATGATCGGGCCGAACGTCTCGTCCTGGACCAGCTTCATGTCCCTGGTGCAGTCCGCGTAGACGGTGGGGCGGAAGAAGAAACCGTTCTGCAGCTCGGGTTCGTCCGGGCGCTTGCCGCCGGCCTTGAGGGTCGCGCCTTCTCGTCGCGCGACCTCCACGTAGCTCTCGACCTTCGCGCGGTGCTCGGCGGAGACGAGCGGACCGGACTCGGTGTCCTCGTCGAAACCGTTGCCCAGCTTGATGAGATCGGTCCGGCGCGCGACCTCGTCGACGAAGTCGTCGTAGATGTCGGTGTGCACGATCAGGCGCGTGCCCGACGAGCAGACCTGGCCCGCGTGGAAGAACGCGGCGGTGAGCGCGTAGTCGACGGCGGTGTCGATGTCGGCGTCCGCGAACACGATGTTCGGGTTCTTGCCGCCGAGTTCCAGCGCGACCTTCTTCACCGTGCCCGCGGCCGACGCCATGATCCGCTGGCCGGTCGCGAGGCTGCCGGTGAACGAGATCAGGTCGACGTCGGGGTGCTCGGACAGCGGCGCGCCGACCTCGGGGCCGGTGCCGAGGACGAGGTTCGCCACGCCGTCCGGCAGCCCGGCCTCCTTCATCAGCTCGAACAGCTTGATGGTGCTGAGCGGGGTGATCTCACTGGGCTTGGCCACCAGCGTGTTGCCCGCCAGCAACGCCGGCGCGATCTTCCAGGAGATCTGCAGCAGCGGGTAGTTCCAGGGGGCGATCATGCCGCACACGCCGACCGGTTCGTAGTCGATGCGGCTGATGACGTTCTCCGGCACGCCCTGGACGATCTTGGAGTGCAGCAGGCCGGCGAGGTTGCCGTAGTAGCGGAACACGGCGGCGACGTCGTCCACGTCGATGCGGCTCTCCACCAGCGTCTTGCCGGTGTCGAGCGTCTCGGTGCGGGCGATGTCCTCCTTGTCGCGCTCCAGGAGGTCCGCCACGTGGTTCAGCACGGCGGCGCGGTGCTCGGGGCTCGAGTGCTGCCAGTCGCCGTGGTCGAAGGCGTGACGCGCCTTGGCGATCGCGGCGAGGGCCTGGTCGCGGGTCTGCTCCTCGACCTCGGTGATGACGCTCTGGTCGAAGGGGTTGATGATCTGCCGCACCGGCGACACGGACTGCCTCCCTGGTTCATGTGTCCACGAAGGACACTCGGGTATATCCGGTCGCCGGCGGCGGTAAACCGTGACGACCGTTACTTCAGATTCCGGCGGAGCCGGGTGAAGAGCCGGGCGTTGCTCATGGCCACGATGCCAACGATGTCGTCCGGGTTCTCACCGTCTCGATAGGTCGCGACGAACTTCCTGTCTTCAATGGACCCATCTTCGACGCGAACGTCGTTCGTCGCCCGTCCGATGAACTGGATGCGCACGCCGTACTGGTCGGACCAGACGTAACCGCCCGAGGTGTGCGTCGCGACGGTCTCGCCCGCCAGCAAGTTGCGCGTTGCAACCTGCGCCTGCTCGGTCGCGGAAGTCCAGTGCTCGGCGCGATGTCCCGCGCAGTTCGCGACGTCGCCGACCGCGACGATGTTCTTCACGTTCGTCACGCCGCCCGCGTCGCACAGCACACCGTTGTCGATGTTGACGGGACCGCCGGCCAACCAGTCCGTTGCCGGACGAGTACCGATGCCCGCGACGACCACGTCGGCATTGACGACACGTCCATCCGCGAGGTTGATTCCGCCGTCAACGTTGACTGAATCAACATTGATTCCGGTAATCAACGTTGATCCATGGTCGCCGTGCAGATGTCCACATGCAGTGCCCATCTCCGCACCCAGTACACGTGTGAGAGGCGTGGGCAATGCTTCGACGACGGTGACGTCCTTGCCGAGTGCGCGTGCACTGGACGCGATCTCCGCGCCGATGAACCCGGCACCGATGACACCGACGTGCTGCGCGGTGCCGAACGCCTCGCGGAGCTTGACGGCGTCGTCCAGCGTCCGCAGGACGTGCGTGCCGGGGATCGTGCGCGGCAGGCCGCCGGTCGCGATGACGAGGCCGTCGGCCGCGAGCGTGGTGCCGTCGCTGAGCGCGACCTCCTGCGTCGAAAGCAGACCGGTCGCCTTGACGCCGAGGCGCCACTCGGCGTTGACGGCGTCGAGGTCCTCCTGGTCCGCGAGCGGCACGGCCTCGACCTTGCCGAGGAGGAAGTCCTTCGACAGCGGCGGCCGGTCGTAGGGGAGGTGGACCTCGTCGCCGACGACGACGATCCGCCCGTCGAACCCCTGCTGCCGCAGCGCCTGGGCCGACCTGAGGCCGGCGAGGGAGGCACCGATGATCGCGATCGTCTTCACGCCACGTCCTTGTTCACTTCGACATCGACATAGACGACTCCATCCTCCACAAGAACCGGATAGGTCTTCACGGGTCTCTTGGCGGGCAGGCACGTCGGCACGCCGGTGCGCAGGTCGAAGCTCGCGGCGTGCAGCGGGCACTCGACGAAGCACCCCTCCAGCCACCCCTCGCTGAGCGAGGCGTCCTGATGGGTGCACGTGTCGTCGATGGCGTAGAGGGCGCCGTCGGCGTTGAAGAGGGCTATCGGCGCGTGAGGGCCGACGATGCGAACCGCCTCCCCTGGGGGCAGGTCCACGAGAGCGCAGGCGCGGATCATCGTCGGCCTCCGTTGCGTAACACGGCACACGTTCCGAATGACGCAACACAATGTGAGCCTCGCGCGACCCGCCGTCAAGAGTCCAGCCGGTTGTTTTGCCTGTCGATTACTGTTGCGCGATGAGCAACTCCGACTCGGCAGCTCAGGTGCAGTCCGTGGACAGGGCCATCAGCGTGCTCGAACTGCTCGCCCAAGGCGAGGCGGGCATCACCGAAATCGCAGGTGAGCTGGGCGTGCACAAGTCCACGGTGTCCAGACTCGTCTCCGTGCTGGAGGCGCGCGGCCTGGTGGAGCAGCTCGGTGAACGAGGCAAGTACGCCATCGGATTCGGCGTGGTCAGGCTCGCCGGCGCCGCAACCGGGCGGATGGACCTGACCAAACTGGGCCAGCCCGTCTGCCAGACCCTCGCCGACTCGTTCGGCGAGACCGTCAACATCGCCGTGCACGACGCCGGCGTCGCCATCAACATCACCCAGGCCCGCGGCTCCGCGGCCGTCTCGGCGGTGAACTGGATCGGCCAGCGCACCCCGTTGCACGCCACGTCGTCCGGCAAGGTCCTGCTCGCCTACCTGCCCACCGCCGAACGCACGCGCCTCGCGTCGCTGCCGCTCGACGCCTACACCGAGAACACGGTCGTGGAAGCCGCACGGCTGCTGACCGAGCTGGAGGACGTCGCGGCCAAGGGCTACGCGGCCTGCTTCGAGGAGCTCGAACTCGGCCTGCACGCCGTGGCCGTCCCGGTGCGCGGGCACCGCGGCGAGGTGGTGGCGGCGATGAGCGCGTCCGGTCCGTCGTACCGGCTGTCGCGGGAACGGGTCGAGGAGATCGTGCCCGCGATGTCGACGGCCGCCCAGGAGCTCTCGGCCCAGCTGGGCTACTTCGCGGGCTGATCCCGGAACGGAGAGGTCGTCCGGGGCGAGGCGCTCGACCTCCGGCTGCGCGCCTCCCTCCGCCGATGATTCGTCACGGCTCGCGGCCGAACCTCCCCGTTCATCCGGTTTCACGGTCCGTCGCGTGCTGATCGCGCGAACGGCGGTATTGACAGCTAGGGCCCCTGACCGCAGTTTGTTGCTGATAGCGGAACGAGTTCTGGTGACCGCAACTGTGGCGAAGGGGTGTCCTGATGCCTGGTGAAGTGCCGCGCGTGGTGCTCGTGGGGGCGGGGATCGTCGGATGCGCGCTGGCCGACGAGCTCACCGAAAGAGGCTTCACCGACGTCACGGTGCTCGACCAGGCGGCAGGCCTCGCGGTCGGCGGGTCCAGCGGGCACGCGCCCGGCCTGGTGTTCCAGACCAACTCCTGCCGCAGCATGACGGCGTTCGCCCGCTACACCGTCGAGAAGTACACCGCGCTGGGGTGCTTCGACCAGATCGGCGGCCTGGAGATCGCGACCTCGCCGGAACGCCTCGCGGACCTCAGCCGCCGGCACGGCTGGGCCACGTCGTGGGGCGTGCCGAGCCGGCTGATCGACGCGGACGAGGTCGCGCGGCTGCACCCGCTCCTCGACCGCGAGCAGGTGCTCGGCGGGTTCCTGATCCCGGGCGACGGCCTCGCGGCGCCGGTCAGGGCCGCCGAGATCCAGGCGGGCAGGGCGATCCAGCGCGGGGCCCGGTTCGTGTTCGGGCAGAAGGTCGTCGCGGTCGAGACGGCGGGCGACCGGGTCACCGGTGTGCGGACCGAGACCGACGTGTTCGGCGCCGACATCGTCGTCTCGTGCGCGGGCATGTGGGGGCCGGTGCTGGGCGAGATGGCCGGGCTGACCGTGCCGCTCGTGCCGATGGCGCACCAGTACGTGTTCACCGGGTCGCTCAACGCGGACGCCGAGGCGTTGGCGCGGCAGCCGATCCTGCGGCACCAGGAAGCCGACCTGTACTTCCGCGCGCACGGCAGGTCGATCGGCATCGGCGCGTACGGGCACAAGCCGATGCCCATCGCCGCACGTGACATCACCGCGTCCGAGCTGCCGTTCACCAAGGAGGACTTCGAGGCGTCCTGGGAGGCGGCGGTCGACCTGATCCCGGCACTCGCCGAGGCAGGCGTCGACCACGGCTTCAACGGGCTGTTCTCGTTCACCAGCGACGGGATGCCGTTGCTGGGCGAACACCCCGGCCTGCGGGGCTTCTGGGTCGCCGAGGCCGTGTGGATCACGCACTCCGCCGGCGTCGCGCGGTCGATGGCCGAGTGGATCGTGGACGGCCAGCCGGAGCTGGACCTGCACTCGAGCGACCTCAACAGGTTCGAGCAGGTGCAGCTGGCGCCGGACTACGTGCTGGAACGCAGCTGCCAGAACTTCGTCGAGGTCTACGACGTGCTGCACCCGTTGCAACCCATGGAAAGCCCGCGTCCGATCCGCACCAGCCCGTTCTACGAACGCCAGCAGGCCCTCGGCGCGTTCTTCCTGGAGGCGTCCGGCTGGGAGCGCCCGCACTGGTACGAGGCCAACGCGGACCTGCCCGAGGTCGCCGAGGTGCCGACGCGAGGTGACTGGGCGAGCCGCTACTGGTCACCGATCTGCGGCGCAGAGGCGCTGGTGACGCGCAAGCGGGTCGCCCTGTTCGACATGACCCCGTTGAAACGGCTGGAGGTCAGCGGGCCGGGAGCGTTGGAGTTCCTGCACCGCATGACCACCAACAACCTCAAGCGCAAGCCCGGCGCCGTCGTCTACACGCTGCTGCTGGACGAACAGGGCGGCGTGCGCAGCGACCTCACCATCGCCCGGCTCGGCCCGGCCACGTTCCAGGTCGGCGCCAACGGCAACCTCGACCTCGACTGGCTCGCCCGGCACGCGCCCGACGACGTGTTCATCCGGGACATCACCGCCGGAACGTGCTGCATCGGCCTGTGGGGCCCGCTCGCCCGCGACCTGGTCAACGACCTCCCGCACACCCTCGACGTGAGCAAGGGCTACTTCACCGCGCAGCAGGCGTTCATCAAGAACGTCCCGGTGACCGCGCTGCGACTGTCCTACGTGGGCGAACTCGGCTGGGAGCTCTACACCACCGCCGACCTCGGCCCGAAGCTGTGGGACACGCTCTGGGAGGCCGGGCAGCGGCACGGCGTCATCGCGGCCGGGCGCGGCGCCTTCAACAGCCTGCGCCTGGAGAAGGGCTACCGGTCGTGGGGCACGGACGTCACGACCGAGCACGACCCGTTCGAGGCGGGCCTGGGTTTCGCGGTGCGCCAGGACAAGGAGTTCCTCGGCAAGGGCTCGCTGCACAACCTGACGTCCACCAAGAAGCTCACCTGCCTCACCATCGACGACCCGCACAGCGTCGTGCTGGGCAGCGAACCCGTGTTCCACCAAGGAGAACCGGTCGGCTACGTCACCAGCGCCGCCTACGGCTACACGACCGGCCTCAACATCGCCTACGCCTGGCTGCCCAGCGAGATCGAGGACGAGGTCGAGATCGAGTACTTCGGGCAGCGCGTCACCGCCCGCCCGGCGGCCGAGCCGTTGTTCGATCCCGAGATGAAGAGGCTGCGCGGATGAGCTACGACGTCATCGTGATCGGGCTCGGCGGCATGGGCAGCGCCGCCGCCTACCGGCTCGCCCAGCGCGGCAAACGCGTGCTGGGCCTGGAGAAGTTCACGCCCGCCCACGCCCAGGGCTCCAGCCACGGCGGCTCGCGGATCACCCGCCAGGCCTACATCGAGGACCCCGCCTACGTGCCGCTGATGCTGCGCGCCCACGAGATGTGGGACCAGATCGAGCACGACAGCGGCGAGCAGATCTTCCACCGCGTCGGCGGCCTCATCGTCGGGCCCCAGGACAGCGGCGCCATCACGGGTAGCCGGGCGAGCGTCGAGCAGTTCGGTCTGAAACACGAGCTGCTCGACGCGTCCCAAATCCGCACGCGCTTCCCGGCGCTCCGCCCGCTCGACGACGAGATCGGCCTGTACGAACCGGGCGCGGGCTTCGTGGTGCCCGAGACGTCCGTGACGGCCCATCTCCGGCTCGCCGAACAGGCAGGCGCCGAACTCCACTTCGAGGAGCCGGTGACGCACTGGGAGCCGGGCAAGGTCACCACCCCGCTCGGCACCTACGAGGCCGACCACGTCGTCGTCTGCCCAGGGCCGTGGGCGCCGGACCTGCTGGCACACCTGGAAGTCCCGTTCGAGGTCGAACGACAGGTGCAGTACTACTTCACCCCGGCCGAGAGCCTTGCGGGCTACCCCATCTACATCTGGGACCGCGCCGACGGCACCATGTTCTACGGCTTCCCCGAGCACGACGGCGCGGTCAAGGTCGCGTTCCACACCGGCGGCCAGATCTGCACGCCCGAGACGATCGACCGCACCGTGCACGCCCACGAGATCGAGGCGATCACCACCGCCGTCACCCAGCCCATGCCCGCCGTCGCCGGCACCTTCCAGCGGGCCGCCACCTGCATGTACACCAACACCGCCGACCGGAACTTCGTGATCGCGCGCGACGAGGGCGTGACGGTGGCGTGCGGCTTCTCGGGGCACGGGTTCAAGTTCGTGCCCGTCGTCGGCGAGATCCTCGCCGACCTCACGATCGACGGGGCCACGCGGCACCCGATCGCCCTGTTCGACCCTGCTCGCTTGAGAGGCGGAGCATGACCGGCAGCCTGATCTCCACCCTTGAGGGCCGCTACTACACCGACCCCGCGATCTTCGTGCGGGAGCAGGCCTTCATCTTCGAGAAGATGTGGTTCTGCGCGGTCCGGTCGGCGGACCTGCCGAACGCCGGCGACTTCCGCACGGTGCAGGTCGGGCGGGAGAGCGTGCTCATCGCGCGGGACCGCAAGGGCGCCCTCAACGCGTTCCTGAACGTCTGCCGGCACCGTGGCGCGCGCATCTGCGTCGAGGACGCCGGCACGGTCAAACGGGCGTTCCAGTGCCCTTACCACGCCTGGACGTACGCGTTGGACGGAAACCTGATCGCCGCACCCAATCTCACCTCTATGCCGGACGTCGATCGCGTTGAGTACGGACTCGCGAAGGTGCACCTCCGCGAGTGGCTCGGGTACGTGTGGGTGAACCTCGCCGACGAACCTCCGAGCTTCGAGGACGACGTCCTCAGTGCCGTCACCGAACGTTTGGGCACGCTCGAAGGGATCGACGGCTACGAGATCGACCGGCTGTCCGTGGGTCGCAGGATCACCTACGACGTCAAGGCCAACTGGAAGCTGATCATCGAGAACTTCATGGAGTGCTACCACTGCGCGACGATCCACCCCGAGCTCACCGAGGTGCTGCCGGAGTTCGCGGACGGCTACGCGGCCCAGTACTACGTCGGGCACGGCGCCGAGTTCGGCGAGGAGATCCAGGGTTTCACCGTGGACGGCGGTGAGGGGTTCGAGAAACTGTCCGCCCTGGAAGAGGAACGCGACAGGAAGTACTACGCCATCACGATCAAACCGCAGGTGTTCATCAACCTCGTGCCGGACCACGTGATCCTGCACCGGATGTACCCGATGGCCGCGGACAGGACGATCGTCGAGTGCGATTGGCTCTACGCCAAGGAAGTCGTGGACACCGGCCGTGACGTCTCTCGCTCGGTCGAGCTGTTCCACCGGGTGAACGAACAGGACTTCGAAGCCTGCGAGCGATGCCAGCCCGCCATGGCTTCGCGCGCCTACGCGCAGGGCGGAGTGCTGGTGCCGTCGGAGCACCACATCGGCGGTTTCCACGCCTGGCTCATCCAGAAACTCGAATCAGCCGACTAGGGGATCGACGGGTCACCTGTGCACGCGAAAGCTGGCACGGGTGATGGAGCAGAACGACTTCTTGCTCCCGGAAGGGGAGCACGATCTCCTCCGCCGCATCAGGCTGCTGGCCGAGCGGGCGGAACGGACGGCGCACAACAGGTCCAACTTCGTGGGGCCACCGCCGTCGCAGGAGCACCTCGACATCCTGGCCGAGATCAGAGCCCTCTCCGAGGAGATGACCACCGCGACGGCAGCGGAGACGAGACGGGCCGGGGCGTTGCCCCGGCCCGCGAGACCGGCGGACGACCTCGTCGTCCCCGGGAAGTTGTAGCCGTCAGCGGCGCTGTCCGCGCACCATCTTCACGAGACCCTTCATCGACTCCTCGAGACCGGAGCCGAACGGGTTGTCGTGCACCAGGTACGTCCACGTCGAGCTTGGGCGCTTCACCCCGGCGTCGGCGAGGTCGTAGCCGTCGTCGGTGATCTTGGCCGCCTCGTACTTCTCGGTGGTGAGCTCCCACGACTCCGGCACGATCTTGTTGAACGCCGGGATGGCCTCGCGGTGGAACTCGTCCAGCGGGTTCTGCCGCGCCAGCGCGCGCAGGTGGATGCCCTCGCGCAGGTCCGACAGGAACGTCAGGTGGTGCGTCCACAGGTCGTCGAGGAAGAACAGCGTGATCTTGCGGGCGGCGTCGGACGCCACCTCGTCGGACACGCCCTCCTTCTCGCCGACCTTCTCGAACGCCGCGTCGGTCTTCAGCACGACGTCGCGGTGCTTGAGCAGGATGTCGCGCTGGTGCTCGATGAGCTTGTTGTAGCGCCAGGTGTTGCGGTGGATCTCCAGGTTCACGCCCTCGGCCACGCGCTGCGCGTGCTCGAAGGTGTGCAGCAGGCCCTTGTCGTGCACGCGGCCGTCGTTGTCCACTTCGGACGGGTCCTCGGCGTCCGGCGCGTACTGCGTGATCAGCTCGTCCTGCATGGACGAGAAGAACACCGAGCCGCCGGGGTCGCCCTGGCGTCCGGCACGGCCGCGCAGCTGGTCGTCCAGGCGGGACGACGAGTGCCGGCCAGAGCCGATCACGTACAGGCCGCCGAGCTCGGCGATCCGGTCGTGGTCCTCGCCCTCGTGGCCGCCGAGGCGGATGTCCGTGCCGCGACCGGCCATCTGCGTGGAGACCGTGATGCGCTGGTACGAGCCGGCGTCCGCGATGATCGACGCCTCCTCGGCGTCGTTCTTCGCGTTCAGCACCACGCACTCGATGTCCGCGGCGCGCAGCTTCGAGGAGATGCGCTCGGACTCGGCGACGTCGAGCGTGCCGACGAGGATCGGGCGGCCCGTCTCGTGGATCGTCTTGATCTCCTCGACGATCGCGTCTTCCTTCTGCTCCAGCGTCGCGTAGAGGCGGAAGTGCTCGTCCTCGCGGATGTTCTCCTTGTTCGGCGGGATCACGAGCACCTCGAGCTCGTAGAACTCCCGCAGCGTCTCGGCGACGGCCACGGCCGTACCGGTCATGCCGCAGCGCGTCGGGTAGCGCGAGAGCAGCGCCTGCACCGTCATCGAGTCGAGGATCTCGCCGGACTCGGTGGTCTGGACGTTCTCCTTGGCCTCGACCGCGGCCTGCAGGCCGTCCGGCCAGCGCTGGAGCTTCGCGACGCGGCCGCGCGTGTCGTTGATCAGGTGCACCTTGCCGTCGCGCACGATGTAGTCGACGTCGCGGTGCAGCAGCACCTGCGCGTGCAGCGCCACGTTGACCTTCGACAGCGTGGACGTCACGTGCTCCTGCGAGTACAGGTCGATCTCGCCGAGCGCGCGTTCCACGGCCTCGGAGCCCGCACCGGTGAGGAAGACGTTGCGCTCCTCGTCGTCGATCTCGTAGTGCAGGTTCTGCCGCAGCCGCTTGACCAGGTCGGCGATGACGGGGTCGGCCGCCTCCGCGCTGGTGGAGCCGGCGAGCACGAGCGGCACGCGCGCCTCGTCGACGAGCACCGAGTCGGCCTCGTCGATGAGCGCCACCTGCGGCTCGGGGACGATCAGGTCGTCCTCGCGGGTGACGATCCGGTCGCGCAGGATGTCGAAGCCGATCTCGCTGACCGGCGCGTACGTGACCTCGCACTGGTAGGCCTCGCGGCGCTCCTCGGCCTTCGAGCTGCCGTTGATCCAGCCGACGCGAACGCCCAGGAGCGCGTACAGCGGCCCCATCCACTCGGCGTCGCGCTGGGCGAGGTAGTCGTTGACGCTGACCACGTGGACGCGCTTGCCCTTGATCGCGAACCCGGCCGCGGCCATGGCGCCCGCGAGCGTCTTGCCCTCACCGGTCGCCATCTCGACCACGAGCCCGCTCAGCATGCCCAGCGCGCCGAGCACCTGGACGTCGAACGGACGTTGCCCGATGGCGCGCTCGGCCGCCTCACGCGTGAGGGCGACGAGCTCGGTGTCCGTGCTCTCCTCGCGCAGCTTTGTGGCGTGGGCCGTGAGCTCCTCGTCGCTGAACGCCTTGAAGGCGTCCGCGTGTTTCTCCACGTCCGAGAGCAAGGCCTGGAACGGGGCGAGGTCGACAGAGCCCGGTTTCTGCGCGAACCTGCGCATCCGCTGCTTCAAGCGCGCCATGAGAGTGGTCACGACGCGCCAACGTACGGCATCGCGTCCAGGTTCCGCAGAGGTCTTGACTGTGAAGGCCCGATTTGTCGCTTAGGTCGGGCCTTCACACACCAACACAGCCTCTGATCAGGCCCGTTCCGGCTGGTGGGTCTCCGGCAGCTTGATCACCGACACGAGCGTGCACAGGCCCATGACCAGCAGGAACGCCGACACGGACATCGACGTGCCGGTCGCGCCCAGCAGTGCCGTCATCACGAACGGCGTGCCGCCGCTGACCAGGATCGACGCCAGCTGGTACGCGAGAGAGGCGCCCGAGTACCGCACGTGCGGCTCGAACAGTTCACCCAGGTAGGCGGCGATCGGCCCGTACACGAGAGAGGAGGCGATGCCACCGACCGTGGACGCGATGAACAGCATCACGAGCGAGCCCGTGTCCACGAGCAGGAAGTACGGGAACGCCCACACGATCAGTCCGACGGTGCCCGCGATGATCAGCGGCCGCCGTCCCATCCGGTCGCTCAGGTGTCCGGCGTAGAGGATCACCGGGATGCTCACCAGCGACGACAGCAGGCTCACGACCAGCACCGACTCGCGGCTCAGCCCGAGCGTCGTGGTCGCGTACGACAGCACGCCCGCGATCGACACGTAGAAGATGGCGTTGGACGCGAACATCAGTCCCGCGCCGAGCAGGATCGGCTTGCGGTGCGTCCGGAGCGCCTCCTTCAGCGGTGCGTGGGTGACCGCCGGTGCGTTCGCGCGGCGTTCGGCCATCTCCTTGAACACCGGGCTGTCCTCGACCTTGAGCTGGATGAACAGCACCACGGGGAAGAGAAGGGCTGAGGCCAGGAACGGCACCCGCCAGCCCCACGACGCGAAGGCCTCCGGCGAGAGAGAGGTCGTCGCACCGATGAACGCGACGTTGCCCAGCAACACGCCGATCGGCACACCGGCCTGCCCGAACGTGCCCGCGAAGCCGCGTTTGCGCGGCCCCGCCGACTCCGTGAGCAGCAGGACGACGCCGCCCCACTGCCCGCCGACCGCGATGCCCTGCAGGAACCGCAGCAGCACGAGCAGCAACGGCGCCCCGACCCCGAGCGTCGCCGTCGTCGGCAGCAGGCCGATGAGGAACGTCGCGCCGGCCATCAACGCCAGGCAGATCACCAACGCCGGCTTGCGGCCGACCTTGTCGCCGACGTGCCCGAACACCAGGCCGCCGACGGGACGCGCGATGAAGCCCGCCCAGAACGTGCTGAAACTGAGCAGCAACGCCACGATCGGCGTCGCCTCCGGGAAGAACAACTTGGGGAACACCAGGGCCGCGGCTGTCGCGTAGATGAAGAAGTCGTACCACTCAAGAGATGAACCAACGAGTCCAGCTGCCATGAGCCTGCGCAGGGTCTTCTTTTCCGCAGGGGCGACACTGACCACGGAAACTCCTCACCACGTGTCGATGAACGGGCGTTTCTTCCCTTCTCGGCGGGAAGTCGAGGGGGCCAGCGCCGTGGCGATCCAGCGGCGCGTGTCGGCCGGGTCGATCACGTCGTCGATCTCGAAGACCGAGGCGACGTTGAGGGCTTTGCCGTGCTCGTAGGCCATCGCGACCATCTGCTCGTAACGCTGCTTGCGCTCCTCGGGGTCCGCGATCGCGTCGAGCTCCTTCTTGAAGCCGAGCTTGATGGCGCCTTCGAGGCCCATCGGGCCGAACTCGCCGGTGGGCCAGGAGATGGCGAACCGCGGCACCTTCAGGGATCCGCCGGCCATCGCCTGCGCGCCGAGTCCGTAGGCCTTGCGGAGGACGACGAGTCCGAAGGGGACGGTCAGGTTGGCGCCCGCCACGACCATGCGGGTGAGGTGGCGGACGGTGGCGGTGCGTTCGGCGTCGGGGCCGACCATGAAGCCCGGGGTGTCGGTGAGGCTGACGACGGGGAGGTCGAAGGCGTCGGCGAGCTGGAGGAAGCGGGCGCACTTGTCGGCGGCGTCGGCGTCGATGGCGCCGCCGTTGACGCGCGGGTCGTTGGCGATCAGCGCGATGGGGCGGCCTTCGACTCTGACGAGGGCGGTGACGATGGCCTTGCCGAAGCCGGCGCGCAGTTCGAGGACGCTGTCGGTGTCGGCGAGGGTGTCGATGACGGTGCGGATGTCGTAGGCGCGGAGGCGGTTCTCGGGGATGGCGTGGCGGAGGAGGCGCTGGTCGGCGCAGCGCCAGGAATTGTCGGTGTCGCCTGGGATAATTGAATCAAGGGGTCCCCCTTCGCGGGGGACGCCTGTGTCAGCTTGGAAGTACGAGAGGTACTTCTTCGCCACCGCGACGGCTTCCTCCTCCGAGGCCACCGCGATGTCCACCACGCCGTTGGGCACCTGCACGTCCAGCGGGCCGATGTCCTCCGGCCGGAACACCCCCAGCCCGCCGCCCTCGATCATCGCCGGGCCACCCATGCCGATGTTCGCGCCCTCCACCGCGATGATCACGTCGCACGTGCCCAGCAGCACCGCGTTGCCCGCGAAGCACCGTCCCGCCACCACGCCCACCAGCGGCACCTGCCCGCTCAGCTGGGCGAACGCGTGGAACGAGCCGCAGTCCAGGCCGCTCACCATGCTGTGGTCGGTGTCGCCGGGCCGGCCGCCACCACCCTCGGCGAACAGCACCACTGGCAGGTTCTCCTGCTGCGCCAACGCGAACAGGCGGTCCTTCTTCTGGTGGTTGCGCAGGCCCTGGGTGCCGGCGAGGACCGCGTAGTCGTAGGACATCGCCACGATCCGTGAGCCGTTCACGACGCCGATGCCAGCGACGAGGCCATCTGCGGGTGTGCGTTCGATCAGGTCTTCCACGGAACGACGCTGGCGCTGCGCGGCGATCGCGAGGCCGCCGTACTCGACGAACGAAGAGCAGAGGTCGGCGATGTTCTCGCGCGCGGTCCGCCCGCCCCGCGCGTGCCGTCGCGCCTCGGCCTCCGGGCGTGAGAAGTCATGCCGCGCCAGCACCTCGGCCAGGTCCGGCCGGACGTGTGCGGGATCCGCGAGTGCAACGTCCTCTGTGGACTCGCCGGCGCCGGACGCGAGCACCTGGCCCTCGGCCACCGTGTCGCCCACCGACACCAGCACGTCGCCGGACACCCGCACGACGTGCTGCATCTTCATCGCTTCCAGCACGACGGAGTCCTCGGACACCGCCACCACCGTCCCGGCCAGCGGAGCGCGCTGACCCGAATCCGGCGAGGTGGCGGCGAAGTCCGTGGTGGCGCCGACGATGTCCTGGGCCAGCAACGACTTCAGGAACTCCAGGTTCGTGGACACGCCGGACACCGAGAACTCGCCCAGCGCCCGCCGCGCCCGGTTCAGCGCGACGTCCAGGTCCTCGCCGTGCACCACGAGCTTCGCCAGCAGGCCGTCATAGGCGGTCCCGACCCGGTAGCCGACGTACCCGTGCGTGTCGACGCGCACCCCCGGCCCGGCAGGCAGCCCGAAAGCCGAGAGCACCCCGCCCGAAGTCTGGTTCAGTCGCACCTGCACGGCGGCGCCGCGGTCCAGAGGCGTGTAGTCGACGTCGCCTCCCCACGCCAGCAGCAACTGCGTCCGGACGAGGTCCACTCCGGACACCATCTCGGTCACCGTGTGCTCGACCTGGAGCCGCGGGTTGACCTCCAGGAACGCGTAGGAGTCCCCGGACACCAGGAACTCCACGGTCCCGACCCCGGTGAACCCGGCGGCGGAAGCCAGCGACACGGCGGCGGAGTGCAACGCCTTGCGCAGCACCGGGTCGAGCAGGGGAGCGGGCGCGATCTCCACGACCTTCTGATGCCGGACCTGCAAAGAGCAGTCGCGGTCGCCGATCACGGACGTCCCGACGAGCTGCACCTCGATGTGCCGGGCAGACGGCATCAGCCGTTCCAGGTAGACGTCCGGAACCCCGAACGCCGCCAACGCCTCCGCGCGGCACGCCTCGACGGCCGCGTCCAGATCGGCGGCCGAGTGCACGGCCCGCATGCCCTTGCCGCCACCCCCGGCGACGGCCTTCACCATGACCGGGAACTCACCGGGCGCGGCGTCCAGCACCGGAATCCCCAGTGACGCAGCCAGTTCCCGCGCTCGCCGCTTGTCACCGAGCAACTCCAGAACGTCAGCGGACGGCCCGACGAAGGTGAGCCCGGCCGCCGAACACGCCCGGGCGAACGACGCGTTCTCGGACAGAAAACCCCACCCCGGATGCACCGCCACGCACCCCTCGGCGGCGGCCACCAGCTGATCCACGTCCAGGTACGGCGCGGGCCCGTGCAGGGCCACGGCCCGGTCCGCCAGCGACACGTGGAGCGAGGAGGCGTCGTCCTCCGCGTACACCGCCACGGTGCGAATCCCCAGGTCAGCCGCAGCGCGCAGCACGCGGACGGCCACCTCACCCCGGTTGGCGACGAGCAGCACGGGCGACCTCCTGAGCGACCGCTTAGTATGTGACGGCCGTCGCATGTTGCCATCTGAAGTCAACGGAAGTCCATACGGAACCGATCGGGGTGGTGAGGCGTCAACGGAACACTTCGCCGCAAACGGGCGATCCAGTTGGCAGACTCCCCGCAAACCGAAGGGCTCCAGGAGGCCGCAGTGGTGTTCAAGAGGATGATGCGCGCGTTCGGTGTGGGCGGGCCGACTGTCGACACGGTGCTGACGAACCCGAACGTCAGGCCCGGCGAGGTGCTGTCCGGCGAGGTGCGCATCGCGGGCGGCGACCACCCCGCCGAGATCGACCACGTCACGCTCGCGCTGCTCACCCGCGTCGAGGTCGAGAGCGGCGACAACGAGTACAACACCAACATGGAGTTCCACAAGTTCTCCGTGGGCCAGCGGATCATCGCCCAGCCGCACCAGAACCTGTCGCTGCCGTTCCAGGTGCCCGTGCCGCACGAGTGCCCGCTCAACGTCGTCGGCGGCATGCAGCTCTCCGGCATGCAACTCGGTCTGCGCACCGAGCTCGAGGTCCGCGGCGCCATCGACCCCGGCGACCTCGACCCCATCTGGGTGCACCCGCTGCCGTCGCAGGACGCCGTGCTCCAGGCGTTCGGGCACATGGGTTTCCGCTTCACCAAGGCGGACAACGAGAAGGGCCGCATCTACGGCGTGCCGCAGCAGCTGCCGTTCTACCAGGAGATCGAGTTCTACCCGCCGCCGCAGTTCTCCGGCCGCCTCAAGCAGGTCGAGCTGACGTTCGTCACGACCCCGCACGAGCTGCACGTCATCCTGGAGGCCGACAAGCGCGCCGGCCTGCTCCGCTCGGGCGGCGACGCCTACGGCCGGTTCGCCGTCTCGCACCAGCAGGCGGTCGGCACCGACTGGACCGCCACGATCAACCAGTGGATGGCGCAGGTCTCCGGCAGCCGCTGGTAACCCGAACGGACTACGGCACTACGCCTCGCGCTGCATGATGCGTCCTCTGAAGGGATGATCTCGGCCAAGATCCGAAATCATCGCGGAGGAGGGCTGTCATGGGCATCGGCAGCATCATCGGTGCGCTCGTCATCGGTCTGATCCTGGGCGTGCTCGGCCGGTTGTTCGCGCCGGGCAAGCAGAACATCCCGATCTGGCTGACGATCATCGTCGGCATCGTGGCCGCGTTCATCGGCACGTGGATCGCGCGCCTGCTCGGCGTGGAGGACACGCCCGGCATCGACTGGATCGAGCTCATCGTCCAGATCGTGGTCGCCGCGGTCGGCGTGTCCCTGGTCGCCGGGATGTACGGCAAGAAGTCCGTCAGCTAGGGCGCACCATCCGCAGGACGAGATCGGCGTACAACGCGCCGATCTCGTCCGGGGTGCGCTTGCCGTCCGGGTGGTACCACCGCGCGACGTCGATGCACAGCGAGAGCACCGCCAGCGTCGCGCCCTTCACGTCGGGCACGTCGAACACGCCCGCCTCCACACCGTCCTCGATGAAGGACCGCATCCGCGCCTCGATCTGCCGGCGCAGCTCCGCCACCTCCGCGTGGTGTTCGGCCGAGAGCGCGCCCAGCTCGTACTGCACCACCCGCGCCGTCGTGTGGAACTCCGCGTGCCAGCCCGCGAACGCCGCCACCGCGTTCTTCAGCCGCTCCACCGGCTCCTCGCCCGTGATGGACGACAGCAGCGCGAGCGACGTCTCGTGGCCGACGAGCGAGATGTTGAACAGCAGCTCCTCTTTGGACCGGTAGTGGATGTACACGGCCGCCGGTGACATTCCCGCCAGAGAGGCGATGTCCCGGGTCGTCGTGGCGTGATATCCCTTGCCTGCGAACGCGTGGGCGGCCGCGATGAGCATCCGGCGGGCGGCGTCGGGGGTGACCGTGCGCCACGTCTCGTCGAGCAGCGCGAACCCGTCCAGTCCGGTCGTGGTCATCGGGTGGCTCCTCGCGTGTTGACAGGTGATGGATCGTACTGCACGCTAAGCGTGCGCTTAGCGCTAAGCAACCGCTTAGTATGGAGGTTAGTCGTGCAGCGGACGCTGTTCAACGAGGATCACGCCGCGTTCCGGGAGTCGGCGAAGGCGTTCGTCGAGCGCACGATCACGCCGAACGTCGAGAAGTTCATCGAAGAGCGCGTGATCGACCGGGATGTGTGGCTGGAGGCCGGTCGCCAGGGCCTGCTGGGCCTCGAGATCCCCGAGGAGTACGGCGGCAGCGGCGCGAACGACTACCGCTTCAACACCGTCTTCGCCGAGGAGCTCTGCCGGGTCAACGCCGCGGTGGCGTCGAGCCTCGGCATCCACGGCGACGTCGTGGCGCCGTACCTCGTCGACCTGTGCACCGAGGAGCAGAAGCAGCGCTGGCTGCCCGGCATGTGCACCGGCGAGATCAAGACCGGCATCGCGATGACCGAGCCGTCCGGCGGCTCCGACCTCGCGGCGCTCAAGACCAACGCCGTGCGGGACGGTGACGACTGGATCCTCAACGGCTCCAAGACGTTCATCACCAACGGCTACACCGCCGACATGATCGTCGTCGCGGCCCGCACCGACCCGTCCAAGGGCGCGCGCGGCATCACGCTGTTCGCCGTCGAGACCGGCATGCCCGGCTTCGAACGCGGCCGCAAGCTCGACAAGGTCGGCCAGCACCCGTCCGACACCGCGGAGCTGTTCTTCTCCGACGTGCGCCTCTCCCGGGAGCACATGATCGGCGAGGAGGGCCAGGGCTTCATCTACATGATGGAACGCCTGCCGCAGGAGCGGATCGGCGCCGCCATCTCGAACCTCGCGCACGCGCAGGGCGTCTTCGAAGAGACCCTCGAGTACGTCAAGGAGCGCAAGGCGTTCGGGCAGGCCATCGGCAAGTTCCAGCACAACAAGTTCCTGCTGTCCGAGCTGCGCACCAAGCTCGACGTCACGCAGGCCTTCGTCGACACGCTGACGATGCAGCACGTCCGCGGTGAGCTCAGCCCCGTCGAGGCGGCGCAGGCGAAGTACTGGAGCGCCGAGGTCGAGAACGACGTCATCGACGCCTGCGTGCAGCTGCACGGCGGCTACGGCTACATGACCGAGTACCGCGTCGCCCGCGCGTGGATGGACGCCCGCGTCACGAAGATCTGGGCCGGCTCGAACGAGATCATGAAGGAACTCATCGGCCGCGACCTGGGCCTGTAAGGAGAACGGCATGGCTGAAGCGGTCATCGTTTCCACGGCCCGGTCGCCGATCGGCCGTGCCCGCAAGGGAACTCTGGCGACACTGCGGCCGGACGACCTGGCCGCGCAGGTGGTCTCGGCCGCGCTGGGCGACATCCCCGCGTCCGAGATCACCGACCTGCACCTCGGGTGCGCCGAGCCGCAGGACGAGCACGGGCAGAACATCGCCCGCCGCGTCGCCGTGCAGCTCGGGTACGACGGCCTGCCCGGTACGACGGTCAACCGGTTCTGCTCGTCGTCCGTGCAGACCGCGCGGATGGCCTTCCACGCCATCAAGGCGGGCGAGGGCAACGCCTTCATCTCCGCCGGCGTCGAGTGCGTCTCGCGGTACCTGCACTCCGGCACGCCGTCGTTCAACCCGCTGTTCGACGAGGCGCAGCAACGGACGTTGGACACGGCGGCGTCGAACGCGCCGTGGACCGACCCGCGCCTGGACGGCAAGCTCCCCGACTACTACATCGCGATGGGCCAGACGGCCGAGAACGTCGCGACGCGGCTGGGGATCTCGCGGCACGACCAGGACGAGTTCGGCGTGCGGTCGCAGAACCTCGCCGAGAAGGCGATCGCGGACGGGTTCTTCGCCCGCGAGATCACGCCGGTCACCTTGCCCGACGGCACGGTCGTCTCCACCGACGACGGCCCGCGCTCCGGCGTCACCTACGAGGCCGTGTCGCAGCTGAAGCCGGTCTTCCGGCCGGAGGGCACGGTCACCGCGGGCAACTGCTGCCCGCTGAACGACGGCGCGGCCGCGGTCGTGATCATGAGCGACGTGCGGGCGCGCGAGCTCGGGCTGACCCCGTTGGCGCGCATCGTCTCCACGGGTGTCTCCGGGCTCTCGCCGGAGATCATGGGCCTCGGCCCGGTCGAGGCCACGAAGCAGGCACTCGGGTACGCCGGTCTGTCCATCGAGGACATCGACCTGGTCGAGATCAACGAGGCGTTCGCGGTGCAGGTGCTCGGATCGCAACGCGCGCTGGGCATCGACATCGACAAGCTCAACGTGCACGGCGGCGCGATCGCGCTCGGCCACCCGTTCGGCTCGACCGGCGCGCGGATCATGACGACGCTGATCAACGGCATGCGGGCCCGCGACGCCCAGTTCGGTCTCGAGACCATGTGCGTCGGCGGCGGTCAGGGCATGGCGATCATCCTGGAAAGGCTTTCGTGACAATGGGAATCCTGGACAAGTTCCGCCTGGACGGAAAGGTCGCGATCGTCACCGGCGCGTCCTCCGGCCTCGGCGTCGCGTTCGCCAAGGGACTCGCGGAGGCGGGCGCGGACGTCGTGCTGGCCGCCCGCCGCGCGGACAAGCTGAAGGACACGGCCGCGCTCGTCGAGGCCACCGGCCGGCGCGCGCTGGTCGTGCAGGCCGACGTGTCGCAGCCTGACGACTGCCGCGAGGTCGCCCGCCAGGCGGCCGAGTTCGGCACGGTCGGCGTGCTCGTGAACAACGCCGGCGTCGGCACGGCGGTCCCCGCCTCGCGGGAGACGCCCGAGCAGTTCCTCGCCGTCATGGACGTGAACCTCAACGGCGCCTACTGGATGGCGCAGGCGGCGGCCGCGGTGATGACGTCCGGTGGCTCGATCATCAACATCTCCAGTGTGCTGGGACTCGTGACCGGTGGCATCCCGCAGGCCGCGTACTCGGCGTCCAAGGCGGGCCTGCTCGGCCTGACGCGGGACCTCGCGCAGCAGTGGACGGGCCGCAAGGGCATCCGCGTCAACGCGATCTGCCCCGGCTTCTTCGAGTCCGAGATGACCGACCAGTATCCGCCGGGTTACCTGGAGAAGATGCAGGCGGCGCTGCCATCCGGGCGAATCGGTGACCCGGAGGAACTAGCCGCGGCCGTTTTGTTCCTGGCCTCCCCTGCGGGCGGTTACGTTACCGGCGAGACGCTCGTCGTCGACGGTGGTGCCGTGATCGTCTGACTCCAGGGGGAGCCGTGCGGGAGCCCGAGTTCAAGATCGTCGACCCGCGAAGACGGTTCCTGCTGTGGTTCGTGCCGCCGTTGGCGGTGTTCGTGACCGGGCTGGTGGTGCTGCTCGTCTCCGGGCACATCACCGGCCCGTTCCGGTCTGTGACGGTCGTGCGGGCGCTCTTCGCCTCCAAGCGCGACTTCTTCCAGGACGAGCAGGTCAAGCGCATCCTGATGGCGCGGGGCTACCAGGTGCACGTGACGCCCGCCGGGTCGCGTGACCTGGCGAACAAGCCCGACCTCGACTCGTACCACTTCGTCTTCCCGTCCGGGCACGTGGCGAACGAGCACGTGAAGTCCCGGCGCGCGGGCAAGCACGTGGTGCCGTACCGGCCCTTCTTCACACCGGTGGTGCTCGCGACGTTCCGCGAGTACGCCGAGGCGCTCGTCAAGGCCGGTGCGGCGACGCCGCACGACGGCGGTGACAAGCCGTACTACTACACCCTCAACGTGAACAGGTTCTCGGAGCTGAAGGACCAGCGCTGGAACGAGATCGACCCGCGCCTGACCAACGGCAACCGGGTCATCGCGCAGTCTCCTGACCCCTGCAAGGCCTACTCCGGCGCGACGCTCGTCGGGTTCTTCGCCACCGCCCTCGGTGACGGGCCACCGCAGACCGTCGAAGCCGCGGAGGAACTGGCTCGCAGGGTCAAGCCGCACGTGGACGCGCAGGGGCAGGCCGGCGAGGACATGGCGCCGAAGTACTTCGTGCCGGAAGGCCGCACGCACGCCGTGATCGCGGTGATCTACGAACACCAGTACATCGCCTACCAGTTGCGGCAACCGGCCTTCGACACCGAACGCGTGCTGCTCTACCCGACCAAGCAGCACCAGAGCACGCCCGAGCTGATCTCGTTCACGCCCGAGGGCGACCGCATCGGCGAACTGATGATGAGCGACCCGGACCTGCGCCGCCGCGCCGTCGAACTGGGCTTCCACTCGCTCGGCTGGAACGGCGAGACCGACGCCGACTTCAGCGGCTACATCGCCGGCCGAGGACTCCCGGAACCACCTGCGGGGGAAATGGGCAGGGTGGAACTGCCCAAGGCCGAGCTGTTCGAGCGCATGCTCGACGTCGTCGGTGACTGCACATGAGGCTGCTGCTCGCGGTCCTGCTCCTGCTGACCGCGTGCACGCCGAGCCCGCCCTCGGTTCGGCTGAAGGTGCTGGCGAGCACGGAGCTCGCCGACCTCGGTCCCGTGCTCGCGGAGCTGAAGAAGGCCACCGGCGTGGAGCTCGCGGTGGAGCACCGCGGCACGGTCGAGGCCGGCAGGTCGCTCGACGGGTTCGACCTGGCCTGGTTGTCCACCACCAGGTTCCTGCGGTTGCGCGGTACCGAACCGGAGCTGGCGGCGAGCATCATGACGTCCCCCGTGGTGCTCGGCGTGCGGCCGGGCAAGCGCGCCGTGCTGGGGGAGCGGCCGACGTGGGCCGACGTCGCGGACCGCGCCGCGCTGGGCCAGTTCCGCTACGGCATGGCCGATCCGCGCGTCTCCGGTGGCGGGATGGCCGCGTTGATCGGCGTGGCCACGGCGGCCGCGGGCACCGGTGCGCCGCTGCGGCCGGAGGACGTGAGCTGTGACCGCCTCCAGGGGTTCCTGAGCGGGCGCGCGTTCGACGTTCCCGACGCGGCGGGGGAGTTCGTCCGGAGGTCCGATGTGGACGGACTGGTCGCGCACGAGTCGGAACTGCTGTCGCTCAACGCCTCCGGGAAGCTGAGCGAACCGCTGGAGATCGTCTACCCCCGCGACGGCATCGTGCTGTCCGACTACCCGCTGATGCTCGTGAACCCCGACCAGCGCGCCGCCTACGACCGGGTGGTGGAGTGGCTGCGGTCGCCCGCCGCGCAGCAGATGATCGCCGACCGCACCTGGCGCCGTCCCGTCGAGTCGTCCGTGCGGCGCGACGAGAAGCTGCGCGCCGACCTCGGCACCGCGTTGTACTTCCCGGACAGCTCCGAGGTGATCGACCGCCTGCTGCTGTTCCACGACCGCGCGGGCGACGGACGTCAGGTGGTCTTCGTGCTGGACTGGTCGACATCGATGCGCGGCGCCAGGATGGCCGGGCTGCGCGAGGCCTTCGCGTCGTTGAACGGCTTCGACCGCTTCTACGTCGGCGAGACCGTGACGATCGTGCGGTTCGCGGGCGAGGTGCTGGAAGAACGCTCGATCACCGTGCGCGGCAAGGAGGACCTCGACGCGCTGCTGGCCGTCGTGGCGTCCGACGACCTGCGCGACAACACGGCGATCTGGGGCGCGCTGGACCGGGCGTTGCAGCTGGCCCGCGGCGACACGGCCGTGGTCCTGATGACCGACGGCGAGAACAACGCGGGACCGTCGCTGGACGAGTTCCTGCGGGTGGGGCGCGGCGAGGTGCCCGTGTACCCGATCAGGTTCGGCGAGGCCTCCACGGCCGAGCTGGACCGCGTGGCCCAGGCGAGCGGTGGCCGCCTGGTCGAGGCCGGCGCGAAGTCGTTGCTGGAAGCGGTGAGGGAGATCCGTGGCTGTCGATAGAGCCCTCTGGTGGTCGGTCTCGTGGGGCTGGATCCTGCTCTGGGTCGCCACGCTGATCGCGTTGGTCGCCGTGATCGCCCTTGTCTGGCAACGACTGCGGCGGCGGTCGGCGGAACCCGAGGTCCCGGGCATCCTGTTCTACGTGCACGGCCAGCGCATGATCAACCTCTGCAAGGTGGGCCGCTACGACGACGCCGTCACCCGCCAGTTCGTCAAGCAGATCACCGTCACCAAGAACGGCAAGCTGCAGGTGGGTCCTAGCGAGTTCGGCATCGGCGTCGACGGCTCGGTCGTCGAGCAGAACACCGACACCTACGAGAAACCGGCCACCGAGATCGACGTCATCGGCGTCGTGCTCGCAGGCCTGCGGGCGGCCCACGGCGTGGTCGACGTCGACCTGACCGCCCAGACCATGCGTGCCGACGAGGCGTGGCACCGCAGCAAGGCCAAGCGCCTCAACGACGTCCGCGAGTACGTCTCGCTGCACGGCCGCTTCGAGGTGGGCGACGGCGACGACCCCGCCGTGCTGCACGCCCCCGCCGGCGACGGCCGCGTCCGCGTCGAGTGCGACCGGGCGAGCCTGCGCGACACGCTGCCGCCCGGTCAGTTCAACGCCCGCTGCCTCGGCCGGGTCCAGTCCTGGAACGCCGCCACCGGCGAGATCGTCGTGCTGCCCGTCGTCGTATTCCAGTAGACGCGTGGGGGACGATCAGCACGTGATCGCGTTGGACGAGGTGCTGGTCGTGGACGTGGAGTCGACGTGCTGGGAGGGCACGCCGCCTGCCGGCGAGGTCTCGGAGATCATCGAGATCGGCGTCTGCCCGGTCGAGGTGGCCTCCGGGAAGCGCGGCGAGCGGCGTTCCGTGCTGGTGCGCCCGTCCCGTTCGCGTGTCAGCCCGTTCTGCACCCGGCTGACCACGCTGACCGCCGACCAGGTCGCCGAGGGTGTGTCGTTCGCCGAGGCGTGTGCGTTGCTGCGCAAGGAGTACCGCTCGGACCGGCGCGTGTGGGCGTCCTACGGCGACTACGACCGCAAGATGTTCGAACGGCAGTGCGCCGACTTCGGCGTCCGCTACCCGTTCGGGCCGCGGCACCTGAACGTCAAGACGCTCTTCGCGTTGACGCACGCCCTCCCGCGTGAGGTCGGCATGGCCGAGGCGGTGCGGATTACCGGGCGGAAGATCGACGGCACGCACCACCGCGGCCACGACGACGCCCACAACATCGCCGGCCTGCTGGTCACCCTGCTCAGAAGGTGATCACGTCGGCGGTGTCCGGGTTCGCCTTCCCCGCGAGCACCGCCTGCCACACGTCGACGAGCTCCTCCGGGCCGTTGTGCCGCACGACGGCGACCCAGTCGCCCGCCTGGGCGGTGAACCCCCGCCAGGCCGTGCCGAAGCGCTCGGCGAGGCCGTCCGCGCCCCAGTCCGCGGTGCGCTTGCGCAGCTGGTCCGGTGCGAAGAAGAACTCCGAGCGCTGGTCCTGCGACGGCGCCTTGTGCGTGAGCCCGATCGAGATGTCCTTCCTCAGGTCGTCGCCCAGCCGGTCGTGCAGGGCCGAACGGACCTCGGCCGAGCCGCTGAAGTCCAGGTACACCGACGGTTCGACGTCCACCGGGGCACCGTAGGGGAGCACGGTGTCGTAGAGGCCGAGGCCCTCGGTGAACTCCACGTTGCGCGGCGAGGTGAGACCCACGACCCGCACGCCGGCGTCCTTCAGGCACTGGGCCGTGCCGAACGCCGTCTTGCTCGACGCCGAGGAGATCACGACAGTGCGCGCGCCGTGGAACGCGTTGTCCACCAGCTGGTCGGCCAGCAGGAACGACGTCAGGAACAGCGGCCGGTACAGCACCTGCAGATCTTCGAGCGACGCGTCGTAGGCGGGGTCCCGCGAGGTCACCAGGTAGCTGTTGTAGACGGCGGGCAGGTCGGCGCGGTGGTCGGCGGTGTCGACGAAACCGGACGAGGTGAGTTTCGCCCGCACCACGACGTGGCTCGCCATCGGCAGGTAGCCGTAGACGCGGGTGCCGGGCGGCAGCGCGTCCACTGTGGACTCGACGACGTCGGCGAAGCCCCAGACCGGGACGACGCCCTGGTCCGGGCCGCCCGCCGGGAAGAAGCGCCAGTAGCCGATGACGTCGCCGATCACGCCGTACGTGACGTTGTTGGCGGTGAGGCCGACGCGGCTGACCCGCAGCAGCACCTCGCAGTCCGACAGGTCGGACGCGGCGGGCAGTTCGTCGTGCAGCACTTCGGTTTTGGTGAGGTCGCCGCGGTCGGCGACGACGGTCCAGCGACTGATCATTGCCTGGGTTCTCCTCGGTCGGGAGGTACGCTCCGGTCGTGACCGTGCCTGAAAGACTGATCGACGCCGCCACCCGCCTGTTCGCGGACAAGGGGTACGAACGCGTCGCCGTGCAGGAGATCGTCGAGCACGCCGGTGTCACCAAAGGCGCTATGTACCACTACTTCGGGTCCAAGGACGACCTGCTGCACGAGATCTACGGGCGGCTGCTGCGCTTGCAGACCGAGCACCTGGAGAAGATCGCGGAGAGCAGGGGGCCGATCACCGAGCGGCTCCGCGAGGCCGCCGTCGACGTGATCGTCACGAGCATCGACGACTTCGACGCCGCCAGGGTGTTCTTCCGGTCGATGAACCACCTCTCTGCCGAGAAGCAGAAGGAGGTCCGGGCGGAACGGCGGCGCTACCACGAGAAGTTCCGCGGCCTCGTCGAGGAGGGGCAGGCGGACGGGACGTTCCGCGCCGACGTGCCCGCCGACGTCGCCACGTACTACTTCTTCGGCTCGCTGCACCAGCTCGGCACCTGGTACCGCCCGGACGGGGACATCCCGCCCGAGCGGCTGGCCGGGCACTACGCGGACCTGCTGATCCACAGCCTCAAGCCCTGATCAGGGCACGATCACGCTGACGATCTCGGCGACGCACGCGGGCTTCTCGCTGCCCTCGATCTCGATGACGACCTTGGTCACGAGCTGCTTGCCGAGCGCGATGTCGGTGACGTCGAGCAGCTCCACCCCGCCGCGCACGCGGGCGCCGACCAGCACCGGCTGCGGGAAGCGGACCTTGTTGCTGCCGTAGTTCACGCCCATCTTGATGTTCTTGACGGTGTAGACGTCCCGCACCAGGTACGGCACCAGCGACAACGTCAGGTAGCCGTGCGCGACCGGGCCGCCGAACGGGCCCTTCGCGGCCTTCTCGACGTCGATGTGGATCCACTGGTGGTCGAGCGTCGCGTCGGCGAACAGGTTGACCTGCTCCTGCGTGATCTCGTGCCACTCGCCGAACCCGAGGTGCTGGCCCTTCGCGGCGACGAGCTCGTCGATGTTCTCGAAAGCGCGCATCGTCAGTCCTTCGGTCCGCCGGCGACGTAGATGACCTGGCCGGACACGAACCCGGCACCCTCGCTGACGAGGAACGACGCGGTGTGCGCGATGTCCTCCGGCTGGCCGACGCGCGCGACCGGGATCGCCTGCGCCGCACCGTTCACGAGGTCCTCGAACGAGATCTTCATGCGCTCGGCGGTCGCCTTCGTCATCTCGGTGGCGATGAAACCGGGCGCGATCGCGTTGACCGTGACGCCGAACTTGCCGAGCTCGATCGCGAGGGTCTTCGTGAAGCCCTGCATGCCGGCCTTGGCGGCGGAGTAGTTGGCCTGGCCGCGGTTGCCGAGCGCGGACGTGCTCGACAGGTTGACGATGCGGCCGAAGCCTTCCTTGGTCTGGAACGCCTGCACGGCCTTGCTCATCAGGAACGCGCCGCGCAGGTGCACGTTCATGACCGTGTCCCAGTCCGCGGCCGTCATCTTGAACAGCAGGTTGTCGCGCAGCACGCCGGCGTTGTTGACCAGCACGGTCGGCGCGCCGAGGTCCTCGGCGACCTTCGCGACCGCGGCGTTGACCTGCTCCTCGTCGGCGACGTCGACCTTGAGGCCGATGGCCCGCCCACCACTCGCGACGATCTTCTCGGCGCCCTCGAGCACACCCTGTTCGTCGAGGTCGAGCAACGCGACGGCCAGGCCGTCCGCGGCGAGACGCTGCGCGACCGCGGCGCCGATGCCACGAGCCGCGCCGGTGACGATCGCAACCCTGTCGGCCACGGGTCCTCCTTCAGTGTGTCTGGTGGGCTAAGCAAGCGCTTAGTAACGTACCTATCAGTCAGCTTGACGTCCAGGCCTGTGCGGACGACCATACCGACTGGTCGGAATGTGGCAATACGAGGAGGCAGACGCCCGTGGAACTCACCGGCAAGGTCGCGCTCATCACCGGCGGCTCCAACGGCATCGGCGCCGCGTCCGCCCGGCGGCTGGCATCGCTCGGCGCCCACGTCGTGATCGCGGACGTGGACGCTGACCAGGGCAAAGCCGTCGCCGACGAGATCGGCGGCGTCTTCGTGCGCTGCGACGTCACCGTTGCCTCGGACTCCGCGGAGGCCGTCGCCCTGGCCGTGAGCACGTACGGCGGGCTCGACATCGCGTTCCTGAACGCCGGCATCGGCACCGGCCGCTCGCTGGGCGACGACTTCGACGCCGAGCTCTACCGCCGCGCGATGGCGATCAACGTCGACGGCGTCGTCTACGGCGCGCACCACGCGTTGCCGGAACTGCGCAAGCGCGGTGGCCAGATCATCGCCACGGCGTCGATGGCGGGCCTGATGCCCACGCCGGGAGACCCGGTCTACGGCGCGAACAAGGCCGCGGTCGTCGGCCTGGTGCGCGCGCTCGGCGGCGCCTACCAGGACATCCGCGTGAACGCCCTGTGCCCCGCGTTCGCCGACACCAACATCATCGTCCCGCTGCGGTCGGCCCTCGACGAGATCGGCATGCCGATCCTGCCGGTGTCCGTGGTCGTCGACGCGTTCATGTCCATTGTGGAGGGTTCCGGCACCGGCGAGGCGTGGTTCGTCCAGTCCGGCCGCCCGGCGGAGCCGTTCACCTTCCGCAACCCACCTGGGCCTCGTGCGGCTGACGGCTCGCGCGTCGCGGCCGCCCAGAAGGACCCCATTTCGCTCGCCCTCAAGGAGAACTGACCGTGCGTGCCATCCAGATCACCGAGTTCGGCGGCCCCGAGGTGCTCCAGCAGGTGGAGCTGCCCGACCCGGTGGCCGGTGAGGGCGAGGTGCTGATCACCGTCTCGCGCGCCGGCCTCAACTACGCGGACACGCACCAGGCCGAGAACTCCTACCTGGCCCGGATGGAACTGCCGCTGGTCCCCGGCGGCGAGGTCGTCGGCCTGACCGCCGACGGTCGCCGGGTCGTCGCGTTGACCAAGAACTCCGGCGGGTACGCGGAGAAGGCTGTCGCGCCGGCGCTGACCACGTTCGACGTTCCCGACGGCGTGGACGACCTGACCGCGTTGTCGTTGATCGTCCAGGGCGCCACCGCCTGGTTGTTGCTGCGGAAGTCGACTCACATGGAGCCCGGTGAGTCGGTCGTCGTGCACGCCGCCGCCGGTGGTGTGGGGACGATCGCCGTTCAGCTGGCCAAGCTGTGGGGGGCTGGGCGGGTCATCGCCACCGCCTCTTCCGAGGAGAAGCGCCAGTTGGCGCTGGACCTCGGGGCCGATGTCGCCATCGACTCCCGTGCCGCCGACATGACCGCCGCCTTGAAGGAGGCCAACGGCGGGCGGCGGGTCGACGTCGTGCTGGACATGACCGGGGGTGCCGTCACCGACCAGTCGTTGGTGGCGCTGGCTCCGTTCGGGCGGCTTGCGTTTTACGGCATGGCGTCGCGGGAGAGGCCGAAGCCGGTCGACCTCGGCGCGCTGCTGGTGCACTCCACGGCCGTTGCGGGGATGTGGCTGCCGCACGCCCTGAAGGTTCGGGACGCGGAGCACGGGACCTTGGCGCATCGGGCGATGGCTGAGTTGTTCGCGCTGGTGGTGGACGGGAAGTTGAAGGCTGTTCCTGGTGGGGAGTACGGGATGGGGGAGATCCGTGCTGCGCACGAGGACCTCCGGTCTCGCCGGACAGCCGGGAAACTGCTGCTCGACCCGTCCCGCTAGAAGATTCGTCTGGGTTGCCTGGGTTTGTCGGGTGGCCGGGGTTGCGTTGGCGGGTTCGCCTTGCGTGCTTCCCCTGGGGCTCTGCCCCAGACCCCGGCAATCTGATCAGGGGGTAGCGCTGCCTGCAGGCTGATGGCACGCCTGGTGCTTAGAGCGGCTGCCTGTTGCTTTGGTGGTTGCGTTGGCGGTGGGGTCCCATCACAAGCCGCACCAAGAGCGGGCCACATCTGGAGGGTGAGGTCAAATCGACGAAGAGCGTGTCGATTTGACCTCACCCTCCAGATGTAGCAAGGGCTGTGGCGCGACTCGTGATGGGACCCCACCGCCGGGACCGCTCGCTCAGGAAGGCTGAAGGACGGCTCGCCTTCGGCATCGCGTTGGGTTGGGTGTGACCAGCGCCTTGCGCTCCCGCCCAGCCCCGCGCCGCCCAGTCCAGCCCAGCGCCGCGCCGCCCAGTCCAGCCCAGCGCCGCGCAGCCCCGCGCCGCGCAGCCCCGCCCCGCCCCGCCCCGCGCCTGCTCGGCCTGTCCGCGCCTGCGCTCCGGCCCGCCCGGCTCTGCCCGGCCCGCCTCGCTCCGCGCCATCCCGGCCTCGTTCCACCACCCATGGCCCGCCGCGTGCCACCCTTCCCCGCCTGCGTGCCCACACCCTCGGCCCATACTCCTGGCCCCGCGCCCCACCTCTCCCGCCCTCGCCTGCGGCCCCACCCCTCATGCCCTCGCCTGCGGCCTTGCCTCTCGCCCCACCCCTCATGCCCTCGCCCGCGGCCTTGCCTCTCGCCCCATCCCTCCCGCCCTCGCCCGCGGCCTCGCCCCGCGCCTCCCCCCGGACATGCGACAGGGCGGCCCGCGTCATCGCGGGCCGCCCTGTCTGCGTGGTGCGGCTTACTCCGAGAGCTCTGCCAGCTGGGCCTTCACCTTGGCCAGCTCGGCCTCCAGCTCCTCCATGCGGGTGCGGTGCTGGTCGCGCGCCGCCTCGAGCACCGACTCGATGCCCTCGGCGATGTCCTCGTGCAGCTCCTTGGCCGCCTTGGAGACGGCGATGGCCGGGATGACCAGGCCCGACACGACGCGCTGCGTGCCGTGGACCAGGTCCGCCTGCCACTCGCCCTCCGCGGAGGCGGTCACCGTGAGCGTGAGCTCGACGGTGCGCGTCTTCTTCGCCGTGCTCTTCGGGCGGCCGGCCTTCGGCTTCTCGGCGGCCTTGGGTGCCTCGGGCTTCGGAGCCTCGGTGGCCTCGACGGGCTTCGTCGGGGCCGCAGACGCCTCAGCGGCCGCCGGAGTCTCCTCCACGACGGTCTCCTCGACTGCCTTCACCTCGGTGAGCGTGTCCGACACGATCAGGTTTCCTCTCTGCGCAACGACGTGACCCCGCGCACAGCATAGAACACGTGTTCGATCAGCCGTGAATGGGGTCAGCGCAGAGCCTAGTCAGTACGGCGGGAGCTGCACGCGCCACTGCCGTTCCACGTCGAGCACGCCCGGAACGGACTGCAGCGCCGGGATCGCCTTGACCTCGGCGGTGCCGGTGACGACGCCCAGCGCCTCCAGGACCGTGTCCACGACCAGGCCCGCCTCCCGCAGGTCGTCGAGCACCCGCGGGAGGCTGCCTTCGGTCACGGTGACCATCACCTGGTTCACCGGAGCGGTCATGGCGCCTGGACGAGCCCGGCGCCGATGTCGGTGGACGGCAGGGGCAGGCGCAGCGCCGTGCCGACGAGGCGTGCCCACAGCTCGTAGCCGCGCGCGCCGGTCTTCTCGGCGATCAGCACGGCGACGCCCGCCACGTGCGGGGTGGCCATGGACGTGCCGCGCAGCCTGCGGTACTTGTCCGGCAGCTTGAACGACGAGTACACGTCCACACCCGGCGCGCACACGTCGATCTGGCCGATCTTGTCCGCCGAGCCCGAGGAGAACGACGCGATCGCGCGGTTCACGTCGATCGCGGCCACGGCGATGATGCTCGGGCACCGCGCGGGGTGGCCGACTGGCGCGATCCGGCCGGGACGCGCCGAGGCGTTGCCGGACGCCGCGATGATCAGCGTGCCCTTGGCCAGCGCGCGCTGCGCCACGGTCTCGTAGATCTGCGAGTACGGCGTGCCCGCGGGGACGTCCGCGCCGAGCGACATCGAGATGATCGCGCAGCCGTTCGAGACGGCCCAGTCGATGCCCGCGAGGATGCCGCCGTCGGAGCCGGAGCCCGCGTTCGACAGCACCTTGCCCGCGAAGATCTCCGCCTCGTAGGCGACGCCGTAACCGGGCAGCGTGGCGGGCTTGCGCGGGCCCGCGGACGTGCCGACGCAGTGCGTGCCGTGCCCGTGGCCGTCCTGCACGTCCTCGCCGTTGATGAACGACTGCGTGGTGATCGTGCGGCCCGCGAAGTCCGGGTGGTTCTTCTCCCAGCCGGTGTCCAGGACCGCGATCTTGACGCCCTTGCCGGTGGCGGTGCTGACGTCCGCGCCGACCGCCTGCAACCCCCAGGTCAGCACCGACTCGTCGGCCGCGGCGGCCACGTCCTCCTCGGCCGGCGCGGCGTCGTCGTCCTGGAACGCGTGCACGACGCGTTCCGGCTCCACGATCTGCACCGGTCCGGGACGGTCGGCCGCGCTGTTCAGCTCGGCCAGCAGGTTCGGGTCGGCGGACACGACCGCGACCCCGAGCTCCGGGAAGACCTGCACGGTCTCCGCGTCCAGATCACCGCTGTCGAGGTCGAACCCGGCGATCGTGCCGAGCTCGGCCAGCCCCTCTTCGACGGCGTCTTCCTGCAGCAGCACCAGGAACCGGCCGGTGGTCTCCACTTCTACGGGTTCGGTCATGACGTTTCGCCCCTACTCTCCGTCTAGCTCTCACTAGAGAGTCGTCACTTCGGGGCACTTGTTTCAGGCCATTTGCCGTCTGCGCTGAAAGAATTCACCGATTGGCTCAACGTACTTGGCCGCGATGGGCCCGAGGATCGCCATCAACAGCACGTAGGCGGTGGCCAGCGCGGCCAGGTCGCCGTTCACCTGCCCGGACGCCACGGCCAGGCCGGCGATGACGATGGAGAACTCGCCGCGCGCCACCAGCGCCGCGCCCGCACGCATGCGGCCCATCTTCCCGATGCCCTGCCGCCGTGCCGCCCACCAGCCGGTGCAGACCTTCGTCGCCGTCGTCACGACCGCCAGCGCGACCGCGATGCCGAGGACGGGTGGGATCGTCGTCGGATCGGTGTTCAGGCCGAACACGACGAAGAACATCGCCGCGAACAGGTCCCGCAACGGCTCCAGCAGGCGCGTCGCGTTCTCGGCCGTCGACCCGGAGATCGCGATGCCGAGCAGGAACGCGCCGACCGCCGCCGACACCTGCAGC
This sequence comes from Lentzea sp. CA-135723, assembly GCF_050936595.1. Taxonomy (NCBI): domain Bacteria; kingdom Bacillati; phylum Actinomycetota; class Actinomycetes; order Pseudonocardiales; family Pseudonocardiaceae; genus Lentzea; species Lentzea sp. CA-135723. Next base: position 3,413,347 of record NZ_JBNJMK010000001.1, on the reverse strand, counting down.
TGCGACGCGATGCCCGCCACGAGCAACGCCGAGCCGAGCAGCTTGAGCAGGAACACCTCGTGGTCCGGACTGTCCACGATGGCCGAGATGAACCGGCCGTACTTCAACGCCACCACCAGAACGACGGTGATCGCGAGCAACGAGATGCCGACGGACGTGAGCCCGCCGAGGAACGTCACACCGGCCAGCACGGCCGTCAGCACCGGCAGGTAGACGGCCATCGCGAGGTCCTCGAACACGAGCACCGACAGCACGACGGGCGTCTCCCGGTTGCCTAACCGGCCCAGGTCGCCGAGCACCTTCGCGACGATGCCGGACGACGAGATGTACGTGACGCCCGCCATCGCGAGCGCGCCGACCGTGCCCCAGCCGAGCATCAGGGCCACGACCGCGCCCGGCGCCGCGTTCAGCACCAGGTCGAGCACACCCGCCATCCACGACTTCTTCAGGCCGGTGGTGAGCTCGGAGGCCGAGTACTCGAGGCCGAGCAGCAGGAGGAGCAGCACGACGCCGATCTCACTGGCGAGGTGCGTGAACTCCTCGATGCCGTGCAACGGCACCAGCCCGCCGTCGCCGAACGCGAGCCCGCCGACCAGGTAGAGCGGGATCGGGGAGATTCCGGCACGTCTGGCAACACGACCCAGCAGACCGAGGCCGAAGAACACCGCGCCGAGCTGGATCATGGCGATTGTCGTCTCGTGCACTGTGCTTAACCGCCGTGGAGGATCTCAGCGGCGGCGTCGAGGCCCTCCGCGGTACCGACGACGACCGCGAGGTCACCGTTTTCGAAGAGGAAGTCGGGGCCGGGCGACGGATGCGCGTTGCCCGCGCGCACGACGGCCACGATGGACACACTGGTCCTGGTGCGCAGAGCGGTCTCACCGAGCGTGCGGTTCGCGAACGCGGTGACCGGCAGCTGCCGCGTCGTGATGCCCGCGATGTCGCGGGTCTCCTCGCGCAGGTGCGCGACGAGCTGCGGCGCGCCCAGCAGGCCCGCCAGCGTGCTCGCCTCTTCGGGTGACAGCGGTATCGACGCCGAACACGAGTCCGGGTCGTTGGCCTTCGAGACGATGAGCTCGAACTTGCCGTCGCGGTAGGTGATCACGCCGACACGTCGTCCGGCGCGGATCATGAAGTCCTGGCGCGTCCCGATGCCCGGCAGGGGCGTGATCTCCACGTTCACACAGATCATGATACGGGGATGTCATCGCGAGTACGCCCCGTGCGTCACGGCTGGGTGGTGCGCGAGCGCGTGCCAGGACCGGACGTCGACGAGTTCGCCGAACCCGGCCAGGTGATCGGGGCGCTCGCCAGAGCCCCGCACGGCACGTTGCTGGCCGTCCAGCACCCCCACCGCACCCCCGCCGCGCTGGCCGCGGGCACCGGCCTCCTGGACGCGCTACCTGCCGCCCGCACCGAGCTCGCGGCGTTGATCCGCCGCGCGTATCGCGAGGTCAGCGACGTCGTCGCGCCGTACCGGGTGGACGGGCCGGACGGCACGGCGTGCGGCCTGCTGTGCCTGGTCGACCCGGACGGCATCGAGCACACCGAGGACGTCTACCCGGACGTCGTCGCCGAACGCGCCCAGGTGCTCACGTCGCTCGGCATCGCCACCAGCGCCGCCATGCTGATCCCGATCACGCCGCACGACGGGCTGACCGACCTGGTGCTCGGCATGACCGAGGAGCCCGCGGTCTCGCTCGTCGACTCGGGCGGGCGGCGGCACTGGGTGTGGCTGGTCGGGCCCGGTGACCTGCAGGAACGGCTCGTGCAGGAAGCCGGCGCGCACCCGTTGCTGGTGGCGGACGGCAACCACCGGGTCGCGGCCGCGCGCGAGGCGGGGCTCGCCGGGCTGCTGGCGCTCGTCACGTCCGGGCCCGGCCTGCGGGTCGGGCCGATCCACCGTGCGGTCGCGGGCACCGGGTTCACGGCATCCGACCTGGTGGCGGCCTGGGAACGGGTCGGGCTGACGGTGGCGGAGCTGCCGTACGTCGTCGACCCGGAACCGGGCGTGGTCGTGGTGCGCTGCCCCGACGCGGTGCTGCGGGTCGAACTGCCCGCAGGACGGGGAATCGACCACGCCGTGGTGGAGTCGGTGCTGCTCGGCGAGGCGCTGGGGCTCGACCCCGAGAGCCCGTGCGTGCGGCCCGTGGTGGACCCCGCCGTCGAGGCCGAGGCGGTGCTGCTGATCGCGCCCGTGCCGTTGGGGGAGGTGCTGTCGGGCCGCAAGATGCCGCGCAAGAGCACCTACTTCACGCCGAAGCCGCGCAGCGGGCTGCTGCTGGCCGACCTGGCACCGTAGAGGCGTTTCGGGGCCGACCGGCACTGGCGGGCCCTGGGCGCGGAGGCGTTTCCTGGCGCTCCCGAGCCTGTTGAGGCACCCGCGATGGAACCGAGACCAGGCCTGCTGGACGTGCGCCGCGACGGTGCGGTGCTGACGCTCGCCGGCGAGGTCGACCTGAGCACCACCGACCTGCTGCGGTCCGAGCTCGCCCTGGCCTGCGCCTCGGGTACCGGTTCCGGTGACGTGGTGATCGACTTCGCCGGGCTGACGTTCATCGGCTCCAGCGGCATGCGCGTGCTGATCGAGACGGCGGAGTCGCTGGGGGAGCGGCGGCTCGTGCTGGTCGGCGGCGGGTGGGCGGTCTACGTCGTGAACCTGCTCGGCCTCACGGCCCGGTTCCCGAACATCGTTGTGGAGCAATGACCTGTCCACTGAGGACGCTGCTACTGTCGGTGACATGGCGGTGCGAGCGATCAGGGGAGCCACGCAGATCGACGCGGACTCGCGGGACCTGCTGCTGGAGGCGACGGCCGAGCTGGTGCGGGAGGTGTTGTCCTGCAACGCGTTGACGTCCGACGACCTGATCAGCGTGGTGCTCACCGCGACACCCGACCTGGTGTCCGAGTTCCCCGCCTACGCCGCGCGCCTGGCTGGTCTCTCGGACGTGCCGCTGCTGTCCGCTACGGAGATCGCGGTGCCCGGCTCGATGCCGCGGGTGATCCGGTTGCTGGCGCACGTGGAGACGGACCTGCCGCGGTCGTCGGTCAAGCACGTCTACCTGCGCGGGGCGGCGGCGCTGCGGACCGACCTCAACCACTGAACGCGCGGCTGATGGCGTCCACGTGCCGGTGGTCGGTGCCGCAGCAGCCGCCCAGCACGGTCAGCCGAGGCAGCTTCGTTCTCAGTGCGCGGTAGTCGTTCGCGAGCTCTTCGGGATCGCCGCGGTCGAGCACCTCGGCCTCGTCGAGCTCGGCGTGGCTGAGCTTGGACGCGTTGGCCCGCAGCCCCCGGATCCGTTGCGCCCACGGGGCTTCCGGGTCGAGGGCGGGCGCGATGTGCGTGGGATGCGCGCAGTTGACCATGTAGTAGGCCGCGTGGCCGTCGGTGTCCTCGTCGACCTGCCGGATCGCGTGCGCGAGCGTTTCTCCTGACGGCAGCAGGCCGTCCGTCTCGACGGTGAACGAGATGACGACCTCCGCGTTCACCTCGCGGGCGGCGTCGACGATCCCGGTGGCCTCCGGCGTGTTCGTCAGCGTCATGGCCGTGACGAGGTCGGCGGGGGTGTCCGCGAGCGTCCTGATCTGCGGCGCGTGGTAGTCCCTCGCCTCGCTCCGGCTCATGATCGTCTCGGGTCGGTAGGCGTCCCCGCGCGGCCCGACGCACCCGCTGATGACGACGGGGATCGCGAACCGCTGCCGCACGTCGAGCAGCAGGTCGACCGCCTTGCGGTTGGCGTCGGCGAGGCGCTGCGCGTCGTACCCGAGCCGCGCACCCCAGTCACTGCTCGCGCGCCACGTGGCGGTCTCGAGGACGATGCCCACGCCGTCCCGTTCGGCGATGCCCGCGTACCGCTCGTAGTAGCGGGTCAGCGCCGCGTGCCCGTCGGGGTCGTCGAGCAGCGGGAACGCCGCGAAGTCGGGCAGGTCGATGCCGTCGTCGAAGATCAGCGTGGTCTCGGCGCCGCCGTCGGTGAGGAAGAGCGCTTCGTGGAGCTGGGGCAGCTGCGTCATCGTGGGTGCCTCCAGGCCGGAGGGCCCAGTGTGCGTCCGTTCTGGCTGTTCCGCCCGCTAAACTGGGATGGTCACCGGGGGGTGATCGCGTGTTCGAGCCGTACCTGGCCGGCTACCGCTACTTCGTGCTGTTCCGCGAGGACAGTTCCATGGAGAACGTGGACGAGGCGAAAGGGCTCCACCGCTCCCTCGGGGCCTCGCACGAGGAGAAGTACGAGGGCCACGGCGTGTGGAGGCGGACCTACGACCTGGCGGACGCCCGCGACCACGACGCCCGTTACGACTACCGCGAGTCGTTGCCGGGCGAGGTCGAGCTGCTGATGCGGCGGACCGACGCCGAGCAGCCCGAGCCGGCGTCGCCGCACGTGGAAGAGCCCGGCGTCCGCGCGTTGCTGGAAGCACGTCGCCGCGCCCAGCCGCAGAACGGTCATCACTACTTCGCGGAGTTCAGCGACCTCGCCCACGTCGAGGACCTGGCTCGCGCACACGCCCTGGTCCGATGCCCCGCCGACGGCCGCGGGCAGTGGGAGGCCTACGTGCACAAGGGCGTGTGGACGCGGGGCAAGGCACCGTCGCAGAGCAGGTCGCTGCCGATCGGCGGCGAGGACGTCTCCCGCCTGGTGCGGGCCAGGGAGGCCGCGCACACCAGGTACTTCGAGATCTGGGACCGGCGGCCGGACAGCCACGAGCTCGTCCGTCACACGGCCTCGTCCGACGAGGTCTCCGACGACCTGACCTGGCGCACCGCCGACGTGCTCGGGCACCTGCGACCGAGCTGGCAGGTCCAGGAGCACAGCGAGAACGGGTTCGTCTTCGTGCGGGCGCTCACGACGTCGATGGCCAGAGGGCGTGCGTTCGCCGACAGCACCGGCCACTACTTCGCGGTCTTCCCCGACCAGCACGACATCTACGACCTCGACAAGGTCCTCTTCGTGGTGCGGCGCCACTACAACCCGTACTACGGCCGCTACGAGGGATCGACGTACGACCGGTGGACGCCGGCGGGCTGGCAACCGACCGAGCCGCCCATCAGCCGGGGCTTCGGCCTGCTGCCGATCTCCGACCAGGAGTTCGCCCGCCTGACGGCGCCCCGCCCGTAGCCGGGGCGCCGACCCGCGTCAGGCGCTGAAGTCCTTGCCGGGCAACCACCCGTTGGGGATGTCCGTCACGCGCCACGAAGGCACCCCGATGCGCACGGCCCGAATCGGCGTGGCCAGGAACGGCCCGGCCTCGGGAACCTTCGCCACCAGGTGCTGCCGCACGACCTCGTCCTCGGCACCGTCGACCACCACGGCGGTCCCGCGGGCCTGCAGGAACGGCTCCATCGGCGACCCGGTCGACACCACGACCGCCACCTCGGGGTTCTCCTTGATGGCCTTGAGCGTGCGGCCGCGCTCCTCCAGCACGAGCACGAGCGAGTGCGCCCCGTCCTCGGCGAAGTACACGCCGCTCACCCACGAGCCGTCCGAGCCCGCCGTGGCGAGGAACATCGACTTGTGCGCGGCCAACGTGCGGTGCAGCAACGCCTCGACGTCGCTGCGCTGTTCAGTGGTGGTCACTGGAGACCTTTCGACTAAGCGGTTCATGCGCACACGAGATCGGCCGCGCACCTGCCCGCCTTTCGCCGATTCAGCCGATCGATACCTTCCTGGACTCATCGCTGAAGTACTGCTGCAAGCGCTGGTGCCGGAACTCGTAGGCCGCACCGACCTGGCGCAGCACGCCGCGTTCGTGCGCTTCCTCCAGGAAGTCCATGAGGTGCCAGGGAAGCTTGCCGCACAACGCGAACCAGATCCGCGCAACGGTGAAGTCGATCCATCCGCCCAACGTCGGCCACAGGCTCACCAACATGAAGGCCACGCCGACTCCGACCACTGCCGAGTGCCCCGTGAACTTGCCGTCCAGCCAGTCTGCGGCGGGCAACGTCACGACCACGGTCAGCCAGGCCGATGCGGTGACGAAGATCGTGGCCGTGCGGTCACCTGCCAGGCTGTTGCGGGGGTCGACCGGCGCATTGACGGAAATCTTGATCATCAAGAAACCGCTGACCGTGCCGATGCCAAGAACCGAACCCACCAGGATCAGGGCGGTCATCTCGTGGCTGCCGGGCGACAGCAAATCCCCTAGCGTTACAGCGACGATTCCGGCGATCGCACCGATCAGCAGGTTGCTGATCAACGATGACCAGGAGAAGGCGATGTAACTGGGGAGCGAGACGTCGCCCGCGTGCAGGAGCAGGACGCGCATCAGGCCTACGGCTGCTCCGACGACTGCTCCTGCCATTGCGCCAGCGGTGAGCACCACGCACCAAACGGCGGCGGGGGTGGACTGGACAAGTGCGGTGCCAGAACCGCCGTAGACCAAGATCGATACGCCGAAGAAGAAGCCGGCGAGTGCTCCCCTGCTCGCGGGGATGACCATGCGCGAGGCTGGCAACAAGAGGAACAGTCGCCACCACGCGAGGTTTCTCGCATCGGGCTTCACAGCGAGCCTGCGCGCGAGGAACGCCAACCACTCCCGGGGTTTCTCCGGCGATGGGTAGAGCGCTGGCAGGTAGGCCTCGAGCAGGTGGTGTTCGACAGCGGACGAGGTCGGCAGCGCCAGCAGGTCGGCCGGATCGGTCGCGTGCGGTGTGAACGCCGTCTTCGCGAGGTACACCGCGAGGGGCGTGGACAGTGCTCGCGCGAGCACGCCGTCCGGCTCGTTGCTCAGCGTGCTGACGACCGGCCGCCACCGCTGGTCGCCCGTGACCGTCCCTGCCTCCAGATACCTGGACGCTTCTCTCCTGTCGACGGGCTTCAACTCGACCACTGCCGCGCGCCCGATCGGCGCGCCGGTTTCGCGGACGACCTTCTCGTAATCGTCGGCCCGGCAGGTGAGCATCATCGGCTTGTTCCTACCGACGACTCGCGCGATGCCTCGCAGAGCGTCGGCCTTCAGCGCGACCTCGTCCAGCGCGTCGAGCACGGGCAGGACCAGCCCTCGGTCGATCAGGTCTCTTGCGATTTCCGGCCCGTACTCACCGCGGTCGCGGAACACCGGATGGTCCACTCCCATTCTCTGCACCATCCACGCGTCCAGTTCCTGGGCTGCCGGATCCCACGATGCCAGCGAGAACACCATGGGCACCAGATCACCGGGCTCGCGTCGGGTGAGCAGGCGCAGTGCAAGCAGGATCGCCGCGCTCGTCTTGCCGGAGCCCGGCTCGCCCAGCAGCACGAGCTGCTGGCCGGGCAACGCGTGCAGCGCGTCGGCCAGGTCGCCCACGCCACCCCGCAGCTTCAGGCGCAGGGGCCGTCCCGCGACGGCATCCGGACCGATGACCTCCGCGGCGCTGGGCGCGACCGGGCGCCGGGTCGAGACCCAGCGCACGTCCAGGGGGTCCTGGCGGGTGAGGCCGCGCGACCCCGCCTCGCGTTCCCACTGCCGGGCGACGAGCAGCGCCAGGTCCTCCAGCGCCCGCGCGGAGTCGCGGGCCGCGCCGGAAGCGTTCGCACGCAGGCCCTGCACGCCGAACACCACGGCCGCGACCAGCCCGGCGATCGTGAGCGGTGGGCCCATGATGCTCGCGAGCTTGTCGCCCGTCTCCATGACCTCGTCCGAGCCGGAAGCCCAGAAGACGAGGCCGAACAGGAACACCACGAACGCCACGATGGCGAGCCGCCACCTGCCGAAGTTCACCGCGACATGATTCCGGATGATCGGCACCGATCCCGCCGCAGACCGTCCCGGTGCCGGTGTGAGCGTCCGCACCAGGCACAATGTGGGCCGTGGGTGTCTCGAGGGGAGCTGCAGTGGGCCAGGGTCAGTTGCGCGGTGTGGTCGCTCTCGACGGACCGGCCGGCACCGGCAAGTCCACCGTGGCCAAGCGCGTCGCCATGGCGCTCGACGCGCGCTACCTCGACACCGGCTCGATGTACCGCGCGATCGCACTGGCCGTCCTGCGCGCCGGCGTCGACCCCACCGACGAGGACAAGGTCGTCGCCGTCGCGGACGGCGCGGTGCTGGTCGTCGGCACCGACCCGCAGAAGCCCGGCATCACCCTCGACGGCGACGACGTGGCGGCCGAGATCCGCGGCCCCGAGGTGTCGCTGGCGGTCTCCCCGGTCTCGGCGACCAAGCACGTGCGCGAGCTCCTCGTGGCCCAGCAGCGCGCGATCATCGCGGACGCCCTGGACCACGTCGGCGGCATCGTCGTCGAGGGGCGCGACATTGGCACGGTCGTGTCGCCCGACGCCCCGTTGAAGGTGTACCTGACGGCCTCGGCCGACGCCCGTGCGGCGAGGCGCACCAAGCAGGACAGCGCGGCCGGGCGTGCGTCCACTGTGGACGCGGCGCTGGCCGACGTGCAGCGGCGCGACAAGTACGACTCGTCGCGCGCCGTGTCGCCGATGATGGCCGCGGACGACGCCGTCGTGCTCGACAACACCGACCTCGACCTCGCCGGCACGATCGACGCGCTGATCGGCCTCGTGGAGCAGCGCGGGCTGCGGGTGACCGGGTGAGCGTTCCCGAGGGGACAGCGCTCTGGTTGCTCGACCTCGGACGCTGGATCGGGCGCCACCCCTACGCCTGGCAGTTCCGGCTGCGGGTCCACGGCGCCGACCGCGTACCCTTGAGCGGCGGCGTGGTCGTCGTCGCCAACCACAGCTCGATGTCTGACGGGCCGATCCTGTTCGGGGCACTGCCCCGGCGCGTGACGTTCCTGATCAAGCAGGAGATGTTCAAGGGCGTCGTCGGCCACCTGCTGCGCAAGATCGGGCAGATCCCCGTCAAACGGGGTGAGGCCGACCGCACGGCGCTGGTCGCCGCGCAGTCCGTGCTCAAAGCCGGTGGTGTCGTCGGGATCTTCCCCGAGGGGACGCGCGGCGAGGGCGACGTGGCGAGCGCGCAGAACGGTGCCGCGTGGCTCGCCAAGACGTCCGGTGCGGTGGTGCTGCCGATCGCCTGCCGCGGTACCTACCAGGCCAGGGGCTGGCGGCCCGTGGTCGACGTGCTGATCGGTGAGCCGTTCCACCTTCCCGAGGGGAAGGGGAGAGCGGCCCTCGGCGTTGCCACCGAGCAGGTGCGCGATCGCCTGGCGACACTGGTCGCCGAACTCGATGGACTTCGTGTGAGTGAGGGAAGACGATGACGGACCTGGACGGCACCTGGGAGGACGAGGCCGACTGGTCAGCCTTCGACGACCTCGACGGCGGTGACGGCGAGGAGGCAGCGCCGCCACAGCCGGTGCTCGCTGTGGTCGGACGGCCGAACGTCGGCAAGTCCACGCTGGTCAACCGCATCATCGGCCGCCGAGAGGCCGTGGTGCAGGACGTGCCGGGCGTGACGCGCGACCGGGTCGCGTACGACGCGCTGTGGAACGGCCGCAAGTTCACCGTGGTCGACACGGGCGGCTGGGAGCCGGACGCGGTCGGGCTGCAGGCCTCCGTGGCCGCGCAGGCCGAGCTCGCGATGCGGACCGCGGACGTGATCCTGCTGGTCGTGGACGGTTCGGTCGGCGCGACGTCGACCGAGGAGGCCGTCGCGAAGGTCCTCCGCCGTTCGAAGAAGCCCGTGATCCTGTGCGCCTCGAAGGTCGACGACGACCGGCTGATGGCCGACATCGCGTCGCTGTGGTCGCTCGGCCTCGGCGAGCCGTACCCGGTCTCCGGCCTGCACGGCCGCGGCTCCGGTGACCTGCTCGACGTGATCCTCGAGCGCCTGCCGGAGACCCCGCGCGACGACTTCGGCGGCCGTGGCGGCGGCCCCCGGCGCGTGGCGCTGGTCGGCAAGCCGAACGTCGGCAAGTCGTCGCTGCTCAACCGCCTGACCGGCGAGGACCGCTCGGTCGTCGACTCGGTCGCGGGCACCACCGTCGACCCGGTCGACTCGCTGGTGGAGCTCGACGGTGAGATCTGGCGCTTCGTCGACACCGCCGGCCTGCGCAAGCGCGTGAAGTTCTCCGGCGGCGCCGAGTACTACGCGTCGCTGCGGACCAAGTCCGCGATCGAGACCGCCGAGGTCGCGGTCGTGCTGCTGGACGCGCACGAGCCGTTGGCGGAGCAGGACCTGCGCGTGCTGACGATGGTGGTCGAGTCGGGCCGCGCGTGCGTGCTGGCGTTCAACAAGTGGGACCTGGTCGACGAGGACCGCCGCAACGAGATGGTCCGCGAGCTCGAACGCGGCCTCGTGCGCGTGCCGTGGGCGGACAAGGTCAACATCTCGGCCCTGACCGGCCGCGCCGTGCACAAGCTCGCGCCGGCGTTGCGGACGGCCCTGAACTCGTGGGACACCCGCGTCCCGACCGGCCGCCTGAACCAGTGGCTGACCGAGCTCATCGCCGCGACCCCGCCGCCCGTGCGCGGCGGCAAGCAGCCGAAGGTGCTGTTCGCGACCCAGGCCTCGACCCGCCCGCCGACGTTCGTGCTGTTCACGACGGGCTTCCTGGAGGCGTCGTACCGGCGGTTCATCGAGCGCAAGCTCCGCGAGGAGTTCGGCTTCGAGGGCAGCCCGGTCCGCATCTCCGTGCGCGTGCGCGAGAAGAAGAAGGCCGGAGCCGGCAAGAAGTAGTTTCTCCGGCTGGTTTCTCTGAGTGGTTTCTCCGGGTGACGACCCGGCCGACTGGTTGCCCTTTGGCATGGGGTGCGGTTGGTTGGGTCGGTGGCCGTACGCGTGGTGCTAGCCGACGACGAGGCCCTGCTGCGGCGGGGCCTGAAAGTCCTCCTCGAAGCCGACGGGCGCGTCCAGGTGGTCGGGGAGGCCTCCGACGGCGCCGAACTGGTGGAGGCCACCCTGGCGCACCTCCCGGACGTGGTCCTGGTCGACGTCCAGATGCCGGGCGTGGACGGCCTGGAGGCGGTACGTCGTCTGCGCACCTGGGCCACCCCGCCGGTGATAGCCGTGCTGACCACGTTCGACCTGGACGACTACGTGGCCACAGCCCTGGACCTGGGCGCGCAGGGCTTCCTGCTGAAGGACGCGGAACCCGAGGCCCTGGTCCGCGCCGTGGTCGACCTCGCCGCGGGCGGCGCCGTCCTGGACCCGCGCATCACCGCGCGCCTGCTCCCACGCCTGCGAGGCTTCCGGGCCAACCGCCAACTCGACTCGCTCTCGGCCCGCGAACGCCAAGTCCTCGAACTGGTCGCAGCCGGCCGTTCCAATCACTCCATTGCCGAAGAACTCTGCCTCTCCGAGGCCACGGTCAAGAGCTACGTCTCCACCGTCCTGACCAAACTGGGCGTCGAAAACCGCGTCCAAGCGGCCCTGGTGGCCCACCAGGTGGGCGTGTGGTGAAGCGAGTCCTACGAGAAGCCCTGACCGTAGGCGTCACCACCGGCGTGGTCCTCCTGACCCAGGACCGCCCGTTCACCTGGTCCCTCTGGACCGCGGTAGCGGCCTCCCTGCTCCTCCCGCTGCGCCTCCGCTGGCCCTGGCTGGCTTCCCTCCTGTGCGTCCCGGCGGTAGCGGGCGGCCTGGGCTGGGCCCCGGCCCTCGTAGCTCAATACCGCCTGGGCAGCAAGGAGAAGTCCCTCCCGATCCAGCTCTTCTGGGTCCTCCTGATGACAGTCGCCTCCATCGCTCCGGTCCTGATGACCCAAGCAATCCCCATAGGGCCCTTGCTACTGGCAACAGCCTTCGCCTTCGGCTTAGCCGCAGCCCCCACAGCCCTCGGCGCGCTCATCACCACCCGCAAAGAGCTGACCCAGTCCCTCTACGAAACCCGGCGCGCCCGAGCAGCAGAACTAGAGGCACAGGAGACCTCGGCCCGTGCCGCGGAACGAGCCCGAATAGCCCGCGAGATCCACGACGCGGTAGGCCACCACGCCACCCTGATAGCCGTGGAGTCGGCAGCCCTCGCCGCCACCGCCCCAGACGAGACTGTCCGCGAAACAGCCCAGCGCCTACGAGCCCTGGCAAAGGAATCCCTGGCCGAAATGCGAGCGGCCCTGGGCCTCCTCAACTCCGACACCACCTACCCGTCCCTGCAAGAACTGATCGACAGGGCCCGAGTAGCAGGCGTAGCCGTAACCCTCTCCGAAACAGGCGAGGCAGACCTCTCCCCAGCCGTCTCCAGAGCCCTCTTCCGAGTGGTCCAGGAGTCCCTCACCAACGTGACGAAACACGCCCCAGGCGCAGCCGTGACGGTCACAGTGGACAGAGCCTCACCAGTCCGAGTAACGGTCGTCAACGGCCCAGGAGACCTCCCGTCCCTGACAGAAGGCGGCGGCGCGGGCCTGCACGGCCTCTCCGAACGAGTCCGCCTGGCCGGCGGCACCCTCACCACCTCCTACCGAACGGACGGAGGCTTCAGCGTCAGCGCCGTCCTACCACCCGGTAAGTCGAAGGTTGACGTACAAGACTCGACTTTCGGAGGTGGCGCCTCAGCCACCGCCACCGCATAGTTCTAGGTGTCGGTCGAGGATCGGGGGATCGGTCGGACCGAGGGACGCGGGGACCCGAACTTCGGGTCCCCGCCGTATTTCCGCAGCTAGATGCCCTGGGTGGGGGCCGTTTTTGATCTCCGTCCACCGTGTTGTAGGATTCTTTCTGCACGCCGGGGAACCGGGAGTGTGGCCGGGACGTGGCGCAGTTTGGTAGCGCACTTGACTGGGGGTCAAGGGGTCGCAGGTTCAAATCCTGTCGTCCCGACGGTCGAAGAAAGCCCCTCTGATCTAGGCAAAATGCCTGATCAGAGGGGCTTTTTTGTGTCTCCATTCCGATCATGCTCATGGTCGCGTTTGGGGACCATTTGGGGACCTGAGTGACTAAATGAGTGACTACGTCCTAGCTCGCCATCGGGAACAGGTCGTCCATCGTCCTCGCTGCCTCCAGCAGGATGGGCTTGATCTGGTGTCGGTAGACCGTCTCCGTGATGGTCGAGCTGCTGTGCCCGACCAGGCGAGCGATGACCTCGATCGGGACTCCGTCTGCGGACAGGAGAGACACGAAGCTGTGCCGCAGCTCCCGTGGCGTCCACTCCTTGGGGTTGAGTCCAGCCGCTTTGAGGATCCTTCGGAACTCGCGACGGACGTTGTGCGAGTCGAGCTGTGTGCCCACCTGTGAAGCGAACACGATGCCGTGGTCCTGCCAACGTTCGCCGGCGAGCTTGCGCCTCGCTTGCTGGTACGTGTGGTGATCCCGCAGAGACACAACACACCTAGTCGGAAGCGCGAGAGACCGGCGAGACTTTCGGGTCTTCGTGTCGCCGTCTTCCCTCACAGATCGGAACACGTTGATTGACGGGAGCACTTCGGGTTCTGCGTCAGGCTTGCCGTCGAGATCGACGTTCGGCCAGTCGAGCGCACGAAGCTCTTCCGTCCGTGCACCGACCAATAGCGAAAGTTCGACGTAGGCACGCAACCAAGAACTCTGGGCGGCCTCCAATACGGCTTCTGCCTGTTCGAAGGTGAGAGCCTTCGACGGCCGTCCTGCCTGCCCAATCGGCACCTCGCACAACTGCACGACATTGCGCTTGACCTTGTCGCGCTTCTGAGCCATGCGCACCGACCGGTTGAGGATCGAGTGCAGCAGGCGCAGTGTGCGTGTCGACAACGTGAGGGACAGTTCGTCCAACCAGTCGTCTACCTCGTCGGCTGACAGCTCGCGCAAGTTGCGCTCACCGAGCGCCGGAATGATGTGCGTCTCCGCGAGGCAACGGTAGTTGTCTACGGTCGACTTCGCGCACTTCTTCAGTCCGTACTTGAGGAACGAGTTGACGGCTTCCTTGACCTTGTAGACGTTCGGCGTGATGGGCAGGCCGTCGTCCAGGTCCCGCTGAAGCTCCTTGAGCCTCTCTTTGGCCTCCGTGAACGTCTTAGCGCTGCGCTTGCGGGTCTTCCGCTTGCCGCGCGCGTCGTTCCCGAGGTCGACCGTGGCAATGAAACGTTGGCGAGCCTCATCCCAGTGGATACCGCCGTCGCCACGACTACGGCGCTTCCGCTCGTCCTGGTCGTTACGCGGTTTCGCCATAGTGGACCACCGACTCCTGTTCCAAAAGGCTGACGTAGTCACGAATTGCGGTGGCAGACACAAGCGTTGCCCTGCCCTGCTTCACGAAGCGGAGCCGCCCTGCGCGCATCTGCTCGTAGATCACCGATCGACTCATGGAGAGCAGCACCATCGCCTCTGGGATCTTGTAGAGGTACTTCGTCAGTTCGATGACGTGGTGGGCGTTGCTCATTTCTCCCCCTCAGAGTTCTCGTCGGACTTTGGCTCGGGCAGGTAGCGCGCCCACGCGTCTCCCAGGCCGTTGGGGCCGTCGATGACGTAGCCCTTGAACGTCTTGCCGACGTTCTTGTAGGCGGTGACTTTGACGCCATATGCGCTGAGTTCGGTCGCCAGTTGGCGGGCGTTGATGGGGCGGCCGTAGAAGTCGCCCCACGGGGCTTCTTCCATGCTGTGCAGGACGGCGAGGATTTCGACGGTGCTCATGCGGGTCACGCCGCGGTCGGCGAACACGGTGCGGAGGTCGGAGAGCAGCCGGATTCGGTCGGACGTGGGGTTGGTCTGTGCGGCGGTGACGAAGTGCAGGCAGGCGGCGCGAGCGGTTTCCGGCCAGTGCCCGCCGGCGTAGTCGGCGATGGCGAGCAGCGGTTCCCAGATTTCGGCGGCCCGGTCGGTGACGCCGTCGGGCATGTCGGGGTAGGCCGCGCCGACTCGTTCGCCGACTACCTCCATCCACGTGGCCAGAGCCTCGCGGACTGGGGCGGACTGCTCTTCCACCTTTCGTTCGCGGAACGCCTCGACTCGTTCGTCTGGACGGCGTCGGCGCATGTGGATGGTGATGGCGCGAGTGGTGATCGTGTCGGGCATGTTCCCGGCGATGCCTGCCAGCGCGGCCGGTGCGTAGACCGGGAATCGTTCGATCACCATGTTTCCCGCGTCGCCCTTGCAGCGCGCCACGGTCGCGGAGCGCTTGTATCCGGCGTTGACCAGGGCGCGGAGGTCTTCGTTGCCGCCGCCCTTGTTGTCGAAGATGGCGTCGACCTCGTCGAACAGGATGGTGATTGGTCCTGCGCCGACCATGCGGAACAGCGCGGCCGGGGTGGCGGAGAACGTCATCTCCGGCGTGCGGACCAGGTGGCGGGCGACCTCCAGCACGCGGGTCTTGCCGGAGCCGGGTTCAGCGCTGGACAGCACGACGCGCGGGGTGATGTAGAAGTGTTCAGCGGCCCAGGTGTGGGCGTACCAGAGCGCGAGCATCGGGGCGCAGTGCTCGTCGGGGAAGGCGTTGAACCGCGACAGAAACGCCTGGACGTCGTCGAGGATCTGCGCACCTTCGAGCGTGGTCGTGGTCATGCGGAGGTCTCCTGACTGCTCACGTGGGGCGTCATGCCGCGTTCCGGGCGTCGTCGGCGGCGGCGAGGATGAGTCGGCCGATGTGTTCGGAGACAGCAGGAACAACCGCGTTTCCGAGGGCGTGGATGTCGTCTCGCACCAGCCGACGGGGAACCCCATTAGCCATTCGAGCCAGCGGGGGTTCGGCCGGCCAACGCCGCCGTACATCCGCCGTAGCTGGTTGCAGATCGATTCGCCCTCGCGGCCCGTGTAGCCCTTGAAGTCCCGGGCCACCGGGGTGCGCCACGAGGAACAGTCGGCGTCGTCGGTGTGAGGCACCCAGGGCGCACGCTGAGACAACTGACCATTCGACAGCGAACCCGAGGTCGGAAAGGTCGCTGAGGATGATCGAAAAAGCTTCAGTGTCCCTAAGGAGCGCGGGGACGTTCTCGGCGATGACGTACCGAGGTCGAACAGCGTCGATGACGTCTCGCATCCAGGGCCATCCCCAGCGTTCGTCGGCGAGTCCGAGCTGCCGTCCGGCGACGGAGAACGGCTGGCACGGGAAGCCACCGCAGACGAGGTCAATGGGGGGACGTGACCGGGTTGCCCACCAGTCTGGGGCGGTGCGGACGTCGTCATGGCGGTCAACCTCCGGCCAGTGGTGTTCGAGTACGGAGCGGGCGAACGGGTTGATCTCGACCTGACCGACCACGGTCATGCCGGCGCGTTCCAGGCCCAGTTCCAGGCCGCCGATCCCGGCGAACAGCGACAGCACGTTCACGCCGCACCTCGCACGTCGAACATGGGCGTTGCGGCCGGGGCGGGGCGTTCGGTGCCGGGCATTTGGCGTGGCCGCGTGGTGCCTTCGGTGATGCCGTTGCGGATGGTGCGGCGCACCTTGGCCTCGGTGCAGTCGCACTTGCCGTTGATCAGCGCCTGCGCGGCGGCCATGAGGTGGGCTTCTGCTGTAGCCGGAGGGAGAACGCCGGCACCGACGAGTTGCCCGAGGGCGATGCCCGCGACGAACGCGGCCTTGTCGTGCGTGCCTGAGACGGCCTGTGCGAGCTTGCGGCACTCCCCGTCAACTGCGGCGGTGACGTAGCGGGGCAACCGCTGTGAGGGCACCACAACGGGCGCTGAGACGGCCGTACGCGGCCTGGGAGTGAGGCAGTGGACCAACCACACCGGCAGCGGCAGCGGAACGGCGTCCTGCTCGACGTGGTACTTGCCGTCCGGGGTGATCGATCCGGGGCCGACGACGTAGCCGCCGTGCGCGCGGGTGTCGACCTTCCACCCGAGACCGTTGCCCTGCTCGCCCTCGGTATTGCGCAGCTCCACAGTGGACGGCTCACGGAAGTACAGGTGCGTTCCAGCACGGGCGGTCTCGACCATCCTGGTCTCCCACGGGACGTCTTCCCCCGCGTCCCGGCACAGGGAACGGAAGACGTCGTGGCCGTCAACGATCCCCTCCCGGCTCCAGCGTGGCGGGGGAACATCGGCAGGCGACTTGCGGGTGTCGAGATCGACCACGACCAGGCCGCTCGGGCCGGTCGCGATGCCGATGTTGAACGGCCCCGCCGACCAGCACCGCTCGATCACGTCCAGGTCGACGGTCGCGCGCTGCTCCCACCCGAGGTGTCCGTTGCGGCACGCGCCGGTGCCGGGGCAGCGTTCCGCGCCGTGCAGGGCGGGGCGCTTGGTGTTGGGGTGCAAAGGGAAGACGTAGAAGCCCATCTGTGCGGCGGTGAGTGCGTGGGTCAGCAGCGTGTTGAGCTCAGGCATGGCCAGGTTCTCCCTGTGGTGGAAGAGAAGCGGGGGACGGTGCGGTCACGTCCCCCGCCTGAACTGGGATGTACGGGTCAGTCGATGCGGTGGCCGTTGATGCGGGTGATGCGGCCGTTGATCACGTCGATCTGCATTCCTCCGCCGGGCGCGGCGGGGATGTTGTGCCGCCGCATCAGTTCGTGTGCCTGTGCGGTGGTGTCGGCGACTTGGATACCGGCGCGTTGTGCCTCCGCTTCGGCGTGCCACTGGGCTGGCGTGCCGATGTCGCCGCCGGTGTCGATGTTGGCCGGGCCGTGGAACTGGAACCGGTTGCGGCGTCCCTGGCCGTCGGTGGTCTCGTACTGGCCCCAGGGCTGCGACGCGCCGGACCGGTCGTGCCATCGCTGGTGCGGTCCGTTGAACTGGATGCCGTCACCGGTGTAGACGTTGGCCGCGCCGTGGAAGGTGTAGGTCACGTCCCCGCTGCTACCTGCGCCTCGGTTCTGGTGGCCGCTGCTGTTGGTGGGCGGTGTGGGTGTCACGTCCCCTCCGTGAGCAGGGCGGTTGACGTTCATGGTGAACGGCTCGGAGTTGACTTCGTTCTGGCTGCCGACGTGCGCACCGGGGTGGGCGACGTTGGTGCTGTGGATGGTGTAGCCGCCGGCGTTGTCGCGCTTGCGTTGGCGCTGTTGGCGTTGCTGTTCCTGCAAGTCCGCCACTGCACGGTTCACCGCGTCGTCGATCTCGAACTTGCCGGAGTCACCGAGGCTCTCGTGGCGCTTGTTGTGCAGGCGCTCGACGTCGTCGTCCAGGAACCGGGAGACGTGCTTGTCTCCCTTGGCGGCCCGCTCGCAGAGGTCCAGCAGTGGCTGCATCTCCCGCTCGGGCTCCTTGCGGACCAGGGGGATGGCGTGGAGCTTGCCGACCAGCTCACGCAGCGGTTCGGGCGTGCCGTCCGGGACCTGCGGGGCGGGCGTGTCCGGGCCGTCCATCTCCCGCACGGCCTGGGACACGCACTGCTTGGCGCGGCTGCCCTCGGGGAGCCGGTCGCGCAGCTGCTTGAGGTCGTTGACGGCCTGCTGCGCGGTGGTCTTGCGCCGCGTGACGTTGGTGGCGATGCGGCCCACGACGTTGGCCAGCGGTTCGCCGTCCACGTCCATCCGGGCGTCATCACCCATGTACCTGACTGCGGTGCCGACCGGGCCGTCATCGTGGTAGTGCAGGGAGTCTGCGGTGGGCAGGGCTCCCCACGTGTTCGCCTGCACCGGCTTGTCGGACGGCGCGCCGATGATGGGGTTGAGCTTCGGAGTGGTCACGTCCCCGTCCTGAGCTGCGGTCTCGTCGTGGTGGTCGTTGTGGGCCATGGCGTTCTCCTTGGCTTCGGCGTGAGCCGCGTCAGCGGCGGCGAGTCGTTCGGTGGCGGTGCGGATGGCCTCCGGGTCACCGCTGGCCTTGGCTTCACGGAGGGCTTCTTTGGCGCGCGAGCGCTGCTTGCGGGTGGCCTGGGTGGCCCTGCCGGACCCGCCGTTGCATCGGCGTCCGCCTGCTCTGCACATGTCACGTCCCCTTGCTGTGCAGGGGTTTCGTGCTCAAGGCGTTGCCGCAGGCGGGCGCTGCGTGCGTCGTGAAGAGTCGCGTGTGGACGGTGGTCATGTCACTTGCCGCCATTGGCCACGCACGCGGCGCAGGTAGGGCGGCCAGACAGACTGGGAAACCAGACCTTCTGCGGGTCGGGGATCGTCAGCCCGCACCAGGTGGTGGAGCTGCCGTTCCACCAGGAGCGCGACTTCTCGATGTGCATCGTGTTGTCGGTCATGACGTGGCCTCCGATTCGGTGACTCTTCGTGATGGTCGGTGGGTGTGCGGGATCAACGCGGCAACGTGCTCGGTCGCTGCGATGAAGGAGGTGAGGGAGGGTGTTCGACAGGGGCGCAGCGCCCCGTTTTCACGGGTTTTCGCTGGTCAGACAGACCTGGTTGTGGATCTTCCCTGGTGTTGGTTGCCGCTGGTGAGGGCAGGGATCTGGGGCAGGGAGGCGGTCAGGGGAAAGTCCCTGCGGTTTCGGTGGCTCCCTGACCGCTTCCCTTGCTCGCGACGGAGTGTCGGTGGGTGGTTCTAGGCGCCGCTGGCGTCGTCCGCGTCGCCCTGCTCGATCTCACGCAGGGTGATTGCTTCGTGGACGTGGTCGGCGCGGACGACGCTCTGGCCGTCGCTCTTGCTGATCGGGATCTGGGCCTCGCGCAGGGCGTCGGCGAAGTCCGTGCTGGTCCACTCGCCGTAGTGGCCGGCGTTGAGGTCGATCAGCGCACGCAACGCCACGGCCGTGCGGACCCGCCGTTCGTCACCCAGCACGCGCATGAGGTCGTGCGGGAAGTCCACTTCGGACGACTCGTCCTCGTCGTCGCTGGCGGCCGGGGGGACGTGACCGGCACGCAGCTGCATGGCGCGGTCGGTGACCTCGGTGACCTCGTCGCTGGTCAGGTAGAAGCTGCGCAGCAGGCCGGGCTTGGCCATGATGCCGCGCACCATCGCCGTGCCGACGTCGCCGGGGCCTTCGGAGGTCGCGGCCTCCAGGCTGACCGCGGAGATGCCGGCCTTGTAGGACCCGGTTCCGAGCACGGCGTCGTTGGACTGCTGGTCTCCGATGGCGAAGCAGGCCTTGCACGAGGTCACCGTGGTGACCTTGCGCGGGAGCGACGCGGTGGAGGCCTCCGGCGTGGCGAACATGACCGTGACGGCGTACTTGCGGGCGGCGAACACGAGCTTGGCGACCACGTCGGCCGCTTCTTCGCCGAACTCCTTGTGCATGAACAGCGCCTGGCACTCGTCGATCACGATCACCCGTGGACGCAGGCGGACGTCCTTCTCCGCGAGCTTGCGCGACACCGCCCGCGCGCCGTGTTCCTTGAGCGCCTTGCCGCGCACGTCCAGGTCCGCGTACAGGGCGTTGAGGGTGTCCAGGCAGGCCTTCACAGTTTCGTCGTCCGCGCCCGTGTGCAGGGTCCGCAACCGCGGCTTCATCGGGTCATAGTCGGCGTTCTCCGCGAGCACGAACACGTCCACCTCGACCAGCGGGTCCAGGATCGCCCCGGACACGAGCGTGATGTACATGCTCGACTTACCCGAGCCCATCTCGCCGGCGGCGGCATAGTTCTTCTGAAACAGCTGCGCCACAACGACTTCACCACGGATGTTGATCCCGACCGGGATACCGGTGAAGTAGTCCGCCGGGCCGTCGCCCTCCAACAGCGGCCACGCCTCGACCGGCCCGGACAGTGCGCCCTGGTCGGCCACCCACAGGTCGAGCACGCCGGGCTGTTCCTTGGGCTCGGACGGCCACACCTCGACCGGCAGGCGCACGAGGTTGTGCGCGAACACCGGCTTGCGCTTGACGATCTCCTCCACCGGCACACCGAGCGGCAGCACGAGCTGCATCCGCCAGCCCTTGCCGTCACGGTGCGGCGGCATGACCCAGGTCGGGGTGATGCTGCTGCCCCACCCCTTCTTGAACGCCTCCTTGAGCGTCGGCAGGCCCGCGAGGTGCCGCAACGCGGTCAGCACGGCGGACTCGTCCGGGATGATGCTGCGCCCGTCCGCCGGCGTGGCGTCGGCGTCCACCGCCCACATCGGCAGCGTGCCCCGCTCACGACCGACCGGGATCACCCGCGCCGCCCACGCCAGCGCACCTGCGGCAGCCCACGCAGGCCAGTAGCTGCCCACCGGCGACACGTCCACGACGGTGGACCAGAACCCGGTGACGTCGTGCCACCGGTCGGTCAGCGAGCCCGCGCCCACCACGGCCTGCACGGCGGCGTAGCCCAGCACCAGCACGTGGCCGGACGCGAGCAGGACCACGGCACCGCCGGTCCAGCGCAGGATCTCGATGCGCCGCACCCGGCCGCGCTCAGCAGCACCGCTGCGCCGGCGTTCGAGGGTGTCCTCCAGCTCACGCAGGACACGGAAGTCATCGGCGCTCTTGCCGTTGACGCGCAACGTGGTGATGGCCTGTTCCAGGTCGGTGTGCTTGCGCCGCGCACGCCGCTCCGCACGCCGGATGCGCGACCCCGCCACGGCGTATCCGGCGGTGCGTACGACCGCGCGTCCGGCGGTGCGGGTCCGCTCGTGCGTGGCCCCGGTCCGCACCACGCGCACCACAGCCTTGGTCGCTGCGATCGCTCGCTGGGAGGCCAGGCGCTGGTCGAGCGCAGCACTGTCCTCGTCGGACACGATCTCGCCCTCGAACACCCTGGGCTCGATCTCGCCGGCGGGCCGGTCGGTGGTCTCGGGGGCGCGGCGGGTGTGCAGCTCGTAGACCGTCGCGTCCGGCTGGTCGTCGGGACCGGTCGCGCCGGTCGGGGACGTGACAGTCATCGCTGCACCTCAGACGTGTTGTGGGACAGGTGGACCAGAGCAGCCGCGCCACCGAGAACGAGCACGGGCAGGCAGGACACGAACGTGGTGATCTGCCACGGCGCAGCCGTCATACCGGCGGCCTTCATCAGGTGATAGGCCACCTGCCCGGACATGCCCAGGACCAGGGCGGCGAACGTGGACCACATCGCGAACCGCCGTGCCAGCGGGGTCTTGGTGTGGTCGAGCCAGACCCGCATCGCGAACGCGGCGTAGGCCTCCATCCCGAGCGGGAGCGTGATCGCCGTGTTGATCGTCCAGTTGTCGGCGATACCGGGCAGCGGCGCGACCGGCCCGAAACCCGTCAGCTCACCCAGACCCACCCAGCCACCCCAGATGGCCACGAACGCACCCAGAGCGATCAGGTACAGCGGCACGTTGCGCCACCGGCCCGACTTCGCCGGCGCGCTGGTGACGTCAGCGTCCTCGACACGTGCGTCACGAGGGGACGTGACATCCACCGGGGCCACAAGGGGTTCCACGGTCCCGGCCGGTTCTGCGGCCGGGCTGCCCTCGGGCACGACGTCGGTGTCGTCCTGCGCGGTGGGAGCGTCCAGAGCCGGGGACTCGTCGGGCTGGTGGTCGCCGGCGTCCGGCAGGACCGGGGTGGTCACGACGTGCAGCCGCCGTTCAGTCGCCGGAACCGGGGTGAACTCGACGGTCCCGGTGGCCGGGTTGAAGCCGGTCGCCTTCAAGTACTCCAGCGCCGCTTTGGCCTTGTCGTGTCCGACGTTGAACGTGGGCTTGATCTGGCGCGCTGACGGCCATTCCCCGAGTTCGGTGGCCAGCGTGCGGACCTGCTCGATGATCTTGTCGAGCTTGGGCGGGTAGGCGCTGGTCATCGAACTGCCCCCTGACTGGCGTGAGCACGGCTACGGGTGTGGTGCCCGAACAGCGCCGGGCGGTGCGACGGGGAGGAGAGGCGGCGCAGGGCGGTGGCCACGGCCAGACCGGCGATGGCGAACACCACGAACTGAACGCCGGGGTTGTCTGCCGTGGCGTGCACGGTCAGCCACAGGCCCAGGCCGATTCCACCGGCGGTGAGCAGCAGCTTCCACAATGCGATCACGGCCAGGAACGCCAGAGCCGTAGCGGCCAGCAGGACGGGGGTGGGAAGGGAGGTCATCGCACGTCCTCCGCGTTCTCGTTGCCGCGCAGGGAGGTGACAGCGTGGGAGAACTCCGCTGCCAGCCCGCACGCCTCGAAGTAGTCGGGGTGCGAGTGGTCGGCGGTGATCAGCGCGAGCAGCTTCACGCCGCACTCGAACCAGCCGGCCACGGCGTCGGCGGGTGCCGTCAAACCGGGGTCGAGCAAGCGCCACGCGGTCAGGACGTCGCACAGGTTCAGCGGTGCCGTGATGGGCTTGAGAGTGGTCGTGGTGGACACTGGAGTAGCCCTTTCGGTCTGGTGATCGATGGGTGAGAACCCGGACCTGCGGTGTCTTCTTGGCCGGAGTCGGCCGCAGGTTCGGGCGCAGCTAGACAGCGGCGGTGAGCAATGCCGCGACGAACAACCAAAACCAGTGCCACGACTGGTCAAGCGCGTAGGCACCGGTACCTAGCGAGGGGTTGTCGTCGCGGTCTGCGCGAGGGACACCGAGCCGGTAGAACTCGGTCTTACCGAGCCGCGCCACCAGTCCAGCGAGCGTGAAACGCCTGTCCGCCCAGTAGTGCGTGACAGCGGAGACGGCCTGACCGACGACGAAGCCCGCCGGAGTGATGGCCAGGTCGAGCAACGTCCACAACAGACCGACCACCATCGCCGTGATGACGGTGTAAGACAGGACGTGAGCGGCGCAGGCAACGCGACCGGCGTGGCCGTGCTGTCCCTTCGTGGCGGCCTGGTGGCTGGTCTGCGCCCAGTGGTCAGCCACGTTGTGGGCGACCAGCAGCGCGGGCAGTACAGCGGCGAACGTCAACGCGGTGCTCATCAGGCGGCCTCCGTCCCGAACGGCGCGGGTGCGATGGGCTTAAGCGTGGTTGTGGTGGACACTGGAGTAGCCCTTTCGGTCTGGTGATCGATGGGTGACAAACCCGGACCTGCGGTGTCTTCTTGGCCGGAGTCGGCCGCAGGTTCGGGGCAGTCAGAGCCGGACGGAGATCTGGCGGTTGACCGGGTGCCGCAGCAGGTCCCGCGCACCGATGGGGCAGTCGAGGCTTGCGACGCACTCCACGGGCCAGAAGGCCTGGTTGTCGGCGTCGATCGACTTCTCACCCATGACGCGCCACCAAGTCGCGGAGTCGCCGGGGTAGTCACGGGTGACGACATCGCCGACCTGTACGTGGCGCGCTTCGATCACCGGGGTGCCGCCCCACGAACCGATCCCGATCTTGGCGGCGGCGTCGGTGATGATCTCGACGTGGTCGAACGCCACGTCCACGGAGCCGTAGAGGATGTCCGCGAGCGGCACCCAGGTAGCGGAGGCAGCGTCGTCGCCCGCCACGGCAGCCGGGGCCATGTCCAGAGTGGACATGTAGGCCACGGAGACGTAGCGGCCACGCGGGTCGCGGTCCGGAGCGTCGTAGAAGTCCACTCGGCGAAGCGGGGCGATGTCGAGACCGGTCTCCTCGACCAGTTCGCGCCGCGCTGCTGCGAGGCTGGTTTCGTTGCCCTCGACGTGTCCGCCCGGCAGAGCGAGGCTTCCACGGAACGGCTGCTTGGCGCGCTCGATCAGCAGGACGTGCCAGCGGTGCGACACGCGAGCGAGCAACACGACATCGGCGGTGAAGAACGTTTCGGCGGTACGCATCAGGCGGCCTCCGTTCCGAACGGCGCGGACGTGATGGCCTCGACGTGCAGCACGCGCACCACGGCACCCAACGTGCGGCCTTCGATGCGGCGGTACATCTGGGTGCGGGCCGTGCCGTCCAGCAACGCGGACGTGGGGACGAACGGCAGCTCGGCCAACTCGTCCTCCACGGCCTCGATCAGCGCGTCGATCGACGCCTCGTTCAGCCCGTCCGGGCTGTGGTTGCCCTGGTCTTCCGTGGTGCTCATCGGTAGTTCCTCCCATGTGTTCGCCGCCACATCCGGCGACAGGGAGGACGCTAACAGTTGTTATGTGAGCAGGTCAACTGTTAGCTCAAGACCCCGCTGAAAATTGGCTTCTACCTGCGAAGATGCTGGTGAGTCGACTGTTTGGCTGCTGGTATGCTCCGACCTAACAGCAACTCACGGCTCGGAGGTCGCATGTCAGGCGAGGGTCCTCGTGTCGCACGAGGCGAGGCCGGCTACCAGCAGGTGGCGCGCAACATCCGCAACCAGATCGCTGCTGGCGGGCTTCGTGATGGGCAGGCGCTGCCGTCCACGCGTGACTTGGCGAACGAGTGGGGAGTCAGCGTCTTCACTATCAATCAGGCGATGGGGCTTCTGATCGACGAAGGCTTGGTGATCAGCAAAGCGCGTGCTGGTCGTGTCGTGAACGCGCCGGATCAGCTGTATCGCACGGAGATGCGCACCGCCGCGCCGCACGTCCTCCTTATCGGTGGCTATGCGGGCAGCGGAAAGACGGAGCTGGGCAGGATTCTTGCTCGTGCTACCGGTTGGCCAATGCTTGATAAAGACACGCTGACTCGCCCTGTCGTCGAGGCTGCTCTGGAAATCTTGGGACTCTCTCCGAATGACCGAGAGTCGGAGTCTTATCTTTCAAAAGTGCGACCTCGGGAGTATGAGGCGCTGATCAACTCCATGACGGAGAATGTGCAATGCGGTAGTAGTGCAATCGTCACCGCGCCGTTCATCAGGGAGTTCAAGGATACGGCGTGGTTGAGTCGTATCGCTGCTAGTTGTGCTGACATGAGCGCCACGCTGACAGTGGTTTGGGTCTACTGTGATCCTGCAACGATGCACACCTACATTCGTCACCGTGGGGCGGCTAGGGATGCGTCAAAGGTGGAGAACTGGGGTGACTATCTAGGTGCGATTGATATCGACTTCCGTCCGCCTGTAGCGCACGAGGTTATCGACAACAGTGCATCCGGCGTTCCCCTTCAAGCGCAGGCGCGCGAGCTGATTGCGCGAGTTACGGATCAGGGTTAAGGGGGAGTGGTTCATGTCTGTCGCTAGGATTCTCGTTAGCCGTGAAGACGATGACCAGGCCGGGTACGAGTATCTGCGCGCTGTTCCTGGGCTGGAAATCGTTGAGTATGATCCTAATAGTCTCAATTTGAGTGAATCGCAGCGGTCGGTTGAATTGCTTATGCCGCCGTATCGGGGGAGTCATCGACCGCTCGACCTGATCGAACTTCTGCCGAACCTGCGGATGGTTCAGCTTCTCTCTGCGGGCGTGGACGAGTGGAGGCCCCGCGTACCCAAGCATGTGATGGTGGCTAGCGCGCGTGGCGCGCATGCTGGGCCTGTGTCTGAGTGGGCCCTTTCAGCGATTCTGGCGCAGTTGCGCCAATGGCCTGCGTTGGTGAGGTTTCAAGATCAACATACCTGGGCTCATCGCAAGTTTGATGCCGAAACTCTCGCGGGGATGCGCGTTCTCATTGTCGGTGCGGGAAGCATTGGCATGGCGATTGCGCGAAAGCTCGACGCTTTCGGGGCCGAGTCAACGTTGGTCGCCAGCTCTGCTCGGGACGGTGTGCATGGTCCTGACGAACTGCCGCAGCTTGTAGCGGGGCACGCCATCGTGGTTGTTACGACACCTCTTACTGACGCGACGATTGGCCTCGTCGATGCCAAGTTTCTAGCTGCCATGGACGATGGCGCGTTGCTTGTAAACGCAGGTCGTGGTCAGGTCGTGGATACGGATGCGCTGGTTCTCGAACTGCAAAGCGGTCGTCTCAGGGCAGCCCTTGACGTGACCGACCCAGAGCCGTTGCCTGCCGATCATCCAATTTGGGACTGCGCTGGAGCGATTGTCAGCCCACACGCTGCTCGAACCGTTCCCGGCACCAACCGACTCTGTTACCAGGTGGCGGCTAGGGAGATCGCAACGTTCCTATCGGGTGGCACGCCGTCGAACGCGGCCTACCTCTAAGACTGCTGTAGCCGGGAGGGGGTTCCCCAGGTCGGTAACTGCGGTAACTGCGGTAACCGCGCAGGTCAGACGGTTACCGCAGAGAGGGCGGTTACCGATCGGTGCGGCAACCTGGGTACCTCGGCGACGTGTGGATGGGAACTGTGTTCCGCCGATGGTGGGAACGTCTTCGCTGGTGAAGAGACTGCGACCGGGCCGTTGATGCTATCCAGACATCACGCCCCCTCCGGCTTCAGCGCCTATGTCGTCGGAGACGACGTGGTTACCGTTCTGATCGGTAACCGGACCTCTATCGGTAACCGTCTGACCTGCACGGTTACCGCAGTTACCGCAGTTACCGATGTCTGAGAGGCACGGGGCAGCCATCCGGCCGCTGAGTGCGACAGGTGGAGTGGGGCCGGCGCCACACGGGATAGGAGCGGCGGGCGCTGTTCGCCTCTGAGACGCCCTGGGGTGCCCCCGAGAGCGATGTCGGCGGGTCGAGTTGAGGTGGCCGCGGTGTCGAGGCGTTAAGCCGACAAGCGTGCTCTCAGTGCGGGTCCACATTGGATGCGTCGGGTGAGTGGCTGAGTGACAAACTGAGTGACAATCCCGGCAGACCACCTCGGACGTGCACGGACGTCAACGCACTGTTGCAGCTGGTCGTGTGCTCTGTCCGCCCTGGACGATTAGCCCTGCAAAGTGCCTGGGGGTCAAGGGGTCGCAGGTTCAAATCCTGTCGTCCCGACGGTCTGAATCAGCCCGCTGATTCTGGGTGAAGGCCCAGTTCGGCGGGCTTTTTCGTGCGCTCGAAACGATCTTAGCTTGATCATTGTTTTTCAATCAGCTTGAAATGGCGTCGTCTGCCGTGAACAGGTTGTGGGTAGACGGACAAGGCGCGGCGATGTCGTGAACGTGCGCGCAGCTTCACGTGTCGACCTGTGGTGCGGTGGCGCCGCCGCACCGTGGCTGGGGATCACCGCGTCGACGACGAACCTCGCCGCGTGTGGACTGCTGAGCTGGCTGACCTATTCGTGTCTTTGATGGCCGGAACGCCCTGTGTGTACGCCGCTTGATCCTCCGGCGGCCAGTTGTTAACGTGCGCACTCGCTTGTGGCGCAGGTCACAGAACGGCGCGTGAGGTGCCTGGATGCGTTCTTTGAAGTTCGTGGTGCCCGTGATCGCGCTGCTCGCTGTGGCGTGCGGCTCGCCTGCTGCCGGGCAGCAGGGCAAACCTGTTGAGAGCGCTCTCGTGGGGGTCACCATGCCCACGACCAAGTCGGAGCGCTGGATCAGTGATGGCGACAACATCAAGCGCGACCTCGAGGCGCGGGGGCACAAGGTCGACTTGCAGTACGCGCAGAACGATGTGCCCACGCAGGTGAAGCAGGTGCAGAGTCAGATTGCCGCTGGGGCCAAACTTCTGATCATCGCCTCGGTGGACGGTTCCGCGCTCACGGAGCCGTTGGCGATGGCCGCGGAGGCCGGGATCCCTGTGATTGCTTACGACCGGCTCCTGCGCGGTAGTCCGAATGTCGACTACTACGCGACGTTCGAGAACTTCCGGGTTGGCATCTACCAGGCCGAGTCTTTGCTGACCGGGCTGGGGCTTCGGGGTGTCGACGGCAGCCCTGGGCCGGAGTCCGGGCCGTTCAACGTCGAGCTGTTCGCTGGGTCTGCGGACGACAACAACTCGGCGTTCTTCTTCAACGGCGCGATGTCTGTGCTCAAGCCATATGTCGACGACAAGAAGCTGGTGGTGCGCAGCGGGCAGACCGACTTCACGGCGGTGACGACCCTGCGGTGGGACGGGGAAACCGCCCGCAAGCGCATGGAGGAGATCCTCACCTCGGCGTACAAGCGGAACAAGGTCAACGGCGTGCTGTCGCCCTACGACGGGATCTCGCTCGGAATCCTCAAGGCGCTCAAGGACAACGGCTATGGTCCCGCCCTGCCGGTCGTGACGGGTCAGGACGCCGAACTCGACTCGGTGAAGTCCATCATCGCGGGGGAGCAGTACTCGACGATCTACAAGGACACCCGCGAGCTCGCGAAGGCCACGGCGTCGATGGCGGAGGCTGTGCTGAAGGGGCGGACGCCGCCGCAGCTCAACAACCTCAACGACTACGACAACGGCGTCAAGATCGTCCCGGCGTTCCTGCTCAACCCCGTGAGCGTCGACAAGGCCAACTACCACGCGATCCTGGTGGAGTCCGGGTACTACACGGACGACCAGCTCCGCTGACCGGTCATCGGCGAACATGTGTTTCGGCGCGTCGATCTGCGCCGGAGGAAAGAGTCGCGGGACAGCTGGTTGGGCGCGGTGCGCGGAACGAGATCACAGCGACCGCTACGAGGAGCTGCACCGTGAAGACCACGGTCTGCGTTGTCGGCGAGTAGGCGTTCAGCACGGCCGCCGTCGCGTTGACTCCGAAGTGGACGGCGACGGCCGAGGGCACCCCGCCCAGTTCGTAGGCGTACCCGGTCAGCATCGCCATCGGGAACACGCTGAGCGAGAACAGCAACCCGCTCCAGCTCAGCAACCCGAAGCCCGCCTGCACGGTTCCCGTCATGAAGAACAACGGCAGGTGCCAGACCGCCCACGCCGCACCGAGAACCAAGCCGACGCGGAAGCGTCCCATCTTCTCCAGCAGGCGCGGGTAGGCCGTGCCGCGCCAGCCCGGCTCCTCGGCGAGCGGGCCGCCGACGAGCATGCTGACGAAGAACGGTGCCGCGCCGCCGGCGGTCGCGATCAGCGCCGTTCCCGCGTCCAGGTTCAGTGCCGGGCCGCCGAGTGCCTGCGCGAGCACCGCGCCGCCGGCCACCGTTGCGACGGCCAGGACCAGGAGGGGTAACGCCCAGAGCAGCCGGGTGTTCAGGCGGAACCTGACGGCGTGAACGGGGACCGGCCCGCGGCGCAGTCTGACCGCGATCGCGCCGAAGACCGGGCCGAACCCGCCGAGCAGGAACGGGATCACCGTCGGGAACGTCGTCGGCGGCTGCCCGAGCGCGATCGCGACGAGCCAGCAGCTCCACGTGGTGACGAAGGTGACCGTGAAGAAGGTGGCGAGGCCGCTCTTCCTGCCTGCTCGCACGGTGTCGTTCATCTCTGCTCCCTCAGATCGATATCAGATTCGGGAACATTATCAGAGATGATATCGATGTCGAGCCCCTCAGCGGCCCAGACGCGCTACCAGCAGGTTCGGGTCCTGCGCGGTGAGGTAGGCGGCGCTCGGCACGTAGACGGTCCGGCCGCGCACCGCGATCGAGGTCGGGCCCTGCAGGCCGTCGGCGGCGGTCAGCACCACCTCGTGCGTGCCGTTCGGCCTGACCAGCGCGACCTCGTTCACGGTGTCCAGCGCGGCGATGATCTCGTCGCCCCTGCCGGTGAACGCGAAGTCGTCGATGCCGGTCAGGCCGGTGGCGGCGACCTCGACCGCGCCCGCGGTTCCATTGGCGCGCAACGGGATGCGCAGGACCGTTCCCCGGTCCAGGTTGGTCACCCACACCGCGCCGCCGTGCAGCTTGAGGCCGTTCGCGCCGAGGAAGCCGTTGGGCCGGAGCTCCTGGCCGGACGACCAGACGGTCGCGCCGCCGGTCGTCGGCACCTTCCACACGGCGCCGGTGGAGTCGGCGACGTAGAGGGTGCGGGTGCGCTCGTCGAGCGCGAGACCGTTCGGCAGGCTCCCGGCGGGCAACGGCGCGATGCGGCGCGGTGTGCCGCCCGGACGCAGGCTCCACACGCCGGTGAGGTCCGCGGTTCCGGTGGCGTACAGGAAGTACAGCGTGCCGTCGGACGCGCGGTCGATGCCGACCGTCAGCGGGAAGCCGAGTGCGGGCGTGCCGGTTCCGCCGTCCGCGGGTGCGGGGAGCGTCGCCAGGATCCGGATCTCGCCGTGCGGGGAGATCTCGGCGATCTGCCTCGCCTTGGCGAACGCGACGTACGCGGTTCCGTTGGGGGACAACACGATGCTTTCCGGCGTCTGCCCCTTGGCCAGGTCGAAGTGCTGGACGATGTGCGGCGCGCACAACGCGGCGGCCTGGGCCGGTGTGGCGGCGAACGTGGTCGCGGCCAGGATCGCGGCGACGAACGCCTTGCGGACGTGCTTCGCGGACATGGTTTCCTCACTGTTTTCGGGCATGCGGCAGCGCCGCACCCTGCTGATGTGACTGCTGTGCGGGCGTTCTAGCCCTGGATCAGGTGAGCGAGCAGCGACAGCGCGGCGTCCGACGGCGAGCCCGGTCGCGCGGTGGCGACGACGATGTTCGGGCCCGGTCCGTTGCTCAGGGTCTGCTGCGCGACGACCAGCGGTCCGACGAGCGGGTGCCGCATCTCGTACTCGGCTGTGGCGCACGCTTTCACGCGGTGGTCGGCCCACATCGAGGCGAAGTCCGTGCTCTTCGCGCTCAGCTGCCCGACGAGCTCGTGCAGCGCGGCGTCGTCGG
The DNA here is from genome assembly GCF_050936595.1 of Lentzea sp. CA-135723. Classification (NCBI taxonomy): domain Bacteria; kingdom Bacillati; phylum Actinomycetota; class Actinomycetes; order Pseudonocardiales; family Pseudonocardiaceae; genus Lentzea; species Lentzea sp. CA-135723. The sequence continues at coordinate 3,382,488 of NZ_JBNJMK010000001.1, read as the reverse complement.
GGTGCTGCCCCGCCACCAGGCGCAGGTTCCCGACCACCGCCTTGGCCTTGCCGTGCCAGTCCGCGTACAGCTCACGCGTGTGCGCGTCCAGGAACACGAGCTGGGCCATGTTCGGGCGTTCCGCGACCCGGTCCACGGCGGTGAGGTCGAGATGTCCCGCGAACAACGCGTGTCCGAGCCTGTTCCAGGCCAGCACGTCGCTGCGGACGCCGAGCACGATCGCGGGAACGTCCGCCAGCGCGTGCAGCAACTGCCCGGTCGTCTCCGGCACGCGTTCGGGAGCGGGGCGGCGCCGGCGGGCCTGCTTCGCGGGCTTCGCCAACGTGTGCAGGTGCTGCCGCTCCGCGTCGTCCAGTCGCAACGCGGTGGCGAGCGCGTCGAGCACCTCGGGTGAGGCGCTCGGGGAGTGCCCCTGTTCGAGCCTGGTGTAGTAGGAGACGCTGACTCCGGCCAGCTGCGCCAGTTCCTCCCGCCGCAGCCCCGGCACGCGGCGCCGTTCGCCGTAGGTCGGGACGCCGACGTCCTCCGGGCGCAGCTGCGAGCGCCGCGTCTGGAGGAAGTCCCCGAACCGTGCCGTTCCGCTCATGGAACCGAGTATGGGCTCGGCCGAGGCGGGTTACCTCTCCCAGCCGGGGATACGCAGAGCCGGGAGTGGTGCACCCGGGAGTCTCCCGCTGAGGTGGGTTTCATGAGCACTGTCACCGAACTGGACCCGTCCGGCTTCACCTTCACGCGGCGCGCGTGGATCGATGCCGCTCCCGCCGACGTCTACCGCCTCGTCAGCGACGTGTCCGCGATCAGCCGCTGGAGTCCCAACGCGAGCGACGTCGCGTTCGACGAGGGTTCCGGGCCCGAGGCCGGCGCGTGGTTCAGCGGCCGCAACCGCAGGGACGGCAAGGAGTGGACCACCCGGTCGCAGGTGGTGAGAGCCGAGCCGGGAGCCGCGTTCGCCTACGTGGTCGGCGGGGCGGCGGACGGCATCGTCGAGTGGAGCTGGACGTTCGAGGCCCGTGACGGCGGGACCGTGGCGGAGCAGTCGTGGCGCTTGCTGCGCATGGATCCCGTGCTCGGCGGAAGCCGTGCGGACGTGGAGGCGTTGCGCGACTACATGGCGGCGAGCGCCGAGACCACGCTCACCGCGCTCGCCGACTGGGTCACGAGGAACCCTTCGGCTCGTCAGGAACCACGACGAGGCTGACGACCCTGCGCCGGCGCCCGCCGTCCCGCGCCCCGCCCGTCCTGGACATGACCGCGTGCTGGATCTCCGCGACCATCGCGGCGTGCTCCTCGTCGGTCAGCCACACCGCGGCCTGCTGGTAGACCACGCCGTCCACGTGCGGGTCCGCGCCGGCCTGCGCGACGTAGCGGTCGAAGTCGCCCAGGAGCGAGGCGGCGAACGTCGAGTACGACCGCTGGTGGTCTTCCCTGGTCATCGTGGCGCGCGCGTCCTGGTCGACCGTGGCCGCCTCCTTGCGCACCCGGTAGCTGCGCTCGACCGTGCCGCGCACGCGCCGTTCGTCCGCGACCTCCAGGACACCGCTCTCCGCGAGGACCGCGACGTGCCGGTACATGGTCGCCGGCGCGATGTCGGGCAGGCGTTCCCTCAGCTGGGCCGTGGTCAGCGGGTCGGTCTCGAACAACGCCTGCAGGATGCGCATCCGCACGGGATGCAGGAGGAGGTCCGCGGTCGCCATGACCGCATCGTCTCACGTGCGGTAATGTTATCAGAGTCGATAATATTCGTGGCGCCGAGAGACATGCGGAGCTGGGACTTTGCGGAACTTGGACCTGACGATCATCGCCCGTGACGGTGCATCACTCGCGGGCACGTTGTCCGCGCCGGACGGACCCGGGCCCCATCCGGCCGTCCTGCTGCTGCACGGGTCCGGCCGGCTGGACCGCGACGGCAACGCCGGAAGGCTGAGGCAGAACCTCGGCCCGGTGCTGGCCGAATCGCTCGCCCGGCGGGGGATCGCGTCCGTGCGGTACGACCGGCGCGGGGTCGGGGCGTCCTCCGGCGACTGGCTGACGACCGGGTTCGCCGACAACCGGGAGGACGCTGTCGCGGCACTCGAGGCGCTCGCGGCACGGCCCGACATCAGCCGTGTCGGCGTCATCGGGCACAGCGAGGGCGCGTTGCACGCCATGGCACTCGGCTCCCACCCCGGTGTCGCGGCCGTCGTGCTGCTGGCGGGTTTCGCCCGTTCCGGCGAGGACGCCGTGCTCTGGCAGGCCGAGGCCGTCGCGCGCGGACTTCCCGCGCCGTTGCGACCGCTGGCCAGGCTGGCCGTCCGGCGGGTGGTCCGGCTCAAGGCGCCCGGACCGGACGTCGTCCGCGTCGCGGGGAAGCGCGTGAACGCCCGGTGGACGCGCGAGATGCTGGGCCACGACACCCGGTCCGACCTCGCGCGCGTCCGCGTTCCGGTGCTGGCCGTGACCGGAGAGAAGGACATCCAGGTCGATCCCGACGACCTGCAGCGGATCCACGCACTCGTCCAGGGCGCGGCGGAGGTGCGGAGGGTTCCCGAGCTGACGCACCTGCTCCGCCGCGACCCCGGCCGCGCGTCGATGTTGTTCTACCCCAGGCAGTTGCGGCGGCCGGTGGACGACGAGCTGATCAGGACCACGACTTCCTGGCTCGCCCGCGCTCTCACCCCGGGAGGAACCGAATGACGACGCATGACGGGGTGAGGTCGGTTCGGCCCCACCCCGTCTTGGTCAGAATCCTGGGAAGACCTTGCGCAGGTCGTCGAGCGTGAGGTCGCCGTCGACGGCGACGGTCGAGTCGTAGGGTGCCTTGAGGCGGCCGCTGGTCAGCCTGATGAACGCTTCGGCGGGGCCGTTGAACGTCGCGGACGGCGACTCGATGGGGTGGTCCACGACGGTCACGGCGTCGTTGATCACCAGGCCGGCGCCGGGCAGCGCCACGGAGGCCGGTCCTGTCACCTCGGCCGGCTTGGCCAGGAAGCCCAGGAGGAAGCCGAGCGGGCCGGACAGGAGTTCCAGCAGGACCGTCGCGGACTCGGTGGCGATGCCGGCTTTCTGGTCGTAGGCGACCCTGACGTCCCACGAGTGGTTGGCGACCTCGTTGAGCCGCATGCCCAGGGCGGTCAGCATGGGGACCGGCTGCGGGAGGAAGCCCAGGTCCACCAGCAGGGTGGAGCGCTGTTCCGGGGTCAGGGCCTCTGCGGTTTCGATCCAGCGGGTGTTGTGCTCCAGGAAGCCCTCGGCCTGCGTTCGGGGCGTTGAGGCGTCCCAGCGGGCCCAGATCGTCTGGTTCTCCTCCGCGGGGATCGTTTCGCCCGCTGCTCGGGCGATCGGGGCTCGGCCGATCTCCGCGCCGCTGCCCAGGTGGGACAGGGCCTGGGCGACGGTCCACTCCGAGGCGCCGCTGGCGGCGGCCAACTGCTCGTCCGTGAGGTCCCGGACGAGCGCGGCCAGCGTGTCGTGCTCGGCGCGGAGTGCCGCGATCGTGCGGTCCACCAGTTGGGTCATGCCTGGCTCAACTCGGGGTGGGGCGTGCCTATTCCGTTGATCTTGAAGTTGGGGTGGCCAGTTTTTGTCCTGCTATTCCGCCTAACGCTTTGGTTCGGACGAGCGATGAGAGGTCCGAACGGGCGAGAGGAGGTGCGGTGACTGCGATCTCTACTGGCGTCACCACGCATCCCGGTGTGGTGCGGGAGGTCAACGAGGACAACGCCATCGCCGGGCGGCGGGTGTTCGCGGTGGCCGACGGGGTGGGCGGGCACTCGGCCGGCGAGCTGGCCAGTGCGTTGGTGGTGGCTCGGCTCCGGGAGCTCGACCAGGGGGACGGGGTCGCGCCGGACGACGTCCGGGTGGCGCTCGCGGACGCTCGGCGGGCGTTGGTGGAGTCCGAGCACGGCGGGATGACCACGGCGGCGGGGATCGCGCTGGTCAGCGTGTCGGAGCGACCGCACTGGGTGGTGTTCAACATCGGTGACTCGCGGGTCTACCGGTTGGACGAGGCTCGGCTCGCGCAGCTCACCGTCGACCACTCCGAGGCGCAGGAGCTCGTTGACGCCGGTCTGTTGACCGAGGACGAGGCGAGGAACTACCCGCGCCGCAACGTGGTCACGCGGGTGCTCGGGAACGACGGGGACGTCGTGCCGGACATGTGGTTGTTCCCGCCTCGTGCGGGGGAGCGGTTCCTGATCTGCACGGACGGGTTGACCAACGAGGTGCCGGACGACGGGCTTGAAGAAGTGCTGCGGCTGCACGGTGGTGCGCGGGAGGCGGCGGCCGCGCTGGTGGAGCTCGCGGTGGCCAATGGGGCGCGGGACAACGTGACCGCCGTGGTGGTCGACTACCGGGTCGTGGTGGAGGCCGGGGGCGACACGACGCCGCGGGGGCCGCGATGAGCGAAGTCCGTTATGTGCCGGGGAACTGGGTCGCTGTCGTCGGGGAGCACACGTGGCTCCTGCTGGCCGTGTCGCCTGAGGCTGACCTGGTGGGACGTTGCTGGGAGCTGGTGCGGTCGGACCAGCCCCTGGACGAGGTGCTCGCCACGATCATGCACGAGGGTTTTCGTGCGGTGAGCGGGTTTGTGCTCGTGCGGCTCGCCGCGGACGAGCGACGTGCGGTCGTGCGTGGTGCGGCCCGGGTGGAGGTCGTCGGCGAGTCGGGGGCCGCGGAGGAGATCACGGCGGCGGGTGTCGGGACGTGGGTCGACCGCAATCTCGGTGCTGTGGCGGGACTTCGGCTGAGCGCGGGACCGGACGGACCGGTGCTGCCGTTGCTGGGCGGGGTGGTGCTCGCGGGGGCGTTGGTGGTCGGTGCGGTCGCGCCACCCGTGGCCGAGGTCGTGGAGCACGTCGTTGTGCGGCAGGAGGAACCGGCCGAGCTCACCGTCGTCGCCGCGCCGGTGGAGCCGCCGCCCCAGATCACCCGGCAAACGGGCGTGATCCAGTCGTTCGACTGGGCTCCGCAGGCCGCTCAGGCCGAACCTGTGCGGCACGTCGAGATGGTGACCGAGACCCAGTTGCGCACCAGCGATCTCTCGCCCGACCACACGCGGATGATGCACGGTGGCAGGAGTGCCGGGGTGCGCATGGCGCGGGCGAAGAAGTGCCTCGACGGCCACCTCAGCTCGGAGCACGCCACGTACTGCCGGGTGTGCGAGGGACCGTTGCCCGACCAGATCGCCGCCATGATGCCGGTTCCGGTGCTCGGGGTGCTGCGACTGTCCAACGGGGACACGATCCCGCTCGACCGCAACGTCGTGATGGGCCGCGATCCGCACGGGGACCGGGCGAGCGTGTACCTCGTGCAGGTCGGCGAGGAGATGGGGACGGAGATCTCCCGCACGCACGTGGAGGTGCGGCTGGAGAACTGGGACGTCCTCGTGTGCGACCTCGGTTCGATGAACGGCACCAGCGTCTCGCGGTCCGGCGGGCCGCCGGAGAAGCTCGCCGCGCACATCCCCGGCCTGCTCTACCCCGGCACCCGCGTGCTGCTCGGCGACCAGTTCTCCTTCACGTTCGAGGTGAGCGGATGAGCACGGCGCCGCCGCTGATCCCGAACTACGAGTACCGCGCCGACATCGGCGGCGGTGGTTTCGCCGTGGTGTACCGCTACTTCCAGCCCGGCCTCAAGCGTGACGTGGCGGTGAAGACGCCGAGGTCCTCCGGTCTGTCGCGGGAGGTGCGCGAGCAGTTCATCGCCGAGGGCGAGTCGATGGCGGAGCTCGGCAGCCACGAGAACGTCGTCTCCGTGCACGACACCGGGACCACGGCCGACGGGCGGCCGTACCTGATCATGGAGTACTGCCCCGGCGGCGACCTCGCGGGAGGCACGCCGCTGCCGGTCGAGAAGGTGCTCGACATCGGCGTGCAGATCGCGAGCGCGGTGCAGACCGCGCACGAGCTCAAGATCCAGCACCGCGACATCAAGCCCGCGAACGTCCTCGTCAACAAGCACGGCAAGCCCTGTCTCACGGACTTCGGCATCGCCGGCCGGTTCACCGAGGAACGCGGGGACGGGCAGCTGGCGCTCTCGCCGCCGTGGTCGGCGCCGGAACTGTTGCGCGGCACCGCGGGACACGGCGTGCCGACCGAGGTGTTCTCGCTGGGCGCCACGCTGTGGCACCTGATCGCGGGGCATTCGCCTTTCATGCCACCGGGAGCGGACAACTCCCCGGAGGCGGTCGAACAGCGGATCGTGTCCGGCTGGCGGCCCACAGCGCTCTCGGCGCCGGACGACCTGCGGCGGCTGCTGCTCACCACCATGGCGGCGGAGCCCGCCGACCGGACGCCCACGGTGCAGGCGCTGATCAGCGAGCTGCGCAGGATCCAGAAGGCGCAACGGTTCGGCGAGACCCAGTACGTGCGCAGACCGGCACCGGAGAGCGCCGCGTTCGTGATGCCACCGCAGAAGGTCGCTCCGCCGACGCTGCGCAAGCCCGTCCCGCCGTCGACGCACACGGCGCCGCGTCCACTGCGGACCGCGTCGGAAACGGTGGCGCGCAAGGAGTTCCCGGCGACGGTCTACCGGGAACCGCTACCGGTCGCCGAGCCGCCGCGGCCGGAACCGCCGGTCCGCGCGCGCTGGCCGCACTACGCGATCGGCGCGGTGGTGGCGGTGGCGATCGCCGGCGTGGGCGTGTTCCTGGTGCAGGGACAGGAGTCTCCTGCCGGGGGAGCGGTGGTGACGACGGCGGCGGACGACGATCCCGACCAGTCCGCCGGCGCGGGTGACGCTCCGCCGGGCAGGCCGGCGATCACCGCGACGAGACTGGACGACAGGACGGTCCGGTTCGCCTGGACCTACAGCGCCCAGCAGGCGACGGACACGTTCTCGTGGCGCACTTCCGACGGCGCCGGCACGGGCGTCGCGGAGAAGCCCGAGGTGGAGGTCGAGGGCGGGAAACCCTTGTGCCTGCAGGTCAAGGTCGTGCGCAAGGACGGCGGCAACGCGTCCGCGGAGTGGTCCCAGGAGACCTGCGCCTGATCTTCCGAGGCATTCGAGTGAATGCTGCAACGAATTCTTGGATCGGCCCGATAGGCGGTTGACGGAACCGCAGGTGTGCACGCGCGACCTCAGCGAGGGGAAAAGTGGGACTCATTCGAAAGCACCGGACCACGATCGCCTCCGGAATGGTGCTCGTCCTCGCTGCCGCCTCGCTCGTCGCGTACGCCTTCACGTCCACCGGAAACCCCGTCCGCCAGGTCGACCTGAACGACGGCGGGGTGTGGGTCACCAGTGACCGCGACGGGTTGTTCGGGCGGTTGAACAAACCGGTCGGCTCGCTCGACGCCGCGTTCAACCCGCCGGGCGGAGCCCAGCGCACCTACCAGCTCGACGTCGTGCAGGACGCCGCCGCGGTGGTCGCGCGGGACCGGGCGGGCGGCAAGCTCTACCCCGTCGACGTCGCCCGTTCGGTCACGCTCGGTGATCACGGCGCGGTGTTGCCCAGCGGTGGTCAGGTCGCGCTCGCGGGCGGCACGCTCGCGGTGCTCGACCCCGGCGCGGGCAAGGTGTGGGCGACCAGGGTCGACGTCGAGGCCGGCGTGAGCGCGCTGGACCAGGTGAGCCAGGAGTCCGCGCCGCTCGCCACGCTCGACTCGGCCGACACCGCCGCGCTCGCCGTGGGCCTCGACGGCACGGTGCACGCCGTCTCCGCCAACGGCCGCACGGTCACGATCACACCGGCGGACACCGGGTTCGCCGAACCCGCCTACGGCAAGCTCGCGACCAGCCCGAAAGCGCCCAGGATCGCCGCGGTCGGCAGCACCGCCGTCGTGCTCGACGCCGAGTCCGGCACGCTCCACCTCCCCGACGGCCGCACGGCGCAGGCCGGTCGCGAGTCGGTGCTCCAGCAGTCAGGGCCGGACGCGGCCGTGGTCGTCGTGGCGTCCAGGAGCGGCCTGAAGACGTTCGACCTCGACGGCGACGGCACCGCGACCCTGCACGAGGGCGTGGACGGCGCCCCGGCTGAACCGGTGCGGCTCGGCGACTGCGTGCACGCCGCCTGGGCGGGCGCGTCCGGCGGCTACTTCCGCTCGTGCGGCGGCCAGAAGGCGGCACCCGGCAACCTCAAGGACGCGAAGGCCCTGGTCCAGCCGGTGTTCCGGATGAACCGCAGGGCGATCGTGCTGAACGACCTGGCCACCGGCGCGGTCTGGGACCTCGGCACGCAGAACAAGGTCGACGACTGGCAGTCCGTGCGGCCCCCGCCCGAGCAGAACCCCAGCGACAAGGACAAGAACGAGAACACCACCGAGTCCGCGAAGGACAAGCCGCCGAAAGCCACCGACGACACGCTCGGCGCCCGGCCGGGACGCACGACGGTCCTGCACGTTCTCGACAACGACTCCGACCCCGCCGGGAACATCCTGTCCGTCACGGCGGTGAGCGACCTCGACCGCAAGGACGTCACGCTCGCCATCGCCCCGGACGGCCAGACCGTCGAGGTGACGCTGCCGGAGCAGGCCCAGGACGCGCACTTCAAGTACACGGTCGACGACGGCAAGGGCCTCAACGCCACGGCCGCGGTCACCGTCCAGGTGCGCACCGGCACGCAGAACGAAGCACCGGCCATGCGCAAGGGCGCGGTCCCGCACGACTGGTCGGTCGCGTCCGGCGGCAGGCTGACGCTGCCGGTGCTCGCCGACTGGCGCGACTTCGACGGGGACCCGGTCGTGCTCGTCGAGGCGGAGGCCAAGGCCGGTGCCGCGACCACCACCAACACCGGGTTCGTCGAGTACGCCGCGCCCGTCGAGGCAGGTCAGCAGCCCATCGGCTACAAGGTCACCGACGGCGTCGCGGACGCGGTCGCCGGCACCGAGACCGTGCGCGTCCTCGATCCGGCCGCTCCCACCGCGCTGCCGCCGATCGCCCGCCCGGACGTGGCGCGCGGCCAGGTCGGCGCGCCCGTGCTGATCCGCCCGCTGGAGAACGACCTCCCCGGCGCCGACCCCGTCGACCCCGCGGCCGAGCTCCGGCTCGCCGCCGACGTCGCGCCGCTGGCCGGCGCGGCGATCACCACCGACACCAGGACCGGCCTGGTCACGCTCACGGCCACCAAGCCCGGCACCTTCCCGCTCGAGTACACCGCCGCGTTCGGCAACGCGCCGTTCGCGAAGGGCGCCATCCGCGTCGACGTCACCGCCGCCCCCGACTCGCCGCTGCCGCCGGTCGCGATGCCGGACAACGCCGTGGTGCGCGGCCAGGAACCGGTCGTCACCGACGTGCTCGCCAACGACTTCAGCCCTGCCGGGTCGGTGCTCGGCGTGCAGCACGCGGAGAGCACCTCCGGTCAGCTGGAGGTCGCCGTCGTCAAGGGCAGGTGGCTGCGGATCAGCGCGACCGCGCCCGTCCTCGACCGCAACCCGCAGGTCGTGCGCTACACCGTGACGGATGGCGTGACCGGTCCCGTCACCGGCGAGGTCACCGTGACCCAGCTGCCGCCGCCCGCCGACGACACCCCGGTGCCCAAGGACGACCGCGCGTCGGCCCGCGCCGGTGACTCGACCACGATCCCGGTGCTGGACAACGACATCTCACCGGCGGGCGCGCCGCTCACCCTGCAGTCCAACGTGCAGGGCGCGCCCGGCACCGGCCGGCTCACCGTGACCGCGCGCGACGGCAGGCAGGACCCCGGCACCGCGTACGTCTCCGGCGCCGTCGTCCGCTACGTCGCCCCCGGCAGCACCGACACGCCGTTCGTCGCCGAGATCTCCTACGTGGCGCAGAACCCGGACGGCGACCAGGCCGTCGGCCGCGCGCAGGTCACGGTGAACCCGGCGCCGAGCCCCGCCACCCCGAACCAGCCGCCTGCCCCGGAACCCGTCGAGGTGCGGGCCGTCGCGGGCGACCGGGTCACGATCACCGTGCCGTCGAGCGGCGCCGACCCGGACGGCGACTCGGTCGCGGTCACCGGCATCGCCTCCGCGCCGAAGCTCGGCCGGGTCGTCGGCATCGCCAGCACGTCCCTCACCTACGAGGCGTTCCCCACCTCCAACGGCACGGACACGTTCGGGTTCGTCGTCACCGACTCCTTCGGCCGCGAGGGCGAGTCGCTGATCCGGGTGGCCGTGGTGCCGCCGGGGGATCCGCAGCCGCCGGTCGCCGTGGACGACGTCGTGACCGGCGCACCCGGTGCGCGGCTCGCGGTGAACGTGCTCGCGAACGACGTCCAGGCGCCGGGCGACACCGTCGTCGTGGAGCCGTTGAAGGACCGCAACCCTGGGCTGCCCGGCGACGTGCGGGAGAACTCCGGTCAGATCGAGGTGACCGCACCGGACCTGACCGGAAAGCCGCTGGTCATCACCTACGCCATCACGAACGGGCTGGGCCAGCCGTCGCTCGCGACGCTGACCGTGCGCAGCCGTGACGGCTACCAGGTGCCGCCCGTCGCGGGCGAGCTGTTCCCGGTGGTGAAGAAGGAGGACAGCACCGTCGAGGTCGACCTCGGCCCGGTGCTGGGCGACCCGGACGGGGCGAAGGAACGGCTGGAGGTCGCCAAGGTCTTCCACGACCAGGCCAAGGTGTCCGGGTTCAAGGTCACCCTGCCGGTCGGCGACCACCCGCGCACCATCGCCTACGAGGTGAAGGACGAGTCCGGGGCGACCGCCGCGGGCCTGGTCCACGTGCCGTCGAAGGGATCCGGCGCGCCGAGGGCGATACCGGACAAGCTGATCACCGTGCCCGCCGACGGCTCGATCGCCGTGCAGGTCAAGGACTACGTCGAGGTGCCGTCCGGCAAGCAGCCGAAGCTGACCACCGTCGACGAGCTGACCGCCGCGCCCGCCACCGGGCTGGAGGTCCGCAACGAGGGCGACACCGGGCTAGTGCTGACCGCGCGCGGCGGCTACACCGGGCCCGCCGCGGTGACGTTCCAGGTCACCGACGGCAGCTCGCTGACCGATCCCGAGGGCAAGTTCGCCCTGATCACGGTGCCCGTGCAGGTCGGCCCGGACACGCCGGTGCTGCGCTGTCCGGCGTCCGCGCTGCGGGTCGTCGAGGGCGGTCTGCCGGTCAAGATCGACGTCACCTCCGTGTGCCACGTGTGGGTCGCGGACCGCGCGAAGCTCGGCGACGTCCGCTACACGGCGGCCTGGGCCGCGCAACCGGACGGCGTCACGCTCGAAGGCTCCGGCGAACGCACTCTCACCGTTACCGCGGCGGGCGGCGCGAAGCCCGGTTCGACCGGCACGATCGAGGTCGGCGCGGGCGACGGGCCCAAGGGCAAGATCGCGGTCGAGGTCACCGCCGCGCCACCGCCCACGGTCTCGCCGGTGACGCTCGACGGCGTGAAGGCCGGCGACACCGCCACCGTCGACCTCGTCTCGTACGTGCGTTCGCAGCTGCGCGACCCGAAGATCAGCGTCGTCTCGGTCAACCAGGCCGGTGGCGCCGGGGCGAGCGCGACCAACGACGGGTCCACCGTGCGCATCACCCCGAACGGCGACGCGCACGGGGCCATCGACTTCAACGTCGTCGTGACCGACGTGGCCGACACCGCGCGCGAGGACCGCAAGGTCACCGGCCGGATCAGGCTGAACGTGCTCGGTGTGCCCGACGCCCCCGGCGTTCCCGCGCCGGGCAGGACGGTGCTGAGCAAGGTCGTCGAGCTGTCCTGGAGCGCGCCGTCCGGCAACGGCGCCCCGATCGACTCGTACGAGGTGGAGTACAGCGGCGGCAAGCAGGTCTGCCCCGGTTCGCCGTGCACGATCACCGGGCTGTCGAACGGCACGGACTACACGTTCACCGTGCGCGCGCACAACCTCGTCGGCTGGGGCAAACCCAGTGGCGGGTCCACGCCCGCACAGCCGAACACGGTGCCAGGAGCAGTTTCCGGCCTGAGCACGTCCACGCCGCGTGACGGTTCGTTGCAGCTGAGCTGGACAGCGGCGCCGAACGAGGGCACGCCCGTGCTGCGCCATGAGATCTCATGGTCTGGTGGGGGTCGCACGACCGCACCCGGTGGCGCCACGAACGTGACCGCGACCGGCCTCGACAACAACGCCAGGACCGTCTTCACGGTGATCGCGGTCAACTCGCAGGGCCCCGGCCCGGCGGTCACCGTCGAAGGGCAGTCCGCGGGTGCTCCCGACGCTCCCGGCGCGCCGACGTTCACCGCCGCCAACGCGGCGAACGGGCAGACCCGTGCCGTGACGGTGTCGTGGGGCGCGGTCGGGGCGAACGGTCCCGGCCCGACCAGCTACACGCTCACCCGCACCGGCGGCGGCACCAAGACCGTGTGCTCGAAGGTCACCGCCACGACCTGCCTCGACGACGGCCTGCAGAACGACGGCACGATCTACAGCTACACGGTCGTCGCCGCGAACGCCGCCGCCGAGGCCGAGCCCGCCGGCCACACCTCGCCCGCCAGCGCGCCCGCGCAGATGGAGGCGACGGCGACGCCGGACCCGATCACCGGGTTCACCGCGACGCCCACCGGATCGGACGGGCAGGCGACGCTCCGCTTCGACGCACCCGCGTCGCACGGCAAGTCCAACACCGTCAGCTGCACGTGGTCCGGTGGCTCGTGCGGCACGTGGACCTACCCGACGGGCGGGCAGGCCGGTGCGACGCAGACGGTCAACGGCCTGCCGAACGGGCAACCGGTGACGATCAGCCTCCAGGCGTGCAACGGCAGTGGTGGTGGTGCGTACGCAGGCAACCCGTGCAACAGCGCGGTGTCCGCGGGCGTGACGACGTACGGGCCGATGCGCGACCTCGCGCTGAACACGTCCGCCAACAACACGGTCGTCAACTTCTCCGTGTCGGTCAATCCGAACGGCAAGCCGGCGACGGTGCAGGTGACAACGAGCCACGGCTTCAACCAGACGTTCACGACGGGCGTCGGCGGGTGGAGCTGGTCGGGCAGCCAGGAAGTCGGCCACTCACAGAACGTGACGGTCAGCGTGACGGTGTCCGACGCGGGCCGGCCGTCGCTGAACCAGTCCCGGCAGCAGGCGACACCGCCGCCACCGCCAACGGTGACCGTCTTCAAGGGCGGTCCGTGCCCAGCGGGAGGCTGCGTGGGCACGGTGGGGTCGTGCAAGTCGAGCGACTGCGCCTACATCGGAGTTCAGACGGCGAATTTCCCCGGCAGGGTGTCGTGCAGTTTCAGCAGCAGCGCGGGCGGCGGCTTCTTCACCGAGAGCTTCGGGCCGAATGAGCGCAGGCAGACGAACAATTTCTTCGGGTTCAAGGGAAGTACGGTCACCGCCACATGTGGTGGTGTTTCGGGATCAATGGTCTGGTGACGTGCGAAACAGCGAAGGAACGAAACCATGAACGCCACTCCTGAACAGGCTCGGCTGTTCGCGCAGACCTTCGAGCAGATGGTCCTGAACATCTCGCGCGCCATTTCCGGCAAGGAGCACGTGATCCGTCTCGCGCTCACCTGCCTGCTCTCCGACGGCCACCTGCTGCTGGAGGACTACCCCGGCACGGGCAAGACCTCGCTCGCCAAGGCGCTCGCCAACACCGTGCAGGGCAGGAGCACCCGCATCCAGTTCACCCCTGACCTGCTGCCGTCGGACGTGACCGGCGTGCAGATCTACAACCAGCAGCTCGGCAGCTTCCGCTTCCACCCCGGCCCGATCTTCGGCTCGATCGTGCTGGCGGACGAGATCAACCGCGCGTCGCCGAAGACGCAGTCCGCGTTGCTGCAGGTGATGGAGGAGGGCCGGATCACCGTCGACGGCGAGACCCACCAGGTGGGGTCGCCGTTCATGGTGATCGCGACGCAGAACCCGATCGAGCAGGCCGGCACGTACCGGTTGCCGGAGGCGCAGCTCGACCGGTTCCTGATGAAGACCAGCGTCGGCTACCCGGACCACAACGCCACGGTGGCGCTGCTCGCGGACGCGGCCACGCGCGACCGGTCGGCGAACGTGCCGCCCGCGATCGCGGCGAACGCGGTGGCGCAGCTGACCGCGCTGGCGGACCAGGTGCACGTCGACCCGGCGGTGCTCGGGTACGTCAGCCGGATCGCGGAGGCGTCGCGGTCGCACCCCGCGGTGCGGCTGGGTGTCTCGGTGCGCGGCTGTCTCGCGTACGTGCGGTGCGCGAAGACGTGGGCGTTGGCGCAAGGGCGCACGCATGTGGTGCCCGACGACGTCCAGGAGCTCGCGCATCCCGTGCTGGGGCACCGGATCCTGCTGCACCCGGAGGCGCAGTTCGACGGCGCGACGGTGGAGAAGGTGGTCGACTCGCTGTTCGCGGACATCGAGCCGCCCGTGCGGCGAGGTGCCTGACGTGGGGCGGCTGCTGGAGGCGATCTCGCCGTCCGGCCGGCTCCTCGCCGTGACGGCGGCGGGGACGTGGGTCCTCGGCGCGGTGCTCGGCTGGGACGAGTTCGTGCTGCTCGGCGCCACCGGTGTGCTGCTGCTCGGGCTCGCCTGCGCGCTCACCCTGGGGCGCGGTGCGGTGCGGGTCCGCGTGGACGTCGCGCGCCGCCGCCTGCGGGCCGGCGAGTCCACCGGGTGCTCGGTCGAGGTCGAGCGCCACGGCCGGAGGTCGTTGTTCGCGCCCGAGGTCGAGCTGCCGGTCGGCGAGGACCGCGTCGAGGTGTTCGACCGGGGCCGGGAGATCGAGATCGCCGGGGTGCGGCGCGGCGTGATCGCGGTCGGCCCCGCGGTGACGGTGCGCGGCGACCCGCTCGGGCTGGTGCGGCGGACCGTCGGCATGACGGACGTCGTCGAGCTGTTCGTGCACCCGGTGACCGTGCCGCTGGAGCCGCTCGGCACCGGACTGCTGCGCGACCTCGAAGGCCGCACCACCAACGACGTGTCGATGAGCGACCTCGCCTTCCACGCGCTGCGCGAGTACGTGCCGGGCGACGACCGCAGGCACATCCACTGGCGTTCCACGGCGAAACTGGCAACATCCACTCAGGACGGAAGATTCCTGGTGCGGCAGTACCTCGACACGCGGCGCGCGCACGTCGCCGTGATCGTCGACGGCGCTCAACAGTCCTATTCGGACCCCGAGGTCTTCGAGACCGCCCTGTCCGCCGGTGCTTCCGTCGTGGCCAGGGCCGCGCTCGACGAGATCGACACCAGCGTCGTCGCGGGAGACCACGTCTCCGCCGGCGCCAGAGGGCACGTGCTGGACGTGTTCGCACGGGCGGAGCTCGGCGGCCAGAACCTCGCGCGGGCAGCCACCCGCGCGGCGGCCGCCGCACCGGACGCCACCGTGGTCGTCCTCGTCACCGGCGCGCGACACGCGTACGCGGACCTGCGGGTGGCGGCGTCCGCGTTCGCGCCCGAGGTGCGCAAGGTCGTGCTGCGGGTGGACCCGGACGGACGCACCACGCGGTCGGCGAGCACCTCCTTCACCGTGCTCACGTTGCGGCGGCTGGCAGATCTGCCGGGGCTGCTCGGGGGAGGGA
Source organism: Lentzea sp. CA-135723 (assembly GCF_050936595.1). NCBI lineage: Bacteria > Bacillati > Actinomycetota > Actinomycetes > Pseudonocardiales > Pseudonocardiaceae > Lentzea > Lentzea sp. CA-135723. Next base: position 3,367,124 of record NZ_JBNJMK010000001.1, on the reverse strand, counting down.
CCCTGCAGTGACCAGACTCGTACCCGGCCGCGACGACCTCGCCGACGCCGCGTTCCTCACCGCGTTGTTCGTGGTGGCGCTGCTGGGTTTCCACGGCACCTACAGCGACTGGGGCTTCCTGCTCGTGGGCTGCGCCGGGCTGCTGCTCGGCGTCGTGTCCGGGCACGTGGCGTCGGCGTTGCGCCGGCCGATGATCGCCGTCGCGGTGATGACGGTCGCGGTGTTCTTCCTGCTGGGCGGGGCCGTCGCGATGCGCGGCAGCGGCGCGGTGCCGACCCCCGCCACGATGTCCGACCTGGCCGGTCTCGGCGTGCACGGCTGGAAGCAGCTGCTCACCACGCTGCCGCCGGTCGACGGCGCGGGCCCGCTGCTGGTGCTCCCGTACATCCTCGGCCTGCTGTGCGGTGCGGGCGGGTTCACGCTCGCACGCCGGGTGTCGCTCAGCGCGGCACCCGCCGCCGCGCCGCTCGCCGTGCTGGTCGTGGTGATCCTGCTCGGCACCGGCGAGGCGACCGGGCTGCTCGGCGTGCTGTTCGCCGCGATCGGCACGGGCTGGACGGCGATCCGTGCGGCCCGGCGGCGCACCGGCGTGCGCGGGGTCCGCCTGACGCGGGCCGTGACGGCCGTGGCGCTGGCGGGTGTGGCGGCGGGGATCGCGTTGCTGGTCTCGCCGGTGCTGCCCGGCACCGGCAGCGCGGACCGCCTGGTGCTGCGGAACTACGTCGAGCCGCCGTTCGAGATCGGCGCGTACGCGAGCCCGCTCGTCGGGTACCGCAAGCACACCAAGGACGCCAACCAGCTGTGGGACCAGACGCTCTTCACCGTCGCGGGCCTGCCGGAGGGCGGCCGGGTCCGGATCGCGACGCTCGACGGCTACGACGGCCGCGTGTGGGGTGCGACCAACGACCCGTCCGGCGCGGCGGGGCCGTTGCAGCGCAACAACTTCCAGCGGATCGGCGTGCGGATCCCGGTGGCTGGCACCGGTGCGGAGGCCGACGTCACGGTCCGGATCGAGGCGGCCTACGCGACGGCGGACGAGCTGAGCGCGTGGCTGCCGACCGCGGGCCAGGCGCGGGAGATCGCGTTCGACGGCGAGCGGAAGGCCGGCCACACCGAGAGCCTGCGCTACAACCTCGCGACGGCGTCGGGCATCGTCGCCGACCGGCTCAAGGAGGGCGACACCTACCGGCTGCGGACCGTCCTTCCCGCCGCAGGAGTCCCGGACGACGCGCAGCCGTTCGGACGGCCCTCGGTGCGCACCGGCGACCTCGCGTTCGTGCGGAGCAAGGTCGCGAAGTGGACCGGTGGCGCGACGACGATCGCGGAACGGCTGAAGGAGGCCGCCAGGTACCTGCGGGACAACGGTGCCTACACCGACGGCGGTCCCGGCGAGACCGAGTACCTGCCGGGGCACGGCGCGGCGAGGCTGACGGCGTTCTTCAACGCCAAGCGACCGGCGGGCAACGACGAGCAGTACGCCGCCGCGTACGCGTTGGTGGCCAACGAGATCGGCATGCCGGCGCGGGTCGTGCTGGGTGCCGTGCCCGGCTCCGGCGGCGTGGTGCGCGGCGAGAACGTCCAGGCGTGGGTGGAGATCCACCTCGCCGACGGGACGTGGGCCGCCATTCCGAACACCGAGTACATGCCCGACCGCTCGAAGAAGCCGGACCACCAGCCACCGCAGGAGATCGAGAACACCGACGCCGCCGTGGTGCCGCCGCCGAACACGGTGAAGATGCCGAGCTCGCTCGTCGACGCGAGCCGCACCGACGTCAACGGCATCACCACCCCGCCGATCGCACCGCCGTTCTTCCCGTTGTGGCTGAGGGAACTCCTCGCCGACATCGGCGTGGTCGTGCTCCCGGTCTGCGCGCTGGTCGCCCTCGTCGTGGGGGCGAAGATGACGCGGAGGCACCGGAGGCGGACGCGCGGCAGCACGCCGACGCGGTTCGCCACGGGCTGGCGCGAGCTCGTGGACCAGGCCCGCGACCTGGGGGCGACCGTGCCGCGCGGGCTGACCAGGCGGCAGGAGGCGGCGAGGCTGCGGGAGCGGTTCGACCTGCGGGGCCTCGCCGCCGCCGCGGACGCCCAGGTCTTCGGTCCGGGCGCGCCGGACCAGGCCGCGGTGGACGCGTACTGGGCGGCCGTGCGGGAGGCCAGGGCCAGGATGCGCGCGTCGGTGCCGCGGTGGCGGCGCTGGCTCGCCGCCGTGGACGTGCGGACGTTCCTGCCCGTGAGGGCGAGAGGCACGGTCAAGCCGTCGAACGCCCGTGCCGCATCAGCTCGTCGCAGGCCTCGGACGGCGTGATCGCGAAGTCCGGTGCTCGGAGCGCTCGAGCCGGTCAGGTGTCAACGGGTGGAAAGGCTGTTCAGGACGGCCCCAAAACGCGAAACGGCTGGCATCATGGCCGGAGCGTCGCCGCCGACGAGGGGGTGCGGTAGGCGGCGCGGTCGACAAACTGGGGAGTTTGGCGTGCGCGTTCTGCTGCTGGGGCCCGTAGATCTCCGCGACGGGGAGAGATCCATCGGGCTCGGGGGGACGAAACCGAAGACCATGCTCGCCGCGCTGATGTTGCAGCCGCGGCAGGTCGTGCCGATCGAGCAGCTCATCGGCCACCTGTGGGACGAGGACCCGCCCCGGTCCGCCACCGCGCTCGTGCACACCTACGTGTCGACGTTGCGGCGGGCCTTCGCGAGCACCGGCCGGGACCAGGTGCTGGTCACGCGGGCGCCCGGCTACTCGCTCGCCGTGCAGGCGGGCGAGAGCGACCTGGAGGCGTTCGAGGCGCTGGTCGAACGGGCCCGGCGGCTGGAACGCGCCGAGCAGCACGAGGACGCGGCGACGCACTACCAGCGGGCGCTGGAGCTGTGGCGCGGGCCGGCGCTGAGCGGGATCGACGCGCCGTTCGCGCGGGCCAAGGCGTTGGCGCTGGAGGAGGAACGCGCCGGTGCCGAGGAGGGGATCGCGCGGTGTCAGCTGGTACAACGGCACTTCAGCGAGGTGATCTCGCGGATGTCCGGGCTGGTGGCGCGGAACCCGGTGCGCGAGGAGGCCCACGGGCTGCTGATGCGCGCGCTGTACGAGAGCGAACGGCAGGCGGACGCGCTGGCCGTCTACCAGAACGTGCGGCGCTATCTCGACGACGAGCTCGGGGTCGAACCCGGCGAGATGTTGCAGCAGTTGCACAACAACGTGCTGAACGGGTCGCTGGAACGGGTCGCGGCGCCTGCCGTCGTGGTGCCCGTGGAGGCCGTCGCCGAGGCGCCGGTGGTCGTCGCGGTGGACCAGTACACGGTGCCCCGGCACCTGCCGCCGGACATCGGCGACTTCACCGGGCGGGCCGGCCAGCTCGACCTCATGCTGCGCATCTCGGAGAAGACGGCGGTGGCGAGCAGGACGGCGACCGCGACCGTGGTGGTGTCCGGGTTCGGCGGCGCGGGGAAGTCGGCGCTGGCCGTGCACGCGGCGCACATGCTGCGCGACCGGTACCCGGACGGGCAGCTGTTCGCCGACCTGCGCGAGGCCGACCCCGACCTGGGGGTGCGGGACGCGCTGCGGCGGCTGCTCAACGCGCTGGGCGTGGCGAACACCGACCTGCCCGACGACCTCACGGACCGGGTCGAGCTGTACCGGCGCAAGGTGGCCGGGCGGAGCCTGGTCGTGGTGCTGGACAACGTCAGCCACGAGCACCAGGTGCGCCGGTTGCTGCCGGGCTCGCCGCACTGCCTGGTGATCATCACCAGCCGGTCGCGGCTCACCGGGCTGGAGGGTGCCGAGTTCGTCGAGCTGGGCTTCTTCGACGTCGAGGCGTCGGTGCAGATGCTCAGCCGGATCGTCGGCGAGCAGCGGATCGCGGCCGAACCCGAGGCGGCGCGGTCGATCGCGCGGCTGTGCGGCGGGATCCCGCTGGCGATCAGGGTCGCGGCGGCGAAGCTGCTGGCGCGGCCGCACTGGCCGTTGAAGGTGCTGGCGGGGCGGCTGTCCGACGAACGGCGGCGCTTGGACGAGCTGCAGGCAGGGGACCTCGCGATCCGGTCCAGCCTGCAGCTCAACTACACCGAGCTGGGGCCGTTGCACCGCAGGGCGTTCCACCTGCTGACGTTGCTCGACCTGCCGGACTTCGGCGCGTGGCTCGCGGCGCCGTTGCTGGAGATCTCCGCCGACGACGCGGAGGACGTCGTCGAGCACCTGGTGGACCTGCGGCTGCTCGACGTCGTCGGGGTCGATCCGCTGGGCAGGGTGCGGTACCGCTTCCACGACCTCATCCGGCTCTTCGGCGCGGAGCAGGCGGGCGGCGAACGCGCGGACGAGGCCGTGCTGAGGATGATGACGGTCTGGATGCACCTGGTGGAGATCGGCGCGCGCAAGCTGCCGCGGGTCACGCTCGGGCTGCGGCCGCCGGGGCTGAACACCGGCGAGGTGGACTGGCGGCTGAGCGCCGACGTCGAGGAGAACCCGACGGGCTGGCTCAAGGCCGAGACCGCCGCGGTGGTGCGCAGCATCGAACGCGCGCACGAGCTCGGGGTCATGGGGTCCACGACGACGCTCATCGTGTCGTTGCTGGCGTCGCCGTTCGCGGTGCGCAACGAGTTCGACGGCTGGCAGCGGATTCTGGACGTCGCACTGACGAGCGCGCGCACTTCGGGCGACAGGGGCGCGCTCGCCACCGTGCACGCCGGGCTCGGACAGCTGAAGTACGAGCAGGACGACTTCGCGGCGGCGCTGGAGCACTTCGGCCTGGCCCGCGAACACGCAGAGGCCGTCAGCGACGTGCACACCCAGGCCGTCGCACGGGCCGGGCTCGGCACCGTGCACCGCGAGCTCGGCGAGACAGGGCCGGCCGCGGAGCACCTCGTCGCGGCCGCCGGGCTCGCGCAGGAGGCGGGGGACGCGGACGTCGCGGCGGCGGCGTTGTACGGGCTCGGGGCCATCAGCCGCGAGAACGGCGACGTCGACGACGCGGTGGAGTCGCTCGGCCGGTGCGTCGGCCTCTACCGGGAGATGGGCGACCCGCGCGGTGAGGCGCTGGCGTTGCGCGGACTGAGCCTCTGCCACCGGGCACGGGGCGAGCAGACCGCGGCCGCCGACCTCAGCACGCAGGCCATCGCGATCCTGACCGGCGCCGGGGACGCGCTCGGCGCGGCCTACGCCCGCCAGTCGCTCGCGAAGGCGTTGGTACGTCAGGGAAAGGTCGCGGAGGCGGCCGAGCTGCTCGACGCGTGCCACGAGGTGTTCGCCCAGCACCGCGACCGGTTCGGCGTCGCGCTCGCCATCCGCACGATGGGGGAGGCCGCGCTCGCGGGCGGCGACGACGTCCGGGCGCGCGAGCTGCTGGAGGACGCCCTGGTGCGCTGGGAACAGCTCGGGCTGCCCCAGTGGCAGGCCCGCACCCTGCGGGACCTGGCGGCCGCGGCCTCCGCCGACGACCTCTGGGCGCGTGCCGTCGACCTGGCGGCGTCCGTGGGTGGCCGGGAAGCCGCCGAGCTGCGCGAACTCACCGCCGCGGGCTGGCGGGCGCACGTCCGGCAGCACCTCTGAAGGATTCTTATAGGTGAGGTCCCGGGATCTGTAGGCCGCGTGCAGACCGGCCGGTCACTCTCGTCGTGTCAGGGAAACACCGGACACGACGAGAGAAGAAGATGCCCGCGACGGTTCTCCTGGGCCCGCTGATCACCCGTGCCGAGGTGATCGTCCGGGCGAAGAGCTGGCTCCGGCCGTCGGTGTCGTTCCACCCCGGCCGCAGGTTCAGCAACGAGCACGGCCGCTACCGCACCGATAGCGCCGGGTTCGTCTGCATGGCGTTGGCGCTGCCGCAGACGAGCATCGAGGAGCTCACCGCGTTCTGCTCGCTGATCTCCCGCGACGACCTGTTGGCCGGCGACCTGCTGATCTGCGCCTGCCACGAGAGCGCCACCCGGCACGCGATCGTCTTCGAACGCTGGACCGACCGTTCCCGCGACTCCTACCTGGGCATGGAGCAGGTGCACGGGATCGGGACCGTCCGCAGGGCCGTGCACTACCCGTACGAGAAGGAGCAGGACGCCTTCCTGCCTCGCCGGTACCCGATGATCCAGGACTGAGGGAGCCTCAGGCCGTGCTGGCCTCTCCGGTGCGGTAGGCGTAGCGGTCCAGCACCTGCCGCGTCACGCTCAGCCGCGAGTCCACGCCGAGCTTCTGCAGCAACCGCGACACGTGCGCCTGCACGGTGTTGCGGGACATGCTCAACCGCGTGGCGATGTCCGAGTTCGGCCAGCCCGCCGCGACCAGGTCCGCCACCCGGCTCTCGAGGTGGTCGAGCGGCCTGCCGTTCAGGTCGCCGTGCACGCCGACCCGCCAGTGCACGTCGTACGGCCTGAGGCGCGACTCCGCCCTGCGCACGTCCCAGGCCGCGCCCAGTTCGGTGTGGACGGTCATCGCGTCGTAGAGGGCGGCCTGCGCCTCGGCCACGTGGCCCAGCGAGGCGTGCAGGACGGCCAGGTCCTCGGACGCCGCCGCGAACTCGACCTTGCGGCCCACCTCGGCGAAGTTCCTGGTCACGGCCGCGAGTGCCGCCGTGTCCTCCTCCAGCAGGGCGCGGCACCAGCGCGCCGCGGCCTCGCCCCGTGCGGTGCGGGGGTCGCAGGCGGCGAGGGCGGCCGTCGCCACCTCGCGTTCGCCGCGGTCCAGGGCCAGGCGGGTCAGCCTGGGCAGCCACTGGTGGCGGGGGACCAGGCGCGGGTAGTCGGCGCGCAGCAACGGCAGCAGCGCGACCATCGCCTCGTCCGCGCGGCCGCGTTGCTCCGCCGCGACGGAGTGGGCCATGCGCAGGAAGTCGTCGCGGGTCTCCACTGTGGACACCGGGTGGTCGCCGGCGGACTTGAGGAACGTCTCCAGCGCCGCCGAGTCGTCGCGGTGCGCGGCGATCAGCGCCTTCAGGCCGTGCAGCAGGTCGATCGACGTGCGCTGGCGCAGGCCGTAGAACGTGATCTCGGGCCGGTCCTGCACGACGGAGTCCAGTTCGGACAGTGCGTCGTGCCAGTCGCCCAGCCAGTAGTGGTGCACGGCCGCCGGGAGGTGCGGGCCGCTGGTCAGGCCGCGGTGGATCACCAGGTGCTGGGCCGCGTCCAACGCCTTCGACGCGGCTCCCAGCCGGTCGAGCTGCTGGAGCGTGAAGATCTTGTCGTCCAGCAGGCAGAGCTCCAGGTCGGCGCCGGCCGGGTCGCCGCCGATCGCCTCCAGCGCCTGGTCGACGTGCGCCAGCGCCTCGGTGTGCCTGCCCTGCACGGACGCGATCTCCCAGAGGCTCTCCGACGCGTGGGCGATGGCGAACGTGTCCGCGGACTCCTTCGCGCGGTCCAGCGCCATCACGGCGGTCTGGTGCGCGGTGTTCGGGTCGTCCAGCGCCCGGCGTTCCACCCTGGCCTGCAACGCGTGGTGCCGCGCCCGCCAGTGCGCGGGGACCGACGGGTCCGCCGCCACCTGGCGCAGCACCTCCAGCGCCCGGTCGTTCTCACCGGTCGTGTGGTCCATGTACGCGAGCATCAGGCGCATCTCGGCCGCCCGCGCCGGGTCGTCGGCCGTCTTCAGGACGGCGCGGGCCTCGGTGACCGGGTGCCTGCCGAGCCAGAACCGCAGCCGGACGAGGCGCACCAGGAACACCTCGCGGGCGCGGTCGCGGACGGACGGGCTCGCGACCGCGTACTCCAGCAGTTCGGCGGCGAGCGCCGGGTTGCGGCTCGACAGCGTGTTCGAGTGCGTGAGCAGCCACTGCGTCACCCACGCGTCCACCGGCACCGGGCCCGCGAGCAGCTGCTCGGAGATCCGCTCCACGTGCGCGCCCGCCGTGTCGAGCGTCTCGGCGGCCTGCCGGTGCAACGCGATCCTGGCCGTCTCGGGCACCGCCTCGTACAGGACGCGGCGCAGCATCGGGTGCTCGAACGCGAGACGCCGGCCGGACTCCCTGATCACCCGCCCCGCCGTCGCCTCCTCCACGGCGGGCAGCAGCCCGGACGCCTGTTCGTGCGCGACCGTCGCGAGGTCGTTGAGGCTGAACTCCATGCCGAGCAGCGCGGCCCACCGCAGCAGCCGCCGGGTGCCGTCGGAGAGGTGCCCCATCAGGCCCGTGATCACCGCGTCCATCGCGGGCTGCGGCGCGCCGGGCGTCCGGTCGAGGTGGGCGACGCCGCCGCGCAGCACCACCGCGTCGTCGCGGATCAGCGCGTCGACCATCGCCAGCAGCACCAACGGGTTGCCGCGCGCGCAGTCGACGACGGCCAGCAGCTCCGCACCCGGCTCCGCGCCCACGGCCTGGCGCACCAGCTCGGTCGTCGCCGTCTCGTCCAGCGGGCCGAGCCGCAGCCGGAAGCCGCCGTACGCGGACACGGCCGTGCGCAGCGGGTCCAGCTCGGGGCGCACCGGGTGCGGCCTGGCCGTGCCGACGAGCAGCAACGGCAGGTGCGGCGCCATCTTCGCGAGGCGCTGCCACACCAGCAGGCTCGCGTCGTCCGCCTGCTGCAGGTCCTCCAGCACCAGCACGACAGGGCCGGTCTCGCACAGCTCGTGCACGGTCCTGACCAGGTGGTCCACCAGCCCGACCAGGCCCTCGGACTCGACCAGCGGCGGCGACTCGGGCAGCTGCACGTTCAGCGCCTCGGTCACGACGCCGAGCGGGAACCTGTCGTCGGTCTCGTCGCCCGCGTGCCACCGCACGGCGCACCCGAGCTCCCGGGCGTCCGACAAAGCGGCCGCGAGCAGCGCGGACTTGCCGCACCCCGGTTCGCCCTCGACCCAGAGCGCGGTGCCGGTGCCGTGCAGCGCGGACTCCAGCGCGTGCCGCACCACGTCCAGCTCGGCGACGCGGCCCGCGAACGCCTGGGGCGCCTCGGGCACCAGCGGCGGGACGGGCGGCGCGGACACCGCGAAGCTCAGGCCGCGGCCGGAGGTGACGTCCTCGTAAGCCTGCCTCAGCTGCGGGCCCGGTTCGATGCCGAGCTGGTCGACCAGCAGCTCCCTGGCCGACCGGTACACCGCGAGCGCCTCGTCGTCGCGGCCCGCCTGGTGCAGCGCCGTCATCAGCAACGCGCGCGGGGTCTCCCGCAACGGGTGCGCGGACGTCAGCGCGAGCAGGTTGTCGATCGCGAGATCGGCCTCGCCGGAGAACGCCATGATCTCGGCCCGCCGTTCCAGCGCGTCGAGGTGCAGCTCGGCGAGCCTGCCGCGGTGCCGGGCGGCGAACGGGCCGGCGATCCCCATCAGCGGGTCTCCGTGCCACAGCTCCAGCGCCTGCTCCAGCGCGGCCAGCGCGGAACCCGCCTCGCCGGACGCCCAGAGGCACCGTGCCTCGTCGCGCAGCCGGTCGAACTCGTGCACGTCGAGCGCGGCCGGGTCGAGCCGCAGCGAGTACCCGGACCCCTCCGAGACCAGCACGTTGCCGGTGGACCACTTGGACCGGACGGGCTCGAGCGCGCGCCGCAGGCGGGAGACGTAGGTGTAGAGGGAGCTGTCGACGGCGCCGGGGGGTGCGTCGCCCCAGATCGCGTCCACCAGCTCGTCCCTCGCGACGACGGTGTTCGCGCGCAACGCCAGCACGGAGAAGAGGGCGCGTTGCCTGGCGGATCCGAGCGGGAGTTCTGCCGAGCCGCGCCAGGCGCACACCTCGCCCAGCAACTGCACCCGCAGCGGAGCGGGAGAGTCGGTCGGCTCCGTTGACATTCGCACCACTCCGAGCTTCGGCCGCGCCGACGGGCGCGGCTGCCGAGTGTAGACACGGCGCGAGACCGCCAGATGGTTCAGCGCCGGCCACCAAATGAGATCGTGTCGGAACTCACCGTGGTCTTGACGAGGCGAGACAAGGGCCCGGTAAACGTCAAGATGGGCCATCCGGGTGAACCCGCAGGTCAACCGGTGCACTGGTGCTAACAGCCGCCGCAGGGGCTCGTGAGGGGTGGCCAAGATCCACACATCACGCGAACAAATCGTCAAGATCGGGCGGCTTCGGCGGCCTCCGTCGTCAAGACTTCATAGAGGTTGCCTCTTCACACTCGATTTCAGTGATCGAACGTGTGGAGGTTCTGTGATGGCGCAAGTACGCGTCGCCGTGCACAGCACGGACCCCATGGGCTACGTCGGGCTCTCGTACTTCCTCAAGGCGCGGCCGGAGGTCCAGGTCGTCGAGAAGGACGGTCTGACGCCGCCGGACGTCATCGTCTTCTCGACGGAGAGGCTGACGTCGGAGGCCATGGGCTGGCTCCGGCAGACGTCGGCCGACCGCAGGGTCCCGATCGTGCTGATGGCGACCGCCCTGACCGACGCCCCGCTGCTCGCCGTCGTCGAGTGCGGCGTGGTGGCGATCCTGCCGCGCACCGCCGTGACGGGGGAGCAGCTGGTCGACAGCATCCAGGCCGCGGCCAACGGCAGCGGCGTCATGCCCCGCGACGTGCTGGGCAAGCTGCTCAAGCGCGTCGAGATGCTCCAGCGCGACGTGCTCGCGCCCAACGGACTCAACGCGGCGGGGCTCGCGCCGCGCGAGGTCGACGTCCTGCGGCTGATCGCCGAGGGCTGGGCCACCGACGAGATCGCCAAGGAGCTGCGGTACTCCGAGCGGACCGTCAAGAACGTGATCCACCACGTGACGAACCGGCTCAACCTCCGCAACAGAGCGCACGCCGTGGCCTACGCGATGCGGGCCGGCGTCATCTGACCGCGTTGCCGGGCGGGTTCGCGTGCTCCGCCACGAGCGCGCGCGAACGCACGCCCAGCTTGTCCAGGATGCGCGCCACGTGCGACTGCACCACCCGGCGCGGCAGCGACAGCCGCACCGCGATGTCCGGATTGGACAGTCCGTTCGCGACGAGGCCGGCGATGCGCCGCTCGACCGGTGACAGCGTCTCCCAGCCCGTGTCCGCACGACCGGCCGCCCGGTCGTGCCGCAGGCCGACGGCACCGGACCGGCCCAGGATCCTGTGGAGGTCCCACCGCGCGTCCAGCGACGTGAGGACTTCCACCGCCTCCGCGAGCGCCGCGCGTGCCTCGACCTGCCGCCCGGCCGTGACGAGCAGTGCCGCGGCCTCCTCCAGCGCCGCGGCCAGCTCGACCGTCCTGCCGACCTCGCGGTAGTGCGCCACCGCGGCGAGCGCCGGTTCCGGGTCGCCGGTCGCGAGCGCCTCGCACCGCAGCAGCGCCGTGTGGGCGCGCGCGGGCACGATCTCGCGGTCCGCCTCCAGCTTGGCGACAGCCAGCGCCTCGAAGACCACGTCCTCCGCACCCGCCTCGCGCGCCAGCTTGAGGACGTCCGGCAGCCACTGGTGCCGCAGCATCAGCTCGGCGTAGGCCGGGTCGAGGACCGGCGCCATGATCTCCAGCGCCCGTTTCCGGTCACCGCTCTGCACGGCCGCGAGCGACCTCGCGACCAGCAGGAAGTCGTGGCTCTCGCGTTCGGCCACCGTGGTCACGAGGTACTCCTCGGCCGCGTCCAGATGTGCTCGCGCGGCGCCGCCGTCGCCCCGCCGCAACGCGATCAGCGCCGCGACGCCGTGCAGCAGCAGCCACGACGGGCCGGGGTCGACCAGGCCGCCGTAGTTGATCGCCGGGCCGTCCTCGGTCGCCGCGTCGAGCTCCACCAAAGCCTGGTCCCAGCGCCCGGTCCAGTAGTGGTGGATCGCGGCGGGCACCTGCGGGCCGGTCGGCAGCCGGTGCGCGACGGTCAGCTCGTCGACCTTGCGCAACGCCGCGTCGACCTCGCCCAGCCGGTCCAGGTTCTGCAACGTGAACATGCGGTTGTCCAGCAGGATCGCGTGCATCGCCGGCATGTCGGTGCGGCCGGTGACGGCGGCGATCGCCTCGTCGACGTGCCGCAGCGCCGCCCGGTGGTCGCGCCGGACCGTGTCCACCAGCCAGCGGGTCTGCAACGAGTGCGCGATCAGGTACGCGTCCTTGTTCGCGACGGCCTCCGCGTGCGCGGTCTTCGCGGTCAGCTCGGCGTTGTCGACGTTGGAGATGTCCCTGCCGATGTGCGCCAGCAGCGACTTGTGCCGCAACCGCCAGATCTCCGGCACCGACGGGTCCGTCTCGACCTCGGTCAGCGCCCGCACGGCCAGCTCCCGCTTGCCCTGCCGCAGCAGGATCGCCGCGAGCATCTGCCGCAGCTCGGTCGAGCGGGTCGGGTCGGTCGAGATCGCGAGCGCCTGCTTGACCTCCGCCTCCGGGTCGCGGACGAGCTTGAACAGCACCCGCACGAGCGCGGTGAGCAGCACCTCGCGGCGCGGGTCGCGGGGGCCGCCGTGGTCGAGCGCCTGTTCCAGCAGGTCCACCGCGATCAACGGGGCCCGCGAGGCCAGCTCGGCGACGTTGGCCACCAGCCAGTCGCAGACCCACGGCTCCGGCTCGGACGCGGCGGCCACCAGCTGTTCGGCGACGCGCCGGGCGGGTGCCTGCTCCGCGGCGAGCGCCTTGGCGGCCTGCAGGTGCAGCAGCTCGCGCATCGGCGCGGGCACGGCGTCGTACACGGCCTCGCGCACCACCGGGTGCCGGAACACCAGCCGGTGCGTGCCCTCCGCGAGCACGTTCGCCCTGACCGCCTCCTCGGCCGCGAGGACGACCTCGTCCACGGGCCTCTGCCACAGCCCGGCGATCTGCTCGGCGGTGACGTCCGCGCCGAGCACGGCGGCGCAGCGCAGCACCTCGCGGGTGCGGTCCGGCAACGCCTGCCAGGTGCGCTGGACGGCGGCGAACAACGTGCGCGGCGCGTCCCGCAGCTGCGCCTCCGCGACCTCGGCGACCCCGTCGGCGAGGTCGATCGCCTGCTCGCGGCGCAGTGCGCCGAGCATCTCCCGCAGGTACATCGGGTTGCCGTCGGCCTGCGCCACGAGCCGGCGCAGCCGGGTCCCCGGCCGGCCGCCCACCAGCTCGGTGGTCAGCGCGGAGGCCTCGTCACCGGACAACGGCCCGAGCGCCACCACGTCCCCGCCCGCGGCGGCGACGTGGTCGCGCAGCCCGTCCAGATCGGCCCGGCCGTGCCGCGACCTCGCCGCCGTGACCAGCAGCAACGGCAGCTGGCGGGTCGCCGTGACGAGCCTGCGCCACACGTGCACGGACGCCTCGTCCGCCCACTGCAGGTCGTCGATCACCAGCACGGTCGGGGCCTGCGCGGTCATCTCGTCCACCATCGCGGCCGTGTGGTCGGCGACGATCTGGATCGTGTCGTCCTCGGCGGGCAGCACCCCCGCGTCCTGCTGACGGCTCAGCTCGCCGCGCTGGGAGCAGGACTCGACCGGGTCGATGCCCGCGAACTCCATCAGCACCTGGAGCGGGAAGTGCGCGGCGAGCTGGTCCGCGACCGCCCAGCCGACCTGGAAGCCGAGCCGTTCGGCGCCCGCGAGACCCAGCGCGAGCAGCTCGGACTTGCCGATGCCCGGTTCGCCCTCGACGTAGACGGCGCCGCCCGCGCCGGTCGACAGGTCGACGAGGCGTTCGCGCAGGCGTTCGGTCTCGTCCTCCCGCCCGACGAACACGTCGGTGGCGCCGCGGGCGGGGACAGCGCTTTCCTGCTCGCTTTCCTGCTGGGCCGCGACGGCGGGGGTCCCGGCGCCGGCCAGCACGGAGGCGTGCGCGTCGAGCAGCGCCTGGCCGGGTTCCGCGCCCAGTTCGGACCGCAGCACCTCGCGGGCGGCGGCGTAGACCTCCAGCGCCTCCGCCTGCCGCCCGGTGCGGCTCAGCGCCAGCATCAGCAACGCGTGCAGCGACTCGCGCAACGGGAAGTTCCGCGCCAGCGAGGCCAGCTCGGCGGGCAGGTCGGCCGTCTCGCCGAGCACGAGCCGGTCGCGCGCCCGCGCCTCCACCGCGGACAGGCCGCGGTCGGTCCACCGGCCGCGTTCGTACTCGGCGTGCGGCCCGGGAATCCCGATGTACGGGTCGCCGCGGAAGAGTTGCAGGGCCTGGGAACGCCGTTCGACGGCCTCGCGGTGCTCCCCGGCGGCGCTCAGCCGGTCGGCGCCCGCCACCAGGTCGCCGAACTCCACCAGGTCCACCTGGGACGGTGCGACCCGCAGCGAGTAGCCGTTCCTGGTGGAGAGCAGGACTTCGCGGCTGTTCTCGACGCCGGCGCGGGTCAGGGCCCTGCGCAACGCGGACACGTAGGTGTAGACGCTGCCGGCCGCGCTGGCCGGTGCGGCGATGCCCCAGACCCCCGCGATCAGCTCCTCGCGGCTGACCGCCTGCCCCGCCCTGGAGGCGAGCACGGCGAACAGGGCGCGTTGCAGGCTCGGGCCGAGCGGGACCTCGGTGCCGTCGAGCACGACCCGCAACGGGCCGAGCAGCCCGATGCGCAACCGTTGTCCCGCACCAGCTTCCGGCACTCCCGCTCCTCTGTGTCGCCACGACCGGTCCCACCGCGACCAGCCCACTGCTCGCGGACGGAGGCTAATCGGGCGAGCGGAGCACCCTCCGGGGTGTCTGCCCCGATTGTCACTCCGCGGTGCCCGTCGGGGCAAAACCGGAGGACAACCACGCGGTCCGCTGCTCCAGCAGGGCCGTGAACGTGGCCACCACCATCGCGGTGTCCTCGATCCGGTGCGCCGCAACGGTGTCGCCGTCGCCGACGCGGATGCCGACGTCGTTGCCGGAGAGCTGCGCGAACGCCTTCTCGTCCGCCGCGTCGTCCCCCAGGAACGCGACCGCGGTGGCGCCGGCCTGGTGCCGCAGCACGTCCAGCGCCTGCCCCTTGTCGGCGGGCACGACGGAGAACTCGATCACCCGCCTGCCCTCGGTGACCCGCACGCCCGCCCAGCCGCCCGGCCCGGTGCGCAGCTGGGCCAGCAGCCACCGCGCCTCCTCCGGCCGGCAGCGGCCGTGGTGCACGGCGACGCTCAGCGGCCTGACCTCGACCACCGCCGGCGACGAGTACCGCGCCACGCCGTCCGTGACCACCCGCCGCAGGTCCGCGAGCAGCAGCCGTTCCTCCGGGCTCGGCTCGCGCACGACCCCGGCGTCGAACTCCGCGCCGTGCGACCCGACCAGCCGCACCTCACCGGGCAGCCGCGACAGCAGTGCCAGGTCCCGCACCGCCCGCCCGGAGATCACCGCGGTCGTCGTGTCCGGCAGCACCGCGATCCGGCGCAGCACCGCCACGGCCTCGCGGTCCGGCAGCGCCTGCTCCGGCCGTGCCGCGACCGGCGCCAGAGTGCCGTCGTAGGCGCACGCCAGCAACAGGTGCGGGGTGCGCGCCAACGGGACCAGCGCGTCGAGGAGGTCAGCGGGCAGACCGGGCATGCCGGCGACGTTACGTACCGGTGCTCGTCGCAGACCTCGGGAAACACCTGTCTGCACCTTCGGGCGACATTCGCCGTGCCGGGCGGGCACGGTCGCCGTCCGCGGCCACGTCCCGCGTTCCGGCCGTGATCGAATTCCGGTGCGGCGGTACTGGAGGGCGATGTGCTGGACGAGCGGACGACCGGCGCCGAGGGCGCGCTGTCGTCGCGGTTGCGCGCGGTGACGATGAGGCTCGCGGCGGCGGGAGCGTCCCGCCTGGCCGCGGAGGCGCGCAACCTGCTGTGCGACCACCGCGCCGAGACGTGCGTCGAGCTGATCACGGGCCGCGCGGCGGAAGGCCAGATCGGCCTCACCGCCAGGGAGATCAAGGACCTCCGCGGCCTCACCGGCGACGCCGTCGTCAGCGCCAGGCTGACCCGCCTCACCCCGCTCGCCGACCAGGCGGTCGCCGTCCCCGTGCTGCCGCCGTCCAGGATGCCGACGACGTCGAAGCACGTGCTGGTGGACCGAGCCGCCGCCGAGGCCTGCGCACGGCTGCGGGACGCGGTGAGCCTGCGGGTGGCGTGGCGCGCGGGGCGGTCACCGGTGCGGGTGCACCTGGTGGAGTTCGCGCGGTCCGCGACCGACCACGACGTCCTGCTGGCCACCCGCGACCTGGACGTCGCGCTGGACGAGTGGCAGGTGCCGAACCGGTCGGTGGAGTCGTACCGGCCGGGCGACGCGATGCCGCGCGGGTACGCCGAGCTGATCTCCCTCGGGGACGAGGTGTGGCGGCGCCGCTGAGCGTCAGGCGGTCGGGTGACGCGCGTCGCCCTCCACCGATTCGGGCTGGTGGGGGCTGAGCACATAGGGTGCTGCGTGTGTCGCAGTGCGGCCTCGCCCGGTTGCCTGGGTGCTTCCACGAGCGCGGTCGCCGCCGGGGACAATTGCCCCGACCGTTCAGCTCCAGGAGGATTGTTGATCCACAAGTTCTCGGTTCGCTCCGCGGGGGTAGCGGAGCCCGACATCCGTGAGCTCGGCCGATCGTGGGGGCTCGAGGACCTCGAGGTCTGGCGCGACTACTACGTCGAGTTCGAGAGCGCGCCGGACGCGGGGGCACTCGCGCAGGTGGCGGCCGTGCTGGGTGACCAGCTCGACGTCGAGGTCACGCTCGACACGCCGCTTCCCGCCGGAGCCGTGCAGGTGGCGTACAAGCGCGGGGTGGTCGACAACGAGAGCGACTCCATCGTCACGGTGTGCGGGCTGCTCGGGGTCGAGGCGAAGGCCGGCAAGGTCGCGACCAGCTACAAGTCCGGGGAGCCGAAGCTCAGGGAGCTCATCGAGACGACGCGGTTCAACGCGACGATCGAGGAGCTGCACGTCGAGGAACCGCACTACGACACGCTCGTGCCGCAGGGGCACTACGACCCGGCGGAGCAGTACGACCTGCGCGGGCTCGACGACGAGGGGCTCGAGGCGCTCGGCGCGGCCGGCGGGCGGAACCTCTCGCTCGCGCAGATGAAGCACGTCCAGCACGTGCAGAACACGCTCGGGGACGAGTTCGTCACCGACGTGCTGCTGGAGGCTCTGGACGCCCGCTGGAGCGACCACTGCGCGCACACGACGTGGAAGTCGCTGGGCGGCCTGCTCGGCCGGCTCGTCCAGGCGGCCAAGGACGTCGACAACCCGAACGTGCTCAGCATGTTCCACGACAACGCCGGCGTCTGGGACTTCTACGACGGCCACGCGATCGCCATCAAGGCCGAGACGCACAACGGGCCGTCCGCGATCTCCGGCTACTTCGGGCAGTTGACGAAGCTCGGCGGCGTGCTGCGCGACATCCTCGGCACGGGGCTGTCCGCGGACCCGATCGGCAGCTTCGAGTACACGGCCGTCGGCCTGCCGGAGGCACCCGCGCCGATCAAGGGACGCCCGGACGCCAAGCGGCTCGCGGGCGAGACGATCCGCGCGATCAAGGAGTACGGGAACACGTTCGGCGTGCCGATGATGTCGTCGCGCATGACGTTCCACCCGGCGTACCGCGCCAAGCCGTTCGCGCTCGGCGGCAGCATCGGGCTGCTGCCGGTCGAGGCGGCGCAGCGGGGGACGCCGCGGCCCGGCGACTTCGTCGTGCTCATCGGCGGCCTGACCGGCAACGAGGGCATCCACGGCGCGTCGGCCAGCTCGGCGGGCGCGGTGATGGACACGACGGCCGTGCAGATCGGCGCGCCGCTGGAGCAGGTCAAGTTCCGCAAGGCGTTGATCGAACTGCGCGAGGCCGGCTGCATGAGCGCGCTCACCGACGTCGGTGGCGCCGGCCTGAACAGCGCGGTCGGCGAGATCGGCGAGGCGTGCGGCGTGTGGATCAACACCGCGCTGGTGCCGCTCAAGACCGCCGCGCTGCCGATGTGGCGGATCCTGCTGTCCGAGTCGCAGGAGCGCATGCTGCTCGCCGTGCCGCCGGAGCACCAGGCGCGGGCGAAGCAGATCCTCGACCGGCACATGGTGCGGTCGACGGTCATCGGCCGGTTCGCGGACACGGGCCGCTACCACGTGTTCCACGCCCCGGACCTGACCGAGGACGCGCTCATCGCCGCGGACCCGTTCAGCGTCCCGGCGCACCAGGGCGAGCTCGGCTTCGACGTGGCCTACGACCTGCTCGACCTCGAGGTCGAACGGGTCGAGGTCGGCGCGCCGCCGCGTCCGCTGGGCGCCCCCGAGTGGCCGGAGCTGGACGCCGGGCAGCTCGCCGACCTGCTGGCCCAGGTCGTCTCGGACGCCGAGGTCGCCTCGCAGCACTTCGCCGACTCGCAGTACGACTCCACGGTCCAGGGCAACACCTGGTACGGCCCGCACTACGGCACCGAGCAGGCGGTCCGCACCGCCTACTGGGCGGGCACGCCGGTCGACGGCTCGCCCGCCGCGGCCGTGCTGAACACCGCGTTCAACCCGTGGATGTTCGACGCCGACCCGGTCGCCGCCACCCGCCAGATGTTCTGCGCGGCCATCGCGGGCCAGGTGCTCGCGGGCGTGGCCGTGAAGGACGTCTGCATGTGCGACAACTTCTACACCCCGCACCTGTCCGAGAACTGGCGCGAGTGGCTCGTCGGCATGGTCGACGAGCTCGCGGGCCTGGTGCGCCACTTCGGCGTGCCGCTGATCTCCGGCAAGGACTCGTCGGCCGGTTCCGTGCACACCGACGAGGGCCTGGTCAGCGTGCCGCCCGCGGTGTTCCTGAGCGCGCTCGGCAAGGTCCCGCACCGCGACGGCCTGCTGGCAGAGCAGTGGACCGCGCAGGGCAACGTGCTCGTCCAGGTCGGCCTGCGGACGTCGTCCCCGGTCGGCACGGTCGCCGCGCGCAAGCTCGGCCTGCCGGACGGCGGCCTGGACGACCTGGAACTGTCCGAAGTGGACAGCTACCTGGCCGCACTCGCGCAGTCGAGGGACCTGCTGCGCAGCGGTGCCCGCATCGGCGCCGGCGGCGTCGCGGCCACCCTCGCCCAGGGCGTCCTCGCGAGCGGCATCGGCGTCGCGCTGGAGAGCGCGACCACCGAGTCGCTCTTCGCCGAGCACCGCATCGGCGCCGTCGTGGAGGTCGCCCCTGACGACGTGGCGAAGCTGCCCGCCGAGCTCAACCCCGTCGTCCTCGGCACGCTCGGAGGCACGGGCATCGTGCTCGACGGCACCGACCTGTTCACCCCGGCCGCGCGCGACGGCTGGCTCGATTCGTTCACGGCGAGGATCGCATGAAGCCGACCGTCAACGTCCTGTACCTGCCCGGCACCAACTGCCAGGAGGAGACCGTCCGCGCGTTCGCCGAGGTGGGCGCCGAGCCGAGGACGAGGTTCGCGGCCGACCTGCTCGCGGGCACCGAACGCCTCGACGACGCCGACATCCTCTGCATCCCCGGCGGGTTCTCGTTCGGCGACCACCTCGGCGGTGGCGCGGTGGCGGCGGCGTTGCTGCGCAGCCACCTCGCCGACCAGTTCGAGGCGGCGCGCAGCCGCCCGTTGCTGGGCATCTGCAACGGGTTCCAGATCGCGGTGCGCGGCGGCTGCTTCGGCAAGGTGGGCCTCAAGGTCAACAGCGCCGGCACGTTCCGCAACGAGGAGCACCAGCGCCACGTCGTCGAGACCGGCAACGACAGCCCGTGGCTCGAGGGCCTCGCGGGCCAGACCCTCAGCTTCCCGTGCGCGCACGGCGAGGGCCGCTTCGACCCCGGCAGCGAGACCGAGAGCTTCCGCGTCGCGCTGCGCTACGAGAAGGACACCAACCCGGACGGCTCGTTCGAGGACATCGCCGGCATCACCAGCGCCGACGGCCTCTCGTTCGGCCTGATGGACCACCCGGAGCGGGCGATGGACCGCGAGACCCGGCTGGCGTTCTTCGAGAACGGCGTGCGCGCCGTCCGCTAGACCGCGGTACTGGTGCCGGCCCCACCGCGAGAGCGGGGGCCGGCACCATGTCCCCGCCATGATCACCACGGCAGGTTGGTGATCATGAAATCTCTGCTCCTCGCGGCCCTCGTCGCCGCCACTCCCTTACCCCCGTTGCAGCCGGAAGCGTTGCAGGCGGCCATCTCCGACCTCACCAACCCGGTCGCCACGTCCGCCCAGCTGCGGGTCGCGGGCGACGCGGGCCGCTGGTTCGGCACGGCGGGTCTGGCGGACGGCCGTCGCGAGGTCGGGCCCGATGACCGGTTCCGCATCGGCAGCGTCAGCAAGGTGTTCGTGGCGACGGTCGCGCTCCAGCTCGTCGCGGAACGCAGGCTCGACCTCGGCACCAAGGTCCGCCACTACTTCCCGGACGTGCCGGAGACCCTGGACGCGGTGACGGTCGGCCAGCTCCTGAACCACACCAGCGGAATCCCGAACGAGGTCGGCTACCCGGACCTGAGCACGCCCGCCAAGGTGCTCGCCCACCGCCACGACAGCTGGACCCCGCAACAGCTCCGCGACCTCATCCCGGAAACGCAGCCGAAGTTCACCCCTGGCACCAGGCAGGAGTACCGGGGCATCAACTACCTGCTCGCCACGATGATCATCGAGAAGATCACCGGCCGCGACCTGAGCGTCGAGGTGCGCGAGCGCATCACCCGGCCGCTCGGCCTCGACAAGACCTATGTGCCGCAACGCGATGAGACCACCCTCCGCGGCGCGCACGTCCACGGCTACCTCGACGTCGACGGGCAACGGGTCGACGTCAGCGACTTCAACACCTCGCGTGCCCACGGCGAGGGCGACATGGTGTCCACGACCGGCGATCTCACGCGGTTCACCAAGGCGCTCTTCGACGGCAGACTCGTCCGGCAACCGTTGCTGGAGAAGATGTTCACGCTGCCGGAAGTGTCCATGGTGGATGGACGGCCGGCCGCGTACGCGATCGGGCTGCAGACGTTCACGATCAACGGCGTGGAGATCTGGGGCAAGACGGGGGAGTGGTACGGCTACAACGCGGGCATGTTCTCCACGCGTGACGACCAGCGGCGCATCGCCTACTCGTTCACGCCCACGGTCCGTGACGCGTCGCAGCAGCAGATGACGCTCAGGATCGCGAACGCCGTCACCGCAGGCGATCGGCCTTGATGCCGTACTGCGCCATCTTGCGGTAGATCGTCGCCCGCCCGATGCCGAGCTCGGCGGACGCCTGCGCGATCGTCGCGCCCGGCGCGGTCAGGCAGCGCACGATCTCGTCCCGTTCCAGCGCCTGCAGGCGGCTCAGGCGGTGCCCGGCGCTGGTGAACACCTCGGCGGGCAGGTGCTGCACGTCGATCACGTCCGAGCGGGCGGCGGCCACGCGCACGACCTGGCGCAGCTGGCTGGTGTTCTCCGGCCACTCGTACGACAGCAACGCGCGCACGGCGGCCGAGGTGAACGTGACCTCGCGGCCTCGGTCGCGGTGCGCGAAGTAGTGGGCCAGCGGCAGGATGTCGTCGGGGCGCAGGCGCAACGCCGGTGCCTCCACCACCACGTCGACCAGCGGTGCCAACGCCTCGGGCACGGCCGAGGTCGCGGTCAGCACGAAGCCGGTCAGCAGCGGCGCGAGCGAGGAGGAGGCCCACGCGGGCAGCGCGTCGACCCCGGACACGACCACGCACGTGTCGGCCTTGCCCAGCTCGGGGGTCCACAGCCGCAGCCACCCGGACACGTCGTCGGGGGCCGGCGGGCGGGCGTTGAGCAGCCGTTCGCGGGGGCGGACGGACCGCCGCGCGTGCGTGGCCAGCGCGGTCTTGCCCGCACCCGGTTCGCCGACGACGGCGACCACCCGGCCGTCCTGCATGGCCTCGGCGGCCGCACCCACGGCGGACGTCCAGGCCGCGGACAGCCGGGGTGGCGCAACCCGGTCGGCGTACACGCGGAACACCTCGCCACGCGGCGCCGGGCGGATCTTCCGGCCTGAGGCGCGGGCCAGCATCAACGCCGCCGTGGTGCCCGCCGCGGCCTGCGCGAGGGCCAGCAGCAGGTCGGACGACTGGTCGGACCAGGTCGTGAGGTTCACGCTGCCCGCCAGCGCGCCCGTGACGGGGTCGAGCACCGGCACGGCCGCGCACGTGTAGCCGCGCAGGCCCGTGCAGTAGTGCTCGTCGGCGCGCACCAACGACGCCGTGCGGTCGGCCAGCGCGAGGCCCAGGCCGTTCGTGCCGGCGTTGGCCTCGGCGAAGTAGAAACCCGGCGCGAGGTAGACGCGGTCGAGCGAGCGGACGATGACCGGATCGGTGCAGAGCCGGGTGAGGACCAGGCCCTCGCTGTCGGTGATCATCAAGCTGATCGGCTCGTTGGACAGCGTGTCGTGCAGGCCGCGCAGCACCTCGTGGCCGCACTCGTAGAACAACGACGTGGTGTCGACGGTGCCGGTGAAGACCGGCCTGACCTCGTCCTCCGGCACGCCGTACCGCTCGCTGCGCAGCCACGAGGCCCGCAGGCGCTGGGGAATGGCGGCCAGCTGCCGGTCGTCCACGTCGACCTCCTCGTCGCACGTCCGGACCCCAGAGTACGACCCGAACGGACGCGTGCCGCAGTACCGGATGTCTCAAAGTGAGACACGCGCCGGGTCCCTGAGCTGCGCGGATCTTCCTACGGTCGTCCGCAACCACCACAGGAGGCGGCCATGTACTCGAAGGACGGCGAGAACTACTTCATCGTCGACGCCCACATCGCGCTCTGGGACGCCCGCCCGGAGAACCAGCGCAACATCCACGGCAAGCAGTTCATCGACTGCTTCTACGACTACCACCGCAACCTCTCACCGGAGGAGGAGGTCTGGTCGTACGAGGAGTACCTGTACCAGGGCGGCGAACGCCTGATGCGCGACCTCTTCGACAACGGGTACGTGGACCACGCCATCTTCCAGCCCGCTCACCTGGGTGCCTTCTACCACAACGGTTTCGGTCAGACCGAGGAGGCGTGGGAGCTCACCTCGAAGCACCCGGACAAGCTCACCTACAACCACTGCTGGGACCCGCGCCGCGAGCAGCAGGGCCTCGACGGCCTTCGCCGGGACGCCGAACGGTTCGGGCTCAAGGGCGTGAAGCTCTACACCGCCGAGTGGTACGGCGACTCGCGCGGCTGGCGCCTCGACGACCCGTGGAGCTACCGGTACCTGGAGACCGCGCAGGAGCTCGGCATCCGCAACATCCACATCCACAAGGGCCCGACGATCAGGCCGCTCGACCGCGACGCGTTCGACGTGGCGGACGTCGACCACGCGGCCACCGACTTCCCCGAGCTCAACTTCGTGATCGAGCACTGCGGCCTGCCCCGGCTGGAGGACTTCTGCTGGATCGCCACCCAGGAACCGAACGTGCACGCGGGCCTCGCGGTCGCGATGCCGTTCATCCACACCCGGCCGCGCTACTTCGCGCAGATCATCGGCGAGCTGCTGTACTGGCTGAACGAGGACCGCATCCAGTTCTCCAGCGACTACGCCCTGTGGACGCCGCGCTGGCTGGTCGAACGGTTCGTCGACTTCCAGATCCCCGCCGACATGACCGAGTACGCGCCGCTCACCGTGGCGCAGAAAAAGAAAATCCTCGGCCTCAACGCGGCGAAGATGTACGACATCCCGGTGCCGGAGGGTCTCGACGTCGCCCCGGTGCCGCAGGAGGCGGTGTCGGTCGCATGATCGAGAAGGCTGTGCACAAGGCGTTGGACGAGGTGATGGACCCCGAGCTCGACGAGCCGATCACCACGCTCGGGTTCGTCCGCTCGGTCGAGCTGGCCGGCGGTGTGCTGACCGTCCACTTGCGACTGCCGACGGCGTTCTGCTCGCCGAACTTCGCGTACCTCATGGCCTCCGACGCGAAGGACGCGTTGCGGGAGCTGGCTCCGCACGTGGTCGTCGTGCTGGACGACCACCACGACTCGGACGTGATCAACCGCGGGATCGCCGCCGACGCCGGGTTCGTGGGCACGTACGGCGAGGAGGCGTCCCGCGACCTGGAGGAGCTGCGGCTGACGTTCCAGCGCAAGGCCCACGCGGCCGCGATGGAACGGGCGGTGCGCGACGTGCCGCTGGACCGGCTGAGGTCGTTGACGCTGGACCAGCTGCCGACCTCGAAGGCGACGGAGGCGTTGCGGCGCAGGCGTTCCGCGCTCGGCTTCTCCTGCGCGCCGGACGCGCTGGTGCTCGTCGACGACAACGGCGTCCCCCTGTCACCCGGCCGGCTGCCGCTGCGCCTGCGGTTCGCCCGGTCGGTCGGCATCTCCATCGAGGGCAACGCGCACTTCTGCCGTGGCCTGCTCCGCACCCGTTACGCAATGGAGGAAACGGCATGAGGGCCGTCCAGGTCACCGGCTACCACCAGCCGCTGCAGATGACGGAGGTCGCCGAACCGCGGGTGACCGGGCCGTTCGACGTGGTCGTGCGGATCGGCGGGGCCGGCGTGTGCCGCACCGACCTGCACATCCTCGAAGGGCAGTGGGCGGAGAAGTCCGGCGTGGCGCTGCCGTACACGATCGGCCACGAGAACGCGGGCTGGGTGCACGCGGTCGGCGCGGCCGTCACGAACGTCGCGGAGGGCGACAAGGTGATCGTGCACCCGCTGATCACCTGCGGCCTGTGCCGGGCCTGCCGCAGCGGCGACGACGTGCACTGCTCCGCCTCGCAGTTCCCCGGCATCGACACCGCCGGCGGCTACGCCGAGTACCTCAGGACGTCGGCCCGCAGCGTCGTGAAGATCGACGACGCCCTGGAGCCGTCCGACGTCGCCGCCCTCGCCGACGCGGGCCTGACGGCGTACCACGCGGCGGCCAAGGCGGCGCGCAGGCTGCGGCCGGGGGACCGGTGCGTGGTGATCGGCGCGGGCGGCCTCGGGCACATCGGCGTGCAGGTGCTGAAGGCGTTGACGGCCGCGGAGATCGTGGTGGTGGACCGCAACCCGGACGCGGTGAAGCTCGCCTCGGCCATCGGCGCGGACCACGGCGTCGTCGCGGACGGCGCGCACGTGGCGGCCGTCCTCGACCTCACCGGCGGCGACGGCGCCGAGACCGTGATCGACTTCGTGGGCGAGGGCGGCGCGACGCGCGACGGCATCGCGATGCTGCGGCGGGCGGGCGACTACCACGTCGTCGGCTACGGCGAGAACATCGACGTCCCGACGATCGACATCATCTCCACCGAGATCAACCTGATCGGCAACCTCGTCGGGTCCTACACCGACCTGTGCGAGCTGATGGTGCTGGCGGCGCAGGGAAAGGTCACGCTGCACACCCAGAAGTACCCGCTCGACCGGTTCCAGGACGCGATCGACGACCTGGACAACGGCCGAGTGCGCGGCCGGGCGATCCTCACGCCGTGACCTCGTCGCTCACGTGCCCGGGACGCACCTCGGGCACGTGAGCGGGGGACGCGGTTCCCCTGGGCCGGTGGAAGAAGGACGGTCGCGTCCTGACGGCGTGATCGAAACTTTCGGAAACGTTGGAACACGGCGAGAATTTTTGAATTCGCCACGGATCCTTCTGCGCCCCAACGGTCTTCCGGCGCGTGTGGACGGTCGGGCAGTGGACGACCGCGGGTTCGGACAAACACCGGGCACGAGTTCCGCGCGGCTGTGGCCGAGGACACTGCGGAGGCGGGCCCGCGCGGTGTCGCCGGTGGCGTAACGCGTTGGGCCAACGGGGTGACAGTTGTGTTCGTTCCGTTGGACACTGCTCACGGTAGTCGCCGGGTGAACGGCCGGCGTCGTGCCGGTGACCAGCGCAATTACCGCTTTCTTAGCGACTCGGAGGCATCCCGCCGAGTTGATCTCGGATGAGGAATGACGTAAGTCGATCACACTCGGTCGCGGGCCTGACGTGCGAATTCGCGAATACGCACCGGTGACGGAAAGCGACGATTGGTCGCGCTCCGCTCCTGCTTAGAGACGCTGCGCACGAGTGTCAAGTTGCCGTCAATAGGGACCTGTTTTAGCTGATGGGGCGGTTCCCCCAACCCTTTCGCCCGTTCGGACAACTAGGGCCCCCTAGTGGGGAACCAGGGCGATGGGGGGTGTTGCGAAGGTCAACGGAGTGAGTACTCTGCTCTCGCCCCCTCAAGATCATCGCTGTTGATCATGTTGATCATGCGATGCTATCTTTCCGTCGCCAATTCGGGTGGTCGTGGAGCGTTGTGAAGCTGAAGAACGTGCCTGAGACGAATTACAAGACAATTCGTTCCCGGCTCACTGGTGTCGTGGTGGTTCCCAGCGTCGTCCTTCTGGCCATGTGGGCGCTGTTCTCGTCCTACACGGTGTTCGAGGGGCTCTACCTCCAGCTGGTGGCCTCCGGTGCGCGTGACGCCTCGATCCCCGCGGTGCAGTCGTTCGCGTCGCTGCAGAAGGAACGCGAGCTCAGCATGACGAGCCTGAGCCGCCCCGGCGCGAACGCGTCGGCGTTGCTCAAGCAGCAGCAGGACACCGACAAGGACGTCGAGAAGATGAAGTCGGCGTTCGCGGAGCTCGCCTCCCAGGCGCCGCAGGAGATCGTCGACGGCATCAACAAGCTCAACGGCCTGCTCGACCAGCTGCCCGAGCAGCGCGAGCGCCTCGAGTCCGGTTCGACGTCCAAGGACGAGATCTACCGCTACTACAACAGCGTTCTCGACGCCGGTGGCTCGTTGTTCGGCACGCAGGCCCGCATCGTGCCCGACGCCGAGACCGTCCAGGGCGCGCTCGGCGCGTTGCAGTACTTCCAGGCCTCCGACGCCATGTCGCGCTCCAGTTCCGTCGCCGCCGGCGCGCTCGCCGCGGGCAAGTTCACGCCGGAGGAGCACCGCGAGTTCGTCCAGCTGGTCGGCGCGTACCACTTCACGCTCAACGTCATCGAGCCCACGTCGCTGCCGAACGTGCGCGAGCACTACAAGACCGTCACCGGCAGTGCGCCGTACCAGCAGCTCGTGACGCTGGAGAACCGCCTGCTGCAGAACGCGGAACGGCCGATCGGCAACCAGGTCGCCCTGACCGACTGGGAGAACGCCAGTCGCGCGGTGTCGACCGAGCTGACCACGATGGTGCAGGAGCAGTCGACCGGCGCCGTGAACATCGCCATGGCGAACGGCAAGGACAAGTTCACGACCGTCCTCATCGGTTCGCTCATCGCCCTGATCGCGGTCATCGTCGGCATCTTCGTCGCGGTCCGCGTCTCCAACCGCCTCGTCAACAAGGCGTTGATCGTCCGCCTCACCAGCCTGAAGAGCGACTCGCTGAAGCTCGCCCACGAGCGGCTGCCGAGCATCGTCGAGCGGCTGCGCGACGGCAAGCACGTCGACGTCGCCGCCGAGGTCCCCGCGCTCGACTACGGCAACGACGAGATCGGCCAGGTGGCCGACGCGTTCAACGCCGCGCAGTACACCGCCGTCGCCGCGGCCGTGAAGGAGTCGCAGACCCGTGAAGGCGTGAACCGGGTCTTCCTCGACATCGCGCGCCGCAACCAGGGCCTCGTGCACCGCCAGCTGAAGATCCTCGACAAGCTGGAGCGCGAGGAGGAGAAC
This sequence comes from Lentzea sp. CA-135723, assembly GCF_050936595.1. Taxonomy (NCBI): domain Bacteria; kingdom Bacillati; phylum Actinomycetota; class Actinomycetes; order Pseudonocardiales; family Pseudonocardiaceae; genus Lentzea; species Lentzea sp. CA-135723. Next base: position 3,339,937 of record NZ_JBNJMK010000001.1, on the reverse strand, counting down.
CCCGACCACCTCGACGCGTTCTTCCAGCTCGACCACCTCGCGACGCGCGCCCGCCGCAACGCCGAGAACCTGATCATCCTCACCGGCGAGCAGCCGGGCAGGCAGTGGCGCAAGCCCGTGCGCATGCTCGACGTCGTGCGCGCCGCCGTCGCCGAGACCGAGCAGTACGCCCGCGTCAAGGTGAACCCGGTGCCCGAGGTCGCGCTGGTCGGCGCCGCCGTCGCGGACACCATCCACCTGATCGCCGAGCTCGTCGACAACGCCACGTCGTTCTCGTCGCCGCGCTCGCAGGTCGAGATCCACAGCAGCGAGGTGCCGCAGGGTCTCGTCATCGAGATCGAGGACCACGGCCTCGGCATCAAGTCCGAGGACCGCGAGCAGCACAACAAGATGCTGGAGGCGCCGCCGGACTTCGAGGCGATGCGCCTGCGCGGCGAGTCCCGTCTCGGCCTCTTCGTCGTCGCCCGGCTGGCCGCCCGCCGGCACATCCACGTCGAGCTGCGCGACTGCCCGTCCGGCGGCACCATCGCGCTGGTGCTGGTCCCGTCCGAGCTGATCGTCGGCGAGGCGGGCGCGGTCGACCCCGCGGACTCCGTGCCGATGCCGAAGCCGACGTTCCGCCAGCAGACCATGCAGCAGGCCGCGCGCTCGCCGGAGGCCTTGGAGGCCGCCGTGCCGATCCAGGGCGACCTGTCGCACGACTCGCGTCCCGGCGAGCGCCCCACCGAGACCTTCCGCCTGGACGAGTTCTGGGCCGGCAGGGCAGTGGGAAACGACCGCGGTCCGGCCCTGGACCTCGAAAGGGACCTGGACAGCAGCAGCGGGCAGCTCGAGCTGCCCCGGGAAGACCGCCTGGCAGGCGTGTGGCCGACCGACGACCCGGCGGAAGGTGAGACAGCGAACCGCACGGACGACCGGCCGGAGCTGCCGCGCCGCAGGCGTCAGCAGCACCTCGTGCCCCAGCTCGCCAACGACGAAGTCCGGCCGATGCCGGAACTCGCGGAGTTCAACCCCGAGGAACGGGCGGAACGAACCCGCGACGGAATGTCCGCCTTCCAGCGGGGCACCCGTGACGCCCGCCAGGCCGACGACGTCGTGGAACCGTGAATCACAGAACTGAAAGGGCTATTTCCGTGGACGACCTGACCGGCGGGCACCCCGAGCTCAACTGGCTGCTGGAAGACCTCGTCGCGAGAGTGGTCGGTGCCCGGCACGCGGTGGTGCTCTCCGCGGACGGCCTGCTGCTCGCCCACTCTCCCGAGCTCTCCAAGGACGACTCCGACCACCTCTCGGCGATGGCGTCGGCGTTCCAGAGCCTGGCTCGCGGCACCGGACGGCACTTCGGAGGTGGACAGGTCCGCCAGACCATCGTGGAGATGGAGCGCGCGCACCTGTTCGTCACCGCGGCGGGACAGGGCGCCTGTCTCGCGGTGGTGGGCGACGAGGACGCCGACATGGGCATGATCGCGTACGAGATGAACATGCTCGTCAAGCGCGTGGGCGCCTACCTCTCCTCGGCACCGCGCACACTGGCGTCGCCGCGGATGCCCAACCCCCTCGGGTTGTCATGAGCAACTCCTCCGACTGGTGGTACGACGAGGCGGCGGGCCCCATGGTCCGCCCGTACGCGATGGTGAGCGGCCGCACCAGGCCCAAGCCAGCCGGTGAGGACCTCACGCTCACGACCCAGGTGCGCGCCCTGCGCACCACGACCGACCAGGGCACCCTGTCGGTCGAGCACCTGGAGATCATCAAGCTCTGCCGGAAACCGCTTTCCGTCGCGGAGGTCGCCGCCTACCTGCACGCACCGCTCGTCGTGGTGAAGGTGTTGCTGAGCGACCTCATCCAGCGCGGCGACGTGATCACCAGCGGCCCGGCCACCAGGGTGACCCCGGTCGACATGACCCTACTTCAGAAGGTGCTCGATGGTGTCCGTGCAATCTGATTCAGGGCAGGGCAGGGAAGAGCTCACCGTCCCCACCTCCGTGAAGATCGTCGTCGCCGGTGGGTTCGGCGTCGGCAAGACAACGATGGTCGGCGCGGTCAGCGAGATCACCCCGCTGCGCACCGAGGAGCTGCTGACCGAGGCCGGCGAGGAGATCGACGACCTCTACGGGGTCGAGGGCAAGACCACGACGACGGTCGCCCTGGACTTCGGGCGCATCACGATCAACCCCGAGCTGGTGCTGTACCTGTTCGGCACGCCAGGGCAGGACCGGTTCTGGTTCCTGTGGGACGAGCTCGCCATCGGGTCCATCGGGGCTGTGGTGCTGGTCGACACGCGGCGGCTGGACGCCGGGTTCGGGGCGATCGACTTCTTCGAACGTCGTGGGATTCCGTTCGTGGTGGCGGTGAACTGCTTTGAGGGCAGCCACTCGTACACGGCCGAGGAGATGCGGGTGGCGCTGGATGTCGCCGACACCGTGCCGCTGGTGTTGTGCGATGCGCGTGACCGGGAGTCTTGCAAGTCGGTGCTGGTCCGCGTGATCGAGCACGCGATGAACCGGCTCGACGTGATGGCCTGATGTGACGGTCTGATGCGAGGGCCTGATCTGACGGTCTGATCTGACGGTCTGATCTTGTCGGACCCCCTGAGTAGGTTTGGTCGCGGGGGGTCCTGATTTCAGGGGGACGCCTGCGTCAGCATGCGTTCCCCTGTTGCGTTGGCGGGATTCTGGTGCGTGCTTCCCTCCGGGGGCTCTGCCCCCAGACCCCCGGCAATCTGATCGGGGGGCACCGCGCCACTCGCGGGTTGATGGCACGCCTGTTGCTTAGAGCGGCTGCCTGTTTCGTAGTTTGGTTGCGTTGGCGGTGGGGTCCGTCACAAGTCGAGCCAAGAGCGGGCCACACCAGAGCAGGGGTGTCAAACGGACGAAGAGCGTGTCCGTTTGACACCCCTGCTCTGGTGCAGCAAGAGCTGTGGCGCGACTCGTGACGGGACCCCACCGCCGGGCCCTCTTGGCTAAGGGCAAAAGCAAAAGCCAAGACTCCTCGGCTTCGCCGTCGGGTCGGCTCGCCTTCGGCTTCGCGTTCGTCAGGCGTGCCGTCAGGGCTTGATCTGCTCCAGCCTGCAGCGGAACGGGCGCAGGATCGCCGGGATCTCCGTCAGGCGGTAGCCCGGCACCTTCTCCGGGTTCTTCGCGATGCCCGCCAGCGTCTCGGCCACGTATTCGAGGTGGCTGCGGGTGTACACGCGGCGCGGGATCGCCAGGCGCACCAGTTCGAACGGCGCGGGCTTGATCAGGTCGCCTGCCTCGTCGATCTCGCCCAGGTAGAGCGAACCCACCTCGGCGCAGCGGATTCCGCCTGCCAGGTACAGCTCTGAGGCCAGGGCGTGGCCGGTGAAGCGGCTCGGCGGGATGTGGGGGAGCAGGCGGGCCGCGTTCAGGTAGACGCCGTGCACGCCGGTCGGGGTCACACTGTCCACTCCGGCCTCGCGCGCGCAGTCGGCCAGGTAGCGGGTGGCTTCTGCTCGTTCGCGCAGGTAGAGGGGGTCGGTGACTTCCTGGAGGCCCTGGGCGCACATGTCGAGGTCGCGGCCGGAGAGGCCGCCGTAGGTCAGGAAGCCCTCGGTGGCGATGAGCAGGAGTTCGCACTGCTTGGCCAGTTCGGTGTCCTGGAGGGCGAGCATCCCTCCGATGTGGACGATGCCGTCCTTCTTGAGGCTGAGCACGCAGCCGTCGGCGAGGCGGAAGGCGAGCTTCGCGACTTCGCGCGGGGAGTGGTTGTGGAAGCGCTCTTCCCGTTGGGTGACCAGCCAGGCGTTCTCGGCGAAGCGGGCCGCGTCCAGGAAGAACGGGACGTTGTGCTTGCGGCACAAGGCACTCACGGCTTCCAGGTTCGCCATGGAGACCGGTTGGCCGCCGCCGCCGTTGTTGGTGATCGTCATGACGACCACGCCCACGTCGTCGGGGCCGTCGAGCAACGCGGTCAGGGCGTCGAGGTCGATGTTGCCCTTGAACGGGGCGTCGCTGTCGAGGTCGGCGGCCTCGGGGCACGGCAGGTCGCGCGCGATGCCGCCGGACAGTTCGACGTTGGCGCGGGTCATGTCGAAGTGCGTGTTGCTGACCGAGATCTGTCCCGGTTTCAGCAACGCGCCGAAAAGGATCCGTTCAGCCGCACGGCCCTGGTGCACCGGGAAGATGTGCTGGTATGCGGTCAGTTCCTCGGCCACCTCGCGGAACCGGAACCAGGACCGGGAACCCGCGTAGGTCTCGTCGCCGCGCATGCCGGCGGCCATCTGCTCCGCGGACAGGGCGCCGGTGCCCGAATCGCTCAGCAGATCGATCGTGACGTCTTCCGCCGTGAGGTTGAACTGGTTGTACCCGGCCTCGGCATAGCGTCGTTCCCGGTATTCGCGAGTGGTGATCGGAATGGGTTCGACGACCTTGATTCGGTACGGTTCCACGGCGGCGGCCTTTCTGAGGTGGTGCGGTTAGACGAGCAGTGCCCGGCTGCGGGGTGGCGTGACGTCGTACGCCTCCGAGGACAGGTAGACGGAGACCCCTGGTTTGGGTCTGCCCAGGCGCAGCGAGACGTGGGCGATCAGTCCGGCGCCGTCGCCCAGCGGCCGCCGCACGATGCTCGCCAGCGCCATCACGAACGGCGTGGTGTCGAGGCCGCAGCGGGCCATGATCGCGAGCACCCGTTCGCAGGCCTCCAGGTCGTCCTGGACGTAGTCGCGCACCGGGATGTAGAGGGAGTAGCCGCTCGGGGAGTCCGTGTCGCCGGACAGGAAGGTGTAGCTCGACATCAGCGGGCGGCCGGTGAACGGGCCGGTGCCCCCGCAGGCGAGCGCGCAGACGTCCGCCAGGAGTCCGGGGTCGACGTCGGGGACGGCCGCCGCCGCGCCCACCACGTCCGCGACCACCGCGTCGTCGTGCGAGACGTACGTCTTCACGCGCGCGTGGTCCTCGTCCATCAGATCGAGGGCGAAGAAGGAGAACCGGTCGAGCCCGGGGCGCCGCAGCCCGTGCTCGGTGATCGCCGGGAGCGCCGAGCTCAACCCGAGTCGCGAGAGCGCTTCCGCGACGAGGCGGGTGGCGTGGTCGCGGCCCTGCACGTCCGGGTTGAGGTAGACCTTGACCGCCGGCGGTCCCGCCGGGCCGACGATCAGCGCGTACCAGAACGCGAACGCGCCCTGCGGGTCGTCGGGCAGGAACAGGTCGCGGACGGCGTCGAGCTTGTCCCGGCGCAGCCCGTGCTTCCGCGTGAGCTTGTCGAGCACCTTGAGCGCCGCGCCGACGTTGGCCTGCTTGCCCGGCTTCTTCGCGATCGATTCCACGATCATCCGCACGGTGGGTCGTTCGTTTTGAGCCAAAGCGACCGAGAATTCGACCGGGGAGTGGTCGTCCGCCACGAATGAGGGCCAATGGGGAACTGAGGAGAGGGGGAGCCTGCTGCCGGGCCCTAATGCCTCACCCAGCAGTTTTGTCGCGGTTTTGGTGGAGTCCGCTAAACCGACCGCGCGCAGGAGGTTGTGAAGTTGTCCAATGGCGAAATCGTGCAGCGATACGACTGGCGCGCTCAAGATGGGGCACTCCTGATCGGCCGGGAATCAGTCTTTTGCGATCCCTGACGGGGTGGAATCGCGAAGTGAATTCTCTCAACCCGCCACATGCCCTGGTCAAGGGCCAAGGGGGTTGTGTGCGACACTCTGCGCTGTGATGAAGATTGCACCACTCGGACTATTGACTTGACCGTTTGCGAGTGGCGTTGCGTGCAATTGCGCACGCCTGCACGGGTGTGCTATGCGTTCGACGCATGGGCACCACAGAGTAAGGTTTGTGCTAAACGCTTCCGCCGTGGTATTGCGACCGAATCGCGTCCGTTTGTCCCGGTACAAAAGAAAACGGGAGTGCCCGCGAGTGCGGACACCCCCATTCGGGCATGTTTCGAAACTTCTCAGTTGTGCGTCTTCGCGCACTTCGCTTTGCCGGGGCAGCTCCGGAGCATCCGCACGGACGGCGCCGCGGTGATGGTGTCCGGAGGGGACACCGCGTCGTCCGGCCACTGCACGGAGATCGCGATCGACGACGCGTTGTTGTCGTAGTTCTTCTCCAGCAACGCGCGGTCGGAGTTCACGACGTTCACGACGTCGTAGATACCGGACTTCACGCGGCTCAGGTCGAGCCACTGGAAGTCGACGTCGTGCTTGTAGTCGTCCCCGGATCCGACCGAGATTCCGAACATCACGTCCAGGGCGGACGTGTCGTGGTGGCCGCACATGTGCCCGTCCAGCCGCTGCGCGAGCCTCCCCTCGGGAGTGTCCGGATCGACCGGCCGGTGCGCGAGGTCGTCCGACACCCCGTAGCGGTCGCCGATGCAGAACCCGTTCTTGCGGTCGGTCACCACCACGCCGCCGTCCGGGGTGCGCAGCTGGAAGTACTCGAAGTTGAGCAGGTGCCAGTGCGTGTGCGTGGGCGCCGGTTCGTAGTAGGCGCTGGACCTCGTCTCGCGCCGCGCCTCGGTGAACGACCCTGCGATCGAACGGTCCACACCGGACTGGACGGCCTGGCGGACGCTCATCGTCGGCGTCGCGGTGCTGTCGCGGTGCGCGTGCAGGAGCAACGGGCCGTCGCCGACGTTGTCGATCGAGGTGGTGAACCGCAGCCGCACGGCCTGCGCGGTGCCGCCGCGGTGCGAGCACTGGCCCCGGGGTGCCGAGGCGTCCTCGACCAGGCAGACGTCCCAGGCGCCGCAGGCGATCGGGGGGCCGCTCCAGCCGCCGGGGCAGCCGATCGGCGCCTGGCGGAGGTCGGGCAGCAGCGGCGCCGGATCGGCCTGCACGGTCTGCGAGGAGACGAGGGTGGCCGCGGTGATCGTCAGTGCTGCGATCACCGCGCCGATTCTGCTGACCATGCGGTGTTCTCCTGGGTCGGGGTGCTCCTGGCGGTGCGCAGGAGCGTGGCGGTCACCGAGTTGGAGAGCTCCACGCTCGAGTTCCAGCTCGTGACGTTCGGGTAGACGTGGGCCGTGGTGGCGAGCAGCAGGCGCGTGCCGGCGACCTCGACGGCGGGCCGCTTCTCCAGGTACCCCAACGGGTAGACGGGCTCGACGAACGGCGCCTTGAACACCCGCACCTCGTCGACGTCGGCCGCCGTCAGTCCCTTGTGGACGCTGAGCAGCTGCTCGGTCCACCGGCGGGCGATGCTGTCCGAGTCCTCGCGGTACAACGCCGACTCGCGGTCCGTGTAGTGCATGACGTACGCGAGGTGCCGGTCGCCGTAGCGCTCCGAACCCGCCAGCGGCGTCATCTCGATCACGCCGTCGAAGTCGGTGCCCGACCGGATCACCGGCGCCCAGTAGTGCCCGGACAACGGCTTGCGCAGGAAGAAGAGCGTGTTCACGACGCCCTGGTACGGCAGCCGGACCTCGGGCAGCAACGGCGTCAGGTCGGCGTCCGCGATCGCGCGCAACGCCGGCAGCGGCACGGTCGACACCGCGTGGTCCGCCTCGATCGTCTCGCCGTCCGCGAGCGTCACGACCACCCGGTGCTCGCCGGCCTCCAGCCGCGCTACGGGAGCGTCGACGCGGACCTCGCCGCCGTGCGCCTCGATCGACGCCCTCAGCGCGTCGATGACGCTCTGGTAGCCACCGGCGGGGTACCCGCGCACCGACTCGTTGCTCTCGCGGCCCAGGCGCTGCCACACGTACAGCGCGGGCACGTCCCCGAACGCCGAGCCGAACTTGGCGCCGAACATCGGGGCCAGCAGCAGGTCCCAGATCTTGTCGCCGTACAGGCCGCGCAACCAGTCCTCGGTGCGCAGCCGGTCGAGGTCCTTGCCCTGGCCCAACCGCCGCAGCAGCAACGAGATCACGCCGAACCGGATCCGGTTCGCGAAGCTCAGCGGCCGGAACCGCAGCAGGTCGAGCGCCGAGTTGAACGACCGGTGCTCGCCCTCGACGATCATGCCCATCGAGGTGGGCTTCCAGCCGACGCTCTCGCGCAGGCCCACCTCGTCCAGCAACGCGAGCAGCGCGTCGTCCGTCGGCATCACGCAGTGGTAGAAGCGTTCCACCGACCGGCCACGGGACTCGAAGAACGTGCCGAGCCCGCCGAGCTGGTCGCTGGCTTCGAGCAGCGTCACGGCCAGACCCTCGCGGGCGAGGCGGTGCGCGGTGGCGAGGCCGCAGATGCCCCCGCCGATGACGACGACGCGGTGGGGCATCAGAGCTTCCGGAACGGAACGGGCGCGAGGCGGTCACGCGTGAGCAGGAGCAGGTACTGCTTGAGCGTGCGGCCGAGCCGGAGCTTGCTGGCGCCGGGCTTGCGGTCGTAGCGCAGGTGCAGCGGGATCTCGCTGACGATCGGGCCGCAGTGCCGCAGCTTCAGCAGCAGCTCGACCATGCAGGCGAAGCCGCGTTCCTCGACCAGGCGCTCGCCGTAGTGCGCGGTGGCGCGGCTGAGCAGGCTCACCCGGTACGCGCGGAAGCCGCTGGTGAAGTCGCGCACGCCGTCGAAGTGCAGGATCTTGCCGAACACGACGCGGGCGCCGCGGCTGAGCAGCCTGCGCCACTGCGGCGCCGTCGAGTCGTCGCCACCGGAGACGAACCGCGAGCAGATCACCACGTCCGCGCCGGCCTTGATCTCGGCCAGCATCTTGGGGAACACGCCGGGGTCGTGCGTGTCGTCGGCGTCCATGACGATCAGCACGTCGTCGGGCTCGGCCTCGGCGAGCACCGCCCGCAGGCCGGACTGGACGGCCTGGCCCAGGCCGAGGTTGACCGGGTGGCTCACCAGCCTGGCGTCGACGCCGCGGGCCTGCCCGACGCAGTCGCCGGTGCCGTCGGAAGAGCCGTCGTCGACCACCCACACCGTGATCCGGTCGGCGAGGTCGGAGGCGGCGATGCGCTGGAGCAGCGACGGCAGCGCGGCCGCCTCGTTGTAGGCCGGGAGGACGACGTGGACGTCGCCGCACGTGCGGATCGGCTTCTGCACGATCGCGACCGCGTCTCCGGCCGAATGCCGGATCCCGTGTTCGTCGACTCTCACTCAATGCCCCCTCTTCGGTGGCTAGTGGTTGGTGGCGTGAATTATTGACACGGCGTGCTAAAGCTTTGAGGCGGGCCCTGGGTGAGTTCAGGGCAGGAACAACGTCGAAACCTCACCGACCGCGTACACAAGTGCCACTGAAGAGGGAAATTTGATACCCGAAGAGATGATTTCTCGCTGTTCATTCACTCTTTCGTGCGCACCTGCGACCACAACTCCTTCGATCGGATGATCTTCCCATGAGGCGATTCTCGGCGGTTGCCGTTCCAGCTGACCCGCTCGTCGAGCACGAGGCCGATCTCCGGCGCCCCGCGCAGCGGCCCCTCAAGCCGTCCTCGGTGGGCAGGGACCTGCTCAGCCGGGTGAACGCGGTGGCGGTCCTGCTCGCCCTCGCGGACGGCGTGGCGCTCGCCGTGCTGTGCGTGCGGCACGACCTCGGCTGGGCCTGGAGCGGCGCGGTCGTGGCCGCGGTGCTCACGATCAGGGGAGCCTGGCGGCTCTACCGGCGCAGGCTGTGGCTCTCCTGGCTGCAGGACCTGCCCCGGTCCGCGGCGAGCACCGCGCTGGCGTTCGCGCTGCTGTCCGGACTGGGCCTGATCAGCGGTTCCGACGCGACGCGGCTCGCGGAGGTCCAGTGGGCGATGATCGAGTTCGCGCTGGTCATCGAGCCCGTCCGGTGGTGCGTGCTCGCGTTCGGCCGGTGGTGCCGCCGCCGCTTCGACCGCTGCGACCGGACGATCATCGTCGGCGCCGGCGAGGTCGGCGTGAACCTCGCGAAGACCATGCTGGAGCACCCGCAGTTCGGGCTGCGGCCGGTCGCGTTCGCCGACTCCGGCCCCGATCCGGACCGCAGGCCGCCACTGCTGGAGGTGGTCGACGGCGACCTCGCCGACGCGATCGTGCGGCTCAAGGCGGGCACCGTCGTGCTCGCGTTCTCGCACACCAAGGACTCACCGCTGGTCGAGGCCGCGATCACCGCGCACCGGCTCGGCTGCTCGACGCTGGTCGTGCCGCGGATGTACGAGCTCCACCCGGACGGCCCCGGCATCGAACGGCTGCGCAGCTACCCGCTGATGCGCCTCGGCACGGCCCCGACCAGCAGGCCCACCTGGTGGATCAAGCGCGCCGCCGACCTGGTGCTGGCCGCCGTCGCGCTGGTCGTGCTGTCCCCGGTGATCGGGCTGTGCGCGCTGGCGGTGCTGGTCGAGAGCGGGAGGCCGTTGTTCTTCCGCCAGGTCCGCGTCGGCATGGACGACCGCACGTTCACGCTCTACAAGATCCGCAGCGTCCGCCAGACCGGCGAGGACGACTCGCAGGTCACGTGGTCCGTCTCCGGCGACGCGCGGGTCGGCCCGGTCGGCCGGTTCCTGCGCCGCACGTCCCTGGACGAGCTGCCCCAGCTGTGGAACGTGCTGCGGGGCGACATGTGCGTCGTCGGGCCACGCCCGGAGCGTCCCGGTTTCGTTCGCGAGTTTTCCGCTATTCACGAGCTATATTGGGCGCGCCATCGCGTTCCGACCGGCTTGACTGGACTTGCCCAGGTGCACGGTCTGCGGGGCGACACTTCCATCGCAGACAGGTCTCGGTACGACAACTACTACATCGCGAATTGGTCGTTGTGGCTGGACCTGCGGATTCTACTCATGACGGCGGGTGAGTTGTGTTGCCGGAGAAATCGCTGATTCGTCGATTCGCCGCTGTCGCTCTCGTACTTCTTTCGAGTGCATGTGCGGTCAGCGCCGCCGAGTCGGAACCGATCCTCACGGGTCCGACGCCGAAGGCGCTGGCGCCCTGCGCGTGGTGGTACGCGATCGGTGACTCGCCCAACTCGTGGGAGATCAGGGCCGCCGCGAAGCACTACGACGTCGTCGTGCTCAACGCGTGGGAGACGGCGGCCATGCGCAAGCTCCACGAGCTGAACCCCAAGGTCAAAGTCCTGGTGTACAAGGACTTCTCCAGCACCCGCAACTACTTCGGCGCGATCGAGGGCGACAGGGACGCGAAGTACCTGCCCACGGGCGTCGGGTACTACGCGGCCGAGCAGACGCAGCCGTCGTGGTTCGCGATCAGCACGCTCGGCAAGCGCATCGAGTGGGACGGCTACCCGAAGCACTGGCAGATGACGGTGTGGGACCCGGCCTACCAGAAGGCGTGGTCGGACGCGGTCGTGAACGAGGTGATCCGCGAGGGCTGGGACGGTGTGCTGGCGGACAACGACTTCAGCTCGCTCAGGTACTACTCGTCCGGGGTGATCGCGGGGACCGCCGACCCCGCGGGCACGGACCGGCTGCTGCGCGACGGCCTCGACGGCATGCTGCAGCTCACCGGCGACGCCCTGGAGAAGGCCGGGAAGATGCTGGTCCCCAACGTGTCCGAGTCGCAGCTCACCCCCGGCCGCTGGACGGCGCACTCGCGGTACGCGGGCGCGATGGAGGAGAACTTCGGCCTGCAGGGCGATGACGGCACCGGCGAGCTGATCACGTTCCAGGGCAACCAGTTCAAGGAGCAGCGCGCGCAGGCCGCGCTGGGCGAGTCGTGGCTGCTGCTCATCACGCACACCAAGTCGGACAAGGAGGAACGCGTCGGGTACGCCTCGGCCGCGCTCCTCGCGAGCCCCCACACGTGCTGGACGCGCGCTCAGCCCGACTACAAGAACCCGTACTGGTCGATCTACCAGGACGCACGGCTCGGCGAGGCGGTCGAGACGGCCAACCGCCTGCCGAACGGGGTGTGGAACCGCCGCTACACCGGCGGGTGGGTGGCCGTGAACCCGACGAAGACCTCGGTGCTGCTGACGCCGCCGCCGGGACTGCTGACGGTGCGCGGAGAACCGGCGCCCGCGCAGCTCGACCTGCCGTCGGCGGACGCCGTGGTGCTGGTCAACGGCCCGAAGCGGTGAGCTTGCGGTAGAGGTCGAGGTGCCGGCGCGCGCAGACCTCGGGCGTGAACCGCTCCCGCGCCCTGGTGGCGAGGCGCTGCCCGGTGCTCGCGGGGTCGGGGTCGGCGAAGAGCGCGCGGAGCTTCGCGGCCAGCGCCGGGACGTCACCAGGCCGCGGGCAGTCCTCGCCGGGGATGCCCAGCATGTCCGCGACACCACCGGTGTCCGTGGCGAGCACGGGCTTGCCCGCCGCCATCGCCTCCGCCACGACCAGGGGTTGCTGTTCCATTGTGGACGGAAGTACCAGCGCGTCGTGCTCCAGCAGGAGTTCGGGGACGTCGCTGCGGAAGCCCAGGAACTCGACCCGGTCCGCGAGGCCGCGCCGGGTGACCCTGCCCTCCGCCTGCATCCTCTGCGGACCGTCGCCGACGACCGTGAGGGTGGCGTCCTCCGGCATCGTGGTCTCCAGGGCGTCGAGGAGGTCGAGCAACCCCTTGCGCTCCACCAGGAGACCGACGAACACGAGCTTGCGGACGGGCTTCGCGGGCGGGTTCGTGGCGCCGACCTCGACGCAGTTGTCGATGTGGGTCATGCGGTGCGGTGGCACGTAGAGGCGTTCGCGCAGGAACCGGCCCATCTCCCTGGCGGGCACGACGGTCCGGTGCACGACGCGGGCGACGGCGGCGTCGGCGGCCAGCACCGCCCTGGTGTAGGGCGGGGGAGGGGTGGCACCGCGGACGTTGCGGAACCACGGCTCGGCCACGTCGTCCGGCACACCGTGGTAGGTGTGCACGATCTTCGTGCTGGTGGAGAGAGCCGCGCTGACGAGGCCTGACCTGCGGTCCTGGGCGTGCACGACGTCCGGCCGCCACGCCTTGATCGCGGCGCGCGCCTGCCGTGCGGCGGCCATGTCGCCCTTGCGCAGCACCAGGGTCTCTTCGAAGTACGGGTCGATCAGCTCGGCGCCGCGCCTCGGTCGCGGGCCGAACACGCGCACCTCGGCGTCGCCCGACTTGGCGAGCGCGGCGGCCAGGCGCACCGTCACGTCCACCGGGCCACCGCTGTCCTGTGTCAGCAGGTAGGCGATCCGTGTCATCGTGGTCCTCCCTCGGCGACCAGCTTCTCGGTGAGCGTCACGATGCGGCTGGTCATGTGGTCTTTGTCGAACAGGGTCTCGGCGCGGATCCGGCCGCGTTTTCCTTCGGTGGCGGCGAGCTCCGGGTCTTTCAGCCGCTGCGCAATCGCTTGCGCCAGCGCGTTGGTGTCCTGTTCCGGGACGACCTCGCCCGCGTCGCCGAGGCTCTGGCGGACGCCTTCGACGTCGAACGCGACGACCGACCGTCCGCAGGCCATGGCTTCCAGCGGCACCAGTGCCATGCCCTCCGCGCGGGACGGCAGGACCACGACGTCGGCGCCTGCGTAGTGGCCGCCGACGTTGCTGCTGTGGCCGTGCCAGTGGGTGTTGCGGGGTTTCGAGGCCTTGAGCTGGGCGGCCATCGGGCCGTCGCCGACGATGACCAGTTCGGCGTCCGGGACGGCGGCGAGCACCTGGGGCCAGGCTTCGAGCAGCAGGTCCTGGCCCTTCTGGTGGGCGAGCCTGCCGACGCACACCGCCGTCGGCGTGTCGTGGGGTTTGGGCCGGGGCTGGAGGCGTTTCGTGTCGACGCCGTTGCAGATGACTTCGGCCTGGGCGGTGATCTTCGCTTCCCTGCCTGCTTTCAGTTCGTCGTCGCTGACGCAGAGCAGGACCGTCGTCCAGCGGGACGCCCTGGCCTCCCAGAACCTGCTGGCCCTGCTGAGCAGGCCGGTGGCGACGCGGAACGACCACAGGTGGGGCTGGAAGATCGTCGGGGTGCGGCCGCGCAGGACCAGCCTGGCCAGGCCCGCCTTCGAGCTGTGCAGGTGGACGACGTCGTGGCCGGGGAGGATCCGGCGGAGTGCGCGGAGTTCTTTCGCCGTGCTCGGGCCAGGGGTGCGGGTGGCGGGCCAGGGGTGCAGCGGGATGCCGGCTTTCCTGGCCTGTGCCGGCAGCCAACCGGTGGGCGGGCAGGCGATGCTGACGTTCCAGCCGCGTTGTTTCTGGGCCGTGGCGAGGTCGAGGACGACGGCGGCGACTCCGGCCTCGACCGGCTGCGTCACGTGGACGATCTTCACGCGCGCTCCTTCAGTCCGATGAGGACGGTGCGGTTCAGGGGGAGGGTGATCGCGCAGTAGGTGCCGAGCAGCAGCAGGGCGGTGGCGATCAGGCCGGGCAGGGACGTGCTGTCCGGGAGGACTGTGTCCAGGGCCGCGCAAGCGATTGCGGCTGCCGCGACGCTGCCGAGCGCCTTGAGCGGGAGGGGGAACGCGAGGCCGTTGCGCTTCAGCACGAGCCAGGTCAGCGGTACCAGCAGCCACACGACGGCGAGCTGGGTCGTGGCAACGGCCGCGGGGCCGCGTTCGGTCGTGAAGACGAGCGCGGTCAGCAGGGCGACGAGGTGGGTGGCTTCGAGGGCGAGGTACTGGCGGGCGTGCCCGGCGGCCCTGATCACCTGGTAGGTCACGTGCAGGAGGCCGAGGCCGAGGCCGTAGCCGCACAGCAGGACCAGGAGCCCGGCCGCGTCCCGCCACTGCTCGCCGAGGACGACGATGCCGTGCGCGGACAGGGCGACCGCGACGTACAGGCCGCCGGTGACGACCAGGGTCGCGACGAGGAAGCGGCGCAGGGTGTCCGGGAGCTGGTCGCTCTGTCCATTCCGGACCAGCTCGGCGCAGATCGGGAACAGCACGCCGCCCAGCACGACCGCGATCATGATGTAGGGGACCCAGGCGATGCGGAACGCGAGCGAGTAGCCGCCGACCGACTCCGGCCCGAGGACGTGGCCGAGCGCCAGGTAGTCGACGTTGATCAGCAGGACGGCGATGAGCGCGCCCGGCCCGACCACCGCCAGCCACTTCGCCGCTTCCGCCGCGGCCTCTCCGTCCCAGGTGGGGCGGATCCGTGCCCCCGCGACGGCGGCCAGGACGGGCTGGGCGACCGCGGTGCAGAGCAGGCCGATCACCAGCGCCGCGGGCCCGTTGCCCTGGGAGGCGAGGGTCACGGTGACCGCCGCGCCGATGAGCATGCCGCCCGCGTCGGGGAGCATGCGGCGGCGGAAGTCGAGGTCGCGGTGCATCAACGCCATCTGCACGCCGCCCGCCGCCGTGAACGGCAGGGTGAGCGCGGCGAGCCGCAACATCCCGGCGGCCTCCGGTGCTCCGAGTGCCGCCGCGATGGGGTCGGCGGCGATGGCGACGGCCGCGGCCAGGACGGTTCCGGCCGCGACGCTCATCGTGAGGACCGTTCCGGCCGTGCGGAGCGGGTCGCGGGTCGTGCGGCTGACGATGTCGTAGACACCCATCGCCTGGACGACCTGGCCGATGTTGACGACCGACACCACCAGCGCCACCGCGCCGAGGTCCTTCTCGCTGAGGAACAGGGCGAGCGCGAGGGTCACCACGATCTGGCTGCTCTTGCTCACCAGGTTGACCGCGAAGAGCCACAGCGACCCCCGCACCGCCACGTCCGTCATGCCGCGCGCCGCACGTGCCGCGTCGCGAACACCACGAGCACCACCCAGGCCGCCACCACCGCGAGCCCGTCCAGCGTCACGTCGGCGCGTGCCCCGAGCGTGGCCTTGACGGCCGTGTTCACGAAGTAGAGGTGGGCGAACGGAACGGCGAGCAACAGCGTCGCGATCCCGGCCCACCGCCAGTGGCTCTCGCTCCGCCGCTTCCAGGCGAGGACGGCCAGCGCGGTCATCGCCGGCACCGCGATCAGCACGTCGCCCGGCTGGTGCACCAGCGCCACGACGATGCCGAGGCAGATGAGCAGGTCCGCGACGGGTTCCCCGTTCTCGGTGCGGTCGAGCGCGCGCGCGAGCAACGCCGTCGCGGCCAGAACACCAATGAGAGCCAGGAGTTCGGCGGCCGGTGGCAGCCACCCGGTCGTGCGGAAGAAGACGGCGGGCAGGTCGATCCGTTGCGCCGTCATGGAGTCGACCGCGCCGTACCCGGTGTGACTGGCCCAGGCGAGGTTGCGCTCGACCACGTCGAGGAACGCCCCGATCCCGCCGCCTCGCACGATCAGCAACGCCGCCACCGGCACACTGGCCAGTGCCGCGATCCCCGTGCCCATCAACGCGACCCTCCGGTCACCCCGGACGAAGAGCAGCAGCGCCAACGGAAGCCCGAACTGCGGCTTCAGCCACGCCAACGCCAGCGCCGCCGAAGCCCACGCCGGACTCCTGGTGCGCAGGAGGAGGGCCCCGGCCGCCCCCACCGCGATCAGCGGGTTGACCTGCCCGACGTACATCTGCGCCTTGCCGACCTGGCTCGTCACCAGCAGCGTGCCGATCACCACCGTGCCCGCGACCACCGGCAGCTTCGCCCGGCCGGCGGCCATGACGGCGAGACCGACGAGCAGCACCAGGCAGGCGAGTGCGAACGCCACCGCCCCGACCCGGTACTCGGGCAGCGCGAACGGCAGGTGCAGCACGAGGTGGTAGGGCTGGTAGAGGTTGAAGTTCTGCCGCACCGGCCAGTGGTCGAACATCACCGCGGGGTCGTACGGGTTGCCGCCGTTGAGGAACT
Organism: Lentzea sp. CA-135723; assembly: GCF_050936595.1. Lineage (NCBI taxonomy): Bacteria > Bacillati > Actinomycetota > Actinomycetes > Pseudonocardiales > Pseudonocardiaceae > Lentzea > Lentzea sp. CA-135723. Next base: position 3,323,453 of record NZ_JBNJMK010000001.1, on the reverse strand, counting down.
CCCTGATGGGGAAGTAGAGCGCGTCCCGGAAGTCCTGCATGCGTTCTTCCGGCAGGTTGGCCTCGGTGGGCAGCGGCACCTCCCACGACGGCTTGAGCGCCCTGATCGCGCTGAGCACCCCGGCCACGGCGACGAGGGCGACGCCGACGGTCCTGGCGAGGCCGGCCCTGTTGGTCGTGGTGATCACTCCGGCACCACCGCGACGATGATGGAGGTGGCCGCCAGCGCGACGACCGCCGCCAGCGCGGCCAGTGCTGCCAGGGCGGCGAGCGCGGTGGCGGCGACGGGCCAGCGGGCGGGGGTGACCGCGAGAGGGGCGTAGTCGGCCATGTTGATCACGCCTGTCACGGGACTGAGGTGATCGGGTTCGGCGTCCGCGGGCGGGGCCGGGGCAGCAGTGACGGCGGGCGTGGGGGCTGCCGGTCGGGTTTGGGCGGGTGTGGTGGCTGCAGGCGGGGCCTCGGCGGGCGTGGCGGCCGGTTGCCTGGCCTGGTTCGGCGTGCCGGTTGCCGGACGGGCCTGCTCCGGGATCCCGACCTGCCCGGCCGTGGTCGCGGGCGTCATGCCAGCACCACCGCGACCAGCACCGCCGACGCCGGCAGCACCGCGAGCGCCGGGGCCAGGTCGTCGCGCTTCTCCCGGGACGTCACCGCGATCACGGCCGTTCCCTCCGCCGGCTCGGAGGCCTTGTCCGGCAACGACAGCGCGAGCTTCTCCGCGCGTTCCCGCAGCTCGGGGCTCGCCGCCAGCACCTTCACCGGCCGTGCCGCCGCCACGCACAGCGTGGTCAGCCGTTCGGTGAGGGCCGGGTCGTCGTCGTCCGCCACCACCACGGGGTGCGTGATGCCGGCGGTGGCGAGCGAGGCGCGCACCGGGTTGGACCGCAGGCGCCGCAACGCGAAGACGGCCACGCCCGCGATGACCGCCGCCACCAGCGCGAGGCCGGTCGCGAGGCGCAGGTCCGGCGACACCTGGCTCGTCTCGGGGCGGGGGTCGAGCAGGCGGAACTTCGCCGCCGGGGCCAGCAGGTCCGCGTCGATCACGGCCTGCGTCACCGCCGTGACGGCCTTGCCGGCGTGGTCCGCGGAGTCGGCTCGCACCGAGATGCGGGCGACGCCAGAGGCGGGCACCAATTCGACGGCGATGGCGTCGGCCAGCCGTTCGGGCGAGGTCTGCGCCGCCTTGGCCGCCGCGTCCAGCACCGAGGGGCTGCGCACCAGCTGCACCACGGCGGGCGCCGCCAGCGACGTCACCTCGCCGAACTGGGCGCTGTCCGGGGCAGCCGGGGTGGCGAGCAGCGTCAGCCGCCCTTCCGCGACGCCGTCGCGCATCGCCACGGCCGCCAGCACGGCCGCGCCTACCAGCACGGCGGCGACCAGGCCTTCCACCAGAGCTCGGGGAGCCTTCATCGTCCCTCCAGGACGGTACGGAGAAGTTCGTCGTAGGACTTCATCAGGGTGTGCGCGTCGGCCGACCCGTCGTGCGACGCGGCCACCGAACGAGCAGCGGAGGAGAAGAGCAGGCCCCGCAAGGCCTTCGCGGTCTGCGCCGGGCTCCGGCGAGGCACCAGCACCCCGCCGCCCCCGGCCAGCACCTCCCGCACTCCGTCCACATCGGACGCGACCACGGGGCGGTTCGCCGCCAGCGACTCGAGCAGCGCGATCGGCATGCCCTCCCAGTCGCTGGTGAGCACGGTGACGTCGGCCGCCTCCAGCAGGTCCCGCACGTCGGTGCGCGTCCCCAGGAACCGCACCCTGGCGGGAGCGGCGGCCTCCAGCGAGGCCCGCAGACTTCCGTCGCCGGCCAGCCACAGCTCGGCGTCGCCGGGAACCTGGGCCCACGCCTCCAGCAGCACGTCGTGCCGCTTCTGCGGTTCCAGCCGGGCCGGGCACAACGCCACCGGGACGTTCACGCCGGTGCCGAGCCGGGCCCGCACCGTCGCCCGATCAGCCGACGGCACCGTGGGGAACACGGCGTTGGGGATCACGGTCACGTTCTTCAGCCCGGCGTCGGTGAGCTTGCGCGCGGCGGCGTCCGCCACCGTCACGACCGTCGACGACACCCGGTTCAGCACCTTCGCGGCCGACCCGACCTCGGCCTCGGCCACCCCGTGGAACACGGTGACGACCTTCCGCCGAGGCGAGGCCAGCCGGGCCACGAGCGAGGCGGAGACGTTGTGCGCCACCACGATGTCGGGCCGGAACCGCCGCACCGCCACCCGCACGGCCGCGGCGGCCTTCAGCACCCCGGCCGGTGACCGCCGCGCCACCGGCACGTCGAACACGGGAATCCCCGCCGCCCGCAACGCCTCGACCCGGAACCCGCCGCCGCAGGCGACCGCCGACTCCCAGCCGACGTCACCGCCGGTCGCGGCCATCCCGGCCACGAGCGCCTCCGCGCCGCCCGCGCCCATCTCGCTGATCACGTGGAGGACGCGCATCGGTTCTCCTTCAGGGAACGCTGTTCGAGGGCCACCGCGATCGCGACGAGCGACCACAGCGGCAGGTAGTACTGCTCGGACAGGAAGATCGAGGCCACCAGCACGGCGATCAGGGCGGCCTGCACCGCGACGGCCTCGCGCCGGAGGTCACCGCGCCGCCAAGCCCGTTCCGACGCCACGAAACCCACCGCGACCAACCCGATCAGCAGCAGGAAGCCCGGGATCCCCAGCTCCGCCGCCACTTCCAGGAAGAGGTTGTGCGCCACCGGTGTCTGCTCGTCGATCTCCGCGTTGTGCCCGGCCGCCGCGTACTCCTGCCGGAACCCGCCCGGCCCGACCCCGAGCAGCGGGTCGTCGGCGAGCATCCGCGAGGCCGCCTGCCACCGCAGCATCCTGGTGTCGGCGTTGGTCCCCGCGATGTGGCTCTTCTCCTGGAACGCCCGCGCCAGCTCGGCCTGCGCGGTCGACGCGAACACCAGCGCCGCCACGCCCGTGACGGCGGCCGTCACCACCACCGCGCGCACCGGCAGCCCGCGCCGTGCGATCAGCCACACCAGCGCGCAGCCCAACGCGATGCCGCCGCCCCGCGAGAACGTCGCCGCCGCCCCCGCCACCAGCACGGCGCCGAGCACCAGCAGCACGACCCGGGACCGGCCCCGCGCGGGCAGCGCCACCAGCAACGGCAACGCGGCCACCAGGAAGAACGCCAGGTCGTTCGGATCCTCCAACGGCCCGGTGGCGCGCAACGAGCCGCTCACCACGCTGCACAACCCGCCAGCGGCGGCCACGACCGCGCCCGCCACCGCCCCCGCCAGCAGCAACCGGACCGGCACCGCCCGCGCGGCCACGTCGGCCAGCACCACCGTGATCACCAGGAACGGCACCCACCGCACGAGGTACTCGAGCGTGAACGGTTCGGCGACGTGCACGGCGGACGTCGCCAGCAGCACCACCGCCAGCAACGCGACCAGCAGGTGCAACGGATGCGGTGCGGGCAAACGACGTTCGCGCACCAACGACACCAGCCACACGCCGATCAGCAAGGCGGGCACGACCTTCGCCGACTGCCCGTGCACCTGCAGCAGGTACCCCTCCAGCGGGGCCAGCGCCACGGTCCCGCAGGCGAGGACGCGCAGCAGGAGGGTCAGCATGCGACCGGGTCCCGTTCGCGCAGCCGAGCGAGCCCGGCGACGTGCGCGCCGGTGCCGACCACGTCGAAGTGCTTGCGCAGCAACGACAACACCCAGCCGAGCAGCGCGACCTTCTCCGCGCCGGGCACCGCCATACCGGGGAAGAACTCCATCCCCGGCGCCTCGGCGGCGGACAGCACGTCGGTCGGGTGCAGCAGCAACGACGGGGAGACCTTGCGCAGCAGGCACAAGCGCAACGCCGACGAGAAGTACGCGCGGGCGAGCCGGGGCGAGACCTGGTGCAGCTGGAGCAGGTACGCGCCGTGGATCGGCACGCGCAGCAACGGCATCGTCGTCACCGGCAGCTCGACCACGCCGCCCCGCCAGCGGAACGCGGTGTTGGGGGAGCGGACCTTGCCGAACCCGCCGAACAGGTCCTCACCGCCGTCCGTCGAGCTGGCCGTCCGGTTGTGGTACGCCCGCGCGAGTGGCCCGATCCACGTCGGCAGCACGCTCGCGTCGTACTGGTAACCACGCCGGTGCAGCACGTCGAGCAACGCCGGCGTCACGCTGTAGCCGGGCCCGCGGAACCCCACGGGCTGGGGAGCACCGGCCGCCATGATCGCCTCCTCGGCGCGCATGACCTCCTTCTCGACCTCCTCGTCGGAGAACCGGTGCAGCCACGGCTGGTGCCAGAAGGAGTGGTTCGCGATCTCGTGGCCGGCGGCGACCAGCGACGACACCGCGGCCGCGCCGTCATCGCGTTCGGCGTCCGCCCCGACCACGAAAACCGTTGTGGTCAACCGTTGTTCGCCGAGCACGTCCACCAGGCGAGGTACGGCGGAGGTGAGAAAGCTCGGGCGGCTCTCCCAGGCGGGATCGCCGTGCGTGCGCAGGTACGCCCACAGGTTGTCGAGATCCAGCGAGACGCTCGCGACCGGCTTCACCGCTCACCGACCGAGACCAGCGACGGAGCCTTGGCCGACGCCTTCCCCAGCACCAGCACGCCCGACACCACCAGCAGCACGCCGAGCACGACCCACCACTCACGTCCCGGGGTGATCTGGTCGCCCATCAACGCGAGCCCGGCGGCGGAGCCGATCACCACGGTCGTCGCGTCCATCGAAGCCACCGCTGAGGTGGCCGAACCACGCTGCAACGCGGTGGCGAGACACGCCTGCCCGACGAACGCCCCGAGCACCATCACCCACGTCAGCGGGTGCAGCACGAGGTCCAGCACCGGCTTGCCGGCGACGTTGCGCGCGGCCACCGCCACCACGGCGAACGCGACACCGGCGAGCACCGGCGTCAGCGTCCTGAACGTGCGCGCCAGCGGCAGCACGGCCAAGGTCAGCAGCCCCAGCACCACCAGCGCGGGCACCAGCGGCAGCTCACGGGCCGTCGACGGCGCCGCCGCCCCCGTCAGCAACAGCAGGCCGCACGCCATCACCACCAGCACCGCGATCTCGACCCTCCGGATCCGCCAGCCGAGCAGCAGCACGCCGATCACCGTCGCCAGGCCGACCGCGCTCGACGACCCCGCCTGCACCAGGTAGAGCGGCAGGTCCGCGCGGGCCAGGAACGCGAACAGGAAACCGCCGACCTGGCCGGTGAAACCCAGCAGGTACAGGCGATCCGTGGCGAGGCGGGCGAGCAGGCCCACCCCGGCGCCGGGACGTTCGTCGGCCCTGCGCGCGGCGACGGTCTGCGCGACTATCCCCAGGCCGTAGAGGACAGTGGACACGGCGAGGGCCAGATGACCGGACATGGGCCCGGACAGTACGACACGCTTGGGGCGCAACACTTTCGAGCGATATCCCAGGCAACTCTTTCGGGTGAACGTGAGCGGGATTTGCCCGGTTTGGCCAAGATCGATGAAGTACCTTGCCGCGGTGCGGGAAACGAACACCGTGACGATCGTCTGCGGCACAAGACCGGAACTGATCAAACTCGCGCCGCTCGTCGAACACTTCGGCAGCGCGTGCACCATGATCTACACCGGCCAGCACTACGACCGCTCGATGTACTCGCTCATCCGCCGCGATGTGCCGGAACCGGGCGGCTTCCACGAACTGAGGCTCGGCGGCCTGCGCCGGGGCGACCAGCTCGGCCGCGCGGTCTCCGCCGTGGACGAGGTGCTCGCCGCGGAACGCCCGGCGGCCGTGATCGTGCAGGGCGACACGACGTCCGCGCTGGCGGGAGCGTTGGCCGCCAACGCCTGCGACGTGCCGCTGGTGCACGTCGAGGCGGGCCTGCGCAGCTACGACCGCGCCATGCCGGAGGAGCACAACCGCGTCCTCATCGACCACCTCTCCGACCTCTGCTGCGCGCCGACGTCGTTGAACCGCACCAACCTCCTGTCCGAAGGCGTGGCCGACGGCCGCATCGCCGTCACCGGCAACACCGTCGTCGAGGCGCTCGCCCACGCGCTCCCGTGCCAGGACGAGCAGGACGTGGTGCTGGGTGACCTCGGCCTGAAGCCGGACGGGTACGTGCTCGCCACGATCCACCGCCCGGAGAACGTGGACGACGCCACCAACCTGGAGATCGTCCTGCGCGAACTGGGCGGGCTGCCGCTCCCGGTCGTGCTGCCGCTGCACCCCCGCACCGCGCAGCGCGTCACCGCGTTCGGCCTGGAGGCACTGCTGCACGGCCTCCAGGTGATCGACCCCCAGCCGTACCGCGCGTTCCTGGCCCTCGCGCACGCCGCCGCGGTGATCGTGTCCGACTCCGGCGGCATCCAGGAGGAGGTCAGCGTCCTGAAGCGGCCGGTCGTGGTCGTGCGGCGGAGCACGGAACGCCCGGAGATCGAGGGCACGTTCGGCACCCTCGTCCCACCCGGCCCGCTGGTCGGCACCTCGGTGCTGGCGTGGCTGGACGACGTGGACGGGCACCGCGCGGCGTTGCGCGAGATCCCGTCCCCGTACGGCACGGGGTCGCCGTCCGAGCTCATCGCCGAGGCCGTCCGGGCGATGCTCCGGTAGCTAGGGCGTGCGCGCCTCGTTCGAGTCCGGCTTCGCGGCGTTCTGCAGTTCGCTCTTGCGCCGCGTCAGCACCAGCGGCCCGTCCTCGGTGATCGCGACCGTGTGCTCGGAGTGCGCCGTGCGCGAGCCGTCCGCCGACCGCAGCGTCCAGCCGTCGTCGTCGTAGATGATCTTGTCGGTGGTGGCCGCCAGCCACGGTTCGATGGCGACGGTCAGGCCCGGGCGGAGCTTCATGCCGTGCCGCTTCCTGCCGTCGTTGGAGATGTGCGGCGCCTCGTGCATCGTGCGGCCGATGCCGTGCCCGCCGAACTCGAGGTTGGGCCGGTAGCCGAACTGCGCGCAGACCTCGCCGATGGCGGCCGAGATGTCGCCGATGCGGTTGCCGACCTGCGCCTGCTCGATCGCCGCGGCCAGTGCGATCTCGGTGGTCTTCACCAGCCGCAGGTCCTCCTCGCGCGCGGTGCCGACGACGACGGTCATGGCCGAGTCCGCGGCCCACCCGTCGATGGTGACGGCGATGTCCATCGTCAGCACGTCGCTGTCCTGCAGCACGTAGTCCTTCGGCAGGCCGTGCAGGACCGCGTCGTTGACCGCCAGGCACGTCACGTTGCGGAACGGCCCGCGGCCGAACGACGGCGAGTAGTCCCAGTAGCACGACACGGCGCCGCGCTCCTTCAGCATCTGCCGGGCGTGGTGTTCGAGGTCGAGCAGGTTGACGCCCACCACGGCCTTCTCGGCGAGCGCGTCCAGCACCTCCCCGATGAACTGCCCGGTGACGTGCATGCGTTCTATCTCGGCCGGCGACTTGAGCTCGATCAACGTGGTCCTCCATCAGCGGTTGCCGGTATAACTATACCGCCGTCGCGAAACCGGCTGAACAACACCACCCAAGAGTGGGACGCGCGTTGCGCCGACCCCCGTGCCGTCACCACAGTGCCAGGTCATGAAGCAGGTGTTGCAGCACAGGATCGACTCGACCTTCGCCCACTACGACGTCAACCGCAACGGCGTCATCGAGCTGGCGGACATCTACGCACTGGCGAACCGCCTGCTCAAGGCGTTCGGCGAACCGGCCTCCTCGGACCGCGGCCGCGACCTGATCGAGGCCTACGACCGCTTCTGGGAGCTCCTGGTCGACCACTGCGACACCGACCGCGACGGCCGGATCGGCCCGGACGAGTACCGCGAGGCCATGATCGAGGCCTTCGTGGACCACGGCCCGTTCGACGCGGACCTCCTGGAGATCGTCACCTCGCTCCTCGACCTCGCCGACACCAACGGCGACGGCCGGGTGGACGCGGGCGAGTTCCAGGTCCTGCTGCGCGCGCGTGGGCTGTCGGAGGAGGAGTGCGGGCTGGCGTTCGCGCACCTCGACACGGACGGGGACGGGGCGATCAGCGTGCAGGAGTACGTGGCGGCGGTGCGCGACTACTACACGAACCCGGCGGACGACACGCCCGGCAGCTGGCTGTACCCGAAGGCCCTGCAGCACACCTGATCGCGTACTGCTCTCGACGTCACCGCCTGCCGGAGCGCTCCCAGGCGGTGACGGGCGAGTGAACGGTGCCGGCTCCGGTCGCCTTGTACGCTTCGCGCCATGACCCGCCGTCCTCGGCAGACAGTGGCGCTCACCGCCGATCTCGTGATCCTCACCATCCGCGGCGGAGCCCTGTGCGTGCTGACCGTGGAGCGGGGCAACGAACCGTTCGTCGGTCAGCTCGCGTTGCCGGGCGGGTTCCTTCGCGGCGAGGAGAGCCTCGACGAGACCGCGGCGCGCGAACTGGCGGAGGAGACCGGTCTCGACGCGAAGAACCTGCACCTCCAGCAGGTGGGCGTGTACTCGGCGCCCGACCGCGACCCGCGCCGTCCCCGCGTCGTGACGTGCGCCTATCTGGCCATCGCGCCCGATCTGCCGCTGCCGGCCGCGGGGACCGACGCGCGGGCTGCCCACTGGCTGCCGGTGGCCGACGTGCAACGCTCCGGGCTGGCGTTCGACCACGACGAGATCCTGCGCGACGCCGTCGAGCTGGCGCGGGCGGAGCTGCAGTTCAGCACGATCGCGACGGCGTTCTGCGCCGAGGAGTTCACGATCGGTGAGCTTCGCGAGGTGTACGAGGCGGTGTGGGGCGTGGAGCTCGACAAGCCGAACTTCCACCGCAAGGTCACCGAGTCCGCCGGGTTCGTCGAGGCCAGCGGCGAGAAGCGGCCCAGCCCCAACGGCAGGCCGGCGGCGCTGTACCGGGCGGGTGACGCCGTCGCGCTGTCGCCGCCGATGATGCGACCGCGGGCGACCGGCTCCTGAGCGCTGGTTCATGTCAGTTTGACAATTGGCTTGTAATAACGATGTTTCGTTGTCAAACCACTTGATGTCGATCTGACAATAACCTAGCCTGGCCGCATGGCTGATGACACGGAACCGCGCCGCGGTCGGCTAACCGCGGACGTCGTGTTGTTCACGAAGCAGGGAGGTGTGCTGGCGATTCTCCTGGTGCAGCGCGGAAAGGACCCGTTCCGCGGCGCGCTCGCGTTACCCGGCGGGTTCGTCGAGGCGGGAGAGAGGGTGGCGGACGCGGCGGTGCGCGAGCTCCGCGAGGAGACCGGGCTCGTGGTGGCGCTCGACCGGCTGAAGCGGTTCGGGAGGTACAACCGGCCCGGCCGCGATCCGCGGGGCATGATCGAGAGCGTGGCGTTCCACGCCTATCTTCCCGGTGCTCCCGTTCCGGTGGGCGGAGGGGACGCCGCGGCTGCCCGCTGGGTGGGGCTGACGGAGTTCTTCGGCGGGAACACCGCCGTCGCGTTCGACCACCGCGCCATCGTCTCGGACGCGGCCTTCAAGCGGTTCGGCTTTCGTCATCAAGTGGAATCCCTGACGGATGTCCACTTTTCCGGCTCCTGACCGTCCACTTCGGAGCGGATCGGCGGAGACGCCGGAACGTTTGACGGCTGCCGCGCGGCAGCGTTAGTCTCCTCCGCGCCGCGGGCCGTTGTCCCGCGATCCCTTGTTCCACACCCACTTGCGGTGGGTGCTGTCTCCACCAGTTCTCACCTGAACGAACCGGCCGTTCGCGGGCTCGCCACCGCTTCTTCGTCGTGCGTAGAAACGATCCGCGCTGGCGGGATCGTCTTGGGGTGAAACGATGATCGTGATTCTGACCGCGTTGGCGGTCGAGCAGGAAGCGGTGCTGGAGCACCTGGTGGACGTGCGCGAGCACCGGCACGCCCAGGGCACGTTGTTCGACGTCGGCACGCTCGTCGGCCGGCCTGACCGGCAGGTCGCGCTGGGGGTGACGGGGCAGGGGACGCTGGCCGCGGCCACCCTCACGGAACGGGCGATCGCCGAGTTCTCGCCGTCCGCGGTGCTGTTCGCCGGGATCGCCGGAGCGCTGCGGTCCAAGCTCGCCATCGGTGACGTCGTGGTGGCGACCAAGGTCCACGCGTACCACGGTGGCAAGAGCGAGGACGAGAACTTCCTGGTGCGACCGCGTTCCTGGGAGATCTCGCACGAGCTGGAGCAGCTGGCGCGCAGGATCCACCGCACCCGTGCGTGGTGCGAGCCGCTCGCGCCTCCCGGTGAGGCGGCCGTCCCGGAGGTCCACTTCGAGGCGATCGCGGCGGGTGACGTGGTGCTGAACTCCAGGGTCTCGCCGATCGCGCAGGCGTTGCACCACAACTTCAACGACGCCGTCGCGATCGAGATGGAGAGCGCGGGGTTCGCCTCGGCGGCCCACCTCGCGGGCCGGATCGGCACGGCGACCGTGCGCGGGATCAGCGACTTCGCGGACGGCACCAAGTCCGTGACGGACGACCGGGGTAGTCAGCGGCTCGCCGCGCGCAACGCCGCCGCGTTCACGGTCGCCCTGGCCGCCGCCGTGCCCGATGACGCCACGTCCTCCGTTGCCGCGCCGGGGAAGTGGCCGAAGCCGATACCGCCGATCACCAACCGGAACGTGGCGCGCGAGGGTGCCACGGTCGGCCAGCAGAACGCCGTGAACAACGGCGCGTTCACGATGAACCTGACGAGGGGCGACCGATGAACCACCCGCACGGCGGCACGTGGGTGCCGACCATGGACAACGTCGCCGGACCCGGCTCCAACGTCGGTCAGCAGAACACCATCAACTACGGCGAGACGACGATCCACCACTCGTCGACCTACCACGTCAACAAGGGTGACCCGCCGCGGCGGCGCTACGAGGTCGCGCGCAACTTCCTCGCCGCCGGTGTCTCCCTGAAGGCCGAACCGCTCTTCGAGGGTCTGCTGCGCGAGGAGTTCCGCACCACGGAATGTTCCTACTACTACGTGCTTTCCGTCGTGAGCGGCCGCTCGTTCAGCGACGTGGACAGCGACCTGTTCCGCAAGGTCCACGACGCGCGCAAGATCGCGCAGTCCCTGCCGGACGACGAGTGGCAGCGGGCGTTCGCCGTGGTGTGGCGCCTCATGCGACTGGTACGAGGCGAGGTCGAGGGCCAGACCGGACGTCACCGCGACGACCTGGACGACGTGCTCGCGGCGTTCGGGGCGCTGCCGCCCGAGCGGCAGGACGAGATCAACCAGCACCTGAGCGCGATCCAGCGCGGCGTGATCCAGGCGAAGCTGAACGGCGCCTACGCCCACCGCGTCGTCACCCAGCGCATGTCCGGCGGACGCGCCGCCCGCGCGTGGAAGTTCTTCGAGGCGGAACCGGCCAGGCCGCGCATGTTCACGGCAGCGGACACGAAGGCCGAACCGAAAGCCTGGCAGCACGTCGTCATCGGCGGTTTCGTCGCGCTCTTCGCACTTCTCAGCAGCTTCGCCGGCGCACCGCAGGTGTTCGGCGTCGTGTTCGCCCTCCCGTTGATGATCGGCGGAGCGGTCCTCCTGATCCACCACGGCGGACAGCGCGCCGGCACGACGTTGTGGCAGCAACTGCGGGCGAGTCAGGTCGGTCCGCTGCGGGGACAACCCGAGGCGCGGTCACCGGGCCACTGGGTGCGGACCGAGTTCGTCAAGGAGGTGCACCGGATCGTCGACAGCCGCTTCAGCGACGCCCGCCCGCACGTGGCGGGCGACTGGCCCGGGTACACGTCGGGAATCCGGGCGCACCTCAAACAGCGTCTCGTCGAGCTCTACGGCAACGCGCAGGTCCAGGCGAGCGAGGTGAGCTGGCTGGCCCAGTGGCACGCCCGCCAGGTCGCCAAGGGCTGGAGCACCAACGCGCTCCTCCACGTCGACGTCCGCCCGGCCGACCGCGACACGCTCCGGTACCGCGTCGGCATGGGCCTCGCCATCCTCGGCTTGGTCGTGCTGACGGCCTCCGGCGCGGCCGGCGCGGCGATCTTCCTGGCGATCTCCGGGTACTTCGTCGTCAAGGGAGCAACGAGGATCCGCGGTCTGAAAGCCATGAGCGCACTCGCCCGCTCCTACGACGAACAGCTCTTCCAGGCCGAGAGCCAGGGCTACGAGGAGTGGGTGCGACTGCTCGCCGACCGGCCGTCCGACAGCGAGATGGCCCGCTGGCTCGCGCTGGACAAGATCTACCTCAAGAACGACCTCGCCCGCCGCAACAACCTGACCGAAACCGATCTGGTGACGGACGTGGTCATGACGGAGGGGGCGGACGGAGCCAAGCGCGCCCGCGTGCTGCACGGCCCACCGCGCTACTCGATCTACGAGGTGCAGATCTTCCTGCTCACCCAGAGCGGCATGCGGGAGGTGCGGGTGGATCTGAACTTCCTCACCGGCGAGGCGCGCAACGAACGGCGAACCGTCTTCCCCTACACCTCCCTCGCCCACGCGAGCGTCGTCGAGTCCGGCTTCCGCGCGACCCGCGGCGAGGGGGACGGCACCAGGGAGGTGGAACGGCTGCGAGGCCACAAGTTCTGCCTCACGCTGGTGACGGGCAGGGAGATCACCGTGATCGCGGAGAACTTCCGCAACACCGACGACTCGGCCTTGGAGGACGAGTCGGAGCTGTTCATCGTGGCGCTCCAGACGTCGGGCATCGACACGGGCCTGCCGATCCTGGAGACGGCGGCCGCCGAGGGCGGCGACTGGGTGGCCAAGGACAGGGCACGCCGCGAGCAGTGGTCGCGGGACTTCTACGAGTGAGCGGAGGGGCTGGACGCGACCCCGACTCGCGTCCAGCCCTTCGCACTGTCCACTCAGGACCGGAAGAACTCCAGCAGGTCCGCGTTGATGACGTCCGCGTGGGTGGTGGGCATGCCGTGCGGGTAGCCCTCGTACACCTTCAGCGTCCCGTTCTTCAGCAACGGCGCGGAAAGCAGTGCCGCGTCGGCGATCGGGACGATCTGGTCGTCGTCGCCGTGCATCACGAGGACAGGGACGGTGATCTTGCGCAGGTCCTCGGTGAAGTCCGACTCCGAGAACACCTTGATGCCCTCGTAGTGCGCCAGGGCCGAGCCCATCATGCCCTGGCGCCACCAGTTCTGGACGAGGGCCTCGCGGACCTCGGCGCCGTCGCGGTTGAAGCCGTAGAACGGGCCGGTCGGCAGTGCGCGGTAGAACTCCGAGCGGTTGGCGGCGAGCTGGGCGCGGAGGTCGTCGAAGACCTCGATGGGCAGGCCGCCGGGGTTGGCCTCGGTCTTGAGCATCAGCGGCGGGATGGCCGCGAGGATCGCCGCCTTGGCGACGCGGGACTCGCCGTGGTTCGCGATGTAGCGGATGACCTCGCCGCCGCCGGTGGAGTGGCCGACGTGGATGGCGTCGCGCAGGTCGAGGTGTTCGGTGACGGCGGCCAGGTCGGACGCGTAGTGGTCCATGTCGTGGCCGACGGCGACCTGGGCGGAACGGCCGTGGCCGCGGCGGTCGTGGGCGATGACGCGGTAGCCCTGCTGCACGAAGAACAGCATCTGGGTGTCCCAGTCGTCCGACGAGAGCGGCCAGCCGTGGCTGAAGACGATCGGCTGACCGGTGCCCCAGTCCTTGTAGAAGATGTCCACGCCGTCCTTGGTGGTGATCGTCGGCATTGCCCTGCTCCTGTCTGGGTTGCTGCTGTTGGGAGCAACTCTGCTGCGACCGTCGCGGTCACAGGGTCTGTCACATGACTGGACCGGCGCGCCGGCCGTCAGGTGACGGCGCCCAGTGTCGTCGCGGGAGCCGGTGATCGCAGGGGGCCGTCAGCGCGACGAGGACTCGCGGCGGTAGCGGGCGGGCGAGGTGCCGAGCGCCGCGCGGAACGCCTGGCTGAACGCCGACTCGGAGCGGTAGCCGACCTCGCGGGCCACCCGCGTCACGGAGTGGTCGGTGCGGGTGAGGAGGTCGGCCGCGGCCATCATGCGGATCGCGGTCAGCAGCGTCGCCACGGTCGTGCCGGTGCGGGCGCTGAACCGGCGCAGGAACGTCGCCCGCGACATCGCCGCCTCGGCCGCCAGCCGTTCGATCGTCCACGCCTCACCCGGCTGCTCCAGCACGCCGGTGATCACGCGGCCGAGCACGTCGTCGCCCATCGCCGTCCACAGGCCTGGGGTGTCGAGGCGCTGGTCGGGGCGGCTGCGCAGGGTCATCACCAGCAACGCGTCCAGCAGCGCGGAGATCACCGCCTGCGAGCCGGCGCCCGCGAACACCGCCTCCGCGCGCAGCACCTCGGCGAGAGCCAGAGCCGGCGGGTCCAGGGTCACGTGCACGACGGCGGGCATCAGCCGGAACAGCAACGCGCCCGCGCCCTGCTCGAAGCGGTAGTGGCCGCAGAACAGGTCGATCCCGCCGCCGGTGGACGTCACGACGTGCGCGTCGCCGTGGGGGAGCAGCAGCATGTCGCCGGGGGACAGGGCGACGGAGTACCCGCCGGACGTCAGCGTGCAGGCGCCGTCGAGCAGCAGGTGGAACGGCACCTCGCCGGGCCCGGACGCCGGGTTGTCCAGCGTCACGCTCCCGGCCAGCAGGCAGCGCACGTCGATCTCGCCCTCGGGCCTCGCCAGCCGGACGAGTCCGCTCAAGCTGGTCACGCGGCCATACAATCACAAACAATGACTTGATCCGATATCGACGGAAATTGAGCCTGCAGGGTGTGGAGATCTCGATCGGCACGGGTGATGCTCCCGCGGGAGCATCACCACCTCGGGAGGACCGGCCTGTGCCGCTGATCGGCCGCGAGCAGGACATCAGTGCCATCAGGGCGTACTTCGACACCGCCGGAGTGCGCGGTGGAGCGCTGCTCGTCAGCGGGGACGCCGGGGTCGGCAAGACGGCGGTCCTCGACCAGCTCGCCGCGCGCGAGACCGGCATGGTGCTCAGGGCGGCCGGCGCGCAGTTCGAGTCCGAGATCAACTACTCGACGCTCAACCAGCTGCTCTTCCCCCTCGGCGACGAGATGCCCCCGCTCAGCGAGGCCCACCGCACGGCGCTGAAGTGCGCGCTCGGCTTCGACGTCGGCCCCGTCCCGGACCGGCTCGTCGTGTCCAACGCGGCGCTCATCTGGCTGCGCGCGGTCGCGAAGGAACAGCCGCTGCTGATCATCGTCGACGACCTGCACTGGGTGGACCGGGCGAGCGCCGAGGTGCTCAGCTTCGTCGCGCGCCGGCTCGTCGGCAGCCCCATCGTCTTCCTCGGCGCCTGCCGCACGGGCGAGCGCGGGTTCTTCGGCCAGAGCGGCCTGAACGAGACAACGTTGTCGCCGCTGCCGGTCCCGGCCGCCAGGGAACTGGTGAACGCGAACTTCCCCGACCTGGCACCTGCCGTGCGCAGGCGCCTGCTGGAGACCGCCGCCGGCAACCCGCTGGCCCTGCTCGAGCTGCCGTCCGCGCTGGACGGCGAGCAACGCTCCGACTTCACCACCCTGAGCGAGGCGCTGCCGCTGCCGGAACGCCTCCAGGGCATGTTCAGCGACCGGGTCAGGAACCTGCCCGAGAAGGCGCGGCAGATGCTGCTGCTGGGCGCGCTCGCGGGCAACGTCGACTTCGCGCGCCTGAGGTCCGCCAACAACGGCTGCGTGCTCGACGACCTGGCCCCCGCCGAGGAGGCCCGGCTCGTCCACACCGCCCCGAACCGGCTCACCTTCCGGCACCCGCTGATCAAGGCCGCCGTCGTCGAGGCGTCGTCGGAGTCGGAACGCCGCTGGGCGCACGGCGTGATCGCGACCGCCGTGGACTCCCCGGAACGCCGCGTCCGCCACCTCGCCGAGTCCACCCTGGACCCCGACGAGACCATCGCCGCGCAGCTCGAACAGGGCGCGCACGCGTTGTCCAAGCGGGGCGACGCGCTCGGCGCGATCGGTGCGCTGACCAGGGCCGCCGAGCTCAGCGCCACCCAGGACGCACGCGGCCGCAGGCTCGCGGAGGCCGCCTACATCGGGGCCGAGAACGGCGGCGAGATGGCCACCGCGACCAGGCTCCTCGGCGACGCGCGCGAGACCGGTGTGCTGGAGACGCGGTCGCTGTACGCCGCCGCGGCCGCCGCCCACCTGCTGATCAACAACGACGGCGACGTCACCACCGCGTACCGGCTGCTCGCGGGCGCCGTCGAGGCCGGTGACCACGGCTTCGACGCCGAGGACCCGGTGCTGACCGAGGCCATGCACAGCCTGATGCTCATCAGCTGGTGGGTCGGCACAGAAGAAGCGGGACACCATCACCGCGCACTGGTGAACAAGCTCGTACCAGCGCCATCACCCGTCACGCAGGTGAACGCGGCGATCTTCGCGGACCCCGTCACGGCCACAGATGACGACATCGCGACGCTCGACGCGTTGATCGACTCGGTCGACAACGACGAGGAACCCACCAGGCTCGTGCGGATCGGCACCGCCGCGCTGTTCGGCGACCGGCTGCACCGCCTGCGCGCCCCCGAACGCCTCCTCGTGCAGAACGCCCGCGAGGGCAACGGCCCTGCCCGCCGCTACATCGGCGCGCTGATCCACCTCGCGGTCGACGAGTTCCACTCGGGACGGTGGGACGAGGCGTGGAAGCTGTGCGACGAGGGCATCGCCGTCTGCGCCGAGCACGGCTTCAAGTTCTTCCGCTGGTACTTCGACTGGGTGCAGGCGCTCGTCGCGGCGGGCAGGGGCCAGGTCGCCGCCGCGCGCCAGCTCACCGACACGACCGTGCGCTGGGCGCAGGCGAACCGGGCGCTCGGCGTCACGTACTTCGTCCAGCAGGCCCGCGCCCTCGCCGAGATCGGCGCCGGCGACTTCCAGGCCGCCTACCAGTACGCGACGCGGGTCAGCCCGGCCGGGCAGGTCGCGCGCTACCGGCCCACCGCCCTGTGGTCGGGCCTCGACCTGGTCGAGGCGGCCCTGCACATCGGACGGCGGCAGGAGGCCGAGCAGCACGCCGCCGCGCTGGCGGCGACCAGGCACGTCTCGTCCCGGACGCGGCTGCTCGCCACGGCTGCGGGCGCACTGGTCTCCAGCGACCTCAAGGAGTTCGAGGACGCGCTGAGCGGGCCGGACCTCAACGTGTGGCCGTTCGACACGGCACGCGTGCGGCTCCTCTACGGCGAACGGCTGCGCAGGATGCGTGACACCAGTGGTGCCCGTGAGCAGCTCACGCTCGCGCACGACGTGATGGCGGCCCTCGGTGCCGTGCCGTGGCGTGACCGCGCGGCGGCCGAACTGCGCGCGACCGGCATCACGCGGCAGGCGAGCGCCACGGCGGACGCGCTGTTGACCCCGCAGGAACGCGAGATCGCCGACCTCGCGGGCAGCGGCATGACCAACAAGCAGATCGGCGAGAAGCTCTTCCTGTCGCACCGGACCGTTGGCGACCACCTGTACAAGATCTTCCCCAAGCTCGGCATCACCTCCCGTGCGGCCCTGCGCGACGCGCTGACCTCGTACGACGAGCGGACCGTCATGTGACGGATGCTGTACCGGCGGGTCTCGCGACACGCTGAGGGGCATGACCGAAGTCCATTGGCCGCCAGGCTGGGGGCCGGAGCAGTGCGACAGCTTCGTGAGCCACGAGCGGCTCGTCGCGGCAGCCCCGGAGGCCCTCTTCGACCACCTCACGGCGGCGGGGGAGTGGCCGAAGTGGCAGCGCGGGACCACCGAGGTCCAGGCCGGTGAGCTGTCCGTCGGCAGCGGGTTCCTCGTGGTGACGGCACTGCACGCGCTCGACGGCATCGTCGGCGAGCTCGATCGTCCCGAACGGTTCGGCTGGATCGCGGTGAGCGACGGCCTGAGCTTCTACCAGTCGTGGCTGCTGCTCCCCGACGTCGGCGGCGGCACCCGCGTGGTCTTCGAGGAGGCCGCCAGGGGCCCGTCCGCGACCCTGCACGCCGCCGAACGACTCGACCAGACGAAGGAGTGGCTGGCCTCCCTCGATATAGTCATGTATCGTGACTATCACGAAGGATGACCAGTTGGGAGCTCGTCATGATCACCACGCTCGACCACGAGGCCGTTTTCGAGCAGGCCTGGGCGCAGCCCGGCAACACCGTCGCCGACCTGCCCGCGGTGCGGGTCAACGAGGTGCTGCGCGAGCGCTACCGGGTCACCCCGCCGTTCGCGTACACGGGCACCCAGCTGTGGGACATGGAGGTCCGCAAGGCGAAGGCGCCGGACGTCTTCATCCCGACCGTGGTCCTGCCGGGGGCCGAGAAGTTCCCGAGCGTCTGGCACGGCCAGGTCGAGGAGTTCACGCGGGTGTCCGAGCAGCGGCTGTGGGCGCATCCTGGGCGGACCGCGCGGATCATCGAGCACGTGCGGCTCGACCACGAGCGCCGCCGCGCGTTCTTCGTGGGCGACGAGCGGTTCGAGGCGCCGGACGGCCGCGTGTTCACCGCGGGCACCGGTCAGCCGATCTTCCACGTCGAGCACTCCGTCGGCGGAACGGAGACCGACCCGCTCAACCTGTGGAAGATCGTGAACCTCACCGACGAGGTCGACCCGGACCTCGTGGCGGCGTTCGACAGGATGGCGAAGGACCCCTACCTGCGGGTGTTCGTCGAAGTGCATCTGCGGGAGGTCCTCGGGCGCGAACTAGTTCGCCGCTAGGGTTGCTGGATGGTCACCCGCGCGGAACGCAACGCCTCGAACCCCGATCTGGGGGTCCTGTCGGGCCGCCTGCTGTTCGCGGTGCAGCGCGAACTGTTCAAGACCCTCGCCGAGCTGGGGTTCGGCGACCTCAAGCACCGCCACGGCGCGGTGCTCGCCTACCTGGACCCGGACGGCGTGCGCGCGACCGACCTCGCGCACCTGTCCGGTCAGCACAAGCAGATCATCGGCACGCTGATCGACGAGCTGGAGACGCTCGGCTACGTCGAACGCAGGCCCGATCCGAGTGACCGCAGGGCGAAGCTGATCTGCCCGACCGGCCGCGGCCTCGCGCAGATGCAGGCCGCGGACCGCATCATGGCCACGATGCAGGAACGTCACGCCGAACGCGTCGGCAAGGGCGAGTACACCCGCTTCAAGCGGATGCTCGTCGACATCACCGAACACCAGCGCCTGGCCGGTCGGTCCTCAGAGGACTGACCGGCCGTTCGGCGTTGCGGCTCAGGCGTTCGCCGCGCGCAGGACCACCTCGGCCACGAGGTCCGGCCGTGACGCGAACACCGCGTGCGAGGCGCCCTCGACGCTGACGACCTCGGCGCCCGCGCGTTCGGCCATGAAGTGCACGGCCGCGGCCGGGATGTTCCTGTCCGCCTCGGCGATGACGAACCAGCTCGGCAGCCCGCGCCACGCCTGCGGGCCCTCCGCGGCCTCGTTCAGCGCGGCGATCGTGATCGGGCGCTGCGTGACCGCCATCAGCCGCGCCTGCTCCTCGGGCACGTCCGCCGCGAACTGCCGGTGGTAGAGCTCTTGCGCCACATAGGCGTCCTGGTTTCCGTCGGGCAGGTCGACCGTGCGCAACGTCTCGCCGAGCGTGCTGCCGGGGAACTTCCCGGACAGGCTCGCGCCGCTCTCCCCGGCCTCCGGCGCGAACGCGGCCACGTAGACCAGCGCCGTCACGTTCTCCGCGCCCGCACCGGCCTTGCTGATGACCATGCCGCCGTACGAGTGGCCGACCAGGACGACCGGTCCCTCGATCGAGTCGACGAGCGCACGGACCTGGGTCGCGTCGAAGGCGACCGAGCGCAACGGGTTGGCCGCCGCGACGACGTGGTGTCCCTCCGCCCGCAGGCGGTCCGCGACCGGACCCCAGCCGCCGGACTCCGCGAAAGCTCCGTGTACCAGAACGATGGTGGGTTTCATGCGGTCCATCCTGGTCGCGCCGCACGCCGTCAGTGCCCGTCACATGACTGTCGTCCGGCGGTGCGCGTGACGGTCGTTTCGACGACGGTCATTTGACAGACGCACGGACACCGCCTTGCGGAGGAACGTTCTCCCCATCGGAACGGACTGTCCACGGAGGACGACATGACCAGCACGCTCGTCCAGCCCGGCGCCCCAGCGCAGCCGGTGACGAGAATCCCGCTCACCACGTTCGCCATCGGCTTCGGCCTCGCGGGCCTCGCCGGCGCGTGGAGGTCGGCGACCCCCGCGCTGGGCCTGCCGGCCGCGGTGTCGCAGGTGTTCTACGCGGTCGCGGCGATCGCGTGGGTGTGGCTGGTCGTGGCCCACCTCGTCCGCGGTGCCAGAGGCGAGGAACGGCTGATCGACCAGATCAGGCACCCCGCCCAGGGGCCGGTCGCGTCGCTCGCCCCGGTCACCGCGATGCTGCTGGCCGCCCAGCTCCACACGTACTCGCACACCGCGGGGTGGGTGCTCTACCTGTTGGCGTTAACCGGATCCGCCGCGCTGGTGGTCGTCGTGTTCGGCTGGTGGTTCGAGGGCGGCCTGGAGCACGAGGCACTGCACGCCGGGTACCTGCTGCCGACCGTCGCACCCGGACTAATCGGCGCCGACGTGGCCGCGAAGATGGGCAACACAGGTCTCGCCTGGGGACTGTTCGCCACCGGCACGTTCTTCGGCATCGTCCTGACGGGGATCGTGGTGCAGCGACACTCGTTCCGCGCCCCGCTGCCGGACGCGCTGGCGCCCACCGCGATGATCCTGCTCGCGCCGCCCGCGGTCGGCGGCCTCGCCTGGTTCACGCTGAACGGCCACGTGATCGACCCCGTCGCGGACTCGATCGCCGGTGTCGGCGTGGTGCTGCTGCTGATGCAGATCGGCCTGCTTCCCCGCTACCGCAGGCTGAAGTTCTCGATGGGCTTCTGGTCGTTCACCTTCCCGCTGGCCGCCGCGGTCTCGCTCGCCGAGCAGTGGCTGAACATCGCCCAGCCGGACGGATGGCGGTGGATGACCGGCGCGTTGCTGCTGGCCATCACGGTGTTCATCGGCACGATCGGGTGGCGGTCGATCCCTGGCTTTAGTCACAAATCTTGACTATCATAAATTCATGACTACTTCAGTGGAACTGACCCGCTTCCGCGTGGCGCCGGAGAACGTCGAGGCGCTGCTCGCCGCCCGTCCGGGGATGATCGCCGACTTCGAGGCCGACCGCGAGGGGTTCCTCGGCGCCCGGCTCGTGCGGCTGGGCAACGACGAATGGCTCGACATCGTCGAATGGCGCTCCTCGCAGGACTACGCGTTGTCGAGTGCGAAGGGTCCGAACCTCCCAGGCATCAAGACGTTCTTCGCCGCGATCGACTCCCTTGTCAGTGCTGAGGAAGGCGTGCTCTCCGAGTAGGGGAGCGCACCTCGAAGGAGACAGTTGTGCTGCAGGCACTCAGCTTCGGCGTCTCGGTCGTGCCGACCGCCGACATCGACGAGAACAGGGCGGTCGTCGCGGCGGCCGAACGGGCGGGGCTCGACCTCGTCGGCGTCCAGGACCACCCGTACGTGGCGGACTACCTCGACGCGTTCGCGCTCATCGGCGACTTCATCGCCCACACCAGGAAGATCTCGTTCTTCCCCGACGTCGCGAACCTCCCGCTGCGGCCGGCGCCGATGCTCGCCCGCCAGGCGAGCGCGCTGAGCCGACTGTCGAACGGCCGGTTCCACCTCGGCCTCGGTGCCGGCGGCTACTGGGACGCGATCACCAAGCTCGGCGTGCCGCGCCGCAGCCCGAAGGAAGCCCTTGCGGCTCAAGCGGAAGCGATCGAGCTGATGCGCGCGTTGTGGCAGCCGCGCCAGAACGTGACGACGCAGGGCGACTGGTACTCGGTGTCGAGGCTGACGTCCCAGCCGCCCGCTCCCGGTGGCGTGGAGATCTGGGTCGGCGCGCAGGGGCCGCGCAGTCTCGCGCTCACCGGGCGGGCCGCAGACGGCTGGGCCGCACCGATTCCGTCGTACCTGCCGTACGAGAAGTGGGCCGGGAGCAACGCCCTGATCGACCGGGCGGCGACCGAGGCCGGGCGTGAACCGGGGTCGGTGCGCCGGATCGCGCAGCTCGTCGGCACGATCACGGACACGCCCGGACCCGTCGACCTGCAGGGGTCGGCGCCGATCCGGACGGACGCGCAGGGCTGGGCGGACGTGCTGACCAAGCTCGCGATGCAGTCGTTCACCGGGTTCGTGCTGTGGCCGGAAGGTGACGCGGCGGACCAGGCTCACCGGTTCGGTGAAGAGGTCGCGCCGGTCGTGCGCGTCCGGTTGGACTGACGGCAAAAAGCCGGGCGCCTTGCGGGCGCCCGGCTCGGTTCTCGCGGTGATCAGGCGGCGGGAACGGCCTGGATCTCCAGCGTCACGTCGGTGGCGTCCCCGATCAGCAGGGGCCCGCCGGGCAGGGAGGCGTTCCCGTTCACGCCGAACGCCTTGCGGGAAACCCTTGCGGTGGCGTGGAAGGCGACCCGGAACGAGCCGAAGTGGTCGGTGCCGGAACCCAGCGGGTAGAGGTCGAACTCCACGGGCTGGGTCACGCCGCGGAACGTCAGGTCGCCGCGCAACGCGAACCGTTCGCCGTCCGCGATCAGCTCGGTCGACGTGAACGACGCGCTCGGGTGGTTCTCGACGTCGAAGTAGTCGGCGGAGCTCAGGTGCGCGTCCCTTGGCGCGATGCCCGTGTGCAGCGACTGCGTGCCGATCTGGGCGGTGACCGAGGACTTCTCCGGATCCTCCGCGATCTCGACGGTTCCGGAGATGTCGTCGAAGGTGCCCCGCACCCGTCCGGCGACGAAGCGGGTGGCGAAGGTGACAGAGGAGTGGGCGGCGTCGATGACGTAGCTGCCGGCCGGGAAGGTGATGTCCATCATGGGTTCCTTTGTCTGCGTGGTCTGCTTCGGACTACTTCTGGTAGGACGCGACGACCTGGCCGAGCAGGGTGCCGAAGTCCATGTCGAGGGCGCCGTACACCTCGCCGGCGACCTCGCGGGCGTTGTCGCCGAGGATCTCGACCATCAACGTGGCGTAGTCGCTGACGATGACGCCGGCCTGCTGCATGCGGGCGATGCCTGCTTCCCGCTTGGTGGCGGAGAAGGTGCCGGACGCGTCCACGGCGACGTAGGTCTGGTAGCCGTCGGCGAGCGCCGCCATCGCCGGGAACGCGGCGCAGACCTCGAGGCTGATGCCCGCGATGATCAGCTTCGTCGCGCCGGTCGCCCGCACGGCGGCGCGCACTCGTTCGTCGTGCCAGGCGTTGACGGTGGAGCGGTCGTGGATCTCCTGCGATTCCGGCAGAACCGCGAGCAGTTCGGGAATCGACGGGCCCCACATGCTCGTCGCGGCCGTCGTGGTGTGGATCACCGGCACGCCCAGGGCCTGCGCCGCCTTCGCGAGCCCCACGACGTTGTGCTTGAGCTCGTTCACCGTGATGTCCCGGACGCCCGTGAACAGGCCGACCTGGTGGTCGACCAGCAGGACCGCGGCGTTCTCGGAGGTGAGCCGCTCGAGGAACGCGTTCATGGTGTTCTCCCGTTGAGGTCATGAACCTGGATAGTCACTAAGCTTGACTATCACGATACATGACTTATTGTGGGGTGCAAGAGCAACGCCCAACGGGCAAAGGGGTGAGTGAAGTGGGACAGCGCACAGCAGCGGCCGTCGTGTCCTCCGCCGGAGCGGACTTCGTCCTGCGGGACGTCGAGCTGGACGAGCCGGGGCCGGGCGAGGTGCTCGTCCGCGTCGAGGCGACCGGCATGTGCCACGCGGACCTGGCGGCGCGCGACGGCGACTTCCCGTTCCCGCTGCCTGGCGTCGTCGGCCACGAGGGCGCGGGCGTGGTCGAGCGCGTGGGGCCGGGCGTCACGTCCTTGCGACCCGGTCAGCGGGTCATGCTCACGTTCGACTCGTGCGGTGTCTGCCAGGCGTGCCAGGCCGGTGTGCCGTCGCAGTGCGCGGAGTTCCTGCCGCGCAACTTCACCAACGGCCAGGAGAACCTCGCGCTCGACGGGCAGCGCCTGCACGGCGGCTTCTTCGGCCAGTCGTCGTTCGCCGGGCACGCCCTGTCGACCGTGCGCAACACCGTCGCGGTGCCGGACGCGGCCGCGCACCTGCCGGCCGAGGTGCTCGCGCCGCTCGGCTGCGGCGTCCAGACCGGCGCGGGCGCGGTGCTGAACGTGCTGAAACCCCCGGCTGGAGCCAAGGTCGCCGTCTTCGGCGCCGGCGTGGTGGGCCTGTCCGCGGTGATGGCGGCCGCGCTGCTGCCGTTGTCCGAGATCGTCGTGGTCGACGTGCACGACTCGCGCCTCGACCTCGCCCGCAGGCTCGGCGCGACCCAGGTCGTCAACGCCCGCGTCACGGATCCCGTTGCCGCGCTGAAGGACCTGACCGGCGGCGGCCCCGGCTACGTGGTGGAGAGCAGCGGTGTTCCTGCGGTCTTCGCGCAGGCGTTGAAGAGCCTGCGCATCGGCGGCGCGGCGGCGATCGTCGGCGTGCCCCCGTTCGGCGTGACCGCGCCGGTCGACGTCGCCGACATCGTGAACGACAGCAAGCGCGTTCTCGGTGTGGTGGAGGGCGAGAGCAACCCGCCGATCTTCCTGCCGCTGCTCGCCGAGATGGTGGCGGACGGCCGGATGCCGGTCGGTGAGCTGGTGGAGACGTTCGCGCTCGCGGACGTGGAGAAGGCGGCCGAGGCGATGAAGTCCGGCCGCGTCGTCAAGCCCGTGGTCGTTCCCTGAGGGTGAAAGAGGACTTCATGTTTCGCAAGATCGCTTACGGTGCCGAGCCGTCGCAGTTCGGGTACCTGCACCTGCCGGTGGGGTCTGGGCCGTTTCCCGTTGTGGTCATGGTGCACGGTGGGTGGTGGGCCGCCATGTGGGACGACACCGCGGTGCAGCCGTTGATCGCTGACCTGGTGGGGTCCGGGTGTGCGGTGTGGAGCATCGAGTACCGGCGGATGGGGGAGGCCGGAGCCGGGTGGCCGGGGACGTTCGCCGATGTCGCCGCCGCGGTGGATCTGGTGGCCTCGTTGGACGCGCCGCTCGATCTGTCTCGGGTCGCGGTGGTCGGGCACTCGGCCGGCGGGCATCTGGCCACCTGGACCGCGCATCGTTCCGCATTGCCCGCCGGGGTGGTCGGGGCTTCGCCAGTCGTGCCGTTGGCCGGGGTCGTGTCGATCGCCGGGGTGCTGGACCTGGTCGCCGCTGACGGGGCTCGGCTGGGGACCGAGCTCGCGGATCTTTCCGGGGAGCCGCCGCGGGGTGCGCCAGGACCGTCCGGGCCTGACTTCTGGCCCGTTGTGGCGGCCGGGGTCGGGGCTGGGATGACCCGGTTCCTGATGGGGGTTTCGGCTGGTGAGGATCCTGGGGTCTACGCGTTGGCTTCGCCGGTGGAGATGGGGGACGGCGGGGTGCCGGTGCTGGCTGTGCACGGGTCTGCGGATGAGGTGATTCCCGCTGAGTTCAGCCGGACTTATGCGGAGCGGCATGCGTTGGCGGAGTTCGTGGACTCACCCGGTGGGGATCACTTCAGCGTGATCGAACCCGATGGGCACGCCTGGACCGTGGCTCGGAAGTGGTTGGCGGAGAAGCTTTCCTGACCGCGCACAACGGAAAGGGTGCCTGGCCGCTCTGTGGCCAGGCACCCTTTCCGTTGTGGGAATTAGAGAGTGATGATCACTCGGCCTGCCGCGCCCGTGCGTTCGGCGGCGTCCTGGGCCTCTGCCGTCTGGTCCAGGGTGAAGCGTTCCGCGATCGGGTAGGCCAGGTCGCCTGCCGCCAGCGCGGCGGTCAGGTCCCGGGCCGCCTGGTCGTTGGCCTCCTCCGGGAAGTCGTCGTTGCTCAGGTGCTGAACGGTGATGTTCTTGAACGCCAGTTGCCAGTACGGGAGCGGGGCTTCCGGGTCGCTGGTGGCGTAGGTGGCGATTACGCCGTTGTACTTCAGGATCTCCACGTCGAACTGCGCGTTGCCGGCCAGGTCGATCTCGGCCACTCGGTCCACGCCGTCCGGGGCGATGGTCTTGATCTGGGCGACCGGGTCTTCGGTGTCCAGGCTGATCACGTGGTGGGCGCCTGCTGCTTTGACCTCGTCGATCTGGGCGGAGTGGCGGACGGTGGCGATGACCGTGGCGCCTCCTCGGCGGGCCACGGCCAGGGCTGCTCTGCCCACTCCGCCCAGCGGGCCGGTGATCAGAACGGTTTTGCCCTCCACCGGGCCGCTGGCGAAGACCGCTCGATGGCCTGTGATGCCGGGGATTCCCACGATCGCGGCCTGTTCCAGGTCGACCTCGTCGGGCAGGTGCACGGCGTGGGCGGCGGGGACGACCACGTACTCGGCCGCCGTGCCGAACGGGCGGTAGGACTGGGCGAGGTAGACCCAGACCCGGTCGCCGACGCGGGTGGGCGAGACGTTGGTGCCGACCGCGTCGACGATGCCCGCGCCGTCGCCGTGGGGGACGACTCTCGGGAACGTCATCGTGGAGCCCCAGTAGCCGCGGCGTTTTCCCACGTCGCCCACGTGCACGCCGGAGACGGCGACCTTCACCCTGACCTCGTCCGGGCCCGGTTCTGGTCTTGGGACCTCGCCCACCTGGAACACCTCGTGGGCTGGACCCTGCTTCTCGTAGTAGGCGGCGCGCATTTCGGGCTCCCTCCGGTCGGATGTAGTAACTGTACTTGATAGTCACTAATCCTGACTAGTTGCTAGAGGCAGCGGTAGCTGGAGCTCGCCTTCGGGTCGCCGTGCAGGTAGCGGGAGGTGCGGGGGTAGGCGCAGAGGTCGCGGCTGCTGTCCGCGGTGGTGGCGGGCAGGGTCGCCGGGGCCTTGCCGCGTTCCACCCAGTCGACCAGGGACTTCAGCGGGTTCACCGGCTGGGGGCCGGTGCCACCGGCGCAGTGGTCGACACCGGGGGCGGTGAAGAGGCGGTAGAAGTCGTTGACGTCCCCCATGCGGCGTTCGACCTGCTCGCGGTACTTCAGCAGGCCGCCCGGAGGGATGAGCTGGTCGTTGGTGCCCACCCAGGTGATCAGCTTGCCGCCTGCTCGGCGGAACGCCGTGAGGTCGGGGTTCGCGGTGCCGATCGAGCCGTCGAACTCGCGGACGGACTGGCGGAAGAGGTCGCGGTACTGGGCGTAGGTGAGGGTCGCGGTGTCGAAGTTCGGTTGCTTCAACAGGAAGTTCTGCACCCACAGCGACGCCACCGGGAAGCCGGGGCCGGGGAAACCGGGGATGGTGCCCGCCAGCCAGATCGGGTCGGCGCCCTTCGGCAGGCCCGGCCAGAGGCTGCGGCCCCGTTCGTCGGTCGGGCCGTCCCAGATCTTGCGCATGACGTCGGCGTCGGCCTTGGAGATGGTGACCTCGGTGTTGTCGCAGAGGATCCTCTTGCCGACGAGCTGACGCGGGTCGTAGCCGCAGCGGTCCGGCCGGTCGACGATGCCGTTCGTGACGCCGTCGGTCGCGTCGCACGCGGAGATCGCCGCTGCGCGGAAGGCGTTCAGGACGCAGTTGCCGAGCACGTGCTTTTCGTTGGCCTGCACGGTTTGCGGCCAGAGGGTGGCCACGGCGAACTGGGACCAGTGCACGGCAGGGGCGACGGCCAGGACGCCGTCGTAGTCGTCCGGGTGGTTCTGGACCTCGGCGTAGCCCTGGCGGCCGCCGGTCGAGCAGCCGTTCCAGTAGGAGTAGGTGGCGGAACGCTGGTAGTGCTTGCGCACCACCTGCTTCGCGAGGACCGCCGCCTCGTGCACGGACCGGGTGGCGAAGTTGGTCAGGAGGGTCTGGTCGAGCCGGCCGTTCCGCACCGCCCAGCTCGCGTTCAGGCCGTCCAGGACGCCGGCGTCGGTGGTCACGGCCGCGTAGCCGTCTTGGAGGGCCTGCGAGAACGGGGCGCCGGTGTCGCCTGCCGCGTAGGCGCTGCCGCCGACGCCCTGGAGGCGTCCGGTCCACGCCTGGGGGAGGCCGATGGTGACCTTCACGTGGTCGTCGGTGTGCGTGAGCGTCACGGTGATCTCGCAGTGCGAGGGGTGGCTCACGGCGTCCACGGACTCGATCTTCGCGCCGGCCGGGGCGGTGACGGCCACCGGTGCGCAGTTCTGGGGTGCCGCCGAGGCCGGTGCTAGCGGGGACAGGCCGGTCAGGAGCAGGGTGGTGGCCAACAGCTTCGTCAGTCGTCTCACGCCCGGCGACGCTAGGAGGGGGTGCCCGGTGGTCGCGCCCGTCAGGTGACGGTGCCGGTGTACGTCACCGGACCGGGTGACAGACTTCCGCGCATGCGCGAGGTGGGGAACAGACGCTACCGGCTGGTCCGCGAGCTGGGGCGCGGTGGCATGGGGGCCGTCTGGCTCGGCCAGGACACCGTGCTCGGCCGGGACGTGGCCGTGAAGGAACTGTTGCTGCCCGGCAACGTTCCGGCAGAAGAGCGCGCGATCTACCAGGAACGCGTGTTGCGCGAGGCGCGCATCGCGAGCCAGCTGCGGGACCCCGCCGTGGTGACCGTCTACGACCTCATCTCCGAGGACGGCCAGACGTTCATCGTGATGGAGCTGATCAACGCGCCCACGCTGGAGTCGCTGGTCGAGAAGTCGGGGCCGCTCACCACCCGCGCCGCCGCGACGCTGGCCGGGCAGCTGCTGGCCGCCTTGGAAGCTGCGCACGAGTCGGGCGTCGTGCACCGGGACGTCAAGCCGGGCAACGTGATGGTGCCGGGCAAGGGCACCGCGAAGCTCACCGACTTCGGCATCGCCCAGTCCGTCGACGACCCGCGGCTGACGGCCACCGGCACGTTGATCGGCTCGCCCGCGTACATGGCGCCGGAACGCCTGGCGGGCG
This sequence comes from Lentzea sp. CA-135723, assembly GCF_050936595.1. NCBI lineage: Bacteria > Bacillati > Actinomycetota > Actinomycetes > Pseudonocardiales > Pseudonocardiaceae > Lentzea > Lentzea sp. CA-135723. The sequence continues at coordinate 3,294,877 of NZ_JBNJMK010000001.1, read as the reverse complement.
GCGAGGCCTCACCGGGCTGGGACCTGTGGGCGCTCGGGGCCACGCTGTTCTTCGCCGTGGAGGGGCGCGGCGCGTTCGACCGGCCCACCACCTCGGCGACGATCCTCGCGGTGATGAGCGAACGGCCGGTGCCGCGCGTGACCGGCCCGCTCGGCGAGCTGATCACCGGCCTGATGGAACCCGACCCTGGCCGTCGCCTCGGGATCGTGCAGGCGCACCGGCTGATCGAGCGCGCGCTGCTGATGGCGGAGCTCCACCCGACCGTGCCGCCCGCGTTCACCGGGCCGGTGGTCGACGGCAGGCCCACGATGGCCGGGCCGACGCTGAACGTGGACCCGGCGAGGCTGAACGGCTCGGGCCCGCTGCCGGCCTTCGGGCCGCCGCCCACGTCCGGGCCGGTGGTGATCGGGCAGTTCGCGCCCGCGCCGTCCGTGGCGGTGCCGCCGCGGCGCAAGCGGTCGGTCGGGCTGTTCCTGTCCGCGACGCTCGTGCCGTTGTTCCTCGTCGGCGCGATAGTCCTGTTGTACTTCACCGTGTTCAAGCCGATGATCGACAACATCGGCGGCGTGGGCATCGTCGACGGACCCGCCAGCACCGCCGCCATGCAGCCCGTGCTGACCCTCGGGCCCGACGGCGACCTGAAGCACGACTCGCTGATGTCGTTCCCCGACGCATGCCTCACCTGGACGCCGGCCAAGGACGTCCGCAAGATCGAGATCAAGGACCGCGTCGGCTGCTACGCCGAACACGAGACCGAGCTGCTCGACACCGTGCTCGCCAACACCGAGATCGAGAAGGACGTCCCGTACCCCGGCGTCGAGGAGCTGACGAAGGTCGGCGGCACCGGGTGCACGAAGACGTTCCTGTCCGGCAAGGTGACCGGGCAGGACAAGGAGAAGACCCTGCGGTACTGGGTGATCATCCCGACCGCGGAGGCGTGGAAGGTCAAGACCGAGAACGGCTACCGCAGCTCCGACCGGCTGATCTACTGCTTCGTCGGCAAGGCGGACGGCTCGAAGCTGGTCGAGCCGCTCATGAAGGACTGAGTCCGATGTGGACCTCGCGGGCGCAGGACGCGCCCGCGAGGCGCTTTTCTAGTCCTCGACCGCGATCGCCGACGCCGGGCACACCGCCGCCGCGTGCCGCACGTCCGCGAGCCGTTCGGCCGGCGGGCTCGCGTCCAGCAGGTCGACGAGGCCGTCGTCGTCGCGCTGGTCGAACACGTCGTCCGCGGCCAGCACGCACTGGCCCGCTCCGACGCACTTGCCCTGGTCCACCACTACCTTCACGGTCTACCTCCAGGTCACGGGCAGCTCGGCGACGCCACCGGTGAGCGTCGCGCGGACCTGCAGCTGGTCGAGTTCCTTGGCCAGGCGCATCTGCGGCAGGCGGCGGGCCAGCGCGCGGAACACCACGCGCAGCTCCGTGCGGGCCAGCGAGGCGCCGATGCAGAAGTGCGCGCCGTGGCCGAAGCCGAGGTGCGTCCTCTCCGGACGGTCGGGGTTGAACTCCTCGGCCTCGGAGTACACCGTCACGTCCCGGTTGGCCGCGTTGATGGAGAGCACCAGCGCGTCGCCGGCGTGGATTGTCACGCCCGCGAGGTCGACGTCCTCCTTGGCGTAGCGCAGCAGTCCCAGGTCGCCGGGGGCGCCGAGGCGCATGACCTCCTCGACCACCGCGTCGACGCGGCCGTCCGGGTCGGCGACCAGGGCGTCCCAGCGGGAGCGGTCGGTGAGCAGGAACAGCACGCCGAGGCCGATGCGGTTGACCGTGGTCTCGTGGCCCGCGAACAGCAGGCCGACGCACAGCCGCACCATCTGCACGTAGTCGAACGACGGGTCCTCGGCCTGCGCGCGCACGAGGTCGGAGATCACGTCCTCGCCGAGCCGGCCGCGCTTGCCCTCGACGAGCCCCACCATGTAGCGGAAGAACTCCTCCCGCGCGGCGTGGGCCTCCTCGCCGATCTCGGTGCTGGCCATGCGTTCGGACAGCGACGCGAACAGGTCGTTGTCCTCCTCCGGCACGCCGAGCAGCCCGCAGATCATGGCCACGGGCAACGGGAACGCGAGCCCGCGGTGCAGGTCCACGACGCCGGTCCTGGAGTGCTCCTCGGTCAGCGTGTCGAGGCACGCGTCGACCAGGCGTTCCATGTTCTCGCCCAGCAGCCGCATCCGCTTGGCCGAGAACGCGGGCGTGAGCAGGCGCCGCATCCGCGTGTGGTCGGCCTCCTCGGTCGCGTACTCGCCGGTCGGGCCGTCCTGCACGGCCGAGGTCGAGATGCGCGACGCCTTCTCCGGTTCCGGGTGGGAACGGCCGAAGCGCTTGTCGCCCAGCAGGAGCTTGACCTCCTCGTACCGGGTGACGAGCCACGCGGGGTCGCCCGCCGGTGTGGTCACGGGCGCGATCGGCGCCTCGCGCCGCAGCACCTCGTAGAGCGGGGCTAGATCGAGGACGTTCGGCCTGGCCAGCGGCAGCTGCAAGCGCTCTGCGTCAATGCTCATGCACCGACCGTAGCGCTTAATGGCAGATGGTGCCAATAAATGTGCTCTGCCGTGTGGTTGAATCGCCCGATGACGGACGTTGTGACGCAAAAGCCGCGCCGGGGCAGGCCCCCGGTGAGCGACGAGCAACGTCAGCGTCAGCGGCTCGACCTCTCCCGGCACGCGGTGCGCCTCTTCGCCGAACAGGGCGTCGCGGCCACGTCCGGGGAGCAGATCGCGCAGGCCGCGGGCGTCTCCGAACGCACGTTCTGGCGCTACTTCCCGCAGAAGGAGGCGTGCGTCGAACCGTTGCTCACCAAGATGGTCGACGCGTTCTGCATCGTGGTGCGCGCCTGGCCGCGCGAGCTCGAACTGATCGACCACCTCCGCGAGGCCTACACGCCGTTGCTCGACGCGGCCTCCGACGAGGACATCGAGGCCGTTCTCGCGGTCGTCCGGCTCACCCAGAACGAACGTGCGTTGCGCGCCGCGTACCTGATGCTGCGCGAACGGGCCGAGGACGCGCTCGCGGACGTGCTCGCCCAGCGCGCCGGGCTCGGCAGGGACGCCATCGAGGTGCGGGTGCAGGCGGCCGCGATGAGCGCGGTGCTCAAGGTTGCGACCGACGACGTCGCCAGGGCTGCGGCGGACGGGGTAACCAGGGCCACCCTGGAGGGGCATCGGGAGCAGATCGCCGCAGCGCTGCGAGGGCTTTCGCAGATGCTGTGACCGAACGGTCACGAATGGTCATGCAGTCTCCAGTGAGGAAACTGGTTACCTCTTGCAGGCTGGTTCTTAATCTGACGTCAACGTTGGAACCGAAACATTCCGAGTGGCGTCGGGGCCGAAACCAGTGATGGGAGAACCGCGATGGCGGTTGCCCGTTTCCAGATCTACAGATCCGCCAGTCGGGGTAGTGTCACGTGGCGATTGCTCTCCGCGAACAATCGCGGAATCGGAAAAGCAGCCGCTCCGTATCCGAGTGATGACGAATGCGCGAAAGCGGTTGCGCAGCTGAGGGAAGTGCTGTCCAGCGGTCGGGCCATGCTGACCAGGGACGCGCAGTTGTGGTCGTGGAGATTGGAACTCGGGGGAGTCGATCTCGCTGTGTCGTGCCGCAGTTACCAACGGCGACTTCAGGCCCAGTACGCGGTGCGCAGCTTTGTCGAATTGGCGGCTGACGCGCCGATAGCCGGTTCGGAGTAATACCGATCCCAAATCGCCGGTCGCGTTCGTTCGTTGTTCACGATCAAGCCGGGGCGGCGACATTTTCACGGGTTCTGCTTGCGTTCAGCTCGATTACCGGACTTTCCACGGACAGCGGAGCACCGATGACGCAGTTGATCGACGCCGAACCAGGGCAGCGCGCAGCCGACGGCCCACGCCGCCGGTTCCGCGCGCCCGGCGGTGCCGACCGCGTGTTCCGGCTCGTGCTGCGCGCCGCGGGGCTCGGCGTGCTGGTCATGATGGCGACGGTCGGGTCGTTCCTGCTCACCCGCGGTGCGGACGCGATCTCCAAGAGCGGGTGGGACTTCCTCACCACGCAGGAGTGGGAGCCGGACTCGCTCAACTTCGGCATCGCGTCGGTGCTGATCGGCACGCTGCTGATCGCGTCGGTCGCGCTCGTCGTCGCCTTTCCGCTCGCGCTCGGCGTGGCGCTCTACATCTCGGAGTACGCGCCACGCCGGCTCAAGCGGTTCCTCACGAGTCTCGTCGACCTGATGGCCGCAGTGCCCAGTGTCGTCTACGGCCTGTTCGGATCGACCTACCTGCAGTGGAAAGGCGTCGACGTCCCGCGCTGGCTGTCGATCCAGTTCGGCTGGGTTCCTTTCCTGCACGTGGACGGCGCCAACCCGGACGACCCGCTGGCGACCGATTCCGCCTACGTCACCTCGACTTTCTGGGCAGGCCTCATCGTCGGGTTCATGGTGATGCCGTTCATCTGCTCGGTGATGCGGGAGGCGTTCACCACTGCGCCGCAAGGAGAACGCGAAGGCGCCTACGCCCTGGGGGCCACGCGCTGGGGCATGATCCGCAGCGTCGTGCTGCCGTTCGGCCGCAGCGGCATGATCGGCGGGACGATGCTCGGCCTCGGCCGCGCGCTCGGCGAGACCATCGCGGTCGCCATGATCATCGCGCCGGTCTTCGTGATCCAGACGCAGATCCTCGGCAGCGGCGGCAACTCCGTGTCCGCGCTGATCGCCTCGCGCTGGGGAGCGGCCAGCCCGTTCGGCCTCTCCGCGCTGATGGCCGCCGGGCTCGCGCTGTTCCTGCTCACCCTCGTCGTCAACTTCGCCGCCTCCGCGGTGATCGCGCGCAGCCGTTCCGGGCAGGGATCCGAATGACCACAACAGAAGTACGCCGCGTCACGAACGCGGCCAGGCGCACCGACGTCACGGCGGCGCTCGGGTCCCTGGTGGCCGCGTCCGCGCTCACCGGGCTGCTGTTCGACCAGATCGCGCCGTTCTCCGGCGTCGTCGGGTTCGCCGCCATCGCGTACGGCGTCTTCCTCGCGCTGTACGCGTTGATGGTGTCGCTGGACGGCGACGCGCTGGCGGTGCGGGACAAGCTCGCGTCCGCGGTCGTGCACAGCCTCGCGTTCATCGCGCTCGGTGCGTTGATCTGGATCGTGGTCTACCCCATCTACATGGGGCTGCCCGCGTTGGGGCACCTCAACTTCTTCACCGAGGACATGGCCGACGCCGGCACGCTCGACCCGCTGGAACTCGGCGGCGTGCTGCACGCGGCGGTCGGCACCCTCCAGCAGATCACGATCGCGCTCGTCATCACCGTCCCCTTGGGACTGACGTGCGCGGTGTTCCTCAACGAGACCAGGGGAGTCTTCACCCGGCTCGTCCGCACCGTCGTCGAGGCGATGACCGCGCTGCCGTCGATCGTCGCGGGTCTCTTCATCTACGCGTCGCTGATCCTCGTGCTGGGATTTCAAAGGTCAGGCTTCGCGGCGGGCTGCGCGATCAGCGTGATGATGCTGCCGATCATGATCAGGGCCGCGGACGTGGTGGTGCGCCTCGTGCCGAGCTCGTTGAAGGAGGCCTCGTACGCGCTCGGGGCAGGGCAGCTGCGGACGGTCTGGTACGTCGTGCTGCCGACCGCGCGCAGCGGCCTCACGACGAGCGTTCTGCTCGCCACCGCGCGAGGAATCGGCGAGACCTCGCCGGTGCTGATCACCGCGGGCTTCACCCCGTTCCTCAACTGGAACCCGTTCGCGGACTCCCAGGTGTCGCTGCCGCTCGCGACGTTCCAGCTGGTGACGTCGTCGGAGGAAACCATGAAACAACGCGGGTTCGGCGCCGCCGCCGTGCTGATGGGACTGGTGCTCGTGCTGTTCGTGCTCGCCAGGCTCATCGGCGGCCGCGCCCACGGAGGAAGATGATGAAGAAGCTGGCAGTCCTCCTCGCGGTGCTGTTCCTGGCCGTCCCAATACCGATCGGCACAGTCCCCACAGCGCAGGCGCAGAACTACACGCCGATCTCCGGCGCCGGGTCGACGTGGAGCTACAACGCCCTCGACCAGTGGCGCAAGAACGTCGTGCAGTACGGCATGCGGATCAACTTCGCGGGCACCGGCTCGACCGACGGCCGCAACCAGTTCAAGGCGGGCCAGGTCGACTTCGCCGTCTCCGAGATCCCTTACGGGCTCACGGACGCGGGGGTGCGGGACGTCCCGCCGAAGGACGGCACGTACGCGTACATGCCGATCGTCGCCGGCGGCACGGCGCTGATGTACAACCTCAAGATCGGTGGCAAGCGCGTCACCAACCTGAGGTTGTCCGGGGAGGTCGTCACGAAGATCTTCACCGGCGTGATCACGTCGTGGGCCGACCCGGCGATCGCGAAGGACAACCCCGGCCTGAAGCTGCCGGACCGCAAGGTCGTGCCGGTGGTCAGATCCGACGGTTCCGGTACCAGCGCGCAGTTCACCGGCTGGATGGCCGCGCAGCACGGCGGCATCTGGGACGACTACTGCCGCAAGGCCCGCCGCGCCACGCCGTGCGGCTTCACCTCGAACTACCCGCTGATCGCGCCCGCCGTCGGCCAGTCCGGCTCGCTCGGCGTCGCGAACTACGTGCGCCAGGACGGCAGCGAGGGCTCGATCACCTACGTCGAGTACTCCTACGCCCGCAACGCCGGGTTCCCGGTCGCGAAGCTGTTGAACAGCAAGGGCTACTACGTCGAACCCAAGGCGCAGGCCGTCGCCGTCGCGCTGATGCAGGCGAAGATCAACTCGGATCTGACCCAGGACCTCGGCGCGGTCTACACCAACGGCGACGCCCGCAGCTACCCGATGTCGAGCTACAGCTACATGATCCTGCCGATCGCCGAGGGCGGGAAGTTCAACAAGGACAAGGGCCGCACGCTCTCGGACTTCGCCTACTACTTCCTGTGCGAGGGCCAGCAGCAGGCCGACCGGCTCGGGTTCTCGCCGCTGCCGATCAACCTCGTCCGCGCCGGCGTCGACCAGGTGGCCCGGATTCCCGGCACCACCCGGCAGAACAAGGACATCAGCAAGTGCAACAACCCGACGTTCTCCGCGGACGGCTCGAACACCCTCGCCACGACCGCGCCGCAGCCGCCCGAGTGCGACAAGCAGGGCCCCACGCAGTGCAAGGAGGGCACGGGCGGCGCGACGGAGAACACTGAGCCCAACAACAACGGCGGCACGAACAACAACAACACCGCAACCAACGGTGACAACCCCACGGGCAACCCGACCGACGCGCCCGCCGACGCGTCGCAACCCGGCGAGGAGACGGTCGACCCGGTGACGGGGGAGACCGTGCGCCGGTCGAGCCAGAGCGCAACCGCCACCCCGGTGTCGGTGTCGTTGCGGCAGAGCAACTCCGCGCTGCTGATCGTCGTGATCACCATTCTGCTGGTCGTGCTGGTGTTCGGCCCGCCGCTGGTGTCCCGCTGGCTGCGCGGAGGTGGCCGATGACCAGGCTGGTGCTCGCCGCGCTGCTGTTGTTCGGGGCGGTCGTCGTGTGGCCCTCCGACGCGGTCGCGCAGGACTCGTCCGCCGTCACGGTGTCCGGCAAGGGCGACTACGCGAACCTCAAGATCACCGTCGCCCAGACCAGGGACCTGATCAACCAGACCGTGCACGTGAACTGGACCGGCGGCAGGGAGACCGGCCCGGTCGGCCGGTTCGCCACCAACTACCTGCAGGTCATGCAGTGCTGGGGCGACGACCCGGCGGGCCCGGCCCGTGAGCAGTGCCAGTTCGGCGGTCTCGAGGCGCAGAACGGCCTGGGCCTCGGCAACTTCACCAAGAGCAGGCAGATCGCCTACAACGACCCGAAGGACCCCGTCGAGCCCACGCCGATCCCGCCCCAGGGCGCCGCGTTCGCGCAGTTCCACGCCGTCACGGGCAAGACGACCCCGTCGTACGGCGAGTTCTTCGACGCGGGCACGACCAACGAGGTCCCGTTCGCCAAGACCCGCGCGGACGGCACCGGCGAGATCGACTTCGAGGTGCAGACGGCGCTGGAGGCGTACGGCCTCGGCTGTGGCAGCGTCACGAACGGCACCCCGCGGCACTGCTGGCTCGTCGTGGTTCCCCGTGGCGACAAGGAGGTCAACGGCCGGACCGTCGGCGTCGACCACACCAGCAACAACCTCGACTCGTCACCGCTCAGCCAGAGCAACTGGAACAACCGGATCGCGGTGAAGCTCGACTTCCGCCCGGTCGGCCGCGCCTGCCCGATCGGTGCCGCCGAACGCCCGCTGACCGGTCACGAGTTCGTCGCCGACGCCGTCGCCCGCTGGCAGCCCGCGTTGTGCGCCAACAACGGCACGGTCTTCGGCTTCACCCAGGTCCCGGACGGCATCGCCCGCGACCAGCTCGGCCTCGACGCACCCGGCGTGGTGTTCACCAGCGAACCCGTTGCCACACCGGCACGTCCGACCGTCTACGCGCCGGTCGCCGTCTCCGGGTACGCCATCGCGTTCGTGCTGGAACGCCAGTCGCGCGGCCCCGAGGTCGAGACCGATCCCAAGGTGTGGCAGCGGGACGGCCAGCTGATCACCTCGCTGAACCTCACGCCGAGGCTCGTCGCGAAGCTGCTCACCCAGTCCTATCGGGACGCCGTGCCGGGCAACCAGACCTACCTGCAGAAGAATCCGCGCAGGCTCAACGACGACCCGGACTTCCTGGCGATCAACGAGGAGTTCAAGACCTACGGCGCGTTGATGAACGCACTCGACATCCTCGCGCCGTCAGTCGACCTCGACGCCACCAAGGCGTTGTGGACGTGGATCAACGCCGACACGGACGCCCGCGCGTTCCTCGACGGCTCGCCCGACCCGTTCGGCATGGTGGTGAACGAGAAGTACCGCAACCTCGCGCTGCCGTTGCCGAACTACCCGAAGGCCGACCTGAGCTGCAAGGACCTCGCGTTCCCGCTCGGCCCCGACTGCGCGCTGATCTCCCGGCCGCTGTCGGCGGACCTGCACGAGGGCGGCCGCGCGATCAGCCGCGGCGACACGCTCGGCAAGCTGCCCAACGGCCTGCCGGACCCGCTCGACCCGTCCAAGCCCGGCTACTCGAAGTCGCCGCGCCAGCCCACCGGCGAACGCAGCCTGCTCGCCGTCGTGGACACCGCGACAGCACAGCGGTACGGCCTGCCCACGGCCTCGCTGCGCAACGCGGCGGGCCAGTTCGTCGCCCCCACCCCGGAAGGCCTCGGCGCGGCCCTGGACCAGCTCTCGCCGACCGAGGTCGCGGGCGTGAAGATCGCCAACCCGGCGGGCAGGAACGCCAAGGCCTACCCGCTGCCCAACGTCACGTACGCGGCCGCCGTGCCGTCCGCGATGGACCAGGCGGCCGGCGCGGACTACGCCAAGTTCCTGAGGTTCGCGGCCGGACCCGGCCAGACGCTCGGTGAGGCCGACGGCCAGCTGCCGCGCGGCTACCTGCCGCTGCCGGACACCCTGCGCGGTCAGGCGAACGACGCCGCCGCGATCGTGGAACGGGACGCGGGCAAGCCGATCACCACGCCGGAGAACACGCCGCCCCCACCGCCGGCGGACAACGTGGTGAACAACCCGCAACCGCAGGCGAACAACCCGGCCACGCCGCAACAACCGCCCGTCGCGCCGCCGGTGCCCGCGAAGCCGTCCGACCAGCCGACGCCGAAGCCCGTGGCCGCGCTGCGGGACACGCCGTCGATGCCGGTGACCTGGCTGCTGCGCCACCTGCTGGCCGTCGCGCTGATCGCGGGCGCGCTCGCGACCGCGGCGGGACCTGTGCTTTCACGGCTGTCGAGCCGTGTGAGACGCGAACCCGAGGAGGTGAGCCAGCCCGGCCCGTGACGGAGTTGCCCCTCCACACGGACCGGTCCGACCGGTTTGCACCGTGCGCGGACACCAGTCCACGCACACCCTTTCGCAGAAAAGGATACTGCAGTGAGCCCGAAGCGTTTGCTTTGTGCTGCCGTCGCCACGATGGCCGCGGCCGCCCTGGTCGCCGCACCCGCCGCCCAGGCGGACCCGACCGGTACGCCCAACTTCCGCGACATCGTCGCCGTCGGCTCGGACACCACGCAGACCGTGATGAACGGCCTGTCCGACGCGATCACCATCAACGGCAACAAGGTCATGGGTTCGTACGACGCCCGTGGGTCGGCCACGATCCAGACCAAGGAGACCGGCTGCACGATCCCCAGACCGGCCTCGTCCGGTGAGGGTGTCAACGCGCTCGTCGCCGCGGTCGAGGGCAACACGAACTGCGTGCAGGTGGCGCGGTCGTCGTCCAACAGCGCGTCGACGTTCCCCGGCAAGAACCTGACCTACATCCCGTTCGCCGTCGACGCGATGACCTACGCGGTCCGCAGCGACAGCACGGTGTCGAAGAAGCTCACCACGGCGCAGCTGAAGTCGATCTACAACTGCACCGCGCCGGGTGTCGGCACGAACTTCAAGCCGTTGCTGCCGCAGTTCGGTTCGGGCAGCCGCGACTTCTTCCTGAAGCAGCTCGGCCTCACCAACACGGCGAACTACACCACGCAGTTCCCGTGCGTCATCGACACCGACGTGAACGGCGAGCCGATCCAGGAGCACGTCGGCACGTACCTCACCGACACCAAGCAGATCCTGCCGTACTCGATCGCCGTGTACGCCTCGCAGATCTACGGCAACGCGCCGGCCGCGCAGGGCAAGGCCGTGCTGGCCACGTTCAACAACGTCGCGCCGACGGTCCTCAACACGTCGTCGTCGTTCAAGCGCGACGTCTACAACGTCGTCCCGTCGCAGAAGCTCTCCGAGTCCGCGTACTCGCAGCTCTTCGTCGGCGGCACGTCGCTCGTCTGCACCCGGACCGACGTCATCACCCAGTTCGGCTTCGGCGTCAACCCGAACTGCGGCTCCACGCAGATCGTCACTCCCTGATGGCTTCGGAAAGGTCAGCTGTGCGCACCAACCTCCGCCGCATCGCCGCGGGTGCCGCCGTCGTCGCCGTCTCGGTGATGGCCGCGCTCGGCACCTCCGGCACCGCCCTCGCCGCCCCGCCGGTCGGCAACCTGGGCACGCTCTCGGTCAGCAAGCAGTCCGGTAACGACCTGGACGCCCTGACCTACGTCACGTCCGCGCCGTGCGCGTCGGGCTCGGACGGCTACAACCTGTTCGTCTACGGTCCTGGCGGCTTCACCAACGGCCTGATCGGCACCACGCCGACCGACGTCGGCTTCTCCACCTCGGCGCCGATCACCGTGCTGCAGGGCCTGTCGTTCCGCGACATCGCCGTGGACAACACCACGACGATCACGCCCGGCACCTACACGATCGCCGTGAACTGCGTCGACCTGTTCTCGCAGGAGGTCGTCGGCACCTTCACCCGCACCATCTTCTTCACCAGCGCGACGGCGTGGCAGGCCACGGACCCGAGCGCCCCGGTGACCACGACGACCGCGCTCTCCGTCGCCCCGAACGCGCCCGTCGTCCAGGGCACCTCGGTGACGCTGACCGCGAACGTCACCCCGGCCTCGGCCACCGGCACCGTCCAGTTCAAGGACGGCGCGGGCAACCTGGGCAACCCGGTCGCCGTGTCGAACGGTGTCGCGTCCCTCGTGACGACGGCGCTTCCCGTTGGCGCGCGCCAGCTCTCGGCCGTGTTCACGGGTTCCGCCGGCAACATCACGGGCTCCACGTCCGCCGTGGTCTCGTACCAGGTCAACGCTCCGGTCGCGACGCCGACGACGACCTCGCTCGCCGTCACGCCGGGTGGCACGGCCGCGCAGTTCAGCACGGTCACGCTGAACGCGACCGTGGCTCCTGCCGGTGCCGCCGGCTCGGTGCAGTTCCTCGACGGTGCCGCGAACCTGGGCAACCCCGTCGCCGTGTCGGGTGGTTCTGCCACGCTGACCACGTCGGCGCTCGCCGTGGGCTCGCACAGCCTGACCGCGCGTTTCGTGCCGGCCTCCGGCGCGTTCGAGACCTCGGTCTCGGCCGCGATCCCGCTGGAGATCACGGCGTTCGCGGGCGTCTCGGCGTCCGAGACGATCACCACCGAGGTCAAGGCCGGTGAGCTGCTGATCAGCGTGGCGAACCAGAACGTGACGCTGCCGTCCCCCGTGATGGCCGCCGACGGTTCACTCCTGACCACGGCCGGTGCGCTCAATCCCATCACCGTCACGGACACCCGTGCCGGCAACCCCGGCTGGAACGTCTCCGGCCAGGTGACGGACTTCGCCAGCGGTGCCAACGCCATCAACGGCGCGAACCTCGGCTGGACCCCGAAGATCGTCGACAAGTCCCCGGTGCAGAACATCACCGCGGGTCCGAACGTCGACCCCGCCAACGCTCTGGTCCCCGGCGCCTCGGCGCCGAACGGCCTCGGCCTGGCGGCCGCGCGCACGCTCGCCACGGCGGCGTCGCTCGGTGGTAACGGCACCGCGAACCTGTCGGCCGACCTGGCGCTGAAGGTGCCGACGTCGACGCAGGCCGGTACCTACACCGCCACGCTCACCCTCACCGCCATCTGATTGCCCGTGGGTGGTGGCTCCGGCCACCACCCACACCTTCTCCGAAGGGTTCCGCATGTTCTGGCGCCTTCTCGTTCCCTGCCTGCTCCTGGTGGGCTTCGCCGTCCCCGCGCACGCCGCCGAACCCGCGACGTTCGGTGTGCGGCCCGCGACCGCGGAGGCGCCGGACAGCCGTTCCGACTTCAGCTACAGCGCGACTCCCGGCGCCGTGGTGAAGGACTTCGTCGCCGTGTCGAACGTGTCCGCGCAGCCGTTGAAGCTGCGGGTGTACGCGAGCGACGCGTTCAACACCCCCGAGGGCGGGTTCGACCTGCTGCCGTCCGGCCGCGAGTCGACGGACCTCGGCAAGTGGGTGGTCGCCGACCGGCCAGAGGTCGAGGTCGGCCCGCGCTCCACCGTGATCGTCCCGTTCGCGCTGACCGTGCCCGCGAACGCGACCCCCGGTGACCACACCGCCGGTCTGGTGGCGTCGCTGACGACCGAGGCCACCGGCACGGACGGCCAGCGCGTCGCCGTCGAGCAACGCGTCGGTGCCCGCATCTACCTGCGCGTCTCCGGTGACCTGGCGCCGCGGCTGAGCATCGAGGGGCTGACGGCCTCCTACCACGGCCGGTGGTTCGGTTCCGGTGAGACCAAGCTGAGCTACGTCGTGCGCAACACCGGCAACGTCCGGTTGGGCGGCAAGCAGAAGGTGTGGGTCGAGACGCCGTGGGGGTCCGTTGTGGACGGACCGGCGCTCGGCGACCTGCCGGAGCTGTTGCCCGGCAGCACGTTCCGGGTGAGCGCGGTGGTACCCGGGGTGCTGCCCGCCGGGTGGATCGACGGCGTCGCGCACATCGACCCCGTCGCCCAGGCCGGCACCTCGCCGCTGCCCGCCGTCGCCGAGGCGCGGACGACCACCGCCGCGCCGCCGTGGATCGTGGTCATCGCCCTGCTGGGCATCGCACTCGTCCTGGTGCTTCTGACGCTGCGGCGCCGCCGCTCGAAGCCGTCCCCTGTCACTCCTGCGCGGGAGGTCGAACGTGTTGGCGCGTAGTGTTCTTGTTGCCCTGATGGTGTTCCTCTGCTTGCCAGGGGTGGCTTTTGGCGCCCCGCTGGGCAAGCTCGTCGTCACGCCGGGGGAGAGCCGCGACGCCGCGCCCGTCCGGCTGACGACCGCCGCCGGGTGCCCCGCCGCCGCGACCGGGTACTTCGCCACCATGAACGGCCCGGGGTTGCCGGGCGCGGGCATCGTGATCGTCGCGAACGGGGACGTCGGGATGACGCACGACGCGCCGTTCGAGGTGCCGGTGGCGTTGACGTTCAAGGACCTCGCGGCGGACAACAACGTGACGTTCCAGGGCAAGTACGAGCTCTCGCTGCACTGCATCGACTCGTTCAGCCAGCAGAGCTTCGGCGCGTTCACCGGCTCGGTGGACTTCGGCACGGACGCCCGCTACGTCGCCATCGGCGAGGCGAAGGGCCCGCAACGCCCGGCGGCGCCGCTGATGCCCAGCGTTCCGGAGACCGCGTCCGATCCCACGCCCGACCCGGACGCCGCTCCGGAGCCGTCGACGCCCGAGGAGATCTGGCCGGAGGCCGCCGGTGCCGAAACCGGTGGCGCCCAACCGTTCCTGTACATCGCGATCGGCGTCGTCGCAGGCGGCGCCCTGATCGCGCTCGGCATGGCGTTGCTGCGACGCCGGCCTTCCAAGGGAGACAACGATGCGTAAGAGATACCTGCTGGCGTCCGCCGCCGCGGCCGTGGGCCTCGCGGGCCTCGCCGCACTCGTCGCCGTGGCCCCGAGCCAGGCCGAACCGCCGGTCGCGACCCTGGGTGTGCTGTCCGTGCAGCCCACGACCGGTCTCGACATCACCGCGCCGACCTACACCACCTCGGCGGGCTGCCCGACCGACTCCGACGGCTACAACCTGTTCGTCTACGGCCCCGGCGGTTTTGTGGACGGCCTGATCGGCACCACGCCGACCGACGTCGGGTTCTCGACGTCGTCGCCGTTCCCGGTGCTGCAGGGCCTGTCGTTCAAGGACATCGCGGTCGACAACAGCACCGCCGTCGTGGCAGGCAAGTACACGATCGTCGTGTCCTGTGTGGACCTGTTCACGCAGGAGGTCAAGGGCACGTTCACCCGTGAGCTGTTCTTCACCGACGCCACGCACTACCAGGCGACGGACCCGAGCAGCACCACCACGACGACCACTACGACGACGACTCAGCCCACGACCACGACGTCGTCCAGCACCACCACGACCCAGCCCACCACCACGACGACTCAGCCGACGACGACCACGACTGAGCCGACCACCACGACGACTGAGCCGACCACCACCACGACCACGACTCAGCCGACGAGCACCACCACGACGACCACGACCGTTCCCACCAGCACCACCACCAGCACGACGTCGTCCACCACGTCTTCCACGACGACGAGCACCACGACGTCGACGACCACGTCCTCGACCACCACCACGACCCAGCCGACGACGACCACCACCAACCCCGGTGGCTCGTTCACGCTGGCCGTGAGCAAGCAGACCGGCAAGGACATCGAGGCGCCCACCTACACGACGTCCACCGGCTGCGGCGAGAACGACGCCGACAACTACCAGATGTTCATCCACGGCCCCGGCGTCTTCCAGGGCGGCCTGATCGCCGCCACGCCGTCGGACGTCGGGTTCTCCAAGACGAGCCCGATCAACGTCCTGCAGTACCTGTCGTTCAAGGACATCGCGGTCGACGCGGGCGGCGAGATCGTGGCGGGCGACTACCGGGTCGAGGTCGACTGCATCGAGTCGTTCGGCGGCACGAAGCACCGCACGTTCACCACGGGCATCCGCTTCACCAACGCCACCGACTGGCAGGTGATCGGCGCCCCGCCCACCACGACGACCACCACGCAGCCGACCACGACGACGACTCAGCCGTCCACCACCACACAGCCGACCGACACGACGGACACGACCACCACCGACACGCCGACGGACACCACGACCACCACCACTGCCGGTGGTGGCACCCAGACCATCGGCCTGGCGGTCACCGGTTCGCCGTTGCAGAACGTGCTGGTGCTCGGCGGCCTGCTGGTCGTGATCGGTGGCCTGGTCCTCTACATCGCCCGCCGGCGCCGCGCGTGACCACGACCGAGATGCCGGTGCCACCGGAACCCCCGGTGGCACCGCACGGCGACACGCTGGTGGCGGAGGCCCCCAACCTCTGGGCCCCGCCACCGGCGGCACCCGACCGCCCCGCCGTCCTGGTCGAGGAGGCCCCCGCCCTGCGCACCGCGGGGCAGGCCCTCGGCATCGTCGGCGCGCTGCTGCTGTGCTTCGTCGTGCAGTTCACCCTGGTTGGCGCGCTGAAGCACGAACGCGACCAGTCCCAGGCGCACACCGACTTCCGCGTGCACCTGGCCAACGCCACGGCCCCGGTCTCGGCGCTGACCGAGGACGGCCGCCTGATCGAGTCCGGCACCCCGGTCGCCATCCTGGAGATCCCGCGCCTGGGCGTGCGCGAGGTCGTCGGCGAGGGCACGTCCTCGTCGGCGCTCGCGTCCGGCCCCGGCCACCTGCGCAGCACGGTCATGCCGGGCCAGGCGGGCACCGCGGTGATCCTCGGCAGGCGCGCGGGCTACGGCGGGCCGTTCGCCCAGGTCAACAAGGTCGTGCCGGGCGACGAGATCCGCGTGACCACCGGCCAGGGCGAACACCGCTACCAGGTGCAGGGCGTCCGCAGAGCCGGTGCGCCCCAACGACACGTGCCCGCCGCGGGCAAGGGAGCGCTGACGCTCGTCACCGCCGACGGCCCGTACTTCATGCCCACCGACGTGCTGTGGGTGGACGCGAAGCTCACGACCGAGGTGATGCCGACCTCGGGCGCGCTGCCGTCGTTCGCCGTGCCGGACAACGAACGCGTGATGGCGAGCGACCTCACCGCCCTCGTGCCGGTGGCGGTCTGGGCGCTCGTGCTCGTGGCGGCCGCGTTCGCCGTCGTCTACCTCAAGCAACGCGTCGGCCGCTGGCAGGCGTGGGTCGTCGGCGTGCCGGTGCTGGGCACGCTCGGCCTCACCCTCGCCGACCACGCCGCGGCGTTGCTGCCCAACCTCATCTAGGGGAGTTCCATGCTCGACGCGCGTTCGATCTCGGCCTGGTTCGGCGACCGCAAGGTCCTCGACCGGGTGTCCCTGGACATGCCCGCGGGCACCGTGACCGCCCTGATCGGCCCGTCGGGCTGCGGCAAGTCGACGTTCCTGCGCATCCTCAACCGCATGCACGAGCTCGTGCCCGGCGCGACGCTCGCCGGCGAGGTCCTGCTGTCGGGCGAGGACATCTACGACGCGGGCCGCAAGCTCACCGACGCCCGCAAGCAGATCGGCATGGTGTTCCAGAAGCCGAACCCGTTCCCGGCGATGTCCATCTACGACAACGTGGTGGCGGGCCTGAAGCTCACCGGCCTGCGGGCTGGCCGCGGCCAGAAGGACGCGCTGGTCGAGGAGTGCCTCTCGAAGGCCGGCCTGTGGCTGGAGGTGCGCGACCGCCTGCGGCAGCCGGGCGGCGCGCTGTCCGGTGGCCAGCAACAACGTCTGTGCATCGCGCGCTCGCTCGCGGTGCGCCCCAAGGTGTTGCTGATGGACGAACCCTGCTCGGCCCTCGACCCGACGTCGACCCGCCGCATCGAGCAGACCATCGCCGAGCTGGCCCACGAGGTCACGATCGTGATCGTCACGCACAACATGCAGCAGGCGGCGCGCGTCTCGCAGCAGTGCGCGTTCTTCCTGGCGGAGCAGGGAACTCCGGGCGTGATCGTGGAGTCGGGACCCACCCAGCAGATCTTCGAGGCGCCGGTGGACCAGCGCACGTCCGACTACGTGCACGGCCGGTTCGGTTAGACCGCGGTCACGGCACGGACAGGTTCGACAGGGAGTACGCGACCAGGACGAAGAACGCGATCAGCAGCACCACGCCGAACGTGCCGCCGATGATCAGCCCCGTGCCGAACGCCTTCCAGCGCGCGGACGACCGCACCTTCAGCACGACTCCGGCCACGACCGACCCGAGCGCGATCCAGATGAAGGCGTAGGCGTACTGGCCGCCCTGCCACCCGAGTGACTCCAGCACGTCGTTCTGCATGCTGACGAAGGTGAGCAACAACAGCCCGAGAGTGGTGGCGAAGCCCGCCACTCCCGCGACTGTGTGACTCTTGGTGTCGTTCACACGTCGAGAGTGCCGCGAGCGTCCGACGGGGGCATCGGTACAACTACTCACCCGCCGCCCAGCGCCTCCACGCGGTCCCGCAGCGCGTGTGCGACCGAGTCGAAGCCGTTCTTCACGTACGCCCCCTGCGCGGCGAAGATCGCGTCCGCGTGCTCGCCGGTGAACGTCTCGAACGTCCGGTAGCTGCACCGGTCCGAGCCGAGAGGCGTGATCACCTGGTCCCGCACGCCGAGCAGCCCCGGGAACGTGTGCCCGGTGTCGTAGCGCAGCAACGTCGGCGGCTCCACCACCCGGAGGTACTCCCGGCTCACGAACGTCCCCGGTCCGCCGTCCGGCCGCGGCAACGTCAGGTCGATCGGTGTGCCGATCTCCAGGGTCGTGGCCACGGCGAGCGTGTAGGGGTTCCACCGCGGGTAGTTCGGGTAGTCGAGCAGCACGGACCACACGAACGCGGCGGGCGCCGGGATCTCCACGACCACGGACTCGATGAGGTGGCTCATGCCGGCATGTACTCCCCGCCGTTGACGTCCAGCACCGCGCCCGTCACCTCGGAGGCCAGGCGCGACAACAGGAACAGCACCGCACCGGCGCACGCGTCGTCGGCGGGGATGCGGCCCAGCGGGTTGCGGGCGGCGATCTCGTCGTAGACGTCCTGCTCGGTGATGCCGCGCGCCTCGGCGGTGAACTTCAGGTAGAAGCGGACGCCCGGTCCGTCCAGCCAGCCCATGACGGCCTGGTTGGCGCGGATGCCGTGCTCGCCGAGCTCCAGCGCGAGGAACTGGGTCGCGGTCGCCATGGCTGCCTTCGCCACGGCGTAGCCGCCCTCGCCGCGCATCGGCTTGCGGGTGGTCATCGTGCCGACGTTGACGATCGAGCCGCGCCCGGCGGCCTTCATGTGCGGCACTACCTCGCGCGTCACGTTCATGGCCCCGAACAGGATGATGTCCATCG
Organism: Lentzea sp. CA-135723; assembly: GCF_050936595.1. Lineage (NCBI taxonomy): Bacteria > Bacillati > Actinomycetota > Actinomycetes > Pseudonocardiales > Pseudonocardiaceae > Lentzea > Lentzea sp. CA-135723. The sequence goes on along the minus strand of NZ_JBNJMK010000001.1, from coordinate 3,276,238 downwards.
ACCGGCGGACGGCCTTCTCTGGCGTGTCCAGCAGGTCGAACCAGCCGGGGTGCCCGAACGCCGAGTTCACCAGCCCGGTGATCGTGCCGAACCGGTCGACGGCGGTGGCGACCAGGCGCGCCACCTCGTCCGGGCGGCGGACGTCGCACTGCACGCCGACGGCCTCGCCGCCCGCCGCCGCGACCTCCTTCGAGACCTGCGTCATCACGTCGGCGGAACGGGCGGCCATCACGACCTTCGCGCCCTCGGCGGCGGCGCGGACGGCGAGCTTCGAGCCCAGGCCGGGACCGACGCCGGTGATCACCACGACCTCGTCTCGCAGCATCACAGGTAGACCTCCGAGTAGAAGGCGAAGTCGGTGCGGAGCCGGTCCTCGGACAGCCCGAAGTCCGCGGGGGAGTAGGAGTGCGAGCCGTGCCGTTCGGTGCGGTTGCGCGTCAGGTAGGCCTCGAACGCGGCGTCGTCGGCGGGACCGGGAGGCAGGCCCAGCGCGGTCAGCACTTCACGGGCCACGTCGAGCGGTCTGCTGACGGTGTCGGCGAACCGCACGTCCACGAACCGCTCTGGCCGCGCGGACCGGGCGGAGGCGAAGCCGCGCAACGTCCTGGCGAACCGGCCCGACCAGTACCGTCCGATGTGGACGGGATCGACGTTCTCGCTGTACTGCGCCGACATCGCGCGCACCATCGACGCGTACGACGGCACGGCGTTGACCGGCGACCGGTGCGTCATCACGATCCGGCAGTCCGGGAACTCGTCCAGCACGGTGTCGACGGCGGTCAGGTGGTGCGGCGACTTGAGCACCCACGGCAGCGACCGATCGGCGTGCTGCCATTGCAGCACCTGCAACCACTCGCGCAGCTCGCGGTACGCGGGGCGCTGGTCGGCGGACCTCAGCCAGTCGCCGTACGAGGGCACCCAGTAGAACGAGTCGAAGCTCATCGACACGAACGTCCGGTCCAGCAGCAGCACGTCCTCCTCCGGCCCGTCCCACACCACCGTGTGCAGGTCGCCGAAGTCGGGGGAGAGCTGCGCGAACACCTGCATCCGTTCCCTCGCGCGGCTTTTGCGCCGCTCGGCGTCCGGACCCTCGCCGGGGAACGGCAGCGGGTAGGCGACCTCCCACGACAGCGTCGACGTCACCTGCGGCGAGGCGGCCAGCAGCCGGTGCAGCAACGTCGACCCGGTGCGCGGCAGCCCGCAGATCTCGGCCGCCACCCGCACCTCGACGTCGAGCACCTCGGGGTGGTTGCGCTGGAGTTCGCGCAGCCGCAACCGGTCCGCGAGCAACGCCGTCAACCGGTGCCTGGTCAGCTCGAACCCCAGCGGTGACAACGAGGCCTCGGTGTTGAGGCTGCGCACCAGCACGTCGAGCGGCTCGCGGAACCAGTCGTCGCCGAAGTCCGCGAGCCCTGTCTTGGCGCTCGCCCGGCCGAGGAGGTCCGGCACGTTCAACTCGGTGGTGACCGTCATCGGACTTCCTCCAGGGGGACCACGCGGCACTTCGGGATCGGGTGTTCGCTCGCGCCGAGCCAGCGCAGCAACGCGGTGCCGGACGTGTGGCCGCAGGTGTCGATCCAGTTGCCCACGCCGGGATCCTCCGCCGCGACCACGACCGTCAGCCGCCCGTCGGCCAACGACGCCGTGTGCTTGTTGACGGTGATGGACCGCCGGTGGTCGAGCGACTCCATCCACCAGTTGCCGAGCTGGAAGTTCCAGTACGGGCAGTCCGGCACGCCGGTCTCGATCACCCACGCCTCACCGGGCCGCAGCGTCCAGTAGCCGTGCAGGTAGAAGATCTCCGGATCGCCACCGGCCCGCTGGAACATCTCCTGGCCGAAGTCGGGCAGTTCGTTGGGGCGCTTCATGAACGTGCGCGTCCAGTGCGCGAACGTGGCCGCGGTGCCGTGCACCGACAAAGCCGCCCGCTGCAACGCCTTCGCGAGGAACTCGGGTGTGAGCTCAACCGGCTGCGAGGGGCCACCGATCTGCTCGATGTGCCACGTGCCGGGCACTTCCGACGTCCGGTCGAGGTACGTCTGGCGCACCACGAGCCCGGTGGAGTCGGGGGCGAGCGGCAACCAGTTCCCGTCGTGCTCGGTCGCGCTCGCGATGATCTCCGCGGTGCCGTCCGGCGCGATCACCAGGTCGGCGCCGGACAGCTCGCCGGTCGACGCCATCGTGCCGTCCTTGGCGTACCGGTTGGCCTTCGACCCGATGCTGAAGTACGCGATCGTGCCGCGCGTCCCGGTGATCCGGTACTCGCGGTCACCCCTGATGTTGGCCGACAGGTAGACGTTGTCCGGGTTGTCCGCGCCGATCTTCACCAGGTCGAGCTCGTGGAACCGCGGGAAGTCGGGATCGGCGTTGTCCAGGCAGGAGTACAGCATCTCCCGGGTCAGCCGGGAGAGGTACCGGTAGCCCTCCGCCCGGTCGAGCGGGGTGTCCGGCGCGTGCTCGGACAGCACCACCTCACCGGCCTTCTCCAACGCCCGGCAGAACTGCGACCACGCCTGGTCAGGCACCGCGAGCCTCCCGAATTTAGAACGTGTTCTAGCTGAAGTTACACGATTCTGGACAACGTTCAACAGACACCGAGCGCACGAAGCGCGGCCAGCACGGCCTCCGCTGCCTCGTGCGGTTCCAGCGTTGTGGTGTCGACCCGCACCTCGGGGTTCTCCGGTGGTTCGTAGGGCGAGTCGATGCCGGTGAAGTTCGCCAGCTCACCCCTGCGCGCCTTGCGGTACAGGCCTTTCGGGTCCCGTTGCTCCGCGACCGCCAGCGGTGTGTCCACGAAGACCTCGCAGAACTCCTGCTCGCCCACCAGGTCGCGCGCCAGCGCCCGTTCCGCGCGGAACGGCGAGATGAACGACACCAGCACGATCAGCCCTGCGTCGACCATCAACGCGGCCACCTCGGCGATGCGCCGGATGTTCTCGACCCGGTCGGCGTCGGTGAACCCGAGGTCGGAGTTGAGGCCGTGCCGCACGTTGTCGCCGTCGAGCAGGAACGTGTGCCTGCCCTCCGCGTGCAGCGCCTTCTCGACCAGGTCCGCGATCGTGGACTTGCCCGCCCCGGACAGCCCGGTCAGCCACACGACGCACGGCCGGTGCCCGTTGCGCGCGACCCGCGCCTGCTTGTCCACGGTCAGCGTCTGCCAACGCAGGTTGGACGGGCTCACCGGGCGGATGATCATCCCGGCGCCGACCGTCGCGTTGGACAGCCGGTCGAGCACGATGAACGACCCGAGGTCGCGGTTGTCGGCGTACGTCTCGAACGGCACCGGCGCGTCGAAGTGCACGGTGTCGACGCCGATCTCGTTGAGCCGCAGGGGTTTCGCGGCGGTGCAGCCGACGGTGCGCGCGCCGATCTTGGCGAGGTACTGGCGGCCGGGCATGAGCGCCGTCTCATCCATCCACACGAGGTGGGCCTGGAACGCGTCGGCGAGGCGCGGCGGGTCGTCGGCCGGGCCCAGGACGTCACCGCGGCTCGCGTCGACGTCGTCCGCCAGCACCACGGTCACCGACGACCCGGCCGGCGCCTCCTCCAGGTCGCCGTCCATCGTGACGATGCGCGCCACCCGGCTGGACCGCCCGGCGAGACGATACGTTTCGTCTCGTTTCAGCACGCCGCCCAGAACGCGCCCCGACAGGCCCCTGAACTCGGCGTTCGGCCGGTTCACCCACTGCACGAGGAAACGAGACGATACGGATCGTCTCGTCGGCGGGTCCACCGACTCGAGCCACCGCAGCAGGGTCGGGCCGGAGTACCAGGGCGTCAGGTCGCTGCGCCCCACGACGTTCACGCCCTCGGTGGCGGACATCGGCACGCAGGCCACCTCGGCGAGTTCCAGTGCGCCGGCGAACTCCCTGAACTCCCCGCTGACCTGCTCGAACGCCTCCCGCGAGTACCCGAGCAGATCGAGCTTGTTCACCGCCACCACCACGTGCCGGATCCCGAGCAACGACACGATCCGCGCATGCCGTCGCGTCTGCTCCAGCACGCCCTTGCGCGCGTCCAGCAGCAGTACCGCCGCATCGGCCGTGGAAGCCCCGGTCACCATGTTGCGCGTGTACTGCTCATGCCCCGGTGTGTCGGCCACGATGAACCGCCGAGCCTCGGTCGCGAAGAACCGGTAGGCCACATCGATCGTGATGCCCTGCTCGCGTTCGGCCGCCAGCCCGTCGACCAGCAGGGCGAAGTCCAGGTCGCCGCCACGCGTCCCGACCCGCCGCGAGTCGGCCTCCAACGCGGCCAGGTGATCGGCGTAGAGCAGCTTCGACTCGTACAGCAGCCGCCCGATCAGCGTGCTCTTGCCGTCGTCCACGCTGCCGCACGTGATGAACCGCAGAAGCTCCATCAGAAGTACCCCTCCCGCTTCTTGCGCTCCATCGAGCCGCTCTGGTCGTGGTCGATCACCCGGCCCTGCCGTTCCGACGTCGTCGCGGCCCGCATCTCCTCGACGATCTCCGCGACCGTGCGCGCCTCGCTGCGCACCGCGCCCGTCAGCGGGTAGCAGCCGAGCGTGCGGAACCGGACGAGCTCGTGGCGTGGTTCCTCGGTCAGCGGCATCCGGTCGTCGTCGACCATGATCAGCGCGCCGTCGCGCGAGACCACCGGGCGCAGGGCCGCGAAGTACAGCGGCACCACGGGGATCCGCTCGCGTTCGACGTAGCGCCACACGTCGAGCTCGGTCCAGTTCGACAGCGGGAACACCCTGATGCTCTCGCCGGGCGCCACCCGCGTGTTGTAGAGGCGCCACAGCTCAGGTCTCTGGTGGCGCGGGTCCCACTGGTGCTGCGCGGTGCGGAACGAGAACACCCTCTCCTTGGCACGCGAGGCCTCCTCGTCGCGCCGGGCCCCGCCGAACGCCACGTCGAACCGGTGCTCGTCCAACGCCTGGCGCAGACCCTGGGTCTTCCACAGGTCCGTGTGCCGGGCGGAGCCGTGGTCGAACGGGTTGATGCCCGCCGCCACGCAGTCCGGGTTGCGGTGCACGATCAGCCGCAGGCCCAGCGCCGCCGCGGTCGCGTCCCGGAACTCGATCATCTCGCGGAACTTCCACGTGGTGTCGACGTGCAGCAGCGGGAACGGCACCGGCGACGGGTGGAACGCCTTGCGCGCCAGGTGGAGCAGCACCGAGCTGTCCTTGCCGATCGAGTAGAGCAGCACCGGCCGTTCGGACTCCGCGACGGCCTCGCGGAAGATGTCGACGCTGTCGGCTTCGAGCCGGTCGAGGTGGTCCACGTCACCGAGGGTAGGAGCAAACCGAACAACGTTCAATACGCTTCTGAACGTTGTTCGGTTTGCTTGGCGCGGCGGGAAGGCGGGAACGGCCAGGCGTGCTACCTCGAACCTCTGAGCAAGCGGTAATGGTGACGTGCCAACGCAACTCAGCCACGCACTCGAAGAGATCGGGCTTGACTTTGGGCGCGAGGTGCTAGCTTCTCGAGCTCGGCCGGGCGCCATCGCACTGGCGACGTGACGTGACGCCCCCCGCAACAAGCGGCACACCGACCTTGCCGACCAACAACCGAACGTTGTTCAAAGTAGGCTGCGCACTCGTGAGCACCGAGCAAACGGCCTGGGGTGACGCGGAAGGCAGGCGGCGCGACATCCTGGCGTCGGCCGAGCTGATCGTCGAGGAGCAGGGCTACGCGGGCCTGACCATGCGCGCGATCGCGGTCGGCGCCGGCGTCAGCTCCGGCACCGTCTACCAGTACTTCTCCGGCAAGGAGGACGTCTTCGCGGCCCTGATGGAACGCCGCTTGGAGGAGCTCCAACGCACGCTGGCCACCGTCGACCGCGGCCTCGGCATCGCGGGCGTGCTGAAGGAGATCGAGCCCCAGATCACCGACCTGTGGCGCAGGTTCGGCCGGTCGGCGGCGCAGTGGGAGGCCAAGGTGCTCTCCGGCGGCAGGCGTGGCAAGGAGGTCGCGAGCTCCGCGCAGGACTACCGCAAGACGCTCAGGGCGTTGGCGAAGGCGCTCGACGAGACGGCGAAGGCGACCGGCCAGGAGCTGGTCGACGATCCCGCGCTGCCGCACTGGGTCTGGGACTCGCTGATCGGCCTGGCGGACGACCTGCTGCTGCAGGGCGCCCGCATCAACCGCGTGAAGCCCGCGCACCTCATCGAGTTCGCGACTCAGGCGATAGCACGGGGAATCACCCGCTGAGCGGGGGAGTCACCTGCTGACCGGCTGGTCGTACCGCCGGCGGATGCTCGTCCCCAGCACGCTCACGTCGGCCCCGTAGACGTGGATCGAGATCGCCACCGAGCTGGAGTTGTTGCACACCTTGTGGATGTCGCCGGGAGGCACCAGGTACGCGGCCACGCCCTCCGGCGTCTTGTTGACGCGCAACGGAACCAGCCGATTCCCGCGCAACCGGTACGTCGTCTCCTCCTCCTCGCCGACGTAGGTCCCGACCACGCACCAGGACACGTGGTCGTGGATGCAGGTCTCCTGACCCGGCAACCACACCAGCGCGACGACCGAGAACGACCCGTCCGGTTCGACGTGCAGCACGTGCTGCCGGTACGCCGCCGGGTCTGGCTCGCGCTGCGTCGCGCTGAGCAGGAACGGGTCGGTGAGGTGACCTTCCAGCGTCCGCGCGACTCGTGCCGCGACGGCCTCCTGGGAACCGCCGCGCGTGATCGCGGCCCGGAGCGAACCCACCAGAAGCGTGGCCGTGGGGGAGAGCAGGCTGTGCGTCATGAGCGGGTCCTCCTCTGAGGAACGGGGCGATCAGCCGATCAGCACCGTGCCGGTCAGCACGAGCACGACGATCACCGTGGTGGAGAGCAGGCCCAGCAGCAGCACCGCCGGGCCGGAACGCATCAGGGAACGCAGCTTCACCGCCGTGCCGAGCGCGAACATGCCCGCCGCCAGCAGCACGGTGTCCACGAACGTCGCCGCGGACAGCACCACCTCGGGCAGCAGCCCGGTCGCCCGCACGCCGGCCATCAACAGGAACCCGACCACGAACAACGGCACGATCGGCGGCCGCTGCCCCGACGCCGGGTACTTGAGGCGTTCGGCGAAGCTCACGGCGGCGAGCATCGGCGCGAGCAGCACGACCCGGGTCAGCTTCACCGCGACGGCGATCGCCAGCGCACCGGTCACCGGTCCGGCGGCGGCCACGACCTGCGCCACCTCGTGCACGCTGCCGCCGGCCCACACGCCGTACTGCGCGGGCGTGAGGCCGGTCAGCGGGAACAACGCGGGCAGGCTGAACATCGCCACCGTGCCGAACAGCGTGACGAGGCCGAGCGCCTTCGCCACGTCCTCCTCGTCCTGCTGCCGCACGGAGTTCATCGCGGCCACGGCCGACGCGCCGCAGATCGAGAAGCCCGTCGCGATCAGCAGCGAGAGTCCCTCACCGACGCCGAGCAGCCGTCCGAGCCACCGCGTCACGACGAACGTCACCACCACGGCGACGGCGGCGAGCAGCAGGATCTCGTAGCCGAGCTTCAACACGTCCTGGAACACGAGCTTCAACCCGAGCAGCACCACGCCGAGCCGCAGCAACCGCCGCCCGGCCAGCTTGATCCCGGGAGACATGGACGCGGGCAGCGTCACGACGTTCGCCACGATCGCGCCGAGCAGCACCGCGATCGTCAACGCGCTGATCGACGGCTGCAGCCACGACACCGTCATCGCGATCGCGACACCGGCGGCGACCAGGGAGAGTCCGGGCAGGACCGAGTCGGTGGTGCGCGGGGTGGTCCTGGCGATGCCCATGCTGACAACCATGACCAGCGCGAGCTAACAGCAGTAGAGGGCCATCCCTTGGGGCCCCATAAGCCGCGCTTATGCCCGGCCGGCCGCAGAGATCAGCGCGTCCACCGTCGCCCGCATGATCGGCAGCTTGATCAGGTCCGGCCACGTGTAGAGCGACGTCAGCCGCTGCGCCGCCGACTCCACCTCGACCGTCGTCAGCCCGGGGTGCTGCAGGAACGACAGCAGCAGGCGAGGCACCAGCGCAACGCCCAGACCTGCGGTGACGAGGCTCTGGATGGCCAGGTTGTCGTCGGTCGAGCAGGTGATGTCCGGCACGAACCCCGCCTTGTCGCACGCCTGGTGCAACGCGCGCTGGCACCGGACACAACCGGCGATCCAGCGTTCCTCCGCCGCCTCGGTCAGCGAGACCTTCTCGCGCCCGGCGAGCCGATGTCCGGCCGGTACGAGCAACGCGAGCGGCTCTCGCAGCAGCGGCACGCCCAGCATGCCGGTCACGGTCGCCTCGTCCTGCGGTTCGTCGAGGTAGCTGAAGCTCAGCACCAGGTCGGCCTCACCGCGCCGGAGCAGCGCGAACGAGTCCGGCGGCTCCTCCTCGACGAGCTCGAGCCTCAGCTGAGGCCGTTCCTCGGCCAGTATCGCCGCGGCCGCCGGCACCAGGGACACGTTGGCGCTGGGGAACGCGCAGATCCGGATCGTGCCTATGTCGTGCGTCGCTATGGCGCTGACCTGCTGGTGCGTCGTCGCGAGCTGGTCCAGCAGGTCGGAGGAGCGTTCGGCGAGGATCCGCCCGGCCTCGGTCAGGTGCAGGCCCCGGCCCGTGCGCACGAACAGCGGCCCGCCGACCTGCCGTTCCAGCGCGCGCATCTGCTGGCTGACGGCGGGCTGGGTGCAGTGCAGCAGCCGGGCCGCCGCGCTGAACGACCCGGTCCGCGCGACCGTCGCGAAGACCTCGAGCTGGCGGGTGTCGAACACACCCGCACTCTAGGTGCTACTTCCCGGTGACGAGCGAGTCCAGGGTCGCGCCGCTGTTCTCGCCGCAGTGCCGTTTCGACGCGTCGAGCGTCATCGGCTTGTTCGCCTCGTCCGGCCTGCCGACCTGCCCGAACAACCGCCTGAGCAGCTCGATCTGCTCGTCGCCGCCCGCGCGCAGGAAGTCGCCGCAGCTGGACTTCACGGTGAGCCTGCTGTCGGACGGGATCAGGTCCACCGGCCCGAGGACGAACAGGAACGCGATGATGATCGCGAGCCCGAACCCGATGACCGCGCCGCTCGCGGAGCTCCTGCGCGGCGCCAGCCAGTTCTCGGCCTGCTCGATGAACGGCTCCGCGGGCGACAGCTCGGTGTCGATCCAGAACTCCAGGCTGTCGCCGCCGGTCACGTCGAACTGGACGTGCCCGGCGGCGAGCATGATCCGCACGATCTGCTTGCGGTCGTACGACCCGGTCCAGAACGGGTCGGGTCGCACGAGCACCAGCCGGTCGGGCAGCAGGAACACGACGTCGCGTTCGCCGCGGGCCAGGCGCGAGGTCTGGCCGGGCCCGACGATCGTGCCCGCCAGCCGTGCCATCACCTGGGCGTGTTCGTGCTCGTCGAGGGCCGCGGCGGCCGCCGACCACAGATCCGGTTCCACGTCACTGCTATCGCTGCAGGTGGTGCCGTTGGTTAGCCGCGGCCGCCGAGGTTCCTCCGAATGCCCGTCCTAAAAGGTCAGCTTCCAGGAGTTGATGGAGCCCGTGTCCCGTGCCGCGACATCCTTGACCTGGAGTTTCCAGGTGCCGTTCGCGACCTCGGACGACGCGTTGACCGTGTAGGTCGCGACGATGTTGTCGGCGGAATCACCGCTCGACCTCTGCAGCGAGTACACCGTGCCGTCCGGGGCGACCAGGTCGACGACCAGGTCACCGCGGTAGGTGTGCACGATGTCGACGTCGACCTTCAGCGTCGCCGGGGCGTTGCCGGTGATGCCGGAGACCGTGATCGGGCTGGTGACGGCCGGGCCGTTGTCCGGGATGGCCACGTCGGTGGTGTTCTCGAACGTGCGGCCGGGAGGCTGCGTGCCCTCGACCGCCGCCAGCGCGTCCACGCGGCCCTCGCCGAAGAAGTTGTTCTTCGCGGTGGTGCCGGAGCAACGGCTGTCGGTGCAGGCCAGGTCGTCGGCCTGGGTGGCGAGCAACGCCTTGAGCTGCGCCGGGGTGGCCGCCGGGTTGGTCGACTTGAGCAGCGCGGCGACGCCCGCGACGTGCGGGGAGGCCATCGACGTGCCGGACTTCGAGCCGTAGCGGCCGCCGGGGACGGTCGAGTAGACGCTGTCGCCAGGCGCCGCGAGGTGGATCTTGTCGGTGCCGTAGTTCGAGAACGACGACTTGCCGTTGCCCGAGGTGATCGAGGCGACGCTGACGACGCCGGAGACCTCGGTCGGGACGCTCAGGCAGGCGTTGGTGACGGTGCGCTGCACCGGCGTGGAGTCGTTGGGGCTGGAGGTGTCGCGGGTCTTGTTCGCGAGGTTGTAGTTCTCGTTGCCGGCCGCCGCGACGTTCAGCACGCCCTTGCCCTCGGCGTAGGCCACCGCGCGCTTCACGCCCTCGAGGATCGCGTCCTGGTCGGCGTTGTCCGGGCAGTTGAACAGCCACGGGTCGGAGTAGTAGCTGTTGTTGGTCACGGCGAAGCCGCGGTCACCGGAGAAGACCATCGCGCAGATCGTGTTCTCGGCGTAGAACAGGCCGCTCGGCTTCTCCGCGATGCGCACGCTCGCGATCTTCACTCCGGGCGCGACGCCGACCATGCCGCTGCCGTTCTTGGCGGCCGCGATCGTGCCGGCGACGTGCGTGCCGTGCGTGTCCGTGTCCCGCCACGAACCAACGCGCGTGTCGAGCTTGCCGTAGGCGCACGACGCGGAGTCGGCGGCGTCGAAGTTCGGCTTGAGGTCCGCGTGCTGGTCGTCGACGCCCGTGTCGAGCACACCGACGGTGACGTCGGGCGAGCCCAGGTTCTTCGCCCACGCCTTGTCGGCGCCGATCTGGGTCATGTCCGACCGCAGCGGCTCACCGGTCGCGGGGGTGACCTGCGACGGGTTCGCGGGCAGCGGCGGGTTGGCGGCCTCGGCGGGCACGTCGGACGTGCGCGTGGCACCGACCTTCTGCACGCCCGAGACGGTCCGCATCTTCGTGGCGAAGTCGGTGGCGGTCGAGTGCGCGACGATGACGCCGATCGCGTCGTAGCTCGTCCACACGACGCCACCGTTGCCGCTCACGGCCGACGCGGCACCGGCCGTCGCACCGGGCGCCGTGATGACGAGGTAAGAGCGGTTGCCCGCGGCGGCGGGGGCGGCCGAGGCGGGGGTGGCCGCCGTCAGCACGCCGGCGCCCACGACCGCGGCGATGACCGCGGTGCGCAGGCGTGATCGTGAACCCAGGAACACGGATTCCTCCAGCTCTCAGCGGGCGATGCCCGCGCACGTCGCGCGGGTGCAGGGGCCCGTCAGAGTCATTAGAGGAGGTCAACGCGGATTCGGGACGCCTGGTTCCAGAAATGCCCCTTTCGGCTTACGACGAACGTCGCACGTCAGGCGTGCACCGCGTTCCGATAGGCGTCGAGCAGCAGACCGTGGAAGTGGTGCACGCCGTGTTCGGACAGCCCCGTGCCCGCCGGGTCGTAGACGATCCGGCCCTGGTCGAACGCCGGCGTGCGCATGCCGCGTTGGACGCTCTCCACGATGGCGATGTCCTGCTGCTGCAACACCTCGTCGATGTACCGGACGCCGTCGAGCTCGGCGTTCGTGAGCTCCGCGGTCTCGAAGTAGAAGTCCCACGTCTCGCGGGTGCGTTCCGGGCCGTCCGGGAGGATCTGGAGCACCATGAAGTTCGCGCGGCCGGGGTAGCGCAGTAGGCACGTGTTGGGCCACAACCACCACACGGCGTGCTGGTTGACCGTCGCGGCGGACACGTCGTACGCGCTGTTGGCCTGCTTGCCCGCCTCGGCGAAGTGGCTCGACCAGATGCCGTGCGTCTTCACGTCGTACGTGCCCATGTCGACGAGATCGACGAACTCCGGGTGCGCGATGTGGCAGTGGTAGCACTCCAGGAAGTTGTCGACGACGTTCTTCCAGTTGGAGCCGATGGTGTAGCCGAGCCGTCTGGCGTGGGTGAGCCGGGCGACGTCCGGGGCCCAGAACTCGATCTCCGCGGCCAGGTCCGGCGCCTGTTCGGCGAGCTTCTTCGCCGCCGGGTCGAGGTTGACGTAGACGAACCCGCCGAACTCCTCCACCTGCACCCGGTCGAGGCACACGTCCGACTTGTCGAACGTCTCCATCCGGTCGGCTCGGCGCGCAGCCTTCAAACCGCCGCTCAGGTCGTACGTCCACGCGTGGTACGGGCACACGATGTTCCTTGTGACGCCAGAACCCGTGAGCAGTTCGTGCGCGCGGTGCTTGCACACGTTGTAGAACGCGCGCAGCTCGCCGGAACGGTCACGCACCACCACGATCGGCATGCTGGCCACCGTGGACGCCGTGTAGCTGCCGGGTTCGGCGAGTTGCTCGACGTGGCAGACCCATTGCCACGTCCGGGAGAACACCGCGCGGTCCTCGAAGCTCGACCACGCGGGGTCGACGTAGGCCTCGGCCCGCAACGACATCGAGCGCGCGGGGTCGGGGTGGTAGCCGGTTGCGATGCGATGAACGTCCTCAGCCGTGACCTTCATGCACACCAAGGTAGAACTGTTTGAACGTTCGTTCAAGAGAGGGCGATGTCCTCGCACAGCCTGACCGCTCGGCGCAGCGAGGCGCGGTCCAGCCCCAGCAACGCGGTGAGCCACATGCCGTTCTGGATCACGTCGATGTCCGCCGCCCGTTTCGCGCACTCGTAGCGGGACAGGTCCGGCCGGGCCGCGCGGATCAGCCGGGCCAGCCCCGACCGGTACCGGCCCTGCGCCTCGGTGTTGATCCGCTCGAACTCCTCGGCGGCCTGCGCGAGCGACCACAGCTGCAGCCGCAGCGACAGGTACTCGGTTGTGAGGAACTCGGGGTCGGCGACCCGGCTGAGCGCGATCCGCAGGCGTTGCTCGGGCGGCAGGCCCGGATCCGGCTCCACCAGGGCGATGTCCTGCTCCTCGATGCGGCGCAGCGCCGCGCCGATCAGGCCGGTCTTGTCGGTGAAGTGGTAGTTGACGAGACCCAGCGCGACGCCCGCCTCCCGTGCCACGGCCCGCATGCTGACGCCGCCGATGCCGTGCCGGGACAACAGGGTGAGGACGGCGTCGAGGATCCGTCCGGCCGAGTCTGTGCTCACCCGCCGATCGTAGTGAGACCGCCCGGAAGGCGTCGCCGGCGTGGCCTGGCTCAGCCGCCCGGCGCGGTGAGACTGGTCGGCAGGCGTTCGAAGCCGCGCAGGATGCGGGTCGGGCGGCGGCGCGCGCCGGGGAGCGGTGCCAGGTCCGGGAACCGGTCGAAGATCGTCCGCAGCCCGATCTCGCCCTCCATCCGCGCGAGCTGGGCGCCGAGGCAGTAGTGCCGCCCCGCGCCGAACGACACGTGGTCGCGCGCGTTGGGCCGGCTCACGTCGAACGCGTGCGGGTTCTCGAAGACGTCCGGGTCGCGGTTCGCGCCGGCGAGCACGGTCGTGACGAGTTGCCCGCGCTGAACCTGCACCCCGGCGACGGTCGTGTCCTTCGCGCACATGCGTCCGGTCAGCAGCACGGGCGGGTCGTGGCGGAGGACCTCGTCGACGGCGTTGCTCCACAGCGCCGGGTCGGCTCGCAGCGCCGCCAGCTGCTCGGGGTGCTTAGTGAGCAACGAGATCCCATTGCCGAGCAGGTTCACCGTCGTCTCGAAGCCCGCCGCCAGCACGAGTCCGGCGGTGGCCTTCAGCTCGCGTTCGGTGAGGCCCACGCCGTCCTCGCGGGCGGTGATGAGGCGGCTCAGGAGGTTGTCGCCGGGGTTCGCGCGCAGGGCGTCGAGGTGCTGCGACAGCCAGGCGTCGAACGAGTTGAGCGTCGACTCGACGCTGCGGAACACCCGCCACGACAGGCCGAGGTCGAGGCTCGGGGCGGCGGCCGCGCCGAGGGCGAGGACGGTCGAGCGCTCCTGCGGCGGCACGCCGAGGATCTCGCTGATCACCGTGACGGGCAGCAGGCCGCAGTAGGTCTCGATGAGGTCGACCGGGTTGGCCGGGTCGAGGCCGTCGAGCAGGTCGTCGGCGATCTCCTGGGTGCGGACGCGCAGCTGTTCGACGGCGCGCGCGGTGAAGACGCGGGTGACGAGCTTGCGGTAGCGGGTGTGCGCGGGTGGTTCGACGGCCAGCAGCGACGGCGGTTGGACCGGGTGCATGACCTCCGTGGCCGACCACGCGGCGAGCTTGCCGAGGAGGCCCGCGCCGAAGCGCGGCCTCGCCGTCACGAACGCGTCGTCGGCCAGGACCGCCTTGACGATCTCGTGCCGCGTGGTGGTGAACCCGACCTTCGTCGCGGCCAGCGGGCCGCGGCCGCGGATCTCGTCGAAGAGTCCGGTCAGGTCGGCGCCGGTGGTGGCCTCGACGGTGATGCGGCCCTGCAGGTCTCCCTTGCGGGCCGCGAGGCGCAGGACCGCGCGCGGCAGGGCGTGGCCGATGCTCCAGCGCACCGCCGGTTTGACGTGCTCCTCAGCCAGGCTCGTCACGGTTCGCAGCCTGGCCGGTGGGCCGCCGCGAGTCAAGGTCTCGGCCATCCGGGCGAAAGGAGAGTCCACTTCGGACCAACGGGTAGCCTGCCGCGCCATGGAGATCCGGGCGCTGATCGACCGCTTGAGCTCAGACCACTGGAAGTCCGTGATCGAGGACTTCGTGCGCGAGCAGGGGATCACGACGTTCGGCGAGCTGGTGGACCTGATCACCACCTCGGCCGACAGCGCGGTCATCCGCGAGGGCTACCGGGTGTTCTCGCTGGTCGAGGCCACGGAGCTCTACCCGGGCCTGCTCAAGCACGAGCACCACGGAATCCGGCGCGCGGCGGCGGGCCAGTTCCGCGGCGAGACGGCGTTCCGGATCGCGGACGACCTGCTGCCGTTGCTCGCCGACGAGAACCATTACGTGCGGCGGGAAGCGCTGTGGGCGTTCGGCACGATGGGGCCGGACGTGATGCCGCTGCTGCAGGAGACCCGGCGCACGGCGCGGGGAGCGTTGCGGCGCGGCGCGTTGATCGGCATCGCCGAGGTCGGCGGGCCCGACGCGTTCCTGCCGGAAGATCGCCGCGTGATCGACCGGTTCATCCAGTACAAGATCGAGGACGACAAGTACGACACCGACGAGATCCACCTGTGCGGTGGCTGGTACGCGATCAGGACCGAGGACCAGGCGGCGGTGCTCGGCGTCTGCGGCCTGACCGACCCGGTGCCGGTGACCACCGTGCTCGGCGCCGACGCGTGGAACAACGACCACCACGCGTGGTCCAAGGACGAGGAACACGTCCGTTGCGCGCGTGTCTTCGTCACGGGCTCGTGGGACGGCTGGACGCTGGTGTTCGGCGAACCGTTCGAGCACGGCACCCGCCCGGTGACCGAGATCTGCGCGGTGCTGAGCGCGGTGTTCGGCGAGGCGCACTACTACGGCGAGAGCTGCGGCGACGGCTGGACGGCGTGGTGCATCGCCGAGGGCGGCGAGATCATCCGGTACTACGACGCCTTCAAGGAAGACGAGCAGATCGGGTCGCACGAGGTCGAGGAGGGCTGGTGCCTGCCGCACGACCTGAGCGACGAGAACGAGGACCTCGACGACATCTACGCGACCGACGTGGCCGAGGCGTTGTCGGTGAATCCCCGGTACTTCGAGGGCGACGTCGAAGGGCCCGGCGTGCTGGCGTTGACGCAGTGCGGCGTGCAGTACGGGTCTCCCAAGGGGTTCCTGCGGATCAGCAGCTGATCACCGGGACCTCCAGCGCGCGCACCACGTCGTTGTCGGCGTCCGTGATCACGCCGGCGATGTCGGCGAACGGCAGCACGGTGAACCTCGACGCCGTGCCGATCTTTTCGGAACTCGCCAGCACGTAGGTGTCCGCAGCTCTTTGGGCGAGCGCGCGTTTCATGGCGGCCTCGTCGGCGTCACCGGTCGTGAGGCCTGCTTCGGGGTGCACGCCCGTGACGCCGAGGAAGAAGAGGTCGGCGTGCACGCCCCGTGCGGCCTCCACGGCTGCGGCACCGCACGCGACCATTGAGTGCTTGAAGAGCCTGCCACCGATCACGTAGACGTCCACGTGGTCGTGTTCTTCCAGCGCGCTCGCGATCGTCGGACTGTGCGTGACGACCGTTGCGTTCGTGTCCAGCGGTAGCGCGCGCACGACCGCGAGGGTCGTCGTGCCGCCGTCGAGGATCACGGTGCTGCCCGGTTCGATCAACGCCGCTGCCGCGCGTGCGACCCGTTGCTTGCCATCGACCTGCACGCCCTGACGTGTCGCATAGTCGGCGATAGCGGGGGATACGGGCAGTGCGCCGCCATAGACCCGTTGGCACAGGCCTGCTGCTGCGATATCGCGCAGGTCACGACGGATCGTGTCCTCGGAAATGCCCACCTCGGCGGCGAGGTCCTTGGCGACGATCCGGCCGTCGGTGCGCAGTCGTTCGAGCAGCAGATCACGGCGTTGGGCGGCCAGCATGCACGTTTCTCCTTGTTTTTGCCGAGTCTTGCACATTATGGTCGGTCGCATGCTGATTCTGATCGCCGGGCCCTACCGCTCCGGCACCGGGGACGACCCCGACCTGATGGCACGCAACCTGGCCGCGCTGGAAGAGGCGGCGTGGCCGATCTTCCGCAGCGGGCACGTGCCGATGATCGGCGAGTGGGTGGCGTTGCCGGTGCTGCGCGGCGCCGGCGGCACGTCGGTGACCGACCCGGTCGCCGCGGAGATCATGTACCCGACCGCCGAACGCCTGCTGCGCCACTGCGAGGCGGTGCTGCGGCTGCCGGGGGAGTCCACTGGCGCGGACGAGGACGTCCGGATCGCCCGCGAACGCGGCCTGCCGGTCTACGAACGGGTCGAGGACATCCCCGGCTACGCCGCCTGACCTCGCGCGGCCGCCACGAACGCGCGCATCCGCCCGTGGTCCTTCACCCCGCGGCTCGACTCGATGCCGCTCGACACGTCCACGCCCCAGGGCTTCGCGACGCTGATCGCCCCGGCCACCGTCTCCGGCGACAACCCGCCCGCCAGCAACCACTCCCCGGTGGGCGGGTTCTCGGCGAGCCGCGTGATGTCCCACTGCTCACCCGACCCGGCGACGGGCGAGTCGATCAGCAGCCAGGACTCCCCGAACGCCCCGGTCCGCACGTCCGTGCCGGGTCCCAGCGCGGTCGCCCGCACCAACCCGAACGGCATCCCGGCCAGCTCGTCGAAGGCCTCACGCGGGTAGTCGCCGTGCAGCTGCAACGCGCGCACGCCCGTCTTCAACGCCAACTCACCACTCTCGGCCGCCGTGATACCGCGCACCACGGCGACGGTCAGCACGTTCGCCGGCACCTGCGCCACGAGCCGTGCGGCGAGGTCGACCTCGATCTGGCGGGGGCTGCTCGTCAGCACGAAACCGACGGCGTCCGCCCCGGCCTCGACGGCGACGGCGACGTCGGACTCGTTGCGCAGACCACAAAGCTTCACGAACACACTGCTCACCTTAGTGCCGCGCCAGCCGACCTTCGCCGCGTCTTCGGCGCTCAGCGGGCCGCCTCGCGGCACCGGCCCCGCGCCCCGGTACAACCAGTACAGGGACGCGGGGCCGGCACCCCGATGCGACCGTCTGACCACCGAACACGGGGCAAAGGCCGACTGGCGCAGCACTAGTGGTGTGGCGACGGACGCACTGTCACGCAGCTAACAGTCACAAGCTCCGACGCTGCCCGGTCCTATTTATTGGAAGACACGGGCAACGGAGGCCGCGATGACTGAACATCAGGTAGCCACATCGGTTTTGGTGATCGGCACGGGTGGCGCGGGGCTGCGCGCCGCCATCGAACTCGCCGAACGGGGCGTCGACGTGACGGTCGTCGGCAAGCGCCCCAAGGGGGACGCGCACACCGCACTCGCCGCGGGCGGCATCAACGCGGCGCTCGCCACGATGGATCCCGCCGACACGTGGCAGCAGCACGCCGCCGACACCATCAAGGAGAGCTACCTCCTCGCCAACCCCGACATCGTGCGGACCGTGGCCGAGCAGGCGCCGCGTGGCATCGCCGACCTGGAGCGGTACGGCATGCCGTTCGCGCGCGAGGACGACGGCCGCATCTCGCAACGGTTCTTCGGCGCGCACACGTTCCGCCGCACGTCGTTCGCGGGCGACTACACGGGCCTGGAGATCCAGCGCACCCTGGTCAACCGGGCCGCGCAGCTGAACATCCCGATCCTCGACTCCTGCTACGTCACCCGCATCCTGGTGCAGGACAACGTGGTGTTCGGCGCCTACGGCTTCGACCTCGGCACCGGCAGGCGGTACGTCTTCCACGCCGACGTGGTGATCCTCGCCGCCGGCGGCCACACCCGCATCTGGCGCCGCACGTCCAGCCGCCGCGACGAGAACACCGGCGACTCGTTCCGCCTGGCCGTCCTCGCGGGCGGCAGGATCCGCGACCCCGAACTGGTCCAGTTCCACCCGTCCGGCCTGCTCGAACCGGAGAACGCGGCCGGCACGCTCGTCTCCGAGGCCGCGCGCGGCGAGGGCGGCGTCCTCACCAACGCCCTGGGCGAACGCTTCATGGCCCGCTACGACCCGCAGCGCATGGAACTGTCCACTCGCGACAGAGTGGCGCTCGCCGCGTACACCGAGATCAAGGAGGGTCGCGGCACCCCGAACGGCGGCGTGTGGCTCGACGTCTCGCACCTGCCGCGCGAGCAGATCATGCAGCGCCTGCCGAGGGTCTACCAGACCCTGCTGGAACTGCAGATGAAGGACATCACCCAGCAGCCGGTGGAGATCGCGCCCACCGCGCACTACTCGATGGGCGGCGTCTGGGTGGCCCCGGCCGACCACTCCACCGGCGTCGAGGGCCTGTACGCGATCGGCGAGGCGTCCAGCGGCCTGCACGGCGCCAACCGCCTCGGCGGCAACTCCCTCATCGAGCTCCTCGTCTACGGCCGCATCGTCGGCGAGGCGGCCGCCGAGTACTCGGCGCAGCTGACCGCACAACGCCGTTCGCAGGAAGCCGTCGCCGAAGCAAGGTCCGAAGTGGACTCCCTGCTCGCCGCGGACGGCCAGGAGAACGTCCGCGCGCTGCAACGCTCCCTGCGCAACACCATGACCGAGCACGCCGGCGTCGTCCGCGACGAAGCGGGCCTGCGCAAGGGCCTCGCCGAGCTCGACGACCTGGAGGCCCGCATCGCCGACGTCGGCGTCCACCCCGACCTGGCGGGCTACCAGGACCTGGCGCACGCCTTCGACCTGCTGTCGTCGGCGCTCTCCGCCCGCGCCACCCTGGAGTGCGCCCTCGAACGCCGCGAGACCCGCGGCTGCCACAACAGGTCCGACCACCCGGACCTGGACCCGGCGCAGCAGGTCAACCTCGTGTGGGCGGGCCCCGGCCAGGTCGCCCGCGAGGAGATTCCCCCGGTGCCGCAGGAGATCGCGGCGCTGATGAGGGACGTCGACACGGCCGGCAAGCTGGTGGAGTGACGGCAGCGGAAGGGGGAACCGTCCCGCCCTTCCGGTCACGGTGACAAGGGGGCGGAGTCACCCCCGCCCCCTTCGCTCACGGAAGCCGCAACGCCGTGGTGAACAGGAACGCGCTGTCCTCCAGCGCCTCCACCCGATGCCGCCGATCCGGCAGCGTCAGCAGGTCGCCGGGCACCGCCTCCCACGAGTCGGCCCCGGCCACCAGCCGCACCCGCCCCAGCAGCACCTGCACGGTCACCTCATCGGGATGCTCGTGCTCGTGCAGGTGCTCGCCACCGCGCAACGCCATCACGGTCTGCCGCAACGCCCGCTCGTGTCCACCGTGGACAGTGGCGGCACTGCGCCCGCTCGAAGCCGCGCGGGCCAGCCCCGCGTGATCGCGCGCCAACGCCGTCAGCGACGTCTTCACGACCGCGGCGCCCTGAGGTGCTTGCGCGCCTCCAGTTCGTCCGCCTCCACCACCGTCAGCATCGGCTGGCCGGGCGCGCAGAACATCGTGACGACGAACTGCGACTCCTCGTCCGCCAGGTGGTTCCCGTCCTGGTAGTGGATGACGTCGCCGCCCGGCTCCCAGAACGTCCCGCCCGCGCGCACGACCCGCGCCGGCTCGCCTTCCAGCTCGAAGACGATCGCGCCCTTCACCACGTACCCGTACGCGGGCCCGGAGTGGCGGTGCGGTGGGGCGCCGGGGCTGGCGGGCGGCAGGGTAACGCGAATCGTCATCGCCTCGGCGCCGTCGGGGATCTGCGGCGCGCCCGGCACGGTGCCGATCACCTCGATGACGGGCGGCGGGCCGCTCTTGTCGGGGTTGTCCAACTGGTGTTCGTGGCTCATGCGCCCGCCCCCAGTTCCTCAGCGCTGACCAACGTGAGCACCGGTGCGCCGGGCTCGCAGATCATGGTCGCGATCAGCGCGGACTCCTCGTCCGCCAGCAGGTTCGCTCCCTTGAGGTGGATGACGTCGCCGCCGGGCTCGAAGAACGCCTCACCGGCCTTGAGCGTTCGTTCCGGCTGGCCTTCGAGCTGGAACAAGATCGCGCCTTCCACGACGTAGCCGTAGACAGGACCTGGGTGACGGTGCGGCGGAGCGCCGGGACTGCCGGGCGGCAGGGTCACAAGCACCGTGCGCCCGATCAGGCCTTCCGGCACGGGTGTGGTCGCGGGAGCCTCGGCGAGAATCTCGACCTGGGGATGTGCGCTCATGCTAAGGAAGACCGGACAGGCCGCCGTGTTGTGACAACAGAGCCGGCCTCGTCACTGGGAAATTGTGTCGGTGGCGCGGGGCGGGTCGACTGCCGCGGCACTCTCTTCTGCGGAGGGTTGAGGGTCTCGGACCGGAGCCTCAGTCACGGCCGCTCGTGAGCTTGAAGCCTCGGCCTGCGTCGCATCCTCGTCGTCCAGTTCACTCAGCCGCCTTCGGAACTCGATCTCGAACGACCCTGCCTTGACCCGCACCTCCATGTCAGGGTTCGGAGGCGCCAGCTTGAGGACCATCCAGATCGCGACGAGCGGCTTGGCCAGGAGCATGACGGCGATCGCCGCGCTGAGCCACGGGCTGGCTTTGGCTGCGGCCTCCAGCAGGCCGGACCACTCCGACACGACGCGCACCTGTCCGATGACCGGTCCCGAAGCCGCCGATCACCTGCCATGCCGGGTCGTTTAGAGGTGACCCCGCGGACCATCAGCTTCGGAAGGCGGCAGGTCGTGGATGGCTGACCTGCCGACCCTGATGATCCATGGACGAAGAGTTCAGCCGCGTGCTTCCTGCTCGCCTGACGGCGCGGTCTGAGCGAGCGAAGTCCTGACGGCCCGCACGAACGCGTCGTTCTCGTCGCCGTCGAAGAACTGCTCCCACCAGCGGTGCGGATGCCAAGCCAGATACGGACTGTCGATCGATCCGTAGATCATGCGGGTGAAGTCCGGCATCCAGATCATCTTGAAGTCGAGGTCCCCGTCGAAGAGTGCTTCCTCGACCTGTTCCCAGTCGTCCTCGATATCGCCGTGATGCCCCAGCAGTGCGCTCGTCTCGTCGTCGTCCTGGATCATGTCTTCCTCCAGGTCGGCGTCCCGCGCGAGGACATGATCGAGAACGATGGCCAGTGCAACCTGCTCGGCCATGCACCGCGGATAGGGCACTTCGCCGCTGTCGATTCGGCGGCCGATTTTCTCGATCGTCGTTCGGAACCGCTGGAGCCACACGTTGTTGGCGATGAACAACACCCAGTCGGGCAGCTCGGACAACATCCACAGGTCGTCGACCCCGCAGTCGCCCTTCATGTAGTCGTCCCACTGGACGAACGCGTCGTCCTCCATGCCTGCCGTGCACATGGTGATCTTGAAAGCCTGGCGCGGTGTCAACGGGTCGCCGTCGAACGAACTGGCGATCCGCTTTATCCAGTCGGAAATCCGAGCGTGAGCGTTGTTCGTGAGTGGTGGCGGTTCCCCGCCCGCTTTGAGCAGCGCGAGCCCGCCGCGAGGCAGCCGGAGCACATGCTCGACCGCGCGGACTGTGGTCTGACGGAACGACGCGTCGTCGTCAGTCTCCATCCGGCGCCAGGTGGCCAGGGAGATGCCCGCTTTGGTTGCGGCTTCTCCTTGTGTCATTCCCAGCTGTTCCCGCCGGTCGCGGACCCCAGTCACCTCTACGCCTCCGAGTGCTCATTGAGCACTCTAAAGCATGGCGCTCATTGAGCGCTAATTTCCACACGAGCTGTCATACGACGAAGCCGGCCCGCCGCATGATCGCGACGAGCCGGCTTCAACGACAAACCCAGGTCAGGAGGCGAGCCCCATCCCCGCCACGACCTCGGTCGTCACCGACGTGGTGCCGATGACCTGGCCCTGCTTCAGGCCCCAGGCGTCCTTCGCCAGCACCGTGCGCGACCCGAGGTACGCGCCGGTCGTCTGGTCGATCACGATCTGCTCGGTGGTCTCCTTCTCGGTGACGCCGAGCGCGGTGCCCGTCCTGCCGTCGAGCACGGCCGCCTTCTCGACGACCTCCAGGCCTGGCAGGTAGGTCAGCGCCTGGTAGACCGCTGCTCGCACGTGCGCGGGGTACGCGCCGGTGTCCAGGCCGTCGTTGACCATCTGCAGGAAGACCAGGCCCTCGTTGCCCTGCGCCTCGTCGCGGAGCTTGCGGTACAGGTCCTGCGGGTCGGCCGGCAGCGTGGCGAGGTACTCGGGTGACGGGTCGCGAAAGCTCACCTTCACCTTGTCGCGCAACGCCGGGCCGCCGTCGGAGCGGTACTCGCTCGCCCCGTCGAACGGGCTCTTCAGGTCCGGCGGGAGGTCCTTCTCGGAGCCGATCAGCCACTGGCGGGTGCTCGCCTGCTCGCGCCGGTAGAGCCACGGGCCGTTGCGGTCGGCCGGGATCCACGTCTGGAGCTTCTGGTCCTGCAGGAACATCCAGTCGTGCTCGTACTCGGTCATCGACCAGCGCGCGTCCTGCCGCACGAGCAGGTACTGGTCCGGCCGCAGCTTCGCGTCGCCGGTGAGGTTCGCGGCCTTGTTCAGCAGGTCGGCCGCCGCCGCGCTGCCCACGCTCGGGCCGTTCACCCGCGACACCAGCGACGGGGCGAGCAGGGCGGCACCGGCGAGCACGACCATCGCGGCGGCCGCGGCCACCACGGGGATGCGCCGCCTGCGCAGCGGCACCACCTTCTCCGGCGCGGGTTCCGCGTCGATGCGGGCCAGCAGAGCCGCGCGGCCCCGGTCGAACGCCTCGTCGCTCATCGGGGCGACGTCCGACATCGCCCACTTCACGGTCTCGTCCTCGACCTGACGGATCTCACGCACCGCCGTCACCCTCCTGTCCGTTGATCTTCGCCCGCAGCTTGGCCCGCGCACGGAACAACCTGGTCCGCACGGTCGCCACCGGCGTCTCGGTCACCTCGGCGACCTCGGCTGCGCTCAGGTCGCCCCACGCCACCATCAGCAGCACGTCGCGTTCCTCCGGCCGCAGGTCGGCGAGCACCTCGCCGAGGTCGCTCATCAGCGACTCGGCGTCCACCACCGACGCCGTGCGGTCGTCGACGTGGTCGGCCACCGCGCGCCTGCCGTGGTCGCGCGCCCAGGCACGCAGGCGCCTGCCCTCCGACCGCACGTGCTGGCGCAGCAGGTTCGTCCCGATCCCGAACAGCCACGCCTTCACGCTCGCGCGGGCGGGGTCGAAGCTCTGCCGCCGTTCCCAGGCGATGAGGAACGCCTCGGACACCAGGTCGTCCGCGATCGCGGTGTCCACCCGCAGCGCCAGGTAGCGGTGCAGGTCGCGGGCGTGCCGGTCGTACAGCTCGACCCAGGCGTCCCGGTCCAGAGGCTTCGTCACCCCCGGCCCTCCTGTTCGCGCCGGTGGCGCTGTCTCGGTGCTCACGGAAACTATTGGCCGATGGGCGCGAAACCATTCCCGGCGCGCAGGTGTGAGGTGCTCCACAGTGCACTCCCACAGTGCCACGGCCGCACGCACCGCGCCCGTGCTCCTCCTCGCGCCCGCGCGATTGGCCCGCGCGGCACCGGCCGTTCCCATGAGGACGGTCACATCCCGTTGGCGGAAACGGGAAAGCGCGCAGCGACCAACAACCTTCCGTGAACGAGATGCAGCTGCTGAGCCGGGCAGCCGGCGAGATCCCGCCGATGTCCGCCGACGCCTTCGAGGCCGGCCGGACCAGGCTCCTCACCCGGCACCGCTGGACCACCGCGCGCAAGGTCGTCCGCGCGATCTGGGTCGTGGTGCTGCTCGTGCTGCCGATCAAGATGGCCGCGATGGGCGCGTACTACCTCGACCTGCAGGTGTACCGCACCGGCGGGCTCGCGTGGCTGCGGGACGTGCCGCTCTACGTCGGCTTCCCCGGCCCGCTGGACGGCCCGAACCTGCCCTTCACCTACCCGCCGATCGCCGCCGTGCTGTTCAGCGGGCTCACGTTCGTGCCGGTGCCGGTGGCGAACGCGCTGGTGGTGGCCCTGAACTTCGTCTGCCTCACCGTGGTCGGCGTGCTGGTCACCAAGACGCTCAGCCGTCGCTCGGACGTGGCGTGGACGGTCGGTCCGGTCGTCGCGATCCTCGGCGTCTCCCTGGAACCCGTGATCTCGACGTTCCTCTTCGGCCAGGTCAACCTGGTGCTGATGGCGATCGTCGTGGTCGACGCGCTGGCGGTGCGCGACCCGAGGTTCCGCGGCCTGCTGATCGGCGTGGCCGCCGCCATCAAGCTGACCCCGTTGGTCTTCCTGCTCTACTTCCTGGTGCGCCGCGAGTGGCGGGCCGCGGCCATGGCACTCGCGGGCTTCGCGGGCATGGCCGTGCTCGGGTTCCTGTTCGCCGCGAAGGACTCCGCCGAGTTCTGGTTCAACGCGATCTTCGACACGAGCCGCGCCGGTGGCCTCGCCTACGCGACCAACCAGTCGTTGCGCGGGGTCCTGCACCGGATCAACCCCGGCGAGCACGCCGAGTCGCTGATCTGGACCGGCCTGTCGCTGATCGTCGTGACGCTCGCGGTGGTCGCCGCCTACCGCGCCCGCGACGAGGTCGTGGCGCTCACCGCGATCGCGACGGCCGGGCTGCTCGTCTCCCCGGTCTCCTGGTCGCACCACTGGGTCTGGTGCGTGCCCGCGTTCCTCGCGCTGGCGTTCACCCGCCGCACCTGGGCGCGGCCGGTGCTCGGCGTGCTGCTGGTGATCTTCCTGGTGCACCCGTTCGGCTGGCTGCCGAGCACCGGCGACAAGGAGATGCTCTGGAGCTGGCAGGAGCACGTCTACGGCGACGCCTACACATGGGTCGCGCTCGCGGGCCTGGTGGCGGCCGCGATCACCGCCACCAGGCTGACGCTCAGCAGCGCTTCACCCGGACCGCGCCGCGGCTCGACTCCACGATCGCGAAGTTGAGCCGGTCGGGGTCCGCCGAGCCGAGCGCGACGCGGACCTCGGCGTTGATGTTGATGTCGCGCTTCTCGCCGCACGGCACCCACTGGACGTCGGCGGGGCTCGGCCGGTAGTGGGTCTGCCAGGAGTCGCTGAACGGCCCGGTGAACGGCTGGCTCACCGTCGCGGTCGGCGTCGTCCCCTGCACGTAGGTGCTGACGCGGCTCAGCCCGGTCGCTCCCGTTTGCAAGTGGGTGTAACCGTTGTAAGAGGTTCTAACCAACGCGAAGGTGTATCCGTCCGGGACGTTCACGCGCAGGCTGACCTGGCAGTTCTTGCGCTGGTCGACCGGCGACGAGCCGTTGCCCGCCCTGGCGAGGAACTGGTGGTAGCCGATCGTGAAGGTGCGGTCGTCGGTCTTGACGTCGGCGTCGCCCGCCGCGCACCCCGATCCGTTGACCGTGACGACCTCCAGGACGGGTGCCTGGGCCGCCGGGGTGAGCGTCGATAGGGCGATGAGTGCTGCCGCTGCCGTGGTGAGCATGAGGAACCTCTCCGAGGGGTCCGTGGCGGCGGCAGCACCAGACGCTATGACGGATCGGGGTTCGTCGGCTGACGGTTGCCTGACGATTCCCGGCACCCGTCACGGCTTGAACGGGACGAGCTCCTCCTCGACGCCCGTCCGGACGATCACGCACGTCGACTCGGGCACCTCCTGCCAGGCCCCGACGAGGTCGCCCAGCGGCTCCGACACGACGAGGCGCGAGTCGTCGGTGAGGTCGTGCAGCGCCGGGTTGTCCGGGTACTGGCGGCGCAGCGTCGTCACGTCGGTGCTGTGGAAGAGCGACCGCGACCTGCCGCGGCTCGAGTAGCGGAACGCCCAGGTCGTCGAGCCGTCGGTGACCGCGACGGTCATCTGGATCGGGTACTCGACGCCCGCGCGCCGCCCGACGTCCTCGACGAACTCGACCATGCGCGCCACCGCGGCGGGCGGGTCCTGCACCAGCCCGAAGCTGATCGCCAGGTAGAACATGATCTCCGAGTCGGTCGACCCCTCGACCAGCGGGAACAGCGCCGGGTCGATCGCCAGCATCAGCTCGCGCCGCACCAGCGGGAACTTGGCGATCAGCCCGTTGTGCATCCACAGCCAGTTCTGGTGGCGGAACGGGTGGCAGTTCGACCGCTGCACCGCCCCGCCCGTCGACGCCCGCACGTGCGCGAAGACCCGGTCCACGGTGATCTGCGCGGACAGTTCCCGCAGGTTGCGGTCGTTCCACGCGGGCTCGGTGCTGAGGAACAGCCCCGGCGTGCTCGTGCTGCCGTACCAGCCGATGCCGAACCCGTCGCCGTTCACGGCCGTCGCCCCGAGCCGGGCGTGCTTCGACTGCATGACGAGCGAGTTCTCCGGCGCGTAGAGCAACTCCTCCAGCAAGACCGGCGAACCGGAGTAGGCGAGCCACCGGCACATCGCGAACCTCCTCGAAAACCCCCAGCGCTACATGGGAACACGTAGCAGACCGGAATGGGAGGTTTGCGGCGACGCGCCTTCCTCGGGCAGCATGGCGGGGGTGACGGTCCCTCCCGGCTTACGGCAGCCGCCCTACGAACCGCCGCGCGCGAACTTCGAGACGATCGAGGTCTACGCGCCGGTCACGCAGGTGGCGCCCCCGGCGGAGCCCGCCCCGGTGCCTGCCCAGGCGTCGGAGGAGCGCTCGGACATCGCCGTCATCGGCCCGATCGCGGCCCTGGTGCTCGCCCTCACGATCTCCACCCTGATCCTCGAGCACCCTGCGGCCCGCGCCGTGGCGGCGGGCCTCGCGACCGTCGGCCTGCTCCTCGCCGTGGCGCTCATGCTGATGGGCAAGAAGCCGAAGCCCGGCCGCCACGTGGCCCGGCACGCCGTCGCGCCCGAGTCCGTCGATCCCGAACGGACCGTGCGCATCAACCAGGGCCGGCCCTACCAGGAACAGCCCAACCAGGGGAAGGTCTACCAGGGGCCGCCCAACCAGGGGCAGGTCAACCAGGGCTGGGGCACCACCGACCGCCGCAGGTGACCGTTCTGGAGGCCGCCCTGTCTTGGACGGCCTCCAAGCCACGTCACCGCAGGGTGGCCAGGCCGGCCTTCGCGAACTTCTCGTCCAGGTCGCCGCTGGGCGCGCCGCCCACGCCGATGCCCGCCACGGACGTGCCGTCGACCGCCACCGGCACGCCGCCCGCCAGGAACAACGTGCCGGGGATGTCCCGCAGCGTCGCGCCCTGGCCGGTGACGCGGCCGGCGAGCTCCGAGGTCGGGGCGTTGAACGACACGGCCGTGAACGCCTTGCGCCGCGCGGACTCCTCGGTCTGCGGGCCCGCGCCGTCCCCGGCGAGCAGCACCACGAGGTCGCCGCTGCGGTCGACGACGGCGACCGTGACGCGCTGGTTCTCCTTCTCGGCGGCGTCGAGGGTGGCCTGCGCCGCCTTGATCGCCGCGTCGATGGTCAGCACCTTCTCCGCGCGGGTGGGGGTGCGCTGGTCTGCCGCCGCGTAGCCGCCGCCGACGCTCAGCACGACCAGGGTGGCGACTGCGATCTTCTTGATGTCCATGGCTCATACGGTTCCGCGTTCGCGCCCGCGTTCCATGGTGGTGACGGTTGAACCTCGGTTCAACCCATCGGTTGACCCGCAGCCGCCTGGGACTCGCCTACAGTCGCCGACGTGTGGCTGCACAGGGCGATGCACGCGGGTTTCTACGTGCTGCTGACGGCGTCGGCGGCGCGGTACGTCGCGTACCACGGCGCCGACCTCGTCGTGCTCGGCCTCGCCCTCGCGCTCGGCGTCGCCTATCCCGCCGGCGTGCGCTGGACCGGCGCGTTGCCCGCCGTGCTGGCCGTGTGGCTGGTGCTCGTGTGGCTCGCGCCGAGCTTCGGCTGGTGCGCGATCCCGTTGTTCTTCCAGTGCCTGCGCCAGCTCAAACCGCGCGTGGCGCTGCCGATCGCGGCCCTGCTGACGTTCGCCGTCGTGCTCGCCCAGATCAGGCTGGCGGCGACGTTCGACTGGTCGCTGGTGCTGGGCCCGGTGGGCGTGGCCGTGCTGACCGCGGCGGTGTTCTTCGACCGAGCCAGGCTCCTGCACGAGGCAGGTGTCCTGGAGGAACGCCAACGCCTCGCGCGCGAGATCCACGACACCCTCGCGCAGGGCTTCTCCAGCATCAACCTGTTGCTGTCACTGGGAGAATCCGACCGCGCGGCCTCCGTCGCCCGCGAGAACCTGGCCGAGGCCCGCCGCTTCGTCCGCGACCTCTCACCGCTGCCCGGCACCCTCGTGGACGCCCTCCACCGCCTCTGCCCGCACGTCGAGGTCGACGGCGACCCGTACCCGCTGAGCGTGCAGACCGAGGTGGCGCTCCTCCGCGTGGCCCAGGGCGCCGTCGCCAACGCCTCCGAGCACGCGCACGCCTCCCACGTCGCGATCACGTTGTCCTACCTGGGAGACGCCGTGACGCTGGACGTCGTGGACGACGGCCGGGGCTTCGACCCCAGCGCCACCCGCACCACCGAGGGCCGCGGCTACGGCCTGGCCTCCATCCGGGGCCGCATCACCGAACTGGGCGGCACCGTGTCCGTCGAGAGCGCGCCGGGGGAGGGAACCGCCGTGGCCGTGACGGTGCCGACGCCGTGAAGGTCCTCGTGGTCGACGACCACCCGGTCGTCAGGTTCGGCCTGGCAGGCCTGCTGTCCCGCGACTTCGAGGTGATCGAGGCCGCCACGGGCGAACAGGCGGTCGGCAAAGCGTCCACAGTGGACGTCGTGCTGATGGATCTCCAGCTGGGCAAGGGAATCGACGGCGTGGAGGCCACCCGCCGCATCCGCGCGCTACCGGACGCCCCGCAGGTCGTGGTGCTCACCACCTACGACTCGGACGCCGACATCGTCCGCGCCGTGGAAGCCGGCGCCATCGGCTACCTGCTGAAGGACTGCGCGCCGGAAGACCTCGCCAAGGCCGTCCGCACGGCGTCGACCGGCCAGACCGTGCTCTCTCCGGACATCGCGCAACGCCTGCTGCGCCAGGTCCGCGGCCCGGCCCCGAAGCTCAGCAGGCGTGAGGTCCAGATCCTCGAACACCTCGCCCGCGGCCTGTCGAACCGGGAGATCGCGAAGGCGTTGTTCATCAGCGAGGCCACCGTGAAGACGCACCTGGTGCGGATCTTCGCGAAGCTCGGCGTGGAGACGCGCACGGCGGCCGTGACGACCGCCGTGGAACGCAAGCTGATCCGGCTCTAGGTTTGCTGACAATGAAATGGACAGCGAGACTGTGCTCTTCTGGTCATCTCGTCTGGTTGTCGTAACACGCCCCTTCATCAGCGCGACTGCACGTTCGCGAACTGCGTGGATGCGAGGTGCTCATGGACAACGGAGGATGCCCAGGTAACGGCTGGAGCGTGATCACCTCGGCGCCGACGAACTCGCAGCTAGCAGGCGTTCTTGCCGGATTTGTGTTCACCGGGATTCTCATCCTCTTCGGCAGACCTGGTCCGAAGAACACTCAGACGCTGAGTCTGTTCGCCGCGACCTTCGTGATACTCGGATTCGACAGCTACCTCTTCAGCCTGATTTCCGGAGGTGACTCGGATCCAGTCTGTTCGCGCGTGTGGACGGAGTCCATGGCAGCTAGTGGAATGCTGGCTGCGGGCGCCACCGCACTCATCGGAGGAATAAGGTGGCTGCTCGCCCACCACCTCGATGACGAGGCTGAGGGCGAGGTGCCCGACTCGAACACGGTCGACCTGGACCGGCTGTCGCTCTACATGCTCTACGGCGTGGCGACCGCGGTAATGCTTCTGCTGGCCGCGACGACACTGGACTACTTCCAGGTCGTCTTCGAACATCGTGCGCCTGGATGGTTGAACTGGCTCGTGTCGCTCTCTCCGCTGGCGGTGGGCGCCACCGCGGTCGTTCTCACTCGGCGTCGTGCACGCAGAACCGCTGTGGACGACTCTCAGCAGAGATCGAACCGGGCGACGCGGTCCCTTTCGGTGACAGCCTTCGGATTGCTGGTCTACGCCGTGGTGGGTCCGGTGTTCGCCGGTGTGCTCACGAACCTGCCCACGAGTCTGTGGTCGCCGACACCCGCTCTGCTCATCGTGATGGGCGTCGTGATCGGGTTGGTGTTTCCGGCTGTCCTGCTGGTCGCTTTGATCGTGTCGGCCCCTCCGATCTCCGGTGTCGTCAAACGAACCGCGGCTGAGCGGCCAGTGGAGGTAGAAGGAGCAGAGCAATGATGACCCGGATACCGCCCGCTCGGTGGCTCTAGTCGTCCAGCGCGGGCGGCGTGGTCCTGGTCAGGCGCGCGTCCGGCTGGCTGCCCGACATCGCGAGCATCCCGCGCAACACCTTCAGCAGCTTGGCGATCCCGCTCGGCTTCTTCCGGTCGATCCCACCGATCACCTGCTTCAGCACCGAAAGCTGGTCGAAGTAGATCCGCTCGGTGACGAGGTTCTCGTCGGCGTCGAAGATGAAGTACGCGTTCATCCGCGTGCGGTGCCTGCCGCCGGTGGCCGGGATCCTGCCCAGCGGGCCGAGGTGCGTGCCGAGGAGCCAGAACTCGACGATCACGGCGTCGACGCTGTGCCGGAACGCGATCAGCTCGTGGTGCTGGTCGGGGAACGCCACGCGGGTGTCGGTGTAGTACTGGCGGACCGCGTCGTCGCCGTCGTGGACGACCATCTGCGCGATGATCTCGTAGTGGGGGTGCGGGAACGTCGAGAGGGTGGCGTCCCAGTCGTGGGCCACCTCGTCGCGGAAGTGGTCCAGCACCAGCTTCTCGCGGGCTCGCAGGACCTCTTCCGGTGGCAGGACGAAACGTGACGTCATGGGGGCGCTCCTCAGTGGACGATCTGGCCGTGGGTGAAGGTGGGCCTGGTGCCGGGGTTCGTCCAGGCGCCGGTGAGCTCGCTGGACGGGAAGAACTGGAGGAAGCGCGGATCCGCGGTGCTGCGGTCGGCGATGGTCTTCTCCAGCACGATCGAGTTGTACTGGTCGGCCGTGGTCTCGACGGTGTTGGCGTTGAGCACGACCTCCTGCTGCCACCGGCTCGACCAGGCGGAAAGTCCTGGCAGCTTTGAATGTTCCGGCGTCAGGGCCTCGGCCGCGATCACGTTCTCGCTGCTCACCCAGATGCCGGTCGAGGTGTTGACGACGAGGCTCTGGTTGCCGAACACGTGGCCCGGCGTCTTGATCACGGCGACGCCGGGGCCGAGCACGACCGAGCCGTCGATCGGCAGGAACGCCTCCGGCGGCACGTCCGCGTAGGTCGCAGGCTGGTACCAGGGCTTCTGCAACGGGTGGAGCTCGGCCATCGCCATCAGCTCGTCGCGCTGCACGATCACCTTGGCGTTGGGGAACAGCGCGGGCGTCGCCGACGTGCCGATCCACCGCCGCAGGTCCTGCGTGTGCAGGTGGTCGAACATCAGGTAGTCGATGTCCTCCGGCGCGATGCCGAGCCGGTCCAGGTGGCCGGGCACGGTGCCGTGGACCTTGACCATGCGGCGTTCCACCACGTCCGGGGTGCGTTCGGACAGGTCCTCGAAGTACGGCGTGTAGCGGCCGTGCTCGTGGTCGCTCGGCTCGAACAGCAGCACCTTGTCGTCCC
The DNA here is from genome assembly GCF_050936595.1 of Lentzea sp. CA-135723. Classification (NCBI taxonomy): domain Bacteria; kingdom Bacillati; phylum Actinomycetota; class Actinomycetes; order Pseudonocardiales; family Pseudonocardiaceae; genus Lentzea; species Lentzea sp. CA-135723. Next base: position 3,244,400 of record NZ_JBNJMK010000001.1, on the reverse strand, counting down.
AGCGGATCACCAGCATGCGGTTGGTGATCGACAGGAACGGCGCGATCGCCCGCGACGCCCGGAACAGCCCGAACCGCGTCGGGTAGGGCAATGTCACCAGGTCGCGCGTGACGATGCTGCCGGGCGTACCGGTCGTGGCGAACTCGCGCCGGAACGCCAGCCCGCGCTCGCGGGCCACCCGCAGCCGTGCGCCAGGGCCGCCCTCGACGTCCATCGCGGCGAGCGTGTCGATCTCGGTGCCGATCGTCGGCAGGTCGGCGGCCGTGCCCCACGGGAAGCGCATCACTCCTCCAATACCCACGGCGTGGGTTAATTCGAAGGTTAAACCCACACCGTGGGCATCCGCAAGGCACAATGGCCAGGTGACTGACACCCGCCGCGGCCGCCCGCGCACCCCGCTGCTGTCCCGCGAGTCGATCGTCGCGGCGACGTTGCAGGTCATCGGCGACGAGGGCGTGGCGGCCGTCGGCATGCGGTCGGTCGCGCGCCTGCTCGGCGTGGACGCGAAGAGCCTCTACAACCACGTCGACGGCAAGGACGGCCTGCTCGACGCCGTCGCCGAACACCTGCTGAGCGGCCTGGCCCTGCCGGTGCCGACCGGGGACGCGCGGCACGACCTGCACGCCATCGCGCACGCCTTCCGCGACCGCGCGCTGGCCCACCCTGGCGCCGCGCCGCTCGTGCTCACCCGGCAGCTCTCATCGTTGGAGGGCCTCCAACCGGTCGACGCGGTGCTGACCGTGCTGCTCGCGGCCGGGGCCGAGCCGGCGGAGGCCGTGCACCTGCTGCGGATGCTGCTCGCCACGTTGATCGGCACCTTGCTGCGCGAGGTGTCGGCCGCACCGACGTTCGGTGGCGACGACGGCGAACGCTTGGAGGCGCTCCAAGCCGCCGGGCTGAGCGCGATCGCCGCGACCGCGCCGCACCTCGCCGAGTTCGACCGCGCGGCCGAGTTCGAGTACGCGGTGGACCTGGCGATCACCGCGGTCCTGGAGCGGGTTCAACGGTCGGGGTCGAGGTCCTCGTAGAGGCCCTGGACGAGGCGCCCGGTCAGCTCGCCGCCGACGGTCTCGACCAACGCCCAGCCGGGTCCGGGGTCGTCGTCGGCGGGGTCGTCCAGGAAGTACAGGGCCGAGTGCAGTGCCTCGTAGGCGACCAGCCGTGCGTACGCCCGCAGGTCGTCGGCGGAGGCGCCCAGGGCTTCTAGGCGTTCGCGGGCCGCGTCACCGCGCACGTACGTCGGGCCGGGGCCGTGCTCGTCGACGATCTCCCACATGCCGCGCAGGAACCTCTGCCGCGCGCGTTGGGGGATGGTGCCGCCGTCATCGAGGTCCATGCCGCACAGCATGCCCGTTGATCTTCGAACTGCGGGCCGGCCGGAACGGCGGCAGACTTCCCAGGCGTGAACCTTCGACGGTGGCCCGTGGTCGCGGTGGCCGGATTCGTCTTCGCGGCGGTCGTGTACGTCCTCGCCGTGCTGACGCGCGCCGGTCAGACCATCGAGAACGCGGCCCTGCGCGGCGCCGACCAGGACGACGTCGACACCGCCGACGCCGCCTGGCAGTCCCTCGGCCAGATCACGATCTACTCGCTGGCCGCGGCGGTGGTCGCCGTGGCGCTGGTCGGCGTGCTCCGCAAGCGGTGGGACCTCACCGTCGCGGCGGTCGGCGTGATCGTCGCGGGGCAGGTGGTGGTGCAGGCGCTGAAGCGGTTCATCCTGCCGCGCCCGCACCTGGTGGAGGTCACCGGCGACTACGCGCACAACAGCCTCCCGAGTGGACACACGACGATCGCGATGACGGTGCTGTTCGCGGCGATCATCGTCGTGCCGTGGAAGTGGCGCGGCGTCGTGCTGTTCTTCGTGCTGCCGTGGGCGACGGCGATCGGCCAGTACACGCTGACCGCCAAGTGGCACCGCCTGAGCGACACCCTGGCCGCCGACGGCATCGCTCTCGCGATCGCCGCGCTGGCCGCGTGGTGGTTGCAGCGCAAGGGATCGCTCGAGCCCTACACCGGCCCTCGCCGCGTCGGACGGGTCGTGCTGGTGGTCTTCTGGTCGCTCGTGGCCGCCGCGACGCTCGCCCTCGGCCTGATCCTGTGGGTCTTCCCGCTGGCCCGCGAAGGCCTGAACGCCGACGAGTGGGTGATCTACCTCGGCGCGGGCTCGCTGGCCTCGGCGGGATCGCTGATCGCCGCGCTCACCTACCTGGCGTGCTGGCGCCGGATCGCATGACAACCAGTTGATCTCCCGTGCGTCCTGTCCTGTGGGAGAGGTTTCCACAATGAGGGGACAGGACGTTGAGCGTTAACCGACGTGCCGTGCTGGCGTGGGGTGCGGGAGCGGCCCTGGCGGTGACGGTGCCCGCCACGGCGCAGGCCTCGACGGTCACCGGCAGGCTGCGCGACCTGGAGGAACAACACAACGCGCGCCTCGGCGTGTTCGCGACCGACACCGGCACCGGCCGCACCGTGCTGCACCGCGCGGACGAGCTCTTCCCGCTGTGCTCGACCTTCAAGACCATCGCGGCGGCCGCGATCCTGCGCAAGGACCGCGACGGGACGTTGCTGGGCAAGGTGATCACCTACACCCAGTCCGATGTGGACAGGTCAGGCTACGGCCCGATCACCGGCAAGCCCGAGAACCTCGCGAACGGCATGACCGTCAAGGCCCTGTGCGAGGCCACCATCACCTACAGCGACAACTGCGCCGCCAACCTCCTGCTGAAGGAACTGGGCGGCCCCACCGCCGTCAGCCGCTTCAGCCGTTCGATCGGCGACCCGGTCACCCGCCTGGACCGCTGGGAACCGGAGCTCAACTCGGCAGAGCCGGGCCGCATCACCGACACCACCTCCCCGCGCGCCATCGGCCAGAGCTACGCGCGCCTGACCCTCGGCCACGCCCTCAACTCCAACGACTCGGACCAGCTCACCAAGTGGCTGCTGGCCAACACGACGGGCGGCAACCGGATCCGGGCGGGTCTCCCGTCCGCCTGGCGCTGGGGCGACAAGACCGGCACCGGCAGCTACGGCACCACCAACGACGTGGGCATCGCGTTCCCGCCGGGCCGGGCCCCGATCGTGATCGCTGTCCTCTCCACCCGCAAGGACGACCCGACCGGCCCGGCCGACGAACCCCTGCTGGCCAAGACCGCGGAACTGGTCGCCGCGACCTTCAGCTGACCGGCATCCTCGTGGACTCCACGGCAGGACCGATCCGCCCGTGCAACGCGGGCGGATCGGTTCTCCAGCACCGGTACGTCCGAGCGGCTGATCACGTCAGTGCGCGCCTCGCCGCCCCTAGCCGCGCCGCCGTCCGACCGGCTACGGTGCAATGCGAATCTCGTTCACGTTCCCAAAGGCGGCGGCGATGCGGCGAGCGGTTCTCCTGGCGGTCCTCTTCCTCCTCTCCCTGACCACCCCGGTCCGAGCAGAGACCTTCGACGGCACCGAGCTGCGGGTCGAGAACGGGGTCTTCCGCGACGAACACGGCCGCGAGGTCGTCCTGCGCGGCTTCAACGTCTCCGGCACGGCGAAACTGGCCGAGTACCGCGGGCTCCCGTTCGCGACGACCCAGGACGCCCGCACGTCGGCCCAGGCCATGAAACGGCTCACCGGCGCCAACGCCGTGAGGTTCCTCCTCACCTGGGCCTGGATCGAACCCCAGCGGAACCAGATCGACCGCACCTACCTCGACAACGTCACCACCCAGCTGCGCCAGTTCACCGACGAGGGCATCCGCGTCTACCTGGACTTCCACCAGGACCTGTACTCGCGGCACCTGTTCAACAAGGACAGCTGGTACACCGGTGACGGCGCCCCGGCGTGGGCCGCGAGCGGGTATCCCAAGGAGTCGTGCGGGATCTGCGTGCACTGGGGCCAGAACATGAAGAACAACAACGCCGTCACCGCCGCCACCTACGACTTCTGGCACAACCGGAACGGCGTGCAGGACTCGTTCGTCAACGCGGCCGGCGAGGCGTTGAAGCACGTCAAGAACGCGTTGCCCGCCAACGAGTTCAAGCTCGTCGTCGGGGTCGACCCGCTCAACGAGCCGTACGCGGGCAAGTACGACGCCGGGCAGACCTCGCAGACGTGGGAGCGCGACCTGCTGATGCCGTTCTACCAGCGCTTCCGCGGCGAGATGGACGAGGCGGGCTGGGCCGGCAAGCCCGCGTTCGTGGAGCCGTTGGTGTTCTGGAACCAGAACGTCGACTTCTTCGCCGAACCCGGCGGTCTCACCCTCGCGCAGCCCCTGGGTGACCGGTTCGTGTTCAACGCGCACTTCTACGACGGCAAGGCGCAGTCCGGCATCCTCATGCCCGGCAAGGCGGGGGACGGGCAGTACACCCAGGCGTTCAACACCATCCGGGACCGCGCCAAGGCCCTGAACACCACCGCGATCGTCTCCGAGTTCGGGCATCCCGTCTCGGGCTTCACGTCCGACAAGACGCCGTCCGTGCTCAAGGCGATCTACCAGGGCCTCGACTCGACGGCGTCCGGGGCGCGGTGGTGGTCGGCGCCGAGGGGGAGCGCGATCTCGGGCAGCCAGTGGCACTGGGACACCAACTACGGACGCCACCGCGAGCTCATGAACGACAACCCGGGCAAGGTCAAGACCGACGGCGACGCGATGAACGACGAGCACTTCTCCGCGGTCAAGCTCGACGCGAACAACACCCCCGTCCTCAACGTCGACCGGGCGCTCGTCGACCGCGTGTACCCGCAGGCCGTCGCGGGCACGACGCTCGCCTTCACCTACGAGGACCGCGCCTACCAGACCTGGCAGCAGATCCCGCTGCCGAACGTGCGCGCGCTGGTCGGCAACGCGCCGTTCGCCGTCCTCGTCTGGGACGCGCACGAGAGCGCCGCGCCCACCGAGATCCACCTGCCGGAGTCGCTCCGCTCGCCGCTGGTGATCAGCTCGGCGCAGTCGGCCGTCCAAGGCGACGAACTGCTGCTCACCTCCGGCCCCGGACGGCAGTTCGCGCTGGTCACGGCCCCGTCGAACGGGAACGTCGCCGCGGCGGAGGCCGAGATTCGACAGTGGTACGTAAGCTGGTGAAGTGCGAACAAGGCCCACTCTGAGCTGGTCGAACACGGGCCCGTCGCTGCCGCGCACCACCGACCTCACCGGCGTCGTGCCGATCGTCGCCGGCGGTGGGGTGCTGGTGCTCAGCGGCGCGGGCCTGTCGACCGAGTCCGGCATCCCCGACTACCGCGGCGAGGGCGGGTCGCTGCGCAAGCACACCCCGATGACGTACGAGGAGTTCACCACCAGCGAGGCGGGCCGGCAGCGCTACTGGGCGCGCAGCCACGTCGGCTGGCGCACCATCGCCCGCGCGCACCCCAACGCGGGCCACCACGCCGTCAGCAGGCTCGGGCCGCTCCTGGCCGGCGTCATCACGCAGAACGTCGACGGCCTGCACCAGGCAGCGGGGTCGCCGGACGTGGTCGAGCTCCACGGCGGCCTCGACCGGGTGATCTGCCTCGACTGCGGGCTGCTGAGCCCCCGCCTCGACCTCGACCGCCGCCTGCGCGAGGCCAACCCGGACTTCCACGCCACGACGGACGAGATCAACCCCGACGGCGACGTCTTCCTGCCCGAGCACCAGGTGCGCGACTTCGAGGTCGTGCCGTGCGAGGAGTGCGGCGGCGTGCTCAAGCCGGACGTCGTGTTCTTCGGCGAGAACGTGCCACGCCCACGCGTCGACCAGTGCTACGACCTCGTGGACAACGCACGGTCGTTGCTCGTCCTCGGTTCCTCGCTCACGGTCATGTCGGGGCTGAGGTTCGTGCGGCGCGCGGCCACCGCCGGCATCCCGGTCGTGATCATCAACCGGGGCGAGACGCGCGGAGACCCGCACGCGTCGCTCCGAATCGACCTGCCCTTGGGGAAATCGCTGACGGAGCTGGCCGAAGCCGTTCTGCAGTCCGGGAATGGTGACCTTCCCGGTCGATGACGTCACACCGACGCCCTGCCGACCCGCCCGGTCGCCGACCTGTTCCCCGGAGCACGCGAGACCGGTGGCCGGGCGCGGGTCGTCCAGCCCAACGGCGTGCACCCGCTGCTGCACGCCGTCCTAAGGCGTTCGCGGAACACCGCCCGCTGGTGCTGTCCCCGGACGCGGTGTGGCTGACGATCACGCGCGGCATCGCCCAGCGCGTACGGCGCCGACCACGCCACCGGCCAGAGCCACACCACTAGTTCTGCGAGCGGAACCTGTCCAGCTCGCGGCGTTCGCGCTTGGTCGGCCGTCCGGCACCGCGGTCGCGCCGCGCGATCGGCACCTCCACCGGCGGCTTCGGCGTGCGGTCGATGAAGCACATCGCCGCGACCTCCGCGCCCACCCGCTTCGAGATCACCCGCACCACCTCGACGACGCGGGTCCGGTCGCCGACGCGGGCGCGGACCTGGTCGCCCGGCACGACGGTGGCGGAGGGCTTCGCCGGCTTGTCGTTGATGCGCACGTGGCCGCCCCGGCACGCCTGGGCGGCGTCCGGCCGGGTCTTCGTCAGCCTGACCGCCCACAGCCAGCTGTCGATGCGCGTGGACTCCACCCCGCCATCATGGCACTCTCGGAGATCATGAGGCTTCTGGCGGTCGCACTGACCCTCGCCGCGTCGCTCACCCCGGTCGGCCCGCTCGGCGAGCTCACGGGCCTCGCCGTGCAGCGCGTCCAGGTGGGGGACCTGGTGGCGGCGGCCAAGTTCGGGACGACGCAACCGATCGACGACCCCGTGCGCGAACAGCAGGTGCTCGACACCGTCCGCACCAAGGCGGCCGAACTCGACCTCGACCCCGAGAACGCTGCCCGGTTCTTCCGCGCCCAGATCGAGGCGAACAAGATCGTGCAACGCGGCCTCTACGCGCGCTGGACCGCGCATCCCGGGGAAGTGCCGCAGCACCGGCCCGATCTCGCCACCGAGGTGCGGCCAGTACTCGACCGGCTCACCACCGGGATCCTGGCCGAGCTCAAGGACACCGAACGGCTGCGGCGCCCGACGCTGAGGTGCGAGATCCAGGCGACCGTCGCGGAACGCTCCGCCGTGGTGCTGCACCGCCTCGACCGGTTGCACGAGGACGCGCTGGCCGAGGCGATGCGCACGGTGTGCGAGTAACAGATCCCTCAGATGTCCACTGTGGACTTCAGGCCCAGCATCCGTGCCAGGCCGGACAGTTCGAGCACCTTCGTCACCTGCGCGGACGCGGCGGACAGGCGGAGTCCCCCCGCCGCGGCGGACGCGCGGGCGTGGCCCCGCACCAACGAGCTCACGCCGCTCGAGTCGCAGAACGTGACGGCTGTCAGGTCCAGCACGACGTAGCGGTGTCCCTGGTCGAGCAGCCGGTCGAGCCGGGCGAGCAGTCGTTCCGCTCCAGGGCCTGCGAGTTCGCCGGAGACCGTGACCAGGGTGGAGGCAGGCGACGACTCGGTCACCGTGACTTCGAGCATTTCGCAGCTGTACCCACTGGTGGCCGCCGCGAAACTGGTTCGCGTGCGCATTCTGCTGACGGCGTTGCCCCTCCACTCCCACCTGGTGCCGGTGATGGTGCCGCTGGCCAGGGCGTTCCGGGAACGGGGCCACGAGGCCGTGCTCGCGACCGGTCCGGCGATGGCGCATCTGCCGCACACCGTCGCGCTGCCGGACGTCCCCGTGCCGTCCGGTCTCGGGCCGCCGTGGTCGCACGAGGCCGTCGTGGCCTTCGCCGCGAACGTCCTCGACTTCGCCCGCACCTGGCGTCCCGACGTGATCGTGCGCGAGACCAGCGAGCACGGCGGGCAGATCGCGGCCGAGGTGCTCGGGATCCCGCACGCGCTGGTGGACGTCGCGCCGTTCGCGCCGCTGGAGATCCCGCTGCTCGACGAGCTGGTGGACAAGGTGCGCGCCAGGTTCGGCGTCGCGGCCACCGACCCGGTGCTCACCGCCGGCCTCGCCCCGGCCGCCTGGCACCCCGCCCAGCACCACTTCCGCGTGCCTCTCGATCCGGGTCGCGTGGACGTCGCGCCGGAGATCGTCGCGACCTTCGGGACCCGCGTGCTGCCGGACCTGCTGCACACCGCCGTCGAAGCGCTCGGCGAGATCGACGCCCATTCCGTTGTCGCGACAGGCCACGCGGAGTGGAAAGGCCCACGTCCGGCGAATGTTCGCCTGGAGCCGGAGATCTCGCGGCAACGATTGTTGAACAACGCGAAGCTGTTCGTCACGCACGCGGGTTGCAACAGTGTGCGGGAGGCGTTGACGGCTGGTGTGCCGATGGTCGCGCTGCCGTTGTTCGGCGATCAACACCGCAACGCGGCGCGAATCCGGGAACTCGGCGCCGGAGTCCATCTCGGCGTGAAAGGCCTGACCGCGGCCGTTCTCGCGGAGCGGATCAACCACGTGCTGAACGCGAAGACGTATCATGAATCAGCTGGGGATCTGGCCGCGAAGATCGCCGTTCTGGAGGATTTCCGGAACATTCCGGACCACCTCGTATCCGCTGTGTGACAACTTTTTGGTTGTGGCCAAAAGCTTCGACGGCATTTTCGTCCGTATGGAGACTGGCGGTGGGGCAGGTGCTTGTTGGGGAGAACAGGTTGCCTGACACAGGGGATCAACAGGGGGATTTATGAAGAGGCACGTGCGCGACAGTTTCTTCGTCGTGGGCGAAGGAGTGCTGGAATTCGGCGACAACGGTGAGGCCACCACGCGGCAGCCCTCCACGGCGGAGGAGTTGCGCAGGTTCCGGTTCTCACGGCTGGGACCCAAGGGGCCGCGGACGGACGAGGAGACGCGGGTGGCCCTCGCGACCGCGATCACCGCGAACGTCCCGCAGCCCGACTCGGCAGACCCGGCCGTTCCGGCGGGGTTCACCTACCTCGGTCAGTTCGTCGACCACGACCTGACGATGGACCGCACCGAGTCGCAGCTCGGGCAGGACGTCAACCTCGACGAGCTGCTGCAGGGCCGTTCGCCGGCGCTCGACCTCGACTCGGTCTACGGCCGCGGCCCGCGCGACAAGGACGACCAGGTCTTCTACGCCGAGGACGGCGTGAAGCTCAAGGTCGGCACGACGACGCCGGTGCCGTTCCCGGACGAGGGCACCAACGTCCCGTTCGAGGGCTTCGACCTGCCGCGCCGCGGTGGCACGGCGGGCACGGCCGCGGACCGGCGGCTGCCGCTCATCCCGGACGCCCGCAACGACGAGAACCTCGTGGTGGCGCAGACGCACCTCGCGTTCATCCGCTTCCACAACCGCGTGGTCGACGAGCTCGCGCTCACCGGCCTGTCCGGCGAGCGGCTCTTCCGCGCCGCCAAGGAGCTCGTGGTGCGGCACTACCAGTGGCTGCTGCGGACCGACCACCTGCCGCGGATCGTCGACCCGGCGATCGTGGACGACGTGTTCACCAACGGCCGGAAGTTCTTCGAGGTGCCGGGCCGCCACTACAGCCGGGACAACTCGCCGACCATGCCGGTCGAGTTCTCGGTGGCCTCGTACCGCTTCGGGCACAGCCAGGTGCGCGGCGCGTACCAGTGGAACCGGGTGTTCAACAGCACCGGGCCCGGCGGGATCGCGACGTTGTTCGCGCTGTTCACCTTCACCGGCGTCAGCGGCAACTTCGACCCGAGCTCCGGCACGCCCGCCGACCTCGACGACGTCGACCGGGGCCCGCTGTTCACGTTGCCCAGCAACTGGATCGCGGACTTCCGGCGGCTCTACGACTTCACCGAAGCCGACCGCGAGGACCTGGTGCCGCCCGCACGGTTCGGCGGCGGCAACGTCACCAAGCGGATCGACACGCTGCTCGTCGACCCGCTGACGCAGCTGCCTGCGGGCACGTTCGGCGGGCGCGGCACGCAGTTCCGCGAGATCGAGCGCAACCTCGCGTTCCGCAACCTGACCAGGGCCTCGATGATGGAGCTCGCCACCGGTCAGCAGATCGCCGAGCTCTTCGGCGCCGAACCGCTGACGGCCGAGCAGATCCTGGTCGGCAACGGCGGCGCGGTCGTCGAGGGCCTGTCCGAGGAGCAGAAGGCGCAGCTCGTGGCGAACACGCCGCTGTGGTTCTACATCCTGCGCGAAGCCGAGGCCGGCGGTGGCCTGATGGGTCCCGTCGGCGGCCGGATCATCGCCGAGGTGTTCCACCGCGCGATGGAGGGCAGCCGGATCTCGATCGTGCGCTCGCCGTACTGGCGGCCCACGCTCGGCCCCGACTCCAGCACGTTCCGGATGGTCGACCTGCTGCTGTTCGCGTTCGAGGGCAAGGCCGACCTGCTGAACCCGCTCGGGGACCCGGCCGGCGCCTGATCTTCCTCGCTCCTCTTGTCTGGCCGGGTGGTGGCAGTCAGACAGGAGAGGGAGATCGTCATGCGTCCAGGAACCACACGTCGTCGCGAAGGCGCGGAAGAACGGGTTGCTCGGTTTGCGCGCGAGTCCGGAATTCCGCTGCTGCGCATCGGACTGGGGGTCGTGTACCTCTGGTTCGGCGTGTTGAAGCTCTTTCCCGGTGGCAGCCCTGCCCAGGATCTCGTCGAACGCACGGTCTCCGCGCTGACGTTCGGGATCATCCACGGGGATCTGGCCCGATTGAGTGCCGCGATCACCGAAATCGGGATCGCACTGGTGTTGCTGAGCTTCCGCGCACCGCGGTGGTGCGCGGTCCTGCTGGTCGGCCACGTCGTCATGGTGTCGACACCGCTGGTGTTGTTCCCCGGTGAGATGTGGTCCGGTCCGCTGCAGGCGTCGTTCGAAGCGCAGTACATCCTGAAGAACCTGGTGACCGTCGCCGCCGCGGTGGTCATCGCCTCATCGCAGCCGAGGGTGCGATGACCGGGAGCCGTCCGATTCTCACGTGATCGGGCGGCTCCCGCCGTTGTAGGTTCGCCCGATGGGGGACACGTTCGCGCCTTTGGCGCATCCTGCTTTTCGCTGGCTGCTCGCGGCCCGCGTCACGACCGTCGCCGGCAACGCGATGGCACCGATCGCGCTGGCCTTCGCCGTCCTCGACCTGACGTCGTCGATCACCTCGCTGGGCGTCGTCGTCGCGGCCCGCTCGCTGACGAACGTGGTGTTCCTGCTGTGGGGAGGCGTGGTCGCGGACCGGTTGCCGCGCCACCTCGTGCTCGCCGGGTCGTGCGTGGTGAGCTGCGCGAGCCAGGCGCTGATCGCAGGGCTGGTGCTGACCGGGTCGGTGTCGGTGCCGTGGTTCATCGTGCTGTCGGCGGTGAACGGCATGTCCGGCGCGTTCTCGCTGCCCGCCTCCTCGTCCCTGGTGCCGCAGACCGTGCCCCTGTCGATGCGCCTGCAGGCCAACGCGTTGCTGCGGCTCGGGACGAACTCCGCCAACATCGGCGGCGCGTCGCTGGGCGGCCTGCTGATCGCGTTCACCAGTCCCGGCTGGGGGCTCGCGGTGGACGCGCTGACGTTCGCGCTGGCGGGCGTGTTCTTCGCGTTCGTGCGGGTGCCTGGGGTTGTGGCCAGGGACAAGCCGTCCGTGCTGGCCGAGCTGAAGGTGGGCTGGACGGAGTTCGTGGCGCGGCAATGGGTCTGGGTCGTGGTCGTCGGCTTCACGTTCGTCAACGCGGCCCTGGTCGGCGGGGTGATGGTGCTCGGCCCGGTGCTGGCCGACTCGACGTTCGGGCGCGAGACGTGGGGCCTGGTCCTCGCCGCGCAGACCGCGGGCATGGTGGCCGGCGCGGTCGTCGTGCTGCGGGTCAGGGTGCGGCGGCAGCTGATGGTCGGGGTGGCGTGCGTGGCGGGGTTCGCCGGACTGCCGCTGGTGATGGTGCTGCACCCGGAACCCTGGCTGCTGATCCTCACGTCGTTCGTGTGCGGGATGGGCATCGAGCAGTTCGGGGTGGCGTGGGAGACGACGTTGCAGCACCACGTCCCGGCCGACCGGCTCGCGCGCGTCTACTCCTACGACATGGTCGGGTCGTTCGTCGCGATTCCGCTGGCACAGCTCGCGATCGGGCCGTTGTCGCACGCGTTCGGGGTCACCGCGGCGTTGCTCGGCTGCGCTGCCGTGCACGTGCTCGCGACCGCCGCGATGCTGGCGTCGCGGTCTGTGCGCTCCGTGGAGAACGTTGATACGGTGCGTGTGTAGTTTGATTCCACTTCACTGGGGGAGTGAATGAACCGCAAGCGTTTCGCTGCGTTCATCACCGTGCTCTCGTTGACGAGCGCGGCTCTGGCACCGGCGGCCCACGCCGGAACCGATCACCGGCCGCTGGCCGACCGGCTGCGCGAGGCGATCGTCGCGCAGAACTTCAAGGACGTCATCGACCTCACCCCGCCCGAGCTGACGGCGCGGTCTTCCGGCAAACGGGAGAAGTACGACGCCTCGCCCGCCGAGCTGATGAACCGGGCGCAGGCGCGGTCGCTGGCGGCGGGCAAGCCGTTGCACCAGTCGCCGAACATGGACGCGGCGATCTTCGAGCTCGACGCGTTCGGCCGTACCAGGGCCGTGGCGAACGTGCTGCTCAGCCCCCAGTACCCGGACGGCGTGGTCGTGCCGGTGGACCGCAGGGGGCTGTCCACCGACCAGGTCCGCTACCGCTGGTGGGACGACACCGAGTGGGACGTCAACGGCGGCAAGGGAACCGTCGACGTGCTGCCCGGCAGGGAGAACGCTCCCATCGACTTCTCCTCGCCGTACCCGGCGTCCGTGCTGAAGCTGATGGTCGGCTTCGGCGTGCTGCGCCTCGCCGACCAGGGCAAGATCGACCTCGACGCCGACTACACCTACGCCCCGAACCCGGTGCGCGAGGCGTGCGGCGGCCCGTCGGTGAAGAAGATCCGGCAGCACTTCGACGAGATGATCACCAAGTCGCAGAACGAGTCCACCTGCGCGCTGATCAAGCTGATCCACGACCTCAACGCGTGGGACGCCGTCAACCAGACGTTCGCCGACCTCGGCATGCCGACCCTCATGGTCACCGGCACGATCCCGGGCAACGGCGGCCGCTGGATCGGCTCGAACATGAGCGGCCTTGACACCGCGAAGCTCCTGCTGCTGGTCAACGGCGGCGCGGGCGTGCTGTGGACCACCGGCAAGGGCAAGCCGGTCACCCGCCACGAACTGTCCTACTCCTCGCGGAAGTTCTTCCAGGACACCCTCGCGGGCCAGGGCCACAACGAGATGCTGTCGACCCCGAACTGGTGCGGCCGCGACTACCCGACGCAGGGCATCCCGCAGCAGGTGCCGGCGCGCTGGATCAAGCCGGACGGCACCGTGACCGTCGGCGACGCCGTCTACGACCGGGACGTCCGCCCGTGCAACGACGCCGCCGAGGTGACGTTCGCGCACAAGACCGGCTGGGTCGACACGACCGGCTCCGACGCCGGCATCGTGAAGTCGTTCCGCGGCAAGGACAAGCGCAACTACATCGTGGTCGTGTTCTGCAACCTGGGCACCGACTACGTGGACGCCGCCCGCCCGGCCGACCCGCCCGGCGTGTACCCGGTGCTGTACACGCAGAAGTACGCGCAGCTCGGCAAGGCGATCGACGGGATCATGAAGTCGCTGTAGCGCAAGGGATCGGCACCGCGGTCACACCGCCGCGGTGCCGATCAGCCCGTTGCGCGTGACCAGGTCCGCGAGCGCGGCCTCGTCCAGGTCCTCCGTGCCGTCCGGGCGGCGCGGCAGCACCATGTACCGGGACTCGGCGTTCGCGTCCCACACCCGGATCTCGGTGTCCTGCGGCAGTTCCAGGCCGAACTGCGCCAGCACCTCTCGCGGCCGGTCGACCACCGCGGACCGGTAGGCCGGGCTCTTGTACCAGGTCGGTGACGGGCCGAGCAGGGAGAGCGGGTAGCAGCTGCAGAGCGTGCACACGATGACGTTGTGCACGTTCTCGGTGTTCTCGACGACGTGCAGGACCTGCGGTTGCAGGCCGCCGCCCATCGACAGGCCGAGTTCGGGCAGCGTGTCGTTGGCGTTGCCGAGCAGGCGTTCGCGGAAGCCCTCGTCCACCCAGGCGTGGGCGACCACCCGGAAACCGTTGGCGGGGGAGGCCCTCGCGGCGAACGCCTCGAGCACCTGGTCGAGCTCGCGCGGGTCGATCAGGCCCTTGGCCTCCAGGAGTGCTTCGAGGTCGCGGACCTGGGCGGCGATCGGGGAGTCGTCGTGGTCGTCACTCATGGCTGAGGTAGTCCTCCCAGAGGGACAGCGTCACGCTGTGGTCGCCGTGGCCGAAGAGTTCGTTCGCGGAGAACCGCACGAGGTAGACCTGTTGGCGTTGCTGGATTCCCTGGGCGCTCAGGTCCGCGAGCGGGTGGACGCCGTCGTGGCCCACGATCGTGCCGACGTGGCCGCGGGCGTAGTGCGGCAGGCGGGTGTGGTGGTCCGGGTCCACTGTGGACGTCCGCACTCGGTCACCGGTCCGGTAGCGCTCAGACAACGCCCTTCTCCTTCAGGAGCGTCTGGATCGCGCGGAACCAGTTCTCGTAGTACGAGGACTCGTGCGACATCGTCCGTTCGACGGCGTCGCGGAACTCGTCGAGGTTGTAGATCTCCTGGCCGATCAAGGCGCGGTTCATCGCCATGACGTGCGCTTCCCAGTCGTGGTGGAACGGCGGTTCGTCCAGTTCCTCCACCACCGGGCCGAAGCCGTCGAGTCCGCCGACGTCGTTGATCCTCGGCATCTCACCTCCTGCGCTCCACCAGATTCTGCGCCGCCGACGGCCAGTTCGGGAAGTGGAAGTCGAAGCCGGCCTCGACCAGTCTGCCCGGGGTGACCCGGCGGCTCTTGAGCAGCAGTTCGGTGTCGCTGCGCAGCGCGAAGGCGCCCACCGACGCCATCAGGCGCGTCGCGGGCAGGCCCACCGGCACGTTCCAGGCCCGGCGGAGTTCGCGCATGAAGTCCCGCTGCGGCAACGGGTGGGGCGCGGCGAGGTTCACGGCGCCCTCGATCGGTTCCCTGATCAGCAACGCGACGGCGCGCACGAAGTCCTCGTCGTGGATCCACGACACGTACTGCCGGCCGCCCGCGAGCGGTCCGCCGAGGCCGAGCCGGGCGAGCCACGACAGGTAATCGAAGACGCTGCCGCGGTCGGGGCCCATCACCATCGCCGACCGCAGCGCGACCTTGCGCGTGCCGGGCGTGTGCGCCTCGAAGAGTTCGGCCTCCCAGCGCTTGGCGATCTCGACGCTGTACGTCCAGTAGCCCGGCACGTCCGGCTCACGGCCGCCGAGCACGCCGGTCGCCTCGTCGTTGGGCGCGTCGAACCGGTGCGCGTAGATGGTCGCGGTGCTCATCTGCAACCACACGCCGGGCGGGTTGTCGGCCTTCGCGATGGCCTCGCCGACGACGCGCGCCGAGTCGATCCGCGACCGCATCATCTGCCGCAGGTTCTCGGCGTTGTAGCGGCAGCTCACGCTGCGCCCGGCCAGGTTGACGACCACGTCGGCGCCGTCGATCTCGGCCGCCCACGCGCCGAGCGAGTGGCCGTCCCAGCGCACGCCCGAGGTGCGACCGATGATCACCACCTCGTGGCCCGCCGCCTGGAAGGCGCGGGTCAGCACGCCGCCGACCTGGCCCGTTCCGCCTGGAATCACGATCTTCATGGTTGTTCGTCCCCCTCGCCCGCGACGCTAGTCCCGGGTCGCTGAGAGCCCTGTCAGTTATGCTCGCGCAAAACGCTCAAACGAACAGGCGGTCGGTCATGCGGGAGTCCAGCGAGGCACGACGGCAGCGGATCCTGGCCGTCACGGCGTCGCGGGGCACGGTCAAGGTGAGCGATCTGGCCGAGGAGCTGGACGTCTCGATCGTCACGATCCGCCGTGACGTCGAGGAGCTCGCCCGCCTCGGCAGACTGCGCCGCGGCCACGGCGTCGCACGGTCGCTCACGCCCGTCGCGCAGCCGGAACCGGTGCGAGCGACGAACGGCTCTATCGCGCTCGTGGTGCCCGAACGCCACACGTACCTCTACGAGACGATGAACGGCGCACGGCGCAGGCTCGAAGAAGCGGGCATGCGCGTTGTTCTGCACATCGCGCCGCAGGTCAGGGGTGCCGAACGGCCGATCGTCGAGAAGGCGCTGACCGAACCGGTGCTGGGCCTGCTGATGTCGCCGCGCTGGCGCACGTCCGAGGAGGAGTCCGAGGACGACTGGCTCGCGGACACCGGCGTGCCGACCGTGCTGATGGAACGCCGGCCGAGCGGACACCTCAGAGCGATGAACTCCGTGTGCTCGGACCACTGGTACGGCATGCATCTCGCCGTACAGCACCTGACCGACCTGGGCCATCGTCGGATCGTGCTGGCCGCACGCGACGACAGTCCGACAGCGCGCGTGTTGCGCAGGGCGTTCAAGGAGGTCTCCGCGGGTCTGGACGACGCCGTCACGGTCAGCAGCGCGCCGGACGCCGGGCTGGTCGAGGTGCTGCGGCGGCGCCGGGCCACCGCGGCGGTGCTGCACGGCGACGAGGACGCGTTGATGCTGGTCCAGCAGCTGGTGCACGCCGGGATCGAGGTGCCGCGGATGTGCTCGGTCGTGTCGTACGACGACGTGGTCGCGTCGCTCGGCAGCATCCCGCTCACGGCCGTCGCGCCACCGAAGGCCGAGGTCGGCCGGGTGGCCGCCGAGCTGCTGCTCAGGAAGCTGAACGGCGAGGTCACGGCCCCGGAGCGGATCGAGCTGCTGCCCTCGTTGAAGATCCGCTCATCGTCTGAGCGTTTGACCGTTTCTTGACGGCAAACCGATCAGGCGATCAGGATGCGATTCATGCGCCTGAGTCGTCGCACCCTCCTAGCGGCAGGTCTCACGGCACCGTTGGCGGCCTGCTCCACTCCGCAACGCCGCGGTGCCGGAGGCCCGGTAGAGATCACGTTCTGGTCGGCCCTGCGCGGTAGCCAGCAGGTCGTCGACGCGTTCAACTCCTCACAGAACCGCATCCGGGTGATCTTCCAACAGATCCCCTCCGGCGGGCAGGGCGGTTACGCCAAGCTCAGCAACGCGGCTCGGGCGGGCAACGCACCGGATGTGGCCACCATCGAGTACCCGCAGGTCCCGGGGTACGCGATCGACGGGGTGGCCCGCGACATCACCGACCTCGTGACCGACCGCGTGAAGCAGAAGCTGCTGCCGCAGGCGCTGAAGCTCACGACGTTCGACAACCGCGTGTTCAGCGTCCCGCTCGACATCGAGCCGATGGTCCTGCACTACCGCGCCGATCTGTTCCAGGCTGCCGGTTTCGACATCCCGACGACCTGGGACGAGTTCGCCGACCTCGCCCGCGCGGTCCGCTCCCGGAACTCCGCGCAGCGGCTCGCGATCTTCCCGACCGACGGCGGCATGCAGTTCGCCTGCTACGCCTGGCAGGCGGGCGCGCAGTGGTTCGACACCGCCGGTGGCAAGTGGCGCGTCTCGCTGGCCGACGAGCCGACGCGGAAGGTCGCGGCCTACTGGCAGCGGCTGATCGACGAGGACCTGGTGTTCCGCAACGCCGCCGACAGCAAGCAGCACGACGCCCAGCTGGGCCAGGACAAGGTGATCACCCGGCTGAGCGGCGCGTGGGACGCCGGCGCGCAGATGCGGGCCCGTCCGGCGCAGAAGGGCAAGTGGCGGATCGCGCCCATGCCGATCTGGGGCGAGCAGGTCGTCGGCACGCACGGCGGGTCGACGTTCGCCGTCACGAAGGACTCGCAGGAGCCAGAGGCCGCGATGGAGTTCATCGAATGGCAGTGCACCCACCCGGACGCGCTGACCGCACGGCTCAAAAGCGGGACCAGCAGCCAGTTCCCGGTCGCGCCCGGCCTCGTGGAGGCGGGTGCCAAGGCGTTCCCCGGCGAGTACTACGGCGGCCAGGACATCTACCGGCTCTTCGAGCAGGAGACCCAGAAGATCCGCGACGGCTGGGTGTGGGGGCCGAGGATGACCGCCACGCAGAAGGTCATGCAGGACGGGTTCGCGCGGGCCGGTGCCGGTTCCGGCACGGTGATCGACGCCGTGCGCGAGGCACAGAGCGGCACGATGCCGGACCTGCGCGCGCTGGGTCTGTCCACTGAGGAGGGTGCGAGGTGAAGGGCAAGCTCGCCTGCGCCGTCCTGATGGCGCCGTTCTTCCTGTTGCTGGTCGTCGTGTTCCTCGTGCCGACGGGCACGGCGATCTGGCTGAGCTTCTTCGCCGCCGACCAGCCGGGGCTCGGGTTCGGGCCGGAGAGCACGGTGTTCGTCGGCCTGCGCAGCTACGGCGCGGTGCTGAGCGACCCGACGTTCCTGAACGGCCTCGGCACGGTCGTCCTGTACTGCCTGATCTACATCCCGCTGATGGTCGTGGGTGCGTTGACACTGGCGTTGCTGCTCGACTCGGGCGTCGCGAAGTTGCGCAGCTGGGCGCAGATGAGCCTCTACCTGCCGCACGCCGTTCCCGGCATCATCGCGGCGTTGATCTGGCTCTACCTGTACACGCCGGGTCTCAGCCCGATCGTCGACCTGTTCGCCAAGGCCGACATCCAGATCAACTTCCTCGGCATCCACACCGTGCTGCCGTCGATCGTGAACATCGCGCTGTGGAGCAACCTCGGCTACAACATGGTGATCTTCTACGCCGCGTTGCAGGCCGTGCCGCGCGAGGTGCTCGAAGCGTCCGTCGTGGACGGTGCCGGACCGGTCAAGCAGGCGTTGCGGATCAAGACACCGCTGGTGCGCGGTGCGATCGTCACGGTCGGCATCTTCACGCTGATCTGGGCGCTGCAGCTGTTCACCGAGCCCGTGCTGCTCAGCCAGTCCACGCCGATGATCAGCGCCCGGTTCTCGCCGAGCATGTACATCTACGACGCCGCGTTCACCCGCAACAACTACGGCCTCGCCGCGGCCGCGTCCGTGATCCTGCTGGCCTTCACGGTCGCGCTGTCCTACGGCGTCACCCGCTGGACGAACAGGAAGGCCGCCTGATGACCCTGCTCGGCCGGACAACGGTGAACGTGGTCGTCGGCGTCTCCGTCCTCTACACCCTGCTGCCGGTGATGTGGCTCGTGCTCGCCGCCACCAAGAACGTCGACGCGCTGTTCAACAGCGAGCTGTTCGGCGGCTTCTCGTTCGCGGAGAACGTGAAGAACCTCTTCGCGATGGACAAGGGCCTGTACTCGCGCTGGTACGTCAACAGCCTGCTGTACGCGGTGATCGGCGCGGGGGTGAGCGCGTTCATCTCGATCGCCGCCGGGTACGCGTTCGACAAGTACGCCTTCCGGCACAAGGAGAAGCTCTTCGGCCTGGTGCTGGCCGCCGTCATGGTGCCGCAGACCGTCCTGGCCCTGCCGCTCTACCTGATGGCGTCCGAGGCCGGCCTGGTGAACACGTTCTGGGCGGTGTTCATCCCGGCCCTGTTCAACCCGTTCGGCGTGTACCTGGGGCGGGTGTTCTCCCAGGGGTACGTGCCGGGCGAGGTCCTGGAGGCCGCCCGCATCGACGGCGCGGGCGACCTCGCCACGTACTTCAGGGTCGCCCTCCGGATGCTCGGCCCCGGCGTGGTGACGCTCTTCCTGTTCCAGCTCACCACGATCTGGAACAACTTCTTCCTGCCGATGGTGATGCTGTCCGACCAGAAGCTCTACCCCGTCAGCCTCGGCCTCTACCAGTGGAACAGCTCGGCCACTGTGTCTCCCGAGTACTACCCGGTGGTGATCATGGGTTCTCTCTTCGCGGTGCTGCCGCTGATCCTCGCTTTCATGCTGCTGCAACGGTTCTGGAAGGCCGGCATGACCGCGGGAGCAGTCAAGTGAGGGCCGCGGGCGTGATGTCGGCGGAGGCCTCCGCCGCCGTTCTCACGCCCGTGCTTGCCGAGTTGTCCGCCTCGTGCGACTTCCTGGGCGTTTTCGCGGATTTCTCGTCCGTGCCCGACGTCGACCTGCTGGTCACGGGCTGGGGGTGCCCGCCGATCACCGCCGAGGTGCTCGCGCGGCTGCCTTCGTTGCGGGCGATCGTGCACACGGCCGGTTCGGTGCGCGGCTTCGTCACCGACGCCTGCTGGGACCGCGGCGTGGTGGTGTCGTCGGCCGCCCCGGCCAACGCCCTGCCGGTGGCCGAGTACACGGTCGCGATGATCCTGCTGACCGGCAAACGCGTCCTCGAACGAGCCCGCGACTACCGCGAGACCAGGCGGATGGCGGTCTACGAGGTGCCGCCGACCGTCGGCAACTTCGGCGCGGTGGTGGGCATCGTGTCGGCGTCGATGATCGGCCGCCGGGTGATCGAGCTGCTCGCGCCCTACGATTTCCACGTGCTGGTGCACGACCCGTTCGTGACCGAAGTGGACGGTGCCGAGTCCGTGAGCCTCACCGAGCTGTTCTCCCGCAGCGACGTGGTGAGCGTGCACACGCCGTTGCTGCCGGAGACCGTCGGCCTGGTCAGCCGGGATCTGCTGGCGTTGCTGCGGGACGACGCCGTGCTGATCAACACGGCCCGCGGCGCGGTGGTCGACCAGGAGGCGCTGGTGGCGGAGGCGGGGCGGATCCGGGCGGTGCTGGACGTGACCGACCCGGAGGTGCTGCCGGCCGGCCACCCGTTGTGGCGCAACGACGCCGTGCTGATCACGCCGCACCTCGCCGGGTCGCAGGGCAACGAGTGGGTGCGGCTGGGCCGGCACGCGGTCGACGAGGTCAGGCGGTGGGCGGCGGGGGAGCCGTTCGCGACGCCCGTGCCCGCCGAGCGGAGGGAACAGATCGCGTGAGGCGGGCATGAGCCGATGGGACAGGAGCCAGGTGCGGGCGGACCGCGTCGCGTGAGCAGGCGCGGCGGAAGCCAGGCACCCGACCGAGCGAAGGGAACAGACCGCGTGCAGCTGCCCGAACCCGACCACACCCTCAGCCCCCACACCGGCCTCACCCGCGACCACTGGGTGGCCGTGGCGGACGGACTCCTCGCCGCCGCCTGGCGGCACGCGTCGCCCGACCAGGCGTTCCTCGACCTCCCCGGCCGGCCGTCCCGCAGCGGCGTCCGCTCCGACGGCCTGGAGGGCTACGCCCGCACGTTCCTCGCCGCCGCCTTCCGCACCGCCCACGGTGACGACCCCGGCAACCTCCTCGACCGCTACGCCGCCGGCCTCACCGCGGGCACGGCAGGGGAGTGGCCGCAGATCTTCGACGTGGGCCAGCCCATGGTCGAGTCCGCGTCGGTGGCGCTGGGCCTGCGCCTCACCAGGCCGTGGCTCTGGGACAAGCTCCCGGAGGCGGTCCAGGACCGCGCCGAGGCCTGGCTGCGCGGGGCGCTGCGGCACGTCCCGGCCGCCAACAACTGGTACTTCTTCCCGTACACCGTGGCGTCGTTCCTGGAACACGCCGGCCGTGGCGACGACGAGACCCGCCGGGCCCAGGACCGCGCGATGGAGCTGCTGGAGGGCTGGTACCGCGGCGACGGCTGGTACTCCGACGGCGACGGCCGCGCGTTCGACCACTACAACGGCTGGGCCCTGCACCTGTACCCGGCGCTCGACGCCCACCTCGGCGGCCGCCCGATCACCACCCACCTGCGCGAGCACCTGCAGAGCTTCAGCCTGCTGTTCGGCGCGGACGGGGCACCGATCTACCTCGGGCGGTCCCTGACCTACCGGTTCGCCGCCGCCTCCGCCGTGGCACTGGGCGCGGTCACCGGCGAGACGCCGCTCCGCCCCGGCCGTTCCCGGCACCTCATCAGCAACTCGCTGCGGTACTTCCTGGACCGCGGCGCGCTGACCGACGGCCTGCTGAGCCTGGGGTGGCACGGGCCGCACGAGGCGAGCCTGCAGCCCTACTCCGGCCCGGCCTCGCCGTACTGGGCGTCCAAGGCGTTCGTCTGCCTGCTGGCCGCGGCCGATCATCCACTGTGGACCTCGCGGGAGGAGGCCGACGACGAGGATCGTGTCGTCGCGGTGCCGGGGCCGGGCTTCCTGGTGCAGCGGCACGGCGGTGTGACCAGGCTGCACAACCACGGCAGCGACCACGTGCGGCCGTTCGAGGGGGAACGCGCGGGCGACGACGATCCGCTGTACAGCCGCTTCGCCTACTCGACCAGCACCGGGCCGACCTCGAAGCACAACGTCGCCGACAACCACCTCGCCGTGATCGTCGACGGGGACCGCAGCGTGCGGCGGCGCATCCACCCCCTGGGGGCGCGGGAGAACTGGGCCGCTTCCTGGCACCGCCCGGTGTTCGACGCCGACCAGCCGATGGTGCCGGGGTTGCGCGTTCTGAGCGTCACGGCGGTGTGGGGCGACCAGGAGCTGCGGATCCACCGGGTGGTCGGTGCGCCGCCCGGTACCCGCGTCGAACTCACCGGCTGGGCCACCGACCTGCCGTCCGAGCTGACGAACGTGGTGGGCTGGACCGGCACGACCTCGCACCCGGCACCCCAGGGAACGGCCTTCACCGGCGGGGTGCGGGTTTCCGCGCTGACCGCCGAGGTGGAGGGGACGGCGACGCTGGCCGCCGTGGCCGTGCTGAACGGCAGGCTGGTGGAGGCGGACTGGGAAGGCCGTGTCGACGAGGTCCTCCGGCAGGTCGACGGCTGGTGAGCGGGTAACGCGGTGGCGGCAGGCCCGATGAAGGGATGTGCGCATCACCCTTCTCGCCGCCGCCGCGTTGCTGCTCGCCGCCTGCACCTCGGAGCCGGAAGCCGCCCCCACGCAGGCCCCGCAGGTGCCTACCACCGCGGAACAGGCCGCCGGCAACGGTCCCACCTGCGCCAACGCCAACTCGTCCGTGGTCGGGAAGGCGCTCAACCTGCGGTTGCAGGGGCAGCGGGAGACCGTGGACAAGGCCGTCACCACGTGCAACTACGTGGGTGCCGGGATGCCGGTCGAGGTGCGGTTCACGACCAACGCCTCCGCGGCCACGTTCGCCAAGAGCAGGCCGGAGAAGGCCAAGGCGATCGAGGGGCTGTTCGACGAGGCCTACGAGTCGTCGGCCGGTGGTGCGGAGACCGCCCAGCACACGGTGGCGGCCCGGAAGGGGAAAACGCAGATCGAGGTCATGTCACCGGCCGGGGTGGAGCCGTCGAAGAAGCTGATCACGGACCTGTTCAGCCGGGTCTAGTCGCGGTTGCCGGTTCCGGTCCAGCGCCTAGACCGGCACGTCGAAGAACGACTGCACGCGGGCGCCCGGTGCCAGCCACGGTGCCAGCAGGGCGCGGGCGCGGTCCGGGTCGCGGTGGAACAGGCCCACCCGCACGGCGAACACCAGGTCGAAGCGGCGGTCGCCCAGGTTCGCGTCCTCCAGCGAGGCGATCAGGAACTCCGCCTTGCCCGAGGCCACGTAGACCGCGTTGCGGCGGGTGGCCGCCTCGATCATCTTGGTGGAGCGGTCGATCGCGGTGAGGGTGCCCGTGGAGAGCAGCTGGCAGACCATGGTGGCCGCCACTCCCTGGCCGCAGCCGATCTCCAGCACTCGGTCGGCCGGGCGGACCGCCAGCTGGCCGACCACATCCCGCAGACGCTCGCTCATGGTCCACATCATGCGTCAGCCTGGCGGGCGGGGCTACTCCCGCAGCCCCGCCGGGGTTTGTCAGCCCAGGCCGCCCAGGTTGACCATCCAGTTGACGCCGAACTGGTCGACGAGGTCGCCGTACTCGTCGCCCCACATCTGCTTCTCCAGCGGCGTGCCGACCTTGCCGCCCACGGCGAGCTTGGCGAAGTACTCGCGGAGCACCTCCTCGTCGCCGGACAGGGAGACCGTGATGCGCGAGCCGGACTGGAACGCCATGCCGGGCGGCGTGTCGGAGGCCATGATCGTGTAACCGAGCTCGGTCTCCAGCTGGGCGTGCATGATCTGGTCGGCCTGCGGCGTGTCCTGCATGCCGAACTCGCCGAACGTGTTCATCTTCAGCTCGCCGCCGAAGACCGAGTGGTAGAACTCCATCGCCTGGCGGGCCTGGCCGTCGAAGCTGATGTACGGGTTGAGGCGAGTTGCCACCGGAATCGCTCCTTCAGAAGAGACGGGACCGAATCCTCGCAAACCCTTGGCGTACCTACAACTTGAACTTATTCCGTGATTCCGGGGTCACCCTGCGCGACCTTGCCTGCGTACAGAAGTGTGGCCTCGGGTGTCAGCGGGTGGAACGTGCCGGCGCGGACGTCGCGGTAGGCGCGTTCGAGAGGTGAACGTCTGAAGAACGACCGTCCACCCAGGACCTCCATCGCCAGGTCGACGACCTCGACGGCCTCCACGACGGCCTGGCGCTTGGCCAGCATCACGGTGACGGTGGACGTGGCGTCGGCGGTGTAGCCGGTGCCGAGCTCCTCGATCGAGCCCATCAGCGACCACCACGCGGTGCGCAGCTTGTAGTCCATGAGGCCGATCTGGCGCACGGCGTTCTTCGACGTCGACCGCACGGCCACGTCGCGCGCGCCCGCGGCGATGCCGAAGTACGTGGCGCCGCAGATCGGCGCGAAGTGGACGATCGCCGCGAACAGGGGCGCGCCGAACTCGCCGTACGGGCGTCGCGCCGCGATCTTGTCGGCCGGGATGAACACGTCCTCCAGCACGACGTCGTGGCTGGCGGTGCCGCGCATGCCGAGCGTGTCCCAGGTTTCCTCGATCCGCACGCCGTCGGCGTTCAGCGGCGCGCTGAAGTGCAGCACCTCCTCGCCGAGGACGGCGGAGGTGGCGACGACCTGAGCGCGCGGCGACTGGCTGCAGAACGCCTTGCGGCCGCTGACCAGGAACCCGCCGTCCACGGCCGTCGCGGTGGTCGTCGGCCACAGCCAGTCCGAACCGCCGCTGGTGGCGATGACCAGGCCCTCGGCGGCGACGCGGCGCAGCACGCCCTCCGCGTCCGGCGCGCCCTTGCCTCTGCGGTACACCTGCATCAGCGTCAGGTAGAGGTGCATCGTGACGGCGAGGGCGGTGGCGCCGTCGTGCCGGGCGAGCTCGGCCTGCGCGTAGCAGACCTGGCGGGTGGTGGCGCCGAGCCCGCCCAGTTCCTCGGGTACGGCCAACGCCAGGTAGCCCTCCTCGCGCATGGCCTCGTAAGCCTCGCTCACGAACGTGGCGTCGCGGTCGTGCTCGGAGGCGTGCCGGGCGGCGACGGCGCCGATGCGGGCGGCCACGTCCACGAACTTCGCGTCGTCGTCTCTGGTGACGGTCGGGAACGTGCCGGTCACCCTTGGTGTCTCAAGTGTTGTCATAGGACGAAAGTAGGAACGCGCAAGCCCCGCGGGTAGTTCTGAAAGTGAACCGGACGGCGGTAACGAAACGCTCGTCCGCGCGGAGACTTCCCCTGTGAGGACCTACGCGCAGTACTGCCCGATCGTCCGCGCCGTGGAGGTGCTGGGCGACCGGTGGACGTTGCTGATCGTGCGGGACATGCTGATCGGTGCCTCGCGCTTCAACGAGATCTCCCGCGGCCTGCCGGGGCTCTCGCGCGCGTTGCTGTCGCGGCGGTTGCGGCAGCTCGCGAACGCCGGGCTGGTGCGCCGCACCGGCGACGGGTACGAGCTGACGCCGTCAGGGGAGGCGTTGCGGCCGCTGGTGTTCGGGCTCGCCGACTGGGGTGCCCGGTACGCGTTCGGCGACCCGCGCGCCGACGAGCTCGACCCCGAGGTGCTGATGTGGTGGATGCACGGCCGCGTCGACACCGGGGCGCTGGACAAGCGCGCGAACATCGAGGTGCGCATCCACGACCGGCGCCGCACGTTCTGGCTCGTCGTCGAACCCGGTGACGCCTCCATCTGCTACACCGACCCCGGCCTGGAGGTCGACGCCGTGCTGGCGTCCGACATCGCGACCCTCTTCCGGATGTGGGAGGGCGAGGTCGACCTGCTCGACGCGGTGCGGGCGGGCACGATCGAGCTGACCGGGTCGCGGTGGGTGGTGCGGGGGCTGCCGGCGTGGCTGAAGCTCAGCCCCGTCGCCGAGATCGTGCGAGGCGCCCGCGTCTGACCAGCGAAAACCAAATAACCAAAGATTTCTGGGCTGTCGTGTCGATCCGGGGTGGTGCCCGTTCGACGCATCAGTGGAAGGACACGACAGCCCAGGAGGAACTCGACATGACCGCCACGATCACCGCCCCCGCCGTCGCCGAGACCCGCGTCGTCCGCAAGTCCGCGTTCTCGCGCCACCTCACGATCGTGACCCGCGTGCTGACCGGCCTGCTGTTCACCACGACCGGCTTGAACGGGTGGTTGAACTTCATGCCCGCCCCGGATCCGAGCACGATGGCGCCCGCCGGGGTGGCGTTCACGCTGGCACTGGCCGCGACCGGGTACATGCTGCACCTGGCGTCCGCCGTCCAGGTCGTCGCGGGCCTGTTCCTGCTGACCGGCCGGTTCGTGCCGCTGGCGCTCGCGCTGCTGGCCCCGATGATCGTGAACATCGTGCTGTACCACGTCTTCCTGGAGACCGAGGGCCTCGCGATCGGGTTGTTCGTGACTGTCGCCGAGATCGGTCTCGCGTGGGCGTACCGCGACAAGTTCCGCCCCATGCTGCAGGCTCGCTAGACCGCACAAGCGAAATCCCCCGCAGGCAACGCGCCTGCGGGGGATTTTTCGTTGTGGGACACGGTTTCTGCGCGCGGGTGTCGATTTCGGACGGTCTGGTTCGACGTATCTGTGAGAGCCGGAAACGCCTGAGAGGACACGGAAATGTCCACCACCCGCTGCGCCACCGTCATCATGCGAGTGCTGGTCCGCAGCCGGGTCGCGCCCGTGGTCCTGACGGCGCTGAACCTCCTGCTCGACACGAGCCACCTGCTCACCGCGGCGCTGATCGCGCTGGCAGAGCTCGTGGTGGCGCTGCTACCGGACGAACGCGGCCAGCAGCGCCTGCACCTCGTAGACGTCGACGCCCTTGCCGAACTGCTTGGAGATCGGCACGTCGTGGCTGGAGACCCAGATCTTGAGCTCGGCGTCGAGGTCGAAGTGACCGGCCGTCTCCACTGAGAACTGCGTGATCGCCTTGTAGGGAATCGAGTGGTACTCGACCTTCTTGCCCGTCATGCCCTGCTTGTCGACCAGGATCAGCCGCCGGTCGGTGAACAGGAACGAGTCGCGCACCAGCTGGTACGCCGCGTGGATCTGCTCGCCGTGCGAGAGCAGCCGCCCGAACTCCTTGGCGGCGTCCCGCGGGTCGAGCTTCGAAGCGTTCCCCATCATTCCGCTGAGAAGTCCCATACGTCCACGTTTACCAGGCTTTCCGAAAGATTGTCCCGGTACTGGGCTGCTCCTGTCCGAGCGCTTCCCCGGCTAGCCCGAAAGTGGATCTCAACAGCCACTCGATCGGGGAGAACGACACGATGCGCAACTACCTCATCGGAGCCGCCGCACTGACGGGAGCCACCGCCCTGCTCGTCGGATGTTCCAGCGCCCCAGCGCAGACCACCGCCAGTACGGACGTGGCGCCGACGCCCGAGCAGGTCAAGGCGTTGTTCGCCGACTGGAACGCGTCCCTCGCGACGGGGGACGCCCAGAAGGTGGCCGATCGCTACGCTCCGAACGCGGTTCTGCTGCCGACCGTCTCGAACCAGGTGCGGTCCACCCGCGCCGAGATCGTCGACTACTTCGAGCACTTCCTGCTGGGCAGGCCGAGCGGCAGCATCCTCGACTCGCACGTCGCCGTCCTCGACGCCGACGACGCGATCGACGCGGGCACCTACCGGTTCGCGCTCACCAAAAACGGCAAGGCGACCACGGTCGACGCCCGCTACACGTTCGTCTACGAGAAGATCGACGGGAAGTGGCTCATCGTGAACCACCACTCGTCGGCGATGCCGGAGCAAGCCTGATCCGCACGCACAGGCCGCCGCTGCCGGCCGCCTCCAGCGACACGGTGCCGCCGTCGTCGGTGACGAGCTGCTTCACGATCGCGAGGCCGAGCCCGGAACCGCCCTTGCCGGTGAGGCCCTGGCCGCGCCAGAACCTGTCGAACGCCCGCGCCCGATCCGCCTCCGGCAGGCCGGGGCCGGCGTCGATCACCTCGACCACACCGGGCCGGGTGGTGCGGACCAGGATCGTCGCGCCGCCGGGGGAGACCTCCAGCGCGTTGGACAGGACGTTGTCCAGCACCTGCTCCAGGTGACCGGGCGTGGCCAGCACGCGGATGTCGAAGCCCTCGCTGACCAGCGAGACGGAGCGTTCGTCCGCGGCCGCGCGCCACGCGGTGAACCGTTCGGAGACGACGTCGAGCACCTGCACCGGTTCGGGGTGGGCGACGTCGGCTTCGGCGCGGGCCAGCGCGAGCAAGCCGTTGACCAGCCTGGACATCCGCACGACCTCGGCCGTCGCCATCTCGACGTCCTCGCGCACCAGCGGGTCGTCCACGCCGTCCGCCACGTTGTCGAGCGACAGCCGCAACGCGGTGAGCGGCGTGCGGAGCTGGTGCGAGGCGTCGCCGATGAACGCCCGTTGCGAGCCGACCAGCGTGCCGATCGTCTCGGTGGCGGTGTTCAGCGTCCTGGCGAGCGTGCGGGTCTCCGGCGGCCCGGTCTCCTCGGCCCGCGCGGTCAGGTCGCCGTCGCGCAGCCTGCCCGCCATGGCGTTCAGCTCCCGCAACGGCCGGGTGACCCGTTTCGCGAGCCACAGCCCCAGAAAAGCCGCCACGATCAGCACGCCGACGGCCAGCGCGGCCCGGAAACCCCAGATCTGCCAGAGCCGTTGCGTGATGGGACCGTCTGGATAGGACAGCCGGATCGCGCCGACCACCGTGCCGTCCGGTGCCTTCGCCGGCACGGTGAGCTTCAGCCCCTCGTCGTCCCAGACCTTCGACTCCGCCCGCGGCTCCAGCACGTCGATCTGGCCGGGCGTCTGGCGTTCGTAGGCGTCCACCAGCGCGTTCAACGACCGGGTGTCACCGGACGCGAGCAGCAACGCGGCGGTGTCGGCCTCGCGGCGCGCGGTGTTCTCCGCGTCGCCGTAGAGCTGCTGGTTCAACGTGAACGCCACCGGCACCGTGAACGCCGCGATCGCCACCGCGACCAGCAGCAGGTAGCTCCAGGCGAGCTGCCGGATCACGGGAGCACCAGCCGGAAACCCACGCCCCGCACGGTCTCGAGCGACGCCGCGTCACCGAGCTTGCGGCGCAGCACCCCGACGTGCACGTCCAGCGTCTTGGTGGGGCCGAACCAGTTCTCGTCCCACACCGCCTCCATGATCTGCTCGCGGGTGAACACCGTGCCGGGGTCCTCGGCGAGGAACGCGAGCAGGTCGAACTCCTTCGGCGTCAGCTCGACCTCGCCGCCGTCGAGGTGCACCCGCCGTCCACGCCGGTCGATGCGCACCCTGCCGTGGTTCTCGGGTTCCCTGGCCGGCCGCGCGCGCCTGAGGACCGCCCGCATGCGCGCCACGACCTCCCGCACCCCGAACGGTTTCGTGACGTAGTCGTCCGCGCCGATCTCCAGCCCGACCACCCGGTCGACCTCGTCGGACCGCGCGCTGATCACGATGATCGGCACGTCCCCGCGCGCCCGCAGCTCACGGCAGACGTCGAGCCCGTCCACGTCGGGCAGCCCGAGGTCCACCAGGACGATCGCGAAGTCCTCCGCCGCCAGCGCCTCCGCGCCCGTGCGCACCCACCGGACCTCGAACCCGTAGCGGGACAAGCCTCGCGTGAGCGATTCCGCGATCGGCTCGTCGTCCTCCACCAGCAGCACCCGCATGGCCGCTGATCATTCCACTGATCGCGGCAGGGCGTTCCTCATGCGGATGCAGCTGAACTCCTGCCCGCTCGCGGTGACCTCGTCGCAGTACGGCCCACGCGTTCGGCAGACCCGAGCCGCGCCACCGTGTCCGGTACCGCGTGTGTGTGGTCCTCGAACGGCTGGAACCGCGCCGCGTCGAAGCGGTTCGCGTACAGCTCGACGGTCCGCATCCGTTCCAGCCACCTGTACTCGGCCGCGTGCACTCGTGTGCGCAGTTCACGTCAGCACTTGCGGGCACTGCCGCGGAAACCGGTGGTCCGGCTTCCGCCCGGCGTCCGCCACTCACACGCCGCCGCCAGGTGCGGCACGAACCGGGTGATCGACGGATCCTCGGAGAAGTGCATTACCTGATCGGGTGCGGGCCGCATGTGGTCATACTGGCCCGCATGCGGAGGCTGACGCTCGCGGTTTTGCTGCTCCTCACCGGCTGCTCATCGGGCGGCGCGGACAACGCGGCCGGCTTCACCGCGGTCGACCTCACCGCCACGCCCGAAGCGCTGGCCACCCACAACGACCTGCTGGTCATCGGCACCCGGCCGGTCGACCACCCGGAGCTCGTCACCCGCTCCGCCGACGGCAGGATCAGCAACTCGCGGCTGACCCCCGCCACGCCGTACGGCAAGGAAGCGCACTGGTACGGCATCACCTCCGACGGCACCACGATCACCGGCGTGGGCGGCGAACGCGGCGGCGCGCACGGCAACGTCCGCTGGAGCGCCTGGACCGGCGACACGCGGGCCATCACCGAGAAACCGCAGGCCTTCAGCACGTTCGGCGGCTACGGTGCCGGCGAGCTCATCGGCCCGGTCCGCACCGCCGCCGGTCCGTTGATCATCGGCACCTGGCAGAGCGCCAAGGCTGGCCTCGACATCGCGGCCTGGACCTACGCCGCCGACACCTGGACCCGGCAGCCCTCCGCCGGCACGGTCCTCGAGAGCTCGCAGGAGCTCCTCCGCTTCCCGCTGGCCGTCACGCAGAACGGCGACGGCGCGCTGGTCGTCGGCTGGCAGATCGCGAAGGGCGTGGTCAGCGCCGCGGTCTGGCAGTACGACGGCACCACCTGGACCACCGCGACCCTCCCGGACGGCGACGCCGCGCTGGCCGCCCGCTGCTGGAACGGCACCTGCCAGGTCGTGGGCCGCGCGAAGGGCAAGCTCGCCTGGTGGTCCGGCACCGGCGCGGACTGGCGGAAGATCACCACCCCGGACGTCCCGG
Organism: Lentzea sp. CA-135723; assembly: GCF_050936595.1. NCBI lineage: Bacteria > Bacillati > Actinomycetota > Actinomycetes > Pseudonocardiales > Pseudonocardiaceae > Lentzea > Lentzea sp. CA-135723. The sequence goes on along the minus strand of NZ_JBNJMK010000001.1, from coordinate 3,213,599 downwards.
TGAACGACGACATGACGCTGGCCGCCCCGGTCGACGTCAACGGCACGCCGACGCTCTTCGTGGACCACGGCGGCGTCAAAATGGTGTCCGAAAAGGACGAACGTCCCGCGGACGGCCCGTCCGGCGCGGTGGTGGCCGCGGAGAAGGCGGGCGGCCAGGTGTTCGTGATCGCGGGCGGACGGCTCTGGCGCCTTTCTTAGGCTTGCCTAAGCCATCTGGGCGCGTTCCCTGTGACGCGGTTCACCCCGTTCGGACCAGTCCGTCCTGAGCTGCTCGGACGTCCGTGCTGCTCCGCATCGGTGCAGTTACACTCGACGTACGAGGCGCTCCGCAGAGTGATGTCGCTTTCTGATCACATTGCGCTGCTTGTCCCACGTCTTCTGGTCAATGCATTCACCCAGATGCGTCACATCCATCGTGGGGAACCGGAACTTCACGCTGAATACAGCGATACGGCCGCACAATGGTCACGCTTGAGCACACAATTCACGAGAGTCAACTGTGGATGTGGCTGTTCCGCCCACCTTTCCTCCACGCATGGGTGACTATGGCCCGGTCAGTGGGCCTCCACGCAATGGTGGGGGTGGGCAGCGGTCCGCCTGAACGGCGGTTAATCTCTTGCAACTCGTCCACTGCAATCCAGTGAGCCGAAGTCGCAACCACCGGGGAGAGGACTGAACACGGGTGGCCGGATTTCTGTTGCGGCGGTTGGTCAACTACGTGGTGCTCGCCCTCGTGGCGACGTTCCTCGCGTTCACGTTGGCCTCCGCCACCTTTGACCCGATCGGGGTGTTGCAGCAACGCAACCCACCGCCACCGGCGGCGTCGATCGAGGCGAAGAAACGAGACCTGCACCTCGACCAGCCGATCCCGCAGCGGTTCGTGACCTGGATGAGCGGTGTGGTTCAGGGCGACTTCGGTCGCACCGTCGCGGACCGCCCGATCACCGACGAACTCGGCAGGCGCATCGGCGTGAGTCTGAGGTTGTTCCTGCTGGGCATCACGTTCGGCATCGCGTTCGGCGTGCTGCTCGGCGTGGTCAGCGCGATCCGGCAGTACAAGTTCAGCGACTACTTCGCGACCCTGTTCAGCTTCATATTGCTGTCCATGCCCGTTCTCGTGCTCGGACCGCTGCTCAAGCTGGGAGCGCAGGGCCTCAACGACGCGATCGGTAGCAACGTGCTGATCTTCGTCGGCGAGACCACCCCCGGATTTCAGGGGAACTGGTTCGAGCAACTGGGTGACCGGTTGCAGCACCTGATCCTGCCGACGCTCGCGATCGCGCTCGGCCAGATCGCGTTCTACAGCCGCTACCAGCGCTCGTCGATGCTCGACGTGCTCGGCAGCGACTTCCTGCGCACCGCCCAGGCCAAGGGGCTCACCCGCCGCAAGGCACTGTTCAAGCACGGCCTGCGCACCGCGCTGATCCCGATGGCGACGCTGTTCGCGTTCGGGTTCGGCCTGCTCGTCGTCGGTGGCACGTTCACGGAGAAGATCTTCACCTGGTACGGCATGGGTGACTGGCTGGTCGTCGGCATCGGCTCGCAGGACGCGAACATCACGGCCACGGTGACGCTGTTCGTCGCCGTCTGCGTGCTGTTCTCCGGCTGGCTCGCCGACGTGCTGTACGCCGCGCTCGACCCCCGAATCCGCGTGAACTAGGCAAGGTGACGACGACGTGACCGTGATCCTCAACGAGGGCGACGCCGCCGGAACCACCGGTGCCGCCTCCGGCAGCCCAGTCGACGCTGCCCCCGAACCCGAGAAGGCGATGACGCGCGGCAGGCTCGTGCTCATCCGCTTCCTGCGCAACAAGCTGGCCCTGGTCGGCCTGGTCGTCATCATCGGCATGTACCTGATGGCGTTCGTGGGCCCGCTGCTGTCGAAGTGGACCTACGACCAGCAGGACTACGCGGCGTTCCTCGAGCCGCCCTACGCCGACCACATCTTCGGCACCGACAAGATCGGTACCGACATGTTCGCGCTGACCATGCGCGGACTGCAGAAGTCGCTGATCATCGGCCTGCTCGTGGCGCTGATCTCGACGACCATCGCCGCGATCGTCGGCGCGGCCGCCGGGTACTTCCTCGGCATCGCCGACAAGACGCTCATGTGGGTCGTCGACCTGCTGCTGGTGCTGCCGTCGTTCCTGATCATCGCGATCCTGAGCCCGTGGTTCAGGGGCAAGTCGTGGTGGCTGCTGGTGATCATGCTGGCGGCGTTCCAATGGATGATCACCGCCCGCATCGTCCGCGGCATGACGCTGACCTTGAAGGAACGCGAGTTCGTCAAGGCGGCCAAGTTCATGGGCCAGCCGGCGCGCAAGATCATCGCCAAGCACATCGTGCCGAACATGGCGTCGCTGCTCATCATCGACGCGACGATCAACGTCGGCTCGGCGGTGCTCGCCGAGACGGGTCTGAGCTTCTTCGGGTTCGGCGTGCAGTCGCCTGACGTCTCGCTCGGCACCATGATCGGCCTGTACGCGGAGTCCGCGACGACCTTCCCCTGGCTCTTCCTGTTCCCGGCGGGCTTCCTCGTCGTGTTCGTGCTGGCGGTGAACTGGGTCGGTGACGGACTGCGGGACGCGCTCGACCCGACGTCCACCCGCGTGCGCCGCAAGGAGAAGAAGGAAACCAAGGAGAAGGCCGCCTGATGACCACCTCGGAGATCCAGTTCGACACGCCGGACACCCCGGCCACCGAGGGCCCGGTCCTGCAGGTCGAGGACCTTCACGTGTCCTTCCCCAGCGAGGCGGGCCGGGTGCGCGCGGTGCGCGGCCTGAGCTACCAGGTCTCGCCCGGCGAGGTCCTCGGCATCGTCGGCGAGTCCGGTTCCGGCAAGTCCGTGTCGTCTCTCGCCGTCATGGGACTGCTGCCGTCCTCGGCGCGCATCAGCGGGTCCATCAAGTTCCAGGGCCGTGAGCTGATCGGCCAGAGCGACACCGAGCTGTCGAAGATCCGCGGCCGCCGCATCTCGATGGTGTTCCAGGACCCGCTGTCCGCGCTGACGCCGGTCTACACCGTCGGCGACCAGATCGCCGAGGCGATCCTGGTGCACAAGAAGGGCGCGGTCTCGAAGGCCGCCGCGAACAAGCGCGCGGTCGAGCTGCTCGACCTGGTCGGCATCCCGAACGCCGTCGAGCGCGCCAAGGCGTTCCCGCACGAGTTCTCGGGCGGCATGCGGCAGCGCGCGGTGATCGCGATGGCGATCGCCAACGACCCCGACCTGATCATCGCCGACGAGCCGACCACCGCGCTCGACGTGACGGTGCAGGCGCAGGTGCTCCAGCTGCTGGAGACCGCGCAGGAGGTCACCGGCGCCGGCATCGTGATCATCACCCACGACCTCGGCGTCGTCGCCGGGTTCGCGGACCGCCTGATGGTCATGTACGCGGGCCGCGCCGTCGAGACCGGCCTGGTGGACGACATCTACCAGCAGCCGCGCATGCCGTACACGCTCGGCCTGCTCGGCTCGATCCCGCGGCTCGACGTCAGCGAGAAGCAGGCGCTCGTGCCGATCAAGGGCCAGCCGCCGTCGCTCACGGACCTCCCCGACGGGTGCCCGTTCGCGCCGCGCTGCCCGATGGTCGTCGACGCCTGCCACACCGCGGAACCGCCGCTCGTGGACGTGGACGGCTCGGCGGAGCACCACGCCGCGTGCATCCGCACCAACGAGATCGCCGAGACCGACGCCGAGGGCGCGGAGGCCGCGGTCGAGATCTTCGGTGCCGAGGTCGCGGACGAGCCCGAGGTCGCGAAGATCCCGCGCGACCAGCGCGAGATCGTGCTGGAGCTCGACAAGCTCGTCAAGGAGTACCCGGTCAACAAGGGCGTGGTGTTCAAGCGCCGCGTCGGCACCGTGCACGCGGTCGACGGCATCACGTTCGACATCCGCGAGGGCGAGACCCTGGGCCTCGTCGGCGAGTCGGGCTGCGGCAAGACCACGACGCTGATGGAGATCCTCAACCTGCAGAAGCCCATGGGCGGCGGGATCTCCGTGCTGGGCACGAACGTGTCCGATGTGGACAACAAGCGGCGCTTCGCGATCCGCCGCGACATGTCCGTGGTGTTCCAGGACCCGATGGCGTCGCTCGACCCGCGCCTGACGATCCACGACTGCATCGCCGAGCCGATGCAGGTCCACGGCTACGCCAAGAGCGACATCAACCGGCGCGTGCCGGAGCTCATGCGGCTCGTCGGCCTGCGTCCCGACCAGCTGTCGCGCTACCCCGGTGAGTTCTCCGGCGGTCAGCGGCAGCGCATCGGCATCGCGCGGGCGCTCGCGCTCGAACCCAAGCTCGTCGTGCTCGACGAGCCGGTGTCGGCGCTGGACGTGTCCATCCAGGCGGGTGTCATCAACCTGCTGGAGGAGCTCAAGTCCAAGCTGGGCCTGGCCTACCTGTTCGTGGCGCACGACCTGTCGGTGGTGCGGCACATCGCGGACCGGGTGGCCGTGATGTACCTCGGGAAGATCATCGAGATCGGCGAGGTGGACTCGGTGTTCGACGCGCCGCGCCACCCGTACACGCAGGCACTGCTGTCGGCGATCCCGATCCCCGACCCCGTGAAGGAGCGGCAGCGGGAGAGGATCATCCTCACCGGCGACCTGCCGAGCCCGGCGAACCCGCCGTCCGGCTGCCGCTTCCGCACGCGCTGCTTCCTGCACGCGTCGCTGCCGCCGGAGAAGCAGCGCCAGTGCATCGAGGTGGAACCACTTCGCGAAGTCCAGGCCGACGACCACGAGGCGGCCTGCCACTTCGCCCAGATCCGTCAGGTCCTCTGATGCATCCGTCGCCTCAGACGACCTGCGAGCACGAAGGAACAGTGTCCCCGGCAACTGGTGTCCGGGCACGAGGGAGGTTCACGACAGTGAGTCGACGTACCAAGGTGGGTGTGATCTCCATTGCGGCGGTCGCCCTCACGCTTACCGCGTGTGGTGGGCCCAGCAACACTGGGGACTCCGGGCTCAAGGGCGCGGACAACACGATCGGCCAGGCGGACATCAACCCGCAGGACGCGTCCAAGGTCAAGGACGGCGGCGAGTTCCGCTGGCCGGTCGACCAGCTGCCCGACAACTGGAACTACAACCAGCTCGACGGCACCAACGCGGACGGCCGTCGCATGATCGACACGATGATGCCGAACCTGTGGAAGCAGAAGGCAGACGCGACGTTCGAGATCAACAAGGACTACCTCGAGGACGCGAAGCTCGCCTCCAGTGAGCCGCAGGTCCTCGAGTTCAAGCTCAACCCGAAGGCCAAGTGGTCGGACGGCACGGCGCTGTCGTGGCAGGACTTCGAGGCGATGTGGAAGTCGCTGAGCGGCGCCGACAAGGCCTTCGAGGTCGCAGGCACCACCGGCTACGAGGACATCGAGAAGGTCGAGAAGGGCGCTTCCGACCAGGACGTCAAGGTCACCTTCAAGAAGAAGTTCGCCGAGTACAAGGGCATGTTCTCGCCCCTGTACCCGAAGTCCATGTCCTCGGTCGCCGAGGAGTTCAACAAGGGCTGGGCGGACGCTCCCAAGATCACCGCGGGTCCGTTCAAGGTCGGCACGATCGACCGCACCGCGAAGCTCGTGACCGTGGTCCAGGACCCGGCGTGGTGGGGCGACAAGCCCAAGCTGGAGAAGATCACGTTCCGCCAGGTCGACCGTCCCGCGCTCGCGGACGCGCTCGCCAACGGCCAGATCGACTTCTTCGACATCGGCTCGTCGATCGACAACTTCACGCGTGCCAAGTCGATGCAGAACGTGACGATCCGCCAGGCGATCACGCCTGACTACTCGCACATCACGTTCAACGGTGCCGACTCGTCGATCCTCAAGGACCCGAAGCTCCGCGTCGCGCTGACCCGCGGCATCGACACCAAGACCATCACCAAGGCCCTCCTCGGCCAGATGATCAAGGGTGACGCGCAGGTCACCGGTAACCACTTCTTCCTGCTGGGCTCGGCCGGCTACAAGGACAACTCGGCCGTCGCGTCGTTCGACAAGGAAGCCGCGAAGAAGCAGCTCGACGAGCTGGGCTGGAAGCTCGCCGGTGAGACGCGCGCGAAGGACGGCAAGGAGCTCGTCGTCCGCTACGTCATCCCGACGCCGAACCCCACCTCCGACCAGATCGCGAAGCTCGTGCAGTCGCAGCTGAAGGAGATCGGCGCCAAGGTCGACATCCAGGCCGTTCCGTCGGCTGACTTCTTCAAGCAGTTCGTGAACGTCGGCAACTTCGACATGACGGGCTTCCGCTGGCTGGCCTCGGCCACGCCGATCTCGGACAGCAAGGGCATCTACTACCTCGACCCGGCCAGCACCAACCAGAACTACGGCCGCATCGGGTCCGAGGAAGTCAACAAGCTGCTCGAGCAGGCCGTCGGCGAGCTCGACGACACCAAGCGCCTCGAGATCGCCAACGAGGCCGACAAGAAGATCTGGGAGCTGGGCCACCAGCTGCCGCTGTACCAGCTGCCCGGCGCGGTCGCGGTGAAGAGCACCGTCGCCAACTTCGGTGCCGTCGCGTACGCGAACCGTCCGTACGACTACGTCCACATGGGCTTCACCGGCTGACGCAGTGACGTGCCGTTAGGCTCGTGAACGGCCCGGCGGGTCTTCTCCGCCGGGCCGTTTCTTCCTGTTTGGAGCTTGTCTTGCTGCGTTCCCGGGTTCCCGCGCTGCGGTACGGCCTCACGACCACGGCGGTCGTGCTGCTGGTCTGCCTCGTGGTCGCACTGCTGTCCTGGCTGTCCTATTCGGACGGACGGGCGGCGCTGTCGTCGATGACCGCGCGGGGCATGGGCGACGTGGTGTCCTATTCGGACGGTGCGGTCGAGGTGCGCTGGCCCGCCGGTACCGCGCGGGTCGCCTACGAGAACGGTGACCGGGTCGTCGGCAAGCAGACGCAGATCGCGTTCGACCCGGCCGACCCGTCGCGTGCGGTGATCCCCGGCTCGGACCTGTTCGTGTCGACCGACCGCGCGCTGGGCGGCGTGACGTTCGCGGTGGCCGTGGCGTTGCTGGTGCTGTCCGTCGGCGGCGTCCGGCTGCTGCTGGCGGTGCGTTCCGCCCGTTCTCCGGCCGAGACGGTGTCCGTGCGGCGCATCCGTCTCCAGTCGGGCCTGATGGTGCGGTCGTGGCTGGAGATCGACGGCCCGGTGGAGCGCTGGCTGCCCGTCTACTACGACCCGGTGCTCGTGACGCTCCCGTCGCCGGCCGACGTCGAGCTGCGCGGCGGCCGCGTCGCCGTGATCGACGGCGTGACGGTCTACCCGTCCGGCCGCCCGGTGACGAAGCACCCGCGCGGCCGCCGCCTGGACAACCCGGTGCGCCCCGACCCGGAGACCCGCGCGCCCTCTGGCCTGTTCGCCCAGATCCGCGTCGACGCGGTGTTCCTCGTCCCGGCGCCGTTCGTCGGGCTCTTCTGGGCCTACCTCGACGGCACCGGTTTCACCGGCTGGATCACCACGACCCTGGTCGCCGCGGTCCTGGGCTTCTGGTGGGGCGCCTTCCGGGGTTCCGACCCGTCGTAATGCTTTGCCGCCGGTGAGCGACCTCCTGGCAGGAGGCCGCTATGACCGAGGTCACACTGCGCGTGCGCGAGGACGGCGCCGACGACGAGCGCGTCGAGCAGCTCACCGCGTTCCTGCGCACCGAACTGTCCGAACTGCTCCCCGTCTCCTCGGCTTCCGGCCCGGCCCCCGAGGGCGCCAAAGCCGTGGACGTGGCCGACCTCGGCACGATCCTGACCACGGTCTCCCAGTCCACCGTCCTGGCCGCGCTGATCAACGCCGTGTCGACGTGGCTCGGCCAGCGCCGCGACCGCGCGGTGACGATCGAGGCCGACGGCGACCCGCTGGAACTGACCGGCGCCCCCACCGCCGACGAACTGGCCCACCGCTCCGAGTGGCTCGGCCGCCACCTGCACCGCCACGCGCTGATCATCGCGAGCCACGTCTTCGCCGACCCTGGCCTCTCGTCGTTGCGCGCCCCGGCCCACGACGCGGCCCGCCTGAGCGAGGTCCTGGCCGACCCGCGCATCGGCGGCTTCCACGTCCGCACCCTGATCAACTCGTCGGCCGCCGAGATCAACGAGGCCGTGGAGGACTTCTTCGCCGACCGGGCCCCGGACGACCTCCTGGTCCTGCACTTCTCCGGCCACGGCGTCAAGGACGAGGCGGGCGAACTCCACTTCGCCACCTCCAGCACCAAGCTCTCCAGGCTCGCGGGCACCGCGGTCTCCGCGGACTTCGTGGCCCGCCGCATGAACCGCTCCCGCTCCCGCCGCATCGTCCTGCTCCTGGACTGCTGCTACTCCGGCGCCTTCGGCCGGGGCATGGTCGCCCGCGCGGGCGGCACCGTCGGCCTCGAGGAACAGTTCGGCGGCAGCGGCCGTGCCGTCATCACCGCCTCGTCCGCGATGGAGTACGCCTTCGAGGGCGCCGCGGTGGCCGACGCCTCGGAAGGCGAACCCTCCGTCTTCACCTCGGCCCTGGTGGAGGGCCTGGAGACCGGCGACGCCGACCGCGACCAGGACGGCCACGTGGGCCTCGACGAGCTCTACGAGTACGTCTACGACCGGGTCCGCCGCGTGACCCCGCACCAGACCCCGGGCAAGTGGATGCTGGACGTGCGGGGCGACCTCCGCATAGCCCGCCGGGCCCGCCCGGTCTCCGTCCCGTCGGCCTTGCCGGCGGAACTGCAGGACGCCATCGACCACTCGCTGCCGGGCGTGCGGGCGGGCGCGATCCCGGAGCTGCGCCGCATGCTGACCGTCGCGCACGAGGGCAGGGCGCTGGCGGCGCGGCTGGCGTTGCGGCGGCTGGGGGAGGACGACAGCCGGATGGTGGCGTCGGCGGCCCGCGAGGCGCTGGGTGAGAAACCGGCTCCGTCGCCGACCTCGAACCTGCCTGCGGTCTCGCCACCTGCCGCGTCGCCGACCTCGAACCTGGCTGCGGTCTCGTCACCCGCCGCGCCGCCGTCCGCCCCGAAACCGCCCGCCGCCGCCCGCACGCCGCGAAAACTGTCGGTGCTGCCTGAGACGATGGGAGTGGGGCCTCAGACCTCCCCGGCGGGGGGCGAGTCCGGATCGATTCCGAAGGCGCCCACGGAGCCTGCGGAGCCGACGCAACGCCCAGGCCTCGCCGAGCTGCCAGGCCTCGCCGCGCTGCCACGCCTCGCCGCGCTGCCACGCCTGGCCGCCGGCGCCGCCCTCGCCCTGCTCCTCATCGCCATGATGGCGATCCCCGGCGGCATCCTCGCCCACCTCGGCGACACCAGCCCGAACACGTTCGTCTTCGCGGCGATCTGGCCCTGGGCCCTGGTCGCGGCCCTCTTCACCCTGACCGTCCGCGACCACCCCTGGCTCCCCGGCGCCACCGTGGGCCTCCTCGCCGGCACGACGGGCCTGCTCAGCGGCGGCGAGACCTTCGCATGGACGCCCTACGCCCTGGCCGCCACCGCCGTCGCCGTCACCCTCGTGGCCACCGCGACCCCGGTTTGGCTGACCCTGGCCGCCGGAGCCGTCGGCACCGCGGGCGTTTTCGTCATCGCGTACGCCGCCCACGACCTCATGAGCATCAACGGCGACGGCGAGGACATCGCCGTTCTCGCCACGTCCGCCGCCCTGACCGTCGCGGCCGCCTACCGCACAAGCCGCTCCCGGCAGTGGCCACAGGCGATCGCCCCGGCCCTCCTGCTGGCGGACGCCGTCCTGATGCTCACCGCCGAGGTCCCGCCGTACATCACCCACGCGGCCCTGGCGGCCCTGATCGTCGTCCCCCTCACCGCCACGATCACCACCGGCCGGGCGGCCGTCGCCGCCTACCTCGTCATCGCGGCCGGAATCCTCATCAGGGCCAACGACTACGTCTCCGCCAACGAACCGACGTTCACCAGCGTCGCCCACGTGGCCCTACCCGTAGCAGCAGCGGTAGCCGCCTACTTCTCCGCCTCGCGCTGAGCTGCCTTGCGCCGCTTGCCCTCGTGCATCGCCACGACCCTGGCAACGGGAATCGTGTGCCCTTCAGCGATCAGATCCTCGGGCAGGGTCTGCGGAGCAGGCATCAACGACGCCCAGGGATCCCCGTCGAAACGGGTGCGCACGGTGAAGTCGGCCGGGGTGACGTCCGGCAGCGACTCCCAAGGCACCGGGAACGAGATCGGCAACCCCTCCCGCAGCCGGGGCGAGTAGGCGGCCACCACCGTGGCGCCCCAGGCACGGGTCGAGTCCAGGAAGACCTTCCCGCCCCGCTCGGCCCGGATGTAGGCGGTGGTCGCCAGCGCGGGGTCGAGCTTCTCCGCCCGCACCGCCACCGCACGGGTGGCCGCGGCGACGTCGTCGGGCGAGTGCGCCACCAGCGGCACGAAGATGTGCACTCCCTTGGCCCCGCTCGTCTTCACCACGCCGGACAGCCCTGCGTCGGCGAGAGCGGCGCGCACCAGCAGCGCGGTCTGCACGACGACGTCGAAGCCGGAACCCTCCGGCGGGTCGATGTCCATGACCAGGTGCGTCTGCACGTGGTCCTCGCCGAAGTGGTCCCCGAGGTACAGCGGCACGTGGTACTCGACGGCGCGCTGGTTCGCGAACCACATCAGCGTCTGCTCGTCGTCGCAGATCGCGTACTTGATCGTCCGGTGCGAGGCCTCCGCCCACACGTCGACGGTCTTCACGTAGGACGGCGTGTACTTGGGGACGTTCTTCTGCATGAACGGGTCCTGCCCGCGCAGGATCCGCCACACCGACAGCTGCCGCCCGGCCAGCACCGGCACGAACCGCGACGCCACGAACTCCAGGTACGAGACCAGGTCACCCTTCAGCAACCCGCCGAACAACGGCTGGTCCAGCGAGGAGAACTTGATCGGGCTACTGCTCATCGGGGACCTCCAGGGAGTCGCGGGCGGCCCACTCCAGCAACGGTTCGATCGACCACACCGCGTCGTCGATCCCGGCGTGCAGGTCCCCCAGGGAAGCGAAGCGCGCCGGCACGGTGGCGATGGTGAAGTCGTGCGGGTCGACGTCCGGGATCTCGTCCCAGCGCACCGGCGTCGACACCGTCGCCTCGGGGTAGCCGCGCACCGAGTACGCGCTGGCGATCGTCCGGTCGCGCGTGTTCTGGTTGTAGTCCACGAACACCAGGGACGGGTCACGGTCCTTGCGCCACCAGGTCGTCTCGACGTCGTCCGGGGCGCGCCGCTCGACCTCGTGCGCAAACGCCAGCGCCGCCTTCCGCACGTCCTGGAAACCGAACGAGGGCTTGATCCGCACGTAGATGTGCAGCCCCTTGGACCCGGAGGTCTTGGGGAACCCGGTGGCACCGAGCTCGGCCAGCACCTCCTGCACGACCAGCGCCACCCGCCGCACCCGGTCGAACGTGCAGGTCGGGCCGGGGTCTAGGTCGATGCGCCACTCGTCGGGCTTCTCGGTGTCCGCGGCGCGCGAGTTCCACGGGTGGAACTCCACAGTGGACATCTGCACCGCCCAGATCACGTCGGCGAGGTGCGTGACGCACAGCTCGTCCGCGTGGCGGTTGTAGCGCGGGAAGTGCACGCGCACGGTCCGCACCCACGGCGGCGCGCCGTGCGGAAGCCTCTTCTGGTGCACCTTCTCGCCGGTCACCCCGGACGGGAACCGGTGCAGCATGCACGGCCGTTCCCGCAGCGCCCGGACGATCCCGTCACCGACGGACAGGTAGTACCGCGCGAGATCCAGCTTCGTCTCGCCGCGCGCCGGGAAGTAGACGCGGTCGGGGTTGGAGATCCGCACGACGCGGTCCTCCACCTCTAGCTCCACAGCCGGAGACTGGCCCATGGCCGCCACGCTAGCTCTTTCTGGTCGTTTCCTCAGCCCGAACGGTGCTTGCATCGACGCGTGGCGTCCACACTCGATACCGGCCTCTGGTTGCGCAGGCTCACCGAGGCACCCGCGCACGCACCGCGGCTCGTCTGCTTCCCGCACGCGGGCGGCGCGGCGAGCTGGTACCAGCCGTTCGTCCAGCACCTCCAGGGCCGCGCCGAGCTGCTGGCCGTCCAGTACCCGGGACGGCAGGACCGCAGGTCGGAGCCGTTGGTCGACGACGTCAGAGCGCTCGCCGACGAGATCGCGCCGCTGCTGCCCGCCGGCCGCCCGCTGCACCTGTTCGGGCACAGCATGGGCGCGATGGTCGCGTTCGAGGTGGCGCTGCGGCACGAACCGGACCACCTGTTCGTCTCCGGCCGCCGCGCCCCGCAGGTCGTCCGCGACGACCGGGTGCACGAACGCGACGACGCCGGGCTCATCGCCGAGGTCCGCAGGCTCGCCGGCACGAACGCGAGCGTGTTCGACGACGAGGACGTCGTCCGGATGGTGCTCCCGGCGATCCGCGCCGACTACCGCGCCGCCGAGACCTACCGCTACCGCCCCGGACCGGACCTGGGCTGCCCGCTGACGGCGCTGACCGGCGACGCCGACCCCAAGGCGTCGGTCGACGAGGTCGAGCGGTGGCGCGAACGCACGACGGGCGAGTTCACCCTGAAGGTCTTCTCCGGCGGCCACTTCTACCTGTCCGACAACAGAAGCGCGGTCGCGGACGCCCTCACCGCCGCGCGGTAGTTTGCGGGTGTGGACCTCTTTTCGCGCTCCTTGGGGGAGTTGCTCGACGTGGTCGAACGCCTCACCGACGAGGACTTCGGCCGGCCGTCCGGCTGCGCGGGCTGGCTCGTGCGGGACCTGGTGTGCCACTTCGTGATCGACGCGCAGGACGTGCTGATCACGCTCGTGACGCCGGCGCCGGACGAGCCGACGCACGACGCCGTGACGTACTGGCGGGTGGCGCACGAACCCGCGGACGACCCGCTGTCGGCGTTGACCGTCCGGCTCGCGCAGGCCTACGGAGAGCCGTGGATGCTGAAGTTCCACGTCGACGACGTGGGCAGGGCGGCGCAGCGAGCGGCAGGCCTGGCCGCACCCGACGCCCGTGTCCGCACGCAGGACATGGTGCTCACCGCGGCCGGCTACCTCGGCGCCTACGTCTGGGAGTGGACGCTGCACCACCTCGACCTGGTCGCACACCTGCCGCGGCACGCGGGCCCGTCCGCCGAGGCACTGGCCCGCTGCCGGGAGGTGCTGGAGCAGATCGCCGGAACGGCGTTCCCCGCCGGGTTCTCCGACACCGACGTGCTGCTGGTGGGAACGGGCCGGCGCGCGCCGACCGCGGCGGAACGCGCCGAGCTGGGGGAGCTGGAGATCCCGTTCGTCCTGGGGTGAGGAACGCGGTCGCGGCTCGGGCCTGGTGCGGGCGAACCTCGTGGCGCGAGGGCGGCTAGGCCGAGGCGAACCGGTTGGCGGCCAAGGAGAAGGACCACCCGGCACTGTCCGAGGAGTGCTCGCTCACTCCGACTCGGCTTCGAGGCGCGCCTTCTCCGCCAGGCGTGCCTCCTCTGCCTTGAACTCCTGGTAGGTGTTGCGCTCGCGGACCAGCCAGTCCGGGTTCTCGTCCTTCAGCGCGGTGATCTGCTCGGTGGTGAGCGCCTCGGTGATGCCGGCGCGCACCAGGCCGCTGGTCGAGATGCCGAGCTTCTGCGCGATCAGCTGCTTGGGGTGCGGGCCGTTGCGGCGCAGGTCCGCGAGCCACTGCGGCGGGTTCGCCTGCAGCGCGTTGAGCTCGTCGCGCGACACGACGCCCGCCTGGAACTCCTCGGGAGTGGCCTCCAGGTACACGCCGAGCTTCTTCGCGGCGGTGGCGGGCTTCATGGTCTGCTCGGCCTTCATGACGCCCAAGGGTAATGCCACAGGGAGCAACGGCTGCGTCCGGTAGCCTCAGCGCGTGACCGGATCGTTCACGCTCGCGTACGTCCCAGGCGTGACGCCGGGCAAGTGGGCGGGCGTCTGGCAGGAACGCCTGCCGGAGACCCCGCTGACCCTCGTGCAGGTGACCATCGCCGAAGCCGCCCCCAGGGTGCGTTCCGGTGAGGCCGACGCCGCGCTGCTCAGGCTGCCCGGCGACCGCGAGGACCTGCACGCGATCCCGCTCTACACCGAGACCACGGTCGTCGTGTTCCCGAAAGACCACGAGTTCGCCGCGGCCGACGAACTGTCCCTTGAGGACCTCGCCGGGCACGTGCTGTGGCAGCCGCTCGACGACCCGCTCGGCTGGGACGAGGTGCCGGGCGAGGCGCCGGTCGAACGGCCGGAGACGACCGCGGACGCGATCCAGATCGTGGCGGCCGGCGTCGGGCTGCTGGTCGTGCCGCAGTCGCTCGCGCGGCTGCACCACCGCAAGGACCTGAAGCACGTGCCGCTCATCGACGCGCCGCAGTCCCGCGTCGCGCTGTCGTTCCCGATCCGCGACGAGAACCCCGACCTCGTCGAGCACATGATCGGCATCGTCCGCGGCCGCTCGGTCAACAGCACCCGCGGTCCCGCACCCGAGCAGGCCAGGCAGAAGCAGGCCCCGAAGCAACAGCAACGGCGAGGTCCCGCACCGGCGCAGAAGAAGCAGCCCGCCAAGCGCGCGAAGCCGCGCAGGGGTCGTTAGCCCAGGCGTCCGGGACTCCAGGAGAAAACCTAGAACCGGCGCGCACTGAATTGTGGGGGGATCCGCTCTCCTGCGACGCTCGACGCCGACCCGTCGTGCCCGCGCTCCCGGGGGAACGCGGTGGTGCCTCGACCGCACCCACCGCGCCGCGGCACGGCGGCACTCTCGGCGAGAGGTGCTCCATCATGACCGGGACGTCCGACAGCGGTGCGACCAGGGCGAGACCCGCGGGCCTGATCGAGCGGGACGGCCAGTGGGCCACGCTGGAGACGTTGCTGGCCGACTCCCTGTCAGGATCCGGAAGGGTCGCGCTGATCGCCGGTCCGGTGGCCTCCGGCAAGACCGAGCTGCTGCACGCGTTCGGCGAGGCCAGCGGCGTGCTGTTCGTGAAGGCGACCTGCTCGGCGTTCGAACGCGACCTGCCGCTGGGCGTGGCGAGCCAGCTCTTCCACCCGCTGGACGTGCCCGCGTCGGTGGGTTCCCTGCTGGACGACGCGGCCCGCGCGGCGGACGGCCCCACCGCGCACCAGCTGCACGCGCTCTGCCTGGCGTTGCTCGACCTGGTGGCCGAGACGCCGCTGGTGATCGGCATCGACGACGTGCAGCACGCGGACCCCTCGTCGCTGGACTGGTTGCTGTACCTGATCCGCCGGCTGGGACAGGCGAAGGTGTTGCTGGTGCTGAGCGAGACCGCGTCGCCGCGGGCCGCGCACACCGCGCTGCACACGGAGTTGTTGCGGCACCCGCACTGCCGGGACGTGCCGCTGGCGCCGCTGACGGCCGTGGACGACCTGTTCGAGTCCGGCGCCGGCGAGGCGATGGCCCTGTCCGGCGGCAATCCGTTGCTGGTGCGGGCCTTGCTGGAGGACCAACGGCTCGGCCCGCGCGACGACGGTGGCCTGGTGGTCGGACCCGGCTACCGGCGGGCCCTCGTCAGCTGCCTGCACCGCTGCGACCACCCCGTGCTGGCGGTGGCGCGGGCGCTGGCCGTGACCGGTGAACAGTCCACTGTGGAGTCTCTGGGGCGGCTGGCCCGCGCGGACGCCGAGACGGTGGCGTCCGCCCTGGACGCGATGAACCAGGCGGGACTGCTGGTGGACGGCTGGTTCCGCGATCCCGCCGCCAGGGACGCGGTGCTGGACGATCTGTCCACTCAGGACAGGAAGGAGATGTACCTCGGGGCGGGTCTCCTGCTGCACGACGAAGGCGCGCCCGCGACCGAGGTCGCCCCCTACCTGATGATGGCCGACCACTCCGAGAACCCGTGGATGGTGCCGGTCTTCGAGCAGGCCGCCGAGCACGCGCTGCGCGACGAGCAGATCGACACCGCCCTGCGCTACCTGGAACTGGCGCACCGGGCGTGCGTGGACGTGCACGCACGGGCGGCGATCGCGGCGAAGCTGGTGCGCGTCGAGTGGCGGGTCAACCCGTCCGCCGCGGGACGCCGGCTGGCCGCGGTGATGCCGGCGCTGCGGTCCGGTCAGCTCTCCGACCACGACGTGACGTCGCTGGTGCAGCCGATGCTGTGGAACTGCCAGGTCGACGAGGCGGGCGAGGCCGTGGACCGGGTGCGCAGGGCGTCGTCCGCCGGCGCCGGCCTGCGCGCGATGGAGCTGTCGCTCGCGAGCTCGCACCCGGCGCTGGCCCGGCGCACCTCCAGCCCCGACCCGGTGCGGACCAGGACCGTGAGCCTGACCTCCGGCCCGATGCTGAAGGCCGTCACGGCGCTGGCGAGCGTGCTGACCTGCGGCGGCAACGCCGGGGCCGCCACCGACGCCGAGCACGTGCTGCAGGCGGCGCGGCCGTCCGACTCCGGGTGGTGGGGGCCGGAGTCGGCGATGCTCGCGTTGCAGGCGCTGGTGTACGCGGACCGGCTGGACGTCGCCGCGCTGTGGTGCGACCGGCTGCTGGAGGAGGCCCAGGCCAAGAACCTCGCGGTGGCCAGGGCGTTCTTCTCCTGCGTGCGGGCCGAGGTGTCGCTCCGCCGCGGCGACCTGACCTCGGCCTTCGAGCACGCGCAGACCGGCGTGGACGTCATGCCCGCCGGCGGGTGGGGGGTCGCGGCGGGGCTGCCGCTGGGGATCCTGATCAACGCGGCCACCAGGATGGGACGCCACGAGGACGCGGCCTCGTTCCTGGAGCAGCCGGTGCCCGAGGCGATGTTCCAGTCGCGGTACGGGCTGCACTACCTGCACGCGCGCGGCCACCACTACCTGGCCACCTCCCGGCACTACGCGGCCGTGGCCGACTTCCTGTCCTGCGGCGAGCTGATGACGTCGTGGGGCGTGGACCAGCCGGGGCTCGTGCCGTGGCGCACGTCGGCCGCGGAGGCCTGGCTGTCGCACGGCGCCAACCTGGCCGAGGCGAAGCGGCTCATCAACGAGCAGCTGGACCGGCTGGGGCCCGGCGCGTCGCGGACCAGGGGGACGGCGTTGCGGCTGCTGGCGGCGGCGAGTCAGCCGCACCACCGGCCGCAGCTGCTGCAGGACGCGGTGGTGGTCCTGGAGGAGCACGGCGACCAGTACGAGCTGGCGCGCGCCCTGGCCGACCTGTCCAAGGCGCACCAGGCGTTGCGCGAGCACCGGAAGGCCTGGACGGTGGCGCGCCGGGCCAGGCACCTGGCGACCGTCTGCGGTGCGGCGGAACTGGGCGAGGAGCTGCTGCCGTCGCGGGCGAAGGCAGACGAGGACGTGCCCGCGGACGAGAAGCCCGTGGACCCGATCGCGACGCTGACCGACGCGGAACGGCGGGTGGCGGCGCTGGCGGCCGTCGGGTACACGAACCGGGAGATCGCGTCCAAGCTGTTCATCACGCCGTCGACGATCGAGCAGCACCTGACCCGCGTCTACCGGAAGCTGAACGTGAAGTACCGCAGGAACCTCCCGGCGGACCTGCACTCGTACCTGCCCAGCACCGCCTGACCCGCCGGAGGAATGGCCGGCGCCCGCGAGGGGCCGAATCTGGCTGTTCCCGGCCAGATTCACGCGGAAAGGCCGGACGCCGGCGCGGGACCGGTCGCCGGGAAAGCGCTGTGCGGCAACGCATCGGCCCGGCCCGCAAACCCGGCGTGATCATCGCAGGCGGCACACCGGGCCTTTCCGGTGCGGTCCGTGCGAACGCCACGAGCCGCTCGCGTGACGGCATCGGCCGCATTTCCCCGGCCCGGCGTCGGGCGTGAAGTGGCTGCGCAGGACCGGCGTGCCGCCCGTCCGCCGGGGCACAGGACCCTGCGCGTCGGGATTGGTCACGGCATCTCGCTCGCGATTCCGGAGAAGCCCGTCGCGGCCGCGCCGATCGGGCAGCCGACATCTGTCGAGGAACTGCGCGAACCGGAACCCGTCCGCCGACTCGGGCACGAGACGGGCAGCGGGCGCACGTTCGCGAACAATGGGAAAGTCAGGGATTCCCCGAGCCCGAAATGCCGTACAACGGCATCAGGCACCACGTCGTTCGCAGAAGGAGGCCATTGCCGATGACCGAGGAGATCGGCACGGGACGTCGGCATGTGGCGATCTTCGCCAATCCCGAGCAGGGCCAGGCGCTGCCCGCGCTCGCGGTGATCGAGGAACTGGTGCGGCGCGGCTACCGCGTCACCTACGCCACCTCGTCCGAGGTCGCCGCCCGCCTGTCGCTCAGCGAGGCGACCGAGGGCAGGTGGGACGTGGTGGGTTTCCTCGACGACAGCGCGTCGCCGGTCTCCCTGGCACGCGGGTACTTCGCGGGCGACCTGCCCGACCTCGTCGTCTACGAGGGCACCGCCGTCGAGGTCGCGCGCGGCGCCGCCGGGACGTGGGACGGCCCGCCGGACGACGACTTCGTCGACGCGGCCTTCGACGAGTTCCTGACGCGGTTCGGGCTCGCGTTTCTCCCGGAGAAACCGGGCCTCTACCGGGTTGTGCCCGGCCGCGCGGTGGCGTATTAGTTCACTGACTGGAACCAGCGCGGATTCGCTGCCCGCGCAACGCGAAACGCCGTGCCCGACTTTGCCACTTGCCATGCGGAGTTTGCGGTCCTGTCACATGAGGCATTTATCCTGAGGACCTGGGTCATTCTTCGAGTCTGAGGCGGTAGGCGGTGGACGAGCAGCCGGAGCTCATCGGACGTGAGAGCGTGCTCACCGCTGTGGCGCACCAGACGACCGCCGCCCGCAGGGGCCGGGGAGCGCGGGCCGTGCTCGTCCGCGGTGGCCGCGGCTGCGGCAAGTCCGCCGTCCTGCGGCTGGTCGCCGCGACCGAGACGAAGGCCGGGACCACCGTGCTGAGCGCGGGCGGGCGGGGCGACCGCCGGCCGCTCGCCGCCGCGCGCAGGCTGCTCGGCCAGGCGGGGCTGCGGGTCCCGGAACTCGCCGACCCGTCCGCCGCCACCCTTTACCGCGCGTACCGGGGCATGTGGCGCGACGTCGTCGCGCTGGCGCAGCGCACGCCCGTCTGCCTCGTGCTCGACGACCTCGACGCGTGCGACGACGCGACCGTGCACTGGGCCGACTTCGTGGTGCGCAGGCTCGGCGGCGAACCGGTCAGCCTGGTGCTGTCGCACAACAGCGCGTTGCAGGCCGATCTCGCCAGCGCGCACGTGGTGGACCTGCCGCCGCTCACCACGCCGCAGGTCGTCGACATGATCTCCACGACCCTGAACTTCCCGCCGGACGCGGTGCTCACCAGCCTGTGCCTCAAGCTCTCCGGCGGTGTCCCGAGCCATCTCACGACCGTGCTCGCCGACATCCGCGCCGCCCACGCGTTGCGCCAGGAGTCCGTCGAGCTCGTCGCCGCACGCCGGCTGCGCGACCAGCCCGCCCACCTGCGCGCCATCGCCACCGCGCTCGTCGTCGTGGACCGCGAGGAGCTCGTCGGCCCGCTCGCCGGGGTGTCCGAACGCGTCGCGGAGAACGGCATCTCCGCGCTGCGCCGCCAGGACCTGCTGGGCGACGGCCTGCCGGACCACGTCCGCGACTGGTACCGGGCGGGCGTGCTCGACGTGCTCGACCCGGCCGAGGTCGTCGAACTGCGGCACCGCGCGGCCGTCGTGCTCGACGAGTCCGGGCACGACGCGCGGGCGGTCGCGGACCAGCTCGTGCACCTACCGGCCGTCGACGCGCCGTGGATGTCGCAGGTCCTGCACGAGGCCGCGGCGGGCGGGCAGCCGCAGGACGCGTCGAGGTACCTGCACCGGCTGGTGGAGCTCCACCCCGACGACATCGAGCTGCGGGTGAACCTCGCGACCGAGCTGTCCCGGCACGACCCCGACCAGGCGTGCGAACACCTCGCCGCCGCGTTCCACCGCACCACCGACCCCGACCTGAGGGCCGCCGTCGCCGTCAAGCACGCGCTGACCGGCCGGACGCGCACGTTCCTGCGCCTGGCCCGCGACCCCGCGCTGCCGCAGGACCTCACCACGCTGCTCGACGCCGTGCAGCTGTCGATCGACCTCGATGACGCGCACACCGCGGCGGCCGCCGCCGCCAAGGCCACGCCGCCGCCCGCGAACGACACGACCGCCCAGCGCTGCCTGCTCGGTGTCGTCGCCGAGGCCACCATGCGCGGCGGCGGAACGGTGCACGACGCCGTGGGGTGCGCACGGGCCGCGCTCGCCGACTCCGACGCGCTGTCCGACTGGTCGATGCTCTCCGCCGCGTCCGTGCTGCGGGTGGCCGGGCACACCGCGGACGCGCTCGCCGTCCTCGACCGGGCCGTGGACGCCTTCTCCTGCAACGGGGACTCGCTCGCGTTGTGCCGCTCGCTGTTCCAGCGGGCGCTCGCCCACATGTCGCTGGGCGATCTGCAACGGGCCACCGCGGACGCCGCGGCGGCGGTGCAGGCCGTGCGCGACGGTGGCTGGCACCTGCCCAGGGCGACGATCCTGCTGGCGTGGCTGTCGGTGCAGACCGGCGACACCCTGCTCGCGGAACGGCTGCTCGGCGAGGTCGACGAGGACGAGATCCGGCACGTGACGCCGGCCCACCGCGAGTACCTGCGCACGTCCGCGTGGCTCGCGTACACGCAGGGCGACCTGGCGGTGGCGGCGGAACGGATGGCGGCCTGCCAGACGGCGCTGACGGCCGTCGGCCTGAGCGACCCCAGCGCGTTGCCGTCGTGGATCGACATCGTCCAGGTCCTCACCGAGGCTGGCCACGACGCGTCGGCCGCCGTGCGCGAGGCAGACCGGCTCGCCAGGGCGTGGCCGTCCCGCGAGGCGGCCGCGTTCTCGCTGCTGGCCAGGGCCTACACGACGACGGGGCACGGCGCGCTGGACATGGCGAAGGCCGCCTCCGACGGGTTCGCCGCCGTGCCGTCGCTGCTGCAGCAGGCGCGCACCGAACTCCTGCTCGGCACGCGGCACACCGAGTTCGAGCAGCCCAAGCAGGCGCGCACGCACCTGCGCGCGGCCGTCGGGCTCGCGATGCGCGCGGGCAGCCGTCCGCTCGCGGACTCCGCCAGGTCGTTGCTGCTCGGCGTCGGCGGGCGGATGCGTGTGCCGTCCACTGTGGACGGAATGGCGGTGCTGACCGCGAGTGAGCGCAAGGTCGTGGAGCTGGCCGCGGCCGGCGCGACGAACCGGGCCATCGCCGAGCGCCTGTCCGTGACGCTGCGGACGGTGGAGGTGCACCTGACCCGGGCGTACCGCAAACTCGGCATCTCCAGCCGTGCGGAGCTGGCGGACCACCTGGCCTCGTGATGACGCTGCTCGAACGCGCCGACGACCTGCGCCTGCTCACCGGCGCCCTGGAGCGCGTCCGCGCGGGCTCCGGCGACCGGATCGTCATCGCAGGGCCGCTCGGGTCGGGCAAGTCCGCGTTGCTCGCCGCGCTGGCGGAGCGGGCGGAAGGCTGCCAGGTCCTCAGCGCCACGTGTTCGTTGCTGGAGCGGGACTTCGCGTTCGGCGTCGCCCGGCAGCTGTTCGACCCGGCGCTCGCGGGCGGTTGCGCGGACCTGCTCACCGGTCCCGCCGGGCTCGCGAGGCCGGTGTTCGAGGAGGACACGGCGGCCGACTCGGCGTTCGCGGTGCAGGACGCGGCGAACAGCGGCCTCATCGCGCTGACCCGCGCGTTGAGCGCGCGCCGGCCGGTCCTGCTGCTGGTCGACGACCTCCAGTGGGCCGACGAACCGTCCAGGCGGTGGCTCGCCGCGCTGGCGGCGACCGTGCGCGACCACCCGGTCCTGCTCGTCGCCGCCACCCGCGACGTCGAGAACGACCTCTGCCAGTGCCCGGCGATCCGTCCGGCGCCGTTGTCGCGGGCCGCCATCGCGACGCTGGTCGAGCAGCGGACCGGCACGCGACCCGACGACGAGTTCGTCGCCGCCTGCCACGAGGTCACCGACGGCAACCCGATGTTCCTGCGCGCGGTGCTCCAGCACATCACCAGCCCGTCCGCCGACCAGGTGCCGCACGTCCTCGAACTGCGGCCGGCCCGGCTGCGCGAACGGCTGGTGCGCGACCTCGCCGCGCAGCCGAGGCACGCGCAGGACTTCGCGCGGGCGGTGGCCGTGCTCGGCGACGACGAACTGGCCGGGCGGCTCGCCGGGCTCACCGAGGCGCAGGCGGCGCAGGCGCAGCGGGTGCTCGACCAGGCGGGCCTCGTGCTGCGCCGGCCGGTGATCAGGGACGCGATCGAGGAGTCGATGCCCGTCGCCGAACGCGAGGACTGGCAGCGCAGGGCCGTGCAGGTGTTGCACGACAACGGAAGGCCGGCCGAACAGGTCGCCGCGCGGCTGCTCGCTGCCGGTTCCGCGCACGGGGGATGGGCGGTCGAGACGCTCGGCGAGGCCGCCGCGACCGCGCTGCGCCGGGGTGCTCCCGAGGTGGCCGCGCGGTACCTGCGGCGAGCGCTGCGGGACGTGCCGGCGGAGTCCGAGCAACGCGCCCGGCTGCTCGTCGACCTCGCGACCGCGGAACGGTTTTTCGACCCGGCGGCGTCCGTCCGGCACATCACGGCCGCCGTGCCGCTGTTCCGGACCGTCGAGGAACGGGCGGCGGCGCTCGTGCGGATCGCGCCGACCGCGCTCGGGTCCGCGCCCAGGCCCGTGCGCGACCTGATCGACGACGTCGCCGCGGGCCTCGGCCACGACCAGGAGCTCGCGTACCGGCTGGAGGCGCGGCAGCGGTACGTGTGGCACTCCGACCCCGCGCTGCTCGCCGACTCAGCCCAGCGCCTCGAGCAGATCGGCGGCACGACCCCCGGCGAACGCGAGCTCCAGATCGTGCTGCTCGAAGCCGCGATGCTCACCGCCGGGCTGCCCGCGCGTCAGGTCGCGGACATCGGGCTGGCCGTGCTGAAGCAGGAACCACCGCATCCGCGGCAGGTGCACACCGCGCTGCCGCTGCTCATCAAGGTGCTCACCACCGCGGACGCCGCCGCCGAGACCGTGCCGTGGCTCGACGAGGCGTTCGCGCAGGCCACCGGCAGCGTCGAGCAGGCGCTGATCCTCGCGCAGCAGTCGTTCGTGCACATGCACCTCGGCCGGCCGGGGGAGGCGCACGCGGCGGCGGAACGCGCGGTCGACCTCGCCGTGCTCGACTGGCGCGGCGACACCACGACCGCCGCCGTCGGGCTCATGGCCGTCGCGATCGACCTGCGCGAACCCGAGCTGATCGCGCGGCTCGTCACGTCCAGGCCCGACCGCGACGAACCGCCGGGCGTCGAGGCCGTGTACCGGATGCTGCACGCGGCAGGGGCGGCGACCGCGGGCGACTACCGGCAGGCGCTCGACCACCTGCTCGACTGCGGGCGCGTGTTCGACGCCATCGGCTGGCGAAATCCCGTGCTGCTGCCGTGGTGCGTGCTGACCGCACGGCTGCATGCGCAGCTCGGTGATCTGGCGGCCGCACAGGACTACGCGGCGCAGGCTTGGGAGCGGGCCGTGGAATGGGGTGCTCCGCTCGGCATCGGGCGGGCGTTGTGCATGCTCGGCCGCTACACGCCCGGCGCCGAAGGGCTCGGCATGGTGCGCGAGTCCGTGGAGATCCTGCACGCGAACCCGTTCGAACGGGCCAAGGCGTTGCTCCAGCTCGGTGCCCGCGAACGGGCCGACGGCTCGGCCTCGGGGCAGCAGCACCTCCAGCTGGCGTATCAACTCGCGCTGGAGAGCGGCGCGGAAAGGCTCGCGTCCCGAATCGCGCGGGAACTCGACGGTAATTCACCCGGCACGGTCGTGGTGCTGACCCGCGCCGAGTTCACGGTGGCGCGCCTGGTCGTCCGCGGGCTCACCAACGCCGAAATAGCGGAAGAACTCGACGTGACGTCCCGCGCGATCGAGAAACACCTCACCAACTCGTTCCGCAAGCTCGGCATCCGCCGCCGCACGGAACTGCCGGGCGCACTCGCGCGGGCCTGCCCTCCCCCGGCGTAACGCGGGCGAAACACTACGAATTTCTTGTGCGCCCATCCCTCATAGTTGAGCCGCACCTCAGTTACCGGGCTGTGGCGTCTCGATCGGTTTTCACGCCATCGCCGCAGCTCAGGGTGGTTCCTGTGGCATCAGGTGAGACGCACCCGAAACGTCCTACCGAAAGACGCGGACGCCTACCCGAACCCCCGCCCCAGCCTCACCACAACATCAGGGCACACCCCTCACGCCTCGGTGACCGGGCTCGCTGAATCTTTCTACGATTCACTCGATCGAGGTCGAAATCGAGAAATCAACCTAGATCACCTCGCGCCACCTCAAGTTCCTCTTCCGCCCGTCTTGTTGCACCGCGGACAGGGAAACGCCGAGTTCGACGAGATCGAGAGGGATTCTGTCCGATGTACACCGCTGCCGCAGGCTCGTTCGCCACCGACCACACCGCCGGCGTTCCGGACGCCGACGTGTACCGCTCCCTGCTCGAACGCTCCGGGCTCTGCCTCGCCCGCCTCGACCTCCAGCTGCGCGTGGTCGAGGCGAACGACGACTTCGTGAAGCAGTTCGGCCACTCCCGCGAGTCGCTGCTCGGCACCAGCTTCTACGAGCTGCTGCACCCTGGCGTGCACGGCCCGATGCGCAAGCAGTTCGACCGCCTCGTCGAGGGCCACCGCCAGCGCTTCGTCGAGCACCTCGCCGCCATCGGCCCGCACCACGCCGTCTTCACCGGCGACATCACCGGCATCGCCGTCCACGACGTGCACGGCGACCTGGTGCAGTTCGTCGTCGTCGTGAACCCGGAGAAGGGCGAGCAGCCCAACGCCGTCGTGGTCGACCGCAACCGCATCCTCACCGAGCTCGACGCCCGCATCCTCGAGGGCATCGCCAC
Organism: Lentzea sp. CA-135723; assembly: GCF_050936595.1. NCBI lineage: Bacteria > Bacillati > Actinomycetota > Actinomycetes > Pseudonocardiales > Pseudonocardiaceae > Lentzea > Lentzea sp. CA-135723. The sequence continues at coordinate 3,188,872 of NZ_JBNJMK010000001.1, read as the reverse complement.
CGGCGTCTCGACCGTGCGGCTCGCGTCGCGCCTCTTCCTGTCGCGGCAGGGCGTCGAGTACCACGTCGGCACCATGCTGAAGAAGCTCAAGGCCCCCAACCGCGCCGCGCTGGTGTCGCGCGCCTACAGCCTCGGCGTGCTGAGCGTCGCCAGCTGGCCGCCCGTGGTCTCCGCCGACTACATCAAGTAGCACGGACCCGGGTCGTAGCTCCTGCCGCACGTGGTCGCCAACGACGAGCTGACCGCGAGGGGTGACACGACCGGCGAACCGTCCGACCGCACCACCCTTGCCGGCGGCGCGATGCCGTGCCGCCCGGCACCACGTTCTTCACGACGGCGGATCGCGAGATCTTCGGGCACGCGGAGACGGCCGGGAGGGCAGACCTCCCGGCCGTCTCCGTCTGGCAGGGGAGACCCCCGTCCGAGGACCTCCCCGCGACTCGGGCGGGTCAGCGCTGCGCGGGCACGGCGGGCATGCCCACGCGGACCCGCCGGGCGAGCTGGGCAGGGGCGGTGAGGAAGATGCTCTTGCGCTCGATCGCGATCCACCCGCGCTGCGCGAAGTCCGCGAGCGTCTTGTTGACGGTGTCGCGGCGCGCCCCGATGTACTGGCCGAGCTCCTCCTGGGTGAGGTCCTCGATCATCAACGGCGCGGTGCGGCGGTCCGCCGAGAACCGCCCTGCCAAGCGCAGCAACGCTTTCGCGATCCGTGCGGGGGCGTCCAGCTGCACCACGTCCATGCGCATCTGGTGCGACTCGCGCTGGCGGCGGGCGACGCAGCCCAGCAGCCGTTCGGTGATCTCCGGGCACAGCGCGAGCCACTTCGTGAGGTCGGCCCGTGCGATCCGGCCCGCCCGCACGTCGGTGATCGCGATGGTCGTCGACACCGACGGCGCCGCGTCGAACAGCGTCGGCTCCACCAGCAGGTCGCCCGCGCAGTGGAAGTCCAGCACCAGCTCGCGGCCGTCGGGGGAGGTGCAGCACGTCTTGGCCTTGCCCGACCGCAGCACGTACAGGTGCTCGGTGGGGGCACCGAGCCGCAGCAGCACGTCGCCGCGGCCGAACGCGACGGGTTCCAGCGCCTGCGCGAACTGGCGCCACGCCTCGTTCGACGGCGTGAGGATCGGCGGCCGCGCCGGGGCGAGCAGCTGGGGTGCCATGCGCCTGACGCTAGGGCGGGCGGGACTGGCGTACCGCTGGAGAACGCTGGGGATTTCCCCACTCCTCCCGCTGAAACCCTGCAGTGGTGCGAAGAAGGGAGCGCCCGTGCTGTTCGACGTCGAACGCCTGCTGCACGAGGAGTTCCTCGCCGTCTACCGCGCCGCCGCCGCGGCCGCTGACTGGGAGGACGTCGCCGTGACGGCCGCGCACCGCGCCGGAGCGCGGCTGCGGTCCGCGAAAGTCCCCGTCCCGCAGGTGGTGTCGGCCCTGCGGGCCACCGGCGGTGTGCTCACCGAGGCGATGCTGGCGGGCGGCGGTGACCCGCGTGCCGTCGCCGCCGCCGGAACCGCGGTGTCCGCCGAGCTGATGGCGGCGTTCTGCGTCGGTGACGACGGGCTGGCGGACGCCGTGCTCGCCGGTGACGCGCCGGACTCCGCCGCCGCGTCCTACACGGTCGTGTCGGTACGCGGAGCGTTGGCGGATCAGGTGGTAAACGCTTTCCGTCAGCGAGGGGCCGTGCTGCTGACGTCGTCAGGGCACCTGCTGCTGCCGCTCGCCGAACAGGCCGCGCTCGCCGCGTGCCAGGACGTCTGCCAGGAGCTCGGCGGCGAGGTGTGGCTGTGCGTCGCGGAACGGCCGGCGGCCCTCGTTCCCCTGGCGCGCAGGGAGGCCGACGAGATCGACGCGCTGGTGGCGTCGCTCGGGCGGCCGCCCGGCGTGTACCGGATCGACGACGTGCTGTTCGAGAGCGCGCTGACGGACACGCCGGAGGTGCGGGACGAACTGGACAGGGTGGTCGCGCCGCTGCTCGCGAACCCCGTTCTGGTGGACACGGTCCTGGCGCTGCTGGAGGCCGAGGGCAACCGCGCGGTAGCTGTCAAGAAGCTGTTCATCCACCGCAGCACCATCGACTACCGGCTCTGGCAGGTCGAACGGCTCACCGGACTCAACCCGGTCAACCCGCGTGACCTCGCCGTTCTCGGCACGGCGATCAGCACGAGCCGCGCGAACGCCTGGGGCTGAACGACTTCAGTCGATCTTGGGCGAATGTCAAGCCTCCCTCAAGCCCGCTGTGCGGCTCCAGGCGGTTCCCTAGCGTTCCGGTGGGACACCACGGCGACACCCGAGGAGGCGACGCGTGACCACCGTGCTGGACAGCGGGCTGCTGGGCGACGTGCTGCGGGACATCCTCAGCCCGTTCGACCTCCCCCCGATCGAGGACGTGGCGACCCGCAGGGAGCTCGCCGAAGCCCTGCTCTCCGGGCGGGACGACGGCAGCCGCGCCGGGCTGGCGCTCGCGTACGCGGTGGTCGCGTACTGCGCGTCCACAGAGGACACCGCGGACCTCGTCCTGGAAGCGTTGCGCGACAACCCCGACGCGCTCGTGCTCGACGGTGCGCGCGGCGGGTTCGTGCTGCTGCCGTGTGCGCAGGACGGCCAGGCCGCGCTCGCCCGCTCGCTGCACGACCGGGTCGGCGCGGACGTCTGGCTGGCCGTGGCCTGGGCGCCCCGGCGCGACCTCGCGGCCGCCCGCGCGACGGCGGAGGACGTCCTGCGCGTCGCGTCCGGCCGCGCGCCCGGCGTCTACGAGCTGCGGGACGTGCTGGCGGACTTCGCGGTGCTGCGCAGGCCGCACGTCGCCGCGCGGCTGGCCCGCGTGGTCGAACCGGTGGTGGCGCGACCGGGGCTGCTGGACGCGCTGCGGGCGTTCATCGCCGAGGACGGCAACCGCACGGCCGCGGCGCGCACGCTCGACATCCACCGCAGCACCCTCGACGACCGCCTGCGGCTGGTCGAACGGCTCACCGGCTGCCGTCCGACCTCACCGCGCGCGTTGCTCACGCTGAGCGTCGCGCTGACCGCCCACTCAGCGCCGCAGGTGCCGCTCCCGCGCGTTCACTGACCCTGGCGGGCCGCGACCTGCTCGCGCAGCCGGTCCTCCTGCGCCTGGATCTCCGGCGTCAGGGCGTCGCCGAACGCCTCCGGGCCGTGGATCTGGCGGATCTCGACCTCACCCTCGGAGAACGGCGCCTTCTTCAGCCACTCCACGGCGTCCTGCAGGCTCGGCAGCTCCCAGATCCAGAAGCCCGCGACGAGCTCCTTGGCCTCGGTGAACGGACCGTCGATGACCGTCGTCGAGCCCTTGCCGTCGAACGCGACCCGCGCGCCCTTCGCGCTCGGGTAGAGGCCGTCACCCGCGAGCATCACACCGGCCTTGACCAGCTCCTCGTTGTAGTTGCCCATCTCGGTGAGCTCCTCCGTCGTCGGCATCCTGCCGCTCTCGGAGTCCTCGTTGGCCTTGACGATCACCATGAACCGCATCTCGATCTCCTCACGTGTCCGGTGCGTTTCTACCCACGCGTCGATCGGGGTCCCCGCTGTTTCGACCGGCTTCCGCCGAATGTGACCGGGGTCACAGGGTTAGTGTTGAGGGCATGCGCGAAGACGTCGACTGGATCCTCGAGAACTGCCAGGTCTGGGCCGTCGTGGGGCTCTCGGACAACCCGTCCCGCGCGGCCCACGGCGTGGCGCGGTTCCTGCAGCAGCGCGGCAAGAAGATCGTGCCCGTGCACCCGGCCGCCGAGACCGTGCACGGTGAGCAGGGGTACGCGACGCTCGCCGACATCCCGTTCCCGGTCGACGTCGTGGACGTGTTCCGCCGTTCGGAGGACGCCGGGCAGTTCGCCGACGAGGCCGTCGCGATCGGTGCGAAGGCCGTGTGGTTCCAGCTCGGCGTGGTCGACGACGACGCGTACGCCCGCACCCGCGCGGCCGGGCTGCACATGGTGATGGACGTGTGTCCGGCGATTGAGTGGCGCTCCCGTTGAACGAGTAGCTAACCTTCTGGGGTCTTACCCGGACACCTGGGGGTTCTGGGGGACATCAGCCTGGGGGGCTTGATTTCGCATGCTCGTGGACATCACCGCCTTGCGGTCCGCCGACTCGCCGCGGCTGCGCGGCCACAACGACGACTTCGTCCGATCGCTGGCGTCATCCGGCGCCCACCTGCCGCCGATCGTGGTGCACCGCCCGACGATGAAGGTCGTCGACGGCACCCACCGCCTGAAGGCCGCCGTGCTGCGCGGCTGCCGCGCCGTCGAGGTCGAGTACGTCGACGGACCGGCGGAGGACGTGTTCGGCCTGTCCGTGTCGCTCAACCTCGCGACCCTCTCCACCGCCGACCGCGAGGCCGCCGCGCGCCGCCTGCTGCGCTCGCACCCGCAGTGGTCGGACCGCGCGATCGCCGCCGCCACCGGCCTCGCCGCCAAGTCCGTCGGGGTGCTGCGGCGCGCCGTGGGCGGGCAGGCGCCGGTGCGGGTGGGCCGCGACGGCAAGGTCCGGCCGGTGAACTCCGCCGCGGGCCGCCGGCTGGCGGGCCGGATGGCGGAGGAACGGCCCGACGCCTCGTTGCGCGACATCGCCCGCGCGGCCGGGGTGTCGCCGGGGACCGTGCGCGACGTGCGGCGGCGGCTGAGCCTGGGCCTCGACCCGGTGCCGGAGCGGATGCGGGCCGCCGAACGGGCCGAGGCCACGCTGCCCGCGGCGCGCGGCGACGTCCGGGACCCGGACGCCACGCTGCCGATCCTGCGCCGGGACCCGTCGTTGCGGTTCAACGAGCACGGCCGGCTGGTGCTGCGCTGGCTGGAGGCCCATGCCGTGTCGCAGGGGGAGTGGGCGACCGTCGTGTCCGGGGTGCCGTCGCACTGCCGCGAACTGGTGGCGGACATGGCCCGCGGGTGCGCCGAGGCGTGGGTGGAGATGGCGGAGGCGCTGGAACGCGAAGGGCGCGCGGCCGTCTGAGGCGTTCGCGCCGGACGGCGGGTTCCGGCCTCCGGGTGCTCCGGCGGCCGCCCGAGCACCCGAAACCGGGACACCGCTAGGCGAAGAGGATCTCGGCGATCTCGGCCGCCACCTCGCGGCCGGCCGCGGGACGCAAGCGGGACAACAGCTTGCTGAACGCCGTCAGGTCGATGTGGACGGTCGCGGACTGCACCTGGCGGATGTCGTCCAGCAGGTCGACCACGAGCCCGCAGGCGTGGTCGACCTCGCCCGCCGCCGCGTGGGCGAGGGCCCGGCGCAGGCCGAAGCGGGTGCGGGCGCGCAGGGCGTCGGGGGCGATGAGCGGCATCTGCGTGTCGAGGATGCCGGCGGCCTCCGCGTGGCGGCCGAGGTCGTGGAACGACCAGGCTCGGGCGATGGCCACCTGGTCGATGAGACTCGTTGTGCCGTAACGGGATTCGCTCACGGCGCGCTGGAGCTCGTCGGCGCGGTCGAGGGCGGCCTGGCAGCGGTCGGCGGCCCCGGCCAGCGCGTAGCCCTGCGCCTCCCTTTGCGCGGCCACGGCCTGCACGGCCGTCGAACGGGACTTGCCCGCCTTGCGGGCGAACGCCACCGTGGCGTGCGCGTCACCCCGGTACAGGGCGAACTCCGAGGCGCGGACGTAGGCGTAGGCCTCCAGGTCGGGGTCGCCGCCCTTGGACGCGTACTGGACGGCACGGCGGGTGAGCTCGGCCGCGGAGGCGTCGTCGCCGCGTTCCTGCTCCATCCAGCCCGCGTACTCGGCGTAGCGGGCGGCCAGCAGCCACAGGCCGCGGCCGAGGCCGGGGTCGTCGGCCGAGCGGGCCATGGAGCTCAGCACGTCCACTTGTGGACGAAGACTGGACAAAACCACGTCAGGGCTCAGCCGGTGGCCGAGCGCGCGGTGGTGGTCGAACATCGAGTCGAACGTGAGCAGCGTGGTGTGGTCACTGGGAATCGGGCGCGCGGGGGCGTCCGCGAGCTCGATCAGGTGACCGTCAGCCTGCAGGACGGAGTCGAAGAGCCTGGCCATTTCGGGATTCGGGTGAACCTGGCCGTTCTCGATCTTGCTGAGGTGTCCCTTGCTGTACGGTACGTGACCGGTCATCTGGCTGAGCGAGATCCCGCGCTCGTTGCGCAGGCGGCGAACCTCCTGGCCGAACGTGGGCGACAACGACTTCACCCCCCTCCCCCGGAAGTGTGGACGTGGACAAAGTTGCCAATGCCGAATGTCCACTTATTGGCCGGAGATTGACGATCAACTGGGGCTAACTGAACCGGTCGGCGATGGTTCCATGTGAGTCATGGTGATGACGCGGTCCGACGAGGCGGCTGGTGTGGTGATGGTCTGGCAGCGCTTGGCGACCAACGTGATCCACCGGTCGCCTTGGTTCGAGGTGCGCTCCGACAGCGTCGTGAGACCCGACGGCGGGCGGGACGTCTACACGCACGTGGTCGCGCCGGGATCGGTCACGATTCTCGCGCTGCGCGACGACGACGAGGTCGTGCTGACCCGGCAGTGGATCTACACGCACGGCGGCACGGAATGGCGGCTGCCCGGCGGCGCCGTCGACGAGGCGGACGCCGACCCGCTGGCCGCCGCCCGCCGCGAGCTCGCCGAGGAGACCGGGCTGCGCGCGGCGAAGTGGGAGTCGCTCGGCCAGATCCACGGCGCGGACAGCCTCAGCAACCACGTCGACCACATCTACCTGGCGACCGGTCTCACCCAGGGCGAACCGTCGCTCGAGCCGGGAGAGGCCGACCTGCGGGTCCGCACCATGCCGTTCTGCCACGCCCTCGACCTGGTCGCGCAGGGCGCGCTGCCGCACGCCGGCAGCTCGCACGCGCTGCTCGTGATGGCGTTGCGCCGCAAGAGCCTGCAATAAAGCGTTTCCGAGGGTTTCCACATTCGGCGTGAAACAGGAAACCCGTTCTCAATCTGCTGGCGGAAAGCCACTCTTGAGGCATCGGCGAGAACACAGCCGAAATGCCAGTCAGATTGAGGAGGTGAATTTCTCGATGAGAATGATCTGCTCTCTCGCCACCGTCATGAAGGTTGCCGCCATCTGCCTTTTCGTGGGATTCATGGTCGGTAGTGTCTTCATTGCAACGGTGATCTGACTCCATTTCGGACTGCGGTTCTCCCCCAGCCTTTCGAGGGAGGTGTCAGCCGTGGAACCGCACTTCTGCATCGAGATGATCTGATCAGCCGGACTAGTCCCGAGGGGTCCACTGCACGCCGTAACCCCTGCCCTGACGCGGATGAGGGAACATCACGTCGATCTCCCCGATCTCGTCCAGCGGCAAGGCCTGCGGCCAAGGGGACAGGTCGTCGGTGTCGCGCGCGAGGGCTTCCTCGACGCGCCACACCGCGTCCGGAAGGTCGTCCCGGTCGAACCGCACCCGCAACCGGAACGACTCGCACATCCGCTCCGGCCAGAACACGTAGGTCGGACGCATCGATTGTCCGCGCGGCACACGCACTTCCAGTGCGAACTGGTGCGTCTGCCCCGCGTTGAGGGGTCGGGGCAACCGCAGCTTCATCAGGAACCGCCGCGGCGAAGGACGTTCGTGGCCGATGAGCTCCACCCCGTGCAACACCTCCACGTCCAGGTCGCCTGGAGCGCCGTCGGGCGTGGGGGACGGGATCGTGATCGACCACGCGATCTCGTTGACACCGTCGGTGTCGGCCACCACGGTCCGGCGCTCCGTGCACGCGGGCGTCGGACCGTCCAGCTTGAGCAGCGCGTCGAACTCCTTGACGTGCCACAGCTCCGACGGCGCCACGTGCGTCGTCGAGGGGGCCGGCTGCAGCGCCACCTCCACCAGGCGCTGCAGTCCGGCGTCCATCCGCCGCCGGACCGTGCGCGCGCCCCTGTCCTGCTGCTTCGCGAGCCATTCGATGCGTTCGTTGAGGAACCGGAACTGCGCGTCGTCGTGCAGCCCGAGCGGCGCCAGCACCGCGTTGCGGACCTCGACGGGGAAAGCGCGCGCCGCGTTCGCGACCCAGTCGCGCAGCTTCTGCCGCACCGCCTCCGCGCCGTCCGACTCGACGATGCCGCACACCTGGCGCAACGCCGGTCCGACGTGCAAGTCGATACCGGGCGTCTGGACACCGCGCCCCCGGCACAGGGTGCGCAGTTCTTCCATCAGCTGCTCAGGTGCGACAGACATCCGTCCTCCGCGCGGAAATGCTTTGCCGGGCATGTCGGGCTTACCTGATCGGACGTTACTCCGGATGCACCATCCAGGTGAACGTGTTCGGTGGCGGGCGAACGAATTCTGCTACACCGGCGGACAAGATGATCACCGCCGAACGACTGATGTCCTGACCAGGCCTTTACCGGTAACGTGCTGGTCACGGGCGGTGACTCCCTCCGGTCTCCGCCACCCCTGCCGATGGAGGTTTTCTTAGTGCTGCGCACAATATTGTCTGTTGCGACGGCGTTCACGCTGGTCAGCGGCGTTCCTGCAGTCGCCGCACCAGCGGAGAGCGCTTACCTGCTCCAGTTCCGCACGACCCTGTCCGACGGCCAGCGGCACCAGCTGCAGGGCCTCGGCGTGCGGCTCGGGGCGTTCGTGGAGAACGGCACCTACCTCGCCCGCATGACGAGCACCACGCGCGTCTCGCGGCTGAGCTACGTGCGCGAGGTGCGGCCGTTCCAGGCCCAGCCGCAGATCATGGCGCTCGGTTCCGCCGACTACCTGATCACGCTGGTGCAGCAGGACGCACGCGACCAGCAGGTCGTCGCCGACGAGGTGAAGTCCCTGGGCGGCAAGATGAACACCATCTCCGCCAGCCGTGAGCACATCCTCGCGAACCTGGACGCGGGGCAGGCGGCGCAGCTCGCGAAGCTGCCCGCCGTGGCCGCGATCGACCCGACGTCCGCGCCCGAGACCGACATGGCGATCTCGCGCGAGTCGTCCGGCGCCAACTACATCGAGAGCGTCGGCAACTACCGGGGCCAGGGCGTGCGGGGCGAGGTGATGGACGGCGGCCTGCGCACCACGCACCAGGAGTTCCGCGCGCGTCCGCCGGTCATGCACACCGGCAACTCGGCGAGCACCTCGCACGGCACGTCGACGTACGGGCAGATCTTCGCGTCCGGCGTCTCGTCCGCGCACCGCGGTCTGCTGCCCGAGGCGCAGGGCATCTTCGCGATCTACGGCTCCGGCGACCGCTACACGCACACCAAGCAGCTCGTCGACCCGGCGGGCCAGTACCGCGCGGTGTTCCAGTCCAACAGCTGGGGTGACGCGCTCACCACGTCGTACACCTCGATCTCGCAGCAGATGGACCGGATCGTGTTCGACCACGACATCCTGATCTGCCAGTCGCAGAGCAACGCGGGCACGCGGAGCTCGCGGCCGCAGGCGTGGGCGAAGAACGTGCTGTCCGTCGGCGGGCACTACCACTACAACACGCTCGACCGCGCCGACGACAAGTGGAACGGCGGCGCGTCGATCGGCCCCGCCGCCGACGGCCGCATCAAGCCGGAGATCTCCAACTACTACGACCGCATCGACACCACGACGTCCACCAACGACACGGCGTACACGACGTCGTTCGGCGGCACGTCCGGCGCCACGCCGATCACCTGCGGCAACGCCGGTCTGATGTTCCAGATGTGGGCGGACGGCGTGTTCGACGGCGGCCCCGGCAAGGGCCGTGACGTGTTCACGGCGCGTCCGCACGCGGCGACCGCGAAGGCGTTGCTCGTCAACACCGCCAACCAGCACACGTTCTCCGGCACCACGCACGACCAGACGCGCACGCACCAGGGTTGGGGCACCGCGTCCGTCCGCAACATGTACGACCGTGCGAAGGCCGGCGGCTGGAAGCTGCCCGTGCTGGTGAACGAGACCGACCTGCTCACGACCGGTCAGTCGCGCAAGTACACGTTCACGTCCAACGGCCAGACGCCGTTGCGCGCGACTTTGGCCTACACGGACCCGGCCGGTTCGCCGACCGCGGCCAAGGCCACCGTCAACGACCTGACGCTGAAGGTCACCGCCCCCAACGGCACCGTCTACTGGGGCAACAACGGCCTGCTGGCCGGCAACTACTCCACCGCCGGCGGCGCCGCGAACACCGTCGACACCGTGGAGAACGTGCTGCTCCAGACGACCGCCGCGGGCACCTGGACGATCGAGGTGATCGCGACCGCCGTCAACGTGGACGGTCACGTCGAGACGGCCGCGACCGACGCCGACTACGCGCTGGTCGTGTCGTAGTTTCCTGAAAGCGGCTGTTATTCGAACCGTGCCGGGTCGCCCGCGCCGTAGCGGATGATCTCGGCCTCGCCGCTGGAGAAGTCCACCACCGTGGTGGGCGTGGTGCCGCACTCCCCGGAGTCGATCACCGCGTCCACCACGTGGTCGAGGCGTTCCTTGATCTCCCAGCCGTCGATCAGCGGCTCCGCCTCGTCGGGCAGCAGCAGCGTCGACGTGAGCAGCGGCTCACCCATCGCCTCGAGCAGCGCCTGCGTGACGACGTGGTCGGGGATGCGCGCGCCCACCGTCTTCTTCTTCGGGTGCATCATGCGGCGCGGCACCTCCTTCGTCGCGGGCAGGATGAACGTGTAGTTGCCCGGCGTGGAGGCCTTGATCGAGCGGAACACCGCGTTGTCCACCACCACGAACTGGCCGAGCTGCGCGAAGTTCTCGCACATCAGCGTGAAGTGGTGCTTGTCGTCGAGCTTGCGGATCTCCCGGATGCGGTCGATGCCGTCCTTGTTGCCCAGCCGGCAGCCGAGCGCGTAGCAGGAGTCGGTCGGGTACGCGATCAGGCCGTCCTCCTGCAGGATCCGCACGGCCTGGTCGATGGCGCGCTTCTGCGGGTTGACCGGGTGGACGTCGAGGTACTTGGCCATGACCCGGCAGCTTAGGCCGATCATCCGGGGGCCGGCATTTCGGCTGGCCGACGTTGCTAACCTGGGACGACTTCTTCCACCCCGGTTATGGAGACCCCCAGCGATGCTCGACCGTGCCGTCGTCGACGCCCTGTTCCCCTCGGACCTGCCTGAGCCGTCCTTCTGGGAGGAGCAGTACCCGCCCCGCGGGCTGGCTGAAGGCGCGAAGGTCGTCCGCCTGGGCCCGTCGCCGACCGGGTTCCTGCACATCGGCGGCCTCTACGTGGGCTCGATCGACCGCGACATCGCCACCCACTCGGGCGGCTCGTACATCGTGCGCGTCGAGGACACCGACCAGGCGCGCGAGGTTCCCGGCGCCGTCGAGCAGTTCAACAAGGCGTTCGCGTACTTCGGCATCGAGCCCGACGAGGCCGACTCCGTGGGCGCGTACGGCCCGTACCACCAGTCGCAGCGCGAGCAGATCTACCTGACCTACGTGCGCGAGCTGCTGCGCTCCGGCCACGCCTACCTGTGCTTCGCGACGAAGGAAGAGCTCGCGGACATCACCGCGCGCCAGCAGGCCACCAAGCTCCCGACCGGCTACTACGGCCGCTGGGCGATCTGGCGCGACAAGACGGCGGAGGACGTCGCCGAGGCTCTGGAGGCGGGCCGCCCGTACGTCGTCCGCTTCCGCTCGCCGGGCAAGGCGGGGGAGCGCACGTCGTTCGTGGACGCCATCCGCGGCACTTTGGAGCACGAGGCCAACCGCAACGACGTGGTCATCCTCAAGGCCTCCGACCAGTCCCCGCGCCTGCCCACGTACCACTTCGCGCACGCCGTCGACGACCACCTGATGCGCGTGAACCTGGTGATCCGCGGCGAGGAGTGGATCTCCTCCGTCCCGACCCACCTGCAGCTCTTCGACGCCCTGGGCTTCGAGCGGGTCGAGTACGCCCACATCGCGCCGCTGATGAAGCAGCAGGGCGGCTCCCGCCGCAAGCTCTCGAAGCGCAAGGACCCGGAAGCCTCCGTCGAGTTCTTCATCGAGGCGGGCTTCCCGGCCGAGGCCGTCCAGTACTACCTGCGCGGCCTGGTGAACGCCCGCCTGGCCGACATGCCCCTGGCCGAGGCCCTGCAGGCGCCGATCAACCTCGCCGAGTGCGGCGTGGCGGGCCCGCTGGTAGACCTCGTGAAGCTCGACGACATCTGCGCCGACTACGTCGCCACCCTCTCCGGCGAGGAGATCATCGAGCGCGTCTCGGCGTGGGCCGCGACCTACGACCAGGAACTGGTGACCGTTCTCGCCGGCGAGCGGGACGCGGCCCTGGCGGCGCTGAAGGTCGAACGCGGCCCGGAGGTCGCGAACCCGCGCAAGGACCTCCGCAAGTGGTCCGACTTCCGCACCGCCTACGGCTTCTTCTTCCCGTCGCTCTTCCCGCTCGTCTCCGACAAGGCCGACGAGCGCCTCGGCGGCCTCGCCCCCGAACTCATCGCCGCCTTCACCGCCGACTTCGCCGACGGCTACGCCGACCTCGAAGACGGCCAGGAGTGGTTCGGCCAGATCCGGGAGCTCGCCGCCAAGCACGGCTTCGCCCCGAACCCGAAGGAACTGAAGAAGAACCCGGACGCCTACCCGGGCTCGATCCGCGAGGCAGCACAACTGATCCGCGTGGCCCTCACCGGTTCGAAGGCGAGCCCGGACCTGCACGCCGTGGCCCGCACCCTGGGCACCGACGAGGTCCTCCGCCGAGTGCGAGCCCTGGCAGGCTGACCACCCCCGCAACGGCCCCCAGCTCCTACCGGAGCCGGGGGCCGTTCGCTTTCCGGTGTTCCGTCCAGGTCCTCGCGGCCTCAGTGGCCGCTGTGTGCGTGAACTTCCGTCCCCACAAGCACACCAGTGACGCCGCGAAGGCGGTGACAGCCTCAGCGGGCGCCTTCCTGAACTCCTCGAACTGCGCGGCCCACTCTTCGGCCTGCCTGGGACTGTGGCCTTCGGCGACCAGTCGTACGACGGTGAACGCCGGGTCGATCCAAGCCGCGCCGATCCGCCACCACGCCCAGTCGACGACACGAGCGGTGTCGGAGACGAGGATGTTCAGCGGATTGAGGTCGGAGTGGACCAACGTCGCACCGCGCATGTGACGCGGTGCTCGTGCCGCCCACTCGTTGGCAGGCTCGTTCGCGAGTGCCGCTTCCCAGTGATCGGCGATCATTCGTCGCGCTGCAGGTGGCTGGACCGTGCCGATCTTCTCGATGGCACTCGCTACGAAGGGGAGATCGGGAGAACCGGGGGAGAGGTCGGCGTGCCTCCCGGAAACGTGCTCGAAGCCGAGCAGCAGCCAGCCGTCCTGCTCGACACGCCACAGCAAGCGCGGCGCGAGCTCAGCCGGAAGAAACGGGTTCACTTCGGCCTCGTTGCGGTGCATGACCGCCTGCGGGCTGTCCGTTGGACCGCCTTTGCAGAAAACCGGCCCGTCAGTGGTGTGCAGCGACGCGGCGAACGCGGAGTTGCGGCCGACGGAGGCGCTCTCCGCGTTCCGCACGAGTCCTGTGCGGTCCTCAACGGCCTTGCGCACGTCGGCCGGCAACTCCTGCCAATCGAGGCGGCTGCTCATCAACGTTCCTCAGTTCGCGGTCCCGCCGCCCTGGCCGCAGTCGGTGCAGCCCGCGTGGCACTGCGAGCAACGGCCGCTGCCGCTCAGCCACAACTCGGCGTGGAACGGCAGCCCGGCGGCCTTGATCGCGTCCACAGTAGGGCTGAGGACGTCCGCTGTCGCGCGCCCCACCGGCGCGTCGAACTCGTCCGGCACGTGGTGGATGAACCTTCCGGCGACCCTCTCGCAGAAGTCGGCGTAGTCACGGGTGTTGAGGATGAACTGGTGCCAGCCGAGGTCGACCTGCCTGCTCGGCCGGAAACGGCTGTGCGGACTGGCGGCGCACACCGCGAGAAAGCTGATCGTGTCGGTCACGATCCGATCGGCCTCGACCACGGTGATCGAATGTTCGGAGGTCAGTTGCAGGCGCAGGCGGTGCCGCACCTCGGTCGGCACGGCCGAGGGGGCACAGGTGGTCGCGGCCATCGGGTTCTCCTGATCCTCGTGCGGGTGTTGATGTCTGCTGACCAGCCTGTTCGCGAACAGGATCGAGCGGAATGAACCGGTGTGGCACTTCCGTGGCACTTGCGGTGCGCCGGCACGCGCGCACCTGGTTCCATGAGGCCGGGAGGAGGTCGCGCCATGGGGTCTCTGGCTCACTGGACGGGCCGCGAAGCCGGCGTGCTCCGGCGCGCGCTGAGGCTGAGCGTGCGTGCGTTCGCGGAACGTCTAGGCGTTGGCGTCCGCACCGTGACCAAGTGGGAGTCGCTCGGAGCTCGGACCACGCCGCGCCCGTTCATGCAGTCCATTCTCGACACCGCGCTGTCCGCGGCGGATGCGGAAGCCAAGCAGCGCTTCGAGTTGCTGCTGCGGCAGGACGGCGAGACGCCGGTGCGCGACTACTACCGCGGCTGCCCGAAGGAATGGGACTACGAGACCTGGACCGACGACCTGGGACGAGCGGCGGCGTGCCTGACCCAGCAGGACTTCACGTTCGCGGGCAGCCTCGTCGACCGCTGGCTCCGGCGCTTCTCGCCGCTGGAGCTCGACGGTCACGGCCTGCACCTGCACGCCCGGTCGCTGGTCCTGCTGGGCGACCTGCAACGAGACCAGGGCGATGTGCACGGACCCCTGTCCGCCTCGCACACCTACCGCCGCGCGCACCAGCTGTTCCGCGACCTGGGTGTGCCACGCCGAACAGCGCAGATCGAGTTGTCGCTCGCGGTCGTGGAGGAGATGAACGGACGGCTGGAACTGGCCGCCACCAGGTACGAGGCCCTGTCCTGCGACTCTCGCCTGAGCCCTCGTGACCGCACACGTGCCCTCCTGTGGGTGGGAACAGCCCTGAGCAAGAAGGGCGCCAACGAGCACGCGACAAGGGTGATGACCGAGGCAATCCGCCGCTTCGAACAATTGGAAGAACCAGAAGACTGGTCAGTCGCCCACCAGAAGTTGGCCCTCGCACACCGCGGGCCGGTCGGCTCAGCGAAGCGATCCGCTACATCGACATCGCCCTCGAGAACAGCTCGGACTCCCCGATGCAGCGAGTCCGCCTGCAGACAGCGCGCGCCCACATCTTGCTGTCCGACCACGAGACCTCAGCAGGTGGCTTTCAACTGCTCCAAGAGGCTGCCGGAACGTCACGTAGGTTCGGCATGTCTCATCAGCTGGCCAGCATCGAAGCCATCCGCAGCGCCTTCGAGCACGTGAACTAGGAGTCCACCACCCGTGAGCAGGCCGATCACCGACGAGCAGAGGCGCGACGCGGAGACCATCTGGGACTATCACCAGATGGGGCACGATCCGCGCCCGGTCGACGTGGCCATCGGCCTCGGCAGCCACGACCTGGGCGTGGCGACCTACTCGGCCGAGCTGTACCGGGCGGACTTGTTCCCACTGCTCGTCTTCAGCGGCGGCAACAGCCCGACGACGGCAGCCCGTTTCCCGCGCGGCGAGGCCGTGCACTACCGCGAGCACGCCTTGTCGCGAGGCGTTCCGGACACCGCGATGCTCGTGGAGCCGCACGCGGGCAACACCGGGCAGAACGTGACGTTCTCGCGCGCGCTCCTGACCGCCAACGGCCACGAGCCGCGCTCGGTTCTGCTCATCTCCAAGCCCTACATGGAACGCCGCGCCTATGCCACGTGCCGGAAGGTGTGGCCGGAAGTCGAGGTCTTCTGCGCCTCGGAGGCACTGAAGTTCGACGACTACGTTCAGTCGATCGGCGACGAGAAGCTCGTCGTCGACATGCTCGTAGGCGATCTGCAACGAGTGGTGGAGTACCCGAAGCAGGGATTCGCCGTGGAACAGGACGTACCGGCAGACGTCCTGGCCGCGTACGGACGCCTCATCGAGGCAGGGTTCGACAGCCGCATGCTGCACGCCTGACCGCCACGACGGCGAAGCCGAAGGCGAGCCCGACAGAGCGCAGGCACCGGGGTAGGGCTGCCGAGCGCAATGCCGCAGGCGAGGCGCCCTTCCCCCTCACCGCCGTCAAACCGGTGTGGTGACGTACAGCCCCAATCTCTATCGTCGCGAAGCGGCGATGACTGAACCACGCTCGTCAGGGCCCAACGCAACCAATCCACAAAGGTGACCAGCTCAACCCGGCCACCCCGCAGGAACCGGAACCAGCCGGCGCAACCCGCAGGAACCGGAACCAGCCGGCGCAACCCGCACCCGAGCACCCACCCGACCCTCACCACCAGGGCCCAACAGAGCGCCCCAACACCCCACAACCCCACCCAACCGAACCCATCGGCCCGGTATGGGAACTTCGTCCTGAAAGTTTCCGGAACAAAGTCGTGAGAGCGTTCCCATTGACGTGGACGTAACACGCCGTTGAGGATCGGCGGCATGCATTGGAGAAGCACTCTCGCCGCAGTGCTGGGGCTGACGCTCGCCGCCGGCACGACCTCGGCGGCCGTCGCGCAGGACGCGCAGCACTGGCCGCCGAAGCCGACGCAACCGGTCATCGGGCAGCCCAAGACGGAGCACGGCTGTGCCCGCATCGAGAAGTCCCTGCCGGAGCTCAAGGACTGGCCGAAGGTCGACAGCCAGCTCGACGGCGACCGCAAGGACGAGGCGCGCATCAAGGCGATCCTCAAGGACATGACGCTGGCCGAGAAGGTCGGCCAGATGACGCAGCCCGAGATCAACGCGATCACGCCTGCCGACGTCACGACCTACGGGTTCGGCTCGATCCTCAACGGTGGCGGCAGCTGGCCCGGCGCCAAGAAGAACGCGACGCCGCAGGAGTGGCTGGCGCTCGCGGACGCCTTCTTCGAGGCCTCGAAGCAGACGCGCACCAAGATCCCCGCCATCTGGGGCATCGACGCGGTGCACGGCAACAACAACGTCTTCGGCGCGACGGTCTTCCCGCACAACATCGGCCTGGGCGCGACGCAGGACCCGTGCCTGATCCGCGACATCAACGAGGCCACGGCCGAGCAGATTCGCGCGACCGGCCAGGACTGGGCGTTCGCGCCGACGCTCGCCGTCGTGCAGGACGACCGGTGGGGCCGCACCTACGAGGGCTTCTCCGAGGACCCGCGCATCACGCGTGCCTACGGCTACGAGGCCGTTCGCGGTCTGCAGGACAACGCCAAGAAGCGCATCAGCGAGGACGGCGTCATCGCCACCGCGAAGCACTTCCTCGGTGACGGCGGCACGACCGGCGGCAAGGACCAGGGCGTCAACGCCTTCTCCGAGAAGGACATGATCAACCTGCACGGCCAGGGCTACTACGGTGCCCTCGCCGCAGGTGCGCAGACGGTGATGATCTCGTTCAACAGCTGGACGAACGACGTCATCAACGAGGGCAAGGTGCACGGCTCGAAGTACGTGCAGTCCGGCATCCTCAAGGGCAAGATGGGCTTCGACGGCCTGCTCGTCGGCGACTGGAACGGCCACGGCCAGGTCACCGGCTGCACCAACGGCGGCTGCCCGCAGGCGGTGAACGCCGGTCTCGACATCTTCATGGTGCCGAACGACTGGAAGGCGTTCATCACCAACACGATCGCGTCCGTCGAAAAGGGCGAGATCCCGATGGCGCGCATCGACGACGCCGTCACCCGCATCCTGCGCGTCAAGCTGCGCGCCGGCATCTTCGAGGCCAAGAAGCCGTCGCTGCGCGAGCACGCCGGTGACGCGAAGGCGTTGCAGCACAAGGAACTGGCGCGCGAGGCCGTGCGCGAGTCCGCGGTGCTGCTGAAGAACGACAAGCGCGTGCTGCCGTTGTCCAAGCGCAGCAAGGTGCTCGTGGTCGGCAAGAGCGCCGACAACATCGGCAACCAGACCGGTGGCTGGACGCTGTCGTGGCAGGGCACCGGCAACACCAACGCCGACTTCCCGAACGCCACCAGCATCCTCAAGGGCATCCAGGACACCCTGGGCACCTCGAACGTGACGTTCTCCGCGACCGCGGACGGCGTGGACGCGTCGCAGTTCGACGCCGTCATCGCCGTCATCGGTGAGACCCCGTACGCGGAGGGCGTCGGCGACCTCGGCAAGCGCTCCTTCGAGGCCGCTCGCCTGCAGCCGCAGGACCTCGCCGTGCTGGACAAGGTCTCCGGCAAGGGCAAGCCGGTCGTCACCGTCTACGTCGGCGGCCGCGCGCTCTACATGAACAAGGAGATCAACCGCTCCGACGCGTTCGTCGCGGCGTGGCTGCCCGGTTCCGAGGGCGGCGGCATCGCCGACCTGCTGATCCGCGGCCGGCACAACGGGTTCAGCGGCAAGCTGTCCTACTCGTGGCCCGGCGAGGCCTGCCCGGCGCTGCCCGGTGAGCCCGCCAAGAAGCCGCTGTTCAAGCTCGGCTACGGCCTGCGCGACTGGGAGACCGGCCGCGTCGGCAAGCTCGACGAGACCAGCCCCGGCGCCCTGTGCTCCGGCGGTGGCGGCGGCACGGCCACCGAGGACCTGGAGGTCTTCAACCGCACCGACATCGCGCCCTACCAGTCGATGATCGGCTCGGCGGAGAACTGGGGCGGCACGGTCATCGGCCCCGACGGCCAGGCCTCGCACGCCGAGATCAACGTCGTCCAGTCCGACGTCAACGTCCAGCAGGACGCGCTCAAGACGACGTGGACCGGCACCGGCCCCGGCCAGGTGTACCTGCAGAGCCCCGCGCCGAGCGACCTGCGTGGGTACGGCAACGCCAACTCGGCCATCGTGTTCGACGTGATCGTGCACCAGGCCCCGGCCAACCGCACGGTCATCAGCTCGCACTGCCAGTACCCGTGCATGGCCGAGATCGATGCCACGCAGGCGTTCCGGAACCTCCCCGTCGGGCAGAAGTCGACCGTCAAGATCCCGGTCTCCTGCTTCTCCGACAAGGGACTGGACCTGGAGCTCGTCAACACGCCGTTCCTCGTCTACACCGACGGCGCGTTCCAGGCCTCGTTCGCGAACATCCGCTGGGTGCCCAAGGCGGGAGCTGATCCAGACGCCTTGCCCTGCACGTAACCGCACGAACAACGAGCCCTCGCCGGGAAACCGGCGGGGGCTCGTTCCCGTCAGGACTGTTCCAGGAGGAACCGCGCCGCCTTCCGCGCCTGCCGCGCGGGCTCCGACGACACCGTGATCGCCGTGTTCGTCATCGCCCCCTCGAACAGCAGGAAGATCGAGTCCGCCACCCACTCCGGCTTGCCCAGGCCCGCGACCATCGCCGCGATCGCGCCCCGCACCCCGGACTTCTGGTGGCGCACCACCGCCGTCACGCGGTCGGACGACGGCCCCAGCTCCGCGTAGGAGTTGATGAACGCGCAGCCGCGGAAGTCCGTCGTCCCCGACGAGTCCGCCATCCAGTCGAAGATCGCGAGGATCTGCTCCTCCGGCGTGGCCGCGCGCGCCACGTACTGCATGGTCGCCGCCGTGATGGCCTCCTCCCGGCGCCGCAGCACCTCCTCGACCAGCGCGTCCTTGCCGTCGAAGAGCTGGTAGAGCTTCTTCAACGAGACGCCGGCCTCGGCGCGCAGCTCGTCCATGCCGACCGCGTGCGCGCTCTTCGCGTAAAAGAGCCGGTCAGCGGCCTCTAGCACCCGCTCCCGCGCCTCTGTGTCCGTCGTCACGCCGATAACCCCTTGCTCTGGAGAACGCTCGTTCTCTACCTTAGCACTCATGCCGGAGAACGATCGTTCTCCACAACTGAGGGAGACGGACATGTCGAAGATCGTGCTGGTTCACGGACTGTGGCTCACCGCGGGCAGCTGGAAGAACGTCGCCGAACGCTTCGAGGCCGCCGGCCACGAGGTGCTCACCCCGACCTGGCCCGGCTACGGCGAGGTCGCCGAGATGCGGGCGCACCCGGAGGTCGCGAACGGCCTCGGCGTCGTCGAGATCACCGACCACGTGGAGAAGTTCATCCGCGACCACAACGCGGAGGACGCGATCATCATGGGCCATTCGTTCGGCGGCCTGATCACGCAGAAGCTGCTCGACCGCGGCCTCGGCAAGGCAGGCGTCGCGATCCACTCCGCGCCCGCCAAGGGCACGCTGGGCCTGCCGTTCTCCTCGCTCAAGGCCGCGTTCCCGGTGCTGAAGAACCCGGCCAACGCCAAGCGCAACGTCGCCCTGACCGCCGAGGAGTGGCACTTCGCCTTCACCAACACCCTGCCGGAGGCCGAAGCCGAGGCCCTGCGCGAGAAGTGGGCCATCACCGCCCCCGGACGCCCGCTGTGGCAGGCCGCGACCGCCAACTTCACCACCCACAACGCCACGAAGGTCGACTACAAGAACCCGAACCGCGCGCCTCTGCTGTTCATCGCGAGCGAGAGCGACAACGTCGTGCCCGCGTCGATGAACCGCGAGAACGCCCGCCGGTACAGGACGGCCAGTGTCACGGAGATCAAGGAGTTCCCGGGCCGCCCGCACTTCGTCATGGGCACCGAAGGCTGGGAAGAGGTCGCCGACTACGCCCTCACCTGGGCCGACAAGTTCTAGCCGTCGAGGTCCACGGGCTCGCCCCTGATGGCGGTCACCGCACCGCCGGTCGCAGCGGCGAGCCAGACCTCGAAGTCGTCCGGGTCCTTCGTGAGAACGGTGAAGGTGACGTCATGACCGTAGTCGGTGTCCGCGACGTGGTACCCGGCCGCGCGCAACGCGTTCTCGAGCTTCCCCGCCTGGTCGTGCTCCACGGCCAGCAGCACGCTCTCGTGCCGCTCGCGCGTCAACGTGCCGAGAGCGTCGACGGCCTCGGAAACAGCCCGTCCGTACGCGCGGACCAGGCCACCGGCCCCGAGCTTGATCCCGCCGTAGTAGCGGGTGACGACGACTGCGGTGTCCACGAGGTCCCGCCGCGTCAGCACCTCCAGCATCGGAACCCCGGCCGTGCCGGCGGGTTCGCCGTCGTCCGACGAACGCTGCGTGTCCGCCGTCCGGAACGCCGTGCAGTTGTGCGAGGCCTGCCAGTGCTCCTTGCGGACCCGCGCGAAGAACTCCGAGGCCTCGGCGTCGGAGGTGACGCGGGCGACGTGGCACAGGAACCGCGACCGCTGGATCTCGATCTCGTGCGTGCCGTCCCGCTTGATCACCTTCACGAGTCGATTGTCCGCCGCCGTTCGGCCTCGCCGAACAGCGCGTCCAACTCGGCCGGCGGCACCTCCTCCAGCTGCTCGTACGTGCACTCCGGCGGCGTCTTGTCCGAGCGGAACCGCACCAGCCGCGCGGTGTGCCGGAAGCGTCCGCCCTGCACGTGCTCGTACCGCACCTCGGCCACCCGCGACGGGTCGAGCAGCACGACCTGGAGCTGCTTCTCGGGGTTCCACCGGCTGTTCATGCCGGGCCCCTCGTAGGTCGCCCACGCCGCCCACGGGTGGTCGGCGGGGTTCAGCAACGGCGCCAGCTCCTCGACCAGCTCCCGCCGCCGCGCCGCCGTGAAGCTGCTCGCCACGCCGACGTTGTGCAGCTCGCCGTCCTGGTAGAGCCCGAGCACCAGCGACCCGACCGTCTCGCCGTCCTTGTGCCACCGGTAGCCCGCGACCACGCAGTCGGCCGTCCGCTCGTGCTTCACCTTGAACATCACGCGCTTGTCCGGCTCGTACACCCCGTCCAGCGCCTTGACCACCACACCGTCGAACCCGGCGCCCTCGAACCGGGTGAACCAGTCCTGCGCCACGTCCGGGTCCGTTGTGGACGGTGTCAGGTAGACGCCGGGCACCTCCGCGACCACCTTCTCCAACCTGGACCGCCGCTCCGCGAGCGTCAGCCCGGTGACGTCCTCGTCGCCCAGCGCCAGCAGGTCGAACGCCACGAAGCTCGCGGGCGTCTCCACCGACAGCTTCCGCACCCGCGACGCGGCGGGGTGCAGCCGCAGCTGCAACGTGTCGAAGCTCAGCCCGTCCGGCGTCACCAGCACGATCTCGCCGTCCACCACGCACCGCGGCGGCAGGGCGGCCTTCAGCAGCTCGACGACCTCGGGGAAGTACCTGGTCAGCGGCTTGTCGTTGCGCGAGCCGAGCTCCACCTCGTCGCCGTCGCGGAACACCACGCACCGGAACCCGTCCCACTTGGGCTCGTACGCGAGCCCGTCCCCGCGCGGCAGCGAGGGGACGGACTTCGCGAGCATCGGCTTCACCGGCGGCATCACGGGCAGGTCCACACCGGGACCATAAGCTCAGCGCAACGACACCGCGAGCTTTTCGAGTTCCCGCACGTCCGCGTCCATGCCGTCGTCCTCGGGGATCGCGAGCGCGATCGGCCGCCGCAACGTCACCGCACCCGACCGGCGCGTCTCCAGCCCGGCCCGCAGCCGGTCCGACAGCGGCAGGTCCTCCGGCGTCTCCGCCACGTACGGGCTGATCCGCACCAGTCCGTCGCGGCACTCGATCACCCGGCGGTAGTAGCGCCGGTGCACGCCCCGCAACGACACCGCGTCCCGCCGCGACGGCACCCGGTGCAGGGCGTCCTCGGGGAACGACTGGTGCAGCAACGTCCACAGTGGAGCGAGCCGGTGGTAGGTCCGCAGGTGCCGCAGCCACAACCGAGATGCGGCGAACCGCATCGCGAAGATCGGGTAGATCACGCCGACCACGCAGAACAGCACGCCCGGCAACAGGAACCACACCGCGGTCGTCAGCAGCCAGCGGGGGAGCGGCTCGCCGAAGTAGCGGGACACGTTGGACGCCACGAAGATCGCGTCGGCGGGTACCAGCAGTGCGAGGCCCGTCGAGGTGATCAGCAGGCCGCGGCGCAGCCGGGGCTCGGCGCCGCGGGCGTACCGGCGCGCCCACACGAACATCGTGCCGAAGCCGTAGAGCAGGTAACCGTTGCCCAGCGCGTAGAACACCGTGATCGCGAGGACTCCGGTCGGGCCGCCGCCGAGGGAGTTCGGCACGCGCGCCGCCGCCACCCTCAGGTCGTCGGGGATCGAGAGCACCGCCCACGTCATGACGGCGATGCACAACGCCAGCGGCGCCAGCTGGAACAACGCCTGCCGCTTGGCCCGCACGTCGTCCAGCGCGGAGAAGATGAAGAAGCAGATCAGGCCGTACACGCCGACCTGGAGCATCGCGTGCTGGATCAGCTGGCACACCATCGGGTCGAGCCCGAGGAACCACCGCCCGTTGGCCGCGGCGCGTCCGAACGGGTAGCCGATCGCCCAGCCGGCGACCAGACCCGTGACCGACCGCAGGCGCGGGTCGTGGGGTCTGCGCACCAGCAGGTACAGCACGACCGCGAGGGCTGAGAACGCGACGATGCCCTGGGTTTCCTTCAGGTACTCCACTTACAACCACCCCAGGCGGTCCGCGAGCGACTTCGACATGCGCCGGGCAGGGCCCTCCGACGCGCGCGGCGCCACCTTGTCCAGCACCGACGCCCACTCCAGGATGATCGTCGCGACCGTCTCGGCCTCGCGTTCGTGGTCCGAGTCGTAGGACGTGCGCCGCAACGCCCGCCGCACCGCGTCCGGCTCGAGGTCGGGGTAGAGGCCCGCGAGCAGGTCGTCGTCCTGCTCGTCGCTCGTGTGCCCGGCCAGCAGGTGACCGAGCTCGTGCAGGATGATGTGGTTCTGGTGCGCCTTCGACGTCTCCTGCTGGTACAGGATGTAGTCGGCCTTGGCGGTCGCGATCCACACGCCGTACGGGCCGGGCACCGGGATCGGGTGCGCGATCAGCCGGATCGGCCTGCCGCGCTGGTCACCGACCCGCCGGCACAGCTCGTGCACGTCGAGTGGTGGCTGGATGTCCAGCTCGTTCAGCAGGCGGCGGCACCGCTTGCGCAAATCTCGTTCGGCCACGAGTCATCCTTCGCCGCGCTCGGCCTGTTCCTGTCGGTAGACCACGTCGAGCAGCTCCATGACCAGGCGGCGGCGGTCCGGCGACAGTTCCCCCGCACGCATCGCCATGAGCTGCGCGTCACTGCCCGAGGCGATTTCGTTCAGGCGCGACTGCTCGTCCTGCAACGACTTCAGCTGCTCGTCGACGCGATCGGTGACCTCGTCGTCGAAGAAGTAGCTCACGGGCACACCGAAGAAGCCTGCCAGTGCCTGCAAGTGCTTGAACGTCGGGTTGTCCTTCTTGCCCTTGCGCAGCTGCCAGATGTAGCTCTGCGAGATCGTCAGGCCCGTGTCGGCGATCGCGGCGGCGACCTGTTCGTTGCTGTACTCCTGGCCTGACCTGGAGGTATGTCTGGCGAAGAGGTGGTTGAGCTTGTCCGCCAGGGACCGTTGCACCGCCATTGCCGCCTCCCCCGTTGCTCGCGGTGAGCGTCTCCACCCACGGAAAGGGCTATCTGGGTGACGGGATTTTCACCAGTTGAAAGCCCTCCAATGGCCAACATAGACTCCCCCCGTGCCTGTCTCAACTGCGGAGGGTGTTCGCGTGGTCCGGGACGGTCACAAAAGTCCACCTGATCGCCACTTCGCGGAGGTTCCGGGACATGGCGCTTGCTGAACGACAGGGGTCGTTCCACCAGTCGGTGATCGACGTCGTCTACAAGACCATGAACCAGCTCGCGCAGACCGACTCGCCCGACGAGGTCTTCGAACTGCGCGAGCAGCTGCGTGCTGCCCTGCCCTGGTGGCGGGGCCTGCTGCGGATGCACGAGCCGAACGAGCGCCACCGGTGCAAGTCGTGCCACACCTGGTACGGGCGGCACCGCGCGTGGCCCTGCCCGGTCTGGCGGGACGCGGTGCAGGCGCTGCACCAGCTCAACGACATGTACGGGTTCCTCGGCGCCCCGCACCCCACCGACCCGTTGCCGGGGGAGCGGGTCGTGGTGAGCGGTTCCGGCCGCCTGGGCGAGCAGAACCGCTCACGCTCGACCTAGAAGGACACCTTGTCCGTGCTGTCCGCGCGCAGCACCGACTGCTGGCCGAACTGGGACTTGTAGTCGCGCCGGATCTCCTCGATCTCGCGGTTCGCGGCGCGGTCGGAGAGCGGGTACAGCAGGATCAGGACGTAGGAGTCCTCCTTGCCGCCCTTCCACTGGCCGTGCGCCTGGATCCAGGTGAGGCCGTCGGGGAAGGCCGGGGTCACCTCCGCGTCGAGGAACGACTCGAACTGCGCCGGGGTGATGGGCGTGCCGTTCTGCAGGTTGCCGCCGAAGTACAGCTCGGTGCGCTTGTACTGCTCGCCGGGGGACGGGGCGGCGGTGCCGGCGGCGCTCGCCGAGGTGAGGCCCAGCATGAGGGCGCCGACCAGCCATGCCACCGTTGCGCGTCGTGTCGTCATGAGCACATCCAACCGGCCGGAACCCGGCCGGCTGAACGTGTTTCGCTCCTTGGGAACCTGGTGGCGCTCTAGCCGATCTTGAAGCTCTGCGCGGCCGAACCGTTGCAGGTCATCTGCACCAGCTGCACGCCGTCAGCGCTACCGCCGTTCGCGGCCAGGCACTTGTTCGAGTGCCTCGCCGTCAGCGTCGAGTAGCCGTCGGACCCGGTCGTGACCCGCCACTGCTGGTTGGTCGAACCGAAGTTGTCCCACAGGTGGATGCCGGTGTTGTCCGCGGTGGACGGGCCGCTCACGTCCAGCACCTTGTTCGGGTCGTTGCGGTACTCGACCCGCGAGAACCCGTCCGTCGTCGCCACGACGCGGAAGTTCTGCGCCGTGGTGCCGTTGCACGCGTACTGCTGGATCACGGTGCCGTTGGTCAGGCCCGCCCCCGCCGCGTCGACGCACTTGCCGTTGCCGCGGTTGGTGATCGTCTTCCACTCGCCCTGCGGCGGCGGGGTGCCGCCACCGCCCAGCCAGAGCAGGCTGTCGATGAGGAAGTTGTTCTGCGTGGCGCTCGCGAACGTGGACGACAACGGCCGGTTCGCCGCGTAGTCCATGGCGTTGTGGCCGAAGTTCGCGTAGATCATCTTGTAGTTCTTGTTCGTCCACATGATCGGGTAGTAGCCCGAGCGCCACTGCTGGTTCGGGTCGGTGCCGAGCGGGAAGCTCGACGGGTCGACGCTCGCCAGGATCTGGATGTTCGGGTTCTGCCGCAGGTCGCGGTCCCAGCTGTACCACTCGCTGACCGCGGAGGTGAACCTCTCCGGCAACCGCAGGGTCGACGGGTGCGTGCGGGTCTCGACCTTCAGCGTCGCGGTCGTCGGGCCCCACGTGTTGCTGACGAAGTTGCCCTTGGCCAGGAACGTGTTGTGGTACCACGGCCACTCGTTCGCGTTCTGGGTGAACGCGCTGACGTGGAAGCCGAAGAAGCCGCCGCCCGCCTCGATGTAGCGCTGGAAGCCGGACCGCGCCGCCGCACCCGTGGGCGCGTCGTCGAGGAAGATCACGACCTGGGCCTGGGCCGGGGTGAGGTTGTTCAGCCGGTTCCAGTCACGGGTCGACTCGTAGGTGAAGCCGTTCTCCTGACCCGCGCGGGTCAGCCAGGGGTTCGCCTCGTTGACGAACGCGATGTGCGCGGCGTCCCAGGTGCCGTTGTAGAACGCCAGCACCTTGAACGGTGCCGCCTGGGCCGTGCTCGCCGCCGAGAGAGAAACCGGGACGAGGGTGGCGGCGAGCATTGCCAGCAACGCCAACAGTTTTCTGGCCATTCGGGTACACACCTTCGTGTAGCAGGGGTTGCGCGCCCGAAGATCATCGTAGAGAAGGTCTAGACCTCCTGGGGACCGGTACGTTCACAGAATTCTTTTGCGCCACAACATGAACCCGCCGAGCACGGCGAGCCCGCCCAGAGCGGCGACCACGGCCGACAAGCCGATCCTGGTGGCGTCGGACGGCGGTTGTTCGGCGCTCGACGCAACGGGAACGGGCCGGGGCGTGCTCTGCTTCGCGCTGGACGGTGCCGACGACGACGACGTGGCCGAGGACGGCGGCGTCGCTTTGGCGGCCGGCGGTGGCTGCACAGGCGGGGCGGCGGCCGCCTGCTGCTGGGCCTGGGTCTGGACGGGTTTCGCCGGGGCGGCGATCTCGACGTCCGTGCACGAGTAGTACGTGTCCGGTGTGTCGGTGTTCTGCCAGACCGTGTAGATCAGGTGCCGCCCGGTGAGGCTCTTCGGTAACCGGACCTGGAACTCGTAGGCGCCGTTCACGAGCGGGGGCGACGGCACGTTCAGGAACTGGTCGAGGTCGGCCCAGGTCAGCGGCTTCGCCGGCTGGTAACCCGCGCGGGTGACGTAGAAGCGGAACGAGCCCTGGTGGGGGATCGTGGCCCTGTAGGTGAAGCCGGTGTCCTTGAGCTTGGTCACAGGCCACTGCGCGCTCGGGGCGTCCAGGCCGGTGTACTTCGCGAGGCCCGCGCTGCACAGCCGCCCGTCGGGGACCTTCTGCTGGTCCAGGCCCCGCACGTCGGGCAGCCGGATGTTGTCCCACTCCTTGGACGGGAGCCCCGCCGCGATGGCGGCGCGGCACGGCGGGGATGATGCTGTGGGCTGACCTGGCGAACACAGGAAAGCCCTGCTCGGCGGGTCAGTGGGCGCACCGTGGGCGTGCGCGGGAACCACAGAGAGCATCATGAGCAGCGTTAGCACGCCCAAAAGGCGAAACACCGGGCACCTCCCCTGTCTTTCCAGGAGTACGCGTGCCAGACCCGAGTCGTTCACGGAAGATGTAATGTCATGTCCTTCGCTGATGAGGTGTCCGCGGCCGCAGCCCGGCTCGGTGGAGTCGCGCGCACCACGCCGCTAGAGGTCAACCAGCGGTTGTCCGAGAAGACCGGCGCCCGCGTGTGGTTCAAGCGCGAGGACCTCCAGGTCGGCCGCTCCTACAAGCTGCGCGGAGCGTTCAACCTGCTCTGCCAGACCGAGTTCGCGTTCGGCGGCGCCGTCTGCGCCTCGGCGGGCAACCACGGCCAGGGCATGGCCTACGCCTGCCGCCGCCTGGGCATCGAGGGCCGCGTCCACGTGCCGAGGACCACGCCCCGCCAGAAGCGCGACCGCATCCACGCCCTCGGCCAGGGCATGGTGCAGCTGATCGTCGACGGCGACACCTACGACGACGCGGCCGCGCTCGCCAAGGAGTACGCCATCGCCACCGGCGCCACCCTGGTTCCGGCCTTCGACGACCGCCGCACCGTCGCCGGCCAGGGCACGGTGGGCCTGGAGATCGTCCAGCAGCTCGGCGGCGCCCCGGACGTCGTGATCGTGCCGATCGGCGGCGGAGGCCTGCTCTCCGGCGTCGGCACGTGGTTCCGCGAGCGCTTCCCGAAGACCAGGATCATCGGCGTCGAACCGGCCGGTGCCGCGTCGATGATCGCCGCCGTGCAGGCGGGCGAGCCGGTGACGCTGCCCAACGTGGACTCGTTCGTCGACGGCGCCGCGGTGCGCAGGGCGGGCGACGTGACGTTCCCGATGGTCCGCGACTCCGGCGCCGAGCTGCTCACCGTGTCCGAGGGCGCGGTCTGCACCGAGATGCTGGAGCTCTACCAGATCGACGGCATCATCGCGGAACCCGCGGGCGCGCTGGCCTCGGCCGCGCTGGTGGAGGAGATCGCCGTGGCACCGGACGCGACGGTCGTGTGCCTGCTGTCCGGCGGCAACAACGACGTGTCCCGGTACGCCGAGATCGTCGAGCGGTCGATGATCCACCGCGGCCTCAAGCACTGGTTCCTGGTGGAGTTCCCGCAGGAGCCCGGCGCGCTGCGGCGGTTCCTCGACGACGTGCTCGGCAAGGACGACGACATCGTGCAGTTCGAGTACGTGAAGCGGGACAACCGGGAGACCGGGGCCGCGCTGGTGTGCGTCGAGCTGGGCCGGCGCGAGGACTACGACCTGCTGTGGGGGCGGATGAAGGAGTCCCCGCTCAAGATCCAGCACGTGGAGCCGGGGTCGACGGCGTACCGCTTCCTGATCTGACGCGAGGGCGTGCCGGGCACCCCGTTCGCGGGATGCCCGGCACCTAGCGGGTACTGCGGCTCGGGCGGGTACTGCGGCTCTGGCGTCTACGGCTTGGGCGGGCAGACCTTCCACGCGAAGTGGTAGGTCGTCTCGATCGACCCGTCCGTCGAGTCCATCGAGATGAAGCTGGTGACCTTCTTCGGGTCCGACGTGCCCGCCATGACCCGCAGCTCCGTGTTGATGTTGAAGTTCCGCTTCTCGCCGCACGGGTGGTAGACGATGGCGGCCACGTCGGTCGTGTCCGTCGCCTGCCAGTCATCGCTGAACGGGCCCTTGTAGTTGTGCTGCCGGTACTCGGTCTGCGACATGCCCTGGAAGTAGTAGTTGGCCTTCTCCAGGGCCGTGGCGCCGCGCTCCAGGTGCGCGAAGCCCCGGTAGTCGGTGGACGCGATGCCGTAGGTGAAGCCCGACGGCACGTTGACGCGCAGGTTCAGCTGGCAGTTCTTGCGGAAGTCGGTCGGCAGGGCCTGCGGGCCGACCTGCGCCATGAACTCGCTGTAGGTGACGGTGAACGCCTTGTTGTCCGGGCTGACGGCCACGGCGGCCGTGCCCGCCCGGCAGCCGGAGCCGTTGATCGTCACGACGTCGATGGTGATGTGGTCCGGCGGGGGAGTGTCACCGGGGGCGCCGCCGGGCGGGACGATGATCGTCGACATCGCGAGCGCGGCCGCGGCCAGTGTGTTGAGCATCGGGCACCTTTCCTGTCGGAACGTTCGGGCGGCGGCGGTCGATGCCGGGAGATCAGCAGCGCTTCCAGGAGAACTGGTACTTCGTGCTCACGCTGCTGTCGGTGGAATCCATCGTCATGAAGCTGTTCGCCTTCGACGCCGTTCCCGCGTTCACGCGCAGTTCGGTGTTGATGTTCAGGTGCCGGACCTCACCGCAGGGTGCGTAGATGATTTCCGAGACCTGGGCACGGTCGGTCGCCTGCCAGTTGTCGCTCTTCGGGCCGGTGAAGGTGTGGGAACGGCTCGCGGTCTGCGACATTCCCTGGAAGTAGTAGCTCCCCTTTTCCGTGCCCGTCGCGCCCTGCTGCAGGTGGGCGAATCCGCGGTAGTCGGCCTGGGCGATGCCGAACGTGAACCCCTGCGGATAGGACACTCTGATGTTGAGCTGGCAGTTCTTGCGGAAGTCGGTGGGGCCGGAACCCTGTCCGGCCTGCGCCAGATATTGGCTGTACGTGACGGTGAACGCCGTGCGGTCGTCCGCTGCCGCGACGGCCGCGGTGCCCGCGGGGCAGCCGGAACCGTTCACGGTGACGACGTCGATCGTCACGAAATCGGGGACGTCGGGCGCTGCGTGGGCGGCCGGCGCGGCGAGGACCGCGGACAGCGCGAGGGCAGCAGCCGCCACCTTTTTCAGCATGGCCAGCCTTTCTGGGTGACTTTTGCGGTGTGCGGCGGCGGAATTACGACGATATCGGAAACCCTGCGTGGCGGCGGGCCGCCGATTGGGTGACTGAATTGGTGGGTGGTGCCCCCGAAAATGCACGACCAATTGCGCGACCGAAATTTTCTGCCGCGCGCGAACTATGCTCACCCACCGTGCAGAGAATTGACCTGACGATTGCCTGACGATCGCCGTTCGCTGGTCCGAACGAGTGGCGACGGATTGCGCAGACGTTCCCGGTGACGTGCGGGGCTCGCTGTTGCCGTGACCTGGCCCGCCCTGGGAAGAAGCACTCCCCGGCGGGTGTTGATACTGGTGACACAGTCCAACCCCGATGAGGAGTGCGCCTGATGGCTCCCGACCAGCTGACCGTCTACTCGACCTCGTGGTGCGGCTACTGCCGGATCCTGAAGAGCTCGCTCGACCGCGAAGGCATCGAGTACGTCGAGATCAACATCGAGGAGACGCCGGGCGCGGCCGACTTCGTCATGGAGGTGAACGGCGGCAACCGCACGGTGCCGACGGTGCACTTCCCGAACGGCGCGGCGCTGACGAACCCGTCGCTGGCACAGGTCAAGGAACAGCTCGCGGCCTAGTTCTCGTAGAGGGTCGCGGTCGTCGACTGGCCGTCGAGCATCTCGCGGATGATGTCCGCGTGGCCCGCGTGCTGCGCGGTCTCCCGGATCAGGTGCAGCGCGATCCGCCGGATCGACATGGGCTGCGGGTCCTGGTCCCAGGGCGCGGAAGGCAACGGGACGAGCTTGTCGAGCGAGGCGGTGCGCAGGGCCTCGTCGGTCCCGCGCACCGCCTCGTCGTACGAGCTGAGCAGTTCCCCGAGGTCCGTGCCGGTCCAGGTGTACTGGTCGAAGTCCAGCATTCCCGGCGGTGGGAGGGGCTGCTCGGTCAGGATGTGGGTCCAGCCGCGCTCACACCAGGTGAGGTGCTTGAGCAACCCACCCAGCGTGAGCTCGCTGACGGTCGTGCGCTTCTTGGCGTCCGCCTCCGACAGGCCCTGCATCGTGACGCGGAACGTCCTGCGCTGATCGTTCAGCTCGTGCAGCAGATCGTTGAGCTCCATGGTCATGCAGTGAAGCTATGACCGAACCAGGACCGCTCGAGTCCTAGTCAGGCCGACCACTAGCAGTAGAGGCCTGCTCCGGGGTCCACGCCGAGGATGCGCGAGAAGTCCTGGTAGCTCTTGACGCGGCTCTGGACCTGAGCCGGGTTGCGGCCGTCGCACTCCAGCGATCCGTTGATGCTGCGGATCGTCTGGCCGAACCCGCGCGAGTTGACCATCGCTTCGTGCGGGGTCATGGTGCCGGGGCCGCGCTGCGTCATCCAGTACCAGATCGCCGTCCGCCACGCGGTGGTGGAGTTCTGCGCCACCTGGTACGGGTTCTGCAGCAGGTTCAGGCCGAGGTAGTCGCCCGCGGCCTTGTAGTTGAAGTTCCACGACAGCTGGATCGGACCGCGGCCGTAGTAGGCGTAGGTGCCGGCCGGGCAGCCGTACGGCTGGCTCTCGTCGCAGAGGTCGTTGTTCTTGTTGATCTCTTCGATGTAGACGAGGCCACCGGTCTCGTGCGACGCGTTCGCGAGGAACGCCGCGAACTCCTGCTTCTTCACCGTGTCATTGCCGGTCGTGCCGAACGCGGGAATCGTCTTCGTCGCGTCGATGAAACCCTGGTAGGTGTAGAAGCTGTTGCGGCCGGGGAACATCTGGTTGAACTGGGCCTCGGTGGGGACGGTGCCGCCACCGCCGCCTCCGCCGCCACCGCCGCAGTTGTGCGGCTCCCAGAACCACGTCGAGATCGTCGGGTCGTAGCCGGGGTTGTCGTGCTCGGCGATGTAGTAGGAACCGTTGTACCGCACGATGTTGCCGGTGTAGTACTGACGGCCCGCTACCCAGTCGACGGCGCCGCTGCAGGTGCCGCCGCCGCCACCTCCACCACCGCCGTCACAGCTCGTCGGCTCCCAGAACCAGGTCGAGATGATCGGGTCGTAGCCGGGGTTGTCGTGCTCGGCGATGTAGAACTGGCCGTTGGTGTACTTCACGATGTTGCCGGTGTAGTACTGCGTGCCCGCGGCCCAGTTGGTGTACGTGCAGGCCTGTGCGGACACTTCCGCCTGTGAAGCCGCGGTGGGTGCGATGACGGCCACGGTCGCCGCCATCACACCCGCCGCGATAGACGCCAAGATGCGATTTCTCAGCAAGGTCACCCACTCCTGGAGTCTGCGCGCCCTAGGAATCACGGATGTGAACAGTGCTGAGATTGGCACCGGTGGTCCAGACCAGTCAAGGGTCTAGACCTTTTTCATCACTGGCGGTAGAAAGCGATCACCTGCGTGGCGTCGAACGACCGGGAGAGCGCTCTCACTTCCTAGCAGTAGAGGTTCGATCCCTGCGCGACGCCGATGATGCTGGTGAACTGGCGGTACTTCGACACGCGCGACTCCACCGTGCCCGGGTTGCGGCCGTCGCACTCCAGGGAGCCGTTGATGCTGCGGATCGTCTGGCCGAAGCCGCGCGAGTTGAGCATCGCCGAGTGCGGGGTCATGGTGCCAGGGCCGCGCTGCGTCATCCAGTACCAGATCGCGGTCTTCCACGCCGTCGTGGCGTTCTTCGCGACCTCGCTCGGGGTCTTCAGCAGGTTGATGCCCAGGTAGTCGCCGGCCGCCTTGTAGTTGAAGTTCCACGACAGCTGGATCGGGCCGCGGCCGTAGTACTGCTTGACGCCTGCCGGGCAACCGTACGACTGGCTCTCGTCGCAGTAGTCGCCGTTCTTGTTGATCTCCTCGACGTACTTGAGGCCGCCGGTCTCGTGGAAGACGTTGGCCAGGAAGGCGGCGAGCTCCTGCTTCTTGATCGTGTCGCTGCCCTCGTTCGCGAACTTGCCCGACCAGTTGATCGCGTTTCGCAGCCCCGCGAGCGTGTAGAAGCTGTTGCGGACGTTGGACGGGAACATCTGGTTGAACTGGGCGTCGCTGATGACGTAGGGCGCCGCCGTCGCCGGCTGAACGAGCGTGAAGACGCCGATCAGCGCGACGAGCAGGGCGGCGGCGCGGGTCCTGAGCATGGGGGACCAACTCCTCGGAGTGTCAGGGCGGCCACTGCGTGTTACCGCTCTCACGGTGGCAGCCGGGATGCTCCGAGCACAAGAGGTGGTCTATACCTTTTAGATACGTGAACCGGTTCGTCAGCTGCCGGAGCCGTACGGCCGGGTGATGATCTCCAGCGCGTGACCGTCAGGGTCGCGCCAGTAGACGCCGCGGCCGCCGTCGTTGTGGTTGATCTGCTGCGGCATGGAGCCGTGCGGGTCGCCCCAGTACTCGAGGCCGCGCTCCTGGATGCGGCCGAAGATCTGGTCGAACTCCTCCTCGGTCACGAGGAACGCGTAGTGCTGCACGGTGATCGGGCCGGGCACGGTCATGTAGTCGAGCGAGACGCCGTTCGCGACCTCGACGACGGTGAACGGGCCGAACCGGACGCCGTCGGGCAGGCCGAGCAGTTCGGTCAGGAACCGGGCGTGCCGCTCCTGGTCGGACGAGTGGACGATGGTGTGGTTGAGCTGTACGGGCATGACACCTGCTTACTCCAGGTGTCATGCCCGCGCAGCACCATTAACCTCGGATGGAGAACACCGGCCACGTCCCGGTGTGGTTGGTCTTGCGGGTCTCGTAGTCGATCGTGTTGGCGATCAGGTCGCTCGGCCGGTTCTCCACGAAGTTCGCGTAGAACGTGGTGTCGGCGCCCGCCGTGTACGGGACGGTCAGATCATGTTCGGTGGCAACGGATCCGCCGGGCGTCCACGACTTCACCAGCAAGCGCTTGCGGTCCGCGCTGGCGTAGGAGAAGCCGACGCCGTTGCCCGTCGCGACGAGGTCCTTGAACAACGACGTGGAGCTGTCGACGGTCGTGGAAGTCCAAGTGCCACCGGAGAAACGCGCCAGCACGATCTTCGCGCTGGTGCGGGTGTGCACGCCGTAGCCCAGCACGAGCGAGCCGTCGTTCAACGGCACCGTCACCGGGTTCTCCTCCGGCAACGCCTTGTCGGCGGGGAGATCCGTCGGGCTCGTCGTCACCACGCGGGTCTTGTCGGTGTCACCCGAGTCGATCACCGTGCCGAGCGACGCGCCGCCGACCGTGAAGAGGGTGCCGGAGGCCGTGTCGAAGTAGGCGACGTAGATGTTCTTGCCGCCGCCGTTGTGGCCCTTGGGTCCGCCGTGCAGCGACCAGGTCAGGTAGACGCGGCCGTTGCGTTGCGTCACGCCGAACGCGTACACCTCGGCGTACCTGTCGGCCGTGCGGCCGGAGTCGATGATCGTGCGCGGCGCGGACCAGGTGGCGCCGTTGTCCGTCGACTTGATCACCTTGTACGTCCGGTACGGGTACGAGAGATCCGTGTTGTGGCTGTAGAACAGGTGGATCGTGTTGCCGGTGACGACCGGCTCGGGGTAGGTGTTCCTGTCGGTGCTGATCGTCCGCGCGGACCAGGTGCCCGTGATCGAACGGGGCGTCGGCGCGGTGTAGAGCTGCATCGACGCCGTGTGCGTGGCGCGGAAGATCGCGAGCCGGCCGTCGCCGAGCTGCGTGAGCACCGGGTAGTCGTGGTAGGCGTTGTCGTGGGTCAGGTTCAGCGTGGCGACCTTGACCGCCGCCGACCACGTGTTCGCGGCGTGGTCGAACGCCTTGACGTAGATGTCGTGCCGGGTCCCCGAGTACGTCACGAACGTCTTGTCGACCGTCGCGTCGTACACGCCCGCGCCGTTGGTGCGCAGGCACCCGTAGACGCTCGCCGTGGTGACCGTGTCGAGAGCGGGCGCGGCCTGCGCCGGCTGACAAAATGCGACAAGAATCAGCAACACCGCTGCAAAAGCGCGCATCGCCGACCTCCGATGGGTGTCGGGGCGGCGACGATCAGACAATACTGCCTTCCATGCGGACACTGGTTGTAGTCGGACTGTTACTGGCCTTAACAGTTCCTGCCCAGGCAGCACAGGCGCAGGAAGATCCCTCATCCCTCGTGAACCCGTTCGTGGGGACGCAGAACTTCGGCAACACGTTCCCCGGAGCGTCGGTGCCGTTCGGAATGGTGCAGGTCAGCCCCGACACGGGAGGGCAGGGCGGGTACGACTACAAGGCGAGCTCGATCTACGGGTTCTCGCAGACGCACCTGTCGGGCGTCGGCTGCGGCGTCATGGGCGAGCTGCCCGTCATGCCGACTGTCGGGTCCGTCGACAACGTTGACATCAACGCCTACAAGTCCGAGTTCAGCCACTCGGACGAGGCCGCGCAGCCCGGCTACTACCGGGTGGGGCTGTCGAGATACGGGGTGAACGCCGAGCTCACCGCCACGCAGCGGACGGGCTGGCAGCGCTACACGTTCCCGTCGAGCGGCGCGGCGAACGTCCTGTTCAACACCGGGAAGTCGAACCAGACGGTGCTGGACTCGGAGATCCACGTCGTCGGGGACCGCACGATCGAGGGCCGGGTGCGCAACGGCCGGTTCTGCGCGGGCAAGGACGAGCACACCGTCTACTTCACCGCGACCTTCGACCGCCCGTTCGCCTCCTTCGGCGCGTGGCGGGGGAGCGTTCCCACGGCGGGCGCCAGGGACGCGGCGGGAACGGGCGGGAACGGCGCGTGGGTCACGTTCGACGCGACCGCCGACCGGGACGTCGTGCTGAAGCTCGGCCTGTCCTACACCGGCATCGAGGGCGCGCGGAAGAACCTCGCGGCGGAGGCTCCATCCTTCGACTTCGACGCCACGGTCAGCGCGGCCAAGGACGTCTGGAAGAAGCAGCTCGACGCCGTCAAGATCACCGGCGGGACGCGGGACCGCCAGGTCGCGTTCTACACCGCGCTCTACCACTCGGTGCTGCACCCGAACCTGGCCGGCGACGTCGACGGGAAGTACACGGGCTTCGACGGCAAGGTGCGCACGGCGTCGGGCTACACGCCGTACCAGAACTTCTCGTTGTGGGACACGTACCGTCCGCAGAACCAGCTGTTGCAGATCCTCGAACCGAAGGTGGCGCGCGACGTCGCACTGTCCGTCGTGGCCAGTGGCCGGGACGGGGGATGGTTGCCGCGCTGGGCGTTGGCGTCGTCCGAGACCAACATCATGACGGGTGACCCGGTCACGCCGTTCCTCGTGGAGGCCTGGTCGAAGGGGTTGCTGAAGGGGTACGAGGAGGAGACGTACCAGCTTCTGCGCACCAACGCGACCTCGCTGCCGCCCGCCGACTCGCCGTACAACGGACGGTCGGGTGTGCAGTTCTACCAGGACCGCGGCTACATCCCGTCCGGGCTGGAGCTCGGCGAGGACTGCGCGCACAAGGGCGGCGACAACGACTGCGTGCACCCGGCGTCCGCGACGCTGGAGTACTCGGCGGCCGACGCGTCGCTCGCGTTGATGGCCAAGGGCCTCGGCAAGCGTTCGGACGCGCGGATGTTCGCCGACCGCGGCCAGTGGTACCGCAACCTGTGGGACTCCTCGATCGGCCAGTTCCGGCCGCGCACCGCCGCCGGCACCTGGCTCTCGCCGTACAACCCGGTCGACGCCGCGCACCAGTTCCACGAGGGCGGCGCCTACCAGTACCAGTGGCTCGTGCCGCAGGACCCGGACGGCCTGGTGTCGTTGATGGGCGGCCGCAAGGAGACCGAGAAGCGGCTCGACTCGTTCTTCGTCCACGACAAGCTGCTGCTGGACCCGGCCGGTACCGCGAAGCGCGACTGGATCACCGAGCCGTACGACTACTACGGCAAGCCGACCTACAACCCGAACAACGAACCCGACCTGCTCGCGCCGTACATGTACCTGTGGGCGGGCACGCCGTCGAAGACCGCGACGGTCGTGCGGGCGGCGATGACGTTGTTCACCACCGGCCCGGACGGCATGACGGGCAACGACGACCTGGGCACGATGTCGGCCTGGTACGTCTTCTCGTCGCTGGGTCTCTACCCGACGTTCAACGGCGCGGACTTCCTCGCGCTGTCGTCACCGCAGTTCGAGACGGCGACCGTCCGAATCGGACAGTACGGATCGCAGGGCGGTGTTCTGAACGTCTCGGCGCGTGGCGTCTCGGACACCAACCGGTACATCAAGAACGTGTCGTTCGGCGGCCGCGACGTCCGCAAGACCTGGCTGTCGTGGACCTCGTTGCAGCGCGGCGGGAAGCTGGAGCACGAGGTCTCGTCGAAGCCGTCGTCGTGGGGCACCGGGCGATCGGACGCCCCGCCGTCGCTCAACGACGGCAACCCGGACTCGCGCCGGGACCTGTCGGCGTCGTTGCGCAGCACCGAGATCGTGCTGCCGACCTCGGAGACCGCGCAGTCGCTGACCGTGCAGCTCGACGTGCTGGCGCAGTCCCCCGCGGCGACGACCGTGCGGCCTGAGGTGATCGCTCCCGCGGGCTGGAAGGTGAGCGGCGCCAAGCCGTTCGTGATCGTGTCGCGGCACCTGCCGACGCAGAAGACGGTGCCGCTGACGTTCACCGTGCCCGCAGGCGTGGCGCCCGGCAGCTACGAGGTGGCCGTGAAGGTCGGGGACGTGCCGCTGAAGGCCGTCGTCGAGGTCAAACCGGCGGCCCTGTGCGCGTTCTCGACGTGTTCGGTGGACGTCACGCCGGAGCTCAACCACGACGGCACGGCCACGGTCGCGGACTCGGCGGCGGGCGACTTCGACGGCGGCGGCTGGAGCTACGACGCCGCCCTGCTGCCCGCGGCCGGACCCGTGACCTGGGGCGGCATCACCTACCAGGCACCGGACCCGACCGGCACGGCGCCGAACTTCGTGGAGGCACGCGGCCAGGGCATGCTGCTGCCCACCGGCCAGTTCTCGTGGCTGCACGTCGTGGGCTCGTCGCACAACGGACCGGTGTCCGCCGCGTTCACCGTCTGGTACACCGACGGCACCTCGGCCGAGGTGGCCGCCACCGTGCCGGACTGGGCGGGCGGCGGCCCCACCGTGCTGGAGATGCCGCACCGGATCAAGGCAGGGCAGGGCGTTGACGGGCCGCCGGTCCGGCTGTTCGGTCAGTCGCTGCGGCTGGACCCCGCGAAGACGGTCCGCTCGGTGACGCTGCCGGACGACCCGCGCGTCGAGCTGTACGCGATGACGCTCGCCTGATCTGCGCTGGTCGAGGTGCCCGCAGGAACCGTTCCGCCGGCACCTCGACCACCCGGTACAGCAGCCAGGCCGCGACCATCGACACCGCGAACATGCCGAGCGCCGCGGCCAGCGGGAACGCGTGCACGTCCAGGAACTTCTCGGCGACCCGGATGACGATCTGGTGGACCATGTAGAACGCGAACGACACGGTCCCGAGCCACACCATGGTCTTCGAGCGCCACGGCGACCACCTGCCGGTCAGGTCCGCGACGGCCGCCGCCGGGATCAGCAGCGCCAGCGGGATCACCGTGCCCGCGACGTAGGGGAACGACGCCGGCAGGTACCACGACCCGACGTACGCTCCCGCGAACAACGCGGACGCGGGCCACAGCCCGAGCCCGATCCACTTCCCCTGCTGCACGACCCTCGCCATCGCGATGCCGAGCAGGAACTCCAACGCGCGCACCGGCGGGAAGACGAACACGAACCAGTATTCGAGCGGGCCTGGCATTGACAGCGCGATCAACGGAACTGTCAAAATCGCGATCACCGCGCTACTTGCAATCAGCCAAGGTTTGCGCATCCGCCACTTGATCAGAAGTGGAAAAGCCAGATAGAACGCCATTTCGCACGACAATGACCATGCCGGCGTGTTCAGGCTGAAGTAGACGGACTCGTCCGGGATCCACGCCTGGGTCAGCGAGAGGTTCGCGAGAGCGGCGCCGGGTGTGACCGCGTCCACCAGGAGAACCAGCAACCACGTCGCCACGTGATTTGGGTAGATCTTCGCAGCTCGGCGGCGCCACGAGGTCCGCGCCGCGGTCTCCGGCCTCGCCGACCAGGTGAGCACGAAACCGGACAGGATGAAGAAGAAGCTCACCCCGGTGGCGCCCTGCCGGAATGGTACGTCCAGATACGGCCACAAGCCTGCCGAGTTGATGTGGAATCCGAACACGATGAACGCCGCGATGAATCTCATGCCGGTCAGCGAAGGCAAACGCCCCAGTTTCGCTTCCGTCCCCTGATTCTGCACGACGGTGGATTCGTGCCGTTCATGTCCATTGTTACAAAATTCGTCATGGGCATGGAATAGGATGATTCGCGTGGAACGGCTCAAGAGCGGTGACCGGTCACGGGTCTGGCTGGACGGCGACCGGATCGTCAAGCAGGTGGTCGGCGACCCGGCCGCGTTCGAACGCGAGGTGACGGCGCTGCGGCTCGCCGCGCACACCGGCGTGGTGCCGCGGATCCTCGAGGTCGACCACGAGCGGCGGACCGTCGTGCTCGAACGGCTGCGCTCGGACCCGTTCGGCGAGGACTGGGTGATCGCCTACGCCCGCGGCCTCGCCAAGCTGCACCAGGCCACCGGGCCGGAGCACGCCGGACTGCTGCCGCGCCAGGCGGTGCCGGACCCCGAGCCGTTCCTGAGGTTCGTGCACGCCATGGGCGTGGACATCGGTGGCGCGGAGCACGAGCTCGTCTTCGAGGACAGCGGCAGGTTCGACCTAGTGCACGGCGATCCCTGCCCAGGCAACGACATGTACTCGCCGGACGGCGCGAAGTTCGTCGACTTCGAGGGCGCGGCACTCGGCGACGGGCTGACCGAGGTCGTGTACCTCCGCATCGGGTTCCCGACCTGCGCGACCGTCTCCGAGACCCCACGCGAACTGAGGGAGGCGGCGGAAGCGGCCTACTTCGAGGAACGCGGGTTCACCGCGCCGCTCGAAGACGCGTGCATCAGGTGGTTCGTGAACGGCGACGCGCTGGTGCAGCGCGCCGAACGCGACGGCACCGACCACCTCGCCAGGGCCGTTGCCGACGACTGGTTCTGGTACAGCACCACGGCGCGCGGCCGGCTGATGTTCCGGGCGGCGATCGTGGCGACGTTCACCGAGACCCACCCCGAGACGAGCGCGCTGGCCCGGCGGTTGCTGGAGCGGATGAACCAGGTGTGGGAACCGCAGCCGATCGACACCCGCCGCACCCACGTCTCATGACCAGGCGGCGAGCTTCAGTCCCGAGGTGAACGACCGCTCCGCGCCTGAGACCGGGTCGGGAAAGGACAACGTGCGGGCCAGCAGCTGCAACGGCGACGAGAAGTCGTCGAGCGGACGTTCCCGCAACACCGGGTAGAAGTCGTCGTTGACGATCGGCACGCCGAGCCCGGACATGTGCAGCCGCAGCTGGTGCGTGCGCCCCGTCACCGGCCTCAACCGGTAGCGCCCCAACGACCCGCGATGCTCCACAAGGGACACGTGGGTCTCGGCGTTGGGTTCGCCGTCGACCTCGAACGCGGTGATGATGCCGCGTTCCTTGATGATCCGCGACCGCACGACTCGAGGCAGTTCCAACGCCGGGTCGTACGGCGCGATCGCCTCGTACTCCTTGGACACCAGGCGGTCCCGGAACATCGTCTGGTACTTGCCGCGCAGCTCGCGGCGCACCACGAAGAGCACCAGCCCGGCCGTGACGCGGTCCAGCCGGTGCGCGGGCGAGAGGTCCGGGAGCCCCAGCGAGTCGCGCAACCGGACCAGCGCCGTCTGCATGATGTGCTGGCCGCGCGGGATCGTCGCGAGGAAGTGCGGTTTGTCGGCCACCACGATGTCGTCGTCCTGGTACACGACCCCGACCTCGAACGGCACGGGCACCTCGACCGGCAGGTCGCGGTGGAACCAGATGTACGAGTCGGGCACGAACGGCGTGTCCAGGCCCAACGGTCCGGCGACGCCCCAGATCCGTTCCTCCGCGAGCATCTCGTCGATGCGTGCGGCGGCCACGCGCGGAAGGCGTTCCACGAGGTGGTCGCGCAACGACAGCCACGGGCCCTCGGAGGGCAGCTTCAGCCGTGCCGCGTCCAGGCCCGCGCGCTGGGGGAGAGGGGAGGAGGGTTTGCGTCTCATCGCACCGACCAGTTTAAAGCGTCGGCAAAACCGAACGATATCGCTCGGAAACATTCGCTGTACTGAACGGATGGCGAAAACAAGACTGGGCTCATGTCGGTCTTCCTCGTCCTCGGCTCCGTCATCTCCCTGCAGTTCGGAGCGGCGTTCGCGAACCAGCTCTTCGGCCAGATCGGCGCGCCCGGCGCCACGGCGCTGAGGCTCGGGATCGCGGCGCTGATGCTCGCCGTGGTGGCGCGGCCGAAGATCAGGCAGGAGACGATCGTGCTCGGCCTGACGCTCGCCGGCATGAACGGCACGTTCTACCTCGCGCTCGACCGCATCCCGCTCGGCGTCGCGGTGACGATCGAGTTCCTCGGGCCGCTCGGGCTCGCGGCCGTGCTCAGCAGGCGCCCCAGGGACTTCGTGTGGGTCGGGCTGGCGCTGGTCGGCGTGGTCGTGCTGGGCGTGCGCGAGTACACCGGCGCGAAGCTCGACCTCATCGGGGTGGCGCTCGCGTTGTTCGCGGCCGTGTTCTGGGCCTGTTACGTGCTGGCGGGGCGCAAGGTCGCGACGGCCGGGCTCGGCGTCGGCGGGGTCGCGGGGGCGAGCATGATCGCGGCCGCGCTCACGTTGCCGTACGGGCTGGCGGCCGCCGGCCCGAAGCTGTTCGAGCCGAGGATCCTGCTGTTCGGCACGCTCGTGGCGCTGCTGGCGTCCGCGATCCCGTACGCGCTGGAGATCAAGGCGCTCAAGGCGATGGAGGCCAGCACGTTCGGCGTGGTGCTCGCGCTCGAACCCGCTGCCGCCGCGCTCGCCGGGGCGTTGCTGCTCGGCCAGCACCTCGGCCTGGTCTCGCTGGGCGGCATGGCGCTGGTGATCACGGCCGGGGTCGGAGCGGCGCTACGGAAAGCGCCAGCGCCTCGCGAAACGCCCGCACAGCGGGATGCTGACCTCGTCCTGCCCGTGCCGCAGTGAACAGCAGCCGCGACATCGGCACCGGCAGGTCGTGCAGGTCCACGGAGATCTCGCGGTCGTACCAGATCAGGTCGGGCAGCAGCGCGACCGCGAGCCCCCGTTCCACGAACCGCAGCTTCACCAGCACGTCGACGGACGCGGAGCGCACGTCGGGTTCGTAGCCCTGGTGCCGGCACCAGTTGACGTTGAACGTCCGCTGCGGGAACCCGGTGGGCTCCATGATCCACGGATGCGCGGCGACCTCGGCGAGCGGTAGTCCACGTGGGACGGCCAGCCGGATCGGGTCCCGGACCAGTTCCCGGTACTCGAGGCCGGGCAGGCGGGCCTCCGGCTGGTCCGGCCACTCCTCCACGAAGACGAGGTCGAAGTCCCTGGCGTGCAACGCGGAGAGCGCTTCCGCGGGGTCGAGGACCTGGAACTCGATCCGAAGTGACGGATGCTCGTCTCTCATGCGCGCCAACGTCGCCGGGATCAGCGCGAGCGCCGCCGTCTGGAACGTCGCCACCCGCAACGTGCCGGTGATCTCGTGCAGCGACGCGGCCACCTCGGACTCCGCCTGGTCGAGCCGCGCGAGCACCTCCTCGGTGTGCCGCACCAGGATCTCGGCCTGCGGGGTGAGCTTCACCCGCCGCCCGACCGGTTCCAGCAGCGGCACGCCGACCTCGGTCTCCAGCAGCGAGAGCTGCTGCGACACCGACGACGGGCTGTAGTTCAACGCCTGCGCGACCGCGGCGAGCGTCCCCCTTTGGGAAAGTTCGCGCAGAAGTCGCAGACGGTGGAGGTCGAACATTCGATCAGTATCCGCTAGTCTCCGGCTACCGCCCCCTGAGAGAACGTGCTGTCCTCAGCACGTTTTGAGGAGGTATCGGTATGTCCAAACGACTCCGCATCGCCGCGGGGATCGCTCTGGCGACCGGTCTGCTCGTGTCGGTCTCACCGGCGCAGGCTCAGGTCGAGACGGGTCCGTGGACCAGCTACTCGCCGTCGTTCACCGTTCAGGAACGCGGCTGTGGCAACGTCAACAACCTGACTTTCCAGCTCACCTGCTCCACCGCGAGCGGTGACCAGCGTGCCGAGCGGCGTTACGCCACTTACACCGGCGGCACGCGCCAGTTCGAGGGGAGCTTCCGGATCACGAGTCTCGGCGGCACCCGCATCAGTCTCAAGCAGACGTTCCGGGAGGCCCCCAGCGCGGGACCGTTCTGGATGCTCGCCGTGGAACGCGGCGGCCGGCTCTACGCCGTGCACGGGGGCGCCACCATCGCCACCGGCGCGACCGTGGGAGCGACTGTTCGCGTGAACACCGTGCACAACACGGCCACGGAACACCGCACGTACATCAACGGCTCGCGTGCGCACACCTACGCGAGCTCGGGTACGAGCTTCTACGACAAGTTCGGCGCGTACAGGACGTCCAGCGGCCAGGGACCGGCGACGGTCGTCTGGAGCAACGTCCGCTTCTGGCGCAAGTGACCAAGCGCATCTCGGTGGTGCTCCTGCTGTTCTTGGCTGCCTGCGGCCAAGAACAGCAGGACCCCGTGCTGACGTCCGAGCTGACCTCGCCTGTGGACGTGACGCTGCACTGGCGTCCGGAGGCGGGGGCGGCCGGGCAGGTCGTCGAGTACGCGAACTCCGCTGACGGCGACTACACGATCCTGGAGTTCAGCCCACCTTCGCGGGACACCTACAGGCATCCCGACCTGATTCCGGAAACCCAGTTCTACTACCGGGTCCGGCCGTTCACGGGGCCTCCGTCGGCCACTGTGGACGTTTCGCTGCCCCCTG
This sequence comes from Lentzea sp. CA-135723, assembly GCF_050936595.1. Taxonomy (NCBI): domain Bacteria; kingdom Bacillati; phylum Actinomycetota; class Actinomycetes; order Pseudonocardiales; family Pseudonocardiaceae; genus Lentzea; species Lentzea sp. CA-135723. The sequence continues at coordinate 3,145,042 of NZ_JBNJMK010000001.1, read as the reverse complement.
GCGACGAGGTGCCGGAGATCGAGGGGCCGGACTGGACGGCTGCCGTGCAAGGTGGCGGGGGCACGCACGCCGTGTCGTCGCCCGAGTCGGCGGCCACCGGACTCAGGGCGGAGGTGAAGCACGCCAACGGGATCCTCTTCACGTGGGAGGACCGGGCGGCGGACGAGGACGGCTACCTGATCGAGGTGAGACCGGCCGGCGCGGCGGACTACCGCGTCGCCGTGCAGCTCGACCCGGACACCACCTCGTACGGGGTGATCACACTTCCAGACGAGAAAACCGCGACCTATCGGGTGCGGGCGTTTCGCTTCGGAGCACCGTCGAACCTGACTCATCAGACGACGGGGAAGGTCTGAGCGCCTGTCTGGCGGTCCACGCGCTCGCGGCGAGGAGTACCGCCGCGAGCGCGTAGGGCCAGGTCGCGCGTTCGGTGAGCGCCAGCAGGGCGTTGGTCGCGGACAGGAGTCCGAACACGCTGCTGATGAGCCACAGGGTCAGTCGGTCGGGGTGCAGGCGGGCCGTCATGGCGGCCCGGTTACCCGTTCTCGACCGCCTTCACACCTTCTTCCTCCTCTTTTTCTTCCTTCTTCTCGCCGCGGCGGCGCATGAACCCGAAACCGGGGATGCCGAGGATCGCCTGGCGCATGTCGCTCGTGACCTCGAGCAGCTGGTGGACCTCGGGGCCGACCTTGTCCAGGGTGGCGAGGATCGGGAGGATGTCGCTGGTCAGGTGCTCGGTGAGGACCGGGAGCTCGTCCACGAGCTTGATCGCGGCCTCGACCTCCTGCGGGGAGAGCTCGTCGACGAACCGCTGCGCGAGGGGCTGGGCCTTCTTGGCGAGCGGCTCGTAGATGGCGATCAGCTCGTCGGCCGTGCTGGCGGTGTGGCCCGCCGTCACGACGACCTGCGCGGCCCGTTCGGAGACGTCACCGGCGCTCGCGGTGATCGCGCGGACCTCGTCCACGGCCTTCTCGGCGTCCGCGACGACGTTCGCCGTCCTGTCGACCAGCGCGTCCGCCTTCGCGACGATGCCGTCGACGGCGTCGATCGTGCCGTTCACCTTGCGGACGAGCTGTTCCACCTCGCCGATGAGGCTCAGCACGCGGCTCGGGACGGCCGCCACGGCCGCTGTCGTGTCGAGGGCGGTGTTGAGCGCCTGCTTGGCAAGTCCCATGCCGGGGATTTCCATGCGTCCACTCTGCCTTAAGCGTTGGTCGGTTCGGCGTAACGCCATTCGGTTTTCAAAAGTGTCAGACCCCGTCATTACCGTTCTTGATGTCGGCCATACGGCTGCCGGGCGAACCGGGAACCATCGGCCGTCCGAAGTTGTCTGAGTCGAGGGTTAGCATGCCCGGCGGCGAGGGAGGGCGCTTTATGTCGTGGTGGCACCGGATCAGACGCATCATCTCCGGTGGAGGGCGGGAGTCGGCGAGTTTCGTCGCGGCGCTGCTGGGCGTGCTGGTGCTCGCGGGCGCCGCGCTCGGGCAGGGCATCTCCCGTACGTCGGTCGCGGTGTCGGACGGGCTCACCTGGCTGGGCGACGACCAGCGCGGTGAGGTCGTGCAGATCAACCCCGTTTCGGGCAGGCCGCAGACCCGGTTGCAGGTCAGCGGGCCCGACTCGCAGCTGGAGATCGCGCAGGAGGACGGCCGGCTGATCGTGCTGAACCGGCGCACCGGCGAGATCACCGTCGTCGACCTGGCCACCCTGCTCGCCTCGGGTCGCCGGCAGGCGCCGCCCGGTGCGACGAGCAAGGTGCTGGTGTCCAACGGGATGGTGTTCGTCGTCGACCGCGCGGCCGGCACCGTGCACACCGCCGACCCCCTGACGCTGGCCGACATCGGGCAGTCGTGGCAGGCCGGGCAGCCGCTCGCGGACGCCGTCGTGGACGAGCGCGGCGTGCTGTGGCTCGTCGACCACGGTGGCACGCTGCGGTCGCTCGACTGGTCGGACGGGGACGAGAAGTTCCAGGAGCGGTCGCAGCGGCAGGTCACCGGTGCCGGGCCGCGCACCGTGCTGGTGCCGCACGACCAGGGCGTCACGCTGATCGGGCTCGACGGCGGTGTCGTGGTGCGCGACGGCACGGGGGAGGACGTCGACTCGTCGACGGACCGCTCGGACGCCGAGGTGATCGCCGCCCAGTCCTCGCCGCTCGACCTGGTGCCCGCGTCGGTGCCGTCCTCCTCGGTGGTCGTTCTCGTCGTCGGGCGTGAGGTCTTACGTGTCGACGTCGGTGCTATGGGGTGTCCGAAACCGGGGCGTCCCGCGGTGTTCCGCGACAAGGTCTACGTGCCCTGCAAGGGATCCGGCAAGGTCATCGTGCTCGACCGGGGCGGCAGCCGCGGTGGTGACGACGTGCGGACGTCCGGCGGAGCAGACCCCGAGCTCGTGTTCGACGACGGCCGGTTGTTCGTGAACGTGCCGGGTTCCTCGACGGGTGTGCTGGTCGACCCGGACGGCGCGACGCGCTCGCTGATGATCCGCGACCCCGAGGTGCCGGTGAAGGACCCGGACCGCTCGCCGCCGCCGTCCGTGCCGCCGCCCCCGCCGCCGAACCCGAACGAGCCGCAGAAGCCGCCGCGCAACCCCGGCACCAACACCGGCCCGCCTCCCGAGACGGGTGGCTCCACGCCGCCGTCGGTGCCCTCGACGCCGCCTTCCGCCGGTTCGGCGGCACCCGGCGCGCCCGCGGGCGTGACGGTGCGGGAGAAGTCGCGCACCGCCTCGGCGCTGGTGGTGACGGTGAGCTGGAGCGCGCCGCAGTCGGCCGAGGCGATCGTCGGGTACACGGTCGCGGGTTCCGGTTCGTTCAGCGGTGGGTCGGTGTCGGCGCAGACGGCCGCGACCTCGGCCGACCTGTCGGTGCCCTGCACGGGATCGGCGTTCTGCTCCGGCGGGCGCCTGGACGTGACGGTGCGCGCCTCGACGGCGTCGACGGCCGGTGCCGCGGGCATGGGCGCGTTCACGGTGTCGCCGCCCGCGAACACCCCGCCGCCCAACACCCCGCCCCCGAACACGCCACCTCCCAACACGCCGCCGCCCAACACCCCGCCGCCGGTGACGACCACGACTCCTCCGCCGCCTCCTCCGCCCTCGTTGCCGTCGGCGGGTGCCGCGGTGATCACCAGCATCACCGGTGGTGTCCGCATGCCGACGCGCACGGTGAACATGGCACCGCCCGCGGACTGGGCCACGCACAACGGCCGGTGCGAGGTCGTGAACACCACGTGGGAGTACGCGGTCGGCATCCCGTGCAACGCGACGACCGCGCGGATCACGTTGGAAGAGGGGCCGAACAGGATCGTCGTGCGCGCCTACGCGGCTACGGGCGGCGGCCAGGTCGAGTCCGCGGGCCGCAACGCGAGCCTGATCCTGGACGAGTGCGGCGGCAAGCCGGGGTGCATCCCGAAGCTGGCCCCCGCCGGGGCGGGGACCGCGCCGATGGGCGTGGGCGGCCTGGGGTTGCTGGCGTGCGCGTTCCTGCTGCGCATCGGTGGTCGTCGTGGAGATGAGGACAAGTGATCGACACCGGTGAGGTTTCCGCCTTCCGCGACCTGCACACGCGGCTGGGTGACGCGGTCGAGGGCGCGGTGCGCGGCAAGCGGGACGTGGTCGACCTGGTGCTGGTGGCCATGTTCGCGGGCGGCCACGTGCTGCTCGAGGACGTGCCGGGCACGGGCAAGACGACGCTGGCGCGCGCCGTCGCGGGCGCGTTGGGCGGGGTGTCGCGGCGGGTCCAGTTCACGCCGGACCTGCTGCCGTCGGACGTGACGGGCACGTCGGTCTACGACCCGCAGACCGGGCAGATCCGGTTCCGGCCTGGCCCGGTGTTCGCGAACATCGTGCTGGCGGACGAGATCAACCGCGCGGCGGCGAAGACGCAGTCCGCGTTGCTGGAGGTCATGGAGGAGCGCACGGTCACGATCGACGGCATCGGGCACGCGGTGCCCGACCCGTTCCTCGTGGTGGCGACGCAGAACCCGATCGACCTCGACGGCACCTACCGCCTGCCGGAGGCGCAGCTCGACAGGTTCATGCTGCGCACCTCGATCGGCTACCCGTCGGTCGAGGACGAGCTGGACGTGCTGCGGCCGGGCAGCGGCGCGGGCCGGATCGCCGACGTGCACACGGTGTCGTCGCCGCGCGAGGTCAGCTCGTTCAGCGCGCGGCTCTCGCTGCTGCACGTGGCCGACCCGATCCTGCACTACATCTCCGCCCTGGGCACGGGCACGCGATCTGACGAGCGCTTGCGGCTGGGCACCTCGACCCGCGGCCTGCGGACCCTGGTGCGGTGCGCGCAGGTGTACGCGGCGTCGAAGGGCAGGCACTTCGTCGTCCCGCAGGACGTCCAGGACATCGCCGACCCCGTGCTGGCACACCGCCTGGTGCTCACGCGCGAGAGCGTGCTGTCGGGCGTGACGACGTCGGAGGTGCTGGCGGACGTGCTCTCACGCGTGCCGGTGCCCAAGCCCGCCGCCCAATGAGACTCACCCTGCGCGGCACCGGAACGGCGGTGCTGGGCCTGCTCATGCTCGGCATCGGCCTGTGGTGGCGCTACGCGGGCATGGCGGCGTTCGGCCTGGCGCTGACCGCACTGGTCGTCGCCTCGATCGTCTCCGTGCTCGTCGCCTCACCGCTGACGGTGACGCGCACGGTCCGCCCGCGCACCGTCCCCCGCCTGGCCCGCTGCACCGGCCGCCTGGAACTGGCGTCCTCGGGCCGCTGGCCGGTGGCCCTGGACGCGGTCGACCTGGTGGCGGGCACCGCGACCGACGTGGACGTGCCGCTGCTCAAGCCCGGCGTGGTGGAGGCGGTCGACTACACGATCCCGACCGAACGCCGGGGCGTGTTCGACGTGGGCCCGCTGACGTTGCGCCGCAAGGGCCTAGCCGGCCTGGCCCAGGCCCGCACAGTGCTGGGCGAGGTGGTCCAGGTGCGCGTCGTACCGCGCGTGCTCCCGGTGCGAGGCCTGCCCTCCGGCGCCCGCCGAGGCCAGGTGGGAGCCGACGAACGCGTGGAACGCGGCGGCACGGACCTGGTGGGCCTGCGCGAGTACGTGCCGGGCGACGACCTGCGCCGCCTGCACTGGGCGACGTCCGCGCGCACCGGCACGCTGATGATCCGCGAGGACGCCGACCCGGCGCGCCCGCACCTGGCCGTGCTGCTGGACGACAGCGACTCCTCCTACGCGGACCCGCAGCGCTTCGAGGAGGCCGTGGAGGTCGCCGCGTCGCTCGTCACCTCGGCGTTGGAACAGGGACACCCGGTACGGCTGCTGACCTCTTCCGGTGGGACGGACCTGGAGGAACAGCAGGACTCGGCGCCGATCCTGTCGGCACTCGCGGACCTGGAACTGCAGGACGTGGACGGCCGGCCGACGGTGCCGGTGCGAGACCTGGACGTGGTGGCGGTGATCAGCGGCCGCACCGTGCCGGCCTTGGTGCTGGAGGCGGGGCGGGCGGCGTTCGGGACCGTGCTGGTGGTGGACGAGAAGAAGCCGGTGAGCGCGGCGGGGTCGGTGCTGGTGATCAGCGGGGCCGGGGCCGAGGACCTGGTGGACTCGTGGAACGCGGTGGTGTCGCGATGAAGCGCGAGCGGGTGGGCGTGCTGGAACGCGGCGGTGCCGCAGCGAGGCGCGCGCAGGCAGAGGCGCAGGGCTGCGGTGAGGCCTGGGGGAGGGCTGCGGACCGTGGTGTGACGGTGCGGGTGGCCGGCCTCGGTGGCGTCGTACCGAAGCTCGCTCCTGCGCTGCACCGGTTCCGGCACCACGAAGCCGCCGATCGTCCCCTCGCTGACGCTGCCGGGCTCGCGTGTGCGGGCGTGGTGGAACGAGGTGGCGAGCGTTGAAGTTCGCGTGGGTCGCCGCCCTCCTCCTCGTCGGTTCCCTCCAGCTGGCCCAGGCCTGGGACGGCGCGTTCGTCTACTTCGGACTCGCCGCCTTCTCCGGGTTCCTGGCCCTGCTGCTCAAGAAGTTCGTGCCCGCCGGCCTCGCGGCACTGGCCGTCATGGTCCTGGCGATGACCGGCGGCTTCCTCATGGCCCGCGGCGCGTCGCCGGACCGCGACCCCACGTGGGTGCTGCTCGACACCGTGCCCCGCCTGCTCACCGCGGCCCGCCCGGCCCCGGCCACGCCGGAACTCCTCGTGCCCGGGCTGTTGCTGATCGTCGGCATCTCTACCGGCGCTGTGTTGTCGGTGACCAAGCGGGGCACGGCGTTGTTCGTGCCCGCGCTCGGGGCGGCGACGCTGTACGTGGCGGCCGCGCTGCTCACCACGGGCCGTGCGGACGGCTACGGGTTGGTGGCGTTGACGTTGGTCGTGGTGCTGGCGCTGGGCTGGCTCATCATCGACCGGCGCGGGCCCGTGGTGCCGCCCGCGGTGCTGGCGACAGCCCTGGCGGCGTTGACGTTGCTGGCGTTCGTGTTGCCCACCAACGGTTTTGAGCCGCGCAAGCTGGTGACGCCGCCGGTGACCGACCTCGCTCTGTCGAACCCCTTGCCGCAGCTGGCTTCCTGGGCGGCGCAGGGGGACACCGAGTTGTTCCGGATGCGCGGGCCCGAGGTGCCGGTGCGGCTGGTGACGCTGAGCCGGTACTCGGGGGCCTCGTGGGAGGCCGCGTCGACGTACGGGCCGCTCGGTGTCGTGGACCCGCCGGACCTGCCCACCGGCGGGAAGGTCCAGGACGCGAGTGTGGACCTGCGGATCACCGGGTTGCAGGGGGAGTGGCTGCCGGGGATCGGGAAGCCGCAGTCGGTGTCGTTGAGCGACGCCATGGTGGATCCCGACACCGGGTCGCTCGTCGTGGCGGACGGGCTGAAGACCGGGTTGAGCTACACGGTCCGCGGTGTGCTGGAGACGCCCGGCGACAACGACCTCGCCGAGGCGCAGGTGCCGGTGAACGTCACGAGGTACACGGCGTTGCCGCGGTTGCCCTTCACGTTGGCGGACTACGCGCGGCAGGCGACGCAGAACGCGCGCACGCCGTACGAGAAGGCTGTTGCGCTGGAGCAGGTGGTGCGGCTCAACCGCAGGCCGGACGCGGAGGCGCCGGTCGGGTCGTCGTACGCGCGGCTGGAGACGTTCCTGTTCGGTGAGCAGGGCGAGTCCGGGGCGGGCGCGGGGACGGCCGAGCAGTTCGCGTCGGCCTACGCGGTGCTCGCGCGGGCCGTCGGGCTGCCGACGCGGGTGGTGGTCGGGTTCCAGCCGGTGCCCGAGCAGAACGGCGAACGGATCGTGCGCGCCGCGGACGCCACCGCGTGGCCGGAGGTGTACTTCAGCGGGTGGGGCTGGGTGGCGTTCGATCCCGTGTCCGGCAACGGAAGCGGGCCGAGCGCCGCGTCGAAGCGCGAGGTGCTGAACCGGCTCGCGTCCACCACCGCGAAGCCCACGCCGACCTCGCTCGCCTCGGTGCCGCCGCTGGTGCAGCCGAGCGCCGTGCAGGGGGACGCCGTGGCGGCGCCGGCAGCGCCGAAGTCGTTCCCCCTCTGGGTGTTCACGCCGGTCGTGCTGCTGATCGTCCTGTACGCGGCCCGCACGTCACGGCGGCTCCGGCTGCGCGCGGCCGGGCCCGTGGGAGCGTGGAACGAGGTGCTCGACGCGTTGCAGCTCGCCGGGCTGCGGCCGAAACCCAGCCGCACCGTCCCGGACGTCGGGCGCGAATGGGGCGAAGCGGGTGCACGGCTCGCGGTCGCGGTCGACCAGGCCGCGTTCGCACCGCAACCCGCGCACGACGAGAACAGCTGGAAGCTCGCCCGGACCGTGAAAAAAGCGGTGCGGCGCAAGGCTTCCTGGTGGCGCAGGCTGGTGTGGTCCGTCGACCCGCGACCGTTGTTCCGCCGCTAACGCACGACCTGCGCCGGAATGCAGTTCCTGCCGGTGACCTTGAGCAACGCCTCGCACAACGCCGGCGCGGTGTCCGAGGGGAACGGGCCGATCCAGATGAACTGGGTGAAGCGCGTGTCCTCGGGCACGATCACCGGGCACACGTCGTCGCGTCTGCTCAGCTGCGCGGTCTGCCCGCGCAGCGCCGGGTTCGCGCCCTCCCGGTACTGCACCCACAACGTCTCGTAGTCGAGCAGCACGCGGACGTCCGACTCGCGCATCGCGCCTTCCAGCGAGTGCAGGACGAGGACGGACGAACCGGGATCGCACGGCATGTCCGTGTATTCGAGCTGATCGGGCACAGCGGGTGACGTCGGTGTGGCACCGGTGTTCTCGGTGGACTCCGGCCGGAGGTTGCCACCGATCAGCACACCGATCCCGATGCCGACGACGAGCGGAACCGCCGCCAGCAGAACGAGTGTGCGGCGCTTTCGTCCACGAGCGAACATCGGTGGGCCGGCATAACGAGCGCTTTGCACCGGGGGACCGTACGCCAGTTCGTGCACCCGCAACAACATCGGGGCCACAACGTTCAGTTCTTGTTGGCGCAGACCTTTGCCGAGCTGCCGCGCTCCCCGCTGTAGCCGAACGCCGCGATCTGGAAACACCGCCGGTCACCGCCGCCGTCCTCGACGACGAACTTCGTGCCACCACCGGTCACGCGCGCGAGAGCGTTCCCCTGCTCGCCCGTCACGTCGATCACCACGAACTCGGCCTGGCCGTCGCTGGGATCGCTCCACTCCAGTTCGATCGCCCTGCCCTGGTATTCCGCGCGCTTGAGCACCGGCACGAACCGCGGATCGGTGTTCGGTGCCGGCCCCAGGTCGGCGGAGTCCGACGTCGGCACCGGCACAGTCGTGGTCACGGGGACTTGCGCCTGCCGGTCGTCGCCGCGGTTGAGGAAGATCCCCGCGGCGAGCCCGCCCGTCACCGCCACCACGGCCAGCAACGCGAGCACCGCACCGCGCTTGCTCTTGCGGACAGGGCCTGTCATCGGTTCGACAGGCAGGTCCGCGGGAGGCGGTGGCAGGTCCGGCAGCAGCACCTGGGGCAGCTGCGGCACCTGGCGCGGCTGCGGCGGAGGCGGCGGCACGAGATCGGTCTGCCGGTAGGTCAGGTCCTCCAGCCGGCCGCGCCACGAGTCGTCGGGCTCCACGACGGGTTCCGGTTCGCGTTCCGGTTCCGGCCGGAAGCCGCGCGGGCCGAAACCGGGCGCCTCCGTCGGGCCCTCGGGGTAGAAGTCCGAGCGCTCGCCCAGCATCGCCGTCGCGTCGGGGTCCACAGAGGACAGCGCGGTGCCGGAGTTCGCCGCCAGCAACGCGTCCCGCAGCTCCAGCGCCGAGGAGTACCGTTCGGCGCGGTCCTTGCGCAGGCAGCGGTTGATCACGGCGCCCAGCCACGCCGGCACGTCGAACCGGGTCAGCGCACGGGGTTCGCCGCCGCTCACACGCCCCACGTAGGAGAGCAGCGTGTCCTCGTCCGGGTTGTCCGAGGCGAACGGCGGCTTGCCCTCCAGCAACGTGAACAGCGTCGAGCCGAGCGACCACAGGTCGTCCGCGAACGACGGCGTGGCGCCCTCGATCATCTGCGGTGCCGCGTGCCGGTAGCTGACCATCTGCAACGACGCGGAATGCCCCGCGTCCGCGCCGCGCGCGATGCCGAAATCGGCCAGCACGTAGGAAGTCGGCAGGACCAGGACGTTCTGCGGCTTCACGTCCCGGTGCAGGATGCCCTGGCCGTGCGCGAACGCCAGCGCGTCCGCCACCGCGATGCCCGCCGCCACCACGTCGGCGACCGGCAACGGCCCCATGGCGCGCAACCGGTCGTGCAGCGACCCGCGCTCGTAGAACTCCATGACGATGCACGGGCGGCCGTCCGGCAGCGTGCCGGTGTCGAGCACCGTGACGATGTGCGGGTGCTGGCGGCCGAGTTCTACGGTGATGGCGAGCTCGCGGCGGAACCGCGCGACCGTGGCCGGGTCCGTCACCTGGAGGACCTTGACCGCGACGTCGCGGCCGAGGCCGTCCTGCCGCGCCCGGTAGATCGTGCCCTCGCCGCCCTGTGCGATCACGCGGAAGGCGCTGTAGCCGGGCAACGCGATCCCGGGCGCCGTCGCGGCGCCCGGAGCGGGGGCCCAGGCCATCAGATCGTCTTCCACCAGCGGATCCTAACCCGGAGCGATGAGGTCACCGCCCGACGTTCGGCAGGATCGGCTCGAAGGTTCAGTCCGTGCGGACCTTCACCTGGAACCCCAGCGCCTGCAGCATTCCGGTGAGCATCACGCGCGTGTTGTCCTCGGCGCGCTTGCGCAGCTCGGACTTGTCCGCCGCCTCCGCGAGCTTCTGCTCGGCCGCGACGTAGAACCGTTGCAGGTCAGGAGGTCCCGCCAACGCCTGGAAGTCGTCGATGAGGCCGCGTTCCTGGCTGTAGACGTACGAACGGTCGTTGTGCAGGTTCGGTTTGTCCAGTTGCGCCTTCGGCAGCCGCAGTTCCACGGTCTTGCCGTCGGGAGAGACGACCAGCCCGTCGTCGGCGAGCGTGCCGAAGTCGACGTACGCGTTGACCGACCCGGCCGCGACGAACAGCGTGCGCTGGCCCGCGAGCGCTGCCGGCACCCACTTCACGTCGTCCTCGATGTCGAGCACGATCTGGAACTCGCCCGCCGCCGCGTGGTACTGGCTCAGGTCCCGGACGGACTTGAGCATCGCCGGTTGGCTGCGGTCTACGGATTCGTTGCCGAAAGGAGTCATTGGACCGAAGGCGAAGACCGCCGCGCCGAGGAGAATCACCACGGCTGCGACCAGAGCTCCACGCGTCACCCAGCGCCTGTACACCGCCTTGGTGTACCCGTGAGGTAATGCGCACACACGGTCCGTATGGGCTAATCGACCCGAGCGGAATCAGTTCCGTCTCCACGTGGTTGGCTTGGACGAGACGAAAGCGATTGATCCAGGAGGCGTGCGGTGGACCCGGAGAACCTGTACGAGGTGGACTCGGAGGTGCCGGACCTGACGGGTGCGGTGCTGCTGCACCACTTCGAGGGCTTCATGGACGCCGGCGCCGCGGGCCGCCTGCTGACCGAGCACCTGCTGGAGACGCTGGAGAGCCGTGTCGTCGCCCGGTTCGACGTGGACGGCCTGATCGACTACCGCTCGCGCCGCCCGCTGATGACCTACGCGACCGACCACTGGGAGGACTACGCCGCCCCCGAACTGGTCGTGCACCTGCTCTGGGACAGCGCCGGGCACCCGTTCCTGCTGCTCACCGGCCCCGAGCCGGACCGCAGCTGGGAGGCGTTCGTCGAGGCCGTGAAGTCGCTGATCGACCGCTGGGGCGTGCGTCTGACCGTGGGTTACCACGGCATCCCGATGGGCGTGCCGCACACACGGCCGTTGAACGTCATCGGCCATGCCACGCGCCCCGAGCTCGTGTCGGAGTACCAGCCGTTCTTCAACCGCGTCCAGGTCCCCGGCAACGTGTCCGGCCTGCTGGAGTTCCGCCTGGGCCAGGCGGGCCACGACGCGATGGGCTTCGCCGCGCAGGTGCCGCACTACCTCGCGCAGTCGCAGTACCCGACCGCCGCCGTGACGCTGCTCGACGCCGTGGCGCGGGCGTCCGGCCTCGCCCTGCCGATCGGCTCGCTGATCGACGCGGCGCAGGCGGCCGACGCCGAGATCCACCGGCAGGTGGCGGAGTCGGAGGAGGTCGCACAGGTCGTGGAAGCGCTCGAGCGGCAGTACGACGCGTTCATCCAGACTGTGGGCAACACCGACCTCCCCAGCGCGGACGAACTGGGGGCCGAGTTCGAACGGTTCCTCGCCGAGCAGCAGCGTCCGCCGGACCACCTGTAGGAGCTTCCGCCATGGCCACCTGGGACGACGTGCGCAGGATCGCCACCTCCATGCCCGACGTCACCGAACGGGTGCGCGAGGGCGTCGTCGACTGGCGGGTCAAGGAGAAGCTCTTCGTCTGGGAACGGCCGTTGCGCAAGACCGACTTGACTGCTTTGGGTACTTCGGCGCCCTCCGGCCCGATTCTGGCGGCTCGGGTCCCGGATCTGGGGGCCAAGGAGGCGCTGCTGGCCTCCGACCACTCCGTGTACTTCACGACGCCGCACTTCCAGGGCTATCCGGCGATCTTGGTGCGTTTGGAGCACATCGAGGTCGGGGAGCTGGAAGAGTTGATCGTGGAAGCTTGGCACGCACGGGCGCGGAGGCGTTAGGTGTTGTTCTTCTGCTGTCACCGGGATCGACCTGGTTCGATGCCGTTGCGCGAGAAGCTGGTCGAGGCGCACTGGTCGTACATGGACGGGTTCGAGCTCATCGCGCGCGGGCCCACGTTCACCGACGGTGAGCTCACCGGCAGCGTGCACGTCGTCGAGGTGCCGGACGCGGCCGCCGCGCGGGCGTTCGCGTTCGAGGAGCCCGTCTACCAGGCCGGTGGCTTTCGCGACGTGCTGGTGCGGCGGTGGCGCAACGTCCTCGGGCGCACGATGTGGGACTCGCCCGGTGGCGCCGGGCACCTGGTGATCGGGTTCGGGTCCGGCGAGGCCGTCGACCTCGAGCCCGCCCGGTCCGAGGGCCTGGTCGCGTACGGGCCCTTGCTGTCGGACGACGGCGTGGAGTGGCTCGGGACGGCGGCGCTGGTGCGGTCGGCCGATCCGGCGTCGGTGCTGAGCGTGGACCGGTACGACGCCGTCGAGGTGCACGAGTGGGAGCCCGGCGGGCGGCGCTAGAGCTCCGCGGTGGTGATCACCTTGCCGTAGCGCGGGTAGAGGGTGCCGACGAGGAACTCGTGCGTGGCCGGGTCCGGGTCGGCGCAGGCGTCGGACAGCACGGTGATGGCGTAGTCGCGGTCCATCGCCTCCCGTGCCGTGCTGAGGACGACGCCGCTCGTGCTGATGCCCGCGAGCACCAGCGAGGTGACGCCACGGTTCGTGAGCTGCTTGTCGAGGTCGGTGGTGGTGAACGAGCCGATGCGCGTCTTGCGCACCACGATGTCGTCCGGTTGCTGGGTGAGCTTCTCGTGGAACTGGGTGGCCTCGGCGTCGGCGTGCATCGAGGCACGGACGACGGAGCCGGCCATGCGGGCCATCACGCTCGTGGACGGGATGGCGTCGAACTCGTCGTCGGTGAACCCCACGCGCACCCAGCCGACGTGGCCGCCGTCCGCGCGGACCTTCTCGATGGCGGCGGAGACGTTGCCCAGCAACGCTTCCGCGCCCGGGATGCGGCCGACGAGGCCGTTCTGGAAGTCCATGACGAGCAGTGCGGTGGTCATCGGGTTCCTTTCAGGGAACGGTCGAACACGTTGATCAGCAGGTAGAGCACGCCCGCGACGACGAGGAGCGCCGCGAGCTCGTGCAGGCCGCCGGTGTCGGCGCGTTCGCCGAACACGAGGCCCTGCACGGTGGACGAGACGATGGCGCCGAGGTAGCCGAACGTGCGCAGCAGACCGGCGGCCGCGCCCACGTCGGCGGGATCCGCCTGGCGGTACACGGAGTTCTGCAGCGCGAGGCTGTTGAGGCCCTGCGGCACGCCGGTGACCACCACGACCAGCAGAAGTATCCACAGTGGACTGGACGGACCCAGTGCGAACAGCAGGGCGCAGGCGGCGATCTGCGCGAACGACGACACGACCAGCTTGCCGCGCACGGCTTCGCTGCGGCCGGTGAGCGCCGAGACGAGGATGCCCACGCCGAACATCGGCAGCATCACCAGCCCCGCCTGGCCCGCGGTGAGGCCCCGGCCCGCCTCCAGCCACTGCGTGAAGCCGTAGACGAAGCTGTACGACACGAGGTACGCGAGCAGCGCGCGACCGTAGGTGACGAGCAACGGCCGGTTCAGGCCGCTGAGGTCCAGCAGCGGTTTCCGCTCGGACGGCGCGGGCCGGGAACGCGGGAAGTACCGCCACCCCAGTGCGAACGCGGCCAGGGCGAGCGGGACGTTGATCGCCAGGGTGCTGCGCCAGCCGCCGAAGTCGACCAGCAGGCCGCCGAGCGGCGGGCCGATCACGGACACGGTCTGGGTGGAGATCGCGAGGATCGTCAGGATGCCGCCGGGGCTGTCCTCGCCGGTGCGGTCGGCCTCGTCGCGCAGCAGGCGCATCGCGGCCGGATAACCGGCACACGTGCCGATGCCCAGCAACACACGCGCGACGACGAGCACGGTCAGGTTCGGCGCCAGTGCTCCCAGCACGCCGGCGATGCCCACCAGCGCGGTGGCGGGCAGGAACAGCCTGCGCGGGCCGTAGGTGTCGATCAGGCGCCCCGCCACGGGCTGGCCGATGGCGGTGGCGACGTACAACGACGTGATCAGCCACGCGGTCGCGGACGGCGGCTCGCCGAACGACGCGCCGATCGGCACCAGCGCGACGGACAGGATCGTGGTGTTGATCGGGTTCAGCACGGCGCCCGCGACCAGCGGCGTGATCAGCCGCCGGTCGAAGCCGGTCGCCGCGGTCATTCCTCCACCACGCGTTCCAGCAGCGTCAGCGCCTCGGCGATCACCTGCCGCTCGGGCTCGCTCAGCCGCTGCGACAACGCGTCGGTGAGCCACTCGATCCGGGTGGCGCGGGCGCCCTGGGCGGCGGCGCGGCCGTCGTCGGTGAGGGTGATGAGCTGACGGCGGCCGTCGGACGGGTCGGCGGCGCGCCGGATGAGGCCCTGCTCGTGCAGCGCGACCAGCGTCTTGGCCATGGACTGCGGCTTCACGCGTTCGGCACCGGCGAGCTGACTGGCGGTCGACGGCTCGTCCAGCAGCAACAGCCTGGCCAGCGCCGACGCCTGCGGTGCGCTCAGGTCCTGCACCGACGACTCGTCCTGCAGGCGGCGCCGCAACCGTCCGACGAGCACGCGCAGTCGTTGGTTGAGGGCGGCGGGTTCGGTCACGATAGACAGCCTAGACTGAACAGTCTGGGCTGTCGATTCAGTAGCTCACGAACCGGTAGTGCAGCCCGCTGCTCGACTCCAGCCACTCGCCGACGCTCACCGGTTCGCGGTCCACGGCGGGTGCGTAGGTGTCGCCCTCGACGGTCTCGCGGATCTCGGTCACCTCGACCCGGTCGGCGAACGGCAACGCCGCCGCGTAGACCGCCGACCCGCCGATCACCCACACGTCACCGGTGACGTCCGCGAGCGCCTTCTCCAAGCTGTCGAACGTCTCCGCGCCTTCCTGGGGAGTCCGCGACAGCACCAGGTTGCGGCGGCCGGGCAACGGGCGGAACCGCGGCGGCAGCGACTCCCAGGTCAGCCGTCCCATCAGGACGGCCGCACCGGCCGTGGTCTCCCGGAAGTGCTTCATGTCCTCGGGGATGTGCCACGGGATGGCGTTGTCGCGGCCGATCACCCCGTTCGCGGCCTGCGCCCAGATCAGCCCGATCACACCGCCACCGGCGCCTTGATGCCGGGGTGCGGGTCGTAGCCCTCGATCGTGAAGTCCTCGTAGGCGTAGTCGAAGAGCGAGGGCGCGTCAGCCACCTGGAGCGTCGGGAACTCCCGCGCGTCGCGGCTGAGCTGCAGCTCGACCTGGTCCAGGTGGTTGTCGTAGATGTGGCAGTCGCCGCCGGTCCAGACGAAGTCGCCGACGCCGAGGCCGGTCTGCGCGGCGATCATGTGCGTCAGCAGCGCGTAGGAGGCGATGTTGAAGGGCACGCCGAGGAACAGGTCCGCGCTGCGCTGGTAGAGCTGGCAGGACAGCTTGCCGTCGGCGACGTAGAACTGGAAGAACGCGTGGCACGGCGGCAACGCCATGTTCGCGATCTCGCCGACGTTCCAGGCGGAGACGATGATCCGGCGCGAGTCCGGGTTCGTCTTCAACGTCTTCAGCACTTCGGCGATCTGGTCGACGTGCCCGCCATCGGGCGTGGGCCACGAACGCCACTGCACGCCGTAGACCGGGCCGAGCTCACCCTCCGGCGACGCCCACTCGTCCCAGATGGACACACCGTGCTCCTGCAACCACTTCACGTTCGAGTCGCCGCGCAGGAACCACAGCAGTTCGTACGCGATCGACTTGAAGTGCACCTTCTTGGTCGTGATCAGCGGGAAGCCGGCGGCCAAGGGGTAGCGCAGCTGGTGGCCGAAGATCGACCGCGTGCCGGTGCCGGTGCGGTCCTCCTTGCGCACGCCCTCCTTCAGGACGTGGCGGAGCAGGTCTTCGTACTGCGTGTCGGGCATGCCCGCACCCTAGCTCCAGCGGTTGAAGGACGTCAGCTTCGACACCTCGCGTCGTTTGGCTATGGAGAACTTCTCGGCGGGGTGCCCGAGCGGCACCATCGCGGCGATCTCCCACCTGTCCGGCACGCCGAGCAGGTCCAGCGTCTCGGCGTGGTGGACCCTGATCACCGTGGTCAGCGTCGTGCCGAGGCCCAGCGCGCGGGCGGCCAGGCAGAAGTTCTGGACGGCCGGGTAGACCGACGCGTGCACCGGCCCGATGTCGACGCCCTCCACCAGCGACGGCAGGCGCGGCATGAGGAAGAACACGATGACCGGCACGGACGCGAGGGTGTCCGCGAGGTGGTTCGCCGACGCGTTGATCCGCAGGCCCGCGGCGTCGGTGCGTTCCGGTGCGATCTCGGTGTACCTGGTGAACGCGCTGCGGTAGAGCCTGCCGACCGCCGTGCGCACGTCCGGGTCGGTGACGACGAGGTAGCGGGTGGGCTGGACGTTGCCGCCCGACGGCGCCTGCTGGGCGGCGCGCAGGCACGTCCAGACGTCGTCGTCGGACACGGGCTCGGCGGTGAACCGGCGGATCGCCCGCGTGGTCATGATCGCTTCGAGGGCGTCCATCAGAACCTCGTCATGTCGGGGCTGAGGCCGAGCTTGAGCATCGAGTAGGTCTCCAGCATCCGCCGTGACACCACCGTGTGTTGTGCGGCCACGTTCACGTCGCGCAGGCACCGTTGCAACGCCGACGACTCGAACACCGAGCTGCCGCCGCCCGCCGCGAACGCCCGTTGCGTCACGTCGACCGCCTCGCCCGTGACGAACGAGCAGGCCAGCCGCAGCCGTGCCTTCACCTGATCGGGTGCGGGGGAGCCCTGCAGAGCGGAGTCCCAGGCGGCGCTCAGCGTCTCGTGCAGGAACGCCGTCGCGGCCGACAGCCTGGCCTCCATCGTCGCGAGCTCGATCTGCACGCCGGTCTGCTCGGCGAGGCGGGAGGTCGCGTACTGCGGGACCTTCGCGACGGCCAGCGCCTCGATCTCGTCGATCGCGCGGCGGGCCACGCCCAGGCACACCGAGGCGACGCCCACGGCGAGGAAGCTGAAGTACGGGAAGACGGTGACCGGGCCCTCGATGCCCGGGGTGATGCCGATCGGCCACACAGCGCGGTTCGGTGGCAGGAGAGCGTTCTCGACGGAGAACTCGTGCGAGCTCGTTGCGCGCAGGCCGGCGGCGTGCCAGGTGTCGTGGATCGTGACGTCTGTACGCGGGTACACGGCCAGACGCGGGCCAACGGGCGTGAGCGTGCCACCGATGACCCACTCCGAATACGCGACGGCGCTGCCCCAACCCCATCGGCCCGTGACGCGGTAACCGCCGTCTGCCTCGATCGCCTTGCCGAGCGGCGCGGCGGTGCCCGCGATCAACGAGCGCGGGTCGCCGAACACCTCGTCGGCGGCGTCGGCCGGCAGGTACCAGGCGAGCGACGACGAGATGGTGGTCGTCATCGCGGTCCAGCCCGTGGAGGCGTCCGAACGCGACAGCTCCTGGACGATCCGGCTCCACTCGGGCAGGCCTGTCTCGGCGCCGGCGTAGCGCTTCGGGGCGATCAGGCGGTGCACGCCGTGGTCGACGAGCGCGGTCAGCACCGGGTCGGTGAGGGCGCGCTGCTGCTCGGCCGTGGCCGCCTCGGCGCGGATCAGGGCGTGGAGATCCATGCGCGCGATCTTGCCGCTGGTGCTACAGCTTGGCGAGCGCCTCAACGAGTGGCTTCAGCTCGGGCACGTCGCCCGCCTCCGCCAGCGACTCGGTCAGCACCTCGTCGTGCGTCGGGCGGGCGTCGGCGAGCAGCGCGTGGCCCTTCTCGGTGACCTCCGTGTAGATGCCGCGCCGGTCGGTGGGGCAGAGGTAGCGCGAGAGCAGACCGCGGTCCTCGAGTCGCGTGACCAGCCGCGTTGTGGCTGACTGGCTGAGCACGACGGCGTTCGACAGCTGGTTCATCCGAAGGTGGAAGCCGTCCTGGCGGTTGAGGACGTCCAGAACGGTGTACTCGCTGACGGAGAGCTCGTGGGCCTTCTGCAGCGCGCGTTCGAGGCGGTCCTCGATGCGGGCGTGCAGCGCCGCGAGTGTGCGCCAGCCCTGTGCACGCGCCTGGACGGCGTCGTCGTCCAGTGACATAGGTCAACCCTTCTCGAATAGACAGCGTGTGCAACTATTGCGTACGCTCGTAATCGTCTTCAACAAGTCTACCGGGGAGAGACATGGATCTGTCGGGACGCACGGCACTTGTGACGGGCTCCACCGCCGGCATCGGTTTCGCGGCGGCGGAAGGCCTGCTCAAGGCGGGTGCCGCGGTCGTCGTCACGGGCCGCAGCGAGGAGACCGTGGCCGAGGCCGTCGGCAAGCTCAGCGGACACGGTGACGTGCGCGGTGTCGCGACGGACCTCGCGACCGCCGCCGGTGCCGCGGCGCTGGTCGAGCAGGTGCCGGACGTCGACGTGCTCGTCAACAACCTGGGCATCTACGGCGCGCAGCCGGTCTTCGAGATCGACGACGCCGAGTGGCAGCGCTACTTCGACACCAACATCATGTCCGGCGTCCGCCTGGCCAGGCACTACACGCCCCGCATGGTCGAGCGCGGCTGGGGCCGGGTGATCTTCGTCAGCAGCGAGTCCGGCGTCTTCACGCCCACCGAGATGGTCCACTACGGCATGACGAAGACCGCGCAGATCGCGATCTCGCGCGGCATGGCCCAGGAGGTCAAGGGCACCGGCGTCACCGTGAACTCGGTGCTGCCCGGCCCGACCCTGACGCCGGGCGTCGAGGAGTTCATCCGCGACCGCGTCGGCGACGGCGGCGAGGCGGAGTTCGTCCGCACCGAACGCCCCACGTTGCTGCTGGGCCGCCTGATCCGCCCCCACGAGGTCGCGAACCTCATCACCTACGTCGCGTCGGACCTGTCGTCCGCGACGACCGGAGCCGCGTTGCGCGTCGACGGCGGCACCGCACCGACGCTGATTCCGTGACAACCGTAAGGATTTCGCTTTGAACACCGTGAAGCTCAACAACGGCGTCACCATGCCCCAGCTCGGCTTCGGCGTCTGGCAGGTGCCCGACGCGGAGGCCACCCCGGCCGTCGCGGAGGCGCTGAAGGCCGGCTACCGCAGCATCGACACGGCCGCCGCCTACGGCAACGAGGCGGGCACCGGCGCGGCCATCGCGCAGTCCGGTGTGGACCGTGACGACGTCTTCGTCACCACCAAGCTGTGGAACGACGACCACGGCTACGACAGCACCCTGCGCGCGTTCGACGCGTCGATGTCCAAGCTGGGCCTCGACGTCCTCGACCTGTACCTGATCCACTGGCCGACCCCGGCCCGCGGCCTGTACGTCGACACCTGGAAGGCGTTCGTCGAACTCCAGAAGGAGGGCCGAGTCCGCGCGATCGGCGTCTCCAACTTCCAGCCCGCGCACCTGCAGAAGCTGATCGACGAGACCGGCGTCGCCCCGGCCGTCAACCAGGTCGAGCTGCACCCGTACTTCCAGCAGGCCGAGGTGCGCGCGTTCAACGCGCAGCACGGCATCCAGACCGAGGCCTGGTCCCCGCTCGGCCAGGGCGGCGACCTGCTGACCGACCCGGTCGTGCAGAAGATCGCGCTGGCACACGGCAAGTCGGCCGCGCAGGTCGTGCTGCGCTGGCACCTGCAGGTCGGCAACGTCGTGATCCCGAAGTCCGTGACGCCGTCGCGGATCCAGGAGAACATCGACGTGTTCGACTTCGAGCTGCCGGACGCCGAGGTGGAGGCGATCGCGGCGCTGGACAGGGGCGGCCGCATCGGCCCGAACCCGGACGAGCTCAACTAGCCCGGTAGTCCGCCGGCTCGTGTCACACGTCGTGACGCGGGCCGGCGGACTCGTACGACGGTGCGATGTCCAACGAGCAGGACTACGACATCGAGGTGCCTGTGGAACTGCTTCACCCGCACGTCGCGCATCTGAAATCCGATGATCACACGCCTGAACCGATGCCGAAGGTCGTTCCGCGAGGCTTCAGCGTGTACGCGGAGCTCCAGTCAGTGTTCGACCACCTCGCTGACCAGTTCAGGGAAGCAGCGCCTCGACATCGTGAAAGGCACCAGACCTCACGACGGGCAACTGGTGTTCAGTCCGGCCGGTAGGGGGAGCGGCTCTCCTGGAAGCATGATCGCTACAGCGAGGCCGTTCTTCGACAGACTCTGGGCCAGGATCATCCATTGCCTCGAACAGGCCTGAGAAACACGAAGCCCCGGCCCGCATCTCCGCGGTCCGGGGCTTCGCCGGCAACGAGCCGAAAGCACCGCGGCCGTCGAACCCCCGGTTCGACGGCCACCGCGCTCACGCCCGCATGACTGTGGCGATCGGGATCCGCGCCGCCCGGATCGCCGGGATCAACCCACCCAGCACGCCCGCGACCAGGCCCGCGATCACCCCGGCAACGCCCGCCTCCCAGGGAAAGGTCGTCCCCTCCAGCGACGGGAAGCGGCTGCCGAACATCAGCAGCGCCACGTGCAGCCCGGCCACGCCCGTGCCGATCGCCAGCCCGGCGGTCAGCAGGCCGGTCAGCAACGTCTCGGCGAGCACGATGCCCGCCAGCAGCATCCGGGACATGCCGACGGCGCGGCGCAGTGCGAACTCCTCGACGCGTTCGCCGACCGTGGCGAGGCCTACGTTGAGGATGCCGGCGACGCCGATCAGCAGCACCATGAAGGCCATGCCGAGGAAGATCAGGCGCATGATCCTCAGCTCGGACTCCATGTTCTCCTTCGACTTCACGACCTGGAAGTGCAGCTGCTCCTGCGGCACACCCGCGGCCACGATCTTCGACTTCAGCAGCTGCTGGAGGTCCTCGGTGCCGGGCTTGAGGTAGAGCTCGAGGCTCGTGCCGCCGCCGCGGAACTTGTCCGTCTCGCTGGGTTCGACGCTGGACGGCATCCAGGTGCGGAGCTCGTCGAGGCGCATGTAGGCGCGCGGCTGGCTGTAGCCGTCGGTGACGACGCCGAGGATCTGCGGCGTCATGTGGTGGGTGGCGCCGTCGATCATCATCTCGCCCGGCACGCGGTACTGGTTGAGGCCCTTGGCGGCCTCCTCGTTCAGCACGATCCGCGGGGCCAGGGAGGGTGTCGTGCCGAACTCGAGCCAGCTGCCGGAGACCGGGCGGAACGGCTTGAACGGGCGGATGTCGCCGGTCAGGGCCACCAGGCCCACCTCGATGGCCTGGCCGTCCGGCTTCTTCTCCTGCTGCTTCTGCTCGGTGCAGGTGCCGTTGACGTCGCAGTAGACCATCGGGCCGCCGTAGTCGCCGCCGCGGCCCGCGTACTCGAACGGCATGCCGCCCTCGTTGACCGGACGGACGCCCGGCTCGCCGATGACGGCCCGCGAGCTGATCATCGCGACGCCGTCGGTGCGGCCCTTCAGGGTCGACTCGACGATGCCCGGCGCGCCCTTCTCGCCGGGGACGTAGCCCATGATCGTGCCGTCTTTGCCCGCCTGGAGCTCGATGTTGGTGAGCATCGCGCGTTCGGCGATCTCGGAGCCCGCCTGCACCGCCACGACCGCGAGGACGCCGAGGAACAGCGACACCATCGACAGGAACGTGCGCAGCTTGCGGGCGCGGATGCCCTGTCCGCCGATGACCACGGCGGACCGGAACTTGCCGGAAAGCATCAGTTGAACCGCCCGTCGCGCAGCTCCATCACGCGGCCCATCTTGGCGGCGTGGTCGTGGTCGTGCGTGACCAGCACGAGGCCGCAGCCCTGCCTGGTCGTGTTGAGCAGCACCTCGACGACGAGGTTGCCGGTCTCGGTGTCGAGCGCGCCCGTGGGCTCGTCGGCGAGGATGATGCGCGGCTGCCGCACGAGCGCGCGGGCGATCGCGACGCGCTGCTGCTCACCGCCGGAAAGCCTGCTGGGCTTGGACTTCGACAGGTGCGCGATGCCGACCTGCTCCAGCGCCTCCATCACCTGCTTCTTGCGCTTGCTCCGCGACGACCAGCCCTGGCCGTTCACCAGCGCCATCGCCACGTTCTGCGCCGCGGTGAGGTGCTTGAGCAGGAAGAAGCGCTGGAACACGAACCCGAACTCCGCGCTGCGCAACGCCGCGGCCCTGCGTTCGGCGAGCTTCGTGATGTCGTTGCCGTGCAGGAGGTACTGGCCCTCGTCGGCCTTGTCGAACAGGCCGATCAACGACAGCAGCGTCGACTTGCCGGAGCCGGAACGGCCGAGGATCGCGACGCTCTGCCCCGCGTGCACGGTGAAGTCCACACCGGACAGGATCGTGCGCGGTTCCCCTTGGCCCTTCAGGACTTTCGTGATCCCGGTGAGCTGCAGCAGCGGCGCCTGGGCCGGCTGCACCCGCACGGTCGGTTGGTCGAAGGACTGCGTCATCACGGTCCCGTCGGCTTGCTCTGGTCGCCGCCCTGCTGCTGGCCCTCCGGCAGGTTCGGACCCGGCACCGCCAGCTCCTCGTCCCCGGTCAGGCCCGACTTGATCTCGATGACCTTGCCGTCGGTCAGGCCCAGCGTCACGTCCGTGGTGCGGCGCGAGCCGTCCTGCGCGATCACGTCGACCTTGCCCTTGCCCTGCTGACCCGCCACGGCCTCGACCGGCACGACCAGCGCCTGCGCCGACTTGCCCGTGGTGACCTCGATCGACGCGCTGGCACCGTTGATCATCTGCACGTCCGCCGGCGCCGTGCACACGATCCGCAGCCCCGTCGAGGAGCTCGGCTGCTGCTGAGGTTGTTGCGGCTGCTGGGGTTGCTGCGGCTGGTCCTTCTTCTCGCCGTCCTTGTTGTCCGGCGTCACCGGCGGCTTCTCCGGGATCGTGCCGGACGGCAGCGCGGCGATCGTGCCGAGCACCGTGCACGGGAACGGACCGGGGCCGTTCTTGATCTGCGCCGTCACGTCGGTCAGCGCCCCGTTGATCTTGTACGCCTGCTGCCCGTCGATGTCGCCGACGAGCGCGTACCCCACGTGCTTGGCCGACGCGATCGGCATGCCCGCCTTCACGGTCGCCTTGTCGTCCACCAGCCTGCCGCTGAACGTCGACCCCGGCGGGGCCTCGACGTAGTTCGGCGTCTGGCCCTTCCACACCGTCGCGACCCGGATCGGCCTGGTCGGCGTGCCGTTGGGCGCCGGGACGTCGAAGTACCTGACCTCGCCCTCGACCGGCGCGACGAGCCCGAACGTCGGGTTCATCTCGACCTTGCCCGCGATGCTGAGCTTCGTCGTCAGGTCCTGCTTGGCCGGCTTGACCTTGGTCATCTGCGTGCCGCGCGGCGCCAGCTCCGGATTGGCCTGGTCCGGACCTGACGGACTGCACGCGGCCACGCCCACCGTGACCAGCGCGCACAGCGGCGCGAGAAGAATTTTGCGCACGAATGTCCCCCATGTCGTTTCGGCCAACCTACCGATAAGGACACCCGATGACGCCGGGAGGTTGCATCGGACTTTCGGCCGATGTCGCATCGACCTGGTGGTCATGGGTTTTCCGCGCGGGACCACCCGTGAATGCGCTTGCCTCGGTGTGCGGTAACCTCTTCGAGGTTGTGGGCCTGCGCGAAAGGCTTGACGTCAGCGGCCCAGCTCCGCGGCGTACGCGGAAAGGGATTCCCGGTCGGGGTGCCCGGTCTTCGCGATGAGCGACGCCACGTGCTTTTCCACCGTGCGCGGAGAGATGTGCAGCCGCGTGCCGATCGCTTTGTTGCCCATCCGGTCAGCCAGCAGCACGAACACCTCGAACTCGCGCACCGTCACGCCGTGCCCGCGCAGCTGCGACGGCACCGAGTCCGTGCCGCTGCGCCGTTGCTGCACCGGCACTCCTGCCTGCCGCAGCAGACCCCGGCAGGCCGACGCGACGGCGGGCACCGTGGCCTGGTGGAAGAACTCCTCCGCCGACCGCAGCCACGCCACCGGATCGCCCCACCCGGCGGCCGAGACCGCCACCAGCCGCAGCCCGAGATGCCGGGCCAGCGGGTACGGCGCGGCGGCCTCCTGCGCGCGGTCGAACGCCTCCAGCGCCTCGGTGAACCGGCCGGAACGCCCGAGCAGCACGGCGTGCGCGAGCTCGGTGAACTGGCGGTTCCAGCGCATCGCGGCGGCAGAGGCCGCCGTCAGCGCCGTGTACTCGGGCCAGTCGAACCTGCCGTCCAGCACACCTAGCAGCACCCGCAGCCCGTGCGTGCCGGACAGGTGGAACGTCGAGGGGTTCTGCGACTCCAGGTCGAGCGCGCGGTCGAGCTCGGTCATCGCGAGGCCGTGGTTCTCCTCCAGCAACGCGCAGAACGCGCGGGCGAGACCGAAGCACAGCGGGTACTCCTGGGCGCCGCTCTTCGCCACGGCCTCGAACTCGGCGATCGCGTCGTCGGTGCCGGCGCGGTCGCCCTGGTGCGCCGCCAGGACGGCCTTCGTCATCAGCAGGTACCGGGTCAGCGCGTGGAACCGCAGCCGCGTCGTCGTGCGCAGGCACCGGTCGACCTCGCCGGCGGCCACCGCGTAGTCGCCGGTCAGCGCCGACTGCAGCGCGAGGATCGCGTCCACGTTGTGCGCCACCGTGATCGCGCCGACCCGGCACGCCTCCGCGTGCGTGCGGTCCAGCGACGCCGTGCTGCCGTGCTGCAGCCAGTCGTTGCCCGCCAGGCGAACCAGCGCGTAGACGTGCTGGATCGGCAGCTGATGTTCGTCGGCCAGCGACAACGCCTTGCTGAAGCACGCGTTCGCCTCGTCGATGTCCTGCTCGCGCGCGATGATGCCGAGCAGCTGCCACGCCTCGCACGCGACCATCGGCAACCCGGCGCGGTCCGCCGCGAGCGCTGCCTGCCGTGCGAGTCCCGCGGCTGAGGAGATCCGGTCCGCGCTCGCGATGTTCAGCGTCAGGTAGGCGGAGTTGACGTCCAGCTGCGCGGCGAGCTCGTCCGGGGCGTCCGGCCCGAGCAACGTCCGCGCGATCCGCACCTGCTCCACGCCCTCGGTGAACCACCCGGCGAGATAGGCCACCCGCGACAGTCGCGTGTGGAGCTTCGCGCGCAGAGTTCCTTGCAGGTCCCCGACTTCGAGGGCGAAGGCGCGTTCGAAGTCGCCGGTCTCCGCCAGTGCGGGCAGCAACGTGTCGAGCACCTCGGCCCGCGCGCCGCACTCGGAGTGCAGCAGGTCCTGCGCGCGGTCGAGCAACGCCACGGCCGACTCGGCGGCACCACCGGCCAGCGCGCGTTTGCCCGCCTCGGCGAACAGCAGTCCCGCCTGCGCCTGCGAACCTGCGTCGAACCGCAGCTTCGCGACCAGCGGGCACCAGTCGCCGGGCAGGCCGGGGTGCAGGTCCTCGATCGCGTCCGCCGTGCGCGCCGACAGGTCCACCCGTTCGGCCGGGGTGAGCTGCGCCAGCAGCGCGTCGGCGGTCAGCGGGTGGCGGAACGCGTACCAGTCCGGTGCGGGCTCGTCCGGCGTCACGAGCTGCGCGGCCACGCCGGCGTGCAGGTGGCTGAGCAACGCCCGGTCGTCCGTGCCGGTCGCCTTCTGCACCACCGAGAGCGGGAACCGGTGCCCGAGCACGGCCGCGATCGACAGCACCTCACGCCCCTGCGGCCCCAGCCTGTCGGTGCGGTGCGCGACGCTGCGCACGAACGCCGCCGGCACCGGCAGCTTCAACGAGCCGACCACCTGCCAGCCCTGCGCGCCCGCCACCAGCAGGCCGCCGCTGACCATGCCGTGCAGCAGTTCCTCGATGACGAACGGGTTCCCGGCGCTGTCCGTCCACAGGCGATCGACCAGCTCGGCAGGCACCAGCTCGCTGTCCAGGCAGGCGGACGCCATCCGGCCGACCTCGTCCTGCGAGAGCCGGTGCAGCTCGACCAGCCCGCCGGACCCGCGCTGCACCATCCGGTGCACGAGCTCCAGCGCGTGGCCGGGCTCGGTGCGGATCGTCGCCAGCAGCAGGACCGGCTGGTCCTCCAGGTTGTCCGCGAGGTACTCGACGACCGCGAGCGTCTCCGCGTCGGCCTCGTGCAGGTCCTCCAGGACGAGCAGGCACGGCGTCTTGCGCGCGACCGACGCGAGCAGCCGCAGCACCGCCTCTGCCAGCACGACGACCGACTCGGTCGTCGACCTGTGGTCGTGCCAGTCCGGGATCAGGGTGCCCAGCACCGGCTTGTACGGCCCGAGCGCCGAGTCGTCCGGCGGGTCACCGCGGAACAGGCCGAGCAACGCCTCCGCGATCGGCCGGAACGGCACCATCGGGCCGATGGTCGTACCTCGTCCTTTGAGCACCCGCATGCCCGCGTCGTACGCCTGACCCGCCGCGTAGCGGGCCAGGCGCGACTTGCCGATGCCCGCCTCCCCGGTCAGGAAGACGGCGCCACCGCGGGACTCGCGTGCGTGCACGAGTGCCCCCGTGATGGCCGTGACCTCGCGATCACGGCCGACCACGTGGGGCGCTCGGGTCTGCATGTCTGGACCCTAACGTTCCCGTGTCGGGTTCCGTATCGGCTGCCCAGGCGTATTCGGGGTGAAAGTTTCTTACTTGTTGCTGACCGTCGTGTCCGAGATGGCCGGGGTGATCGCGACGAACGCGCTCATGGCCATCGTCACACCCATCAGCGCACGGGCCCGCGCACCGGCGAACGTCTTGGGTGCGAGCTCCATCTCCCCGATCGCGTCCTCGGCCGGTTCGTGCTGGTCGGCGGTGCGGTGCAGGGACTCGTTCATCTGCGGGACTCCTCTTGTTCGGCGGATTGCGACAACAGCACTGACGGGATCGGGAACCCTTGCCGCAGCAGGCCGTGGCCGATGCCGGCCAAGCCTGTCAGCAGTCCGGGCGATGGGACACCACCAGGCGTGGCGCAGTGTGCGCCATTGTCGTCCAGTGCTCCCAGCAACAACGCGGTGCGCCGTGTCGCGGCGCTCGGGTGGTGGACGGCGAGCGCCTCGATCACGCCCAGCTCACCGTGGCAGAGACTCATGTCCCGCAACGGTTCCCGGGACGCGAGCAGGCCGCTCAGGCGTTCGTCGTCGCGCGCGAGGGCGACGCCGGCGAGCCCGGAGCACCAGCCGAGATCGGTCGGGTCGAGGTCGTCGTTCTTCAGCAGATCTCCAGCGGCCATGTGAGACGGTTCGTCACGAACCGTTGCCGCGTAACGCTTCAGCGCCCATCCGATACCGGCGCGGCCCCGTGCGAAACCGCTTGCGGTGCTGAAGGACCTACGCAGAGTAGAAGCGTAGTGATCTGCGAGTTTCCGCGCTTCGGGCGTGCCGACGGCGAGCATGGCGACCAACGAGCCCGCGACCCCGTCCACGACCGTGCACGACGAATCTTCCTCGGGCATCAGCCGCACGGCCAGCGTCAGCAGCTCAGGGTCGAGGTCGAGCAACGGCGTGAGGCGCGCGAGGCCGTAGGCGATGCCGCCCAGGCCGTGGAGCCCGCCGCCCGCGGCCGTGACGAGCTCCGGTTCCGCCGAGAACATCTCCAGCAGCGCCGGCAACGGCCGCAGGGCGTCGCGGGCGAAGTCGACGTACCGCGCGGCGCCGGTGAGCGCGCCCAGCTCGGCGAGGAACAGCGCCACACCCGTGTACCCGTTGGTGAGGCTCGCGCCGAGCGGCTGCACGGTCCAGTGCCGGTCGTCGACCAGCTCGAGACCGAGCCAGTTGACCCGGTCCCGCCCGGTGACGGCGTGCGCGAGGATCTGGTCGGCGATCCCGCACGCGGCGGACAGCAGCCGGGCGGGGTCGGGGTCGACGGGGGCGACGTGCGCCGCGACCGGGGCGCCGCTGTGGTGCGAGACCGGCCGCGGCCGCGAGGCCAGCAACGCGGTGATCACCCACTGCTGGTCGTGCCGGTCGACCTCGCTCATGCCGAGGATCTTGCGGGTGACCGCGTGCAGCCCGGGCTCCGGCAGCATCCCCGGCAGCCGGAGCCCGGACGCGGTCCACAGGTCGGTCGACCCCGGCCTGCACGTGAACAGCGGCACGTCCCCGCGCCACAGGTCGGACACCTCGAACGGCACCAGCCGGTCGAGCAGCGGATCGTCCACCACCAGCACGCCGAACGCCAGGTCGCGGTCGAGCGCGTCGGCGAGCACGGACGGGTGCGTGGACTCGTCGAGCAGCCGCGCGTACTGCCGTGTCGCGCGCGCAACGAACCGCACTTCTTCGTTGCTGCACTTCCTGACGAGCCGCAGCAGCTCGTCGCGATGCGCGACTATCGCGTCGTACGCCGTCTGGAACCCGGCCAGCAGCGAGTCCTGGTAGTCGGCGGGTTCGGCCGCGACGCCGTCGAGGATAGGCCTGTTGGCGGCGCCACCTGCCGGTTTGGGCCGCCTGACCAGCCGCATCCGGTCCGTGCCGGGATCGGCCCAGTCGACGACGTCGAGCGGTGACAGCACGCCCCGGTCGCCACCGACACCGGACACGTCCGCGATGCCGTTGTCACCCAACAACACGTGGGGGAGCAAGGCCGTGCGGTGCACAGAGTCGACCAACGCCCGTGTGGCGGGATCGGTGTCGGGCGCGAGCGTGGGGTGGAAGAGCGTTTCGACGTCCACGAGCACCGGCTGGTCACCGCACGCGATGAGGTTCTCGTAGTGCATGTCGGTGCCGTCGGTGGCGTACAGCAACGCCAGCAGCGCGCCGAGCCGTTGGTAGAACTCGGCGACCCCGGCCACGTCCGCGCACGGCTCGTGCGGGATGTGCTCCAGCCAGCCGTAGCCGTCCCTGGGCAGGAGCCTCGGCGTCTTCAGCGTGATCCCGGTGCGGGCGGACAGCCAGTCGAGCTGTTCCGCGAACCGGACGTGCAGGCCGATCGGGCGGGGCCGGTAGACGAGCTTCGCGCCGGTCTCGAACGTCAGGATCGCCACGGTCCTGCCCTGCTGGTGGGCGTCGCCCTGGCCGGTCTCGACGGAGACGAGCGCGCCGGGGTCGTCGCCCGCGAAGAGCGTGCGGACGATCTGCGAGCGGTCGCGGGTGAACCGCGACGACAGCTCGTGGTGCGTGGACACCGCCTGCTCGCAGGCCTGCGCGAGGAGCCGCGCGAGCACCGGGTAGCGGGTGAAGATCGCGGACAGGCTGAGCGTGCGGGTGAACTCGGTGAACCGCTCTTCGCTGGTCGGACTCGTGAGCGCCGGCTTGGCCTCGTGCAGCTCCCGCACGAGCGTGCGGGCCGCGATGCCGACCAGCCGCCTGCCGAGCTGCTCGGCGAACGCGGCGTCGAACGGCGGCGCGACCTCCGAGCGGGACGCGTCGACCAGCGGGTGCAGGGCGTGGGCGAACGCCGCTGTCCAGCTCTCGCCCGTGCTGGTCTCGGCCGCTGAGGTCACCGGGTCAACCTCGCACGCGCGGGCGCGCGGCACATGGGGACCAACCCCCCAGATTTAGGTGGGCGACGTGAATATGGGGGATCGCCACCCATGTATCGCCGCCCGATCGGCCCGAGACTCAGTGTCGAGGGAGGGAACGGGATGAGGGAGTTCGGAGAACTGCTGCGCACGCATCGCATCGGCGCTGGCCTCACCCAGCAGCAGCTGGCTGACTTCGCGATGGTGAGCGTGCGGGCGATCCGGGACCTGGAGTGCGGACGCACCCGCTCGCCCAGGGCGGAGACGGTGAGGCTGCTCGCCGAGGGGCTGAGGCTCGACGAGAGCAGCCGCGCGGACTTGCAGCAGGCGGGGGGACGGGCAGCGGGCCGCACGGCCGTGGCACCGCCCGCGCCCGCCGGGTCGTCCGGGGTGATCGTGGGACGCGAGGCGGAGGCGGCGGCGTTGACGGCGCTGCTGCTGGAAGGCCGGCCAGGGGTGGGGGCTCCGGCCGGCGTCCCGCAGGCGCGTGGTGCCGGTGACGTGCGGGACGTGGCCGGGGTCGTGTTCGGCGCGCCGCTGGACGTCCGCACGTCCGGGCGGCTGATCACCGTCACCGGGGTCGGCGGCGTGGGCAAGACGCGCCTCGCCCTGGAGGTCGCGGGCGACCTGCACTTCCGGCACGGCTGGTCCGTGCTGTGGCACCCGGCGCAGGCGAGCCCGGCGGTCGACGACGAGCAGAACACGGTCCTCGTCACCGACCAGCGGCCGGACCCGCGCCTGCTGGAGGAGCACCCGCGGCTGCGGATCGTCGTGACGGCACTGGCACCCACCGGGCTGCCCGGCGAGCACGTGTTCCCGCTGGGAGCGCTCAGCGACGACGCGGCCGTCCGGCTCCTGCTCACGCACGTGCACCGGGTGCGGCCCGCGTTCAAGCCGGAGCCCGCGAACCAGGCCGCGCTGACGGGGCTGGTGCACGAGCTGGACGGACTGCCGTCCGCGCTGGAGTTCGCGGCCGGGTGGTTCATGGTCTACTCGCCGCAGCACCTGCTGGAACGGCTGCGGTCGAACCCGCTCGACCCCACCTCGGCGCACCTGCGGGACTCGTTGCGGCGTTCGCTGTCCACATTGGACGAAGAGGGTCGCGACCTGCTCGTCAGGCTGGCCGAGGGCGAGGAAGCCGGGCACAGCGGCCCGATGAGGGACCTGTGCGTGCGAGGGCTCGTGCGTCGTGCCGGACCCCGGTACGAGGTGCTGAACCTCGTCCGCGCGGCGGTGCGGGAACCGGTGGCAGGGCCACACCTGAGCGCGGGAGTGACCCTGACCTGGCCTGTCTAGAAAGCGGCCGTGAGGCAGGCGAGGCGGTCACCTGCGGTGCCCGCCTTGCCGTGCTCGGTGCTGGAGTGCGTGGCGTGCACGATGACCGAGTTGGCCTCGCCCTTGCGGAACTCCCACTTCACGGCGGCCTCGCCGGTCGCGGCACCCGAGGCGTCGGTGGTGAAGTCGAGCCAGATCTCGTTCTGCACGTTGGCGTACTTCGAGTCGACGCTCGGCGACACCGGGTCCTTATCGTTCTGGTAGTGCGGGCCCGCGTCGGCCCCCTTGGCGCCGCACGGCTTGGTGTGCACGTGCGCGCCGTACTGGGTGTTCGGCAGCAGGCCGGAGACCTTCAGCTCGACCGAGGTCTGTCCGTTGTCGACGGACGAGCCGGTGGAGAGCTTGGCGCCCACCGGGATGCGCGCCACGTCGTAGGTGATGCCCTTCGGCTGGTCGCCGGTCGCGGCGGGCGCGGCCACCGAGGTCTCGGCGATCGGCTTCACCGCCGGCGCCGCCGGGGGAGCGGGCGTCTCCTGCGTGCTCGAACAGGCGGCCAGCCCTCCGACGAGCAGAACGGCACCAGCGAGGGTCGCCACAGTCGTGCGCATGTCTCTCCTTGAGTCAACTGCGTTCCAGGTTCCCACCCCCTGCACGTCCACGATCGGGCGACTGGTTCAGATCAATCGAGACGAGGGCGGCGAACGCGTCTCGGTAGGCGGCGCACAGGTGGTAACCGCCGTGAGTCTCCACTTCGTCCGGTGCGCCGTCGGTCTCGTCCGCGCGGCGGTCGTGCGGGTTGTCGGCCCAGCCGTGCACGGGGAAACCGAGGTAGTCGGTGCGGCGCCACAGGTTGAGCCAGTTCGCGCCGAGCAACGCGGACAGCCCTCCCGGCGAGGACGACCCCGCCGCGCGCACCCACGGGTCGCGCGAGAACATCGCGCCCGCGCGCACCGCGGGCGTCCCGAGAACGGTGGGCCCCAGCAGTTCCGGGAAGATCCGGCCGAAGTACGGGCGCAGCTGCACGCCGTACGTCAGCAGCTGCACCCGGCGCAGGTAACCGGCGGGCAACGCGTACAGCGCCGCGACCGCCAGCACCGCGCCCAGGCTGTGCGCCGACAGCACCACGCGGTGGTCCGGTGACTCGTCGAGGAACTCCCGCGTCCGGTCCGCGATCTCCGGCACCGCGCGTTCCGCGTAGCAGGGCGGTGCGAACGGATGGGCCGTGCGCGGCAGGAAGCACATCAGGTCCCACACCAGCCCGAGCGGACGCCGGTTCGTCAGCATCCCGGCCCCGACGAACGACCCGACCACCGCGACCCCGGCGAGCCCGGTCACCCAGTCGCCCTTGCCCACCACCCAGCCGACACCCCACCACGACGCCCACGACGGCGCCGCGAACGTGAGATAAGTGGTCAGCAGCAAGGAGAGCACGCCCAGCACCGACAGCACGCCCGCCACGTTCTCCGCTCGGTGCGTCACCGCCACCACGTGCCGCACCCGCACGACGAGCGCGTCGGCCTGCGCGTCCAGCACCGCGGGCGTGATCAGCCGCGACAGCAACACGAAAGCCTCCGCCAGCACCAGCAACACCAGCGGCACCAACGCACACGCGAACGCGGCGGAGAACCACGAGTAGAACGACGGCGCGGCCAGGCCGGTGCCCACCCAGCCCCGGAAGGTCAGCACCAGCACGGAGTTCAGCATCACCGACGCCAGCAACGACAACCCGAGCAGCACCCCGGGCCCGGCACCGCGCCACGCCTGCCACTCGTCACCCGCGCGCGGCCGGGCCCGCCACGCCAGCGCCCCGCCGAACACCACCGCGCCGGCCCAGGCGAGCGGAACCCAGTACGTGGCGACCATGAACGCCACGAACAACACCAGCAGCACCAACGGCCCCTTGGCGTCGTTGCGCCGCCACGACCACGCCGCCATCACGGACCCGAGCAACGCCACGGTCACCACCGGCGGCCCCCACGACGTGAGCCACAACGGCCCGTCGAAACCCGGCTCGACCAGGTACAGCCCGAACCCGTGCACCACCAGCAGGACCACGGCCGAGACCATCAGCAGCCACGACCACAGCCCGCCCTTCTCGCGCGTGGGCACGTCCGGGCAGTCGGCCGTCGTCACTACCACCCGTGCCATCACGACCGCCAGCACCCCAGCGGCCAGCACGGTCATCACGAGGAAGAAACCGTGCCGCCACAACGCCGTGCTGGTCGCCAGCACCACCACGCAGCACCCGGCCGAGATGTGCAGCCGCGAGAGCCGGCGGATCCGCGGGCTGCCCTCCCACATCGACTTGCGGCTGAGCATCACGCCGTTCCGCGGCTCCGGTTCCATCCGCGACGACGCCGACTCGTACCTGCTGCGCGACAACGACGTCAGCGCCAGCAACCCGAGCAGCAGCACCACCGGCACGGCGGACGCGGCGAGCACCCGGACGTGCCGCGCGGGGTCGCCGAGCACGTCCAGGAACTCCGGCACCCGCTTGCACGTGACGCCCGGCAGCGAGCACTGGACCGCGAAGAGGTCGATGGCCACCTCGCACACGGCGAGCACCAGCAACACCGTCAGCCCCAGCCCGAACAGCCGCGTCGACGCCGCCCCGCGCCCGGCGTTCCACCACGCCATCCGCCGCGCGCCGGTGTACGAGCCGTCGGGCAGTTTCCGGGACCAGTAGGCGACGTTCGCCAGCCCGAACGGCAGCAGCAACGCCCATCCCACGCGCCCCAGGGCGTTCGCGAGCACCGACGGCACGCCGCTGCCCGGCACTCCGGGGGTGCTGCGCGCCATGCCGCCCCACGAGTACGCCTCGCGCCGCACGCCCGCGGGCACCTGACCGGCGTGATCCGGTGGCAGCTCGGCGAGTTTGTCCTGTTTCGGCCGCCAGAAGCTGCCGAACCTGTCCCCGCGGAACTGTTCCACGGCATGATCGGGGAGGGCGAGCATCGCGTCAGGGGGCGTGTTGTTGACCCCGTGGATGCGCAGTTCCAGGACTTTCGCAGTCATCGGCGCCTCCCCTTTACTCCAGTTGTCGTCCTGAAAAGTGCTCCGGTTAGCGGCCGAACGGGTGAAATAGGTGTATCCAGACGGCCTGCGAAGCCTCTACTGAGCAAGGAGGCCCCACCATGACCGCAACCGCTCACCCGAACGTCGCAAACTCCGTCGGCCTGGCCGAGTTCCTCGCCACCGCGGGCACGCTCACGCTGGCGCAGCGCAAGCTCCTCGTCGACCAGGCGCTCGTCCTGCTGGAGCAGAACTACGCGCACCTGCCTCTGAAAGTCGCCATGCACGCCGTGAACCCCGTGCAGAGACTCAGGGTGCTGAGAGCAAGGCTCGAGAGACAGACCGACGCCACGGCCGAGCCCGAGTGGCAGTTCCACCGCGAGCTGTCGAGCACCTTCCACTCGGTGCGCGACCTGCACACGAACTACCTGCTGCCCGCGCCGTTCGCGGGCAGGATCGCCTTCCTGCCGTTCCAGCTGGAGCGCTGCTTCGCCGCCGACGGCACGGAGCAGTACCTCGTCGCCCGCACGGTCGCGGACTTCGACGGGCTCGCGGTCGGCGCCGAGGTGACGCACTGGAACGGCACGCCGATCGCGCGGGCGGTCGCGCTGAACGGCGCGATCTTCGCGGGCAGCAACACGGCGGCCAACCTCGCCCGCGGCGTGGAGTCGCTCACGTTGCGCCCCTTGGTGATCCAGCTCCCGCCGGACGAGGACTGGGTCGTCGTCAGCTACCGCGACGAGGCCGGTGCGGCCGGGGAGATCCGGGTCGACTGGCAGGTCACCGAGAACCTGCCGCCGATGACGGACGTCGACTCGCTCAGCCCGGCCGCGGCCGCGCAGGGCGTCGACCTCGACTCCGACGAGAAGGCCCGCGCGAAGAAGTTGTTGCACGCGCCCAAGGTGGTGCAGGCCGAGGCCGCCGGGGGAGCGGTCGCGATGGCCGCGCAGGACGTCCCGACGACGATGCCCGGCGTGTTCCGCGCCCGTCCCGTCGTCACGCCGTCCGGCACGTTCGGGCACCTGCGGATCTTCACGTTCAGCGTCGACGACCCGGACGCGTTCCTCGCGGAGTTCGTCCGGTTAGCAGGTTTGTTGCCGCAGAACGGACTCATCGTCGACGTGCGGGACAACGGCGGCGGCCACATCTTCGCGTCGGAGTTCCTGCTCCAGACGATGACGCCGCGCCCGATCCAGCCGGAACCCGTGCAGTTCCTCAGCACGCCGCTGAACCTGCGCATCTGCCGCCGGCACGCGGAGGACCCGACCGGCCAGATCGACCTCGGCCCGTGGTTCCCGTCCCTCGACAGCTCGACGGAGACGGGCCAGGCGTTCTCCTGCTCGCACACCATCACGCCGCTAGACGGCGCGAACGCGGTCGGCCAGACCTACCACGGCCCGGTCGTGCTGGTCACCGACGCGCGCTGCTACTCGGCCACCGACATCTTCGCGGCGGGCTGGGCCGACCACGAGCTGGGCCCGATCCTCGGCGTGGACGACAACACCGGCGCGGGCGGCGCGAACGTGTGGACGCACGGACTGCTGATGACGCTGCTGAAGATCCCGGCGCCGTTCGACGCCGAGTCGCCGTACAAACCGTTGCCCAACAAGGCGAACATGCGCGTGTCGATCCGCCGCACGCTGCGCGTCGGCAAGCTCGCCGGCACGCCGGTGGAGGACCTGGGCGTGCGCCCGACGCACCAGCACAAGGTGACGCGCACGGACCTGTTGGAGGGCAACAAGGACCTGCTCGCCCGCGCGGGCGAGCTGTTGAAGGAGCTGCCGGTGCGGCGGCTCGGCGTGGCGGTCGCGGGCACGACCGTCTCCCTGGACACCGTGAACCTCGACCGGGTGGACGTCTACGTCGACGGCCGCCCCACGACCTCGCTGGACGTGACCGACGGCGCGCACACCGCGACGTTGACCGCGACCGGGCAGGAGGTGCGCGTCGAGGGCTTCGCGGACGGACGGCTGGTGGCCGCGCGCAAGGTCGCCAGCTGACCGAGCGGGCGCTTCCGGTAGCTTCCACGACCGGAAGCGCCCGCTCTCTCTCTGTTCGTTCGTGAAGGGCGCGCTCAGCCCGCACCTGGCCGCGTCGGCGACCTACAGCCAGCCGCGCCGCATCGCCTGCACCCCGGCCTGGAACCGCGTCTGCGCCCCGCACCGGTCCATCAGCTGCCGCACCCGCCGTTGCACGGTCCTCGGCGCGAGCCCGAGCTGCCGCGCGATCGACTCGTCCGTCAGCCCGGCCGCCAGCAACCCCAGCAGGTTCGGGTCCACGTCCGCCGCGGCCGCGTAGATCCCACCGGGGCTGAACGGGATCCCCTTCTCCCAGTACAGCTCGAACGTCGACCGCAGCACGTCCAGCAACGCCGACGGCCGGATCAGCAGCACCTTGTCCACCACGTCGCCGTTCACCACCGGCAGCACGGCCGCGTGCGCGTCGATCACCGCCAGCTTGAACGGCAGCGTCGGCGTGACGCGCGCCCG
Organism: Lentzea sp. CA-135723; assembly: GCF_050936595.1. Classification (NCBI taxonomy): domain Bacteria; kingdom Bacillati; phylum Actinomycetota; class Actinomycetes; order Pseudonocardiales; family Pseudonocardiaceae; genus Lentzea; species Lentzea sp. CA-135723. The sequence goes on along the minus strand of NZ_JBNJMK010000001.1, from coordinate 3,108,869 downwards.
TTCCCCGGCGGCCACCAGCTCGATGATCTCGGTGACCCGGCCGGGCAGGTCGACGGCGGACCGGTCGTAGACGACGCGCCACTGCACGTCCCGCGACCGCGTCTCGTCCTCCAGAGCCACGTGCTGGCCGAGCGGCGTCACGTACGGCGGCTGGTCGAGGACGCAGACCTCCTCGCGGGCCCCGCGCAGCAACGTGTGCCACAGCTCGCGCACCGCGTCCACCCCGGAGATCACCTCGACGAACGCGTTGTCCGCCAGCTCCTCGTCGCGGTTGCGCAGGTACAGCTCCATCAACGGGCCGACGTCCGCGCGCGCCCTGCGGTTGGCCTCCTCGCGGGCCGCGATCAACGCCTCGACGGCGAGGTCCGGCGCGACGGCCTGCCACACGTCGCCGGGCAGGTGCCGCACGAGGCCGAGCTCCCGCATCTGCTCCAGCACAGCGGAGGAAACGCCGATTTCGTCCGTGGTGCGGCTTCCGCCCGTTACCAGAAGCTCGTAAACGACGGTCAGCTCCGGCGCGACGCCCAGGTGTCCGAACACGGCCACATTGTGCGCCATTCAGCGCAGTACCCCTGTCGTGAACACGCCAGTGTCGTTTATCGGACTCGTCCAGACCTGTTTTCGCAGGTGTGACGCGACTTACGGTCCCTCCACCTCCGCAGCCGGTTCAGAACACTGACGCCCTCAACGGCACGCGAAGGCCCTGCGTGGAAGGACCTCACGTGAACGGATTGCGACGCACGAGTGTGTGCGCCGCGGCAGTTTCCGCCGCCGTGCTCAGCGTTGTCGCCCCATCGGCGACCGCTGCCCCCGCCCAGATCCAGTCCCAGCCGGACTCGACCCAGGTGAACCGTCCCTTCGAGCGGCTGATCGTCGGCTACAAGCCGGGCACCGCCGAGGCCTCGTCCGACTCCGCTGCCACGGACGACGCCCGCAAGAAGGGCAAGTCCGTGCACCGCCGCATGTCGAGCGGTGCGGTCGTCGTCGATCTGGGGTCCAAGACCACCAACGCCGACAACACGATCCAGGCGTTCAGGAACGACCCGAAGGTCGCCTACGTCGAGCCGGACCTGCTGATGCAGCCGCTCGCCGACCCGAACGACACCGAGTACTCCCGGCAGTGGGACCTGTTCGAGGCCACCGCCGGCATGAACGTGCCCGGCGCGTGGTCCAGCTCCACCGGTGCGGGCGTGACCGTCGCGGTCATCGACACCGGCTACGTCACGCACAGCGACCTGGCGGGCAAGGTCGTCGCGGGGTACGACTTCGTCTCCGACGCCGCTCGTGCACGCGACAACAACGGCCGTGACTCCAACCCGGCCGACGAGGGCGACTGGACCGCGCGCGGTGAGTGCGGCACGGACGCCAACGGCCAGCCCGTCCCGCCGTCCGACCAGGGTTCGTCCTGGCACGGCACGCACGTCGCGGGCACGATCGCCGCGGCCACCAACAACGGCAAGGGCATCGCGGGCATCGCCTACGACGCCAAGATCCAGCCGTTGCGGGTGCTCGCCAAGTGCGGTGGCGCCACCTCGGACATCGCCGACGCGATCACCTGGGCGTCCGGCGGCACGGTGAGCGGCGTGCCCGCGAACCAGAACGTCGCCAAGGTCATCAACATGTCGCTGGGCGGTCAGTCGTCCTGCTCCACGACCTACCAGAACGCGATCAACGGCGCCATCAACCGCGGCACCACGGTCGTCGTCGCGGCGGGCAACTCGAACGCCAACGTCGCCAACTTCACCCCGGCCAACTGCAGCGGTGTCATCACCGTCGCCGCCACCGGCCGTGAGGGCAACAAGGCGTTCTACTCCAACTTCGGCACCCGCATCGACATCGCCGCCCCCGGTGGCGAGACCCGGCGCGGCACCGACACCCCCGGCACCGTCACCACGCCGGAGAACGGCATCTGGTCCACGCTGAACGCGGGCGCCACCACCCCCGGCGCCGAGAACTACAAGCCCTACCAGGGCACCTCGATGGCGGCCCCGCACATCGCGGGCCTCGCGGCGCTGCTCGTCGCCAAGAAGCCCTCGCTGACGCCGGCCCAGATCAAGGACCTGATCAAGACGAACTCCCGTCCGCTGCCGGGCACCTGCTCCGGCGGGTGTGGCGCGGGCCTCGCGGACGCGGCCAAGACCGTCGCCGCCGTCGACTCCACGCCGCCGCCCTCCGGTGGTCTGGAGAACACGACCGACGTGGCCATCCCGGACCGCGGCGCGGCCGTGACGTCGTCGATCACCTCGACGCTGACCGGCAACGCCTCCTCCGCCACCAAGGTCGGCGTGGACATCGTCCACTCCTACCGCGGTGACCTGGTGATCGACCTGATCGCGCCGGACGGCACCGCCTACCGGCTGAAGAACTCGTCCTCTTCGGACAGTGCCGCCAACGTGGTCGCGACCTACACGGTCAACGCCTCGTCCGAGGTCGCGGCGGGCACGTGGAAGCTGCGGGTCCAGGACGTGTACTCCGGTGACACCGGGTACATCAACGCCTGGAACCTGACCCTGCGATAGCTCCACGAGTTCGCCGAGGGGCGGCGCCCTCCCTGCGGGGGCGCCGCCCTTTTCACGTGCTGACCTTCTTGTGGTTGCGCTCCACGATCCGTTCGAGGTACCTGGCCACGTCCCGGATCGGCGGCAGGCCCAGCAGGTGCCGTTGCGCGCGCCGCACCCCGGCCCGGATCCCGTCGTCGCGCAACGCGTGCTCGCACGCCCGCGCGACCGCGTCCGCCCGGAAGTCCTGCACCCTGACACCGAGTTTGAGGTCGTTGACGCGATGAGCGTTGTGCATCTGATCGTGCAGGACCGGCAGCACCGCGATCGGCACGCCGGCCCGCATGGCCTCCCGCACCGAGCCGTACCCGCCGTGCGACACCAGCAGATCCGCGCCCTGCAACAACAACGCCTGCGGCAGCTCCTCCACCAGGTGCACGTTCGGCGCGGCCGACTCCACCGGCAGCCCGCCGGTGAGCACCACGGCCTCGCAGTCCACGGTGGACAGACCCCGCGTCATCGCCTCCAGGTGCGCGAGCGGCGAGCGTTCCAGGACCTGCGCCGGCAACTCGTCGAAGTCGAACAGGTTCAGCGCCGACTCGGACTCGAACACCCCGCCCGACGTGCTGGTGGAGGCCACCACCAGCGGCCGCGCCGGATCGAGGTCGGCGAGCCACTGCGGCAGCCGTTCCCCCGCGCCCTGGTGGCAGGGCTGCTGGAACGCGAACGCCGGCGGCATCGGCTGGCGGGCGAACGAGTAGCCCGGCGGCACCGCGTCCAGCCGGCCGTACCGGTGCGCCGAGTCGAGGGACTCGTGCGACGGCTGCCGCAGTTCCGCACGGCGTTCGTTCAGAGCGTTCAGCAACGTCAGCCGGTCCACGTACTGCCCGACCCCTGTGGGCGCGGTCACGTGCGGGATGCCGAGCCGTTCCGCGACCAGCAGCCCCGCGAACTCGATGCCGTCCCGCAGCACCAGGTGCGGCCGGAACTCCGCCGCCACCTCCAGCAACGCCTCGATCGCCGCCGCGATGTGCGGGCCAGCCGCCAGCTCGACGATCATCTCGTCGGAGAACGGGTCGTAGTTCGGCGGCAGCGTCAGGACCTCGCCCTGCAACAGGTCGGCGAGCTGGTCGGCGATCTCGGGGAAGACGGGGGCGACGTTCACCGGTTCGTCCGCGAAACCGCGCAACACCGACCGCGGGCCCGCCACCAGGACCTCGTGGCCGAGCGAGGTGAGCGCGGCGGTGAGCGGAAGGGTGGTACGGGCGTGGGCGGCCGAGTACGCGACGGTGCACAGCACGCGCACGGCATCCTCCCCGCTGCCAAGGGCTTGATCCCCACCATAGGGAACGGCGGGGGCGCGAGGGGATGGTGTGGTTCCACTGCCGGGTAACGTCGAGGACATGGCCACACTGGTGACGTTCCACGCCCACCCCGACGACGAATGCATCGTGACGGGCGGCGTGATGCGCAAGGCGCACGACGAGGGGCACCGGGTCGTGCTCGTCGTCGCGACGCGCGGCGAGGCCGGGGAGGTGCCGGACGACCTGGCCGAGGGCGAGGAGCTCTGGCAGCGACGCGTCGTGGAGACGCACGCGTCGGCGGACCTGCTGGGCGTCGCCCGCGTGGAGTTCCTGGGCTACCGCGACTCCGGGATGATGGGCGACGAGCTCAACGCGCGGCCCGGCTCGTTCTGGACCGCGGACGTCGAGGAGGCCGCCCAGAAGCTGGCCGCGATCCTGCGCGAGGAAGACGCGCGGGTGCTCACCACGTACGACAGCTTCGGCGGCTACGGCCACCCCGACCACATCCAGGTGCACCGCGTCGGCATGCGCGCGGCGGAGATCGCCGGCACGCCGGTCGTCTACCAGGCGCTGGTGCGGGAGTCGGAGTTCCGCGAGGCGTTCCGGCTCGCGGGCATGGAGGAACCGCCGCCGCTCGACGGCGCGGTGCCCGAGTCGGAGATCAACGTCGGCGTCGACGTGCGCGAGTACCTGGCGCTCAAGCGGAAGGCGATGCGCGCGCACGCCTCGCAGATCACGGAGGACTCGTTCTTCCTGACGCTCGACGAGCCGACGTTCGCGCACGCGTTCGGCACCGAGTGGTTCATCCGCGCGGGCCATGGCCCCGCCGACGCATTGGACCTGTAGAGAGCAAAACGGGGGCGGTCCACTTCGGACCGTCCCCGTTCTCCGTCCTCGCGCTGGTTCAGGCGCTGCGACGGCGGCGCAGGAACAGCAGGGTGCCGGCACCGGCGCCCACCAGGCCCACACCCGAGAGCAGCAGCCACATCGGGGACGCGCCGGTCGCCGCGAGGGGCGGTTCCGGAGCGCTGCCGCCGGGGGCGGCGGGGGTGGTCGACGGCGGGACCTCGGCGGAGGACGAGGGCACCTCCGGCGACGTGGTGGCCGGAGTCGTGGTCGTCGTCGCCGGCTTCGTCGTCGTGGTGGTGGGCGGGGTGCCCTTCACGCACGGGAGGACCGTCTTCGAGTCGGTCTTGTTGTACCCGTCCCACGAGGTGACGGTGATCGTGAACTCGTGCTTGACCGTGGCGTCGAAGTCGTTCTTCTTCCAGTGGAAGGACTCCGGGAACTCCTCGGTCTTCAGCACTTCCTTGCCACCGTCGGTGAGCTTGACGGTGTTCTTGCCCTTCTTGCTGGCAACGTACTGCGTGAGGTCGATCGACACCTTGGTCGCCTTCGCGCCCTCGTCACAACCCGCGGACCAGTTGGGGTTGTGGGCCTGCGCCGTGCCCGTCAGCGCCAACGTTGTCAGCGCAGCGGTGGCGGTCACCGCGAAAACGCCCAGAACTCTCCTTGCCAACGAATCTCTCCTGCTCTGCGTTGATGCGTGGCGGATCGAGCAAACATTCATGATCTGAATCACCCGACCGGGTGAACCGCGCCACGCTAACAACACAGAGGGGTCAAAAGGTCACCGTATGACAACGCTACGGTGTCACCACGGATAGATCCTCATGTTTTCTGTTAGGCCGATCGTGCCGGCGACCAACCTCATCTGCTCCACTCCTCGCACGTCGGCGTCCAGCAGGCGGGGCGAGCAGATCATCACGGCGAGCGTCTGGGCGCGCGACAACGCCACGTTCAATCTGTTGCGTGACAAAAGAAAGTCCAGGCCACGGGGCAGGTCCACGGTGGACGACGACGTCATGGACATGATGACGGCCGGTGCCTCCTGGCCCTGGAAGCGGTCCACTGTGCCCACCCGAGTTTCGGTGAACCCCGCATCGGCGAGCCTGCGGCGGATCACCCGGACCTGCAGGTTGTACGGCGCCACCACGAGAATGTCCGCATCGGTCAGTTCGCGCGATTTGCCGTTGTCCGTCCACGTACGACCGACGATCTGCCGCACGGTGTCGACCACGGCGTCGGCCTCCTCGGTCGACGACGTGATGTTGTGGCGGTGGTCGACCTCGCGCAGGTAGATCCCGGGCTCGACGCCGGAGATCGACCGGTTGGCCGCCGATTCGTGCGAATGGAGCAGACCGGCATAGGAGAGTTCGGACACCGGCTTGCACACCGCCGGGTGCATTCGCCGCGTCTCGGCGAGGAAGTAGCCCAGATGCGGAGGAATCACGTCCGCGTCGCCGAGCAGATGGCCCAGCGCGGACGCGTCCGAGCCCGGCGGGTGCACGCCCTGCACGACCTGGGGGAGTTGCTGGGGGTCGCCGAGCAGCACGAGGTTGCGTGCCGCGGTGGCCACCGCCACGGCGTCGGCGAGTGCGAACTGGCCCGCTTCGTCGATGATCATCACGTCGAACGGCTGTGCCTTGATCACCATGTTGGAGAAGGTCCACGCGGTGCCGCCGACGAGGTGGCCCTGCGGGTGCTCCTCGCGCCACCGGGCGAGTGCGCCGTTGTCCTTGGGCTGGTCCCAGGGGAGGCCTTCTTCCGGCTTCTTCTCCTTGGGGCGCTTGGCCATCGGGATGTCGGGGTCGACGGACGACAGCACGTTCTCGACGGCCTTGTGCGACGTCGAGGTGACCGCGACGGTCTTGCCCTGGTCGATGAGGTGCCGGACGAGCTTGGTCGCGAGGTACGTCTTGCCGGCGCCGGGCGGGCCCTGCACGGCCAGGGTGCCGCCGTCGAGCTGGTCGACGGCCTTGATCACGGCCTGCACCACGTCGTCGTGCTGCGGCAACGGTTGCGCGGGCGGTGTGCGCAGCAGCAGGTCGATGCCGGGGTTGCGGGGGAGCAGCGGCAGCAGCCCGACGGCCTGCTCGGCGAGGTCCGCGACGGCCTCGTCCTTGGGCGACGCGGGCACCGGACTGCCCGGCAGCACGGCGATCGGCATGTCCCCGTGCTCGACCGCGTTGCTCTCGGTCAGCACCAGCTCGTACGGGTTGTCGTCGGATACCGCGGCGTTGCGCGTGACGTTGCCGGGGTAGAGCAGCCGGACCTGTTCGCCCGCGCCGAACGGATGGGGGCGTTCGGGGTCGATCCGCGCGTGCACCTGCCGTTTGTGGGTGCGCACCCGGCCCGCGGGCGGCACCCAGTCCTCCGCGCGCACCGTGATCGGCACCGCGCAGTTCGAATCGGTCTCCAGGTCGGAGATCGGCGCGAGCGCCTGCCGGAAGTAGTCGCCCCACGCCGGACTCGCCTCGCGCCGGTGGTACCCGACCGTCGCGGCGAACAAAGCATGTCCCTCGGCCATCAGGGGTTCGGTCAGCGCGGCCATCCGGCGCGCCCGTTCGGCCGCCTTCTCCAACGCGGCCTCATCGCGCTCTTCCCGGACCGCGGTCTCGATCTCGCGCTCGGTCTTGACGCGGTGCAGCAGATCTCTGATGCCGCGCGTGGGAACCTCGTCGTCCAGCAACGGTTTCAACGCCGGCAGCGTGTACTCCCTCGTGGACACCCGCAACACCCGACGGGTCAACGCCCCGAGGTCCACGGTCCGCCGCACGAGCTCGTCCACTTCGGACTCCAGCGTCGCCGACCGAGCGGCCCGCCCCGGCAGGTCGTGCGGCGTGAAGTGGTAGACCGTGCCCTCGGGCGTGCGCTCGACGAACTCCGCGAACGTCCCCGACCACCCCGGCGTGCGGAACGTGTCGCCGTCGACCTCCAGGAACACGTCGTCCTCGGCCGGTTCCGGCAGGTTCGCCAACGCCTCGGGTGCCACGACCTCGTAACTGGTGACTCCGGTCCGTTCCTGCTGCACCTGGAGCCGGGCCTGCGCGGTCAACGCCGTGAACGACGCCGGCGACAACGTGGCGGGTCGCTCCTCGGTCTCAGCAAGAGCGTCGATGGTGTCAATGCCGGCTGAAACGAGCTTCCGCCGCTGATCCGCCCGCAACCCGGCCACCAGCGACAGGTCCCGCGCCTCCTCACGACCAGAAGCGCAGTGACGAGCGAACCGGCACCCCACACACGCAGCCCGCACATCACCCCACGACCGCGCAGGCGCAGGCCCGGGCTTCGCGAGCCGCGTCCGCAACCGCGCCACCAACGGCAGGAAGTCAGCGACCCGGAACGTCGACCGCCGCCCGTCCACCACGAGGTGCGCGCGCTCGGCCCCCACCGCCTCCGCCGCCGCGACCAGCGACAACACCGCCAGGGGCGTGGCGTCGGCCGCCTCGTCGCACGGCTCGTACCCGCCGTCCGTGCGCACGAGGGTCTGCGCGGAGCAGTGGAACACGCCGTCGAAGAACACCGCGTCCTCGACCAGGTCCGCGCCGGACCGCATCGCAGAGGCGGTGCGTTCGGCAGCGCGCGCCAGCTCGGCCGGGTCACCCCGCCGCTCGTCCCGCGCCAGATAGCTGCGGTGCTCACATTCGAGCAGGTCGACGAGATCGGACGGGCTGGCGAGCATGACCGCCGATGCTAGTGGAGTGGCTCGGAACGTCGGCGAGGTGATCCGCGCTCAGCAGGGCGCCTCGCGGCACCGCCCCCACGCCCCCGTACAACCAGTACGAGGGCGTGGGGGCGGCACCGCGATGCACCCGTCTGACCACGAATCCCCCCGGCGACGTTCCGAACCACACCACTAGACGTTCGCCTCCACCAGGTGCAGCAAGGCCTCGTGCCGCGTGTTCGGGTAGTCGTGCGGCCGGAACGGGCGGGTCTGCGCCCGCACCAGCGCCGCCGCGGCCGCCAGTTCGCCGGTGCGCACCTCGGTGTCGCGGTGCAGGAACGCGAAGTGCGGCTCCCGCACCTCGTCCGGCCACAGCAACGTGTGCAGCACCAGCACCCCGGCCTGTGGGCGCAGTGCCGCCAGTGTCTCCTTGCCGCGCAACGCGAACTTCACGATGGCAGCCGCCTTCGTGCGCTCCAACGTCTCCCTCAGCAGCACGTACGAGCGCACGGCCAGGTCGTCCGGCTCCACGTAGTAGCTGCGGTGCAACGCGACCGGGTCCACGTCGGTCTGCGGCGCGAACTGCTGCACGTCGATCACGCCGTCCTCCGGCGCCGGCAGGTCACCGGGGTCGATCTGCACGATGCGGCCGTCGTCGAGCTCGTAGCCCCGTCCGATGTCCTCCGGGGTCAGCCGCAGCGAACATTCGCCGCACACCTGTTGATGGCGCACGCGGCCGCTGTCCTCGCGGTGCACCAGGTGCACCTTGCTGCGGTGCTCGGTGGCCGCCGAGACCAGCCGCACCGTCATGGTCGTCATCCCGAACCGGAGTGCTCCCCGCCACACAGTTCTCATGACAAATGAGTACTCGAACAGATGTTCTAGTAGTCATAAGGCCTGGTGAAAGGACTCGTTCAGACGCGTCCGAGAGGAGTCCCGGACGCGTGTATTCGACGAAAGTCACCCAGAAGACCTACCAGGGAGACGGCGCGTAGTCCTTCAGGAAGCACCCGTACAGGTCCTCGCCCGCCTCGCCGCGCACGATCGGGTCGTACACCCGCGCCGCGCCGTCGACCAGGTCGAGAGGGGCGTGGAAGCCCTCCTCGGCGAGCCGCAGCTTCATCGGGTGCGGGCGCTCGTCGGTGATCCAGCCCGTGTCGACGGCGGTCATCAGGATGCCGTCGGCCTGCAGCATCTCCTCGGCGCTGGTGCGCGTCAACATGTTCAGCGCGGCCTTGGCCATGTTGGTGTGCGGGTGCCCGGAACCCTTGTAGGCGCGCGAGAACTGGCCTTCCATCGCCGACACGTTCACCACGTACTTGCGGCGGTACGACGACTTCGCCATCGACGCGCGCAGCCGGGAGATCAGCAGGAACGGCGCGGTGGAGTTGCAGAGCTGCACCTCCAGCAGCTCGACCGGGTCGACCTCGTCCACGTTCTGGATCCACGAGTTCGAGGAAGCGGTGTCCGGCACGAGGCCACCGGCGTCGATGTCCTTCGAGCCCGCCATCAACGCCAGGGTCGTCACGGAGTGCGCCTCGGGCACGGCGGTGCCCGGCAACGCCAGCTGACCGTGGCCGCCGAACGAGATCAGCTCCGGGCGCTGAGCGTCGCCCGTCAGTTCGGAGTGCTCGGCGTGCGCCAGGGGCGCGTAGGCGTTGGCGGACCGGCGCACGGTCTGCGCGGCGTTGTTGATCAAAACGTCCAACGGGCCGCGGGAGGCGACCTCGTCGGCCAGCGCGAGCACCTGGGACGGGTCGCGCAGGTCGATGCCCACGATCTTGAGGCGGTCGATCCACTCGTCGGCGTCCGGCATCGAGGCGAACCGGCGGGCGGCGTCGCGGGGGAACCGGGTGGTGATCGTGGTGTGCGCGCCGTCGCGGAGCAGGCGCAGCGCGATGTACATGCCGATCTTCGCGCGGCCACCGGTCAGCAGGGCGTTGCGGCCGGTCAGGTCGGTGCGGGCGTCGCGCTTGCCGTGGTTGAACGCGGCGCAGGCCGGGCAGAGGTTGTGGTAGAAGGCGTCCACCTCGACGAACCGCGACCGGCACGTGTAGCAGGAACGCGCGCGCAGCAGCGTGCCGGCGGTGGCGCCCTGAGCGGTCGACACCAGCGGCAGGCCCTGGGTCTCGTCGTCGATGCGGTCCGGCGAGCCGGTGGCGGTGAGCGCGGTCACGGCGCGGTCGTTCGCCACGATGGCGGCCTTGCGCTCGGACTTCCGGAACTTCTTCGCGGCCTTGAAGATCTTCGCGGTGGCCCGGCGGACGCGCACGGCGTCGTCGTGTTCCGCCGGCAGGTCCTCGACCTGGGCAAGCACGCGCAGGCAGACTTCCAGCTCTGCGGGGTCGATCGAGGTCATGAACAGGCATTTTACGGGAGTTGGGGGGTGGTCCGGTGACCGGGCCGCAGGTGCTGGTGCTGTGGGACATCGACAACACGCTGATCTCGGCGCGCGGATTCGGCGGACTCATGTACGGCCACGCGTTCCACCGCGCGTTCGGCCGCCCGCTCGAAGGCCCCGTCGACCTCGGCGGCCGCACCGAGCGGGACGTGATCGAGGAGGTGCTGCGGCGGCACGACATCGAGACCACCGAGCACAGGGTGCTCAGCGCCGCCCTCAGCACCTCGTTCGAGGATCGGCGCGCGGAGCTGCCGGACCACGGCGAGGTGCTCCCCGGCGCCCTGCGGGCCCTCGAGCACTTCGCCGACGACCCGCGCGTGCACCAGGCCGTGCTGACCGCGAACCTGGCGAGCGTCGCCCGGATCAAGCTGGAGGAGTTCGGCCTCGCGCACCTGGTCGACTGGGACGTCAGCGCGTTCGGCGACGACCACCTGGACCGCGCCGAGCTCGTCACGGTCGCCCGCGAACGGGCGCGGCACATCCGGCCGTTCGCGGACGACGAGATCGTCATCATCGGTGACACCCCGCACGACGTGCACGCGGCCACGAAGGCGGGCGTGCGGCTCGTCGCGGTCGCCACGGGCCGCAGTTCGAGACAGGATCTCCACCAAGCTGGAGCCCAGATCGTGATCGACGACCTGAGCGACCTGGAACTGCTGATCAGGAGCGTGCTCGCGACCTGAGACACGACTGTTCGGCCCTGGCCTCACCTCGATCACACCGTTATGGTGCCCGGCATGCCCACAGCAGGCGGCCCGACAGTCAAACGGCTGTCCCAGCCGGACGCCGACATCAAACCCAAGGCCCTCGGCTTGCCCCGGGGGCGGACGGTGATCTCGGTCTTCGGCTCCACCCAAGACATCGAGACGGATCTCGCCGCGAAGTTGTTGCCGGTGCTGAGATCCGTCGTCGTGACCGCGGCGCGCAACGGCGCCGTGTTCGTCACGGAAGGCACCGACAGAGGCGTTGTCCACTTGCTGGGCATGGCTTTGCAGGCGTGCGAGCAGCGCTGGCCCGTCGTGATCGGGGTCGCGCCGAGCAGCAAGGTGCACGACCTCACCGAGAGCTCCAGCAACGGCCAGGTCGCGCTGGAACCCAACCACAGCGTCGCCGTCATCGTCCCCGGTTCGGAGTGGACGGACGCGACCCCGGTGCTGTTCCGCACGATCGACGCCGTGCGCCACAAGAAGCCCGTCGTCGCTCTCGTCGTCGGAGGCGAGAACGAACGCGAGGTGGTCGACCACCTCAGCGGCGACAACCCGTTGCTGGTGCTCGCCGGCACGGGCGGGCTCGCCGACCGCATCGCCACCGGTGACCTCACCGGCGACCTCGCGGTGCTGGTGCGCAGCGGCAAGATCTTCATCATCCACGTGGATGAGGGCGCTGGTAAGGCCGTCACCGCCCTGGAACGGCTGCTGGGCAAGGAGAAGCCCGTCCGGCCGCCGGGGATCTGGCCCAAGGTGCGGTACAAGGCACCCGACGCGCGGCCGTTGGTCGACCCCGGTTTCGTGGTCGCCTACCCGACGCTCGCCGACGCCATCCACGACGCGAACCAGGTCGTCGCGCCGGCGTTCCAGGAGCTCGACGCCGAGGCCGAGGTCGAGCAGAACCGCTACCGGCTCACGGCCGTGCTCGCCATCGCGGGCGGCCTGACGACGACGGTGTTCGCCGCGTTGCAGATCTGGCTGAAGGACACGCCCTGGCCCGGCGTGCTCGTCGTGGCGGGCGGCGCGTTCGCCGCGGCCATCACGATCGTGGCGCGCAAGCGGGAGTCGCTCGACAAGTACCTCACCGCGCGTTCGCGGGCGGAACGGTTGCGCGCCTTGTACTTCGCGCACCTGGCCTCGGTCGCTCCCGCCTCCGTCGAGGAGCGCCAGGACAAGGTCGCCGATCTGGAAGCCGCGGTCAGCAACCGCAAGCACGAGGTGGTGAGGACATGACCGACAAGCTCCGTCAGGCCCAGTTCGTGGAAGCCTATCTGCGCCACCGCTTCCAGGACCGGCTCGACCACTTCGAACGGGCCCGCAAGCGCTACTCCCGCGCCCGCACGTGGACGGTCGCGATCGCCGCCACGCTGTTCATCGCCGCCGCGGCCGCCGCTGCCGTGGGGATGGCGGACGGCCCGCGCAGGGCCATGTGGGGTTTCGTGGCAACGGTTCTGGCCGCCGCGGCCACCGCCGTGTCGCTCTACGAGGCCACGTTCGGCTTCCGCCGCCTGGCGCGGGAGAGCGCCACCACTTCCGTTGCGCTGCAACGGCTCGCGGTGGACGGCCCCACGCCCGACGACGTGGACGACGAACGGCTCGTCGCATTCGTGACCGAAGTGGAGTCGGTGCTGAGGTACGGCCGGTAAAGCCAAAACCTGGCGACGAACGCACGAAGTTCGTTCCAGGGAAACGTTTCCACGATTTGTACGCTGCGTGGACGGCCGATTACGGTAAGCACGGGTTCTGGTGTTTTGGTCACCCAGTTGTCATGATGGCCACATCCCCCGATGCGGAAGCAGGCACGACATGACTTGGGCGCGTCCCGCGATCGCCGAGCCCGAAACCGGCACGTTTGCCGAGGCCAAGGCTCTGGAGAAGGAGCACAGCACGATTCAGAACAGCAAGGCGGCACGCACCGTGGCCTGTCACGCCACGGACGCGCTCGACTGCGCCGACCTGCTGGAGATGCTGGGCCTCAGTGCTACGGAGGGCAAGGTCCGGGTGTAACCCCGAGCCTGGATCCACCACTCGGCGACCAGCAGGTTCACCACGAACGACAGCCAGTTCGCGGTGGCGAAGACCAGCAGCCCGTCCCCGTCGGGCACGAGAACACCGAGTGAAAGCCCCCACAGACGACCTGTGATGGCGGCGCCAGTGAGAGCGAAACCGCGGATCATCCAGATGCGGTGCTCGCCGAACTGGCGCCGCCTCGCCGTTTTCAGGCCCTGCACGGCGCTCGCGAACCACAGGACGGACAACACCGTCAGTGGTGCCGAAGACGCCAAACCGGCCAGCGACAGCTGCGCGCACACAACGCCCAGAAGCGACGACGGCAGCACAGCCCCGAAGTAGACGCGGCCCATCACCCGGTGCACCTTCGGGTGACGTGCCCGCAGGCGCGGCCAGAACTGCGAGACACCCGCCAGGACGGCGACCGTTCCGGTGAAGATGTGCGCGACGAGAAGGCCGTAGTGCACCGGTCCGTGCAACGGCGGCCGCGCCTGCTCCACGTCCAAAGTCACATAAGCGCTCGCCGCGAAGATCGTTATCGCGACGCAGACGAATCCCGACACCGCCAACCAGGCGGCGTACCCCCACGAAGTTTTCATACTCGTAAGGCTGTCAACGGTTTCACTCGAACGCGCTGGTGTGCGCCCCCGAGCAGGCGGTGAGGTGCGCCCTACTGGGATGATGTGACTCATGCGGACGGTCGAGATCTCCGAAGAGCCGATCAGGCTAGGACAGTTCCTCAAGCTGGCGCAGCTGGCCGAGGACGGCGGACACGCCAAAGAGCTCGTCGAGGACGGGGAAGTCCACGTCAACGGCGCTGTGGAGGTCCGGCGCGGTGCCCAGCTGAGGCACGGCGACGTGGTGGTCGTCAACGGTGACGAAGTTCGCGTTTCCGTTCGGCCGTAGCTCATTGCTCCGTTCAGCGGTAAGTGCATGCACAATGGCAGTCGATCAGACTAGGGCCTGAAGGCCTGTTCTGAACGAATCACCCCGCGGCACACGTACTCATTGTGTCCCTTTTGGACATGTGGAAACGCGTTACGTCGCTTTGGTTTCCAGGTGGTGAGACGCGCGTCACGTCCGGTATTAGGACTTCGGGGAAACTTTTTTCCAGGGTCTGTAACGCCGATCCCGGTACGCGCGAATCACCGGTTGCGAGCTTCGGCTGCCGATCTAGTTCTGCGGCGTCCACGAAGATCGCGGAGTCCGAAGAATCAAGGTCCTCGGGGTGACCTGTGCACGTGCACGTCCGGAATCGCCGCTGAGCCGGGGAGATCAGAACGATGAGTGAGCAGGTCCGCGCCACCCGTGACGTCGACGGGCTGCGCTCCACGCTCAACACGCTGTCGGAACGCAGACAGACCCACCCACCCGTAGCGCGTTGGGAAAGTCGTTACCGCTATGCCGTGATCACCGCCGATGTGCTGACCGTTGCCCTGGTCGTCATCGCCGTCGGTGCCGTCATGAGCATGCGGCACACCGCTTTCGGTCCGCTTTCCCTCGCATTGCTAGACATACTCACAGTAGTTCTCGTCGTCGGCTCGCTCGCGATCAACCGCGTGTGGCAGCCGGCTGTCCTCGGTCAGGGGGCCGAGGAGTTCCGAAGACTCGGCCGGGGTCTGTTCGGCGCCGTCGTGGCGCTCGGCCTCGGAGCGCTCGCCGTCGACATCCCCGGCGCCCGCCTGTGGATCTTCGTCGTAGTCCCCGCGATCGCCCTGGTCGCGTTCCCCATGCGCTACCTCCTGCGCCGCCCGCTGCACCGCGGCCGCAGTGAAGGACGTTTCCTGCTCTCGGTCCTCGCCGCGGGAAACCTGGACACCGTAGAGGACCTCATCCACCGCACCAAGCGCGTCGCCCACCTCGGCTGGCGCGTGGACGCGATCTGCACGATCGATGGCCGCGGCCGCTCCGGCACCGACGTCGACGGCGTGCCCGTCGTCGGCCAGCTGCGCGAGCTCGCCGAGCACGTCCGCCGCGGTGGGTACCGCATCGTCGCCGTCACGCCCGACGCCTACTGGACACCTCGCCGTCTCCAGCAGCTCGCGTGGGCACTCGAAGGCTCCGGTGCCGAGATGGTCGTGTCACCCGGACTCATGGAGGTCGCCGGCCCACGACTGCACATGAGCGCCGTGCTCGGCATGCCACTGCTCCGCGTGAGCGAACCGGCACTGAGTGGATTCCGCCGCCTGGTCAAGGAAGTCGTGGACCGTGTGGGAGCGTTCCTCCTCCTCGTCCTGCTGGCGCCGCTCATGTTCGCCGTCGCCGCGTTCGTGATGATCGACAGCCGGGGGCCCGTGTTCTACCGCCAGAAGCGGGTCGGCAAGACCGGTGTGCCGTTCACGATCATCAAGTTCCGCACGATGGTGACCAATGCCGACGCGTTGCGCGCCAGGCTCGCCAATGTCGACGAGGGCAACGGCGTGCTGTTCAAGATGAAGAAGGACCCGCGCATCACCAAGGTCGGCACGTTCCTGCGCCGGTACTCGATCGACGAGCTGCCCCAGCTGTTCAACGTCCTCGCGGGCAGCATGTCGCTCGTCGGCCCGCGCCCGCCGCTGCCGGAGGAGACCGCCAAGTACTCCTCGGACGTGCGGCGCCGGCTGCTGGTGAAGCCCGGCCTGACGGGGCTGTGGCAGGTGAGCGGACGCAGCGATCTCTCGTGGGAGGAGTCGGTGCGGCTCGACCTGCGCTACGTCGAGGACTGGTCGCTCGCACTCGACCTCGTGATCATGTGGAAGACCTTCCGCGCCGTCTTCGGCGGGCAGGGGGCTTACTGATGGGGAACCAAGACGTGATTGGCCTTGCAGTCATCGGTGCCGGGTACTGGGGGCCGAACCTCGTTCGCAACGCCCAGGCCACCCCGGCGCTGCACCTCCGCTACCTGTGCGACCTCGACGTGGACAAGGCCCAGCGCGTGCTGGGCCAGTACTCGACGGTCCGCGCCACGGCGTCGCTCGACGAGGTTCTCGCCGACCCCGACGTGCACGCCGTCGCCATCGCCACCCCGGCCGCCACGCACCTGCCCGTCGCACTGGCGGCGCTGGAGGCCGGCAAGCACGTCCTCGTGGAGAAGCCGCTCGCGGCCAACTTCGAGGACGGCCTGAAGCTCGTCGAGACCGCGGAGCAGCGCGGCCTCACCCTGATGCTGGACCACACCTTCGCGTACACGTCGTCGGTGCAGCACCTGCGCAAGATCATCCGCAACGGTGACCTCGGTGACATCCAGTACATCGACTCCGTGCGCATCAACCTCGGTCTGGTGCAGCCCGACGTCGACGTGCTGTGGGACCTCGCCCCGCACGACCTGTCGATCTTCGAGGCGATCCTGCCCGACGACGTCCACCCGGTGGAGGTCTCGGCGCACGGCTCGGACCCGATCGGCGCGGGCGTCGCGTGCGTCGGTCACCTGACGGTGCGGCTGTCCAACGGCGCCATCACGCACGTGCACGTGAACTGGCTGTCGCCGACGAAGATTCGCACGATGGTCATCGGCGGTTCGCAGCGCACGGTCGTGTGGGACGACAACAATCCCGCACAGCGACTGTCCATTTACGACCGGGGCGTCGACCTCTCCCCGGAACAGCAGAAGATCTCCTACCGCACCGGTGACATGGTCGCGCCGGCGCTGGTGGAACGCGAGGCGCTGCGCTCGATGATGGCGGAGTTCGCCGCGTCCATCACCGAGAAGCGGGCTCCTCTCACCGACGGCCGCGCGGGCCTGCGCGTGCTCGCCGTGCTGGAGGCGGCGTCGGAGTCGCTGCGCTCCGGCGGGCTCTTCGTTCCCGTTCAACAAGTCGAAGGCAGGGTTTCTTCATGACGGCACAGCCGATCACCGGTCAGCGCGCGCTCGTGACGGGCGGCGCTGGAACCATCGGGTCGTCGGTCGTGGACCAGCTCGTCGAGGCCGGCGCGGCCGAGGTCGTCGTGCTCGACAACTTCGTGCGCGGCCGTCGCGAGAACCTGGCGTCCGCCCTGGAGTCCGGTGTCGTCCGCATCGTCGAGGGCGACATCAACGACAAGGCGCTGGTGCGCGAGCTGACCGAGGGCATGGACCTCGTCTTCCACCTCGCCGCCATCCGCATCACCCAGTGCGCCGAGGAACCGCGCCTGGCGCTGGAGTGCCTGGTCGACGGCACGTTCACGATCCTGGAGGCCGCCGCGGCCGCCGGGGTGAAGAAGGTCATCGCGTCGTCGTCGGCCTCGGTCTACGGCCTCGCGGAGTCGTTCCCCACGAACGAACGGCACCACCCGTACAACAACGACACCTTCTACGGCGCCGCGAAGGCGTTCAACGAAGGCATGCTGCGCAGCTTCAAGGCCATGTACGACCTCGACTACGTGGCGCTGCGCTACTTCAACGTGTACGGCCCGCGGATGGACGTCCACGGCCTGTACACCGAGGTGCTCATCCGCTGGATGGAACGCATCGTCGACGGCAAGTCCCCGCTGATCTTCGGCGACGGCGCCCAGACGATGGACTTCGTGCACGTCCACGACATCGCACGGGCCAACATCCTCGCGGCCAAGGCACCGGTCACGGACACGGTCTACAACATCGCGTCCTCGCAGGAGACCTCGCTCAAGGAACTCGCCCTCGCGTTGCTCGCGGCGATGGACTCCGACCTGCCCCTGGAGCACGGCCCCGAGCGCAAGGTGAACGGCGTGACGCGCCGGCTCGCCGACATCAGCCTCGCGGCCACCGAGCTCGGGTGGAAGCCCGAGATCGAGATGGACGGCGGACTGCGCGACCTCGTCGCGTGGTGGCGGGCCGAGAAGGCCGCCGCCGAGCAGAACGCCTGACAGCTCAACCGGAAGACGCTCGACCGGAAGACCGCGAACGAACCAGCAACGCGTTCGCCCGCAGGACAGCACGACCAGCACCACCCGCGAGCGCGGCGGCCCCGCCAGGTCGCCGCCGCACTCGCGTCCAGCACCACCCGCGAACCGCACGATCGTTCGCACCCCAAGACCGCGGACGCGGCCGACACCCCCAGGTCCGCCGCGTCCGCACCCACTCCGCGACCGCCGCTCTGCTCCACCCGCCGTCGAGCAGAGCGGCGGCCGCGGACACCAACTCCGCTGACGAAGAGGTAGAGCTTTGATCCCGGTGATGCGGCCGTTGCTCGGCGAAGAAGAGGCGCTCGCCGCCGCCGAGGCCGTCCGGTCCGGCTGGGTGGCGCAGGGCCCCCGAGTCCGCGAGTTCGAAGAGGCGTTCGCCGCGTCCGTCGGCGCGCACCACGGCGTGGCGGTCTCCTCCTGCACGACAGGTCTGCACCTCGCCGTGCACCTGCTCGGCATCGGCGCCGGCGACGAGGTCGTCGTGCCGTCGCTGAGCTTCATCGCCACCGCCAACGCGGTGCGCTACACCGGCGCGACCCCCGTCTTCGCCGACGTCGAGGTCGGGACCGGCAACCTCAGCGCGTCCACAGTGGAACCCGTGCTGACGGACCGCACCCGCGCGGTCATGGTCGTGCACCAGGCCGGCGTGCCCGCCGACGTCGACGCGATCAAGGCGCTGTGCGAACCGCGCGGCATCGCCGTCATCGAGGACGCGGCCTGCGCCGCGGGCTCGACGTACAAGGGCAAGCCCGTCGGCACCAACGCGACGATTGCCGCCTGGTCGTTCCACCCCCGCAAGCTCCTCACCACCGGTGAGGGCGGCATGGTCACCGTCGACGACGCCGAGTGGGCCACGCGGCTCAAGCGCCTGCGGGAGCACGGCATGAGCGTCTCGGCCGCGGACCGGCACCACGGGGGCAGCGCCGTCATCGAGCAGTACCTCGAGACGGCGTTCAACTACCGCATGACGGACATCCAGGCCGCTGTCGGACTCGTCCAGCTGTCCAAACTGGACGCGATCATCGCGCGCCGCAGGGAGCTGGCCGCGCGGTACCAAGAGCTGCTCGAGGACGTGGAAACCGTTCGTGACCCCGAGTACGGGACGACGAACTACCAGTCGTTCTGGGTCTGGCTGCCGGAAGGCGTGAACCGGCAGGAAGTCCTCGCGGGTCTCGCCGAACGCGGCGTGAGTGCACGGCGCGGAATCATGGCGTCACACCTCGAACCCGCCTACGAGGGTCACCCCGCCGCGGATCTGCCCG
Organism: Lentzea sp. CA-135723; assembly: GCF_050936595.1. Taxonomy (NCBI): domain Bacteria; kingdom Bacillati; phylum Actinomycetota; class Actinomycetes; order Pseudonocardiales; family Pseudonocardiaceae; genus Lentzea; species Lentzea sp. CA-135723. Next base: position 3,089,341 of record NZ_JBNJMK010000001.1, on the reverse strand, counting down.
TCACGGAGGCGTTCACGAACCGGACGCTGATCCTGCCGCTGTTCCACGACATGACCGAGTCCGAACAGGACACCGTCGTGTCAGCGTTGTCGGAAACTCTCCACGCACAGCGACTGACCGTGCGTGGTTGAAAAATAAAGATTGAGCCAGGACCGGAACATTTTTGTGTTGCCCAGTAACAGCTTCTATCGCATCGCCGACGTTCGGAGTAGCAGCCCTGTGCTGTCCAGCGTAGTGCGTGGATCACACACGGTAACTCCGTCCGAGAGGTGAAACCCAATGGTGGCTCAGCAGTCGCGTCTCGTGCGGGTGCTTGTGATCACGGCATTAATCGCATCCACGATGTTCGTGCTCGGTGTCTTCAACCCCGGCAAGGCCAACGCCGCCCCGTGTGACTTCCCCGTCACCAACAAGGTCGCGTGTGAGAACACGCAGACCGGCGCGGACGACTGGCAGGCGCAGTACCGGGACGACACGATCCTCGGGTACACGACGGACATCAGCTACAACGTGGGCCAGACCGTCAGCTTCAAGATGCTGACGTCGGCCTCGTCGTACAAGCTCGACATCTACCGGATGGGTTGGTACAACGGCAAGGGCGCCCGCTACATGGGCACGGTCCAGCGCAACACCCCGCAGAACCAGCCACCATGTCTGCGGGAAGAAGCGTCAGCGCTGATCGACTGCGGCAACTGGGCCGTCTCCCTCACCTGGAACATCCCGTCCACCGCGGTGTCCGGCATCTACTACGTGCGCATGACGCGCACCGACACCGGCGCCGAGAACGAGATGGCGTTCGTCGTCCGCGACGACAGCTCGCAGTCGAAGATCTTCTTCCAGACCTCCGACGCCACCTGGGTCGCGTACAACCGCTACGGCGGCAACAGCCTCTACTTCGGTGACGGCCCCGGCCAGGGCGGCTCCTCGTACAAGGTCAGCTACAACCGCCCCTACACCGGCGGCGACGGCGACGAGAACTTCATCTTCAACGCCGAGTACCCGATGCTCCGGTTCATGGAGCGCAACGGGTACGACGTGAGCTACACCACCGACGCCGACTCGGCGCGCCGCGGCCAGCTCATCAAGAACCACAAGGTGTTCATGGCGGTCGGCCACGACGAGTACTGGTCGAACGAGCAGTGGAACAACGTGATGGCCGCCCGTGACGCGGGCGTGCACATGGCGTTCCTGACGGGCAACGAGATCTTCTGGAAGACCAAGTGGGACAAGAGCATGGACTCGTCCCAGACGGACTGGCGGACCATCGTCTGCTACAAGGAGACCAAGGGCGCCCAGAACGACGGCACGAACACGTGGACCGGCACCTGGCGCGACCCGAGGTACAGCCCACCTCAAGACGGTGGCAGACCCGAGAACGCCCTGCTCGGCAACATGTTCACGGTCAACGGCCGGCGCGACGACTCGCTCCAGGTCCCTGCCGCGTACGGCAAGATGCGGCTCTGGCGCAACACCGACCTGGCCAACCTCGCCGCCGGCACCACGTACACGTTCCAGCCCGGCACGCTCGGCTACGAGTGGAACACCGTCTACGACAACGGCTTCCAGCCCGCCGGCGTCGCGCAGATGTCGCGCACCACGGTGAACCTCGACGGCTACTACGCGCTGAAGAACTACGGCGACGAGTACGGCTCCAGCACCGAGACGCACGCCATCACCTACTACCGGGCGCCTTCGGGTGCGCTGGTGTTCGGCGCGGGCACGGTCCAGTGGGCGTGGGGCGTGGACGACGAGCACGCGTTCCTCACCAACACGCCGACGTCGGACAAGCGGATCAAGCAGGCCACCGTCAACCTCCTGGCGGACATGGGCGTGCAGCCCTACCAGCTGTGGGGACCCGACCAGCTGACGATCTCCGGCGCGATCAACGACAACACCGCACCGGGCGTGCAGATCACGACGCTGCCGGCGCAGGCGACGGTCGGCCAGGCCTACACCTTCAGCGGCACCGTGATCGACGCCGCCGGCAAGGTCGCGGGCGTCGAGGTCTCGACCGACGGCGGCACCCGCTGGCACTACGCCACCTGGCAGGCCGGGCAGACGTCGTGGAGCTACACGTACACGCCGAACCAGTCCGGCACGGCGCAGATCAGGGTCCGCGCGGTCGACGACTCGCTGAACCTGTCCGCGCCGGTCAGCGCGACCCCGAACGTCACCGCCAAGACCTGCCCGTGCGGCATGTTCGCGGGTACCGAGGTCCCGAAGGTCACCTCCGCCGACGACAGCTCGCAGCTCGAGCTCGGCGTGAAGTGGCGGGCCGCGAGCAACGGCTACGTCCGCGGCGTCAAGTTCTACAAGGGCACCGGCAACACCGGCACGCACACGGGCTCGCTGTGGAACTCGAACGGTGACCTGCTGGCCACCGGCACGTTCACCAACGAGAGCGCGACGGGATGGCAGACCCTGCTGTTCCCGCAGCCGGTCGCGGTGAACGCCAACACCACCTACATCGTCAGCTACTACACGCCGACCGGGCACTTCGCGTACGACACCGGCGGTTTCTACCAGCAGCAGGCGTACATGCAGCCGATCACCGGCCTGCAGTCCGGTGTGGACGGACCGAACGGCGTCTTCCGCTTCGGCGCCGGCTTCCCGAACCAGACGTTCGACCACACCAACTACTGGGTCGACGTGGTGTGGGCGACGGACCCCGGTCCCGACACCCGCGCGCCGATCCAGAGCGCGATGTCCCCGGTCAGCAACGCCGGTTCCGTCGCGCTCAACACCGCGGTGTCCGGCACGTTCGACGAGAACGTGACGCTCAACTCGGCCCAGGTCACCGTGACGGGCCCGAGCGGTGCGGTCACCGGCACCAAGACGATCTCCAACGACGCCCGCACGATCACGTTCACGCCGTCGGCACCTCTGGCGGCGGCCACGTCCTACACCGTCTCGATGAGGGCGGCGGACGCGGCAGGAAACCTGTCCCCGCAGACGAACTGGACGTTCACGACAGGCTCGCCGCGCCCGGCGACCTGCCCGTGCACCGTCTGGGACGACTTCGCGGCACCGGCCGTGATCGACTCGGGTGACACCAGCGCGGTCGAGGTCGGCACGAAGGTCCGCTTCGACGGCAAGGGCGAGGTCCTCGGCGTCCGCTTCTACAAGGGCACCGGCAACACCGGCACGCACACCGGCTCGCTGTGGACCTCCACGGGTCTGCTGCTCGCGACCGGCACGTTCACCGGCGAGACCACGTCCGGCTGGCAGAAGCTGATGTTCAGCTCGCCGGTCCAGGTGCAGGCCAACACGACGTACGTGGTGTCCTACACCGCCCCGAACGGCCGGTACTCGGTCACCTCCGGCTACTTCAACGGCCAGGAGGCGAGCTACCAGTCGCTGCACGCGTTGCAGAACGGCGCGGACGGCGGCAACGGCGTCTACAAGTACGGCACGGGTTTCCCGAACAGCTCGTACAACGCCACGAACTACTGGGTCGACGTCCTCTACCGCAACGGCCTCAACGGTGACACCACGCCGCCGACGATCACGAACCGCACGCCGGCCGTGAACGCGACGAACGTGGGCCTGCAGAGCGCTCTCACGGCGACGTTCAGCGAGCCGGTCGACCCCGCGTCGGCGCAGATCTGGCTGAAGGACCCCAAGGGCGCCAAGCTGTCCGGCTCGATCTCGCTCTCGGGCGACCAGAAGACGGTCACCTGGACGCCGTCCGGCAAGCTCGTGCCCGGCACGCAGTACCAGGCGCACGTGGGCATCGCGGACGTCAACGGCATCGCGATGCCGAACGCCGCGGAGTGGAACTTCACGACCACGACGACACCGACCTGCCCGTGCTCGCTCTTCAGCACGGCGACGGTGCCGGACGAGACGTCCGCGGACGACTCGGGTGCCTACGAGCTCGGCGTCCGGTTCAGCCCGACCCAGTCGGGCCAGATCACGGGTGTCCGGTTCTACAAGGGCTCCGGCAACACCGGCACGCACACCGGTTCGCTGTGGAACGCCAACGGCACGCGTCTCGCCACCGGCACGTTCACCGGCGAGTCCGCGACCGGCTGGCAGACCCTGACGTTCGCCCAGCCGGTGATCGTCAGCGCCGGCCAGACCTACACCGCCTCGTACACGACGACCACCGGGCACTACGCGGTGAACGCCGGGTACTTCGGCACGGGCCCGGTCAACTCCGGTCCGCTGTCGGCACCGCAGGAGACCAACGGCGTGTTCGTGCCCGGCAACGGGTTCCCGACCATGACGTACGGCTCCGGCAACTACTGGGTCGACGTGGTCTACCAGCCCAACGCCGACAACACGGCCCCGGTGGCGCAGTCGCACACGCCGCTGACCGGCGCGTCGGGCGTGGCGCTCAACACCACGGTCACCGTGTCGTTCGACGAGCCGGTGGACCTCAACTCGGCGCAGTTCGACGTCACCGACCCCGGTGGCGCGAAGATCGCCGGCACGAGGGCGCTGTCGCCGGACAGCAGGATGATCACGTTCACCCCGGCGGCACGGCTCGCGGCGTCCACTGTGTACTCGGTGAGCGCGAAGGCCGCGGACACGTTCGGCAACATGATGGCCAACCCGGTCACGTGGTCGTTCACCACGACGAACACGCAGACCTGCCCGTGCACGCTCTTCAGCGGGGCGACCGTTCCGACGGTAACTTCGGCTGATGACAGCGGAGCGTACGAGCTGGGCGTCAAGTTCACGTCCGCCACCAACGGCCAGATCACCGGTGTGAAGTTCTACAAGGGGGCCGGCAACACGGGCACCCACACCGGCTCGCTCTGGTCCGCGGACGGCCAGCGCCTCGCCACCGGCACGTTCTCCGGTGAGACGGAGTCCGGCTGGCAGACGCTGACCTTCAGCTCGCCGGTGACGATCACGGCGAACACCGAGTACACGGCCTCGTACACGACCACCACGGGGCACTACGCGGTCAACGCGGGCTACTTCGGCACGGTGACCTCACCGCCGCTGACCGCCTCGCCGTCGGCCGGTGTGTTCACCTCCGGGTCCGGGTTCCCGACCTCGACCTACAACGGTGGCAACTACTGGGTGGATGTGGTTTTCCAGTGATGAAACGGTGACCGCAAGGCCACTGCTGCTCGTCGGAGCAGGCGGACTCGCCCGCGAAACTCTCGCGGCGGTCCGCCTCCTCCCGGAGACGTGGAACCCGATCGGGGCCCTCGACGACTCCACCGCCCTGCACGGCACCCTGATCGACGGGGTGCCCGTGCTGGGCGGGCTCGACGCCTTGAGCGAGTACCCGGACGCGGCTGTCGTGCTCTGCATCGCCAGCGCACGACGGTCGCTCGTCCGGCTGAACGTGGCTCGGCGACTGGACCTGCCGGACGAGCGATGGGCGACCGTCGTGCACCCGGCGGCCGTCACCTCCGGCGCCTCTGTGGGCGCCGGATCGATTTTGCTGGCGGGTGTCGTGATCACGACCCCGCTTTCTGTTGGACGGCACGTGGTGGCGATGCCCCAGGTGCTGATCACCCACGACGACGAGGTGTCGGACGGCGTCACGTTCGCCGGCCGCGCCTCGCTCGCGGGAACCGTGCACGTCGGGGAGGCCGCGTACCTGGGACAGGGAGCCATGGTGCGCGAGGGGTTGAAGATCGGCGCCGGTGCCGTGATCGGCATGGGAGCCGTTGTCCTGCAGGACGTTCCGGCAGGAGAGACGTGGGCCGGCGTGCCGGCCCGCCCGTTGCGTGGGGAGAGCGCGTGATCGAGATTCCGCTGGTGGACCTGCGTGCCCAGCACGAGCAGGTGGCCGACGAGGTGGCCGACGGCTGGGCAGAGGTGCTCAAGACGACGGCCTTCATCGGCGGCCCCCAGGTCGCCAGGTTCGAGTCGGAATTCGCTGCCTACCAGGAAGTTCCGCACGTCATCGGTGTCGGCAACGGCACCGACGCCATCGAACTGGCGCTGCGTGCGCTGGGCGTCGGCCACGGCGACGAGGTCGTGCTGCCCGCCAACACCTTCATCGCCACGGCCGAGGCCGTCGCCCGCTGCGGCGCGACGCCCGTGCTCGTGGACTGCGTGGACGACACGCTGCTGATCGACACGTCGCAGGTGTCCTCTGTGGTCACTTCGCGCACCAAAGCTGTTGTGCCGGTGCACCTGTACGGCCAGGCCGCCCCGGTCGAGCTGCTGCCTCCTGGTGTGCCGGTCGTCGAGGACGCCGCCCAGGCCCAGGGTGCCCGCCGCAACGGTGTCGCCGTGGGTGGGCTGGGCGTCGCGGCCGCGACCTCGTTCTACCCCGGCAAGAACCTCGGCGCGTACGGCGACGGCGGTGCCGTTCTGACCACTTCGGACGCTGTGGCCGAGTCGGTCCGCCTGCTGCGCGAGCACGGGTCGCCGCGCAAGTACGAGCACCCGGTGCTCGGCTTCAACAGCCGCCTCGACACGCTCCAAGCCGTGGTGCTGTCCGCAAAGCTGCGCCGCCTGGAGGCCTGGAACCAGGCCCGCCGCGCGGCCGCCTCCCGCTACACCGAGATGCTCGCCGACGTCGCCGGCGTCCGCGTTCCTGTGGTGTTGGACGGCAATCTGCCCGTCTGGCACCTCTACGTCGTGCGCGTGGCCGACCGCGACCGAGTGCTGTCCTCGTTGCACAAGGCCGGAATCGGCGCCGGCATCCACTACCCGACGCCGCTGCACAAGACCGGCGCGTTCGCCCACCTCTCCGGTACCTTCCCGGTGGCCGAGTCTTCGGCCGCGGAACTGCTGTCGCTGCCGCTGTTCCCGGAGATCACCGAGGCGCAGCAGGCCCGCGTGGTCCAGGCCCTGAAGGAGGCGCTCTGATGTCCGGTGTCCGCGTGCACCCGCACGGCCTGTGCGAGTCCGACGACGTAGGCGACGGCACCCGCGTGTGGGCGTTCGCGCACGTGCTGCCAGGCGCGCGCATCGGCCGTGACTGCAACATCTGCGACGGCGCGTTCGTCGAGTCGCGTGCCGTCCTGGGCAACAACGTGACGGTCAAGAACGGCACGTTGGTCTTCGACGGCGTGACGTGCGAGGACGACGTGTTCCTCGGCCCGAACGTGCTCTTCACCAACGACCTGCGCCCCCGCGCGCACGTCAAGAAGACCGGCGACGCCCTGGAGACCACCCTGGTCCGCCGCGGCGCCACCCTGGGCGCCGGCACGGTCGTGGTGTGCGGCACGGAGATCGGCGAGCACGCGTTCGCGGCGGCCGGCGCGGTCGTGACCAAGTCGGTGCCCGCGCACGCTTTCGTGGCGGGCAACCCGGCGGTGGTGAAGGGCTGGGTCTGCGCCTGCGGGGCGAGGCTCTCAGATGATCTCTCGTGCCCCGAGTGCGGCACCCGGCACGAGCAGACCCCGGACGGCCTGAAAGCCGTCTGAGCAGTCGTCGAGGCCCCCGGAATCCGGGGGCCTCGCTCGTGTCATTCGGGTTCCCAGGCCACGAACTGGTCGAACACCCGGACATCGCCTTCGAGCCGCAACGGTTCGAGCCCGCCACGCCCGTACAGCGACATCAGGAAGTCGTGCGCCGCCCCGCGCGCCGTGGCGTCGGCACCGCCCTGAGCCTCACCGATCCGCGCACCCGCCTCGGACACCGTGATCCGCCACGAACGGCCCTCGTCGACGTAGTACTCGGCGACGGCGGGCTCCCACGGGAACGGGGTGGACGTCGAGAAGCACGTCATCAGGAACTCGTCCACGCCATCGACCGCGATCTCCGCCGGCACGGGCCGCGGCGCGCCCGCCGAGAGCTGGGCGTCGTAGGTGTGGACCGCGATCTCGTGAACCTGGCGGCGAGCCGCAGCGGCCACGGTCAGCGGCGTCTGCGAGTCGCCCCACCAGCCCCAGCACTCGCGGTCAGGACCCGCCTTCTCCAGCGCGGCGACGAGCAGCCGGGCCGACTCCGCCATCCACTCCAGCAGGCCCTCGCGCGAGGGTTCCTCCGGCTGGAAGTCGGTGGGGCCGTCGACGACGATGCCCGCCCACTTGCGGCGGCCGTTGCCGAGGTGCGCGACGAGGTCGAACAACGTCCAGCCGGGGCACGTCGGCACCGAGGCGTCGAGGTCGGGCGCGGCGGCGATCGTGTCGCAGAACGCGGCGGTCCGCTCCTCGATCAGGCGGAGGAGCTCGGGGAACGCGGGTGGGGTGTGCACGTTCGCTGTCTACCACTGACGTTAAACGGTCTGCCAGCGGTTTTGGCGTCCGTTTTCACCCGTACGAGCCGTTCATTGGAGCTGCTTCAACAGTTAGCGTCCGGGAGATGACTGCGATCATTTCCACCGCGTACAGCCGCGACCTGGGCGACGAACTCCGCAGCCTGCGCGAAGCCGCCACCAGTCTGGGTGGCCGCGCGATGGCGGTGAAACTGGGGTGGGACCCGAGCAAGGTCTCCAACATCGAGACCGGCAAGGTCCGGCCGACCGAGATCGACCTCGCCCAGTACCTGGCGGTGTGCGACAAGGGCCTCGACTACCTCCAGGACTTCGCCAACCGCTATCGCCACGCCTTCGATCTGTACTTCGTGCAGACCCCAGACAACCTGCGCACGCTCGCCATGGTCGAATCGATGGCCAAGAAGATGTTCGTGTACGAAATCCTGTCGATCCCGGGCCTCCTGCAAACGGAGGCCTTCATGCGGGCGATGTTCTTGGACTCAGGTCTGACACCGCAAGACGTCGGGACTGGCGTCGAGCGCCGAATGGGGCGGCAGAGCATCTGGCAGCGGCCGTATCGCCCACACACCGTGTTCTACGTGCACGAACTGGCACTCCAATGGCGAATTGGCGATGCCAAGATCATGGAAGATCAATACCTGCGTCTCATCTACAACGCGGGCATCGTGCGAGTCGTGCCGGCTCACATCAGGGGTGAGGCGTTCCAGTCGAAGTGCTCGGTGTTCGAGTTCGACAAAGCGGCTCCGCTTGCCTACATGGAGACGGGCTTGGCCAAGGTGTTCGCCCAGGACGCCGCTGCCCTGACGTGGAGCCGGACGCTCTTCGAGCGACTGGATGAGGTCGCGCTGAGTGAGGAACAATCGAAGGCCAAGCTGGTGGAGTACATCAGCGGCCTTCGAGAGGACCTTCATGACTGGCGAACGGACCTGGCGTAAAAGTTCATACAGCACCGACAACATCGACAGTGACTGCGTGGAGGTGTCGTTGGCCCAGGACGCCCTCATCCGGGACTCGAAGAACGCGGACGGTGACGTCCTCGCGTTCTCCTGCCCCGCCTGGCGCAGCCTGGTCAGCTGGCTGAGCTGACCTGAGCAAACCTTCTCCGCCGGCAAGTCGCGCCAGATCCCCTGGATCGGGGACGGGGGTGTACGTGGCGACGTTCGAAGAGATCGCCGATGCTCTGAATCGCGTCGTGACCAAGGCCGACGAGTCGAACGCGGCCCTGCTGCAAGCGGGGCTTTTTGCCGAAGAGGCAGCGAGGCTGCTGGCCGAGGTCATGCGGGGATCCGGCCGCGCCGAGGAAGAGTTCACTGCGGCGGTTCAGGCGTGGTCTGAGGTCGTGGACGGGTCGCGCGACTGTCCGAGATCATCGCTGTTGGGTGTCAACGGGTTGAGTCGTACCGCGCGACCTTTGGCGGTACCGTCCCCGCCCCACCACCGGTGCTTCCCGGTCACTCGGCGCGTGCGGCACCGAGCCTGCCGACACCCACGCCCCCTGAACCGGCCTGGGCCGATCGGCAGCGAGAGCATCTGCCGACCTACGTCACCAGCGGGTTCTACCGGGATCAGGACGGCAACTCCGATGTGGTTCAAAGCGGTCAGGACTCTCGGGGTGAGTATCAGGCGATCGCTGAACACCTGCGGACCGAGGGCTTCCCGCGAACCGGGCCTGGAAGGGTCACCACCGGCGAGCACGTGGAGGGCAAGGTGGCGTGGCGACTCCGCAACAGTGGGGACACGCACGTCGACCTGGTCATCAACTCTCCGATGTGCGCTGGTCCTTACTCCTGCAAGAACCTCGTACCCTCATCCTGAAACCGGGACAGTCCATGACGGTGCACGATCCGAGAAAGACCCGTACTTTCCACGGCAGGAGCACAAGTTGAAGCACGCTCTCGACTTCTGGTACTTCACGGAAACGAGCGATGCGGACGATCCCGTCACCGTGGAGTCGAGTGCCGATCTCGATCGTGTCCTCGGCGAGGTGCTCGCGCACGAGCAGTTTCACCCGACGGTGGTCTGTGTGAAGGACCGTCCCACTTGCGATGGTCCCCTGAACTTGCCAGACCACCAGCTCAAGTTCGCCTTCGACGTGGATCGCCGTGTCGCGGCGATCCACGTGATGGGGCTGCCCGGCTTCCTACCGGTTGGCGATCGGGTCGACGAGGGAGACGACACTGCTGAGGAACCGCCCGAGGGCGTGATGCGGGCCTGGGTCACGAAGGGCTCGTGCACACCGGGCGTGGCTGTTCGTCGGCCAGACGATCACGAGGCCGATCTCTTCGTGGACTTCGACACCCGTACGCGGTTCCCGGCCGATGCTGCCATCTCGTGGGAAAAGCTGTGCGAGGCGCTGAAGGAACTGGCCGAAACAGGGCAGCGTCCCACATGTGTCGACTGGCAGGAGTCGGACGTCTTCTGAACGGAGGCGGTCAGCTGGCTGCGCTGACCTCGGCCGCCTTGCGTTCGTCGGCCTCCCGTTTCGCTATTCGCAGCAACGCCCCCGACACACCTATCAGCATGAACGTCATGCCCGTAGCGACACTGAACGCGAGCTCGTCGAACGTCGCCGCCCCCAGCGCGGACGTCAGCAGCGACGCCACCAGGCACATGGCGATGCCGCGGATGTCCTCGTCGCGGGAGAGGGCGCGTGCCCTCAAAGCAGCGAAGATGCCGCCCAGGAACAGCAGTACGAAGGCGATCAGGCCCAGGTAGCCGTTCTCGATCATCGTCAGCAGGTACTGGTTGTCGAGGATCGTGTACTTCGACGGCAGGAACGTGCCGAAGCCTCTGCCCAGCCACGGGTGTTTGGCGATCTCCAGCCACGCGCCGTCGTAGTCCTTGGTGCGGCCCTGGAACGACGGGTCGTCCTCGATGTTCGAGAACATCGACGTGACCGTGCCGAACAGGCCCGGCACGACGACCGAGGCGCCGCCGAGGAACACCGCGCCGACGCCCAGCAGCGGCAGGCCTCGTTCGCGGGGGAGCAGGATCGCCATCACGATGCCCGTGATCACCAGGCCGAGGATGGCGGTGCGGGACAGCGACAGGATCGACATCAGGGCCAGCAGCGACAACGCGAGCCACCAGCGGCCTACCGGTTCGCCCTTGTCCTTCGCGCGGAAGACCATGTGCGCGGCGAACGGCACGCCGAGGACGCAGACCAGGCCGAACTCGATCGGGTGGTTCACCGTGCCGGCCGGTCTGAAGAAGATGGAGCGCGACTCCAGCGCCGAGTAGCCGTTGTCCTGCACGCGCAGGCCCGGCAGCGTGATGTACGAGGCGAGGTCGAGGCCCAGGCCGAACTGGAACAGGCCCACGAACGCGCTGACCGTCAGGCACGCCACCATGACCCGCAGGGCGCGGCTCAGGCGCTCGCCGTTGCGGACGCCGTCGCAGATGAACACCGCCAGCGCCGACATCGACACGATTCTGATCAGCGCCGAGTCCGACACCGACAGCTCGTCGATCGGCAGGTAGCGCCGCGTCGCGAGCGCGTACGTCATCAGGTGGAGGATCACGTAGATCGCGAGGATCGTGCGGACGGCGTTGCGGCCCTTGGCCATGCCGAGGTGGTCGACCAGGTGCGCGGCGAACCACACGACCATGAGGCACATCGCCATGAACAACGCCGGGGGCAGCGTGATCGGGACGAACGCGATCGTGAACCTGGCCGGGACGACCAGCAGCGCCACCATGTAGAAGATGAGGAGGGTGGCGCCGTCGGCTCGCTGGGCGGTCAGTCGTCTTTCGTCGGCCATGCCGGGTCAGGTTTGGGAGCGGCGATGATGACGGTCTTCTGGTGCGCGTTCGGCACGCCCTGCGGAACGGGACGTTGCGGGGGGCCGCCGTTGCCGTTGCTCTGGGGCTGGGGACGGACCGGGGCGACGGGGGCCGGCGTGGTGTCCTTCTCGGACGGTGCCGGGCCGGTGTCGTCCTTGCTGTCCTTCCCGTCCTTGTCCTTGCCTTCCTTGCGGCGCTTCGACTTCAGCATGATCGAGTCGGCGGCGAACGTCGAGGCGAGCGTCAGCAGGAGCAGCACGACCGTGGCCGCGCCGACGTAGCGGACCTTGCCGCCGATCTTGGCCGAGGCCGTCGTCGGCTTCACCAGGACCTGCGCGGTGATGAACGTCTGCTCGGGTGCGCTCAGCGCCTTCTGCTGCGCCGCGAGCTCTGCGACGGTCTTGTCGAGCACCTTGCCGACGAGCGCCTCCGCCGACTCGGCCGAGTCGGACTCGGTCGTGATGAACAGCAGCGGGCCGCCGACCGGGCCGGTGTTGGCGGTGTAGACGGACGTGGAGCCCTTGCCCGCCAGCTCTTCCGCGGTCTTCGGGTCGCCCAGGATCTGGGTGAGGATCTGCGCGGTGGTCGTGAGGCTGCCGTCGAACTGCAGCAGCGGGTTGACCTTGACGACGTCCTCTGGCTTGGTGTTGGCCGTGTAGCGGCCGCCCGCCGCGGGGGAGGTGAGGACCAGCACGCCGCTCGACTCGTACCGCGTGGGCACGGTGATGTAGACGTACAGCGCGAGGATCCCCGTGAGCAGCACTGCGGGCAGGGCGATGTACCACCGCCGCCGCAGCACTCGTACGGTTCCCCAGAAGTCCATCAAAATCCCCGATCCGCGGCTCGGTCTTGCGAACGCAATGTCCGTAGGGTATCGCCTGCTTTGAAAATCGGGGTGAGCTGCCAACTGTTACAGGCCGTAGCTGACGAGCGATGAAGGAAGGGAATCCAGGAGGCAGCATGCGTGCAGGACGTCTGACCGTGACCGTCGCGGCCATTCTCGTGGTCATCGGTGGCACAACGGCTTACGTCGTGACAGCGGCCACCGACGCGAAGCAGCCGGCGGGCGCCGAACAGGTGTCGCAGGCCAGGACCGGCGATCTTCTCTTCGTCGATCTCGCGGGTGGCCAGAACCGGGTCGAGAAGCTCGCCGACAGCGGCTCCCGCACCCCGACGGAGCTGGTCTGCCAGCGGTTTTACGCCGCCGGTGGCACGAGCGTGTGCCTCAAGCTCTCCGGTCCGGGACCGACCTACTCGGCCGAGGTGAGCCGCGACGGCAAGGTCGTGAAGACCGTCGGGCTGCCGGGCATCCCGAGCCGGGCGAAGGTCTCGCAGTCCGGGAACGTGGTGTCGTGGACCAGTTTCGTCACGGGCGACTCGTACTCGGTCCCCGGAGGCTTTTCCACCCGAACGGGATTTTACGACCTGCGCACCGGCGAGACGGCCGAGTCGCTGGAGCACTTCGCCGCCACTGTGGAGGGTGCTCCGCTCACGGCCAGTGACGCCAACTACTGGGGTCTGACCGTCGGTGCGGACGACAGGACCTTCTACGCCACCCTGGCGAGTGGTGGGTTCACCTGGTTGGTGAAGGGCGATCTCACGACGAAGTCCGTGACGTCGTTGCGCCGTGACGCGGAATGCCCGTCGCTGTCGCCGGACGGCACGAAGGTCGCCTACAAGAAGCGCATCGGCCGTCTCGGGCCGTGGGACCTCGCGGTGCTCGACCTCGCCACCAACGAGGAGAAGCGCCTGCCCGGCACCGCGGGCATCGACGACCAGACCACGTGGCTGAACGAGAACGAGGTCGCGTTCGCCGCCGTGCCGAAGGACGCCAAGCTGCCCGCGGTTCACGTCGCGCCCGCGGACGGGTCGCAGCCCGCGCGGGTGCTGATCCCCGAGGCGACGTCGCCTTCGCCCGTCATGTGAGGAACGTCCGCGCGCGTCACGTGGCGAGTTCGCGGCGGAGCACCTTCTCGAGCTCATGGCCTGCCGCATCCCAGGAACGTCCCTCCACACTGGACGCGGCCGCGCGTGCGGTCGCGTCGAAGTCCGGCGTTGTGACCACTTCGGACAAAGCACGCGCCAGTGAGTGCGGGGTGGGTGCCGCGTACCGGACGTGGTCGTTGTCCAGGACCACGCGGTTGAAGTGCGCGTCGTTCACGACGGGGATGCAGCCCGCCGCGAGCATCTCGTGCGGCACGAGGGACACGTTGGTCATCGACAGCGACAACCCGGCGAAGCAGCGGTTGTAGATGGCGTTGAGGTCGTCCGGCGTGACCAGGCCGTGGTCGACGAACTGCGGGCCGAGGTCGCCGATCTTCTCGCCGTAGACGTGGATCTTGAGATCGGGGTGCTTCGCCGCGAAGACCTCCAACGCCAGCACACCGAGCTCGTACGCCCGGCGCGGGGCCTTCTTGCGGGCGTAGAAGACGATGCCGTCACGCTTCTCGCCGCCGAGCTTGTACCTGTCGGCGTCGCAACCGAAGTCGAAGTGGTCGGCGGGCATGCCGTGCTCGTCGCGGACCTTGTCGGCGAGGAACCGCCCGGCCGTGAAGCCGTGCATGCCCATCCGGTAGGTGTTCTCCGCCAGCGCGTACAGGCCGCCCTGCGGGTAGAACCACGGTTCGTAGTCCTGCACGAGGTAGAACCTCTTGCCGGCGCACGGGTCGTTGAACGCCGGGTACGCGGTGATCCACGCCGTGGCGAACACCGCGTGGGCGTCCGCCATGCCGTCCGTGACGTCGCGGATGCGGCCCTTGAAGAACGGGAACGCGGCGCGGATGCCGGGTTCGAGGTCGGCGACGGTGTTGCCGAACGTGTCGTACAGGTAGAGGTCGCAGCGGTGCCCCAGGTCCTCGAGGTGCCGGATGAGCCGGAACATCGTGGTGTGGCCGCCGGACCCCTTGGACGGGGGAGTGGTGACCCAGTTGACCGTGAGCTTGCCGTCCTGCGGGATCGGCGGGATGACGACCGGCTTGCGCTGCTCGACGTCCGCCGCGCGCACGTCCTCCAGCCGGACGGGCAGGTCCTCGCCCTCGACCCCGAGCCGGCGCGACGCGGCCGTGAGCAACCGGGCGCCGAGCTGTTTCGCGCCCTGCTCGCGGACGATCTTCGTGACCTGCCTCAGCCGTCTCACGCGCCTGCCCTCTTCTTCAGCACCGCAATGACCTCATGCCGCATCGGGAACACGACGACCGCGTACGCGAGGCACGCCGCCGCCCCGCCGACGAGGATCTGCAACAACTGGCTGTCGATCACGTTCCTGATCGCCAGCACCACCGCGACCATGAGCACACCGCCGAGGAACGGCCGCAGCAGCCGGACGCCGAGCGCCCCCGCCCTGATGCCGTACGGCTTGAACGTGATCAGGTACGCGGGCGTGATGATCAGCACCGCCACGACGACGTGCGCCGCCGCCACGCCCCGGATGCCGTCGAGGTGCGCGCCCAGCGCCAGCAACGGCACGAGCGCCCCGAGCCACACCAGGTGGATCACCAGGATCGCCTTGGACCGCCCGGCGGACGCGAGGAAGTCGTACCCGAGCTCCAAAGCGACCCTGACCGCTCCCAGTAGCACCAGCAACGCCAGCGCGGCCGCGGCGGGCGCCCACCGTTCGCCGTACACCACGCGGATCAGCGGATCGGCCAACGCCGCCAGCAACACGCACGCCGGCACCGTGACGAGAGCCAGCAGCCCGAGTGCGCGCCCGAACGCCTTCTGGAACAGCTCGGGGTCCTCGCGCACCTTGGAGAACGCGGCCAGCGACACGCTGCGCACCGGGGCGCTGAACGCCGCCACCGGCCAGCTCGCGAGGTTGAACGCCAGCAGGTAGAAGCCGAGCGGCACCGTTCCCAGGACGGCGCCGACCACGATGTAGTCGACGTTCATCACGCCGAAGATCAGCAGGCTCGACCCGGCGAGCGGCAGGCCGAACGCGAGGAGTTCCTTGGCCTGCGCGGAGTTCCAGCCGGGCCGGAACCGGTCCTTGGTGAGCCAGAACATGATGACGGCCGCGGAGAGGTTCTGCGCGATCCGCTGCCACGCGAGGCTCCACGCCCCGAAACCCATCAGCGCCAGCACGACGGCCACCGCCGTGCCGCAGACGAACGCGGCGGTGTCGGCGTAGAACTTGTGGTCCTGCCGGAAGTTGCGCTGCATCATCGCGCCCGGCACCGCCGTCGCGCCCGCGATCACGAGCGCCACGGACATGAGCTGGATGACGCCGGTCGCCTCGGGGGCGTCCATGGCGCCGGAGAACCAGGGTGCGCCGACCACGCAGATCAACGCGAGAAGACCGCCCGAAGCGAGGGACAGCGTCGTGACGGTCGGGGCCATCTCGTCGATGGGGCCGTTGTGGCGGACGAGGGCCGCGCTGACGCCCAGTTCGGAGACGCTGAGGACGATGTTGAGGACGACCAGCGCGACCGCGAAGACGCCGAACTGCTCGGGGGCGATCAGGCGGGCCAGCAGGATGCTGATGCCGACCGCGGCGAGACGTTGCAGCAGCGAGTTGATCGCGCTCCAGCGGATGGCCGACGAGACGCGGCCTTCGAGCTGACCCTTGTCCTGCTCGACCGTGCTCACCGCTCGCCCCGCCACTTCCACTTTTGCGTGCCGATCCACAGCTTCGCCCTCTTCACCGCGTGCGGGGCGAGGAAGAGCTGAGTCCTGCTCAGGAACTCCGGGCTGAACTTCTTGCGCCGCTGCAGAGCCCTGTACTCGGGCAGCGTCTCCAGCTCCGGGTAGGTCTCGCGGGCGAAGTCCAGCAGCTCCTGCTCGGTGCCGTCGAGCTGGTTGCGGTCGTGCAGCCGCACCGCGCGCCACAACGCGTCCGCGGCGATCGCCTTGCGCGCCATCGAGCGCAGCCGGCCGGGCAGCCCGGGGTTCTCCGCGAGCACCAGGTCGAACACGTCGCGGCGCTGCTCCAGGTCGGCGAACACGGACTTGAACGTCGTGCGCATCATCGAGTTCTCGTGCACCCGGTAGTACGCGCCGGGCTTGCCGGACACGTACCCGATGTCCGACACGGCCGCGATCCGCAGCCACATCTCCAGGTCGCCCGCGTGGGGGAGGTCGGCGCGGTAGCCGCCCACTTTCTGCTGGACCTTGGTGCGCACCACGACCTCGGGCGAGGAGATCACGTTGCGGCTGCTGCGGAAGCGGTTCTCGATCCAGTCCTCGCCGCGCCACACCTTGGACGTGACCGGCAGCTGGGTGATCTTCGGCAACGCGTCGTGGTCGCTGTAGTAGACGACCCGGCCGTAGACCATGCCCACCGAGGGGTTCTGCTCGAAGACGGCGGCGGCGCGCTGCAACGCTCCCGGCGCCAGCAGGTCGTCCGCGGACAGCAGGACCGTGTAGTCGGCGGTCGCCCAGTCCAGCAGGCCCTCGTTGTAGGTGGCGATGTGCCCCTTGTTCACCTCGTGCCGGTAGCCCTCGACGCGCTTGTCGGCGGCCATCAGCTCGGCCATCACCTCGGGCGTGTTGTCCGAGGACGTGTCGTCGATCACCAGCACCCGCACGTCCACGCCTGGCTGGTCCAGGACGCTGCGGACGCACGTCGGCAGGAAGTGGGCGTAGTTGTAACAGGGGATCACGACGTCCACTGTGGGAAGCGTTGGCACAACCTAGCTATCGGTATCCCCGCGCATTCGTTAGCGCCGCAACGTTTTGGGTCCGGCACACGATGTACGGGTGACCGGAGTAAGGGGAGTCATGGCCGACCACGTCATCCTGACGCGCTTCAACCTGCCGTCAAAGGGCGCCGAAAGTTACGTCCGGGCAAAGGAAGGATGGCTGACCGAACGCGTTGCGCTGTTCGAGCGCTACTGCCTGCCATCGGTGCTCGCGCAGACGGACAAACGGACGCGGTGGCTCATCTACTTCGACCCCGAATCACCGCAATGGCTC
This sequence comes from Lentzea sp. CA-135723, assembly GCF_050936595.1. NCBI lineage: Bacteria > Bacillati > Actinomycetota > Actinomycetes > Pseudonocardiales > Pseudonocardiaceae > Lentzea > Lentzea sp. CA-135723. The sequence goes on along the minus strand of NZ_JBNJMK010000001.1, from coordinate 3,071,508 downwards.
AAGGACAAAATCGCCTCCCACGGTGACGCGTACACGCCCGTTTACCGTCCGGAAGTGTCGCGGGAAGAGCTCAGATCGGACATCCGGTCGCTTTTCGGTCAGGTCGGCGAGGAACTCATCACCACCAACCTCGACAACGACGACGGCCTCGCGGTCGACTTCGTGGAACGCCTCTGCGCCGCCCCGCGCCCGACCACGACCGCGGCGTACTACCTGGTCAACGGCCTGATCAAGTCGCCGGGCGGCCTCTACCACCGGGTCGACCGGCACAACGCGTTCGTCAGCGTCCGCGAGTCCTGGGACGAGCCGGTGACCTGCTGGGCGCACTGGCACAACCACATGCACCTGCACTTCCCGGTGGTCGAGCTCGAGGGCGCGCCCGGCTGGCTGCAGGTCGTGCACGGCGGCAACGTGTCGAACCGCACACGCGGCCGGCTCGTCTCGCCCGAGCCGTACAGGACCTCGTTCGGCGACTCGCTCGACGACGTCCAGGCGCCCAGGACGCTCGCCGTCGCGCAGGACCGGCTGGTCGACCAGCCGATCCGGTTCGTGCGCGACTCGGGCCGCGTGGCCGCGAAGAACGCGGCCATGAAGGTCCTCGGCAAGGGCGGCTTCGAGAAGATCAAGCAGAAGCTGGCGTCTCGCGGTTGAGGCCTCCGCTCTCGCTCACGAGCGCTTTCTCGTGAGCGAGAGCGGACTCACTTCTGTTCTTGAATCAACGCAGCAGCGATCAGCGTCACGGTGAGTGCGCACAGCGCCACCGTGACGCTGAGTGAAAAGTTCGAGAACTGCAGAAGAAGTCCAAAAGCGACGGACGAAACGAGACGCCCGAGCGCCTGGCCCGTCTGCACGACCGAGAGCCCCGAGGCGCGCAACGACTCCGGCGCCGACTCGCTCACCTTGGCCGACAGCACGCCGTCCGTCGCCGCGTAGAACAGCCCGTGCAGCAGCAGTGCGACGATCGCCACACCCATCCCGCCCTCGGGGATGAACAGCAGCGCGTACACGCCCAGCAGCAGCCCGTGCCCGGCGAGGAACATCCGCCAGCGCCCTGCGCGGTCCGCGAGCTTCCCGAGCGGCGCGGCGGCCGCGAGGAAGACGACCGCCGTGCCGAGCGGGAGCAGGGGCAGGTAGCTCAGCGAGATGTTCGTGGCCTTCTGCACCAGCACGTAGACGAACGCGTCCGACACCGTCGCGAGCCCCAGCAGGCCGGCCGAGATCGTGGTCCGCCGGAACGCCCGGTCGGTCAGCAGGTCGAGGCCCGCGCGGAACGACGGCCGCGGCCCCTTCGGCTTCCTGTCCGCCGGCGTGTCCCGCACGAACGCGATCAGCACGATCAGCCCGATGACCGCGAACGCCGCCGACACCGCGAAGATCGGCCCCGGCACCGTCCCGATCTGGAAGAGCAGCACGAACGTGATCAGCGGCCCGACCAGCGCGCCGAACGTGTCCATCGTGCGGTGCACGCCGAACGCCGCCCCGAGCCGGTCCTCCGGCGTGGCCAGCGAGATCATCGCGTCGCGCGGCGCCGTCCGGATGCCCTTGCCCGCCCGGTCCGCCGCCATCAGCGCGCCGATCCCGAACGGCGAGGCGCCGACCAGCGGGAAGAACACCTTGGTGACGGCCGACAGCCCGTAGCCGGCGGCCGCGACGGCCTTCGGCTTGCGGAACTTGTCCGAGATGCCGCCTCCGACCAGCCGCAGCACGGCCGTGGCGCCGGTGTAGATGCCGTCCAACAGGCCGAACTGCGCGTAGCCCAGGTTCAGCGTGAACAGCAGGTACACCGGCAGGAACGCGGTGATCATCTCGGCGGAGACGTCGGTCAGCAGGCTGACCGTGCCGAGCGCGAACACCGTGCCGGGCAACCGCTTGCGGAAGTCCGTCTTGGACGGTCGGGAGGACGCGACGTACATGGGCACCTACCAGCTGAGCGTTTGGTGCCACACCTCAAGGGACAGCAGCGTCCAGATGCGCGGCTGCTCGTTGCGGTCACCCGAGTCGTGGTCGTCGAGCAGCGATCGCACCGCGGCCCGGTCGAAGGTCTTGCCCACGAACGACGTGGGCCCGGTGAGCAGGTCGTAGGCCATGTCCCGCAGGCCGTCGCGGAACCAGGCGTCGAGCGGCACCTTGAAGCCGGACTTCGGCCGGTCGACGATGTCGGCCGGCAGGTGCTGGCGCGCGACCTCCTTCACGACCCACTTGGTCGTGCCGCCGCGCACCTTCACGTTGCTGGGCAGCGAGAACGCCAGCTCCGCGACCCGGTGGTCGAGGAACGGCGGGCGCAGCTCCAGCGACGCGGCCATCGACATGCGGTCGCCGCGCTCGAGCAGGTTGTCGGCGAGCCAGGTGTGCGAGTCGGCGTAGAGCATGCGCCGCAACGCGTCCCCGCGGCCGTTCTCGTACGGCGCGAGCACCGAGCGGGTCGCCGGGCCGCCGAGCAGCGCCGCCCGTTCGGCCACCGTGAACGGGGCGAACCAGCCGCGCATGCGTTCGGCGTAGGACGGCTCGGCGATGGCCCGCAGCGCGATGCCCAGCCGTGCCTTGGACGCCGGCAGCGCCTTCTCGATGCGCTTCAACGCCGCGGACGGCGCGAACCCGGCGAGGCGGGTGGCCTGGGCGAAGCGGTACTTGGGGTAGCCGCCGAACAGCTCGTCGCTGCCCTCGCCGGACAGCACGACCTTGACGTCGCGGCGCGCCAGTTCGGCGAGGCGGAACACGGCCACGTCGGCGGGTTCGGACAGCGGCGCGTCGCGGTGCCAGGAGAGCTTCGCCCAGCTGTCGCGGAAGTCGTCGGCCGTCACGATCACGTTGTGGTGGTTGCTGCCGACGAGCTTCGCGACCTTCTCGGCGTGGTGGATCTCGTCCACGCGCGGGTCGCCGAAGCCCGCGGAGAACGTGTGCAGCTCCGCGTCACCCCGTTCCCGCGCCACCAGAGCCGTGATGAGCGACGAGTCGACCCCGCCGGACAGGTAGGCGCCGACCGGCACGTCCGCGACCAGAGCGTCGCGCACAGAGGCCGTCAGGGCCTCGTCCACGAGCCGCACGGCCTCCTCGGGCGTGACGGACCGGATCTCCGACTCGCGCGGCAGCTCCCAGTACGGCGCGGTGCGCACCTCGCCCACGGTCGTGACGACCAGGTGGTGGCCCTGCGGCACCTTCCGCACGCCCCGGACCAGCGTGTGCGGAGCAGGCACGGAGCGGTGCGCCAGGTAGTCGTGCAACGACTCGTGGTCGACCTCGGCCGCGCCGATCGCGGGCAGCAGCGCCTTGATCTCGGACGCGAACGCGAACATCTTCGCGTCGGCGTAGTAGTAGAGCGGCAGGATGCCGAGCCGGTCGCGGAAGAGGTGCGTCTCGTTCGTCTTCGAGTCGTGGACCGCGTAGGCGAACTGGCCGCGCAGCTTCTCGACGGCTTGGGGCCCGTGCTGCTCGAAGAGCGCCAGCAGGACCTCGGTGTCGCCGTTCGTGCGGAACGGGTAGCTGAGCTCCTCGCGCAGCTGCCGGTAGTTCAGGATCTCGCCGTTGAACGCGATCTGCGTCGTGCCGGACGCGCCCGCCATCGGCTGCGGCGACCCGGCCAGGTCGATGATCGACAGCCGGGTGTGCGCGAAGCCGACCGAGCCCTCGCTCCAGAAGCCGCTGTCGTCGGGGCCGCGGTGGTGCAGCCGCTTCGCCATCTCGGCGAGCACCTCGCGCGAGACGGGCTTGCCGTCGAACCGTCTGATTCCTGCGATGCCGCACATGTCAGCGGTCCTCCGCGATCTGCATGAGCTCACGGGCCCGGGAGTCCCACGACGACGTGAGCACGGCCGCGCGGCGTTCGGCCGGGGTCTTCAGGCCGCCGTCCTTGAGCGTGAGGCGGATCTGGTCGATGAAGTCGGCCTCGCCCTTGGCGATCCGGATGACGTCGCCGTACCGCTCGACCTCGGGGAAGTCCGTCGACACGACGGCCAGGCCCAGGGCCAGGTACTCCTTCATCTTGATCGGGTTGGCGTGCTTGATCCAGTCGTTGTCGAGCCACGGCATCAGCGCCACGTCGAACCCGCTGCCGTAGCCCGGGATCGTGTCGTAGCTGCGGAAGTCGAGCCAGTGCACGTTGGGGTACTTCTCGTAGCGCTCCATCGAGCAGGTGGCGTCGCCGATCAGCACGACCGACGCCTCGGGGAACTCCTGCGCGACCTTCTCGATCAGGTCGAAGTCGACGAGGTAGTCGTCGAGGCTGCCGAAGAACCCGATGCGCGGGCCGGGGACGCTCGCGATGTCCGCCGGCAGCTCGGTGCGGCGGGTGAAGTGGTCGACGTCCACGCCGTGGTCGAGGAAGTGCGCGCGGTCGCCGGTGAGCCTCGACTCCTCTTCCTGGAGCGCGCGGGAGACGTAGAGCACGGTGTCCGAATTGGACAGCAGCTGGTTCTCCAGCGCGGCGATCGTGCCCTGGTCGGCCTCGGGGAACGCGGAGTGCCGGTCGGAGCGGTTGAAGATCAGGCCCTTGGTCTTCATCGGCTCCACGACGTCCCACGCGGTGGGGATGGTGGCGACGACGACGGGCGTGCCCATGCGCAGGAAGAAGCACACGGCCTTGACCTGGGTGCGGACCAGCACGGAGTTCAGCTTGCGCAGCCACGGCTTGCCGTAGAACGGCAGGGGAGCGGGCGTCATCACGTAGAAGTTCGGCGTGTCCTCGATGGGACGGCGGACGAGCTTCGCGACGCTCGCCGCCTTGCGGAGGATGCGGCGCAGGAACTGCGTGCTCTTGCCGGGCGACGGCATCCGCAGGCCGATGCTGTTGACCAGCAGCACCTTGCGGTGCTTGGCGACCCGGCGCAGCAGCTGGAAGTCGGAGTGGGCCCGGTTGTGGTACCACCAGTCCTGCGCCGAGAAGCACAGGTAGCTCGGTCCCTCCGAGGCCACTTCCTCCGGCCAGCGGCGCATGCTGAACAGCCCCTTCAACGCGGTGCGGTGCTTCGGCGACCGTGCGCGAAGCCCTTCGTTCACGACCATGGCGACCCACATGAGCGCGGCGGCGAACCGGCCGTGCAGCTCGCGGTGCAGGCGGACCTTGTTCGAGGTGAGCATCGACCAGAGGCGGGCGTTCGTGGAGACCTCGCCACCGATGTGCGTGACCACGGCGCGCGGCTCGAACCAGACGCCGCCGGCCCTGATCATGTACTCGGTCTCCTCCGAATAGAGGAAGTACCGTTCGTCCAAAAGGCCGTGTCGCTCGATGACCTCGCGCTTGACCAGCCACGCGCAGCCCGTCGCCCAGTCGGCCCGGTGCGCGCCCTGGTAGGCCTTCGTGTCCGTGACGGTCTCGCCGAGGCCGATCGCGCCGGCCCGTCCGCCGCCGATGGCCGCCTCCGCGAAGGCACCCAGCGCGGTCGGGTCGCGGCGGAGCGAGAGGGAGAGCGCGCCGCTTTCGTCGACGAGCTTGGGCGCGACGATCGGTTTGTCAGCGGCGCGGAGTGATTCCACGGCTCCTGGGTGCAACCGGATGTCGGCGTTCAAGATGAGAACGTCGTGTCCTTCTGCCGCTTTGATGCCCAAATTCACACCCGCGGCGTATCCACCGTTGACGGGACTGCGCACGATTTCCACGCCGGGGCGAGTGGCGGCCGCCACAGTTCCGTCGGTGGAGGCGTTGTCTACGACGATCACTTTCACGTCATCCGGCAGGGAGTCAAGACATCCGCCGATGACCTGTTCGCTCTGGTAAGTGACGATGACCACCGCGACAGGTGACCGCTCCACAACCGCTCCTCGCTTTGGGGCCTCTGCGCGTACATCGAGCCTTTTGCAACCTCCGTTACGAGATTGAGGTCGCCTGTAACCGTTTGGCCTTCCAGAACGAGAACCAGAGCGTGACGTCATCACCTCACGTGCTGATCATCGTGCAGAACCTCCCCGTCCCGTTGGACCGCCGGGTGTGGCTGGAATGCCGCGCCCTGACCAACGCCGGGTACGAGGTTTCGGTGATCTGCCCCAAGGGTCCGGGTGATCCCGCCTACCAACTCCTCGACGGAGTGCACATCTACAAGTACGCTCCGCCGCCCCAGGCCGAAGGCGCGCTGGGCTACGCCTGGGAGTTCCTGTACTGCTGGGTGCGCACGGCGTTGCTGAGCGTGAAGGTCCGCTCCCGCAGGCGATTCCACGTCATGCAGGCGTGCAACCCGCCGGACACCTACTGGGCGCTGGCCCTGCTGTGGCGGCTGGGTGGCGTGAAGTTCGTCTTCGACCACCACGACCTCAACCCCGAGGTGTTCCTCTCGCGCTTCGGGGAGCCCACCGGGTTCGCGGGCAAGCTGCAGTACCGGATCTTGAAGTGGCTGGAGCGCCGGACGTTCCGCACGGCCGACCGGGTGACGTCGACCAACACCTCGTACCAGAAGATCGCGTGGACTCGGGGCGATGTGCCGCCCGAGCACACGACGGTCGTGCGCTCCGGTCCCGACACGACCGTGATGCGGCCTGTCGAGGGCGTGGACGAACTCCGACGCGGCGGCAAACACTTGGTGGCCTATCTCGGAATCATGGGACCGCAGGACGGCGTCGACGGGGTCCTCGAAGTCGCACGGAGAGTGGTCTTCGACCGCGGCAGGACCGACGTGCGGTTCGCGCTGCTGGGCTTCGGCGACTGCCTCGAAGACCTGAAGAAGCAGGCCACGGCCTGGGGGCTTGATCCTTACGTCGAGTTCACCGGAAGGGTTGGGCCCGAACAGATCACCCGTTACCTGTCGACCTCGTCGGCCGGACTGGGCCCGGATCCGTTGTCGCCTTTGAACGACGTGTCCACTATGAACAAGACCATGGAGTACATGGCCTACGCGCTGCCGGTCGTCACGTACCGGTTGCAGGAGACCGTGGTGTCCGCTGGCGAGTGCGCCGTGCTGGTCGAACCGGGTGACGTCGAGGGCTTCACGACGGCGTTGCTCGACCTGCTCGACGACGCGGAACGCCGCGCGCGGCTGGGCTTCGAGGGCCGCCGCCGGTGCGAGTCCGTGCTCGACTGGCGCCCGCAGGCCGAGAACTACGTGGGCGTGTTCGACGGGCTCACCGGCTTCGTCTCGCGCGGCCCGTTCCCCGACGGCCGGCCAGAGCTCGTGGCCGGCGTCGACCAGTGGGGCAACAAGATGATCGACGTGAGCGACGACGCCGTGCTCCGCGCGTTCGCCGTGAACCGAACGGGAGAATGATGTTCGTCAGAAGGATCGCTGTCGTCGGCACCGGCTACGTCGGTCTGACCACCGGTGCCTGCCTCGCCTCGCTGGGCCACCGGGTGGTGTGCGCGGACGTCGACGCCTCGAAGGTCGAGCGGCTGTCGCGCGGTGAGGTCGACATCCTCGAACCGCGGCTCGCCGAGCTCGTCGCCGAAGGTTTGGCGTCCGGTCGCCTTTCGTTCGTGTTGGGCGCCTCCGCGGCCGTCTCCGACGCCGAGGTCGTGTTCCTGTGCGTGCCGACGCCGATGGGTGTCGGCGGCATCGCGGACCTCCAGGCCGTCGAGTCCGTTGTGGACGAGACGCGTGACCTGCTGCCGTCCGGCTGCGTGATCGTCAACAAGTCCACCGTGCCCGTCGGCACGTCGATCCGCACCGCCGAGCTGCTGCGCCGCGACGACGTGGCCGTCGTGTCGAACCCCGAGTTCCTGCGCGAGGGCTCGGCCGTGCACGACTTCCTGAACCCCGACCGCATCGTCGTCGGCTGCGACCAGCAGGACGCCGCCGAGCGCGTGGCGGCGCTGTACGCCCGCCTGGGCGCGCCGACGGTGCTGACCGACGCGGCCTCGGCCGAGATGGTCAAGTACGCGGCCAACTGCTTCCTGGCGATGAAGCTCTCGTACGTCAACGCGGTCGCCGAGCTGTGCGAGCGCCTCGGTGCGAACATCACCGACGTCACCGAGGGCATGGGCTACGACAAGCGCATCGGCCAGGCGTTCCTGAATCCCGGCCCCGGCTGGGGCGGCTCGTGCCTGCCCAAGGACACGCACGCGATGCTCCAGGTCGCGGACGCGGCCGACTTCGAGTTCCGCCTGCTGCGCGCCACGATCGACACCAACGAGCGGCAGCGCCAGCGGATGGTCGAGAAGGTGCGCCTCGCGGTCACCGGCAAGCGCGGCGGCTCGCTGTCGCACGTGCGCCTCGGGTTGCTGGGCCTGACGTTCAAGGCCGGCACGGACGACCTGCGCGACTCGCCGGCCCTGGCCGTGGCGGCGCTGCTGAAGCAGGCGGGCGCCGAGCTCGTCGGCTACGACCCGGCGTTGTCCGGTGGCTCCGACCTCGGCGCGGTGTCCGTTGTGGACGATCCGTACGTGGCGGCGAAGGACGTCGACGCGCTGGTCGTGCTGACGGAGTGGCCGGAGTTCCGCTCGCTCGACTGGGCGCGCCTCGCGGAGACCGTGCGGCAGCCGGTCGTCGTTGACACGCGCAACCTCTTGGACCCGGACGTGCTGCGCCGCGCGGGCCTCACCTGCACCTCGCTCGGGCGCGGCTGAGTCCTTTTGAGACTGTCCATTTAGCTCAATGGTGTGACAGGGCGCGCGCGGTTGTCGGGCTGGCGCTTTGATTCCCGGCATCACCCGGTGGGACTCGCCCGCCGGGTCTTGTCGGGGAGGTTCCCGTGGCTGGACTCATGGACATGGTTCAAGGTCTCGTGCACCAGGCATCCGGTCTGCTGGCTCAGGCTTCCGAGCTCGCCTCCGGCCTGATGTCCGCGCTGCCGCTCTAGAGACCCGCGAACAGGTCTGTCTCCGGCAACGGGGCGTTCGTCCGGTCCAGGTCTCGGAAGTAGTGGTCGTGCTGCTTCTGGACCGCGAACGCCCCCACGCTGATCACCGTGGCACCCTCGCTCGCCGTCAGGTAGAGCTTCTGGGGGATCCCCGTCCGGTAGACCGCCAGCTTGGTCTGCCGCAGCGGTCCTCTGTGGTCGGCCACCACCACCTGCGGTTCGTACCGCTCGATCAGGTCGTACGGGTCGGCCGTCTCCACGTGCGTGACGCCCAGTTCTCGTGCCTGGTCCCTGACGTCCTCGTTCTCGCTGCACACCACGGTCCTGACGCCCTCGGCCGTGTAGCGCGCGAGCGTTCCGGCCACCGGCGCGAGGTCGTCCGCGAGCACGACCAGCAGGGTCCTCACCACCGCGGCAGATCCGGCCCGTGATGGGTGATGCCGGCGAAGAGGTCGGTCTCCGGCACGGTCGCGCCGGTGGTGTCGAACGCGCGGATGTACGACTCGGCCGCGAACCGCTGCTGCGCCGTCAGCTTCCCGATGAGCGACTGGCTCTCGTAGCAGTGCAACGCCTTGCGCTTGACGTCGGCCACCTGCGACGTGTCCACCGTGGTCGTGGCGAGGCTGTCGTGCGCCTCCAGGTACAGCTTGGCCGGGATGCCGGTCTCCTTGACCGCGTGGTGCGCCACCCGCGCCGCGTGGACGTGGTCGCGGTGCTGGTGCGGGTTGTGGTGGTCGTGCGTGACGACGATCTGCGGCCGGTAGTGCTCGATCAACGCCGCCACCCGCCCCGCCGCGGTCTCCACCGGAATGGAGCAGAACGCGCCCGGCAGCAGCTGACCGGTCTCCCCGGAGTCGTGGTACCCCAACAGTTCCAGGTCCGTCACCCCCAGCACGTCGCACGCGGCGTTCAGCTGGGCCCGCCGCCGCGCAGCCACCGCCTGCGGGTGGTGGTTGAGCTCGCCGGGCTTGGCACCGTCCGGCATGTCTCCCAACTCGCCGCCGGTGCACGTGACGAGCACGATCCGGACGCCTTGGCGGGCGTAGTGGGCCAGGATTCCTCCGGTCGACCGCGACTCGTCGTCGGGGTGAGCGTGGACGGCCAGCAAGGTTCTCGGTCCATCGAACTGCACGCGGGGGAAGGTACCTCGAAACTATTGTCTTGCGGGTGACCGACTTGCCGTCCAACCGCCCGCCCGTTCCAGCTTCCTCGCCGTCTGGCGCACCGGATGCCGCGCTGCCCTCCGGGTTGAAGCCCGTGGAGCTCGCCCTGCACCTGCGCGGGCAGATCGAGCGCGGGCACGCGTACGCGCGATCGCGCAAGCAGCGGTTCAGGTGGAAGTCCGTAACTGTCCGACTGACCACTTTGGTGCTTTCGGCGGTGTCGACGATCATCCTGGGACTCCAGAACCTCGACCCGTGGACGGGAACCGCGTTCTCGCTGGTGGCCGTCGTGACCGTGGTGTCCGCTTTGGAGCCGTTCTTCGCCTGGCGGTCCCTGTGGGTGCTGATGGAGGAGGCCAGCTACAAGTTCCACCGGCTGGAGGACGACCTCGGGTACTACATCGCGTCCACTCCGGCCGATCAGGTGGATCCGGCGAGGGTGGGGGAGATGTTCGAGCAGTACCAGGAGATCTGGGACTCGTTGAGCGGGCGGTGGCTGAAGTTCCGCGACAACGCGTGAGGTGTGGTGGGTAGGCCGCGTCGCTAGCGCGGTGGTTGAGTTGGGGTGCAAAGACTCTGACGGGCGTGGTCGAGTCATCGCCGCTGGCGCGTCGATAGAGATCGGGGCTTGACTTCGGGGCCCTTGCGAGGTGCTTGTCGGACCGGAAAAGCCCCAATCACTTCGCGTGCGCGGCTGAGTTGCGTTGGCACGTCACCGATACCGCTTGGACGGCGGTGTTAGGGAAGGACGCCTCGCCTTCGGCATTGCGTTGGGTCTTGGCCGGGCTCGGCTGCGCCATCGCGAAGCTTGCGCTCGGTCGGGCTCGCCTTCGGCTTCGCCAGGCCCTAAAGCCATCCTCGACCCGTCTCGCCTCGACCCGTCTCGCCTCGACCTGTCTTGCCTTGCCGCTCGCCCGGTCGGACTGTCAGACCTGCTGAGTACGTTGGGTCGCGGGGGGTCCTGAGTGCGAGGGGACGCCTACGCCAGCCTGCCCGGCCGCGCGGTGCCCCCAGCCGCGCGGCGCCGCCTGCCGGGGCAGGATGGGGGACATGACCCGTACCGCGCGGCGCATGTTCGAGCTGCTGGAACCCATCTGCCTGGTCACCTTCTTCGCCGACGAGTGCGGCGAGGAGCTGGCCGCACTGGGGCACCCCAACTACTGGTCCGGCTACTTCGCCAGCCGCGCGGCGCCGTTGGGGCGGGTTCCGGCGGAGGTGGTGCACGCCGCGTTCTACAACTTCGGGCCCGGCGAGGCCGCCCGGCACATCCCCAAGGCGTGGGAGAAGATCCCGCCCGAGGAGTCGCTGGCCGCCAGGGAACGGGGGAGTGCGGCCTCGGTGCGGCGCATCCTGGGCGACCTGGCCGAGACCGGAGGACTGGTGCGCGCCGCTGATCTCACCACCAAGGCGGCGGTGAGTGCCTCGACCGCCGGCAGGGTGATGTACGCGGGGATGCGCACGGTGCCGGTGCCGGCGGACCCGGTGGCCCGGCTGTGGCATTCGGCGACCATGTTGCGCGAGCACCGCGGGGACGGGCACATCGCCGCGCTCGTCGGTGCGCGGATCGGCGGGATCGAGGCGCACGTGCTGTCGGCGTTGGCGATGGGGGTGTATCCCGCCGAGTCGTTCGGGCGGATCCACCACCTGCCGAAGGAGTTGCTCGTGGCGGTGATGGACGGGCTGCGGGCGCGCGGGATCGTGGACGCCGAGGGGCGGTTCACGGACGCGGGCCGGGAGCTGCAGCGGCGGATCGAGGAGCTGACGGACGAGCTGGCCGAGGAGCCCTACGAGGCGCTCTCGGCGGAAGAGCTGGACGAGCTGGTGGCGGTGCTGGAGCCGCTGTCCGCCAAGGTGCGGGCGACGCAGTGATCGCCTTCACCGCCGGGCGTGCCGGCGGTGAAGGCGAACAAGGGGGTGTTACGGGGTGCCGGCGGGCTTGCCCTTGCCGTCGGCCGCGTTCGGGTCGTGCAGGAAGTTGTCCTGCCACACCGCCCACTTGCCGGTGGCGCCCTTCTGGCTCACGTAGGCCGCGCCCCAGCCGGTGCCGGTGAAGCGGTTGTTGATCGACTTCATGTTCCGGCCGTAGGTGTTGCCGAAGCCCGACTCGAGGCCGAGCTGGTAGCCGCCGCCTTCGAGCAGGTTGCCCTCGACGGTGACGTTGTCGATGTCGCCGCCGTAGGTCTGGATGAAGAGGGCGCCGGTGTCGTTGCCGGTCGAGCAGTCGATGCGGTTGTTGCGGAACGTGAGGGTGCGGCCCGCGTTCTTGTCCAGCGGGAAGTCGCGGACGGTGGCGCCGTCGTTGTGGCTCTCACCCTCGGAGCGCAGGCCGCGGACGTAGTTGCCCTCGGCGAGGCCGCTCAGGGAGCTGCCGGTGTTGTAGAAGCAGATGCCGGAGCCCATGCCGCTGATGTAGTTGCGCTGCAGGGTGCCGACGCCGAGGAACGCGCAGGAGCCCGCGATGGTCTTGGCCGAGAGGGCCGAGCCGTCGATGTTCGAGTCGCGGATCGTCACGGGGGCGCCGGTGACCTGGCAGGAGTTGCTGCCGCACGGGCCGTTCGTGGTGATCAGAGGCTGCGTCTCGCCCGCGCGGGTGGGGCGGATGCAGGACTTCTCGATGGTGATGTTGCCGGCGAAGAGGGTGAGGGTCTGCTCGATGCGCTTGCCGGAGATCACGGTGCCGGAGGCGGGGGAACCCGAGCCCGTGTAGAGCGGCAGGGAGTCGCAGTTGAGGCCGTGCGCGGCGAGGCCGGTGTTGGCCTGGGTGAGCTTCCAGCCGGGCGAGCCCGCGGGGGCGGGGCTGTTGGGCGGCGGCTTCACGGGGCCGTTCGTGGCGGTCTTGGTGGCGGAGCTGCTGGGGGCCGCCGAGCTGCTCGGGGCGGCGGAGGAACTGCTGGTCTCGGTGCTGGTCGAGGTGGCGCTGGTGCTCTCCGGCGCGGATGTCGGCTGGGCCGCCTTGGTCGGGGTGCAGGCGGCCAACGCGATGACACCACCGGTCAGCAGTACGGCCAATCTCAGTCTCACGGCTGGTTCTACCTCCACGCGCGCTCACGACGGGGGACCGTGAACTCGCTAATTGTGTCGTCGGCCGTTGCGGAATGTGTACAAAACTCGTGCGACGGAGTTCGTACGGGGGCCTTTGAACGACCAGCACGATGCACGGGACGAACGGAGGAGTCAAGCCGAACCCGTTGGGGTGCAACATCATCTTCCGTCCGGCGGGGAATGCTCCATCCGTGTGAGCAGGTAGATCACGGTTTTATCACCGAGCCATATGATTCTTTGATGTGTGAGATCAGCGACCTGTGAAAGCCGCCCGTCCGGGACCCTCCGTGAGGAAGCTGTGCACAGCGCGTGGCAGGTCCTCTGTCTCGTACAACGCCGCCGCGATGGTCGTGACGTGAGCGTCGGCCTCTGGGACGCCTCCGTTCTCGAAATGCGCGAGCACCTGTTTGGTCGCAAAGTGTGCCTGCGTCGGGCCGGTCGCCAGAGACAAAGCGAACTGCTCCGCCGCCAACGCGAAGCCTTCGTCGGGGAACACCCGGTTAACGACATTCCAACGTTCGAGGGTCGCCGCGTCGTAAAGGTCGCCGGTCATCACGAACTCCTTCGCGCGACCCACGCCCGCCCGCGCCGCCAAACGCTGCGTGCCGCCCATCGTCGGCGTCAGGCCCACGACCTTCTCCACGAGCCCGAACCGTGCCGAAGTGGAGGCCACGATCAGGTCGCACGCCACCGCCAGCTCGAAAGCCCAGGTCAGGCACAACGCGTGCGCGGCGAACACGGTCGGCATCGGCAGCGCGGCGAGCCGCTGCGGCAGCACCAGCATCCGGTCGAACAGCCGCTGGGCCTCGTCGCGGTACTCCTGCTGCGCGAACAACGACACGTCGACGCCACCCGACACGACCTTGCCCGTGGCGTTGACCAGCAACGCCCGCGCGTCGCCCAGGTCGTCCAGGGCCTCGTGGAACTCCGCGTCAAGGTCCAGGGAGTACAGGTTGAGCGGCGGCGCGTCGATCGTGATGATCGCGAGCTCGTCCCGGCGGGTCAGGTGGATCTTCAAAGTCACAACCAATCGCGGCGCTTGAACATCAGGTACAGGACGTACGAGAGGGCGAAGATACCCAGCGTGGACACCCGAAACCCCCATTTCTGCTCGAAACCGGGGTAAGGGACGTTCATGCCGTAGTACCCGGAGATCGCCGTCGGCACCGCGATGATCGCGGCCCAGCTGGTGACCTTCTTCATGATCGAGTTCAGCCGGTTGCCCTGCACGGCCACCTCGGCCTCGCGCAGGTTCGTCACGAGCTCCCGCATCGACTCGGTCAGCTCCGCCGTGAACAGCGCGTGGTCCTTCACGTCCAGGTAGTACGGCATCATCGCGTCGTCCACGAGGTCGTGCTCGCGGTGCAGCAACGACCCGAGCACCTCCCGCATCGGCAACGCGACCCGCCGCAGCTGCACCAGCGCCCGCCGCAGCTGCAACGCCTTGCGCCCGACGTGCGGCTTCTCCTCGTAGATGCGGTCTTCCAGCGCTTCGATGTCGTCGTCGAGCTTCTGCGCGGCCGCGTACTGGCCGTCCACCACGTCGTCGAGCACCCCGTGCAGCAGGAACCCGACGCCGGACGACGCGAGCCGCGGCGCGCTGTCCCACCGCCGCACCACGCCGTCGAGCTGGTAGTCCTCGCTCTCGCGCACCGTCACCAGGGCGTTCTTCGCCACGAAGACGTCGACCTCGCACGTCCTGATCTCGTGCTGCTCGTACCGGACGGCGTAGACGCTGAGGAACAGGTGGGTGGGGTAGCGGTCGACCTTCGGGCGCTGCCGTTCGGAGAACGCGTCCTCGATCGCGAGCTCGTGCAACCCCAGTTCGTCGCGCAGCAGACCTATCTCGTCTTCGGACGGCGCGCACAGGTCGAACCACACCACGGCGGAGTGATCTTGGAGATGCTTCCGGACCTCGCTGACCGGGAAGTCCCTGTCCACGAGTTCGCCGTTGCGGTACAAGCGGGTCCGACCCATGGGTGACAACGATACGTAGATCTACTCAGATGTGAGGTTTGAGCCCGAGTTCCCGCTACCCTCGATCCGGTGAAGGTGGACCAACCACAACGCATAGGCGACTACCTGCTTCTCGGCAGGCTCGGTCGTGGTGCCATGGGAACGGTCTACCTGGGACAAGGCAGCGACGGACGCCAGGTGGCGGTCAAGGTCGCCCGTGCCGAGCTGGCCGACGACCCGCGCTTCCGGGAGCGGTTCCGCCGCGAAGTGCAGATGGCCCGCGCGGTCGGCAGCGCCGGCACGGCGGCGGTCGTCGACGCCGACACGCGCGCGCCCCGGCCGTGGATGGCCACCGAGTACGTGCCCGGCCCGACGCTGCAGGAGGCGATCGAACGGCACGGGCCGTTGCCGGAGCACCATTTGAGACGACTCGCCGAAGGTCTGGCCGAGGCGCTCACCGCGATCCACCGCGCCGGACTCGTCCACCGCGACCTCAAGCCGTCGAACGTCCTGCTGGGCGCGGACGGCCCGCGCGTCATCGACTTCGGCATCTCGCGCGCGATGGAGCACACGGCGCTGACCGAGACCGGCATGGTCTTCGGCACGCCCGGTTTCCTCTCTCCCGAGCAGATCACCGGCCAGGAGGTGGCGTCCCCGTCGGACGTGTTCGCCCTGGGCGCCGTGCTGGTCTACGCGGCGACGGGCAAGGGCCCGTTCGGTGAGGGCCCCACGGCGACGTTGCTCTACAAGGCGGCGCACGGCGAGCCGGACATCGACGGCGTGCCGAAGGGGCTGCGGCCGTTGGTGCAGAAGTGCATGCACCGCGACCCGGCCAAGCGCCCGGAACCGGCCGAGGTGACCCGCCTGCTCGCGCAGGTCGTGACGCCGAAGCCACCGGCGTCCAAGCTGCCCGCGCCGATGACGCCCGCCGCCGCGACGTTCTCGACGTCGCGGTTCGTGCCGATGGCGTGGGGCGCCCTGAACCTCGCCGCGGCGTTGCTGGCGGCCGCGATCGCCGACCCGGCCGCACGGGCCAACGGCGCCACGCAGCTGCTGGCGCTGGCCGCGTTCTGCGTGCTCGTCGTACGCGCCGTGCGGTACTTCTCCGCCGCCGCACGCCGCAAGGTCGTCATCGAGATCAGCCGCGAGGGCATCGCCACGACCCGCAACGGCAAGTTCCACCAGTACTGGTGGTACGAGCTCGCACGGGTCCGTGTGGTGCCGCACAAGAAACGGCCGTGGGTCGTCGTCTGGCTGAAGGACCCGGCGCCGCGCCGCTTCTTCGGCGCGCACCACGGCGGTGTGCGGGTGTTCCCGATCGCGCACGAACGGACCAGGAGGCGGCGCGAACGCGACGTCGCCGAGCTGCGCGCCGCCCTGGCCTGGTACCTGCCGAGGTCCTACGACGGGCGCTGATCGGTCCAGTCGGTCGTGACCTTCACCGACTGCACCACCGTGCCGACCGGCAGGTAGCCGCCGTAGGTCCCGCGTTCCTCGTACCCGCTGACGTCGCCGGTGGTGGGATCGATGCTGATCGTGCCCGTGCCGCCCTCGATGAACACCGACCCGTCCACCCACCGCACAGCGTCGAGCGTGGCGAGGTCGCGGTAGATCTCCGCCTTGCGGTTGTTCGAGGCGAACGGCGCGAGCAGCGGCGATGACGCGGACTTGATCGCCTCGCCCCACAGGCGGCTCGCCGGGATGATCGGGTCCGGGACGCTGCACGGTGTCAGCGAGCAGGGAGGACCGACAAAACTGATCATCGTGGATGAGGCCTGCGCCTGCACGGCCTCTCTCGACATCTCCGGGAAGCCCGGCAGCGCGCGCCGCCGCCCGGTCGGCTCGAAGTCGACGCGCGGCTTCTGGCCGTCCTCGACGGGCAACCAGACCTCGAGGCGGTACTCCACCTGCTCCGCACCGGGGTCACCGGTCAGGCTGACAGCCGTCCGCCAGATCTCGTAGCGGAGGTGCTTCACCGCGCCTTGCGGTGTCGCCCGGGTGAGCAGTTCCGCCGCCTCGGTGAGGGAGGTGGCGGGCGAGGCCATGTCGGCAGGCCGGGCCGGGCGCAGGTACACCACGAGACCGGTGATCAGCATTACCGCCACGAACACCGCGGCGGCGCCGACCCAACGCCGGGAGCGGGGCCGCTCGGCGAACAGCTGCTCGCGCAGGCGGGCCAGGCGCAGGTCGTCCGCCTCGCGCAGCGGGTAGAGCTCGGCGAGGTCGTTGTCCAGGACGTCACGCATGTTCCACTTCCTTCAGCTTGGCGCGCAGGCGGTGCAGCCGCGACCGGGCGGTACCGGGGTTCAGGTCCAGGGCCTCCGCCGCCTCCTGCACGGTCAGCCCGGCGAGCGAGGTGAGCAGCAGCAGGTCGCGGTCGGCCTGGTCCATCCGCGCCAGCTCGCGGGCGATCCGCCGCAGGTGCGCACGGGCGTCGACGCGGGTCACCACGGTGTGCTCGAGCGACTCGGCGACGTCGAGGCCGACGCCGTAGCGTTCGGCGGTGCGCAGCAGGCGGACCTCGCGCTTGGCGTGGCCGCGCAACAGGTTCGTCGCGATGCCGTAGAGCCAGCCGACGACGCTGCCGCGGCCGGGGTCGTAGTTCTCCTCGCCGCGCATGGCCGCGAGGAACGTCTCGCTCACCAGGTCGTCGGCCACGTCGACGCCCACCCGCCGCGCCAGGTACCGGTGCAGCGGATGGGCGTGCTCGTCGAAAAGCTCCGCGAACATCACGTCTGCACTTGGCTCCCCGCGACACCAGTGTTGCAGTGACCTGAATCACAGTGGACGTGCTTCCGATGATGGTCGCATGACCTGGATCGTGACCGCCGCCGACGCCGCGCTCTCGCCGCTCAACCGCGAGTACAACGCGGAGATGATCAGCCGCTACTGGGGACGGCCGGCGAACGACGCCGAGATCGACGCGTACGAGCGCGACGAGCAAGATCACAACGTCCCCGTGTTCCTCGTCGTTTCCCTGGATGGCAACGATGTCGGCTGTCTGGGCATGCGCTTCCTGGACAACGGTGTCGGCGAGCTGACGCGGATGTTCGTGCGCACGCCGTTCCGCGGGCGGGGCGCGGCGTCGGCGTTGATCGTCGCGATGGAGGCCGAGGCGCTGCGGCTCGGGCTCTCCGCGCTGAGGCTCGACACGCGCAAAGACCTCGTGGAGGCACGAGGTCTGTACGCCAAGCGCGGGTTCGTGGAGATCGCCGACTACAACCAGGCCGAATACTCCGACCACTGGTTCGAGAAGAGGCTAACGTCCTCTCATCCTGCCGCGATGTCCTGAAAAGGTCGGGATGAATCGCGCCAGGAGGCACTTGAACATGCGGTTACGTCCACTGGTGATGGCCGCGGCCGTCACCACGGCACTGGTGGTGACCCCGGCCCACGCGGCGCCCGCCGGCCGGGTTCTGGGCTATGTCGCCAACAACGGCGGCGGGGTGTCGGTCATCGACACGGCCACGAACGCGGTGTCCACGACGATCGCCGACGGCGGCGGCAACTCGCCGTACATGGCGGCGGTCGCGTTCGACGGCACCCGCGGCTACGTCACCAACACAGTGCAGAACACGCTCACGGTCATCGACACTCCGACCAACACGGTCGACAGGTCCATTCCCGTCGGATCGCATCCGGCCGGCGTGGCGGTGGCACCCGGTGGCGGCTTCGCCTACGTCACCAACTACCTCGACGGCACGGTGTCCGTCGTCGACACGGCCACGCTCACGGTCACCGCGACCATCGCGGTCGGCTCCAACGCCGACGGCGTCGTCGTGACCAAGGACGGTTCGGCCGTCTACGTCACGCACGACCAGCCCGGCCCGAGCAAGGTCTCGGTCATCGACACGGCGACCAACGCCGTCGCCGGCACCATCCCCGTCGGCAACGCCGCGACGGCCATCGCGGCATCCCCCGACGGCACGCGGATGTACGTCGTCAACAAGGGTTCGGACAGCGTCTCCGCCATCGACGTCGCCACGCGCACCGTCGTCGGCACCGCCGCTGTCGGCTTCACGCCGCACGGCATCGCGGTCATGCCGGACGGCGGCCGCGCGTACGTGACGAACAGCGAGTTCGACCGGGTCTCCGTCGTGGACCTCGCGTCCATGACCGAGACCCAGAAGATCCTCGTCGGCGACCGCCCGATCAGCGTGGCCCTCACGCCGGACGGTGCGTCGGCGTACGTCACGAACTACAACAGCAACTCGGTGTCGATCATCGACACGGCGACCAACACGGTCACCGGCACGCTCGCCGTGGGTGAGCGCCCGGTGGGCATCGCGATCAACTTCGTGCCGCCCGCCGCGTCGAAGCTCGTCGCCGGCACGGCACAGCTCCAGGTGCGGCTGCTCGGGTTCACGGTCCGCGGGCTCAACGCCACGCTGACCGACAAGCACACCGGGGCGCCGATCGCCGGTCAGCAGGTCGTCTTCCGCACGGTGAAGGGCAACCCGCTCTGCACCGCGACGACCAACGCCTCCGGCAAGGCCAACTGCGACGCCAACGTGTCGTTGTTGGTGGGCCTGGCAACGCTGCTGCAGGGCTTCACGGCCTCGTACGCGGGCAACAACGAGCACGGCGGCGCCACGTCGCACGGGTACATCCGCCTGCTCTAGGCAACTCTTGTCATGGTTGTTACATCTCTTGACTCGGGCGAAACGCACGTCATAGCGTCCGGGTCGAGGGATGTACCTCCGGTGACCGCCGCCCCGGTTCACGAGGGGAGTGTCCGTGGCGGTGAGAGCACTCGCTGTGCTTCTGCTGGTGCTGGGGCTGGTGCAGCCCGCGCAGGCTTCCGATGCAGGTCCACGGGCCGAGGTCCGTGTCGGCGGCGGAGCCGTTTCGTTCGCGGTGACGCATCGGGGCAAGACCGTCGTCCAGCCCTCGCCGGTCGGGATCAGGACCGAGCGCGCCGACTTCACCGCCGGGCTCTCGTTGACCGGCAGGTCACGCCGGGCGATCTTCGAGCGCTACCGCACGACGTCCGGCAAGAAGCGGGACCGGGTCGTGCGGGCCGTCGAGACCACCTACCGGTTCGCTGCCGCCGGTGGCCGGCTCGATCTCGTCGTGCGGGAGTCCGCTGACGGCGTCGCGTACCGGTACGAGCTGCCGCAGAACACCGGTGCCGTGGTCGGGGAAGCGTCCGCGTTCGTCCTGCCCGCCGACGCCGTCGCGTGGCTGGCGAAGTTCCGCCGCGACTACGAGAACCCGTTCCTGCGGTCGACGGCTTCCGGTGCCGAACTGGCCGAGTACATGCACCCGGCGTTGTTCGAGGTCGGCGGGACCTACGCGCTGATCACCGAGTCCGATGTGGACGGACGGTACTCCGGTGGGCACCTCGTGCACGCCGGCGGTGGACGGTACGACGTCAAGCTGTGGGACGAGAAGGTCGCGGTGTCCGGCGCCCTGAAGACGCCGTGGCGCACGATGATCGTCGGGTCGCTGGCCACCGTGGTCGAGTCGACGCTGGTGGACGACCTGGCGCCGGCGTCGAAGGTGCGGGACACGTCGTGGATCGAGCCGGGCCCCGCCGTGTGGTCGTGGCTCGCCGGCGGCCGTCCCGTGCAGCAGGACCTGGTGCGGCAGAAGGAGTTCGTCGACTACGCGGCGGCGCGCGGCTGGCCGTACGTCGTGGTCGACGCCGGGTGGTACGACGACCCGGACTGGCGGCGGACGAGCTTCATCCCCGAGCTGGTCAGGTACGCGTCGGCACGGGGCGTCGGCATCCACACGTGGGTGCGGTTCAGCAGCGTCGACACGGCCGAGAAGCGCGCGGACTACCTGCCGTGGTTGCAGAAGTGGGGCGTGCGAGGCCTGAAGATCGACTTCATGGACTCCGACGGGCAGGAGCGCTACCGCTGGTACGACGAGATCCTGCCGGAGACCGCGCGGATGCACTTCCTGGTCAACTTCCACGGCGCCACGCTGCCGCACGGCGTCCACCGCACCTGGCCGCACGTCATGACCACCGAGGCCGTGCACGGCGCCGAGAAGTCCAGCGGCCTCACCACCTCGCACCTGACCGCGTTGCCGTTCACCCGCAACGTGGTGGGAGGCATGGACTACACGCCGGGCGGGTTCCACCGCGCGCGGGCGAACACCGACGGCGGCGAACTGGCGTTGACCGTGCTGTACGAGTCCGGGGTGCAGAACCTGGCCGGGCGGCCCGACTCGTACGACGCCCGGCCGTTCGCGCGCTGGTTCCTGGAGCAGGCGCCGGCCGCGTGGGACGAGACCCGGCTGCTGTCCGGACGTCCCGGCGAGAGCGTCGTGATGGCACGGCGTTCGGGTGACCGGTGGTTCGTCGGCGGCGCGGTCGCCGGTGCCGCGCGGACGCTCGACCTGCCGGCTCTGGGCAGTGGGAAGTGGCTGGTCGAGGTCGTCCGGGACGGCGCGGCCGGGCTGGTCCGCGAGACCCGCGTGACGTCCGGGACGCTGACCGTGCCGGTCGCGGCGGAGGGCGGGTTCGTGGCGCTGGTCTGCCGCCCGGAGCGTTCGACCTGTGCGCGTCCGACCGGTGGCGTGCCGTCCACGTCCGTCGTCGTTTCACCTGAACAGGTGGATCTGCGGCCCGGGCAGGCGTTCGAGCTGACCGGCACCTTCACCAACACCTCGGACCGGCCGCTGCACGGCGTGACGTTCGCGCCGCGCGTGCCGTCCGGGTGGAGCTCGACGGCGGCCGTGTGGTCCTGGCGGGTCGCGCCCGGCGAGTCGGTGACCGGCCGCTGGACCGTCCGCGCCGGCCCGAACCCCGTCGTGGGGCTGGCAGAAGTGCCCGCCGTGGCACGGTTCGCCGGGGTCGAGGCCGAGCGGGCGACGCGTGTGCACGTGTGGAGACCGTTGCCGGCCGGGCAGGTCTACGTGCCCGGCAACGACCTGTCCGTCGAGGGCAGGACGCTGACGACCGGCGGGGTGCGGTTCGGCAAGGGCATCGGCACGACGCCGGGAGACCGGACCGTCGAGCTCGGCACGTGCACCCGGTTCGAGGCGACGGCCGGCGTGGACGACGAGGTGGACGGCCGCGTGGACCGGGCGGCCGGTGTCGGTGGGTCAGTCGTGTTCGAGGTGCTGGGCGACGGCCGTGTGCTGCACACGAGTCCGTTGCGCCGGTCCGTGGACCCGGCGCTGCCCATGTCCGTCGACGTCAGCGGCGTCCGGGTGCTGACGTTGCGGGTGTCGGACGGCGGGGACGGGACGAGTCTCGACCACGCCGTGTGGGGTGACGCGCGACTGAGCTGTTAGGCGGCCATCGGGAGGTCGGTGCGGAGAGCCTGGATCCGGTCCTCGCACGACTGGCGGCAGGCGACTCCGTGGACGACCTGCCAGCCTGCGGGCACCTGCAGCACCGCGGGCCAGATCGAGTACTGGCCCGTTGGGCTGACCAGCACCAGGAACATGGTGTGAGCCTGAGCGAACGGGGAAGTCATGGCTCCAGAGTGACGGGGGACACCTATGGTGCGGCTATCTCTACGCTCAAGCTCACGTGAACAGCTGGTTCCCGATCTTGGTCCGCATGTGATTACGTGGTGTGCGTGACTGTGGAACAGGTGGTCCTGCTGGCCGAGGACGGAACGGCAGCCGGCGTCGAGGACAAGGCAGTGGTGCATCACGCGGACACCCCGCTGCACCTGGCGTTCTCCAGCTACGTCTTCGACTCCGCCGGCAACACGGTCCTGACGCGCCGGGCGTTGCACAAGAAGACCTTCCCGGGCCTGTGGACCAACACCTGCTGCGGCCACCCGCTGCCGGGGGAGGACATGGCCCAGTCGGTGCTGCGGCGGCTGCGCGACGAGCTGGGCATGACGACGCCCGCCCCTGAGCTGCTGCTGCCCGCGTTCCGGTACCGCGCGGTGATGGACGGCGTGGTGGAGAACGAGATGTGCCCGGTGTTCCGCGTGCTGTCCGACGCCGAGCCCGTGCCGAACCCGGACGAGGTCGACTCGACCGAACGGGTGCCGTGGAGCGAGTACGCGTCGAGCGTGCTGGACGGCACGCGGGCGGTGTCGCCGTGGTCGCGGTTGCAGGTGGCCGAGCTGGTGGAGCTCGGGCCCGACCCGCTGGCGTGGCCGGTGGCGGGGCCGGAGACGCTGCCCGCCGCGGTGCTCACGAACTGGCGATCAGCGTCACGCCCAGCGTGATCATGACGGCCGCGATCAGGCCGTCCAGCACCCGCCAGGAGCGGGGTTTCGCGAACAACGGGCTGAGCAGCCGCGCGCCGAACCCGAGCGCCACGAACCACGTGATGCTCGCGGTCACGGCGCCGACGCCGAACAACCACCGCCCGGCCGCGATCGAGCCGAGCAGCAGCACGGTGTCGAGGTAGACGTGCGGGTTCAGCCACGTCAGCGCGAGGGCCGTCAGCACCGGCCTGCCCGCCGGCTCGGGTCCGGCGGCCATCGCTGACGGGCCGCCGAACGCGCGGCGCGCGGCCAGGAACCCGTAGCCCAGCAGGAACACGCCACCGACGATGGCCGCGACCGTGATGGCTTTTGGGAAGGCGTTGACGAGCGCGCCGAAACCCGCGACGCCCACCGCGACCAGAATCGCGTCCGAGATCGCGCACACGGCGACGACCTGCGCGACCGCCTGCCGCCGAAGTCCTTGGCGCAGAACGAAAGCGTTCTGCGCGCCGATCGCGACGATCAGGGTCATCATGGTGCCGAAGCCGAGGAACAGGTCTGTCACGCGGTCCACGGTATTGACGCGTTCCTGATGAGACCAGCTACAGGTTCTTACGTACCATTAGCGCCCGTGATGGACCTCGACCTGGTGCGGACGCTGCTCGCGGTCGTCGACGCGGGCACGTTCGACGCGGCGGCCACGGCTCTGCACGTCACGCCTTCCGCTGTCTCGCAACGCATCAAGGCGTTGGAACAACGAACCGGCCGGGTGCTGCTGGTGCGCGCCCGGCCGGTTCGGCTCACCCCGTCCGGTGAGGTGCTGGTCCGCTACGGTCGGCAACTCGTGGCGCTGGACCAGGACCTGGACGCGGCGCTGGGGGAGTCCGCCGTGGTCCGGGTGCCGATCGCGGTCAACGCCGACTCGCTCGCCACCTGGTTCCTGCCCGCGCTGCAACGGGTTCCGCTGCCGGCGCGGATCTCGTTCGACCTGCACCGCGAGGACCAGGACCACACGACGGCGTTGCTGCGGCAGGGGCTGGTGATGGCCGCCGTCACGTCGTCGCGCGAACCGGTGGCGGGCTGCTCGGTGACCAAGCTGGGCGAGATCCGTTACGCGGCCATGGCTTCGGAGTCCTACGTGGAGTCGTTCGCGGGCGGTCAGCTCAAGTCGTGGCTGCCGGACGCGCCCGTGGTCGTGTTCGACCGCAACGACGACCTCCAGGACCGGTTCGTGCGCACGCTGACCCGTGGCCGGGGAGCGTCCGAACACCGCCACTACGTGCCGTCGTCGGAGGTGTACGTGCGGGCGATCGTGGCGGGCCTCGGCTGGGGAATGGTGCCGCCGCAACAGCTCCAGGCCGGTCTGGTCGATCTCGCGCCCGGCCGGACCATCTCCGTTCCGCTGTACTGGCAGCAGTGGAAGCTGGACTCGCCGGCGCTCACCGCCGTCGCCGACGCTGTCATGGAGGAAGCGCGCGTGGCGTTGCGCTAGGGGTTAGCCTCGTCGCCATGACCGGCGAACCGATGAACCTCAACGGGAAGACCGCAGTCATCTACGGCGCGGGCACGATCGGCGGCGCGATCGCCGAGGCGTTCGTCGCCGCGGGTGCGGACGTGCACCTGGCCGCGCGCACCGAGGCGGCGCTGAAGGAGAAGGCCGCCGCGATCGGCGCCCGGTACGCCGTGGTCGACGCGCTGGACGAACGCGCGGTGGACGAGCACGCCGCCACGTTCGACCGCATCGACATCTCGGTCAACGTCATCTCCGACAACGACGTCCAGGGCACCCCGCTGCACGAGATGAGCGTCGAGGACTACCTGGCCCCGGTCGTCACGAACGTCCGCTCGAAGTTCCTCACCGCGCGTGCCGCCGCCCGGCACATGATTCGGCAGGAGGACGGCGTCATCCTGTTCTTCGGCGGCACCAGCGACGGCCAGGTGCACCGGCGGTGGAACCTCGGCGGCCTGGTCACGGCGTTCGACGCGGTCGAGGCGATGCGCCGCCAACTCGCCGCCGAACTCGGACCGCACGGCGTGCGCACGGTGACTTTGCAGACCGGCGGCGTCCCCGAGTCGATCCCGGCGGAGTTCCGCGACCAGGTCGAACCCGACATCGTCGGCCAGACCGCGCTCGGGCGGGCCGCGACGCTGCGGGACGTCGGCAGGGCGGCGGTGTTCGCGGCCTCGGACTGGGGTCGCACGATCACGGGTGCGCAGGTCAACGTCACGTGCGGGGCGATCCTGAGCTGAACCTGTCGGAACGCTGGGGCGAACCTGTCGGGTTGCTGAACCCAGGAACCCCGCGCGTTCACCCAGGCGTTGTCCGTTATGTGCTGATACCTCGTCTAGCCGCCGCCGGCGGTTCACTCGCCGTCGTGGCGACGATCGCCATGGTCGGGATGCTCGACCTGACCGTGGGCCCGTTGCGCCGCACGATCAGCGAGTACGCGCTGGGCGACTACCGCCCCGTCTTCGACGTCGCCGTGCTGCTGCTGGCGGCGGGCTCGATGGCGATCCTGTACGTGCTGGTCCACAAGGGGCTGACGCGCTGGCGTTCGGTGGGCGGGGTCGCGCTGACGCTCTGGTCGCTCGGACTGTTCCTCGTGGTGCTGTTCCCCAAGACCAACTGGGCGATGGGCACCAACGAGCTCAGCGGCAGCATCCACCGGTTCGGCAGCATGATCGCGTTCGTGAGCCTGCCGGTCGCGATCATCGCGCTCGCGCTGCCGTGGCTGAGGCACGAAGTCTGGTCGCGACACGCCAGGTGGGTTCTCGCGTCCGGTTTGTTGAGCGTTGTCGCATTCATGCCGCTGCTCTACGCCGTTGTGCTGGGCGTGGTCTCCGACGTTCGGTGGTGGCGCGTGTTCCCGTTGGGGTACATCGAGAGGATCTTGCTCGCGGCCGAGGTGCTCGCCGTGCTCGTCGTCGGGCTGTGGGCCGTCGCGGCCAGTAGGGTTGCGCCATGGCGAGTTGGGGAGACCTCGCGGATTACGTCCGCGCCGAGTACGACGTCGTCCACGACGACGGTGAGGAACTGAGGATCCTCTTCACCTTCGGGGACGAGGACGAGGGTGACGACGAGCGCACGCAGGTCGTGATCATCGTCCGCGAAGTCCTCGACAAGATGCACGAGTGGGTCCAGATCGCCTCCCCGTGCGGGCTGGCGTCCCAGGTGAACCTCCACGACGTGCTCGTGGAGGTGGGCAACTCCACCGTGGCGTGCGGTCTCGCGATCATGGGGGAGCACGTGGTGGTGCGGCACTCGCTGCCGTTGTCCGATCTCGACATCCACGAGTTCACCGACCCCCTCCAGTTGCTCGCCGGTACCGCGGACACGTTGGAAGAGCAGTTCTGGGGAGGAGACGGCTACTGATGTTCGACTTGACGCCTGCGACCGGTCAGCTGGCGGGCCTGGTGCGGGGAGTGACGGACGGCGACCTGAAGGCGCCGACCCCGTGCCCCGACTACACGGTCGGCGACCTGCTGGACCACGTGAACGGCCTGTCGGTCGCGTTCACGATGGCGGCGCTGAAGACCCCGAAGGAAGGCCAGGCCTCCGGCGACGCGTCCCGGCTGCCGCTGGACTTCCGCGAGTCGATGCCGGCTCGGCTGGACTCGTTGGCCGAGGCGTGGCGCTCTGCCGACGCCTGGGAGGGGATGACCCGCGCCGGTGGCGTCGACCTGCCCGGCGAGGTGGCGGGAGCCGTCGCGCTGGACGAGATCGTGCTGCACGGCTGGGACCTCGCCAAGGCCACCGGCCAGCCGTTCGAGGTGGATCCCGAGCTGCTCCAGGTCGTCTACGGCTTCGTGTCGTCGATCGGCCCGGACGACCGGGACGGCTCTCTGTTCGGAGCGGCAGTCGAGGTCGACTCGAATGCGCCCCTGCTGGACCGTGTCCTGGGACTCAGTGGGCGGAATCCCACCTGGAGCCTAGGTTAGGCTCTCCTAATGTGAGGACGATGACGGTGCAGGTTCGGGCAGGGCTGGGCGTGGGACGCCTCGCCGCCGCCATGGATTCGCTGGTGGAACTGCATCCGGAACTGTGTCGCAGCGGCTTCGCACACCACGAGGTCGAGGATCCCGCCGCCGCCACCCCCGCGGCCCTCGCGGAGGCGGAGGCGGGGCTCGACCTGCAGTCCGGCGTGCTGATGCACGTCGTGTGGCTCGACGCGGGTCCCGACCGGACCGGCCGGATCGTGCTGGTGCTGCACGACATCGTGGCCGACCGGCTGCCGCGGATCCTGCCGTGGCTGGTGCAGGCGTGGAAGCAGCCCGCGCTGGTCAGCTGAGCTTCCGCGCCACGAACACGTGCTCGAGGCCCGGACGGTCCGGTGCGTCCCGCACGTCGGTGACCTCGAACCCGGCCGCTGTCAGGCTTTCCTCGATCTCGGCGCGGGAGCGGAACCGTAGCGTCGAGTCCGAGGCGATCTCCGTGCCGTCCGGGAAGCGGTAGGTGTGCCGGAAGGACACCAGCGGCAGGTCGACGGCGAGCAGGTCACGACGTTTGCTCACGCCGTTCTTCACGCGCTGCACGGGGACGCGCCAGCCCTCCCAGGCCTTCGCCTCCAGCCGCCGTGACTCGAACACCAGGTGCCCGCCGGGTTTCAGGGCGGCGTGGACGCCGCGCAGGGTGGCGTCCCAGTCGTCGCCGAGGAAGACCTGCGCGACGTTCGCGGTCATCGTGGCGAGGTCGGCCTGCAGCGGCGGCAGCGTCGTGGCGTCGCCGTGCAGCCAGGTGACGCGGGAGTCCTTGGCGCGTGCCAGTTCCAGTGACGCCAGCGCCGGGTCGACACCGATGACGGTCAGCCCCGCGTCGGCCAGCAGCGTGCCGAAGCACCCCGTGCCGCAGCCGACGTCGAGCACCGTGCGCGCCTCCAGTTCGGCGACGATCTCCAGGTAGGGGACGAGATCGGCGCGCCTGCCGTCGAAGAGGTCGTAGACCGCGGCCAGTCTCGGGTCGGCGAAGAGCGCGTCAGGCATGCCACATCCTCGGTCCCACGACGAACGGCATCAACAACTCGATCACCTCTCGGTCCGGTCTTCCGTTCAGCTCTTCCTCGGCGACCCGCCGGGCGATCCCGGCGAGGAAGTCCGCCACCTGCACCCGTGCGTCGTACTGCGAGTCGACCAGCGTCAGGCTCTTCAGCCGCGGCGCGAGCTTCTTGAGCTGCCGGATCCGCCCGGCCGTCAGCGACAGCTGCTGGTCGTGCACGATCGACACCGGCCCGCCCCACTGCGCGACCGCCCGCAGGATGGCCGGGAACAACGGGTCCAGCGTGCCGCGCGGCCCTCGGGCGCGCAGCAGGTCGTTGTAGAGCTCCAGCGGCCCGGTCACCGCCCCGAACTCGGCCCGCACCCGCGACGCCAGGAACCGCCGCTTGTCCAGCAGCTGCACGCGGGCGCGCCCGGCGAGCGGGCCGTCCGCGCCGAGGAACCACAGCAGCACCCAGCGGTTCTTCTCGCGCAGCAGGTGGTTCGCCTTGTACTCCTGCGCCGGCGACTTGATCATCTCGCGCAGTTCCTCGACGCAGCCGTTCGCCTCGTTTTCGGTGAGCGCGACACCCGCGTGCGCGAAGACCGCCGTGACGCCGCCGACGAGCTTCTCGCCCTCGGATCCCGACTCGTCGCAGGCGATCTCCATCAGGACATCCGGAACACGGGGCCGCGCGCGCGGAACGGCAGGTGCGCGCCCGCCGGGATGAGGAAGGCGTGTTCGCGCCGGATCCGCAGCACGTCGCACCAGCCGTCGGTGATGACGAGGACCGGCCCGGCGGCGGGGAAGTCGCCGGCGCGTTCGAGCAGGTCGATGCCGGGCTGCAGCACCGTGCCGCCGCGCCCGCGCACCGTCACCCTGCCCGCGATGTCCTCGACGGGCAGATATCCCGCGTCATACGCCATCGCGTCACAGAAAACCACGCGCGCGGCGGGTACGTCACGTGCCGCCGAGTAGGAGGCGATCGCGCCGAGCGCCTTGCCCAGCAGCCTGGGGTCCATCGAGCCGGACGTGTCCAGCACGACGCCGAACGTCGGCCGCGCGTCGAGGGTCTCCGGACGGATCCAGCCGGGCCGCGGGATGTCCGGAGTGGACGCTTGACGCCGTGAGGCCCGCGCGTAGGAACGCCGTTTCTCCGGCGCCGGCACGAACTCCTCGAACCACCGCGCCAGCTGGGCGTCCCACGACAGCGGTGGGTGCTCCAGCGCGCGGATCTCCTCGACGAGCCCGGAGGGCAGGAGGCCCCGTGCCGTCGTGTGGTGGCTCAGGCCGGTCAGCAGTGCTCGGCGGTAGAAGTCGTCGAGGTCGGCGAAGTCGGCAGGGCCGCGCAGGGGTTCCCCGAGCAGGTCGCCCTTGTGGTTGCCGCGCAACGTGTGCAGCTTCCGGTACCGGCGCAGGTCCGTCGTGATGCGGTCGTAGACGGACTCGACCGACAGCCCGCGCAGCTCTGGGTCGTGCAGGAGCCCTTCCGGTGCCGTGCCGACGCCCATCTCGACCAGCCAGCCGTTCACGACGAAGTCCGCCGCGATGTTCCACAGGTACGCGTCCCGGCCGCCGACCCGGTCGCAGTGGCGCAGCGCGGCGTGCAGCATCTCGTGCGCGAGCACGAACCGCCATTCGAGCTTCGTCAAGCCCGCCAACGGGTTCACGTAGATCTCGGCCGACGCCGCCGACACCGCCGCGATCGAGATGTCCCAGCCGCGCGCCAGCTCCGCGTCCGCCACGATCTTCATCGTCGTCGCGAGCGCGCCCAGCAGCGGGTAGTTCGACACGAACCAGCCGAGCGCGAGCTCCCACTGCGTCTTGACCGGCCGTGCGTCCGTCAGCGACGACCGCGCGCCGCCCGCCACGTCGATCGCGGCCACGGCGGCGTTCGAGAGCCCGGCGGCGAACCGGTTGGTCCACTTGTCCGGGTCCTTCGAGGCCTCACCGCGCACGCACCGGTCCGGGTCCCAGCTGTCGGGCATGCGGCCGAACTTCAACGCGGGCTGGAACTCCAGCACCGGCTTGCAGTCGTGCGTCTGGAAACCCAGGTGCAGCAGGCAATGCGCGAACACCCACGCCCACTCGTCCTCGGTCGCCTTGCGCGTCGGGTGAGCGAACAGCATGCCGTCGAGAGAGATGTCCGCCCACGGGTGGTCTGAGTCGCGGCGCACGTACGTGCTGAGGGCGGCGAACAGCGGATGCGCGTCGATCCGCCGGTCCGCCGCCTGGAACGCCAGCACCGCCGGGTCGACGTGCGCCTTGCCACGCTTGCTCATCCGCGTGCGGCGACCAGCCGCGGCAGGTCACGGGTGACCTCGACGAGGAACCACGCGGGCAGCACGGGGTTGCCGTCGTCGTCGGCCGCGATCACCATCTGCGCGACCTCCAGCGACAGCTCTGCCAGTTCGAGCAGCAACGCCTTTCCCCGGTGCGCCAGCTGCTTCCCCGCCGCCGACGCGTGCGCCTTGTCGTGCGGCAGCTCCTTGACCAGCCGCGCCCGGAACGCCTCGCCCAGGAAGTACAGCAGGTCGCGGTCCTGCGGAGCCGACGGCCAGCGGGTGTCGCCGCGCAGCACGGCGTCCAGCCCGTAGGCGTTGCGCACGGTCTTGACGTACGCCTTGAACATCGACGCGTGGTTCGCGGTGACCGTGCCGAACGCGAGCACGCCCAGCAGGTCCTCGGAGATGTCGTCGCCGAACGAGTGCAGCGCGTCGGAGAGCATGTGCCAGCCGCGGGGCGTGGAGAACGTCTCCTCGACCTTCGGCGCGGCGCTCCAGAGGTGGTCCGGGCGCTGGGTCAGGTACTCCAGCACCCAAGGGTGGATGTCGTTCTCGCGCGCCCACGAGAGCCAGTCGCGCGACGACGCCGTGAGGTGCACGTGGATCATGCGGTTCACGAGCGCGGACGCCATGGGACGCGCCAGGGCGTTGTCGACCGCCCTGTTGCCGGCGCCGATCACGATCGAGCCCTTCGGCAGCTCGTAGGAGCCGATGCGCCGGTCGAGGATCAGCGAGTAGAACGCCTTCTGCACCTCGGGGGCGCTCGCGTTCAGCTCGTCGAGGAAGAGGCAGTAGGGGTCGTGCCGCGCGATGGACTCCGGTGGGGCGAAACGGCTTCGGCCACCGACGAGTTCCGGAACTCCGATGAGGTCCTCCGGCGCGAGCTGGGTGCCCAGCAGCGTGACGCACTCCAGGCCGAGCTCGGCGGCGAACTTGCGGACGAGTGAGGACTTGCCGATACCCGGTGCTCCCCAGAGGAAGACCGGTCGGACGACGGCGACGTGCAGCAGCACCTCCGGAAGCTGTGCTGGTGTCACGGTGACTGTGGATCGCATCAGGGCAGGAGCATCCCAAATCCGACTTGTTCCGGTCGCCCGAATTTATTGACACGGGCAGTGGTCTAGTGCTGTGATTCAAGCCACCACTGATAGGAAACCTTCTTAACTAAATCGCCGCCGCGCCCTGCTGTCCCCCTTACACAGGAGGCACCCTGTGGCCAGACCCTTGTTGTTGGCTCTGCCGGCAGCACTAGCAGTCTCCGTCGTATCGGCCGTCGTCGTTCCGACCGTCGCCAACGCCGCCGTGATCGAGTACCAGGCGGAGAACGCGACCATCACGAACGGTGTCGTCGAGTCGAACCACGCCGGCTTCACCGGCACGGGCTTCGTCAACTACGACAACGCGTCAGGCAGCGCGGTCGAGTTCACCGTCAACTCGCCCACCTCCGCGGCAGCCAAGATCACGTTCAGGTACGCGAACGGGACGTCGACGAACCGTCCCATGAACATCTACCTGAACGACACCCTGAAGCAGAGCGGCTGGTCCTTCCCCGGCACGGGTGCGTGGACGACGTGGAACACGAAGACCATCACGCTCGGCCTCAAGGCGGGTAGCAACACCATCAGGACGGTGTCGTCCTCGGCGAACGGTGGTCCGAACCTGGACCGCATCGACGTCGACACCCCCGGCGGCGGCACGCCGGACACCCAGGCGCCCTCGGTGCCGGGCAACCTGCGTTCGACCGGGGCCACCTCCTCGTCGGTCTCGTTGGCGTGGGACGCCTCCACGGACAACGTGGGCGTGACGGGGTACGTGCTGTCCAACGGCCAGACGGTCTCGGGCACCTCGCACACCGTCACCGGCCTCTCGCCGGACACGGAGTACACCTTCTCCGTGCAGGCGCGTGACGCGGCGGGCAACACGTCCGGTGCGTCGGAGTCCGTCACGGTGCGCACGGAACCCGGCGGCGGCGGTGGCGACACCGAAGCCCCCTCGGTCCCCGGCAACCTGCGCTCCACCGGTTCCACGTCGTCCTCGGTCTCGTTGGCGTGGAACGCTTCCACGGACAACGTGGGCGTCACGGGGTACGCGCTGTCCAACGGCCAGACGGTCACCGGCACCACGCACACCGTCACCGGTCTGACGGCGAACACCGACTACACCTTCACCGTGCGGGCGCGGGACGCGGCGGGCAACCAGTCCGGCGCCTCGAACTCCGTCACGGTGCGCACGCAGCCCGGTGGCGGCGGCGGCACCAGGCCGCACGACATCAACGGCCTGCTGCGGGTGTGCGGCGTGCAGCTGTGCAACCAGTACGGCAAGCCGATCCAGCTCCGCGGCGCCAGCACGCACGGCATCCAGTGGTACCACCAGTGTTCCAAGCCCCAGTGGTGGGACGCGCTGACGACCGACTGGAACGCGGACTTCATCCGCGTCGCCATGTACATCCAGGAAGACGGCTACGAGACCGACCCCCGCAAGTTCACGGACCTGATGCACGGCTACATCGAGGAAGCCACCCGCCGCGGCATCTACGTCCTGGTCGACTGGCACCAGCTCTCGCCGGGCGACCCGAACTACAACCTGGCGCGCGCCAAGACGTTCTTCACGGAGATCGCCCAGCGCCACAAGGACAAGACCAACATCATCTACGACATCGCCAACGAGCCGAACGGCACGTCGTGGGCGCGGGTCAAGTCCTACGCCGAGCAGATGATCCCGGTCATCCGCAACATCGACCCGGACAGCCTCATCGTCTCGGGCACCAACGGCTGGTCCACCTTCGGCCACTCCGACGGCGACAGCCCGTCCGAGGTGCTCAACAACCGGGTCAACGCCACGAACTTCATGTACTCGTTCCACTTCTACGCCCAGGCACACCGGGACGCGTACCTCCAGGTGCTCGACCAGGTCTCGTCCCAGGTGCCGGTCTTCGTGACCGAGTTCGGCACCCAGGCGGCCTCCGGCGGCGGCTCGAACGACTTCACCATGTCGCAGAAGTACATCGACCTGATGGAGCGCAAGAAGATCTCGTGGGCCAACTGGAACTTCTCCGACGACGGCCTCACCGGCGCCGTCTTCAAGACCGGCACCTGCGCGGGCACCACCTTCGCGGGCACCAACGTCCTGAAGCCGGCCGGCGTCTGGGTGCGCGAACGCATGCGCACCCCGGACAACTTCCCGACGTCCTGACGTTCCACCCCGGCTAGACCGAGCGCAGAGCGGTGCGGCGAGAACTCGCCGCACCGCTCTCGTCTTTGGCGCCGCGGGTCGCAGCTTGTGGACAGCCGTCATTTCTTGTCAGTGCGGGCTGCTAGCTTGGGTCTTGCCGGTGGTCGAGGCGCTCTTCGCTGGAAGCGCCCCGCCGCCCCTGATCCTGAGCAGTGAGCCTGCCCGGTGCCGCGTCAGCGGGCCGAGTTCGCCTGCTCGAACACCACCGCCGCGGCACGCCGCCTGTTCTCGCGTGCGCGCCGGTGCAGCCTGCGCCGATCAAGCGACCACCAGCACCCGGGGCAGTCCACTGCGGCCGCCCCGAAACCTGGAGCCACCCCACCGCACACGCCCGGAGTCCACTCGACACGGCTCCCAGACCCCACCCGACAACAGCTCGCAGAACTCTAGAACCCACCTGCCCCGACCGCTGCCCCCGTGACCGCTGCCCCAACGACACCTGGCCACCGGCCGGCGTCGCAACCACCACCCGCCAACGCGCCACCGAAAGCCGGAACCGCCCACAACCGCGGTCCCGCCACCGACAGCCAGAGCCCGGCCCCGCGACCACCGCCCCGACAGCCCACCTGCACCGGCAGTCCACCCATCACCGACAGCCGGGAGCCCAACCACCGCCCCTGCAGCCCCGCTGGCCGGCGCGGCCCACCCCACCTGTCAGCTCTGCCTCACGTGAGTGGCCAGGCGTGCACGGGCTCGTTGGCGTGCATCAGGTCCACATAGGTCCGCAGCATGGTCCGCAACGCATCCGCGCGGTCCAGGTGCGTGTGGTCGTAGTGCCGGTGGAACTCCCGCGCCTGCCACGTGGCGCCGTTCACGCCGGTCAGGCACCGCTGCTCGATCACGCCGAGCAGCCGGTCACGCTCGGCCGAGTCCACGCCCCACCTGATCAACCCCTCGTGCGCGAGAGGAAGGAGTCGCCGCAGGACCAGTTCGACCACCGGCACGGTGCCGACGCCCGGCCAGTACATCTGGGCGTCCATGCCGTTGCGGGAGGCCGCGTTGAAGTTCTCCTCGGCCGCCTGGAAGCTCATCTGCGACCACAGTGGACGTTCGTCCTCCGCCAGCGCTCGTACGAGGCCGAAGTACAGGGCCGCGTTGGCGAGGGTGTCCACGATGGTCGGTCCGGCGGGCAGGACGCGATTCTCCACGCGCAGGTGCGGGCGGTCGCGGACCACGTCGTAGACCGGGCGGTTCCAGCGGTAGATGGTGCCGTTGTGGAGCTTCAGCTCGTTCAGCGCCGGGGTGTCGCCCTTGTCCAGGACGGCCAGCGGGTCCTCGTCGTCGGTGATCGGCAGCAGTGCGGGGAAGTAGCGGACGTTCTCCTCGAACAGGTCGAAGATCGAGTTGATCCACCGCTCGCCGAACCACACGCGCGGGCGCACGCCCTGGGCCTTGAGCTCGTCGCCCCGGGTGTCGGTCGCCTGCTGGAACAGGGCGATGCGGGTCTCGCGCCAGAGTTCCTTGCCGAGGAAGAACGGCGAGTTGGCGCCGACCGCGACCTGCACGCCGGCGATGGCCTGGGCCGCGTTCCAGTAGGCGGGGAACTGCTCGGGTGAGACCTGGAGGTGGAGCTGCGTGCTGGTGCAGGCCGCCTCGGGGACGATCGAGCTCGCGGTGAGGTGCAGGCGCTCCACGCCGTCGATCGAGATCTGCAGGTCCTCGCCGCGGGCGGCCAGGACCTGTTCGTTCAACAACGCGTAGCGCGGGTTGCTGGAGAGCAGGTCAGGGGCGATGTGCCGGGAGCGCAACGTCGGCAGGATGCCGTTGATGACCATGTGCGCGCCGACCGCGCGCGCCTTCTCCTCGGCGGAGTTCAGGCTGCGCCGGACCGTTTCCTCGAAGGAGGTGATGCCACCGCCCGCCAGGCGGCGCGGGGCCACGTTGATCTCGATGTTCCACTGGCCGAGCTCGGTCACGAAGTCCGGGTCGTCGATGACGTCCAGGGCCTCGTGGTTCTTCATCGCCGGGTCGCAGTTCTCGTCGATGAGGTTGATCTCGATCTCGAGGCCGGTCATCGGCCGTTCGAAGTCGAACCTCGCCTCACGGAGCATCCGCGCGAACACGTCGAGGCACCGGCGCACCTTCGTGCGGTACCGCGTGCGGTCCTCGCGCGTGAACTCGTGCTTCGCGACGTCCTCGCCCATGGTGGCCTCCCGGCGGTCGAGGGTTCACAACACCACTGTGCACCATGGTTGATCAATCCGACACCCGTGTGTCTTGTTCCCCCGAACAGGACAGGCCGAAACCTCAGTTTCGCGCGGGCACGGCGATCGTGGTGAGCAGGAGCTCGCCCTGCACGAGCCAGCGGCCGTCGAACCCGGCGATCGGGGTGTCGGGCAGCAGGATGCGCGAGTGGAACGTGCCGTCGGCGTTGAGCGTGATGTCGGCGTCCTCGAACCCGAGCCAGCGCTTCGTGACCGGGAACCACGCCTTGTAGGTGGACTCCTTGGCGCTGAACAGCAGGCGGTCCCAGCAGATCTTCGGGTCGTCCGCCTTCAGCCCGGGCATCCTGCGCAGCTCCGCGGGGATCGCGATCGCGCCGAGCACACCGTCCGGCGCCGGCTGGTGCGGTTCGGCGTCGATGCCGATCGTCTCGTAGTCGCTGGACCGCGCGAGCGCCGCGGCCCGGTACCCGGCGCAGTGGGTGAGGCTGCCGACGACACCTGCCGGCCACAGCGGCTCGCGCTTCGGGCCCGGCAGGATCGCGGCCGGTTCGACGTCGAGCGACGCCATCGCCTCGCGGGCGCACGCGCGCACCGTGCTGAACTCGAACCGGCGCTTCGGCACGGAGTTGCCGAGGAGCTCCTCCTCGGCGGGGAAGAGCTCGACGGGGATGTCGTCGTTGTACCGCTCCACCGCCGCGATGGGCGGGGGAAGAAGCTGCTCCAGCACGTCAGGACTCCCGCAGTACGTCGTGCAGCTTCACCCTGGTGGTGCCGCGTGGTTTCCACTCGCGCGGGTAGCCGAGCGAGACCTCGTCGAAGCGCACGCCGTCGTAGCGCGTCGTCCGGGGGATGTGCAGGTGGCCGTAGACCATCTCGACGGCGTTGAACCTGCGGTGCCAGTCCGCCGTGAGAGCGGTCCCGCACCAGAGCGCGAACTCGGGGTAGCGCAGCACGAACGTGGGGTCGCGCACGAGCGGGTAGTGGTTGATCAGCACCGTCGGACCGCTGATCGCGCTGAGCCGCTCCTCGGTCTCGGCCACGCGCGCCTGGCACCAGGCCTCCCGCGACGGGTACGGGTCGGGGTGCAGGAAGTACTCGTCCGTGCACACCACGCCCGCCTCGTGCGCGATGGCGAGCGCCGACTTCACGTCCGTGGCGCCTTGTGGCCTGAAGGAGTAGTCGTAGCCGAGAAACAGTGGACAGACAGTGACGGGTCCCTGGGGACCGTCGAACGTCACGTACGGGTCCTCGGGAGTGATCACGTCCAGGCTGCGGCACAGCTCGACGAGCTGCTTGTAGCGCATCTCGCCACGCGCCTGGTTGGGGTCGTCCTTGGTGGTCCAGAGCTCGTGGTTGCCCGGTGACCAGATCAACTTCGCGAACCTGGGGCGGAGTGTCCGCAGCACCCACTCGATGTCGGCGAACTTCTCGCCGATGTCCCCGGCGATGATCAGCCAGTCGTTCTCGTCAGACGAAGAGAGCGCTTCCACGACATCGCGGTTGTCCTGGTACGAGACGTGCAGGTCGCTGGTGGCCAAGAGCTTCACATGTCGAAGGTAACCGGGTCGTCAACGACTGGATCATTACCGCCCGATTCAGACAGAGAGGTGTCACCCGGTCGTGTCACCAGCCACACGACCGGTTATCCGTTCGTCGCAGACCGTGCGCCACTCGTCTCAACAGGGCGGGCCGCGCATCGCCACCGCACGCCCGTTCATCGCCTTTGATGGCCTACGTACTTACCTGTTTTCTGGCCGCCTTCTTACTGTGAGTGCCATCACCTGACGGAAAAGTCCTGGCGGAGGACCACACCATGACCGACTCACAGTTCGCTCGCACCCCGGACCCGCGACTCGCGCGCCAGGTCCCGCCCCGTCAGGTGCCAGGGCGCCCGGTGCCGGCACGTCAGCCCGCGCCCGGCCAGATGACCGGCCAGGTCCCGGTCACCGCGCGCCAGCCGGTGGGCCAGATGCCGGCCGCCGCACGTCAGCCCGTCGGCCAGGTGCCGGTGCGCTACGGCCAGCCGGTGGACCCGCGCCTCGCGGGCAACCCGTCGTTCCGCCGCACGGTCGGCGCCGAGATCGCCCGGCACGCCCAGCAGCACCAGGCGTACGCCGTGCCGCAGCGCCGCACGACGGCCGAGGACACCGCCCTCGCCACCCTGCTCCGCTCCCGCCAGCGCGCCGAGTCCGCCCGCCAGGACCCGCGGCCCGCCGACGTGGCCCCGCGGACCGACTCCTGGATGCGCTCCACCTCGTGGCCGTCCGGTGAGCACGGCGTCGAGGCCGGACGCGGCGACGTGATCGAGCAGCTGTCGTCGCGGCTGGTCTCCGCGAACCTGTGGGCGCTGGTAGAGCCGCTGATCCCGCCGGCCAAGGTGCGGCGCCAGGGCGGCGGACGTGGCCGGGTGTGCAACCGGTCCGTGTTCACGGCGATCGTGTTCGTGCTGTCGTCCGGCTGCGCCTGGCGGCACCTGCCGGCGTCGTTCGGGGTCACCGTGCCCACCGTGCACCGGCGGTTCCAGGAGTGGACCGACCTGGGCCTGTGGGTCCGGCTCCGGCGGGCCGTGGCCGAGGGTGCCTGCGGGGCCGACGAGGTCGACTGGGTCAGGGCCGTGCTGGACGCCGCCGACCGCCGCGCGGCCAAGGCCGCCAGCTGAGTCTGGGTGCCGGCTGAGTTCGGGTAGTTCAGGGGAGCAAGACCCGCTCAGGGGGAGCAAGATCCGTTCAGGGGGAGCAAGATCCGTTCAGGGGGCAAGGCCCGCCGGAGTCACCTTGGGGGTGGCTCCGGCTTCTTGTTTGCCTGGCTAACGAATGACCGCTCATCGTGCCGGTGGACCGCTCGTCGCGGGTTCAGCGGGCGTTGGGCAGGGGCTGTGCGGGTGTGGGTTGTGCGGGTGCGGGTTGCGCTGGCTGGTTCCGGTTCCAGCGGGGTGGCCGGGTTGCTCGGGTTGGTCGCGTTGAGTTGGTGGTCGCTCAGGCATTGACGGGCGTGGTTGAGTCATCGCCGCTGGCGCGTCGATAGAGATTGGGGCTTGACTTCGGTGCCCTTGCGAGGCGCTGGACGGACCGGAAAAGGCCGGGAAGAACGCCCGGCCGAGCCACAAGTGGTAGCACCTCGCACCCAAAGTCAAGCCCCAATCTCTTCGCGTGCGTGGCTGAGTTGGGTGGGCGCGTCACCACACCGGTTTGACGGCGGTGAGAGGGACGGACGCCTCGCCTTCGGCATTGCGTTGGGTCCTGGCTGGGCTCGGCTGCGCCATTGCCCTGAGCGCGCGCTCGGTCGGGCTCGCCTTCGGCTTCGCCAGGCCCTAAAGCCATTGGTGACCTGGTCTTGCCCAGACCCGTCTTGCCCAGACCCGGTTTCCGCGCTCTGCTACCCGCTCGCTCGCCAGCCGCTCATCGCGCTCAGCCGGACTGTCAGACCCTCTGAGTACGTTGGGTCGCGGGGGAGCCAACATCGAAGGGGACCCCTGCGCAAGCCTGCGGTCTTGCCTGCGGTCGTGCGCGCTGCGGGGACGGCTGCCCCGCGCGGGTCACATGCCGTTGATGCCCGCGTGGTACTTGGGGACGCGGACCGTGATCTTCGTGCCCAGCCCGCAGGCCGTCTCGACCACCAGGCCGTACTCGTCGCCGTAGACGCGGCGCAGGCGTTCGTCGATGTTGCCCAGGCCGATGCCCGCCGACTCGTCCACCTGGCCCGCGAGGGTGCGGCGGAGCTTCTCGGGGTCCATGCCGATGCCGTCGTCCTCGATCGTGATGTGGGCTTCGGCGCCGCCGTCGTTGGCGTAGATCTGGATGTGGCCCGGTTCCACCTTGCCCTCCATGCCGTGCCGGACCGCGTTCTCCACCAGCGGCTGGAGGCAGAGGAACGGGACCGTCACCGGGAGGACTTCCGGGGCGACCTG
This sequence comes from Lentzea sp. CA-135723, assembly GCF_050936595.1. Taxonomy (NCBI): domain Bacteria; kingdom Bacillati; phylum Actinomycetota; class Actinomycetes; order Pseudonocardiales; family Pseudonocardiaceae; genus Lentzea; species Lentzea sp. CA-135723. The sequence continues at coordinate 3,031,946 of NZ_JBNJMK010000001.1, read as the reverse complement.
GAGGGTGACCTTGAGGCGTTCGCCGAAGCGGGCTCGTTCCAGGGCCAGGTACTGGTCGATCGAGCGCAGCTCCTCGGCGAGTGTCGTGAAGTCGCCGTGGCGGCGGAACGAGTAGCGCGTGAAGTCGGCGAAGTCCAGCAGGAGGGTGCGGGCGCGCTCCGGGTTGGTGCGGACGTAGGAGGCGATGGCGGAGAGCGAGTTGTAGATGAAGTGCGGGGAGATCTGGGCCCGCAGGGCTCGCACCTCGGCTTCCACCAGGCGGGTCCGGGAGCGGTCGAGCTCGGCCAGTTCCAGCTGGCCCGCCGCCCAGCGGGCCACCTGGTTGGTGGCACGGACCAGGCCCGCCGAGGCCTCGCGGGAGTAGGCGGCGAGGGTGCCCACCACCCGGCCCTCGACGGTCAGGGGTGCCACGACGGCGCAGTTGATCGGGCAGTTCGGTTCCGAGCAGCCGATGTCGAACGCCTGGGTGCGGCCCGTGTGGAAGACGTCCTCCGCCTGTGCCATCGCGTCGGCCGCGTGGTGGTCGGAGACGCCCTCCCAGGCGACCACCTCGGTCTCGTCGGTCAAAGCCAGGGCCGGCGTGTCGAGCAAGGTGCGGAGGTGCCTGGCGGACTTCTTCGCCGCGTCCGGGACGAGGCCCGCGCGCAACGGCGGGGCCGCCGACCAGGCCGTGTGGAGGGTTTCGTAGGTGACGCGCTGGGCCTCGGTGGAGAGCTGCTGCTTGTTGCGCGTGCCTCGCCACAGGACGAGGACCGCTGCTCCGCCGACGATCAGGATCGCGGCCGCGGTGAGGAAGTCTTGCATCGGGGCGTCACCTTCTAGCTTCGCTCGTCGGCCTGGGAGTTGCCGGAGCCGTCGAGCCCGAGGTTCTCGGGCGCGTGGAGCTTGACCATCGTCTGCTGCACGCCCGGCGGTGTGTGGCGCTGGGTGAGCAGCGAGACGACGTACATCACGGTGAAGCCGAGGGGGACCGTCCACGCGGCGGGACGGGACAGCAGGATCTCGTACCAGGCGTCGCCGGTGTCGGCGAACATCGTGACCAGGCCCGCGGTCAGGGCGGGGACGCCGCCAGCGAGCATGCCGGCGATGGCGCCGATGGTGGTCGTCCTGGTCGACCAGATGCCGAGCATGAGCAACGGGCACAACGACGACGCGGCCACGGCGAACGCCAGGCCGACCATGTCCGCGACGGGCATCCCGGTCGACACGAACGTCATCGCGAGCGGAACGAGGCCCGCCAGGACCGTGGAGATGCGGAAGCCGCGCACACCGCCGAGACGCAGCACGTCCTGGGAGAGCACGCCCGCGAGCGACACCACCAGGCCCGACGAGGTGGAGAGGAACGCCGCGAACGCGCCGCCCGCCACCAGCGCGCCCAGGAGCTGGCCGCCGATGCCGTCGATCATCCGGGTGGGCAGGACGAGCACCACGGCGTCGGTCTGGCCCGTCATCAGCAGCTCGGGTGTGTAGAGGCGGCCGAGCGCGCCGTACATCGGCGGCATCAGGTAGAAGACCGACAGCAGGCCCAGCACGATCAACGTCGTGCGGCGCGCCGCCGTGCCGTTCGGGTTGGTGTAGAAGCGCACGATCACGTGCGGCAGGCCCATGGTGCCGAGGAACGTCGCGATGATCAGCGAGTACGCGCCGTACAACGGGAAGTCCTGGCCGCTCGACATCGGCAGCGACCACATCTCGTTGGTGTTGTGCTCCATCGTGGACAGGTGGGGGACCGGCGCGTCCTTCGGGAACGTGAACTCCGAGCCCTGCCCGATGCGGTGGTAGCCGTCGACGAGCGTGAACCCGGCGTTCTCGATCTTCACGTCGTCGATCTGGCCGGTGCCCTTCACGTAGATGGACTTCTCGGCGTGGATCATCGTCGTGCGCTGGAACGCGACCTCGGTGTCCTGCCGGAACGTCGGGTACTCGGGCCTCGTCAGCGAGTCGGCGCCCTGCACCTGCCACGCCACGATCAGGAACGCGATCGGCACGGTGATCGCGGTGAGCTTGAGCCAGTACTGGAACGCCTGCACGAACGTGATCGACCGCATCCCGCCGGACATCACGTTCGCGGTCACGACCGCCGTGACGATCAGCGCGCCCACCCAGTCCGGCGCGCCCGTCACCGTGTTCAGCGTCAGGCCCGCGCCTTCCAGCTGCGGCAGCAGGTACAGCCAGCCGATCGCCAGCGCCAGGATCGACGCCACCACGCGCACGCCCCGCGAGCGGAAGCGCGCCTCGGCGAAGTCGGGCAGCGTGTACGCGCCGGAACGGCGCAGCGGCGCCGCGACCATCGTCAGCAGCACCAGGTACCCGGCGGTGTAGCCGACCGGGAACCACAGCATGTCCGGCCCGTAGGCGAAGATCAGCCCGGCGATGCCGACGAAAGACGCCGCCGACAGGTACTCGCCGCCGATCGCGGAGGCGTTCCACCACGGCGACACCGTGCGCGAGGCGACGTAGAAGTCGGACGTGGTGCGGGAGACCCGCAGTCCGTAGGTGCCGACCAGGATCGTGCCGAGCGCGACGACCACCACGGCCACGATGGCGTAACCACTGGTCATGGACGTTCGACCAGCTCCGCGAACTCGCGCTCACTGCGTTCGGCCTGCCGCACGTAGAACCAGCCGGCCAGCAGCAGCATCGGGCACGTCGCCACGCACAGCAGGAACCACGGCAGCCCGAGCCCGAGGATCCGGAACCTGCCGAGCTCCGGTTCGATCGCGAACAGCAGCGGCAGCAGGCCCAGCGCGCCGCACGCCACCAGGCAGACCGACAGGCCCAGCTGCCGTTGCGCGCGGATCAGCGTGCGCATGTACACGGCGCCGAGCTCGCTCTGCTCGTTGATCTCCCGCGTGCCCGAGTAGGGGCGCCGCGCGCGGGGTGCCCGCGTGCGTGGACTCGTCACCACCACGCGCTGGGTCGGTTTCGGGTCCGGCCGCGGAGGTGGCGGCGTCGTCACGACCCCAGCCCGTTCCTCGGTTGCAGGACGCCGGCGGACGCGGCCTGACCCGCGACGGGCGTGGGCCGGGCGCGGCGCACGAGCAGCTGGCGCAGGTGCCGGGCGTGGCGGCGGCTGACCGGCAGCACCGCGCCGCCGATCGTGACGCTCAGGTGCCCGTCCTCCAGCCGCAGCTCGTCGATGTGGCCGAGCGAGACCAGGTGGCTGCGGTGGATGCGCACGAAACCCGCGCTGCGCCACCGTTCCTCGAGGCCGTTGAGCGCCGCGCGGACCAGGCCGCTGCCGGTCGCGGTGTGCAGGCGGGCGTAGTCGCCGTGCGCCTCCACGTACCGGATGTCGGCGAGGCGGATGAAGCGGGTGACACCGCCGAGCTCGACGGGGATGACCTCGTCACCCATCTCCGGCGGCGTGGCGTTGGCCTGCTGCTGCACCGGCGCGGGCGTGGCGGGTTCGGCGGCGGCCGCCTTGGAGTCCCAGACCTCGTGCACGATGCGGTGCACGGACTCCGCGAGCCGCTCCGGCCGCACGGGCTTGAGCAGGTAGTCGAGGGCCTTGAGCTCGAACGCCTCCACGGCGGGCTGCTGGTGCGCCGTCACGAACACGACGGGCGGCGGCTGCGCGAACCGCGACAGCACGCGGGCGAGATCGAGACCGTCGAGCCCCGGCATGCGGATGTCGAGGAACACCGCGTCCAACGGCTGCCCGGCGTCCATCGCGCGGTGCAGCACGCGAAGCGCCTTGGTGGCGTCGGTGACCGCCTCCACGTGGGCGATGCGCGGATCGGAGCGCAACAGGTACGTGAGGTCTTCCAGGGCGGGCGCCTCGTCGTCGACGGCGAGCACCCGCAGCGAGCGCTCGAGGCTGCCACGTCGATCCGGCCCCTCGCAGATGGGGCAGGGCAGACCTGAGGTCATTCGAGATCGAGTCCAAACTGTGTACGGCCGATCCTCACGTGGCGGCGATTAGACCACGCTCGGTCATCGCGCGCCTGGTGAGCCGAGGGCGTCGGATACGCGATCATGCCCCCTCACGGAGGGTGACCCACCGCGGGGGTCCGGTCGCACTGCGTGTGCACCGCGTGTGACCCCCTCCTGCGCGCGCAACCCCGAACGGCCGCATCATCCGCCAGGGGGAGGACGTGCGGAAACCCTCCGATCGGGTGTGTCTCGGATAGGAGACCGATGCCGCTATCACGCAGCGTGCAGTTGCCTGGTCAGGCACGTCGTCCGCTTTTGTCAGTCAACAAGGCGGCGACGGGGGAAGGGCGAACGCGGTGGCTAGGGCTGCCGGAGCGTCCGGGGCTGGGCGGCGAGGGCGTCACCGAGCGTGATCTCCAGCTCGATGAACGACTCCTCGGCGCGCCGGGCGGCCACGCTCACGGACGCGGCGGCGGCGGGACCGATCAACCTGCGGGTGGGGCCGCGCAACGCCTGGATCGCCTCGGACCACTGGTTCGAGAGCTTGGCGAGACCGCTCAGCGTGTCCACGAGCTGCTCGGTGTTGTCCGGCGGTGACGCGACGATCTCCGCCAGCCGGTCGCGCAAGGCGTCCAGTGCCGGGTCCACTTCACTCCTCCAGCCGGGCTGCGCCAGGAATTCCTCCCACTGGGCATCACCATATCCCGCCCTCAGTGGTGCAGCGCAATGATGTTGCCCCCAACGGCGTCGCGCGGTCAATCGATTGCGCATTCCGTCTCAATTGGTGCTTGTCTCAACTGGGAAATGTGTGTGCTTTCAACTATTCGGCGGGTTTCCCGACGTCACGTAGGGTACGCGGCTCCTAAACGCGGCATTGGTGTTACGTCGTCCGCTGTGCGGATGAACTCATTTGTCGTAGTACCTGGCCCGTTTGTGGCGGAGCGGAGGTGATAAGACTGGAGCTCGGGCCGATCTGGGGGATCGCATGAAGTACTTCGTCGTTGAGGACATCCGCTCGGAAGTACAGGCGGTGGTCCGCACCGGGGCGCGGGGTGAGCAGATCCACGTCGGGGCCGCCGGTTGGGTGCCGTCGAGCATGTTCCGGTACCTGAAGCACGTGGGCGCGCCCGACGCGGCCCGTCCCGTGGCGGAGGAGGAGGCCGAGGCGGTCATCGCCGCGAGGCCCGCCCGACGGTGCTTCCGCGTGCTGTCCGTGGAGGGGCGGAACCTGCCGTTCGCGGTGGTCAGCGTGGATGGCGACCGCGAGGAGGTCTTCACCCGCGAGTTGCGGTGGGAGCGGACGGCACTGCTGGCGAGCCTCGAGCACCGCCGCGGTCTCCGGGTCGAGGAGATCGCGCAGCCGCCCTCGGCGAGCTTCGAGGCCTACCGCCTCGCGCACGCGCAGCGGACGTTCCTGCAGAACCACCGCTGGGAGGCGGGCCGCTACCACGCGATCTTCCGCGGCTTCCGGGAGGCGCTCGACCTGACGAACGCGTTCGCGCTCGTCAGGGGCGACGCCTGGGTGGAGCACGCCTACCAGGGCGGCGAGTGGCAGCAGTGCTCGCTGCTGAGGGGCATCGGCAACGGCGGCAACACCTACGAGGAGCTGCCGATCAGCCCGGACGAGGCGCGCTTGCTGATGGCGCGCCTCGACGAACGCCGGCTCAGAGACGACCCACGTCGGTGATCGTCACGACCGCCTCGCCCAGCTCGTCCGACGCCGCCAGGTCGACCTCGGCGTTGAAGCCCCAGTCCTTGTCCCCGGCCGGGTCCTCGAAGATCTGCCGGCACACCCAGCGCTCGCGTTCCACGTTGATGATCAGGAACGCCGGGCCGCGCGCGTTCGGGCCCGCGCCGAGGTCCGCGTGCTCCTCGAAGTACGGCTCCAGCGCGTCCATCCACTCCTTGGCCGTCCAGCCCGACTCGTGGTCGAGCTCGCCGAGGGAGTACCAGTCGCGCTTGGCGGCCAGCTCCACGCGCCGGAACAGCGCGTTGCGGACCAGGACGCGGAACGCGCGGACGTTGCGGGTGACGGCCGGCGGCAGGTCGACGCGGACCTCCGGGGCGGCCTCGTCGCCGGGGTTGGTGAGCTTCTCCCACTCGTCGATCAGCGACGAGTCGACCTGGCGGACGAGCTCGCCGAGCCACGAGATCAGGTCCTGCAGCTCCTCGGTCTTCGCCTCGTCCGGGACGGTCTGCGACAACGCCTTGTAGGCGTCGGCGAGGTAGCGCAGCACCAGGCCCTCGGAGCGGGCCAGGCCGTAGAACGCCACGTACTCGCTGAACGTCATCGCGCGCTCGTACATGTCGCGCACGACGGCCTTGGGGGAGAGGTGGTAGTCGCCGACCCACGGGTGGCCGCGGCGGTAGGTGAAGAACGCGGCTTCCAGCAGGTCGTTCAGCGGCTTCGGGTACGTGACCTCCTCCAGCAGCTCCATCCGCTGGTCGTACTCGATGCCGTCGGCCTTCATCGCGCCGATCGCCTCGCCGCGCGCCTTGTGCTCCTGCGCGCCCAGGATCTGCCGCGGGTCGTCGAGGATGGACTCGATCACCGACAGGACGTCGAGCTCGTAGCCCGGCGCCTCGCGGTCGAGCAGCTCGATGGCGGCCAGCGCGAACGGCGACAGCGGCTGGTTCAGCGCGAAGTTGAACTGCAGGTCCATCGTGAGGCGGAAGTCGTCGCCGTCGCGTTCCACGACACCGGCCGCGACCAGCGCCTTGTACATCGCCAGCGCGCGCTTGATGTGCCTGAGCTGCTTCGGGCGGTCCTCGTGGTTGTCCTCCAGGAGGTGCCGCATCGCCTGGAACGCGCCACCGGCGGGCCGGCCGATCACGTTCAGCAGCATCGCGTGCGAGACCTGGAACGACGACGTCAGCGGCTCCGGTTCGGCGCCGACGAGCCGTTCGAACGTCGACTCGCTCCACGACACGAAGCCGTCCGGGGCCTTCTTGCGCACGACCTTGCGGCGCTTCTTCGGGTCGTCGCCCGCCTTGGCGAGCGCCTTGATGTTCTCGACCTCGTGCTCCGGCGCCTGCACGACGACGGTGCCGACGGTGTCGTAGCCCGCGCGGCCCGCCCGCCCGGCGATCTGGTGGAACTCACGGGCCTTGAGGATGCGTGTGCGCGTGCCGTCGTACTTCGAGAGAGCGGTGAACACGACCGTGCGGATCGGCACGTTGATGCCGACGCCGAGGGTGTCCGTGCCGCAGATGACCTTCAGCAGACCGGCCTGCGCGAGCTGCTCGACCAGGCGGCGGTACTTCGGCAGCATGCCGGCGTGGTGCACGCCGATGCCGTGCCGCACCAGTCGCGACAGCGTCTTGCCGAACCCGGACGAGAAGCGGAAGTTGCCGATCGTGGAGGCGATCTCCTCCTTCTCGGCCTTCGTCGCCACGTTGACGCTCATCAGCGACTGCGCGCGTTCCAGCGCGGCGGCCTGCGTGAAGTGCACGACGTAGATAGGCGCCTCACGGCCGTGCAGCAGGTCTTCGATCGTCTCGTGCAACGGCGTGGTGACGTACTGGAAGTTCAACGGCACCGGGCGTTGTGCCGAACGGACCACCGCCGTCGGGCGGCCGGTGCGGCGCGTCAGGTCCTTCTCGAAGAACGAGACGTCGCCCAGCGTCGCCGACATCAGCAGGAACTGCGCCTGCGGCAGCTCGATGATCGGGACCTGCCAGGCCCAGCCGCGGTCGGGCTCGCTGTAGAAGTGGAACTCGTCCATCACGACCTGGCCGACGTCGGCGTCGGTTCCGTCGCGCAGCGCGATGTTCGCGAGGATCTCGGCGGTGCAGCAGATGATGGGCGCCTGGTCGTTGACGCTGGCGTCGCCGGTCATCATGCCGACGTTCTCCGGCCCGAACACCTCGCAGAGCGCGAAGAACTTCTCCGAGACCAGCGCCTTGATGGGCGCGGTGTAGAAGCTGCGCTGGTTGCCCGCCATCGCGACCAGGTGGGCGCCGATGGCCACCAGGCTCTTGCCGGACCCCGTGGGGGTGCTGAGGATGACGTTCGCGCCCGAGACGAGCTCGATGACCGCTTCCTCCTGCGCCGGGTACAGCGCCAGGCCGCGCTCGGTCGCCCAGGTGGAGAAAGCGTCGAACAGTTCGTCTTCGTCGGCGATCGAGGTGAGCCGGTCCGTGAGTGCAGTCATCGCAGGTGAACTATAGGTGGTACGCGTATTCGGTGAACTCCCAGTCGGTCACGAACCGCTGGAACCGGGCCACCTCCTCCCACTTGAAGTCCACATAGGACCGCACGAAGTCCTTGCCCAGCACGTCGACCATCGCCGTGTCCTCCTCCAGGTAGGCGAGGGCGTCCGGCAGCGTCGCGGGCAGGGTGGGGGCCTTCGACGGGTCGTAGCCGTAGCCCGCGGACGGCCGCGGCGGCTCGATCTGGTCGCGAATCCCCAGGTAGGTGGCGGCGATCAGGCCGGCGATGCCGAGGTACGGGTTCGCGCTCGCGTCCCCGAGGCGCAGTTCGAGGCGGGTGGTCTCGCCCCGTTCGGCCGGCACCCGGAGCATCGCGCTGCGGTTGTCGAGACCCCAGTCGATCAGCCACGGCGCGAGCGAGTCCGGCCCGAACCGCTTGTAGGAGTTGACCGTGGGGTTGAGCAGCGCGGCCAGGGCCGGGGCGTGCTTGAGGATGCCGCCGATGGCCCAGCGCGCCTCGTCCGACAGGCCGCTGCTCGTGCCCGGCGCCTGGAACGCGTTGCGGCCGTCCTTCTCGTGGCACGACAGGTGCAGGTGGAACCCGCTGCCGCCGCCGTCGTTGAACGGCTTCGCCATGAACGTCGCGAGCCTGCCCTCCCTGCGCGCGAGTTCTTTCACGCTCGTCTTGAACCGGAACGCGCGATCGGCCGCGTCCATGGCGGGCGAATGGACGAGGTTGATTTCGAACTGCCCGCCGGCGTACTCGTGGTTGCCGCCGGTCGTCTGAAGGCCCGCGCTGGAGAGCGTCCGAAGAGTTCTCAACAGATGACCGTCTGAATCGCCGCGACGGCCGGTCGCGTAGACGTTGCCCGGCTCATCGCAGTACGGGCGCCACCCGTTCGGGCGATCTTCGTCCGGTTCGCACAGAAAATATTCCAGCTCGGGACCGACCACCGGGCTCAACCCAGTGGTCTCGAATATTTCCAGGGCCCTGCGCAGCACCTGCCGCGGCGATTCGTCCACGGGCCTTTCGTCCGCGGGGCTGACGGCGTCGCCGATGCACCACGCCACGCCCGGCTCCCACGGAATCGGGAGCAGCGTGTCGAGGTCCGGGACCACGATCACGTCGGGCAGCCCGGCGTCGAGCACACCCCCGTTCTCCGTGGTCTGACCACCGGGCGTGGTGCTGTACACGGCCCGGCAGAACGACAGCCCGCGCTGAATCACCGCAGGTAGATGCTCTACGAGGACGTCACGGCCCCGATCGGTGCCGAGCAGGTCTGGGAACACGACGCGCACGACGTCGATCCCTTCCTCGCCGAGTCTCGCCGCGAGTTCCCGTGTCACCTGTTCACCGACCACGTCGAACTACCTTTCCGGCACAGTGTGTCGCTGACGCGGAGGGGATAACGTTGAGGGGCAAACGCTATCGACCGCTCCGTGGAGCAAAGACCAGTCGGTGCTCCGCACTCATCGTCCACCACCGGGCAACAGTCCGTAACTGGACGGGTGACGACCGTCACGAGATCATGCACGATGTGGGATCGTGATCAAAGAGGTTGCGGATCGACTCGCACCACATCACAGACATAGTTCGGAACCGCAAGTATTGTGCCGGGAACACCTGAGGTCCGAGCACGGGAGACTTTGAGTTGTCTGGTCACCACACGATTGCCGAGACCGAGAAAGCCGTCCAGGCGAAGCTCGGTGCGGTGCCGCTGCATCGCGAGCAGATGGCGGCGGTGTCGAACATCCACCGCGCAGCCACCGCGATCCGGCAGCACCTGGAGAACTCGGTGCTGCGCACCAGCGATCTGACCTGGACCGGCTTCGTCGTGCTCTGGGTCGTGTGGATCTGGGGCGAGATGGAGACGCGGTACGTCGCCGAGGAGGCCGGGATCTCCAAGGGGACCCTGACCGGCGTCGCCAAGACGTTGCAGTCGCGCGGGCTGCTGGAACGTCTCGGGCACCCGACCGACGGGCGGCTGGCCGTTCTGCGGCTCACCCCCGAGGGTGAAGAACTGATGGCCGACCTCTTCCCCAAGTTCAACGAGGAAGAGGTGTTCGTCTCGGATCCGCTGGAGTCCTCCGAGGCTCAGTCGCTGGCGGAGATGTTGCGGCGGATGGTCACGCACCTCGAGGCCAACGGGGAGCAGCGGCGGCTGGACCTGCGCGGGGACACGCCGTTGCCGCCGCGGCGGTCCGGGCGGCGGGCCAAGCACGGCTAGAGGTTGTGCTGCTTGTGTGGGCGACTCACCGGGGGTGAGTCGCCCATTCGGCGTTGGGGCTGTGAGTTCGGGCGGGTTCCCGTCACGTCACCAGTGCGGTGGTCCGGTTGGGTGCAAAGACTTTGACGGGCGTGGTTGAGTCATCGCCGCTTCGCGTCGATAGAGATTGGGGCTTGACTTCGGGGCCCTTGCGAGGCGCTGGACGGACCGGAAAAGGCCGGGAAGAACGCCCGGCCGAGCCACAAGTGGTAGCACCTCGCACCCAAAGTCAAGCCCCAATCTCTTCGGGTGCGTGGCTGAGTTGGGTGGGCGCGTCACCACACCGGCTTGACGGCGGTGAGAGAGAAGGACGCCTCGCCTTCGGCATTGCGTTGGGTCTTGGCCGAGCTCGGCTACGCCATCGCGAAGCTTGCGCTCATACGAGCTCGCCTTCGGCTCGTCAGAGCAGGCTGAGCACACGTGCGTGGAGCGTGTCCAGGTAGTCCTCGGACTCCGGCTTCATCAGCACGCTCCGCAGCACCCGAGCCCCGTCCGCATCGGCGGTGATGCCGGGGTGCCGTGCCTCGAAGGCGGCCTTGGAGGCACGGGCCACGCTCAGGAAGATCGGGTCCTCCGGTGCGTTCATGCCCGTGTCCATGACCCGGTGCGAGGCGGCGTCGATGGCCGAGAGCGTGCGGGGGTCCGTGCGCGGGAAGTACGTCACGATGTCCAGTTCGGGCTCCTGGTAGAGCTCGAGCTCTTCGGACTCGCGGATCATCGACGCCCAGCGGACGGCTGCCCGGCGGCCGGCTGCCAGGACCTCGCCCAGTCCGTCACGTGTCAACGGGAGTAGACGAAGGGTTAGCCAGAGGCCGGCTGCGGCGGCGCCTGCTCGGGAGCATTCCAGGCTGATCTCGCCCAGGTGGAGCTCGTCCGAGGTGAAGTAGGTGTACGGGGAGTCGTGCAGGTAGAAGCGGCCCACCTCGGGGTCCTTGAAGAGGACCGCTCCGCAGCCGTACGGCTGCAGGCCGTGCTTGTGCGGGTCGACGACCACCGAGTCGCAGTCGGCGATCGCGTTCCAGGGTTCGGGGGCCAGGTCGGTGCCGGCGAGGAGGGTGAAGAAGCCTCCGTAGGCGCCGTCCACGTGGACCCTGGCGTCGTAGCGGCGGGTCAGTTCGCGAACCTCGTGGACCGGTTCGACGGCGCCCAGGGCGGTGGTGCCCGGGGTGACCACCACGGTGCCGACCTTGCCCGTTTTGAGCAGGGCTTCCAGGGCGTCGAGGTCCATGCGGCCCCTGGAGTCCGCGGGAACGGCGTGGCCCTCCATGTTGAGGACGCCGCACATCCTGGAGTGCGTGTAGTGGGCCTCTGAGGAGTAGGCGATGCCTTTCGAAGGGTGCAGGGAGCGGGCTACGAAGAGGGCCTCCAGGTTGGCGATGGTGCCGCTGGAGGTGAGGTGGCCCAGGTGCTGGGAGGTGTAGCCGAACATCCGCGCCAGGTCGGCGACGACCTCGCGTTCCATGGTGGCGGTGGCCGGGCCGCCGTCCAGGGCGTGGTTGTTCGGGTTGATCAGCATGGCGCTGAGGTAGCCGACCACCGCCGCCGGGTGCGGGGGCTTGAGCATCTGGCCCGCGTAGCGCGGGTGGAAGAACGGGTAGTTGTCGCGCAGGCGGTCCTGGAGTTCGGCCAGCGCCGAGCCGAAGAGGGTCGGGTCGACCTGCAGTGACGAGTGGGGCGTGAAGGTGCCGTAGTCGGCCGTCCACTTCTCGTGGTTGGCCAGGGCCTCGTTCAGCCAGTGTTGAAGGTCCACCGCACACCCCACTCGGTCACGAAATGTTCGAATTTGTACGTTACGGCAGACCCCAGCGGGAAGACGAGCCGTTCGCGTTCACATCACGGGCTGAGACGTCGGGGCGGGTGCCGCGGCGGCTCACCACCGCGGTCTGGCCCCGGCGGAGCGGAATCTCGATGGCGGAGCCGACCGGCTTGTACTCCAGACGGCGGCCCCAGGTGTCGCGGACGTCGACGTCGCCCTTGATGCCGTGGTCCAGGAGCAGCGGCGCGCCCGCCTCGGAGTGGATTTTGACCCAGTCTGTCCGGCCGGACGAGCGCGAAGCGTCCACAAGGAACGCTCCCTGCGTGCGCAACGACGAGATGGAGGCATCGGCCCAAGTGGACGACACCGACGGGAAGACGCGCACGGTGTCGTTGTGCGACTGGACCATCATCTCCAGCACGGCCTGGGCGGACATCAACGGCGACTCGATGGCCAGGTTGCCGCCCTCCCGGTAGAAGGTGTTCTCGGTCAGCACGGCGTTCGAGCCGACCTGCTTGCGGTCCAGGAAGTAGCGCAGGAACGAGAGCGCCTCCTCCGGGCGGTTCATCGCCGACGCCATCGCGGACGCCGCGCCGTAGCTGTAGCCGGCCCAGGCCTCGCGCCGGGAGACCCAGTGGTCGAACGTCCTGTCGATCAGCGCGCGGTGTTCGGGCATGTCGTAGGTGAGCTCGCGCAACGGGTAGAACCAGAGCATGTGCGAGAAGTGGCGGTGCGAGTCGTTGAGCGACACGTCCTTGCCGATCAGCGCGCCGTTCGGACCGGTGGCGTAGGGGACCAGACGGGTCGCGATGTCACGCCAGCGCGGGTTCTCCTCGATGGAGAGCAAGGTCTTCACGCCCCAGCGGATCAACGACAGGTCGTACGTGGTGTCCGTGGCGTTGGCGTATTCGGGCGAACGGGTCTCCGGCAGGTGCAGCTTGCCGTCGGTGCCTTCGACCAGGAAGCGGGCGTAGTAGTTGACGGCCTTGGTGAGGATGGGGAAGAGGACGTCCTTGAGGATCTTCCTGTCCATCGTGTGGCGGTAGCCCAGCCAGACGTTGTGGCAGGCCCACAGGAGGTTGCCGGTGTGGTCGTTGGGGGCGACGCCGGGGACGCCGCAGTAGCGCGGGCCGGAGCGCAACGTGCGGTCGCCGGGGTGGCAGATCGCGTAGGAGTTCCCGTCGCGGTACGACGGGTTCACGTTGAGCTCCAGGTTGTGCTCGAAGCGCTTCAGCGTCGTCGTGACGGCGTCGAGCTCGTGGTGGTTCGAGCCGTTGACCAGCGGGTAGGAGATCTGGACGTTGAGGTTCCACCAGACGGCCGTCCAGCTGTTGCCCTGTTCCGGGAACCACGGTCCCCACTCGGAGATCACCGGCGCGTCGGCACGGGTGGCGGCGGCCATCTTGTAGAGCTGGAGCCAGTAGAAGCGCTGCACGAGCTTGTCCGGCACGGAGATCAGCGACTTCGCGAAGTAGGCGTTCCACCAGCGGCGGTGCTGCAGCGCCAGCACCTCGAACGGGATCGCGAGCGCCTGGCGGACCTCGCGGATCGCGTCGGACGTGTGCGTGTTCGCCGGGTGGGTGTAGGCGACGTGTGCGGCGAACCGGGTGCCACGGGTCTGCCAGGCCGTCGTGTAGCCGCCACCCGCGTGCAGGGGCTGGGCTGCGTAGGAGACGCCGTTGGCGGTGCTCACCGTCGGCGCCGGGTTCGCCGTGTAGTCCGCCGGCCTGCGGATCTGCCGGGTCGTGGAGGACTCCAGCGGCTGGAAGTTCCACGTCGCGTCGCCGCGGACCGAGGCCAGGAACGTGCTGCGGGAGTTGTGGACGAGCATCGTGAACGTCGCCGCGCCCTGCGTGGTCGTGACCGAGCCGGTGAGCTCGGCGTTCCACAGGTCGAGGGTCCAGTCGACGGCGGTGATCGCGCCGGCGAACTTCAGCGTCAGGTAGCCGATCGGCAGGCGGGAGAGGCCGACCGCGGCCTCCCAGTGCTCGCGCTGGTCCTGCACCTCCGAGTGGCTGAGCATGAGCTTCAGCTCGTCCGGCGTGCGGCCCGCGTAGACCTGGACACCGAGGAAACCGTTGGCGAGAAAGGGACTATCGCCCCAATTCACCGGAAGCCGCCTCCATTCCACGCGAGCGTCCCGGACCACGTCCCGGTGCACGTTGTGACCCGATGTTTCGGGGGTTGACGGCGCTGCGACCGAGGTGCCCGCGCCCAGCGCGGAAGCCCCCACGGCCGCGCCTGTTCCGTACAAAAAGGTTCTACGCGACAGCTCTGTCACTGGTTGTCCCTCCGTGCCGGGGCGGCGGCGGAACGGATCTAACCGCAGAAGTCATCCGATGACTAGCGACGCTGTGACGATCACCGCCTTCTTGCCTGCAAATCGTTGTTGCACAGTCCTAGCCATAGCCGAGGTCGGGCAATTAGCGTCTCGGCACATGTCACCTGTTGCCATGCACATGAGCGACGGTCTCCTGAACGCGCCGGTCTCGGTCGTCTTCCTCGTCATCGCGGCGGTGGGCGTCGGGTTCGCGTTGGTCAAGGCCCGTGCGGACCTCGATGACCGCACGGCGCCGATGGCGGGCCTGGTGGCCACGTTCATCTTCGCCGTCCAGATGATCAACTTCCCGATCCTGCCCGGCGCCTCCGGGCACCTGCTGGGCGGTGCGCTCGCGGCGATCCTCGTCGGCCCGTACGTCGGCGCGCTGTGCGTGACGATCGTGCTTCTCGTGCAGGCGTTGCTGTTCGCGGACGGCGGCCTCACGGCGCTGGGCGCGAACGTCACGAACATGGCGCTGATCGGCACCGCGACCGGGTTCCTGGTCGCCGTCGCCCTGCGGAAGTTCGCCCGAAAGGGCAAGGGCGGGCTCGCGGCCGTCGCGTTCGTCTCCGCGTTCGTCAACACGGTGGTCGCCTCGACCGGCTTCGTCGTCGAGTACGCCATCGGCGGCGTCGGCGGGGTGGAGATCGGCAAGGTCGCGCTGCTGATGTGGGGGCTGCACGCGCTGATCGGCATCGGCGAGGGCCTCATCACCGCCGTCACCGTCACGTCGGTCGCGTCCATCCGGCCCGGCCTCGTCTACCTGCTGAAGGGCGGCGCCAAGCCGCTGGAGGTGCGGTCGTGAAGAAGTTCTTCATCGGGTTCGCGTTCGTGTCGCTGCTGATCGCCGGGGTGCTGTCGTACTTCGCGTCCGGCGACCCGGACGGCCTCGACAAGACCGTCGAGGACACCGGCATCGCCGAGCACGCGCAGGAGCACCCGTTCGCGGGCAGCACCTTCGCCGACTACGCGTTCGGCGGCGACGACAAGTTCACCGGGCTCGCCGGCGTGCTCGGGGTCGTGGTCGTTCTCGCGATCTCGTTCGGCCTGTTCTGGTTCCTGCGCAAGAAGACCGACGCTTAAGTGAGCGGCAGCCACGACGTCCTGCACCACGCCGGCGACTCGCCGGTGCACCGCCTCGCGCCCCACGTGAAGATCCTCGTGGCGTTCGCGGCGGTGCTGGGGGTCGTGGCCACGCCGCGCACGGCGTTCCCGCTGTTCGGGCTGTACCTGCTGCTGATCGTCGCGGTGTGGGCGGTCGCGCGGGTGCCCGTGCTGTGGTTCCTCAAGCGCGCGGTGATCGAGGCGCCGTTCGTGGTGCTCGCGTTCCTGCTGCCGATCTTCGGCACGGACCCGCGCACGGACTTCCTGGGCTTCTCGGTGTCCGTCGAAGGTTCGTTGGCGGGCTGGAACATCCTGGTCAAGGGCACGCTGGGCGTGCTGGTCAGCCTGACGCTCGCGGCGACGACCGCTCCCGGCGACCTGTTGCGCGGGTTGCAGACGTTGAGGGTGCCTGCGCCGCTGATCATGATCGCGACGCTGATGCTGCGCTACGGCGAAGTCGTGGTGGGCGAAGCGAAACGCATGCGGGTCGCGCGGATCTCCCGCGGCGACGACCCGCGGTTCCTCTGGCAGGCGGGGGCATTGGCCCGGTCGGTCGGCACGTTGTTCATCCGGTCCTACGAACGCGGAGAGAGGGTGCACCTCGCCATGGTGTCGCGCGGCTGGACCGGCAGGCCTTCCGGCACGATGACGATCGTGCCCGAGACGCCCGCCGCGCCCGCCCTGGAGGTCTCGAAGCTCGCCTTCGCCTACCCGGACGGGCACCAGGCGTTGTTCGGCGTGGACCTGCGGGTCGAGCGCGGCGAACGGGTCGCGGTGCTCGGCCCGAACGGCGCCGGCAAGACCACGTTCGCCTTGCACCTCAACGGAGTGCTGTCCGGCGGCTCGGGTTCGATCTCGGTCGCGGGCCTCGACGTCGACCGCAAGAACCTGCGCGAGATCCGCCGCCGGGTGGGCCTGGTCTTCCAGGACCCCGACGACCAGCTGTTCTGCCCGACCGTCGCCGAGGACGTGGCGTTCGGGCCGCGCAACTTCGGTCTGTCCGATGTGGACGAACGGGTCGCGAGGGCGTTGCGGTCGGTGGGCATGGAGTCGGTCGCGGACCGCTCGCCGCTGCACCTCTCCGGCGGCCAGCGGCGGCGCGTCGCGCTGGCGTCCGTGCTGGCCTGCTCGCCCGAGGTCCTGGTGCTCGACGAACCGTCCGCGAACCTCGAACCGGTGGCCCGCCGCGAGCTCGCCGAGCTGCTGCTCTCGTTGGCGCCCACCATGCTCATGGTCACGCACGACCTGCCGTTCGCGCTGCAGATCTGCCCGCGCAGCGTGCTGATCGACGACGGCGTGGTGGTCGCGGACGGCCCGACGCGCGAGATCCTCGCCGACGCCGAACTGCTGGCGCGGCACCGGCTCGAACTGCCCTACGGCTTCCGGCTCGACTGAAGCCCGGTCAGCACGATCTCCAGCAGCACGGCGGGGTTCGCGCCCTCGTGCGTGCTCTGGAGCATCCCCTTCATGAGCGCGACCAGGTCCTGGGTCGTGATGTCCGCGCGCACGGCGCCGGCGGCCTGGGCGCGTTCCAGCAGCCCGCCGAGCGTGGCGTGCAGGGAGTCGCGCAGTTCGGACGGCACCGCGATCGCGTCGGACATGTCGCGCTTGGCCGCCGCCTCGCCGGACATCTTCGTGAGGAACGCCGTGAGGTCGGCGCCGGGGTCGTCCGAGGGCGCGGCCGAGGTGATCATGGCCTGGACGCGGGACTCCGTGACGGCCTGGAACAGCGCCTGCTTCGTCGGGAAGTGCCGGTAGACGGTGCCGGGCCCGACGCCCGCCCGTGCGGCGATCTCGTCCAGCGGCACGTCGAAGCCCTGCTCCGCGAACAGCTCGCGGGCGGCGAGCAGCACCTTCTCGCGGTTGCGCGCGGCGTCGGCCCTCATCGTTGCCAACCGGGGCGTGCGTTCCGTATCGTCCTAAGCGGGGTCACCGTTCCGATTCTACCGAGGGGCCGATCATGACGCGCACACCAGCACAGATCGTCGAACACGTCCGCCGGCAGGTGGCGGGGGAGCAGTCGCACGGCTCGTTCGCCGACCTCTTCACCGAGGACGGCGTGATGGCGTACCGCTTCCCGGCGCCGTTCCAGGAGCCGGAGATCAAGGGGCGGGACGCGATCCGCGCCTACTTCGACCGGATGCGCGGCGCGCGGGTCCGGGAGAAGATCGAGATCCAGGAGGTCGAGGCGATCACCCGGCTCACCGACGACCCGGACGTCGTCGTCGCCGAGATCACGCATCGCGGCTGGTCCAAGGTGAAGCAGGACTACTACTCGTTCACCGCGGTCGCGATCATCCACTTGCGCGACGGCGAGATCGCCCGGTACGACGACTACATGAACCCGTTGCTACTGACCGAGCTTCTCGGCGTATGACGTTCGACCTGTCCGCCTGGTGCGCCGCCGAGCTGGGGAGCGGGCCGGTCGAGGTGTTCTGCGAACGCGTCTCGATCTCGTCGGTCTTCGGGGTGCGGCTCGCGGACGGGCGCTCGGCGTACGTGAAGGCCCGCGCGGACGACGGGCGGGCCGTCTCGTGCCTGGCCGCGCAGAAGTCGTTGGCGGAGCGGGGGTTTCCGTGCCCCCGCCCGCTGACCCCGGTCGTGTGGGCCGCCGGGCTCGCGGTGCACGCCGAGGAACCGTTGCCGGGCGGGGAAGTGCTGCCGGGCGACACCCCCGAGGTCGCCCAGCGGTACGCCGCCGTGTTCGCGCGGTCGATGGTGCTGCTGGCGGACGTCTCCGTGCCGCCGCCGGTGCCCGCGCCCCGCTGGGCCCGGTGGGACCACACCGGTCCGGGGCTGTGGCCCGCCATCGACTTCCTCGACGCGCGCGATCAGAGCGTCGTGCCCGCGTTCGTCGTGGAGGCTGGCACTCGGGTGCGCAAGCGGTTGCTGGCCACCGACCTGCCGTGCGTGCTCGGGCACGCCGACTTCGAGGCGCAGAACCTCCGCTGGCGCGCAGGCGAGGTGCTGGCCGTGCACGACTGGGACAGCCTGGCGTGGCAACCGGAGGCCGCCCTGGTGGGCGCGGCCGCCGGAGCGTTCGCCAACGTGCCGCCGCCGGGGTTGGTGCCGGTGGAGAGCTCGGCGGCGTTCATCGAGACGTACCAACGGGTGCGTGGGCGCGCGTTCTCCGTTGAGGAGATGGAGATCGCGTGGGCCGCGAGCATGTGGACCGCCGTGCACAACGCACGGTGGGAAGTGCTGCACGGCGATCCGACCCCGTCAGGTGACGCAGTCCGTGCGCAGGGCACTGAACGGCTGCGGCTCGCGAACGCCTAGAACCTGTTCGCGGAGTCGAGCGCCGCTCGGCGGCGTCGTTCGGCCAGCACGGCCGACAGGTACGGGTGCGGATCCGTGTAGACGCCCCGCGGCGAGCGGATCGCCGCGCCCACGTCCTCCGCCAGTTTGTTGCCCAGCGTCATGCGGGCCGCGTCGTTCAGGTCGCCGTAGCGGCTCAGGTACTGCCGCGCCGCCAGCACCAGCTCGTCCGGCAGCTGCGACAGGTCGAGGCCCGACGCCCACTCCGCGAGCTGCGGCGGCATGACGGCGAGCTCCACCTCCTGGCGCGGCGCGCGGGTGTAGATCACCAGGGTGCCCGCCAGGTAGTCGCCGACCCGCTTGCCCTGCGGCGAGAACAACGACACGAACAACGCCACCGTGCCCGCGAAGCCGAGCGCCCAGAAGTCCACGAAGAACCCGCCGAGCGCGCGCACCAGGGCGTGCCGGAAGCGGATCGAGCCGCCGTCGTCACGCACCACGCGCAGGCCCATCACGAGCTTGCCCACGGACCGGCCGCGCGACAGCGACTCCACGATCGTCGGGTAGCCGACCAGGACGAGCACCGCGAGCGTCAGCGACAGGGCCGTCTGCGCCGCGTCGTCGATGCCGACCGGCGCGATCAGCGCCACCACGACGAGCAGGCCGAACTGCAGGGCGACGTCGAACGCGAACGCGACCGCCCTGCTCGCGAGCTGTGCTACGCGAAGGTCAAGAACTACGGCTTCACCGGTTACCAGGTCCCCCACGCCGATAGTGTGACTCATCGTGGATCTGGACGTGTTCATCGAGCGCCACAGCGCGTCGTGGCAGCGGCTCGGCAAGCTGGCCCGCAGGCCCGGCAGGCTGACCGGCGCCGAGGCCGACGAGCTGATCGAGCTGTACCAGAAGGTGACGACGCACCTGTCGATCGTGCGCAGCCAGACCCCCGACCCGGCCACGGTCGAACGGCTGTCGACGCTCGTCGCGCAGGCCCGGTCGGCGCTGACGGGCACGCACACGCCGGCGTGGAAGGTGTTCACCCGCTTCTTCACGCACCGGTTCCCCGCCGCGATCTACCTCGGCTGGCGCTGGTGGGTGCCGGCGGGACTCGCGTTCTACCTGCTCACCGGCATCATCGCCGCGTGGATCGCGTCCAGCCCCGAGGTGCAGGCGTCCATCGCCGCGCCCGAGGAGCTGCGGGAGATGACCAGGGTCGGCGGCGGCTACGAGTCGTACTACTCCAGCGATCCCGCCGGGTCGTTCGCGGCGAAGGTGTGGACGAACAACGCCTGGGTCGCGGCCGCGTGCCTGCTGCTCGGCGTGCTGTTCGCGATCCCGCCGATCTACCTGCTCTTCAGCAACGCCGTGAACGTCGCCCTCGGCATCGGGCTGATGTTCGGCGCGGGCCGCGGTGAGCTGTTCCTCGGCCTGTTGGCACCGCACGGCCTGTTGGAGCTCACGGCCGTGTTCGTCGCGGCGGGCATCGGCATGCGGCTGGGCTGGCAGGTGATCGACCCGGGCAAACGCACCCGTGCCCAAGCGCTTGCCACCGAGGGGCGGTCGGTCGTCGCCGTCGCGCTCGGGCTGGTCGTGGTGCTGCTCGTGTCCGGTGTGATCGAGGGCTTCGTGACGCCGTCCGGGCTGCCGACGTGGGCGCGGGTGGGCATCGGCGTGGTGGCCGAGGTGCTGTTCCTGCTGTACGTGTTCGTGATCGGGCGCCGGGCCGCACGGGAGGGCGAGACCGGCGACGTCGACGCGAGCGAACGCGAGGACGTCGCCCCGGTCTCCATCTAGAGCTTGCCCGCTGCCTTCAACGACAGGTAGCGGTCCGCGAGCGTCCGTGGCAGGTCGTCGGGCAGTGCGTCCACGACGTCGACACCGTGCCGTGCGAGCAACGCGGTGAGACGGCGGCGTTCGGCCAATGTGCGTTCCGCAGCAGCGGCCGAGTACACGGCCTCCAGGTCGCCACGGCCCGAGGCCATCGCGTGCACGGCCGGGTCGGCCACCGACGCGATCAGCAGGTGGTGCCGGGACGCCAGGGTCGGCAGCAACGGCAGCAGGCCGTGCTCGATCGACGGGTCGAGCGTCGTCAGCAGCACCACGAGCGACCGGCGGCCGGCCCGCCGCAGCACCTCGGCGACGGCCGCGCGGGAGTCGAACTCGACCAGTTCGGCCTCCAACGGCGCCATCGCCTGCACCAGGGTCGGCACGGTCGCGCGCGGCACCGAGGCGCGCACCTTGTGGCTGAACGCCAGGAAGTCGACCTGGTCCCTGGCCTGCGCGGCCAGGGCGGACAACAGCAGCGCGGCGTCCATCGACGTGTCCAGCCTCGGCAGGCCGCCGAGCGCGCCCTCCACCCGGCCCGCCGACGTGCGGGCGGTGTCGAGCACGATCGTCACCTGACGGTCGCGTTCCGGCCGCCACGTGCGCACGACGACGTCCGACGACCGGGCCGACGCACGCCAGTCGATCGACCGCACGTCGTCGCCGATCACGTACGCGCGCAACGAGTCGAACTCCGTGCCCGCGCCACGGATCAACGACGCCCGACGGCCGTCGAGCTCACGCAAGCGTTCCAGCAACGGCGGCAGGTGTCGTCGGCTGTGGAACGGCGGCAGCGCGCGCACCGTCCACGGAACCTCGTGCGAACCCTGCCGTGCCGCGATGCCCAACGGCCCGACGGAACGCACGGTCACACGGTCGGCCACGCGATCGCCGCGACGCACGGGCCGTAGCTCGAACGACGCCGTGCGAGACCCACGAGCGGGCACGTCCACGTCGACGCGGTCCTCCACCACACCGGCGGAAGGCGCCCAGGCGTCCCGGAGAACGCCCCGCAACCGCCGGCCGGGGTTGTGCACGGTCAACTGCACCGTGCACAGCTCACCCGTGCGCACCGAAGCCGATCCGGCGCGCGAGAACGTCAACGCACGCACGCTCGCCGCCAACAACAAGTCGACGGCCACACACACGACCAACAACGCGAGCACGGCGAGAATCCCTTGCCACGACGGCAAGAGAAGTCCGACGACGAGTACCCCGACGAGCGCGAGCAGGCCCGCGCGGCCCGTGAGCGCCACGTCAGCGCGGCACCTGAACGGCGCCGAGCACGCCGTCCAGCACGCCGTCCGCCGTCACGCCCTCCAGCTCGGCCTCCGGCCGCAGCTCCAGCCGGTGCCGCAACGCGGGCCGTGCCAACGACTTCACGTCATCCGGCGTCACGTAGTCACGGCCCGAAAGCCATGCCCACGCCCGTGCGGCGGCCAGCAGAGCCGTTGCGCCACGCGGAGAAACGCCCAGACGCACCGCCGGGTGCTGACGGGTCGCACGGCACACGTCGACGACGTACGCGATCACCTCAGGAGCGACGGTCAACGCGCGCACGGCCGCCGACCCCGCCTCCAGGTGCGCCGCACTCGCGACCGGCTGCAACGCCGACAGGTCGCGCGGGTCGAACCCGGACGCGTGCCGCGTCAGCACGTCGATCTCGTGCTCCCGCGCGGGCACCGGCATGGTGACCTTGAGCAGGAACCGGTCGAGCTGCGCCTCGGGCAACGGGTAGGTGCCCTCGTACTCGACGGGGTTCTGCGTCGCCACGACGATGAACGGCACCGGCAGCGGCCGCGTCGTGCCGTCGGCGGACACCTGCCGTTCCTCCATCGCCTCCAGCAGCGCCGCCTGCGTCTTCGGCGGCGTCCGGTTGATCTCGTCCGCCAGCAGCAGGTTCGTGAACACCGGGCCCTCGCGGAACGAGAACGCGGCGTTGTGCGAGTCGTAGACCAACGAGCCCGTCAGGTCGCCGGGCATCAAGTCCGGCGTGAACTGCACACGCGTCGTAGAGAGGTCCAACGCGCGCGCGAGTGCACGCACCAGCAGCGTCTTCGCGACGCCCGGAACGCCCTCCAGCAGCACGTGTCCCTTGCACAGCAAAGCGAGGATCAACGACGTCACTGCGGCGTCGTTGCCCACCACGGCCTTGCCGATCTCCGCGCGCAACGCCACGAGCGCCGCGCGCGCCTCCTCGGTGGTGACCGTCATCCCTTGCGCACCTCGTTCTCCAGAGCGTCCAGATCAGCGGCCAGCGCGACCAGCCCCCGGTCGTCCACCGGCCCGTCGTCGTACAGCAGCGCCCGCACCGAGGTGACGGGACGCGAGGTCCTGCGGGCGATCTCCTCGACGGGGTCGTCGCCCACCGCCACGCCCAGCACCGGTGCCAGCCGGTCGCGCGTGGCCTGCCGCAGCACCCGTGCCGCGTGCTCGGCGGCGTGCGCCCGGCGGTACAGCCTGGCCCTGCCCTCCACGGTCTCGGCGGCGCGCACCACGACCGGCAGCCGTTCCGGCACCACGCGACCGAGCCTGCGGGCCCGCCACAGCGCGAGCACCACCGCGGCGATCCCGAGCTGCAGGGCGGCGAACTTCCAGCCGTCCGGCACCAGGTCGGACACCGGCTTCTGCTGGGTGACGTCGGCCTGCGCCGGCACGTACCAGACCAGCCGTTCGTGCTGGCCCAGCAACGACAACGCGAGTGCCGCGTTGCCCTCCTCGTCGAGGTCGCGGTTCGTGAAGATGCCGCCGTAGCCGATCACCGTCACCGTGCCGAACCGCACCAGCGTCGAGTCGTAGCAGCTCTGCTCGCCCTTGTAGGTGAGCCCGCCCATGGTCGCCGGGCCCGCCTTGGCCGCGAACGGGCAGCCCGGCTGCCGCGTCTCGACCTCCAGCCGCTCGGCGCCACCGGCGGGTGCGAGCACCACGGCCGCGGCCGCCGTGCGTTGCAGCTCGGCGAGGCGTGCGGGGTCGATCAGGTTCGGCTGCGGCACGAACAGTGTCGCGTCGCCCAGCGAGGACACGTCGTCGGTCAGCTCGACCCGCACGCCGTTCTGCTCCAGCAGCTGGGCCAGCGCGCGGCTGCCCTCCGGCCGGTACGACCGGGGGTCGAGCGCGCCGCCGGGACCGCTGCCGCGCAGCAGCGTGATCACGATGGCGGCGAACAGGATGATGACGCCGATCAGCAGCGGGCCGCGCGCGGCCGTCCAGATCCGCCCGGCGCCGGGGGACACCGACGTCATCCGCGCACCTTGCCGTCCACGGTCACGAGCTGCCGGTACCCCTCCGCCGTCGCGGGCCTGCCGCCGTACCAGACGTCGTCGAACTGGACGGCGGCCCCGCGCAGGTCGGGAGCGAGCCCCGGGATCGCCTGGCCCGCCTCGTACGCCACCTCGTCCACCGTGCGTCCGGCCCGTGCGTCGAGCACGCCGCGTTGCTCCAACTCCCGCACCACGGCACGGAAACGTTCGCGCACTGCCTCGGCGAAGTCACCGGCCGCCGCGGCCTTCTCCGCCGCGGCACGGTGTTCCGCCGCACTCAGAATGGTGCTGCCGAACACGTCACCGCTCTTGCGCAGCGCACGGCCCGTGCGTCCGGTGCGGAGCCTGATGATGATGACGATCAGCACCACCACGGCCACGATGATCGTGATCGCGGTGATGCCGCTCATGCCGCCCGCCCCGGCGAACAACGCGCCGAGGCGTTCGAGGATCCAGTCGAGCGCGCGCTGCAACGGGTTCGGGTCACCGGAGATGTACGCCGGATCGCTGAGCTCCCGTACCGCCGCTTCCCTGGCTTCGTCGCGACCGAGATCTACCGGTACGTCAGATACCGCCATGTCCCGCGGCCCGCTGGAGTTCGATGTCCATGCCCTCGGAGCGCATCCGGCGGTCGACGTAGAGCAGCACGGTCACCGCGGAGCTGAACGGCAGCGTGATCGTCGACGAGATGATGGCGCCGATGGTCACGAAGACCAGGTAGCCCGCGTTCAGCACGGCCGTCGGGTCGTTGCTGAAACCACCGGAGACCGCGAGGCCGATCGCCTCGAACGGCAGGCTGACGATCCAGCCGATCACCGCGCCGATGATGACGGTGAGCAGCAGGATGCCGAACGTGCGCCACCAGGCGCCCTCGACCAGCTTGCGCGAGCGGCCGAACGCGGTGCCCACGCCGCAGCGCTCCAGCACCAGCGCGGGCGTGACCAGCGCGAACATCACCCAGAGCCACACGCCGGGGATGATGCAGAGGACCAGGCCGATGGTGATGACGAGACCGGAGAGCAGCGTCGCGCCGAGCAGCGGCAGCAGACGCGGCTTGAACTCCTCCCACGCCTGCGCGAACGTCACCGGCTTGCCCAGCACGGCGTGGCCCACGACGACGGTGATGAAGCCCGACAGGAAGACCGTGCCGAACAGCAGCAGCACGACGGTGATCAGGGAGCCGGACAGGAACCCGACGAGGGCGCCGGTGGCCTGGTCCACCGCCTCCTGCTGCGTCGTCGTGTTCGGGTCGAGCGTCACGACCGCGGTGAGGTCGTCGAGGAACGGCAGCTGCACCAGCAGGCCGAGGATCTGGGTGACCGCGGCGACCACGGCGGCGGCACCGATGATCAGCTTCGGGTGGCTGCGCATGGTCTTGATGGCGCCGTCGATGATCTCGCCGACGGCCAGCGGGCGCAGCGGGATCACACCGGGCTGGATGGACGGCCCGGTCGGAGGCTGCTGGTTGTAGCC
Organism: Lentzea sp. CA-135723; assembly: GCF_050936595.1. Taxonomy (NCBI): domain Bacteria; kingdom Bacillati; phylum Actinomycetota; class Actinomycetes; order Pseudonocardiales; family Pseudonocardiaceae; genus Lentzea; species Lentzea sp. CA-135723. The sequence goes on along the minus strand of NZ_JBNJMK010000001.1, from coordinate 3,006,656 downwards.
GTACTGCGGCGGCTGCTGCCCGTACTGGGGCGGCTGGTTCTGCGGCGGCTGGTTCTGGGGCTGGTCGGGTGAGGACCAGCCGGGCGTTTCGGACATCTCGGCTACCCCCGGATCTAGTGTGAGCGGCATCCTGCCAGATCAGCCCTACCGGCACCGGTCAACCTGATCACGAAACGAGCTCGGTCCTCGCCCTGGCCGGTGTCGTGCGTCGCATGCCCGCGCTGACGCACCTGCGGACGACCTGGGGCTGCTCGCGCATCAGCCTCAGCCCGCGCCTGACCAGCGTCGGCACGGGCTTGCGCGCCTCGGCCACGTCCCTGGCGAACCTGCGCACGAACGTGACGGGCGGACTCGGCGCGAGCACGATCGCGTCCCTGAGCACCCCGGCGTCTCGCGCGCCCTGGACCAGCAGGTCCGCGAACAGGCCCTCCGCGATGAACGCGGGCGCGTCGCCGAGCTCGATCGTCTGCGTGCCGACCGCGCGGTCCTCGCTGATCGAGTAGACGGGCGCCTCGACCCGCCCGGTCTCGGAGAGCTCGACCACGGCCTGGAGCGCCTTGTCGGCGTTCCACGACCTGACGTCGTCCCAGTCGGCCCTGCCGTGCTCGTCGCGGGGGAGCAGCGGGTCGTCGCCGTCGCGGTAGAAGTCGTCCAGGCGCAGCACCGGCCAGCCGAGGTGGGCGGCGAGTGTCGACTTGCCTGAGCCGGAGGGTCCGGCGAGCAGCACGGCGCGGGGGATGGGCACGGAACGCGATCCTCGCACATGACCTAGGCTCGAACGCATGAGCGAAGGTCTGTTCGACGAGGGCCTCTTCGGCGCGACCGACGAGGAGAAGGCCGAGCGCATCGCGGCCAACGCCCCGCTGGCCGTGCGGATGCGTCCGGCCACGCTGGACGAGGTCGTCGGTCAGGGCCACCTGCTCGGGCCGGGCGCCCCGCTGCGCCGCCTGGTCGAGGGCGCCACCCCGGCGTCGGTGATGCTCTACGGTCCTCCCGGCACCGGCAAGACGACCTTGGCGACGCTCGTGTCCCGCGCCACCGGGCGTCGTTTCGTGGCGCTGTCGGCTTTGTCCGCGGGTGTGAAGGAGGTGCGGGCGGTCATCGACGAGGCCCGGCGCCGCCTGGTCCGCTCCGGCGAGTCCACCGTGCTGTTCATCGACGAGGTCCACCGCTTCTCCAAGACCCAGCAGGACGCGCTGCTGGGCGCGGTCGAGGACCGGATCGTGCTGCTCGTCGCGGCCACTACGGAGAACCCGTTCTTCTCGGTCGTCTCGCCGTTGCTGTCACGCTCTCTCGTGCTGCAGCTCAAGTCGCTGACCGACGACGGCGTGCGCGCCGTGATCCAGCGGGCCGTCGCGGACGACCGCGGCCTGGGCGGCACCGTCGTGCTCGAACCCGACGCCGAGGACCACCTGATCCGCCTGGCGGGCGGCGACGCGCGCCGGTCGCTCACCGCCCTGGAGGCCGCCGCCGACTCCGCGCTGGCGTCCAACGACGGCGTGATCACGCTGGCGCTGCTGGAGTCCACGGTGGACAAGGCGGCCGTGCGCTACGACCGCGACGGCGACCAGCACTACGACGTGACGTCGGCGTTCATCAAGTCCATCCGCGGCTCGGACGTCGACGCGGCCCTGCACTACCTCGCGCGCATGATCGAGGCGGGCGAGGACCCGCGCTTCATCGCGCGCCGCCTGGTGATCCACGCCAGCGAGGACGTCGGCATGGCCGACCCCACCGCCCTGCAGACCTGCGTGGCCGCGGCCCAGGCCGTGCAGCTCATCGGCCTGCCCGAATGCGCGCTGAACCTGGCCCAGGCCACCATCCACCTGGCCACCGCGCCGAAGTCGAACGCCGTCACCACCGCGATCTACGCGGCCATCGAGGACGTCCGCAAGGGCGCCATCGGCTCCGTGCCGGCACACCTGCGCGACGGCCACTACGCGGGCGCCGCGAAGCTCGGCAACGCCCAGGGCTACCGCTACCCGCACGACGTGCCAGAGGGCGTGCTCACGCAGCAGTACGCCCCGGACGACCTGGTGGGCCGCGACTACTACGCGCCGACGGGCCGCGGCGCCGAACGCGCCGTCGCCGAGCGCCTGCCGAAGCTGCGCCGCGTGATCAGGGGCGAGTGAGCGACCGCCACACGACGCCGTCCTCGACCCGGCGCACCTCGAACCCCTCCCGCTCGTAGAACGCGCCCGCCCGTTCGTTGGCGGCGAAGTGCTCGACGTAGAACTCGGCCGCCCCGACGTGCGCCACGAGCGCGCCGATCAGCCGCGGCCCGATCCCGCCGCCGCGCAGGGCGGGGTCGACGTAGAGCTTGTAGATGACGTGGTCCTCACCCCGGCGCCCGCGCTGCCCGACGCCGACGATCCGTTCGCCCACCACCGCGACCACCACCAGCCCTCCGCTGACGGCCGCGGCGATCTGCTCCTCGTTCCACCACCGCGTGACCTGCGCCGCGGCCGCCTCCGCGCCGATCAGCGGGGCGTAGTGCGGCTCGACGTGCGCCTCACCGAACCGGCAGATCCCCACGACGTCCTCGGGCCGTGCGTCCCGCACGACCGGATTTTCAGTTGCGGCCATCACTCATGATCGGCCCATGGAACTCGTGCCGCACAACCCTGCCGACGGCGTCTACGCGACCGGCGGTGACTGGGTGCACGCGATGGAAGTCCGCGACCCAGCACGCCTTCTCTTCGTCTCCGGCACCATGGGCCTCGACCCGGCGGGCAACCCCGGCGCCGACCTCGCCGAGCAGCTCGACCTGATCTGGGCCAACCTCCGCAGGATCCTCGCCTCGGCGGACATGACCGTGGACAACATCGTCCGGCTCACCAGCTACCTGCGCGACGCGTCGTACGCGGAGGCCAACGCGGCCGCGCGGGTGGCGGCGCTCGGAGGCCGCGCGGTGCCCACGACGGCGATCGTCGCGACGACGCTGGTCAGCGACTGGCTGGTGGAGATCGAGGTGATCGCGGCCGGGTAGCGCTGATCCGTTCGGAGCAGGGTCCGGTCGCGTCAGGTGCTCAAGCGAGCACCGGGGCGACGTCGACCGATCCTGATCACGTCCTCGCGAACTACGAGGGGACGCTGGCGCAGGCGCGGCGGCGCGATCCGCGAGACTCTGGCGACGCTGCAGGTCACCGAGCGCAGCGCGGACGGCCAGATCTCCGTGACGGTCGACGACGCGGGCAACCTGGTCGACCTCCGGCTCGGCAACGCCCTGCAGCGCAGGGACGGCGACGAGGTCGGCCGCGAGGTGCTGCGGGTCGTGCGGACGGCGCAGGGGCGGGTCGCGTCTCGGCCGGATCGAGGACGATCACCCACCGGCCCCGAGCCCGCCGCGCGCACCCCGGCCGGCCCGCGACGACGACGAGGATTTCGGCGACAACGGGTACCTGCGATGACTCACGCCAGCGGCGAGGCGGAGATGAAGGCGCACCTCGGCAAGCTCGACGACATCGGCGCCCGCATCAACACCGCGGTCACCTCCGCGAACGCCACCATGGACGCGACGGCGTTCGGCCTGCTGGGCATGCCGCTCGCGGGCATCTGCGCGGGCGCGTCCGCGTTGGCGGCCAACGTCATCGCGAAGGCCTCGGACTCGGCGGTCGAGCACTACCGCGAGTTCGCCGACATGGCGTTGCACATCAGGTCGAACGAAGAGGCCCAGGCCACGAACCTCGACGGGATGCACCGCCGATGACGAACCCGTTGAAGGTCGAAGGCGAGGCCACCAAGCGGAAGGTCTCATGAACGCCGCCGGTGGCGCGATGGGCGTCGCCGGCTTCCTCGCGGACCCTCTCGCCGGTCTGATCGGCGCGGGCTTCGGCTGGCTGATCGAGCACGTCCCGTTCCTGCGCGAGCCGCTCGACTGGCTCACCGGCGACCAGCAGCAGCTCGACTCGATGTCCAAGACGTGGGGCAACGTCGCGAACCACCTGGACCAGGTCTCCACCGACCTCGAGCAGTGGGTGAAGACCGACGCGGGCCGGTGGTCGGGCCAGGAGTTCCGCGCCTATGAGACGTTCGGCGTCGACAAGGCGGACACGTACGCCTCGGGCGCGCAGGGCATCTCCGTGCTCGTCAACGTCTGCAAGACGATCCTCAACGTGGTGCGCGGCATCGTCCGGGACCTGATCTCCGAGGCCGTCGGCAAGCTGATCAGCATCTGCGTCCGCTGGGCGCCGGCGATGGCGGCGTTCGGAGCGGGCGTCGCGGGTGTCATCGCCGAGTGCACGGCGACGGCGGTCAAGTACGCGAACAAGTCCCTGGGCTGGTGCAAGAAGCTGTCCAAGGCGTTCAGCAACGCCACCGGCCTGTTCGGCAAGCTGGAGAACGTCTTCCAGGGCGCGGTCAGCACCACGCACAACGGCCGGAAGCTGGTGTCGAACCAGGACACCGAGCGCTATCCGGCCCTCGCGTCGTTCGCGTTGATCGGGACGATCATCGGCTGGGTCCTGCTGATGGGCTTCATGCTGTGGTTGTTGAGCCGCAAGCACATGCCGAAGCTCTCCTCCTCGCCGGAGGAGATCGTCGAGCGCATGCGTCAGCGGGACGACATCAGGCGCGAGTAGGTTCGGCGAGGTGACGATCAGAGACGACTTCCTGGCCAGCGCCCGCATCGCACTGGACCTGTTGCGCCACGAGCAGGTCGCGAAGCACTGGGACGAGCCGAGCGCGTTGCCGGAGTTCGGGGTCAGCGGACTCGCCGGACATCTGGCGTACCAGGCGTTGCCGCTGCCCGGCATGATCGAGGCACCTCAAGGCGACGAGCCGGTCGTGACGCTGATGGAGCACTACGCGCGCGCCAAGTGGACCGACCTCGACGTCGACTCCGAGTTCCACACGCGGATCCGCGCGGGCGGCGAGAAGCTCGCCGCCGAGGGGCAGGCCGACCTGTGCGCGCGGTTCGAGGCGGCGCTCGACACCCTCCAGGAACTGTTGCCGGGCAAGGAGAACCGCGGCGTCCGGATGCCGCACTGGGGTCCGTGGGCGGTGCCGCTGGACGAGTACCTCGTGAGCCGCCTGATGGAGTTCGTCGTGCACAGCGACGACCTCGCGGTGAGCGTCGGCATCGACACACCCGAGTTCCCCCGCGGTGTCAACGAGACCGTCATCGACCTGCTGACCCGCATGGCGCTCAACAAGCACAGCGCGATCGACGTGGTGCGCGCGCTCAGCCGCAAGGAACGCGCACCGCGGGACATCACCGCTTTCTAGCGTTTGCACACCATCAGCAGTGCGACCTTGCCGGGCAGCATGATCTCGTCCAGCGCCGTGAAGCCGCCCGCTTCGAACGACCTGATGGCGCGCGTGTTCGTCACGTCCGGCTCCAGCACGACGCGCGTGCAGTGCGGATCGGCCTCGAACACCGCGTCGGTGAGGCGGGGGAGCAGCGCGCGCACCAGGCCCTGGTCGGTCATCGCGAGGTCGCCGACCGCGATGGTCAGGCCGATGTCGTGGGGCCGCGCGGAGTAGCCGGAGGCGACGGCGTGCCGGGCCGCGCGGTACACCTCGGCGAAGATGACCGGCCTGCCGTGCCAGCTGATCAGCAACGGCCGCACGTCGTCGCCCGCCAGCTGTGCCCGCAACGCCTCCTCCCACCGCGCCAGGGAGAACGCCTGCCGCCGGAACGCCGCCACGTGCGGGGCCGAGTTCCAGCGGTGGACGAGGTGCAGGTCGTAGCCGTCCGGCCGGGCCAGGCGGGCGCCCCAGGGCAGGCCCAGCGCGGGCACCGGGGGAGGGCCGGCGGTCACCTGCGGCCGATAGGAGTCCAGGTGCGTCACCGGGTTCACTTGGCCTCCTGCACGGTCGAACTTAGGGTTGCCTAACTCCACGCGGTGCAGGGCCGGGTGTCAAGCCCTGTGTGACGGGTATTTCACAGGCTGTGACAACCACGCGTCAATGAGCTGTCCCGTACGTTCTCGTGAATGCAAGAGACCCAGCGCGAACCCGTGCCCCGCGTCGCCCGGCGGCGCGCGCCCCGGCGTTCCGAAGGCTCTGTGTGATCAAGAAGGCGAAGCGCCTTGCCGACGAGTGGCCGCGGGCAGGTGGTGATCCGCGGCGGCGCGTCGATCCCGGGCCGGCACCTGCCCGGGCTGAGCGCTCCGGAATGTCAGACCCGCTTGAGATGATTGGGATGGGGGGCGGATCCCCCCAGGGGGCCTGCCAGTCCGTATCGATCCCGAAGTGCCTGACGTCCTCGATGTGATCGACGGCGATCCAGGGTGGCGGTAGCGCGATCAACGCGGCTGCGGGCTCCCCGGAGGCGTTGATGGCGATCCCGGTCGACGGCACCCGCAAGTCGCTGCGCCGGCTCCTCGCGCACATGACCACCGAGACCGCCCGGCACGCCGGTCACGCCGACATCGTCAGGGAGCGGATCGACGGCGCCACAGGTCGTTGAAGATCAACGAATGATGCCGCTCATGTGGGTGTCGGACCCACCCGGTAATCTCATTCGCAACCAAGCCCGCACGCCTGTTCACCAGGAGGATCTGTGTCGCCAGGGTGGCTCGCCGCCGGTGCCGTCGTTCTGCTCGCGCTCGTGGTGCTGTTCGTCGGGATCAAGGCGGCCCGGTTCTTCGACGAGGCGACCAAAGCGATGCAGAAGGCCCAGCAGAACACGGACCCGTTGTTCGTCGAGGCCAACACGACGCTGACGCACGTGAACACGCAGCTCGAACGCGTCGACGGCATCACGGCCAACGCGCGCGCCGTCACGGGCAACGTCTCCGCGCTCACCAGCCTCTTCACCGCCACGCTCGGCGGTCCGCTGGTCAAGGCGGCCGCCCTGTCCTACGGCGTGAGCAAGGCCGTCAAGGCGCGCCGCAAGGCCGCCGAGCAGCCCAACAAGCACACCAAGCGCCGTCCGAGGCGGGGTGCGAGGTGAGCCGCCTCTTCTGGTTCGGGCTGGGTGCCGCGGCAGGCCTCTTCGTCGCGAAGAAGGCCGCCGAGGTGACAAAGCAGGCGACCCCTGCCGGTATCGGCGCTAACGTGGGTGAAGGCCTTCGTGAGCTCGCCGGCGCCCTCGGTTCCTTCGGGGCCGAGGTGCGCGCGGGAATGGCCGAACGGGAACAGGAGTTGCAGGACACCGTGGAACGTCAGACGGGATTCACGCCGGGGCGCCGAGCGCCCAGGGCGAACGGAAAGCACTAAGACCGTTCGCCCCTCAGTCGTGCCCTGACCTTCCCAGCAACGAGCAAGGAACTTCCCGTGCAGACCCACGAGATCATCAAGCGCTTCCGCGAGCACTTCGAGAACGCCGGCCACAAGTACATCCCCAGCGCCTCGCTCCTGCTCGACGACCCCAACCTGCTGTTCGTCAACGCCGGCATGGTGCCGTTCAAGCCGTACTTCCTCGGCGAGGCCCCGCCGCCCGCCCCGCGGATGACGAGCATCCAGAAGTGCGTGCGCACCCCCGACATCGACGAGGTCGGCAAGACCACGCGCCACCTCACGTTCTTCCAGATGGCCGGCAACTTCTCGCTCGGCGACTACTTCAAGGAAGACGCCATCCGGCTGGCCTGGGAGCTGATCACCAAGTCCCAGGACGAGGGCGGCTACGGCTTCGACCCCGAGCGCATCTGGGTCACCGTCTACGAGACCGACGACGAGGCCATCGAGCTCTGGCAGAAGGTCGCCGGCATGCCGCTGGAGCGCATCCAGCGCCGCGGCGTCGAGGACAACTTCTGGTCGATGGGCGTCCCCGGCCCGTGCGGCCCGTGCTCGGAGATCTACTACGACCGCGGCCCCGAGTACGGCAAGGAGGGCGGCCCGGTCGTCGACGAGGACAGGTACCTGGAGATCTGGAACCTCGTCTTCATGCAGAACATCCGCGGCGAGGGTGGTGCCAAGAAGGACTACCCGGTCATCGGTGAGCTGCCGTCGAAGAACATCGACACCGGCATGGGCGTCGAGCGCGTCGCCTACCTGCTGCAGGGCGTCGACAACGTCTACGAGACCGACCTGGTCCGCGCCGTCATCAGCAAGGCCGAGGAGCTCTCCGGCCGCAAGTACGGCGCCGACGAGACCGACGACGTCCGCTTCCGCGTCATCGCCGACCACGCCCGCAGCGGTGTGCTGCTGGTCGGCGACGGCGTCACGCCCGGCAACGAGGCCCGCGGCTACGTGCTGCGCCGCCTGCTGCGCCGCATCATCCGCAGCAGCCGCCTGCTCGGCGTGACCGAGCCGGTGCTGCAGACGTTCGCCGAGGTCGTCCGCGACTCGATGGGCGAGGCCTACCCCGAGCTGGTCACCGGGTTCGCCCGGATCCAGCAGGTGCTCAAGGCCGAGGAGGACACGTTCCTGCGCACGCTCGACGCCGGTTCGCGGATCTTCGAGGGAGCCGCCGCCGAGGTGAAGGCCGACGGCCGCGCCACGCTGCCCGGTGACAAGGCCTTCCAGCTGCACGACACGTACGGCTTCCCGATCGACCTCACGCTGGAGATGGCCTCCGAGGCCGGCCTGTCCGTGGACGAGGACGGGTTCCGCAAGCTGATGGCCGAGCAGCGCGCCCGCGCCAAGGCCGACGCCGCCGGCAAGAAGACCGGCCACGGCGACCAGACGGTCTACCGCGAGCTGCTGGAGCAGGGCCCGACCGAGTTCACCGGCTACACCGAGCTGAGCTCCGAGGCCACGCTGCGCGGCATCGTGCTGAACGGCGCCCGCGTGAAGTCGGCCAAGGAGGGCGACATCGTCGAGGTCGTCCTCGACCGCACGCCGCTCTACGCCGAGTCCGGTGGCCAGGAGTCCGACGCCGGCACCATCGTCACGGCCAACGCCGAGCTGGAAGTGCTCGACGTGCAGAAGGTCGCCCGCAAGCTGTGGGTGCACCAGGTCCGCGTCACGTCCGGCGAGGTCAGCGAGGGCGAGCACGTCGAGGCCCGCGTCGACCAGGAGTGGCGCACCGGCGCCCGCCAGGGCCACTCGGGCACGCACGTCGTGCACGCCGCCCTGCGCCACGTGCTCGGCCCGTCGGCCCTGCAGAGCGGTTCGTACAACAAGCCCGGCTACCTGCGGCTCGACTTCGCCTGGACCGGTGGCCTGTCCGCCGAGGCCAAGAGCGAGATCGAGGAGGTCTCGAACCTCGCCGTGCGCCGCGACCTGCCGGTCAGCATCGTCTACACCGACATGGCCGGCGCCCAGGAGATGGGTGCCGTCGCCCTGTTCGGCGAGACCTACGACGAGACCGTCCGCGTCATCGAGATCGGTGGCGAGTGGTCCCGTGAGCTCTGCGGTGGCACGCACGTCGAGCACTCGTCCCAGATCGGCGCCATCACGCTGCTCGGCGAGTCGTCCGTCGGTTCCGGCGTGCGCCGCCTGGAGGCCTACGTCGGCATCGAGGCCATGCGGTTCCTCGCCAAGGAACGCGCTATCGTGCAGAACCTCTCCGACATGCTCAAGGTCGGCTCCGAAGGCCTGCCCGAGCGGATCGAGTCGCTGGTCGAGCGCCTGAAGGCCGCCGAGAAGGAGCTGGAGAAGGTCCGCGCCGCCGAGCTGCTCGGCAACGCCGGCGCCCTCGCCGACAAGGCCCTGGACATCCGCGGCCTGTCGCTCGTGGCCCTCGGCCTCGAAGGCGTGTCGGGCAACGACCTGCGCACCCTCGGCGGCGAGGTCCGCAACCGCCTCGGCAGCAAGCCCGGTGTGGTGGCCCTGTTCTCGGTCGACGGCGACAAGGTCAGCTTCGTGGTGGCCACCACGGCCGCCGCCCGCGACCTGGGCCTTGCCGCCGGCAAGCTGGTCCCGGTGTTCGGCCCGGCCATCGCCGCCCGCGGTGGCGGCAAGCCGGACCTGGCCCAGGGCGGCGGCACCAACCCGTCCGGTGTCACGGAGGCCGTCACGGCCCTCACCAACGAACTGGACAAGGTGCTTGAACAGCGCTGATGTTCCCGGTGTCGACGATCCGGGCCTCGGCAGGAGGCTCGGCGTCGACGTCGGATCGGTTCGCGTGGGGGTTTCCCTGAGCGATCCGAGTCCGTTCCTGGCCACTCCGCTCGTCACCCTGAAGCGCGACGAGAAGGGCGGCTCGGACCTCACGGAACTCGTACGTCTCATCGCCGACCATGACGTCGTCGAGGTCGTGGTCGGCCTGCCGAAGACGCTGGCAGGAAGGCACGGCCCCGCAGCCGAGGCGGCGACGGCGTACGCTGCCGCCTTGGCCGGACGCATCGCCCCGGTGCCGGTGCGGCTCAGCGACGAACGCCTGACGACGGTCGTGGTGAGCCGGGTGCTGGCGCAGCGTGGTGTGAAGGGCAAGAAACAGCGAGCCGTGGTCGACCAGGCCGCTGCTGTCGAGATCCTGCAATCTTGGCTGGACGCACGGGCACGTTCGGTGTCCGCCCGAAAGGACGAGGCGTGAGCGGCGACGATCTCGGGTTGTTCACCGACCCCGACGTGGACGAGCGCAGGCCGGTCAGGAAGCGCGACCGCGAGCGCGACAACGCCAGGGCCAAGGCGAAGAAGCGCAAGAAGACGGTCCTGTGGCTGGTCGTCGCGTTAGTGCTCGCCGTCGGCATGGGCGGCGCCTACTACGGCTACCGCGAACTGCGCGGCATCGGGTCGTTCGACGACTTCTCGGGCAGCGGCGAGGCCGACGCCATCGTCGAGGTCCAGGACGGCGACGTGGTCAGCCAGATCGCGTCCACCCTCTACGAGAACGGCGTCGTCGCCTCCGCGCGCGCGTTCACCGAGGCCAGCAAGACCGACGCCCGCGTGACGTCGATCCAACCCGGCTTCTACCTGATGAAGACGAAGATGTCCGGCCAGACCGCGGTGGCCAAGATGATCGACCCGAAGACGCGCGTCCCCGCCGTGCAGATCGTCGGCGGCATCAAGCTCACCGACATCCAGGCCAACGGCAAGACCGTCGCGGGCATCTACTCCCAGCTCGCCGCCGCGAGCTGCACCGAGAAGGACGGCCAGAAGGTCTGCCTGACCGGCGACGAGATCAAGGCCGCCGCCGAGCAGACGGACCCGGTCGCCCTCGGCGTGCCGGACTGGGCGCTCGCCGACGTGAAGGCCGCCGAGCCGCAGTTCCGCCTCGAGGGCCTGATCATGCGCGGCGTGTACCAGGTCAAGCCGGGCGTGAGCGCGGTCGAGCTGCTCCGCAGCGTCATCGTCGCCTCCGCCCAGAAGCTGCAGGGCGCGGGCATCCCCGGCGGCACGCTGAACACCGGCTTCCGCCCGTACGAGGTCCTCGTGATCGCGTCGCTGATCGAGAAGGAAGCGATCGAGAAGGACTTCGGCAAGGTCTCGCAGGTCATCTACAACCGGATGGCCGAGCCGATGGAGCTGCAGTTCGACTCGACCATCAACTACCGCAACAACCAGCCGCACATCCGCACGTCCGACGCGGACCGCGGCGCGAACCAGCCGTACAACACGTACAACCGGAAGGGCCTGACGCCGACCCCCATCGGCTCGCCCTCCCAGCAGGCCGTGGCGGCCGCGATCAAGCCGGACGGCGGCGACGCGGGCAACAAGATCATGTACTTCGTGAAGTGCCAGAAGGACGGCACTTCGTGCTTCTCGAACACGTACCCGGAACACCAGGCCAAGGACCAGAAGGCACAGCAGGAGGGCGTCTACTAGTGGTGCTGCGGAAGGCGGCGGTGATCGGGTCGCCGATCGAGCACTCGCTCTCACCCGTCCTGCACAACGCCGCGTACGCCGCACTGGGCCTCGACTGGGAGTACACCCGCCTTTCGTGCTCCGAGGAAGGCGTGCCCGGCCTGGTGTCGTCGCTCGGCCCCGAGTGGGTCGGCCTGTCCTGCACGATGCCCACGAAACGGGCGGCGCTGGCGTTCGCGTCCGTCGTGACCCCGCGCGCCTCGGCCGTGGGCGCGGCGAACACCCTGGTGCGCAACGGTTCCGAGTGGCACGCCGACTGCACCGACGTCGACGGCGTCGTGGGAGCGTTGCGGGAGACGGGTTTCTCCGGCGGCACCCACGGCGTGGTGCTCGGCGCGGGCGGCACCGCGACGGCCGCACTGGCCGGGTTCGCCGAACTGGGCGTGACCTCGGTTTCGTTGGTGGTGCGGGATCCCGCGCGCGCGGGGGAGGCCGTGGAGACCGCGTCACGGGTCGGCGTCTCCGTCGAGGTCCTCGACCTGTCCTCTGTGGACCTCGCCGTCCTGTGTGGCGCGTCGGACGTCGTGGTGTCCACGGTGCCCGCCGAGGCCACCGCATCCCTGGCGTCCGCACTGGCCCGCGCACCGTACGTGCTGGACGTGATCTACCACCCGTGGCCGACCCCGGTCGCCGCGGCCGTGCAGGAGTCGGGCGCACGGCTCGCGACGGGCCTGGACATGTTGCTGCACCAGGCTTTCGGTCAGGTGGAGCAGTTCACCGGCAAGCCGGCGCCGCAGGACGTGATGCGCCGCGCGCTGGACGCCGCTCTGGCCGCCCGCGCGTAACTTTCGGCCTGATCCCGCCTTGTTCGATATCCGCCCGCGCCCGTCGTGTGATTGTCTGCGCACGACTCGTTTGACTGCGGACGATGTGCCACTCGCCCGCGGTCATCGCATGCCGGTGTTCTGCGGGAGAACCGGCAGGTGGGGCGCACGGGTGTGCCGGCCGGGGGCTCCGCTTGGGCGCGTGGGCCTACCGGCTTCGGCACCACGGCCGCCGGTGCGCCCCTCCACTTCCTAGGATGTCCCGGTGGAGATCCCCGGGCTCGGCACGCTCACCGCAAGCGACTACGACGGTCTGCTCAGCGCGCCCGTCGAGGTGCCGGTGCTGGGCGGTGCGTACCGCTTCCACGTCGAGGGCTACGAGGACGACCCGGCGCCGCACGAGTTCCACGCCGCCATCGAGGCGTTCCTCGCCCTCGACGGCAGGGCTCTCGCAGCGGCGGCAGCGGCGGTCTTCGACTACTACCGGCACATGGGTGAGATCTTCGGCGACGAGCTGGACGACTTCCCGCGCATCGCCGGACCGGGAGAAGTCTGGGACCACGTCACGTTCGCGAGCCGCGAGGTGACGGTCTGCCGCGGCTACGAGGGCGATCCGGTGTTCGTGTCGGTCGAGGCCGAGTGCGAGTGGGAGGTCGAGCACGGCCTGCAGGTGGTGTTCCGCGAAGGCGCCAGGATCACCAAGGTCGGCCCGTACGACGGCCACCTCAAGAACGACGAAGACGTGCTGTACGAACGCTTCTAGGACCTCACCCGGCATGCGGGACGGGCCTAGGGGCAGACCTCGACCGGGATCTTGGCCTCGGGGGCGATCTCCACGCCGTTCGCCTGGGCCGTGCAGTGGATCTGGATGAAGCCCCACTTGGACGCCAGCGGGTTGACGTCGTCGGGCAGGACGACGTAGTTGCGTGCCGCGACCGCCCGCGACCGGGTCTCCGGCAGGTCGGTCGTGAGGCCCTGCTTGCGCTCGTCGTCGGTGGGACCGGCCAGCAGCAGGTTGATGGCGGTCGTGATGTCGACGCCGCCGGTGTAGGCGCGGTTGCGGCGCGTCAGGCCGTTCCCGTCCGGCCGCACGAAGTAGACGGTCAGCGTGCGCGACGAGACCGTCGGGCCCTCGCCGCCGGTCAGCACCGGAGTCGGGCGGATGCCGCACGACGCCAGCGTCACGAGGGCAAGCGCAACGTGAAGACCGCACCGCCGGAGGGGGCGTTGGCCGCCTCGATCGTGCCGCCGTGCAGGCGTGCGTTCTCCCATGCGATCGCCAATCCCAGTCCGCTGCCCTCGGAACGGGAGCGGGCCGTGTCTGCCTTGTAGAAGCGGTCGAAGATGTGGGGGAGTGCGTCGGCGGGGATGCCGGGCCCGTTGTCCGCCACCTGGACGATGCCCGGCCGCACGGTCACCCGCACCGGGACGCCGCCGTGCTTCAGGGCGTTGCCGACGAGGTTCGCCACGATGACGTCGAGCCGGCGGCGGTCCACCCGCGCCACCACGCCCTCCACCAGCGACGCCTGCACCGAGCCGGTCCAGCCGCGCGCGGCCAGGGTGTCGCGGACGGCGGTGCCGAGGTCCCAGTCGTCCAGTTCCAGGACGTTGCGGCCCTCGTCGAAGCGCGAGATCTCCATCAGGTCGTTGACGAGACGGGTGAGCTTGCGGGTCTCGGTCGAGACCAGCCTGGCCGCCACGGCGGTGTCCGGCGGCAGCGTGCCCGCGTCCTCGTCCAGCACGGCGGTGACGGCGTTCATGGCCGTCAACGGGGTGCGCAGCTCGTGCGACACGTCCGCCACGAACCGTCTGGAGGCCGCCTGCGAGGCCTCCAGCTGCTCGGCGGCGCGGTTGAACGTGCGGGCGAGGTCCGCGAGCTCGTCGGAGCCCCGTTCGTCCACACGGGTGTCCAGGCGGCCGGAACCGAGTGCGCGGGCGGCAGCGCCGAGTCTGCGCACGGGACGCAGCACACCCCGTGCGGTGAACAACGCCAGACCCAGCGCCAACGGCACCACGAGGCTCACGCCCACCCACGCGGCGGTCGAGAAGCTGTCGATGGCGGTCTGCGTGGCGCCCAGCTCCGTGACCGCCCACACCTCCACGCCCGTCGGGGTGCCGTCGCCGCGCAGCAACGGGATGCCGACCACGACGTACGGGACGATCTGGTCGGTGCGCCGCTGCCACAGGATGGTGCTGCTGTTCTTGAGCATGGCGCGCATCTCGGCGGGGACGAACGACGGGTCCGGCCCGCCGCTCGACCGCATCCCCTCGTACAGCACGACCGACGAGCCGCGCAGGAACGACGCGAAGTCGTCCAGGTCCTGCTGGGCCGGCGGCACGACGACCCGCTGCGCGTACTCGCGGACGTTCTGCACGAGCGGGTTCATGAAGCTGTCCTGGGCGTTCTCCAGCAGCAACGTGCGGGCCGTCGCGTAGGAGGCGCCCGCCGCGCCGACCGCGCCCAGCACCGTCAGCAGCAGGAACGCCGCCATCAGCCGCGGGCGCAGGCCGCGCAGCAGCGACCTCATCGCGGGCCGAAGCGGTACCCGAAGCCGCGCACGGTGTGCACGTAGCCGGGTTCGCCGGGCACGTCCTCGATCTTCGCGCGCAACCGCTGCACGCACGCGTCGACCAGCCGCGAGTCACCGAGGTAGTCGTGCTCCCACACGGCTTCCAGGATCTGCTGGCGGGTCAGCACTCGCCCAGGCGTGCGGGACAGTTCGAGCAGCAGCTTCAGCTCGGTCGGGGTCAGCGCGACCTTCACGTCGTTCTTGAGCACCTGCAGTCCTGCCCGATCGATCACCAGCGACCCGTGCCGTTCGACCGACGACGGCTCGGAGACCGTCCGCCGCAGCACCGCCCGGATGCGGGCCTCCAGCACGCGCGGCTCGACGGGCTTGACCACGTAGTCGTCCGCGCCCGCCTCCAGACCCGCCACCACGTCGAAGTCGTCGCCGCGGGCGGTCAGCATGATGATCGGCACCTCGGCGTGCGACCGCATCCGGCGGCACGTCTCGAAGCCGTCGATCCCGGGCAGCATGATGTCGAGGACCACGATGTCGGGGCGGGAGTCGCGCAGTTGCTCGACGCCTTCCTCGCCTGTCGGAGCCGCGCGGACCTCGTGCCCCTGACGGCGCAGCGCCAGCCCGAGTCCTTCACGCACCGAGGGGTCGTCCTCCACCAGCAAGACCATCGCCACGAGATCCATTATCGGCGGGCGGCGACGGGGACGCCCGTTCTGTAGCGGAACCATGACATGGCGTGGACGTTCTCATAGAGCGGCGCGCGGAATCTCGAACCCATGGCCGGAAGCTTGCTGGGATTCCTCTTCACGTACTTCGCGCTGGTGTGGACGTCTTTCGGACAACGCGCCGAGAACGCCGCGCTGCCCGAGTTGTCGTTGCAACGGTCGTGGGCGTCCAACGTGGACATGGCGATCATCGTCGCCGCGGTGCTCGTGATCGTGTTCGCGCGCAAGAAGTCCCTCGCGCCGTTGCTGCTGCTCGGCGGTTCGGTGCTGGGCGCCCAGGTGCTGAAGCTCTACGTGCTGGTGCGGCCGCCGCTGGACGACGACGCGGTGCTGGTGCACAACAGCTTCCCGAGCGGGCACACGACGGCCGCGGTGGCGTCGGTGATCGCGGTGACGATGGCCGTGCCACGCCGGTTCGCGCTGGTCGTGGCGGTGCCGGGGGCGCTGGGGGCGGGGGCGGTCGCGGCGGAGACGGTGTCGCTCGGCTGGCACCGGTTCAGCGACACGCTCGGCGCGGCGCTGCTGGTCTCGACGCTCGCGTTCCTGCTGTTGCGCAGGTGGACCGCGGGGCTCGTGGTACCGCCGGCGCTGGCCGTCGGCGGGGTGTGGCTGATGGTGAGCTACCCGCAGGCCACGCCGTCGACTCTCGCCGGCGTCGTGACCGCGGGGGTGGTGCTGCACTTCGGGTGGACCGCGAGCGGTCCCGGTCTTCGGGGCGACCAGGACCGCTCACGGCAGGGATCACCCGTCGTGGTCGGTGGCGATCAGTTCGGCGATGGCGTCCAGAGCAGCGTCCGCTCCGTCCCCCTCGGCGCTGAGCACCACCTCGTCACCGTGCATCGCGCCCAGGGTCATGAGTCCCAGGACACTCGCCGCTTCGACGGCTTCGCCGTCGTTCTTGCGGATGGTGACCGTCACCGGCTGGTCGGCGGCGGCCTTCGCCAGCAATGCGGCAGGCCGGGCGTGCAGTCCGACCTTGCTGGCCACGGTGACCCGTCGCTCGGCCATGATGGTTCCTCCCGGTAGAGCTGGTTGTGACTACTGCTTGTCGTGCCTGGCGGGCTTCTCGGTGACGGCCGTGTCGGCCGAACCCGAGGCACCCACGACGCTCTCGTCCGCCTCCGGCGACTCGTCGTCCTCGCGGCCCGGCGTCTTCAGGTTCCACTTGGTGATGACCCAGCGGAACACGAAGTAGTAGATCGCCGCGTAGACGAGGCCGATCGGGATGATCAGCAACGGCCTGGTCGCGATGTTGAAGTTGAGCAGGTAGTCGATCACACCCGCGGAGAAGCCGAAACCGTCGTGCACGCCGAGCGCGTTGGTGATCGCGAGCGACGTACCCGTCAGGATGGCGTGGATGACGTAGAGCGGCCACGCGACGAACATGAACGCGAACTCGAGCGGCTCCGTGACACCCGTGATGAACGAGGTGAGGGCCGCGGAGCCCATGATGCCGGCGATGATCTTCTTCTGCGACGGCTTGGCGGTGTGGATGATCGCCAGGGCGGCCGCGGGGAGCGCGAACATGAAGATCGGGAAGAAGCCGGACATGAACGTGCCCGCGGTCGGGTCACCCGCGAAGAAGCGCGGGATGTCACCGGTCTTGGTGGCGCCGTCGACCTGGTACTCGCCGAAGACCTGCCACATGAACGTGTTCGGGATGTGGTGCAGACCCAGCGGGATCAGGAGGCGGTTGATCACGCCGTAGATGCCCGCACCGATGATCGAGCTGCCCGAGACGGCCTCGCCGACGGCGGTCAGACCCTTGTCGAACCACGGGTAGATGAGACCCATCACGACGCCGACGGGGATCATGACGCCCGCGACGATGATCGGCACGAAGCGGCGGCCACCGAAGAACGCGAGGTACGGGGGCAGCTTGATGCGGTGGTACTTCTGCCACAGCACGGCCGAGATCAGACCCACCACGATGCCGGTCAGCACCGAGTAGTTGATCTGCTCCTGCTTGGCGGGGTCCTCGGCGAGCGGCAGGACCATGGGCGACATGGCCTTGAAGACGGCCTGCGTCACCACGAAGCCGACGACGGCGGCGAGCGCGGTCGAGCCGTCACCGCGGCGCGCGAACCCGATCGCCACACCCACCGCGAACAGCAGCGGCAGGTTGCTGAACAGGGCGTCGCCCGCACCACCGATGACAGCGGCGACCTGGTTCCAGCCCAGACCGTCCTTGCCGAGCAGGTCGGGCTGGCCGAGACGCAGGAGAAGTGCGGCGGCGGGCAGCGAAGCGATCGGCAGCATGAGGCTGCGACCGAACCGCTGCAGACCGGCCAGGCCCTTGAACCCGCGACCGCCTGTCGCCTCTGGGGCGCTGGCGCTCATGTGGTACCTCCCTTGGCGGAGTGAGGAGCGGAACCCGGGACGGTCCGGTCCAGTTGCATGGTCACCTGGTAGAGATCGCCCCGGTACCAGGAAGTCACGTCTTCACAGGGCTGCCCGTTCGAGCTGGCGACCCTCCTGAACACGAGGAGCGGGCTGCCCTTGCGGACGTCGAGCGCCTTCGCGGTCTCCGCGTCGGCGGTCTCGGCCCACACGGTCTGCCGCGCGTGGTCCAGCTGGATTCCGTACCGGGTCGCGATGATCTCGTAGAGCGATCCGGTCAGGTCGCAGCGGTCGAGCTCGGGAAGCATGTGCGGGCTGTACCAGCCGGACTCGAGGGCCAGCGGTGCCCCGTCGGCCTTGCGCAACCGCACGACGCGGTACGCGTACTCGTCCGGCTCCAGCCCCAGCGACGCCTTGGAACCCGGCGCCGCCTGGCCGCAGCTGATCACCTCGGTGCTGGGTTCGACCCCGCGCGCCTTCATGTCCGAGGTGAACGACGCCAGGAAGAGCTGCAGGTCGTAGCGCCGCTTGGCGGTGAACGTCCCACGGCCCTTGGCCCGCGTGAGCAGGCCGTCGGCGACCAGTTGGCCGACTGCGGCCCGCACGGTGATGCGAGAGACTCCGTACCGCTCGGCCAGGTCGCGCTCCGACGGAATCGGTGAGCCGGGAGCGAGCTCCTGTTCGGCCAGCCGCCGCAGGATCTCGCGCAGCTGCGCGTGCTTGGGCTTGGGCCCCTCCACGATCTCGTTCACTCGCTCACCTCCTCGCTAGTGGTACTTTCCGGTCTAGACCAGTTGGTGCGGGAGAATGCTCCGCGCACCGAGCGGGTGTCAACCGCTGTTACGGGAACGAGAGGTACGAACGTGGCTGACGAGAAGGCGCAGAAGATCCTCGCCGCGCTGGGCGGGCGCGACAACGTCATCGAGATCGAGCCCTGCATCACCCGGCTGCGGTGCGAGCTCGAGGACGGTTCGGTCGTCGACGAGAAGGCGCTGAAGGCGTTGGGAGCACACGGGGTCATGCGCTCCGGCAACGTCGTCCAGGTCGTCGTCGGCCCCGAGGCGGACACCATCGCGTCGGACATCGAGGACCTGCTGTGAGCGTCCGCGTGGGCAGCCCGGTGGCAGGCCGCGTGGTCGCGCTCTCCGAGGTTCCGGACCAGGTCTTCGCCGAGGCGATGGTCGGCCCCGGCGTCGCCGTCGAGCCGGTCCGCGCGAAGGCCGACGTCGTGTCGCCGCTCGACGGCACCGTCGTCACGCTGCACCCGCACGCGTTCGTCGTGGCCGGCGCGGACGGTGCGGCCGTCCTGGTCCACCTCGGCATCGACACCGTGAAGCGCAAGGGCGAGGGCTTCGAGGTGCACGTCGTCAAGGGCGAGCAGGTCCAGGCCGGCCAGAAGATCGTGACGTGGGACCCGGCCGAGGTCGAGGCGGCCGGGTACGCGCCGATCTGCCCGGTCATCGCGCTGGACGCGTCCGCGGAGGCGCTCGGCGACCTCGCGGTGGGCGTGGACGTGACGGCGAACGACGCGCTGTTCGACTGGTCTCGCTGAGCTGAGCCCGTTCTGGTTCGTCGTCGCCGGCTCCCGGTCGGCGACGACGAACTGAATCGAAGCGCTTTCACCCGGATGGACCTAGAGGAATGTCGCGGTGCCCCGACATGATTTGGCGGTCTGGGGAGGCGTTGAACACTGGGTGGGAATCAACATCGGCGGTGCCGGGCAGTTCCTGGGGGAACTTTCCTGGTGACGCCGTCCTAGACCGTTCTTCGGTCATTCGCAGTCCCGCAGGGGGCGGGTTCGCGCAGCACGGGTGAGTTCGGACGGTGGTCCGCGGCTCTGCCGGCATGCGCGTTTCATTACTCGTGGGGCCTTTCCGTTCGCTGAATCATGTCTATGACACGCGATTAGTGGAGGAACCAACGGTGAATTCGCAACGGCTTGCGTTCTTGGACGACCTCGAAGCCGAGTTGTCCGCTCCGGGCGCCGGCGGGCAGGCTGCCGGGTCCGGCACGGGCGTGACGGGTCGCAAGATCCGTCACCTCGCCGCGACGCTGCTGGCGAGCGCGTCCTTCTTCACGGTCTCGGCCGGGGTGGCGAGCGCCGGTACCGGGTCGGACGTCGTCGCGAGCGACTGCATGAGGCCCGACTACGTCAACTACACCCACACCAAGAAGTGCGGTGCGCTGGACATCCAGAAGTTCGAGTACCGCTACTCCTACTCGCCGAACCAGGTCCTGTGGTGCCACGTCTTCTGGCACTACTCGTTCACCTGCAACACCTGGTACTACATCGGCGTCAAAGAAGCCTGCTGACCGGTGACGAGGACGCGGGTGCCGGCGCGCATGCGGCACCCGCGTTTCGCCGCTGACCGGAAGCGAGGCGAGATGCGCGAGAAGACCGAGGCGCCGGCCCCCGACCCGTGGATCCGGCGCGTGCTGCCCCCGCTCGCCGGCCTGAGGTTCACCGGGCAGGCGACGAGTGCCAGGGCAAGTGTCGTGGTGCTGGCCAGGGATGAGGAGAGGTGCATCGCTCGCTGCCTCGACAGCGTCGTGAGCAGCGGGTTCGACGACGTCCTGGTGGTGGACACCGGGTCGGTGGACGGGACGCCCGGGATCGTCGCGACCTACGCGGACCGGGGTGTGCGGCTGCTGCACGTGCCGTGGAGCGACTCGTTCGCCGAGGCGCGGAACGCGGCGATCGACGCCGTGGGGGACGGGTGGGTCGTCTTCCTCGACGCCGACGAGTGGGTGGAGTCGGGCGAAGAGCTCAGAACCTGCCTGGACTCGCTGACCGGGGCCGAGGGACTGCGGCGGCTGGTGTTCGCGCCCAGGATCTTCGACGTGGACCGGGAGGCGTACGACGACTCCATCCCGCGCATCTTCCTCGCGGACGGCGGCGTCCGGTTCAAGGGGGAGATCCACGAGTACCCGGTGGTGGCGGGGGAGGTCGACGAGCCGGTCGGGCTGGTCGAGCTCGACGTCGTCCTCCGGCACGACGGCTACCGCCCCGACGTGGTGCACGCCAAGGGGAAGCGGCAGCGCAACCTGGAGTTGCTGCGAGCCGCGCTGAAGAACGATCCCGCCAACCCGCGGTGGTTCTACTTCATGATCAGGGACGCGCTGCCGGTGCTCGGCGGCGACCAGATCGTCGGTCTGTGCGACGCGTTGCGGGATCTCGTGGGGCGTGACACCGGGTCCGGAGACCTGCTGGGCGCCGCCGAGTACTGGAAGCTCGCGCTCGCCTTTTCGTGTCAGGGTCTGGTCGCGCTGGGGGACTGGGATTCGGTTCACCGGTTCTGCCGTGATCTGGACCAGGCCGACGCGCATTACTTCAGCACGATGGCCGAGCTCGTCGGCGGCGTGGTGACCAAGAAAGACCTCCTGCGCGCGGTGGAAATCAGGAAGAACGACGATCTGGTGGCGCGCAGTGCCATCGATCCGTCCGGTCGTCATGTGGATGCGCTCATTTGCGCGTTGCTGGGGCGCTTGCGGGGAGAGGACGAAGCGGACCGTTATCGAGAGCTTTGCGATCCCTGGGACGACGTGTTCTTCGAGAAATCGATGCCGCGGGGCGCTGCCGGGATTTCGCCGGCCTGATCCGGGACGTGCGTGAACGGACCGTTCACGACAGGGCGGAACTTGGCGGAAGTCGTGCCGGGCAGGACTGTGGTGTCATGACCACGGTCCTGCCCGCGTTCCCGCCGGGCGCGCTCCTCGGAGGCGCGCTCGTGGCCTCGTTGTGGACGGTCGCCTCCGTCCTCGACGCACCGCCCGAGTCGTACGTGCTGGCCTGGTTCGGCGTCGTGCTCGCGATGATCGACCTGCGGCACCACCGGTTGCCGGACGCCCTCACCCTCCCGCTGGCCGCCGCCCTGCTGCTCCCGCAGTCCCACCGCCTGGGAGAAGCGCTGCTGACGGCGGCGGTTTTCGGTGGCGCGCATCTCGCCGTCCGGCGCCTGAAGCCTGCCCTCATGGGCGGCGGCGACGTGAAGCTGACCTTCGGCCTCGGCGCGGTGCTCTCGTTGAACCAGCTCTTACCTGCGGCGATCCTGTCCAGCGCGGTCACCCTCGCCATCGCCGCGCTCAGACGTGCCCGCGCCGTGCCCCACGGGCCGGGGTTGCTGGCCGCCACCTGGGCATTGACGACGTTGTGAAAGGATTGTGAACGTGCTGCGCTGGATCACCGCTGGAGAGTCACACGGCCCCGCCCTCGTCGCCGTCCTGGAGGGCATGCCCGCCGGGGTGGAGGTGACCACCGAGGACCTCGTCGCCCAGCTCGGGCGCCGCAGGCTCGGGTTCGGCCGCTCGCCCCGCATGGGCTTCGAGCAGGACGAGGTCGAGATCCTCGGCGGCGTCCGCCACGGCAGGACGCAGGGCGGTCCGGTCGCGGTGACGATCGGCAACTCCGAGTGGCCCAAGTGGCAGACGGTCATGTCGCCGGACCCGGTCGACCCGAGCCTGCTCAAGCCGACCGGTCGCAACGAGGCCCTCACGCGCCCGCGGCCCGGCCACGCCGACCTGCCGGGCATGCAGAAGTTCGGCTTCGACGAGGCCCGCCCGGTGCTGGAGCGGGCGAGCGCGCGGGAGACCGCCGCCCGCACCGCGCTCGGCACGGTCGCACGCCAGTTCCTGCAGCAGTTGCTCGGCGTCCAGGTCCTCAGCCACGTCGTGTCGATCGGCAAGGCCGAGACGCCGCAGGACGCCGCCCTGCCCACGCCGGACGACCTGGCCGCCATCGACGAGTCGCCGGTGCGCTGCTTCGACCAGCGCGGCACGGACGCGATGGTCGCCGAGGTCGAGGCCGTCAAGGAGGCCGGTGACACGGTCGGCGGCGTCATCGAGGTGCTCGTCTACGGGCTGCCGCCGGGCCTCGGCTCGCACGTGCACTGGGACCGCCGCCTCGACGCCCGCCTCGCCGCCGCGCTGATGGGCGTGCAGGCGATGAAGGGCGTGGAGATCGGCGACGGCTTCACCTCGGCCAAGCGCTGGGGCAGCCAGGCCCACGACGAGATCGACCGCGGCAGCGGCCCGGTCGGCGTCACGCGCCGCTCCAACCGCGCCGGTGGCCTCGAAGGCGGCATCACCAACGGTGAGATCCTCCGTGCGCGCGTGGCCATGAAGCCCATCTCGACCGTCCCGCGTGCACTGTCCACTGTGGACGTCCGCACGGGCGAGCCCGCCGTCGCGATCCACCAGCGCTCGGACGTCTGCGCCGTGCCGCGCGCCGGTGTCGTGCTGGAGTCCGTGGTGGCACTGGTGATCGCCGAGGCCGCGCTGGAGAAGTTCGGCGGCGACTCGCTCGACGAGACGCGCCGCAACGCCCACGCGTACCTCAAGGCCCTGGAAGCCCGCTGGGAGGGCATGTGAGCCCGCGCTTCGTCGTGGTCGGCCCGCCCGGCGCGGGCAAGACCACGGTCAGCGAGCTGCTCGCGGCACGCCTCGGTGTTCCGTTCCGCGACGTCGACGCCGACATCGTCGCGCTGGCCGGCAAGCCGATCTCCGACATCTTCCTCGACGACGGCGAGCCCGCTTTCCGCGCCCTGGAAGAGGAAGCCGTCGCCAAGGCACTGGTCGAGCACGAGGGCGTGCTGGCGCTCGGCGGGGGAGCGGTGCTGTCCGCGACGACCCGCGAACGCCTGCGCGAGCACACCGTGGTGTTCCTGAACGTGGGCATGGCCGAGGGCGTGCGCCGCACCGGGCTCGCGTCCAACCGCCCGCTGCTGACCGGCGTGAACCCGCGCGCCACGTTCAAGGCGCTGCTCGACGGGCGCCTGCCGCTGTACCGCGAGGTCGCGACGATCGAGGTGCTGACCGACGCCCTCGACCCCGGCCAGGTGACCGACGCGGTGATCAAGGGAGCTGAAGCATGACCGAGCCCGTGCGCATCCGGGTCGCCGCGGAGAAGCCCTACGACGTGGTGATCGGCCGCGGCCTGCTCGGCGACATCGTCGAGTTCCTCGGCGGCTCCGCCAAGATCGCGATCATCCACCAGCCCACGCTCGCGGAGACGGCGAAGGTCCTGGTCGACGAGCTGAAGGCGGTGGGAGCCGACGCGCACCGCGTCGAGGTCCCCGACGCCGAGGACGGCAAGGACCTCGCGGTGGCGGGCTTCTGCTGGGACGTCCTGGGCAAGATCGGCCTCGCCCGCACCGACGTCGTCGTCGGCCTCGGCGGTGGCGCGGTCACCGACCTCGCGGGCTTCGTCGCGTCCACGTGGATGCGCGGCGTGCGGCTGGTCAACATCCCGACGACGCTGCTCGGCATGGTCGACGCGGCCGTCGGCGGCAAGACCGGCATCAACACCGACGCGGGCAAGAACCTCGTCGGCACGTTCTACGAGCCGGACGCCATCTTCGTCGACCTCGCCACGCTGGAGACGTTGCCCCGCAACGAGCTCGTCGCCGGCATGGCCGAGATCGTCAAGGGCGGCTTCATCGCCGACCCGGTCATCCTCGACCTGATCGAGGCCGACCCGGCCAAGGCCCTCGACCCGACCGGTGACGTGCTCGCCGACCTGGTCCGCCGCAAGATCCAGATCAAGGCCGACGTCGTCACGAACGACCTGCGCGAGTCGTCCCTGCGCGAGATCCTGAACTACGGCCACACCCTCGGCCACGCCATCGAACGCCGTGAGCGCTACCGCTGGCGGCACGGCGCCGCCATCAGCGTGGGCCTGGTCTTCGCGGCCGAGCTCGCCCGCCTCGCCGGCCGCCTGGACGACGAGACGGCCGACCGCCACAAGCGCGTCTTGGAGCTCCTCGGCCTGCCGACGACCTACGACCCGGACGCCCTCCCGCAACTCATGGAGGGCATGAAGGTCGACAAGAAGAACAAGGCGGGCGTCCTGCGGTTCGTCGTCCTCGACGGCCTGGCCAAGCCCGGCCGCCTGGAAGGCCCCGACCCGTCGCTGATCGCCGCCGCGTACGGCGCGGTCGCCGCCGAGCCCAAGGCCGCGGGCGGGACGGTGCTGCTGTGAACGTCCTCGTCCTCAACGGTCCCAACCTGAACCGCCTGGGCACCCGCGAGCCGCTCATCTACGGCAGCACCACCCACGCCGACCTGGCCGAGATGTGCGTCGCGGAGGGCAAGGCCCTCGGCTTCGCCGTCGAGGTCCGCCAGACCAACCACGAGGGCGAGATGGTCGGCTGGCTGCACGAGGCAGCCGACGCGGGCACCCCGGTGATCCTCAACGGCGCGGCCTGGACGCACTACTCGATCGCCCTGCGCGACGCGTGCTCCCAGCTCACCGCACCCCTGGTCGAGGTGCACATCTCGAACATCCACCAGCGCGAGGAGTTCCGGCACCACAGCGTGATCTCGGCGGTCGCGACCGGCGTGATCGCGGGCCTGGGCGTCGAGGGCTACCTCCTCGCCCTGCGCTGGCTGGCGCTCAGGCAGAAGTAGCCGGGTGGCGCATCCAGAGGTTCGTCTCCTCGTAGACGCCCTGGTCGCGCTCCCGGTCGATCCACAGCAGGTCCAGCCCACCGTCGACGACGTACCGCCCACTGCGCGGGAACGCAGTCCCGGTCCACCGCTCCCACTCGGCGACGGCCCCGGTCACCACCATCGACCGGGGCGCGGGCCCGAGGATCGTGGCCCCGAGCCGCTGGTGGGTGCGGATCCACGGGTCGAGGTGCAGCCCGTCCTCCCGCTGCCACCCTTGGAAGTCCTCCATGGACGTCAGGGGGTAGGTCGCCTTCAGGGTCGGCCGCACCGGCACGATCACGCGCGAGAGCCCGTCCTCCGCCGCCCGCTCGCGCAACCCGGTCAGCACCCGCCCGGCCAGCCCGCCGCCGGTCCGGTCGGTCCGCACGGTCGCCGCCACCACGCACAACGTGTCCGGCGCGACGCCGCTCTCGTGCTCCCGGACCGCCGCGGCCAGCGCCCCGTCGTACCCGCCGCCGGGCAGCCCCGGCACCGAACCGTCCCAGCGCAACGCCACGGCCGTGGCCCGCGCCAGCACGGCGTCGTCCTCCACCAGCAGCACGTCGTAGCGCGGGAAGTACTCGGCCACGGCGGCGCGGCACCGCCGGGGCACCTCGCCGCGCAGCACGAACGGCGGCCAGCCGTCCCGCAACGCGGCCTGCGCGGCCCCCTGCAGATCAGGCCGCGCGCCGTTCGAGACGATCTCCACGACCCCGAATCCTATGGAGGGCCCGGAATGCTGCACCACGTCGAACTCTGGGTCCCGGACCTGGCCCGCGCCGAAGCCACCTTCGGGTGGGTCCTCACCGAGCTCGGCTGGACCGAGCACCAGCGCTGGCCGGCGGGCGTCAGCTGGAAGCACCGGGACACCTACGTCGTGGTCGAGCAGTCCCCGGCCATGACCGGTCCGCACGACCGCATGAAGGCGGGCCTCAACCACCTCGCCCTGCACGCGGGCAGCAAGGCGGACGTCGACCGCCTCGTCGCGAAATCCGAGGCCAACGGCTGGAAGCTCATGTTCGCGGACAGGCATCCTCACGCGGGAGGACCAGACCACTACGCGGCGTTCATGGAGAACGCGGACGGGTTCGAAATCGAGCTCGTGGGCGTCTGAACGTGTAAAGATTCGAAACGTGCCGAGACTGCTGATCGCCGCGTTCGCCCTGCTCCTGGCCGGGTGCGCGACCGCGCCGACGCCCACGCCGGTCAGCAGCGAGGCGACGGCGAAGGTGACGGAGCAGCTGTCGGACGAGGCGCTCCAGTCGCGGTGGTGGACGTGGGCCGCGTCGAGCACGGAGAAGCGCAACCCGGTCGTCGACGACACCGGCCAGTGGTGCGCCGAGAACCAGCCGAAGGACGTGTGGTTCTTCGCGGGCACGTTCGGCGGCGCAGTCAACCGCCGCTGCCAGGTACCGGCGGGCAGGCCGCTCGCCGGCCCGGCGGTCAACACCTACACGAACTGCGACACGTTCCTGACCAGCGGCAAGGGTTCGGTGACGCTCGACGGCCAGCTGGTCGAGCTGCGCCGGATCGACCCGGCCACGATCACCTTCCAGTCGGTCGAGGACAACGCGATGGGCGCCCCGACCGGCAGGGTCGAGGCCAGGGCGTGCGGGTTGTGGGCGTGGATCCCGCCGCTCAGCCCCGGCGAGCACGAGCTGCGCGTGCAGGGCGAGTTCGGCACGTTCAGGACGTCCGCGCGCTACGTCCTCACCGTCGGCGCGGCAGACTAGCCCGCCGCGAGACGCCAGTGGCGCGTCGCGGCACCACGAAGCACCCGTCTGACCACGCCTTCCCCGGCAACGTCACTAGCCGCGCGCTGATTCCTTCCGCGCCAGGAACCCGCCCAGCAGCATCCCGAGGCCGGCGGGCGCGAGCACGAGCAGCGCCGTGAACGCCGCCCCGCCCGTCAGCGCCACCCACAGCGCCTCCTGCCCGGTCTGGTCGACCAGCAACGCCGACCCGATCACGCCCAGCGCCCCCGCGAACGGGCCGGCGACCAGCGCCGCGACGAACCACTGCAGGCCGCGGTCGTCGAGGTCGCGCAGCGCGTCGACCGCGCCCCACAGCACGGCCGCGACGATGAGCAGACCGAGTGCGATCGGCCGGACCGAGGAGGCCTCCGGGCTGCGCACGCCCACGGCCGCGACGCCGGTCTGCACGGCCCCGTGCAGGAGCCCCATCCACAACGCACGGACGAACCAAGGACGCATGCGGACAGCTTAGGACTGGCCGTACGCTGCGAGACATGTCGTCGTACGCCGCGCGCCGAACCGCCCTGCGCCAGGAGCTCCAGGCCACGAACCTGGACGCGTTGCTCGTCACGAACCTCCTGAACGTCCGGTACCTCACGGGGTTCACCGGATCGAACGCCGCCGTGCTGATCGGCGCGGACGGCGACGACGTGTTCTGCACCGACGGCCGCTACCTCACCCAGTCGGCGAAGCAGGTGCCGGACCTGGAACGCCTGATCGACCGCCCGTGCGACACCACGCTCGCCGCCCGTGCGAAGGGCAGGCTCGGGTTCGAGAGCCACCACGTCACCGTCGACGGCTTGGACGAGCTCCAAGCCGCAGCGGCCAAGGCAGAGCTGCACAAGGCGGGCGGCCTGGTCGAGAAGCTGCGGCTGGTCAAGGACGAGGTCGAGATCGAGGCGCTGCGGATGGCGTGCGCGGCGGCGGACCGCGCGCTCGCGGCGTTGATCGGGCACGGCGGCCTGCGCGCGGGCCGCACCGAACGCGAGGTCGCGCGCGAGCTGGAGAGCCGCATGCTCGACCACGGCGCGGAGGGCCCGTCGTTCTCCTCGATCGTGGCGTTCGGCGTGAACTCGGCCGTGCCGCACCACTCGCCGACGGACGCGACGCTGCACGCGGGCGACTTCATCAAGCTCGACTTCGGCGCGCTGGTCGACGGCTACCACTCCGACATGACCCGCACGCTGGTTCTCGGCAAGCCCGCGGACTGGCAGCGCGACCTGTACGACCTGGTCGCGCGCTCGCAGGCGGCCGGCCGCGCCGCCCTGGCGCCGGGCACGCGGGTGAGCGACGTCGACCACGCCTCCCGCGAGGTGATCGAGAAGGCCGGGCACGGCGACGAGTTCCTGCACGGCCTCGGCCACGGGGTCGGCCTGGAGATCCACGAGGCACCGGCGTTGTCGAAGGTGGGTGCCGGTACACTTTCGGCCGGTATGGCGGTCACCGTCGAGCCCGGCGTCTACTTGTCGGGGCGGGGCGGGGTCCGCATCGAGGACACCCTCGTGGTCCGCGAAAGCGGTCCGGAGCTCCTCACCCTGACCACGAAAGAACTCGTGGTCGTCTGACACCCCCGCCCTACACAGGAGAAATCCCACCGTGGCCACCACGAACGACCTGAAGAACGGCCTGGTGCTGAACCTCGACGGCCAGCTCTGGACCGTCACCGCGTTCCAGCACGTCAAGCCCGGCAAGGGTGGCGCCTTCGTGCGCACGACCCTCAAGCACGTGCTGACCGGGAAGGTCGTCGACAAGACCTTCAACGCGGGCACCAAGGTCGAGACCGCCACCGTGGACAAGCGCGGCATGACCTACCTGTACAAGGAAGGCACCGACTTCATCTTCATGGACGGTGACACCTACGACCAGATCCCGGTTCCGTCCGAGACCGTCGGTGACGCCGCCAACTACATGCTGGAGAACCAGGAAGCGATGGTCGCCACGCACGAGGGCGTCCCGCTGTTCGTCGAGCTCCCGACCTCGGTCGAGCTCGTCATCCAGCACACCGACCCGGGCCTGCAGGGCGACCGCTCCACCGGCGGCACCAAGCCCGCGACGCTCGAGACCGGCGCCGAGATCCAGGTCCCGCTGTTCGTCACGACCGGCGAGAAGATCAAGGTCGACACCCGCGACGGCCGCTACCTCGGCCGCATCAGCGACAAGTCCTGATGGGTGCTCGGAGCAAGGCCCGCAAGCGCGCGGTCGACTTCCTCTACGAAGCCGACCTGCTGGGCACCGACCCGGTGACGCTGCTGGCCGAACGAGTCGGGTCCCCGGACGTGCCGCCGGTGAACGACTACACCGTGTCGCTGGTCGAGGGCGTCACGGCGCACCGGTCGCGCATCGACGACCTGATCTCGGAACACGCCGAGGGCTGGACGTTGCAGCGCATGCCTGCGGTCGACCGCGCGGTCCTGCGCATCGGCCTGTACGAGCTGCTGTGGGCGGCCGACGTGCCGGACGCCGTGGCGATCGACGAGGCCGTCGAGCTCGCGAAGGGCCTGTCCACGGACGACTCGCCGCGGTTCGTCAACGGTGTGCTCGGCCGGATCGCGGTCATCGCGGACCAGCTGCGCGCCGTCCTGTAGTTCTGCGAGAACCGCGGGCGTCCCATCGACGAGGTTGATGGGACGCCCGCGGTTTTGGCATTGGACGTCATGTGAGCGGGACGCCACGCTGAGCTGCATGAACCTGCAGACGTTCCTCGACGGAGTGGCCTCGACGGTCGCCGCGCACGACGACGAGCACGTGATCACGAAGCACGTGGCGGCCCACCTCGAAGCCCTGCTCGGCAGCGGCTACCGCCTTCCGTCCGAGCTCACCCGCCCGGACCCGGACCACCACGTCAACTACCCGTTGCACCGCACCGAGACCTGGTGTGTAGCGGTGGTCGTGTGGGCCCCAGGACAACGCACGCCCGTGCACGGCCATGAGACGTGGGGCGTCGTGGGCATCTACTCAGGCGCGGAACGCGAAATCCGCTACGCCAAGCCCACCACCACCGGACCGCTCACGGCGTTGGGCGAAGAGACCTTCGGCACGGGCAGTGTCACCGTGTGCTGCACGACCGACGACGACGTCCACGCCGTCGAGGCCGCGTCCGACGACCCGACGATCGGCATCCACGTCTACGGCGCCGACATCGGCACGATCGAACGCCGCCGCTACGACCAGGAGACCGGCGAGGTCACCTGGTTCACGGGTGGCTGGCACGAGCCCAGCCCCGCCGCTCACCCTCGTCGATGAGCTGCGACGCCGCCTCCCACAGCTTCGCCGACCCGTCCCCGATCACGGCCTTGCGCGCCCGCACGTCGTCCGCCGTCACACCGGGCGTCCGCCACGTCCCGCCGCGCGCCATCCAGTTGAGCAGCAACGGTTGCAGCCGGTCCATGGCCTTCGCGAACCGCGCCTCCGGCGTCTCCCTCGCCTCGAACTCGTCCCACAACGCCCGCATCGCGGCCCCCGCGTCGCCGGGCAGGATCCCGAACAACCGGTCCGCCGCGGCCTCCTCGCGTTCCTGCTGGCTCTCCGCGAGCGCGGTGTCGTAGATCGGCGTGTCCCCGGCGTAGATCTCGATCAGGTCGTGCACGACGACGAGCTTGATCGTGTGGCCGACGTCGATCGGTTCGTCGGCGTACTCGGCGAGCGTCATCACCATCAGCGCGAGGTGCCACGAGTGCTCGGCGTCGTTCTCGCGCCGGTCAGCGGCCGCGAGAGGAGAAGCGCGCAACACGGTCTTGAGCCGGTCCACCTCGATCAGGAACGTGAGGTGCTCACGCAGCCGTGCGTCCACAACGGACGGCAACGGATTTTGATCGCTGAGAAGTCCTGCGTCGGGAGTGGTCACCCGGAAAGGATGCCAAAGCTGACAGGATGCCGATGTGTTCACCGCGCAGTTCGAACAGGAGCGGCCGCGTCTGCGGGCCATCGCCCACCGCATGCTGGGTTCGTTCGCCGAGGCCGACGACGCCGTGCAGGACGCCTGGCTGCGCGTCGACCGGGCCGACACCAGCGGCGTCGACAACCCGGCCGCGTGGCTCACCACCGTGGTCAGCCGCGTCTGCCTGAACATGCTGCGCGACCGCAGGGAACACGCGCACGAGATGCCGGACCCGGTGATCGAGAAGAGCGAGGAGCCCGAGCAGCGGGCCGTCACCAGCGACCAGGTCGGCTTGGCGATGCTGATCGTGCTCGACTCGCTCAAACCGGACGAACGGCTGTCGTTCGTGCTGCACGACATGTTCGCCGTGCCGTTCGACGACATCGCGCCGTTGATCGAGAAGACCCCGGCCACCGCGCGGCAGCTGGCCAGCAGGGCACGAAAGCGTGTCCAGGACCGCCCTGCGCCCGATGCCGATCTGGCCACGCAACGCGAGGTCGTTCAGGCATTCCTCAACGCGGCACGGGAGGGCGACCTGGAGGGCCTGGTCGCCGTGCTGCACCCGGACGCCCTGTTGCGCGCCGGCGCCCTGGAAGTGGTCGGCGGGAGGGACGTCGCGGGTCGTGCCAGCCTGTTCCGGCAGTACGCGACACGTGCGGAGATCGAGTTCGCGGTCATCGGTGGCGAGATCGGCTTCATCACGCGGGTGGGCGGCAGGCCGTTCTCGGTCATGGCGTTCACGGTGCGCGACGGCCGGATCGCCGCGATCCACGTGATCCAGGACCAACGGCAGCTGGCGTCGATTATTCCGTGAGCAATACCACTGCTGTCGCTGGTCACGTCGAACGCCCCTGAGGTGTCTATTTGTCCTGGGCGCTCGATTGAAGGGGACCAACGTGATCGGGGAGTTGGACCAGGAGAACAAGCTCGCCTACCGCATGCTCGGCCGGTTCGCGGAGGCGGCCGACGCGGTGGAAGAGGCGCGGCGCAAGATCGAGAAGACCGGCGAGCCGGGGTGGCTCAGCACCGTCGTCGCGCGGGTGAGCCTCACGATGCTGCGCGTGCGGGCCAAGAACGGCTTCGAGATGCCGGACCCGGTGGTGAGCAGGGGGCCGAACCACGAACCGGGCCTCGGCGTGCTGACCGCGCTCGACGCGCTGACCCCCGACGAACGCGTCGCCTACGTGCTGCACGACATGTTCGAGGAGCCGTTCGAGCAGGTGGCGCCGCTGATCGGCCGCACGCCGCTCGGCGCGTTGCAGGTCGAGGCGCGTGCCCGCAAGCGGGTGGAGGACAGACCCGTGTCCGACGTGGGCCTGCTCGGCCAGCGCGAGGTCGTCGACGCGTTCATGGCGGGCGAGGACGTGCTGGACCCGGACGTGACGCTGCGTTCGGAGGAGCTCTGGCTGCGCGGCGCGGGCATGGTCGGCCCCAAGGCCGCGGTGCTGCAGAACGCGCCGTGCGTGGAACCCGCGGTGGTCGGCGGCGAGGCGGGACTCGTGTCCACCGTGGAGGGGCAGCCGGTCGCGCTGGTGTCGTTCACGGTGCGCGAGCGCCGGATCGCGGCGATCCACGCCATCACGGACCGGGCGCACGTCCGCCGACTGTTCTCGCCCGAATGACCCCGTGAACGCACGAGGCTCCCACGAACGTCCTCAGGGCGACTGGCAGGACGTCGGGGGAGCCTCGCGACGGGAGAACGAGGAAGCTCAGTCTTCCTTCGCGGGACGCGCCTCGGGAGGAAGCACACCCCAGTCGATGAGCTGCTCGGTGAGCTCGCCCGGCGTCATGTCGTAGATGATCGCGAGCGAACGCAGGTCCTCGGTGCGGATGGAGAGGACCTTGCCGTTGTAGTCGCCGCGCTGCGACTGGATGGTCGCGGCGTAGCGGGCCAGCGGGCCGACCTTCTCGACCGGCAGCTGCTGGAGCCGTTCGAGGTTGATCACGATCTTGGTGGCCGGCTCGGCGCCCGACGGCACGCGGCCCTCCGGCAGCAGCTCGGCGACGGGAACCCCGTAGAAGTCGGCCAGCTCGGCCAGCTTCTGCACGGTCACCGCGCGGTCACCGCGCTCGTAGGAGCCGACGACCACGGCCTTCCAGCGACCGCCGGACTTCTGCTCGACGCCGTGCAGGGACAGACCCTGCTGCTGGCGGATAGCGCGGAGCTTGGCCCCCAGCGCCTTGGCGTAGTCGCCCATGTGGCGGTTCTCCGTTCATTCGCCCCGTCAGCAGTACACGCGTGCTGCGGGGAGGCTTAGATCGATACGCAGAGTAATGATTACTCGCCGTGGTCGGCAGGTCAAGCTGATCTCAAGGAGAGACGCGCGCCACGCCTGGCCTACCACTCGGATGGTTGACCGTCCGTAGGTGATACGGTGCAGGTCAGCCTGGTTGTAACCAGGTGTCCGACGTCCTTTAAGGACCCGTCCAGTGAGGCGGGGAAGGAGGTCCAGCCGTGGCGTCACGTCAACGTGGCGCGACGGATCCGGCCGGGGATCGCGAGATTCTCTCGGCCGGTGACGTCGCGCGCACTGTCGCCCGAATGGCCCATCAGATCATCGAGAAGACCGCTCTCGATGCACCCAGCGCACCCGACGTCGTCTTGATGGGTATTCCCAGCCGGGGAGCCCCCCTCGCACGGCGCCTTGCCGCTAAGATCGCCGAATTTTCCGGCCGCACGGTGCACGAGGGCACGCTCGACATCACCCTCTACCGGGACGACCTGCGCCGAGGCCCCACCAGGCCGCTGGAGGCGACGAAGCTGCCAGAGGGCGGCATCGACGACAAGCTGGTCGTGCTCGTGGACGACGTGCTGTTCTCCGGACGCACGATCCGCGCCGCCCTCGACGCCCTGCGCGACCACGGCCGGCCCCGCGCCGTCCAGCTGGCCGTGCTCGTCGACCGCGGCCACCGGGAGCTGCCGATCCGCGCGGACTACGTCGGCAAGAACCTGCCGACGTCGAAGACCGAGGACGTCGTCGTGAACCTCGAGGAGTTCGACGGCCGCGACGGAGTGGTGCTGAAGTGAAGCACCTGCTCTCCACCGACGGCCTCGGCCGCGACCAGGCGGTCGCGATCCTCGACACCGCGGACCGGCTGAAGCAGGCGCTGCTCGGCCGCGAGGTCCGCAAGCTGCCGACGCTGCGCGGCCGCACGGTGATCACGATGTTCTACGAGAACAGCACCCGCACCCGCGTCAGCTTCGAGATCGCCGGCAAGTGGATGTCCGCCGACGTGATCAACGTCAGCAGCTCCGGTTCCAGCGTCAGCAAGGGCGAGTCGCTGCGCGACACCGCCCTGACGTTGCAGGCGGCGGGCGCGGACTGCGTGATCGTGCGCCACCCGGCGTCCGGTGCCGCGCACCGGCTCGCGGGCTGGCTCAAGCACACCAGCACGTCCGTGGTGAACGCGGGCGACGGAATGCACGAGCACCCCACCCAGGCGTTGCTCGACGCCGCCACGCTGCGCGACCGGCTCGGCAGCCTCGACGGCCGCCGCGTCGCGATCGTCGGTGACGTCCTGCACAGCCGGGTCGCCCGGTCGAACGTGCACCTGCTGACCACGCTCGGTGCCGA
Organism: Lentzea sp. CA-135723; assembly: GCF_050936595.1. NCBI lineage: Bacteria > Bacillati > Actinomycetota > Actinomycetes > Pseudonocardiales > Pseudonocardiaceae > Lentzea > Lentzea sp. CA-135723. Next base: position 2,972,034 of record NZ_JBNJMK010000001.1, on the reverse strand, counting down.
GGTCACGCTCGTCGCCCCGCCGACGCTGCTGCCGACGGGCGTGGAGAACTGGCCGGTCGCGGTCTCGCACGAGATCGACTCCGAGCTCGCCTCGCAGGACGCGGTGATGTTGCTGCGCGTGCAGGCCGAGCGGATGACCGGCGGGTTCTTCCCGAGCTCGCGCGAGTACTCGATCGCGTACGGCCTCAACGAGCGGCGGCTGAAGCTGCTGCCCGAGCACGCCGTCGTGCTGCACCCCGGCCCGATGCTGCGCGGCATGGAGATCGCCTCCGTCGTCGCCGACAGCCCGCAGGCCGCCATCACCGAGCAGGTCCGCAACGGTGTCCACGTGCGCATGGCCGTGCTGTACCACTTGCTCGCCCATGAGGAGGAAAACGCGTGAAACCCTTGTTGCTCAAGGGAGTACGTCCCTACGGCGAGGGGGAACCGATCGACCTGCTGATCCGCGACGGCGTGATCGCGGAAGGTTCGGACGAGAACGCCGAGATCATCGAAGGCAACGGCGCGGTGCTCCTGCCGGGGTTCGTGGACCTGCACACCCACCTGCGTGAGCCGGGCCGCGAGGACACCGAGACCATCGAGACGGGGTCGCGCGCGGCCGCTCTCGGCGGCTACACGGCGGTCTTCGCGATGGCCAACACCGACCCGGTCGCCGACAACGCCGTCATCGTCGAGCACGTGGCCCGCCGCGGCCAGGAGGTCGGCCTGGTCGACGTCCACCCGGTCGGCGCCGTCACGGTCGGCCTCAAGGGCGAGAAGCTCGCCGAGCTCGGCACGATGGCCAAGTCCAAGGCGAACGTCCGGGTGTTCTCCGACGACGGCCACTGCGTGCACGACCCGTTGATCATGCGCAGGGCGCTGGAGTACTCCAAGTCCCTGGGCGCCGTCATCGCGCAGCACGCCGAGGAGCCGAGGCTCACGGTCGGCGCGCAGGCGCACGAGGGCGAGAACGCCTCGCGGCTCGGCCTGCAGGGCTGGCCCGCCGCCGCCGAGGAGTCGATCGTCGCCCGCGACTGCATCCTCGCGAAGCAGGTCGACGCGAAGCTGCACGTCTGCCACGTCAGCACCACCGGCACGGCGGACGTCCTCAAGTGGGCCAAGGCCCGCGGCACCAAGGTGAGCGCCGAGGTCACCCCGCACCACCTGATCCTGACCGACGACCGGCTCGCCACCTACGACCCGGTGAACAAGGTCAACCCGCCGCTGCGCACGCAGGCGGACGTGGACGCGCTGCGCCAGGCGCTGGCCGACGGCACGATCGACTGCGTCGCGACCGACCACGCCCCGCACGCCGTGCAGGACAAGGACTGCGAGTGGTCGGCGGCCCGTCCGGGCATGCTCGGCCTGCAGACCGCGCTGGGCGTCGTCGTCGAGACCATGGTCAAGACGGGGCTGCTCGACTGGCGCGGCGTCGCGAGGGTCATGAGCGAGAAGCCCGCCGAGATCGCCGGGCTGACCGACCAGGGCCGTCCGATCGAGGTCGGCGAGCCCGCGAACCTCGTGCTGGTCGACCCGGACGCGTCGTGGACGGTGAACGGCGCGGAGCTCGCGAGCATCGCGGGCAACACCCCGTTCGAGGGGATGGAACTGCCCGCGGCGGTGACGGCCACCATCTTGCGTGGCCGCGTGACCGCCCTGGCGGGAAGGATTGCGCCATGACCCGGATCCTCCTGTCCCTGGCGGTCTTCGTCTTCTTCGCGCTGTGCGTCTACGGCATGTGGCACGGCTGGAAGCGCCGCCAGCGCGAGCAGGCCGGCCTGCCCGCGTTCCCCTCGACGCCCAGCACCCTCGGTGCCGCGAAGCTCGCGACGACGGGCGTCTACATCGGCACGACGAACGCCGGCAACTGGCAGGACCGCATCCAGGTCGGCGACATCGGCCACCGCGCCGAGGCCACGCTGAGCCTGGTGCCGGAAGGCATCGCGATCGAACGGACCGGCGCCTCGCCGCTGTTCATCCCCGCCGAGTCCATCCGGGACGCCAGGACGGACCGGGGCCTCGCGGGCAAGGTCATGTTCAGCGAAGAGGGCTTGTTGGTCGTGCAGTGGGAAAACGATGGCCACCTCTTCGACACTGGTTTCCGCGGTGACGACAAAGACGTGTACGACGAATGGGTCAAAGCTCTCAGCCAGAACCCGATGAACACCGGAGGCAAGGCGTGACGAACGCGGCATTGGTGCTGGAAGACGGGCGTGTCTTCCGCGGTGAGGCGTACGGAGCGACCGGCGTCTCGCTCGGCGAGGTCGTGTTCTCCACGGCCATGACCGGGTACCAGGAAACCCTGACCGACCCCTCCTACCACCGCCAGATCGTGGTGCAGACCGCGCCGCAGATCGGCAACACGGGCTGGAACGACGAGGACGACGAGTCGTCGAAGATCTGGGTGGCGGGCTACGTCGTCCGCGACCCCGCGCGCACGCCGTCGAACTGGCGCTCCAGGCGGGGCCTCGACGAGGAGCTCGCGAACCAGGGCGTCGTCGGCATCGCGGGCCTCGACACCCGCACGCTGACCCGCCACATCCGCGAGCAGGGCGCGATGCGCGCCGGCGTGTTCTCCGGCTCCGAGCTCACCGACGCCGCGTCGATGGTCGAGCAGGTCAAGGCGTCGGCGCAGATGGTCGGCGCGAACCTCGCGGTCGACGTCACCACGTCGAAGCCGTACGTGGTCGAGGCCGTCGGCGAGAAGAAGTTCACCGTCGCGGCGCTGGACCTGGGCATCAAGTCCAACACCCCGCGGATGATGGCGGCGCGCGGCATCGAGGTGCACGTCCTGCCGTTGACCAGCACGTTCGAGGACATCCTCAAGGTCAGCCCCGACGGTCTGTTCCTGTCGAACGGTCCCGGTGACCCGGCGACGCAGGACCACGCCATCGAGCTGACGCGCGAGGCGCTCGGTCGCAAGCTGCCGCTGTTCGGCATCTGCTTCGGCAACCAGATCCTGGGCCGCGCGGTCGGCCGCGGGACGTACAAGATGCGCTACGGCCACCGCGGCATCAACATCCCGGTCATCGACGTGACCACCGGCAAGGTCGCCATCACCTCGCAGAACCACGGGTTCGCGCTGGAAGGGACGCCGGGGGAGGAGTTCTCCTCGGAGTTCGGCCGCGCCGTGCTGTCGCACTACTGCCCCAACGACGGCACCGTCGAGGGCGTCCGGCTGCTCGACGCGCCCGCGTTCTCCGTGCAGTACCACCCCGAGGCCGCGGCCGGTCCGCACGACGCCGCGCCCCTGTTCGACGACTTCGTGACCATGATGAATGAGGCCCGCTGATGCCGAAGAGGACTGATCTCAAGCACATCCTGGTCATCGGCTCCGGCCCGATCGTCATCGGTCAGGCCTGCGAGTTCGACTACTCGGGTACCCAGGCGTGCCGGGTGCTGCGCGAGGAGGGCATCAGGGTCAGCCTGGTGAACTCCAACCCGGCGACGATCATGACCGACCCGGAGTTCGCCGACGCCACCTACATCGAGCCGATCACGGCCGAGTTCGTGGAGAAGGTCATCGCGCAGGAACGCCCGGACGCGATCCTCGCGACGCTGGGCGGCCAGACGGCGCTCAACACCGCCATCGCGCTGCACGAGCGCGGGGTGCTGGAGAAGTACGACGTCGAGCTGATCGGCGCGAACATCGACGCCATCCAGCGCGGCGAGGACCGGCAGATCTTCAAGGACCTGGTCCGCCGCATCGGCTCGGACGTCCCGCGCTCGGCCGTCTGCAAGACGATGGACGAGGTCCGCGCGACCGTCGCCGACCTCGGCCTGCCGGTCGTCATCCGGCCGTCGTTCACCATGGGCGGCCTGGGTTCCGGCATGGCGTACACGCCGGAGGAGCTCGAACGCCTCGCCGCGATCGGCCTGGAGGAGTCCCCGGTCACCGAGGTGCTCATCGAGGAGAGCGTGCTCGGGTGGAAGGAGTACGAGCTCGAGCTGATGCGCGACCGCAACGACAACGTGGTCGTGATCTGCTCGATCGAGAACATCGACCCGATGGGCGTGCACACCGGTGACTCGGTGACGGTGGCGCCGGCGATGACGCTGACCGACCGCGAGTACCAGCACATGCGCGACGTCGGCATCCAGGTCATCCGCGAGGTCGGCGTCGACACCGGTGGCTGCAACATCCAGTTCGCGATCCACCCCGACAACGGCCGCATGGTCGTCATCGAGATGAATCCGCGGGTGTCGCGTTCGTCGGCTCTCGCCTCCAAGGCGACGGGCTTCCCGATCGCCAAGATCGCCGCCAAGCTCGCCATCGGCTACACGCTGGACGAGATCACCAACGACATCACGGGGGAGACTCCGGCGTCGTTCGAGCCCACCCTCGACTACGTCGTCGTGAAGGCGCCGCGGTTCGCGTTCGAGAAGTTCCCCGGTGCGGACCCGACGCTGACCACGACCATGAAGTCGGTCGGCGAGGCCATGTCCATCGGCCGCAACTTCGTCGAGGCGCTCGGCAAGGCACTGCGTTCGCTGGAAACGAAATCGGTCGGCTTCTGGACTCAGCCCGACCCGGAGGGCACTACTCTGGAGTCCGTCCTGGCCCAGCTGGAACGGGGTCACGACGGCAGGCTGTACACGGTCGAGCGCGCTCTTCGGCTCGGAGCGTCCATTGAGGACGTCTACAACGCGTCGAAGATCGACCCGTGGTTCATCGAGCAGATCGCGTGGCTCGGCACGTTGCGCACGGAGCTGCTGGACGCCCCCGTGCTGGACGAACCGTTGCTGCGCAAGGCGAAGCGCGCCGGTCTGTCCGACCGGCAGATCTCCGTTCTCCGCCCGGAGCTGGCGGGTGAGGACGGCGTGCGCGCGCTGCGCCACCGTCTCGGCGTGCGTCCGGTCTACAAGACGGTCGACACGTGCGCGGCGGAGTTCAAGTCGGAGACGCCGTACCACTACTCGGCGTACGAGCTGGACCCCGACGCCGAGACCGAGGTCGCGGAGCAGCGCGAGAAGCCCAAGGTGCTGATCCTGGGCTCCGGGCCGAACCGCATCGGTCAGGGCATCGAGTTCGACTACTCGTGCGTGCACGCGGCGATGGCGTTGCGGGCGGCCGGGTACGAGACCGTGATGGTGAACTGCAACCCGGAGACGGTGTCGACGGACTACGACACCTCCGACCGCCTGTACTTCGAGCCGCTGACGTTCGAGGACGTGCTGGAGGTCGTGCACTCCGAGCAGCGCTCCGGCACGGTCGCGGGCGTCATCGTGCAGCTGGGCGGCCAGACGCCGCTGGGCCTCGCGAAGCGCCTGTCCGACGCCGGCGTGCCGGTCGTGGGCACCACGCCCGAGGCGATCCACCTCGCCGAGGACCGCGGCCAGTTCGGCAAGGTGCTGACCGAGGCCGGGCTGCCCGCGCCGAAGTTCGGCACGGCCACGTCGTTCAGCGAGGCGAAGGAGATCGCGGACGAGATCGGCTACCCGGTCCTCGTGCGCCCCTCCTACGTGCTCGGCGGACGCGGCATGGAGATCGTGTACGACGAGGACTCGCTGTCGGGCTACATCGCCCGCGCGACCGAGGTGACGCCCGAGCACCCGGTGCTGGTCGACCGGTTCCTCGACGACGCCATCGAGATCGACGTGGACGCGCTGTGCGACGGCACCGAGGTGTTCATCGGCGGCGTGATGGAGCACATCGAGGAAGCCGGTGTGCACTCCGGCGACTCGTCGTGCGCGCTGCCGCCCATCACGCTGGGCGCGTCGGACATCGAGAACGTCCGCCGCTCCACCGAGGCCATCGCGCGCGGCATCGGCGTGAAGGGGCTCCTGAACGTCCAGTACGCGTTGAAGGACGACGTGCTGTACGTCCTGGAGGCGAACCCGCGTGCGTCGCGCACGGTGCCGTTCGTGTCCAAGGCGACGGCGGTGTCGATGGCGAAGGCCGCGTCGCGCGTCATGCTCGGCGCCACGATCGCGGAGCTGCGCGTCGAGGGCATCCTGCCGGCCACCGGTGACGGTGCCCGGCTGCCCGAGCACGCCCCGGTCGCGGTCAAGGAAGCGGTCATGCAGTTCCACCGCTTCCGCACGCCCGAGGGCCACGGCGTCGACTCGTTGCTCGGCCCGGAGATGAAGTCCACCGGCGAGGTCATGGGCATCGACTCGTCGTTCGGCAAGGCGTTCGCGAAGTCCCAGACGGCGTCCTACGGCTCGCTGCCGACCAAGGGCAAGGTCTTCGTGTCGTTCGCGAACCGCGACAAGCGCGCGATGATCTTCCCGGTGAAGCGCCTCGCCGACCTCGGGTTCCAGATCCTCGCGACCGCGGGCACCGCGGAGGTGCTGAAGCGCAACGGGATTCCGTGCACCGAGGTGCGCAAGCACTTCGAGGGCGAGGGCAACGTCGTCGACATGATCCTCAACGGCGAGATCGACATGATCTTCAACACGCCGTACGGCAACAGCGGCCCGCGCGTGGACGGCTACGAGATCCGCACCGCCGCCGTCGCCAAGGACATCCCCTGCGTCACCACGATCCAGGGTGCCGCCGCGGCCGTGCACGGCATCGAGGCGCTCATCCGGGGTGACATCGGAGTCCAGCCGCTGCAGGCGCTGCAGGCCGCGCTGCGGGGTGACGCGTGACGTTCGGGGAGAAGCTCGCCAAAGCCGTCGCGGCGCACGGACCCCTGTGCGTCGGGATCGACCCGCACCCGAGCCTGCTGGAGTCGTGGGGCCTCTCGCCGACCGCGGAGGGCCTCGAACGGTTCGCCATGACGTCCGTGGAGGCGTTCGGCGGCACCGTCGCGATGGTGAAGCCGCAGGCGGCGTTCTTCGAGGCCTACGGGTCGCGTGGCGTCGCCGTGCTGGAGCGGGTGATCGCGGGGCTGCGCGACTCGGGCACGCTGGTGCTCGTGGACGCCAAGCGCGGCGACATCGGTTCGACCATGGCCGCCTACGCCCAGGCGTACCTGAGCGACGGCTCGCCGCTCGCCGGGGACGCCGTGACGCTCTCGCCGTTCCTCGGGTTCGGATCGCTGCAGCCCGCGCTCGACACGGCCCGCGCGACGGGCCGCGGCGTGTTCGTGCTCGCGCTGACGTCGAACCCCGAGGGGGCCGAGGTCCAGCGCTCGGTTGCTCCGGACGGGCGAACCGTGGCGCAGACGATCATCGATTTCGCAACCGCTCGGAATTCAGGCATTTCCCCGAGCGGTGATGTCGGGCTCGTCGTGGGTGCCACGATCGGGGAAACGGATGTAGACCTCTCCGGGTTCAACGGACCGATCCTGGCGCCCGGTTTCGGTGCCCAGGGCGGCTCTGTGGCAGATCTAAAACGGCTCTTCGGGTCCGACATGCGGGGCGTTCTGCCCACTTCTTCACGGGATGTTCTCAAGCACGGTCCGGACGCATCGTCGCTGGTCAGCGCCGTGCGGAGGGTCCAGGAGACCCTCTAGGGGACGGGCGCGCCACAACTTTTGGGGTGTGGCGCGCTCACCTGGGGAAACATGTGTTGGTAGGGTCCACGCCACCGGCTGCCCCGCTGGTCACCGGGCTCATAGCACACGTAACGTGGGCGACGAGTTGCCGGAGGCAGTGATCAGGCCGCCGGAGGGTGTTGGTACTACTACCACCCGCCGCCTCACTCACCACCGCTGAAGATTTACCTGACTGGGTCACGTTGTACTCAGGCAATTGCGGTCGGTACGGTCGCGGCACCGATCCGAAAAGAATCCACACCACGGAGGAAATCGTGGCTCTTCCCCAGCTTACCGAGGAGCAGCGAGCCGCAGCGCTGGAGAAGGCTGCTGCCGCTCGTCGCGCTCGGGCTGAGCTCAAGGAGCGCCTCAAGCGCGGCGGCACGACCCTGACGGACGTGCTCAAGGCCGCCGAGAGCGACGAGGTCCTGGGCAAGATGAAGGTGTCCGCGCTGCTCGAGGCCCTCCCGGGCGTCGGCAAGGTTCGCGCGCAGCAGATCATGGAGCGCCTCGAGATCGCTCCCAGCCGTCGCCTGCGCGGTCTCGGTGACCGTCAGCGCAAGGCCCTGCTCTCCGAGTTCAGCGGAGAGTGATTGGCACCGAGGCGGGGGCGGGTTCCGCCCGCTCCCGCCTCACCGTCTTGTCCGGGCCGTCCGGCGTTGGCAAGTCCAGCGTCCTGGCGGAGCTGCGCAGGCAGCAGCCCGACGTCTACTTCTCCGTCTCGGCGACCACCAGGAAACCGAGGCCGGGCGAGGTCGACGGGGTGCACTACCACTTCGTGGACCGCGAGAAGTTCCAGCAAATGGCCGAGGCGGGCGAGTTCCTCGAACACGCCGAGTTCGCCGGCAACTGCTACGGAACCCCTCGCCGGCCCGTCGAGGAAGCACTGGCCGCCGGCCGTCCCGCCCTGCTCGAGATCGAACTGCAGGGCGCGCGGCAGGTCAGGACGGCCATGCCGGACGCCCAGCTGGTCATGCTGATGCCCCCGTCCTGGGAGCACCTGGTCGACCGGCTGACCGGCAGAGGCACCGAACACCCGGACGTCGTCGAACGCCGTTTGGAGATCGCCCGCGACGAGCTGGCGGCCGAAAAGGAGTTCGACGAGGTCGTCGTGAACGCCGACGTGCAGTCGGCCGCGGCCGACTTGCTATCCTTGATGGTCGGACCACGAATTTCAGGAGTCTGAAAGTGATCACCCACACCGAGCTCGGTCATCTGACCGGTTCCCCGGAGGGCATCACCAACCCGCCGATCGACGACCTGCTGGAGCAGGTGAGCTCGAAGTACGCGTTGGTGATCTACGCCGCGAAGCGTGCCCGCCAGATCAACGACTACTACGCGCAGCTCGGCGAGGGCCTGCTGGAGTACGTCGGCCCGCTCGTCGAGCCGGGCCCGCGTGAGAAGCCCCTCTCCATCGCGCTCCGGGAGATCCACGCCGGTCTCCTCGAGCACACCGAGGGCGAGTAAGTTCCTCGTGGGGGCCTGGCCCCCACACCCCACGCCGGGGGCAACCCCGGACCCCCAGCGGGTCCTCCCTTGTGGGCGTGACCTCGCGGTCGTCGCCCACAGGAGAGTCTTTGAACCCCGCTGCACCTGACGCCGATGCCCCCGTCAAGCCCAAGATCGTCCTTGGGGTTGGCGGGGGCATCGCCGCGTACAAGGCCTGTGAGGTCCTGCGGCGGCTGACCGAGTCCGGTCACTCGGTGCGGGTCATCCCGACCGAGGGCGCGCTGAAGTTCGTGGGAGCCGCCACGTTCGAGGCGCTGTCGGGCCAGGTCGTGTCCGCGGACCCGTTCGACGACGTGCACGAGGTGCCGCACGTCAAGCTGGGCCAGAACGCCGACCTCGTCGTCGTGGCCCCCGCGACCGCGAACCTCATCGCCAAGGCCGCGCACGGCCTCGCGGACGACCTGCTGACGAACACCCTGCTGACCGCGCGCTGCCCGGTCCTGCTGGTCCCGGCCATGCACACGGAGATGTGGGAACACCCGGCCACCCAGCACAACGTCGCGTTGCTGCGCGGCCGCGGTGTGATCGTGGCCGAACCCGCGTCCGGCAGGCTGACGGGCAAGGACACCGGCAAGGGCCGCCTGCCCGACCCCGCCGAGATCGTCGAGCTCGCCCGGCTGCTGCTGGTGCGGGGCGACGCGCTGAAGCGGACACTCGAAGGCGTGCACGTCGCGATCTCCGCCGGTGGCACGCGAGAACCACTCGATCCGGTGCGGTTCATCGGCAACCGCTCGTCCGGAAAACAGGGCTACGCACTGGCGAGGGTGGCCGCGCAACGCGGCGCGAAGGTGACTTTGGTCGCGGGAAACACAGCGGATCTGGCCACACCCGCGGGCGTCGATCTGGTCCGGGTGGGCTCCGCGACGGAACTGCGCGACGCCATGCACGAGGTCGCGGCGGACGCGGATGTTGTCGTGATGGCCGCCGCGGTGGCCGACTTCCGGCCGTCGTCGCTCACCGGCCACAAGATCAAGAAGACCGACGGCGACCCCGACCCGATCGCGCTGACGAAGAACCCCGACATCCTCGTGGAGCTCGTTTCCGCACGTAGGAACGGCCAGCTCATCGTGGGTTTCGCCGCGGAGACCGGCGACGAGACCACGTCGGTGCTCGACTACGGCCGGGCGAAGCTGCGCCGCAAGGGCTGCGACCTGTTGGTGCTCAACGCGGTCGGCGACGGCAAGGCGTTCGAGCAGGACGACAACGCCGGCTGGCTGCTGTCCCCGGACGGCGACGAGACGCCTATACCCCACGGGCCGAAAACTCAAGTGGCGTCCGCAGTCTGGGACGCGGTTACCGCTCGCTTGACTAGGTCTCGGTAGAGTTTTTCCTCAGTCCAACCCCGCAACTAAGGAGTGTCCGTGAGCCAGCACAGCAGCAGGCTGTTCACCAGTGAGTCGGTGACGGAGGGACACCCGGACAAGATCTGTGACGCGATCAGCGACTCGATCCTGGACGCCTTGCTGGCCAAGGATCCGCGTTCGCGCGTCGCCGTGGAGACGCTCGTCACCACCGGCCAGGTCCACGTCGCGGGTGAGGTCACCACCGAGGCGTACGCGGACATCCCCACGATCGTCCGCGAGAAGATCCTCGAGATCGGCTACGACTCGTCCGCGAAGGGCTTCGACGGCCACTCGTGCGGCGTCAACGTCGCCATCGGCGCGCAGTCCCCGGACATCGCCCAGGGCGTCGACACCGCCTTCGAGAACCGCGTCGAAGGCGCCGACGACGAGATCGACAAGCAGGGCGCCGGCGACCAGGGCCTCATGTTCGGCTACGCGTGCACCGACACGCCCGAGCTGATGCCGCTGCCGATCGCGCTGGCCCACCGCCTGTCCCGCCGCCTCACCAGGGTCCGCAAGGACGGCACCGTGCCGTACCTGCGCCCGGACGGCAAGACGCAGGTCACCATCGAGTACGCGGGCGACCAGCCCGTGCGCCTCGACACCGTTGTCATCTCCACCCAGCACGCCGACGGCATCGACCTCGAGAAGCTCCTCGGCGTCGACCTCCGCGAGCACGTCGTGGCCCCCGAGATCGCCGAGCTGGGCCTCGACACCACCGACGTGCGGCTCCTGACCAACCCGACCGGCCGCTTCGTCATCGGTGGCCCCATGGGCGACGCGGGCCTCACCGGCCGCAAGATCATCGTCGACACCTACGGCGGCATGGCCCGCCACGGCGGCGGCGCGTTCTCCGGCAAGGATCCGTCGAAGGTCGACCGTTCGGCCGCGTACGCGATGCGCTGGGTTGCCAAGAACACCGTCGCGGCCGGCCTCGCCACCCGCGTCGAGGTCCAGGTCGCCTACGCCATCGGCAAGGCGGCCCCGGTCGGCCTGTTCGTCGAGACCTTCGGCACCGAGACCGTGGACCCGCAGAAGATCCAGCAGGCCATCACCGAGGTCTTCGACCTCCGGCCCGCCGCGATCATCCGCGACCTCGACCTGCTGCGCCCGATCTACGCGCCGACCGCGGCCTACGGCCACTTCGGTCGCACCGACGTCGACCTCCCGTGGGAGTCGACCGACCGCGCGGAGGCCCTGCGCAACGCCGCCGGCGCCTGACCGTTCCGCTGTTCTGACGGCCCGTCCCCTGGTGGGGGCGGGCCGTTGACGTTGGTGGGAAGGGTGCGCCTCGCCGGCTGCGTCAGGAGGGAGCGCTGGCGCGTACCGGCGAGGCGCGGCACGCCACCTGGTCCGGGTTGTTCCTGGGGGGCACGGGCCAGGCGGGCGTTGGCCCACGTTCGGGCGGAGTTCGTCGTGGCGCCCCTGATACACGCGTTGCCCGAACTTTCTTGAGCACACCGCTCACCTCGTCGTTGTGATCTGTGAACAAGACCCCGGCCTTCCAGGGTCTCTGTTCATACGAGGGTCGGTTCCGAGTCATGTACCGGGACTACAAACTCGAGGTATGTCGCTCTCTCGTCGTGGGTTCATGGCCGCGGTCGCTGCTGCTGGTGCGGGCACGCTGTTGCCGCCGTCGGTGTACGCCGCGTTGGCCCGCGAGCCCCGTGCGGGCGGGTTGCGCGCCATCAAGCACGTTGTGTTGCTGATGCAGGAGAACCGTTCGTTCGACCACTACTACGGGTCGCTTCGTGGCGTGCGGGGGTTCTCGGATCGCAACGCGCTGAAGGGTGTGTTCAACCAGTCCGGGGTGTTGCCGTTCCCGGTGCGTGAGGCGGCGTCCGGCCGTGACATCCAGTACATCGGCGACCTCGACCACAGCTGGAACGGCGGGCACTCCGCGTTGCGCGGCGGGTGGAACGACAACTGGGTGCCTGCCAAGACCGGGGCGACGATGGCGTTCTACACGCGCCAGGACATCCCGTTCCACTACGAGCTCGCCGACACCTTCACGCTGTGCGACGCCTACCACTGCTCGGTGCCGTCCTCCACGTCGCCGAACCGCAACTACTGGGTTTCCGGCTACACGGGCTATGAGCCGGCAGGGGGTCGTGCGACCGGCAACGCGGCGTACAGCGAGGACACGCACACGGGGTACACGTGGAAGACGTACCCGGAGCGTCTTGAGGCCGCTGGGAAGTCGTGGCGGGTCTACCAGGAGTGGGACAACTTCCAGGACAACAACCTCGAGTTCTACGTGCGGTTCAAGGAGATCGCGCGGAAAGTGCTGCCCGCCGGGTTCAAGTCGCTCGACAAGCTCTACGGCACCGGCGACGCCGCGTTGATCGGCTCGCTGGACCTGACGAAGCTGTCGGCGGCGGAGAGGTCGTTGTACGACAGGGGCTTGCAGCGGGTGAAGCCCGGCGGCCTGGGGGAGACGTTCCGGGCGGACGTCGCCTCGGGGCGGTTGCCCGCCGTGTCGTACCTGGTTCCGTCCTCTGTGGACTCCGAGCATCCCGGTGCGTCGTCGCCGGCCGCGTCCGCGTCGATCACCTACCAGGTGCTGGACGCCTTGGCCTCCAACCAAGACGTGTGGGAGTCCACGGTTCTGTTCATCACCTACGACGAGAACGACGGGTTCTTCGACCACGTGCCGCCGCCGCGGCCGCCGTTGTCCGTCACGGACGAATACGTGGGTGACCGGCCGTTGGGGCTTGGTGCGCGTGTACCCATGACAGTCGTGTCGCCGTGGTCTGTCGGTGGGTACGTCAACTCGCAGGTGTTCGACCACACGTCGATGACGCGGTTCCTGGAGAAGTGGACCGGCGTGCGTTCGGAGGAGATCTCCGCATGGCGGCGCACGGTCGCCGGTGACCTGACGTCGGCGTTCGACTTCGACCGGCGGCGGACGTGGCCCGAGGTCGGGGAACCTGCCGCCGTGCCGCCCGCCACGCCTCGCTGGCGGCCCTCGCCCCCGTCCGAGCAGAAGATGCCGGAGCAGGAGGCCGGACGGCGGCGTGCGCGCGCTCTGCCGTACCAGCCCGACGCGTCGTTGCGCGGGACCACGTTGGAGATGTCGAACTCGGGTGCGGCCTCCGCGCACCTCGCGCTGTACCCGTACTCCGGGCAGTTCGCGGTGCCGCAGCACTTCGACGTCGCTGGAGAGGCGACGATCGAGATCGCCGGGGAGCACGACCTCGTGTTGCTGGGGCCCAACGGGTTCCGCCGTGAGTTCGGCGGTAGTTCTTCGGACCGTGCGCGCGTCTCGTCGTCGGTGCGCGGATACAGCCGTGTGCTGACGTTGACGTTCGAGAACAGCGGTTCGTCGCGGTTGACGTTCGTGCTGGGGCGGCGTCGTTACGTCGTGAGGCCCGGCCATCGCACCGTGATCCCGTGGCTGACCGTCATGAACTCCGGCTGGTACGACCTGACGGTGACCGTGGAGGAGGAGCCAAAGTTCCGGCGGCGGCTCTGCGGGCACATCGAGAACGGCCAGGAGTCGATCTCAGGCTAACGTCGGCCCGTGGAGATCACGGGGGACGAGATCCGGCGGCGGATGATCGAGCACGAGTCGCTGGATCCGGGTGGGTTGAAGCTCGTCGGCGCGACGATCACCGGCCGGCTCGACCTGACCGATGTGGTGGCGAAGAAACCGTTGGTGCTGCACGACTGCACCGCCGAAGCGCCGGTGCTGCTCGGCCGCGCGCAGTTCTCGCTGCTGGACCTGAGCGGACTGGCCGCGCCGATGGTCGAGGCCCGCGGCCTCGCCGTCGACCACCACCTGAGGCTGAGCGGCGCGCGGCTGAGCGGCGCCGAGTCGATCGACGCGCTGCACATGCGCATCGGCGGCAGCGTGTACCTGGACGAGGGCTTCCGCGCGGCCGGCACCGTGACGCTCAGCGGGTCCCGCGTCGCCGGCGTGCTGGCGTGCCAGGGCGGCCGGTTCGAAGACGGGCTGAACCTCGTCGACCTGCACGTCGGCGATGGCATCTTCCTGTCGCACGGCTGCGAGGTGTCCCGCGGCGGTTCGCTCGCCGCGCTGCGCATGCGCGGCACTCGGGTCGACGGCCAGCTCATCCTGCGAGCAGGCCGTTTCGTCTCGCACGACGTCGCGGTGGACCTGCGGCACATGAGCGTGGGCAGGGAGTTGTTCCTGCCGTTCGAAAGCGTCGAGGGGTTGATCAGGCTCGAAGGGCTGACCTACGAAGGACTGCCGCGTGACGCCACCGTGGACGAGTGGTTGTCGGCATTGCCGTTACGCACGCCCAACTACGCCACACAGCCGTGGACACAGCTAGCTGCTGCGCACGCCGCCGCAGGCCATGAACGCGATGTGCGCCGCATCCGCGTTGCGCAGCAACGAGACCTACGCCGCCGCGGCCAACTCTCCCGCTGGGGACGCGTGTGGCACCTGATCCGCGGCGTGACCGTGGGCCACGGCTACCGCCCCGGCCTGGCCCTCGTGTGGCTGGCCGGCGTGCTCGCCGTGTCAGTGGGCGTGGTGCTCACGAGCGGCGCCGTGCGGTGCTCGGCGGTGGAACAGATCGGCTACGCCTTGAACGTGGCGACCCCGCTGGTCAAGGTCGACACCGCCCGATGCACGGTCGACACCGCCACGGGCGCCGGACAACTGGTGCTCGCCTCCACGTGGCTGCTGCAGGTACTGGCATGGGCGTTCGCGACCCTGTTCGTGGCGGGCTTCACCGGTTTGGTGAGGCGCAACGCGTGACTGTCGGACCTGTCTGATACACCAGGAGGCATGAGCGCGAAGACCGGAGCGAGAAAAGGGGAGCGGGTCCCCGCGGAGTCGCTGCCGGTCGCCCGGATCGTGGTGGACGTGCCCCTGGCCCACCTGGACCGCCCGTTCGACTACCAGGTTCCGTCCGAACTGGACGAAGCCGCGGTCCCGGGCTGCCGCGTGCGCGTGCGCTTCGCGGGCCAACTGGTGGACGGCTACCTGCTGGAGCGCACCGAGACCTCGGAGTACGGCAAGAAACTCGCCTTCATCGAAAAGGTCGTCTCCCCCGAACCGGTGCTGGCACCGGAGATCGCCACCCTGGCCAGAGCCATCGCCGACAGGTACGCGGGCGGCATGATCGACGTCCTGCGCCTCGCGATCCCACCCCGCCACGCCCGAGCAGAAGCAGCAGCCCCAGGCGAGCCCCCACCACTACCCCAACTCCCAGCCTGGGTAACGCCCCAGCCGCCCACAAACGCCCCGGCCGCCGTCCTTCCGGGCGCTCCCGCAACCCCAGCAGACACCCCCGCCGACGCCGCTCCGGACGCGCCGGCAGCCCCGGCAGACATCCGCGCCGAAGCCGCTCCAGACGCCGAAGCCGAGTCTGAAGGTTCGCTCGCGAACGCCACCGAACCAAACGCCGCACCTGCAGACGCCACGCCCGCGGCCCCCACCATGCCCGCCTCCAGCGCCTCACCCGCCTCTACCACCGCGCCCGCCCCCAGCGACCTACCCGCTGCGCCCACCTCCGCCGCTGTGCCCGCCGTACCCACTGCCGCGCCCACTCCCGCCACGCCTGCCACCACTGCCGTGCCCGACCTCACTGCGGTATCCGCCGCTCACATCACCTCAGTCCCCATCACCTCAGTCCCCGCCGCCCCGGCCACCACCGCACTCACCGCCACCACCGCCCCGGCGACCGCTACCAACGCACCTACCCCAGCCCCGGCCACCGCCACCACCGCCCCGGCTACCGCCGCCGACGCCCCGGCCACCACCGCTCCCACCCCCGCACCCACCACCGCCCCGGCCACTGCTGCACCCACCGCCACCACCGCAGTCACCGCCACCTCAGCCCCCGCTGCCACCTCAGCCCCCGCTGACACCTCGGCCCCCGCTGCCGCCTCCGCTCCCGCCTCTGTCCCCGCTCCTGCCGCCGCCTCTGCCCCCGCCTCTGCCCCCGCCGCCGTGCCCACCCCTGCTGAGGCGCCCGCTCTCACCCCCGTCCCCGCTGCGCCCGCCTCTGCCGCCGCGCTCACCCCCGACACCGCATCCACCTCACCCTCCGCGACACCCGCCGCACCCGTGCCCGAAGCGCCCGCCCCCGCCGGTCCTGCGCGATCCGCGCTGCCGCCCGTTCCCGCGGACGCCTGGTCGCGGTACCCGCGCGGCCCCAAGTACCTGGAGGCCCTGCGCGAGGGCCGGCCCGCCCACGCCGTCTGGCAGGCGTTGCCGGCGGAGGACTGGCCCGCCCGCCTCGCCGAGGCCGCGGCCGCGGTGGCGTCGTCCGGGCGCGGGGTGGCGATCGTGGTGCCCGACCACCGCGACCTGGCCCGTGTCGCCGAGGCCTGCGGGCGGCTGATCGAGGGCGTGGTGACGTTGTCGGCCGACCTCGGGCCGTCGGAGCGGTACAAGCGGTGGCTGGCCGTGCGGCGCGGCATCGCTCGGGTGGTGGTCGGGACGCGTGCCACGGCCTTCGCGCCCGTCCGCGATCCTGGGCTGCTCGTGGTGTGGGACGACGGCGACGACCTGCACGTCGAGCAGCGGTCGCCCTATCCGAACGTGCGGGACGTGCTGGTGCAGCGCGCGCACATGACGGGTGCGGCGTTGCTCATCGGCGGGTTCGCGCGCACGGCTGAGGCGCAGCTGCTCGTCGAGACCGGCTGGGCGCACGAGATCGTGGCGTCGCGCGAGACGTTGAGGTCCGTGGCGCCGCGCGTGGTGTCGGTGGGCGACAACGACTGGCAGGACGTGAAGGACCCGGCCGCACGGACGGCGCGGCTGCCGTCCATCGCGTTCGACGCCGCGCGGTTCGCGCTGGCCGACTCGCCGGTGCTGATCCAGGTGCCGCGGCGCGGGTACGTGCCGTCGCTCGCCTGCGGGCAGTGCAGGGGGCCCGCGCGGTGCCGCCGGTGCGCCGGGCCGCTGGCGTTGCCCGGTGGCACGCAGGACGGCCTGCCGAAGCCCGCGTACTGCCGGTGGTGCGCGGCCACCGAGGCCGGGTTCCGGTGCCCCACCTGCGGGTCGCGCAAGCTGCGCGGGCAGATCATCGGTGCCCGGCGCACGGCCGAGGAGCTCGGGCGGGCCTTTCCCGGCCACCCGGTGCGCACCAGCGGCGCCGACGAGGTGCTGACGAAGGTGCCCGGCAAGCCCTCGCTGGTGGTCGCCACGCCGGGAGCCGAACCCGTCGCCGAGGGCGGGTACGGCGCCGTGCTGCTGCTCGACGGGTGGGCGTTGCTCGGCAGGGCCGACCTGAGGGCGTCCGAGGAGGCGTTGAGGCGCTGGATGACGGCCGCCGGTCTGGTGCGGCCGGGCAACGGGCGGGTGGTGGTGATCGCCGACTCGTCGCTCACGCCGGTCCAGGCTCTCGTCCGGTGGGACCCGGTGTGGCACGCCGCGACCGAACTGGCCGCGCGCACCGAGCTCGGGTTCCCGCCGGCGGTCAGGATGGCGACCGTCGACGGCACCCCGGACGCCGTCAACGCCATGCTCGACGAGCTGCGGCTGCCCTCCACCGGCGAGATCCTCGGGCCGGTGCCGCTGGGTGACGACGAGACCAAGGAACGCGCCCTGGTGCGGGTGTCGCGCGCGGAGGGCCGGCAGCTCGCCGCCGTGCTGGCCGAGGCTCAGGCCGTGCGGACGGCCCGCAAGGAGCAGGAGCTGGTGCGCATCAAGCTCGACCCGCTCGAGGTGCTGTAGCGGTCAGTTCTCGTAGTGGGAGCGCAGGCCGGCGACGTGCTCGCGGATGTCCTCGTCGGTCAGCTTCTCGTACTCCAGGTACTCGCTCATGTAGGTCATGAGGTCGTTGCGCTCGGGGTGCTGCTCGCCCGCGATCACGTGCGCCGTCGTGCCCGCGATGCCCGCCGGGAACAGCAGGAACCCGTCGAGGCCCGCCATGGTGTCGAAGGAGGCGTTCTTGGCCTCCCACAGGGCCCACACGTCGTCCTCGCGGCCGCACTCGGCGAGCAGCAGCGCGGCCAGCACCAACGCCTCGCGCACGCCCCAGCCCTCCTGGTGCGCGGCGGTCTCCTCGGCGAGCAGGTGGCGCAGCAGGTCCGCGTCGCCGTCGCGGCGTTCGCGCAGCAGGAGGTGCAGCGCCTCCTCGCGGTCGGCCTCGTCGAGCGGGGTGTTCGTGAAATCGGTTCGCAACTGGTCAAGATCGATCGACACGCCCGCACCTTAGGCCTTCCTCAAGGGGTGTTGCCATCCGGTCACAACGGAGTAGAAGTTTCCGCATGTTGCGAACGGTCGCCGCCTTGACGCTCTCCGTAGCCCTGGTCGCCCCCGCCCCGGCGGGAGCGGCGGAGTCCTCGCCAGCGCCACGCGTACCCGAGCAGGTCGGCTGGGGAGGCGCCGTCTCCAGCGTCGACCCGGACGCCTCCCAGATCGGCATCGACGTGCTCCGCCGCGGCGGCAACGCCGTGGACGCCGCCGTCGCCACCGCCGCCGCGCTCGGTGTCACCGACCCGTTCAGCGCGGGCATCGGTGGCGGCGGTTTCTTCGTCTACTACGACGCCCGCTCCGGCAGGGTGTCCACTCTGGACGGCCGCGAGACCGCGCCGAGGTCCGCGACCGACCAGCTGTTCGTGGAGAACGGGCAACCCCTGCCGTTCGCCGAGGCGATGACGAGCGGCAAGTCCGTCGGCGTCCCCGGCACGCCCAAGACGTGGCAGCAGGCGCTGCGCAAGTGGGGCACGCTCAACCTGCGCGAGGCCATGGGACCCGCGGAGTCGTTGGCACGGCGCGGTTTCGTCGTCGACCAGACGTTCAACTCGCAGATCGCGAACAACGCCGCCCGCTTCGCCGACTTCACCTCGACCCGCGACCTCTACCTGCCCGGCGGCCAGCCGCCCGCGGTCGGCAGCACGTTCCGCAACCCGCAGCTCGCCGACACCTACCGCGAGCTCGCCCGCACCGAGCTCGCCTCGCTCTACGGCGGCGCCGTCGGCCGCGACCTGGTGAAGACCGTGCAGAAGCCGCCGGTCGTCCCCGGCTCCACCCGCAACGTGCGCGCCGGCGACATGCAGCTCTCCGACCTCGCCCGCTACCAGGTCGAACGCCGCGAGCCGACGCACAGCCGCTACCGCGGCCTCGACGTCTACGGCATGGCCGCCCCGTCGTCCGGCGGCACGACCGTCGGCGAGGCCCTCAACATCCTGGAGTCGACCGACCTCTCGAAGGTCTCCGACGTCGAGTACCTGCACCGCTTCATCGAGTCGACGAAGCTCTCCTTCGCCGACCGCCTGCGCTGGGTCGGCGACCCGAAGTTCAACCGGGTGCCGACCGAGGGCCTGCTGTCGCAGAAGTTCGCCGACAGCCGCGCCTGCCTGATCAAGCCCGACGCCGTGCTGCCCGCCCCGCAGCCCGCCGCCGACCCGTACAACCCGAAGGCCTGTGAAGCCACCGCCGGCCTCTCCGCCCTGCGCGAGGACGCCGAACGCACCACGCACCTCACCACGGCCGACCGCTGGGGCAACGTCGTCGCCTACACGCTCACCATCGAGGCGGAGGGCGGCAGCGGCATCGTCGTGCCCGGCCGCGGCTTCCTGCTCAACAACGAGCTCACCGACTTCGAGTTCGTCGCCCCGACCGCCGGCGTCCCGCACCCGAACCTCCCCGGCCCCGGCAAGCGCCCGCGCTCGTCCATGGCCCCGACGATCGTCGTCGACCAGGGCAAGGTCCTGCTCGCCGTCGGCTCACCAGGCGGCTCCACCATCATCACCACCGTCACCCAGATCCTGACCGCCCGCCTCGACCGCAAGATGTCCCTGGTCGACGCGGTCAAGGCCCCGCGCGCCTCCCAGCGCAACGCCGCCACCACCCCGGCCGAGGCGGAGTTCATCGCCGCCGCGACCACCGCGGGCCTGCAGGCCATCGGCCACAAGTTCAGCCAGAACGCCGAGATCGGCGCCGCCACCGCCGTCGAACGCGCCAAGGACGGCCGCTGGCGCGCCGTAGCCGAACCCACCCGACGCGGCGGAGGCGCCGCCCGCGTGGTGAAGGTGGGCTGACCGACGGAAACACGACGCAGGTGGGGCAGACCGCGTGACGGCCTACCCCACCTGCGTTGTGGCTACTTGAGCAGTTCACCCTCGTAGACGACCTCGTCGTGGTCGTCGCGGACGACCACGTGCAGGCGTCCGGGCTCGAGCGGCGCGCCCACCTCGATCTCTTCGCGCCCGTCCCGGAGGGGGACCGTCGCCAGGAAGAAGCCGTCCGACACCTCAGCGGTGATCGCGGAACCGTCGCGGTCCGACACCTCGACGGTTCTGGCGTGCGGACCGACACGCCCCATGACGCTGTAGTCCGACGCGGTGAAGCCCAAATCCTCTTCGTAGGACTCGCCGATGTGCTCTCCGCTGATCAAGTACGGCCTGTCTGGTTCTTCCTGGACGTCGCTCAAGATCTCCAAGCGCCTGAGCTCACGCGGGTAGGTGTAACAGGTCGCGTACTCGGTTTCGCCCCGGCGGGCGACCAGCACACCGCGCGGCTCCTCGGTTCCCAGCACGGCGAGGGGTTCCCAGCCCTCCAATTGATCGCCGTTCACCCCCTCGGCTTCCCACCTCTGGTCCGCGCATTGGGCGAGGATGTTCGACGGTGACCTCGGGTCGGGCTCACCGCTCTCGAAGCTGACCGTGGTGGTCGCCGACGACTTGGGATCGATCGGCGGCGTCTCCACGGGCCGATCGTCGAAGAACAGTTCCTTCTTCAGCGTTCCCCAGCCCCAGATCTCGGCGACGAAGAAGCGCTCGGTGACCACCTTGTCGGTGAAGGCGTTGCGATCGATGTGGGTGTAGCTGTTGGGCATTCTCTTCACGGTGGTGGCGCCCGCCGGCGGCACACCGGCGATGATCTTCTCCGAGCGGTAGGCGACCGAGCCCTCCGTCATCGCGACGGGCTTGAAGCCCGGCGACGCGACGCTGGCCTTCGACCGGGTGAGTTCGCAGAACCGGCCGTCCTTGCCGTAGAGGACCTTGCGCAGGTGGAAGACGACCATCTCGGTCGACTGCCAGTTCTGGTCCCCCAGGGCGGTGCGGCAGCGCGCCAGGTCGCGGTCGGAGGGGGTGACGACGCGCACGTGGCCAGGGCTGACCTGGTGGCTGGCCGTCTGCGTGACGACCACACCGCCCGCGACGAGGAGGATCACTCCCGCGGCGACCGCGAGCGGGGCACGGCTGCGGCGCCGAGGTGCGACCGTTTCGGTGAAGTCAGGGCGCATCCGCTCCTTGACGTCCTCGGGCAGATCGCGGCGGGGAGGCAGGTCGAAGGCCATCACCGCACCTCCAGGGTGTCGAAGGAGACTTGCTTGCGGAGGCGCGTGCGGGCGCGCGAGATGCGGGACCGGACGCTCACCTCGGCCACTCCCAGGGCCTCGGCGGCCTGCGCCGTGGACAGCTCGCCGAGCAGGACCAGCTCGACGGCCTCGCGTTCGGCGCGGGGGAGGCGTTCGACCGCCTCCAGCACCTCCCGCAGCCTGGCCTCGTGGTCGAGTGACGCGGCTACGTCTTCGGCGTGGTCGCGCTGCACGTCGTCGCGCGGCACGCGGTGCAGCAGCCGGGTGAACCGCGCCCTGCGGCGGAACTCCGACCGGGCCAGGAAGCCCGCCACGGTGTAGAGCCACGGCAGCGCGCTGTCGTGCACGAGCTTCATCTCGGCGCGGCGGCGCCACGCCGTCATGAACGTCGCGGACGTCAGGTCCTCCGCGGTCGACCACGACGCCGTCAGCCGGTAGGCGTGGTTCCACACCGCCTCGGCGTGGCGGTCGTAGAGCAAGCCGAAGGCGCGCTCATCGCCGCGTGCCCACAGTTCGGCGTCCGACGGGGCGTCGTCAGGCATGGCGGCCGCCCCCTCCCAGATCGGTCGCATCAGCCTCATGTCCCGTTGGTGTCCACCTTCCGGCCGAGTGTTGCACCCGATCTTCCTACCTCGGGCTGACCACACGTCGATACCGCGAGCCGATGTGCGCTGACCTGCGCGAACGGCACAGTTGACACCATGACGACGACTACCGCATCCAGGGCCGCAGTTGCTCACTTCGACTTCCACGCGCTGCTGCGTCCGGTGCTGACGGCGCTGCGCTTCACCGGCCACTTCCTCATGGCACTGGTGGGCGTGATCTTCCTCGGCAGCGCGTCCGAGCACTGACCGCGCTCCTCGTAGACTGACTCCCAGTCCACACGAGGAGCACTGCGTGACCGTCCAACCCATCCGCCTGTTCGGCGACCCCGTGCTGCGCACCGCGGCCACCGAGGTCACCGACTTCGACAAGGAACTGCGCACCCTGGTCAAGGACCTGTGGGACACGATGCAGGACGCGGGCGGCGCCGGCCTCGCCGCGCCCCAGCTCGGTGTCGGACTGCGGGTGTTCACCTACCACTGCGACGGCTTCGCGGGGCACCTCGTGAACCCCACCTGGGACGTCGTCGGCGAGGAGATGCAGGACGGCTCGGAGGGCTGCCTGTCCATCCCCGGCATGTCGTGGGACTGCAAGCGCCACCTGCACGTGGTGGCCAAGGGCTGGAACATGCACGGCGAGCCCGTCGAGGTCGAGGGCACCGAGACGCTGGCGCGCTGCATCCAGCACGAGTCGGACCACCTCGACGGAGTGCTCTTCCTCGACCGCCTCGACGCCGAGACCCGCAAGCAGGCCATGCGCGAGATCCGGCAGTCCTCGTGGTTCGACGGTACGGTCCCCACCTTGAAGCAGAGCCCGCACCCACTCTTCGGCAGGTCCAGCTGACCATGCGACTCGTGTTCGCCGGTACGCCCGAGGTCGCACTTCCCTCGCTGCGCGCCTTCATCGACTCCCCCCGCCACGACGTCGTCGCCGTGGTCACCCGCCCCGACGCGCCCTCCGGCCGCGGCCGGAAGCTGGAGCGCTCCCCGGTCGCCGCCCTCGCCGACTCCCACGGCATCGAGGTCCTCACCCCGGCCAAGGCGGGCGATCCCGAGTTCCTCGACCGCCTGCGCGCGCTGGAACCCGACCTCTGCCCGGTCGTCGCCTACGGCAACCTCCTTCCCCAGCGGACGCTGGACGTGCCGAAGTTCGGCTGGGTCAACCTCCACTTCTCCGTGCTGCCCGCGTGGCGCGGCGCCGCGCCGGTGCAGGCCTCCGTGCGCAACGGCGACGACATCACCGGCGCCTCGACGTTCCGCATCGTCAAGGAGCTCGACGCGGGCCCGGTGTTCGGCGTCGTCACCGAGAAGGTGCGCGACCGCGACACCTCCGGCGACCTGCTCACCCGGCTGTCGATCTCGGGCGCCGGCCTGCTGCTGTCCACTGTGGACGGCATCGAGGACGGCACCCTGGTCGCCGTCGACCAGCCCGCGGACGGCGTCAGCTACGCCGCGAAGATCACCGTCGAGGACGCGCGCCTCGACTTCACCACGCCGGCCGCGGCCGTCGACCGCCTGGCCCGCGCCGTCACACCGGAACCCGGCCCGTGGGCCGAGTTCCGCGGTGAACGGCTCAAGCTCGGCCCGGTCACGCCCGTCGCCGACGTGACGCTGCCCGCGGGCGAGGTGCTCGTCGAGCGCAAGCGCGTGCTCGTGGGCACCGCGACCACCGCCGTGGCCCTCGGCGAGGTCCAGGCGCAGGGCAAGAAGCGCATGGCCGCCACCGACTGGGCGCGCGGCACGCGGATCGAACCAGGGGAGCGCATCGCGTGACGTTCCCCCGACCGAGCTCACCCGACTTCGCCCGTGAGACGCGGGACGCGTCGCTCGTGACCCGTGCCGGAGCACGCGAGTCCGAGCGCGTCGTCCTCGCCGCCGCGAGCGAGCCCAAGACAGTGGAGTGCACCGCATGACCAACGACCCGCGAGGCGCCTCCAAGCCTTCCCGCCCGCGCAGGCCGCACCCGCCGAAGCGGCGCACCGGCCCTTCCCGGCCACCCGTGGAGGACCCGGCCCGCCTCGCCGCGCTGGAGACCCTGCGCGCCGTGCGGCAGCGTGACGCGTACGCGAACCTGGTGCTGCCGCAGATGCTCCGCGACCGCCGCATCACCGGCCGTGATGCCGCACTGGCCACCGAGCTCACCTACGGCGCGGCACGAGCACAGGGACTGCTCGACGCCGTCATCGAGGCGTGCTCCGACCGCCCGCTGTCCGAAGTGGACGGCTCGGCGCTCGACGCGTTGCGGCTGGGCACGTACCAGCTGCTGCGCACCCGCATCCCGTCCCACGCCGCCGTCGCCTCGACCGTCGACCTCGTGCGCGGTGAGCTCGGGTCCGGTGTCGCGGGCTTCGTCAACGCGGTGCTGCGCCGCGTGGCCGAGCAGGACGAGGCCGCCTGGATCGACGAACTCGCACCTGACCCGGACACCGACCCGATCGGCAACGTGGCCTTCGGCCATGCCCACCCGCGCTGGATCGCGCAGGCGTTCGCCGAGGCCCTCGGCAGCCGTGAGGAACCGTTGAAGCTCGCCCTGGAGGCGGACGACGCCCGGCCGGCCGTGCACCTGGTCGCCCGCCCCGGCGAGGTGAGCGCCGACGAGCTCGCCGCGATCGTCGGCGGCGACGTGGCGCCCTACTCGCCTTACGGCGTGCACCTGGAAGCGGGCGCGGGCGATCCCGGTGATCTGGAACCGGTCCGGGAACGCCTCGCCAACGTCCAGGACGAGGGCAGCCAGCTGTGTGCCTTGGCCCTGACGCGCGCGCCGATCGAGGGCACGGACGACCGCTGGCTGGACCTCTGCGCCGGCCCCGGTGGCAAGGCCGCCCTGCTGGCCGCGCTGGTCGGCCTGGAAGGCGGCGAGCTGATCGCCGTCGAGAAGGCACCCCACCGCGCGGAGCTCGTGCGCAAGATCACCACCGGCCTGCCGGTGACCGTGGAGGTCGCCGACGGGCGCGAGACCGACTTCGTCGAAGGAGCGTTCGACCGGGTACTGGTCGATGCGCCCTGCACCGGTCTTGGTGCTCTGCGCAGGCGCCCGGAGGCGCGGTGGAGGCGCCAGCCCGCCGACGTCGGTACGCTCACGAAGTTGCAACGTGAGCTGCTCACCGAGGCGTTGCGGCTGGTGCGCCCTGGGGGCGTCGTGGCTTATGTCGTGTGCTCACCTCATCTCTCGGAGACCGTCGGGGTGGTGACGGACGTCGCCAAGCGGACCGGGGCCGAAGTGCTGGACACGCGGGAGCTCTTCCCCGGAGTTCCGGACCTCGGAGAAGGCCCGCACGTCCAGCTCTGGCCCCATCTGCACGGCACCGACGCGATGTTCTGCGCGGTGCTGCGACGCCCGAACTGAGCGCTCAGGACCTGCGAGAACCACGCTAGCGACGGGGTCTGACACACCCGGACAGGGCGAGGTCGGGCCAAGGGCGCGACGAGCCCGGCAGCAACACGGTGGGTGGCATGCGGAGCGATGCCACCCAGTTCCCTGACGCCCAGGAGAGGTCCGGAGCGGGTCGGTCCGGCGGACTTCGGCATCAGGGAGTCACGCCGGGAGTGACGGGTGCCCCGATGGAGTTGGCCGAGGTCTCGATCGTGTCCTGGGCCGGCGGTGGAGGATCGGCGGTGCGAGAACCGGCGGCGGCGTTCGTCCGGACCACCGAACCTAAGATCGTCGCCATGACACGTGGTCTGCTCGGACTCGTCGCGTCGGGCTGCGGCGGCGTGGAGAAGTGGTTCCGCACCGATCTCGCCGAACCGGCCGTCCAACGGGGCTGGCAGTTGGCCATCACCTTCACCCCGGCGGTCGCGCCGTGGTTCGAGGCGGCGGGGGAGCTCGACCAGCTGCAGGCGCTCACCGACCTCCCGATCCGCTGGGAGCCGCGGATGCCGAGCGAGCCCAAGCCGTACCGCACGCCGGACGCGTTCATCTTCGCCCCCGCCAGCGCGAACTCGGTGGCCAAGCTGGCGCTGGGCATCGGCGACAACCAGGCGCTGACCGCGTTGAACGAGGCGATCGGCGTCGAGGGCTGCAAGGTCGTCGTCCAGCCCCACGCCAACGCCGACAAGCGCCGTCACCCGATGTGGGAGACCCACGTCACGACGCTCACCGGAGCGGGTGTCGTCGTGGTCTCAGACGTGCCTCCCCGCAGCCTGCTCGACCTGCTGGACACCTAGACTTCATCCTCGTGGTCCACACGCCGATGATCGCTCCCAGCATCCTGTCCGCCGACTTCGCGCGCCTCGCCGACGAGCTCGCCGCGGTGCCCACGTCGGACTGGATCCACGTCGACGTCATGGACAACCACTTCGTGCCGAACCTGACGCTCGGCCTGCCGGTGGTGAAGTCGCTGCTCAAGGTGACCGACATCCCGATCGACTGCCATCTGATGATCGAGGACCCCGACCGCTGGGCCATCGGCTACGCGGAGGCCGGCGCGTACAACGTGACCGTGCACGTCGAGGCCGCGAACGACCCGATCGCGCTGGCCAAGAACCTCAGGGCCGCGGGCAGCAAGGCGGGCCTGAGCATCAAGCCCGGCACGCCGCTGGAGCCGTACGTCGAGGTCCTGAAGCACTACGACACGCTGCTGGTCATGTCGGTCGAGCCGGGCTTCGGCGGCCAGAGCTTCATGGCCGACGTCCTGGACAAGGTCCGCCAGGCCCGCCACCTCGTCGACACCGGTCACCTCAAGCTGCTCGTGGAGATCGACGGCGGCATCAACGCCGACACCATCGAGCAGGCCGCGCAGGCGGGAGTCGACTGCTTCGTCGCCGGATCCGCTGTCTACGACTCGGCCGACCCCGGCAAGGCCATCGAGGCCCTGCGCGCTCAGGCGGCCGGCGCCCGGGGAACCAGGACCACGTGACGCCCGAGGACGCGATGGCGCTCGCCATCGCCGAGAGCGAACGGGTGCGGGGCACCACGAGCCCCAACCCGCCGGTCGGCTGCGTGATCCTCGACGAGGACGGCAAGGCCGTCGGATTCGGCGCCACCCAACCCGTCGGCGGTTCGCACGCCGAGGTCATGGCGCTCAAAGAAGCGGGCACGAAAGCACGGGGCGGCACGGCCGTGGTCACCCTTGAGCCGTGCGCGCACTACGGCCGTACGCCGCCGTGCACCGAAGCGTTGCGCGAAGCGGGCATAAAGCACGTCATTCACGCCATCAGCGACCCGAACCCGAGGGCGGCGGGCGGTGCGAAGGTGCTGGAAGACGCCGGCATCACGGTCGAAAGCGGCCTTGGAGCGGACGACGTCGCCAGGGGCCCCCTCAGGGCGTGGCTGCACTACGCGCGCACGGGCCGTCCGCACGTCACGTGGAAGTACGCGGCCTCGCTCGACGGCCGGATCGCGGCAAGCGACGGCACCAGCCAGTGGATCAGCTCGGAGACCTCCCGCAAGGAGGTCCACGACCTGCGCGCGAAGCTGGACGCGATCATGGTCGGCACCACCACGGTCCGCACGGACGACCCCGCGCTGACCGCCAGGGACGCCGACGGAATGCCGTTGCCCCGCCAGCCGTTGCCCGTGGTCGTGGGCATGAGCGACCTGCCGGGTGGAGCGAAGCTCCAGCAGACCGCACTTCATCTGCGCACGCACGACCCGGACGCGGTGCTGAACACACTGGCCGAACGGGGAGTGGTCGACGTGCTGCTGGAGGGCGGTCCGACCCTGGCGGGCGCGTTCCTGCGCGCGGGCAGGATCGACCGCGTGCTCGCCTACGTCGCGCCGGCGCTGCTCGGGGACGGTCCCGCGGCGGTGCTGGGTGCGGGCGTGTCGACCATCACGGACGCTGTGAGGTTGACCGTGGAAGACGTCACCATGAGCGGACCGGACTTGCGGATCAGCGCGGTTCCGCAAACTTAGGAGGAGCGGTGTTCACCGGGATCGTCGAGGAACTCGGCCACGTCGAGGCGATTGAGGACCTGCCCGACGCGGCACGGATCCGCATCACCGGGCCGATCGTGACCAGCGACGCGAAGCACGGCGACTCCATCGCGGTGAGCGGCGTGTGCCTCACCGTCGTGGAGGTCGAGGACGGCGCCTTCACCGCGGACGTGATGCGCGAGACCCTCACGCGCAGCAGCCTCGCCAAGGTCGCGGCGGGCGACCGGGTCAACCTGGAGCGCGCGGCCGCGGTCGGCCAGCGCCTCGGCGGCCACATCGTGCAGGGCCACGTGGACGGCACGGGCACGATTCTCGCGCGGGAGAAGGCGGAGCACTGGGAGATCGTCCACATCGGACTCCCGCCGAGCCTCGCCCGTTACGTCGTCGAGAAGGGCTCCATCACGGTCGACGGCGTCTCGCTGACGGTCGTGACCGTCTCCGAGGACCAGTTCACCGTGAGCCTCATCCCGACGACGCTCGAACTCACCACGCTCGGGCACCGGCTGCCCGGCGACCTGGTGAACCTGGAAGTCGACGTGCTCGCTAAGTACGTTGAACGACTGGCGATCCCGCACCTGCGGGCCATCGCGGGCGAGGAGGCCCAGTGAGCACCGACTTCGCCGACATCGAGCGCGCGATCAAGGACATCGCCGCCGGACGGCCCGTGGTCGTGGTGGACGACGAGGACCGCGAGAACGAGGGCGACCTGATCTTCGCCGCCGAGAAGGCGACGCCGGAGCTGCTCGCGTTCATGGTCCGCTACACGTCCGGGTACGTCTGCGTGGCGCTGACGGACTCCGACTGCGACCGCCTCGACCTGCCGCCGATGTACCACACGAACCAGGACCAGCGCGGCACCGCGTACACGGTCACGGTGGACGCCCGCGAGGGCATCAGCACCGGCATCTCGGCCGCCGACCGCGCCCGCACGATCCGGTTGCTCGCGGACCCGACCGCGAAGGCCACCGACTTCAACCGGCCCGGTCACGTGGTGCCGCTGCGCGCCCGCGACGGCGGCGTGCTGCGCCGTCCCGGCCACACCGAGGCCTCGGTCGACCTCGCGCGTCTCGCGGGAATGTCACCCGCCGGCGTGCTCTGCGAGATCGTGTCGCAGAAGGACGAGGGCGACATGGCGCGCCGCGACGAGCTCGAGGTCTTCGCCGCGGACCACGACCTCGCGCTGATCACGATCGCGGACCTCATCGCGTACCGCCGCCGGGTCGAGACCCAGGTCGTGCGCGCCGCCGAGGCCCGCATCCCGACCGCGCACGGCGTGTTCACCGCGTTCGGCTACGACAGCCTGCTCGACGGCATCGAGCACGTCGCGATGGTGTACGGCGAGATCGGCGACGGCGAGGACGTGCTGGTGCGCGTGCACTCCGAATGCCTCACCGGCGACGTGCTCGGGTCGTTGCGCTGCGACTGCGGCCCGCAGCTCGACGCGGCGCTGGAAGCCGTTGCGGCACAGGGCCGTGGCGTCGTGCTGTACATGCGCGGCCACGAGGGCCGCGGCATCGGCCTGATGCACAAGCTGCAGGCGTACCAGCTGCAGGACCAGGGCGCCGACACGGTGGACGCGAACCTCCAGCAGGGTCTGCCCGCCGACGCGCGCGACTACGGCACGGGCGCGCAGATCCTGGTGGAGCTCGGCATCAAGTCCATGCGGCTGCTGACGAACAACCCGGCCAAGCGCGTCGGACTGGAGGCCGGATACGGTCTTCGCGTGCTCGACAGGGTGCCGCTGCCGATCTCCCCGAACCCGGAGAACCTGCGGTACCTGCGCACCAAGCGCGACCGGATGGGTCACGAACTGAGCCAGCTGGAACAGTACGAGACCGTTGTTTCCGCTACGGAGGACCAGGAATGAGCGGCGAGGGCCGTCCAGAGCAGGCGAAGCTCGACGGCAAGGGCCTGAGCGTCGCCATCGCGGCGACGCGCTGGCACACCAAGATCACCGACCAGCTCGTCACGCGTGCCCTGCAGGCCGCTGAGGACGCGGGCTGCGTCGACACCACGGTCGTGCGCGTCGCGGGCGCGATCGAGCTTCCCGTGGTGGTGCAGGAACTCGCGCGGCACCACGACGCGGTGGTCGCGCTGGGCGTCGTCATCCGCGGCGGCACCCCGCACTTCGAGTACGTGTGCGACTCGGTCACCGACGGGCTCACCCGCGTGGCGCTGGACGAGTCCACGCCCGTCGGCAACGGCGTGCTGACGACGAACACCGAGGAGCAGGCGCTGGCTCGTGCCGGGCTGCCGGACTCGGTGGAGGACAAGGGATACGAGGCGACCGTCGCCGCGATCGACACCGCACTGGTGCTGCGCGGCCTGCGTCAGCCGTGGACCGAGCAGGGATTCGAATGATGACGGCGATCGTGTTGCGCCCCAAGAAGATCCGCCGCGTCGCGTGGGCGTGCGCGATCGGCCTCGTCGCCGTGTTCACGGTGGTGGGCATCCTGCTCGGCGACACCCCGACCGGCGTGATCTTCCGGACCTCCGACCAGGTCGCGATGATCGTGCTCGGTTTCCTGCTGGCGGGCGGTGTGCTGCTGCTGACGCGTCCGCGCGTCACGGCCGATGAGTCCGGTGTCGACGTGCGCAACGTCGTGACGTCCCACCACTACGACTGGAACGACGTGCTGTCGGTCAGCTTCCCGGACGGCGCCGCGTGGGCCCGCCTGGAGCTGCCCGACGACGAGTACGTGTCCATCATGGCCGTGCAGGCGACAGACCGTGAGTACGCCGTGACGTCCGTGCGCGCGTTGCGTGAACTGCACAAGGCAGCACGCATCTAGACCCACAGACCGAGGATCGCGCCCGCGAGCGTGAGACCGACGATGTGATAGCCCGCTCCGATGGCCGCGAACGTCAACGGGGCGGGCTTCGTCATGTCGTAGCTGCCCGTCACCATCCTGACGGGCAGGGCGACGCCGATGCCGACGACCATGCCGAGCAGCAGGCCTTCCATGATGTTGTCGGTGCCGGAGGCGTGCCCGAGCATCGCGGTGGCGAGCGTGATGACGAAGCACGTGAGCAGCGGGACGGCGAAGACGGCCGCGCTCTGCTTCTCCGGAGGGCTCAGGTCCTGGCCGGACGCGCGTTGGTAGGCCCTGCCGAAGGCGTACTCCGCGTACCAGACCGCGCCCAGCCCGAAGTAGGCGATCGTGGCCACGACGACGGCCAACCAGTTCAGGTCGCCGAGCACGCTCAGGTTCATGGAATCTCCCGCAATGATCAGGGTCTCTTGGCATCGCAGGGCGAACGCGGAGCGTTACGAACGCATTGACGGCGAAAGGGCCGCCCACCTCGCGGTGAGCGGCCCTTTCGCACTGACAACTGCTAGCTGCGGACCATCTTGCGCAGCACGTACTGCATGATGCCGCCGTTGCGGTAGTAGTCGGCCTCACCGGGCGTGTCGATGCGGACGACCGCGTCGAACTCCACCTTCGAGCCGTCCGCCTTGGTGGCGACGACGTGCACCGTCGACGGCGTGGTGCCGTTGTTCAGCTCCGTGACGCCGCTGAAGTCGAACGTCTCGGTGCCGTCGAGGCCCAGCGACGACGCGTTGTCGCCCGCCGGGAACTGCAGCGGCAGCACGCCCATGCCGATCAGGTTCGAGCGGTGGATGCGCTCGTAGGACTCGGCGATGACGGCGCGGACGCCGAGCAGCGAGGTGCCCTTGGCCGCCCAGTCGCGCGACGAACCCGAGCCGTACTCCTTGCCCGCCAGCACGACGAGCGGCACGCCGGCCTCCGCGTACGACACCGAGGCGTCGTAGATGGTGGTCTGCGGGGCGCCGTCGGCCAGGAAGTCGCGGGTGAAGCCGCCCTGGACGTCGTCGAGCAGCAGGTTGCGCAGGCGGATGTTCGCGAACGTGCCGCGGATCATCACCTCGTGGTTGCCGCGGCGCGAGCCGTAGGAGTTGAAGTCCTTGCGCTCGACGCCGTGCTCGGTCAGGTACTTGCCCGCGGGCGAGTCGGCCTTGATCGAACCGGCGGGGGAGATGTGGTCCGTGGTGACCGAGTCGCCCAGCAGCGCGAGGACGCGAGCGCCCGCGATGTCGGTGACCGGCTTCGGCTCCATCTCCATGCCCTCGAAGTACGGGGGCTTGCGCACGTAGGTGGACTCGCTGTCCCACTCGAACGTGTTGCCGGTCGGCGTGGGCAGCGACTGCCAGCGCTCGTCACCGGAGAACACGTTCGTGTAGCCCTTGGTGAAGCCCTCCGCGGAGATCGAGGTCGAGATGACCTCGGCGATCTCGGCCGGCGACGGCCAGATCTCGGAGAGGTACACCGGCTTGCCGTCGGTGTCCGTGCCGAGCGGCTCGGTGGTGATGTCCTTGTCCATCGAACCGGCCAGCGCGTACGCCACGACGAGCGGCGGCGACGCGAGGTAGTTCATCTTGATGTCCGGGTTGATCCGGCCCTCGAAGTTGCGGTTGCCGGACAGCACCGAGACGACCGCGAGGTCGCCTTCCTGCACGCCTGCCGAGATCTCCTCCTGCAGCGGGCCCGAGTTGCCGATGCAGGTGGTGCAGCCGTAGCCGACCAGGTGGAAGCCGAGCTTCTCCAGGTACGGCATGAGGCCGGCGCGCTCGTAGTAGTCCATGACGACCTTCGAGCCCGGCGCCAGGGTCGTCTTGACCCACGGCTTGCGCTCGAGGCCGCGCTCGACGGCCTTCTTGGCCAGCAGAGCGGCACCCAGCATCACGGACGGGTTCGAGGTGTTGGTGCACGACGTGATCGCGGCGATCGCGACGGCGCCGTGGTCCAGTTCGAACTCGTTGCCGTCGACGGTGACCTTGACCGGGTTGGAGACGCGGCCGTCGCAGCCCTCCGCGGCGGACTGCACCGGGGCGCCGTTGGACATGCCCTCGTGCAGCGCGGCCGGGTCGGACGCCGGGAACGTCTCGTCGATGGCCTCGTCCACGTCACCCTTCGGGGCGTCGGTGACGTAGGCGCTCAGCGCGGCGCGGAAGGACTCCTTCGCCGAGGTGAGCTCGATGCGGTCCTGCGGGCGCTTCGGGCCGGCGATGGACGGGACGACCGTCGCCAGGTCGAGCTCCAGCGTCTCGGAGAACACCGGCTCGTTGGACGCGTCGTGCCAGAGGCCCTGCTCCTTGGCGTAGGCCTCGACGAGCGCGATCTGCTCCTCGGAACGGCCGGTCAGGCGCAGGTAGTCGATGGTCTCGCCGTCGATCGGGAAGATGCCGACCGTGGAGCCGAACTCCGGCGACATGTTGCCGATGGTGGCGCGGTTCGCCAGCGGAACGGCGCTGACGCCCTCGCCGTAGAACTCGACGAACTTGCCGACGACGCCCTGCTTGCGCAGCATCTCGGTGATCGTGAGCACGAGGTCGGTCGCGGTGGCGCCGGCAGGCAGCTCACCGGACAGCTTGAAGCCCACGACGCGCGGGATCAGCATGGAGACCGGCTGGCCGAGCATCGCGGCCTCGGCCTCGATGCCGCCGACGCCCCAGCCCAGCACGCCGATGCCGTTGACCATCGTGGTGTGCGAGTCGGTGCCGACCAGCGTGTCCGGGTACGCCTGGCCGTTGCGGACCATGACGACGCGGGCGAGGTGCTCGATGTTGACCTGGTGCACGATGCCGGTGCCCGGCGGGACGACCTTGAACTCGTCGAACGCGGTCTGGCCCCAGCGCAGGAACTGGTAGCGCTCGCGGTTGCGCTCGTACTCCAGGTCGACGTTCAGCTCGAACGCGTCCGGGCGGCCGAAGATGTCGGCGATGACCGAGTGGTCGATCACGAGCTCGGCGGGCGCGAGCGGGTTGACCTTCTCGGCGTCGCCGCCGAGCTGGGTGACGGCCTCGCGCATGGTCGCGAGGTCGACGACGCAGGGGACACCGGTGAAGTCCTGCATCACGACGCGGGCCGGCGTGAACTGGATCTCGGTGTTCGGCTCGGCGGCCGGGTCCCAGTTGGCGAGAGCGCGCACGTGGTCGGCGGTGATGTTCGCGCCGTCCTCGGTCCGCAGCAGGTTCTCCAGCAGGATCTTCAGGCTGAACGGAAGACGCTCGGCGCCCTCCACGGCGCTCAGCCGGAACACCTCGTACGAGGCGTCGCCGACGTTGAGCGTGCCGCGGGCGCCGAAGCTGTCCTTGCTAGCTGGTGCAGTCACGTGCAACTCCATCTGGTGACAGCGCGGTGGTCAGTTCGGGATGGGGGCAAGTCTTCCTCAAGCGGCCGACGGCTGCCCCTCGACCCCAAACAGTACGCTTGTCCTGTAAGCCGGTTCAACCCAGGTTGCCCTAAGTCACTCGCTCATCCGGTGATCAACAGCGCGATCGCGAACGCGACCAGCATCAGCACCTTCAGGCCTTCGAGTGCGATGTAGACGAGGTGCGCGCTGCTGCGAGGCGGCGTCTCGCCCGCGATGATGACCGCGGCCCTGGCTTCGAGGCGTGGCCGCAGGGCCGCGACCTGCACCGCGAGCGTCACGGCGAGGGCGACGAGCAGGACGGTCGCCGGTGCGGGACGCGGGGCGAGCGCGAACGTGACCGCCGTCGTGGTGGCCAGCACGATCTCGGCGGCGTTCAGGGCGCGGAACACGAGCCTGCCGATGCCGAGACCCAGCGGCAGCGTGATGCCCGGCGCGCGGAACTTCAGCGGTGCCTCGATCGAGATCGCCACGACCATGCCCAGCCAGATGCACGCCAAAGCGAGCGGGAGGTGCGTCATGAGTGGCTATCTTGGCGTGGTGCACCTCGAACAGGTTTCGAAGCGGTACGGGCGCGGGCCCTGGGTGCTGCGCGACCTCACGCTGGAGGTGTCCGGGCTGACCGTCCTGACCGGGGCCAACGGCACGGGGAAGTCGACGCTGCTCAAGATCGCCGCGGGGGTGCTGAAGCCGACGTCCGGACGGGTGTCGCGCCCTGCTTCGGTCGGCTACGTGCCCGAACGCTTTCCTTCTGACGTCAAGATGTCCGCTTCGTCTTATCTGACGCACATGGGGCGCGTCCGGCGCGCGTCGGCCACGGATGTGCTGGAACGACTGGGGTTCGTCGGCTCGCTGACGGCGCCGATGTCGGAGCTGTCCAAGGGCAACGCGCAGAAAGTCGCGCTGGCACAGGCTTTTCTGGCAGCGGACGTGCTGGTGCTCGACGAACCGTGGACCGGGCTCGATCCCGTGGCGGCCGCGGAGCTGGTGGTTCTGCTGGAGGGACGGACGGCGCTCGTGTCCGACCACGAAGGACACCTCGCCTCGGCCACGCGCGTGGACCTGGCCGGTGGGCACGTGACGATCGACCTGAGCCAGGTGTCGGCGCTGGAACTGCTGGAGGCGCTGGAAGGCGTGCGATCCGTGCAGACCAGGGGATCTTCGGTGCGGGTGCTCGTCTCGCCGGACCGCAGTGATCACGTGCTGGCGGAGGCGTTGCGACTCGGCTGCTCGGTGCGGGGTGTGCGGTGATCTCACTCGTCCGGTACCTCGCGGCGGACGTCCTTCGAGGGCAACGATATCTGGCGCCGCTGCTGGTGTTCCTCGGTGTGATGGGGATGCTGTTCTCCTCGGACGCGGGGCAGCCGCTGGAGGCGTACTCGGGGTCGTCGGCGTTGCTGTACCCGATCGCGGCGTGGATGGCCGTGGTGGTGGCGACGTCCGAGGACGTGGTGCGGCGTGAGATCACCGTCGTGTCCGCGGGCGGGTGGTCGCGGGTGCTGTCCGCCGCCGCACTGGTCGCGGTGCTGTTCACGCTCGTGCTGGCGCTGCTCGCCGCGGTGTGGCCGGTCGTGACCAACCCGCACCCGTACACGGCGGGCGATTTTTTTGTCGGACTGGCCGCGCATACTGGGGTGGCGTTGCTGGGCGTCGGTGTGGGCCTGATGTTCGCCCGCCCCGTTTTCGACGCCATCGGGCGCACCGTGCTGGCGGTGTTCTCGGTGGTGGTGCTGACCTATCCGCTCGGGCGGGCCACCCCGCTCGGCTGGGTGCTGGACGCGCTGGGCCACAACCAGGTGTCGCTGTCCTTGCTGGGGACGGTGGCGGCCGGCGTGGCGCTCGTGACGGCCGCGGTGGTGGTCGGGGTGCGGCGGGCCTGATGAGGGTCGACGTGCTCGGGCCGGTGCTGGTGGCGGGCGTTGGCGTGCCTGGTGCGGTGCGTGACGGGCGGTTGCCTTGGCGCGTGCCCGGGCTGCTGTCCCGGTTCGTGCCGGCTGAGGCTCGGTGGGGCCGGTGAGGTCCAGCCTGCTCGAGTTGTCGCAAGCCGCAGGCGGTGTGTCGGGTGCGGCCGGTGCCCGGTGGCAGCGCTGCTCGGCGCGTGGGGCCGGTGCGGTCCAGGGCGTCGCGAGCCGTGGACGGCGTGCTGGCGGCGGTGTGCGGCTGGCGGCTGCGTTGCTGGGTGGCTGCGGCGTGGTGGTACCGGTTAGGGCCGACGCGCTGAAGTCGTTGCGAGCCGTGGGCGGTGCGCCTGGTGAGGTGCGTCGTGGGTGCTGGTTCGGGCCGGTCTGGGTGCGGTGGGGCCGGTGAGGGTCGACGTGCTCGGGCCGTTGCGGGTCGTCTCGGCGGACGGCTCTGTCGTCGAGGTGCGCGGGAAGCGGCTGCGCTGGTTGCTGATCCGGCTCGCGATGGAACCCGGCGCCGTCGTGTCGGCGGAGCGGCTGGTCGCCGATCTGTGGCCGGACGAGCCGCCGGTCGACGGGTCTGCCGCGGTGCAGTCGCTGGTGTCGCGGTTGCGGCGGGCGGTCGGTGCCTCGGCGGTGTCGTCGCACGCTTCCGGCTATCGGCTGGAGGCGTCGACGGACGTCGAGGAGTTCGCGCGGACGCGTGATCCCGCGTTGTGGCGCGGGGCGGCGTTCGAGGAGGCGCCGTTCGCGGTGGACGAGGCCGTGCGGCTGGCGTCGCTGCGCGCGGACCTCGCGGGTCTGGAGGCGCTGGCGGCCGCGCACCCGTTGCGCGAGGACGTCCAGGCCAGGTTGATGCTGGCGTTGAACGCCGCCGGTCGGCGGCCGGACGCGCTGGCGGTGTTCGCGCGCGTCCGCACGGCCCTCGCCGACGAACTCGGCGTGGACCCCGGCGAGGCGCTGGCGGCCGCTCACCTGACGGTGCTGCGCGAGCGCGTCGCTCGGGGCAACCTGCCGGCGGCGGTCGGTTCGTTCGTCGGCCGCGACGAGGACCTGGCCGCGTTGGCGGACCTGTTGCGCGACAACAGGTTGGTGACGCTGACGGGCTTCGGTGGCGTGGGCAAGACCCGCCTGGCGCTCACGCACGCCGCGACGACGCCGGAGGCGTGGTTCGTCGAGCTGGACTCGGCGGCCGATCCTCTGGCGGCGCTGGACGCTGCCCTGGGGCCGAACCCCTTGGCGGCGCCGGTGTTCACCCGCCTCGGGACGTCCCTGGTGGTGCTCGACAACTGCGAGCACGTCGTGGACGCGGCCGCGGCCCTGTGCGTGCGGCTGCTGGCGGAGGCACCGGACGTGCGCGTCCTGGCGACGTCACGCGAGCCGCTGGGCATCCCGGGCGAGGTGGTGCGCCCGGTGGCGCCCTTGGGGCTCGACCACGCCGTGCGGCTGTTCACGGCACGGGTCGGGGCGGCGTTCGACCTCGACGTCGTGCGCCGGGTTTGCGCTGCCCTGGACGGGATCCCGCTCGCGGTGGAGCTGGCCGCGGCACGGGCGCGGTCGTTGTCGGCGGCGCAGCTCGAGTCGCGGGTGGACAGCCGGCTGCGGCTGCTGGACCGGGGAGCGCGGACGGGGCCGGCGCGGCACCGGACGTTGCGGGCGGTGATCGACTGGAGCTGGGACCTGCTGGACGAGGCGGAGCGGTCGCTGCTCGCGCGGCTGGCGGTGTTCGTGGGCGGTGCGACGGCGGCAGCGGTGCACCTCGTGTGCGGAGCGGGTGCGCTCGGGGCTCCGGAGCCGGGAACGCCTGCGCCTCAACGTGCTCAGGGGGTCCGACAAGATCAGGATCTCTGGGACACCGAGGACCTGCTGGGGGCGTTGGTCGAGAAGTCCCTGGTGGTGCGCAACGGGGATCGGTACCGGTTGCTGGAGACGGTGCGCGAGTACGCGTTGGAGCAGGGGCGGGGTGAGCACGCGCGGCACGCCGAGTACTACACCGGGCTGGCCGAGCGCACCGAGCCGCTGTTGCGGGGGCCTCGGCAGTTGGAGGCGTTGAAGGTCTTCGACGTCGAGCGCGGCAACCTCGACGCGGCGATGGCGTGGGCCGTGGCGCACGACCAGGCCGTCGCGCGGCGGATGATGGCGGCGCGGACGTGGCATTGGCTGGTGATGACCAAGCGGTTCGAGGAGATCCGGCGGTGGGCGCCGCTGGTGCGCGGGGACGCGCTGGCGGAGGTGCTGGCCTCGCTCGGGACTCCGGAGGCGGTCACGGCGGCCGAGCGGTTGTGGTCGGAGGACGTGCCCACGGCGTTGTGCGCGTTGATGTTGACCAGCGGGCAGGTGTGGGGTGATCGGGAGCTGGGGGAGAGGCTCTCGGTGCTGGCGGATCGGCTGGAGTCGTCGCCCGACGCGTGGATGCGGGCGTTCTCGGCGCTGGTGCGCGGGGTGGTGGCCGGGGAGTTCAGCGAAGGGGCCGCGCCCGAGGCCGAGGTGCAGTACCGGCGGGCGTTGGAGCTGTTCCGCGTCGTCGGGGATCGGTGGGCCCTGGTGTTCGGGTTGTCGTGCCTGGTCATGGTGCTGATCAACCGAGGTGCGTTCGCCGAGGGGTTCGCGGCGGCGTCGGAGGCGACTCGGGTCGCCGAGGAGCTGGGGGAGCCGGACAGCGTGCTGGTGCCGATGTCGGTGCTGGTGCAGACGGCGCGGCTGAAGACGCGGATCGGGGACCTCGCCGGGGCGGAGCAGGACCTCGGGAGGGTGCGGGCGGCGATCGACCTGGATCGCGGGCGGATCGAGCTGGCGCACGGCGAGGTGGCGTACTTCAGCGGGGACTTCGAGGAGGCCGTCGCGTTGTACCGCAGGGCGTTGCGGGTGGCCGGGGACGCGGAGGCCAACCAGTTCAAGGCGAACGTGCACGCCGGGCTCGGGCTCGCGCTGACGCGGCTGGGGAGGCTCCAGGAGGCGGGGGAGGAGCACCGGACGGCGCTCGACACCGTCGGGCGGAGCGCGGACGGGCCCGCGCGGGCTTCGGTGCTGGAGTCCTACGCGGACTGGCTGTTCGTCCAGGGCGATCCCACGCGGGCGAAGGACGCCCTGGACGAGGCGGAACGGCTACGCGGCGGTCCCAGCTGCGACCCGGCGGTGGTGCAGCTGCGTGACCGGGTGCGCGCCGAAGTACGCGTCGATCGCTGACCTGCCGACGGCGGCCACGTAGCCGTCCGGGCGGACCAGGACCGGGCCTTCCGGGAGGTCCAGCGTCACGAAGTCGGGGCCGCGCAGCAGGTCGAAGACGCGGCCCTGCGCGGTGACGCCGTCGGGCATGCGGTCGCCGGGCTGGAGACCCGGGCCGTCGGTGGTCCGGTACGACAGGGACAGCTGCAGGGTCTCGTCGCCGCGTTTCTGGAACGGGTTGCCGGACATGGCGATCGCGGTGGTCATGCCCAGCAGCCACTCGGCGACCGGCTTGCGTTCGGCCTCGTAGGTGTCGAGCAACGTCTCCATGCCGAGCTTCCAGCCGAGGTTGTAGGCGTCCTGGATGCCCGTGTTCATGCCCTGCGCGCCCGCCGGGGAGTGCACGTGCGCGGAGTCGCCCGCGAGGAACAC
The DNA here is from genome assembly GCF_050936595.1 of Lentzea sp. CA-135723. Taxonomy (NCBI): domain Bacteria; kingdom Bacillati; phylum Actinomycetota; class Actinomycetes; order Pseudonocardiales; family Pseudonocardiaceae; genus Lentzea; species Lentzea sp. CA-135723. The sequence continues at coordinate 2,932,375 of NZ_JBNJMK010000001.1, read as the reverse complement.
GCGGCCCACGCGGAACCGGTCGACCATGCGGATGTTGGTGCGGAACAACGACATCCACGTCACGTCGCGCAGCACCACGTCGCCGCGGCCGGTGCGCTCGCGGATGATCCGCCGGTACAGCTCGACCGACGGGTCGCCGTCGCCCGCCGCCTGGAACTGGAAGAGGTCGGTGCCGGGCAACGGGCACAGCGCGAGCCACGTGTCGGCGCTGCCGCCCCACTGGTGCCAGAAGTCGCGGTCCAGGCCGGAGAGCCGGACGTCGCCGACGAGCATCCGCATGTCCTCGTGGGTCTCGCCGACGAACGACACGCCGAGCTCCTTGCGCACGAACGACTTCCCGCCGTCGCACCCGACGAGGTAGGCGGCCCGCACGGTCTCGCCGCCGACCACGGCCGTCACGCCGGAGTCGTCCTGGACGAACGAGGTGAGCGGCATGCCGTACTCGACGGGCTGTGGCAGGGCCTCTCGCAGGATCTGCTCGACCCGGAACTGCGGGATCAGCATCGTGGCCGCGTACGGGCGGTCGGCGGTGGGCTCGCGGCCCTCGTGCACGTCCCACTCGCGCACGACCTCGGTGCCGCGGTACGCGCGCATCTTCATGTGGAACCGGCCCGACGCCAGCACCGGCTCGATCACGCCCAGGTCGTGGAAGACCTCCATGCTGCGCGGCTGGAGGCCCTTGCCGCGCGAGCCGGCGAACGGCGCGGCCGCGGCGTCGACGATGCGGAACGGCACGCCGCGGCGGGAGAGGTCGAGGGCGAGGGTCAGACCGGTCGCGCCGGCACCGATGATCAGAACCTGTGTGTCCATGGCGGCAACACTGCGCCCACGCACTGCCAGGGCCCTGTCACCGCGCTGTTGCGGGTGACAGGGCCCTGGTCGGAGCACTGCGGAACTACTTCTTCATGAGCGCGATCAGCGCGTCGACGTCCTTCGGCTCGAAGCCGCGGAACAGCGTGAGCGCCAGCTCGTAGTAGGAGCGGACCGGGCTGACGTACCACTTGCCGTCGACCTCGGTGGAGACGACGCCGACACCGGTCTTCATGATCGACCCGGCCACCCGGCCGATGATCTCGACGGCCTCGGCGGGGATCTTCGCGCCGCCCTGCTGCTGCAGGAGCTGCGTGATCTCGTCCGCGCACAGCTTCTGCGAACCCTGGCCGGGCACGTCGGCGGCGTAGCAGTCGCCCTCGCGGGTGATCGTCACGGTCTCGCCCTCGGCGGTGATCGACAGCTTCTTGATCGTCACCTGCTTGCCGCCGGTCACGTCCTTGACGTCGGTCTCCAGCGCGTTCAGCTTGGCGCCGGTCGGCTTCTGCGGGCCGGCCTCGTCGACCAGCAGCGGGCCGAGGTCCTGCAGCACACCGGCCTCGTCCGGCGGCAGCAGCGCGATGACCTTGGTCAGGTCGGCGTCGAGCGCGGCGTTGACCATCTGCTTCGCGGCCTCTTCAGCCGAGTTCGCGCCCGCGGCGGCGATGCCCTGCGACGGCCACTTCTGCTTCTCCTCCTCCAGGACCGCGTTGGCGATCGTGTAGAAGGCGCTCGGGTACCACTTGTCGTCGACCTTGATCGACGCGATGCCGATCGGGGCGCCGCGCTTCGCGACCTCGGCGGTGATGTCGAGGGTCTCGGACTTGGTCGACGTGAGGTTCAGGTCGTCGCCCAGGGCGTCCACGAGCTTGTCCGTGAGCGGGATCTTCGAGGCGTCCGAGGTGATCGTGATCTTGCCCTCGACCAGCTTGTTGATGGTGAGGTGGTCGTTGATCTTCTCGGCCTTGGCCTCGTCGAACTTGATGCCCTCGCTCTTGAACTCGACGCCGGTGAGCTTGTTCGGGTCGGCGTCCTTCTTCAGGATCTCGAGCCGCTTCATCTCCTTCGTCATCGACTCCATGTAGTCCTTGGACAACGCGGCCTCGGCCGGCGCCAGGGAGGCCATGATGCCGACGACGTCACCGCTGCCCAGCTGCTCGATCAGGTTCTTCGCCGCGACGGCGGGCGTGTCCTGACCGGCGTTCGAACCGGGGTCGGCCTTCTTCAGCGCGAAGAACGTGACACCGCCGCCGATCAGCAGCAACACGGCGACGACGGCCGTGACGACCAGGCCGGTGCGCTTCTTCTTCGGCGGCTCGCCGCCCATCGGCGCGTAGCCGTACGGCTGCTGGTCGAAGCCCTGCTGGGGGAACCCCTGCTGAGGGAAGCCCTGCGGGCCCGTCTGCGGGAACCCCTGCTGCGGGTGGCCCTGCTGGGGGAACCCCTGAGGCCCGGTCTGCGGGTAGCCGCCCTGCTGCGGGTAACCGCCGGGCTGCTGCTGCGGGTAGCCGCCCTGCTGCGGCTGCTGCGGCTGCTGGCCGTACGGGTTGTTCTGCGGCGGCCACTGGCCACCGCCACCACCTGGGTAGCTCACGGGTTCCCTCCTGAGGTTCTCACTGCGCTGCGCCTGGTCGAGGTGAGCACCGTGATCGCCCCCACGATCGTCAGTACGGCACCGGCAAGGGTCGTGACTGGTCCGGCGATGCTGATTCCGACCAATGAACCCTTGCTATCCCCTTGGACTGTGGCTAGTAGGGCCACGGTTCCCCCGATCGTGCCAAAGAGAAGTGCGACGCACGCGGCGAATCGTGGAAAACGGACCACGTAGAGACCAATCGCAACCATGGCGAGCGGTGTTAGCCCCACCCAGATCGACGTGACGACCGTCCCCGCCACCCCGTCCAACCCGGCGAGATCACGCAGCGAGAGCACCTCGTAACTGTCCCTCGTGGTCGATCCGGATTTCAGCCAGGGAAGGAAAGTCCCCGCGATGGTCGTGACCAAGCCCACTGCCGCGATGGCGGCTCCCACAGCGCTGCGCACCCGACTAGTGTGAACCGATGGGGTCCCAGGCGTGCGCAGCGGCACGGGCGCTGGTCGCGTCCGCCCACCGGATCACGGTGCTGACCGGCGCCGGAGTCTCCACCGATTCGGGCATTCCGGACTTCCGTGGCCCCGACGGGCTCTGGACGCGCGACGCCGACGCCGGGCTCGGCGCCTCCATCGACGCCTACGTCTCCGACCCCGCCGTGCGCGCGCTCTCGTGGCGGGCGAAGCTCGGCAGTCCCGTGTGGACGGCCAGGCCGAACGCCGCGCACAAGGCGTTGGTGGAACTGGAACGGTCCGGCCGGTTGCGCACCGTCATCACCCAGAACATCGACGGCCTGCACCAGAAGGCAGGCTCCGACCCGCATCGCGTGCTGGAGCTGCACGGCACCCTGCACGCCACCGTGTGCCTCGGTTGCGGTGCCACGGGTCCGATGCGCGACGCGTTGAAGCGCGTCGCGGAGGGTGAGGAAGATCCGGACTGCCTGCGGTGCGGAGGAATCCTCAAGTCCGCCACGGTGTCGTTCGGGCAGGAGCTCGACGGCGAGGTGCTGCGCCGCGCCCGGCTCGCCGCCCTGGACTGCGACGTGCTGCTGGTGGCGGGAACGTCGCTGTCGGTGCAACCCGCCGCGGGACTCGTGCCGCTGGCGGCGAAGGCGGGCGCGCAGGTCGTCATCTGCAACGCCGAGCCGACGCCGTACGACGACGTGGCGGCCGTCGTGCTGCGCGAACCCGTCTCCGACGTGCTCCCCGACCTCAGCTCCGTTCCTCCATCCGGGGGAGGCCAGTTCTCGTCCTGGGGAGATCCGAGCACCTGGTCGTAGTGTCTGTTCATGCGCGTACCGCTGATCACCACGGACTTCCTGGACCGGGCGTCGTTCGCGTTCGCGGCGACCACGGCGACGATCGACGAACCCGACCAGCCCGCGAAACCGGTCGAGACGACGACGTACGCGGACATGGCCAAGCGCGTGCGTGCGTGGCAGGCGGGGTTCGACGCGCTGGGCATCGGTGAGGGCGAACGGGTCGCCGTCGTCAGCCACAACTCCGCGCGGATGCTGGAACTGCTGCACGCGCTGCCCGGCAGCGGGCGCATCTGCGTGCCGGTGAACTTCCGCCTGCGCCTCGACGAGGTGAAGTACATCGTCGAGCACAGCGGCGCGTCGGCGTTGTTCGTCGACCCCGAGCTCGAACTCGGTGACGTCGTGGCGCGCCATCGGTTCACGCTCGGCGAGGAGTCGGAGTCACTGCTTCGGTTCGATGTGGAGCCACGGCCGTGGAGCGCTCCCTCGGAGGACGCGACGGCGACCATCAACTACACGTCGGGCACGACCGCGCGGCCTAAGGGCGTGCAGTTGACGCATCGCAACATCTGGCTGAACGCCGTCACGTTCGCCATGCACACACGGGCGTGGGAAGGCGACGTGTACATGCACGTGCTGCCGATGTTCCACTGCAACGGCTGGGGAATGCCGTTCGGCCTCGCGGGCCTCGGTGTGCCACAAGTGGTGCTGCGCAAGGTCGACGGCAACGAGATCCTGCGCCGTGTGCGCGACCACGGCGTCACGCTCATGTGCGGCGCACCGGCCGTGTGGAACGCCGTGCTCGATGCCGCGCAAACGTGGGATGGCGAGATCCCCGGCCGTGACACCGTGCGGATCGTGTGCGCCGGTGCGCCGCCGCCCTCGCGCACGATCCAGCGCGTCACCGAGGAGCTCGGCTGGGAGTTCCTCCAGATCTACGGCCTGACCGAGACGGCGCCGCTGCTCACCTTCAACCGCGCCCAGCCCGGTCCTCAGGGCGAGGAGAAGGCGAAGCTCCAGTCACGGGCGGGCGCGCCGGCGTTGGGCGCGCGGCTGCGGATCTCGGACGACGGCGAGGTGATGGCGCGCTCGAACGTCGTCATGGAGGGCTACTGGGACAACCCGGAGTCCACCGCGGACGCCATCGAGGACGGCTGGTTCCACACCGGCGACGGCGGCTACTTCGACGACGACGGCTACCTGACGATCTCGGACCGCAAGAAGGACGTGATCATCACCGGCGGTGAGAACGTCTCGTCCATCGAGGTCGAGGACTGCCTGTTCTCGCACCCGGCCGTCGCCGAGGTCGCGGTCATCGGCGTGCCCCACGAGAAGTGGGGTGAAACGATCAAGGCGCTCGTCGTGCTGTCCGGCGAGGCCACCGAGGCCGAGTTGATCAAGCACTGCAAGGAGCGGCTCGCGGGCTACAAGGCGCCGACGTCGATCGAGTTCCGCGACTCCATCCCGCGCACGGCGACCGGGAAGATCCAGAAGTTCAAGCTCCGCGAGCCCTACTGGACGGGGCGCGACCGCGGCGTGAACTGATGATCGCCGACTAGTCCATCCCGGCGACACGCCGGACTTCGATCGTCCCAAAAGGACCACCGCCCGTGTTCCACTGTGACACGTGTGGTTGACGGTGCGTTAGTTCCTGATGCGCCGAATGCGTCTGATTGGTCTAATGCGGTCGGAGGTGATGCCCTGTGTTGACACGAATCTCCGCCGTGGTGGTGTTGATGACGGCCGTCCTCACGGGGACGGCCGCCGCTGTGCCGCCGCCTCCGCCGAACCCCAGTGACGCGGAGATCTCGGCGTCGCGGGCCGAGGCGGACGCGAAGGCTTCTCGCGTCGGTGAGCTGACCGGACGGCTCACGCAGGCGGAGTCACGCCTGCAGGAGCTGTTCGACGACCTGTCGTACAAGCGCGAGCTCGCGAACAAGGCCCGCGTCGACCTGGAGACCGCGATCTCCGAGGCCGAGGCCGCGCGCAAGGCGGCCTCCGCCGCCCGCGTGGAGGCCGACGCCGCGTCCGCCGCCGTCGAGGAGAGCCGCCGCCAGCTCGACGAGTTCGCCGCCGCCTCCTACGCGCAGGGCACGACCGTCGGGTCGTTCTCCGCCTACATCGGCGCCAAGTCGCCGGAGGACCTGCTCGCCCGCGCCCAGATGCTGGAGGCGGTGTCGGCGTCGAGCCTCAACCGCCTCGACCAGGTCACCCGCGACCAGGGCACGGCCGCGAACCTCGACTCGGCCGCCCGTGCCGCGCTGAAGAACGCCGAGGTCAAGCAGGCCGCCGCCGACGAGGCCAAGAAGGTCGCCGAGCAGGCCCAGCAGGCTGCCGTGGACGCGCACTCCGCGCAGTCCGCCGCCACCCAGGAGCTCCAGGGCGACAAGGACGCCGTCGAACGCGAGCTCGCCGCCGCGCGCGGCGAGGTCAGCGGACTCGAAGCCCAGCGCCGCCAGTACGACCAGTGGTCTGAGGCGAAGCGGCTGGAGGACGAGGAGAACGCCCGCCGTGCCGCGGCCGCCGCCGTCGCCCCGGCACCGCAGGCGCCGGCACCCCGGCCGGCCGCGGCGGCACCGGCGCCATCGGGCAACCGCGTGCAGACGGTCATCAACCGGGCGTTGGCCCAACGCGGTGTCATCTACGCGTGGGGCGGTGGCAACTACTACGGCCCGACGTACGGCGTGCGCGACGGCGGTGTCGCCGACTCGTACGGCGACTACCGCAAGATCGGCTTCGACTGCTCCGGCCTGATGATGTACGCCTTCGCGGGCGCCGGCGTGTACCTGCCGCACTACAGCGGCTACCAGTACAACTCCGGCCGCAAGGTGCCGCTGTCGCAGATGGCCCCCGGCGACATGATCTTCTGGGGCCCCGGCGGCGGCACGCACGTGGCGCTCTACCTGGGCGGCGGGATGATGGTCGAGGCGCCGCATTCCGGTGCCGTGGTGCGGATCTCGCCCGTGCGGTACGGCGGCATCATGCCGTACGTGACCCGCATGCTGTGACCTTTGAGGTGGCCCGCTCCGCGAGGGAGCGGGCCGGTGTCGCTCAGGCGGCGCCGAGACGCAGCGGGTTCGTCTTCGTGGTCGCGCTGCGCAGCCAGTTGTGGTGCGGGTGGACCGTCACGCCCTGCGGACCGCGGACGACGACCTCCTCGAGGCACCAGTGCGAGCTGTCGCCCTTGTTGTCGAACGCGATGTCGAACGACGACAGCGGGCCGAGCTCGGACAGCGTGAAGTCGTAGACGTCGGTCTTGCCGCGCTCGCGGTCGTCGCCGGGGTTGTCGAGGTTGAGCCAGCCGGACTGCGTGGTGCCGTTCAGCCGCACCTCGACGCGGGAGTCGGTGCCCGCCTTGTCGACGTTGCAGGTCCTGACCTCGATGCGGTACTGCGCCGGTGCGGCCTGGGCGGTGCCCGTGGTCAGCGTGCCGGCGAACGCGGCGGCGAGAACGCCGATGACCGCGGTGGTCGTCACCCTCATGTTCGTTCCCCTCTCGTGGGTCGTGCCGGGGAAGAACGTGGCACTGGGCGGTTGCGGGACTGTTCGGCGATCATGAAATCCGCAGCTCGCGCCTCCAGACCTGGCCGGTGACGTCGTGGCCGAAGCTGTGTTGCGGCGTCTCTTCTTCGAGGGCGAACCCGTGTGCCTCGTAGATCTTCCGCGCCGAGTCGAGCCCGCCGACCGTCCACAACACCATGTGGTCGTAGCCGGCGTTGCGCGCGAAGTCGACGCACGTGCTGACGAGCCTGTTGCCCGCGCCGTGCCCACGCGCGTCGGGGTGCACGAGCAGCACGCGCAGCTTTGCGGTCGTGTCGTCCTCACGAACGCAGAACACACACCCGACGCGTTGGCCGTCCAGGTCGGCGATCCACGCGCCCTCTCTCGTGGGGTCGTGGTCGGTGGCGTAGTCGCCGACGATCTTGGCGACCAGCGCCTCGAACGAGGTGTCCCAGCCGAGTTCGGACGCGTAGAGCTCGCCGTGGGCCTGGACGACCCAGCCCAGGTCACCAGGCTGGCCGAGCGGGCGGATCAGCATGGGTCTCCTCCACTGACACGAGTGTTTCAGTGGTGCGAGAATAGCCCCATGCCGTCCGCCCGCGAGACCGAGCTGCTCGAAGCCGCCTACCGCTACGTGCTCACCCACGGCCTGGCCGACGTGTCGCTGCGGCCGCTCGCGGCGGCCATCGGGTCGAGCACGCGCGTGCTGCTCTACCTGTTCGGCAGCAAGGACGGCCTGGTCAGGGCGTTGCTGGCGCGGGCACGCGCGGACGAGCTGGCGCTGCTCGCCGACATCGGCACCGGCCCGGGCGTGGCCGAACGGCTGTGGGAGTGGCTGTCGGCACCCGCGCACCGGCCGTTGCTGACGCTGTGGCTGGAGGCCTACGCACGCTCTCTCGTGGAGCCCGACGGACCGTGGGCGGGCTTCGCGCGCGCGACCGTGCAGGACTGGCTTGAAGTGTTGCGCGTGGCCCAGCCGTCAGACGTTCGTGACACCGAGGCGGGTTTGGCGGCGCGCACGCGTGAGCTCGCGTTGTTGCGAGGGGCGTTGCTCGACCTGCTGGCGACGGGGGAGACCGAGCGTGTGCTCAGCGCCGTTCGACTAGTTTGACGGCGTGAAGGTAGTGATTTTCGGTGCGTCCGGAATGGTCGGTCAGGGTGCGTTGCGGGAGAGCCTGCTCGACCCCGACGTGACGTCCGTGGTGACGGTGGGTCGGTCGCCGTCGAGCGTGAACGACCCCAAGCTGCGGCACGTCGTGCACGCCGACTTCGGTGACCTGTCGCCGATCGCCGCCGACCTGGCCGGCGCCGACGCGTGCTTCTACTGCATGGGCCTGACTTCGGCCGGTCTCACCGAGGCCCAGTACACGCCCGTGACGCACGACTACGCGGTGGAGGCCGCACGGGTCGTGGGCGGCACCTATGTGTACGTGTCCGGTGAGGGTGCCGGCGCTGACAGCAGCACGATGTGGGCACGGGTGAAGGGGCGCACGGAGAACGAGCTGCTGGCGCTCGACCGGCCCGTGTTCGTGGTGCGGCCGGGGTTCATCCAGCCGTTGCACGGGATCACCTCACGCACGCGGATCTACCGCTACATCTACTCGTGGTCGTCGTGGCTGTTCCCGGTGCTGCGCAAGGTGGCGCCGAAGTACGTGACGACGACCGAGCTGCTCGGGCGCGCGATGCTGGCGCTGGCCAAGGGCGCGCACGCGGACCGGATCCTGCGCAGCGACGAGATCAACCGGGTGGCCGGATGACGCTCGCCGAGGAGATCCGCGCGTACCAGGAGGACGGGTACGAGGTCACGCACGTCGTCGAGTCGGTGTGCGGCGGGTGCGGTGGCAAGAAGTTCCGCGTGCAGATGACTGCGGACCAGTGCATGCGCCGGACGTGCCTGGCGTGCGGCAAGGCGGAGTTCATCGCCGACTCCGCGGAGCACTGGGACGAGGACGACGCGGAGGAGTGCGAGTGCACGTGCGGCGGCGAGGAGTTCGCCGCCGCGCTCGGGTCGTCGTGCCGGCCCGACGGTGAGGTGCGCTGGGTCTCGGTCGGGCTGGAGTGCCTCGGCTGCGGGCTGGCCGGCGTGTACGAGGACTGGAAGATCGACTACCTGCCGAGCAGGCACCTCATCACGCAGGCCTGACGCGCAACCGCGGCACCGCCGAACCTAGGCCTTGAAGGCGTCCTCGGTCTTCACCACGCCCGCCGACCGGCCCGGTGCGGTGTGGTTCTCCCAGTAGAGGTTGGTGTGCGCGACGACCTTGTCCGGGGTGGGGGCGCCCCACTCCGACAGGTCCTCGGTCGTGTGCGCGTCGCTCACCAGCAGGGCGTCGTAGCCGCGCACGATCGCGCCGTGCAGGGTGGAGCGGATGCACTCGTCGGTCTGCGCGCCGGACACCACGAGGCTGCCGATCCCCTTGCCCGCCAGGACTTCCTCGAGGTCGGTGGCCTCGAACGAGTCGGCGTACGTCTTGTGCACCACCGGTTCGCCCTCGGCGAGCTTGAGCTCGGGCACGAACTGCCAGCCGTCGGACTCCTTCGGCATGTGCTCGGGGTTGCTGTGCTGCACCCACACGACGTCGACGCCGGCCGCGCGCGCCTTGTCGACGAGGGTGGCGACGTTGGCCACGACCTCGTCGCGGTTGTGGGCGTGGTCGACCACGCCGTTCTGCACGTCGATCACGAGCAACGCGGTGTTGGGGCGGTTCGCCAGAGTCGTCACGCGGCCCAGCTTAGGCCCGTTGCGGTGGCGTGCAAGGGTGTTCCTTCGACGGTGGAGGGGCGCACGCGTGCGGCTCAGCGCGAACGCAGGCGGCGCAGCATGCGGGCGTCTTCGAAACCGACGTTGCGGGCAGCGGTCTCGACCGTGGCGCCTTGACCGATCAGGTGTTCCGCCCGTTCGACGCGCAACGCCTGTTGGTACTTCAACGGCGTCATGCCTGTCGCACGGCCGAACAAGCGCGTCACGGTGCGTTCGCTGCATCCCACGTGGACGGCGAGTTCCGCGAGCGACAGACGATCGGCGAGCCGTGTCTCGATCACGTCCTGAAGGCGGTGCACCGTCTCGTTGATGTGAGAACGGTGGCGCAGCAGCACACTTGCTTGTTGGTCGTCACCGTTCCTGCGCGCGTAGATGACCATCGTGCGTGCGATCGCGGCGGCCGCGGCGGGGCCATGACGGACGGCGACGAGGTGCAACGCGAGGTCGATACCGCTCGCGATGCCCGCGGACGTCACGACCCTGTTGTCCTCCACGTACAAAACGTCACGCACGACGTGTGCGGACGGATAGCGCCGTGCGAGTTCGTCCTGCAGTTCGTGGTGTGTCGTGCAACGGCGTCCGTCGAGCAAACCGGCGCGTCCCAACACATCCGCGCCGGCGCACACACTCGCGACCGTGCCACCGGCGTCGTGATGCGCGCGCAACCACGCCAGCACGCGTGCGCTCAAAGGCCCGGTTCCGGCGATCTTCGGCGAACGCCACCCCGGCACGAACACGAGGTCGTCCACCGCGAGAGGGGGCAGCTCAACGGACGCACCGAGCGGCACGCCCTGATGGCTCGGCACGGTGGCCGAATCGCCCACATAGGACAGCGCGTACCCGCAGTCGAGGTCGGCGGCGCTGGAGAACACCTGCGCCGGCCCCGCGAGGTCGAGCAGGTGCACTCCCGGTACGAGCACGAAAACGACTTCAGTCACGATCCGGTCAGCGTAGCGACATCCGAGATCCGCGCGAACCGGCCGGCCAGCACGTACTCGGTCCGCTCGATGATCTCCTCGACGCCGAGCACCTTCCCGGTCCGCCAGTGCGGCAACGGCGTGGTCGCGGTCGCGTCCGTCACGAACGTCATGCCGAACCCGAGGTCGGAGCCGACCCGCGTGGTCGTCTCGCAGCACTGCTCGGTCCGGATGCCGCTGACCAGCAGCTCCCGCACGCCGCGCTGGGTCAGCGTCTGCTGGAGGTTCGTCGTGGTGAAGGCGTTGTGCGCGGTCTTGGTCAGCACGGGCTCGTCGTCGAGCGGCTTGAGGCCGTCGATCAGCCGCACGTGCCCGAGCGCGGGGTCGAACACGTCGCCGGTGCCGGGTTCCGAGTGCAGCACCCACACCACCAGGTCACCGGCGTCGCGGCTCATGTCGACCAGCTGGTTCACCTTGCCCACTACGTCCGGGTTCGACACCTCGGCCCAGTTCGCGCGCTGCCGGAACGACTCCTGCACGTCGATGACGATCAATGCTCGCTTCATGACATCAAGCCTCGCCAACGGCCAGACTCGCGGCCAGGCACGGCCCGGCCGAGCAGCGGACGGATCCGGTCACCGTGGCAAGATCGCGGGCATGCGCATCCTGGCGGGCGATCCGGCGGAGCAGGACCTGGGTGTCGACGTCACCCTGAGCGAGGGCCTGCTGGCCGGGCCCGCGGTGCCGTTCCTGCGGGTCACCCGCAGCCGCAAGATCCTCGTGGGGGAGGCGCGCACCGACGGCGCGAACGTCGAGATCGTGGTCAGGGCGGCCTGGAGCGACGAGCACGGCTGGCGGCAGAGCACCTGGTCGCCGGAAGACCTCGACGGCACGCTCGCCGAACCCGCCCACCGCGTTGAGGAACGGGAACGCGCGCTCACCATCGCGAAGGCGCTCGCCGAGGGGTCCCGCAACGCCGTCGCGGAGCTGCGCGGGCTCCGCTACGAGATGGAACGCCAGGTCGCCGACCTGCTGGCGCAACGCAAGAACACCGCGCTGCGCCTGGTGATGGCCCAGCTCGTCGAGCTGTCGATGGCCGTGAGCCGCGCCCGTGACGTCGCCCAGGAGGCGATCCGCGAGGGCCGCTTCACCACCGTCACCATGCGGCACTGCGAGGCGATGAACGCCGAGCTGGGCGACGAGGTCACCCGCCTGCAGGCACTGCTGAGCAGCGTGTCGACGTTCGCCGTCGCGCAGGAGGGCGAGGCGCAGCAGCGGTTCAACACGCTCGCCGCCGCGGCCGCCGCCGGGCTCGGTCTGCCCGCGCTGATCCTGTCGCTCTACGGCGCCGACGACTACCTGCCGTTCACGTGGGACAAGGCGTGGCGGGCGCTGACCCCGATCGCGGGCGCGCTCACGCTGGCCGCGGCGATCATCCTGAACCGCGTGCCCGGCCGCACGACCGCGAAGCACCACCTGATCGCGCTGGGCCTCATCACCGGGCTCGTCGGCGTGCTGCTGGTCGCCGGGTTCCTCGCGCCCGTCAAATAGGCCTGCGACCCGCGAACCCCAGATCGGTCCGGTGGTACCAGGCCAGCTCGCGGTCGCCCTCGAGCCAGCACAGCAGCACCGGCACGCCGTCGCGTTCGGACGGGAAGTCCACCAGCAACGGCGCGAGGCCCTTCAGCTCGGCCCCGGTGTGCTGCACGGTCTCCATCAGCTCGTCCAGCCTGGCCTGCGCGGCCTTGAACTCCGGTATCCCGCCGAGCGAGGAACCACCGGTGGCGAGCTCGGCGGCGTCGGCGCGCAGCCGCACGATCTCGTCCAGCACGGGCAGCAGCCGCGCGAGTTCGGACCTGGCTTCGTCGAGCGTGAACAGTGACACGACGCCAAGGCTGGCACAGTGGACGGAATGACGTGGCGACTGGGTGACCTGACCGTGCGCCGGATCGGTTTCGGCGCGATGCGGCTGCCGCAGCGGGGCACGGCGTTCGACCTGTCCGCGCCGCCACGGGACCGCGCGCAGGCGATCGAGGTGCTGCGCACGGCCGTCGAGCTCGGGGTGAACCACATCGACACGGCCGCCTTCTACTTCTCCGCCACCAGGTCCGCGAACGAGCTGATCAACAGCGCTCTCGCGCCGTACCCGGACGACCTGGTGATCGTGACGAAGATCGGGCCCGGCCGCTCGCCGCAGGGGGAGTGGCTGCCGCTCGCGACACCGGCGCGGCTGCGCGGCCAGGTCGAGGAGAACCTCCGGCAGCTCGGCCGCGACCACCTCGACGTCGTCAACCTGCGGATCAGCGGTCTCGACGACGTCAGCGCGCACTTCGCGGCGCTGGCGGAGCTCCAGCGGGCCGGGCTGGTCCGGCACCTCGGGCTGTCCAACGTCAGACCGCACCACCTCGACCAGGCGCAGCGGATCGCCGAGGTCGTGTGCGTGCAGAACTCCTACGGCCTCGGCCACCACCCCGAGCAGGACGACTTCCTCGGCGTCTGCGGCGAGCGCGGCGTCGCGTTCGTGCCGTTCTTCACGCTGGCCGGGGCGAACCAGGAGGCCGGGACGTCCGCCGAGGACGACGAGGTCACCGCGATCGCCCGCTCCCGGGACGCCACTCCCGCCCAGGTCAGGCTGGCGTGGACGCTCGCCCGCGGCCCGCACGTGCTGGTGATCCCCGGTACCGGCGACCCCGCCCACCTGCGGCAGAACGTCGAGGCGGGCGACCTCCAGCTCACCCCGGACGAGCTCACCCGCCTCGACGCCGCCCACCTCAGCGGCGGCTGATCCTGCTGAACAACCAGGTCGCCCAGCCGAACGCGACCAGCAGCAACCCGCCGGACCACGCGAGCGCGAGCCGGCCCGAGGTGGCCTCCTGGCCGTTCAGCAACGCCCGCACGGTCTCGATGACCGGCGTGATCGGCTGGTGCTCGCTGACCACCCGCAACCAGGACGGCATGGTCGCCACCGGCACGAAAGCGCTGCTCAGGTAGGGGATGAACAGCATGAAGAACCCGAACAGGCTGGCCGACTCGACGGTCCGCGCGATCACGCCGAGCCCGGCCGCGAGCCACGACAGCGCCAGCACGTAGAGCGCCAGCAGCCCCATCGCGAGGATCCACGACCCGAACGACGCCGCCGGCCGGAACCCCATCAGCAACGCCACGAGCACCACCGCGAACGTCGCGAGGCCGTTGCGCGCGACCGACGCGACGACGTGCCCGGTCAGCACGGAGAACCCGCTGATCGGCATCGAGCGGAACCGGTCGACGACGCCCTTGCGCATGTCGTCGGTCACCGACATGGCGGTGGACGTGGCTCCGTACCCCGTGCACAGCACCAGGATGCCGGGCACCACGTAGTCCACATAGGACCGCGTCGAGCTGATCGCGCCGCCGAACACGTACACGAACAACGCCATCATCAGCACCGGCAGCACGATCGCCATGAACACGAGGTCGAGGTTGCGGCGGCTCAGCCGGATGCTGCGGCCGATCATCGTCAGCGAGGCGGTCACGCGGCCACCGCCACGAGCGAGGTGAACACGTCGTCCAGCGTCGGGCGGTGCGTGGCCACCCGCAGCACCTCGACCTGTGCCGCCAGCAGGTCGTCCAGCACCCGGTGCAGGTGCGTGGCGCTGCCGTCCGAGGGCACGCTCAACACTGGTCCGTCCACCACCCCGCCGACCACGTCCCTGGCCCGCGCGGCGTCACCGGGACTCGCGAACGTCAGGTCGAGGCGCGTGCCGCCGACCGAGTTCTTCAACGCGTCCGCAGTGCCGTCCGCGACGACGTCTCCCCGGTGCAGCACCACGATCCGGTCGGCGAGGCGGTCGGCCTCCTCCAGGTACTGGGTGGTGAGGAAGATCGTCACGCCGTCGCGCACCAGGTCGCCGATCGCGTCCCACATCGTCGTGCGGCTGACCGGGTCGAGGCCGGTGGTCGGCTCGTCCAGGAACAGCAGCCGCGGCCGTGCCACCAGGCTCATCGCGAGGTCGAGCCGCCGCCGCATGCCTCCCGAGTAGGTGCGCACCCGCCGGTCCGCCGCGTCCGCGAGATCGAACCGCTCCAGCAGTTCCCCGGCCCGTGCGCGCGACGCCGGTCTGGCGAAGCCGCGCAGCCGGGCGATCATCACCAGGTTCTCGCGGCCGGTCTGCTCCTCGTCCACCGCCGCGTACTGCCCGGTCAGGCTGATCACGCCGCGCACGTCCGCGCCGGCGCGCACCACGTCGAACCCGCACACCCGCGCCGTGCCGCCGTCCGGCCTGGTCAGCGTGCTCAGGATGCGGATCGTGGTGGTCTTGCCCGCGCCGTTCGGCCCGAGCAACGCGAGCACCGACCCCTCCGCGACCTCCAGGTCCAGGCCGCTCAGGACCGTCGTGGCCCCGTACCTCTTCGTCAGTCCCTCTGTCTCGACGATCATCGAACCCCCTTTTATGCGTACCTCATACGCAAAACCCAAATTAGCGTATGGCATACGCATCTGTTTGACTAGGGGGATGAAGAGGGGGCGCAAGCCGACGATCGACGCCGCCGACATCACGCGGGCGGCCATCGCGATCGCCGACGCCGAGGGGCTTGCCGCCGTGTCGATGGCCCGCGTCGCCCAGGAGATGGGCAACGCGACGATGGCGCTCTACCGGCACGTCAAGAACAAGGACGAGCTGCTCGCGCTGATGTGGGACGAGGCCATGGAGGACCCGCCGCCGCTGCCGGACGGCGAGTGGCGCGACAAGCTCGGGTTCTGGGCGAAGGCGGTGCTCGCGGCGATCCGCCGGCGCCCGTGGTTCCTGCAGATCCCGATCAGCGGCCCGCCCTCCGGCCCGCGCAACCTCGCCTGGCTGGAGAGCGCGCTCACGGCCCTCGACGGCACGCCGCTCGATCCGGGCGAGAAGATCGGCGTCGTGATGGGGCTGTCGACGTTCGTGCAGGGCGAGGCGCGGCTGGTCGGCACGCTGTCGCAGGGGTTCGAGCAGGACCCCGACCGGTTCAACCACCAGTACGGGCAGGTGCTGCGCGAGACCGTCGACCCGCGCAGGATGCCGGCGCTGGCCAAGATCATCGCGGCCGGTGTGTTCGACCTCGACGACGTCCAGCGGGCCGAGGACCTCGGCGCCGACTTCGACTTCGGCCTGCACCTGTTCCTGGAAGGCGTCGCCGCGCACATCGGAGGCAGGGCATGACGTACGCGGTGATCGTCCTCACCGGAGGCAAGGGTGAGCGCCTCGGCGGCGTCGACAAGGCCGCACTGTCCTTTCGGGACGCCACGCTGCTCGACCACGTGCTGTCCGTTGTGGACGACGCGGCGCAGAAGGTCGTTGTGGGGCCGGAGAAGGATCTTCCCGGCGTGCTCTGGGCCCGTGAGGACCCACCCGGCGGTGGCCCGCTCGCCGGACTCGCCGCCGGACTCGCGAAGGTCACCGAGGAGTGGGTCGCGGTGCTCGCGGTGGATCAACCAGGACTCACGAAGGACACCATCGGGCGACTGCGCGCCACTGGTCGCAACGCCGTGCTGAAGGACGACCGCGTGCAGTGGCTGATCGGCTACTGGAACGCCGCTGACCTGCGCGAAGCTCTTCCCGAAGATCCTTCGAACCTGCCGTTGCGCAGGACCTTGCTGAAGCTCGACCCCGTCGAAGTGTCCGCTTTGCCCGGTGAGGCCCAGGACGTCGACACACCGGACGACCTGGACACCCTTCACAGTGGTTGAACAGGCGAAGAGCAAGACTGCTCCACTATCGGTAAACCCTGTTCCGCATGGAGGCCCGCACGTGACCGAGCCCGCCGCCGAGGCAACGCCGAACGCATCGGCGCCCGTCACCCCGGCTCGTGACGCCCAGCTGCTCGAACGCACCGTGTTCGAGGTGAAGCGGGTGATCGTCGGCCAGGACCGGCTCGTCGAGCGGATGCTCGTGGGTCTGCTGGCCAAGGGCCATCTGCTGCTCGAAGGTGTGCCGGGTGTCGCGAAGACGCTCGCCGTCGAGACGTTCGCCCGCGTCGTCGGCGGATCGTTCTCCCGCGTGCAGTTCACGCCCGACCTGGTGCCCGCCGACATCCTCGGCACCCGCATCTACCGCCAGTCCAGTGAGGCGTTCGACGTCGAGCTCGGCCCCGTCGTCGCGAACTTCGTGCTCGCCGACGAGATCAACCGCGCGCCCGCCAAGGTGCAGTCCGCGATGCTCGAGGTCATGGCCGAGCGGCACGTGTCCATCGGTGGCCGCACGTTCCCGATGCCGAACCCGTTCCTGGTGCTCGCCACGCAGAACCCGATCGAGAACGAGGGCGTGTACCCGCTGCCGGAGGCGCAGCGCGACCGCTTCCTGTTCAAGATCCAGGTCGAGTACCCGACGGCCGAGGAAGAGCGCGAGATCGTCTACCGCATGGGTGTCGAGGCGCCCACGCCGAACCAGGTCCTCTCGCCCGAGGAGCTGGTGCGCCTGCAGGGCGTCGCGTCGCGCGTCTTCGTCCACCACGCGCTCGTCGACTACGTGGTGCGCCTGGTGATCGCGACCCGCGCGCCCGGCGAGCACGGCCTCACCGACGTCGCCGGCTGGGTCGCCTACGGTGCCTCGCCGCGTGCGTCGCTCGGCATCATCGCCGCCGCCCGTGGCCTTGCGCTCGTGCGCGGTCGTGACTACGTGCTGCCGCAGGACGTCGTGGACGTCGTTCCGGACGTGCTGCGCCACCGTCTCGTGCTGTCGTACGACGCGCTGGCCGACGGCGTGCCGATCGACCACATCATCACGCGAGTGCTCCAGATCGTGCCGCTGCCGCAGGTGTCGGCCCGTCCGCAGCAGCCGGTGCCGGCTGGTAGGCCGTGAGCCGGGACAAGCAAGAGGAGCGTCCGTCCTGGGCGCCGCCCGTCCTGCGCGGGGTCCGGATGGAAGCCGCGCTGCGCATGCTGGAGCTCGACGTCCG
Source organism: Lentzea sp. CA-135723 (assembly GCF_050936595.1). NCBI lineage: Bacteria > Bacillati > Actinomycetota > Actinomycetes > Pseudonocardiales > Pseudonocardiaceae > Lentzea > Lentzea sp. CA-135723. Next base: position 2,914,622 of record NZ_JBNJMK010000001.1, on the reverse strand, counting down.
GCGCAGGCTCGACGGCCTGCTGCAGGGCAACCACCTCGGCCTCGTGCCGGGGCCGGGCACCGAACCGGGCGAGGCGCGCACCTACCAGCCCGGTGACGACGTGCGCCGGATGGACTGGGCGGTCACGGCCCGCACGACGATCCCGCACATCCGCGAGACGGTCGCCGACCGCGAGCTGGAGACGTGGGTGGCGATCGACCTGTCGCCGTCGCTCGACTTCGGCACCGCCGCGTGCGAGAAGCGCGACCTGGCCGTCGCCGCGACGGCCGCCGTCGCGCACCTGACGCGCGGTGGTGGCAACCGGATCGGCGCCGCGGTCTCGACGGGAGCGGAGAACGTCCGCATCCCGGCGCGCGGCGGGCTGGCCCACGCGCGCGGCATGATCCGCAAGATCGCCGAGATCGACCGGGCGCCCGAGGGCACCCGCGGCGACCTGGCGGCGTTGCTGGAACAGCTGCGCAGGCCTCCGCGCCGGCGCGGCCTGATCGTGGTGATCTCCGACTTCCTCGGCGGCATGGAGTGGCAACGGCCGTTGCGCGCTCTGTCCGCCCGTCACGACATCGTGGCCATCGAGGTCGTCGACCCGCGTGACGTCGACCTGCCCGAGGTCGGCACCGTCGTGCTGTCCGACCCGGAGAGCGGGCGGCAGCGCGAGGTGACCGCGTCCGCGTTGCTGCGCAAGGAGTTCAACGCCGCGGCCGCCGAACACCGGGCCGAGGTGGCGGCGGGCCTGCGCCGCGCGGGAGCCGGGCACCTGGTGCTGCGGACCGACTCGGACTGGATCGCCGACACGGTTCGTTTCGTGGTGGCGCGCAAGCGCCGCTGGTCTGGGGGTGTCGCATGAGCTTCTCGAACTTCGTCGCCCCGTGGTGGTTCCTGCTGCTCGTGGCCGTCGTGCTGCTGGCGGCCGCGTACGTGTTCGTGCAGCGGTTGCGGCGCAAGAGGGTGCTGCGGTTCACGAACCTGGAGCTGCTGGAGAAGGTCGCGCCCAAGCGGGAACGCTGGTCGCGGCACGTCCCGGCGGCGTTCCTGCTGGCGGCACTGGCGTTGCTGACGGTCGCGCTGGCCGGGCCGACGTCCGAGCAACGCGTCCCGCGCAACCGGGCGACCGTGATGCTGGTCGTCGACGTGTCGCTGTCGATGAAGGCCACCGACGTCAAGCCGTCCCGCCTGGAGGCCGCGCAGGTGGCCGCCAAGTCGTTCGCCGAGGGCCTCACGCCGGGCATCAACCTGGGCCTGATCTCGTTCGCCGGCTCCGCCACGGTGCTGGTCGCGCCGACCACCGACCGGGCCGCCGTCTCGCAGTCGATCGACGGGCTCAAACTCGCCCAGTCGACCGCGACCGGTGACGCGCTGGTGGCCGCGATGGCGTCGATCGACTCGTTCGGCAAGGTCGTCGGCGGCGCCGAAGGACCTCCGCCCGCCCGCATCGTGCTGATGACGGACGGCAAGGAGACCGTCGGCACCCGCAAGGCGTTCGACGCGGCCGAGGACGCGAAGAAGGCCGGCATCCCGATCTCCACGATCTCGTTCGGCACCGAGGACGGCGTGGTCGACATCGAGGGCAGGCAGCAGTCCGTGCCCGTCGACGACGACTCGATGAAGGAGATCGCGAAGATCTCCGGCGGCGAGTTCTTCAAGGCCGCTTCTGCCGAGGAGCTGCGCCGCGTCTACGACACGCTCGGCGAGCAGATCGGTTACGAGAAGAAGCAGGCGGACGCCTCGAAACCGTGGCTGCTGCTGGGCACGATGACGGCGATGTTCGCCGCCGCGGCCGCTCTGCTGCTGGGTCAACGCCTTCCGTAGCTCACCCGTGGAGCCTCCTGTACTCCGCCGCCGCGCCGGGGTGCAGGGGGACCTTCCCGGTGTCTATCAGGCTGCGCACGTCGAGGTACTGCGTGCCGAGCGCCTGCTCCGGCACGAGTTCCGCGGCCCTGCCGACCAGGAGCCTGACGACGGCGCCCGCGTACTCGGTGCTGAGGTCCGGCCGGCACACCAGCAGGTTCGGCGTGCCGATCGTGGGGACGTCGGCGGGGGAGCCGTAGACGCCCATCCGGACGTCCACGCGTTCGTAGACCTTGCCGTGGTCCTGGCGCAGCTTCGGCAGGAAGCCGTCCAGCGGCAGGAGTCTGATGCCGCTGGCCTTGTCGAGCTCCGGGGTGGGGACGCCACCGGACCACAGCAGGGCGGCGATCTCGCCGGACTGGAGTGCGTCGATGGCGTTGCGCAGCGGGTAGTGCTCTTCCCGCACGCCCATCTGCAGCCTGGAGCCCTGCAAGGCGGCGCCTGAGCCGTCGGCGCCTAGCGAGACCGGTTTGCCGGCCAGGTCCGCGGCCGAGGTGTACGGGGAGTCCTTGAGGACCACGAGCTGCAGGTAGTTCTCGTAGACGCGGCCCAGGGCGACGAGGCCGCGTTCCAGGTGGGCGCTGTCGCTCAGGGAGAGGCCGAGCTCGGCGGTGCCTTCGCGGAGGTGCCTGAGGTTGTCGGCGCTGCCGCCGGTCTGGACCGGGGTGATGGTGAGCGGGCTCGGGGCGAGACGGGAGAGCAGCGACGCGAAGTCGTTGTAGAAGCCGCCCGGTTCGCCGCCCGCGATCCGGATGGTGCCCTCCGGCTCGCTCGATCCGCACGCGGTGAGCGCGAGGGTGCCGAGGAGGAACGTCCTGCGCTTCACAGCAGCGGCTCCTTCGGCAGCTCGACCGTGACCACGAGACCGTTGTCGCTGTGCAGCTTCAGCTTTCCGTCGTGCGCGGTCACGATCCGTTCCGCGATCGCGAGTCCCAGCCCCGTGCCGCGTCGTGAGTCGTCGCCGCGCCAGAACCGTTCGGTGGCGTGCTTGATGTCCTTTTTGGACAGCCCCGGTCCGTTGTCCCGCACGGTCAGGGTGGCGCGGTCGCAGATGACCCTGACCTCGGTCGCGCCGTACCTGATGGCGTTGTCCAGCACCACGTCCAGCACCTGGGCGAGGTCCGAGACCGCGCACTGCACGAGTCCGTGCGCGCGGTCGTCGATCGTGATCGTGACGCCCTCGGCCTGTGCCGCCGCCCGCCACGCGTCGACCCGGTCGTGCGCGACGATCTGGAGGTCGGCGAGCTCCGGTTCGACGCCGCCCGCGGCCCGTTCGGTGGCCGTGCTCTCGGCCGACGCGAGCGCGAGAAGCCCGTCCAGCAACGACTCCAGCCGTTCGACCTCGGTCAGCAGCGAGCCGTTGGACGGCAGCATGTCGACGCGCAGCCGCAGTGCCGCCATGGGGTTGCGCAGCTGGTGCGAGGCGTCGGCGATGAGGCGGCGTTGCTGGTCGGCGGCCTCGGCCACGGCGTCGGACATGCGGTTGAACGACTCCGACAACGCCCGCAGCTCCGCCGGTCCGGCGGTGTCGGCGACGTGCGTGCGCCGCTGGCCCGCCGCGACCGCCCGCACGCCCCGGTCGAGCTCCTTCAACGGCCTGAGCAACCACCGCGACACCACGAGCGCGAGCAGCACGCACGCACACGCCGCCAGCAACGCCCCGGCCAGCACGAGGGCCCAGCGCCGGGCCACGTCCAGCGCCGCCACCTGCGTGGAGGCCCTGAGCACCACGGCACCCGCGACCTTGGTGCCGATGCCGATGGGTCGCGCGAACAGGACGTCACCGCCACTCCACGGCAGGACCGTCGGCACGGTCTTCGCGGGCTGGTTGCGCAACGCCGCGTCGATCTGCGCCGACACGTCGTCCGCCGTCATGCCCGACTCCACGACCGGCGTGCCGGCGGCGTCGACCACCACGATCTCCTCGCCGTAGACCTCGGCGTACCGTTCGGCCTCCGACACCACGACGTCGACGGGCAGCGTGGCGAAGCGGTCGAGGTCCGCGGTGCGGCTGATCACGAACTGCTGGGTGCGTTCGTTCGCGGTGCTCATCAGCAACGGGAACGCGAACGCCGTCACGGCCGACAACGAGAACAGCAGCAGCACCAACAGAAGCCGTTGCCGCATCTATTCACCGAGCCGGTAGCCGAAACCGCGGATCGTGTGCAGCAGCCCCGGCCGGTCGAGCTTGGCGCGCAACTGCGTGAGGTGCACGTCGAGCGTGCGCGACACGGCGACGAACGCGTTGCCCCACACCTCGTCCATCAACTGCTGCCGGCTCACCGCCGTGCCGGGCCTGCGCGCCAGCACCGCCAGCACGTCGAACTCCTTGGTGGTCAACGAGATCTCGCGCCCGCCGACCACGACCTGACGGCTCTGCAGGTCGATCTCCACGTCCGACACCCGCACCACGTCGTCGGGTTCCTGCGACCGCGCCGCACTCCGCCGTGCCACCGCGTCGATGCGCGCCAGCAGCTCCGCGAGCCGCACCGGCTTCACCAGGTAGTCGTCCGCACCGAGCCGCAGCCCCCTGACCACCGTCCGTTCGTCGCCACGCGCGGTCAGCACGAGCACCGGCACCGGGTCGATCCTGCGGAGCTTGCGCAACACCTCCAGGCCGTCCTGGTCGGGCAGGCCGAGGTCGAGCAGCACCACGTCGGCGTCGCGGTGGGCGATGAGCGCGTCGGCGCCGCGGCGCACGCGGGCAGGCCGGTGGCCGTTCGCCCGCAGCGCTTCCACCAGGGCGTCGGCGACACCGTCGTCGTCTTCGACCAACAGCACCCGCATTCCAGCAGTATCGGTCATGACGACTGTTGCCCGCGCGTACCGACGCGCTTAAGTGACTGTAAAGAAGCCGCTGCGCGTCCTCGTGCTCGGTCGTTGCAGCGCAGGAGCCGCGTTCTACTGGCTGGACCCCGAGAGCACGCGCGGTTGTACTCACGACCTGTTCGGGAGGTGGGACACGTGGCGGGATGCCTGATGTGCGGGAACAACGAGTTGCGTTGCACGGGGCACCTACCTCCTGACGTCTCGCTCTGGCTCGGAGCCGCGCGACATCCTTCTGGGACGGCATCCGCGCGCTGGAACCCAGTGTGTCCGCCGAATGGCCCTAAGTGACTGTAAAGAAGCCTTCGCCCAGGTTGTGAGGGGTCCCGGGCCGTCGCGATGGTGTCCGGCATGACAGTCGTTCAGGAGAAGAGCAGCGAACGCCGAGTGGTGGCGAACGTGCTGCGCGGGTCGGTCGGCAACCTCATCGAGTGGTACGACTGGTACGCCTACACGGCGTTCAGCATCTACTTCGCGGCCGCGTTCTTCCCCAAGGGCGACCAGACCGCGCAGCTGCTCAACACCGCCGCCGTGTTCGCGGTCGGCTTCCTCATGCGGCCGCTGGGCGGGTGGCTGCTCGGCCGGTATGCCGACCGGCACGGGCGCCGTGCCGCGCTGACGTTGTCGGTCACGCTGATGGCCGCGGGGTCGTTGATCATCGCGGTGACGCCGTCCTACGCGACGATCGGGGTGGCGGCGCCGGTTCTGCTGGTGCTCGCGCGGTTGTTGCAGGGGTTGTCCGTCGGCGGTGAGTACGCGACGTCCGCCACCTATCTGTCCGAAGTGGCCTCACCTCGGCGCCGGGGTTTCTACTCCAGCTTCCAGTACGTGACGCTGACGGCCGGGCAGCTGGTGGCGCTGGGCGTGCAGATCGTGTTGCAGCAGTTCCTGTCCAAGGCCGAGATGACCGAGTGGGGCTGGCGGGTCGCGTTCGTCATCGGCGCCACCGGGGCGATCGTCGTGATGTGGCTGCGGCGCGGGATGGACGAGTCGGCGAACTTCGAGAAGCAGCAGGGCAGCGGCGAGCAGAACGGCACGATCCGGGCGTTGCTCAAGCACCCCAAGGAGTGCCTGACGGTCGTGGGCCTGACGCTCGGTGGCACCGTTGCGTTCTACACGTTCACGACGTACCTGCAGAAGTTCATGGTGAACACGAGCGGGATCGACGCCGCGACGGTCAGCTGGATCAACTTCGCCGCGTTGCTGGTGTTCGTGGTGCTGCAACCACTTGCGGGCGCGTTGTCGGACCGGATCGGGCGTCGTCCTTTGCTGCTAGGCTTTGGTGTGTTGGGCACGCTCGCGACTGTGCCGTTGTTGTCGACGCTGGCGACGACGTCCGCGGTGATTCCCGCGTTCCTGCTCATGCTGGGCGGCCTGGTGATCGTGACCGGGTACACCTCGATCAACGCGATCGTGAAGGCCGAGCTGTTCCCCACGAACATCCGCGCGCTGGGTGTCGGGTTGCCGTACGCGCTGACCGTGGCGATCTTCGGTGGCACGGCCGAGTACGTGGCGTTGTGGTTCAAGCAGGCCGGCATGGAGTCGGTCTTCTACTACTACGTCGCGGGCTGCGTGCTGATCTCCTTGTTGGTCTACGGGTTCATGCGCGAGACGTCGAAGGACTCAGTCCTCGACCGGGACTAGTGCGGCTAGCGCGCTGGCCAGGTGCACCGGTTTGCGTTCGGTGGTGTGCCGGATCTGCGTGCGGCAGCTGAAGCCGTCCGCGATCACCAGCGCGTCCTCGTTGGCGCGCAACGCCGGCAGCAGGTCCTGCTCGGCGCACGCGATCGAGACGTCGTAGTGGCCTCGCTCGAAGCCGAAGTTCCCGGCGAGGCCACAACACCCCTCGACGATCTTCGCGTCGATGCCGGCCTTGGCCATGGCCTCGCGGTCGCGGTCGAAGCCGAGCTCGGCGTACTGGTGGCAGTGGATCTGCACGACGGCCTCGCGGGCACCGTCGAGCGTCGGCAGCCTCGGGGCGACGTGCTCGGCGAACGTGCGGGTGGCCTTGGCAAGCGCTTGCACCGCCGGGTCGTCGGAGAGCTTCGGGGCTTCCGCGCGCAGGAACGCCGTGCAGCTCGGCTCCAGCCCGATCACCGGGACGCCCCGGCTCGTCCACGGCAGCAACGCCCGCGCGGTGCGTTCGACGACCCTGCGGGCCTTGCCGAGCTGGCCGGTGGAGTGCCAGGTCAGTCCACAGCAGACGTTCGCGGACGGCACCTCGACGCGGTTTCCCAGGTGTGCCAGGACGGTCGCGGCGTCGAGGCCGACGCCCGGTTCGAAGTGGTTCGTGAACGTGTCGGGGAACAGCAGCACCGGATCGCCCTGGCCGAGCGGGTGCAGCTGGCGGACCAGGCGGGTGGTCTGGCGCGGCAGCTCGCGTTCCGGAGTGATGCCCGCGAACCGGCCGAACCTCGTCGTGAACCTGTTGACCAGCCCGTACTTCAGCCACGTGGGCAGCCAGCCCATCGTGTAGTGCGAGAGCGGCCTGATGCGCCGCTTGTGGTGCTCGTGCAGGAACTCGGCCTTGTAGCTCGCCATGTCGACGTCGACCGGGCAGTCGCGCTTGCAGCCCTTGCACCCCAGGCACAGGTCGAGCGCCTCGGCGACCTCGCGCGAGCGCCAGCCGTCCTTGATCACGTCGCCGTTGAGCATCTCGAACAGCAGGTGCGCGCGCCCACGCGTGGAGTGCTTTTCTTCTTTGGTGACGCGATAACTCGGGCACATCACGCCGCCCTTGGTGTTCAGGCACTTGCCGACGCCAACGCACCGGCGCGTGTCGCTCGCGAACTCCGCACGGGTCGGGATCCTCGGTGGCGCCACGAGGATCCGCAGGTCGTCGTCGAGCTGGAGAGGCTCGACGATCCGGCCGGGGTTGAGCAGGTTGCGCGGGTCGAAGGCGCGCTTGAACTCGCCGAACGCCCTGATCGCCGCGGCCGGGTACATGCGGCTGAGCAGCTCGGACCGCGCCTGGCCGTCGCCGTGCTCGCCGGACAGGCTGCCGCCGTGGCTCACGACGAGGTCGGCGGCGTCCTGGAGGAACTCGCGGTAGCCGTGCGCGAGGTCGAAGTCGATGCGGACGTGGATGCAGCCCTCGCCGTAGTGGCCGTAGGTGATGCCACGCCGTCCGTAGCGGGTCAGGAGCTGGTCGAACTCGCGCAGGTACGTGCCGAGGCGCTCCGGCGGGACGGCCGAGTCCTCCCAGCCCGACCAGGCCTCGCTGCCGTCCGCCATCCGGGTGGCGAGGCCCGCGCCGTCCTCGCGGATCCGCCACAGCGCCCGCTGCTGTGCGGGATCGTGGATGACCAGCGAGTTCTTGGTGATCTTCGCGACCCGTTCCGGGTGGTCCTCGACCTCGACGAACAGCCAGCTGCGGCCTTCCGGCAGGTCGGGGCGGGTCTTCACGCTGTGGACGAGTGCCTCGTTCAGGCCCTCGATCGCGAGCGCGCCCTCGATCTGGGTGACCTGGTCGGCGGCCTCGTAGGTGTCCGCGAAGCCGAGCACGACCAGGATCCGGCGTTCCGGCCGTCGCACGAGCTTGAGTTCGGCGCCGAGCAGCACCACGCAGGTGCCCTCGGTGCCGACGAGCTGCCGGGTGAGCGTCGGGGCGTCCAGCGCGTACCCGCTGACCCGGCGGCTGAGCTGCGGAAACCACGCCGGGTCGTAGTCCGGGAGCTGGAGCGGCGGCGGGTTCTTCGTGTCGAACGTGCGGCCGTCGGCGGTGAGGACGTGCAGGTTCTCGACGTTCTCGCTGGTCTTGCCCCACTTCACCGAGTGCGCGCCGCACGCGTTGTTGCCGATCATCCCGCCGATCGTGCAGCGCGAGTGCGTGGACGGGTCCGGCCCGAACAGGTGGTCGCCGGCCGCCGCGTTGATCTTGTCGAGCACCGCTCCCGGCTGGACGTGCGCGCGGTCGCCGGAGATCTCGAACGCGTTCAGGTACCGGCTGAAGTCGATCACCAGTCCGGTGCCGGTCGCGTTGCCCGCGATGGACGTTCCGGCACCCCGGCTCGTGATCGGCACGCCATGTTCGGCGGCGAGCCCGACGGCCGTGATCACCGCGTCCGTCGTGCGTGGACGGACGACGACGCGGGGCACGTGGCGGTAGTTCGAGGCGTCCGCCGAGTACAGGGCCCGGCTCGCCGGGTCGTCCAGGACGTCGCCGTCCACCTGGCGCCGGAGTTGATCGAGAAAGGCCCGCATCACCCGATCATGCCCCGCCTGGTGTGACATGTCCCCGCCGATGCCGGTCTACCTGCCGGTAGCCGATAGCCTCACCCGGTCAACCAGCAGCGATTCTCGGGAGAGCTAGTGAGTCGGTCCGTTCTGGTCACCGGAGGCAACCGCGGTATCGGCCTCGCCATCGCGCAGGCGTTCGCGGCGCAGGGCGACAAGGTCGCGGTGACGCACCGCGGGTCCGGCGCTCCCGAAGGCCTGCTCGGCGTGAAGTGCGACGTGACGAGCTCCGAGGAGATCGACGCCGCGTTCACCGAGGTCGAAGCCGCGCACGGTCCCGTCGAGGTGCTCGTGTGCAACGCGGGCATGACCCAGGACACGCTGCTGCTGCGCATGAGCGAGGAGCAGTTCACGTCCGTCGTGGACGCGAACCTCACGGGCGCGTTCCGCTTCGCCCAGCGCGCCTCCCGCGGCATGCTGCGCAAGAAGTTCGGCCGCATCGTCTTCATCTCGTCCGTCGTCGGCCTCACCGGCGGCGCGGGCCAGGTCAACTACGCCGCGTCGAAGTCCGGCATGGTCGGCATGGCGCGCTCGATCGCGTTGGAACTCGGTTCGCGCAACATCACCGCGAACGTGATCACGCCCGGCTTCATCACCACGGACATGACCGCCGAGCTGCCGGAGGCCGTCCGCGACGCCGCTCTCAAGCAGATCCCGGCCGGTCGTTACGGTGCCGCCGAGGAGATCGCGCGCGCCGTCACGTTCCTCGCCGCCAACGAGGCGGGCTACATCAACGGTGCCGTGCTGCCGGTCGACGGCGGCCTCGGCATGGGCCACTGACGTTTCCTCCAGAACTGCGAAAGGGTTGGACCAAGTGACCGGACTGCTCGAAGGCAAGCGACTGCTGATCACCGGTGTCATCACCGACGCGTCGATCGCCTTCCACGTCGCACGCGTCGCCCAGGAACAGGGCGCCGAGGTCGTGCTGACCGGGTTCGGCCGGATGAGCCTCGTGCAGCGCATCGCCCAGCGCCTGCCCAAGCCCGCGCCCGTCGTCGAGCTCGACGTGCAGAACGAGGAGCACCTCGCGACGCTCGCCGACCGCGTCCGGGAGCACGTCGACGGCCTCGACGGTGTGCTGCACTCGATCGGCTTCGCCCCGGCCTCCTGCCTCGGCGCGCCGTTCATGGACGCGCCGTGGGACGACGTCTCCAAGGCGATGCACGTCTCGGCGTACTCCTACATGTCGCTGGTGAAGGCCGTGCGTCCGTTGCTGGGCCACGGTTCCTCGGTCGTCGGCCTCGACTTCGACGCCCGTCAGGCGTGGCCCGCCTACAACTGGATGGGTGCCGCCAAGGCGTCGCTGGAGTCGATCAACCGCTACATGGCGCGCGACCTCGGCCCCGACGGCATCCGCGTGAACCTGGTCGCCGCCGGACCGGTCCGCACGATGGCCGCCAAGTCGATCCCCGGCTTCTCCGAGCTGGAGAAGATGTGGGGCGAGAAGGCGCCGCTGACCTGGGACGTCGACGACGCCACCCCGGTCGCCAAGTCGGTCTGCGGCCTGCTCTCCGACTGGTTCCCGGCCACCACGGGCTCGATGGTGTTCGTCGACGGCGGCGTGCACTTCCTCGGTCTCTGACGTCACACGCGTTCGTCATGTGAGGGGATCGGGCGTCTGATTGGATGGAGCGGTGAGTTTCGATGCGCTGCTCTGGCTGTCGTTCGGCGGCCCAGAAGGTCCAGAAGACGTCCGTCCCTTCCTGGAGAACGTGGTTCGCGGACGTGGCGTACCGCCGGAGCGGCTGGACGAGGTCGAAGCCCACTACCAGCACTTCGGCGGTGTCTCGCCGATCAACCGCCTGAACCTCGAAGCGATCGAGGCCGTGCGCTCCACCGGTTTCGACCTGCCGATCTACTTCGGCAACCGCAACTGGCACCCCATGGTCGAGGACGTCGTCGCCCAGATGAAGGCGGACGGCGTCTCCCGCGCACTCGTGTTCCCGACGAGCGCCTACGGCGGCTACTCCGCCTGCCGCCAGTACGACGAGGACATCGTGCGCGCGTTGCAGGCCGTCCCGGACGGCCCGGAACTGGTGAAGCTGCGCCAGTTCTTCGACCACCCGCTCTTCATCTCCTCCTTCGCCGACGCGGTTCGTTCGGCCGCGGCCTCGTTGAACGGCGCCTACCGCCTCGTGTTCACCGCGCACTCGGTGCCGGTGTCCGCGGACAAGGCCGCCGGCCCGCCCTCCGAGGGCGGCTACCGCTACTCGCGCCAGATCGTGGAGGCCTCCCGGCTCGTGGCCGCGGAGCTGGGCATCACCGAGTACGACGTGGTGTGGCAGTCGCGTTCCGGCCCGCCGCAGATCCCGTGGCTCGAGCCGGACATCGTCGACCACATCGATGCCTTGCACGCCAAGGGAGTCGCGGGCGTCGTCGTGTGCCCGATCGGCTTCGTCTCCGACCACCTCGAAGTGGTGTGGGACCTCGACACGGAGGCGCGCGACCGGGCGTTGGAACTCGGCATGGAGTACGCCCGCGCCGCCACGCCCAACGCCGACCCGCGCTTCGCCGAGCTCGTGACGGAACTGGTCGCGGAGCACACTTCTGGTGCGCCCGTGCGGAAGTTGTCGTCGTTCGTGGCGGCGGGGTGCACCGTGAACGGCGCGCCGTGCGCACCGTTGTGCTGCGAGCCGGCGAAGAGGCCGGTCCGCACCTAGTCATCCGGACGAACTCGTGCCGGGAGGAGCCGCCCCCGGCACGTGACGTCTCAGTGCCTGCCTGCTCCGCTGTCGGCCAGGACGCGGACCGCCTCGTCCACTGCCGCGCAGCGGGCTCGGCGCACGGCCAGGGAGACCGGGCGCAGGGCTTCGGTGCGGGCCGTCATGGCGGAGGCGGAGAGCGCGCCGCCCGGTGCGTCGGAGCTCGCCACCTTCACGATCGCGTCCACCTCCGCCGCGCGCTGGAGCACGCGGAGGGACCGCGGCGGCATGGCGTCCGGCCACGGGAGGGTGGAGTGCTCGGCCGCCAGGTCGGCGATCTCCTTGCGGACGTTCGGGCGGTGCTTGGCCACGTCGAGGCTGGCCAGGGCGGCCGTCGCCTCGCGCAGTGCGGCGCCCAGGCCGTGTTCCGCCTCGCCGATCGGGATGTGCTCCAGGCCGTTGGAGGACGGCAGGTCGAAGACGGTCCAGCGCATCACGCCGTCGGCCACGATCTTGGGGACCAGGCCGATGTGCACGGACGGGACCACCAGCGCCTCGCCGGAGCGGAGCGCGCACGTGGAGAGCGGGCCCTTGCCGCCCAGGCCTCGTACGTCGCCGGGGACTGGTAGGACCAGCCTGGCCGAGGTGGCACCCGCGCGCCGCAGGGCGGCCAGCAGCAGGGCGGGGCCCACAGGGGCCTCGTCGGGACCGGGGAGGTCGAGCGCCGTGGCGGTGCCGTCGTCGTCGGCCACCACCTCGTGCTGCTCGGCCCACAGGTGCAGGGCGTCGAGGACGTCGTCGGAGGCGGCCAGACCGTGCAGCCATCCCGACGCCCACACGACCAGCGTGGCGCTCGCACAGGACACGCGACGAGATTACGTGGCCCCGGCCCGTCCGCCCCACCCGGTGTGCCCGATCCGAGACACCTAGGCGGCTGGACCGATGTGGTTCTCCAACAGCGAACGGAACGAGGTCACGTCCTCATCGGACGCGAAGGCCCGGTGCGGCACGGAAAGCGACGCCGCGCCCTCGTCCAGTGTCTCCAGCACGAAGCCCTGCCGGGTCTCGGTCCAGCCGGGGAGCTCCTGCCAGGCGATCTCCTCGCGGACGGACGTGCCGACCGCCATCCGGAACGACTGGGCGTCGGCGCTGCCCACGACCGTCCGGCTGATCATCTCGTTCGAGCTGAACCGCCACCACACAGCGACCGGCTCCATGAAGCCGATGACCAGCGCGCACACGAGGCCGAACAGGCCCACGACCAGCGCGTCCTCGAACCCGAAGAGCAGCACCAGGGAGAACGCGGCGAGCACGAGCGCGAACCACGGCGCCCATCTGAACATCGGCACCATCGCGCGCAGGCTGGCCCGCCAGTCCGCAGGTGAAGGAGCCCATCTGAAATCAACGCTGTCACTCATGTCGCCCCGCATTCTGGCGCACGTGCCCGGCCCGTGCCTGGAGTTGCTCCACATCGACGGGTCCGGGTTCGGTGCGTAGCGTCGTCTGCGTGACCCAGAACCTGGCCCGCACGGCGGGCGAACTGCGCGCCGCCGGGCACCTGCCGCGCGGCGTCAAGACCGAGATCAGGGAGAACCTCCTCGCGGCCCTGCGCGAAGGACGCAACCCGTGGCCCGGCATCGTCGGTTTCGACCGCACGGTGCTGCCGCAGCTCGAACGCGCGCTCCTCGCCGGCCACGACGTCGTCCTGCTCGGCGAACGAGGACAGGGCAAGACGCGGCTGCTGCGCAGCCTGGTGGCGCTGCTCGACGAGTGGACGCCCGTGATCGAGGGCTCCGAGCTGGGCGAACACCCGCTGGAGCCGATCACGCCCGAGTCGAAGCGCCGTGCCCTCGAGCTCGGCGACGCCCTGCCCGTCGTGTGGCGGCACCGCGACGAGCGCTACGCCGAGAAGCTCGCGACGCCCGACACGTCCGTCGGTGACCTCGTCGGCGACGTCGACCCCGTCAAAGTCGCGGAAGGCCGCTCGCTCGGCGACCCGGAGACCATCCACTACGGCATGCTCCCGCGGGCCCACCGCGGCATCATCGCCATCAACGAGCTTCCCGACCTGGCCGAACGCATCCAGGTGTCGCTGCTCAACGTCATGGAGGAGCGCGACATCCAGGTCCGCGGCTACACGCTGCGGCTGCCGCTGGACGTGCTGCTCGTGGCCACCGCGAACCCCGAGGACTACACGAACCGCGGCCGCATCATCACGCCGCTCAAGGACCGCTTCGGCGCCGAGGTGCGCACGCACTACCCGTTGGAGATCGACGCCGAGGTCGACCTGGTCCGCCAGGAGGCCGACCTCGTCGCCGAGGTGGGCGACCACCTGCTGGAGATCATCGCCCGCTTCGTGCGGCACCTGCGCGAGTCGTCGTCGATCGACCAGCGCTCCGGCGTCTCGGCCCGGTTCGCCGTCGCGGCGGCGGAGACCGTCGCGGCGTCGGCACTGCGGCGGTCCGCGCTGATCGGCGAGACGCCCGCCATCGCCCGCCCGGTCGACCTGGAGTCGGTGCCGGACGTGCTGCGCGGCAAGCTCGAGTTCGAGGCGGGGGAGGAGGGCCGCGAGGACGAGGTCCTGGTCCACCTGCTGCGCCGGTCGATCGCCGACACCGCCCGTGCCCGCCTGGCAGGCCTCAACCTGCGCGCGCTGGCCGAGGTCGTCTCCGACGGCCACCCGGTCGCGACCGGCGACCGCGTGCACGCGGGCGACCTGCTCGCGGCGTTGCCGGAGCTCCCGATCCTGCACGAGGTCGCGGCCCGCATGGGCGCGGGCCCGAAGGACCCGGTCGGCCGCATCGCCTCCGCCGTCGAGCTCGCCCTGGAGTCGCTCTACCTGACCCGCCACCTGTCGAAGGACAACTCCTCCGACGACGACCGATCGGTGTACGGATGAGATACCGCTACGGACGCTGGGGCGGCGGCGCCGATCCGCTGGCGCCCCCGGTGGACCTCCGCGCGGCCGTGGACGAGCTCGGCCGCGAGATCATGGAAGGCGCCTCGCCGCAGTCCGCCCTGCGCGAACTCCTGCGGCGCGGCGTCGACGGCACCCGCGGCCTCGACGACCTGACCTCACGGCTCTGGCAGCGCCGCTCGTCCATCCAGCGCCGGCACCGCCTCGACGGCACGCTGACCGAGGTCCGCCAGCTGCTGGACCAGGCGGTCGAAGCCGAACGCCGCACGCTCTTCCCAGACCCGTCCGACGACGCCCGCTTCCGCGAGGCGCAGCTGGACGCGCTGCCACCGGGCACGGCCGCGGCCGTGCAGGAGCTCTCCTCCTATGACTGGCGCTCCTCCGAGGCGCGCGAGGCGTACGAGAAGATCCGCGAGCTGCTCGGCCGCGAACTCCTGGACCAGCGCTTCCAGGGCATGAAGGACGCGCTGTCCAATGTGGACTCGAAGGACGTGGAGCGCATCCAGCGCATGCTCCGCGACCTCAACTCGTTGCTGGAGGCGCACGCCGCCGGCTCCCCGGACACGCCGCGCATGTTCGACGACTTCATGCGCAAGCACGGCGAGTTCTTCCCGGAGAAGCCCCGCAACGTGGACGAGCTCATCGACGCGCTGGCGGCCCGCTCGGCCGCGGCCCAGCGCATGATGAACTCGATGACCGACGCCCAGCGGGCCGAGCTCTCCGCGTTGTCGCAGCAGGCCTTCGGCGGCATCGGCTCTCAACTGTCCACTCTGGACTCCCTTCTGCAGCAGCTCCGTCCTGGGGAGGACTGGTCGTCCTCCGCCCGCTTCCGCGGCCAGGACCCACTAGGTCTGGGCGAGGGCGCCCAGGCCATGGCGGACCTCGCCGAACTGGACGCCCTGGCCGAACAGCTCTCGCAGTCCTACCCCGGCGCCCGCCTGGAGGACATCGACCTGGAGGCCCTCGAACGCCAGCTCGGCGAGTCGGCGTCGGTCGACGCACGCCGCCTGTCCGAGCTGGAGAAGGCACTCCGCTCCCAGAACATCGTGGAACGAGCCCCCGACGGCACCCTGCGGCTGACGCCCAAGGCGTTGCGGCGCCTGGGCGAGACCGCGCTGCGCGGCGTCGTGGACCAGCTCCGCTCGTCGCAGGGGTCGCGCGAGACCACCTCGGCCGGCGCGGCGGGCGAGCTGATCGGCTCGACCCGGCCGTGGCAGTTCGGCGACACCGAACCCTGGGACGTGCCGCGTTCGCTGCGCAACTCCGTGCTGCGGTCCGGCTCCATGTCCCTCGACGTGGTCGACCTGGAAGTGGCCGAGACCGAACACCGGTCGCGTGCGGCTGTCGCGTTGTGCGTGGACACCTCCTGGTCGATGGTGCAGGACGGCCGTTGGGTACCGATGAAGCGCACGGCCTTGGCGCTGCATCACCTCGTGCGCACGAGGTTCCGCACCGACGCCCTTCAGCTCGTGACGTTCGGGCGCTACGCGGAGTCGGTCGACATCGGACAGCTGACAGCGCTGGAAGGCGTGTGGGAGCAGGGCACGAACCTGCACCACGCCTTGCTGCTCGCCGGCAGGCACGTCCGGCGGCATCCGGACGCGCAGCCCGTCGTGCTCGTGGTGACGGACGGCGAGCCGACCGCACACCTGGAACCCGACGGTGACGCGGAGTTCAACTACCCGCCGCTACCGCGGACGTTGAGCAAGACGCTGAACGAGGTCGACTCGCTCGCGCGCCTCGGGGCGACGATCTCGGTGTTCAAGCTGGGCGACGACCCGCGGCTGGCCGCGTTCGTCGACATCGTGGCCCGGCGCGGCGGCGGCCGGGTCGTGGCGGCGGACGAGGAAGGGCTCGGGGCCGCTGTGGTGAGCGACTACCTGAGGTCTCGGCGTCGGCGGCGGTGAGGTGCTTCCTGCCCGCGGTCGCGTTGGACGGGGTGTGCCGTCCGCGGCGGACGCCTGGGTGCGTGGGTGGTGACGTGGTGCGGGTGACTCGTGGTGTTGGGTCGCCGGTGGACGACTGTTCGAGGTCGCGGCGCTGGCGGCGGTGAAGCGTTTTCTAGTTGGTGGACGGGCGGGAATGGCTATGGCGGTGCGGTAGTGACGACCGCTTGGGGCGTCGGCGAGACGTTTCCTGGTTGTCGTCGTGCTGAGCTCCGTCAGTGGTGGACGCTGTGATGGTGGGTGACGACGGGTGCGCGTGACTCGTGCTGCCGGGTTGCCGTTGGGCGGACGAGGAACGCCTTGGGGCCGCTGTGGTGGGCGGCTGCTTGAGGTCGCGGCATCGCCGGCGGTGAGGCGATTTTTGGCCGCCGTCGTGCTGAGCGGGGTGCCGTCGACCTTGCACGCACTGATGAGCGGTGACGATCTGGCGCGCGCTACTCGTGCTGCCGGGTCGTTGGTCGGCGGTGGGGCTCGTGCGGGCATCGTGGTGCACCTCGCTGTGTCGGCGTTCTGGGCGTTGGTGTTGACGCGGCTTCGCGTGCGGGGTGTTGTCGGTGGGGCGGTGGCCGGGATGGCCATCGCCTTGCTGGACCTGGAGGTCGTCGGGCGCCACAACGCGCTGATTCGGGCGTTGCCGCGGCTGCCGCAGTGGCTGGACCACGTGGCGTTCGGCGTCCTCGTCGCCGGGCGATGAGGACGCTTCCCGGTCAGCTCAGGAACAGGGCGGCCAGGCGGGGGGAGGCGTGCGGCCAGCTCCTCGCTGTCGTCGAAGTCGAAGTCCCAGTCCGGGTCGAGCTCCGGGTAGCGGATCCGGAAGGCGTCCTGGGGTAACTGCATGCCCGTCGCCTTGATGTGCGCGTCCCAGGCGATGGAGAGGGCCGCCTCGCACTCGAACTCCAGGCCCGACTCGGCGGCCGCGACCACCGCGGGCAGGTCGGCCAGGGTGTCCGGGGACGCCAGCACCGCGCCGTGCGTCTCCTCGCCCTGGGTGAGGAGCCAGCCTCGGAAGTAGTCGAAGCCGTCGTCGGAGCAGCCGCCGTTGATCAGGTAGGCCGCCGCCCACAGCGGGTGGGTGTACGAGGTGGCCAAGACGTCCCACAGGACCTGCTGGGCCGCCACGATCTCGGCCGGCGGGCGCGCGGAGAGCAGGGTGACCGCCTCGGCGGCCACGGCCTCGCCGTCGGACGGGTCTGGGACGGTGGAGCGGGCTTGCGCGATGAGGCTCCAGAGGGCGGTTTCGTTCACAGGACGAGCTTGGCAGAGGGGTCTGACAATTTTTGGCGCCTGACGAACCAGCGCCCACGATCTAGGTTGGAGACATGATCAGGACTTTGTTTCGCTCGCTCGAGGCCGTGCACGGAATGATCTACTTCTCGCCCGAGGCGGAGGCGCGGTACGCGGGCGTCGGGCTGGACCGGCCCGGCGGGTACTTCGCGTCGCGGGCGGCGGCGCTCGGGGCGGTCGGGGCCGAGGTCGTGATCGCCACCTTCTACAACTTCAACCCCGAGATCGTGCGCGCCCGCATCCCGCAGGCCTGGGAGAAGGTGACGCCGGAGCGGATGCTCGAACTGCGCTGGGAGGCCGCCGACGAGGCGCTCGCCAAGGTGCTGCCGGACGACCTCAAGGAGATCAACGGGCTCGCTCGGCGGGCCGCCGAGCGCTCCACCGAGATGTTGCACGGGCGCCCTTTGTTCGCCGCGCACGCCCGCCTCGACTGGCCGGAAGAGCCGCGTCTTCAACTCTTCCACGCCCAGACGCTGCTGCGCGAGTTCCGCGGCGACGGGCACCTCGCGGCGTTGCTGCGGCACAACATCACCGGCATCGAGGCGCTCGTGCTGCACGTGGCGACCGGCGACTACCCGGCCGATGTGCTGCGCAAGACCCGCGCGTGGTCGCAGGAGCAGTGGGACGCCACCGTCGGGGACCTGCAGGACCGCGGCCTCGTCGGCGAGGACCAGCTGCTCACCGAGCAGGGACGTGAGCTGCGCCAGGGCATCGAGGACGACACGGACCGCATGGCCGCGCCCGCCTACGACGTGCTGTCGGACGAGGAGAAGCAGCGGTTCGTCGAACTGGCCGCGCCGCTGGGCAAGGCCGTCGTCGAAGCCGGCATGATCCCCGGACGGCGCTAGGACTCGCCGTCCCGCTCCGTCGACGCGAGCGCCTTCTCAGTTGCCTCGTCCTTGCTCACGCGGTGCTTTCCGGGATGGGACAACGAGAAGTGCGCCTCGTCGCGCATCCGCTCCACCATGTGCGGGTAGTGCAGCTCGAACGCCGGGCGCTCGGACCGGATGCGCGGGAGCTCCTTGAAGTTGTGGCGCGGCGGCGGTGACGTCGTCGCCCACTCCAGCGAGTTGCCGTAGCCCCACGGGTCGTCCTGCGGCGCCGGGTCGCCGTAGCGGTACGAGCGGAAGACGTTCCACACGAACGGGAGCACGGACAGACCCAGCACGAACGAGCTGATGGTCGAGATCATGTTCAACGTCGTGAAGCCGTCCGACGGCAGGTAGTCGGCGTACCGCCGTGGCATGCCCTCGTTGCCCAGCCAGTGCTGCACCAGGAACGTGCCGTGGAACCCGAGGAACGTCGTCCAGAAGTGCAGCTTGCCCAACGGCTCGTTGAGCATCCGCCCGGTCATCTTCGGGAACCAGAAGTAGATGCCCGCGTAGGTGGCGAACACGATCGTGCCGAACAGCACGTAGTGGAAGTGCGCCACCACGAAGTAGGTGTCGGACACGTGGAAGTCGACGGCCGGGGCCGCGAGCAGGATGCCCGTCAGGCCGCCGAAGAGGAACGTGATCAGGAAGCCGACGCTGAACAGCATCGGCGACTCGAACGTCACCTGCCCCTTCCACATCGTGCCGATCCAGTTGAAGAACTTGATGCCGGTCGGCACGGCGATGAGGAACGTCATCAGCGAGAAGAACGGCAGCAGCACCGCGCCCGTCGCGTACATGTGGTGCGCCCACACGGCCACGGACAGCATCGCGATGGCCAGCGTCGCGAACACAAGGCCCTTGTAGCCGAACAACGGCTTGCGGCTGAACACGGGGAAGATCTCCGTCACGATCCCGAAGAACGGCAACGCGACGATGTACACCTCGGGATGGCCGAAGAACCAGAACAGGTGCTGCCAGAGGATCACGCCGCCGTTGGCCGGGTCGAACACGTGCGCCCCGAGGTGCCGGTCGGCGGCGAGCCCCATCAGCGCGGCGGTGAGGATCGGGAACGCCAGCAGGATCAGGATCGACGTGACCAGGATGTTCCAGGTGAAGACGGGCATCCTGAACATGGTCATGCCGGGCGCCCGCAGGCAGATCACCGTGGTGGTCATGTTGACCGCGCCGAGGATCGTGCCGAGACCGGAAACGGCCAGGCCCATGATCCACATGTCGGCGCCCACGCCTGGCGAGTGCACCGCGGACGACAGCGGCGTGTAGGCGAACCAGCCGAAGTCCGCCGCGCCGCCCGGCGTGACGAACCCGGCGACCACGATGATGCCGCCGAACAGGTACAGCCAGTACGAGAAGGCGTTCAGGCGCGGGAACGCGACGTCCGGCGAGCCGATCTGCAACGGCAGGATGTAGTTCGCGAACCCGAACAGGATCGGCGTCGCGTACAGCAGCAGCATGATCGTGCCGTGCATGGTGAACAGCTGGTTGTACTGCTCGTTCGACAGGAACTGCAGGCCCGGCCGCGCCAGCTCGCCGCGCATCAGCAGCGCCATCACGCCGCCGATCAGGAAGAACGCGAACGACGTGGTCAGGTACATGATCCCGATCTGCTTGGGATCCGTTGTCTTGAACAGCTGGAGGAAGTACGAACCCTTCGGTCGTGCGCGCGCCGCCCCCGGATGGGGCACTACGGGCGTGGGCTTGATCGTGGTCATCGCGCCTCCTCCGTGCCAGACGTGAATCGTCCTCCGGGTCAGACTCAGGGGCAATCCACGACGAGCGCCGCGCCGGTCACCGGGACCACCGGAGCGCCCACCGCGATACCGCTGACCTGCACGTAGTAGGCGCCGGGAGCCAATTCGCCGAATTTGACCGCCATCTTCTCGGAGATCGCCGGACTGCGCGATTCGACCTGTTTGCCGCTCTCGTCGAGCAACGCCACCTTCACCGCCCGCGCGGTCGTGTCCTTCAGCTCGACGGTGACCTCCAGGGGCTCGCCGACCAGCACCAGGTCGGGCACGCTGACCTGCGGTTCCGTGGTGGTGACGTTGCGCGGGACGACCGGCTTCGCGGTCAGGAACGACTCCACGGCGTCCAGCACGGCAGCGTTGTCCTGCAACGACGTGTGTTGCTCCGTCACGCGGTGCAGAGTGTTCGACGACAATGCCAACCCGCGCCGTGCGGCACCCACGGCAGGCACGGTCGCATCGCCGTAGAGATCATCGCCCTCATATGTCCGATAACAGGTGACTTTGCCGTCCGCAATTCGAGCCGTGGTCGCCGTGGGCTGTTTACCGCCGACGATCGCGTACGTCTGTTCGGCGAACGTGTCGGTCAACGCGCCGTGGAATGCCATCGCGTCCGTGACCATCTTCGTGTCGAGTTCCGGCAACGACACTTCTGTGGTCTTGAGCAGACCGTTGGGTGACTCGATGCAGGCGTACTCGGGCAGCAGCTGGTGCAGCGACGGCATCGACCGCGCGAACTCGGTCAGGTCGACCGCCAGCGGCCCCAGCCCCTTGCGCACGCCGTTGACCAGCTGGTCCAGCGCGGCGGCGGCACCGCGGTACGGCGTGCCCATCGTGATCAGCTTCGCCGTGCGCTCGGCCATCCCGCACTGCTCGATGCACCACCGTGCGACCAGCCCGCCCATGGAGTGGCACACGAAGCTGACCTTGGCGTTCGGACCGATGCGGTCCAACGCCTCGTCGACGCGGTTGGCGAGCAACGCACCGTTGTAGCGGTTCGACAGGCGCCAGTCGTAGGCGAACAGCAGCAGGTTGCCCTTCTCGACCGTGTAGCCGAGTGAGTTCATCCGGCGCGTGACGCGGTCATAGCCCTTCAACGGCGTCCAGATGCCCGGGATGACGTGCAGGTCCGTCATCAGGCCGACGGGCTGCACGCCGTCGCCGGGGTGCTCGTCGCCGATGCCGGCGGGCAGTTTCAGCTGCTTGAGACTGCGGCCCAGCGTGAGCACCGCGCGCAACGCGGCCTTAGGGGACACCTCCCAGACCATGCCGTCGGAGTTGCGCAGGGTGCTGCCGAGAATGCCGGGCAGGACGACGACGAGATCGCTCATCTAGGACTCCTCGGCGAGCTTGCGGATGAGGGAGAGCAACGCGAGGTTCGCGGGGACCAGGTAGGTCAGCTCGTGGATCCACGCCAGGCGCTGGCTGGGTGCGGGCAACGCCAGACGCGCGTCACCGGCGCGAGCGCGCGCGACCGCCTTGTACAGCGCCGCCAGCGCGTGCGGTTCCAACGCCGTGACGGCCTGCGTCAGCGCTTGAGGGGATGCGTGTGCTGCGAGCGAGCGCAGGATGTCCGTGACGCGTGAGGGGTCCTCCACGGCGTCCAGCACGAGGTCGAGCACGTCGGTGTCTTCGTCGGCCAGCAGCAGCATCGCGTGCACGGGCCGGTTGTCGCGGACGTTCTTCAGCACTTCCTTGTCCAGCAACTCCTCCCGGCGCGTCGCGAGCAGCTCGCGGCGGCGGGCGGGCGTGGCGTCGACGAACTCGTCCGCGAGGCTCGCGAGCAGCCACGGCCGGTAGGCGAGCGCGACGCCCTGCTGCTGCGCGGTCGTCCGGCGCGACTGGATGACCTGCGCCTCGATCAGGCTCGTGCCGTACAACGCCTCCGTGACCGCGACATCCGCGTCGGTGGACAACAACTCGGGGTGTGCGACCAGAATCGCGCGCTCTTCGGCATAGGAGCGTGCGAACACCCACGATCGTGAGGTCTTGAGCAGCGTGCGATCGACCGACAGCCAGTCCGGCGTGGTGTCCCAAGGCCACGGTCCCGAGTCGTAGTGGCGGCGCGCGATGTCGTGCACGTCGTGGATCGCCTGCCGTGACTGGCCGACGTGCGTGAGCGCCTGGCACAGCCACTTCGCCGCCTCCGGATCACCGGCCCTGGTGGCCGCCGCCCGCAGCATCAGCAGCGTGGCGAGGTGCGGGCCGTTGAACCGCGTGGTGACCTTCTCCCACGCCTCGTCGACGATCTCCGGCCGCTTCAGGCGCGCGCAGAGGACGTCGAGCGTGAACAACGCGGCCGCGAGCGTCGACAGCCGGTCGGTGTTCTCGGGCAGGAGGCAGACCTCGATGGTCTGCAGACCGGTCGCGAGCGCTTCGTCGGGCTTGTCGGCGTCCCGCTGGCGGCGCATCAGGTTGTGCAGCGCCTGGCCGTGCACGGGAAGCCCGTCGGCGAGTTCGGCCGCTTGACGCGCGGCGTTCAGCGCCGCGTCGGTGCGGTCGACCATGCTGTAGGCGACGCTCAGGCTCAGCGCGGCGTCCGCGAGCTGGGGTCGGAACGCGGCGTGCCGGCCGAGCGTGCCGCTGATCTCCGCGGCCTGCTGGGTCATCGTGCCGGCGTCGGACAGCCTGCCGAGCGCCAGGTGGTCGCGGCTCAGTTCGACGAGCGCGCTGACCAGGTCCGCGAGGAACACCGGGTTCGTCTGCGCGAGCGCGTAGTACAGCTCCACGGCCTGTTTCGACCGTTGCATGGCCTCGTAGCGCAAGCCCGAGTCACTGCACCTTGCCGCCAGACACGTCATCGCGCGCGCAAGCGGTGCGTCGGTGTCCACGGCTGCAACGGCATCACGGGCCGTGGACAGCGCTTCTTGCCTACGGCCCAACATCGCGTAGACCTCGCTCAGATCCACTAGTGCGCCGCTGAGGTGCGCTGCGTACGTCGGGTTCTCACCGCCGTGCGTCGTCGTCTTCGCGAGACGTTGCGCTAGCCGTTTGTGCGTAAGGCTTTCCGCGGTGGTAGGGGTTGATGCCACCAGTTCCCGGTAGCGCACCGCTGCTTCTTCGGCGGGCGCCACGGCCTGTTGCAGCCTGCCCGCGTCACGGAACCTCCTGCCGAGCTTGTTCAGCACGAAAGCCAGGTCCGCCAGGTACATCCGCAGCGTCGGGACGAGCGCGCGGAAGTGTTCGGCGGCCTCTTCGAGCGGCGCGACGGCCTCCTCGCCACGACCCCAGTGCAGCAGCTCGTTCGCCGCCGTCGTGGCCGCGAGCGCGATGTCCGGCAACAACATGCGGTTCATCCGCGCCAGCTCGCGCAGCCCGTCCAACGCCCGCGTGCCGGCGTGCCCGCAGTGCCGCCACGCGTACTTCCACAGGTAGCCCGGCACGTTCGGCGGCACGCCCGCCTCCAGCCGCTGCCGGTACAGCCTGATCAACGCGCAGGCGACCTGGTCGGCGCCGGGTGCGAACACCACGTCCCTGCTGGGTGCGAACTGCGGCCTCAGGTGGTCCGCGAACGTCTGATGCGTGAGCTTGAAAACCGCCGTGCCTTCCTCACCGTCCTGCACGACGTGACGGCCCAGTTCGGTGAGCACGGCCGTGATGTCGTCACGGGTGAACTCCTTACCCGACAACGCCTGCGCTACGGCCATCCACTCGGCCTCTGGGAACCCCGCGCCGTAGCTCCACGTCAACGCCGTCAGCAACGCACGAGCCGATGGCACCTTCGCAAGCTCACGGTCGAACGCCGCGTCCAGCGACAGCTTCAGATCGGCGCCGCCGTCGGCCAGCACCTGGTCGGTGATCATCCACGCGGTCAGGAACGGCAGCTTCGCCAGCTCGTCCAAAGTGGACTGCGAGGCGGTGGGACCCAGCCGTGCCACGACGTACTCGCGCACGTCGGTCTCGTTGTCGGCGGTGTCGAGGTCGAGCACCTCGACCGGCGCCAGCTCGGTGAGCAGGGGAGCGCCGCCCGCGACCCGGTGCGCCTGCCGCGTCGAGACGACCACCACGGCGTACCCGGCGAGCTTGGTGAGCAATGAGGTGGCGATCGAGAACGACTCGCCGCGCGCCTCGTCCAGGCCGTCCACCACCAGCACGGGCGGTGCGGCCAGTGCGCTGACGACCCCGACCAGTTCGGCGGCGCCCCTGCGCGGCCCCTCGGGTGCTCCGATCAGCCCGGCCGCGACGAGCTGGCGGCTGAGCAGGTCGGCCACGCGGTCGGCGTCCATCGCGCGGGCGTGCACGGCCGCGTCGACCGAGTCGGGCCCCGGATCGGCGTGCCGGAACGACGGCCCCGCGGTCAGCAGCAGGTCGCGCTCGGCGGCGTTCGACAGGCTGACCACCCGCCCGACGACTGCGGACTTGCCGGTGCCAGGCGACCCCGTCACCACCCGCAGCCCGGCCACCCCGGACTTCACCCAGCTCACGACCTTGTCGACCTGGGCGGTCCGGCCGGTGAACCACGACCTGTTGTCCCGTGAGTCGCCACCTCGCGCCGCGAGCAGAAGGTGCTTCACGACCGTGTTCGCGGCATAGAGCGGATTGGGCAACATCGGCTGTGCGGACCCGTACTGCATGAAGCGCGGCCGTTGAACGTCGCTGTCCCACGCGTTCAGCAACGCCGTGCCGACCGCACCGCCGTCCACCAACGCGATGCGGTCACTCCACCGCTGCACGTCCTCCACGGCCGTAGGACCCGCACGCAGCAGCTTGCGGAGCTTCCCGCCGAACAGTCCGTCCCGCGCCGTCTCGATGCCCGAGCACGACACCAGGACACCGGCCCAGTGCACCTGTCCCTGCAACAGGTTGTCCTGGACGGCCGCGATCGAGCCCATGACGTCGTCCAGCTGGGCGCCGGCGTAGCAGGCGTCGACGACGACGAGGACCTGGTGGGCACCCGACCGCGCACACCACACCGCGAACTCGGACAGCCCGATGCCGTCGCCGTCGCCGCTGTTGTCCTTCGCCAGCAGCTTGAGGCTCTTGGCCTCCGGGATCGCGTGCCCGCTCCACAGGGCGACGAGCGCGCCGCCGTCCTGCGAGGCCTTCAGGCCCTTCATGAACGTGCGGACCTCGAACTCGGCCGGGTCCGCCAGGGTCTCGCCGTCGTAGCCCTTGAGGAGGGCGTGCAGCTCCCGCACGTCGCTGACGGCGTGCTGCAGCGGCTGCACCAGCTCGTAGGAGCCGACGCCGACGCCGACGAACCTGCCTCTGACCCTCTCCTGCATGCCTCACTACCCCCTGTCCACACGTCGCTTCGGGGGATCGGGCGTTACGGCGGGTAACTCACATGGAGGAACGCGGGGCGGAGCGGAGAGAGGTGTGAGGAAGGAGGGGTGTGCGGGGCGGGAGGGAGAGGCGGAGGAGGGGCGCGGTGTGGAAGGGGCGGTGTGGAAGGGGCGGCGCGGAGGGCGGAGGGCGGAGGGCGGAGGTGCGGAGGGCGGAAGTGTGGAGCTGCGGGGGACAGACGGAGGAGAGCTGTCGGGGAGATGTGCGTAGAGAGAGGCGGGGAAGCGGCGCGGAGGGCAGGCGGTGTCCGCCCGCGCTCGTGCGAGCGCCGGCGGACGGTGTCGTTCACGCCTGCTCGGCGTCCTTCTCAGCGTTCTTCGCGGGATCCTTCGCCGCTT
Source organism: Lentzea sp. CA-135723 (assembly GCF_050936595.1). Lineage (NCBI taxonomy): Bacteria > Bacillati > Actinomycetota > Actinomycetes > Pseudonocardiales > Pseudonocardiaceae > Lentzea > Lentzea sp. CA-135723. Next base: position 2,888,664 of record NZ_JBNJMK010000001.1, on the reverse strand, counting down.
CCTGCGGCAGTTGCTTCACCGGTTCCTCCGGCAGTTGCTTCGGTGGTTCCTGCGCGGACTCCTGGACCGCTTCCGGGGTCGCGGCCGGCGGTGTGGGCGGTTCGGCGTTCGTGTTCTTCTCCAGGAACCGCAGCAGTTCCACCGGGAACGGGAGCACCAGCGTCGAGTTCTTCTCCGCCGCCACCTCCACGATGGTCTGCAGGAGGCGGAGCTGGAGGGCGCCAGGAGTCTCCTCCATCGTGCCGGCGGCCTCGGAGAGCTTCTTGGACGCCTGGAGCTCGCCGTCCGCGGTGATGACGCGGGCGCGGCGTTCCCGTTCGGCTTCTGCCTGGCGGGACATCGAGCGCTTCATGCTCTCGGGCAGGGCGACGTCCTTGATCTCCACCCGGTCTATGTCGATGCCCCAGGCCAGGGCCGGGGTGTCGATCATCAGTTCCAGGCCGTGGTTGAGGTTCTCGCGGTTGGACAGCAGGTCGTCGAGCTCGCTCTTGCCGATGATCGACCGCAGGGACGTCTGCGCCACCTGGAGCATGGCGAAGCGGTAGTCCTCCACGTTGATGACGGCCTTGGCCGGGTCCTGCACCTTGAAGTACACGACGGCGTCCACGCGCACCGTCACGTTGTCGCGGGTGATGCCGTCCTGCGCGGGGACGGGCAGGGTGACGATCTGCATGTTGACCTTGCGGAGCTGGTCCACGCCGGGCACCAGCATCGTGAGGCCCGGGCCGCGGACGGCCTCCTGGAGCTTGCCGAACCGGAAGACCAGGCCCTGTTCGAACTGCTTGATCACGCGAGCGCTCATGGCGAGGCCGAGGCCGCCGAGCGCCACCAGTCCACCTAGGATTTCTACGATCATGAGACCCGCCCTTCGACCGGCGAATGCCCTTGATCTCCGACGGTACGCCTGGGGTCCGACAATTTTCAGCAGTGCAGGACCGGGGCCGCCCAGTCGGCGTGGTCGTGCGCGTTGCCGTCACCTCCGTCCGTCACCCGGAACGTCAGCACGGTTGCTCCGGTCGTGTCGACGGTGATCGGGACGGCTGCGCTCTGTCCGGTCAGAAGTGGGCTCTGGTAGGCCGATCGGTTGTCCTTGACCACTTCGAAGCGAACGCTGCCGGAGCCGCCCGTCTCGTCGTCGACGCCGATGGTGGCGGTGAGGCTGGTGCACTTGCCGCCGGCGTAGACCTGGAACTCCGAGTCGGCGTGGGCACCGACGCCCCGGTCGAACGCGGCGCCGCGGATGCTCAGCGGGCCGCCGTCGCCGCCCGCCTGCTCGCCGTTGCTGCGGTCGCGTTCCAGCGGGCCCCAGCCGTTGCGCTCGTCCAGGAACTCCAGCGCGGACACGGGTGTGGCGCCGGCCGGTGGGCGCGGGGTGGCGGTGAAGTCCGCGGTGAGGCTGCTGGTCCCCTTGCCGGTGCTGATCTCGGCGAAGACCGGGCGGGTGCCGGTCGGGCCGCCCTCGCGCCTGATCGTCACCTTCGCCGAGCCGCCCGACAGGTCGGCCGCCGGGGTGACGGACCAGCCGTCCGGTGCGGTCAGGCGGGCGGTGGTCGTGCCGGGGCAGGGCTTGGTGACGACCAGTTCGGCCTCCACCTGTTCGCCCGGTTCCAGCACGGTGTCGTTGGCGTTGAGTTGTGCCGTAGGCGCGCAGTCGACGTTGGTGCCCAACCGTCCCGTTGCTGCCTCCACGGGCGTGAGTGGGCGCAGCAGCACGGAGTACGCGTACTCGTTGCCCGCCTCCACCTGGTACTGCGGCAACGGCTCGTGGAACGTCTCGCTGACGCCGGTCACCCGGTGCGCCACGTGCAGGCTGGTCCAGCCGTCGTTCTTCTTGAGCGCGAACGGGTACGCGGCGCGGTCGAGGTCGTCGTAGCGGGAGACGCGGACGTCCAGGTCGCCCGCGACGAGCAGGCCCGCGCGGCCGTCGGACAGCGTCGCCCAGCGCGTGTCGGCGTGGTTGCCGAAGTCCTGCGGCTTGTAGTAGTCGTTGAACTCGCGGTCCACTGTGGACTGGTAGACGCCGACCGGGTCGCCGGACCTGCGGTCGTCGTAGTTCTCGCCGGGGCCGCGGCCGTACCAGGTGAACCTGCCGAAGCTGTCCGGCACCTTCAGCGTGAAACCGATGCCCGGCAGGTAGCTGAGGTCGCGCATGCGGTCGCGGGCCGCCACCCGGTGACCGACGTGGATCTCGCCGGCGCCGGTGACGCGGTAGGTGAAGGTCTGCCCGAACGACGCGTCCGCCACGGCCTGGGCCGTCGACCTCACCGAGATCAGAGTGTCGGACCCCTGTGAGACAGTGATCTCGGCTGGTGATGTCTTGAGGCGGTCGAGGCCGCTGCGGTACCAGGACGAGTCCTCGCTCATGAACTCGTTCGACAACGGCGCGCGCCACGCGTCGAACTCCGGGCCCGTGCGCAGGAGCTCGGTGCCGCGCACGCGCATCGACGTGAGAGTGCCGGACGTCTTGCTGACGACGTACCGGAAGTCCTTGCCGGACACCACGATCTCGGACTCGGTCTGGGTGGTGGTGAGCTTTCCGGGGGTACCAGGGGCGTGCAGGCCCGCGATCTGCGTGCCGCCGAGCGGGAACTGCGCGATGCCGACGTCGGTGCCGCGCCGGTCGGTCGCGCGCACGGTCAGCCAGCGGTCGGTGTCGGCGTGGAAGTCGGGCAGCGTCACGGTGCCCGGCCGCAGCGGGCCGCGGTGCTGGGCGACCGTGCGGCCGTTGTCCTGCACCTGCCAGCGCAGTTCGAGGTCGTCGGTGCCGGTGAACTGCCGTTCGCTGACAGTCGTGAGTTCGTTGCCGGAGAAGGAGAATCGTATGGGTGAATGAACGGCCATCAGCTCGGTGGTCTCCGGTTGAGGCCTGCGGTCGGCCCAGACGACGCCGTCGACACCCCCGGTGCCGGCGCCGTACGACTGGTGGCGGCCCTTGTCCTCCAGCGTCTCGAAGTCGAGCGCCAGCACGGCGTCGCGCTTCGGGTCGGACGCGAGCTCGGCGTCGGTGAGGGCGCGGTGGTAGATCCGGACCTGGTCCACGCTGCCGTGCGCCATGCGCGTGCCTGCGTTCTCCTGCATGGTCTCGGAGTTGCGGCCGATGTTGACCGGCCAGTGCGACCAGTCGATCGTGCCGCTGAACGCGGTCGTGGCGACCTCGCGGCCGTCGATCAGCAGCCGCAGCCGCGTGCCGTCGAACGTGCCGGTGACGCGGTGCCAGTTGCCGTGGAAGTCCGCCGGGACGGTCGCGCGGACCGTGCGCCAGGTGCCGCTGTGCACGAAGAACTCCAGCGTCGTGGCGTTGGACATCTTCAGCGCGTACTGGTGGTCGCCCTTGGAGATGACGGTGAAGTCGCCGGTCCAGGTGTCGGGCTTCACCCAGGCGTCGAGCGTGAGCCCGGCGCTGACCTCGTCCAGCTCGCGGTCGCGGTAGACCTCGACGAAGTCGTCGAGTCCGCTGAGCCGCAACGCTTTGCCGTGGGGTCCGTCCTCCTGGGACGGTTTGCCGGAGAGGTAGGTGAGAATGCCGTTGGCGTCGTCGGGGGTGGTGTAGAGCGGTAGCGCGATGTTCTGCTCGGCCCAGTCCCAGATGAACCCGCCCTGCACCTGCGGGTAGGCGCGCACGACGTCCCAGAACTCCTTGAAGTTGCCGAGGCTGTTGCCCATCGCGTGGGCGTACTCGCCCATGATGATCGGCTTGGTCGTGGTCTTCGCCTTGGCTTCGAGGCTCGCGGGCGACGGGTAGCGCGGACCTGCCACGTCCGCGAACGGCGCGTCGCCGTCCGGCACGTTCGGCTGGTGGTAGAGCGGCCGGGTGTCGTTCTTCCGGGCGTGCTCGGCCATCGTGTAATGGGCTTTGCCGAGACCCGCCTCGTTGCCGGTGTCCCACATGACCACGCTCGGGTGGTTCTTGTCGCGCTGCATCATCGCGACGAACCTGTCCTGGAACGCGTCCTGCCACTCGGGGCGTTCGGCGAGGCAGTTGTCCGGGCAGCCGTCGTGGTGGTGGGTCTCGATGTCGACCTCGTCGGCGATCATCAACCCGTTGCGGTCCGCCAGCTCGTAGAAGTACGGGTCGCTCGGGTAGTGCGACGTGCGCACGGCGTTGATGTTGAACCGCTTCATCAGCTCGACGTCTTTTTGCTGGTCAGCGCGGGTGACGTAGCGGCTGCCGCGCACGCTCGTCTCGGCCCGGTTCGTGCCGCGGAACAGCACGCGCTTGCCGTTGATCTTGAACTGCCGGTCGATGATCTCGATCTTCCGGAACCCGACGGGTTGCCGGCCGGTCTGCACGACGCGGCCGTCCTTCAGCAGTTCGATCTTGAGTTCGTAGACGTCCGGGGTCTCGTCGGTCCACTTCAGCGGGTCGGCGACCTTGCCGCCGACGACCGGCACCTCCCGGCCCTTCGGGTCGAACAGCCTGGTCCGGACGGTGTGCCCGGCGGCGGGCCCGCCGATCTCGACGTCCGCGCTGAGCGTGGCGTCGCGGTACTGGGCGTCGAGGTCGGTCCTGACCGTCACGTCGGCGAGGTAGGTCTTCGGCGTCGAGTAGAGCCAGACCTCGCGGAAGATGCCGGAGAACCGCCACTGGTCGTAGTCCTCCAAGTGGGAGCCGGAGCCCCAGCGGTGGACCTGGAGCTTCAGCGTGTTGCGCCCGGCCCGCAGCTTCGAGGTGATGTCGAACTCGGCGGGCGTGTAGCCGCCCTGGTCGTAGCCGACGTACTCGCCGTTGACCCAGACGAAGTACCCGCTGGTCACGCCCTCGAAGCGGACCAGCGTGCGGTCCCAGTCGGACGGCAGCACGAACGTCTTCTCGTAGACGCCGGTCGGGTTGACGTCGTGCGGGACCGACGGCGGGGCGTCCGGGTACATCTCGGTGGGGATGTTGCGGAACATCGGGTGGTCGAGGAAGTCGGTCTGCCACGTGTGGGGGACCTGCACGGTGCGCCAGCCGTCCGGTGTGTCGCGGACGTCCTGCGGCCGGTCGAACATCCGCAGCCGCCAGTCGCCGTTGAGGCTCAGCCGCTTCTCCGGCTTCAGATCCGGGTGCGGAGGCTCCTGGTGCTCCCCTGTCATTCTGGGATTCTCCAGGTACGCCAACGCGTCCAGAGGCTCGGCGTGTGCGGTTGCCGGGGAGAGTGAGAGCGCTACCACCGTGGCTACGACGACACGAAGCATGCTTTCGGAAGCTAGGGGCGGCGCGACCGGACCGTCAACGGATGTCCAGTCTTTCTGTCCGAACGAATCGATCGTGGTCGTCCCAACAGCCGGAAATCTCACTCCGTACGGCGGCACGCGTTAGTGTCGGATCCATGCAGACCTGGTCATCCATTCCTGTGCCGCGGGTTCCGGGGGACCCCCGCCCGCTGCGGCTGTTCGACACGGCTACGGGCGAAGTGCGCCCCACGGCTCCAGGAGACACCGCCAGGTTGTACGTCTGCGGCATCACGCCGTACGACGCGACGCACCTCGGCCACGCCGCGACCTACCTCGCGTTCGACCTCGTGCACCGCGTGTGGCTCGACAACGGACACAACGTGCACTACGTCCAGAACGTCACCGACGTCGACGACCCGCTGCTGGAGCGGGCCGAGCGCGACCAGGACGACTGGGTGGTGCTCGCCATGCGCGAGACCGCCCTGTTCCGCGAGGACATGGAGGCCCTGCGCGTCCTGCCGCCGCAGGACTACGTGGGCATCGTCGAGGCCATCCCGGAGATCGTCGAGGTCGTCGCGAAGCTCGTCGCCGACGGCCACGCCTACCGTGCGGACGACTCCGAGTACCCGGACATCTACTACTCGCACGACGCCACGGGCCGGTTCGGCTACGAGTCGAACTACTCCTCCGAGGAGATGCTCAAGCTCTTCGCCGAACGCGGCGGCGACCCGGACCGCCCCGGCAAGCGGCACCCGCTCGACGCCCTGCTGTGGCGGATGAAGCGCGAGGGCGAGCCCGCGTGGCCGTCCGAACTGGGCGAGGGCCGCCCCGGCTGGCACATCGAGTGCAGCGCCATCGCCCACAACCGCCTCGGCATGGGCTTCGACGTGCAGGGCGGCGGCTCCGACCTGATCTTCCCGCACCACGAGTACTCGGCCGCGCACGCCGAGGCGCAGACCGGCGAGCACCCGTTCGCGCGCCATTACGTGCACGCGGGCATGATCGGTCTCGACGGCGAGAAGATGTCGAAGTCGCGCGGCAACCTGGTCTTCGTCTCGAAGCTGCGCGCCGAGAAGGTCGACCCGAACGCCATCCGCCTCGCCCTGCTCGCGGGCCACTACCGCGCAGACCGCCCGTGGACCCAGTCCCTGCTCGACGAGGCACTGGCCCGCGTGGACAAGTGGCGCCGGGCCGCCGCGCTCGACAGCGGACCGTCCGCAGTGGACACCGTGACGCGGCTGCGCGACCACCTGGGCAACGACCTCGACACCCCGAAGGCGCTGGCCGCCGTCGACGCGTGGGCGGACGAGGCGCTGACGCACGGCGGTTCGGACAAGCACGGGCCGTCGCAGGTGCGCACGGCCGTGGACGCGCTTCTGGGCGTGGAGCTCTAAGCCAGCGGCCAGCCGGTGGCGCTGCTCGGATGCAGCGCCACCGCCAGCTGTTCCGGCACGGACAGGAAGGTCATCGCGATCGTGGTGTTCGCGTCACGGCGCGTCAGGTAGAGCGCGCGCAACTGAGCGAACGCGATGATCCAGTCCTCGATCTCGTCGAAGCCGACCAGCCACGGGGTCGGTTCGTCGACTTTGGCGCGCACCCGTCGGGCAGGGCCCGGGTCGGTGAGGGACTCGCGGTGCCGTTCCCAGAAGTCGTCGGTGACCGGGAACATGCGCCGCAGCAAAGAGGTCGCGGCCGGGGTGCGCCACCACCGCCGGCGGTCCGGGGGCACGACGCCCTCGTCGAGCAGGAGCAGCAGTTCGTCGAGCAGGCGGGTGATCCCGGCGAGGTTCTCGTCTGTGCACCGGGCGAGCACACCGTCGCCCACGGCGGTGGCGTCGAAGTGCGTCATCGTTGTTCGCCCATCGCGGCGCGCAGCCCCAGCCGCAGCAACCGCAGGGTCGTCGCCTCGGCCGAGACGCGGTCGTACGAACCCACGACGCTCTTGCCCGAGCCGTGGATCTCCAACGTCGTCGTGCGCGCTCGTGCGTCGTCGTGGCCGCACACGGTCCGCAGCACGTGATGAACCAGCGCGAACGTGTTGTGGTCGTCGTTGTGCACGACGACCTGCCATCTCTCCCCAGGGATCACGGGGCAGAGTATGCACTCGTGACGAACGAGGCCTGGGAGCAGTTGCGCTACGAGCGCGGCCCAAACGGCGAGGACGTGAACGAGTCCGCCAGAGGCGAGGTCCTGGAGGCGGAACGCACGCCGCAGGACGTCGAACTGTTGCGGTTCCTGGTGGAACAGGAGACCTTGTGCCGCGCGAACTCCACGGGTGGCCTGGGGGAGCAGGCCGCGCTGGCCGGGTTCCTGCTGGCCGAGCACCGGCGACCCGAGGACGTGTGGCGGCACTTCGCCCTCAAGCGCTCCAACTTCGACGCGGGCTGCGCCTACGACGTCGAACACCTGGTGGCGGGTGGGGTCGAGGCCACGAAGACGTACGTGGAGGCGAGCGACCACGCGGACCGCGAGGAGGTGCTGGCGTTGATCGGCGGCTTCGACGAGGACGACGTCGAGGAGTGGTTCGGGTACCGGCGCGCGTACTTCGCCGAGTAGAGGAACCGCCCCCGAGGCGGAAGCGTCGGGGGCGGTTCGTTCAGCGGTGGAGCGCTCAGACGTCGAGCGTCCAGTTGTTCAGCGTGCCGGTGTCGAGGAACGCCGCGTCACGCACGCGCAGCGTCCAGGTGCCGTTCGCCGCCTCCGAGGAGAGGTTGCGGGTGAACGTCTCGTTGATGTTGTCGGCCGAGCCGCCGGTCCGGTTGTGCAGGTTGTAGACCGAGCCGTCGGGCGCGACCAGGTCGACCACGAGGTCGCCCTTGTAGGTGTGGGTGATCGAGACCTTGATCGACGCGGTGGCCGACGCGTTGCCCGCGCAGCCGGAGACGACGATCGTGCTGGTCACGGTCGTGTTGTCGGGGATGGCGACCGGGGTCGAGTTGGTGCGGGCGTCACAGTTGCCGCCGACCGCGTTGACGACCCAGGAGAACGTGGCCGAGCCGGTCTTGTTCGCCGAGTCGGTCACGGTCGCGGTCACCGTGGAGGTGCCCGCCGTGGTCGGGGTGCCGGAGATCGCGCCGGACGCGTTCGCCGACAGGCCGGCCGGGAGGCCGCTCACGGACCAGGTGTACGGCGCGGTGCCGCCCGAGGCCGAGAGCTGCAACGACGCCGCGGTTCCGACCGTGGAGGTCTGCGTGCCGGGGTTCGTCACCGAGGGGTTGCCCGGCTGCGGGTCGCCGCCGAACAGGGTGTAGAGCAGCTTGTTCGGGGTGTTCGCGCCGACGTTGGTGATCTTGTTCGGCGTGGAGGCGGCGTTGAGGCCGTTCCACACGGCGGCGGGGGAGTCGGTCGGGTGCGTGGCGAGCCACAGGGCCGCGGCGCCCGCGACGTGCGGGGTGGCCATCGACGTGCCGGAGATGTTGTTCGTGGCGGTGTCGTTGGTGTTCCACGACGACACGATGTTCGAGCCCGGAGCGTAGATGTCCGTGCAGGAGCCGTAGTTCGAGAACGACGAACGCGCGTCGGTGTTCGTCGAGGAGTTGACCGTGATCGCCTCGGCGACGCGTGCAGGCGAGGTGCTGCAGGCGTCGGTGTTCGAGTTGCCCGATGCGATCGCGTAGGTCACGCCCGACGCGATGGAACGGCGCACGGCCGCGTCCAGGGTCGCGTCCGCGCCACCACCGAGCGACATGTTGGCGACGGCGGGCTTGACCGCGTTCGCCGTCACCCAGTCGATGCCGCCGACGACACCGGCGGTCGTGCCGGAGCCGGAGCAGTTCAGCACCTTGACGGCGACGACCTTGGCCGCCTTGGCGAGGCCGTACTGCGAGCCCGCGATGGTGCCGGCGACGTGCGTGCCGTGACCGTTGCAGTCGCTGTTGTTGCCGTCACCGGAGGTGTTGGTGCCCCACGTCGCGCGGCCGCCGAACGTGGTGTGCGTCGTGCGCACACCGGTGTCGATGACGTACGCGGTGACGTTGGACGCCGTGGTGTCGTACTGGTAGCTGTTGCTCAGCGGCAGGTCGCGCTGGTCGACGCGGTCCTGGCCCCAGGACGGCGGGTTCTGCTGGACGTCGAGCGCGTGCACCTCGGCGTCCTGCTGGACGAACGCGACGGTCGGGTCCGCGGCGAGACGGGCGGCCTGCTTGGCCGTCATCTTCACCGAGAAGCCGTTCAGCGCGTGCTGCCAGACCTGACCGACCTGGCCGCCGTACTTCGACGCGAGGCCCGGAGCGGCGGCCCTCGACGCCGTGCCGGACTTCAGCGAGACGATGTAGCTGTCCTTCACGACATCGACGCGGTCGGCGCCGAGAATCGTCCCCACGTTTTCTTGAGCGGAAGCGGCTGGAACCACAGCGGCGGCCAGACACAGCGCGGCAGCGGCCGTGAGTCCCGCACCCAAGACTCTTCGCATGGCAGGGTTTCTCCCTCGTGCAGGGAACAGGGTGACCAGCACGCTAGCCCTAAACCGCAGGTCAGAGGGATACGCCGTCGAGTGCGAACTGTTGACAGATTTGACATTTCGTGGCAGGGCGAATGGTCGCTCTGAGTCACGGAAATAGACCGAGAGAACGCATTTGGATTCTCTATATCAACTCGGACGCCGCGAGGTCCACCCCTCGATCGACCCTACCGTCCGGTAGACATGCCGAAGTAGCGTCCCCCAGACGGAGGAACGAACTGATCGGGCAGTTCGCCGCCTGGGGACGCCATGCATCCGGTGTCGTACAGGCTGTGTTGCAGCACAGCTGATCTCCTCATCGCGGTTGCCCGGTCCGGCGTTACACCGGCCCTGCACAAAACCGAAGATCAAGGAGAAATGCCTATGAAGCGCATGGCTGTCGCAGCTGTGGCCGTGTTGGCAGGCGCTCTCGCGACCACGGCATCCCCTGCCGCCGTCGCCGCCGAGGGACCCTCTGCCGACCTGCTCGCCGCGATGCAGCGCGACCTGGGACTGGACGCCACGCAGGCGGCGGAGAGGCTGCGCCGGGAGAGCGCGGCCGTTGCCCTGCAGCGGGTGGCCGAGGGGTTCGCCGGTGAGAGCTTCGGAGGCGCGTGGTTCGACGCGGCCACCGGCAAGCTCGTCGTGGGCGTGACCGACGCGGCCAAGACGGACCGTCTGCGCAGGCTCGGAGCGGAGCCCCGCACGGTCGCGCACAAGGCCAGCGACCTCGACGCGGCCAAGCAGAAGCTGGACGCGACGCCGGCTCCGGCCGAGGTCACCGGCTGGTACGTCGACACGAAGGCCAACGCCGTCACGATCACCGTGAAGCGCGGCCAGTCCGACGCCGCGAAGTCGCTGGTGGAGAAGGCGGGCCCGGTCGCGAAGGTCGTCGAGACCGACGAGGCGCCGCGGTTGTTCAAGGACACCCGCGGTGGCGACGCCTACTACATCAACAACGCCGGACGCTGCTCCGTCGGCTTCGCGGTCGAGGGCGGCTTCGTCTCGGCCGGCCACTGCGGGTCGCCCGGCGACACGGTGACCGGCGTCGACAAGACGGCGATGGGTGAGTTCGACAAGTCGTCCTTCCCGGGCAACGACTACTCGTTCGTGAAGACGAACTCGTCGTGGACCTCCACGCCGAAGGTCAACCACTACGGCGGTGCCGACGTCGTGGTCTCGGGTCACACCGAGTCCGCCGTGGGCGCGTCGATCTGCCGTTCCGGCTCGACCACGGGCTGGCACTGCGGCGAGGTCCAGGCGAAGAGCCAGACCGTGAACTACCAGGAGGGCTCCGTCAGCGGCCTCACGCGCACGAACGTGTGCGCGGAGCCCGGTGACTCGGGTGGCTCGTGGGTCAGCGGCACGGAGGCGCAGGGCGTCACCTCGGGTGGCTCCGGCGACTGCACCAGCGGCGGCACGACCTACTACCAGCCGGTCAACGAGATCCTGGAGGCCTACGGCCTGACTCTCACCACCGGCTGATCACCTGGGCCGATAGGCCGTGACCAGCAGTGACACCTGAGTGCCCGGCACGTTCGCGTGCCGGGCACTCGTCACCTGATCGGTGCGCACGGCCACGAAGTACCGCTCCAGGGCGAGGCGCAGCAGCTCCTCGTCCACGGGTTCGCGCACCACGACCAGCACCCCGTCCGGGTGCAGTGCGCGGTGCAGGAGCGGGGCTATATGACGAACGAAGACGTGGAAGAACGGCATGGGTCAGTCCTGGGGGCTGAGTCGTGACAGGGGTGCACGAAGAGGGCGAACGCCGGTTCCAGCGTCGCCCTCATGCCCTCAAGTCACGCGAGATGGCAGCCCACTGGGCAGGATCGTAGGGACTAGCCCTGACGTCCTTCCATCCACTTTTCGCGGTGCACGCGCCAGCGGTCGAGCATCGTGCCGAGCTCGGCGTGCGCGAACCGGAAGAACTCGCGGGTCTCGTCCAGCCGCAGCCCCGCGTCGGTGTCCGCGCCGAGTGCCCGGACGCCCTCGGTGAGCACCTCGTCGATCATCACGAGCATCTGGTCCTTGCGGAACGTCGCCTCGAACCAGACGTTGTCGCGCATCCGGTACACGTCGCGGCGGGACCCCGGCTCGCGTTCGCGGCTGACGATCTGGACGGTGGTCAGGTAGCGCACCGCGCCCGACACCGCCGCCGGGGAGATCTGCAGCAGGTCGGCGATCTCGGCCGCGGTGAGCCGCCCCGAATCCGTCGTCAGCAGCGCCGCGAGGATGCGAGCCGGCATGCGGGGCACGCCGGTGTCCGCCAGAATCCCGCCGAACCGTTCGACGAACTGGCTCACCGCCTGCGTGTCACGCTCCGTAGTACTCGTCACGGCGGCATCATCCCCTTTCGTCAGCCGATCGGGCAAAATTTACGCGCTTCACGAAGTTGTGAAAGAAGTGTAGCTTACGGGGCATGACATCCGCGATATCCGTGTCGGGCCTGGTGAAGACCTTCGGCCCGACGCGTGCACTGGACGACCTGAACCTGGACGTCCAGACCGGTGAGGTGCATGGCTTCCTCGGCCCCAACGGCGCAGGCAAGTCGACGACGATCCGGATCCTCCTCGGCCTGCTGCGTGCCGACTCCGGCACCGCGCGGCTGCTCGGCGGCGACCCGTGGAAGGACACCGCAGCCCTCCACCGCCGCCTCGCTTACGTCCCCGGCGACGTGAACCTCTGGCCCAACCTGACCGGTGGCGAGGTCATCGACCTGCTCGGACGGCTCCGCGGCGGCCTGAACTCCGCGCGCCGCGCCGAGCTCCTGGAGCGGTTCGAGCTGGACCCGCGCAAGAAGGGCCGCACCTACTCCAAGGGCAACCGGCAGAAGGTCGCCCTCGTCGCCGCGCTGTCGAGCGACGTCGAACTGCTCATCCTCGACGAGCCGACCTCTGGCCTCGACCCGTTGATGGAGGCCGTCTTCCAGGACTGCATCAACGACGAACGCGAGCGCGGCCGCACCGTGCTGCTCTCCAGCCACATCCTCGCCGAGGTCGAGGCCCTGTGCGACCGGGTGAGCATCATCCGGAGCGGCCACATCGTCGAGACCGGCACGCTCGCCGACCTGCGGCACCTCACCCGCACGTCGATCTCCGCCGAGCTCGCGGGCCCGCCCAACGGCCTCGCGAACCTCAAGGGCGTGCACGACCTGGTCGCCGAGGGCAACCGGGTCAAGTTCGAGGTCGACTCGGACGAGCTCGACCCCGTGCTCAAGCAGCTGGTGTCCACGGGCGTGCGCACGCTGACCTCGCAGCCGCCCACCCTCGAAGAGCTGTTCCTGCGGCACTACGAGGACGCGAAATGATCGGCACACTCCACCTCGTCCGGCTGGCCCTGCGCCGTGACCGGATCCTGCTCCCGATCTGGGTGCTCTTCCTGGTCGGCGTCACCTACTCGACGACGACCGCGCTGGAGGAGCTGTACGGCACGCAGCAGTCGCGCGACCTGCTCGGCGTGACCGCGAACGCCAACTCGGCGTTCCTCGCGATGCTCGGGCCGTTGCACGACTGGTCGTCGCTCGGCGGTCTGGTCGTGTGGCGCTGGGGCGTCTTCTCCGGCCTGTTCATCGCGATCATGGCCATGCTGGTCGTCACGCGGCACACGCGCGCAGAAGAAGAAGCGGGCCGTACCGAGCTCATCGCCGCCACGGTCGTGGGACGGCACGCGCCGCTCGCCGCCGCCGTGATCGTCGCGGGCGGCACGAGTCTGCTGATCGGGCTGCTCCAGGCACTGGCGTTGATCGGCAAGGACCTGGATCCGGCGGGCGCGTTCGCGTTCGGCCTGTCCACGGCATCGGTGGGCCTGGTGTTCACCGGCGTCAGCGCCTTCACCGCGCAGCTCTCGGAGAACTCCCGCGTGTCGAACGCGATCGCGGGTGGGTTCCTCGGCGTGACCTACATGTTCCGCGCGGCGGGCGACGCGGCGGGGGAGTCCGGTCCGCAGTGGCTGACCTGGCTCTCGCCGATCGGCTGGACCGAGCACGTCAGGTCGTTCGGCGACAACAGGTTCTGGGTGCTGCTGCTTCCGCTCGTGGCGTTCGGTGCGCTCGTGGGCGTGTCCGCGTACATCGTGACGCGTAGGGACGTCGGTCTCGGTCTGCTGGCCGCGCGCCTCGGACCGCCTTCCGGAACGATCGGCACGCCGTTCGGGCTGGCCTGGCGGTTGCAGAAGGGGTCGCTGATCGGCTGGTCCATCGCGTTGTTCGCGGTGGGCGTGATCTACGGCAGCGTCGCGCAGGCGGTCGGGCAGATGGTGCAGGACAACCCGACGCTGGGCCAGATCGTCAGCAAGATCGGCGGCGCCGACGCGATGGTGGACGCGTTCTTCGCCACCATCACCCAGTTGCTCGGCCTGATCACTTCGATCTACCTCGTGCAGGCGATCCTGCGGCTGCGGTCGGAGGAGACGTCGTTCCGCGCGGAGCCGATCCTCGCCACGCCGGTGTCGCGCTGGGGCTGGGTCGCGTCGCACGCGGTGTTCGCCCTGGTCGGCGGCGCGGTCGTGCTCGCGGCGTCCGGGCTCGGCCTCGGCCTGGTCTACGGCCTGCAGATCGACGACGTGGGCACCGTGCTGCCGAAGATGCTCGGCGCGGCGCTGGTCCAGCTGCCGGCGGCCTGGGTGATCGCGGGCGTCGCGCTGGTCCTGTTCGGACTGTTCCCGCAGCTCACGGGCGTGAGCTGGGCGGCGGTGTCGGTGGCGCTGGTACTCACGTTGCTCGGCCCGGCGTTGCAGCTCGACCAGTGGATGATCGACGTCTCGCCGTTCACGCACGTCCCGAAGTACCCGGACATCACGTTCGGGCCGCTCGCCTGGCTCACGCTGGTCGCGGTGGTCCTCCTGGCGGCGGGGTTCGCCGGGTTCCGCCGGCGCGACCTGACCACGTGACGATCGCGGGAATGGTGATCAGCAGACCCGCCGGCACCAGGAAGCCCAGCAACGGGTGGGACTGGTAGAGCGGGACGAACGCCAACGGGGCCGCGGCCGCGCCCATGAAGCGCAGTGACTGCACGACGCTGACGCTGCCGCCCCTGTTGGCGTTCTCGCTCTGCAACACCAACGCGTTGATGCTCACCAACACACCCTGAGCAGCAGCACCGGTCAATGCCCAGCACAACACCACCATGGCGGCCAACGGCGCCGTGCCGACGGCCGCGACCATGGCCGCGCCGAGCGTGGCACCGAGGATCGCGGTGGTGCCGGCGCCGAACCTGTCGATCGCCTTGCCGATGTACCGCGCGGTCAGGAACCCGACGACGCCGAACCCGGTCAGCAGCACACCGCGCTGGCCCGCGCTCAGCCCGAAGACGTCGTCCAGCCGGAACGCCACGAGGAACGACAGCCCGCCGAGACAGCCCCAGCCGATGAACCCGACCAGCGCCGGCCACAGCGTGCTCGGCACGAACGCGCTGCGCAGACTGGCGTTCCGCTCGGGTTCGGCGTCGGTCTGCGGCACGCCCAGGACCGCGAGGCCGACGGCCACGACGGCGATCACGACGAACGCCAGCCGCCAGTCGATCTCGGCGGTCAGGCCGCCGACCAGCGGGGCCGAGGTCTGCCCTGCCGCCTGCATCGACCCGAACAGGCCGAGCGCGCGCCCGAGCTTCTCCTTGGGCGTCGAGGCGGCGATCACCGCGAGCAGCACCGGGGTCGTGAACGAGTTCGCCGCGCCCTGCAACGCCCGCGAGGCCAGCAGCACCTCGAACGTCCACGAGCAGGCGGCGAGCACGGACGTGACGGCGTAGGCCAGGTACGCGATCCGGACAGTCCGTTGTGGACCCCAGCGCTGCGCCAGCGTCCCGGAAGCCAGCATCAGCACCGCGAACGGCACCAGGTAGTACGTCAGCGTCGCCGCGGCCGAGCCCGGCGACCGGCCGAAGCTGGCCCCGATCTCGGGCAGGATCGACGTGGTGACGGCGCCGCCGAACGGCCCGATCAATGCGCCCGCGTACAACCCGGCGCGTGCCAACCGTCCCACAGACACCTCCGCCGCTCACCCTATTGCGGTGAGCGGCGGAGAGCGCCGAAAAGTGGTTGTTGTCGCTAAGTTTTAGCGGCGTGGCGCGGAACGTTGCCGTGGGAATTCGCGGTCAGACGGGCGCATCGCGGTGCCGCCCCCGCGTCCTCATACTGGACGTATGGGGGCGCGGGGGCGGTGCCGTGAGGTGCCCTGCTGAGCGTGAATTCACCGCCGACGTTCCGCGTCACGCCGCTAACCACCGAGGCGGGCGGTGAAGCCCTGGGTCTGCTCCTGCACCCCCGCGAGGTTGCCCTGGAACGACTCCCTGACGTCGCTCACGGTCGTGTGCGGACCGTGCTCCCCGAGGGAGTCGACGGAGGAGAGGGGAGCGGCACTGGCGGGGGACACGGCCAACAGCACGCCGCCACCCGCAGCGAGACCGGCAGCGATCTTGCGCACGAGAGACACGGTGGATCCTGTCTGGGAGGTGGATCTTGGTACCCATTCCTCGGCAGCTGGAAACCAGGACTCGATCACTCGGAAGCGTGAAAAAGCCGTCCCGGTCCAAATGACCGGGACGGCACTTGACCTGTATGAACCCTCAGCGGCGGGGTAGCCCGCTCGGGTCGTGGCTGGTGCTGCCCTGCGCGGTGTGCACGACGACCTTCCACGTGCCGACCTCGCCGCCCTCCGGCCCCGGCCACCACGCGGTCCACCAGCCGGAGCCGGTCCCCGCCGTGATCACCTGACCGTCGGCCAGCGCGATCTCGACCTTGGTGACGTCCGGCCCCATCCGGCCGACGACCCGCGAGTACTCGTCGTCCCCGCTGCCGCTCGAGCTCGACGTCTCGTACGTCACCTCGGCACCGGCGAGCGGGACGACCGGTCCGGCCGTGAGCCCCTGGTAGTTGAAGACCTTCTCGCCGATCGCCATGCACTCGGCGAGGCCGTCGCCCTTCTTCAGGATCAGGATCGTCGCGATGCCGCGCTGTTCGGCGAGCACGACGTCCGCGGCCGTGGGAGCGGCCGCGCCCCACTCCGCGGCGCACGCGCGGGCCTGGGGGAGCACCAGGTCGGAACCGGGTTGTCCGGGCGTGGAGGTCCACTGCGCGAACGCCTCGTCGGTGGCGCCGGGGAACAACGCGATCCCCGCCAGCACCCCCGCGGCGGCCGCGGTCGCCGCGAGTCCGATGATCGTCCGGCGCGACCGGGCCGGGCGCTGCGAGGCGTACGTGCCGGCGATGACGCGCTCGACGTGGGCGGTGGAACGGATCCACTCCACCTGGTTCGGCTCGCGGTCGCGGGCGGGGTCCAGGTCCTTCAGCTCGGTCATCACGTGCGCGCTCCTGTTCGTTCGGGCATGGGGTTCAGGGCCTGGTCCAGTCGCTGCCGCGCGCGTTTGAGCCGCATCGCGAAGGTCGTGCGGCGGCAGCGGAGCACCGTGGCGGCCTGCTCGGCGGTGAGTCCGTCGAACGCGACCAGCGCCAGCACCTCGCGGTCGGCGGCGCTCAGCGTCCGCCAGGCGCGGGCCAGGTCGAGACGTGCCGCGACCTCGGCCGAGCCGTCCGGCACCAGGTCGTCGGAGGACGACGCGATCCGCACGTCCAGCGCTCGTCTGCGCCGCAGCCCGCGGGTCTGGTTCGCCATCGTCTTGCGCGCCACCGCGAACAGCCACGGCCGGGCGTCGTCCGGCACGTCGCCGAGCCGGCGCCACGCGGTCAGGTAGACGGAGGAGACGACGTCCTCTGCCTCGGCGGGAGGCACTCGCCGTTCCACGAACCGCAACAGGTCCGGGTACGTCCGGCGGTGCAGGTCCCGGAAGCGGTCCTCCCTGGTGTCAGGCGGGGATTCCCTCATGTCGTCCTTTCGGTGGTGACCCTTACACCTCCTACCTGTCCGGCAGGCTCGCGGCTGTCACACCCGAAAACGAAGAAGGCCCCCATGGCGGGGGCCTTCTCGGCTGTCTTACTGGCGGGGACCGGTCGACGGCCAGCCGGGACCGCGGCCGCGGCGACGCAGGTAGCGCTCGAACTCCGCGGCGATGTCGTCGCCGGACGCCTCGGTGATCTGCATGGCCGCGTCGCCGCGCTCTTCGAGGGCCCGCACGTAGTTGCGCACGTCCTCGTCCTCGTCGGCCATCTCGGAGACCGTGCGCTCCCACTCCTCCGCCTGCTCCGGCAGCGCGCCGAGCGGGACCTCGATGTCGAGGACCTCCTCGACCCGGTGCAGCAGGGCGAGCGTGGCCTTGGGGGAGGGCGGCTGCGAGACGTAGTGCGGCACGGCGGCCCAGAACGAGATCGCCGGGATACCTGCCTGCACGCACGCGTCCTGGAAGACGCCGACGATGCCGGTCGGGCCCTCGTACTTCGAGTGCTCCAGGCCGAACTTCTCGGCCGCGTCCGCGTCGTAGGCCGTGCCGGTGACCGGGACCGGGCGGGTGTGCGGCGTGTCCATGAGCAACGCGCCCAGCGTCACCACGGTCGTCACCCCGAGCGCGTCGATGTGGCCCAGCAGCTCGGCGGCGAACTTGCGCCACCGCATGTTCGGCTCGATCCCGTGCACGAGGATCACGTCCACGTCGGAACCGGGCGGGCGGCACACCGACAGCCGCGTCGTCGGCCAGTCGACCCTGCGCGTGACGCCGTCCACCAGGCGCACGGACGGGCGCGTCACCTGGAAGTCGTAGTAGTCGTCCGGGTCGATCTCGGCGAGCGGGGTGGCGTCCCAGGTGAGTTGGAGGTGCTCGATCGCGGTGCTGGCGGCGTCGCCTGCGTCGTTCCAGCCTTCGAACGCACAGACCATGATCGGAGCCGTGAGCGGGATGCGCGGGTTCGAGGGGGTCGGGGATTCCTGGGACGGATCGTTCACGGCGCCAGACTACGGGTTCCGCGAGTCAACTCAGCGCAGGCTTGGCCCATGGGTGACCGCGGAGCGTCGCCGTTGCCGGAAGCCCAGCTCAGCCGCGTTGTCATCGCTGACAGCGGACAGCCGATCGCCGATCACGCGGACGAGCTGCCCGGCGGGAACGCGTATCGTGAGCACCTGGAAGTCCACGGACTGGGGGCCGGCTCACCGAAGCGCCGGCGCGTCGACGGACTCCCGGTGCCCGGCCGCGCCGGGGTCCCGCCGTCCGAGGAACTTCCACTCCACCCGGAACAGTCCACCGACGCCTTCGTGGCGCACCATCCGGAGGCGAAGTACTTCGATGTCTGACCTGCGCGCGGTCCTGTGGGACATGGACGGGACGCTGCTGGACTCCGAGAAGCTGTGGGACATCCCGCTCTACGAGTACGCGGAGAAGCTCGGCGGCACGCTGTCGCTGGAGACCCGCGAACGCATGGTCGGCACCAACGTGCCCACGACGATGCGCCTGCTCTTCGCCGACGTCGGCATCGAGCCGACGGACGCCGACCTCGTGGACGGCGGCGCGTGGATCCTGCGCCGCACCGAGGAGGTCTTCCGCGCCGGGCTGCCGTGGCGGCCGGGCGCCCAGGAGGCGTTGCGCGCGGTGCGCGCGTCGGGCGTGCCGATGGCGTTGGTGACGTCGACCGAACGCCCGCTGACCGAGGTCGCGCTGGACACGATCGGCCGCGACCTGTTCGACGTGACGGTGTGCGGCGACGAGGTCGACGGCCTCAACAAGCCGTTGCCGGAGCCGTACCTGAAGGCGGCGCGGCTGCTGGGCGTGGACGCGGCGCGCTGCGTGGCGATCGAGGACTCGCCGACCGGGGTGGCGGCGGCGGTCGCGGCCGGCTGCACCGTGCTGGTGGTGCCGTGCGACGTCGAGGTGCCGGAGGGGGAGCGGCGGATCTTCCGCGAGTCCCTGGTGGGCGTGGACGTCGAGGTGCTGCGGGCTCTCCAGGGCTGAACGCGGGCGGGGTGGCCGAACGGGCGGCCACCCCGGCACCGTCAGGCGACAGCGGCTTTCTGCGCGGCCTTGGCCTTGCGCGTGGCCGGGTCGATCAGCAGGCCGAACACCACGCCGATGCCGACGTAGAGCGTGGCCAGCTGGGCGAGCGAGCTGAGGCGGAACTGCCACAGCACGTTCACCGGCATGTCCGCGGGGATCGTGTCCGGCGGGGCGGGGAACGCGAGCAGCACCACGGCCGTGGCCGCGGCGACCGCGAGCAGCACCGCCGTCGTGCGTACAGGCTGGGACTGCGCGCGCAGCTGCTCGGCGAGCCAGCTCGCACCCCACACGATCAGCAGACCGGCGACCACCACGCCGAGGTAGAGCGCGGTGCGGTAGTTCACCGTCTCCGGGTCGCCGACGGCGGGCGGGTTGGCCGGGTACTTGATCCACGGCAGCAGCGCCACGGCACCGAAGACCGCGGCACCGAACGCGAAGCTGCGGCTGAACGGCGTGCGGTCGGTGAACCAGCGCTTCGACAGCGCGTAGGCCGTGGCGAACACCAGGCCGACCGCGATGCCGACGATCACCACGCCGAGCATGCCGCCCACGACCTGGGCGCCGCGGCTGACGAGCTCCTCCTCGCCGCCGTGGGAGTGGCCGGCCTCTTCGCCGGCGGGTGCGCGAGCCTCCTCGACCGCGAGCGCGGCCCGGATCGGGATCTCGGTCACCAGCAGCTGCACGAGCGCGGACGCGACACCGGCGATGCCGCCGGCCGCGATGCCGCGCAGTGCGATGGACTTGTACGTCGTCGTCATCTGCGTGGATCTAGTGGCAGGGGACGCCGAGGGCGTGCCGGCCGTCGTGGAAGAACTCGTGCAGCAACTCGGAACCCGCGCCGAGCGCGAGACCGTTCTCCTGCAGGACCAGGTACGTGACGATCAGGCCGAGCAGTGCGGCGGCGAACGCCCACTTCGGCACCTGGACGGCGGACAGATTTGCTGCGGGGCTCGTCATGACGGGCTCCTCCATACCTCGTGGAAGGTCAACTCTCCTAGCGGCGCCGCAGCCGGTCTCCTGACTCCCGGATCAACGCTGCCCCCGCGTCTTCCCAGTCCCGGCGGGGACCAGTGACGTGCTCGGCGGGGATCGCTTCCCGGTCACAGTGGCGAGGACCGCGCCGGATTCACACCGGCTTCCCGTCACTGCGGCGCGTGCACCGTAAGTTGAGCCGGCTCTCAAGCACAACCGGCCATAAGAGTTGTTGCGTTCCTCACTTCACGAGTGGGCAGTCGCCACACTTCCCACCTGCGGCAACGCGGTAGTAGAGACAACACGACCGGCGCCGGAACCCGAGCTCGCCGGGAAAGGCCAGAAATTCTCCCGCCTGTTCGAACGGCGGTGCGCTCATGAGCCGTTCGCCGCGTTCTTCCGCTTCCTCCGCGGTGAGCAGGCCGGCGCGCACGACCATTTTCAGCGCGCCCGCGACGTTCGACATCGCATTGCCCCACAGCAACCCGCTCGCCACCGGCGTCACCGCCTGGATCGCCTCGACGACCGGTGCGAGTGCCTCGGCGGCGGGCGGCCCCAGCCGGGGCAGGTCGATGCGGACGCTCAGGCCGTTCGCCGGGTGGTGCTGCCACCAGAGGTTCTCCGGCCGGACGTCGACCGGCAGGTTCGCCGCCGTGAGCGGGCTGAGCAACCGGGCCGTGTAACTGAGGAAGAAGAGACTCGCCGCGACCCTGGGCTCCTCGGCGCGGTAGCGGTCCGCGATGGCGTCGATGGTGGTCTGGAGCGCGGGGCCTTCGAGCAACGCCGTTCCCGGCAGCCACGACTCGTCCGGACGGCCCACGTCGAGGGCGAAGAACGGGTTGATCCCGCGCACCCGGCGCAGTGCTTCGAGTACCTCGGCGAACTCAGACACGGAAGTTCACGCTACTGGGTGTCCATGCAGGACAGATCCGTCCACGGCCTGGGACAGATGCGACCGCGGTGTGGACGGGCGTGCGCGGGATGGGAGGATGTCGTGCCGTGAAGACCTTCGATTCCCTGTTCGCTGAGCTGACCGAACGAGCCGCCACCAAGCCGGAGGGTTCCGGCACCGTCGCAGCGCTTGAGGCCGGGGTCCATGCGCAGGGCAAGAAGGTCCTGGAGGAGGCGGGCGAGGTCTGGATCGCCGCCGAGTACGAGTCCGACGAGAAGCTCTCCGAAGAGATCTCGCAGCTGCTCTACCGCCTCCAGGTGCTCATGCTGGGCCGTGGGCTCACCCTCGAAGACGTCTACAAGTACCTCTGAAAGAGACTTCCACATGCTGCGCGTAGCAGTCCCGAACAAGGGCGCGCTCGCTGAACGCGCCTCCGCCATGCTCACCGAGGCCGGCTACCGGCAGCGGCACGAGCCGCGTGACCTGACCGTCCTCGACAACAACAACGACGTCGAGTTCTTCTTCCTGCGCCCCAAGGACATCGCGATCTACGTGGCGTCCGGTGACCTCGACCTCGGCATCACCGGCCGGGACCTGGCCGCCGACTCCGGCGCCGACGACAACGGCTCCTCGGTCGAGGAGCTGCTGGCGCTGGGCTTCGGGTCGTCGACCTTCCGGTACGCGGGGCCTCGCGGCACCGACTGGAAGGTCTCCGACCTGGAGGGCAAGCGCCTCGCCACGGCGTACCCGAAGCTCGTGGGCCGCGACCTCAAGGCCCGCGGCATCACCGCGAAGGTGATCCGCCTCGACGGCGCGGTGGAGATCTCGATCCAGCTCGGCGTGGCCGACCTGATCGCCGACGTGGTGGGCTCCGGCCGCACCCTGCGCCAGCACGACCTGGTGCCGTTCGGCGAGCCGATCTGCGAGTCGGAGGCCGTGCTGATCCACCGCAACGGCTCCGAGCTCACGGCGGCGAAGAAGCAGCTCACCGCCCGTCTGCAGGGCGTCGTGTTCGCGCAGCAGTACCTGATGCTCGACTACGACTGCCCGCGCTCGATCCTGGACGAGGCCATCGCGCTGACGCCGGGCCTCGAGTCGCCGACGGTCGCGCCGCTCGCCAACCCCGACTGGGCGGCCGTGCGCGCGATGGTGTCGCGCAAGGAAGCGAACAACGTGATGGACAAGCTCGCGGCCATCGGTGCCAAGGCCGTGCTGGCCTCGGACATCAGGTTCTGCCGCCTGTGATCACGGAGCACGCGCTGCTCGACGTCCTGCCGGGTGCCGAGCAGGACTTCGAGTGGGCGTTCGGCGAGGCGCGGGAGCTGATCTCCGCCTCGCCGGGCTTCCGCGGCCTCGAACTGCTGCGCTGCCTGGAAACGGCCTCGCGGTACCTGCTGCTCGTGCGATGGGACTCCGTTGAGGACCACACGGTCGGCTTCCGGCAGGGGCCTTCCTATGCGCGGTGGTCGGAGTTGCTGCACCGCTTCTACTCGCCGTTCCCCGTGGTGACGCACTACGAGAGCGCCCTGAGCACCTCGTCGTCCGTGGTCTGAGCGAAGCTGTCGTACCAGCGGCTCACGGCCTGGAAGTGCTTCGGCGTGAGAACGGCGACGACGGGCGTGCTGAAGGTGTTCAGCGCTTCCCTCGCAGCCACCGGGACGGCCAGGGTGACGCTCTTCGGCGCGTGTTCCGCGATGTGGTGGAGCGCCGCTCTGGCGGTGACGCCGGTGGCGAGGCCGTCGTCGACCAGGATGACGTCGCGGCCGGCGATGACGAGCGGTCTGCCGGCGCGGTAGAGCGCCGTTCGCCTTCTGGCCTCTTCGCGTTCCACGTCGGCCTGGTGGCCCAGTTGTTCCTCGGTGAGGTTCAGCGCCCTGAGAACCCTGGGATCGTAGATCGGCGCGCTGCCGGCCGTGACGGCACCGACGCCGTACTCGGGATGGCCAGGTGCGCCGATCTTGCGTGCCACGACGACGTCCAGTTCGGCGTTCAGGTGGGTCGCGACCTCCTTGGCGACCGGGACACCGCCCCTGGGCAGGCCCAGGACGAGCGGGTCGTGCCAGGGTCGTCCGGCGAGTCGCGCGGCGAGGGCGCGGCCCGCTTCCTGCCGGTTCGCGAACCTCTTCATCGTCGCCCTGACGCTACGCCGTCTCGTGGTCAGTCGAACAGGCCGATGACGTCCGTGGTCATCGAGATGAAACCCGCGCTCGTGGCGACGACCGTGAGCCAGAACAGGACGGTGGCGCGCCGGGGCTCGGCGATGCTCACGTCGGGAACCCTCGCCGGGGCGGCGACGGCGCGGACGCGTTCGTGGCGGCCGAAGTGGGCGCGGAACTTGATCCAGGTGTGGCCGGACTGGCTGCACCCGAACAGCACGCCGTTGGCGCCGTTGCGGCACGAAAGGCCCTGCCTCGTCGTCACCCCGCACTTGACGGGAAACCGGGCGGCGATCCAGGAAATCGCGGCGACACCGAATATCGCGGCACGCCAGTAGTTCTCGCGGTTGAGCGCGACGACGCAGAAGGCCGCGAAGACCCCGATGAAGACCAGGTACGACGTGGCTCTCTGCCGGCGGTTCTTCCTCTTCCCCATGCCGTCCCTCCCGCGCCCACCCTGGTCGTTCGCTGGCGTGGGCCGGAAGAACCCGGTCGTGGGACGGGGGATTGCTCGCAGTCGCAACACTGTGGACGGTGGTGCCGGTGCGACTCCCGTTGCGTCCCGTGGGCTACCGGCACGCCTGGACCTGGTGACGTGGAATGGTCTTGGGCCGGTCGGGTGAAATCCGGCCTGCGAGTGCGCCGAAAGCGTGCGGACGGTGCTGCTGAACGCCGGGCTGGCGCCGACCCGCGTCACCGCTGGCAGCGTCGGGTACCCGATGCCCGACCCGCGCGATCGGCGGGTGACGGTGGAGCGGCTGATCTAGCGCTCGCGCACGAACAACGCCTGCGCCGTGGCGCCCACCGGGCCGGTCGCGTCGTGCACCACGCTGGTCGCAAGGCCCACGCCGTCCGGGCCGATCGTGGTGCGCGCGTCCATGCCGATCCACTCGCCGGCCGGGCGGCGGTGCAGGTGGACGGTCAGGTCGGTGTTGATGGCGTACCACTTGCGAATGTCCACACGGGACGAGACGCCGCTCGCGGAGTCCACGACGGAGAACAGGCGCTCCTCCGGCGTCGGTTCGTAGCCCTCGACGACGGCGACGCGCGGGCGGGCCCACACCTGGGCGTCGCCCGGCGTGAAGATGCCGCCGGACACGGAAAGCCACTCGACGGCCGCCAGGTAGCCGCCGCCCCAGTGGTCGGGGATCTCCATCGGCGTGGCGGAGGAAGGTGGTGGTAGCAAAGGGGTTTCGCCGCCCGCTACGGCTGTGGTGTCCGCGCCGACGATGCGCCACGCGCGGGCCGTCAGCACCGCGCGGCCTTCGCAGGACAGCGATGCCGCGAGCAGTTCCACGGAGCGGCCTGGGCGTTCGACCGAAGTGGACACCGTCAGGTCGGCCACCGGGACCGGGCCGAGCACCTCGAACGTGACGCGGGCCAGCGCCGACGACGGGTTGCCGAGGCCGAGCAACCCGCGCACCAGCAACGCCGAGGGCGGGCCCAGGTGCTGGCTGTCCGGGCCCCACGGGCCGACGGTGTGTTCAGTGGAGCGGAACGTGTCGCCGCCCAGCGGCAGGTAGAAGGCGGCCATCAGTCGCGGTCCTGCAGGGTCTCGGTGTCGTCCGGCTCCGGCCAGCCCGGGTAGGGCGGCGGGGTGCCGTCGAACGCCGGGCAGAACGCCTTGTGGTCGCAGTAGTCGCACAGGCGGCTCGGGCTGGGGCGGAAGTCACCGGTCGGGGCGGCGCGCATGATGGCCTGCCAGATGGCGTCCAGCGTGCGTTCGAACCGCGCGAGCTCCGACTCGTCCGGCTGGTAGGCGAGAGCCTGGCGGTCGGCCAGGTACATCAGCCGCAGCTGCCGCGGCACGACGCCGCGCAGCTTCCACAGCACCAGCGCGTAGAACTTCATCTGGAACAACGCCTTCGCCTCGCCGATCTCGCGGGGCGCGGCGCCGGTCTTGTAGTCCACGACCCGGATTTCACCCGTCGGGGCGACGTCCACCCGGTCGATGTAGCCGCGCAGCAGCACGCCGGACGGCAGCTCGGACTCGACGAGCAGCTCGCGCGACTCCGGTTCGAGCCGGCGCGGGTCCTCCAGGCCGAAGTAGCCGTCGAGCAGCTTCGTGGCCGACGCGAGCCACTCCGCCTCCTCCTCGCTGCCCTCGGACTCGAAGAGACCGGCGAACTCCGGGCGCTCGCCCTTCACCCTTTCCCAGGCAGGGGAGATCATCGCGCGGGCGCGGTCCGGCACGCGCTCGGCGGCGGGCAGCGCGAACAGGTCCTCGAGCACCGCGTGCACCACCGTGCCGCGCACCTGCGCCTTCGTCGGCCGCTCCGGCAACCGGTCGACCGCGCGGAACCGGTAGAGCAGCGGGCACTGCTTGAAGTCCCCTGCCCGGGACGGCGACAGCGCGGGCCTGCGCAACGTGGTGCTCATGCTTCGCACGATAGGACAGAGGTCTGACAATTCCGGGAGCGCCCACCGAACCGCGAGATCACACCACCCGCTCTACAGTGCTCCCGTGGCCGCGCGGATCAACGAACGAGAGGGCGGCCTGCTGCTTTTCCGGGTGGCGGGCATCCCGGTGGTGCTCGCGCCGTCGTGGTGGATCGGCTCGGCGATCGTGGTGGCGTTCTACGCGCCGCTGGTCGACGACCTGGCACCGGGAACCCCGCCCGGCGTCGGCCTGCTCGTGGCCGCGTTGTTCGCCGTCTTCCTCGGCCTTTCCGTGCTGGCACACGAACTCGGCCACTGCGTCGCCGCGCTCCGGCTCGGCCTGCCGGTCAGAAGGCTCCGGCTCTACCTGCTCGGCGGGCTGTCCGAGATCATGCGCACGCCCGGCAGACCCAGCCACGAGGGCGTGGTCGCGGGCGCGGGGCCGGTGGTGTCCATCGGGCTCGCGATCGTGTTCGGCATCGGCGGGTTCGCGATGACGTCCGGCGGCGTGTTGTGGCTGCTGGTGGTGCAGGTCGCCGGCGCGAACCTGGTCGTGGCCATCTTCAACCTGTTGCCGGGGCTGCCGCTCGACGGCGGCAGGATCGTGCGCGCGGGCGTGTGGGCCGTCACCGGTCAACGCGCGATGGGCACCCGAGTCGCCGTGGTCGGCGGTTTCGCCGTGGCCGTCGCGTTGGTGGTGTGGGCGCTGTACGGCGTCGCGCAGGGTGCCGATGACCGTTGGCTGCGGTTCGGCGTGTGCGTGCTCACGGCGTGGGTTGTTGTTGCCGGAGCGCGCAGTGAGCTCGCCAGCGAACGCCGCAGGACGTGGCCTGAAGGGGTCACGCTCAACGACCTGATCCTGCCCGTGCTGCAGCTCCCGGCGGAAAGTCCCGTCGCGGACGCGCTGAGCACCTCGGCGGGGCGTGGCGTGGTGCTGGTGCGCGCGGACGGCGTGGCGGCCGGGTTGCTGGACACCGAACTGGCGCGCAAGCTCGCCGCCGCCAGCCCGTTCGCGCCCGCCGAACAGGCCGCGGAGCCGATCCGGCCGGAGACCGTGCTGCTCGCCGACGAACCCGGCGAGGAGATCGTCGAACGCGTCCAGGGCACGGCCGCGTGGCAGTTCCTGGTCGTCGATCTGGAAGGCCGGCCCGCCGGTGTGCTGCGCAGGGAGGACCTGCGTGCGGCCATTGAGAAGGGCGTTTGACACCATTGCGCGGTGATTAGCGCAAGTGGACCGTTCCAGCCGGGTGACCGGGTACAGCTGACCGACCCCAAGGGCCGGCACTACACGGTCGTTCTCGAACCCGGCAAGGAGTACCACACCCACCGCGGCGCCATCCCGCACGACAAGCTGATCGGCCAGCCGGAGGGCTCCGTCGTCGCGTCGGTGGGCGGCACGAACTTCCTGGCGCTGCGCCCGCTGCTGCCGGACTACGTGCTGTCGATGCCGCGGGGCGCGCAGGTCATCTACCCCAAGGACGCCGCGCAGATCTGCATGTACGGCGACATCTTCCCCGGCGCGCGCGTGCTGGAGGCGGGTGCCGGTTCCGGCGCGTTGTCGTGCTCGTTGCTGCGCGCGGTGGGGGAGAAGGGCAGCGTCCAGTCGTACGAGGTGCGCGACGACCACGCAGTCCACGCGATCCGCAACGTGGAGACGTTCTTCGGCGAACGGCCGGGCAACTGGTCCATCACCGTCGACGACGTGAAGAACCACGAGGGCGAGGTCGACCGGGTCATCCTCGACATGCTCTCGCCGTGGGAGGTCCTGCCCACGATCGCGAAGAACCTCATCCCCGGCGGCGTGCTCGTCGTGTACGTCGCTACCACCACACAGCTCTCCACGGTCACGGAGGCGTTGCGGGAGATGACGTGCTGGACCGAGCCGCACGCGTGGGAGACGCTCGTCCGGCCGTGGCACGTCGTGGGTCTCGCCGTGCGCCCGGAGCACCGGATGATCGCGCACACCGCGTTCCTGCTCACCACGCGCAAGCTCGCCGACGGCGTGACGGCGCCGAAGCCGCAGCGTCGCCCCAGCAAGGGCTGAGGTCGTTCCAGCGAAAAGGGCCCGCCGCACCTCGCAGGTGCGGCGGGCCCTTTCACGTCAGCTCAGTTGCCTTCGAGCTTCTCGATGCCGCAGACCGTCCACTTGCTGCCTTCCTTCGACAGCTTGTAGATGATCGCGCCCTTCGTGGTCTTGCCGGGGTTGGCCGGGTCCGGGAGCCCCTCGATGCTCTGCCGGAACGTGCCGGTGCTGCCCGACGTCTTGACCTCCGACACGGTGGCCTTGACCTCCGGGTGGGGTGCCGACGTCTGCGCCTTGAGCTTGGGGTACTCGGCCGAGCACACGAGCTCCTTGACGTCCTCCGGCTTGCTGTTGCCCGCCCGGACGCCCTTCATGATCCGTTCGGTGAACTCCTCGGCGACGTCCGTGGCCGCGCCGTCACCGCCGCTCGACGAGCTCTTCGACGACGGCGTGGTCGGCTTGGTACCGCCGTCCGTCGGGTCGGCGGCCTGGCTGGTGTCCGAGCCGGTGGCGTTGTCGCTCGAGCTGTTGCCGGACAGCAGCACGGCCGCCGTCACGCCGCCGCCGACGAGCACCAGCACGCCGATGACGACGCCGACGATCAGGCCGGTGTTGCTCTTCTTGGGCGGCGGCGGGCCGCCGAACCCGCCGGGCTGGCCGTAGCCCTGGGGCTGGCCGTACGGCTGCTGACCGTAGGGGCCCGGCTGGCCCTGCTGCGGGAAACCACCGCTCTGCGGGTTCTGGGGTTGCCCGTACGGACCCTGCGGCTGCTGCCCGTAGCCGGGCTGGGGCTGCTGGCCGTACCCCGGTGGCGGCTGCTGGCCGTAACCGGGCTGGGGCTGGCCGTGCGGTCCCGGCTGCTGGCCGTAGGGGCCCGGCTGCTGCGGTGGGTAGGTCATCGGAAATCCCCCGAAGGTGAAGTGTGGAACCCGATCACTTGGTCGGGATCGTGGGAACCTGGAAGTCAGGCAGCTTGAGGTCCTTGGCGAGCGTGCAGAACTTCCAGTCGCCCGACTCCTTCTTGAACTTCACCGTGGTGTCGAAGGTCTTGGACTCGGTCCCGAGCGTCACCGTCGTGGACACGCCGACGTCCGCGGTGTCGCCGCTGACCTTCACGTCCTTGACGTTGACCTTGGGCGCCGGCATCTTCTTGAGCTCCTCTGCCAGCTTGCGCTGGTCCGGCGTGAGCTTCTTCTCCGCCTCCTCGGCCTCCTTGAGGGCCGCGGCGCACGCCATCGACTTGACCTTGCTCTCGTTCTTCGAGGCGCTCGCGGCGTAGTACTCCTCGGCGAACTTCTTCACGTCCGCCGCGTCGTCACCGGACGAGCCGCTGGCCGAGTCGGTCGAGCTGCTCGAGCTGTTGCCGGCCAGCAGCACGGCCGCCGTCACGCCGCCGCCGACGAGCACCAGCACGCCGACGATGACGCCGACGATCAGACCGGTGTTGCTCTTCTTGGGCGGCGGGGGACCGCCGAACCCGCCGGGCTGGCCGTAGCCCTGGGGCTGGCCGTACGGGCCGGGCGGTTGCTGACCGTAAGGGCCCGGCTGACCCTGCTGCGGGAAGCCGCCGCTCTGCGGGTTCTGCTGGCCGAACGGGTCCTGCTGCGGCTGGCCGTACTGCCCGGGCTGCTGGCCGTAACCGGGAGGCGGCTGCTGGCCGTACCCCTGCTGCGACTGCTGGCCGTACCCGGGCTGGGGCTGCTGGCCGTAACCCGGCTGCTGCGGCGGCTGCTGCCCGTGCGGACCACCGGGCGGCGGCTGCTGCCCGTAGGGCCCGGGCTGCTGCGGCGGGTAGGTCATCGAAACTCCCCCGATGCGGATGAGGTGATCTTTCGCTGGACATTGTCGTACTTGGCCGGACAACTCGCGGGCGAATGGTGCCTGTCGACACGCGCGAGTGGTTGTGCACACGGCCTCGAGTTGCGATCCGGCCGCGCGAAGGTCGCGTCTGATAACGATTGTGGCAACTCCACCGGTAATCGAGCGCGATGCTCTGCGCTGTCGGGGTGGTGCGCCGGTCGCGTCGGTGGAACCACCCGGTTGGCCGCACGCCCTCCGGACGCACCGGAGACCTGCTCGAGCGGGCGCTCCGACGGCCACGAACGGGGTGGGTTGCGGTGCGTGACCACCGAACGGGTCAATCGCTGGTCCACCTGGTGGGACGACGACAGATTCGCGCCCGTCGCCGGGCCGTGAGCCGCACCAGGTGTGTCCAGTGGCGTCCGAGGGTGGTCGCGGACAGTGGGGACCGGGCTCACGCCCTGGTGCTCCCATGACCCTCTCCTCGGGCTTCTCGCAGGTCGTCTGGCGTGTCGTCGCGCGAAACGCCGGTCGTGGCTTCTGGGACGCACCGTAGCCGTCCGGTGGTCGCGCCGGACACCGAGATGGACCAGTCGACCTCTCTTGGAGGCCTTGCCGTTGCGTCACACGAGCGAAGATGATGTTGTGAGTACCCCATTTTGTCGGTGATCGCCGGTACCGTAATCGGTACGAACACGGGAGGAGGGTGCCGACATGCAGCACGGTCATCCCGGCAGCCAACCCGATGAGGGTGGCGAGCTGAACCATGGCAACAATTCTGCTGAGCTGACTGCGCAGATCAGGTTCCTCGAGGACGAGATCGCGTCGTTGCGTCGCAAGCTGACCGAGTCGCCGCGGCACACGCGGTTGCTCGAGCAGCGCTTGGCTGAGGCGACAGAGCGCGTCAGCCAGCTGACCGAGCGAAACACGAAGCTCATAGACACCCTCCGCGAAGCACGAAGCCAGCTGCTCGCGCTGCGTGAGGAAGTCGACCGGCTGGCGCAACCGCCCAGCGGGTACGGCGTCTTCATGGCGCGGTACGACGACGGAACCGTGGACGTCTTCACCTCGGGTCGCAGGATGCGCGTGGCCGTGTCCCCCGCGGTCGAACCGGAGAAGATCGCCTACGGGCAGTCCGTCCGCCTCAACGAGGCGCTGACGGTCGTCGAGGCCGGCGGGTTCGAGCGTTCCGGCGAGGTCTGCGCACTGCGGGAGGTGCTCACCGACGACGACGGTGCGGACACCATCGCGCGTGCGCTGGTCGTGGGGCACGCGGACGAGGAGAGGGTGGTCTGGCTCGCCCAGCCGCTGCTCGACTCGCCGCTCAAGCCCGGCGACTCGCTGCTGGTCGACTCGAAGGCGGGGTTCGCCTACGAACGGGTCCCCAAGGCCGAGGTCGAGGACCTCGTGCTCGAAGAGGTCCCGGACATCGACTACAACGACATCGGTGGCCTCTCCCGGCAGATCGAGCAGATCCGCGACGCCGTGGAGCTGCCGTTCCTGCACGCGGACCTGTTCCGCGAGTACGAGCTGCGCCCGCCCAAGGGCGTGCTGCTCTACGGCCCGCCCGGCTGCGGTAAGACGCTCATCGCCAAGGCGGTGGCGAACTCGCTGGCCAAGAAGGTGCGGGAGATCCGCGGCGAGACCGACAAGCAGGCCAAGTCGTACTTCCTCAACATCAAGGGCCCCGAGCTCCTCAACAAGTTCGTCGGTGAGACCGAGCGGCACATCCGCCTGATCTTCCAGCGGGCTCGTGAGAAGGCGTCCGACGGCACCCCGGTGATCGTGTTCTTCGACGAGATGGACTCGATCTTCCGCACCCGTGGTTCGGGTGTGTCGTCCGACGTCGAGACGACGATCGTGCCCCAGCTCCTCGCCGAGATCGACGGCGTCGAGGGCCTGGAGAACGTCATCGTCATCGGCGCCTCCAACCGCGAGGACATGATCGACCCGGCGATCCTCCGCCCCGGCCGCCTCGACGTGAAGATCAAGATCGAGCGACCGGACGCCGAGGGCGCGAAGGACATCTTCAACAAGTACCTGACGCCCAACCTCCCGCTGCACGCCGACGACCTCGCCGAGTTCGGCGGGGACCCGAAGGCCTGCATCGAGGGCATGGTGCAGCACACCGTGGAGCGCATGTACGAGGAGTCCGAGGACAACCGGTTCCTGGAGGTCACCTACGCCAACGGTGACAAGGAGGTCCTGTACTTCCGGGACTTCAACTCCGGCGCCATGATCCAGAACATCGTCGACAGGGCCAAGAAGGCGGCGATCAAGTCGCTGCTGGACACCAAGCAGCCCGGCCTCTCGGTCCGGCACCTGCAGGCGGCCATCCTCGACGAGTTCGCCGAGAACGAGGACCTGCCGAACACGACGAACCCGGACGACTGGGCACGCATCTCGGGCAAGAAGGGCGAGCGGATCGTCTACATCCGCACGCTCGTCACCGGGAAGAACCAGGACGCCGGCCGCGCGATCGACACGGCCACGAACACCGGCACGTACCTGTAAGACAGCACGACCGCACCGCCCCGGCCGCACCTCGCGACCGGGGCGGTGCGGCGTTCTGCGCCCGGTGGCGGAGCGTCAGCCGTCCCTGACCGGCCTGGAATTTCGATCAGGGGGCGACATATGGGGACAACTCGGTACCTGCTGGGGGCGCTGGCCGTTGTCACCGCGCCGTCGTGGACGAGGGCTGCCGGCGGCCGCCCGGCTACCAGCCCAGGACCCTGCAGCGGCTGAACGGCGGCGTCCTGGAGGCGGGCGGCACGCCCGGCGAGCTCTTCGTCTGCGTCGTCCACGACGCCGGGAACGTCACCAGCTCGCTCGTCTCCGGCCCGCCCGGCGGCGACTTCGGCGCCCAGGTGGGCCTGTTCGACGACAGCGGGACGTCGAGGTCGGGCGGGTCACGCCGGACGTCGCCGTGCTGGAGCTGATCCCGCCCAGCGGCCGCGTGGTCAGGGCCGGCCTGCACGGCGAGGTCTTCGTCTGCCGCCTTCAGGAACGGGTCACCGCCGTGCGGGTCCGGGCCTGCGACGCGGGCGGCCGTCTCCTGCGAGACGAAGTCATCTAGCGGACCAGGCCCGACTCGTAGGCCGCGATCACCAGCTGGGCGCGGTCGCGGGCGTGCAGCTTCGCCAGCAGGTTCCCGATGTGCGTCTTCACCGTGCCGGGGCTGACGTGCAGCTCGGCCATGATCTCCGCGTTGGACCGCCCGCGCGCGATCAGCAGCAGGACCTCCTTCTCCCTCTCCGTGACGCGCTCCAGCCCGCGCACCGCGGGTGCCGCGGGCTGCCGGACGAACTCCCGGATCAGCCGCCGGGTCACCGTCGGCGACAGCAGCGACTCGCCCGACGCCACCACCCGGATCGCCGCCAGCAGCTCGGCGGGAGGCGTGTCCTTCAGCAGAAACCCGGACGCACCAGCCCGCAACGCCCCGAAGACGTACTCGTCCAGGTCGAACGTGGTCAGCACGAGCACGCGCGGGCCGTCCATCCGCCGCGTGGCCTCGATGCCGTCCATCTCGGGCATGCGGATGTCCATCAGCACGACGTCGGGTTTCAGCTCCGCCGCCAGCGCGACGGCCTCGGCACCGGTGCCCGCCTCGCCCACGACGGCCAGGTCCGGTTCGTGGTCCACCAGCAGCCGGAAACTGGCCCGCAGCAACGCCTGGTCGTCCGCGATCAGCACGGTGGTCATCGGACCGGCAGCTCCGCGACGACCCGGAAACCGCCGTCCGGGCCGGGACCCGCGCCGAACGTGCCGCCGTACACCGCCACGCGTTCGCGCATGCCGATCAATCCGTGTCCCACGCCGAGCTCCTTCACCCCGGGGCCGTCGTCCGCGACCTCCACCCTGACGGCCTCCGCCGTCACCTCCACCAGCACCGCGCAGGCGGCGGGGGCCGCGTGCTTCACGACGTTCGTCAGCGCCTCCTGCACGATCCGGTACGCCGACAGTCCGATCCCTTCCGGCACGACGGCTTCTCCGCGCACGTCCAGGGTCACGCGCACCCCGGCGAGCGACGCGCGGTCGGCCAGCTCCGCCAGTCCGTCGAGACCGGGGGAGGGGACCAGGTCGGCGTCCGACCGCAGCACGCCGAGAAGACCCCGCATCTCCGTGAGGGCCGCACGGCTCGTTTCGGAGATGACCTGCAACGCCTCGTAGGCGTGCTCGGGTGAGCGCACGTGTGCGGCGTTGCCCGCCTGCACGGCGATCAGGGAGAGGTTGTGCGCCACCACGTCGTGCAGTTCGCGGGCGATGCGCAGGCGTTCGTCGGCGAGCGCCTGCTCGGCCTGGGAAGCACTTTCCCGCTGCAGGAACGAGCGGCGCAGCCGGGTCGTGTAGCCCATCGCCCACACGGCACCGAGCACCGCTACGCAGACCAGCCACGTCTCGGGTTCGCCGCCGGAGACGCCGGACACCGCGACGGTCGCGAACACGAGGCCCGCCAGCGACCACGTGCGGTTCCGCTCGACCGCCACGGTGTAGAGCGCGAAGCAGATCGCGCCGACCGGGGCGCCCAGGGCCACGACCGGCAGCACCTGGCCGACCACCACCGCCACCGTCGCGAGCGTGCTGACCGCCAGAGCGACCACGGGCCCCCGCCGGCGCACCGCGACCGGGAACGCCACCAGCGTGGCTCCCGGTACGACGAGCCACCACGGCTTCTCCTGGTGCTCCACCATGGCGTAGGCGACGAGGACGCCGATCACCACGCTGGCGGCCGCGTCCACCAGGTAGAGGTGCAGTCTCGCGATCACGGAACTCACCGTATCGACCCGGCGGCCGACCTACCTCGGACCACGGTCCGATTCCCGGGATCGGAGCACGGGCCGATCCGCCGGGAGCCCTGAGGGAGAACTCTTGTCCGCATGATCGAGGTGCGGAACCTGACGAAGAGATACGGGGACGTGAAGGCGGTCGACGACCTGTCGTTCACCGTCCACCCCGGACTGGTGACGGGCTTCCTCGGCCCGAACGGCGCCGGGAAGTCCACGACGATGCGCATGATCCTCGGCCTCGACCGGCCCGCGAGCGGGGAGGCCCTGGTCGACGGCCGCCGTTACGCGACGCTCGACCAGCCGTTGCGGCACGTCGGCGCGTTGCTGGACCCGGCGGCGGTGCACCAGGGACGCAGCGCGCTCGACCACCTGCTGTGGATCGCCGCGAGCAACGGCATCGGCAGGCACCGCGCCGTCGACCTGCTGGAGCAGGTGGGGCTGGGAGGCGTGCGGCACAAGCGGATCCGGACGTTGTCGCTCGGCATGAAGCAACGGCTGGGCGTCGCGGCCGCGCTGATCGGCGACCCGCGGACGTTGATGTTCGACGAACCCGTCAACGGCCTCGACCCCGAAGGCGTGCGGTGGATCCGCGACCTCATGCGCGGGCTCGCGGAGGAAGGCCGCACGGTCTTCGTCTCCAGCCACCTGATGAGCGAGATGGCGCTGACCGCCGACCACGTCGTGATCGTCGCAAGAGGACGGCTGGTCGCCGAGACGCCGATGGAGGCGTTGACCCGCAACGGTTCCCTGGAGGACGCCTACCTCGACCTCACCTGCGGGAGGGGCCTGTGAAGAACGCACTCGCCGCCGAGTGGCTGAAGCTCAGGACCGTCAGGGCGCCCAAGGCACTCGTCGGGGCCATCGGGCTGATGGTGCTCGCCGGAGCATTGCTGTCGTGGCTGATGGTCCAGGACTACGACACGTCGCCGGCCGTCGAGCAGGCGAAGTTCGCCTCCGCCGACGCCACCGTGGTGATCACGCCGGTGATCCAGTTCCTGGTCGCCGCGCTCGGCGCCCTGGTCGCCACCTCCGACCCGCGGCTCACCGCGCTGACCGCAGTGCCGGACCGGAAGCGTTTGCTGGCGGCGAAAACCGTGCTCGTCGCGGCCGCGGCGGTGGTGCTCGGCGTCGTCGCGCTGGCCGTGAGCGTCGGCGCGAGCTGGTTGGTCATGGGGGACAGGCCGCCGCCGATCGCGCCGTGGGACGGCCTGGGCGACGTGCTGCCGTGGCAGGGCGCCGCGTTGCTGTCGATCTTGGTAACAGGTCTGGCCGGTCTCGGGATCGGGCTCGCGGCGCGGTCGACGGCCGTGACGGTCGTGGTCGTCGGCGTGCTGCTGTGGGGGCTGCCGGCCATCACGCCGATGCTGCCGGACCCGTGGAACGTCGACGCGTCCGCGGTGATGGTGCCGTACCTGGTGTGGGAGGTCGCGGGGGTCATCGAGGACGCACCGCTGAGCCCGTTCGCCGCCGTCGCATGTTTGGCGATGTACGCACTGGTGACCCTGAGTACCGGAACTGTGACTCTTCTGCGACGAGACGCTTGACTCCCTCTTTAGGCGGCCCTATGGTCATCTATACCTTTAATCGGTAAGGAAACTTACCTAACTAACTCCGCCGCCGCTGTCCGAGAGGAGACGCTTGATGTCCTGGCAGAAGTCTGTGGTGGCGCTCGCCGCGGCAGTAGTGCTCCCGTTGACGGGTGCGATGGCGGGCAGTTCCGTCGCCGCCGCCCCCGAGGGCGACACCTTCGCCGCCGCCGCGCTGCCGCCGGGTTCGCCCGCGGCGGTCAACGGCCAGCTCAAGGTGTGCGGCGTCAAGCTGTGCAACAAGAACGGCAAGCAGATCCAGCTGCGCGGCATGAGCACGCACGGCATCCAGTGGTACTCCCAGTGCGTGAAGACCGCGTCCCTGGACGCGCTCGCCAACGACTGGAAGGCCGACGTCCTCCGCATCTCGATGTACATCCAGGAAGGTGGCTACGAGAGCAACCCTCGCAAGTTCACCGACATGGTGCACGGCTACATCGAGGAGGCCACCAAGCGCGGCATGTACGCGCTGGTCGACTGGCACCAGCTCTCGCCGGGCGACCCGAACCACAACACCGCGCGCGCCAAGACCTTCTTCAAGGAGATCGCGCAGCGGCACAAGGACAAGACGAACATCATCTACGACATCGCCAACGAACCGAACGGCGTGACGTGGGCCCGGGTCAAGACCTACGCGGAGGCCGTCATCCCGACGATCCGCGCGGAGGACCCGGACAGCCTCGTGCTCGTGGGCACGCACGGCTGGTCGACGTTCGGCCTGTCCGACGGCCGCAACATCAACGAGGTCAGCCAGAACAAGGTCAACGCGTCGAACCTGATGTACACGTTCCACTTCTACGCGAAGGACCACCGCGACTCGTACCTGAACGCGCTGAAGACGGTGTCGAGCCAGGTGCCCGTCTTCGTCACCGAGTTCGGGTCGCAGGAGGCGTCGGGTGACGGCACCAACGACTTCACCATGGCGAACAAGTTCATCTCGTTCATGAAGGACGCCAAGATCTCGTGGACGAACTGGAACTTCTCCGACGACCACCGCACGGGCGCGGTGTTCAAGAGCGGCACGTGCTCCGGCAGCAGCTTCACCGGTGAGGGCCCGCTGAAGGACGCCGGCAAGTGGGTGCGCAACCACATCCGCACGGCCGACGACTTCTGAGCGGTCACCGATCGACCTGATCGACCGACCCCGGCGGGTCACGTGAACGGCGGTCCTCCGGGGCCGCCGTTTACCGTTGTCCGCATGGCTCAACTCGCGCTCGGTCTCGCCTCCCTCGGTCGTCCCGCGTACATCAACCTCGGACGCGAGGGCGCGCTACCGGCCGTGCGTGACGTCGAGTCCATGCGCGCGCAGTGCCACCGTGTGCTCGACACGGCCTATGCGTCAGGCATCAGGTGGGTCGACGCCGCCCGGTCGTACGGGCTGTCGGAGGACTTCCTGTCGTCGTGGCTGCCCGGCCACGACGACGTGACGGTCTCCAGCAAGTGGGGGTACGCCTACGTCGCGGACTGGCGGCCGGACGCCGAGGTGCACGAGGCCAAGGAGCACTCGCTCGCCCGCTTCACCCAGCAGTGGGACGAAACCCGCGCGTTGCTGCCGCGCGTCGACCTCTACCAGGTGCACTCGCTGACGGCCGACAGCCCGTTGTTCACCGACCGCGCACTGCAGGACGCCATGGTCGCGATCGGCGTGCCGCTGGGGTTCTCGACGTCGGGACCGCGCCAGGCCGACGCCATCCGCAAGGCCTTGGAACTGGGCATCTTCAGCTCCGTCCAGTCCACTTGGAACGTTCTGGAGACCTCCGCCGGCGACGCGTTGCGGGAGGCGCACGACGCCGGGCTCAGCGTGATCGTCAAGGAGGGCGTGGCCAACGGGCGCCTCGTCGTGCAGCCCCCGCAAGCGGTTGCGGCACAGGCGGAAGCGCTGGGCGTGGGCCCGGACGCCGTCGCGCTCGCGGCGATCGCGCGCCAGCCGTTCGCGGACGTCGTGCTGTCCGGCGCGGCGAGCCCGGAGCAGCTGCTGTCCAACCTGGACGCGCTGAAGATCGACGTCGACCTCCCGGACCTGGCCGAGCCCGCCGAGCAGTACTGGCAGACCCGTTCGGAACTCAGCTGGAACTAGGGTCTGTGTCGAAGCCCGAGTCCCCGACAGCCGGGCGACTCTCATCGAACCCGGACTTCGACACAGACCCTGTGCGACGCAACCACTCCTGGCCGATCACCCGGCCGTCCGGCACGAGCGTCCACGCCGGGTCCTCGATCTTGACGCGCAGCTCGTCCAGGTCCATCCACCCGCCCCAGGCGACCTCCTCCGGCTGGTGGGTGAACGGTCCGTCGGTGCGCGTCTCGTAGATCCACGCGTGGTACCGCGTGAGCCCGTCCACGTAGGTGGTCTGGAAGAGGAACGTCAGCGGCGACTCGACGCCCAGTTCCTCGCGCAGCTCCCGTTTCGCGGCCACCGAGGGGCTCTCGCCCGCGTCGATCACGCCGCCCGCGGTGCAGTCGTAGAGGCCGGGGAACGCGTCCTTGGTGTCGGTGCGCCTGTGCACGTAGACGCGGTCGCCGTCGAGGGACCTCACGACGATCGTGGCGCAGCCGTGCCAGAGGTTCTCGGCGCGCATCCGCTCGCGCGTCACCTCGCCGATGACGTTCGCGTCCTCGTCGTAGAGGTTGATCATCCCCGTGTCCTCCTGTGGTCGTACGCGAGCTTGCTACCCCAGTCCGACGCCCGCTGATCGCCATTCTTCCTACCTTCGGGACCGTCAGACGTCACCGAGGAGGATTCGTGTCCACTTCCCTGCGGCTCGGCGTCGCCGAGTTCCGCGCCCGGCCGGGCCGCGCGCTGCTGCCCGGCGTCGCGCTCGTCGTCGGCGTGGCCTGCCTGCTGGCCGCCCTGGTGCTGAGCGACGCGCTCACCAGGTCGGTCGACGAGGGCGCGCCCCTCACCCCCTCCTCGGTCGGGCACGTGGTGGACGTCAAGCCCTCCGATCACGGCACCGACGAGACGGCCCGGCCCAAGCTCGACGACGTGCTGCTCGGCCGGCTCTCCGCGGTCGGCAGAGCGGTGCCGGTGCAGGTGGCGCAGGCCGACCTGCTGGACGCGAACGGCCGGGCGGGGGAGCACCGCGCCGAGGTGCACGTCCAGCAGCCCGACCTCGCGCGCTGGCCGCTGGCCGAGGGGAAGGCGCCGGCGGCGGACGGCGAGGTCGCCGTCGACAAGATCACCGCGTACGAACGCGGCCTGAAGCCGGGGGACCAGGTGAAGGTCGCCGCCGCCGACGGCAGGCCGGTCTCGGTGACCGTCAGCGGGATCATGAAGAAGGGCGGCCTCGACGCGCGGCCGGTCCTGGTCGCTGGTCCGGACCTGGCGCGCAAGCTCGACCCGGCGCCGTTCACCAAGGAGATCTGGGTGATCGGCGGTGCGCGGGACGCCGTCAAGACCGCGGCGGGTGCCTCGTACGTCGTGTGGGACCCGGCGCCGGACGCGGACAAGATCGGCAACGAGCTGACGTTCATCCTGCTGCCGTTCAGCGTGCTCGCGCTGGCCACCGCGGTGTTCGTCGCGGCCGCCACGTTCCGGGCGGTCTACGCGCAACGGCAGCGGCAGACGGCGTTGCTGCGGTGCATCGGTGCCCAGCGCGGGCCGCTGGTGCGCAGGAGTCTGTTCGAAGCCCTCGTGACGGGGGCGCTGGCAGGTGTCGCAGGCGCGTTGCTCGGCGGGCCGACGGCCTGGCTGCTCGCCAGGACGTTCGACGTCACCGGCATCTCCGTGCTGTTCGGCGCGGTGGAGCTCAGCCCGGAGCTGCTGCCCTCGCTCGGCTACGTGATCCTCGGAGTCGTCGTCGCCGCGCTGTTGAGCGTCATCGCCGCCGTGCGTCCCGCGATCAACGCCGCTCGTGTGTCGCCTCTCGCCGCGTTGCGTGACGCGGACAACGAGGTGCCGCCACGGTCCGTGCGTCGCCTTCGGCTCGTGTTCGGTGTGCTGTTCACCGGTGGCGCGGCGCTGCTCGCGATGGCCGCGATCGCCGCCAAGGGCACGTCCGCCGCGCCGCTCGCCGTCACGTTCTCCGCGATCGCCGCGGTGACCGGCCTGTTCTGGATCCTCGGCCCGGTCACGGTCCCGCTGATCGCGCGGCTGTTCGGCAAGATCGGCGGCACCCAGTGGAAGCTCGCCGGAGCCGAGGTGCGCAGGATGCCGCAGCGGTCGGCCTCGGTCGCGCTGCCGTTGCTGCTGGCGAGTTCGATGGTGACGTTCTTCCTGGTGGTGCTGGGTGGCGCGCAGGAGCTGACGTTCCAGTACGCCAACGAGGAACGTCCGGACGCGACCGTGGTCGACGCGGGCGACCGGCCGTTGCCGGAGATCCCCGCGCAGCCGGGCGTGGCGGCGTCGGTGGTGCTGCACCGGACCGGGGACAGCGCCGCGAGCGTCGACCCCGACCAGTTCCGGACCTGGCTGAAGGCCCAGAACGTCTCCGGTGCGGGCGAGCTCGTCGCCGGGACCGCGCTCGTGCCCCCGCAGTGGGACGACCGGCCGTTCGTCGAGGCCGGAGGTCAGCAGTACAAGGTCGTCGGCACGGTTCCCGGCGGCATCACGCGCTACACGCCGATCGTCGCCGGCCCGACCTCGGGGCCGGTGGAGAAGGTGCTGGTCGCGCTGAAGCCCGGGGTCGACCCGGCCGAGTTCCGGTCGTCGTTGCAGGCCGCGCTGCCGAGCCACCCGACCGTGATCGTGCAGACGGACGCGGACGAACGGGCCGAGGCGGAGCGCTACATGCACCTGGGGACGGTGCTGATGATGGTGCTGCTCGGACTGTCCGTGGCGGTGGCCGTGACCGGTATCGGCACCGCGCTGACGATCTCCGTCCAGGAGCGCCGCAAGGAGCTCGCACTGCGCCGCGCCTTGGGCGTCACTCAAGGCGGACTGCAGGGCGGAGTCATCGCTGAAGCGATCATGTTGGCCCTCGTCGGGGTGATCGGAGGGGGTGTGCTCGGCTTCGCCTACGCCGAAGTGGCCTTCCTGTCGATCGGCGTTCCACTGGTGCTGCCGGGGCTCAAGGTGGTGTTGCCGCTGGTCATCGGCGCGGTGGCGGTCGTGGTGCTCGCGGTGGTGGCCGCGTTCGGGCCTTCTCGCGGCGCATCGAGGATTCGGCCTGCAGCAGGATTGGCCTCCGGGTGAATAGGGTGTGGGGAGCTTCAACGCGAGGCTCCCCACACGCTTTTGCCGGGGTCAGGTCATAAGGTGTTGCGCATGCGGCGGATCATGGGAACCGAGGTCGAGTACGGCATCGCGGTGCCGGGCGACGCGACCGCGAACCCGGTGCTCACTTCGACACAGGTGGTTCTTGCGTACGCGGCGGCGGCGGACATACCGCGCGCCCGGCGGGCGCGCTGGGACTACGAGGTGGAGTCGCCGTTGCGCGACGCGCGCGGGTTCGACCTGGGCTCGCCCGGTGGGCACCCGGCCGACTCCGACGTCGAGGACCTGGGCGCGGCGAACGTCATCCTCACCAACGGCGCGCGGCTCTACGTCGACCACGCGCACCCCGAGTACTCGGCACCCGAGGTCACCAACGCGCGCGACGCGGTGATCTGGGACAAGGCGGGGGAGCGGGTGATGGAGGAGGCCGCGATCAAGGCGGCGTCCGTGCCCGGCCAGCCGCGCCTGCAGTTGTACAAGAACAACGTCGACGGCAAAGGCGCGTCGTACGGCACGCACGAGAACTACCTGATGCAGCGCTCGACGCCGTTCACGGCCGTGATCGCCGGGCTGACGCCGTTCTTCGTGTCGCGCCAGGTCGTGACCGGGTCCGGCCGCGTGGGCATCGGGCAGTCCGGCGAGGAGTCCGGCTACCAGCTGTCGCAGCGCTCGGACTACATCGAGGTCGAGGTCGGCCTCGAGACGACGCTCAAGCGCGGCATCATCAACACGCGCGACGAACCGCACGCGGACGCGGACAAGTACCGCCGCCTGCACGTCATCATCGGTGACGCGAACCTGGCCGAGTACTCCACGTTCCTCAAGGTCGGCACCACCTCGCTGGTGCTCGACATGATCGAGGCCGGGCAGCGGTTCGACGACCTGCGCATGGTCGACCCGGTGCGCGCGGTGCACCAGATCAGCCACGACCCGACGCTGAAGACCAAGGTCGAGATGACCGGTGGGCGCAAGTTCACCGGCCTCGACGTGCAGTTCGCCTACCACGAGCGCGCGCTCGCGTTCGTCGAGAAGGAGGGCGTCGGCGACCGCGACGTCCTGCGGATCTGGGGCGAGGTGCTCGACGCGCTCGCCCGCGACCCGTCCGAGTGCGCCGACCGGCTCGACTGGGTCGCCAAGCTGCGGCTGCTCGAGGGCTACCGGCAGCGCGACGGCCTGGAGTGGGGCGCCGCCCGGCTCAACCTGGTCGACCTGCAGTACTCCGACGTGCGGCTCGACAAGGGCCTCTACAACCGCCTCGTCGCGCGTGGCTCGATGAAGCGCCTCGTGAGCGAGGACGAGGTCCGCGCGGCCATCACCACCCCGCCCGAGGACACGCGCGCGTACTTCCGCGGCCGGTGCCTGGAGCGCTACCCGACCTCCGTGGCGGCCGCGTCGTGGGACTCGGTGATCTTTGATCTCGGTCGAGAATCCCTCGTGCGAATTCCGACGCTGGAGCCCCTGCGCGGGACGAAAGCGCACGTCGGAGCCCTTCTGGAGGCCTCTGACACCGCCGAGCAGCTGGTGGACGCGCTGACTCGCGGGTGATCGTCTACCCGAGTGGCTCAGGATTTTTGTCGGTGCCGCTGGGTAGTGTTCTTGTCAGGCGAGTCAGTGGGAGGCCGAGATGTCCCAGGAACAGAAGCAGCGCCAGGGCGGTGGCGACGGAGACGACGGCGCGGACGACGCCGCCGGCGCCGGTCAGGAACGCCGCGAGAAGCTCGGCGAGGACGTGGACGCGATCCTCGACGAGATCGACGACGTGCTGGAAGAGAACGCGGAGGACTTCGTCCGCGCCTACGTGCAGAAGGGCGGTCAGTAGGCCTTCGGGGGCCTGCGGACCACCTCGGGGACGGGAGAACAACCAACACATGGACAACAGCTCGACCGGGCGTTACCCGGCCGCGGCGCTGCCCTCGGCGTACCTCACGCCGGGCTCGTCGTCGTTCACGGACTTCCTGCGGGCCCAGGCACCCGACATGCTGCCGAGCGCCCGGAAGCTCCCGGAGGGGACGATCCAGGCCCCGCACGGGACGACGATCGTCGCGGCCACCTACAAGGGTGGTGTCGTGATCGCCGGTGACCGGCGCGCGACCATGGGCAACGTCATCGCCCAGCGCGACATGAAGAAGGTCTTCGTGACCGACGACCACTCGGCCGTCGGCATCGCGGGCACGGCGGGCATCGCGATCGAGATCGTGCGCCTGTACACGGTGGAGCTGCGCCACTACGAGAAGATCGAGGGCGTGCCCCTGTCGCTCGACGGCAAGGCCAACCGCCTGTCGGCGATGATCAGGGGCAACCTCGACGCCGCCATGGCGGGCCTCGCCGTGGTGCCGCTGTTCGCGGGCTTCGACACCTCGACCGCCGATCCCGACCGCGCAGGCCGCATCGTGTCGTACGACGTCACCGGCGGCCGTTACGAGGAGTCGCAGGGCTACCAGGCCGTCGGCTCCGGCTCCCTCTTCGCCAAGTCGGCGCTGAAGAAGCTCTACGACCCGGACGCCGACGTCGACACGGCCATCCGCGCCGTCGTCGAGGCGCTGTACGACGCGGCCGACGACGACTCGGCCACCGGAGGCCCGGACCCGGTCCGCCGCCTCTAC
This sequence comes from Lentzea sp. CA-135723, assembly GCF_050936595.1. NCBI lineage: Bacteria > Bacillati > Actinomycetota > Actinomycetes > Pseudonocardiales > Pseudonocardiaceae > Lentzea > Lentzea sp. CA-135723. The sequence goes on along the minus strand of NZ_JBNJMK010000001.1, from coordinate 2,844,853 downwards.
CCGGTAGTGGTCACCATCAACGGCGCCGACGGTGCCGTGGAAGTGCCGGAGTCGCAGGTCTCCACGGTCGCGGACGCGGTCGTCGAAGGCCGTCGAGCCCGTCCCGCAGGCTGAGTCCCCCACACGTTCGACGTCAGGAGCACCACCCATGACGATGCCGCTGTACGCATCGGCAGAGCAGGTGATGCGCGACCGCTCCGAGTACGCCCGCAAGGGCATCGCCAGGGGTCGCAGCGTCATCGTGCTGAAGTACGCCGACGGGATTCTGTTCGTCGCGGAGAACCCGTCCAGCACGCTGCACAAGGTCTCGGAGATCTACGACCGCATCGGCTTCGCCGCCGTCGGCCGCTACAGCGAGTTCGAGAACCTGCGCCAGGCGGGCATCAGGTTCGCCGACGTCCGCGGCTACCAGAACGACCCGCGCGACGTGACCTCGCGGTCGCTGGCGAACGTCTACGCGACCACCCTGGGCACCTACTTCACCGAGCAGATCAAGCCGTTCGAGGTGGAGATCTGCGTGGCCGAGGTCGGCGACTCGTCCGCCACCGACACGCTGTACCGGCTGACCTACGACGGGTCCATCGTGGACGAGCCCCAGTACATCGTGATGGGCGGCACCGTCGACGCCGCCAACACGGCGCTGAAGGACGCGTTCGCCGACGGGCTCACGCTGGCCGAGGCCGTGCCGGTGGCGGTGCGGGCTCTGTCGGCCGGGTCGCCGTCGACCGGTAGCGGGTCTTCGGAGTTGTTGCCGGCCGCCAAGCTGGAGGTGGCGGTGCTGGAGCGGGCTCGGCCTCGGCGGGCGTTCCGGCGGATCGCCGGTGCGGCCTTGGACGCTTTGATGCCTGCTGTGGAGAAGGACGGCAAGGCTGTCGAGGACGTCGAGCTGCCTCCGGACTCGTCTGACGAGTCGAAGTAGCGCGCTGGTGTGAAGCGTTTGGCCCCCAGGGATTCCCTGGGGGCCTTTGCTTTATGTCGCCTTGCGTTGGTGGTTGCGTTTGGTGCAGGGACTTTGACGAGCGTGGTTCAGTCATCGCCGCTGACGCGTCGATAGAGATTGGGGCTTGACTTCGGGGCCCTTGCGAGGCGCTTGTCGGACCGGAAAAGGCCGGGAAGAACGCCCGGCCGAGCCACAAGTGGTAGCACCTCGCACCCAAAGTCAAGCCCCAATCTCCAGCGTGCGTGGCTGAGTTGGGTCTGTACGTCACCACACCGCTTTCACGATGTGTGCGCTCTGTCGGGCTCGCCTTCGGCTTCGCGGTGCCTTGGCCCGCGTTGCTCAAACCCAGGCCCCACCCGGCTTTACCCGCTCGGCTCGCCCTGCCCCCTGGCCCGGCTTCGCCCGCCCGGTGCGCCTCACCCACTCGAGCTCCGTTCGTTCGCCGATCCGGAGTGTCAGACCCTCTCGGTACGTTGGGTCGCGGGGGAGGGTGGGTTCAACCGGTCGTCGCAACGGTTGATGTTGGTGGGAAGAGTAGTTGGTGGAGTGCTTCGGCTGGGGTGTGCCAGCCGAGGGTTTGTCGTGGTCGGCCGTTGAGTTCGGCGGCGATGGCGGCGAGGTGTTCTGGGGTGTGAGCGGTGAGGTCTGTGCCTTTGGGGAAGTACTGGCGGAGTAGGCCGTTGGTGTTTTCGTTGCTGCCGCGTTGCCAGGGCGAGTGCGGGTCGCAGAAGTAGATGTCCAGGTCAGTGGCCAGGGTGATCTCGGCATGGCGGTTCATCTCCGAGCCCTGGTCCCATGCCAGCGAGCGCCATAGGTGTTTCGGAAGGGCGCCGATGGTGGTGATCATCGCGTCGCGGACGCTGACGGCGTCGTAGCGGGGCAGGTGCAGCAGCAGGCAGTAGCGGGTGGCGCGTTCGACCAGGGTGCCAATCGCGGATTTGTTGTTCTTACCGATGATCAGGTCGCCTTCCCAATGTCCGGGCACGGCGCGGTCGTCGGCTTCGGCGGGGCGTTCGCTGAGCATGATCATGCCGGGGATCTGGCCTCGGCCGGTCTTGCGTTCGGCGCGGTGCGGGCGACGCAACGTCCGCCCGGTCCGCAGACATGTGGCGAGTTCGCGGCGCAACGCGCCCCGGCCCTGCACATACAGCGATTGGTAGATCGTTTCGTGCGACACCCACATCTCCGGATCGTCGGGGAAGTCGATCCTCAGCCTGGCACTGATCTGGCGGGGTGAGTGCCGTCGGGTCAGCCGCCGCTGGACCTCCTCGCGCAGTCGGGAGTTGACCGCGAGCAGGGCCGGTTTCGGGCGCCGGGCCCGCTGGTCGGCCTTGGCCTGAGCTGCTCCGGCGAGATAACGCCGAGGCCGAGCGGTCCGTGAGTTGCGGGCGATCTCCCGGCTGACCGTCGACACCGGCCGGCCCAGCCTGCGGCCGATCTCCCGCATCGACAGGCCCGCAGCCCGGCCCAGCGCGATCTCCTCCCGCTCCGCGAACGACAAATACCGCCCTGACACGGGTCTCGTTCCGTTGCCGCACACCCCGCCAGCCTTGACGAACCACTCCTGGCCCGTCGGCCACGACACACCCGCAGCCCGCGCAGCCGCGGTCACACCCAGACCACCCGCGACACCGGCCCAGAACCGGACCCGCACATCCCGAGACACCTTCGGAACACCCACACAACCCTCCAACCAGGAGCGTTGCAACGACCCACTGACCCCAAGGAGCCGAAACCCGAGGGGACCCCTGCGTCAGCCTGCGCAGGCGACCAGCAGCTCGGCCAGTTCCCTGGGCTTGCTGAGCGAGGCGCAGTGGCCCGCGGCCAGTTCCACCGGCGTGACTCCCGGCAGGCGGTCTGCCACCACCTTGCGCATGAACGCCGGCGTGAAGAACCTGTCCTCTGTGCACAGCACGAAGTGGGTTGGTACGTCGGGGAGCGACGGCAGCGGCCAGGGGGTGGCCATGGCGGCTTCGGACATGCCGCGTTCGCGTTTCTGCGCTTCTGCCACCAGGTCTGGTGGGACGTCGTGGAAGAACTGGTCTTCCAGGCCCGAGTCCTCGTAGCCCGTGTTGGTCCACCAGTCGCCCGGGGTTTCGCCCACGGCGGGGAGCATCGCCGTCACGTAGATCAGCGGGGCGTTGAGGCGGGCGGCTGCCAGAGATGCCACCAGGCCGCCGAAGGAGTGGCCCACGACGACCACGTCTTCTGTGGACGGCAGGGACTCGATGAGGGTGGTGGCCCAGTCCGTGAGGGACTTGGTGTCGTCCTCGATCGGGAGGTCCGGGGCTACCGCGGTGTGGCCCTGGGCCTGGAGTTCGTTCGCTACCAGGTGCCAGGACCAACCCACGTCGCCGCCTCCGTGCGCTATGGCGAAGGTGGTCATGCGGTCGAGCTTAGGCGCGGCGTTCGATCGGGAGGCGGGATCTGGTGAAGAGGGCGGCGCCCACCATGGCGACCGCCGGGATCACCACGACCGAGATTCCCAGGGTTTGCCACGGGATGGTCAGCGGGTTGAGGTCTGGCCGGGGCCAGACGTTCTCGTAGCCCTGGTTCAGGGCGGCGAGCAGGGCCAGGGCCGAGGCCGTGCCCGCGGTGGTGCCGAGCAGGCCGCCCAGGCCCGCGATCACTCCCGCCTGGCTGAGGGACAGGAGTTTGCGGAGGGCCGGGGTGGCGCCCACTGCCGCGAGCGTGGTGAGGTCATGGCGGCCGTCCGCTGCCGCGAGGCCGGTGGCCAGTGCGGCGGCCGCGAGGGTGATGACGCCCGCTACCAGGCCGAGGATCGTCAGGGCCTGTTGGACGTCGGACTCCGTTGGGCGGGCGACTGTCACCTCGTACTCGCCGCCCAGGGCCGCGGTGAGGGCTTCCTGTTCTGACTCGGTGGGCATGCGGGTTGTGGTGGCGTACATGGTGAACGTTGTTACGTCGTAGCCCAACGCGCGTGCGGTTTCTTGGGTCATCACGGCCAGAGGAGCGCCGTGTGCAGCCGTTGCGAAGGCCGGGGCTTCGGTGGTGGTGGCGTTCGTACCGGTGGCCAGGAGGGTTTTGCCGTTCTCCACCAGGGACGGGTCGTTGACGACGATCTTGCCGTCGCGCAGGGCGGCGGAGGCCGTGGCGGCTTCGGCGGCGGTCAGGTGCAGTAGCGATTGGACGGACGTCGGGGTTGCCACCACGAGGAAGCCGTTCGGGGTGGTGTAGATGCCGAAGTAGCGGTGGGTTCTGCCGACGCCGGTGCAACGGGAGTCGGCCAGGGCTTGCTGTTGTTCGGCTTCGGTGGGATCTCGGTGGAGAACGTCCAAGGTGTACGGGCATTCGCGCGCCGCGGGTGGGCGCAGGTGGGCGAAGCACGGGCCGCCGTCGCACGAGAGGAGTTTGAGCTCGTGGGTCTCGGCGGTGGGCACGGTGTCGCGCAACGCGGTGGTGACCGAGGCCGGGATGGGAGCCGTGGAGGACTTGGTGAGGTCGTCCAGGCGGTAGACCGTCACGTCGCCCATGGCGCCGGCGAACTGGGAGGCCTCCTGCTGGGCCTGGGACGTGAGCATCACGCTCACGGCCACCGAGCCGATCACCGCCGCCATCACGGCGGAGATGGCCGGGGCCGCCGCCGTGCGGTTGCGGGAGGCGTCGCGCAGGGCGATGCGGAGCGGGACCGGGAGCCAGCGGCCCGCGCGGGCCAGCAGACCCAGCAGCGACGGCGTGCAGAGGACCAGGCCCACCTCGGTGAGGATGAGGGCGACCAGGATGCCCGGCAGCAGCATGTTGATCGCGCTGACCACGCCGGTCCCCACGCCCGCGGCGATGAGGATCAGGCCCAGCAGCAGCCAGCGGCGACGGGAGCGGGTGATGCCCCGGCGGCCCGCCAGTGCGGTGACCACGTCCTGACGGGAGGAGATCCACGCCGGGACCAGCGCGGCCAGCACGCCGGTGACGATCGCCAGCAACGCCAGGGCGGCCAGCGCCGACGGGAAGAAGCGCTGCGCCGCGAAGCGTTCGGCCAGCAGCCACTCGACCAGCGGACGGGCGGCGACGGCGGCGAGGACGCCCAGCAGGACGCCGCCCAGAGCCGCCGCCGTGCCCGTGACGACGCCGTCGGCCAGGACGACTCGCCGGACGTGCGACGGGGAACCGCCCACGGCCGCGATCAGGGCCAGGTCGCGTTTGCGGCGGCGGGCGCCGACGGCGAGGGCAGAGCCCGCCAGCAGCGACATCTCCAGGACGGCGAGGCCCGCGACCAGCACGAGGACGTCCGCCGTCAGTTCGTTCGAGCCGGGGAGCTCCGGGTAGCGCTCGGACTGCGGCGGCAGGTTGTGCAGCACCTCGCGGGAGAGGACGGCGATGCCGGACTTGTTGAGGTCCTTGACCTTCGACCAGGACAGCGGGGTGGTGACCAGCCACGCGCGGTCGGTGGCGTCGAACGTGCCGGGCAGCGCCACGACGGTGGTGTTGTCCAGGCGGTCCGGTTCCTCGACCGCGCCCACGACCCGGAACGTGCGGGCGTCCTCGGTGGTCAGCGTGCCGCCGACCTGGGTGCCGGTGCGGTCCAACGCCTTGCGGGACAACGCCACCTCGTCCGCCGACGCGGGCGCCCGGCCCTCCAGCAGCGTGATCATGCCGGTGGTGAGCGGGTTGGCCAGGTCGAGCATGCGCACACCGGCACGGCCCACGCCCGCCGTCGTGCGGAGGTTGACGCCGCCGCGGTCCACCGGCACCAGGTCCGCGCCCGGCAGCAGGGCGCGCAGGCGGGCCTCGGACGGCGCCTCGCCGTCGGCGTTGGTGGTGGGGATCGCGAAGTCCCTGGTGGGCTCCTGGACCACCGGGCCGCGGTAGGGCCAGCTCACCAACGCCTCGGCGGCGCCCATGCGGAGGTTCGCGTCCTCGGTCGGCGTCGGGGTGGTGGAGTCCTGGACGATCGCCGCGAACGACAGGGCCGCCACCGGGACCGCGATCAGGGCGATCACGAGCGCCGAACGGCCTGCCGACCTGCGGGCTTCACGGCGTGCGATGCGCAGAGCTGCGCGCCAACCGCTCACGGCGTGCTCAGCAGTTCTTCTGGCTGGTCGCGGGACGAGACGTCGACCACCACGCCGTCGCGCAGGAAGACGACCCGGTCCGCCCAGGCCGCGTGCCGGGCGTCGTGGGTGACGAGGACCGCCGCGGCGCCGGCGTCCACCTTGGCGCGCAGCAGCCGCAGGACGGTCTCGCCGGTGCGGGAGTCGAGGGCGCCGGTGGGTTCGTCGGCCAGCACGAGGCGGCGTTCGCCGATCAGGGCCCGCGCGATGGCGACCCGTTGCTGCTGACCGCCGGACAGCTCGTCCGGGAACCGGTCGGCGTACCCGTCCAAGTCTACTTCGGACAGTGCCTTTTCGGCCTGCTGCCGGGACTTGCGGACGCCGTCGAGGTCCAGCGGCAGCGCCACGTTCTCGGCGGCGGTCAGGCTCGCGATCAGGTTGAGGTCCTGGAAGACGTAGCCGATCCGCTTGCGGCGCCAGGCCGCGAGTTGCTTGCGGGACAACGACCGGAGGCTGGTCGCGTCGACGAGCACCTCGCCGCTGGTGGGGCTGTCGAGGCCGCCCGCGAGGTTCAGCAGCGTCGACTTGCCCGACCCGGACGGGCCCATGATCGCCACCAGCTCGCCGGGCGCGACGGTGAGCGAGATGCCGTCGAGGGCGTTGACCTGCGTCTCGCCGGTGCCGTGCACGCGGTGGACGTCGCGGAGCTCCAGTGCGGTCATCTGGGCACCTCGACGTCCGTCGCCACGGGTGCGGGGGCGGGGGAGTGGCGCAGCAGGCTGGTCTCGCAGTGGTCCAGCCAGCGCAGCTCGGCCTCGGCCTGGAAGATCATCGCGTCCAGCACGAGGAGCCACGGCAGGTCGGCGGGCTGGGTCTTGAGCCGGGTGTACTCCTGCAGCGTGCGCATCGTGGCGGTGCGTTGCGTCATCACGACCTTGGCCACGTCGACCCCCGGTGTGGTGATCGCCAGCGCGAGCTTGATGGCCACCTCGTCACGGGGGCGGTCGGTGCGCTGGACCGGGGTCGCGAACCACTTCCTCAGCTCGTCGCGGCCCAGGTCGGTGAGCTCGTAGGGGCGCTGGCCCTCGCTCTCCGGCAGGGCGGCCACCAGGTCGTCGCGTTCCAGCCGGGACAACGTCGTGTAGACCTGCCCGATGTTCAACGGCCACGTGCCGCCGGTGGCCGAGTCGAAGGCCGCGCGCAGCTGGTAGCCGTACATGGGTCCGCGCTTCAGCAGCGCCAGCAGACCGTGTTTGACCGACATGCCTACCGAGTATGCATACTGAGTATGTTCCTGGCAACGGTGACTGCTCGACCACACGTGCGGGCGGGCCTCGCATCAGGAACCCTGGACAGTGCCGGAGACGTCCGGCGGTGGTCAGGTGAGCTTGGGGGACGTCGTGGTCGACGCCACGGGGAAACGAACTGGGGAAGTGCACTTGCTGGGAGCAACGGGCCGGACCGGCGGCGCGCCGGAACTGCCCGCGGAGATCAGGAGCTACGAACCGGCGGACGAGGCCTCGTGGCTGAGGTGCCGGGTGCTCGGACTGCTGGAGACGAACTACTACGACGACGTGTGGCAGGCCAAGCGCCGCACGGACCTGGAACTCGTCGCGCTGGAATCCGGTGCGGTGACAGGCATCTTGGACGTGACGGTGCCCGCCGGGGAGGCCACGATCGAGACCGTGGTCGTGCACCCGGACCACCAGGGCACCGGGATCGCGACGGCGTTGCTGGAGGAGGCGGTGCCGCGGCTGGAACGGTGCGGGGTGCGCAGCCTCGACGCGTGGATCCTGGAGGACGGGGTCGCGCTGGACTGGTTCGCGCGCAACGGGTTCGCGAAGGCCGAGGCGTACGTGCGCGTCCACGCGTCCGCCGACGAGGCCGACACGGCCGTGATCGCGAGGCACGGGCTGGTCGTGTCCGGCGCGGTGCTGCACGCCCCGATCGAACGGGAAGCCGAGATGCGGCAACGGTTCGAGCGCGTGCACGTGTGCCGGAGGGTGGTGCGCGACCTCAGGCCGTGATGCCGGTGAGCCGGGGGATCGTCGCGGTGCGGCCGGCCAGCAGCATCACCAGCGCCTCGATCGGCCCGCTGATCTCGGCGCCCTCGCCCGCGGACCACTCCGCGTCGGTCGCGACGAGCCGATGCCCCGCGAACCGGCGGCGCGCGTGGAACGGGAACCCGATCCGCTACAGGTCGGCGGCCGCGACGACGGCGGCGTCGACCGGCATGGGCCGTTCGATCCCCAGCGGCAGCCGGATGTCCTGGGGGTGCACGAGCGTGTCCATCAGGCAGTTCAGCAACGTCTGGCCGGGCGCGAGCCGGCGCGACCCGGCGATGCCGCGCAGGGTCGCCACGATCTCGTCGGGCGGTCTGCGCGCCTCGGCCCGCGCGGTCTGGTCGACCATGCGGTCGAAGCTCCCCCGCGCGCGCACGAACGCGCTGAGCGTGTCGCCGATCCGCATCCGCGGCCCGAGCGTCAGGTGGGCGGCCACCTCGCGGACCGTCCAGCCCGCGCACAACGAGGGATGAGCCCACTGCGCGTCGCTCAAGCCTGCCAGCAGGTCCGCGGTCGCCGTGCGTTCGGCGTCGACGACCTGCCAGATCCGGGTCTCGTCCATGGTCGGCCTCCCGCTTGAATTGGTTCGAGAGACTGACTACTTTAATCAGAGTCTCTGACCAAAAGCAACGGGAGTGCGCATGAACATCGGCCTGCTGCTCTTCATCCCGAACCGCGACGTGGAGAACCGCGTCCTGGCGGCGGTCAACGCGGCGGGCTTCGACGTGACGCAGGCCCAGGCACGCGTGCTGATGCGCGTCGGCCCGGACGGCACCCGCCTGACCGTGCTCGCGGAGGCGGCGCAGGTGACCAAGCAGACCGCGGGGTTCCTCGTGGACCAGCTGGAGAAGTCCGGGTACGTCGAACGCGTGCCCGACCCGGCGGACGGCAGGGCGCGGCTGGTCAGGGTCACGGAGAAGGCGCTCGACGCCGTGCCCGTCGCGAACGCGGAGCTGGCGAAGATCGAGGCGGAGTGGGAGAGGCACCTCGGGAAGCGGCGGATGACGCAGCTGCGGGAGGCGCTGGAGATGCTCGGCGAGATCACCGACCCGTACCGCTGAGCAGCGGCACGGGTCGGGACGTTCTAGGACGCGAGGAGTTCCGAGACCCGCGACCGCACCTCGGGCGAGTCGAGGCCGCGCACCATCACGGTCGTGCGGCGCCGCAGCACGTCGTCCACTTCGGACGCCCACTCGGTGCGCCGCGCGTGCTCGACCTGCGCCCAGATGTCCGGGCCGTCCGGGTGCACCCGTTCCAGCAGCGCCGGGTTCTCCAGGCCCAGGGCGACGACCTCGTGCGACGTCGTGCCGTAGTGCGTGGCGAGGTGGCGGACCACATCGTCGGGCAGCGCATCGTAGGCGTGGCCGAGCACCGAGCCGACCGTGTCCGGCAGGGCCGAGCCGGGCAGCGCGACGCCGTCCAGCGGGCCGTCGAAGGTGCGGCCGAGCTCGGAGTTCACTCTGGCCAGGACGGTGGCGCCGATCTTGCGGAACGTCGTCCACTTGCCGCCCGCGACGCTGATCATGCCGCCGGAGCCCGCGGTGATCACGGTCTCGCGCTTGGCGTGCGAGGTGTCGCCTGGGCCGCCGGGCAGCACGCGCAGGCCCGCGAACGTGTACGCGATGCGCGAGCGGTCCAGACCGGCGACCGCGACCCCCGCCTCGCCCAGGATCTGGTCGACGTCGGCGTCGGTGCACGCGACCTTCGCCGGATCGCCGTCGTACGCCTCGTCAGTGGTGCCGAGGAGGAGGTGGCCCTCCCACGGGATGGCGAACGACACGCGCACGTCGTCGACGGGGATCGTCAGCGCGGCCTTCCACTCGGAGTTCTGCTTGAGCACCAGGTGCGAGCCCTTGGACAGGCGGATCGACGGGTCGGCGGCCGGGTCCTCCATGCGCCGCAGCACGTCCAGCCACGGCCCGGTGGCGTTCACGACCACGCGAGCGTCCACCCCGAACTCGCCGAGGCCGTCGCGCAGGTCCACGCCCGTGACCTTCGTGCCGGTCTTGCGCAGGCCCACGACCGAGATGTGGTTGAGCAGCACGGCACCGGCCTCGGCGGCGGCGCGCGCGGCGGTGATCGCCACGCGGCTGTCGTTCATCTGGTGGTCGTAGTACATCGCGGCCCCGCGCAGACCGTCGGCGCGCAGGTCAGGCACCCACTCCACAGCCCTGCGCGCCGACAGCACCTTGCCCATGCCGTCGCCGAAACCCGACAGCGCGGAGTACAGCGTGACGCCCGCGCCCAGCACGAACCGGCTGTGCGGGCCGCCCTTGTAGACGGGCACGAGGAACGGCAGCGGGCGCACCAGGTGCGGCGCGAGGCGGTCGCCCAGCGCACGGCGTTCCTTGTGGTTCTCGTGCACCATCGGCACGGCCGACGGGCCCATCGCGAGGTAGCGCAGGCCCCCGTGCACGAGCTTCGACGACGCGGACGACGTGGCGCCCGCGAAGTCGCCGCTCTCGACCAGGGCGACCCGCAGGCCGGACCGCGCCGCGGCCCACGTCGTGGCGATGCCCAGGATGCCGCCGCCGATCACGACGACGTCGAACCTGCCGTGCTGGAGTTCCTCGCGTGCGCGAATGCGTTGTGCTGAGTCAGTCATCGTCCTCGTCCATCCACCCGACGGTCCGCTCGACCGCCTTCTTCCACTTCCGGTAGCCCTTCGCGCGGGCGGCCGGTTCCATCGACGGCTCCCACTCGGCCGCCTTGTGCCAGTTGGCTTTCAGCTCGTCGGTGGAGCCCCAGTAGCCCACCGCGAGTCCCGCCGCGTACGCCGCGCCCAGGCACGTCGTCTCGGCCACGATCGGACGCACCACCGGCACGTCCAGCACGTCCGACAGGAACTGCATGAGCAGGTTGTTCGCCGTCATGCCGCCGTCGACGCGCAACGTCGTGAGGTCCACACCGCTGTCGGCGTTCATCGCGTCCACGACCTCACGCGTCTGCCACGCCGATGCCTCCAGCACGGCCCGTGCGAGGTGCCCGCGCGAGATGTAGCCCGTCAGGCCTGCGATGACCCCGCGGGCGTCGCTGCGCCAATGCGGGGCGAAGAGGCCGGAGAACGCGGGGACGAAGTACGCACCGCCGTTGTCGTCGACCGTGCGCGCGAGGGTCTCGATCTCCGCCGCCGAGCTGATGAGCCCCACCTTGTCGCGGAACCACTGGACCAGCGCGCCGGTGACCGCGACGGCGCCTTCCAGCGCGTACGCGGCCGGCTGGTCGCCGATCCGGTACGCGACCGTGGTGAGCAGGCCGTTCTGGCTGTGCACCGGCTGGTCGCCCGTGTTGATCAGCAGGAACGCGCCTGTGCCGTAGGTGCACTTGCCCTCGCCGGGCGCGAAGCAGGTCTGGCCGAACAGCGCGGCCTGCTGGTCGCCGAGCGCCGACGCGACGGGCACGCCCTCGTAGGTGCCGTACACCTCGGAGGAGGAACGGATCTCGGGCAGCATCGCGCGCGGCACGTCCATGGCGGCGATGAGCTCCGGGTCCCAGTCGAGGGTCTCCAGGTTCATCAGCATGGTGCGCGACGCGTTCGTCACGTCGGTGACGTGCCGGCCGGTCAGGTTCCAGATCAGCCAGGTGTCCATGGTGCCGAACAGCACCTCGCCGCGTTCGGCCCTGTCGCGCAGGCCTTCGACGTTGTCGAGCAGCCAGCGCAGCTTCGGGCCGGAGAAGTACGTGGCCAGCGGGAGGCCGGAACGCTCGCGGAACCTGTCCTGGTCGCCCAGTCGCTTGATCAGCGCGTCGGTGCGCGTGTCCTGCCAGACGATCGCGTTGTGCACGGGTTCGCCGGTCTCGGCGTCCCAGACGACCGTGGTCTCGCGCTGGTTGGTGATGCCGAACGCGGCGATGTCGGCGTACGTGAGTGATGCGTGAGAGAGGGCGTCGCGCACGACGGCCTGGACGTTCGTCCAGATCTCGGTCGCGTCGTGCTCCACCCAGCCCGGCCTCGGGAAGATCTGCCGGTGTTCGCGCTGGGCGACCGACACGATCCCGCCTGACTGGTCGAACACGATGCACCGGGACGACGTCGTGCCCTGGTCGATCGCAGCGATGTAGCTCACCTGTCAGCACCTCTCTGTGCCGTTCGACAATGTCGAACGGTGTCAGGTTACTACCAGGAGAGGCCGCCGAGCTCCCTGGAAACGCTGCGAGCTGCCTCACGTACGTACGACACGAGCTCGAGCCGGGGCGGCTGGTCGGGGGAGTCGCAGAGCCGTTCGACCGGTCCGGAGATGCCGATCGCGCCCACGACCACGCCGCGCCGGTCCCGGATCGGCGCGGCGACCGATGCCTCGCCCTCGACCAGTTCGTGCAGGTCGTAGGCCCAGTCGCGGCGCTGGACCTCGTGCATCACGGACGCCAGCTGGTCGGTGTTCAGCGTGTGCGGGGTGAAGAGCGTGATCTCCTCGCCCTCCGGCCAGTCGTCGCTGAACGCCACCAGCGCCTTGCCCAGGGCCGTCGCGTTCCACGGCAGCAGCGAGCCGGTGTCGAGGGTCTGCCGGCTGTTGTCCGGCCGGAACACGTGGTGCACGACCAGCACGTGCCTGCCGTGCAGCACGCCGATGCGCACCGCCTCACGCGCGCGCATCGCAAGCGTGTCCGACCAGTTCAACGCCTTGGCGCGCAGCTCGTTGCCGTCCAGGTAGCTCGTGCCGATCTGGAACAGCGCCGCGCCCAGGCGGTACTTGCCGCCCTCGACCTCCTGCTCGACGAACCCGACCTCCTGCAACGTCCGCAGGATGCCGTGGACCGTCGGTTTCGCGAGGTCGAGGGCGCGGGAGATCTCGCCGACGCTCAGCTGGTGCGCGCCGCCGTGCGCGAGCAGCTTCAGGACCTCCGCGGCTCGCTTGATGGACTGAATGGGTCCGGGCACGCACCCCACTCTAGCTGCGCACGTTCGACAATGTCGAACACTTTGCGGCATTGTCGAACGCGTGGCAGCTGATCGTCACGGTCGGTAGATGCCCAGGGCGGCCGCCCGGGAGCGGAACCTGAAGTGGTTGGCCCGCTCGCGCACCTCGCCGTCCGTCGCGATCGAGATGGGCGGTCCGTGCACTTCGACGTTCAGCGAGGCCAGTTCGAGGTGCGTGTACATGCGGGAGTGCTCCAGCGCCCCGAGCAGCGCGCCGATGAAGAACCTGGTCCGCGAGTACCGGCGGTCCGCCCGGACGTACCGAACGTCGAGCAGGCCGTCGTCGAGCCGGGGACGCATGGTCGGCGCGAAACCCTTCGGCCGGTACGGGCCGTTGCCCACGAACAGCATCCAGACGAGGTGCTTGTCGCCGTCGATGGTCATGTGCAGCGGCTTCGCGCGTTGCAGGACGCGGAACATCGCGATCGCCGCGGCGGGCCACTTGCCCCAGCGCTTCTCCAGCTTCTCGCGGATGCGCACCATGTCCGGGTAACCGCCGAGCGACGCCGTGTTGACGAACCACTGGTCGTTGACCTGCGCGAGGTCGACCCGCACGCCCACGCCGTCCGCGACCGCCTGGGCCGTGTCGTGCAGGCCGGTGATGCCGACGTCGCGCGCGAAGTGGTTCAGCGTGCCCGACGGCACCAGCACCATCGGCAGGTCGCGTTCGGCGGCCGCCGCGGCCACGGCGGCGACCGTGCCGTCACCACCGGCGACGCCGAGCGCCTTCGCGTCCGGCAGGTCGTCGAGGTCCGCGACCGACACGACCCGCGCCTTCGGCCACTCCTCGGTGATCTGAGGCGTCGGGTCGGGGCCGATGCCGGAGTTCGGGTTGACGACGACGACCAGTCCGTCGCCCTCCTGCAACGACGTCAGGTCGGCGTGTTCGTACGCCGACGCGGGCTCGTTCATGCCGAGCGGCCACCACCGTCGCGTCAGGAACGCCGCACCGACGCCCACGGCCGCACCGGCCGCGACATCCGTCGGCCAATGAACGCCCGTGTGCACCCGTGAATAAGCCACGGCGGCCGCGATCGGGGCGACCACCGCGCCTGCTTTGGGTGATTCCAACGCCACCGCCGTGGCGAAAGCGGCCGCTGACGCGGAGTGACCGGACGGGAATGACGACGACGTCGGCCGCTTCGACAGCCTGCGCGGCATCGCGAGCAGATCGGCGGCGGGCCTGCGGCGCGGGAAAAGCGACTTGCCGACCAGGTTCGCGCTGGCAGAGGCCCCGGCGATGGCCGCGAGCCCCCTCAGCGCGCCCCGCCGCAACGGGCCTTTCCGCGTTGCCAGAATTGCCGCGATCACGAACCACAGCAGACTGTGGTTGGCGGCTTTCGAAAGTCTCTTCAAACCTCGGTCGAGCCTGCTCGGACGCAGTGCAGCCGAGGAGCTCATGAGCTTCTTGTCGAGAGCGCTGACCCGTTTCCACACCCCTCTGACACTAAACCGCAACCGGCGTGCCGCCCGAACGGATCACCCTGCTACACCTCCACGTCGCCTACTGTTGAGGGATGCAGCGGCGGATCTTCGGCATTGAGACAGAGTTCGGGGTGACGTGCACCTTCCACGGGCAGCGTCGTCTCTCCCCGGACGAGGTCGCGCGGTACTTGTTCCGCCGGGTCGTCTCCTGGGGTCGTTCCTCGAACGTCTTCCTGCGCAACGGTTCCCGGCTCTACCTCGACGTCGGCTCCCACCCGGAGTACGCGACGGCCGAGTGCGACGACCTGGCCCAGCTCGTCACGCACGACAAGGCGGGTGAGCGGATCCTCGAGGACCTGCTCGTCGACGCCGAGCGCAGGCTCGCCGACGAGGGCATCGGCGGCGACATCTTCCTGTTCAAGAACAACACCGACTCCGCGGGCAACTCGTACGGCTGCCACGAGAACTACCTGGTCGCACGGGCCGGCGAGTTCTCGCGCATCGCCGACGTGCTGCTGCCGTTCCTCGTCACCCGCCAGCTGATCTGCGGCGCGGGCAAGGTGCTCCAGACCCCGCGCGGCGCCGTCTACTGCCTCTCGCAGCGCGCCGAGCACATCTGGGAGGGCGTGTCGTCCGCGACGACCAGGTCCCGCCCGATCATCAACACCCGCGACGAGCCGCACGCCGACGCCGAGCGCTACCGGCGCCTGCACGTCATCGTCGGCGACTCGAACATGTCCGAGGTCACGACGCTGCTGAAGGTCGGCAGCGCCAACCTCGTGCTCGAGATGATCGAGCAGGGCGTCCAGTTCCGCGACTTCTCGCTGGACAACCCGATCCGCGCCATCCGCGAGATCAGCCACGACCTCACCGGCCGCCGCACCGTCCGCCTCGCCGGCGGCAAGGAGGCCTCCGCGCTGGACATCCAGCGCGAGTACTACGAGAAGGCCGTCGAACACGTCGCCAAGCGCTCCCCGGACCCGATGGCGCAGCGCGTCCTCGAACTGTGGGGCCGCACCCTCGACGCCGTCGAGTCGCAGGACCTGTCCAAGATCGACCGCGAGATCGACTGGGCCATCAAGAACCGCCTGATGAACAGGTACATGGCCAAGCACAACATGGACCTGTCCAACCCGCGCATCGCGCAGCTCGACCTCGCCTACCACGACATCCGCCGCGGCCGGGGCGTCTTCGACCTGCTCCAGCGCAAGGGCCAGGTCGAGCGGGTGACCGACGACGGCGAGATCGAGGCCGCGAAGGACACCCCGCCGCAGACCACCCGCGCCAAGCTGCGCGGCGACTTCATCGCGGCGGCGCAGGCGGCCGGGCGGGACTTCACCGTGGACTGGGTGCACCTGAAGCTGAACGACCAGGCGCAGCGGACCGTGCTGTGCAAGGACCCGTTCCGCGCGGTGGACGAGCGCGTCGAGCGCCTCATCTCCTCGCTGTAGGGCTGGGACTTCGAGCGGGCGGGACCTCCGGGTCTCGCCCGCTCGGTCGTGTCCGGGCCGATCGGGGCTAGGAAGCGGTCAGCGGCTGGACGAGAGTGGCCGCATGAGGATCATCGCGGCGGCGCTCGCCGCCTTCCTGATGCTGCCAGGGGTCGCCCAGGCCGACTCCTACTGGGAGCTCAAGCCCACCGGCACCGACGCGCGTCTGAGGGGCCTGTCGGCCGTGTCCGGGCAGGTCGCGTGGGCCAGCGGGTCGAAGGGCACCGTGCTGCGCACCGTCAACGGCGGGCGGACGTGGGAGTCCGTCGGTCCGCCTGGGACGGAGGCGTTGGAGTTCCGGGACATCGAGGCGTTCGACGCGCGCAATGCGGTGGCGTTGTCTATCGGTGAAGGGGAGTCGTCGCGTATCTATCGCACGGCCGATGGCGGTAAGTCGTGGCAGGAGGAGTTTCGGAACAACGATCCGAAGGCGTTCTACGACTGTGTGGCGTTCTTCGATCGGTTTCGCGGGTTGGCGTTGAGCGATCCCGTGGACGGGAAGTTCCGGGTTCTGCGGACGTGGGACGGTGGGCGGTCGTGGCACGTCAACGACGCGAAGGGCATGCCTGAGGCGTTGCCTGGCGAGTTCGCGTTCGCGGCGTCTGGGCAGTGCGTGACCACCAGCGGGAATCACGCGTGGATCGCTACCGGCGGCGGGGCGAAGGCACGGGTGCTGGAGTCGCGTGACGGTGGGCGGTCGTGGAAGGCGAGCGAGGTGCCGTTGCCGTCCGGGGAGGCGGCCGGCGTGTTCGCGGTGGCCTTCAAGACGCCCTGGCGCGGCGTGGCCATCGGTGGCGACTACCTGAAGCCGACCGATCCGACGCCGGCGTTCGCCACGAACGACGGGCGCGGGTGGACGGCCGGGAGGCAGGCGCCGGTCGGCTACCGGTCCGGGATCGCGTACCGCGGGGACGGGCTGGTGGCGGTCGGGCCGTCGGGCACGGATGTGTCGAAGGACGGGAAGAGCTGGGAGGTGGCGGACTCCGGGAGTTTCGACACCGTCGACTGCGTCGGGTTCACCTGCTGGGCCGCGGGAGAGAAGGGACGCGTCGGCCGCACCTGAGAGGAGGCGGAGATGCGTCTGCACGCCGGGGAGACTGAAGCCGCGGGGTGGAGGGTCGTGGAGCTGGCCGACGTCGTGCGGCGGCTGCGCGAGGAGAAGCCCGGGGTCACCAGGCGTCCTCTCGTCGTGGCCGTCGACGGGCGTGGTGGCGCCGGGAAGTCGACCTTGGCCGAACGGCTGCGCGCGGCCGTTGCCGGATCCGAGGTCGTGCACACCGACGACATCGCCTGGAACCACGCGTGCTTCGACTGGGGCGGCCTCCTCGAACGCCACGTCCTGGCTCCGCTGCACGGGGGCGGGGCGGTGGAGTTCCGGCCGCCGGCGTGGGTCGCGCACGACGGGCCTGGCGTGATCCGCGTAGCCGCCGGGGCGGACGTCGTGTGGATCGAGGGCACCGGGATCATCCGCGCCGAACTGGCCGGGTGGATCGACGCCTCGATCTGGGTACAGGGCGACCTGGACGAGCAGGAACGCCGGCTGGTCACCCGCGACGGCGACTCGGCGGAGCAACGGCGGCACGTCGCGGCGTGGCTGGAGGAGGAGCTGCCGTTCATGCTCCGCGAACGCCCGTGGGACGTGGCGACCGTCGTGGCGGCCGGCACGACGGGCCTCGACCACGATCCCGAGCGGCAGGTCGTAGTGGGGTGTAACGCCGGGCAGGGCCTTGACGAAAAGGGACGTGTCGGCCGCACTTCGCGGGGGTAACCCCCAGTAGGTGAACGATGACTCTCGGACGCGTTGCAGGGACGCCGAAGAGGTTTTGCCGAGCGTGAGGACCGGTGGTGCAGGGCCACCGGTCCTTCTCGTTTTCCGGAGTCGTGTCGAGGCCCATCCCGCCGTCTGTTCTGAACGGACCGTTGACGGCAGGTGGTGATGAGGTTTCGGCGCGCGCACGCGTTAGGGTTTGTCCGTGGCCATCGCACGCGCCGAACGCCTCGTCAACCTGGTGCTGTGCCTGCTGTCGACTCGTCAGTACCTGACAGCGGAGCGCATCCGCGCCATCGTCCCCGGCTATCACGAAGCCCCCACGGACGAGGCGTTCTTCCGCATGTTCGAACGCGACAAGTCCGAGCTGCGCGACCTGGGCGTGCCGCTCGAGACCGGGCGGCAGTCGAACGCCGAGGGCGCGGAGGACGGGTACCGCATCGCGCGGCGCGACTACGAGCTCGGCGACATCGACCTCGAACCCGACGAGGCGGCCGCGGTCGCGCTGGCCGCGCGGCTCTGGGACTCGCCGCAGCTCACGGGTGCCGTGCACGGCGCGTTGATCAAGCTGCGCGCGGCCGGGGTGGACGTCGACCAGGACACGCCCGCGACCGTCGAACCCAAGGTGCGGGCCAGCGAGCCGGCGTTCCCGCCGCTGCTGCAGGCGGTGCAGGCGGGGCAGGCGGTGTCGTTCGGCTACCGCAAGCCGCCGCCCGGTGGTCAGAAGGAACGCACGGTCGAGCCGTGGGGTGTCGTCGCGTGGCGCGGCAAGTGGTACCTCGTGGGCTGGGATCGCGAACGTGAGGACACACGGTGTTTCCGGCTCTCACGGGTCGTGGGCGCCGTACGGCCCGTGGGCAAGCCTGGTGCGTTCACGGTTCCTGAAGGCACAGACCTGATGAGCCTCATCGCGCGCACGGAGGTCGATCCGCACCACACGGCGCCCGCGCGCATCTGGGTCGCCAAGGACCGTGCGCAGGGGGTGCGGCGGCACGCCAAGGTCGTCGAGGAACGCGACGGCGGCGACGTCGTCGAGATCGACCTGAAGTTCCCCGACTCGGCCGCCAAGTGGCTCGCCGGGTTCGGGCCCGACGTCGTGGTGCTGGAGCCCGAGGTGCTGGCCAAGTCCGTCAGGGACCGCCTGCAGGGCGCACTGGAAGGAGCGCGGTGACCGCGTCGAACGAACGGCTGCCGCGCCTGCTCGCCCTCGTGCCGTACCTGCTCAACCGGCCCGCCATCACCGTCAAGGAGGCCGCCGCCGACTTCGGCATCACGCCGAAGCAGCTGCGCAAGGACCTCGAGCTGCTGTGGATGTGCGGCCTGCCCGGCTACGGCCCCGGCGACCTCATCGACCTGTCGTTCGAGGGAGAGACGATCACCGTGTCGTTCGACGCGGGCCTGGACCGGCCGTTGCGGCTCACCGCGGCCGAGGCGGCGTCGCTGCTGGTGGCGTTGCGGGCGCTCGCCGACACGCCCGGCGTGGTCGACGCGGACGCGGTGCAGCGGGCGCTCGCGAAGATCGAGTCGGCGGTCGGCAAAGCGCAGCCCGCCGGCATGGTGGTCGGGCTCGGCGCGTTCGAACGGGGCGAGACCACCGAGGTCCGGTCCGCCGTGCAGGACGCCGTGAAGCGCGAACGGGCCGTGCGCATCCGTTATTACTCGCAGTCACACGACGCGATGAGCGACCGTGTGGTCGATCCGATGCGTCTGCTGCTCGTCGAAGGGCGCGGCTACCTCGAAGGATGGTGCCGTTCGGCGCTCGGCGTGCGACTGTTCCGGCTCGACCGGATCGACGAGGTGGAGGTGCTGGACGAGCCGTCCGCGCCGCCGCCGCACGCCCAGCTGACCGATACGTCGGAGGGGTTGTTCCAGCCGAGGGACGATCAGAAGATCGCCGTCCTCCTGCTCGAACCCGACGCGCACTGGGTCGCCGAGTACTACCCCGTCGATCACTCCGCGGAGCTCTCGGACGGCCGCACGCGTGTCCTCATGCGCTACGACGACCCGTCCTGGATGGTCCGCCTGCTCCTCGGGTTGGGCGGTGACGTGCACGTAGAGCAGCCTGCGGAACTCGCGCAGGAGGTCGTTCGCCAGGCGGCGGAGGCGTTGCGGCGGGCAGATCACCTGCTGTCCACCTAAGACGTATAACGTGTGCTTGTGCCGTCCACACCGACCCTGGCGCTGATCGTCGTCGCCCTGATCGTGCTCGTCATCGCCGCGATCCGAGTCATCCGATCCTTGCGCCGACTTGCCCGCACCCGCACTCTGGTGAGGGACAAGGTTGGGGACCGCGTCGGTCTGCTGAAGGCGCGATCCGCGGCGCTGAAGGTGGCCCTGGCGGAGCGGCGCACCACGGAACAGGCCCGCACCAGGGCGAACCCCGCGTACGATCGTCGTGGCGGGGCAGACAGGAGGATCACCAATGGGTAACCTCGGACCCACCGAGCTGATCATCATCGCTGTGGTGATCATTCTGCTGTTCGGTGCGAAGAAGCTTCCCGACATGGCGCGTTCGCTCGGCAAGTCGGCCAAGATCTTCAAGGCGGAGACCAAGGGTCTGCGCGACCAGGACTCGTCGGACGACGCGCCGGTCCAGCAGCAGCCCGTGCAGCAGCCGGTGCAGCAGCTCCCCCCGGCCCAGCCGCAGCCGCCGGCCCAGCAGGCGCCCCAGGTCGCTCCTCCCATCGAGCAGACCACCCAGAACAAGGCCGCCAACAACTGACCTTCCGGTCTCTTCTGACTTGTAAGGACGGTCAACGCGGTGGCAAGTCCGTTCCGGTGGTTCGCTGAACGCCGGGAACGCGGCAAGCGCCGTCGGGGCAGCGCCGACGGCACGATGTCGCTCAAAGAGCACCTGTACGAGCTGAGGTACCGGCTCGGCATGGCGATGCTGATCGTCGCGATCGGTGCCATCTTCGGCTTCATCTGGTTCGAGGTGCGCCTCGGCCCGATCCCGTCGCTGGGGGACATCCTGACGGGGCCGTACTGCCAGCCGGACCTGGCGCAGTACCGGGCGGAGATCAGCAACAACGGCAAGTGCGCGTTGTTGCAGACCGAGCCGTTCGAGATCTTCATGGTCCGGTTGCAGGTCGGTACGGCGGCGGGCGCGGTGCTGCTCAGCCCCGGCTGGCTGTACCAGATCTGGGCGTTCATCACGCCCGGCCTCTACCAGAAGGAACGCAAGTTCGCGCGCGTGTTCGTGAGCGCGGGCGCACTGCTGTTCGTGGCCGGCGCGGTGCTCGCGTACCTGGTGGTGCCCGAGGGCCTGAAGGTGCTGCTCGGCTTCGGTGGCGACAACTGGGTCACGGCGCTCACCGGCAGCAAGTACATCAACTTCGTCATCACGATGTTGTTCATCTTCGGCGTGAGCTTCATGATCCCGCTGGTCGTGGTCATGCTGAACCGCGCGGGCGTGCTCTCGTACGAGCGGCTGGCGAAGTGGCGGCGCGGCCTGATGATGGGCCTGTTCGTCTTCGCCGCGATCGCGACGCCGGGCACCGACCCGATCTCGATGGTCGTGCTGGCGCTCGCGCTGGTCCTGCTGTTCGAGATGGCGATCCAGATCGCGCGCGTCCACGACAAGCGCAAGGCCAAGCTGCGTTCGGCAGAGGGCTGGGACGAGCTGGACGACGACGAGGCGGCGCCGTTCAACTACGTCGCGTCCGACGCCGACGGCAACGACCCCGGTGAGAAGGCCATCGCTGCGGAACCCGCGAAGCCCGCGGACCCCCCGAAGCGCGTGAACTACGACGACGCCACGTGACGCGGGCGGCCTTGCTGGTCTGCCCCGCGTCGGGCAAGGGGCGGGCGGCCCGGATGGCCGGGTCGACCGCCGCGGCGCTGAGGCCGCACGTCTCGTCGTTGGAGCAGCTGGTCGCGCACGACGCCGACGGAGCCCTGGAGATGGCGCACCAGGCCGTCGCCTCCGGCATCGACCTGCTGGTCGTGCTCGGCGGGGACGGGGGCGCTCACCTGGGCATCCAGGCGTGCGCGGGGACGCCGACGGCACTGGGGATCGTTCCTGCGGGCACCGGCAACGACCTCGCCGCGGCCATCGGGTCGCGGTCTGTCGAGGACGTCGTGCACGGCATCCGCAAGACGCTCGACCTCGGCCGGTTGTCGACGGGGCAGTGGTTCGCGACGGTGCTGTGCGCCGGGTTCGACTCGGCGGTGAACGAACGCGCGAACGCGATGCGCTGGCCCGCCGGCCCGCGCCGCTACGACCTCGCGATCCTCGCCGAGCTGGCGTCGCTGAAGGCGGCGCCGTTGGTCGTGACCACGGAGGCCGAGTCGTTCGAGCTCGACGCCACGATGGTCGCCATCGGCAACACGCCCAACTACGGCGGCGGCATCCCCGTGTGTCCCGGTGCGGACGCGCACGACGGGTTGTTCGACGTGACGGTCGTCGAGGGCGCGAGCCGGTCGACGCTGCTGCGGATGCTGCCGACGTTGCGCACGGGCACGCACACCGACCATCCGACCGTGCGGACGTTCCGCGCGCGCGAAGTGTCGTTGGCCGGTGACAACGGCTGGATCGCTTACGCCGACGGCGAACGCCAGGAGGCGCTGCCCATCACGGTTCGCACGGTTCCCGACGCCCTCACGGTCGTGGGTCGCTAAATTAGACGGCTGTTCGGTCCGTCTTTCGTTCTTCGGTAGGGATTCATGGAGACGCTGGAGTTTCAGTCCGAGGCGCGTCAGCTGCTGCAGCTGATGATCCACTCGATCTACTCGAACAAGGACACGTTCCTGCGCGAGCTGGTCTCGAACGCCTCCGACGCGCTGGACAAGCTGCGGCTGGAGTCGTTCCGCGACAAGGACATGAGCGTCGACGTCGACGACCTGCACGTCGTGATCGAGTCCGACCCCGCCGAGCGCACGCTCACCGTGCGGGACAACGGCATCGGCATGACGCGCGAGGACGTCGTGCGGCTCATCGGCACGATCGCGAAGTCGGGCACGGCCGAGTTCCTCAAGCAGCTCAAGGAACAGCAGTCGGGCAGCACGTCCGACCTGATCGGCCAGTTCGGCATCGGCTTCTACTCGTCGTTCATGGTGGCGGACAAGGTCACCCTGGTGACGAGGCACCCGCACGCCGAGAAGGGCGTGCGCTGGGAGTCGTCCGGCGAGGCCACGTACACGATCGAGGACGTCGACGACGCGCCGCAGGGCACCTCGGTCACGTTGCACCTCAAGCCGTCCGACGACGAGGACCGCCTGCCCGACTACACCGAGCCGGCGAAGATCCGCGAGATCGTCAAGCGCTACTCGGACTTCATCACCTGGCCGGTGCGCCTGGGCGGCGAGGAGATCAACTCCCGCAAGGCGCTGTGGGCGCGCCCGGCCTCCGAGGTGACGGAGGAGGAGTACGCCGAGTTCTACCGGCACATCAGCCACGACTGGAACGCGCCGCTCGAGACCATCCGCATGCAGGCGGAGGGCACGTTCGAGTACCAGGCGCTGCTGTTCCTGCCGGCGCAGGCCCCGATGGACCTGTTCATGCGCGACGGCAAGCGCGGCGTGCAGCTCTACGTGAAGCGGGTGTTCATCATGGACGACTGCGCCGAGCTGATGCCGGAGTACCTGCGGTTCGTGAAGGGTGTCGTCGACGCGGCGGACCTCTCGCTCAACGTGTCGCGCGAGATCCTCCAGCAGGACCGCCAGATCCAGCTGATGCGCCGCCGCCTGGTGAAGAAGGTGCTGTCGTCGATCAAGTCGTTGCAGGGCTCCCGCCCCGACGACTACGCGAAGCTGTGGGGCGAGGTGGGCGCGGCGATCAAGGAGGGCCTGCTCTCCGACACCGACAACCGCGACGCGATCCTGGAGATCTGCTCGTTCGCCTCGACCGAGTCCGAGTCGGAGCTGACGACGCTGGCGCAGTACGTCGCGCGGATGAAGGACGGCCAGGAGCACATCTACTTCATGACCGGTGACTCGCGCGTCGCCGTCGAGAAGTCGCCGCACATGGAAGCCCTGCGCGCCAAGGGGTACGAGGTCCTCGTCCTCACCGACCCGATCGACGAGATGTGGGTCGACTCCGTGCCGTCGTTCGACGGCAAGACGCTCCAGTCCGTCGCCAAGGGACAGGTGGACCTGGAGACGGAGGAGGAGAAGACCGCCAACGAGGCGAAGGCCGCGGAGTTCGGCGACCTGCTCACGTGGCTCGGCGAGCAGTTGGCGGACGACGTCAAGGAGGTTCGCCTCTCGTCCCGTCTGACGACCTCGCCCGCGTGTGTGGTCGGCGACGCGCACGACATCACTCCGACGCTGGAGAAGATGTACAAGGCGATGGGGCAGGAGCTGCCGAAGATCAAGCGCATCCTGGAGCTCAACCCGTCGCACCCGCTGGTGGAGGGCCTGCACGGGGCGTTCGCGAACGGCGAACGCGACTCGCTGGCCGGCACGGCGGAGCTGGTCTACGGGCTGGCGCTGCTGGCCGAGGGCGGCGAGCTGGCCGACCCGTCCCGCTTCGTGACGCTGGTGGCGGACCGGGTGCAGCGCACGTTCTGAGATAACCGCAGGCAGAGGGCGATGTTCACGGGACATCGCCCTCTGTCGTTTCAGTGTTGGTTGAAGTTAATCTATCTCGACGGCAATTGTCGGTGTGATGTGAAAGCCTGAAGGGGTGTCAAGTGCTTCGCGGTCCCCGGCCGAGGCCTACGCCGACTCCCGGCGTCGTGCCGAACGGCCCAAGCTGACCGACTTCCTGTCCGTGATCTCGTTCGAGCTGGACCCGTTCCAGCGCCAGGCCTGCGAGGCCCTGGAGGACGGCCACGGAGTGCTCGTCTGCGCCCCCACCGGTGCCGGCAAGACGGTGGTGGGCGAGTTCGCCGTGCACCTCGCGCTGACCGAGGGCCGCAAGTGCTTCTACACGACGCCGATCAAGGCGTTGAGCAACCAGAAGTTCGCCGACCTCACCGCGCGGTACGGGCCGGAGAACATCGGCCTGCTCACCGGCGACACGAGCGTGAACGGCGGCGCGCCGGTCGTGGTCATGACGACCGAGGTGCTGCGGAACATGCTGTACTCGGGTTCGTCCACACTGGACGGTCTCGCGTACGTCGTGATGGACGAGGTGCACTACCTCGCCGACCGCTTCCGCGGGCCCGTGTGGGAAGAGGTGATCCTGCACCTGCCGGAGCACGTGCAGGTCGTCGGTCTGTCCGCGACGGTCAGCAACGCCGAGGAGTTCGGCGAGTGGCTGGTCGAGGTTCGCGGTGACACGACGGTGGTCGTCGACGAGCACCGGCCCGTGCCGCTGTGGCAGCACATGATGGTCGGCAACCAGATGCTCGACCTGTTCGAGGGCGACCAGACGCACGCGCGGATCAACTCCCAGGTGCTGCGCAAGACCGAGGAGCTGACGCGGTACCACGTGCCGTTCAGCCGCGGGCGCAACCGCAGCGGGGGCAGTGGTGGCCGCCCGCCGCGCAACACCGGGTACAAGCCGCCGTCGCGCACCGACATGATCCAGCGGCTCGACAACGCGTCGCTGCTGCCCGCGATCGTGTTCGTGTTCAGCCGGGCGGGCTGTGACGCGGCGGTCGCGCAGACGGCGCGCGCGGGGCTGCGGCTCAACACGCCGGAGGAGTCCGAAGAGGTCCGCCGGATCATCGACGAGAAGACGCGCGACCTGCCCGAGGCCGACCTGATGGTCCTCGGCTACTGGGAGTGGCGGGAGGCGCTGGAGCGGGGCATCGCGTCGCACCACGCCGGGCTGCTGCCCGCGTTCAAGGAGACCGTCGAGGAGCTGTTCGTCCGGGGTCTCGTGAAGGTCGTGTTCGCG
The DNA here is from genome assembly GCF_050936595.1 of Lentzea sp. CA-135723. Classification (NCBI taxonomy): domain Bacteria; kingdom Bacillati; phylum Actinomycetota; class Actinomycetes; order Pseudonocardiales; family Pseudonocardiaceae; genus Lentzea; species Lentzea sp. CA-135723. The sequence continues at coordinate 2,819,454 of NZ_JBNJMK010000001.1, read as the reverse complement.
ACCGAGACGCTCGCGCTCGGCATCAACATGCCCGCGCGCACGGTCGTGCTGGAGAAGCTCGTCAAGTACAACGGCGAGGCGCACGTCGACCTCACGCCCGGTGAGTACACGCAGCTCACGGGCCGTGCGGGCCGTCGTGGCATCGACGTCGAGGGGCACGCGGTCGTCGTCTGGCAGCCGGGCATCGACCCGAAGTCGGTCGGCGGGCTCGCGTCCACGCGCACGTACCCGCTGCGCTCGTCGTTCCGGCCCGGCTACAACATGGCCGTCAACCTCGTGCACCAGCTCGGGGCCGAGTCCGCGCGCGTGATCCTGGAGCAGTCGTTCGCGCAGTTCCAGGCCGACCGCTCGGTCGTCGGGCTCGCGCGCCGCATCGACCGCAACAAGGAGGCGCTCGCGGGCTACTCCGAGTCGATGACGTGCCACCTGGGCGACTTCGCGGAGTACGCCTCGCTGCGCCGCCGCATCGGCGACCGGGAGAAGCAGCTCGCGAAGCAGAACACGAACGCGCGCCGCATCGAGACGGCCAAGTCGCTCGAACGGCTGCGCAAGGGCGACGTGATCGCGGTGCCGTCCGGCCGCCGGTCGGGGCTCGCCGTCGTCATCGACCCCGGCCTGGAGCCGCTGGGCGAGGCGCGGCCGCTGGTCGTCACCGAGGACCGCTGGTCCGGCCGGCTCACGTCGGCGGACTTCCCGGCGCCGGTCGAGGTGCTCGGGCACGTCCGGCTGCCCCGGCAGGTCGACGTGCGTTCGCCCAAGTCGCGGCGCGACCTCGCGTCCACGATCCGCAACACGGGCATCACCGTGCCGTCGCGGGGCCGCAGGCAGACCACGGCGGACGACGACCCCGAGCTCGCGACGCTGCGCAGGGCCCTGCGCGCGCACCCGTGCCACGGCTGCGACCAGCGCGAGGACCACGCCCGCTGGGGAGAGCGCTACCACCGGCTGCTGGCCGAGACCGAGCAGCTCGAACGCAAGGTCGCGGCGACGACGCACTCGCTCGCGCGTCAGTTCGACCGCATCCGCGCGTTGCTGCGCGAGCGCGGCTACCTGAGCGAGGCCGAGGAGGTCACCGCCGACGGCAAGCGCCTGACCAGGCTCTACAGCGAGTCGGACCTGCTCGCCGCCGAGTGCATCCGCAACGGCGTGTGGAAGGGCCTCAAGCCGGAGGAACTGGCGGCGGTCGTGTCGTCGCTGGTCTACGAGGCGCGCAGGGACGGTCCCGTCGAGGCGAGGCTGCCGCAGGGCCCGGTCGCGGACGCGATGCTCAAGACCGTGCGGCTGTGGGCGGAAATCGAAGACGACGAGCGCCGGCACAAGCTCGAACGCATCACCCGCCAGCCCGACCCCGGCTTCGCGTGGCCGGTGTACCGGTGGGCGCGGGGCGAGTCGCTGGAGAAGGTGCTGAGCGCGGCCGAGGCCGGGGGCAACGAGCTCGGCGCGGGTGACTTCGTGCGCTGGTGCCGCCAGGTGATCGACCTCCTGGACCAGATCCGCGAGGTGGTCGGCCGTCAGGACCCGGTCGGCGCGGCCGCCGCCAAGGCCGTCGACGCGCTGCGGCGCGGAGTTGTGGCGATGATGTGACATGAGCCTGACGAAGGTTTTGCGAGTCGGAGTAAAGACTCACACGCAGGGTGTGATTGGATTTCGCCGCAACGTCGTACACACGGAGGTCGACTGATGAGCAGCCCGTACGGACCGTCCGGAGGGAACGATCCGCAGCAGCCCTGGGGCCAGCAGCCGCAACCGCCGCAGCAGCCCTATGGAGGCGGTTTCCCTCCCGGCACCCCGTCCGGCGGGTTCCCGGCCCAGCAGCCGGGACAGAACCCCTACGGCCCGCCGCAGCCCCAGCCGGGCCAGCAGCAGCCGTACCCAGGCTTCGACCCGTCGCAGCAGCAGACCCAGCAGTACGGCGTGCCCGGTCAGCAGCCGCAGTCGAACCCGTACGGCACCCCTGCCCAGGACCCGTACGGCCAGCAGACGCAGCAGTACGGCATGCCGGGCCAGCAGCAGCCCAACCCGTACGGCCAGCAGCCGGGCTACGGCCCGCCGATGCCGCCGAAGAAGAAGTCCAGCGCGGGCATCTGGGTCGCCGCGGTGGTCGTCGTCCTGCTCGTGGGCGCCGTGCTGTTCACCGGGTTCGTGACGCCGGCGTTCTTCAAGAAGAAGATCTTCGACAACACGGCCGTGCAGACCGGCATCGTCCAGATCCTCAAGGACGAGTACAAGATCTCCGACGTCGGCGCGGCGAGCTGCTCCGGTGAGAACGAGGTCAAGCCCAACACCTCGTTCGAGTGCAAGGTGCAGGTCGGCGGCAAGGACAAGAAGGTCAAGATCGTCGTCAAGACCGAGGACGGCGAGTACGAGGTCGGCCAGCCGACCGGCTGATCCACGCTGTCGCGATAACCTCCCTCAAGGTGACCTTGGGGGAGGTTTCGTGTCTGTGCGCTATTTCGCACTCCGCTCGGAGGAGACGAACCACTGTCCTGTCGCGGTGGTGCGGCTGTCGCCGGACGGCACCGAGGAGGCGTTCACCCGCTCGCTGGAATGGGGCCCGTCGGACCTGGTGGCGCGGCGGAGCGGTGAGCCGGCCTTCTTCGAGATCTCGGCGGCCGATGCCGAGCAGTTGGTCGTGGACATCATCGTGAAGGTGCGGTCCGAACGGTACGAGGTGCCGTTCGACCAGGGGCTGACCATCTACGCCTGGTTCTGGCGACGTGCCGACGCCCTGGACCTGGACCAGGCGTGCGAGCTGATCCGCACCGACACGAACGTGTCCGAGGCGTTCGGCCGGGACGGCGGCTGGGAACGCACCTACGTGTCCCATGACTACTACTACCCGATGCTGCGGTGGGGGAGCCCGCGGTCCCCGGTGCGCGTGGCGATCAGTCCCGCCGAGGCGGAGCGGCTCATGTCGAGGGGCCTCGCCTGGCCGCCGCGCTGGTTCGTCCTGCCGCCGGACGGGCAGAGGCCGCAGCGGGTGGCGCGAGAGCACGCGGACGGCACCACGGAGGTGCTCACCGACGAGCTGCGCTGGGAGCCGTTCGTGTGGCACGGCCAACGGCGGTTCGTGGAGGCGAAACGCGCGATGGGGGTGTACGCGGAGACAGCGGAGAGCGTGCGTTCGTCCCAGGTGGAGAGTTCCGGCTACCACTACTCCCTGACCTTCGAGGAGTTCGTGCACACGCAGGACCTGCTGCTCGGCCGGGACCTGCTGCGGTGCCGCGACGGGCTCCGCGAGCTCGAAGAGGAGTGGATGGGCGGCGAGTGGGGCGTGGGTCTGCACCGGCGGGAGATGATCAGGGAGCACAACTGGTACGCCGTGGAGCTGCCGATCACCCGAGCCGAGGCCGACGAGTACGTGCGGTCGCACGAGGAGTGGAGCAGGCTGAGGAGGCGGGTGTACGGGCGGCTCGGAAACTGACGTGCGTTCCGCCGCGCCCTGAGCGACGATCGCGGGCGTGACGGACATCCGAGTTCTCGCCGACGACGCGCAGTACCGCGACCACAACACGCTCTTCCGCCGTGCGATGCACTGGGGCCCGCCCACCGACGAGCAGTGGGCGGTCACCCAGCCGTCCTACGAGCCGGGCCGCGTGCTGGCCGCGTTCGACGGCGACACGATGGTCGGCACGACCCAGACGTTCGCGAGCTCGATGGTCGTACCCGGTGGTGCCGTGGTGCCGCACTCTGCTGTGTCACGCGTGGGCGTGCGTGCGGATTACACGCGCCGTGGCGTGCTGAGCGGTCTGATGCGTGAGCAACTCTCCACGCTGCCTGATCCGGTGGCGACGTTGCGTGCGTCGGAGGGACGCATCTACGGCCGTTTCGGCTACGGCCTCGCGGGGCGCGTGCGGTTCCTGCGGATCGACGCACGCAAGGCCGTCATCCCCGGTTCGCCGGTCGGCGGCGTGCGCATGGTGGACCTGGACACGGCCGAGAAGCTCCTGCCGGACCTGCACACCGCGGTCGGCCTCGGGCGGCCCGGCCAGATCTCGCGCTGGCAGGGCTGGTGGGTGCGCGCGTTCGACCGCAAGGGCGACTCGGGCAACCTCGTCACGGTCGTCCACAGTGGACCGGACGGCGACGACGGCTACGTGTCGTACAAGGTGACCGAGGACAAGGACTTCAACCACCACATGGAGGTCGAGGACTTCGCGTGGGCCAACGCCGACGCGTGGCGCGACCTCTGGATCTACCTCACCCGCCTCGACCTGGTCGACACGATCACCGCCGACGTGGCGCTGGACGACCCGGTCACCTGGCTCTTCGAGGACCCGCGTGTCGTCGTCACGAAGGACGTCTACGACCAGATCTGGCTGCGCCTCGTGGACGTGCCGCGCATGCTCGCCGCCCGCACGTACGGCGAGGGCTCGGTGGTGATCGAGGTGCACGACAAGGTGCTGCCCGCGAACGACGGCCGCTACCGGGTGTCGTCCGACGGTGTCGAACGGGTGGACGCGCCCGCCGACCTCACGATCCCCGTCGACCTGCTCGGCGCGGTGTACCTGGGTGACACGAGGTTCTCGCACCTCGCGGCCGCGCGCCGGATCGAGGGGACGCGGCTCGCCGAGGCCGACGCGGTGTTCGCGGTCCCCGTCGCCCCGCTCTGCTCGACGTTCTTCTAGGCGAGGGCCCAGCGGGCGTCCCGCACGATCCACGTGCCGTCACCGGGGAGCTTGATGTCGTAGGTGTCCTCCGGGACGTCGAGCTCCCCGAGCACGGCGCCGGTGGTGAGGTCGAGGACGTGGAAGACGCGGACCTCGTCCTCGTCGGTGTGGTGTTCGGCGATGACGACCGCCCTGGTGGCGTCGAGGTAGCCGCCGCCCCAGCCGACCACCACGCCGATCTCCTCGTCATCCGGACGGGGCAGGTCGCCGACCTCGACGGTGCGCGTGCGGTCGCCGGAGGGGAAGACGTGGAACGCCGCGTCGTTCTGCTCGTGGTCCACCGTCATGAACTCGCCGCCGTCCGGGGAGAGTCCGACCAGGATCCGGTCGGGCCACGGGTAGGCGTGGACCTCCAGCTCCGCGCCTTCGAGGCGGCCGAGGAACAGGCAGGTGCCGTCCTGGCCCTCGCCGACGTCGAGCAGCACGTGCACGCCGTCGGGGTGGAGCACGTGGCCCGCGCCCTGGCCGACGGTCGGCAACGGCACCTCCGCGAGAGGCCGACCGTCCGCCGCGCCGAGCACGAGCCAGGCGTCGCCCTCGCCGCGGCCGAGCATCTCGTCGGGGCGGAACACCCACACGTGGTCACCGCGGACCACGGCGTCGCCGCGGGCGATCGACGACGTCGTGGGAGGGGCGAACACGTGCCGCCAGCGGACGGCGCCGTCGCTCTCGCGGCACACCACCTCGGTCTGGGTGACCTCGACGGTCGGGCCTGCCTCGGGTTCGGTGACGTCGACGGGGCGTGCGCGCAGAACCACCACTAGGGACGCCGTTCCATCGCGTTCACCAGGCGCGGCACCGAGCTGCCGAGGCCCCAGCGCTGCGTGAGCTCCTGCAGCCGTTCGGGGTCGGCGGGCACGCGCGGCACCTCGTCGGACCGGTCGAGCACGACCGGGGCGTCCAGCGCGGTGCGGACGACGACGGGGGCGACGGCGAGGTAGTCCTCGGCGGCGATGAGGGCGTTGCGGGCCTTGGTGGTGAGCTTGCGGTCCATCGGGTCGGCCACGGCCTTGAGGACGGCGTCGAGGGAGCCGAACTCGGTGATGAGCTTCGCCGCCGTCTTCTCGCCGATGCCCGCCACGCCCGGAAGGCCGTCGGACGGGTCGCCGCGCATGACGGACATGTCGGCGTAGGCGGAGCCCGCGTTCTCGACGGGCAGCGAGTACTTGGCGGCGAGCTCCTCCGGGCCGAGCAGCTCGGCCTTGTTCCAGCCGCGGCCGACGTACAGGACGTGCACGGGCGTGGGCTCGAAGCGGACGACCTGGAACATGTCGCGGTCGCCGGTCACGACCTCGACGGGGGAGGTGGTCTCGCGGTGGGCCAGGGCGCCGATCACGTCGTCCGCCTCGTGGCCCGACGCCTCGCCGGTGCAGATGCCGGCCGCGTCGAGCACGTCGAGGATGATCGGGATCTGCGGCGTGAGGGTGTCCGGGACCTCTTCGGAGCCGTCGGTGGCGTCCTCGGCGACGCGGTGCGCCTTGTAGGACGGCAGCGCCTTCACGCGGAACTCCGGGCGCCAGTCGGCGTCGAGGCAGGCGACCAGGCGGGCGGCGCCGCGTTCGGTGATGACGCGGGCGATCGTGTCGACGAACCCGCGCACGGCGTTCACCGGCGTGCCGTCGGGCGCGGTCATCGAGTCCGGCAGCGCGTAGTACGACCGGAAGTAGAGGCTCGCGGAGTCGAGGAGCACGAGGGGATTGGCCACGAAGGGACAAGTTACTAGTGCGGGGGCGGGTGGTGCCTGCTGGGCGCGCGGGGGAGTGGCGGCGAGGGTGGTGGTGGTGGTGGTGGAGGAGGAGGAGGAGGAGGAGGAGTAGGAGGAGGAGGAGGAGGGTGGCGCGCGGGTGCGGCGGCGTGGAGGGAGCGCGGCGACGGCGGGTGCGTGCGGGCGGGGCGCGCGGGGAAGCGGCGACGGCGGGGGAGCGGCGAGGGCGGCGCCGCAGCGGAGGAGAGCGGGGGTGGCGGCGGCGGATGTGTGCGGGCGGGGCGCGCGGGGGAGTGGCGGCGAGGGTGGCGCCGACGGAGGAGGGCGAGGGTGGCGGCGGAGGCGGGGGGTGAACATGGCGCGCGGGTGCGGCGGCGTGGAGGGAGCGTGGTGGCGGCGGGTGCGTGTGGGCGGGGCGCGCGGGGAAGCGGCGACGGCGAGGGCGGCGCCGGCGGAGGAGAGCGAGGGTGGCGGCGGCGGATGTGTGCGGGCGGGGGGAGTGGCGGCGACGGTGGTGGTGGCGGCGGATGCGTGTGGGCGCGCGCGGGGGAGTGGCGAGCCGCTGATGCGGGCGCGCGGGGAATGGCGGCGGGCGCGTGCGGCCGGGTGGACGAGCCGCTGGTGCGGTGGCCGCGGTCGTGCCCGTGCGCGGCGGGCGGCGTGGTCAACGCACTAGGATTTCGGCCATGGCAACGATCACCGGACCCATCGACGTGTCCGCGCTGCGTGCGCGGCTCGACCGCGCCACCGCCGCCGCCGAGCAGGCGGGCGTCGACGCCCTCCTCATCTCGCCCGGCTCGGACCTGCGGTACCTGATCGGTGCCGGTGGCGACTCCTTCGAACGCCTCACCTGCCTCGCGCTGCCGGTCGGTGGCACGCCGCGGCTCGTGGTGCCGAAGCTGGAGCAGCCGGGTTACGCCGCCATCCCGACCGACGAGCTCGGGGTCGAGGTCGTCACGTGGGTGGACGGCGAGGACCCGTACGCGCTGGTCAAGGCCGCTCTCAAGGGTGACCGCACCGCGGTGGCGGACATGATGCCCGCGCTGCACACCATCAAGCTGAACAACGCGATCGGCGGCACGCAGGCGCTGGCCGGGCCGATCATCCGCGAGCTGCGGATGCGCAAGGACTCGGCCGAGATCGACGCCCTGCGCAAGGCCGGTCAGGCCATCGACCGGGTGCACGCGCGCATGGGCGAGTTCCTGCGGGTGGGACGCACGGAGCGGGACATCGCCAAGGACATCGCGGCCGCGATCGTCGAGGAGGGCCACACCGTGGCCGACTTCGTCATCGTCGGGTCCGGGCCCAACGGGGCCTCGCCGCACCACCGCGACTCCGACCGCGTGGTGGAGGCGGGCGAGGTCGTGGTCATCGACATCGGCGGCCCCGTCGCCGAGGGGTACAACTCCGACTCGACCCGCACCTACGTGATGGGCGAGCCGGCCTACGACGACGTCTGGGAGACCTACGCCGTCCTCGAAGCAGCGCAGAAGGCCGCCGTGGAGGCCGTCAGGCCCGGTGTGACGTGCGAGGAGATCGACGCCGTCGCGCGCAAGGTCATCACCGACGCGGGTTTCGGCGAGTACTTCGTGCACCGCACCGGCCACGGCATCGGCCTGGACGTGCACGAGGAGCCCTACATCGTCAGCGGCAACTCCCTGCCGCTCGAAGCGGGCATGGCCTTCAGCGTGGAGCCCGGCATCTACCTGCCCGGCCGCTGGGGCGCGCGCATCGAGGACATCGTGGTCGCCACGCAGGACGGCGTCGAGTCCTTCAACAACCGACCTCACGAACTGGTGGTGCTTTGACCCTCGAACAGATCGACAGAGCGATCCTGAAGGAACTCGCCTCGGACGGCCGGTGCAGCTTCACCGACCTCGCCGAGCGGGTTGGCCTGTCCGTGTCGGCCGTGCACCAGCGGGTGAAGCGGCTCGAACAGCGTGGCATCGTCAAGGGCTACGCGGCCCGCCTGGACGGCGCGGAGATCGGCCTGCCGATGTCCGCGTTCATCTCGCTCTTCCCGATCAACCCCTCCGAGCCCGACGACTACCCGAAGCGCCTCGAGCACCTGCCGGAGATCGAGGCCTGCTACTCGGTGGCGGGCGACGCCTCGTACGTGCTGCGCGTGCGGGTGTCCTCGCCGGTGGCGCTGGAGGAGCTGCTGCAGAAGATCCGCGAGTCGGCCAACGTGTCGACGCGGACGACGGTGGTCCTGTCCACGCCTTACGAGGACAGGCCGCCGGCGGTCTGAACCCGTCCGTCGGCCAGCACGAGCACCCGGTCGGCGATGGCGTGCACGGCGTCGTGGTGCGTGGCGATCAGCACCGCGGCGCCCTCGTCGGCGACGCGCCGCAGCAACCCGACGGCGGCCACCGCGCTCGCGGCGTCCAGGTGCGCGGTGGGTTCGTCCGCGAGCAACGCCGCGGGCCGCGCCACCACGGCACGCGCCAGAGCGGCCCGTTGCTGCTGACCGAACGACACCTGCCCCGGATACCGCGCGCCCAGGCTGGAGATCCCCAGCTCCGCCAGCAGTTCCGCCACCCCGGCGACCTCACGCCCTGCCAGCCGCAACGGCAGCGCGACGTTCTCCTCCAGCGTCAGCTCGGACGCGAGTCCCAGCGACTGCGGCAGCACCGCGCACGCCGACCACGACGCGAGCCCCGGCAGCACCGACCCGCTGTCCGGGAAGTCGAAGCCGCACAACAACGACAGCAACGCCGTCTTGCCCGAACCCGACGGCCCGCTCAGCGTCACCAGCTCACCGGCCGCCACGGCCAGGTCCACCCCGCGCAGCACGGACACGCCACCGAACGCGCGGTGCACCCCGTCCGCCCTGATCACGACGCGGCCAGCGGGATGCACAGGTCCGCCAGCGACACCAGCCGCGGGTCGTGCGACGCCACCACGGCGGGCACCGGCAACGACCGCAGCGTCTCCAGCACGAGGTCGGCGGATCGCACGTCGAGCTGCGACGTCGGTTCGTCCGCCACCACCACCGAGGCGCCACGGGCCAGCGCGCACCCGAACGCCAGACGTTGTTGCTGCCCACCGGAAAGCGCGCCGATCCGCCACGTCGCCGACCCGCCCAGGCCGAGCCGGTCGAGCAGCGAGAAGTCGTCCGCACCGGCCGCCCGCAGGTTCTCCCCGACGGTCAGGTGCGAGATCAGGTTGTCGGCGGGGTTCTGGAACACCACGGCGATCTCCTTGCGCCGCAATGCCCTCAGGTCCGACCACGACATCGCCGACGTCGGCACGTCCCGGACGAAGACCTCGCCCAGCGAAGGTCTTTCCACCAACGACAGCACGCGCAACAGCGTCGACTTCCCGGACCCCGACGGTCCGGAGAGGACGGTGAGACCGGGCGCGATCGACAGCGACACGTCCGTCACGGCCCGCACCGGACCGTAGGACACCCCGACGCCACAAGCGCGGATCACCTGAGCAACTCTCCCATCCGCGCGGTGCGCACACCGCGCAACGCCAACCAGGCCGCCACCACGACCACCAGCGCGCCACCCGCGAGCATGATCCCCAGCAACGGCACCAGATCCGGCAGCATCGGCGCCGGGTTCATCCACGGCGCGGGGTCGAGCCGAGGCACGGCCGCCCCGGCGCTCGCGAACGACGCGACCACGCCGATCCCCATCGCCAGCAACGCCAACGCGCCCACTTCGAGCAGGTGACTCGACCACAGCACGGACGGGCGCATGCCCATGCGGGTCGACAACGCGCCGGACACCGCGTTCTGGCGTCGCCGGACCTCCACGGCCAGTAACAACGCCACGGCGGCGACTACGGCCAGCACCACGCCGATCGCCGCCACGAACCCGAACGTCCACTCGACCGTCAGGAACGGCAGCCCGTCCAGCACCTTCGCGCGGTCGGCGACGTTCGTGTAGTGGATCCCGGCGTCCTGCAACGCGGAGGTCAAGGCGGGCAACGGAAGCGTGGACCACAGGTGCCACGAGCCGACCTGCTCGACGGCGGGCACCGAGTCCTTCGCCACCACGTACCCGCGGGTGCCGAGCTTCGGGAACGACGGCAGCTGCGCCACCGGCTTCACCAGCGGCAGGCCCGCGATCTGGATCTCCTGGTTCGCCGACCGCCCGATCCGCACCGCCGGCGCGACCTCGCCCTCGCGCCGCAGCCCCGAAAGCAGCGTCCGCACCGAGGCGGCGTCGTCCAGCACGGCCGCGTCCGTGAACGTGGCCGGGTCCACCACCAGCGCACCCGTGCTCACGCCGACGAGAGTCGTGTTGCCCCGCAACGAGGACGGCAGCGCGACCCGGCCCGAAGCGATGTCCTGCGACACCTGCACCGTGCTGTTCGCGCCGACGAACACCCCGGACTTCGAGTCCAGCGCCGACCGCTGAGCCCCCGCCACCGCACTACCGACCGCGATCGTGCCGACCGCCAGCACCCCCACCAGCAGCACCCCGGTGACCGGCCCGGCGGCGGCCGCGAGCCGGCGCAAGGCGAGCTGCGCGGCCGGCACCCGCCACCACTGCACATGGTGGGACCAGCCCAAAGACCAGCGCAGCAGCCGCGTCGCGAGCAACGCCGCCGCCAGCACCACGAGCAACGGGAACGCGAGCGCCGCGACGTCGATGCGCGGCAACGTCCCCAGCTTCGGCGAGGTGCCCAACCCGTTGGCGGACAGGCGGAACCACGCGAGCACCGCGAGCCCGGCGACGACCAGCTCCCACGGCACCAGCCCGAGCCGCCGCGACCGAGCCTGCCGCTGGAACGTCCGATGCACCCGCCACGACGCCACCAGGACCGTCACCGCGAGGCTCAGCACCACCGCGGCCAGCACGAAACCCAAGGCCAGCCACAACGTTCCCGGCGCCAGCACCACACCCGGCGCGTACAGCGGCAGCAACAACCGGGCGGCCAGCAGCCCCAGCACCCCGCCCACGACCAGCGGCAGCCCCAGTTCCAGCACGCCGCGGAGACCCAGCGCCAGCGGGCTCGCGCCGCGCACCCACAGCAGCCGCAGCTCGGAATGCCTGCGCTGCGCCCACTGCACGGTCACGGTGCCGACGCCGGCGAGCCCGACCAGCACGCTGATGATCACCAGCGGCAGCAGGGCCGACGACACGTTGCGTTCCGAGGTCTGCGCCGCCGTGATCGCCCCGGACAGCAGGTCCGTGCGCGTCAACGGCAGCGCCAACGCGGACAACCGCGCGTTCCCGGCGTCCCGCAACGCCTCCGCCTCGGCGATCGTCGCCGGAGCGTCGGCGGCGAACCGCAGCGTCACCGTGGCGTCCTGAGCGAACTCCGGCGGCAGCTTCGCGAGGTCGTCCGGCGACGACACCCAGATCACCGACGTGCTCGCGCCGTCGCCGCCCAGCGGGTTCGGCACCGCGGTCTGCGCCTCGGAGCACCACCAGCCGTCCACGGGCTGCGTGAGGTCGGTGTAGATCGCGGTCACGACCAGCGGTGACCCGGTGAGCCGGTCGCCGACCTCGACTCGGGCGGCCGTGGCGATCGACTGCGGCACCCACAACCCGGTGCCGCCGCCCTGCACGACCGCCAGGTGCTGCAACGCGTCCGGCCGATAGCCGAACCTGCCGTAGGTCGCGAGACCGTTGAAGTCGGGCCTGCCGATGCGCGAGTAGGCGCCGCCGAGATCACTGCGCGCCGCCATCGACACGGCCGTGGACAGCGGCAGCCGGTCCCCGTCCAGCGCCGGGTGCACGGAGTGCGGGCACATCCGGCTCTGCTGGTAGGCGAGCGCGGCGCTGCCGGCGGCCGAGGAGTGCAGGGCGGCCGCGGCCACCACGAAGCCCAGCAGCAACGTCGTCGCGATGCTCACCACCAGCGTGAGCGGGCTCGACAGCGCTGCCCTGGGCGCGGCTCTCCACGGCAACTGCACCAGCGCACGCTAACCGGCGTCTCAGGATTTGGGGAGGCTTTCGGTGGTAACAGAACGCATGACCCCGAACCGCGCTCCGAACGGGTCGACCAGCACCGCGATCCGGCCGACGTCGTCCAGGTCGTGGGGTGCGAGCAGGACCGGCGCCGAGGCCGCCGCCCGATCCACATCGGCCACCTCGAAGTACGGCAGCCAGAACGCCTGGGCGTCCGCGACGATCGCGCCGAACATCCGGCCGGGGCCCGCGCCCGCGGGCGCCAGGAACTGGCCGGGCGCGCCGGGGATCAGCTGGATCTCCCAGCCGAAGAGCGCGCGGTAGAACGACGCGGACGCGCTGGGCGCGGGAGAGTGCAGCTCGATCCAGGTGAGCGCGCCGGGCGTGGACACCGCGCCGAGCCCGGCCCCGCCCGGTGGCTGAGGGCCGCCCGGCTCCGCGGGGGCGGTCGACGCCATCCACACGCCGACCTCCGCGCCGTGCGGGTCCGTCAGCCGCGGCGGCGATCCGGGCCCGATCGCGGCGAAGTGGACGGTCCACGAGGAGGCTTGCGCGGCCACGTGTCCCGCGACGGCCAGCCCTCCCCGCGTGAACACGCCGCTGCCGGGCGTGCCCGCCGGGTGGTACTCCCAGCCCAGCACGGCGCCGAAGAACTCGGCCGCGGCCGCCTCGTCGGACGTGCCGAGCTCGAGCCACGCGGGCGCGCCGGGAACGAAGTCCGTGGTGATCACCTATGCCCACCTCCAGCGGATACCTACCCAGTTCACCGACACGTCAGTCTCGAAGTGGTGCACGGAGTGGGTGTGGTCGGGGCTCAGGTCGATCGTGCGGTGCGGTTCCTGCTCCTCCCAGTCCTGCAGGTACACGTGCGGGTCGACGGGCATGGCCGCCGGGTCGAAGTGCACCTCGATCAGGCTTTGCGCGAGGAAGCACCGCACGCCGTGCGCGTACTCGATGCTGTCGAGCTTCGTCGGGTCGTGCGCGGTGTACTCGAAGACCCAGGTCTCGCCTTCGCGCAACGCCCGGTCGAACAGCAGCTCGTCGACGACGAGACGTTCGGACTCGTCGCGGGTGGACCGGCCGGGACGGCAGTTGCGGACGGGTTCCTGGCGCAGCTCCGCGGTCTCCACCGAGTCGTCGCAGAAGTAGTGCGCGTGGTAGCGGTCCACGCCGTCGGTGCGCGCGCGGACCACCATCTTCGCCTCGACGCGGGACGCGTGCCGGTCGGCGTCGACGAACACCCGGTCGTGCCGGGAGAGGATCTCCAGGTCGTTGGCGTTGAAGCCGGGCATCATGCCGGGCACGACGGCGGGCCAGCCGCTCGGGCCGGTGTGCTCCAGCAACGTCAGCAGGGACCGCGGCGGCAGCTCGAGGAGCTCCTCCAGCACCGCCACGGCCTTCAACGACTTCGGGGACACCGGCCGGACCCTGCCCTGCTGCCAGTCGCTGAGCGTCGACAGAGCGACCGCCACGTCCTGCTGCGCGAGGCGTAGCCGGAGCCGTTCCAGCGTGAGCCCGCGGCGGCGGATGGCCGCGCGCAGTGCCGAGTGGAACGGTCCGATGCGCAGCAGCGCTTCCAGACTGGGCGTCGTTGTCACGGACTTGACTGTAGTGACTGCCCGGTGACTAGAGCACGAATCCCTCCGGAAACGGATCGGTCTCGTCCAGGAAGTACTGACCCATGCCGGTTATCCAGGCACGACCGGCCACAGTGGGCACCACGGCGGTGCGGTCGCCGAGCGAGACCTCCTCCACCAGCCGGCCGATGAACCGCGTGCCGATGAACGACTCGTTGACGTAGTCCTCGCCGACCGCGAGCAGGCCGCGGGCGTGCTGCTGGGCCATTCGGGCGCAAGTGCCTGTGCCGCAAGGGGAGCGGTCGAACCAGCCGGGGTGGATCGCCATGGCGTTGCGCGAGTCGGCACCGTCCTCGCCGGGCGCGGTGAACTGCACGTGCTTGCAGCCGTTGATCGCCGGGTCGGTGGGGTGCACCGGGCGGTTGGAGGCATTGATCTCATCCATGATGGACAGACCGGCCGCGAGGATCGCGTCCTTCTCGGCCCGGTCGAACGGGATGCCGAGCTGTTCCAGCGGCAGGATGGCGTAGAAGTTGCCGCCGTACGCCATGTCGTAGGTGATCTCGCCGAGCCCCGGGACGGTGACCTTCGCGTCCAGTTCGTGCGCGTACGCCGGGACGTTGCGGATGGTGACGAGCTTGGTGCGGGTGTCGTAGTCGGCGAGCACCAGCCCGGCGGGCGTGTCGAGCCGCACGGTCGTGACGGGCTCGGTCACCTCGACCATGCCGGTCTCGACGAGCACGGTGGCGACGCCGATCGTGCCGTGCCCGCACATCGGCAGCAGGCCGGAGACCTCGATGAACAGCACGCCCCAGTCCGCGTCCTGCCGGGTGGGCGGCTGCAGGATCGCTCCGCTCATCGCCGCGTGTCCGCGCGGCTCGTTGACCAGCAGCCTGCGGATGTGGTCGTGGTTCTTGATGAAGTTGAGCCGCTTCTCGGCCATGGTGTCGCCGGGGATCACGCCGACGCCGCCGGTGATGACGCGGGTCGGCATGCCCTCGGTGTGCGAGTCGACGGCGCTGAAGTACTTCTTGAACCTCATGACGTCGCCAGCTTCATGTCGGCGTCCACCCGGGCGAGCTGCTCGGCGCTCAGCGGGCCGCGCGGAGGACGGCACGGGCCGCCGTACCGGCCGACGTAGTCCATCGACCGCTTGATGGCCTGAACGAACTCGGTGCGCGAGTCCCAGCGGAACGCGGGCACGAGCTTTTCGTAAAGGGCTCGGGCTTCGTCGAGCTTGCCCTCGCGGGCGAGGGTGAAGAGCGTGTTCGACTCGGCCGGGAAGACGTTGGGGTAGCCCGCGAACCAGCCCGTGGCGCCCATCAGCAGGCTCTCCAGCACGACGTCGTCCGCGCCGGCGACGATCGTGAGGTGCGGGGCGGCGGCCTTGATCTCCAGCACCCGCCGCACGTCGCCGGAGAACTCCTTGACCGCCACGACGTTCTCGATCTGGCCGAGCTCGGCCAGCAGGTCCGGCGTCAGGTCGACCTTGGTGTCGATCGGGTTGTTGTAGACCATGATCGGCAGCCCGGCCTTCGCGACCTCGCGGAAGTGGTGCACGACCTCGCCGCGGTTGGCCCGGTACATGGTGGGCGGCAGGCACAGCACGCCGTCCGCGCCGTCCTCGGCGGCGAGCTCCGCCCAGTGCCGTGCCTGGTGCGCGCCCACGCCGTGCACGCCGATGACCGCGATGCCCTTGCCCTTGACCGCCGCGATGGCCGTCTGCGCGACCTCCCGGCGTTCCTGGTCGGTGAGCGAGGAGTACTCGCCCAGGGAGCCGTTCGGGCCCACGCCGCGGCAGCCGTTCTCGACGACCCAGCGGCAGTGCTCGGCGAACCTGTCGAGGTCGGGCCTGAGCCCCGCCGGTGCCGTGGAGTCCTCGGCGTAGGGGAGTGCGGTGGCGACGATGACGCCGTCCAGGCGTTCGGTCATGACTCTTCCTCCGGGATGGTGGCCAGTTCGCCTAGGGGGATCGGGATCGCGATGACGCGGCGCTGGGCGTCGAACGGGACGCCGGTGAGGTCGGCGGCGTTGCGGGCGCAGATGCGGCCCTGGCACCGGCCCATCGCGACGCGGCTGGTGAGCTTGAGCTCGCGCATGGTGCTGGCAGGTTCCAGGTCTTGTTTCTTGACCTTCTCGCAGCGGCAGACGGTGGTGTCGTCGTTCAGCCACTCCTGCCAGCCCGGCTGGACGGCGTGGGCCCTGGCCAGGGCTCCGGCGAAGAGGCGGCCTCGTCTGACGGCGTCCAGGGCGTGTTTCGGCGGGTTTTGACCCGCTGCGGCTGCTCCGGCGACGACACCTTCGGCTTCGGACAGGTCGGCGCCGCCGATTCCGGTGACCTCACCGGCCGCGTAGACGTTCTCAACGCTGGTCTGCTGGCGTTCGTCGACGACCAGGAAGTCGTCGGCGCGGGCGGCCTCCGGGAGCAGGTCGGTCCTGGGGAGGAAGCCGTAGCCGACGCAGACGAGGTCGGCGTGCTCGGTGCGGTGGGTGGTCGGACGCCACCGGCTGTCCAGTGTGGCGACGGTGACCTTGCTGCCGTGCTTGGCGACGACGGCGGTGCGGGTTTCCAGGTGGGGCAGGACTTTGCGGTAGCTCGCCAGTTCGCCGATCTTGTGGCGGTTGGCGGCGATCGCCCTGGCCTCGCGCAGCCACCGGGTGGGGGAGGAGGCCTCGTAGACGCCCACGAGCGTGGCGCCGAGGTCCTGCAGCGCGGTGGCGACCGGGAGCAGGAACGGGCCGGAGCCGCTGACGATCACGCGTTCGGCCAGCGTGACGCCCTGTTTGGCCAGGGCCTGGGCCGCACCCGCGGTGATCACCCCCGGGCCGTCCCAGCCGGGGAACGGAAGCGGGCGGTCGTAGGCGCCGGTGGCGATGACCAGCGCGTCGAACTGGAGCGGGTGCCGGCCGCGCAGGTGCAGGGTGCGGCCCTCGACCAGCCACGCCTCGGTGTTCTTGAGGTGGGTGACGCCGTCGTGGCCGAACCTGGCCCTGCCGCGCAGGTACTGGCCGCCGGCCTCGGGTTCGGAGTCGACCATGGTGACGGTCGCGCCCGCGTCGGCGGCCGTTCGCGCGGCGGCCATGCCGGCCGGGCCCGCGCCCACCACCACGACCGCTCTCATGGCTGTGTCCTGATCACGTCGCCGTCCTGGAGCTGATGCCGGCAGGCGCGCACCTCGGGCACGCCGTTGATCTCCGCGACGCAGCCGAAGCACACGCCGATGCCGCAGAAGAACCTGCCGGGCAACAACTCCGCGACGTGCGCGACCTCGCGTGGCGCGCCGTTGAACGTCACCTTCACACCATCACCTCCGGCCGGTCGACGCGGAACGGTTCGGGGTCCGTGAGAGGGGTGGCGCCGGTCATCAGGTCGGCCAGCAGGTGGCCGGTCGCCGGGGCCAGGCCGACGCCCGCGCCCTCGTGACCCGTGGCGTGCCACAGGCCGGGGGTGCGCGGGTCCTCGCCGATGATCGGCAGGTGGTCGGGGGCGTACGGGCGGAAGCCGCCGTACGCGCGCATCACCGGGACCGCTTCGAGCATCGGGAACATCGCGATCGCCTTTTGCGCCAACGCTTTCAGCACGCGGCTCTCGATCGTGCCGTCGAAGCCCCTGCGCTGGCGGCTCGACCCGATCAGCACCGTGCCTGCCTGGGTGGACTCGACCACGCCGGACGTCTGGAGGTCGGCGTCGCCGCTCGCCACCGCGCCCACGTAGTCGGCGTCGTAGACCTTGTGCCGGATCCTGCCGGGGATCGGGGTGGTCACCAGCACGACGCCCCGCCTGGGCAGGACGTTGACGCCGAAGGCCCTCGCCCACGGGCCGGTGGCGTTGACGACGGCTCCGCAGCTGATCACGCCGTGCTCCGTGGTGACGCTGCGGCCGTCCGTTGTGGACACCTCGGCCTGCTGGAACTCGATGCCGCGCAGGAGGGTTCTCGTCGCCTTGACCGGGTTGAGCTGCGCGTCCTCCAGGTAGTGGACGGCGGCGGTGATCTCCGGGTTGAGGTGCGGTTCGTGTTCCAGGGCTTCGGCCGTGCTGATCTCGCACGCGTCGATGCCCGCTTCGCGTTGGCCGGCGGCGAACGCTTTCAGGGGAGCTCGGGCGTCCTGAGTGGTCGCCACGACCAGTCCGCCCTTTTCCTCCCATTCGGCGTCCTCCGCGAGCGCCGGCCAGAGCGCGCGACTCGCCTGGGCGAGCGTCAGTTCCGGGCCTGGTTCCTTGTCGCTGACGAGGACGTTGCCCTCGCCCGCGGCACTGGTGCCGGACGCCGGCCCGTGGCGGTCGACGACGAGAACGGAGAGGCCGCGGGCGTGCAGCGCCTGGGCGCAGGCCGCCCCGATGATGCCCGCTCCCATGACCACGACGTCCGGGTGCATCGCCCACCTCCGTTCAATAGAATGAACGTTAGTGCTTCGGGTACTCCAGCACCAGTACCGAGCTGACTTCGCCGTCGAGGGTCTCGTAGAGGTGTGGGACCGAGCCGGGGAAGCACACGTAGTCGCCGGGGCCCAGCTCGTACGGCCTGTCCTGCGGCCCCACCCGCAGCTGACCGCTCGTGACCAGCACGTGCTCCTTGCCGGGGTGACCTTCGGTGGTCTGGGTGGCGCCCGGTCTGACCCGCTGGTCGTAGATCTCGAGGACGGTGTCGCCGATGTCCATCCGGCGCATCAGGCGCAGGTCCACGGCGCTGCTGCTGAGCGTCTCGACGTCCCGTGCCCTGACCAGGACGACGTCCGGAGGCGTCCGCTCGGTGACGAGCTCGGACACCGGCACGTCCAGAGCGTTCGACAAACTGAACACCGTCTCGATGGTCGGGTTGCCCGTGCCGCTCTCCAGCTGCGACAGGGTGCCCTTGGCGATGGAGGACCGCCGAGCCAGCTCGGACAGGGACAGCCCTCGTTGCTCGCGCAACGCCCTGATGTTGGCACCCAGCACCTGACCCGCACTCATGTCGCCGATCGTCGCATAGCGCGGGTGGGCGCACGGGGTGGCGGCTTAGGCTTGGGTCATGAGTGCGTACACGGAGGCGGAGGGGCAGATCCTTCGCACGGCCGTTTTCGGTGCCATGGTGCTGGTGTCCACTGCGGACCCCGGGTCGGTGGACGTCGAGAGCCACGCCGGGATTCGGGCGATCACGCTGCTGTCGGACGACCTGCGGGCGATCGTGTCCGCGGCGCCGCCTTCGTTGCCCGCCGGGTCGGCCGCCGATGTGGAGGCCGGGGTGCTGGAGGCGTTGCGGTCCTCGGTGGTGATCGTCGAGGCGCACGAGCCTCGGGATGTGGCGATCTTCCGGGCCGCGGTGACGGAGATGTGCCGGTCGGTGGCCGGGGCCGACGGGGAGGTCGCGGTGGCTGAGCGGGACATGGTGGGGAAGGTGGTCGAGGCGCTCGGCTGACGGTTCGCGGGCATTCGCCTCGGGGGCTGGCGGTCCGTCGCCTTTTGTGGTGGTTGCGTTGGGGGCAAAGACTTTGACGAGCCGGGTCATTTCATCGCCGCTTCGCGACGATAGAGATTGGGGCTTGACTTCGGGGCCCTTGCGAGGCGCTTGTCGGACCGGAAAAGGCCGGGCTGAAAAGCGCCCGGCCGAGCCACCAGTGGTAGCACCTCGCACCCAAAGTCAAGCCCCAATCTCCAGCGTGCGTGGCTGAGTTGGGTGGGCATGTCACCGATACCGCTTGGACAGCGGTGAGAGGGAAGGACGCCTCGCCTTCGGCATTGCGTTGGGTCTTGGCCCGGCTCGGCTGCGCCATTGCCCTGAGCGCGCGCTCGGTCGGGCTCGCCTGCGGCTTCGCCATTTCCTAAAGCCATCCTTGACCCGTCTCGCCTTGACCCGTCTCGCCTCCTCGCAGTGCTCCGATGAGTCCTCGCGTTCTTGGCGCCTTTGGGCCCTTGACCCGGCCCCTCGGGGTTGCAATCATCGGATCTTCTCGCCGCCGCCCCGGACGAGAAGGCGATGGTCATGGGACTGCGTCGTGTGTGGCTGTTGATGGTGGCCGTGTTGGTGGCCGGCCTGGTCACGGCTGTGGGGGCGGGGGCGGCTCGGGCCGAGGTGCGGCATCCGCGGCAGGAGTGGCTGCGGCAGTCGACGGCGGGGTTGTTCCTGCACTGGGGGATGTTCACCGCGCCCAAGCACCTCGACTGCGCCGGGTGGGAGCGGGACGTCACCGGTGGTGGGTGGACGCCTGACTACTGGATCGACGAGGCTCGCAAGCTCGGGGCCTCGTACGTCGTGCTGGCCACCTTTCACAGTCGGCTCGGGTATGCGCGGCCTTGGCCTTCTGCGGTGCCCGGTAGTTGTGCGACACAGCGGGATCTGCTCGGGGAGTTGGTCCGGGCCGGCAAGGCCAAGGGGGTTCGGGTCGTCCTGTACATGACGGACGACCCGCAGTGGCACAGCGAGCAGGGTGTGCAGATGCTGGATTCGGCCGCCTACTCGGCTTATCGCGGGGAGTCTGTCGACCTGACCACCCGGGAGGGGTTCGGGAAGTACAGCTACGACCTGTTCTTCGAGGTCATGCGGCGGTACGAGGACCTCGCCGGGTTCTGGATCGACAACGACAACGAGTACTGGGAGCGGAACCGGCTCTACGAGCAGATCCGGGAGTTGCGGCCGTCCTGGTTGTTGAGCAACAACAACGAGGACACGCCGATCATGGACACGGTGTCGAACGAGCAGAAGACCGGGATGTTCCCCGCTTACGACTACCCGGCTGCCACGTTCACGCCCATGCCCCGGTTGTCGGAGGCCTGCTACAAGCTGCCCAACACCGGGGACTGGTGGTACGACGGCGGTGATCATGCCGTTGACGTGCGGCTCAACACCGGGCGGTACGTGACGAACGCCGGTTCTTCCATCAAGTCGTTGATGGCCGAGACGCCCATGGTCAACGGGAAGATGCCGGTGCAGCAGGAGGCTTACAACAACTTCATGGCTTCCTGGGTGCCGCCTGTTCGCGAGTCGTTGCAAGGGGTTGAGGGCGCCGGGTACATGTACGGCGGGATGCAGCCCGGGTTCTGGAACGACGGGGCGCACGGGGTCATCACGATCAACCCGAAGACCGGGCGGCAGTACGTGCACGTGGTGACGCGGCCTCGGGCCGACTTCGTTCGGTTGCGGGACAACGGGTATCGGGTCTCGGCGGTGCGGGATCTGCGCACCGGGGAACGGATGCGGTTCTCGCAGTCGGGTGGGTACCTGGCGATCCAGGGGATCACGAAGTGGGACGAGTACGACACCGTGTTCGCGGTGGAGACTATGGGGCAGCAAGGGTTTTACAGCGGCGTGACGGCGTCGGCCACTTCGTCGGCCGGTGGGTTTCCCGCGTCGAACCTGACCGACGGCAGCTACGAGACGTACTGGGACGCCGGTGGCGCGCAGCCCGTGTCGGTCTCGCTCGATCTCGGGCGGCGCAGGGACGTGGCGTTCCTGGCGATCAACCAGCGGGAGTCGTCGCCCACGCACGCGCGGGTGTCGTTCGGGCGGCCCGAGGATTCCAGCCGCATCAAGGACTACCAGGTCACGGCATCGGATGACGGCCGGCGGTGGTGGCACGTCCGGTCAGGGGCGTTGCCGTCCGCCAGGGGGACGCAGTTCATCGATCTCGGGGCGCAGCAGGCGAGGTACCTGAAGCTCACCGTGGTCGGCACCTGGGGTGGGGCGCAGGCGCCGGTGTACTTCAAGCAGCTGAAGATCGACGATATCCGGGTCGGGCACAGCTATCCGCGCGGGGTGTCTCAAGGTGGTCTGGAGGCCGAGGACGCGCAACGGTCGGATGGCGCGCATGGGGAGGCGTGTGCCGCCTGTTCCGGCGGGCGTCAGGTGACCGGGCTGGGGGCCGTGACCTTCCGGGACGTTTCTGTTGGTGCGGCTGGGGATTACCGGTTGCAGCTGGATCTGGCGGCCGGACGGGACGCCGCCGTGTCGGTTTCGGTCAACGGTGGCGCGCCGGTGCCGGTGGCGGTGCCCAAGGGACGGGCGGACGTGCCTGCGCCCACGTCGCTCGCGGTGCCGTTGAACGCTGGGCGGAACACGGTGGAGGTGTTCGGAGGTGGGGTGGGGCTGGACCGGATCTCGGTCGGTGGACTGCCGCCCGCCGGGTACGCGCCCAAGACCACGCTGACGGTGGAACCCCATGGGGTGCAATGGGTCGGAGGCGGGCAGCAGGCGGTGAAGATCGTGGCCCGGCTTCGGCTCGACGCCGACGACCAGATCGACGACGTGGTGCTGGCGCCCTCGCTGCCCGCCGGGTGGACGTTGAGCGGGCCCGGTGCCGCTCGGGCCTCGATGCGGTTGGGCGGGGTGCTGGAAGGGGTGTGGACCGCCACGTCGCCTGCCGGGCGGGACGTCGGGGCGGTGAGCATTCCGGTGAACGCCTCGTTCCGGCTGTTGTCCAGCGAGCGCAGGGTTTCCGGCGTCGTGCCGGTGCGGGTGAGGCCTGCCGACCGCGTGTTCGTGCGGGAGGCGGAGGACTCGGCGAACCTGTTCGGGAGCACCGGGCTCACCGGGTGCGGGGCGTGCTCGGGTGGCGAGAAGGTGCGCAACATCGGCGGAGGTGCGGACGCCGCGGTCACGTTCCCGAACGTCGTGGTGCCGGACGCGCGGACGTACCGGATGTTCGTCCAGTTCACGGTGAACGGGCCGCGGTCGTACTTCGTGTCGGTCAACGGTGGCGCGCCGGTCGAGGTGAAGCTGGACGGGGTCGGCAACAACACGCCGTACGTGGTGGAGGTTCCGGTGGTGTTGAACGCCGGCGCCAACACCATCAGGTTCGGCAACGACTCCGCGGGCGCGCCCGATCTGGACCAGATCGCCCTCGCCTGAGCGATAGGGTGCCGTCCATGGGGGCTGAAAGCCAAGGATGGCAGGGTTTCTCGTACCACCACTGGAAGGACCTCGCGGCCGTGCGGGCACGGCTGGAGGCGGGCGCGGACCCGGACGGCGGGCTGCGCTGGGGAGCGCCGTTGCACACGGCCGTCGAGTTCGGCACCGCGGAGGTGGTCGCCGAGCTCGCCGGCCGGGTCGCTGACGTCGACCAAGTCGTCGGCGGGCGCACGGCGTTGTGGAACGCCGTGCACGCGCGGCAGCAGGAGAGCGCGCGGGTGTTGCTCGCCGCGGGCGCGGATCCGTTGCGGCCCATGATGTCCGGGTGGTCGCCGGCGCGGCTGAGTCTCACCACGCCGCACGTCATCCCGTCGGACGAGGTGCTGACCGCGGCGGAGTGGGCGGCGACGGCGGAGTGCGGGCGGCTGGTCGCCGCGCTGAAGGACTTCCGGTTCTACGAGGGCTACAGCCTCGCGTGCGTGGCGGGTGTCTCCGCCGCTGACGCCGTCGGGCGGCTGAACGCCGAGGTGGTGTCGAAAGAAGAGGCCGGGGAACTGCTGGAGGACTCGGATTTCGTCGCGGGCGTCACCGACGTGCCCGGCGGGTGCATCGTGATGCAGCCCCGGTACTTCCTGGTCTCGACGCCCCTGGTGCTGAAAAGGCTGTCGGCGGGCACGGTCGCGTACGGCATGTACGCGAACGCCAAGAGCGGCAACCAGGGCAGCAGCCACCGCGACGGCGAGATCCTCGGCTGGGACCTGCACCCCGGCGGTGGTCCCGGCGAGGACGGTGACACCGAGGAGGTGCTGATGAAGCACCTCTACGTCCACCAGGCCGTGGCGTTCTGCTGCGCGTACGCGGGCGTGCGGCCGAAGGACGCGAAGGCGTTCACCGAGCCGGACCGGTGGCTGGTCCTTCCCGACGTCAACTACTGGGATGCATGATGGGGTGGTGCTGGAGGCGGTGCGCAGGCAGCTGAGCCGGGGACTCTTCGGGATGGTCATTGGTCCCGAGGGGGAGAAGCACGCGCAACGGATCCACGGCTCGCCCGGCCCGCGCCTGTTCGCCGAGGACCGGCCCGTCCGGCACGTGCACGCCGACAACGCCATGTTCATCGGCGGGTTGCGGGCGTTGCTGCTGCAGTCGTTGCACCCCTTGGCGATGGCGGCGGTGGCGCAGCACTCCGACTACAAGACCGATCCGTGGGGCCGGTTGCAGCGCACGAGCCTGTTCGTCGGTGTGACGACGTACGGCACGGCCGAGGACGCCCAGGCGGCGGTGGCGCGGCTGGCGCGGATCCACGCGCACATCCACGGCGTCGCGTCCGACGGGCGGCCGTACCGGGCCGACGACCCGCACCTGCTGGCCTGGGTGCACGTGGCCGAGGTCGACAGCTTCCTGCGCTGTCACCAGCGGTACGGGGAGAAGCCGCTGGACGACTACGACGGGTACGTCGCCGACATGGCCGTGCTCGCCGAGGAGATGGGCATTCCCGATCCGCCGCGCACGGTCCGCGAGTTGGAGGCCAGGATCGACGGGTTCCGGGCCGAGCTGCGCGGGACGCCCGAGGCGCGTGAGGCGGCCCGGTTCCTGCTGCTCAGGGCGCCGTTGCCGATGCTGGCGCGGGCGCCGTACGCGATCCTGAGCGCCACGGCGGTGGCGTCGTTGCCGGTGTGGGCGCGGGTTCCGCTGCGGCTGCCGTACCTGCCGATCGCCGAGGCCACCGGGGTGCGGTTCGCGGGCCACGCCCTGATGCGCGGCCTGCGGTGGGTGACCGGTTAGGCCTGGAGGAAGCGCACTACGAGAGGGGTGGCCTCGCTCGCGAACTCCTCGAAGTAGCCGTGTCGTGCGCCTTCGATGAGGTGCATGCGTGCGCCGGGGATGCGTTCCGTGATGAGCGGAGCGTTGGCCGTGGGGTTGAAGATGTCGTCGGTGCCGTGCACTACGAGCGTTTGCGCGGTGATGGACGGCAGGACGTCCCACGCGTCGTGTTCGGCACTCGCGAAGAGGTGTCGCTTGCGCGCGTGGGGAGGCATGTTCGGGTCGCCGAGCGTGTTGTACGGGCCTTGGTACGCCGGGGTGTACATGAGCTCTTCCAACGCCCGGCGCGCCTTCATCGGTTCGACCTGGGCGAGCGACTTGCGCACCTCGGCACTGCGTTCGATGCCGTGCGCGCCGCCGGGGGACGTGCAGCCGAGCACGAGCTTGTCGACGTGTGCTCCGTGGTCCGCGGCGATCCACTGCGCGATGCGACCGCCCATCGACGTGCCGTAGACGTGCGCCCTGCCGATGCCCGCGTCGGCCAGGATCGCGATGCAGTCCTGCGCGAACATCTTGGTGCTGTACGGGACGTCCGGCTTGTCGCTGGAACCGGTTCCGCGGTGGTCGGTGACGATCGTCGTGAAGTGCGCGGAGAAGCCCGGGCGGACCTGTGACCACCAGCGGGACGAGTTCGCCTGGCCCGCGACGAGCAGCAGCGGAGGCCCGGAGCCCTCGACGTCGTAGAAGAGCCTGGTTCCGTCTGCGGCACGAGCGTGGGGCACGGGAGGAAGTCTAGAACCTTGACTTCGCGGTAGATGGTCTAGTCCAATTCGGGGTGGACCCCCTGCCGGCCGCCACGTGTGAGGGATGGAGCTACCCATGCTGCTGTTCGCCCGAATATCCGCGGTGGCCGCCCTGGTGCTCGGCACCGTGATCGTCAGCCTCGCCCCTGCCAGCGCCGCCGGAGTCACGGCGACGTTCTCGAAGAACGGCTGGAGCACCGGGTACACCGCGACGGTGACGATCAAGAACGAGACCAGCGCGGCCATCACGTCCTGGAAGGTCGAGTTCGACTACCCGGCCTCGACGTCCGTCGGGGCGTACTGGGACTCGCTGCTCACCAAGAGCGGCAACCGCAACACGTTCGTCAACCGCGAGTACAACGGGAACGTCGCGCCCGGTGCGAGCGTGACGTTCGGGTTCAACGCGGCCGGTACGGCTGACCCCGCCAACTGCACGATCAATGGCGCCGCTTGTACCGGTGGGACCGGGCCTACTACGACGTCGTCTACGACCACGACTACTACGACCACCACCACGACCACAACGACGACGACCACGACCGGTCAGCCGCCCACGGGGCAGTTGCCGAAGAAGGTGCTCGTCGGGTACCTGCACGCCAGCTTCGCCAACGGGTCCGGGTACATCCGGATGCGGGACGTGCCGGACGAGTGGGACGTCATCAACCTCTCGTTCGCCGAGCCCACCAGCGCGACCTCGGGCGAGCTCAGGTTCGCGCAGTGCCCGGTCGCGGAGTGCCCGAACGTCGAGTCGGAAGCCGAGTTCATCGCGGGCATCCGGGCCCAGCAGCAGAAGGGCAAGAAGGTCAACATCTCCATCGGCGGCCAGAACGGCCAGGTCCGGCTGGAGACGACGGCCGCGCGCGACGCGTTCGTGCGCTCGACCTCGGCGATCATCGACAAGTACGGCCTGAACGGTCTCGACGTCGACTTCGAGGGCCACTCGCTGTCGCTGAACCCTGGTGACCTCGACTTCAAGAACCCGACGACCCCGGTCGTGGTGAACCTGATCTCGGCGTTGCGGTCGCTGAAGGCGCGCTACGGAGCCAACTTCGTGCTGACGATGGCGCCGGAGACGTTCTTCGTGCAGGTCGGCTACCAGTTCTACGGCGGCACGGGCACCGGCGACGCGCGCACGGGCGCGTACCTGCCGGTGATCGAGGCGATGCGCAACGACCTGACGCTGCTGCACGTGCAGGACTACAACTCTGGACCCGTGATGGGCCTGGACAACCAGTACCACAACATGGGCGGCGCCGACTTCCACGTGGCGATGACCGACATGGTGCTGGCCGGGTTCAACGTGCGGGGCGACGCGTCGAAGTTCTTCGCGCCGTTGCGCCAGGACCAGGTCGCGATCGGCCTGCCGGCGGCCCAGTACGCGGGCAACGGGTTCACGTCGGTCGCGGACGTGCAGACCGCGCTCGACTGCCTCACCAAGGGGACGCGGTGCGGCAGCTACAAGCCGCGCGGGGTGTACCCGAACCTGCGTGGGCTGATGACGTGGTCGATCAACTGGGACAAGTACAACAACTACGAGTTCTCCAAGGCGCACAGGGCATACCTGCCCCGCTAGCGCGTTTCGGGGGCGGCCGGTGCGGCCGCCCCCGGTTTCGTCATCAGGCGAGCGTGGACCAGAACTGCAGTTCGTAGGCCTGCAGCAGGCGGCCGTAGCGCCAGGCGTGCTTCGGCTGCCAGCCCGCGTCCAGCGCCGCCTGGACGGCGGCGATCGCCCGGTCCTCGAGCTGGGGCGCCGGCGTGGCGAAGAAGTCGACGAACGCGGTCGCCTCGTCGGAGAAGCCGTAGTGCTCCTTGAGACCCTTGGCCATGCGGGCGCAGTAACCGCCCCACGCGGTGAAGTTCGCGAGGATCGCCAGGATCACGTCGGTCGGCTCGCCGTTCAGCGCCATCCACGCCTGGTAGGCGGGGTAGGACTGGCAGCCGGGGAACGGTTCGTAGGACTGGAAGTCCTTGGCCGACATGCCCGCCGCCTCGGCGAGCGGCTGGAGCATCGGGAGGACCAGTTCCTCGCCGCCCGCGAGGAGGGTGAAGAACGCCCGCGCGTTCGGCTCCTCGGCCTTGGCGGCCAGGGAGAGGAATGTTCGCCAGTCCGACGACACGATGTGGCTCTCCTCGGCGGCGAAGGTCGCGATGACCGAGCGGGGCGCTTCGCCCGTTTCGATCAACTTCACCACCAGGTTGTCGTGCTCACCGGGGTGCAGCTCGGTCCGGATGCGCGTGACCAGCTCTTTTGCGTTCATGAGGTGATTCTTCCGCAGATCGGAAATCGTTCGCCAGAGTGGCGGGTGATCGGGGAGCATGCTCGGTCGTGGCTGAACACACCTATCGAGTGCTCGTGCGTGGGCGCTTCGCCGAGTTGACCGATTCGCAGCGCGGGTTGTTGAAGGAGCGGTTGAGCGGCTTCGACTTCCTGCGTGATGCCGGGTTCAGCGAGGAAGGGGCGTTGACGTACGACGAGAAGCTCGACTTCTTCAGCTATCGGGTGATCCTGACGGCCGAGGAGAAGCCGGACGAGGCCGGGTTGAGGCGGGCTTCCGGGGCGCTGGACGCGCTGGGGGTGGACTTCAAGGGGTTGAAGGCCAAGGTCACGGACATGGACGAGATGAAGATCAATCGGCCGCGCCGGCTGGGCTGAGGGGGCCAGGGGTGCCGGGCTGACGGGCTGACGCCGGGTGCCGGGTTCCGTAGGCCGGTTCCTGTTCCAGCGGGGTTGGTCGCGTTTTGTTGGTTGGGTTGCGGTTGCGAGGGCGTTCGCGCGGGTCCTGTCGAAGTGCGGGGTGGCGATTGGGGCTTGACTTCGGGGCCCTTGCGAGGCGCTTGTCGGACCGGAAAAGGCCGGGCTGAAAAGAGGCCCGGCCGAGCCACTAGTGGTAGCACCTCGCACCCAAAGTCAAGCCCCAATCGCGATCGGTGGGTGGTACCGCTGACCGGAGTGGCAGCAGCCCGTTCGAGCTCGCTGCGCTTCGCCACGCCAGGATTCGTCGGTGGTTGGCTTGCGTTGGTGGCTGTCCGGTTGAGAGCGCGCGCCTGGTTTGCGTGCGTGGTCGGCCTGCGTTGGCGGCTGCGGACTGTCAGACCCTCTCGGTACGTTGGGTCGCGGGGGAGCTTGGTTCGAAGGGGACCCCTGCGTCAGCCTGCCTCCGTTTGTTCCGTGGCACAGAAATCCCCCTGCCCCGGCCTCGCGGCCGGGACAAGGGGACGGGACTGAACCGTCAGCCTTGCGGCATCACGGGTTCGGGTAGTGCGCCAGGTAGGCCTCGGTCGAGCCTGCCGTGGCCGTGCCGCCCGCGTTGTTGACGATCCGCTGGATGGTGCCGTTGCCTCCCAGGGAGACGGTCACCATGCTGTGCAGCTTCACGCCAGGGGTGTTCGGGATCTCGAAGGCGCGGTCCGCCGTCACGGAGGCGTTGAAGCGCATGAAGATGTAGCTGCCCAGGCCCCACGCCTCGTGGGAGGTGACGTTGTTCGCCACCTTGTAGGCCGCGTAGCCCCTGGTGGAGCCGTTCATCCAGGCTTGCTGGTTGGGGGCTTCGTAGGGCATTTCGTTCTGGTAGAAGTACGTCCGGCCGCCTTGGCCGTTCCAGATGGTCTGGTACTTCTGGTAGTGCTCCACGAAGAGGCCGTACATCGTCACGTTGTTGCCGTTGACGATGAGGCCCGTGTCGGCCGTGTTGAGGTCCCAGCCGACGCCGATGGAGTGGTCGCCTCGCCAGAGCCAGAGGTGGTCGCCGATCACGTTGTGGCTGTTGACGACGAGCGAGTTCGTGGCGCGGCCGACCGCCGAGCCTCCGATGCGGACGTAGAAGTCGTGCAGAGAGGTCGGGTTGGCCGAGTGGTTGGCGTTGCTGCCCGGTGCGCCGATCTGGGCCAGCAGCGGCGAGTTGGTCGGGGCCGCGTCGATCAGCAGGCCCGCGATCTTCACACCGTCCACATCGGCCACGTCGAGGGCCATGTTGCCGTTGGTGGGCATGACAGTGGCGAGGCCGAGGCCCATCACGACGGTGTCGGGGCGGGTCACGCGGATCGGCTCGGACACCTGGTGGATGCCCGGGGTGAGGATCAGGTGCTTGCCCGCGGCGAGCTGCGCGTTCATCGTCGCGGCCGAGGTGCCCGGCTTGGCGATGTAGAACTGCGACAACGGGATGTTCGTGCCCTGCTGGGTGCCGGACGCCCAGGTGGTGCCGCTCGAGTTCGAGCGGAGCGCGGGGACGAAGACGTTGTAGTTGCCGCTGCCGTCGACGTTCAGGAACGGCTTCTCACGCACGACAGGGGTTTGCGCGACGGTGGTGTACGGGGGTTCCGGGAACGAGGTCTGGGGTGCGTTGCGCGCGCCCACGAAGACCATGTTCCAGTTCTCGCCCGTCCAGGAGCCCCACTCGGTGTTGCGGGACAGCCACTGCTGCTGCGAGCCCGAACGGACCTGACCGGTCACGACCGAGTCGGCGAGGAAGCCGCCGCTCGACCAGCCGTTGTCGTCGAGCTGCATGTTGCCGTAGGTCTTGGTGCGGCGCATGGCCGACGCCTGCGAGACCGCCCAGGTGTTGGTCCCCGACGGCGGGCGGATGGCCAGGTTCTCGGCGCCGCGCCAGAAGTTGTGCGTGGCGTTGCCCTGGAACCAGTCGGCCTCGACGTGGACCTGGCCGTTGATCGTCACGCCGTCCGGCAGCATGCCCAGGCCGAGGACCTGGGTGAAGAAGCCGATGTTGACGTCGACGTTGTAGTTGCCCGGCTTGAACATGATCGCGTACCGGCGGGCGTCGTACTGGCCCTCTTCCTGCTGCCGGAACACGTCGTTCAGGCGCGCCTGGATCGTCGCCGCCGGCATCGACGGGTCGAAGATCAGCACGTTCGGGCCGAAGTCCGGGTTGCCCGGCTGCTGCGGGCCGCCGCCGGACAGGCGGAAGAGCTGCGCGTTGGTCCCGTTGCAGGTGTACTGGACCAACTGGACGTCCTGCGTCGACGCGCCGGGCACGTCGAGGCACTTGGCGCTGTTGCGGTTCACGAACCGGTAGGTGTCCGTGCCGACCTGTTCAGGACGCCATTGCTGGTTGTTCGCGTTGAACGACTGCCACATGTGGACAGCCGCGTTGTCCGCGGTCGAGACGTTCGAGACGTCCCAGACCTGGCCCTGGCCGACGGTGTAGTAGCCGTCGCTCGTGGCCGTGAAGGTCCAGGTCTGTCCCGAGCATCCTTGTTGGCGGAGCTGTGCGCCGTTGGCCGTTCCCAGCGACTCCACGCACTTTCCGCTGCCGACGTTCGTCACTTGATAAGCGGTTCCGGGCACCACGTCGGCCTGCGCCGCGACCGTCCACACAGGAACGATCGCCGCTGCTGCCAACGCTGCCACCAGCAGGGGGGTTCTCACGGGTCACAGGGTGGGGGTGGTTTGTTGCAACCGTCAACGAACCTAACCGTTTCCGGTCCCGTTCCGGTATTGACAGACGATTTTGTCCAATGAGACTGTGCTACGCGTGGAGCTGTCGCCGTTGCGCCGATCGTTGCTGGAGCTGCTGAAATCGCCTGCCTCGGCGACCCAGCTCGCGGCGGCGCTGGAGCTGCCGCGGCAGCGGGTGAACTACCACGTCAGAGCCCTGGAACAGGCAGGACTCGTCGAGCTGGTGGAGGAACGGCAACGGCGCGGGTGCGTCGAGCGCGTCCTGCGCGCACGGCCGGGCCGGGAGATCGCCGCGGACGTCCAGGACCAGTTCGCCGCAACGCATCTGGTGTCGGTCGCCGAGGACACGGCTCGCGACGTCGAACGGATGTCGGGCGCCGCCGCCGACGCGGGAAAGCGCTTGCTCACGTTCACCGTGGAGACGACGGTCCGCTTCGGCGCGCCCGGCGACGTCCACGAGTTCACCAGCGACCTGGCCGAAGCGGTGCGGCAGATCGCGTTGAAGTACGACACCGAGACAGGCCGCCCGTACCGGGTGGTCGCGATGGGCCACCCCGGAGTAGCAGATGAGTGACGAAGGCGTCCGGATCGAGATCACCGTGGCCGCGCCGGTCGAGCAGGTGTGGGAGTCGTTCCGGGACAAGGAGAAGCTGCGCCACTGGCACGGCTGGGACATCCCGGAGCTCGACGCCGAGATCGACCACATCTACTTCCAGAACGCCGTGGAGACCGGTGACACCACGCTGGTCATGCACGGCCACGACACGTTCGAGCTGACCCCGGTCCCCGAGGGCACGCACGTCGAGCTCACCCGCGCGCCCAAGGGCACCACGCCCGAGTGGGACGCGTACTACGACGACATCACCGAAGGCTGGATCACGTTCCTGCACCAGCTGAAGTTCGCGCACGAGTACCACCCCGGCGAAAAGCGCCGCACGCTCTTCTGGCCGCACCCGGTCGACCTCGGCGTGAGCGGCAAGCCGTTCTTCGAGTCGGCGCACCAGCACGGCGTCGTGGTCGAGGAGTTCGGGCCGGGACTGGTGATCACCAGCCACCAGATGACGGTCGTGACGACCTACGGGAAGTCCGACGACGAGCTGGAGGCGATCCGGGCTCAGGCCGCCGGGCCGAAGTAGCGGGTCAGGAACTCGTTGCGGAAGACGCCTTTCGGGTCGTGCTCGCGCAGCAACGACCGGAAGGCGTCCCACTGCGGGTAGCGCGCGGCCAGCAACGCCGGCGGCACGGTGAAGAGCTTGCCCCAGTGCGGCCGCGGCGCGATCGCCTCCTCGAGGCGGGGCAGCAGCCGCAGCACCTCCCGCGTGTCCGGCACCCAGGTGAAGTGGATCGCGACGCTGTCCCGGTCGTAGGCGGGGGAGAGCCACTGCGGTTCCTCGTCGACCGTGCGGATCTCGCAGGCCTGCACCAGCGGTGAGATCACCGTGGACATCTCCGCCAGCGCCCGCAACGCCGTCACCGCGCGGGTGCGGGGCACGAAGTACTCGGTCTGCAGCTCCTCGCCGACCGACGGCGTGAACTCGGCCCGGAAGTGCGGCAGCCGCTCGTGCCACGGGCCGGGCACGCCGCCCTGCACCGTGCAGCGCGAACCGGGCTGGCCGGGCACCGGGTGCACGGGCTCGGTCGCGGCGTGGCCGGGGAACCGGAACTCCGGCTCGCCCACGCGGTGCTTCGCGAAGATCGTCGCACCGCCCTGCCAGTCGACGAACGCGCTCACGCTGTACGCGCCGCCGAAGATCTGCTCCATCTGCACCAGCAACGTCGTCCACGCGACGTCCTCGTAGACCGTCTGGGCGACCTGGAACGACGGCTCCACGTCCAGCGTCACGGTCGTGACGACGCCCAGCCCGCCCATCGACACCGGCGCGCCCGCGGACGTGAGCTCGACGACCGACCCGTCCCCGCGCAGCACCTCGACCGACCGCACCGCGCCCGCGAGCGACCGCGACCCCGAGCCGTGCGTCGCCGTGGCGATCGCGCCGGCCACCGTGATGTGCGGCAAAGACGGCATCGTGTGCAGGGCGAGCCCCTCCGCCTCCAGCCGCACCGCCAGGGAGGCCAGCGTCATCCCGGCGCTCACCCGGACCGCGTGGCCGGACACCTCGAAGACCTCCGGCATCGCCGCCAGCGACACCAGCGCGCCGGTCGTGTCGGCGATCGTGCTGAACGAGTGCCCCGAGCCGAGGACGTGCACGGCCGATGAACCGCGCACGATCGCACGCAGGTCGTCGGCCGTCGCCGGGCTGACGACCTGGGCCGAGGAGAACGTGACGTTGCCAGCCCAGTTGGTGCTCATACGGACACGGTAAGCGCCGACGCCAGCAAACGTTGCGTGTAAGGGTCCTGCGGCGCGGCGAACACCTCCGTGCCCTCCTCGACGACGACGCCCCGGTGCAGCACCGCGACGCGGTCGGCGAGGTGCCCGACGACCGCCAGGTCGTGGCTGATGAACAGGCACGCGAACCGCAGGTCGCGCTGCAGCGATTGGAACAGCTCCAACACCCTGGCCTGCACCGTCACGTCCAGCGCGGACGTCGGTTCGTCGGCGACCAGCAGGTCGGGGCCGAGCGCGATGGCACGGGCGATGCCGACCCGCTGGCGTTGCCCGCCGGACAGCTCGTGCGGGTAGCGGTCGCGCAACTCCCTCGACAGTTGCACGGCGTCGAGCAGCTCGTCGACCTTCGCGGCCAGTTCCCGGCCGCGGGTACGGGTGTGCAGCACGAGAGGCTGCGCGATCGACCGGGCGATCGTGGCGCGCGGGTTGAGCGACGACAGCGGGTCCTGGAACACGAGCCCGATGCGGCCGCGGTCCGCCTTGCGCAGGCCGGCGACCTCCCGGCCGGCCACCGTGATCCGGCCGGTGTAGCGGGTGAGGCCGGTGACCGCGCCCGCCAGGGAGGACTTGCCGGAGCCGGACTCGCCGACGAGGCCGAGGGTCTCGCCCCGCCCGATGGCGAGGGTCACGCCGGAGACGGCGCGGAACTTGCCGTAGGTGACGGACACGCCGGAGAGCCGGAGCACCGGGTCGGTGTCCGCGAGAGGGGAGGTCGGCGATCCCGGTGCGGGTTCCTCGGCGGTGCCGCGGTCGAGGCGCAGCACCGAGTCGAGCAGCGTCCGCGTGTACTCCCGCGCCGGCTCCCGGAAGACCTGGCTCACCGGTCCGGTTTCCACGACCCGCCCGGCGTTCATCACCACGACCCGGTCGGCCAGGTCCGCGACCACGCCCATGTCGTGCGTGATCAGCAGGATCGCCACCCCTAGCCGGTCGCGCAGGTCCCGCAGCAGTCCGAGGACCTCGGCCTGCACCGTCACGTCGAGCGCGGTCGTCGGCTCGTCGGCGATCAGCAACGACGGCTCGTTGGCCACCGCCATCGCGATCACCACGCGTTGCAGCTGACCGCCGGACATCTCGTGCGGGTACGCCCCGAAGTGTTCCGGCGGCAGCCCGACCAGTTCCAGCAGCTCGACCGCCCGCGCACGGGCTGCCGTCCGCGAGACCGCCCGGTGCACCCGCACGGCCTCGACGATCTGGCTGCCGACGGTGAAGACGGGGTTCAGCGCGCTCATGGGCTCCTGGAACACCATGCCCGCCTCGTTGCCCCGCACGGAACGCAGCTCCTCGGCGGTCAACGAGTACAGGTCGCGGCCGTTCAGCACGGCCCGTCCCGACACCGAGGCCGTCGCGGGCAGCAACCCCAGCAACGACATCGCCGTCACGGTCTTGCCAGAGCCCGACTCGCCGACCACGGCGAGGACCTCCCCGGCGGTCAGCGCGAACGAGACCTCGCTGACCGCCGGGGAGCCGGTGCCGAAGTCCACCGAGACGTTCTCGACGGACAGCAGTGCACTCACTTCGAGATACCCACCTGCAGGTAGTTCGGGTAGGCGGGGAAGTCGGCGATGAAGAAGTTGCCGACCTTCGAGCCGTGGATGAACGAGTTGCGCGTGTAGATCAACGGCACGACCGGCGAGTCCTCGAGGATCCGCTTGTCGATCGCGGCCCACTTCCTACCGGCCTCCGCCGGGTCCACAGTGGACTGCGCCGCCTCGATCAGCTGGTCCACCTCGGGGTTCGAGTACCGCGAGATGTTGTAGCCGCCCTTGCCGATCTCCGAGGTGGCGAACAACGGCTGGATGTTCGCGTTGGCGCTGGGGAAGTCCGGCTGCCACGACGACAACGTGAGGTCGTAGGCCGGGTTCTCCGCGAGGTTCGTCTCGGTCTCGAACGCGTCGGCCTCCAGCGTGCGCAGGGTGACCTTGATGTTCGCCCTGGCCAGTGCGGCCTGGATGGCCTCGGCCTTCTCGGTCTGGTTGTTGGACTTGTTCAGCACCAAGGAGAGGTTCTCCAGGCCGTTCGGGAAGCCCGCCTCGGCGAGCAGCGCCTTCGCCTTGTCCGGGTCGCCCTCGGGCTTCGAGGGGTAGAGGTCGAACTGCTCGCGGCCCTCGATGCCCTGCGTGATCAACGTGGTGGCGGCGTCACCGGCCAGCGCGGCCGTGCCGGCGGAGGCGATCTGGTACGCGGACTTGTTCACCGCGTACTGGAACGCCTGGCGCACCTTGACGTTGTTCAGCGGCGCCTTCTGCGTGTTGAGCGCGAGGTAGGCGACCGCGCCCGACTTCGACGTCACGACCCGCGACTTCGCCGAGGCGTTGGCCTGCAGCTGCGCGAGCTGGGCCGGTGAGGCGAACGACGCGCCGAACGCGAACCTGTCGTCACCGGAGTCCGCCGCGAGGCGCTGCGACACGACCGAGGCGTCCTGACCGAGCTGGAACACGACCTCGTCGGGCAGGCCCGCGCGCACCTGGTCCTTCGCGCCGTCCCAGTTCGGGTTGCGGGAGAGCTTGACCTCGACGCCCTTGGTGTAGGTCTGGATCTGGTACGGACCCGAGGCGATCGCGTGTTCCTGGTAGTCGGGCTCGGCGCCCTTGCCCTTCGGCACCGGCGCGAACGCGGGCGTCGAGGCGATCCACGGCCAGTCGCCGTACGGGCGGGTGAGCTTGAACGTGATCGTCTTCGCGTCGGGCGTCTCGATCGAGTCGAGCTCCTTGCCCTCGAACGGACCCTGGTAGCCGGCGCCGCCGAGCAGGTCCTTGTGGTAGCCGAGGCCGCCACCGAACGCCGGCGCGAACGAGCGCTCGACGCCCCACTTCACGTCCGCGGAGGTGATCGGCGTGCCGTCGCTGAACTTCAGGCCGTCCTGGAGCACGAACGTCCAGGTCCTGCCGCCGTCGGTGGTCTTGCCGGTGTCGCCGAGGTCGGGCACGACCTTCGCTGGCTGTCCGACGGAGTTCTGCCAGCCGGTCAGTCTGCGGTGCACGAGGCCCAGGGTCGTGATCGCGAGACTCTGCGACTTGGCCGGGTCGAAGTTCAGCGTGCGCGACTCGGACAGCACGCGCAGCGTCCCGCCCTTGCCGGGCTTGGCCGCCGCGTCACCGGAGGGCTGCTGGTCGTTCGCGCCACAGGCGGCGGCCCCCAGGGCACCGACGAGAACGACCGCAAGGAGTTTCTTGCTGGACAACGGACTTTCCTCCCTCAGGTGAGTCGTGCTCGGGGATCGAGCACGCCGTAGGACAGGTCGACGACGGCGTTGGCGACGACTACGAGAAAACCGGCGAACAGGGTGCAGCCGAGCAACGTCGGCAGGTCCCGGTTGTGGACCGCCTCGATCAGCAGGCCGCCCAGGCCGGGCAGGCTGAACACCCGTTCGGTGATCACCGCGCCGCCCAGCAACGAGCCGAACTCGATGCCGGTCAGCGTCACGACGGGCAGCAACACGTTGCGCAGCGCGTGTTTCCCGACGACGGTCCGCTCCGGCACGCCCTTCGCGCGGGCGGTGCGGATGAAGTCCTCGGACATCGTCTCGAGCATCTGCGAGCGGGTGAGCTTCACGTAGTGGGCGCCGTGCGCGAACGCCAGCACGCACCACGGCAGCACCAGCCCCCACGCCCACCGCACCGGGTCGTCGGCGAACGCGGTGTAGTTGCCGACCGGCACGACGTCGAGCTGGAAGCCCAGCACGAGAATCCCGAGCAGCCCCACCAGGTACACCGGCGCGGACACGCCGATCACCGATCCGGCCAGCGCGACCCGGTCGAACCAGGTGTCCTTGCGCAGCGCGGCGAGCACGCCGATCGCGACGCCCGCGCCGACCCACAGGACCGCGGCGCCGATCGCGAGCGAGAACGTCACCGGCAGCCGGTCGCCGATCAGCTCCAGCACGTCGGTGTTCTGCCGGAACGAGTAGCCGAAGCACGGTGCGGCGCAGTGGATCGCGGTCGCGCCGGTGCCGAACGTCCGCCCGGTGAAGATCCCGCCGAGGAACGTGAGGAACTGCTGCCACCACGGTTCGTCGAAGCCCATGAACTCCCGCGCCAACGCGAGGTTCTCCGGCGTGCACGGCTTGCCGCACGCCAGCAAAGCCGGATCCGACGGCACCAGGTAGAACACGACGAACGTGCAGAAGGCGACGATCAGCAGCACGAGCACCATGCCGCCGAGCCGGGTGAGCGCGTACCTCATCGCCGCACCGACCTCGGGTCGAGCGCGTCGCGCAGGCCGTCGCCCAACGCGTTGAAACCCCACGTGACCGCGAACAACGCGAGCCCGGGGATCAGCAGGTACATCGGGTCGACCCGCACCCAGTCGATGGCGGCGCTGATCGAACGGCCCCAGCTCGGCGTGGGCGGCAGCACGCCGACGCCCAGGAACGACAGCGCGGCCTCCAGCCCGATCTTGCCGGGCACTGACAACGTTGCCATGACCAGCACGGGACCCCAGAGGTTCGGCAGCAGCTCGGTGCGGAGGATCTGCCACGGCGACGCGCCGAGCACCCGTGCGGCCTTCACGAAGTTGCGTTCCTTCAACGTGAGCACCTGCGCGCGCACGATCCGCGCGGTCGACGGCCAGCCGAAGAACCCGATCACCACGATCAGCAGCAGAGCTCGGGGGAACTCGGCCGGCACCACCGCGCCCAGGGCGATCATGAACACCAGGTACGGGAAGCCCAGGAACACGTCGGCGGTCCAGGTGATGACCCGGTCCGCCCAGCCGCCGAGGTAGCCCGCCGCCGCGCCGATCAGCAGCCCCAGCACGATCGACACCACCGTCGCCGCGAGGCCGATCAGGAACGACGTGCGCGCGCCGTGCACGACGATTGCGAACAGGTCGCGCCCGGTCAGCGGCTCGACGCCGAACCAGTGCTCGGCGCTGATCCCGCCGAACGAGCCCGCGGGCAGTCCGGTCGCGGGGTCGAGCGCGGTCGCGTCGTAGGTGTACGGGTCGTGGCCCTCGATGGCGGTGAGGGCGTCCGCGAAGATCGCGACCAGGCCGATCACCACGACGGTGACCGTGCCGGTGAGCGCCCAGCGGTCGCGGGCGAGCACCGAGCGGATCGCGGCGGGCACCGACCGCGCGACGGGAGTGGACAACTGCGTGACCTGCTTCTTCGACCGTGTTGATCTGACGCGGCGAGACAGTAGGCCGATCAGGTGGCGGAATCGTCCACGTCCACTGGCTGAGACCGTGTTAACACTATTGCTTCAGTGTTGATCGAAATTAGATTGCCGGTGGTGGCAGGGTTGATCTACATGGGGACCGAGAACGACGTACAAGCGCTTCGACGGATGTCCGGGTTGGTCACGCCGATGGTGCTCAGAGTGGCCGTGACCTTGGGTTTGCCGGACCGGCTGAGGGACGGCGGGGCGGTCGGGGAGGACGCGGCCGGGAGTGCCGCCACGGTGACCGCGCTCGCCGCCGAACTGGGCGTGGACGAGCAGGCCCTGGCGCTCCTCCTGGCCCATCTCACCGCTCTCGGCGTGACCGAGAGAACAGCCGCCGGCTACCGCACCACCGACTTCGGCGCCCTTCTCGGCGCGGACGCGGGCAACGGCCTGCACGGCTTCCTGCACCAGGACTCCCCGGCGGGCCGCGCCGACCTCGCGTTCGCGGACCTGCTGCACAGCGTCCGCACCGGCGAGGCGGCCTACGAGGCCCGGTACGGCCGGGGTTTCTGGGCCGACCTGGCTGAGAAGCCGGACCTGCGCGGCGCGTTCGACCGGCAGATGAACCACCGCATGGCCACCTGGATCCCGCAGTTGGTGGCGGCGGTCGACTGGTCGCGGTTCGGCACGCTCGTCGACGTCGGAGGCGGGAACGGCCAGACGCTCGCTGCGATCCTCCAGGCGAACCCCGGGATGCGCGGCCACCTGGTCGACCTGGCGGAGACGGTCGAGGGAGCCGCGGAGATGTTCCGCGAACGGGGACTCGACGCCGAGGTGACCGGGGGCAGCTTCTTCGACCCGCTGCCCGCCGGGGACACGTACCTGCTGGTCGACGTCCTGCACAACTGGGACGACGAGAAGGCGCACGAGATCCTGGCGCGCTGTGCCCAGGGCACCAGGGTTCTCGTCGTGGAGTCCCTCGGCGAGAGCACCGAGTTCGACCTCGTCATGCTCGTGCACTTCGGCGGGCGGGACCGAGGGCTCCCCGACCTCGAACGGATGGCCGCGAGTCACGGACTCCGGCTGGAGTCCGTGACTCGGGTGAGCGGGCGCGGCCTGCTGGAGTTCACTCGCTGAGGGCGGCGATCCGTTCCTGCGCCTCGGCGAGGTCGTCGGTGGTCGGGGCGTCGTCCTGGGTGAGCCTCCGCCGCCAGTAGCCGGCGAACTCGATGTCCTTCTTGGACACCCCGAGGCCGACGAAGTGCCTGCGCAGCGCGCGCACCGCGGAGGCCTCGCCGCCGAGCCACACCCAGGTGTCCGCGGGGACGTCCTGCGCCGTCACGACCGAGACCAGGTCCTCCCCGGC
Organism: Lentzea sp. CA-135723; assembly: GCF_050936595.1. NCBI lineage: Bacteria > Bacillati > Actinomycetota > Actinomycetes > Pseudonocardiales > Pseudonocardiaceae > Lentzea > Lentzea sp. CA-135723. The sequence continues at coordinate 2,780,009 of NZ_JBNJMK010000001.1, read as the reverse complement.
GCTGCGGTGGACCCATCGCACGCCGGGGACGTCCTGCTCCTCCAGTGGATCGGCGACCTCGACGAACACCAGCCGTTGCTGTGCGGCGGGCAGGAGTTCGAGCAGGGAGGCGATGGCGGGCAACGCCGTCTCGTCGCCCGCGAACACCAGCAGACCGGCCTCGCCGAGCGGGCGGGCGTAGTCGGGCGACGGGCCGAACCGGCCGAGGACGTCGCCGACCTGGGCCCGTGCCGCCCACCGCGAGGCCGGGCCGTTGTCGCCGTGCAGCACGAAGTCGATCGTCAGCACATCGTCGGCCAACGACCGGACCGTGAAGCTGCGCATCCACGGCCGTTCGTCCTCGGGCAGGGCCAGGTAGGCCTGGTACCAGGTGCCGACGTCGGGTGCGTCCGAGACGTGCGGCGAGTGGCCTGGCTTGGGGAAGAGCAGCTTGAGCTGCTGGTCCGGCCACGTGCCGACCTCGTCCAGGCCGGGGCCGGTGAACGTCATCCTGGTCATCCGCGGGGTGAGCGGGACGACCGAGGTCACCGTCAGCAGGCTCATGACAGGTACTCCTTCAGGTGCCGGGCGGTGAGGGTGTCCGAAGTGGACACGAGGTCTCCAGGCGTGCCCGAGAAGACCACTCGGCCGCCGTCGTGGCCGGCGCCGGGACCCAGGTCGACGATCCAGTCGGCGTGGGCCATGACGGCGAGGTGGTGCTCGATCACGATGACGGTGTTGCCGGCGTCGATCAGCTGGTCCAGCAGGCCGAGGAGCTGGTCGACGTCGGCGAGGTGCAGGCCGGACGTGGGTTCGTCGAGCATGTAGGTCGACGCCTTCTCGGCCATGTGGATGGCGAGCTTGAGGCGTTGCCGTTCGCCGCCGGACAACGTGGTGAGCGGCTGGCCGAGCGAGAGGTAGGACAGGCCGACGTCGTGCAGGCGGCTCAGCACCGCGTGCGCCTGGCCGGACGGGAAGAAGTCGCGGGCGTCGGCGACGGACATGCCGAGCACCTCGCTGATGTTCTTGCCCCGCAATGTGTAGCGCAGCACCTCGGGGGTGAAGCGCTTGCCCTCGCACTTCTCGCAGACGGTGGCGACGCCCGCCATCATGGCGAGGTCGGTGTAGACGAGGCCGATGCCCTTGCAGTTCTCGCAGGCGCCTTCGGAGTTGGCGCTGAACAACGCGGCCTTGACGCCGTTGGCCTTGGCGAACGCGGTGCGGACCGAGTCGAGCAGGCCGGTGTAGGTGGCGGGGTTGGACCGGCGCGAGCCGCGGATGGGGGACTGGTCGACCGTGACGACGTCCGGGCGGCCGCGCAACGAGCCGTGGATGAGCGAGGACTTGCCGGAGCCCGCGACGCCGGTGACGACGGTCAGCACGCCGAGCGGCAGGTCGACCGAGACGTCCTTGAGGTTGTTGGTGCTGGCCCCGCTGATCGGCAGGAAACCGTTGGGGGAGCGGAACTCCGGGCGCAGCTTGGCCCGGTGGTCGAGGTGGCGGCCGGTGAGCGTGCCGGACGTGCGCAGGCCCGCGACGTCGCCGGTGTAGCAGACGTGGCCGCCGTTCACGCCCGCGCCGGGGCCGAGGTCGACGACGTGGTCGGCGATCTCGATGGTCTCCGGCTTGTGTTCGACGACCAGGACGGTGTTGCCCTTGTCCCGCAACCGAAGCAGCAGGTCGTTCATGCGCTGGATGTCGTGCGGGTGCAGGCCGACGGTCGGTTCGTCGAAGACGTAGGTGATGTCGGTGAGCGAGGAACCGAGGTGGCGCACCATCTTCACGCGCTGCGACTCGCCGCCGGACAGCGTGGCCGACTCGCGGTCGAGCGACAGGTAGCCGAGGCCGATCTTGACCAGCGAGTCGAGGGTGTCGCGCAGCGTCGCGAGCAGTGGCGCGACGGACGGGTCGTCGATGGAGTGCACGAACCGCGCGAGGTCGCTGATCTGCATCGCGCTGCAGTCGGCGATGTTCAGCCCGCGGATCTTCGAGCCGAGTGCGGCCTCGTTCAGGCGGGCGCCGTGGCAGAGCCCGCAGGTGGTGAACGTGACGGCGCGATCCACGAACGCGCGGGCGTGCGGCTGCATCGACTCGCGGTCCTTCGACAGGACCGTGCGCTGGAGCTTCGCGATCAGGCCGTCGTAGGTGACGTTGGTGCCGTTGATGTTCAGCTTCGTCGTGGGCTTGTAGAGGAAGTCGTGCAGCTGCTGCTCGGTGAACGTCGAGATAGGCTGGTCGGCGGGGTAGAGGCCGGAGTTCGCGAGCACCTGCCAGTACCAGGTGCCGACGCCGTAGTTGGGCGCGTCGATCGCGCCGTCGTTCAACGACTTCGTGCGGTCGACGATCGCGTCCACGTCGATGGTGGTGACCTTGCCGAGGCCCTCGCACTCGGGGCACATGCCGTCCGGCAGGTTGAAGCTGAAAGCGCCGGACGTGCCGACGTGCGGTTCGCCGAGCCGGCTGAAGACGATCCGCAGCATGGTGTGCGCGTCGGTCGCGGTGCCGACGGTGGACCGCGAGTTCGCGCCCATTCGCTCCTGGTCGACGATGATCGCCGCGCTCAGGTTGTGCAGCGCGTCCACGTCCGGCCTGCCGATGGACGGCATGAACGACTGGAGGAACGCGGTGTAGGTCTCGTTGATCATCCGCTGCGACTCGGCCGCGATCGTGCCGAAGACCAGCGAGGACTTGCCGGAGCCGGACACGCCGGTGAAGACGGTCAGGCGGCGCTTGGGGACGTCGAGCGACACGTCCGCGAGGTTGTTCTCCCTCGCTCCGCGCACCTGGATCAGGTCATGGCTGTCGGCGACAGCGTTCACAGTTCCCCCGGATTTGATTCTTTATGCCGTAAAGTATGCGGCTGTCGAGGTTACTTTACGTTGTAAGGAGTCGCAACCGTGGTCGTCTACGCAGGTCAGGGTGACCCGCGCCGGTCCATCGAGCTGCTCTGGCGCGCGACGGCGGCGGAGCGACGACCCGGCCGCAAGCCCGGCCTGAGCGTGGACCTGATCGTGGACGCGGCCATCGAGGTGGCCGACGAGCAGGGCATGGCGTTCTCGATGCGCGCGGTCGGCGAACGGCTGGGCCGCACCGCGATGGCGCTCTACACGTACGTGCCGGGCAAGAACGAGCTGGTCGACCTCATGTACGACCGCGCCATGGCCGAGCTGCCCACCTCGTACGCCCTCGACGACGGCTGGCGCGCGGCCGTCACGCGGTGGGCGCAGGACCTGTGGGAGTGCTACGCCCGCCACCCGTGGGTGCTCCAGGTGTCGCAGGCCCGGCCGGTCCTCGGCCCGCACGAGTTCGCGGTGATCGAGGCCCTCGCCGCGATCCTGGTGACCACCGGGCTGCCCGGCCGTCAGCTGCGCGGCATCACCGGCGCCCTCAACTACTTCGTGCGCGGCGCGGCCCAGACCGTCGCCGAGGCGCGGGCCGCCGGTGGCGAGACCGGTGAGGGCGACGAGGAGTGGTGGTACGCGCGGTCGGCGGTGCTGGTGGAGATCGAGCCCGACCTGGCGAAGAAGTTCCCGATGTTGCACGTGCTGGAGAGCGACCGCGACCCGGTCGATCCATCGTTGTCCTATCTGGAGAACGACGCCCTGGAGAACTTCCGCGGCGGGTTGAAGGTGCTTCTCGACGGTGTCGAAGGCGCTGTGGCAAAACCGTGACAAACCCCGGACGTGAACGGCACATGGGCTCGGTGAGATCGTGCCCATGGCGATCGGGAGAGTTGTAGTCGCGGTCGTGTGCGCCCTGGTGCTGACGGCACCGAGCACAGCGGCCGCCCCCGCGCAGGAAGAACACCGCCCCGCGACGATGACCATGACGTACGAGGCGAACGGCCTCATCGGTGTGGTGCACGCGCCACGGACCCTTGTCGGCGCACTGCCGTTGGTGCTCACCAGCGACATCTCGGCGCGGCAACTGGTGCGGCAGGGCGCGGTCGTCGTGGTGGTGCACGACCGTTCCGCGCTGCCCCGGCATCGCGAGCTGTGGCGTGAGCTGAGCGACGGCACCGGGCCGTTGGCGGACCGCTTCGCCGGCTTCGCGCGCCATGTCGTTGTGGCAGAACCGTGACAGCGTCCTCACCGGACGCCCACAAGTTCCCGATGGGATCGGCACATGGCAATCGGAAAAGCCGCGGCCGCCGTCGCGATGGCGATGGTGCTGACCGCCCCGACCTCCTCGGCGGCTCCTGACTACGGCTCCGGCGTGCGAAAGGTCGAGTACTCGCTCGGTGACCGGGCATTTCAGGTGCCCGGCTTTCACAGCGCACCAGGAGGTCCGGTCGCGGACCTCGAGCTCACCGCGGTCGTGCACGCGCCGCGCACGCTCGTCGGCAAGCGCCCGCTGGTGCTGCTCGCGCACGGGTACTGGCAGCCGTGCCGCGGCGACCAGTGGGTCTGGCCGTGCCCCTCGGGTGAGCAGTTCCCGAGCTACCGGGGGTACGACTACCTCGCGGAGGAGCTGGCGCGGCAGGGTTTCGTGGTCGTGTCGGTGAGCGTCAACGGCGTCAACGCGGGAGAGCTGGGCGAGATCGCCGACGTCGCGCGGGCGGCCGTGATGAGCAAGCACCTGGAGCTGTGGCGCGACCTGAACGACGGCAAGGGCGCGCTCGCGGGCAGGCTGTCCGGGTTCCGCGGCCACGTCGACCTGGCGAACGTCGGCACGCTCGGCCATTCCCGTGGTGGCCGCGGCGCGGTCTACCAGGCGTCGGACAAGCACGTCGGCGAACTGCCCCGCGGAGTGCGGATCAAGGCCGTGCTGCCGCTCGCGCCCGCCGACTACTACGCGCCGGACCCGGAGGCGCCGGAGAACCTCGACTACCGGATCACGAAGATCCCGTTCGCGGCCATGACCGGCAGCTGCGACGGCGCGGTCAGCGGCACGACGTTCATCGAGAACGCCAAGGGCCGCAACGTCGTGCCGATCCACGCCGTGACGCCGGGGAACGCCAACCACAACTACTTCAACACCGAGTGGTCCTACGAGAACGACAGCACGTGCGCGGACCGTGCGCTGACTCCTGACCAGCAACGACGGATCGCCACGACCTACATCCCGGCGTTCTTCCAGCAGTACCTCGACGGCAGGAGGAACCCGATCGTCGGCAACGGTTTCCCCGGCGTCGACGTCGTGACGCATCAACCGATCGGTTAGGCCTCGTCGAGACCTTCGGGGGACGCTTCCCCCTTCCGCCGCTGCCAGGGTGGTGTGCGGAAGGGGGAGATCTCCATGCTCAAGACCACCGCGCTGCTCACCGCAGCGCTAGTAGTGCTGACCGCGTCACCCGCCACCGCCCACGGCAACGGCGACTGGTCCGGTTGGCAGAAGGACCTCAACGGGTCGCGGCACGCCGCCGGGGAGTGGCGCATCAACGCGGGCAACGCCGCCAAGCTCAAGCTGAAGTGGGCGTTCGCCTACGAAAAGGAGGGCAACACCGCCGTCCGCAGCCAGCCCGCCGTCGTCGGGGACACCGTCTACTTCGGCAGCCCCAACGGGAAGTTCTTCGCACGGGACGCGCGCACCGGCCGGGCGAAGTGGGAGTTCACGCTCCCGCAGGGCGACCGGTACGCGTTCAACTCCGACAGCCCGACGGTCTCCGACGGCAAGGTGTTCTTCGGAGACAGCGCCAGCCGGTTCTTCGCGCTCGACCAGCGGACCGGGCGGCTGAGGTGGCAGGCGCAGCTGGACACCGGCATCGCCTCGGTCACCACCAGCTCGCCGATCGTCCACAACGGACTGGTGTACGTCGGCACGTCCAGCGCCGAGAACACGCTGCCGACCACGCACGACTGCTGCACGTTCCGCGGCCACATCGACGCCTTCGACATCGACACGGGTGCGCTGGTGTGGCGGCACTACACGGTGCCGGAGCCGGTGCAGGTCGGCACGTGGCCCAACGGCGCCAAGCGGTTCGAACCGTCCGGCGCGGGGGTGTGGAGCTCGCCGGTGATCGACCGGAAGACCGGCACGCTCTACGTCGGCACCGGCCAGAACTACACGGGCAAGGGCGGTGAGTTCGACTCGCTGCTCGCGCTGAACGCCCGCACCGGCGCGGTGAGGTGGACCAACCAGGTCACCGACTCCGACACGTGGCGCTCGGCGTGCAACGAACCCGACGCCGAGGGCTACTGCCCCGGCCTGAAGGACGGCACGAACCTCGACTACGACATCGGTGCCACGCCCAACCTGTTCTCGGTGGGCGGCCGCCAGCTGGTCGGCGTCGGCCAGAAGTCCGGTGTGTACCACGTGTTCGACGCCGCGACGGGGCAGGTCGTGTGGCGCCGTCAGCTCGGCGTTCCGCTGCCCAGCGGTGGCATCTCGGGCATCCAGTGGGGATCGAGCTACGACGGCAAGCGGCTCTACATCGCGACCTACTACGCCGATCCCGGCAAGCTGTTCGCGGTGGACCCGGCGACCGGCACCGTGCTGTGGGAGACGCCGGCACCCGCCGACGGCTGCTCCACGGGCGGCGTGGCCGGGCAACCGGGGTGCGACCGGGCGCACGGCCTGCCCGTGTCCAGCTCACCCGGCGTGGTGTGGCTGGGTGCCGCGGACGGCAAGTTCCGGGCGTACGACAGCAGGACCGGCAGGATCATCTGGACCTACGACACCATCCAGGACGTCCGCGGTGTCAACGGCCTGACCGGGCGCGGCGGCTCCATGGCCGGTCCCGGCACGGGCGCGGTGATCTCGGACGGCATGGTCTACGTGCAGTCCGGCTACGGGTCGAGCTACACGAACCCGCACGGGCACGTGCTACTGGCCTTCGGCCTGTAGCTTCGCGCGGACCTGGTCGGCCGAAAGTCCCGCCTGCGTGCGGAGTTCGGCCGACCGCTGCCACGCTTCACGAGCCAGCTCGGCGTCACCCGCGGCCGCGTGGGTGTCGCCGAGCTGTTCGTACGAGCCGGCCTCCAGCGGGATGTCGCCGCCCAGCCGGAAGAGCTCCGACGACCGCGTGTACGCCTGCGCGGCCTTCGCGTGCTCGCCCAGCCCCAGGTAGCCGGTGCCGAGGTTGTCCCACGCCTCGGCCTGGCCGATCAGGTGGTCCATCTCCTGCCACATCCGCATCGCGCGCTCGGCGTACTCGACCGTCAGCGCGTACTCGCCGAGTTTCCCGTGGCCCCAGGCGAGTCCGGTCAGCGCGTTCGCCTGGCCGTAGGCGTCGCCGACCTCCTCGAACAGCGCGAGCCCGCGCCGGGTGTGCTCCAGCGCCTCCTCGATCCGGTCGTCAGGGCACAGCATCGCGATGTTGAGCAGCACCCCGGCCTGGCCAGCCGGGTTGCCCTCGTAGACGTCGAGCGCGCGGCGCAGCGCGGCGGAGGCCTCGTCCGGCCTGCCCATCCGGCTCAGGCTGCGGCCGAGGTTGATCAGCGACCGGCCCAGGCCGTCGGTGTCGCCGAGCCGTTCCACCGCGGCGACCGCGAGTTGTTGCGACGTCAGGAGATCCCGGTAGCGGGCCTGCCGGTCGAGCGCGTCGGCGAGCGACCAGCCCATCAGCCACGTCTGCTCCGCCGTGCCGTGCGGCATCGCGGCCATCAGCGTCGGGTGCTCGGCCATGAGCCACGCCAGCGCGTCCTCGTGCGTCGCGAACCGTTGCACGACCACGCCCGGCGCCGGGTCGGGCGTCGCGGGCCGGTGCCGGCTCGGCGTGTACTCGACGCCCGCCTCCACGCCGGTCAGCGCGAGGTGGTCGAGCAGCCGGTGCAGCGCGTCCTCGCGTTCGCTGTCGAGGGCGAGCTCGGCGGCGTAGTCGCGCAGCAGGTCGTGGCAGGTGAACCGGCCCGGCTCCGGTTCGTCGATCAGATTGGCGCGCGCCAGTTCCGCGAGCAGGGTCCCCGTCTCGTCGAGGCCGACGCCCGCGAGCGACGCGGCGCCCGCGCGGCTGATGTCCGAGCCCGGCATCAGGCCGAGCAGCCGGAACAGCCGCAGCGCGGGCGGGCTCAACGCCTTGCAGGAGTGGGAGAACACCGAGCGCAGGTCCGCCGTGACGTCATCGTCGTCGGCGAACGCGTCGAGGTCCGCCAGTTCGTCCGCGAGCGCGGCCAGCGGGAACTCCGGCTGCGTCGCCGCCCGCGCCCCGGCCACCGCGAGCGCCAGCGGCAGCCGGGCACAGCGGCGGACCACCGTGTCCACGGCGTCCGGTTCGGCCTGCGCGCGGTCGTGCCCGATCCGCGCGGCCAGCAGCTCGCGGGCGTCGTCGGGCGGCAGCAGGCCGAGCGGCAACTCCTTGGCGTACTGGGGTTTCAGCGTGGTGCGGCTGGTGATCACCACGTGCGCGTGCGGGGTGCGCGGCAGCAGCGGCTCGACCTGCTCGGCGTCCGTGGCGTTGTCCAGCAGCATGAGCACCCGCTTGTCCGCCAGCGCGTCCCGCAGCAGCGCCGACTGCCCGGCGAGGTCGTGCGGCACCTGCGCCCTCGGCACGTCGAGCGCCGCGAGGAACCGCAGCACCGCGTCGCCGGGGCTCACCGCGGTGCCGGTCGGGCCGAAGCCGTGCAGGTTCACGTACAGCTGGCCGTCCGGGAACCGTTCCGCCGCCCGGTGCGCCCAGTGCACGGCGAGCGAGGTCTTGCCGACCCCGCCCGTACCGGTGATCACCACGACGCCGGTCGGCACCCGGTCGAGCTCCGCGAGCTCGGTCGCCCTGCCGGTGAACGGCTTGGGCGCGGCCGGCAGCTGCCGCGGCGCCGAGGCGGCCTGCAGGCGCCGGTGCAGCGTCGTGAGGTGCCGGGACGGCTCGGCGCCCAGCTCGGCCGCGAGGGTCGCGCGCACGACCTCGAAGTGCCGCAACGCCTCCGGCGCGCGTCCGCTGCCGTGCAACGCCTCGATCAGCTGGGCGGCGATCCGCTCGTCGAGCGGGCGTTCGGCTGCCAGTGCCTGGAGCTCGGGCACCAGCGTCGCGTGCCCGCCCGCGTCCAGCCGGGCGTCGACGTGGGCGAGCCGGGCCGCGAGCACCTCGGCCGCGAAGTCCTCCCGCAGCTGCCGCGCCCACGGGGTGTCCAGTGTGGACAGCGGCTCGGCCTGGGCCAGTGCCAGCGCCTCCGCCGTCCTGCCCGTGCGCACCAGGTGCCGGAACAGGTGCAGGTCGATCTCCAGCGGATCGACCCGGACGACGTACCCGGCACCCTCGCGTTCGACCAGGCCGGGCAACGTCTGCCGCACCCGCGTGAGCCACGTCTGCATCAACGCGCGGGCCCGCGGCGGGGGAGCGGCGCCCAGCACCCGTTCCACCAGGTCGTCGGCGCTCACCACCTGCCCGGCCCCGGCGAGCAGCACCCCGAGCAGGGCACCGGGGCGCGTCGGGCCGAACTCGGTGACGTGACCGTCCACCCGAGCCGTGACGCCGCCGAGGACCGTGAACCGCACGGTGATCACCGTAGCCGCTCACGTGCGCCGTGATCGGGGTGACCGCTTCCGCCCGCCGTGAACCTCACGTGATCACACTATCCTCACAACAGAAAAGCCTGTCGCAGTTCCTCCGCCATCAGCTCCGGGACCTCCAGCGCGGCGAAGTGCCCACCCCGCGGCATCTCGGTCCAGCGCACGATGGCGTGGTTGCGCTCGGCCATCCGCCGGATCGCCACCCCGACGTCGTGCGGGAACACCGCGACCGACGTCGGCGTGTCCGACGGAGGCTCCAGCTCGCCCCACGTGTCGTCCCCCTCCTGGTAGTAGCGCGCCGACGACCCCGCGGTCCGGGTGAACCAGAAGATCGACGCGGTCGTCAGCAGCTGGTCGAGTGGTACCCCGATCTCCGGGTCGCTCCACGTGTGGAACGCCCACTCGATCCACTCCAGCTGCGCCAGTGGTGAGTCGGTGAGCGCGTGGGCGACCGACTGCGGCCTGGTGCTCTGCATCGACACGTACCCGAACTGCTCGTACTCGTACCGGAAGGCCTTCTCGACGGAGAGGCGCTCGGCCTCGACGCTCATGTCCGCGGTCTCCTGGGTGACGCCGGCGGAGAAGATCTGGTTGACGTGGATCGCCTCGACGTTCTCGCGCAGGCCCAGTTCGCGGGTGAGCTTGGCGCCGTAGTCGTAGCCGTGGGCGAGATACCTGTCGTACTGGAGACGGCGCATGAGCTCCGCGAACATGCCCGCGACCCTGGGGATGGTCCAGCCGAGTTCTGTGGTGGGGCCGGGGAGGCCGAAGCCCGGGACCGACGGGATCACCAGGTGGAAGTCCTGGGCGAGTGGCTTGATCATGTCCTGGAATGCGAAGCAGGTCGTGGGCCAGCCGTGCGTGAGGATGAGCGGCTTCGCGTTCGGGTTAGGGCTCTGGACGTGCAGGAAGTGCAGCGGCGTGCCGTCGATCTCGGTGATGAACTGCGGGATCTCGTTGAGCTCGCGCTCTTTCGCGCGCCAGTCGAAGTTCCGCCACTGCTCGACGAGGGTCTTCAAGCGCTGTTGTGGCGTGCCCTGGGCCCAGCCCGCGCCTTCCGGCTCGACCGGCCAGCGGGTCTGGTCCAGGCGGCGGTGCAGGTCGTCGATCTCTTCCTGCGGGATGTCGATCTCGAACGGCTTCATGGTTCTGGACGCTATGGGGCGTGTAGGACAGTTATGGTCCTACAGTGTCGTCGGCTCGTTTGTTGAAGTTGCTCGGTCTGTTGCAGGCGCGCCGTGAGTGGTCCGGCGCAGAACTTGCCGCACGGCTGGGTGTCACCACACGCACCGTGCGCCGTGACGTGGATCGGTTGCGGTCACTCGACTATCCGGTGCACGCGTCGATGGGCACCTCTGGTGGTGGGTACCGCCTTGGGTCCGGCGCGCAGCTACCGCCGTTGCTGCTCGACGACGACGAGGCGGTCGCCGTGGCCGTGGGGCTGCGCACGGCCAGCGGCATCGAGAACATCGGTGAGACGGCCGTGCGCGCGTTGCTCAAGGTCGAGCAAGTGCTGCCTTCCGCTCTACGACACCGCGTGGCGGCGTTGGAGATCTCCACGGTGCCGTTCGTCGGGTCTGCTCCCGTGGTGGACGCCGCTTCGTTGATGGCGGTCGGCACGGCCTGCCGCGACCGGCAGCTGCTGCGGTTCGGCTACGTCGGGCACTCCGGCGTGCAGTCGGACCGGGAGGTCGAACCGCACCGGCTCGTGACGTGGGGCAGGCGCTGGTACCTGGTCGCCTGGGACGTTTTCCGGGCGGACTGGCGGATTTTTCGGCTCGATCGGATGAGCGTGCGCACCCCGTTCGGAGCACGCTTCACCCCGCGTGAGATTCCCGGCGGCGACGCGGGTGCGTTCGTGGCGGCGCGCGTCGCCGATCGGTGGCCCGTGCAAGGCGTGGTGCGACTGAGCGTGCCCGCCGCTGACGCCGTCGAGTGGCGCAGCTACGGCGAGGTTTTGGCTGTGGACGAAACGTCGTGCCACGTCCGCGTCGGAGGCGAGACGATGGACGACGTGGTGTTCATGCTCGCGAGCATCACGGTCGAGTTCTCGGTCGTGTCACCGCCGGAGCTGGCGGAGGCGCTGCTGCGGGCCGCTGCCCGGTTTCGCCGGGCGGCGAAGTTCTAGAGAATTTCTCAGGGTCCTGACAGCAGACTCCTAGGCGCACGCGGCTTAGTGGAGGTCAGGGAGGTCCGCCATGCTGATCGATCGCACCATGCCACTGGGAGCCGCGCTCACCGTGACCCACGCGTCCGACCGCGGCCCGCGCGCCTACAACGCCGACGCCTTCGCCGTGGGCCGCCGCACGTTCGTCGTGGCCGACGGCGTGGGCGACTCCGCTGCCGCCGCCGAGGCCGCCTGGGCGGCTGCTCGGGCCGCGGCTCTCCTGGTTGACCCGGTCGCCGCGGTGCTGGCCGCCAGGGACGCCCTGCAGGTGCACGCCGGCGACGCGGTGATCGTCGTCGGGGTGGCACGACTAGAGGGCGGCTTCGACGTTGCCTGGGCAGGGGATGCCCGGGCCTACGCGTCGGACGGGTCGGACCTCGTGCAGCTGACCGAGGATCACACCGTGGCCGAGTACTTCCGGGCTCGTGGGGTCGGGTTCGAGCCTCGGATGGAGCACGTCGTGACCAACACCGTGCGGCACGCGACTTCGGAGAACATCGGTCGGGCGTTCACCAGGGCTCCTCGGCTGGCCCTGGTCTCCGACGGGGTCTACGGGCCGTTGGGGCACGAGGGGATCGGGGCGATCCTGTCCGGGCAGGCGTCGGCGGAACGACTGGTGCGGGCAGCGTTGTACGCGCGCGGCACCGACAACGCGACGGCTCTCGTCGTCAGCTGACCTTCCGGCGCTTCTTGCTCGCCTCGACGCTGCGTTGCAAGGCGTCCATGAGGTCCACGACATCGGTGGACTCCTGCGGTTCCGCCTCGGGCTTGACCTTGCGGCCCTTCTGCTTGGCCTTGATCAGCTTGTTGACCTTGGCGGTGTAGGTGTCCTTGTAGTCCTTCGGGCGCCAGTCGTCGGCCATGGACTCGACGAGGCTGATCGCCATGTCGAGCTCCTTGCCCTTCGGGGCCCTGGCGGGCGGGGTCACGTCCAGGACGTCCTTCGGGCTGCGGATCTCGTCCGCGAAGAACAGGGTGTGGACCGCCAGGATGCCCTTGTCCTCCTTGAGGGCGGTCAGGTACTGCTTGCCGCGCATGACGAACATGGCGATGCCCGCGCGGTTGGTCTTCTTCATCGCCTGGGCGAGGAGCTGGTAGGGGCGGGCGAAGTCCTGCTTCGCCGGGCCCAGCCAGTAGGTCTTCTGGAAGTGGACGGGGTCGATCTCGGTCACGTCCACGAAGGCCTCGATGTCGAGGGTTCGGCTGCGGCCGGGGGCGATCTCGTCGAGTTCTTCGGGCTCGATGATCACGTACTCGCCGGACTTGGTCTCGTGGCCCTTGACGATCTTGTCGAACGGGACTTCCCGGCCCGTGCGTTCGTTGACCCGCTTGTAGCGGATTCGGTCCGAGGTTCCGCGTTGGAACTGGTTGAAGTGCACGGTGTGGTCTTCGGTGGCGCTGTACAGCTCCACCGGGATGCTCACCAGGCCGAAGCTGATGGACCCGCTCCAGATCGCCCTCGCCATGGTGGGGCGGGTACCCCGGTTCGTTGGTCGTCTAACGTCACCTTTTGGGTGGGTTGCTTTTGGTGCAGGGACTTTGACGAGCCGGGTCATTTCATCGCCGCTTCGCGACGATAGAGATTGGGGCTTGACTTCGGGGCCCTTGCGAGGCGCTTGTCGGACCGGAAAAGGCCGGGCTGAAAGAGGCCCGGCCGAGCCACTAGTGGTAGCACCTCGCACCCAAAGTCAAGCCCCAATCTCTTCGGGTGCGTGGCTGAGTTGGGTGGGCACGTCACCGATACCGCTTGGGCCGAGCCGAGAGGGAAGGACGCCTCGCCTTCGGCATTGCGTTGGGTCTTGGCTGGGCTCGGCTGCGCCATTGCCCTGAGCGCGCGCTCGGTCGGGCTCGCCTTCGGCATCGCCAGGCCCTAAAGCCATCCTTGACCCGTCTCGCCTTACCCCGTCTCGCCCGAGACCCGTCTTGGCTCGAACCGTCTTGCCCTCGCCCGTCCCCGTGCCTTCGGCTACCTCGCCCAGGCCGTTGCGCTCTGCTCCCTCGCCTCCCCAACCCGCGCATCTTGCCCAGCCGGACTGTCAGACCCTCTGAGTACGTTGGGTCGCGGGGGATCCTGCGCGCGAGGGGACCCCTGCGTCAGCCTGCCTGCTCGTCGTCGAGCAGCCGCAAGCCTTCCTGCGCCCAGGCGATGCGCGTCCGTGCCACCGCCGCGTGCCCCGCGAACACGTGTGCCTTCAGGCGGGCCATGCGGTCGTGCTGCTCCGGCGGGCGCTTGGTCATGCGTTCGCGCAGGAGTTCGGTGTCCTTGGCGAGCAGGCGGGCCTGGTGGGCCTCGGCGTGGTCCAGGGCCTCTTCCTGTTCGCTGATGAACTCCTTCAGCACGCGCCTGGCCGACTCGGCCGGCACCAGGTCGAAGTAGAGGGCCTGGACCTCCAGGGCGTCGCGCGACGGAGGGATCGGCAGGGGTGTGCCGATCCACTCCTTGAGTTCGGACAGGCCCGCGTCGGTGATGGTGTAGACGGTGCGGGTCATGCGGGTGCCGCGTTGTTGTTCCTCGCCCTGGATGAGGCCGTTCTCCTCCATCTTCTTGAGGGCCGGGTAGATCTGGCTCTGCGGAGCCGACCACACCCACCTCGTGGAGGCCCCGAAGAGTTGCGTGAGCTCGTAGCCGCTCATCGGCCTCGCTTCGAGAACGCCCAGCAGGACGTGAGGAAGAGACATGTATCGATGTTAACGTTCCGGCGTTCAGGAGCAGATGCGCATGGTGACGGTGCGCGCCTCGGTGAAGAACTCCTTGCTGCACGTGCCGCCCTCGCGGCCGATGCCCGAGTCGCCGAAGCCGCCGAACGGGGCTCGCAGGTCGCGCACGAAGAAGCAGTTCACCCACACGTTGCCGCTGTTCAGGGTCGACGCGACGCGGTGGGCCCGGTGGAGGTTCTCGGTGAAGAGCATCGCGGAGAGGCCGTACGGGGTGTCGTTGGCGAGCTTGGTCGCCTCGTCCTCGGTGGTGAACGGTGTGATCGTGACGATCGGGCCGAAGATCTCCTCGCGGAGGACCGGGGCGTGCGGTGGTGGGTCCAGGACGATGGTGGGCCTGACGAACCAGCCCGGTGCGGCGCCACCGCCCAGGAGCTTCGAATGGCCGTGGGCCTCGGGGTCCAGGTAGCCGGTGACCTTGCGGTAGTGCTCCTCGCTCGCGAGCGGGCCCAGGCGGGTCGAAGGGTCCTTGGGGTCGCCCAGCGGCAGGGCGGCGGCCGCGGCGGCGAAGCGTTCGGTGAACTCCTCGTAGACGCCCTGCTGGACGTAGAGGCGTGAGCCTGCCAGGCAGACCTGGCCCGCGTTGCCGAAGGCGGCCTCCAAGGACCGCTGGAGGGCGTTGTCGAGGTCGGCGTCGTCGAAGATCAGGTTGCAGCCCTTGCCGCCCAGTTCGAAGCTCACCGGGGTGAGGTTCGCTGCGGCGGCGCGGGCGATCGCCTTGCCGGTGCCGGACTCGCCGGTGAACGTGATGCGGTCCACGGCCGGGTTCGTGGTGAGGGCCTCGCCCGCCGAGCCGGGGCCGTAGCCGTGGACCACGTTGAGGACGCCGTCCGGGATGCCCGCCTCCAGGGCGAGGCGGGCCAGGAGGTACGCGGAGTGCGGGGTGTCCTCGGCCGGCTTGAGGACCACGGTGTTGCCCCAGGCGAGGGCGGGGGCGACCTTCCAGGTCTCCAACATCAGCGGGAAGTTCCACGGCGCGATGGCCGCCACCACGCCTGCCGGGGAGTGCTGGACGAACGTGTGGTGGCCGGTGGCGGACGGCAGGTGCTGCGACTCGGAAAGCCTGGCGTGGTCGGCGAAGAACCGGAAGTTCAGCGCCGAGCGCGGCACGTCCTTGGAGGTGGCGGCGGCGATCGGCTTGCCCATGTCCCGGGTGTCCGCCAGCGCGAGGTCGGCGGTGTGGGCGTCCATCAGGTCGGCCAGGCGGTGCAGGAGTTTTCCGCGTTCCTCGAACGACATGCGCGGCCACGGGCCCTCGTCGAACGCCTTGCGGGCGGCCCGCACGGCAAGATCGGCCTCCTGGGCAGCGCCCAGGGCCACGGTCGCGTAGGGCTCCTGGGTGTACGGGTCCACGTCGTCGAACGTGGCGCCGTCGGCCGAGTCCGTCTCGGCGCCGCCGATCACGTGCTTGATGCTCTTCATCGCTCCCACTCCCGTTCCTGCAAGGTCTTTCCGCCCGCGCTCCAGTGCTGGGGCGGGACTTCGGTCAGCAGCACCCGGACCTGGTCGTCCCGCACGCCCAGGCTGTCGCGGGCCGCCTCGTGGACGGCCTGCAACGCCTTGCGCAGCGTTTCCGGGTCGCGGCCCTGGGCCACCTCGATGCGCACGATCGGCACGGTTCAGCTCCCCACCGCGAGACGGCCCAGGTTGGTGAACTCGACGGACACGGACGTCTCCAGCGGCACGGCGTCCGTCACGCCGCCGGTCAGCACGATCCAGCCGGCCTCGATGCGCTTTCCCCGGCGTGCCAGCGTGTTCGCGGCCAACGCCAACGCCTCGGCGGGGTGGCCCTGAACGGCCGCGCCGGTCGCTGTGTGCACAATGGACGAACCCGACGACAGCACGCAGCCCTCCAGTGCGAGGTTGAGATCGCCGGGGGAGAGGTGGACGCCGCCGGTCACGAACGCACCGGAGGAGGCGTTGTCCGCGACCACGTCCGGGAGCGTGAAGCGGAAGTCCCGGTAGCGGCTGTCGATGATCTCCAGGCCCGCGAACACGCCCTCCACGGCACTCAGGGCCGTCGCGGCCGTCACGCCGGGGCCAGCGAGCCCGCGCCCCATGACGAACGCGATCTCGGGCTCGACGCGCGGGTGGATGAGCGCCGGTACCGGTACGCCCTGCGGCAGCACCATCGCGTCGGTCAGCCACGCCACCAACGGCGAGTCGACGTTCATGCGTTGCTGCTTGGCCCGCGAGGTCAGACCGAGTTTGACGCCGATCAGAGTTTCGCCGCGGGCCAGCCGCAGCCGGATGGTCTCGTCCTGGATCGCGTAGGCGGTGTCGAGGTCCAGGCCGGGCCAGGTGTCGGTCAACGGGTCTCCGTCGACGCGGTCGTCCTCTCGCCGCAGCAGTTCGGCGGCGGCGCTTTCGACGGTCCAGTTCACGCGGGGGCTCCAGCCGGTTCGCGGGTGCGGGGGAACGCCGCCACGGCGGCCGCGCCGAGCACGGCGACCACGGCGAAGAAGTAGAAGTTCCAGCCGGCGCCGAGGCTGGAGTCGATGATCAGGCCGCCCACGGCCGGGCCGAGGATCGCGCCGAGGCGGCCGACGCCCAGCGCCCAGCCGATGCCCGTCGCCCGCACGCCGGCCGGGTACGACCTGGTCACGTGGGCGTTGATCAGGTGCATCGTGCCGATCGTGCCGTAGCCCGCGACGGCGATCAGGACGTAGATCGCGACCTGGCCGGGGTTCGTGCTCAGCGCCGCCGCGCAGATCGCGGCGAGCGCGAAGGAGCCCAGGATCACCGGCTTCGCGCCGTGCCGGTCGGACAGCCGCCCGCCGAGCAGCGCGCCGGCGACCGAGCCCAGGTTGAACACCAGCAGGAAGCTCAGCGCGGAACCCAGCGGATACCCGGAGGCGCGCATGATCTCGGGCAGCCACGTGTTGAGGCCGTAGACCAGCAGCAGACCGCAGAACGACGCCAGCCAGAACAGGAGCGTGCGGCGCAGGTACGGGCGCTGGACCAGCGTGCGCACGCCGTTGCGGGCACTGTCGGACGGCGGTGGCACCGGCACGCCGATCCGTGCGGCGAGTTGGCGGGCTTCGTCCTGGCGGCCGCGCGAAACCAGGTACTCCAACGACTCCGGCAGGTACCGCCACGCCAGCGGCAGCACGAGCACCAAAGGCGCTGCGCCGATCAGGTACATCACCCGCCACCCGGCCGTGGGCAGCAACGGGATCGCGAGCGTAGCGGCCATGATGCCGCCGATCGCGTAACCGGACTGCATTGCGGCGTAGGTGAAAGCGCGGTGCTTCTCGGCCGCGTACTCGATCGTCAACGTCGCCGCGGTCGGCATGAGCCCGCCGAGGCCGATGCCCGCGAGGAACCGCAGCACCAGGAACGTGTCGGGGTCCTGGGCCAGCGCGCACGCGGCCATCAGCACCGAGAACCAGGCGACGCTGAACAGGAACGTCCGGCGCCTGCCCCACCGGTCGGTGAGCGTGCCGACGAGCAACGCGCCGACCAGCATGCCGACCAGGGCGGCGCTGCCGATCGTGCCCGCCTGCGCCGCGCTGATGCCCCACTCCTCGCGCAGGGCCTTGATGGTGGTGCCGTAGACGACGAGGTCGTAGCCGTCGAAAGCTAGAGCCAGACCGCATAAGACGATGATCAGCAAACGCATGACGGCTTCCTTAGGCGTCGAGTGGGCGGCGGAGCTGAGGCTGGGTCTGCACGCGCCGGGTCGGGCCGTGCCACATGTCGATCGCGTCCGGCTCGGCGGGGTCGAAGACCCGCGGAACCCAGTCGTCGCCGAGGTTCCGGACGCCGTAGGAGTATTCGTAGGTGAGGCCTTCGGGCCCTTTGAAGTAGACGAAGATCGCGGTCGACTGCGGGTGCCTGCCCGGCCCCATCTCGATCTCCACGCCGCGCGACTGCAGGAACCGCCAGTTGCGCATGACGTCGTCGAGCGAGTCGACCTGGAAGTTGATGTGGCACAGGCCTGGTTCGCTGCCGCGGAACACCGCGAGCTTGTGGTGCACCGGGTCGAACCGCATCAGGCACGCCCAGTCGCCGATCCAGTCGGACACCTTGACGTTGAACAGGCCCGACCAGAACTCGTAGGCCTGCTTGACGTCCGGCGCGTCGAAGCAGATGTGCCCGAACTCGGTGATGCCCGCCGTCCGTCCGAAGTGGACCGGCCGGGCGAGCTGCACCTGGCCGTGCACGAGCTCGATCCGGTTGCCGAACGGGTCGTCGAACGCGATGAGCTCCTCGACTCGCCTTGACCGCGCCTGCTCCGGCGTGCCCCGGGCGACCTGCACGCCGGCCGCTTCGAGCTCCTTTTCGGCTGTCTCCAACGCATCCGGGCCGGTGAGGCTGAACCCGGACGCGAGCACCCCGGCCTCGCCCTGCACGAACGCGAGGCAGTGGTGCCGCTGGTCGGCGCGCAGGTAGGTGACGCCGTCCTCCTCGGCGACCAGCTCCATGCCGACGACGTCGACGGCGAAGCCAGCCGCCACCGCCGCGTCCGCCGTACCGGACCGCACGTACGCGATGTCGTGCAACGTGATCATGACTGTCCCCTGTCGGTTCGCAGGTGTGCCCAGAGCCGGCCGAGCAGCTCGGTCTCGGCGGCGCGCCACGCCGCCTGCTCGTCCGCGGACAACGCCCTGGGCCGCCCGGCGGCGACGGCCTGGGCGTTGATCCGCGCCGAGGTCTCGAGAAGCCACATCCGCGCCACGGCCTGCCCGACGTCGGCGCCGACGGTCACCGCGCCGTTGCCCCGCATCAGCACGGCGGGCGCGCCGCCGAGCGCGTCAGCGAGTGCGCGGGCGCGTTCCTCGTCGCGCACGAGCCGCGGGTCGTCGAACACCGGCACCTCGGGTCCGAGGAACGTGCCCTGCCCGTGCAACGGACGGATCGGCACGCCGGCGGAGGCGAGCGCGGTGGCCGTCTCGGGTTGGGCGCGGCAGATCGCCCGCACGTCGGGACGGGCGCGGTAGATCGCGAGGTGGATCCACGCCTCCTGGGGCGTCCCCTCCGGCAGTGCGGTGGCCGTGCGGTCGAGCGTGACGGGGCGGTCGGTGAGGGTGAGCGCTCCCAACGGACGCGGCGGTGTGATGAGGACCTGCTCGCCGACGAGTGCCGACACGTGCCCGAACGCCGTGACCAGCCCGGAACGAGCCGTGGTCAGCGCCCCGTCCAGCAGGTCGTCCTCGACCTCTCGTGACTTCATGGTGCCGGACCATATAGGTATGGAGATACCTATCGCTAGACGATTCCGATATTTCTATCGATACATATATGTTCCGAGCGGTGATGGGGCTTGCTACGGTCTGGGCGTGCGAGTCGTCGTGCTGTCCGACACCCACGGGCCGCGGTTCTGGAAGCGCTGCCCTCCCGCCGTCGCGAACCACCTGCGGTCGGCGGACCTGATCCTGCACGGCGGCGACGTCTGCGTGGCCCCCGTGCTGGACGAGCTGGCGCAGTACGCGCCCGTCACCGTCGTGCGCGGCAACAACGACGGTGAGGACGTGGCGGCGTGGGGCGCGCCCGACGTGGTCGAGGGCGAGATCGCGGGGCTGCCGTTCGCGATGATCCACGACAGCGGTCAGAAGGCCGGCCGGAACGCCCGGATGCGCCGGCTGTTCCCCGCTGCCCGGCTGATCGTGTTCGGGCACTCGCACATCCCGTGGGACGAGGAGGAAGACGGCGTGCGGGTGTTCAACCCCGGCTCGCCCACGGAGAAACGCCGCCAGCCGCACGGCACGATCGGGTTGCTGGAGATCGAGGACGGGACGTTGCTCGACGCCAGGATCGTGCCGGTCAGCTGACCTGGAGCGGCTTCACCACGAGTGCGCGCAGCGACGCGTGGCCTGGTCGCCAGCTCGTCGACACCGCCACGTACCGCGCGGACGGCGTGCTGCCGTAGGACTTGCCGTCCACGCTGCAGGTGATGGTGTGCGGCGGTGGCCGTCCGGGTGTCCACTCCAGACTGACGGTGACGTCGTGCGCGGAACCGAGATCCACCACCATGCGGCCGTCACGGCCCGGTGTCCACGCGGTGCGCTCGGAACCGTCGACCGCGGCGGCCGGATCGCTCATGCCGGGCGGTAGCACGGAGTTCGGGAACGTCACGCGGCCGAGTGCCAGGTCGTCGAACGGAAACGCTTGCGCACCAGGAATGACCACCGTGCGTTCGGACCTGCCCAGCACGACCGGGAGCGTGCGGCCGTCGCGGTGGGTCAGCACGAACATCGCCGGGCCGCCCCGGAACGTCACGCTCCGGCCGTCGTGCACGATGGCGGTGATGCCCGCCGGGAGGGTGCGGGCGGTGAACCACGGTGCCTCGACGCGCGCGGTCGCGGCGGGCAGGGTGAGCGCGTACTCGGTGCCGTCGCGGGTGGTGACCTGCGTGCCGCGGTACAGACGGGTGCCGCGCAGCCGCACGGTTCCGGTGACGTCGGCGTCCGAGACGTTGAACAGGCTGAGGAACCCGTCGGCGGTGCTGGCCACCACCCCGGCCGGGCAGACCGGTGCGGGTTCCGCGGCGATCTTGCGCAGGTCGGCGCTGACGTAGCCCTCGACCAGGCCGGCGGGAACGGTGATCGAGTCGCCGCTGACGACGAACGGAGTGGCGGACCGCGCGACGAAGCCCGCCTTGCCGTCCACGTCGAGCCAGCCCGGCGTGCTGAGGTCCGGACGCGGGTACTCCGCGACGGTCGTCCAGGTGCTGCCGTCCAGCGAGGTCTCGATCCGGTACGCGACGGCGGCGGCCGTTTCCCAGCGGAGCCGGACTTTCTGCACGGTCGTGGGAGCGCCCAGGTCGACGGCGAGCCAGCTGTCGGCGCGGCCTCGTTCGGCACGGGCGACCGCCCAGCGGGTGGCCGGGTCGCCGTCGGTCGCCTTGACCGGTTCGTAGCCGGGATCGAACGACGACGCGGTGGTCGCAACCGCTTGCCCCGCCTCGAAGTCGAAGAGCGAGTAGCCGTAGGCCGGGTACGGGGTCACGCCGATCATCCGGACGTGCCGGGCCGTCGTCGGGGCGAACGTCAGCTCGTCCACCCGGAAACCCTCGCGCGCGGCCACGGTGACGCGGCCTGCCGAACCCGTGTAGGTGCGGGTGCCGGTGAGGATCCCGGCCAGCGCGAGGTTGTGCACGTCCACGCGGCCAGGGCGGGGGAGCGCGCACACGATCGTGCCGGTCGGCAGGGTGGCGGTGCCGGCGAACCCATCCGCGAACCGCAACAGGCCCGCCGTCGCGTCGAACCCGTCCCGCACCTGCTGGTACGCAATGGTGTTGCGCTGGGTGACGGTCTGGGACGGCAGCAGCATCGGGGTCGCGCCGCTGATCTTGAACAACCAGTCGTCGTGCGACGGCTGCCAGGCGAGCTTCGTGAACCCCGGCTTGGTCACCGTGCCCGCCCACGCGGCCACCGACTGGTGCGTCAGCAGACCGGGATCGGCGCCGTGGTCGATAGTGGCTGTCGCGCGGGAGAAGAACTCGTGCGACGACACCGGGGTCGCGGCAGGGCGGAGCTCGTGCAGCAGGTAGCTGATCGCGAGCTCCGCGCGGGCTTCCGGTTCGTACTTGGCCTCGCCGGAGAACTTCGCCAGCCGGTGCACGGGCGGATGTGCCTGGTACGCCAGGAGCTTCGCGGCCAGCGCGGCCTCCGCCCAGGCGGCCATTGGGTCGCGCAGGACGGTGGAGCGGAAGGCGAGCGGGATGATGTCACGGCCGTAGAGGTGCTCGCGGTCGTTGACCATCGGCATCAACGGCTCGCCCGCGTCGCTCATCGTGGCGAGGATGGTGCGCCACAGCAGGTCGCCGTTCGGTTGCCTGGTCAGCACCTCGGGCAACGGGCGTCCGGCGAGCAGGAAGTGCACGGCGTTGCGCCCGGACGTGCGCCAGAGCTCTTCCTGGTAGTGCGGGCCGAACGAGCCGTGGTTCTCGACGATGAACGTGTCGTGCAGGTTCGTCGCGGTGTTGGCGCGGATCGGGGCTCCGTCCACAACGGACGGATTGGCGAGGTCGGCGGCGGGCAGGCCCGCCTCGTTGCGGCTCCAGCGGCCGAACGCCTCGCGCCAGCCCGGACCGTCGCCGTGCCAGGCCAGGCCGGGCGCCAGCGCCTGCGCGTAGACGCCCATCTCCTCCAGCTTGGTGTCGCCGCGGTAGCCGCCGGTCAGGCCGTTCGGCGTCCAGCTGCCGGAACGCGGGTCGTTCGCGGTGCCGAGCGATGTCGTGTACTCGGCCTGGCCGCGTGCGATCGCCTCGACGTTCGCACGGGTCTGGGCGTCGAGGTCCGGCCAGACCAGGCGGGCGGCGAGCACGAAGTACGACTGGAACGTGGTCTCCCAGAACAGGGTCTTGCCCCACTCCGTGCCGCCCGCCAGCAGGTTGCTCGCCGCGAAGTGCTTGATCGTGGCGAGGGTGTGGTCGCGCAGGACGTCCTTCTCGACGCCGGCGAGGCCCGCGTCGTAGGTGCCCCGGGTGAGCAGCACGGCGTTGCCGAGCACCACCGCGAACCCGAAGTCGGTGCGCCGATAGCGCCCGGCCGTGGCGTCGTACTGCGTCTCGGCCCACCGCGTGTGCCGGAGCAGCACCTCGTAGTAGGTGTCCTTCAGCTGGGGGAGCGAGACTTTCGGCGCGAGCGCGAGCACTCCGGTGCCGTAGAGGAACGTCCTGCGGTTGATCAGCATGTCAGCGCTGCCTCCGCCCAGTCGGCGTGGTCGAAGTTGCGGCCGTCGCCACCGTCGGTGACGCGGAGGCTGAGCATCCGCACGTTCGCGACGTCGACGTCGATCTGGGTCGCCGCGCCCTTGTCCCGGATGATTCCGCTGTCGTACAGGGGTTTGTCGTCGCCGAACACCTGGAACGCCACCGAACCCGTCTCGGTGGTCTCGTCGTCGAGGCCGATCAGGGCGGTGAGGCGGGCGCAGCCGCGGCCGAGGTAGACCGAGACCTCGGACGGCGCGTGCGTGCCGAGCCCCTTGGCGTAGGTGACGCCGCCGATGGTCAACGGGTTGCCGTCGCCGCCGGTGTTCTCGCCGTTCGACCTGTCGCGCTCGACCGGGCCCCAGCCGTTGGTCTCCGTCATGAACGGCAGGTCGCTGACCTGAGTTCCGTTGCCCGGCACCGGGGGCGGCACGAACGCCTGGACCGCCTGCTCGACGTGGACGTCGCCGAAGGTGGCGACGACCGGGAGGTCGACGGGGCCGGTCTGGCCGCCCGCGCGCAGCTGCCAGCGGCCGTTGATCGACTCGCCCGGCGCGAGCCTGCGCCGTTCGACGGCGGGACCCGTGACCGTCCAGCCCTCGGGGGCGGTCGCGGTCAGCCGGACGTCGCGGATCTCCTTGTCGCCGTTGGTGAACGTGCCGGTGACCTCGATCGACGAACCGGTGGGAACGTCGGTCTGCCCGGCCGGCGTGACGGTCAGCGCGGTCTTCGGGACCTGCCGGATCGGCTGGTCGCACGTCTGCAACCCCGGCCGGTAGCGGCAGATGACCGCCGCGAACCCGCCGTTGCGCTTCGTGGGCATGGAGAGGGTGTCGGTACTGCGCATGATCCGGGTGTCGCGCACGACGTCGGCCCGGACCTCGGGGTCGCGCACGGTCTCGACCAGCCACTGCCCGCCGCCGAGGAACCCCAGCGGTGCCTGGAGGGTGCGGTCCTGGGTGGCGATGCCGCCGACGAACCACCTGTCGCCGTTGCGGCGCGCGACCACGGCGTGCGAGTCCGGATCGCCGTCGAGCAGCCTCGTCTCGTTCCACACGGTCGGGAGCTGGTTCAGGTAGCGCAACGCCTGCGGATGCCGTTCGTACGCCTCGGGTTTGTCGGCGAAGTGCGTCCAGCCCGACTCGTAGACGACCGGCAACGCGACCTCGTGCGCGATCGACGCCTCCTTCGTGCCGACCTCCAGCGACACCGGCGTGTAATCCATCGAGCCGGCGACGTTGCGGGTGAAGAACTGCACGGGGTTGTTGGCGGCGGGCGGGTAGTTCTCGGCGCCGCGCACGGCCTCCATCGTGAGCACGTGCGGCCAGGTGCGGGCGAGGCCGTGCGGGATCGTGGAACCGTGGAAGTTGACCATCAGCTTCAGGTCGGCCGTCTTCTGCAGCACCGCGTCGTACCAGCGGTAGCGGTCCTGCGAGTCGGACTCCATGAAGTCGAGCTTCACGCCCTTGGCACCCCACTGCTTGATCCGCGGCAGCACGGTGTCGCGTTCCTGCGGCGTGTCCAGGTCGCTCCAGCGCAGCCACAGCAGGATCTCGACACCCTGCGCGCGGGCGTACCGGATGAGCTCCGGCACCCACGCGGCGCTCCAGCCCTCGTCGACCAGCGCGTACTGCCAGCCGTTGCGGGCGGCGAAGTCCACGTACTGCTTCTGCCGCGCGAAGTCGCTCGGGCTCGCGTGCTCGCTCAGCCACGACCACGCGACCTTGCCGGGCTTGATCCAGCTCATGTCGGTGAACCTCGCGGGGCTCGCCAGGTCGTCCACGAGGGAGGAGGTGCTGACGGTGGCCAGGTCGCCGACGATCGCGGTGCGCCACGGGGTCGTGCCGGTCGAGGCCACCTGCGGGTCGGCCAGCACGACCTGGAAGCCGTTGCCGGACTTGCGGAGCCTGCTGCCCGCATACCGGCCGTCCACATCGGACTCGGTGAGCAGCGCGAAGTCCTGGCCCGCCTGGAAGAGCGACGGGTAGCCGAAGTCGCCGGTGGCCTCGCCCGCGGTCGTGCGCACGCGGTTGGCCTCGTACCAGGCGTTGTAGGGGAGCAGCCACGCCTTGGCGTCGGCGGGCGGTGCGAAGCTCGACGCCTCGGACGTGACCGTCGCCGCGCCCGGCAGTTCGTACCGGTAAGCGATGCCGTCCGCAGACGCGCGCACGACCAGGAAGAAGCTGCTCTGGCCGTTGCGGAAACCCAGCCGTGTCTCGGTCATGCGCGCGTTGCGCTGCAACCGCTTGCCGGTAGGCATGGTGTACCGCTCGGTGACAACGCGGTCAGACCGTCCGGTGAACGTCAGGTCCTTCGTGAGGTCCGCTGTTGTCGTGGTGAGGCCGACGGACGCCGGCTGCAACACCGTTCTGCCGTGGTTGCGGATCGTCAGGGTGAGGTTTCCGCTGTTCAAGGTCGCCTCAGCGGTGACGGGGCCTGGACCGGTGACGGTCCAGCCGGTCGGCGCGGCGATAGCGGGCGCGGCGGGCAACAGCAGGGCGAGCACGAGTACGAGCAGTCGTGACATCGTTGTCAGCTCCCGGGGTGAGACCGCTCCCATCGTTGGGACCGGATCTCTTCCCGGTCAAGGGGCTGATGGTTATCAGTCCTCTTGCGGACAGGCTTTTCACATGACGACGATCTCGATCTCCCGGCCGAGCTTCGCGCCGCCGAGCAGGTCCAGGTCGTCACCGCTCCAGAAACGGCCAGGGTCGTACCAGTTGGGCCTGCGCTTGGGCAGCAGCCCCATCTCCTCGTACGTGACGGCCACGATCTCCGCGCAGAACGCGCTCTCGATCGTCGCGTCCGCCTTGGGCCCCAGCGGAACCCGCCCGCGCAGCCACCGAGACGCGAGCTTGGCCGTCGACGGGAACGGCGTGCCGTCGAGCCGCGCCACCGTCCGCAGCGCCGCGTCCTCCATCTCGCGCGTCACCTCGACGTCGAGCTGCCGCAGCCACGGCCGTTGCCCGTACTTGTCGTGCCACGTCACCACGGCGTCGCGCAGGTCGTGCAGCTGGGCGCCGCGCTGGTGCGTGCCGCTCCACATGTCCTTGAGCGACTTGCCGAGCTCGGCGTGCCACATCAACGGCGGCAGGTCGTCCAGCACGATCGCCATGCCCACGTGGTTGACCGGGCTGTTGGTCATGGCCTGGATCGCCCGGTCCGCCGCACTGCGCCCGCGGAACACCCACACGTCACCGGTGCGGGTCATCTCGACGGCTTTGTCCAGGGTTGTCGGCATAGCCCCGTACCCTATTCACATGAAGCTCTGGAAGCTGCTCGGCATCGCCGCGTTCGCGGGTGTCGCGGCGAGCGGCGTGGTCGTCGCCCGCAACCAGCGCCGCCGCGCCGCGTACACGCCCGACCAGATCAGGGAGCGCCTGCACGAACGGCTGGCAGAGGCCTCTCGTTCGGAATGAGCCGGTAGGCCACGAAGGCCGCCAGCGCCACGAGTGCCGCCGCCACCAGCGCCGTGCCCTGCATGGCGTCGGTGAACGTGCGCCGTTCCCGGGTCATCGCTGGGCGCGGGTCATGACCTCTTCCTCCGTGAGCGCGGTCGACGGGTGGTGGCTCAGGCACATCGGCACCTGGATCTTCGACGGCGTGGTGCCCTCGGTGGCTCCGTAGAACTGGCCGGCCGGCAGTCGGGAGACGTCGTCGATGCGGCCGCCCTTGGCACGCGCCAGTTCGGTGGCTGCCTGAATCTGGACGGGCGCGTTGAGGAGTCCGACGAACTGGGTGGCGGCATTGCCGGAGACCACGTTGTGCAGCGCTTTGGGTGCCTGCGTCGCGTACACCATGCCCAGCCCGTACTTGCGCGCCTGCGACGCCAGCGTCAGCGTGCTCTGCGTGGAGGCGGTCGCGGTGCGCGACGACACGAATGTCTGCGCCTCGTCCAGCACGAACAGTCCACCGAGGGGCTGGTCCCTGGCAGGATTGCGCTTGATCCACGAGAACAGGGAGAGCTGGAGCTGGTTCACGAACGTCTGGCGTTGTTCCTCGTTGGGCAGCCCGACACAGCTGATCACGGACACCCTGGCCCGCTTGCCGGGGCGGGGCGTCAGCAGCACACCGGGGTCGAGCGGCGTGCCCGCGCCGCCGAACACCGGGTCGTTGATCATCGAGGTGTTGAGGCCGTCCGCCATGTCGGAGGCGAGCCGCGTCGCGTCCCGCACCGTGCTGACCCCGGACGGCAGGTCGTCGAGGAACACTAGGAAGGCCTTGAGGTCGCCGCCTCCGCCACGGACGAAGTGCGTCAGTGCCTGGGTGAGCACCGCTCGGCCGGTGGTGAGCTTGCGGCCGGTGAGGTTCGTCCGGGGGACGAGTCCGGCCACCGCGGCGTCGATCGCGGTGCGGAACTCGTCGGGGTCGTCGGGTTCGGAGTCGAAGCCGGGCAACGGATCGAGCGCGAGCGGCCGGCCCGACTCACGTCGTGGCGTCCAGACCACGACGTCGGTGTCGCGCAGGTAGCGTTCGGCGCGTTCGGCGTCGCCGGGCTCCCAGAGCGGGGGCGGCGACGGCCAGGCGTCGCCCAGCCGGGCCAGGTCGTTGTTGGTGTCGATGAGGATCGAGGAGACGCCGTGCAGGGCGACCTCCTCGACCAGGCGGCGCAGCAGGACGGTCTTGCCCGAGCCGCTGCCGGCGAAGACGACGGTGTGCTTGCGGAGCAGTTCGAGCGGGACGGTGAACGGCGCCCCTGTGACCATGCCGGTGCCGAGACGCACACGAGGTTCGCCGGAATTGTTCTTCTGTTGTGTGACAGCGGTGTTCGCCGGTGCGGCAGGCTCCTCCGCGACAGCGTCATGATCATCGGTCGTGCCGGTCAGCGTGCCGCGCACCCCTGGCCACTCCAAGGCCGGGAAGGAGGTCTCGGCGAAGTGGCCGAGGTCGGCCAGCGCCCTCGTCAGCAACCGGGACGACGTCGCGGGACGCCGGGCGAGCAACCAAGGCAGGAACCCAGGCGGTGAGTGGTCGCGCATCTCTCGCAGAGCCGCGAAGAGGCGCAGGTCGCTCTCGTCGATCGGCAGGTCGAGACCTCCCGCGGAGCGGAACGCCTCCAGCGAGGCCGTGGTGGCGGGGCCGGCGGAGAAGGCGGTGTTGCGCAGCACGACCAGATGGCGTTTGTCGTTGCCCTGCCGCAGTTCCGCCTCCAGCTGCGCAGACCTGAGCCGGGCCAGGACGGCGCGGTGGTGGGGGTGCCCGATGGCGCGGAAGCCCCAGTGGACCTCCCCTTCACCGGCCTCGTCGATCGTGAGGCGCAACCGGGCGTGCAGAGGTGGGTTGCTGCCACGCGCCGCGTCGACGGTCAGCGGTGGACCGTGGGCGCCCTGCTCCAGGACGAAGCAGTGCAGCGCGGCGCCGATCAACGCCTGCATCTGCTCGTCCTCGCGGTGGTGGTCGAGAGGGGCGCGGATGTCGGCGTTGTCGCGCAAGCGATCGAACAGGGCGTCGAGCTCCTCGGCCTCCTGCGAAGAGGCGGCGGGCAGGGCCGCGGACTCGACGACCGCGGCGAAGTCCCGAAGCTCTTCGACGATGTCGTTGGCCAGGCACCAGCGGACGTGCTCGTCCACCCGTTGCAGCAGCTTCCGGGGCGTCCAGTGGGTGACGTCCCGCCCGGCGAAGGCCTGCGCGTGGATCGGCCAGGTGGCGTGTTCCGGGGTGAAGCCGACCTCCCCGTAGAGGTCGGCCAGGTGCCGTTCCACGATCGCGGTGGACACCGCGGCGCTGGGCATCGCGGTGCGCAGGTCGAGCACGCGGAAACGGCCGGCAGCGGAGTTGACGGCGTTGTCCTCGACGAGCTGCCACGAGCGGGGCAGGCAGGCCACCACGACGATGGTTCGCCGGGTCTCCTCGCGCACTCGCATGAGCCCGTCGGCCAGGCGGTCGACCAGGGCCTGTTCCCCCGGCGAGTCGGCGGCCTGGCTGATCACGCTGTCGATCTGGTCGACCGCCATGACGACCGGACCGGCGAGCGCGAAGATCTTCGACAGGTCCCCCAGCAGGAGTTGCGGCGACCGCGAGCGGGAGTGAAACCCCCACTCCACCCGGTCGGTCTCCTCGATGCCGTCGGGCAGCACGAGGTAGGCGTTGCCGACCTCCCACGCCTTGCGCTTCGACCGGTACAACACCAGGGCCCGCAAGGTGTCCTGGCACTCGGTGGCGACCTGGAAGTCGACGGAGCGCAGGCCGTCGAGCAGCGCGTCGACGTCCTGCCGGTGCACCGGCAACGTTCCCGTGAGGCGCATGCTCGTCTCGCGGTCGAGCCCGGTGAGCCGGGCGAGTTCGCCGAGAAGACGCACGAGCTGGTCGCCCTGGCGGTCGAGCAGGCCGCTGACCACACCGTGCACCGCTCCTGCCCAGAACGACTGCCCGTCCAGGAGCTTGAGCAGGAAGAACGACCCGCCCCGCTGCTGGACGTGCTGCCGGAGCCAGCCGAGCATGTGAGTCTTGCCCACACCACGTTCACCGCGCAGCACGATGCCCATCGGGCTCGCCAGCGGACGCCGCGTCGCGGCGGCGACGGCGTGCTCGATCGCGTCGACGGCGCGGGGGTGCAGGCCGTCGACGTGGTGGCGCATCGGGCTCCAGATGTCGTCCGGTGTCAGCGCCCAGCTGCTCTGCACAGAGGACAACGCGTGGCGTTCTTCCTCGTTCACGGCGCCGCCTCGATGACCAGGGTGTGCCGCGCGCTGCCACCGAGGGTGAGGGCGGCCTCCCTGTCCAGGTCGGTCAGCGACTTCTGGTCGGCCTCACCCCACAGGTGGACGTCGGGGCGGTCCGCCAACGTGGTCAGCGCGAGATCGAGGCGGTCTCCCGGCACGTCGTCGAGGTGCTCGCGCAGCACCCGCAGTGACACCGGGTCACCTGGACGGCGAGCGAGCGTGCGGTAGGTCGTCTCTACCCGACGGCACAGGTCCGCGCCGAAGAGCTCGCCAAGGGTTCCGCCCGTGGCCTCCAGGTGCCGGCGCAGCCCGGCCAGCACGACGTAGAGGGCCCCACCGGCGTATCCGGCCCGAGGAGGCCTCTCGGCGGACAGCTCGGTCCGGCATCGCACGGCGCCCTCGTCGGTCAGGTCGTGCACGTAGGCGCGGCCTGCCTTGGTGCTGACGACCAGCCCGAGGTCGTTGAGACGGCGCCGGCAGTCGCCGTCGACGGTGAAGCCCGCGAGCTGGTGCAGTTCGGCGTTGGTCAGCTCGCGGGCCTCGGCCATCAGCACCAGCAGCGCGGCGCGCTCGCGCATGGTCAGCCGTACCTCGGACATTCCCGTTCCCGTTCCCGCGGTCATCCGCGTTCTCGATCGACAACGGTGAAGCCGCCCGGCTCCACCGCGATGCCGTACTTGGTGCCGGCGATCTCCGCTCGGCCTTCCGCTCGCACGAGGCGTTCGGCAGCGTGCGCCTCGACGGCGGCCAGATAGGTCTGCTGGTCCTCGACCTGCACGCGGACGGTCCGCTCCCGGTTGACCGCTCTGCCGTCCAGGACCAGGGTTCCCCGGATCGTGACCACGCGACGTGACCCGTCGTGCGCCAGCCTGGTGACCCGGCCCTGAACCATGGCGCGTGCGACTTCGGGCAGAGCCGTCCTCTCGCGAGGGACGCGCACCTTCGCGGCGAACTCCCGCGGGAAGTGCAGTGAGATGTCCCGCCGGTCGGCAGGTAGTGCCGGCGCCCAGCGGAACGCGAGGTCGAAGGACGACTCCCGCTGTTCGCCCGCGAGGTCCGCGAGGACCGCCGGCAGACCGTTCCCGAGGTCGTCGACCGGTGGCGTGGTGGCCAGGGCGATGTTCGCCGCGCGCAACAGCAGGGTCGTGGTCGCGCGGCCGAACGGGATGGCCTCGTCGAAGACAGGCACGAACACGTCGAACCCGAAGCCGTCGTCCGCGGTCGACATGGAGCTCCGCTCGACCAGTCGGCCGGGTGCGTGGTCGTCGACGCCTGGCAGGTCGTCCGCGGCCGCCCGCGCGCAGGTGGTGATCAGGTGTCTCATGGACTTCACCGCCCTGAGCCCGGTGGCGAGAGCGACCGGGACGAGCCCGGGCAGGACGACGCGGTAGGACACCACGTCGGAGTCCGGCATCGACATCTCCCGCGCCACTGAGGAGGGCGCGCGGTCTTCCGCGTCGGCGACGCAGACCAGCAGGTCCCGCAGGCGCGGCGCGGCGTCCGCGGTGTCGTCGCCCGGCGGCAGCAAGACGTCGAACTCGTCGCGAGTCCAGACGTGTCCGTCGCGCCAGCGCGCCGTGACCTCCCACCCCTTGGCGCTCAGGTAGCCGGCGACCTGGTCGAGGCGGGGGAACGGCGTCACGTGGGCACCGGCGCGAAGGCGTTGTCGGCGACGAGGTCGCGCAGGCTGGCCGCGGTGAGGACGTTGCTCAGCGGCACCTCGACCTTCGTGCGCCGCTTGCTGTCGGGGGCGTCGATCGGATCTCGGTCCCGCAGCGACACGTAGTAACCGATGTGGCGCAGCAGCAAGCCGGAGGTGCTGAGGTCGGCGTAAAGGTCCGGGCGCGGAGGGACGTGCACGACGAACAGGTAGCGCGGTACGAGGAACCCGTCGCCCGCCAGCTTGGTGAACTGCCGCTCGTCGAGGCCCCGGAAGTCGAGAACGCCGCTGCGCGGAGCCACTTTGGACACGGTCTTGACCTGTACGTCGATCCGCGGTGAGAAACCACGCGGCGTGCGTCCGGGCATCTTGATGCACAGGTCGACACCGTCCAGGTCGACGTCGTCCTCCGACCACACCAGGCCCGCGCTCGAAGCAAGCACCCGGACGTAGTCGGCGCCGAACTTCCCTTGGTGGTTGCGCGCGTCCAGCACGGTTCACCTTTCGAGCGAGACGGGCTCTGAGCCGCCGTCGTACTTGACGCGTTCACTCCTATCAGCGATGGGTGTGGATTCGCGAGAAAATTCCAGAATAGGTGGAATCCTTGACTGCTCGAATGGAATTTCTGGCGGAGTTCCTTGGGGGATCAGGGTAATTCGGAAAGCTTTCTGCGTTCGCTCGTGCACGTGCGAGCCTGCTTGTCGATCTCTCGCGGCGCGTGACCGGCCACGAGTCGCTCATTCCGACTCGAAGTACACCGTCATTCCGAACGGGAGGTCCTCCGAATAGGTGTTCCAGGAAATCGCGACGACGGTGAGCGCCCCGTCGCGTCGCGCAAGCCACGCGTACGCCTTGCCGAAGGTCTCCGTCGCCGTTGCTCCGTCGAACTCCATGTACCGCGCGGTGCCTGAATCGCGTGCTGTGTCTTCCACGGCGAACCTGTTTCGTCGAATTCAGGTGGTGGGCGGGGTGTTGATGCCTTGCAGTTCGTCGGCCAGTTCAACCGCGCCGTAGGCCTTGAGCACAGGAATGAACCGGCTCACGATGTCAACGGCCTGTTCCGGCGTCAGGCGCTCGAACAGGCCGATGATCCCTCGCGTGACGAGGACGGCCTTGGCCGGCTCGTGCCACTGCGCGACCTGCGTGACCAGATCCTCCCGGGCGAGCACGTCGCCCAGTTCGCCGGTTCGCGGGGACTTCTCCAGAAGCGCGTAGATCCGTGCGGTTGCGGGGTCCGCGAGGCATTCGTCCCGGACGAACCGAGCCCGAGCTCGGGCCTGTCGCCTCGCGAGCTCGTCGAGCCGAAGCTCGTGGAGCAGGCGTTGGACCTCACGAGCTCGCGCGGCCGCGTCGTCGTCGAGACTGATCCAGACGAACACGTCGGAGATCCGGGCCTGCTTGTCCGACAACGACTTCAAGTCCGCCACCTGGCTCGCGACGGTGTGCTGGAGGTACCCGGCGCGGAGCGCGGCGGTACCGGCCGCCATCGGCCGGATGATCGCGTCGGCGGCCGGAACCACGAGATCGAGCGGGTCAGGAGGCGACTGGCCGCGGCGTCGCGCGACCCGCGCCTGCACGGTCAGCACGACGGTGAACTCGACGCCCTCGTCGGCACTCGGGACACTGTCCCGGTATGAGTACTCTCGCTGGTCGGTCCAGCGCGCCGAACCCCACCTCACGCCGCGCGATCCGTCCCGCTGGTGCCGTCGCCCGCGAGCAAGCGCGCGAAGTCGCTCTGCACGAGCTTGGTCAGCTGGTGGTAGACGTCGTTGCGTTCGGTGGCGTCGGTGCCGTCACCGGATTCGTGCCACGTGAACAGGTAGTGCAGCAGCCGTGCGCGTGGCGAGACCCTGCCCGCCGCTTCGGGGTGGTCGACCGCGTTGCGCAGCACCTCCAGCACGTCGTCGCGGAGTTCCGGCCGGCGCAGCGCGATGTCGATCCACTGGTGCGCGGTCGCCTCGGTCGACTTCTCGGCGTCCTCGCCGCGTGGTGGCGACAGCAGCACCGTCCAGCCCACGGCCAGAGTCGCGGACGAGGCGGTGAAGTCGGTGTCGACTCCTCGCACCAGGAGCGCGGGGACGTTCTCACTGGGATCGATCTTGGCCGCGAGTGCGCCGAACGCACGACGGGCGATCGACGTGGTGGCAGGACCGGCGCACCAGCTGCTGATCATGTCGAAGAGCGTCTTGCGCACGGACTTGTCGTCCCACAGCGTGATGACGCTGCGTTGGACGGCTTCCTCGATACCGGGGTCGTCGACCGCCGCGACGTGCCTGAGCCGTCGCAGGGCTTTGCCTGTGTGCCTGCGGCCGAACTCAAGCCCGCAGACCTCCGCGACCGCCCGCCACAATGACAGGGCGTCCTTCTTGGTCGCCCACTTCAGAAGCATGGAGTGGATGTAGCGGTGGGTGCTCGACTGGATCGCGGCCTCGTCGAGGGCGGAGACGAAGACCTGCCACAGGGGTGTGCCGTGCCAGGCGTCCGCGAGCTTGGCGAGCGGTTCCGGTCGTTGTTGCCTGGTGGCCCAGTGCACCGCGAATCGGGCGATGCGGCTGGCCAGATCGCGTTGCTGCTGGCCGGTGAGCGACTCGAAGGTGCTGCGGTCGGTGTACTTCGGCGCGTCGGCGAGCCAGTCGATGAAGTGCTGACGCGTGTAGGGCCGATCGGTCCAGAAGTAGTGCAACGCCGCGTCGTCCCAGCCGTCGTGCCGGAACTGGACGGTGTCGTGGTGGGAGAGGTCGGCCTCTACGGCGTCCACCAGTTCGATGATCCCGGGAGTGTCGAAGGCGGCGAGCGAGGGCTGCTGCTTCTCGTCCCGGAGCAGGGCGTTCAGCTTGCAGGCCAAGGCGTAGACGTAGGCCGCGGGCGCGTCCGGCAGAGCGGCGGCGGCGAGCAGGAAGCTCCGCTGCAGACTCGTCCGGCCCTGCTTCCCGTGCCAGGCGAGCAGTTGCTTGCGCCAGTTCCTCCTGGCTTCCACTACCGTGAACACACGGCGGGCGAACCAGCGGTCGCCACCGTCGGTGAACTGCCCGTGCTCGGGGTTGTGCTCGTTCTCCTGGAATGCGACCAGTTGGCCGGGATCCGCGTGGTGAGCGGATCGGATCAGCTCGACGACGTCGAGGACCTCGGTGGGTTGCTGGCCGACCAGGAGTTCTGTGATCTGGCTTGCCCTCAGCCAGCGTTCCACGTCGATGTCCGGCTCGTGCACGGCCAGCGCTCTGCGTACGATCTCGGCCGGCTCCGCCTGACCGATTTCGGCTGCCATGGGTGCGATGGTCTCGTCCACGCAGCTCGCCCACTGCTCAGGACTGATCAGGAAGATCAGCCAGGACTCGCGGCGGGCGAGCTCCGCCCCGAGGCTCGTCAGCATCATGCGGAACGAACGGGAGCGGAGTGTGAAGTCCTCTTCGTCCGGAGGAACTTCCACGACATACGCCCAGCGGCGGTGCTCCAGCGGCAGCCGACTGATCGGGAACGTCTCGCCGCCGCCGAACGGCAGTGCCCCGACCTGGATCGCCTGCCCGCTTTCTCGGCGGATCGTCGCGAGCAATGCGTGTGCGATCGTCGTGCGACCGCTGCCGGGCTCACGGGCCAGCACGAGAAGTCGCTGATGGTTCCGCCACTCGCGGTAGCTGTCGTGGAAGCCTTCCGGCGGCGCGAACAGTCGCAGCGCCAGGTCGAGGTAGGCGTCGTCAGCATCGAGGTGCTCCAGTGTCGCCTGAACCTTGTTGACGACCTTCACGCCGTTGATCTCGCCGGCGATGTCGAAGTTTCCTGAGATCGTGACGTTGATCGCGGCGCCGTCCCCGGTCAAATCGGGTGCTTCGGAGACGGGCGCGGGAGTCTCGACCTGCCTTGGCTGCCAGAGGTTGGTGGTCTCGGCCGGATCGCTTGGTGCCAGTGCGCTCGTCGCGTCGGGCGGAGGGTCGAAGGACTGGGTCATCCGATCGGTCCGTTGAGCTCGATGCCCGTGAACTCGCCACCGGCGCGCACCGTGCTGTCGTTGAGCTTCACGCTGACCTTGGCCGTGCCGGCGATTCCGGTCGCCTTGATCCCGGTGACGGTGCCGGTGATGTCGTTGTTCTCGAAGTCGACCCGGACTCCGCGCTGCCTGAGCCCGGCGACCAGGTCTAGGGGCTCGCCGTTGAGCGACTCGATGTGCCGGCATGCGGTGCCGACGGCGTTGCGCAGTTCCTCGTCCGCGGCCTGCGGCTGAGTTCCGTCCACCGCGTACTTCCGCAACACCTGCGCGGACTGCTCCAACTCGCGGAGCTTCTGCGCTTCTTCCGCCCCGGTGGTCTCCACAGCCGCGGTGGAACGCCTTTTGTCCAGAACCTTTCCCGCTTGCTCGAACACGAACTTCACCAGATGTGGAAGGGCGGTGGCGCTGACGGCTGCGAGCGTGAAGGGATCAGGCACGGGACACTCCAAGGACATGGACGCTGATGTGCGCAATGCGTGCGCGGCTGTCGAATCCCGGCGATGACGGCCGCCAGAGACCACAACGTGGCACAGCGACTCGGACCGGAGGAAGAAAAGCGGAGTGTTTCCACCCAAACGGACGTTTTTGCCCTAAATCTAGGACAAGTCTGTATCTGACACTCCGTGTTCCCCACGAACTCGGCCGGAGACGCGATCGGACTGCCGTCCGTCGGCGAGTCGTCGTCCTGGACGGAGGGCCACGGAGGAACGCGTTCGCGCAGGGCGGTCCCGCGAGTTTGATGCCACCGGTTCTGTCGGGTAGCGGCTACTCCTTGCCGGGCACTCGGAAGTCGGTGGTGATCTGGCCGCGCTAGACGAAACCTCTCGCGAGGACTCTACTAGACCGTCCAGACGGTACAATAAAGGTATGACGTCCGGTGATGCTCACGCGGCTACGAAGGTGATGGCCCCCTATCGGCGCAGGTGGGCGGCGTTGGCAGTGCTGGTCGGGTCGATGCTGCTGCTGGCAATCGACGGCACGGTGCTGTACCTGGCCGTGCCATCGCTGACTGCCGATCTGGCACCGAGTTCTACGCAGATCCTTTGGATCGGTGACATTTACGCGCTGGCGTTGGCAGGCCTGCTGGTGACCACGGGCACGCTCGCCGACCGGCTTGGGCGCAAGCGCGTTCTGCTGGTGGGTACCGCGGCGTTCGGGGCGGCTTCGGCGCTGGCGGCGTTCGCGCCGAACGCGGAGATGCTGATCGCGGCACGGCTGCTGCTGGGTGTGGCCGGGGCGACGATCATGCCGTCCACGTTGTCGATCATCCGGAACATGTTCCCCGAACAGGGCGAACGCACCAGGGCGATCGCGATCTGGTCGGCTGCCTCTGCCGGCGGGATGGCGCTGGGGCCGTTGGTCGGCGGGCTGCTGCTGGAGCACTTCTGGTGGGGCTCGGTGTTTCTGATCAACGTGCCCGTGGTGCTGGTGTTCCTGGTGGCCGGCGCACTTCTGCTGCCGGAGTCGCGCGACCCGCGACCAGGCCGGTTCGACCTGATCTCCGCCGCGATGTCGATGACGGCCGTGATCCCGCTGGTCTACGCGATCAAGCACGCCATCAGCGTCGGAGTGGATCTCCAGTCGATGCTCGCCGCAGCGGTCGGCGTGACTGCGGGTGTGCTTTTCGTCCGCCGTCAGCGTCGGCTGAAAACGCCGCTGATCGACGTGGAGTTGTTCTCCAACAAGGCGTTCAGCGGAGCGGTGCTGGCCAACTTCGTCGCGATCTTCGCATTGATGGGCGTGTTGTTCTTCTTCTCCCAGTACCTGCAGCTCGTGCGTGGCCTGCGACCGCTGGCCGCTGGGCTGGTCGAGTTGCCCACGACGGTGGCGTCCGTCCTTGCCGTCGCCGTGGTGGGTGTGCTCGTGGCGCGTCTGGGCACCGGCCGTGCGGTGGCGGCAGGCCTGCTGCTCGGTGCGCTCGGCCTGGTGCTCGTCGCCGTCGCCGAGGGCACCGACGACATCCTCTGGCTGGCTGTGGCGTTGCTCCCGCTGGGGCTGGGCATCGGCGTGGCGATGACGCTCACGGTCGACGCCGTGGTCTCCGCGGTGCCGTCCGAACGCGCCGGTGCGGCGTCGGCCATCTCCGAGACGGCCTTCGAACTCGGCGGCGCGCTCGGCATCGCGTTGCTCGGCTCGACGGTGACCCTGGTCTACCGCGCGTCGCTGGACCTGCCCGCCGACCTGACGGGCGCCACCCGCGTGGCCGTGGAGGACTCCCTGGCCACGGCGGTCAACGCCGCCCGTGACACCGCCGGCGTGCTCGAGGCAGCACAGGAAGCGTTCACGACCGCCATGCAGATCACCTCTGTCGTAGCCGCTGCGATCACGGTGATCGCCGCCCTGATCGCCCGGTACACCATCCCTTCCGGTAGGAAGAGCGGCACCACCAAGAACCCGATCGAGGAGTAGTTCATGCCGCGTGTAGCCGGGCGGACCCCTGAGGACACCCGCCGCGCGCTGCTGGACGCCGCGGGCGCGTGCATCCGCGCCCGCGGCACCTCCGCCACCCTCGACCACATCGCCAAAGAGGCGGGCGTGTCCAAAGGTGGTCTCCTGCACCACTTCGCCACCAAGGACGACCTGGTGCGAGCCCTCGCCCAGGACCTGTTCGACCGGTTCCGCGCCGACGTCGACGCCGCCATGGATCCCGACGACACCGAACCGGGTCGCCTCACCCGCGCCTACATCCGGGTCAGCGCGGCGTTCTCCCGCGACCCCGGCAACTTCCGCGACCTCGTCCCCCTGCTCAGCCACCTGGCCACCATCCCCGAGATCACCGACCTCGCCCGCGAGGACACCCTCCGCTGGCACGACGACCTCGCCGCAGACGGCCTCCCACCTCACGTCACCGCACTCATCACGGCCGCGGCCGATGGCATCAGCGCCATACCCACCTGGCACCACCACCCGGACCGGCAGCCGCAGATCGACCTGGAAGCCCTCCTGGTCAGTCTCACCACGCCCGGTCCCGTCTGGGACCACCTGGCCCCGCCGGACGGCGACACGCCATAGCCGCTGGTCCGAACGGTCCGCGTTTCGTGCGACAGCACCACGCCTATCGCGGGCAACTTGATCGACATCGGTCTGAGAAAGGTGCGGGGTTCGGGTACCTGAACCCCGTGCTGACGTGTCGCAACCGAAGCGGCCCATGCTGTTTGTCTATGAGCAGAGCCTCATGGCGTCTGCTGGGGTGCTGCCCACGCCGCCATCTGCTGCGGGCAGAACGGCTCTCTTCAGCCGAGAGGTTCGCCGCGGTGTGGGACGACTCTGTCGAGTGGTTCATGACGCTGTACCTGGCGGGACCACTTCGCTCGCGTGAGAAGAGCCGTGAGCCGGTCCGAGTACGACGCCAGGTAACGCCTCTCCATCACAACCGATGTGGATGTTGCGGCGTCGGTGGCGCCAACTGACGGGAGCGGAGAACGGTGGACAAGCCTGACGTCGTCCAAAATTCCTGGCGTGATCGTTCGAACACGGTGGGGGTGATTCCAGGAAGGTCTGATGATCAGGCCAACTCGCTCCGCCGCATCATCGAGCAGCTCCCACTGGTCAGCGGTCAGAACGTTACGCTGACGTTCAACGGTGGCGAGGTTCGCTCGGTCGTCTGCGACGAGTTCTTCACTCGTCAGCTGACTCGCGGTGGCATCGTGGTGCGATCGGGGAAGAGTGTCTGGGACGCGTCTCCTGCGGTCCGACACTGGTTCGAATCCGGCGACGACACCTTTTTTGCCCGGCACCTGCACGCGAACGTGAAACTCTTCGGAGAGCTCCTGGCGCACATCAACGATCAGCCGGAGGATGGTGATTTTCTCAAACTCGCTCAGCGGTTCAGCCTGTCGTGGACCAGCCTCGACCAGATTCGGCGGCGTCTCTCCTGGCTGCAAGCGCTCGGGATGCTGGAACGGTGGGGGCACGCGAAGCTAGTCGTGACTGAACGGGGAAAGGAGTTTCTGGGGGAAGTCGAACTCGCCACGCCCGAGAGCGTCGCGCCCGACCTTGATCCCGGAGGTGACGAGGTCGCGGACCTTCCGGAGCCGCAGCCGTTCCTGGCCACGGCACTGGACGCGTGCTGTGCTGAAGAGCTGGCGGAACGCAAGGTTCTGATCGGTTACATCCCCAAGGGGAGGAAGAGCCCGGGGCGGCCGTCGCAGGGGGCGCAGCCCGGAATGTTCGACGCACTGCGCAACTTTCTCGACCTGATCGGTTCTGGCGCGTCGGCGGACGAGATCTTCGTCAAGGCTGAGGCTGCGTTCGGACAGAAGAAGAGCTCTTTCACGCAAAGCATGCACACCCTGCGAAACATGGGTGTTGTCGACATGGTCTCGTTCAACCGGTTCGGGGTGCCCGGTGACATGGGAACTATTCTGCAGTCCGGCAATGAGGTTGACTTCGTCCGGCACCTCCACCTGCGCTTCAGCTTCGTGGGTGAGCTTCTGGCGGCTATCGACGGAAACGTGTCGACGTCCCATCTCATCAGCGTGGCGAAGACCAAGTTCGGGCACAAACAGATGAACGACTCCGAGATTCGCAGCCGATTGGCGTTTCTGTACGAAGCAGGGCTGGTCGAGCGCATCGATTGGTTCCGCTACCGGATCACCGCCAACGGGCGGGCGTTGGTTGACGAACTGCCGTTGGAGATTCCGCGTCAGACGGCGCCGGATTCGTCAGCCGAACCAGCGGAACCCGGCTCGGGTGACGAGTTGCCGACTCGGTCGGTTCTCGCTGAACTAGTCACTGAACTGCGGCGATGTGCGAACGTGAGTGACGCCAGCACGCAGTTCGAGCAGTCGGTGGCGAAGGCGTTCGAGTACCTCGGCTTCGACGCTCAACACCTCGGGGGCAAAGGACAGACTGACGTGCTGCTCACCGTTGACCTGTCCGCGTCCGACCGATACCGGGCGATCGTGGACACCAAGGCGTCCGCGAGCGGCGTGATCGGTGACAACGCGGTGGCGTTCGACGCGATCAAGGACCATCTGAAGAAGCACACCGCGCAGTACGCGGCCATCGTGGGACCGGAGTTCGCGCCCAGGGTGAAGGACTGGGCGTCGAACCACCGAATCACGCTGATCACCGTGGACGAGTTGGTGAGCCTCCTGGAGCTGCACCGCACGGCGCCGCTAACGCTGCCGCAGTTGCGCGTCCTGTTCGAGAATCCGGACGATCTGACCGCTGTTTTCGACGCATACGGCGCGGCAAGCTTCGCTGTGGATATTCTCACCAGAATCGTCAACGTCCTCTACCAGGAGGCGAACGACGACGATCCCATGGCGGAGGGGTACATCTCCACAGAGAACCTGCACTTCACGTTGCGCAAGGAAGTGGTCCCGAGACCTTCGAGGGGGTTCGTTGACGATTGCCTGGCTTTCTTGACCAGCGGCCTGGTCGGGGCGGTCAAGATGAAGGGGGACAAGTGCAAGCTTGTCGACGCACCCATCAACATCGAACGGCGACTGGTCGGGTTGAGCGCCAGTCTCGGCTCTCTTTCTCTCGAGAGCAACAGCTAAGCGCTGGATGCGGACCACGGCTCCGGCGCCGAGCTGCATGATCTAGGGATGGCAGCGAAGCTGCCGCGCAAGCCGAACTGCTCGAGGAGTTATCCACGTCGCGCGTAGCCGAGCGCACCTCCGTGGACGCCCGCCGCGCGCTGCCGGACGCCGTAGGCGCATGCATCCGTGCCCGCAGCACCTATGCCACCGTCGACCACATCGTCAAAGGGCGGGCGTGTCCAAAACCCTCGGGCCATGTGTTGGAGCACATAGGTTGATCACCATGCCCGGAGAGCAGCGCAACGCGCCCCGCACCCGCAGTGAGGTGCTCGCCGCCGCCGCGCGCGCGTTGATCGAGCAAGGGCCGAACGTCAGCCTCGACGCCGTGGCCAAGGAGGCGGGCGTGTCGAAAGGCGGCCTGCTGCACCACTTCCGCACCAAGCAGGCGTTGATCGTCGGGCTGATCCAGGAGTGGTTCGACCACTACGACGCGACCGTCGAGCGGCTGCTCGAACCCGAGGACATGCCAGGCCGGTGGACCCGCGCGCACATCCGGGCGACGTTCGAAACCGACGACCTCTGGTCTCACCCGTCCGTCGTAACGGCGTTGCTGGGCGTTCCGGAACTCCAGCAGCGCATGGACGTCGCCGCGACCCGCTGGCGGCAGCAGACCGATTCGGACGGCCTGCACCCGCAACGGGCGGACCTCATTTCCCGTGCACTCGATGGGGTGACGCTGGCCGATCTGCTGTGGCGCGGCCAGGAGTCCGACGAGGAGCGCGCCCACACCCGTGACCTGCTGCTGAAGCTGACCGAGCAGACGGGCCCGCTCGTCTGACGTTTGTCCACCGAACGTTGTCAAGTGGAACAGCGCTGACACCGGACAACGAATTCTGCGTACCTTCGGAAGTGAGTGGCACTCCGGGGGGAAGCACATGCCAATCGTGATGTCCGAAGCCGTGCCCAAGGGGCGCGGGCTGACGATTCTGTTCGAACTCGAAGACCTCGCGCGCACGCGGTTCGCGTCCGCGCCGCTGCCGATGTACGAGCTGGTGTTCTCGGTGCACAGCGGCAACTGGGACCGCCTGTTGCTCCCGCACATCCGCCCGCTCGCCGAACTGATCAGGCCCGGCCGGTTCATCCCCGACTTCTTCAACTCCGCGCGCCCCGACTTCGACGAGGCCGTCCGGCAGGTCCTCGAGGTGCCGTCGGCGCGGGTGCGCGACCAGATCGCGAGCATGCTCGGCACGACGTCGCCGTGGCTGCGCGCGTTCGCCGCCGGTACCCCGACCTCGCGCCAGGACCTGCGTTCCGCGTTCTCGGCGGGTTTTCGGGACCTGCTCGGCCCGAACTGGTCGCAGACCCGTCAGGCGTTCGACGCCGAGGTGCGGCTGCGGTCGTCGCAGGCGGTGTCGCGAGGCTTCGGCGACCTGCTGGGCCACCTGCACCCGTCGATCTCCTGGACCTCGCCAGCACTGCACGTCGAACTGGGCTGGGACACCGAGATCTCGTTGCGCGGCACCGGAATGCTGATCGTGCCGGTGCTCAACGGCCTCACCCGCCCGGCCGTGTCGATGTTCGCCGAACCACAACCGCTGCTCTTCTACCCGGTCACCGCGCCCCAGCCGAGCGGCGCCAGCCTCGAACTCGCCCTGGGCCGCACCCGCACGCTGGTGCTGCGCGCCCTCACGTCGGAACGCACCACCACCGAACTCGCCAAGCACGTGGGCATCAGCCTGCCCACCGCGTCGCAGCACGCGACCGCCCTGCGCACCGCGGGGTTCGTGTCCACCCACCGCAACGGCAGGTCGGTCCGCCACCGCCTGACCCGGCGAGGCTGGGAACTGCTGAACTGAAGGAGGCCGGCATGACCACCGCCATGCCGCGGTACCGCACCGACCCGAGTCCTCAAGCGCTCGCGACCCGCCTGCGCGCGTTGCGCACAGCCGACGTTCCGGTGGCCTGCGGTGTCTACGCCGGTCTGTCCGCCCCGGTGACCGCGGAACCGGCGCCACGGGCCGGGGTCTCCGCCCTGCACGCCCGCATCACCCACGCGATGGCCACGGCCTTCGTGGCCGGCCGCGCCGCCGACGTGCCGCGCTTCGAAGCCCCGCCCTCGGCCCAGCTCCGGCTGCTGACGGCCGCGAGCTGGGGCCGCCTCGACGCCGTGGGCCCGGACATGACGACGTTCCCGGTCGACCTCGCCTCCGAACTGTG
Source organism: Lentzea sp. CA-135723 (assembly GCF_050936595.1). Classification (NCBI taxonomy): domain Bacteria; kingdom Bacillati; phylum Actinomycetota; class Actinomycetes; order Pseudonocardiales; family Pseudonocardiaceae; genus Lentzea; species Lentzea sp. CA-135723. Next base: position 2,737,095 of record NZ_JBNJMK010000001.1, on the reverse strand, counting down.
GTGGCGGGTGCACGCCCGCATCCAGGGCACGCTGCGCGTCGCCGACCAACGCGTGGCCTGCGATCTGTTGCTGCGCCTGGGATATCCCCACTCGGCGGCGTCGGTGATCGGCCTGACCGTGATCGATCCCCGCAAGCAGGTCCTCTCACCCGACCTGGCCCTGGAACAACTCGCCGTCCTGCGCTGCCACCTCCCTGCCTCCGCCGTCGAGGCGATGGCGTTGCGCGGCGCCAGGTCCGGCCTGCCCGCCGCGACCCGCCGCGACCTCGCCCTGTTCGTCGTCTTCCGCACCGCCGCGCGAGGCGCCGACTCGACCTCGTTGCACGCGGCCGCCGCCCTGGCGACCAAGGCCTCCTCCGAACTCCCGCAGCACGGCTTCACCGCGTCGCTGCACCGGGCCCGCCTGCACCGCGCGATCGCCGCGGTGCCGTTCGTGCGCCGCGACATCGCCGAGACCCACCGCCTGCTGGGCCGCGCGCTGGAGTCCCTGACCGCCGTCACGCCCGCCGCCGAGATGGACCGGCTGGCCTGGGCGGACGAGGCCTACGCCCTCTACTCCTTCCTGACCCGCACCCACCTGACGGTCGGCCTGAGCCAGCGAGCCCTCGGCTACACCGACGAGCTCGTCGAGCTCAGCCCCGGCGACGACAGGACGTGGGCCCTGCGCGGCGACGCCCTCGCGGCGTGCGGCCGGCTCGAAGCCGCCCTGGACGCCTACGGTCGCGGCATCGCGCTCGGCGGCTGGGGAGCGGCCCGCGCCGCCTACCTCCGCGGCTTCGTGCTGGAACGGCTCGGGCGGGTGGCCGAGGCCGCCGAGGACTACGTGCTGTCCCAGCGGATCGACCCGACCTCGTCCGTGGTGGCCGGTGCGGTCGTGCCGGACGGGGTCGGGCGCGGCCTCGTCAGCGCACGTCGGCCGTGACGAGCAATCGCAGGTGGGCGCGCAGCCAGGTGGCGGATGCCGGGCCGTCGGCGAACGCCGTCACCTGAGCCGCCGCCGTGGTGAGTCCTGCCTTCTGCAGGTGGGCGCCCACCTCCCGGACGCGGCCCAGCAGGCTGTCGGTCAGGTGGTCGAGGCCCCGGTGCGCGGCCTCGGCCAGCACCGTCACCGCGCTGTCGACCGCGGCGCTCAACGGGTCTGACGTGGTGAGGCCCGGCGCCAGCGGCTGGGGCGTCGTGTCCTTCGCCAGGTCCGGGACCACGACGCCGGTCTCGCAGTGGACCGCCAGCGGGTCCACGACCAGTCCGCCGCGGTGCCGCCGGACGCTGCCGGTGACCGTGGTCGGGTTGGCGCGCAGGGCGGTGGTCAGGGCGTCCAGTGCGGTCGGGGCGATGGCGCGGTGGGTGGCCACCAGCGAACACGTGGTGCCCGTGGGGGAGTGCAGGGTCGCGGTCAGGCGTTGGGCCGCAGGGTCGTAGGCCAGGTCGGTCACCTCGGCCACGCGGATCGCCCTGACCAGTTCGGCCTCGACGCGGGCGCGGACCTGACGGGGCGGGAGGTCGGCGAGGTGCGCGGCGGCCTGGTCGTAGTCGTCGATCACTAGTGCCTGGGACAGGTGGTCCCAGGCCGTGCCCACCGGCGTCAGCGAGGTCTTGGCGACCCTGCTGGTCTTCAGCGTCACGGCCCGGCTCGCATTGCGGGTGGCCGACTCCGAGACGACGTTGGACGTGGCCAGTTTCTGGCCCGTGCGCAGGGGAGTGTCGCGCTGGACCAGCACCACGTCACCGGAGGCGAAGTAGACGTCGGCGGTGGTCTCCGAGCGCAGGCGGGCGCCCAGCGCGGTCAGCCGGACCCGTTTCAGCGGGGTCTCGGCCGGCTCGTCCGGGCCCAGGACCTCGGCTCTGGCGCCGGTCGCCGTGGTGCGGGCGTGCAGTTCGGTCAGCAGGGCGGCGAACTGCTCGGCCTCGTAGTCGGCGCTGCGGGTGCGGTAGGCGGCCAGCTGCGCCAGCAGGTCGGTGATGACGGCGGCGGGCCAGTGCAGGCGTTGCGCGGTCAGGTCGCGGTGCAGGCGTTGCCACGCCACGTCGAGCACCTCGCTGGCGTTCGTGGCGCCGTCCAGCAGGAGCTGGTCCAGCAGGTCGGTCACCGCCGTCAGATCCGTCGCGGTGGTGGGAGAACCGCCCACGTCCACCGTGTCGGTGCCTTGGGCGTCCGCCTCCTGGAACGCCCACACGGCCAGCGCGGTGGCCTCGTCCTTGTTGACCGCGTCGGTGTGGACGTACGAGAGGTCGCCGGGCACCAGGAACGTGACGGTGCAGGTGGGCAGTTCCGCCTGCGCGGTCTGGTCCTCCTGCGTCGGGCGGCGGAGCTTGGCCCGGTAGCCCGCCTGGAACGCCCTGCGCGCACGGCGCAGGGTGCGTTCGCCCATCAACGCGACCAGGTCGGTGTCCGTCACCGCGCCCGGCGACCACAGTTCGGCCGGTGCACCGGCCTCCTGGGTGCGCTGGTAGGCGAGGACCACGGCGATGCGGTGGCGGCAGACGCCGGTCGCGCCGCAGCTGCACTGAGCGGCGTCCAGGGCGACGCCCGCCGGCAGGGTCGTGGTGGTGCCGTCGGGGAACTTGCCCTGCACGGTGCCAGACGGGTCCACGTCCAGCGCCGGGACCACGCCCGCGTCCAGTTCCTTGACGGCACGTTTCACCAGCCCGCGGTTGGCGAGCGCCGCCAGCGCGTCCGGGGTCAGCGCCAGGAGGTCGGATCTGGTCACCTGAGTTTCTCCGCAACGAATTCCGCTAGCTGTCCTGGGGTCATCGCGCCGACGTGGGCGCCGACGTTCGCGAGCCGCTGGCCCAGAGCCCTGTCGTAGTCCGGGTTCGCCTCGTCGTCCAGTGCCGCGAGGCACAGCACGTGGGTGCCCTGCTCGCACAGGTTCTTGACCGTGCGCACGAGGTTCGTCTCGCTGCCGCCCTCGTAGAAGTCGCTGATGAGCGCGACGATCGACCGGCGCGGGCTGTCCACGAGGTTCGCGCCGTACGCGACGGCCTTCGCGATGTCCGTGCCGCCGCCGAGCTGCACCTTCATCAGCAGCTCCACCGGGTCCGTCACGTCCGAGGTCAGGTCGACCACGTTCGTGTCGAACGCGACGAGGTGCGTCTTGAGGCCCGGCAGGCCCCACAGGCAGGCCGCCGTGACCGCCGAGTGGATCACCGAGCTGGTCATCGACCCCGACTGGTCCACCAGCAGGATCACCTGCCACTGCTCAAGATGCCGCTTGGTGCGTGAGACGAACTTCGGGTGCTCGATCGCGAGCTTGCGCTCCTCCGGTTGGTAGCGCTGGAGGTTCGCCTTGATCGTGGAGCGGAAGTCGAAGTTGCGGGAGTTCTTGTGGATGCTCGGCCGCCGCGACTTCGTGCCGCTGAACGCCGTGCGCACCTCGGTCTTCAGCTTCTCCATCAGCTGCCGCACGACCGCCTCGACGATCTTGCGGGCCAGCGCGAGGACGGCCGGGTTCATCAGGTGCTTGGTCCGCAGCACCGCGCGCAGCAACGCCGGGTTCGGCTCGATCCGTTGCAGCACCTCGGGATCGGTGACCACGTCGGTGATCTCGTATCGTTCGACGGCGTCGCGTTCCAGCCGTTCGATCGTCTCGCGCGGGAAGAGCTGGTGCACCTCGTCGAGCCAGTCGACGGTCTGGAGCACCGAGTCCTCGTTGCCGCCCGACCTGGGCCCGGTCTTGCGCACACCGCGTTCTGCCAGTTCGGGGTCACGCCCGTAGAGCCACTCCAGCGCGGCGTCCCGGCGGGCGCCCTCGCCCTGCAGACCGCCGGTGCAGCGCGACGCGGGCTCGCCGAGGATCAGCCGCCAGCGTTCCAGGTCCGTCATGCCAGGCCGCCCTTCACCAGCAACGCGTCCACGCGCTTCTCGATCGCCATCGCCTCCGCCACGACCATCGGGTCGACGGTCAGCCGCGTGACGCCCCGCGCGCTGCCCTCCACGCCGCGGTGGGCGAGGACGGTCGACGCGATCGTCTCCCTCTCCCTGGGCGGGAAGTAGCTGAACGCGAGCCGCAACGCGGGCAGCGCCACCAGGAACTCGTCCTCGTTCATCGCGCTGACGAGCTCGTCCAGCACCCCGACCAGGTCGGGGCTCGCCAGCACCTCTTCGCGCGCCACCGCGAACAACCCGGCGAGCCAGTCGCCGAGCGCGTCGATCGCCCTGACCTTGCGCACGTCCGGCTGGCTGCCCAGCGTCCAGGCCAGCCCGAGCGCCGCACCGCGCAGGTCCGGCGGCGCCTGCACGTCGTTGCTCACCCTGGTCGCGACGCCGGTGACGTCCACGACGTCCAGCGACAGCGCCGATTTCGCGTGCAGCACGGCGTCCCTGGTCGCGGCCATCGCCTTGAGCCGGTTCGCGTCGGCCGGCGCCGGACCGCCGTGCAGGCCCTCGATCAGCCACAGCACGCGTGCCGTGCCGGCGTCGATCACCGAGCCCAGCAACGGGTCCCGCCTGGTGCCGAACAACCTGTCGTGCCGCCACAGCCCGAGCACACCGCTCAGCACCTGGCCCAGCGCCGCCAGGTCGCCCGTCTCGCGGACGCCCTCGTTGAGCGACTGCTTGACCCTGCCTGACAACGCCGAGATCCCGCACAGCACCGCGTCGAACAGGATCGTGGCGAGCTGCTGGAGCTGCGCGTCGCGCGAGCGCCGTTCCAGCACCACTCCCGCCGCCTCCTCCAGCGTGGCACCGTTCTCCGCGGCCTCGATCAACGCCGCGAGCCGCTCCTCCGCCGGCCGCAGCGTCCACTGCTCGTCGAACTGGGGCTTGGCGCCCTCGGACGGCCCGCTGGTGCGCTCGAAACCCGGAATCCCCAGCACCCGCAGGCGGTGCAGGATCCGGCTGCGCTCCAGCTGGTCCGCGTCGGTCAGGTCGAGCGCGACCCTGCCCTCCTGGTCGAGCCCGTGCGTCCGCAGCAGCTCCTGCACGGCGTTGACCAGCGGTGGCGCCGGCGTGCTCGGGTGCAGCCGCCCGACCTTGTCGCCCCGCAACGCACCGATCATCTCGATCAACGCCGGGTGTGCCCCGGCCTGGAGCGTGCCGCGCCGCGTCCACGGCGGCGGCTGCGTCAGGTCCTCGGAGATCAACGCGCTGGTGAGCCCGTCGAGCACGTCCGTGCGCGCCAGGTTCTCGTGCCCCCGCAACCGCGCCAGCGCACCGGCCTGGGCGTGCGCGGCGATCAGGTCGGCCGTCGACACCGGCTGCTTGCGCTTGCGCAGCCGCGTCGCGACCGACTCGACCAGCCAGTCCGCCGCGCGCTGCGCCCCGTTCTCCCAGACCTGCTGGTAGTAGCCGGGGGACGGCATGCCCGACTGGTAGCCGGTGAAGGCGTCCAGCCGTGCGTGCGAGTACGGCACGAGGTAGCTCGCACCCCGTTCGCGTTCCGGCACCTCCGGCCACTCGGTGCCGCCGTCGAGCTGGGCCTTGAGCGCGGCCGTGTGGAAGCCACCGGTGACCACGACGACCGGCCGGTCGCCCGCGTCCGCGACCGCCGCCCGCACCCAGCGCGCCATGTACTCCTCGCGCGCCGAGTCGCCGTCGTCGGCTTTTGCCGTGCCGCGCAGCAGGTCGAAGTACTCGGCCATGCCCTTCGGCTCGGTCTCGCACTCGAAGAGGTGGTCCCACAGGACGTCCACGTTGTCGACCGCGAACTCCTGGCACAGCCGGTCGACGACCTCGGCGTAGCGCAGCTCGGCGTCCGCGTACCTGTTGCTGACGTCGCGGAACGCCTCGTGCCACGCCGGCAGGTCGATGAACCTCACCTCGGCGCCGATCCGGCGGGCCTCGGTGATGGCCACCCACTCCGGTGAGTAGTCGCAGAACGGCGACCACGACGCGTGCTGGTCGGAGTAGCTGAACAACGCGACCGGCAGCTCGTGCCCGAGCAGCAGCTCGTCGATGCGCTCGTTGAAGTCGGCGGGACCTTCGATGAGCACGTACGCGGGCTGCTGCTCCTCGATCGTGGCGGCGACGCGGCGGGCACAGGCGGGACTGTGGTGCCGGACGCCGACGAACACGGCCCCCATCAGCCGGGCAGCAGGTGCCGGGCGCGGTGCAGCTCCTGCCACTGCTTGCCCTTGCGCCGCGACGCGTGCTGCTCCAGATAACGGCGCACCCGCGCCAGGTCCTCCGCGTTGTCCTTCGCCGCCGTGCCCGCGAGGCACTCCACGACGTCCGCCGCCGTGCCGACCTCACCGCGCAGGAACCAGCCGCGCAGCCCGACCGCGTGCGCCACGGACACCGCCTCGGCCGTGCTCATCACCGTGGTGAGCCGGTCGCTGCCCTCGCGCAGGTCGCGGAACGTGCGCACGAGCACCTCCAGCACGTCCCGCCGCGGCGCGAGCTCCACGCCGGACTTCGCCAGCAGCTTCGCCGCCTCCTGCTCGACCAGCGCCAGCTCGGTGTCGAAGTCGGCGATCGGGAACACCGTCTCGAAGTTGAACCGCCGCTTGAGCGCGGCGCTCATCTCGTTGACGCCCCGGTCCCGCGTGTTCGCCGTGGCGATCACGTTGAACCCGTCCTGCGCGAACACCATGCCGTCCGGTCCGTTGAGCTCGCCGATCGCCATCACCCGGTCCGACAGCATCGACAGCATGCAGTCCTGGACCTCCAGCGGGCAGCGGGTGATCTCCTCGAACCGCACGATCTTGCCCTCGGCCATGCCCCGCAGCATCGGCGCCGGCACGAGCGAGCGCGGCGACGGCCCCTCGGCCACCAGCAGCGCGTAGTTCCACGAGTACTTGATCTGGTCCTCGGTCGTGGCCGCGCCGCCCTGGATCGTCAGCGTCGACTCGCCGCACACCGCCGCCGCGATCATCTCCGACAGCAACGACTTCGCCGTGCCCGGCTCGCCGACCAGCATCAGGCCGCGGCTGGTCGCGAGCGTCACCAGCGCCCTGTCCACGAGGGAGGGATCGCCGACGAACTTCTTGCTGATGCCCGCCTTGTCGTCGCCCACCACGAACTTCCGCGCGGCTTCGAGGCTCAACGCCCAGCCGGGCGGCTTGGGTGCCTTGTCGCCGTCGCGCAGCCGCGCGAGCTCGTCGGCGTAGCGGACCTCGGCAGGAGGACGCTGCATCGTCTGCGTGCTGGTCATGACTGCAAGGACTCCAGTTCGGAGAGGAGCTCGGAGAGGGTGATCGGGTCGACCGGGTAGGTGGCCGGCGCGTCCTCGGGCGCGGACCACGTGCCGTACCCGTTGGGGGAGAACCACATGTCGCTGAACCCGACCTCGGGGAACACGTCCATGGCGCCCACCGCGATGCCGGGCTCCAGCGACGCGACCAGCGCGCCGCCGGCGGGGAACGGGCGGGTCATCCAGCACTCGACGCCCGCGTCCTGCGGGGCGCCGCGCACCCAGCCCTTCTTGGTGAGGCCGAGGAGCTTGCCGATCGGGTACGGGGTGTTGCAGAACTTCTTGAGCGCGGGGAGGAGCGCGTCGCCTTCCGGCACCAGGTGGACCGGGCGGCCGAGCTGCGGGAACGGCTGGAGGATCTCGTAGTCGGCGAAGACCTCGCCCCAGGCCGCCGCCTCGCCGGTGCCGTGCAGGTCGACCGCGTGGGCCACCCGGATCGTCGCGGTCTCCGGGAGCGTGAACTCGTCGTCGTTCGCGTCGGCGAACGTGCGGTCCTCGGCCAGGCGGAACGAGCCGCCCTCGTCGGTGATCCACACCAGCCGGCGGACCAGGTGCCACAGCAGCGGGTGCGCGGCGAGGACCGTCAGGAACTCCTCCGCCGACCACGTGCGCTGGTCGACCATGGCCCGTTCGAGGCGCTGGATCTGGTCGGACGCGATGGTGCGGACGTCCTTCTTGAGCGCGGCGAACCGCTTGTGCTCCAGCGGCGCCTTGTCCTCGTCGTCCTTCACGCCCGGCTTCGGCAGGTCCTTGCGGCGCTTGCCGTCCGGGTCGAGCACGAACGGCTTGAGCTGCTCGTCGAAGCCCACGGTGAACTGCCGCGGGCCGTAGTCGATGACGAGCGTCGCCGCGTCGTCCAGGCCGAGGCGCGGGACGAGCCGGTCGGAGAGCTGGTCACGGGACAGGCCGAGCTCGGCCGCGATCTGCGCGACCTTCTCCTGCGCCTTGGTCTTGAGGCCCTTGAACGGCACCTTCTCGGCGATGCTGTTGAGGTGCGAGAGGGCGACCTCGGTGCCGATCTCGGCGAGCACGTCGAGACCCGTGACGGCCCGCGCGTGCTGGCTCTCGCCCGGCCAGTTGCGGATCAGCGGCGAGAGGTTGCGGACGGTCTCGTCGTCGCCGAACCAGCCGAGCGCGGCGAGCGCCCAGTTCTCCTTCGACGGCGCGCCACCCTGCTCCCAGGCCTTGAACGCGGCCCAGGCGAACTCCGCGAGACTCGCGGGGTCGAGCGCCTCGCGGACGATCGGCAGCCCGGCGTAGAGCTCGCCGGGCTTCGACAGCGCGGCCGTCATCAGCAGGTGGCTCGTCGCCTCGGCCGGCAGAGCGTGCTTGCGGTCGGCGAGCAGCACCTGCGGCAGCAGCCGGGTGTCCGCCCACTCGCCGATCGCCGGCAGCTTCGCGGGCAGCAGGTCGATCGGGTCGACCGACAGCACCACGTCGATCGCCGCCTCGGCGCCGCACTCCTTCGCGACGGCCGCCACGTCGACGCCGACGTTGTTGTGCAGGTGCCGCAACGCGGCCTCGGCGTTGCGGCGCGGGATGCCCGCCTTGCCCGACGCGGCGGGGATGAGCAGCCGCGCGGCCTGCTCGCGGTGCCGTGCGAGCCAGTCGACGCCCCAGCGGCGCGCCTGCTTGGTGCGCGCGAACCAGTCGGCCATCTGCGTGGCGACCTCGGCCGTGGCGAACGGCAGTAGGACCCCGCCGGCACCCCCTGGGGAGGACTGGACGTGCTTGATCAGCGAAGGCGCGGCGTCGACGCCGAACCGGGCGGCGATGTTCCTGCCCCAGTCCTCGACGCCGTAGCTGTAGTTGGGCGTCCAGTCCCGCACCAGATGTTGCACCGCGTCGTCCGGTGCGAGCAGGAACAGGTCGTTGTCGTAGTAGCCGATCGTGCCGGCCTCGTACTCCTTGAGGAGCTTGCGCCAGTCGTGGTGGTCCTGCCGCCACTCCGCGCCGGCTTCGAGCCACTCCTCGCGCTCACCCGGCTGCCACCCGACCGAGTCGGCCGGCATCGGGACGTCCGTCAGCACGACGGGCTTCACCGGCTTCTTGCGGTGCAGCCACGGCGGCGCGGCGAGCAGGGGCGGGATCTGGTCCGGGGCCGCCTCCGGCAGCACGGCCGGGCCGGACGCGGCGAGCAGCTCCGCCACGTCCTGCGGCACCTCGAGATGAGGGTTTGACGCGAGGTGGGCCTGCAGCAGGGTGCGGACGTCCTTGTTCGTCACGCGCGCCGACATCAGCCGGGCCGCCCTTCGCGGGAACGCCGCCATCGCCTGGATCACCGCGGGCCGCACGAACTTCCCGTCCAGCCGGTCGAGCAGGATCGTGAACGCCTCGTCCGCCGGCAGCGCGGCGAGCACCTTCAACGCCTGCTTGCGCCCGTCCGCGCGCTGGTAGTAGCCGTCGCCGTCGATCTCCGCGGCGAGCAGCGGCGCGACGGCCGGGCCCAGCACGTACACGGCCGTGTAGAGCAGGCCCGCCGACATCAGGACGGACTCGTCGGCCTTCTCGAAGTCCTTCGCCGTGCGCGCGCTGCTCGGCAGCATCCACCACCGGCTGGGCGAGTAGTTCTGCTTGCGGTACTCCTTGAACCAGTCGGCCTTCTCGGGCATCAGGAACGCCCGCAGCTCCTTCTCCTGCTTCGAGCCGTCGAGCTTCTCCAGCGCGGCCTCGGTGGCCTGGTGCTCGGCCTCGTCCGCGACGGCGATCGCGTACCGGACGGCCGTCAGCAGCTGGGCCTCCTGGTCGCCCGGCGAGATGCGGAAGCCGTCGGTCTGGTGCTGGAGGCAGACGTTGGTCCACTTGCCGCGCTTCTGGTTCCACTGCTCGGAGAACGTGAGGCCCATGAGCTGCACGGCCGCGGTGGCGGCGAACGGCAGGCCGTGGTCGGCGATCCAGGCGTGCACGGCCGGTGCGCCGGGCTTGACCACGACGGCGATCGAGGCGGCGCCCAGCGGGTTCGCCTGGCCGGCGAGGTGTTCGCGGGCGGCGGTGACGAGCTCGGGCTTGGAGCCCTTGACGGTGAGGGCGCGCTCGATGGTCTCGGCCTGGTCGGTGATCTGCTGGCGGGCTTGGGCGGCCTTGGCCGGGTCGACCGCGAACTCCGGGGCCGGGGTGAAGCCGCGCTGGCGGACCACGTCGCGCAGCCAGGCCTTGGGGAAGGACCAGGAGTCCTCGTCGAGGACGGGAGCGGGGGTGGGGGCCTCGGAGGTGGCAGCGGTAGAGAGGGCAACGGCGGGAGAAGCGGCGCCGGACGGGGTAGCGGCGGGTGCCGTCGTGCCTGTGGTGCCGGAGGTGGTGGACGCGTCGGTGGTGACCGTGGCCGACGCGGTGCCCGTGGTGCTCGCGGGCGTGGCGGAGCCGGTCGTGGCTGCGGCGGGCGCGGTGCCTGCGGGTGCGGCTGTCTGCGGTCTGTAGCCCTTCTTCTCCTTCTCCGCCACCAGTTTGGCCACGTGGGCGGTGGCTGCCTCGGCGGAGGCCAGCTCCTTCGTCTGGGTCTGGCCGGCGGTGCCCAGCCGTCCGAACCGGACGGTCACCGTCGCGCCGTCCTGCTCGATCTCCCAGAACTTCGCGGAGCCGTCCGCGACGAGTTCCCACCTGCGCACTGCTGTACCTCCTGGGGCCACACAAGGGAGTTGGTGTTGTGCACGGGACGTTACTCAGGGGGTCTGACAATTCTTTAGCGTCAGCTTAAAGAGCTGTTCAGACCCCCTGAGCAGGCGCCGTTACTGCTGGAGTGACTCCAGTTCGGACAGGACTTCCGAGGCCGTGATGGCGTCGGCGGTGAGGGTGGCGGGCTTGTCGCCCTGCCGGGAGTGCCAGTAGCCGTGGCCGGTGCTGGAGAACCACACGTCCGTGAACTTGATCTCCGGGAACACGTCGATCGCGCCCACCGCGATGCCGGGGTCGAGGGAGGCGACCAGGGCGCCGCCCGCCGGCAGGGGGCGGGTGATCCAGCACTCGACGCCGCCGTCCTGCGGTTCGCCGCGGATCCAGCCCTTCTTGGTGAGGCTCAGGATCTTGCCGATCGGGTGGTCGATGTCGGTGTACTTCTTCAGGTGGGCCAACAGGTCCTCGCCCTCGGGGACCAGGTGCAGGGGGCGGCCGAGCTGCGGGAAGGGCTGGAGGATCTCGTAGTCGGCGAAGACCTCGCCCCAGGCCTCCAGTTCCGCCTGGAGGTCGACCGGGTGGGCCACGCGGACCGTGGTGTCGCCGGGGAGGGTGTACTCGTCGTCGTTCGCGTCGGCCAGGGTGCGGTCTTCCGCCAGGCGGTAGGTCTGGCCGTCGGCGGTGATCCAGACCAGGCGGCGGACGATGTGCCAGAGCAGCGGATGTCCGGCGAGGACGGTGTGGAACTCCTCGGTGGTCCAGGTGCGCTGGTCGACCATGGCGCGTTCGAGGCGGTGGATCTGGTCCGCGGCCACGGCCCTGACGTCCTTCTTCAGCGCGGCGAAGCGCTTGTGCTCCTGCGGGGCCTGGTCCTGGTCGTCCTTGGCGGCCGGTTTGGGGAGGTCCTTGCGGCGCTTGCCGTCCGGGTCCTGGACGTAGGGCTTGAGCTGTTCGTCGAAGCCGACGGTGAACTGGCGGGGGCCGTAGTCGATCACCAGCGTGGCGGCGTCGTCGAGGCCGAGGCGGGGAACCAGGCGGTCGGCCAGCTGGTCGCGGGAGAGGCCCAGCTCGTCCGCGATCTGGGTGACCTTGTCCTGGGCCTTCGTCTTGAGGCCCTTGAACTTCACCTTCTCCGCGATGCTGTTCAGGTGCGCCAGCGCGACCTCGGTGCCGATGTCGGCCAGCACGTCGAGGCCCGTCACGGCCCTGGTGTGCTGGCTCTCGCCCGGCCAGCTGCGGATCAGCGGGGACAGCCTGCGGACGGTCTCGTCGTCGCCGAACCAGCCCAGGGCGGTGAGCGCCCAGCCTTCCTTGGACGGGGCGCCGAACTCCTGCCAGCGCTGGAAGACCGCCCACGCGAACTCCGCGAGGGAGGCGGGGTCCAGTGCTTCGCGGGCGATCGTGAGGCCCGCGTAGACGTCGCCGGGCTTGGACAGCGCGGCCGTCATGAGGAGGTTGCGCGCCGCCTCGGCGGGCAGGGCCTGCTTGCGGTCCCGGAGCAGGACCTGCGGGAGGTGGCGGGTGTCCGTCCAGTCGCCGAGGACCGGCATCTTCGCGGGCAGCACGTCCACCGGGTCGATGGCCAGGAACGCGCGCAGCGCGTCGGCCACGGCCTCGCTGGGGGCCTGCGCGACCACGTCGACACCCAGCGCGTGCAGGTGGCGGATCGCGGTCTCGGCGTTGCGGCGGTCCGCGCCCGCCTTGCCCACGGCGGCGGGGATCAGGAAGCGCGCCGCCTGCTCGCGGTGGCGGGCGAGCCAGCCCAGCGCGATCTTGCGGACCTGCTTGAGACGCACCAGCCAGTCGGCCATCAGCGTCGCCACCTCGCGGGTCGCGTACGGCGCCACGACCACCGCGACGGCCGAGTTGCGTTCCACGATCTTCAGCAACGGCGGCAGCGCGTCGAAGTCGAACTTCGACGACAGGCGCTTGCCCACGGTCTCGGCGCTCCAGCCGAGGTTGGGCGACCAGTCCGCGAGCAGGTGCCGCACCTCCTCCTCAGGGGCGCCGATGAGGAGATCGGCCATGCGGTAGCCGATCCGGCCGGCCTTGAACTCCGCCAGCCAGTGCTGCCACGTCTTGTAGGGGTGCGTGTCCCAGTGGCCGTCCTTCAGCCACTCCTCGCGCTCGCCCGGCAGCCACGTGATCGACGGGGCGGGCACGGGGACGTCCGCGATCACCACGGGCTTGGGTTGCGGCTTGCGGTCGACCCATGGCGGCGCGGCCAGGACCTGCGGCAGTGCTTCCGGCGGCGCGTCCGGCAGGGTGACGGTCTCGACCTCGACGAAGCCCTCGGGCGCCTCGAGGTGCGGGTACGTCCTCAGGTGCACGCTGAGGAGCTGGCGCAGTTCGGCGTTGCCCGCGCGTTCGCCGAGCAGCCTGGCGGCGCGGGCGGGGAACGACGCCATCATGGAGAGCAGTGCCGGGCGCACGTACTTGCCGTCGAGGCGGTCCAGCACGATCTTGAACGCCTCGTCGGTGGGCAGCGCGGCGAGCACCTTCAGCACCTGCTTGCGGGTGTCCGCGCGCTGGTACTCCTGGTCGAGGTCGGCGGCGAGCAACGGCGCGAACGACGGGCCCAGCACGTAGAGCGCCGTGTACAGGATCGCCGTGCTGTGCGTCAGCGAGGCGTCGGCGGACTCGAACTCCTCGTACGTGGTGGCGCTCAACGGAAGCATCCACCAGCGCGTGCCCGTGTGCGCCGTCTGACACGCCTCCGCGAACCAGTCGGGCCTGCCCGGCAGCAGGAACGCGCACACCATCTTCACGTTCTGCTCGTCGAGGGCGCCGTACCTCGCCAGCACGGTCTCGGCCGCGTCGCGCTCGTCGTCGGGTGCGAGGGCGAGCGCGTACCGGATGGCCTTGAGCATCTTGCCCTCCACGTCGCCCTGGACGATGTGGAAGTAGCCGCCGCGCCACGCCAGGCGTTCGGGGCCGTACGCGCTCTGCTGCGAGAGCCAGGTCGGGCCGGAGAGCAGCCGCACGTACTCGACGGTGGCCTCCGTCGCGAACACCAGGCCGTGGTCGGCGATCCAGGCGTGCACCGACTGCTCGCCCCGGGAGATCATGGCCGCGACGGCCGCGGCGCCGACCGGGTTGGGCGGGCCCGCCAGGTGGGCGCGGGTGGCCTCGACGATGTCGCGCTCGGACTCCGGTTCGGACAGGATCCGTTCGATGGTCGTGTCCACCAGTTCGGCCTGCTGGCGGCGGGCCACGTCGGCGAGTGCCGGGTCCACGGAGAACTCGGGTGCGGGGTGGAAGCCGCGCTGGCGGGTGACGTCGCGGAGCCACGCCTTGGGCATGGTCCAGGTGTCCTCGTCAGGGGAGGCGCCGGTGGGCTGCTCGGTGGACGGAGTGGTTGGCTGCTCGGAGGCGGCGGCAGCGGGCTGCCCGCCGGCGGAGGGCGTGGCGGGGGCGGCCTGCGTCGAGGAGGCGACCGGTCGGTAGCCCTTCTTCTCCTTCTCCGCCACCAGTTTCGCGGCGTGCGCCGTGGCTGCCTCCGCGGTGGCCAGGTCCTTGGTCTGGGTCTGGCCGTTCGTGTCCAGCCGTCCGAAGCGGACGGTGACCGACGTGCCCTGCTGGTCGATCTCCCAGAACTTCGCCGAGTCGCCCGAGACGAGCTCCCACCTGCGCACTGACTGCTCCTTGCTTCTGGTTCGGGGGTGTGGCCTCGGCGTCGCCGAGCCGGTCTGACGTTGGAGGTCGAGCGATCGTTCCCGCGATCACGCGTGGAGCGACTCCAGTTCGGAGAGGAGCTCGGAGGCGGTCACCTCGTCGACCTCGAAGGTGGTGGGCAGGCCTTCCCTCGGTGCGACCCAGGCGCCCTCGCCGGTGGCGGAGTACCAGAGCTCGTGGAACCTCTGCTCCGGCTCCAGGTCGACCATGCCCACCGCGATGCCGGGATCGAGCGAGGCCACCAGGGCGCCGCCGGACGGCAGGGGACGCGTCATCCACGGTTCGATGCCGTTGTCCTGGGGCTGGCAGCGCAGCCAGCCTCGTTTGGTGAGGCCCAGGACCTTGCCGACGGGTGCGTCACGGTCGAGGTACCGGCCGAGCTGCGGGATGACGTCGCCCGGTGCGAACGCGTGGGTGGGGCGGCCGAGCTGCAGGAACGGCTGGAGGAGCTCGTAGTCGGCGAAGAGCCGGCCCCAGGCGTCCACGCGTTCCGCCAGGTGGACTGGGTGGGCCAGCCGGACGGTGGCGGTGTCCGGGAGGGTGAACTCGTCGTCGTTCACGTCCGCGAGGGTGCGGTCTTCGGCCAGGCGGAACGACGTGCCCGTGTCGGTGATCCACACCAGGCGGCGGGCCAGGTGTGCGAGCAGCGGGTGTCCGGCGAGGACGGTGTGGAACTCCTCGGCGGTCCAGGTGCGCTGGTCGACCATCGAGCGTTCGAGGCGGTGGATCAGGTCCGCGGCGATGGAGCGGACGTCCTTCTTCAGCGTCGCGAACCGCTTGTGTTCCGCCGGGGCGAGCTCCTGGTCGTCGCGCGCACCCGGCTTGGGGAGGTCTTTGCGGCGCTTGCCATCGGGGTTCAGCACGAACGGCTTGAGCTGTTCGTCGAAGCCCACGGTGAACTGGCGCGGGCCGTAGTCGATGACCAGGGTTGCTGCTTCGTCGAGGCCGAAGCGGGGGACCAGACGGTCGGAGAGCTGGTCCCTGGAGAGGCCCAGGGCCGCGGCGATGTCCGTGACCTTCTCCTGCGCCTTCGCCTTGAGGCCCTTGAACTTCACGCGTTCCGCGATGCTGTTCAGGGCCGTCAGCGCCGCCTCGCTGCCGATCTGGGCGAGCACGTCGAGAGCGGCGACCGCGCGGGCGTGCTGGGCCTCGCCCGGCCAGAGGCGGATCAGCGGGGCGAGGCGGCGGACCGTCTCGTCGTCGCCGAACCAGCCGAGCGCCGTCAGCGCCCAGCCGTCCTTCGCCGGCGAGCCGACGTCGAGCCAGCGGCCGAACAGCGCCCACCCGAACTCCGCGAGCGAACTGCGGTCGCAGGCTTCGACGGCCGGCGGCAGCCCGGCGTAGACGGCGTCCTGTTTGGACAGTGCCGCCGTCATCAGGAGGTTCTTCGTCGCGGCCGCTGGCAGCGCGCCGGAGCAGTCGGCCAGCAGCACCTGCGGCAGCAGCGCGACGTCGGCCCACGCACCGACCGCCGGCAGCTTCGAGGGGAGGACGTCGACGGGGTCGATCTCGATCAATGCCCGGATCGCCGCGCCCGCCTCGGGGCTGAGCGCGGTGGCGAGGGCGACGACGTCGGTCTCCAGGTGCAGGTGGCGCAGGGCGAACTCGGCGTTGCGGCGGGCGGGACCTGCCGGGCCCAGTGCGGACGGCAGGAGGAGGCGCGCGGCGGTGTCGCGGTGCCGGGCGAGCCAGGAGACGGCGAACGCGCGGGCCGACTTGAGGCGCACGAACCAGTCCGCCATCAGGGCCGCCACCTCGGCCGTCGCGTACGGGAGCAGCACGACGCCGGAGACGTGCGGATTGCTCGCGGCCAGACGCAGCATCGGCGGCAGAGCGTCGAGCTCGAAGCGGGCCGTGATGCGCCTGCCCCAGCCCTCGCTGCGCCACGTGTCGGTGGGCGTCCAGCCGGCCAGCAGGGGACGCGCGAGGTCTTCCGGCGCGCTCTCGAACAGCTGGTGGTCGTCGCGGGTGGGGTAGCGGCCCTCGCGCATCCTCTCGGCGAGCGGCTCCCAGTTGCCGTGGCGGGCGGTCCACCAGCCTTTGAGGGCGAGCCACTCGTCGCGTTCGCCCGGCAGCCAGGTGATCGTGGGGGCGGGGACCGGGAGGTCCTTCAGCACCACGGGTTTCGGCTGAGGGCGGCGGTGGGTCCAGGGCGGTTCGGCCAGCACCCGCGGCAGCGCCTCGGCCGGCGCGTCCGGCACTCGTGCGGGGAGGAGGTCTGTGGGGAGCGCGGGATTGGGTGGCGTGGGCAGGCGGTCTGTGGGGCGTGTGGGGCCGGGTGGCGTGGGGGGGAGGTCTGTGGGGAGTGCGTGGCCGGGTGACTTGGGTGGGAGGTCTGTGGAGAGTGTGAGGCCGGGTGGCGTGGGCAGGCGGTCTGTGGGGAGTGCGGGGCCGGGTGGTGTGGGGAGGAGGTCTGTGGAGAGTTCGCGGCCGGGTGACTTGAGCGGGAGGTCTGCGGGGAGTGCGGGGCCGGGTGGTGTGGGCGGGAGGTCGGTGCCGAGTGCGGGGGCGGGCCGCGTGCCGGCGGCTGCGGAGGGGCCGGGGTGCGTGGGCGGGACGTCTGCGGAGAGGCCGAGGCGGGTGAGGACGTGAGCGCGCAGCAGGTTGCGGACGTCGGCGTCTTCCGCTGCGCGCGGTGCCATCAGGCGCAACGCCCTGGCGGGGAACCGTTTCATCGCCGACACCAGCACCGGCCGGACGAGCCGTTCGTGCAGGCGGCTCAACAGCATCAGGAACGCCTCGTCGGTCGGCAGGACCGACAGCACCTCCAGCGCCCGCTGGCGGTTGTCTCCGTTCCACTCGCTCTTCGCGCGCAGTTCCGCGTCGAGCACCCGCGCCACGGCCGGGCCGAGGACGTGGAGCGCCGTGTAGACGTTCGCGACGGACCAGAGCAGGTTGCCGTGCGTGAACCCGCTGAAGTCTTCGAGAGTGGTGCCCGACGCGTGGATGAGCCAGTTCGGGCCACCGGTCGTCTTCGCCTCGGTGAACCAGTCCCTGCGCGACGGCACGAGGAAGGCGCGGGCGGCCTGGACGAACCAGTTCGGATCGAGCTTCTCCAGCTCTGACACGGCTTGCGCGAACGTCGCGTCGTCGGTCGCGGCCAGCGCGGTGCGGGCGTCGATCAGCGTCTGGTCGTCCCAGCTGGAGTGCGGGAGGTAGACCATCAGGCCCTGATGGGTGTTGCTCACCGTGGAGAGGTGCACGGCCGCCACGGCGGCGAACGGCAGCCCGTAGTCCTCGATCCACCAGTGCAGCGGGGAGGTCTGGTGGTCCCAGCCGATGAGCTTGAGGAGCGTCGCGGCGCCCAGCGGGTCCGGCTCGCCCCGGTGATGGGCGCGCAGTGCCTGTGCGAGGGCGGATTCGTGTTGGCCCGATGTCAGGGCCTCCTCGACCTTCTCGGTGTGGGCGGCCGCGTGGGCGCGCATCTGCTGGGCCTGGGCGCGGTCGACGGTGAAGGTCGGGGCGGGGTGGACGTCGCGTCTGCGGCGGGCCTGCGCCAGCCACTCGGCCGGCATGCCCCAGGTGTCCTCGTCGAGAGGGGTCGGGGGCGCGATGTGGTTGGTGGCGGCGGGTTTCGCGGTGGTGGGGGAGGCGGACTCGGCGGCGGGGTTGGGAGCGGCGGGTCGAGGGGCGGATGGGGCGGCGGCAGGCTTGGCGTTGGTAGCTGCGGAGCCGCGCGGCGCAGGGTTGGTGGGCGCGGTGGCTGAAGGAACGGCGGTGGCGGAGTCGGCGGTGGAGGCCGCGGCGGCGGGGCCGGCTGTCGCTGAGGTCGGGCCAGTTGGCGCGGCTGCCTTCTGGTAGCCCTTCTTCTCCTTTTCTGCCACCAGTTTCGCCACGTGGGCGGTTGCTGCCGCGGTGGAGGTGAGCTCCTTGGTCTGGGTCTGGCCCGCGGTGCCCAGCCGTCCGAAGCGGACGGTGACCGTCTCTGCGTTCTGGGTCACCTCCCAGAACTTCGCCGAGTTGCCGGAGACGAGCTCCCACCTGCCCACTGCGAGACCCCCTGAGTTTCGGTCTGGAACTGATGTCCACGGACCGTACCCAGGGGGTCTGACAGTTTCTGTCGATCAAGGGAAGACGCTGGTCAGAGCTTCCACCAGAGGGCCGTGTCCGGGGGCAGGAGCAGGAGGCCGTCGCGGACGCCGTAGTAGGACGAGGCGAGCAGGACCGAGCCCGGGTCCGGGAGTTCGACCACGGTTGCGGACAGGTTCACCGCGCAGGCGATGCCGTCGCGTTCGAACCACAGGACGTCGGCGGGGCCGTCCACCCAGTGCAGGGTCGTGCCCAGCGCCGGGTTTTCGCGGCGGGCGCGCAGGGCGTTGCGGTAGAAGGACAGCATCGAGTCCTGGTCGCCTGTTTGCGCTTCCACGCTGAGCTTGGCCCAGTCCGCGGGTTGTGGGAGCCACGAGCCGCCGGTGCCGAAGCCCAGGGACGGGCCGGTCGCCGACCACGGGAGCGGGACGCGGCAGCCGTCGCGGCCTCGTTCGGTGTGGCCGGACCGTTCCCACATCGGGTCCTGGAGCACCTCGTCCGGCAGGTCGAGGACCTCGGGCAGGCCCAGTTCCTCGCCTTGGTAGAGGTAGACCGAGCCCGGCAGCGCCAGCATCAGTGCCAGTGCGGCGCGGGCGCGGCGCACGCCCGTTTCGCCGCCGCCGTAGCGGGTCACGTGGCGTTGCACGTCGTGGTTGGAGAGCACCCAGGTTGTGGGCGCCCCAACGGGTTCGACTGCGGCCAGCGACGAGTCGATGACCGCGCGCAACGCCTCGGACGTCCACTCCGCAGTCAGGTAGTGGAAGTTGAACGCCTGGTGCATCTCGTCGGGACGCAGGTACATGGCGGTGCGTTCGGCGGAAGGCGTCCATGCCTCCGCCACGAGCACACGCTCGCCATCGTAGGAATCGATGACCTCACGCCACTCGCGGTGGATCTCGTGCACGCCGTCCTGGTCGAAGAACGGCAGCGGTTCCGTGCCCAGCAACTTGAGCTGGTCGGCGTGGCCGATGTCGGGCAGGCCCGGCGCCTTGATCATCCCGTGCGCCACGTCCACGCGGAAGCCGTCGACGCCCAGGTCCAGCCAGAACCGCAGCACGTCGCGGAACTCCGCGCGCACCTCGGGCAGCTCCCAGTTCAGGTCGGGCTGCTCGGGCGCGAACAGGTGCAGGTACCAGGACCCGTCGGCCACGCGCGTCCACGCGGGGCCGCCGAACACCGACTCCCAGTCGTTCGGCGGTTGGTCGCCGACACCCTCACGGAACATGTAGCGCTCACGGCCGTGTCCGGCCAACGCTTCCTGGAACCACTTGTGCTGGTCCGAACTGTGGTTCGGCACGATGTCGACGATCACCCTGATGCCGAGCGTGTGCGCGTCGTCGACCAACGCGCGCACGTCGTCCAGTCCGCCGAACTGCGGGTCGACGGCGCGGTAGTCCGCCACGTCGTATCCGCCGTCCGCCATCGGCGACGCGTAGAACGGCGTGATCCAGACCGCGTCGACGCCCAGGTCGCGCAGGTAGGGCAGGCGTGAGCGGATGCCGGGCAGGTCGCCGACGCCGTCGCCGTCGGAGTCGGCGAAGCTGCGCACGTAGACCTGGTAGATGACGGCGTGTCGCCACCAGTCCTGGGACATGTCCATGCCTTCCGGTGGGGTGTGTCAGCGGTCCAGGAAAGACGTTGCAAAAGTTTTCCGCAAGTCGGCTTGAGGATTGCTTGAACAGATCGAATATTCCTGCAAACTTTTGCAGACCGTTTAATGCGTTGCGACGGTCTGTCGTCATCCGTCAGAGTGGATCGCGACGAACCGGAGAAGGGAGCCAGCCGTGATGCAGCAACACATGCGCCATCAGCACGTCTGGTGCTCCTCGGCATGAGCTGACCCTCATGACAACCGGGGAGCCGTCCCGTCGCCACCGCAGCGACGAGGCGGCTTTTTTGATGCCCGTTGGTCCAATTGGCACGGACGCCGCGCTCTGGACGCGGAGATCGAGGTTCGAGTCCTCGACGGGCAGCTGTGACCGAAGCCGAAGCAGTCGAGGCGCCAGGTTGTGGTCCTGGTCGAAGCCGGTGCGAGTCCGGTCGGTCACCCCAACGCGCGGGATCCGGCGATCACCCGGGCCTCATGAGCCTGGGGTGCCTGGTTCGACACCAGGACGCGCGACCACGTGCGCTTCCCACTCCGTGGAACGGGGAAGCGCGGCGCCGAGTCCTTCGTTCGCAAGGACATGAGCGCCTTCGCGGACGACTGGCAGACCTGGAAGACGGACCGGGAGAAGACCCTCGCCGACCCCTACGGGTGGTTGGCGCTGGTTTCACTCGATTGGCTGGACACGACCCCACGCGCCTATGAGGGCCTACCGGGCGAGTGGTGGCAGGACGACGACGCGGCGTACTGGCGCGACGGCGGGGAGACCAAGCGGTTCGAACTCGTCCAGAGCGGCGCCGGCACGCGGGTCGTCGCCGGAGACGTCGAGATCGAGATCGCCCGGCGCGGCGGCTACCTGATCCGCGTGCACGACCCGAAAGCCGACGTACTACGGCAGTTCAAGGGTGTTCCGTCCTACGAGCCGCACGAGCAGTGGGTGGTGGAAGGAGCGTACGAGCCGTTCGACGAGCCCGTGCCCACGACCGTTGGTGCTGTCGTTGAAGGTCTTAGCCACGTGTACGAGGCACCGGGCCGTGTGCGGTTCACGTACAACGGCACCGAACACACGCTGACGGCGTTCAACGGGCGCAACGGCGGACTGAGCATCCTCTTCACCGATGAGACCAGCGGTGCCACGACCTACGCGGCGAACCGGCAGCTCGCCGCCACACCGCGGGACGGCAAGGTCGTGCTCGACTTCAACCGCGCCACCAACCTGCCGTGCGCGTTCACCGACTTCGCGACGTGCCCGCTGCCGCCGGAGGGCAACCACCTGACGTTCGGCGTCGAGGCCGGCGAGAAGACGCCGTACGAGCGCGGTTAGAAGAACTCGTCGAGCAGGCGGTACCAGGCCAGCACCTCGGGGCGGGGGGTGAGGCCGTAGGCGCGGTCGAACGCGGCTACGGCCTCTTCGCCCAGTTCTCGGTGCGCCAGCGCGAGGTCGCGGTGCCGGTCGGACACGCCGAGCCTGGCCACGTCGATCAGCACCGTCGTGCCGTCCGGGCGCAGCAGCACGTTCGGCGGGCAGAAGTCCCCGTGCGCCACCACGAGGTCCTCGTGCGCCGGGGCGGTGGCCACGAGCCGTTCGAACAGTTCCTCAGGCGTGGCACCGAGATTGTCGTCGTCGAAGTCGTCCGCGTCGACCAGGCCCTCCGCCACGTTGCGCCGTGCTTGTTCCAGCACAACGGGAATCGTCGCGTCGAACGGGCACGAGGTCACGGGCAACGCGTGCAACTCGCGCAGCACCTCGCCCATGACCGCGGCCGCGCGGACGGGATCCGCCGACGTCAGCGAAGGGGCGCCGACGTCGGCGAGCACCAGCCAGCCTTCGGCGAACGCCCTGATCTCCGGAACCTCGAAGTGCTCGCCCAGCCACCGCAGGCGGTCGTGCTCGGCGACGCCCGCGCGCTTCACGTAGCTGGAACCGACGTGCCACACGTCGCCGGAGAGGCCTTCGTGGTCGGCGGACCAGACGGCGTCGGGACCGACCGCGCGCAGCACGTCGTCAGGGATGCTCATTCGCAGGCGATGCCGTCCTTGTCGCTGTCGAGCCCGTAGATGTCGGAGCCGATGACCTGGATGGGGCCGCTCACGTAGGCCGGCCCGTTGCCGGAGCCGCCCGCGCAGTCCACGTCCGACGCGATCGGCACGCAACCACTGTAGTTCGGGTCGCACGCCGGCTTGGGCGCCGGTTGCGGCTGCGGCTGGGGTTGGGGCTGCGGCTGGGGATTCGGCTGCGGGTTGGGCTTGGGCTGGGGGTTCGGCTGCGGCTGGGGCTGCGGCTGGGGCGCTGCCGGGGGAGTGGTGGTCGTAGTCGTTGTGGTCGTCGTAGTAGTAGTGGTGGTGGGCTGCGTGCTCGTCGTGGTGGTGGGCGCGACGGTGGTGGTGGGTGCCGTCGTGGTGGTGGAGAGTCCGGCCGCCTTGTTCACGTTGGACGGGCCGTTCGCGATCGCGCCGATGATGCCGATCGCGAAGAAGAACGCGAGCAGGCTGGCTGCGCCGATCGCCACCGGTGCCACCCACGACCTGCGCGCCGTCGGCACCGGCACGACCGCGCCGCGCGGGATCTCGCGCGGCATCCGCAGCGAGATCTGAAGCAGCCCGTTGGGGCCGCGGTGCACGAACGCCGTGCAGCCGGTCGCGCCGCCGCCGGACTCCACGTTCATCAGCACGGGCGCATATCGTTGCGACATCAGGAAAGTCAGCTCGCCCACCCGGTACCCGTCGAGCCGCACCTCGATGCCGCGCTGACCCCGGTACTTGCCGGCCGCGATCATGCACCACGTCAGGTTCACGGCGACGTGCCGCGTCACGCCGTCCGGAACGGCGTAGCGGGACAGCACGTCCTGGTGGTGCTGCTCGCCGGTGACGGTCACCGTCACCTCGCCGGGGACCATCACCAGACCGGCGGCCGAGTTCTCGATCACTGTCGCAACTCCCTCGGGTGGGTTCGTACGGCCTGACCATCGAGGACCCACTCCAGGTGTTACCGACGGTGCCGCCAAACTGCGCCGAACGGGTGAAAATCGACCGGACTCGTCACGGACGGTCGATGACCGGCGATGTTAATCCTTTGCACGCGCGCCGGACTGAGACGCGTCGCTTCCGAGAGAGCGTTTCCACGCTAGGTTGAGCCGAAGGGCGTAACACCTTCACCCACAGGAGAACCGATGGCGCTGGACACGCCGTGGCGGGCGTAGTGAGAACTGGACGGAATCCCGCGAGCACACGGTGGGAAGAGCTTCGTACGGTGTGCTCATGTTGCAGCCGGACCGCGAGACCAGGGCCGAGTGGACGAAGACGGTGACCGCCTTCGTCGAGGAGTTCATCGAAGGACTGGAGGCCGCGCCCGCGTCGTCGCCGGGCACGGCACTCCTGCCTCCTCCACCGGCGGAGACACCGGGCGAGCTCGGCGCCCTCCTCGACACCTTCCGCACCGCGGCCGGCCAGGCCGTGGAGACGGCGGGCCCGCGTTACCTCGCGTACTTCCCGGCGGGCGGCCTGTACAGCTCGGTGCTCGCCGAGTTCCTGGCCCAGACCACCAACCGCTACACCGGTGTCGCCTCGACCGCGCCGGCGCTGGTCGCGTTGGAGCAGAGCGTGATCCGCTGGATGTGCGACCTGTTCGAGCTCCCCGCTGGATCCGGCGGCATCTTCACCACGGGCGCATCCCTGGCCACTCTCTCGGCGGTGCACACGGCCAGACAGGACCGCCTAGGCGCCCACGACCCCAACGGCACGATCTACGTCACGGCACACACGCACCACTGCGTCGCCAAAGCCGCGCACATCACGGGTTTCCCGTCCGAACGCATCCGCGTCGTCCCCACGGACGCCGACCTGCGCATGGACGTCGCCCAGGCCCGAGCCATGATCACCGAGGACCGCGCGCACGGCCTGCGCCCGTTCCTGATCGTCGGCACCGCGGGCGCGACCAGCACCGGCATCGTCGACCCGCTGGACGACATCGCCACCCTCGCGCAGCAGGAAGGCCTCTGGTTCCACGCCGACGGCGCGTACGGCGGCGCCTTCCAGCTCACCGAACGCGGCCGAGCGACCCTCAAAGGCATCACCAGGGCCGACTCGATCGCCTGGGACCCGCACAAGAGCCTCTTCCTCCCGTACGGCACGGGCGTCCTGCTGGTCCGCGACGAATCCCGCCTCCGCGCCGCCCACGTGGCCGACGGCGACTACCTCCAGGACCTGGACCACGGCACCGGCCTGCCCGACTACGCCGACCTCGGCCCCGAGCTCACCCGCGAGTTCCGCGGCCTGCGCGTCTGGCTCCCGCTGCACCTGCACGGCGTCGCCGCGTTCCGCGAGGCCCTCGACGAGAAGCACGACCTCGCCGACCACCTCCGCACCGAGCTCGCGAAGATCGACGGCGTCGAGGTGCTGAAGTCCGGCCTCACCGTCGTCGTGTTCCGCGGCACCGACAGCGAACGGCTGCTCAAGGACATCAACGGTTCCGGCCGTTTCTTCGTGTCGAGCACACGGCTCGACGGCAGGTTCACGCTCAGGATGTGCGTGCTCAGCCACCGCACCCACCGCGAGCACGTGGACGAGGTGATCGACTTCGTCAGGCGCTGGCGCGCTTGATCAGCGTCGTCGGCAGCAGCAGGGACGGCGGGAGGCCGCTCTCTCCCGCCAGTTCCGCCAGCAGCCGCCACGTCATCGTGCGCCCCAGCTCCTCGACGTCCTGGCGGATCGTCGTCAACGGCGGCGTGGCGGTCGCCGCGAACACCGAGTCGTCGAACCCGACCACCGCGACGTCCTCCGGCACCCGGCGGCCCTGCGCGTGCAGCACCTGCAACGCGCCGAGTGCCATGATGTCCGCGGCCACGAAGACGGCGTCGAGGTCAGGAGCCTTGCGCAGCAACGCTTCCATGGCCCGCACGCCGCTCTCCGGCGTGAAGTCGCCGTGCGCGACCAGGTCGGCCTGCAGCTTCGCCTCGCTGAGGCCCCGCTTGAACCCGCTCAGCCGGTCGGCGCCGACGGCCATGTCCTTCGGTCCTGCGACGGTCGCGATCCGCTTGCGCCCCAACGAGGCCAGGTGCCGGGCGGCTTCCAGCGCACCCGTGAAGTTGTCGGCGTCCACGAACGGGACGGTCCTGCCCAAAGGCCGCCCACCGGACACCACGGGCAGTCCGATCTCGGCCAGCATCGGCACCAGCGGGTCCTCGCCGTGCAGCGACACCAGCAACGCGCCGTCGACGTGCCCGCTGCTCAGGTACGCCACCAGGTCGCCCACGTCGGCGGGCTGCGACATCATCAGCAGCAGCTGGACGTGGCGCCCGGCCAGCTCGGCGTGGACCCCTCGGAGCACCCCCGCGAAGAACGGGTCGGACAGCACCCGACCGGTGGGTTCGGAGACGACCAGCGCGATGGCGTTCGCGCGGTTGCCGGCCAACGCACGTGCGGCCTGGTTGGGGGAGTAGCCGAGCTCCGCGATCGCGGCGTGCACGGCCTCGCGGGCCTTGGCGCTCACGTACTGCTCGTCGTTGATCACGCGCGAGACGGTCGACTTCGACACCCCGGCGACCCGCGCGACCTCTTCGATCCGGGGGCCGGGACGTCGCTTCGCCGTCTCGGTCATGCGCTCATCTTAAGCCGCCTGGCCGGACCATGATCTGTTCAGGGCCATCGCGTGTTCTCCCTCCTCGCGGCGGGGCCGGCCAAGTCTGCAAGATCGTGTGCACAAATCGCGCACAGCGCGTCCCGGTTCTGGCACCATGCGCACCGAGGAGGGCTAGTGCGGTATCGGCTTCTTGGGCCGCTGCAGATCTGGCGTGGGGGCGTGGAACTGCGGCTGGGCGGGCCCCGGCAAAGGGCTCTGCTGGCAGCGTTGGCACTGCACGCCAACGAGACGGTCAGTTTTGAACACCTGAGCGAGGCGGTGTGGGAATCTCCACCCGCTGCTCCCGAGTCGAACATCCGGACGTACGTCGCGGCACTGCGCAAGCTCGTGCTGGACGACCTCGTCACCGTCCCCGGCGGGTACCGGCTCAAGGTGCCGGACGCCGAGGTGGACGTCGAGGTCTTCCAACGCAGCTGCGCGGCGGGCGACGAGGCGTTGAAGCAAGGAGAACACGCACAGGCGGTCACCCGTTACGGCGAGGCGCTCGCACTGTGGCGCGGGCCTGCGCTGGACGGGCTCACGGTCGGGCCGCGGCTCGAGGCGGAGCTCACGCTGTTGCAGGAACGCCGGCTCACCGTCGCCGAGCAGCACGCGCGCCTGTCCATCGAACTGGGCCAGGGCGAACGGCTGATCGGCGAGCTGCGCCGGCTCACCAAGCAGTTCCCGCTGCGCGAACAGCTGTGGTTGCAGCTCATGCACGCGCTGCACCGCGCGAACCGGCCGGCCGAGGCGCTGCGGACGTTCGAGGACGTCCGGGTGCTGCTCGCCGACCAGCTCGGCACCGATCCCGGACCTGAGCTGCGCGAACTGCACGGCAGGCTGCTCAGGGGCGACGAGCCGCGGCCCGCGCTGAACACGCTGCCCCGCGACGTCGCGGACTTCACCGGCCGCACCGCCGAGATCGAACGGCTGACCAGGGCGGTCACCGGCAAGGCGGCGGTCGTGATCTCCGCGATCGACGGCATGCCGGGCGTCGGAAAAACGACCCTGGCCGTCCACTTGGCACACCGGCTGGAGTACCCGGACGGCCAGCTGTTCGTGGACCTGCACGCGCACACGGCAGGACGTGCGCCTGTGGAACCGACAGACGCGCTCGACGTGCTGTTGCGCGCGCTCGGCCTGGAGGAGATCCCGGTCGGTCTGGACGAACGCGCCGCCATGTGGCGTGCGGAGTTGTCGCGCAGACGGTTGCTCGTCGTGCTCGACAACGCGGTGAGCGCCGACCAGGTGCGTCCGCTTCTGCCCGGTGTGCCGGGTTCGTTGGTGCTCGTCACGTCCCGTGCGCGCCTCACGGAACTCGAAGGCACATCAACGCTCACGCTCGATGTGCTCTCCGAAGAAGAAGCGTTGCAACTCTTCGCCACGATCGTGGGCGACGAACGCGGCACCGACGACGCGGCCCGCCAGGTCGTGGAACTGTGCGGACGCCTGCCGCTCGCCGTCAGGCTGGCCGCCGGACGGCTCCGCAGCCGTCCCACGTGGACCACCGCCCACCTCGCGACGCGGCTGCGCGAGGGACGATTATCCGAGCTGGACGCGGTCTTCGCGTTGTCGTTCGGCCAGCTCCCCGCCGCGCACCAGCGGCTGTTCTGCCTGCTGGGCCTGCACCATGGCACGGACCTCGACGTCCACCAGGCCGCGGCGCTCGGCGACCTCGGCGTGCTGGAGTGCGACGGCATGCTCGAAGACCTCGTCGACGTGCACCTGCTCGAAGCCACCACGGTCGGCCGCTACCGGATGCACGACCTGCTCCGGCAGTACGCGCAGTCCAAGGTGCACACCACCCGCGAGCCGCTGACCAGGCTGCTCGACCACTTCCTGGACACGGCGAACCAGGCGACCAGGCTCATGTCGCCCGCCGCGCGCAAGTACGAGGTCGACATCACCTACCGGCCGGACGGACGGCTGGTGCTGCGCGACTACGACCACGCCGTCGAGTGGCTGGAGACCGAACGCCAGACGCTCGTGGCCGCCGTGGCGCTCTCACTCGACGGTGACTGGCGCACGCACACGTGGCAGCTCGCGCGCGCGTTGACGTTCTTCTGCATGGTGCGCGGCCACACGCGTGACTGGGCCACCATCAACGAACTCGCGTTGGAGGCGGCGAAGGACGAGCCGGTCGCGCTCGCGATCACCACCAAGAACTACGCGATGGTGTTCTGGCAGACCGCCCAGTACCCGAAGGCGATCCACTACAACGAACGCGCGATCGAGATGCTCCGCGACCTCGGCGACCTGCAGGGCGTCGCGGGCACGCTGAACAACCTGTCGCTGGTGTACCGGACCCTGCAACGCCACGCTGAGGCCGCCGAGCTGCTCGAACAGGCGATCACGGTGGCGCGTCAGCTCGGCGACCGGCACCTCGAGTCGCAGGCGATGAGCAACGTCAGCAACATCTACAGCGCGCTCGGCCGGTACGACGAGGCGTTGCAGGCGTGCACGTCGGCGCTCACGCTCATGCGCGAGATGGGCAGCCGCCGCGACGAGGCCGACACCCAGAGCGCGCTGGGCATGATCCTGCACGCGATGGGACGGCACGCCGAGGCGTTGGACGCGCTGGAGTCCGCGCTCACGGCCGTGCGGGCGATCGGTGACGTCACAACGGAAACGGTGGTGCTCAACTACCTCGGCGAGGTGCTCACCGCCGCCGGACGCCCCGAGGAAGCCGTGACCCGGCTGCACGAGGCGCTCGAACTCGCCGAACGGATCGACGACCGGCGTGAGGCCGCGAACGCGCACAAGCACCTGGCGCAGGCCGTCGCGGATCCGGTGAAAGCCCAGGAACACCAACGGGAAGCGGACGAGAGGTTCGCCGCGCTAGGCACCGACTGAGCGCGGTCCCGGCCTCCCGCCGGGCAGCACCGCCCCGCGCGGCAGCCCGTCCCGCAGCAACGGCAACAGCCGCGGATGCTTGCTCATGAGCACCGCGGCTGTGCCGTTGCGCTGCTGGACCCGGCGGCAGAAGTGCGGCGCCAGCGGCACCCCGAGGTACGCCTCGGCCCGCGGCCCGTAGACGACCGATGTGCCGAGCCCGCACCACGCCGCCGCGACGGCCTGGCCGGCGGCCCAGATGAACCCCTCGACGTACACGCCGCCGCTGTGACGCCCGGCCTCGCTGAAGGCGTCGCTGAACGTCACCTGCGGCTGCACCCGCGTCCGGTCGTCGGCGGTCCACCACGTGCCGGAGTCGAGCACCAGTCCCTCCACGCTCGCGTGCGCCCACTCCGAGTCGTCCACGAGCGTGCGGAACGGGGCCTCCAGCTCCGCCAACGCCGCCGTGAGCTCGTCCACCCGTCCATGGTGCGGCGCGCACGCCGATCCCGCTGTCCGAAGTGGACTCTCAGGCGGACGCCTGGGCGATCGTGATCGAGACGCTGACCCGCACGCCGCCCGCCACGGCCGTGATGACCCCGTCGCCCGCCTTGTTGCCCGCCTGCAGCCGTGCCCGGAACGTGATCGACTGGCCCTGTTTGAGCGGCTGCCCGCCCTCGCAGGAGACCGAGCCCTTGCCCGCGGGGCACCCGATCATGCCGACCGACATCTTGCCCGGTCCGACCGTCTTGATCTTGTCCGGCATGGTCAGCGTCAACGTTGGCACCGTGGCGTCACCCGGTCCGTTGTTGGTGATGACGATGTTCATCTCGTTCGCCGGGCCGTCGGTGGTCATCGCGATGCTGCCCGGGCCGGACCCGGACAGCACCCCCGACTGCACCAGCGGGCCCTGGGTGGTCGTCGTGGGCGAGTCGGGGTCGCTGGGCTCCTCGCCCGGCTCCTCCGACCCGGCCGAGGTGTCCGTGGGCGCCGTGCCCGCGCTCTTCGACGTGCCGGGCTGACCGGTCTGCGCGACGCCTTCCGACGCGCTCGTACCGCTGACCACGGGCGCGGCGCCCTGGATCGTGGTGCTGCTCTCGGACGTGACGCTGTCCGAGCTCACGACGCCGGACGCGGCGACCACGACCACCGCAGCGGCCGAGGCGGCGACGCCGATCCACGACGTCAGGCTGATGCCGACGGCCGCACCCTTGCCGGCCGCGGCAGCCGCCGCGAGGTAACCGGCCGTTCCGGTGCCCAGCACGATCGGCGCGACCAGGCCGCGCAACGCGCCGTTGACGTCGGACAGCTCGCTGGCGAGCTTGCGGCACTCCGCGCACGTGTCCATGTGCTCGTCGATGGAGATGGCCTCGCGTCCCTTGATGCCGCCACGGGTCCACGAGCCGAGCTTCTTCACCGTCGCCTTGCAGTTCTCCGCCGGCTCCTGGTTGACGTGCGCCTGCAGGAACGCCTTGCGCAGCCCCTCGCGCGCACGGAACGCCATCGCGGACACGCCGTTCGGGGTGAGTCCGAGCAACGGCGCGATGTCGCCGGGCGACTGCCCCTCGATCGCCGTGTGCCACAGGACCGTCTGCCACCGCTCCGGCAGCGTCGCGAACGCCGTCGCCGCCAGCGTCTGGTCGAGGTTCTCCAGCGCCACGTCGCGGAACGGCACGCTGGTCGCCTTGGTGGCGCCCGGCACCTCCTCGACGTCACCGGCGAGCTCGAGGCGCTTCTCCTTGCGGGTGCGGTCGTACGCCGCGTGCCGCACCGCCGTGAGCAGGTACGGCCGGAACGACGCCCCCGGACCGCCACCTCCGCGCAACGCGGCGAGCACCTTCGCGAACGCCTCCGCGACGAGGTCGTCGGCGTCCGAGGACGACGAGGACAGCTGCATCGCCAGGATGGTGGCCGAGCGCACGTGCCGTTCGTAGAGCTTGCCGTACTCCTCGACTCTGCCGTCTCTCACGGCGTCGATCAGGTCGGCATCCGACGGCGGTCGTCCACGCTGCCCGATCAAAGAAAGTCCTCTTAACGTGATGCCCTGTGGTGATACGCGGACCCTATCGAGTTGTCTCAACACGAACAATCC
The DNA here is from genome assembly GCF_050936595.1 of Lentzea sp. CA-135723. Lineage (NCBI taxonomy): Bacteria > Bacillati > Actinomycetota > Actinomycetes > Pseudonocardiales > Pseudonocardiaceae > Lentzea > Lentzea sp. CA-135723. Next base: position 2,706,505 of record NZ_JBNJMK010000001.1, on the reverse strand, counting down.
ACGCATCCGGAGCCGATGCATTAAAAGGCGTTCGGGGCAACGGCAAATCCGTACGAACACGGGCCGGATGGCCCTAGTGGTTGCACGCTCAACCAGTCGTCACGGACCTGTGCACTCGCCTGGTCACCATGAATGCGGAACGTCACCTTCGTTCGCAAAACTAATAGCAGCCCAGGTCATTTTTTGATAACGCCGCAAAGGGAGCAGGTAGCGTTAGGGCAAAAGCATCAGTGGTCGTTCCGGAATGTGAACGACGGAACCGTGACCACGACATGAGTAGCCGTACTCATGACAGCGGTGCGGTGACCCAGGACTCTCGGGATCATGACTGCTCCCGCACCCTCGCACACGCCGACGACCGCCGCGTTCTACGTGCAGGCGGTCCTCTCGTTCGGGCTCTCGCTGACCGCCGTCGGCATCGGAGTCGTGTTCCTGCCCGTCGACGGCTGGGTCCGCGCGTTCCTCGGCATCGCCATGCTCTACACCGTGACCTCGGCGTTCACCCTGGCCAAGGTGCTGCGCGACCGGCAGGAGGACACCTACATCACGAGCCGCGTCGACCGCGCCAGACTCGACAAGCTGCTGACCGAGCACGACCCGTACAAGCTCGACGTCGCCTAAGGGTGCCGGTGCCACAGCCGCCAGGCGCGCGGGCTCTCCGGTTCGTGGTGGCTGTTGGCCTCCCCGAACCGCAACCGCACGCGCGCCCCGCCGAGGCGTCCGCGCTCCAGGTGGATCGTGCCGCCGGTGGCCTCCGCTGCCGCCCGCGCGATGTCGAGACCGAGCCCCGTCGAGCCGCCTCCGCTGCTGCCGCGGTGCAACGCCGAGGACGGGTCGGCCAGGCCCGTGCCGCCGTCCTCGACCACCAGCGTCACCCAGCCCGCGTGCCGCACCACCGACACGCCGACCGGAGCGGCGGGCGGGGTGTGCCGGAAGACGTTCTCCAGCAACGTGTCCACCACGGCGCCCAGCGCGTCGGGGGAGAGCGGCACCCAGCACGGCTCGCCGACGTCGATCTCGCACAGCCTGCCCTGGTCGGCGGCGTGCGCTGACCAGAACGCCATCCTGGCCTCGACGACCGACGCCACGTCGCACTTGCCGGGCGTCTCGATCTCGGCCGGTTGCAGCGACTGGATGATCCGGTCGACGTCGTGGCCGAGGGTGCCGACCGCGCTGCGGATCCGGTCGGCCACCGGACCCGAGCCCACCGCGTCCGCGTCCAGCCGCAGGGCCGCCAACGGCGTGCGCAGCCGGTGTGAGACGTCCGCGATCATCTCGCGTTCCTTGGCGAGCAGCAGCGACGTGCGCGACGACGCCTCGTCGATCGACTCGGCCAGTTCTTCCAACTCGCGCGGCCCGCGCAGCCGCACCCGCCGTCCCACCGACGACCTCAGGTCGCGCAACGCGTGCAGCACCGGCGTGAACGGCCGATGCCCCAGCCACACCGCGCCCGCGAGCGCCGCGAGAGCGATCGCGATCACCAGCGATACCACCGCGAACGGGAACTCGACGGGGGCGGGCACCACGGAGACCACCGCTCCGCCAACGGAAGTCAGCGGCTCGCCACCACCGGCGCCGAGCCGCGTGCCGTTCGCCAGCACCACCGACAACCGGCCTTCGGCGCCGGCGGTGGTGCGCGCGATCGTTCCCCGCACGGAGTCGGCGTCCGACGACACCGCCAGCACCCCGGCGACCACCGCCGCGTCACGCCGGTCCGCCTCCACGGCGGTGTACGAGGCGTGCGAGTAGGCCAGAAACCCTGCGGTGAGCACGAGAACGAGGGCGACCAGCCCCGCGCCGAGCAGCAGCGCGCGGGTGATGACAGCCCTCATTCCGGCGCCGCCAGCTTGAACCCGACGCCGCGGACCGTGTGCAGATAACGGGGATGCGCCGCCGTCTCGCCGAGCTTGCGCCGCAACCACGACGCGTGCACGTCGATCGTCTTGTCGTCGCCCACGTACGCGGTGCCCCACACGGCCTGGATCAGCTCACGGCGGGAGACGACGCGCGCCGGCCGTTGCGCGAGATAGGCGAGCAGGTCGAACTCACGCCTGCTCAGCGCGAGCACGGAGTCGCCGAGCGTGGCCGTCCGCTGGGCCAGGTCGATGCGCAGGTCGCCGAGCTCCACGACCTCCGACGGCGTGGCCGCGCCGTTGGTGCGGCGCAGCAGGGCGTTGATCCGCGCGGCCAGGTGCTCTGCCGAGAACGGCTTGACGATGTAGTCGTCCGCGCCGGCGTTCAGCGTGCTGACGACCGACGTCTCGGCTCCCCGCGCCGTCGCCACGATGACCGGCACGTTGCTCACCCCGCGCAGCATCCGCAGCGCCGCCACGCCGTCGAGATCGGGCAGCCCGAGATCGAGGATCACCAGGTCGAGGTCGGAGGTGCCGGCCTCCCGCAGCGCCGCCACCGCCGTGCTGACGGCCTGCACGACGTGCCCGAGGTCGGTCAGCGCGTGCACGAGCGCCGCCTGGACCACCGGGTCGTCCTCGACCACGAGCACCTTCGACATAAGACGCAGGGTAAGCAGCGAACGGGTCGTTTGGGAGGCTTGCCACGAGCTTATCGCGATCGTGTTTCGTCCTTAAATCTTCCTTAGGACGGGCGGGCCTACGGTCTGCGGACACACCGGACCAGGGAGTTGGCGTGGCAGAAGTCGTTCTGACGGGGCTGGGCAAGGCCTACGGCGACGGCACCAGAGCGGTCACCGATCTCAACCTGGAGATCCGCGACGGGGAGTTCCTGGTGCTCGTGGGCCCGTCCGGCTGCGGCAAGACGACGGCGCTGCGGATGATCGCCGGACTCGAGCAGATCACCGAGGGCACGATCCACATCGGCGAGCAGGTCGTGAACGACGTGCCGTCCCGCGACCGCGACGTGGCGATGGTGTTCCAGTCGTACGCGCTCTACCCGCACCTCAACGTCTTCGACAACATCGCGTTCGGTCTCACCCTGCGCAAGCTGCCGAAGTCCGAGATCGACCACCGGGTGCGCGAGGTCGCGGCGGTGCTCGAACTGACCGAGCACCTCGGCCGCCTGCCGCGCAACCTCTCCGGCGGGCAACGGCAGCGCGTCGCGATGGGCAGGGCGATCGTGCGCGCGCCCCAGGCGTTCCTGATGGACGAGCCTCTGTCCAATCTGGACGCCAAGCTGCGCGTGCAGATGCGCGCGCAGATCGCCCGCATCCAGCGGGAGATCGGCGTGACCACGGTGTACGTCACGCACGACCAGACCGAGGCCATGACCCTGGGCGACCGCGTGGCCGTGATGCGCCGCGGTGTGCTGCAACAGGTCGGGCCGCCCCAGGAGCTCTACGACCGCCCGGTCAACCTGTTCGTCGCCGGGTTCATCGGCTCGCCGGGCATGAACCTGGTGTCCGCGAAGCTCAGCGAGGACGCCGAGGGCAGGTTCTGGGTCTCGCTCGACTCCGACGCGTTGCTGCTGCCGGAATCCGTGCTGCAGCAACGGCCGCGTCTCAAGCAGTACGTCGGCCGCGACGTCGTGGTCGGCATCCGCCCGGAGGACATGGAGGACACGGCGCTCGCCGACGCCCGCGAAGGCGAGATCCTGCACTCCGTGGCCGATCTGGTCGAGGCCATGGGCTCCGACGTCCTCGTGCACTTCCCGGTCGACGTCCCTCCGGTCGTCACCGACGACACGCGTGAGCTGGCGCAGGACGCCGGCACCGACGACCTGCCCACGGGCGGCAAGGGAACCGTGCTGGTCGGCCGGTTCAGCCCGCGCACCCGCATCTACGAAGGACAACCCGTCGCCGCCTGGGTGGACACGTCCCGGCTGCACTTCTTCGACCCGGCCACCGGGTCCTCGATCTGGAAGTAGGAGCTTCGATGAGGAAGCAGTGGATCGCGTTGCTCGCACTCGCCGCCGCCGCGTGCTCCGGAGGTGCGACGGGAGCCGGTCAGGACCTCGGTGGCCAGACCGTCGAGGTCGTCGGGCCGTGGACCGGGGACGAGCAGAAGAACTTCGAGCAGGTGCTCAAGGCGTTCGGCGACAGGACGGGCGCCGAGGTGAAGTACACACCCGCCGGTGACGAGCTGCCGACCGTGGTGCAGACCAGAATCTCCGGAGGCACACCACCGAACATCGCGCTCGTCGCCCAGCCCGGTCTGGTCGCGCAGTTCGCGAAGGCCGGGTCGCTCAAGCCGTTGAGCGCGGACGTCGAGAAAGCCGTCACCGAGCACAACGCCGGGGTGTGGAAGCAGCTCGGCAGCGTCGAGGGCAAGCTCTACGGCTTCACCTTCAAGACCGCCAACAAGTCAGCGTTCTGGTACAGCGAGAAGGCGTTCCAGCAGGTCGGTGCCACGCCGCCGGCCACGTGGGACGACCTGATCAAGGTCAGCAGGGCGATCTCCGAGACCGGTCTCGCGCCGGTGTCGGTCGGCGGCGCGGACGGCTGGACGCTCACCGACTGGTTCGAGAACGTCTACCTGCGCACCGCGGGGCCGGAGAACTACGACAAGCTCGCGAAGCACGAGATCCCGTGGACCGACCCGAGCGTGAAGAAGGCGTTGGAGGAACTGGCGAAGCTCTGGGGCGACCCCACGTTGATCGCCGCCGGCGCGCTGCAGACCGAGTTCCCGAAGTCCGTGATCAACGTCTTCGGTGAGCCTTCGAGCGCCGCCATGGTGTTCGAGGCGGACTTCGTGGCGAGCGTGATCACCACCAACACCAAGGCGAAGGTCGGCGAGGACGCCAAGTTCTTCCCGTTCCCCTCGGTCGCGGGCAGCAAGGACGCCGTGGTCGCCGGCGGTGACATGGCCGTGCAGTTCAAGGACGACAGGGCGACGACCGAGCTGATGAAGTTCCTGGCGTCACCCGAGTCCGGCAAGATCTGGGCCGAGCTCGGCGGGTTCCTCTCGCCCAACAAGGACATCCCGGAGACCGCGTACCCCGACGCCGTGACGCAGGACCTGGCGCAGCGGATCGTCGACGCGGGCGACAACGTCCGGTTCGACATGTCCGACCTGGCGCCCGCCGCGTTCGGCGGCACGAAGGGCGCGGGGGAGTGGAAGGACCTGCAGGACTTCCTGGCAGACCCGAAGAACGTCGACGGGATCATGGCGCGCCTGGAGGCCAACGCGGCCAAGGCCTACGCCGGATGATGCCCGGAAAGCGGAGGTTCAGCGCGAACGTGGACGCCGCGCCGGGGCGCTCGCCCCGGCAGGCGATCCCGTTCCTGCTGCCCGCACTGGTGGTGCTCGCGGCGCTGGTGCTGTACCCGCTGGTGTTCTCGCTGATCCGCAGCTTCTTCGACGCCACGGGTGACGAGTTCGTCGGCGTGCGCAACTACGTCGACACGTTCACCGACTCGCGGACGCTGACGGCGTTCCGCAACAACGTGATCTGGGTGGTCGTCGCACCGGCGGCGGTCACCGGGCTCGGCCTGGTCCTCGCGGTGCTGACCGAACGGATCAGGTGGGCGACGGCGTTCCGGCTGGTGCTGTTCATGCCGATGGCGATCTCGTTGTTCGCGTCGGGCGTGATCTTCCGGCTGGTGTACGCGCAGGAGCCGGAGGAGGGCGTCGTGAACGCGGCCATCGTCGGCGTGCACGACATCTTCAGCCCGGCCTCGCAGTACCCCGGCGCGCGGCCACGAGACGGTTATGCCGCAACGGATGCCGGGTTCGCGTCCATCCGCCCGGCGCGGGCGGGCGAGACGATCTCGGTGCCGCTCATCGGATATCCGCCGCAGGACGTGTCGGAGAAGGCGCTGCCCGCCTCGGTGCCGGCCGCGGGTCCCGGTGAGCTGCGCGGCGTGCTGTGGCTCGACGTGTCGCTGGGCGGGAAGGCGGGCACGGTCGACCCGACCGAACGCGGCCTGCCGGGCGTCGCGGTGGAGGCCGTGCGGGACGGGAAAGTGGTGGGGCGCACGACGACCGGGGACGACGGCCGGTTCACGTTCCCCGACCTGGGCGAGGCCGAGGTGACCGTGCGGCTCGCGAAGGAGAACTTCTCGCTGCCGTTCCGCGGGCTGACCTGGCTCGGGCCGTCGCTGATCACCCCGGTGATCATCTCGTCCTGGATCTGGATCATGACGGGCTTCGCGATCACGTTCATCGCGGCGGGGCTCTCGGCCATTCCCCGGGACGCGCTGGAGGCGGCGCGGGTCGACGGCGCGACGGAGTGGCAGGTGTTCCGGCGCGTCACGATCCCCTTGCTGTCACCGGTTCTGCTGGTGGTGTTCGTGACGTTGGTGATCAACGTGTTGAAGATCTTCGAGCTGGTGTTCGTCATCGCGCCGGGGTCGGTGCAGGGCGAGGCGAACGTGCTGGCGTTGCAGATGTGGCAGGTGTCGTTCGGCACCGGCGGCGACCAGGGGGCGGGCAGCGCGCTCGCGGTGATCCTGTTCCTGCTGGTGGCTCCGGCGATGCTGTTCAACATCCGCCGATTCCGACGGGAGCGGTCGTGACTGCTGTGGCCGACGAGGTCCGCATCGACGTGCCGGTGTCCGGCACGCCCCGGCGCGGTGTGCTGACGCGGGTGGTTTCGCGGCTGGGCAACGGTTTCGTGCAGGTTGTGCTGGCGCTGGTGGCGGTGTTCTGGCTGGTGCCGGTGTTCGGCCTGCTGATGGCGTCGCTGCGGGACGAGTCGGCGAACACCGCGAGCGGCTGGTGGACCGTCTTCACCAAGCCGGCCGAGCTGACCCTGGCGAACTACGCCGACCTGGTGGCGGACCGGGAGGTGTGGCAGTCGTTCCTCAACACGTTCTACATCGCCGTGCCCGCAACGGTTCTGGTCGTGGTGATGGCGTCGCTGGCGTCCTACGCGCTGGCGTGGATCGAGTTTCCCGGCCGGGAGACGGTGACGGTCGTCGTGGTCGGGCTGCTCGTCATGCCGATCCAGGTCGCGTTGATCCCGGTGGCGAAGCTGTTCGGCGCTCTGGGGCTGTTCGGCACGATCGCGGGGGTGGTGCTGTTCCACGTCGCGTTCGGGCTGCCGTTCGCCATCTTCCTGCTGCGCAACTTCTTCGCCGGCATCCCACGCGACCTGATCGAGGCCGCGCGGATGGACGGCGCGACGGAGTGGGTGATCTTCAAGCGGGTGATCCTGCCGGTCGCGAAGCCGGCGATCGCGTCACTGACGATCTTCCAGTTCCTGTGGGTGTGGAACGACCTGCTGGTGGCGCTGGTGTTCGCGGACCAGGACTCGGCGCCGATCACCGTGGCGCTGCGGGCGCAGCTCCGCCAGTTCGGCACCAACATCGACATGCTGTCGACCGGCGCGTTCCTGTCGATGGTCGTGCCGCTGGCGGTGTTCCTGGTGTTTCAGAAGTACTTCGTGCAGGGCGTGCTGGCCGGGTCTACGAAGTGACGGTGGCGAGGTCGCGGGTGGCGTAGCGCAGGTGCTCCCACTCCTCCTCGAGGATCGTGTGCAGGCACGCCAGGGTGGTCTCCTGGTGGTCCGGCGCCCACGGGTTCGCGCGGACGACGGCGAGGTCCTCCTCGGTGACGGTCGCGAGGAAGTCGCGGACCATCGCCACCCGGTCCGCCCGTGCGCGCAGCACCTCGGCGTACGGCGGGGTGCCGAACGTGAAGACCGCCATGTCGTGGCCGTCGGTCTCGTACTCGGCGTTCGGCATCCCCAGCGGGTGGTAGGGCTTCTCGACGCCGAGCACCGCGCCGCGCAGCCAGGTGTCGGTGGCCATGACCAGATGGCGGAGCGTCTCGGCGAACGACCACTCGCCGTCGACCGAGACGTCCTGCGCGCCCTCCGGCACCCGTTCCGTGATCGTGGCCCAGGCGGCTTCGACCTTCGCCCACGCCGCCCGCAGCCCGTCCGGGTCCTGCGCGCGGCGTTCGGACCGGCCGGGGAAGCGGCGGTCGAGCTCGGCCTCCACGAACGGCACGACGTCCACGCCGTTGACCAGGAGCGCGCTCTCACCGTCGAGCAGCCACGGCGCGTCGATGTCCGTGCCGCCGACGTCGACCGCCCGCATGACCACGCCGGAGAAGTTCGCGCGGGTGAACCGGGCACCGCGCAGGCTCACGTCGGTGAACGCCGCGCCGCGCAGGTCGTCGGGGAGGCTCATGGGGGTCCTTCCGGATCAGTCCGAGATGCTGCCCGACAGCCTGGCGGAGTTCGTGCTGCCCGGCGAGCCGCTGCCACTGGTCTGGGTGAGCAGGCGCCCGGCCGAGACACCCTTCGCGAGCACGGTGCCGCCCTCGTAGGACATCTCCAGCTTCCACTCGTGCTTGCCGCTCTTCTGCGGGAACTGGAGCGTCTTGTGCCAGGGCAGCGTCACCGACTTCTCCTCGGTGGCGGTCCCGTCGACGGTCAGCGTCAGCGTGGTGATCGTGGCCGTGCCCGTCACGTCCAGCGCGATCTCCGTCATCTCGGCGGCCGTGGTGGGCGCCGGGCTCTCCGACGGAGGTGCGGGGGTGCTGCCGCAGGCGCTGAGCAGTCCCGTGACGAGCAACGCGAGGACGAACCGTCGACTCATGCGTTCACCCTGGCAGAGCGGGTCCGGTACCGGTCCCGAACGGACCGGTTAGGACTGTCCGCACTGGACGTTCGTTCGGTCCTGAACGGACCGGTTACTCCGAACAGGCCTGTCATTAGCCCCTTCGTGGCGACGTAGGGTGACGTGATCACACGGGCTGCCTGCGGTTTTTCGGTGGGGCATCGGCGAAATCGCAACCGTGTGTGACAAGGCGCGCACGAGGAGAAGCATTCGGATGAACATCGAAACGGCGCTCAAAGAGGCGATGACCATCACGGGAGCGGTGGGTGTCGCGCTCGTGGACTACGACAGCGGGATGTCGCTCGGCTCGATCGGCGGCGGCGACTGGCTGAACCTGGAGGTGGCCGCGGCCGGCAACACGGAGGTCGTCCGGGCCAAGCAGCGGGTGATCTCCGCGCTGAACCTGAACGACGAGATCGAGGACATCCTGATCACGTTGCACCGCCAGTACCACCTGATCCGCCTGCTCTCCGGGGGCAAGCGCGGCAACGCGCTGTTCCTCTACCTCGTCCTGGACCGCGAGCGCGCGAACCTCGCACTCGCCAGGCACAGCCTCAGGGCCATCGAAGCCGACCTGACGGTGTGAACGACATGTCCACCCAGGCAGCGCAGAACTCCGGCGCGCTGCCCCTGCGCAGGCGCGGCGCGGCGAAGCCGGCACCGGCGATCGCGCGACAGGGAGCGGGTCACAACGCCAGGAGGATGACCGAGGCGCTGCAGACGATCCAGGACGACATCGACTCCATCTCGATCAACGGGGTGCTGGTCGCGACCCGCGACGGCCTGGTGCTGTGCGGGATCACGCGCGGCATCGAGGACGACGGCGTGGCCGCGATGGCCGCCGCCGCTGCGGGCCTCGCGACCCAGTTCACCTCGCAGGCGAGGGTCGGCAGCCCCAGGGCCGTGTTCTTCGAAGGGGAGTCCGGCCAGGTCGGCGTCTTCGGTGTGGACGAGGACACGCTGCTGGTCGTGCTCGGTGAACGGGACACGACGATGGGCATGTTCAACGTTCGCGCCAAGCAGGCGCTCGGCCTGCTGCACACGGCACTCGCGACGTCGTGAGACGGGAGGCCGGTCGCTCGGCGGCGACCGGCCTCCCTCGCGCGACCGTCAGGACGTGTGCGTGTCCGTGCCGTGGGCGAACGCGGCGGAACCCTGGTCGTGGCGCGGCTGTTGCTGGGCCTGCAAGGCGGGCAGGCTGCGGCCGAGGTCGTCGATCAGGAGGTCGGCGAGGTCGTGGGTGAACCCGTTGCGCACGACGATCCGGAGCACGGCCAGGTCCTCGCGGTGGGCGGGGAACGTGTAGGCGGGGACGAGCCAGCCGCGTTCCCGCAGAGCGGCCGAGACGTCGAACACGGAGAACCGGGTCTCGTCGTCGGCGACGGTGAAGGCGAACACGGGGAGCTGGTCGCCTCGGGTGAGCAGCCGGAACGGGCCGAGCGCCGCGATGCGATCGGCGAGGCTCGTCGCGACGTCCCGGCTGTAGTTCTGGACGCGGGTGTAGCCCTCGACCCCGAGTCGCAGGAACGAGTAGTACTGCGCGGCGACCTGGGCGCCGGGGCGGGAGAAGTTGAGGGCGAACGTGGGCATGTCGCCGCCGAGGTAGTTGACGTGGAACACGAGGTCCTCCGGCAGCGCGGCGGCGTCGCGCCAGAGCACCCAGCCGACGCCGGGGTAGACGAGCCCGTACTTGTGGCCCGAGGTGTTGATCGAGGCGACCCGCGGCAGCCGGAAGTCCCACTCCAGCCCGGGGTCGCAGAACGGGGCGATCATCGCGCCGGAAGCGCCGTCGACGTGCACCGGGATGTCCCAGCCGCGTTCGGTCCGCAGCGCGTCCAGCACCGCGCAGATCTCGGCGACGGGTTCGTAGCTGCCGTCGAAGGTCGACCCCAGGACGGCGACCACGCCGATGGTGTTCTCGTCGCAGTGCTCGGCGACCTGGTCCGCGGTGAGGTGGAACCGGTCGCCCTCCATCGGCACCAGCCGGCACTCGACGTCCCAGTAGTTCGCGAACTTCTCCCAGCAGACCTGCACGTTGACGCCCATGACCAGGTTCGGCCGGTCGGTGGGGAGCGAGGCCGCGCGGCGCCGGTGCTGCCAGCGGCGTTTCAGCGCGAGGCCGGCGAGCATGCACGCCTCGCTGGACCCCGTCGTGGAACAGCCGGTCGGCTGGTCCGCGTCGGGCGCGTGCCAGAGCGCGGCGAGCATCCGCACGCACCGCTGTTCCAGCTCGGCGGTGCGCGGGTACTCGTCCTTGTCGATCATGTTCTTGTCGACGCAGTCGGCCATCAGCCGCGCGGCCTGGGGCTCCATCCACGTGGTCACGAACGTGGCCAGGTTGAGCCGGGAGTTGCCGTCGAGCATCAGTTCGTCGTGCACCACCTGGTAGGCGGTGTCCGCGTCGAGCTCGCCTGCGGGCATCCGGTCGCGGGGGATGCCCCCTGGCTCGCGGAGGAACACGGGGTTCGCCTCGACGTGGCCCCTGCTGTGGCGGCGCGGGTCGGACGGATGGGTGAGCGGCACGCCCCCATTCTCGCGGTCCGCGGCGATCTCGCCACCGGACCAGGCGTCAGCGGTCGAGATCGGCCAGATCGAGCACGAACCGGTAGCGCACGTCGTTGCGCGCCAGGCGTTCCAGCGCGGTGCCGACCTCGCGGGACGGCACGACCTCGACGTCGGCCGTGATGCCGTGCTCGCCGCAGAACTCCAGCATCGCTGCGGTCTGGGCTCGTCCGCCGCTGCCCGACGAGCTGAGCTTCTTCCTGCCCTGCAACAGGTCCATCACGTCCACGGTGACCGTGCCGAGGTCGCCGACCTGGCTGAGCGTGCCGTCCACGGCCACGACGCCGAGGTACGGCTTGAGGTCGTGCGGCGCGGCGATGGTGTCGATGAGGACGTCGAACCGGTGGGCCGCGGCGGCGAGCTGCTGCTGGTCCGTCGTCACCAGCAGGTCGCGGGCACCGAGCTTCGCCGCGTCCGCCGCCTTGTCCGGGCTGCGGCTGAGGACCGTCACCTCGGCGCCGAGCGCGGCGGCGAGCTTGACGGCCAGGTGCCCGAGCCCACCGAGGCCCGCCACCGCGACGCTGGTGCCGGGTCCGACGTTCAACGCGCGCAACGGTTCCCACACCGTGATGCCCGCGCACAGCAGCGGCGCGGCGGCCGCCGGGTCCAGGCTCGCGGGCAGGGGATAGGCGAAGTCCTCGCGCACCACGTACTCGCGTGAGTAACCGCCCAGCGTCGTCGTGCCGTCGTGGCGGTCCTTGCCGCCGTAGGTGAGGGTCGGGAACTCCGCGCAGTAGTTCTCCTGGTCCCGCAGGCACATCGCGCACTCGCCGCACGAGTCGACGATGTTGCCCACCGCGACGGGATCTCCCGGGGCGAACCGCGTGACGGCGGGCCCGATCTCCGTGACGACGCCGGTGAACTCGTGGCCGGGGACCAGCGGACCGCCGTCGTGGGAGTTGAGGGCGTGCAGGTCCGTGTGGCAGACGCCGCAGAAGTCCACGCGCACCGCGACGTCGTCCGGTCGCAGGTCGCGGCGCTCGATCGGGGTCTCGCGCAGGCCGTCGTCGGTGGCCTGCCAGCCGGTGGTGGTGCGCATCGCTCTCCCAAACAGAACAGTTGGTTTGTTTCTTCGACCGTACCCCTCTCCGGCTCGAAAGCAAACCGACTGTTCTGTTGCTAGGGTCGCGCGCATGGCCGAGAAGCCCCTGACCGCGCGCGGCGCCGCCACCTGGGACCGCATCATCGAGGCGGCGACCGACGAGTTCGCCTCCCACGGGATCGCCGGCGCGCGCATCGAACGCGTCGTGGAGACGGCCCGCACCAACAAGGCGCAGCTCTACGCCTACTTCGGCAGCAAGGAAGGCCTGTTCGACGAGATCTTCTTCGCGTCGCTGGAACGGATCATGACGGTCGTCCCGATCGACGCGACGGACCTCGCGGACTGGGCGGTCCGGCTCTACGACGAGTACCTGCTCCGCCCCGACCTCATCCGGCTGGCCACCTGGACCCGGCTCGAACGCCGTCCAGCGGGGTACCTCGTCGCGGACGGCGACCGGATGGACGCGACCAAGCTGAGCGCGATCGCCGACGCGCAGGCCGCCGGTCTGGTGCGGGCGGGCGATCCGTTCGACGTGATGGCGATGGTCATCGCGATGTCGATGGCGTGGTCGCCGGTCAGCAACGTCTACGCGGCGACCGCCGAGGAGCCCGGCGAGGTGCACGACCAGCGGCGCGAGTTGCTCCGCGACGCCGTTCGGAGAGTCATCGCACCCTGAGCACGAGCTGCTCGAGATCCCGCTCGCCCTCGACGGTCTGCGCTCCCGCGGCGAGCGCGGCGCTCATGAGCCGTTGCGCGGCGGGCAGTGCGACCAGGGACGCCCACGCGTCGTTCTCCACGGCCAGCCCGGCGCCGAGATCGGCGGGCGGCAGGGCGCGCTTGGCCGCCGCGACCACGCCGTCGGCGAGCCCGGCGATGGTGCGCGCGACCCGGTCGACGTGCTGGTCCAGTTCGGCCGCGGGGACCGCCCGGTTGATCCAGCCGTAGGCGGCGGCGGTGCGCGCGTCGACGAGCTCGCCCGCGAGGACGAGCTCCAGCGCGCGGTGCCGGCCGACCCGGTCCAGCAGGTACTGTGTCGCCCCACCGCCGGGCGTGATGCCCATGAGCGCCTCGACCTGCCCGAGCCCCGCGGTCTCCTCGGCGGCGAACACCAGGTCCGCCGCGGCGACGAACTCCGCGCCACCACCCCTCGCCTTGCCGGCCAGCTTCACGATCGACACCTGCGGCTGGTGCCGCAGCAGCTCGCCGGTGGCCTGGAAGACGTTCACACCGTCCGGTGTGGACGCGGCGAGCTCTTCCAGGAGTTCGCGCTGGTCGAGGATGTGCATGTCCACGTGGGCCAGGAAGTACTCGGGGTTCGCGCTCTCGAAGACGACGACCTTCACCGCGGGGTCGTTCGCGATGCCGTTCAGCAGGTCGCGCAGCTCCCTCATCATCGTGGCGCCGAGGACGTTCACCGGAGGGTTGTCGAGGACGACCGTCAGCACGCCGTCCCGCAGGCCGGTGCGCAGGGTGGAGAAGTCGTCGAGGTTCATGTCAGCTCCGTCGTCTAGGTATTCAACGCATACCTAGGGTCAAATGCGGTGCTAACCTCGTCAAGAACGCACTTCAGGAACACCAGGGATGCTGGAGGACACCACCGTGGCTGAGCCCGACGTCGTCTTCAGCGCCGACTGCCCGAGCCGGCCGATCCTGGACCAGATCGCCGACAAGTGGTCGATGATGGCCATGGCGGTGTTGGAGAAACCGACTCGCTTCAACGAGTTGAAGCGCCGTCTCGACGGGGTGACGCAGCGGGTGCTGACGCAGACCCTGCGCCGCCTGGAGCGCAACGGCATGATCGTCCGCACGGTCCTGCCGACCTCCCCGGTCGGCGTCGTGTACTCCCTCACCCCCATGGGGGAGTCGTTGCGGGAGCCGTTCTGCCACCTCTACGGCTGGACCGTCGAGCACAGCGCGCGGATCCAGGACTGCCAGCGCGCCTACGACGAGAACCTGCTGCGACAGCAGGAAGGCGCGCTCGGCTGATCGGACGCAAGTTGTCCCGGTAACAATTTGATTGAGCCGATGAACCTGGCTGTACGTACTCCCGGTCATGCGCCGCTTGAACGAGGAGTCCGTATGACGCACCGCGTGACGGACAGACGGAAGTTTCGCCTGATCGCATCGTTGTCCGCGGTGGCCGTGGTCGCTGCGGGCACCGCGACGTACGCTTTCGCCGCGAAGAACGGCGAGCCTGCGCCGCTCAGCGCGTTCGTGCCCATCGAGAAGGTGGCGCAGAACGTCGTCGAGCCCAAGGTCGGCAAGGACGGCACCAGTGGTGTGTTCAGAGTCGACTGCGGCACCAACGAAGAAGGCAAGTTCAGCGCCGACAACCCGGTCGCCCAGCCAGGTCTGAAGCACGGCGCCCAGCACGTCCACGACTTCGTGGGCAACCAGGGGATCAGCGCCGAGTCGACCGACGAGAGCCTGCTCGACGCGGAAACCAGCTGCCGCAACGGGGACAGGTCGTCGTACTTCTGGCCGGTCGTGCGGATCAACCCCGCCGCCAACCCGCAGAACGTCGGCTCGAACCCGGACAAGATCAAGGACATGGGACCGGGCGAGGTCGCCTGCCCCGGTGTCGCGACCCGGCTGCCCGCCGTGCCGCAGCGCCTGCGCGACCAGATGATCCGCAGTCTTCAGCAGCTCGCCCAGCAGCTCCGCGAGGCCAACGACCGCGTGGCCAAGGCCCAGAACCCGGCCGACCCGAACTTCGTGAACAACACCGTCCTGGGTCCGTTGCGCGCCAAGCGTGCCGCCACCCTCGACGCCATGGCGAACGCCCTGGCCCGCCAGGGCCGCAAGCCGAACCTGAAGCCGCTGGCCGACTGCGACCTGCGCTGGGGCCACGGCAACCACGGTGGCGGCGGTGGCCACAGTGGACACTCGAAGCCGAAGAAGTTCGCCGCGGAAGGCATCTTCCAGCAGGCCGAGCAGAACAACGACCCGAAGCAGGACCTGCAGGACGCCGCGACGCCGACCATCAAGTGCCCGTCGGCACGTGAGGCGCTGCCCGGTGTGCCGGACGAGGCCCTGGACGAGGTCGACAACAACCTCAACCAGCTGGACAAGCAGATCGCCGAAGCCAACCAGCGCCTGGTCAAGTCCAAGGGCCAGGGTGGCGCGAACTTCATCGACAACGCGATTCTCGGGCCGCTGAAGGACAAGCGGGCCGCGACGCTGGACCGGATCGCGATCGCGATCGGCCGCAACGCCGAGAAGCCGAAGAACCTCGACCAGCTCGCGAAGTGCGGCCTCAACGAGGACGAGGGCAACGCCGGCGAGAACAACAACGGCGGCAACGAGAACAACGGCAACGGCAACAACAACGGCGGCAACAACGGCGGCAACAACAACGGCGGTAACAACAACGGGGGCAACAACAACGGTGGTGCGACGACCACCACCGCGCCTCCGGCCACCACCACCGCCCCGCCGGCCCCGCCGCTGGCCGCCCCCACCGGCAAGAACCTCGAACTGGTCGGCAACAACGGCAAGATCGTCCGCCCCGCCGAGGTGAAGCTCGAGTACCGCGGCAACGCGACCAGCAAGGTCACCGGCATGCCGCTGTTCCTCAAGATGGTCACCGGTGACGCCAAGCCCACCAGCCGCGGCCCGGCCAACGCCCGCGCGACGTGGACCTGCAGCGGCTTCGAGAACCGCCTGTCGGACAAGTACGTGATCTGCCCCAACGGCAGCAAGGTCATGCGAGTGCACGACTTCGCGGGTTGCTGGGACGGCCAGAACGCCGACAGCGCCAACCACCGCGACCACGTCCGCTTCGCCGACAAGCAGACCGGAGCCTGCCCGCAGGGCTTCAAGGCGATCCCGCAGCTGCGGATCAGCATCTCCTACAACATCGGCCGCGACGTCCAGCAGAAGGGCCAATACCAGCTGGACGCGTTCCCGGAGGAGGAGCACAACCCGTTCTCCGACCACAACGACTTCGCCAACGTCAACTCCGAGCAGACGATGGCCAAGATCGTGAAGTGCGTGAACGAGGGCCGCAAGTGCAAGGAATGACCGAAGCCTGACCCGACACGCGGGGAGCCTTCCCGGACCTCAAGTCCGAGAAGGCTCCCCCTTCGCGTTGCCGGGGCCGGGTTCTTGCCGGAGCCGCGCGGACAACGGGCGCGGTGTCGTTCCGCGGCGACTCTCCGGTCACTTGTCGCGCTGGGTCTTCACGGGTCCGGGGAAGAACATGTTGGTGGTGGCCTGGTAGCGCGCGTAGTCAGGACGCTTGCGCACGCTGTAGTACTCGGCCGGACGGGCGCCGGTGTGCTTGGTGAGCGTGACGTACAACGTCCACGACGCGAGGAACAGACCCAGTGCCAGCACCACCCACACCGGCAGCGCGGTGTCGCTGAACAGGCTCAGCAGCGAGGGCAGTGCGAGCAGCACCAGGGCGTTCCACTGCATCCACTGGAAGAAGTAGTTCGGGTGCCTGCTGTAGCGCCACAGCCCGGTGTCGCAGGTGCCGCGCGAGCCGCGGGCCGCGAACTGCTGCTTCTGCCTGTCCGCCACCGACTCCAGGACGTACGACGCGACCCACAGGGCGAGTGCCAGGACGGACCAGAA
Organism: Lentzea sp. CA-135723; assembly: GCF_050936595.1. NCBI lineage: Bacteria > Bacillati > Actinomycetota > Actinomycetes > Pseudonocardiales > Pseudonocardiaceae > Lentzea > Lentzea sp. CA-135723. The sequence goes on along the minus strand of NZ_JBNJMK010000001.1, from coordinate 2,689,841 downwards.
CGACAGCGGTCGTCCCGCGTCGCCCGCCACGAGGAACGCGGGGACGGCCAGCACCGAGGCGTTCGCCAGGCCCTGCAACCAGATCTCGTACTGGACCGACCACGTCTCGTTGTGGAATCCCTGCCGCTCCCAGCGCCGCCGCTGGTACTGGTAGCGGGGCAGTTCCACCTTGGGCGCGCCGGGTTTCCACCAGCCGTGCTTCATCGTCAGCGCGATGCTCCACAGCCCCATCCGCAGTCCCATGGCGAGGTAGGCGATCGCGATCGCGGCCGTCACCGCGGTGAGTCTGTCCGCCGTGACCAGGGTGACGACGCCGATGCCCACCAGACCCCACGGCCAGGCCACGTCGACGTACGACACGTGGCGGGTGAGGTAGCCGGGGATCGCCGCGGCCAGTGTGAACAGCACGACCTGGACGAGCAGGTTCCACCCGGCGTAGCCGTTGGTGGCCGGCGCCAGCAGCAACGCGACTCCGACCAACGCGAACGGGAGCATGCTCGACAGCCTTGGCACGCGGTCCTCCTCGGCTCGGGGTGAGACATTGTGGTGCAATGTCTCAGATGAGACACTTTATACATGGTGTCTCACGCGGTGGCCAACGTGGACCTGACCACCGAGCCCGAGGTGGATCCGGTCATCGCGCACGCGCTGCGGCAGTTCCTGCGGGAGAGCCGCATCGACATGGGCGAGCTCGCGGTGTCGGCGGGCATCGGCCGGGCCACGCTCTACCGGCGGTTCGGCGACCGCGACCGCGTTCTCGGCGAGGTGTTGTGGGCCATCACGCACCGGGCGTGGGCGCGGCTGTGGCGGGCCAGTGCGGAACGGGGCATGGCGCGGGTGGTCTCGGTGCTGGACCAGGCGATGCGCGACACGGTGGCGTCGTCGGCGTTGCGGGTGCTGCTCGAACGCGACCCGGAGACCGCGTTGCGGGTGCTGACCTCGCAGCAGGGGGTGGTGCAGCACCGGCTCGTGAACGGGCTGGCGGGCCTCATCCGTGCCGAACGCGGTGAGGTGGCGGAGATCCCGGTGACCAAGCTGGCGTACGCCGTGGTGCGGCTCGCCGAGTCGTTCTGCTACTCCGACGTCATCACCGGGGCGCCGCCGGACATCGACACCGCCACCGAGATCATCCGCAAGCTCCTCGGCTGAGGTTCCCGCACGTCAGCACTGCTGGCGGCCGACTATGGTCTCTGCCATACTCCTGAATCCGGGAGGTGTGATGGGCGAGCCGGGCAGGCGGGGCACCAAGCAGCGCATGCTGGACAGCGCGGTGCAGCTGTTGCGCGAACGCGGTGCCGCAGGTGTCACGGTCGACGCGGTGCTGGCGCACAGCGGTGCGCCGCGCGGGTCCGTCTACCACCACTTCCCCGGCGGCCGGAACGAGATGGTGCAGTGCGCGGTCCGCCAGGCCGGGGACTACATCAGCGCGATGGTGCGCGAGTCGGCCGCCGAGGGCGACGTCCGGGTGATGCTGGAACGGCTGGTCGCCTTCTGGAAGCGGTCGTTGGTCAAGACCGACTACCGGGCGGGGTGTCCTGCGGCCGCGATGGCCATGGACAGCCGTGACATCGTGCCCGAGGCCGCGGACGTGGTGCGGGAGATCTTCGTGCGGTGGCAGGACGGGATCGCGGAGGCGTTGTCCGCCAACGGGTTTGCCGGTGGGCGTGCGCAGCGGCTGGCGACCGTGGTCGTGTCCGCTGTGGAGGGCGCGATCATCCTGTGCCGCGCGCAACGTGACCTGGGGCCGCTCGACGACGTGCTCGCCGAGATCGGGCCACTGCTGGAGCGACGAGACTAGGAGCCCCGACGTGTGGAAAGCCAGCGCCTGCATTCTCTGCGAGTGCAACTGCGGGATCGAGATCCTCGTCGGTGAGGACGGGCGGTCGTTCGACAAGATCCGCGGCGACAAGCTCCACCCCGCGTCCGCCGGGTACACGTGCAACAAGGCGTTGCGGCTCGACCTGCACCAGAACGGGAACACCGGGCGGATCACGCGGCCGTTGCGGCGGCGGGACGACGGTGGGTTCGAGGAGATCGACTGGGACACCGCGATCAGCGAGATCGCCGCCCGGCTGGGCGAGGTGCGCGACGCGTTCGGCGGGGAGACGATCTTCTACTACGGCGGCGGTGGGCAGGGGAACCACCTCGGTGGCGCGTACTCGCCCGCCACGCTCGCCGCGTTCGGGGCCAGGTACCGGTCTTCGGCGCTCGCGCAGGAGAAGACCGGCGAGTTCTGGGTGAGCGCGCGCATGCTCGGCAACATGACCCGCGCGGACTTCGAGCACTGCGAGGTCGCGCTGTTCGTGGGCAAGAACCCCTACCAGTCGCACGGGTTTCCGCGCGCCCGGTCGGTGCTGAAGGAGATCGGGAAGGACCCCGCGCGGGCGTTGGTCGTGATCGACCCGGTGCGCACGGAGACGGCGGAGCTCGCGGACTTCCACCTGCAGGTCCGGCCCGGCACCGACCTCTACCTGCTCACCGCGCTGGCCGCGGTGCTGGTGCAGGAGGACCTCGTCGCCGCCGACTGGCTCGCCGCGCACGCCGACGGCCTCGACGCCGTCACCGCGGTGCTGCGGCAGGTGCCGGTGGGGGAGTACTGCGCTGTCGCGGACGTCGACGAGGCGCTGGTGCGGGCGGTGGCCGCGCGGATCGCCGCCGCGGACTCCGTGGCCGTGTTCGAGGACCTCGGGGTCCAGATGAACCGCGACTCCACGCTGGTGAGCTACGTCGAGAAGCTGATCTGGCTGCTCACCGGCAACTTCGGCAAGCGCGGCGCCCAGTACGTGCCGTCCAGCCTGGTGCCGATCGGGCGCGACCGCGGGCACGCCGGGGACGAGGGGCCGCGCAGCCCGGTCGCGGGGGCGCGGATCATCACCGGGCTGGTGCCGTGCAACGTGATCGCCGAGGAGATCCTCACCGACCACCCGAAGCGCTACCGGGCGATGCTGGTCGAGAGCGCGAACCCCGCGCACTCGCTGGCCGACTCGGCGCGTATGCGGGAGGCGCTCGCCGCGCTGGAGCTCGTGGTCGTCATCGACGTCGCGATGACCGAGACCGCGCGGCTGGCCGATTACGTGCTGCCCGCGCCGACGCAGTTCGAGAAGTTCGAGGCCACGTTCTTCAACTTCGACTTCCCGCGCAACGTCTTCCACCTGCGGCACCCGGTGGTGGCCGCGCCGGAGGGCGTCCTGGGCGAGCCGGAGATCCACGCGCGGCTGGTGGAGGCGTCCGGCGCGCTCACCGAGGCCGACTACGCACCTCTGCGCGCGGCCGCGGCGGCCGGGCGCGCGCAGTTCGCCCAGGCGTTCCTCGGCGTGCTCGCGGACCCGGCGAAGCGGCGGTTCGCGTCCGTCCTGCTGTACCGCACGCTCGGCCCGACGTTGCCGCACGACGCCTCGGCGGCCGCGGTGCTGTGGATGGCCGCGCACGACTGCGCCCGCAAGAACCCGGCCGGCGTCGAGAAGGCCGGGTACGGCACGGGGCTGGAGGCGGGGGAGCGGCTCTTCGAGGCGATCGTCGACGGCGCGCACGGCGTGCACATCACCGACGACGAGTACGACGCGTCGTGGGGGCGGATCTCCGGCGACCGCGTCCACCTCGACGTGCCGGAACTGCTCGCCGCCGTGGCCGCGCTGAGCGAACGGCCTGTGCCGCACCAGGATCCGGACTGGCCGTTCGTGCTCTCCGCGGGCGAACGCCGGGCCTTCACCGCCAACACGATCATGCGGGACCCGAGCTGGCGGCGCCGCGACCAGGAGGGCCGCCTGCGGATGAGCGTCGCCGACGCGACCCGGCTGGGCGTCACGACCGGCGACCGGGTCCGGCTCACCACCCGCCGCGGCAGCGCGGAGGTGGCGGTGGACACGACGGACACCATGCGCACCGGTCACATCTCGCTCCCCAACGGCCTCGGCCTCACGGTGAACGAGCGCACGGGCGTCGCGCCCAACGAGCTCACCGCCGCCGAGGACCGCGACGAGTGGGCGGGCACGCCGTGGCACAAGCACGTGCCGGCGCGGCTCGAACGGCTCACGACAGCTTGACCTCCAACGCCGTGGCCAGCCAGCACAGGTCCACAGTGGAGTCCGGCGCGCCCTGACGGCCCTGCACGCGACCGACGAGCACGCGATAGCGTTCCGCGCGCGCGTCGATCCCGGCCCGCAGCGAGGCCAGCACCGCGGAGAGGTCGGTGCCGCCGAACGTGGTGCTGATCAGCTCCGCGGCGGCCGCGCTGTCGGGCTCGACGCCCTCCTGCCTGGCCTGCGCCACGGTGTTCACGACCTGCCGAGCCCACCAGATGTTCGCGCCTGGCGGCTTCTTCTGCTCGGGAGTGGGTGTGTTGAGCTCGAGGAACGTGCCCAGCCGGGTGCGGAAGTCCGGGTCCTGCAGCAGTTCCGCCAGCTCGATCCAGGCATCGACCTGGTCGGGGGTGGGGTCCTCTGGCAGGTCGATGCGCAGGGCCTGCACCCGTTCGCGCAACGCGGGCTCGACGTCGAGCCTGCCGAACACCTCCGCCTTGAACTCGTCGATGATCTGCGCCCGCTCGGCGGCCGACAGCCGTGCCAACCTGTTCATCAGTGCGGTCTCCTCCAGCGTCGATCCACGGTGCGCCACAGTGGACAGAACGGCACGGCTCACCTTGAGGGCGCGGATCTGCGCGTCGATCGCGGCCACGTGCGCCACGGCGACGTCGGCGACCGTGTCCTCGCGGTCGAGCACCCGGCGCACGTCGTCGAGCCCGAGACCCAGCTCCCGCAACGTGCGGATGAGCTCGACCCGCGCCACCCCGGCGGCGTCGAACAGCCGGTAACCGCCGGCTGAGCGACCGGCCGGCGCGATGACCCCCTCGTTCGACCAGAACCGCAGCGTCCGCGCGGGCAGACCCGTGCGGCGCGCGAGCTCGCCGATGGTGAGGAGGCCGGTGCGTTCGTCCATGAGAGCAATCCTCAACGTTGCAGCCGCTGGAAGGTCAAGCGAGAACTTTCAGGGGGCGAGCGCGCGCTTGAAATCGGGGCAGTCGACCAGCGGTTCGTGGGTGCAGGTCGCCGCGTGGTCGAGGCTCGCGCGCATCCGTTGCAGGCGGGCGATGTCCTCGTCGAGCAACCGGGCCTTCGCGGCCATGCCGGCACGGGCGGCCTCGTCTCCCGGCGTGGCGACCAGGAACCGGCTGATCTCCGCGATGGTGAACCCGGCCCGGCGGGCGCAGGTGATCATCGTCAGCCGGGAGAGCACCTCGGGGTCGTAGGTGCGGCGCAACCCGTTGCGGCCGCTGGAAGCGAGCAGGCCCTTCTTCTCGTAGAACCGCAGGGCGGACGGTGCCAGCCCCGACTTCTCCGCTACCTCGGCGATGTCCAGCGCGGTGCCGACCCTAGCGGCTTGACTTGAACCGCGTTTCAAGTCGCACGATCACCGCCATGCGACTCCACCACCTGAACTGCGGCTCGATGCGCCCGATCGCGCCCACCCGCCACGGCCTGCCCACCGCGCCCGTCGTGAACCACTGCCTGCTGGCCGAGACGGACGACGGTCTCGTCCTCGTGGAGACCGGACTGGGCCTCGACGACGTCCGCGACCCGTCGGGCTCGCTCGACGACGGCTGGGTGGCGATGGTCGAACCGGCGCTGGCAGCCGAGGAGACCGCCGTGCGCCAGGTCGAAGGCCTGGGTTTCGCGCCCGCGGACGTCCGGCACGTCATCGTCACGCACCTGGACGTGGACCACTGCGGAGGACTGCCCGACTTCCCCGAAGCCGCCGTCCACGTCCTGGCGGCGGAGCTGGACGCGGCGCTGCGCGAGGCCCCGAGCCGCCGCTACCGCCCGGCCCATTGGGCACACGGTCCACAGTGGACGACCTACGAGGCCGCGAACGACCGGTGGTTCGGGCTCGACGCCATCCAGCCCAAAGGCCTGTCCGAGGCCTTCAAGCTGGTGCCGCTGGCCGGCCACAGCGCGGGTCACACCGGCGTGGCGGTGCACGACGGCGACAGGTGGTTCCTGCACTGCGGGGATGCCTACTACTACCACCGGGAACTCGACGAGAACCCCGAACCGCACCCCGTGCTCGACGTCGTGCAGACCGGGTCCGAAGTCGACCACGGCGACCGGGTCGGCACGCAGTCAGCGCTCCGGACTCTCGCGCGCGACCACGCGGCCGAGGTCACGCTCTTCAGCGCCCACGACCCGTGGGAGTTCGCCAGGCTGAAGAACGCCCTCTAGCCCGGTGGGTTCTTGCAGTCGCTGCGCGTTCGCCGGTTACGTCGCGCCGTGCCGAAGCGAGTACATGGTGTGGACGAGACTCTTCTGCGCGACGCACTGCAGAGCCAGGAGCGCGGCGTTCGGAACCGGCGACGGCTCCGCCTGGTGGCGGCCGGCCTGGTGGTGCTGGCAACCGCCGGAGCCGGGTGGCAACTGGTTGCGCTGGACGCGGTGCCATCCTGGGCGTTCGTGGCCCGGTGGTGGCCCGCGGCGACGGCAGGCGTGGCTCTGGCGACTGCCGTTGTCCTCTGGTCGCGCACCCGGCGTCACCCGGCCGGCCCGGCGGCCGGACCTGAGGGCCGCTGGTCCCGGATCGGCGGGGTGGTCACCACGATCACCGCGATCGGCGCGCTGGTGTTCACCGCGCTCTCGCTGGCGGCCACCAGGGACCAGATCGACGTGGCACGGCAGGGACAGCTCACCGACCGGTTCACCCGCGCCGTCGACCAGCTGGGCTCGGAGGGCCCCGCGAACGTGCACCGGCGGCTCGGCGGGATCTACGCCCTGGAACGGATCGCGGTCGACTCACCACGGGATCAGGCGACGATGGTCGAGGTGCTGTCCGCGTTCGTCCGCTCCAGCAGCCGGCGCGTCAAAGGCGAGGCGTGCCCGCCGACGCCGGCGGACGTGACGGCCGCCTTCACGGTGCTGACCCGCCGCGACGTCGGCCGCGATCCCGAGCGCATGGTGATCGACCTGCGCGAGGTGTGCCTGCGGGACGTGCGGGTGGTGAACGGCGACCTGACCGGCATGTCGCTGCTCGGCGCGGATCTCACCGCGGCGAACCTGAACCGCACACGCTTCGGGCTCACCACGCTGTCCAACGCCACCCTGGTCGACGCGTCCCTGTACGGAGCCGATCTGACCGACGGTTTCGTCTTCTTCGAGGACGCGGACCTCACCCGAGCCCAGCTCGACAGCGCCGAGCTGGGCGGTGCGGACTTCTCCGGCTCGACCATGACCGGGGTGGACCTCAGGTCGGCGGACCTTGGCTACGCCGACTTCTCCGGCGCCGATCTCACCGGCGCCCTGCACAACGCCGACACCAGGCAGGGCAGTGCGAAGAAGGACTCCTCGACGGTCGGCGCCTGGTGGTGAGACGACCCGAGGGGTCACCTGCTTCGCGGACCCAGCGCGGTCACCAGTGCCGCGGCCGTCACGCGGACCGAGGGCGTGTCGTAGCGGTCGCATTCGGCCAGGGCGCGCACGCGAAATTCTCTCGCCTGGGCCGGTTCTCCCGCTGCGTCGGCGAGGTCGGCCAGGCGCGCCATGATCTCCACGCGGTGGTCGGACAGGCGTGCCTCGCCCAGTGCCGCCAGGAGTTGGTGGCGTGCTTCAGGAAACCGGCCCGCGTCCATCAGCACGACGCCCCGGTTGTGCTGCACGCGGGCGGTTCCGGCGGTGTTGGAGTGCTTGCGGAACAACGACTCCGCCTCGTCGAGGAGGCTCAGGGCGGCGGCCACCTCGCCGGCGGCGGCCCTGGTGGTGGCGAGTCTGATCAGCATCATCGACAGGAGCTCGTCGTCGCCGGACGCCGCGCGGTGCTGTGCCACGGCGCGTTGCTGCACCGCTACTGCCTCGCCGAGGTCGCCCGCGGTGTGCAACATCAGGCCCAGCAACGACAACGCCAGGTTCTCACCGATCGGGTAGCGGGCCTGCGCGAAGAGGTCCACGGATCTGCGGCCCAGGTGGACGGCCTCGACCGGCTGGCCGACTCTGCGCCGGATCGCTGAGCCGTAGTAGTTGGTCCAGGCCTCGGTGAGGGTGCCGACGGGGATCGCCGCGGCCTGCTCGTGCACGGTCAGGGCCTCCTGGGGGCGGCCGCACAACGCGTAGAGCGCCCAGGAGAGGTAGTTCAGCTGTTCGGCGGCGTTTTCGGGGTGGTGCAGTTGCTGTGCCGCGTGGGCTCCTGCCGCGAACACCTCGCGCCACAGTTCGCCGACGCCGTGCATGTCCGAGTACCAGTGCATCGCCTGTGCCAGCGCGAGAACGCGGTCGTGCTCGCCTGCGGTGGCGGCCTCGCGCAGTGCCTCGCGCCAGTTGTCGAGCTCGCGGTCGAGCCACCGCGCGGCGGAGTCCTTGTCGTGCACGGGGCCCGCGCGTTCGGCCGGGATGTCGTGGTCGAAGAAGCGCGCCGCTCCCGTGGCCACGTCCAGGAGCCAGTGGCGCAGCCGGGTCCTGGTCCTGCGGACGGTGTCCGGGGTGTCGTCCAGCTCCAGCCGTTCGGAGGCGAAGACGTGCAGGAGGTCGTGGCGGGTGTAGCGGCCGGGGGTCTCGCCGATGCCCAGCAGGCTCGCGTCGGCGAGTTCCTCCAGGGCCTCCTCGGCGTCGTCGACGAGCACGGACGCCAAGGAAACACCTGTGTCCGGACTGGGAATCAGCGCCAGCCTGCGGAACAGCGTCGCGGCGGCGGGGCTCAGCTGGTGGTAGGAGAGCTCGAACGCCGCCCGCACCTGGAGATCGCCCGCGCGCAGCACGGACAGCCGGCGGCCCTCGTCCTCCAGCTGCTCGGCCAGGTGGCTGATCGTCCACTGTGGTCTGCTCGTCAGCCGGTTGCCCGCGATGAGCAACGCCAGCGGCATGCCCCCGCAGAGTTCGGCGACCCGTTCGGCGGCCTGGGGTTCGGTGTCCAGCCGGTCAGGGCCGGTGACGGCGCGCAGCAGCGCCACGGAGTGGTTGAGGGGCAACAACTCCAGCGGCAGGCGGTGCCGGGCGTCCAGACCCGTCAGCGTGCGGCGGCTGGTCAGCAGCACCAGCGTGCCGGGGCTGGAAGCCAGCAACGGCCGCACTTGTGCCTCGTTGGCCGCGTTGTCGAGGACCAGCAGCACGGTCCGGTCGCGCAGTTGTGAGCGGTAGAGCGAGAGCTTGTCGTCCGGGTCGGCGGGGATCTGGCGTTCGTCGACGCCGAACGAGCGCAGCAGGCGGTGCGCCGCCTTGTCCGGGGTGAGCGGTTCGGGATCGGTGCCGCGCAGGTCCAGGAACACGCAGCCGTCCGCGAACCGCGCGCCGAGGCGGTGGCCCGCGTCCACGGCCAGCGCGGTCTTGCCGGAGCCGGGCGCGCCGTGCACGACGGCGATCTGCAGGCGCGACGACGAGGCTGCGTCGGCGGCGAACCCGGTGAGCAGCTTCTTCTCGTCCTCGCGGCCGGTGAGGTCGAGCAGCACCGGCGGCAGTGAGCAGGAGACCACCGCGAACGGCGTGTCGGGGCGTTCCTGAGCCGCGACGACCCGGCTGGCGCGGGCCAGTGCGGTGAACTCGGCCGCCTCGTCGTCGCGCAGCCCCAGGCCGTCGACGAGGAGCTGCACGGTGCGGAACTGGGGGCTGAGAGTGCGGCCGCGTTCCATGTCGCTGATCGCGCGGGTGCTCAGTCCGGTGTGTTCGGCCAGTTCCTCCTGGGTCAGCGGAACACGCGACCGGTAAAAGCGGAGAAAGTCCCCGAACGCCGTCGTAGCCACTGCGCGCCCCCCTCGTCACTGCGCATTGTTCGAACTGTATGACGCCGGACCCGGCCCGTCGTTGCTGGCAAGAGCACTTCTGCCGGTGGTTCTGCCGGTCGTTCAACAAGGTGCGACGGCGTTGTCGTGGCTAATTTCGAATAGGTGTCAATCGTGTCGTCGACGCGGAAAACCGTTCTGGTTCCGCGCGGATTCTTCCCCGTTCTCGCTGGTGCGGCCTGGTGTGCGGCGCTGGCGTGGCTGCTTTTCACCTGGTCGGGTCACTACCCGATCGACCTCGACGTGTACCGGCTCGGCGGCCTCGCCTGGCTCGAGGGCAGATCGCTCTACACCGGGTTCACCGGGCCGCCGCTCGACCCGCAGCTGCCCTTCACGTACCCGCCCGCCGCGGCGGTGCTGTTCAGCATCCTGAGCTTCGTGCCGAGCGGGCTGCTGTTCCCGGTGATGGTCGTGTCCGGGTTCGTGGCGCTGACGGCCGTGTGCGTCGCGGTGGCGGGGAAGGTGAACCCGCGTCTCAAATGGACGGCCGGGCTGCTCGCGCCGATCGGCGCGCTGGCGCTGGACCCCGTGTGGATGACCTACGGCTACGGGCAGATCAACCTGTACCTCATGGCGCTGGTCGTGATCGACGTCCTTTTGGTGACGGATCGACGGTGGCGCGGGGTGCTGATCGGCGTGGCCGCGGCGGTCAAGCTGACGCCCGCGATCTTCGTGCTCTACTTCCTGATGCGCCGCGACTGGCGGGCGGCCGGGACGTCCGTGGCGACGTTCCTGGGCCTGGCGGCGGTCGGATTCCTCGCCGCGCCAACGGATTCGGTGCAGTACTGGCTGCACTCGCTGCTGAACCCCGACCGGATCGGCGACATGTCACTGGCCACGAACCAGTCGATTCGCGGTGTGCTGCGCGGGTTCGGGCTCGCCCCTGGCTTCGAGACCCTGCTGTGGGTGGTGCTGGCGGGGCTCGCCGTGGTGACGGCGCTGGTGGTGGCCCGGCGGACCCGCGATGACCTCGTCGCGCTGTTCGTCATCGCGGCCGCCGGGCTGCTGGCGTCACCGGTCTCCTGGCTGCACCACTGGGTGTGGTGCGTGCCCGTGCTGGTGTTCCTCTTGCTGCGGCACCACTTCTGGCTCGCGGGCGCCGTGTTCCTCGTGTTCGTGACGCGGCTGCACGAGTTCGACACCTACGTGTGGCTGACCGCGATCACGTTGGGAGGCCTGGCTTTCAGGCAGGCGACACGTCCGTCACCTCGACCGACGAGCCCCGCAGCGGCTGCCCGTCCGGCCACGACACCGTGACGGTGTGGCCGTCGGCGGCGGGCAGGTCCAGGTTGACCACGGAGGGCTGGAAGCTCACCGGCTCCTGCGACGCCATGAGGATGCGCGACTCGGCCGCCTTGCCCGGCTGGACGTTCACCGGCGGCGCACCGCCGTTCGGGTTGTCGAGCACGACCTCGATGCCGCTGCCGTCGCCCTCACCATGACCGCTGCCCTTGGTGAACGTGACGTGCGACGGCGCGCCCTGCAGCTTGCAGTTCGTGTGCTCGCCGGCGGCGACGTAGTGGATGACGAACGCCTCCTGGCCCGCGGAGGACTGCGGGTCCTTGGTGACCGAGACGGCGAGGTCGCCGACGTCGCACGGCTGGTCGGACGGGTTGGCCGACGCGGCTCCGGCCACCAGGGGCAGTGCGGCCGCGGCGAGCAGCGCACCGACACCCAAGGCCGACTTGTACTTGTTGTTCATCGTCAATCCTTCCCTCGTCAGAGATCGTCGGCGCTGACGTACAGCGCCTCGACGGCCTCGGAGAACGCGGCTCCGCTCAGGTCGGTCGTGACCAGGTCGCCGTTCATGCTGCCCCGGCTGGTGACCGAGAAGATCGTTCCCCTCCCGGTCGCGGGGTCGAACCCGCGCAGCCACGGGCCACCGCTCGCGCCACCGGCGAGGTCGCAGTCCGTCTCCCACGCGCTCATCACGGAGTTGACCTTCAACGTGGCCGGCCGCACGCACGACAGCAGCGCCTCACCCCTCGCGAGCTGTGACACCGGGTACCCCAAGATCGTGGTGTCCACCGGGCTCGCGACCGTGTCGAACGACACGTCCTGCGACCCCGCCACGTCCTGCACGTGCCTGCCGTCCACGGGGTCGAGCGCGATGACCGCGTCGTCGTCCAGGCCGCTGGTCGGCCCGGTGTACGTGCCGGACCACGCGAACGCGCGCGCCGCGAACACCCCGTTCTTCGCGCCGTGGTCATAACCGGGCGCGAACACGACGTTCAGGATCTTGATCGGGTTGTCCCAGCGGTCGAAGCCGCCGTTGACGCAGTGCCCTGCCGTGAACACGACGTCCCTGGTGGCGCTGGGCACGACCGTCGCGGTGCACGAGTGGTCCTGGCCGGTGGAGGTGGTCATGAACAACCTGCCCACGCCGGGCACCTGGTCGTGCGGCTGCGAGATCTGCTCGGCGGGTGGCAGTTCGCCGTCTCCGACCGATTTCATCCGTTCCGGGGTCCAATGGGCGAGAGCGGTCCCACGGTCCTGTTCGGACACTCTCGTCACCACCTGGCCCGCCTCCGCTGCCTGCGCCGGGGCCGCGATGAGGGCCGCCGACAGGACCAGTCCGGACGCGCTGAGTGCTTTCCAGGTCATGATCGGAGGACGTGGTGGTTCGCGAGGGCGTTGCGCCGGCCTGTTCAAACCAGCTTTTAGGATGAGATCCACGTACGTCCTCAGGAGGAGCCTGGTGATCGAACAGCGCGTGCTGAGGTTCGCGCCGCTGGTGTTGCTGGTGTCGCTGGCCGCCTACGCGGCGACGGCGAACTGGGGGATGATCGACCTCAAGGTCTACTGGACCCTCGCGCCGAACGTGCTGACCGACCAGCTCTACTCGATCGACATGCCGTTCACGGCGGACTTCCCGCTACCGTTCACCTACCCGCCGTTCGCCGCCGCGGCGTTCCTGCCGCTGTCCGCGCTGCCGTGGATCGCCGCCCGCGCCGTGTGGCAGGTGCTGTCGCTGGTGTGCCTGTGGTGGCTCGTGCGCACCGCCCTGAAGGTGTTGAGCAACGGCCGGTTCGACGAGACGTGGCGGCGCCGGGCTCTGTTGTGGACGGCGATCACGTTGTGGTTCGAACCGGTGCGCAAGACACTCGACTTCGGGCAGATCAACCTCGTGCTGGTCGCCGGTGTGTTCGCGGCGATGCTCGCGGTCCGGCAGACCGTGGCGGGCCTCGGGGTGGGGGTGGCCGCCGGGATGAAGCTGACGCCGGCGATCTCCGGGCTGTACTTCCTCGTCACGCGCCGGTGGAAGGCCGCGCTGTGGTCGGTCGCGGGCTTCCTGCTGACGGTGGCGCTCGGCTTCCTGGTGTCGGCGCGGAACTCCTGGCAGTACTGGTTCGAGCTGCTCGGCGCGGCGGACCGGGTCGGGCCGGTCGGCTCGGTGATCAACCAGTCGTTGCGCGGGGCGTTGTCGCGGTCGCTCGGGTACGACGTGGAGACGTCGTGGCCGTGGCTGGTCGCGGTGGTGGTGTCGGCGGTGCTGACGGGGTTCGCCTTAAGGACCGCCGTGCGCGCTGGTGACACGTTGTCTGCGGTGATCACCGTGCAGCTCTTCGGGTTGCTGGTCTCGCCGATCTCGTGGAGCCACCACTGGCTGTGGGTGATCCCGCTGGTGCTGTGGCTGGTCTACGCGCGGCGGAACTTCGTGCTCGCTGGCGTGTGGGCGGTCGCGGTGCTGTCGGACGTGATCACGATCCTGATCAACCTCCAGCCGTCGATCTGGGAGATCCCCCGGCCGTGGCCGCTCGCCCTGCTCGGCTGGGTCTACCCGGCGCTCGCCCTGGTCACGCTGGCGCTGAGTGGATCGAGTCGCGTTCCACGAGAATTTGCAAGCGGCCAGGAAAATTCTTCTCCGCCGGGAATCAATTCGTCGCCGCAGTGATGGCGAAGCGGTTTCTTCCTGTGTTCGGATAGCATCTCGCCGGTGGGAAAAGACTCAAGGAACGTGCATCGCGGGGACAACCTGGGAAACATGTTCCAGATCGGGAATGTGAACGGCGACCTGCACGTCGGTAATCCCGGTCAGCCGGCTTCAGGACCGCAGACGCCTTCGAGGTGGTACCGCGTCGCCGGGATCGTGTTCGTCGTGGGAGTGGCTCTCAGTTGGCCGGGTGTGGTGCCGGCGCCGTCGAGTCCGCCGGCCCAGCGGTCGTCGTCGGTGGATCAGCCTCGGGAACTCCTGCCGCCGGTGTCGCACGCGCAGGCCTCGCCATTTCCGTCTTCGCCGCCGCCCGCACCTCAGTGGCGGGAACCGCAGTACGAACCGGCGCGATCGCGGCCGCCGCAATTGCAGGTGGCGAAAGAGAAGCTGGTCAACGGTTGCGGGGGCAAGCGGGTGGATCAGCGAACCCAGGAGGGCGGGCCGATCGGGTACACGCCGGGGCTCGTGTACGAGATCGTGGTGCAGAACCCGAGTGACACCGAGATCGTGCTGACCGGGCTGAGGGCCGACGTGACCCGGCGCAAGATGTCGACGGCCGGCGACGTCGACCCTCCACCGGGCGGGTGTCGGTTCTGGACGGACATGCCGGTCCGGGACCTGGTGCTGAACCTCGACGTGGAAAGTCCGCGAGCCGTTCACGCGGAGCGCGCCGAGGCGGACGGGACCGTCTCGATGCAGTTGCCCACGACGGGTGCTCCGCGCAAGTCATTTCCGTACAAAGTGCTGAAAGGTGAATCTGAGGTTTTTCACGTGGGTTTCGAGACCGCGCGATGTGACTGCGAGTTCCAGCTCGTCGTCGAAGCGACAGCCGGTGGGGAATCGATCGATGCTGTGCTTTCTACGGTTCATCGGGTCGTTCCGAGGAATCAGTAGGTGTGCGAGTGGTCGTGCAGATCGCTGAAGTCCCACTCCGGCAACGGGTCCTCGAACGTCCGCCACGCCTCGGGTCCCGCCGCCAGCTCGGCGTCGGTGAGCAGCGCGGGGTCCAGGCGCCGGGCGGGCTCGGTCACGTCGAGGTCCACACCGATGAACACCAGCTCCTGGCGTGCGGTCGGCGAGGAGAGCAGCTGACCGGGTTCGATCACGAGGTTCGGCCCGGCCTGCGACCACACCGCGAGCACGTCCGGGCGGGACGCGATGTGGCAGAAACCCTTGCTGCGCAACACACCCTCCCAGTCGCTCAGGGCGTGGGCGAGCCGGGCCGGGTGGAACGGGCGTGACGCGCGGTAGGTGACCGACCGGATGCCGTACTCCTCGGTCTCCGGCGTGTGCCCGCCCGCGAGCTCGGCGGCCCAGCCCGGTGCCTGCGCGGCCGTGATCGGGTCGTAGAGGCCGGTGTCGAGCACGTCAGACAGCTCCACGACACCGCGCCGGGTGTGCAAGACGCGGGCCGAAGGGTTCATCCGGCGCAGCAGGGCGTCCAGCCTCGGGAGGTCCTGAGCCAGGTCGGTCTTGTTCACCACCAGCACGTTCGCGAACTCCACCTGGTCCACGAGCAGGTCGGAGACATCGCCCGCGGCCATCTCGCGCAGGAACCCGGACGCGTCCACGAGCGTGACCATGGTGTCGAGCCGCGCGTGGTCGGAGAGGCTCGTGCCGTCCTCGAACGTCCAGTCGAACGTCGCCGCCACCGGCATCGGCTCGGAGATGCCCGTCGACTCGACGAGGATCGTGTCGAACCGGCCGGAGCGGGCCAGGTCGCCGACGCTGTCGAGCAGGTCCTCGCGCAACGTGCAGCAGATGCAGCCGTTGGTCAGCTCGACCAGCCGTTCGGTGGACCGGTCGACGAGCGCCGCGTCGATGTTGACCTCGCTCATGTCGTTCACGATCACCGCGACCCTGCGGTTCTCGCGGTTCGCGAGGACGTGGTTGAGCAGCGTCGTCTTGCCGGCGCCCAGGAAACCGGACAGCACGGTCACGGGGGTGCGCATCAGAGTTCCAGCTCCTCGTGCCAGTCGGTGAACGGGTCGGCGAAGTCGAGCTCGGTGATCAGGCCCAGTTCCTCGTCGGTGACGAGCGCGGCGCGCAGGGCGGCGGTGACCTCGGCCGGGTCGGACCTGGTGATCACGACGACCTCCTGGTCGCGTTCGCCCTCCCACGGGCCGAGGTTGCCGACTCGCAGCCCGCCGCCCGCGGCCTCCATCCACAGCGCCGCGCCGGGCTGGCTCGCCACCCACACCCGGCCGCGCACCCGCACCACGCCGTCGAGCAGCACGCCGATGCTGTCGTGCAGCCGCATCGGGTGGAACGGGCGCCGGTCGGTGAAGTGGACGACGGACACGCCGTGCGCCGGTGCCATGGGCGGCCGTCCGAACAGCAACGAGCCGAACCCGTCGTCGATCTCACCCCGGCGAGCGCTCGGCGGCAGCGCGTCGAGCAATGCGGCAACGTCCTCGGTGACGAGCTTGCGCGGCGCGGTGGGGGAGAGGCGGTCGAGCACGGCGGTCAGCACCGGGTCCGCCTTCCCGGTCAGCACCAGCGCGTCCGCGAACTCCGCCTGCCCGACCACGACCTGCGCGACGGTGCGCTCGTCGCCTTCGGCCGCGCGCAGGCCCCTGTCTGCCAGCGAGTCGGTGCCGGTCGCGTCGTCGAGCCAGGTCGCGGTGTCGACCACCGTCAGCACGGCCTCGACCTCCACCTCGGTCTCCGCGAGCGCGAAGCAGACGGCCTCCGGTTCGAGCATCGGGTCGAGCTGCACGATCACCCGGCCGTCGATGCCTTCGAGCAACGGCACGAGGTCGAGCCGCAACGTGCACGAGACGCAGCCGTGCGCGAGCTCCAGCACGGTGAGCGCGCCGTCCTTCCACCGCCGCACCACGCCTTCGGCCAGGCTGCTCAGATCGTGCCTGACCAGCGACGACTCCGGCGACGCCCGCCAGAGCTCGTCCGCGACGTCGTGGTGGGTGAACCCGGCTACCAATACGACCCGTGCTGCCATGCCCGCAGCCTACATGACAATGATTGTCGTTTCTGAACGGACGTGCGGCCCTGGTCGTGACATGATCGAACGATGCAGGTCGAGTTCTGGGCTGACGTCATCTGTCCGTGGTGCTACATCGGCAAGGCGCGCTTCGAGAAGGCGCTCGCCGCGTTCGAGCACCGTGCCGAGGTCACGGTGGTGCACCGCGCGTTCGAGCTGGACCCCTCCAGGGAGGGGGTGGAGTCCGTGCAGGACATGCTGGCCGCGAAGTTCGGGCCGCGCGCCGCCGAGATGGAGGACTCCGTTGCGCGGCTCGCGCGCGACGAGGGCCTGGAGTACCGGCTGGACCGCGAGGTCGGCAACACGTTCGACGTGCACCGGGTGCTGCACCTCGCGGAGGAGAAGGGCGTGCAGCCGCAGGTGCTCGACGCCGTGCTGCGGGCCAACTTCGGGCAGGCGCGGTCGTTGTTCACCGCCGAGTCGCTGACGGAGATCGTCGTCGAGGCCGGGCTCGAGGGCGCCGACGTGAAGGCCGTGCTGGAGGATCCGGCGGCGTACGCAGAGGCGGTGCGCGCCGACGAGCAGCGGGCGCGCGAACTCGGCGTGTCCGGCGTTCCGTTCGTGGCACTCGACGGGCGGCTTGCCGTCGCCGGTGCTCAGCCGGTAGAGCTGTTCGGGCGGGCGCTGACGCAGGCTTGGGAGGCGTGAGATGGACGACGCGCTGTTGACGGTCGAGTCGGAGAAGGTCGCCGGCGTGGTGCTGCTGCGGGCCGAGGGCGAGGTCGACTCGTACACCGCGGAACTGTTGCGGGACAAGCTCTCTGAGGCGTACGGCGCGGGTGTTCCCATCGTGCTCGACCTCAGCGGCGTCGAGTTCTTCGCGTCGGTCGGGCTGTCCGTGCTCGTGGAGTACCACCAGCGCGGCGAGGAACGCGGCACGGCGCTGCGGCTGGTGTCGCCGCGGGGGAGCGTGCTGCGGGCGCTGAAGGCGACGACGCTGAACGAGACGCTGGACCTCTACGTCGATCTGGACGCGGCGCTCCGTGCCTGATCTGCCGTCCCGGCCGTTGCCGGACGGGATCGTGCTCGCCCGCACGAAGGTGATCGTCGCGGTCGCCGCGGGGGTGGTCAGCGGGCTCGCCGTGACGTTCACCGGGCACGGCGAGTTCGGGTTGCTGGTCGGCTGGGACGTCGCCACGCTCGTGTACCTCGTACGCGCGTGGCTGGTCATCTGGCCGATGGACGCCGAGGAGACCGCACAGCACGCCGTGCGCAACGACCCCACACGCCGGGTCGCCGAGGTGCTGCTGCTCGTGGCCGCGTTGGCGAGCCTTGTGTCCGTGGGCTTCGTACTGGCCCGTGCGGCACACACGACCGGTGGCTCCGAACTGCTGCGCGTCGGCCTTGGCGTGTTGTCCGTCGTGTTGTCGTGGATGGTCGTGCACACGATCTTCACGCTGCGATACGCGCGCCTCTACTACTACGGCGCGGACGGCGGCATCGACTTCAACCAGGCCGAACCGCCGGACTACGGCGACTTCGCGTACGTGGCGTTCAGCATCGGCATGACGTTCCAGGTGTCCGACACGAGCCTGTCCGGCCGCGAGATGCGCCGCACGGCGTTGAAGCACTCGCTGCTGTCGTACCTGTTCGGCACCGGCGTGCTGGCCACGACCATCAACCTGGTCGCGAGCATCAGCAGTCAGTGAGCCGGGTGCTCGGCCATGAGCAGGACCGCGTCGAGCACCCGCCACCAGTCGTGCTCGCCGGCCTCCCGCCCCAGCGCCTGACCGATCAGGACGCACGCGCTGACCAGCCGTGCCGCCACCTCCTGCTCCTGCTGACCCGACTTCTCGGTGAGCGCGGTCACGGTGGTCCTGAACCGCCGGCTCCGGCTCAGCTTCACCACGCCCGGTGGCACGTCGGTCGCCGTCGCGCCTGACGTGAACCCGATCGACAGCTCCGTGCCGAGTGCCGTGGCCAGCCGGTCCAACGCGCCGGTGGTCGGGTTGCCCCGGCCGTTCTCCAGGTTCGCGATGTAGGGCACGGACAGCCCGGCGTCGGCCGCGACCGAGGCGACGGTCCGGCCGGAAGCCTGCCTCAGCGCGCGCAACCGCGGCCCGATGGGCTCGTTCGGCACTCTTGCGCTCCTATCTTGACAGAACACTTCAGGCGAAGTTCTTATTCTGACGGGACTCTACCTGGGGGTGGTGTCGTGCTGGAAGCACTGCGCGATCGAGACTTCCGGCTGCTCTGGGCCGGGCGGACGATCAGCGCGCTGGGCTCGTGGCTGCTGGTCATCGCCATCCCGGCGCACGTCCACGCGCTGACCGGCTCGCTGCTCGCGACCGGCCTCACGCTGGCCTTCGAACACTTGCCGCCGTTGCTGCTGGGCCCGGTCGCGGGCGTGCTGACCGACCGCTGGGACCGCAGACGCGTCATGATCGCCGCGGATCTGCTCCGCGCCGCCGCCGTCACCCTGATGCTCGCGGCGACGACCGACCACCGCCTCATCTACGCGGCCCTGGTCGCCGAGAGCGCCGGTGCCGTGCTGTTCCGCCCGGCCGCCCAGGCCCACGTCCCGGCCGTCGTCGGCACCGGCCCCGGACTCAGCAGCGCCAACTCGCTGAACGCCTTCACCGACGGCACCGTCCGCCTGGTCGCCCCACCGCTCGGGGCGGCGATCCTGACGTTGACGAGCTTCCAGACGCTCATCTGGATCGACGTGACGAGTTATCTCCTCTCGGCCCTCGCGATTGCGTGCACGACCCGTCGTCCGAGTCCGGCCCGTCAGTCCACCCCGGACCTCGCCGGTGGCTGGAAGGTGTTGCGCGGATTGCCGATCGCGCGAGCGCTCCTGCCGTTGACCGCTGTTTTCCTGGCGGCCAACGCGTCGTTGAGCGCGCTTCTCGTGCCGTTGGGAATCCAGCGACTCGGTGGCACCGAACAGATGGGCCTGGTGCTGTCGGCGTTGGGCGTCGGCTTTCTCCTGGGCGCGGTGGCGATCCGGCGGTTGGTCGATCGCGTCCGGCCGCGTTTCCTCCTGGCCGCAACGCAACTGGCGACCGCTGTGTCGCTCTACGCCCTCTTCGCCTCGACCTCGCTCGCGGTGGCACTGCCGGCGGCCGTGGCGATCGGCACGTTCGGGTCCATGACTCTGGTGACACCTCAGACGGCACTCCAGCGGGCGGTCCCCAACGAGGCCCTCGGCCGGATCAGCGCGGTGTTCCTGTCCGCCGAAGCTTTGGCGACACTGCTCGGTTCGGTCGCCGGACCCGTGCTGGCGCAAGCGTTTTCGCTCTCGATGGCGGCTCTGGTGGCCTGCCTGGTGATCACGGCAGGATCCCTGGCCGCCCTCGCGCCCTGGGACCGGTCCCGCGCGCCCGAACCTACCGTCCTCGCCCGTGGCAGACCTGGGTGAGGAACTCGAACGGTACGACGCGAACAACCGCCGCCGAGCGATCAGAGGTGTCCTGGCGATCGTGGTCGGCACACCGGTGCTGGCGCTCGGCGCGTTCTCGATCCTGGTCCTCGACCCAGGCCGGGCCGGCGACCCTTTTTCATCGTCGGCATCATGACCGGCGGTGGCCGCACCACCGTCGTGCCGTGGACGGACGTCGCCGACGTGACCGACATCGGCAAGAACACGTTCCTCGCCAAGGCTTTCGGCGGCGACGTCGGCTGCCGGATCACGCTGACCGACGGCCGCAGGGTGACCATCAACTCCCACACCGACGGCGCGCCCCTGCTGATCCACCGCGTCTTCGAGGCCACTGCGGCAGACTGACCCGTGTGACCGACAAGCTGACCGTGGACCTGCACCCGATCTTCCGCAGCGACCAGGACATCGCCCAGGCGGTCCGCACGGCGTTGTTCCGCGCGGCCGGGCAGAAGGTGCCGGTCGTCGAGATCATCACGGGCAAGGGTTCCGGCACGTTGCGCACCCGCGTGCTGGCGATGCTCAAGCAGCCGCACGTGAAGAAGCTCTACAAGCGGGTCGAGGTCGCGCCCGGCAACGACGGGATGGTGCTGGTGCACCTGCGGTGAGGCTCAGCCCTGGCTGGTGCGGCGCATCACGCGGTCGAGCAGCTCGGCCTCCTCGCGGTCCTCGTCCGCGGAGGTGAGGGCCAGCAGGAAGATGATGAGCACGCTCACGCCGGCGCCGCCGATGATCAGCGACGTGATCAGCTCCTCGGAGTTGCCGACGACGACGGACGCGCTGTGGTCGTGCGCCATCGTCATCGCGTACATGCCGGTGTAGTGCATGCCGGTGACGGCCACGCCCATGACCAGGGCGGCGCCGACGACGGCCGCGAAGCCGCTCACCTTGCGGGTGAACCAGAGCGCCACTGTCGAGGCCACGACGGCGATGACGACGGAGAGCACCACCAGGCCCGCGTTGTAGGAGACGTCGGCGTTGATCACGATCGCGGCCATGCCGGTGTAGTGCATCGCGGCCACGCCCAGGCCTGTGACGAGGCCGCCGGCGGCCAGCGGCCAGAAGCGGGTGTCGCCGTCGATGCCGTAGCGGCGGACGAGGAACAGGCCCGCGGCCACCACGAGGATGGCGACGACCATGCTGAGCAACGTGATCGGGATGTCGTAGGAGACGTTGGCGCCCATCCAGGTGCCGAGCATGGCGGTGAAGTGCATGCCCCAGATGCCCAGGCCGCCGATCGACACCGCGGCCACGCCGATCCACCAGTTGCGGGTCGTGCGCGTGGCGTGACGGGCACGCTCCGTGGACAGCAACCCGAGGATGGAACCGAGAACGGCGACCGCGTAGGCGGCCAGCGGCGTGTATGTGCCCATCTCCATGGGCGAGATGAAAACATTTCCGATCTATGGGGCACAAGTCCGTTGGCATTAAAGGATTCCACTAACACGAAGTGCGATCGAGTGGGCACTCGGCGCGTCCGTCTACACAGGACTACTGTGCGTCTGCGTGAATGCGCGAACGGAGCATTCGCTGTGCTCGCGGGAAGTCGCGAAGCTCTACGCCCAGAAGGTCCAATGTGGGCTCGAGAACGCGGTTCGGCACGCCTCGGGCGTCGAGCACTTCACCGGTCCAGGAGAGGAACGCACCGAACAGGGAGTCATCGTCCACGTACAGCGCGGTACCGAGGAACTCCACGATGTGCGCCAGGTCCTGCGCGGTGTGCTGGCGCTGTTCGTCGCTGTAGGACCGCATCGCGGGCACCCGCTCCTCCAGCCCGCGGTAGACCGACCGCACGAGGTCGCGGGCGCCGCGGGTGACGAGGGTGTACTCCTGGTCGGCGAGGTGGGGGAGGTCGTCCACCGGCTGGTGCGGGCGGCCCGGCGCCGGCAGCTCCTGGGACAGCAGCATGTCCGCGGCCGAGCGGGCGTCGGCCGCCCACGCGTTCGCGCCGAACCGCCGGGCGTGCGCGCCGTCGGCCCCGAAGGCCGCGCCGCCGACCATCACCGGCACGCCCGCCGCCTGGCACGCCGTCATCGTGGCGTGCGCGGTCGGCAGACGGGTCGCGATCGAGCTCGACAGCGCCACCACGTCCGGGCCGGTGCGGTGCAGGTACGTGATGAGGTGCGGGGCCGGCACCTGGGCGCCGAGGTAGTCGACGGCGAACCCGCGCAGCGCCAGCACTTCCGCCAGCAGGCGCGCGGGCAGGGCGTGCCACTCGCCGTCCACGCACGCCACCGTGACGCGGCCGTGCACCGGTGCGCGACGCGGGCGGGTGATCGACAACGCGGTGACCGCGCGGTCGTTGATCGCGGTGATGGCGTGCTCCTGCGCGACGCTGATCCGGTTCGCCGCCCACTCGCTGCCGACCCGGTGCTGCACGCCGCCGATCACGTCGAGCAGCACGACCTCGTGACCGTGCTCCTGCGCGGCGGCCAGCACCACGTCGGTCGCGCGGTGCTCGTCACCCTCGAGGGCCGCTTCCCAGAGCAGATCGACGGACTCCACTAGGACCTCCTGCGCGGCGCGGTGATCGCCAGGACCGCCATGTCGTCGTGCTCACCGCCGCCGACCCACTGCGCGGCGAGCATGTGGACGTGTTCGACCAGCGCCTCGGCCGGCATCCCGCCGCACGCGGTGAGGGCGCGGCGCAGGCGTTCCTCGCCGAACTCCTCGTCACCCAGCGGGCCGCCGTGCGCCTCGGTGATGCCGTCGGTGTAGAGCAGGCACGAGTCGCCAGGCGCGAGCACGACCTCGTCCGTCGCCGTCACGATCCGCGGCAGGATGCCCACGAGCGTGCCCCTGGTCGCGGCCGCCTCCACCGTGCCGTCGGACCGCACGATCAACGGCGGCAGGTGCCCGCCCGACGTCAGTCGCACGTGCAGACCTGCGTCCACGGGACTGACCGTGCCCACGACCGTGGTGATGAACCGGGACTCGTCGGTCGTCAGCAGCGCCTGGTTCAGGGCGGCGAGCATCTGCTCGTGATCCGTCACGACCTGGAGCAGCGCGTGCACGGCCGTGCGGACCTTGCCGGTCTGCGCCGCCGCGTCGAGGCCCTTGCCGCAGACGTCGCCGAGCACCACGAACAGCCGGTCGTCCGGCAGTTCGTGCACGTCGTAGAAGTCGCCGCCGACGCGTTCGGTGTCCGCGGCGGCCCGGTAGCGCCCGGCCAGGTCGACGTGCGCGTAGCGGCGCAGCACCGGCGGCAGCAGGTCGCGGGTCAGCCGTTCGGTGATGGCGGCCTGCTGGGTGAACAGGCTCGCCGCCGAGATCGCGACGCCCGCCCTGGACGCGAACAGCCGCGCGAACGCCTCCTCGTCGTCGCTGAACGCCTTGTCCCGCCGGATGAGGATCAACGCTCCGGCCGGCACGCCGTGACCGGGCAGCGGCGTCACGACGATCGACATCCCGTCCCGCGCGAGCCACTCCGGGGCCGCGGCCGGGTCGATCCACCGCGACGGCACTGGCGGGAAGCCGCGCAACGCCTCGCTGAGCCCGACGACCTCCTCGACGTCGACCTCCCGCAGCTCGTACGTCGGAGCCTCGCCGCGACGGCAGCGCGTGACGGGGTGGCCCGAGCTCGACTGCGGCGCGATGACCAGGGCCTCGTCCGCGAGGTGCGCGGCGGCCAGCTCGGCCACGACGGTCATGCAGCGCTCGGGGTTCAACGAGGTCATCAGGGCGCTGGACATCTTCGTCAGCAGCGCGGCCCGGTCGCGTTCGAGCAGCAGGTCGGTCTGGTCGAGCAGCCACCAGGTGACCGAGCCGTCCTCGTTGTCGACCCGGTGCGCCGCGTAGCTGCGGTCCGCGACGTGCACCGACTCGCCGTGCCGCCACTCGGACGGCAAGACCTCGTTCTGGAGCAGGGACGTGGCTGCGTCGTTCATGCTGTGCACGGCACCTGCGGTGTCGACCACGAGCGCGGGGCACGGAGAACGCAGCCAGTCGGAGACCGTGACCACGACCAGAGTGTTTCATCCGAACCCGATCAAGAACAACGTTTGAAGCTGGTCGGGAGCGGGTAGCAGTCCTCAACGGACCGGTTGCAGGGCCACTTTTCCGGTGATCCCCACCACAGTGTCGCCGCCCACCCAGATCTGCCCGTCCGCCTGCGACAGGTGGACGCGCCCCCGCCTGCCGAGCACCGTGCCCTGGGCGGCGACGTACTGGCGTCGCGCGATTTCCGCCGGGATCAGCCACTGCGCGATCGAGGCGTTGAGGCTGCCCGTCACCGGGTCCTCGCCGAACCTGCCGTCCTCGTCGACGAACGCCCGCACCTCGAACGCCGCGTCCCCGCCGTCCTCGTGCGGGCCGACGACGCCGATGCCGGTGAATTCACCGAACCGGGTGTAGTCCGGGCGCAGCGCCAGGACGGCGTCGGCGGAACGCAGCAGCACCGCGACCCATCCCGGCCCGTTGTCGGCCCAGCGCGCCTCGACGATCTCGTCCGGCGGGATCGCGAGCCCGGCGGCCAGAGCTGGGAGGTTCTCCACGGGGCCGGTGCGGAGGAGCGGCGGCGCGGCGAACGCCAGCTCGCGGCTGGTCGTGAAGATCCGCACCCGGTAGTCGGCGGCGGGGTCCCGCGGCGGCAGCAGGAAGGTGGTCTCGGCGAGGTTCGTCCAGTTCGCGAACGCCGCCATCTCCTCTGTGGACAGGCCCTCCGCGTCGTGCACGACCGCGAGCGCGTTGCCCTTCGTGAGCTCGTCGGTGAACACGTCGACCTGGCTGAACCTCAGCATCCCGCCAAGCTAGTCAATGGTGGCGGTCCACGCCTGACCTCGTCACGAGATGGCTTGCGCACACGTGGTGGGGACCAGTTACCGGCTCTTAATCTGCAGGTCCTGCCTGCAATGACGGAGGCGAACACATGCGATTGAGGAACGCGCTCGCAGTCCTGGCCGGAGCCATCGGCCTGACCGCGGCAACCCTGTCGATCTCGCTCGCGGCGGTCCCGCCACCCCAGGCCGGGACGCTCACCAAGTACGACATCACCGGCACCTACGTCAGCGGGATCTCGTCCGGTGGCTACATGGCGAACCAGCTCCACGTCGCCTACTCCAGCGTCTTCCAGGGCGCCGGGATCTTCTCCGCCGGCGCCTACGACTGCGCGCAGAACAACGTGAACACCGCGCTGCTCGCGTGCATGGACACGTTCCAAGCCCGCAGGACCCCTGCCCAGCTCGAACAGCTGACCCGCGACCGGGCGGCGGCGGGCACGGTCGACCCGCCGCAGAACCTGTCGGGCGACCCGGTGTGGCTGTTCCACGGCACCGCGGACGACACCGTCGACGCCGCCGTGAACAACGACCTGGCCACCTACTACCGCGACTTCGGCTCCCGCGTCGTCTACAACAACACCACCGCGGCCGGGCACGCGTGGATCAGCCCGATCGGCCCGAACGCCTGCGGCACAACGGCTTCGCCGTACGTCAACAAGTGCTCGGCCGACGTCGTGCGCGAGATGCTGGGGCAGCTGTTCGGCTCGGTGAACGCCGCCGCGCCGACGTTGTCCGGCAAGCTCGTGCAGTTCGACCAGAACACCTACGCGCCGGGCGGTTCCGCGTCGGCGATCACCATGGGGCGGGAAGGTTTCGCGTACGTGCCCAAGGCGTGCGAGACCGGTCCGTGCAAGCTGATGGTCACCCTGCACGGCTGTCAGCAGACGTTCGGTCAGATCGGCAACGCGTTGATGGACAAGGCTTACCTCAACGAGTACGCCGACACCAACGGCATGATCGTGCTCTACCCGCAGGCGACCACGTCCACCGCGAACCCGCGCGGGTGCTGGGACTGGTGGGGCTACCAGTCGTCCAGCTACGCGCTCAAGTCCGGGCCGCAGATGACGGCCGTGGTGAACATGGTCAAGGCGTTGAGCAACGGCGGCCCGCCGCCGACGACCACCACTACAACGACAACCACCACCACTACAACGACAACCACCATCACTACAACGACAACCACCACCACCACGAACCCGCCTTCGGGGTGCGTGACGGCCAGCAACTACGCGCACACCGTTGCCGGGCGGGCGTATGTGACGCTGGGCCAGACCTACGCGCTCGGGTCGAACCAGGCCCTGGGGCTGTGGAACATCTACACGAACAG
Source organism: Lentzea sp. CA-135723 (assembly GCF_050936595.1). Taxonomy (NCBI): domain Bacteria; kingdom Bacillati; phylum Actinomycetota; class Actinomycetes; order Pseudonocardiales; family Pseudonocardiaceae; genus Lentzea; species Lentzea sp. CA-135723. The sequence continues at coordinate 2,663,674 of NZ_JBNJMK010000001.1, read as the reverse complement.
CACGCTCCGGCAGACCGCGCCGAACTACTGGGTGAGGTGCTGAGGTCCGTCAGCCGCGCCGGGCCCGCCTGTTCACGCGCAACGCGCGCAGCAGCGAGCCCGGCGTCGCCAGGACCGACGGTCCCGTGAACCCGCGATCACCGAAGTGTGCCCGGTCGCCGCTCGGTGGTGTCGAAACCCTGTGTTCCCACCACGCTCAGCAACGCGAGCGCCTCGGCGTCGCGCGATCCGGGCGGTGCGCTGTAGAGGACCAGGTGCTGGTCGGCGTCAGTCAGCGCGAGCGAGTCGCAGTCGACGGTGATCTCGCCGACGAGCGGGTGCCGGAACGTCTTGGTGAGCATGGTCTCGCCGCGCACGTCGTGCCGTTCCCACAACCGCGCGAAGTCCTCGCTGGCCTTGAGCTCCTCGACCAGCCCGGAAACCTCGGGGTCGTGCGGATACCGCGCGAGCGTGGCCCGCAGCTCCATCACGACGTGGTGGCGGAACTCCGTGACGTCCGAGACCCCGTACAGCGACGGCGGCCCGAGGAACGCGCGACGCGCGAGATTGCGTTGCCGGGGCGGCAGTTCGCGGAAGTCCTCCATCAACGCGGCCGCGAGGTCGTTGCACGCCAGCACCTCGAAGATGGCGGACGTGACGAAGCCCGCGGTCTGCGGAAGCCGTTCCAGCAAAGCCAGAACGCTCGGCCGGACGTCGCGGCGGTGGTGCGCGACGCGGCTGGGCGCCGTGCCCGCGAGCACGTGCAGGTGGTCGGACTCGGCGTCGGTGAGCTTGAGCGCGCTGGAGATCCCGGCCAGCACCTCCGCCGACGGCCGCGGCGCCCGCCCCTGTTCGAGGCGCACGTAGTACTCGGTGGAGATGTGCGCCAGGACGGCCACCTCCTCGCGCCTGAGCCCTGCCGTGCGCCGGCGCGGACCGGCCGTCAGCCCGACGTCCTGCGGCTTGAGCCGTTCGCGGCGGCTGCGCAGGAAGGCTCCGAGCTGCTGCTTGTCCATACCCCGAGTATGCGCGGCCGTGGTGTGCTCAGCCTGGTACAGCCTGTGCCTGCCTCCGGTTCCTCGTCGGCCCGACGCTGGTCTCCATGAACACTTCTGGACTTCTTCCCGGCAAGGTCGTGCTGGTCACCGGCGCCAGCAGGGGCATCGGCGAGGCGGCGGCCAGGCTCTTCGCTCAGGAAGGCGCTTTGGTCGTGCTGGCGGCCCGGAGCACCGACGCGCTGACCCAGGTCGTCACCGAGATCCGGGCCGACGGCGGCACGGCGGACGCGATCACCATGGACCTGGGCGACCGGGCAAGTGTGCGCGCGGCGCTGGACCAGGTCGCGGAGCTGCACGGACGTCTAGACGGCGCCTTCAACAACGGCGCCGTCGTCCAGCAGCCCGGCCCGCTCGACACCACCAGCGACGACGAGATCGACGAGCAGTTCGCGGTGAACTTCCGCGGCCACTGGACCGCGATGACCGCCGAGGCCGCTCTCATGCGCCGCAACGGAGGAGGCGCGATCGTGAACACGTCCAGCATCGGCAGCCGCCGCGCGAACCCGGTTCTCCCCGCCTACGGCGCCATGAAGCGAGCGCTGAACAGCCTCACCGAGTCCGCCGCCGTCACGTGGGGCGGCGAGGGCATCCGGGTCAACGGCATCACGCCGGGCGGCACCGAGACGGCGATGATCGACCAGTGGGAGGCCGCGACCCCCGGCGTCGTCGCGATGATCACCTCGTCGAGCCCGGCCGGCCGGATGGCACAGCCGCGCGAGGTCGCCGAGGTGGCGGCGTGGCTGCTGAGCGACCGGGCGTCGATGGTGAACGGCGCGATCGTGCCTGTCGACGGCGGCGCGGGTGCGTAACCGCGCCTGAATGCGAATGCGGAGTGCGGGCGTCACTGACTGGCCGGAGGCCGGTCAGCCGTTCGTCCTCCGCGGGATCGGCTACGGGGCCGACCCGTGATCACCGCAGGGCGTTGGTGATCGGCGCCGCGATCGCCAGGCCCGCCCGTGCCACCAGGCCGAACAACGGGTTGCGCAGCCGCTTCTGCCACACGATCGGGATCATCGACACGCGCACGGCCTCGGCCGCGTAGGTGGCGAGGCCGCGTTCGTACTCGTGCACGGCGAGCGGGATCGTGGTGAGTCCCTTGGCCGCGTCCGCGAGGTGGGTGGCGAGCAGGTCGGCGTCGCGGATCGCGGTCGCGGCGGCCCTGCCCCCGGTGGGCGGCATGGCGTGCACGGCGTCACCGAGCGCCGTGACCGTGCCCGACGACCAAGGCGTGAGGTGCGCCTCCGGGTCGGCGGCGTGGTAGCGGAACGTGCCGACGGTGCTCAGATCTGCTTGGGAGACAACGGTTCTCAGCGCGGGAGCCCACGTCCTGAGCAGGTCGACGGCCGTCTGCACGGCGGCCTCGACGCCGGTCTCGCGGGCGTTCGGCAGCCGGTCGAGCGGCACGTTCACGCCCCAGTAGACGGCGGACGGCTCGTCGAACCGCGACAGCCTCGGGTCGGCAGCTGAGCCCGCCGCGGCGTCGAACAGGGTGATGAACGCGCCGGTGCCGTCCGGCCCGACCGCCAGCACCGACCCGGTCTCCAACGCCTCCGGCAGCATCGCGCGGAGCTCGGGCGTGAGCGGCGTGCGTCCGGCGATGCCGCCGATGCCGACGGGTTCCGACGTCGGCCTGCCCGCGAGTTGCGCGGCCACCTTCGACGTCGAGCCGTCCGCGCCGACGAGCAGGTCGCCGTGGTCGACCGTGCCGTCCTTGAAGTACGCGGTGACCGTGCCGTCGTCGTGTGTCTCGTGGCGCACGTACTCGCTGCCCCACGTGATGGCGTCGTCCAGCCCGTGCGTCAGCAACACCCGAAGCGGCACACGGCCGACGAGCAGCATCTCTTCTTCGAGCGGGAACTGGACGTTGCCGAGCACACGGAGCTTGTGGTCGGAGAACGAGATCCCGCGCTGCGCCGACCGGCTCGGCGAGCTCGCGAGCAACGCCTGGTAGGGCTCGGCCGGCAGGTGCCGCCGCAGGATGCCGGACGCGATGTCGTCGATGTGCAGCCGGTAGCCGCCGGTCGCCTCCGCGCGCGGGTCGCGGTCGTGCACCGCGACGTCGATTCCGTTGTGCCGCAGGGCTTGCGCGAGCGTGAGACCGCCGATGCCCGCCCCGATGACGATGACCTTCATGACTACATCCGTCCCTTCTGGGTGAGAGCGAGCGCTTCCGCGTCGGCGCCGTAGGGCCGGGTGAGGATCTCGAAGCTGTGGCCGCCGGGGACGGTGAAGTACACGCCCCTGCCGCCCTCCAGGTGGTTGATCTCGCCGGGCCGCTGGTCGCCGTGCTCCGCGAAGTACTCGATGTTCCTGCTCTGGATGCGGCCGAAGATCTGGTCGAACTCCTCCTCGCTGACGAGGAACGCGAAGTGCTGCGGCTGGAACGGGAAGCCGATCTGCAGGATCTCGAGCTGCACGTCGTTGGCGAGGTCGATGACGAGGAAGAACTCGTCGGCGAAGCTGCGCGCGGGCTCGAGCCCCAGCACCTCGGTGATGAAGCCGGCGGTCGCGTGGCGGTCGTCGGTCAGGACGATCGTGTGGTTGAGCTGGACGGTCATGAGGTGTCCCTCCTCGTTCGGTTACCTTGACCACAGAGTAATCAATAAACCGAGGTATATCGAATATTGCCGAGGTGAGGACGATCACCGGGGTCGTGCGGAATAAAACGACTAGCTGTACTGACCCGAGACGTTGCGAACGGTCCGACACGTGATCGGATGATCTTGGAATGAGGGAGGGCCTCCGGGTTCGGTGTGGATTGCGACATCTGCACCGGCTACCCAGGAGGCCCTCGATTACTCACGCTAACGCACCGCTGACCGAGCTGGGCCGGCTGCGCCTGGCCCGGTGTGTCGTCGATGACGGATGGCCGCTTCGACGAGCCGCAGAGCGGTTCCAGGTCTCGGTCAGCACCGCGAAACGCTGGGCCGACCGCTACCGCGCCGAAGGCCTCGCGGGCATGGCCGACCGATCCTCACGCCCGCATTCCAGCCCTGCTCGCACCCACACCCGCCAGGAACGCCGGATCATCAAGGTCAGACTGGACCGGCGGTGGGGACCCGCCCGCATCGCCTACCTGCTCGACCTGAACCCGTCGACCGTGCACCGGGTCCTGCGCCGCTACCAACTGGCCCGGCTGCGGCACCTGGACCGGGCCACCGGCCAGCCCATCCGCCGCTACGAGCACGCCGCCCCTGGCGATCTCGTGCACGTCGACATCAAGAAACTGGGCAACATCCCCGACGGCGGCGGCCACAAAGTCCACGGCCGGACCATCGGCACACGCAACAGCTCCGCCCACCGCGATCCCGCCCGGCCACGCAGGAACAGCAGCCGCGCCAACCTCGGCTACAGCTACCTGCACAACGCCGTCGACGACCACAGCCGCCTCGCCTACACCGAGATCCTCACCGACGAGACCAAGGAAACCGCCATCGCGTTCTGGTCACGCGCGCAGACTTTCTTTCACACCAACGGGATCACCGTTCGTCGAGTTCTTACCGACAACGGATCCTGCTACCGATCCCGGCTCTGGCACGACGCTCTGACCACAGCCGGGATCACCCACAAACGCACACGACCACGCCGGCCTCAGACCAACGGCAAAGTCGAACGCTTCAACCGCACCCTGCTCGACGAGTGGGCCTACGCCCGCCCCTACCGCACCGAGAACGAACGCCGCGAAGCGCTCCCGCGGTGGTTGCATCTCTACAATCACCACCGCGGTCACACCGCACTCGCAGGCAAGCCACCCGCCAGCCGCGTTCCTAACCTCTCAGGGCACTACAGCTAGCCGAGGAGCTGCTGGACCAGGCTCTCCGCGAGCCAGCGCTCGTACTCGTCGTCGGACCACCCGAGCCGCGTCGCCCGGAAGTACAGCTCCAGCGCGCTCAGCATCCAGGCCCGCTCGACGGCGTTCTCCCTGCTCAGCCCCTCGCGCAACGCCCCGGCCGCGTCGATCGCCGCGACGATCGGCCCGAGCGACTCCCGCGAGTCGCGCTCACCCTGCTCCTGCAGCTCCACGACGGACGGGTCACCGGCGGCGTTGATCGCCGCCGTGAACACGTCCCGCCCCGCCACGTAGAGCCGGCGCATGAACGTCGCGTACAGCCCCAGCTTGGCCCGCGGGTCGGCCTCGGCCTGGATCTGCCGCCACCAGGTCTCCCGATCGGCCTGCGCGCCGACCTCCCCGATCATCGCGCCGATGATCGCGGCCTTCGTCCCGAACGTCGCGTACACGGTGGGCTTCGCGACCTTCGCGTGCTGGGCGATCATCGCGACCGTCGTGGCGGCGAACCCCTCGCGCGCGAACAGCTCGCGGGCGGCGGCGACGATGCGGGTGCGGGTCTCGGCGGCACGTTCCTCGCGCAAGGGCGACTGGTACGACCGCCGCGGCGCAGAGTCGTTCACGCGCCTGAAGTTACCCCATGCGGCTCAGCACCATCGGGCCCGAGCGAGGACCTCGTCCAGTCGCGGCGTCGACCACATCGGTGATCAGGATCCGCGAGGTGGGCAGCCACCAGTCACGTTGCACGAAGCTGGCGAACCGCCAGAACAACGAATGCGGCGCCTGACGTCACTCGCTGCGCACCAGCATCGGCGCGACGTCCAGGTCTGCCTGCAGCAGCCCGTACGTCTGCATGAGGGTCGCTACGCGCTGCAGCCGCTTGGGGTCGAGTGACGTCGGGAACTCGCCGAGGTGAACCAGCCGCGCGGTGTCGCGGTCCACGCCCGCGTAGTCCGGCAGCAGGGCCTGGACGGTGGCGCGGTCCGAGGCGTCGCGCTGGCCCTTGGCCATGGCGCGCTGGAACGCCGCGACGGTGTTCGGGTTCTGCGCGGCGAAGTTGCCCGTCGTGCCGTAGCCCGCGATCGGGATGCCGTCGGTGGGGCCCGAGGCGGCGTCGAGGATGGCGAGCTGGCCGGAGTTGCGTTGTGCCTTGGAGATGAACGGCTCGCTCATGAAGCCGGCGTCGACCGTGTTGCGTTCGATCGCCGCCTCCATGTCGGGCATCGGCATGGCCAGGAGGGTGACCCGCTTCGGGTCGATGTTGTGGGCTTCCAGGACGGCTTTGGTGGTCAGCTCGGAAATGTTGTTGAGCGTGTTGATCGCGATCCTCTTGCCGATCAGGTCCTGCATTGTCTTGATCGAGCCGTTGCCCTTGACGAGGATCAGGAACATTCCCGGTTTCGCCTGGTAGCCGTCGGAGATCAGCTTGATGCCGCCGACCGCTTTCGCGTCCCCTTTGGACTCCGTGCCGATGAACGAGACCCAGTTGCCGAAGGTGATGTCGAGGCCGCCCTGGATCAGGCTGGGAATGGCGGCGGCACCGCCCTGGACGGTGACCGTCTCGACTTCCAGACCCTCTTTCTCGAAGTAGCCGTTCTTGATCGCGATGTGCAGGGGTGCGACGTCGACGACCGGCAGCACACCGACCTTGACCCTGGCTTTCTCGACCACAGGCGGCGGCGCTGAGGCGGGAGGCTGCTGCTCGCCGGTCAAAGCGCAACCGGCGGCCATCGTGAGCGCGCACGCGGCAGCCAGGAGGCGGGTGACTCGGTGCCTGCGAATCATGTCAATTCTCCAAGTGACGTGGAAAAGATGCCCGATCCGAGGCGTGTTTCAGCTCGAATGACGCAACGAATTGCGCCATTCGTCGTCCTGTCCGACTCGGAGTTCGGAGATTAATCCGACGTTTTCGTGAGCATCTTTGCACGTCAGTCAAGGAGGGAATTGTTGTCCGTGAACAATGACTGGCACTTCCGGCCAGCGGAAGATCTGTTGTCCGGCTGGAGAGTGCTGTGATAGCCGGAATCGGCGCCGTTTTGAGAAGAGGCGAAATTGCCTAGCTCGGCGTTGGCGCGGTCGGCGAACAGCCGCGAGCAGGTGTCGGCGAGCTCGTTGGGGTTGATCACATGCAGTCCGAGGCCGCTGATGAATGGCTGGGATCCACGGTCGTCAGCAGCAACAGGTCCGCGAGCGGCGCCAAAGTCGCGCTGTCGGGCTGAGCCGTCGGGACGAACGACATCTGCTCGACCGTCCCCCGAAGCACCCTGGTTGACCCGGCGGCGTGAAGTCGGGAGCGACGTCTCCTCAGCTCATGTCCGGTGTTCAGACAGGTTCACGCCGCGGATTGGTCCTGCTGGGTGTCGCTGCGCCGATTGGTTCACTCGATGGTGTCAGCGATTCCGTGAACGAGAGGCCGGGGTGGTAGGCCGTTCTCGACCACTGCCCTCTGAACCGCGATGTGTGGTGCCGCTTGGTGGCCTGCATCGACGTGACGCGCGCCTCACCCATCCGAGTAGGCGTCGGCTCCGAATGGAAGCCGGGCAGGTGACGATGAGGAGCTCGATGCTGGAGCGAGAGCGGGCGCAGTCGACCGTCCTGCGTGGTTCTGAGGACTTCGAAGGGCCTGCGGGCGCCGAGGACCTGTTGCTGCGGGTGGCCCGTGGTGATGAGGCGGCGTTCGGGCAGTTGTACGACGTGGTGTCGGGTTCGGTGTTCGGGCTGGTGCGCCGGGTGGTGCGGGATCAGGCGCAGTCCGAGGAGGTGTTCCAGGAGGTCATGCTGGAGGTGTGGCGGACCGCCGGCCGGTTCGACCCCGACCGGGGCAAGGCCATGACCTGGATCCTGACGATGTCGCACCGGCGTGCGGTGGATCGGGTGAGGTCCGCCCAGGCGGCTTCGGTTCGTGATGAACGGATCGGTGTGCTGGGTGTGACGACGCCGTTCGACGAGGTCGTCGAGCAGGTGACCGAACGCTTGGAGCAGCGCAAGGTCCGGCGGTGCCTGAAGTTCCTGACGGATCTGCAGCGGGAGTCCGTGGTGCTGGCCTACTACCAGGGCCACAGCTATCCGGAGGTGGCCGGCTTGCTCGGCGTGCCGCTGGGCACGGTGAAGACCCGGATGCGGGACGGGCTGATCCGGCTGAGGGACTGCCTCGGGGTGACGGTGTGAACACGTCTTCGGATCTGCACGTGTTGACGGGCGTATACGCGATGAACGCCTTGTCCGATGTCGAACGCGCGGAGTTCGAAGCCCACCTGCCGCACTGTTCGACGTGTGGTCAGGAAGTCGCCGAGTTGCAGGCGACCGCTGGTTTCCTCGGTGTGGTCGCCGACGTCGCGCCACCCCCGCGGTTGCGGGATCAGGTGCTGACGGCGGTGGCGGCCACGCGCCAGCTGCCGCCGCAGGCGCCGGTACCGGTTGTGCCGGTGGTGCCTGCCCGGAACCGGTGGCTGGTCCGCGGGAGTGTGCTCGCGGCGGCGGCCAGTGTGCTCGTGGCGATCGTGGTCGGGGTTCAGGGCGCGCGGGACCGCAGCGAGCTCGACGCGTTGCGGCAGTCGGCGGCCGGCTACGGCCAGGTGTCGGAGCTGCTCGGTGCCGCCGATGTGAAGGTGTTGAGCGGCAACGGAACCGATGGCGGCCATGGCACCGTCGTGATGTCACCGAGCCGAGGCAGGGCGGCGTTCATCGCGGACGGGTTGCCGGCGTTGCCGGCGGATCGCGTCTACCAGCTGTGGGTCGTCGAGTCCGGTGGGCCGCGCTCGGCCGGGTTGGTGCGGGGCGAGCCTGTGGTGGCCGAGAGGGTGGCCGACGCTCAGGCGATCGCGCTCACCGTGGAACCGAGCGGCGGTTCGTCCGCGCCGACGACGACGCCGGTGCTCGCGATCTCGATGGTCTGACCTGGACACGACGCGACCCCCGGAGTGGATTGCGGCCGGTTCAGCGAAGCACGACGGTGAGCACCGGTGCGCCCGTCGGGCCGGGTGACCCACCCGCGGGCTCGACCGTGAGGATGACCTCGCGCACCTGCGCGATTCCCGACACCAGCGACGACGACGTCGCGGAGCCTGCCGGCCGCACGAGCCCGGCCGGCCGCGTGCCCTGATCGCCCACCAGCCAGAGCTGGTACGCGCGATCAGCGGGCAACGTGGGCAGGTCGTCCGCCAGGAACAGCATTTCGTCGCGGTCGTGCGACATCGCCACGGTGCCGGCCGGAGTTCCCGCGGTGGCGAGGCGCAGGTCCGGTGCCGCCAGCAGATCACCGATCCGAGTGCGCGGGGGAGTCAGCGGGGACGTGCGGGTCGGCGTGGTCGACGCGCCGTGCACGCCCGCCACCACCGCGGCGGCGGCGCAGGCAACGGCGACGAGGGCGGCGGCGCGCCGGAAACCCTGGCGCCGCGTGGGAAACGTCGTGATCTCCGTCGTCGGTGGTGTCTGCCGCACCGACTGGACGGCGCTGAGCACACGTGGCCGCAGCGCACGCGGAGAGACGTGGTCGACGGCCCTGCCGAGCCGGGCGGTGGTCTCCCGCAGACCGGCCACTTCGTCGGTGCAGGCCGGGCATCGGCTCAGGTGTGCCTCGAACTCGACGCGTTCGGCATCGGGCAGCGCGCCGAGTGCGTGTGCACCGGTCAGCAGGTGCGGGTTGATCGCACTGGTTGTTCCCCGGTTCACGGTCGTGCTTCGGAGCGGTCCGATCATCGGATTGGCCCTCGCGCGAACGCGGCAAGGCCGCCCCGGGGCGCGGTCGGGGCGGCCTTGGTGGTGCGGGAGGGATCAGAGGCCGAGGTCGAGGTCGTTGAGCACGCCGCCGACGTTGACGTCACCCAGGTTGCCGGTCACGTCGCCGATGTTGCCGATGTCCCCGACGTGGCCGACGCCGGTCACGTCGCCGAGGTTGCCCACGTTGGACACGACGTCGGTGACGTTGCCGACGTGGTCGAGGGACAGGTCGTTGCCGGTCACGTTGCCGACGACGGAGGTGACGTCGCCGTTCAGCACGTCCTCGACGCCGAGGTTGCCGGCGGTCACACCGCTGGTGACGTCGCCGACGACGTCGGTGACGTGCGTGGTGTCGAGCAGCTCGGTGCCGTTGGTGATGTCGCCGACGGTGTTCGTCACGTCGAGGTCGGTGACGGTCTTGGTGACGTCGGTGATCTCGGTGGCGCCGCCGACGACGTCCAGTGCGGTGGTCGGGTCGCTGAGCACGTCGAAGCCGTTGGTCACGCCGTGCACCGCGGCGGTCAGGCCGGAGACCGCGCCGAAGACCGTGTTGTCGTCGAACTGCTGGCCGACGGTGTTGTGCACCGTGCTCATCAGGTCGAGCTGCTGGTCGAGGTCCAGACCGGAGAGCGAGGAGCCGAAGTCGCCGAGGTCGGTGACCGGGGCGAAGTCGAGCACGAGCGGCAGGAGCTCCTGGATGTCCGCCGGCGCCACGTCACCGAGACCGGCGGCGTCGAGCGTGCCCTGCGGGTCGAGCTGGAAGGCCGACCGGGCGTCGGGGTCGCTGAGCAAGCCGAGGGTGAAGTCGTGCAGCGTCTGCGGCAGGGTCACGTCGAACTCCAGATCACGTCGTTGAGCTTGTGCCACAGAAAGTTACGAAGAACCCGACGTTCGCCGCATCGGGTGACGTGCCTGGTCTGGTTCTGCGGGCGTGGATGGGGGATCGCGCGCACCGCGAGTAGGGGAATAGGGGGATGTCCTGATCTTTGGGCCGTGACCAAACTCGAACGGGTGATGCTCCGAAGTAGTGGGGTACGAGTAGGCACCAGGAGGTTCACGCGCTCATGTCCCCGCTGTCGGCCGGTCCCTTGTTGCTCGACAGCGGGACGACCCGCGCCCTCGAACGCGCCCGTGCCGCTGACCACGTCGTGCTGACCGGTCCTGCCGGATGCGGCAAGACCACCGTCCTGCGGACCTTCGAGAACGCCGTCGCGGTCGACGACGGGCACCTCCTCGGCGAGGACGACGTCGACCGCCTGCTCCGCGAGGTGGCAGCCGGGGCCCGGCTCGTCGTCGCCCATCGACCGTGGCCGGACAACCGCGCCCTCACCCGTCTCGTCGCCGCGCTTCCCGGCTCTGTGGTCCGGCTGCAGCTGCGGCCCTTGTCCCGCGAGCACGTCCGGTCCCTCGCGGCGCACGCGCTGGACACCGAGGTGAGCGAGGCGTTCGCGCACCGCCTCCACGACCGCACCGGTGGCACGCCGAGGTTCGTGCTGGACGAGCTCTCGCCGGACCCGCTCGCCGCGTTCGCCCGTCACTTCGACGAACTGTCCGTCGCTGCGAACGACCTGCTGCTGGCCCTGGCGCTGGGCGCGCCGTTCGACGTCGACCTGCTCACGACAGCGCTGGACCTCCGTGCGACCTCGGAGTCCGTCGAGGCGCTGCGGTCGGCGGGCCTGCTCCAGCTCGACGGCACCCCGCTCCCTGTCGCGGCCGACGCCGTCACCGCTCTCGCTCCCGCCGAACAGCGCGCGGACCTCCTGCGCAAGCTCGCCCTCCTGCAGGCCGGACGTGCGCAACCGGTGTCGGGCTACGCGGAACAGCTGCTGGCGCTCGGGGTGGCGGATCCAGGTCTGCTCGGCGTGTTCTCCGCCGCCGGCCACGAGGTGATCAACGACGACCCGGCGCTGGCCGCGCGGCTGTTCACCGCCACCGGCACCGGCGCGTCCGCCGACGTGGCCCGAGCACGTGCGCTCAGCGGTGATCTGGACGGCGCCGTGGAGGCGGTGAACCTCGACCACGCGGACGAACTGCTGGTCGCCGCGACCGTGCTCACGATGCGGGGCCAGGTCGGTCGCGGCGGCGAGTTGCTGCGGCGCTCGGACAACGGCCTGGCGCTGGGGTTCGCGGTGACCGGCCTGCTCGGCGCCGGACGCGTCGAGGAGGCCCGCGCGGTCCGGCTCGGCCCCCAGCCCGACGGTTCGCTGACCGACACCCTCGGGCAACGACTGGCCGCCGTGGTGCTCGACACCGTCACCGGGCCACCGATGGCCGCCGTTGCCGCCGCCGTCGCCACGGCCGGGGTGAACCAGGCAGGTTCCCGCGCCTCGGTGCAGCCCGACAGCCCGACCGCGCTCGCCGCGTTGATCTGCGTGCACGCGGGCGAGCTGACGGTGGCGAAGTCCTTGCTGACCAAAGCCGTCCAGGGCGATGACGGCAGAGGGCTGCACGCGGACCGGCACCGGCTGCTGCTCGCCACCGTCGAGCTGCTGTGCGGTGACGTCGAGGAAGCGCAGCGCTTCCTGCCCTTGGAGACGGTGAGAGAACCGAGGGAGGCGTTGTTCGCCGCGGCGCTTGAGCTGGGCGCCGCCCGCCGCACCGGTGACCTCCACGCTCTGCGCGCCGCGTGGGAACCGGCCCAGCAGGCGCTCGTCGTGCACCCGGTCGACCTCTACACGCTCCTCCCGCTCACCGAGATCGCCGTCGCCGCGGCCAGGATCGGCCAGTTCCACCGCGTCGAGGCACATCTGACGGAGGCGTGGACGTTGCTCGGCGATCTCGGCAACCCTCCACTGTGGTCGGTGCTGCCGCGTTGGCACGCTTTCCACGCCGCGTTGCTCCTCGGCGACCACGCGGCGGCCGAGGAACACACCGCCGCACTCGAGGACGCCGCCGAGGCCTTGCCGTTCGCCCGCGCCCTCGCCGCCGGCGCACGGTGCTGGAGCCGTGCAGGCCGGGGCGAGGTCGACCACGTGCGCGTGGAGGCGGTAGCGCAGGAGCTGCGCGCTCACGGCCTGCGTGCGGACGCCGCGCGACTGGCCGGGCACGCCGCCATGCACACCACCGACCGCAAGGCCATGACGCAGCTGCTCGACATCGCGCGGCAGTTCCACGGCGCGAGCGGCGGCCAGGGCAACGCCGAGGTGCTCAGCGACCGCGAACAGGAAGTGGCCGCCCTCGTGCGTGACGGGCTCACTTATCGCGAGGTCGGCGACGCCTTGTTCATCTCCGCGAAAACCGTCGAACACCACGTCACCCGCATCCGGAACAAGCTCGGTGCCAAGAATCGGCGCGAGTTGGAGCGAGCACTCGAAGACGTCGACCTGTCCGTCGCGAGGTAGTCACCCCATCGGGTGGATCGGCTGCCCGGCACCGATCCGGTGCCGGGGTGCGCTGCGGATGTACTGAGCGCGGATCCGCCAGATGCGGTTCAGCCGGCTCGGGACGGCGCCACGCACGTCCCTGTGCGTCTGATGTTGGAACCGGACGCACAGGGACGCGGCCCCTCGCCCGGCGTTTCCGCTGAGCAGCAGATCACCGTGTGTCGAGGTTATCGGCGTTAATTTGTGTCCCAAAGTAGTTGGAAATGAATGTTTCAAATTATTTTGACCCGCTGAGCTGCGGCTGAAGAAAAACCTCCACTTTCGAGTGAACCGGCGCCCGTGGGGTATCGAATCCCTGGATGTACAGGTGCTGATTCGGTGAAAGGGGGTGATTACATGAAGTCGACATGCTCCAGGGTGATTCGGCGGACGCTCGGTGTGGCCGGGTTCCTGATCGGGTTCGGTCTCCTGTCCGCAGGAGTGGCGAGTGCCGACGAGGGCGACTCACCCGGCCTGCTGGGCGGGGTCGCCGACCTCGTCGCACCGGTCACCGAGTCGCTCTCGCCGGTCACGGACGCCGTCGCTCCGGCGACCGACGCGGTCGCTCCGGTGACCCGGACCGTCACCGCGGTGGCGGACCCGGTGGTGAAGCCGGTGCTGAAGGCAGCCGAACCGGTCACCGGTCCGGTGCTGGCACCGCTGGCACCGACCGTGGACACCGTCTCGCGGGCCCTGGGCCCCGTGGTGGAGCCGCTCCAGCCCGTCACGGCGCCGCTGCTCGCCCCCGTGGTGAACACGGTGCAGGACGTGCCGGTCGTGGCTCGCGCCGCGCAACCGTTGGTGACGACGCCTTCCGCTCCGGCGGAGGAGGTCGTGCCGCCGGTCGCCGTGCCCGCTGCCCCGGACGTTCCGCAGGCACCGGTCGAGGTGCGGGAGGTTCGTTCTCCAGCGCTGCCCGATCGGGTCGCGGCGGTGACAACCGCGCGACAGCAACAGATCTCCGCACCTGACGTGGCGCCACCCGTTGAGGCGCCGCAGAAGCAGTCGCCTGACGTGCCTTTCGCACTGCCCGGCACGACAGGATCGGCGTCCTCCAACGGATCGGCGGGCGCGACCGTCTCGGATGTTCCCGCGGCACAAGGGGTTCATCCGGACGGCGAGTCGCCAGCGGTGATCACCGATCACCAGGTCCACGGGTCGTGGTGCTACTACTACGGCCGAAGTCATCCCAGTTGATCAGTCCTGACAACCAAGCCGACCAGATCACCCAGCTTGATTGACAGGAAGAAGATCAGCAATGCACAGCTATGTGAAACGCGGTCTCCTGGCCGCGGCGTTCTCAGGAGGCTTCCTCCTGGCCGGAACGGCGATGGCGAGCGCTGACACGGGCGGCAACGGCCTGCTCGGTGGCGTTGGCGACGTCGTGCACTCGGTCGTGAACGGTGGCAACGGCGGTAACTCGGGCAACGGCGGCAACGCCTCCAGCTCGAACAACGCCACGTCCGGCAACTCGGGCAACTCCGGGAACTCGGGCAACACCGGCGGCAACAGCGCCACGGGCGTCTGCGTGCTGGCCAAGTGCAACACCAACGTGAGCTCGGGTGACTCCGGGAACACGGGCGCCACGGGTTCGACCGGTGACGCTTCCAACCACAGCAACACCGTGGGCGGGAAGTCCGGTGCGGCGGGCAACGGCGGCGACGCCACCGCCGCAGGCCGTGCGCAGAACGCGAACGCCAACGCCGGCGACGGCGGTGACTCGGGCAAGGGCGGCAACGCCACGAGCTCGAACAACGCCACCTCCGGCAACTCGGGGAACTCGGGCAACTCGGGTGACACCGGCGGCAACAGCGCCTACGGGCTCTGCGTGCTGGCCGAGTGCCACACCAACGTCAGCTCGGGCGACTCCGGGGACACCGGTGCCACGGGTTCGACCGGCGACGCCTCCAACCACAGCAACACCGTGGGCGGGAACTCCGGCGCGGCCGGCGACGGCGGCGACGCGGCGGTCATGACGAAGGACCAGAAGTGGGGCCACCACAGCAAGTCCGGCTCCACCGAGGCCACCGCGGGCAACGGCGGCAACTCGGGCAAGGGCGGCAACGCCACCAGCTCGAACAACGCCACGACCGGTAACTCGGGCAACTCCGGGAACTCGGGCGACACCGGTGGCAACAAGGCCGTCGTGCGCACCATCGGTTCGGACAAGGGCCACGGCAAGTCGTGGACCGGCAGCAAGTCCTGGACCACCGTGACGTCCGGCGACTCGGGCGACACGGGTGCCACCGGCGCGACCGGTGACGCGTGGAACCACAGCACCACCAAGGGCGGCAACTCCGGCCCGGCCGGTGACGGTGGCGACGCGTGGGCGATGACCGAGCAGGGCAAGAAGTCCTGGAACCACGGCAAGTGGAGCAAGAACAACGGCTCCACCGAGGCCACCGCGGGCAACGGCGGCAACTCGGGCAAGGGCGGCAACGCCACCAGCTCGAACAACGCCACGACCGGTAACTCGGGCAACTCCGGGAACTCGGGCGACACCGGCGGCAACAAGGCCGTGGTGAAGACCGAGAACAAGAAGTGGAACGACAACCGCGGCGACAAGTGCCACGGCTGGAAGCACCACAACTGGAAGCACAGCTGGAAGAACCACGGCACCAAGTCCTGGACCGAGGTCACCTCGGGCGACTCCGGTGACACCGGTGCCACGGGTTCGACCGGTGACGCGTGGAACGACAGCAACACGGTCGGTGGCCACTCCGGTCCGGCGGGCGATGGCGGCGACGCCATGGCCTGGACCCACGGGAAGAAGCACTCCGTGAAGGCGTGACCATCAGGTGATCACAAAGCGGGGCCGGCACCAGCCGGTCCCGCTTTTTCATGCCCTCAGAACGGTTTCAGCGCCGGGGAAACCTGGAGGACAGGGCGATCGCGCCGGCCGCGCCCCGCACGACGAGCCGGACGCGTTTGCGCGCAGCACCGCGTCCGCGTCACCGGCCTCAAAGCCCACGACCTGCTCGCCGGGCGACCGCGCGGCCGGCCGAGCCTCTGCCGCCCCGCCTCTGCGTCGTCGTCACCTCAGATAATCCGTGCACTCAGGATTGGATCGCCGCGGAACGGGTACCGACTCGATGGGGGACAGATCCGGATCTACGAGTGAGGTGTTGGGTGGCTTCGAACGACGCGGCGCCGACGGCCGGCATCAAGACAGATGACCACGACGGGGTTCTTGTGGCCACGGTCAGCGGTGAGCTCGACATGATCAGCGTTGACGGAGTCGGAGCGTCCCTGTTCGAGCTGCTGAACAAGCAGCCTGACGGGTTGGTCGTGGAACTGGCCGTCGACTTCATGGGCTCGTCCGCGTTGTCGATGCTGCTGGAGCTGCACGGGAGGGCGCAGCGCGAGAAGGTGGGGTTCGCCATCGTGGCGGTGCAACCCGCGGCGGTGCGTCCCATGATGGCCAGCGCGCTGGGCCAGGTGCTGCCGTTGACCGACTCGGTGGAAGCTGCCATCGCGTTGATCCGCGAGGCGCTGAAAGCGAGTGACAAGCCCTCCTAGCGAACGATCACGCGACAGTGCCGTCCACCGCAAAGCGCCTCCACTACACCGAGCGGAGGCGCTTTTGCAGGCGACGAACCGTTGTCAGGACTCGGCCGGGTACTGCTCGGCATGCAACAGCCGGGCCAGGTGAGCGGCATTGCGCGCGGCGGTGGCGTTGGTGGACTTGACGGCGTCGGGCGTCTCGTCGAGGTCGTTGTAGTCGACGGTCTGCATGGCCTGGCCGTTCCAGTAGGTGCAGCCCTGCGCCGGAATGGAGAAGCCGGTGTCGTTGAGCGCCTGGAAGAGGTCCGCGACGATCTTGTGAGCGCCGTCCTCGTTGCCGACCACGGCTGCGAGGGCGACCTTGCCGAACATGGCGGGGCGGCCCTCGTCGTCGGTCTCCGAGAGCGAGGCGTCCAGGCGTTCGAGCACGCGGTGCGCGACGCTGGAGGCGTGTCCCATCCACGTGGGTGTGGCGATGATCAGGATGTCGGCCTCGCCGATGGCACGGCGCAGGGCGGGCCACTCGTCGCCGTCGCCCATGTCGGCCTCGACTCCGGGTTTGACGTCGTGATCCACCACGCGGATCGTCTCGCCGACGACATCGTGGTTCTTGAGCTCGTCCAGGAGCTGGCCCGCGATGAGATCGCTGCTGGACGGGGCGGGGGACGGCTTCAGGCTGCAGACCAGAGCCAGGGCGCGCAGTGACACGGTGAACCTCCAGTATCGCGCTCCGATTGGTCGATACGAGCGCACCCTTGAGGAAGACCCGGTTTCGCCGGGATCAAACCCATGTGGCCGTACCGGATCGGATGGACGTCCCCTCCACTGTGGAGGCCGGCGTTCAGGACGAGGTGTCGACCGCCGGGATGCGGGAGTTGATGTTCTTGCTGTGCGCCGAGGAGAAGTGGTCCTAGGCCTCATCTCGATGTGCCAGACTGCTTCGATGGTTTCCGAATACGTTCAGAGCGACCAATTTCGCGGTGCGCGCATCCACC
The DNA here is from genome assembly GCF_050936595.1 of Lentzea sp. CA-135723. Taxonomy (NCBI): domain Bacteria; kingdom Bacillati; phylum Actinomycetota; class Actinomycetes; order Pseudonocardiales; family Pseudonocardiaceae; genus Lentzea; species Lentzea sp. CA-135723. The sequence continues at coordinate 2,646,270 of NZ_JBNJMK010000001.1, read as the reverse complement.
TGAGCGATCTCGCGGGCCTTGAGATCCGCGATTGCGGGGTGGACGGTCTGAAGATCGTCGACTGCTACGGCAGCGACGTCTACCTCGGTGGCTTCTTCGAGCGCCTCGTCGTCAACGACGTCGACGTGACCGCCTACGTCGAGGCCGAACTCGACCGCCGGCACCCCGCGCGGGTGCTGGCGCGGGACGCGGCGTCGCCGCAGGACTACCGGGCCGCCTGGGACGCCATCGAGACCCTGTGGAATGCGACGCTCGAGCGGGCGAGACTGTTGCCCGAGGCCAAGTTGCACGAGCAGGTCGGCGGCGAGTGGTCCCTGGTCGAGACGCAACGGCATCTGCTGTTCGCCGGCGACGCCTGGCTCGGCAATGCCGTGCTCGAGGAGGAAGCGCCCTACCACCCGCTGGGCCTGCCCGCCGGCGGGACGCCACCCGACGCCGCGGCGAGCCTCGGCCTCACCCTTGACGCCGTCCCAACGCTCGACGAGGTGCTCGCGCCGCGGCTCGCCCGCATGGCCGCGATGCGGCGGGTCGTCGACGGGCTCACCACGGCCGAGCTCGACCGGGCGTGCGGTCGCAAGCCGGCGGACATGTATCCCGACCAGGAGTACGTCGTGCGCCGCTGCCTCAAGGTGGTGCTGAAGGAAGAAGCCGAGCACCACCGTTACGCGGTGCGCGACCTCGCGGTGCTCGAAGGTGTGTCCGAACCGCGGTAGTCGCCGAGCGATTCCGGGCCAGGTGGCGACGCCGGAGCAGCTGCTTGCGTGCCTGCCGGGTGGCGGATTCGAGGCCACTCAATGTCGAAGGCGGGCCAGGCCGCTGATCGCAACGGGTTCACTGTTGCTGGCCGCTCGTACACCAAGCATCAATCCGGTGCTACCGGAAAACGGCAGGGGAATTCGAAGTTTCCGCTCGCCGGCATGGTGCTCGCGTGGGCGTCGCCCGTGCTGCCGCGATGCGTGACGTGCCGGCCGGACTCGCGTGCGGGTGAGGGCCTTGCTTGTCAAGGAGAGCACGTTCCTGGTGCGTGTGTCTCCGACACCTGGTGCCTTCGGAAGACGGGAAGCCTTGGCGGTGGAACCGCCCTCGTGCCTGCCCGGTGACAACGGAGGTCTTGTCTCGTCACGGTTGCGGCCGCGTTGTTGTTTCCTCGTCATCCAGCGGATAGCGTGGAGAACAGGAAATGATCATGTGGGTAGGCGTCTCCACTGGTTTCCGGCCGAGGCAGTGGCTCGCGTCGGCGCCTTCGCTGTTGGCTGAGGAGGGTCGAAATGGAACACCAGTCCAACGAGGCCGCTGGTCCGCCGGTCTTGGGGACCGTTGACCACGACGGCATCACAGTCGCCGCGCTCGCCGGAGAAGTCGACATGAAGACCGCGAAGACCTTGCTCGCGGACACCCTCCTCGTGCTCGATCGGCAGCCTGAGGGGATCGTCATCGACCTCCACGCGGTGACGTTCTTCGGTTCCGCCGGCATCAGCCTGCTCGTCTCCGTTCGGAGGGAAGCCGAGCTGCACGGCGTGCCCTTCGGCGTCGCGGCGGCGAGCAGGGCTGTGACGAGGTCCTTGGCCGCGAGCGGGATGGACGCGCGGCTGTCGATGTTTCCCACCGTTGACGACGCCGTCGCCGCCATTCGAGCTTCGTCTGCGCAATCGGGGCACTGACGGAGCCGGGCGACCACCACGGTCTTCCCGCGCACCGCTTGATGCTGTGCATGAACGCGTCGGCGCTCTTGTACTCGGAGGGCGAGCTGCTCAGTAGGGCTGGTGGATCAGCGTGGGCACGTCGATTCCCAGGGTGAGCGCGAGAACGAGAGGTTGGATGAGCGTGGCAGCCTGACGTATTGGCTTAATTTAGGGGCTCGAAGGTAGTTCTTTGACTCGGTGTCCCGCTCAGGCAACCGAGATTGACCCTCGCGGAGGCGTTGAGGGTGTACACGAAAGGCGCTTGGGGCGAAGCGGCCTACCTCGAAGACCGTTCCGTAGCACGCGCCGAATGCGAATGGTTGACGTTCGCGCAGTCGTCGTCACCGCGGCAGGTAGTCGAGCTGCCGCCGCATCTGGGCGGCGTCCTCGTCGCGCCCCTGGTCCCGGTACAGCTCCAGCGCCTCCTCCCAGACCGTGCGGGCCTCGTCGTGCTGTGCCAGGGCGAGATGTGAGCGGCCGACCCCGTCGAGTGTCTCTGCGACGGGCAACTACAACTGCGTCGTGGTCAAGGGCCACCACGGCTTCCCCACGCTGGTGCTGCAGGAGAGCCTGGTCCGCTGCTGCGGCCAGTACGTCGGCCCGAACCGGCATGTGCTACCGCAGGTAGTCCGCTGGACGCGGGTGGCGTCGAAGGACAGGCGCCACCCGCCACTTCTCAGGGCCTGACCGCGGGCAACGACGCCAGCGGCACGTGGTGCTGGCCCGCGTGGACGTCCCGGTCCCGCAACCCGCCCTGCGGCACCGGGCGCGGGTACGAGATCTTGACGACGTTGAGCGACGGGATGCGGAAGATCTGCACGTCCTGCGCCCGCACCTCGTACAGCGACGCGACGAGGTCCTCGGTGACGGTCTCGGCCGCGAGCGCGTAGCCGGAGGAGTCCCGCATGAACAGTTCCATGGTCACCCAGAACGGTCCGGCGTTCTTGGAACGGACCTCCAGGGCGAGGTCGCCGAACGTGAGGTGCTCAGTCATGGGTGATGGCCTTCCGGTGCTCGGTGCGGAACATCTCGGTGGGGGAGTGGGTGTCGACGACGTGGTGCAGCGCGAACTCGTAGACCGCGCCCCGTTCGGTCTCGGCGGGGGAGGTGGCGAACGCGAGGCTCGGCAGGTAGTCCATGTCCGGGGTCGGCAGGTGCAGCATCAGCGGGTTCGCGACCTTCGCGACGGCGGTCGCCAGCTCCTGGGTCGCGGCGCGGACCAGCAGCATCACGCCCACCTCGCGCGGTGGGCGGGTGGCCGGGTCGAGTGCGCCCAGCACGGCGTCGTAGCCGTAGCGGCGCAGGTCGAAGGCGTAGTCGGCGGGGTCCAGGCCGAGGGTTTGGGTGACGCGGCCGGTGAAGACCTTGACGAACAGGTCGGTCCACTCCTCGATGTTCGCGAGGATGCGCTCGTCGCGGATCGCCGTGAACGACATCGTCTCGTAGCCGGTGATCCGGGCGCCCTCCAGCTTGATCGTGTGCCGGTCGGGATGGAACCGCGAGCCCTCGACGCGCACGCGCCGTGGGTCGAGGGCCGTGTACACCGCGTCGGTGACGTCCAACGATCCTGCGGGTTCGCGCATGACGAACGGGTTCACCGTCTCGTAGAGCATGTGCGCCGCAACGGAGATCGGCGTGCAGGCGGCTTCGGGGTCGAGTGGTTCGATGGTGAACCCGGTGTGGTCGATCGTGGCGAGGACGCCTCCCGCGCGCGGGTTCGTGGTGCACTGGCCGCCGCACTCGACGATCTTCGCGGCGTGCCAGGAAGGTCCGGCCGGCATGCCCCTCATCAACGGGACGGCGGCGGCGAGCGCGGTGTCGGTCGCGCGGCCTGCCAGCACCACGTCGGCGCCCGCGCGCAGGGCCTCCACGATGGGTTCGTGGCCCATCATGCCGACGATGTGCGTGCAATCGTCCACAGTGGTCTCGTCCAGCGGGCCGTTGGGTGCCAACGGATGTACGGCACCCGAACGCAGACTTGACTTGACGATGGTCGAGGTCTGCTCGCTGAAGATCGTCGCGACGGACAGGTCGAGCTTCTCCTCGCACAAGATGTCCTCGACGATCCCGGCCACCCAGGTGACGCCCGAGTCGGTGCCGCTGGTGCCGCAGGAGCCGACGATCAGCGGGATGCGGGCACGGGCGGCGGCGCGCAGCAGGATCCGCAGGTCGCGGGCGACGGCCGCGGCGGTCGTCTTGGCGGTGCCGGAGCCGAGGTAGTGCGGGCCCGAGTCGGTCGAACCGCCGTCGACGGCGATGACGTCGGCGCCCAGCTCCAGCCCTCTGTCCACCGAGGACTCGGTGAAGCCGGCGCCGAGCATGCCGGTGGGCGTCAGGACGCGCACGGCTCCGTCGGGAGCGCTCATGGGATTTCCCTTCCGGTGGAACGGTTCTACAGCGAGACGGAACGACGGCGGCTCAGCACGGCGACCCGCAGGATCACGGCGGTGGCGAGCGCGGTGACGACGGCGATGTCGAGGAGCATGTAGCGCCAGCCGGTGATGTCGACCATCGCGCCGACGATGCCCGGCCCGACGAACCCGCCCGCGGCCCAGCTCACCGTGTACAGGCCGGTGTAGACGCCGATCACGCGGGCGGACGGAGCCAGGTTCCACAGCACCACGGCGGCGTTGATCAGGAACCCGGACGCTCCGGCGGCGGCGACGCAGAACGAGACGACGGTGACGGCGGGCGTCGGCACGAGGGTGCCGAGGGCGAGCGACGTGCCGAAGACGGTCATGCCGATCGTCATCGTCCGGATGCGCCCGATCCGTTCGGCGAGCAACGCGGCGGGGTAGGCGGCGACGAGGAACGCGATGCCGCTCGGGAACGTGAGCGAGCCCGCCGCGCCACGGGACAGGCCCAGCGTCTCCATGCCGTACGGGGTGAACAGCGACCGCGACGAGAACCAGGCGGAGGCGAACAACAACACGGCGGTCACGACGAGGAGACGGCTGCGGTCCCGGTCGCGCAGGATGTCCCGCGCGAGTTCGCGCAACCGTTGCGGGGGCTCGTCATCGGTGTCCTCGGTGAGCGCGAGCCGGTAGCCGCGCGAGGTGTTGTCCCGGACGCGCGAGACGAGCACCGCCGTGCACACCAGCATGAGCAACGCGGGAACGGTGAAGGCGAGCTTCGGGTGGTCGTCCACCAGCACCGCGCTGATCACCGCGGACACCACCACCGTCAGTCCGGAGGCGATCTTCACCACCGCGTTCGCGCGGCCACGGCGTTCCGGCTCGATGAAGTCCGGCAGCAACGCCTGGGCGATCGGCTTGAAGCTGTTGCCCACCAACGAGTACACGAAGATGACCGCGATCAGCGCCGGCAACGCCGTGGTCAGCGGGATCAGCGTGAACAGCAGCGCGGCGAGCGGCATGCCCACCGCGAGGTACGGAATCCGGCGGCCCCAGCGCGTGCGGGTGTTGTCCGACCGGTGGGCGATCCAGGGCTGGACGAAGATCCCGAGCAGGTTGTCCATGCCCATGAGCAGGCCGACGATCGCGGTGCTCGCGATGTGCTCGCGCAGCAGCGGCGGCACCTGGGCGTCGTAGAAGTCCCAGGTCGCCTCCTGCGCGAAGACGGCGAGCGCGACGAAGAACGTGATGCGCCTGGTGAGCCGCCGTTCGGCCGGCGCGGCGAGTGACGACATCGGAAGCCTCCGTTGGCTCGGGAACGTCGCGGCGTGCCCAAGCTAGGATGCTATAGCAAAATGCGCAAGCAATAGCTTCGAGGTTTGTCGTAGTATCGGCGCTCGTGATGGTCGACAAGGACGCGCAGTCCGACACGCTGGCCGGCCGGGCCTACCGCTCGGTCCAGGAGGCCATCGGCGCAGGTGAGCTGGCCCCCGGCGAGAAGATCACCGAACGCGGCCTGGCCGAACGGCTGGACATGAGCCCCACCCCGGTCCGGGAGGCCATCCGGCGGCTCGAACAAGACGGCCTGATCACCAGGACCGGCCCGCGCACGGTCGTCGTCGCGGACATCGGAGCCGAGGCCGTCGAGGACCTGGCGGAGGTGGAGATCGCGCTGCGCGGCCTCATCGCCCGGTTCGCCGCCCGCCGCGCGACCCCGGCGCAGGTCGACGACCTCGACGCCGTGCTCGACGACGCGGACGACCTGCTGATCGTCATCAAGCAGCGCGCCGCCGAGGGCCGTCCGGTCGACAAGCACCTGGGCACCCTGCTGGACACCATGCAGCGCTTCAACGACGCCGTGGCGGCATGCGCTGGCAACGCGGTGTTGGTGCGGTTGCTGGAGCAGACCAGGGTGTTCACCCGCGCCGAGCGCAAGAGCCTGGTGCTGGAACGGGTGCACGAGAACCACGAGTTCGGCCTCGGCCGCTACACCGGGCACCGCGCGCTCGTCCGAGCCCTGCGCGCGGGGGACTCGGCCGCCGCCGAGCAGATCGCGATGGACGACGTCCGGGGCGGCCTGGACGACCTGCGTCGCTGAGCGGTCACCAGCCGCGCAGGCGTGGCCAGACCGCTTCGACGTCCGTGCCGCGGACCACGTGGTACCGGTCGTGCTGCGCGGCCGTGGCGCAGGCGTGGTTCGGCAGCACGCGCAACCGGGTCCCGATCGGCAGGTCCGGCACCGGGTCGCCATCCCTGGTGCTCAGCACGCCGTGTTCCTGGCTCGCGCCGGTCATGAGCAGGCCGGGGATCAACTCGCCGCGCACGTCCGCGACGAGCCCGTAGCCCTGGTCGACGGCCTGCGCCTGCGTGCCGCGGTCCCGCGAGGTGGCCATCCAGCCGCCGTCGGTCAGCACCCAGTTCTTGTCGGGCCGGTGGCCGATCACCGTGACCATCACGGAGAGCGCCAGATCGTCTGTGCCGCAGACGCCGATGCCCGCCATGACGAGGTCGAAGAAGACGTAGTTGCCCGCGCGGACCTCGGTGACACCGCTGAGGTCGGTCGCCGCGTGCGCGGTGGGGGTCGAGCCGACGCTGACGATGCCGTAGCCGAGTCCGTTGGCGCGCAACGCTTCCGCTGCTGCGACAGCGACGTCTCGTTCGTGCTGCGCGGCCTTGTGGAGTGCTTCCGGGGTGTAGGCGAAGTACGACTCGCCGGCGTGGGTGAGCACGCCCGCGAGGTTGTTCCCGAGCGCACGGCCGATCAGCGGGAGCACGGGATCGTCGGCCTGGACGCCACCGCGGTGGCCGTCGCAGTCGATCTCGATCAGGGCAGGCACGCGGAGGTTCTCCCGCTCCGCGAACGCGTGCAGTGCCTCGGCCTGCGCGAGGCTGTCGAGCAGCACCGTGAGCGTCACGCCCCGGCGCGTCAGGGCGGCGACGCGCGGCAGCTTGTGCGGGTCGATGCCGACGGCGTACAGCACGTCCCGGTAGCCCGCGTCGGCGAAGTGCTCGGCCTCGGCGAGCGTCGACACCGTGATCGGCCCGCCTTCCTGGACCCGTGCGGCGACCTCGACCGACTTGCAGGTCTTGACGTGCAACCGCAACGGCACCCCGAGCCCGTCGAGGCGGTCGCGCAGCCTGGACACGTTGCGGTCCAGCCGGTCGGCGTCGACCACGGCGAACGGCGTGCCGGGTGTGTCCACAGTGGTCATTCGGTGCCTCCGGCGGCGCGGCGCAGCAACGCTGCGGCGAGAGTGAGGTCCTGCAGGGCGAATCCTGAACTGTCGAACACCGTCACGTCGTCCGGCGAGGTCCGGCCCGCGGTCTCGCCGGCGAGCACGGCCCCGAGCGCTGCCGGCAGGGTGTTCGGTGCGTGCTGGAACTCGCCGATCGTCGTGGACTGGCCGGGCAGGTCGCAGAACAGCAGCGCGGTCCCGTAGAGCTCGGTGGGCAGTTCCTGCTTGCCCGGCCCGTCCGCGCCCATCGCGGAGATGTGCGTGCCCGGCCTGACCCATGCCGCGTCGAACAACGGTTCCCGCGCGGTCGTGGCCGTCACGAGCACATCCGCCGCCGCGACCCCGGTCCTGGCGTCGGTGGCCTCGGCGGGCAGCCCGGTCGTGGCGGTCACCTGCGCGGTGAAGGCCGTTGCGGCGTCAGCGCGCCGGCCGACGACGAGGACCCGTTCGATCGGACGGACCCTGCTCACCGCCCGGACCTCGTGCAACGCCTGGTGGCCCGTCCCGATCACGGTCAGCGTGCGGGAGTCCCCGCGTGCCAACGTTTCCACGGCGAGCGCGTCGGCCGCCGCGGTGCGGTAGGCGTTGGCCGCCGCTGCCTCGACCACCGCGCTCAGCCGTCCCGTGGCGGGGTCGAGCAGCACGATCGTCGAGCTGTGCCGGGGCAGGTCGACGTTGCCCGGCCAGAAGCTGCCGATCTTCACGCCCACCAGCTCGCCCGCCGCCCCGGACTTGAGCGTGAACCTCGTGTCCGGTGTGGACGAACCGCCGATCACGACCGGGAACGTGGAACCGTTCGCAGCGGCCAAGAACGCCTCCCGAGCTGCGGCGAGCGCGAGTTCGTCGTCGACGAGCGAAGCCGTTTCGGCTTCGGACAGGAAGGTGGTCATGACGCGTCCTTCTTCAGCTCGGCGAGGTCGTTGTACAGGGCGGTGCGGGAGATGCCCAGCCGTCCCGCGAGCCGCCCCGGAGCCCCGCGCAACGCGAACACCCCGGCGTCGTTCAGTTCCCGCACGAGCCCCAGTCGCTCTTCACGGCCGAGAGACGCCACCGGCACCGCGTGCGCGCGCTCGGCACGTTCGATCAGCGACTCGACCACCTGGTCCAGGTCGCCGGAGAAGTTCGTGGACGCGACCGGTTTCTCCGCCGGCGACAACCCGAGCAGGTCCGCGAGCACTCCGGTGGCACGGTCGATGGCCGAGACGTCGATGTTGATGCACAACGCGCCGATCAGCGTGCCGTCGGCGTCGCGCAACGGCACGGTCGTGCACTTGAGCACCCGTCCGTCCTGCGCCCGCGTCACGTACCCGACCTCGGTGCGGGCGTCGTCCCCGGCGGCGAGGACGCGCAGCCCGATCTCGCTCATCGCATCGCCTGCCTGCCGTCCGGTGACGGAGCCCGCGACCGCGACGACCGAGCGTTCCTGGTCGCGGTAGTCGTGCAGCACGACCTCGCAGCTGCGGCCGAACGTCGCCGCGATGCCCTCGACCACGGGCGTCAGGGCGGCGAACATCGCGTCGGCGGTGCTGGTGGTGTCGGGCACGGTGACCGGCCTCCCGCGTGGACGAAGTGTCAGCCTGTGGACAAAGTGTCACACGCAAGGCGGCTTGAAGCGATGTGGTGCTCGACACGGGGCGACTGAGCTGCGGGCAGCGTGCCTGGTCAGGCCTCGGTGGCGGCTCCGCCGATGAGGCTCGCTGCCCGTTCCGCGATCGCGATCACCGTCGCGTAAGTGTTGGCCGACGGGATCGACGGGATCACCGAGGCGTCCGCGATCCGCAGCCCCTCGACGCCGTGCACGCGAAGGTCCCGGTCCACCACCGACATCTCGTCCACGCCCAGCTTGCAGGTGCCGACGTAGTGGTAGTACGGCCCGACGGTCGCCCGGATGTGCTCCTCGCCGCCCGCCATCACTTCCTCGCCCCGCCACGGCTTGAGGGCGTCGGTCGCGCCGATCTCGCGCAGCAGCCGCATGCCGTTGACCATCGCGGTCATGTCACGCGGGTCGGTCAGGTAGCGCGGACTCAGCGCAACGCCGTCGCCGGACAGCCGGAGTTGGCCACGGCTGTAAGGCGTCATCAGGGAGAGCGGCAGCACGTAGTGGTTGTCGCCGGCGGGTGCGGACAGGCCGACCTGGAGGTCGCAGAACTCCAGCGAGGGGTCGCTGCGGATCAGGCCCAGGACCTCGATGTTGTTGTAGGCGCCCGGCGGGATCGGTTGCGCGCCCGAGTACATCGCGAACGTCAGCGGGTGGTCGTGCAGGTTCTCGCCCACACCGGGGAGGTCGGCGACCACGGCGATGTCGTTGTCCCGCAGGTGGTCCGCTGGGCCGAGACCGCTGCGCAGCATCAGCTCGGCGGTGCCGATCGTGCCCGCGCACAGGACCACCGAAGGGGCGGACGCCTGGAGTTGTTGTCCGCCAACGCTGTAGGCCACGCCGGTGGCTCGGGTGCCGCTCAACACCACCCTCTGCACCAGAGCGTCCGCCACCACGGTCAGGTTCAAGCCAGGGCGCAGGTAGGCGTCGGCGGCGGACTGCCGGGCGCCGTCGACGATGTTCAGGTCGACCCAGCCGACACCCTCTTCCAGGCCACCGCTCACGTCCGTCGCCTGACGGTGGCCCGCTTCGAGCACCGCGTCGAGGAACGCCGCCGCGGCCGGATGTTGTTGCGAGGCAGGGGTCACCACGAGCGGTCCGCCCACTCCGCGCAACGCCGGGTCACGGGTCGGGGCGTGTTCGCTGCGCTGGAAGAACGGCAGCAGGTCGTCGAACTCCCAGCCCTTGCCCCAGTCGTAGCTGGAGCGGTGGCCGCGCAGGAAGATCATGCCGTTGATCGCGGACGACCCGCCGAGCGCCTTGCCGCGCGGCCACGGGATCGGCCTGCCCAGCTCGGGTTCTGGCAGAGTCGTGTCCTGCCAGTCGGCCGAGGAGCCGAGCAGGGTCAGCCACGCGCCGGGCGGTGCGGTCGGCGGGGTGGCGGTGCCTGCTTCGAGGAGCAGGACGCGCGCGTGCTCGGACAGGCGGGCGGCGAGCACGCAGCCCGCGCTCCCTCCGCCCACGACGATGTGGTCGTAGTCAGTCAAGTTCGGGACCTCGTGCGTACTGGCGGATGAGCGAGCGGGTCAGGTGCGGGATGTCGCCGACGGCCTCGTGGAAGCGGGCCGACGGGACGGTCGGGCCGGGTGGCGCCGCCTCGGCGAAGCCGTGCAGCAGCGGGAGGATCGTGTACTGGCGCTGCGACTCGGGCAGGCCGCGCAGAGCGGCTTCTACCCGGACGAGCCAGTCGCCGTAGTCGTCGATGAGCTCGATCCGGTGGCCGTCCTCGATCAGCCAGCGCACGACCGTGTCGAGCGAGATGCCGTCGTCGTGCGGGTTGACGAGGCTGAACGTCCGGTAGCCGGAGCCAGAGCCGAGCCGGACGATCGACGACGCCGTGAAGTCGACGGGAAGGCCGTCGTAGTGGGCGCCTTCAGAGCGGTAGAACGAGCGCGGGACCACACCGGTCGCCCGGACGCTGAACAGCAGGCGGCTGAACATGTCGTGGGCGTTGTGCTGCCCGGCGTACGTCGAGTGCGCGAGGATCATGGTCGAGCGGAACACCGTCACCGGCAGGCCGTGCCGGTCGTGCGCCTCGTGCAGCAGGACCTCGCCCGCCCACTTGCTCGTCGTGTACCCGCTCGCGTAGCCGGCGTCCACGGGCTGAGGCGGCAGCGAACGCACGTCGGCGTCCTCGTCCAGCGGAGCCCCGGAGGCCGCGTGGGAGACCGCCACGCTGGAGACGTACGTGACCGGCTTGAGCCGCGAGGTCAGGGCCAGCCGGATCACCTCGGCGGTGCCCAGCACGTTGGCGTCGAACAGATGGCTGTACGGCAGCACGTGGTTCACCAGCGCGCCCGCGTGCACGACCAGGTCCACCTCGGCGGTCAGCCGGTCCCAGGTAACGGGGTCCAGCCCCAGGCGCGGTGCGGCGATGTCGCCCGCCACCACCTCCAGGTGCGAGGCGGCCAGCTTCTCGAACGTCCGCGTCAGGTCGGGGTCAGCGGTGCCGAACGCGTCCACGAGTCGTTGCCGCGCGGCGGCGGCGTCCTTGCCCCGGACGACCGCGATCACCTTGCCGCCCAGGGGTGCCAGGCGCTGGAGCCACTCCAGCGTCAGGAAACGGCCCAGGTAGCCGCTCGCGCCGGTCAGCAGCACGCAGTGCGGTTCGCCGGCGGGAGAAGGGGTGTTCTCCAGCGGCTCCAGGAAGCGGTCCAGGGTGAGATCCGCGGCGCTCACCGAGATGGCGTCGGCGCCGTGCACCGACGCGAACGTCGGCCGGGTCGCCCCCGCGTCCAGCTTGGCCTCGACGTACGCGGCGAGTGCCGCCAAGTCGTTGGCAGGGCTGATGATCACGTCGACCGGGACGCGCACGCCGAACGTGTCGTGCAGCAGGGTCGACAGCGACACCGCCGAGAGCGAGTCGCCGCCCAGGTCGCGGAAGTGCGCGGACGGCAGCACCTCCACCGCCAGCAACGCGCGCACAGCCCGTTGGACGGTCTCCAACGCCGGGCGGTCACGACCAGTGCGGGTCAGGTCCAGCAGCTCCTGCGCTTCGCGGTCCGCGATCTCGGCGTAGAGCTCCTCCAGACGCGGGCCGTAGCGTTCGGCGAGCTTGGGGGACAACAGCTTGCGCTGGTCCGACAGCAGACCGTTGGCCTGGCTGAACGGCTCGGGCTCGATCAGCAGGCCGCGCGGGACCTCGTACGACTGGAGCCCCTCGGCCTGCGCGATCTCCCGGAACGAGTCGGCCAGCAGGTCCGGAAGACCTTCCCGCCCCAGCGCGTCCGGCATGGGCACCACGACGGCGACCAGGTGCGAGCGTTCGCTGTTGCCGTACAAGAAGATCTGCTGCACCAACGGACTCGCGGCGAACACGGACTCCAGCCGTGCCAACGCCACGAACTCGCCCTGCGACAGCTTCAGCACGCTCTTGAGCCGGTCGACCACCGCGATGCGGCGAGGCCCGAGCTCCGCCACGATGTCGCCGGTCTTGTAGAAGCCGTCCTCGTCGAAAAGATCCGCCGTCAGCTCAGGATGCCGGTAATAGCCGGGAATGCCGTCGGCCTTGATCCGCAGCTCGCCGCGCGGATGCGGGGAATCGGTGCGGAAGTAGCCCAGTTCCGGCACGTCGGCGATCTTGTAGTCGAGCACGGGCGGGTTCATCAGCATTCCGTTGATCGCGATGCCCGCGACCTCGGTCGACCCGTACATGTCGTACAGCTGCACGCCCAGCAACGACTCGACGAACTCGCGCAGCGCGTCCGACAACGGCGCGGAACCACAGGCGGCGAACACGATCCGCCCGCCGAGGGGGTCGGTGCGGTCCAACGAGCCCTGGTAGCGCTGGTACAGCATCTCGACCACGCGCGGCACCAGCGAGATCTCGGTCGGCCGCACCAGGTCGACGTCCTCGAAGAACGTCGAGAGGTCGCTCGCGGCCGTGAAGCAGCTCAACCCGCCGCGCGCCAACGCGTTCGTCAGTGTGAAGTGCCCGCCGATGTGGCTCAGCGGCGCGTAGTTGAGGCTCACCAGGCCGTCCCGCTTCGCCCGGTCCTCCCACATGATCCTGGCGAGCCGCTCGGTGTAGATCGCGCCCTTGGGCGTGCCGGTGCTGCCCGACGTGTAGACGAGCATCGCCAACGGGTCCTCGTCGTCGGCCGCGACGTGCGGAGGCCGTAACGGCAGCGCTGCCCCGCGTTCCAGCACCTCGGCCAGTGCGACGACTTCCACGTCCAGGTCGGCACAGGCGGCGAAGCGCGCGGCCTGCGCCGAGTCACGCGGGTGGTAGTCGAACACCACCAGCCGCCGCACCGAAGGCGTGCGCCGCACCAGTTCGCGGGCCACGTCCAGCCGTTCGACGCTCGCGCAGACCAGCACCGGCGACGTCTCCGCGGCGATCGTGGCCAGCACCTCGACCGACGCACCGGTCTGCAACGGCACGCTGACCGCGCCCAGATACCCGCACACCAGCCCCAAAGTCGCGTAGTCCGCGCTGGTGAACCCGAGCAGCGCCACCCGATCGCCCGCCACGACGGGCAGTTCGGCGGCCACCGCCTGGACGCGGCGCCACACCTCGGCGTAGGTGATCGTGTCGTACCGGGGCAGCAGCCGCGACGTCACGCGACCGTCCGGGTCCGGCACGAGCTCCCGCGCGCGTTCACCCAGCGCGGGCCGCTCGCCGAAGCGCTCGAAGACGTCCGCCATCACCTGCGCAAGTCGCAATGTTGTCTCCGCGTGAGAACAGGCCCGGTAATCATGCACCGTAGCAGGACCCGCGGAGGGCCGTCACGCCGTTCGAGACGGGAATTAGGCTTTTTGATAAGCGTGATTGCGGCGAACGGTGGGCCTTGATAGGGATTCAGGTGAGGACTCCTGCAATCCGAGGACGTGCCGATGGACCACGATTCCGCTCTTCTGGAACTCGACGAAGCGTTCGTGCAGGACCCCTACTCGGTGTACGCGAAACTCGCCGAGGAGGGCCCGGCGCACCGCGTGCGGATGCCGCCGGGAGTCCCGCTGATCGGCGGGCTGCCGGTGTGGGTGATCACCGGTTACGACGCCGTGCGCGCGGCGTTCGCGGACCCGCGGCTCAGCACCGACCTGAACCGCATCGACGGCCTGTTCGCGCAGAAGGAACCGGACAGCGGCAAGCGCGGCGGGTTCTCCAAGGTCATCGCGAGCCACATGATGCACACCGACCCGCCGGACCACACCCGGCTGCGCAAGCTCGTCAGCAAGGCGTTCACCGGCCGTGCCGTGCAGGCGTTGAGGCCGCGGATCCAGGCCGTCACCGACGAGTTGATCGAGGGGCTCAGGGACGAGAACGAGGTCGACTTCCTCGACGCGTTCGCGTTCCCGCTGCCGATCCGGGTGATCTGCCTGCTGCTGGGCGTGCCGGTGCAGGAGCAGGGCGCGTTCAAGGACTGGTCCAGCGCGCTCGTCTCCGGTCACTCCCCGGAGCAGGCCACCGCCGCCGCCAACGCCGTCGCCGAATACCTGGCCGACCTCGTCGAACGCAAGCGCAACGCCACCACCGACGACATCCTCACGGCGCTGGTGGCGGCGCACGACGTCGACGACCGGCTGACCACGACCGAGCTGATCTCGACGGCCTACCTGATGTTCATCGCCGGTTTCGAGACCACCCTCAACGCCCTGGGCAACGGCACGCTGCACCTGATGAGCCACCGCGACCAGTGGGAGGCGTTGCGGGAGGACCGCACGCTGCTGCCCGGCGCGGTCGAGGAGTTCCTGCGGCTGGAGGCCCCGCTCAAGCACGCCACCTTCCGCTGCGCCACCGAGGACCTGACCGTCGGCGACGCCGAGATCCCGGCCGGCGACTTCGTGCTGCTCGCGATCGCGTCGGCCAACCGCGACCCGGAGCGGTTCGGCGACCCGCACGCGCTGGACGTCCGCAGGCCCGCCGCGGGCCACCTCGCGTTCGGCCACGGCATCCACCACTGCCTCGGCGCGCCGCTCGCGCGGATCGAGGTGCAGATGGCGTTCGACTCGCTGCTCGACGCGTTCCCCGCGATGACGCTCGCCGCCGAGCCCGGCGACCTGCGCTGGCGCAACAGCACGATCATTCGCGGACTCGAATCGCTGCCGGTGCGACTTCACCGGTAGACACTTTCTCTCATTTCCGAAAAGGGTGCGGCTGACCAATGCGGATATGCGGAATCAAGGCATCACACGACGGTGGCGTCGCGGTCATCGAGGACGGTCGCCTTCTCTTCAGCTACGAGATCGAGAAGCTGAACAACGGTGAGCGGTACAGTTCCCTCGGCAGCATCGAACGGGTGGCGGAGATCCTCGCCGCCGAGGGGCTGAAGCTCTCCGACATCGACCGGTTCGTGGTCGACGGCTGGTACACGACCGACGCCGACGGCCAGGTGGTCGTCTCCGTCACCGAGGGCGGCGAGCCGATCGGGCTGAAGGTCGCGCCGTACGTCGAGACCGACGGCAGTCCGTTGGGGCGCCACACCTTCAGCGGGCACGGCCTGGGCGAGTACGCGAGCTACCACCACGTCGCGAACCACCTCATCGGCACGTACGTCTCCAGCCCGTTCGCGGCCAGAGGCGAGGACGCGTTCGTCCTGGTGTGGGACGGCATCATCACGCCGCGCCTCTACCTCGTCCGCGCGGAGACCCGCGAGGTGACGTTCGTCGAGGCCCTCATGCCGGTCTTCGGCGGCAGCTTCGCGGCGTTCTGCGCGCGGTTCGAGCCGTACCTGCGGCCGTACGAGGACATGACGTCGGAACCGGCCATCCGCCACCACCTCTCCGTGGCGGGCAAGGCGATGGCCTACGCGGCCAAGGGCACGGTCGACACCGGCGCGTTCAAGGTCTTCGACGACCTCATGGCCGAGCTGAGCGACATCACCGTCGACCGCGTCGGCGTGCTGGGGGACAAGGTCGCCGCGAACCGCGACGAGCTCATGCCGGGCCTGTCCAACGCCGATCTCATCGCCACCTACCAGGCCTACCTGGGGCACAACCTGCTCGACCGGCTCACCAAGGCCGTGCAGAGCCGGTTCCCCGGAGGCGGCCACAACCTGGTCATGGGCGGCGGCTGCGCGCTCAACATCAAGTGGAACACCGCGATCCGCGCCAGCGGAGTGTTCCAGGACGTCTTCATCCCGCCGTTCCCCAACGACGCCGGCGCGGCGATTGGCACCGCGGCCTGCGAGATGTTCCTCAACGGCCACACGGCGCTGGAGTGGGACGTCTACAGCGGCCCGCGGATCACCGTCGGCACCCTGCCGGACGGCTGGAGCTCCCGGCCGTGCGACGAACGGCAGCTGGCCGAGCTTCTGCACACCGAGGACGAACCCGTCGTGGTGCTGTCCGGACGCGCCGAACTGGGGCCGCGCGCGCTGGGCAACCGCAGCATCATCGCGCCCGCGACCAGCACGCGGATGAAGGACGTCCTCAACGACATCAAGAACCGCGCCTCGTACCGGCCGGTCGCGCCGATCTGCCTGGAGGAGCGCGCACCCGAGGTGTTCGACCCCGGCACGCCCGACCCGTTCATGATCTTCGAGCACCGCATGCGGCCGGGCTGGGCCGAGCGCGTGCCGGCGATCGTGCACCTCGACGGCACCGCCAGGCTGCAGACCATCAAGTCCACTCAGGACACCGCGACCGTCCGCGTGCTGAAGCACTACGCGGAGATCAGCGGGGTGCCCGTGCTGTGCAACACCAGCGCGAACCTGGAGGGCAGCGGCTTCTTCCCCGACGTCGAGTCGGCGGCGAAGTGGGGCGGCACCCGGTACATCTGGTCAGAAGGAACGCTCTACACCAACGAGGGCTGAGGTGCGACGGGCGCGAGGTGACTCGCGCCCGTTCGTCAGCGCAGCAGGTCGGCGAGCAGGAACGCGAGCTCCAGCGACTGCCCGGCGTTGAGGCGCGGATCGCAGGCGGACTCGTACCGGCGGTGCAGGTCGTCGAACCCGACCCCGGCGCCGACGCACTCGGTCACGTCCTCGCCGGTCAGTTCCACGTGCAGGCCGCCCGCGTGGGTGCCGAGCGCCCGGTGGACCTCCAGGAACCCGGTGACCTCGGCCAGCACGTCCTCGAACCGCCGCGTCTTGTGCCGGCTCGGTGCCTGGAAGGTGTTGCCGTGCATGGGATCGCACACCCAGGCCACGGCCGCGCCGGATGCGGTGACCTTCTCCACCAGCTCCGGCAGCAGGTCCCGCACGCGGCGGGCGCCCAGCCGCACGACGAACGTCAGCCTGCCCGGCGTGCGGTCGGGGTCGAGCCGGTCGATCAACGCCAGCGCGTGCTCGGCCGTCGCGGACGGGCCGAGCTTCACCGCGATCGGGTTGCCGATCGACGCGAAGTAGGCGACGTGCGCGCCGTCGAGCTGCCGGGTGCGGTCGCCGATCCACAGCAGGTGCCCGCTGCCCGCGTACCGCCTGCCGGTGCGCAGGTCACGCCGGGTCAGCGCTTCCTCGTAGTCGAGCAGCAAACCCTCGTGGCTGACGAACATCCCGCCGCGCAGAACGTCCACTGTGTACTTCGACGCGTCGTACACGCGCCTTAGCCTCGTGGGGTCCGGCCATCGCTCGACGTCGGTGAAGGCGGTGCCGTTCACCGCGTCGCCCCGGTACACCGGCAGCGTGCGGCCGTCGACGGTCTCGGTCGGCCAGGACCGCGGCTTCGCGTACTGGCCGGCGATCCGGCCCACGGTCACGACCGGGAGCGGCAGGATCGCGGACATCTTCCGCAGCAGTCCGAGCTTGCGTTCGATCGCCGGCGCGGACGCCTGGTCGAGTCGTTCGGCGCAGTCACCGCCCTGGAGCAGGAACGCCTTGCCCTCCGCCACCTGGGCGAGGCGGGCGGTGAGCGCGTCGCATTCGTCGGGGGTGACGAGCGGGGGAGAGGCCGCGAGATCCGCCACCACCTCGCCAAGCCGGGCCTCGTCCGGCCACGGTGGTCGCTGGCGGGCGACGAGCGTCCGCCAGCCGGGGACCGTTTCGACCGTGCCGTCGCTCATGGGTCCTCACGTCTTGACGAGGTCGTGGCTGATGCCCAGGTCGTCGAGCAGCAGTTGCAACGGGCCGGTGTCCCGCTTGGGCACCGGCCGTGCCGCAGCCCACTCGCGCAGCTGGTCGGCGCCGATCTCGAAGCCGCCCTGCGCCGCCACGGTCACCCACGGCTCGAGGTCGGCCGAGCGGAACGCCGTCAGCCCGTCCACGAGCGCCTCGCGGAACATCGCCTGCTGCCCGCCGTCGAGGCTGCGGTAGAGCGACCCGCACAGCTCGCGGAACACCACCGCGTGCCCGCTCTCGTCGCGCCGGTGCATGTCCGTGGTGATCCGGTTCATCGGCTGGATGTCCTGCGCCGTCGACAGCGTCGAGAGGAACCCGCTGATCGTCGTCTCCGCGGCCAGCGAGAACGCGATGTCGACGACGTCCCGGTCGAACCCGGACAGCCCCTCGCGAGCCGCCTCCCGGCCCTGCACCACCGACCAGACACCCGGCGCGAACCGCACGTCCGCCATGTCCCTGCGGCGCCGCGTGACACCGACGGCGTTGTGGCACATGAGGATGTGGTAGTGCTCGTCGATGATCGTCTGGTGCAGCGCGTCCACCGCGACGTCGTCCCGGCGCACCGGAATCCGCTCCTGGAGCATCAACCGGCACGCGGGCAGGATGATCTCGTCCTCGATGGCCGCGGTCTTCGCGTTGTAGGCGATCCACGCGGCGGACAGGATGCGCTCCTTGGCGTCGCGGTCGAGCTTCTCCGCGCCCGGCAACGCGAGCACGGGCACGAGGTGTGCGGGGAAGTCCGGCAGCGACGCGTCGAAGTGCCCGTCCAGGTCGAGCTCGTCCTTCTTCACGGCCACCCGCTTGCCCCAGCGCTCGGTCAGCTGGACCAGCAGGTCGCGCTCGAAGTCAGCGGACATCGGGAGGAACCTCCTTCACGTGGTCGGCGCGGAGGCGAGTGCCTCCAGCCGCGTCTGCCAGCGC
Organism: Lentzea sp. CA-135723; assembly: GCF_050936595.1. Lineage (NCBI taxonomy): Bacteria > Bacillati > Actinomycetota > Actinomycetes > Pseudonocardiales > Pseudonocardiaceae > Lentzea > Lentzea sp. CA-135723. The sequence goes on along the minus strand of NZ_JBNJMK010000001.1, from coordinate 2,627,481 downwards.
TCCGCCCGCGCCAGGTCGGGTTCGCGGCCCAGTCCCTCGGTGACCGGCCTGATGCCGTGCAGGGCGTTGACCGTCCACACGGGAACGTTCGCGAGGTCGGCCGGGGTGGCGAGCTCCTCGGTCACCGGTCCGAGCAGGGCACGGGTGACGCCGGGCAGGACCTTCCCGAGAGGCGGGCCGCAGAGCGTGTCGCCGCGCCACCAGACGATGCTCGTGGTGGAGCCTTCGAGCACGTGTCCTTCTGGTGACAGCAGAAGTGCCTCGTCGGCGCCTGCTGCTTGGGCGGCTGTACGCAGGGAGGCGAGGTGGTCCAGGTCGGGGCCTTTGACGGACGGCTGGGCTCGGCGGTCGGGGCCCGCGTGCCAGAGTCGAACGGTCCTGGTGCGCGGGGGAGCGGGGCGCAGCCACAGCCGCAATCGCTTGCGGGAACCGGTGTCGACGAGTTCGACGCGGGGGAACCAGCGGCCTTGCTCGGGCAGGGACTCGGCGACCGCGCGAAAGAAGGCGTCGGTTCGGGTCGCGGAGTGGAGGGGCGCGGAGTGGGGAGGTGCGGAGTGGGGAAGCGCGGAGTGGAGGGGTGCGGGGGACAGGGGAGCCGAGACATCCGCGAATCGGCCGCAGGCTTCCGCGAACCGCCGCGCGTGCAGGCCGAAACCCCGCACCCGCCCCTCCTCCACGAGCCACGAGTCGATGACCCGCACCTCGCCCGAGTCGTCGGCGTCCGACCACCCGTCGTCCCACCAGCGCCGCACCCGCTCGCTCGTCCGCACCCCGTCGCTCATCGCGGCAGACCGCCCGCGTCCGACACGGCCGGCGCCCGCCAGGCCCGCAGGGAGGCCGCCGCCTTGAGCAGCATCTCCTCGTACTCCTCCTGAGCATCCGAGTCGAGCACGATCGCCCCACCGGCCCCGATCGACAGCCGGTCGCCGACCCGGACCGCCGTGCGGATCACGATGTTCAGGTCCGTGCCGCCGGACAGCCCGAAGTACCCCAACGTGCCCGAGTACACGCCTCGCGCCTCGGTCTCCAGGCCGTCGATGATCTCCATGGTGCGCAGCTTCGGCGCCCCCGTCATCGACCCGCCCGGGAAGCACTGGCGGACGCAGTCCATCGCGCTGACGTCGTCCTTGAGCCGTCCGTGCACAGTGGACACCAGCTGGTGCACGGTCTGGTAGCTCTCCACGGCGAGGTACGGGTCGACGTCGATGCTGCCCACCTCGCACACCCGGCCGAGGTCGTTGCGCAGCAGGTCGACGATCATCAGGTTCTCGGCCTGCGTCTTGGCGCTCGACGCCAGGGTGGCGGCGATCTCCGCGTCCCGCACCGGGTCGGCGTCGCGGGGAGCGGTGCCCTTGATCGGCTTGCTGGTGACCGAGCGGTCCCGTTCGATGCGCAGGAAGCGTTCCGGCGACGAGCAGAACACCGACACGTCGCCCAGGCGCAGCAACGCGGCGTACGGTGCCGGGTTCGACCGGCGCAGCCGCAGGTAGAACTCTGTGTCGTCGTCGCGGAACGGCAGGTGCAGCTTGTTCGTCAGGCAGATCTCGTAGCTCTCGCCCAGCCGCAGCTGCCGCTGGCACTCCTCGATGTCCGCCAGGTACTGGTCCTGGCCGCGCACCAGGAACTCCTCGGCGTCGGCCGGAGGAGCCGGCTCGGCGACCGGCACCACAGCCGGACGTAGTCCACTGAGGACGGTCGCGGTGCGGTCCACCCACGCCTGCGCGTCGTCCCTGGTCGCGGCGGAGTGCACGGCGACCAGGTAGGTGAGGCCCTCCTGGTGGTCGACCGCGACGATCCGGTCCGCGAACATCCAGGCGGCGTCCGGGGTCTCGGCCCGGTGGCGGACCGGGGCGCCGCACTCCGCCCGCAGCTCGTACCCGAAGTACCCGACGTAGCCGCCGGTCAGGTCGAACGGCAGCGAGGTCTCGGGGATCCGCCGCTCGCGCAGCCGTTGTTCGAGGAAGTCGAACACGTTGCCGGGCACGTCACGCACGCCGTGCGCGTCCCGCACCTGCACGGCCCCGCTGCCGGTGCGGTAGGTCACGACCTCGCTGAGCGGCCCGGAGGTGTCGCCCAGGAACGAGAACCGCGACAGCCCGCGCTCGACGCGGCTGCTGTCGAGCCAGAAGCAGTGCTCGCTGTCGCCGAACAGCGACAGGAAGATCGACTCGGCGTCGGCGCCCGGCACCACGGCGCTGACCAGGCCCAGCTCGGAGGCCTGGGTCTGCCGGGTCAGGTCGGCGAAGTTGCGCAGGATCTCCCTGCCGTACCCGGACGCGACCGACTCGGGGTGGAACTGCACGCCCCACTGCGGCCGGTCCCGGTGCCGCAACGCCATCAGCACGCCGTCGTCCGCCCACGCGATCGGGACGAGCTCGGCGGGCAGCGGTTCCTGCACGCTGAGCGAGTGGTACCGCACCGCCACGAACTCCCTCGGCACGCCCGCGAACAGCGGGTCGCCCTCGTGCGAGACCTTGGCGAGGTGCCCGTGCCGCGGTTCGGGCGCGGCGCCCACCGAGGCGCCCGCCAGGTGCCCGATGATCTGGTGCCCGAGGCACACGCCGAGCACCGGCAACGTGGTGCGCCGCAGCAGGTCCCCGACCAGGCCGATGTCGCGGGAGTTCTGCGGGCGGCCAGGGCCGGGGGACACGACGACGTTGTCGAAGTCCTCCAGCCGCAGGTCGAGCAACGCCGGGTCGTCGTTGACCACGACCGTCGGCTCGCGGCCGTTGATCTCGGCGATCAGCTGGAACAGGTTGAAGGTGTAGGAGTCGTAGTTGTCGATCAGCAGGGTTCGCGTCATGGGCCGGCCAGGGTCTTGCGGAGTGTCCGGACGTCGTCGGGCGCCAGCGCGATGCCGAAGATCTCCTCGGTGACGGCCAGCGCCTCGGCCTCGTCGAGCTCGCGCGACGACGTCTCGCCCGCCCGGATCTCCAGCAGCGTGGTGCCGGCGAGCAGGTGCCGGACCTTCGCCTGGGTGCGCTGCAGGACCATCCGGTGGTTGAACGGCGACCGCGGGTGCGTGAGGCAGAAGTGGTTCAACAGCTCGAAGTCCGACGGGTACCGCGCGTCCGTGGTGAAGCCGTAGAGGTCCACGGGGCCCTCAGGGCGCAGGAACCGCAGCACGTACTCGCCGGAGTACTCCCGCGCCACCTCGAACGAGAAGTCGCCGTCCAGCCGTGCTCCTGCCGCGAGCAGGATCGGCTCGTGCAGCCCGTGCGCGCCGAAGCTCACGTCGTGCAGCCAGGTCTCGCCCTCGAGTTCGACGGCCAGCGCCACGTGCAGCGCCGGTCCGAACGGGTTGCCGGTGCGGATCCGCGTCCGTCCGGCGAACGCGGTGAACGTGAACCCGATGCGGTCCAGCACGGCCGCCATCAGCACGACCTGCTCCAGGCACCAGCCGCCGCGGCCCTGCCGCACGATCTTCTCCTGGACGCGGGCGATGTCGAGCGGCACCTCACCACGCCCGAGCAGCGCGTCGAGGTTGTCGAACGGGATCGCGTCCACGTGCGCGGTGTGCAGGCGCCGCAACGTCGTGAGGTCCGCCGCCACGTCACCCTCGAACCCGATGCGCGCGAGGTACGCGTCCAGGTCGACGCCGTCGCCCTGCCACAGCCCCGTCACGTGAGCTGCCCGGCGATCAGGGCGGCGAGCACGAGCCAGCCGTAGTTCGTGTTGGCGCAGAACGTGTCCCAGCACGCCTTCGGGTCGTCCAGGTCCACCTTCTTGATCAGGTGGCCCAGGTAGGCCGCGGCGAGCACGACCACCACGTAGAACGCCCAGCCGATCGTGGTCAGCGACGCCGCCCAGACCACGCCCGCGAGGCTGAGCAGGCCGAAGAACGCGAGCCACACCTTGGTGGAGCCGCCGAACAGCAGTGCCGACGACTTGACCCCGATCTTTCGGTCGTACTCCTTGTCCTGGTGGGAGTAGATCGCGTCGTGGATCATCGTCCAGAACGTGCCGGCCGCGTACAGGCCGTAGACCTGCGGCGGGTAGTCGGCGTTGCCGGTCGCCGCCGTCCAGCCGACGAACACGTAGGTGCTCATCACCAGCCCGAGGAACGCCGAGGGCCAGACGAAGAAGCGCTTCATGAACGGGTAGGCGACGATCAACGGGTAGGTGGCCAGCGCGACCAGCACCGTCTGCCAGTTCGCCACCGCCAGCACCAGCAACGCGGCACCGGCCTGCGCGGCGGCCCAGAGGACCCCGTTGCGGACGCTGATCGTTCCCGCCGCGACGGGCCGGCCGACCGTGCGGGCGACGCGGCGGTCGATCTCCACGTCGGTCACGTCGTTGCTGGCGCAGGCGAAACCGCGGATCAGCACGGCGGCGACCGCGACCGCCGCCACCGCGACGAGGTCCGACAGGTCCTGGAAGGCGAAGACGACGGCCCACAGTCCGGGCAGCAGGTAGAGCACGTACCCGGTCGGCCGGTCCAGCCGCATCAGCAGCAGGTACGAGCGGATCGCGTCCGGGCTCTTCGTGACGACGCCCGCGGATATCTTGTGCAGCATCAGTTCCCCATCACCAGGTCACCGGGAGTTCGAACAGACCGCCGATCAACGTCTCGTGCCGCAACCTCAGCTCGTCCACACCGACGGCCAGGCGCAAAGTCGGGAACCGCGCGACGAGCTGGGCGATGACCACCTGCAGCTGCATCCGCGCCAGTGCCGCGCCCACGCAGGCGTGTGCCCCGTACCCGAACGCGAGGCTGGCGGCGGTGTCGCGCGTGACGTCGACCCGGCCCGCGCCGGCGAACACCGACTCGTCGTGGTTGGCCGCGATGACGTTCAGCATCACGAAGTCCCCGGCCCGCACGACGACCCCGTCGATCTCGAAGTCCTTCGCCGCCCACCGGGGCATGCCGCCGTTGTGCGGGTTCGGCATCGACCGCCGCAAAGTCTCTTCCACCGCACCGGGAACGAGGTCCGGGTCGTCCACCAGCGCCTGCCACTGACCGGGTTCGGACAGCAACAGCAGCACGCACGTGCCGATCCGCGCGACCGTGGTCTCGTAGCCGCCGAACAGCAGCAACGCCGTCAGCCCGAGCACCTCGTCGTCGGTGATCCCGTCCGCCGCGCACAGCCGTGAGATGGCGTCGTCGCCGGGGTTGCGGCGCTTGTCGGCGACGAGCTGCCTGCAGTAGCCGAACAGTCCGCCGAGGCCCTGCTTGGACTTGACCGGGTCACCGACGTTCGCGGCGTCCTGCGTCCACGCGCCGAAGCGGTCCTTGTCCTCCGGTGGCACGCCGAGCCACTCGCACATCACCTGGATCGGCAACGACAGCGCCACCGCCTCGCGCAGGTCGACCGGAGGTCGTTGCGCGGCAAGGGAGTCCAGCAGACGGCCTGCCTGCTTCTCCACGTACGGGCGGAGTTCTGCCATCCGCTCGGCGGAGAAGTGCGGCTCCAGCAACGCGCGCATCCGGGCGTGGTCCGTGGCGAACCCGCCGAGCAGACTGGCGAGCAACGCCGCCCCGGCGTCGGTCGCGGCCGGGTCGGGGTTGGTGCGGCTGAGCCGTTCGCCGTCGTCCAGCAACCGCCGCACGTCGGCGTGCCCGGTGACGAGCCACCCCTCACCGCCCTGGGGCGTGCGGACCCGGTGGACCGAACCCTGGGACTGGAGCGCGCGCACACCGGGCGCGAGCTCCAGCACGTTCTCCTGCTCGAGAGGCAGTTGAACCGGGGTACTCACTGACGACCTCCGGGGGTCATGCCGTGCGACGGACGATGCGGTGGAACAGGGCGGTCAGCTCGGCGGTCGCGGCAGGCGTCAGCCCGGCCCTGCCGAGGTGCTCCAGGGCGGAGTCGAGGTGGCCGCTGGAGAGCTTGTCGGCCGTGTCCCTGCCACCCGTCTCCTCGGTCAGGTCCGCCATCTCCTGCAGCTGTGCCGGTGACGTTCCGCCGGAGTCCCACAGCTCGCGCAGCCGTGCGCTCACCGGGCTCTCGGTGGCCATCGCCGCGAGCACCGGGAAGGTCGGGTTGCGGCGTTCGACGTCACCGCGGACGGGCTTGCCGGTCACCTCCGGGTCGCCCCAGATGTCCTCGACGTCGTTGGAGATCTGGAAGGCGAGGCCGAGGTGCCTGCCCGCGCCGCGCAACGCCGCGACGACGCGGTCCGCTTTCCCCGCACGCAATGCCGGGGTGACGAGTGCGCATTCCAGCAGCGCGGACGTCTTCTCCTCGACGATCCGCTCGTACTCGGCGAGCCCGGTGTCCGGGCCCAGCCGCACGGTCAGCTCGCGGGACTGCCCGGACAGCACCAGCCGGGTCGCGTCGGCGAACGCCTCGGCGATCTCCGCGCGGCCGGGACCGGGGTCGGTGACGACGATCTGCAGGCTGAGGTTCTGCGCCGCGTCCCCGGCGAGGATCGCGAGACCGGCGCCGAACACCTTCCACGCGGCCGGGCGGCCCCGCCGCAGGTCGTCGGCGTCGATGATGTCGTCGTGGATCAGCGTGGAGTTGTGCAGCAACTCCAGGGCGGCCGCGGGGAGCAGCACGTCCTCCGCGCGCAGGCCGAGACCCTCTGCTGTCACCATCATCAACGCGGCGCGGGTCATCTTGCCGCTCGGCGCGCTGATCGGCTCACCGCGTTCGTCGGCGAGACCGAGGTGGTACGAGCAGATCCGGGCCAGGGCCGGTTCCAGCGCGGACACCTGCTGCCGCACGACGGGCAGCACCTCGGACCGCACGGTCCGCGGCGGCGCGAGCCCGGTCTCCGACGTGTCGAGTGTGCTCATCGGGATTCTCCGCACTGGTGTTCGTGAATTGAAACCGAAATGCGCGGGCAGCTCCCGGCTGCGCGCAATCAAATCCTGAGCGGGGCTCGGGAATTCGGGCAGGAGTTCCGATCTGCATCCTGCGGGACCCCTCGCGTTCGTGTCAACGACGCCTCGGGTGACACCTGCGGGTTTGGGAAAAACCCCAATCCGCGCGGCAGGTCACCCGGATGGCACTAATCTGTGGATTGGTGGCTGCTGGGTGGCACCGGGCGGTGCTGGTCAGCGCCGGGGAATGGTGCACCGAGAGCTGGAGAGGCTAAATGGCTGTATCAGCCGATTCTGGGAAATTGCGTGAAGGCAGGCCGTTCGACCCGTACGGCGAACACCGCGACGACCCGTACTCATTCCTGGCCGGCATCGGGGACGACGAGCCGGTGTTCTACGCCCCTTTGCTCGACGCGTGGTGCGTCACCCGGCGCGAGGACATGCTCGCCGTGCTCAAGGACGACGGCGGGTTCTCCGCGCGCGACCACAACCCCCGTCCCAAGGTCGCGCTGCCCGACGACGTGGCGAAGATGTTCAAGACCTGGCGCGGCGCCGGCGCGGTCGCGGTCGGCTCGCTCGACCCGCCAGAGCACACCCGCATCCGCGAGGTGCTGAACACCGGGTTCACCCCGGCGCGGGTCAGGGCCTTCGAGCCGACCATGCGGGAGATCGCCGCCGACCTGGCCGAACGGGCCGCGAAGGACGACGAGTTCGACTTCATCGCGTCGTTCGCCGTCCCGTACGCCCTGGAGGTGATGTGCCGTCGGCTCGGCATCCCCGAGGAGTACTACGAGCGGTGCCGGCTGTGGTCCGAGCAGCGCATCGAGCTGATGATGCTGCAGCAGGACACCGATCCGGACCTGCTGCGCGAGCACGCCCAGGGGCTGATGGAGTTCGGCGCGTTCGCCCGCGCGATCGCGCAGGACCGGCTGGCCGACCCGCGCGACGACCTGATCAGCGAGCTGCTGCACGACGGCAAGGCGGGCAACACGCTCACCGCCGCCGAGGTCGCCGTGCAGATCCCGACGCTGATCTTCGCGGGCCACATGACCTGCGCCGAGGCGTTGGGCACGATCTTCTACCAGCAGCTGCTGGCACCGGACGGCTGGCAGTCCGTCGTCGACGGCACGGTCTCCACGCGAGAGCTCGTCGAGGAGGGGCTGCGGTTCGACAGCCCGCTCGCCGGCATGTACCGGACGGCGACGCGCGACGTCGTCGTCGGTGACGTGCACCTGGCGGAGGGCAGCCGGTTGCTGCTGCTCTACGGCGCGGCCGGACGCGACAGCCGCGCGCACGCGTGCCCCGCCGCGTTCGCCCCGAACACGAAGTCCTCCTCGCACCTCGCGTTCGGCCACGGCATCCACTTCTGCCTCGGCGCCGGGTTCGCCCGCGCCGAGCTGGAGGTCGCGGTGCAGGCCGTCGCCGCCCGGATGCCCGGCCTCTCACTGGTGCCGGGCCAGGCGCCGAAGCACCGCCCGGTGTTCCCGCTGAGGGCGCTCGCCGAGCTGCGCGTTCGACATTGACGAACGCGGTTCGGCATTGACGAACACGAAAGGAGCCCCGGCCGAATCGGCCGGGGCTCCTTTTCGCGTGTGCGTCAGGCGCGGGTCGCCGTCAGGAACACGTAACCCTGCTCCGGCGTGACCGCGGACAGGCGCATGAAGTCGAGCAGCGACTGGGCCTGCTCCTCGCCGACCAGCGCGTTCAGCTCGTCCCGGCGGGTCTCCACGGCGTCGGCCATCACCGCGAGGGTGCGGTTGCAGTTGGCCGTGACGTCGCGGATGTCCACGTCGACGAACCCGTTGGCGGCCAGCGCCTCGCGGTACTCCTCGATCGTGCCGAGCGACTTCACCGCGTAGTTCGCGCAGACGTGGTCGAGAACCTTGCGGCCCTCGGGGCTGACCGGGCCGCGTTCGATGACGTCGGCGATCGCGAGCCGGCCGCCGGAGCGCACGACCCGGGAGATCTCCGACAGCACCTGGGCGCGGTCGGGCATGTGCCACATCGACTCGAACGCCCAGGCCGAGTCGAACGAGCCGTCCGCGAACGGCATGTCCATCGCGTCGGTGAACTGGAACGTCGCCTTGTCCGCGAGCCCGGCACCGGCCGCGAGCTCGTTGGCCTGCGCCACCTGGACGTGGCTGACCGAGATGCCCACGACGTCCACGCCCGACTTCTGCACCAGCCGCAACGCCGGATGCCCGATGCCGCAGCCGACGTCGAGCACGCGCTGGCCGGCCTGCCCGCGCAGGCCCTCGATCATCATGTCCGTGAGGCGGTCGGTGGCCGACTCGATCGAGGCGTGGTCGTTGTCGTCGTCCCAGTAGCCGTAGTGGTAGTTGGGACCCCAGGCCGCACCGTAGATCTGACCGATCCCGTCGTAGACGTCCGCGACGTCGCTGGGAGCGGGGGACTGGCCGAGCGTCATGTGGAACTCCGCATCGTTCGTGATGGGTGGCACGAGGTCATTTCTTCTCGAAGCGCAGGAAACCCAGCTTCAGGCCGCCCGCCTTCCACTCGGCGCCCAGCGCCCGGTTCGCGAGCAGGGAGATCCGCATCTGCCTGCGCTCGACCGCGGACAGGGTGTGGTCGTCGTCCAGCCCCGCCTGCGTCCAGGCCGCGCTCTCGTCCCAGAACGGCGCGGTCTCCGCCGTCGCGTCCACGTCGTCGACCAGCTCGAACCCGGCGGCGTTGGCGGCCTTCTCGTAGTCGCCCACGGTGACCGGCTTGCAGTAGAAGTACTCGGCCCACACGTCAGCACCGTGCGGCCGTGTCGTGAAGACTTCCTCGACACACACACTCGCGCCGGGCCTGAGCACGTGCGAAAGGCGCTCGAACCACTTCGGGCGGTCGAAGTACCCGCTGCTCTCGATCGCGACCGCCGCGTCGTACGGGCCGTCGTCCACGGTCAGCTTGTTCGCGTCGCAGATCAGCGCCTTGACCTTGCCGTCGAGGCCGCACTCGCGCGCGAACCCCTCGACGATCGGCGCGTGCTCCGGCGCGTTCGTCACCGACGTGACCTCGGCGCCGTACTCCTGCGCCCAGAACAGCGACCCGCCGCCGAGGCCGCAGCCGACGTCGAGGACCTTGCCCGACAGGCGGTGCTCGGCGCCCCAGATCTTCGCGCCGTAGCGCAGCAGGCCCTCCTGGTGCAGCCGGATGCTCGCGCGGATGTCGTCCGCCGTCGCGTTCGCCGGGTAGACCGGCGTCTCGGAGCCGGGGTAGTAGCCCACGTGGTAGTGGATCCGCGGACCGGGCCCGTATTTGCGAACGAGTTTGGCGGTCTTGTCGTCGTAATACTGGCCGACGACCCGGACCTCGTCCTGCGGGTCGAGCGCTGCCAGCGGTGAACTTGCAAGATTTGACACGGTCACTTCTCCAGGGCTCGGATTTCTCGCAAGCAGCGACTCGTTCGAAATTCGGCGCCGCCTCACGATCCGGAATCCTGAGTCGCCCCGAAATCAGCTGGCGGCCATCGGATTCCATCCTGGAGCGGCACACAGCGCCGTGTCAACGACGGGGAGGACGCTCGTTCGACTTTGGGAAAAACCCCAACGGTCCCGGCGAATAGCTCCGTCTGCACTATTCTCCGGATTGGTGGCTGCTGTGCGACGCCGAGGCCGTGTACTACTCCGGCCATTGCGCGGGCGGCCAGGACTTCCCTGAGAGGGACTCGGTTTCTACCGGCCGGCGCGGAGGTCATCGCGCGGAACGGGAGTGGGAAATGAGCGGCGACAAGCAGGTCGTGCTGGCCGAGCCGCGGAGTCTGTGCGCCGGCGTGCGCAGGGCGATCGCCATCATCGACCTCGCGCTGGAACGGCACGGCGCGCCGATCTACGTCCGCAAGGAGATCGTGCACAACCACTACGTCGTGAACGAGTTCCGCCAACGCGGCGTGGTGTTCGTCGACTCCGAGGAAGAAGTGCCGGAGGGCGCGGTGTGCGTGTTCTCCGCGCACGGCGTTTCCCCGCAGGTGCGGGAGAACGCGGCGGCCCGCGGCCTGGACGTGCTCGACGCGACCTGCCCGCTGGTGGCCAAGGTGCACCAGGAGGCCCGCCGGTTCGCCCGCGACGGGCGGACGTTGCTGCTCGTCGGCCACGCGGACCACGAGGAGGTCGAGGGCACCTTCGGGCACGCCCCCGACCAGACGATCATCGTCGAGACGGTCGCCGACGCGGAGGCGCTGGACCTGCCTGCCGACGCGCCGGTCGCGTTGCTGACGCAGACCACGCTCTCGGTCGACGACACCAGGGACATCATCGCCGTGCTGGAGCGCAGGTTCACCGATCTGCGCGGACCCGGGACCGACGACATCTGCTACGCGAGCCAGAACCGGCAGGACGCGATCAGGGCGATCGTGCACGACTGCGACCTGGTGCTGGTGGTGGGATCCACCAACTCCAGCAACTCGATCCGGATGGTCGAGGTGGCGCGCAGGCAGGGCGGGCGCGCCGAGCTCGTGCCGGACGTGACGCACTTCGACACGGCGTGGCTCGACGGCGTGCGCACGGTCGGCGTGAGCGCCGGGGCGAGCGCGCCGGAGGTCCTCGTCGACGAGGTGGTCGCGAAGCTCGCCTCACTCGGCTACGGGGACGTGGCCGTGCACCGGGTGGCGACCGAGGACGTCGTGTTCACCCCGCCCGCACGACTCACCGGCGTGCCGGACGCGCGCTGACCGACCGTGAGGAGCTCTGTTCGACATGGCGCTGCTGGACACCGTGCGCGACCCGGCCCGGCTGCGGGAGCTGACCGCGGCGCAACTGCGCGACCTCGCGGGGGAGATCCGCGCGTTCCTGATCGACCGGGTCTCCGCGAGCGGAGGACACCTCGGCCCCAACCTCGGCGTGGTCGAGCTGACCATCGCGCTGCACACGGTCTTCGAGTCCCCGCGCGACCGGCTGTTGTGGGACACCGGGCACCAGTCGTACGTGCACAAGATCCTCACCGGGCGGCAGGCCGGGTTCGACCGGCTGCGCAAGACCGGTGGTGTCTCTGGCTACCCGAGCAGGGACGAGTCCGAGCACGACCTGGTGGAGAACTCCCACGCGTCCACCGCACTGTCCTATGCGGACGGTCTGGCCCGTGCGGACGCGCACCTGGGACGGCGTGACCGGGCGACCGTCGCGATCATCGGTGACGGCGCGATGACCGGCGGCATGGCCTGGGAGGCGCTCAACAACATCGCGGGCGGGCCCGACCGGCCGCTCGTCATCGTGCTCAACGACAACGGGCGCTCCTACGCGCCCACGGTCGGCGGCCTCGCCGAGCACCTCGCCGACCTGCGCTCAGGCCACGGGGCGACCCTGTTCGAACAGCTCGGCCTGCTCTACCTCGGCCCGGTCGACGGGCACGACATCACCGCCGTCCAGGACGCCCTGCGCCAGGCCGTGGCGCTGGAGGGACCGGTGGTCGTGCACGTGATCACCGCCAAGGGCAGGGGATATCCGCACACCGAGAGCAACGAGCTGGACCTCGGGCACGCGGTCAAGCCGATGGACCCGGTGACGGGGCTGCCGCTCGGGTCGTCCGGCCGGTCGTTCACGGCGGTGTTCGGCGAGAAGCTCGTGGAACTGGCGGAGGCACGCGCCGACATCGTGGCGATCACGGCCGCGATGACCGAGCCGACGGGCCTGCTCCCGTTGCAGCGCAGGCATCCCGGCCGGGTGATCGACGTGGGCATCGCCGAGCAGCACGCGGTCACGATGGCCGCAGGCCTGTCGATGGGCGGCGTGCACCCGGTGGTCGCCATCTACTCGACGTTCGTGAACCGCGCGCTGGACCAGCTGCTGATGGACGTCGCGCTGCACCGGCGCCCGGTGACGTTCGTGCTCGACCGCTCCGGCGTGACCGGCGACGACGGGCCGAGCCACAACGGCATGTGGGACCTGTCGGTGCTCCAGGTCGTGCCGGGCCTGCGGATCGCCGCGCCGCGCGACGGCACCCGGCTCGGCGAGCTGCTGGCCGAAGCCGTGGCCTGGCAGGAAGGCCCGACCCTGCTGCGCTTCCCCAAGGGATCCGCCGGCGACGACGTGCCCGCCGTGGCCGTGTTCAACGGACTGGACGTGCTGCGCCGCACCGGGCCGTCGGACGTCCTGATCGTCTCGGTCGGCGCGCTCGCCGGGCTCGCGCTGCTGGCCGCCGAGGACCTGGTGGCACGGGGGATCGGGGTGACGGTGGTGGACCCGCGCTGGGTCAACCCGGTCAACCCCGCGCTGGCCGACATCGCCCGCCGCCACCGGCTCGCGATCACCGTCGAGGACAACAGCAGGGTGGGCGGCGTCGGGTCCGCGATCGCGCAGGCGTTGCGGGACAACGACGTGCGCACGCCGTTGCGCGAGTTCGGCATCCCGCGCCGGTTCCTGCAGCACGGGTCGCGGGCCGAGGTGCTCGCCGCGTGCGGACTGACCGCGCGGGACATCACCGAGGCCGTGACAGGACTGATCACCGATCTGGACGCGCGCGAGCCCGTCGGTTCAGGAGTGGAGCTATGACCGTCGCCCTGGGGATGCCGGTGCCGCGCAAGGAAGAGCTCTCGGTGGCCACCCGCCGGACCTCGCGGAAGATCATGGTCGGCCCGGTGGCGGTCGGCGGGGACGCGCCGGTGTCGGTGCAGTCGATGACCACCACGCCGACCGCCGACGTCGACGCGACGTTGCAGCAGATCGCCGAGCTCACCGCGGCGGGCTGCGAAATCGTGCGGGTGGCGGTGCCCTCCGCCGACGACGCGGCCGCGTTGCCCGCGATCGCCCGCAAGTCCGGCATCCCGGTGATCGCCGACATCCACTTCCAGCCCAAGTACGTGTTCGCCGCGATCGACGCCGGGTGCGCGGCGGTGCGGGTGAACCCCGGCAACATCCGGCAGTTCGACGACCAGGTCGGCGCGATCGCCCGTGCCGCGGGGGACGCGGGCGTGCCGATCCGGATCGGCGTGAACGCGGGGTCGCTGGACAAGCGGCTGCTCGCCAAGCACGGCGGCGTGACGCCGGAAGCGCTGGTGGAGTCGGCTTTGTGGGAGTGCTCGCTGTTCGAGGAGCACGGCTACACCGACCTGAAGATCTCGGTGAAGCACAACGACCCGGTCGTGATGATCGAGGCGTACCGCCGGCTCGCCGCCCGCTGCGACTACCCGCTGCACCTCGGCGTCACCGAGGCGGGACCGCGGTTCCAGGGCACCATCAAGTCGTCGGTCGCGTTCGGCGCGCTGCTCGCGGAGGGCATCGGCGACACCATCCGCGTCTCGCTGTCCGCCCCGCCCGTCGAAGAGGTCAAGGTGGGCAACCAGATCCTGGAGTCGCTGGGGCTGCGGCCGCGCGGGCTCGACATCGTGTCGTGCCCGTCGTGCGGCCGCGCCCAGGTGGACGTGCACACGCTGGCCGAGCAGGTCACCGCGGCCCTCGAAGGGTTCCCAGTGCCGTTGCGGGTGGCGGTGATGGGATGCGTGGTGAACGGACCCGGCGAGGCGCGGGAGGCCGACCTCGGGGTCGCCGCCGGCAACGGCAAGGGGCAGATCTTCGTGAAGGGCCAGGTGATCCGCACGGTCCCGGAGTCGCAGATCGTGGAGACCCTGCTGACCGAGGCCGCCAGGATCGCCGAGGAGATGGGCGTCGACGTCGAGGCGGCCACCTGAGCACCGCGGTTCAGTCCACGGTCTCGCACGCGACCCGCGGTGGCCACGAGTCCGTGCGCAGGATCTCCAGCACGAAGGCCCGCGAGATCAACGCGACCCGGTTCGGCGCCTGGAGCTTGTCCGACAGAACGCGCACGTGGTAGTCGATCGTCTTCGAACTGAGGTACAGCTCCCGCGACAACCGCCCGCTGGAGAAACCGGCCGCGACGCCTTCCAGGATGCGCGCCTGGGTGGAGCTCAGCATCAGACAGCCGACCGGGTCGTGCGGTTCGTGCTTGCGGACGCAGCCCGAGTGAGGTTCGCAGTTCTTCTGCCCGGAGTACATGGCACCGTCCGTTCCCGTAGAGCTCTGACCGGAAAGGAGATTCAGTGTTGACAACGTTGGCATCTGGCGACACGACCACGTCCGCGGACGCGCTGCTCCAGTCCCTGCACGACGATCTGAGCGGACTGCCCGCCAGCGCGCGGCTGGACGCGGTGCTGTGCCTGCTGGAGGCCGCCCGGCAGGTGCTGCGCGCCCCCGATCCCGCGACCGGGGAGGATCTCGACCGGGTCCGCGCGGCGATGCGCGCGGCGTCGCTCTCGGTGCGCAGCCACCTGTGGGCGAACGGGAACGGCTAGCCGCTCACCGGTTGCGGCTGCTTCGCTGTCCTGGCGCGCAGGTCGGGCAGGAACGTCATGGCGACGGCGGCGCAGGCCATGAACCCCGCGCACACCAGCAGACCCGCGCCCAGCCCCGACCCCGTCGCGAGCACACCGAGGGTCAGCGGGGCGAACGCGGACACGCCGCGCGCGATGTTGTAGCAGAACCCGGCACCGGTCGTCCGCACCCTGGTCGGGAACAGCTCGCCCAGGTAGACGCCGAAGATGCCCGCGTAGGCCGCGAAGAAGGCGAACATCGGGCCCAGCCACAGCAACGCGGTGCGGTCGGCGGCCACCACGTAGAGCGGCAACGTCAGCGCCACGCCCGCCAGCGACAGGACCAGCGCGTACTTGTGGCCGATCCGGTCGGCGATGAAGCCGAAGACGTTGTAGCCCACGAACATCCCGAGGTTGAGCACCAGCAGGAACATCGCGACCGTGGTGGGCGGGATCCCCTTGTCCACGCCGAGGTAGGTCGGCAGCCACGTGGACGCGCCCCACGCGCCGAACATCGCGAAGCCGGCCACGACCGCGCCGAGCACGGTCCGCTTCCGCAGTTCCGGGGCGAAGATCTCGGTGATCCGCACCGGCGTCGACCGCTGCTGGACCCATTCGGCGGACTCGCGGAAGAACAACCCGACGATGAGCAACGGGATCACCACGCCCGCGCCGCCGAGGAAGAACAGCAGTCGCCAGTCCGGCAGCAACGCGCCCGACATCAGCGCGGCCACCACACCACCGACCGGAAACGAGCTCAGCACGAACGCGACCGCACGACCTCGTTGCGCGGCGGGCCAGGTCTCGACCACGTACGCCGACACCACGCCCCACACACCGCCGAGGCCCATGCCCGCGAGGAACCGCAGCACCACGAACAGCGTGAAGCTCGGCACCACCGCGATCGCCATGGTGAAGAGCCCGAACACCGCGAGCGACAGCATCAACGCGCGCTTGCGGCCGTAGTTGTCGGCGAGCCAGCCGACCGTCACGCTGCTCACGCCGATGCCCAGCAACGTGGCCGTGGCGAGCAGGCCCGCCTGGGTGGTCGACAGGTTCAGATCAGCCCGGATCACGGGTAACGCGAACGACAGCAGCAGGATCTCCAGCGCGTCGAACATGTACGCGACGAACGAGCCGATGAGCACGACCCACCGGTTGGATCCATTCACGCGAACCAGTCCATTCCTGTCGTCGGGTCACTTGTACTGGTCGTCGAGATCGCTGACGCGGTCACCGAACTCGGACCAGAACCGGGCGTTGTGCCGGGCGAGCGCCGCGATCGAGCCCGCGCAGTGCGCCGGGACGTCCACCGCGGGCGCGTCGCCGGTCACGGTGTGCGCGTCGAGCCAGCGCAGCAACGTGCGTCCCGCCTCGGTGAGCCGCAGCGACGGGTCCTTGCAGAGCGTGCGCATGATCGCGAGCGGATCGGGTTCGGCCACCGGTCTGCGCGGCAGCGGCACGGATCTCCTGGTGGGAACCGGGTCCTCGCCGCAGCTGATGCGGTTGCGCACGTCCAGTACGGTGGAGGGCGCGATACCGGCCGCCTTGGCGATGTCGCGCAACGACCGGTCCGGATCGGCCCGCATGAGTTTGCCCGCGAGCCTGCGCCCCTGCGAGCTGTCGAGCGGGCGCGTCCTGCCGTCCCGGCCGACGCGGGCGTTCGACCGCGCGGCCTCGACGGTCGAACACCGGCGGATCTCGCCGACCGTGCTCGCGGTCAGCCCGCTGATCACGGCGATCCACCGGTCCGACCGCGTCGGGTGGGTCACGATGATCCGCGCCGCGGCGGCCTTGCGGTCGGCGACCGACAACGGCAGCCCGTGCGCCGTGTTCGCCTCGACGGCCAGCACGAACGCGTCGTTCTCGTCGCCGTCGAAGAACTGCGCCTCGATGTGGTCGCGGGCGCTCAGCGTCGCGGCCCGCACCCGCTGCACGCCGTCGAGCACGCACATGGTGCCGCGGTGCACGATGATCGGCGGCATCGGCACGGTCACCCGCGCCAGCACCCGGATGTGCTCGGCGCTCACGTCGTCGGTGCGCGGCGAGGCACCGAGCCGGAGCCGGTTGATCGGCACCATCTCGGCGGGGACGACACCGGCCTGGTAGGCGCGCCACGGAGACGGCAGGTCCTGACGGTCGCAGTCGAATCCTTGATTTTGCAACGAAGCCGTCCTTCGGTGCGCGATCGAGTGCGAGGGGTACTCGGGTTTCCACCGTCCTGAATGGACGGACGCCTCGCGTTGGCTCACCGGCGGACTGACGATTCCCCGGCCGCTCCCGACGCTACGAAAGATCGCGGTTCGCGGTCAACCGCGGACCGGCGCGCACCGCTAAAACTGTGGTCCCGCCGAGGGTGCGGGGCGGTCGGGCCGACAGAACACCGACGGAAGGTACGGCCCAGTTGAGATGCGGCGCTCACCTTGCTTCGCAACCGAATTAGTTGCCTTTCCAGACCGGTCGGAATTCAAACACGCCCAACGCCGACTCGGGCGCGTTCCGGTCAGAATCTCGTGCATTCCAAGCCTAAAAGCAAGCTCAAAACGGGTGGTTGAACGCTCCGGCGAGGTCGGCCCTGCTCACCACGCCGAGCTTGCGGTACGAGTTGGTCAGGTGTTTCTCCACCGCCCTGGTGCCCACGGAGAGCGCTTCCGCGATCTCCTGGTTCGACCGGCCCTCCGCCGCGAGCGCGACGACTTTCCGTTCGGTGCGGGTGAGTTCCGCCCTGCGGACCTCGCCGCGCAGGTGCGTGGCGGCCTGCCGGGCCAGCCGGTGATCTCCGCAGGTGACCGCGATGTCGTGGCACGCCTGGAGGTGTGCGGCCTGCTCGGCGCGGTCGCGCAGGCGCAGTCCCAACGCCAGGTGGGTGCGCGCCAGTTCCACCCGGTCGGCCGATTGTGAGAGCGCTTCCATAGCTGAGAGCAACAGGTTCGTTCCCTCGGTGCCGTCGGTCAGGCCACCGAGCACGCGCAGGGCCCTGCCGATGCCCGCCGGCGCGCCCCACTCGACCGCGCGGTCGTGGTTCTCCTCGGCGAGGACCCTGGCCGCCGCCACGTCGCCGAGCCGCTGGTGCAGCCGCACGGCCGCCGTGCGCCACGGGAAGAGCACGACGTTGCGCCAGCCCAGCCGGTCGAGGCGCCCGCCCGCGCCGGTCAGCAGCCGCAGGCCTGCCCCGGCGTCGCCCTTGGCGGCCGCGTCGGCGCCGCGCACCAGGTCGAACACGGCGGCCGCGCCGGGGTTGTCCACTTCGGACGGAAGACGCGCCAGCAGCCGTTCGCACAGGTGCTCGTCGCCGACCTTGAGCGCCACGAGGGCCAGGTCGAGCAGGGCGTCCTGGGTGACCGGGGCGTCCAGCGCCGCCTCGGCCAGGTGCTTCGCGCGCGCGAGGTCTCCGGTGTGAGCGGCCACGAGCGCCTGGCCCGTCCCGGTGGCCGTGGGCGGGGAGTCGGCCGCGCACAGGGTCTTCACGAGCAGGTGCGCCACCTCGTCCGCCGGGGAGTGGGCGAGCAGGCGGCCTGCCAGCGACGCGATCTCGTGCGCGGGCGTGCGGCCCTGCAGCGTCGCCGAGAACGACAGCACCGCGAGCAGTTCCCGGTGCGCCTCGGTGTCGGGTTCGAGCTCCCGCAACCGCGCGGTGGCGTCGGTGAGCTCGGCGGGATCGGTGTGCCCGGCGTACCGCGCCCGTGCTTCGAGGCGCAGCTTCAGGCCGGGATCCCGCACGCCCCTGCCTGCCTCGTCGAGGACGTCCCGGACGAGGGGGAGTGCCGTGCCCAGCGCCGTGATCGGCATCCGGAGCACGGCCTCGGCGCGCTCGCGGCCCGGATCGCACAGCTCGACCGCGTAGCACAGGTGGTGCAGGGCGAGGAGGTTGTCGGTCGCGCTCTCGGCGAGGGCGAGGTCGGCCAGCGTGGCCGCCCGGCCGGGACCGGACACCGCTCCGCGCAGGTAGGCCACCGCGTTCGGGCTGCGCTGCGCGGCGGCTCTGAGCACCTCGACCGCCCACTCGTCGAGCGGCACCCCGGACGCGACGAGGTGGTCGGCGACGTGCGTGACCGGATGGCCGAGGTCGTGCAGCAGCACGGCGGCCGCGCGATGACAGGCGCCGGGATCGGAGATCGTGCGCGCGACGTCCGCCACCTCCTGCGCGACGAACTGCGGATTTCCTTGCGCCGTCACGAACCCGAGCGAGCGGAGCGTCCGCACCGCCGCGCCGCACGTGCCGTCGTCGAGCCCGGTCAACGCGGTGATCAGGTCGCTTTCCGCGAGGTGGTCCAGCACGGCGATCGCCTGGGCGACGGCCCGCACCGGAGCCGGTTGCCGGCGCAGGCACTCGGCGACCCGGCGCGGCGACCACGAGACCGACGGCAGCGGCGGCAACCGCACCACCGAACCGGGCAACGGACCGGCACCGGGCTCGCCCTCCCGCACGGCCGTCACCACCAGCGCACGCGAGGCGAGATCGACCAGCCACCGCACCGACGACGGGTCCGCCCACTGCAGGTCGTCCACCACGACGACGGCGAACCCGTCCGGGACGGGCCGCAGCTGGTCCGCCACCCCGAAGTCCCGGTCGCGTTCGGCGGGATCACCGCTCGCCCGCAACACGACCAGGCCCGCCTGCTCCGCCAGTTCCCGCAGCAACCCGGACTTGCCGGCGCCCATCGGCCCCCTGACCGTCACGAACGCCCCGGTGCCCGCCGCCAGCGC
This sequence comes from Lentzea sp. CA-135723, assembly GCF_050936595.1. Lineage (NCBI taxonomy): Bacteria > Bacillati > Actinomycetota > Actinomycetes > Pseudonocardiales > Pseudonocardiaceae > Lentzea > Lentzea sp. CA-135723. The sequence continues at coordinate 2,607,739 of NZ_JBNJMK010000001.1, read as the reverse complement.
AGCCCTGAGGTGCTGCTTCCCGGCCGCTCTGCCGGACACCGCCTCAGCCACGAGGCTGCTGCCGGTTGAGGTGCACGGGGAAGAACTGCTCCACGAACGCCCTGGCGGCCTCTCCCTCAGGCGTGGCGCGCACGACGTCCACGAACCCCCGCGTGTCCTCGACGATCTGCGGCACACCCCACCGTTCGACCACCTCGCAGGCGTCGGTGATGAGAGCCTCGGCCGCGGCCGGCTCGCCCGCCGCCCGGTGGCCCATCGCCGCCAGCAACCGCCACGGCAGCACGGAGTGGGTGACCACGTCGACGTCCCGCAGCTGGCGGCCGCACTCCACGAACGGCCCGGCGGCGCTCGCGGAGTCCGTCACCAGCGCGACCACACCGTGCGCGAACAACCGCCACGCGCACGTCAGGCCGTGCCCGCCCGCGGGCATCTCGCGGGTCAGGGCGAGGCGTGCCTCGTCGACCATCCCGGCGGCGAGCAGCAGCACGACCTCCAGCACCAGGTGCCGTGCGGCGAGCAGGGGAGGCCAGCTGTGGCGCGGCAGTTCCGCCTCGACGTCCGCCAGGTCCTCCGCCGCCCCGACCACCCGGCCCTGCCGCAACCGCACCGCGCACCGCAGCAACATCGCCTCGGCCACTGCGACCCTGGCGCCGCACCGGCGCGCGTCCACGAGCACGGCCTCGGCACCGGTGAGAGCGCTCTCGTACTCGGCGGCCCAGGACAGCACGTCGGCCGCCGCGAGCCTCGGGGCGAACGGTCCCCGGCCACGCGCGGCCAGCGCCCGTCGCGCGAGCGCCACCGCGGCGCCGTTCCCGGTCCTGGCCAGCCGCCAGGCCGCGATCCCCTGGCACACCGGGTCTTCCGGCGCGTCCCGGAGCGCAGGCACGGAGGGCACGGCGAGCTCGCCCGGCTCGCCTTCCGCGTACCAGTAGAGCGCCGCCAGCACTTCCTGTTCGGATTCGGCCAGATCCGGCTGGGCGAGCGCGGTCTCGATGGCACGCCGGGACGCGCCGAACCGCTCCCGGCACGCCAGCACGTCCGCCGCCCGCACCCGCGCGCCGGACAGCTCGGGCCCGGTCAGGCGCAGCACCTGCGCCAGCCGGCGGTCGGCGGCGTCCGGCGCGTGGTCGAGCTCGCACAGCGCGAGCCGCACCAGCAGGTCCGCGCGCGTCGCCTCGTCCGCGGGCTCGCGCAACGCCCTGGCCAGCAACCGCGCCGCGTCCGCCGTCCGCCCGGCGGAGGCCAGCACGGCGGCCTCGCGCCGCAGCACCGACGACGCCCACGGCGCACCGGCCGGGGGAGCGTCGAGGAGGAGCGCGCTCATCCGCCCGAACCCCAGCGCGTTCCGGTGGCCGAGCGCCACCGCCTCGGCCCGCAGGTCGTTCCGCTGCTCCTCACCGATCCCCGCGAGCACGGCCCGCCCGATCCCGCCGGTCAGCCGGTCGCCCGTGACCAGGCCGAGGCCCTGCAACCGGAGGAGCGCCTGGTCGAGGTGCTCCTCCTCGGCGAGCTCTCCCGCCAGGGTCCGTTCGCCGCACACCGCCAACGCGCGCAGCAGCCTGATGTCCTGCTCCCGCAGGAGGTGCAGCGTCCGCGCGAGCAGGTCCTCGTCGGCGACGGGCTCCGGCAGCCGGACGACGTACCAGGGCGGGGTGGTGACCGAGCCGTCCTCGGCGAGCCCGGCGAGCATCTCCTCGGCCGCCGTGCCGAGCCCGGCCGTCGCGAGGACCACGGTGACCGGAAACCGGTGGATCCTGCGCAGCAACGCGCGGAACAGGCGGGTGGAGCTCTCGTCCAGCCACTGCGCGTCGTCCAGCACGAGCACGAGCGGCCCGGCGTCGAGATCGGCCGTGACCAGGGCGTGCACCGAACCGTCCACATCGGACTCGAACGCGGTCGCGCGGGCGGTGATCACCCGAGCCCCGGTGACGTGCCGGGCGACGCGCCGCAACACCGCCGTGCGACCTGATCCCGGCGGCCCGGTCACCTCGAACACGGTCCCGCCGCCGCGACGCGCGCCCGCGTCGAGTTCGGTGACGAGCTCCTGTTCGGTGATCCTCCTGCTCACGCGGAACTTCGGGCCTGCTGAAGCAGATCGGTGGTCACGGACGAGAGGCTATTTGTTCCCTTCGTCGCACGTCAACGATGTCATCTCAGGTGGGAGAGCGCTGTCGACAGGCCACCACGACCCTGGACACCGAGCTTTCGGTAGGCGTTCGTCAGGTGTTTCTCGACGACCCGCACGCCCACCCTCAGGTGCTCCGCGATCTCCTGGTTGGACCGGCCCGCCAGCGCGAGCTCGACGACCCGTTGCTGCGTGCCGGTGAGAGCGGGACCGTCGTCGCGCCGCCGGTCCGCCGTCCTCCGCCCGAGCTGCCACAGCGCCCTGGCCAGCTCGAACCGGTTGCCCGTGCCCTCCAGCACCTGCACGGCCTGGCGCAGCATCGCGACCCCGGCCTGCCCGCCGGTCATCGATCCCAGGTGGCACAACGCCTTGCCGATCCCGGTCGCCGACCCCCACCGCACCGCGAGCGCGTGCTGTTCGGCCGCCAGGTCCCTGGCCCTCGTGACGTCGCCGAGCCGCCACAGCACCCGTGCCGCCTCCGTCCGCCACGGGAACAGCACGGGGTTGTGCCAGCCGAGGTCCCTCGCCTGGCTGCCCGCGTCGAGGAACGAGGCGAGCGAGGCGCGGAGGTCCACCGCCGCCACCCCGGCCGCGCCGCACAGCATCCGGTGCGCGACGGACGACGCCGGGGTGTGCGCCCGGCCGTCGAACAGCCGGAGCAGCCGGTGCACCAACTGGTCGTCCTGCGTCTCGCAGGCGAGCGCGGCCAGCGCCACCCGCGCCTCGGTGGCGACCCCACCCGTGCCCACGGCCGTGAGAACGCTCTCCGCGACGCTGCGCGCCGACGTGATCCGGCCGGCGTGCAACAACACCGACACCTGCTCGGCCTCGACGAGCACCCGCTCGGCACCGGCCCGTTCCCACGCGCTGTCGAGCCAGCCGAGCGCGGAGTCCCCGGCGCCGGCCGCGCACAACGTCGTCACCAGGGTCGCGATCGGCGTGTGGACGTGCTCCGGCGCGGCCGGCGACTCCGCCAGCACCCGCAGCGCCTGCGCCGCGACGTCGTGCGCGCGCCAGACCGCGCCGACCGTCGCGCAGTGCAGCCGCACCGCCCGCAGTTCGCGTCCGGCGGCGGTCGACGGCACCGTCCTGTCGCGCAGCCGGTCCACGCACCGGGCGGACCGGCGCGGCGCCAGGCACTCGGCGTGGTGCGACCTGGCCTCGACCCGCAGCGCGAGGTCCTCGTCGTGCGGCGCCGCCGTGAGCTCGCCCTCGACCTCCTCGACCAGTTCCCGCACCCCGGCCGGCGCCTCGGCCAGCGCTCCCGGCACGAACCTGGCCACGATCGCGGCCCGTTCGCGCGGACCGGGCACCATCCGCGCCGCCACCGACAGGTGCGCGACGGCGGCCGCGCGGTCGACCCCCCGTTCCGCCGTGGCCAGGTCGACGAGCAACGCCGCCCGCCGCCACCCCGCCTCCGGTTGTTCGAGCAACGCCCGCCGCAGGTACTCGACCGCGACCACCGGCGCACCCCGCCGCACCGCCATCGCCGCCGCCAGCCGCAGCACCTCGACGGCCCACCACCCCTGGACGGACGTGATGGCCAGCAACCTCCCGGCCACGACCTCGGCCGGCGCGCCCGCGTCGTGCAGCAGCCGGACCGCGTTGGCCTGCAACCGAACCCGGTCGGCCGGCGCCATCGTCGCCTCGACCGCGTCCCGCACGACGTCGTGGGCGAACAGGAACGACCACCGGTCGACGAGCCCGAGCCGGTCCATCGCCCGCAACGCGGTCGCGCACCCGACCTCGTCCACCTCCGCGAGCGGCGCGAGCAACCCGGCGTGCGCGTCCTCGCCGAGGACCGCGAGCGCGTCCAGAACGGCACGGGTCGGCGGCGGCTGCGCGCGCAGGCAGGCGACGATCTTCGGCCGGGCGCTCTCGTCCAGTCGCGCCGGACGCAGCGCCACGACGTGCGCGGCCTGCCGGACGACCTCCGCCACGAGCGGCGAGTCGGCCCCGACGTCACCGTCGCGCACGCAGACCACCAGCACCGCCGGCACCCGTCCGGCCGACCGGGCCAGCACGCGCAACGACTCGTCGTCCGCCCACTGCAGGTCGTCCACGGTGACCAGGGCCGGTCCGGCCGGCAGCGCGTCCGCCCCGCCGGTCAGCTGGTGCACCACGCCGAACGGGAAGTCCTTCTCCCGCCGCGCGCCCACCGCCCGCAGCACCGGGAGACCGAGGCCGTCCGCCAGCTGCCGCGCGTCCTTCAGCACCGCGGAACGCCCGCACCCCAGCGGCCCTCGCAACACCACGAGCGACCCCGTGCCGGACCTGAGCGCCGCCGCGATGACGTCGAGCCCCGTCATGCGGTGTTGCGCAGGCTGGTCTCGAGGTCCGCCCGCAGCTCGACCCCGAGCTTGCGGTACACGTTGGACAGATGGCTTTCGACCGTGCGCAGGGTGACGAACAGCTCCCCGGCGATCTCCCGGTTGGTGGCGCCGGCCGCGGCGAGCTCGGCGACCCGCCGTTCCCGCCCGCTCAGCGCGTCCGCCGGCCGTGCGCCCAGTCGCGGCATGCGCCCGCCGGCGAGGACGAGCAGGTCCCGCGCCTCCTGCGCGGCCGCCCGGTCGCCGAGCCGGATGGCCAGGTTCACGGCGGCCCGCAGGTGTTCGCGCGCGCCCTTCGCGTCCCCGTTCGCGAGCCTCGACTCGCCCAGCAACCGCACCGCACGCGCGTGCAACGGCCGTGCGGACGTCCCGGCCAGTTTTGTGACCGCGCTCTCCAGCAGCTCCGCGGCGATCGTTCCCTCGGCCACCATCCCGGCGGCCATGAGGCTGAGCGCCATCGCTTCGGGGGTGTTCCACCGCCGCGCGCGTTCCGCTCCGTACTGGGCGAGCGCGGCGGCTTCGTCACGCCGGTTCACGCGCACCAGCAGGCACACGGCGTCCAGCCACCAGGGAGCCCAGACCGGGTTGTGAACACCGGCGTCCTGGAGGCGGCGTCCGCACTCCAGCAGCAGGTCCAGCGCGCCGCCGACGTCACCGCGAGCGCGCAGGAGGTGCGCTTTCAGGACCATCACCGGCCCGTAGGTCCAGCCGAACCGCGGCTCGCCGGCCTGGTCGAGGTGCGCCTCGGCGTCGGCGAACTCGCCACGCCGGAAGAGGATCGAGGCCGTGGTCGCGTGCAGCACCGCGACCTCGGCCGGTTCCGGGACCTCGAACGCACTGCGCGCCGCGGCGTGGGCCGCCGCGAGGTCCCCGGTGCGTTCGAGCAGCCCGGCCTTGGCCGCCAGCGCCACCGCGTCGAGCGCACCGGCCGTGCCGATCAGCCGGTCCAGCGCGGCCAGCCCCTCCGCCGGTTCCCCGCACACCCCGAGCACCGCGGCCGCCGTCACGACCGGTCCCGCGTGCGCCACCGCACCGGGCACCAGCCCCAGCCTGGCCAGCGCGAGCGTCTCCTCGACCGACTCGCCGGCCAGCATCTCCGCCTGCGCGGCCACCCCGGCGACCAGCCGCCCGGACGGCGTGTCGCGCACGGTCGCGGCGGACAGGCGGTACCGCTCGACCAGGCGCGCCGTGCCGTCCTGCTCACCCAGCCCGACCGTCAGCAGGACCGCGTGCACCTGCGCCAGCGCCTCGGCGTCGATCCCGGCGCCCTCGTCCACGATCAGCGCGAGCCGGTCGAACGCGGCCTCCGACCACGACCCGGCGACCGCGAGGAGGCCGACCCGGCAGAGGATCCGCACCTTCTCGCCGACGTCGGTGAGCTGGTCGACCACCTCGGTGAGCCGCGGCACCGCCGCGTCGGCGCCCATCATGACCAGCACGTCGGCCAGTTCCACCACCGTGGCCGCGTGCCCGGGAACCTGCGCCAGCACCCTGGTCAGGTACCGCTCGGCCGTCGCGAGGTCCCCACGGCGCACCGCCGTGGCCGCCGCTTCCCGCAGCGCACAACACATCCAGCCCTCCGGCAGCTCCGGCAGCCACACGAGCTGCTCCGCCACCTCCTCGGCCGGACGTCCCTCGTCGTTGAGCAACGTGGCGGCCCGCTGCCGCAGGTCCGTCAGCGCGGCCGTGGGCACCGCCGACAGCACGGCACCGCAGACGTCCTCGTGCCGGAACGCCGACCCCGCCAGCACCTCGTTGTGCCGCAACGAGTCCACCGCCCTCGCCACGAACGGCTCCGGCAGCCCCAGGAACCGTCCCACGGTCCGCGCGTCGGCCGTCCCGAGCACCGCGATGGCCCGCGCCACCTCCGGCACGTGGGGTTCCTCCAGCAGGTGCGGCAGGCCCCCGGCCACCATCCGCCGCCCGAGCTCGCCGACCACCGCGACCCCGCGGACGTCCGGCGGCACGTTCCGCCCGGCCAACGCCCCGAGCAAAGTCCTGAGCGACAACGGGTTCCCGCCGCTGACCCGTGAGCAGGCGGCCGCGAACGCCGGGTCGACCGCGCACCCGAACGTCCGCTCGACGACCTCCGCCACGTCGAGTTCGGTCAGCGGCGCGAGGTCCACCACCGTCACCGGCCCCGCCTCGGCCAGTTCCGCGAAGACCGGGTCGGCCGCGCCGGCGAGGACCACCGTCAGCGGCGACTCCGCGGCACGCCGCAGCAGGAACCCGGCCGTCGCCGCGTCGCCTGCGTCCGCGTCGTCCAGCAGGAGGACGAGCGGGCGCCGTGCCATCAGCTCCACCGCGAGGCGATACGACTCGGACAACACCGCGTAGTCGTCCCCTGCGGGCGCTCCGCACCACACCGTGACGTCGTGAGCCGCGAGCTCGTCCCGGACCGCGGCCAGCAGACTGCTCTTGCCCGTACCGCGCGACCCGCGCACGAACGCCAGGCGCGCCCCCTCGTCCCGGCTGGCCACCGCCAGCCGGACCAGGGTCTCGCACTCCACCGTTCGACCGACCAGGTCAGTCACAGCCGCTCCCCGATCACCCGGGCCAGGCCCGAGCTACTTCGCTTCGTCACGATTCGCGTTTGATCGGCACCTTTCCGTAACCAATACGAGTGACGCAAGCTCCACGACGGGGAACAAACTTCCCGGAACGGACAGGGCTGTCCGCTCAGCCGAGCGCGCGACGCACGATGGCCAGCAGCGTCGTCACGTCCTGCGGGGTCAGGCCGGACAGCGGGCTGTGGTCGACCGTGATGCGCATGACCTGCGCGCGCACCTGCTCGCCCGCCTCGGTGAGGACCAGGGCGCGCGACCGCCCGTCACGCGGGTCGGGAACCCGTTCGACGAGGCCGCGGGACGCGAGCTGGCCCGCGACGAACGAGAGGTTCGGGGCGTTGCAGTGCAGGCGTGCGGCCACCGCCTTCATCGATGGCGGCTCCTCGTCCGGCGACAACGCCCACAGCGCCTGCGCGGTGGCGGGGGTCAGGCCCAGCTCCGCGAGCGGTCCGGTGATCGCCGCCTCGGTGCGCAGGAAGACCTCGTGGATCGCCTCGATGGCGGCCACCGGCGGCTGTTCGTCCATGCCGGCAGTCTACTTGCTTCGAGGCTCGAACTAGCTATGCTGAAGATACTTCGAGACTCGAACAACTGGAGCAGGTCATGTACTCCTTCGCCGGCATCACCGCGCTCGTCACCGGGGCGTCCAAGGGGCTGGGCCGCGCCTACGCGCGGGAACTGGCCCGCCGAGGCGCACACCTGGTGCTCGTCGCCCGCACCACGACCGCCCTGGAGGACCTGGCCGCCGAGGTGCGGGCCGCGCACGGGGTGAGGGCGGAGGTCGTCGGCGTCGACCTGGCGGACCCGGCCGGTCCCCAGGCCCTCCGCGACGCCGTCGCCGGTCTCCAGGTCGACCTGCTGGTGAACAACGCGGGTTCCGGCTCGGCGGGCAGGTTCTTCGAGCGGCCGTTCGGGCAGAGCACGCGCTCGGTCGCCCTCAACGTCGGCGCGCTGATGGAGCTCACCTACCTGTTCGGCCGCGACATGGCGGCCAGGGGAGCGGGCGGCATCATCAACGTCGGCTCCACCGCGGCGTTCCAGCCCATGCCGTACCAGGCGAGCTACGCGGCGACGAAGGCGTTCGTGCTGTCGTTCACCGAGGCCGTTGCGGAAGAACAGCGCGGCACCGGCGTCCACGTCATGGCCGCCCATCCCGGCGCGACCGACACCGGCTTCTTCGACGGCACCACGGCCACGATGGACCCGCGCGCCACCGACTCGCCGGAGTCGGTCGCCATTCGCACGCTCGACGACTTCGCCCGCGGCCGGGCCGCGTCCTACCCCGGCCGCCCGGCGAACCGCCTGGCCACGCTCGTGGCGCGGGTGCTGCCCCGCCGGGCGGTGACCGGTGCCGTGGCCGCACTGAACCGCAAACTCGGCCTGGACCTGGTCAAGGACCTGCCCTAAGGCTTCTCCAGCAGCGCCAGGAACTCCGCCCGCGTGCTGTCGATGCGCGCGCTCAACTCCACCAGCCGCTCGCTGGTGCCCGACTCCCGTTCCGCGCGAGCCACCGTGCGGGCCTCTTCGAACTGGTTGCGCAGCAACGCTTTCACCTGCTCGTCGAAGTCGGCCTCGGTCGCGTGCGCGGCGGCGGCCAGTTCCGCGGCCGTGATCATGCCGGGCATGTCGTGACCCTCGTGCTGGTCGCTCTCCTGGGTGCCCGCCTCGGCGAGCACCGCGCGCACCTGAGCCAGTTCGGCCCGGTAGTGCTCCTCGACCCTCTGTGCCAGCGGCCGCAACGATGAGTCGCGTGTCGTGGTGAGCGCGAGCGCGGCGAGCGCCGACTCGTTCTGCGGGATCACCAGGTCCGCGAACGCCAGGTCGGTGGGGGACAACGCGGCCCGTGGTGCCTCTGCCGGAACTTCGGCCGGGGCACCACAGGCCGTCACCGCGAAGAGCACCGCGATGAGAAAGGCTCGCACTACGGGCGTCCGTCCGGCCCGCACTTCACGATCCGGTTGATGCAGTCGCGAACCCGTTGCGCCATCTCGGCTTCCGGCCACACGTTGAAGAAGTCGCCGTGCATGGTGAACCCCGGCCCCGACGACAGCTTGAACCGCGCCGGATCCCCGTTGACCGGGTACCGCAGCACCTGACGCAGCTTCGGCACGGGCACGGGGTGCGTGGCCGGGCACTCGGCGTTGACCGGGTACGACATGTGGCTCTTGTGGTCGGCCGAGTCGAGGTCCTTGCCGTTCCAGCACTGCGGGAAGTCCAAGTAGGACTCGATCATCGTGCCGGCAGGGCAGTTCACGAAGTCCTTGGACGCGCCGACGTGACCGGCGTGCAGGCACGACCACCGCGACATGGTGGACCCGTCCGGCGCCGTCGCCTTGGCGTTGCCCGCGACGATGCGCAACCCGTGCGGCAACGGCTGAATGCGCGCGGTCACGTCGTCCCGCACACCCTCACCGAGGTAGTAGAACGTCGTCCCGGTCGGCTCGACGGGCTGCCCGTCCACCAGCAGCGTGGGCACCCAGTACGACGACAGGTCGATCTTCGGGTTGCAGCTGCTGCGCCCCTTCTCGAGGCTCGTGACGTCCGACCGCGCGTTGGTCGAGTCGTTGCCGAAGAAGCTGTGCATGTGCGACGCACCAGGCAGGTTGGGCATCACGATGGGGTCGTCCGGCAACCGGTGCGTGAAGGGACACTCCGCGACGAACTCCGCCACGCGCACGGCGTTCGGCGGAATCGGCTCCTGCGCCTTGGTGGGCGCGACCGCGGCCTGCGTGGTCTCCGGAGCGGCCTGCGTCGTTGTAGTGGTCGTGCCGGTGGTCGTGGTGACCGGCGTCGGCGGCGCGACCGTGGCCGAGGAGACCTGGGCGGCCTGGGGCTTCGCGGGCGGGGTGAAGAACATCGCGTTCGCGGTCACGGCGGAGGCCGCGACGCCCGCCACGGCGAGCGCGGCGATCCACACGCGACGCCGCACCCGTGAGCTGGGGACGAGGGGCATTGAAATCCTTCCGGGCAGGGGTGGCCGGCACAGGCCGGTCCGGTGTCTTCTGCTCAGGAGATGCCCAGGTCACCGGCGGATAACAAAAATCCTGCGGCCTGGACCACCCCCGTTCAGCTCACCAGCCCGAGAAAAGTCCACTCTCCGTATTCCCCTGACGGTTGGCTGCCTGAATTCAGACACTTTTGCCACCCGAAAGTGAGCGTGTTGCTACTCTCCGAAACAGGGAGGTACTTCATGACGGAGGGTGACAGGGTGGGCGAGGGCCAGGACTACGAGGCCCGGCTCGCTGAGCAGCACCATCGGCTGGCGCTGGCGAGAGCGGGGTACACACCGCCGGCACCGGAGCCGTACGAGCTCGAGGACTCGGTCGCCACCGCACCAGGGGTGAGCGTCGTGGTGCGCGACCGGCGGATCATCTGGCTCGAACTCCACCCGGACCTGCTCACGCAGCCGCCCGGCGCCGTGTCGCAGCCGCTGAGAGAGGCCATCAACGCCGCACTGGAGCAGTCGTTGATCGACACGCCCGGCGCCGGCGACCCGGGACCCGATCTCGCCGCGCTGGGGCAGCAGCTCGCGGACTTCACCCGGCAGGGCGGCGACGCGTTGCGCCGGATCCAGGGGCTGCTCGAGGCGTCGATGGCGAAGACCGGCATCAGCGGTGACAGCACGCCCCAGTACGTCGATCACCTGTTCCAGGACGCGATGAACGTGGTCGCCTCCACCCAGGCGGCCCTGTCGGCGGATCCGGCGCCGATGGTGCTCGGTGAGGGCAGCGACGACGCCAACGAGGTCAACGCCGCCGTCACCGGAGGCCGGGTCGACGCCCTGACGCTGACGGTCGTCGCCCTGCAGTACCCGCCGGAGCAGTTGACGCAGGCGGTGATCCAGGCGGTCAACACCGCGATCGACGAGTGGGAGCGCCAGGCCGCGGACAGGCCGGCGCTGGACGTCCAGGCGTTGCAGGCGGTCAGCGACCAGGCCGAGAAGGTCCGCGAGCAGAGCATGCGACACCTGCGCGACTACGCGACGAACCTCACCTCGATCATGCGCACCGTCCACTAGGGAGTGACAACGATGTCCGGGATGGAAGTGTCCGCCGAGATGATCGGCGGATCCGCGAAGCAGATCCTGGGGACCGGTGACTCCCTGGCAGGTGAGGTCGCCGCGTTCCGCAGCCAGGTCGAGGCGCTGACCGGCGCGTTCGGCGGAGACGAGCTCGGCTCGGCGCTGGGCACGATCTACCAGATCGTCTCCGAGGCCGCGTTCGAGTCGTTCGAGGACAACGCCGACGGTCTCACGGAGATCGGCCAGAACCTGCAGGCCATGGCCGACGACTACACGGCCGTCGAGACGGCCAACCAGAACTCGTTCCAGCAGCTCTTGGGAGATCAGGCATGACCACCGGCATGATGCTGCCCCCGGAGCTGTCCGGGCTCCTCAACACCCTGGGCTTCAACTGGCCCGAGAGCGACGAGGGCAAGCTGTTCGACCTCGGCGGCCTCTGGTCGGGCTTCGCCGACCAGCTCAGCCCCGCCGCGGCCACCGCCGAGGAACACGCCCAGCAGGTGCTGACCGGCAACACGGGTGCGGCCATCGACGGTTTCAAGGCGTACTGGACGGACGGCGAGTCACCGAAGAAGAACCTCGAGGACGGCGCCACCGCCTCCTCGCTGATCGGCGCCGGCCTCTACGTCTGCGCGGGCGTCGTGGTCGCGCTCAAGATCGCCGTCGTCGTGCAGCTGGCCATGCTCGCCATCCAGATCGCCCAGGCCATCGCCACGGCGGTGCCGACGTTCGGCGCCTCGCTGCTGGAGATCCCCATCTTCAAGGAGATCACCTCGATCCTCCTCGACCAGGCGATCGACCTCGCCGTCAGCCAGGTGCTCAGTGCCTAAGGTCAAGAAGCCCAAGGCGAACAAGGCCATCACCAACGCCGGGGTCTTCAACCCCATCGGCACGAAGCTGCGCCCGGCCAAGCGCCCCGCCAACAACGTCCAGGCGCTCGACGTCGACTCGTACGCGAACCTCAAGAAGCGCGAGAAGGTCGGCGACAACCTCGAACACGACCACATCCCGTCGTCGGCCGCGCTGAAGAAGGCCGAGGAGAAGAGGCTCGGCCGCAAGCTGACCAGGCAGGAAGCCGACGCCCTGCACAACAAGGCGAACGCGATCGAGGTCCCGAAGGACGTCCACGCCAAGAGCGACACGTTCCGCGGCAAGAACACGAAGAAGCAGATCGAGGACGACGCGGCTGATCTCAGCAAGGCCGCGGACAGGGACTACGCTACGACCCGCAAGAACCTCCTCGCACACGGTTACTCGGCCAAGGACGTCGACGCGGCCCTCGCCGATCTGAAGGCTGCGAACCGAAAGAAGGGCATATGACCACGGTTTCCGGTGAGATCACCGTGCTGCTGGACGTGCTGGGCCACCGCCAGGGCGACAGCCGCATCCTCGAGGCGATCGTTCTGGTCGGCCCCAAGATGGAGGTCAGCGAGTACGACTTCGACGGCGAGAAGTCCACGTACTTCGTCTTCAAGGAAGCCGGTACGGAGCTGCTCTTCGAGGACGACGTCCTGGCGTCGGCGATGGTGCGGACCCAGCCGGACCCCGAGGACGAGACCTACGGCGAGTACCCGCGTCCCGCCGAGCTGGTGCAGGGGCTCTCCGCCACCGCCACCCGCGACGAGGTCAGGGCGTTCCTGGGCACGCCGGAACGCACCGGGCCGAGCTTCGACCGGTACGAGGTCAACAACCGCTACCTGCACTTCGAGTTCGGCGCGAACGAGCGGGTCGCCCGCATCTCCGCGCTGCTCGAAGCGGTCTAGGCGGCAGGTCCGAGGTCGTCGCGGCGGTAGTCGGCTGGTTTCGCGAACCTGGTGGCCAGGCCGCGGAACTGCTTGAGCCGGTTGTAGCAGCGTTCGACCACGTTGCGCGCCTTGTGGATGTCGGGGTCGAAGGCCGGTGGCCTGCCACCGGCCGAGCCCTTGTACCTGCGACGGTCGATCTGGTCGATGCGCTCGGGAGTGGTGGCCTTGATCCGCCGCCGTAACGCGGCTCGGGTGCGTCACATCACCACCGTCCTGTCGCTGGAGCGGTTCCGGCGCGCGGACCGACGGCTCGACCTGACACCGGACGACCGCCCAGCCCTCGCGGACCGCCGGAGTTCACCGGTTCAGACCAATTCTGACCGGCTGAATCGAAGAAGCACCGATCGCTCGCTTCCCCTCGTCAGCAGCTCTGGCCCATCCTGCTTATGAGAGCGCTCCCATACCCCTGCCTGGGCTGTGATCGACCGAGGGATGTCACCATGACGTTGTCCCGTTTCCTGCGCTGCACAACGACTCTCGCGTTGTGCACGATCATGGTCGTCTCCGGTGCCGCGAGCGCCGGCGCTGGACAGACCACCCTGAGAGCCGCTGATCCGAGTGTGATCCGCGTCGGCTCCACCTACGTCGGGGTGCACGCGGCCGGAGGGGGCATCGTCGCCCGCCAGGCCTCGACGCTCGCCGGTCTCGCGACCGCGCCGGCGCAGCGGATCTGGACCGACAGCCGCAACCTCGGTGATGTGTGGGCGCCGGAGATCGTGATGGACGGCGGCCGGTTCTACGTCTACTTCACCGCGGGACGCAGTGCGGCACACCGCATGTACGTGATCAGCTCGGCACAGGCCACCGCGGGCTACGGTGCGGAGACCAAGCTCGCTCTGCCCGGCGACAGGTGGGCCATCGACGGCACTCTGTTCACCTTCAACGGGCAGAGGTGGTTCGTGTGGTCGGGATGGGCGGACGACACGGGTCACGAGCAGAACCTCTACATCGCCAGGATGAGCAGCCCGACCACTCCTACCGGAAGCCGGTACGTCATTTCCCAGCCGCGGGAGAGCTGGGAACGGGTCGTGGGCAACCCGTACATCAACGAGTCACCGCAGGCGATCAAGGACCCGAACGGCCAGCTGCACATCGTCTACTCGGCCAACGGCAGCTGGAGCAGCAGGTACTGCCTCGCCGACCTCCGCCTCCGCGTCGGGGGCGACCCGGCGAACGTGTGGGACTGGTACAAGTCGAACGGCTGCCTGTTCGGCTCCTACGCCGAGCAGATGATGTACGGCTGGGACCCGACGGTGAACGTGGACGGCCCGGGGCACAACAGCTTCGTGCTCGCCGGAGGGGACATCGCCGCCAGTCCGCCGTCTGGAAACCGCTTCCCGCTGATGTACCACGCCGTCCCCAAGGGCACCCCGTACCAGTGGAGCAATCGCTACTGGTACACGGGAACGGCGGTGTGGTGGGGCTCGACCACCTACCGCCGCGGCAACTCGCCCGGTCCCGCCACCGACACCGGATTCAGCCTGAAGTTCTTCGAGTAGTGCGGCGCGCCATCTCAGAACGCTCTTGGCGCCGGAGTTCTCGGGCGCGGGGCACGGTCATCCCGCTCCGCCGTCCAGCAGCCAGTTGTAGCGGAGCCGCGTCGCCCGTTCCGTGCTGGCCATCGCCGCGACGACTCCGACCGCGATGTTGAGCCACGCCGGGAGGTCCACGGGTGAGACGAAGGTCCCGATGTGCGCGGCGATCGGCGCCGGCTGGGTCAGCTTCTCCAGCAGCTGCGAGATGAGCACGGCCAGAGCACCGAACAGCACGACCGACGAGAGGAAACCGATCCCGCGGCTGAGCGCGGGGTGGTCGCGGTCGAGACGTGCGCGACGCCCTTCCGCCGAGGCGCGGTCCGGTTCGAGCTGGTGCTCGGCGCCGCCGGTGGTGACGTAGTGACACCGCTTGAGCCCGAAGGCGCACTTCTTCACCTCGATCGTGCCGCCCGGGACGGGAAAGGCGGCGGGGAGCCGGGACCGGGCGTGGTGCCTGCCGTCGACGAACAGGTCGGCGTTGGCGTACCCGTCGGCGTCGGACCTGTTGTGCCGGACGTCGACGGCGTAGACCGAGTGCCCGCCCTCGCCGCCGGCCAGCCGGAGGTAGAACAGGGAGCGGCCGAGGCTCTGCCACCAGCGGAACCGCCGCAGCTCGTGCCCGTCACCGGGCTTGATCCGCTTGGCGGCCCGGCGGCTGCGCATCTCCTCGAACATGATCAGCTCCTCACTTCGCCTGGTCCGCGGCGCAGGAGAGGTCCCGCGCCGGCCGGTTCCCGGTGGTCAGGAACTTCGTCGTGGCGGTCTTGGCGCACGCGTTGCCCCACGGGTAGACGCCGTGCCCGCCCTGGTCGGCGGTCACCATCGTGGCCCGCTGGCCGAGTGCCCTGCGCAGCTCGCGGGCGCCGGACATCGGCGTGCCGGGGTCGCGTTCGTTCTGCAGCATCAGCACGTTCGACGGGCCCCGGTCCCCGATGCGCACCGGCGGTTCGGTGCGTTCGCGCGGCCAGAAGGCGCACGGCCCGATGTTGGCCGTGACCCCGCCCAGCATCGGATGCTTCGCCCGGTCGGCGGCGGCCGCGCGCTGGTAGTCGCGGACCGAGTCGGGCCAGCGCGAGTCGCCGCAGATCACGTGCAGGCGGGCGGACATCGAGTTGTCGCGGTCGACCGAGGGCGGCAACGGCACCGGCTCGTTCCTGTCGATCGCCTGCCAGGTCTTGGCCAGCGCGGGCAGCGCGGCGTCGCTGTACAGGTACTCGAACGTGAGCCCGCGGAACGCCAGCCCGGTCACGCCGTGCACCGGCGCCGCGTCCAGCCGCTTCGCCAGGTCGAAGTACTTGGCGGTCACCTGTTCCGGCGTGGTGCCCAGGCCGTGCTCGGGGTGCGCGACGACGTACGCGGCGAAGTCAGGGAACCGCTCTTCCAGCCCACCGGCCATCCTGCGCAGGGCGGTGACGTCGTAGCCACCGGCGCCCAGGTTGCTGTCGAGCACGATCCGGTCGCCGCGCTGCGGGAACATCGTCGCGTACGCGGCACCGAGGTAGGTGCCGTAGGAGGCGCCCAGGTACGAGATCTTCCGCTCTCCCAACGCTTTCCGGATGCGATCCATGTCCCGCGCGGTGTTCGCGGTGGTCGTGTGCGGCAGCATCCGCGCGGTGGGGGAGGTGGCGCACTGCTCGGCGATGGCACGGGCGTAGCCGGCCTCACGGGTGACGTCGGCCGAAGTGTGCGCGTAAGAGGCGAACGCACCACGTGCCTGCTGTTCCGGGGTCAGCCCGCAGCTCACCGGCGTGCTGCGACCGACGCCACGCGGGTCGAACCCGATGATGTCGTAGGTGTCCAGCACCTCTTCGGGCAGTCCGGACTTCGCGAGCAGGGCCGGGTAGCCCAGCCCGTCGCCGCCGGGGCCGCCCGGATTGGTCAGCAGGACGCCACGACGCTGTCCGGGGCGTTCGCTGGGAAGCCTGGAGATCGCGATCCTGATCTGCTCGCCGCCGGGATGGCTGTGGTCCAACGGGACTTCGAGGGTCGAGCACTCGAGCCGGGGCGCCGCGACGCCTTCCGGGCACGCGCCCCACGCCAGGGTGTCCACCGCCGCCGCCGAACCGGCGGGAACGGCGGCGGCCAGCACGGCGGTCGCGGCGAGGGCGACCGGCAAGGTCCTGCGCATTCGTTCCTCCAGTGTCGAAGCCGTGCCGGGGCAAGGGAATCTCCCCGCGAGGCGACTGGCCCGCCCGTCCCGTTCCCCGGCTTTCCGTTGCGGTACCGAGTCTGTCCACTGGGCACCTCGAGCACATCGGCCCGGCGGATGGGCCGCACTGGACCTGGGTCGAGGGCGGTGGTGCGACTTCGGTCGGGGGTGCTCCGGTCCCGCGGGCGCATGCGCCCGCGTCGAGGTGTGGCGACAATGACCGGGTGAGCACGGACTCGGCATCACGGTCGGCGAGGTGGCTGGGACAGGCGTGGCGGCTGGCGGTCGCGGCGCTGCTGGGCATCCCCTTCTGGCTCGTGACCGCGGCGTTGGTACCGCCGGGGTGTGCGGCGACCACGTGCTCCTGGTTGGCCACCGGCGACCCGTTGATCGCGCTCGTCTGCCTGGTGCTGCTGCTGTGGCGGCGGAGGTCTCCCCTCGCCGTTGCCGTCGTGGTCACGGTCGCCTCGGCCGGCTCGACGCTGGCCGCCGGTGCGGCGCTGCTCGCCCTGTGCTCGATCTCCACTCGCCGCCGCCCGGCCGAGATCGGTGTGGTGGTGCTGGCGTTCCTGGTCAGCTCGCAGCTGCTCTACGGCATCTACCCGCTGGAGGTCCCGCCGGTCTCGGTGTGGCTCCGGCTCGTCTTCCCGTTGCTGAGCGCGGGAACCGCGGTGTCCATCGGCGTCGCCATCGGCGCCCGCCGAGTCGAGCTGCGCTCCCTGCGGGAACGGGCCGAGAGCACCGAGCGGGAGCAGAACGCACGAGCCGCGCAGGCCAGGGCCCAGGAACGGAACCGGATCGCCCGCGAGATGCACGACGTGCTCGCACACCGGATGTCCCTGGTCGCCATGCAGGCAGGCGTGCTGGAGCACCGCCACGACCTCAGCAGCGAGGACAACCGCCTCCTGGTGAGCGGGATCGCGGACGGTTCCCGGCAGGCGCTCGAAGAACTGCGGGACGTGCTCGGGGTGCTCCGCGGCGACCCGGACCACCCCGAACCACCACAGCCCTCGCTCGATCACGTGCCTGCCCTGGTCACGGACTCCCGGGCGTCCGGTCTGGACGTCACCCTCACCGGCACCGTGACGGGCCGGCCTTCCGCGCTCGTGGGCCGCACCTGCTACCGCATCGTCCAAGAAGGACTGACGAACGCCGCGAAACACGCTCCCGGAGCACAGGTGAGCGTCACCCTCGCCGGAACCGCGGGCGACGACCTGCGCGTCGAGATCCGCAACTCGCGCGCCACCGCGCCGGGCGGCCGGACACCCGCCTCCGGTTTCGGCCTGCTGGGCCTGCGAGAACGCGTGGTTCTCGCCGGCGGCACACTCGAGCACGAACCCACGCCCGGCGGCGGGTACCGGCTCACCGCGCGACTACCCTGGCCGGACCAGAACCTCCCCGGGGAGAACGCGTGAGCAACGAGCGCAAGCCGGTGCGGCTGATCATCGTCGACGACGATCAACTGGTGCGCATGGCTCTGCGGATGGTCTTCGAAGGTGAGCCGGACCTGACCGTGGTCGCGGAGGCGGCCGACGGCGAGGCGGCGCTCAGCGCGGTGGACGAGCACCGGCCGGACGTGGTGCTGATGGACGTGCGCATGCCCGGCCGCGACGGAATCAGCGCCACCCGCGAACTGCTCACCCGCCCGGCACCACCGAAGGTGCTCATGCTGACCACCTTCGACTCCGACGAACTCGTCCTCGGCGCCCTGCGCGCCGGAGCGCTCGGCTTCGTGTTCAAGGACACCCCGCCGCCCCGGATCGCCGACGCGGTGCGCGTCGTGGCCGAAGGCAACCCGGTGCTGTCGCCGGCGGCCACGGCGAGGGTGATCGCCGCCGCCACCAGCCCGCAGTCGTCCAGCGCCCGCCGCGCGTCCCGCGAAGCCGCGCGGGCGAAGCTGTCCGCGTTGACCGAACGCGAACTTGAGACCGCGCGGGCCATCGCCGACGGGCTGAGCAACCCGGACATCGCCGCACAGCTGAGCATCAGCGTCGCGACGGTGAAAGCCCACACCGGCAACTTGTTCGCCAAACTGCAGGTCGAGAACCGGGTGCAGATCGCCCTCGTGGTGCGGGACGCGGAGGACTGAAGCGGTCCCTCGCCCACGGCGCGGGATCAGCCGATCTCGGCAGCGCCGACCGTCTGGGTGAAGTCGCCGGACAGCGGAGCGCCTGCCACCAGGCGCGGTCCGAGGACGAAGCTCATCGGGTCGGCCGGGATGACGGAAGGGTCGGTGATCTTCATCAGGAGTCGTCCGTCGAAGTAGAGGTCGACCGACGACGAGGAGTACTGCAAGGTCGCTGTGTGGTACCTGCCGTCGTAGAGGTCGACTCCGGTGTCGACCTTGAGCGAGACGGCCTTGCCGCGCCGGGCGCTCTCGAAGCGCAGCTGCGTGTTCGTGTAGCTCTGGTCGGTGGTGTAGCCGAAGTTGATCTCGTTGAACTGGCTGCCGTCCGCGGCGGGGCCGTCGCTCCACAGGGCGGAACCCCACCACACCTTCTGCTTCGGCCGGTGGCTGAGAGCGAATCGCGTCGTGAACCTGCCCGAGGTGAAGCGCTGCGGCTTGTACCTGATCTTGGACCACGACCCCGCGGTGCGGGGCGGGACGCCCGCGCGCAGTTCGAACCTCGCGACGCCGTCCACGACCGCCGGGCAGGTGTACTCGCACTGCCAGATCGCGGTGTCGAGCGAGTCGAAGTTCTCGACGTACCTCGCTCGCGCGTCAGTCGAGGCGATCGTGTGCGGGGCGGCCGCCGCCGAACCTGCCCCGAGCACGAGTCCCGTTGTCACCGCGCAGAGCGTTGTCCATCGCCTTCCGAGCATGCGATCTCCTCTCAACCGCCCAGGTTCGCGTCAGAACCCCATCGCCTTGGAGCGCTTACCACTAATGGGTATAGACCACTTCGGGCATGATCGGTACCGCGCTGTGGAAGCGCTCTCACGGCTGCGCGCCGACTCGGCGGAGGGCGGACGAGGCCTCCCGTTGACGGCACCCCGGCACGGCACGTGGCAAGGTGCAGCAGGATGGTCCAGCCGGAGGAACGGCTGTCCACAGCAGAGTCCACGAGGGAGATGATCGACGGTGCCGCGGGCTGAACGCGAACTGGTCCGTGACGGCACGCCGCTCGTGGAGTTCGCCGCCGAGCTGCGGTTGCTGCGCGCGAAGGCCGGCACTCCGTCGTACCGGGACATGGCCGGCACCGCGTTCTACTCGGCGAGCACGCTGTCGGACGCGGCGAGCGGGCGGAAGCTGCCCAGCCTGGCCGTGACGCTGGCGTTCGTCCGCGCCTGCGACGGCGACGAGGACAAGTGGGAACAGCGCTGGCACGCGCTCGCGGCCGAGCTCAACGAGAGCTCCGCGATGACGTCTGCCGAGGAGTTCCGAGACGCGCCGTACGTGGGACTGCGCGCGTTCGGGCCGGATGACGCGCACCGGTTCTTCGGGCGCGAACGGCTCGTCGCCGAGATCGTCGGCAGGACCCAGCGGTTGGTGCTGCTCTTCGGCGCTTCCGGATCGGGCAAGTCGTCGGTGCTGCGCGCGGGCGTGGTGCCCGCGTTCGCCGCCACCAGGAAGACCACGCTGCTCTTCACCCCCGGGACGCACCCGATCGAACGGTGCTCGGTGCTGTTCGCGAACGAGCTCGGCGTGACCACGGCGGCGGTGCTGGACGAGTGGCACGACGACCGGGCCCTGCACCGGCTCGTGTCGCAGGTGTCGGGGGACCGGGAGATGGTCATCGTCGTCGACCAGTTCGAGGAGGTCTTCACGCTCTGCGACGACGAGGACGAGCGCGCCAGGTTCATCGCGGCGCTGGCCACCGCGGCGAACACGCCGGGTAGCCGGTGCCGCGTCCTGCTCGGCATGCGGTCGGACTTCTTCGCGCACTGCTCGGCCCACCCGGAACTGCTCGACGCCCTGCCGGAGGGGCAGGTCGTCGCCGGGCCGATGAGCGCGGAGGAGCTGCGCCGGGCCATCGTGGCGCCCGCGAAACAGGCGAACTGCACCGTGGAGAGCGCCCTCGTGGCCGACCTGATCACCCAGGCGCACGGCAGGCCGGGCGTGCTGCCGCTGTTGTCGCACGTGTTGCTGGAGGTGTGGGTCCGCCGCAGCGGCCACCGGCTCACCGTCGCCGGGTTCCAGCAGGCCGGCGGCCTCGACGGGGCGTTGAGCCGCACCGCGGAGGACGTCTTCACCGGCCTCGCCGAGGAGGAGCAGCAGCTGGCCAGGACGTTGTTCGGCAGGCTGGTCGCACCCGGCGAGGGCCCGGAGGACACGAAACGACGGCTGGACGTCACCGAGCTCGGCGACGCTCCCGGCCTCGCCGCCGTGCTCGAGGCGTTCACCGCGGCCCGGCTGCTCACCAAGGACCTGGACGGGGTCGAGATCGCGCACGAGGCGTTGATCCGGGCCTGGCCACGGCTGCGCGACTGGCTGCACGACGACCGCGAGAGCCTCCGCCTGCACCGCCGGCTCACCGACGCCACGGACTCGTGGGAGTCGGTGGGCAAGGACAGCGGCGCGCTGCTGCGGGGCGCCCATCTCGCGCTGACGCTCGACTGGGCGGGCCGGCACGACGCCGCGTTGTCCCCGCGTGAGCACGACTTCCTCGAAGCCAGCCGGTCCGCCGAGATCGCCGGTGGCCGACGGCTCCGCAGGCTCGTCGCGCTCCTCAGCGTCGTGACCCTGGTCGCCATCACGGCGACGGTCGTCGCCTGGGTCGCGCGGCACACGGCCACCGAGCAGCGCAACGCCATCCGGGCCCAGGTCGTGGCCGAGGAGGCCGCCGAGCTGCACCGGAGCAACCCTCAGCTGGCCGTGCAGCTCGCACTGGCCGCCCACCGCCTGGCCCCCTCCCAACGGACGCGCGACGGGGTGGTCAGCACCCTGCCGCTCGCGGTGATCCGGCAGGCCGATGTGATCTCGGCGGCCGACGTGAGCCCCGACGGCCGGACCCTGGCGACGAGCAGCGAGGACAGCACCGTGCGGCTCTGGGACATCACCGACCCCCAGCAGCCGGTGGAGATCACCAAGCTGAACGGCCCGACCGAGATGGTCTACACGGTCAGGTTCAGCCCGGACGGCCGCACGCTGGCGACCGCGGGCTTCGACCGCGAGATCCGGTTGTGGAACATCACGGACCTCCGGAACCCGGCGCTGGTCAGCACCCTCAGCGGCCACACCGAGAACGTCCACTCGGCGGAGTTCAGCCCGGACGGCCGCACCCTCGTGTCCGCGGGCTGGGACCGCACGGTGCGGCTCTGGGACATCACGAACCCGCGCGAGCCCACCGTGGCCGCCGTGATCGACGAGTTCCGCTACAAGCTCCTCTACGCCCAGTTCAGCCCGGACGGCCGCACGCTGGCCGTGGTCGGCGACGAGTCGGTCATCCGGCTGTTCGACGTCACCGACCGCCGGCGGCCCGCCCAGGTCGCCTCCGTCCCCGGCCACGCCGGCGGGGTGGCCCAGACGGACTTCAGCCCGGACGGCCGCGTCCTCGCGACCGTCGGCCGCGACCGCGTCATCCGGCTGTGGGACGTGTCGGACCCTCGCAGCCCGGCCGCGCTGTCCACCCTCGAAGGCCACGAGGAAGGCGTCTACATGGTGGAGTTCAGCCCGGACGGCAAGACCCTGGCCACCGCCGCGGGCGACCGCACCGCGCGCCTGTGGGACGTGACCGATCCCCGGCGCGTGACCGAACTGGTCAGCTTCACCGGCGAGGTGGACACCGTGCAGGCGGTGGTCTTCAGCCCCGACGGGCGCACGCTCATCACCGGAGGCTGGGAAGGAACGGTCCAGCTGATGGACACCGACCTCGAACGGACCATCGCCCACGCCTGCGACCACGTCCGGACCGTGCTCACCGAGGCCGAGTGGGACCGCTACTTCCCCGGCCTGGGCTACGCGCCACCGTGCCCCGGCTGACGCTGCCGGTGCCGCCCCCGCAACCGGCGCCAGTGCCGGCCCCGTCCCGGCCCGTCTGCCTGCAACGGCAACGCCAGTCCGGGGTGCCGCGCGGCGAACTCGGCCGCCGAGATGGACATCGTCACCAGGTGCCCGAACGAGCCGCGCGCGCCGTCCGGGTCGGCGAGCAGACCGGTCTCCCGGAAGCCGAGCCGGGTGTGCAGGCTCTGCGACGCGAAGTTGCCGCCGTTGATGCTGATCTCGCACGCGCGGTAGCCCCGCTGGCCGAACATCAGCGCCAACAGCACGGTGATCGCGTCCGCCGCGTACCCGCACCTCGAGTGCCAGGACCCGATGCCGACCCCGTAGCTGAACCAGCCGGGCCCCGAGTCCGTCCGCACGGTGGTCAGCGACCCGACGAGCACCCGGCTGCGCAGGCTCACGATCGCGAGCTGCAGGTCCTCGCCGGTGGTGTCCGCGCGGTGCGCCGCCCAGTGCCGATAACCGCCCACCAGCGGCGGATGCTCGTCGCGGTCGAATCTGGTAAGCGTTTTCCGGTCGGCGGGCGCGACCTCGCGCAACCACACCTTCCTGCCCACCCAGGACAGGGAGGGGTTCGCCGAGGTGCGGACGTGTGCGGTGACCGGCGGGCGCGTGATCATCGCGCCCAACCCTAGCGGAGTCCGGTGGGGTGGACGTCTGGCCGGGAGGGGCTCGGCATGCCGACGGAGGAGTCCGACGAGGTGAGCTTGGGAAGTCGCTTCCACCGGCTCTTCGGCGCCACGCTCGTGTCGTCCGTCGGCACCGGCATGCACGCCGCCGCGTTGCCCCTGCTGGCGTTGCAGACGGGTGGCAGCCCGATGGCGTTGAGCGCCGTCGTCATGGCCGCCGAGATCCCGTGGGTGCTGCTCTCGCTGCACGCGGGCGTCGCGGTGGACCGGCTGGACCGCCGCCGGGTGATGGTGCGGGCCGACCTGGCCCGGTTCGCCGTCCTGGTCGTCCTCGCGGCGCTGGTCCTGACCGGCCGGGTGACCCTGCTGTGGCTGGTGGCCGCGGCGTTCCTGCTGGGCGTCGGCCAGGTCTTCTTCGACATCGCCGCCCAGTCCGCCATCCCGGACTTCGTGTCACGTGATCCGCGCAAGCTCGCGAAGGCGAACGGGCGGATCGTCGCGGCGGAGAGCAACGGCGAGGACTTCGTGGGCCCACCGCTCGGCTCCGCCTTGTTCGGCGTGTGGAACTTCCTGCCGTTCGCCGGCAACGCCCTCTCGTTCGCCGCCAGCGGCCTCCTGCTTGGGCAACGTCTCCGCCACCGCGCAGTTCGCGGTGCTCGCGCTGCTGGCCAAGGAGGTCCTCCACCTGCCGGACTTCGGCTTCGGCCTGCTGCTGACGGCCACCGCCATCGGCGCGACGGCCGGGGGACTGACCGCCGCGGCCGCCACCAGACTTCTCGGCCCCGGCACGGTGATGCTGGTGGTGATGGTCGGGGACCGGTCGGTGCGGCGCTCGGCGGCGTTCTCGCGAGCGTGTTCACCATTCAGGTCACGTACGTGGTCGCCGGTGCGTTCCTCGTCCTGGTGGCGGTGGCCTTCTACCCCTTGCTGAACAACCGCGCACTGGCCAGAGCAACGGACGAGTCGGCCGGGTGAACGACGACGGGGCCGTCTTCGGGAGATGTCCCGAAAACGGCCCCGTCCGCGACCCCCGTCGTCAGGACTGGTCGGACCACCACTTCTGGCCGGTCTCACCAAGGGTGGAGATCGGGTCGTAGTAGGGGTAACGGCGGTTCAACGCCTCCGGGTCCTCCAGCTCGATCCCGGTCCGGTAGTTCTTGGTCCAGTAGGAGATCCCGAGCTCGCGGTCGTACTCCTCGAGCTGGTGCACCCACCGCTTGCCCACGTACGGCACGTCGCAGACGATGCGCGGCGTCGCGTACCCCGGCAGGTAGCCCATGATCGAGTGCTGGAGCTCCTGCGCCTCCCACACCGCCACCCGCCAGTGCTCGGAGTTCGGGATCATGTCGCACATGTAGAAGTAGTACGGCAGGATGTTCGCTTCCCCTTGCAGGGCAAAGCAAAGGTCGAGCAGGTCGTCCGAGGTGGCGTTGACGCCCTTCATCAGCACGCCCTGGTTGCGCACGTCGCGGACGCCGACTTCCAGAGCCGTGCGTGCGGCCTCGGCCACGAGGGGCGTCACGGACTGCGCGTGGTTCACGTGCGTGTGGATGGCCAGGTTGACGCCTCGGCGGGAGGCGGTGCGGGCCACGCGTTCCAGACCCTCGACGACGCGCGGCTGGAGCCAGTGCTGCGGCAGCCCCGCCAGGGCCTTGGTGGCCAGGCGGACGTCGCGGACCGTGTCGATGTCGAGCAGGCGCATCAGGAACGACTCGAGCTGCGGCCACGGCACGTTGGCCACGTCGCCGCCGGAGACCACGACGTCGCGGACGCCGGGGGTCTTCTTCAAGTACTCGATCATCTGGTCCTGGCGGTCCACCGGCTTCAGGGACAGCTTGTGCTTGTCGATCAACGGCGTGCTGTTGCCGACGAGGTCCATGCGGGTGCAGTGGCCGCAGTACTGCGGGCAGGTCGAGACCATCTCGGCCAGGACCTTGGTGGGGTAGCGGTGCGTCAGGCCTTCGACGACCCACATCTCCGCCTCGTGCAACGAGTCGCGCTCGGAGTGCGGGTGGGAGGGCCAGGAGGCGTCGCGGTCCGAGGCGACCGGGAGCATGTAGCGGCGGACGGGGTCCGCGAGGAACGCCTCGGTGAAGGCGTCCGGGGTCAGCGGGGCGTTCACCGCCATGGTGTTGAACATCTGCGGCGGGATCAGCATCGACATCGTCGCGAACGCAGACTGGTCGGCCGCCAGGTCGTCGTAGAACCTGTCGGTGAGCAGGTCGCCCGCGACCTTGCGGAGCTGCTTCACGTTCTTCACGCAGTTCACGCGTTGCCACTGGGCGTCGCGCCACTGCGTCTCGGTCACGTGCGACCAGCCGGGGAAGCGCCGCCAGTCCGGTTCGACCAGCTCACGGCGGACGTACGTGTACGGCTGGCGGTCCAGCCGCTCCAGCGCCATGGGGGCGTCGTGCAGCGCGGTCATCCGTACTCCTCAGCGTCGAGGTCGCGTAAAGATATCCTGTCACATCGCTAGCTCGCCGTAAATATTTCAGCTCAAGACCTGGTCGTGGCCTGGTCGGGAGCAAAGACGCGACCTCGTTCGTTGAAACGGACATGCCCCTCTTCGCGCTGCTGCTGCTCGGGATGTTCGCCGAGATCGCGGTCATGGTCGCCGTCGGCAACGCCATCGGCGGGCTCTGGATGATCGCCCTGCTCCTGGTGGGCACCCTCGTGGGTCTGTCGCTGGTGCGCCGCCAGGGCGCGCAGGTGATGGCGGCGTTCCGCGAGTCGGTGTTCAACCGCCAGCAGCCGCACCAGGAGATGGCCGACGGCGTGCTCATCGCCACGGCCGGCGCGTTGATCATGGTGCCGGGCTTCATCAGCGACGTGGCCGCGTTGTTCCTGCTCTTCCCGCCCACGCGCAGGCTCGTGAGCCGCCGGATCGCGCGCAAGGCCGAGGCCGCGGCGCTCAAGTTCGAGCACGAACGCCGCTTCGGCGCCGGTCAGGTCGTCGAGGGCGAGGTCGTCGACGTGGACGCGGACCCGGTCGTCATCGCGGAACGGCGCGAGCTCACGTGATTCGCGCGTACCGGCCCGCTGACCTGGACGCGCTCTACGACATCTGCCTCGACACCGGCAACGGCGGCCTCGGCGCGCGCCACCTGTTCGAGGACCCGGAGCTGATGGGCCACGCCTTCGTCGGCCCGTACGCGGCGTTCGAACCCGACCTGGTGTTCGTCGCCGAGGACGACGAGGGCATCGCCGGGTACGCGCTCGCGACGGCGGACACCGAGGCGTTCGAGGACCGCTGCGACCGCGACTGGTGGCCCGACCTGCGGGTGCGCTACCCGTTGACCAGGGACCCGAACCGGATCGTGCGGCACATCCACCACCCGCCGCGCGTCGACCCGTTCCTGGTCAGGGACTATCCGGCGCACATGCACGCGAACCTGCTGCCCCGCGCGAAGGGGAGGGGTTTCGGCGGCACGCTCGTGCGCACCGTTCTCGAACGTCTCGAGAAGGGCGTCCACATCCACGTGCGGCACCACAACACACACGCGATCGGCTTCTGGGAACACCTGGGATTCCGCGTGATCGACTCCGCGGACAAGCTCGTCCTGGGGCTGCGCCTCTAGACGACCGGGGCGGGCGAACGCCCGTCAGCCGAGCAGGTCCTTCATCAACAGGTCGAAGTCGAGGACCTCACGCCCGGCGGGCACCGCCGCGTACGTCGAGTCGAGGAACTTCTGCAGCTCCGCCGCCGACAGGTGGAACACCGCGTGCGAGTCCTCGGTGAAGAGCTCCAGCACGAGCACGTCCCCGTCACCGGGCCGCAGCCGCACGTCCCCGAGCCCGGACGGCGCCAGGATGCCGTCCGCGAGCAGCTCGCGGCCGACGAGCCAGCTCGACTCCTGGTCCCGTGCCTGGAACCGCATGGTCACGGCATGGGGATCGTCCGACCGGTACTGGAGGTCGACGCTCATCGGCTCGACCGAGCCGTCCGGCCGGATGAACTCAACGACGGTGGCAGTGCCTACCCGAGTCTCGTTGAACATCGCCGTTCCTCCTCCGCGGTGAGGGTGCTGCCATCAACACGGGTGTGGTCGCGGGGCGGTTCAAGAAATCGCCGAAGTTTTTTCCGAACGCCCTCCCACCTGCGCGTGCTTCTCCCGGAGGCTTCCTGGGTACTGGAGTCGCATGACCGTTTACGGCATCCATGCGTCACATGAGCAGATCCACCCCAGCCGCCTGCTCGACGCCGTGACCAGGGCCGGACAGGCCGGGTTCGGCGCGGCGATGAGCTCCGACCACTTCTCGCCGTGGAGCGCGCGGCAGGGCGAGTCCGGGTTCGCCTGGTCGTGGCTCGGCGCGGCGCTGCAGGCCACGAACCTGCCGTTCGGCGTGGTCACGGCACCGGGCCAGCGCTACCACCCGGCCATCACCGCCCAGGCGATCGGCACCCTCGCCGCCATGTACCCCGGCCGGTTCTGGGCCGCGCTCGGCACCGGCGAGGCCAGCAACGAGCACATCACCGGCGCGGGCTGGCCGCGCAAGGACGTCCGCACGCGCCGGTTGCGCGAGTGCGTCGACGTCATCCGCGCACTCCTCGGAGGCGAGGAGGTCAGCCACGACGGACTGGTCACGGTCGACCGCGCGAAGCTCTGGACCCTGCCGGACGAGGTACCGCTGTTGATCGGCGCCGCCGTGAGCCCCGAGACCGCCCGGTGGTGCGCGGAGTGGGCCGACGGGCTGATCACCGTCAACGCGCCACCGGACCGGTTGCGCACCCTCGCCGACGCCTACCGCGACGCCGGCGGCCGGGGGAAGCTGCACCTCCAGGTGCACCTGAGCTGGGACCCCGATGAGAACACCGCGATCAAGACCGCGCACGAACAATGGCGCACCAACGTGTTCCGCCCGCCTGTGTGCTGGGACCTCGAACTCGCCGAACACTTCGACATCGCCGCCGAGCACGTCACGCCCGATGAAGTCGCCAAGGTCGTGAACGTGTCATCAGACCTGAAGTGGCACATGGAGCAACTGCACACCTACGCCGAACTCGGCTTCGAGGAGATCTACCTGCACCACGTCGGCCAGGACCTGACCGCGTTCGTCGACGCGTTCGGCGAGCACGTCTTACCGGAGGTGACCGCGTGATCCGCACGTCCGACGTCTGGTGGAAGAACGCCGTTCTCTACTGCCTCGACGTGGAAACGTTCACCGACGACGGCTTCCGCGGCGCCACCGAACACCTGGACCACCTCCACGCACTCGGCGTCACGTGTGTGTGGTTGATGCCGTTCTACCCAACCGCCGAAAAAGACGACGGCTACGACATCACCGACTTCTACAACGTCGACCCACGGCTCGGTTCGCTCGGCGACTTCGTGGAGTTCGTGCGCGCCGCACGGGACCGTGGCCTGCGTGTCATCGCGGACCTCGTCGTCAACCACACCTCCGACCAGCACCCGTGGTTCCACGACCCGGAGAAGCGCGACTGGTACGTCTGGGCCGACGAGCCCCAGGACGACGGGCCGCAGGGGATCACGTTCCCCGACAAGGAGAACTCGCTGTGGGAGTACTCCGAGGAGGTCGGGAAGTACTACCTGCACCGCTTCTACAAGCACCAGCCCGACCTCAACGTGTCCAACCCGCAGGTCCGCGACGAGATCGCCCGCATCATGGGCTTCTGGATGGAACTGGGGCTGAGCGGGTTCCGCGTGGACGCCGTCCCGTTCCTGTTGGAGCACAACGACCCGATGGACGCGCTCGCGCTTCCCGACCCGCACGACTACCTCACGGACCTGCGCGCGTTCCTCAACCGCCGCAACGGTGAGGGCGTGCTGCTGGGCGAGGTGAACCTGCCGTACAAGGACATCATGGCGTTCTACGGCCAGGGCGTCGGCGACGAGCTGACCATGTGCTTCGACTTCGTCGGGATGCAGGCGCTGTTCCTGGCTCTCGCCCGCAAGTCGAGCGGACCGCTCACCAAGGCGTTGCAGGAACGGCCGCAACCGCCGCGCGACGGCCACTGGGCGACGTTCGTCCGCAACCACGACGAGCTCACGCTCGACAAGCTGCCGGTCGACGAACGCCAGGAGGTCTTCGACGCGTTCGGCCCGAAACCGGAGATGCAGCTCTACGGGCGGGGCCTGCGCCGGCGGTTGCCGGGCATGCTCGACGGCGACCAGCGCCGCATCCGGATGGTCTACAGCCTGCTGTTCAGCCTGCCGGGCACGCCCGTGCTGTTCTACGGCGAGGAGATCGGGCTGGAGGAGGACCTGTCGCTGGAGGGCAGGCTCGCCGTGCGGGTGCCGATGGACTGGGACGCGGCGGGACGGCAGCGGCACGACCCCGACTCGTTGCTGACCTGGATGCGACGGCTGGTCGAGTGCTACCGCGAGTGCCCAGAGCTCGCGTGGGGTGAGGTGAAGGTGCTCGACGTCGGCGATCCCGCCGTGTTCGCCCATCGCGCCGACTGCGACGGCGGCGCGGTGATCGTCGTGCACAACTTCACCGACCAGGAGATCACCGTGCGCGTTCCCGCCGAGGGGCCGCTCACGAACGTGCTGACCGGGGAGCGCGTGAAGCCCGCGAAGAGCGGGGCCAAGGTCGATCTGGCACCGTACGACTGCCGCTGGTACCGCCTGACCGTCGAGTGATGCTTGCGGAATCTTTACGTCTAGCGTGAAGATATTGCAGAGACAGCGTCGTCGACCGAAGGATTTTCGCGTGAGCGCGTACGGACTGCACCGCGTCCTCGAACCGGCCGGGGTACTGCCGCAGCAGGCGTGGCGGCTCGACGCGGAACCCGTGCCCGCGGCCGACGAGGTGATCGTCGCGGTGGAGCGGCTGAACCTCGACGCGGCGTCGTTCCGGCAGCTCAGGGAGCAGCACGGCAACGGCGCCGCGGTCCGGCAGGCCGTCCTCGACATCGTCGGCGAGCGCGGCAAGATGCAGAACCCGGTCACCGGGTCGGGCGGCATGCTGCTCGGCACGGTGCTCGAGGTCGGGCCGGAGTCGCCGCTCGGGCTCAAGGCCGGCGACCGGATCGCGACGCTGGTCAGCCTCACGCTCACGCCGCTCAGGATCACCGACGGCCTGCAGGACTGGGACGGCGAGGACGAGCAGGTGCCGTGCCGGGGGACCGCCGTGCTGTTCGGGCGGTCGATCGCGGCCGTGCTGCCGGACGACATGCCCAACGAGCTTGCGCTGTCCGTGCTCGACGTGTGTGGTGCACCGGCGCTGACCGACCGTGTGGTGCGCAGGCACCCCGGTGGGTCTGTGCTCGTCCTCGGCGGTGGCGGCAAGTCCGGGTCCCTCTCTCTTGCGGCCGCACGTCAGGCAGGTGCGTCGCGTCTCGTCGCACTGGTGCCCACGGAACGTGAGGCCGCACAGGTCCGTGAGTCCGGCCTCGCCGACGAAGTTGTGATCGCCGACGCACGCAACCCCGTGGCCGTTGCGGAAGCAGTGGGCAAGCAGGTCGATGTCACGGTCGTGTGTGTGGACGTGCCCGGCTGCGAGCACGGCGCCATCCTCGCGACCGCGGACGGCGGCACCGTGATCTTCTTCTCGATGGCCACCTCGTTCAGCGCGGCCGCCCTCGGTGCGGAGGGGCTCGCCGCCGACGTGGAGATGATCGTCGGCAACGGCTATGTGCCTGGTCACGCCCAGTTCGCGTTGGACCTGGTCCGGAGCCGGGCGGGTGTGCGGGCCCTCTTCGAGCAACGGCAGACTGCGTGACGTGAGTACGCAACTTTTGGTCGGCGGCCGCATCTACGCACCGGATGCGACGGCGATGGCCGTCACGGACGGCGTCGTCGTGTGGATCGGACAGGACTCGGTCGGGCACGCGCTGCACCCCGACGCCGAGGTCATCGAGCTGGGCGGCGCGTTCGTCGCGCCCGCGTTCGTCGACGCGCACGTGCACGCCACGTCCGCCGGCCTGCTGCTGACCGGCCTCGACCTGACGAAGACGTCCTCGGTGAACGACCTGCTCGACGCCGTGCGCGCCGCTCCCGGTCCGCTCGTCTGGGGTCACGGCTGGGACGAGACGCGGTGGAGCGAGAACCGCGCGCCCACGCGCGCCGAGATCGACGAGGCCGCGCAGGGCAAGACAGTCTACCTGTCGCGCATCGACGTGCACTCCGCGCTGGTGTCGTCGGACCTGGTCACCGACGAGGCCCGCCACGCCGACGGGTACTCCGAAGACGGCCCTCTCTCGCGCGCTGCCCACCACCACGTGCGCGGCACGGCGAAAGCCGCCATCACGTCCGAACAACGTCAGGCCGCACAACTGGCGTTTCTGCGCCACGCTGCGTCCATGGGCATCGCGTCCGTGCACGAGTGCGCCGGTCCGGACATCTCCGGCGAGGACGACCTGCGTGAGCTCCTCGCGCACACCGAGGGGCCCGAGGTCGTGGCCTACTGGGGTGCCGCCGAACCGCCCGGCGTCGAGGTGCGCGGCCTCGCCGGCGACCACTTCGTCGACGGCGCCCTCGGCTCGCGCACGGCCGCGCTGACCGAGCCCTACGCGGACGCCGCCACGTCCGGAGCGCTCTACCTGGACGGACGCCAGATCGCCGACCACCTGATCCGGTGCGACGAGCTGGGGATCCAGGCCGGGTTCCACGTCATCGGCGACGCGGGCATGGCCGCCGTCATCGAGGGCTTCGAGCTCGCCGAGAAGGCCATCGGCACGCCGTCGCTCGCGTCCGCGCGGCACCGCCTCGAACACGTCGAGATGGTGTCGGAGGAGCAGGCCGCGAAACTGGCGGGGTGGGGCGTCATCGCGTCCGTCCAGCCGTTGTTCGACGCCGAGTGGGGCGGGCCGGCCGGGATGTACGTGCAGCGCCTCGGACCTGAGCGCGGAGTGGGGCTCAACCCCTTTTCGAAACTCGCCGCCGCAGGCGTCGCGCTCGCGTTCAGCTCGGACACCCCGGTGACCGCCATCGACCCGTGGGCCGCCGTGAAGGCCGCCGTGCACCACCGCACCGAGGGCCACGGCATCTCGCCACGCGCCGCGTTCACCGCCCACACCCGCGGCGGCTGGCGGGCGGCGGGCGTGAACGACGGCCTGACCGGCACGTTGCAGCCCGGCGCGCCCGCGACGTACGCGGTGTGGGAGACCGGTGACCTCGTCGTCGCCGGGTCCGACGCCCGCGTGCAGCGCTGGTCGACCGACCCGCGTTCGGGCGTGCCCGGCCTGCCCGACCTCACCGGTCCCGCGCCCGTCTGCGTGCGGACCGTCCTGAACGGCCGGACGATCTACGAGAGGAAGTGACTCATGGCGTTGCTCGACCTCGACCCGCAGGTGGTCGCCGGTGCGCGCGAACTCGCGGCGCGGGCGGCCGAACCGGTGGTGTCCCTCGCGAAGGCGCACACCACGGTCGCCGTCGAGCGCGCCACCCTCCGCCTCGCGGGCATCACCGGCGCGGACTCGACGCACCGCGCCGGTGACGTGCCGTGGGTCAACCGCGTGATCGACACCGTGCGCGAGCAGTGCGGGCTGGAGCACGGCGTCGTGCTGCCGGCGTTCCACGCGTTGCGGCAGCACGACCTCGGCTCTTTGACGGAACTCGCCGAGGCCACGGCGGCGGGCCAGATCCAGTTCACGATCCCGACCGGCAAGGACCTGACGGCGGCGCGGAAAGCCTCGACCTCGGCTGTCGCAAGAGGACTGAAGACCGTTGACCGCAACAAGGTCCAGCGCGACAAGCTCGTCGCCAAGCTCGGTGATCCCGCGCAACGGCCGTGGATCTACCTGATCGTCGCGACCGGCGACATCGACGAGGACGTCGTCCAGGCGAAGAACGCGGCCCGCGCGGGCGCCGACATCATCGCGGTGATCCGGTCGACCGGGCAGTCGCTGCTCGACTACGTGCCGGAAGGCGCGACGCACCACGGGTTCGCGGGCACCTACGCCACGCAGGAGAACTTCCGGATCATGCGCGCGGCGCTCGACGACGTGTCGAAGGAGGTCGGCCGGTACGTGCGGCTGACCAACTACGCGTCCGGCCTGTGCATGCCGGAGATCGCGGTGCTGGCGGGACTCCAGCGCCTCGACATGATGCTGAACGACTCGATGTACGGCATCTTGTTCCGCGACATCAACCCGATCCGCACGTTCGTCGACCAGCGGTTCTCCCGCCAGGTGCACGCCCGCGCGGGCATCATCATCAACACCGGCGAGGACAACTACCTCACCACCGCGGACGCCGTCGACGCCGCCCACACCGTCACCGTCTCGCAGTTGCTGAACGAGCACTTCGCTCACGAGGCGGGACTGCCCGACCACCTGCTGGGCCTCGGGCACGCGTTCGAGATCAACCCGAAGGTGCCCGACTCGTTCCGGCTGGAGCTCGCGCACGCGTTGCTGGCCCGCGAGCTCTTCCCGGACGCGCCGCTGAAGTGGATGCCGCCGACCAAGCACATGACCGGCGACGTGTTCGACGGCTACCTGCTGGACGGGTTCTTCAACCTCGCGGGTGTCCTGACAGGACAGTCGATCCTGTTGGTGGGCATGATGACCGAGGCGGTCGTGACGCCGTTCCTCTCCGACCGCGACCTGGCGCTGAAGAACGTCCGGTACGTGCTGAACGCGGCGGGCAGCCTCGCGGAGGACTTCCGCCCGGCGCCGGACGGCCTGATCGTCAAGCGCGCGCACCAGGTGCTCGGCGAGGCCGTGGACCTGCTCGGGCGGATCGTGGACGACGGCCTGCTGAACGCGATCGCCGACGGCACGTTCGGGTTGATGAAACGCCCGGCGGACAAGGGCAAGGGCGCGGACGGCGTGGTCGAGAAGGCCTCCGGTTACTTCAACCCGGCCTCGGAGATGCTGGAGGCGAACGATGTCTGACGCGAAGAAGTACGTGCGGCCGTACGGCGACACCACCGGCGACGGCATGATCCAGACGTCGTTCACGCTGCCCGTCCCGTTCGGCCCCAAGGCGGACGGCGCGGCGTTGCAGCTCGCGAACAAGATGGGCATGGACCCCGCGATGGTGGTCCACTCGAACCCCATCGGCGACGACTTCACGTTCTTCGTCGTCTACGGCTCGGTGAAGCACCTGGTGGACCTGGACGAGGTCAAGGTCGTCGAGCGCGAGTACCCGCTGCTGTCACCGTCCGAAGTGAACTCGATGCTGAAGAAGGTGTTGCGGCGCAAGCTCGTCGTCGTCGGCGGCTGCATCGGCACGGACGCGCACACGGTCGGCATCGACGCGATCCTCAACATCAAGGGCTTCGCCGGCGAGAAGGGCCTGGAGTACTACCGCGAGCTGAAGGTCGTGAACCTCGGCGCGCAGGTCAGCGTTCCGGAACTGGTGCGGTCCGCCCGTGCCGAGAAGGCCGACGCGGTGCTGATCTCGCAGGTCGTGACGCAGCGGGACGCGCACATCCTGAACACGCAGGAGATGTCGGCGGCGTTCCGCGAGGCGATGGGGGACCGGCGACCGCTGCTCGTCGCCGGCGGCCCGCGCTTCGACCCGTTGATGGCGGGCGAACTCGGGGTTGACCGGGTGTTCAGCCGGGGTACCACGCCTGGTGAGGTCGCGAGCTACCTGGTGCACGCGATGCAGGAGAAGAAGGGGGTCGCCGCGTGAGCGGAGCTTTGGTCGAGGGTTTCGCGGTGACGCACCGCCGTTATGTGCCGCACTCGCACGCGCATTACGGGGGCAACCTGGTCGACGGTGCGTACGGGCTCGGCATGTTCGGCGACGTGGCCACGGAGTTGCTGATCCACACCGACTCCGACGAGGGGCTGTTCGCGGGCTACAGCTCGGTCGAGTTCGCGGCGCCGATCCAGGCCGGTGACGTCGTCGAGGTGACGGCGACGCTGGTGCGGATCGGGACGCGGTCGCGGGAGATCGAGTTCGAGGCGCGGGTGGTGTGCCGGTCCGCGCCCGAACGCGGTCCGTCGGCGGCCGACGTGCTCGCGGAGCCGATCGTGGTGACGCGCGCCCGCGGCACGGTCGTCGCGCCGAAAGCCGCGGAATAGCTCCAGAACTCGGCCCGGACCGCGCCGGCGGCACGAGCGTCCGGGTGCCGGGCAGAACAATCCGCGCTGAATTGACCGCAACCTCCGCCGCCTTCTCCCGTTGGTCAATACAGAAGGCGCTACATGCGGGGAGGACGCGGCGTGGTGAAGATCGACCACCAGGGGGACACACCTCCGTACGAGCAGGTGCGCGTGCACTACGCACACGCCATCTCGAACCGGGAGCTGCCGGTGGGAGCGAAACTGCCGACGGTGCGTGCCCTGGCGAAAGACCTGGGTCTGGCGGTCAACACGGTGGCGCGCGCCTACCGCGAGCTGGAGGAGGCCGGCCTCGTCGAGACGAGAGGCCGCGCCGGCACGGTGGTCAGCGCGAACGGCGACAGCAACCGCGAACGCGTGCGCGCGGCGGCGGCCCAGTACGCGGCGATGTCCGCGGAACTGGGCCTCGCGCCGCAGGAAGCCCTGGAGATCGTCCGCGCGGCTTTCCGCGCCTGAGTCGTTCTTCCGGATGCAGCGCGGTTTCTGAACCGCGACGTTCCACATAGGTCATCACCGTGATCACGTCGGCTGCCGGCGTGATCACGAAGCCGTGCGCGCGTCTGATCGTCGTCCGCCGCACCGGGAGTGCGCTGCGGGGTCGGCCCCTGCTCCATGCGAGTGATCACATCCGCCCTGGTAGTCACCCGTTCGCGAGCCTCACGAGGCGTCTTGACAGAGCTAGGCTGCCCCGTGGATCGTGAATAACTGATTCGTCAGTCAATTTAGGGGTGCGAGATGGGGCGGACCGTCCGCGACGGCCTGCGGCTCACGGCCGAGCAACAGCAGTTCGTCGAGCTGGCCAGGGAGTTCGCCGCGCGCGAGATCCGGCCGCGCGGGCGGGCCGTGGACGAGGCGGACACCGAGTCGCCGCTCGACGTGTGGGAGAAGGCGGCGGCACTCGGGCTGACGTCGTTCATGCTGCCGGAGAAGTTCGGCGGCGGTGGCGTCACCGACCTGCTCACCCAGGTGCTGATCCAGCAGGAGCTGTGCCACGGCGACATCGGCATCGGCAACCTGGTCACGTCCAACGGGTTCTTCAGCGCGCCGGTCGAGCACCTCGGCACGCCAGAGCAGCAGGAGCGGTTCCTCACGCCGCTCTCCGGTGCGAAACCGCCGCTCACCGCCGTCGCCGTGACCGAGCCCGGCAGCGGTTCGGACGCGGCGAGCATCCAGACGTCCGCACGGCGCGAGGGCGACGAGTACGTCCTCAACGGACAGAAGACGTGGATCTCCAACGCGCCGTACGCCGAGACGTTCGTGATCTTCGCGACCGTCGATCCGGCGCTGAGGTCCCGTGGTGTCACGGCTTTCGTCGTGCCGCGGTCGGCGCCGGGGCTCACGGTCGGGCCGCCGTTCCAGAAGATGGGGCAGCGCGCGATCGTCAACGCCGAGGTGTTCCTCGACGACGTGCGGGTGCCCGTCGCGGACCGGCTCGGCGAGGAGGGGCAGGGGTTCGCGGGGCTGATGCGGACGTTCGACGCGTCGCGCATCCTGATCGGCGCGGCCACCACGGGACTCGCCCGTGCCGCGCTGGACTTCGCCACCGCGTACGCGCACGAGCGGGTGCAGTTCGGCGTGCCGATCGTCCAGCACCAGGCGGTCGCGTTCCGGCTGGCGGACATGGCGACCCGCGTCGACACCTCGCACCTGCTCACCGTGCGGGCGGCGACGCTGTACGACGACGGGCACGCGGTGGCGCAGGAGTCGGCGATGGCCAAGCTCGTCGGCTCGGAGAACGCCATGTGGTGCACGCACGCCGCCGTGCAGACGTTGGGGGGATACGGATACTCCCGCGAGTACCCCGTCGAACGCTGGATGCGCGACGCCAAGCTCGAGGAGATCGAGGAAGGCACCTCGGACATCCAGCGCCTGATCATCTCCCGCGGCCTCGGTGCGAGATGATCTTCTCCGATCCCGCGTCCGTCGCCGTCGTCGGCGCCAGCGACGATCCCGCCAAGTGGGGTCACTGGCTCGCCCGCGGTGCCCTCGACGGCCACGAACGCCGCGCGGTGCACCTGGTCAACCGCGGTGGCGGCGCGGTGCTCGGACGGCCGACCGTGCGGTCGCTCTCCGAGCTCGACGAGGCCCCCGAACTGGTCGTGCTGGCCGTGCCCGCCGCGCACGTGCCGGCCGTGGTGGACGAGGCGCTGGCCGTGGGGGTGCGCGGGTTCGTGGGCATCCCGGCGGGGATCGACGAGGCCGTCATCGGCCGGATCCGCGAGGCGGGCGCCCGGCTGCTCGGGCCGAACTGCCTGGGGGTGTTCGACGCGGCGACGTCGTTGCACCTCGCGTGGGGCCGGTTCCAGGCCGGGTCGCTCGGGGTGGTGTCGCAGAGCGGGCAGGTCGGGCTGGAGATCGCCGGGCTCGCGGCGTCGACGGGGATAGGCGTCAGCAGGTTCGTCTCGGTCGGCAACCAGGCGGACGTGACGGCCGCGGAAGCGTTGCGGGACCTGGTGTCCCACGACCTGACCACGGTCGTGGGCGTCTACCTGGAGAGCTTCGGCCCCGGCATCGTGGCGGCCATGTCGGACCTGCGCGCGGCCGGGAAACCCGTGGTGCTGCTGACCGTCGGGTCGTCCCTCGCGGCCCAGGAGGCCGCGCGCACGCACACGGGGGCGCTCACGTCCTCTTTGGACGTCGTCGACGCGGCCTGCCGCCGGGCGGGCGCGGTGCGGGTGACGACGCCCGCGGCGCTGGTCGACCTGGCGTCGGTGCTGGCCTCTGGGGTGCCGGGTGGGGGCAGGGTGGGGGTTATCTCGGACTCCGGTGGTCAGGGCGCGATCGCCGCCGACCTCGCGGTGGCGGCGGGTCTCGCGGTGCCGCAACTGTCTGTTGTGGACGGACTGCCCGCCGGCGCGTCGGTGCGCAACCCGATCGACCTCGCCGGCGCGGGCGAGCAGGACCTCGCCAACTACGCGCGGGCCGTGGAGGTGCTGGCGCGCGGCGGTGAGATCGACACCGTGGTGCTGTCCGGGTACTTCGGCAGCTACGGCGAGGACACGCCGTCGCTGGAGTCGGCGGAGGTGACCATCGCGTCCCGGATCTGTTCGGTGGCACGGGAGACCGGCGTTCCCGTGGTGGTGCACAGCATGCGCGCGGACTCCGCCGCCGTCCGGGCGTTGCGTGCGGGCGGGGTGCCCGTGCAGCACACGATCGAACGCGCGATGGCCGCTCTGGGCAACGCCCATCGGTTGACCGGGCACACCGCGGAGGTGGTTGCGCGCGTCACGACGTCCACGCCGTACGAACCCGGCTACCTGGCGGCGCGCGAGCTGCTGCACTTCGTGCGGTTTCCCGAGGCCCACGCCGTGACGTCGGTCGAGGACGTGACGGGCACGCGGCTGACCGGGCCGTTCGCGCTCAAGGCCGACTGGCTCCCGCACAAGAGCGAGCACGGCGGCGTGAAGATCAACCTCGCCGACCCCGCGGCGGCGTTCGACGAGATGCGCGCGAGGCTCGGGCCGGGCACGTACGTGCTGGAGGAGATGGACACGCGCGACCACACCGTGGAACTGATCATCGGCGCCAAGCGCGACCGGTCGTTCGGCCCGGTCGTGCTCGTCGGCGCGGGCGGCGTCCACGCGGAGCTGCTGAGGGACACCGCGGTCGAGCTCGCCCCCGTGACCCCCGCGACGGCGACGGACATGGTGGCACGCCTCATCTCTGCCCCACTCCTGTCAGGCACGCGTGGCGCCCCGCCGGTCGACGTGGCAGCGTTGGCCGAGGTGATCGCGCAGATCTCCGAGACGCTGGCGGCCAGACCTGACCTGGCCGAGATCGAGCTCAACCCCGTGCGCGTGGGGCCGGACGGCGTCCTGGCGGTGGACGCGCTGGTCATCCCCTCCAGCGAAGTGAACGATTCGAGCGGACGACGCGTGGCATGAGCATGACCCCACCTCGCCTCAGCGGCGCCGACGCACTGGTGCGCGCCCTGGTGGCCCACGGCGCAGACCTGGTCTTCGGCATCCCGGGCACGCACAACCTCGGCATCTACCGGGCGTTGGCGGCGCACGACGTGAAGCACGTGACGCCCCGCCACGAACAGGGCGCGGGCTTCGCGGCGGACGGCTACGCCCGCGTGACCGGCAAGCCCGGCGTGTGCCTCACGACGAGCGGCCCCGCGGTGCTGAACGCGATGACCGCGGTGACCCAGTCCTATTCGGACTCGGTGCCGGTGCTGCTCATCTCGCCGGGCATGCCGTTGCGGCATCCGGGCCGTGGCAACGGCATGCTGCACGAGGTGCGCCACCAGAGCGTCGCGCTGGAGGCCGTGATCGGGTACTCGAACCGCGTCCAGAGCGTCGCCGAGATCCCGCTGGCCGTGGCGCAGGCGTACGCGCACATGACGTCAGGCCGGCCGCGCCCAGCCCACCTGGAAATCCCGCTGGACCTCATCGACGCCATCGACGGGGTTACAGAAGTACCCCCACTGGTCCTCGCCCACCCACCCGCCGACGCCGTCACGATCGCCGCCGCAGCAGGACGCCTCAACGCGGCCACCGCGCCGGGCATGATCATCGGCGGCGGCGCCAAGGCCGCGGCCGAGCAGATCACGGCACTGGCCGAACGCCTGGGCGCTCCGGTCGTGACCACGGCCAACGGCAAGGGCGTCGTCTCCGAGCACCACCCGCTCTCGATAGGCGCGGGCCTGCACCACAAGGCGGTCGCGGACTTCGTGGCCGAGTGCGACGCAGTCCTCGCCATCGGCACCGAGCTGGCCTCCACCGACCTCTGGAACGGCCCGCTGAAGTTCCCCGGCGACCTCATCCGCATCGACGTGGACCCGGCCCAGATGATCACCAACGCGCTGCCCGACTACCCACTGGTAGGCGACGCCGAGGCCACCGTAGCGGCCCTGAACCAACGCCTGGGCAACTCCTCAGCGCCCTACGACACCACCAGAGCCGACCGCTGGCGCAAGCTCTTCACCAAGCACGCCAGAACCCAAGGCACCCCATGGCTACCCCTAGTAGGGTCATTGACAGACGCCCTGGCCCCAGGCGCCATCATCGCCGGCGACAGCGCCATGGCCTGCTACTACGGCGCCCTGTCAAACCTGCGCCTGGACAGCCCGGCAAGCTTCCTCTACCCGACCGGCTTCGGCACCCTCGGCTACGGCCTGCCAGCCGCCATCGGCGCGAAGATGGCGGCCCCACACCGCCAGGTAGTCGCCCTGCACGGCGACGGCGGCGTCATGTTCACCCTCGCCGAACTGGCCACGGCGGCCCAGGAACGCCTGCCGCTGCCGGTGATCGTCGCGGACAACGGCGGCTACGGCGAGATCCGCCGCGAGATGGTCGACCGCAGCGAACCGGTGCACGGCGTGAACCTCCCCGGCGTCGACTTCGTGAAGGTCGCGCGCGGCCTCAACTGCCACGGCGTCACCGTGGACGACGAGGACCGGCTCACCGTAGCGCTGCGCAAGGCGTTCACCGCGGACCGTCCGACGGTGATCCACGTGACGGGGGACCTGGCAGGCGCCTGACCGTCCTTGATTTGTCCAGAAACGACCCTGCCCGGCGTGGGATCATCCCCGGATGGCGCGCGACGACCTGGGGTTCAGCACCGGCGACGTCACCGGCTCGGTGTTCCAGGCCCAGCACATCCACGGCGACGTGTACGTGCACCCCAGCAAGACCCCGAGGCCTGTCCACGACCCGCCGTCGAGCTGGGACGACGTCCCTGAACCGCCGCCGGAGATCCAGTCGTTGCTGTGGGCACAACTCCACGCCGCGCATGAGACCCCGTACCGCCTGCCGGGCGCCCGCAAACCGTCCCTGGACACCGTCTACGTGCGCCAGGACCTGGGCAACGCTGTGGACGAACCCGAGACACCCCGTCAAGGCCCCGTCCTGGATGACGACGGCCGGCTGATCGAGACGCCGACCCGCCCGGCCGTGCGCATCACCGTCCGCCCGCCGTCACGCGCGATGAGCACCGCCCTCGACGCGGACGACCACCTCGTCGTCACCGGCGGCCCCGGCCTGGGCAAGTCCACCCTGACCCTGCGCCTCGCCGCAGACATCGCCCAGAACTGGAAAACCCGCGCGGACACCGCCCCATTGGCTGAACCCGTGATCCCGCTGCGGATCACCGCCCGCGCCCTGGCCGCACGTCTGGATCTCCCGTTCGCCCAGGCCCTAGCCGACAGCGCCGCCGCCGAGTACGGCCAACTCCTGCGCGAACCCGTGGACCAGGACCTCTTCACCACTCGCCCGCTCGGCTGCCGCTGGCTCCTGCTGGTAGACGGCTTGGACGAGGTTTCCGACCCGGACCAGCGCCTCCGACTGGTCAACGCCCTCGCCGCCTGGGCTTCTGACGACGCCTACCGCCTCCTGCTCACCACCCGCCCCACCGAAGGCGGCGCACTGGCGGCCCTGCATCGCATCAGCGCAGTCCGCTACGAGATCCAGCCCTTCGACGCCACAGCCCTCCGCCGTTTCGCCGCCAACTGGTTCCCCGACGAGGACGCCCACCGCTTCCTGCGCCAGATCCGCGAGGCACACCTCGACGAACTCCTCCAGGTCCCCCTGCTCGCTACGATCGCCGCCATCATCTACGGCGAGTACACCGCAGAACCTTTGCCAGGCAACCAATACTCCCTCTACGTCACCTACCTCGCCCACATCCGCCGCGACCAACCAGACCGCTTCGACCGCGAAAGCCTCCTCGAACACCTGGCCCGAGTCCGCCTGGAAACCGAACTCCCACTCCTGCCTACCGCGCGTGCCTTCGTCGGTGAAGAAATGTGGTCAGAGGACTTGCTCGACTATCTGCTCTCCGTCGGCCCGTTCATCCTGCGTGGCGATGACCTCCAGTTCCTGCACCAGAGCTTCGCCGAACATCTCGCCGCCACGTCCCGGGCCCGCGAACTCCCCGATGAGTTCTGTCCAGAGGCGTTCGCAGACCTCCTGCACGCGGCCAATGCCCGCGAGTCGGGCCGCTTCGCCCGAGCCGTCCTCCTCCACCACTCCCGCCTGCACCCGACAGAAGCGGACCACCTCCTGGCCTGGCTGCACCAAGGAGATGCCTCCCAACACCTCCTGGCCGCCCGCCTACTGGCTCACCACCTAACGGCCTCGCCCGCGGAGACCGAGTCGTTCCTCGCCACGGTCGGCGGCTGGGCCATGACCACCCACACCGACGCGCCAGAAATGCTCGCCGAGGCGACACGAGCCACCCGCTACCCAGACCTTGTGCAGTGGCTGAGCAACCTGATGCACCAGAACAACGCTCCGTCGCGCTCGCGTACCGAGTGCGCCGCCGCTCTCGCGATTCGCGTGAGAGGACCGCACAGCGCGGAAGCTACGAGATTCTTGCGGCTCTTGGTAGACGCTCCCAAGGCGTTGGTAAGCGATCGACTCAAGGCCGCAGAGGCGCTTGCGCAGTGCGGATCTGCCGAACGAGATACGGCCGAACGCGGCCTGCGCGAAGTACTTACAGACCCGGACGTCGGCGACGTGTCCCTGCGAGTCGCTGCTGTCGTGCTGGCGGCGTTCGACGGCGAGGCACGCAAGTTCGCGATCGACTCTCTAATCCGCGTTCTGTCCGATGAGGACTCACGGCCGGGCCACATCACGGAAGCGGCAACAGGCCTTCTCGAAATCAACCCTGAGTTCGCCGACTTCTGCGTTCACCACCTCCTAATCGTCTTACGCGGTGCGGAAGGAACCGCGCACTGCTGGGATACAGCGGCGCTCAGTTTGGCCTCAATCAGCCCCGCACACCTCGATCAGGCGGCCGCCGTACTCGCCAAGCACGTGACCAACCGTAGTCTGTCAGCACGCGGCCAGGTCCGAGCGGCGCGGGCATTGAGCGAGCTGGGATCACAGCACCGTCGCACTGCCGGTCGGCTGATCGCGGCGATGGCGGCGGGTGCGCGCCGGGCGTTCGACCGGTCTGTCCTGCTCGGATTCCTGGTGAGCTACCAGCCGGAACGCGACGCGGCACTAGCTGGACTGCGGGCGATGCTCTCCGAACGCCACCAGGACTGGAACAACGTTGCGTGGGCGGCCGAAGCTTTGGGTGCTGTCGGGCCTGCCTACCGAAGTGAGGTGGCCGAAGCTCTGCTGGCATCCAAGCCACCACACGGCTCGCACGACCATCTCACGATGCTGGACGAGCTCGTTCGCCTTGGCGAGCCGCATCGGGCGCGCGCGATTGCCGAACTTCGCGATCTGCTTGCCGATGCTGCGGTGTCCGCCGTGGTGCGGCGCCGTGCCGCAGACGCTCTCATCCGGTCGGGTTTGGACTTTCACCCGGAAGCGATCTCGTGGCTGAGGCACCTCATCTTCGAGGAACCGAGGGCGTACTACGAACTGTGTCGCACCAGTGCGGGTCGCGAAGCCCTCGCAGGGCTGCTGGAGGACGCTCGATCGGAGGAATCGGACGCGGTATATGTCCTGGCAGCGACCGTGGCAAATCTGGACGGCGTGAGGGCGGATGACGCGGTGGAGGTGTTGCGCGCGGTTGTCCGCGACCGGAACCGATCGATGCACGCCCGCGTCGTTTCAGCCGGTGGGCTCAGTGTGCTGGCAGCACGATTCGACCGCGAGTCAGCTGTCGAGCTGAGCCGGATGATCATCGGTGAGCCGATGATCACCGACTTTGTCTATGCCGTCACATACCACTCCAGCAACGGTCCCGGCCCTCGCAATGAGCTCGCGCGCGCACTGTTTGCGGTGCTCGTCGACAGCCGCACTTCTGTTGAACGTCGCCAAAGCGCGGTGCAGGCACTGCAAGGTCTGGGGTATGGCGAGGAACAGGAGACCTTGGCGGCCCTCCAACGCCTGGCTGAGTTCCCCGGCGTTCATCCCGAGCATCGGGCGGAAGCGGCGGTCCGGATCGCGTCCTGGATGCCTGATCACCTTGGACTCGCGGCGGACCTGGTTGCGTCTGCTGCGAGGTATTTCACTGATGAGCGTTTGAAGACCGTGGTCGGTGACCTGCGTTCGTCCGATATGGACTTAACATTAAGGTTCCGTGCTCAGCTTGCCGCCGATGCGACGGTCCTAGGGCAGCGCATCGCCGCTGCCACTGTGCTCGAAGACGTAGACGAACTGCGCCGGATCGCTTGTGACGAGACTGTGTCTTACGGGGCAAGGGAATGGGCGTACGAGAGTCTCACGCAGGCGATCGAGTTCCATCGGTCGGTGCTGGACGACGCAGATGTTCCGGTCGAGGAGCGAGGCCAAGCGGCTTGTGCTCTGGCGAGGCTGGACAGGAGAACCTGGCCGTCCTCGATCGACGCTCTGTGGAGGCTGGCTGTGGACCCCGGCATCACTGCAGAAGAGCGCGCGAAGACGTTGCGGTATCAGAACTTTCTGCTTCGTCCGCGTCCGGAGCGGTACAAGCGGGCGGTGATCGAGGTCTTGCGAGGGCCTGACGTCCTGGGTGAGTCGTGGCGCTCACTTATTGGCACGCTGGACCGCGCGGTGCGTACCGATCTCGAACGCACCCGGCTGCACATCAGGTCGATCTCGATCGAGGATCGGGTGCCAACTGCCGACCAGTGGGACGATCTGCCGTTGCGCGACGAGGCTGTCGCGGAGATCCGAGATGTCCTCGCCGGTC
This sequence comes from Lentzea sp. CA-135723, assembly GCF_050936595.1. NCBI lineage: Bacteria > Bacillati > Actinomycetota > Actinomycetes > Pseudonocardiales > Pseudonocardiaceae > Lentzea > Lentzea sp. CA-135723. The sequence goes on along the minus strand of NZ_JBNJMK010000001.1, from coordinate 2,563,081 downwards.
CCGAGACGATGTGCAGGGAGCGGATTCGAGCTGCGGTCGCCCTGTTCGGGATCTCGTTCACGCATCACGCCGAGGCTGTCGCGGTGCTCGAACGATTGCCGGGAAGGGTTGCGCGGAACGCGCTTTCAAGGATGGGCGAGGCGCAGTGGTGGCTGGTGCGTGACGAGGCGTTCGCCGAGGTGGTGGACGTGAGTCTCTCGCGTCGGGTTCGTGGGCAGGCCGCCCAGGTACTCGGGGATCTTCGCGTCGACGTGCCGAGCGACGTGTGGCTGAATCGGATCGACGGGTTGGCGGCCTATGAGGACATCGATGCACTGCGGTGTGTTCGGGATACTGGGGAGCTGGCTGAGCAGGTGCGAGCGGCTGAAGTGCTGCGGACGCGTACGCGGGATGACCGGGTTGCCGGCATGCAGGTGCTTGCGCGGGTGGCGACGGACGGGGCGGTGCGGCCTGCGTTGCGGGTTTGGTCGGTCGGGCATCTGTTGAAGTTCGGGGCTGCCGGGAGGAAGGAGGCGGCGGCCATCGCGCGGGCGATGATGGCTCATGAGGGGCTTCCTGTGTTGGTTCGGGCCAAGGCCGCTTCAGTTCTCTGGCAGGCCGCGCGCACGGCGCTGCGGGAAGTGCTCGCCACCCTCACGGAACTGGCCTCGGTGGCTGACCCGCTGCGGCGGGTTGAGGTGTTGAGGCGGCTGGGGGCGGTGGACTCCGCGAGGGCGGTGGAGTTGTTGCGGGGCGTTGAGGGCGGACCCGTGGTGCGAATGCGGAGTGCTCGGGCTGCGGTCGGCCTCAGGCACGATCAGCGGGAGTGGGGCTCGGTGGTGGCTCGGGCGGTGGCGTGGGATGAAGGGGTTGCTCGGCACGTCAGGTGTGGTGCGGCTCGGGATCTGGCGTTGTGGAGTGCGTTGATGCGGGAGGACGCGCGGGGGCTGTTGGTCCGGTTGAGGGACGCGTGCTCGGAATAACAGGTGCGCGGTTGACGTTCTCTGCTATGGTTCGTTCATACCGGCGGTGTGCGGGAGCACACGTAAGGACCGGATCAGCTGCTGGACCATCTCAGATCCGCAGCGAAGACCCCTCCAGTTTCTCACGCTGGCGGACCTGTATTCGAAGCGCTCTCCTCCGAAAGCGGCCACACGACGTGGCCGGGGAGTCGATGAGGCGCACCTGAAGCAACCCTCCTGAAAGGACAGTATCGATGGACATCGGTGTACTCGACGTACGTAACAACAAGGCGTTTCTCGTTGGCGGGCCTCAGGTTCCGCAGGCGCTCGTGCGGCAGTTCGACCTGCGGCGCGGCGACCGGATCAGCGGGGAGGCCGAGAACGACAGGCTCACGAGCGTTGACACGGTCAACGGGCGTGCGCCGCACAAGAGGCCTCGGTTCGAGGATCTGACGCCGCTTTATCCCAACGAGAGGTTGTGGTTGGAGCACGATCCTGAAGAGCTCACGAGTCGGGCGATCGACCTGGTCATGCCGGTCGGGAAGGGGCAGCGGGCGCTCGTCGTCGCGCCGCCCAAGGCTGGTAAGACCATTGTGCTGCAACAGATCGCGCAGGCGATCGCCAAGAACAACCCCGAGGTGCACCTGATCGTGGCGCTCGTCGGCGAACGGCCCGAAGAGGTCACCGACATGCGCACGACGATTCCTGGGGAGATGTTCACCTCCACCTTCGACGAGCACCCCGGCGAGCACATCCGGGTCGCGGAGCTGGCGGTCGAACGGGCCAAGCGGCTCGTCGAGGACGGCCAGGACGTGGTGATCCTGCTCGACTCGCTCACGCGGCTGGGGCGGGCCTACAACCTCGCGCAGCCCAACGGTGGCCGGATTCTCAGCGGTGGCATCGACGCGCGGGCTCTCACGCCGCCCAAGCAGTTCCTCGGCGCGGCGAGGAACATCGAGGGCGGTGGCAGCCTGACGATCTTCGCCACGGCGTTGGTGGAGACCGGGTCGCTGGCCGACACCGCGATCTTCGAGGAGCTCAAGAGCACCGGCAACGCCGAGCTGAAGCTGGATCGCAAGGCCGCCCAGCGCCGGATCTACCCCGCGATCGACCTCACGCAGTCGAGCACGCGCAAGGCGGAGCTCATCACCTCGAAACAAGAAATGGCCATCATGGACGCGGTGCGCCGGGTCATGGCGGACCGGGACATCGACGTGATCGTCGAAGGCCTGCGCAAGACCCGGAGCAACGCCGAGTTCCTCATGCAGATGTCGAAGTGAGCTCCCGGTCACGAGCGCGCGTCGGGGAACCCAAGGCGTAGAACAGGAAACCGATGCCGATCACGATCAGCAGCGGCACCACCTGCGAGAGCGTGTACTCGGTCCGCTGGCCCTTGAACGCCGACGGCAGCTCCGCCGGCCAGATCAGCACCACGACGGTGAACGCGACCAGGCCCGTGGTCAGGATCGTCACCAGCCAGGCGAACGGCGCGCGGAACGGGCGGTCCGCGCCGGGCATCCGGTAACGCAGCACCAGCATCGACGGGAACGTCAGCAGGTAGCTGATGAACGTCGTGCAGATCACCAGTGCGAGGCCCGCGGTGAAGTACTTCTCGGAGTCGCCGCCGCTGAGGTTCAGCGCCGTCACCAGCACCACGGACGCCAACACTCCCGAAAGGACGTTCACCCGGACCGGGGTGCCGTGCTTCTCGGAAAGCCGCCCCAGGTAAGCAGGTCCGGAACCATCGGCGCACGCCACGGCCTGCGCGCGGTGCGCACCGATCGCCCACGACACACCGGAAGTCAGCACGCCGACGATCAACCCGGCCGCGCACACGCTGCCCAGCACGGCGCCGGCCCCCGTCAGCGTCACGGTCCCGTCCGCGGCCACGGACCCGCCGTAGACCGTCAGCACCTGCTTGGCCGCGTCGATGAACCCGCCCAGCCCCTGGATCTGCGAGGCGGGCACCACCAGCAGGATGCCGAGAATCGGGCCGCCGTACAGGAAGAACGCCGACAGCCCCGCCCGCAGGATCGCGAACGGCACGGTGCGCTGCGGATCCGTCATCTCCTCGGTCGCGGTGGACGGCAGCTCGAAGCCCACGTAGTTGAAGATCAGCACGGGCACCAGCACGACGAACCCCGACCAGGTCGGCACGAAATCGTTCCCTGCCAACGGTTGCACGCCGTTCTTCACCGCGTACACGACCACCGAGATCATGAAGAACCCCAGCAGCACGATGCGCGCGAACGCACCCGCGATGGGCACCCACTTGCCGACGTGCAACGACGCCGCCACCGCAGCGACGCCGACCCAGATGAACACCAGCCCGGCGACGAGCTTGCCCACCGTGCCCAGCGGCAGGAAGAACGTCTCGAACGTCGTCACGGCGATGATCGCCAGCGTCCCGCCCATCCACAGGGGGTTCGACAGCCAGTAGAGGACCTGGTTCACGCCGGCCGCGAGCCGCCCGTACGCGAGCTTCGTCCACACGTACGGCCCGCCCTCGACCGGGAACGCCGTGCCGAGCTCGGTCGTCAGGAACCCGTACGGCAGGAAGAACACCACCGCGAGGATCACCATCCACACGAGCCCCTGGGGCCCGCTGGCCGCCACGCTGCCGATCGTGTCGAGGCCGACGAGGGTGCAGAGCAGGTAGAACGTCACGTCCGTGCGCCGGAGCGACTTGCGCAGGTGCGTGCGTTCGCTGAGCCAGTTGCCGCTGAGAGGCTGTACCTCGCTCACGGGCCCTCCAGATGGTTAACTGATTCGCCAGTCAGTTATTTGCGACGGCCACTGTGACCGCGGTCATACGGTGAAGTCAAGGGGGTGCGTTCGATGAGTTATCTCCAGGTCGCCTGGACCGACCCGGCCACGCAGGCGCGCGGTTACCTCGTCATCGACCGGCTGGTGCGCGGTGTCAGCAGCGGAGGTCTGCGCATGCGCGCCGGCTGCACGATGGACGAGGTGCGCGGTCTCGCCGAGGGGATGACGGCGAAGGAAGCCCTCAACTACGACCCCCAGGCGAAGTACGTCCCGCTCGGCGGTGCCAAGGGCGGCATCGACTTCGACCCCTACGACCCGCGCGCGAAGGACGTCCTCACGGCGTACCTCAAAGCCATGTCCCCCTACATCGAACGCTTCTGGACGATGGGGGAGGACCTCGGGCTGCGGCAGTCCACGATCGACGAGGCCATCGCGAAGATCGGCCTCCAGTCGTCCATCCAGGCCGTCTACCCGTTGCTCGACGACGAGCAGAAGGCCCGCCAACGGCTGAAGGACGCGTTCGCGGTCACCGTCGACGGCGTCAGCCTGGACGAGCTCGTCGGCGGCTACGGCGTCGCGCAGGCCGCGCTGACCGCCGCCGAGCACCTCGGGCTCACGAACCCCACGGCGTTCGTGCAGGGGTTCGGCTCCATGGGCGGTGCGACGGCCCGCTACCTCGCCCAGGCGGGCGTCAGGGTCGTCGGGCTCGCGGACGTCCACGGCGTCGTCACGAACCCGGACGGCCTCGACGTCGAGACCCTGTTGCTGACCAGGGACGCGCACGGTGCCATCGACCGCGGCAAGCTCAGGCCGCAGGACCGGCAACGAGACCGCGACACCTGGCTCACCACGAAAGCCGACGTCCTGGTCCCCGCCGCCACCAGCTACGCGATCAACGAGACCAACGCGCACCTGGTCAACGCCAAGCTGATCGTCGAAGCCGCCAACATGCCGGTGACGGCGGAGGCCGAGGCCGAGATCCACGCGTTGATCATCCCGGACGTCGTCGCGAACTCCGCCACCAACTCCTGGTGGTGGTGGACCCTGTTCGGCGACATCGACCCCACGGCCGAGTCGGCGTTCGCGAAGATCGCCACGAGCATGCGCGCGCTCACGACCAAGGTCCTCACCGACGGCACCTCGCCGCGTGAGGCCGCCAGGAACATCGCCGGGAAAGCGGTGCAGGAGATCGAAAAGCGGTTCTAGACTTCGGGGCCATGCCGGGCCTCAAGAACATCTCCACGATCGCCGCACCGCCCGAACGGGTCTGGGCGGTGCTCGCCGACGTCGAACGGTGGCCGGAGCGCATCCCCACCGTCACCGTCGCGGAACGCCTCGACGACGGTCCTCTGCACGTCGGCGCCCGCACCCGCCTGAAACAGCCGAAGCTGTCCGAGGCGGTGTGGACGGTCACCGAGCTCACCGAGAACTCCTCGTTCACGTGGGAGTCGAGGTCGCCCGGCGTGAAGATCACGGCCGAGCACCTCGTCGAACCGCACGAGAACGGCACCCGGCTCACCCTCAGCCTGCTGCTGACCGGTCCGCTCGCGGGCTTCGGCTGGTTGCTGACCCGGTCGATGACCCGGCGGTACGTGGCCGCCGAGGCCGCCTCCATCAAGAAGGCGGCCGAGTAGCCCGTCAGCGCTTCCTGCGACGAGCGGGCGCGCCCACGTAGTCGGCCAGGTGCTCGCCGGTCAGCGTCGACCGCTTGGCCACGAGGTCCGCCGGCGTGCCCTCGAACACGACCTTGCCGCCGTCGTGCCCGGCGCCGGGGCCGAGGTCGATGATCCAGTCGGCGTGCGCCATGACGGCCTGGTGGTGCTCGATCACGATCACCGACTTGCCCGCCTCGACGAGCCGGTCGAGCAGCCCGAGGAGCTGTTCGACGTCCGCGAGGTGCAGACCGGTCGTCGGCTCGTCCAGCACGTAGACGCCGCCCTTGTCGGCCATGTGCGTGGCGAGCTTCAGGCGCTGCCGCTCACCGCCCGACAGGGTCGTCAGCGGCTGGCCGAGCGACAGGTAGCCGAGGCCGACGTCGTTCAACCGCTCCAGAATCGCGTGCGCGGCGGGCGTGCGGGCCTCGCCGGAACCGAAGAACTCCACGGCCTCCGCGACCGGCATCGCGAGCACCTCGGAGATGTCGCGCCCGCCGAACTTGAACTCCAGCACGGCCTGGTCGAACCGCTTGCCTTCGCAGACGTCGCAGGGCGACTCGATCGTCGCCATGATCCCGAGGTCGGTGAACACCACGCCGGCGCCGTTGCAGTTCGGGCACGCGCCCTCGGAGTTCGCCGAGAACAGGGCGGGCTTCACGCCGTTGGCCTTGGCGAACGCCTTGCGGATCGGCTCCAGCAACCCGGTGTAGGTCGCGGGGTTGGACCGGCGCGACCCCTTGATCGGCGTCTGGTCGACCACGATCGCGCCCGAGTCGCGCGGCAGCGACTGGTGGATCAACGACGACTTGCCGGATCCCGCCACCCCGGTGACGACGGTCAGCACCCCCAGCGGCACGTCGACGTCCACGTCGCGCAGGTTGTTCGCCGACGCGCCGCGGATCTCCAGGACGCCGGTCGCCTCCCGCACCACCTCCTTCAACGACGCCCGGTCGTCGAGGTGCCGGCCGGTCACGGTGTCGGACTTGCGCAGCCCTTCGAGGGACCCCTCGAAGCAGATCGTCCCGCCGTTCCGCCCCGCACCGGGACCGAGGTCGACGATGTGGTCCGCGATCGCGATCGTCTCCGGCTTGTGCTCGACGACGAGGACCGTGTTCCCCTTGTCGCGCAAGCGGAGCAGCAGGTTGTTCATCCGCTCGATGTCGTGCGGGTGCAGCCCGATCGTCGGCTCGTCGAACACGTACGTCACGTCGGTCAGCGCGGAGCCGAGGTGCCGGATCATCTTCACGCGCTGCGCCTCACCGCCGGACAACGTGCCCGCAGGCCGGTTCAGCGAGAGGTAGCCGAGGCCGATCTCCACGAACGAGTCCAGCGTGTGCGCGAGCTTGTCGACCAACGGCGCGACCGACTTGTCCTTCACCCCGCGGATCCAGTCCGCGAGGTCGGTGATCTGCATGTCGCACAGGTCGGCGATGGACACGCCCTTGATCTTGGACGACCGCGCGGCCTCGGTCAGCCGCGTGCCGCCGCAGTCGGGGCAGGTGCCGAACGTCGCCGCGCGGTCCACGAACGCCCGGATGTGCGGCTGCAGCGCCTCGCGGTCCTTCGACAGCATCGACTTCTGCAGCTTCGGGATCAGGCCCTCGTAGGTCAGGTTGATGCCGTTGACCTTGATCTTGATCGGGTCCCGGTAGAGGAAGTCGTGCAGTTCCTTCTTGGTGTACTTGCGGATCGGCTTGGCCGGGTCGATGAACCCGGACTGCGCGAACGTCTGCACGGTCCACTGGTTGTCGACGTTGTAGCCGGGCACCTTGATCGCGCCTTCGAGGATCGACTTCGACTCGTCGTAGACCTCGGTCAGGTCGATGTCGGACACCTGCCCGCGGCCCTCGCAACGCGGGCACATGCCGCCGGTGATGGAGAACTCGCGGCGCTCCTTGACCTTCTGACCGCCCTTCTCGATCGTCACGGCGCCCGCGCCGGAGATCGAGGCGACGTTGAACGAGAACGCCTGCGGGCCACCGATGTGCGGCGTGCCGAGGCGGCTGAACAGGATGCGCAGCATCGCGTTCACGTCGGTCGCGGTGCCGACGGTGGAGCGCGGGTCGGCGCCCATCCGCTGCTGGTCGACCAGGATCGCCGTGGTGATGCCCTCCAGGAGGTACACCTCGGGGCGCGGCAGCGTGGGCATGAAGCCCTGGATGAACGCGCTGTAGGTCTCGTTGATCAGGCGCTGCGACTCCGCCGCGATCGTGCCGAACACCAGCGAGCTCTTGCCGGAGCCGGAGACACCGGTGAAGACCGTCAGCCGCCGCTTCGGGATCTCCACGTCGACGTCGCGGAGGTTGTTCACCCGCGCGCCCTGCACGCGGATCAGATCGTGGGTGTCCGCGTCGTGCGGCGCCGTCCTGGTCATGGCGCAAAACTAACTCGCGCACCCGGCTCGTGCTTCTTGATTCGTGATCGGTCATCCACGAATTCGATAGTGGTAGGTGCACACCTCGCGGAACCCCGTTCGTTCGTACAGCCGGAACGCCGTGGTGTTCGCCTTCTCCATCTGCAGGTACATGTGGTTCGCCTCGCGCGCGGCCGCCCAGGACGCCAAAGCGGCGAGCACGGACCGTGCGGCGCCTTGTCCCCGTGCGTGCGGAAGCGTCGCCATGCCGAACACACCGGCCCAGCTGTCCTCGGCCACCGCGCGTCCGACGGCCACGACCTGGCCGTCCACCTCGGCGTACGCGTAGGCGGACGGGTGCTCGACGCGGCTGAGCAGGTCGCGTTCGGCGCTCACGTCCCGCGTGGTCACCGCCTGCCACGCGGAGAGCCACTCGTCGGTCGGCCGGACCGTCACCTCGCCGGCGTCCGAGTCGGAGTGCCGCAGCACGTCCGCGGTCGACGCGATCTGCAGCGACATGTGATGACCCCGGGTGTAACCCCTGGTGTGGAGCGTCTGGTCGAGATCGTCCGCGCACACGCCCGGCGTGATCTGGAACCGCGCGCCGGAGCCGCGTTCGGCGCAGAACTCCTCCGCCTGCTCGACCCGGTCCTCGCGGTCGTGCGGCAGCACCGCGCTCACCCACCACGCGTCACCGGGGGAGTGCCGCAGCCACCAGCCGCCCGCCTCCTGCACGTGCGCGGCGGGCTGGGCGTGGGCCGCGTACTCCTGCAGCGTCCTGAGCAGCACGTCAGTCCAGCGAGCCCAGCAGCCAGTTGCCGGCCTCGGCGGGATCCTCGGAGAAGTAGAACTCCCGGATCGCCGCCAGCAGGGCCTGTGTGGACAGCAGACCGTCCTCGTCGGACAGCAGGTCGTGGATGCCGCGCGCGTCGCCCTCGGACAGGCCCATCAACGCGCCGGTCCACGTCACGTGCTCCTGCACCGTCAGCCTGCCGTCGCCGTCGGAGTCCGCGACGGCCATCAGCGCGTCGAGGAACGGCACGTAGCCCTCGTCGAACGACGCCGGCGTCTCCAGCAACCCGTTCGCGAACGCCTTCTTGTACTCGTCGACGCTGATCCGCCCGTCGCCGTCCAGGTCGGCCACCGAGGCCAGGTGCTCCCACAGCCCGAGCAGCATTCCGTGGAACCGCACGGCTTTCGGGTCGTCGGCTGTCAGCCCGAACGCCTTGGTGGTGCGCTCGCCGGCCTGGGTGAAGTCCTCCCGCTCGATGAACCCGTCGCCGTCGGTGTCGTAGGTCCGGAACCGGCGCGCGAGCTTGCGGTCGAGGAAGGCGGTGATCTCCACACGACCCTTCTACCGCATCCGGCTGTGAAACGACACGCCTGGGTTCACGTTTCGAACGAGCGTTTGCACGCTGTTCAACGACGCCCCAGGCCGGAGAACGCGCTGGCCACGACCACCATGCCGATCATCCCGATGACCGCGGCGATGCCGCCTGCGGCAGGTTTCGAAACCTGCTCCAGGTGCGCCACGGGCTTCGGCGGCAGGGGGACGTCCTGCGCGGGGGGTTCCGGCAGGGGTGGCAGCGGGGCGGACAGCGACTCGACGCGCACCACGGCGCTCTCGCCGATGGCGACGTTCGTGCCGGCGCCGGACACCGTCAGCCGTGAGTTCAACGGGGCCGTGGCGAGGCACGTGTAGGTGACGCGCTGCCGTGGTTCCAGCGCGTCGAACGTGCGGCGGCACGCGGCGGGCTCGCCCTCGACGCGGACGTCGGCGATCCGCGCGTCCGACGGGTTGCCGACCGTGACGGTGACGGTGACCTGCTCGCCGTCCCGCGCGCGGTCCTTCGACCAGGCCGCGCTGATCGTCAGCCGCGGGTAGATCACCCTGACCTGCACGGAAGCGGAGGCCTCGACCTTGCCGCCGAGCCGGTCGGCGGCGGTGACGGTCGAGGTCAGCGCGCCGCTCTCGTCCCCGGCCGGGACCGTGCAGTCCACCGTGGACGAGGCGCCGGGGTCGAGCTGACCCTGCATGGGGTTACACGGGGCACCCGCTTTCGCGGTGAAGCCGAAGAGCGGGGTGTCGCCGGTGTTCGTGACGGTCGTCGTGAACGTGACCGGCTGGCCCGGCAGCGCGGTCAGCGGTTCGGCGGGGGTGGTCGCGCGCAACGCCGGGTGCAGCACGTCCACGGTCGACGCCTTCTGGATCGTCAGCTGGTCTCCCGCGAGGCTGGAGCCCCTGACCTCGACGTTCGCCGGGTAGTCGTCGTCCGCGGCCGTGGTGGTGCAGGTCTGCGTGACGGTGGCGCGCGGGGCGAGCGTGCCGACCGGCTTGCCGCACACCGTCACGTCGGCGGCGGGCGCGTCACCGGCGTTGGTGACGGTCGCGGTCTGCGTGACGGTCTCCTCGGCGTGCGCGGACGGTTTCTCGGGAGCGACCGCGAGGGTGAACTCGGGCAGCGGGAACGACCAGGCGACGCTCTGCACCAGGAACGCGTCATCGGCCCGCTTGAAGCTCAGCTCGGCGCTTCTCGTGCCGGGTTTGAGGACGTTCTCGCCGATGGTCACCGTGTGCGCGTCGACGCTCATGTTGTTGGGGTGCGCGGCACCCTGCGCGAACGACGTGAACGCGTTGCGCCCGCCGATCTGCTGGCCGTTGACCAGCATCTGGTCGCCGTCGGTGGCCCAGTCGCCCTCGTACGCCGTGATCCCCATCCGGACGATCCCGCCGGCGGGGTGGGTCGGCGCGACGGGGGTGGCCAGCAGCGGCTTCTGGGTGGGCAGGCGGACATGGCCGCCGTGCACCGCCACGTGCCGTTGGGCGGGCGCGGCGGCCGTGGCGTGCGGGAACTTCCACACGACCGTCAGCGACCAGCCTCCGAAGCAGTCGAAGCCCTGCGGTGCCCAGACGTTGCCGACCGTCACCGTGCCGCTGGTCAGCGCGCGGGTGACGTCGGCTTCGGCGCTGTAGAAGGCGTTGTCGGTGTGCGCGAGGTCGCCCGGCGCGTCGATCGCGAAGGTGCCGGGGGAGACGCGCGTGCCGTTGAACGTGATGGGGTCACGCGGGGTGCCAGGTGGGGTTACGCCATCCCGGCAGGTGGCGCTGCCGGCCCAGCCGAGCTTGGCGTAGGCGACGGTCGCGCCGTCCGGGATCGTCAGCTGGGCGGTCGACGAGTTGTACGTCGCCGGGTCGGCGTCGGCGTCGAGCCACGACATGCGGTGGCCGTTGTTCAGCGCCGACGGCCCGGAACCCTTGCGGTCCAGCGCGTCCACACAGGACTGCGGCGGGTACTTCGGGTGCGGACCGGCCTGCTCGGCCGTCGGGCAGGTCAGCACGGAGTTGCCCACGACCACGACGTCCCCGTACACCGCCTCGTCGAACTGGGTGTGCCACACCTCGGCCGCGGCGACCGGCGGCCCCGGTGTGAGCAGCGGAACCAGCAGCACGACGGCGATGAGGATCGGGACACGCATGCCACGCCTTCCGGTCGGGGTCGGCCACAGGTTGGCACGCCTGAGGGTGCTTGTCACCGCACGGAGATCACACCGTCCTCACTCTCCGTTGAGGACGGCGGCCATCGGTTCTCTCTTTCGTGTCAACGGCTTCGGGACGCGCCCTCCGATGTGGACTTGCTGTGCACATGATCAACAGCCCGTTGCTCTTGATGGGCGGGGAAGAGTGCCGGGAAGCGTGGTGTCTGTGGTCAAACGGTGTCCGCTGTGGGGAGATGGAGGCCATGTGGAACGGCGTTGTCATCGTGCTCGCGTCGGTGGTCGTCACGGCGATCGCCTTCCTGCTGTTCGGGCGTTCGCGCGCCCACGAGCAGGCCGACGACAGGGACGCCGACTCGCGCGGCTTCCTCGGCGCGGTGATCAGCGGCCTGTTCATCGTGGCGCTGGCGTTCTACATGGTGATCGTCTGGGAAGAGGGCGGCGCCGCCGAGGACAACGCCGCGAAGGAGGCCGCCGCCGTCGCCGACGTCTACTGGCAGACCGCCGTCATGCCGCAGCCGCAACGGGACCAGATCCGCTCGTTGCTCACCGAGTACCCGAAACTGGTGGCGGACAAGGAATGGCCGAAGCTCGCCGTGGGCGAGTCGGACGACGCCACCACCACGGCGCTGAACTCGCTGCACACCGAGATCCTGTCCCTGCCGTCGTCACCGGACCAGGTGAAGAGCGCGCGCGAACGGTCCCTGGAACGCCTGCGCGAGGTCACCGACCTGCGCCGCGACCGCCTGGACTCGGCGAGCGGCCTCGACAACACCGGCCGCATCATGCTGATCGGCACGATCGCGGGCGCCGTCGCGATGATCGTGTTCCCGCTGCTGATCGGCTTCACCGCGCGCAAGCGCCACATCCTGCAGATGTGCCTGACCTCGGCCGTGCTCGCGTTCGTCTGCGTGCTGTGCCTGGGCATGACCCAGCCGTTCGACGGGTGGTTCCGGGTGGAGCCGGAGTCGTTCACGGGCCTGTCGGACGAGCTGGCCGGGATCCCGATCGACGAGAACCGCTGAACAGCGCCTCGTCCGGCAGCCACTGGGTCCGCGGGTCGAACGGGCGGTAGCGCTCCTGGACGTGGGCGACGAGCAGCGGGATCGCCGGGTGGCGGTTGGCCGCGTGCCACAGCAGCGACCACGGGTAGACGGGCGTCGGACCGGTGACGGACACCTGCACCACGTCCGGGTGCACCGGGAACTGCCGGGTCGTCCCGAACGTGACCAGCTCGGCCGAGGCCGCGATCTCGTCCATCAGGTGCTCGCCCCCGAACACCGGCCCGGACGTGTCGATCACGACGCCGAACTCGGCGCTCAGCCGCCGGTAGTAGTCCGCCCACTCGCTCTCGCCCGCGCAGCCCGGCATCCACGCCGTCGTCCCGGCCAGCTCGGCCATCGGCACCGACCGGCGCCGGGCCAGCCGGTGGCGGCGGCCGACGAGGATCGGGATCGGCTCCAGCCAGGCCGGTGTCCGCTCGATCCCGGCCGGCAGCGGGCCCGTGACGCGGCCGAACGCCACGTCGACCGACCCGTCCGCCAGCGCGGTGTGCGGGGACACCGCGCCGCGCGAGACCACGACGTCCACGTCCACGTCGCCCGCCTCGTAGAACGCCCTGACCACGTCGAGCGGCGCGGCGACGCGGGCGAGCACGTCGACGCGCAGCGGGCGGCGGCGGGCGCGGAGCAGCGCGGTGGCCTGGTCGGCCAGGCCGATCAACGCCCGTGCGTGCGGGAGGAACGCCGACCCGTCCTCGGTGAGGACCACCCCGGTGCGCGACCGGGTCAGCAACGAGACGTCCAGATCGGACTCCAGCCTGGCGAGCCGCTTCGACACGGCCTGCTGGGACACCCCCAGGCGGTCGGCCGCCTCGGTGAAGTGCCCGTCGTCGACCACGGCGAGGAACGCCCTGACGGCACCGAGGTCCAGCTCCACTCACAACTCCTGGTTGTTCGTCGACGCGTGTCGGTTGTTGGACAGCACCTCGCGGAGAGCGATCTCATGGCGCGTGCAACGACCTTAGGACAACCAGGAGGAGTTCGAGTGGCGAGCGTCGAGATCCCGTTGACGGGCGGCCGGATCACCGTGGGAGTGGTCCGCGTCGGGGACACCGTGCGCAGGCCGGTCGGCCCGCACTCGCCGTTCGTGCACCGGTTGCTCCGGTACCTCGACGACGTCGACGTGGCGCCGAAGCTGCTCGGCATCGACGAGCGGGGCCGCGAGATCCTCGGCTTCCAGCACGGCGAGACCCGGTCCGAGTTCCGGCCCAGGGACTGGTCCCGCGACCAGATCGCCGCCGCGGCGCGGTTGCTGCGCCGGCTGCACGACGCGACCGCGGGCTCCCCGCTCGCGAGGGGTGAGGAGACCGTGTGCCACAACGACTTCTCGCCGCTCAACGTCACCTTCGCGGACGGGCTGCCGGTGGCGGCGTTCGACTTCGACCAGGCCGCACCCGGCCCCCGCGCACGAGATCTCGCCTACGCCGCCTGGTTGTGGCTGCTCGGCGCCGAGATCGTCCACGACCTGGACCACCAGCTCGGTCTCGTGCGGGTCCTGCTCGACGAGTACGGCCTCGCGGACCGCCGGGACTTCGGGAAACGCGTGGTCGCGAGGGTCGAGGCCGAACGCGACCTCCACGCCAGGGCCGGGCGCGTGACCGGCCCGGACTCCTGGCTGGCGCGGGAGATCGAGTGGCTGAGGGGACACGCCGACGAGATCGACAGGGCCGGATGAGATGATCCCGACAGGACGGAGCTCGGGGGAGACGCACGTGTGGGGACTTAGAAGCGCGCCGCAGAAGCTCGTCGACGCGTCGGGGTTCGGCTGGAAGCACCTGGAAGACCGCAGCGAGTCGAGCGCCGCCATGGTCACGGCCTACGTGGCCGCGCAACGGTCGGCGCCCGACGACGTGCTGCCCACGGTCGCGCGGGTCGCGGAGAAGCTGCTCGCCGACTCCGCCAACCGCGGCCTGGTGGCGGAGCTGGTCGAGGACTTCCAGAACCTCGCCTCGCACGGGCTGGAGCAGCTCCGCACCGCGCAGGAGATCCGCACGGCACTCGGGCCGCGCACCCTCGACCTGTGGGACGAGGTCGAGCTGTTCTGGACGGACGTCGCGCACTGGCGGCGCGGCACCGGAGAGCCGATGCGGCACAACGCCGACATCCTGTCCGTCGAGAACGAGGCCCTGCGCACTCAGGTCTGGACGTCGAACAGGAGCCTCGGCGACGGCACCCGCGTGGGGCTGCCCGAGGCCGTCCTGTTCGAGCGGGCCGGCGGCGAGCCGATCAGTAGCCGCGGTCCGGCATGATCACCCAGAGGACGAGGTAGACGACGAACTGCGGTCCGGGCAGAAGGCAGGACAGCAGGAACAGAAGGCGCACGGTGCCCGCCTTCATCCCCCAGCGCTGGGCGAGCCCCGCGCAGACACCCGCGATCATCCGGTTGGTCCTGGGCCTGCTCAATGCGACTGTCGTGGTCATGCACCAAGGATGCCCAGTCCAGGGCATTTGTAGCATCGGGGACGAACCCTGGTTCGACCCCGATGATCGGCGTCACCCGATACCGGGGATCTCCCGTTCAACAGAACGGGCACCCGAAACGTCTAGACGGACGCCGTCGACAGCTGGTCGACGAACCGCAGGCACGTCGCGCGCATCGTGTCGACCGTCATCGCCCTCGAGCCGGCGAGCACCTGCAACGCGAGGCCGTCGAGCATGCTGACCATCATGTTCGCCAGCTCCAGCGGGTCGCCGGACGTGACGAGGTCACCGGACGCCTGACCGTCGCGGAAGATGCTCGCCACGATGTCGCGCCACTCGCCGTAGAAGCGCTCGTTGAGCTCCTGCAGCTCCGGGTTGCGGATCGCCTCGACCCACAGCTCGGCCCAGACCTTCCACGCCTCGACGGTCTCCGCGCCCTCCGGCAGGTACGACTCGACCACCATGCGCAGGCGTGACAACGGCGGCTCGTCCGACTCGAGGATCCAGCGGCGGCGGCGCACCGAGATCTCGAAGCAGTGCTCGAACGCCGCGTCGGTGAGCTCGCGCTTGGTCTCGAAGTAGTAGTGCACGGTCCCGCCGGACACGCCGGCGTCCTTGGCCACGTCGGAGACCCGGAGATGGCGGAAGCCCTCGGCCGCGATCACCTTGCAGGTGGACGCGAGGATCTGCGCCTTGCGTTCGGCTTCCACGCTTGGACGGGGCATCCGTCACCTCCTGGTTTGGCCAGAACCTTACCGAAACAGGGAACGCAACTTGCGCTTGTCGACCTTTCCCACCGCCGTCAGCGGGAGTTCCGGCACGACCGTGACCCCTCTGGGCTGGTAGAGCTCACCCAGTTCGGCCACCACCGAAGCTCTAATCCTGTCGACATCGACATCCGGTCCTTCCGCGACCAGGAAGACGTGCACGGCCTCGCCGAGCGCCTCGTCCGGCCGGGCGACCGCCGCGGCCTGCCTGATGCCGGGCAACGTCACCAGGAAGTCGTCGAGCAGCCGCGAGTAGACGTTGTCGGACGTTCTACCGGTGACGATGACGTCCTTGCTGCGGTCGTTGAGGTACAGGTAGCCCTCGTCGTCGAAGTAGCCCATGTCGCCGGTGTTGAACCAGCCGCCGGCCGTTTCGGCGAGCGTCGGTTCGCCCCAATAGCCCTGCATCACGAACGGACCGCGCACCCACACGTCGCCGTCGCGCGTCTCGACCTCCAGCACGGGGTTGGCCTTGCCGACCGTCCGCGTCGTGTCCGGCCGGTCGAAGTCGACGGACGTGGCGGGCATGCTCGTGATCGAGAGGGCCTCCGTCATGCCGTAGGTCTGGTGCACGACCGGGCCCCACGCCTCGATCGCCTCGCGCAGCCGCCGCGGGGCGAGCGCGGACCCGCCCACGATGACGGAGCCGAACTGCGGGCCGGGCCGGTCGGGGTGGTCGAGGACCTCGTACATCATCGGCGGCACGAACACGGTCGAGGTGATCCCCTCCTCGCGGGCGAGGCGGCAGAACGTGCCCGCGTCGAACACCGACGGCCCCAGCACCAGCTTCGAGCCGGTGGTCAGGGCCATCTGACAGGCCGCGGCGCCGCTGCCGTGGGTGATGAGGGTGGTGCAGAGCACGCTCATCGGCGGCATGGCCCGGAACGCCTCCCAGCGGCGGTTCGAGTGGTGGACCGCGAGCTTCGGCAGGCCGGTGGTGCCGCCGGTGTACATGACCGTCGTGAAGGTGGGCTCCGGCGTGCGGACGACCGGATCGCCCGGCAGGTCGCGCAGGTCCCAGCCGCCGAGCCGGTCGCTGAACGCCGGGTCGACCACGACGCCCTTCACCTCGGCCCGCTCGATCAGCGCCTTCAGCTCGTTCGTCCCCGGCTCCGGCGGCACGTAGACGAGCCGCGCGCCGAGCAGGTGGACGGCGACCACGAGCAGGACGGCCTCCGGGGTGTTGCCGACGAACGCCGCCACGCCGTCGCCGGGGCCGATGCCGCGTCGAGCGAGTCCGTCGGCGAGGCGTAGCAGCAGGTCACGGGCCTGCGCGCGGGTGAGTCTGGTGTCGCCGCCGATCAAGGCCTCTCGTTCGTCGTCTGTGGACAGTCGCTCCAGCACGAGATCGACGTAGTTGACGTGCTCCCCGGTTCGAACGCCGGAGGTTCCCGCGCGGTCAGGCCGCGCCCTGGGTGCTTCCTGGTTCATCGCCCACCGCCTTCCCTGAGGAAGGACTTACTGGGGCTCCACAGTCGTTTTGCCTCTCCGTCCGCCCGACGGCGAGGATGTTCTGAGCCGCGTTGTGGTCCCGATCGTGCTCTGCTCCGCACTCGGGGCATGTCCACGCCCTGATCTTCAACGGCATCGCCTTCATGACGTCCCCACAGCCTGAGCATGTCTTCGAGCTTGGCAGCCAACGCGACACCTTGTGGACCACGCGTCCGTGTTGTTCGGATTTCTCTTCCAGCAATCGGACGAACTGCGCCCATCCGGCGTCTGCGATCGCTCGTGCGAGCCTGCGGTTGTGCAGCATTCCTGCGATGTTCAGATCCTCCACGTAGATCGCTTGGTTCTCGCGAATCAGGTGAAGGGCTTGCTTGTGGTGGAAGTCGCGCCTGCAACGAGCGACTTCGCCGTGCTGGACGGCGCCCTGCGCCGTGCTTTCGCACGGTTGGCGCTGCCCGGTGCGCAGCGTGCGGTCCGCCGTTGCAGACGGGCGAGTTTGCGCTGTTTCGCCGCGAGATGCCTGGGGTTGGGCATCGTCGTGCAGCGGCCCGCGGTGTCGACGATCGTCGCGAGCACGGAAAGGCCGAGATCGACTCCGGCTTGCCGGTCTGTGAGCGGCAGCGCCGCTGGGGCGACGTCCACCACGAAACTCGCGTAGTAGTGGCCGTCCGGTTCCAAGATGATCGTCACTGAACTGGGAGTCGAGGGAAGGTCACGAGACCAGCGAACGCGTACGTCACCCACCTTGGCCACGTAGAGCCTCCCGTCCGGGCGCAGGGTGAAGCCGTTGCGAGTGAGGCGAAATGATTGCCGAGCAGCCTTGCGGGACTTGAATCTGGGCCTGCCGATCTTGCGTCCTCTTCTCCTGCCTTTGGCGGAGTCGAAGAAGTTGGCGTACGCCCGATTCGCGTCTCGGACCGACTGCACGAGAGCGACAGACGCGACCTCGCCGAGCCAGGACCGCTCTGCACGGGTCTTGGCCTCGGTGATCACGCACCTTTGGACTTCGGTCGGCGAAAGCTTCTGCCCGGCCCGGAACGCCTCTTCTCGGAGGCGGATGGTGTCGTTGAACACCACCCGAGCGCATCCGAACGTGCGTGCGAGCATTTGCCGTTGTGCGTCGGTCGGCTCGATCCGATAGCGATATCTGGATCGCATCAGCCCATTGTGTTCATTCAAGATCGTCGCTGTGTTTCCCGGCTTCCGAGGCCGTACGCCCGGTGTACTCCTGGGCCTCGTACGCTGATCGGGTGGTCGCACCCCCCATCGCGCCGGAATCGCCGGAATTGCCCGCGCGCAGGCGAAAGCTGAGCGTGCCGGTCCTCACCCGCACGGCACTCGCCCTCGCCGGCGGCGTGCTGGTCTACCTGAGCTTTCCGCCGCGTCCGCTGTGGTTCCTGGCGCCGGTCGGCTTCGCGCTCCTCGCTCATGTGATCTACGACAAGCGTGCGCGCGCCGGGTTCGGGTACGGCGTGGTGTTCGGGCTCGGCTTCATGGTCCCGCTGCTGCGGTGGACGGGTGAGTTCGTCGGCCTGATCGCGTGGCTGCCGCTGGCGCTGGTGTGCGCGTTGATGATCTCGCTCGGCACGGCCGCGATGGCGTTCGCCTCCCGCGTGCCGGGGTGGCCGCTGTGGGCCGCGTGCCTGTGGGTGGCGGACGAGTGGGTGCGCGGGCTGGTGCCGTTCGGCGGGTTCACCTGGGGCAAGATCGCGTTCGGGCAGCCGGAGGGGTGGTTCCTGCCGCTCGCGTCGCTGGGCGGGGCGCCGCTGCTGACGTTCGGCGTCGTGCTGACCGGGTTCGGGCTGTTCTGGCTGGTCAGGAACTGGAAGCTCGGGCTGCCGCTGGTCGCCGTGCCGCTGGTGGCGGGGCTGGTGCTACCCGTGGGGGTGGACGCGTCCGCCGGGACCGTCACCGTCGCCGCGATCCAGGGCAACGTGCCGCGCGCCGGGCTCGACTTCAACTCCCAGCGCCGCGCGGTGCTCGACAACCACGTCAACCGGACGATCGAGCTCGCGAACGACGTGCAGGCGGGCAGGCAGAAGCAGCCCGACGTCGTCATCTGGCCGGAGAACTCGTCCGACATCGACCCGTTCCGCAACCCCGACGCCGCCGCGCGGATCGACCAGGCGGCGAAGGCCATCAAGGCGCCGATCGCGGTGGGCGCCGTCGTGGTCGACGAGAACGACGGGCTGCCGCGCAACCAGGTGGTGCTGTGGGACCCGGAGAAGGGGCCGGCGGACACCTACACGAAGCGCAAGCTCCAGCCGTTCGGCGAGACGATGCCGATGCGGTCGTTCTTCCGGCTCTTCTCGTCCACGGTGGATCGGGCGGGCGTCTTCCAGCCCGGCACCGACCCCGAGGGTTTCGTCATGGGGCCCGCGAAGGTCGCGATCGACACGTGTTACGAAGTGGCGTTCGACTCAGTGGTCCGCGACACGGTGACGGCCGGCGCGACGATCATCGCGATCCCGACGAACAACGCCACTTTCGGCTACACGGAGATGACCTACCAGCAGCTTTCCATGTCCAGGGTGAGGGCCGTGGAGCACGGGAGGGCGGTGGTCGTGGCCGCCACCTCTGGGGTCAGCGCCATCGTCGAACCTGACGGTTCCGTCACTCAGAAGACTGGGCTTTTCGAGCCGGGTGCCCTGGTCGCGACACTGCCGCTGCGAACGCAGACTACGCTGGCGACTTGGCTAGGAGCCTGGCCCGAGTGGGTGATTTCCGCTGCGGGCCTCGTGGCGTTGGCGCTGGGCTTCACCCGACGACGGAAGGACTCGAATGGCGCGGCAGCCTGACCAGGAACTCGGGCAGGTGCTGGTGGTGATCCCGACCTACAACGAGCGGGACAACATCGGAAAGATCGTCAAGCGGCTGCACACGGCACTGCCCGAGGTGCACGTCCTGGTCGTCGACGACGGCAGCCCCGATGGCACCGGCCAGCTCGCCGACGAGATGGCGGCCGCTGACGACCGGGTTCACGTGATGCACCGCACCGAGAAGTCCGGTCTGGGAGCCGCGTACGTCGCGGGCTTCAACTGGGCGCTGGAGCGGGACTACGGCGTCATCTGCGAGATGGACGCGGACGGCTCGCACGCGCCGGAGCAGCTGCACCGGCTGCTCGACGCGCTGCCGCAGGCCGACCTCGTGCTCGGCTCGCGCTGGGTGCCGGGCGGCGAGGTCGTGAACTGGCCCGCGCAGCGCAAGTTCCTGTCGCTGGGCGGCTCGCTCTACTCGCGGCTCGCGCTGGGCGCGAACGTCCGCGACATGACGGGCGGCTTCCGGGCGTTCCGCGCGGACACCCTGCGCAAGCTGAACCTCGCGTCGGTGGCGTCGGCCGGGTACTGCTTCCAGATCGACCTGCTGTGGCGCACGATCGAGCTGGGCTTCCGGGTCCGCGAGGTGCCGATCACGTTCCTCGAGCGCGAGTTCGGCGAGTCGAAGATGAGCGGCAACATCGTCCGCGAGGCCCTCGTCCGGGTGACGAAGTGGGGCCTGCGCCGCCGGGGCAACCAGGTGAAGGCCCTGTTCACCGGCAAGAAGAAGTAGCCGCGGTTCGCGTGTCCGGCGGTTGCGAGCGCGACCGCCGGACCGCACTGTGTGACCCATGGGCCTCGCCGACCGGATGATCCGCCTGCTCTGGGCGGTCGGCGGTGAGGGCGTGGCGTCCCGGATCCTGGCGGCGCACTGGCGGCTGCTGCCGTCCGACGACCCGCTGGGCAGGGCGTTGCGGGGCAGGCTGGTGGAGGCGTTGCGCGCCGAGCTGCCCGGTCACGACGCGGCGATCCGCGAGGCCGTGCTGGTCGACGAGCTCACGTTGCTGGGTCCCGCCGAACGGCAGCGGCCGAGCCGTGCGGCCGTGCTCGGGATCGTGCGTGCTTTGCCGGGTGCCGGAACGGGTATGTGAGTGCCATGACGCTCGTATCCGAACGGCACCCTGTCCGCGCCCTGGGGCTGTTCGCGGGGGCTGTGCTGGTCACGGCCGTGGTGGGCTCGTTGTTCTCCGTGTCGGCCGGGTCGACCTACGCGATGCTGGAGCAGCCCGCCTGGGCGCCGCCGGGGTGGTTGTTCGGTCCGGTGTGGACGACGCTCTACGTGATGATCGCGGCCGCGGGGTGGCTGGCCTGGCGGTCCGGCGCCGGTCGCCGTGAGCTGACGTTGTTCGGCGCGCAGCTGGTGCTGAACGCGGCCTGGACGCCGTTGTTCTTCGGGCTCGGCTGGTTCTGGCCGGCGTTCGCCGAGATCCTCGTGCTGTGGCTGTCGATCGCCGCCCTGATCGTGGTGTTCTGGCGCCGGAACAAGGCCGCCGGTCTGCTCCTCGTGCCCTACCTGGCGTGGGTGAGCTTCGCGGCGGCCCTGAACCTGTCGATCGCCGTCCTCAACTGACCGGCACGAACTCGCGCAGCACCTCCATGCCGGTCATCGCCGGCGCCCCGGAGGGCTCCGGGCCGAGCACGCGGGCGAGGATCGGGCCGAGCACCTCGCGGAAGAAGCGGTCGGCGTGCTCCCGCGACTCCCAGACGGCGACGACCCGGAACTGGTCGCCCTCCCGGCAGGCGTAGCGGGCGCGCAGGCCGTCCGGGGTGGCCGCCCCCATCACCTGGTCGAGCTGGTCGAGGGACGTGATCGGCGGGGTCGCGATGGTGAGCCACATGGGGTCCTCCTCGGTCAGGGTGTGGGACCCAACCTAGGAAGTTCGCGCTGGTCAGCCATCCGCCGGAGTACTCGGTGCGGTACTCATCCACGCCGCGATCTGGCTGCGGGTGCGGAAGCCGAGCTTGGTGAGGACGTGCTGGACGTGGTTCTGGGCGGTCCGCTCGGAGATCACCAGCCGGCGGGCGATCTGGCGGTTGGTCAGGCCCTGGGCGACGAGCGTGGCGACCTCGTGCTCGCGGCTGCTGAGCTCGGTCGTGCTGAACGCGGTCATGCCCAGCGCGCGGATCGTGTGGTCGGCGGCGCGTTGCACGGCGTCGGCGTCCTGGCCGGTGGCGCGCAACGCGGCCGCGAGGTGCCAGCGGGCCTCGGCGGCGAACGCCGGGGCGCCCGCTCTGGAGGCCTCGTCGACGGCGGTGGTGAGGTCGGTGATCGCCTGTTCGTGCTCGCCGAGGGCCAGGTGACCACGTCCCAGGGCGAGCGTCACCGGGCCCATGTACGCGACGCCGTTGCCCGCCGCGTGCTCGCCCCGGAACTCCGCGAGCCGCGGCAGGATCAGCCGCAGGTCACCGGTCAGGCCGAGCCCCGACGTCACCAGCACGGCGTCGACCAGGCCGGGCAGCACGAAGAACGCGGGCAGGTCCCACTCGGCGATCGGCCCGGAGCGCCGGTAGAACTCCAGGGCCTCGTCCCTCAGTCCTGCGCGCAGCAACAGGAACGCCCGCGTCAGCTTCGACATCAGCCGGAACCGCGGCGGCGGGTCGTGGAAGTGCCTGGCCAGCGCGAGCCCGTCCGCGGTGGGCTGCAGGTGGCAGGAGAGCCCGCACTGCAGGGCGAAGTACGCGCCGGACGCCGGTTCGCGTTCGATCACCCGCATCCGGTCGTAGGCTCGGCGTCCGATCTCCTGTGCCTCCGCGAACCGGCCCTGCGCCTGCGCGATGCACGCCGTCACGACGTCGAGGTGCCACAGCGGGACCTGGCCACCGACGCGTTCGCAGGCTCTCGCGAGAGCAGGTAGTTCTTCCTGCGCGGCAGCGAGTTCACCGCTCTCGACCAACGCGTGCACCCGCCACAGCGACCCCCACATCGCGCCGCGCGGGCTGTGCGTGCGGTGGGCGAGCGCGATCATCTCGGTGGCGAGCTCCAGCCGTTCGGCGCGCCCGGACGGCCCCGGACAGGCTTCCTGCCTGGCGTGCAACGCTTCCGCGAGCGCCCGGTCGTCCCCTCTGGCCAGCCTGAGCGCTTCCCGGCTGAGGTCGTCGAGCCGGTGCTGTTCGCCTTGGTAGAACGCGAGATGGCTGCGCTGGGCGAGCAGCCGGGCCCGGGTCGGTGCGCTGACGTCGTGCCGCAGAGCGTTGTCGCACAACGGGGTCGCGATCGCGTTGACGCCCGCGCCGGGTGCGGCCTCGAGCACCAGCGCGGCCTCCGCGACCTGCTCGGGCGTCTCCGCGAGCTCGGCGGCGCGCTGGGCGGCCGCGACGCACCCCGCGAGGTCCCCGGCGAAGTAGGCCGCCCTGCCCAGCGCCACCTGGACGTCGTGACTGTCCTCGATGGACGCCGCCGCGCGGTAGAGGCGCACGCCCTCCTCGTAAGCGAGCCGGGTCACGGCGTCCCGCGCGGCGCGGACCGTCCACACGCGAGCTTCGCCGTGCTCACCGCAGGCGTGCCAGTGCCGTGCCACGTCGGCGTAGTGCGTGCTGTCCGTCATCGCCTCGGCGATCCGGCGGTGCCGCGCGCGCCGGTCGGCGGGGGAGAGGGACGCCTCGACGGCGTCGCGGGTCAGCGCGTGGGTGAACCGGTGCCCGGTCGCGTCGATGAGCGACGCCGCCTCGTCCAGTGCGCCGATCGGCAGCCCCGAGGCTCTCGCCGCCAGGTCGAGGTCGAAGTCGCGGCCGATCAGCGCGGCCGTCCTGACCAGCTCGCGGGTGTCGTGCGGCAACCGCGCGAGCCGTGCGGTGACGACGTCCCGGACGCTGCGCGGCGGCTGGTCGGCCCGCCACGTGCCGTCCGCGATCGCCCGCGCGATCTCTGTGACGAACAACGGGTTCCCGCCGGTCAGCTCCATGATCGTGGCAGCGTGCCCATCCCCGGCCAGCAGCGCCACCTCGGCCTCGGACAGCCCGTGCAGGTCGATCCGCTCGGCCGAGCGCATCAGGTCCGCGACCGCGGTGCACGGGTCGCGGAACGTCGCGAACAGCAGCCCGCGCGGCGCCGTGGCGAGGTGGGCGAGCACCAGCAACGAGGCCTCGTCGGCCCAGTGCACGTCCTCCAGGACCACGACCAGCCCGTCGCGGTCGAGTGCCGTGGCGACCGCGTCGAACACCCGGAACCGGTCCTGCGGCACCTCGGCGTCGTGGGCGAGCACCACGTCCGGATCGGCGCCGACCCCCTTCAGCACCTGCCGCCACGGCCAGAACGCGGGCGCCCCGGCGGTCTCGACGCAGTGCCCCCACACCACCTGGCGGCCGAGCGCCAGCGCGTGCCCGGCCAGCTCCTGGGCCAGCCGCGTCTTGCCGATGCCCGGCTCGCCGCCGCAGAGCACCAGCCGTCCGGTGTCCGCCGCGAGCCACGACCGTGCCGCGGCGAGCTCTCTCGCGCGTCCGACGACCTGCACGCCTGGATATCGCGCCCGCCGCCGGGCACGTTTCGGTGATAAATCGGTCGCGGGCCGGCGCGGGGATCGGGCAGGCTGGTCCGCATGCGCAGCTATCCGCCCAGCTCAGGCTCTCCGTCGTGACGCTCTGACGCGTCGCCGACGTCGAGAGCCGCCCTCCCGTGCAGCACGGGCAGGGCGGTTTTTTCTTGCGCTGGACCAGGGTGGAGAGGGGGCTGTGGAGCCCCGCCCGTCTGTAAAACGGGAGCCTCGTGCGAAGTCGGTTCGACTCCGACCTCCACCACCGGTGTGCGGGCCAATCCCGCACGTGATCACCCCGCCACCCCGCGTGGTGAGCTAGGACACGGGCTCAAGCGAGACTGTGCCGAGGACCTGGTGGCTTGTTGGTTCTATACAAACCACGCTGCTCAACTCGCTTCGATCTAGCGGTTTTCCTACCGGGTAGTAGACGAGAGTGTGTACACCGATTGGGCGGCGTTTGCCGCTGAGGTCGTATGTCCGCGAGGAGCCAAGTCGTTGTTCAGTCGTGTAGCGATCGTCAACCGCGGGGAAGCCGCAATGCGGCTGATCCACGCCGTCCGTGAGCTCGCCGCCGAGTCAGGGGAACGGATCGAGACCGTTGCCCTGTACACCGATGTCGACAAGTCGGCGCCCTTTGTGAGGGAAGCCGACCTCGCCTACAACCTCGGTCTGGCGGCGGATCGTCCCTACCTCAACCTGGAGGTGCTGGAGACCGCCCTCGTCGAGACGAAGGCCGACGCCGCGTGGGTCGGCTGGGGCTTCGTCGCCGAGATCCCCGAGTTCGCAGAGCTGTGCGAGAAGGTCGGGGTCACGTTCGTCGGCCCGTCCGCCGAGGCGATGCGCAAGCTCGGTGACAAGATCGGCTCGAAGCTGATCGCCGAGGAGGTCGGGGTCCCGGTCGCGCCGTGGTCGCGCGGTGCGGTCGACAACCTCGAGCACGCCTTGAAGGTGGCCGAGGAGGTCACCTACCCGTTGATGCTCAAGGCGACCGCTGGTGGTGGTGGCCGGGGTATCCGGAAGATCACGTCTCCCGAGGAGATGGAAGAGAACTTCGACCGCACCAGCATGGAGGCCGCACGCGCGTTCGGCTCCGGCGTGATGTTCCTGGAGCGCCTCGTCACCGGTGCCCGGCACGTCGAGGTGCAGGTCATCGCCGACGGCCAGGGCACGGCGTGGGCGCTGGGCGTGCGCGACTGCTCGGTGCAGCGGCGCAATCAGAAGATCATCGAGGAGTCGGCTTCGTGCGTGCTGGAACAGCACCAGGTCGACGAGCTGAAGTCCTCGGCCGAGCGGCTCGCGAACGCGGTGGGCTACCGCGGCGCGTGCACCGTCGAGTTCCTCTACCACCCCGGTGAGAAGCTCTTCGCGTTCCTCGAGGTCAACACGCGCCTGCAGGTCGAGCACCCGATCACCGAGATCACCACGAGCTTCGACCTGGTCAAGGCGCAGCTGCACGTCGCAGGTGGCGGCAAGCTGGAGGGCGAGAAGCCCGTCGAGCTCGGTCACGCCGTCGAGGCGCGGCTGAACGCCGAGGACCCGGACCGCGACTTCGCGCCGTGCCCCGGCACGATCGTTCGTCTGGAGCTCCCGGCCGGCCCGGGCATCCGCGTCGACACCGGTGTCGCGGAGGGGTCGCAGATCCCCGCCGACTTCGACTCGATGATCGCGAAGATCATCGCGTACGGCCGCGACCGCGACGAGGCGCTGGGCAAGCTGCGCCGCGCGATGGCCGAGACGACGGTCATCATCGAGGGCGGCACGACCAACAAGAGCTTCGTGCTCGACCTGCTGGACGAGCCCGCCGTGATCGACGGCAGCGCCGACACGTCGTGGATCGACCGCGTCCGCGCCGACGGCGGCCTGATCTCGCACCGCCACTCGGCGATCGCGCTGGCCGCGGCCGGCATCGAGGTCTACGAGGACGAGGAGCAGATCAACCGCTCCGAGCTGCTCGCCTCCGCGCGGGGCGGTCAGCCGCGCACGAACCACGAGGGCGCGGTCAAGCTCGAGTTCGTGCTGCGCGGCCAGCCGTACGTCGTGAACGTCGCCCGCGTCGGTGCCACGAGCTACCGCGTCGGCGTGTCCGCCGCGGACTCCGACACGGTGCTGACCGGTGACGTCGACGTCGAGCGGTTCGACCACCACGTCGGCCAGATCACGGTCAACGGCTCCCGGTTCCGCGTCGTCACCGGCACGCACGGCCCCGTCCACCAGGTCGAGGTCGACGGCGTCACGCACCGCGTCACCCGCGACGAGGGCGGTGTCCTGCGCTCGCCGATGCCCGCGCTCGTCGTCGCCACCCCGCTCGCGGTCGGCGCCGAGGTCGAGGCCGGCGCGCCCGTTCTCGTGCTCGAGGCGATGAAGATGGAGACGGTGCTGCGCGCGCCGTTCCGCGCTCGTCTCAAGGAACTGAACGTCGTCGTCGGCACCCAGGTCCCCGCCGGTGGCGCGCTGCTCAAGCTGGAAGAGATCGAGGACGAGGCCGGCACGGAAGAGGTCGCCAAGTCCGAGTCGTCCGTCGAGCTCGAACTGCCCGCGCCGCGCACCGGTGTGCGGCCGGAGGAGCTCGTCGCGGACGGTCTCGACGACCTGCGCAACCTGTTGCTGGGCTTCGACACCACCGCCGGCGAGACCGACCGCGTGCTCAAGAACTACATGGGCGCCCGGCAGGACCTGGATGAGCGGCCGCTCGTCCAGGAGGCGAAGCTGCTCGGCATCTTCGCCGACCTGTGCGACCTCTCGCGCAACCGCCCGGCCGGTGAAGAGACCAAGCCGGAGAACCACATCCACTCTCCGCGCGAGCACTTCCACACCTACCTCAAGACGCTGGACGCGGACCGTGCTGCGCTGCCGGAGGGCTTCCGGGCCCGTCTGCAGAGCGTGATCGGCCACTACGGCATCGCCGAGCTCGACCGCACGCCCGAGCTGGAGCAGGCCGTCTTCCGGATCTTCGTGGCGTTGCGCCGCGGCGTGTTCGACGCGGCCGTGGCGACGACCGTGCTGCGCCAGTGGGTGCAGGAGGCGCCGCCGGTCGAGGCCGAGCGGGTCCAGATCGGCCTGGTGCTGGAACACATCATCGCCGCGACGCAGGTCCGTTACCCGGCGGTGGCCGACCTCGCCCGCAGCGTCGTGTTCACCTGGTTCGCGCAGCCGCTGGTGCGCCGCACCCGTGCCCGCGTGCACACCGAGGTCCGCAAGCACCTGATCTACCTGGACGGGCAGCCCGCCGCCGCCGACCGCGAGGAGCGGATCGTGGCGATGGTGGCGTCGGCTGAACCGCTGGTGCGCCTGCTCGGTCAGCGCATCGGCAAGCCCGGCGCGGACAACACCCCGTTGCTGGAGGTGCTGGCCCGCCGCTACTACACCAAGAAGGCGCTGGAGACCCCGCGCGTCGAGGGTGCGTTCTTCCTCGCGGAGAACGCCCCGGAGCAGACCCGCCTGATCTCGACGGCGGTGGAGTTCGCGTCGCTGACCGAGGCCGTCGGCGAGGTCGTCAAGCACGGCAACGGCAGCGCGGTCGTCGCGGACCTCTACGTCAAGTGGACCGACGGACCGTCCGACCAGGACGAGATGGCCGCGGCCCTGGGCTCGGCGCTCGCCGCGCACCAGCTGCCGCCGACGATCACCCGCGTCACCACCACGGTGGCCGGCCGTCTCGGCGAGTCGATGCACCACCACTTCACGTTCCGCCCGTCTTCCAACGGGTTCGCCGAGGAGAGGCTGGTGCGCGGGCTCCACCCGCGCATCGCCGAACGCATGCAGCTCGAACGGCTGCGCGAGTTCGACCTCACGCGGCTCAAGTCCGTGGACGAGGACGTGTACCTCTTCCGCGCCGTGGCGAAGGCGAACAAGTCCGACGAACGCCTCGTCGCCCTGGGTCAGATCCGCGACCTGACGCCGTTGCGCGACGACGAGGGCCGCATCGTCGCCCTGCCCGCCGCCGAGGACGTGCTGGCGACCTGCCTGGACGGCATCCGCCGGGCCCGTGCGCAGTCCGGTGGCCGCACGCGTCTCGCCACCAACCGCGTGGTGCTCTACGCGTGGCCGCCGACCGAGCTCGGGTCGAAGGACCTGGACGCGATCGGTCAGCGCGTGCTGCCCACGACCGCCGGACTCGACCTGGAAGAGGTCCTGTTCCTGGCGCGCCGCCGCGACCCGGTGACCGGTGAGCTCTCCGACATCGGTGTGCGGATCGCGAACGACGCGGGCGCCGGCGTGCGCTTCTCGTTCGTGCAGCCGCCGACCGAGCCGATCCAGCCGCTCGACGACTACCGCCAGAACGTGCTGCGCGCGCAGTCCCGCGGCACGATCTACCCGTACGAGCTGGTCGACATGCTCGTCGGCGACGGCGGTTCCTTCGTGGAGCACGACCTCGTCGACGGCGCCCTGGTGCCGGTCGACCGCCCGCGCGGTGGCAACAAGGCGGGCATCGTCGTCGGTGTGGTGACCACGCCGACCCCGGCGTACCCCGAGGGCATGAAGCGCGTGGTGCTGCTGGGCGACCCGACCAAGTCGCTGGGCGCGCTGGCCGAGCCCGAGTGCTCGCGGGTGATCCACGCGATCGACCTGGCAGAGTCGCTCTCTGTGCCGCTGGAGTGGTTCTCGCTCTCGTCCGGCGCGAAGATCTCGATGAGCTCCGGTGTCGAGAACATGGACTGGGTCGCGGCTGCTCTGAAGCGGATCGTCGAGTTCACGCAGGACGGTGGCGAGATCAACGTCGTCGTCAACGGCATCAACGTCGGCGCCCAGCCGTACTGGAACGCCGAGGCCACGATGCTCATGCACACCAAGGGCATCCTGGTCATGACCCCGGACTCGGCGATGGTGCTGACCGGCAAGCAGGCCCTGGACTTCTCCGGCGGTGTCTCGGCGGAGGACAACTACGGCATCGGCGGCTACGACCGCGTCATGGGCCCGAACGGCCAGGCGCAGTACTGGGCCCCGAACCTGCGGTCGGCGTTCGACGTCCTGCTGGCCCACTACGAGCACAGCTACATCGCTCCCGGTGAGCCCGGCCCGCGCCGGGTGTCCACTTCGGACCCGTCGTTCCGCGACGTCTCGTCGTACCCGCACGTGGTCGGCGACAGCCCGTTCACCACGGTCGGCGAGATCTTCTCGCTCGAGTCGAACCCGGACCGCAAGAAGCCGTTCGACATCCGCACCGTGATGCGGGCGCTCTCGGACCAGGACCACGAGGTGCTGGAGCGCTGGGCCGGCATGGCCGACGCCGACACCGCCGTCGTCCAGGACGTGCACCTCGGCGGCATCCCCGTGACGTTGCTGGGTGTCGAGTCGCGCGGCGTCGCCCGCACCGGCTTCCCGCCCACCGACGGCCCGGACACCTACACCGCCGGCACGTTGTTCCCGAAGTCGTCGAAGAAGGCGGCCCGCGCGATCAACGCGGCCTCGGGCAACAGGCCGCTCGTGGTGCTGGCGAACCTGTCCGGCTTCGACGGCTCCCCGGAGTCGATGCGCGAACTGCAGCTCGAGTACGGCGCCGAGATCGGCCGCGCGATCGTCAACTTCCGCGGCCCGATCGTCTTCACCGTGATCTCGCGCTACCACGGCGGCGCGTTCGTGGTCTTCTCGAAGGCCCTGAACCCGTCCATGACCGTGCTCGCGGTCGAGGGCTCCTTCGCCTCGGTCATCGGCGGCGCCCCCGCCGCGGCCGTGGTGTTCGCCCGCGAGGTCGACGGCCGCACGGCCAACGACCCGCGCGTGAAGAAGCTGGAGTCCGCCGTGGCCGAGGCCTCCGGCGCCGAACGCGCGGCCCTGACCGCCGAGCTCGCCTCGACGCGTCAGTCCGTCCGGACCGAGAAGCTGAACGAGATGGCGGCCGAGTTCGACCGGGTGCACAGCGTGCAGCGCGCGGTCGAGGTGGGCGCGGTCGACGCGATCATCTCGGCGGCGGAGCTCCGTCCCGCGATCATCAAGGCGATCGAGGACGGCCTCGCGAAGTAGTTCTCCTGGGACAGAGCCCGGTCACCCTTTGGTGGCCGGGCTCTTCTCGTTCGACACCCCGAACGGCACGTGCACGCACGGCACGGTCTGCGTCAGGTGCCCGCGCTGGTCGTCGAAGAAGATGTGCGGCTTCAGCACGTCCAGGATCGGCGCCTTCTTCAACCCTCCCAGGAAGAACGCGTCGTTCACCGTCAGCCCCCACGCCTTGAGGCTGTTGATCGCCCGTTCGTGCGCCGGCGCCGATCGCGCCGTCACGACTGAGACGCGGACGCGGTCCTCGGCGACCTGCTGGATCCGGTTCACTCCCGCGAGGAAGTTGCGCAACGGCCCCGGATCCAGCGGCGTGACCACGTTGGACGCCTCGTGCTGCTGGAACTCGTCGAGCCCACCGGCCTGGTAGATCCGCTCGGACGCGTCGTCGGCCAGCACGCCGTCGAAGTCGAACGCGATCCGCAGCGCCGGATCGTCGTCGTCCTCGAACGACGACGCGAGCACCTGGCCCGCGGGCATTCCGGCGAGCGTCGCCTTGCGGACGTCGTTCTCGTTGGCGGACAGGAAGAGCGACATGTTCAGCGCGGGCATGAACTCGTGTGGCGCGCGGCCCTCGGTGAAGATCGCGCGGCTGATCGTCAGGCCGTGGTGGGCGGCCGAGCGCAGGATCCGCAGGCCGGTGTCGGGGGAGTTGCGCGACAGCACGATCACCTCGACCAGCGGTGCCAGCGCGTTGAGCTGGAGCAGGCGGCGCAGGAACGGGAACGCGACGCCGGGCGCGAACGGGTCGGCGAGGTGCGCTTCCTGGTGGGCCCGGTAGGCCTCTTTGCCCTCCGACGCGAACACGGCATCGGAGGTGCTCAGGTCGAACAGGGCGCTCGACGCGACGCCTACGACCAGCAGGTTTTCCAGGCTGGGAGCCACATCACGTGATCGTAGACGGCGGACCCGGGTTTTTCTGGTACGGTCGTACCAATGTACTGGGTGGTGCTGATCGCGTCCGGGGTGCTGGAGGCCGTGTGGGCCACGGCGCTCGCGGCGTCGAAGGGTTTCCGCCGGCCGTGGCCGGTGGTGGTGTTCGCCGTGTCGATCACGTTGAGCCTGCTCGGCCTCGCATGGGCGATGCAGGAGATTCCGGTCGGCACGGCGTACGCGGTGTGGGTCGGCGTGGGAGCCGTGCTCACGGTGCTCGTCGCGGTGCTGCGCGGTGAGGAGAAGCTCGACGTCAAGCGCGCACTGGTGCTGATGGCGCTGGTCGGCTGCGTCGTCGGCCTGAAGGTGGTGAGCTAGATGTACTGGGCCGTGTTGCTGGGAAGCGCGGTGCTCGAAGCGGTGTGGGCGACGGCTCTGTCCAGAGAGGCCTACGTCCTCTTCGCGGTGGCCGCGACGCTGAGCATGGTCGGGCTGTCCTACGGCATGAAGCGCATTCCGGTCGGGACCGCGTACGCCGTCTGGGTCGGCATCGGCGCCGGGCTGACCGTGACGTGGGCGATGATCACCGGCGAGGAGACGGTCTCCGCGTGGAAGATCGTGTTCCTCACCGGGATCATCGCCTGCGTCATCGGCCTGAAGTTCCTGAGATCAGGCGTTGATGGCCCAGCGCTGGTTGGCACTGGCGAAGCAGTCCCAGACCTGGAGGCGGGTGCCGTCGGCGGAGCTGTTGCCGGTGGCGTCGAGACAACGTCCTGACGCCGCGTTGCGCAGCTGGCCGTTGGACTCCAGCGTCCAGTTCTGGTTGCCGGAACCCGTGCAGTCCCACAGTTGCGTCACGGCGCCGTTGGCGGTGCCGGACGCGTCGAGGCACTTGCCCAAGGCGCGCAACGTGTTGCCGTTGCGCGACCACTGCTGCGCGTTGGTGCCGTTGCACGTGTAGAGCTGCACGGCGGTGCCGTTGGCGGAGTTCGCCGCCGCCACGTCGACGCACTTGCCGCCGAAGCCGGTGATGGTGCCGCCGGTCGGAGGCTGGGGGTTGCCGTTGCCGGCGGTCTCCCAGATGGCGTTGAGCAGGCTGGTGCTGCCGGTCGTGTCCTGGGAGAGCTCCCAGTTCATGATGCCGCCCGCGTTCGCCAGCGCCCACTGCGTCTTGCGACGGATCGTCGGCAAGCCGTTGTAGGAGTTGCCGTTGTACGAGTCGCGGTTGGCGTTGGCCGGGTCCTGCGCGACCAGGTCGCGGTAGGAGATGTAGGTCGGCCGGCTGTAGAACGGAACGCCCAGAACGGCCTTGCTCGCAGGCAGCCCGCGGCCCTTCCAGAAGTTCACGGAGTTGATCGACCAGTCGTAGTTCGCGTGCGGGCTGCCACCGTCGTAGGCCATGATGTTCAGCCAGTCGACGATGCCGAAGACCTCGGGCTGGACGCCGTTGGCCGTGCCGCCCTCGCTGACGACCGCGGCGGTGAGGAGCTTGCCGCGGTTGTGCAGCTCGGTGCCGAGCTGGCGCATCATCGCCGTGTAGTTGTTCGCCGACTGGCCGGGATCCGGGTACTCCCAGTCCATGTCAACGCCGTCGAGGTTGTACTGGTTGACGAGGTTGACCAGGCTGTTGACGAACGTCGTCCGCGAACCGGCGTTGCCGGCCAGCTGCTCGAACGCCGAGTCGTTGCCGTCGTTCCAGCCACCGATCGCGATCGAGACCTTCACGCCGGCGGCGTGACCGCGGCTCACGAGCGTCTGCAGCTTCCCGGGGTCCGGCACGCCCTGGAGCGTGCCGTTGCCGTTCGGCAGCACGAACGAGTAGTTGATGTGCGTCAGCTTGTTGTACGGAAGCGTGTTCACGTCGCCGGACCACGACGGCATGTAGCCGACGCTCTTGAACCCGGCCGGGTAGGCGGCCTGCGCGGCAGGCGCCATGACTGTCAAAGTCGCCGCGGCGGCGGCCAGCGCGAGGCCGGCGGCACCGAGGCGTGAGCGGAATGAACGCATTGCAGGGGAGGCCTTCCACTTCGTCGAGCGCCCACCGCGACGTTAGTGGTCTAGACCGGTTGCTGGAAGATCAACTGGAGACCGGAACTCGTTCCGGTCTGCGGTCGGCGCGTCACCGCAGGTAGGAGGCGCCGTTCACATCCATGATCGTGCCGCTGGCCCAGGTCGCCTGCTCCGAGGCCAGCCACGCGACCGCCGCGGCGACCTCTTCCGGCTCGGCCACGCGCCCGAACGGGCTCTGCGCGCGGATGGCGTCACCCGCCGGGCTCGCCATGAGGTCGGTGACCATCTCGGTGTTGACGAACCCCGGTGCGACGGCCGCGACCGCGATGCCCTGCGGCGCCAGGGACTGCGCGAGCGACTGGGTCATCGCGTGCAGCCCGGCCTTCGCCGCTCCGTACGCGGGGGCATCCGGCTCACCCCGGTAGGCACCCCGCGAGCCGACGTTGATGATCCGGGCACCCTCCGTCATGTGCCGGACGGCGTGCCAGGCGAGGTCGGCGGGCCCGTACAGGTTGAGCTCGACCGTGCGGCGCCAGGCGTCCTGCCACTCCTCGAAGCTCGTCGTGGAGATGGGGTGGAAGAAGTACACGCCCGCGTTGTTGACGAGGACGTCGAGACCGCCGAGCTTCTCGACGGTCTCGTTCACGACCTGCTCGGCCTCGTTCTTCCCGAGGTCACCCCGGACGGTCACGTGCCCGTCGCCATGGAGGCTCTCGCAGACGGCCTGCACCTCCTCGGCCCCGGAGCGGTAGTGGACGGCGACCCGGTGGCCGCTGTCCGCGAGTGCGTGGGCGGTCGCGGCGCCGATGCCGCGGGACGCTCCGGTGACGAGTGCGCGTCGGGTCATGCCACGATCATGCCTGACTGTCGATCATCCACTTGCCGTTCTGCTGTACGAAGGTGAACGTCGCCGTCTCGGACTGGTCGACGGCTCCGCCCTTCAGGTAGGTGAGCGTCACGGTGACGCCGTTGTCGCCCTGAGGCACGGGGTTCGACACCTGCACGCCGGAGTACTGGCTCCACCACGACTGGTAGTTCCCGTAGGACGGCGCGCGGGCCGCCTTGAACCGGTCCGTGAGCAGGGAGTAGCCCTCCTGCAGGTTGCCGGGGATGAGCGCGTAGTAGGCGGTGATCGCCTCCTGCGCGTTCTTCGGGCCGGCGGGGGCCTGCGGCTGGCTCGGCGTGTTGGCCGGCGGTTGCGTCTCGGAGTTTGCCGGGGGCTCGGCCTGGCTGCTCGTCTGCTGGGGCTGCGACTGCTCGGTCGTCTGTCCCGTGGTCTGCCCGGTCGTGGTGCTGCCGGTCTGGCCGCCGGTGTTGGGCGTCTGGGCGTTCTCGTTGCTGCCGCCCTTGGGCCACAACAGGAACGAGCCGACACCGACCGCGATCACCAGCAGCGCGATGAGGATGGGGACGAGCGGGAACTTGCGCCGCTCCTCGTCCTGCGGGGGTACGGGTGGGGTGTCGACTGGGGTTACCGGCGTGGAGGCGGCCTGCGCCGCCTTTGCCGCCGCAGCGATCCGTGCCGACTCGGCGGCCGCCTGTGCGGCGGCGGCCTGCTCGGCCGCTACCCGGTCGGTTTCGGCCTTCTCGGCCGCCGCTCGCTCGGCCGCTGCCCTTTCGGCCGTTGCCTTCTCGGCCGCGGCCTGGTCTGCCGCGGCCTTGTCGGCCGCCGCCTTCTCCGCGGCGACGCGCTCGGCGGCGAGCTTCTCTGCCGCTACCTCCGCGCTCGCCCCGACCTCGGCGGCCGTTCCGGTCGCCGAGGCCGCTGCCGCTTCGGCTCCATCCGCCGCGACGGACTCGCCTGCGGCCGTGCCATCCGCCGCGGTTGCCGTGCCCGCTCCATCAGCCGTGCCGGCCGTGCCCGCGCCGCCTCCAGCCGCCGCAGCGGACTCGCCCGCCGCGCCGCCGGCGGATCCAGCCGCCGCGTCCACACCTGGCCCGGGCCTGCTCACCAACCCGGCGGCCTCCGCCGCCGCGGCACCCGCGACCAGCCCCGCCGCCGCGGCCGCCGACTCCTGCTCGGCCTTCGCGCCCGGCTGAGCCTCGACCGGCAGCTGCACCGTCGCCGGGATGATCACCGTCGCCGCCGACACCTGCGGCGTCTCGTTCACGACGGCCGCCAGCAGGTGCACCGCCTCCTGCATGCTCGGCCGCCGCGCGGGATCCGTCGCGAGCAGCCGGAACAGCACCGGCGACAGCAGGGGACCGGCGTTCGCGGGCGGCATGATCGAGCCGCCGGCCACGCGGTGCAGCATCGCCAGGTGGTTGTCGGCGGTGCCGAACGGCGGGCCGCCCTCGACGGCGTTGTAGAGCGTGGCACCGAGCGAGAACACGTCGGAGGGGAGACCGGCGTCCTCGCCGCGGGCGACCTCGGGGGAGAAGAAGGCGGGTGTGCCGACGGTGCCGGTCGCGGTGGCGGCGGCGTCACCGGTGGCGCGGGAGATGCCGAAGTCGGTGATCTTGACTTCCTGGTCGCCGATCAGCACGTTGCCGGGCTTCACGTCGCGGTGCTGGATGCCGTGGCGGTGCGCGGCGGCCAATGCGGCGGCGGTGTAGCACCCGATCCGGGCGACCTCGCGCGGCGGCAGCGTGCCCTGCTCGGTGATCACGGCGGCGAGGCTGCGGGAGGGGAGGTACTCCATGATCAGCCAGGGCCTGCCGTCCTCCTCCACGACGTCGTAGACGCGGATGGCGTTCGGGTGCTCCAGGCGGGCGGCGAGGCGGGCCTCGCGCATGGCTCTGGCCTTCGCGCGATCCACTCTGGCGTCGTCGAGACCGTCCAGCGCGAGCAGTTCCTTGGCGGCGACGACGCGGTGGAGCTGTTCGTCGTAGGCCTGCCAGACGACTCCCATCGCCCCTTGGCCGACCTTCTGCTTCAACTGGTAGCGGCTCCCGATGAGCCTGCTGCTCTCCTCCACGGTGGTTTACCCGTCCCCTCTGATCACTCACAAGTGTGACGGTTGCCGCGTTCGCCGTTGACTGTAACCCTATATGGGGGTACATATGGGGTTATGCCGAAAATCAACGTGTACCTCCCTGACGAGCTGGCGGAGTCCGTGAAGGACATGAACATCCCCGTCTCGGCGATCTGCCAGCGTGCGCTCGAAGGCTCCGTCAAGCGGATCGCCGCGATCAGGGGGCTCACCGTCACCGATCTCAGACGCGAGAACTTCCCGCAGGTCACCGAACGGGCCTGGAAAGCCCTCCAGATAGCCGGCGAGGTCGCCCAGGGCGTCAAGATCGGCACCACGCACCTCCTCGCGGGCATCGTGCGGGAGGGCGAGAACCTGGCCCTCGACGTCCTCCGCGCGATCGACATCGACCCGAACAGCCTCGCCACTTTCATTCCCGTGGACCTGGGCCGGAAAACCGGTATCGCCGACGACGCGGCCGCCGCCCTGGAGCTAGCCGTCACGGAGTCGATCGCGCTCGGCCACAACTACCTGGGCTGCGAGCACCTGCTGCTCGGCATCCTCGCCGAACCGGACGGCCCCGGCGGTCAGGAGCTGCGCGACCAGGGCGCCGACCTGAAGGGCACGCGCCGGGCCGTCCAGACGGCGCTCGCGGGCATCATCCACCTGAAGAAGCAGCAGCAGGCGGGCCAGGACGCGGCCAAGGTGCTGGAGATGATCATGGCTCGGCTGACGCGGCTGGAGCAGCAGGCGGGTATCGCCTGACGAGCTCGGCGCCGATGCGGGCGAGGTGCGCCTGGACGTCCGGCGACTCGACCTCGACCAGCCCGCCCCACCCGGCGACGTTGCGGGCGATGTCGAGTGCCGTCGGCGCGGTGAGCTCGACCTTCGTCACCTCACCGAGGTCTTCGACGACCGTGCAGTGGCGGCCGTGCATGTGCTGGAAGATCTTGACGTACCTGGCCGGTACGAGCACGGTCGCCGCGGTCTGCGACCGCTTCCCCTCGACGGCCGTGACGACCTCGTCCCACGCGCCCGCCAGCGTGAAGTCCGCCGGCCGCTCCGATGGGGTGCCAGTGAGGGTCATACCCAGGATCCGATCGAGCCGGAACGTCCGCTGCCCGTCCGCGGTGCCGGCGATGAAGTACCAGGTGCCGTCCTTGTCGACGAGCCCCCACGGGTCGACCTCACGCCCTTTCGGCGCCTCGCCCCGCTTCTGGTAGGTCAGCCGCACCCGAACCTGTTTGACGACGGCCTGTTGCAGCCCCTTGACCAGGGCCGGCCGGTCCTGGGTGTCCTCACCCCACGCGGCCGTGTCGACGAGCGTCGAGTCGGCGGCGGCCTCCGCCTCCGCCCGGAACGTCTGCGGCAACGCCCTGACCAGCTTGCGCAACGCCGACTTGATCTCGGGCGCAACCGTGGCCGCGGGCCCCGCGATCAGGAACAACGCCTGCGCCTCCGCAGAAGTCAGCCCGCTCAGGTCAGTGCGGGCCCCACCGACAAGCGCCCAACCCCCACCCCTCCCCGCCTGGGGATACACAGGTACCCCCGCCGCAGACAGGGCTTCGAGGTCACGCCGCGCGGTCGCGTTGGACACCTCCAACTCAGCAGCGAGCTCCGCCGCCGTGACCCGGCCACGGGCCTGCATCAACAACAGGACGGCGACTAACCGATCGGCGCGCATGTCCCCAGTCTCCCGAGAAAAGTGCTCACAAGATGAGCACTTTACGGCCGAAGCTGAAACCACAACGCCCAACCTTCCCCGGAGGCCACCGATGTTGCGAGGCATGTCGACCGTGTCCTACTTCGCCGACGACCTGAACGAGGCACGCGCCTGGTACGCGTCGTTCCTGGGCGTGGACGCCTACTTCGCGCGAAGCACCCCGGACGGCACGCTCGCCTACGTGGAGTTCCGCCTGGGCGACTTCCAGGCGGAACTGGGCATCGTGCACCGCAGCTTCGAGGTAACCCCGTCCGCCGGCCCGGCGGGCCAGATCCTCTACTGGGCAGTGGACGACCTGGACGCCACCCTGACAAGGCTCCTCGACCTGGGAGCCAAGCCCCACGACGAACCGCGGGTGCGCGGCGAGGGCTTCGTGACGGCGTCGGTAGTAGACCCGTTCGGCAACATCTTGGGCGTCATGACCAACGCCCACTACCTCTCAGTGGTCGAGGGACTCCGCCCGTAACGCGCGCCAGCCGACCGATCCGCCGGGGGTGGTGGCGCGCAGCAGCGTGGCACGCGACCCATCCCGGCGCGGATCGCGTCGAGCATCTGAGCGGCCGCGCGCCTCGGCTTCGCCCGGCAACGCCCGCCGAGCCTGATTCCACCCGACCGCCCAGCAATGCCCGCCTCGCCCGGCTCCGCTGCCTCACCCGATCGCGGCCGCCCCCGCCCCTGGGGCCGGCCACGCTCGCGCCGCCCCGCCTGCACTGTTCGCCCAGCCCGCCCGCGCCCGCTCCGCCTGGCGCCGATCGTGCCGCCAGGCCATGCCCGCCCCCTGCGCCGCCTACCGCCCGCCCGCCCTGCCTGGCCGCGCCCGTCCAGCCCGGCGCGCCCGTCCCACTCGCGCCGTCCGCCCCGCCTGGCTATACCCGCCCCGCCTGCGCCGTCCGCTCGGCTCGCCCACGCCCGCCTCGCCCATGCCCGCCTCGCCTGGCTACGCCCGGTCCGCCTGGCTGCACCCGGTCCGCCTGGCTGCACCCGGTCCGCCTGGCTACGCCCGGTCCGGCCCTCCCCGCGCCAGCGCCCTGACCAGCACGCCCGGCCTCAGCAACCGCGCCGGGTGATCGACGAGCTGCGCCACCCGCACCGACGCGCGGTGCACCCGCCGGCTCCCCGGCACCGCCCGCACCACGCGCTCGGCGTACCACCGCGCCACCCGAGTTCTGACCGGCAGCTTCTTCGCGCTCCACCCGAGGTCGGCCGAAGTGGTGGCCTGCCAGGGGATCCGGGCGGCTCTGGCGACCGCGCGCTGGAAGATCAGCGGCTCCTGGGCGAGGTCGTGCTCGCGTGCGAGGGCCCGCAGGTCCGCGCAGTTCGCCGCAGCCAGCGTCAGGCCGTGCCCGCGCACCGGGTTGAGCGACACCGCCGAGTTGCCCAGCGCCAGCAGTCCGCGCGGCCAGTCCGCCACCTGCTGGAACCGGTTCGAGCGGC
Organism: Lentzea sp. CA-135723; assembly: GCF_050936595.1. NCBI lineage: Bacteria > Bacillati > Actinomycetota > Actinomycetes > Pseudonocardiales > Pseudonocardiaceae > Lentzea > Lentzea sp. CA-135723. The sequence continues at coordinate 2,523,942 of NZ_JBNJMK010000001.1, read as the reverse complement.
TCCGCAGGTTCACCGCGCCCCGGATCTCCGACGCCGGCGTGGCCGTTTTGATGATCTCCGCGACCTCCTGGCACCGCAGGCTCGCCGCGAACTCCAGGAACCCGTCCTCGTCCAGCGGCGGCACCTCGCCGTCGGCTCCCACCAGCGTGACGAGCCACCGCAGGCCGTCCACAGAGGACACCACGGCGCCGCGTCGGACGGTCGGCGCGCGGGTGACCTCACAGGCGATCTTCCAGTCCAGGCCCAGATCGCGGTTGATCTCGTAGAGGCGGGACGCGGTCGCGACCTGCCCGTTGACGATCACCGGCGCCGGGCAGCGCACCCCCAGTTCCGCGAGCCACGAGACGAGCTTGCCGTCCCGGCCGGACACGTCGACCACCAGGTCCGCGTAGTCGGTGAACGGCCGGTCCCCGCGCCAGCCCCGCACGCCGGTGACGGTTCCCCGGTCGTGCAGGAGGCCGTCCACCGCCACGCCGTCCACGAGCGACACGTTGGCCAGCCGGCCCAGCCGTCGCCGGACGGCGCGCTCCACGGCGCCTCGCGTCGCAGCCAGCACCTCGACCCCGAGCCACTCCCGCGGCGCCCATCCGCCGGGCAGCCGCACGAGCAGGTCGCTCCCGAGATCGGCACGGACCGCGCCGCCCTCCTCCAGTTCCACCCCGAGGCGTGGGAAGAGCGCATCCACCACGCCCATCACCGGCTCGGACAGCAGACACGCCTGGGGCACCCCGTCGCGGAAGCCGGGGCCGATCACCTCGCGCTCGACCACCACCACGTCGCCGTACGACTCGGCCAGCACCCGCGCGGCCAGCAGTCCCGCGAAGCCGCCCCCGATGACCAGCGCCCGGTCGGAGTACATGGCGGCCATGCTGGCAGAACCCCCGACCCGGGCGAACCCGCCAAGAGTCCCGTGTTCACCAAGCCCGCGGGCCCCTTCTAGGCGTCGCTGACCAGCCCCTCGCGCACCGCCCACAACGCCGCCTGCGTCCGCGACTCCAGGCCCAGCTTGCCGAGCACGGCCGACACGTGCGTGCGCGCCGTCCGTTCCGAGATCATCAGCTCCGAAGCGATGTCCCGGTTCGACCTGCCCTGCGCCACGTGCACGAGGATCTCCCGTTCCCGCGGCGTGAGCGCGGCGGACGTGCGGGCCGGTCCCGCCAGGGAACGGGTGAGCGTCCTCGCCACGGCCGGGTCGAGGTGCACCTGCCCGCGCGTCGCCGCCCGCACCGCCGCGCCCACCTGGTCCGCCTCGGCGTCCTTCAGCAGGTAGCCGGCCGCACCCGCCTCCAGCGCCACGTGCACGCGTTCGGCCTCGGAGAACGACGTCAGCGCGACCACCTGCACCCGCGGGTAGAGCTGTTTGATGGCACGAGTGGCGCCGATGCCGTCCAGGCGGGGCATCAGGAGGTCCATCAGCACCACGTCGGGAAGCTCGTCCAGGCCGGCGAGCACGGCCAGTGCCGCTTCGCCGTCGCCCGCCTCGCCGACGACCTCGATGTCGTCCACCATCTCGAAGAACGCCCGCATGCCGCTGCGCACCACCGCGTGGTCGTCGACGAGGAACACCCTGATGGGGACCGACGAGTCCACCGGGGCCAAGGGGGCAAAGGGGATCAACGCCGCACTCCTGCCGTCGCCGGGGGCAGCACCGCGCGGACCGTCGATCCGGCAGGGCCGCTGTTGATGACGAGGCCGCCACCGATCCGCTTCATCCGTTCCCGCATGCTGACGAGACCCATGCCGTCCGCGGCGGCCGGGTCGAAACCGGCACCGTCGTCGGCCACCTCGACGACCACGCCGCCACCCTCGTCCAGCAGCGTGATCGAGATGCGGCGCGGGCCGGCGTGCTTCACGGCGTTGTGCACGGCCTCCTGCACGACGCGGAACAGCTCCGCCTCCGCGCGGTCGTCCAGACCCAGCCGGTAGCCGGGTGCCTCGACGGCGATGACGACGCCCTCACGCGAGGCGATCGCGGCGGACTGCTTGCGGATCGCCTCGGCCAGGCCGTCCTCGCGCAGGCCGTCGGGGCGGAGCTGGAAGAGGGACGCGCGCATCTCGGCCAGCGCGTCCCGGGTGAGGCCGCGCAACGACGTGATGCCGCGTGCGACCGGGCCGTCGGGGTCGCCGCCCTGCTTCTGCAACGCCAGTTCGACGGCTCGGGTGTGCAGGGTCATCGAGAACAGCGCCTGCGACACCGAGTCGTGCAGCTCGCGCGCCAGGCGGTGGCGTTCCTCCAGGGCCGCGACCTGCGAGGCCTCGTCGAGCATCTCCATCACCTCCTCCACGCCGAGCTGCTCCTCGCCGGCGACCGAGGTGAGCATGATCCGCGCGGACGCCGCACCGACGGCGCCGGTCAGCACGGTCTCCACGTGGTGCACCAGCTCGGGGTCCGCGTCCTCGCCGGACGAGAAGTCGTTGGCGCCCAACGCCTTCAGTGCGGCACGGCGTCCGAGCGACCGCGCCAGCACGTCGTACAACGCGCGCACCGGCACGCGGCTGCGCCACAACCGGGGACGCGAGGGGTCGTCCAGAGCGTCGACGAACAGCACGGCCTGCGCCTGCTCGCGCGCCTGCGGACGGCCGAGCAACGACACCACCACGTAGCAGCCCGCGTTCACGAGCATGCTCCAGAACATGCCGTGGCTGATGTTGTCCATGCCGGCCACGCCGAGCAGGTGTTCCGGGCGCAGCGCCGAGATCCCGAACGGCCCGTGCTCGAGGAACGCCGTCGGCACCCACCCGGTGGCCGCGAAGTTGGGCAGCAGCAACGTGTACGTCCACACGCCGAACCCGGCGACCAGCCCGGCCACAACGCCGTCGCGCGTACCGCCCTTCCAGTACAGGCCGCCGAGGATCGCGGGTGCGAACTGGGCGACGGCCGCGAACGACACGAGTCCCATCGACACCAGCGCCGCGCTCTCGCCCGCCAGCCGGAAGTACGCGTAGCCGAGCAGCATCACGGCGACGATCGACAGCCGCCGCGTCACCAGGATCAGTCGCGCCAGCCTGCCGGAGTAGCCGCGGCGCAGCAGCACCGGCACGACGATCGAGTTCGACACCATCGTCGACAGCGCCACGGTCTCCACGATGATCATGCCGGTCGCCGCGCTCAGCCCGCCCACGAACACCAGCAGCGCCAACGCGTCCATGCCCGCGGCCATCGGGACGGTGAGCACGAACGTGTCCGCCTCCGCGCCGTCCCCGAAGCGCAGCAGGCCCGCCGCCGCGATCGGCAGCACGAACACGCTGATCAGCAGCATGTACAGCGGCGTCATCCACATCGCCTGCTTGACGTGCCGCTCGTCGACGTTCTCCACGACGCCGACCTGCCACTGCCGCGGCAGCAGCACGATCGCGAAGAGCGACAACACGTTCAGCCACACCCATGTGCCGGTCGAGTCGCCGAGCGTGAACAGCTCCGTGTGACCCGCCCGCGAAGCCTGCTCGAACAGGTCGCCGAACCCGTCGTACAGCCCCCACGTCACGGCGATGCCCGCCGCGACGAACGCCACCAGCTTCACCACGGACTCGAACGCGATCGCCGTGACCATGCCCTCGTGCCGTTCGGTGGCGTCGAGATGCCTGGTGCCGAACAGGATCGTGAAGCCCGCCAGCAGCAACGCCACGTACAGCGCCGTGTCCTCCAGCACCGGCACCTGGCCGAGCGAGGACGACGGCGTGATGGCGGGCGCACGGCGGATGATCTCGAACGTCGTGGAGACCGCCTTGAGCTGCAAGGCGATGTACGGCACGACACCCACCACGGCGATGGCCGCGACCAGCGCACCGAGGCGCGCGCTCTTGCCGTAGCGCGCGGACACGAAGTCGGCGAGGCTCGTGATGCGGTGCCGGTGGCTGATGTGGATGATCCGGCGCAGCACCAGCCAGCCGAGGGCGAGCATGATCGTCGGCCCGAGGTAGATCGACAGGTAGCTCACGCCCGTGGACGCCGCCCGCCCGACGCTGCCGTAGTAGGTCCACGACGTCGCGTACACGGCCAGGGAGAGCGCGTAGATCGTGCCGCGGCCGACGATGCTGCGTCCCGCGTCGGCCCTGCGGTCGCCGTAGAACGCGATCGCGAACAGCACGGCCAGGTACGCGACGGAGACCGTGACGAGGAACCAGGTCTGCAGCACGTCAGCCCAGCCACCGGACGAGCACCGCGACGAGCGCGATCACCACGAGCCACGCGCCGAACAGGTACGCGGCGACCAGCGGCACGCCCGCGATGGTGCCCCCGCCGTTCGCGGAGGTCAGCAGAGGCGGTAGAAACAGGACGAGTCCGGTCGTGGCCGCGAGGATCGTGAGCCCGGTGAACCGTTGATCGTTCCTGGCGCCCCGTCGCACCGCCACCACCTTCGACTCTTCGGCGAACTCGGCGAGACTAGTACGAACGGAGCAATCCACGTTCAGGTCCTCCGAGATCACCGGACGGCGTTCGGAACGACTGTTCGGGGGACCGTTTCATGAAGACGATCGAGCTACCCGACGGCGCGGTGATCACGGGGCGTGGCCTGCGCGACGGCAGGATCGTGGAGCCGCATCCCCAGTACGGGGTGTACCTCCAGCCGAAGCCGGTCGACGTGCCGTGGCCGCACGACTGGATCGACTGGCCGGACTTCCGCCTTCCGCGCGACCACCAGGCCGCGATCACGCTGATCCGCGCGCTGCACGCCCGCGCGTTGTCGGGCGAACGGGTCGAGGTGGCGTGCAGTGGCGGAATCGGCAGGACCGGCACGGTGATCTCGTGCCTGGCCGTGCTGGCGGGCGTGCCGGCGGCCGACGCGGTGGCGTGGACGCGCGCGAACTACCACCGGCGCGCGGTGGAGACGCCGTGGCAGAAGAGGTGGGTGCGGAACTTCCCGCTCGTTTAGAGGGAGTCGAGCTCGACCACGGAACGCTTGTGCACCAGGTCGACGACCTCCGGCGGCACCGAGTCGCCGGCGTCGAGCAGCCGGGGCAGCAGCGCGGCCTCCGTGGTCACGGCGCGGAAGAACAGCGCGACCGTCACGTCGTGGTCGGGCCGGTGCACGACGGTGATCTCGTCGCCCGGCCCGATCAGGCCTTCCTCCAGAACGCGGAAGTACGCGCCGGGCCGCACCTGCTGGGTGAACCGCTTCACCCAGCCGCGCTGGTGGAGGAACTCGGCGAACGTCCGGCACGGGATGCGCGGCCCGGTGACCTCCAGCAACGCCGTGCCGATCCGCCACCGCTCGCCGACCAGCGCGTTCGTCTGGTCGATGCCCTGCGTGGTGAGGTTCTCGCCGAACTGCCCGGCCTCGAAGCCCGTGCCGAGCTCGGCCTGCCACCAGTCGAGGTCCTCGCGCGCGTAGCCGTAGACCGCCTGGTACTCGCCGCCGTGCACGGTCCAGTCGCCGATCGCGTCGCCCGCGACCCCGCTGCCCGCTCCGCCCTTGGGCCCGACGGGGCTGACCAGCAGCGGACCGGCGACGGGACGTTTGTCGATGCCGGTGACCCCCGCGCGGGCGTAGTCGACCGGGACCACCTTCGGGGCGACGTTCAGCGAGAGCACGACGGGCATGGCCCCGAGATTATTGGCCGACGGCCCTGGTGGCGATCGAATTGACGTAGTCCTCGTACTTGCCGACCTTGTAGGTGATGAGGTCGAGGCACTCCTGCAGCTGCACCATCTGCTGCTGGACGCGCTCCTGGTGCTCCTTCAGGATGTCGAGGCGCTGCAGCTCGTTGCCGTCGCCCTGGCGCACCAGCTCGGTGTAGCGGCGGATCTCCGGCACGGGCATGCCGGACATCCGCAGCATGATGCACATGCGCAGCCACTCGACGTCCTGCTGCGTGTAGACGCGGCGGCCGCCCGGTCCTCTGTGGACCTGGTGCGCGAGGATGCCTTCCTTCTCGTAGAAGCGCAGCGCGTGCACGCTCAGTCCGGTGCGTTCGGCCACCTGTCCGATGCTCAGCCCCATGAGTCCGAGCATAGGTCCAGCCCGGCCAGGCACGCCTGGCGCAGCCGCAGGTCCCGCATCGCCGCCTCGGCGAACTCCCCGTCGTGGGCGAGGAGCCACTGTCACGCGAACTGGGTCCGGTTGCCGCCTGCGCTTGACCTAGAGTCCGCTCTACTTCATAGGTTCGCCGCATGAACATGCGCTATCGCGTTCTCGGGGGAACCGGCATCGAGGTCAGCCACCACTGCCTCGGCGCCATGATGTTCGGCTCTGTCGCCAACAACGACCACGACGAGGGCGTGCGGATCATCCACCGCGCCCTCGACGCGGGCATCAACTTCGTCGACACCGCCGACATGTACTCGGCGGGCGACTCAGAGGTGATCGTCGGCAAGGCCCTGAAGGACCGGCGCGACGACGTCGTGCTGGCCACCAAGTTCCACTTCCCGCTGGGGGAGGGCCGCAACCGCAGCGGCAACTCGCGTCGTTACATCGTCAGCGCGGTCGAGGCCAGCCTGAAGCGGCTCGGCACCGACTGGATCGACGTCTACCAGGTGCACCGGCCGGACTACACGACCGACGTCGAGGAGACGTTGTCGGCGCTCACGGATCTGGTGCGGGAGGGCAAGATCCGGGCGTTCGGCTGCTCCACGTTCGGTGCCGACGAGCTCGTCGAGGCGCACCACGTGGCGCTGAACCGCGGGCTCATGCGGTTCCGCACCGAGCAGCCGCCGTACTCGTTGCTGGCGCGGGGGATCGAACGTGCCGTGCTGCCGATGGCGCAACGGCTCGGCATGGGGGTGCTGGTGTGGAGCCCGCTCGGTGGTGGGTTCCTGACGGGCAAGCACCGCAAGGGGGCGTCGCCGGAGGCGTTCCGGGCGTCGCTGAACCCCGAGCGGTTCGACGAGTCGATGCAGCGCAACGCGGCCAAGTTCGAGGCGGTGGAGCAGTTCGCGAAGCTCGCCGACGAGATGGGCGTGTCGTTGCCCGCGCTCGCGATCGCGTTCGCGACGACGCACCCCGGGGTGACGTCGGCGATCACCGGGCCGCGCACGATGGAGCAGCTGGAGTCGTTGCTGGAGGGCGCGGGGCTGGTGCTGACCGACGACGTGCTGGACCGGATCGACGAGATCGTGCCGCCGGGCGTGGACACCTACGACCCCAACGGGTTCTGGAAGCCCGCGCCGCTGACGGATGTCCACCAGCGGCGCAGGCCGCTCGATCAGCGCTGAGTCACCACTGCTGGGTGCTCAGGCCGGTGCCCAGGTAGATCTGGTCGAACCCGTTGCCGTCGTTGTCGTCGGTGTAGACGACGGTGACACGGCCCCACGGGTCGACGCCCACGGCCGGTTCGTCCTGCCTGCCGGTCGCGGTCGAGACCGTGAGCTGCCGTGCGGGACGGCCGGTCGTCGAGCCGTCGGGGTTGTAGACGCTGGTGTGGACGTCCGACGCCTCGGCCGTGGTCACCGCGACGCCGAGCTGGTCGTCGATGCCGACCTGGGGGTCCGCGCCGGTCGTGGCGGCCACGGCACCGCGCGAGGTGCCTGAGGCCGTGAACGACTGGACGCGGACGCCCGACTGCTCCCAGGCGACGGCGAAGTCGCCGTTGAAGTTGGCCGCCACGGCGGGGCGTTTTCCTTGCCCCGTCGTGGTTTGCGCCTGCTTCACGGTGCCGGCCGGGGTGACGGTCTTGCGGGCGACGTTCGCGTCCGCCTCCCACACGATCACCGCGTTGCCGGCCGCGCCCATCGCCACCTGCGGCTTGGCGTGCGTGCCGCCGGCGTTGTTGACCAGCGCCTCGTAGGACTTCGAGCTGATCGACGCGAACATGCTCACCCGCACGGTGGGCGCGGCGGTGCCCTGCTTGTCCTCCCACGCGACGGCGAAGCCGGGACCGTCCGGATCCGCTGCCACGCTGGGGAAGTACTGCTGGCCGTCCGCGTTGGCGTTGGCCGTGCCGGAACCCGACACGGTCCCGGTCGCGCTGACGGAACGCACGGCGATGTTGTAGTAGCCGTTGCCGTCCGGGTCCTCCGACCACACGACGACGGCGCTGCCGTCCTCGCGCACCGACACGTCCGGCTGCCAGTGCCGCCACGTGCCGGTGCCGCCGGTGGAGAGCTTCTTCTCGTAGACCGGCGCGCCCTCCTTGTAGAGGCGGATCCAGACGTCGGAGTGGACCGGGTCCTCGGGGGCGGTGGTGTCGCGGTCGTCCTCCCACACGACGGCGGTGTAGCCGTTGCGGGACGTGGAAACGGACGCGTTGTCCTGGTCGCCGGTCGAGTCGCTGTTGACCGTGGACCACGTCATGGGGGCGGGTGCCAGCAGGAGGCTCGCGATCAGGAGTGTCTTCACGGCGCCTGCAATCCGGGGTTGGCGGCCTCGACGACGTAGCTGCCGACGGTCTTGACCGGGTAGTCGCGCACGGTGACCTTGTCGACGGCGCGGAAGTCGACGTTCATCTGCGCCGACGTGGTGCGGGTCTTCACGTAGCCGCGCAGGTTCTTGAAGTACTTGACGTGCGGGTTCAGCGTCGGGTTGAGGCCGGTGTCGGCGGCGTTGCCGTCACCGCCGGAGGTGATCGACGTCGTGACGAGCTCGGTGCCGATGATCCGGTTCTGGGTGCCGTAGTTCTGCATGAGGTTGGCGGCCCAGCTGCGGTGCACGTCGCCGGTGAGCACGACCGTGCCCTTGTTCCCGTTGGTGTCCCACGCGTTCTGGATGCGCGCGCGGTTGGCGGTGTAGCCGTCCCACGCGTCCATGCTCTTGGACCCGTCGGCGGCGGCGAGGCGTTGCGCGAAGAACACCTGCTGGCCCAGGAAGTCCCAGGTGCCGAGCTTCTGGCGCAGGCCGTCGGTCAGCCAGGTCTCCTGCGCGTTGCCGGTGAGCGTGCGGGCCGCCGCGTCGGCCTCCGGGCAGACCTTGGTGCCGTCGCCGCAGGCCTGGTCGTCGCGGTACTGGCGGGTGTCGAGCATGTGGAACGTGGCGAGGCTGCCCCAGCGGACCCTGCGGTGCAGCAGCATGTTCTCGTTGGTCGGTGCCTGGGCGCTTCTGAGCGGCATGTGCTCGTAGTAGGCCTTGTAGGCGGCGGCGCGGCGGGCCTTGAAGTCACCCGCGGGCGTGCTGTCGTTGCGCACGAGGTTGGCGTAGTTGTTCTCCACCTCGTGGTCGTCCCAGACGACCAGCCACGGCGCGGTGGCGTGCGCGGCCTGCAGGTCCGGGTCGGTCTTGTACTGGGCGTGCCGGACGCGGTAGTTCGCGAGCGTGCTGATCTCGGTGGCGGGCACGAACCTGCGGACCCTCGTGGTGCTGGCGGCGCCCTCGTAGATGTAGTCGCCGAGGTGCAGGATCAGGTCGGGTTGTTCCTCGGCCATCCGGCGGTAGGCCGTGAAGTAGCCCTCCTCGTAGTGCGAGCACGAGGCGAAGAGCATGGTCAGGTCGGGCTGGGTGCCGACGGCGGGTGCGGTGAGGGCGCGGCCGGCGGGGGAGATGTGGCCGCCGGTGCGGAACCGGTACCAGTACTCACGTCCCGGTTCGAGGCCGGTGAGGGTGACGTGCACGGAGTGGGCGCTCGCCTGGGCGGTGGTGAACGTGCCGGAGCGGGCGATCGCGGTGAAGCGCTCGTCGGTGGCGACCTGCCACTCGACGGCCGTGCCGGTGTTCGGCATGCCGCCGAGGCCGTCGGCGTTGAGGGGGTTGGGGGCGAGGCGGGTCCAGATCACGAACCCGTCCGCGGCCGGTTCGCCGGACGCGACACCCAGGGTGAACGGGTAGCCGATCGCGTTGGCGAGACTGGGAACGAGGACACCGGCGCCCGCTCCCGCGAGGCCGCCCACGATGAACGTGCGTCTCCGTAACGTGGTCATGACAAGCAGGCTTACCGGGCGTGGGTAAAGGCCCGCCTAATCGCGTGTGGCTTCAGAGTGGTTTCCCACCAAGCAAAAGCCGTGCGGTCGTCGGTGTGGATGTCGAACGCGTCGGCGAGCAGTTCGGCGGCGCTGAGCGGCAGGCCGGTGTCGCGGACGGCGCGGTAGAGCAGGGCGACGTGGTCGCGGGACCAGGATTCCAGGCAGAGGCCGGGTAATCGTTCCGCCTCGCAGCAGGGGTGGGCGCACACGACGACGTCGAACCACTCGTCCTCGTGGTCGTGGAAGGTGACCGTGACGCCGAACCGGTCCGGGTGCAGGCCGGTGACCCTGCTGGTGCGGGTCTCGTAGCGCAGGCCGTGGGGGAGCGCGGCGAGCCGGCGCGCGGCGTGCCGGTCGGGGCCGGTGAGCGGGACCGGCTGGTGGGTGCCGTGGTCGAGCACGGTGACGTCCCACTTGCTGCGCGCGAACCTGAGCGCGGTGGCGAGGCCGGCGATCCCGGCTCCGACGACGAGTGCGCTGCCGCTGAGTCCTGTGGCCATGACCAGCCCCTTCCCCTAGGATCGAGGCTAGCGAACGTTCAGAAATTTCTGAAGACAGGGTGGCTGTGACGGGCGAGACAGAGCGCAGGGAGGCCGCCGAGCGCCTGGCGCTCACGCTGGTCGGCGTCGGGATGCAGCGGATGGGGGCGCGCGCGTTGGCGGCGTTCCTGTTCTCCGAGCAGGAGACGCTGACGGCGGCCGATCTCGCCGCCGAGCTCGGGGTGAGCGCGGGGTCGGTGTCCGGCGCGGTGCGGATGGTCGCGCAGATGGGGCTGATCGAGCGGGTGCACGTCGCGGGGAGCAGGCGGGAGCACTTCCGCATGCGCGACAACGCCTGGACGACGTTGTACACGCGTCAGCACTCGGTGGTGGACGAGGTGCTCCGGGCCGTGGACGAGGGGGTCGACGCGGTGGGGGCCGGTCGCGCGCGCGACCGGCTCGCGTACATGCGGGACTTCTACGAGTTCCTGCTCAACGAGGCGCCGGTGCTGGTGGAGCGCTTCGAAGCTCAGCGGGCCGAGTCTCAGCGCCGTGGAGTATCCCGGCCATGATCAGGTCGAGGAGCCTGCCGGCCTGATCCTCGTCGTCGTTCTGGGAGACGGCGACCACCAGCGTCATCACGTCGAGCGGGGCCGCGGTGGCGCGCAGCGGCGTCAGCAGCAGGGTGATGGCCTCGATCAGCTTGGCGCGGCTGTGCTCGAACGGGTTGACGCCCAGTGCGAACACCGCCTGCAGCGCGTCCTTCAGGTCGTGCTTCGCGTTGATGTAGCCGATGAAGTGGTTCATCCACTCCCGCAGGGCGACCTCGGGGGCGTGGGCCTCCAGGAGCTCGGGCGCGGCGTCGCAGAGCTTCTCCAGCTCGGCGCGGTAGACGGCCTCGATCAGCGCTTCGCGGGTGGGGAAGTGCCGGTAGAGCGTGCCGATCCCGACACCCGCCTGCTTGGCGATGGCGCCGAGCGTCGCGTCTTTCTGATGGGTGAACGCGTCGCGCGCCACCTCGATCAGCAGTCCCCGGTTCCGGACCGCGTCGGCACGCACGTTCATCACTCCTATGGGGTACGTCACTTGCGAAACGGAGGTTCCTCCGTTTACGGTGGAACTCGAACCGGAGGAACCTCCGTTTCAGTGTACGACACAGGTTGGGGAAATCAGATGAGTGAGCGCATCACCACCCCGTTCGGGTTCGGGAGCACGGCTCTCGAGGTCGTCGAGGGCGTCGACCTGTCCGGCCGTCGCGCCGTGGTCACCGGTGGGGCGTCGGGCATCGGCGTGGAGACCGTGCGGGCCCTCGCCGCCGCCGGGGCCGAGGTCACCATCGCGGCCCGTGACGTCGAGGCCGGTCAGCGCGTCGCCGCGGCCGTCTCGGCGTCCACGGGCAACAAAGCCGTTCTCGTCGCTCCGCTGGAGCTGACGTCGCAGGAGTCGGTGAAGGCCTTCGCGTCCGCGTGGGACGGCCCGCTGCACCTGCTGATCAACAACGCGGGCGTCATGGCCACCCCGCTGACCCACACGCCGGAGGGCTGGGAGCTCCAGTTCGCGACGAACCACTTCGGCCACTTCACGCTGACGCTGGGCCTCTTCGAGGCCTTGCGCGCGGAGGGGGCACGCGTGGTGAACGTGAGCTCGTCGGGCCACCTCTCGAGCCCGGTCGTCTTCGACGACGTCCACTACGCGCACCGCGAGTACGACCGCTGGCAGGCGTACGGCCAGTCGAAGACCGCGAACATCCTCTTCGGCGTCGAGGCCGGCAGGCGCTGGTCGTCCGACGGCATCACGATGAACGCCCTGATGCCCGGCGGCATCCTCACCGCCCTGCAGCGCCACATCTCGCAGGAGGAGCTGCAGGCGCGCATCCGCCTGCGCGGCGGTGACAACCCGCTGCAGCTCAAGACCCCGGAGCAGGGCGCCGCGACCACCCTGGTCCTGGCCGTCTCGCCGCTGGTCGAGGGCCGTTCCGGCCTCTACTTCGAGGACTGCAACGAGGCCGTTCCGAACGAGCCCGGCATGACCAACGGCCTCGCCGCCTACGCCACCGACCCGGAGTCCGCCTCCCACCTGTGGAAGCTCTCCGAGGAGACCCTGAAGGTGCAAGCATGATCACCACCGAGTACGGCTTCGACACCACCGCGTTGGAAGTGGTGGCCGACGTAGACCTGACAGGCCGCCGAGCCGTAGTCACCGGCGGCGCCTCCGGCATCGGCGTGGAGACCGTCCGCGCCCTGGCCACCGCAGGCGCCGAGGTCACGATCGCCGCGCGAGACCAGGACGCGGCCCAGCGCGTGGCCACCGCCCTGACCAGGGCCACCGGCAACAAGGCCATCTCCACGGCCCACCTGGACCTGGCCTCACCAGCCTCGGTCAAGGCCTTCGCCCGCAACTGGGACGGCCCGCTGCACCTGCTCGTCAACAACGCGGGCGTCATGGCCACCCCGCTGACCAGAACCCCGGAGGGCTGGGAACTCCAGTTCGCCACCAACCACTACGGCCACTTCGCCCTCACCACAGGCCTCTTCAACTCCCTGCGAGCCGAAGGCGCCCGAGTGGTCAACGTCAGCTCCTCGGCCCATCTGATGAGCGACATCGACTTCGAGGACACCCACTACACCCGCCGCGAGTACGACCGCTGGCAGGCGTACGGCCAAAGCAAAACGGCGAACATCCTCTTCGGCGTAGAAGCAGCCACCCGCTGGCTCCCAGAAGGCATCACCATGAACGCCCTGATGCCGGGCAGCATCGCCACCAACCTCCAACGCCACCTGACGGCAGAACAACTCCAAGCCAAGATCCGCGAAACGGGCGCAGCCACCACCCGCCGCACCAAAACGCCAGAACAGGGCGCAGCCACCACCCTGGTAGTGGCCACCACCCCACACCTCGCGAACGTCTCCGGCAAGTACTTCGAAGACTGCAACGAGGCCCTCCCCACCACCCCGGACAACCAAACCCGAGGCCAGGCCCCGTACACCCAGGACCAGGAGTCAGCGGCCCGCCTCTGGAAACAAACAGAAGAAACCCTCTGGACCCCGCTCCACCCCTAACCACAAGCCCCGCGACGCGCCAGCCGCACACCCCAAGCGCCGAAGCCACCGGCACGCCTCTGGCCACAGCGCCAACCCAAGCGCGAAGCAGCCATCGCGGATCCGGCCATGGTGCCAACCCAAGCGCGAAGCCACCGCCGAACACTCGGCCACAGCGCTAAACCAGGCGCGGAGTTGTTGCCCAGGCAACGCCTCCGCGCCTGCGCGCACCCGGCCCATGCCTTCTCGCCGCACGAAGCCGCCCGTCTCCCTTCCTGTCCTCCGCTCCCGCCCAGATGGGGCCTCCGCCGAGGTCGCTGCCAACTCGCGCCCGCCCGCCTCGGCACCCACCCACCCCGCGTTCGCCCCTCCCGCAGGGTGCGCGCTCTGCCCGGCCCGCACGCCCGCAGACCTGCCGACCCGCCCGTCCTGCCAGCAGCTCGCTCGACCTCGCCCTGATCTCGACCCCCGCCCGCCGCTCGACCTCGCCCCAATCCCCGCTTCATCCCGCCTGCCCGCCGTTCCACCCCGCCTGACCCAGCCCCATCCCTTCCAGTCCCGGCAGCCTTCCCCGCACCCGCTAGAGGTCTGGACCATTTCGTGCTTCAATGACAGCGGGTCGCCGCCTGTAAGCGAAAGGTGAGCGAATGTCTGCCCGCATGTTGCTGAGGGCAATGACCGCCCTGCTTCTGCTCATGAGCACCCTGCTCGTCCCGGCCACCGCCCAGGCGGCCGACACCTGCGCCCTCAAGCCCCGCCCGGCCGGCAAGGTCCTGCACGGCTACTGGGAGAACTGGGACGGCGCGTCCAACGGCGTGCACCCGCCGTTCGGCTGGACGCCTATCACGGACAGTCGTATCAAGCAGCACGGCTACAACGTCATCAACGCGGCGTTCCCGGTGATCCGGTCCGACGGCACCGTGCTGTGGGAGGACGGCATGGACGCGGGCGTGAAGGTGGCGACGCCTGCCGAGATGTGTGCGGCCAAGGCGAACGGTGCCACCATCCTGCTGTCGATCGGGGGTGCGGCGGCGGGGATCGACCTGAGCTCCACCGCCGTCGCGAACCGGTTCGTCGCCACGGTGGTGCCGATCCTCAAGAAGTACAACTTCGACGGCATCGACATCGACATCGAGACCGGGCTGGTGGGCAGCGGCAACATCAGCCAGTTGTCGGCGTCGCAGGCCAACCTGATTCGCATCATCGACGGCGTGCTGGCGGCCATGCCGGCGGGGTTCGGGCTCACCATGGCGCCCGAGACCGCGTACGTGACGGGTGGCAGCGTTGTGTACGGGTCGATCTGGGGTGCGTACCTGCCGATCATCAAGAAGTACGCGGACAACGGCCGGCTGTGGTGGCTGAACATGCAGTACTACAACGGGTCGATGTACGGGTGCAGTGGTGACAGCTACTCGGCCGGCACCGTGCAGGGGTTCGTGGCGCAGACCCAGTGCCTGAACAAGGGGCTGGTCGTGCAGGGGACCACGATCAAGGTGCCGTACGACAAGCAGGTTCCCGGGTTGCCTGCGCAACCCGGGGCCGGCGGCGGGTACATGAACCCGACGCTCGTCGGGCAGGCCTGGAACAGCTTCGGCGGTCAGCTCAAGGGACTCATGACCTGGTCGATCAACTGGGACGGCTCCAAGAACTGGACCTTCGGCGACAAGGTGAAGTCGTTGCAGGGACGCTAGAGGACGATGGTGTTCTGGCCGGCGGCGATGCGCCAGGCACCGTCCTCTTTGGACAGGACGTAGAGCGGTGAGCCCTCGTTCTGGTCGGTGATCACCGTGCCGTCGGGGCGGACCGGGCGCTGGCGGATCTTGACGGCCGCCACGTCGGGCCGGATGAACAGGACGTGGGCCACCTCGTAGGTGGCGGTCGCCTCCTTCGTCGCGCCGGGCAGGACCTGGCGGGTGAAGGAGGCGATCTCGTCCTTGCCGGTGAGGCGCTTGCCGTGGGCGGTCGTCCAGATGGCGTCGGAGCGGAAGAGGTCGATGAACTCCTCCGCGAGCTCGTTCTGCTGCGAGTGCTGGACGGTGGCGACGAGGTTCTCGATGTCGGAAAGATCGCTCATGGCGAAGAGCGTTGTACCTCCAGCTTGGTGGAGGTCAAGGCCCGGCTCGCGCACCGCCAGGAGGAGGCGGTGCGCGAGCCGGTCTCAGGAAGGGTCACTTGCGGGGTGCGACCCTGGACTCGTAGGACGCGGGCTTGTACCAGGGGTTGTAGAAGCAGCCGGTGCCGTACTTGCGGTCGTGGCTGGGGCAGGCCGCCGAGATCAGGAACGGGTTGGAGCGCAGGCCGAACTTCTCCCAGGCCGCCAGTGACTGCATCGCCGCGGCGTACTCGGAGTCGCTGAACGCGCTGTGCGTGGCCTCGGTCGTGAAGGTCTGCACCAGGTTGTACCAGCGGCCCGCCTTCAAAACGGTGTCGCGGTAGGCCGACTCGTGCTCGACGAACGCCGTCGGGTCGCCGATCGCGTGCACCGAGAGCACGGGAATGTCGATCTTGCCGGTCAGGTCGCTGTCGTACGCGAGTTCGGCGCGCGCGGCGGGGTCGGCGGCGAAGCGTTCGACGCCCTTGTTCAAAGCGGCATCGTCGTGCGAACCCTTGTAGACGACACCCGCGTTGCTCCACGGGTTCCGGTCGCCCAGTCGGTTGTGGACGATGTCGCGGAACGTGAACGTCGCGAAGTTCAGGTGCGAGTTCAGGGTCTCCTCGGGGATCTTGGTGACCGCGAGGATGTCGTTCAGCTTCTGCTGCTGCTCGGCCGTGCGACTTCCCGCCACGCCAAGGCATTCCTCGATGCGGCTGCGCAGGCCGGCCGTCGTCATCGTGGAACCGGGACGCAGGCCCTGCCACAGCGGGTACTGCGCCTCGGACGGCCGCGGGTGGTTGCCGCAGTAGTACTGGTAGACCACGCGCAGGTCGACGCGGTAGTCGTAGCCGCGCGAACCGCCCGCCATCACACCGCTCGTCAGCAGAGCCGCGTCATAGCCCTTGTACAGCTCGATGGTCTTGGCCGCGACGTTGCCGCCCCACGACTGGCCGTGGAGGTAGACCTTCGAGGGCTTGAGCATGCCGACGACCATCTTGCGCAGGTTGTCGGTGTCCTCGGCCGCCATCCGCGTGCCGTAGCCGCCACGCCGGTACGAGGTGCCCGCCCACGCGTAGCCCTCCTTCACCATGACGGCCCAGCGGTTCAGGTCGTCACGCGTGCGCTCGGGCGTGGGGTCGCCGAGGTCGGGGCCGCCGTGCGAGTGCACGACGAGCGTCTTGTTCCACTTCTTCGGCACGGCGATCGTGTAGTACGCGCCGTTGGGGTCCCGGCCCTCGTAGCAGGTGGTGCCGGCGGGGACGTTCTCCGGGCACGGTGCGGTCGGGGGGAGCGGCACCGGCGACGAGAGACTCGCGGTGAGTGCGAATGCCAGCAGGACGTTCATGGGTGGGAATAGTCATTCCGCCCGGATAAGTGGTCCAGTTCACTCGCACAAACTTGGGATTTCCCTGACGTTACGAGCGAGTCACGCGCTGGAAGCGGACGCTGTTCAGCACGTGCCGGGCCCACGCGTGGTCGGCGGGATCGTCGTGCACGCACGTCACGACGAGCATCTCGCCGAACCGCGCCACGTGACCGTGGAACTCGTGCTGGCCGGAAGCGGACTCCAGCCACAGGGCGTGCCTCAGCTCCACGCCGTCCTGCACCGAGAACCGTTGTGCCGGAGGCACGGAGGGCGCGCCGTCGAGGGCCATCTCCAGGAACTGGGCCGCGGGCGTGCCCTGGGCGCGGCGGACGTCCACGAAGACCGCGCGGCCCGGACCGGCGAAGCGCAGGCCCTCCTCCAGGACGTGCGGGGTGAGGCCCGCGGTGCGTTCGATGCTCCACGTGCCGGGCAGCTTCTGGCGGATCGAGATCGGCAGGGCCACCAGGTAGCCGCTGAGCACCTCGTCGCGGTCCGCGGCGGTGCCGAGCAGCGGGTGCGAGACGTATTCGGGCAGGTCCTCCGGCTCGCGGACCTCGGCGGTCACGGGAACGCCGCGCAGGCCCTCCCACGGCTTGAGGTCGTGGGCGAACGTGCCGGTGAACTTCAGCGACGCGTAGCCGGGGCCGTCCCACACGGCCGCCGCGTGCTCGGCCGCGGCCGGCGACACCTGCATCCAGGCGCCGAACCACAGTTCGAGGTCGCCGGTGAGCTCCACGGGCAGCACGCAGCGGACGTAGGCGTCGGGACCGGCGAACAGGACGTTGCCCCGGGCCGCGAGCGACGGCGAGACGACGCCGGGCGGCAGGCCCAGGTCGAGGTCGAGCGCGCCGGACTCGTCCACGAGCGCGCCGCAGCAGGCGCAGGCCGTCACCCGACGTACCGGACGCTGTTGAGCACGTGCTGCGCCCAGGCGCGGTCGACGGGGTAGCGGTGGACGCAGCGCACGGAGATCATCGTGCCGGGGCGGACCACGTGCGCGTGGAAGACCTGTTCCTCGTGGCCGTCGATCACCTCGCTCAGCCAGAACGCGTGGCGCAGCTCAGGGCCGTCGTGCGTGACCGAGTGTTCGGCGCTCGCCGGGTAGCCGTCGAGGACCGCGCCCAGGAAGTCGCTCACGCTGCCGCCGGTGAGGTCGGCGTAGACGTCGAGGGAGACGCGGCGGTCCGGGCTCGTGAACCTGACCGTGCGGCCGTCCACGACGCAGCGCATGCCTTCGGTGCGTTCGATGGACCAGACCTCGCCGAGCGTCTCGCGGACGGGCACGGGCAACGGGTGCCGGATGCGGCACAGCACCTCGTCGCGGTCCCATTCCCGTTCCAGCAACGGGTGCGAGGTGAAGTAGGGCAGCTCGTCGGTGTTGAGCACGGCGGCCTCGACAGAGGCCCCGAAGACGTCCCACGGCTTGATGACGTTCGCGAACGTGCCGGCCACGCGGAGGTTCGCGTACTGGTCGTCGTTGTCCCACACGGCGTGCGCGTACATGGCGTCGACCTTGCTGATCCGCGTCCACGCGCCGAACACGATCTCGGTTCCGCCGGTCAGCCGAACCGGGAGCAGGCATCGGAGGTAGGAGGCGCCGTCCGGGCCGACGAGCAGGCCGCCGGTGGGCGCGCCGAGCCGGTCGGCCGGCACGCCGAGCAGTTGCTCCGGACGGTTCAACCTGTAGTCGATGCGGTCCGTAGAGGTGATCTCGGCTCCGCAGCATCCGCATTGGACGGTCATGCGCAGATGCTAGAGCTCCTCGTCGGTCAGCAGTCGAGAGCGCACCAGAAAACGTATTCCAAGCGGTGCTTCCAGCGAGAAACCGCTCCCACGGCCCGGTACCACGTCGATCGTGAGGTGCGTGTGGCTCCAGTACTCGAACTGCGCCGCGGACATCCACACAGGAACGACGAACTCGTCCACGGCGAGATCACCGAGGTGCACGTCGGAGCCGCCGGTGCGGAACTCCCCGAGCGGGTAGCACATCGGGGCGGAGCCGTCGCAGCAGCCGCCGGACTGGTGGAACATCAGGTCGCCGTGGTCGGCCCTGAGGCCGCGGAGCACGTCCGCGGCCTCAGGGGTCAGGTCGACGCGGGGCATCAGAAGAAGCCCAGGGCGTTCGGGGAGTAGCTGACGAGCAGGTTCTTGGTCTGCTGGTAGTGGTCGAGCATCATCTTGTGGTTCTCGCGGCCGATGCCGGACTGCTTGTAGCCGCCGAACGCCGCGTGCGCCGGGTAGGCGTGGTAGTTGTTCACCCACACGCGGCCCGCCTGGATGTCGCGGCCGGCGCGGTAGGCCACGGAACCGTCGCGCGACCAGACGCCCGCGCCCAGGCCGTACAACGTGTCGTTGGCGGTCTTCATGGCGTCGTCGTAGTCGGAGAACCGCGCCACGGAGACGACCGGGCCGAAGATCTCCTCCTGGAAGATCCGCATCTTGTTGTCGCCCTCGAAGATCGTGGGCGTCACGTAGTAGCCGCCGGACAGCTCGCCGCCGAGGTCCGCGCGCTCGCCGCCGGTCAGGACGCGGGCGCCTTCCTGCTTGCCGATGTCGATGTAGGACAGGATCTTCTCGAGCTGGTCGTTGGACGCCTGCGCGCCCATCATCGTCTCGGTGTCGAGCGGGTGGCCCGTCTTGATCGCCTTCGTGCGCTCGACCGCGTCGGCCATGAACGAGTCGTAGATGTCGCTCTGCACCAACGCCCGCGACGGGCACGTGCAGACCTCGCCCTGGTTCAGCGCGAACATCGTGAAGCCTTCGAGCGCCTTGTCGTAGAAGGCGTCCTTCTGCGCGGCGACGTCGGCGAAGAACACGTTGGGGGACTTGCCGCCGAGCTCCAGCGTCACCGGGATGATGTTCTCGCTGGCGTACTGCATGATCAACCGGCCGGTGGTCGTCTCACCGGTGAACGCCACCTTCGCGACGCGGCGCGACGACGCGAGCGGCTTGCCCGCCTCGACGCCGAACCCGTTGACGATGTTCAGCACGCCCGGCGGGATCAAGTCGGCGATCAGTTCCATGAGGACGTGGATCGACGCCGGCGTCTGCTCGGCCGGCTTGAGCACCACGGCGTTGCCCGCCGCCAGCGCGGGCGCGAGCTTCCAGACCGCCATCAGGATCGGGAAGTTCCACGGGATGATCTGCCCGACGACGCCGAGCGGCTCGTGCAGGTGGTAGGCGACCGTGTCCTCGTCGATCTGCGAGATGCCGCCCTCCTGGGCGCGCAGCGCGCCCGCGAAGTAGCGGAAGTGGTCGACCGCGAGCGGCAGGTCGGCCGCCAGCGTCTCGCGCACCGCCTTGCCGTTCTCCCACGTCTCGGCGACCGCGAGCATCTCGAGGTTGGCCTCGATCCGGTCGGCGATCTTGTTCAGCACGTTGGCGCGCTCCGCGACCGACGTCTTGCCCCACGCGCGGGCGGCGCCGTGGGCCGCGTCCAGCGCGCGTTCGACGTCGTCGGCCGTGCCGCGGGCGATCTCGGTGAAGTCCTCACCGGTCACCGGGGTGGGGTTCGCGAAGTACTGGCCCTTGGCGGGCGGCACGTACTCGCCTCCGATGAAGTGGTCGTACCGGTCGCGATACGTGACCACGCTGTCCGGTTGTCCTGGAGCCGCGTACTTCGCCATGCGCCCTGCCTCCCGCGTCGTTGCGAACAGGCGGCGAACGTAGAACCGGCAACGTTTCACCCACGTTGCATCCGAAAGGACTAACGGCAGGCTTGCCGCCCACGTGGTACGGCCTGCATCCTGGACCGATGGACCCAGTGGAGCTGGGTGCCGCACGTCCGGTGATCTTCGAGTCGTGGCGGCGCTCCCTCGCCGCGCACGTCGACCCGGACCGCCACGAGGCCCCGGTGGTCTACGCGCCCGACGAGATCGCGGACCTGCGCGGCGCGCACCCGCTCGCCCACACCGTGCCGCTGCTCAGGAACACGCTGTCGATGGACGACACGATCATGATCGTCACCGACACCCGCGGCACCATCCTCTGGTGCGAGGGCGACAACGGAGTGCGGCACACCGCCGAACGCGTCCACCTCACCGAGGGCTCGCGCTGGAGCGAGGACGTCATCGGCACGAACGCGATGGGCACCGCGCTCGCGACCGGCCGCCCCGTCACCGTGCACTCGCGGGAACACCTCGTGCGCACCTACCACGGCTGGACGTGCGCGGCGAGCCCGATCCTCGACCCCCACACGGGGTTGCTGCTGGGGGTGGTGGACGTCAGCGGGCCGCTCAAGACCATGCACCCGGCCGTCGCGCACCTCGTGTCCGCCGCCGCCCAGCTCGCCACGCACCACCTGCGGCAGTTCGCACCCCGGCAGCACGTGCTGACGCTGAACTTCCTCAACGGCCTGCACGCCGACCTCGACGGGCGGCCGCTCGCGCTGACCCTGCGCAACGCCGAGGTGCTGACGGCGCTCGCGTTGCACCCCAAGGGACTGACGGCGGAACAACTCGCGTTGTTGCTCTATGGTGAACGTGGGAACCCGACCACGGTCCGCGCGGAGCTGCACAGGCTGCGTGCGCAGCTCGGTGGTGTCCTGTTGACGAGGCCGTACCGGCTCGACGCGGTGGTGCGCGGCGACTTCCTGGACGTGCGCAGCGCGCTCAGGTCGGGCAACGCCGGTGAGGCCACCCGGCACTACAGCGGTGATCTGCTGCCCCGTTCGGACGCGCCCGTGGTCCGAGAGGAACGGGTGGACCTCGCCGCCGCGGTGCGCAGGGGAGTGCTGGAGCGGGGAGATCTCGACGCGCTGCTGTCGTTCGCGGACAGCGGGGACGACGTCGAGGTGCTCGAACGCCTGCACCTGCTGCTCCCGGTGACCGACCCTCGTCACGCGCTCGTCTCCTCGCGCCTGCGAAGGGCGCTGGAATAGGCTTTCCCACAAGGGGAGGCAAAGTGAAGCAGTGCATCAACTGCATGACCCGGTTGCCGCGCAAAGAGGTCACCGAGGTCGCGTGGTGTGCTTTGTGCGGGCCGTGCCTGCGGGTGGTGGCGGACCAGATGAAACTCCTCCACGACCGGCCGGGCGGCGCCGAGGTGCAGATCCAGCAGTGCGGCTGGTGCGGTGTCGCGCGCTCGTGCGGCGCCGGCTGGCGCACGAGGTGCCTGGTGTGCCTGGACGACAGGTCGGTGCCGGACCCGGCCGTGCAGAAGATCGCGCACCGGCTGGAGCTCGACGGCACCTGGCGGGAGAACTCGGAGTTCCTCGCCGCGACGACGGTGAAGATCCGCCTGGCCAAGTACTTCCGGCCGGGCTGGACGGTGCTCGCGACGGACGTGCACGGCCTGCCCTGGACCGGGTACCGGTGGCTGACGAAGTCGCACGGCACGTGGGGCCGCGACGACGAGACAGGCGAGGTGAGCCGCCTCAAGCGCCTGCGCGGCGACACGTCCCTGCTCTACCTCGTCCGGTACGGCAGGGTGCTCAAGTTCGGGCGCGGGCACGCCGACCGGGTGGGCGCGCACGTCGCCCAGGGCGCGGTGCCCGTGCTGGTGCTGTCGGCGCCGAGCGAGCAGGTCGTGGTCGCGAGGGACAAGCTCAAGCGGCAGAAGCGCAGCGAGCTGGTGTCGCAGCGGACGCCGGTGGACCTGTTCGCGGTGCTGCCGGACGGCGAGGACGTCACGGACCGCTTCCTGCGCGCGGGGTGACGGTGAACCGGGACTTCACCTGAACATCACCCCAGGTCGGGGGACCGAACCTCACTGGACGCTGATCAGGCGCGTTATCGTTAGAGGGCGTCCGGTGAGGGGAGGGTCCAGGTGCGAGTGCTGGCCGTTGTGCTGTTGCTGCTGCTCTCCGCCACGCCCGCGCACGCCGCGACGGGCACGTACCTGCGGCTCGGGCACTTCTCGATGGACCAGGCGCGGGTCGACGCCGTCCTCGACGGCGACAAGCTCGGCACCCTCGACTTCGCCCAGCTCTGGGACTACCGCCGGGTCGAGCCGGGGGAGCACGTCGTCGAGTTCCGCATGTCGGAACCGGGGAGCCCGCTGCTGCGGTCCGTGACGGTGCGGGCGACCGCGGGCCAGGCGTACACGGTCATCGACATGGCGTCCACGATGAGGACGCTGGAGGACGACGTCAGCCAGCCGCCGAACGGCCAGGCGCGGATCCGGGTGATCAACGCGGGCGACGCGGAGACGGACCTGCAGCGCGGCACCACGATGGTGCACCGCGGCGTGCAGCCGACCTCGTCGACCGGCTACGTCCTCGTGGCTCCCGGCACGGACGCGCTGGAGGTGCTCCAGCGCGGCAAGGACTCCACGAAGCTCGACACCCCGCTCGAGGCAGGTGGCGTCTACTCCCTGCTGGTCAACGCGCGGCGGATCGAGCTGCGGACCGACGCCAAGGGCGCGGTGGTGGTGCCGAGCGGCGGGCAGGAGACCGGGTTCGGCGGCATGGCGGGCGGCTGGGACTGGCTCACCGCGCTGGTGATCGCGCTGATCGTCGGCGTCGCGATGTTCGCGGTGCGCGGCCGGTTGTTCCGGTTCGGCTGACATGGCCAAGGGCAAGCTGCTGATGGGCGTGGCGGTGCTGGTCACGCTGATCTACGTGGTCAAGGGGCCCGGCGGCGACGAGGTGCCGGAACCGGTGACGGTGCTGATCCCGTCGATCGGGGTCGACACGACGCTGGAGGCGTTGAAGGTCGACTCGGCAGGGGTGCTGGAGCCGCCGACGCGCGCGGACAAGGCCGGGTGGTACGCCAAGGGCGTCGCGCCGGGAGACGCCGGTCCGGCGGTGATCGCCGGGCACGTCGACTCGAAGACCGGGCCCGGGGTGTTCTTCCGGCTGCCAGAGCTGCAGCCCGGCGCCGAGGTGCTCGTGGAGCGCGAGGACGGCAGCAAGCTCACGTTCGTCGTCAGCGGCACGCACACCACGGACAAGACCGCGTTCCCGACCGAGGCCGTGTACGGGCCGACGTCGTTGTCCGAGCTGCGGCTCGTGACGTGCGGCGGCGACTTCGACCGGGTCGCGGGCAGCTACCGGAACAACGTCATCGTGGACGCGGTGCTGAAAGTCTGACAGTTTCGTCCGCCCACCGGCCGAGCAGCGTGGCGTCGTGCGAGATCGCGAGAACTCCGGCGCCGGACTCACGTTGGTACGCGCGGATCACGCCGACCAGCGCGGCCGTCGTGGACGCGTCCAGCATCGTCGTCATCTCGTCGCAGATCAGGTAGCGCGGCTTCAACGCCAACGCCCGCGCGAGACACGCGCGTTGCAGCTGGCCGTCGCTGACCTCGTGCGGACGGCGGCCCAGCAGGTCGTCGGTGAGCATCACCAGGTCGGCGAGCTCGTCCACGCGGTCGCCACCCGGTTCCGCGATGGCCTGGCGCAACGTGAACCGGGGGTCGACCGACAACCGGGGCTGCTGGAACAGCACGCCGATCTTCGTGCGCTGCCGGGCCTGGAACCGGAACCCGGTGACCGTCTCGCCGTCGATCTCCACGGTCCCCGCGAACGGCTTGTGCAGCAACGCGAGCACACGGGCCAAAGTGGACTTCCCGGACCCGCTCGGCCCGGCCAGCCCGACGGTCTGTCCGGGGTGGACGGTGAGGTCGACGCCGGTGATCACCGGCGTGCGGTAACCGGCGGTGATACCGGTCCCGGTCAGCACGGCAGGTGGCACGCGACGGCGTGCGGGTCGTCGGTCAGCACGGCAGGTGGCACGCGACGGCGTGCGGGTCGTCGGTCAGCACGGGTCGTTCCTCGCAGACGGCGGTGGCCTGGTCGCAGCGCGGGGCGAACGCGCACCCCGCCGGCAGGTCGGTGAGCAGGGGAGGCTGACCGGGGATCGGCAGGAAGTCCCGCTCCGGCAACGCGTTCGCGAGCCCTCGGGCGTACGGGTGCCGTGCGTTGTCCAGCACCTCGTGCGCCGGGCCGACCTCCACGATCCGGCCCGCGTACATCACCGCGATCCGGTCGGCGACCTTGTGCGCGGCGGCCAGGTCGTGCGTGATCAGCAGGACGGCGTGCCCGTCGTCGACGAGCCGGCGGAACTCGTCCAGCAGCCCCTCCACGAGGTCGCGGTCGAGGCCCGTGGTCGGTTCGTCGGCGATCAGCAACGGCGGGTTGCCGACCAGCGCGAGGGCGTTCGCGACGCGCTGGGCCATGCCGCCGGACAGCTCGTGCGGGTAGCGGTCGAGGTGCTCGGGCAGCAGCCCGGCCCGTTCGGCGGCCTGCGACGCGTCCCCGCCGAGGACCCGCGCGGCCTCTTCGAGCTGGGAACGGGCCGTGCGCACCGG
Organism: Lentzea sp. CA-135723; assembly: GCF_050936595.1. Classification (NCBI taxonomy): domain Bacteria; kingdom Bacillati; phylum Actinomycetota; class Actinomycetes; order Pseudonocardiales; family Pseudonocardiaceae; genus Lentzea; species Lentzea sp. CA-135723. Next base: position 2,498,885 of record NZ_JBNJMK010000001.1, on the reverse strand, counting down.
CGTGAGGTGGCTCGCGGGGCTCTGCGGGATGAGGCCGATCTTCCGGCCGCGCACGGTCGTGGCGAGTTCGTGGTCGGTGGCCGCGAGCAGGTCGACGTCGCCGAGCCGCGCGCTGCCGGAGGTCTCCGCGTTGCCCGGCAGGAACCCGAGCAGCGCCGACGCCAGCACCGTCTTGCCGCAGCCGCTCTCGCCGACCAGCGCCACGCACTCGCCCGGCCTGATCCGCAACGACACGTCGTTCACGGCCCGCACGGTCGCGCCCTTCAGCGCGAACCGCACGGACACCCGGTCGATCTCGAGGTTCACCACGTCAGCTCCGTGCGCCGCTTGGGGTTCAGCCGGTCCCGCCACACGCCGCTGATCCCGGACACCGCCAGGGTCGTGATGATCAGCATCAGGCCCGGTGCCAGCGACATCCACCAGCCGCCGAGCAGCAGCGACCGCTGGGCGTCGTTGATCATGTTGCCGATGCTGGCCGCGTGCGGCGGCAGGCCGAGACCGAGGAACGACAACGCCGTCTCGTGCCACACCGCGTGCGGCACCATCAGCGTGGTCGCGAGCAGCACCTGCGGGGCGACGTTCGGCAGCAGGTGCCGGGTGAGCACCTGGAGCCGGGACGCGCCGCCGACGATCGCCGCGTCGATGAACGGCCTGGTGCGCAACGACAACACCTCGGACCGGACGATCCGGGCGGCCGTCAGCCAGTGGGTCAGCGCGATCGAGATGATCACGGCGTGCAGGCTCGGCCGCAGGATCGCGACGATCACGATGCCCAGCAACAGGTGCGGCACGGACGCGATCGCGTCGACCACCCGCATCAGGATCCGGTCGAACCAGCCGCCGACCGATCCCGCGAGCGCGCCCACGGCCGTGCCGACGACCGCGGAGATCAACGCCGCGACCACGCCGACCGTCAACGACACCCGCAGCGCGTAGACGCAGCGCAGCAGCACGTCGCGGCCCAGTTCGTCGGTGCCGAACAGGTGCGCGGCGGACGGCGGCCGGTTGGCGATGGCGAGGTCGACGTACTGCTCGTTGAGCTGCACGAACAACGGCACGATCAACACGGTCACCGCGACGAGTCCGAGGACGACCGCGGACGGCAGGAGCCGCCACTTCGGCGAGCGGGGCGGCGACGCGGCGGTGAGGCGGCTGCGCGGGGCGGGCCGCCAGGTCAGGTCAGCCATCGAGCGCCACCCTCGGGTCGGCGAGCGCGTACAGGACGTCGGCCAGCAGGTTGCCGAGCAGCACCACGCCCGTCGCCATCACGGTCAGCGCGCCGAGCAGCGCGAAGTCGACGTTCAGGGCCGCCTCCACGGTCGCCCGCGCGATGCCCGGCCACGAGAACACGGTCTCCACCAGCAACGCGCCGGTGATCAGCTCCGGCAGCCGGGCGCCGAGCAGCGTCAGGAACGGCAGCAGCGACGTGCGCAGCGCGTGCCCGGACACCACGAGGTGGTCCGGCAGGCCGCGTGCCCGTGCGCCGATCACGTGGTCCTGCGTGAACGACTCGAGCAGGTTCTGCCGCACGAACAGCACGAACCACGGCGCCTGCGAGATCGCCAGCACGGCCACCGGCAGCACCATGTGCACCGCGACCCCGCCGACGGACGGCGGTTCCGCGCCGGTCGTGACGCCGCCGCCGGGCAACCACCGCAGCTGCAACGCGAAGACGTAGAGCACCGCGAGCCCGAGCCAGAACACCGGCGCGGCCTCCAGGGCGTAGCAGCCGCCGGTGATCGACCGGTCGAGCCACGAGCCCTGCCGCCACGCCGCGAGCGTGCCGAGGACGAGCCCGAGCAGCAACGCCAGCGTGAAGCCGACCGACACCAGCAGCACCGTCCACCCGAGACGGTCGCCGATCACCGCGGACACCGGCTGCTGCAACGACAACGAGTCGCCGAGGTCGCCCGTGACGGCGTGCCGGAGCCAGGCCCAGTACTGGGAGACGACGGGTTCGTCGACGCCCCAGTTCTCGCGCAGCTGCGCCACGCGTTCCGGGGAGGCGCCGATGATCCGCACGCCGAAGTAGCGTTCGACCGGGTCGAACGGGCTGAGCTTCGCCAGCACGAACAACGCGAAGCTCACCACCAGCAGCACCGGGACCGCGAAGGCCAGGCGCCGCAACGCGAACAGGCCGATCGACCGGGCGAGGCCCCTCGAAAGAGGGTCGGCCCGCGTCACGACTTGGGTGTCCAGCGCTCGATGTTCCACCACACGGCGTGCACGAGGCCGTGGTCGTGCGGCTCGACCTGGGTCTCCTGGCCGTTCCACCTGTCGCGCAGCACGTAGGTGTGGTCGAGGAACACCAGGAACGCCCACGCGGGGTCGGCCGCGTACGCCTGCTGGAAGTCGCCGTAGGCCTTCTTGCGGGCGGCCGGGTCGAGGCTGCGGCGCGCCGTGTCGAGCGCGGTGTCCACAGTGGAGTTCTTGTACAGCGTCATGTTCACGTAGCCCTGCTGGCCCGCGTACCGCGAGTGCAGCAGCGTGTACGCGGCAGTGTCGGGGTCGTACGGGTCGCCGCCGCCCCACACCGAGGCCGCTTCCTTCTGCCGTTGCAGCATGATCTCGAACGTCGTGGCCTCGACCGGCGCGTCGATGCCGAGCTTCGCGATGTCGGACGCCGTGGCGAGCGCGAGCTCCTTGCGCAGCACGTCCGGCGCGGGGTAGAGCACCGGCAGCCGTGCGGGCTGGCCGTCCTTGGCGCGCTTGCCGTCCGCGCCCTTGCGCCATCCGGCCTCGTCGAGCAGCTTCTCGGCCTCCGCGACGTCGTAGGAGAACGACGACCCCTCGTCATACCAGTCCTTGAGGTACGGCGAGATCGGCGTGGAGGCGGGCTTGCCGGACCCGGCGAGCACGGCGTCGATCATGGCCTGGCGGTTGATGCCGAGGTTGATCGCGCGCCGGACCTGCGGCGACGACGTGAGCGGCAGTTCGGACGGGATGCCGAGACCGCGGTAGTCCGCCGACGGGTTCTGCACGATCTTGTACCCGGACCGGTCGCGGTAGGTCTGGGCGAGCTTGGGCGGCAGCACCGTGCCGTCGAACTCGCCGGCGGCCATGCGGGTCGCGCGGGCGTTGTCGTCCGGCACGAAGACGACGGTCACGGACTTGATGGCGGGTGCGCCGCCGAAGTACTTCTCGTTGGCCTTCAACACCATCCGGTCGCCCTTGCGCCACTCGGCGACGGTGTACGGGCCGGTGCCGACCGGGGCCGTGTTGAACGGCGCGCTGTTGATGTCGGTGCCGGCGAGCTTCGCGGCGGGCACGATGCCGAGCGCGAGCACCTGCGCGAACGGCGCGTACGGGTAGGAGAGCGTGAACCTCACCGTGGCCGGGTCGACGGCCACGACGTCGGCCAGCGCGTCGAGCCGCGAGGCGATCGTGGAGTTCACCTTCTTGTCCACCACGGACTTGTAGGTGAACACGACGTCGTCGGCGGTCAGCGGGGTGCCGTCGGAGAACGTGACGTCCTTGCGCAGCTTGGCCGTCCACGTCAGGCCGTCCGCCGACGCGGTGGGCAGCTCCTCCGCGAGCGACGGCTTCAGCGTGAGCGAGGCGTCGCGCGTGACGAGCCCGTCGAAGATCTTGGCCGCGCCGTCCGGGGCGTACCCGAGCACGGGGTTGAGGTTCTCCGGTTCGCTGCCGGCGCCGATCACGATCGACGTGGCCGGCGCGGTCGTCGCGCCGTCGGGTGAGGTGCACCCCGCCACCAGCGCCAGGACCACCAAAGCCGCTCGCCGCATGCAGTTCCTCCCCGGAAGTCCGTCTTGCCGGGTGCAGCTAACAGCAATGAACTTGCAACAAGCAATACCTTGCATCACTGCGCGCAGGTCAGAGGCGTGCCAGCATCTCCGTCATGACCAGCGGCGTACACACTCACGAACACACCCACGGCGACGTAACTCACACGCACCCGCACGGCGAGCACGCCCACGACCACGTGGAGCACGAGCACACCCACACGCACGGCGGTTCGACGCACTCACACACGCACGTGCACGACGCGGGACACACCGAGGAGCACGACCATTCGCACTAGTGCGATTCGCGCGTGACCTCGCTACCGCTGGAGCCGATCAGGAAGTCCAGGTCGGCTCCGGTGTCCGCGCCCAGCACGTGGTCGACGTAAAGCCGTTCCCAGCCGCGTTTCGGTGACGCGAACGCCTCCGCCATCGCGGCGCTGGGGGAGCGTTCGAGGAAGTCCGGCGCCTCCACGTCGATCCGCCGGTTCTCGACGTCGAGCACGATCACGTCGCCGGTCCTGACGAGCCCGAGCGGCCCGCCCGCCGCCGCCTCCGGTGCCACGTGCAGCACCACCGTGCCGTAGGCCGTTCCGCTCATCCGGCCGTCGCAGACGCGGACCATGTCGCGCACCCCCTGCTCCAGCAGCTTCTTCGGCAACGGCATGTTCGACACCTCCGGCATGCCCGGATAGCCGCGCGGCCCGCACCCGCGCAGCACCAGCACGGAGTCCGCGGCCACGTCCAGATCGGGGTCGTCGACGCGGGCGTGGAAGTCCTCGATGCTGTCGAACACCACGGCCCTGCCCCGGTGCCGCAGCAGGTGCGCGGACGCCGCCGCCGGCTTGATCAACGCCCCGGACGGCGCCAGGTTGCCGCGCAGCACCGCGATCCCGCCCTCGGCGATGATCGGCTCGGAGCGCGCGCGGATCACCTCGGGGTCCCAGATCGGCGCGTCGTCGAGGTGGTCGACGAGCGGGCGTCCGGTGACCGTGACGCCGTCCGGGTCGAGCAGGTCGCGCACTTCCCTCAGCACGGCCAGAAGTCCGCCCGCGCGGTGGAAGTCCTCCATCAGGAACCGGCCTGCGGGCTGGAGGTCCACCAGCAGCGGCACGCCCGAGCCGATGCGGTCGAAGTCGTCCAGCGTCAGGTCGATGCCGAGACGGCCCGCGATCGCGAGCAGGTGCACCACGGCGTTGGTCGACCCGCCGATCGCCGCCAGCGCCACGATCGCGTTGTGGAAGCTCGCCTTGCTCAGGAACGTGCTGGGCCTGCGGTCCCTCTCGATCAGCTCGACGACGAGTTTTCCGGTGCCGTGCGAGGCTTCCAGCAACCTGCTGTCCGCCGCCGGAGTCCCCGCCACGCCGGGCACGACCGTGCCGAGCGCCTCCGCCACCAGCGCCATCGTCGACGCGGTGCCCATGGTGTTGCAGTGCCCCCGGCTGCGGATCATCGCCGACTCGGAGCGTGTGAAAGCCTCCTGCGACAACGTGCCCGCGCGCACCTCCTCCGACAGCCGCCACACGTCCGTGCCGCAGCCCAGGGGAGTGCCGCGGAACGTGCCGGTGAGCATCGGCCCGCCCGGCACCACCACCGCGGGGATGTCGACGGACGCGGCGGCCATCAGCAACGCCGGAATCGTCTTGTCGCAGCCGCCGAGCAGCACCACGCCGTCCACGGGGTTGGCGCGCAACATCTCCTCGGCCGCCATCGCGGCCATGTTGCGCCACAGCATCGCGGTGGGCCGGACGTTGGTCTCGCCGAGTGACACGACGGGGAGGTTGAGCGGGATGCCCCCGGCCTCGTAGACACCGTTCGAGACGGACCGCGCGACCTCGTTCAGGTGCGCGTTGCACGGCGTGAGGTCGGAGGCGGTGTTGGCGATGGCGATCTGCGGTCTGCGGAAGGCGTCGTCGGGGGTGCCGCGGCGCATCCAGGCGCGGTGGATGTAGGCGTTGCGGTCGTCACCGGCGTACCACTGCTCGCTGCGAAGTCCCACGGGGCGCCTCCTCGGTGGTCACCCCGAAGCTAACTACATCGGCAGGTCGGGCGGGAGCTGCAGCGCGATGGTGATCAGCGAGTGCACCCGGTTGGCGATCACCGACAGCAGTCCGTGCATCTCCGGCGAGGCCGCGTCCGCGCACTCCTGCAACGTGCGCAGGTCCATGTCGATCTGCCCGAGCACGGCCGCGGTGTCGGCCGGACCCGCGGTGAACGCGCGGGCGATGTCCTCCAGGGGAAGACCGTGGACCTCCAGGCGTTGCACGAGGTGGATGCGTTCCACGTCGTCCGCGCGGTAGAGGCGGTAGTTGGAGGCGGTGCGCTGGGCGGGGCTGATCAGGCCGAGCGTCGTGTAGTAGTCGACGGTGCGGATGCTCACGCCCGCCCGTGCGGCGAGCTCACCGATCTTCAGCAGCGCTTCGGACACAACGATCACCTCCCGTCCCGCAAACCATACAGTGCTACGTGCTACTGTTGGAAACATGCCTGAAGAAGCCGATGTAGACGGCTGTAGTACTGGGCCGGGTGCGCCTTGTTGATCGCATCCGGCTTGCTCGCCATCGTGGTGCTGACGGTGGCCACCGGGTACTTCGTTGCCCAGGAGTTCGCGTACATGGCGGTCGATCGCGGCCGTTTGCAGCAGCTGGCCGAGGGCGGCTCGAAGGCCGCCGAACGTGCCATCCGCGTGACGCAGAAGCTCTCGTTCATGCTGTCCGGTGCCCAGTTCGGCATCACGGTGACGGCGCTGCTCGTGGGTTACGTGGCCGAGCCGTTGCTCGGCGCGGGCCTCGGCATCCCCGGCTCCATGGTGATCGCGCTGGCCTTCGCGACGTTCGTGCAGATGGTGCTCGGTGAGCTGCTGCCGAAGAACCTCGCGATCGCCCGGCCCGAACAGCTCGCGCTCGCGTTGAGCGGGTCCACCCTGGTGTACCTCAAGATCGCCGGCCCGGTGATCCGGTTGTTCGACGCGGCGGCGAACCGGCTGCTGCGCGCGATCGGCATCGAGCCCGTCGAGGAGCTGCCGCAGGGCGCGACGCCGGAGGACTTCAAGCAGATCGTGGGAGACGCGGGGGAGCAGGGCCACCTGGACCCCGAGCTGACCCGGCTGCTGGAGCACGGCATCGGGTTCCGCGGGCTCGTCGCGGAACAGGCGATGACGCCCCGCGTGAACGTCCACACCGTGCGGTTCGACGAACCCGCCTCGCGCGTGGTCTCGTTGCTGGACACCGGTAACTCGCGGTTCCCCGTGGTCGGCGACGACCTCGACGACCTGCGCGGTGTCGTGGGGCTCGCCGAGGTGCTGACCCTGGACCCCGAGCAGCGGTCGACGACGGAGATCGAGAAGATCGCCTCGCCCGCGCTCGTCGTCCCGGCGACGCTGCCGCTGCCCGCGGTCCTCGAACGGCTGCGCACCGAACGCCGCCAGCTCGCCTGCGTGGTCGACGAGTTCGGCGGGTTCGCCGGCGTGATCTCGCTGGAGGACCTGGCCGAGGAGCTCGTCGGCGAGATCCACGACGAGGACGACCACGTGGCCACCGCGATCGAGAAGATCGGTGACGACTGGCGCGTGCCCGGCCGGATGCGCCTCGACGAGGTCGAGGACGCGACCGGCGTGGAGCTGCCCGCAGACGACGCCTACGACACGGTGTCGGGCCTGGTGCTGCACCAGCTCGGCCGCGTGGCCGAGGCCGGTGACGAGATCGAGATGAACGGAGTGCGCCTGGTGGTCACCACCGTCGCGCGCAACGTCCCCGACACGGTGGTGTTGTCCCGATGAGCATCGCGATCTCCGTGTTGTTGCTGGCGTTGAACGGCTTCTTCGTGGCCGCCGAGTTCGCGTTGATCGCGGCGAAGCGGCACCGGCTGGAGCAGGCCGCCGAGACGTCCCGGGCGGCCCGTGCCGCCGTGGCCGGTGTCCGCGAGCTGTCGTTGATGCTCGCGGGCGCGCAGCTCGGCATCACGCTGTGCACCCTGGGTCTCGGCGCGCTGGCCAAGCCGGCCGTCGCGGACCTGCTGGAACCGGCGCTGGCGTGGACCGGCCTGCCGGACGCGTTCGCCTACGGCATCGCGTTCACGATCAGCCTCGTGCTGGTGGTGTTCCTGCACATGGTCGTCGGCGAGATGGCGCCCAAGTCGTGGGCCATCGCGCACCCCGAGAAGTCCGCGCTGATCCTGGCGCTGCCGTTCCGCGCGTTCGCCCGCTCGGTCCGCTGGCTCCTCAGTGGACTGAACGCGGTGTCGAACGGCCTGCTGCGGATGCTGAAGGTGGAGCCGCAGGACGAGCTGGCGCAGGCGCACCGGCCGGACGACCTGCGGATGCTGCTGCGCCAGTCCGCCGAGCACGGCCTCATCCCCGAGGCCGAGCAGCGGCTGCTGACGCGGATGCTCCAGGTCCAGCGCACGACCGTGCGCGAGGTGATGGTGCCGATCGCGGAGACGTCGACGGTCACCGAGCACACCACCGCGCGGGCGATCGAGCGGCGCAGCCTCCAGTGTGGACGGTCGCGCTTCCCGGTCACCGACCTGCGCGGTAGCTACGTCGGACTCGTGCACATCCGCGAGGCCATGCGGGCCACGGCCCGCGGCGAGGACCCGTCGGCGCGTGAACTGATGGGCCCGGTGCTGACGCTGCCCGCGGCGATGCCGGTGGCCCAGGCCGTGACGGCGATGCGGGACGCGCGGGCACAGCTCGCGTTGGTCGAAGACGGTGAAACCGTTGGTATCTCGGCACTTGAAGACCTCCTCGAAGAGCTGATCGGCGACTTCGAGGACGAAACCGACACCCGTCCGGTCAGCGTCCGCTGACCGGAGTTTCCTAGAGAGGAAACGCACCATGTTCAAGCGGATGCTCAGCGCGTTCGGCGTCGGCGGCCCGTCTGTCGACACCGTCCTGGACTCGCCGCACGCCACGCCCGGTCAGGTCGTCACCGGGCAGGTGCGCATCCAGGGCGGCAGCGCGGACGCCGAGATCGGCCAGGTCGTGCTGTCGCTCGTCACCCGCGTCGAGGTCGAGCACGGCGACCACGAGTACGGCGGCGTGTCCGAGTTCCTGCGGGTCGTCGTGGCGCAGGGCGTGCGGGTCGCCGCGGGTCAGCCCGTGTCGATCCCGTTCCAGCTGCCGATCCCGTGGGAGACCCCGATCACGGCGGTCGGCGGCGGCCAGCTGCCCGGCATGACCGTGGGCGTGCGGACCGAGCTCGTGATCGCGGGCGCGCCGGACAAGGGTGACCTCGACCCGGTCCTGGTGCACCCGCTGCCGTCGCAGGACGCGGTGCTCACCGCGTTCGGGCAGCTCGGCTTCCAGTTCCGCAGCGCGGACGTCGAGGCGGGCCGGTTGCACGGCGTGCCACAGGAGCTGGGGTTCTACCAGGAGATCGAGTTCTTCCCGCCCGGCCAGTTCGCCGGCGCGGTCAGCCAGGTGGAGCTCACGTTCGTGGCTTCGCCGCACGAGCTGTACGTGATCCTCGAGGCCGACAAGCGCGGCGGCATGTTCTCGTCCGGCGGTGACTCGTTCGGTCACTTCCGCGCCTCCCACCAGGAAGCGCAGGGCACCGACTGGGCGTCCGCGATCAACGGCTGGCTCGCGCAGGTCGCGCAGCGCGGTCACGCGAACCCGGCGTTCGGCGGGCACAACCCGGCGTTCGGCGGCCAGCCCGGTTACGGCCAGCCCGGCTACGGCCAGCACGGTTACGACCAGCACGGCCACCACGGGCACCACGGCGGCCACCACCGCAGCGGTCCCGGCATGGGCACGGTCATCGCGGCCGGTGCCGCCGGTGTCGTCGGCGGCATGGTCGTCGGCGAGATGATGGACGACATGTTCGAGGACGACGGCGGCGGCGACTTCGAGGGCGAGTAAGCGGTTCCGAGCCCACGACCTGAAAGGACCCGTTGATGGAGTGGATGACGAGCCCGGAGCTGTGGGTCGCGTTCGCGACGCTGCTGCTGCTCGAAATCGTTCTGGGCATCGACAACGTCATCTTCATCTCGATCCTGGCCGGGCGCCTGCCGGAGGAGCAGCGGCGCCGGGCCCAGGTCGTGGGCCTCTCGCTGGCCCTCGTCACGCGCCTGATCCTGCTCGCGTCGCTGGCGTGGGTGATCGGGCTGACCGCGCCGTTGTTCACGGTGTGGGGCCAGGAGATCTCCGGGCGTGACCTGATCCTGTTGCTGGGCGGGCTCTTCCTGCTCGGCAAGGCCACGTTCGAGATCCACGAACAGCTCGAGGGCGCGGATCACGCCAAGGAGCGCAAGGTCGTCTCGTTCGCCGCGGTGATCGCGCAGATCCTGGTGCTGGACGTCGTCTTCTCGCTCGACTCGGTGATCACCGCCGTCGGCATGGTCGACGAGCTGAGCATCATGGTCGCGGCCGTCGTCGTCGCGATGGTCGTGATGCTGTTCTCCGCCAAGGCGATCTCGGAGTTCGTGAACCGCCACCCGACGGTCAAGATGCTCGCGCTGTCGTTCCTGCTGCTGATCGGTGGCAGCCTGATCGCCGAGGGCTTCGACCAGCACATCCCGAAGGGGTACGTGTACGGGCCGATCGCGTTCTCGGTGTTCGTCGAGTTCCTGAACCTGCGCATGCGCGCCCGGCGCACCGCCAAGCCGGTCGAGCTGCACGGCACGTACGTCAAGAACGAGGTCAAGAGCGCCGACTGAGTTTGCGTTCCGCCCACCGGGGTAGCCACGCTCTGCGTCAAGCAGTCGGCGTTGCTACCCCGGTTTTGTGGACGGAGGGCGACGTGAAAGCGCTGGACTACGCACTGAGGGTCACGCGGGAGCTCGGGTTGAGCGGCGAGTCCTCGTGCGTCGAGAACCTCAAGCCGTTGCGGGTGTACGTCGCGGTGGACGGCACCGTGCCCGGCCACCCCGGTGACGTCGCCCTGCTGTGGACCGAGGGCCGCGGGTGGGCGATCGCCGTCGAGGACGGCGCCGACCTGACGGTCGTGGCGCGTCTCGCCGGCGCCGTCGAACCTCCACCGCGCACGGTCGCGCGCTGGGTGCGCGGTCAGCTGACAGCACAAAGGCCGGCCCACGACGTGGACCGGCCTCTGCGAGCGGGTTAGCCGACCGAGACCGGCTCCTTCTTGTTCTTCGTCTCCAGCTCGTCGAGCGCCGTGCCCTCGACGTCGAGCTCCGGCAGCCAGCGCAGGAACTTCGGCAGCCACCAGGCCCGCTCACCGAGCAGGGCGAGCGCGGCGGGCACCAGCACCATGCGGACCACGAACGCGTCCACGAAGATGCCGACGGCCAGGGCGAACGCGATCGACTTCACGGTCGGCTCGCCGGCGGGGACGAAGCCGGCGAACACCGAGAACATGATCAGCGCCGCGGCCACGACGACCGGTGCCGCCTGGCGGAAGCCCGTGGTGATGGCCTCGATCGGCTTGGCGCCGCGGTGGTGCGCCTCGTGCATCCGGGACACCAGGAAGATCTGGTAGTCCATGGCGAGGCCGAACAGGATGCCGATCACCAGGATCGGCGTGAGGCTGATCAACGGGCCGGTGCCGTCGAGGTTGACCGCGGACGCGAGCCAGCCCCACTGGAACACCGCGACCGTGGCGCCGAGCGACGCGCCGATCGTCAGCAGGAAGCCGAGGACGCCGACCAGCGGCACCAGCAGCGAGCGGAACACCAGGACCAGCAGCACGAGCGCGAGGCCGACGACGACCGCGAGGTAGATCGGCAGGGCGTCGTCGAGCGACGTGGCCACGTCGACGCTGACGGCGGTGGCGCCGGTGACGTACGCCTTGCCGTTCTCCACACCGGACAGTTCGGCGCGCAGGTCGGCGACGAGCTTCTCCGTCTCCACGGTGTCCGGGCCGGACTTCGGGATCACGGTCACCAGAGCGGACTTGCCGTCCTGGCTCGGCTGGGCGGGTGTCACCAGGGCGACGTCGGACAGCTTCGCGATCGGCTCGGACGCCTTGGTGGCCGTCGCGGCGGCGCCGTCGCCCTCGAACAGGACGATGATCGGGCCGTTGAAGCCGTCGCCGAAGCCCTTCGCGAGGATCTGGTCGGCACGTTCCTGGGTGGAGCCGGCCGGCGGCCGCTGGATCAGCGTGGTGTCCATGGACGCCACCGGGATCGCGACGATGCCGAGCGCCACGACCGAGAGCAGCAGCGCGACGACGCGGTTGCGGGTGATCGCACCGGCCCAGCCGCGGATGACGCCGCGGTCCTTGGGCTCGACCGGGTTCTCGGCGGTGGCGGAGCGCTCCTTGCGGGTCAGCACGCGGCGGCCGAGCAGGCTCAGCACCGCGGGCACCAGCGTGATCGCGATCAGCACCGCGACGACGATCGTGGCGGCGGCCGAGACGCCCATCTGCGTGAGGAACGGAATGCCCGCGATCGCGAGGCCCACCAGCGCGATGACGACGGTCAGACCGGCGGTGACGACGGCAGACCCGGCGGTGCCCACGGCGGTCGCGACGGCGTGGCCGACGTCGGAGCCGCGGCGGAGTTCCTGGCGGTAGCGGTTGATGATGAACAACGCGTAGTCGATGCCGACCGCGAGACCCAGCATCGACGCGAGGATCGGCGTGGTCGACTGCAGGTCCATGAACCCGGTCGCGATGGTGATGCCGAGCGTGCCGATGCCGACGCCGATGCCGGCGCTCAGCAGGTTCATGCCGGCGGTCACGAGCGAGCCGTAGGTCAGCGCGAGCACGACCAGCGCGAGCACGACACCGATGGCCTCGGTCGGGCCGCCGACGTGCGGCGTCTCCTGCATCGCGGTGCCGCTGACCTCGACGGTCAGCCCGGCCGCGCGGGCCTTGTCGACGGCCCTGGTCAGCTCGGCGCGCTGCTCGTCGGTGACCTCACCGGGCTTCACGTCGTAGGTGACGGTGCTGTAGCCGACGTTGACGTCCCTGTTGACGCTCGGCGCGGCCGGGTCCAGCGGGTTCGTCGCGGACGTGACGCCCTTCAGCGCCGCCTCGTCGGCCACCAGGTCGGTGATCGCCTTGACGTGCTGCGGCAGCTTCTGGCCGTCCGGGGCCTGCACGACGACCTTCGCCGTCGCCGTCTCACCCGAGCCGAACGTCTCCTGGATGCGCTCCAGGGCGGTCGTGGACTCCTGGCCGGGGATCGACATCGAGTTGGACGTCTCACCGCCGAGCGTGAACGCGCCGACGCCGGAGCCGATCAGCACGAGCAGCCAGATCAGGACGACCGGAAGGCGGCGCCGGTGGGTGCCCATTCCCAGTTTGTAGAGCAGTTTCGCCATGATGGTCAGGCCTCCTGGTGCCCGAGTGCGTCGTAACAGGTAGCGAGGATCAAGGGGCGCCACGTCGTCTTGTCACCCTCCTGGTTGGCCAGAAGGGTGAGCACGGCCATGGCACTCAGCGCGCCGACGATCCGGATCGCGCGCGGCAGTTCGTTGGCGGGGTCGATGACGAACATCTCGTTGAGGAGCAGCTCGTCCTGCGCCTGCTGCGGGTCCTCGCCCGGCGCCGTCATCGTCCGGAACAGCAGGGCGACCATGCCCGGCCGGTCGAGCGCGTAGTCGGCCAGCAGCTCCAATGCGCGGCGGTCCCTCTGCGGTCCCGCAGGCATGTCTTTGACCAGGTCCAGGACGTGCCGGGTGAGGATGCGGCTCTGCTCCCACGCGGCTTCGAAGAGAGCGTCCTTGCTCGGGAAGTGGTGCAGCAGGCCCGCCTTGGACAGGCCGACGGCATCCGCGAGGGACTTCAACGAGGTCTGCTCGAAGCCGTGCCGCGCGAAGAGCGCGGCGGCGGCGTCGAGGATCTTCTCGTCGACCCCGGTCCTGGGCTGTCGTGGCATGCGCTCGACTTTACGGCGTTCACCAACCGATTCGGTAGGTTTACCGACCGAAATGGTCGGTGGCCTTCGTCACCATAATGGGTGAGTGATCGAGTTCCGCCCCGTGGTCGAGGTGACCGGCAGTCACATCGAGCTGTCCGGGCAGATGTCGCGCTCGTCGTTCGACGCCGCGCTCGCGGCCATCGACGAGTACAACCGTGCCGAGGACGCCCCGCAGCCGTACGCCGGGTTGCTGGAGCAGGAGTGCCTGATCATGGCGGGCGGGCTGCGCGTGCGGGACGCCTCGACGGGTGTCCAGGTGGAGCCCGGCTGCTGCGCCGGGCTGGAGGACTGGCGTCAGTGGCTGGTGCTCGTGGACGGCGAGCGGCCGTGGCTCGGTCACAGCCCCGATCCCGGCCTGGAGTTCCGCGACGGCGTGGTGCGGTTGTGGCAGGACGCCGAACTCGCGGACGGGCCCGCCTGCGAGATTCCGGTCGCGGACGTCCGCGGACACCTGGAGGGTGTTCGGCGCGACCTCCTGGGGTTCCTGGACCTCGTGCGGCGTTGGGCGCCGGACGGTCTCGCCGACCGGTTCGACGCCGAGTTCCGGATCAGCGCGCCTCTGTGAAGAATGGGGCGATGTTCGTCTTCGACGCGGAGCTGTGGATCTGGGACGCTCGCCCCACCGAGACCTGGACGTTCGTGACGCTGCCAGAGGACGTCTCCGACCAGATCCGCGACGTCGCCGCGCCCGGCCCCGGCTTCGGCGCGGTCAAGGTCCGCGCCGGGCTCGGGGCGAGCACGTGGTCGACGTCGGTGTTCCCGGACAAGCAGTCGGGCTGTTACGTGCTGCCCGTCAAAGCCGCCGTGCGCAAGAAGAACGACGTCGGCCCCGGCGACACCGTCGAGGTGACGGTCGAGCTTCTCTAGGCGTTCCAGTCGATGTCGGCGTAGATGGCGGCGTGGTCGCTCGCCGCGTGCACCTCGTCGGTCATGGTTTCGTAGACGTCCCAACGGTTCTTGGTCCGCGGACCGCGCCACACGCCCTTGCGGAACACGCCGCCGCCGGTGGCCTTGGCGAAGAGCTCCGGGGTGAGCAGGACGTAGTCGATCTTGCCCTTCTCGTTGACGCCGCGGTACGTGCCGAGGCGGTGGTTCCAGTCGAAGTTCGGGTGTTCGCTGATGTCGCGCAGGCCGGTGCGCTGGAACAACGGCCGCAGGCACTCGCTGTCCGCGGTGTCGTTCAGGTCGCCGACGACGGCGATGTACTCGTGGCCCTCGTCGCGCAGCCGGTTGACGATGCGGGCGATCCGGACGGCCTGGCGGAACCGGCGGCGGGCACCGAGCGGGTCGCCGGGGGAGCCGTAGCCCTTGGACTTCAGGTGGTTCACGAGCACGACGACCTCGGGGCCGGCGGGCGTGCGGACGTGGTATTCGGCGCAGTCGCGGGAGAAGATGACGCCCGACGTGTCCCGCGCGTACACGTGCGTTCGGATGGTGATGACCTGATGTTCTTCTCTCGTCAGCAATCCGACGTTGATGCCGCGTTCGTCGTTGCCGTCGATCAGGTGCACTTCCTCGTACGGGGTCCAGCCGACGTGCTTGAGCATGCTGCTGGAGAACATGTGCAGCAGTTCGCGCGACTCGGCCTCGACGACGCCGAGGACGTCCGCGCGGACGTCGCGCATCACCTGCGCGGTGTGGCGGGTGGCGAGCTCGCTGATGGGTTCGGTGGTGAGCTCCACCCAGCCGACCCAGGACTCGCGTCCGCTTGCCACGACTGAGGTTTCGCCGGTGCGGTGGCGCGCGAGGAACCGGCCCCGGATGCGCCGCAGGATCGCGTACTTGCTCCGGTCACCCCTGAGCAACTCCAGTGTCGCCAGGTGTTCCTTGAGCTCTTCCTTGACTTCCGGCGTGTAGGTCTCGGCGGCGATGAGTTCGTTGAAACGGGCGTGGGCGGCCAGGATCGGAGCCGCGTGCTTGGTCGCGTTGCGGCCCATCACTTTGGGGCGCTCGAACATGTTCTCCACGTTGAACGACCCGATTCGCGTGGTGCTCACGACTTCAGGGTCGCATGTGGAGGAACGGGTTCGCCCTGGTCCGCTCGGGTGATCTTTCGCTGCGCCGATGGTGGAGACCACCACCCCGCTCAGACGCGGCTGAGCTGCCGCCCGCTCTCGATCAGCTCGTCGGTGAACGTGTCGAGCGCGCGGGCGAAGTCGCGCTGGTCCGGTTCGTGCCAGTCCTCCAGCTGGTCGATCAGCCAGCGCCGCCACGCCCGCACGAGCTGCTCGAACACCTCGGCACCCCGGTCGGTGAACCGGTAGCCGTCGTCGGTGAACGCGAGCAGCCCGCTGCGCACGAGTGCTTGCGCCGTCGGTTCGAAGATGCCGCCGGGCACCTTCGTCATCTCGGCGATCTCGTCGAGCGTCGCCACGCCGTCGTCCGTCGACGCCTTGTACACGCGTCCCAGCAGCCACGCCTGTTCCAGCGGCAGGTCCACCCCGGACCGCCGCAGCACCGCGGGCCCCGGATCCTCGCCGGAGCGCGCGACGACGTTCGACACCAGCTTGCGCAGCTCGTCGTAGGAGTTCGACGGCGGCGCCGCGAAGCTCTCGCCGACACCGCTGTTGCCGGCGGCGGCCGCCCTGGACGTGTCGCGCAGCTGCACCTGCGGCAGGAAGAACGCCACCAGCAACGCCACCAGCCCGATCGGCGCGGCGATGAGGAACATCATCTGCACCGTCTCGGCGTACCCGGCGACGATCGGCGCCCTGATCGCGTCCGGCAGCGCGTGCACGGCGGCGGGGCTCGCGATGGCGCGCGGGTCGACCCCCTGCGGCACCACGAGGTGCTTCGGCAGCTGGTTGGCGTAGATCGTGCCGAAGATCGCGACGCCGAACGAGCTGCCCATCGTCCGCAGGAAGCTGATGCCGGACGTGGCCACGCCGAGGTCGCTGTAGTTCGTGGTGCTCTGCACGACGATCACCGGCACCTGCATCACCAGGCCGATGCCCGCGCCGAGCACGACCATGAACGCGCCCATCTCCCAGTAGCTCGTCCCGGCGTCCAAAAGGGACAGCAGGAACAGCCCGGCGGTGAGCACGACGGACCCGATGATCGGGAACAGCCGGTACTGCCCGGTCCGGCTGATCGTGTTGCCCGTCAGCAACGCCGTGGTCATCAGCCCGGCGATCAACGGCAGCATCCACAACCCGGACGCCGTCGCCGACTCCCCGCGCACGTACTGCAGGTAGATCGGCAGGTACGTGATGCCGCCGAGCATCGCGAACCCGACCACGAAGCTCAGGATCCCGGACACCGTGAACACCCGGCTGCGGAACAGCCGCATCGGCAGCATCGGCTCGGCGGCCCGCTGCTCCACCAGCACGAACGCCACCAGCAGCACCACCGAACCGGCGGCCATCCACAGGATCGTCGGCGAGGTCCACGCGTATTCGGTGCCGCCCCAGCTGGTGACGAGAGTCAGCCCGGTGGCCGCCAGCGCGATCAGCGCGATGCCGGCGTAGTCGATCTTCGGCTTTCCGTCGGTCCTGATCGTCGGCAGGGCGGACAGCGCCACCAGCACGACCGCGATGCCCAGTGGGATGTTCACGTAGAACGCCCACCGCCAGCTCAGGTGGTCGACGAACAGCCCGCCCAGCAACGGCCCGGCCACGGTCGCGATGCCGAACACCGCGCCGGCGAACCCCTGGAACTTCCCCCGCTCCTTCAGCGGCACGACGTCCGCGATGATCGCCGTGGACGTCACCATCAACCCGCCGGCCCCGAGCCCCTGCACGGCCCGGAACGCGATGAGCGTCCCCATCGACTCCGACCACCCTGCGAAGAACGACCCCACCAGGAACAGCACCACGCTGATGACGAAGGTGTTCTTCCGCCCGTACAGGTCGCCGAACTTGCCGATCAGCACCGTCATGATCGTCTCGGCGAGCAGGTACGACGTCACCACCCACGACAGGTGCGCGCCGCCACCGAGGTCGGCCACCATGGTGGGCAACGCGGTGGACACGATGGTCTGGTCGAGAGCGGCCAGCAACATGGCGAGCAGCACGGCCGCAACGACCAGGTTCCGCCTGCGGGTGTCGATCATCTCGGGCACGCTGGCGATGATCGCGCAGGTCGGCCGACCTCGCAGGGCAGCTCTCCCGATCGTGTGCCGCGCGTCGTGTGCCGCGCGTTGTGCACTGCACTTCGTATGCCGTGCGCTCTCGGACCCGCGACAGGTCGTTGACCCCGCAAACGGACTAGGGTCGGGGCAGATCCCCAGGAGGAGGCTGTCTTGATCTTCATCACCGCCAAGTTCCGCGTCCTGCCCGACCACGCCGAGCAGTGGCCCGACATCAGCCGCGGCTTCACCGAGGCCACCCGCGCCGAACCCGGCTGCCTCTGGTTCGACTGGTCCCGCAGCCTGGACGACCCGACCGAGTACGTCCTGGTGGAGGCGTTCCGGGATGGTGACGCGGGCGGCGCCCACGTCAACTCGGACCACTTCAAGGCCGCCCAGCAGGAGCTTCCGCGGTACCTGGCGGAGACCCCGCGCATCGTCAGCCAGAACGTGGACCAGGACGACTGGTCCGAGCTCGGCGAGCTGAGGGTTGCGCCACGCGGGTGAGCCTTGCCCGCATCGTTTGGTGCAGGCGGTTCCTCCGCCAGAGGATGGCGCGATGGACGCCTTCGTGGAGTTGTCCGCCGAGCTGACCGGGTTCTCGGCGGAGGAGCTGAGGTCGACCGGACTGGTCGAGCAGTACCGCGCGCTGGCCGAGGGCGCGCCCGACGAGGAGATCATCCAGCTCTGGTACACCGGGGTCTGGCGCGGGGTGATCCCGGGCGAGCGCGCCTACGCCGAGGGCCTGGCCTGGAAGGCCGTGGGCGTGGCCCCGCCGGGTACGACCCCACCGGGCTTCGGCAGCTGGGAGCAGAGACCCAGAACGGCGGCCAGGTGAGGGCCGTGGTCGTCGGCGCCGGGTTCGCCGGCTCCCTCGTCGCCAAAGTGCTGGGGGACAACGGTTTCTCGGTGCTGGTCCTGGAGGCGGGCACCGAGGTGAACGCCGACGCGGTCACCAGGTTCCGCACCGCCACGGCGAAGACCCCGCTGCGGCCGTACCGCACCACCGCGGCCGCGCCGTCGAGCGACTACCTGATCAACACCGGGCCGTGCGACTACCCGAGCCCGTACCTGCGGATCAACGGCGGCACCGGCACGGCCTGGACCGGCATCACGCCCCGCATGCTGCCGGAGGACTTCCACACCGCGGACCTGGGCCGCGGCCGCGGCTGGCCGATCACCTACGCCGAGCTGGAACCGCACTACCGCGCGGCCGAGTGGGAGATCGGGATCGCGGCCGACGCCGACGAACAACGCCAGCACCTCCCTCTACCGGACGACTACCGCTACCCGATGCACGCGTTGCCGCGCACGTTCCTCGACCACGCCGTGGCGTCCGTTGTGGACGGTCGGGAGGTCGACGGCCGCGCACTGCGCGTCACCGGCACACCCCAGGCCAGGAACGGCATCCCGACCGCGGGGTACGTCCCGCAGGGCCACCGGTGCGCCGGCTTCGCGAGCTGCGTGCCGATCTGCCCGGAGAACGCCAAGTACACGCCGCACCGCACCCAGAGCCGGTGGCCGTCCACCGTCGAGCTGCGCACCCGCTGCGTCGTGAACCGGGTGCACGCGGACGAGTTCGGGCGCATCACCAAGGTCAGCTACCAGCGCTACGAGGACGACACGTCGCCGCGGCACACCGAGCACGAGGTGGCGGCCGACGTGGTGGTCCTGGCCGCGCACGCGATCGAGAACGCCAAGCTGCTGCTCATGTCCGGCCTCGCCAACAGCAGCGACCAGGTGGGCCGCAACCTCATGGACCACCCCGTGCTGCTCACCTGGGCGTTGATGCCGCACGCGATAGGCCCGTTCCGCGGCCCCGGCTCCACCACGGGCATCGAGGCGTTCCGCGACGGCCCGGAACGCACGCGGCGAGCGCCGTTCCGGATCGAGATCGGCAACTGGGGCTGGGGCTGGTCGGCGGGCAGCCCGGACTCCGACACGGCCGAGTTCGTGGCGGCGGGCCTGCGGGGCAAGGCACTCCGGCAGGCGGTGGCGGACCGAGTAGGCCGCCAGTTCACGCTGCAGTTCGAGATCGAGCAGGAGGCCGACCCGCACAACCGCGTGACGCTGGCCTCCTCGAAGGACGCGCTGGGCAACCCGCGCCCGTCCGTCCACTACGGACTGTCGGACTACGTCAAAGACGGCCTCCTGGCCGCAAAACGCGCCTCGGACGGCATCTTCGAACTGCTGAAGGCCGACGACCACACGTCCTACAAGCCCGACGACGAACGCTACTTCGAGCACAACGGCGAACCGCTGAGGTACTGGGGCGCGGGCCACAGCGGCGGCACGCACGTCATGGGCACCTCGCCGCACAACTCCGTCGTCGACCAGTGGCAACGCTGCTGGGACCACCCGAACCTGTACGCGGTGGGGTGCGGCAGCATGCCGTCACTCGGCACGTCCAATCCGTCGATCACGATGGCCGCACTCGCCCTGCGCACCGCGGAGCACCTGACGGGCCGGGCTGGGCCCGCCGTCTGACCTTTTGTACGGCGGGTCGCGCAGCCGGTCCGGCAGGTGCGGCGGAGGCACGGGCCTTCACTGGCTGGGGGTTCGAGCACAGGCTGGAGGAGGTGGTGTTCGAGGTGCTGGGCATGGCGCGGCAGCGTGTGCTGGTCGCGGGGTTCGCGAGCGCCGAGTGGGTGCTGCTGTTCGTGAACGCTGTCCGGCTGGGGTCGGGCTGCTGCGCGGGGGATGTGGGCCTGCGCTGTGCGCGCTGAACGAGACGGTGTGCGCCCGCCGCGCCTCTGTCTGGCGTTTCTTGGTCGGCCGGCGTTCCTTGATCGCGAGTTATCCACAGGTTTGCATCGCGCTGACCTGGCGATACTCGGTTTTGGGTAGCCTGTGGACAGAGCGGGAACCAAAACCGGGGTCCGCGCGTTGCGTCAGGAGGAATCGCGCGGGGGAGCGGTGGGCACGCGTGACGAGTGGCAGCGCCACGTCGAGCGGTCCCCACCGTATGTACTAGGTGATCGGGCGGCCCACCGTGAACGCACGGCCCGAGAGCGAGCCGGGGCGCGGGTCGGCGGGCAGCGGTGGACTCCACCGACCTGCTCTTCACACCATCTGCGCTGCACGACCTGCTCTTCGCGGGCCTGCCGAGCAGCCTCGGCCGGAGCACGACGAGCCGAGAAAATCTCACCTGGCCATCATGGCGAGAATGTCGAAAGCTCCGTGACGTCGATCGACGCAGGGGTGGCAGCGGGTGCTGCCAGTCGACAACGAGGAGAGATCATGCGGTTCATGCTCATGCACCGGGTCCAGCAGGACGACCCGGCATCGTGGCAGCCGACGCCCGAGCTCATCGAGCGGATGAACGCGTTCGTGGAGAAGTTGACCGCGGACGGCGTGATGCTCGGCGCCGAAGGCGTGCAGCAGACCGGCGCCGTGGTGCGCAGGCGTGGCGCGGCGATCAGGTCGATCGACGGGCCGTTCGCCGAGGCCAAGGAGGTGGTCGGCGGGTTCCTGCTGATCTCCGCCGCGGACCTGGGGGCTGCCACGGCGGTGGCCGAGGAGTACATCACGTGCTTCGTCGGCGTTGAGGAGATGTCGGTGGAGGTTCGGCAGGTGGCCGAGTTCGAGGACATCGAGCCGTTCCTGAACAACTGACAGGCCCGAGCGGCGTCCGAGAACGGCTGACGGGCCCGAGCCGCTGGCGGGAACAGCTGACGGGCCCGAGCGACTGGCGGGAACGGCTGACGGGCCCGAGCGCCTAGCGGGAACGGCTGACAGGACCGAGCGGCTGGCGGGAACGACCGACGGGCCCGAGCCGCTGGCAGGCCGGGCGGTTCAGCAGGTCGCCGAGCAGCGCGCGTTCGCCCGGCGTGAGGTCTCCGAGGACTTCGGCGACCGCACGCAGGGCGAGCGCGGCGCGGACTTCTGCCCGGCGGCGCCGCGTACGGCACCGGCGCGAATGGCGGCCGCGCGTACTGCGGCGCCGCGTACGGCACCGGCGCGTATGGCGGCGGCGCGTACGGCGGCGCCGGTTTCTAGCCCGCGGACCCGCCTGCGGCGAGTCAGCCCGCGGACCCGCCTGCGGCTAGCTTCATCAGGTCCGAGTCGAGGTCGATCGACAGTTCGGTGCCGCCCGCGCTGCCGTACTCGTGCTGGTAGGCGCCCCACGACTCGTCGCGGACGGTCTTCTCGAAGCCCGAGGTCATGAGTGCCACCAGTTCCAGGGCCGCGCGGTCGATGCGCTTGTTCAGGCCCTTGTCCTGCCAGTCCTCGGTTGCGGCGAACAGCGACGTCGGCACGACCACGGTCCGCAGGTAGGCGAACAGGCCGCGCATCTGGTCGTCCACGACCAGTGCGTGCCGGGCGGTGCCGGCGGTCGCGGCCAGCACTACGGGCTTGGCGATCAGCAGGTCGTTGTCGAGGATCTGGAAGAACGACGTGAACAGGCCGCTCGCGCCCGCCTTGTAGACGGGGGTGCTGGCGACGATGGCGTCCGCGTGCTG
This sequence comes from Lentzea sp. CA-135723, assembly GCF_050936595.1. Taxonomy (NCBI): domain Bacteria; kingdom Bacillati; phylum Actinomycetota; class Actinomycetes; order Pseudonocardiales; family Pseudonocardiaceae; genus Lentzea; species Lentzea sp. CA-135723. The sequence goes on along the minus strand of NZ_JBNJMK010000001.1, from coordinate 2,476,788 downwards.
GAGGGTGGCGATCGCCTTCTGCAGGCGCGGGCCGATGTGGTTGGACACCAGCGCGTTCGCGATCTCGGAGGCGAGTTCGCGCAGTTCTACGACGGACGTGCCCACGGTCTGCGACCGCTTGCCGGCCAGTGTGGTGACCCTGCCGGCCACGCGGTCGGCCAGCAGGCGGGTGGACGACGGGTCGCTGGTGCCGGCGGACACCACCACCAGCTGGAAGTTCTGGCCCATTACTCCTCGCTCTGGCTGAGCTTGCCGGTGATCGCGGCGAGCTGGTCTAGTTCTGCTGGGGAGAGCACGCCCAGGGCGCGGGTGACGCTGCGGGCGTGCGGGAGGCCTATGCGGCGCTGGGTCTCCCGGCCCGCCGGGGTGAGCGACAGGCGCACACCCCTGCGGTCGCCGAGGTCGGGGCACCGTTCGACGTAGCCCCGTTCGACGAGGCGTTCCACCATGCGGGACAACGCGGGCTGGCTCAGCAGCACGTGGCGGTTCAGCTCGCTCATCCTGAGTGGACCGTCGCATTTGGACAGCTGGTACAGCACGTCGTACTCCCGCATGGTCAGGTCGCCCCAGATGTCCTCCGCGTTGAACTGCTTCATCAACACGGAGTACGCCTTCATCAGGGACTCCCAGGCCTCGTTGGCACGCGTCATTCCGAGTCCTGGTACGGCGAGCCGCCCGTGACGTTGTCGCCGCGGTTGGCGTTCGGCTTCGGCTGGCGGGCCGGGCCGTCGCCGTACTTGTCCTTCAGGCGCTTGGCGTGCGTCGGCGGCTTCGCGGTCTCGGGGTCCTGGCGCGCCTCGATCTCCTTGCGCAGCACCGGAACCACCTCCTCGCCGAGCAGGTCGAGCTGGTTCAGCACGGTCTTGAGCGGCAGGCCGGCGTGGTCCATCAGGAACATCTGGCGCTGGTAGTCGCCGAAGTGCTCGCGGAACGTCAGCGTCTTGTCGATGACCTCCTGCGGGCTGCCGACCGACAGCGGCGTCTGCTCCATGAAGTCCTCCATCCGCGGCCCGTGACCGTAGACGGGGGCCTCGTTGAAGTACGGGCGGAACTCGTTCAGCGCGTCCTGCGAGCGCTTCGCGATGTACGCCTGGCCGCCGAGACCGACGATGGCCTGCTTCTCCGTGCCGTGGCCGTAGTGCGCGTACCGCTGGCGGTAGAACTTGATCAGCCGCATGTAGTGCTCTTTCGGCCAGAAGATGTTGTTCGCGAAGAACCCGTCGCCGTAGAAGGCGGCCTGCTCCGCGATCTCCGGCGTGCGGATCGAGCCGTGCCACACGAACGGCGGCAGGTCGTCCAACGGCCGCGGCGTGCTGGTGAAGCCCTGCAACGGCGTGCGGAACTTGCCCTCCCAGTCCACGACGTCCTCGCGCCACAACCGGTGCAGCAGGTTGTAGTTCTCCAGCGCGAGCGGCAGGCTCTGCCGGATGTCCGCGCCGAACCACGGGTAGACCGGCGCGGTGTTGCCGCGGCCCAGCATCAGGTCCATGCGGCCCTTCGCCAGGTGCTGGAGCATCGCGTACTCCTCGGCGATGCGCACCGGGTCGTTCGTGGTGATCAACGTCGTCGCGGTGCTGACGGTGAGCTTCTTCGTCTTCGCCGCGATGTGGCTGAGCAGCGTGGTCGGCGAGGACGAGAAGAACGGCGGGTTGTGGTGCTCGCCGATCGCGAACACGTCGAGCCCGACCTCCTCGGCCTTCTCGGCGATCTGCACGATCGCGTCGATCCGCTCGGCCTCGCTGGGGGTCTCGCCGCTCACCGGGTCCCTGGTGATGTCGCTCACCGAGAAGATTCCGAACTGCACGGCACCCGCCTCCTTCTGTAATCGGTCACTCTCTGGTGACTAATGCGTCTGCATCTACTGTAACGCAGGGGTGCCCCGTTCATTCCCACTACCCTGATCACATGTCGCTGGGCGTGGGGGACGCCGGCTTCGGCTACGGCGGAGTCCCCGTTTTCGCAGGTCTGTCGTTCGTCGCCGGCCCCGGCGAGGCGGTGGCCGTGGTGGGACGCAACGGCTCCGGCAAGTCGACGCTGCTCCGCTGCCTGGTCGGGGCCGAGGTGCTGGACACCGGGTCGGTGCTGTTCGACGGCGCCGTCGCGGACGAGTCGTCGGCCGCGTTCCGCGCCGCGGTCGCCTCGCTGCTGGACGACGCCGACTACTTCCCGGACGTGTCCGTGGTGGAGCACCTGCGGTTGCTGGCGTGGCTGCACGGGTCGCCGGTGGACGTCGGGGGCGTGGTGGACGAGCTGGGGTTGTCGGCCGTGGCGGACCAGCTGCCGCCGACCCTGTCCTCCGGGCAACGGCACCGGCTCGGGCTGGCCTCCTGCCTCGTGCGGCCGCGGTCGGTGCTCGTGCTCGACGAACCCGAGCAACGGCTCGACGCCGCCGGCCGGGCGTGGCTGCGCGACCGGCTGCTGGCCGAGAAGGCCGCCGGGGTGGCCGTGGTGTTCGCGTCGCACGACGCTGCGCTGGTGGAGGCGGTGGCGTGCCGGACCGTCACGCTGTGAGCGCGTACGCCGTCGCCCGCCGGTTGGCCGTGCCGGTGCCGTGGAGGTTCCGGGTGGCTCGGCTGTACGCGCGGCTGGTCAACTTCTCGATCGTCGGCGCCGTCGGGTACGGACTGGTGTCCGCCGGGCTGACGAAGACGCCTCAGGCGGGGAGCGCGTGGACGGCGCTCTGGTTGTCGGTGGTGGGCGCTACCGTGCTGATGAAGGTGGCATTGGCGTTCGGGCCGGTGTTCGTGGGCGCGGACCGGCTGTTCTGGGTGCTGAGCGCGCCGGTGCCGCGGGGCGGGTTGCTGCGGCCCCGGCTCGTGGTGTTGTTGCTGGGTGGTGCGGCGGTCGGTGCGGTGTGGCCCGCCGTGGTGTTCGGCGTGGTGGGGGCGGTGGTGCCGCCGTTGGTGGCGGTGGCGCTCGGGGCCGCTGCCGGGCTGGCGGTGGTGGCCGGGGCCGTGGTGCTGCAACGGGCCGGGGTGGCGCCGCAGAGGTGGTTGAGCGGGCTGGTGGCACTGGCGGTGGTGGCGCTGCTGGTGCCTCCCGGCCGGGTTGGCGTGCCCGCCGGATGGCCTGGGCCGGACCGCATCGGCTCGGCGGGGTCCGGGGCGGGTGGCGTGCCCGGCTCGGGTGGGTGGCCCGTGGGCTCGTGGGCGGTGGCGCTCGGGCTGGCGGTGGTCGCGGTCGCGATGGTGGGGCGGCTTCGGCGGTCCGACCTGGCGGCCGGTGCCGCGCTCGCCGGGGTCGCGCGGGTGTCGGTGAGCTGGTTCGACCTCGCCCTGCTCGGAGCAGTCCTCGCCGAACGCCGGGCCCGTGCCCTCGGACGCGTGAGATCGTCGCGCCTCGCGCCGCGGGCAGGTGCCCGGTCGTGGGTTGTCGCCCTCGCCTGGACCGACGTGCTCCGCCTTCGCCGCGCCCCCAACGCGGCCCTGGTCTGGGCGGCGCTCCTGCCCGCCCCGGCACTGGTGGCCCTCGGCGGCGAGCAGGCCGCCGTTCCCGCCGTCCAACTGGGTGCCGCGTTCCTCGCCACCGACCGGCTCGCCGCGGGGCTCAAGGCCGTGTGCCGGTCGCCCGCGCTGCGCCGCGCGCTCGGGTTGCCCGATCGGCTGCTTCGGTTGGCGCACCTGGTGGTTCCGTCGGCAGGTGCGGTCCTGTGGTGTGCGGTGACCACGGCGTTCACGCCGCACGTTTCGGTGCTGAACGGGGTGATCTCGGCGGTGGGAGCGGTGGCTGTCGTATATCGGATCGCTACCCGGCCACCGGTGGACTACGGTGCGGCGATCGTCGACTTCGGACTGTTCGGGCCTACGCCCCTCGGCCTCATCGTGCAGTTGAGCCGGGGGCCCGCGTTGCTGGCGGCGCTCGCGGTGGTGCAGGTGGTCGTCTAGGAGGGGGAGAGCATGTACGCGGGGGAGTTCGAGCTGCACCTGACCGGGTCCGAGTGGCAGGCCGGCGAACTGGCGGCGTTCGCGCGGGAGCGGCAGGTCAAGTTCACCCACATCGAACTGGACGGCGGGAACACGCCTTCGCAGCCGATGCTGACGATCGGCGGCGAGGGCACGATCGACGAGGTGCGCGCGGTCGCCGAGCAGTGGCGGGCCAGGCTGGTCGAGGCCGACCTGTTCGTGGTGCGGGTCAAGATCGAGGCGGCGCCGTGGAACGAGGGCGTCCCGCAGACCGACGACGAGGCCGACCCGACGCTGTACTTCGAGCACCACGTGAAGCTGCGGCTGGCAAATGACTGGCATTTCGCCCTCTACGAGGCATTGAGGGCGCACGAGGCCAAACCCTCCCGCAACGCGCGGCGGACGTCGGAGGACGGCACCGAGGAGCGGTTCGTCACGCAACGGTGCTTCGGCGTCGGGCGGGCCACGGCCAGGCACCGGCTGGAGGCGCTGCTCCACGACCTCGAGGCGTTCGAGGTGCTGGAGGTCGAGGAGGGGTACGTCGTCGACGACGACGCGCTGCACATCGACGACGGCTGGATCCACGGTCACGTGGACTGGAGCACGAGCGAGCGCCTGCGGCAGGCACCCGCCGGGGTCAGGGGGTTTCCGGCCACCTACCGGCCGCTGAAGCTGGTGCCCCGGCACGACATCCGGCAGCGCGCGGTGTTCGACCCGGCGTTGAGGCAGCACTACCACGCGTTCCGGGGCGGCGAACCGCGGTTCGGCGACCCGCAGGAGGGCGCGCGGTGGCTGGCGAAGCGGCGCGAGACGATGGTGCGGACGCTCCACGCGATCGGGCAGAGCGTGTGGGCCGAGCACCTGGTGTTGCGCGGCAGCACGGTGCTGCGCGAGTGGTTCGGCGACGCCGCCCGTGAACCCGGTGACATCGACTTCGTGGTGACCCCGAAGGACCTCGCGTTCGAGAGCCCGCAGGCCGCGGAGCTCGTCGCGGGCCTGCGCGAGCTGGTCGGACCGTCCGAAGTGGAGCCGATCTGGACCTACGAGCGGGTGCCCGGCCTGCGGATCGTGTTCGGGTTCGAGGTCGAGGGACTCCCGGACGGCGCGATCCAGATCGACCTCGTGTTCAACGAGGACCTGCCGATCGCGCCGCAGCCGCTGGAGATCGCCGGCACGACACTGCTCGCCGCCGGCCGGGAGCTCTCCCTCGCGTGGAAGATCCAATGGCTCGTGTCCGACCGCTACCCGCAGGCCAAGGACCTGTACGACGCGGCGTTGCTCGCCGAGGCCACGACGGTGCGGACGGACGTCGTCACCCGCCTCCTCGACACGGCCCCCGCTGAACCGATGCCCGGCTTCGACCGCGGCTGGGTCGAGCAGCTGCACTCCGTCCAGTGGGACAACGCGCCGTCCGAGGTGCCGGTCACGAAGGCGGACGAAAGCCGTCTCCTGCAACGAGTCGTGGACGCGCTCGTCTAGAGCAGGGAGACGACTCGCGCGGCGGTGGCCGTGGTGGACTGCGGGTTCTGGCCCGTCACGAGCCCGCCGTCCACGACCACGGTGCTCGACCACGGCTCGCCGGACGAGATCCGCGCGCCGAGCGAGGTCAGCCGGCCGGCGACCGAGTAGGGGACCGCCAGGCCTCCCTGGCGTTCCTCCTCGTCGGAGAACACCGCCATCTCCTTGCCGGCGAAGACGAACGTGCCGTCGGCGCGGACCGCGCTCAGCAGGCCCGCCGGCCCGTGGCACAGCGCCGCGACCAGCTTGCCGTCGTCGTGGAACTCCGCGAGCAACGCGCCCAGCGCGGCATCGGACGCCAGGTCCGCCATCGGGCCGTGGCCGCCCGGCAGGTAGATCGCGTCGAAATCGGCAGACCGGACATCGGCCAGCACGGCGGGCGCGCGCAGATCCTCAAGGGAGGCAACGGCTTCGTCGAACGTGCCGTCGAGACTCGCCTTGTCGACCGTCGGCACGACACCGCCCGGCGTCGCGACGGTGACGGAGACGCCGGCCTCGCGCAGCACGCGGACGGACTCCACGACCTCCTCGGCCCAGAACCCGGTGGGGTGGCTCGTGCCGTCCGCCAACGTCAGCGAGTCGGCGGCGGACACGACCACGAGCAGCTTCTTCATGTCACCCAGGACATCACAGATCAGCAGAACGAGCAGATCGGGCTATAAGCTGCCTTATGGCTCAGCGCTTGACGGACCTCGATCTGCTGGAGACGTTCCTGGAGATCTACCGGGGCGGCTCGCTCACCAGCGCGGCCGCGCGGAGAGGCCTCACCCAGCCCGCGGTCAGCGGCCAGCTCGCCAAGCTGGAGAGCCAGCTCGGCACCAGGCTGTTCGCCAGGGGCGGCCGCGGGGTCACGCCCACACCCCGTGCCGACGACCTGGCCCGCAGGATCGGCCAGCACCTCGACCAGCTCCGCACCGCGCTCGACCCCGAGACGACCCTCGACGGCACCGTCCGGATCGGCGGCGCCGCCGAGTTCATGACCGCCCGCGGCCTGCCCGCCCTCGCCCCGCTCACCCGCGGGGGACTCCGCCTCGACGTCACGTTCGGTCTCGCCGACGACCTGCTCAGAGCACTCGGAACAGCGCGGCTCGACGTCGTGCTGTCGTCCGTCCGCCCGCAGACCGGGTTCACCGCCACCCCGTTCACCGACGAGGAGTTCGTGCTGGTCGGCCCGCCCCTGCTGGCCAGGACGGTCGACCGCGACCTGCTGCGCACCGACCCGGAACGCGCCCTCGAACACCTGCCGCTCGTCGCCTACGACGCCACCCTGCCGATCCTGCGCCGCTACTGGCGCAGCGAGTTCGGCAGACGCCCGCGCAACACCGTCGCCGTCACCGTCCCCGACCTGCGCGCGGTGCTGGCGGCCGTCGTCGCGGGCGCCGGCGTCTCTGCCCTGCCGCGCTACCTGGCCGACCCCGCGGTCGCGGCGGGCTCGGTGGAACAGCTGCACCACCCGGAGGTCCCGCCGCTCAACACCCTCTACGTCGTCACGAAGGGTGCGACGACCGCCGAGACCGACGCGGTCGTCGAGCACCTCAGGTCACGCGATTGGGGTGCCCTGTAGCGGCAGCCGCACGGTGAACGTCGTGCCCACGCCGACCGCGCTCGCCACCGAGATCGTGCCCCGGTGCGCGGTGATGATCTCCCGCGCGATCGCCAGCCCCAGCCCGCGCCCGCCCGTCTCACGGCCGCGGGCGTTGTCCGCCCGCCAGAACCGGTCGAACACGTGCGGCAGCTGCCCGGCGGCGATGCCCCACCCGTTGTCGGCCACCTCGACCACCGCCCACAGCCCCTCCGTCCGGCAGCGCAACGTCACCGAGAACGCGCCCGCCCGCTGCGCGTTCGTGACGAGGTTGCCGACGACCTGCCGCAGCCGGTCGTTGTCCGCGTGCACGACGACGGGATCCGGCGCGTCGACGACCACCCCTGCCGCGCGGTAGGTGGTCAGCAGGTCCGCCAGGTCCACAGTGGACATGTGGTAGACGAGCGACCCCGACTCGGCCAGCGCGAGGTCCTGCAGGTCGTCGATGAGTCGTTGCTGCAACAGGGCTTCCTCGTACAACGAGCGGTACAGCTCGTCGTCGGCGGGCAGCACCCCGTCGCGCACCCCCTCGATGTACCCGCGGATGTTCGCGAGCGGCGTGCGCAGCTCGTGCGCGATGTCGGCGATCATGTTGTGCTGCTGCTCCCGGCTGCGCTGCAACGACTCCGCCATCGCGTTGAACGCGCGGGTCAGCTCCACCAGGTCGCCGTTCTCCGGCACCCGCCCGGACAGGTCACCGGCACCGAACCGCCGCGCCGACGCCGCCAGCGCGCTGATCGGCCGCAACGCCCCGCGGCTGATCAGCAACGACACCACGAGCGCGAGCAACGCCACGAGCCCGGCGCTCAGCAGGATCGGCAGCAGCGACACCTTCGCCTGCTGCGGCTGGTCGGTCGCGCCCGCCTGCACCAGCACCGGCGGCGGCATCAGAGCGGAGATCCTGGTCGTGAAGGTGCGCTGCACGCACGCCTTGTCGTAGTCGCACCCGAACTCGGTGGTCAGCGGGAAGCGGTCCTCGAACGGGATGCACTTCGCCGGCACCGTGTTGTCGGTGTAGAAACCGGGCAGGTTGTTGTCGCGCATCGTGATCCGGACTCGTTCGCCGTGGACCTGGAGACACCGCCCGAGCTTCAGGTCGCGCTCGTAGTTGTAGAGCGCCTTCATCGCCTCGATGTCGGTGTGGAAGGTGCTCTCCGGCCGCGTCTGCACCGCGACCGACTGCCGGGGCGACGTGCCGGGCTGGGTGTCGGCGAGCACCGTGCCGTCCGTCAGCACCACCCGCACCCGCTGCCCGAGGCGCTGCGCCAGCACCGGCAGCGCCGAGCCGATGTCGTCCCACGACCCGCGCAGCAGCCCGTGGATCCTGATCTCCTGCGCGACCTCGTCGAGCTCCTGCCACGCCACCTCGACGGACTTCTCGACCTGCCGGGTCGTCTCGCGCAACGTGAGCCAGGCCGTCGCCGCCACCGCCGCCACGACCGTGACCACGACCAGGGCGGCGATCTTGAGCGCGAACCGGCTCATCCGGCGAACTTGTAGCCGCGGCCGGGCACGGTCAGCACGTACCTCGGCGCCGCCGGATCGGGTTCGATCTTGCGCCGCAGGTTCATCACGTGCGCGTCCACCGTCCGCTCCTGCACGTTGTGGTCGAACCCGAACGTCTCCTGCAACAGCTGACCGCGCGAGAAGGCCTTGCCCGGCGCGGACGCCAGCACCCGCAGCAGCTCGAACTCCTTCGCCGTCAGCGCCACCAGCTCACCGCCGATCCGCACCTCGAACCGGTCGGGGTCGATCTCCACGTCCAGCGCGCGGATCGGCCCGTTCACCTCCGGCGCGCCCGAACGCCGCAGCAACGCCCGCACGCGCGCGACCAGCTCACGCGGGCTGTACGGCTTGACGACGTAGTCGTCGGCGCCGAGATCGAGCCCCAGCAGCAGGTCCGCCTCGGTCGACCGGGCGGTCAGCATCAGGATCGGGACCTGCGACTCGGCGCGCAGCACCCGGCACACGTCCAGGCCGTCGACCTCGGGCATCATCACGTCGAGCACCACCAGGTCCGGCGTGCGCGACCGCGCGAGGTCGATCGCCGCCCTGCCGTCGCGCGCCACCAGCACGCTGTGGCCCTCGTGCTCCAGATAGGCCCTGATCAGGTGCGACTGCTTCGGATCGTCCTCGGCGACGAGGATGCGTGCGCTCACGCGTTCCATCCTGCGCGAAGACCGTGAAGGATCGATGAAGGCGCGGTCCGGCCGCCGTGAATTCGCTCGTTCGAACGGCGGCCTGACCGGCTCTTCGTCGTTCCTTCATCGCGGTCCGCCTTGCATCGGCGGCCATGAAGCGCTGGATTCCCCTCGTGCTGCTGCTCACCGCCTGCCAGGTGCCCGCACCCCTGGCGGCCGAACACGCCGCCGAACCCGTGCCGGTACCCGCCGCCGCACCGTCCGAGGTGGCCGAGAAGAAGTGGACGCCGAACCCCGGCAACGTGTCCGTGCAGTTCGCCGGCGAGTACACCTGGGCGTTGCGCGGCAACGGGATCGTGCTCGTCGGTGGTCAGGACATCCGCACGTTCACCGAGTCGATGATCAAGGTCTGGCTCGCGCTCGACCTGGTCGCGGCGAAGGGCTCGGTGGTGTCCGAAGCGGACACGGCGGCGATGGCGAAGATGATCCGCGAGAGCGACGACAAGATCGCGCAGAGGTTCTACCTGAACCTCGGCGGCGACGCCTCGGTGCGGCGGATGATCAGCACCTGCGGGCTGCTGGAGACCACCGTCACGCCGAACTGGTGGTCGAAGACCACGCTGACCGCCAACGACGCGGCGAGACTCGGGCAGTGCCTGGAGATCGGGCCCGGCATCAGTCCGCAGTGGAGGGACAGGCTGCTCGCGATGATGCGCGACATCGCCCCGGACGGCCGGTTCGGCATCCCGCAGGCGCCCGCGCTGCAGGGCAAGCCGCTCGCGATCAAGAACGGCTGGACCAGGCACGACGACAAGTGGACCGTCACGTGCCTCGCGCTGTGGGACGGCTGGTCGCTCGCGGTGCTGACGCGGGCGCGCAGCACCGACCACCTGGCGGGCGCACAGGTCTGCGCGACCGTGGCCCAGCAGCTCTTCTCAGACGCTCCGGAGAACTGACACGACGATGCCGAGGATCACGGCCTTGTCGCCGTCGATCACCGGGTACGCCTCGTTGCGCGGCTCCAGGTACACGTGGCCGCCCCGGCGCTGGTACACCTTGACCGTCGCCTCCTCCTCGATCATCGCGGCGACGATCTGCCCGTTGTAGGCCTCGTGCGTCTGGCGCACCACGACCGTGTCGCCGTCGCAGATCGCGGCGTCGATCATCGAGTCACCGCGCACGCGCAACGCGAACACGTTGCTGCCGCGTCCGACCAGCCCGCGCGGCAGGTTCAGCACCTCGTCCACGTGCTCGATCGCGGAGATCGGCGCACCGGCGGCGATGTCACCGACGACCGGCACCGAGATCGAGTCCTCGGAGGGCATCCCGGGCACGACCGGCGTGCCGCTGAGGAACACCCGCACGTCCATCGGCCGCGTCACCGATCCGCCGCGCTTGAGGAAACCCTTGTCCTCCAACGCCGCCAGGTGCTTCGACACGCTCGACGACGACTTCAGGCCGACCGCCTCGCCGATCTCACGGGTGCTGGGGGAGTAGCCGTGCTCGACGACCCAGTCGCGGATGGCGACGAGGATCATCTGCTGGCGTTCCGGCAGCACCGTCGTGTCGAGCTCGAGATCGTCGTAGGCGGTCATCCGGCGATAGTAGTAATCCGGTTGCCAGACACGATCGGGTGGTCGTTCGATCATGCCCATGACCTCACTCTGGGTAGGAGAGCTCGTCCGGCTGCGCGGTGTCGAACCGGACGACTGGGAGACGTTCCACGCCATGGACGCCGACACCGACGACGCGCGCAGGGCAGGGCGGGTCCTGCCGCCGCGATCCGCTGCGGGACAACGGGAGTGGACGCAGAAGATCGCGCTGAAGCAGTCCGAGGACGACAAGACGATGCTCACGATCGAGTCGCTGGCCGAGCGCGTGCCGGTCGGGCTGATGTCGACCGCCAGGGCCGACTACCACGCGGGCCGGTTCGAGTACGGGATCACGATCGGGAAGCAGCACCAGGGCCGCGGTTACGGCACGGAGGCCGTGCGCCTGCTGCTCGGCTACATGTTCGGCGAGCGGCGCTTCCACAAGTGCGAGTCGGGCGCCTGGGCGTTCAACGACCCGTCGATCGCGTTGCACCGCAAGCTCGGCTTCACCGAGGAGGGCAGGCTGCGCGACCACGAGTTCTTCGCCGGGCGCCACCACGACATGGTGATGTTCGGGATGACCGCGGCGGAGTTCGCGGCGCGGCACCCGTTCCCGAGCGAGATCTGACCCGCGGGCCCACGATGTGGCGGTGGGCACACGCCGGGAACGCATCCGGGGCCTGCGTCCAGGTAGGTCTGTGCGAACCGAGGTGGCGCCCGTGGCGCTGACACCAGAGGTGGCGCCGGCCGTGCTCGACGAGGCCGCGCTGCTGGAGCTGTACGAGTCGACGGCCGAGCGGCTGCACCGCTACGTGGCCAGGCGGGTCGGTCCCGACACCGCGCAGGACGTGGTCTCCGAGGCGTTCCTCGTGCTCTGGGACCAGCGCGCCGGGCAGGCCTACGACGCCGACGCGGTGCGGGCCTGGCTCTTCGGCGTGGCGACGAACCTGCTGCGCGGGCACGTCCGGGCGGAGGAACGCAAGCTGCGGGCGTGGAGCAAGGAGCACGCGGCGCGCACCGACGAGGCCGACATCGGTGACCGGGTGAGCGCCGCCGCGGACGCCGACGTCCTCGCCGGACCGCTCACCGCCTGGCTCGCCGAGCTGCGGATCGAGGAACGCGAGGTGCTGCTGCTGCACGCGTGGGCGGACTTCACGCCCACCGAGATCGCGGTGGCGCTCGACGTTCCCGTGGCCACCGTGCGGACCCGTCTGCACCGCGGCCGCGCCCGGCTGCGCACCCGTCTCGCCGCGACCGCCCACGACTTCAGCGAGGACAGCCATGTCTGACCAGCCAGAGACCCTCGACCGCGTGCTCGACGCCACCCTCGCGCGGGCCGGTGACGAGCCCGTCCGGTTCGACGTCGCCGCCGGCAAGGCCGCACTCGCCGCCGCGCTCAAGACCCGCGCCGCCGAGCCGCCGCGCAAGAACCGCAAGGTCCGCTGGCTCGCCGCCGCGGCCGCCGTCACCGTGCTGACCGGCGCCGGCCTCGCCGCCTCGACGGTCGACCTGACGGGCAACGGAGGCAACTCCGCGACCGCCGCCGAGCAGCTGGTCAAGGCGGCCGACCTCGCGTCCGGGGTGGCCGACCAGCCGCTCGCCCCCGGCCAGTTCCGCTACGTGCGCAGCCGCTACGAGGGCATCACCGTGGAGTACGGCTCCACGAAGGCGACCTACAGCGACATCGTGCAGGAGCAGTGGATCCCGGCGAACCGCCAGGACGAGTGGCTGTTCCGCAACAAGATCAACTCGACGAAGTGGCTGGAGGGCCACGAGGGCGAGGGTGACCCGGGCTCCGGCACGCCGTTCAAGGACGGTCAGGAGTTCCGCGGCAAGTGCGGCAACTACCCCTACTACGCCGAGGGCTCGCCGGACCGGTGCGTCAACGGCACGTTCGACAACCCGACGCCCGAGTTCGTGGCATCGCTGCCGAAGGACCCCGCGCAGATGCTGGCCAAGCTCAAGGAAGCGGGCCAGGCAGGCGACTCCGGCGCGTTGCTCCAGGCAGGTCAGGCGCTCAACTCGGGGCAGTACCCGGCCGAGGTGCGGGCGACGATCTTCCGCGCGCTCGCCCTGATCCCCGGTCTGGTGGTCACGGACAAGAGGGCCAACCTCGACGGCAAGGAAGGCGTCGCGCTCGGCATGAAGTACTACGACGACTTCAGCGAGATCATCATCGACCCGGCCAACGGTGACTTCATCGGCTACCGCGAGACCGTCGCGGAGGACCTGCCGCAGGAGAAGGGCGGCCTGGAGAAGGGCACCGTCCGCAGCTCGTCCGCGGTGACCACGAGGATCGTGGACTCGCAGGGCGGGAAGTAGCTTCCCTCCGCGTTCGGGGCGCGGGCGGAAACATGCAACCCTGGAGTTGCGCATCCTCGGGGGATGTGCAACTCTGGGGTTGCACAAGTTGTCCTGAGCGGAGGAGCAGTCGTGAGCGTGGACCGGATCGAACGCGAGACCCTGATCGAGGCGCCGCTGGACCGCGTCTGGCAACTGGTGACCGAGCCGGGGTTCTGGGTGGCCTCCCAGCCGTCCGGCAGCGCGGTCGCGGGGGAGACGACCGTGTGTCACCACGACCAGTACGGCGACTTCCCGGTGCGGGTCGTGACGGTGACGCCGCAGACGTACGTGGCCTACCGGTGGGCCAGCGCGTTCGGCGGGCAGGACCTGACCGAGGACAACACGACGCTGGTCGAGTTCACGCTCGCGCCGGAAGGCTCTGCGGTGCGGCTCAAGGTCGTGGAGAGCGGGTTCTCGGCGCTGGCCGGTTCCGAGGAGCTGCGGGCGAAGGCGCACAGCGACAACACCGGTGGCTGGGCCGAGGTGCTCGACGCGTTCGTGAAACGAGCCGAGAGCTAAGTTGACCGGGTGCCCACCTCAGCCGACCGCGGCCGCCGCACCCGTGACCACCTGATCGACGCCGCCGCCGTGCTGGTGGGCGAGGTCGGCTGGGGTGCGGTGACCACGCGGCTGGTCGCCGAACGCGCGGGCGTCAACCCGGCTCTCGTGCACTACCACTTCTCGTCGGTGTCCGAGTTGCTGTCGACGGCGGCCCTGCGGTTCGCCACGCGGATCCTCGCCGAGTCGGCGGACGCGGTGCGGGCCGTGCCGCCCGCCGAGGGGGTCGGACGGATCTTCGCCGACCTGGCCCGTTTCACCGGCACCGACCCGGAGTCGTTGCTGCTGGCCGAGGCGTTCCTCGCGGCGCACCGGCTGCCGGCGTTGCGCGACGGCCTGTCGGCGCTGGTCGCGGACTTCCGGGCGCGGATCGCCGACTGGCTGCGGTCCTCGGGAGTGCCGGATGCGGACGCGGTGGCGTTGCTGCTCGGCGCGGCCATGGACGGGCTCGTGCTGCACCGCGCGCTGGACCCGTCAGTCGACCTCGGCGTGGTCGCGGGGCCGTTGCGGCGCCTCGTCGGCGGCTGACCAGCGCGGTTCGCCACCGGCCTGCGCGAACGCGGTCAGCGCCTCGACCAGGCCGTGCCGCAGGTGCTCCGGCATGCGGGCGACGATCGTGCTGATCTCGGCGCGCCGCCGGGCCATCACCTCGCGCACGACCCGGCCGCCCTCGTCGCTCACCACGACCACGACCTCGCGTCTCGTGACGGGGTTCGGCGCGCGGTCGACCATGCCGGACGTGATCAGCCGGTCGATCATGCGCTTGGCCGTGGACGGGTTGACCCGCAGCAGGTCGGCGAGCGCGGTCAGGCTCATCGGGCCGCGGCTGTCGAGCAGGACGACCATCCTGAACTGCGGCAGCGTGAGCGTCTCCTCGACGGCGGCGAGCGAGCGCGCCGACACGGCCACGAGCAGGCGGGACGCGGTGAGCACCGCGTCGGTCAGGTCGTCGGCATCGCTCACCCGCCTAGTTCTACAGGGCGCGCCGCGGGTAACGAAACGATAAACATTGCACTGTGCAACGGTCGGGTCGCCGGGGCCTGTCCGTAACCCCCGGCATGCGCATACTCCTCGTCGCCGTGCTGGCGTTGCTGCTGGGCGCGCAGCCCGCGTTCGCGCAGCCGAACCTCGGACCCGACTACGTGCAGACCCAGTTCGGGCCGATGGGTCCCGCCGGGGTCGACCTGCTGCAGAAGGTGACCCTCGCCGGGTTGTGGGAGGGGCCCGCCGGGCGGATGGGACTGGAGAAGTCCGCGAACCCGAAGGTGCAGGAGGCCGGCCGGCACCTCGTCGAGGGTCACGCCGACCTCGACCGCCGCACCGTCGAGCTCGCCCGCGCGCTGAAGGTGCAGCTGCCTACGCAGCCCAACGAGGCGCAGCAGGGCTGGCTGAACGAGATGCAGGCGGCGCCCGCGAAGAGCCAGGAGTTCGACCGCGTGTTCGCGAACCGGCTGCGGGCGGCGCACGGCGTGGTCTACAAGTTCCTCGCCACCGTGCGCACCGGCACGCGCAACACCGCGATCCGCGACTACGCCAAGGTCTGCATGGACACCGTGCTCGACCACATGACGGTGCTCGAAGCGACCGGGATGGTCGACTTCGCCGACACCGACGCGATCCCGCTCGCGCTCGTCGCACAGCCGTCCTCCATCGCGCCCACGCCGTCGATCCCGCCGTTGCCGCAGCAGTACCAGCAGGCGCAGCCGCAGGAGCAGGGGATCCCGGACGGCGCGATCGGGCTGGGCGTGTTGGCGCTGGTCGTGGCCGGTCTGTGGTTCTGGACCAGTGGGCGGAGCAGTCGGAAGATGCACCCGTGATGCTAGATTGGGCATATGCCTAAGTCGAATGCCCAACAGCGTGCGTTGATCGTCGGAGCGGGGATCGCCGGGCTCACGTCCGCCTGGTGGCTGGAACGCGCGGGGTGGGACGTGCTCGTGGTGGAGAGAGCGCCCTCGTTCCGCGCGGGCGGCTACATGATCGATTTCTTCGGTCCCGGTCACGAGGTGGCGCGGCGGATGGGCCTGCTGCCGGCGCTGGAACGGCGGCGGGCGCCGATCTCGTCGGTGACCAGCGTGGACTCGCGGGGCCGCAAGCGCGGTGAGATCTCCACGGCGGCCTACGAGGCCGTGGCGGACGGGGTGGTCAGCCTGCTGCGCGGCGACCTGGCCGAGGTGGTCCGCGACGACCTGCGGTCGCCGATCCGTTGTGGCACCGCGGTGTCGGCGGTGGACGACGGGCGGGTGACGTTCGCCGACGGGTCGGCCGGCGAGTTCGACCTGGTCGTGGGGGCGGACGGGGTGCACTCGAAGGTGCGGGAGCTGGTGTTCGGGCCGGACTCCGAGTTCGTGCGCTACCTCGGGCATCACACGGCGGCGTTCTCGTTGCGGGACGCGGAGCTGAGCGCGCGGATCGGGTACCGCTACCAGATGCTGACCGTGCCGCACCGCATGATCGGCTGCTACGCCGTGCGGGACGGGTCGACGGCCGCGCTGATGCTCTACCGGTCGGAGTCACCGGAGCTGCCGGCTGACCCGGCGGCCGGGCTACGGGCTCGGTTCGGCGATCTCGGCTGGGTCGCGCCCGAGCTGCTTTCGGTGGTGCCGAACGAGGTCTACTACGACGAGGTGTCCCAAGTGGACGTTCCGGTGTGGCATCGCGGCAAGGTCGTGCTCGTCGGGGACGCGTGCGGCGCGGTGTCGTTGTTCGCCGGGCACGGCGCGTCGCTCGCGATGACCGGCGCGCACGTGCTGGCGGAGGAGCTCGCGGCCGGGTTCGACGGGGCGTTCGACCGCTACCAGGCGCGGATGAAGCCCGTCGTCGAGCACACCCAGGAGTTCGGGCGGCGGTTCATCGGCTGGATGGCGCCGGCGTCGCGGTGGCGGATCTCCGTGCGGGACCTGGCGTTCCGGCTCTCGGGGCTGCCGGTCGTGCGCAACCTGATCCGCGGGTCGGTGACCCCGGACGTCGATGGCGTGCTCACACCTTCAGCACCCGCAGGCACAGCCGCCTGAGCACCTCGCGCAGCTCGTCGTCGCTCAGGTGGGGGAACGCGGCGATCACCGGGCCGACGTCGCTGACGGCGAACCACGCGGCCCGCTGGTCGTCGGTCGGTTCCGGGCCGTAGACCAGCTCGATCGCCCTGGCGGACAGGCGCGCGAGCTCGGCGTTGATCCGCTCGTTGCGGCGCACGCTCGGATCGGTCTGGCCGAGCGGCGACAACGCCCGGTTGCCGATCACCTGGTCCACGAACCCGTCGACCAGCCGCTCGGTGCGCGCCCGCTTGCCCCTGATCTTCGCGGCGTCCGCGATCAGCACCTCGAAGAACGCGAAATTGTTGTCCAGCAACGCTTCCAGGATCGCCGACTTGGTGCGGAAGTAGTAGTAGACGTTGGCCTTCGTCACGTTCATCTCGTCCGCGATCGTCTGCAACGACGTCGCGTCGTACCCGTGGGACGCGAACAGCTTCCGCGCTGTGACGAGGATCGTCGCACGGGTGCGTTCGGCTTGCGCTGCGCGGGTCATGCGGCGATGGTACAGTCAGTTTCGTTAGCCAAACGGCTAATGAAACTTTGGAGGAGTCATGACCGTCCTGGTGACCGGGGGCACGGGGTTCGTGGCCGGCTGGACCATCGCCGCGTTGCTGGAGCAGGGCCACGAGGTGCGCACGACCACGCGCGGGCGTCGTCCGGCCGTGCCGGGGAGGTACGAGGTCGTGAAGGCCGACCTGATGTCCGACGAGGGCTGGGCCGAAGCCATGGAGGGCGTCCAGCACGTGCTGCACGTCGCCTCGCCCATGACCGGCGGCGACGACCTGATCGGCCCGGCGCGCGACGGCACGTTGCGCGTGCTGAGGTTCGCCGTCGAGGCGGGCGTGGAGCGGGTGGTGATGACGTCGTCGTGCGCCGCCGCGACGCCGCCCGAGGGCTCGACCGGGTCGTTCGACGAGACGACGTGGACCGACCCGTCCGGCGTGAAGATCGACGAGTACCGCCGCTCGAAGCTGCTGGCCGAACAGGCGGCGTGGGAGTTCATGCGCGGCAAGAAGACGTCGCTGGTGACGGTGCTGCCGGGCGCGGTCTTCGGGCCGATCCAGACGCGCGACAACATGGGGTCCGTGCGAGTGATCGAACGCGTCATGGGCGGCATGCCGGGCGTGCCGCGGATCGGGCTCAACATCGTGGACGTGCGCGACGTCGCGGACCTGCACATCCGCGCGATGACGGCGCCGGACGCGGCGGGGGAGCGGTTCATCGCGGTCAGCGAGTTCATGTGGATGTCCGAGGTGGCGCGCACGCTCGACGCGCCGTCGCGGGAGATGCCGGACTTCGTGGTGCGCGCGGCCTCGGTGGTGGCCAAGGACATGCGGCAGCTGGTGCCCATGCTCGGCCGCAGCTACACCTACTCGCACGACAAGGCGTCGTCGATGCTCGGCTGGGCGCCGCGCCCGGCCCGCGACACCGTGCTGGAGTGCGCGGCGAGCCTGCGCTAACGGGCGTCGTACGCCTCGCGGTGGGTGAGCACCTCGGCGATGTGGTCCTCGGCCCAGCGGCACAGCGCGAGCAGCGGCTCGTGCAGCGTGAGTCCGAGTGCCGTCAGCTCGTACTCGACGCGCGGCGGCACCTCGGCGAACACGTGCCGGGTGACGAGCCCGTCGCGTTCGAGGTCCCGCAGCGTCTCGGTGAGCACCTTGCCGCTGATGCCGTCGAGCTGCGTCCTGAGGTCACCGAACCGGGTGCGGCCGTTGCCCAGCACCGAGACCGCCATCGCCGTCCACTTGTTCGCGATGCGCGCGAGGCTCGTGCGCGACGGGCAGGTCGCCGCGAGCACACTCCAGTCCGGCATGGTCTGTGACATGGCGCACATCCATCCATTAGTTACGTTGAGGTAATTGGTTACTTTTCGTGAGCATAGGTCAACCCCAACGAAATTGGAGAAGACCCATGACCACCCCGCTCGCCGTCGTCACCACCTACTTCGAGGCGCTCGAGTCCGGCGACTTCGCGACCGTCTCCGCCCAGTTCGCGGACGACGTCGTCTGGCACCAGCCCGGTGACAACCGGTTCTCCGGCGTGCACCGCGGCAGCCAGGCCGTCGGCGCCATGATCGGCGGGATGATGGAGGTGTCCGAGGGCACGTTCTCGTTGCGGCGCAACGCCCCGTTGATGGTGAACGGCGACACCGTGGCCGCGTCCGTGGCGTGGACGGCCAAGCGGTCCGGCGCCGAGATGGACGGCGTCGGCGTCGACCTGATGCGCGTCGCCGACGGCAAGGTCGTCGAGGTGCGGCTGTTCACCGCGGACCCTGCCGAGGAGGACTCGTTCTGGGGCCGGGGATGAATTCGGCGCGTCCCGCCACCCGAACGGGCTAGATCACGACACACTGTGCGTCGTGGAACGGGATCGCAGGTGGGCGGACAAGGGTGAGGCCATCGGGCACGGCGTGAGCTGGCTCGCGCGCTGGAGTCTGCGGACGGCACTGGCCGCCCTCGGCTTCTGGATGATCTTCTGGCTGATCGGGCAGCTGTGGGTGGTCGTCATGCCCGTGCTGCTCGGTCTGCTGATCACCACCGTGCTGTGGCCGCCGGCGCGGTGGATGATGTCGAAGGGCATGAACTCGGCGTTGTCGGCCACGATCGTGCTGGTCGTCGGCCTCGGCGTGCTCGGCGGCGTGATCGCGGCGATCTCGTCGTCGATCGCCTCCGGCGTGCCGGAGATCGCGCAGAGCGCGCAGAAGGCCGTCACGCAACTTCAGGACTGGGCCTCCGGGCCGCCCTTCAACCTGAAGGGCAGCGACCTCGACCGGCTGATCTCGCAGGGCGTCGACCAGATCAAGTCGAGCATCGGCTCGATCGCGGGCGGCCTGATCACCGGCGCGGGCGCCGTGACGTCCGGCGTGGTCACCGGCCTGGTGGCGCTGCTGCTGGCGTTCTTCTTCGTCAAGGACGGCATGCGCTTCACGCCGTGGCTGCGCGGCCTGATCGGCGAACGCGCGGGCGGCCACGTCACCACCGTGCTGGAGCGCGTCTGGGCCACGCTCGGCAGCTTCATCCGCAGCCAGGCCATCGTGTCGCTGATCGACGCGGTCTTCATCGGCCTCGGCCTGGTGATCCTCGGCGTGCCGCTCGCGATCCCGCTGGCCGCGCTGACGTTCCTCGGCGGCTTCATCCCGATCATCGGCGCGTTCATCGCGGGCGCCCTGGCCGTGCTGGTGGCGCTGGTCAGCAACGGCCTGACCACGGCCATCATCATGCTGGTGATCGTCATCGTGGTGCAGCAGGTCGAGGGCAACGTCCTGCAGCCCATCCTGCAGTCCCGCAGCCTCCGCCTGCACGCCGCCGTGGTGTTGCTCGTCGTCACGGCGGGTACCTCGTTGTACGGCATCGCGGGCGCGTTCTTCTCCGTCCCTGTGGCCGCGGCCGTGGCCGTCGTCATGCGCTACCTGGGCGAAGTGATCGAAGCCAGGTCCGTAATGGTTACGTCACAACCTGACGGGGATGAACCTGGGGAGACCGAACGTTCTCCTGAGTGAAGACCTGAGAAGAGGGAGTGTCACTGTGACGGAGAAGGCAGTTCTCGCGGGCGGCTGTTTCTGGGGCATGCAGGACCTGTTCCGCCGCCACCCCGGCGTCATCTCCACCCGCGTCGGCTACACCGGCGACCCCAGCACGCCGAACGCGACCTACCGCAACCACGGCACCCACGCCGAGGCGCTCGAAGTGGTGTTCGACCCGGCCCAGCTCAGCTACCGGCAGATCCTGGAGTTCTTCTTCCAGATCCACGACCCGTCGACCCGCAACCGGCAGGGCAACGACATCGGCGCCAGCTACCGGTCGGCCATCTTCTTCGTGGACGACGCGCAGAAGAAGGTCGCGGAGGAGACGATCGCGGCCGTGGACGCCTCCGGGAAGTGGCCGGGCAAGGTCGTGACGGAGGTCGTGCAGGAGTCCGACTTCTGGCTGGCCGAGCCGGAGCACCAGGACTACCTGGAGCGCTACCCCAACGGCTACACGTGCCACTACGTGAGGCCGGAATGGCAGCTCGGCGAGAGGTAGAGGTCGTCGGTCTGCACGTTGCCGCTGTGCACGCGTTCGAGGGTCGTCCGGTGGACGGCCCTCGAGCCGATTCCGGTCCTGTTTCGCGGTCTTGCGTCGAGGTGCGGGCCCGGCTCGGGATCGTGGGGGACCGGTACTTCAACCAGGCCGCGCACCGGAACGCGGCGGTCACGTTCATCTCGGCCGAGTCGTTGGAGCCCTGGGCGGTGGATCCGCTGGTGGCTCGGCGGAATGTTGTCGTGCGCGGGTTCGACGTGGACTCGTTGGCTCGGGGGACCGTGTTCAGCCTGGACTGCGGGGACGGGCCGGTTCGGTTCGAGGTCGGGCGGCCGGCGAACCCGTGTGCGTGGATGGACGTCGTGGTCGGGGTCGGGGCGTTTCGGGGGTTGCGGGGGAAGGGCGGGATTCGGTGCGTGCCGCTGGATTCCGGGGTGTTGAGGGTGGGGCCTGCGGGTCTTGTCGAGGGCTGACCGTTCCTGTTGTGGCGTTGCGGTCGCCTCGCGTTGGCGGCTGCGGTTGCGTGCCGCAGGGGTGGTGCGTACCGGGAAATCCACAGTGGTCATAGTGGGCGCATGAAGTGGTTGCGCCGCAAGCCAACGATCATCGTCGCGGTAAGCCTCGCCTTACTGCTGGTCGTCGCCGGCTCCCTGTGGAACATCGCCAGTTCCCGCACGTACCAGTTCTTCGGCAACCTCGTCGATCGCGTCGCGACCAACGACAAGATCGTGGCCCTGACCTTCGACGACGGGCCCGACCCCGCCGGGGCCGGGCCCGTGCTGGACCTGCTGAAGGCCGAGGCCGTCCCCGCCACGTTCTTCCTGATGGGCCGTGACCTCAGCCAGCACCCCGACCTCGGGCGGCAGATCGCCGAGGCCGGGCACGAGATCGGCAACCACACCTACCACCACCAGCGGATGATCGGTGTCAGCTCCGAGACCGTGGCGAAGGAGATCGAGGACACGGACGCGGAGATCCGCAGGACCGGGTACCAGGGGGCCATCAACTTCCGGCCGCCCAACGGCAAGAAGCTGTTCGCGTTGCCCCGGTACCTGGAGCAGCACGACCGGACGACGGTCATGTGGGACGTGGAGCCCGACTCCGAGGGCAGCCCGAGCGCACAGGAGATCGCCCAGCAGGCGCTGCGAGAGGTGAAGCCCGGCTCGATCATCCTGCTGCACCCCATGTACGCGGCGCGGGACCAGACGCGGCAGGCCCTCAAGCCGATCATCACCGGCCTCAAGGAGCGCGGGTACCGGTTCCTCACGGTGTCCGCGCTCCTCACCAACCGTTAGATCAGGTCCGCCAGCTCGACGCGGCGCAGGAACTCGCTGCGGACGCGGTCGGCCACCGCGTTCACGACCTCCGCGCCGTCCTGGGACGGGTCCACGTGCACCCGGAACGGGGGCTTCGGGGCGTCCACCACGGCCACGATCGCGTCGGCCACGGCGGTCACGTCCGCCCACGACGGCTCCAGTTCGGCGAGACGGGCTCCTACCTGGTCCATCAGGCCGGGGTAGAACTCCTCGTACTCGGCGGCGCGCGAGGTGTCGGACGGGGAGCCGCTGTGCGCGAAGTGGTTGGTGCCGTGGGTGAAGGCGCCGGGGACGACGATCGTGGTCTCGATGCCGAAGCGCAGCAGTTCGGCTCGGTACGAGACGGC
This sequence comes from Lentzea sp. CA-135723, assembly GCF_050936595.1. Taxonomy (NCBI): domain Bacteria; kingdom Bacillati; phylum Actinomycetota; class Actinomycetes; order Pseudonocardiales; family Pseudonocardiaceae; genus Lentzea; species Lentzea sp. CA-135723. The sequence goes on along the minus strand of NZ_JBNJMK010000001.1, from coordinate 2,454,441 downwards.
GACGGCGTCCATCGCGGCCTTGGCGGCGAAGTACGGCGCGAGGTACGGGGGTGTGCCGCCGCGCGTCGAGCTGGAGCCGACCCAGACGACGTGGCCGGAGTGCCGGCCGCGCAGGTGGGGGAGTGCCGCGCGGTTCACGCGCTGGGTGCCCAGGACGTTGATGTCGTAGAGGTCGGCGTACTGGTCAGGGGTGAAGGCCTCGGCGGGGCCGGTGACCATGTGGCCCGCGTTGTGCACGACGACGTCGAGCCTGCCCTGTTCCAGGATGATCGAGCCGATCGCGGCGTCGGCGGACTCCTGCGACTGCACGTCGAGCTCGACGGCGTGCACGTCGGCCTTGTTGTCCACGCCGAACGCCCCGAGATCCGAGACGGCGGTTGCGTTGCGGCCAGCGGTGTCGCGCATGCCCGCGTAGACGGTGTGGCCCGCGAGGGCGAGCTTGCGGACCGCCAGCGCGCCGAAACCGCTGGACGCTCCCGTGACGACGATGACCTTGCCCATCAGATGATGCCTCCGTTCGCACGAATGGTCTGGCCGTTGACCCACCGGGCGGGGCCGGCCAGGAAGGAGATGACCTCGGCGATGTCCTCGCCCTGGCCCAGGCGCTCCAGGGGCGGCTGCTTCGCGAGGGTGTCGATCGTGGCCTGGTCCTTGCCGTTCAGGAACAGGTCGGTGGCCGTGGGGCCGGGGGCGACGGTGTTCACGGTGATGTCGCGGCCGCGCAGCTCGCGGGCGAGGATCAGGGTCAGCGCCTCGACGCCGCCCTTCGACATCGCGTAGGCGCCGTACTGCGGGAAGCGCAGGCCCACGACCGATGACGAGATGTTGATGATCGCGCCACCGTCGCGGAGCCGGCGGGCGGCCTGCTGGCCGATGATGAACGTGCCGCGGGCGTTGGTGCGCATGATCTTGTCGAACGTGTCGAGGTCCATGTCCGCGACGGTGCCGAGCGGCATGATGCCCGCCGAGTTCACCACGACGTCCACGCCGCCGAACGTGTCCTCGGCCAGCTGGAACGCGGCGGCCATGGCGTCCTCGTCGCCGACGTCACCCTGCTGGGCGACGGCCTGACCGCCCTTGGCCCTGATGCCGTCGACGACCTCGTCGGCGGCGGTCTTGTTGCCGGCGTACACGATGACGACGGCCTGTCCGTCGGCGGCGAGGCGTTCGGCGGCTGCCCGCCCGATGCCCCTGGATCCGCCGGTGACGATCGCAACGCGAGTCATGTCAGTGCTCCTAGCTGGTGTTTCCGCTGTTATGGGATAGACCGTAGCACTGATATCGAATCAGCGCTACCGCTGCTGTGTTATCGTCGTTACATGGACACGAGAGAGCGTCTGGTGAAGGCCGCCGCCGACCTGCTGATCGAGGGTGGCAAGGAAGCGGTCTCCACGCGCGCGGTGGCGGCCGCGGCCGGCGTGCAGGCGCCCACGCTGTACCGGCTGTTCGGGGACAAGGACGGGCTGCTCGACGCGGTCGCGGGGTACGGGTTCGCCGACTACCTGGCGTCGAAGCACGCGATGGGGGCGACCGGTGACCCGGTGGGCGACCTGAAGCGCGGCATGGAGCTGCACATCGGCTTCGGTCTCGCCATGCCGGCGTTCTACCTGCTGATGTACGGCGAGCCGCGCAAGCGGGAGGCGCGGCTGGAGGCGGACGCGATGCTCCGCGAGATCATCAGCCGCATCGCGTCGGCGGGCCGGCTGGCGGTCCCCGTCGAGCAGGCGGCGCAGTTCGTGCACGCGGCGGGCATGGGCGTCGTGCTGGCGCTGATCGCGACGCCGGAGGCGGAACGGGACCTGAGCCTGATCGCGTTCACGCAGGAGAAGGTGATCGGGGCGATCACGACGGACGCCGCGCCCGAGGAGTCGACGGACATCCCGAGCCGGGCGATCGCGTTGCGGACGGCGATGCAGGAGGACCCGCCCCAGATGCTGTCTCCAGCGGAGCGGGTCCTCTTGGCCGAGTGGCTCGACCGCGTCGCGAAATGACCTAGGCGTTCGGGTCGAACGGGATGCCCGCCGGCTTCGAGATGCTCAGGTTGTAGTTGAACGCGCTGTCCTTGATCGCCAGGGACGCGCTGCCGAAGTTCGCGTTCACGAGCTTGTCGCGCACCCCGGCCGGGAAGCGGTCCCAGCTCACCAGGTCGGGGTACTGGTAGACCCCGTAGTGGTTCTCCGCCTGCTCGCCCGAGTTCGCGAGCCGGAAGCAGTGCGTGCTGGCACCGTCCTTGTGGTAAATGATCTTCGGGTGGGTGCCTTCCCACTGCACGTTCGCGCGCGGGTGCACCTTGTACTTGCCGTGCTCCGAGGTCGCGACGAACTGCGCCACGTCGTTCTGCACCCACACGACCACGTGCTCGATGTCGTGGCGGTGGCCGCAGCAGTCCAGGAACGGAACGGCCTGGTCCTTCTCGAAGTACAGGTCGTACAGGTAGGCGCACCAGCCGTTGTTGCACTTGGAACGGCTGTAGGAGTTGGTGTTGTCCAGGTCTGCCTTGTCGTGGCAGTCACCCCACAGCTGGCCCGAGTTCTTCAGGCCGGGCGCGATGTCACCGTTGGGCGAGATCGCCGGCGTGGGGTAGCAGCCGTCGCCGTCGTAGTCGAACGCCGGCTGCCACTTGCCGTCGGCCTCCGCGTAGTTGGCGGGGATGGCCTGGGGCGGGGCGGCGAACGCGACGCCGGGCACCAGTGCGGTGAGCAGCAGGGCACCGGCGAGCGCGGACAGGAGCTTGTTCCTCAACAGAGGCCTCCGGGGATGCAGGGGGAGCGTGAGAGGCTTGCGAGGCAGACGGTGGTATATGAACCACCTTCACGTCTAGGTACTTCGCCAAATCTTTGCCGTACCGGGAAATTCACAGCCCTGGAACGGAATCGATCACGTCCCAGGGCTGCTCAGAGCGTTACCGCAGGTCGGCGCGCACCCGGTTGGCCGCGGCGACCAGGTTCCGCAACGCGGGCTCCACTTCGGCGTAACCACGCGTCTTCAGGCCGCAGTCGGGGTTGATCCACAAACGTTCACCTGGCACGGCCCGGACCGCCTCGGTGATCAGCGCGACGACGTCGTCCTCGGCCGGCACCAGCGGCGAGTGGATGTCGTAGACGCCGGGACCGATGCCGCGCGGGAAGTCCAGGCCCTCCAGGATCTCCATCTTGGACCGGGCCGCCTCGATCGTCGTGACGTCGGCGTCGAGGTCGGAGATCGCGCCGATCACCTCGCCGAACTCCGAGTAGCAGAGGTGCGTGTGGACCTGCGTGCCCGTCGCGGCACCCGCGGTGGCGAGCCGGAACGCGCCGACCGACCACTCCAGGTACGCCGCCTGGTCCTTGTGCCGCAACGGAAGCAGCTCGCGCAACGCCGGTTCGTCGACCTGGATGATCCGGATGCCGGCCGCCTCCAGGTCGCGGATCTCGTCCCGCAACGCCAGCGCGACCTGGGCCGCGGTGTCGGCGAGCGGCTGGTCGTCGCGCACGAACGACCACGCGAGGATCGTGACCGGACCGGTCAGCATGCCCTTGACCGGCTTGGCCGTCAGCGACTGCGCGTAGGTGCTCCACGCGACGGTCATCGGCTCCGGGCGGGAGACGTCGCCGTGGATGATCGGCGGCCGCACGCACCGCGAGCCGTACGACTGGACCCAGCCGAACTCCGTGCCGGTAAAGCCTTCCAGGTGCTCGGCGAAGTACTGGACCATGTCGTTGCGCTCGGGTTCGCCGTGCACCAGCACGTCCAGGCCGATGTCCTCCTGCAGGTCGATCACGCGGGCGATCTCGTCCCGCATCCGCTGCCCGTACTCGTCCTCGGTGATCTCGGCCCTGCGGACCGCGGCACGCGCCCTGCGGATGTCGCCGGTCTGCGGGAACGAGCCGATCGTCGTGGTCGCGAGCGGCGGCAGGCCGAGCCGTTCCTGCTGGGCCGCGGCACGTTCCGGGTACGGCGCGCGGCTGCGGTGTTCTGGCTTGAGCGACTCGACGCGCGCCCGGACGTCGTCGTCGCGGCGCGGCTGCGGGAGGTCGCGCCTGGCCTCGTCGGCCCAGGCGCCGTCGGCGCCGGTGCGCAGGGCCTGGCCCAGCAGCACGATCTCGCGGACCTTCTGCCGCGCGAACGCCAGCCGTGCCCGCACGTCCGGGTCGAGCGTCTCCGCCTCCAAGTCGTACGGCACGTGCAGCAGCGTGGAGGACGACGAGACGACGACCTCGCGCGCGGAACCCAGCAGTGACGCGGCTTTCGCCAGCGCGGCGTGCAGGTCGGCGCGCCAGACGTTGCGGCCGTCGACCAGGCCGGCGACGAGGATCTTGTCGCGCATCGCCGGGACGGTGACCGACGCGTCCGGCGCGCTGACGAGGTCGACGCCGATCGCCTCGACCTGCGACTCCGCCAGGATCCCGAACGCCTCGCCGAGGTCGCCGTAGTAGCCGGTGACCAGCAGCTTCGGCCGTCCCGGCAGGCCACCCAACGTCCGGTAGGCGCGGCGCAGCGCGTCGAGCTCGGCGGGGGAGCGGTCCGCGGCGAACGCCGGTTCGTCGATCTGCACCCACTCGACGCCCTCGACGCGCAACCTGCCGAGCAGCTCGACGTAGGCCTCCACCAGGCCGTCGAGCAACGCGATCGGCTCGAAGCCGGGGACCGTGCTCTTGGCCAGCAGCAGGTAGGTGACCGGGCCGAGCAGCACCGGCCTGGTCGGGACGCCGAGGCCGAGGGCCTCGCGGTACTCGGCGATCGGCTTGTCACCGGCCAGCCGGAACTCGGTGTCCGGGCCCAGTTCCGGCACCAGGTAGTGGTAGTTGGTGTCGAACCACTTGGTCAGTTCGAGTGCCGCAGCGCCGTCCCGGCCGCGGGCCGCCGCGAAGTAGGTGTCCAGTTCGGACAGTCCGAGGTCGCGGAACCGCTGGGGGACGGCGCCGAACAGCTGGGTGGTGTCGAGTACCTGGTCGTAGAACGAGAACGTGTTCGACGGGATCGAGTCCAGTTCGGACAGTTCGGCCCACGTCCGGGCGCGCAGTTCTCGTGCGGTCTGTTCCAGTGCGGCTTCGTCGATCTTGCCGGACCAGTACTGCTCGACGGCGCGCTTGAGCTCGCGCTTCGGGCCGATCCGTGGGTAGCCGAACACGGTGCTGCCGATGGTCACAGGCTCTCTCCTCGCGAGCGTGCGGAAGCACCGGAGTCGCTCGACGCGAGGCAGCACGAAGCCTGCCCGTCAGCCCGCCCGAGAGGCTCCGGAGCAGCGCGCACCGGGTGGCGCGCGCACCTGCGGCAGGTCTTCGGACTCGTGGGCTTGACGCACGTTCCTACCGGCCGTCGCTTCCCAGGTCGTGAGACCCAGTGCTGTGTTGACGGCTTTCGTTCCCACTCACCGCTGCGGGGCAGTCCCGGACTCGCACCGGGTTCCCTTTTGCTCCACCCGGGACGAGCCCGGGTGAACCGCTGGCGAGATCGACACTAGCGGGCCGCGCCCAGCATGCCCAGTGCCATGGAGCCGTACTGGATGGTGAGATCCCTCAACCCCAGCGGGCCGTCCGGCGAGTACCACCGCGACACCCCGCTGCACATCTCCAGCAACGCGAGCCGCGCGACGCTCGGTTCGGTGACCTTCAGCCGTCCGGCCTTGACGCCGTCGGCGATCGCGTCCTGCCACACCTGCTCGTAGCGGTCGCGCAACGCCACGATCTCCGCACGCCGTTCGCCCGTGAGCGCCCGCATCTCGCCGTCCACGACCGCGGTCTCGCGCGGCTTCTCGGCGTGCGCGCGGACGTGCATCTCGACCAGCGAGACGATCCGGGTCGTCTCGTCGGGCTCACCCTCGGCGATCGCTTCGGCCTGGGTGATCAGGTCGGTGAGGCTGGTGCGCATGATGCTGACCAGCAGGTCTTCCTTGGTGCCCATGTAGTGGTAGAGCGTCGCGGACGAGAGCCCGGCGGCCTGGGCGAGGTCGCGGATGCCGGTGCCGTGGAAGCCGCGTTCGGCGAACAACCGCACGGCGGCCTCGCGGACCCGTTCCTCCGTCGTCATCGGCTGCCTCCTCTTGACCGGCTGTTCGGCACGACTCTAGCGTGAGGCCCGATCGATCGATCGAAGGGGAGCGATGACCGTCGACTACGCGTGCCACGAGGGTGTGGCCGTGGTGCGCCTGAACCGTCCGGATCGGCTGAACGCCGTGGTCCCGGCACTGGTGGACGACCTGCTGGCGGCGTTCGCGCGGGCCCGTGCGGAGGCTCGGGTCGTCGTGCTGGCCGGGCGCGGGCGGGCGTTCTGCGCCGGGCACGACCTCAAGGAGCCGGTGCCGGCCGAGACCGTGCCGCAGACGCGGGCCCGGCTGGAACGCATCCAGGACGTGACGCGGGCCGTGCGGGACTTCCCCGGCGTCGTGATCGCGGCGGTGCACGGGTACGCGCTCGGGGCTGGCTGCGAGTTCGCGCTGGGGTGCGACCTGGTGGTGGCGCACGAGGACGCCCAGTTCGGGTTTCCCGAGGTCAGCGTGGGGTTGAGCGTGACCGGCGGGATCTCGGCGTTGCTGCCGCGGATGGTCGGGTTGCCGCGCGCCAAGGAGCTCTTGCTGCTGGGGGAACGGGTTTCGGCCGCGCGTGCGCACGAGCTGGGGCTGGTCAACCGGGTCACGTCCGACCACGAGAAGACGGCGCTGGAACTGGCCGCCGAACTGGCTTCGCGTCCGCCGATCGCGGTGTCACTGGCCAAGCGCGTGCTGGATCTCGGTGCGGACGCGTCGATGGAGGCCGCCCTCGCGACCGAGGTCGATCACGCGATCCTGACCAGCCTGTCCGGGGAGAACGAGGCGCCGCGCGAGGAGTTCGGCCGTGGCTGACCTCATCTCGGCGCTGCGCACGGCCGCGGTCAGGTGGCCGGACAAGATCGCGTGGACGTTCGACCCGGGAAGCTCGTTCACGTTCGCGGAGATCGACGCGCTGTCTAACGGGTACGCGCAGGCGTTGCGGGACAGGGGGATCCGAGCTGGGGACCGGGTCGCGATCGTGCTCCGCAACGTGCCGGAGTTCCCGCTGGTCTGGTTCGCGCTGGTCAAGCTCGGGGCGACGGCCGTGCCGCTGAACGTCAAGTACCGGTCGGCCGACGCCGGGCACGTGCTGCGGACCGCCGAGGTGGCCGCGGTGGTGAGCACCGAGGAGTTCCGGCCGTTGCTCGCCACGCAGGTCGTGCACTACGTCGAGGCGCTGGACCCCGTCGAGGGTTTCGTGCAGGGGCCGGTGTCCGCGCCGGTCAGCCTCCAGTTCACCTCGGGCACCAGCGGGAAACCGAAGGCGTGCGTGCTGTCGCACTCCTACTGGCTGACGCTCGCCGGCAGCCTGGTCGACTACTTCCCGAACCTCTCGTCCGACGACGTGATGCTGACCGCGCAACCGTTCCACTACGTCGACCCGCAGTGGAACGTCGTCGCCGCGTTGCTCGCCGGCGCGCGTCTCGTGGTGCTGGACGGCTTTCACCCGTCGTCGTTCTGGGCGAAGGTGCGCGAGCACGGCGTGACCTACTTCTACTGCCTCGGCGCGATGCCGGCGTTGCTGCTGCGCATGCCGCCGGATCCGTTGGACCGCGAGCATTCCGTGCGGGTCATCGAGGCGTCGGCGATCCCGCCCGCGTTGCACGCCGAGCTGGAGCAACGGTGGGGTGTCGGCTGGTTCGAGGCGTTCGGCATGACCGAGACCGGCGCGGACCTGCGGATCACCGCTGACGACCACGACAGGTTCGTCGGCACCGGCTGTCTCGGCCTGCCCGCCCCGCACCGCGAGGCCAAGATCGTCGACGGCGAGCTGTGGTTGCGCGGCCCCGGGATGATGGACGGCTACCTAGGCCTGCCCTCGCCGTTCGTCGACGGCTGGTTCCGCACCGGCGACCTCGCCAGGATGGAGGACGGCCGCGTCTACCACCTGGGCCGCAGCAAGGACATGATCCGGCGCAGCGGCGAGAACGTGGCGGCGCACGAGGTCGAGGAAGTCCTGATGGCGCACCCCTCCGTGCGTCTCGCGGCCGTGGTCGGCGTGCCGGACGACATCCGCGGTGAGGAGGTGAAGGCGTTCGTGGTCGGGGAGGTCACTGGTCAGGAGCTCGCCGAGTTCTGCGCGGAAAGGCTGGCGTCGTTCAAGGTTCCGCGGTACTGGGAGTTCCGCGAGGATCTACCGCGCACCCCTTCCGAACGCGTCGCCAAGGAGCAGCTGCGGTGAGCTTCCACTTCGAGAGCCCTGTCTACTTCGACGAGCTGGATCTCAACGGCACACTGCACAACTCGCGCTTCGCCCTGCACGTCGAACGCGCCCAGTCGGCGTTGTTCGAGTCGATGGGCTTCGGCTGGTCCACCTACGCCGACCGCGACCCCGACCTGAACTACGTGGTGAAGGAGCTGCACATCGAGTTCAACGCGGCCTTCACCGCCCCCGGCGTGTTACCGGTGGAGATCACCGCGGACCGCATCGGCACCACCAGCGCCCGCTACGGCTTCCGCTGCGGTCGCTACGCCTCCGGCTACCGCGTGATCGTCAAGGTGGGCGCCGACGGCCGTCCCGCGGCGTGGAGCGACTGGTACCGCATGGCCTTCGAAGGGCTCTCATGATCAAGGCAGACCTGCTGCTCACGAACGCCGAGTTCGTGACGCTCGACGGCCCGGCGTCCGCGCTCGCCGTCCTGGGTGACCGGATCGTGGCTCTGGAGGAGGTCCCGGCCCGCGAGGTGGTCGACCTCGGCGGCGCCGTCGTCACGCCGGGCTTCCACGACGCGCACAACCACATGGCGTGGTTCGGCCTCACACTGTCCGAAGTGGACTGCCGGGTGACGAGCCTGGACGCTTTGTACGCGGCGGTGGAGGCCGCGCCGGACGGCGAGTGGGTCGTCGGCTTCGGCTACGACCAGAACAAGTGCGGCGGCCACCCCACCCGCGAAGGCCTGGACCGCGTGGCCCGCGGCCGCAAGGTGTGGATCAAGCACACGTCCGGCCACATGTGCGTGGTCAACACGCCCGTCCTGGCAGCACTGGGCATCGCCGGCCAGACCGTCGAGGTCACCGGCGGAGTGGTGGACACCGAGACCGGCCTGCTGCAGGAGCAGGCCCAGCAGCTGGTGAACCCGCTGGTCCTGCCGTACCCCGTCGACACGCTGGTGGACGCGATCGACCGGGCGGGCCGCGTGTACCTGAGCGAGGGCGTGACGAGCTGCGTCGAGGCGGGCATCGGCGGCGGCTGGATCGGCAAGTCCCCGGTCGAGCTGGAGGCCTACCACCGTGCCCGCGAACAGGGCAGGCTGCACGTCCGGGTCGAGCTCATGGTCGCCGCGGACGCGTTGCACGAGATCACCGAACTGGGCCTCGGCCTGGACCTGGGCCTGCGCACCGGCTTCGGCGACGACTGGCTGCGCATCGGCCCGACCAAGATCTTCTCCGACGGCTCGCTGATCGGCCACACCGCCGCGATGTGCCACGACTTCGCCGACACCCCCGGCAACCACGGTTACCTCCAGGGCGACGCGGAGACGTTGCGAGCGCAGATCATCGCCGCCCACCGAGCAGGCTGGCGCGTCGCCACCCACGCCATCGGCGACGCCGCCATCGACCTGGTCCTCGATGCCTACGACGAAGCCCAGCGGTCGCACCCGCGCCCGGACGTCCGCCACCGCGTCGAACACTTCGGCGTCTCCCGCCCCGACCAGGTGCGGCGCGCCTTCGAGCTGGGCGTGATCCCCGTGCCGCAGGGCCGTTTCGTGAACGAGATCGGCGACGGCATGCTCCGCGCGCTGGGCCCCGGCCGTGCGGCGTGGGCCTACCGCCAGCGTTCCCTGCTCGACGCCGGCCTGGTCGTCCCCGGCAGCTCCGACCGCCCGGTGGTGAGCGGAGCGCCGTTGCTGGGCATGCACGACATGGTCAACCAGCTCACGTCGTCCGGCGCGCCGTTCACCCCGGCCGAAGCCGTCACGGGCCTGGAAGCGTTGCGCGCCTTCACCTCCGGCTCCGCCTACGCCAGCAAGCAGGAACACCTCAAGGGCACGCTGTCCGCCGGCAAGCTGGCAGACCTCGTCGTCCTCTCCGGCAACCCGGCGACAACCGACCGCATCAACGAGATCCAAGTGCTGCGCACGATGGTGGGAGGCCGGTTCCGGTGGAGCTCGTAGCCGCGTCGACCCTGACCCCGGCCGACCTGACCGCCGTCGAACAGATCTACCTCGACGGCTTCGAACCCCACCTCCGCGCGCCCTTCGACAACCTCCTGGCCGACACCGCCCTGGTCCTGGTGGACCGCAAACCGCTGGGCCTGGCCGTACTCCGCGTCCTCGGCGACACCGGCTGGGTCTACCTGCGCTACTTCACCGTGGGGGAGAAGGGCAAAGGCCTCGGCGAACACCTCTGGACCCACCTGCGCACCGCCATGACGAGCGCGGGCCACACCCGCATCGTCTACGACGTCGAAGACCCGGCCCAGCACGGCATCGACGCGGCGGAGGAACGGATCCGCCACCGCCGCATCACCTTCTACCGCCGCCTGGGCGCCGTCCTGCTGCCGGTCAACGGCTACCTGCCACCGCAGGGCAGCGCCGGCTACCCGATGCTGCTGATGGCCGCCGACTACGTGGACCAGACCCCGGCGGCCGCCGACGACCTCGAACGCATCGTGGTCGCCGTCTACGAACACCGCTACGGCGTGGCACCGACGGACCCGGTGGTGGAACGGACGCTGCGGCTCAGCGGCGTGTCACACGCGCGCTGACCCGACCTTCCAGTAGCCGCTGAACATGATCGCCTTCCGGTCCACCCCGCGCTCCTTCACCAGGTGCCGCCGCACCCCGGTGGCGAGCGCCGACTCCCCGCACGCCCACGCGTACTCCACAGTGGACAGAGCCTTGTCCTGGATCGCCTTCAGCACGGCCGATCCCGGCTCGCCGTCGCCGCGGTACACCCACTCCACGTCGAGGTCGACCCGGTACGACTCGTCCGGCACCTCGGCGAACACGTGCAGCGGCCGCGTCTCCACCTCCAGGATCGCGGCGAGCGCGGGCAGCGCCGTCTCGTCCGCGGCGAGCAGCACCGCGCCCTCGGCTGGTGGGCGGTAGGCCGAGCCGCCCGCGCGGAAGCCCGCCTGGTCGCCCGCGATCGCGCGGCGGGCCCACCTCGTCCCCGGCCCCGCGTCGCCGTGCACCACGAAGTCCACGTCGATCTCGGCTGCCTCCGGCCGGTGCGCGCGGACCGTGTACCAGCGCAGGTCGGGGCGGGTGTCCTCGGGCATGGCGCGCAGGGAGGTGCGGACGTTGATGCGGTCGTCGGGCGGCATGACGAGGTCGCGGCCGGTCGCCATCAGGAGGCCGAAGTACTCGTCGGGGCCGGTCACCGCGAACGAGGAGAACTCCGGCGCGTGGAAGGTGATCCGGCGCATGTGTTCGCTGAGCTCGGTCACGGTCGTGACGGTCATGACGAACTGGTCGAAGACCTCGCGGCGGTTCGCGGGGGCCATCACCATCTCGGCGGCCTTGCTGGCGGCCTTGAAGGTGAACCTCTCGAAGGCGGAGTAGCGCGACATGCGTGCAACGTACACCTTTGGTTAGGCTTACCTAAACCCATTGGGCGAGATCGTCATCGATGCCGCACACTGCGGACATGTTCCCCAGGACCGCGCAACAGCAGTGGTGGTTCGAAGCGCCCGAGAGCAAGAACCGCAGCCAGGCCGCCGGGCTGAGGCTCGCCATCGCCTACCACGACCGGGACGCCGACGCCGTCGCGCGCGCGTTGCCCGAGGACGAGGCCGAGGTGCGACTCGTCATGGGCGCGTTGGAGAACGGCCTGCTCGCGCTCAACCAGCTCTACCCGCCCGGCTCGCCGGAGGACGTGTGGGAGAGCGTCACGCCGATCCTCGACGCCTCCGCACCGCAAGGTGTCGCGGCCCGAGCGCGCGCGTTGCTCGCGGCGATGATGCACGCGATGTACGACCCGTTGCTCAACGAGGTCTACGAACGCAAGGAGCAGGACCCCTACGCGGGCGCGCACCTCTATGCGGCCCTTACTGCCATGCGCGCGTTCGGCGGCGAGGGTGACATCGAGTACATGCGAGCCAAAGCGGACGAGCTCGACCCGGCCTGAAAGGCCCGTGACCTGCGGCGACAGCAATGAGGGGTAGCTAACAGGGGTCTAGGGGGTGCATGGACATACACCTTCGTGCATAATTCTCTACGTGTCCAAGGTGCTCACTTCACTCCCAGCCGGCGAACGCGTCGGCATCGCCTTCTCCGGTGGTCTCGACACCTCCGTCGCGGTCGCGTGGATGCGTGAGAAGGGCGCTGTGCCCTGCACGTACACCGCGGACATCGGGCAGTACGACGAGCCCGAGATCGACACCGTCCCCGGCCGCGCCGGGACGTACGGTGCCGAGATCGCGCGGCTCGTCGACTGCCGTGCCGCGCTGGTCGAGGAAGGCCTCGCGGCGCTGGCCTGCGGCGCGTTCCACATCCGCTCCGGTGGCCGCGCGTACTTCAACACGACCCCGCTCGGGCGGGCCGTCACGGGCACCATGCTCGTGCGCGCCATGCTCGACGACGACGTCCAGATCTGGGGCGACGGCTCCACCTACAAGGGCAACGACATCGAGCGGTTCTACCGCTACGGCCTGCTCGCCAACCCCTCGCTGCGCATCTACAAGCCGTGGCTCGACGCCGCGTTCGTGAGCGAGCTCGGCGGCCGCAAGGAGATGTCCGAGTGGCTGCTGGAGCGTGACCTGCCCTACCGCTCGTCCGTCGAGAAGGCGTACTCGACCGACGCGAACATCTGGGGCGCCACCCACGAGGCCAAGTCGCTCGAGCTGCTCAACGAGGGCATCGAGATCGTCGAGCCGATCATGGGCGTCAAGTTCTGGGACCCGTCGGTCGAGATCGCGACCGAGGACGTCACCATCGGCTTCGACCAGGGCCGCCCGGTCACGATCAACGGCAAGGAGTTCCACGACGCCGTGGACCTCGTGCTGGAGGCGAACGCCATCGGCGGCCGCCACGGTCTCGGCATGTCCGACCAGATCGAGAACCGCATCATCGAGGCCAAGAGCCGCGGCATCTACGAGGCGCCCGGCATGGCGTTGCTCTACATCGCCTACGACCGCCTCGTGAACGCGATCCACAACGAGGACACCGTCGCGGCGTACCACAACGAGGGCCGCAAGCTCGGCCGGCTGCTGTACGAGGGCCGCTGGCTCGACCCGCAGTCGCTGATGCTGCGCGAGTCGCTGCAGCGCTGGGTCGGCGCCGCGGTCACCGGCGAGGTCACGCTGCGGCTGCGCAGGGGCGACGACTACTCGATCCTCGACACGTCCGGCCCGGCGTTCAGCTACCACCCGGACAAGCTGTCGATGGAACGCACCGAGGACTCGGCGTTCGGCCCGGTCGACCGCATCGGCCAGCTGACCATGCGCAACCTCGACATCGCGGACTCGCGCGCCAAGCTGGAGCTCTTCGCGGGCCTCGGCATGGTCGGCACCCGCCAGTCGGCGCTCATCTCCGCCCAGCCGGAGCCGACGCAGCTGATCGGCGAGGTCCCGGACGGCGGCGCCGAGGCCATCGCCTCGCGCGGTGAGGTGTCGGAGGCCGACGAGCTGCTCGACGCGGCCGCGATGGAGTTCGGCACGGACTAGTCCCGGCGAGAACGGGGTGGGAGCACGCGGCTCCCACCCCGTTTTCTCACGTCTGGGGCCACATCGAGTAGATGACGTTGTCCGCGTCCGCGCACACGACCTGCGGCATGATCCCCTCGGGGACCTGGTTGCACGACATCGGACCGATCTTCAGCGCCGGCAGCCCGGTCTTCGGGTCGGACCGCTGCGCGTAGTAGTCGAACAGCACCGCCCCGGCCTGGTCGCAGTTCAGGCGGCCCGCCGGCGTCTCCACCACGACCGCCAGCATCGGCTTGCCCAGCGCGCCGGCGAACGGCCTGTCGCAGTACTGCGACGGCATGCCCTCGTACTGGTCGGGCGGCACACCGTCCAAAGCGGTCTTCTCCGCCGCCTCGGTGGTGGTCGGCGCCTGCTCGGTCGTCGTCCGCTCAGTCGTTCGCTCGGTCGTCGGAACGGTGGACCCCGAACCGGACCCGGTGACCTCGGTGCTGCACCCGGCGGTGAGGACGGCGAGCAGCGCGATCAAGAACCTCATGCCACCGGGGTCGGTGCGAGGCGGGACATCGTTACCCCGCTAGCCTTCGGGCTTGTGCCGATCGACGCTGAGCGGGTCAGGCCCGCGGTGCTGCTCAACCCCCTGGCGGGCGACCCGACGGACGCCGACAGCCACATCGGCGGCCCGATGCTGTGGCCGATCGACGACCCGTGGCCGCACTGCGACGGCAGCGCCCACGACCCGAGCAGCGGCGGCGAGCCGTTCGTCGGCGCCGTGCAGCTCTACCGCCGCGATTTCCCCGAGCTGCCGTTCCCCGACGGCACCGACGTGCTCCAGGTCTTCCTGTGCACGCTGCACCACGACCTCCCGAACGGCTACGGCCCGGACGTGCGGCTGGTGTGGCGCGACTCCACGACGGTCTTCGAGCTGATCGAGGAGGAGCCCGAGCCGTCCGAGCAGGTGGAGCAGTACGTGCCGACGGTCAACGTGCTCGAGCCCATCCGGTTCGCCGAGCACGGCGACAAGGTCTCCGGCGGCACCAAGATCGGCGGCTGGACGGCGTGGAGCGGGCCGGTCGAGTTCCCCTGCGTGCGGTGCGGTGCCGTCCAACGCCAGACCCTGTCGCTCGCGACGCACGAACCGTCCGGTGAGGACGTCGAGTGGGAGTTCGGCGACGCGGGCAACCTGAACGTCCTCACCTGTCCCGAGGACGTCACGCACCCGGTCGCGGTGTACGTCGACTGAGCGCCGCCACCCCGGCGAGCAGCACCAGCAGGACCCCGGCGAACCAGGTCATCACGGTCGTCGGGGTGAGGTAGCGGGTCGCGAGACCGATCGACAGCGACGGCACGCTCAGCCCGAGGTAGGCGATGAAGAACAGCGTCGCCAGCGCCTCGCCGCGCCTGGCAGGGGCCGCCATCGCCGCGACCGCGCCGATCGACGACTTGAACTGCACGCCCGCGCCGATGCCCGCGACCGCCCCGCCGACCAGGAACAACGGGAAGCTCGTCGCGTGCATCCCGGCGACCACCAGCACCAGACCCAGCGCCTGACCGCCGAGCCCCAGCACGCGCCGGACACCGGCGGACAGCGAGCCGGTCACCGTCTGCGCCACGGCCGCGCCACCGAACACCAGGAACACCACGAGCCCGGCCAGCAGCCGTGACGGGTGGTGCAGCTCGCCCGCCACGAACCCCGGCGACACCGACGTGAACACGCCGAACACCGAGAACGCGGCGAACGCGCCGGCACCGGCGGCCAGGTAGCCGCGCCGGTCGCCGTGGTCGGCGGAGATCCGCTGCGGCCGGTAGGGCACGCGCCGGCGGTCGACGGTCTCCGGCGTCAGCGCGACCGCGGCCACCGACACGACGAGCAGCACGGCCAGCACGACGTACGGGGTGCTCAACGGCGCCGGCGCGTACTGGGCGAGCACGCCCGCGACCAGCGCGCCGACCCCGAGCCCGCCGATGTTCGCGGCCGTGGACACGATCTCGAACCGCCGCGGGGTGGCGCCGGGACGGTGCTTGGCGTGCAGGTCGTAGAGGTACGCGGTGGAGGTGGCGACGATCATGCCGATGCCCAGGCCGTTGACCACCCGCGCCACGATCAGCACGGACAGCGAGGTGCTGGTCAGGAACAGCAGCGCGGAGACGATCTCCAGCGTCAGCGCGGGGATGAGGATCGCCTTGCGGCCCACCCAGTCCGAGACGTGGCCCGCCAGCACCAGGCTGATCACCACGCCGACCGCGAACGCCGCGAACACCACGGTGATGTCGAACGTCGTGAAGCCCTCGCGCGCGACGTAGAGCGGGAACAGGGGAGCGGGCACGGTGGAGTAGGCGCTCGCGACGAGGAACGTGAGCGCGACGGCCCAGAAGCCGCGGCCGTGGTGCTTGCTCTCGGCGGGTCGTTCGGCGACCGGGGGCGAGTCGAGGACCAGAGACATGCCACCACTGTGCGGACCTGCAAGCATCACGTCCAACGAAAGTTGAAGCTAGCGATCATCAAAAGATGAGATACTCGCTGGTGTGGACCTGCGTCAGCTCGAGTACTTCGTCGCGGTCGCCGAGGAGGCGAGCTTCACCCGTGCCGCCGCGCGCGTGCACGTCGTGCAGTCCGCCGTCTCGGCCGCCATCAAGACGCTCGAACGCGAGCTCGGCGCGTCGCTGCTCGACCGCAACTCCAAACGCGTCCTGCTCACCGACGCGGGCGAGGCGTTGCTGCCCAGGGCGCAGGCCGTGCTGGACGCCGTCAGCGAGGCTCGGGACGCCGTCGCGCAGGCCCAGGGCGGGCTGACCGGCACGGTCCGGCTCGGCACGCTGACGTCGGTGACGCTGATCAACCTGCCGGAGCTGCTCGGCGAGTTCCACCGCCGCCACCCCGGCGTGCTGGTGCGCACGAACGCGGCGACGTCCGGGTCGCTCGGCCTCGTCGAGCAGCTGCTGGACCGCCGGCTCGACCTGTCGTTCGTGTCGCTGCCCGGCGAGGTGCCGGACGGGATCGTGCTCGACGAGCTGTCGCAGTCGGTGATGGACCTCGTCGTGCCGCTCGACCACCCGCTGGCCGCGCGGGACGAGGTGCCGATCACCGACCTCGCGGGGCTCGACTTCATCGACTCGCCGCTCGGCTACGGCAACCGGATGGTGGCCGACCGGGCGTTCGCCGCCTGCGCCGTGCCGCGCCGGGTGACCGTGGAGATGTCCGACATCTTCACGGGCGTCGACTTCGTGCGGCACGGGCTGGGCGTCGTGTTGCTGCCGGACTACATCATCGGGGCCGCGCCGGGCGTCAGGAAGCTGACCGTGACGGGCGCGGACCTGACCTGGCCGCTGGGTCTCGCCTGGCCTGCCGGGCGCAGGCCGAGCGCCGCGACCAGGGCGTTGATCGGTGTCATCCACGAGGTGTTCCGGCTCGGGGAGCCACGCAGCTGAAGCTCGCCGCGTCGTCCGGGTCGCCCGCGCGGTACCGGGGCCAGGCCGGGTACTCGCACAGCGGCCGGGTCCTGGCGCGGGTCAGGTCGGTGACGACCGGGGAGCGCGGTGCCCGTCCGCCCGAGACCCAGTGTTCGAGCGCGGTCAGCGAGTCCCAGCCCGCGGCGAACGCCGGGGTGCCGAAGTTCGCGTGGTTGGCGCCGGGCACCAGGTAGTACCGCAGGAACTCGTCCGTCGCCCTGGCGCCGAGCCGGTCGCGGACGCGTTCGTAGTAGTCGTTGGTCGAGCGGTGCGAGACGAGCTCGTCCGCGTTGCCGTGCATCAGGATCAGCTTGCCGCCGGACCGTGCGAACGGGCGCAGGTCGGTGTTGTTGCGGTCCTGGACCAACGACAGCTCGCTGATCCTGGCGAGCCACTTGCCCGGTTTGCGCGGGTCGAGATCGAGGGCGCTGAAGCCGGGGTCGCGGGTCAGGAAGTGCTTCACCCACTGGTCCCAGTACTGCAGGCCGTACCCGCTGGTGGCCGGCATCGGATTCGCCGGGGGCGTGGTGCCGAACCCGAGGAACGGCGTCCGCATGTCCGCGCCGGACAGGAACGGGAAGCCGGGGTAGTTCGTCTCGCCGCTCGCGACCCGGTACGGCCAGCGCAGCGGCGTGGACATGGCCGTCACCGCCTCGATCTGCGCGTCCGTCAGGCAAGCAGAGGTCTGCGGGCACCTCAGCGTGCGCGGGTCGAACCGGCAGGAGGGGTTCGAGACGACGCCGTCGCGCACCCCGTCCGCGCCGTCGCACGCGCTGATCACGCTGTCGTACAACAACGTCTGCTCGGCCGGCCCGGGGAACGCGCCGGGCCGCGCCAGCACCTGCGTCAGGTACCCGAGGTACAGGCCCTCGGCGAGGTTGTTCCACGCCGGGAAGCCGGAGATCACCCCGTCGAACGCGTCCGGCCACCGCTGGGCGACGACCAGCGCCTCCCTGCCGCCCGTGGACCCGCCGGCGAAGAAGGTCCGCGCCGGACCGCGCCCGTAAGCGCGCCTGGTGAGGAACATGCTCGCGTCGTAGGTCTTCTTCAACGCGTCCCCAGCGGCGAAGTTCCGCAGCGCCTCGTCGTTCACCCCGAACGACCCGTCGAGCGACGGCACCGTTCCCGGGGTCTGCTGATGACCCGAGTCGCTGGCGAACACCACGTACCTGCGGGCGAGCGGCGCGTCCCCGGCGGCGAACGGCACGGCGCCGGTCAACGCCGGAATCGTGCCGTTGTACCCGCCACCACCGAACATCAGCGCCTTGCGGTTCCAGTCAGAAGGCAACGCCACGCGCATCTTGATCGAGGGTGCCGACCGGTCGACCGGAAAGATGTCGGCGTCGACCTGGCAGTAGGCGATCGTTCGTCCACTCACGACACTCGACGTGGCGACGGCGGCGGTGACCTGGCCTCCGCGCGTCGGCAGGCTGATCACCGAGGCCGGGACCGCCACCCCGGCCAGCGCGGCGCAGGACGTGGAAGGTGTTGCGAGAGCAGGGGTTCCGCCGAGCAACAGGACCGCGGCGGCCAGCACGACAGGGGTTTTCACCACCGGTGTCCCTTCAACGGTAGAGGTGGGTGCCGGGCACGGCTTCGGGATCCTCACGGACCTCGGCGGGGTTCGTCTCGGGCAGGAACCACGCGCAGCCGAACGTGATCAGCCCCATGAGAGTGATGTAGGCGGCCACGGGCAGGGTGCTGCCGGTCTCCGCGATCAGAGCCGTCATCAGGAACGGCGTGCCACCGCTGATGACGATCGCGGACAGCTGGTAGGACAGCGACGCGCCGGAGTACCGGACGTTGGGCGCGAACAGCTCGCCGAGGAAGCTCGCGATCGGTCCGTACGTGAGGCTCTGGAAGACGAACCCGACCACCACGGCGACGAAGATCAGCGGCAGTGACGCGGTGTTGACCAGCCCGAAGTAGGGGAAGCCCCACAGCGCCACCCCGAGCCCGCCGACCAGGATCAGCGGACGCCGCCCGATCCGGTCGGAGAGGTGCCCCGACCACGGCAGGACCACGAGCATCGCGACGGAACTGAGCAGCACCACCGTGAGCAGCCCGTTGCGGTCGAGCTTCAACGACGTGGTGCCGTAGTTCAGCAGCCCGGCGATGCTGACGTAGAACAGGCTGTTGGTGGCGGAGAGGATCCCGCAGGCGAGCAGGATCGTGCCCCAGCGGGAGCGGATCACCTGCGCGAGCGGCGCCCTGACCACCGCGCGTTCCGGCCGGGCCACCTCGTTCTGCAACGCGCGGAACTCCGGCGTGTCCTCCACTTTGGACTGGACGTACAGGACCACGCCGAACATCACGATGCTGAGCAGGAACGGGATCCGCCAGCCCCAGCTGAGGAACGCGTCGTCCGGCATCAGCCCGCTGGCCGCCACGAAGATCAGGTTTGAGATGATCACCGCGACCGGCACGCTGGTCTGGCCGAACGTCCCGGCGAACCCGCGCCGCTTCGGGCTCGCGGACTCGGTCAGCAGCAACATGATCCCGCCCCACTGGCCGCCCGCCGCGAGCCCCTGCAGGAACCGCAGCGTCACCAGCAGGACCGGCGCCAGCGCGCCGACCGACGACGCGCTCGGCAGGCAGCCGATCAGGAACGTCGCCGCGCCCATCAGCGCGAGGCACGTGACGACGACCGGCTTGCGCCCGTACTTGTCGCCGAAGTGCCCGGCGAGCACCCCGCCGACCGGCCGCGCGACGAACCCCGCCCAGAACGTGCTGAACGCGAGCAGCGTGCCGGTGAGCGCCGACGACTGCGGGAAGAACACCTTCGGGAACACCAGCGCGGCCGCCGTGCCGTAGAGGAAGAAGTCGTACCACTCGATCGAGCTGCCGATCAGGCCCGCGGTGAGGAGCTTGCGGAAGCCGCGCCGCCGGGTCTGTTCCGGCTGGGCCACAGGGGTCGTCATACATGCCGCCTTCGTCGGTGAACCGGCAGGTGATGACGGCCAACGCTAGGGCGGAGGGCCCGGCGAGCCGAGGTGCGGATCACACACCGCGGACCTGGGTCTGGTGGACCTTTCCTCCACCGATTTCTGCGTGAGAATGGGGCGGTGACCGAAACGGACGAGCTGGTGCGCAGGCAACGGGAGCTGGCGTCGTTGTACGCGACGGCGAAGTCGCTGACCGCGCTGGGCGAGCTCGACGACGTGCTGCAGTCGATCGTCCGGCACGCCCACGACCTGATGGGCACGGACTTCACGTACCTCTCGCTGGTCGCGGACGGCAGGCTGTCGGCGAAGGCGGCGGAGGGGACGATCTCCGCGGCGTTCCTGAGCGCGACGATCCCGGCCGGGGTCGGGCTCGGCGGCAAGGTGATGGCCACCCGCCGTCCGCAGTGGGTGCGCAACTACGCCGCCTCGACGCACATCGACCACGACGCGGGCTTCGACCGGCTGGTCGGCACCGAGGACCTCGTCGCGCTGCTCGGCGTGCCGCTGGTGATCAGGGACGAGGTGGTGGGCGCGTTGTTCGCCGCGTACCGCTCCGAGCGGTCGTTCCACGCGGGCGAGATCGCGTTGCTCAGCGCGTTCGCCGACCACGCGGCCGTCGCGCTCGACAACGCCCGCCTCTACGAGGAGAGCCGGATCGCGTTGCGGGGCCTCAAGGAGCACGTCGCGTCCGTGGAACGGGCGCAGGCGATCCACGAGACGCTGACGGGAGTGGTGCTGGAGGGCGGCACCCCGGACGACGTCGCCCAGCTCCTCGCCGGGCAGCTCGGCGGCAGCGTGGTGGTGCTGGACCGGGCCGACGCCGCAGGCCACCGGTCCGGCCGGGTGACGACGTCGGTCGTCGACGGCATCGCGCACAGCGTGGCGCCGATCCGGGCGGGCGACAGCCACCTCGGCGCGTTGTCGTGGAGCCGGAAGGCCTTGCTGGAGCACGGTGTCTCCGACGACATGGACCTGCGCACCCTCGAACGCGCCACGCACATCCTGGGATTGCTGATCTTGAAGGAACGCGCGGTCGCCGACGCGAGCGAACGGCTGAGCGGCGAGCTGCTGACCGAGCTGATGGTCGGCAGCCCCGGCATCAGCGCCTCCCAGCGGTCCCGTGCCCACGCCCGCCACATCGACGCCGACCGGCTCGCCCTGGTCGTGGTCGCCGAGTCGGACGCGCCCGCGGACCTCGTGCGCCACCTGCACGACATCGCGCGGGAACGGTCGGGGCTCGCCGGCGAACACCTCGGCAAGGCGACGATGATCGTGCCGAGCACCGACGACGACCGCACCGTCGAGGAGGTCCACCGCCGCCTGAAGCGCGTGTGCGGTGGTCCGGTCGTGGTGGTGGGGGAGCGGGCAGTGGCTCACGACTGGGCGCGCGCGTACTCGTTGGCCGGGCGTTGCGGCACGGTGATGAGAGCACTCGGGCACACCGACCGTGGCGCCACCACTGGCCGTTATGCCTTGTACGCCTTGGTGTTCGACGTGGAGCGGGCCCACGACCTCGACCGCTTCCTCGCCACGTCGGTAGGACCGCTGGCGTCGTACGACGAACGCCGTGGCACCGATCTCGTCGGCACGCTCACCACCTACTACGACCACCGTGCGAACGTCGCGGCGACAGCGCGCGCGTTGCACGTGCACGTCAACACGTTGCTCAAACGGCTGGACCGCGTCGGCGAGGTGCTGGGCGGCGACTGGCGCACCGAGAACGACCTCGAACTGCGCCTCGGCCTCGAACTGCACCGGCTGCGGTCTTCAGGCGGACTCTCGTAGGGCGCTCTTCGACAGCTTGCCGGTGCCCGTCTTCGGCAGTGCGGCCCGGAAGAAGACCTCGTCGGGCAGCCACCACTTCGCGACCAGCGGGGTGATGTGCCGCAGCAGGTCCTCGCCCGTGGTGGCGCTGCCGTCGCGCAGCACGACGTAGGCGACCGGCCGTTCGACCCAGCGCGGATCGGGCCTGGCGACCACGGCGACCTCGACCACGTCGGCGTGCGAGGCGAGCGCGCTCTCCAGCTCGACCGAGGAGATCCACTCGCCGCCGGACTTGATCAGGTCCTTCATCCGGTCGACCAGCCTGACGTACCCGTGGGCGTCGATGGTGGCGAGGTCGCCGGTGCGCAGCCAGCCGTCCTCGGTGAACCGGTCGGCCGCGTCCACCAGGAAGTAACCGCCAGCGACCCACGGTCCCGCCACCTGCAGTTCGCCGATCGCCGTGCCGTCGCGCGGCAGTTCCGCGCCCGTCTCGACGTCCGCGACCCGCAGGTTCACCAGCGGCAACGGCTGTCCCTGAGCGGCCCGCACGGCCACCTGGTCGGCGTCGCGGTGCTGGGTCCGGGTGCCGCCGATCGTGCCGACCGGACTGATCTCCGTCATGCCCCAGGAGTGCGTGATGGGCACGCCGATCGCGGCGAGGTAGGTCTCCGACAGGGCGGGGGCGATCGCGGAGCCGCCGCCGAGCAGGAACCGGGTGGCGCTCAGGTCGTGCGAGCGCAGGCCGGGGACCAGGCTCGTCCAGACCGTCGGCACGGCACCGGCGACGGTGACCCGTTCGGTCTCCATGAGCTTCAGCAGGTGGTCCGGATTGGAAGACGGGCCGGGCAGCACCAACGACGCGCCGGCCATCATCGCGCCGTACGGCAGTCCCCACGCATTGGCGTGGAACATCGGCACGATCGGCATCACGACGTCGCTCTCGCACAGACCGATGAACCCGGCCGCGAGCGTGCCCAGGCAGTGCAGCACGGTCGACCGATGGCTGTAGAGCACGCCCTTCGGCGGGCCGGTCGTGCCGGAGGTGTAGCAGAGGCCGGACGCGAGGTGCTCGTCCGCGAGCGTGAACGCGTCCTCGAACGAACCTGCGAACGGCTCGGTGTCGACCAGGTCGTCGTATAGCAGCACGCGCGGGTCATCGGGGACGGGCACGCCGCTGTCGTCGGGCAGCACGACCCAGTACCGCACCGACGGCATTTCGCTGGCGCTCGGCCAGATCCGGGGGAGCAGCGCGCGGTCGACGAAGACGACGTCGTCCTGGGCGTGGTTGACGATGTAGGTGAGGTGCTCGGCGGAGAGCCGGATGTTCAGGGAGTGCAGCACCCGCTTGGTGATCGGCACCGCGAGGTAGAGCTCCAGGTGCCGCCGGGTGTTGGTGGCGAACGTGGCGACGCGCGCGCCGGCCGGGACTTTCAGGGAGTCGAGCGCGGTGGCGAGGCGCCTGGTCTGCGCCGCGACCTCGGCGTAGGTGACCCGCTCGCCCGCGGTCACGACCTGCTTGTGCGCGTAGAGGCGCTCGGCCCGCTCCAGCACGTGCGCGATGGTGAGCGGCCGGGGTTGCATCAGCCCGTCCATGGAACGTGACCCTAAGTGAGCTGGTGAGGGTGCGAGAGGGAGGAAACGTCCACTCATCCCCGTGCTGTGGCGGGGTTTTCTCACACCCGATAGACGTCGCACGCGAGCGTGATCAGGTCGGTGAGGTGCTGCGGCGGCTGGTCCTTCCACCACGCGAGCCACACGGCGATCGGTGGCGCGTCCACCACGGCCCGGTAGGCGACGCCGGGGCGTGGGTTGAGGCTCGCGGTGGCCTCCGAGGTCATGCCCACGGCCTGGCCGGCCGCGATCAGCGTGAGCCACTCGTCGACGCTGTGGGTGTTGCGCACGACGGCGGGTGCCTTGCCGGGTTGCCAGAGGTCCAAGGTGGTCGTACCGGTCCGGTCGTCCACCGCGATGCCGTACTTGGCGAGGTCGGCGAGCTTGAGCGAACGCTTGCGCGCCAACGGGTTGTCCGTCGCTACCACGCCGTAGCGGCGTTCGGTGCCGAGCAGGGCCGTCTCGAACCGCTGGTCGTCGAGCGGCGTGCGGACGACCGCGACGTCGGCCAGGCCCTCGGCGAGGCCGGAGGTCGGCGAGTTCGACTGGACGAACACCAGCGGCAGGCCCGCGTGGTGGTGCGCCCACGTCTTCTGCACGCGCCGGGTGTGCTTGCCCAGCGCTGACCACGCGTAACCGATGCGCAGCTCGGTGAGCGACTGGTTGGCGATCCGGTGCAGGTGCGCGACCTCGTCCAGCACGCGCCGGGCGCCCTCCAGCACCTGGGCTCCGGTCGTGGTGAGCGAGACGTGCCGGGGCGAGCGTTGCAGCAGGCGGGTCCCGAGCGTGGCCTCCAGGGCGGCGACCGACCGCGAGACGGACGCCTGGGTGAGGCCCAGTGCGGTGGCGGCGTCGGTGAACGTGCCGGCGTCCACCACGGCGACGAATGCCTTCAGGTGGCGCAGATCCATGCGCAGAGCGTAACCGATCTATACGCCGGACGTATGGTTCGGACGGGGTGTGAATTTCCCGTTTCGCCTGCGCGTGTTCAGGCTGGTCGGTATGAAGAGCCTCGGTGGATTCGCCACGATCACCGCCAGCGCGGCCAGCAGCCAGCTCGGCGCCGCGGTCGGCGCGCACGCGTTCGCCTCGATCGGACCGGCCGGGGTCGTGGCCGTGCGCCAGTTCGTGGCGGCGGCGGTGTTGCTGCCGGTCGCCCGCCCGGACCCGCGAAGATTCACCTGGGCGCAGTGGTGGCCGACGATCGCGCTCGGGCTGGTGTTCGCCACGATGAACCTCAGCCTCTACACCGCCGTCGACCGCATCGGGCTCGGGCTCGCCGTGACGCTGGAGGTCCTCGGGCCGCTGGGCGTGGCGCTGGCCGGTTCCCGGACGCGGCTGGACTTCCTGTTCGTGGTGATCGCGGCCGTCGGCGTGTACGTGCTGGTGCTGCCGGGGCCGTCCAGCGACTGGCTGGGCATCGGCGCCGGACTGCTGGCCGCGGCGAGCTGGGCCGCGTACATCCTGCTCAACCGCCTGGTCGGGCAACGGCTGCCGGGCCTGCAGGCGCCGGCCGCGGCGACGAGCGTGTCGGCGTTGCTCTACGTGCCGGTCGCGGTGTTCCTCGTGCTGAACGGCCAGTTCAACGGCATGGCGATCCTGTACGCGGTGGCGGCGGGCGTGTTCTGCAGCGTCGTGCCCTACGCGGCGGACGTGATCGCGTTGCGCAAGGTGCCCGCGCGGCTGTTCGGGCTGGTGTGCAGCGTGCACCCGGTGCTGGCCGCTCTGGCAGGGCTCCTGCTGCTCGGGGAGACCCTCGCACTCCACCATTGGGCTGGAATCTTGCTCGTGGTCACCGCGAATGCACTGGCCGTGACTTGCAGTCAGTGGTCCAGATCACCTAACGTGCAACCCGAAATGTGAATTCCATTCACTTAGCGGGGTGTTCATGCGGACGAAAGTCTTGACGGTGGTCGCCGCACTCGTCGGTGCGGCGCTGGTCAGCGGCCCGTTCGCGTGGGCGGAACCCGAGCCGTACCTGGTGGGCCGGGGCATCTCCGACGTCACCGGCCCCGCCGCCGAGAACGGCATGATGGGCTACTCGAAGTTCGACCAGAAGACGTCGGGCATCCACCAGCGGTTGCGGTCGCGGGCCTACGTCGTGGTCGACCGGGCCACCAACAAGCGCGTCGCGTACGTCAACGCCGACCTCGCGATGATCTTCCGCGCGGTCCAGGAGGGCGTGCTCGCGAAGCTGCAGACCAAGTACGGCAACACCTACACGCGCGAGAACCTGCTGCTGTCCGCCACGCACACGCACAGCGGTCCCGGCGGCCAGTCGCACAACATCGCGTACAACCTGTCGATCCTCGGCCTCCAGCCGCAGGCGCTCGCCGCCGTGGTCGACGGCATCACCGAGTCGATCGTCGAGGCGCACGAGGACGTGAAGCCGGGCTCGATCAGCCTCGGCGTCGGCGAGCTCACCACGGCCTCGGTCAACCGCTCGCGCGTCGCGTTCGACCGCAACCCCGACAGGGGCGCGTTCCCGGCCGGCATCGACCCGCAGATGACCGTGCTGAAGTTCCAGCAGGGCGGCACGAACGTCGGCGCGATCAACTGGTTCGCCACGCACAACACGTCGATCACCAACGCCAACACCCTGATCAGCCCGGACAACAAGGGCTACGCGTCGTACCAGTGGGAGCACGACGACGAGGGCGTGCGCTACCTCGACAACACCGCGGGCTTCGTGGCGGCGTTCCCGAACACCAACGCGGGCGACATGTCGCCGAACCTCAACCTGAAGCCCGGCTCCGGCCCCACCGAGAACGAGTGGGAGAACGCCCGGATCATCGGCGAGCGCCAGAACCGCAAGGCCCAGGAGATCTACCACGGTCCTCTCGCGCCGGTATCCGGTGGCGTGGACGCGCGCATGCGGTTCGTGGACATGTCCGCCGTGCAGGTCGACGGGCGCTTCACGAGCGACGGCAAGGCGGGCACGACGTGCTCCGGTGTCGTCGGCGCGTCGACCATCGCGGGCAGCGTCGAGGACGGCCCGGCGATCCCCGGTTTCGAGGAGGGCATGCAGTCGCCGTGGAAGAAGCTCTTCGAGCCGTTGCAGATGGAGGTCCCGCAGTGGCTGCGCGACTGCCAGTTCCCGAAGGCCTCCCTGGTGCCAACGGGTCTGATCGGCGCGACGCCGAACATCGTGCCGCTGCAGCTCGTCCGCATCGGTCAGCTGGTGCTGGCCGCCGTTCCCGGTGAGGTCACGATCACGGCGGGTCTGCGGATCCGCAAGTCGGTGGCCGCGGAGCTGGGCGTGCCGCTGCAGAACGTCCTGATCCAGGGCTACGCCAACGACTACAGCCAGTACGTCACCACGCCGGAGGAGTACGACTCGCAGCAGTACGAGGGCGGCTCCACCCTGTTCGGCCGCAACACCACCCCGGCCTACCAGCAGGAGTTCGGCAAGCTGGCCGCGTCGATGAAGGCCGGTTCCGCGCTGCCCGCCGGCCCGACGCCGGGCAAGCCGCCGTTCACCGAGATCAACCTGCAGACCGGCGTCGTGCTCGACGACAAGCCTCTCGACAAGAAGTACGGCGACGTCCTGATCGCGCCGAAGGCGACGTACGGGCGCGGTGAGACCGTCACGGCCGTGTTCGTCACCGGTCACCCGAAGAACAACCTGCACCGCAACGGAACCTTCCTGGAGGTGCAGCGGCAGGTGAACGGCTCCTGGGTGCGCGTGGCCGACGACGGCGACTGGTCCACGCGCTACCAGTGGGCACGCGTGGGCATCTCGTTCTCCAACGCCACGATCACCTGGCAGATCCCGGCGGACACCCCGGCCGGCACCTACCGGATCGTGCACCACGGCGACGAGAAGTCGGGCTGGACCGGCAAGATCAGCCCGTTCACCGGCGCCACCACCGGCTTCACCGTCGGCTGAGCCCGGTTTGCAACGGCCCCTCGTCCCGGCGAGGGGCCGTTCGTTATTCCCGCCGCCACTGAGGCCGTGATTACGTTGTGCACGATTTAATCGCACACTAGCTTTATGGCATCACCCCAGGAACGCCAGGAGGAAGCCATGAAGCGCCCCGTCCTCGAACCCGCCGCCGCCGAGTTCGCCGCCGCCACCGACCAGCCGCCGTTCCTGTTCCAGATCGCCCCGGAAGAGGGCCGCAAGGCCGTCGACGAGGTGCAGTCCGGCGCCGTCGACAAGCCGGAGATCGACGAGCAGTGGGTGGAACTGGACGGCTTCAAGGTGCGCGTCGTCAAGCCTCTGGGCGTGGAGGGCCCGCTCCCCGTCGTCCTCTACATCCACGGCGCGGGCTGGGTCTTCGGCAACGCCCACACCCACGACCGCCTGGTCCGCGAACTGGCGGCAGGCGCCGGCGCCGCGGTCGTCTTCCCCGACTACTCCCTCTCGCCAGAGGCCCGCTACCCGGTCGCGATCGACCAGAACTACGCCACCGCCCGGTGGATCCAGTCCGCCGGCGCCTCCCACGGCCTCGACACCACCCGGGTCGCCGTGGCCGGTGACTCGGTCGGTGGCAACATGGCGGCCGCGTTGACGTTGCAGGCCAAGGAACGCGGCGACATCGACCTGAAGGCCCAGGTCCTCTTCTACCCGGTCACCGACGCCTCCTTCGACACCGACTCGTACCTGCAGTTCGCCGAGGGCTACTTCCTGCGCCGCGACGGCATGCAGTGGTTCTGGGACCAGTACACGACGAGCGAGGCGGAGCGCGCCGAGATCACGGCCTCGCCACTGCGCGCTTCGGTGGAGCAGCTGGCAGGCCTGCCACAGGCGCTGGTGATCACGGCCGAGGCCGACGTGCTGCGCGACGAGGGCGAGGCCTACGCCGACAAGCTGCGTGCGGCCGGTGTGCCGGTGACGGCCGTGCGGTACGCGGGCGCCATCCACGACTTCGTGATGCTGAACGCGTTGCGCGGCACGCACGCCGCCGAGGCCGCGATCAGCCAGGCGAGCGCGTTCCTGCGCAAGGCTCTCAAGAAGTAGCCCGTGCCGTTGCCCGGCCCCGTTTCCCTCTGAGGGGAGCGGGGCCGAAACGTGTCAGCCGCGGCGAGTACTCGTGACGTGGAACGGCGTGCCCTGCTGGCACGTCGTCATCGCCCCGGGATCCGGCTTGCCGCTGACCTCGACCATCGCCCCGGCCACCGCGATCGCCGGATCGGCGCCGAGCAGCAGGTACTGCTCACCCGGCGCCGTCAGCAGCGTGCAGCCCGCCTCGACCCCCGCCGACACCGTTCCGCGCACCGTCTTCACGTCCGGGTCGAGCGCACGCGTAGGTGTCGGCAGGGTGGGCGGCAGCGGGGCCGAGGACGGCGGCAACGGCGGTGGCACGCTGGGTGTCGTGGTGATCGGTGCGACGGACGACGTGCTGGACGACTCACTGCTCGACGGGGACGAACCCGTCGGCGTCTGTGCAGCGCCGCACGAAGCCAAGACCACACACAGCAGTACGGCAGCTAACGCGCGCATGAAGCCGTCACCTCCGATGGACCACGGCTACCGGGCACGGCGCGTGGTGGAGCACAGCGTGGCTCACTGAGCCCAGGATTGCACGCGTCACGGCGCCACGGCCGTGACTGCCCACGGCGATCAACGCGGCGCCATCGGCTGCTTGGAGCAGCGCGCGCGCCGGTGCGTCGAACGCCACCTCCGACGCGACGTGCACGTCAGGCCACTGGGCGATGTGCGGTGCTAGCTGTTCTTCGAGGAGTTTGGCGAGGTCTGCGCGGACGTGGTCGAAGTCCTGTTCGGGCAGCTCGGCAAAGCCCACGTCGTTCCACGCGTGGATGGCGAGCAGCTCGCGGCCGTGGCGGGCGGCGTACTCGAAGGCGAACGCGATCGCGTCCGTGGAGGTGTCGGAGCCGTCTACGCCGACGACCACACGTCCGTCAACAGGTCCGGACCTCGTCACGATCACCGGGCGGCCGGCGACGGACACCAGTTCTACGGCGGTGGAGCCGAGGAACATCTCGGCGATGCCGGTGCGACCGGACGAGCCGAGCACGAGCAGGTCGCCCGGTTCGGCGGCGAGGACGTCCACCGGCCGGCCGATGCGGACGTGGGTGGCGATCTCCAGGTCCGGCCAGCTCTGCTTGAGCTCCTCGGCCAGTTCGGCGAGGTGGTCCTCCGCGGCTCGCGACATCGTCTCCTCGGTGACGAACTCCGGCACCGGGACGGACATCGGCGTGAACACGGGCTCGGGCAGCGGGGCTCGCACGGCGTGCACTACCTGCAGGGCGGCGCCTCGGCGGGAAGCTTCCTCCGCACCGAACCGCACGGCTCGGCGGGCCAGGTCGGAACCGTCGAACCCGACAACGACCGTAGACATGAAAAACCACCTCCGACCGGGGCGTACCCGATCGGAGGTGGTTCTAAATGTGATCTACGAGCTAGTTGATGACGAACTGCGATCCGGGTTCGATCGTGATGTTGCCGTCACGCGAGTTGGTGATCGTGACGTTCGTCAGGCGTGCCGAACCGCGGGCCTGGGCCATCGCGAGGATGCCAGAGCCGTTGTTGGAGCCGTCGATGCGGACGTTGGTGATGGCCACGTCCGGCATGCCGCTGCCGCCTCCCTTGAACTGGATGCCGTCGTAGGTGGAGTCCAGGATCTCGGTGTCGCGGATGACGACGCCGGGGATCGGCAGGTTCTGCGAGAACAGCGTGATGGCGCCGAACTCCTGCGCCTCACCCCAGAACGCGCCGCCGGTGCGGTACAGGGCGTTGTTGGCGAGCAACGTGGTCCCGCCGAACGGCAGCGGGTCGTGGTCGGTCGCCAGCATGATGCCCGGGTAGTTGGCGGTGTCGGAGATGACGTTGTTCTCCGCGCGGTTGTTCGAGCCGCCGTAGATCGCGATGCCGTTGGCACGCCAGGGAAGCGCGATCGTGTTGTTGAGGAACGCGTTGCCGCTGCCGACGTCGACGTTCTGGTCCTTCACGTACTTCGACGCCCACACGGCCAGTGCGTCGTCGCCCGTGGTGCGGAACGACGAGTTGAAGACCGTGGAGTTGCGGGTGCCGTTGGTGAAGTTGATGCCGTCGGCGTAGGTGTCGCGGATGCGCATGCCGCTGAACTGCAGGCCGTCGCCGGGGTTCCAGCGGTCCGGCAGGTTGGTGTAGTCGCGGCCGACCCAGACACCGACGTTGGCGTGCTCGATCCACACGTTGGTGACCTTGGTGTTCTTGCCGAACCGGCCGTTCAGTCCGACGCCGCCCTCGGCACCGCCGTCACCGCCGCGGATTCGGCCGGAACCGAAGATCGCGATGTCGGAGATCTGGGTGTTGTCGTCGATGTCGAACCCGAAGTTGCCCTCGTGCGGGTGGTTGATCGTGCCCGCGTCCTGCGGCTGGATCAGCGAGAACAGCTGCGAGCGCCACATGCCGGCGCCGCGGATCGTGACGTTGCGGATGCCGACCTGGTTGTCGCCACCGCTGTTGAACACGGTGAGGATCTTCTTCTCCTGGCGGAACTTGCCCTCCGGGATCCAGACGCAGGGGATCTCCCCGTTCTGGTCGGCCGTCACGGCGCGCTGGATGGCGTCCGTGTCGTCCGTCTGGTCGTTCGCCGTGGCACCGTACTGCGTGATCGACACGCACTCGGACGGCTTGGAGGCGGCCGGGGCGACCTGCTCCAGGTCGATCAGGTCGATGACGTAGAACTGGGCGTTGTCACCGGAGTCGCGCTGGAGCTTGAACTTCGTGCCGGCCGGGTAGCTCGAGGCCAGCAGCTGCGAGGTCTCGTCGAACAGCCTGCGGGCGTCGCCGCCGGGACGGTTCGTGAGGCCCTCGGGGTCGTCCGTGGTGCCGTAGAGCCAGCTGTGGCGCGACGAGAACGTCAGCTTCTGCACGAACTGGTCGTTCGCGTAGAGGCTGATCGTCGCCTCCTGGCCACCACCCGCGGCGGCGTCCGGGATGGAGTTGCGCACGACGATCGAGTTGGTGCTGACCGTCGAGGTGATCTCCACGAACTGGCCCTGCGCGTCGAGGCGCACCGACTTGCGGCCAGAGGACTCGGAACCGAAGTTGGTGTGCCCGAACGTGCGCTTCGCGTCGGCCTGCAGCAGCGTGCCGGTGTAGCGGCCCGCTTCGGCCTCATACGAGGTGAACGGCACCGACGCGCCGCGTCCGACCACAATGGACTGGGTCGCGGTGTTGTTGTTCTCGTTGGTCTCCGCCACGACGTTCGTCGCGTCGGCGGTCGCGGTGGCCGTGGCGCCGCCGTTGGTGGCGGTCCAGGAGCCGACGTTGACCGTGACGGTCTGACCGGCGTTGATGGCACCCGTGTTGGCGTTCAACGTGCTGCCGCCGATGGCCACGCGGGTCACCGAAGCGCCCGCCGCCGACGTGCCGCGGTTGTTGACCTGCACCGCGAACGTCACTGCCTGGCCCGCCGCCGGGGACGACGGGTTCGGCGTCACGCCGAGGATCTGCAGGTCCGGTCCCGGAGCCTGGCCGACGACCAGGGGAGAGCCGGAGGTGAAGGTGTTGTTGCCCTCGTTGGTCTCCGCGACCTGGTTGGCCGGGTCCACCGTGGCCGCGGCCGCGTAGGACCCGGCACCCCGACGGCCCGCGTCGACGTTGACGGTGGCCGTGGCTCCAGGGGCGAGCGCACCCACTGCGGCGCTGCCCACGACGGTGCCGCCGAGCGTGGCGTTGAGAGTCGTGGCGGTGGAGGCCACGGTGCCGCCGTTGCGCACGGTGGCGGTGAGCCTGATCGCGTCGGCCTCGGACGGGCTGGCCGGCGTCCACGTCAGGTTCGTGACGGTCAGGTCGGGAGCCGGTGCGGACGCCCCGAACACCTGGAACTCGGCGACCTGGCCGCCGGGCGCGCCGGTGTTCGAGTAGAAGTGCAGCCGCACGTCGGAAGCTCGCCCGGTCAGCGGGATGGTGACGGTGTTGCCGGTGGCCGGGTCGAACCGGTAGTCGGCGCGCGCCTTCAGGGTCGCGAACGCGGAAGCGCTCGCCTCCTTGCCCAGCACCTCGAAGTTCTGGGTCCGAGCTCCCCACGCGGTGTCGGGGTTGAGCTTCACGACGACGGACGTGATGTCGGCGTTCGAGCCCAGCTTCGCGGTCAGGTGACCCGGGAAGCCGTTGGACTCCCAGTACGTGCCGGTGTTGCCGTCCACGGCGTTCGCGGCCACGAAGTTGTGCACGTGGCCGGACTCCTCGACCGGCTTGCCTGCCGCCAGGTTGTCCCCGGCGGGCGGCGGGTCGACCGGACCGGACTCGCCGTGCACCTCGAACTCGCTGAGCTGGCCCGCGGACCAGCCGGAGTTCGCGGTGATCGAGACGCGCACGTACCGGGCGTTGGTGGCGGCGAAGTCCAGCGTCACCGTGTTGTTCGAGCCGGGGGAGAAGACCCGCGCGCCAGAGCCGACGATGTCGGTGAACTGCGAGCCGTTCGCACTTCCTTGCACAGCAAGCGTTTGCGTGCGCTGTTCCCAAGTGGACGGCAGGCGCAGCACGACCTTGCTGACGCTCCGGGAGGAGCCGAGGTCGGCCTGGAGCCACTGCGGGAACACGCCGTTGGCGCTCTCCCAGTAGCTGCCCTGGTTGCCGTCACCGGCGTTGCCGGCGCCGTACGGGCCGTTGCTGCTGGACGCGGTCAGGTTCGCGGACAGCCGGACAACCGCTGCTCCTGCCGCGGGGGTCAATCCGAACAGTGCGAGGGCGCTGACGACGGCAGCACTCACCGCACGCTTCAGTAGCGTGTTTCTCATTTTGAATTGTCCTTCGTGGCAGGGGTATCAGTTGTTGATATTGATCTTGAAGGTGGTCGTGGTGTTCCTGATGTCCTGGAAGTTGTTGGCGAACCTCAGGTCGTTGAACGTGACCTCGCCGACGGCGGGACCCTGACCGGGCTCCGGCATCTCGTTGGCCCACAACCCGAATCCGGACTTGGCGTCGAACGCGTCACCGGACTTGCGCGCACCCGAGATGCTCACGTTGGACAGCACCGTGTCCTGGAAGACGTTCTCGGCGGCACCGTTGTACTTGGTCTGGAACATGATTCCGCTGTACGTCGGGTCGATGATCTCGACGTCGCTCACCCGGATGCCCGTGTACTTCTTGGAGGCGGAGAACATCCAGATCGCGCCGAACGTCTGCTGACCCCAGAAATGGCCGCCGGAGCGCACCAGGGTGAGGCCGCTGAACGTTGTCGGCTCCGGTCCGAAGTCCTCCATCGGGTACCCGAAGTCGAGCGAGCTGATCGTCACCGCGGAGTAGGTGAGCGTGTCCGCGATGTAGATGTTGCGGAAGATGTTGTTCTTGCCGCCGTACACCGCGAGACCGGCCGCGCGCCACGGAGTGGTCACGCTCAGGTTCTCGAAGACGTTGTTCTGCTGGCCGCTGCCGCCGTTGTCGGTGGCGGCGAACAACGCGAACGCGTCGTCACCGGTCGAGCGGGCCTCGATGTTGGCGATCCGGTTGCCCGCGGAGCCGTTCGTCATGTTGAGGCCGTCCGCGTACATGTTGCGGATGCGGCTGTCCTTGATGACGTTGTTGTCGACGTTGTTGCCCCAGAACAGGCACATCATGTGCTCGACCCAGATGTTCTCGATGGTCATGTTCTGGACGCCGGCGAAGTCGAACACCTTGCCGGGGCCGTCGTTGCGCTGCGTGTAGTTGCCGAACACGGCGAACCCGCTGAACGTCGAGCCGCTCGCGGACGACTGCGCGCTGAAGCCGAGGTCGGTGTTCTCCTGGGTGAGCGGGGCCTGGAACCGGGTGAACCAGGGACCGGCGCCGACCACGCGGACGGCCTTGCCGTAGACGTTGAACTTCTGCTGCGTCTGGTAGGTGCCCGCGGGCAGGTAGACGCCGACCAGGTTCCCCGTGGTGTCCATGCGGACGCGGTCGAGCGCGTTCTGCACGTCCTGGTGGGTGAACCCGGCGGGCACGGCATAGCGTGCCGCGTCAGGGTTTCCGGCGGCCTGCACCTGTTCGAAGTTCACGAAGTCGATCGCGTAGTTCGTGGTGTTGGCCGCGTCCTTCTGCAGCTTGATCTTCGTGCCCGCCGGGAACGTCGAGTTGAGCATCACGTTCGCCTCGTCGTAGATGTGGCGCGGCCCGCCCGACCCCGGGGAGTTGTTCGGGGACGCTTCGTTGCCGTAGAGCCACATGTACTTCGACGTCAGGTCGATGGCCTTGTGGAACTGGCCGTTGACGTAGATGTTGAGGTTGCTCGTGATGCCGCCGCCACCGGAGCTGTCCGGGATGGAGAAGCGGGTGACGAGGGTGTTGGTCGGTGCGCTGGTCGTGAACTCGACCGACTGGCCGGTGCCGTTCAGCGTGACGGCGCGGCGGCCGGACGCCTCACCGGCGAGGTCGCCGATCGTCCTGTTCGGGCTGAGGACCTGCGCGCCACCGCCGACGGTCGCGTCCTCGGCCTCGACGTGCTGCCACGGAACGCTGGCGCCGCGGCCGATGAACAGCGACTGCTCGCTGGTGTTGTTGCCCTGCTTGGCCGGGATCTCGTTGCCGTCGTTGGCGATGGTGGTTCTCACCGTGTAGCGGCCGTCGGCGGCGGGCCACGTGCCGACGTTGACCGCGGCGGTGGTCGCCCCCGCGTTGATCACGCCGTTGTGGCTGCCGGTCAGCGTGCGGACGGTCTGGCCGCTGCTGTTCAGGATCGTCACGGTGATGCCGTGGGCGCCGGACGCGCTGTTGGTCGAGCCCTGGTTCTTGATCGCGACGGAGAACGTCGTGGTCTGGCCGTTGCTCGGGTTGCTGGGAGCCCAGGTCGGTACCGCGACCAGGTCGGAGCTCGGGACCGGGGTCACGACGAGCGGCGACGGGTGGACGCGGGCGTTGTTGGTCTCGTTCTGCTCCGCGACCTTCTTGGTCTCGTCGACCTTCGCCGTGTACTCGTAGGAACCCTCCGGGCGCGCCGGGATCGTCGTGCTGACGTTCGCCTGCGCACCGGCCGCGAGCGCGCCGACGTTCGCCGTGCCCACCGCGGTGGTGCCGAGGAAGAACGTGACGTCGGTGGCTCCCGACGCCGCCGTGCCCGCGTTGCGGACGGTGGCGTTCAGCGTGATCTGGTCGGTCTCCACGGGAGCGGCCGGCGTGAACGACGTGGCCGTGACGGTGAGGTCGGGGTTCGGGGCAGGGGTGCCGAACACCTGGATCTCCGCCACCTGCGTGCCGGGCGCGCCGGTGTTGGACGTGCCGCGCACCTGGAGGTCGGCGACGCGCCCGGAGGCGTTGATGGTGACGCTGTTGCCGGTCGCGGGGTCGAAGCGGTAGTCGCGGCCGGGGGTCAGGCTGGTGAAGCTCGTCGCGTTCTGCTCGCGGCCGAGGACCTCGATGTTCTGCGTGCGGGCACCCCACGCGTTGTCCGGGTTGAGCTTGAGCGCGACGGAGCTGACGTCCGCGTTCGCTCCCAACTGGACGGTCAGGGTGCCGGGGAGGCCGTTGGACTCCCAGTAGGTCTGCACGTTGCCGTCGTTGGCGTTGGCGGCGACGAAGTTGTGCACGTTGTTGTTCGCCGTGACGGGCTTGCCCTGCGCCAGGTTCGTGCCGGTGGCGCCCTCGCGGGTGACCGTGTTGCTGGCGGGCGACTGGTTGCCTGCGGCGTCCTTGGCGATCACGTGGTAGCTGACGCGCAGGCCGTCGGGCTGGCTGTCGGTGAAGTTCGTCGCGGTGACGGTCGTGCGCAGCGTGCCGTTGGCGTAGACGTCGTAGCCGGTGACGCCGACGTTGTCCGTGCTCGCGTTCCAGGTCAGCCGGATCTGCCCGGCCTGGGGCTGGGTGAAGGCGAGGTTGCCGGGGGCGCTGGGCGCTTGGGTGTCACCGCCGGTCGGGCCCTGCACCTCGAACTCGCTGATCTGGCCCGCCGGCCAGCCGGTGTTCGCGGTGATCCGCAGCCGGACGTACCGGGTGGTGGCGGCGGTGAAGTCGATGGTCGCGGTGCTGTTGGAGGCGGGGTTGAAGTCGTAGCCCTTGCTGGGCACGAGATCCGTGAAGTTGGTGCCGTCCGTGCTGCCCTGGACCGCGAGGGTCTGGGTGCGCGCGCCCCATCCGCCCGTCGGCAGCTTCAGCACGACCCGGTCGGCCTTGACCGCCGCGCCGAGGTCGGCCTGGAGCCACTGCGGGAAGGCGTTGTTCGCGCTCTCCCAGTAGGTCGACTGGTTGCCGTCGCCCGCGTTGCCCGGACCGTAGTTCTGGTTGGTGCTGCTGGCCGAGTACGACGCCTGGAGCTTGACGCTCGCCTCGGCCTCCTGCACCGCCAGCTTCGCCGTGGTGCTGGTGGCGCGGACGTGCTTGACCAGCGTCGGGTCGACCTTGAAGGTGACCTTGCCGTTCTGGAACGTGTGCGGTCGTTCCGCGACCAGCGTCGACCAGCCTCTGCCGTCGAGGCTCGTCTGGACGGCGAACGTCTCGGTGGCGTTCTTCCCGCTGGTCAGGGTGACCTCGCTGATGCGGGTCTGCCGTGCGAGGTCGAGGCTGACCGGCGCGGCCTGGGCGGCAGGGACGAAGGTCAGGGTCGCCGCTGCGGTGATCAGTGCTGTTGCCGGGGCTAGCAGGGAGCGAGCGCGTGTCGTCAGTGACATGGCGTGCTTGGCCCTTCTCGGTGGGGACGCGAGGGGGTGTGGCGCGCCTCACCGTAGAAGTGACCAGCAGATTACCGCAATATCTCGACGTGATTGCGCAAATTTGCGACAGAGCCCTCTGAACAGGAAAGACCCCGGTTCGTTCACGTGTCCGAACAGTGTCCCAGCGTGCGCAAGGGCGATCACCAGCGGCTGGACAGAGGGGTTTGCGGTCGGTTCGGACCCGAACCTGCCCCGAAAATTGATTTGATCTCGATACGCGCGCTTGCACGGGCTTGCTCTGGGCTTGCCGCCGTTGCGTAAGACTTGCGCAAACTTCAGAGCTTCGCGAACAACCTTCTGGTTCGGTTCAGCAGATCCAGCCTGTGCTCACGCTGGCGGAGCGAGTGCCCTTCGCCGGGGTAGAGCACGAGTTCGGAGTGCTTCACCGCCGCGTGCAACAGCTCGGCTTGCTCCACCGGCACGTTGGTGTCCTCGGCGCCGTGCACGATCAACATCGGCGTCGTGATCTCGTGGGCGTACGTGATCGGGCTTCGCTCCGGGGTGTCGGCGAGCGCGGCTTCGAACGCGCCCCACTCGCCGTCGCGCACCTGCCGCGGCCAGTCCGAAATGCCCGCGCCCACCAGGGCCGCCTTGAACCTGTCGGTCCTGGTGGTGGCCCAGGCGGCCATGAACCCGCCGTGGCTCCAGCCGGCGATGCCGAGCCGGTCCGGGTCCGCGACTCCTTCGGAGACCAGCAGGTCGAGGCCGTTCTCGATGTCGTGCCACTCCTCGAGCCCGACCCGGCCGCCGACGGCTTCGGCGAACTCGTGCCCGTGGCCCAGGCCGCCGCGCGGGTTGGGCAGGAAGGTCGCGATCCCCTGGTGGGCGAACCACTGCGCCGACGGCACCCAGTGCAGCTGCAGGTTGTCGGTGAACCGGTCGTACGGCCCGCCGTGCACGATCGTGACGAGCGGAACGGCCCGCTGCGGCGCGCCTCGCCGAGCGGGAGGGCGAGCAGTCCGTCCGGGCCGAGGCCGTTGTGGGTCCGGTGGATCAGGTGTTCCTGCGCGCCCAGGGCGGTGCCGCGGAGGCCAGTTGTGGGGTGGCAGCAGGTGCGATCAGGGGACGCGCCCGAGGAGGGTGCCATCGAGGCGGCGGAGCTCGGTGTTCTGTCCCCGCCACCACCGCGCGTACCCGTTTCCTGGACCGCGCCGACCCGAGGCCGCCGTACGCCGGCCGCGTTGTCGCCGAGTGCTTCGTCCGAACACGGCGTTCGCTGCCTGCCGAGCCTCGGTCCGGTGTCCGCCCTGCCGCATTCCTGCTGCCGCCCTCCCGCCCTTCCGCTTGCGGGGCGAAGATGACCATGGTTTCCGGACATCTACTAGAGGGCGTCAGGCGTGGATCAGGACGAGGTTCACTCGTCCGGGTGGCGGATAGGTGATCGCGGCAGGTCAGCCGTGCCGGTGCCGGGCGACGTGCCGGCCGGGGACGCTCACCCCGGTCGGCGCGGGCTTCGGTGGCTGAGGCCGGTGGGACACGACGATCTCGTCGGTCAGCTCGCGCACGCTCGCTCCTTCGCCTTGATCTCCACCTGGCCACAGGTCCTGCGGTCGGCGCCATGACGATTCTCGTGGCAGGTGCGTGCGCTCACCAGGAACGCGGCGACCGCGCGGCTTCCGGGTGAGGTCGAGGACGTGCTGGAGAGGCCCGCGCGCTCCTTCGCCTCGTGGGCTCGGGAGCGCGCGGGCGCCTTTCTCAGCGGAGCAGGTACGCGTTGACGATGGTCTGCTCCACGGTCTGGTCGTTGCCGTACGCCTTGGCGCGCAAGGAGACCGACTTGGCGTCCTTCGGGTGGGCCAGCAGCACGCGGTTGCCGGTGATCTGCGTGCGCTTCCACGTCGTGCCGCCGTCGTAGGAGACCTCGACGGACGTGACGCGGACCGAGCCCACCTGCGACTGGGTGGAGATCGGCACGGCGAGCATCTGGCCGGCGCGGCCGTAGCCGTCGTCGTCCAGCTGCGGGGTGAAGCGGATGACGGACAGCGGCAGGGCGGTCTGGCTCTTGGTGGTGTCGCTGCGGAACGTCCATGCGCCGGACACGGTGGTGCTCAGCGGGCCCGGCCGGGTGGCGGTGGCCACGAGGCGGTAGTTCGCGGCGCCCGGCTGGACGTCGGCGAGGCCCCAGCCCGGCTGGTTCGAGTCGATGACCTTCACGTTGTCGCGGTAGAGGACGGTCTGGGCCGCGGTGACGGGGGAGTAGCCCTCGTTGCCCGCGTTGTCGCCGTAGAGCGGGACCGTGATGCGGACGAAGTCACCCGCGCGGAACGAGTGCGGGACGTCGCGCGACTCGGGCAGCGCCGGGCCGAACACCGCGCGGTTGAACGGTTCCACGTAGGAGCGGCCCGGCTTGTAGTGGCGCAGCGGCGTGCTCAGCGAGCCCAGGTTGCCGGTCTCGTCGAACAGGTTGAAGCGGCGGGACCAGTCGCCGCCGTCGCCGCCGTAGTACTCGGTGCGCGGGCCGGGGACGAAGTTGTCCAGCGAGCCGTACGTCCAGTCGGCGCGGCCCTCGGGGGACGAGGTGTGGCCGATCGAGGCGGTCTGGCCCGGCTTCAGCGCCGGCATGTCGACGCGCACGGACGCGAGGTCCTTGCGCGCGACGGTCTTCGTCAGGCCGTTCGGCGCGGATCCCTTGCTGTACCAGGCGAGTCCGTAGAAGTCGGAGCCCGCCGTCCAGAACGTCGCGATCTTGCCGGTGACCTCCTTCGAGTCGGGGCCGATGCTCGCCACGCCGAGGTGGTCGACGACGCCGCCGACCGAGAAGTTGCCGATGGTGTAGGCGGTTCCGTCGACGACGCGCTCGAAACCGGTCTGCAGCAACGAGAGCTGCGCGGTGACCGGCAGGGTCACCTTGACCGGCTTGGCCTTGCGCGCGTCCAGTTCGACCGTCGTGTCGCCGGTGACGGTCAGGTTCGGGTAGTTGATCACGTCGTGCGTGTACGCGCCGGACGACGACATCACGCTGCCGCTCAGGATGTAGCGGCCCTTGGCGACGCGCGCCACGCCCGTGGACGTGTTCGGCCAGACGCGGGCGCCGGTGTCGACGTTGATCATGCTGGCGAACGTCGACGTCGTCGTGGCGCCGGAACGCTCGACGCCCACCACCTTGACGTCGTAGCTCTCGACCTCGAGGTCCGCGACGACGGCGGTGCGCAGGCCGCTCGCCACGACCGCGCCGCCGAAGACGCCGCCCGCCGGCTGCTTCGCGATGTCCGCGGTGACGGTGGCCTTCGCGGTGCCGCCGGCCGGGACCGTCAGGCGCGCGGGGGAGACGCTGAACAACGCGCCGGTCGTGTCCGCCGACAGGTCGAGCGTCACGGCCTCGGAACCCGCGTTGGAGTAGGTGATCTCACGGGTCAGCGCGGCCTCGCCGGTGTGCGGCCACTGGTGCGCGCCGAAGTCGACGCTGGTCGGGTTCGAGGTGACGTTCTGCTTGATCAGCTTCGCCACGTCCACCCGGCCGGTGCCCTGCTCGAACGGCGTCAGCCCGGACGTCGGCGTGGCGGTGCCGGTGAGCCGCGCCTTCAGCTCCGCGCCGCTGAGGCCGGGGTGCTGCTGGCTCAGCAGGGCCGCGGCGCCCGCGACGTGCGGGGTCGCCATCGACGTGCCGTCGAGCGCGGTGTAGCCCTCGACGACGGGCGCGCCGATCCTGCCCGCCGCGTGCAGGGCGGCGACGATGCCGACGCCCGGCGCGGTGAGGTCGGGCTTGAGGGTGCCGGACTGCGACGGGCCGCGCGCCGAGAACTCCGCGATCCTGTCGTCGCGGTCGACGGCGCCGACGGTCAGCGCGGACGTGGCGCTGCCGGGCGAGCCGATCGTGCGGGCGGACGGGCCGAGGTTGCCCGCGGCGACGACGAACAGCGCGCCCTTCTCGTCGGTGAGGCGGTTGACGGCCTCTTCGAGGGGGTCGAGTTCGGGGGTGTCGTAGCCGCCGAGGCTCATGTTGATGATCTGGGCGCCCTGCTCGACCGCCCACTCCATGCCGGCGATGATCCCGCTGTCGTTGCCGGAACCGTTGTCCCCCAGCACCTTCACGTCGAGGATCTTGGCCTCGGGTGCGACGCCGTGGTACTTGCCGCCGCTCTTCGCGCCGGTGCCCGCGACGATGGACGCGACGTGCGTGCCGTGGCCGTAGCGGTCGACGTTGTCCGCCGACGACGAGAAGTTGCGCTCGCCGATCTCGCGGTCCGCGAGGTCCGGGTGGGTGTTGTCGACGCCCGTGTCGAGCACGGCGACCGTGACACCCTTGCCCGTCAAGCCCGCGGCGTACGCGGCGGGGGCGTTGATCTGCGCGACGCTGCGGTCGAGGTTCGCCTGGCGCCTGGCGTCGAGCCAGATCTTCTCGGCACCGGAGGCCGTCAGCGACTGGCCGCCGGCCAGCGGGGTCCTGGCGGCGTCGAACGCCACGCCGTTGATGCTGCGCAGCTGGAGGCCGGGCTGCGCCTGCGCGGTCAGGGTTCCGCGCGGGTAGGTCGCGATGACCGGCAGGGCACCGTCGTAGGTGGCCAGTTCGGTGACGTCGAAGAGGCGTTCGTCGAGGCGGCCGTCCGCGATCATCGGGATGGCGTCGTGGGGAACGACGTACTCGTGGCCCTTGACGTTGTAGGTGGAGAAGAGCACGCGTTCGCGGCCGGGTGCCGGTTTGATCGCTCTTTGTCCGATCAGGACTTGGTCACCGGTGACCAACGTGACCGGGCGGGTCGGTTTTGGCGACGTTTCCGCAGGTGAGGGCGAGGCTTGGGCGTGACCGGCTGTGAGCAGGGCACCGGCCAGTACGACGACTCCGAGTAGGCGCACCCGGTCCTCCGTGATGTCGTGGGAGCGATCTCACGGACCGTAGTGACGTGCTCACCTGGCGGACAAGGTCTACACCAATTTCCGGTACGCTTTACTCTTTCTGCCGTGACGGGCCTGCGTGAACGCAAGAAGGCGGCGACCAGGGAAGCCCTGGGCGACGCCGCCTGGAGCCTGTGCGTGGAGCACGGCCTCGACCGGGTGACGGTGGATCAGATCGCGCGGGCGGCCGGCGTCTCGCTGCGGACGTTCTTCAACTACTTCTCGTCCAAGGAGGAGGCGGTCGTCGCCGGCGACACGGCCACCGCGCTCGCGTTCGTGGAGGAGTTCGCCGCCCGCCCGGCCGAGGAGCCGGTGCTCGTGGCGTTGCGCGAGGCCGTCGACTCGATCTACCCGAGCCACGTGGACCTCGAACGGCTGCGGCAGCTGCGCGAACTGCGGCGCCACCCCGCGTTGCTGCCGCACGTGTTCGCCGCCTACTCGGCCCGCGAACAGGCGCTGACGGCGGCTA
Organism: Lentzea sp. CA-135723; assembly: GCF_050936595.1. Lineage (NCBI taxonomy): Bacteria > Bacillati > Actinomycetota > Actinomycetes > Pseudonocardiales > Pseudonocardiaceae > Lentzea > Lentzea sp. CA-135723. The sequence continues at coordinate 2,412,202 of NZ_JBNJMK010000001.1, read as the reverse complement.
TCGCGGCGCGCTGCGGCGTGGACCCCCTCGTGGACCCGTACCCGGCGGTGACGGCCTCGACGATCCTCGCGTCAATGCGCGCGGTCGTGCAGTGGTGGCTCGACACGCCCCAGGCCGCCGAGCGCTACACGGCGGCCGAGCTGGTCGGCAGGATGATCGACCAGCTCGGCGCCGGGTTCACCAGGTGACCGGGAGCGAGTGCACGCCGTAGATCGACATGTCGGTCCGCAGCGGCACCTCGTCGGCGGGCACGGCGAGCTTGAGCGCGGGGAGCCGCTTGAGCAGCTCCGTGAAGCCGACCACCATCTCGACCCGCGCGAGCTGCTGGCCGAGGCACTGGTGGATGCCGTGCCCGAACGCCACGTGGTGCCCGCGCGGCCGGTCGACCAGCAACGCGTGCGGGTCGTCGTACTGGCTGTCGTCCCGGTTCACCGCGGGCACCGACACGACCACCGTGTCCCCGGCCCGGATGGTGACGCCGCCGATCACGACGTCCTCCTTGGCGTGCCGCGACACCCCGGAACTGATGATCGACAGGTAGCGCAGCAGCTCCTCGACCGCGTTGTCGACCAGCTCGGGGTTGTCGCGCAGCTTCGCCCACTGGTCGGGGTGCTCCAGCAACGCGAACGTGCCCAGCGCCAACATGTTCGCCGTCGTCTCGTGCCCCGCGATCAGCAACAGGTTCGCGATGCCCGTCAGCTCGTCGTCGGTGAGGTCGGTGTCCTTCACGAGCCCGGACAGCAGGTCGTCGCCGGGGTTGGCGCGTTTGGCGAGCACGAGGCTCTTCATGAACGCGCGCATCTCGGTGGTGTTCTTGATCTGCTCGTCCACCGTGGTGTTGAGGTTCAGGAGCTTGGACGTGCGCTTCTGGAACTCGTCCCGGTCGCCGTAGTCGACGCCCAGCAGCTCGCAGATCACCAGCGACGGCACCGGCAACGCGAAGTCGTGCACGAGGTCCGCAGGCGCGCCCTTCGCGAGCATCGCGTCGAGCTGAGCCGTGACGATCTCGTGGATGCGCGGCGTCAGGTCCCGCATCCGGCGCACGGTGAACTGCCCGGTGAGCAGCCGGCGGAAGCGCGTGTGCTCCGGCGCGTCCATGAAGATGAACGACCCGGCCCGCCGCTCCGGCGGGAACATCTCGGCGTGCAACTCGGGCGACAGCATCGCCCTGGCACGCGGGCTGTTGATGCGGTCCGAACTCATCTGCGGCGCCGCCAGCACCGCCCGCGCCTCGTCGTGACCGGTGACGAGCCAGACGTTGTCGCCGTTGTGCTCGATCCGGTGGACCCGCCCGCGCTCGCTCAACTCGGTCAGCCCGGCGCTGGGGTCGAACGGGCACCCGCCCCGGTTGACGAGTTCCTCGGGCAGCTGGGGGCGGAAGAGCTCCTGCGCCTTGCGCTGCCGCTCGGCCGTGGTCATGGGGTTCCCCCTTTGTCTGACCCGGTGTGACCGGGTCGTGGCTCGGCGTCACCTCCACGCTACCGAAACTTGCGCAACGTGCAAGAATTTTGCCTGTGCTTTAACGGGGTGGGGGCTGGGGGAGGGCGCGAGATCAGGGGAGGGGCCGGCCGCGGGCGAGACCGGGTGGGGCGAGACCGGACGGGTGGGCTGGCCGGGCGGGTGGAGAGGCTGGGCGGGTGGAGAGGCTGGGCGGGTGGAGAGGCTGGGCGGGTGGAGAGGCAAGGCGGGGCAAGGCGGGGCGGAGGGCAGAGCGCCGTGAGGCGGGGTGGCGCGAGGCGGGGCGGGCTGTGCGGGGCGGCAGGGCGGAGTGGGCGAGACAGGGCAAGGCGGGTGGCAGGCCGATCGCTGCGAAGCAGCGCGGGACAGGCGGCGCGGGGCAGGGCGGCGCGGGGCAGGGCAGGGCGGCGCGGGGCAGGGCAGGGTGGCGCGGGGCAAGGCGGGGCGGGCGGCAGGCAGGGCGGGCCGAAACAGGGACGAGGCGGGCCGCGCGGGGCAAGGCAGGGCGGGCGAAGCTGGGTGAGAGGTAGGGCGACTGAAGCTGGGGTGTGGGGCGGGCGGGGCGGGTGAAGCTGGGGCGAGAGGCAGAGCGAGACAGGCAGCGCGCGGGCAGGCGCGGGATCAGGGCGGACGAGGTTGGAGAGGTGAGGGCGGCCGCCGAATGACAGGCCGCGCGGGGTGCGGGAGGCGCGGCGGGGACAGTGTGGGCTGCGGGAGGTACTGGCGCGCCAGGTCCGGGCGGAGCGGCGGGGGCCTCACGGCTTAGGTGGTGCCGCGCGGCCTGAGTGGCGGCGAACAGCCTGGACTGCGGCCGGCGGGGTGGCGCGAGCAGCTTCGGGTCGATGTCAGGCGGGGTGGGGCGGCAGCGGGCGTGAGTGGCGGTGAGCAGCCTGGGCCGCAGTCAGGCGGGGCTGGGTGGCGGGCGGTGGGGCGGCGCCTCGTTGCCGGTGCCGCCCGCCACTCCTGAGGCGTTCCGGTTTCAGACTGCGAACACCTGGGCGTCGTCTGCGAACGCCTTGAATTCGAGGGCGTTGCCTGCTGGGTCCAGGAGGAACATCGTCCACTGTTCGCCCGGCTCGCCCCTGAAGCGCACGTAGGGCTCGATGACGAACTTCGTGTTGGCGGCGCGGAGTTTGTCCGCCAGTTCCTGGAAGGCGTCGACTGTCAGGACCAGGCCGAAGTGGGGGACTGGGACGTCGTGGCCGTCCACCGGGTTGCTGACCCGCTCGGTCCTCGGGGCCAGGTGCGTGACGAACTGGTGGCCGTGCAGGTTCCAGTCGATCCACGTGTCGGAGCTGCGGCCCTGGGGCAGGCCGAGGGTGTCGCCATAGAAGGTGCGGGCGGCGGCCAGGTCGTCTACCGGCATGGCCAGGTGGAAGCGTGGGATGGTGGGCATGTAGGAATGTTAACAAGATGACAAGCGGGTGGCATGTTGTCTTGTTAACATCGCTACATGGCATTGGGGCCGGCTCGGCGTCGGGGGTTGGGGACCGAGGTCGCGGACGTCATCCGCGAGGCGATCTTCGAGGGCACCTACGCGCCGGGTGCCGCGTTGCGCGAGGTCGAGTTGGCTGAGGTGCTCGAAGTCAGTCGCGGGCCTGTGCGGGACGCGCTGAAGGAGTTGGAGCGCGAAGGGCTTGTGCACACCGAGTGGCACAAGGGGTCCACGGTCGCGCAACTGAGCGCGAAGGACGTCGCCGAGCTCGACAGCTTGCGCGGGGCGTTGGAGGTGCTGGCGGTCGAGCGGGTCGTGGCCATCGACGCGTCGTTGGACGGGATCGCGCTGGCCGCGGAGAAGATGGAACGCGCCGAGACGCCGCACGAGATGGTGCGGTGCGACATCGCGTTCCACGACGCCGTGTACGCCGCCGCCGGCCACAGCAGGCTCGCGCAGGCCTGGGACGCGATCCGGTCGCAGGTGCACCTGTTCCTGATCACCCGCGTGCAGCTCAGCTCCGACGGCTACCTCGAGCAGATTCGCGACGAGCACCGCGACCTCGTGGCGGCGCTGCGGCTCGGCAACGCCGAAGGGGCGCTGAAGCTGTTCGCCGAGCACCGCAAGCACGCGTTCGACGTGCTCCGGGCGAAGACCGACTAGAGCCAGCCGTGCTCGTGCGCCACGGCGAACGCCTCCGAACGGTGCGCGACCCCCAGCTTCGCCACCGCCGCCGAGAGGTGGTTGCGCACGGTCCCAGGGGACAGCGAGGTCCGCGAGGCGATCTCCGCGACCGGCGTGCCGAACTCGCTGAGCCGCAACACCTCCAGCTCCCGCTGCGTCAGCGGGCACGGCGGCGCGGCCAGGGCGTCGGCTGCCAGGGCCGGGTCCACCCAGCGGCCACCGGCGTGCACGCGGCGGATCACGTCGGCGAGCGTGCCGCCCGGCGAGCCCTTCGGCAGGAAGCCCCGCGCGCCCGCGTGCAGGGCCTGTTGCAGGTGCGGCGGGCGGCCGCGGCCCGTCAGGATCACCACGGCGCACGACGGCAGCACGCGCGCCAGCTCCTCGGTGACCTCCAGGCCGTCCAGCGACGGCATCTGCAGGTCCACCACGGCCACGTCGGGGCGATGTGCCCGTGCGGCCTCCACGGCGGCACGGCCGTCGCCGGCGCGCGCCACCACTTCGAGGTCCGGCTCGAGATCGAGCAAAGCCGCCAGAGCGTCGCGGATCAGCTCCTCGTCGTCGGCCAGCAGCACTCTGATCACGTGGGCACCACGACCTGCAACGTGAACACGTCCCCCGACTTCTCCGCCGACACCTGACCACCCACCGCCACGACCCGCTCCCGCACCCCGCGAATCCCGTTGCCCTCGGCCAAGGGCTTGAACGTGCCGTCGTTCGTCACGGTCATCCGCACCTCCGAGCCGGCCGAGACGTCGATCATGCACCACGTCGCGTGGCTGTGCCGCAACACGTTGGTGCACGCCTCCCGCAACGCCAGCGCGAGCTGCGTGGCGCGCTCACCGGCAACATCGGCCGACGTGACCGTGCACCGGATTCCGGCTTCCTGCAAGACGTTCCGCACGGCCTCGATCTGCCCCGCGAGATCCACGGCGCGATAGCCGTGCACGGCGTCACGCACCTCCTCCAACGCCGACGACGCCAGCCGCTGCGCCTCGAACGCCTCCGAAGAAGCCCGGGCAGGGTCGGACGAAGCCAGCCGCCCGGCCAGCTCCGCCTTCAGCGCGATCACCGTCAGCCGGTGCCCCAGCAGGTCGTGCACGTCGCGGGCGAACCGCAGCCGTTCCTCGCTGACGGCCAGCTCCGCCTGCGCCTCCCGGCCCGCCCGCGCCTGCCCGAGCAGCCCGGCGAACCACATCGGCAGCCCGGCCATCGCGATGATCGTCACCCCGACCGACGCCGAGATCATCTGGTACGCCGTGTGGTCGCGCGTCACGAAGAACCCGACCAGCCCGGAGACCACCACACCGCCGATGGCCGCGAGCCACCGCCACGGACCGGTGAGCAGCAATGGCGCGAACCCCGCCGCCGCGCCCCCGATCCACGCCCACGTCGACAGCGAGTCCGGCCCCACCGGCGCCACCAGCGGGATCGACACCGCCACCGCGGCCACCAGCACCCACAGCGGCCCGCCCCGCAACGTCACCGCGAACGCCACGGCCACCACCAGCAGCCCCAGCACGCCGAGCCAGCGCAACGCGGACGGCTCGCGCAACACCGACACCAGCGGGACGATCAGCGAGCTCACCCACAGCAGGTGCAGGGCCCCGCGCAACGCGGTGTGCGGAAGGTCGTTCATCGCCATCAGACTAGGACCACCAGCATCGTCACGGCGATGACCAGGTCGAACACCCCGCAGAACTCCGACCACCAGCGCGCCACGACGGCGTCGCGCACGTGGTGCACCAGGTCCCACACGGCGTGCGCGCCCCAACCGAGCGCGATCAGCAACGCCCCGGTCCACGGCGACACCAGCAGCACGGCGGCGGCCAGCAGCACGTACAGCCCGAACACCACGAGCTGCCCGAGCGTCCGGCCCCGGACCAGGTAGATCGCCTGGATCAGCAGCAGGGTCCACACCGGAGGCACCACCGGCGCTGCCCAGAAGTCGAAGGTGAGCGCCAGCGCGATCACCGCCGGCCACCGGTCGCCCAGGAACCGGATCACGGGGTTCGCGCTCGGCGTCCCGTGCTCGTGCCGGTACCTGACCAGCACGAACGCCATCGCGGGCAGCATCAGCAGGTGCCCGCCCATCTCCACGACGCCGGCGGACACGAGCCCGGCCCAGTGGGGCACCAGCACCACGGCGTACGGCACGACCATGGCCGCGCACATCTCGAAGATCCGCCCGTGGCCGCGATAGCGCATCCACAACGCCATCGGCACCGACATCGACGCCGCCATCCACAGGGCCGCGAGCTCGACCCGTTCCGGCGTCCACAGGGGCCCGAGCAGGGCCATCCCGACGAGCATCGCCACGAGCATCTCGGCGCCGTGGCGCACGACCGGCGACCGCAGCGCCGGCAGGACCGTTGTTGTCATACGACGAGACTCGAACGATCCCGGTGCAAGTCCTATCCGTGCCGTGTCACGAGTCGCCTGGGCGAAACGCCTAGACGACCTGTGAGTCGATCTCGGCCCAGATCGTCTTCCCGCCGGTGAACTCACGGGTGCCCCAGCACCGCGAGAGCTTGGCGATCAACGTCAGACCTCGCCCGCGGGAGTCACCGAGCCGTGACTTCCCCAGTTGCGGCAGTTCGGCCGGGGTGTGGTCGTCGACCTCCACCCGGACGAAGCCGGTATGTCGTTGCACCCGCACGGCACGTGGTCCTTCGGCGTGCTCGTACGCGTTGCTGGCAAGCTCCGTGCACACGAGGAGAACGTCGAGCCGGACGTCCTCCGACAGGTCCCTCAGCAAGGTCCCGATCCACACACGCATCGCGGCGAGATCGGGCTCACCCTCCGGCAGGGTGTGCACGGTCCTCGCGGAAGTGCTCAGCACTTCTGGGGTGTCCATCTCCATCCCACCTCGTTCGCGCTGGGCCCTCCTGGCTGCTCAAGACGGCCGTCAGGGTGCGAAATACCACCGTGCGTGCTACCCCAAACGCGTGGACGGTTATGGCTTCGACATCGCGCTGGTCGCGGTCCTGGTGTTGCTCAACGCGGCGTTCGCCGGCAGCGAGATGGCTTTCGTGTCGTTGCGCGAAGGTCAGCTCCGGTCGCTGGAACGGGAGGGACATCGCAGGCTCGTCCGGCTCGCCCGCGATCCGAACAGGTACTTCGCGACGATCCAGATCGGCATCACGCTGTCCGGGTTCCTCGCCTCGGCGACCGCGGCCGTGTCGCTCGCGGCCCCGATCGTGCCGCTGCTGAGCTTCCTCGGAGGAGCCGCGAACGGGGTCGCGATCGCGCTCGTCACCGTGGTCCTGACGTTCGTCACACTCGTCTTCGGCGAGCTCGCCCCCAAACGCCTCGCGATGCAGTACGCCGTGCGGTGGACGAAGATCGTCGCCCGCACGCTCGACTTCCTCTCGACGATCTCGCGCCCCGCCGTGTGGTTGCTCTCGAAGTCGACCGACGTCGTGGTGCGCGTCTTCGGTGGCGACCCGAACGCCGACGAGGAGCAGATGTCACCGGAGGAACTGCGTGATCTCGTTGAGGTGCAACAACATCTGAACCAGGAACAACGCACGATCATGACCGGCGCGCTGGAGATCCACGAACGCCGGCTGCGCGAGGTCCTCGTGCCGCGCAGGCAGGTGACGATCATCGAATCAGGTTTGGGCACCGCCACCGCGCGGGAAGTCCTTGCGAGGTCCGGACATTCACGGGCGCCGGTGACCAAGGACGGTCACCTCGACGACGTGCTGGGCGTGGTGCACCTGCGTGACCTGCTCGACGACACCGCGGTGCTCGCCGACGTCGCCCGCGCGCCGATGGTGCTGCCGGACTCCGTGCGCGTCACGGACGCGTTGCGGCGCATGAAGGCCGAGCACGAGCAGATGGCGCTCGTGGTGGACGAGCACGGTGCGGTGGACGGCATCGTGACGCTGGAGGACCTGCTGGAGGAGATCGTCGGTGAGATCTACGACGAGACGGACTCCGACGTGGTCGCGGTCAGGACGGGGGCGGACGGGTCGCTGGAGCTGCCCGGCACGTTCCCGGTGCACGACCTGATCGACGTCGGTGTGGAGTTGCGCGACGCGCCCGCCGGGCAGTACGCGACCGTCGCCGGACTGGTGCTGCTGATCCTGGGCCGCATTCCAGAAGAACCAGGCGACGTGGTCGAGGTGTCAGGATGGAGCATCGAGGTCCTGCGGGTCGAACACCACGCCATCACCGAGGTCAGGCTGCGGCGAACGCAGTCGAGTGAGGTTGAGGTCACAGGCGAAACCGCGGAATGACCAGGGCCTCTTAACCGTTACACATCAGTGCAGCCACTTCCGGCTGTCACTCCTGCCAACGGACAAGGGGGATTTGTCATGCCCGCAGATCTGAAGAACCGCGCGTCCGGACAGCAGGACGGGGACTCGGTCGGCCAGTACCTGCGCGACGTGGGCCGCACTCCGCTGCTCACGGCCGCGGAGGAGGTCGACCTGTCGCGGCGCATCGAGGCCGGTGTCTACGCGGCACATCTGCTCGAGACCGGCGAGATCGGCAAGCGCGAGCCGCGCCTGCTGCGCCGGCTCGTCGCCGAGGGCGAGCGCGCCAAGGACCACATGATCCGCGCGAACCTGCGCCTGGTCGTGTCCGTCGCGAAGAAGCACTCGTTCCGCGGCCTGCCGTTCGGCGACGTGGTGCAGGAGGGCAACCTCGGCCTGATCCGCGCGGTCGAGAAGTTCGACTACGCCAAGGGCTACAAGTTCTCCACCTACGCCATGTGGTGGATCCGCCAGGCGATCGAGCGCGGCCTGGCCGAGCAGACCCGCACCGTGCGGCTGCCCGTGCACGTGGTCGAAGAAGTCAACAAGCTGAAGAAGATCGGGCAGAAGCTGTCCGCGGCGCTCGGGCGCGAGGCGACGGTCGAGGAGATCGCCGCCGAGGCCAAGTGCTCGCCGCAACGCGTGCAGGACCTGCGCGACGCGGCCCGCACGTGCGTGTCGCTGGAGACGCCGGTCGGCGACGAGGGCGACTCGGTCCTGGGCGACCTCATCCAGGACACCGATGGCATGTCGGCGCCCGATCTCGTGGAGCAGCAGGAGTTCACCGAGGGCGTCAGGTCCCTGTTGGACGTCCTGCCCGAACGGCAGGGCCGCATCATGCGCCTGCGCTACGGCCTGGAGGACGGGCGTGCCCGCACCCTGCAGGAGGTCGCGGAGGAGCTCGGCCTCACCCGTGAGCGGATCCGCCAGCTCGAGAAGCAGTCCCTCGCCCAGCTCAAGCAGTCGGGCGACCGGGACGATCTTTTCGCGCTCGCCGGCTGACAACCGTACGAAAGTCGCTTGTCCTGCTCCTTGTCGCAACTAAAGACTCATCACGTCCGATAACGGACTAACGCTGTTTCGCAACCGCGTGTGACCGCAACGCAGTAGGGCCGTCGAGGGCCGGCCCGCGGTCGCACGCGGTTCCCTGCGATAGAGGAGCAGTGATGAGACAACGCACCCTGCGCACGCTCGGGGTGGCGGCCGTCGCCGTCGCCACCACCGTGCTGGCGCTTCCCCAGGCTGTGGCCGCACAGCCCGAGGGCCCGATCGTCGCCGAGAGCGCGCCCAACGCGGTCCCGGACAACTACATCGTGGTGCTGAAGGACAACCTGACCCGGTCCGAGGTGGCCGGTCGCGCCGGTGGGCTCGCCGCCCAGTACGGCGCGAAGCTCGGCTTCACGTACAAGGCCGCGTTCAAGGGCTTCTCGGCCACGCTGTCGAAGCAGCAGGCCAAGCGCCTCGCCGCCGACCCGTCCGTGGCCTACGTCGAGCAGGACCGGACCGTGCAGGTCCTGACCGACCAGCTCAACCCGCCGTCGTGGGGCATTGACCGCGTCGACCAGGCGAACCTGCCGCTCGACGCCAAGTACAGCTACAGCACGGGCGCGTCGAACGTGACGGCGTACGTGATCGACACCGGCATCAACTACGACCACGCCGACTTCGGCGGGCGCGCGTCGTTCGGCTTCGACGCGTTCACCGACGGCCGCAACGGCAAGGACTGCCAGGGCCACGGCACGCACGTGTCCGGCACGGTGGGCGGCGCGACTTACGGCGTCGCGAAGAACGTCAAGCTCAAGGCCGTCCGCGTGCTCAACTGCGCCGGTGGCGGCTCCGTCGCCACCGAGGCGGCCGGCGTCGACTGGGTCACCGCGAACGCCGTCCTGCCGGCCGTCGCGAACATGAGCCTCTACACCGGCACGGCGAACGAGCCGAGCCGCGTGCTCGACGACGCCGTCCGCGCGTCCATCCGCGGTGGCGTCACCTACGTCGTCGCGGCGGGCAACTTCAACGACGACAGCTGCAAGTACTCGCCGCAGCGCGTCACCGAGACGATCAACGTCATGGCGACGGGCCGCACCGACGCCCGTGCGTCGTTCTCCTCCTACGGCACGTGCAGCGACCTGTTCGCGCCCGGCGAGAACATCATCTCCGCGTCGTACAGCAACAACACCGGCTCGGCCACGATGAGCGGCACGTCCATGGCGTCCCCGCACGTCGCGGGCGCGGCGGCGCTGTACCTCGCCGACAACCCCAGCAAGACCCCGGCCGAGGTGCACGCGGCGATCCTCGCCCAGGCCACCCCGAACAAGGTCACCAACCCCGGCGCCAACTCGGCGAACCTGTTGCTGCGCACCAACGTCGGCGGCGTGCCGGGCGTCTCGGTCACCAACCCGGGCAACCAGACGACCGCGCTCAACGGCACGGCGAACCTGACGCTGTCGGCGTCCGGCGGCACCGCGCCGTACACGTGGTCGGCGACCGGTCTCCCGACCGGCCTCGCGATCAACTCGTCGACGGGCGTCATCTCCGGCACCGCGACCGTGGCGGGCACCTACAACGTGACGGCCACGGCCACCGCGTCCGCCGGTGGTTCGGGCAGCACGTCGTTCACCTGGACGGTCGGCGCGGCGACCTGCGCCCCGCAGACCAACGGCACCGACGTCGCGATCCCGGACAACACGACCGTGACGTCGACCGTGGTGTTCAGCGGCTGCACCGGCACCGCCTCGGCCAGCAGCAAGGTCGAGGTGCACATCAAGCACACCTACAAGGGCGACCTCGTGGTGGACCTGGTGGCGCCGGACGGCTCCGTCTACAACCTGCACAACCGCGCGGGCGGCAGCGCCGACAACATCGACCAGACCTACACGGTCAACCTGTCGTCGGAGAACCGCAACGGCACCTGGACGCTTCGGGTTCGTGACGCGGCCACGGCCGACGTCGGCACCATCGACACCTGGACTCTCACGCTCTGAGGGGTTTCTAGTGTCGTTGTGAGGTAATGCATCGAGAGCTCCGCGTCCTGCGACTGTTCGTGCGGGGCGCGGAGCTTTTCGCTGAACCGGGCGAGACCGGCGAGGCCGCCGGCCCGGATGGCACGATGACGTGCGTGCACCCCTCCGCCGTCCTGCGCACCCTCGCCCGCCTGAGCGCGGCCGAGCAGCCGCAGAAGCTCCAGCTCGACCTCAGCAAGGCGGCGGGGCTGCTGTGGCTCGGCGACCACGAGCCGTCGTGGCGGGCGATCACGCTGGAGCAGGACGGTCCGCACTGGACACCGGTGTCGTGGACCGCGCCCAGGCAGGCGCGGGCCGAGGTCGCGCACCTTGCCGCGTACGACGCGTTGCACCAGGAGGACCGGCTGCTGCGGCTGGGCTGGGCGTTCCTGGCGGGGCCTGCGCAGATCGGCGGGCAACGGCGGCGCGTGTGCCTGCCTCTGGTGTCACGGCCCGTGCGGCTGCATCACGGGCTCGGGCTCGGTTACGCCTTCCACGTCGCCGGTGACGCCGGGGTGTTCCCGTTGATCGACGACTGGGCGCAGGCCGCGGAACGGGAGGCCGCGCTCGCGCCGACCGAGGAGTGGATCGCCGAGACGCTGCGGCTGGCCGGGTTCGGGGACGTGCCGATCGTGACCGACGACCCCAGGTCGTTGATCTCCGGCAGCGAGCTCAAGGTCGCCGTGGGAGCCGGGCTGCACGCCGGTGAGCCGGTCGTGAAGACCGAGCACGGCACGGCGTTGGTCGACTGGTCGGGCAAGAAGGGGCTGGACGGCACGGCGTTCGCGGCGCTGTACGGGGCCGCGAGCGAGCCGGACGAGCGCGACGAGCCGGTCAGTTCGGCGTTGCCGCTCAGCCACAGCCAGATGCGCGCGGTCGAGCACGCGCGGCGGGCGCGGATCACCGTCGTGGGCGGGCCGCCGGGCGCGGGCAAGACGCACACGCTCGCCGCGCTGGCGCTGGACGCCGTGGCGGCGGGGAGGTCCGTGCTGCTGGCGAGCCGCACCCGCAACGCCGCCGACGTGCTGGGGGCCGCGTTGCGCAGGGCTGGCGGGCCGGTGCCGGTGTTGTTCGGCGACTCCGAACTGCGGCAGGAGATGGCGCGCGAGCTGAGCGACGGGCTGTCCGCCACGAGCGATCCGGGCAAGCTGGCCGACCTGGATCAGCAGCGGCTCAAGGCTTCCGCCGCCGTTGCCCGGATCGAACGCGCGGTCGGCACCACGCTCACCGACGAACGGCTGGCCGCCGAGGCGCGCAAGCACCAGGCGTTGATGGCGGCACACCGAGCGGTGGCGCCGAAAGCGTTCGCGGCGGGCGTCGACTTCGCCGAGCTGCAAGGACTTCTGGCACCGCGCACCGGTTTCCTCGGCAGCCTCCGGACGAGCCGGGCGCTGGGCAGGGCCCGCAGGCTCACCGGCGCCGGTGAGGTGTCCACAGTGGACCTCGCGGCGGCCGTCGAGGCGGCGGAGCAGACCGCGGCGGCCGTCCGGATCGCCACGAACGGCACGACGTTCGGTGAGCTGCGGCCGTTGCTGGCCGAGAACGACGCGCACAGCCGGGCCGCGACGGCCGCGTGGCTCAAGGAGCTCTCGGTCAGCCGCAGGGGAACGGGCGCGCGCAGGGCCGTGGCGGCGCTCGCGAAGGCGTTGCGGTCAGGACGGGCCGCGCGCCGGCGGGGACTCGCCGAGATCGACAGCGCGGACCTGGTGGCGGCGCTGCCGTTGTGGGTCGGCACGCTGTCCGACGTGGAGGACATCCTCCCGCCCGTGCCCGGCATGTTCGACCTGGTGATCATCGACGAGGCGAGCCACGTCGACCAGCCGCTCGCCGCGCCCGCGTTGCTGCGCGGCAGGTCCGCGGTCATCGGCGGCGATCCCCGCCAGCTGCGGCACGTGTCGTTCGTCAGCGACCAGGCCGTGCAGGCCGCCGTCGACGCCGAGGGCACCCAGGCCCTGCGCGACCGCCTGGACGTGCCGAAGGTGAGCCTGTTCGACGCGGGCGCGGCCACGGCCGGCGTGCACTGGCTCGACGAGCACCACCGTTGCGCGCCGCACCTGATCGGGTTCGCCGCGACCCGGTTCTACGACGGCCGGATCGCCCTGCTGACCACCCATCCGTCGATCGCCGACGTCGACTGCATCGACACCGAACGCGTCGAGGGCGAGCGCACCACCAAGGGCGCCAACCAGGCCGAGGTGGACGCCGTGCTCGCCCACGTCCGCAAGCGGATCGCGGCGGGCGTGCGGTCGATCGGCGTGGTGACGCCGTTCCGCGCGCAGGCCGACGCCGTCGAGGAGGCGCTGCTCGGCGAGCTCTCGCTGGACGAGATCACCACCGGCGGCGTCCGCGCGGGCACCGTGCACGGCGTGCAGGGCAGCGAGTTCGACGAGGTCGTGATCAGCCTCGCCGCCGACGCCAAGCCGGGCGCGTGGCGGTTCGTGAACGACCGCAACCTGCTCGCGGTGCTCACCACCCGCGCCCGTCGCCAGGTGCACGTGATCACGTCGGTGCCGCAGCCGCCCGGCCTGGTCGGCGAGTACCTGGCGCACGCCGACGTGGCGCCGACCGAGACCGCAGGCGAGGAGCCGGAGGACGCCTGGACTTCGAGCCTGGCCCGCGAGTTGCGGACGGCCGGGCTGACCGTGCGGACCGGGTACCCGGTGGGGCGGTGGCGGGTCGACCTGGTGGTGGGGGAGAAGGAGAACGCCGTCGCGGTCGAGACGCGCCCGCACCCGGCGGGGACGCAGGCGCACCTCGCTCGCTGGCGCGCGCTCACCCACGCGGGGTGGCGGGTGCACGACGCGTTCGGGAGCCGGTTCGGTGACGACCCGGCGCGGGGTGCGGTGGAGCTCGCGCAGGAGTTGGCGATGGGGCAAGGGTGAGGCGTCGCGGGGGTGCTGGGCCACGGGTCGAGGCGTGGCGGGGGTGCTGCGGCACGGGTGGGGCGTGGCGGTAGTGCTGGGGCGCGGGGTGAGGCGTGGCGGGGTGCTGGGGCACCGGTGAGGCGTGGCGGGGTGCTGGGGCACCGGTGACGCGTGGCGGGGGTGCTGGGGCACGAGTGACGCGTGGTGGAGGTGCGGGGGCACGGGTGAGGCGTCGCGGGGCGCTGGGACACCGGTGACGCGTGGCGGGGGTGCTGGGGCACGAGAGAGGCGTCGCGGGGGTGCTGGGGCACGGGTGGGCGTGGCGAGGGTGCTGGAGCGCGGGGTGAGGCGTGGCGGGGGTGCGGTGGCCACGTGGCCGCCGCACCCCCGCCCGCCGTCCCCACTACCTCCTGGTCGGCTTGAACAGCGGTTCCGCCGCCGCCACCGACGGCAGGAACGGGTTCGGGTTCGCCGGGCACACCGTCCCCGCCGCGGGCAGCTTCCCGTCCAGCAGGTAGGCGTTCGTGTGGTCGGTGGCGCACTGGCTGATCCCGTACGCCGTGTGCCCCCAGCCCGCGTACGCGAGCAACCGGCTGCCGGCGATCTGCCGGTTCACGGCCTGCGCGCCCCGGAAGTCCGTCACGCCGTCGAAGTAGTTGCCCACCACCAGGACCGGCGCGTTCGTGCGGGTGCGCCACGGCCCGGTGAAGCGGTCCTCGTTGACGGGCCAGTTCGCGCACGCCGCGTTGCCCCACCACCAGTACGGGCCGAACTCGGAACCCGCTGCCGCGTAACGGGAGGTCGCCTTGTACGACTCGAAGGCGCGCGGGAACTCGATGTCCGCGCACACGTTGCCGTTGTAGGCGTCGAAGTCGTTGGGGTAGTCCGCTTCCGCCGCGACGGAGAGCGAGCCCGCCGCGTCCGACAGCCGGTCGAACAGCGCGGCGGCGTCCGGCCAGTCGGACGGCGAGTACATCGCGCCGGCCGCGGCACCGATGACGGCGTCGTAGGTGTAGACCTCGTCGCCGAGCTGGATCGGCTTGGCGCGCACCGACTTCAGCAACGCGTCCCAGCGCTGCTCCGGCTTCGGCCCGAACACGCAGGCCGCCTCGTCGCAGGTGCGCAGGAACTCGCGGAACTCCTCCTTGGTGGCGATGCGGTCCGACTCGATCTGGCGGCCGCTCGACCACAGCTCGGGGTTCAGCACGCCGTCGATCACGAGCGCGCGGATGTTGTCCGGGAAGAGGTTCGCGTAGGTCGCGCCGAGGAACGACCCGTAGGAGAAGCCGAGGTAGCTGAGCTTGCGGTCACCGACGGCGCGGCGCAGCAGGTCGAGGTCGCGGGCCACGTCGGCGGTGCTCATGTGGCGAGCGATGCGCTGGTCGTCGCGGCACTCGGGGCCGAGCGAGCGGTAGCGGTCGTAGTACGGCCGTTCCTGCGCCGCCTGGTACGGGAAGCCGGGGACGCCCTCGAAGAACGCCTCCAGGTCGGCCTCGCTCGCGAAGCAGTGCAGCGGGTCGGACCTCCCGATGCCGCGCGGGTCGAACCCGACGATGTCGAACCGGCCCTTCAGGTTCGCCGACAGGGTGTTGCCCGCGCCGAGCGCGAAGTCCACACCGGACCCGCCGGGTCCGCCGGGGTTGAGGAACAGCGACCCGATCCGGCGCGCCTTGTCCGTCGCGGGTTTGCGCGCCAACGCGACAGTCGTCGTCGCGCCGCGCGGGTCGTCGTAGTCGAGCGGCACCCGCACGGAGGCGCACTCGAAGCCGGGGTGTTCCGGGCCGCACGAGGCCCAGTTGACGCGCGGAACGGCCACGTCGCCCGACGCCTGCACGGCAGGAGTGCCGGTGATCATGAGCGCGGCCGCGGCGGCCAGCACGGTGAGACGCATCGACGAGGTCCCCTCTTGTCCGCGGAGGGGCTCTTCCTATCGGCTCACCGACGGGCACGTCGACCGCCGAAAGTCGTGACCGGGCGCCGGGTGGTCAGTCCGGCTGCCGGTGCTTCTGGCGCACGCCGAGGCGGTCGGCGATCTGGTCGTGGATGGGCGTGCTCATCACGACCGGGCTCGTCGGCGGCGCCTGGACCGTTGTTCCAGGTGTGTCCGGGTTTTCCTGCATGGAGGGGAGCGTAGGGATGGTCATTGACCCCTCAACGACGCTGATCAAGAAATCACTCTGGCTCTACCCCAAGAGGTGAATCGGATTCCCCCGATCTATACCGAGCGTGCCCGGCCAGAGCTGGTATCGGACCGCTTGTGGGTGCCCCCGATCGGGTTAACTCGAATTGCGCAGCGACGTGGAATCTCAGCGGTCGGACGCGCGGATTGCGGGACGGCGACGAGATGCTGAACGATCGGGTGCGAGGACGGACGAGCGTGGAGCGTGGGAGATGGTCAGCGGCAAGCCGGGTGTGGCGAAGCGACAGCTCATCCTCCTCACCGGCAGAGCCCACCCCGAGCTCGCCGAGGCCGTCGCCAAGGACCTGGGCGTCTCGATCACCCCGCAGGCCGCCTACGACTTCGCGAGCGGCGAGATCTTCGTCCGGTTCGAGGAGTCGGTGCGCGGCGCGGACGCGTTCGTCATGCAGAGCCACTGCGCGCCGATCAACGACTGGTTGATGGAGCAGCTGCTCATGGTCGACGCGTTGAAGCGCGCCTCGGCCAAGCGCATCACGGCCGTGGTGCCGTCGTACCCGTACGCGCGGCAGGACCGCAAGTACGCCGGACGGGAACCGGTGTCGGCGCGGCTGGTCGCGGACATGTTCAAGACCGCGGGCGCCGACCGGATCGTGACGGTCGACCTGCACACCGCCCAGGCGCAGGGCTTCTTCGACGGCCCGGTCGACCACCTGCACGCGATGTGGCTGCTGAGCGACCACGTGGGCGCCCGCTACCGGGGCGAGGACCTCACGATCGTCTCCCCGGACGCCGGCCGCACGCGGCTCGCCGAGAAGTGGGCCGACCTGCTCGGCGGTTGCCCGATCGCGTTCATCCACAAGACCCGCGACCCGTTGCGCCCCAACGAGATCATGGCCAACCGCGTCGTCGGTGACGTCGAGGGCCGCACCTGCGTCGTGGTCGACGACATGATCGACACCGCGATGACGAGCACGTCGGCCGCGCGGCAGCTGCTGGAGCAGGGCGCGAAGGACGTGATCCTCGTGGCGACGCACGGCGTGCTGTCCGGCGAGGCCTACGACCGGCTGATCGCGAGCAAGGCGCGCGAGGTGATCCTCACCGACACCCTGCTGATCCCGCACGAGAAGCGCTTCCCGGGCCTGACGGTGCTGAGCATCGCGCCGCTGCTCGCGCGGGCGATCCAGGAGGTCTTCGAGGACGGCTCGGTGACGAGCCTCTTCGACGGCAACGCGTAGCCGGGAAGCACTCGCGCCCGGTTCGTGTTCGCATGTGACATGGGCGACTTGAGGGTGGAGCTTTCGGCGAAACGGGTCCGGGCGTACTTCGGCGGCGAACTGGTCGCGGACACGACCGCGCCACGCCTGGTCTGGGAGATCCCGCACTACCCGCAGTACTACGTGCCGCGGTCCTCCGTGCGCGCGGAGCTGAAGCCGACGGACGAGGCCGGGGTCCACGACGTCGTCACGCGCGGCGGCACGGCCGCCGGTGCGGCGCGGACGTTCCCGGACTCCGAGGAGCTGCGCGACCTGGTCCGGTTCGAGTTCGGGGCGATGGACGAGTGGCTGGAGGAGGACGAGCCGATCTACGTCCACCCGCGTGACCCGTACAAGCGCGTCGACGTCCTGGCCAGCTCACGGCACGTGCGGGTGGCGTTGAACGGGGTGACCCTGGCGGCCTCCTCGCAGCCGCGGATCCTGTTCGAGACGAGCCTTCCACCGCGCTACTACCTGCCGTTGAGCGACGTCCGGTTCGATCTGCTCAGGCCTTCCGCGACCAGGACGCAGTGCCCGTACAAGGGGACCGCCGACTACTGGTCCGTCGAGGTGGGCGGCGTGCTGCACGAGGACCTGGTGTGGATCTACCGGTCGCCGCTGCCGGAGAGCCAGAAGGTCGCGGGCATGGCCTGCTTCTACAGCGAGAAGGTCGACCTCCTCGTCGACGGCGAGCTCCAGGCGAAGCCGGAAACCCCCTGGTCAAAGCTCACGGACAGCGAGGCATAGTTCACACACTGCAAACTTGCAGTGACTGCAAAAAGGTCCGTATCGTTGCCCCCGTGAACCAGCCGGGGGAGAGCCTGCGCGACCGCAAGAAGCGACGGACGCGTACCGCGCTCGAGCGGGCGACCGTGCGTCTCGCCGCCGAGAGGGGCTACGACCACGTCACCGTGGAGGAGATCGCCGCCGAGGCCGACGTGTCGGTGCGGACGTTCTTCAACTACTTCGCGAGCAAGGACGAGGCGCTCATCGGCGCGGACCCCGAAGCGGGGCCGCGGATGGCCGAGCGCATCACGTCGGCCGCGGACGAGGTCCCGCCGTTCGAGGCGTACCGGTCGTCGGTGCTCGCCGAGATCACCGAGGAGCTGAACAACGCACGCGACCTGTGGCTGCTGCGCAAGGAAGTCCTGATGCAGCGGCCGGACCTGCTGGTCCGCGCGTTCGCCAACAGCGCCGAGTCCGAACAGCTGCTCAGCGCGGCCGTCGCCGCACGGGCCGGGCTTCCCGAGTCCGACCTGTACCCGCGGCTGATCGTGCACGCGGGCAGCGCCGCGTTCCGGTGCGCCGTGACGCGCTGGGCCCACGACGACAGCCTCTCGCTGGGGGCTCTCGTCGCGGAGGCGTTCGACCTGTTCGGCACCGGGCTGGCTCACGTACCGAGTCGTTCCGAAGGGGGATCATGAGCACCGAAGCAGAAGTGACACCGGTTCACAGCAAACGCGAGGTCGTCCAGGCCATGTGGGGCCTGATGCTCGGCATGTTCGTGGCCATCCTCGCCGGCACCGTCGTGTCGAACGCGCTGCCGCGCATCGTCGCCGAGCTGCAGGGCTCGCAGTCGGTGTTCGCGTGGATCGTCACGACCGAGCTGCTCGCGATGACCGCCACCGTGCCGTTGTGGGGCAAGCTCGCCGACCTCTACAGCCGCAAGCTGCTGATCCAGGCGTCGCTCAGCCTGTTCGTCGTCGGTTCGCTGATCGCGGGCTTCTCGCAGAACATCGAGATGCTCATCATCAGCCGCGTCGTGCAGGGCCTCGGCGCCGGCGGCGTCACGGCCCTCGCGACGATCGTGATGGCCGCCATGATCCCGCCGCGCGAGCTGGGCAAGTACTCGGGCATGTTCGGCGCCGTCTTCGGCGTCGGCACGGTCGCGGGCCCGCTGATCGGCGGCGTCCTGGTCGACACCTCGTGGCTCGGCTGGCGCTGGTGCTTCTTCATCGGCATCCCGTTCACCCTGGCCGCGATCTACATGCTCCAGCGCACCCTGCACCTCCCGGTCGTGCGCAAGGAGGAGACGAAGATCGACTACCTGGGCGCGTTCCTCATCGTGTCCGGTGTGTCGACGCTGCTGATCTGGTCGTCGCTGGCGGGCCAGAAGTTCGAGTGGGCGTCCGGCTGGACCGCGGGCCTCGTGTCGCTGGGCGTGCTGCTGCTCGTGGCCGCCGTCCGGGTCGAGGCCACCGCTCACGACCCGATCGTGCCGCTGTCGATCTTCCGCAACCGCACGGTGGCGCTGACCACGGTCGCGAGTGCGCTGGTCGGTGTGGCGATGTTCGGCGGCACGGTGTTCCTGTCGCAGTACTTCCAGCTCTCACTGGGCAAGACGCCGACCCAGGCCGGCCTGCTCGGCCTGCCGCTGATCTTCGGCCTGCTCGTCTCGTCCACCGTGGCCGGTCAGCTGATCACGAAGTTCGGCAGGTGGAAGGCGTTCCTGGTCTCCGGCGGCGTGTTCATGGTCGGCGGCATGCTGCTGCTGTCCACGATCACCGCCCAGACCACGGTGTTCATGGTGTCCGTGCACATGTTCGTGCTCGGCATCGGCGTCGGCATGATGATGCAGAACCTCGTGCTGGCGGCCCAGAACGACGTGCCGGCCAAGGACCTCGGCGCGACCACCTCCACGCTGACGTTCTTCCGCTCGCTGGGCGGCGCGATCGGCGTCTCGGCGCTGGGTGCCGTGCTGGCCAACAAGGTCTCGTCGCTGGCCGCCGAGAAGTTCGGTGACATGGGCGGCGGGTCGGCCGGGCACCAGGTGCCGGACCTGTCCGTGCTGCCGCCCGAGATCAGGGCCGTGATCGCCGACATCTACGCGACGGCGACCGCGGAGATCTTCCTGGTGGGCGCGCCGTTCGCGGTGCTCGCGCTGCTCGCGGTGGTGTTCATCAAGGAGAAGCCGCTCAAGGAGACGAGCGGGGACGACCGGCTGGCGGCGGAGATGGCCGCCGGTCACTGAGCCACTGCTCGTGCCGATGCCCCTGACCCGCGCGGTCGGGGGCATCGGTGCGTTCAGCCGGTGCTTCTCCGCCCACACCGCCACCCGTGATCCCTGACTTTGGTCAGGGGCCGGCCCTGCCCTTCGGGTCGGGTCTCGCGAGGCGGTGATCCATACCGTCGGTCCCATGATCTCCTGGGGTGCGGCGCTCACGCTGCTGGTGACCACGTACATGGGCGAGGCCTCGATACCGGGCATGGCCGTCGCCGTCACCAAAGACGACCAGATCGTCTCTGTGCAGGGCTACGGCCACGACTCGACCGGCGCGCTGGTCACCGGCAGGACGAAGATGGCCATCGCGTCGGTCAGCAAGTCCTTCACCGCGTTGGCCGTGCGGCAGCTCGCCGACGAGGGCGAGGTGGACCTCGACGCCCCGGTGTTCGGCTCCAAGGTCACGGTGCGGAACCTGCTCAACCACAAGTCCGGCATCAGCGACAAGACGTTGAAGGAGAAGAGCCTCCCGCAGCCGAACAGTCCTCAAGAGGCCGTGGAACGAGCCGCGGAAGTGCTCAGGACCGCCGTGCCCGACGGCCGGTTCCGGTACACCAACACCAACTACCACCTGCTCGCCCGCGTCGTAGAGGAGGCGTCGGGCGAGAACTTCAACGCCTACCTGAAGAAGCACGTCTTCGAACCGCTCGGCATGCGCGACACGACCGCGATCGACGTGACTCCGCGCGACCTGCCGCCGGACTTCCCCAAGGGGTTCGGTCACGCCTACGGGGTCGACGTCGCGCTGACCGAGCCCGACCGGTTCGTCGCGGGCTCGGATGGCGTGATCACCACGGGCGACGACATGGCGAAGTGGCTGGCCGCGCAGCCGAGGCTCACCCCGCAGGGCGGCATGGGCTGGGAGGAGGACGACCAGGGACGGTTGCGGCACAACGGGATCTGGTTCACCGGCACGGCGGGGCAGCTGCTCACGAAGGACGGCTACGGCATCGCGGTGCTGTCCAACAGCGGGCTGACGCTCGGCAACGACGGCACCTTCCTGCTGGAGAACGGGATCGCGGACGTCGTCGCCGGCCGGACGCCGCCGGAGCCCTCGTCGTACCGGCTGCTGATCGATCTGGTGCTGGCCGCGCTCACGCTCACCTCCGTCGGTCTCACCGTCAGGGCGTTGCGCAGGCCGCGCCGGTTTCCCAAGGCGTGGCAGGTGTTGCGGTTCGTGCCGCTCGTGGTGTTGTTGACGATGCCGTCGATCATCGGTGTGCTGTACGGCGGGCGGGACATCACGTTCTTCCAGCTGGTGCACTACTCGCTGCCGCTCGTGGTGTGGTTGGGCGTGTCGAGCGTGATGAACCTGAGCGTGGCGGTGGTGAGGTGGAGGCAGTGAGGACGGCGGCGCTCGCCGGGTGCGTGGCGGCGGTGGTCGCGACCTCGTTCGCGATGGACGGCGGCGTTCCGCCGTGGACGGCCGCGGTGTGGGTGCCGGTGTTCGCGGTCTCGTTCCTGCTCGGGCGCCGCACCACCTCCTCCTGGCCGGCGCTGGTGTTCGCGGGCGGGGTGGTCGGCGGGGCGACCGGGCTCGTGCTGACCGGGCTGGTGGTGGCCGTGCCGTGGTTCCTCGGGCGGGTGGCGCAGCAGCAGGCGGTGCTGGCGAGGACCGAGGTCGAGGCCGCTCACCTGCGCGAACGCACCCGCATCGCGCACGAGGTGCACGACTCGCTCGGCCACGAGCTCAGCCTGCTCGCGCTGCAGGCGGGGGCGTTGGAGATGACGTTGCCCGCCGAGCACCAGCGGGCGGCGGCCCAGCTCCGCGAGACCGCGTCGAACGTCACCGAACGCCTCGCGGCCCTGGTCTTCCTGCTCCGCGACGGCGAACCGCCCGCGCTGACGAACCTGCGCGACCTCGTCGACCGCGCGACGGCGGCGGGTCTGCGGGTCGAGTTCACCGCGGACGGCGAGGCACCCTCCACAGTGGAACGAACCGTGCACCGGATCGTCCAGGAAGGACTGACGAACGCGGCCAAGCACGCGCCGGGGTCGGAGGTCCGGGTCAAGGTCACGTCGGCCGGGGGCAGCACGGTCGTGGAGATCGGCAACGACGCCGGCGGACGCAGGGGAGCGGGCAGCGGGCTCGGCCTCGTCGCGCTGACCGAACGGGTGCGGATCGCCGGCGGTACGCTCCGCACCAGCAGGCACGACGGCAGGTTCGAACTGGTCGCGACCGTGCCGCACACGGGGGAGCTGTGATCCGGGTACTGCTCGCGGACGACGAGGCGATGGTGCGCGCGGGCGTGCGCGCCATCCTCGGCTCGGACCAGGCCATCGAGGTCGTCGCCGAGGCGCAGGACGGCCGCGAGGCCATCGAGAAGGCCCTGCAGCACCGTCCCGACGTGACGTTGCTCGACGTCCGCATGCCCCGCCTCGACGGCCTGGACGCCGCGGCGGAGCTCGCGAAGCTCGGCTTCGCGGTGGCGATCCTGACGACGTTCAACGACGACGGCTACCTCGAACGAGCGCTCGGCGGCGGCGCCAAGGGGTTCCTGCTGAAGTCGGGCGACCCGCGCGAGCTGATCGCGGGCGTGCACGCGCTCGCGTCCGGCGGTGCCTACCTCGCCCCGAAGGTGGCGGCGCGGATGATCGCCGGCTTCCGCGGCGGCCGGACCAGCCAGGCCCGCACGCAGGTGGAAGCGCTGACCGCCCGCGAACGGGACGTGCTGAAGCTCCTCGGACAGGGCCTGTCGAACGCGCAGATCGCGCGGCGGCTCGACCTGGTCGAGGGCACGGTGAAGGGGCACGTGAGCGCGATCCTGAGCCGCCTGGGCGCGGAGAACCGGGTCCAGGCGGCCATCGTCGCCCACGAGGCGGGGCTGGCCGGGTAGCCGGGAACGGCGCCGCGGTCGCCCACGACGTCGCCGCTGGGCCGCTAGAAGGGGAAGTGGCCGTGCTCGGAAGCCACGGTCACCCACCGCGTCGCCGAGAACGCCTCCAGCCCCCACCGGCCGCCGAACCTGCCGTACCCGCTCGACTTCACCCCGCCGAACGGCGCCTGCGGCTCGTCGTCCACCGTCTGGTTGCCGACGTGCACGATGCCGGTGCGGATCCGTTGCGCCAGGCCGAGTCCGCGCCGCGAGTCCTCGGTCATGATCCCCGCCGTGAGCCCGTGCTCGGTGTCGTTGGCGATCGCCACGGCCTCGTCGTCGTCGGCCACCGGCACGACCACCACGGCCGGTCCGAAGATCTCGTCGCGGAACACCCGCATCGCGGGCGTGACCTCGTCCAGCACCGTCGCGCCACCGTCACCGCCTGCCCGCACCCGTGCCCCGGCGGCCACGGCCTCGTCGACCAGCGAGGCCACCCGCGCCGCAGCACGCGGGTTGATCACCGGTCCGATCACGGTGCCGGCGTCGGCGGGGTCGCCGTGCGGCAGCGAGGAGACCTTCGCGGCGAGCTTCGCCGTGAACTCCTCGGCCACGGACCGGTGCACCAGGATGCGGTCGGTCGACATGCAGATCTGGCCGGCGTTGTGGAACGCCCCGAACGTCGCCGCGTCCACCGCGTGGTCGAGGTCGGCGTCGTCCAGCACCAGCAACGAGTTCTTGCCGCCGAGCTCCAGCACGGCGGGCTTGAGGTGCTGCGCCGCAAGGGTTCCGACGATCCGGCCGACCTCGGTCGAGCCGGTGAAGTTCACCGCCCGCACCCGAGGATCGGTGATCAGCGCTTCCGCCACCGCGGCGGCGTCGGCGGGCGCGTTCGTCACGACGTTGAGCACGCCGGCGGGCAGTCCTGCCTCGTGCAGGACGTCCGCGATGAACAGCCCGGCCGCGATCGGCGCGTCCTCACTGGGTTTCAGCACCACGGTGTTCCCTGCGGCCAGCGGCGCGGCCACGGCGCGGGTGCTGAGGATGACCGGCGCGTTCCACGGCGCGAACGCCGCCACGACGCCGAGCGGTTCCCGGACCGCCAGCGACAGCTGGCCGGGCACCTCGGTCGTGAGGACCTCGCCCACGGGCTGCGTGACGGCGGCGGCCGCCTCGCGCAGGATGTTGGCCGCCAGCATCACGTTGAACCCTGCCCAGCCGCCGACGCCACCGACCTCGGCGGCCATCAGCGCGACGACCTCGGCCGTCCGCGCCTCCAGCCCGTCGGCCGCGCGCAGCAGGACGCCGCGTTTCACCGACGGCGAGGTCGCGGCCCAGCCGTCGAAAGCCGCCTGAGCCGCGTCCACGGCCCGCGTCACGTCGGCGGGACCGCCCGCGGCGACGACGGCGTGGACCTCGCCGGTGAACGGGTTGAGGTCGTCGGTGGTGCGGCCGTCCAGCGCGGGAACGCTGTCGCCGCCGATGAAGAGCTCACGAGTTTCGCCTGCCACGGCACGGATTCAAGCGGCCAGGTGGTCGCTCAGCCAACCCCGGCTTCCGGTGGGTGGAAACTGGGCTCCAGCATCCGCGCGATGCCGCGGGACGCCACCTGCAGTGCCGCGACCAGCCGGGCACGCACGTTGCGCAGGTCCGGCACCACGATCCCGAGAGCCGCCACGACGTGCCCGTCCACCTCGACCGGCACCGCCACGCTGCACGCCCCGAGCGTCATCTCCTCGAACGTCTGCGCGTACCCGTCCCGTCGGATCCGGTGCAGCTGCGCGCGCATCCGTCCCGGTTCCGTGACCGTGAACGCCGTGATGCGCGTCAGGCCGTGCGCGAGCACCTCCTCCTGCACCTCCGCCGGGGCGTGCGCGAGCAACACCTTCCCGACCCCCGTGGAGTGCAACGGCAAGCGGCTGCCGGTGGTGCTCACGATCGGCACCGACGCGTGCCCCGACACCCGGTCGAGGTACAGCACCTGCGCCCCTTCGCGCACGGCCAGGTGCACCACCGCGCGCGTGGCGGCGTGGATGTCGTGCAGGAACGGCTCCGCGACCCGGCTCAGGTCCACCTCGCCCGCCGCCAGCAGCCCGAGCCGCCAGATCCGCCGCCCGATCACGTACTCGCCGGACTCCAGCCGCCGCACCGCGCCCCACTCGGTGAGCTCGGCCAGCAGCCGGTGCGTGGTGCTGATCGGCAGGCCGCAGCGCCGCGCGATGCCGCTCAGGGTCTGGCGGCGGTGCCTGCTGTCGAACGTGCCGAGCAGCGACAGCAGCTTCGAGGACACGGTGGCGGCCATCCCCGGATTCTGCACCGTTCACACTGGACACGTGACTTTTCTCGGTGAGGGCTGGGACAGCACCGCCGTCCTCGTGGACGGGCGCTGGGTGGAGCGGCGGCCGCGCCGTGCGGAGATCGGGCCGCAGCTCGTCCGCGAGAGCGTGGTCATGCCGTGGCTCGCGCCGATGCTGCCGCTGCCCGTTCCCGTGCCGGTGCTCGTGTCGGACGATCCGGTGGTCGTGCGCCACGAGCTCGTGCCGGGGGAGGAGATCACCTCCCTCACCGCCACGCAGGGCCGCCAGCTGGGGGAGTTCCTGAAGGCGCTGCACGCCGTTCCCGCGAACCAGGCGCGCGAACGCGGCGTCGGCCCGATGCCGTTGCCCGTCGACCGGTTCCGCACCGAGGTTCAGGTGCCCGGCGGCGACGAGCTGCTGGCCAAGATCGACGGCCTGCCCGCCGACACGCTCGTGCACGGCGACCTCGGCCCCGAACACGTGCTGGGCCGCGACGGCGTGCTGACCGGCGTGATCGACTTCGGTGACCTGCACGTCGGGGACGCGGCGATCGACCTCGCGTGGGCGCTGCACGCGACACCGCCGGAGTTCGCCGCCGCGCTCGCCGAGGTCTACGGCGTCACACCCGCGTTGAGGGAGCGGGCGCTGGTCTGGCATCAACTGGGGCCGTGGCACGAAGTCCTCCACGGACACGACACCGGCGACGCCGAGACGGTGGAAGTTGGTCTGGCTGGAGTACTCGACCGGTTGAAACGCGGGTAACCGGAGGCGGACAAGCCATTCCCCCGAGGAGGACGAGATGCCCTGGGTTCGCCGACACCGCCGCAGCCGTCCCTACAGCTGGTTCGGTTCCACCACGGTCCGCAGCCACTACCGCAGGCCCGCCAACTCGAAGTGGATCCTGCTGGCGGTCGCGATCGCCGTGATCGTGCTGCTCATCGCGTTGTTCTGAGGGTAGTGTCGGGGCCATGGGACAGTTGGGTGAGTTGTTCCCGGGCCCCAAGGTCCGGCGCGAGGCGACGGACGCGGGCACCGGCGAGGACTACGAGGAGACCGGCCCGCTCGACCTCACGGCGGGCGCCGTGACGTTGCGGCCCCGGCCGAAGCCCGCGCCGAAACCGGAGCAGACCGACAGCACCGAGTGATCATCGGTACTACTCTGGGCCGGTGCTCGCCGGCCTGCTGTTCCTCATCCCCGCCACGTTCTTCGTCATCGGGGTCGTGCGCGACCGCCGGAGGCTGAGCAACGCCGTCTGGCTCGGCATCTCGCTGGTGATGCTCCTGCTGTCGTTCGCCGAGGCGGGGCGCGACAACCCGGTGCTGAGCCTGCCGCTGCTCCTCGCGTTCATGATCGCGGTGGTGGGGCTCTTCCTGCTGCCGCTCGCGTTGCTGGCCAACGGCGTGGTGATGCTGCGCCGAGAGGGCCGGTCGCTCGGCAACCTGCTCTCGTTGCTCGCGGGCCTCGCCCTGCTCGGCGAGATGGTCTACTTCGCGTGGGGGATCCTGCAGCCCAACGACTGGATCCGTGGCTCCGCGATCGGGTTGTTCCTGGTGTCGGCCTACATCGCGTTCCTGTTCGTGAGCCTGCTGTTGTACTCGGTGGTCTACGGCCGCACCGGCCGCAGGCACGGGTTCGACGGCATCGTGGTGCTCGGCGCGGGCCTGATCGGCGACCGCGTGCCGAAGCTGCTCGCGAACCGCCTCGACCGCGCCATGCGGCTGTACTGGCGCGACCGCGAGTCCGGCCGCGAACCCGTGATCGTCGTGACCGGCGGGCAGGGCGCGGACGAAGAGGTGTCCGAGGCGTACGCGATGCGGCGGTACCTGCTCGAACGCGGCGTGCCCGACACCGACGTGGTGATGGAGGACCAGGCGACCACGACCGAGGAGAACCTCCGCTACAGCAAGGCGTTGCTCGCCGAGCGGGGTCTCCACGGCCGGGTCGTCGCGGTCACGAACAACTACCACGTGTTCCGCACCGCCGTGCTCTCCCGCAACCAGGGCCTGCGGTTGCAGGTCATCGGCGCGCCCACGGCGTGGTACTTCGTGCCGAGCGCGTTCCTGCGGGAGTTCGTGGCGCTGCTGGTGCGCAACCCCGTCATGCACGGCCTGGCGTGCGCCGTGCTGATGGCGGGCGGGCTCGCGCTCACGCAGATCAACTAGCTACTTCAGGAGTTCCTTCATCTCGGTGATCTCCTGCTGCTGACCGTCGATGACGGCCTGGGCGAGCTTCCTGGCGTTCTCGTCCTTGCCGTCGGCCAGTTCCTTCTTCGCCATCTCGACCGCGCCTTCGTGGTGCTTGATCATCATCGCGAGCCACATCCGGTCGAACTCGGCGCCGCCGGCCTTCTCCAGCTCGCCCATGTCCTCGTCGCTCATCATCCCGGACATGTCGTGGCCTTCGTGGCCTTTGGCTTCCGCGCCCCACTCCTTCAGCCACTGGTTGAGCTGGGTGATCTCGGGGCCCTGGGCCTTCTCGACGCGCTGAGCGAGGTCGCGGACCTTCGCGTCACTGCTGCGCGACGGCACGAGCTTCGCCATCGCGAGCGCCTGCTCGTGGTGCGGGACCATCTGCTGCGCGAACGTGACGTCCGCGTCGTTGTTCTGGGCAGCGTTGTTCGCGGGACCACCGCAGGCAGCTAGCACGAGCATGCCGACGACAGCCCCGATGAGGGACTTCTTCACTGGGTTCTTCTTCTCTCCGCGTTTGTGGACAGTGCTGAGTGGACTGAGGCGAACTCAGTTCCGCAGCACGCAGAGAGTCGTGAGGAGCTGTCTTCCGCCCGGTGGCGGACGTTGCGGGGTGCTCAGCGGCGCCTCGGTGCGGGGCGCGGCGAGGCGGGGGAGTGCCGTCCTGACCAGGAACCAGCCGAGCAGCACGACCGCGGCCGCGACCAGCACCGCGAGGCACAGGTGCAGCAGGTCGTGCTCGTGGGGCTGTTCCTGCTGGTGGGAGACCGCGTGTTCGGCGTGCGGAGTTTCCGCTGCCGCGACATGGTGCATACCGACGACGGCGAGGACGAGCGCGCCCAGCAACACCCACTGGGTGAGCCGGCGCGTCGTCATGTGACACACCCTACGGGGGTATGCCTTGATACGGATACCCCCTAGGGGTACCGTTCCGCTCGGCTTCGAGATGGAGGACGACATGGACCACGCACCCGCGAGCCTGACCAGGCAGGCGATCTCCGCGACGCTGCACTGCCTCACCGGCTGCGCCATCGGCGAGGTGCTCGGCATGGTCATCGGCACGGCGCTGGGCTGGGGCAACCTCGCCACGGTCGTGCTGTCCGTGGTGCTCGCGTTCGTGTTCGGCTACTCGCTGACGATCCGCCCGGTGCTGCGGTCGGGCCTCGCGTTCAGGGCGGCGATCGGCGTCGCACTCGCCGCGGACACCGTGTCGATCGCGGTCATGGAGATCGTCGACAACGGCGTGATGCTGCTGGTACCCGGCGCGATGAACGCGGGCCTCGGCAACTGGGTGTTCTGGACGGCGCTGGTGTTCTCGCTGGCCATCGCGTTCGTCGTGACGGTGCCGGTGAACCGGTGGATGATCGCGCGCGGCAAGGGCCACGCGGTCGTTCACCAGCACCACCACTGACGTGCGGTCAGGCGCGGCTGAAGGTCATCACCCAGTTCTCGGCCCAGGTCGCGCCGCCGTCGTAGGAGAACTGCTGCCGCCACGTCGGCGAGGCGCCGGTCGTCCAGTCGAACCTGACCTTCACCTCGTGCCCGCCGACGACGTCGTCGCCGAAGAACACGCCGTGCCCGTCGGTGAACCGGCCCTCCAGTGGCGGGTCGAGGTGGCCGGGTGCACGGGTGGAGGCCCACCAGATGCGCCACACGTCGGCGGCCGGGTCGTACTGGCGCAGGGTCATGCCCTCCCAGCCGGGGGCGGTGATGGTGTCGATGATGCCGGCGCCGCCCAGCAGCGGCCTGGCATCGCACTCCGCCTCGAACTCGACCCAGGCGGTGCCGCGCCCCGGGATGTCGTCGATCTTGCGGTTGGCCACGTGCCACCGGCCGTGGAAGAAGTCGAAGTCGCTCGCACTCATGCCGCCGACGCTAGGGCGAATCACTGACAATGAGTGTCAGTGATGGCGAATTTCGCAGGTAGGAGCCCTCGGTACCGGTTGCGGACCGGATGAACGTCCCATAACGGGTCAACGTTGTCGTGTGATCAACTGTTGACCTAAAGGTCTGGACCATTTTACCGTTCCCGGCAGTGGCCGCCGCCCTAGCCAGGAGGTCCTTCCCTTGCGACTGCTCGCCAGAGTGGTCCCGGTGCTAGCCCTGCTAGCCGGGACCGTGATAGCCGTGACCAACGCTCCGACCGCAGCCGCGGCCCATGAGGACTGCCGGCCGGACGGGCTCTACAAGACCGCGGGCGTCGACGTGCCGTACTGCACGGCCTACGACACCGCCGGACGCGAGAAGATGGGGGACAAGTCCAGACGCGTCATCGGGTACTTCACGAGCTGGCGGACCGGCAAGAACGGTCAGCCGGGGTACCTGGCCAAGGACATCCCCTGGAACAAGGTCACGCACCTGAACTACGCGTTCGCGCACATCGACGCCCAGAACAAGATCTCGGTGGGCGCCAACGACGCGAACAACCCGTCCACCGGCATGGAGTGGCCCGGTGTGGCCGGTTCCGAGATGGACCCGTCGCTGCCCTACAAGGGGCACTTCAACCAGCTCACCAAGTTCAAGAAGGCGAACCCGAACGTCAAGACGCTGATCTCGGTCGGCGGCTGGGCGGAGACCGGTGGCTTCTTCAACGCCGACGGCACGCGCAACGCGTCGGGCGGCTTCTACAAGCTCGGCCAGAACCAGGCCGCGATCGACACGTTCGCCGACAGCACCGTGGAGTTCCTGCGCAAGTACGGCTTCAACGGCGCTGACATCGACTACGAGTACGCGACGTCGAACAACCACGCCGGCAACCCGGACGACTTCTGGATCTCCAACGCCAACCGCGGCACGCTGTGGGCGGGCTACGAGAAGATCATGAAGACGCTGCGCGAGAAGCTCGACCGCGCCGGTGCCGCCGACGGCAAGCACTACCTGCTGACCGCCGCCGTGCCCGCGTCGGGCTGGCTGCTGCGCGGTCAGGAGGCCTACCAGGTCACCCGGTACCTCGACTACCTCAACGTCATGAGCTACGACCTGCACGGGTCGTGGAACCAGTTCGTGGGCCCGAACGCCGCGCTCTACGACGACGGCAAGGACGCGGAGCTCGCGGCCGGCGGCGTCTACGGCGCCGGGCAGTACGAGGGCATGGGCTACCTGAACACCGACTGGGCGTACCACTACTTCCGCGGCGCGATGCAGGCCGGGCGCATCAACATCGGCGTGCCGTTCTACTCGCGCGGCTGGCAGGGCGTCACCGGTGGCACGAACGGGTTGTGGGGCAAGGCCCCGCTGCCGAACCAGTCGCAGTGCCCGCCCGGTACCGGGTCGTCGGTCGGCTCGACCACGCCGTGCGGCAACGGCGCGGTCGGCATCGACAACGTCTGGCACGACGTCACGGCCGGCAGCGCAGAGGTGCCGTCGGGTGCGAACCCGTTGTGGCACACCAAGAACCTGGAAGCCAAGATCACGCCGTCGTACCTCGGTCAGTACGGCCTCGACCCGGTCAACGACCCGACCGACCGGCTCACCGGCACGTACACGCCGTACTACGACTCGACGCTGAAGTCGCCGTGGCTGTGGAACAACGACAAGAAGGTGTTCCTCTCCACCGAGACCGAGCAGTCGATCGCGGAGAAGGCCAAGTACGTCAAGGACAAGGGCCTCGGCGGCATCATGATCTGGGAGCTCGCCGGCGACTACCGGTTCAACTCCGCGAAGAACGAGTGGTTCATGGGCGACACGCTGCTGTCGACCATCAACACCGGCCTGAACGGCGCCGCGCCCTACGGCAACCTGAAGGCGTCGGCGCAGCAGACCCAGGTGCTCGCCGTGGACGTCGACGTGTACGGCTTCGCGCTGGGAGACAACAACTACCCGATCACGCCGAAGATCAAGTTCACGAACCGGTCGAACGTCACCGTCCCCGGTGGCACGAAGATCGCGTTCGACTACGGCACCAGCGCGCCCGGCAGCATGGCCGACCAGTCGGGGTTCGGCTTGAAGATCGTCTCGAAGGGACACAGCGGGCCGAACGTCGGCGGGCTGAAGGGCGACTTCCAGAAGGCGGAGCTCACGCTGCCGTCGTGGCAGTCGCTCGCACCGGGCGCGTCGATCGAGGTGACCGTCAGCTACCAGCTGCCGATCGCGTCGCCGTCGAACTTCGTCTTCACCTTCGGCGGCCAGTCGTACGCGATCAGCGCCGACTACCCGCGCATCGGTGGTGGTACGACGCCGACCTCGACGTCCACCACCACGACGACCCCGACCTCCACCACGACCACGACGACGACCACCACCACGACCACCACTACGACGACGACCACGCCTCAGACGTGTGCGTTGCCGGCGTGGGACCGCGGCAAGGTCTACGTGGGCGGCAACGAGGTGTCGCACAAGGGCCGCAAGTGGCGGGCCCAGTGGTGGACGACGGGCGAGGAGCCCGGCACCACCGGCGAGTGGGGCGTCTGGCGTGACCAGGGTGCCTGCTAGTTCGTAGCTCTTGTCAGGCGCGGGCCTTAGGCTGTCGATCGTGACCGCCCAAGACCCGCGCCTGCAGGAACTCCTCCTGCTCCGCAAGGTCCGCGACCGGATCGACCGCGAGTACCGCCAGCCGTTGGACGTGGCGGCGCTCGCTCGTGGCGTGCACCTGTCGGCGGGCCATCTCTCCCGTGCGTTCCGCACGGCGTTCGGCGAGTCCCCGTACAGCTACCTGATGACCCGCCGGATCGAACGGGCCATGACGTTGTTGCGCCGCGGCGACATGTCGGTCACCGACGTCTGCTTCGAGGTCGGCTGCACGTCGCTCGGCACGTTCAGCACCCGCTTCTCCGAACTGGTCGGCATGTCGCCGAGCCAGTACCGCAAGACCGCCTCCGAGGACGGTCAGGGCATCCCGAACTGCCTGGCCAAGGCCGTGATGAGGCCGATCAGGAATCGAGAAGCGGGGACCGGTCCGTCCGATTAGGTTGGCCGCATGTCAGTCATCATCGCCGCGGCCTTCCTGCCCGCAGACGACCCCGAGAAGTCGCTCGGCTTCTTCCGCGACGCGCTCGGCTTCGAGGTTCGCCAGGACGTCGGCCAGGGCACCATGCGCTGGATCACCGTGGGGCCGCCCGACCAGCCGGAGACCGGCATCGTCCTGCACCCGCCCGCCGCCGACCCCGGCGTGAGCGACGAGGAACGCCGCACGATCGCCGTGCTCATGGCGAAAGGCGTCTACACGGCGTTGTCGCTGGCGTCCAAGGACCTGCAGGGCACGTTCGACAAGGCCCGCACGTGGGTCGAGCAGACCGGGTTCGGCGAGGTCCTGCAGGAGCCGGAGGACCAGCCGTGGGGCGTGCGCGACTGCTCGTTCCGCGACCCGGCGGGCAACCTCGTTCGCATCAACCAGCTCTGACGGTGGGTGGTCCGAGGCCACGCGGCCTCGGACCACCGCCGGTCACCGCGCCCGCGTGCCCTTGAGCTTCACGAGCTCGGACTCGTACAGGTTCTCCTCCACCTTCAGCGTCCCCGGGACCGCGCCGTCCGGCCTGCTCATGTACGACTGGGTCGCGGACGGCCGTCCCACCAGCGAGAACCGCAGCTGCCCCGTCAGGCCGGCCGTGTTGAGGGCGCTGGTGTCGTGGAACGCGCGCAGCACGCCGTCGCGGGTCAGGTCCTTCTTCTCGCAGGCCTTCTCCAGCACGGCCACGTACGCCATCGCGACCGTGAAGCCGTGCACGGTGTTGAGCGACCCCGGTTCGCCCGGCCAGCGGGCCTGGTAGCTGTCGCGCAGTTGCCGCACACCGTCGGCGTCGGCGCTCCACGGCGCGACCGGCGAGGTCAGCAGCACCTGCCTGGCGAACACGGGCGCGACCGGTGACTGCATCATCACCGGGTCGTAGCTGACCGCGCTCGACAGGATCGGCACGGCCCAGTTCAGCTGCGCGGCGATGCCTGCGGCGGCGGCCGTCTGCGGTGGAGTCAGGCTCAGCACCAGGACCTTCGCGCCCGCGGCCTTCAGCGCGGTCATCTGCTCGGTCAGGTTCGCCGTCGCCTCGGTGACGGCCTGCTCCGCCACCTTCATCTGCCAGTTCTCGCCGACGAACCGGGTGCCTTCGAGCGCGTTGTCGCCGAAGCTGCCGCGCAGGTGCAGGTGGCCGATCGTGTCGCCGGTGGTGAGCGCGCCCTGACGCTTGTAGAAGTCGAGGCCGTTGATGACGTCCAGGTCGTAGGTGGTGCCGACGATCATCATGTGCGGGTTGCCGAGCAGCGACGCCGCCCACGAGCCGGGGACGGTCAGCGCGCGGGTCTGCATCAGGTCCGGTTCGATGGCGGCGGTCATCGGCTGACCGGTCACGTCGATGAAACCGAGCACCTGCGGTTCCAGGTCGAAATAGGCGTCCAGTGCTTTCTGGACGTCGTAGGCGTGGTCCTGCTGCTTCAGTTCGATGCGCCGTCCGCACACGCCGCCGCGTTTGTTGACCTGATCCAGATAGAGTTCATAACCGCGAATTCTGAGCACCGAGGTCCCTTTGAAGGGGCCGGTCATGTCGGTGAGCACGCCGAGCGAAATCGATTCAGCGGACACGCCGGGACCAGTGCGAACAGCCCCGGGCTCGGCGGTGGAGGAGCCGCAGGCCGTGACCGCGCCGAGCATCAGGACGGCGGACAAGAATAGGTGACGAATTGACATTCCAGGCCCTGTCGCAGATGAATTCGGTCGGCGGTGAGGCGCAGTATTGATCAGCGGGTCAGCGTTCGTCCAATTTTGTGGTCCGGAACACCCCCGGCTCGCGAACAGCTTCGATTACCGATGAAATGCGGGTGCCGGGTACCTTGATCCGGTGCAGGAAGAACCCGTGTGGGACGAATGGCGCAGGCCCGGTCCGACGCTCCGGCAACGGCAGCGCGACATCGGCATCGCCGTCATCGTCCTGCTGTGCGCCATCGAGGTCACCGTGCTGGTCAACAGCATGGGCGCCTTCATGTACCGCAACCCGCCGAGCCTGCTCGTCCAGCTCGTCTGGGTGGTCGCCCTGTCCGTGCCGCTGGTCGTGCGCCGCCGGTACCCGATGACGGTCATGCTCGCCGTGTCGGTGCTGTTCATCGCCGCGCAGATGAACCGCGTCGGCGACAACCTGGTGCCGTCCGCGATCCTCTTCTGTGCGATCTTCACCGTCGGCGCCTGGGGCCAGGACCGGCTGCGCGCGCGGTGGTCCCGCATCGGCGTGATCGTCGCGATGTTCCTGTGGCTGGGCTTCAACCTCGTCCGCGCGCTGCTCGGCCCCAAGGGCGAGTTCAAGGACGCCGCGGGCCCGATGGACCCGGTGCTCGCGTCCGTCGTTTATGGACTCGAGTTCAACGTCTTCTTCTTCATGTTCGCCTACGTGGTGGGGGAGATGGCGTGGTCCGGCGCCCGCCGCCGCGCCCAGCTGGAGTTCCAGGCCGAGGAACTGCGCCGCTCGCAGGAGCAGAACACCCGTGGCGCCATCGCCGCCGAACGCATGCGCATCGCCCGCGACCTGCACGACGTGGTGGCGCACCACGTCTCCGTGATGGGCATCCAGGCAGGCGCCGCCCGCCGCGTGCTCGACACCGACCCGGTGATGGCCCGCGACGCCCTGCAGACCGTCGAACAGACGGCCCGCACGGCCATCAGCGAACTGCGCGGCCTGCTGGGGGTGTTGCGCGCCGACGCCGAGCCCGACCTCAAAGCCGCCCCAGGCCTGGGGGACCTGCCCGAACTCTTCGACAGCGCACGCGCGGCAGGCCTGGAGGTCTCGCACAACGTGTACGGCGACGCGCGCGAGGTGCCGTCCGGTGTCGCGTTGTCGGCGTATCGCGTCGTGCAGGAAGCACTCACGAACGTGGTGAAGCACGCCGACGCACACCGTGTGGACGTGCGGATGCGTTTCCTGGAAAGCGCACTGGAGCTGGAGATCACCGATGACGGCCGTGGACGTGCCACGTCCAACAGCCCCGGTTTCGGCTTGGTAGGCATGCGCGAACGTCTGGCCGTGCACGGCGGTTCGCTGGAAGCAGGCCCACGGCGTGAAGCGGGCTATCTGGTCCGTGCGTCACTGCCGACGGCGTTGGAGGAGAAGGCGTGAGCCTGCGAGTAGTGCTGGCCGACGACCAGGACCTGGTCCGCGCCGGCTTCCGGGTCATCCTCGGCACCGAACCCGGCATCGAGGTCGTGGGCGAGGCGGGCGATGGCGCCCAGGCCGTGGACCTGGTCGCCGAACTGCGCCCCGACGTCGTGCTGATGGACGTCCAGATGCCGCGCATGGACGGCCTCGAAGCCACCCGGCGAATCCTCTCGGCGGGCCACGGCACGCGCGTCGTCATCCTGACCACGTTCGACCGCGAGGACTACCTCTTCGAGGCCTTGCAGGCGGGCGCGAGCGGCTTCCTGCTCAAGAACGCCTCCCCGGAAGACCTGGTGGAGTCCGTACGCGTAGTGGCGCGCGGCGACGCGTTGCTCTCACCCGAGGTCACCCGCCGTGTCATTGCGCGCTTCAGCACGGCAGCACGCGAACGCACGCGCCCACCGGAGCTGACCGACCGTGAGTTCGAGGTGCTGGTGGAACTCGCCAAGGGCGCGTCGAACGCGGAGATCGCCGCGACCCTGTTCCTGGGGGAGACGACGGTGAAGACGCACGTGTCGCGGGTGCTGACGAAGCTCAACCTGCGCGACCGCACGCACGCCGTGGTGTTCGCCTACGAGAGAGGGATCGTCACACCAGGCGGCTAGCAGACGCGTACGCAATCTGACGTACGCGAAATCAGAACGTGGGCGGATGATGCACGCCCTCGTGGTGACGAGAGTAAGACGCGACACCACGAGAGAAGGAGAGTGCATCGCGATGGCTACCACCACCCGCAAGCTCAGTGGCCGCGCCCGCAAGGCCGTGCTGCTCGTGCACGTCCTGTCGGCGGCGGCGTGGCTCGGCATCGACCTCGCTCTGGGCATCCTGGTCGTGGTGGCGCTGTCCACAGCGGACACCGGTACGGCGGGCATCGCGATCCAGGCGGTCGACCTGTTCGCGATCTGGCCGATGTTCGGCGCCAGCGTCGTGTGCATGCTCTCCGGTGTCGTGCTCGGCGTGGGCAGCAAGTACGGCCTGGTCAGGTACTGGTGGGTCGCCATCAAGCTGGTGCTGAACGTCGGCATGTCGCTGCTGATCGCGTTCGCGCTGCGGCCCGGCGTGGCCGAAGCCGCCCGCATCGGTGAGCGGATGCTCGCCGGTGACCCGACCGCGGTCATCCCCTCCGGCATCCTGCACCCGGTGGTCGTCGCGCCGACCCTGCTGCTCTTCGCCTACGTGCTGTCGGTGTTCAAGCCGTGGGGGCGCGTCCGCAGGTCAGCGGAACCAGTCCAGCGCCAGCGCCGCGACCTCGTCGGGGCTGTCTAGCTGCAGGAAGTGCCCGCCCGCCACGATCTCGACCCGCGAACCGGGCGCGAGAGCCGTGGCGGCGCCGGCGTAGTTGTCGGGCGTGATGCACCCGTCCTCCGCGCCTGCCAGCACCAGCAGCGGCACCTCGGCCGGCTGCTCGGACACCGCGCCGAGCTCGGCCAGCTCCGGATCGTGCAGCGACCTGTCGAAGTTGGCCCGGTAGAGCTTCAGCGAGTTGGCCCGCACCGCAGGGTCCGCGTACAGATCGCGCACGTGCGGCGGCACCTCGCGTCCTGGCGACCAGGTCCGCCACAGGTACTCGATCAACGAGTCGTTCAGCAACGCCTCGCCCACCCCGGGCACCTGGAACAGGAACAGGTAGAAGAACCGTTGCTGCTGCGCGGGTTCGTCGAAGATGCTCCGCAGCGCCGCGGGCGGCGGCACCGACATCGTCACCACCCGCCGCACCAGATCCGGGCGCAGCGCCGCGAGCCTGCCGGCCACCCCGGCCCCGATGTCGTGCCCGATCACGTCGACCGGTCCGCCCAGCGCCTCGTTGAGCGCGGCGGCGTCGGCGGCCAGCGTCAGCCCGTCCCCGAACGGCAGCAGGTCGGCCGTCGACGGGTGGTGCCCCCGCAGGAAGGGCGCCACCACGCGCCGTCCGGCGGCCACCAGCCGTTCCGCGAGCGGCCCGAACGACGCCGGATGGTCGGGAAAACCGTGCCAGCACACGACGACCGGCCCGTCGCCTGCCACCAACGCCGGCACGTCGGCGCGGGCAGTGGGAATGACGACCTCGGAGAACATCAGAAGTCCACCCTCATCACGAACCGCCGTTTGGTCGGGTGCGTGACCTGCACGAACCCGGCCTCCTCGAACACCTGCCGAGCCCCCACGTGCAGCTCGCCCCACGTGACGGCCTTCCCGGGATCGGCGAGCATCGGATAGGCCTCCACGGCCCGTGCCCCGCGCGACCGCGCGTGCTCCACCGTCGCCGCCGCCAGCTCGTAGGTGAGCCCCTGCCGCCGATAACCCTTGCGCACCACGAAACAGGTCACCGCCCAGACGTCCGGGTCGTCCTTGTCCTCGGCCCGCCCCTTCCACGGAATCGGCATGTCGAGCAGCTTCGCGTAGCCGTTCCGAGGCTCGACGGCGACCCATCCGGCAGGCTCACCGTCCACATAGGCCAGCAGTCCGCTGCCCAGTGCGGCCTGCGAACACTGCGCCTCGTAGCGCTCGTCGAAGGTGGAGTCCCGCCACATCCACCCCTCGACCTTGTACCGCTGGCACCGGCACTTCCGAGGCTCGGACCCGTCGAAGACCGCCTCGACGTCCTCCCAGGGCACCTCCTCGGACGGCACGATCTCGATCACTCGCCCTCCCCGAACAACGGCAGGAACTCCTCCACGTTCAGGAACGTGGTGATCCCCGCGACCGCCCCGTCCCGGACGTCCAGGAACACCAACCCGAACGGCTGCTCCATCCCGGGCCGCATCTGCCAGAACGCGGGAGACCCGTTGGCGCGCACGGGCACCAGCCAAGCTCCGGCGCAGGAAGCACCGGGATCGCGCAACGCGAGCGACAGCGACTCGCGCCCGCGCAACCACCAGCCGAACGGCGGCATCGACATGGTCGCGTCCTCGTGCAACAACGACACCATCGTCTCCACGTCGTGCCGTTCGAAGGCCTCGCAGTACCGGCTGAGCAACGACTTCTGCGCCGGGTCGACGGGATCGACGGCGTCACCCGCGTCCACCAGCCGCAACGTGGCGCGGGCCCGCTGCAACGCGCTGTTCGCCGACGCCACCGAGATCTCCAGCAACGAGGCCACCTCGGCGGCCTGCCAGGCCAGCACGTCCCGCAGGATCAACACCACCCGCTGCCGGGCCGGCAGGTGCTGCAACGCCGCCACGAACGCCAGCCGCACGGTCTCCCGCAGAATCGCCCGATCCTCCGGCAGCACCAGCGCGTCCGGCACCGGCTGCACGAACACGTTCTCCAGCAACGGCGCGCCGATCTCCCCGCCGGACGGCCCGAGGTCGACCGCGAGGGCCCGCCGCTGGGCGCTGCGCAGCATGTCCACGCAGATGTTCGTGGCGATCCGGTAGAGCCAGGTCCGCAACGACGCCCGCGCGGAGTCGTAGCTGTCGTACGCCTTCCACGCGCGCACGAGCGTCTCCTGCACGGCGTCCTCGGCCTCCGAACCAGAGCCGAGCACGCGGTAGCAGTAGCCGGTCAGCTCGACCCGGAACGGCTCCAGCGTCTCGATCACGCGCCTGACCCTACGCGGATCCGCCGAGCGGGGCCGCCGTTCCGGCCGGGTTCTCGGCAGTGATCGCGACCTACTACTGAATGAACGTTCATTTGACAGCCGGGACGCGTCGTGTCATCTTCTAACTGAATGAACGTTCATTAGGAGGCAGGCATGAACCGCACCGCATCGACCAGGTCCCAGGCGAGGTGGACCCCTGACAGCATCGGCGACCTGCGCGGCCGCACCGCGTTGATCACCGGCGCCAACAGCGGCGTCGGCCTGGAGACGGCGCGTGTCCTCGCAGGTCACGGCGCACGGGTGATCCTCGCGGGCCGCAGCCGGGAGAAGCTGGGCACGGCGGTGGACGCACTGCGCGCGGACCGGCCGGACGCACGGCTGGAGACGCTGGTGCTCGACCTGGGGTCGCTGGCCTCGATCGCCGAGGCGGCCGCCGCGCTGGCCGAGCGCGAGACGATCGACCTGCTGGTCAACAACGCCGGCGTGATGAACGTGCCCGACCGCCGCACCACCGCCGACGGGTTCGAGCTCACCTTCGGCACCAACCACCTCGGGCACTTCGCGTTCACCGCCGGCGTGCTGCCCACCCTGCGCCGCGCGGAGACCGCGCGGGTGGTGACGGTCAGCGCGCTGGCCGCCGCCTGGCCGAGCGGTGCGTTGACCGATCTGCAGAGCGAGCAGCGCTACGGGTCGATGAGCGCGTACGCGAAGTCCAAGCGCGCCAACGTGGTGTTCACGCAGGAGCTCGCTCGCCGGGTGGAGGGCACCACCATGTCGGCGGTCGCGGTGCACCCCGGCTCGGCCGTCACCAACCTGCAACGGCACAGCCAGGGCGTGGTCGCCAGGATGGCGATCGCGGTGCTGCGCCGGGCCGTCATGGGCTCGCCAGAGGGCGCGGCCTGGCCGTCGCTGTACGCGGCGACCAGCCCGGACGTCGTGAACGGCGGCTACTACGGCCCGGCGGGCACCGACCAGACCTCCGGCACGCCGAAGCCCGCCAAGCTGCCGCGCGGCGCGACCGATCCGGCCGAGGGCGCTCGCCTGTGGAGAGAGAGCGAACGACTCACCGGCGTCCAGTTCACCGTCTGATCCCGAAAGGACTTCCTCCATGCCCACCAACGGACCACGCGTGGACGGCATCGACCCCGCCGTCCTCGAAGCGCAACGCGCCTTCAACGCGGCGATCGCGCAGATGCCCCACCCGGACGTGCGCACGCCGGACGGTCTCGCCGAACTGCGCGCCGCCACCGCGAACAACCCGGGAACGCCGCTGCTGACGCCCACCGACCGTCACATCACCACTTCCTCCGGCACGATCCGTCTGCGCGTGTTCGTCCCGGAACGGCCGCGCGCGGTGCTGTACCGCGTCCACGGCGGGGGATGGGCGGCCGGCGCGCCCGAGGACGACGACGTGCTCAACGCGCTCATCGCCCAGGGCACCGGGACCGTCGTGGTGAGCCCCGACTACCGGCTGGCACCGGAAGTGACTGCCGTGGACCAGATCCAGGACGTGGTCGACGGCGCTCGGTGGCTCGATCGGCACGCCCGAGCCGAGTTCGGCACGGACACCCTGCTCCTCGGCGGCATCTCCGCGGGCGCCCACCTCGCGGTGGCGGCCCTGCTCGCCTTGCGGGACAACGACGATCCGGCGTTCGGGAAGTTCGCCGGCGTGCTGCTCGACTCGGGCCCCTACGACCTGGGCCTGTCGCCCAGCGCGGCGGCCGCGACCGAGCAGACGCTGGTGCTGACCCGGTCCTGGCTGGACGGTCTGCTCGACCTCGCGCTGCCCGGCCACACCACGGCGCAGCGCCGCATCCCCGCACTGTCACCGGTACTGGCCGATCTCACCGGCCTGCCGCCGACCCTGCTCACCGTCGGCGAGCTCGACCCGCTGCTCGACGACTCGATCCTGTTCGCCGCCCGTCTTCGCCTGGCAGGAGCCGAAGCCGACCTCGACGTGTGGCCGGAGGGCGCGCACGCGTTCACCAACATGGCGACACCGCTCAGCGAGCTCGCCGCCGGCCGCACCACCGCGTGGATCAACGCCGTCCTCGCCCGCGTGCCGCAGGACGACCCCGCGAGCGTGGTGCACGGCTTCGTGGAGGAGGTCCTCAACGGCGGTGACATCGACGCCGTCGACCGGTTCTGGCACCAGGACCTGCGGTGGCACGCCGGAAGTCTCGGCGAGCTGCACGGCGTCGAGGACTACCGGGCGGCGCTGCGGGCCGCGGCCGGCGGCGCGTTCACGGGCATGCACCTGACGGTCCACGACACGCTGGTCGACGGCGGCACCGTCGTGCTGCGGTTCACCAACAGCGGCACGCACGACGGCCCGTTCCTGGGTGTCGAGGCGACGGGCAAGCACGCCGCGTGGGACGGGATCGGCATCTACGAGGTGCGCGACGGCAAGATCGCCGAAGCGTGGTTCGGCGAGGACGTCCTGGGCATGCTGCTGCAGCTCGGCGCGGTCTCGCTGCCCGGCGGGTTTGTCGAATGAACGTTCACTAGGGATAGTGGTGCCGTGCGGACCCGCGACCCCGAACGCAAACGGCAGCAGCTCCTCGAAGGCGCGCTCGCCGAGTTCGCCGAGCACGGCATCGGCGGCGCGCGCGTGGACCGCATCGCGACCAGGGCGGGCGTGAGCGCGGGTCTCGTCTACTCGTTCTACGAGAACAAGGAGGGCCTGTTCGAGGCCGTCTACGACGCCATCGCCGAGCAGGCCGTGTCCGAGATCCCGATCGACGCCGACAACCTCCCGGAGTACGCGGGCGCCCTGTACGACGCCGGTCTGCGCCACCCCGAGGTGATGCGGTTCGTCGCCTGGTACACCCTCGAACGCGCGGGCTCCGGTCAGCCGGCCCGCCCGGTCGTCACCAAGTCCATGGCGGACAAGGCCGCGGCCATCGAGGAGGCGCAACGCCGCGGCGTCGTGACCGCGGACCGGACCGCCGCCGAGCTGCTCGCCCTCGTGCTCAGCCTCGCGAACATGTGGCAGCTGCAAGGCGAGGACGTGCGCGATCTGGTGCCGGTGGGCGAGCGCCGCCGGGTCGTCGTCGACGCGGTACGGCAACTGGTCACGCCCTGACCCAGGCAGGGTTCGGCCCGGCGGCTGTCCGGGTGGTTTCTCCTCGCCCAACCAGGCGCTGGGTTGGTTGCCCATTGACAGACCTCGATCGGCCTCGACAGGCTGCACCTCCCTGTGATCGGAAGGTGGCGCTTGTCGTGAAACTCCGTTTCGTCCTACCGGTGCTCTCCCTGCTGCTCGGTGTCGTGGCCGCCCCGGCCGCGGCGCAGGCCGACCCCTCGGCGGCCGATGCCTGCTACACCTGGGGGCGCACGCTGTCGCAAGGCTCGTCGGGCGAGGACGTCCGGCAGCTGCAGATCCGCGTGGCCGGCTATCCCGGCTACGGTGCCGTGCTCGCCATCGACGGGCAGTTCGGGGCCGGTACGAAGGCGGCGGTGACGCGGTTCCAGCAGGCGTACGGTCTCGGCGCGGACGGCATCGCAGGGCCCGCCACGTTCTCGAAGCTGTACGCGTTGCAGGACAACGACTGCACGCCGGTCAACTTCTCCTACGACGAGCTGAACAACTGCAACTCCGACTGGTCGGGCGGCAACGTCTCGGCTGCGACGGCGCGCGCCAACGCCCTGGTGTCCATGTGGAAGCTGCAGGCCATGCGGCACGCCATGGGAGACAGGCCGATCGACGTCAACGGCGGCTTCCGCAGCGTCTCGTGCAACAACGCCGTCGGCGGCGCCGCCGGCAGTCGTCACCTGTACGGCGACGCCGTGGACCTGGGGGCCGGGCCGCAGGGGTTCTGCGCGCTCGCGAAGCAGGCTCGCAACCACGGCTTCAACGAGATCCTCGGGCCGGGGTACACCGGTCACAACGACCACGTGCACGTCGCGCACAAGTCGTCGCGCTTCTGGTCGGCGCCCAGCTGCGGCGTGTCCTGACCGGCGCGGTGCGGGGCCGTGGTGATCGCGGCCCCGCACCGACGGCGACCATTGGCGAAGAAACTCCGCAATAGTGGACAGAG
This sequence comes from Lentzea sp. CA-135723, assembly GCF_050936595.1. NCBI lineage: Bacteria > Bacillati > Actinomycetota > Actinomycetes > Pseudonocardiales > Pseudonocardiaceae > Lentzea > Lentzea sp. CA-135723. The sequence continues at coordinate 2,369,171 of NZ_JBNJMK010000001.1, read as the reverse complement.
CGAGGCCTGTTTGTGGTCGCGTGCCGTTCGTCCCAGCACAAAGATCGGATTCACTGAAAAGGCCTAGTGATCTCGCTCCTGACGGCAAGTACAGTGCTTTACCTGCGATTGCGGGGGAAGCCATGCAGGGGTGGTTACCGGTTTTGGCCAGTGCTCTGGCTGCGATTGCCTCGATGGCATCGGCCGCCACGGCGTTGTTCGTCGCGCGAATGCAGCGGCGCAAGAGCACGGCGGACGCGTTCCTGCACCTGTCGGCACGTTTTGAGCTGCCGGAGTTCCGCCGGTACCGGGTGACGATCTACCGGCTCGACCGCGAGCGGTATGACAGCTGGGCGGAGGAAGAGAAAGAGGCGGTGGACGCCTGGTGCGCTCACATCGACCTCATCGCGGTGCTGACGCTGGCGGGTCAGCTCGACCGGCTGTCGCTGCTCAACATGTACGGCGACGTCATCATGCGCACGCTCTACCAGATCGCGCCGTACTGCAACGCGCAGATCAAGCATCGCGGCGGGCAGTTCCTGCTGCCCGCTCGGCAGTTCACGTCCGAGATGGTGCTGCTCTGGCGGCGGCAGGCCGCGAAGAAGCGGTACCCGCTGACCATCGGGTTCCCGTCGCAACCCATGATCAAAGCCAATCCGGACCTGTTCGACAGCGACGACCACATCGCCGATTTCCGGATCGACGGCGTCACCCAGCGGTCAGGGCGTGCCCAAGCGAGCTGGGTTGGACCTCGGCGAGGCTTGTGACCACTCGGTCGGCGTGCCGCAGTGCCGCCGAGGCGTGGGTCGAGGTCACCGCGATGCAGCGCATGCCCGCGGCTCTCGCGGCGGCCACCCCGCTGGGCGAGTCCTCGATCACCACGCACTCGCGGGGTGGACGGCCGAGCAGGTCGGCGGCGAGCAGGAACGGCTCCGGCGACGGCTTGCCCTCGACGACGTCCTCACTGGTGACGATGACGTCGAACGCCTCGTTCAGCTCGAGGTGCTTCAGCGCGAGCTCGACCTCGCCGCGGCTCGAACTCGTGACCAGGGCGAGCGCGTGTCCCGTCGAGCGCAGCGTGCGCACGAGCGCTACCGCCACCTCGTAGCCCTGCAGGTTCGTGTCCGCCAGCAGGCGGTACGTCTGAGCCTTGACGGTCAGCAGCTGATCGGGCGTGGCGGTCGTGCCGGCGTGCTCCCGCAGGTAGCCCGTGAATCCGGCAAGGTCGGTCTTGCCGGCGAAGTGGCGCAGGTACGTGCCGTGATCGAGCGGCAGCCGCCACTGGGCCAATGCCGTGCGAAAGGCCTCCTCGTGCAACGCTTCGTCGTCGACCAGCACGCCGTTCATGTCGAAGAGCACCGCCAATTTCACGGTGCGATTTTACCTCATCGGTCAATTTGATGTCCTGCGCGCATTGTTCGATCGAATGGGCGTCCATTTTCGTGCGCGGCGCCGGTGGGCGGCGGACGTGACGCTTGAACGGGATCGCCGTCGAGTCCGTAGGTCTTGATGGAGAGCGTGAAAGAACAGGAGGAGGTCCGGTGCCGGGACGAAGTGCTGCCGTGCTCGTCGTGCTCCTGCTCGTGGGCGCCTGCACGGCGAGCCCGGAGACCACACCCGAGCCCGCCGGGTTCGCCGACGCCCTGCCGGGACCGAAGATGGAGCTCCAGGTCGTGGAGGCGCCGGGCCTCGGCGAGGTCCTCGCCGACCACCAGCAGTTCACCCTGTACCGCTACGAGCAGGACGAGACCGACCCGCCGCGGTCCACCTGCGTCGCGCTGGACTGCACGCTGAAGTGGGTGCCGCTGATGGCGGCCGAGGTGCAGCGGACGACGGGCTTCGACGCCGGTCTGCTCGGCATCGTCGACCGGCCGGAGGGCACGAAGCAGGTGACGCTGAACGGGCACCCGCTCTACCGCTACGTCGACGACGAGCAGGCGGGCGACGCGAAGGGCGACGGCCTGGGCGGGGTGTGGTTCGCCGTCGGTCCTCGCGGGGAGAAGGCGCGGGGCTGAGTCTCAGTCGCCGGACCAGGGGCGCGGCCGGGGCAGCCAGCCGGGGACGGCGGCCCGGTAGCGTTCGTACTGGGCGCCGAAGTCGCGCAGCAGCACGGGTTCCTCGTGCCAGCGGACCATCGCGGCGAACGCGAGGGTCACCACCGCCGCGTACCCGAGCAGGATCCACTGGCCGAAGAGCAGCGCCTGTCCCAGGATCAGCGACAACACGGCCAGGTACATGGGGTTGCGCACGTACCGGTAGAGGCCGCCGACCACCAGCCGGTCCGGTGGGGCGATCGGCGCGGGCGTGCCGAAGCCCTCCGAGACGAACCGGGCGAACGCCGAGACCAGCACGACGAGCGCCGCCGCCAGCAGCACCACGCCTGCCACGCGCGCCGGGAGCCAGAACGGCTCGAAGCGCCAGCGCGTGAGCAGCCACGGGATCAGCCCCGCCACCCCGCCCGGAGCGATCACGAAGAACGCCGCCGAGCCCAACGCCGCCTTCTCGGTCTGCATGCCGCATGGCTTACCCCGCGAAAACCACCGCCGGTAGGCCTGGCGGTGGTTTCGGCGCGACTCTCACCTGGACGGACGAACGGCTACGCGGCCCGGCTCCGCAGGACGGTGAGCGCCTGGTCGGCGTGGACGTCGAACTTCAGCTCGCCGGTGACCACGTCGAGGATCCGGCGGTCGGTGTCGATGACGAACGTGCGTCGCTTGGCGTGCAGCGGGCTGAAGCGCCGCCACACGTCGAACTGCTTGGCCACGGCACCGTCCACGTCGGACAGCAGCGGGTAGTCGAAGGCGTTGGCGGTGGCGAACGCCCGTTGCTTGCTCACGGAGTCGGGGCTGATGCCGACCCGGTGGGCGCCGACCTCGGCGAACTCCTCCGCCAGGTCGCGGAAGTGGCAGCTCTCCTGGGTGCAGCCGCCGGAGGACGCCATCGGGTAGAAGAACAGCACGACCGGGCCGGTCTCCAGGAAGCCGGACAGCGTGCGGGGGTTGCCGTCGTGGTCGGGCAGCGTGAAGTCCGGAGCGGTGTCGCCTCGTTTCATGGTGGTGGTTCGGAGCCGGGGGGCCGGGCGGATTGGCGCCGGTGTTCAGAGCCACGAGCCGAGCGCCTTCAGGATGGTGGCGCGGTTGCGGGGCGCGGTGAGGGTGGCGACGGGCTCGCCGCCGGAGAACAGGATCAGCGTGGGGATGCTGAGGACCTGGTAGCGGACGGCGATGTCGGGGTTGGCGTCGATGTCGACCTTCACGACCGAGATCTTGTCCTGGTGTTCCTCGGCCAGGCTCGTGACGACCGGGCTGAGTTGCTTGCAGGGGCCGCACCAGGGCGCCCAGAAGTCGACCAGGACGGGCTTGTCCGCGGCCAGGACGGTGGTGTCGAAGGAGTCCGCGGTGACGTCGGTGAGCTGCATGGTGGTGTTCCTGATCAGCCGAAGGTGAAGGAGAAGGCCTGGACGCCGGAGCTCACGGTCGCGGTGAGCGAGCCGCCCTGGATCGTCGGCGTGGAGATGAGCTGGTAGGAGTTCGGGGTGCCGTCGACCTGGATGGTCGTGGTCTTGCCGTAGTCCTGGATCGTGACGGTTCCCTTGCCGGACAACACCATCCGCACTTCCTTGGCGCGGTAGTTGAGCTTGATCCGCCCGGACTCGCCGGTGGGCGTGATGGACTGGGTGTCGAGCTTCCAGGTGCCGTCCAGTGCGAAGCTGTCGGTGGCCTGGTTCTCGGGGAACTGGAAGGACTTCTCGCCGCTGGTGTACTCCTCGGTGCCGGCGAAGTTCACGCGCTTGGTGGAGCCGAGGTAGGTCTCCCGCGTGATGTCGGCGACGACCGGGGTGTCGTCCTGCAGTTCGGTGGCGGCCGGGAGCTGGACGCCGGGCTTGGCGTCGTTCAGCAACTGCCGGATGAGCTTCTCGGTGACCTTGTAGTCGCCCTCGCCGAACTTGATGTGCCGCACGGTTCCGGACGCGTCGATCAGGTAGTGGGCGGGCCAGTAGCGGTTGCGGTAGTTGGTCCAGGTGCCGAGGTTGTTGTCCAGGGCGACCGGGTAGGTGATGCCGAAGTTCTTGGCGGCCGCCTCGACGTTCGCGGGTTCCTTCTCGAACGCGTACTCGGGGGAGTGGACGCCGATGACCTGGAGCCCTGCGTCGCGGTAGGCCTTGTCCCAGGCGACGATGTGCGGGATGGAGCGCTGGCAGTTGATGCAGGAGTAGGCCCAGAAGTCGATCATCACGACCTTGCCCTGAAGGCCCTTCAGCTCCAGCGGCTGCGAGTTGACCCACTGCTGGATGCCGGTGAGATCCGGTGCGGTGCCACAGCTTTCCAGCTCGGGGGCGCCGTCGGAGCACTTGTCCAGGTCCTTGTTCTGGTCGTTGACCAGGCCGCCCAGGTTGAGCGCCCTCTTGACCTGCTCGGAGTTGTTCACCTTGTCCTGCAACGAAGCCGTGTAGTCGGGGATCGCGCGCTGGAGCAGCTGCGGCAGGTTGAACACCAGGCCGATCGCGAGCGCGATCATCACCACGCCCGCGGTGATGCGGATGCCGCGCTGGCGCTTGCGGAAGGCCTGCACCCGTTCGGCGACCCTGCGACCCGCGAGGGCGAAGATCAGCAGCGGGATCGCGGCACCGACGGCGAAGGTGAGGGTGAGCACGACGGTCTCGGTGCCGATGCGGCCGGTGGACCCGGCGACGGTGATGGCGGCGAGCACCGGGCCGGCGCACGGCACGTAGACGGCGCCGAGGGCGAGGCCGAGGGTGAAGCCGCCGCGGCTGGCGTCCGGGTTGCGTTGCGGGATCCAGGTGAAGGGCTTCTCCAGCAACTGCTCGAAGCGCGGCACGATCAGGCCGACGCCGATCAGCACGAGCACGACGATCCCGGCGTAGCGCAGCACGTCCTGCGGCAGGTTCAGGACCGACAGCAGGAGTGAGCCGAAGAGGGTGACGAGGCTGAAGCTGACGACGAGCCCCGCGATCACCAGGTAGGGCCGGCTGCGCGAGGCGGGTTTGGTCGCCAGCGCCACACCTGACCCCGTGTCCGTGCGGGCGCTTTGCGTGCCGCCGGAGAAGAAGATGACGGGAAGGACGGGGAGGATGCACGGCGAGATGCCGGTGACCAGACCGCCGATCAGACCGATCAGTGCGAGGGTCAGCATGGGGAGGCCCTACTCGGGTTGACGGAAGTGCGTGATGCCTGTGCTTCGGGGCCCGAGTCGTGGCGGATTGCCCACGTCGAAGAAGTTGTTGTCACGCGGACGGGTGAACGAGCGTTGCTGTCCATTGTGGACTTCGGGTCGTTCGCGCTGGTGGCGCTAGGTTCGCGAGCTCTTTGGTAACGGGTCGATAACCGCACCCATCCGTTCGGCGAGGGGTGGCGAATCACCGGCAGCAACTGCTCGATCACCCCTTGGAGATGTCCCGTCATGAACAAGTCCGTCCGCAACACCGTCCTGGCCATCGGCGCCGCCTCGCTCGCCCTGTTCGGCGCGGCGTGCGGCTCGGCTGACACGGCCAGCAGCGGCAGCTCCAGCACCGCCGCCGCACCGACCACCACGTCGTCGTCCGCCGCCATGGCCGACCCGGCCAAGGACCTCGTCGGCCCCGGTTGTGCCGACTACGCGAAGCAGGTTCCGTCCGGCGCCGGCTCGGTCGCGGGCATGGCCGCCGACCCGGTCGCCGTGGCGGCGAGCAACAACCCGCTGCTCAAGACCCTGGTCGACGCCGTCTCCGGCAAGCTCAACCCGAAGGTCAACCTCGTCTCGACGCTGAACGGCGCCGAGTTCACCGTCTTCGCACCGGTGGACTCCGCCTTCGCCAAGATCGACGCCGCGACGATCGAGAAGCTCAAGACCGACGACGCCCTGCTGACCAAGATCCTGACCTACCACGTCGTCCCCGGCCAGATCTCGCCCGACAAGATCGCCGGCGACCAGAAGACCGTCGAGACCGGCGTCGTCAAGGTCACCGGTTCCGGCAACGCGCTCAAGGTGAACGACGCGAACGTGATCTGCGGCGGCGTGCACACCGCCAACGCCACCGTCTACCTCATCGACTCGGTCCTGCTCCCCGCCTGACATCTCCCGGGAGGCAGTACCGCGACTCCGGGAACCGCGCCTCGCGTGCGGTTCCCGGAGTTTTCGATGAGTTTCCGGCGTTCGATCCGTACACACCGGCATGACCGAAGAAATCCGTGCCGCCATCGCGGCGGAACGTCGTGACCAGGCAGAGCTCCTCAGCGGGCTGACCGAGGAGCAGTGGCGGGCGCCGAGCCTGTGCGAAGGGTGGACGGTGAAGCACGTCGTCGCCCACACGACGCTGCCGTTCCGCTCGTCCGGCAAGCGGGTGCTGTGGGAGATGCTCAAGTCGGCCGGGCGCTTCAACCACGCCTCCGACCGCATGGCCCGCGCGGACGCGCTGCTGTCCACGAGCGAGTTGCTGGCCTCGCTGAAGAACAACGCCGACCACCCGTGGACGCCGCCCGGTGGCGGTCCGGCGGGCGCGCTCAGCCACGACGTCATCCACGGCCTCGACATCACCGTCGCGCTGGGACTCGGCCGGGTGGTGCCGCACGACCGGCTCGGCATGGTGCTCGCCGGCATGAAGCCCGCCAACGTCAGGTACTTCGGCGCCGACCTCGACGGCAAGCGGCTGGAGGCGACGGACCTGGACTGGGCGTTCGGCGACGGCGCGACGGTCGTCAGGGCGCCAGCGCAGGAGCTGCTCCTGCTGGTCTGCGGGCGGAGGCTCAGCTGACCGAGGCGCGCACCTGGGACGTCGCCTCGATCGTGGCCGCCAGGAAACGGGCGACCACGGCTCGTTCCTGCGCGGTCATCGAACCCCAGGCCGCCGCGTAGCCGCGGGCCAGCGGCGCGAAGAAGTGCGCGGCCAGTTCGGTGGCGGCGGTGAGGACGTGCAGCTCCACCCGGCGGCGGTCGTCCGGTGCCCGTTCGCGCACCACGTGACCCGCGCGTTCCAGCCGGTCGAGGACCGAGGTGGTGGCCGAGGCGCTCAGGTTCAGCGCCTTGGCCAGCGTGCCGGGGGTCATGGGTTCGGTCATGATGAGGTTCAGCGCTGTCATGTCGGTGGGATGCAACTCGTGGGCCGCGCTGAAGATCTCCAGGAACCGGTTCGACTCCATCACCAGCTCGCGCAGCATCATGCTCAGGTCGTGGTCGGTTGCATCGCTCACGATCACAGCTTACTGTTTCGACCATCGAAACGTTCGACGATCGAAGGAATGGCTGATGCGCGTCCTCGCCGGGGTACTGCTCGTCGTCTGGCTGGCCCTGGGTGGCTTCACCGGGCCGTACGCGGGCAAGTTGTCGCAGGTGGCGGAGAACGACAGCAGTGCGTTCCTGCCCAACTCGGCCGAGTCCACCCAGGTCGCCGAGCTGCAGAAGAAGTTCCAGCGGGAGAACGCGATCCCGGCGATCGTCGTGGTCGAACGGTCCGGGGGACTGACCGAAGAGGACCGGAAGTACCTCGCCGACCAGGCGAAGGGGTTCCAGGCCTCACCGGTGATCCCGGCGCCGGACGGCAACGAGGCAGCGCAGCTCGTGGTGCTGCTGGACCCGGCCAAGGACGTCAAGGACTCGGTGTTCCAGCTCCGGGACTCGACGCGCGGCGCTCCGCAGGGGCTGACCGTGCTGGTCACGGGGCCGGCGGCGCAGGTCGCGGACCTCGTGGAGGCGTTCGGCGGGATCGACGGGCTGCTGCTGATCGTCGCGGGCGCCGTGGTCGCGTTGATCCTGCTGGTGGTCTACCGGAGCCCGCTGCTGCCGGTCGTGGTGCTGGTGTCGGCGGTGTTCGCGCTCGGGCTCGCCAGCTTCGTGGTGTACCTGTTGGCGGACAACGACATCCTGGCGTTGAACGGGCAGAGTCAGGGCATCCTGTCGATCCTCGTGTTCGGCGCCGCCACGGACTACGCGCTGCTGCTCGTGTCCCGGTTCCGCGAGGAGCTGCGGGACACCCAGGACAAGTTCGCGTCCATCCGCACGGCCTGGCGCGGCACGATCGAACCCATCGGGGCGTCGGCCGGCACGGTCATCCTGGGCGTGCTGTGCCTGCTGTTCAGCGACCTCGACTCCAACAAGGGCCTCGGGCCCGTCGCGGCCATCGGCATCGGCGCCGCGCTGCTGACCACCATGACGTTCCTGCCCGCTGTGCTCGCGCTGCTGGGACGCGCGGCGTTCTGGCCGTTCGCGCCGAAGTTCGGGTCCCCGCACCCCGAGACCAGCGGGCTGTGGGGCCGGGTCGCGACGTTCGTGCGCACCAAGCCGCGGGCGATCTGGATCGTCACGACCATCGTGCTGCTCGTCGGGGCCGCGTTCCTGCCGCAGCTCAAGGCGTCCGGCACGGCCCAGTCCGACGTGTTCCTCACCGACGTCGAGTCCGTTGCGGGACAGGAGGTCCTGTCGCGGCACTTCCCCGGCGGCACCGGGTCGCCGACCGTGATCATCGCCGCCGAGGGCAAGAGCGCCGAGGTCGTGCAGAGGGCCAAGGTGGACGGTGTCGCGGACGTGCGGCCGTCCGGTACCGCTGACGGGCTGGTGCGCATCGAGGCCACGCTGGAGGACGCGCCCGACTCCGACGCCGCCGTCGAGACGGTGCACCGGATCCGGGACGCCGTGCACCCGCTCGACGCCCAGGTCGGCGGGCAGACGGCGACGTTGCTCGACACCAGGACGACGTCCGAGCACGACCGGATGCTGATCATCCCGATCGTGCTGGTGGTGATCTTCCTGATCCTCGCGCTGCTGCTGCGGTCGTTGCTGGCGCCGTTGTTGCTGATCGGGACCGTGGTGCTGTCGTTCGCGGCGACGATGGGCGTGTCGGCGCTGGTGTTCAACCACGTCTTCGACTTCCCTGGCGCCGATCCCGTGGTGCCGTTGTTCGGGTTCGTGTTCCTGGTGGCGTTGGGCATCGACTACAACATCTTCCTGATGACTCGCGTACGTGAGGAGACACAACAACTCGGCACAGTGGAGGGAACGCTGCGAGGGCTCAGCCTCACCGGTGGCGTGATCACGTCCGCGGGTGTGGTGCTGGCGGCGACGTTCGCGGCGCTCGCGGTGCTGCCGATCCTGTTCCTCACGCAGATCGCGTTCATCGTGGCGTTCGGTGTCCTGCTCGACACGTTGCTGGTGCGGTCGTTGCTCGTGCCCGCGCTGTCGGTGGACATCGGCGGGCGCATCTGGTGGCCGTCCAAGCTGCGGTGAGTGAAGATTCCGGTCATGACCTACACGGCACGTCAGCTCAACCGCGCCACGCTCGACCGGCAGATGCTGCTCGGGCGTGAGCCGGTCGACCTGCTGACGGCCGTGGACCGGATCGTCGCGATCCAGGCGCAGGAACCGGCGTCGCCGTACCTCGCGCTGTGGAACCGGATCGAGGGCTTCGACCCCGCCGATCTGGACGAGGCGTTCGCGTCCGGGGTGGTCCGCAAGGCGTCGCTGATGCGGATCACCCTGCACGCCGTCGCGGCCGCCGACCACGAGGTGTTCCACCACGCGATGCTGCCCGCGCTGAGGGCGTCGCGGCTGTACGACAAGCGGTTCAAGTCCATGAACATCACGATCGAGCAGGCCGACGCGCTGCTCGAACATCTGCTGGAGTTCGCCGCCACGCCCCGGCAGAAGGCCGAGATCGAGGAGTTGCTGCACTCGCACGTCGGGGACGTCGGCGAGCCTGGGGTCTGGTGGGCGTTGCGGACCTACGGCGGGCTCGTGCACGCGCCGACGGGCGGGCCGTGGGCGTTCGGGCTGCGGCCCTCCTACCGGTCCGTCGTGACCGAGCCGCGCGAACGGATGGCGGCCGTCGCCGAGATGCTGCGGCGCTACCTCACCGGCTTCGGCCCGGCGACCGTGCTCGACATGAACCAGTTCAGCATGCTGCCGCGCACGACGATCCGCGAAGCGCTGGAGTTGCTGGACGTGGTGCGGAACGGCGACCACTACGACGTGCCGAACCGGACAATCCCGGACGAGGAGACGCCAGCGCCGCCGCGCCTGATGGCCATGTGGGACAGCACGTTGCTCGCCTACGCCGACCGGAGCCGGATCATCCCGGACGAATACCGCAAGGTCGTCATCCGCAACAACGGCGACACGCTGCCGACACTCCTGGTCGACGGCCACGTGGCCGGGGTGTGGCGCCCGACCGAGGCCGGAGACGTTGAGGTGACGGCGTTCCACGCCCTGGACGAGGAACAATGGGCGGGGATCGCGCTGGAGGCGACCGCTCTGCGCAAGCTGCTCGGCGAGCGCGAGCCGCAGGTGTACCGGCGCTATTCCCGGTGGTGGAGCGGCCTTCCGGCCCACGCCGTTCGTACTGTGTGAAAACGTCAAGATCCACAAAGGACCTGTGCGTGAGTCACTATTCCTCCACCCTGCATGGAGGAAAGTTCAATGTCTCTCACGAGAAAGCGCGTGCTGCCGGCGTTCGCCGCCGGTCTGCTCGCGGCCGGCGCGATCACCCTGCTCGGCGGTTCGCCCGCCGCGACCGCCGTCGGCTCCGTCGAATGCGCTGACACCCACGCCGACGAGCACTCGGCGGCGCGCGGTCGTCCTGGCAGCTCCGGCCACGACCGCAACGAGATCTCCGACGCCCAGGCCGCGCAGATGAACGCCGACCTGCGTGCGAAGGTCGTGGAGGCCAACCAGCGCGGCGGCGTCGCCGCACTGGCCGCCGGCGGCACGATCAACGTCGTCTGGCACGTCGTCACCACGACGTCGGGCAAGGGCGCGATCTCCGACGCCACCATCGCCAAGCAGCTCAAGGTCCTGAACGACGGGTTCGCGGGCGCCGAGTCGAGCGCCGCGGCGAACACCGGCTTCAAGTTCGTGACCCAGCAGACCAAGCGCTACACGAACAACACCTGGTTCAACGGCGGTGCGGACAACGCGACGACCGAGCGCCAGATGAAGACCCAGACCCGCGTCGGCACGGCCGCGACGCTCAACGTCTGGTTCGCGGACATCGACGGCTTCGGCTTCGCCACGTTCCCCAGCTGGTACAAGGGCGACCCGAAGATGGACGGCGTGGTCGTCGACTACGCCACCGTGCCCGGCGGCTCCGAGGTGAACTTCAACCTCGGCAAGACGGTCACGCACGAGGTCGGCCACTGGATGGGCCTCTGGCACACCTTCCAGGGCGGCTGCACGGCGACCAACGACGAGGTCGCCGACACCCCGGCGCAGACCAGCTCGACCTCGGGCTGCCCGGAAGGCCGTGACTCGTGCTCGCGGGCTGGTCTGGACCCGATCCACAACTACATGGACTACTCGTACGACGACTGCTACAACCAGTTCACGCCGGGCCAGAACACCCGGATCCAGAGCGCGTGGACGGCCTACCGCGCGGGCAAGTGAGCCGCGACTGAGCGGGCCCGATCCAGTTCCCGCCGACAACGGCCGGGGTTGGCGTCAGCGAGTTTCCTCGTGCAGTGCGAGGGACTCGCTGATCGCCGCCCCGGCTTTGTCGTCCGCGGTGCGCGAGCCGGCACCGGGAGGGGAGGCGTGCTCGATCGGCCGCCTCGTCCACGTGTTCGGTACCGCGGAGTTGACGAGCGGGGCGTGAGAGCGCTTCCATGGAGGTCCGCTGCCGCACGATCGTGACAGAGAGGTCATCGTCGTGGCTCGAAAACTCACGCGCGCCCTGCTCGGACTGGTGCTCGTGGTGCCGCTGAGCGGCATCGCCCAGGCAGCCGTCCCGCCCACCCCGCCAGGCTGGTCCCTGGCCTGGTCGGACGACTTCACCGGCGCGAACAACAGCGCCCCGAACAGCAACAACTGGATCGTCGACACCGGGCACGGCTACCCCGGCGGCCCCGGCAACTGGGGCACCGGCGAGATCCAGCGCTACACCAACGACCGCGCCAACCTCGCGCTCGACGGCTCCGGCAACCTGCGCATCACGCCGTTGCGGTCCGGGTCGGGCGAGTGGACGTCGGCCCGCATCGAGACCCGCCGCGCCAACTTCAAGGCGCCCGCCGGCGGTGTTCTGCGCATCGAGGGCCGCATCCAGATGCCGAACATCACCGGCACGCCCGCGCTCGGCTACTGGCCCGCGTTCTGGGCGTTGGGCGCGCCGTACCGCGGCAACTACTGGAACTGGCCGAGCATCGGCGAGTTCGACGTGATGGAGAACGTCAACGGCGTCAACTCCGTCTGGGGTGTGCTGCACTGCGGGGTCAACCCCGGCGGCCCGTGCAACGAGACCAACGGCCTCGGCGCGTCGCGGGCGTGTCCCGGCAGCAGCTGCCAGTCGGCGTTCCACACCTACCGCTTCGAGTGGGACCGCTCGGTCAGCCCGAACCAGCTGCGGTGGTACGTCGACGGCCAGCAGTTCCACACCGTGCGGCAGAACCAGATGGACGCCACGTCGTGGAACAACATGACCTCGCACCAGGGCTACTTCATCCTGCTGAACGTGGCGATGGGCGGCGCGTTCCCCAACGGCGTGGCGGGACGGACGACTCCCACCGCGCAGACCACGCCCGGCAGGCCGATGCTGGTGGACTACGTGGCGGTGTGGACCCGGCCGTAGGTGGCCGGGCTCGCGCCACGCCGCTGCGCCCCGAGATCGCACGCCGCTGAACCTTCCGGCTGGCCCTACTGCGCCACTGCCTCGACGTCGCTAGCGTGGAAGTGACTTCGGGGGAAGGGTGGCGCAGTGGGGGATCTGGCACGCCGGGAAATGCTTTCGTGGCTGGGAAAGGGGGCGTTGGGGGCAGCGGCGCTCACCGCGACCGGGCAGTCGGCCTGGGCTGCGGCGGGAGATGCGGTGGCCGGCGTGATCGCGTTGCGCGGCGCGACGCTCATCGACGGCACCGGCCGTCCACCCGTGCCCGACTCCACCGTCGTGCTGGCGGGAGATCGCGTCCTGGCCGCCGGACGGCTCCGTGACCTGCCGCGCGGTATCACCGTCATCGACCTGCCCGGCAAGTACGTCATCCCCGGTCTGTAGGACCTGCACACCCACGCCACCTTCTTCGAGACCACGGTCGCGCCGTTGCACGTGGTCCAGGGCGTCACGGGCATCCGCGAGATGTGGGGCATGCCCGAGACGCACGACACCCGCCGCCGCATCGAGTCCGGCGAGATCGTCGGCCCCCGCATGGTCGTGGCCAGCGCGATCGTCGACGGCCCCGGCGCCATCTGGCCCGGCGCCGACGTCGTCAGCACCCCGGCGGAGGCACGGGCCGCCGTGCGCAGGGCGAAGGACGGGGGAGCGGACTTCGTCAAGGTCTACTCGTTCCTCTCGCCCGAGTGCCACGCCGCCATCGCCGACGAGGCGCGCAGGCTGCGCATCCCGTTCGCCGGCCACGTACCGGCCCGCGTGCCGGTGCAGCATGCACTCGACCAGCACACGCACGAACACCTCTACAACCTCTTCACGTCCACTTCGGACAACGCCGACGCCCTGTACGCGCAGCTGAACGCGTTGCCGGACGACCCGGCAGACCCGAACTGGTGGGGCCGCCAGTCGGGCCGGATCGAACGGGCCGCGCTCGCCACGCACTCCGGGCGCCGGGCCCGGAAGTTGTTCGCGGACATGGTGAAGCGCGGCACGTGGCAGTCGCCGACGTTGTTCGTCGAACGGAACATGTCCCGCTCGCCCGAGGCCGTCGTGAACGACCCCAAGGCCCTCGAACGCCTGCGCTACGTCCCGGTCGACCTGCGCGCGCAGTGGGACCAGATCATGTCCGGCCGGCCGCCCCGCACCCCGGAGGAAGTGGCCGAGCTCGAGAAGTTCGGCGACGCCCGGATGCGGTTGCTCAAGCAGATGCACGACGCGGGAGTCGGCGTCGTGGCGGGCACGGACGCCGGGTTCGCGTACGTCTTCCCCGGCTTCTCGCTGCACGACGAGCTCGCGCTGCTGGTGCGAGCCGGGCTCACCGAGGCCGAGGCGCTGAAGGCCGCCACCGCCGACGCCGCCCGCTGCCTGGGCAAGGAGCACGAGAGCGGCACGGTCACGCCGGGCAAGCAGGCGGACCTGGTCGTGCTCGACGCGAACCCGTTGCGGGACATCACGAACGTGAGCCGCGTCCACGCCGTCGTCAGCCGAGGCCGCTACCTGGGGCCGCAGGACCGGACCCGCCTGCTGAAGGACATCGAGGAAGCCTCGAAGGTCCCCGTCGAGGCGCCGAGGACGCCGATGGGTTGCTGCGCGCACTAGAACCGCTGTGGCGCCCGCCACCGGCGCCGTCAGGATCGCGTCAAAGCGGCGCCCGTCCGTGTCAGGGTCCCGTCCGGGACCTGGGCACGGGCCCGCGCCGGGCGTGTGCTGGTCGCATGACACTCGCCGAGTTGTTGCCCAGCATCGGATGCTCCACCGAACCGGTGCTGGAAGAGGGTCTCTGGCCGGACGGCACCAGCCTGAACGACCAGGGCCTGATCATCGGTGGACTCCCCGCCGCGCAGCTCGCGGCACGCTTCGGCACCCCGTGCCAGATCCTCGACGAGGCGACCGTCCGCGCCAGGGCACGCGCCTTCACCACGGCGCTGCCCCGGGCCGAGGTCGTGTTCGCGGGCAAGTCGATGCCCTGCCCCGAGGTCTACCGGTGGACGCGGCAGGAGGGCCTGTCCCTCGACGTCTCCTCGGCCGGCGAGCTCGCGCTGGCCAAGGCGGCGAACGTCGAACCGGGCCGGATCATCATGCACGGCAACGTGAAGACCGCCGAGGACCTCAAGGCGGCGCTGGAGTACGGGGTCGGCCGGATCGTCGTCGACTCGCTGGACGAGATCGCCCAGCTCGGCGCGTTGGCGACGCACGGCCAGGAGGTCATGATCCGGGTGACCCCCGGCGTCGACGCGCACACCCACGCCAAGATCGCGACTGGCGTCGAGGGCCAGAAGTTCGGCTTCTCACTGGCGTCCGGTGCCGCGCTGGAGGCGATCCTCCGGGTCGTCGAACAGCCGTCGCTCAAGCTCGTCGGCCTGCACTGCCACATCGGGTCTCAGGTCAGACACGTTGCCAGCTACGAGGAAACCGTGCGCAGGATGGTCGGCCTGATCGCCTCCTGCGGCACCAGGATCGAGCAGCTCGACCTCGGTGGCGGCTTCTGCGCGCCGTACCTGCAGGGCGAGGCGGGCTTCGACCTCGCGGGGTTCGCCCACCGGATCACGGGCGCGCTCAACTACGAGTGCGCGGTGCACCGCGTGCCGCCGCCGCGCCTGCTCATCGAGCCCGGACGGTCGATCGTCGCGAACGCCGGCGTGACGCTCTACCGGGTGTGCGCGGTCAAACGCTCCACCAGGACGTTCGTCGCCGTCGACGGCGGCATGAGCGACAACCCCCGCCCCGCCCTGTACGGCGCGAGGTACGCGGTCAGGCTGGTCGGCCGCGGCGGCAGGCCCGAGCCCGTCACGGTCGTCGGCAGGCACTGCGAGGCCGGTGACGTGCTCGCCGAGAACGTCCTGCTCCCGCACGACGTCCACGCCGGTGACCTGCTCGCCGTGCCCGCCACCGGCGCCTACCACCACGCCCTGGCCTCCAACTACAACCAGGTCGGCCGCCCGCCCGTCATCGCCGTCCGCGACGGCGTCGCGCGCCCGATCGTGCGCCGCGAGACCGAGGAGGACCTACTGCGCCGCTACCTCTGAGGGCCCGAACCAGCGGGCGAGTGCCGTCTCCAGCGGACCGTCACCGGCCCACGCGACGTAGCCGTCCGGCCGCAGCAGCACGGCCGGACCGTCAACGGCGTCCGCGATGACGTCCACCCGGTCCGCCCAGCCGCCGACGGACAGCAGCCCGCCGGGATCGAGCAACGTTCCGCGTCCGTGCCGCAGCCGGTCGTACAGCGTGCCCTTGGTCAGCTCGACGTCCGGCATCCGGCGCCCGACCAGGTCGGTGGCGGAGCCGAAGTCGTAGCGGACGCCGATCGCGGTGATCTTCTCGATCAGGAACCGGTTCGCCTCGTCGAGGTCCATGAGCTCGGTGAGCAGCCTGCGCACGGCCCGCGCGCCCGGTTCGGCGGACGCCAGCAGCACCTGGGCGCGGGTGTTGTTCAGGACGTCCTCGGCGACCGGGCGCCGTTCGGTCTCGTAGGTGTCGAGCAACGCCTCCGAACCCCAGCCCGCCAGCAGTCCCGCGAGCTTCCAGCCGAGGTTGACCGCGTCCTGCACGCCCAGGTTGAGGCCCTGGCCACCGGCCGGCGGGTGGATGTGCGCGGCGTCGCCCGCGAGCAGCACCCGGCCGTCCCGGTAGCGCTCGGCCAGCCGGGTCGCGTCCCCGAACCGCGACAGCCAGCGCGGCGAGTGCACGCCGAAGTCCGTGCCCGCGATGGCCTGCAGCGCCTGCTTGAAGTCGTCCAAAGTGGCCTCGCGGTCCTCGCTGACCCCCACGGCCGGTACGACGACGCGACAGGTCTCGCCGAACGGGCTCACGCTGAACCACGGCATGGTCGCGCGGATCTCGGCGGTGCGGGCGGCGACCTCCTCGTGCGGCACCCCGACTTCCAGCTCGCCCATCAACGTGTCGTTGCGCGAGGGCTCACCGACGAACCCGACACCGAGCGCTTTCCGGACGGTGCTTCGCGCTCCGTCGCACCCGACGAGGTAGTGCGACCGCACCGAGGAACCGTCCGACAGCTCCACCACGACGGAGTCGCCCTGGGTGAACCCGGCGACCGCGCAGCCGCGCCGCACCTCCGCGCCCAGCGAGATCGCGTGTTCTTCGAGCACACCGTCCACCACGGGCTGGGGAATCCCCAGCAGGTACGCGGACTCCAGGCCGGCAGGCGCGGGCGTGGGGATCGCGGCGAACACCCCGCCGACCGGGCGCCGCCTGCCGAGGGCGAGCAGCCGGTCCAGCAGACCGCGCATCGCCATCAGCTCCAGGCTGCGCACGTGCAGGCTCACCAGCCGCACCAGCGACGGCGGCGGCTCGGTCTGGCGTTCCACGACGAGCACCCGCACGTCGTGCAGTCGAAGTTCCGCGGCGAGCACGGCGCCGGTCGGCCCGCACCCCGCGATGATCACGTCGAAATCCACAGATTCAGGCATCGGCCGCGAAGTGTGATCCTGCCGCGCGCACCCCGCAAACGATATTCCGAACAGGTTGATCAAACGGGCTCGGCCTCGAACATCTGTTCTCTACAGTGGCGCAATGCACTCGTACGCGTACGTCGCCGACTCCCGGCTGGACGAGCAGCGCCGCGCCCTGGGCCTCCAGACCTCCGGCGGCCGGGCCCCGAACCCGCGGTTCTTCACCGGGTTCCTCGGCGACTCGCAGCAGGCGGCCACGGCGTTGCTGGCCATCGCGAAGATCGCGGGCACCCGGTACTTCCAGCCCACCACCGAACGCCTGCGCGACCCCGTCGTCACGTGCAACGGCGACCGGCTGCGGTTCGAGTCGTTCTCCGGCTGCTGCGGCGTCTACGCGCGGCTGGACGTCCTCGGTGACGCCCTCGACGGCGAGGTGCACGACCGGGGCACCACGAACGTCGACGTCAACGAGCCGCTGCGGCGCGCGCTGGCCAGGGTCACCAAGGGCGACCCGCTGCACCTCACCGTGGGTCCCGACCAGGTCGAGGTCGGCACGCTCGACGGCGCGGTCGTGGAGAAGAAGGTGCCGCTGCCGCCGCGCTGGCTGCGCGGGTTCGCCGAGACCCAGGTGCTGACGTCGAAGTTCGACCTGCGCGCGGAGCTCTCGCCGATGGACGCGCAGCGGTTCCTCAAGACGCTGCCGAAGGGCCGGGCCGCGGTCTGGGCGGTGCCGTCCGGGAAGTCGTTGCGGCTCAGCGGAACCGCGTCCGCGAACGCCGTGTGCCTCGCCGGGCCGAACCGGCTGGAGACGCTGATCCCGTTGCTGCGCTTCGCGAAGGCCGTCCGGCTGTACGGCCCGCCGACCGACGGCAAGCCCGTCGCGAGCGGCTGGGAGGTCGATGTCGGCTCGCAACGGCTGACGCTCGTCCTGTCGCCGGAGGTGACCCGCGGCCTGTCCGGCGAGGGCGCCGTCCTCGACGGACTGGCCGCCGGCGACGCCGACACCGACGCCGAGCTGATCGGCGCGCTGCTCGACTTCGAGCCCCGCGTGGACATCGCGGATCTCGCCGACCGCTCCGGCCTCACCCCGGCACGGGTCAAGGACGCGCTGGCGCAGCTCGGCACGTCCGGGCGGGTGGGCTACGACCTCGCCGAGGCCTCGTACTTCCACCGCGAGCTCCCGTACGGCGGCGTCGACGTCCAGGCCATGAACCCCAGGCTGCGCAACGCGCGGGCGCTCGTCGAGCAGAACGCCGTCAGCTGGGACGGCGACACCGCCGTCGTCGGCGCGTACCGCGTGAACGGCGACGCCTGCACCTGCCTGTGGTGGGCCGAGTACCGCGGCGGCCGCGGCAAGTGCAAGCACGTGCTGGCGGCGGACATCGTCAGGAGCAGAGCGTGAGCTTCGCGAAGATCCAGGCGCTGATCGAGTCCGACGACCCGCGCGCACTCGGTGACGCGCTGATCGCGTTGAGCGCCGACGAACGCAAGGCGTACGCGAAAGAGCTGGTGGCGTACGAGAAGGAACACCGCAGGGGCAGCCGCCGCTGGGACGACGCGGAGCAGCTCTCGATCGCCGGCGCGGGCCTGCTGCCCAGCGCCTCCGCACTCGCGCCGTGGCTGCTGCGCTACACGATCTTCCTGCACCACGAGTTCGAGTCCGATCCCGGTGCCCTCACGCTGATCGAGGTGCTGCGGCGGCGCGACCTGCCGTGGATGCCGGACCTGATCGCGAGGCTGGCGGCCAAGATCCCGGCGCGCGAGCGGTGGCGGCAGGACCTCACGCGCGTGATCGTGGAGTTCTGCGGCGACGAACCACCTCGGACCGACGGCTTCCTGTTGCACCTCATGGACCTGGGCGTGCGGCACTGGAAGCCCGCCTACGACCCGCTGATCCCGCGGATGCTGGAGGCGGTGGGCGCCGGGGTGGTGCTCGACGTCGTGCGGCGCGGGTGGGTCGGGATGCTGGTGCACCAGGCCGATCGGCAGGCCGTGCTCGACGTGTGCCTCGCCCGGTTGCAGCAGGGCGGTTCGGCGGGCGAGATGGACGGGTTCCTCGGCCTGCACGCGGCGTTGCGGGTCACCGAGGACGAGACCCGCGCCCACGTGCGCGACTACCTCGCGATGCTGCCGGACTCGCGGTCGACGGTCGCCGGTCTCGCGCAGGAGCGGCTGAGGTCGTTGGACGACCTGGACTTCGACCTGCTGCTCGACGCGAGCCGCTGGGTGTTCGGCCGCACCGAGAAGAAGCTCGTCCGCGCGCAGCTCACGTGGCTCGGCAAGCACGCGAAGGCCCGTCCGGACGAGGTGGTGCTGACGGTCGCGGAGCTGTTCGCGCACGAGTCCGCGGACCTGCGCGGCCAGGCCGTGAAGCTGATCGTGAAGCACCTCGGCAACGCCCGTGACGAGACGCAGGTGTCGGTTCGCGCGCTGGCCGAGCAGTTGCCGGACGACCTGGCGAGGGAGTTCGGGGTCGTCGCCGAGCAGGACTCCGCGGCTGTTCTGACCGCGTTCGAGCCGCGGCCGTTCCCGGCCCTGATCGGGAGCCTGGACGAGCTGACCGGCGAGCTGATGGCCGCGTTCGCCCGCGACCGCTTCGAACCGTCCACGGCGGAACGGATCATCGAGGCGATCGTCCGGTTCGCCTGGCAGGACAGGGAAGCGCTCGGCCGCGCCCTCCAGCCCGTGTTCGACAAGCACTCCTGGCTCGGCTACCGCGAGCAGCACCCCGGCTGGAACGACGACGGCGAGTGCACCCCGCGGTCGGAGTTCGCCGAGGTCGTGCTGGCCGCCCGCGCGCAGCCGAAGAAGCTCAGGAAGCCCGTCAGCGAGGGCATCGACCTCGCCCGCAACTGGCGCACGACGCAGGAGGGCAACGGCGAGATCGCCGACGGGCTCGCCCGGCGGCTGCACGAGATCGCGAAGGGGCTCCTCTACCTGCCGAAGCCCGCGCTGGTGTCGACGCCGACCGAGGCGTCCGGCCTGATCGACCCCGCCGTGCTGGCGGAGAGGCTCGCCCGCGCGGAGGCCGAGGGCTGGCAGCCGTGGCCACGAGACCTGAGGCAGGCGCTCGAACGGCTGCCGTCGTTCGAGACCGGTGCCGTGATCGCGCTGGCGGAGCGGACGTTCGCCTACGAGGGCTACGAGGTCAAGGACACCGGCCTGTACGCGACGGTCACGCCGGGGCTGGAGGAGCCGGAGAACCAGCTGCGCCACTGGGACGAGAGCGGCGCGATGATGGAGTGGTGGCCGTCGCTGCTGCCGACGCAGCGCGACGTCGTCGCCGCGCACCTGGTGCCGCACCTGCGGGCGCGCACGGCGACGAAGGGCGGCGACGGACCGCTGCTGCCGATGCTCGCCGAGTCCCACGGTCCCGCAGGACCGGCGATGCACCTGGCCCTGACCTACGGCCTGGGTGCCGAGCTCGTGCTGAACCGCGCTCACGCCGTGGACGCGATCCTGGTCCTCGCCGCCCGCGACCAGCTCGACGGGGCGTTGCTCGGCGATCTGGCCGGACAGGTGCTGGAACGCGGTGACGTGGTGCTGGGCCGGGTGCTGCCGGGCCTGCGCGACGCGGCCCGTTCCGGTGCGGCACAGCAGATCTGGGCCGCGCTCGCCGCGTTGCTCCCACGGCTGTGGTCCCACCACAGGGTGTCCGACGTCCTGGAGCTGGCCGTCGAGCTCGCCCAGCAGCTCAGGCCCGGCGGTGACGTCGAGGGGCTAGCGGAGGTGGCCGCGCGCAAGGGTTCGAGCAAGACCGCGGTGCAGGCCAAGCGACTCGTGAGTGCCCTGGGAGAGCAGCCGTGACGTTCGACAGGATCCAGGCGCTGATCGAGTCCGACCAGCTGCTCGCGCTCGGCGAGGTGCTGAAGGCGCTGACGCCGGACGAGCGCAAGGCGTGCGCCAAAGACCTGGTGGCGTACGAGAAGCAGCACCGCGCCGGCCGGCAGGGCTGGCAGCACCACGGGGCGCTGCACATCGCCGGCTGCGGGTTGCTGCCGAACGCGTCCACGCTGACGCCGTGGCTCGTGCGGTACCAGATCTGGTGGCACCGCATGAGGGAGGACAACGGGGTGCCCGTGGCGCTCGACGTGCTGCGGCACCGCGACCTCCCGTGGCTGCCGGACCTCGTCACGCGGCTCGCGGCCCGGATGCCGAGCCGGCAGCGGCGGCGGCAGGACCTGCTGCGGATCGTGCTGGAGTTCTGCGGCGACACCCCGCCGGACTCCGACGGTTTCCTGTTGCACTTCATGGACTTCGGCGGCCACACCCGCTGGCGGCCGGCGTTCGACGCGCTGATCCCGCGCGTGCTGGAGGTCGTCGGCAGCGGCGCGATCATCGCGAACACCCGGCAGTGGCGGGAGTTCCTGCGCGACCGGGCGGACCGGACCGTGCTGCTCGACGGCGTGCTCGCCCGGCTCCAGCAGGGCGGTGCCGCGCACGAGATGGACGGTTTCCTCGCCCTGCACGAGGTTCTCCAGGTGAACCTGGACGAGACGGTCGCGCACGCACGGGACTACGTCGCGATGCTGCCCGACTCGCGCTCGACCGTCGCCACCCTCGCGCAGCAGGAGCTGAAGCGGGCCGACGAGGCGGGCAGGCTCGACTTCGAGCTGCTCGCCGACGCCAGCCGGTGGGTGTTCGGCCGCACGGAGAAGAAGCTCGTCCGCACCCAGCTAGCCTGGCTCGGCAAGCACGCGAAGTCCACTCCGGACGGTGTGGCGCTGGCCGCCGCCGACCTGTTCGCGCACGAGTCGGACGACCTGCGCGGCCAGGCCGTGAAGCTGATCGCGAAGACGACCGTGAGCGCCGCGACCCGCGCCGAACTGCTGGCGCCGGCCGAGCAGCTGCCACCCGACCTCGCCGCCCAGCTCGGCGTCGAGACCGAGGCGGACGAGGTCGTCGCGCTCGCCCCGCACGCGGCGGGGCCGTGGCCCGGCCCGATCGCCACCCTCGACGAGCTGACCGGCGAGGTGCGGGCGCTGTTCGGTCGTTCCACCGCCTACCTCGACCCGGTCGTGGTGGAGCGGATCGTGGAGGCCGTCGTGCGGTTCGCCTGGCAGGACGGGGAAGCGGCCGCGCGGGCGCTCGACCCGGTCCTCGACCAGTACTCGTGGCTCAGGAACCGCCTCGACCTGCAGGTGTACCTCGACCGCCCGGTGCCCGACGCCCGGTCGATGCTCTACGCGATCTTCGCCGCCGTGTCCGCGCCGGCGGAGTTCGACCAGAACGCCGTGCTCGGGAGGACCGGCGCGGAAAGCCCTGCCCGGCACCTCGCCAAGAGGCTGCGCGAGATCGCCCGGGGTCTCGTCCGGTCCCCGCGCCCGTTGCTGGTGTCGACGCCCACCGACCTGTCGTGGCAGCTCGACCCGGCGACCCTGCTGGAACGTCTCGCGAAGGCCGAGGCGGAGGGCTGGGAACCGTGGCCGGGCGACCTCCAGCAGGCCTGCCGCCGCCTGCCCCGCGACACCGCTCCCGAGTACTTCGCGTCGCTGGGCGGCGCCACGGGTGCCTGGCTGCGCGACTGGCTCACCGACCTCGCCGACCCGGTGGCCGAGCTGGTCGTCCGCACCCGTGCCACGCGGTACGGCTACATCGGTCAGTCGCGCGAGAGCACGCGGCTGCTGGCGACGCTGCCGGACCTCACCGAGCCGGAGCAGTTCTGGTACGGCTACAGCGACTGGGAGGTCATGGCCGCGTGCTGGCCCGCCGTCCTGCCACGGCAACGCGAGGTCGTCGCCGCCCACCTCGTTCCCCAGCTCGCGCACCGCTGCGAGTCGAAGGGCGACGACGGCCCGCTGCTGCCGTTGCTCGTGCAGGCGCACGGCCCGATCGGCCCCGCCACGTACCTCGCGCTCAGCTACGGCCTGGGCGCCGAGGCGACGGTCGCCCGCGCCCACGCGGTGGACGCCCTGCTGATCCTCGCCGCCCGCGACGAGCTCGACGGCAGGGCACTGGGCGAGGTCCTCCGCCGGTCGCTCGACGAGGGCGGTGTGTCGCTGAGCCGCGTCGTGCCCGGTCTGCGGGACGTGGCGCGGTCCGGTGCCGCGGCCCAGATCTGGGCCCTGCTCGTGGCCGTGCTGCCGGAGGTGTGGGCGCACAACCGGGTCGCGGACGTCGTCGAACTGGCCGTCGAACTGGCCCAGCAGCTCCAGCCGGGTGGCAGGATCGAGGGACTCGCGGAGGTGGCCGCGCGCAAGGGTTCGAGCAAGACCGTCGTGCAGGCGAGGCGCCTGGCGGGGGCGCTGGGGGAGTCGTGAAGATCGCCAGGCTCGACGAGCTGATCGAGGCGAAGAGGTACGCCGCGTTCGGGGAGGAGCTGAACGCCCTCACGCCGGTCGAACGCAGGGCGCTCGCACCCGAACTGCTGGCTTTCGGGAAGCGGCACCGAGCGAGCGACCGGCCGCGGTGGCAGCAGGAAGGCCTCGCGATCGCCGGTGCGGCGGTGTTGCCGAGCGCCGCGACGCTGGCGCCGTGGCTGACGCGGTACCCGATCTGGTCCCACCACTGGACGCCCAACGGCACGCCGGAGGACGCGAGCCCGGTGCTGTTCGACGTGCTGCGGCGGCGCGACCTGCCGTGGCTGCCGGACCTGGTCGCGCGGCTCGCCGTCAGGATGCCGACCGGCAGGCTCTCCCGGCCGGATCTGATGCGCCTGGTGCTGGAGTTCTGCGGCGACACCCCGCCCGACTCCGACGGGTTCCTGCTGCACCTGCTCGCCCACAACGGTGTGCGGGACTGGCGGCCGGGACTCGACGTGCTGCTGCCGCGTCTGCTGGAGGTGCCCGGCGCGGGTGCGTACTTCGGTGACGCCAGGCCGGTGCAGGCGTTGCTGTGCGCGCGCACGGACCGCGGCCGGCTCCTCGACGGCTGCCTGGCGGGCCTGCGGCAGGGCGGGCAGGGCGAGGTGCTCGGGTTCCTCGACCTGCACCGGGCCATAGGGGTCACTGTTGAAGAGGCCGCCGCGCACGTCCGCGACTACGTGGCGCTGTTGCCCGACTCGCGCTCGACCGTCGCCACCGCCGCGCAGGACCAGCTCAAACGGGTGGACGACGCGGGCAGGCTCGACTTCGGGCTGCTGACCGAGGCGAGCCGGTGGGTGTTCGCCCGCACCGAGAAGAAGCTCGTCCGGGCCCAGTTGGCGTGGCTCGCGAACCACGCCAGGGCACGACCGGACGAGGTCGTGCTGACCGCCGCGGCGCTCTTCTCGCACGAGTCGGACGACCTGCGCGGCCAGGCGGTCGACCTGGTGGCCAGGACGCCGGTCAGCGACGCGACCAGGGCCGAGCTCACGGCGCCGGCCGCGCGGTTGCCCGCCGATCTGGCCGCGCGGCTAGGCGTCGAGGCGGTCGCGGAGGAGACGGCGGCGCTCGTGCCGTACGCGCCGGCGCCGTGGCCCGGCCCGATCGCCACCCTCGACGAGCTGACGGGCGAGGTGCGGTCGGCGTTCGGCCGCAACACCGGCGACATCGGCCCCGTCGCGACCGAACGGATCATCGAGGCCGTCGTCCGGTTCGCCTGGCAGAACAGGGACGCGGTCGCGCGGGCGTTCGCGCCGCTCTACGAGCAGCACCCGTGGATCCTGAGGTCGCACGCCGCCCTCGGCCGGGCCTCCTGCTGGACGGTGTTCGCCGCGATCATCGCCGCACCGGCCCTGCCCCTCGTGCCGGCCGAGGTGCCCGCCGCGCACTTCGCGGACGAACCACCGGTGACGATGCTGGGCAAGCGGTTGCTGGAGATCGCTCAGGGACTCGTCCGCTCACCCCGGCCCGCCCTCGTGTCCACCCCGGAGTGGACGTCCGGCCTGCTCGACCCCGCGACGTTGCTCGACCGGCTCGGCAAGGCCGAGGCGGAGGGCTGGGAACCGTGGCCGCGCGACCTCTTCCAGGCCTGCCGGCGGCTGCCGCGCGGCACCCGGCCCGACGACTTCACCGCGGTGCGCGGCGGGTCCGGCGAACTGTTGCGCGGCTGGCTCGCGAACGTCCGCGAACCGGTCGCCGAGCTGGTCGAACGGGCCCAGGAGCACCGCGCGACCTCCCACTCCGAGCCGGTCACGACGAGCCGGTTGCTCGTGACGCTCACCCCGGGCCTGCCTGCCCCCGAGCGCGTGTGGCACCACTACAACACCTCGGGTTCCCTGTTCAGCTGCTGGCCCGCGGTCCTGCCGTCGCAGCGGGAGACCGTGGCCGCGCACACCGTGCCGATCTTCGCGATCAGGAGGGACGGCGGCGACGACGCGGGCCCTGCCCTGTCCGCACTGGCCGAGGCGGACGGTCCGGTGGGCGTCGCCACGCACCTCGCCCTCGCCTACGGCCTGGGTGCCGCGCAGACCGTGAGCAGGGCCTGCGCCGTCGACGCCCTGCTGATCCTCGCCGCTCGCGACCAGTTCGACGGGAAGGCGTTCGGCGACGTGGTCGGCACGCTGCTGGCCCGCGGTGATCTCTCGCTGAACCGCCTGGTGCCGTGCCTGCGCGACGCCGCCCGTTCCGGTGCGGCAGGGCAGATCTGGGACGTGCTCGCCGCCGCGTTGCCGAAGTCGTGGTCCCACACCAGGATCGCGGACCTGATCGAGCTCGCCGTCGAGCTCGCCCAGCTGGTCGAGCCGACCGCGAGCATCGACGGACTGACCGGGGTCGCCGCGCGCAAGGGCTCCAGCAAGGCGGTCGTCCAGGCGAAGAGGCTGGTGGCCGCACTAGGCTGAGTCGCATGGACCTGGGCACCGTGATCGCGGAACGCACGATCGAGGGCAAGGCTGCCGACGGATCACCGCTGGAGGTGGTGATCCGCTTCGGCACCCCGCGCCCCGATCCGTTGAGCGGCAACGGGGACTGGGAGTGTCCACATCAGATCGGCGCCGAGCCCGTGGACGCCGCGTACGGCGTGGACTCGGTCCAGGCGTTGCTGCTGAGCATCTACGCCGTCCGGATCAAGCTCTCCGAGAGCGGCGCCGGCACGGACTGGATGGGCATGCGCGACTTCGGCCTGACCGTCGCCCCGGTGATCAGCTAGCGAACACGGGGTAGTGGTCGGAGAAATCGGTGAAGGTGTACTTGCGCCCCCACGACCAGATCGACCACTCGGGACTCTTCACCCGCCGGGTCTCGTTGCGCAGCAACGGCCCCTGGACCGTCAGCACGTAGTCGAGGTGCTCTGAGGCGTACTCCGGCCCGTACTGGTCGCGGCAGACGCTGTTGTCCGCGCAGTCCCAGGAGAACGGGTGCCCGCCCACCTCGGGCGTCCGCGCCCCGAGCTCCGACACCATCCGCGGGAACTCGGCACCGGCCTTGATCACGTTCATGTCCCCGGCCACGTACACCGGCTCGGAGGCGGGGATGTTCCGCGCGGTCAGGAAAGCCCTGATCTCGGCCCGCTGCTTGACCCGGTAGCCCTCGGGCGCGCTGGTGCACGTCGAGTCCTCGGCCTGCATGTGGGTCCCGATGACGTGCACGGGCCCACCGGGAGACTCGATCCGCACGTACGCGAACCCCTTGTTGGAGAACCAGTCCGCGCCACAGGCGTCGCGGTACACGTGCTGCACGCGCGTGGTGATCGGCCACCGGCTGAGCACCGCCACCCCGCCGTCCTCCGGCGTCGAGTCGCTGTACGCGCCGGACGTCACGTCCCAGCCGGCCTTGGAGCGGCCCAGCACCGGCGTCTGGTGCGGGTAGGTGTCGCGCAGGTTCGCGAGCAGCCGGTCGGAGGCGGCGTTGTCGAATGCCTCCTGCACCACGACGACGTCCTGCCCGTTCAGCACCCCGGTGCTGTCGATCAGGTCGGCGCGGGCGACCTGGCCCCAGTTCGGGTACAGGTTCCGCGACAGCATGAACACGTTGTAGGTGGCGATCTTCAGTCCGGGTGCCGCGACCGCGGGTGCGGCCGAGATCGCGAGCACGACGGCGACGGCGAGCGTGATCAGGCGCATGAGGCCCGATGCTGACGGACGTGAATGTCTTTCACAACCGTCGAAACGGTACCCGATGGTGTCGTATCGATTAAGACTCAGCGCAGGCGGTCGAGGTCCGCGCCCGACTTGTCGACCAACGCGCGCATCGCCTCGTAGGCCGCTTCCGGTTCGCGTTGCCTGATCGCGTCCAGCACTTCGCGGTGCGACGGCACCGGGTCGTCCTCGACCGTGCCGTGCACGAGCTTGTCCCGTTCGGCCAGGCCGATCGCGATGATCCGCTCGACCTGGGTCAGGAACGTGTTGTGCGTGGCCGCCATGAGCAGCCGGTGGAACTCGAGGTCCGCCCGGACGGTCGCGGCGAGGTCGCGGGCCGACGCCATCCGGTCCAGCGCGCCGGCCAGTGCCTCGATGTCGGCGTCCGAGGCTCGTTCGGCGGCCAGGCGGGCGGCGGCGGGTTCGACGATCACGCGCATCTCGGTGAGTTCGCCGAAGAGGTTCTGGTCGGGGCCCGCCTGGGTCTGCCAGCGCATCACGTCGGTGTCGAGGAGGTTCCAGGACGAGCGCGGCTGCACGAACGTGCCGCGCTTCTGCCTGGCGTCGATCATGCCCTTGGCGGACAGGACCTTCAGGGCCTCGCGCAGCGCGGTCAGCGACACGTCCAGCTCCTCGCGCAGCGCCGGGAGGTCGAGGGTGTCGCCCTCGCCGATCTCGCCGGCGAGGATCCGGCCCGCCAGCGCCTCGACGGTCTGGCCGTGCACGCCACGAAGCCGCTTCTCGCTCATGCCCGCGATCATACGGCACATCATAAATTATGAATTATTCTTGACATGATCATGACCTGCGCGCAATCTGTCCGCCATGGACAGGCGTCACTTCCTCCGCGTCACCGCCGCCGCGGGAGCCGGGTTGCTGGTCAGCGGCACGGCTTCCTGCGCCACCTCGGCGTCCTCCGGCCCGGTCACCCAGGCCGCGGGCACGGCCACGATCCAGTCGAACCTCTCGGCGCCTGCTGCCAAAGCGGCGATCGACGCACTGGTGAAGGCGTTCAACGACAAGAAAGGCGCGCAGGCCTCGGTCAACACCGTCGCCTCCGAGACCTTCCGGACCCAGCTGCCGAGCTACCTCACCTCGGCCAACCCGCCCGACCTCTACACCTGGTACCCCGGAGCGCTGCTCAAGGGCTACGAGGAGAAGGGGCTGCTGCTCGACGTCAGCGACGTCTGGCAGACCATGGGCGACTACCCCCAGTCGTTCAAGACGTTGAGCGGCAAGGTGTTCGTGCCGACGACGTACTACTGGTGGGGCTTCTTCTACCGCAAGTCCAACTTCGCCAAGTGGGGCGTCACCCCGCCGAAGACGTGGACCGAGTTCGTCGACCTCTGCAAGGTGCTCCAGGGCAAGGGCGTGATCCCGCTCGGCATGGGCGCGGGCTCCGACTCGCCGTGGACGGCGTCGAGCTGGTTCGACTACTTCAACATCCGCATCAACGGCGCGCCGTTCCACCGGGAACTGCTGGCGGGCA
The DNA here is from genome assembly GCF_050936595.1 of Lentzea sp. CA-135723. Lineage (NCBI taxonomy): Bacteria > Bacillati > Actinomycetota > Actinomycetes > Pseudonocardiales > Pseudonocardiaceae > Lentzea > Lentzea sp. CA-135723. The sequence goes on along the minus strand of NZ_JBNJMK010000001.1, from coordinate 2,340,780 downwards.
AGCAGAAGTTCGACGACCCCAAGGTCAAGGCGATCTTCACGCCGTGGCGCGAGGTGCTGCCCTACACCGACCCCAACGGCACCGCGATCGGCTTCCAGGACGCCACCACGGCGATGTTGCAGGGCCGCACGGGCATGCTGCTCACCGGCGCGTTCTTCGCCGACGCGGCACCGAAGGACGCGATCGACGACATCGACTTCTTCCGGTTCCCGATCATCGACCCGAACGTGCCGCTGGCCGAGGAGGGCCCGACCGACGGGTTCTTCGCGAGCGCCAAGTCCCCGCACGTCAAGGAGCTCAAGGAGTTCCTGACGTACGCGGCGACGGCCGAGGGGCAGGAGGTCTACATCAAGGCCTCGTCCGGCACCGTGCTGCCGACGCACCCGAACGCCAAGGACTCCGGCACGCCCCTGGTCACGAAGGGCCGCCAGCACCTCAAGGAGGCCGCGGAGATCACCCAGTTCTTCAACCGCGACTCCAGCGACGCGCTGCAGCCCACCGCGGACGCGGCGCTGGTCAAGTTCCTCCAGCAGCCCGACCAGCTGGACTCCATCCTGACGACGTGGCAGAAGGCCGCCGAGCAGGTGTGGTCGAGCTGACATGACCAGGAGCTCCACCAGGGTCCCTCCGATCCTGCTGCTGTTCGTGCTCATCCCGTTGGTGGTGGAGGGGTTCTGGGTCTTCTGGCCCGCGATCCAGGGCTTCTGGCTCGCGCTGACGAACTGGGACGGCGTCTCGCCGCCCCAGTTCGTCGGGCTCGACAACTACGCCAGGATGATCGACGACCCGGTCTTCCACACCGCCGTCACGAACACCGCGATCTGGCTCGTGCTCTTCGGCGGCCTGTCCGCGGTCGGCGGCCTCGGGATGGCCGTGCTGCTGCAGAAGGAACGCCGCGGCGTCGGGATCTACCGCGCCGCGCTGTTCATCCCCGTCGTCTTCTCGCTCGTCGCGACGTCGTTGATCTGGCAGGTGCTCTACCAGCCGGGCGGGATCTTCGACAGCAGCCCCCTCGCCGACCCGGACACGGCGATCTACGCGGTCCTCGTGCCGGCGCTGTGGCGGCAGGTCGGGTACGTCATGGTGCTGTACTTGGCCGGTTTGAAGGGGATCGACCCCGGGCTGTACGAAGCGGCCACTTTGGACGGTGCCACGGCGTGGCAGAAGTTCCGGCACATCACCTGGCCGCAGCTGTCGAGCGTCAACTCGGTGGTGCTGTCGGTGATCGTGATCGACTCGCTGCGGTCGTTCGACGTGGTGTGGTCGATGACGCGCGGCGGCCCCTACCACTCGTCCGAGCTGCTCAGCACGTACATGTACTCGACCGCGTTCCAGTCGCTCAAGCTCGGCTACGCCTCCGCGCTCGCCGTGGTCATCTTCGTGCTGGCGTTCGGCGTGATCGTGACCTACCTCGTCCGCGCGTTCCGGGAGAACTGACATGTCCAGTCGCACTTCTGGCCGCGTCTTCCACGCCGTGGCGGGCACGATCTCCGTGCTCTGGTTGCTGCCGATCGTCGCCGTGCTCGTCACGGCGGTCCGCAGTTTCGACGACATCGCCGCCAACGGCCTGGCGTCCGTTCCCCAGTCGTTCACGCTCGCCGGGTTCGCCGACGCGTGGACGAACGGCGGCGCGGGCGCGATGTGGAACAGCGTCATCGTCACGATCCCGACGGTGTTCCTGTCGCTCGCGCTCGCCTCGGCGGCGGCGTACGCGCTCAGCCGCTTCGCGATCCCCGGCCGGCGCACGATCATCCTGCTGATGCTCGCGGGCAACCTGCTGCCGCCGCAGATCCTGCTGGTGCCGGTGTCGAAGCTGACCGAGGTGCTCGGCATCTACGACACGCTGTTCGCGTTGATCGTGGTGCAGGTCGGCTTCGGGCTCGGGTTCTACACGTTCGTGCTGCAGGGCTTCATGCGCGCGATGCCGAACGAGGTGCAGGAGGCCGCCACCATCGACGGCGCCGGTCCCGTGCAGATCTTCTGGCGGATCGTGCTGCCGATGACCAGGCCCGCGCTGGCGGCCCTCGCGGCGCTGGCGTTCACCTGGATCTTCAACGACCTGCTGTGGGCGATCACCGTGCTGCGGTCCTCGGCCGTGATGCCGGTGACCCCGGCGCTGCTCGCGTTGCAGGGTCAATATGTGTCCAACTGGAACGTGATCGCGGCCGGGTCGGTGATCGCGGCGGTCCCGACCGTGGCGGTGTTCCTGCGGTTCCAGCGGCACTTCATCTCCGGACTCGCGGTGGGAGCGGTGAAATGACCCGGTGGACCCAGGACCAATGGACACTGCGGATGGCCACCACGTCCTACACGGTGGCGATCGAACCTGGTGGACGCTGGGCCGAGCTGGTGGCGTGGGGGCCGCACGGGGTGGAGGTCGGTCCTTCGCCGTTGCAGAACCGCGGCGACATCCACTTCATCACCGAGGCCGACGCGGCGCCGATCGAGTACGCGCCGCGCGGCGAGCGGCCGTTCACCGGCGCCGACCTGGAGATCGACGGCGACTCGTGGCTGACGTTCGAGAGTGGGGCTGAAGCAGACGGCGTGCTGCGGCTTTCGTTCGTCGACGAGGTCGCCGGTCTGCGCGTTGTGCTCTGCTACCGGCCAGAAGCGGCGGTGGACGTGCTGTCGCGGTGGGTCGAGGTCACCAACCTGCGGGACGAGCCGCTTCGTCTCGCCAGGATCGGCTCGGCGGGTGTGTGCCTGCCCGTGCGGGAACCGCGGCTGTCGTTCCTGCACGGCGAGTGGGCTCGCGAGTTCCAGCTGGATCACGTGTCCCTGCCCGCGGGCGGGTTCCGAATCAGCAGCTCCTACGGCGTTCCCGGGCACAATCACGCGCCCTGGCTGTCCGTGGACGACACGTGGGGTGTCTCGCTGGCGTGGTCCGGTTCCTGGGAGATCACGGCCGAGGTCGAGCCTTCCGGGCTCACGCGCGTGCGTGCCGGGATGCTCGGCCCGGTCGTGGTCGGGCCGGGGGAGACGTTCGTGACGCCCGAACTGGCGTTGGCGTACTCGACCGATGATCTGTCGCGGGTCTGGCACGCCTACGACCGGCTGCGGTCCCGTCCGGCCCGCAAGCCCGTCCTCTACAACTCGTGGGAGGCCACGGGGTTCGAGGTCGACCTGCCCAAGCAGCTGGAGCTGGCGCGGATCGCCGCCGACCTGGGCGTCGAGCTGTTCGTGGTGGACGACGGCTGGTTCGTCGGCCGGCACGACGACACCGGCGGCCTTGGCGACTGGTACCCGGAGTCGCCGGACTTCGGCGCGTTCGTCGAGGAGGTCCGTTCTTCCGGCCTGGAGTTCGGGCTGTGGGTCGAACCGGAGTCGGTCAGCCCGAAGTCGCGGCTCTACGCCGAACACCCGGACTGGGTGTACAAGATGGACGGTCGCGAGCCCACGCTGATCCGCAACCAGATGCTGCTGAACCTGGGGCTGCCCGAGGTCTACGAGTTCGTGACCTCCACTTTGGACAGGCTGCTGACCGAGCACCGGATCAGCTACCTCAAGTGGGACATGAACCGCCCGGCCACGGAACGGTCCGGCGAGCTCGACGACGCGCACGTCCGCAACTACTGGCGGGTGCTGGAGCACCTGCGGTCACAGCACCCGCACGTGCTGGTCGAGGGCTGTGCGGGCGGTGGAGGCAGGACAGACCTCGCCACGACGGGCATGGTCGACGTGGTCTGGCCCAGCGACAACACCGCACCGCTCGACCGGTTGAAGATCCAGCAGGGGTTCCTGCACATGCACGCGCCGCACCTGATGTCGTCGTGGGTGACGGACGCGCCGGGCTTCTTCGACGCGCGCCCGCGTTCGCTGAAGTTCCGGTTCGTGCTCGCGATGGCCGGGGTGCTCGGCATCGGCGCGGACGTGCGGCACTGGTCGGCCGAGGAACGTTCGGAGGCCGCCGCGTTGATCGCCCGGTACAAGGACATCCGGGACGTGGTGCACGGCGGCGAGGTGCGGTTGCTCAACGACGCTGTGCAGTACAGCGCTCAGGACCAGGTCGTCGTGCTGGCGTGGAACACGGGATCGCTGACCGGGGTGCCGATGGTGCCCGGCCAGTCGTCACGGGTGCGGTTGCGCGACCTGACCGCCGAGTCCTACGTGGACGAGGACGGCCAGGTCTACTCGGCGGCGCACCTGACCCACGTCGGCGTCCCGTTCGACTGGACCGCCTCGAACGACGCCGACGTGGTGGTGCTCAGGCCTGCCTGATGAGGGCCTTGATCTCCTCGATGGGCGTGCGGGCGAGGGCCGACCCGACCCCGCACGCCACGGCTCCGGCGGCGAGCCAGTCCGGCACGTCTGCCGGGGCGACGCCGCCGGTGGGCACGAGCGGCGCGTGCGGCAGCACGGCCAGCACGTCCCTGACCCACTGCGGGGTGGGCGCGGGGAAGACCTTCACCGCGTCCGCACCGGCTTCGAGCGCCTGCACGACCTCGGAGACGGAGCCCGCACCCGGCAGCACCGCGGCGCCGTACCGGTGCCCGGCCCGGATCACGGCGGCGTCGAGGTTGGGCGCCACCAGGAACTGGGCCCCGGCGCGGACGGCGGCGACGGCGGAGGCCTCGTCGAGCACGGACCCGGCGCCGATGGTGGCGTCCGGGTAGTCGCTGCGGAGCTGCCGGATCGCCTCCAGCGCGCCGGGGTTCGTCAGCGGCAGCTCGAGCGACGTGATGCCCGCGTCCAGCAACGGAACGGCGGCCTGAACAGCGGAGGAGGTGTCGGCGGTGCGAATGATCGCGATGATGCCCTGCCGCACGACTGCCTGGGTGATCTCGTAGCGGTAGCTCACGGGCGTCAGCCTACTACACATAAATTACGAATTATTCTTGACCTGAGGGCGAGCAGGAGGGAGGCTCACGACCATGTCGGTTCGCAGAGTCGCGTTGGCAGTCGCCCTGATGTCCCTGGTGGCGACACCCGCATACGCAGGTGACGACCAGGGAGCGCCCACCTACTACGACAGCGGTGCGGCCAAGACGCCGTACATGGGTTGGAACACCTATTACGGCCTCGGCGCGCCCAGCGAGAAGGAGATCCGCGGCATCGCGGACTTCCTCGTGGGCAGCGGCATGCGCGACGCCGGCTACAAGATCGTGTGGATCGACGGCGGCTGGACCGCGCCGACCCCGCGCGACGCGCGCGGCAACCTCCAGGAGGACCCCGCGAAGTTCCCGAGCGGGCTGTCCACGCTGGTCCGCGACCTGCACGCCAAGGGGCTCAAGGCGGGCATCTACACCGACGCCGGGCCGTCTGACGGCAAGAACTGCGCGGCGGGCAGTGGCGGCTTCTACGAGAAGGACACCAAGCGGTTCGCCGACTGGAAGTTCGACGCCGTCAAGGTCGACTACCTGTGCGGCATCGCGGCGAACCTCAAGCCCGCCCAGGCGTACGCGGACTTCAGCAAGGCGTTGCGCAAAGCCGGGCGGCCGATGATCCTCAACATCTGCAACCCGGTCACCGACGAGTGGGGCGTCCCGCACACCCCCGACCAGACCGCGGACTTCTCCTACACGTTCGGGCCTTTGACCGGCGACTCCTGGCGCTCCAGCACCGACATCGCGTTCGGCACGCCGTACGAGGGCATCTGGCGCGACGTGCTGCGCAACATGGACCGCAACGCCGCGCACCCCGAGTCGAACGGCCCCGGCCGCTACAACGACCCGGACTACCTGATCCCGATGCGCAAGACGCAGCAGGGCACCTACGAGCTCAACGAGGAGGAGTCGACCTCGCAGTTCGTCATGTGGGCGCAGATGTCCTCGCCGTTGATCATCGGCTCGGACCCGCGCACGCTGCCCGCGTCGATGATCGCGACGTTGAAGAACCCGGAGATCCTCGCGGTCAACCAGGATCCTCTGGCCGTCCAGGGCGTCCGCGTCGCGTCGACCGGTGACACCGACGTGTACAGCAAGGTGTTGTCCCGCAAGGGCGAACGCTCCGTCGTGCTGCTGAACCGGCGTGACGTGCCCGCGGAGATGACCGTGCACCTCGCCGACGCGGGGCTGAAGGGTTCGGTGTCGGTGCGCGACCTGCGTGCCCGTGCCGACCGGGGCACCGTGACCGACTCCTACACCGTCACGGTCCCTGCGCACGGCACCGCGATGCTCAAGCTGCGCGGCACCGATCTCGTCCCCGGCGAGGCCGTCGGCTCCTCCGACGCCACCGCGTCGCCCGCCATCGCGCGGGTCGGTGACTCGGCGCTGGTCTTCGTTCGCGGGACCGGTGGTGAGCTGCGGATGCAGCGCGACGGCAGGTGGTCCTCGCTCGGCAAGGCGATCCAGGGCCAGCCCGCCGTCCGCACGGTCGGCACCGACGTCGAGGTCTCCGTTCGAGGTGTGGACGACCGGCTGTGGCAGCGCACGCTCCACAACGGACGGTGGGGTTCGTGGAAGTCGCTGGGCGGCAAGCTCACCGACGCGCCTTCCGTTGCCGCTGACGGCACGATCGTCGTTCGTGGCGAGGACGGCAAGGTGTGGAAGTACGCCGGTTCGTGGTCCTCGCTGGGTGCTCCTGGTGACACCCCGATCTACGGCAGGCCCAGCGTCGCCGGCGGTCAGGTCGCCGTCCGCACCGCCGCCGACAACGTCTGGGTGCGCCCGGTCGCGGGCGGCGAGTGGACGTCACTCGGAGGCGTGATCTCCGGCAGCCCCACGCTCGTCGAGTACGCCGACCGCGTCTACCTGTTCGCGCGGGCCAGCGACTACACCCTCTGGCAGATCAACTCCTCCGCGGGCGTGTGGGGCGGCTGGTTCAAGCGTTCGGAGTTCCCCAGCAACTCGCTCGTCGGCGCGGTCGGTGCTACTGCTGGTCCGGACGGCTCCGCGTGGACGGTCGTGCGCGGCCCGGACAACAAGGTCTACCGGCAGAAGCTCTAGGAGAACCTGCATGAAGCGCGCGGTGGTGTCAGGCGCGGCGGCCGGAATCGGCGCCGCCACGGCCCAGCACCTGACGGACAACGGCTACCAGGTCGTCGGCATCGACCTGCACGGCGACGTGGCCGTGCGGGGAGACGTCAGCGACCCTGCTGTGTGGCAGCGGGCCGTGGAGCTGTGCGAGGGCGAGGTGGACGCGTTGGTTTCCAACGCCTACACCGTCGTGGTGAAGCCGTTGGATCTCGCGACCCCTTCCGAGTGGGAACGGCAGCTCGCCGTGAACCTCGGCGGCGCCTTTTTGGGGTTGCGGGCGTGCCTGCCGTCGTTGCGGCGGCGCAAGGGGTCCGTCGTCCTGGTCTCGTCCGTGCACGCGCATTTCGGCATCCCCGGACACGGCGCCTACGCGGCCTCGAAGGGCGGGCTGGTCGCGCTGACCCGCCAGCTCGCCGTCGAGTACGCCCCGGACGTGCGCGTCAACGCGGTGCTGCCCGGTCCCGTGCTGACAGCGGCGTGGGACCGGGTCTCCGCCGAGGACCGGGAACGCAGTGCCCGAGCCACCCCGGCAGGCCGCCTCGGCGACCCGGCCGAGGTGGCCTCGGTGATCGGATTCCTCCTGTCTCCTGCGGCGTCGTTCGTGACGGGCGCGGAGCTTCTGGTCGACGGCGGCTGGTCCGCGGCAAAGGACTCTTCATGAAGGTGACGGCGGTCGAGACGTTCCTGGTCGAGCCCCGCTGGTTGTTCCTCAAGGTGAGCACGGACGAGGGGGTGACCGGCTGGGGCGAGCCGGTGGTGGAGGGCAGGGCGGAGACTGTCCGCGCCGCCGTCCACGAGCTGTCGGAGCTGGTCATCGGGCAGGACCCGTTGCGTGTCGAGGACATGTGGCAGGTGCTGCGCAAGGGTGGCTTCTACCGCGGTGGCCCGGTGCTGTCGTCCGCTCTCTCGGGCTACGACCACGCGTTCTGGGACATCGCGGGCAAAGCGCGCGGGTTACCGGTGCACGAGCTGCTCGGTGGGCCGGTGCGGGATCGGGTGCGGGCGTACTCGTGGGTCGGCGGTGACCGGCCGGACGGTGTGTTCGAGGCGGTGGCGCGGCAGGTCGCGGCGGGGTTCTCCGCGGTGAAGATGAATGCCACGGCCGAGATGCGGCCGATCGCCTCGCCCGCCGATGCCGAGGCCGTGTTGCTGCGGGCTCGCGAGGCGCGGGAGGCGTTGGGGCCGCAGGGAGATCTCGCCATCGACTTCCACGGGCGGGTGTCGCCCGCGATGGCGCGCCGGCTCGTGCGGATGCTCGAGGAAGTGCAGCCGATGTTCGTCGAGGAGCCGGTGCTGCCTGAGCTTCCGGCCGAGGTGCTGGCCTCGGTGGTCGCCGCTTCGACGGTGCCGATCGCCACGGGGGAGCGGTTGTTCTCGCGGTGGGAGTTCAAGCCCGTGCTGGAGGCCGGGGTCGCGGTCGTGCAGCCGGACCCGTCGCACGCGGGCGGTATCTCGGAGTTGCGGCGGATCGGGTCGCTCGCGGAGGTGTACGGGGCGTCGATCGCGCCGCACTGCCCGCTCGGGCCGATCTCGCTGGCGGCGTCGTTGCAGGTCGCGTTCACCACGCCGAACTTCCTGATCCAGGAGCAGAGCGCGGGCATGCACTACAACGGGACCGACCCGAACTACCTGGTGGACATGGCGCCGGTGCGGGTCGTGGACGGCTGGATGAGCCGCCCGACCGGGCCCGGGCTCGGGGTCGAGGTGGACGAGGCGGCGGTGCGGCGCGCGGCCGAGGTCGGGCACTCGTGGCGGTCGCCGGTCTGGCGGCACGACGACGGCTCGTTCGCCGAGTGGTGACAGCGGCTGCCAGCCCGTGCCAGTGAGGTGAGCGGAGGCTGTCAGGGCGGGGGGTGAACCTGGACGTGCCGTCAGGGAGGCGGCACGGACCAGGGGAGAAGCTTCATGCGCGTCACGATCATCGGTGCCGGACTCGGGGGCCTCACGCTCGCCCGCGTGCTGCACGTCCACGGCATCCCGTCCGTCGTCCACGAGGCGGAGGAGTCGCCGACGGCGCGGTCGCAGGGCGGCATGCTGGACATCCACGACTACAACGGGCAGATCGCCGTCGAGGCCGCCGGGCTGGTGGAGGAGTTCCACCGCCTGGTGCTGCCCGGCCGGCAGGCGATGCGGGTGCTGGAGAACGACGGCACGGTCCTGTTCGAGAAGGCCGACGACGGCAGCGGCGGACGTCCCGAGGTGCAGCGCGCCGACCTGCGGCAGATGCTGCTCGACTCGTTGCCCGCCGGCACCGTGCGGTGGGGGAGCAAGATCACGGATCCGTCCGTTGTGGACACCGACGTGCTCGTCGGCGCCGATGGTGCGTGGTCGCGGGTCAGGCCGTTGGTGTCGGATGCACGACCGGTGTACGCGGGGTCGGCGTTCATCGAGACCTTCATCCGCGACGCCGACACCAGGTTCCCGGCCACGGCCCGCGCGGTCGGTGGCGGGTCGCTCTTCGCGCCCGGCAAGGACTGCGGCATCTTCGCGCACCGCGAGGCGGGCGGCCTGCTGCACACCTACGTCGAGTTCAACCGGCCGCTGGAGTGGTTCGACACGTTCGACACCACCGACCCCGTCCAGGTCGCGGCGAACTTCGAGGGGTGGGCGCCGGAGCTGCGGTCGTTGATCCTCGACACCGACACCACGCCCGTCCTGCGCGCCCACCACGCCCTGCCGAACGACCACCGCTGGGAGCGCGTGCCAGGCGTGACGCTCGTCGGTGACGCCGCGCACCTGTTGCCGCCCAACGGTGAGGGCGCCAACCTCGCCATGCTCGACGGCGCCGAACTGGCGTTGGCACTGGCCTCCTCCTCCGACGTCGAGGCCGCGCTGGCGGTGTACGAGGAAGCGATGTTCGAGCGCGCGGCCAAGACCGCCGCCGACACCGAGGTGACGGTGCAGAGCCTGTTCGGCGACGACGCCCCGCAGAAGCTGCTGGACCTGCTCATCGACGCCTAGCCACAGCGAACAGGACCGACATGGCGGTCCTGTTCGGCGTTCCTTGCCTGACAGACATACGATCGTGCGCATGACGCAAGAAGACGGTGACCTGGACGGCCTCGTGCGCAAGCGGATCCGCGCTCTCCGCGTCGCCCAGGGCTGGTCCCTGGACGAGCTCGCCACCCGCGCGAAGCTCAGCCCGTCGTCGCTGAGCCGCATCGAGAACGGCCAGCGCCGCCTCGCCCTGGACCAGTTGGTCACGCTTGCCCGTGCGCTGGACACCTCGCTGGACCAACTCGTGGAGACCGACACCGACGACGTGATCGTCAGCCCGATGCTCGACGGCGCGCACGGCACCATGCGCTGGCCGATCAAGGCGGAGCCGGGCATGACCGTCATGCGCCAGCGGATGACCACCCCGCCGCCCGACAACCCGGCCTCGCTGCGCGCCCACTCCGGCCGCGAGTGGCTGGTCGTGCTGTCGGGCACGGCGGTGTTGCTGCTGGGCAACCGCCGGTTCCGGGTGGAGACCAACCAGGCGGCGGAGTTCCCGACGATGCTGCCGCACGCGATCGGCACGGCCGGGGGTCCGTGCGAGATCCTCGGCATCTTCGACCGGGAGGCGCGCCGGGGGCATCACGCCGACAAGCAGGCCGGGGCGAAGGCCTGATCTTGCGCGGGTGGCACCGGGCAAGCTGAGCTTCTTGCCGAATGCGCAAGGAGCCGTGCACGAGGCGCACGGCCGACCTACGTTGGTGGCATGAGCGAACACGGACACGGCCACGGCGGCGGGCATGGGCACGGCCACGGGCATGGGCATGGGCACGGGCATGGGCACGGGCACGGGCACGCTGACAGCGTTGATCAGGCGGAGGTCCTCGACCTCGACGCCGAGCTGCTGGCCACCCACACCGCGGACGTCATCGACCGCCTCCCGGTGACCACCCCGGCCCAGATCGTGGACCTCGGCGCGGGCACGGGCGCCGGCACGTTCGCCCTCCTGGCCCGCTACCCGGAGTCGCACCTGACCGCCGTCGACTCCTCCGTGGAGCACCTCCAACGCCTCCGTGCCAAGGCGGGCGAACGAGGCGTGTCCGACCGGGTCCACACCGTGCTGGCCGACCTCGACGCCGACTGGCCCGATCTCGGCACCCCGGACCTGATCTGGGCGTCGGCGTCGCTGCACCACATGGCGAACCCTGATCACACCCTCTCGCAACTGCACGAGGTTCTAGCACCGAACGGCGTCCTGGCCGTCGTCGAACTGGCGGGCATGCCCCAGTTCTTCCCGGACCAGGCCCCGGACGGCCACGACGAACGCCTCCCGCACCGCGGCGCCGACTGGGGCCCGAAGCTCGCCGAGGCGGGCTTCACCGTCGAGGACGAACGCACCATCACCGTCCACATCGAACGGTCGGCGGCCGTGGAACGCTACGCCCGCATCGTTCTGGGCAGGCAGCTCGCCCCGGAAGCGCTGGAAGCCGCCCTGAACCGCGACGACCTCGCCCTGCGCACCGAACGCACCGTCTGGACGGCCCGGAAGTGATCACCGACGGCTGACCAGGGCCGTCCGCAACGACTCCAGCGCGGCGGCCCGAGCCCCCACCAGCGAAGGCGATGCCACCGAAGCCTCTCTGAGCTCGACCTGACGCGGCGACCGCGCGTACTCGGCCCGGACGGCGGGCAGCAACGCAGGCCCCCACGACCCGCCGACCACGACCACCTCGGGATCGGTCAGCGTCACCAGTGCCGTCACGACACCGGCGATCGCGCGCGCCAGCACGTCGAAATCCGAGTCGAGCAGCCGCTGGACGTCGATCGCGGTCGACCCCGGCCGGCGCAGCCCGAGTTCGCCGAACACCTCGATGAACGGCGTCGCCCCGGACGGCCCGGCCGTGATCAGGTGCGAGATCTCGCCGGCCAGCCCGGAGCGTCCGCGCCGCACCTCGCCGTCCAGCACGACCGCGCATCCGAGGCCCTCGCCCAGGAACAGGTAGGCGAAGTCGTTCACCCCCAACGCGGCGTGCTCGGCCTGGGCCGCCCAGTTCACGTCGTTGTCGACCAGCACAGGCCCGTGCAACAACGGCGACAGCACCGCGACGGGGTCCAGTTCGCCCACCAGGAACGGCGAGTCGGGCAGCTGCACGAGGCGTCCGGTGGCCCGGTCGACGGGGTCGGCGGCGCTCACCGTGCAGAGCCGGACGTTGTGCGCCGCAACGGTTTCCGCCACCACCGAGGGCAACGCGGAGGCGACGTCGGCCGCGGCGGCGGGCTGGTGGGTGCGGCCGACGACGTCTCCGTGGGCGTCGACGCACTCGGCCGTCACGCCGTCCGGGGCGATCGTGACGACCAGGGCCACGCCGATGTCCTCGGCCAGGCCGTAGAACGAGCCGACCCTGCCCTTGCCGCGGCCGCCGCGGGTGCGTTCGCCGGTGTCGGCGACCAGACCGCTCTCGACCAGCCGCCGGACGCTCTCGCTCACGGTCGGCTTCGACAGACCGGTCTCGACCGCGAGTTCGGCGCGCGTCAGCTTGCGGGCGGACATCAACGTCCGCAGCACGTGCTCGTCGGAGATCGAGCGCAGCAGCTCCTGCGACGGCTTGGTCACGACGCCGGATTCTAGTTAGGGGTCTTGCCTACAACCTCGCGACACGCTTATCGTTCCAAGTTAGGAGGGTTTACTGGAAGGAGTTGCGATGCTGCCGAGCTGGGACACGACCCCCGCTGACCTGCCTGCCGCGATCAAGGAGATCAAGAAGGCCATCCGCGCCACCATCGAAGCGTCCGGCCGCACGGTCGAAGAGGTGTTCGCGGTCGTCGAGGAGCAGATCCGGCGCGAGGTCGACGACGTGAAGTCGGGCCAGGGCTGGCCGGTGCTCGACTACGCCGACATCGAGTCCGGCGCCGCCGACCCCGGCCTGGTCAAACGCCGAGGCTGCGTGGTCGTCCGCAACCACTTCGACCGCTCGCAGGCCCTCGCTTGGGACGCCTCCATCGTCGACTACGTCGAGTCCAACGACTTCTTCGCCCACTACCGCGGCCCCGGCGACGACTTCTTCGGCAGCGTCGGCTCGAAGCCAGAGATCTACCCGATCTACTGGTCACCGGCCCAGGCCGAGGCCCGCGCCCACCCGCGCATGGAGACGGTCCAACGCTTCCTCAACGGCCTCTGGCACCACGAGGGCTGGTTCGACCCGGCCACCGACGTCGGCTACCCGGACCGCATCCGCCGCCGCCCACCCGGCACGAACTCGAACGGCCTCGGCACCCACCTCGACCCCGGCACCCTCGACCTGTGGATGACCGCCGAGTACCAGCAGGCGTTCCGGCACCTCTTCAACGGCACGCCAGAGCAGTACGACCCCTGGGACGCCGCCCACCGCACCGCCGGCCCGCAGTACCCCGGCACCACCATGTGCTCGGTCTTCCGCACGTTCCAGGGCTGGACCGCGCTCTCCGACATGGCCCACGACCAGGGCGTGCTGCACACCGTCCCGATCCCCGGCGCGATGGCGTACCTGATGCTGCGCCCGCTGCTCGACGACGTCCCCGACGACGAGATGTGCGGCGTCACCGTCAACCAGGTCTTCCCGGTCAGCCGCAAGTACCACTCACTCCTGCTAGAGGCTCTAACGGGAATTCCAACCGTTAACGCCGGTGACAGCGTCTGGTGGCACTGCGACATGATCCACGGCGTCGCGCCTGTTCAGGGGCAGCAGGGCTGGGGCAACGTCATGTACATCCCCGCTGCACCCTCTTGCGAACGCAACACCCTCTATCAAAAGCAAATTCATCTAGCGCACGTGACAGGGTCTAGCCCCAGCGACTTCCCCGAAGAGCACTACGAACGCACCTGGCCCAACCGGTCACGGCCCGAAGAGCACGCGGAACACGGCGCCGTCGCCGGGTGAGGTGACGAGGTCGATGCGCCAGCCGTGGGCGGCGACGAGGGCGTCGACGATCGCGAGGCCCAGCCCGGTGCCGCCGGGGCCGCGGGCGGGGTCGGCGCGGTAGAAGCGTTCGAACGCTCGGGCGGCCTGGTCGGTGGTCATGCCGGGGCCTTGGTCGGCTACTTCGAGCGAGGTGGAGGTGAGGCGGACGTCGATCGGGGTGCCGGGTGGGGTGTGGATGAGGGCGTTGTGGAGGAGGTTGGTCAGGATCTGGCGGACTCGGGCCTCGTCCGCCTCGACGCGCACGGGGGCCGCGGGCAACGCCAACGAGACGAAACGGATCGTCTCGTTGGGGGGTGGCGGGGTGAGGTGGGCTGGGGCGGAGGAGGGCGGCGAGACGAGACGGATCGTCTCGTTGGACTTGGGTGGGGTGCGGGGGCTTGGGTCGGAGGCCTCGGGCGAGGTAAGGCGGCTTGCGTCGGAGGCCTCGGGTGGGGTGGCGCGGCTTGGGCCGGAGGCCTCGGGTGGGGTGGCGCGGCTTGGGTCGGCAGGTTTGGGCGGGGCGGGCCGGCTCGAGTCGGAGGGCTTGGGCGGGGTGGCGCGGCTTGGGCCGGAGGGCTCGGGTGGGGTAATGCAGCTTGGGTCGGCAAGTTCGGGCGGGGCGGGCCAGCCCGTCTCGGAGGGCTCGGGTGGGGTAGTGCGGCTTGGGCCAGAGGGCTCGGGTGGAGTGGCGCGGCTTGCCTCGGAGGGCTTGGGCGGGGTGGCGCGGCTTGGGTCGTGTGGCTTGGGCTGGGTGAGTTGGCTGGTGCCGGGAGGCGTTGGCGAGACGAGACGGATCGTCTCGTTGGGCCGTGCCTCCGCCACCGCGTCGGCCACCGCGTTGGGCCGTGTCTCCGCCACCGCGTCGGTCACCGCGTTGGTCACCGTGTCGGTCACCACTACGACCAGGTCGACCTCCGACAGGGTCAGCGGCTGGTCCGAGTCGAGGCGGGCGAGTTGCAGCAGGTCGTCCACCAGGACGCCCATGCGGGTGGCGTGGTCCTCGATTCGGCGTAGTACCTCCGCGGCGGAGGAGGCCGCGCCCTGGCGGTACAGCTCTGCGTAGCCGCGGATCGAGGTCAGCGGGGTGCGCAGTTCGTGTGAGGCGTCGGCGACGAACTCGCGCATCCGCTTCTCCGAGGAGACTCGGGCGGCGAAGGCCGACTCGATTTGGCCGAGCATCGTGTTCAGCGCCGCGGCCAGCCTGCCCACCTCCGAGCCTGGGCGGCGGACCGGGACTCGGCGCGAGAGGTCGCCTGCCGCTATCTCGCCGGCTACCTGCTCCACCTCCTCCAGGGCTCTGGTCGAGGCTCTGACCAGCGCGTAGCCGGCCATGCCCACCAGGATCAGGGCGCCGAGCGAGATCAGCAGGAACGCCAGGCGCAGGTCGTCCACGGCTCGGTCCACTTCGGACTGGTCGGCGAACGCGATCAGTTCGGTGCCGTCCAGGTCGCGCATCACCACCCGGTGGGTTCCCGCGGTCACGTGTTCGCCGGCGACGAGGGCGCCGAACTCCGGCAGGCCCGCGAACGGGGTGCCGGAGATGACGCCGGACGCGTCGCGGACGATCACGTTCTCTCGCAGGGGGAACGCGCGGGGTGCCGAGACCACGCGGTCCAGGCGGGCGTCCACCTGGCCCAGGAGGTAGCGCTCCATCACCGTGGAACCGATCAGCCACGTGCCGAACAGGCCCGCGGCTGCCAGGGCTACGAGCACGACCACCAGGCGCACGCGCAACGTCATGGGCGGATCATGTACCCCAGGCCGCGGACCGTGTGGATCAGGCGTGGACCCGAGGAGTCGACCTTGCGGCGCAGGTACGAGATGTACGACTCGACGACGCCCACGTCGCCGTCGAAGTCGTGCGACCACACCTGGTCCAGGATCTGGGCCTTGGACAGGACGCGGCCGCTGTTGCGCATCAGGTAGTGGAGCAGGCGGAACTCGGTTGGCGACAGCTCCACCACCCGCACCCCTCGGCGGACGACGTGGCTGTCGACGTCCAACGAGAGGTCGCCGCACGTCAGCAGTTCGGGGGCGCCGGGGCGGGTGCGGCGGAGCACCGCCGTTACGCGGGCGATCACCTCTTCCAGGCTGAACGGCTTGGTGATGTAGCCGTCGCCGCCGATCGTCAGGCCGGTGACGCGGTCGTCCGGGCTGTCTCGGGCGGTCAGGTAGAGCACCGGCACGCGGACACCGTCCGAACGCAGGCGGCGGACCACCTCGAAGCCGTCCCGGTCGGGGAGCATCACGTCCAGCAGGACCAGGTCCGGGAGGTCGGACCTGGCTGCTGTCAGGGCTTCGGAGCCGGTCGCCGCGCTCGCCACGGTGAACCCCGCGAACCGCAGGCTGGCGCACAGCAGTTCGCGGATGCTGGGTTCGTCCTCGACGACGAGCAACCGGCCCCGTTCCACCCGGGAATCCTGCATCAGCCGGTGGCCGGCCGCTGGGTGATCGTCTGGCCGTTCACCGTGCCGTCGGAGCCCGCCTGGCCCTGCACGACCACCTGCTGACCGGCCTTCAGGTCGGTGAGCTTGCCCTCGGAGGAGATCTCCACCTTCGTGGAGTCCGAAGTGGACACCTTGACGACCTGGCCGTTCTGCGTCTTCACGTAGACCGTGGTGCCGTCGACGTGGTCGATGGTGCCGATCGTGCCGCGCCCGAACTGCCCACCTTGTCGGTTGGTACCGGACGGGGGAGTGCCGCCGCCGGGGAACTGGCGTCCGGCCGCGTTCTGGCGGGTCGGGGTTTCGCTGGCGCCGAACGACTTCTGCACGAACACGCCGCCTACGAACGCCACGATCGCGAGGACGGCCACGCCGAGGATCATCGTGGTCTTGCCGACGCCCGCTTTGCGTTCCTTCAGTTCGGCGGAGAGGTCGTTCTCCAGCGGCTGGTCTAGTGGATTGGACACGTCAAGAACTCCTCATTCGTGCCGGAGAGCTTCGATGGGACGGAGCTTCGCCGCTCGGGACGCGGGGTAGCTGCCGAAGAACAGGCCGATCAACGCCGACACGGCGAACGCCAAGAGCACGGACGACGGCACGATCACGGGCTGGATGCCGGCGATGGTGAACTGGCTGCCGACCACCCCGGCCGCCACCCCCAGGAAGCCGCCGAACAGGCTCAGCAGCGTCGCCTCGATCAGGAACTGGCCGAGGATCGAGGAACGGGGTGCGCCCACGGCCTTGCGGATGCCGATCTCGCGGATCCGCTCGGTGACGGTGACCAGCATGATGTTCGTGATGCCGATCCCGCCCACCAGCAACGAGATCGCCGCCACGGACGCCAGCAGCACGGTGAACGTCTCGGTCGTGGCGGTGCGGGCGGTCAGGAGCTGGTCCTGGCTGAGGATCCGGTAGTCCGCCGTGTCGGTGACCTTGTGCCGGCCGTTCAGCACGGTCGTCACCTGGGCCTGGGCGTTCGGCAACGCGTCCGCGGACTGCGCCTGCACCACGATCTGGGTCAGGCTGCCGTAACCGGTCAGCGCGTTCTGCGTGGTGGACAGGGGTGCGACCGCGATGTCGTCGGCGTCCTGCAGGCCGCTGGAACCCTTGGCCGCCAGCACACCCACCACGGTGAACGGGATGTTGTTGACCAGCACGGACTTGCCGACCGGGTCGGTGCCGGGGAAGAGCTGCGTCGCGACGGTCGAGCCGATCACCACGACCTTGCGCGCCTGCTGGACATCGTTGGCGGAGAACAGGTTCCCGGAGGCGACGGCGCTGTTGGTGGTGGCGAAGTACTGAGGGTCGGAGCCGATGAACTGGCCCACGTCGTGGGTCGTGTCGCCGTACGCGGCCGTGGCCTGCGCGGAGACGACCGGCGAGGCGTACTTGACGTCGGGGGAGTCCGGGCCGACCAGGGCGGCCGCGTCGGCCGTGGTCAGCGGCTTCGCGGTGCCGCCGGGCTGGGCGCGTTGCGGGCTGATCGTCAGGATGTTCGTGCCGAGTCCCGAAATGCTCTGCTCCACCGCGCTCGACGCGCCGTTGCCGACCGCGATCAGCATGATCACCGACGCGACGCCGATCAGGATGCCGAGAGTGGTGAGGCCGGACCGCATCTTGTTGGCGGTCAGGCCGCGCACGGCGAACGCGGCGATCTCGAAGATCCTCACACCAGCACCCCCGCGACCCTGCCGTCGACGACGCGGACCGTGCGCATGGCGTGCGCGGCGACCTCGTCCTCGTGCGTGATCAGCACGACCGTCCGACCGCTCGCGTTGAGGCGGTCGAGGATGCCGAGGACCTCGCGACTCGACTCGGTGTCCAGGTTGCCGGTCGGCTCGTCCGCCAGCACGATCGCCGGTGAGGTGACGAGAGCCCGCGCGATCGCCACACGTTGTTGCTGGCCACCGGAAAGCTCGTTCGGCCGGTGGTGCACGCGGTCCTTCAAGCCCACGAGATCGAGCGCCGCCAGCGCCCGCTCGCGACGTTGGGCACGCCGAACTCCCGCGTACACCAGCGGGAGCTCGACGTTCGCGAGTGCCGTAGTGCGCGGCACCAAGTTGAACGACTGGAAGACGAACCCGATCTTCCTGTTGCGCAGCAACGAGAGCTGCTCCTCGTCGAACTCGCCCGTGTCGATCCCGTCCAGCAGGTACTGGCCGGAGGACGCGATGTCGAGGCACCCGAGGATGTTCAGCAACGTCGACTTGCCCGACCCCGACGCGCCCATGATCGCGAGGTACTCGCCCTTCTCGACGGTCAGGTCGAGACCCCGCAACGCGTGCACGGCCGTGTCACCCGCGCCGTAGGTCTTGCGGAGGTTCCGGACCTCGATGACCGGGCTCATCGACCGGTCCCGGTGAACCCGCCGCCGTTGCGGTTGCCGCCACCGGTGCCGGGGAACTGACCGGTGCCCTGCTGTTGGCGGTTCGTGCTGTTGTTAGAGGTACTAACTTGCGGGAGAACCACTTCCTCACCCGCCGTCAGCCCCGACTTGATCTCCACGTACTGGTCGCCGCGCACCCCGATCTCGACGGTCTTGCGCGTCTCGGCACCGTTCTCCAGCACCGCCACCGAGCTCGCGCCGTTCACCGTCTGCACGGCCGCGGCGGGGACGGCCAGCACACCGGTCGCGGACGCGACGGTCACCTCGACGCTCGCCGACTGCCCCGGCTTCAGCTCGGCGGGCGGTTGCGTCAGAGCGAGGCTCACGCCGTACTGCACGACGTTGTTCGCGGTGGTGGGGGTCAGGTCGACGGTCGTGACCTTGGCCTGGATCGGCGTGCCCGCCATCGCGTTCACCGTGACGGTCGCGGTCTGGTCGGCCTTGAGCTTGCTGACGTCGGACTCGGAGACGTTCGCCTTCACCACGAGGTTCTTCAGGTCCGTGACGACCACGAACCCGGACGCGCTGGTGGTGGCGCTGGACGTCGAACCCGTGGAGGTGGAGCCGGTGCTGCTGCTGCCCGAGGAACTGCCGACCTTCTGCCCGATCGCTCCCGTGACGGACGTGATCGTGCCGTCACCGGGCGCCGTGAGCACGGTCGCGGCGAGGTTGTCCTTGGCCTGCTGCAAAGCGAGCTGCGTCTGCCGGTAGGCCGTCAGCAACGCGTTGGTGCCCGTGCCCTTCTCCAGGGCCGCGTTCAGGTTGCCCTGCGCGATGTCGACCTGCCACTGCGCCTGCGTCGGGTCGAGCTTCGCGAGCTGCTGGCCCTTGGTCACCACGTCGCCGACCTTGACGTTGATCTCGGTGACCGTGCCGCTCGCACCGAACGAGGCCGCGGCGCTGTAGGAGCTCTGGACGGTTCCGGACGCCGTCACCACCTCGCTGACGTCGCGGTTCGCGGCAGCGGCCGTGCGGGTGGAGGTGGCGGACTGGGCACTGCCGGAGGAACCGAAGAACACCAGGTAACCGGCCACACCGGCACCGAGGAGCACCACCACCAGCAGTCCGTTGATCACCAAGGATCTGCGACGTCGAGTCATGGCTCGGGATCGTCGTCCGCCAAGCTGTGTCGGGGCTGCGAGTTTCCTGGCAACGAGCTGAAGATCAGCCTGACCGTTTTCACCCGAATGAGCCCCTTGTTGCTTTTCGAGCAACCCCTACGGTCGAGGAATGGCCACCAGCACACCATCCACCGCGTACAGCCGGGACCTGGGCGAAGAGCTCCGCAAAGTGCGCGAGAAGTCCACCGATCTCACCGGCGCCGCCTTCGCGGTCAAGCTGGGGTGGGACCCGAGCAAGGTCTCCACCCTGGAGAACGGCAAGTACCGCCCCAGCGAGATCGACCTCGTCCAGTACCTGTCCATGCTGGGCAAGGACATCGACTTCTTCGAAGACTTCAAGCGCAGGTTCAGGAACGCCTTTGAGGAGTACATCGTCCAGGTCTCGGACAACCTCAAGACGCTGGCGATGGCCGAGGCGACCGCGCTGACGGTCACGAGCTACGACACGCAGGCGATTCCTGGCTTGTCGCAGACGCCGGAGTACGCCGACAGCCTGTACCGAATGGGCGGGTACATCGTCGAGGAGCGCATCCCGGCGGTGGTGAAGTGCCGGATCGACCGCCAGGCGATCCTGAACCGGCACGACCGGCCGGAGTGCCTGTTCTACGTGCACGAGCACGCGTTGCACACGCAGGTCGGCGACGCGCAGGTCATGCAGGACCAGTACGCCAAGCTGCTGTTCGGCGCGCCCAGGATCCGGATCGTGCCGGCGTCGGCAAGGCTGGTGGCCACCAGTTGTGTGTTGTGGGAGTTCGACAAGGCGATGCCGGTGGCGTTCACCTCGACCGATCTGGCGAAGGTGTTCGTGCAGGACCCGGCGGCCATCGCGCGCACCCGACTGCTGTTCGATCGCTTGGCCGAGGTGGCTCTCGATGAGGAAGAATCGCGGAAGGTGCTGGCGGACTACGTCGGCCGACCGCGAGAGGAACTCAATGAGCGAGGCCCGCGTCTGGCGTAAGAGCAGCTACAGCGGTGCGACCGAGGACGACAACTGCGTCGAGGTGTCGTTGTCGTCGGTGGCTCTGGTGCGTGACTCCAAGAACCCCGCCGGAGGTGTCCTGACCTTCGGTTCAACCGCCTGGGAAAGTTTCCTCAAAACTCGTTGAACCGTTGCCCGATCCACCACGTGTACCCGCTGTCGAACGGGAACGAGGGGACAAGGGCCATGGCTGACGAGAAGACGGTGTTGATCGGCCAGTGCGGCCCGACTCTGCTGCTGCCGAAGCAGGGCAGCCGAGTGACGCCGATGCGTCGGAACGCCCCGCTGCGGGTGGACGTCGCCGGTGGCGGGCCGGTCGGTCTCGCCTTCGCCTGCACCCTCAAGGCGCAGCTGGGCGACGGCGTCCAGATCCGGGTGCACGACCGTCGCTGGAAGCGCGCGGGCAGCCGGATCGTGTGGAAGGGCCTGTCGGACGGCAACAACCGGCGCGAGCAGGTCGTGACGCTGCAGAGCAACGTGTGGGCGGCGCTTCCCCTCGCCGTGCAGAACCGGTTGTTCGCGCCCGGCAAGTTCTCCGAGATGTGGCCGCTCGGCCCGGACTCCCCAGCTTCCAAGGGCCGGCCGCGCAACATCAAGATCCGCTGGATCGAGGACGCGCTGCTGGACATGGCGCAGGACGTCTACGGCATCGAGCTCGTCGCCGACGCCTACACCCCTCCGGCGAAGTTCGACGGTCAGCACGTCCTCGCGATCGCGGATGGCGCCCGTTCCGCCACCCGCGAGGCGTTCAAGGACCAGTTCGGCACGCCGAGCCGGGAACTGTTCTCAGTGGACGGTTCGCCGCTGGACGAGCGCGTGCTGGGCATCCGCGTCACCGCCAAGTCGCCGGACGAGCACACCGTGCCGTTGACGGTGGCGCAGAACAGGTTCCTGTTCAACTCGATGGGCGGCGGCTTCATCAACATGCGCCTGACCGCCGAGGAGGCGTCGGAGATCGTCGCGCTCGGGGAGAGCGGTCCCGTGTCGTGCATCGGCAAGTTCGGGTGCACCATGCGGCCTTCCACCAACGGCCGGTTCGTGTGCGACAAGCACCGCGCGGTGTTCAAGCCGTCCGTCGACAAGCTCTCCTACCTGTGGCCGCGGATCCTCGACGGCCTGCGGTTCTTCGGCGTGGGTGTCGCGGACGTCGTCGGCATCAACTCGTTCACGCTCGGCATGCAGCAGATGTCGAAGTTCACCGCGCAGCTGGCGCCGTCGACGTTCGGCTTCCTGCTCGGCGACGCCGCGAACTCGCTGCACTTCTGGCCGGGCCGCGGCCTCAACACGGGCCTCAAGAGCGCGCTCTCACTGGCCGTGAACCTGCAGAAGCGCTGGAACGGCAAGCCCTTCCGCGCCGCCGACTTCGCCCAGCACGAGGGCATCATGCAGCAGCTGCAGTACCGCGAGAAGTCGCGCGCCTGGACCACCATGCTCATGCCCGACGCCGAGGGCACCCCGCGCGGCATCGAGGACCGCATCCGCGACGGCCTGCACGGCCCGTGCGACCGAGCCGCCCTCGTGCAGACGCTGTTCGAGCGCGTGATCGAGATCAAGAAGCGGATGGGCGACCGGATGGGCCCGCTCGCCACCGATGAGTGGTACTACGGCCGCGTCAACGCCCTCGACACCCGCACCCTGAAGGTCATGGTCGAGTCGGGGGCGTGGATCACCCGCGAGATCGGCGGCGAGGAGGTCGAGATCCCCTCGGCCACGCCCGCCGCCGAGCCCCAGCCGGTGCGCAGGGGCCTGTCGCTGGTCAGCTAGCGACCGAGTACCTGGTCAGGACGACGCCACCGGCGAACGTCCGCGTCTCGACCAGCTCCAGCTGGACCCGGTCGTCGAGCGCGCTGTAGAACGGCGCGCCGGCGCCCAGCAGCACCGGATGCGTGACGACCTCGTACTCGTCGACCAGCCCGGCGCGCATCGCCGCGCCGGCCAGCGTCGCACCGCCGACCCGCATCGGCCCGCCGTCCTCGGCCTTGAGACGGGTGATCTCCTCGATCGCGTCGCCGGTGACCACGCGGGTGTTCCACCGCGGGTCGTCGATCGGCTTGGAGGAGAACACGACCTTCGGCGTGTCCCGCCAGTTCCGCGCGAACGCGACGTGCGCCGGGGTCGCGCCGGGCTGCTCGTCACCGGTCGGCCAGTAGGAGCTCATCGTCTCCCACAGGCCGCGCCCGTAGAGGAAGGTCTCGATCCCCTGCTCCTGTTCGAGCCAGAACTCGAACAGCTCGGCGTTGCCGCCGCCCCAGTTGGTGTCGCCATCGGGCGTGGCGACGTAGCCGTCGAGGCTCAGGTTCATGCCGTAGATCAGTTTCCGCATGCGCGGCATCCTTCCGTCCGGTCGTCTGCGACGGGTAGACCGGCGCGCCGCGCAGAACTCATCGGTCCTCAGTCCTCTTCGACCTCGCGGCGCGCGAGCCGCACCTCCTCGACGTCCAGCTTGCGCTGGATGGTCCGCAGCACGATGTCGTCGATGGCGGCCTCGTCGCGCAGCCGCACGACGGTCGCCCGCTTGTGCGCGATCAGCTCCAGCCGCAACGCCGCGTACTGGGTCTCGGACGCGGCCACCTCCTCGTCGCCTGCCTCCTTGGCCCGCACGACTTCCAGGTGGTGTTCGTACTCGGCCAGCACCCGCTTGTAGACGACGTCGGACACGCCCACCTTGTCGGCCAGGCGTGGCAGCGCCTCGTAGGCCTCCTCGGACGCGGTCGTCTGGGCGAGCCGCAGTTCCTCGTCCAGCGCGGTGTCCTCGGGCAGCTGGGAGAACCGGATGATCGCCGGGAGCAGCATCGACTGCACGATCAGCGTCAGCACCACGACACCGGACGTGATGAGGATGATCTCCTCGCGGAACGGGAACGGCCCGCCGCCGACCACCGTCTCCGGCACGGCCAGGGCGGCGGCCAGCGACACGGCCCCGCGGAAACCGGCGGCCGACGAAGCCAGCCGTTGCCGAGCGCCTACGCGGCGCAACCGTTGCTGTGGACGGCGGTCCAGAGCGCGGATCACGTACGGGGTCGTGTAGCTCCACAACAACCGCGTCCCGGCCACGGTCAGCGACACCAGGCCGATCGCGCCGAACGTCGCGAGCGTCTGCGAGCCGTCCAGCGACCGAAGCGCACTGTGCGCCTGGAGTCCGATCAGGACGAACAGGGCACCGTTCAGCACGAACGTCGCGATGCCCCAGAACGCGTAGCTGACCTGGCGTGTGTCGGCGCGCACGATCCGGGGACCGACTCGTGCCAGCGTCAGGCCGCACGTCACCACGGCGATCACACCGGACCCGTGCACCGTCTCTGCCAGCAGGAACGCCGCGAACGGGGTCAGGATGCTGACCACGCTCTCGTGCAACGGGCTGTCGAGCCGTTTGCGGACCTGCACCGCGAGCCAGGCGACGATCAACCCGGCCACCGCGCCACCGGCGTACGACAGCAGCAGCTGAAGACCTACGCGGCCGGTGCTGAACTCCTGCTCGCCGACGGTGATGGCGACCGCGATCGCGTAGATCACCAGGGCGGTGCCGTCGTTGATCAGCGACTCGGCGCGCAGGATGGTCGTGGTCCGGCGGGGCATGCCACGGGCGATGGCCGACACGGCGGTCGCGTCGGTCGGGGCGAGCGCCGCGCCGAGCACCCACGCCGGACCCCAGTCGAGGCCCAGGGCGTGGGCGACCGACGCCACCGCCGCGGCCGTCGCGAGCACGAGCAACGTGCTGAGCAGCACGATCGGGCGCAGGTTGCTGCGGATCTCCCGCAGCGAGGTGTTGAGGCTCTCCCAGTAGAGCAACGCCGGCAGGAAGATCAGCAGCATCGCCTCCGGCGGCAGGCTGACCTCTTCGAGGGCGGGCACGAAGCCGAGCACCGCGCCGCACACCACCAGCAGGACGGGTGCGGCGACGCGCAGCCGTCCGGACACGACGCTGCTCGCGAGGATGCACACGCCCAGCACCACTACGAGTTCGAGACCGAGCATGCGCTAAAAGATAGGCCGGTCAGGCGCGGAGTGCGTCATCCAGCTCGGCCAGCAGGCGGGACTTGGGGCGCGCTCC
Source organism: Lentzea sp. CA-135723 (assembly GCF_050936595.1). Classification (NCBI taxonomy): domain Bacteria; kingdom Bacillati; phylum Actinomycetota; class Actinomycetes; order Pseudonocardiales; family Pseudonocardiaceae; genus Lentzea; species Lentzea sp. CA-135723. Next base: position 2,316,010 of record NZ_JBNJMK010000001.1, on the reverse strand, counting down.
CACGATCTGGCGGATCGGCACGCCGTCGCGGAACAGCAGCATCGTCGGCAGCGACATGACCTGGAAGTCGCGTGCGGTGGCGGTGTTCTCGTCGGCGTTGATCTTCAGGACGGTGAGGTCGTCGCGTTCGCGGTCGATCTCGTCCAGCACGGGGGACAGCATGTGGCACGGCCCGCACCACTGCGCCCAGAACTCCACGAGCACGGTGCCGGTCCTGGTCTGGTCTGCGAACGTGGCGTCGGTCAGGTGCATCGGGTCTCCTCGGGTACTGCGCACGGGTCCTGGAAGGCGAGCCTGGCCAGCAGGAACTCCCTGACGACGCCGAGGCGTTCCAGGCAGGCGTCCACCTCGGCGAGCTTGCGCCGGTAGACCTCCCGCGAGTCGGGGCAGGAGTCACCGGACTCGTGCCCCGCGCGCAGGCAGGCGACGAACGGCCGGGTGTCCTCCAGGGACAGTCCGACCGCCTGCAGCGACTGGATCTCGCGCACCAGTCGCAGGTCGTGGTCGCCGTACTCGCGGTAGCCGTTCGACGTGCGCTGCGCCTCCAGGAGCCCTTGGGACTCGTAGAAGCGCAGCGCACGCGTGGTGGTGCCGGCTCGCTTGGCCAGTTCGCCGATCCTCATGGACCCGACGCTAGACCTTGACGTTCACGTCAAGGCAAACGTCAGTCCGCGACGAGCCCGATCGCCGACCACTGCCGCCGGATGAGCCAGCGGCCGGGCGCGATGCCGGTGCCGCCGTGCTCGGGGTGCAACAGGTAGGCCGGTGAGGTGTTCTGGATGACGGTCGCGTCGCGTTCCGCGGCCCACCGGCAGGTACCGGGGTCGGCGACGAGGACGTGCGGGTTGGCACCGTTGAGCGCGGCCACCAGGTGCACGCCCTCGGGCGGCACCAGGGTTCTGGCCTCGGTGAACGGTGGTGGGTCGAGCAGGTCGAAGGGGATGACGATCAGGTCGCCCTGGGCCTGGAGGCCGTCGACGACGGGGACGGTGGCCTGGCGCTCGAGGTGGTCGAGCGTGTCGACGTTCGTGCGGTCGACGAGTTCTGCGAGGTTCATGTGTTTTAGGTACGGCGTAGTAGTTGTGCGTACTGGTCCGGCCGCAGGCCGTAGGTCGCCGCGGCGGCTTCGAGCGGGTCGCGCATCCAGGTCCGCAGGCCGTAGCGGCGGCGGGTGCCGTCGCGTTCGACCGAGCCGTTCACGACGAGCAGCAGGTTGATCTGGTCCCACAGGTCGTAGAGGCGCAGGTCGAAGCCCGGGTTGCCGGGGTCGGGCACGGAGCCGATGAGCGGTGGCTGGGCCTGCTCGACGTAGTTCTCCCAGCCGAGGCGTTCCGCGGCGCAGAACCGGACCTCGATGCTGGGTTCGGTCAGGATCCGCACGACGTCCGGTTCCTCGATCACCCAGCGCGGCACGGTCTGTCCGTGCCACGCGTGGACGCCGGTGCCGTCGGCGAACGTGATCGCGGGGCCGTTGTCGTTGTGCGGCAACGAGTTCACGTCGGTGTGGATGGTCGTCGGACGGTCGGACATCACGCAGCGGCCCTCGCGCGGCCACCACCACCCGGTCGTGCGGGTGAGCGACTGCCACGCAGCGAGCAGCGCGAGGTCGAAGCGGTTGCCGGGTGCGGCGAGTTCGGCCAGCCAGTCGGCCTCGTGCTGGCCTGCCCAGCCCACACCGAGTGAGCCCGGCAGGGTGGAGTTGATGGCGCGGACCAGGCCTTCTCTGACGACCCGGCGCAGTGCGCTGACGGCGCCCTGCCACTCGGACCGCCTGCCCAGCCGGAAGCGCAGGTCCGAGACCTGGGCCGCGATCTGCGCCTCGACCGTCTGCCAGTCGTCGTTGCGGACGATCTTGCCGACGGGCAACAGCGTCGCCGCTTCAGCGGGGGAGCGCACCCAGACGAACTCCGGCGGCGGCCTGCCGACGGACGCGTACAGCGACGCCACGGCCTCTTCGGCCGCCGGGCGATCAGCGGGTGCGGTGCTCAGCGCGTGGGCGAGCCAGTCAACGCCTCGCTGGGGAACTTCGATGGAGCGGGCCTCGAGCCCGCCCGGTGCGCTCACAGCGCGAGGGCGTTACCGCCCTTTCGGATCGTCATGCGGAAGATCGTGACACCAACGGGCCGTGATTGGCAACCACGAAAAAATTCCCGTCCTGGCAAGGTGTCCCACCCTGTGGCCGTCCCAGCGCGGGCGTTCTCGTCGTGCCCAGAATGCGAACAAACGACGAGAGGGGAACCGGTGGGCACCCGACTGCATCTGGCCGCCGCACTCCACGCGACCGGCGAGGAAGCTTTCACCGCAACGCATTGGGCCGATCTCGTGCGCGAGGCCGAGCACGGCACGCTCGACTTCGTCACGTTCGGCGACTCGCTCGGCGGAGCACCCGGACTCGACGCCGTGCTCACGGCCGCGCGCGTCGCACCGCTGACCACGCACGTCGGCCTGGTGCCGACGGCGGTCGTGACGCACACCGAGCCGTTCCACCTGTCGAAGGCGATCGCGACGCTCGACTACGTGAGTCGCGGCCGGGCCGGCGTGGAACTGGTCGTGGCACCGGATCCGGCCGATGCGCGGCATTTCGGGCGTCGTGGCGTCGGTCCTGAACCCGAGCTGTGGGAGGAGGCGCGCGACTACGCCGAGGTGCTGCGCCGGCTGTGGGACAGCTGGGAGGACGACGCGGAGATCCGCGACGAGGCCACCGGGCGGTTCGTCGACCGGGAGAAGCTGCACTACATCGACTTCGAGGGCCGGTGGTTCTCCGTGCGCGGGCCGTCGATCACGCCACACCCGCCGCAGGGGCACCCGCTGATCGCCGCCTCCGAACCGTTGGGGGACATCGTGTTCGGTGACGATCCCTCGGTGCCCGACAGGCTCGTGTTCCGAGACGCCGACGCTTCCGCGTCCGCCGGCCAGTTCGCCGCCTGGCACGCGGAGGGGTTCGCGGGCTTCCGGCTGCACGGCGACCTGCGCCGGATCACCCGCGAGCTGGTGCCTGAGCTGCGCGAGCGCGGGCTGTTCCGCACGTCGTACGAGGAAACCACGTTGCGCGGCCGGCTCGGTCTCGCGCGGCCCGCCAACCAGTTCGCCTAGAGGAGCGCCGAGATGACCAAGCAGATCCACCTCGCCGCGCACTTCCCCGGCGTGAACAACACGACGGTGTGGAGCGATCCCCAGGCGGGCAGCCACATCGAGTTCGACTCGTTCGTCCACTTGGCACGGACGGCCGAACGGGCGAAGTTCGACTTCTTCTTCCTGGCCGAGGGGCTGCGACTGCGCGAGCAGGGCGGACAGATCTACGACCTCGACGTCGTCGGTCGGCCGGACACGTTCACCGTGCTCGCCGCGCTGGCCGCCGTGACGTCACGGCTGGGGCTCGCCGGCACGATCAACTCGACGTTCAACGAGCCCTACGAGGTGGCTCGGCAGTTCGCCTCGCTGGACCACCTGTCGGACGGTCGGGCGGCCTGGAACGTCGTGACGTCGTGGGACGCGTTCACCGGCGAGAACTTCCGGCGCGGCGGATTTTTGAAGCAGGAAGACCGGTACAGCCGGGCGGAGTCGTTCCTGCGCACGGCCTGGAAGCTCTTCGACACCGGCGTGGGGCCGTTCTCGCACACCGACGAGCACTTCGACATCAGCGGCACGTTCGGGGTGCCGCGCTCGCCTCAGGGCCGTCCGGTGATCTTGCAGGCCGGGGACTCGGAGGAGGGGCGGGAGTTCGCCGCGGCCACCGCCGACGCGATCTTCTCCCGGCACGGCACGCTGGAGGCCGGGCAGAAGTTCTACCGCGACGTGAAAGGCAGGCTGGCGAAGTACGGGCGCACGTACGACCAGCTGGTGGTGCTGCCCGCGGCCACGTTCGTGCTCGGCGACACGGACGCCGACGCGCAGGAGAAGGCCGCTGTCGTGCGGCGGCAGCAGGTCAGCGGGGCGACCGCGATCCGGTTCCTGGAGCAGGTTTGGAACCGCGACCTCAGCGCGTACGACCCGGACGGGCCGCTGCCCGAGGTCGAGCCGTTGGCGGGGGAGAACACCATCGCTCGCGGACGGGCGAGCGTGCGGATGTTCAAGGACCCGGCTCGGACCGTGCGGGAGTGGCGGGAGAAGGCCGCGGCGAAGAACCTGTCGATCAGGGACCTCGTGATCGACGTGAGCGCGCGGCAGACGTTCGTCGGGTCGGCGGACAGCGTCGCCACGCAGATCGACGACCTGGTGCAGCAGGACGCGGCGGACGGGTTCATCTTGGTGCCGCACGTGACGCCGGGCGGGCTCGACGAGTTCGCGGACACCGTCGTGCCGTTGCTGCAGGAGCGCGGTGTCTTCCGGTCCGAGTACTCAGGTCCGACGCTGAGGGAGCATCTCGGTATCCGATAGTTGTTCAGCCTGTGGACGCCCTTGTTCACCAGGTTCGTTGGTACATAACGTCACCGGCATGAGCTCTGGCACGCTGACGAAGCCGTCCACAAAGGACGATGATCTCTCCTCCTCACCGGTCGTGCCGGCCCGCCACCCGTGGCGGTGGGTCGGCGTGGCGTTCGTGCTGGTGCTCGCCGCGCAGTTCGTGCACGGCCTGGTCACGAACCCCGCGTGGGACTGGCCGACGTTCGCGCGGTACTTCACCGCCCAGTCGATCCTGACGGCGGTCGGCACGACCATCGTGCTGACCGTCGCCGGTACCGCGCTGGGGTTCGCCCTGGGCATCGTGGTCGCGGTGCTGCGGATGTCGAAGAGCCCGTTCTTGAGTGCGGTCGGCTGGACGTACATCTGGGCGTTCCGGTCGATCCCGTTGATCGTGCAGCTGCTGTTCTGGTTCAACATCTCCTATCTGTACCAACGGCTTTCGCTCGGCATCCCGTTCGGGCCGGAGTTCGTGAGCTTCGAGACGATCTCGCTGATCAGCCCGATGGGCGCGGCGATCCTCGGGCTCGCGCTGCACCAGGCGGCCTACGCGGCGGAGATCGTGCGGTCCGGCGTGATCTCGGTGGAGCGCGGGCAGCTGGAGGCGGCGGCCGCGCTGGGCATCCCGCGGTCGCGGCAGTTCCGCAGGATCGTGCTGCCCCAGGCGATGCGGTCGATCCTGCCCAACGCGGCCAACGAGGTGATCAGCCTCTTCAAGGGCACGTCCGTGGTGTCCGTGATGGCGATCGGCGAGCTCTTCTACCAGGTGCAGGTGATCTACGGCCGCAACGCGCGGGTCGTCGCGCTGCTGATGGTCGCGACCGTTTGGTACATCATCCTGACCACTCTGCTCTCGATCGGCCAGCACTACGTCGAGCGCTACTTCGCGCGAGGAGACCGCCGGTGATCGAGGTTCTGGGCGTGCACAAGAGCTTCGGGCCGCTCGAGGTCCTGCGCGGGGTGTCGCTGGAGGTCGCGGCGGGGGAGGTCGTGGTGGTGCTCGGGCCGTCCGGCTCCGGCAAGTCGACGTTGCTGCGCACGATCAACCACCTGGAGAAGGTCGACCGCGGGTACATCACGATCGACGGCGACCTGATCGGCTACCGGCGGCGGGGCGGCAAGCTGCACGAGCTGAAGGAACGCGAGATCCTCAAGCAGCGCAAGGACATCGGGTTCGTGTTCCAGAACTTCAACCTCTTCCCGCACCTGACGGCGCTGGAGAACGTCGCCGAGGTCGCGGCGTTGCTCGACGCCCGCCACTTCCTCGAACGGGTCGGGCTCGCCGACAAGGCCGACGCCTACCCCCGGCAGCTCTCCGGCGGCCAGCAGCAACGCGTCGCGATCGCTCGCGCGCTGGCCACCCGCCCGAAGGTCGTGCTGTTCGACGAACCGACCTCTGCTCTGGACCCCGAACTGGTCGGAGAGGTGCTGGACGTGCTGCGCGACCTTGCCCGGTCCGGCACCACGATGGTCGTCGTCACGCACGAGGTCGGCTTCGCCCGCGAGGTGGCCGACCGGATCGTGTTCATGGACGAGGGCGTGATCGTCGAAGAGGGACCACCCGCCGAGCTGCTCGACCACCCCGTCCACGAGCGCACCCGCGCTTTCCTGTCCAAGGTTCTTTGATCAAAGGAGTTCGTTGTGCGCAAAGTACTTCTCGCCGTGCTGGCGTTCGGTCTGGCCGCGTGTGGCACGGCCGGTGGTGAAGAGCCCGTCGAGGTCGCCGGCCTGAGCGTGAACCTCGGCCCGGACCAGAAGCGGGTCACGGCCGCCAAGGACGACAAGATCGCCGCCAAGGTGCCGGAGAAGTTCAGAACCAAGGGTGAGCTGACCATCGGCGGGTCCGCCGGCACAGCGCCACCACTGCGGTTCTACGCCACCGACGACAAGACGGTGATCGGCGTCGAGACCGACATCGCGTCCCTGGTGGCCGACACGCTCGGGCTGAAGGCTCGGCTGGAGGTGTCGTCGTGGGAGAACCTGTTCGTGGGCCTCGACAGCGGCGCCTACGACCTCGGGCTCTCCAACATCACCGTGACCGAGGCGCGCAAGGAGAAGTACGACTTCGCCACCTACCGCCTCGACACCCTGGCGTTCGAGGCGAAGAAGGGCGGCACCTGGAAGGTCGAGGAGCCCAAGGACGTGGCGGGCAAGGTCATCGCCGTGACCTCCGGGACCAACCAGGAGAAGATCCTCGTCGACTGGAGCACGGCGAACGTCGCCGCGGGGCTGAAGGCCACCGACATCAAGTACTTCCAGAACTCGTCGGACTACTACCTGGCGCTGCAGTCCGGCCGCATCGACGCCTACCTCGGCCCGAACCCGACCTCGGCGTACCACGCGGCGACCTCCGGTGAGACCGAGGTGATCGGCAACTTCTCCGGCGGCGCCGCCGTCCAGGGCAAGATCGCCGCCACCACGAAGAAGGACAGCGGTCTGGTGGGCCCGGTGCAGGAGGCGCTGAACCAGCTGATCGCCAACGGCAAGTACGCCGAGGTGCTGAAGCGCTGGGGCCTGTCCGACGAGGCCGTGCCGACGTCGGAGATCAATCCGCAGGGCCTGCCGAAATCCTGAGGGGGATCGTCATGAGGGTCAGCATCACCATCGACACCGAGGACGAGGACACCGCGCTGAGGCTGCTCGGCGCGTTGCGGGACTCCGGTCTGGCGCCCGCGGTCGAGGCCACCGTCGAGGAGGCGGACGTCCTGATCCTGCCGGACACCCGCCAGGTCCTCGTGCACGCGGAACCGGTCGAGCTGACGCGGCTGGAGTTCGAGCTCCTGCTGCACCTGTGCTCGCACACCGACCGCGTGCACCGGCGGCGCGAGTTGTTGTCCACCGTTTGGGGGGTGAACGACGACTACAGCGGTGCGCGCACGGTCGACGTGCACGTCCGCCGGGTGAGGCAGAAGCTTGGCGACGCGGCGGACGTGATTCAGACTGTGCGCGGGGTCGGGTACCTGGTCGCGTCGAGTGCGCGGTTCCGGGTGGAGGGCGCGCCGAACGTGGTGCGGCTGGCGGACAGGCGCGCCGGATGAGTCAACCCCCGAACCACTATGCGGTACCCCTATCTTTCCGCTAGGGACCACAGTCTTTCCGGCGATTGCTCCAAACGGTGCTAACTTGGGAAAACCGGGAATTGGGCAAGTGCGTCACGAAAACTTCGTGAACCGCATTCAGAACATAGAGCCTGGTCGGTCAAGAAGCACCACAGTAGGAGGAATACCTTGTTCGCTAAGTGGGGAACACTTGCGTACAAGCGCCGTTGGGTGGTGATGGTCGCCACTTTGGCGCTGACCGTGATGGGCGGCGTTTGGGGCCTCGGCGTTTTCGAGCGACTCAACGAAGGTGGCTTCGGCGATCCCACAAGTGAGTCGATCAGAGCCAACAAGCTCGTCGAGGAGACATTCGGCCGCCAGGGCGGCGACATCGTCATCATCTACACCGCGCCGACCGGCTCGACGATCGATTCGCCCGAGGTGCGGGACAAGGCGGAACGGCAGCTCGCCGGCCTGCCGACGGACAAGGTCAAGACGGTGGCGTCCTACTGGAACCTGCCGCAGCCCAATCCGTTCGGCACGGCGGACAAGTCGAAGGCGCTGGTGGCGATCACGCTGCAGGCGGCCGACTCGAACACCCAGCTGAAGGACTACGCCGCGATCTCCGACCAGCTCCAGGTCGACGGCGTGTCCGCGTTGTTCGCGGGTCAGATCCCCGTCCAGAAGGCGATCGCCGAGATGTCCGGCAGCGACCTCGTGCGCGCCGAGACCGTGTCGATGCCTCTCGTCCTGCTCCTGCTGGTGATCGTGTTCGGCGGCCTGATCGCGGCGTCGCTGCCGGTCATCGTCGGCATGTTGTCGATCATGGGCGCGCTCGGGCTGCTGCACGCGATCTCGCTGGGCACCGACGTGAACTCGTTCGCCATCAACGTGGCGACGCTGCTCGGGCTCGGCATGGCGATCGACTACGGCCTGTTCATCGTCGGCCGGTTCCGGGAGGAACTCGCCGCGGGCCGCACACCGGAGCAGGCCGTGCAGCGCACGGTCGGCTCAGCCGGTCGCACCGTCATCTTCTCCGCGACGCTGCTGGTCACCGCGCTGGCGGGCCTGCTGCTGTTCCCGCAGGCCTTCCTCAAGTCGCTCGGCTACGGCGGCATGTCCGCCGTGATCGTCGCCGCGGTCGTCTCGCTGACGCTGCTGCCGGCGCTGCTCGGCATCCTGGGGCACCGCGTCGACAAGTTCTCGATGCCGTGGCGCAAGCGGATGGCGCGTGGCGAGCACGGGTCCGGCTGGGCCCGGCTCGGCACCAAGGTCATGAAGCGGCCGGGGTTGTTCGCGATCCCGATCGTGGTGGTCCTGCTCGCGCTCGGCCTGCCGTTCCTGCACGCCAAGTTCGCCGAGGCCACCGAGAAGGTGCTCCCGGTCGGCAACGAGTCGCGGGTCGCCGTCGAGACGTTGAACAAGGAGTTCCCGGCGATCGCCAAGACCGGCATCGACATCACCCTCACCGGGGATCCCGGGCAGGACGCCGTGCAGAGCTACGTCCAGCGGGTCGCCGACGTCCCCGGCGTCGACACCGCCGAAGTGGCGCTCGGCCCCAAGGACGGTCGCTGGCAGGTGACCGCGACGCTCATCGGCGAACCGCTCAGCGACGAGTCCAAGCAGGCGGTGGCGGACGTGCGGAAGCTCGCCGGCCCGCAGGGCGCCGACCAGGTGCTGGTCGGTGGGCCGACCGCGGTGAACGTCGACAGCCTCGACGCGATCAGCAGCAAGCTGCCGTGGATGGCACTGCTGTTCTTCGTGGCGACGTTCGTCCTGATGTTCCTCGCCTTCGGTTCGGTGCTGCTGCCGATCAAGGCGATCGTGATGAGCGCGCTGTCGCTGTCCGCCACGTTCGGCGTGCTGGTCTGGATCTTCCAGGACGGGCACCTCGCGTCGCTGTTCGGCGTGACGCCGTCGCCGCTCGACTCGGGCATCGTCGTGCTGATGGTGGCGGTGATCCTCGGTCTGTCGACGGACTACGAGGTGTTCCTGCTCTCCCGGATGGTCGAGGCCAAGAGCAAGGGCGCGACCAACGAGGAGGCGGTCGGCATCGGCCTGGCCAAGACCGGCCGGGTGATCACGGCGGCGGCGATCCTGCTGATCGTGGTCACGGGCGCGTTCGCGTTCTCGCAGGTGGCCATGATGCGGTTCGTCGGGGTCGGCATGATCCTGGCGCTCGCGCTGGACGCCACGATCGTCCGGATGCTGCTGGTGCCCGCGGTGCTCAAGCTCATGGGTGACGCGGCGTGGTGGGCCCCCGGTCCGTTGCGGCGCATCCAGGAGAAGCTGGCGATCCACGAGGGTGGTGACGTCGAGGACGACGACGACCACGCGGCGCCTCGCAAGCCCGTGCCGCAGCCTGTCGGCTGAGGTATTCCGGTTGCACCCCGGGAGGTCCTGACGGACGTCAGGGCCTCCTTGGCGTGCTTCGGGGAGAAAGTGCTTTCGTGCATTCGGGGACGTGCGAAATCGCGCGGAGTTTAGGTGAATCACCTTTGTTCGTGCGGTACGGGCTTGAGGGGGTCGACCCCCTGAATCCGCCTTAGGGGTCCCCTATTTCCGGCGCGGACCAGTGTGATCACAGGGCCCCTGGCTTTAGCGTTTCCGCTATGAAAGCAGTCGGCCCTGCGGTCGTAGCGAGCGACATTCGCAAGTCGTACGGCTCCCTGAGGGCCGTCGACGGCGTGTCGTTCAGCGTCGAACAAGGAGAGTTCTTCGGTCTTCTCGGCCCCAACGGCGCCGGGAAGAGCACCACCCTGGAGATCGTCGAGGGCTTGCGGAAGCCGGACTCCGGCTCCGTGAGGCTGCTCGGCGAGAGCCCGTGGCCCCGCAACCCCGCACTGCTGCGCAAGATCGGCGTGCAGCTGCAGGCGTCCTCGTTCTTCGAGCGCCTCACGTCCAAGGAACAGCTCGAGACCTTCGGCGCGCTGTACGGCATCAGCAAGTCGAAGGCCGTGGACATGCTCGAGCTCGTCGGCCTGACGGACAAGGCCGACGTGCAGGACACGAAGCTGTCCGGCGGGCAGCGGCAACGCCTGTCGATCGCCTGCGCGCTGGTGCACGACCCGGAGATCGTCTTCCTCGACGAACCCACGGCGGCGCTCGACCCCCAGGCCCGGCGCAACCTCTGGGACGTGCTGCGGGCCATCCAGCAGCGCGGCAAGACGATCGTCTACACCACCCACCACCTCGACGAGGCCGAGATCCTCTGCGACCGGGTGGCGATCATCGACTCCGGCCGGATCATGACCATGGGCCCGCCCGCGCAGCTCGTCCGCGCGCTCGACACGCAGACCCAGGTCATCATCGAACACGGTGTGGTGCCGGCGAAGCTCGCGAGCACGCTGCCGGGCGCCGAGTCCGTTGTGGACGACGGCGTGTCGGTCACCATCTCCACCTCCGACGCGGGCGTGACCATCAAGGCCCTGGGGGAGCTGGACGCCCTCAGCAACGCCCAGGTCCGCACGGCGACGCTCGAAGACGTCTTCCTGCACCTCACCGGTCGCGCTTACCGCGAATGACCGTCCACCCAACCGGCGTCGCGACGGTGCCCGAGCCCACGACGTCGTCAGTCCTCCGAGCGGAGACCGCGACATGACCGCGTTTACCAGCCTGTCGCTAGCCATGTTCAAGGCGTCGATCAGGGACAAGGCAGCGCTGGCCCTCACCTTCTTCTTCCCCCTGATGTTCCTCGTCGTGTTCGCGGTGCTGTTCGGCGGGGGGATGGGCTCGTCGGTCAAGATCGCCGTGGTCGGCGACGGCCAGGTCGTGAGCGCCCTGTCCAAGGCCGAGGGCGTCGACCTGGTGAGGTTCGACGAGTCCGGCAAGGCGCTCGCCCAGCTGCGCGACGGCGACCTGGCCGCGGTCGTCGTGGCGCAGGGCGACGGCGTCGACGTCCGCTACGCCAACGGTGACCGCCCGGAGACCGCTCCGGCGCTCGCCAAGGTCTCCGAGGCGGTCGCGAGCGCCAACGCCGGCGCCAGCAACACGCCGCCCAGGTACGCGATGCGGCAGGAACCCATCGAGGCGGCCTACGCGCCGATCCAGTACCTCACGCCCGGCATCCTGTCCTGGGGCGTGGCGTCCGCCGCCGTGTTCAGCTCCGCGCTGACCCTGGTGGCGTGGCGGCGCAAGCAGGTGCTGCGGCGCCTGCAGCTCGCGCCCGTCGGCCGCGTCTCGGTGCTCACGGCCCGGCTGGCGATCGCGACCGGTATCTCCCTGATGCAGGCCGTGCTGTTCGTGGCCGTGGCGTCGCTGCCGGTGTTCGGTCTGCAGCTGTCCAACGACTGGTGGCTCGCGATTCCGTTGCTGGTGCTGGGAACCTTCGCCTTCTTCTCCGTCGGGATGCTCACGGGTGCCGTCTGCCAGACCGAGGACTCGGTGTCCGGCGCGGCGAACCTCGTGGTGCTGCCGATGGCGTTGCTGGGAGGCAGCTTCTTCCCGGTGGACAAGGCACCGGAGTGGGTCAAGGTCTTCACGAACCTGCTTCCGCTCAAGCACATGAACGAGGGCATGCTCGACGTCCTGGTGCGCGGCAAGGGCATCGACGCGCTGCTCGTGCCCGGCGCGGTGCTGCTCGGGTTCACGGTCGTCATCAGCGTGTTCGCCGCGGTGTTCTTCCGCTGGGAGGACGCGTGAGCGACCGCGGGCGGATCTTCGGTGGGAACCGGATGCCGTCCAGGGTGGTCGTGGGCATGACCGGCGCCACCGGGGCCGCGATCGGCATCCGGCTCCTGGAGGCGCTGGGCGCGGTCGGGGTGGAGACGCACCTGGTGCTCAGCAAGTGGGCCCGCGCGACCATCGAGATGGAGACCGACTTCTCGGTCCGCCAGGTGCAGTCCCTCGCAGATCACGTCTACTCGTCGCACGACCAGGCGGCGGCCATCTCCAGCGGCTCGTTCCGCACGGACGGCATGATCGTGGCGCCGTGCAGCATGAAGACGCTGGCCGCCATCAGGATGGGCTACGGCGAGGGGCTGATCCCGCGTGCCGCGGACGTCACCCTGAAGGAACGCCGCCGGCTCGTGCTCATCCCCAGGGAGACCCCGCTCAACGAGATCCACCTCGAGAACATGCTGGCGCTGACCAGGATGGGCGCGGTGATGGTCCCGCCGATGCCCGCCTTCTACAACGGCCCGACCGGGATGAAGGACGTGGTCGACCACGTGACCAGCCGGGTGCTCGACCTGTTCGACGTGGACAACGACCTGACGACGCGCTGGGACGGCGGTAGAGAGGCGCGCCGGGAGCGGAAGGAGCACAGCGATGAAGCACTTCACTGATCTGCGCAGCTACCTGAACGCGTTGGAGGACCTCGGCGACCTCGTGACGATCTCCCGCGAGGTCGACGGCGACATGGAGCCCGCGGCGATCACCAGACGCAGCTACGAGGTCCGTGCGCGCGCACCGCTGTTCGTCAACATCAAGGGCGCCCGCCAGGGTCAGCGGATCCTCGGCGCGCCCGCGGCGATGTCGTCCCGCAAGGACCTGCCGTACGCCAGGATCGCGCTGTCGCTCGGCCTTCCCGCCGACAGCACGGGCTACCAGATCGTCGACGCGCTGGCCGACGCGGCCGTGCGCGAGCCGATCGCGCCGGTGGTCGTGTCCAAGGGGCCCTGTCAGGACAACGTCCTGATGGGGCCGGCGGCCACTCTGGACAGCTTCCCGATCCCGATCGTGCACGAGAAGGACGGCGGCCGGTACGCGAACACGTGGGGCGTGCTGATCGTCCGCACCCCGGACGGGTCGTGGACGAACTGGTCCATCGCGCGCGTGATGAAGATCGACGGCAAGCGGATGACGGCGCTCGTGCCGAACGGCCAGCACATCGGCCAGATCTGGAACCAGTGGGCGGCCATCGGCAAGCCGATGCCGTACGCGCTGGTGCAGGGCGCCGAGCCCGGAATCCCCTACGTGGCGGGAATGCCGCTGCCCGACTCGGCCCACGAGGCCCACTTCCTCGGTGCCCTCGTCGGCGAGCCCATCGAGCTCGTGCAGGCGCTGACCGTCGACCTGGAGGTCCCCGCCACGGCGGAGGTCGTGATCGAGGGCCACGTGTCCACCGAGCGCGACGCGCTGGAGGGACCGTTCGGCGAGGCGGCCGGCTACCAGCCGGTCGGGTCCTCGCCGCAGCCGACGTTCCACGTCTACACGATCACCCACCGCGACGACCCGATCTGGCCGCTGGTGGCGGAAGGCCGCCCGCCGGACGAGTACCACACGGTCACCTGCGTCGGTGCCGCCAGCCAGTGCCTCGTGAGGCTGCGCGCGGCGGGCCTGCCGGTCAGCCGCGCGTGGGCACCGATGGAGGCCGCGGGCATGTGGCTCGTGGTGACCGTGCCGCCGAACTGGCGCGACCTGGTGGAGCCGGGCACGACCAGCGAGCAGCTGGCGACGTGGGTCGGGCAGACGTTGTTCTACGACAAGGCGGGGCTGTACTTCCCGCAGATCTACCTGCTGGACGACGACATCGACGCGACCAACATCGCCGAGCTCACCTGGGCGATCGCGACCCGCGTGCACCCGGTGGACGGGCGGGTGCACCTGGACAGCGCCGTGCTGCCGCTCTTCGTCAGCCACACCGAGGAGGAGCACGAGCGCGGGTGGGGGCCTCGGACCGTGCTGGACGGGTTGTTGCCGCCGATCGGGGAACGGTTGGGGCACACGTCGTTCGCGGCGTCTTATCCGCGTGAGCTTCAGCAGCGCGTGGTGGAGAACTGGATCTGAGAACTGTTGTGCCGACGAAGAGGCGTGTCCTACGTGGACACGCCTCTTCGTCGTTGGTGGGTGGGTTCGTGCTGCCGGGGTGCGGGTCTTGACGGCGGGGCGGGCACGGTGTGCCGGGGACTGAGTTCGGCTTGCCAAGCGAGCCTCTTCTTCCTTCTACCGCAACACGTCTGAGCCCCCGCGATCAGCTGGTCGCGGGGGCTCAGACGGTAGAGGGAGGAAGTCGGTCGGGGAGTTCCGGCCGGTTCGGCCTAGTGGTCGGGGAGTTCCAGCGGGGCCAGCTCGGCGAAGAGGTCACCCGGGCCCGGGTTGCCCCGGTGGGTGCGGCCGCCCAGGTGGTGCAGCACGCCCCAGACCGCGTTCAGCGCCGTGGTGACCGCGCCCTCGGCGAAGCCGCCGCACCACGAGATGTCGTCGCCCGCCAGGAAGAGGCCGCGCTGCGCGTCCGTCAGGTTGTCCTGCATGAAGTGCGTGTACAGCCGGCGCTGGTAGCGGTAGTGGCCCGGCAGGTTCGCCTTGAAGGCGCCCATGAAGTGCGGTTCGGTCTCCCAGGTGATGGTCACCGGGTCGCCGATGATGTGCTTGCGCACTTCCACGCCGGGGTAGATCTCGGCCAGCGAGCCGAGGACGACCTCGAGGCGTTCCTCCAGGGTGAGGGTGGCGAGTTTGAGCGAGTCGTCGTTCCAGGTGTAGGACAGGCACATCACGCCGGGCTTGTCGGGCCCCTCGTCGAAGAGGTAGACGCCGCGCGGCATGCGGTCGGTGAGCGTCATGCTCATGACGTGCCTGCCGGTGCTCGGGTCGATGTCGAGCCAGAACGGCCGGTCCGTCACGACGAAGAGCTTCGAGCTGCCCATGTAGTGGGTGCGTTCCACCGCGGTCCACAACGGTTGGGGCAGCAGGGATTCGTCGGTCTTGACCTTCGACAGGAGTGCCCAGCTCTGCGCGGTGAACACGGCTGCGGGGAACGTCCTGATGCCGTGTTCCGCGTCCTCGACGGTGATGCCGTGCGCGGTGCGGCGCATCCACTTGGCCGCCGGCTTCGGCACGCCACCGCGGTGCAGCGAGGCGAGCGTCGTGCCTTCCGGCCAGTGGTCGAGCCGTTCTGGTGCGTGCGACCACAGCCTTGTCGGAAGCTGCTGGCTGCCACCGATGATGCGGTGCTGGTCGACGTCGGCGCCGTTGTAGACGACGCGCAGGATCTCCAGCATCGAGTTGGGGAAGTCGGTGTCCCAGCCGCCGGTGCCGAAGCCGACCTGGCCGAAGATCTCGCGGTGCTCGAACGAGGCGAACGCCGGTGATCCTGCCAGGAAGCCGTAGAACGAGACGTCGTCGAGGCGGGGCACCAGGCGGTTCCAGATCGCCTTGATGGCCGCCACGTCCCGGCTGCGGACGGCGTCCGTCATCGCGGAGAGCTCCGCGGTCTCGTGCAGTGCCTTTTCCCACGCGTCCGCGACCTGCTGGTAGATCACCGGCAGGTCGGTCATGGTGTGGGCGAAGTGGCTGACCCCCTTGAGGTCCACCACCGTGCTGGGGGTCTGGTCCGACAGCGGGTTGGGGAACGGCGAGGTGCGCAGGCCGACCTCGTCGATGTAGTGGAACAGGGTCGTGGCCGCCAGCGGGAACCGCATGGCGCCCATCTCGGCGACCGACTCCGGGTGCTCCCGGAACGGCACCGAGCGCATCCGGCCGCCGAGCTGCTCGGCCTCGTAGAGAACGGGACGCAGGCCGAGCTTCATCAGCTCGTACGCGGCCACCAGGCCCGCGATGCCCCCGCCGATCACCGCGACCTCGGTGCCGTGGGCCGAGGCCGGCACGGCACCGAGGCCCGCGGGATGGTTGAGCCAGTCGTCGTAGGCGAACGGGAAGTCCGGGCCGAACATCGTGACCGGCGACCGCAGGCCATGTGGAACGGCGTCGGAAGGGAAGCCTTCGTCCATGTGCGCTACCCCCGTGTGACGGTGGTGACCTGTTCAGGCAGGTTCGGTGGAAAGGGAGCCGTAGAGGTCCGGCCGTCGGTCGGCGACGTAGTCGTTGACCTGCTTGGCCTTCCAGATCCGCATGGGGTCGAGGTCGGCCAGCACCAGCTGTTCGCCGTGCACGTCGTCGTGCAGCGCGAAGCCGGACGGCCCGACCACGCGGGTCAGGCCGCAGTAGTCGAGCTCGCGTTCGGAGCCCGACCAGTTCACGTAGGCGATGTAGATCTGGTTCTCCAGCGCGCGGGCGTGCACGAGCGTCTGCGCGACGATCTCCCACGGCTTCATCAACGCGGTCGGCACGACCAGCAGTTCGGTGCCGGCGAGCGCGTGCGCCCGCACGGTCTCGGGGAACTCGACGTCGTAGCAGATCAGCATGCCGACGGTCAGCCCGTCGAGCTTGGCCTGCACGACCGGGGTCTGACCGGGTTCGAAGATCGCCCGGTCGATGTCGCCGAACAGGTGGGTCTTGCGGTAGCTCGCGAGTGTCGTACCTGTGGAGTCGACCATGCGGACGGTGTTGTACACGTTGCCGTCCGCCAGTTCCGGCCAGCCGAAGACGATGGCGATGCCCGCCTCGGCGGCGATCTCGGCCACCTCGGTGCACATCGGGCCGTCTCCGGGCTCCGCGAGCTGGCGGAGCCTGCGCGGACCGAGGTGGTACCCGGTCAGCGAGACCTCCGCGGTCACCAGTAATCGGGCACCCGCCTCGGCGGCGTTGTGCGCTGCGGCCCTCAAGCGTGTCCTCGGGGACTCACCACCCGCGACGGTCTGCCAGCAAGCGATCCTCATGTGCTTCGGCCCCTAGTTGCCAGTCGGTGGGCAATGACGGTCGTGAAGTGGCCCGGTGGTGAACGGCATCCACGACGTGAACATGGAACGGCGGTGCGGTTTCCTGGTCGGATGAGACATCCAACGCGACAACGCTAGGCAGCGCCGTTGTCGGCCGACAACCCGGCGAGGACCCCTGCCGGACCCCTGTCCGCCCTGGGGTGACCCCTGCCGCGCCGGCGATGGCGATGTGGTCGATCGTTGCAAGATCGCCAGATGAACTTCGTGGCTTCGTTTGTGAAATCCTTATTAACGACGAGTCGGGTGGTGCGCGTGCGCGCATCCGTGTTAAATCGACGTCAGTCATCACCGCTGGCTATTGTTCGCATTTAGTTCGCGGTGGCCTGCGCCGGATGCCACGCCTGGCCCGCCCTGCCGGTTCCCGCACCTCGGAACGCTGCGAAAAGCCGAGTTATCGCCAAGTTGCGCCGTTCTATCGCAATGCTATCAAGGCTCTACTGTCCGGCCTCTGGCATCTCATTTGATTGCTGACTAGGGGATGCCCTAAGGGCTCTCGGGGTTTGCTTTTCGCAGTGCCGGAATGCCCTGGTGTCACACCCCCTCGGTCTGAGCTTGTCGCTGATCGTTCGGAGCGCGCTCGTCTGCGGGGCCGGGGGGAACAACACCGCGAGAGGAACGTGGTCCTAGATGTTGGTCGAACGAACGCGTGAACTGGCCACCCTCCTGCACGTGCTGGAGGACTGCCGGCAGGGCCGGTCCGCGGTGGCCATGATCACCGGCGCCAGGGCGACCGGGAAGACCGCGCTGCTGCACGCGTTCGGCGAGGAGGTCCAGCGCTCGGACGCGCTCCTGCTCAGCGCTTCCTGCACGCCGGGTGAACGCTCCTTACCGCTGGGGGTGTTCAGCCAGCTCCAGCGCAACGTGCCGGAGGAGTTCCGCGCGGCCCGGTCCGCCGGCGACCTGACCCCGCTGCTGGACGAGGACACGCGGCAGGGACACCTGCTGCGCCAGGCGAGCACGGCGCTGCTCGCCATCGCGGAGACCCGGCCCGTCGTGATCGTCGTGGACGACGTGCAGTACGTGGACGAGCTGTCCAAGGAGGCCCTGCTGCACGTGCTGGGCAGGCTGCGGTCGACGCGCGTCGCCGTCGTCTTCACCCAGGGCGTCGGAGCACGCGAGCCCCGTTCGCTGTTCCACACCGAGTTCCTCCGCCACCCGCACCGCCACAGCGTCTGGGTGAGTCTGTTGTCCCCCAACGGTGTGGCCGAGGTCGTGGCCGCCGAGCTGGGCCAGCGGACCGCGGCCGAGTTCGGTGCGCGCTACCACGAGATGACCGGCGGCAACCCGTTGCTGCTGCGCGCTTTGCTGGAGGACCAGCACCGCACGCCGTTCGACGGCGCCCCGGTGGCGGGCGAGGGCTTCGCCGAGGCCGTGATGAGCTGCCTGCACCGCGGTGACCCGGCGATCCGCGAGGTCGCCCACGCCCTCGCCGTGCTGGACACGCACTCCGACCACACCCGGCTGCTGGCCCGCGTGGTGGAGGCCGGCCAGAAGGCCGTGACCAAGGACGTCGAGACCCTCGCGGACATGGGTTTGTTGCAGGGCACCAACTACCGCGACGCGGCGATCCGCGAAGCCGTGCTCGAAGACGCGTCGCTCCACGCCGATCTCCCCGACCTGCACCAGCGGGCCGCGTGCCTGCTCTCGCAGGACGGCGCGGACCGGCGGGTCGTCGCCGCGCACCTCGTCTCGTCCGGCACGTCCTGCCCGGAGTGGGCGCTGTCCCTGCTGCGCGAGGCCGCGGACGTGGCGATCCTCGAGGACCAGGTCGAGGAAGCCGTCGAGTACCTGGAGTTCGCGCTGCACGAGCAGGCCGGCGAGGCACCGATCGAGCTCGTGATGATGCTGGTGCGCCTGAAGGAACGCCTGGCGCCCGCGTCCGTTCTGCAGCACGTGCCCGAGCTGGGACAGGCCATGCGCGAGGGCAGGCTGCTGGGCCACGGGCTGTCCTGGTTCGTGCGCCTGCTGGTGCTGCACGGCCGGGGGGACGACGTGGCGGAGGGCCTCGCGAAGCTGGTGTCCCGCTCGGGCGAACTGGACGACCACGACAGGGCCGAGGTGGCCATCGCCCGCATGTGGGCCGCCGGCGCGTACCCGGACCTCGTCGCGGACCTGCCGCAGATCTCCCTGGAGCCCGTCGGGGTCGACGTGCGGACGGGGATGCGGGTGGACGCCGCGGCGGCGCTCGCGCAGGTCGTCGACGGGCGTCTCGACGAGAACCTGATCATGACCGCGGAACGCGTGCTGCAGAGCGCGAACCTCGCGGAGGAGCCGTCCGACGAGATCAGCTCCGCGCTGCACGTGCTGCTGTACCTGGAGAAGCTGGACAGCGTGAAGACGTGGTGCGACCGGCTGGTCGCGCGCGGGCGGCACTCGTCACCCGGCTGGCACGGCGTGCCGGCGATGATCCGCGCCGAGGTGGCGTTCCGCAGGGGAGACCTGGCTGTCGCGCGGGACTACGCGCAGGAGGCGCTGGACAGGGCCGACCCGCGGATCTGGGGTGCGAGCATCGGCATGGCGCTCGGCACGCTGATCCTCGCCACCACGGCGATGGGCCGGCACGACGAGGCCGCCGCCGCGATGCGCCAGCGCGTGCCCCAGCACGCCTACCGGGGCCGCTACGGCCTGCACTACCTCTACGCGCGAGGGCACTACCACCTGGCGACCGAGCAGCTGCACGCCGCGCTGGGCGACTTCCTGACGTGCGGCGAGCTGATGGTGAAGTGGAAGATCGACTCGCCGGGCATCGTGCCGTGGCGGGCCGGCGCCGCCGAGGTCTACACCCGGCTCGGGAACCTCGCCAAGGCGCGGGAGCTGGCCGACCAGCAGCTGGCCCTGCCCGTCCTGGACCGGTCGCTGTCGCGCGGCATGGCCATGCGGGTCAAGGCCGCCACCACGGACCTCCGGCAGCGTTCCCAGCTGCTGTACGGCGCACTGGAGGAGGTGCAGGCCGCCGGAGCCCAGCTGGAGGTCGCACGGGTGCTGGCCGACCTCTCGCAGATGTACCACGAGCTCGGGCAGCCCGACCGCGCCCGGATCACGGCCCGCCGCGCGTGGCGCCTCGCCAAGGACTGCCAGGCGGAGACGTTGTGCGCGCAGCTCCTCCCCGACAACGAGTCCCGCGCCGAGGCGTCGCCGGGCGAGGCGCGGGCGGAGGCCCGGTGGGGCGCGCTCTCCGACGCGGAACGCCGCGTGGCGGGGCTCGCGGCGCTCGGGCACACCAACCGGGAGATCGCCACCAAGCTGTACGTGACCGTGTCCACGGTGGAGCAGCACCTCACCAAGGTCTACCGCAAGCTGAACATCACGCAGCGCAGGGACCTGCCGGCCGATCTCTGGAACGTCGTGGCCTTCAGCGCCTGATCCCGGATCGCGCGGGAACCCCACCCGCGCGATCCGGGCAGGCGCCCGAGCCGGTCCCAGAGCTTCCTCCCCGCGAGGGAGCTCTTGCTTCGTCTGCACGACGTCATCGGGAATGCCGTGAACGCAAGGGTTTCTTAGGGGCCGGGTAGGGGTGTTTGCGCCCTGGCGACCGGGAAACGATGCGTACGGTCGCGCATTCTCTGCCTTCGGATTGTGGAGCGTCACGTTGAACGAGCCAGAGCACAACACGTCCGCCTCCTCCAACGCTGCGGGGTCGTGGGAACGACTCGTGCACGCTCCGGCAGCCGAGCAGCAGCAACTGCTGGTCGACCTCGTGGCGCAGGCTTCGGCCGCCGTGCTCCGCAGGACGCAGGAAATCCCGCCCGACCGGCCGTTCCTCGAGCTCGGCTTCGACTCCATCGCGGCGGTGGACCTGCACGCCAAGCTGACCGCCGCGACCGGGCTGCACCTGCCGATCACGCTGGCGTTCGACTACCCGACCCCGGCGGCGGTGGCGGCGTTCCTGCGAGCCGAAGCGCTGGGACTGTCCGCGGCCCCGATCCTGCCGCCCACCGCCAACACGGCGTCCGACGAGCCGATCGCGATCGTGTCCATGGCCTGCCGCTTCCCCGGCGGCCTCAACAGCCCGGAGGACCTGTGGTCGTTCGTCGCCGACGGCGGCGACGCGATCAGCGAGTTCCCCGACAACCGCGGCTGGGACCTCGCGAACCTCTACGACCCCGACCCCGAGCGGCAGGGCACGACCTACACCCGTGAAGGCGGGTTCCTGCACGACGCCGACCTGTTCGACGCCGGCTTCTTCGGCATCGCGCCCCGCGAGGCGATCGCGATGGACCCGCAGCAGAGGTTGCTGCTGGAGACGTCGTGGGAGGTGCTGGAGCGCGCCGGCATCGACCCCGGCACCCTGCGCGGCAGCGCGGCCGCCGTCTACGTCGGTGCCGAGCAGCAGGACTACGGCCCCCGCCTGCACGAGGCGCAGCAGCACGAAGGCACGCTGCTGACCGGCAACACCGCCAGTGTCGCGTCCGGCCGCATCGCCTACACCCTCGGGCTCGAAGGCCCCGCGGTCACCGTCGACACGGCGTGCTCGGCCTCGCTGGTGGCGCTGCACCTCGCCGTGCAGACGCTGCGCCGCGGCGAGGCCACGCTGGCGTTCGCCGGTGGTGCGGCGATCATGGCGAGCCCCGGTTCGCTGGTCGCGTTCAGCCGCCAGCGCGGGCTCTCGCCGGACGGCCGCTGCAAGGCGTTCTCCTCCGACGCGGACGGCACCGGCTGGTCCGAGGGCGTCGGCATGCTGTTGCTGGAGCGGCTTTCCGACGCCCAGCGCAACGGCCACCCCGTGCTCGCCATCGTCAAGGGCACGGCGATCAACCAGGACGGCGCCTCGAACGGCCTCACCGCGCCGAACGGGCTGTCCCAGCAGCGCGTGATCCACCAGGCGCTCGTCGACGCCGGTCTGTCCACTTCGGACGTCGACGTGGTCGAGGCGCACGGCACGGGCACCAAGCTGGGCGACCCGATCGAGGCGCAGGCCATCCTGGCCACCTACGGGCAGAACCGCGAGAAGCCGCTGCTGCTCGGCTCGCTGAAGTCGAACCTCGGCCACACGCAGGCCGCCGCGGGCGTCGCCGGTGTGATCAAGATGGTCATGGCGCTGCAGAACGAGCGTCTGCCGCAGACCCTGCACGTCGACCGGCCGTCCCCGCACGTCGACTGGTCCGCGGGATCGGTCGAGCTGCTCACCGAGTCCGCGCCGTGGCCGGTGGGCGACCGCACGAGGCGCGCCGGCGTGTCCGCGTTCGGCATCAGCGGCACCAACGCGCACACCATCATCGAGGAGTACGTCCCCGAGCCCGTCGCGCGGCCGGACGCGGAACGCCCGGTCGGCGTGCTGCCGTGGGTGCTGTCGGCCAAGACCGTGGAGGCGCTCGGCGACCAGGCCCGGCACCTGCTGACGCACCTGGACGCGCGGCCCGATCTGTCCGAAGTGGACGTCGGCTGCTCGCTCGCCACGACCCGCGTCCCGTTCGAACACCGCGCCGTCGTGCACGGTGAGGACCCCTTGGACTTCCGGCAGGCACTGCGCGCGCTCGCGGAGGGCACGTCCGCGCCCGGCCTGCTGACCGGCAGCGGTACCGGGGGCAAGCTCGCGTTCCTGTTCACCGGCCAGGGCAGCCAGCGGCTTTCGATGGGCCGGGAGCTGCACGACGAGCTCCCGGTGTTCGCGCAGGCGTTCGACGACGCGTGCCGCCACCTGGACGCGCACCTGGACGTGCCGCTGCGCGACGTCGTCTTCGGTGACGACGCGGACCTGCTGGACCGCACCGAGTACACCCAGCCCGCGCTGTTCGCGATCGAGGTCGCGCTGTTCCGCACGCTCGAGTCGTGGGGCGTGCGGCAGGACTTCGTGGCGGGCCACTCGATCGGTGAGATCGCCGCCGCGCACGTCGCCGGGGTGCTGTCGCTCGACGACGCCTGCGCGCTCGTCGCCGCCCGCGGCCGGATGATGCAGGCGCTGCCCGAGCTGGGCGCGATGGTCGCTCTGCGCGCCTCCGAAGAAGAAGTGCTGCCCCACCTGCACGACCTCGTGTCGATCGCCGCGATCAACGGGCCGGGGTCCGTGGTCATCGCCGGTGACGAGAACGCGGTGGCCGAGGTCGTGGCGGCGTTCCCCGACCGGCAGTCCAAGCGGCTCAGCGTGTCGCACGCGTTCCACTCGCCGTTGATGGAGCCGATGCTCGACGAGTTCCGGTGGGTCGCCGAGGTCCTCGACTACTCGGCGCCGCGCGTGCCGGTCGTGTCGACGGTGACCGGCAGGGTCGTGACGGCGGAGGAGCTGTGCTCGCCGGAGTACTGGGTGCGGCACGTGCGCGAGCCCGTCCGGTTCGCTGACGCCGTGGAGACGTTGAAGGCCAAGGGCGTCTCGACGTTCCTCGAGCTCGGGCCCGACGCCGTGCTCACCGCCATGGCCGCGGAGAGCGCGCCGGACAGCGAGCTCATCCCGGTGATGCGCAAGGACCGGCCCGAGGTCCGGTCGCTCGTCACGGCGCTCGCCCGCCTGCACGTGCGTGGCCTGCGCGTCGACTGGGCCGGTTTCTACGAGGGCACCGGCGCGGTGCGCGTCGACCTGCCGACCTATCCCTTCCAGCGCGAGAGCTTCTGGCTGATCGGCCAGTCCGCGCCGAGTTCCGTCGACCGGCACGAGACCGAGTTCTGGTCCGCCGTCGACCGCGAGGACCTGGACTCGCTCGCCGCGTCCCTGTCGCTGGACGACCCCGGCGCACTCGCCGACCTGCTTCCGGTGCTGGCGAAGTGGCGCCGCGGCTGGGCCTCTTCGTCCATCGTGGACTCCTGGCGGTACCGCGCCGAGTGGCGCAGGCTGGCCGAGGGCGGCGTCCGGGCGACCGGCCGCTGGCTGCTCGTCTCCCGCACGGACCTCGACCTCGACCTCGACCTCGTGCGGGTCGACCCGTCGACTGACCGGGCGGAGTTGGCGGAGGCGCTGGCCGCGGCCGGTCCCGTCGACGGCGTGCTCGCGTTGTGCGACGACGTCGTCGAAACCGTTGTGCTGATCCAGGCTCTGGGCGACGCTGGCATCGGCGCGAAGCTGTGGTGCGCCACGCAGGGCGCGGTGTCCGCGGCCCGTGCTGACGAGGTGAACCCGGAGCTCACCCAGATCTGGGGCGTCGGCAGGGTGGCCGCGCTGGAGCACCCCGACCGCTGGGGCGGTCTGGTCGACCTGCCCGCCGTCGTGGACGGCCGGGCGCTGGACCGGCTCGCGTGCGTGCTCACGGGCGACGAGGACCAGGTGGCCATCCGCGGCCACCGCGTGCTCGGCCGCCGGCTCGTGCAGGCGTCCGCGTCCGGCGGCGCGGAGTGGACTCCTCGCGGCACGGTGCTCATCACCGGTGGTACCGGAGCGCTGGGCACGCAGGTGGCCCGCTGGCTCGCGGAAGCGGGCGCCGAGCACCTGGTGCTGACCTCTCGCCGGGGCGTGGACGCTCCCGGTGCGGCCGAACTGGCGGCGGAGCTGGCTGTTCCCGTCACGGTGGTGGCTTGCGATGTGGCGGATCGGGACGCGTTGGCGGCGGTGCTGGCGGAGTACCCGCCGGACGCCGTCGTGCACGCCGCCGGTGTCGACTCGCTGGTGTCGCTCGACGCCGAGGACCCGGACTCCTTCCGCGCGGTCGTCGCGGCCAAGGCGGCGGGTGCCGCGAACCTCGACGCGCTCGTCGGTGACGTGGACGCGTTCGTGCTGTTCTCGTCCATCGCCAGCACGTGGGGCAGTGGCGGCCAGGCCGCCTACGGCGCGGCCAACGCGTTCCTGGACGGCCTCGCGGAGTCGCGCCGGGCACGTGGCCTGACCGCGCTGGCGGTGGCCTGGGGCGCCTGGGCCGGCGCGGGCATGGCGACGGTCGAGGACACCGAGGAACACCTGCGGCTGCGCGGAGTCCGCGCGATGGACCCGGCGCTGGCGCTCAGCGCGCTGCGCAAGGCCCTCGCGCTGGACGAGACCGTCGTGACCGTCGCGGACGTGGACTGGGCGCGGTTCGCGCCGGTCTTCGCCTCCGAGCGGCACAGCCCGCTGTTCCAGGACCTGCCGCAGGCCGCGGAGGCGCTCGCGGCGGGCGGGGGCAAGGACGCGGGGGCAGGCCTGACGGCCCAGCTGACCGGCCTGGGCGAGCAGGAGCAGCGCCACGTCGTGCTGGACCTGGTGCGCAGGCACGCCGCGGCGGTGCTCGGGCACTCGTCCGGTGAGGCCATCGAGCCCAACAAGGCGTTCAAGGAGATCGGGTTCGACTCGCTGGCCGCGGTGGAGTTCCGCGGTGTGCTCGCGGCGGACACCGGTCTCGCGCTGCCGGCTACGGTCGTGTTCGACTACCCGACCCCGGTCGCGCTGGCCGACCACCTGCGGTCCGAGCTCGTCGGTGGCCAGGTGGAGCTGGTGGACGCGACGGCCGTGCGGACGGACGAGCCGATCGCGATCGTGGCGATGGCGTGCCGGTTCCCCGGTGGCGTCACGTCTCCTGAGCAGTTGTGGGACCTCGTGTTCGACGGTGTCGACACGGTGACCGGGTTCCCGACCGACCGAGGCTGGGACCTGGCGGACCTCTTCGATCCCGATCCGGACGCCGCGGGCAAGACCTATGCCCGCGAGGGCGCGTTCCTGCACGAGGCGGGGGAGTTCGACCCGGCGTTCTTCGGGATCTCCCGGCGTGAGGCGCTGGCGATGGACCCGCAGCAGCGCCTGCTGTTGGAGACGTCGTGGGAAGCCTTCGAACGGGCCGGGATCGACCCGACCTCGTTGCGCGGTGGTCAGGTCGGTGTCTTCGCGGGTACGAACGGCCAGGACTACGCGTCGCAGCTCACGTCGTTGCCGGCCGAGCTGGAGGGCTACTTCGGCACCGGCAACGCGGCGAGTGTGTTCTCCGGCCGCATTTCTTACACCTTCGGGTTCGAGGGTCCGGCGGTCACCGTCGACACGGCGTGTTCTTCTTCGTTGGTGGCGTTGCACTTGGCGGTGCAGGCGCTGCGCAACGGCGAGTGTTCGTTGGCGCTGGCCGGTGGTGTGACGATCATGTCGTCGCCCGCCGCGTTCATCGACTTCTCCCGTCAGCGCGGGCTCGCGGTCGACGGGCGTTGCAAGGCGTTCGCGAACGGGGCCGATGGCACGGCGTGGGGTGAGGGTGTCGGCATGCTGCTCGTCGAGCGGTTGTCGGACGCCCAGCGCAACGGCCACGAGGTGCTGGCCGTCGTGCGTGGCACCGCGATCAACCAGGACGGTGCCTCCAACGGCTTGACCGCGCCGAACGGTCCGTCGCAGCAGCGGGTGATCCGCAAGGCGCTGGCCAACGCCGGTCTGTCCACTTCGGACGTGGACGTGGTGGAGGCGCACGGCACGGGTACCGCGCTGGGCGACCCGATCGAAGCGCAGGCGTTGCTGGCGACCTACGGCCAAGACCGTGAGGTTCCGCTGCTGCTCGGCTCGGTGAAGTCGAACATCGGGCACACGCAGGCCGCCGCCGGTGTCGCCGCGGTGATCAAGATGGTGCAGGCGATGCGGCACGGGGTCGTGCCGAAGACGCTGCACGTGGACGAGCCCTCGCACGAGGTCGACTGGTCGGCCGGGGCGATCGACCTGGCCACGTCGGCCACCGAGTGGCCGGCGGCCGACCGGCCGCGCCGGGCCGGTGTGTCGTCGTTCGGGTTCAGCGGCACGAACGCGCACGCGATCCTGGAGCAGGCGCCTGTCGCCGAGCCGGCCGCCGCGCCGCGGCGGACGCCGGCCGTGGTGCCGGTGGTGTTGTCCGGCAAGACCGCCGAGGGACTGCGGGCGCAGGCCTCCGCGCTGCTCGACCACACCGGCGACCTGGCGGACCTCGGGTTCTCTCTCGCCACCGGCCGGGCTCGCCTGGAGCACCGGGCGGTGCTCGCGGTCACCGACGACCTGCGCGCCGAGCTGGAGACCGTGCTGCGCGGCGAGTCCGAGCCAGCGACCGGCGGCCGGCTCGCGTTCCTGTTCACCGGACAGGGCAGCCAGCGGGCCGGGATGGGCCGGGAGCTGTACGACGCGTTCCCCGTCTTCGCGGACGCCTTCGACGACGTGTGCGACCTGGTCGACGTGCGGATCGACGACCAGGAGACGCTGAACCGCACGGAGTTCACGCAGCCGGCGATCTTCGCGCTCGAGGTGGCGTTGTTCCGGTTGGTGGAGTCGTGGGGTGTTCGGCCGGACTTCTTGGCTGGGCATTCGATTGGTGAGATCGCTGCGGCTCATGTGGCCGGGGTGTTGTCGCTGGAGGATGCGGCGACGTTGATCAGTGCGCGTGCGCGGTTGATGCAGGCGCTGCCGGAAGGCGGCGCGATGGTGGCTTTGCAGGCCACCGAGGCGGAGGTTTTGCCGCTGCTGACGGACCTTGTGTCGATTGCGGCGGTCAACGGGCCGAATTCTGTTGTGGTGGCGGGTGACGAGGCCGCTGTCGAGCAGGTGATAGCGCAGTTCGCGGACCGGAAGTCGAAGCGACTTGCCGTGTCGCACGCGTTCCACTCGCCGTTGATGGAACCGATGCTGGACGACTTCCGGGCCGTGGTGTCGAAGCTGACGTTCCACGAGCCTCGGATCGCGATGCTGGGCGAGGTGACGGACCCCGAGTACTGGGTTCGGCACGTCCGGGACGCGGTGCGGTTCGCCGACGCGATCACGACTCTGGAGGGTCGGGGCGTCTCGACGTTCCTGGAGCTGGGGCCGGACGGTGTGCTCACCGCGATGGGTGCGGAGAGCGTCACGGACGCGGTGCTGGTCGCCGGTTTGCGCAAGGGCAGGCCGGAGGCCGAGTCGCTGGTGCGCGCGGTCGGCACGGCGCACGCCCGCGGGATCGAGGTCGACTGGGCGGCGTACTTCGCCGGGTCCGGTGCGCGGCGGGTGGAGCTGCCGACGTACGCGTTCCAGCGCGAGTGGTTCTGGCTCGGCGCGGAGCCGCGTGACTCGGGCTGGGGATATCGGGTCGAGTGGCGGCCGGTCACCGTTTCCGGGCGGGCCACCGGACGGTGGTTGGTGGTCGCTGACCAGGACGAGTCGGCGTTGGTCGACGGGCTCGTGGCGCGTGGTCTTGATGTCGTCGTCGCGGGCCCGGACTCGGTGCCGGACGGCGACTTCGACGGTGTGTTGTCGTTGTGCGCGGACGTGTTCGACACGATCTCGCTGGTGCGTCGTCTCGACGTGAAGCTGTGGTGTGCGACGCGTGGCGCGGTGTCGACCGGTCGTGACGACGTCGTGGTCGATCCGGAGCTGACCCAGCTCTGGGGGCTCGGCCGGGCCGCCGCGCTGGAGCACTCGAACCGCTGGGGTGGCCTGGTCGACCTGCCAGAGCTGGACGACCGGGCGCTCGACCGCCTGGTCGCGGTGCTGGCGGGGAGCGAGGACCAGGTCGCGATCCGGCCGTCCGGTGTGTTCGGCAGGAGGCTGGTGTCGGCGAGCGTCGGCACCACCGAGTGGTCGCCGCGCGGCACGGTGCTGATCACCGGTGGCACCGGTGCGCTCGGCAGCCGGGTGGCGAGGTGGCTCGCGGGTGCGGGCGCCGAGCACCTGGTGCTGACGTCGCGCCGGGGCATGGACGCCCCTGGCGCGGCCGAACTGGTGGCGGAGCTGGGCGTTCCCGTCACGGTGGTCGCCTGCGACGTGGGGGATCGGGACGCGTTGGCGGCGGTGCTGGCGGAGTACCCGCCGGACGCTGTCGTGCACACGGCGGGCACCGAGATCTCCGCTCCGCTGGCGGAGCAGGACCTGGCCGAGTTCAAGCTGGTGCTGGCCGCGAAGGTCGACGGCGCCAGGAACCTCGACGCGCTGGTCGGCGACGTCGACGCGTTCGTGACGTTCTCGTCGATCTCCGGTATCTGGGGCAGTGGTGGCCAGGCTGCCTATGGCGCCGCGAACGCCTACCTCGACGGCCTCACGGAGTCGCGCCGGGCGCGTGGGCTGAACGCCGTGTCGGTCGCCTGGGGTGCGTGGGCCGACGGTGGCATGGCCACCGAAGGCGACACCGAGGAGCACCTGCGGGCGCGCGGAGTCCGTTTGATGGCGCCGGATCTGGCGCTCGCGGAGCTGCGGCGGGCGGTCGGGTCGAACGCCGGTGCGGTCGTGGTCGCGGATGTGGAGTGGGAGAAGTTCGCCCCGCTCTTCACGTCCGTGCGGCCGAGCCCGTTCCTGGGCGATCTTCCCCAGGTGCGGCAGGCCCTGTCGGCCGTTCCTGCCGGGAACGCGGACGTGGTGGCCCGGTTGCGAGGTCTGTCCGAGAGCGACCAGCGGCACCTGCTGGTGGAGCTGGTGCGCGAGCACGTGTCCGCCGTGCTGGGCGCGAAGGACGTCGTGGAGTCCGGGCGGGCGTTCAAGGACCTCGGGTTCGACTCGTTGACCGCGGTCGAGTTCCGCGGCGCCATTGCCACCGCTACCGGGCTGAAGCTGCCGGCCACGGTGGTGTTCGACTACCCGACGCCGGCCGCGCTGGCCGAGCACCTGCGGTCCGAGCTCGTCGGGGCCCAGCTGGAGGTGGTGGACGCGACGGCGGTCCGGTCGGACGAGCCGATCGCGATCGTGGCCATGGCCTGCCGGTACCCCGGTGGCGTCACGACCCCGGAAGCCCTGTGGCAGCTGCTGATCGACAACGGTGACGCCGTGACCGCGTTCCCTGCCGACCGCGGCTGGGACCTGGCGGACCTCTACGACCCGGACCCGGACGCCCCTGGCAAGTCGTACGCCCGTGAAGGCGCGTTCCTGCACGACGTGGCGTCGTTCGACCCGGCGTTCTTCGGGATCTCGCCGCGTGAGGCGCTGGCGATGGACCCGCAGCAGCGGTTGTTGCTGGAGACGTCGTGGGAGGCGTTCGAGCGGGCCGGGATCGATCCGACGTCGTTGCGGGGCGGTCAGGTCGGTGTCTTCGCGGGTACCAACGGCCAGGACTACGCGCTGCAGGTTGGTGCCGTGCCGGCGGAGCTGGAGGGCTACTTCGGGACCGGTAACGCGGCGAGTGTGTTCTCCGGCCGCATTTCTTACACCTTTGGTTTTGAGGGGCCTGCGGTCACGGTCGACACGGCGTGTTCGTCTTCGTTGGTGGCGTTGCACTTGGCGGTGCAGGCGCTGCGCAACGGTGAGTGTTCGTTGGCTCTTGCCGGTGGCGTGACGATCATGTCGTCGCCGGCTGCGTTCATCGACTTCTCCCGTCAGCGCGGACTCGCGCTGGACGGGCGGTGCAAGGCCTTCGCCGCCGGTGCCGACGGCACGGCGTGGGGCGAAGGCGTCGGCATGCTGCTCGTCGAGCGGTTGTCGGACGCTCAGCGCAACGGCCACGAAGTGCTGGCCGTGGTTCGTGGTTCCGCGATCAACCAGGACGGCGCGTCGAACGGTTTGACGGCGCCGAACGGTCCTTCGCAGCAGCGGGTGATCCGCAAGGCGCTGGCCAACGCCGGTTTGTCCACTTCGGATGTTGACGTGGTGGAGGCGCACGGCACGGGTACCGCGCTGGGTGACCCGATCGAGGCGCAGGCCCTGCTTGCCACTTACGGCCAGGACCGTGATGTGCCGCTGCTGCTCGGCTCGATGAAGTCGAACATCGGCCACACGCAGGCCGCCGCCGGTGTCGCCGCGGTCATGAAGGCCGTCCTGGCGATGCAGCACGGTGTGGTGCCCAAGACGTTGCACGTGGACGCGCCTTCGCCACAGATCGACTGGAGCGCCGGTGCGGTCGAGCTGGCCACGGAGACCGTGGCGTGGCCCGAGACGGGTCACGCGCGCCGGGTCGGTGTGTCGTCGTTCGGCTACAGCGGTACGAACGCGCACGCGATCATCGAGCAGGCTCCGGTGGTCGAAGGTGCTGTGGAGCGCGTTGCTCCCGCCGTGGTGCCGGTGGTGCTGTCGGGCAAGACTCCCGAGGCGTTGCAGGCGCAGGCGGCGTCGCTGCTGGAGTACTCGGGTGATCTGGCGGATCTCGGGTTCTCGCTGGCCACCGGCCGGGCCCGGCTGGAGCACCGGGCGGTGCTCGCGGTCACGGACGATCTGAGGGCCGAGCTGGAGACCGTGGTCAACGGCTCGTCGACCGCTGCCTCCGAGGGCCGGTTGGCGATCCTGTTCACCGGTCAGGGCAGTCAGCGGGCCGGGATGGGCCGCGAGCTCTACGACGCGTTCCCCGCTTACGCCAAGGCGTTCGACGAGATCGCTGCTCTGGTCGACGTGCGCGACGAGGACCTGGACCGAACCGAGTTCACCCAGCCGGCGATCTTCGCGCTGGAAGTGGCGCTCTACCGGTTGGTGGAGTCGTGGGGTGTTCGCCCGGACTTCCTGGCCGGCCATTCGATCGGTGAGATCGCGGCGGCCCACGTTTCCGGCGTGCTGTCGCTGGAGGACGCGGCGACGTTGATCAGCGCTCGTGCCCGTCTGATGCAGGCTCTGCCTGAGGGCGGCGCGATGGTCGCCTTGCAGGCCACCGAGGACGAGGTCACGCCACATCTGTCCGACCTGGTGTCGATCGCCGCGATCAACGGCCCGCAGTCGGTCGTCGTCGCGGGTGACGAGGCTGGGGTCGAGCAGGTCGTGGCGCAGTTCCCGGGCCGCAAGTCGAAGCGCCTGGCCGTGTCGCACGCGTTCCACTCGCCGTTGATGGACCCGATGCTGGACGACTTCCGGGCCGTGGTCTCGGAGTTGACGTTCAACGAGCCTCGGATCGCGATGCTGGGCGAGGTGACGGACCCCGAGTACTGGGTGCGGCACGTCCGTGGCACGGTCCGGTTCGCGGACGCTGTGCGGGCGCTGGAATCCGATGGTGTGTCGACGTTCCTGGAGCTGGGACCGGACGGTGTGCTCACGGCGATGGGTGCCGAGAGCGTCACGGACGCGGTGCTGGTCGCCGGGCTGCGCAAGGGACGGCCGGAGGCGGAGTCCCTGGTGCGGGCGGTCGGTGCGGTGCACAGCCGTGGCGTGCCGGTGGACTGGGCCGCGTACTTCGCGGGCTCCGGTGCACGGCGGGTGGAGCTGCCGACGTACGCGTTCCAGCGCGAGCGGTTCTGGCTCGAAGGCACCGGCGCGGTCGTCGGACTGGACTCGGCCGAGCACCCGTTGCTGGGCGCGGTCTTCCTGATGCCCGACGGTGGCGTGCTGGGTACGGCGAGGCTGTCCACGACGTCGCACCGCTGGCTGGCCGACCACGTGGTGGCCGGGTCCGTGGTGGTGCCGGGGACCGCGTTGCTGGAACTGGTGATCCGCACCGGCGACGAGGTCGGTTGCGGGCACGTGGAAGAGCTGCTGTTGCAGCAGCCACTGGTTTTGACCGACGCCGGTGTGAGCGTTCGGGTGTCCGTCGGTGAGCTCGACGGTGGAAGGCGTTCGGTCACCCTGCAGGCGCAGGACGGCGATGTCTGGACGACCCATGCGGTCGGTGTGCTGACGGAGTCCGAGGCAGCTGACTTCGAGCTGAACGAGTGGCCGCCGGCCGGTGCGACCGCGCTGGAGATCACTGATCTCTACGACGGTCTGGCCGCGAGCGGACTGCTGTACGGGCCGGTGTTCCGCGGGCTGAAGGCGGCGTGGAAGTCGGGCGACGACCTCTTCGCCGAGGTCGCGCTGCCCGAGTCCGAGCTGCGCCAGGCCGCTGGGTTCGGTGTGCACCCGGCGCTGCTGGACTCGGTGCTGCACGCGCTGGGGATCGAGCAGACCGGGACGGGCACGGTGCCGTTCTCGTGGAACGACGTGCACCTGTTCGCCTCCGGGGCCGCCGTGCTCCGCGCCCGGATCTCGTTCGCGAGCAACGGCTCCGTCACGGTGCTGGCCGCGGACGGTGCCGGTGCCCCGGTGCTGCGCGTCGACTCGCTGGCGTTGCGGGAGATCGGTTCGGTGCGCAAGGCCGCCGACCCGCTGTACGCGGTCGAGTGGACGGCGCTGCCGGTCGAGGAGCTCGAGTCGGTCACCGACGTGCTGGTGGTCCCGGAAGGTGACCCGCGCGCGGTGACGGCCGCGGTGCTGGCCGAGCTGCAGACGTTCCTGGCGAGCGACCGCGACCAGCTCGTGGTGGTGACCTCCGGCGCGGTGTCGGTGGGTGGCGAGGACGTGACCTCGCTCGCGCACGCCGCGGTGTCCGGCCTGGTGCGCTCGGCGCAGATCGAGAACCCGGACCGGCTGCTGCTGGTGGACACCGATGACCCCGCGACCGTGCCGCCGATCAGCGGCGAGCAGGAGTCGGCGGTGCGAGCGGGCCAGATCTTCGTGCCGCGCCTTGCCGCCGTCGCGCCGGCCGCCGAGGCCAGGACGCTCGACGGCACCGTGCTGATCACCGGTGGTACCGGTGGGCTGGGCGCGGAGCTGGCTCGTCACCTGGTTGCCGAGCACGGTGTTCGGCGTTTGGTGCTGACCTCTCGCCGTGGCCTGGCCGCGCCGGGCGCGGCCGAACTGGTGGCGGAGCTGGACGCGCAGGTCGACGTCGTGGCCTGTGACGTGTCCGACCGCTCTGCCCTGGCCGCGGTGCTCGCGGGGATCGAGGATCTCACCGGTGTCGTGCACACGGCCGGTGTGCTGGATGACGGCGTGCTGGAGTCGTTGACGCCGGAGCGGTTCGACACGGTGTTCGCGCCCAAGGTCGACGCCGCGTTGCACCTGCACGAGCTGACCCAGGACCTGGACCTGGCGATGTTCGTCCTGTTCTCGTCGGCATCGGGTGCGCTCGGCGCACCGGGCCAGGCGAACTACGCGGCTGCGAACACGTTCCTGGACGGCCTGGCGGCACATCGCCGGGCGCAGGGCCTGGCCGCGGTGTCGATGGCCTGGGGTGTCTGGGAGCAGACCACGGGCATGGGTGCGGGGCTGTCGGCCGCGGACCTGGCCCGGATCGCACGGGCGGGCATGCCGGCGTTGCCGATCGCGGACGGCATGGCGTTGTTCGACGCCGGTCTGCGCGCGGACGCGGCACTGGTGGTGCCGATGAAGCTCGACACCGCGGTGCTGCGGACGAGCGCTGAGGTTCCCGCGTTGCTGCGGGGCCTGGTGCGGGCACCGAAGCGTCGTACCGCGGCGAAGTCGTCGGCGGAGTCGCGCCAGTGGTCGGCCCAGTTGCGCGGACTGTCCACCGAGGACCAGGATCGCCTGCTGCTGGACCTGGTCCGCACGCAGGTGGCGACGGTGCTCGGGTACCGCGACCTGAACATGGTCGAGCCCGGACGTGGCCTGGTCGAGATGGGCTTGGACTCGTTGTCCGCGGTGGAGTTGCGCAACGCGCTCGGTGCCGCGACCGGTCTGCGCCTGCCGGCGACGGTGGTGTTCGACTACCCGACCTCGATCGCACTGGCGGCGCACCTGCGCACCGGCCTGGTGGGCGAGGAGGAGGTCGTCGAGGCGATCGTGCCAGTGCGCGTCACCGACGACGACCCGATCGTGATCGTCGGCATGGCCTGCCGCTTCCCCGGTGGCGTCACGTCGCCGGAGGACCTCTGGCGGCTGGTCGACTCCGGGACCGACGCCATCTCGTCCTTCCCGATCAACCGCGGCTGGGACGTCGACGGGCTCTACGACCCGAACCCCGACGCCGCCGGCAAGAGCTACACCCGTTCTGGTGGCTTCCTGCACGACGCGGGCGAGTTCGACCCCGCGCTGTTCGGCATCACCCGGCGCGAGGCGCTGGCGATGGACCCGCAGCAGCGACTGCTGCTGGAGATCTCCTGGGAGGCGTTCGAACGGGCGGGTATCGACCCGATTGGGGTGCGGGGCAGCAGGACGGGTGTGTTCGCCGGCCTGATGTACCACGACTACGCGACCGGGCCGATCACGATTCCCGAGGAGGTCAGCGGCTACGTCGGCACCGGTGTGTCCGGCAGCGTGCTGTCCGGCCGGGTGTCCTACACGTTCGGGCTGGAAGGCCCGGCCATCACCGTCGACACCGCGTGCTCGTCCTCGTTGGTGGCACTGCACCTGGCGGTTCAGGCGCTGCGGTCCGGTGAGTGCGACCTCGCGCTGGCCGGTGGTGTGACCGTGATGGCGACGCCGGAGACGTTCGTCGACTTCTCGCGTCAGCGCGGGCTGTCGGCGGATGGCCGGTCGAAGGCCTACGCGGCTTCGGCGGACGGTGTCGGCTGGTCCGAGGGCGTCGGCATGCTCCTGGTGGAGCGGCTGTCCGATGCTCGTCGCAACGGGCACGAGGTTCTTGCGGTCGTGCGGGGTTCGGCGGTGAACCAGGACGGCGCGTCGAGCACGTTGACGGCGCCGAACGGTCCGTCGCAGCAGCGGGTGATCCGGCAAGCGCTTGCGAACGCTGGTCTGTCCACTTCGGACGTCGATGTGATCGAGGGCCACGGCACCGGCACGAAGCTGGGTGACCCGATCGAGGCTCAGGCACTGCTCGCCACCTACGGTCAGGACCGCGAGCGGCCGGTGCTGCTCGGGTCGCTGAAGTCGAACATCGGCCACTCGCAGGCCGCGGCCGGCGTCGGTGGCGTGATCAAGATGGTGATGGCGCTGCAGCACGGCGTCGCGCCCAAGACGTTGCACGCGGAAGAGCCGACCCCGCACGTGGACTGGGAGTCCGGTGCTGTCGAGCTGCTGACCGAGACGCGGGACTGGCCCGTGGTCGACCGGCCGCGTCGTGCTGCGGTGTCGTCGTTCGGCATCGGTGGCACCAACGCGCACACGATCATCGAGCAGGCCCCGGCGTTCTCCGCGCCGGTCGTGGAGCGCAAGCCGTTGCCCGTGGTTCCGGTCGTGCTGTCCGGCAAGACCGCGGCTGCCGTGCAGGCCCAGGCGGATCGGCTGCTGGGCGTCACCGCTGATCTCGCGGATCTCGGGTTCTCGTCGGTGACGACCCGTGCGTTGCTGGAGCACCGTGCTGTGGTGGTCGCGGCGGATCACGATGATCTGCGTGCCGGGTTGCGGAACCTGTCTCCGGGTTCGGTGGCTGGTGGCCGGTTGGCGTTCCTGTTCACGGGTCAGGGCAGTCAGCGGGTTGGGATGGGCCGTGAGTTGTACGACGCGTTCCCTGCTTATGCGAAGGCTTTTGACGAGGTCGCGGCGTTGGTGGACGTCCGTGACGATCAGCTTGATCGGACCGAGTTCACGCAGCCGGCGATCTTCGCGCTCGAGGTGGCGTTGTTCCGACTGGTGGAGTCGTGGGGTGTTCGGCCTGACTTCCTGGCTGGGCACTCGATCGGTGAGATCGCTGCGGCTCACGTGGCCGGGGTGTTGTCGCTGGAGGATGCGGCGACGTTGATCAGCGCTCGTGCCCGTCTGATGCAGGCGTTGCCTGAGGGCGGCGCGATGGTGGCTTTGCAGGCCACTGAGGCGGAAGTGCTGCCGCACCTGACCGAGTTGGTGTCGATTGCGGCGGTCAACGGGCCGAATTCTGTTGTGGTCGCGGGTGATGAGGCTGCCGTTGAGCAGGTGGTGGCGCAGTTCGCTGATCGCAAGTCGAAGCGTTTGGCTGTGTCGCACGCGTTCCACTCGCCGTTGATGGATCCGATGTTGGACGACTTCCGGGCTGTGGTCTCGGGGTTGACGTTCCACGAGCCTCGGATCGCGATGCTGGGTGACGTCACCGATCCCGAGTACTGGGTGCGGCACGTTCGCGAGGCGGTCCGGTTCTCCGAGGCGGTCACGACCCTGGAGGACCAGGGCGTGTCGACGTTCCTGGAGCTGGGGCCGGACGGTGTGCTCACCGCGATGGGTGCGGAGAGCGTGACGGACGCGGTGCTGGTCGCTGGGCTGCGGAAGGGCCGGTCGGAGGCCGAGTCGCTGGTGCGGGCGTTGGGTGTCCTGCACGAGCGCGGGCAGGTCGTCGACTGGACCGCCTACTTCGCCGGTTCGGGTGCCGCGAAGACCGTGTTGCCGACCTACGCGTTCCAGCACGAGTGGTTCTGGCTCGGTGCGGAGTCGCGTGATTCCGGGTGGGGTTACCGGGTCGAGTGGAAGCCGGTCACCGTCTCCGGACGAGACGCCGGACGGTGGCTGGTGGTCGCCGACCAGGACGAGTCGGCGTTGGTCGACGGGCTCGTGGCGCGTGGCCTCGACGTGGTCGTCACGGGCCCGGGTTCGATGCCCGAAGGCGACTTCGACGGTGTGTTGTCGTTGTGCGCGGACGTGCTCGACACGGTGTCGTTGGCCCGTGGTCTTGACGTGAAGTTGTGGTGCGTCACCCGTGGTGCGGTGTCGACCGGCCGTGACGACGTCGTGGTCGTGCCGGAGCTGGCCCAGATCTGGGGCCTCGGCCGGGTGGTCGCGCTGGAGCACTCCGACCGCTGGGGTGGTCTGGTCGACCTGCCGTCCACTGTGGACGACGCGGTGCTCGACCGGCTCGTCGCGGTCCTGACGGGTGGCGAGGACGAGGTCGCGATCCGGGCCGACGGCGTATTCGGCCGCCGGCTCGCACCCGCCCAGGCCGGCACCGCCGAGTGGTCGCCTCGTGGCACGGTGCTGATCACCGGTGGTACGGGTGCGCTCGGCAGCCGGGTCGCGCGGTGGCTCGCGGGCGCCGGTGCTGAGCACCTGGTGCTGACGTCCCGCCGGGGCATGGACGCCCCTGGCGCGGCCGAACTGGTGGCGGAGCTGGGCATTCCGGTCACGGTGGTGGCCTGCGACGTGGCGGATCGCGACGCGGTCGCCGCCCTGCTCGCCGAGTACCCGCCGGACGCCGTCGTGCACGCGGCGGGCGTGGAGATCTTCTCGCCGCTGGCCGAGCAGGATCTGACCGAGTTCGGGAACGTGCTGGCCGCGAAGGTCGACGGTGCCAGGATTCTCGACGAGCTGGTCGGCGACGTGGACGCGTTCGTGCTGTTCTCGTCGATCGCGGGTGTCTGGGGTGCCGGCGGTCAGGCTGCCTACGCGGCCGCGAACGCCTACCTGGACGCCTTGGCCGAGTCGCGCCGGGCTCGTGGGCTGAGCGCGGTGTCGGTCGCCTGGGGTGCGTGGGCCGACGGTGGCATGGCCACCGAGGGCGGTGCCGAGGAGCACCTGCGGGCGCGTGGAATTCGTTTGATGGCGCCGGATCTGGCGCTGGCCGAGCTGCGTCGTGCGGTCGGCTCGAATGCCGGTGCGGTGGTCGTCGCGGATGTGGAGTGGGAGAAGTTCGCCCCGCTGTTCACGTCCGTGCGGCCGAGCCCGCTGCTGGCGGATCTTCCCCAGGTGCGCAAGGCACTGACTTCCGGTCCGGTCGGGAACCCCGACGTGGTCGCCCGGTTGCGGGGGCTGTCCGAGAGCGAGCAGCGGCACCTGCTGGTGGAGCTGGTGCGCGAGCAGGTCTCCGCTGTGCTGGGTGCGGACGACGCCGTCGACTCCGGGCGGGCGTTCAAGGACCTCGGGTTCGACTCGCTGACCGCGGTGGAGTTCCGCGGCGCGATCGCCACCGCGACCGGGCTGAAGCTGCCGGCCACGCTGGTGTTCGACTACCCGACGCCGGTCGTGCTCGCCGAGCACCTGCGGTCGGAGCTCGTCGGCGCACAGGTCGAGGTCGTGGAGACGGCCGCGGTCCGGACGGACGAGCCGATCGCGATCGTGGCGATGGCGTGCCGGTTCCCCGGTGGTGTCACGTCTCCCGAGCAGTTGTGGGACCTCGTGTTCGACGGTGTCGACACGGTGACCGGGTTCCCGGCCGACCGAGGCTGGGACCTGGCGGACCTGTACGACCCGGACCCGGACGCGGTGGGCAAGTCGTACGCCCGTGAGGGTGCGTTCGTCGACGGTGTCGGTGACTTCGACCCGGTGTTCTTCGGGATCTCGCCGCGTGAGGCGCTGGCGATGGATCCGCAGCAGCGGTTGTTGCTGGAGACGTCGTGGGAGGCCTTCGAACGGGCTGGGATCGACCCGACGTCGTTGCGGGGCGGTCAGGTCGGTGTCTTCGCGGGTACGAACGGGCAGGACTACGGCTCGCAGCTGATGTCGCTGCCGGCTGAGGTCGAGGGCTACTTCGGCACCGGCACGGCGGCGAGTGTGTTCTCCGGCCGGATCTCGTACACGTTCGGCTTCGAGGGGCCGGCGGTCACGGTTGACACCGCCTGCTCGTCGTCGCTGGTGGCTCTGCACCTCGCGGCCCAGGCGCTGCGCACCGGTGAGTGCGACCTGGCGTTGGCCGGTGGCGTGACGATCATGTCGTCGCCTGCGGCGTTCGTGGACTTCTCCCGTCAGCGCGGGCTTGCGATCGACGGGCGGTGCAAGGCCTTCGCGGACGGTGCCGATGGCACGTCGTGGGGCGAGGGTGCCGGCATGCTGCTCGTGGAGCGGTTGTCGGACGCTCAGCGCAACGGCCACGAGGTGCTGGCCGTCATCCGGGGCAGCGCCGTGAACCAGGACGGTGCCTCGAACGGATTGACGGCGCCGAACGGTCCGTCGCAGCAGCGGGTGATCCGCAAGGCGCTGGCGAACGCAGGTCTGTCCACTTCGGATGTTGACGTGGTGGAGGCGCACGGCACGGGTACGGCTTTGGGTGACCCGATCGAGGCGCAGGCCCTGCTGGCCACCTACGGCCAGGACCGCCAGACGCCGTTGCTGCTGGGTTCGGTGAAGTCGAACATCGGGCACACGCAGGCCGCCGCCGGTGTCGCCGCGGTGATCAAGGCCGTGCTGGCCATGCGGCACGGGATCGTGCCGAAGACGCTGCACGTGGACGAGCCGTCGGCGCAGATCGACTGGACCTCCGGTGCCGTTGAGCTGGCGACCGAGACCACGCCGTGGCCCGAGACGGGACGCGCCCGCCGGGTCGGTGTGTCGTCGTTCGGCTACAGCGGTACCAATGCGCACGCGATCATCGAGCAGGCTCCGGTGGTCGAGGGCACCGTGGTGGAGCGCGTCGCTCCGGCGGTGGTGCCGGTGGTGCTGTCGGGCAAGACGCCCGAGGCGCTGCAGGCCCAGGCGGACCAGTTGCTGGACTACTCCGGTGACCTGGCGGATCTCGGGTTCTCGTCGGTGACGACCCGTGCGTTGCTGGAGCACCGTGCGGTGGTCGTCGCTGCGGATCACGAGGATCTGCGTGCCGGGTTGCGCAACCTGTCTCCGGGGTCGGTGGCCGGTGGCCGGTTGGCGTTCTTGTTCACCGGTCAGGGCAGTCAGCGTGCCGGGATGGGTCGTGAGTTGTACGACGCGTTCCCTGCTTATGCGAAGGCTTTTGACGAGGTTGCGGCTCTGGTTGATGTGCGGGACGAGGAGTTGGACCGCACGGAGTTCACGCAGCCGGCGATCTTCGCGCTTGAGGTGGCGTTGTTCCGGTTGGTGGAGTCGTGGGGTGTTCGGCCTGACTTCTTGGCGGGGCATTCGATCGGTGAGATCGCTGCGGCTCATGTGGCTGGGGTGTTGTCGCTGGAGGACGCGGCGACGTTGATCTCGGCTCGTGCTCGTTTGATGCAGGCGTTGCCTGAGGGTGGCGCGATGGTGGCTTTGCAGGCCACCGAGGACGAGGTCCTGCCGCACCTGACCGAGCTGGTGTCCATTGCCGCGATCAACGGACCGAATGCCGTTGTGGTCGCAGGTGATGAGGCTGCCGTCGAGCAGGTGGTGGCGCAGTTCGCGGACCGCAAGTCGAAGCGTTTGGCTGTGTCGCACGCGTTCCACTCGCCGTTGATGGACCCGATGCTGGACGACTTCCGGGCCGTGGTCACGGGGCTGACGTTCAACCAGCCTCAGATTCCGATGCTCGGCGAGGTGACGGACCCCGAGTACTGGGTGCGGCACGTTCGCGAGGCGGTGCGGTTCGCTGACGCGGTCACGACTCTGGAAGGCCGGGGCGTCTCCACGTTCCTGGAACTGGGGCCGGACGGCGTGCTCACCGCGATGGGCGCCGAAAGTGTTACCGACGCGGTGCTGGTCGCTGGGCTGCGGAAGGGCAGGCCGGAGGCTGAGTCGTTGGTGCGGGCGGTCGGTGCGGTGCACAGCCGTGGCGTGGCGGTGGACTGGGCCGCGTACTTCGCGGGTTCCGGTGCGCGGCGGGTGGAGCTGCCGACGTACGCGTTCCAGCGCGAGCGGTTCTGGCTGGAGGGCTCCGGCCACGTGGCCGCAGCGAGCTCGGCCGTGCATCCGCTGCTGGACGCGGTGCTGCCGATGCCCGACGGCGGAGTGGTCGGCACCGCGAAGCTGACGCTCGGCACGCACCGCTGGCTGGCCGACCACGTGGTGGCCGGGTCCGTGGTGGTGCCGGGAACGGCGTTGCTGGAGCTGGCGATTCGCACCGGCGACGAGGTCGGTTGCGGGCACGTCGAAGAGCTGCTGTTGCAGCAGCCACTGGTTTTGACCGACGCCGGTGCGAGTGTGCGGGTGTCGGTCGGGGAGCTGGACGCCGGTCGGCGGTCGGTGTCCGTGCTGACGAACGAGGGCGACGTCTGGACGACCCACGCGGTCGGTGTGCTGACGGAGTCCGAAGCGTCGGACTTCGAGCTGAGCGAGTGGCCGCCTGCCGGCGCGACGGCGTTGGAGATCACCGATCTCTACGACGGGCTGGCCGAGGGTGGCTTGGCCTACGGGCCGGTGTTCCGCGGCCTGAAGGCGGCGTGGAAGTCGGGCGACGACCTCTTCGCCGAGGTCGAGCTGCCCGAGTCGGAGCAGCGCCACGCCGCAGGGTTCGGCGTGCATCCGGCCCTGCTCGACTCGGTGCTGCACGCGCTGGGGATCGGGCAGACCGGGACCGGCATGGTGCCGTTCTCCTGGAACGACGTGCACCTGTTCGCGTCCGGCGCCGCCGTGCTGCGGGCGCGGATCTCGCCGCAGGGCAACGGTGTGGTGTCGGTGCTGGCCGCGGACGGGGCCGGTGCCCCGGTGCTGCGCGCCGACTCGCTGACGTTGCGGGAGATCAGCTCCGTGCGCAAGGCCGCCGACCCGCTCTACGCGGTCGAGTGGACCGAGCTGCCGGCCGAGGACTTCGAGCAGGCCACTGATCTTCTGGTGGTCCCCGCGGGCGACACCCACGAGGTGATCGCCTCGGTGCTGGCCGAGCTGCACGCGTTCCTCGCGAGCGACCGCGACCAGCTCGTGGTCGTCACCTCCGGCGCCGTGTCGGTGGCGGGGGAGGACGTGACCTCGCTCGCGCACGCCGCGGTGTCCGGCCTGATCCGCACCGCGCAGTCCGAGAACCCGGACCGGTTCCTGCTGGTGGACACCGATGATCCCGCGACCGTCCCGCCGGTCAGCGGCGAACTCGAGACGGCGGTGCGGGCCGGCAAGGTCTACGTGCCGCGGCTCGTCGCCGTCGCACCGGCGGACGAGGCCAGGACGCTCGACGGCACCGTGCTGATCACCGGTGGTACCGGTGGGCTGGGTGCCGAGCTGGCGCGTCATCTCGTTGCCGAGCACGGGGTCCGGCACCTGGTGCTGACCTCTCGCCGTGGCCTGGACGCGCCGGGCGCGGCCGAGTTGGTCGCCGAGCTGGACGCGCAGGTCGATGTCGTGGCCTGTGACGTGTCTGATCGTGACGCGCTCGCGGCGGTGATCGCGGACATCGACTCGTTGAGCGGTGTCGTGCACACGGCCGGTGTGCTGGACGACGGCGTGCTGGAGTCGCTGACGCCGGAACGCTTCGCCACGGTGTTCGGTGCGAAGGCCGACGCCGCGTTGCACCTGCACGAGCTGACGCGCGATCGGGACCTGGCGATGTTCGTCCTGTTCTCGTCGTCGTCGGGCGTGCTCGGCGCTCCCGGCCAGGCGAACTACGCGGCGGCCAACACGTTCCTCGACGGCCTCGCCGCCCATCGCCGGGCACACGGCCTGGCCGCGGTGTCGATGGCCTGGGGCGTGTGGGAACAGACCACGGGCATGGGTGCCGGGCTGTCGGCCGCCGACCTCGCCCGGATCGCACGGGCGGGCATGCCCGCGCTGCC
Organism: Lentzea sp. CA-135723; assembly: GCF_050936595.1. NCBI lineage: Bacteria > Bacillati > Actinomycetota > Actinomycetes > Pseudonocardiales > Pseudonocardiaceae > Lentzea > Lentzea sp. CA-135723. The sequence goes on along the minus strand of NZ_JBNJMK010000001.1, from coordinate 2,273,316 downwards.
GATCGCGGACGGGATGGCGTTGTTCGACGCCGGCCTGCGCACGGATGCCGCGCTGGTGGTGCCGATGAAGCTCGACACCGCCGTGCTGCGGACGAGCGCAGACGTGCCACCGTTGCTGCGGGGCCTGGTCCGTGCGCCGAAGCGTCGTGCGGCCGCGAAGTCGTCGGCGGAGTCGCGGCAGTGGTCGAAGCAGCTGCATGGTCTGTCCACTGAGGACCAGGACAGGCTGCTGCTGGACCTGGTGCGCACGCAGGTGGCCACCGTGCTCGGCTACCGCGACCAGAACGTGGTCGAACCGGGGCGTGGCCTGGTCGAGATGGGCCTGGACTCGCTGTCCGCGGTCGAGCTCCGCAACGCGCTCGGCGCCGCGACGGGTCTGCGCCTGCCCGCGACGGTGGTGTTCGACTACCCGACCTCGATCGCACTGGCGACGCACCTCCGCACGGAACTCGTGGGAGAGGAAGAAGTCGTCGAGGCGGTCGTGCCCGTGAAGGTCGTCGACAACGACCCGATCGTGATCGTCGGCATGGCCTGCCGGTTCCCCGGCGGCGTCGCGTCGCCGGAGGACCTCTGGCGGCTGGTGGTCGACGGCGAGGACGCGATCTCCGGGTTCCCGACCAGCCGAGGCTGGGACATCGACGGGCTGTACGACCCGGACCCCGGTGCCATCGGCAAGACCTACACCCGGTCCGGCGGCTTCCTGCACGACGCCGACGAGTTCGATCCCGCGTTCTTCGGGATCTCACCGCGTGAGGCCCTCGCGATGGACCCGCAGCAACGACTGCTGCTGGAGACGTCGTGGGAGACGTTCGAACGCGCGGGCATCGACCCTGCGAAGGTGCGGGGGAGCAGGACGGGAGTGTTCGCCGGCCTGATGTACCACGACTACGCGACCGGGCTGGACGCCATCCCGGACGAGGTCGAGGGCTACCTCGGCACCGGTACCTCCGGCAGCGTCGTGTCCGGCCGCATCTCCTACACCTTCGGGCTGGAAGGCCCGGCGGTCACGGTCGACACCGCCTGCTCGTCGTCGCTCGTCGCCCTGCACTGGGCAGTACAGGCACTGCGGTCCGGTGAGTGCGACCTCGCGCTGGCCGGTGGCGTGACCGTCATGGCCACGCCGGAGACCTTCGTCGACTTCTCGCGTCAGCGCGGGCTCTCGGCGGACGGCCGGTCGAAGGCCTACGCGGCCTCCGCGGACGGCGTCGGCTGGTCCGAGGGCGTCGGCATGCTCCTGGTGGAACGGCTTTCGGACGCGCGCCGCAACGGGCACGAGGTGCTCGCGGTGGTGCGGGGTTCCGCGATCAACCAGGACGGCGCGTCGAGCACGCTGACCGCGCCGAACGGCCCGTCGCAGCAGCGGGTCATCCGCCAGGCGCTCGCCAACGCCGGTCTGTCCACTTCGGACGTCGACGTGATCGAGGGCCACGGCACCGGCACCCCGCTCGGTGACCCGATCGAGGCGCAGGCACTGCTCGCCACCTACGGCCAGGACCGCGACGAACCGGTGCTGCTCGGGTCGCTGAAGTCCAACATCGGCCACTCGCAGGCCGCGGCCGGCGTCGGCGGCGTGATCAAGATGGTGATGGCGCTCCGGCACGGCATCGCGCCGAAGACGCTGCACGCGGACGAGCCGACCCCGCACGTCGACTGGGCCTCCGGCTCGGTCGACCTGCTGACCGAGACGCGGGACTGGCCCGCCGTCGACCGGCCGCGCCGCGCCGCGGTGTCGTCGTTCGGCATCAGCGGGACCAACGCGCACACGATCATCGAGCAGGCTCCCGCCGCGGAACCGGCGAAGGCCGAGCGGAAGCCGTTGCCGCTGGTGCCGGTCGTGCTGTCGGCCAAGTCGCCGGAAGCGTTGCGGGAGCAGGCGGATCGCCTGGCCGGGTTCGCTCCGGTGGACCTGACGGACGTCGGCTTCTCGCTGGCGACGTCGCGGGCCCGGTTCGAGCACCGGGCCGTGGTGGTCGCCGCGGACCAGGACGACCTGGTTCGCGAACTGGCCTCGGTCGAACCCGTGGCGGTGGCACCCGGCCGGTTGGCGTTCCTGTTCACCGGCCAGGGCAGTCAGCGCGTGGGCATGGGTCGTGAGCTGTACAACGCGTTCCCGGCATATGCCAAGGCTTTTGACGAGGTCGCGGCTCTGGTCGATGTGCGGGACGAGGAGCTGGACCGCACGGAGTTCACCCAGCCGGCGATCTTCGCGCTGGAAGTGGCGTTGTTCCGGTTGGTGGAGTCGTGGGGTGTTCGGCCTGACTTCCTGGCTGGGCATTCGATCGGTGAGATCGCTGCGGCTCATGTGGCTGGGGTGTTGTCGCTGGAGGACGCGGCGACGTTGATCTCGGCTCGTGCTCGGTTGATGCAGGCTCTGCCTGAGGGCGGGGCGATGGTGGCTTTGCAGGCCACCGAGGACGAGGTCACGCCTCACCTGGGTGAGCTGGTCTCGCTGGCCGCGATCAACGGGCCGGACGCGGTGGTCGTCGCCGGTGACGAGGCCGCGGTGGAGCAGGTGGTCGCGCGGTTCGCGGACCGCAAGTCGAAGCGTTTGGCTGTGTCGCACGCGTTCCACTCGCCGTTGATGGACCCGATGCTCGATGACTTCCGTGCGGTGGTTTCGGAACTGACGTTCCACGAGCCGCAGATCGCGATGCTGGGCGAGGTGACGGACCCCGAGTACTGGGTGCGGCACGTGCGCGGCACGGTCCGGTTCGCCGACGCGGTCGCGGAGCTGGCGGAACGGGGTGTGTCGACGTTCCTGGAGCTCGGCCCGGACGCGGTGCTGTCCGCCATGGGTGGCGGGCCGGAGTTCGTGCCGGCCCTGCGCAAGGGCCGTGAGGAGACGCGGGCGCTGCTGACCGCGCTCGGCAAGGTGCACGCCCGAGGTGTCGAGGTCGACTGGGCGAAGTTCTTCGCCGGCACGGGTGCGCGGCGGGTCGACCTGCCCACGTACGCGTTCCAGCACGAGCACTTCTGGCTGGGCGGCGACACCCGGCGCCGGTCGGTGGAGTCCAACTACCGCTACCAGGTGGGCTGGACGCCCGTCGAGACCGGTGCTGCCGCGACCGGACGCTGGCTCGCCGTCGGCGAGGTGGACGCGGACGTGTTCGCCGGTCTGACCGCACGAGGCGTCGAGATCGTCCCGGTCAGCGCGTCGACCGACCGGACGATGCTGACCGAGCTGCTGATGACCGAAGGGCCGGCGGACGGGGTGCTGTCGTTCGTCGACGACGCCGCGTCGATGGTCGTGCTGGTGCAGGCGCTCGGCGACGCGGTGATCGACGCTCCACTGTGGAGCGTCACGCGGCACGCCGTGGTGGTGGGCGACGAGAGCGTCGACCCGGTGGCCGCCGGCCTGTGGGGCCTCGGCCGGGTGGTCGCGCTGGAGCACCCCGACCGCTGGGGCGGGTCGATCGACCTGCCGTCCACTGTGGACGAAAAGGCGCTCGACCGGTTCGTCGCCGTCCTGACGGGAACCGAGGACCAGGTCGCGATCCGGGCGGACGGCGTGTTCGGCCGCAGGCTCGCCGCCGCACCCGCGCACGCCGGTGCGGAGGAGTGGACGCCGCGCGGCACGGTGCTGATCACCGGCGGCACGGGTGCGCTGGGCGGGCACGTGGCCCGGTGGCTCGCGGGAGCGGGCGCCGAGCACCTGGTGCTCACCTCGCGCCGCGGCCCGGACGCGCCGGGTGCGCAGGACCTGGTCTCGGAGCTCGAAGGACTCGGCGCGAAGGTGACCGTGCTGGCGTGCGACATCGCCGACCGGTCGTCGGTCGAGTCGCTGGTGGAGCTGTACCCGCCGGACACCGTCGTGCACGCGGCGGGCACCGACCTGTTCTGCCCGATCGAGGAGCACGACCTGACGGAGTTCGGCGGCGTGCTGGCGGCCAAGGTCGACGGCGCGGTGCACCTGGACGAGCTGCTGGGCGACCGGGAGCTGGACGCGTTCGTGCTGTTCGCGTCGATCGCCGGCACGTGGGGCAGCGGCGGGCAGGCGGCGTACTCGGCCGCGAACGCCGCGCTCGACGGACTGGCCGAGTCGCGGCGGGCGCGCGGGCTCACGGCGCTGTCGGTGTCGTGGGGACCGTGGGCGGACGGCGGGATGGCGGACAGCGAGGTGGCGGAGCACCTGCGCCGCCGCGGCGTGACCGCGATGTCCGCCGAACGCGCGGTGTCCGCGTTGCGCGAGTCGATGGCGCAACGGGACACCACGATCACCCTGGCCGACGTGGACTGGACGCTCTTCTCCGCGGTGTTCGAGTCGGCGAGGCCGGCCCCGCTGCTCGCGAAGCTGACCGAGACGGCGGACAAGCCCGCCGCGCAGGACACCGGCCAGCCGGACCTGGTGCACAAGCTGGCCGCGGTCAGCCCGATGGAACGGGACCGGCTGCTGCTGGACGCCGTGCGGGCCAGGGTGGCCGCGGTGCTCGGCCACAGCGGGATCGACGCGGTGCAACCGGACCGCCCGTTCGGCGAGCTCGGCTTCGACTCGCTGTCCGCGGTGGAGCTGCGCAACACGCTGGGCGCGGCGACCGGGTTGTCGCTACCGGCCACGTTGATCTTCGACTACCCGACGTCGACCGCCCTGGTCGGCTACCTCAGCGACCAGATGGGGCTGACCGAACAGGTGGCCACTCCGGTGCTGGACGAGCTGGAACGGCTGGAGGGCGTCGCCGTGCGCACCGAACTGGACGACGACGTGCGCGCCAGTGTGGTGAAGCGGTTGCAGGCTCTCCTGGCCCGGTACACACCCGCAGAGGGTGAGGACGGCATCAACGACCGGCTCGACACGGCCGACGACGATGAGATCTTCGCCTTCATCGACAACGAGCTCGGCGCCTGAGAAAGGCCGTATTTCTAAGGTTTTCCCAACTGTTTCTTTAGGGATTTCCCGATTCTTTTCAGAACGGGGGCCGTAGGGGACGCGTAGGGGGCCGTCAGGGGTGTTGTCCCTGACGGCCCCCTCGTTAGTTTTCGGACCAGAGGTCTGTCGGACTTACCCCGAGACGTGCCGGTTGCCCTGAAGAGGTGGCGTTGAATGTCCAACGAGCAGAAGCTTCGCGACTACCTCAAGCGGGTGACGGCGGACCTGCACAACACACGCCAGCGCCTGCAGGCGGTGGAGGCGAAGGGGCATGAGCCCATCGCGATCGTCGCGATGGACTGCCGCTTCGCGGGTGGTGTCTCGTCCCCGGACGAGCTTTGGGACTTCGTCGTCGCGGAACGGGACGCCATCGCGCCGTTCCCGACCGACCGCGGCTGGGACGTCGAGACGCTCTACCACCCCGACCCCGACCACCAGGGCACGTCCTACGTCGCCGAGGGTGCCTTCGTCGACGGCGTGGCGGACTTCGATCCCGGGTTCTTCGGCATCTCGCCGCGCGAGGCCCTGGCGATGGACCCGCAGCAGCGCCTGCTGCTGGAGACCGCCTGGCAGACCTTCGAGCGGGCCGGCGTCGACCCGCAGACGTTGCGCGGCAGCCGGACCGGTGTGTTCACCTCCACCAACGGCCAGGACTACGTCACGCTGTTCGAGGGCGACACGCCGGACGGCCTGGAAGGGCACCTCGGCACCGGCAACGCGGCGAGCATGTTCTCGGGCCGCATCTCCTACACGTTCGGCTTCGAGGGCCCCGCGGTCACGCTCGACACGGCCTGCTCCGGCTCGCTCGTCGCCCTGCACCTCGCGGTTCAGGCGCTGCGCAACGGCGAGTGCGACCTGGCGCTCGCCGGCGGCGTGACGATCATGTCCTCGCCCGCCGCGTTCATCGACTTCTCCCGCCAGCGCGGCCTCGCGATGGACGGGCGCTGCAAGTCGTTCGCGGCCGCCGCGGACGGCACGGCGTGGGGCGAGGGCGTCGGCATGCTGCTCGTCGAGCGGCTCTCGGACGCCCAGCGCAACGGCCACCAGGTCCTCGCCGTCGTGCGCGGCATCGCGGTCAACCAGGACGGCGCGTCCAACGGCCTCACCGCCCCGAACGGCCCGTCGCAGCAGCGCGTCATCAAGCAGGCGCTGGCCGACGCGCGACTGTCCTCTGTGGACGTCGATGTGCTCGAGGCGCACGGCACGGGCACCGCGCTGGGTGACCCGATCGAGGCGCAGGCTGTGCTCGCCACCTACGGCCAGGACCGCGAGACCCCGCTGCTGCTGGCCTCGGTCAAGTCGAACATCGGTCACACGCAGGCCGCCGCCGGTGTCGCCGCCGTGATCAAGGCCGTCCAGTCGCTGCGGCACGGCCTGGTGCCGAAGACGCTGCACGTGGACGAGCCGTCGAAGCAGATCGACTGGACCGCCGGTGCCGTCGCGCTCGCCACGGAGGCCACGCCGTGGCCGGAGACGGGCCGTGCCCGCCGCGTGGGCGTGTCGTCGTTCGGCTACAGCGGCACCAACGCACACGCGATCCTGGAGCAGGCGCCCGAGCAGGACGCCACCGAGGAGCCGCGCGCCGAGCTGCCGGTCGTGCCGGTGCTGGTCTCCGGCAAGACCGAGAACGCCCTGCGCGCGAACGCCGCCAAGCTCGCCGAGGCGCTGCGGGACGGGGCCGACCTCACCGACCTCGCGTTCTCCGCCGCGACCCGGCGGACCCACCACGCCCACCGGGCCACGGTCGTCGCCACGGGGGCGGAGGACCTGCTCGCCGCGCTCGACGCGCTGGCCACCGACGCGCCTCTGCCGGAGGCGGCCGTCAAGGGCCGTACCGCGATCCTGTTCACCGGGCAGGGCAGCCAGCGCATCGCGATGGGGCAGCAGCTGCACGCCGCGTTCCCGGTGTTCGCCGAGGCGTTCGACGCCGTCCGCGCCCACCTGGACCCGAAGCTCGGCGAGGCACTGTCCACTCAGGACCTGCTGAACCGCACCGAGTTCACCCAGCCCGCCCTGTTCGCGATCGAGGTCGCGCTCTACCGCCTCGTCGAGTCGTGGGGCGTGCGCCCGGACTTCCTGGCCGGCCACTCGATCGGTGAGATCGCCGCCGCGCACGTCGCCGGCGTGCTGTCCCTGGAGGACGCGGCCGCACTGGTCAGCGCACGGGGCCGGCTCATGCAGGCGCTGCCGGGCAGCGGTGCCATGCTCGCGTTGCAGGCCACCGAGGAAGAGGTGCTGCCGCACCTCACCGACGCCGTCTCGATCGCCGCGGTCAACGGCCCGCGCGCTGTCGTCGTCGCGGGCGCCGAGGACGCCGTCGAGCGGATCGCCGCGCAGTTCCCGGACCGCAAGGCCAAGCGGCTCAGCGTGTCGCACGCGTTCCACTCGCCGCAGATGGACGGCATGCTCGACGACTTCCGCGCGGTGGTCTCGAAGCTGACGTTCAACGCCCCGTCGATCTCCATCGTGTCCACGCTGACCGGCGCGCTCGTCACGTCCGACGAGATCACCTCGCCGGAGTACTGGGTGCGGCACGTGCGCGAGGCCGTCCGGTTCGCCGACGCCGTGCGCGCACTGGAGACCGAAGGCGTCACGACGTTCCTCGAGCTCGGCCCGGACGGCGTGCTCACCGCGATGGGCGCGGACAGCGTCCAGAGCGCGGTGCTCGTGTCCGCGCTGCGCAAGGACCGCGACGAGGTCGCGACCATCGTGTCCGCGCTCGGCCGGATCCACGGCCGAGGCGTGCGCGTCGACTGGTCCGCCTACTTCGCGGGCTCCGGCGCGCAGGCGATCTCGTTGCCCACCTACGCGTTCCAGCGCGACCGGTTCTGGATCGACGCCACCGGCGCCGTGCACGACGTGACGGCCGCCGGTCTCGGCTCGGCCGACCACCCGCTGCTCGGCGCCGTGCTCTCCACCCCCAACGGCGGAACGCTGTTCACCGCCAGACTCTCCCGCTCCTCGCACGCCTGGCTCGCCGACCACGTCGTCGCGGGCAACGTCGTCGTTCCCGGCACCGCGATCGTCGAGCTCGCCATCCGCGCGGGCGACCAGATCAACTGCGGCTACCTGGACGAGCTGCTGCTGCAGGCACCGCTGGTGCTGCCGGCCAAGGGCGCGGTCACGCTGTGCATCTCGGTCGCCGAGGCGGACGCCTCCGGCCGCCGCGCGGTCACCGTCTACACGCGACCGGACGGCGAGGACGACGCCGCGTGGACCACCCACGCGATCGGTGTCCTGGCCGAGGACGAGGTGACGGCGGGCTTCGACCTGAAGACGTGGCCGCCGGCCGGCGCCGAGGAGATCGAGCTCGACGGCGTCTACGACGACCTCGCGGCCGCCGGTCTGGTGTACGGCCCGGTGTTCCGCGGCCTGCAGGCGGCCTGGCGCTCCGGCGACGACGTGTACGCCGAGGTGGCGCTGCCCGAGTCGGAGCACCGGCAGGCGGCCAAGTTCGGGCTGCACCCGGCGTTGCTGGACTCGGTGCTGCACGCACTGGGACTGGAGGCGGAGAAGGGCCAGGGCGGTTCGCTGCCGTTCTCCTGGAACGGTGTCAGCCTCTTCGCCTCCGGCGCCTCGGTGCTGCGCGCCAAGATCTCGCCGAGCGGGCAGGGCGACGCGGTCTCCGTCAAGGTCGCCGACGAGACCGGCACGCCGGTCGCGCAGGTCGACTCGCTGGTGCTGCGGCCGATCGGCGGTCAGCTCAAGGCGGGGTCCGGTCAGCCGGACTCGTTGTTCCGCATCGACTGGAACCCGCTCTCCTTGGAGCGCGAGGGCAGCGCGGTGCGCGTCGTCACGGTGGTCGCGCCGGACGGCGAGACCCGCGACGTCGTCGCCGGCGTGCTGGCCGACGTGCAGGCCTTCCTGGCCGAGGACCACGAGTCGGTGCTGGCCGTGGTCACGAGCGGCGGCGCGGCCGTGCTGCCCGGCGAGGACGTGCCGAACCTGGCGCACGCCGCGGTGTCCGGCCTCGTCCGGGCCGCGCAGTCCGAGCACGTCGACCGGATCGTGCTGATCGACGCCGACATGCCGGGTGAGCTCGACGACCTGCTGCCGGCCATCGCGGCCTCCGGCGAGAGCGAGGTCGCCGTCCGCGGCGGCAAGGCGTTCGTGCCGCGGCTCGCCCGTGGTTTCGCCGGCTCGGTCACGCCGTTCGCCGGCGACGAGCCGTGGCGCCTCGACTTCACCGAGCAGGGCACGTTCGACAACCTCGTCACCATCCCGTGGCCCCAGGCCATGGACGACCTGGAGCCCAACCAGGTCCGCATCGCCGTGCGCGCGGCGGGCGTCAACTTCCGCGACGTCATGAACGCGCTCGGCATGTACCCCGGCGACGCGGGCCTGATGGGCCTCGAGGCCGCCGGTGTCGTGCTCGCCGTCGGGTCCGAAGTGGACGGTCTCACGCCCGGCGACCGGGTGATGGGCATGATGGACGCCGCCTTCGGCCCGGTCGCGATCGCCGACGAGCGGATGGTCTGCCCGATGCCCGCGGGCTGGACCTACGCCGAGGCGGCCGGTGTCCCGCTGGTGTTCCTCACCGCGCTGTACGGCCTCGGCGACCTCGCCGGCCTGCAGGCGGGCGAGTCGGTCCTGATCCACGCCGCCGCCGGTGGTGTCGGCATGGCCGCGACGCAGGTCGCCCGCCAGCTCGGCGCCGAGGTGTTCGGCACCGCGAGCACCGGCAAGTGGCACATCCTGCGCCAGGCCGGGATCCCGGACGACCACATCGCGTCCTCGCGCACCACGGAGTTCGAGCAGCAGTTCGCCGCCGTCACCGGTGGCCGCGGCGTCGACGTCGTGCTGGACGCGCTGTCGGGCGAGTTCGTCGACGCCTCGCTGCGGCTGACCGGCATGGGCGGTGGCGGCCGGTTCGTCGAGATGGGCAAGACCGACGTCCGCGACGCCGACGAGGTCGCCACCCAGTACCCCGGTGTCCGCTACCGGGCGTTCGACCTGATCGAGGCAGGCCCCGACCGCATCCGCGAGATGCTCTACCAGCTCTACGACTGGTTCAGCGCGGGCGTGCTGCACCCGTCGCCGGTCACCGCGTGGGACCTGCACCGCGCACCGGAGGCGTTCCGGTACCTGGGCCAGGCCAAGAACATCGGCAAGGTCGTGCTCACGATTCCGGCACCGCTCGACCCCGAGGGCGCGGTGCTGGTCACCGGTGGCACGGGTGGTCTGGGCGCCGAGCTGGCACGTCACCTGGTGACCGTGCGCGGAGTCCGGCACCTGGTGCTGACGTCGCGGCGCGGCCTGGACGCGCCGGGTGCGGCCGAGCTGGTCGCGGAACTCGACGCACGAGTCGACGTCGTCGCCTGTGACGTCTCCGATCGCGATGCGCTCGCCGCGGTGATCGCCGGCATCGAGAACCTCACCGGTGTCGTGCACACGGCCGGTGTTCTCGACGACGGCGTGGTGGAGTCGCTGACGCCGGAACGCATCGGCACCGTCTTCGGCCCGAAGGCCGACGCCGCCCTGCACCTGCACGAGCTGACCCGTGACCGCGACCTGGCGATGTTCGCCCTGTTCTCGTCCACGGCCGGTGTGCTGGGGTCGCCGGGCCAGGCGAACTACGCGGCCGCCAACAGCTACCTCAACGGCCTCGCCGCCCACCGCCGTTCCCTCGGCCTGCCCGCCGTCTCGCTGGTGTGGGGCCTGTGGAGCTCGCACGTCGGCATGGGTTCCGGCCTGACCAAGGCGGACCTCGCCAGGATGGCGCGGGCCGGCATGCCGGCGATGTCGATCGCCGAGGGCTTCGCGCTCTACGACTCGGCGCTCGTGCTGGACGAGGCCGTCGCCGTGCCGATGAAGCTCGACCTCGCCGCGCTGCGCGGAGCCGACGACCTGCACCCGTTGCTGCGCGGCCTGGTCCGCACGCAGCACCGGCGTGCCTCGGCGGCGGGCGGCAAGTCCGAGCCGTCGTCGTGGACTACCCGGCTCGCCGGCCGTTCCCCGGCCGAGCAGGACGAACTGCTGCTGGAACTGGTGCGCGGCCAGGTCGCGGTGGTGCTCGGGTTCTCCTCGGCCCAGCAGGTCCAGGTGACCCGCGGACTGGTCGAGATGGGCCTGGACTCGTTGTCCGCGGTCGAGCTGCGCAACACGCTGAGCGTCGCGACGGGCCTGCGGCTGCCGGCCACCGTGGTGTTCGACTACCCGACGCCGCAGGCCCTCGCCGTGCACCTGCGCGGAGAGCTGGCCTCGTCGGCCGGCGAGGCGCCCGTGCAGGTGGTGGCCGCGACCGTGGGCTCGGACGAGCCGATCGCGATCGTGTCGATGGCCTGCCGCTTCCCCGGTGGCGTCCGGTCGCCGGAGGACCTGTGGAACCTCGTGGCCACGGGCGGTGACGCGATCGCGCCGTTGCCCGTCGACCGCGGCTGGCTGTTGCAGCACCTGGACTTCGACGTCGCCGGTGGCGGTTTCGTCGACCACGCCATGGACTTCGACGCCGACTTCTTCGGCATCTCGCCGCGCGAGGCGCTGGCGATGGAGCCCCAGCAGCGGTTGTTGCTGGAGACCTCGTGGGAGGTCTTCGAACGGGCCGGGATCGACCCGGCGACCGTGCGCGGCAGCCAGGCGGGCGTGTTCATCGGCGGTAGCGCCACGGACTACGGTTCCGCGGGCCAGGTCGTGCCGGACGAGCTGGCGGGGCTGCTGCTCACCGGCAGCACCCCGAGCGTGATGTCCGGCCGGATCGCCTACACCTTCGGTCTCGAAGGCCCCGCGCTCACCGTCGACACCGCGTGCTCGTCGTCCTTGGTCGCGATCCACCTGGCCACGCAGGCACTGCGCCGCGGCGAGTGCGACTTCGCGCTGGCCGGTGGCGTCATGGTGCTGTCGACGCCGTCGCTCTTCGCCGAGTTCGCCAAGCAGAACGGGCTCTCGCCGGACGGTCGCTGCAAGGCCTTCTCGGCCGACGCGGACGGCACCGGCTGGTCCGAGGGCGTCGGCATGATCATGCTCGAACGGCTGTCGGACGCGAAGCGCAACGGGCACGAGGTGCTCGCGGTGGTCCGCGGCTCGGCCGTCAACCAGGACGGTGCGTCGAGCACGCTGACCGCGCCGAACGGTCCGTCGCAGCAGCGAGTCATCCGCCAGGCGCTGGCCAACTCCGGTCTGTCCACTTCGGACGTAGACGTGGTCGAGGCGCACGGCACCGGCACGAAGCTCGGTGACCCGATCGAGGCGCAGGCCGTGCTCGCGACCTACGGTCAGGACCGCGAGGAGCCGATCCTCCTGGGTTCGCTCAAGTCGAACATCGGCCACTCGCAGTCCGCCGCCGGTGTCGGTGGCGTGATCAAGATGGTGATGGCGCTGCGGCACGGTGTCGTGCCGAAGACGCTGCACGCCGAGGAGCCTTCCCCGCACGTGGACTGGGAGTCCGGTGCGGTCGAGCTGCTGACCGAGTCGCGGTCGTGGCCGGACCGCGGGCGTCCGCGCCGTGCGGGTGTGTCGTCGTTCGGCATCGGTGGCACCAACGCGCACCTGATCGTCGAGCAGGCGCCGGCCGCCCGTCCGGTGACCGTCGAGCACAAGCCGTTGCCGCTGGTGCCGGTCGTGCTGTCGGCGAAGACGCCGGAAGCGGTGCGGGAGCAGGCGGAGCGCCTTGCTGGCGCGGAGCAGGTGGACCTGACGGACCTCGGCTTCTCGCTCGCGACGACGCGGGCCACGTTCGACCACCGGGCCGTCGTTGTCGCCGCCGACCAGGACGACCTGGTTCGCGAACTGGCCGCGGTCGAACCCGCGACGGTCGTGCCCGGTCGGCTGGCGTTCCTCTTCACGGGTCAGGGCAGCCAGCGGGCCGGGATGGGCCGTGAGCTGTACGACGCGTTCCCCGTCTACGCCAAGGCCTTCGACGAGGTCGCCGCGCTGGTGGACGTGCGGGACGACGAGCTGGACCGCACCGAGTTCACCCAGCCCGCGATCTTCGCGCTGGAAGTGGCGCTGTACCGCCTGGTCGAGTCGTGGGGCATCCGCCCGGACTTCCTGGCCGGGCACTCGATCGGTGAGATCGCGGCGGCTCACGTGGCCGGTGTCCTCTCGCTGACGGACGCGGCCACGTTGATCAGTGCGCGTGCTCGGTTGATGCAGGCGCTGCCTGAGGGTGGCGCGATGGTGGCTTTGCAGGCCACCGAGGAAGAAGTGCTGCCGCTGCTGGGCGACCTGGTGTCGCTCGCGGCGATCAACGGACTCAACGCCGTCGTGGTCGCGGGTGAGGAAACCGCCGTCGAGCAGGTCGTGGCGCAGTTCGCGGACCGCAAGTCCAAGCGCCTCAGCGTCTCGCACGCGTTCCACTCGCCGTTGATGGACCCGATGCTGGACGACTTCCGGGCCGTGGTCGCGGAACTGACGTTCAACGAGCCACAGATCGCGATGCTGGGCGACGTCACCGAGCCCGAGTACTGGGTGAGCCACGTCCGCGGCACCGTCCGGTTCGCCGACGCGGTCGCGGAGCTGCGGTCCCGGGACGTCACGACGTTCCTGGAGCTCGGCCCGGACGCGGTGCTGTCCGCGATGGGCGGCGGCGACGCGGCGTTCGTGCCGACCCTGCGCAAGGGCCGGCCGGAAGCGCGGTCGCTGGTGCAGGCGCTCGGCAGGGCGCACGCCCGCGGTGTCGAGGTCGACTGGACCGCCTACTTCGCCGGTTCCGGCGCGCGGCGGGTCGACCTGCCGACGTACCCGTTCCAGCGCGACCGGTTCTGGCTGGACTTCTCGACCTCCACGACCGGACAGGACTCGGCCCAGCACCCGTTGCTGGACGCGGTGTTCGCGATGCCCGACGGCGGGGTGCTCGGCACGGCGAGGTTGTCGTCGGAGACCCACCGGTGGCTCGCGGACCACGTCGTCGCGGGTGCCGCGGTGGTGCCGGGGACCGCGCTGGTCGAGCTGGTGGTCCGCACCGGTGACGAGGTCGGCTGCGGCCACGTCGAAGAGCTGTTGTTGCAGCAGCCGCTGGTGCTGACCGCTGTCGGCGTGAACGTGCGGGTGGTCGTCGGCGAGTTCGACGGCGGCCGGCGGCCGGTGACGGTGCTGGCGCAGGACGGCGACGTCTGGACGACGCACGCGATCGGTGTGCTGTCGGACGAGGCCGCCGCGGCCGGGTTCGACCTGAGCGCGTGGCCGCCCGCCGGTGCGAGTGAGCTGGACCTGTCGGACCTCTACGACGGCCTGGCCGAGGGTGGTCTCGCCTACGGGCCGGTGTTCCGCGGGCTGAAGGCGGCCTGGAAGGCGGGCGACGACCTGTTCGCCGAGGTCGCGCTGCCCGAGTCGGAACACCGTCAGGCCGCGAAGTTCGGTGTGCACCCGGCGTTGCTGGACTCGGTGCTGCACGCGTTGGGCCTGGAGGCGGACGAGGGCCAGGGCGCCTCGCTGCCGTTCTCGTGGAACGGCGTGACGCTGCACGCTGCCGGTGCCTCCGTGTTGCGGGCCCGGATCTCTCCGCGCGGGCAGGGTGAAGCGGTCTCGGTGAGCGTCGCCGATGGCGCCGGTGCGCCGGTGGCGCACATCGACTCGTTGGTGCTGCGTCCGATCGGCGGTCAGCTGCTGAAGTCGGGTGCGGGGCAGTCCGACTCGTTGTTCCGCGTCGAGTGGGCTCCGCTGTCCTTGGACCGTGCGGACGGTGCGCCGCGTCTGGTGACGCTGGTGGTGCCGGACGGCGAGGTCCGGGACGTCGTGGGCGGTGTGCTGACCGACGTGCGGGGCTTCCTGGCCGCGGACGAGGAGTCGGTGCTGGTCGTGGTGACCAGCGGAGCCGTGTCGGTGCTGCCCGGCGAGGACGTGACGGCGCTGGCGCAGGCCGCGGTGTCCGGCCTGGTCCGTGCCGCGCAGGCGGAGTACCTCGACCGGATCGTGCTCGTCGACGCTGATGTCGTCGACGACCTGGACGCTCTGCTGCCCGCTGTCGTCCTGTCGGGCGAGAGCGAGGTGGCCGTTCGTTCCGGTGCCGCCTACGCGCCTCGGCTGGCCCGCGGCTTCGCCGGTTCGGTGCTGCCGTTCGCGGGCGACGGTCCGTGGCGCCTGGACTTCACCGAGCAGGGCACCTTCGACAACCTCGTCACCATCCCGTGGCCCGCCGCCGAGTCCGAGCTGGGCGCCGGTGAGGTCAGGGTCGCCGTGCGTGCCGCCGGCGTGAACTTCCGCGACGTGATGAACGCGCTCGGCATGTATCCGGGTGACGCCGGCCTGATGGGTCTCGAAGGCGCGGGCGTCGTGCTGGAAGTGGGTTCCGGGGTCACCGACCTCGTGCCCGGCGACCGGGTGATGGGCATGTTCTCCGCCGCGTTCGCACCGGTGGCCGTCGCCGACCGCCGGCAGATCTGCCTGATCCCGGACGGCTGGTCGTACACCCAGGCGGCCGGTGTGCCGCTGGTGTACCTGACCGCGTTGTACGCGCTGGACGACCTGGGTTCGTTGCAGGCGGGGGAGAAGGTGCTGATCCACGCCGCCGCCGGTGGTGTGGGCATGGCCGCGACGCAGGTGGCCCAGCTGCTCGGTGCCGAGGTGTACGGCACCGCGAGCACCGGCAAGTGGGACGTGCTGCGGGCCGCCGGCCTGGACGACGACCACATCGCGTCGTCGCGCACGACGGACTTCGAGCAGCAGTTCATCGCCGCGACCGACGGCCGCGGTGTGGACGTGGTGCTCAACGCGTTGTCCGGTGAGTTCGTGGACTCGTCGCTGCGCCTGGTGGCGCAGGGGACGGCCGGCCGGTTCCTGGAGATGGGCAAGACGGACGTCCGTGACGGCGACGAGGTCGCCGCCGAGCACGCCGGTGTCCGGTACCGGGCGTTCGACCTGATCGAGGCCGGTTTCGACCGCATCGGCGAGCTGCTGACCCGGTTGTTCGAGTGGTTCAACGCGGGTGAGCTGCGTCCGCTGCCCGTGACGACGTGGGACCTGCACCGCGCCCCGGAGGCGTTCCGCTACCTGGGGCAGGCCAAGAACATCGGCAAGGTCGTGCTGACCGTGCCGGCTCCGCTGGACCCCGAGGGCACCGTGCTGATCACCGGTGGCACCGGTGGGCTGGGTGCGGAGCTGGCCCGTCATCTCGTTGCCGAGCACGGCGTTCGGCGTTTGGTGCTCACCTCTCGCCGCGGCCTGGCCGCGCCGGGTGCGGCCGAGCTGGTCGCCGAGCTGGACGCGCAGGTCGAGGTGGTGGCTTGTGACGTGTCCGATCGTGACGCGCTTGCGGCCGTGATCGCGGGGGTTGAGGACCTGACCGGTGTTGTGCACACGGCCGGTGTGCTCGATGACGGTGTGCTGGACTCGTTGACGCCGGAGCGTTTCGACACGGTGTTCGCGCCGAAGGTCGATGCGGCGTGGCACCTGCACGAGCTGACGCGCGACCGGGACCTGGCGATGTTCGTCCTGTTCTCGTCGACCGCCGGTCTGATGGGCTCTCCCGGCCAGGCCAACTACGCGGCCGCGAACACTTACCTGAACGGACTGGCCGCGCACCGCCGCTTCCTCGGCCTGCCGGGTGTCTCGCTCGCCTGGGGTCTGTGGAACCAGAGCACGGGCATGGGTGCCGGACTGTCCCGAGTGGACCTGGCTCGGATGACGCGTGCCGGGATGCCCGCGATGTCCGTCACCGAGGGCTTCGAGCTGTTCGACTCCGCGCTCGTGCTGGACGAACCGGTCGCCGTGCCGATGAAGCTCGACCTCGTCGCGTTGCGGGGCAGCAAGACCGACCTGCACCCGTTGCTGCGCGGCCTGGTCCGCGTGCCGGCGCGCAGGAACGCCGCCGGTGTCGTGGCGGGAGCGTCGCAGTGGAGCCAGAAGCTGGGCTCGCTGTCGGTCGCCGAGCAGGACGAGCTGTTGCTGGACCTCGTGCGTGGTCAGGTCGCGGTGGTGCTCGGGTTCTCGTCGGCCCAGCAGGTCCAGGTGACCCGCGGTCTGGTCGACATGGGACTCGACTCGCTGTCGGCGGTGGAGCTGCGCAACACGTTGAGCGTCGCGACGGGGCTGCGGCTGCCGGCGACGGTGGTGTTCGACTACCCGACCCCGCAAGCGCTCGCGGTGCACCTGCGCGGCGAGCTGGTGGGTACGGCCGACGACGCGCCGGTGCGCGCGGCGGTGACCGCTTCCGGGTCGGACGAGCCGATCGCGATCGTGTCGATGGCGTGCCGGTACCCCGGTGGGGTGGCCTCGCCGGAGGACATGTGGGAGCTGGTGTCCACGGGCCGTGACGCGATCTCGGCGTTGCCGGTCGACCGCGGCTGGCAGCTGCAGGACCTCGAGTTCGACGTGGCGGGCGGTGGTTTCGTCGACCACGCCATGGACTTCGACCGCGACTTCTTCGGGATCTCGCCGCGGGAAGCGCTCGCCATGGACCCCCAGCAGCGGTTGTTGCTGGAGACGACGTGGGAGACCTTCGAGCGGGCCGGGATCGACCCGGCGTCGGTGCGGGGCCGCCAGGCCGGTGTGTTCATCGGTGGCAGCTCGACCGACTACGGCACCGCGGGCCAGGTCGTTCCCGACGAGCTGGCGGGGCTGCTGCTCACGGGCAGCACGCCGAGCGTGATGTCCGGCCGGATCGCGTACACCTTCGGGCTGGAAGGCCCGGCGCTGACGGTCGACACGGCGTGTTCGTCGTCGCTGGTGGCGATTCACCTGGCCGTGCAGGCGTTGCGGCGCGGTGAGTGCGACTTCGCGCTCGCCGGTGGCGTGATGGTGCTGTCGACGCCGGCGATCTTCGCCGAGTTCGCGATGCAGAACGGGCTCTCGCCGGACGGCAAGTGCAAGGCGTTCTCGGCGGACGCGGACGGCACGGGCTGGTCCGAGGGCGTCGGCGTGATCATGCTCGAACGGCTGTCGGACGCTCGTCGCAACGGGCACGAGGTCCTTGCGGTGGTGCGGGGTTCGGCGGTGAACCAGGACGGTGCGTCGAGCACGCTGACGGCGCCGAACGGTCCGTCGCAGCAGCGGGTGATCCGGCAAGCGCTTGCGAACGCCGGTCTGTCCACTTCGGACGTCGACCTGGTCGAGGCGCACGGCACGGGCACGAAGCTGGGTGACCCGATCGAGGCGCAGGCCATCCTCGCCACCTACGGCCAGGACCGCGAGCAGCCGGTGCTGCTGGGCTCGCTGAAGTCCAACATCGGGCACTCGCAGTCGGCGGCCGGTGTCGCGGGCGTGATCAAGATGGTGATGGCGGTGCGGCACGGCGTCGCGCCGAAGACGTTGCACGCGGAAGAGCCGACGCCGCACGTGGACTGGGAGTCCGGGGCGGTCGAGCTGCTGACCGAGTCGCGGGAGTGGCCCGCGGTCAACCGGTCGCGCCGGGCGGGCGTGTCGTCGTTCGGCATCGGTGGCACCAACGCCCACCTGATCATCGAGCAGGCGCCCGCCGCCCGGCCGAGCAAGGCCGAGCACAAGCCGTTGCCGCTGGTGCCGGTCGTGCTGTCGGCCAAGTCGCCGGAGGCGTTGCGGGAGCAGGCTGATCGCCTTGCCGAGTCGGCGCCGGTGGACCTGACGGACCTCGGCTTCTCGCTCGCGACGACGCGGGCCCGGTTCGAGCACCGGGCCGTGGTGGTCGCCGCGGATCAGGACGACCTGGTCACTGGCCTCGGCGCGATGGAGCCGGCGACGGTCGTGCCTGGTCGCCTCGCGTTCCTCTTCACGGGGCAGGGCAGCCAGCGAGCCGGCATGGGTCGCGAGCTGTACGAGGCGTTCCCCGTGTACGCCAAGGCGTTCGACGAGGTCGCTGCTCTGGTCGACGTGCGGGACGAGGACCTCGACCGCACGGAGTTCACGCAGCCGGCGATCTTCGCGCTGGAAGTGGCCTTGTACCGGCTCGTCGAGTCGTGGGGTGTTCGCCCTGACTTCTTGGCTGGGCATTCGATCGGTGAGATCGCCGCGGCTCACGTCTCCGGTGTTCTTTCGCTGGAGGACGCGGCCACGTTGGTCAGCGCTCGGGCTCGCCTGATGCAGGCGTTGCCCGAGGGCGGCGCGATGGTGGCCCTGCAGGCCACCGAAGCGGAAGTGCTGCCGTTGCTGGGCGACCTGGTGTCGCTCGCGGCGGTCAACGGGCCGGACGCGGTGGTCGTCGCCGGTGACGAGGCCGCGGTGGAGCAGGTCGTCGCGCAGTTCGCGGACCGCAAGTCGAAGCGTTTGGCTGTGTCGCACGCGTTCCACTCGCCGTTGATGGACCCGATGCTGGACGACTTCCGTGCGGTGGTTTCGGAACTGACGTTCAACGAGCCGCAGATCGCCATGCTGGGCGACGTCACCGAGCCCGAGTACTGGGTGAGCCACGTCCGCAACACGGTCCGGTTCACCGACGCGATCACGGAGCTCGAAGCCCAGGACGTCACGACGTTCCTGGAGCTCGGCCCGGACGCGGTGCTGTCGGCCATGGCCGGTGGTGGCGCGGCGTTCGTGCCCGCCCTGCGCAGGGGTCGTGAAGAGGCGCGGTCGCTGCTGACCGCGCTCGGCCGGGTCCACGCCCGTGGTGTCGAGGTCGACTGGGCGAAGTTCTTCGCCGGTACCGGTGCCCGGCGGGTGGATCTGCCCACCTACGCGTTCCAGCGCGAGCGGTTGTGGCTGGAGACGGCCGTCACCCGCGCGCCCGACTCGATCGAGGCCCGGTTCTGGGACGCGGTCGAGCGGGAGGACCTGGAGTCGCTCGGCGCCTCGCTGAGCGAGGAGGACTCGCAAGCGTTTGACGCGGTGCTGCCGGTGCTCTCCCGCTGGCGGCGGGACAGCCGCGGTGAGTCCGTTGTGGAGGGTTGGCGTTACAAGGTCGAGTGGAAGCCGGTTCCGGCTGCCCGGACCGAGGTTTCCGGCCGTTGGCTGGCCGTGGGCGCCGACCCCGTCGTGGACTCGCTCGTCGCACGGGGCGTCGAGGTCGTCACCGTCACGGACCTGGCGACCGCGGCCGGACTCGGTGAGTTCGACGGCGTGCTGGCGTTCCCGGCCGACGTCACCGAGGCGCTCGCCACCACGCAGGCTCTTGCCGCCGTCGACGCGCCGCTCTGGCTGGTGACGCGGGAAGCCGTGTCGGTCGGCCGTGCGGACGACGCGGTCAACCCGGAAGCCGCGCAGCTGTGGGGCTTCGGCCGGGTCGCGGCGTTGGAGCTCTCCGAGCGCTGGGGTGGTCTGGTCGACCTGCCCGGCACGCTCGACGACCGCGCCCTGGACCGGTTCGCCTCCGTGCTGGCCGGGTCCGAGGACCAGGTCGCCGTGCGCGCCAGCGGTGTCTTCGGCCGCCGCCTGGTGCACGCACCGGTCGCCGGTGGTTCGGCCTGGACGCCGCGCGGCACGGTCCTGATCACCGGTGGCACCGGTGCGCTGGGCGGGCACGTGGCCCGGTGGCTCGCGGGAGCGGGTGCCGAGCACCTGGTCCTGACCTCTCGCCGTGGCCTCGACACGCCCGGTGCGGCTGCACTCTCGGCCGAGCTGGAGGCGTTGGGCGCACGGGTCACGATCGCCGCGTGCGACGCCGCTGACCGTGACGCCGTCGCCGCACTGGTCGCGGAGCACCCGCCCACGGCGGTGTTCCACGCGGCCGGCGTCGACCACACCGAGGCGGTCGAGGGGCACGACCCCGAGACGTTCCGGAAGGTGCTGGCGGGCAAGGTCTCCGGCGCGCGGAACCTGGACGAGCTGGTCGGCGAGGTCGACGCGTTCGTGCTGTTCTCGTCGATCGCGGGCATCTGGGGCAGCGGTGGCCAGTCGGCCTACGCCGCCGCGAACGCACACCTGGACGCGCTCGCCGAGTCCCGCCGCGCCCGTGGGCTGACCGCACTCGCGGTCGCCTGGGGCCCGTGGGCCGACGGCGGCATGGCCGTCGAGGGCGACGCCGCCGAGCAGCTGCGCCGCCGTGGCGTGGTCACGATGGACTCGGCCGCCGCCATGACCGCGCTGCGCCAGGCGATCCGGTCCGGCGACACCGCGGTCACGGTCGCGGACGTGGACTGGACCCGGTTCGCGCCGGTGTTCACCGCCGTCCGGCCGAGCCCGCTGCTGAGCGAGCTCCCGGAGGTCGCCGAGCAGACCGTCGCCACGGCAGGGGAGTCGTCACTGGCCCGCCGGATCGCCGAGCTGTCCGAGGGCGAGCAGCTGCACACGCTCGTGGAGCTGGTGCGCGAGCAGGTCGCGGCCGCGCTCGGCCACGGCTCCGCGGACGACGTCCGGCCCGACCGGGCGTTCAAGGACCTGGGCTTCGACTCGCTGACCGCGGTCGAGCTGCGCAACAGCCTCGCCGCGTCCACGGGTCTGGGCCTGTCGGCCACGCTCGTCTTCGACTACCCGAACACGGCCGCGCTCGCCGCGCACCTGCGTGGCGAACTGGTCGGCGCCCGGCCGGCCGAGCTGACGACCGCCACCACGGCCGTCGCGGACGACCCGATCGCGATCGTCGCCATGTCCTGCCGGTTCGCGGGCGGCGTCTCGTCGCCGGAGGAGCTGTGGAGGCTGCTGGTCGACGGTGGTGACGCGGTCACCGGCTTCCCGGCCGACCGGGGCTGGGACCTCGCCGGGCTGTACGACCCTGACCCGGACGCGCCGGGCAAGTCCTACGCCCGCGAGGGCGCGTTCCTGCACGCGGCAGGGGAGTTCGACCCCGGCTTCTTCGGGATCTCGCCGCGTGAGGCGCTCGCGATGGACCCGCAGCAGCGACTGCTGCTGGAGACCTCCTGGGAGGCGTTCGAGCGGGCCGGGATCGACCCGACCTCGTTGCGGGGCGGTCAGGTCGGTGTCTTCGCGGGCACCAACGGCCAGGACTACGGCTCGCAGCTCACGTCGCTGCCGGCCGAGCTGGAGGGCTACTTCGGCACCGGCAACGCGGCCAGCGTGTTCTCCGGCCGCATCTCCTACACCTTCGGCTTCGAGGGCCCGGCGGTCACCGTCGACACCGCGTGCTCTTCTTCGCTGGTGGCCCTGCACCTCGCGGCCCAGGCACTGCGCAACGGCGAGTGCGACCTCGCCCTGGCCGGCGGCGTGACGATCATGTCGACGCCCGCCGCGTTCGTGGACTTCTCGCGGCAGCGCGGACTCGCGGTCGACGGGCGCTGCAAGGCGTTCGCCGCCGGGGCCGACGGCACCGCGTGGGGTGAGGGTGTCGGCATGCTGCTCGTCGAGCGGCTGTCGGACGCCCAGCGCAACGGCCATGAGGTGCTCGCGATCGTCCGCGGCACCGCCGTCAACCAGGACGGCGCCTCCAACGGCCTGACCGCGCCGAACGGACCGTCGCAGCAGCGGGTGATCCGCAGGGCACTGGCCCGCGCGGGCGTCGCACCGTCCGATGTGGACGTCGTGGAGGCGCACGGCACGGGCACCGCGCTCGGTGACCCGATCGAGGCCCAGGCGCTGCTGGCCACCTACGGCCAGGACCGCCGGGCACCGCTGCTGCTCGGCTCGGTGAAGTCGAACATCGGCCACACGCAGGCCGCGTCCGGTGTCGCCGCCGTGATCAAGTCGGTGCTCGCGATGCGGCACGGTGTCGTGCCGAAGACGCTGCACGTGGACGAGCCGTCGCCGCAGATCGACTGGAGCTCCGGCGCGGTCGAGCTGGCCACCGAGACCGTGGCGTGGCCCGAGACGGGCCGCGCCCGCAGGGTCGGTGTGTCGTCGTTCGGCTACAGCGGCACCAACGCCCACGCGATCCTGGAGCAGGCACCGGCCACGCCGGCCGCGCCCCGCGCCGAGGTTCCCGTGGTGCCGGTCGTGCTGTCCGCCAGGACCCCGGCGGCGTTGCGCGCCCAGGCCACCAGGCTCCAGTCCGTTGTGGACACGGACCTGGCAGGCCTCGGCCTCACCCTCGCCACCGGCAGGGCGAACCTGGAGCACCGCGCGGTGATCATCGCCGGTGACCGGGACGACCTGGACCGCGGCCTGCTCGCGGTGGCCGGCGGCACCGACGCACCCGAGGTGGTGCGCGGCGGCACGGCGAACGGCAGGCTCGCCTTCCTGTTCACCGGCCAGGGCAGCCAGCGGATCGGCATGGGCCGCGAGCTCTACGAGACCCAGCCGGTGTTCGCCGACGCGTTCGACGAGGTCTGCGCCCGGTTCGACCTGCCGTTGCGCGACGTCGTCTTCGGCACCGACGCGGCGGCCCTGAACGAGACCGGCAACACCCAGCCCGCCCTGTTCGCGCTGGAAGTCGCGCTGTACCGCCTCTACGAGCACTGGGGCGTGCGGCCGGACTTCCTGGCAGGGCACTCGATCGGCGAGCTGGCCGCCGCGCACGTCTCCGGCGTGCTGACGCTGGACGACGCGGTGACGCTGGTCGCCGCACGCGGCCGGCTGATGCAGGCACTGCCCGCCGGTGGCGCGATGATCGCGTTGCAGGCAACCGAGGCCGAGGTCACGCCGCTGCTGGGCGACCGCGTGTCGCTCGCCGCGGTCAACGGGCCGCGCTCGGTCGTGGTCGCGGGTGACGAGGACGCCGTCGTGGAGGTCGTCGCGCGGTTCGCCGACCGGAAGTCCAAGCGGCTCAGCGTGTCGCACGCGTTCCACTCGCCGCGGATGGACGCCATGCTCGAGGAGTTCCGGGTCGTGGCCAAGGGACTTGCCTTCGCCGCGCCGCGGATCCCGATCGTCTCCACCCTGACCGGTCAGCTCGCCACCACGGCCGAGCTGACGTCGGCGGACTACTGGGTCCGCCACGTCCGCGAGGCCGTCCGGTTCGCCGACGCGGTCACGACGCTGGAAAGCGCCGGGGTGTCGACGTTCCTGGAGCTGGGCCCGGACGCGGTGCTCACCGCGATGGGCGCGGAGAGCGTGCGGGACGCGGTGCTCGTGCCGGCCCTGCGCGCCGACAAGCCCGAGCCCGGCACGGTCCTCACCGCGCTGGCCGGTCTGCACGTGCGCGGGATCCAGGTCGACTGGTCGCCGTTCTTCGCGGGCTCCGGCGCGCGGCGGACCGACCTGCCGACCTACCCGTTCCAGCGCGAGCGGTTCTGGCTGACCTCCGACGAGGCACCGGACACGGACAGCCTGCGGTACCGCGTCGAGTGGACCCCGGTCGCCGCCCACGGCGGGCAGCCGTCCGGACGTTGGCTCGTCGTCGGTGCCGAGGAGTCCGCGCTGATCCACGGCCTCGTGCACCGCGGCCTCGAGGTCGGCGCCATCGCGGCCTCGACCGACCGGGCCGCGCTCACCGAGGCGCTGACCGGTGTCGGAACGGTGGACGGCGTGCTGGCCCTGGCCGGTTCCGCCGAGGAGAACCTCGTGCTGGTGCAGGCACTCGGCGACGCGGGCTGCACCGCACCGCTGTGGGCCCTCACCCGCGGCGCTGTCTCCACCGGCGCCGACGACCCGGTGCGCGACCCGGCGCAGGCCCAGAACTGGGGCCTCGGCGTGGTCGCCGCGCTGGAGCACCCCGACCGCTGGGGCGGCCTCGCCGACGTGCCGGCCGAGTGGGACGACGTCGTGCTCGACCACCTGACCGACGTGCTCGCGGGCACCGAGGACCAGGTCGCCATCCGCGCCGACGGTGTGCTGGCCCGAAGGCTGGCGCACGCGCCGGCCGGACCGGCCACCGGCGGCTGGACGCCTCGCGGCACGGTGCTGGTGACCGGTGGCACCGGGGTGCTCGGCGGGCAGGTCGCCCGCTGGCTCGCCGGAGCAGGCGCCGAACACCTGGTGCTGACCGCGGACCACGACGGCCAGGCAGGCGAACTCCTCGCGGAGCTCGCGGACCTGGGCGCGCGGGCCACGGTGGCCCGGTGCGACGTGACCGACCGGGACCAGCTCGCCGCACTCGTCGGCGAACACACCCCGGACGCCGTCGTGCACGCCGTCGAGGTCACCCAGTCGACCCCGGTGGGAGAGCAGGACCTCACCGAGTTCTCCGCGGTCCTCTCCGCGAAGATCCTCGGTGCCGCCCACCTCGACGACCTGCTCGGACAGACGCCGCTCGACGCGTTCGTGGTGTTCTCCTCGACCGCCGGTGTCTGGGGCGCCGCGAACCAGGCGGCCTACGCCGCGGGCAGCGCGTTCCTCGACGCACTGGTGGACCGGCGCCGGGCCCGTGGCCTCGCCGGGGCATCGGTCGCCTGGGGCCCGTGGGCCGGCGGTGACCAGGACGAGCTGCTGCGCCGCAGCGGACTTCCTGCCATGGCACCGGAACGCGCCATCGCCGCGCTGCGGCAGGCCGTCGAGTCCGGGGACGGCGCGGTCACCCTGGCCGACGTCGAGTGGGCCCGGTTCGCGCCGATCTTCACGGCCGGCCGCCCGAGCCCGCTGATCGCGGACCTGCCCGAGGTGCGCCGCGCCGGTGACGAAGCGTCCGATGTGGACACCAGTGCCGCGTTGCGCGCCAAGCTCACGGCACTGCCCGCGGACGACCGCGACCGGCTGCTGCTCGACCTGGTGCGGGACGAGGCGGCCGCGGTGCTCGGGCACCAGTCCGCCGGTGCTGTCGAGGCCGACCGCGCGTTCCGCGAGCTCGGGTTCTCCTCGATCACCGCGGTCGAACTGCGCAACCGCCTCAACACCCTGACCGGGCTGCGGCTCCCCGCGACCCTGGTCTTCGACTACCCGACCCCGCTCGTCCTGGTCGACCTCCTGCGCACCGAGTTGATCGGTGACGCCGCGGAAGCCGAGGTGCGCCAGGCGCTCACGGGCCTCTCGCTGGAGAAGTTGCGCGAGGCCGGCCTGCTGGACGCGTTGCTGCGGCTCGCGAACGGCGAAGCGGAACCGGTCGACGACGAAGGGGACTCGATCGACGACATGGACATCGACAACCTCGTCGAGATGGCCCTCGACACCAAGAACTCCTGATCAGCCCGAAGTGCGGAGCGAAAAGATGACCACCTCGTCCAACGATAAGGTCGTTGCGGCACTGCGGGCGTCTCTGAAGGAGACCGAGCGCCTGCGCAAGCAGAACCAGCAGCTCGCGGCCGCCGCACGTGAACCCATCGCGATCGTGTCGATGAGCTGCCGGTACCCCGGTGGCGTGAGCTCGCCGGAAGACCTGTGGCACCTGGTGTCCACCGGGGGCGACGCCATCTCGGCGTTGCCGGCCGACCGCGGCTGGCTCGACGACGAGCTGACGTTCGGCGTCAGCGGCGGCGGGTTCCTGCACGACGCCGCCGAGTTCGACCCGGCGTTCTTCGGCATCTCGCCGCGCGAGGCCCTCGCGATGGACCCCCAGCAGCGCCTGCTGCTGGAGACCTCCTGGGAGGCCGTGGAACGCGCGGGCATCGACCCCAGGTCGTTGCGCGGCAGCCACACCGGTGTGTTCGTCGGCGGCAGCGCCACCGGCTACGGCACCGGTCTCGAAGAGGTGCCGGAGGGACTCGAAGGCCATCTGCTGACCGGCAGCACGCCCAGCGTGATGTCCGGCAGGGTCGCCTACACCCTCGGCTTCGAGGGCCCCGCGGTCACCATCGACACGGCGTGCTCCTCCTCGCTGGTCGC
Source organism: Lentzea sp. CA-135723 (assembly GCF_050936595.1). Taxonomy (NCBI): domain Bacteria; kingdom Bacillati; phylum Actinomycetota; class Actinomycetes; order Pseudonocardiales; family Pseudonocardiaceae; genus Lentzea; species Lentzea sp. CA-135723. The sequence goes on along the minus strand of NZ_JBNJMK010000001.1, from coordinate 2,247,086 downwards.
CATCCACCTCGCGGCGCAGTCGCTGCGCAACGGCGAGTGCTCGCTGGCGCTCGCCGGTGGCGTCATGGTCATGGCGAATCCCTCGGTGTTCGCCGAGTTCGACAAGCAGGGCGGCCTGTCGCAGGACGGCCGCTGCAAGGCGTTCTCCGCCACCGCGGACGGCACCGGCTGGTCCGAGGGCGCCGGCATCCTCCTGCTGGAGCGGCTCTCGGACGCCCAGCGCAACGGCCACCAGGTCCTCGCCGTGGTGCGGGGTTCGGCGATCAACCAGGACGGCGCGTCCAACGGTCTCACCGCCCCGAACGGCCCGGCGCAGCAGCGGGTCATCCGCCAGGCGCTCTCCGGCGCGAAGCTCACGCCGTCCGAGGTGGACGTCGTCGAGGCGCACGGCACCGGCACCCGGCTCGGTGACCCGATCGAGGCGCAGGCGATCCTCTCGACCTACGGCCAGGACCGCGAACGCCCGCTGCTGCTGGGTTCGCTGAAGTCCAACATCGGCCACTCGCAGGCCGCTGCGGGCGTCGGTGGCGTGATCAAGATGGTCATGGCCATCCGGCACGGCATCGCGCCCAGGACGCTGCACGTCTCCGAGCCGACCCCGCAGGTCGACTGGGAGGCGGGCGCCGTCGAGCTGCTGGTGCAGGAGCAGGCCTGGCCGGAGACCGGCCGTCCGCGCCGTGCCGCCGTGTCGTCGTTCGGTGTCAGCGGCACCAACGCGCACACGATCATCGAGCAGGCTCCCGAGTCCGAAGAGGACACTCGGGAGGCGCCGCAGACCGTCGGCGTTCTGCCGTGGGTGCTGTCCGCGCGTACCGCGGAGGCGTTGCGCGCTCAGGCTTCCCGGCTGCAGGGGATTGCCGGCGACCCGGTGGACACCGGCTTCTCGCTGGCCACCACGCGCACGCCGTTCGAGCACCGCGCCGTCGTCCTCGGCGACGTCGAGAGCGGTGTCGCCGCACTGGCCGCCGGCGAGCGCGCCGAGCACGTCGTGTCCGGCCGGACGGTCGAGGGCCGCACGGCCTTCCTGTTCACCGGTCAGGGCAGCCAGCGCGTGGGCATGGGCCGCGAGCTGTACGCCGCGTTCCCCGTCTACGCCAAGGCCTTTGACGAGGTCGCCGCGCTGGTCGATGTGCGGGACGAGGAGCTGGACCGCACGGAGTTCACCCAGCCGGCGATCTTCGCGCTGGAAGTGGCGTTGTACCGCCTGGTCGAGTCCTGGGGTGTTCGCCCGGACTTCCTGGCCGGCCACTCCATCGGCGAGATCGCCGCGGCCCACGTCGCCGGGGTGCTGTCGCTCGAAGACGCGGCCACGTTGATCAGCGCTCGTGCGCGGTTGATGCAGGCTCTGCCCGAGGGCGGCGCGATGGTGGCTTTGCAGGCCACCGAGGACGAGGTCCTGCCGCACCTGACCGACCTGGTGTCGATTGCCGCGATCAACGGTCCTCAGTCGGTCGTCGTCGCGGGTGACGAGGCCGCTGTCGAGCAGGTCGTGGCGCAGTTCGCGGACCGGAAGTCCAAGCGCCTGGCCGTTTCGCACGCGTTCCACTCGCCGTTGATGGAACCGATGCTCGACGACTTCCGCGCTGTGGTGTCGAAGCTGTCGTTCAGCACGCCGAAGATCGCCATGCTCGGTGAGGTGACGGACCCGGAGTACTGGGTGCGCCACGTGCGGGACGCGGTGCGGTTCGCCGACGCCGTGACGTCCCTGGAGGCCCAGGGCGTGCGGACGTTCCTGGAGATCGGCCCTGACGGCGTGCTGACCGCGATGGGCCAGGACTCCGTCACCGAGGCCGTGCTGGTCGCGGGGCAGCGCAAGGGTCGTGACGAGGTCGCCACGATCGTCCGCGCCGTCGCCGAGCTGCACGTGCGCGGTGTCAAGGTCGACTGGTCGGCGTTCTTCGTGGACGCGCGGCCGGTGGCCCTGCCGACCTACCCGTTCCAGCGCGAGCACTTCTGGCTGGAGGTCGGCACGTCGAGCGCGGCCGCCGCCGGTGGTGGCGAGGACTCCGAGTTCTGGGCCGCGGTGGAGAGCGGTGACCTGGAGTCGCTGGGTGACTCGCTGTCGCTCGGGCAGGAGGCGCTGGAGGCGCTCGCCGAGTGGCGGCGCAAGAGCAGGACGAGCAACAAGGTCGACGCGTGGCGGTACCGCGTCTCCTGGTTGCCGCTGACGAACCTCGGCGCCGCCACGGCGTCGGGACGGTGGCTGGTGCTCGGCACCGGTCACGACGAGATCGCCGCCGGTCTGACCGAACGCGGCGTCGAGGTGGTCCGGGTCGCGTACGACGCCGACCGGGCGACCCTCGCCGCGACGCTGCGGGAGGTCGGCGCGGTCGACGGGGTCCTGTCGCTGGTGGCCTTGACGGAGCCCGCGACCTCGACGCTCGTCGTGGTGCAGGCACTGGGTGACGCGGAGATCTCGGCCCCGCTGTGGGTCACGACCCGCGGCGCGGTGTCGACCGGCCGTTCCGACGGCGTGGTCGACCCGGCGCAGACCCAGGTGTGGGGCATCGGGTACGTGGTGGGTCTGGAGCACGCCGACCGCTGGGGCGGCGTCGTGGACCTGCCGGAGGTGCTGGACAAGCGGGCGATGGACCGCTTCGCGGCCGTGCTGGCCGGAACCGGCGGCGAGGACCAGGTCGCCGTCCGCGGCTCCGGTGTCTTCGGCCGCAGGCTCGGCCACGCCCCGCTCACGTCGGAGGGATCGGAATGGACGCCGAACGGCACGACCATCGTCACTGGTGGTACCGGGTCACTGGGTGGGCGTGTAGCTCGCTGGCTGGCTGGTTCTGGTTGTGAGCACGTAGTTCTGACGTCCCGCCGGGGCCCGGACGCGCCCGGCGCGGCCGAACTCCAGGCGGAGCTGGAAGAACTCGGCGCTCGGGTCTCGATCGTCGCGTGCGACGTGGCCGACCGCGACGCGGTCGCCGCCCTGCTCGCCGAGTACCCGCCGGACGCCGTGGTGCACGCGGCGGGCGCCGACTACCTGATGGCCATCGAGGACCACGGCCTCGCCGAGTTCGACGAGGTGTTGCGCGGCAAGGTCTCCGGCGCCGTCCACCTGGACGAGCTGCTCGGCGACGTGAACGCGTTCGTGGTGTTCTCGTCGATCGCCGGCACCTGGGGTTCCGGTGGGCAGGCCGCGTACTCGGCGGCCAGCGCGTTCCTCGACGGTCTGGCCGAGTCGCGGCGGGCTCGCGGCCTGGTCGCGACGTCGGTGTCGTGGGGTCCGTGGGCCGAGAGCGGCATGGCGACGGTCGGCGACACCGAGGAGCACCTGCGCAAGCGCGGTCTGACCTCGATGGCGCCGGAGCTCGCGATCACCGCGCTGGAGCGGGCGATCCGCTCCGGCGAGCCGGCCGTGACCGTGGTCGACATGGACTGGTCGAAGTTCACGCCCGCGTTCACGATGGCCCGCCAGAGTCCGTTGATCGGCGACCTGCCCGAGGTGCGCGCGGCGCTCGAAGCCGACGCGCCCGCACCCGCCACCAGCGAGTCCGAGCTGGCGCGCAAGCTGGTCGGCCTCACCGAATCGGAGCAGCGCGACGCCGTGGTCGAGCTGGTCCGCACGCACACCGCCGCCGTGCTGGCGTACTCGTCGGCCGACGCGATCGAGACCGGGCGCGCGTTCCGCGAGCTGGGCTTCGACTCGCTGACCGCGGTCGACCTGCGCAACCGGCTCACCGCCGACACCGGTCTGCGGCTGCCCGCGACGCTGGTGTTCGACTACCCGAACGCGGCGGTGCTGGCCGCGTTCCTGCACGGCGAGCTCGTCGGCGCGCAGACCGAGACCGAGGCCACGACGGTCTCCTCGCACGACGGCGAACCGATCGCCATCGTCGCGATGAGCTGCCGGTACGCCGGTGACGTGATGTCGCCGGAGGACCTGTGGAAGCTCGTCGCCACCGGCACCGACGCGGTCTCCGGCATGCCGGCCGACCGCGGCTGGGACCTGGAGGCGTTGTACGACCCCGATCCCACCCGCCAGGGCACCTCGTACGCCCGCGAGGGCGGCTTCCTGCACGACGCACCGATGTTCGACCCGACGTTCTTCGGCATCTCGCCGCGCGAGGCGACCGCGATGGACCCGCAGCAGCGCCTGCTGCTGGAGACCTCGTGGGAGGCCTTCGAACGGGCCGGGATCGACCCGAACTCGTTGCGCGGCAGCCGGACCGGCGTGTTCGCCGGTACCAACAACCACGACTACCTCCAGCTGCTGGAGGAGGTGCCGGACGGCCTCGAAGGCCACCTCGGCACCGGTAACGCGGCCAGCATCGTGTCCGGCCGCGTGTCCTACACGTTCGGCCTCGAAGGCCCTGCCGTCACGGTCGACACCGCCTGCTCGTCCTCGCTGGTGGCGCTGCACCTCGCCGTGCAGGCGCTGCGTGCCGGCGACTGCGACCTGGCGCTCGCCGGTGGTGTCACGGTGATGGCGACGCCCGGCACGTTCATCGACTTCTCCCGCCAGCGCGGACTCGCGGTCGACGGGCGCTGCAAGGCGTTCGCCGACGCGGCCGACGGCACCGGCTGGGGCGAGGGCGTCGGCATGCTGCTCGTCGAGCGGCTGTCCGACGCGCAGCGCAACGGCCACCAGGTGCTCGCGGTCGTCCGCGGTACCGCGGTCAACCAGGACGGCGCGTCCAACGGGCTCACCGCCCCGAACGGCCCGTCGCAGCAGCGGGTCATCCGGCACGCGCTCGGCAACGCCGGCCTCGCACCGTCCGAAGTGGACGTCGTCGAGGCGCACGGCACGGGTACCGCTCTGGGTGACCCGATCGAGGCGCAGGCGATCCTCTCGACCTACGGCCAGGACCGCGAACGCCCGCTGCTGCTGGGGTCGCTGAAGTCCAACATCGGCCACACCCAGTCGGCGTCCGGCGTCGGCGGCGTGATCAAGATGGTCATGGCCATGCAGCACGGGCTCGTGCCGCAGACGCTGCACGTGGACGAGCCGTCTTCGCAGGTCGACTGGTCGGCCGGCGCGGTCGAGCTGGTGACCTCGCCCGTCGAGTGGCCTGCGACCGGGCGTCCGCGCCGGGCCGCCGTGTCGTCGTTCGGGTTCAGCGGCACCAACGCGCACGCCGTGATCGAGCAGGCGCCGCAGGCCGAGATCTCCCCGGTCGAGCGCACGCCGCTGCCCGCCGTGCCGGTCGTGCTGTCCGGCAGGACCGCCGCCGCGCTGCGGGCGCAGGCCGCCCGGCTCCAGTCCGCTGTGGACGGTGCGGACCTGACCGACCTCGCCTTCTCGCTCGCCACCACCCGTGCCCAGCTGGAGCACCGGGCGACCGTCGTCGCCCGCGACCACGCGGAGCTGCTCGCCGGCCTGGCCGACGTGGCCGCCGGTCGCGGTGAGCGCGGCATGCCCGGCGAGGGCCGCACGGCCTTCCTCTTCACCGGGCAGGGCAGCCAGCGCCTCGGCATGGGACGCGAGCTGTACGAGGCGTTCCCGGTGTTCGCCGACGCGTTCGACGCCGTCTGCGCGCAGCTCGACGGCCTGCTGGACCGGCCGTTGCGCGACGTCGTGTTCGGTGACGCCGAGGCGCTCGACCAGACCGGCTACACGCAGCCCGCGATCTTCGCGATCGAGGTCGCGTTGTTCCGGACCGTGCAGGCCTGGGGTGTCCGCCCCGACTTCCTGGCGGGCCACTCCATCGGCGAGATCGCCGCGGCCCACGTCGCCGGGGTGCTCTCGCTGGAGGACGCGGCCAAGCTGGTCGCCGCGCGCGGCCGGTTGATGCAGGCGCTGCCCACCGGTGGCGCGATGGTCGCGTTGCAGGCCACCGAAGACGAGGTCACGCCGCACTTGGGTGACCTGGTGTCGCTGGCGGCGATCAACGGGCCGTCGTCCGTGGTCGTCGCGGGTGACGAAGAGGCCGTGCAGCAGGTCGTCGCGCAGTTCGCGGACCGCAAGTCCAAGCGGCTCACGGTGTCGCACGCGTTCCACTCGCCGTTGATGGACCCGATGCTCGACGACTTCCGCGCGGTGGTCTCGAAGCTGACGTTCAACGCTCCGAAGATCGCGATGCTGGGCGAGGTGACGGACCCCGAGTACTGGGTGAGCCACGTCCGCGGCACGGTCCGGTTCGCCGAGACCGTCACCACGCTGGAGGGCCGGGGCGTCCGGACCTTCGTGGAGCTGGGCCCCGACGGCGTGCTCACCGCGATGGGCGCCGAGAGCGTTCAGGACGCGGTGCTGGTCAGCGCGCTGCGCAAGGACCGCGACGAGGTGCCGACGATCCTGCGGGCAGTCGGCGTCCTGCACAACCGCGGTGTCGCCGTCGACTGGGCGGCCTTCTACGAGGGCACCGGCGCGCAGCGCGTCGAGCTGCCCACCTACGCGTTCCAGCGCGAACGGTTCTGGTTCGACGTCACGCCCGCGAAGGCCAAGGACACCTCGGCCTACCGCGTCGCGTGGCAGCAGGCCGTCAACCCCGGCACCGCCATGGCCTACGGCCGCTGGCTCGTCGTCGGGGACGCGGAGATCGCCATCGGCCTCGCCGACCGCGGGCTCGACGTCGTCGCGATCGACGACGTGGCCGACCTGCCGGAGGAGGAGTTCGACGGCGTCCTGTCCGCGGCGGGCGTCGAGTCGGCGCTGCTGCTGGTGCAGCGGACGACCGCACCGCTGTGGTGCGTCACCCGCGGCGCGGAGTCCACTCCGGACGCCGCCCAGGTCTGGGGCTTCGGCCGGGTCGCCGCGCTGGAGCACCCCGGCCGCTGGGGCGGCCTGATCGACCTGCCGTCCACTGTGGACGACCCTGCGCTCGACCGGCTCGCCACCGCGCTCACCGGCACCGAGGACCAGGTCTCCATCCGCGACAACGGGATCTACGTCCGCCGTCTCAAGCACGCCTCCGTCGAGGCAGGCAGCTGGGCGCCGCGCGGCACCGTGCTCGTCACCGGTGGCACCGGCACGCTCGGCGGGCACGTCGCCCGCTGGCTCGCCGCCGAGGGCGCAGAGCACCTCGTGCTGACTTCTCGCCGCGGCGAGGACGCACCCGGTGCGGCCGCGCTGCAGGCCGAGCTCGGCGACAAGGTCACCATCGTCGCGTGCGACGTGACGGACCGGGCCGCGATGTCCGCGCTGGTCGAGGAGTTCTCGCCCAGCTCGGTGTTGCACCTGGCCGGCATCGGCCAGGACAGCGCGCTCGCCGACACCGATCCCGCTCTGCTGGACGAGGTCCGCTCTGCTCGTGTCGAGGGCGCCCGGCTGCTGGACGAGCTGGTCGGCGACGTCGACGCGTTCGTGCTGTTCTCGTCGACCTCCGGCGTGTGGGGTGCGGGCCGGCAGTGCGGTTACGCGGCCGGTGACGCGTTCCTGGACGCGCTGGCCGAGTCGCGCCGCGCCCGCGGCCTCGCCGCGCTGTCGATCTCGTGGGGCCCGTGGGCCACGTCGAACGTCGAGTGGGCGGACCTGCTGCGGCGTCAGGGCGTCATGCCGCTGGCTCCGTCGGCGGCCCTCACCGCGTTGCGCAACGCCCTGGCCTGGAAGCTGACCTCGCTCGTCGTGGCGGACGTCGACTGGGCGCGGTTCGCCCCGGCGTTCACCGCGACCCGGCCGAGCCCGCTGCTCGGCGACCTGCCCGAGGTCGTGGCCGCGCTGAAGCCCGCGACCGAGGACGACGCCGCCGCGTCCGAACTGGTCGTGCGCCTGCGCGGCCTGTCCGCGGCCGAGCAGGAGGCGGCGCTCGTCGACCTGGTGCTCGCCGAGGTCGCCGCCGTGCTCGGCTACGCGTCCGTGGACTCGATCGAACCGGGCCTCGCGTTCCGCGACCTGGGCTTCGACTCGCTGACCGCCGTCGAGCTGCGCACCAGGCTGGCCGAGGCGACCGGACTCCGGCTGCCCGCCACCCTCGTGTTCGACTACCCCAACATGGCCACGCTGGCAGCGCACCTGCGCGACGAGCTCCTCGGCAGCGAAGCCGGTGGCGCGATCGTCGCCGCGCAGGGTCTGCTGTCCGACGAGCCGATCGCCATCGTGGGTATGGGGTGCCGTCTGCCGGGTGACGTCTGGACGCCGGAAGACCTGTGGCGCCTGGTGTCCACGGGCAGCGACGCCGTTGGTGGCTGGCCCACGGACCGCGGCTGGGACCTGGAGAACCTGTACGACCCGGACCCCGACCACGAGGGCACCTCGTACGCCCGCGAGGGTGGGTTCCTCTACCAGGCTGGTGAGTTCGACGCCGGCTTCTTCGGGATCAACCCGCGTGAGGCGCTGGCGATGGACCCGCAGCAGCGCATGCTGCTGGAGACGTCGTGGGAGGCCGTCGAGCGGGCCGGGATCGACCCGGAGTCGTTGCGCGGCAGCCGGACCGGTGTGTTCACCGGTACGAACGGGCAGGACTACGCGGCGGCGACCTTTGAGCTGCCGCCCGGTATCGAGGGCTACCTCGGTACGGGTGTGGCGGCCAGTGTCGTGTCCGGTCGCATCTCGTACGCCTTGGGCCTGGAAGGTCCGGCGGTCACGGTCGACACCGCGTGCTCGGCTTCGCTCGTCGCGATTCACCTTGCGGTGCAGGCACTGCGTGCTGGTGAGTGCGATCTGGCGCTGGCCGGTGGCGCGTCGATGATGTCGACGCCCGGTGCTTTCATCGACTTCTCCCGTCAGCGCGGCCTCGCGGTCGACGGTCGCTGCAAGTCGTTCGCGGCCGCCGCCGACGGCACCGGCTGGGGCGAGGGCGTCGGCATCCTGCTCGTGGAGCGGCTGTCCGACGCGCAGGCCAACGGACACCAGGTGCTCGCGGTGATCCGTGGCTCCGCGGTGAACCAGGACGGTGCGTCCAACGGTCTGACCGCGCCCAACGGTCCCTCGCAGCAGCGGGTCATCCGCCAGGCGCTGGCCAACGCCGGTCTGTCCACTTCGGACGTCGACCTGGTCGAGGCGCACGGCACCGGCACGAAGCTCGGTGACCCGATCGAGGCGCAGGCCCTGCTCTCCACCTACGGCCGGGACCGCGACGTCCCGCTGTACCTGGGCTCGCTGAAGTCCAACATCGGCCACACGCAGGCCGCGGCCGGTGTCTCCGGTGTCATCAAGATGGTGATGGCGCTGCAGAACGGGGTGCTGCCGAAGACGCTGCACGTCGATGAGCCGTCGCCGCACATCGACTGGACCTCCGGTTCGGTGGAGCTGCTCACGGAGAACCAGGACTGGCCGGAGACCGGCCGTCCGCGTCGCGCGGCGGTGTCCGCGTTCGGCATGAGCGGCACCAACGCGCACCTGATCGTCGAGCAGGCTCCGCCGGTCCAGGCCGTGGCCGCCGAGGCGACCAGGACCGTGCCGATGGTTCCCGTCGTGCTGTCGGCGAAGTCCGCCGAGGCGCTCAAGGGCCAGGCGGCGGCGCTGCTCGCCGGGGTCGACGCCACGTGGTCGCTGACCGACGTCGCGCACTCCGCCCTGCTGCGCACCCCGATGCCGCACCGGGCGGCCGTGGTCGCCGCCGACCACGACGACCTGGTCCGCGGCCTCACCGCCATCACCGCAGGGCAGGGGCTCGGCACGGTGGCGGACGGCAAGCTGGCCTTCCTCTTCACGGGCCAGGGCAGCCAGCGGGCCGGGATGGGTCGTGAGCTGTACGACGCGTTCCCGGTGTACGCCAGGGCGTTCGACGAGGTCGCGGCGCTGGTGGACGTGCGGGACGAGGAGCTCGACCGCACCGAGTTCACCCAGCCGGCGATCTTCGCCCTCGAAGTGGCGCTCTACCGTCTCGTCGAGTCGTGGGGTGTGCGGCCGGACTTCCTGGCCGGTCACTCCATCGGCGAGATCGCGGCCGCTCACGTCTCCGGTGTGTTGTCATTGACGGACGCGGCCACGTTGATCAGTGCTCGGGCTCGCCTGATGCAGGCGTTGCCCGAGGGCGGCGCGATGATCGCGTTGCAGGCCAACGAGGACGAGGTCACGCCGCACCTGACCGAGGTGGTGTCGCTCGCGGCGATCAACGGCCCCAACGCCGTTGTGGTCGCCGGTGAGGAAACCGCCGTCGAGCAGGTCGTCGCGCAGTTCCCGGACCGCAAGTCCAAGCGCCTGGCTGTGTCGCACGCGTTCCACTCGCCGTTGATGGATCCGATGCTGGACGACTTCCGGGCCGTGGTCTCGGAGTTGACGTTCAACGAGCCTCGGATCGCGATGCTCGGCGAGGTGACGGACCCGGAGTACTGGGTGCGCCACGTCCGCAACGCGGTCCGGTTCGCCGACGCCGTGCAGACCCTCACCGACGAGGGCGTGCGGACGTTCCTGGAGCTGGGTCCGGACGCCGTGCTGGCCGCGATGGCCGACGTGCCGGTGATCCCGGCCCTGCGCAAGGACCGGTCCGAGGTCCTCGGCGTCACCACCGCGCTCGGCGCCCTGCACACCGCCGGTGTGCGGGTCGACTGGGACGCGTTCTTCGCCGGCACCGGCGCGCGGCGGGTCGATCTGCCGACCTACGCGTTCCAGCGGCAGAAGTTCTGGCTGGAGTCGACCGGGTTCCCCGCCCTCGAAGGCGGTGCGGACTCCGCCGAGCTCAAGTTCTGGGAGGCCGTCGAACGGGAGGACTTCAGCCTGGTCGGCAGCACCCTCGCGCTGGACGAGAGCGAACTGGGCGTCGTGCTGCCCGCGCTGTCGTCGTGGCGCAAGGCCCGCCGCGCCAACAACAAGATCGACAGCTGGCGTTACCGCGCCTCCTGGCTGCCGCTGACCGACCTGGGCGCGTCGACGTTGACGGGCCGCTGGGCCGTGGTGGTGCCGGAAGGCGTCGCGGCGGAGGAGATCACCGCCGGGCTGACGGCTCGCGGTGCCGACGTCGTCACGGTCGCGAGCGCCGGCCGCGCCGCGCTCACCACGGCGTTCGCCGGACTCGGCGAGCTCGAAGGCGTGCTGGCGCTCACCGGGCTCACCGCGTCCGTCGAGGTCGTGCAGGCGCTCGGCGACGCGGGTGTCGCGGCGCCGCTCTGGATCGCGACGCGCGGCGCGGTGTCGACCGGCCGGTCCGACGGCGTGGTCGATCCGGCGCAGACCGGCATCTGGGGCATGGGTTACGTGGTCGGCCTCGAGCACCCCGAACGCTGGGGTGGCCTGGTCGACCTGCCCGAGACGCTCGACGACAGGGCGTTCGACCGGATCGCGAGTGTCCTCAACGGACTGGAGGACCAGGTCGCGGTCCGCGCCTCCGGCGTCTTCGGCCGCCGGCTGGTGCACGCGCCGCTGGGTGACAGGCTGTCCGACTGGTCGCCGCGCGGCACGGTCCTGGTCACCGGTGGTACCGGTGCGCTCGGTGGCCGGGTGGCTCGCTGGCTGGCCGAGAACGGTGCCGAGCACCTCGTGTTGACGTCCCGCCGCGGTCTGGCGGCGCCGGGTGCGGCAGAACTCCAGGCAGAGCTGGAAGAGCTCGGTGCTCGGGTCACGATCGCCGCGTGCGACGTGGCGGACCGGGACGCGGTCACCAGCCTGGTCACCGAGTTCCCGCCGAACGCCGTGGTGCACGCCGCCGGTGCCGACTACACGATGGCCCTGGCTGACCACGACCTGCAGACGTTCGACGACGTGCTGCGGGCCAAGGTCTCCGGCGCGGTCGTGCTGGACGAGGTGCTGGGCGAGCTGGACGCGTTCGTCGTGTTCTCCTCGATCGCCGGTACCTGGGGTTCCGGCGGGCAGGCCGCGTACTCCGCGGCCAGCGCGTTCCTCGACGGTCTGGCCGAGTCGCGACGTGCTCGCGGCAAGGTCGCGACGTCCGTCTCGTGGGGTCCGTGGGCCGAGGCCGGCATGGCCACGGTCGGCGACACCGAGGAGCACCTGCGCAAGCGCGGCCTGATCTCGATGCCGCCGGCGATGACGCTCACCGCGCTGGAGCGGGCGATCCGCTCCGGCGAGCCGACCGTGACCGTCGTGAACATGGAGTGGGAGAAGTTCACGCCCGCGTTCACGCTGGCCCGCCCGAGCCCGCTCATCGGCGACCTGCCGGAGGTGCGTGCCGCGCTGGCCGAGGAGGCGGGCACCGAGGCGGACTCGGAGCTCGCCCGCAGCCTGGTGGCGCTCTCCGAGCAGGAGCAGCACACCCTGCTGGTCGACCTGGTGCGCACGCAGGTCTCGTCCGTGCTCGGCCACGCCTCGGTCGACGCGGTCGAGAAGGACAGGGCGTTCCAGGAGCTCGGCTTCGACTCGCTGACGGCCGTCGAGCTGCGCAACACCCTCACCACCGCGACCGGGCTGCGGTTGCCGGCGACGCTGGTCTTCGACTACCCGAACGCCGTCGTGCTGGCCGGTCACCTGCGCACCGAACTCCTCGGTGCGGCACCGAAGGCCGACGAGGTCGCGACCGTCACGGCGAGCACCGACGAGCCGATCGCGATCGTCGCGATGAGCTGCCGGTTCGCCGGTGACGTGGCGTCGCCCGAAGACCTGTGGCGGATGGTCGTGGCCGGCGAGGACGCGATCACCGGGTTCCCGGCCGATCGAGGCTGGGACGTCGAGAACCTGTACCACCCGGACCCCGACCACCAGGGCACGTCCTATGCCCGCGAAGGTGCGTTCCTGCACAACGCGGCCAAGTTCGACCCGACGTTCTTCGGCATCTCGCCGCGGGAAGCCACGGCGATGGACCCGCAGCAGCGGTTGCTGCTGGAGACGTCCTGGGAGGCCTTCGAACGGGCCGGGATCGACCCGGCGGTGGTGCGCGGCAGCCAGACCGGTGTGTTCGTGGGCAGCAACGGCCAGGACTACCTGGGGTTGCTGGAGGAGATCCCGGAGGGCGTCGAGGGTCACCTCGGCACCGGCAACGCGGCGGCCATCGCCTCTGGCCGCATCTCCTACACGTTCGGGCTGGAAGGCCCGGCCGTCACCGTCGACACCGCCTGCTCCTCCTCGTTGGTGGCGCTGCACATGGCGGTGCAGTCGCTGCGGTCCGGCGAGTGCGACCTGGCGCTGGCCGGTGGTGTGACGGTCATGTCCACGCCGGGCACGTTCATCGACTTCTCGCGTCAGCGCGGGCTCGCGGTGGACGGTCGCTGCAAGTCGTTCGCGGCCGCCGCCGACGGCACCGGCTGGGGTGAGGGTGTCGGCATGCTGCTCGTCGAGCGGCTGTCGGACGCCCAGCGCAACGGCCACCAGGTGCTGGCCGTGGTCCGCGGTTCCGCGGTGAACCAGGACGGCGCCTCGAACGGCCTGACCGCGCCGAACGGTCCGTCGCAGCAGCGGGTGATCCGCAAGGCGCTGGCCAACGCCGGTCTGTCCACTTCGGACGTTGATGTGGTCGAGGCGCACGGCACGGGCACCGCGCTGGGCGACCCGATCGAGGCGCAGGCGCTGCTGGCGACCTACGGCCAGGACCGGGAGACCCCGCTGCTGCTGGGGTCGGTCAAGTCGAACATCGGTCACACGCAGGCCGCTGCCGGTGTCGGCGGCATCATCAAGATGGTCATGGCCATGCGGCACGGCCAGGTGCCGAAGACGTTGCACGTGGACGAGCCGTCGCCGGCGATCGACTGGACGGCCGGTTCGGTCGAGCTGGTCACCTCGCAGGTGGCGTGGCCGGAGACCGGACGCCCGCGCAGGGCAGCCGTGTCGTCGTTCGGCGTCAGCGGCACCAACGCCCACACGATCATCGAGCAGGCGCCTCCGGTCGAGGCTCCGGCCGTCGAACGGGTCGCTCCGCCGGTCGTGCCGTTCGTGGTGTCGGCGAAGAACGCGGCCGCGCTGGCCGAGCAGGCGGCCAACCTGACCGAGCTGCTGGAACAGTCCGATGTGGACACCGTGGACGTGGCCTACTCGCTGGCCACCTCCCGCGCGACGCTCGCGCACCGGCTGGTCGTCGTCGCCGAGGACCGTGCCGCCGCGATCGAAGCCCTCACGGCGGCGAGCAGCGGCGGTAGCAGGAACAACCTCGTGGACGCACCGCTGGCGATGCTGTTCACCGGGCAGGGCAGCCAGTGGTCGGGCATGGGTGCCCAGCTGTACGGCGCGTTCCCGGTGTTCGCGGACGCGTTCGACGCGGTGTGCGCCGAGCTCGACGGCCTGCTGGACCGGCCGTTGCGCGAGGTGGTGTTCGGCGACGCCGAGGCGCTCGACCAGACCGGCTACACGCAGCCCGCGCTGTTCGCGCTGGAAGTGGCGTTGTACCGGTTGGTGGAGTCGTGGGGTGTCCGCCCGGACTTCGTGGGCGGTCACTCGATCGGCGAGCTCGCGGCGGCGCACGTCGCCGGGGTGCTCACGCTCGCGGACGCGGCCAAGCTGGTCGAGGCGCGCGGACGGCTCATGCAGGCCCTGCCGGCCGGTGGCGCGATGATCGCGTTGCAGGCCGGTGAGGACGAGGTCGCGCCGCTGCTCACCGAGCTCGTCTCCATCGCGGCCGTCAACGGCCCCGACGCGCTGGTCGTCGCCGGTGACGAGGCCGCGGTCGAGCAGGTGGTCGCGCAGTTCCCGAACCGCAAGTCCAAGCGCCTGGCCGTGTCGCACGCGTTCCACTCGCCGTTGATGGACCCGATGCTGGACGACTTCCGCGAGGTCGTCGGACAGCTGACGTTCAGCGCGCCGAAGATCTCGATGCTGGGCGACGTGACGGACCCGGAGTACTGGGTGCGGCACGTGCGGGACGCGGTGCGGTTCGCCGACGCCGTCGTCGCGTTGCAGGGCAAGGGCGTCCGGACGTTCCTGGAGATCGGGCCGGACGGCGTGCTGACCGCGATGGGCGCCGACAGCCTCACCGACGCGGTGCTGGTGGCGTCGCAGCGCAAGGGCCGGGACGAGGTCGCGACCCTGGTGCGGGCACTCGGTGCCCTGCACGTCCGCGGTGTCCGCGTCGACTGGGCCGGCTACTTCGCGAAGTCCGGCGCCCAGCGCGTCGACCTGCCGACCTACGCGTTCCAGCGGGACCGCTACTGGCTGGTCGACAGCGGTGACCTCCGCGCGCTGCCCGAGGTGGGCCGCGCGCCGGAGATCCCGGCAGAGGCCAGGATGAGCGACTCGCCGCTCGCGGCCAGGATCGTCGCGATGTCCGAGGCCGAGCAGCTCGCCGTGCTCACGGAGCTGGTGCAGGTCGAGGTCGCCACCGTGCTCGGGTTCGCCTCACCGCAGGCGGTCGAGCCGGGACTCGCGTTCCGGGAGCTCGGGTTCGACTCGCTCACGGCGGTCGAGCTGCGCGGCAGGCTGAACGACGTCATCGGGCTGAAGCTGCCCGCCACGCTGGTGTTCGACTACCCGAACCTGGCGACGCTCACCGCGTTCCTGCGCGAGGAGCTGATGGGCGCCCGGCCGGACGCGCTCACGCCGGCTACGGTGCGCCGCGGCTTCGACGAGCCGATCGCCATCGTGGGCATGGGCTGCCGCCTGCCGGGTGACGTGCAGTCGCCGGAAGACCTGTGGCAGATGGTGTTCACCGGCAGCGACGGCGTCGGAGAATGGCCCACGGACCGGGGCTGGGACCTGGAGAACCTCTACGACCCAGACCCCGACCACGAGGGCACGTCCTACGTGACGCGCGGTGGCTTCCTCTACGACGCCGGTCAGTTCGACGCCGCGTTCTTCGGGATCAACCCGCGTGAGGCGCTGGCGATGGACCCGCAGCAGCGCATGCTGCTGGAGACCTCCTGGGAGGCCATGGAACGCGCCGGGCTGGACCCGGAGTCGTTGCGGGGCAGCAGGACCGGTGTCTTCACGGGGACGAACGGCCAGGACTACGCGGCGGCGACGTTCGAGCTGCCACCGGGCATCGAGGGCTACCTCGGAACGGGTGTCGCGGCCAGTGTCGTGTCGGGCCGCATCTCCTACACCCTCGGGCTGGAAGGCCCGGCGGTCACGGTCGACACCGCGTGCTCGGCTTCGCTGGTCGCGATTCACCTCGCGGTGCAGGCGCTGCGGGCCGGTGAGTGCGACCTGGCGCTGGCCGGTGGTGCGTCGATGATGTCGACGCCCGGTGCGTTCATCGACTTCTCCCGTCAGCGCGGTCTGGCCGAGGACGGCACGTGCAAGTCCTTCGCCGCGGCGGCGGACGGCACTGCCTGGGGTGAAGGTGTCGGCATGCTCCTGGTGGAGCGGCTGTCCGACGCGCAGGCCAACGGGCACCAGGTGCTCGCGGTGATCCGCGGTTCCGCGGTGAACCAGGACGGTGCGTCGAACGGCTTGACGGCGCCGAACGGTCCTTCGCAGCAACGGGTCATCCGCCAAGCGCTTGCGGCCGCCGGTCTGTCCACTTCGGACGTCGACGCTGTCGAGGCGCACGGCACCGGCACGAAGCTCGGTGACCCGATCGAGGCGCAGGCACTGCTCTCGACCTACGGCCAGCAGCGCGAACTGCCGTTGCTGCTCGGTTCGCTCAAGTCGAACATCGGCCACACCCAGGCCGCCGCTGGTGTCTCCGGTGTCATCAAGATGGTGATGGCGCTGCAGAACGGCGTGCTGCCGAAGACGCTGCACGTGGACGAGCCGTCGCCGCACATCGACTGGACCTCCGGTTCGGTGGAGCTGCTGACGGAGAACCAGGAGTGGCCGGAGACCGGCCGTCCGCGTCGCGCGGCGGTGTCGGCGTTCGGCATGAGCGGTACGAACGCGCACCTCATCCTCGAACAGGCTCCGCCGGTGCAGACCGTCGCCGTCGAGGCGACCAGGACCGTGCCGGTGGTTCCGGTGGTGCTGTCGGCGAAGACGCCGGAAGCGTTGCGGGAGCAGGCGGTTCGGCTGGCCGAGTCGGTGCCGGTGGACCTGACGGACCTCGGTTACTCGTTGGCCACCACGCGGGCCAAGTTCGACTACCGGGCCGCGGTGGTCGCCGCGGACCGGGACGACCTGGTCAGGGGCCTCGGCGCGGTGGAGCCCGTGGCGGTCGTGCCGGGCCGGTCGGCGTTCCTGTTCACCGGTCAGGGCAGCCAGCGGGCCGGCATGGGCCGTGAGCTGTACGAGGCGTTCCCGGCTTACGCCAAGGCGTTTGACGAGGTCGCGGCTCTGGTGGACGTGCGGGACGAGGAACTGGACCGCACGGAGTTCACCCAGCCCGCGATCTTCGCACTGGAGGTCGCGCTCTACCGCCTCGTCGAGTCGTGGGGCATCCGCCCGGACTTCCTGGCGGGCCACTCGATCGGTGAGATCGCGGCAGCTCACGTCTCGGGCGTGCTGTCGCTGGAGGACGCGGCGACGTTGGTCAGTGCTCGTGCGCGGTTGATGCAGGCTCTGCCCGAGGGCGGGGCGATGGTGGCCTTGCAGGCGACCGAGGCCGAGGTCACGCCTCACCTCGGCGACCTGGTGTCGCTGGCCGCGATCAACGGGCCGTCGTCCGTGGTCGTCGCGGGTGACGAAAGCGCTGTGCAGCAGGTGATCGCGCAGTTCCCGGACCGCAAGTCGAAGCGGCTCAGTGTTTCGCACGCGTTCCACTCGCCGTTGATGGACCCGATGCTGGACGACTTCCGCGAGGTCGTCGGACAGCTCACCTTCAACGAACCGAGGATCGCCATGCTGGGCGATGTGACGGACCCGGAGTACTGGGTGCGCCACGTCCGCGGCACGGTCCGCTTCGCCGACGCGATGCAGACCCTCGGCGACGAGGGCGTGCGGACGTTCCTCGAACTGGGCCCGGACGGCGTGCTCGCCGCGATGGCCGACGTGCCGGTGATCCCGGCGCTGCGCAAGGACCGCTCCGAGGTCACCACGCTCACCGCGGCGCTCGGCGCGCTGTACACCGCCGGGGTGCGGATCGACTGGGAGGCCTTCTACGCCGGCGCGAACGCGCAGCGGGTGGACCTGCCGACCTACGCGTTCCAGCGGCAGCGGTTCTGGCTGGAGTCGACCGCCTTCCCGGCGCTCGGGAACGAAGAGGACGCGGCGGAGGCCAAGTTCTGGCAGGCCGTCGAGGAGGGCGACATCGGCCTGGTCGGCAGCACCCTGTCGCTCGACGAGAGCGTGCTCGGCGAGGTCCTGCCCGCGCTGTCGACGTGGCGCAAGGCCCGCAGGACCACCGGCAAGCTCGACGGCTGGCGCTACCACGTCGAGTGGAAGTCGGTGCCGCAGAACAAGGTGCGGGCCGAGGGCCGCTGGCTCGCGGTCGTGCCGGGCAACACCGGGCACCCGCTGCTCGCCGGGCTCGAAGCCCGCGGCCTGGAGGTCGTGCCGGTGGCGTGGGAGAACGACCGCGCCGCGCTGGCCACGGCGTTCGAGAAGGCCGCCACCGACGGACCGGTGGCCGGTGTGCTCGCACTGTCCACCGAGGTCACGTCCGTCGTGCTGGCCGTGCAGGCACTCGGTGACGCCGGTGTCGAGGCCCCGCTGTGGGTCGCGACGCGGGGTGCGGTGTCGACCGGCAGGTCCGACGGCGTGGTCGACCCGGCCCAGTCGACGATCTGGGGCGCCGGCTACGTGGCCGCGCTGGAGCACCCCGACCGCTGGGGTGGTCTGGTCGACCTGCCGGAGACGCTGGACGACCGGGCGTTCGACCGGATCGCCGGTGTGCTGGCGGGCGGCGAGGACCAGGTCGCGGTCAGGGCGTCGGGTGTGTTCGGCCGCAGGCTGACGCACGCGCAGCCGGGGGACAAGCTGTCCGACTGGTCGCCGCGCGGCACCGTGCTCGTCACCGGTGGTACCGGTGCGCTGGGCGGCCGGGTGGCTCGCTGGCTGGCCGAGAACGGTGCCGAGCACCTGGTGCTGACGTCCCGCCGCGGTCTGGCCGCGCCGGGTGCGGCGGAACTCCAGGCCGAACTGGAAGAGCTCGGCGCACAGGTCACGATCGCCGCCTGCGACGTGTCCGACCGGGACGCGGTGACCAGCCTGGTCACCGAGTTCCCGCCGAACGCCGTGGTGCACGCGGCGGGTGCCGACCACTACCAGGCGATCGACGACCACGACCTGCGGACGTTCGAGGACGTGCTGAACGCGAAGGTGTCCGGCGCGGTCGTGCTGGACGAGGTGCTGGGTGAGCTGGACGCGTTCGTCGTGTTCTCCTCGATCGCCGGCACGTGGGGCAGTGGTGGCCAGTCCGCCTACTCGGCGGCCAGCGCGTTCCTCGACGGTCTGGCGGAGTCCAGGCGGGCGCGCGGCCTGGTCGCGACCTCCGTCTCGTGGGGTCCGTGGGCCGAGGCCGGCATGGCCACGGTCGGCGACACCGAGGAGCACCTGCGCCGGCGTGGCCTGATCGCGATGGCGCCCGCGCTGACGCTCACCGCGCTGGAACGGGCCATCCGCTCCAGCAGGCCGACGGTGACCGTGGTGAACGTCGAGTGGGACAAGTTCGCACCCGCGTTCACGATGGCCCGCACCAGCCCGCTGCTCGGCGACCTGCCCGAGGTGGCCGCCGCGCTGGCCGAGGACGACGTCGTCGAGACCGAGTCCGGGCTGAGCGCCCAGCTGGCCGCCCTGTCCGAGCCGGAGCAGCACGCGTTGCTGGTCGACCTGGTCCGCACCAGGGTCGCGGCGGTGCTCGGGCACGACTCGGCCGACGCGGTCGCGAAGGACCGGGCGTTCCAGGAACTGGGCTTCGACTCGCTCACGGCGGTGGAGCTGCGCAACAACCTCACCACCGCCACGGGCCTGAAGCTGCCCGCGACGCTGGTGTTCGACCACCCCAGTGCCGAACCCCTGGCCAAGTTCCTGCACTCGCAGCTCGTGGTCGGCGGCGCGACCGTGCCGGTGCTCGACGAGCTGGACCGGCTGGAGGCCGTGCTCGCCGGCGCGACCCCTGACAACCTGACCCGGACGAAGATCACCATCAAGCTCCAGGCGCTGGTCAGCCAGTGGGGCTCGGGCAAGGGCGAGGCGGCGGAGAGCCTCGACGGCGCCTCGGACGACGACCTGTTCGCGCTGATCAACGAGGAGCTCGGGAGGTAACCGCACCACCTGGAACGACCCCCTCGCTACCCCTCTCGGACCTGGTCCGAGGGGGGTAGCGCTATTTGTACTGGGCATTTTATTAGACATTTCCGCTGGGGGAGCGTAGGGGCCGGTTAGGGGTTGAGGGTGATTGGGTGCACGGACAGAATCGGTTCGTGAACTGGAGTTTCTCCGCAGCGTCGGGCGGGATCCTTCGGTTTTACGCATGTCGTTCTCTGCGCCGGAATTCACCTAGTATCCAGTAGCGAAGAGGTACTCTTAAATGGCGAATGAAGAGACGCTCCGGGAGTATCTCAAGCTGGCGACGGCGGATCTCAAGGCCACCCGGCAGCGCCTTCGCGAGCTTGAGGAAGGCGACAGGGAACCGATCGCGATCGTCGCCATGAGTTGCCGCTACCCCGGCGGGGTTCGCACGCCGGAGGATTTGTGGCAGCTCGTCGCCACCGGCGGGGACGCGATTTCCCCGCTGCCCGGCGACCGCGGCTGGGGCACCGAGAACGGTGGCTTCGGCGTCGAGGGCGGCGGCTTCCTCTACGACGCGGGCGATTTCGAGCCCGCCTTCTTCGGCATTTCCCCGCGTGAGGCCCTCGCGATGGACCCGCAGCAACGCCTGCTGCTGGAGACGTCGTGGGAGGTCTTCGAACGCGCGGGCATCGACCCGCGGAGCCTGCGCGGCAGCCAGACCGGTGTGTTCGTCGGTGGCAGCGCGATGGGCTACGGGATCGGCCTGACCGAGGTGCCCGACGAGGTCGCCGGCCACCTGCTCACCGGCGCGGCCCCCAGCGTGCTGTCCGGCCGCATCTCCTACACGTTCGGCCTCGAAGGCCCCGCCGTCACCGTCGACACCGCCTGCTCCTCGTCCCTCACCGCCCTGCACCTCGCGGTCATGGCGCTGCGCAACGGCGAGTGCTCGCTCGCCCTCGCGGGCGGCGTGATGGTGATGAGCACCCCGGCCGTGTTCGTCGAGTTCGACAAGCAGGGCGGCCTGTCGCAGGACGGCCGCTGCCGCGCCTTCGCCGACGCCGCCGACGGCACCGGCTGGTCGGAGGGCGTCGGCCTGCTGCTCGTCGAACGCCTCTCCGACGCGCGCCGCAACGGCCACGAGGTCCTCGCGGTCGTCCGCGGCAGCGCGGTCAACCAGGACGGCGCGTCCAACGGCCTCACCGCCCCCAACGGCCCGTCGCAGCAGCGCGTGATCCTCCAGGCGCTGGCCAACGCCACGCTCTCGCCGTCCGACGTGGACGTCGTCGAGGCGCACGGCACCGGCACCCGGCTCGGCGACCCGATCGAGGCGCAGGCCATCCTCGCCACCTACGGCCAGGACCGCGAACGCCCGGTGCTGCTCGGCTCGCTCAAGTCCAACATCGGCCACGCCCAGGCCGCCGCCGGTGTCGGTGGCGTGATCAAGATGGTGCTGGCGCTGCAGCACGGCCTGGCGCCGCAGACCCTGCACATCGACGAGCCCTCGCACCAGGTCGACTGGGCCGACGGCGACCTGACCCTGCTCACCGAGGCCCAGCCGTGGCCGGAGACCGGCCGGCCGCGCCGCGCGGGCGTGTCGTCGTTCGGCGTGAGCGGCACCAACGCGCACGTCGTCCTGGAGCAGGCCCCGGCCGCCGACACCGCCGAGGTGACCCGCACCGAGCGCCCGGTCCGGCCGTGGCTGCTCTCCGCGCGCACCGAGGACGGGCTGCGCGAGCAGGCCCGCAAGCTGCGCGAGCGGCTCGACACCACCGACGCGCACGTCGACGACGTGGCGTTCTCGCTCGCCACCACCCGCACCGCGCTCGCCCAGCGGGCCGTCGTCGTCGGCACGGACCGCGCCGCACTCCTCGCCGGCCTCGACGCCCTGGTGGACGGCGGCAACGCCGCCTCCGTGGTGCGCGGTGCCGCCGCGGACGGCGGCCTGGCCGTGCTGTTCACCGGCCAGGGCAGCCAGCGGCTCGGCATGGGCCGCGAGCTGTACGAGGCGTTCCCGGTGTACGCCAAGGCGTTCGACGAGGTCTGCGCCGGATTCCAGCAGCCGGTCCTCGAAGCCGTGTTCGGCACCGACGCCGCCGCGCTCGACCAGACCGGCCTCACCCAGCCCGCGCTGTTCGCGCTGGAGGTGGCGCTGTACCGGCTCGTCGAGTCGTGGGGCGTCAAGCCGGACTTCCTGGCCGGCCACTCGATCGGTGAGCTCGCCGCCGCGCACGTCGCGGGCGTGCTGTCCCTCGAAGACGCCACGACGCTGGTCGAGGCACGCGGCCGCCTGATGCAGGCGCTGCCCACCGGTGGCGCGATGATCGCGTTGCAGGCCACCGAGAACGAGGTCGAGGGCCTGCTCACCGACCGGGTCTCGCTCGCCGCGATCAACGGCCCCTCCTCGATCGTGCTGGCCGGTGACGAGGACGCGGTCGAGGCCGTCGTCGCGCGGTTCGCCGACCGCAAGTCCAAGCGCCTCACCGTGTCGCACGCGTTCCACTCGCCGCACATGGACGCGATGCTCGACGACTTCCGCGCGGTCGCGGAACAGCTGACCTACCAGGCGCCGACGATCCCGATCGTCTCCACCGCCACCGGCAAGGTCGCCACCGCCGCCGAGCTGACCACCCCCGACTACTGGGTGCGGCACGTCCGCACCGCCGTCCGCTTCGCCGACGCGGTCACCGCGCTGGAGAACGCCGGTGTGGCGACGTTCCTCGAGCTCGGCCCGGACGGCGTGCTGACCGCCATGGGCGCCGAGACCGTCACCAAGGGCGTGCTCGTCGCGTCGCTGCGCAAGGACCGTCCCGAGGCGGCCGCGATCACGACCGCGCTGGCCGGTCTGCACGTGCGCGGCACCCGGATCGACTGGCGGCAGTTCTTCGACGGCACCGGCGCGCGCCGCGTCGACCTGCCGACCTACGCGTTCGACCGCCAGCGGTTGTGGCTGGTGGACAACGGTTCCGTCGCCGACGTCACCTCCGCGGGCCTGCTGGCCGCCGACCACCCGTTGCTCGGCGCGGTCCTGCCGCTGCCCGGCGGCGGTGTGCTGTGCACCGCCCGGCTCTCGGTCCCCACGCACTCCTGGCTCGCCGACCACGTGGTCTCGGGCAACGTCGTGGTGCCCGGCACCGCGCTGGTGGAGCTCGCGATCAAGGCGGGCGACCAGGTCGGCTGCGGCCACCTCGAGGAGCTGCTGCTGCAGACCCCGCTGGTGCTGCCCGAGAACGGCGGGATCAGCCTGCACGTCGAGCTCGGCGCGCCCGGCGACGACCCCGGCCGTCGCCTGATCACCGTGTACTCGCGGACTGACGACGACGACACCACGTGGGTCGTGCACGCCACCGGCGCCCTGACCGACGAGCCCGCGACGCCCGCGTTCGAACTGACGACGTGGCCGCCCGCCGGTGCCGTCTCCCTCGACCTGACCAGCCTTTACGAGGACCTCGCCGAGGTCGGACTGAGCTACGGCCCGGTGTTCCGCGGGCTGGTGAACGCCTGGCGCAGCGGCGACGACGTGTTCGCGGAAGTCGCGCTGCCCGAGGCGGAACAGCGCCGGGCCGCCGCTTTCGGCGTGCACCCGGCGCTGCTCGACTCCGTGCTGCACACCCTCGGCATCCCCTCCGGTGACGCCGCTGAGGAGGGCGGCACCGCCTCGCTTCCGTTCGCCTGGAACGGGGTCAGCCTCTTCGCCGCCGGTGCCCAGGTGCTGCGCGCCCGCGTCCGCCCTGCCGGCGACGGCATCAGCGTGGACGTCGCCGACGGCGCCGGGAACCCGGTCGCCCGCGTCGACTCCCTGGTGCTGCGGCCGATCAGCGGCGAGCAGTTCCGCGCCCGTGGCGGCACCGACTCGCTCTACCGCGTCGACTGGACGCAACTGGCCCCGGCCGAGGGCGGCGCACCGGCGGACGTCACGGTGCTCACCGTCTCGTCCTCCACCAACGTGCACGAGGTGACGTCGGAACTCCTCACCGGCCTCAGGTCCTACCTGGACGGTGAGCGCTCCGACGACGCGCTGCTCGTCGTCGTGACCCGCAACGCGGTCGCCGCGCTGCCCGGCGAGGACATCGCGGTCCCCGCCCAGGCCGCGGCCTCCGGCCTGGTCCGCTCGGCGCAGACCGAGCATCCCGGCGCGATCGTCCTCGTGGACCTCGACGCCAGGACCGAGCTCGACACCGTGCTGCCCGCCATCCTGGCCGGGGACGAGCCCGAGCTCGCCGCCCGCGCGGGTGTGCTGCACGCGCCGCGGCTGGTGCGCGCGAACACCGGCTCGATCCCGGCGGCACCGGACGGCCCGTGGCGGCTCGACTTCACCACGGCCGGCACCGTCGACAACCTCACGCCCATCGCCTGGCCGCCCGCCGCGGCACCGCTGGAGGCAGGCGAGGTCCGCATCGCCATCCGCGCCGCCGGCGTCAACTTCCGCGACGTCATGAACGTGCTCGGCATGTACCCCGGTGACGCCGGGATCATGGGCCTCGAAGGCGCGGGCGTCGTGCTCGAGGTGGGTGCGGGCGTCACCGACCTCACCCCCGGCGACCGGGTGATGGGCATGTTCAACGCCGCGTTCGCCCCCGTCGTGGTCGCGGACCGCCGCAAGGTCTGCCCGATCCCGGACGGCTGGTCGTTCACCCAGGCCGCCGGTGTGCCGCTGGTGTTCCTCACCGCGCTGTACGCCCTGGACGACCTCGGTGGCCTGAAGGCCGGCGAGAAGATCCTCGTGCACGCCGCTGCCGGTGGTGTCGGCATGGCTGCCACGCAGATCGCCCAGCACCTCGGCGCCGAGGTGTTCGGCACCGCGAGCACGGGCAAGCAGGACGTGCTGCGCGCCGCCGGGCTCGCCGACGACCACATCGCGTCCTCGCGCACCACCGACTTCGAGCACGAGTTCACCATCGCGACGGACGGCCACGGCGTCGACGTCGTCCTCAACGCGCTCTCCGGCGAGTTCGTCGACTCCTCGATGCGGCTCGTGGCGCAGGGCGAGCCCGGCCGGTTCCTGGAGATGGGCAAGACCGACGTCCGCGACCCCGCGGAGGTCGACCGCCGGCACGGGGTCGCCTACACCGCGTTCGACCTGTTCGAAGCCGGTCCCGACCGCATCGGCGAGCTGCTGCACCGCCTGTACGAGTGGTTCAGCGCCGGTTCGCTGCGGCCCTTGCCCGTCACGACCTGGGACCTGCACCGCGCGCCGGAGGCGTTCCGCTACCTGGGCCAGGCCAAGCACGTCGGCAAGGTCGTGCTGACCATCCCTGCGCCGCTGAACCCCGAAGGCACCGTGCTGGTCACCGGCGGTACCGGGGGACTGGGCGCGCTGGTCGCCCGGCACCTCGTCACCGAGCACGGCGTCCGCCACCTCGTGCTCACCTCCCGCCGCGGCGCCGATGCGCCCGGCGCGACCGACCTGGCCGCGGAGCTCACCGGGCTCGGCGCGGACGTGCAGCTCGCGGCGTGCGACGTGTCCGACCACGCGGCGGTGGCCGCACTGCTGAAGGCGATCCCGGCCGAGCACCCGCTCACCGGTGTCGTGCACGCGGCCGGTGTGCTGGCCGACGGCGTGCTCGGCTCGCTCACGCCGGAACGACTGTCCACCGTGCTCGGTCCGAAGTCGGACGCCGCCGCGCACCTGCACGAGCTGACGGCGGGGGACGACCTCGCGATGTTCGTGGTGTTCTCCTCCGCGTCCGGCCTCATGGGCGGTGCGGGACAGGCGAACTACGCCGCGGCCAACACCTACCTCGACGCGCTCGCCGTGCACCGGCGTTCGCGCGGACTCCCGGCGATCTCGCTGGCCTGGGGCCCGTGGGACCAGACCGCGGGCATGGGCGCGTCGTTGTCCGACAACGACATCGCCCGCATGGCCCGCTCCGGCATGCCGGTGCTGACCGCCGCGGACGGCCTCGCGCTCTTCGACCTCGCCCGCACCACCGACGACGCGGTGCTCGCGCCGGTCAAGCTCGACCTCGGCACGTTGCGCGCCGCCGGGGAGGTGCACCCGTTGCTGCGCGGCCTGGTCCGCACGCAGACCAAGCGGGGCAGTGCCGCCACCGGCGCGGCGGAACCGGCCTCCTGGTCGCAGCGGCTCGCCGGCCGGTCGAAGGCCGAGCAGGACGAACTGCTGCTGGACCTCGTGATCGGCCAGGTCGCGGTGGTGCTCGGCTACGAGTCACCGCAGGACATCAAGCCCACGCTGGCGTTCAAGGAGCTCGGCTTCGACTCGCTGTCCGCGGTCGAGTTCCGCAACATGCTCTCCGCCGCGACCGGCGTCAAGCTGCCCGCCACGCTGGTCTTCAACTACCCCAACGCCGTCGAGCTCGCCGCGCACCTGCGCACCGAGCTGGCGGACGACGACAGCTCCACGTCGCCGCTGCTCGACGAGCTCGACCGACTCGACCTCGCCCTCGCCGCCGTCGGCCAGGACGACCCGCTGCGCGACCAGCTCGCGGACCGGCTGCGCCAGGCCCTGGCGCGGCTGACCGAGAGCGGCGCGGCAGAAGGCGAGACGAAGCCCGCCCTGGAAGAGGCGAGCTTCGACGAGCTCTTCGCCTTCATCGACAACAACCTCAGCTCCTCGTGACCTTCCTCGCCCAGCCTGCCCGTTAAAGAGGAGACGAACCCGCATGTCCAACGAAGACAAGGTCCTCGGCTACCTGCGAAAGGTGACGAGCGAGCTCGACGACGCCAAGCGCAGGCTGCGCGAGCTCGACCGAGATGGCCAGGAGCCCATCGCCATCGTCGGCATGGGCTGCCGGTTCCCGGGCGGGATCTCCTCTCCTGACGACCTGATCCGGTTCGTCGTGGAGGGCGGGGACGCGATCGGCGGCATGCCGACCGACCGCGGCTGGGACCTCACCGTGGACGACGACCAGGAGGCCGCGGGCACCTCCTACGTCGGCACCGGCGGGTTCCTGCACGACGCGGGCCAGTTCGACGCCGGCTTCTTCGGCATCTCCCCGCGCGAGGCGCTGGCGATGGACCCGCAGCAGCGGATCCTGCTGGAGACCTCGTGGGAGACGCTGGAGCACGCGGGCATCGACCCGACCACGTTGCGCGGCAGCAAGACCGGTGTCTTCGTCGGCGCGGCGCAGTACCAGTACGGCGCCGCCGCGTCCTCCGAGGAGGAGGAAGGCGCCGAGGGCTACATGCTGACCGGCAACGCGACCAGCGTCGCGTCCGGCCGCATCTCCTACTCGCTGGGCCTGGAAGGTCCCGCGGTCACCATCGACACCGCGTGCTCCTCGTCGCTCGTGGCACTGCACCTCGCGATCCAGGCGCTGCGCAGCGGCGAGTGCTCGCTCGCGCTCGCGGGCGGTGTCGCGGTCATGGCCACGCCCGGCATGTTCGTCGAGTTCTCCCGCCAGAAGGGACTCGCCACCGACGGCCGCTGCAAGGCGTTCTCCGAGGACGCGGACGGCACCGGCTGGGCGGAGGGCGTCGGCCTGCTGCTCGTGGAGAAGCTGTCGGACGCGCGCCGCAACGGCCACGAGGTCCTCGCCGTCGTGCGGGGCAGCGCGATCAACCAGGACGGCGCCTCCAACGGGCTGAGCGCCCCCAACGGCCTCGCCCAGGAACGCGTCATCAAGGACGCCCTGTCGAGCGGCAAGCTCAAGCCGGCCGACGTGGACGTCGTCGAGGCGCACGGCACCGGCACCAAGCTCGGCGACCCGATCGAGGCGCAGGCCCTGCTCGCCACCTACGGCCGCCAGCGCGAGATCCCGTTGCTGCTGGGCTCCTTCAAGTCCAACATCGGGCACGCCCAGGCGGCCGCCGGTGTCGCGGGCATCATCAAGATGGTCATGGCGATCCGCGACGGCGTCGTCCCCAGGACGTTGCACGCGGAGAACCCGACCTCGCACGTCGACTGGTCCTCCGGCGCGGTCGAGCTCGTCACCGGCAACCGCGCGTGGCCGGAGACCGGGCGTCCGCGCCGTGCCGCCGTGTCGTCGTTCGGCATCAGCGGCACCAACGCCCACACCATCATCGAGCAGGCCCCGGCCCTGGCCGACGAGCCGGTCGAGCGTCCCTCGCTCCCGGTCGTGCCGCTGGTGCTCTCCGGCCAGACCCTGGACGCGTTGCGCGGGCAGGCCGACCGGCTCGCCGCCACCGCGGCCGAGGCCGACCCTGCCGACCTGGCGTTCTCCCTGCTCGGCCGCACCCAGTTCGACCACCGCGCCGTGGTCGTCGGCGACCCGGTCGCGGGGCTGCGCGGGCTGGTCACCGACGACCCCGCCGCCGGTGTCGTCAGGGGTGTCGCGGACGTGCGCGGCAAGGTCGCGTTCGTGTTCCCCGGCCAGGGTGCGCAGTGGGCAGGCATGGCCGTGGAGCTGCTGGACACCAACGAGGTGTTCCGCGCCAGGATGGCCGAGTGCGAGCAGGCTCTCTCGTCCTATGTGGACTGGTCGCTGGCGGACGTGCTGCGGCAGGTTCCCGGTGCGCCGGGCTTCGAGCGGGCGGACGTCGTGCAGTCCGCGTCGTGGGCGGTCATGGTGTCGCTCGCGCAGGTGTGGCGCTCGTTCGGCGTCACGCCCTCCACCGTGATCGGCGGCTCGCAGGGCGAGATCGCCGCCGCGTGCGTCGCGGGAGCGCTCTCGCTGGACGACGCGGCCCGCGTGATCGCGTTGCGCGGCAAGGCGTTGAACTCGCTGTCCGGTGTCGGCGGCATGGTGTCGGTGCTGCTGCCGGTCGCCGAGGTCCGCGAGCGCCTGACCCGGTGGGAGGGCAGGATCTCCGTCGCGACGGTCAACGGCCCGAACGCGACCGTGGTCTCCGGCGACAACGACGCGCTGGACGAGTTGCTGGCCGCGTGCGAGGCGGACGAGGTCCGCGCCCGCCGGCTCGCGATCGACTACCCCTCGCACTCCGCCCAGGTCGAGGTCGTCCGCGACGAGATGGCCGCGGCGCTCGCACCGGTCCGGCCGGTCGCGGCCGAGATCCCGTTCCTCTCCACGGTCACCGGCCGGCTGGTCGACGGCACCGAGCTGGGGGCCGAGTACTGGTACACCAACCTGCGCGAGACGGTCGAGTTCGAGCAGGGCGTGCGCGCGCTCGTCGAGAGCGGCCACCGGTTCTTCCTGGAGATGAGCCCGCACCCCGTCCTCACCATGTCCGTGCAGGACGTCGTGGACGAGACCGGCGTCGACGCCGTCGTGACCGGTTCGCTGCGCCGCGACGAGGGCGGCCTGCCCCGGCTGCTGAACTCGGTCGCGCAGGCGCACGTCCGCGGCCTGCCGGTCGACTGGGCGTCGATGCTGCCCGGTGCGCGCCGGATCCCGTTGCCCACCTACGCCTTCCAGCGCCGCCGCTACTGGCTGACCGGCGACGGCACGGCCGTCGTCGACGTGACCTCCGCCGGTCTCGGCGAGGTCGACCACCCGCTGTTCGGCGCGGTGGTCGAGCTGCCCGACGACGGCGGCGTGCTGTTCACCGGCCGCATCTCGGCGAGCACCCACCCGTGGCTCGCCGACCACGTCGTGTCGGGCCTGATCTTCGTTCCCGGCACGGCCTTCGTCGACCTCGCCATCCGCGCGGGCGACCACGTGGGCTGCGCGTCGCTCGACGAGCTGACCCTGCGCGCCCCGCTGGTGCTCCCGAGCCACGGCGGCGTCCAGCTGCAGCTCGCCGTCGCCGAGGCCGACCAGTCAGGGCGCCGGACGTTCACCGTCTCCAGCCGCCCCGACGACGGCACGTGGACCCGCCACGCCTCCGGTGTGCTGGCCCCGGCCGGCTCCGCCGCCGCCGCCGACCTGACCGAGTGGCCGCCCGCGAACGCCGAGGAGGTCGACCTCACCGGCTCGTACGACGCGCTCGCCGCCGCCGGCCTGCACTACGGCCCGGTGTTCCAGGGCCTGCGCGGGGTCTGGCGGGACGGCGAGACCGTCTACGCCGAGGCCTCGTTGCCCGAGGGCACCGACGTCACCGGCTTCGGCCTGCACCCCGCGCTGCTCGACGCGGCGCTGCACTCCTTGGCGCACAGCGGTTTCCTCGGTTCCTCTGACGGCCCCTACCTGCCGTTCTCGTGGAACGACGTGGAGCTGCTCGCCACCGGCGCCACCTCGGTGCGGGTCCGGATGACCAGGGCGGGCACCGACGCGGTGTCGCTGCTGGTGGCCGACGGCGGCGGGCACGCCACCGCGGCCGTCGGATCGCTGGTGCTGCGGCCGATCTCGGCCGACCAGCTCCGCGTCACCGCGCCGGACGCGTTGTTCCAGCTCACCTGGGTGCCCGTGCAGGCGTCCGGCGACGACGCCGGCGAGTTCGTCGTGCAGCCGGTTCTCGGCGGCAACGCCCTGGACGTCGTGCACGCCACCACCCACTCCGTCCTGCGGACGCTGCAGGACTGGTTGTCCGAAGACCGCGACGAGCGCCTGGTGTTCGTCACGACCGGCGCGGTCGCCCTGCCCGGCGAGGACGTCACCGACCTCGCCGCCGCCACGGCCCGCGGCCTGGTGCGCTCGGCCCAGTCCGAGAACCCCGGCCGGTTCGTGCTCGTCGACACCGACGGCCTGGCCACCTCCGAGGCCGCCCTCGCCACCGCGCTGGCCGCCGACGAGTCCGAGCTGGTGATCCGCGACGGCGCGGTGTCCGCGCCCCGGCTCGCCAAGCCCACGTCCGTCGTGGACCGTCCGGTGCTCGACGCCGAGGGCGCCGTGCTCATCACGGGCGGCACCGGCGTGCTGGGCGGCCTGGTCGCCAAGCACCTCGTCACCGAGCACGGTGTCCGCCACCTGGTGTTGACCTCGCGCCAGGGCAACGCCGCCGCCGGAGCCCTCGACCTGGTCCGCGAACTGACCGAACTCGGTGCGGACGCCTACGTCGCGGCCTGCGACGCCGCCGACCGGGACGCGCTGGCCGCCGTGCTGGACGGCATCCGGCAGGAGCGCCCGCTCACCGGTGTCGTGCACGCCGCCGGTGTCCTCGACGACGGCGTGCTCGCGTCGCTCACGCCCGAGCGGATCGACGCCGTGCTGGCGCCCAAGGCCGACGCCGCCTGGCACCTGCACGAGCTCACCTCCGGCGACGACCTCGCGCTGTTCGTCTCCTTCTCCTCGGCCGCGGGCGTGCTCGGCTCGCCCGGCCAGGGCAACTACGCCGCCGCCAACGCGTTCCTCGACGCACTGACCGCGCACCGCCGCGCGTCCGGCCGCCCCGCCACGTCCCTCGCCTGGGGCCTGTGGGAGCGTGCGAGCGGCCTGTCCGCCGCGATGGGCGCCGGTGGTCAGGAACGCCTGGCCCGCGGTGGCTTCCACGCGTTGACGGACGAAGAGGGCCTGGCCCTGTTCGACGCCGCGCTGGGCACCGGCCACGACCTCCTGCTGCCGGTCCGCGTCACGCTCAGCGCGTTGCGCGCGGGCGACGGCACGGTGCCGCGGTTGTGGCGCGGCCTGGTCCGCACGCCGGCCCGTCGTCGCGCCCGCGCCGCCGACGAGGCGGCCGTGGCCGGCCTGGTGGGCCGGATCATGGCGTTGCCCGCCGAGGAACGCGTCTCCGAGGTGCTGGAGATCGTCTGCGCCTACGTCGCCGCCGTGCTCGGCTACTCCTCCCCGGCGGACGTCGCTCCGGACCGGGCGTTCAAGGAGCTCGGCTTCGACTCGCTGACCGCCGTCGAGCTGCGCAACCAGCTGGGCGCCGCGACCGGCCTGAAGCTGCCCGCCACGCTGGTGTTCGACTACCCGACCGCCGCCGTGCTGACCGAGTTCCTCTGCGGAGAACTGCTCGGCACCGCGCCCGAGGTCGTCGCCACGACCGCCCGCGCCACCACCGACGAGCCGATGGCGATCGTGTCGATGGCCTGCCGCTTCCCCGGCGGCATCGCCTCGCCGGAGGACCTGTGGCGGGTGATGACCGACGGCATTGACGCCATCTCGCCGTTCCCGACCGACCGCGGCTGGGACATCGACCTGCTGCGCCTCGTCACGGACTCCGACGAGGGCGGCTTCCTGCACAACGCCAGCGAGTTCGACTCGTCCTTCTTCGGCATCACGCCGCGCGAGGCCCTCGCGATGGACCCGCAGCAGCGACTGCTGCTGGAGGTGTCCTACGAGACGTTCGAACGCGCGGGCATCGACCCGGCGACGCTGCGCGGCAGCCGCACGGGTGTCTACACCGGACTGATGTACCACGACTACGTCAACGGGCTCACCACGATCCCGGAGGAGGTGTCGGGCTACCTCAGCACCGGCAACTCCGGCAGCGTGGCGTCCGGCCGGGTCTCCTACACGTTCGGCCTGGAAGGCCCCGCGGTCACCATCGACACCGCGTGCTCCTCCTCGCTGGTGGCGCTGCACCTGGCCGTCCGCGCGCTGCGCGCCGGTGAGTGCGACATGGCCCTGGTCGGCGGTGTCGCGGTGATGGCGACGCCGGGCGTGTTCGTCGACTTCGCGAGCCAGGGCGGCATGGCGGCAGACGGCCGCTGCAAGCCGTTCGCCGCCGCGGCCGACGGCGCGAGCTGGTCGGAGGGTGTCGGCCTGCTGCTCGTCGAGCGCCTGTCCGATGCGCGCCGCAACGGCCACCAGGTGCTGGCGGTCGTCCGCGGCACCGCGGTCAACCAGGACGGCGCGTCCAACGGCCTCACCGCCCCCAACGGCCCGTCCCAGCAACGCGTGATCCGCCAGGCGCTCACCGACGCCGGTCTGTCCACTTCGGACGTCGACGTGGTCGAGGCGCACGGCACCGGCACGAGGCTGGGCGACCCGATCGAGGCGCAGGCCCTGCTGGCCACCTACGGCCAGGACCGCGAGACCCCGCTGCTGCTGGGCGCGCTCAAGTCGAACCTCGGCCACACGCAGGCCGCCGCGGGTGCCGCCGGCGTCATCAAGATGGTGCTCGCGATGCAGCACGGCGTGCTGCCCAAGACGCTGCACACCGACGCGCCGACGCCGCACGTCGACTGGACCGCGGGCGCCGTCGAGCTGCTCACCGAGCAGCGGGACTGGCCGTCGACCGGCCGTCCGCGCCGCGCCGGTGTGTCGTCGTTCGGCATCGGCGGCACCAACGCACACACGATCATCGAGCAGGCGCCCGCCGAGAAGGCCGCCGCCGCACCCCGCGTCGCGCCGCCGGTCACCCCGGTGGTGCTGTCGGCCAGGACCGCCGACGCGCTGCGCGGCCAGGCCGCGAACCTGGCGTCCCTGACCGACGTCGACCTGACCGACCTCGCGTTCTCCGCCGCCACCACCCGCGCGCACCTGGAGCACCGCGCGGTCGTGGTCGCCACCGGCCACGCCGAGCTGCTCGACGGCCTGCGCACCCTGGACGTCCAGGACTCCGTCGTGCCCGGCAGGCTCGCGTTCCTCTTCACGGGGCAGGGCAGCCAGCGGGCCGGCATGGGCCGCGAGCTGTACGACGCGTACCCGGTGTACGCCAAGGCGTTCGACGAGGTCGCCGCCCTGGTGGACATCAGGGACGACCAGCTGGACCGCACGGAGTTCGCGCAGCCCGCGATCTTCGCGCTGGAAGTGGCTTTGTACCGGCTCGTCGAGTCGTGGGGCGTCAAGCCGGACTTCCTGGCCGGCCACTCGATCGGTGAGATCGCGGCGGCCCACGTCTCCGGCGTGCTGTCGCTCGCCGACGCGGCCACGTTGATCAACGCCCGCGCCCGGCTCATGCAGGCGCTGCCCGAGGGCGGCGTGATGGTGGCGTTGCAGGCCTCCGAGGACGAGGTCGCACCGCACCTGACCGATCTGGTGTCGCTCGCCGCGATCAACGGACCCTCGTCCGTGGTCGTCGCCGGTGACGAAGAGGCGGTGCGGCAGGTCGTCGCCCGCTTCCCGGACCGCAAGTCCAAGCAGCTCAACGTCTCGCACGCGTTCCACTCGCCGCTGATGGACCCGATGCTCGACGACTTCCGCGCGGTGGTCTCGCAGCTGACGTTCAACGAGCCCAAGATCTCGATGCCGGGCGACGTGACGGACCCGGAGTACTGGGTGCGGCACGTGCGCGGCACCGTCCGGTTCGCCGACGCCGTGACCTCCCTGGAGGCCCAGGGCGTGCGGACGTTCCTGGAGATCGGCCCGGACGGCGTGCTGACCGCGATGGCCGCGGACAGCGTGAAGGACGCGAAGCTGGTGGCGGGTCTGCGCAGGGACCGCCAGGAGGCCAAGGCGATCGTGACCGCGCTCGGCGCGTTGCACGCCCGCGGCGTCCGCGTCGACTGGGCCGGGTTCTTCGCCGGCACCGGTGCCCGCCGCGTCGACCTGCCCACCTACGCGTTCCAGCACCAGCAGTACTGGCTGGAGCGGCCGGTCGTGGCCGCCGGGGTCGACGACCTCGAGGCCCGGTTCTGGGAGACCGTCGACCGCGAGGACCTGGAGTCGTTCGCGAAGTCCCTGTCCCTGCCGGTCGAAGAGGTCGGCGGGATCGTGCCGGCCCTGGCGCAGTGGCGCAGGAGCCGCCGCGCCGAGTCCACTGTGGAGGGATGGCGCTACCAGGTCGAGTGGCGGCACGTGCAGACCGGTTCCACCACCGTCACCGGCCGCTGGCTGGTCGTCGGGCCGCAGGAGCTCGCCCTGCCCGGCGTCGAGATCGTCCGCGTCGAGGCCTCGGCCGACCGCGCGGAGCTGAAGACGAGGCTGGAGTCCGCCGGTGCGATCGACGGCGTGCTGTCGACCTGCACGGACGTCGCCGAGGTGCTCGCACTGGTGCAGGCGCACGGCGACGCCGGGCTCACCGCGCCGCTGTGGTGCACGACCCGCGGCGCCGTCGCGGCCGGTCGCTCGGACGCGGTCACGGCACCGGACCAGGCCACGATCTGGGGCGTCGGCATGGTCGCCGGGCTGGAGCACCCTGACTTCTGGGGCGGTCTGGTCGACCTGCCGGAGGAGCTCGACCAGCGCGGGTACGAGCGGCTCGCCGCCGTGCTCGCCGGCGCCGAGGACCAGGTCGCCCTGCGCGCCTCCGGCGTCTTCGCCCGTCGTCTCGCCCACGCTCAGATCGCTGACGCCGCAGGGGACTTCGCCCCGCGCGGCACCGTGCTCGTCACCGGCGGCACCGGCGCGCTCGGCGCACGGGTCGCCCACTGGCTCGCCGAGGCGGGCGCTGAGCACCTGGTGCTCACGTCCCGCCGCGGTCCGGACGCGCCCGGCGCGGCCGAGTTGGCGGCCTCGCTCGAACAGCTGGGTGTCCGCGTCACGCTGGCCGCGTGCGACGTCGCCGACCGCGACTCCGTGGCCGCCCTCGTGGCGCAGTACCCGCCCAACGCCGTCATCCACGCCGCGGGCGCGGAGCACTTCACGCCGATCGCCGAGTACGACCACGCGGACTTCGCGAACCTGCTGGCCCCCAAGGTCGACGGCGCCCGGCACCTCGACGAGCTCGTCGGCGAGGTCGACGCGTTCGTGCTGTTCTCCTCGATCGCCGGCACCTGGGGCAGTGGCGGCCAGTCCGCCTACGCCGCCGCGAACGCCTACCTCGACGCCCTCGCGTCGGCCCGCCGCGCCCGCGGCCTCACCGCGCTGTCGGTCGGCTGGGGCGCCTGGGCCGACGGCGGCATGGCCGACGGCGAGGCGGGGGAGCAGCTGCGCCGCCGCGGCGTCACGCCGATGAACCCGAACTCCGCGCTGACCGCGTTGCGCCAGGCGATCCGGCACGACGACACCGTCGTGGCGGTCGCGGACATCGACTGGGCGAAGTTCGGCCAGATCTTCACCACGCTGCGCCCGAGCCCGCTGATCGGCGACCTCCCCGAGGTCCAGGCGGCCCTCGCGCAGGAGGCGCCGGCCGAGGTGCGGCAGGACTCCGCGTTCGCCGGGCTGTCCGCCCAGGACCGGGCGCGCGCCCTGCTGGAGCTCGTGCGCACCCAGGCCGCGCTGGTCTGCGGGTACTCCTCCGCCGACGAGGTGTCGAGCACCCGCTCGTTCCGCGAGCTGGGCTTCGACTCGCTGACCGCGGTGGAGCTGCGCAACCGCCTCACCGCCGAGACCGGTCTCGCACTGCCCGCCACGCTGGCGTTCGACTACCCGAGCCCGGCCGCGCTGGCCGAGTACCTCGACGGCGAACTGGGCGGCGCGAGCGCGAGCCGTGCCGTCGTCACGGCCAACACGCCGGTGGACGACGAGCCGATCGCGATCGTCGCGATGTCCTGCCGCTTCCCGGGCGGGGTCACCTCGCCCGAGCAGCTCTGGCAGCTGGTCGACGAGGGCCGCGACGCGATCTCGCCGTTCCCCGCCGACCGCGGCTGGGACGTGGGCGCGTTGTTCGACGCCGACCCGGACAGCAAGGGCTCGTCCTACGTCGTCGAAGGCGGCTTCCTGGACGGCATCAGCAAGTTCGACCCTGCGTTCTTCGGCATCTCGCCGCGCGAGGCCCTCGCGATGGACCCGCAGCAGCGGTTGCTGCTGGAGACGTCGTGGGAGGCGTTCGAACGCGCGGGCATCGACCCGACCTCGTTGCGCGGCGAGCAGATCGGTGTCTTCGCCGGCACCGCGCACCAGGACTACTCCGCGCTGCTCGTCGCGGGCGGCGACAACGTCGAGGGCTACCTCGGCACCGGCAACATCACCAGCGTCCACTCCGGCCGCGTCGCCTACACGTTCGGGCTGGAGGGCCCGGCCGTCACGGTCGACACCGCGTGCTCGTCGTCGCTGGTGGCACTGCACCTCGCCGCTGCGGCACTGCGCAGCGGCGAGTGCACGATGGCGCTGGCCGGCGGCGTGACGATCATGTCCACGCCCGGCACGTTCATCGAGTTCTCCCGCCAGCGCGGCCTCTCCACCAACGGCCGCTGCAAGGCGTTCGCGGAGTCCGCGGACGGCACCGGCTGGGGTGAGGGCGTCGGCATGCTGCTCGTCGAGCGGCTCTCGGACGCCCAGCGCAACGGCCACCAGATCCTCGCCGTCGTGCGGGGTTCGGCGATCAACCAGGACGGCGCGTCCAACGGCCTCACCGCCCCGAACGGCCCGGCGCAGCAACGCGTGATCCGCCAGGCACTCGCGAACGCCGGTCTGTCCACTTCGGACGTCGACGTGGTCGAGGCGCACGGCACCGGCACCGTTCTCGGTGACCCGATCGAGGCGCAGGCCGTGCTCGCCACCTACGGCCAGGACCGCGAGATCCCGCTGCTGCTCGGCTCGCTGAAGTCCAACATCGGTCACGCCCAGTCGGCGGCCGGCGTCGGCGGCATCATCAAGATGGTCATGGCGATCCGGCACGGCGTCGCCCCGAAGACGCTGCACGTCGACAACCCCACCCCCAAGGTCGACTGGACCTCCGGCGCGGTGGAGCTGCTGACCCAGGCCCGCGACTGGCCGGAGACCGGCCGTCCGCGCCGCGCCGCCGTGTCGTCGTTCGGCATCAGCGGCACCAACGCGCACACGATCATCGAGCAGGCCCCGTCCACCGAGGTCGAGCAGACCGAGCGGACCGAGTCGCCGGTGCTGCCGCTGGTGCTGTCGGCGAAGACCCCGCAGGCGTTGGCGGAGCAGGCCGAACGCCTCCTCGGCCACCTCGAGGGCACCGTGGCCGGCCTGACCGACCTCGCGTTCTCCGCGGCCACCACCCGCGCCCGGCTGGAGCACGGCGCGGCCGTGGTCGGCACCGGCCGCGAGGACCTGGTGCGCGGCCTGACCGCGCTGGCAGGCGGCACCCAGGACGCGAGCCTGGTGCGCGGCGAGGCCACCGAGGGCAGGCTGGCGGTGCTGTTCACCGGTCAGGGCAGCCAGCGGCTCGGCATGGGCCGCGACCTCTACGACGCGTTCCCCGCGTTCGCCGAGGCGTTCGACGCGGTCTGCGCGCACTTCGAGGTGCCGGTCGGCGAGACCGTGTTCGGCATCGACGCCGCCGCGCTGAACCAGACCGGACTCACCCAGCCCGCGCTGTTCGCGATCGAGGTCGCGTTGTTCCGGCTGGTGGAGTCGTGGGGTGTCCGCCCTGACTTCGTGGGCGGTCACTCGATCGGCGAGCTGGCCGCGGCGCACGTCGCCGGGGTGCTCACGCTCGAAGACGCCACCAAGCTGGTCGAGGCACGCGGACGACTCATGCAGGCGTTGCCCGCCGGTGGCGCGATGGTCGCCTTGCAGGCCACCGAGGACGAGGTCACGCCTCACCTGTCCGACCTGGTGTCGATCGCCGCGGTCAACGGGCCGACGTCCGTCGTCATCGCCGGCGACGAGGACGCAGTGCAGCAGGTCGTCGCGCAGTTCGGCGACCGGAAGTCCAAGCGGCTCAGCGTGTCGCACGCGTTCCACTCGCCGTTGATGGACCCGATGCTGGACGACTTCCGGGCCGTGGTGGCGAAGCTGACGTTCAGCGAGCCCAAGATCGGGATGCTCGGCGACGTCACGAACCCCGAGCACTGGGTCCGCCACGTCCGGGAGGCCGTGCGGTTCGCGGCCACCGTGCGGGACCTCGAAAGCCGTGGTGTCACGACGTTCCTGGAGCTCGGGCCGGACGCGGTGCTCACCGCGATGGCCGCCGAGAGCGTCACCGAGGCGGTGCTGGTGCCCGCGTTGCGCGCCGACCGTCCCGAGACGACGACGCTCGTCAAGGCACTCGGCTCGCTGCACGTGCGGGGCATCGCGATCGACTGGCCCGCGTTCTTCGCCGGCACCGGCGCCCGCCGCGTCGAGCTGCCGACCTACGCGTTCCAGCACGAGAGCTTCTGGCCGCAGCCCGCGCAGGGCTGGGCCGACGTCACGGCCATCGGCCTGCGCGAGGTCGGCCACCCGATGCTCGGCGCCGCCCTGTCGCTCGCCGAGGGGGACGGCCTCGTCCTCACCGGCCGCCTGTCGACGGACTCCCAGCCGTGGCTCGCCGACCACGTCGTGCTCGGCTCGGTCCTGGTGCCCGGCACCGCGTTCGTCGAGCTCGCCCTGCACGCGGGGGAGCAGGTCGGCTGCGACCTGCTCGAGGAGCTCACCCTCGAAGCCCCGCTGGCGATCGACGGCGACGTCGCGATCCAGCTCACCGTCGGCGCGGCCGACGAGCACGGCCGCCGGTCGCTGCAGGTGCACTCCAGCGTCGCGGACGGCCCGTGGACCCGGCACGCGAGCGGCTCGCTCGCCACCGGCGACGGCACGCGGACCAGCCTCACCGAGTGGCCGCCCGCAGGCGAAGCCGTTGACCTGACCGGCTTCTACGAGTCGATGGCCGACTCCGGCTACGGCTACGGCCCGGCGTTCCAGGGCCTGACGGGCGTCTGGGTCGCGGGCGACGAGGTGTACGCGGAGGTCGCGCTGCCCGCCGAGGGCACCGGCTTCGACCTGCACCCGGCCCTGCTCGACGCCGCGCTGCACGCCACCCGGTTCGGCGGGCTGCTGCCCGGCGGCGACAAGGCGCGCATCCCGTTCGCCTGGTCCGGCGTCTCGCTGCACGCGGTCGGCGCCACCGCCCTGCGCGTCCGGCTGTCGCGGGGCCGGGGCGAGGGCATCACCCTCGCCGTGGCCGACCAGACCGGTGCCCCGGTCGCGCACGTCGAGTCGCTGGTCCTGCGCGAGGTGTCCGCCGACGCGGTGAACGCCAAGTCGCACAACGACTCGCTGTTCCGCGTCGAGTGGCGGACGGTGTCGCCCGACGCCGAACCGGTCTCCGTGCTGGACATCGCGTCCATCGAGGACCTGCAGACCCTGACCGAGGTGCCGGAAGCCGTGGTGGCCCAGGCCACCGGCGCGCGGCAGGCGCTCGCCCTGGCCCAGGCCTGGCTGGCCGACGACCGCTTCGCCCAGAGCCGCCTGGTGTTCGCCACCACCGGTGCCGTCGCCACGACGGCGGGCGAGGACGTCACCGACCCGGCCGCCTCCTCCGTGTGGGGCCTGATCCGCTCCGCCCAGACCGAGAACCCCGACCGGTTCGTCCTCGCCGACCTCGACGGCACTCCCGAGGCGCGCACCGCGTTGCCGGCCGCTCTGGCCGACGGCGCGCCGCAGCTGGCACTGCGCGCCGGGACCGTCTCCGTGCCGCGCCTGGCCAGGGTCACCGAGCCCGCCGGGGCACGGCGGGAGCTCGACCCGGCCGGCACCGTCCTGATCACCGGCGCCACCGGCGCCCTGGGCGGCCTCGTCGCCCAGCACCTGGTGACGAACCACGGCGTCACGAACCTGCTGCTCGTCAGCAGGCGCGGCGCGGACGCGCCCGGCGCCGCCGAACTGGCCGCGAAGCTGGTCGAACTCGGTGCCACGCCGACGTTCGCCGCCTGCGACGTCGCCGACCGCGCCGCCGTCGAACGACTGCTCGCCGACGTGCCCGCCGAGCACCCGCTGACCGGTGTCGTGCACACCGCGGGCGTCCTGGACGACGGCACGTTCGAATCACTCACCCCCGAGCGGCTGGACGCGGTGGCCCTGCCCAAGGCCGAGGCCGCCCGCCACCTGCACGAGCTGACCGGCGACCTGGCGATGTTCGTGCTGTTCTCCTCGCTCTCCGGCACCTACGGCACCGCGGGCCAGGCGAACTACGCCGCCGCGAACGCCTACCTCGACGGCCTCGCCCAGCACCGCAGGGCCCAGGGCCTCGAAGCCACGTCACTGGCCTGGGGCCTGTGGCAGACCGACACGGGCATGGCCACCGACCGGGCCGGCCGGGGCGGCATCGGCACGCTGTCCACTGTGGACGGCCTGGCGCTGTTCGACGCCGCACTGGCCTCCGGCGAGGCCTGCCTCGTCCCGGTGCGCCTGGACCTCGCGGTACTGCGGACTTACCCGACCGTGCCGGTGATCCTGCAGGGTCTCGTGCGCCCGGCCCGCCGGGCCGCTCGCGCCGCCGACTCCGCCGCCCGCCTCGGCCTCGCCGAGCTGGCGGGCCCGCAGCGCGCCGAGGCCGTGCTCGACCTGGTCCGCACGCAGGTCGCGGCCGTGCTCGGCTACGACTCGCCGGACGCGGTCCCGGCCGCCAGGGCGTTCAAGGAGCTGGGCTTCGACTCGCTCACCGCGGTCGAGCTCCGCAACGGCCTCAACGCCGTCACGGGGATGCGCCTGCCCGCCACGCTGGTGTTCGACTACCCGAACGCCGCCACGCTGGCCGACCACCTCGTCGCCGAGATGTTCGGCGCCGACGAGGCCCCGGCCGCCGCGGTGCGCGCCGCGAAGGTCGCCGACGACGAGCCCATCGCGATCGTCGCGATGAGCTGCCGCTACCCCGGTGGCGTGCGCAGCCCCGAGCAGCTGTGGGACCTGGTCGCCGCCGGTCAGGACGGCATCTCGCCGTTCCCCGCCGACCGCGGCTGGGACCTGGAGAACCTGTTCGACGACGACGCCGACACCCCCGGCACGACCTACGCCCGCGAGGGTGGCTTCCTGCACGACGCCGCGCAGTTCGACCCGGCGTTCTTCGGGATGGGCCCGCGCGAGGCGATCGCCACCGACCCGCAGCAGCGCCTGCTGCTCGAAACCTCCTGGGAGACCTTCGAACGGGCGGGCATCGACCCGACGTCCGTGCGCGGCAGCAGGACCGGTGTCTTCGCCGGCGTCATGTACTACGACTACGCCTCCCGCCTCGCCCTGATCCCGGCGGAGGTCGAGGGCTTCGTCGGCACCGGCAACTCCGCCAGCGTCATCTCCGGCCGCGTCTCCTACACCTTCGGGCTGGAAGGCCCGGCGGTCACGGTCGACACGGCGTGCTCGTCCTCGTTGGTGGCGCTGCACCTCGCGGTGCAGGCGTTGCGCAGCGGGGAGTGCGACCTCGCGCTGGCCGGTGGCGTCACGGTGATGCCGTCGCCCGGCACGTTCACCTCGTTCGCCCGTCAGCGCGGCCTGGCCGCCGATGGCAGGGTCAAGTCGTTCGCCGCCGGCGCCGACGGCACGGCCTGGGGCGAAGGCGTCGGCGTGCTGCTCGTCGAGCGGCTCTCCGACGCCCGCCGCAACGGCCACCCGGTGCTCGCCATCGTCCGCGGCACGGCCGTCAACCAGGACGGCGCGTCCAACGGCCTCACCGCCCCCAACGGCCCGTCGCAGCAGCGCGTGATCCGGCAGGCGCTGGCCAACGCGCGGCTCGGAGCGTCCGAAGTGGACGTCGTCGAGGCGCACGGCACCGGCACCACGCTGGGAGACCCGATCGAGGCGCAGGCCCTGCTGGCCACCTACGGCCAGGAGCGCGACGGCGGCGAGCCGCTGTGGCTGGGCTCGATCAAGTCCAACATCGGCCACACCCAGGCCGCCGCCGGTGCCGCCGGTGTGATCAAGATGGTCGAGGCGATGCGCCGCGGCGTGCTGCCGAAGACGCTCAACGTCGACGCGCCGTCCCCGCACATCGACTGGACCGAGGGCGAGGTCGAGCTGCTGACCGAGCAGCGCGACTGGCCGTCCACCGGACGTCCGCGCCGCGCCGCCGTGTCGTCGTTCGGCATCAGCGGCACCAACGCCCACGCGATCATCGAGCAGGCGCCGGACGAGGCGGTCGCCGAACTCCCGGCGATCACCGAGCAGGTCGTCCCGGTGCTGCTCTCGGCCCGCGGCGAGGAAGCCCTGAAGGCGCAGGCGGCCCAGCTGCACGCGCACATCACCGCGAACCCCGGCTTCGACCTGGTCGAGGCCGCGGGAACCCTGGCCACGCGCCGTGCGGCGCTGGAACACCGCGCCGCGTTCGTCGCCGGCTCCCGGATCGAGCTGCTGGACAAGCTCAGCGCGTTCGACGCGAGCACCGGCAACGCCGACGGCGCGGGCAAGGTGGCGTTCCTCTTCACCGGCCAGGGCAGCCAGCGACTCGGCATGGGCCGCGAGCTGTACGACGCCTTCCCGGTGTTCGCCGAGGCCTTCGACGCGGTGTGCGACCGGTTCGCCGAGCCGGTGCGCGACGTCGTGTTCGGCATCGACGCCGAAGCGCTGGACCAGACCGGGATGACGCAGCCCGCGCTGTTCGCCGTCGAGGTGGCGCTCTACCGGCTCCTGGAGAGCTGGGGCGTGCGGGCCGACTACCTGGCAGGCCACTCGATCGGTGAGCTCGCCGCCGCCCACGTGGCAGGGGTGCTCTCGCTGGACGACGCGACGACGCTCGTCGCCGCCCGCGGCCGGCTCATGCAGGCGCTGCCGCCCGGTGGTCTGATGATCTCCATCCGCGCGGCCGAGTCCGACGTGCTGCCGCTGCTGACCGAGGGCGTCTCGATCGCCGCCGTCAACGGGCCGCGGTCCGTCGTCGTCGCCGGTGACGAGGACGGGGTCCTCTCCGTGGCGGGAACGCTGTCGGAGCAGGGCTTCAAGACCAAGCGGCTGCGGGTGTCGCACGCGTTCCACTCGCCGTTGATGGACCCGATGCTGGACGAGTTCCGCGCTGTGGTCTCGGGTCTGACGTTCAACGAGCCTCAGATCGCGATGCTGGGGGAGGTGACGGACCCGGAGCACTGGGTGCGCCACGTCCGCGACGCCGTCCGGTTCGCCGACGCGCTCACCACGCTCACCGGTCTCGGCGTGACGACCTTCCTGGAGGTCGGCCCGGACGGGGTGCTCACCGCGATGGCCGCGGAGGCCGACGTGACCGCGGTGCCGGTGTTGCGCAAGGACCGCGCCGAGGTCGCCACGCTCACCACCGCGATCGGTGAGCTGCACGTCCGCGGCATCTCCGTGGACTGGCGGGCGTTCTTCGCCGGACGCGCCACCCGCCAGGCCGACCTGCCCACCTACGCGTTCCAGACTTCTCGCTACTGGCTGGAGGACGCGGCCGTCCCGGTCGACGTGTCGTCCGCGGGCCTGGCCTCCGCCGGTCACCCGCTGCTCGGCGCGGCCGTGCCGCTGGCCGACTCCGACGGCTTCCTGTTCACCGGCAGGCTCTCGCTGGAGACCCACCCGTGGCTCGCCGAGCACGAGGTCTTCGACGTGGTCCTGTTGCCCGGCACCGCTTTCGTGGAACTGGCGCTGCACGCCGGCGAACAGGTCGGCTGCGGCACGCTGGACGAGCTGACGCTGCAGGCACCGCTGGTGCTGCCGCGCACCGGGTCCGT
Organism: Lentzea sp. CA-135723; assembly: GCF_050936595.1. Taxonomy (NCBI): domain Bacteria; kingdom Bacillati; phylum Actinomycetota; class Actinomycetes; order Pseudonocardiales; family Pseudonocardiaceae; genus Lentzea; species Lentzea sp. CA-135723. Next base: position 2,203,488 of record NZ_JBNJMK010000001.1, on the reverse strand, counting down.
CCAGCTGCAGGTCGTGGTCGGCGCGCCCGAGTCGGGTGTGCGGCCGGTCGTGGTGCACAGCCGCATCGACGACGAGCCGTGGACGCGGCACGCCACCGGTGCGCTGACGGAGTCGGGGAACGCGGGCTTCGAGCTGACCCAGTGGCCCCCGGCGGGCGCCGAGCAGATCGACGTGACGGGGACCTACGACGGGTTCGCGGACGCCGGGTTCGGGTACGGGCCGCTGTTCCAGGGCCTCACCGCGGCCTGGCGGAGCGGCGACGAGGTCTTCGCCGAGGTGTCGCTGCCCGCCGCCGCGGACACCGACGGCTACGGCGTCCACCCTGCTCTGCTGGACGCCACGCTGCACGGCATCGGCGCGGGCGGCCTGCTCTCCGGCGGCGCGCTCCTGCCGTTCGCCTGGCGCGGGGTCCGGCTGCACTCCACGGGCGCGAGGTCGGTGCGGGTCAAGCTGACCGCGACCGGCGAGTCCGTGGCCATCCAGCTCGCCGACGGCACCGGAGCCCCGGTCGCGTCCGTCGAATCCCTCGCCCTGCGGGCGATCTCGGCCGACCAGCTGGCCGGTCCGGCGCAGCACGCCGAGTCGCTGTACCGGGTCGAGTGGACCTCGGTCACGGCCGGCACGCCCGAGTCCGGCGTCAAGTACGCCGTGCTCGGCAACGACGAGCTCAAGGTCGGCGCGGGCCTGGAAGCCGCGGGCGTGCACCTGGTGCCCGCCGCCGCCGCCGACGTGGTCTTCGTGTCCTGCACGACGGCCCAGGACGGCTCGGTCCGCGCGGTCACGGCGGGCGTGCTCGACCTGCTCCGCACGTGGCTGACCGAGGAGCACGACGCGCACCTGGTGCTGGTCACCAGGAACGCGGTCGCGGTCCGGCCCGGCGACGACGTGGCCGACCTGGCCGGCGCCGCCGCACGGGGCCTGGTCCGCTCGGCGCAGGCCGAGAACCCCGGCCTGTTCCTCCTCGTCGACCTGGACGAGGCGGACGCCTCCTACCAGGCGTTGACGGCCGCACTGGCCGCCGGCGAGCAGGAACTGGCGCTGCGCGACGGCGCCGCGTTCGCACCGAGGCTCGCCAGGGCGGCCGCGCCCGAGCAGCCGGCCGTCCTCGACCCGAACGGGACCGTGCTCGTCACGGGAGCCACGGGCACGCTCGGCGGGCTGGTGGCCGAGCACCTCGTTTCCCAGCACGGAGTTCGCCACCTGGTCCTCACCAGCAGGCGCGGCCTGGCCGCCCCCGGTGCGGAGGACCTGCGCGACCGGCTGGCGGCGAGCGGTGCCGAGGTGGACTTCGTCGCCTGCGACGTCGCCGACCGCGACGCCGTGACCGCGCTGCTGGCCGGGGTACCTGCCGAGCACCCGCTGACCGCCGTCGTGCACACCGCCGGTGTGCTGGACGACGGCACGATCACCTCGCTCACCGCCGAGCAGTTCGACCGCGTGCTGCGGCCGAAGGTCGACGCCGCGCAGACGTTGCACGAGCTGACCCGCGACCTGGACCTCGCCGCGTTCGTCCTGTTCTCCTCGACCGGCGGTGTCTTCGGTGCCGCGGGCCAGGGCAACTACGCCGCGGCGAACTCCTACCTGGACGGCCTGGCCCAGCACCGCAAGGCGACCGGGCTGGCCGCGACCTCGGTCGCGTGGGGCCTGTGGGCCAGCTCGGGCGGCATGGACGCCGACCTCGCCGAGGCCGACCTCCAGCGCATGGCCAGGGCCGGCGTCGCGCCGCTCACCCCGGCGGAAGGCCTGGCGCTGTTCGACATCGCGCTCGGCCACGACCTGGCCGCGCTGGTGCCGATCAACCTCGACACCGCCGTCCTGCGCACGCAGGCCGCGGCCGGGACGCTGGCACCGCTGCTGCGCGGCCTGGTCCGGATGCCCGCCCGCCGGGCCACCGAAGCGGTCAGCGAGGCGCCGGCGGCGAGCAGGCTCGCCGGACTGTCCGGTGCGGACCGCGACAAGGCTCTGCTCGACCTGGTCCGCGGCCACGCCGCCGCGGTGCTCGGCTACGACTCCCACACGGCGGTCGAACCCGGCAGGGGCTTCCTGGAGCTGGGCTTCGACTCGCTGACCGCCGTCGAGTTCCGCAACCAGGTCAGCGCGGCGATCGGGGTGCGCCTGCCGGCCACGCTGATCTTCGACTACCCGTCACCGAACGCGCTCGCCCAGTACCTCGGCACGGTCGTGCCCGCCGAGGACGTGGCGTCGCCGGTGCACACCGAACTGGACCGGCTGGCCGCCGCGCTCGCGACGGCCGCGCCGGACGAGACCGAACGACGGCAGGTGGCCGAGAGGCTGCGTTCCCTGCTCGCCGAGTGGGACACGGGTGCTTCCGCGGAAGTGACCGAGGACGACCTCGACTCCGTGACCGCCGACGAGCTCTTCGACCTGCTCGACAACGAGCTGTCATGACCCACGTGACCGACGCCGCTGCCCCGAGGAGATGACCACGTGGCGACTGAGGACAAGTACCTCGAGTACCTGAAGCGGGCCACCGCCGACCTGCGCGAGGCGCGCAAGCGCCTGCGCGACGTCGAGGACAAGGCGACCGAACCCATCGCGATCGTGGCGATGTCGTGCCGCCTGCCGGGTGGGGTGTCCACCCCGGAGGACCTGTGGGAGCTCGTTTCGGGCGGCCACGACGCGATCGCCGGCGTCCCTGCCGACCGCGGCTGGCAGGTGGAGGACATCCCGCTGGAGGGCGGGTTCCTCGACGGCGCCAGCGAGTTCGACCCTGCCTTCTTCGGGATCTCGCCGCGCGAGGCGCTCGGGACGGACCCGCAGCAGCGGTTGCTGCTGGAGACGTCGTGGGAGGCCTTCGAACGCGCGGGCATCGACCCCACGACGTTGCGGGGCAGCCGGACCGGCGTGTTCGCCGGTCTGATGTACCACGACTACGTCATGCGGGACATCGCGCCGCCGGAGGGCGTCGAGGCGTACCTCGGCAACGGCAGCGCGGGCAGCATCGCCACCGGTCGAATCGCTTACACGCTGGGACTTGAAGGTCCGGCCGTCACCATCGACACGGCGTGCTCGTCGTCGTTGGTGGCACTGCACTGGGCCGTGCAGGCCCTGCGGCTGGGCGAGTGCGACATGGCACTGGCCGGCGGTGTGGCCGTGATGTCCACGCCCGGCACGTTCATCGACTTCGCCCGTCAGGGCGCGCTGGCCGCAGACGGGCGCTGCAAGGCGTTCGCGGCCGAGGCGGACGGCACCGGCTGGGGCGAGGGCGCCGGCATGCTCCTGGTGGAGCGGCTGTCCGACGCCGTCGCCAACGGCCACCCCGTGCTCGCCGTGGTGCGCGGCAGCGCGATCAACCAGGACGGCGCGTCGAGCGGCCTGACCGCCCCGAACGGGCCCGCGCAGCAGCGGGTCATCCGGCAGGCGCTCGCGTCCGCCGGTCTGTCCACTTCGGACGTCGACGCGGTCGAGGCGCACGGCACGGGTACCCGGCTGGGCGACCCGATCGAGGCGCAGGCGCTGCTCGCCACCTACGGCCAGGAACGCGCGGAGCCGTTGTGGCTGGGATCGTTGAAGTCCAACGTCGGTCACACCCAGGCCGCCGCGGGTGTCGCGGGCGTCATCAAGATGGTCATGGCGCTGCGGCACGGCGTGCTGCCCAAGACCCTGCACGCCGACACGCCGACGCCGCAGGTCGACTGGACCGAAGGCAACGTCAGGCTGCTGACCGAGTCGCGCGAGTGGCCCGCCTCCGACCGTCCGCGCCGCGTGGGCGTGTCGTCGTTCGGCATCAGCGGCACCAACGCACACACGATCATCGAGCAGGCGCCGGACGCCGCGGAACCCGGTGAGCACACCGGTCCGGCGACCGTGCCGTTCGTGCTGTCCGGCAAGTCCGAGCAGGCACTGCGCGCGCAGGCCGCCAAGCTCCGCGACCACCTGACGGCCAACCCCGGGCTGAACCCGCGCGACCTCGCCTGGTCGCTCGCCACCACCCGCACCGCGCACAGCCACCGCGCCGCGATCGTCGGCCGCGACCTGGCCGACGTGACGCGCGGGCTCGGCAACCTGTCCAGCGGTGTCGCGACCGAGGCCGGTCTCGCGTTCCTGTTCACCGGTCAGGGCAGCCAGCGCGCAGGGATGGGCCGCGAGCTGCACGCCGCGTTCCCCGTGTACGCGCAGGCTTTCGACGAGGTCGCCGCGCTGGTGGACGTGCGGGACGACCAGCTCGACCGCACCGAGTTCACGCAGCCCGCGATCTTCGCGCTGGAAGTGGCGCTGTACCGCCTGGTCGAGTCCTGGGGCATCCGCCCGGACTTCCTGGCAGGGCACTCGATCGGTGAGATCGCGGCCGCCCACGTGGCCGGCGTGCTGTCGCTGAAGGACGCGGCGACGCTGGTCAGTGCTCGTGCGCGGTTGATGCAGGCTCTGCCCGAGGGCGGGGCGATGGTGGCACTGCAGGCCACCGAGGCCGAGGTCACGCCTCACCTCACCGACCTGGTGTCGCTGGCCGCGATCAACGGGCCGTCGTCCGTGGTCGTCGCCGGTGCCGAAGACGCCGTGCAGCAGGTGATCGCGCAGTTCCCGGACCGGAAGTCCAAGCGGCTCAGCGTGTCGCACGCGTTCCACTCGCCGTTGATGGACCCGATGCTGGACGACTTCCGCGCTGTCGTGTCGGAGCTGACGTTCAGCGCGCCGAAGATCGCGATGCTCGGTGACGTCACGGACCCGGAGTACTGGGTGCGCCACGTCCGCGACACCGTCCGGTTCGCCGACACGATGGCCGAGCTGGAGTCGCGGCACGTCCGCACGTTCCTGGAGATCGGCCCGGACGGCGTGCTGGCCGCGATGGCCGACGTGCCGATCATCCCGTTGCTGCGCAAGGACCGCCCCGAGGCCGACACCGTCGCGGCCGCGGTCGGCGCCCTGCACGTCAGCGGCGTCGCACTCGACTGGGCCGCGTTCTTCGGCGGCGGCAACCGGGTCGACCTGCCCACCTACGCGTTCCAGCGCGAGCGCTACTGGCTCGCCGAGGTGCAGGGCGTCCGCCTCGGCGCGTCGATCCACCCGCTGCTCGGCTCCGCGGTGTCGCTCGCCGACTCGGACGGCCTGGTCCTGAGCGGCCACCTCTCGCTGGACACCCACGAGTGGCTCGCCGACCACGCGGTGCAGGGCGTGGTCCTGCTGCCCGGCACCGCGTTCGTCGAGCTGGCGATCCGGGCCGGCGACGAGGTCGGCTGCGACCTGCTGGAGGAGCTCACCCTCGAAGCACCCCTGGTCGTGCCGGAGCACGGCATCGTGCAGGTCCAGGTCGCCGTCGGCGGCCCGGACGGCGCCGGCCGCCGCTCGCTGACCGTCCACTCGCGACTCGACGGGCCGTGGACCCGGCACGCCACCGGCACGTTGCTGCCGGCCGCGCTCGCCCCCGCCCACGACCTGTCCGAGTGGCCGCCCGCCGCCGAGCAGGTCCCCACCGACGCGCTCTACGACGGCCTGGCGAACGCCGGGCTGGTCTACGGCCCGCTGTTCCAGGGCGTTCAGGCGGTCTGGCGGCGCGGGGACGAGCTGTTCGCCGAGATCTCCGTCGACGCCGAGATCGAGGCGTTCGGCCTGCACCCCGCCCTGCTGGACGCGGCCCTGCACCCGCTGGCACTGGTCACCGAAGGCGCCGCCCAGCTCCCGTTCTCGTGGAGCAACGTCGCCCTGCACGCCGTCGGTGCCACCGAGCTGCGCGTGCGGCTGGTCCCCAGCGGGGCCGGCGTCGAGATCCACGTCGCCGACGGCACCGGCGCCCCCGTCGCCACCATCGGATCGCTGGTGCTGCGCGAGGTCGGGCAGCTCGCCCAGTCCTCCGTCGAGTCGCTCTTCCACGTCGGCTGGTCGCCGATCGCGGTCGGGGACGCGCAGGCCACCATCGTCGAGGCCGGCCTGGACGTCGACCTGGCGACGATCGACACCGTGCCCGACGTCGTGCTGGTCTCGTTGCACTCCACCGGGTTCCGTGCCGACGAGGTCCACGACGCCGCGCAGGCCGCGCTGCGGCTGGTCCAGGCGTGGCTCGCGGACGACCGGTTCGCCGCCGCCCGCCTGGCCTTCCTGACCGGCGACCTGGCCGAGGACGGCCCCGGCAGCGCGGTGCACGGCCTGATCCGCTCCGCCCAGAGCGAGCACCCGAACCGCTTCCTGCTCGTCGAGAGCGACGGTTCCGAGGCCTCCCAGCAGGTCCTGCCGGCGGCAGTGCTCGCCGACGAGACCCAGCTGCAGCTCCGCGACGGCGCTGTCCGCGCGGCCCGGCTCGCCCGCAGCCCGCAGGTCCGCGCCGACGCGCCCGTGCTCGACGGGACCGTCCTGATCACCGGCGGCACCACCGGGCTCGGCGCGTTGTTCGCCCGGCACCTCGTCACCGAGTACGGCGTGCGGCAGCTGCTGCTGATCTCCCGTCGTGGCCCGGAGTCGCCCGGCGCGGCCGAGCTGGTCGCCGACCTGGAGAACCTCGGCGCCACGGTCGCGGTCGCGGCCTGCGACGCGGCGGACCGCGACGCGCTCGCCGCCCTGCTGGCCGAGCACCCGGTCACCGCCGTCGTGCACTCCGCCGGGGTGCTGGACGACGGCGTGGTCGAGTCGCTGACCCCCGAGCAGCTCACCCGCGTGCTGCGGCCGAAGGTCGACGGCGCGATCAACCTGCACGACCTGACCGCGGACCTCAAGGCGTTCGTGGTGTTCTCCTCCTCCGCCTGCGCGCTGGGCAACGCCGGCCAGGCCAACTACGCCGCGGCCAACTCGGTGCTGGACAACCTGGTCCGGCACCGCCAGGCCACCGGTCAGCACGGCCTGGCGCTCGCCTGGGGCCTGTGGACCGGTGTCGGCGGCATGGACGTCGACGACGCCACGGTCAAGCTGATGACCCGCATGGGCGCACGTCCGCTGACCGAGTCCGAGGGCCTGGCGTTGTTCGACGCCGCGTTCACCTCCGGCCTGCCGGTCCAGGTGCCCGTGCACCTCGACACCAAGGTCCTGAGTGGACTCGACGGCGTGTCCGCGTTGCTGCGCGGGCTGGTCCGCCCGGCGAAGCGCTCTGCCCGCACCGCGGCCGCCAGCGCCGCCCAGGCCGTGCTGTCGCGCGCCGAGCTGATCGACATCGTCCGCCACCACGTGGCCGAGGTCCTCGGCTACGGCTCCGGTGACGACGTGGAACCGTTGCTCGCGTTCAAGGAGCTGGGCTTCGACTCGCTCACCGCGGTCGAGCTGCGCAACCGCCTCAACGGCCACACCGGCCTGCGGCTGCCCGCCACCCTGGTCTTCGACTACCCGACGCCGCTCGCGCTCGCCGAGCACCTGCGCGAGGAACTGGGTGGCGCCGAGACCACCGCCACGGTGACCGAGCCGGTCGTCCTCGCCAACGACGAGCCGATCGCCATCATCGGCATGAGCTGCCGGTTCCCCGGCGGCATCTCCTCGCCGGAAGACCTGTGGCGCCTCGTCGACGAGGGCGCGGACGCCATCACGCGCTTCCCGGCCAACCGCGGCTGGGACCTCGAAGGCCTGTACAACGAGGACCCCGACCACCCCGGCACGTCCTACGTCCGCGACGGCGGCTTCCTGCACGACGCCGCCGAGTTCGACCCCGCGTTCTTCGGCATCAGCCCGCGCGAGGCCCTCGCGCTGGACCCGCAGCACCGGCTGCTGCTGGAGACCACCTGGGAGGCCTTCGAACGCGGCGGCATCGACCCCGCGTCCGTGCGCGGCACCCGCACCGGTGTGTTCGCCGGGATCATGTACCACGACTACTCGTCGGTGGTGGAGCGCGGCGTCGAGGAGGTCGAGGGCTACCTCGGCACCGGCGGCAGCCTCGCGTCCGGCCGCGTCTCCTACACGTTCGGGCTGGAAGGCCCGGCCGTCACGGTCGACACCGCGTGCTCGTCTTCGTTGGTGGCACTGCACTTGGCCGTGCAGGCGCTGCGCAACGGCGAGTGCTCGCTGGCCCTGGCCGGTGGCGTCACCGTGATGGCGACCCCGTCCACGTTCGTCGGCTTCTCCCGTCAGCGCGGTCTCGCGCCGGACGGCCGTTCCAAGTCCTTCGCGGGCGCCGCGGACGGCACGAGCTGGAGTGAAGGCGCCGGCATGCTGCTCGTCGAGCGGCTGTCGGACGCCCGCCGCAACGGCCACCCGGTGCTCGCCATCGTGCGGGGCAGCGCGGTCAACCAGGACGGCGCGTCCAACGGCCTCACCGCCCCCAACGGCCCGTCGCAGCGCCGCGTGATCCAGCAGGCGCTGGCCAGCGCCCGACTGTCCACTAAGGACGTCGACCTGGTCGAGGCCCACGGCACCGGCACCAGGCTCGGCGACCCGATCGAGGCCCAGGCCCTGCTGGCCACCTACGGCCAGGACCGCTCCATCCCGCTGCTGCTCGGCTCGATCAAGTCGAACATGGGCCACCCGCAGGCCGCGGCCGGTGTCGCGGGCATCATCAAGGTCGTCGAGGCGATGCGGCACGGTGTCGTGCCGAAGACGTTGCACGTCGACGTGCCGACCCCCGAGGTCGACTGGACCGCCGGCGCCGTCGAGCTGACCACGGCCGCGCGTCCGTGGCCGGAGACCGGCCGCGCTCGTCGTGCCGGTGTGTCGTCGTTCGGCATCAGCGGCACCAACGCCCACGTGATCATCGAGCAGCCGCCGGCCGAGGACGCCCCCGAACCCCGTGAGGTCCAGGAGCTCCCGCGGCCGTGGGTGCTCTCCGGCAAGACCCCCGCCGCCCTGCGCGGTCAGGCGCTCGCGCTCGCCGCGCACGTCGAGGCGCACCCGGAGCTGGACCCGCTGGACATCGGCCACTCGCTGCTGACCACCCGCACCGCTCACGAACACCGGGCCGTGGTCGTCTCCGGCGAGAACGTGCTGCGCGACCTGGCCTCGGTCGGTCGCGCGGAGGCCGCCGGCGGCAAGCTGGCGTTCCTGTTCACCGGTCAGGGCAGCCAGCGGCTCGGCATGGGCCGCGAGCTGTACGACGCGGTGCCGGAGTTCGCCAGGGCCTTCGACGAGGTGCGGTCGCACTTCGACCTCCCGTTGCGCGACATCGTGTTCGGCACCGACGCCGAGGCGCTCGACCAGACCGCCGTCACGCAGCCCGCCCTGTTCGCGATCGAGGTCGCGCTGTTCCGCACGCTGGAGCACTGGGGGATGACCCCGGACTTCCTGGCGGGCCACTCGATCGGCGAGATCGCCGCGGCCCACGTCGCGGGCGTCCTCTCGCTCGAAGACGCCTCCGTGCTGGTCGAGGCTCGTGGCCGGCTGATGCAGGCGCTGCCGGCCGGTGGCGCGATGGTGGCGTTGCAGGCCACCGAGGACGAGGTCACGCCTCACCTGTCCGACCTGGTGTCGATCGCCGCGATCAACGGCCCCGACTCCGTCGTCGTGGCGGGGGAGGAGAACGCGGTCCAGCAGGTGATCGCGCAGTTCTCCGACCGGAAGTCCAAGCGGCTCAGCGTGTCGCACGCGTTCCACTCGCCGTTGATGGACCCGATGCTGGACGACTTCCGGGCCGTGGTGGCGAAGCTGACGTTCAGCGAGCCCCGCATCCCGATGCAGGGCAGCGTCTCCGACCCGGAGTACTGGGTGCGGCACGTGCGCGACGCCGTCCGGTTCGCCGACACGATGCGGGCGCTGGAGGAGGCGGGCGCCGGGACGTTCGTGGAGGTCGGCCCGGACGGCGTGCTGGCCGCGATGGCCGACGTGCCGGTGTTCCCGGTGCTGCGCAAGGACCGTCCCGAGGTCACCACCCTGCTCCAGGCCGTCGGCCAGGCCTACGCGGCCGGTGCGGACGTCGACTGGGCGAAGCTGCTCGACGGCGGCCGCAGGGTCGACCTGCCCACCTACGCGTTCCAGCGCCAGCTCTTCTGGCCCACGGCCGGGGTGGCGTTCGGCGACGTGACCTCCGTCGGTCTCGGCGACGCCGACCACCCGCTGCTGGGTGCGGCGGTGTCCCTGCCCGACGGCCACCTGTTCACCGCCCGGCTCTCCGTTGAGACCCACCCGTGGCTCGCCGACCACGTCGTGTCCGGCACCGTTCTGGTGCCCGGCACCGCGTTCGCCGAGATGGCGTTCCGCGCCGGTGCGGAGGTCGGCTGCGACCTGGTCGAGGAACTGACCCTGGAAGCGCCGCTCGCGCTGCACGGTCCGGTCCAGCTGCGGCTGGCCCTCGGCGAGGCCGACGACGACGGCCGCCGTTCGCTGACCGTGCACTCGCGGCCGGAGGGCGACGAGCCGTGGACCCGGCACGCCACCGGATCGCTGCTGCCGCAGGCGCCGCGGGCGGGCTTCTCGCTCGCCCAGTGGCCGCCCGCCGCGCAGTCCGTTGCGGTGGAGGAGATCTACCCCGGTCTCGCGGCCGCCGGACTGGAGTACGGCCCGGCCTTCCAGGGCCTGCGCGCCGCGTGGCGTCAGGGCGACGAGATCTTCGCCGAGGTCGCGCTGGACGGCACGGCCGACCGGTTCGGTCTGCACCCGGCGTTGTTCGACTCGGTGCTGCACGCTCTCTCCCTGGGCGCGGCGGCGGGGGAGACCCGGCTGCCGTTCGCGTGGCGGGGCGTCGCCCTGCACGCGGAAGGCGCCACGGCCCTGCGCGTGCGCCTCACCAAGGCCGGCGAGGGCTTCGCGCTGGAGATCGCCGACGGCACCGGCGCGCCGGTCGCCTCGGTGGACTCGCTGGTGCTGCGGGCGTTCTCGCCCGACGAGGTCGGCGCGCCGCCGGTGAGCCGCTCGCTCTTCCAGATCGACTGGGTGCCGGTCACCGGCACCGACGAGATCGGCGTGGTCGAGGCGGAGATCGCCGAGGAGTCCGTGTCCGCCGCGGTGCACCAGGCGTTGGCGTCGGTGCGCGCCTGGCTCGCCGAGGACCGTCCCGCCGAGCGGCTGGTCTTCGTCACCCGCGAGGCGGTCGCGGTCAAGCCCGGCGACGACGTGACCGACCTGGTCGGTGCCGCCGTGCGCGGCCTGGTGCGGTCGGCGCAGTCCGAGAACCCCGGCCGGTTCGTGCTGGTGGACACCGACGACACGCTCGACCTCGCCGCCGCGCTGGCGACCGGTGAGCCCGAGATCGCGGTGCGCCAAGGCGTCGCGCTCGCCCCGAGGCTCGCGCGTGCTTCATCCACTGTGGACGCGAAGCTGTCGTTCGACGGCACGGTGCTGGTCACCGGCGCCACCGGTGCGCTGGGTGCGGTCTTCGCGAAGCACCTCGTCACCGAGTACGGCGTGCGCGACCTGCTGCTCACCTCGCGGCGCGGCCCGGACGCCCCCGGCGCCACCGAGCTGCGCGACGACCTGGTCGCGCTGGGCGCGTCGGCCGAGATCGTCGCCTGCGACGTCGCCGACTTCGCCGCGCTGAAGAACCTCCTGGACGACCGGGTCGTGAACGCCGTCGTGCACACCGCCGGTGTGCTGGACGACGCCACGATCGCCTCGCTGACCCCGGAGCAGATCGAGACCGTGTTGCGCCCCAAGGTGGACGCGGCGCGCAACCTGCACGAGCTGACCCGCGACCTGTCCGCGTTCGTCGTCTTCTCCTCGGCGGCGGGCACGTTCGGCAACGCGGGCCAGGGCAACTACGCCGCCGCCAACGCCTACCTCGACGCCCTCGCGCAACACCGCGTGGCACAGGGACTTCCGGCGCTGTCGCTCGCGTGGGGCCTGTGGGAGGACACCGGCGGCATGACCGCCGCCCACCTCAGCCGCCTGGCCACGCTGTCGGCGGACGAGGGCGTCCGGTTGTTCGACCTGGCCCCTTCCACCGGGAACCCGGTCGTGGTGCCGATGCGCCTCGACGTCGCCGCGCTCAAGGGCACGGCCGTCGCGCCGCTGCTCAGCGGGCTCGTCCGCACGACCCGCAGGGCCGCCACCGCGGTGGCCGGTGACGCGGGGCTGCGCGACCGGCTCGCCGGGCTCAGCGCCGCCGAGCAGGACGCCGTGCTGCTCGACCTGGTGCGCGGCCAAGCGGCCGACGTGCTCGGCTACGGCGGCGCGGACGACGTGGACGCCGTCCGGTCGTTCCGGGAGCTGGGCTTCGACTCGCTCACCGCGGTCGAGCTGCGCAACCGGATCGCGGCCGACACCGGCCTGCGGCTGCCCGCGACGCTGGTCTTCGACTACCCGTCACCTCTCGCGCTGGTCGAGCACCTGCGTGCCGAGCTCGGCGGAGCGGCCACCGAGGTGACCGGCCCGGTGACGGTCGACGTCGTGGACGACGAGCCGATCGCCATCGTCGGCATCGGCTGCCGCTTCCCCGGCGGCGTCACGTCCCCCGAGGACCTGTGGCGCCTGCTGGAGGACGGCGGCGACGCCATCGGCGGCTTCCCGACCGACCGCGGCTGGGACATCGAGAACCTGTACCACCCGGACCCGAGCCACCAGGGCACCTCGTACTCGCGTGAGGGCGGCTTCCTCTACAACGCCAGCGAGTTCGACCCCGCGTTCTTCGGCATCAACCCGAAGGAGGCGCTGGCGATGGACCCGCAGCAGCGCCTGCTGCTGCAGACGTCCTGGGAAGCCCTCGAACGCGCTGGCATCGACCCGCACACGTTGCGCGGCAGCCGGACCGGCGTGTTCGCCGGCGTCATGTACCACGACTACGCGTCACGGCTGCGGTCCGTGCCGGACGGCATCGAGGGCTACCTCGGCACCGGCAGCTCGGGCAGCGTCATCTCCGGCCGCGTGTCCTACACGTTCGGCCTGGAGGGCCCGGCCGTCACGGTCGACACCGCGTGCTCCTCTTCGCTGGTGGCCCTGCACCTCGCCGTGCAGGCGTTGCGCAGCGGTGAGTGCACGCTGGCGCTGGCCGGCGGTGTGACCGTCATGGCCACGCCCGGCACGTTCATCGGCTTCAGCCGCCAGCGCGGTCTCGCCGCCGACGGCCGCTGCAAGGCGTTCTCCGCCGACGCGGACGGCACCGGCTGGGGCGAGGGCGCGGGCATGCTGCTCGTCGAACGCCTCTCCGACGCCCGCCGCAACGGCCACCCGGTGCTCGCCATCGTGCGGGGCAGCGCGATCAACCAGGACGGCGCCTCCAACGGCCTCACCGCACCCAACGGCCCGTCCCAGCAACGCGTGATCCGCCAGGCGCTCGCGAACGCCGGTCTGTCCACTTCGGACGTCGACGCGGTCGAGGCGCACGGCACTGGCACCTCGCTGGGCGACCCGATCGAGGCGCAGGCCCTGCTCGCCACCTACGGCCAGGACCGCGAGCAGCCGCTGCTGCTCGGCTCGATCAAGTCCAACCTCGGCCACACCCAGGCCGCGGCGGGCGTCGCGGGCATCATCAAGATGGTCATGGCGCTGCGCCACGGCGTGCTGCCGAAGACGTTGCACGTCGGGGAGCCCTCGCCGCGCATCGACTGGACCGCGGGCGCGGTCGAGCTGCTCACCGAGCCGGTCGCGTGGCCGTCGGTCGACCGGCCGCGCCGGGCCGCGGTGTCGTCGTTCGGCATCAGCGGCACCAACGCCCACACGATCATCGAGCAGGCACCGGACGAGGAGCCGGTCGAGACCGGCGCCGACGTCGAGCTGCCGTGGATGCTCTCGGCGCGGACCGCCGGGTCGTTGCGCGGCCAGGTCGAGCGGCTCGGACAGCACCTGCGGGACCGTGACCTGCGCACGCTCGACGTCGCGTACTCGCTGGCCACCAGCAGGTCCAGCTTCGAGCACCGCGCGTTCGTGGTCCAGCCGGGCACCGACGGGCCCGGCGGGCTCGACGACGTGACGCTGACCGGTGTGGCCGGCCACGGCAAGCTCGCGTTCCTGTTCACCGGCCAGGGCAGCCAGCGGCTCGGCATGGGCCGCGACCTGTACGACCGGTTCCCGGTGTTCGCCGAGGCCTTCGACGCCGCGTGCGCCGAGCTGGACGCGCCGGTGCAGGAGGTCGTCTTCGGCATCGACGTCAACGCGCTCAACGAGACCGGCACGACGCAGCCCGCGCTGTTCGCCATCGAGGTCGCGCTGTACCGGCTGTTCGAGCACTGGGGCGTCAAGCCGGACTTCCTGGCGGGCCACTCCATCGGCGAGATCGCGGCCGCCCACGTCGCCGGGGTGCTGTCCCTGGCCGACGCGGGCAAGCTGGTCAGCGCTCGCGGTCGCCTCATGCAGGCACTGCCGACCGGCGGCGCGATGGTCGCTTTGCAGGCCACCGAGGACGAGGTCGCCGGTCACCTGACCGACGCCGTGTCCATCGCGGCCATCAACGGCCCCAGCGCGATCGTCCTCGCCGGCGCGGAAGACGCCGTGCAGCAGGTGGTCGAGCAGTTCCCGGACCGGAAGTCCAAGCGGCTCAGTGTTTCGCACGCGTTCCACTCGCCGTTGATGGACCCGATGCTGGACGACTTCCGGGCCGTGGTCTCGGGTCTGACGTTCAGCGAGCCCAAGATCGCGTTGCTCGGCGACGTGACGGACCCGGAGTACTGGGTGCGGCACGTGCGCGACACCGTCCGGTTCGCCGAGGCCGTCACGACGCTCGAAGCCAAGGGCGTGCGGACGTTCGTGGAGCTCGGCCCGGACGCCGTGCTCACCGCGATGGGCGCGGAGAGCGCCGCGGAGGCCGTGTTCGTGCCGTCGCTGCGCAAGGGCCGCGCCGAGGTCCAGACCCTGTTCCACGCGCTCGGCACCGCCTACGTTCGGGGCGCGAAGATCGACTGGACGACGTTCTTCGCGGGCACCGACGCCCGGCGCGTCGACCTGCCGACCTACGCGTTCGACGACGAGCGCTACTGGCTGAACGACGGCTCGTCCGCCGCCGGCCAGGGGCTCGCCGCGACCGGGCACCCGTTGCTCGGCGCCGGAATCGGGCTGCCCGACTCCGACGGCCACCTCTTCACCGGCTCCCTCGGCCGGGGCAGCCTGCCGTGGCTCGGCGACCACGCGGTCTCCGGCACGGTCCTGCTGCCCGGCACCGCGTTCGTCGAGATGGCGCTGCGGGCAGGCGAGGAAGCGGGCTGCGGGGTGCTCGAGGAGCTCACCCTCGCCGCGCCGCTCGTCCTGCCCGAGCACGGCACCGTCCAGGTGCAGGTGCTCGTCGGCGGACCCGACCACGAGGACCGGCGCACGGTCACCGTCCACTCGCGACTCGACGACGAGCCGTGGACCCGGCACGCCACCGGTGTGCTGGCGGTGGCGGGGGACCTGCCGGCCGGTGGACTGGACGTGTGGCCGCCGCTCGACGCCATGCAGGTCGACGTCGGCGGTCTCTACGACGGCTTCGACGCCATCGGCCTGGAGTACGGCCCGGCGTTCCAGGGCCTCAAGGCCGCCTGGCGCCGTGACGACGAGGTGTTCGCCGAGATCAGCATCGACGCCGAGGACACCGAGGCGTTCGGGCTGCACCCGGCTCTGCTCGACGCGTCGCTGCACGCCGTCGGCCTCGGTGAGTTCTTCGAGAACACCGGCCAGGCACGGCTCCCGTTCGCCTGGAGCGGCGTCCGGGTGCACGCGGTCGGCGCCTCGGCGCTGCGGATCCGGATGGCCAAGTCCGGCGCGGACTCGGTGACGCTGGAGATCGCGGACCCGACCGGCGCGCCGGTCGCCTCGGTCGAGTCGCTGGTGCTGCGGCCGCTCGCGACCGACCAGCTCGGCGGCGGCTTCACCCGCTCGCTCTACCGGGTCGACTGGACGCCGACCACCAGCCCGGCCGCCTCCGCGGCCACCTGGGCGGTGCTCGGCCCGGACGACCTGAAGCTCGGCCACGCGCTGGACCTCCCGGTGCACGCCACCCTCGCCGAGATCGGCGAGGCGGACGCGGTGCTCGTCTCCGCGGTGGCGGACCTGGCCGTCGGCGACGGGTACGCGGACGCCACACGGGCCGGTGTCGAACGGATCCTCGGCCTCGCTCAGGACTGGATCGCCCAGGACCGTGACGCTCGACTGGTCGTGGTGACGAAGGGCGACATCGCAGGTGCGGCCGTGCACGGTCTGATCCGCTCGGCGCAGGCCGAGAACCCGGACCGGTTCGTGCAGGTGGAACTGGACGACCACGAGGACTCGCCGCGCGCACTGGCCGCCGCGCTCGCCACCGGTGAGCCGCGGATCGCGATCCGCGAGGGCGCGCTGCACGTGCCGAGGCTGGCACGGGTGCGGGCCGCCGAGGGCGCGAAGCCGGAGTTCCGCGAGGGCGGCACGGTGCTGCTGACCGGTGCGACGGGCGCGCTCGGCGCGTTGTTCGCCAAGCACCTGATCACCGAGTACGGCGTCGACGGCCTCCTGCTCACCAGCAGGCGCGGTCTGGACGCGCCCGGTGCGCCCGAGTTGCGCGACGAGCTGCGCGCCCTGGGTGCGACGGTCGAGATCGCCGCGTGCGACGTGGCCGACCGGGAAGCGTTGGCAGCACTGCTGTCCGAGCACCCGGTCACCGCCGTGGTGCACGCCGCCGGTGTGCTCGACGACGGCGTGCTGACCTCGCTCACCCCGGAACGGCTGGAGAAGGTGCTGCGGCCCAAGGTGGACGCGGCCTGGAACCTGCACGAGCTGACCGGCGACCTGGACGCGTTCGTCCTGTTCTCGTCCGCCGCCGGCACGTTCGGCAACCCGGGCCAGGCCAACTACGCCGCCGCGAACTCGTTCCTCGACGCACTCGCCCAGCACCGTCTCGACCAGGGCAAGCCCGCTCTGTCGCTCGGCTGGGGCCTCTGGGAGGACACCGGCGGCATGACCGCCGACTCCGCCAGGCTCGGCACCGCACTGTCCGAAGAGGAGGGTGTGGCGCTCTTCGACACCGCGCTCGCCGGAGCGGACGCCGCGGTCGTGCCGATGCACCTCGACACCTCCGGCATCGGCGACCGGGTGCCCGCCCTGCTCAGCGGACTGGTCCGCGGCAAGGCGCGGCGCGCGGAGGCCGCGGCGGCCGAGGAACCGCTCAGCAAGCGGATCGCCGGTCTGTCCGACGGCGACCGCGACCAGCTGCTGCTCGACGTCGTGCGCTCGCACGTCGCCAAGGCGCTGGGCCTGGCCGGTCCGGACGCGGTCGACGAGCACCGCGCGTTCCAGGACCTCGGCTTCGACTCGCTCAGCGCGGTCGAGCTGCGCAACAGCCTGAACGCCGCCACGGGCCTGAAACTGCCCGCCACGCTGGTGTTCGACTACCCGACCCCGGCGGCGCTGGTCGACCAGCTGCGCGACGAGGTCAAACCCGACACACCCGCCGGGGCGCCACTGGCACTCGGCGACCTGGACCGGCTCGCGGCCGAGCTGATCGAGCTCGGCAAGGACGAGACCGCCCGCGCACGAATCACCGAACGGCTGCAAGCCGTGCTCGCCGGACTGGCGGCGCCGGAGTCCGACGCGGACCTCGACGCGGCCAGCGACGACGAACTCTTCGACCTGCTCGACCAGGAGCTGACGTGACGATGGACAACGAGGAAAAGCTCCGCGACTACCTCAAGCGCGCCACAGCGGACCTGCGCCAGGTCAAGCGCCGCCTCAAGGAGGTCGAGGACGCGGACCGGGAGCCCATCGCCATAGTCGGCATGGCCTGCCGCTACCCCGGCGGGATCAGCAGCCCGGAGGACCTGTGGGACCTGGTCGCCGGCGAGCGCGACGCGATCGCGCCGCTGCCGACCGACCGCGGCTGGGACATCGACGGCCTGTTCGGCGACGACCCCGAGGCGACCGGCCAGAGCTACGTCGCGAAGGGCGGGTTCCTCTACGACGCCAGCGAGTTCGACCCGGCGTTCTTCGGGATCTCTCCCCGTGAGGCGCTGGCGATGGACCCGCAGCAGCGGCTGCTGCTGGAGGCGTCGTGGGAGGCCTTCGAACGCGCGGGCATCGACCCGGCCGCGGTCAAGGGCACCAAGACGGGCGTCTACGCCGGCGTGATGTACCACGACTACGCGACCGGGCTGACCGAGGTGCCGGAGGAGGTCGGCGGCTACCTGAGCACCGGCACGTCCGGCAGCGTCGTCTCCGGCCGGGTCGCGTACACGCTCGGCCTGGAGGGCCCCGCCGTCACGATCGACACGGCGTGCTCGTCGTCGCTCGTCGCGCTGCACTGGGCGATCCAGGCGCTGCGCAAGGGCGAGTGCACGCTCGCGCTCGCCGGTGGCGTCACGGTGATGGCCACGCCCGGCACGTTCCTCGAGTTCTCCCGCCAGAAGGGGCTCGCGTCCGACGGCCGCTGCAAGGCGTTCGCGGCGTCGGCCGACGGCACCGGCTGGGGCGAGGGCGTCGGCATGCTCCTGGTGGAGCGGCTGTCCGACGCGCAACGCCTGGGCCACAACGTGCTCGCGGTCATCCGCGGCAGCGCGATCAACCAGGACGGCGCCTCCAACGGCCTCACCGCGCCCAACGGCGCCTCGCAGCGCCGCGTCATCACCCAGGCGCTCGCGGACGCCGGTCTGTCGACCCGCCAGGTGGACCTGGTGGAGGCGCACGGCACCGGCACCAGGCTCGGCGACCCGATCGAGGCCCAGGCGCTGCTCGGCACCTACGGCCAGGACCGCGCGGAACCGCTGCGGCTCGGGTCGATCAAGTCGAACTTCGGCCACACCCAGGCCGCCGCCGGCGTCGCGGGCATCATCAAGATGGTCATGGCCATCCGCCACGGCGTGATGCCGAAGACCCTGCACGTGGACGAGCCGTCCCCGCACATCGACTGGTCGGTGGGCGCGGTCGAGCTGCTGACCGAGCAGCGCGCCTGGCCGGAGACCGGCGAACCGCGCCGTGCCGCCGTGTCGTCGTTCGGGTTCAGCGGCACCAACGCCCACACGATCATCGAGCAGGCGCCGGAGTCCGAAGTGGACTCCCAGCCCACCGGCGTCGAGCAGGTGCTGCCCTGGGTGCTGTCCGCCCACGGCGAGACCGCGCTGCGGGCCCAGGCCGAGCAGCTGCGCGAGTACCTGACCACCGCGGACGCGTCCGCCGCCGACATCGGCTACTCGCTCGCCACCACCCGCTCCCGCTTCCCGCACCGCGCGGTGCTGCTCGGCACCGGCAAGGCCGACTTCGCGCTGGACGCGCTGATCGGCTCCGAGGTCACGGCCGACGTCGTCGAGGGCGTCGCCGACGTCCGCGGCAAGGTCGCGTTCGTGTTCCCCGGCCAGGGCTCGCAGTGGGTCGGCATGGCCCTGGACCTGTTGGACACCAACGAGGTGTTCCGCACCCGGATGACCGAGTGCGAGCAGGCTCTGTCGTCCTACGTGGACTGGTCGCTGATCGGCGTGCTGCGCGAGGCTCCCGGCGCGCCGGGCTTCGACCGCGTCGACGTCGTGCAGCCCGCGCTGTGGGCCGTGATGGTGTCGCTGGCCCAGGTCTGGCGTTCGCTGGGCGTCACGCCCGCCGCCGTCGTCGGCAGCTCGCAGGGCGAGATCGCCGCCGCGTGCGTCGCGGGAGCGCTCTCGCTGGACGACGCGGCGCGCGTGGTCGCGTTGCGCAGCCAGGCACTCGGCGCGTTGTCCGGCCTCGGCGGCATGGTGTCGGTCGCGCTGCCGGTCGCGGCGGTCCGCGAACGCCTGACCCGCTGGGAGGGCAAGCTCTCCGTCGCCACGGTCAACGGCCCGCGCGCCACCGTGGTCTCCGGCGACAACGACGCGCTGGAAGAGCTGCTGGCCTCGTGCGAGGCCGACGAGGTCCGCGCCCGCCGCATCGCGGTGGACTACGCCTCGCACTCCGCGCACGTCGAGATCATCCGCGACGAGCTGGCGAAGCTCCTCGCCCCGGTCAAGCCCGTCGCGGCCGAGATCCCGTTCTACTCCACGGTCACCGGCCTGCCGGTCGACGGCACCAAGCTCGACGCCGAGTACTGGTACACGAACCTGCGCGAGACGGTCGAGTTCGAGCAGGGCGTGCGGCTGCTGGTCGAGAAGGGCCACCGGTTCTTCCTGGAGATGAGCCCGCACCCGGTGCTCACCATGTCCGTGCAGGACATCGTCGACGAGACCGGCACCGAGGCCGTCGTGCTCGGCTCGCTGCGCCGCGACGAGGGCGGCCTGCCCCGGCTGCTGACCTCGCTGGCCCAGGCCCACGTCCGCGGCCTGCCGCTCGACTGGGAGGCGGTGTTCGCCGGCCACGGCGCCCGCGCGGTCGAGCTGCCCACCTACGCGTTCCAGCGCCAGTCGTTCTGGCTCGACACCGGCGGTTCCGGCTACGGCGACGTGTCCACGGTCGGCCTCGCCGTCACCGACCACGCGCTGCTCGGCGCCGCCGTCACGCTGCCGGACTCCGGCGGCTACCTGTTCACCGGCAGGCTCTCCCAGCGCACCCACCCGTGGCTCACCGACCACCGCGTCAACGACGTGGTCCTGCTGCCCGGCACCGCGTTCGTGGAGCTCGCCATCCGCGCGGGCGACCAGGTCGGCTGCGGCGTGCTGGACGAGCTCACCCTGGAAGCGCCGCTGGTGCTGGGCGAGCACGAGGCCGTCGTGATCCGCGTGGCGCTCGACGAGGCCGACGAGACCGGCGTGCGCGCCGTCTCGGTGTTCTCCCGCGTCGAGCACGCGGACGACGACGAACCGTGGACCCGGCACGCCACCGGCACCCTGGTCGCCGACGGCGGTGCCACCGCCGCGGACCTGACCGCGTGGCCGCCGCCGGGAGCGGAGCCCGTCGACACCTCCGGGCTGTACGACGGACTCGCCGCCATCGGCCTGGGCTACGGCCCGGCGTTCCGCGGCCTGCGTGCCGCGTGGCGCAGCGGCGACGAGGTGTTCGCCGAGGTCGCACTGCCCGACAGCGTGAAGGTGGCCGGCTTCGGCCTGCACCCCGCGCTGCTCGACGCCGCGCTGCACGCCGTGGGCCTCGGTAGCTTCCTGGACGTCACCACCACGCCGTGGTTGCCGTTCTCCTGGACCGGCGTGAGGTTGGACGCCGCCGGTGCCGCCGCGCTCCGGGTGCGGATCGCCGCCGTGGGCACGGGTTCCGTGTCCGTCACCGTCGCCGACGAGACCGGTCAGCCGGTCGCCTCGGCCGACGAACTGGTGCTGCGGCCCATCTCGCAGCAGCAGTCCGCCACCGGGACGGGCAGGTCGCTGTTCCGCCTCGACTGGCAGGTGCTGCCGGTCGAGGCCGACCAGACCCGGCTCACCGACGTGCCGGACGTCGAGGTGGTCACGCTCGGAGCCTCCGCACAGAACGCCGACAACGTCCGCGCGGCCGTGGACTCCGCCCTGGAGCGCGCGCAGTCCTCCCTCAACACCGAGTCCCGCCTCGTCTTCCTCACCTCCGGCGCCGTCCCGGCCGGCGAGATCACCGACCTCGCCGGTGCCGCGGTCTGGGGCCTGATCCGCTCCGCCCAGACCGAGAACCCCGACCGCTTCGTCCTGGTCGACACCGACGACACCCCCGCGTCGGCCGCCGTGCTGGCCGCCGCCGTGGCCACCGGCGAACCCGAGCTCGCGATCCGCGACGGCGTCGTCCGCGTCCCCAGGCTGACCCGCGCCGCGGTGTCCACTTCGGACGCACCCGCGTTCCGCGACGACGGCAGGGTGCTGGTCACCGGCGCCACCGGCGTGCTGGGCGCGCTGCTGGCCCGTCACCTCGTCACCGTGCACGGCGTGCGCGACCTGGTGCTGACCAGCAGGCGCGGCCTCGACGCCCCCGGCGCCGCCGACCTGCGCGACGAACTCGCCGCGCTCGGCGCCGCGGTCACGATCGCTGCCTGCGACGCCGCCGACCGCGACGCGCTGGCCGCGTTGCTGGCCGAGCACCCGGTGACCGCCGTCGTGCACACCGCCGGTGTCCTCGACGACGGCGTGTTGTCCTCGCTCACGCCCGAGCGCCTGGACCTCGTGCTGCGGCCCAAGGTCGACGCGGTGCTGAACCTGCACGAGCTGACCGGCGAGCTGGACGCGTTCGTGCTGTTCTCCTCCGCGGCCGGCACGTTCGGCAACGCGGGCCAGGCCAACTACGCCGCCGCCAACGCCTTCCTGGACGCGTTCGCCGTGCAGCGCAGGGCCGCAGGGCTGCCCGCGCTGTCCCTGGCCTGGGGCCTGTGGGAGCAGGCCAGCGAGATGACCGGCGAGATGGCCGACACCGACCGCGGCCGCGTGGGCGCCGGTCTGTCCTCTGCCGAGGGTCTGGCGCTGTTCGACGCCACCCTCGCCGCCACCGAACCGGTCCTCGTGCCGATGCACCTGGACACCGCCGGGCTGCGCGGCGCGGGTGCCTCGGTGCCGCCGCTGCTGCGCGGCTTCACCCGTGCGCCGGGCAGGCGCACCGCGTCGGCCGCCGACCAGGCCGCCGCGTCGTCGCTGGCCCAGCAGCTGTCCGCGTTGCCGCACAACGAGCAGCTCCGGACGCTCATCACGCTGATTGGCACGCACGTCTCGGCGGTGCTCGGCTTCTCCTCCACCGAGTCCGTCGACTCGTCGAAGGCGTTCCGGGAACTGGGTTTCGACTCGCTGACGGCCGTCGAGCTGCGCAACCGGATCAACGCCGCCACCGGCCTCAAGCTGCCCGCCACCCTGGTCTTCGACTACCCGACCTCGGACGTGCTCGCCGAGCACCTGCGCGACAAGATCGTCGGCGCGGGCGGTGGCGCGGCCGTCATCAGGGCGGCGACCTCCGGAGCGGACGATGACCAGATCGCCATCGTCGCGATGGCCTGCCGGTTCCCCGGCGGCGTCAAGACGCCGGAGGACCTGTGGGCGCTGCTCGCGGGCGGCGGTGACGCGATCGGCGGGTTCCCGCCGGACCGCGGCTGGAACATCGACTACCTGACCGAGGCCTCGAACGCCGCCGAGGGCGGGTTCATCTACGACGCCAGCGAGTTCGACCCGGCGTTCTTCGGCATCAACCCGCGCGAAGCCCTCGCCATGGACCCCCAGCAGCGCCTGCTGATGGAGACCTCGTGGGAGGCCGTCGAACGGGCCGGCATCGACCCGTCGTCGTTGCGCGGCAGCCAGACCGGCGTGTTCGCCGGCATGATGTACCACGACTACGGCACCCGGCTCACCTCGCTGCCGGAGGAGGTCGGCGGCTACTTCGGCACCGGCACCGCTGGCAGCGTCGCCTCCGGCCGCATCGCCTACACCCTCGGGCTCGAAGGCCCGGCGGTCACCGTCGACACCGCGTGCTCGTCCTCGCTGGTCGCGCTGCACCTCGCCGCGCAGGCCCTGCGCAGCGGCGAGTGCGACCTGGCCCTGGCCGGCGGCGTCACGGTGATGGCCACGCCCGGCGTGTTCGTCGAGTTCAGCACCCAGGGCGCCATGGCCCCCGACTCGCGCTGCAAGCCGTTCGCGGCCGCCGCGGACGGGTCGAGCTGGGGCGAGGGCGCGGGCATGCTCGTCGTCGAACGGCTCTCCGACGCCCGCCGCAACGGCCACCCGGTGCTCGCCGTCCTCAAGGGCACGGCGGTCAACCAGGATGGCGCCTCCAACGGCCTCACCGCGCCCAACGGTCCCTCGCAGCAGCGGGTGATCCGCCAGGCGCTGGCCAACGCCGGTCTGTCCACTTCGGACGTCGACGCGGTCGAGGCGCACGGCACCGGCACCAAGCTGGGCGACCCGATCGAGGCCCAGGCGATCCTGGAGACCTACGGCCAGAACCGGTCCACGCCGGTGCTGCTGGGCGCGGTCAAGTCCAACCTCGGCCACACCCAGGCCGCCGCCGGTGTCGCGGGCGTCATCAAGATGGTCATGGCGATGCGGCACGGCGTCCTGCCGAAGACGCTGCACGTCGACGCGCCGTCCCCGCACATCGACTGGACGTCCGGCGCCGTCACGCTCGTGACGGAGACGACCCCGTGGCCGGAGACCGGCCGCACCCGCCGCTCGGCGGTGTCGTCGTTCGGCATCAGCGGCACCAACGCGCACGTCGTGCTGGAGCAGGCCCCCGAGACGGCTGAGGAGCCGGGGGAGTGGACGACACTGCCGTTCGTGCTGTCCGGCAAGACCCCCGAGGCGCTCGCCGCCCAGGCCGGCAAGCTGCGCGACCACCTGACCGCCCACCCCGACGCCGACCCGGCCGGCGTGGCCTTCTCGCTCGCCACGACCCGGTCGTTGCTCGACCACCGCACCGCCGTCGTCGCGGGTGACCGCGACGAACTGCTGGCAGCGCTGGAGAACCCGGCGATCGCGACCCCGGCCGGTGGCCGCCTGGCGTTCCTGTTCACCGGTCAGGGCAGCCAGCGTTCCGGCATGGGCCGTGAGCTGTACGAGGCGTTCCCGGCTTATGCCAAGGCGTTTGACGAGGTTGCCGCGCTGGTCGACGTGCGGGACGAGGAACTGGACCGCACGGAGTTCACCCAGCCCGCGATCTTCGCCCTGGAAGTCGCTCTGTACCGCCTGGTCGAGTCGTGGGGCATCCGCCCGGACTTCCTCGCCGGGCACTCGATCGGCGAGATCGCGGCCGCTCACGTCTCCGGCGTGCTCTCGCTGGAGGACGCGGCCACGTTGGTCAGCGCTCGGGCTCGCCTCATGCAGGCGCTGCCCGAGGGTGGCGCGATGATCGCCCTGCAGGCCACCGAGGACGAGGTCACGCCCCTTCTGTCCGATGTGGTCTCCCTGGCCGCGATCAACGGGCCCAACGCCGTTGTGGTCGCGGGTGACGAGACCGCTGTCGAGCAGGTCGTGGCGCAGTTCGCGGACCGCAAGTCCAAGCGCCTCAGCGTCTCGCACGCGTTCCACTCGCCGTTGATGGACCCGATGCTGGACGACTTCCGGGCCGTGGTCGCGGAACTGACGTTCAACGAGCCACAGATCGCGATGCTGGGCGACGTCACCGACCCCGAGTACTGGGTGCGGCACGTGCGCGGCACGGTTCGCTTCGCGGACGCGATGCAGACCCTCACCGACGAGGGCGTGCGGACGTTCCTGGAGCTGGGCCCGGACGGCGTGCTGGCCGCGATGGCCGACGCACCCGTCATCCCGGCCCTGCGCAAGGACCGCTCCGAGGTCCTCGGCATCACCACCGCGGTCGCGGCGCTGCACACCCGTGGCGTCAAGATCGACTGGTCGACGTTCTTCGCCGGTGCGAGCGTCGTCGACCTGCCGACGTACGCGTTCCAGCGCGAGCGGTACTGGCTGGAGGCCCCGGCGGGCGCCGACGACGGCACCGCGGCCGGGCTCGGCCTGGGCGCGGGCAACCACCCGCTGCTCGGCGCCGAGGTCTCGCTGCCGGAGTCGGGCGCGCTCGTGTTCAGCGGCCGGATCTCGCTGCACACCCACCCCTGGCTCGCCGGCCACGCCGTCAACGGTGTGGTGCTGCTGCCCGGGACCGCCTTCGTCGAGATGGCGCTCCAGGCCGGTGCCGGTGACGTGCTGGAGGAGCTGACCCTCGAAGCGCCGCTGGTCCTCTCCGGGCACGCCGGGGTGGCGTTGCGGGTCATGGTCGGAGAGGAAGACGCCGGCCGTCGCACGGTGTCCGTCTACTCGCGGATCGCCGAGGACGGCCCGTGGACCCGGCACGCGACCGGTGCGCTGGCCAAGGCGGCCGACGAGGCCGGAGACGACCTCGCGGCGTGGCCGCCCGCCGGAGCCGAGCAGGTCGAGGTGGACGGGCTCTACGACGACTTCGCCGCACTGGGCCTCGAGTACGGCCCGGCGTTCCAGGGCCTGAAGGCCGCCTGGCGCCGCGGTGACGAGGTCTTCGCGGAGGTCGCGCTGGACGCCGACACCACCGCGTTCGGCCTGCACCCCGCGTTGCTCGACGCCGCCCTGCACGCCATCAGGATCGGCGACTTCGTCGACGGCACGCGGCTGCCTTTCTCGTTCAGCGGGGTCCGCCTGCACGCCGTCGGCGCGCGGGAGCTGCGGGTCCGGATGGCCGGTGCGGGCACGGATGCGGTGTCGCTGCTGGTCGCCGACACGACCGGTGCGCCGGTCGCGTCCATCGACTCGCTGGTGCTGCGCCCGTTGGCACTCGCCCCGGTCGCCACCGACTCGCTGTTCCACGTCGAGTGGGTGCCGGTTCCGTCCGGGACCGCCGACGTCGAGGTGGTCGAGATCGCCGGCACGGTGTCGGAAGCCGTGCACACCGCGCTCGCGAAGGTGCGGGAGCACGCCGACTCCGACGCCCTGGTGGCGTTCGTGACGCGCGGCGCGGTCGCGGTCCGGCCCGGCGACGACGTGACCGACCTGGCGGGCGCCGCCGTGCGCGGGCTGGTCAAGTCCGCCCAGGCCGAGTACCCCGGCCGGTTCGTGCTGGTGGACCTGGCCGAGGGCGCGGAGCTCGTGCTCAGCGCCGACGAGCCCGACATCGCGGTCCGCGACGGCCAGGCCTTCGCGCCGCGGCTCACCCGCACGGTGTCCGAAGTGGACAGCGAAGCGGGCATCGGCACCGGACCCGTGCTGATCACCGGTGCCTCCGGTGGCCTCGGCGCGTTGTTCGCCCGCCACCTCGTCACCGAGCACGGCGTGCGGAACCTGGTGCTGGCCAGCAGGCGCGGCCAGGACGCACCCGGAGCGGAAGAGCTGCGGGCCGAGCTGACCGAGCTCGGCGCCGGCGTCGAGCTCGTGGCCTGCGACGTGGCCGACCGTGCCGCGGTCGCCGCGCTGCTCGCCGCCCACCCGGTGCGCGCCGTCGTGCACACCGCCGGTGTGCTGGCCGACGCCACCATCGGTTCGATGACCGCCGACCAGGTCGACCAGGTCCTGCGGCCGAAGGTCGACGCCGTGCGCAACCTGCACGAGCTCGCGGGCGACCTGGACGCGTTCGTGGTGTTCTCCTCGGCCGCGGGCACGTTCGGCACGCCCGGCCAGGGCAACTACGCCGCTGCCAACGCCTACCTGGACGCCGTCGCCCAGCAACGCCGGGCGCGCGGCCAGGCAGGACTGTCGCTGGCCTGGGGCCTGTGGGACGACCTCGGTGGCATGACCGCCGACCAGGCCAGGCTGGGACGTGCCGGTGTCGCGGCACTCGGCGCGGCGGAGGGACTCGCGCTGTTCGACCGCGCCGTCCGCGGCGCGCAGCCGGTCGTGGTGCCGATGAAGCTCGACACCGCCGGTCTGCGCGGCGCGGGCGCGGGACTGCCCGCCCTGCTGCGCGGCCTGGTCCGCACCACGACGAGGCGTGCCGCGTCCGTCACCGCCAAGCTGGACCTGCGCAGTCTGTCCACTGAGGACCGCGCGACGGCGTTGCTGGACACCGTCCTGACGCACACCGCCGCCGTGCTGGGCTACGGCACGAAGCGGGTCGAGCCGGACCAGCAGTTCCTGGAGCTGGGCTTCGACTCGCTCACCTCGGTCGAGCTGCGCAACGTGCTGAACGAGGTCACCGGGCTGCGGCTGCCGCCGACCCTGCTGTTCGACCACCCGACGCCCGCGCTGGTCGCCGAGCACCTCGGCCGTGAGATCGAGGTGCCGGAGGCCAAGGCCGCCACGGCCACGGCCGGCACGCTCGGCCTGCTGTCCCGGCAGGCGAGCGAGACCGGGCGCGGCGAGGACTTCATGGGCCTGCTGATGGCGATGTCGGCGTTCCGGCCGTCGTTCACCGGCCCGGAGGACCTGCCGGAGCCGTTGCACCGCATCAAGATGGCGAAGGGCGAGGGCAAGCCCGGCCTGATCTGCTTCCCGCCGATCCTCGCCAACTCCGGACCCCAGGTCTACGCGCGGTTCGCGCACGCGTTGCGCGACGAGCGGGACGTCTCGGTGGTCTCGACCCCCGGTTTCCTCGCGGGGGAGCTGGTGCCCGCGTCCATCGACGCCATCGTCCGGGCGCAGGCCCAGGCGGTGCTCGAGCAGGCGGAGGGCGAGCCGTTCGTGCTCGTCGGCCACTCCTCGGGCGGCACGCTGGCGCACGGCGTGGCCGCGCACCTGGAGAGCATCGGCAAGCCCGCCGCGGCTCTCGTGCTGATGGACATCTTCCGGCACGACCGCGAGTCCCTGTCCCGCGTGCACCCCGAGTTCGTCGGCGGCGCACCGGAGGACGGCGACTCGGAAGGAGGAATCCCCGCACCGGGCGAGGCCGAGGTGCTCGACGACCAGCGACTGACCGCCATGGGTGCGTACTGCCGCATCTACGCGGGCTGGACGCCGACGGCCATCAGCACTCCGACGCTGCTCGTGAGGGCGACGGAACCGCTGCCCGGCACCGAGCCCGGCAGCGACTGGAAGTCGGCCTGGGACTTCGAGCACACCGCACTGGACACCCCCGGCACGCACTTCTCGATGATGGGCGAGCACGCGGCCACCACCGCGGCGGCCGTGCACTCGTGGTTGTCCGAACAGCGGTGATGACCAACAACGCAATCCGTGGCGCGTGACGGGAAAACAATCTGCAAACAACCTGCGTTCAGCCTGGAGGTATGCGCACTTCCGGTGACGTCGCGAGAGGAACGATCTGCCATGCTACCGGCAGCAGCTGTGGACACCTCCCTGTGGATCCGACGATTTCATCCCAGCCCGGACGCCAATGTCCGGTTGCTCTGCCTTCCGCACGCGGGAGGTTCGGCTAGCTTCTACTACCCGGTGTCGGAATCATTGACGCCCGGTGTGGAGGTGCTGGCGGTTCAATACCCCGGCAGGCAGGACCGCCGGAACGAGCCGTGCGTCGAATCCGTCACAGAATTGGCAGATCTGATCGTCGACGCGCTCCTGCTGTCTCCTGACGAAAGGCCGGTCGCGCTCTTCGGGCACAGCATGGGCGCCACCGTCGCCTTCGAGGTGGCGCGCCGGCTGGAGCGGCAGGGACGGCCCCCGGTCGCCCTGTTCGCCTCGGGCAGGCGCGCCCCCTCGCGGTACCGCGACGACCAGGTGCACCTTCGGGACGACAACGCGATCGTCGCGGAGCTGCAGACGTTGAGCGGCACCGACTCCAGGCTGCTCGGCAACGAGGACCTGTTGCGCCTGGTCATCCCGGTCGTCAGGTCCGACTACAAAGCCGTGGAGACCTACCGCTGCGACCCCGGTGCGAAGGTGTCGTGCCCGGTGAGCGTGCTGGTCGGCGACAGCGATCCCAAGGCGACCATCGAGGAAGCCAGGGCGTGGTCGGAACACACCGCCAGCGCGTTCGAACTCCAGGTGTACCCCGGTGGGCACTTTTACCTCAGCACGCACCAGGATCGCGTGACGGATCTCCTGCTGGACCGGTTGGTGGACGCACCCGCTGCAATTCTGGGGCGCCCTAGGGGTCTTCTTTAGGGGTCTCCTTATATTGGGTAGGGGTTCCCCTGTCGTAGCGTGAACAAATACGATTGTTTCGATAAGGCTCCGGCGGCGCGGATGTTCAGCTCGCAGGACCGCAGTTTTTCAGAACCACATTTTTGCTGCTGAGCGGTGTCGTGCCGCCTGCACGAACGACACACGCTTCTCCGCAGCCCGTCGAGCAAGAGGAAGGAGGAGTGACGCAGATGACCGCGAAACTCTTCTCGACCGACTCTGTGCAGACCTATTCCGAGATCGAACAGAACGCTCTGCGCGTGGCCGACGTGCTGGGTGAGAACGGCATCGGCCACGGCTGCCGGGTGATGCTGAAGGCGGGCAACTCGGCCGGCTGGGTCGTCACCCTGCTCGCGCTGATGCACACCGGGGCGTCCATCGTCATGGTGGACAGCCAGCAGCGCGCCGAGCAGACGCGCCGGATCGCCGACCAGGCCGGCGTCAAGATGTGCATCGTCGACGAGGACGCGCCCCTGGTCCACGACCAGAGCAAGATCTACGTCTACGAGCTGCTCGTCGCCGCCGCCAGCCGCATCCCGTTGCGCGACAAGCTCGACTTCACCGAATGGGCCGAGCGCCCGGACGGGCTGCTCATGTGGTCGTCCGGCTCGACGGGCAACGCCAAGGGGATCGTGAAGTCCGGCGGCAAGTTCCTCGAGAACCTCCGCCGCAACGCGGCCCAGGTCGGGCACCGCGAGGGTGACGTGCTGATGCCGTTGCTGCCGTTCTCGCACCAGTACGGCCTGTCCATGGTGCTGATCGCGTGGCAGGAGCGCTGCTCCCTCGTGGTAGCGCCCTACCGCCGGATCGACCGCTCCCTGGTGATGGCCGGCCAGACCGGGGTCACCGTCGTGGACGCCACCCCGTCGACGTACCGCAGCATGCTCAACATCGTGGAGAAGCGCCAGGACGCCGGGCTCAACCTCGTCACGGTGCGCATGTTCTGCAGCGGCGCGGCCCCGCTCGACCCCGCGCTGAGCCAGGACTACGTCGCGAGGTTCGGCATGCCGTTGCTCGACAGCTACGGCAGCACCGAGATGGGCAACGTCTCGTTCGCCACGATCGAGAACCCCTTCGTCTGCGGCAAGGCCATGGACGGCCTGGCGCTCAAGGTCGTCGACGACGACGGCAACGAGGTGCCCCCCGGCGAGATCGGCGAGGTGCTCGTCTACACCCCGGACGTCATGGAGGGCTACCTCGCCGAGGACGGCACGCTCGTGCCGCACAAGGAGACGTGGTACCAGACCGGCGACTTCGGCAGCCTGGACGAGCACGGCAACCTGTCGGTGTACGGCAGGAAGTTCGCCGTCACGCGCATGGGGTACACGCTCTACCCGGAGATCATCGAGCGCACGGTCGCCGAGAAGGGCTGTTCGGCCAAGGTCGTCTCCGTTCCCGACAGCCGTCGCGGCTGCCAGCTGGTGTTCTTCGTGGAGGACACGCTGAACCGCGCGCCGCGGTTCTGGCGCGAGCTGCTCTGCAAGGTGCTCCCGGCCTACGAGTGGCCCAACCGCGTGCAGGTGGTCGACCGTTTCCCGCTCAACGCCAACGGAAAGCCCGACCGCCTGCGGATGGAGCAGATCGCGCTGGAGAGCGTCGAGGGCGTGACCGGCGAGAGCCTGGAGAGCGTGTCCGGCGAGACCCTCGAGGAAGAGGCCGCGCGCCTGAGCGTCTGAGCCGCAGATGTCCGTCAGCACAACCGAGTTGTCAGAACCACTGGGCATCCAGGGGAGGGAGGGGAACACCGTGGAGGACGAAGAGAACACAACGACCGAGGCTGAACAGGGTCGCACCGCCATCGTGTTTCCTGGCATGGGACCGTCCAGCTTCGCTGACGTCGGCAGGTACATGGTGCTCGACCGCTACGCCCGCCGGCGGCTGGCCGCCGCCGACGAGGCGTTGGGGTACTCGGTGCTGGAACGCTTCCGCGGCGCCGACGACGAGTACTCCGAGGCGACGCAGATCGCGTTCCTGATCAACTCGGTGGCGCTGGCCGACCGGGCGGTCGACGTGATGGGGCTGACGCCCGACGTGTGCGTCGGCCCCAGCTTCGGCCAGAAGGCGGCGACCGCGTTCGTCGGGTCGCTGCCGTTCGCCGACGTCGTGCGGATGACGGCGGAGCTCGCCCGGTGCGAGGAGGAGTTCTTCTCCACCCAGTACTCCGACGTCATCACGCAGTCCTTCGTCCGCGCGCCCAAGGAGCGGACGATGGAGATCCTCGCGGACATGGAAGAACGAGGGGAGTGGCACGAGGTCTCCGGTTACCTCGACTCCGACTTCTACTTCGTGTCCGTCCGGGAGTCCTTTTTGGACGACTTCAAGCAGCGCATCCGTTCGGCGGGCGGGTACTCCATGTACTCGATGCGCCCGCCGGTGCACGCGAGGGCCTTCGGGGACCTGCGCCGCAAGGCGGAGGACGAGGTGTTCTCCCGGTACGAGGTCGCTGCGCCCCGGATCCCGGTCATCGCCGACCAGGACGGTTCCGTCGTCACCTCCGCCGACGACATGCGCACGATGCTGCTCGACACGTTCGACCAGCCGATCAACTGGCCGGACGTCGTGACCGGGCTGCAGGCGGAAGGCGTGTCCGAACTCTGGTTCACCGGGGCCGACAACCTCTTCCACCGGCTGCACTGCACCACCAAGAACTTCCGTGTGACCGCCGTGACACCGAAGACAGCACTAAAACCCGCGAAAAAGAGCTGAGGCACTACCGTGATCGACGAGAGCTGGCCGCACCGGATCCAACCGTCCATCAACCCGCAACGGACACCAGGACCGATCGACCTTCGCCGGAACTTCGCCCAGCCCGCGTACTCGGGCCTCGCGACCTTCATGGGTGTGCCGGTCTGCCTGACGCAGGAGGACCTGCGCGCCGGTGAGGTCGACGTCGCGATCATGGGCGTTCCGCTCGACCAGTCCGTCGGTCACCGCGGCGCCGCCTTCGGCCCGCGCGCCATCCGCTCCGAGGAGCGGTACCTGTTCAACAACTACGAGGACCTGGTGCACGCCTCCACGAGGGTGCACCCGTTCCAGCAGCTGCGAGTCGTGGACTACGGCGACGCCGCCGTGGATCCGTTCAGCCACCCCAACTCCATGGCGCCCATCAAGGAGATGGTCACGGAGATCGCCTCGGTGGGCGCCACCCCGATCCTGCTCGGCGGCGACCACACGCTGCTGTGGCCGAGCGTCGCCGCGCTCAACGAGGTGCACGGACCCGGTTCCGTCGCGGTCGTGCACTTCGACGCCCACCCCGACTGCCACGCCGAGGTCTACGGCAACACGGTCAGCCACACGACGCCGATCTACCGGCTCATCGAGGACGAGAAGATCCCCGGCACGAACATCGTGCAGTGCGGTCTGCGCGCCCACTCCGCGCCCGACGACAAGCAGTTCAACTGGATGCGGCGGCAGGGCATGAAGTCCCACTTCATGGCCGAGATCGAGCGGATCGGGATGAACGCGGTGATCGACAAGCTCATCGCCGACGTCTCGCACGTGCCCAACGTCTACCTGTCCCTCGACATCGATGTCCTGGACCCCAGCCACGCGCCCGGCACCGGCACCCCCGAGCCGGCCGGGCTGACCACCCGTGAGCTCTTCCCCGCGCTGCGCAGGCTGGCGCACGAGACCAACGTGATCGGCATGGACGTCGTCGAGGTGGCGCCGAACATCGACCCCGGCTACTCCACGGCGCTGAACGCCCGGCGAGCGGTGTTCGAGGTCATCACCGGGCTCGCCATGCGCAAGATGCAGATCAGCAGCACCAACTACGCGAACCCGATCGTTTCCGGGCAGGTCAAGTTCCCGATGAAGTGAACGATCCCGTTCCGTTCTCGAGAGAGGCTGGGTTCGCAATGCGAGTCCTCACCAGCATCACCGGATCGCAGGGCCACGCGCGGGACATGCTCCCGCTCGTGCGCGCCATCGCCGAAGCGGGCCACGAGGTCCTGGTCGTGCTGCCGCCCTCGCTGGCACCGGTCTACGCCAACGAGGCCGTGCGCGTCGAAGCGGTCCTGCCGGAGATGTCCGAGTCGATCATGGCGGTGATCCAGGCCGGCGCGGAGACACGGGCCCGCGAGGCCGCGGAGTCCGGGCTGCCCGAGCGCCCGCCACCTCCGATGACCGTGTTCGACGAGATGCTGGTGATGGCCGGCGGACCGCACATCACCCCGACCTACCGCCTGATCATGGCTCTGGCCAAGGAGTTCCAGCCTGACATCGTGGTCAGGGACTCGGCGGAGGTCGCCATCACCCTGGTCGCGGAGGAACTCGGGCTGCCGCACGTCGCGGGGCCGTCCGGGACCACGCCTCTGATCGACATCGAGCGTCTCGTCGGCCCGCTCAACGAGCGCAGGGAGGAACTGGGGCTGACGCCCAAGTCCGACCCCGGCGCGCTGTACCGCTACGGCCGGTTCGACTCGGTGCCGGAGCGGTACGCGTTCTCGGCGTTCGACCTGCCCGCCGCGATCCGGTACCGGCAGCCGGCCATCGTCGCCCGCGACGAGGTCCTGTCCCGTGAGATCGCCGACCTGTCCACCGACAAGCCGCTCGTCGTCGCCGCCATGGGCACCGTGCTGAAGGCGCTGTGGGAGTACGCCCAGTACGGCCCGCCGTCCGACGTCGACCCGTTCAAGGTGCTGCTGCAGTCCCTGGCGACCGGACTGTCCGAACTGGACTGCTACGCGGTGC
Source organism: Lentzea sp. CA-135723 (assembly GCF_050936595.1). Taxonomy (NCBI): domain Bacteria; kingdom Bacillati; phylum Actinomycetota; class Actinomycetes; order Pseudonocardiales; family Pseudonocardiaceae; genus Lentzea; species Lentzea sp. CA-135723. Next base: position 2,169,783 of record NZ_JBNJMK010000001.1, on the reverse strand, counting down.
TCGCCACCGGCGGCCTGCCCACCGACGGCGTCACCTTCGGACCCAACGTGCACGTCGTGGACCAGATGGCCCAGCCGCTGCTGCTGCAGTGCTCGGACCTGTTCATCACCCACGGCGGCTACAACAGCATCCGCGAGGCGATGATCGCCGGAACCCCGATGGCGGTGCTGCCGCAGTTCGGGGACCAGCCGTTCAACGCCGACCAGCTGGAGAAGCTGGGGCTGGGCCTGACGGTCCCCGCGACCACCGCCGCCGCGGTGCACGACACCTGCCAGGCCGTGCTGGGTTCGTCGGCGATCAGGCAGGAGGTCCGGCGCGCCCGCCAGGAGATGCTGGCCCTGCCGCCGGTCGAGTCCGCCCTGCCGTACCTGGAGTCGCTCGTCTAGACCCTCGCGCACGACCGACGTGCCCATCTGCCAAGCGCAGGTGGGCACGTCGACGTCGGTAAACCGGTTGCCCCGCCCGGCGGAACTGGTGTTGCATCGTGCGGCACCGGACCTCTGGGGAGCTGATCGATGCAGGACGGCGAGATCGCCATCGACCTGACCTTGGTGGACGAGCTTATCCGCACGCAGTTCCCGCGCTGGCACGGGTTGCCGTTGCGCGAGGTGCGGCACGGCGGCACCAGCCACGCGATGTACCGGCTGGGCGACGAACTCACGGTGCGGCTGCCCCGGCGGGAGTGGGCCTGGAACGAGGCGGCCAAGGAAGCCGCGATCGTCCCGCTGGTAGCGCCACACGTACCGGTCGCGGTACCGGAACCCGTAGCGCTGGGCCTGCCGGACGACCACTACCCGTACCAGTGGTCGGTGGTGCGCTGGATCGAAGGCGAGCTGGCACCGATCGAGGCCGTCAGCGAGGACACGCCGCTCGCGCTCGCCGAGGTGATCCGGTCGCTGCACGGCATGGACGCGACCGGCGTGACGTGGACCCCGAACCGGGGCCGCCCCATGACCTCTGACGACGACGAAGCCGTTCGCGTCAACATCAAGGCCCTCGGCGGCAGCCCCCGCCTCACCGCCGTCTGGGAGAACGCACTCGCCGCCCCGCGCTGGTCCGAGCCCGCCCGCTGGCAGCACTCCGACCTGCACGCCGGCAACCTGCTGTTCCGCGAGGGCAAGCTCGTCGGCGTGATCGACTGGGGCAGCGCGGGCGTCGGCGACCCGGCGGCCAACCTCATGACAGCCTGGCTCTACCTGGACGAACGCGGCCGCGCGCGGTTCCGGCGGGAGCTGAGCGAGTTCGACGACGCCACCTGGGCGCGGGCGGGCGGCTGGGCGCTGCACCTCGCCGTGCTGGCGCTGCCGTACTACCGCGACACCAACCGGTTCCTGGCGGACATCGCGACCCGCACGCTCGACCAGCTCTGCCCTGGCTGGGACGGCTGATTTGTCCGTTGTGGACGGACTGCTCCGCTGCCGGTTCCCGCAGTGACGGGGACGCGGTCCTGCTCCCGCTCCTCGTAGAGGCCAGGGACCAGGCAGAACGGGACTTCGCGGTCGTGCCGAGACTTGCGCCGCACGTGCCGGTTGCCGTGCCGGAACCGCTGGAACCAGAGGAACCCACCGAGAACTACGCGTGTGCCGCAGGCGTTGCGGGGGATCGATACCTCCGGTGAGGCCTGGGCGACCTACCGCGGCAGGCACGACATCTCCGTCGGCGACGCCAGTGTGCGGTGGGCGATCGTGAAGCTGGGCGGGAACACGAGACTGACCGCTCGCTGGGAGGACACCGTCGCCGCGCTGGCGCGGGCCTGCCCGGTGGGTGCACGCCGATCTGCGCGGCGGAACCCGTTCGTGGCGGGCATCGCGCGGCACGCGTTGGGCCAGTTGCTCGGCGATCGCCGCTGAATCTGGATCTTGGTGAACGGGCGGTGTCTGCCCGTCTGGACGCTGCGGAAGCGTTGTCCGGGCCATAGCACATCGCGCTATCCGCGAACCGGAGTAAGGCGCCCCGCCATCTGGTGCCATTCGTCAGGTTACGTATGTGAGAAAGTTTCACTACCCCCCTCGACGCCGCCTCCGGTTTGTGCGTACGGTGAGCGCGCTGTAACCGTACCGGTCAGTAGTAACCCTAGCTGAATTCCTTTCTCCCCACCCTGCAGGGTGAGGAAGTGAGCGCAGTGAACATGCTGTCGGATCGAGATCGGGTGCTGTGCCTGAGCCCTTTCAGCGCCCCCAACCCGGCCCTCGTGGTCGCCGCCGAACGGGCGGGCGCACTCGGTGTGCTCGACCTCGGGGCCCACGCCGCCGCTGACCTCGCGCGCGTCGCCGCACGACACCCGCGCTCGTTCGGGGTGCGGCTGCACGGGCCCTTGGCGGTGCCTCTGCCGGAGGCGGTCGACACGGTCGTGGTCGATCTTGCCCGCTGTCGGCCGAACCTCGCTGAACTGGGCGAACGTCGTGTGCTGGCGGTGGTCACCTCGGTGGCGGAGGCCGTTGCGGCGATCGAGCTCGGGGTTGCCGGGTTGATCGCGAAGGGTGCCGAGTCCGGCGGCCGAGTGGGTGGTTCGCCCGCGTTCGTGTTGCTCCAGCAGGTGCTCGCGCTGACCGATCTGCCGGTCTGGGTGGCCGGGTCGATCGGGCCCGACACGGCTGCCGCGGCGGTTGCCGGCGGTGCTCGTGGAGTGGTGCTGGAAGGGCAGCTCGCGCTCGTGGCGGAGGCCCGAAAACATATTTCCGGCGAAATTGTCAACGCGGTCCGGATGATGGACGGCGCCGACACCGTCGTGAACGACGGGTTACGCGTGCATGTTCGTCAAAACACGCTCGAAATTGGTCAAGAAGGTTCCTTTGCTGATTCTTACCGTACCTCGTTTGGGACCGTCGGAGGCGTGGTAGGGGCCATTCAGCGGGGTGTGACCGAGAATCTCACCCTGGCGGGTGAGCGGCGGTCCATCCGGCCGGCCGGACCGTTCTGCGACCGGGTGCCGGGCCTGCGCTACCCCATCGCGCAGGGGCCGATGACGCGCGTCAGCGACCAGCCCGCGTTCGCCGCGGCGGTGGCCGAGGGCGGCGCGCTGCCGTTCCTCGCGCTCGCGCTGATGGAGGGCGACGCCGTCCGCGAACTCCTCGACGAGACGGCGGCCAGGCTCGGCGAACGGCCGTGGGGCGTCGGTCTGCTCGGCTTCGCGCCGGCCGAGCTCAGGGCACGGCAGATGGCGGCCGTGCTGGCCGTGAAACCGAGGTACGCGATCGTCGCCGGTGGCACGCCCGCGCAGGCGCGCGAGCTGGAGGACGCCGGCATCGAGGCGTTCCTGCACGTGCCGTCGCCCGCGCTGCTGCGCCGGTTCCTGGACGAGGGCGCGCGCAAGTTCGTCTTCGAGGGCTCGGAGTGCGGCGGGCACACGGGTCCGCGCACCAGCTTCACGTTGTGGCAGCAGCAGATCGACGTGCTCAAGGGGCGGGAGAAGGGCGTGACGGCCCTCTTCGCCGGTGGCATCCACGACGCCCGCTCGGCCGCGATGATCGACGCCATGACCGCGCCGATCGCGGCGAACGGCGCGGCGGTCGGCGTGCTCGTCGGCACCGCCTACCTGTTCACCGAAGAGGCGGTCCAGCACGGCGCGATCCAGCCCGTGTTCCAGCAGGTCGCGCTGGAGTGCGAGGACACCGCGCTGCTGGAGACCTCGCCCGGCCACGCCGTCCGTTGCGCGCAGACGTCCTATGTGGACACCTTCGAGCAGGCACGCGCGGAACTCAAGGGCCTCTCGAAGCAGGAGAGCTGGGAGCAGCTCGAACAGCTCAACCTCGGCAGGCTCCGGCTCGCCAGCCGCGGCCTCGTGCGCGAGGACGGCGTGCTCAAGGAGGTCGGCGAGGACGAGCAGCGCCGCGAGGGCATGTTCATGATCGGCCAGGTCGCGACGCTGCGGCACGAGCGCACCACGATCGCGAAGCTGCACGAGGACATCACGTCCGGCGTCGTCCCCGGCACCGAACACCGGCCCACCGAGACGCGACCGCTCGACGTCGCCATCGTCGGCATGGCCGCGATCATGCCGGGCGCGCGCGACGTCGCCGAGTTCTGGGCGAACGTGCTGGCGGGCACCGACTCCATCACCGAGATCCCGCCGGACCGCTGGTCGCCCGAACGCTACGGCAGCCCGTTCCGCTGGGGAGGCTTCCTCCCGCGCACGGCGTTCGACCCGCTTGCGTACGGGATCCCGCCCGCCTCGCTGACCTCCATCGAACCGGCCCAGCTGCTCGCGCTCGAAGTCTCCGCGCGGGCGCTCGACGACGCCGGGTACGCCACCCGCGTCTTCGACCGCGAACGCACGTCGGTGATCTTCGGCGCGGAGGCCGGTGCCGACCTCGCGAACGCCTACACGGTCCGCACCGCGCTGCCCGCACTGGGCATCCGCGGCCTCGACGACCACCTGCCGTCGCTGACCGAGGACTCGTTCCCCGGCGTGCTCGGCAACGTGATCGCGGGCCGCGTCGCGAACCGGCTCGACCTCGGCGGCGCGAACTACACCGTCGACGCCGCCTGCGCGTCCAGCCTCGCCGCGCTCGACGTGGCCTGCAAGGAGCTCGTCGGCGGCACCAGCGACATGGTCGTGTGCGGCGCGGTCGACCTGCACAACAGCGCGCACGACTACGAGATGTTCGCGTCCGTGAAAGCCTTGTCCGCCAAGGGACGCTGCGCCACGTTCGACTCGGCCGCGGACGGCATCGCGCTCGGCGAGGGCGTCGCGGCGGTGGTGCTGAAGCGGCTCGCCGACGCCGAACGCGACGGCGACCGGGTGTACGCGGTGATCAAGGGCATCGGCGCGTCGAGCGACGGCCGGTCGCGGGGTCTCACCGCACCACGCCCCGAAGGCCAGCAGCGCGCCCTCACCAGGGCCTACGCGTCGGCCGGGTTGCCGGTCACCGACGTCGGCCTGGTCGAGGCGCACGGCACCGGCACCGTCGTCGGCGACAAGACCGAGCTCGCCGCGCTCACCGAGATGTTCGCCGGCGTCGAACCCGGCACCTGCACGATCGGCTCGGTCAAGTCGCAGATCGGCCACACCAAGTGCGCCGCCGGGCTCGCGGGCGTGATCAAGGCGTCGCTGGCCGTGCACACCGGCATCCGCCCCGGCACGCTGCACGTCAAGCAGCCCAACGCCTTCTGGGACGCGGCCACCAGCCCGTTCGCGTTCGGCCACCGCACCTGGGCGAGCTCCCGGAGGATCGCGGGCGTCAGCGCGTTCGGGTTCGGCGGCACGAACTTCCACACCGTCATCGCGGGCTACACCGGCGCCGACGAACCCCGGCACGGCCTGACCGCCTGGCCCGCCGAACTCTTCCTGGTCCGCGGCGACGACCAGGCTGCCGCACAACGGGAAGCGGCTCGCCTCAAGGCACTGGTCGACGACCGCACGCCGTTGCGAGAGCTGGCAGCGGCCTGTGGCAGCGGAACCGTCCAGGCCGCGTTCGTGGTCAGCGATCACGACGCGGTGCGGAAAGCCCTGGCAGACGTCGAGGCCTGGCGCGCGTCGGATCTCGTGTCGCTCAGGACCGGCGAACGGCCGCAGGTCGCGTTCCTGTACCCCGGTCAGGGCAGCCAGCGGCCGGGCATGCTGCTCGACCTCGTCACGGCTTTCCCACGCCTGCAGGACTTCCTCGACGCGCGGCACGAGCAGGTGATGTACCCGCCGGCCGCGTTGACCGCCGACGACGTGGCCCGGCAGCGCGCCGAGATCACCGACACGCGCAACGCCCAGCCGACGCTCGGCATCGCCGGACTGATGGTCACCTCGCTGCTCGACTCGGTCGGCGTGCGGCCGGATCTGGCCGGTGGCCACAGCTACGGCGAACTGGTGGCGCTGTCGGCGGCCGGTGTCTTCGACGCTCAGGACCTGCTGAAACTCAGCGCCGCACGGGCTGAAGCGATGCTGGACGCGGTCGGCGACGATCCCGGCACGATGGCGGCGGTGACGGCCTCGGTCGACGCCGTGGAAGCGTTGCTGCCCAACGACGTCGTGGTCGCCAACCACAACTCGCCCGACCAGGTCGTGATCTCCGGCCCGACCGAGGCCGTGCACCGCGCGGCCGACCGGCTCCGGGACGCCGGGCTGACCGTCAAGAACATCCCGGTCGCGGCCGCGTTCCACAGCCCGTTGATGGCCGGCGCGCGCGACCGGTTCGCCCTGAAGCTCGACGAGGTCGAGACCGGCGAGCCGCGGTTCCCGGTGTGGTCGAACGTGTCCGCCGAGCCGCACACCGACGTCCGCGACAGACTGTCCGCGCAGCTCGCGGGCCGCGTCCGGTTCGTGGACCAGATCGAGTCGATGTACGAGGCGGGCGCGCGGATCTTCGTCGAGGCCGGACCCGGCGGCGTCCTCACGTCGCTGGTCGGCAGGACCCTCGGCGACCGGCCGCACCAGGCGTTGCGCTGCGACGACCACGTGACGTTCCTGCGCACGCTCGCCGCACTCGCGGTCGCCGGTGTCGAGGTGGACACCGCGCCGCTGTTCGAGGACAGGGCCGAACCCGCCACGGCCGTGCCGCCACGGCCGGGCTGGTACGTCGATGGAGGTCTCGTGCGGGACGCGAACGGCAACGCACTGCCCGGCGGGCTGCGGCCCGCGACCGAGTTCCCGACCCTGAAGGTGGGTTCGGGCCTGGGACGTGACGAGATCATCGAGAAGTTCCTCGACGGCATGCGGGACGCGGTCAGCGCCCAGCGCGACGTCCTGCTGAGCTACCTCGGCACCGCGCCCGCCGAGGTGCCGGCACCTCGGCAGGTGATCGACCAGCAGCCCGTCGTGGTCGCGGAGGTCCCCAAGCCCCAGGAAGACGTCGGCGCTGTCGTGCTGCGGACGATCAGCACCCGCACCGGCTACCCGGTCGAGATGCTGCAGCCCGGCCTGGACCTCGAAGCCGACCTCTCGATCGACTCGATCAAGCGCACCGAGATCGTCGGCGAGCTGGTCGCCGAGCTGGGTGCGGCCGGATCGATCGACGAACTGGCGCAGCTCAAGACGATCGAGGGGATCGTCGGCTGGTTCGGCGCGGCGGCTCCGGTCGCCGCACCGGGCAAGGACGTGCGGGCCGTGGTGCTGAGGACGATCAGCACGCGGACGGGCTACCCGGTGGAGATGTTGCAGCCGGGGCTGGACCTGGAAGCCGACCTGTCGATCGACTCGATCAAACGAGCGGAGATCGTGGGCGAGCTGGCCCAGGAACTCGGCGCGGCGGGGGAGATCGACGAGCTGGCGCAGCTGAAGACGATCGACGGCATCGTGGGCTGGTTCGGCGAAACGCCCGCGCTCCCAACACCGCCGCTCACCACCGCTGCCCCCGCCGAGATCGAAGCGTCTCCAGCCGGGCAGCACCTGACGCCGCTCCCGCGTCCCGGCCGGTTGGTGCGGCTGGTGCCCCAGGTCGTCCTGACCGACCCCGCCACCCCCGCCGATCTCGCCGGCAAGTCGGTGCTGATCATCGACGACAACGGCATCGGCCTCGAGCTCGCCGACCTCCTCGAACGCCACGAGGCCGTCCCGCGCATCGAGCCCGCCTTCCCCGCCGACCTGAGCGGCGTCGACGTCGTCGTGCGGCTCCAGGCACGGCTGCCGGAGGCGTTCAGCGAGGTCAAGGCGTGCGTGACGAACGGCGTCGCGCTCGTCGTGGTGACCACCGGCGGCGGCACGTTCGGCTTCGACCACCAGCCCGACGAGCTGCCCGCGGACATCGGCCTGCACGGCCTGATCCGCACGGCCGCGCTGGAGTACCCGGACCTCGTCGTGCGCTCGGTCGACGTCAACCCCAAGGAGAGCCACCGCGACATCGCCACCGCGCTGCTCGCCGAGATCGGGCCCGGCCCGGCCGTCGTCGGCTGCACGGCGGGTCGCCGCCAGGTGATCGAGGCCGTCGAAACCGAGCTCCCGCGGGGAGAACTCGGCCTCGACGCCGACAGCGTCGTGCTGCTGACCGGCGGCGCCCGCGGCATCACGGCACTGGCCGCGACCGCGCTCGCCGAGCGGACCGGGTGCCACGTCGAGCTGATCGGCCGCACGCCGATCGCCGCCGAGGACCACCGGCTGAGCCACGCCACCACCGAGCCCGAGCTGGTGAAGGCGTTGTTCGAGCTGGGGGAGAAGACCGGCGTCCCGGCCAGGGCGCGCAAGGTCCTCGCCGAGCGCGAGGTCCGCGCCACCATGGAACGGTTGCGCGACAAGGCTTCCTCCGTGCGCTACCACGAGTGCGACGTCACCGACGCCGACGCCGTCAGCCGGGTGGTCGAGGACATCAAGGCGAGGTTCGGCCGGCTCGACGGCGTCGTCCACGGCGCGGGCGTGCTGGACGACAAGCTGATCGAGGCCAAGACCCAGGAGTCGTTCGACCGGGTCTGGGCGACGAAGGTGGGCGGCGCCAAGGCGTTCACCGACGGCTTCCTGGTGCTGTTCGGCAGCGTCAGCGGGGTGTTCGGCAACCGCGGCCAGGCCGACTACTCGGCCGCCAACGACGCGCTCGACCGGATGGCTCGGTTCTGGGGCACCCAACGGCGGGTCGTCGCCGTCGACTGGGGTCCCTGGGCCGGTGCGGGCATGGCCGTCGGGCTCGCCGACGAGTACGCACGGCGTGGCATCCCGTTGATCGAACCGGAGCAGGGCGTCACCGCGCTGCTGAACGAGATCGCGACCGGCCAGGACGTGCAGGTGGTCTACCGATGGGAGGCATAGCGATCGTCGGGATCGGCGCCGTCTTCCCCGGCGCCCCGGACGCGGCGGCCTTCTGGCGCAACATCGCCGGCGGCGTCGACGCGATCGGGCAGATCCCGGCCGGCCGCTGGGACCCGGCCACCTACTACGACCAGGACAGCCGCTCCGGCGACCGGTTCTACTGCCGGCGGGGCGGGTTCGTCGACGACCTCGCCGAGTTCGACCCCACCAGGTTCGGCATCATGCCGTCCACTGTGGACGGCGCGGAACCCGACCAGCTGCTCGCCCTCGCCACGGCCGCCGAGGCCATCGCGGACGCGGGTGGGGAGTCGATCCTGCCGGCACGGGACCGCGTCGGCGTGGTCGTCGGGCGCGGCGGCTACCTCACGCCCGGCTGTGAGCGGCTCGACCAGCGGGTCCGGCTCGCCGACGAGGTCGTGTCCGTCGTCAAGGACCTGTTCCCGCACCTCGGCGGTGCCGAGATCGACACGGTCCGGCAGGCCATCCGGGAGCGGTTCGGGCCGGAGCAGCCCGAGTCGTCGATCGGGCTCGTGCCGAACCTCGCCGCGTCCCGCATCGCCAACCGGTTCGACCTCAAGGGCACCGCCTACACCGTCGACGCGGCCTGCGCGTCCGGCCTGGTCGCCGTCGAGCACGCCGTCCGCGAGCTCCAGGAGGGCCGCGCGGACGCCATGCTCGCGGGTGCCGTCCACGTCTGCCACCACCCCACGCTGTGGAGTGTGTTCACGCAGCTCAGGGCGTTGAGCCCGACCGAACGCATCCGGCCGTTCGACGCGAACGCCGACGGCACGCTGCTGTCCGAGGGCGTCGGCATGGTCGTGCTCAAGCGCCTCGAAGACGTCCGCGACGAACGCGTCTACGCCGTCATCCGCGGCATCGGCTCCGCGAGCGACGGCCGCGCGACCAGCATGATGACGCCGAACCCCGAGGGCCAGCTCCTCGCCGTGCAACGGGCCTGGGCCAGCGCCGGACTCGATCCGCACGAGCAGGCACCCGGTCTGATCGAGGCGCACGGCACCGCCACTCCCGCCGGGGACGCCGCCGAGCTGCGGACGATGATCGCCGCGTTCGGCGCGCAGGGCGACGAGATCGGCATCGGCACGGTCAAGTCGATGATCGGCCACGCCATGCCCGCCGCCGGGATGGCCGGGCTGATCAAGGCCGCGCTCGCCCTGCACCACAACACTCTTCCGCCGACCCTGCACGTCGAGCACCCGCACGGCAGCTTGACCGGCACCAGGTTCACGCCCGTGACGAGTGCTCGCGAGTGGACCGGACGGCATCGCGCGGTCGTCAACGCGTTCGGGTTCGGCGGGATCAACGCCCACGCGGTCCTCGACGGTCACACCATCGCGAAGCCGCGCAAGCCGGTGCTGACGTTCGCCGCCGACACCGCCGACGAGCTGGCGAGCGCTCTGCGGGAACGCCGGACGTCCACCGCCGACCGGGCGTTCCGGCTCGCCATCGGCAACCCGGACGACCGCAAGCTCAAGCTCGCCGAACGGGTCCTCCAGCAGGGCAAGGCGTGGCCCGGCCGGCACGACATCTGGTTCAGCCCGCAGCCGTTGCTGACGAGTACCGACCAGGTCGCGTTCGTGTTCCCCGGCTTCGAGCGCGAGTTCAGCGGCGAGGTCGTGGACCACGCGGTCGACCTGCTCCAGGACGGCCGCGCCCAGGCCCGCGAACTCATGGCGCTCGGCATCACGCCCGGCGCGCTCGCCGGGCACAGCATGGGCGAGTGGACGGCGATGGTCGTCGGCGGCATCTACCCGACGATCGACCAGTTCGTCTCCGCGCTCGGACCGGGCGCGGTCGCCGTGGTCGACATCGCCTACGCCGCACTGGGGTGCTCGGCCGACACCGCCGAGCGGTACCTGATCGACGGCGTCACGATCAGCCACGACAACTGCCCGCACCAGTCGGTCGTCTGCGGGCCGATCGACCGGCTCGAAGAAGTGCTGGTGACGCTGAAGGCCAACGGCGTGATGGCGCAGCTGATGCCGTTCCGCACCGGCTTCCACACCCCGGCGCTCGCCCCGTACCTCGGGCGCGCCAAGGAGATGCTCGACGCCCTGCCCGTGCGCACGTCGGACATCCCGGTGTGGTCGGCGAACTCCCTGGAACCGATGGCCGCCGCCGACGTCCGCGAACTGGTGCTGCGGCACCTGGTCGAGCCCGTCCGGTTCCGGCCGTTGCTGGAACGGTTGCACGGCAACGGCTTCCGCGCGTTCGTCCAGATCGGACAGGGCAGCCTGCCGGGGTTCATCGGCGACACCCTGAACGACAGGCCGCACATCGCCGTCAACGCCGACATCGCGCCGGAGGCGTTGTGGGCGTTCGGGCTCAAGCGCGGCACGGCGCACAAGGTCAAGCTGCGGCTCGGCCCGCAGAAGATCAAGGTCGACCCGCTGGCCACCCAGCCCGTCCTGGGCACCGAGACCGTGCCGGCCGACAGCCCGATGTCCGCGGCCGTCAACAAGCTCCTCGCGCACACCAACGCCGTGGCTCGCGAGGTCGTCGGCGCACTACGGCCGAACGAGGCGGGGTTCACCCGCGAGTTCTCGCTGCGAACGATGCCGGAGCTGGTCGACCACTCGGTGTTCCCGCAGGCACCCGGCTGGCCCGACCTCGCCGACGGGTTCCCGATCGTGCCCGCGACCGGCCTGCTGGAGGTGTTCGCCGACGCCGCGCGCCGGCTCACCGGCGGCACGGTGCACGGGTTCGCTCAGGTCAGGGCCAAGCGCTGGCTCACCGCGCTGCCCGCGACGACCGTCAAGATCTCGGCGCGGTCCGAAGGCCACGACCGGGTCGCCGTGAAGGTCGGCGACTACGCCGAGGGCGTCGTGCTGATGTCCCCGCAGACGCCCGAACGCGTCGGCAGGCAGCTCGAAGGCGTGCGCGAGGCGCCGGTGTCGGCCGGTGAGCTGTACAAGGACAACTGGATGTTCCACGGGCCGGCGTTCGCGGGCGTCACCAAGATCGACTGCTTGGCGGACAACGGGATCGCGGGCGTGCTGACCCCGCTGCCCGCGCCCGGAGCGTTGCTGGACAGCGCGGGGCAGCTGATCGGCCACTGGATGCAGGTCTGCCACACGGTCGACCAGACGGTGCTGCCGACCGGGATCGAGCGGGTCACGTTCCACGGCCCTGCCCCGACCGGCGACGTGCACTGCACCGCGTGGATCCGCGAGCTGACCGACCAGACCATGGTCGGCGACCTCGAACTGACCGTGAACGGCGTGCTGTGGTGCCGGATCACCGGCTGGACCACCCGCCGGTTCACCACGGACGACCGGATCTGGCAGGTGAAGCTCAAGCCGGGCACCGAAATGCTCTGCACGAGCGACGGTGAGTGGCTGCGGGTGACCGAGAACTGGTCCGACAGCGCCACCCGCGACCTGATCATGCGCCGCTACCTGAACTCGGCGGAGCGGGCGCACTACGGAGACCTGGACGTGCCCGCCCAACGCGACTGGCTGCTGCGCGTGATCGCGGTGAAGGACGCCGTGCGCACCTGGCTGTGGGGCCGCGGCGCGGGTCCGGTCTACCCGGCGGAACTGACCGTGACCGCCGACGAACGGGTGCGCGGGGCCTTCGCCGTCCCGCGCGTCGAAGTCACCAGTGAACGAGGGCACGCCGCGGCCCGCGTGCGAACGGAGATCTGATGGACGAGGTGCTGCAGCAGGTCGCGAAGCTGATCACCGAGGTGGTCGGTCCCGACTTCCTGCTGGGCGTGGAGATCACCCGCGACACCACGTTCAGCGACGACCTGGGCCTGGAGTCGATCGAGTTCGTCGCGCTGGCGGACAAGCTCAACGCCCACTACGGCGTCGATCTCGTGGCCTTCCTGGCGGACATGGACATCGACGAGATCATGGCGATGTCCGTCGGCCGGCTCGTCGACCACATCACGGCCCGTGTCTGACGTCCACGCCCGAGGGCTGCGGTTCCACGTGCAGCGGCTCGGGCCGTCAGAAGGCCCGGCCGTGGTGTTCGTGCACGGCCTGGTGATGGACAACCTGTCGAGCTTCTACTACACGCTCGCCGCGCCGCTGGCCCAGGCCGGGTTCGGCACCGTGCTGTTCGACCTGCGCGGTCACGGCCTGTCCGAGCGCCCGCCGTCCGGGTACACGCCGGAGGAGAGCGCGCTCGACCTGGTCGCGGTGCTGGACGAGATCGGCGTGACCGAGCCCGTCTACCTGCTGGGCAACAGCTACGGCGGGGTCGTCGCGATGCACGCGGCCGTCCAGGCGCCCGACCGGGTCGGCGGCGTCGTGCTGGTCGAGTCGGCGGTCGGCGGAGTGGTCGGCGACGCGTGGTTCGAGGACATCACCAACACGCTGACGGTCGCGGCGCTCGGCCTGGAGTTCGACCGCACCCAGGACCAGCTGATGGCACTGGGGCAGCGCAAGATCGCGAAGCTCGCGGTGAACGCGAACGCGTTGCTCAACGGCACGACGCTGATCGACGACCTCGGGTCCGGTGCCAAGCTCGACCTGACCGAGGTGCGGTGCCCGGTGCTCGGCGTCTACGGCGCGGAGTCCGAGCTGATCGGGGCCGCCGCCGAGCTCCGCGAGCGCATCCCGTCGTGCCGCCTGCACATCGTGTCCGGGCTGGGCCACACGGTGCTCCGCGAGGCCACCCCCGAACTGCTCGACGTGCTCTTCGACTGGCTCCCGTCATGAGCCGGTTCCTGTTCGTGGTGCCGCCGCTGACCGGCCACGTCAACCCGACCGCCTCGGTGGGCGGCGAACTGCTGGCGCGCGGGCACGAGGTCGCGTGGGTCGGGCACCCCGGCACGTTGAAGAAGCTGTTGCCGGACAACGCGAGGATCTTCCCGGCGATCGACGACGAGCTGGAGGCCGACATCCGCGCGAAGCGGGAGCGGTGGCTCGCGCTGCGCGGGATGGCGGTGCTCAAGTTCTTCTGGGAGGAGTTCCTGATCCCGCTCGGGCACTCGATGGTCCCCGGCGTCGAGGCGGCGGTGCGGGCGTTCGGGCCGGACGTGCTGGTCGCGGACCAGCAGGCGCTGGCAGGGCCGGTGGTGGCCGGGAGCGCGGGGATTCCGTGGGTGACGTCGGCGAGCACGTCGGCGGAGCTGGTGAATCCACTGAGGACGATGCCGAAGGTCGACGCCTGGGTGCGGGACCTGTTGCACGACTTCGCCGGCGGGGACGTCAGGTTCTCCGACCGGCTGGTGCTGGTGTACAGCTCGAAGGCGTTGGTGGCGGGGGAGTTCGGCGACGAGGTGGCCTTCGTGGGGCCCGCGCTCGCGCACCGGGTGGAGCGCGGGAGCTTCCCGTGGGACTGGCTGGTCGGAGCGCCGGGTGACCTGGTGGGGGCTGGGGCGCTGGGAAGTGCGGCGGAGTGGCGGCGCTGCGTGCTCGTGTCCCTCGGCACCCTCAACGGCCCCGCCGGTGAGCGTTTCCTCGGCCAGGCCCTGGAAGCGGTCGCCGGGCTGCCGGTCAAGGTGGTCATGGTCGCCGAACCGCGCCCCGCGCCGTCCAACGTCCTCATCCTCCCGTCCGTCCCGCAGCTCGCGCTCATGCCGCACCTCGACGCCGTCGTCACGCACGGCGGCCACAACACGGTGTGCGAGGCGCTGGCGCACGGACTCCCGTTGGTCGTGGCCCCGATCCGGGACGACCAGCCCACGGTCGCCGCGCAGGTCGTCGAGGCGGGCGCGGGCGTCCGGCTCACGTACTCGCGGGCGCGGGCAGCAGACATCAGCAGCGCACTGACCTCGGTGCTGGACGAGCCGGAGTACGCGGCCGCCGCCGGAGCAGTGCGCGACTCGTTCCTGGCGGCGGGCGGCGCGGCAGCCGCGGCCGACCGACTCGAAAAGGTGGTGGCCGGGTGATCCTCACCGTGGTGGTCGTGCTGGTCGTCCTGCTGGACGTCCTGCGCCTGCGATCCCGCGCGTCCAAGCTGCGTGTGCTCGCACCGGGTGCGAACGAGCACACGCTTCTCACCGCCACCGGGGTCCACCCGGAGGGCTCGTGGGAGACCGATGACGACCTCGTGGACCTGGTGCCGCGGGACCTGCCGACGGTGGCGGCGCTCGACCTGCTCGGCGCGGTCGATCCCGGTAAGTACCGCGACGACCAGTGGGCGCGCGGGATCAGCGCGTCCCAGGCCGTGCTGGTGCGGGACAGGTACGCGGAGGAGATCAACGCCGACGACCCCACCGAGTTCGTGGCGTTCGTGCGGCGGGTCAAGGACCACGTGCACGCGAAGGTCGACATCGCCGTCGCGCCGGGGCTGAAGGCCGGGCCGTACGACCTCGGGTACCGCGCGGCGACGCTGCGGCGCCTCGGGAAGCGGCCGTCGTTGTGGATCGCGGGCTCGGTCATCGGGTACGCGACCGTCGTCGGCGCGCTGATCACCAACTGGCAGTGGGGACTCGTCGCCCTCGCGGCCTACTGGGCGCACCCGGTCCTGGTCTTCGCCGGCACGCCCCTGCAGCCGCGCGACCTGTGGGTGCCGCGCGTCCTGCGCACGCCGTACCTGTGGTTCAAGACGTCCGGCGGCAAGAAGTCCACCGCCGAGAAGCGCCAGGCCGAGCACCTCAAGGCCGCCGCGCCCTGGTACGAGGAGAACCGCGACAAGAACTTCCACGAGGCGCCGCGCGCCGACTGCCCGTCCTGCGGCAGCACCGACCTGCGCCGCTGGGTCACGGCCTCCGACCTGGTGCAGCGCAAGCCCGGCAAGTTCACCATGGACCGGTGTGTCCGATGTGGACACGTCTGGCAGAACCCGCGGCTCACCGGCGAAGGTCTCGGCTTCTACTACCGCGACTTCTACGACGGCCTCGGCGAGACGTCGGCGGAGGCGGTGTTCTCCGGCAAGACCGACCCGTACTACGGCCGGGCGCGCATGGTGGAGCCGTTCAGCAAGCCGGAACGGTGGCTGGACGTCGGCTCCGGGCACGCGCACTTCTGCCTGGGCGCCAAGGAAGTGCTGCCGCACACCAAGTTCGACGGGCTCGACCAGGGCGCGGCGATCGAGGACGCGGCCAGGCTCGGCCGGATCGAGCAGTCCTACCGGGGCAGCTTCCAGGACTTCGCGGCCGAGCTCAAGGGCCGCTACGACGTGATCAGCATGCACCACTACCTGGAACACGTGCGCGATCCGTGGGAGGAGCTCGACACCGCGGCGGACGTGCTGCCGCAGGGCGGGTACCTGCTGATCGAGCTGCCCGACCCGGAGTGGCGCCTCGGCCGGTTGTTCGGCCAGTACTGGATGCCGTGGTTCCAGCCGCAGCACCAGCACATGATGCCGATCGGCAACCTCCAGCACGCGCTCGCCGACCGCGGTCTGACCACCGTGGCCACCGAACGCAAGGAAGCCCACCTCTGCAACGACTTCACGCTCGCGTTGCTGCTCTGGCTGGGCGACAAGGCGCCGCGCACGCCCGCGCCGTGGCGGCCGGAGAAGGTGCGGCTGCGCCGGACCCGCAGCTTCCTGGTGTGGACGTTCGGCATCCCGGCGTTCTTCGTCGCGCTGGCGCTGGACCAGACCGTCAACCGGTTCGTGGCCGCCCGCACCGGCAACGGCAACGCCTACCGCCTGCTGGCCCAGAAGTCATGACGGACATCGCGGACCGGCCGGAGATCGCGCCGGAGCTGAGGCTCGTGCCGCACGCGTTCCGGCGCACGTTCGGCAGGCCGGCGCAGGGCGTCTGGTACGCGCCGGGCGTGCTGAACCTGCTGGGCGGGGCGATCAAGGTTCCGGCGAAGTGGGGCGCGATCGTGGCGGGGGACCGGCGCGACGACGGCCTGCTGGAACTGGTGTCGGTGAACCGGCCGACCGAACGCGCGCTGCTGCCGTCCGACGACGTCCCGCCCTGGGCCCAGGGCGTCGAACCCACCGGTGGTGCCGCGCTGATGTGCAGCGTGGACCTGCCGAAGGGGAGTGGCCTGTCGGCGGCGGAGGCCCTGCGCACCGCCGTCGCGCTGGCCCTGAGCGATCTGGCGGGCGAGCCGCACGAGCAGGAGACCGAGGTGCTCGACCTGCCCGGCCAACGGCTGCTGGTCGTCGACACGCGCATCCGCCGGGACGAACCGCAGGCTGAACAGCCGTACACCCCGGGGTCGCGCGACCTCGGGGCTGAGCTCACGGCCTACCACCGCGCCCAGCGCCCGGATCCCGAGCAGGACGCGGTGGTCGAGGCCGCGTTGCAGGCAGGCGCACGCGGCGCGAGCATGCTGATCGACCCACCGGGCAGGCCCGCTGTCGCACTGGTCGACGCGGACCTCGTCCCGGCGGTCCGGAAGGCGATCACGAAGGCGGTGGAGATCCCTCCCCGCTACCTCACGATCACGCCCGGCCCCTTCAAGGCAGCGGCTTTACGGTGAACTCGGCCCGGCGCAGGTCCTTCGAGCTCGGTCCCACGAGCAGGACGAACTCGCCGGGCTCCACCACCCGCACCCCGGCGGCGTCGACGATCGTGCAGTCCGACACCGGCAGCTCCAGGTCGACCTTCACGGTCTCACCCGGTGCGACGTCGACCTGCCTGAACGTCTTCAGCTCCTTGTCCGCCCAGCTCACGGACGTGACGGCGTCGCTCACGTAGACCTGCACGGTCTCGCGCGACGGCCGCGACCCGGTGTTGGTGAGCGTGATCGACGCCCGCACCGTCTCGTCCGGGCGCAGCACCGCCGTCTCCACGTGCAGGTCGCCGTACTCGACCGTGGTGTACGACAGGCCCTCGCCGAACACGAACGCCGGGTCCTGCGTCAGGTCGGCGTACCGCGTGCCGTGCTGGCCGCGGATCTGGTTGTAGTACGTCGGCTGCTGCCCGGCGTGCGCCGCGAACGAGATCGGCAGGCGCCCGCTCGGCTCGATCAGCCCGTGCAGCACCTCGGCGATCGCCCTGCCGCCCTGCATGCCGGGGTTCGCGACCCACAGCAGCGCGGCGGCGTTGCGCGCGGACGGCGGCAGCACCAGCGGCTTCGACGCGAGCAGCACCACGATCAACGGCTTGCCGGTCTCGGCCAGCGCGTCGAGCAGCGCGATCTGGCCGCCGATCAGGTCGAGCGTGGCGGTGGACCGGCCCTCGCCGACCAGTTCGATCTGGTCACCGACGACCGCGACCACGTAGTCGGCGTCGTCGGCCGCCGCGACCGCCTCGGCGATCAGCTGGGCGTCCGGCGCGCAGGCCTGCACGATCTTCGGGCGCGGCTGGCCGTCCGGGAACGTGTCGCCCTCGGGGTCCGGCTCCAGCGTCAGGATGTCGGCGCCGCGGGCGTAGGTGACCTCGCCCGACGACAGCTCGCGCAGTCCGTCGAGGACGGTCGTGATCATCTCGCGCGGATGGCCGTTGGGCAGCCAGTCGGCCTGGCCGGACGAGCCGGCCCAGTCGCCGAGCTGCGTCTGCGCGTCGTCCGCGAGCGGGCCGACGACCGCGATCTTGCCCTTGGCCTGCGCGAACGGCAGCACGCCGTCGTTGCGCAGCAGCACCAGCGACCGGCGCGCGACCTGCAGGTTCAGCGCCACGTGGTCGTCGTGGTTGATCATGACCCGCTGGCGTTCGGCGTCGGGCCTGCGCGGGTTCTCGAACAGCCCCAGGTCGAACTTGAGCGTCAGGATGCGGGTGACCGCGCGGTCCAGGTCGGACTCGGCGAGCAGCCCCTCCTCGACGGCCTGCAGCGCGCCGTCGAAGAACTGCGGCGTCGTCATGATCATGTCGTTGCCGGCCTTCACGGCGGCCGCGGCGGCGTGCATGTAGTCGGGCTGCAGCTTCTGCTCCCAGACCATGCGGCCGACGTTGTCCCAGTCCGTGATCAGGGTGCCCTGGTACCCCCACTCGCCGCGGAGCACCTCGTCCAGCAGCCACGAGTTGACCGTGATCGGCACGCCGTCGGTCGTCTGGTAGCCGAGCATGAACGTCGCGCAGCCCTCGCGGGCCACCTTCTCGAACGGCGGCAGGAACCACGACCGCAGCTTGCGCCGTGACAGGTCCGCCTCGCTCGCGTCGCGCCCGCCCTGGGTCTCCGAGTACCCGGCGAAGTGCTTCGCGGTCGCGAGGATCGCCGTCTCGTCGGCCAGGCCGTCGCCCTGGTAGCCGCGCACCATCGCGGCCGCGAGCTCACCGATCAGCACGGGGTCCTCGCCGAACGTCTCGTCCACGCGACCCCAGCGCAGGTCCCGCGAGATGCACAGGACCGGAGAGAACGTCCAGTGCACGCCGGTCGCGGCGGCCTCGACGGCGGTGACGCGGGCGACCTGCTCGACGAGCGCCGGGTCCCACGACGCGGCCATGCCGAGCTGGGTCGGGAAGATCGTCGAGCCCTCGTAGAACGAGTGGCCGTGGATGCAGTCCTCGGCGATCAGCAGCGGCACGCGCAGGCGTGTCTGCGTGGTGAGGTCTTGCGCGCGCAGCACTCGTTCCGGCGAGGTGTGCAGGATCGACCCGACGTGCTTGCGCAGCACGTGGTCGTCCAGGTCCTCCCGCGAGTCCAGCTGCATCATCTGACCCACCTTCTCGGCCAGCGTCATGCGGCCGAGGAGGTCGGCGACCCGCTCTGCGGTGGGCAGCGTGGCGTCGAGGTAGGGCACGTCGTCGCGATCCATGTGGTCTCCGAGAGGGCTCGTGCGGCGGCAGCGTCTATGGGAGCGCTCTCACAGTAGATACCTGAAACCGGTTCCGCGCGGAACCGGTTTCAGGATTTCCGGTACAAACGAATCGGTTGAGTAACCCGAACGCGACAAACCGGCAACCCTTCGGAGCTGCCGGTTCCAGTGTGTGGCCTCGGCGTCACTGCGCGCTGTCGCGCGAGGCGCCGGAATTTCGGGCCGCGGCGCGGCTCGGAACGCTGCCGAGTCGCGCGCTATTTGGTCGCTTTCGTCCCACTTGGTGAGATCGCGAACCACTTGTCGTCCACGCCGTGGCCGGTCGTGTCGCCCGCCTGCTCGTCGTCCACGTACCGGTAGACCGGCTTGCCCGCGATGGTCACCTGCTCCAGGCCGTCCGGGCGCTTCGTCGTGCCGAGGAGCGCCTGGTCCACTCCCGGCGCCTCGATCCTGCCGCCCGCCGCGAGCAACGGCGGCCACACGAGGGTGCAGTCGGGTTCGAGACAGGTCGGCTTGGACGGTCCGTCCTGGACGGTGAAGTAGAGCGTGTAGCGCTCGCGGTCGGCGACGACGGCACCGACCGCGGGCGACTCCTCGACCTGCAGTTTCGCGATGTCTCCCGGCAACACCTTGGTGGGCCCCACGACCGGACCGGCAGCGGCCTCCGGTTCGGCGGGTGAGGCGGTCTCCTCCTCCGGCGGTGCGGAGCAGGCACCCAGGCACACGAGAAGCACGAGAACGGCGAAACGGCTCACACGGGGGATTACGGACAACGGTGCGTCAGTGGTTCATCGGCAGCGGGGCGGCCCGGCACGCGTGTCGTAGGCCTCGACGTCCGCGACCGCGGTGACGCCGGTCGGATGCCGCCGATGACGTGCACGTGCCGGCCGAGCGCCGTGACGCTGTGCACCTGACGCGGGCCGGCGGCGATCGGGGCGCGCACACCGGACCTCACGCCGGGCGAACTGGGGGATCCCGCGTGAACTGCCGGCGACCCTCGGGAGCTAGCTGCGCGTGATCGCCGCGAGCATCAGGTCGCGGATCTCGGCGGCGATCTCGTCGATGGCGAGCGGTGGTTCGTGCGCCTGCCACTCGCGCAGCAGGCCCGTGATCGCGCCGACGAGCGCGATGGCCGTGAGCCGGTAGGAGCGTTGAGGGGCCACGCCCGCCGCCGCCGCTCTCAGCGCCTCCGACTCGATGAACTCCGCCCAGGTGTTCACCCACCGCACGTGCTGCTGCTCGATCTCCGCGTTCACGCCCACGGCCTCGACGTAGTTGAGGCGCGGTGCGCGCGGGTCGGCCGTGACGCTGCGGACGAAGACCTCCAGCAGCGTCGTGATCCGGGTGCCCAGGTCGGCGCTCGCCAGTTCGGCCATCGCCGTGCGGACCTCGGTGAACGCGGTGGCGTTGATCAGGTCGTGCAGCTCGCGCAGCAGTTCTTCCTTGGAGGCGAACTCCTCGTAGAAGTTGCGCGTGGAGACGCCCGCCTCGGTGCACAGCTCGGAGATCCTGGTCGCGGTGAACCCGGCGCTCGTGAACAGCTGGAGGCCCGCCTGCAGCAGCTTCGCCCGGCGTTCCGCCCTGCGCTGCTCGGGTGAGATTCCGCCGTAGGCACGGGCCACCGGGGGCGCTCCGATCTGGTAACTGGGCTTGTCAGATTACGTCCGCGCAACCTCGCCCGCACGTCAGGCGTCTAGACCTTTGCGCGGGGGTTCAGCTTCCCGTCGCACTGGGGAGGAGGGCGGGGCAACCCGTCCCGGGGTAGTCGGCGTTGTACTCGAAATGCCACTGCTCGTTTTCGTAACGGCGGCACCAGCCGAGGGTGTTGCCGTTTTTCTCGACCCATTGGGCGGATTCGACCGGCTGAACGTCGACCGCGATTCCGATCACGTGCATGGAACGGTCGGGCGGGTTCAGCACGTACTTCGACGCCAATTCTTCGGTGCCGAACTTCTTGACCGCCTCGTCGAACTCCGCCTGCTGCTGCGCACGGCTGCGCTTGCCGTCGTTCAGGCAGAGCGTGACGCCCTGCTCAGAGGCCTTCTGGCGGAGCTTCAGCCATGCCTGGAGCACCTCGGGCCGGAGGCCTTCCGGCTTCTCGTCGAAGTAGCGCGCGTCGATCGCGCAGTTCGGTCCGTCCTTCGGGCCCGGCACTTCTTCGTAGATCGCGAGCGGCTTTCCCGGATGGCGGTCGAACACGAGCGTCAATCTGCCCAGGTAACCCAGCGCGCCGCCGGCGGAAACCACGAGTGTGACGATCAGCAGCACGCCGAACACGACGCGTCTGGAGGTCTTGGACATGAATCGGATAATACGTCGTTTGCCGCGGTGGTCTGTCAGCAACCCGTAACAGTCCGTCGGCGGCTGCGTCCCGGTGAACGTGGCGAGCGACACATCCGTTCGGCCCAACCATACTTTCGATGCAGTGGGTGAATGTGATCGGTGAACAGTTCCTGGCCCCTTTCGCGGCGGTGATTCCGGGTGGCAACATCTGCGGCGGCCGAGAACCGGCCCGTTTTTGTGAGGTCTCAGGAGGACCGCTTTCATGTCCGGCCGCATTTGTGCGTTCGTTGCTCTGTTCGTGTCGCTTTTCGCCTTCGCCGGCACCGCCCAGGCCGCTCCAGCGGCACGCGGGACCACCGCTCTGGTGCTGACCGCCCAGTACTCCGAGTTCGACGGCAACGCCTTCAAGGCCACCGTCCTGACCTGCGAACGAGGTGACCAGCACCCGCGCAGGGCCCTCGCCTGCGCGACGCTCGCCTCCGCCGGTGTGCAGCTCGCGACCATGCGGGCGGACGACCGGGCGTGCACCTTCCACTACGCGCCCGTCGAGGTCGCGATGTTCGGGTTCTGGCGCGGCCAGCCCGTGAACGAGGTGCACACCTACCCGAACTCGTGCGTGATGGTGGCGCACACGGGTGCCCTCTTCGATTTCTGACGATCGAACACGGCACCAAAAAGAAATGTGGGGCGGGGCGCGGCAGGGGCGCTCCGCTCCACATTTTCTTGCGGCCGAAATCACTGCTGCGCCGAATGGCGGAAGGCCAGTCCGGTATGCGAAGGTGTGATCATGGCCGCCGCCCCGCGCTTCCCGCTGCTCCACTGGACGACCATCACCCCGATCGCCGGCGTGCTCCTGCTCGCCCTCTTCTGGGGACGTGACCTCGGGGGCGTGCTCGTCGCGCTCGTCGCCGTCGTCCTCGCCGCGACCGTGCTCGCCGCCGTGCACCACGCGGAGGTGGTCGCGCTGCGGGTCGGCGAACCCTTCGGCTCCCTGGTCCTCGCGGTCGCGGTGACGATCATCGAGGTGGCCCTGATCGTCACGTTGATGGTGTCCGGCGGCCCCGAGGCGTCGTCACTGGCCCGCGACACCGTGTTCGCCGCGGTCATGATCACCACGAACGGCATCGTCGGCATCGCGCTGCTGCTCGGCGCGCTGAAGCACCACACGATCCTGTTCAACGCGGAGGGTAGCGGCGGCGCGCTCGCCACCGTGATCACCCTCGCCACGCTCACCCTGGTGCTGCCGACGTTCACCACCTCGACGCCCGGCCCGGAGTTCTCCGGCCCGCAGCTCGCGTTCGCGGCGTTCGCGTCGCTGGGCCTGTACGCGATGTTCGTGTTCACCCAGACCGTCCGGCACCGCGACTTCTTCCTCCCCGTCGACGAGGACGGCGTGATCGAGGCCGACGAGCACGCCGAGGCGCCGACCGGCAAGGCCGCGCTGACCTCGCTCGCGTTCCTGCTCGTCGCCCTGATCGCGGTGGTCGGCCTGGCCAAGATCGAGTCGCCCGCGATCGAGGCGGGCGTGCGCGCGGCGGGGTTCCCGCAGTCGTTCGTCGGCGTCGTGATCGCGTTGCTCGTCCTGCTGCCGGAGACCATCGCCGCCGCGCGGGCCGCGTTGCGCGACCGGATCCAGACCAGCATCAACCTCGGCTACGGGTCGGCGATCGCGTCCATCGGCCTCACCATCCCGACCATCGCGCTGGCGACGATCTGGCTGGACGGGCCGTTGATGCTCGGGCTCGGGCCGATGCAGATGATCCTGCTGCTGCTGACGGTGCTGGTCAGCGTCCTGACGATCGTGCCGGGCCGGGCGACGCGTCTGCAGGGTGGCGTGCACCTGCTTCTGCTGGCGGCGTTCCTGTTCCTGGCTGTGAACCCGTAGCCGGTCTTCGTCCCGGTCGCTTGATCCGTTGTGCCCCGGTTTGTCCGACTCCTACGTTCGTGGGATGTTGCGTCGCAGGGCACTTCTGCAAACGGCCGCGCTCGGAGCTGTGTCGGCAGTAGTCGGAAAGTCCACAATGGACGTCCAGCTGATCAGGCCCGGCGACGCCGCCTACAGAGACGCCAAGCTCGGCTACTTCACGCACTACGACGCCCAACGCCCGAGCGCGATCGCCCGCGTCGTGTCGCCGGCGGACGTCCAGCGCTGCATCGAGATCGCGCGTGCCGACCGGACCCGCATCACCGCACGGTGCGGCGGACACAGCTATCCCGGCTACTCCACGGCGGACGGCGCGCTGGTCGTGGACGTGCGCGGACTCAACAGGATCGACGTGCGCGCGGACGGCACGGTCGAGGTCGGCGCGGGCGTGCTGCTGATGGACCTCTACATCGCGCTGGCCGGCGCCGGGCGGATGATGCCGGCCGGCACGTGCGCGACCGTGGGCATCTCAGGGTTGACGTTGGGCGGCGGCATCGGGGTGACCGCGCGGGCGTTCGGGCTCACCTGCGACCGGCTGGTCAGTGCGCGGATCGTGACGCCGGACGGGGTTCATCGCACCGTGTCGGCTGCCGAGAACGCTGACCTGTTCTGGGCGTTGCGCGGCGGTGGTGGCGGGAACTTCGGCATCGTCACGTCGTTCGTGTTCCGCACCGAGCCCGCGCGCAACCTGACGACGTTCACGCTCCAGTTCCCCTCGGCCGCGCTGCCGTCGTTGCTGAGCGTGTGGCCGGACTGGCAGGGCAAGGCGCCGGATGCGGTGACCTCGACCGTTGGCGTGGGCAGCGGCGCGAACCCGCACGTCGAGGTCGGCGGCTGTTTCGTCGGCTCGCCCACCCAGCTCAAACCGCTGCTCGACGACCTGGTGCGCCGGGTCGGCTCGCAGCCGTCCTCGCGGCGGGAGACCGAGCAGAGCTTCCTGTCGGCGATGGAACGGTTCGCGTGGTGCCGGGTGAACGACGGCTCGTGCAGGCCGAGCTGGAACGGCGGCGGGGGCTCGCAGTCGCGCGGCAGCTACGTGGCCACGTCGCGCATGCTGACCAAGCCGATCAGCGACCCGCAGCAGCTCGCCGACATCTTCAAGAGCACGCCCAACTCGTACAACATGATCGACGCCCTGGGCGGTGCGGTGGCGCGTGGGCCCGCTTCCGCGTTCCCGCACCGCACGGCGCTGGCGAGCATCCAGGTGGAGTGCACGCTGGCCGCGGGGGAGGCGAACGCGCGGCGGGCCATGGGTGTGGCGCGCGACGAGCTCGGGAAGATGTTCGGCGCCAACGGGTACGTGAACTACCTCGACCCGCAGATGCCGAACTGGGCGCAGGCGTACTACGGCTCGTCGCTGACCCGGCTTCGCGAGGTGGTGCGGAAGTACGACCCGGACCGGGTGTTCGCGTTCGCCCAGGGGATCGCGTGACTCCCCGCGCCACCCGAACGTGAATCCATCAAGCCGAACAGCCTATTGCTCCGCTGCTGCGTTCAGCCCTACATTGCGGTAACGCCGGTTACCACAAAGGGGTCCAACGATGCAGCTCCGCGCCGTGCTCGCCGCCGTCCTCCTGTTATTCACCCTGGTCACACCCGCTTCCGCGGCCGCGCCGGGTGAGTTGGTCAGCAGCAGGGAGGTGGCGTGGCACCCGGAACCGCTCAGGCTGCTCCCGGCGCCGGTGAAGGCCTACGACATCCGGTACCGCTCGACGACAGCCACGGGCGGGAGCACGGTCGTGTCGGGCATGGTGCTCGTGTCGCCGTTGCCGTGGAACAACGGGCCGCGGCCGATCGTGGCGTACGCGATGGGTACGCAGGGCATGGGCGACCAGTGCGCGCCGTCGCGGCAGCTGCAGGGCGGGACCGAGGTCGAGATCGCGTTCCTCGCGCAGGCGATGCTCAAGGGGTGGGCGGTCGCCGTGACCGACTACGAAGGCCTTGGCACGCCTGGGGATCACACGTACGCGGTGTCGCGTTCGGAGGGACGCGCGCTGCTCGACGTGGCGCGGGCGGCGAGTGGCGTTTCCGGTCTGTCCGCTGACGCGCCGGTCGGCGTTTTCGGCTACTCGCAGGGAGGTCAGGCCGCGTCGTCCGCCGCCGAGCAGTGGAAGTCCTATGCGCCGGAGCTGAACGTCGTCGGCGTCGCGGCCGGGGGAGTACCGGCCGACCTGAACGCGGTCGCGAAGTTCAACGACGGCAACGCCGGCTCGGGTCTGGTGTTCGCTGCCGCCGCGGGCTACGCCGCCGCCTACCCGGAGCTGCCGCTGTCGGACGTGCTGAACGCGCGGGGCAAGCAGGTGATCGACCGGATCCGTGCGGCGTGCGTCGCCGAGATCGCGTTGGTGGCGCCGTTCACGCGGCTGAACTCGCTCACCACCACGCCGGACGTCATCCAGAACCCGTTGTGGCAGAAGAGGTTGAAGGAGAACACGCTCGGCTCGGTCAAGCCCGCCGCGCCCGTCTACCTCTACCACGGCACGCTCGACGAGCTGATCCCGTTCGGCGTCGGGCAGAAGCTGCGCTCGCAGTGGTGCTCGCTCGGCGCCGACGTGCAGTGGACGCCGCTGCCGCTGCTCGGGCACGTCACCGCCGTCAGCGCGTGGGGCACGAACGCCATGAACTGGCTGGGCGACCGCTTCGCCGGCAGGCAGACCCGCCCTAACTGCTAGGACACGGGAACCGGCGCCGGAAGGTGAACCCCTCCGGCGTCGGGCCCTCCGCGTGAACCAGCTCCAACTTCGCCAGGCCTTCCTCGGTCGTCGGCCGGTGCCCGGCGGGGATCCACCACATGACGTCGAGCGCGCTCCCCGGCTCGAACCACTGCTCGGTGCGCTTCACCGCCTCGAGGTGGACGCCGCCGAACGCGAACGCCCACAACGACTCCACCGACTCCCACACGCTCAGGTTGTAGGCCTCCCGCATCGGGTCGCGTCCCAGCCGCAGCAGGTCGTTCATCATCCGCTCCGAGGTCGGCCGCCACACGAACCCCGGCGCCTCGACAGCGAGGTCGTTGATCGCGTCCACCCGGCTCGCGAACCCGCGCATCCTCCAGTGGTCGAACGCCCACCGCCCGGTCGAGATGTTGGCCTGTGCCAGGTGGAAGGCTCCCATGTGCCTACTCTGACATGATCAGGCCATGCGGTGTGTGGTGCTCGACGACTACCAGGGCGTGGCGCTCGCGAACGCCGACTGGTCAGGCCTCGACGTGACGGTGCAGCGCGAGCACCTGGCTGATCCCGCGGCCGCGCTGGCCGATGCCGAGTGCGTCGTGATCATGCGCGAACGCACGCCCTTCGACGCGGCGCTGATCGCGCGGCTGCCCCGGTTGAAGCTGCTGATCACCAGCGGCATGCGCAACGCCGCGATCGACCTGGACGCGGCCCGCGCCGCGGGCGTCACCGTCTGCGGCACCGGCAGCGCCAAGACCCCGCCGGCCGAGCTGACCTGGGCGTTGCTCCTCGGCCTCGCCCGGCACGTCGCGGCCGAGAACGCAGCCTTCCACGCCGGTGGCCCGTGGCAGAGCACGGTCGGCACCGACCTCGCCGGTCGCACGCTGGGCCTGCTCGGCTTCGGCCACATCGGCCGTGCCGTCGCCCGCGTGGGCCGGGCGTTCGGCATGGACATGGTGGCGTGGAGCCAGAACCTGACCCTCGAGAAAGTCGAACCCGAGGGCGTGCGGCTCGCGTCGGGCCTGCACGACCTGCTGGCGCAGAGCGACTTCGCGTCCATCCACGTCGTGCTGAGCGACCGCACCCGCGGCCTGGTCGACGCGGCCGCGCTGGCCTGCCTGAAGCCCACGTCGTTCCTGGTCAACACCTCCCGCGCGGCGATCGTCGACCCGGATGCGTTGCTGGAGGCGCTGCGGACCGGCCGCATCGCCGGCGCGGGCCTCGACGTCTTCGAGGTGGAGCCGCTCCCGCTGACCGACGAGCTGCGCGCGTTGCCCACCGTCCTCGCCACCCCGCACCTCGGCTACGTCACCGAGGCCAACTACCGCACCTACTTCACCGAGGCCGTGGAGAACATCCACGCCTTCCTCGCGGGTGAACCGATCCGGCAGCTCTAGCCCAGAGTTACCTACCGGTAGTAAGTTCGGCTTCATGACGCCGGACGCCTCCGCGCACATCGATGTCGCCGCCCCGCCGCAGCGGGTGTTCGAGCTGGTCAGCTCGCTGCGCGAGCTCGGCCGGTGCGCCGAGGAGTACTCCGGCGGCCGCTGGCTGAACGCACCGGGTCCGCAGGTCGGCGCCCGGTTCCGCGGCGTCAACCGGCGCGGCTGGCGGGTCTGGCCCACCACGTCCACCGTCACCGACTGCACGGAGACGCGGTTCGCGTTCGAGGTGAGGTCGCTGGGGCTCGCGGTGTCGCGCTGGCAGTACGACATCGAGGAGACGCCCGAGGGGTGCCGCGTCACCGAGTCGACCTGGGACCGCAGGCCCGGCTGGTACGTGCCGATCACCCAGCTGGCCACCGGAGTGCGGGACCGCGCCGTGACGAACCAGCGCAACATCGAGGCGACCCTGCAACGGCTGAAGCACGCCGCCGAGTCGGCTTGATCGTTCCTGTCCACTTCGCGGCAACCGGACAGAAACACTCACATATTCACTCACACTCCAACATGCCTCAACAGCACTGATCAGGGCGTTGAGCTGCAGACATCGGAGGACCGGAACGAGATCCGGTTGCGGTGAGTCATTGAAAACGCTCTCATGGGCGTGGGACGGTGGCCAAACGACCGTTGACACGCTTGTGATGCCCTTGTTCAATCCCCGTCAAATATCCTATAGGATCAGAGATCCGAGGAGTTGGCGTGGCGAAGGTCGTGCGTGCTCAGGCGTTCCAGGTCGACGTCCCGGTCGAGACGGTGCGCACCGACGCGGTCCAGCAGTTCGTCCAGCAGGAGACCGTGTTCGTCGAGGTCACGACGGACGACGGGCTCACCGGCCTGGGCTACGCCTACACGATCGGCACGGGCGGCAGTTCGGTCCTCGCCCTCCTGAAAGACCACCTGCTGCCGCGTCTCGAAGGCGTTGACGCACGCCGGATCGAGCACGTCTGGCACGACCTGTTCGCGTCCACGCGGTCGACGACGGTCGGTGCGATCACCTCGCTCGCCCTCGCGGCCGTCGACACCGCGTTGTGGGACCTGAAGTGCCTGCGCGCCCAGGAACCGTTGTGGCGCATGGCAGGCGGGTTCCGCCAAGACGTGCCGCTGTACGACACTGAGGGCGGGTGGCTGCACCTCAGCACCGAAGAGCTCGTCGCGGGCGCCAAGGAGACGGCCGCGCAGGGCTGGCAGGGCATCAAGGTGAAGGTCGGCAAGCCGGACCTGACCGAGGACGTCGAACGCCTCGAAGCCGTCCGGGCTGCGGTCGGCGAGCGGTTCGCGATCATGGTGGACGCCAATCAGTCCATGACCGGTGCGGAGGCGATCCGCCGGGCCGACGCGTTTCGCGACGTCAACCTGACCTGGCTGGAAGAGCCGCTGCCGGCCGACGACGTCAGCGGGCACACCAGGCTCGCGAGGACCACGCCGATCCCGATCGCGGTGGGGGAGTCGCTCTACTCGGTGGCGCAGTTCCGCGAGTACCTCGAACGGGGCGCGGCCTCGGTGATCCAGGTCGACGCGGCCCGGATCGGTGGCATCACGCCGTTCCTGAAGGTCGCGCACGTCGCCGAGGCGTTCAACGCGGACGTCTGCCCGCATTTCCTGATGGAGCTGCACGTCAGCCTCGCGGCGGCGCTGCCCAACGGGAAGTTCGTCGAGCACATCCCGCAGCTGCGGGCGATCACCAAGAGCGAGATGACCATCCACAACGGACACGCGCTCGCCCCTGACTCACCGGGTCTCGGCATCGACTGGGACCGCGACGCGATGGACGACCTCCGCGCCAGATGAGCAGCAGTCGCTGAAACAGCACGAGAAATCACAAAGGAGTGGTCTTGAGAGCGTTAGGTGTCGTTGCCGGCCTGCTCGCGTCGCTGATCGCGGTCCCGGCGGCCCAAGCCCAAGCACCCGCGACCCAGCAGACCGCGGCCAAAGCCGAGAAGCCCTACATGGGCTGGAGCAGCTGGACGTTGCAGGCGACCAACTACCCCGGCGTCAACCCGGACGGCCCGGCCAGCTGGCTGAACGAGAAGAACGTGCTGGCGCAGGCGGACGTGCTGGCCGCGAAGTTCAAGAAGGCCGGCTACGACCACGTGAACGTCGACGCGGGCTGGCTCGGCTCGTTCGACGAGTACGGCAGGCCGGTGGTGGACGCGAAGAAGTTCCCGCGTGGCTTCAAGTTCCTGGGCGACTACATCCACGGCAAGGGGATGAAGTTCGGCTCCTACCTCGCGGTCGGCCTGGACCCCAAGGCGTACAACGACGGCAAGACGCCGATCTTCAACGCGCCCGGCTGCACCACCAAGGACGTCGTCTACCCCGACCTGCGCAAGACCAACGGGTGGGACTCGGCCTACAAGATGGACTTCGCGAACCCGTGCTCGCAGAAGTACATCGACTCGCTCGCGCAGACGCTCGCGGGCTGGGGCGTCGACTTCCTCAAGCTCGACGGCGTCGGTCCCGGCAGCTTCCGCGGCGGCGAGCGCTACGACAACACCAGCGACGTCAAGGCGTGGAACTCGGCGCTGAAGAGCACCGGGCGGCCGATCGAGTTCCTCATCTCGTGGGCGCTCAGCCACCGCCAGGCCGACGTGTGGAAGGCCAACACCAACGGCTGGCGCGTCGACACAGACGTCGAGTGCTACTGCGACACGCTCGTCACCTGGAACGCCTCGGTGAAGCAGCGCTGGAACGACGTCGTGCAGTGGATCGACGACGCGGGCCCCGGCCACTGGAACAACCTCGACAGCCTCGCCGTCGGCAACGGGCAGATGGACGGCCTGACCGAGGCGGAACGCCAGAGCTACATGACGTTGTGGTCGATCTCGTCCTCGCCGCTGTACATCGGCGACGACCTGACGAAGATCGACGACTACGGCTACAAGCTGCTGACCAACGACGAGGTCATCCGCATCAACCAGGCCGGCATCCCCGCCCGCCCGGTCGACCAGTTCTCCGACCAGCAGGTCTGGTACGCCCGCAACCGCGACGGCAGCTACACCGTGGCGCTGTTCAACCTGGGCTCGCGCCCGGCGTCCGTCACGGCCGACTTCGCCAAGCTCGGCATCAGCGGCAACGCCAAGGTCCGCGACGTGTGGGCCAGGAAGGACGTCGGCCAGAAGTCCGGCTCCATCACCGAGGAACTGCCGGTGCACGGCTCGAAGCTGTTCACGATCACCCCGCGCTCCTCGGTCGCGCCGGGCGTCGTGCAGGGCACCGCGGCCACGCCGAACAGCGTCTCCCTGCAGTGGTACGGCAAGACCGGCGTCCGGTACGACGTCTACGCGGGCAACAAGAAGGTCGCCACCACCACGGACACCAAGGCGACGATCAACGGCCTCACCCCGGCCACGGCCTACGAGTTCACCGTCGTGCAGAACGGCGCGCGCTCCAAGCCCGTGAACTTCGTGACGCCCCAGGAAAGCGTGACGTACGAGGCGGAGAAGGGCAGCCCCGGCGGCGGCGCGACCGTCTACGGCTGCGCGTGCTCCGGCGGTAGCAAGGTCGGGTACATCGGCGGCAGCGGCAACCTCACCATGCCGACGATCGTCGCGCCCCGGGAGGGCACGTACCTCGCCGAGCTCGCCTACATCTCCGCCGACGCCAGCAGGACCGGCGTGATCACCGTCAACGGCACCAGCTTCAAGCTGCCGGTCGCCGGCTCCAACGACGACGACTGGAACACGCCGCAGAAGGTCACCGTGCCCCTCTACCTGTTGAAGGGCAACAACACCGTCCGGATCGGCAACCCGGACGACTCCGTGTTCGACGTCGACAGCATTCGCATCTGAGTGGACCAGGAGGCGTCGTGGTGACAACCGTGCAGGACTCCAGCGCCCAGGTCGTGCGTGGCCCCGCCACCGCGACGTCTCCGCCCCGCAAACGCCGGGGCCCCGCCTCGCGCCGCCACGACACGTGGGTCGCGTGGCTGCTCGTCGCCCCCGCGCTCGCCGGGTTCGGCGTGTTCTTCGCCTACCCGATGCTGCGGGGCGTCTACCTCAGCTTCACCGAGTTCCACATCCTCAGCCCGCCCGTGTGGACGGGCCTCGACAACATCGTCGAGCTGATCAACGACACCCGGTTCTGGCACTCGCTGGGCGTCACCGCCTACTTCGTGGTGCTGTCGGTGGTGCTGGGCATCGGCGTCTCGCTGCTCACCGCCGTCGTGCTGCACCGGCTGGGGGTCAACACGACGGTCCGCGGGCTGATGATCCTGCCGTTCCTCATCTCCGGCGTCGTCACGGCGCTGGTGTGGACGTGGATGCTCGACCCGCAGCTCGGCATCGTGAACCAGCTGATCACCTGGGTCACCGGCGAACCGGTCATGTTCTTCGCGTCCGACGACTGGGCGGTGCCCACGCTGGCCGCGCTGAACGTCTGGAAGACCATGGGCTACAACGCGGTCCTCATCTTCGCGGGCCTGCAGACCATTCCGGCGTCGATCTACGAGGCCGGGCGGATCGACGGCGCGTCGGAGTGGCAGCTGTTCCGCTCGCTCACGTTGCCGTTGCTGCGGCCCATCCTGGTGATGGTCGTGATCCTCAACGTGATCAGCTCGACCCAGGTCTTCGACATCGTCCAGGTCAGCACCAAGGGCGGTCCGGCGGACGCGTCGCTGGTGCTGCAGATGTACATCTACGACAAGGCCTTCGGCCAGTTCGACTTCGGTTACGCCGCAACGATGTCGCTCGCGTTGTTCCTGCTGCTCGTCGCGGTCACGTTCACGCAGATGCGGATGGCTCGCGCCGGCGAGTCCGACACCGACTAGAGGAGGCTCGGTGAACCTCTCGATGAAACTCGGCAGGAGCGTTGCCTGGGGCTACCTGGTCGTCGTGCTGCTGGTCACGATCTTCCCGTTCTACTGGATGCTGCGCACCGCGCTGTCCAACAACTTCGCGATGTCGACCGACCCGTCGTCGTTGCTGCCGGTGCACTTAACGTGGGGCCCGTTCAAGCGCGCCCTGGGTCTGGCGAGCCCCGCCGAGGCGGCCGCGGAAGGCGGCTCGGGTGCCAGCATCGATCTCGCGCTGGCGTTGTGGAACTCCGTCGTGTACGCCGGGATCCTGACGATCCTGACGGTCGGGTTGTCGGCGCTGGCCGCCTACGCGTTCGCCCGGTTGCGGTGGAAGGGCCGCGACTTCGTCTTCGGGCTGCTGCTGACGGCGTTGATGGTGCCGTCGGTGTTCACCCTGCTGCCGAACTTCGTGCTGATGAAGGACCTCGGGCTGCTCAACACGTTCGGCGGCATGATCCTGCCGGCCGCGCTGTTCTCCGCGTTCAACATCTTCTTCCTGCGGCAGTTCATGCTCGGGCTCTCGCACGAGGTCGAGGAGGCCGCGATCATCGACGGCGCCGGGCCGCTGCGGGTGTGCTTCCGGATCGTGCTGCCGATGAGCGTCGCGCCGATGGCGACCCTGACGCTGCTGCAGTTCATCACCACCTGGAACGACTACTTCTGGCCGTTGCTCGTCACCAACGACGAGTCGGTCCGTCCGCTCACCCTCGCGCTCGCGGTGTTCAAGCAGTCCTCACCGCAGGCGTCACTGGACTGGGCGGGCCTGATGGCGGCGACGCTGGTCGCGGCGCTGCCGATGTTGCTGCTGTTCGTGGTGTTCGGGCGGCGGCTGGTCAACTCCATCGGCTTCACGGGGATCAAGTGAGACTGCACTGGCCGGCAGCGGCGCAAGAGTGGACCGAGGCGCTGCCCGTGGGCAACGGCCGTCTCGGCGCGATGGTGTTCGGCGGGGCCGGCCGGTCCCGCGTGCAGGTCAACGACGCGACCGTCTGGTCGGGGACCCAGGACGGACCTTCGCGTGCGCTGGCCGGCGTGCTGGCCACCGGTGCCGGTCCCGAACGGCTCGCGCAGGTGCGGGAGGCGATCTTCGGCGGTGACCTGGAACGGGCGACGTCGTTGCTGATGTCGTTCGAGGGCCCGTACAGCCAGACGTTCCTGTCGTACGTGGACCTGTGGATCACGCTGCCGGAGGGCGAGTCGCACGGCCGCACGCTGGACCTCGCGACCGGAGTGGTCACCGAACGGCTGACCATCGACGGCGTCGAGGTCACCAGGCGCGTGTGGGCGTCGGAAACCGCGCTGTGCGTGGAGATCACCGGTGCCGTGCCGTCCGAAGTGGACGTCTCGACGCCGCTGCGGGAGATCAGCCGGGACGGCCTGGACGTCGTGGTCGAGATCCCCGCCGACTCGGCTCCGCGGCACGAGCCGCAGGTCGACGCGCCCGTCTACGGCAACGGCGGACGTGGTTCGGTGACGGTGAAGATCACCGAGGGCGAGCGCTGGCTGCTCACCCTCACGAGCTCGACCACCGCGCAGACGTGGCAGGGGCGGCGGCACGGCAACCACATGACGCTGATGGACGCCTGCGAGGTGCGGTTCGGCGACCTGCCCGAGGTCGTGGACGTGCCGGAGCTGTTGGCCGGCAAGGACGAGCAGCTCATCGCCTCCGTCCTGTTCGCGTACGGCCGGTACCTGCTGGTCTCGTCGTCACGGCCGGGCGCGCCGCCCGCGAACCTGCAGGGGCTGTGGAACGCCGACCTGCGGCCCGCCTGGTCGTCCAACTACACGATCAACATCAACACCCAGATGAACTACTGGGCGGCCGAGGTCACCGGGCTCGCCGAGTGCCACGACCCGTTGCTGGAGCTGCTGGAGAAGCTCGCGGTGACCGGCGCGGACGTCGCCTCACAGCTCTACGGGGCGCGGGGCTGGGTGGCGCACCACAACACCGACGCGTGGGGATGGGCGCTGCCGGTCGGCATGGGCCACGGCGCGCCGTCGTGGGCGATCTGGCAGATGGGCGGCGCCTGGCTGGTCCAGCACGCCTGGGACCACTACGACTTCGCCCGCACCTGGTCCACTTTGGAGCGTGCGTGGCCGTTGCTGCGCGGCTGTGCGGAGTTCTGCCTCGACTGGCTGGTCGAGGGCCCGGACGGCTACCTCGACACGTGCCCGTCGACCTCGCCGGAGAACTGGTTCCTGGTCGACGGCGAGCCGCAGGCGCTGACGTGGTCCGTGACGATGGACGTGGTGCTGATCCGGGCCGTGTTCGAACGGACGTTGGCGCTGGCCCTGGCGTCGGGCCGCGCCGATCCGCTGTTGGCGGAGATCTCGGCCGCGCTGCCTCGCCTCCGGCCCGTGCCGGTGTTCGGCGGACGGCTGGGGGAGTGGGCCGGCGACTTCGTGGAGGAGGACGCCACGCACCGGCACATGTCGCACATGGTGTCCGTGTACCCGCTCGGCCAGATCGTCGCCGGCACCCCACTGGGCGACGCGGCCTTCGAGGTCCTGCACCGGCGCGGCAACGGCGCGATGGGCTGGTCGTGGGCCTGGAAGATGGCGCTGCGGGCCCGGTTGGGCGACGGCGACACCGTGCGTTCGCTGCTGCTGGAGGCCTCGCAGCCGTTCACCGGCGACCGGCACCGCGACGCGCCGGTCGACGGGTCCGAGTGGGGCGGCCTGCTGCCGAACCTGTTCAGCACGCACCCGCCGTTCCAGATCGACGGCAACTACGGCTTCACCGCGGCCCTCGCCGAGGTCGTGGTGCAGAGCCACACCGGCGTGGTCGACGTGCTGCCCGCGCTGCCGTCCGGCTGGTCGACCGGCGCGGCGCGCGGCCTGCGCTGCCGCGGTGGGCTGTCGATCGACGTGACCTGGGACGACGGCGACGTGACGGTGCGGCTGCGGCGGATCTCCGGTGACGCGGCGGAGTTCGTGCCGGTGAGCATCGGCGGCGAGGTCACCGAGGTCGTTGTGAGCGATGTCGTGGAAGTGCGCGGGAGGATCTCTTGCTGACCGACCTGACCCTGGACGCGCTGCGGGAGTACCGCAGCGGCTACGTCCGCCCGGCCGACTTCGACGAGTTCTGGGACTCCACGCTCGCCGACGCGCGGTCGCTCGACCTGGCAGTCGAGGCGGTGTGGGTGGACACCCCGCTGCGCACTCTCGACGTGTACGACGTGTCGTTCGCGGGCTTCGGCGGCGAGCGGATCCACGCCTGGCTGCGCCTGCCGAAAGGCGCAGCCGACCTTCCCGCTGTCGTGCAGTACCACGGCTACGGCGGCAACCGGGGGAGCGCGGTCGAGAACCTGACCTGGGCGAGCGCCGGGTTCGCGCACCTCCAGGTCCAGGTGCGCGACCAGCGCGGCGGCACCGGGTTCATGACCCGCGGCATCGAAGACCGCTCCACCTACTTCTACCGCCGCGTCTTCACCGACGCCGTCCGGGCCGTGGACGCCGTGCGGACGCTGGGACACGCCGACGTGGCCGTGCTCGGCAACAGCCAGGGCGGCGGCATCGCACTCGCCGTGGCGGGCCTGGTCCCCGACCTCAAGGCCTTGCACGCGCAGGCCCCGTTCCTGTGCGACTTCCGGCGGGCGTTGAACGTGGCCGGCAAGCCGCCCTTCACCGAGCTGACCACCTACATCGCCGAGAACCGGCGATCCGGCGTGTTCCCAGCACTGTCCTATTTCGACGGTGTGGGGTTCGCCGCCAGAGCCACGGCCCCCGCGTGGTTCTCGGTCGGCCTGATGGACGACATCGTGCCGCCGTCCACCGTGTTCGGCGCCTACCACGCCTACGCCGGACCCAAGGAGATTGCCGTCTGGGAGCACAGCGCCCACGAGGCGGGCGGCTCCGACGACCTCGACATCGCACTCGACGCCTTCCGATCCCGTCTCTTGGAGAAGCCATGAAAATCGCCGCCGCTGCCCTCGTCGCAGCAACAGCCCTGGTGGTCGCGGGCTGCGGGAGTTCCGATCAGGGCTCCGGCAGCAACACCGTGAACTGGTGGACGTGGGACGACAAGCAGGCCGTCGCCTACGGGGAGTGCGAGAAGGCGTTCGAGGCCGCCAACCCCGGCACGGACATCAAGATCACCCGCTACAACGTCGACGACTACTTCACCAAGCTCACCGCGGGCTTCGTCGCCGGCACCGCCCCCGACGCGTTCCAGAACTCCGTCCAGTTCCTGCAGGCCTACGCCTCGCAGCACCAGCTGATGCCGCTGGACGACCTGATCACCAAGTCCTCTGTGGACCTGAAGAAGTTCTCCGTCGGCGTCGACACCTGGAAGTTCACCGACGGCAAGCAGTACGCCCTGCCGCTCGACTGGGCCGCCTCCGCCCTCTACTACAACGCCGACATGCTCGCCAAGGCAGGCGTCCCCGAGGCCGACGTCCAGAAGCTCACCTGGAACCCCGACGACGGCGGCACGTTCGACAAGGTCGTGGCCCGCCTGACGATCGACAAGAACGGCAGGCACGGCGACGAACCGGGCTTCGACAAGACCCAGATCGCCACCTACGGCATCGGCGCCATGGCGGGCCGCAGCTTCATCGGCGAGACGTCCTGGGCCCCGTTCGTGAACACGCTCGGCTGGCGCCTGGGCGACAAGGACCAGTGGCCGACGAAGTTCAACTACACCGACCCGCGCTTCACCAAGACCATGAAGTGGGTCCTCTCGCTCACCGACCGCGGCTTCTCCCCGAAGCTCGGCACCTTCACCACCGGCAACCAGTCCACCATCTCCGACGTCGACCTGATCGGCTCCGGCAAGGTCGCCATGACCATGGGCGGCTCCTGGTCCGCGCCGTCGTTCGGCAAGATCCCCGGCGTCAAGGTCGGCATCGCCCCCACCGTCCTCGGCCCGGACGGCAAGCGTTCCGTCCTCTCCAACTCCAACGGCAACAACATCTGGGCGGGCACCAAGAACCCGGACCTGACCTGGAAGTGGGTCAGCTTCATGGGCAGCGAGGAGTGCCAGACCAAGGCGGGCGCCACCGGCACGTTCTTCCCGTCGATTCCGGCCGCCATGGACAACACCGTGACCTCGATGAAGTCCCAGGGCGTGGACCTGACCGTCTTCAACCAGTACGTCAAGGACGACGTCCTCTACCCGTCCACCGCCTACGCCAACGGCAGCGCGGTCCAGTCCGGCGAACAACCGCTCTTCGAGGCGTACTTCGCGGGCCAGCGCTCCGACGACGTGTTCGCCGAGATGGAACGCGTCTCGCAGGAGATACTGGCCAAGAACTAGACGGGAGTCTCAGGAGTGGTGTTGCGGATACCGGCCAGGCGCGTGCTAGCGGATGACGTCTACGAGCAGATCCGCGCCCTGATCATGAGCGACGGCATGACCCCGGGCGCCAGGGTGAACATAGACGAGCTGGCCCGCCGGCTGGACGTCTCCCCGACCCCGGTCCGAGAAGCACTGGCACGCCTCGAATCCGAGGAACTGGTCAGCAGGCTCCCGTTGCGCGGCTACAGCGTGACGGACCTGCTGAACCGCAAACAGGTGGCCGACCTCTACGCCCTCCGTCTCCTGCTGGAACCCCCGTCAGCGGCGCTGGCCGCGATCAACATGACCCCGGAAGCCGTCGAGCAGGTGGAGGAGGAACTCGCCACCTGCCCGGCGGCCCCCGCCGACAACGCCTACGACGACTACAAGAACCTCACCGCCCACGACCAACGGCTGCACGAACTGATCCTGCGGATCGCGGGCAACGAGGCGGTCCTCCAGTCGTTCGTGAAGACGCACTGCCACCTGCACCTGTTCCGGCTGAACTTCCAGCAGCCGTTCGGGGTGCAGACGATCACGGAGCACCGCGCGATCGTGGACGCGCTGACCGCCAGGGATCCGGAGGCGGCGAGCGCGGCGATGACCGCGCACCTGGAGATCGCCAGGGCAAGGCTGCTGGACCGCATGTAGCACGACCACCGCGTAGGCGACGTACCTACGTAACGCCTACCGACGCGAACACGGACCGGCCGGCGCCAAGCTGGCTCTCGTGACAACACGAACTGCGCCAACGCGAACGGCACGGGCGGTGGTCCTAGCCTCCGCCACCCTCACCATCATGGCCGCGGCCATCATCGCCCCCAGCCTCCCCGCGATGGGCGAGGTGTACGGCGAGGGCGTCCTGGTCCGCCTGGCCCTCACCATCACCTCCCTGGCCATCGCGGTCAGCGCACCGGCAGCGGGCGCGATAGCGGACCGAACAGGCCGCAAACCCCTGCTGACCGCCGGCCTGGTCCTCTACGCCACCGCGGGCACCGCGGGGTACTTCGTCACGAACCTGCCCCTCCTCCTGACCACCAGGGCGATCCTGGGCCTGGCAGTCGGCGGCATCATGACCGCGGTGAGCGCCCTGATCGCGGACTGGTTCGAAGGCAAGGAGCGCGGCAAGTTCCTCGGCTACCAGCAAGCGGCGGCAAGCCTGGGCGGAGTCGTCTTCCTCCCGCTGGCGGGAATCCTCGCGGCACAGGACTGGCGCCTCCCGTTCTGGCTCTACAGCGTGGCCGCCGTCATCGCCGCGGCAGCCGCAACGGGCCTGACCAACGACCGCCCCGAGCGCAGAACCACCCAGAAGCACCCGATCCCCAGACAGGCGCTCGCGATCTACGCGATGGCTCTGACAGCCACCCTCATCTTCTACATGGCGCCGACCCAGCTGCCGTTCCTGCTCAGGTCGATGAACGCCACCCCGACCACCATCGGCATCGTCATCGCCGGCAGCACGGCGGCGAGCGTCGCGGGCGCCCTGCTCTACCCGAAGCTGAACACCCGCCACACCACCGCGATCAGCGTGGCACTGCTCGGCGCGGGCTGGCTCACCATCGGCAGCGCTCCCGACACCGCCCTGATCACGGTGGGACTGCTGATCGGCGGCCTGGGCGTGGGCCTGGTGGTCCCGAACCTCAACACCACCCTCGCCGACCTGGCCGAACCGTCCCAGCGGGGCCGCGTCCTGAGCGGGCTGGTGGCGGGCATCTTCCTCGGCCAGTTCCTCTCACCACTGGCACTCGAACCCCTGATCCGGGCAACGGGCATCGCAGGCGCCTTCACCTGGACCGGAGCAGCAACGACCGCAGCGGCGGCAGCACTCGCCCTCGTCTACAAGGAGAACAGGTCATGATCTACCACGGCAACCGCCTCACCCTGCGCAAGGACGCCTCGCCCGAGCAGATCGAGGAAGCCCTCGAGAGCCTGCGCAACCAGGGACGCGTGATCCCGAGCGTCAAGTCCTTCGTGGTCGGTCGCGACTACGGCGGCGAGTACGAGTGGGGCGCCACGTTCGTCATCGAGGACCTGGAGGGGTACTGGGAGTACCTGATCCACCCCGCGCACCGCAACACCGACCGCGTCGGACTGCCGCTCGTCGACAAGTTCGTCTCGTTCGACATCACCGACGACGAGGACCCCGAGATGGGCGCGAAGATCGCGGCCCTGCACCAGAAGCGGTACGACAGCGACCCCGAGCTCACCCAGCTCGTGTCGAACCTGGGCGAGTACACGGGCAGCGCCGCCCCCGGACACCACGGAGACAAGTGATGCTGACCCAAACCTGGCTCGACTTCTGGAACGGCGATCTCGCCAAGGCCGACGACATCGTCGCCGAGCAGATCGTGTGGCACGTGGCGCCGCTGACCGGTGGTCCGCAGCAGGACCACAGCGGTAAGGCGAATCTCGTCGAGTGGGTCCGCAGCTCGCACGAGAACACGCCCGGCCTGAAGTTCACCATCGACGTGGGCCCGATCGAGCAGGCGCCGTTCACCGTCGTCCGCTGGTTCGCCGAGGCGGGCGAGTTCTCCTTCTACGGCACGGACATCCTCCGCGTCGAGGACGGCAGGATCGCCGAGTACTGGCTCAACGCGGACAGCCTGTGGGCCGCCCAACAGCTCGGGCTCGTGCCGAGGACCTAGAACAGCCCGGCCAGCTGACGGCGTGAGTTGATGCCCACCTTGCGGTAGATGTTGCGCAGGTGGGCATCGACCGTGCGGGGGCTGAGGAACAACCGGGCCGCCACCTCCTTCGACGTGGCACCGGACGCGACCAGCCGCGCGATGTGCGTCTCCTGCATCGTCAACGACTCCACCGCGTCGGCGGAACGGCTCCGCGCCACCTCGCCCGTCGCCTGCAGCTCCACCGCCGCGCGGGCGGCGAACGCCTCCATCCCGATCTCACCGAACAGATCGTGGGCCGCACGCAGCTGAACCCGCGCGTCGACCCGCCGGCCCGCCCGCCGCAACCACTCCCCGTACACGAGATGCGCCCGCCCCAGGTGAGGACGAGCGGAACTGGCCGACAGCCGCTCCACCGCCGTCACGAAACACGACTCCTCGCCGACGACGAGCGCCTGCGCGTAAGCCGCCACACCAGCCGCCCACGAGGTGCCGCAAGGAGAAGTCCGGGCGACCAGGCCGGCCAGTGCCTCCTCCGCCAGGTCCGTCTCGCCGCACCGCACGGCCGCCTCGACCAGCTCGGGCAACGCACTCCCCGCCAGGTAGAGATCGCCGGGCTCGACGGCGGCGCGGGCAGCGGCCAACGCCACCGGGTAGTCACCGAGTCCGTTGTGCAGCACGGCAGACGCCCACGAGGTGTTGGCGACCAGCACCCCGGCCCGCCGGGAAGCCTCCCGCGCCGTGTGCTCGGACTCCGCGAGCACCTGCTGCGCCTGCCCGCGGTAGGCCGCCAGGTGCAACCGCGCGTACCGCAACGGCGGCAGCCCCAGGGCGTCCGCGACCGCCTCCTCCTCGGCGATGGCGGACACCGCTGCCCCGAAGTCCCCGCGCAGCACCGAGCCGACCGCCGACTGCGCCAGCCCGAGCCGCAGCACGAACGGCGAACCGGCCTGCTGCCCGGTCTTCATCAGCCACTCGGTCACCGCGGAGTGCACCCCGGTGTCCCACAACTCACCCGCGAGCATCGTCGCCAGCGCCGGGTGCCGGGTCCACGCCATCTCGTCGCCGGAGAACACCCGCCGCAGCAGCGGAACGGCCGCCGCGTGTTCCTCGTCCGCGAGCAGCACCAACGCTTCCAGCACGTCCGAACCACGAGGAAGCCCGCGAGCCTCCAGGACCACCGCGTCCATCACGCCGCTGGGACGCCCGAACGCCAACGCGATCTCCAACGCGTCCAGCACCCGGTCGCGCACGTCGGCACCGGCGGCCCGAGCCGCCCGCAACACGAACTCGGGCCCGTCGTTCGAAACCGAGCGCACGAACGCGATCCGGCCGCGCAACAGATCCGCCCGGGAGTCCTCACCCGAACACGTCGACAGCAGCTCAACCGCCACGTCCACGGCGCCGGCGTCCAGCTTCGCCTCGGCCGCGGCCAACGTCCGCGCGGCGCGCAACGAGGGATCGAGCGACAGAGCCGCCGACCGTTCCAGGAAAGCCGCGGCGGCCGCCACCCCGCCACGAGACCGCGCCCGATCCGCCGACAGCTCCAGCTCGGCGGCCAGCGAGTCGTCCGGCCCGGTCCCGGCCGCGGCGAGGTGCCACACCCGCCGATCAGGATCGGCCACCGGATCAGTGGCCGCGGCCAGCGCCAGGTGCACCGCCTGCCGTTCGGCGGCGGACGCGGCCAGGTACACGGCCGACCGCGCCAGCGGGTGGCAGAACCGCACCCGCGCCGAGACGCCGACCAGCCCGGACGCCTCCACCTCCGCTCCGGCCACCGCCACGTCGATCCCCAGCCCGCGCGCGGCCGCCCACAGCAGGCCGGGTTCCCCGGTCGGGTCGGCACTGGCGACGGTCAGCAGCAGCCGCGCCGGGTCCGGCAACCGGGCGGCCCGCTCCTGGAAGCTGCGTTCGATCCTGCTCGGCACCGACGCGACGTCCGGCATCGCGAACCCGCCCGCCCTGGGCAGTTCCAGCAACGCCAACGGGTTCCCGCGCGCCTCCGACAACAGCCGTTCGCGCACCTTGTCGTCCACCACCGCGGACGTCAGCAACGCCCGCGCGTCGGCGTCGGCCAGGCCACGCACCTCCAGGCCGGGCAGTTCGTCCATCCGGGACGGTGCGCCGGGCCGTGCCGCGAACACCAGCACCACGGCCTCGGACGCGAGCCGCCGCCCCAGGAACGCGAACACCCCGGCCGACGCCTCGTCCAGCCAGTGCGCGTCGTCCACCAGGCACAGCAGCGGGCCTGACCGGCTCAGCAGGTCCAGGGTGGCCATGCCGACCCGCAGCACATCAGGTTTTCCGATGGCCAGCCCGAACGCGACGTCGAGCGCCTCCCGGTGGTGACCGGACGACGAGCCCAGCAGCGGCTGGCACAGCTGGTGCAGCGCGGCGAACGGCAGCGAGGTCTCGTACTCCGACCCGGACGCCTCCAGCACCCGGAAACCCGCCGCCCCGCGCACGTGACCGAGCAGCGTGCTCTTGCCGATGCCCGCCTCGCCCCGCAGCACAAGGGCACCGCCCCGGCCTTCGAGGCCTGCGGCGAGCATCCCGGACAGACAACGGATCTCGTCGTCCCGCCCGAGCAGCGAGGGGGTGGTGAGCACGTCCATGACCGAACCGTATGCGAGGCCAACCGAGACGCGTCACCCGTTCGGCCCACGACCTGAGGTGGATGCGTAGTCGCCTGAAGTCGGATGCGTCGGCATTGCGAATTTCAATAGCCTGAGGAACACACGAGGGGGAACTTGTGATGCGACGTGTTCTGGCGGCCACCGCGGTGGCCGCACTGACGAGCGTGATCTTCACGGGGGTACCGGCGCAGGCCGCGCCGGGAGCGACGCTGCTGGCCGACACGAACCGCGACGGCGGGGTCGACTGGGCCGACCAGGCCGGCAAGACGAGGTGGACCACCACCAGAGGCGCGATCTTCCTGCCCAACCTGGACGACGACGCGAAGCGCTGCGAGGTGACCGAGGAGGACCTCAGGGACCGCGCCATCGCCGTCGACGAACGCCTCGCGGCCTGCAACGACGCCCAGGACGACGTCCTCAACGGCCCGCAGGACGCCCAGGACCTCGCCCCGCTGCGCACGATGCCGCGCAGCACCCAGGCCGGCGGCACCATCGAGCTCGGCGCGAACCAGGGCCGGTACGCCCGCCTGTGGGTCGAACGGAACGGCACCTGGACGTCCCTCGGCGACAAGGGCGCGCTCACCGCCGCCGAACTCCGCAAGGGCGTCAAGCTCGGCCTGGAGGGCAAGGACGTCATCCGGGACAAGGCCGTCTGGGACGGCACCGTCACCGTCACGCTGAAGTCCGGCGGCGGCACCGACCCGGTCCAGCTCAGGGTCGCCCCGCTGATCATGCAGAACGACCTGAAGGCACCGAGCAGGGTCGTCACCTCGAAGCCCATCAGCCCGGGCCTCGACGCGGGCTACCCCGAGTTCCTCGCCGGCCTCAAGGCGGCGGTCAAGGCCGCGAACCTGCCGGACGAGACCCTTCAGATCGTCGAGAACGACGACCGCTGGTTCCAGGACATCTTCGAGCCCACCACGGCGTCCATGCCGGGACCGAACGGAAGACCGCAGGTCATGCGGGTGCTGTTGCGCAGCGCCAACTACCGGCCGGGCATGGAGTTCGAGGGCGTCCACTACCCGCCCGCCCTGCGTCCCGCCGGCCGTGTCGTGTTCAGCGCCCTGCGCGGCCCGGACGTCGGTGTCGTCCAGCAGTACACGCCCGACCGCACCGAGGCCGTCGACGACAGCCTCAACTCCACCGGCAACTACGAGAGCCTGCCACCGTACCGGGGTCACGAGCTGGGCCGGCCGCTCTTCGGCAGCACGGCGGGACGCATGCCCGACCCGACGTTCGCCAGGATGATCGGCTCGCAGTACGCGGACCCGGTCGTCATCGACACGTCCTGGCTCGCCGTCGGCCACTCCGACGAGACCGTGCACGCCATCCCGGCCCGCAACGCGCGCGGCTGGACGCTGATGGTCGCCGACCCGAGGCTCGCCCTCGACGTCCTGCGCAAGGCCACAAAGGACGGTCACGGCGGCGCGGTCCTGTTCGAGGGCACCAGCGAGCGGGACAAGCCCACGATCGACCAGGCGCTGGCCGACCAGGAGTTCCTGCGGCGCAACGAGACCGCGGCGAAGCACATCGACACCCAGCTCGCCGTGCTCACCAGGGAGACCGGCCTGGCCGACCGCGAGCTGGTCAGGGTTCCCGTGCTGTTCCAGGAGTTCCGCTGGCCGGAGCTGACCGCGGC
Organism: Lentzea sp. CA-135723; assembly: GCF_050936595.1. Classification (NCBI taxonomy): domain Bacteria; kingdom Bacillati; phylum Actinomycetota; class Actinomycetes; order Pseudonocardiales; family Pseudonocardiaceae; genus Lentzea; species Lentzea sp. CA-135723. Next base: position 2,125,253 of record NZ_JBNJMK010000001.1, on the reverse strand, counting down.
GGCAGGCGAGCTCACCGCGTCCGGCCGGATCACCCGCGAGCAGCTCACCGGCCTGAGCGAGCGGATGCGCAGGGGAGAGGCACCGGAAGCGGTGTTCGTCGCGCACTCCGCGGGCATCCCCAACGGCATCTCGCTCGGCGGCGGCGTTTTCGGCGCCCCGGACCCCCACGGACCGCGCGTCGGCGGCACGGACCTGTTCCAGGCCAGGACGGAACAGGCGTTGAGCGGCACCGCGGTCAAGATCAAGTGGGTGGAGGATTGGGACTTCCTGCACGCCGGTGCGGGAGAGGTGCACTGCGGGACCACCGCGTTCCGCGAGCCGACCAGGGCGGACTGGTGGCGCGCCTGATGGAGTCACAGGGGGTTTCACCGGAATGAAGAGGCTGAGCCTCGCGCTGGCGGGCGCCGCCAGCGCGGCTTTGTTGATGGGCACGTCGGTGGCGGCGCCACCGGAGCAGCCGACGGCGCAGGAAGGCGCCACCTACGTCTACCGCGTCCCCGCGCCGCTGGGGCAGAAGGCACAGGACCTGCTGGCCCGGGGGTTCGACGTCCTCGAACAACGCGACGGCGACGACCTGTTCGTGCTCGGGTCGAAGGCCACGCACACCGACCTCGCCGACGCCGGGTTCGCCGGCGAGGTCGAGTCGGTCATGGCCCCGCCGTCGAACGACCTGAAGACGCGCGGCCACGGCGTCACCGAGACCTACTACGGCGGCTACCGCACGATCAACGCGCACTACGCCCACCTCGACCAGGTGGCGTTCAAGTACGCGGGCCTCGCGAAGGTCGTCGACTACGGCGACTCGTGGCGCAAGACCCAGGGCGCCGGCGGCTACGACCTCAAGGCCGTCTGCCTCACGAAGTGGCGTCCCGGCGACTGCAGGCTGTCGCCCAACTCCCGCAAGCCGCGCATGGTCGTCTCCGGCCAGATCCACGCCCGCGAGATCACCACCGGCGACATGGCGTGGCGCTGGATCGACCACCTCACCCAGGGCTACGGCAAGGACGCCGAGGTCACCTCGCTGCTCGACACCACCGAGGTCTGGGTCATCCCGATCGCGAACCCGGACGGCGTGCAGATCGTGCAGTCCGGCGGCGACTCGCCCAAGCTGCAACGCAAGAACGCCAACTACACCAACGGCCCGAAGGACTGCCCGACGACGCAGGACCCGAACGCCCAGATCGGCATCGACGTCAACCGGAACTTCGACGCGCAGTGGGGTGACAACGGCACGTCGTCCGACCCGTGCCACCAGGTCTACCGCGGGCCGAGCCCGGACTCCGAGGTCGAGACCAGGGCGCTCGAGAAGCTCATGCGGTCGCTCTTCCCGGACACCCGCGGCCCCGGCCTGACCGACCCGGCGGACCCGAAGACCCGCGGCATGGTCGTCACCATGCACGCCGCGCTCAACGTCGTGCTGCTGCCGTGGGGCTACACCACCACGCCGTCGCCGAACGACGGACCGCTGCGCGCGATGGCGAAGGACATGGCGCAGCTCGCCGGGCCCGAGTGGCAGTACGGCCAGCCGGGCGAGCTGCTCTACACCGCGGGCGGCTCGATCGACGACTGGGTGTACGGCGAGCTCGGCGTGCCGCACTACACGTGGGAGATCGGCAACTGGGAGGGCGAGTGCACCGGGTTCCTGCCCGCGTACTCGTGCCAGGACGGCCACTGGGCCAAGGTCAGGCCGATGCTGACCTACGCCACGAAGAAGGCCGCGAACCCCTACGGCGGGTGACCGACCGGATACCCGTACGGATGTCCTGCATCACGTTTCCTGGACACCCCGTACGGGTATCCACCCGGCATGGACCGCGGCATGACCATTGACTTCGGCTTCGACATCGACTTCGACGACTCTGCGGCGCGGCAACTCCGCCGGTACGTCCGCGAGGTCGTCACCGGGCTCGGCCTGCGCGGTGACAGCTCGTGCTTCGAGCTCACCCCGCTGCCCGGCGCCTACATCGCACTGGACGGGCGGCTCGCCGAGCACCCCGACCACTACGTGGCGCTCGTGTGGAAGGAACGCGCGGGCTGGTCGGTCGCGATCGAGGACCGGCTGGGGGAGCTCGTCGAGGTGGCCCACCTCGACGGCCTGCACCCCTCGCCCGCGTCGGTCGTCGCCTGGGTGAAGGAACTGCTGCACGGCGACAAGCGGTCGAACCGGGACTTCGCCGCGTTCCTCCCGGCACCGCGCACCGCGTTGTCCTAGAGGCTGTCGTCCTGGGCTCAGGACGAGCGAAAGGCCGGTGTCCGCCGTCTTCGGACACCGGCCTTTCGCCGTCCTACCTATTCACCTACACGGGCACGGTCCACCGCTGGTTGGCCCCGCCCGTGCAGTCCCAGATCTGCAACTTCGCGCCGTGGGCGTTGTTGTTGCCGATCACGTCGAGACACTTGTTGCTGCCCGCGTTCACCAACGTGCCGCCGGACGCCGTCCACCTCTGGTTCGGACCGCCGAAGCAGTCCCAGAGCTGCACCGCCGAGCCGTTCGCCGTGCCGTTGCCGGTCACGTCGAGGCACTTGCCCAGGCCGCGCACCGTGCCGTCCGAGGACAGCGTCCACGTCTGGTTCGGGCCGCTGAAGCAGTCCCAGATCTGCGGCAGGTTGCCGTTGGTGGTCGAGCCGTTCGTCACGTCCAGGCACTTGCCGCCCAGACCCGTGATCGCGCCGGTGCGGCCCGTCGGCGGCTGGCCGGGATCGAGGTTGCCCGGCCACGTGAACGTCGCCATCGCGCCGGCCGGCAGGGTGTAGCCGAACGTCTGGCCGTTGTACTGCACGCGGAAGTTCTGCTGACCGCCCGAGTTCAGCGCGACGAGCACGATCTGGCCGTCCGGGTTGCGGAAGGCGACGTTCTGCACGCCACCCTCGCCGTAGCCGGTCGAGTCGATGCGGACCGCGCCGGGCTTCACGAACTTCGACAGGTGACCGAGGACGTAGTACTCGGCGTTGTACGTGACGTTGCCGCCCGCCGTGGTGACGACGCCCGTGCAGTTGGTGCAGCTGCCGATGACCGGGCCGTTGTTCTGGTCCAGGGCCATGTTCCAGATCGCCACGGACCGCGCGTGGTTGCGGGTAGCGCCGATCGCGAGGTTGATGCCCTGCCAGCGCAACGTGTCGCGGAACGTCGCCGCGTCGCTGGACGACTTCGTGCCGGAGCACTCGGTGAAGAAGATGTCCTTGCCCGGCTGGTTGTTCTTCACGACCGACTGGCCGCTCGGGTTGCCGCCGTAGCAGTGCCACGCCGAGCCGATCACGTTGTTGCCCGCGCCGTTGTTGACGGTCTGCGGGTAGTTCGTGTCGTCCCAGTTGTGGTCGTAGCCGAGCAGGCGGGCCTGCTCACCGGCCGCGCGCAGCTTCGGCACCAGCGTGTTGATGACGTTGACCTGCTGCTGCGCCGACATCCTCATGCCGGGGTAGCCCGGCGGTTCGAAGTTCGGCTCGTTCTGCACGGACAGGTAGTCGATCGGGATGCCGGCGGCCTTGTACGCCTGGGCGAACTTGACCAGGTAGTCGGCGTAGACCCCGATGCGGCTGTCGTTCAGCTGGCCCTGGATGAGGCTGTTGTTGTTCTTCATCCACGCCGGCGCGCTCCACGGGGTCGCCATGAAGGAGACCTGCGGGTTGAGCTGCTTGGCCTGCTGCAACAACGGCAGGATGTACGCGCGGTCGTGGTCGATGGAGAACCGCGACAGCGACGGGTCCGCGGCGCCGTCGTTGTAGGTGTAGAAGTTCCGCGAGAAGTCCGACGCGCCGATCGGCTGGCGGACGAAGCTCAGCCCGATGCCGTTCGACGTGTTGAACAGGTTGTTCATGATCTCGTTGCGGCGCGGGGAGTTGAAGATGTTCCACGCCGCCGCGTCGGTGAACGACGCGCCGAAGCCCACCATGGACTGGAAGGTGGAGTTCGGGTTCACGGTGATCGTCGACCCGGAACCGCCCGAGCCGAACGTCACGTCCCCTTGCTTGGTGAGGGCGTTGACCTTGTCACCTGTCGTCAGCCAGACGCTCGCGTTGGTCGCCGCGGTGGCGGCGGGGGAGGACACGAGTGTGCTTCCCACCGTCACCACGGCCGCCGCGATCGCGATGCCGCGCCAACGTTTTGTCATCATTGACATAGCGCTCCTTGCAGGGGTGTAAGCGCCCGATAGCAGTTATTCAGTTGTAGAGCCGGAAATCGGCGATGCTCCACCAGTTGCTCGCGGCACCGGTGGACGTGATGCGGACGTACCGCGCGCTGGTGCGGCGGACGTCGATGGTGGTCAGCTGGCCGACACCCTCACCGGACGCGATCCTGCGCCAGCTCGTGCCGTTGTCGCTGACCGAGAGCTCCCAGTCGCGGGCGTAGTCGCCGAGGTTGCCGCCGGAGTCGACCGCGACGCGGCGGAAGTCCTTGCGGCGCCCCAGATCGACCTGGAGGAACTGGCCGGGCGCCTGGGCGCCGTTGTTGGACCAGCGGGTCGAGGCGTCGTCGTCGATCGCGAGCGCGCCGTCCGGAGTCGCGGTCGCACCGGCCAGCGAGACCTGGTCGAGCCTGCTCCTGTGCTGGGTGGTCCAGGTGAACGTCGCCAGCGCGCCGCCGGGCAGGGTGTACTCGAACGTGCGGTCGCCGACGTTGACCGCGAACGACCGCGGGTCGTCGTTCTGGTTGTGCACCACGAGGGCCGTGGAGCCGTCCGGGTTGCGGAACGCGGCGTCCATGATCTGGCCGTTCCAGCCGGTGGTGCCGAACGACGTGCTGGCGATCCGGCGCGCGCCCGGCTTCACGAACTTCGACAGGTGGCCGATCGTGTAGTACTCGGCGTCGGTGACGACCGACCCGTCCGGCTGCACGGTGACGAGGCCGGTGCAGGTGGCGCAGCCGCCCAGGTGCGGGCCGCCGGTGCTGTCGAGCGCGATGTTCCAGTTGACGGCGCTGCGGGCCCAGTTGCGGGTGGTGCCGAGGACGACGTTGCGGGCGTGCCAGCGCAGGGTGTCGCTGAAGACCTTCTCCGGCGGGTCGGCCGCGCCCTTGGAACCGGAGCACTCGGTGAACCAGATGCCCTTGTCCGGGAAGGCGTTGTGCAACGCGGTCTGCGCGCTCGGGTCGCCGTAGTAGCAGTGGTAGGCGGTGCCCGCGACCCACTTCGCGGCCTTGGACCGCAGGATCTGGTACGGGTAGTCGGCTTCCGCCGTGCCGTCGTTGGGGTGCGTGGCCCAGTTGTGGTCGAAGCCGAGGATCTTGGTGCGCGGGCTGGCGAACCTCAGCTTCGGGCCGAGCGCCTCGATCACCTGGACCTGCGCGGCGACGCCCATGTCGGTGCCGGGGTAGGCGTCGGGCTTGCGGTTCTGCGGCTCGTTCTGCACGGACAGGAAGTCGATCGGCACGCCGGCTTTCGCATACGCCTGAACGAACTTCACGAGGTAGCGCGCGTACGCGTCGTAGATCTTCGGGTCGTCCTTGAGCTTGCCGCCGACCAGCGAGTCGTTGTCCTTCATCCACGCGGGCGGGCTCCACGGCGTGGCCATGACCTTGAGCCTCGGGTTCAGGCGCTTCGCCTCGCGCAGCAACGGGAGGATCTTCGCCTCGTCGTGGCGGATGCTGAAGTGCTTGAGCGGGAAGTCCGTCTGCCCGGCCGGGACGTCGTCGTAGGTGTAGTGCTCCCGCGCCGCCGTGAAGTCGGACGAGCCGACGGGCTGGCGCAGGAAGCTGACGCCGATGCCGTCCTCCGGGTCGAACAGCTTGCGCATGGTCTCGGCGCGGGCGGCAGGGGTCAGGCCCGCGAGGACCTCGGCGGACGAGTCGGTGATGGACGCGCCGAAGCCGTCGATCTCCTGGTAGCGGCGGTCGGGGTCGACCACGATCGTCGGGTGCGCCGACTCGCTGGTGCCGAACGTGACGCGCGGGCGTTCGTGCATCAGCTCCGCCCGGTCCGGGGTGGTGACCCAGACGCGGACCTGCGGGGCGCTGGAGGCCTCGGCTGCCGGTACGGCGGTGAGGCCGACTACCAGGGCGACGATCGCGGTTGTTCTCATTGACGTCCTAACGACATGTAACACGTCTAGATCACTGTGAAACGCTGGTGTTTCAGGATGAAACACCTGGGTGTGGCGATCGTCAATGGTTCTGCGGAGTTCCGGTACAGTGACCTGGTGGAACGCAAGATCGAGAACGTGAAACAACGCGCGAGCCTGCGGGACATCGCGGCGGAGACCGGTGTCTCGATCGCGACCGTCTCCCGCGTGCTGAACGATCACGTCAACGTGGCCCAGCGGACCCGTGACCTGGTCCTCCAAGCCGTCGAACGCCGCAGGCAGGTGGTTCCGGAGCAGCGCACGCGCACGGTCTACGTCCGCTGCCCGTACGTCCTCACCGACTACTTCGGCCTGATCGTGTCGTCGATCGCCGAAACGCTGAAACTGCACGGCCTGCGCATGCTGCTGGACGCGGGCGAGTCAGGTCAGGGCTCTGCCGCGTTGCGCGCGCTGCCGGACATGACCGACGTCGACGCGGCGATCCTCATCCTGCCGCCGGAGGAGGGCGACGACCTGGTCGCGCTGTCCCGCGCCGGCTACCCGTTCGTCGTGGTCGACCCGCGCATCCTGCCGTTGCCCGACATCGCCTCGGTGTCCGCCGCGCACTTCGCGGGCGCACGAGCCGTCGCCGACCACCTCATCGCCCTCGGGCACCGCGACATCGCCGTGATCGCGGGCCCGGAGGAGTGGCTCGCCGGAGACGCGCGCCTCGCCGGCCACCGGGCGTCGCTGGCGCAGGCGGGCGTGCTGCTGTCTCCTAGCCGGTTGCGGCACGTGGAACCCACGACCGCGCACGGCAGGACGGCGGCTGTGGAACTGCTCGCGCTGGAGCCCCGCCCGACCGCCGTCGTGTGCTTCAACGACAAGGTCGCCGTCGGCACGTTGCAGGCCGCGCGCGAGTACGGCCTCCGGGTGCCGGAAGACCTGTCGGTGGCCGGGTTCGACGACATCGACCTGGCCGAGGCGACCAACCCGCGCCTCACGACCGTGCGGCAACCGTTGCAGGAGATGGGAAGCATCGCCGTCACGCAGCTCATGCGCGTGCTGGACGGACATCGGCCAGAGGCGTTGCACATCGAACTGGCGACGACGCTGGTGGTGCGGGACTCCACGGCCTAGTGCAGGACGGCCCAGGTGCGGTCAGCCGGGTCGACCAGGACCTCGAGGTTCTGCTCGCCGCGGTAGTGGTTGCACTGGTGGTGCACCTCGAAACCGCTGTCCTCCAGCGGAATCCACAGCTTCAGCTCGTGCGTGACGGACTCGCCGTCGAAGTCCTTGGTGCTGCTCACGACCTCGGCGGTGGTGGCGGTTCCCCTGGCGCGCAGGGCGGTGGTCCGGCTCGCGGACGTGCCGGCCGACGACCACACCCGGTACATGACGAACACGCCGACGAGCACGACCAGTTCCGAGAGGACGATCGCCCACCACGGGCCGCCGGAGAAGGGGAGCGCGACCACGCCGACGGCCAGCGCGGCCGCCACGGTGCCCGCGAACGCTCGTTGCGCGACGGCGGTGGCCGGGTTCGTCAGCACGACTTCGGCCGGGGTTGTGGTCACGCCGTGATCCTAGTGGTGTGGCTCGGAACGTTGCCGGGGGAATGCGCGGGCGGACGGGCGCATCGCGGTGCCGCCCCCACGCCGTCGTACTGGTTGTACGGGGGCGTGGGGGCGGTGCCGCGAGGTGCCCTGCCGAGCGTGGATTACCTCGCCAACGTTCCGAGACACGCCACTAGATCGGCCGCACCGCTCTGCCGCGATAGATCAACGTCCTTGGTGCAGCACGCCCCATCTGCCGGTACGGCTGTTGACGACGAGGTGGACCTGTCCGCCGTTGCGGGCCACCTCCAGGCAGTCCTCGCGGTGGCAGCGGTGCACCAAAATGACCTGGCCGTCCCGCACCGCGCGATGCATGAGCTCGCCGGTCCGGTACAGCTCGTTCGCCACCCCGCCGGACTCCGCGAGGGACCGGAGCCACAGCCCGCTGTACCGGTTCGAAGCCAACTTCGTCATGTCGACCTCGAAGAGGTGTGTGGCCATCGGCGGAGCGTAGCGGCCGATGACCACACACCGCGGCAGATCAGGGACGCAACGTCACCGACTGGCCCTTGTTCAGCCTGACCTTCTTCTTCCAGGTGCCGAAGCGGACCTCGGTCTCCGTGCCGCCGACGCTGCGCACGGTCACACTGGTGACCCTGCTGTCCTTCCACGTCAGGTCGACGCTGAAGCCGCCGCGCGCGCCGATCCCGGTCACCGAACCGGTCTTCCACGCCTTGGGCAGCGCGGGGAGCAGTTCGATCACGCCGGGGCGGCCGTACAGCAGCATCTCCAGCATCGCGGCCGGAGCGCCCAGGTTCGCGTCGATCTGGAAGATCGAACGGTCGCCGAAGCTGTACATGTCGAAGAAGTTGGGCGCCGTGCCGTTCGCGTGGTCGATCGAAGGCCGGATGACCTTCTGGATCAGCTCGTACGAGCGGTCGGCGTCCTTCAGCCTCGCCCAGCAGGCCGCGCGCCACGCGAGGCCCCAGCCGAAGCTCTCCATGCCGCGGGTGATCAGGTGCTGCTTCACGCCGTCGAGGATCGCGGCGGGGGAGTCGTCGCGGTTGATGCGGTCACCGGGGAAGAAGCCGACCAGTGGCGACAGGTGGCGGTGCGTGGTCTCGCCGAGGTCGTCGGGCGACATCCACTCCTGCAGCATGCCGGTCTTCGGGCTGACGACCGGCAGGTAGAGCTTGTCGCGCAGCGCGGACATCCTGCGTCCGTACGCCTGGTCGCGGCGCAGCACCTCGGTCGCGGTGCGGTACGTGCCGAAGAGGTGGTGCACCAGCTCCTGGTTGTAGGTGTTGCCCCTGGTGTCCTGCGGGCCGTGCTCCGGTGACCAGTCGTGGTCGTCGACGAGGCCGTCCGGGGTCTCGACGAGCCTGGCCTCCCAGAACTCGCAGGCGCCCTTGAGCAACGGGTAGATCTTGGCCAGGTAGTCGCGGTCGAGCGTGTACTCGTAGTGCTCGTACAACGACATGCAGAGCCACGCGTTGCCGCCGGGGTGCCACCACCAGCCGCTGCCGCCGTAGATGTTGGTGGAGAAGGCGATCGCCCAGCCGGCCACGCGGTTGTTGGTGTTGCGGAAGCGGTTGCGCTCGTCCTGGTACACGGCCTGCGTGGTGCCGGTCCACGCCGGCAGCTGGGAGACGCAGTAGTCGGCGAGCGCCTCGAACGTGTCCGACAGCGCGGCCCGGTCCGCGAGCCAGTAGTTCATCTGGATGTTGATGTCGGTGTGGTAGTCGCTGTACCAGTCCGGGTTGTTGTTCGACAGCCACAGACCCTGCAGGTTGATCGGCAGGTTGTCCCGCGACGCCGTGATGGCGAGGTAGCGGCCGAACTGGAGGTAGCTCGCCTCCAGCTCCGGGTCGGGCGTCGCGCTCGACGCCCTGGCCCGCAGGCGGGTCCAGGTGTCCATCGCGCGCTGGGCGTCGGTGGAGCGGCCGAGGTCGACGCGCTGCCGGTCGTACTTCTTGCGGTAGTCGGCGACGTGCGTGCGCAGCAGGGCGTCCGCCTTGGCGCGCACCCCGGCCTTCTCCAGCGCGAGCTTCGCCGGCTCCACCAACGGGTCCATGAACCCGGCGGTGTGGTCGGGGACGTAGTTCGTGCCGCCGGAGAACACGATCACGAGGTCCGAGCAGCCGGTGAACGACAGCTTCGCGCCGTCCAGCTTGACCGTCCCATCAGGACTGAACGCCGTGACGACACCCGCGTACGCCAGCTTGTTCGCGAACGAACCGGTGAAGACGGCGGCGGTGTGCGGCGAGTCGCCCACGGTCGGTTCGCCGTGCGCGCCGACGAGGTCGACCGTGCCGGTCTGGTTCGGGCCGGCGAGCCGGACGACCACCACGTCGTCCGGGTGGCTCGAGTAGATCTCGCGGCGGTACTGCTTGCCGCCGTAGGTGTACCTCGTGGTGACGAGGCCGTTGCTCAGGTCGAGCTCGCGGCGGTAGTTCGTGGCGCCCGCGTGGCCGGGGACGTTCACGTAGAGCTTGGCGAGCATGGAGAACGTGCCGAAGTGCGTCGGGTCGTACGGCAGCTGGCCGTCGCCTTCGAGGGCGTCGTTCAGCTCGCCGGTCCACAGCGTGACGTCGGTCAGGTACAGGAAGTCCTTCTCGACGCCACCGCCGACGAGCGCGCCGAGGCGCCCGTTGCCGATCGGGAGACCCTGCTCGATGATCTTCGCCTCGTCGGCGGGAGCGGGATACCAGAGCGTGGTCGGGTCGGCGGTGAGCGGGTTGCCGCCCGGCCGGTACGGCTCGGCGTGCGAGGTGAAGGTGGGCAGGACCACTGCGCCCAGGCCGAGGGCGCCGGTGGCCTTGAGGAACGTGCGGCGTGAGGTCATCTTTGAGCTCCGGGGAGGTTCATCGGGTGACTCCTGGCAACGGGCCTGGTCAGGGGGTGGGGAGCGACGCCACGTGCACGGCGTTGTCCGGCCCGCGCACGGCGACCCAGGACGAGCCGTTCGTGCCGGCCGCCGCGCCGACCGCGCCGGTGAGCGCGTTGCTCACGAACTGGTCGCGCTTGAACCACCAGGTGCCCGCGCCGTCGACGAGGTCCTGCTGCCACAGCGTGTAGTCGCTGCCGCGCACGAACACGTTGACCCGGTCCCCGTTCGCGAGGGCCGTCGGGCTGCCGCTGATCACGCCGCCGAGCGAGGTCCACGCGGACCAGCCGTTCGCGGTGCGCTTGCGGTACCAGGCGGAGTCGTCCTGCAGCCGGACCGTGACGAACGTGCCGGCGGACACCGTCGCGGCCGACGGCCTGCCGTAGATCTGCTGGTTGCCGGGCGAACCGACCGACGTCCAGGTGGCGTTGCTCTTGTCGCGCGTCCACACGCGACCGTCGGCGCCGCGGCCGAAGAGGCTCCAGCTGTCCGGACCGGTGAACGCGACCGACACCGAGTCGGTCAGGCTGCCGCCGAGCGAGGACCAGTTGCCCCACTTGTTGTTCGCGAAGGTCCGTTGGTAGGCCACGTTGTCCGTGCCGCGCACGAAGAGGTCGATGCGGCCGTTGGCACTGGCGAACGCCGAAGGCTGGCCGAGGATCTGACCGTTCTTGGGGCCGCCGAGCACGACCCAGTTGCGCCACTCGCCGTTGACCATCGACCGCTGCGTGAGGCGGCCGGACTTGTCCCGCGCGAACGTGGCCATCGTCTTGTCGTCCCAGCGAACCAGCGCCGGGCTGGCCGAGGTCTCGCCACCGACGTCGGTGCCGGGCACCGCCGTCTCGCCGCGCAGCTTGAGGAACGCGGTGCCGTGTGCGGGAACCGTGACGGTGATCTTGTCGGTCGTCGTGCCCTTGTCGGCGCGCGCCCGCAGGTCCCGGACGCTGACGGTGCCCTTGAGGCCGGTGTCGGCGACGTTGACCGAGAACTCCGCCGGCTGGTCGTTGCGGTTCAGCACCGCCACGGCCCGCTCGCCCTTGCCCTGCAACACCTTGCTGTACACGTCGACGTTGTTCGAGCCCGCGACCCGCACGCCCTGGATGGCCAGCGGGTCCTGGTCCACCGCGATGATCTCGGGGTTCTTCAGCGTGTCGATCATCGACTGCGGCAGCGTGCGCGGGTCCGACCCGATGATGAGCGGCGAGGCCATCACCGACCACATGACGAGCTGCGAGGTCGACTCCTCCTCGTTGAGCTCGTACGTCCCCTGCTCCGTCTTGCGCATCGGAATCAGGTAGTCGGGGTCGTTGTAGTGACCGGGCCCCTGCGCGCCGGGCCGGTAGAGGTTGCGGTCCATGTTGCGCAGCACGTCGCGCCAGATGCCTTCGTACGGCGTGCCGAACGCGACGTCGGTGCTCGTCCGCCACGAGTCACCGACACGCGGCCCGTACGTGTAAGCCACGTACGCCGTCTGGTCCCAGCGGTGCGGCACACCCCACTCGTCCGTGACGGGGTTGCACAGGTTGAGGATCATCTTCCGCCCGGCCTTCTGCACGGCGGCGGAGAACTGCGTGAAGGCGACGGCCGGGTCCATGTTCTGCGCGATGCCGCACAGGAAGTCGATCTTGATGGCGTCGAACTTCCACCCGGCGAACTGCCTGGCGTCGGCCTCGTAGTACCCACCACCACTGCCGGCGGCGCAGTTCTTGCCGTCCCAGGCCCCGGCATCGGTGTAGATGCCCGCCTTCAACCCCTTGGCGTGCAGCTTCTCCGTGAGCTTGGAGAACCCGGACGGGAACCGCGCGGGGTCGGGCACCAGCGAACCCCTGCCGTCCCGCGGCGGGCTGGCGTTCCACCCGCCGTCGATCCACACGATGTCGTACCCGGCCTTCGCCAGGCCACTGCTCACGAGGTGGTCGGCCACCCCGAGCACCTTCTCCTCCGACGCCGCCCCAACGGCGAAGTAGGAGTTCCACCCCATGTACGGCGTGCGCGCGACGCCGGAGTCGTAGTAAGTGGGCGCCCCTTGGTCGACGCCCGCGTGCTCAACGGGGCCGGACGTGGCAGCAGGAGCGGCGGCGACCGCCGTGGGCACCACCAACGCGAACGCGATGGCGGCCGCGGACAGCAGGGTTCTCGGCATACCCGTACCTCTCGTCGTCGAGTGGCCAAAGCATGCTTCGGTCACCCGATCGCGTCAAGAATAAATACTAAATTAAGTTTAGAAATCCCTGCGCCCGTACGCACCGTAACAGCCCTCCGACCTATGGCAACGGTCTGCGCCTGATCCGGCGGCATCCTGTCCGATCCAGGCCAAGGTCCTCGGAGGTGTCGAGTGTTCAGGGGCAGCCGAGTTGCCCCCGAACACACGTCTGCCCGGCTCGTCGTACGAGCCGGGCAGGAGGTGACGAGAGGGAGGGTGGAGGGAGGGTCTGTGCCTGGCGTCCCCGGCGAGGGTTCTGGCAGGCGGCATCGCTCGCACCCCGCCTGGCCGAAACGCCGGCTTCACCAACGCAGACACCGCGTGCAAGCCGTGCGCTCGCGGGCGGCACCCGCTACACGGTGAAGGGGATCGTCGCGGCCAGCTTGATGTCGAACGTGGTCGCCGTGATCGCCTCCTGCGCCGCCGCGACCGCGCTCTCGGCGGTCGAGCCGGTGGCCCGTGCGTGCGCCAGGCGGGACCACGAACCGGACAGGCCGGTCAGGTCGGTGCCCGGCTCGTGCAGCGCCGTCACGGTGGGCGGGGCGGTCATGCCCGCGAAGGTGCCCGCGGCCGTGGGAGGCGCGTACCAGATGGCCTCGTGGTGGGAGGGCTTCGGGCGGGCCTCCTCCAGGACCGGCCGGCGCAGCGTCTGGCGGACCTGCAGGTCGACGAGGTCCACGCCCGTGGCGTCGCGGACCAGGTCGAAGATGAAGTCGCCGCCGATGCGCAGGTGGGTCTCGATGATCCGCGGGCCTGCGGTGGTCAGGACCACCTCGGTGTGCGTGGCGCCCAGCTGGACGTCCAGGGCCTTGAGCACGTCGGTCACGTAGTTCTCGATGGCCGCCTGGTCCGCCGGGTCCAGCTCGGCCGGGCAGACGTGGCCCAGTTCGATCAACGAGTGGGGGTCCGAGTACTTCTTCGTGATGGCGACGACCACGTGCTCACCGTTGTCGCTGAACGACTCGACGCTGAACTGCGCGCCCACGTGGAACTGCTCGACCATCACCTCCGCCCGCGTGACGCCCAGGAAGTCACCCGACGCGACGGCGTAGGCCTCGGTCGCCTCGGACACGGACCGCACCACCCGGACGCCGCAGCTGCCGGAGGCCGCGACGGGCTTGACGACCAGCGGGTAGCCGTGGCGCGTGCCGAAGTCGATGATGTCCGAGGGCGAGGTGACCAGGGCGGCGGCCGTGTCGTCCACGCCGGAGGAACGCAGGCGCTCGCGCATCGCGTCCTTGTCGGACACCGCGCGGACCGTGCTCGGGTGGTGGGTCGGCACGCCGAGCGCGGCGCCCACGGCGGCGGCGCGTTCCTGGTCGAGCTCCCAGAACGCGCCGATGCGGGTGACCGGTTCCGGGATCGCCCTGGCCTGGGCGACGACCTCCTCGATCGGCGCGCCCTTGGGGATGGCGATGATGCGCTGGTGGCCTTCCGGCACGCCGAACTTGGTCAGGCTCTCCGGGCGGCAGATCAGGCTCGTGGTCACATCGGGATGCGCGCGCAGCAGCGTCCCGTAGTCGATGTTGGGGCCGTGCCCGAAGATCAGGACGTGCTCAGACATGTGTCACTTCCGATGTGGTGGTCGTCGGCCTGAAGGCCATGATCATGAGCGCTGTCGCGGCGGCGAACAGGGCCGCCAGGATCACCCAGCCGAGGGCGGCGGCCGGGAGCACCACCGCGGTGATGAGCACGGGGCCGAACACCAGCTCGGTGCTCGCTCCCGCGCTGAAGAGCGACAGGTAACGGCCGCGCGCCGCGGGAGGCGCCATGGCGTAGGACATCTCCCACGCCGCGATGGTGTGCATGTTCTCGCCGATGGTCAGGGCGACGACGGCGGCCGCGGCCAGCACGAGCGCCCAGCCGGTGTGCTCCGCCACCAGGAACAGCGCGCAGGACAGCAGCATGAACGCACAGCCGCGACGCAGCATCCTGGCCGCCTGCGCGACCCCCTTGAGGTTGCGGGACAACGTGATCTGCAGCAGCACCGTCAGCACGGTGTTCACCGCGAGCAGCAGCGGACCCACCGGGCCCGGCAGGCCCTGGCGCACGATCCACAGCGGCAGCAGGACGAACAGGATCGCGTCGTGCAGCAACAGGATCGCGTTCGCGGACGTGAGCACGAGGAAGCGCAGGTCGCGGAACGGAGTGCGCGGCGCGCGGTCCTCCTCGGCCGGCGCGGTGCGGGTCACCTTGCCGATCAGCAGCATCGCGCCCGCCGCGGACAGCAGCGCCAGCGCGTCCAGCACGAACGCCGCCTGGAACCCCAGCCGGGAGCCGGTCAGCTGGGCCAGCGCCGTGACGAGGAACCCGCCGGTGAGACCGATGTTGTTGAACGCCCGCAACGTCGCGGTCGTCCTGGCCCTGGTCGACTCGTCCTCCACCTCGCCGACCACGACCTGCAACAGCGGCAGGCACGCACGGGTCGCGGCGGCGATGACGGTCGTGACGACCAGATAGCCCACGACCTCGGTGACGAACACGTAGCTCACGAACCCGGTGGCGCGCACCACCATGAGTCCTATGTAGACGCGGTTGGGGCCCACCCGGTCGGCGAGACTGCCGAACGGCACGGGGGACAGCAGTCCCGCGACGTTCGCGATCGAGAGCACGAGACCGACCGTGACCGCCTCGATGCCGAGCATCGGCACGAAGTACAGCATCGGCACGGCCAGGAACAGGCCGATGGTCAGCGAGTCGATCCCGGCGCAGAACGTGAGCAGCCTGCCGGACCTGGTCCGCGGGACCAGGCCCTCGGTGAGCACCTTCACGTTCACGGCTGGAGGATCTCGGCGAGCGCCTGGCCTGCCGCGGCCACGTCGTCGAGGGTGTTGTAGTGGTGCACGGACAACCGGACGGCCGTCTCGACGCCGCGTTCGGCCATGTAGATCGGCGTGTGGTTGCCGGTGATCTTCCAGCCGTTGATGCCGCGTTCGGCGAGACCGTCGCGGATGCGTTCCGCCGGCACACCGGAGTGGTGGAACGAGGCGATTCCCGAGTGGACGGTGCCGGGCTCGATCCGGTCGACCGGGAGCTCGGCCAGCGTCGCGCGCAACGCCTGGTAGATCTCCTGGTCCGCGTAGGTGACGTCGGCGAGCGCGGCGTGGAAGCCGAGCGCGGACGCGGTGGTCCGTTCGGCGAGCTCGAGCGACCGGGCGCTCGTGTCGTCGACCACGTACCTCTCCGGGGAGACGACGTGGGCGACGTGCAGGTCGTGCGTCTCCACCTGCAGCGCGTCGCGCAGTTCCGGTGCCACGTAGGCGAACCCGGTGCCGCGCGGACCGCGCAGGAACTTGCGGCCGGCACCGGTGAGGAGCTGGCACCCGATCTCGGCGACGTCGATCGGCACCTGGCCGATCGACTGGCACGCGTCGACCGCGTAGAACGCGCGCTGCCCCGCGAGGATCCGGCCGATCTCGGCGACCGGGTTCACGATGCCGCAGCCGGACGGGATGTGGGTGATCGAGACGAAAGCCACGTCGCCGTTGACGTTGGCGGCCATCCACTCCAGGTCGAGATCACCGGTGGCGGTGGTCGGGATGATCTCGATCGCGCAGCCGGTGCGGTCGCGCAGGACGTGCAACGAGATCAGGTTGCCCGCGTACTCGTAGGGGCTCACCCAGACCCTGTCCGCGGGGCCCAGCTGAAGCCGTGACACCACCCGAACCCACGCCCGCGTCGCGCTGTCGAAGAACGCGACGTCGCCGACCGGGGCACCCACGAGGTGCGCGATGCGCTCGTACAGCTCGTGTTGCAGGACCTTGTCGTAGTGGAGCTCGGTCTCGTACGCACCGTGCTCCACCTCCCTGCGCACGCAGTCGAGCATCGCGTCGGCGACGGCGGCCGGCATGATGCCCGCGCCCGCGGTGTTCAGGTGGATCATGTGAGCTCCTTCAGTACTGCGCGCCGAAGACGACCCGATCGGGGTCGGCCAGGTCGGCGAGCGCGGTGATCACGGTCGGCGGGTGCTCTGCGACCCGGTGCAGCAGGTGCAGCCACCAGTTCTCGCCGTAGGTCAGGTAGACCCGGCAAGCAGTTCCTGCCTCGCGGTGTGCGCGCAGCAGTTCGGGTTGCACGCCGTGCAGCATCTCGATCTCGTCGACGCGGTCCAGCAGCCCCTGGTTCCGCGCGAGGCCGAGCAACGTCGCGTCGTGCGTCGCCAGGGCGAGCCGGGTGCCCGCGCCGGCGAACCGCTCCGCCAGCTCGAGGTACCGGTCGGTGAGCTCGCCCCCGCGGGGGAGCGCGACGTCGGCCGGTTCGGCGTACACGCCCTTGACCAGCCTCACCTTCGCCCCGGTCGCGGCGACGGCGGGGAGGTCGTCCGCGGTGCGGTGCAGGTGCGCCTGGACGGTCACCCCGACGTTGTCGTGGTGCTGGGCCAGCTTGAAGAACACGTCGAGGATGTCGTCGACGAGCTCCGAGCGCTCCATGCTGATCACGACCGACGAGTCGTGCCGCGCGGCGGTCTCCAGGATCCTGGCGGTGTTGTCCAGCGCCAGTCCCGGTGACCGCAGCATGCCGACGGCAGTGAGGTCGAAGCCGAGCTGGACGGGCACGGGCGTCCTGGCGAGCAGCGAGAGGTAGCCGGTGACGACGGCCTCGATCTCGGCCGGGTCGGTGATCTCCTCACCGACCGCCTCGACGGAGGTCAGGTATCCCTTGCCGGTCAGCGTGACCACTCGGTCGAGGACCTCGTCCTCGTCCGCGGCGGCCACGAACCGGCGTGCGGCCGGAGCGAACGCGGTGCGCAACGGGGAGCCGGGCGCGGCGAACGCCGAGCGCAGTTCCGGGTTCGCCGCGAACGAGCGCAGGCTTCGCCCCGCCGCGCCGAAGTCGGTGCTGTCGATGGTCATTTGCCGGCCTTTCCCGCGGTGATCATCATCAGGGTGGCGAAGCTCGGGCCCGCGGTGTGGTCGCCGCCGTTCTGCCGCCACTGCCGGTACTTGACCGCGTAGCTGACGACCGTCTCCTTGCCCCTGCGGTCCGCCGGTCGCGTGAACACGCCCGCCCACAGGCTGTCCCACCGCGCGTAGCCGGGGTCGTTCAGCAGCACCTCGTGCGCGCGCTTGAGGTTCCAGAACGGCAGGCCGGTGTTGAGGTGGTGCACCAGGTGGAAGCGGTCGTTGTGCCTGCTGAAGAGGAACCGCTCCCACAACCTGCCGTGGCGGTTGCGGGTGAGCAGCACGCGCTTGGACTCGCCCTCCGGCATCGGGTAGTGCTCGGCCAGCTCGGAGATCCAGCCCACGGCGACGCTGGTCGTGCACAGCGGCACGAACCAGAACAACAGGAGCTCGGGCAGGAAGCCGAAGTACGCGCAGACGCCGATGATGAGCGCCCACTCGGCGGCGAAGATCGCCCGTTCCGCCTTGATCGGCATCGGCTGGGACATCTGGGGGACCGACGGGTCGAGGTGGAACCGTTCGCGGATCAGGTACTTGAGGTAGGAGAAGATCCTCAGGCCCAGCAGCGAGAACACGACCTCGCGCAGCACGAGCGTCCGGCTCGACCTCGCCGGGTCGTAGAGGCCCAGGTCGAGGTGGAAGCGGTAGTCGGGGTCGAGGTCGGGGTCACCGAGGTTGCGGTGGTGCAGCCCGACGTGCGTGTTGCGGTAGGGCCCCTGGAGCTGGAAGACCAGGTAGCCGCTCAGCACGGTGCCGCCGAGGACGTTCAGGACCGGGTTGGACGCGAACGTCTTGTGCGACGACTCGTGCAGCAGGTGTGCGAGAAAGCGTTGCGTGGTACCGATCAGCACCGCGGAGAGCGGGAAGAACCACCACGAGACGCCCACGCAGAGGAAGACCGAGAACGCGATCAGCGCGAACTCGAAGAGGACGGCGAGGGGGCCGTGCCAGTTGTCCGTGCGGCACAGGGCCTTCAGGCCGCGCCGGACCTCAGGGGTCAACCGGTCGAACGTGAGCTCGTCGAACCGCCAATCGGCTGTGTCGTCCGGATCGGCGACGGTTTCCGCTAACGACATCGTCTTCTTTCCTCACTGGGTCGTGTCCTGCGGGTCTGGTTCGAGGAGAGTCACGGCCGGGAGTCCGGGGCCTCGGCCGCGACCGTCTCGGACGGACTTGCAGGACACGACCTGGGCGAGCCGGACGCGTCCGGGTTCAGTCGCCCACCGCCGGGGCGAACCCGAACGCGCGGCCGTAGAGCCGCAGTTCGGCCCTCAGGCATTCGGCGATCGTGTCCGCCCGGCGGAAGCCGTGTCTCTCCCCGGGAAATGTCAGGTACTCGTGCGGGACGCCACCGGCCGCGAGACCGGCGACCAGCGCCTCCGCCTGGGCAGGCGGGCACACCGTGTCGTCCAGCCCTTGGCACAGCAGGATCTCCGCGGTGATCCGGCCCACGTGGTGCACGGGCGAGCGGTCGCGGTAGTCGGCGCGGCGGTCGGGCCACGGCCCGACCAGGCCGTCGAGGTAGCGCGACTCGAAGTCGTGGGTGCCTCGGGTGCGCCAGCCCTCGAGGTCGAGCACGGGGTAGTGGATCGTGGCGGCGCGGTAGAGGTCGGGCACGGTCGTCAGCGAGGCCGCGGCGGTCCAGCCGCCCGCGCTCCCGCCGCGGATCGCGACGCGGTCGGTGACCCCCTCCGCGAGCAGGGCACGGGCGACGGTCGCGCAGTCGGCGACGTCGACCAGGCCCCAGTTCTCGCGCAGCCCTTCGCGGTAGACGCGGCCGAAGCCGGTCGACCCGCGGTACTGCACGTCCACCACGCCGATGCCCCGGCTGGTGAAGTAGGAGATCTCCGTGTTGAGCACGCGGTGGCTTCTGCTCGTCGGTCCACCGTGGACGAACACGACGTACGGCGGCAGCTCGCCGTCCGGTCCGGTGTGGCCGGGGTTGGCCGGCGGGTACAGGTGGGAGTGGACGCCGTCGTCGACGCGGTGCACGGGAACGGAGAAGTGCTCGTCGTGCGCACCCGCGATCTGACGCAGCACCTGGTGCTCTCCCGTGGCGGGATCGATCAGCACCACCGCGCGGCGGTGCCGTGGCCCCGCCGCGACGACCGCGACCCGTTCGCCGTCGGTGGCGGGGTAGAACCACTCGGTGTACGGGCTGGCGACGTCGCGCAGCCCGGCGTTGGAGACGACACCCAGATGGCGGCCGCTCGTGCCGTGGAACACCGCCGTCGTCCCGTCCGCGAGCGGGAGTGCCCAGCGCAACCCGATGCGCCACAACGCTTCGCCGAACTCCTCTGGCCGTTCGCACAACGGCGTCACGTCGCCGTCGGCGGTGACGCGGTGGAGGTTCCACCAGCCGGTGCGGTCGGTGAGGGCGAGCAGCGTGCCGTCCGGTGCCCAGTCCGCCTGCGTCACCGACTCCGCCGGCCCGCCGAGCACCACCGCGGGCGCGCCGAGCGTGCCGTCCGCCGCGATCCCGGCGACGAGCAGTTCCGTGCCGTCCCAGGGCATCGCCGGGTGGTTCCAGCCGAGCCACGCCACCTGGTCGCCCCGAGGCGAGACCCGCGGCCCGGTCATGAAGTCGTGCGACGCGGCGAGCACGCGCACGCGTGCGGGGTCGTCGGCCGCGCCGCCGTCGAGCGGCAGGGCGACGAGGTGCCGCGTCACCTTGGTCGCGGCGGCGTCGAGCACCGTCTCCCGCAGGCAGAGGACCTCGTCGCCGCGGACCGAGAAGTCCGCGTACCGCAGGGAGATCTCGCCGTCCGCCGGGCTCAGCGGCACCGGCTCGCCGCCGTCGACGGCGCGGTACACGCGGTCGTCGCCGAAGGAGGAGAAGATCACGTCCGTGGCGGACGTCGCGGTCCACGGGCGTCCGCCGTACTCGATCACCTTGGAGCGCACGTCCCAGCCGGGCAGGACCTCCACCGGACCGCCGGCGGTGTGCCGCATCAACGCGTTGCGGCCGCCCTCCGCCGGAAGGGTCTCGGTCCACCAGGCCTCGGTGCCGGCGAACCCGACCCACTCCAGCAGGGCCTCCCCGGCGGCCACCGCGTCGGCGTCGATCGGGGACGGCCAGGCGCCGTACGGCGTCGTGATCGTGTCCATCTGTGGCGGATTTCCTCTCACGACCAGGTCAGGCGGCGATGACCGGCACGCCGGGCGCCGAGCTGTCGAGCCGGTAGGACATGACGGGTTCGGTGTCCACGAGCCAGAAGTGGCCGTCGAGGTCGGTCCAGTCGCACAGACCGGCGACCTGCGCGGCGTAGGCGATGGCGCGTGGCGGTTCGAGGAAGCAGCCGAGCATCCTGGTCGCACCCCGCTCGGCCAGGTCCGTGAGCACCGCACGGCCCGGCAGCAGTCCGCCGAGGCGCATGAGCTTCGTGTTGGCGCCGTCGGCGATGGCGATCGCCGCGGCGACGTCCGCCGCGGTGTTGACGCCCTCGTCGAGGATCACGGCCGTGCCCGGCAGCGCCGCCCGGATCTCGGCGAGCAGGCTCCTGTCGCGCACCGGGTCCTCCAGCACCGCCGGCGCGATCTCGGTGACGACAGCGCGCAGGCGCTGCCAGTCGGCCGCGTCCCAGCCGCAGTTGACGTCGAGGATCACCGGGCCGGGCACGCCCACGAGACCCGCGAGCACGGCGTCGTCGTCCCGGCCGCCGAGCTTGATCTTCACCGGCCGCACCGCCGCCGGGATCTCCTCGCCGATCGGCACGGTGTGCAGCAAGCGCACCTCGCCGGGCTCCGGCAGGTCGACGAGGCGCCACACCGGCACCCCGGCCTGCTTCGCGGCGCGGTCGAGGAAGGCCATCTCCACCAGCATCCTGGCGGGGCCGGAGGCGAGGTCGCCCGCCGCGAGCAACGCCGCGCAGAGCTCCGCCGTGGTCCTCGGACCGCGCGCGTCGACCTGCGCGGCGAGCGCGGCGGCCTCCTGCGCGATCTGCCGCGAGTCCTGGCCGTACCCGAGGTCGGCCGCGATCTCGCCGAGCCCCGACTCGCCGTCACCGGAGACGACGAGGCGGACGATGTCGACGGACTCGATCGTCATGTGCGAGATCTCGAAGGACCGGCGCAGCGGCAGCGGTTCGACGCTGACGTCGATCGTCAGGCGGGTGTCGCTGATCATGCGGGCTCCACCTCGAACTCGACGGACTCCACGAGCTCGGCCGCGAGCCTGCGGGCGGCACCGGGCGTCTCGGCGCCCACGACCACCGCGCCGACCCTGTCCTCGCCCGAGCTGAACGGCCGCACCACGTCTCCCTCGCCGACGGCGAGCTCCGCGTAGAGCACGGCCGGGTGCGCCTTGACCGCGTCCCACCCGGAGATCGCGGTGATCCGCCCGGCGGGCGGCACGAAGTACCGCGACGCCGCGGCACCGGTGGTGTTGAAGAACTTCGGCGGGTCGCCGGCGTCGAGCGCGTCGTCGTACGCGAGCCCGTACAGCTCGATGCCGGGGATGGTGTGCTCCAGCATCTTGTGGATCCAGCCACCGCCGATGCGGGCGTGCACCTCGCCGAGCACGACCCCGCCGCTGTTGAGCCACAGCTCGACGTGGAACAGCCCGTGCGTCAGGCCGAGCGCCTTCAGCGCGGCGACCACCGTCGCCTCGATGCGTTCCCCGTCCGCCCTCGGCAGCCCGGACGGCAGCACGTGGCCGATCTCCACGAAGTACGGCGGCGGGAGCTTCTCCTTGGCCGTCACCGCGAACACGTGCGGTTCACCGCCGAGGAACACGCCCTCGACGCTGAACTCTGCACCGGTGACGAACTCCTCGACGAGGAACTCGTCGGGGTTCGGGAGCGCGGCGACGGCCTCGGCCAGCTCCGCCCCGCCGGACGCGAGCTTCACGCCCTCGCTGCTGGAACCGTCCCTGGGCTTGACGACCCACGGGCCGGGGACCGACGCGGCGAACTCCTCCGCGTCGGCGAGACTCCGGCAGACCCTGACCCGGGGCTGGCGGAATCCCGCCGCGGTCAGCGCCTCACGGCACGAGTCCTTGGTGCGGATCCGCCGGACGGCGTCCGGGTCGTTGCCCGGCAGCCCCAGGGACGTGGCCGTCTCGGCGACGGCGACCTGGGCCATCTCCCTGACCCCGAAGACGACGTCGAACCCCTGGCCCGCAGCCCACTTGGCGACCGCACCGGGGTCGGTGTGGTCGACCGCGGAGGCGGCGTCGGCGGCCGCGCTGACGGCGGGGGTCGCCGCGAGCGTCTCCTCCAGGTTGGTGACGTGCGTGGTCAGGCCGCGGGCGGCGGCCTGACGCAGCGCGGCCACGGCGACGTCGACGCTGAGCGTCATGTCCCCGCCGCCACCGACCAGGAGCAGCCGGCGTTCTTCGGGTGGAGTGGTCATCCTCGTCGTCCTCGGGAGATAGCCGGCTCAGCGCAGCCGGAAGATGGCGTCCTTGAGTTGCTGCACGCGCTCGTAGTCGCGTTCGAGCTGGTCCGCCGAGTCGGTGGCCAGGTGCACGCCGAGGGTGCTGGTGTAGAGGTCGACGGTCGGCTTGATCCGCCCGCCCGCCTTGATCTTCACCCGCAGGTTGGTCAGCGAGGGCAGCGCCTCGAGCTGGGCCAGCGCGCCGGGGTCGATCTCCTCGACGGTCCCGTCCAGCTCGGTCGCCGTGATGACCAGGGCGCCGAACCTGTTGCGGCTGAACACCTTGCCCGCGTACCGGTCGAGGAACTCCTGCGGCCGGACCGCGGCGAGGGCGACCAGGTGGGCCTGGTCCACGCCCGTGCAGGCCCGCTGGAACTCCGGTGCGAGGCTGCCGCTGAGCCGGGCGCCGACCTCCACCAGTGCGGGCCCGTCCTCGGTGATGATCACCTCGGCGTGCGTCGGTCCCGACTGGACGCCGAGGGCGTCGAGCGCGGACGAGGTGTACTCGACCAGCGCCGCGACCTCGGGGGAGGCCGGGTCGAGCAGGTCCTCGCGGTCGTAGATGTTGTGCGTGCCCTGAAGCCGCTTGCGGTAGCGCGAGACACCGTTGGTGTACCGCTTCCCGCCGACGGTCACCATGTCCACCGTGTACTCGGTGCCCGCGAGGTACGACTGCACGAGCGCCTCGCGGTTGCGGGTCTCGAAGATGTCGCTCGCCCCGAGGACGACCTCGGCCGCCTTGCGGACCTCGTCGGGGGAGGAGCACACGGCCACGCCGTCGGTCGCGGCCGACGCGAGCGGCTTCACCACGACGGGGTACTCCCCGCGCTGCTCCGCCCACTCGACGATCGCCTCGGGGTCGGAGCTCTTGAACTGCTCCGCGCACCGCACCCCGGCACGCCGCAACGCCTCGATCATCTCGTACTTGTCGCGGCGGGCCCGCCAGGAGGCGGGGTCGTTGCCGGGCAGGCCGAGCAGCGCGTTCAGGCGGTCCGTCCACTCGACGCCGGGCTCCTGCCCGGTGACCACGGCGACCGGCGCGTACTCGGCGAGCACCCTCGCCGCCGCCTCCGGTGAGGTGCAGACGATGTTGGCGCGGTACGCCGACAGGTCGGGCAGGGTCATGGACGTCATCAGCTCGGCGCTGCTCTGCACGTGCACCACGTCCGCGCCGATGGCGGTGAACGCGGGCGGAAGGAAGTTGCCCGTGGTGTAGCCGTCGACGATCACGGCGACCGGGCGTGACTGTCCAGTCATGTGGGGGAGTCCTCCGTTGTGGGTCGGCGTGGTCAGATCACTCGACGATGGTCATCGTCAGGTGGATCCGGGTGTCGCCTCCCGCGTTGTAGGCGGAGTGGTGCAGCTTGGTGTTGAGGATGTGGATCCGGCCGTCGGTCGGGACGTGGTACGTCTCTCCGTTGCGGCGCAGCAGAAGCCGGGCGTCCTCGTTGGTCTTGATCGCCATGTGCGCGACGCGCGAGGCGTCGGTGTGCATGTGGTAGATCTCCGACGGGTGCAGCGCGACGAGCCGCATGCGGCCGATCTGGAACGTGAGGCTCTGGTAGATCTCGTAGAAGTAGGTGTCCTTCAGCTCCTCGTTGAAGAAGCCGAAGTCCGCCTCCTCGAAGTTCTTCTGGCCCGTCGCCTGGTCGAACTGCCCGTTGCCCGCGTCGTGCCACGGGTCCTGCGCGTCCCGGCGGTGGGTCAGGCCGAGCCTGCGCAGGCGGTGCTCGGGGTTGGCCGGGTCCGTCACCGGCACGCGGTCGACGACCTGCTGGTAGGCCTCGGTGATCTTCTCCGGGTCGAACTGGAGACCGGGCACGAGTTCGATCATGTCCGTGCGGGTTCCCGCGTCGGTCAGAGTCACTGGTCTGCCTTTCTGGTGGGAGTCACCGGTCGCGGCGCGACCAGGGCGATCACAGGTGCGCGGGTCGCCAACGCCGCAGGGCGAACGAGACCAGCGGTGAGCTGAGGAGACCCACGGCGGCGAAGCCGGCCGCGATGAGCAGCCAGGCGGGCCAGCCGTAGGTGATGGCCAGGCCGAGCACGGCGGGCGCCAGTGCCTCGGCGACACCGCCGCCGAGTCCGAACACACCCGAGTACTGCCCCTGGGCGTGCGGCGCGGCGAGGCCGAACGAGTACTCCATCGCCGCGGCCGCGTGCCACAGCTCCCCGAGCGTGTAGACGGCCGTGGACAACAGGAGCAGCCCGATGGCGACCTCGGCGTTCTGCGTGCCCGCGGTCGCCATGAGGACGAGGCCCGCCGCGACCGCGAGTCCCGCCCACCGCATCCGGACGCCCGCGGTGACGTGGTCGGAGACGTTGCGGCTGAGCACCACCTGCAACGTGATGATCATGGCGGTGTTCAGCACGAGCGCGACCGACACCATCCACTTGGGAGCTTCGGTGTGCTCGACGACCCAGAGGGGCAGCAGGAACGTGGGCACCGCGTAGTGCAGTGACATCAGGCTGTTCAGCGCGGTCGCGGCCAGGTACGGACGGTCGCGCAGCGCGATCCAGCGGCCGGAGTCCGCCGACGTGTGCGAGGGGGCGACCCGCGGCAGCCGCACGAGCATCGCCGCGCCCGCGAGGAACGACAGCGCGCGCCCGACGATCAGCACCAGGTACGCCGGCTTGCTGTCGATCTGCAGGGCGATGCCGGCGGCGAGCGAGCCGAGGGCGATCGCGAGGTTCACCACCGAGCGGAGGTAGGCGCGGTACGCGGCGGGGTTCTCGCCACCGAAGTGCCGGACCAGCGGAGCCTTGCTGGACTTGTCGGCGGCGAACACGAGTCCGATCAGGACGGACACCACGAGGTACGCGCCGAGCGAGGTGACGAAGGTGAAGCAGATCATCGCCGCGGCGCCGACGATCATGACGACGATCTGGGTCTCCCGCGCCCCGTAGCGGTCGGCGATCCTGCCGCCGAGGATCCCGGCCACGAGCCCGGTCATCGCACCGAGGAAGAGCCCGAGCGCGACCTGGGTCATCGGCAGGCCGACGATGCGGGTGAAGTAGAGGACGCTGCCCGCCATGAACATGCCGCTGCCGACCGCGTTCACGAAGTGGGCGATGGCGAGCGCCCGTTGCTCCCTGGTGTCGGGGAGCAGTCCGGTGATCACTGCCACGGCAGGTCCCGGTGGTCCTCGGCCGGCCAGTTCTCCCGCTGCCACGCCCGGAGCTCCCGCACGGGGCCTCCGGACGGCGCGATGAGCAGGCGTTCGCCGAACCAGTCCCGCAGCTCCTCGAACCGGCTCAGCATCGCCTCCTCCGAGTCCGCGGACACGAGCACCTGCGCGATGCGCGCGTTGGTGCTGCCCACGGCGTCGGAGAGCACCTGGCCGAAGGCGGCCTCCACCCGGACGTGCTCGACGCCGGGCAGCGCGCGCATCTCCGCCGGCGACGGGCAGTGGAACAACGTGCCCGGTCTGCCCATCAGGAAGGTGCTGCCGACTGTCTCCGGGCGCACCTTCACGTCTATCTCCGGCTTGATGCCGAGCAACGGCAGCAGGGCGCCCTCGCCGAGGTGCACGCCGAACTTGACCTGCACCTCCTCGTGCACCAGTGCGCCACCGCGGCGGGCGGCGCACTCGCCGAACGTCAGGGTGCCGGTCTTCTCGTCGTGGAAGAGCTCGAGGTGGAAGACGCCGTCACGCAGGCCGAGCGCGCTGATCGCCTTGTGCACGAAGGGTTCGCCCAGCTCGTACGCCCACGCCTCGCTGCTGGGGTCGAACCGGCGCAGCACCAGGGGGAGCGCGGAGTCGACGGTCGTGAGGCACGGGACGCTGTAGCGGCCGAGCGCGCAGAACAGGATCTCGCCGTCGTGCACGATCCCGTCGGCGACCCACTCGTCGCCCGTGACGAACTCCTCCAGGGTGAACGTGCGCTGGCCGGTGTGGTCCGCGCGGTACTTCGCACTGAGCGCGCGCAGCCGGGCGATGTCCTCGACCACCGACGTCATCGTGGTCGCGGCGCCGGCGATGGGCTTGAGCACCGCCTTGCCGAACGGCAGTTCGTCGAGGTCGCCGAGGTCGTGGATGTCGTCGATGACGTGGGACCGCGCGGCGGGGAGCCCCGCCTCCAGGATCCGCTGCTTCTGCAGCGACTTGTCGCGGAAGTGCAGTGCGGTGACGGGGTCGATGGCTCGGGCACCGAGGTGCTGGGCGAGCAGGCCCGCGGTGACCATGGCCCACTCGTCGGTGGTCTGCACGGCGTCGAACCGCCGTCCCGCGTACCCGTTGCGGTGCAGTGCTCCGAGCACGGCCTCCGGGCTCGACACGCTGTCCACGCGCAGCACGGTCACGCCCGCGGGGATCGGCTGGAGCGCGTAGTCGCGCTGGCCGCCGCCTTCGACGAGGACGGTCTCGACGTCGTGGCGCACGCAGGCCTCGAGCACGTACTTGTCGACGCCGAGCACCAAGACCAATGGACGAGTCAAAGCGGGCATGGACACACCGCATTTCGTTGCGGCCGGAGCGATCCCGGCTGGAGAAACTGGGCAGCACAGCAAAGCGAGCCGGCTGACCTTGCCCCCGGAAAAAGACTCGCCCCCCGAACCCGGCCGAGCAGCGCAAAGAAACCGCCCAACCCTGGATTCGCTGAATGTATATGCCAGTCGAGATGGGTCGTCAAGGCGGCCGGAGGGCAGGAGGCAGGAAACCCTGAAGTGCCGATTAGAAAATCAAATACTTGACATGGCGTCTCCGGAGGCGCTTAGACTTGGAATCAGCTCTGCGCCCGAGGGCCATTAGGGGTGGTGTCATCACTCGGGTGGAGTAATCAAAGGGGAGAAGTAGCAGCTTGCAGTCAGGGGAAGAGTCAGCCGAGGCGCGAACGGCCTGATCAGCTAGTCCGTTCGAGTCGAATCGGCCACATCCACGCACGTCGTTGCGTGGTCACTGGTAGATGCGTCAGCTCGCCGGCCGCGGTCGTGGCCGGTCGTCGCTGCGCGCGCCGATCATCGACCTGAATCCCGCACACGTGCGTGGAGTGCCTTTCCGGTGCCCTCCGCAAGTGAATTTGTCGACCCATTCGACGGCCTTGTCGAGCCTGTATGGAGAGAGAGAAAATGACTTCGGACACTTCGGCAGGGCGCTACCTCGCGACATCTACTGTTGTGCAGCCGCTCATCCACCGTTGGTATGCGCTTCCGTACTTCGCCGCACCGCACACGGGTGCGCTCAACCTCGCGAAGAGGCAGCTTCCCGCATTGCGCAGCTACCTCGCGGCACCGCACACGCACGAGGCAGCTCTTCGCAATCCGGACATGTTCGGCTCGCCATTCGTGAATCCGCGCGGTGGTGGTGTCGCGGCGATCGAGGAGCTGGTCGAGACCACCCTGAAGGAGGGCAGGCCGCGCCTGCAGCTCGCGGAGGACATCGACACCATGCGCGCGATCCTGCGCGAGAAGGCGGTCGGAGGGTCTCTCGCCGGGCTGTACGCGGAGCTGCCGCCGAGCCTGCACGGGATCTCCGAGCTCGTCTACGACACCGCGAACAGCCCCTCGCTGCGCTTCTTCGAGCCGCTGCTCTACCGCACGGCCGCGCTGCAGCCGGAGGCGCAGTGCATCTCGCTGCTGCCGCGGCACGACCCGGACCAGCCCTTCATCTACGGCTCGCCCATCTTCTCGCAGGGCCGCGCCGAGCTGAAGGTGCCGTTCTCCGCGCCCGAGCTGGGCGAGCTGTTCGCCGGCCACCGCCGCCGCGTCGACGTCGAGGCGCTGGTCGAGCTCTTCGAGCTGGAGGGCGTGCAGAAGGACATCTTCCGCGGCCTCTTCGTCGACCGCGAGCCGAGGCCCTACGAGCACGCAGAGCCCGGCCAGGTCCGCGTCCGCTACTTCGGGCACGCCAGCGTGCTGATGGAGTACGAGGGCTTCACGGTCATGACCGACCCGACCCTCGGCTACGACGACGACGGCTGGGACCACTTCACGATCGCGGACCTGCCAGAGCGGATCGACGTCGTGGTGATCAGCCACGGCCACTCCGACCACCTCTCGCTGGAGACGCTGCTGCAGCTGCGCGACCGCATCGGCACGATCGTGGTCCCGATGACGTCCGGCGGCACGCTGCCCGACTACAACATCCGCGTCTTCCTGGAGAGCTTCGGCTTCCGCAACGTGGTCGAGCTCGGCGAGGTGCAGTCGGCGGACTTCGGCGAGGCGCGGATCACCGCGCTGCCGTTCCTCGGCGAGCACGGCGACCTCGACATCCGCGGCAAGATGGTGCCGATGGTGCGCATCGGCGGCCGCGGCTTCCTGTTCGCCACCGACACCTCTCCCATGGACCCGTCGATCTACGAGCTCGTCGGCAGGGAGATCGGCACCGTCGACGCGCTGTTCATCGGCCTCGAATGCGTCGGCGCGCCGATGAGCTGGCTCTACGGCCCGCTGCTCGACAAGCCCATCAACCGCAAGGACGACCTGGCCCGCGGCCTGAAGGGCTCGTTCGCCGAGCCCGCGGACAAGGTGGCGCAGCAGGTCGGCGCCCGCAACGTCTTCGTGTACGCGCTCGGCATGGAGCCGTGGCTCAAGCACCTCACCGGGTGCTGGTACGACCCCGAGGCCGAGCAGATCCAGCAGTCGGAGATCCTCACCGAGCTCTGCGCGAAGCGCGGCGTGTCGTCGGAGCTGCTGTACATGGCGGCGGAACGCAGCTGGCCCGCCGGCAGCGACGCCGTCGCGCCGAAGAAGTCCCGTTAACCGTGCGCAGACTGGCGGTCGCCTACGAACAGGGCTCGGCGGGCCCCGCGGAACTCTCCGCGGCGGCCCGCGCGCTCGGCGTCGAGCCGGTGCTCGTGGTCGACTCCGCGTCGGCCCACGTCGCCCAGGTGCTGCCCGCGCTGCGTCGCCGCTTCACCCTCGTGGACACCGCCGGTGCGCCGACGGCCGAGGCGGCCGCCGAGGTCGTGGCGACCGGCGTCCACGGGGTCGTGACGTTCAGCGACCTGTGCCTGCCGATCGCCGCCGCCGTCGCCGAACGCCTCGGCACGCCGCACTGGCACTCCGCCGCCGTCACGGCCGTGCTGCAGGACAAGGCGGCGCAACGTGAGGCGTTCGCGGCCCGCGGGCTGGACGTCGTGCGGCACGCCGTGATCACCTCCGAGTCCGATGTGGACGGTGCGATCGCCGCGACCGGGCTGCCCGCCGTGCTCAAGCCCGCGGGCGGAACCGGCGGTCTGCGCGTGACCGGCGTCGAAAGCCTGGACGCCGCAAGGGAAACGGCGCGCCGGTTCCTGCCGGACGGTCCGCTCGTCGCCGAGGAGCTGCTGGTCGGCGATCCCGGCGTCGCCGGTCCGGAGTTCGGCGACTACGTCTCGGTCGAGGCCGCCGTGCACGAGGGCCGCGTGCTCCCGCTCGGTGTCGTCGGAAAGCTCCCGCTGGCACGGCCGTTCCGCGAGCGCGGGTTCTTCGTGCCCTCGACCGTCGACCAGGCCACGACCGCACGCGTGGTCGAGGTCGCGGAGGCCGCGGTGCTCGCCCTCGGCATCCGCACGGGGATCGTCCACACCGAACTGAAGCTCACCGCCGCCGGGCCGCGCCTCATCGAGGTCAACGGCAGGGCGGGCGGGCACGTCCCCGACCTGTTCGACCGCGCGTTCGGCTACTCCGTCGTCGAGGCGGCCTTCCGGCTCGCGCTCGGCGAGGCACCCGCACCGCCGGAGCAGGCCGGTGCGGGCGTCATCTACCAGTACGTGTTCCTGCCGCCGACCGACGCGACCGCCGTCGAGGGAGTCGACGGCCTCGCCGACCTGCACGCGCTCGCCGGGGTCGACCTGGTCGACGTCCGGGTGGGGCCAGGGCACGAGGTCGCCTGGCACGGCGGGGCGTTCAGCAGGCTGGGCAAGGTCTACGGCCGCGTGCCCGACCACAGCGCGCTCACCGAGCTCGTCGTCCGCATCGAGGACACCGCGAAGTTCCGCTTCACCCGCACCTGCCAGTAGGAGAGAGCACCTCATGGTCCACACCGCCGCGACCAACCAGGCGCTGTCGCAGGCCCAGCACCGGCTGTGGCTCGCGGCGCGGGTCGAACCGGACAGCTTCGAGTTCACCGTCCCGTGGGCGGTGCGCGTCCGCGGAGCCCTCGACGCCGACGCGCTGTCCGCCGCGTGGACGGCGGTGCTGACCCGGCACGCCGAGCTGCGGCTGCGGATCGTCGAGTCCGCCGGCGTGCCCGGCCGTGCCCTGTGGCCGGTCGAGAGCATGCCCGCACGGGTGCGGGAGATCGCCGCGGACGAGCTGGACGCCGTGCTGCACGCCGCCGCCACCAGGGTGTTCGACGTCGGCGCGGCACCGCTGGCGGAGCTGGAGGTGCTGCGGCTGGCCGACGACGACCACGTCGTCCTGCTGACCGCGCACCACATCGTGACCGACGGCCGGACCGTGCGGCTGGTGACCGGCGACCTGTTCGCGCACTACGCGGGCACGGCGGAGGCGGCGCAGGCGCCGTCGTACGCGGAGTACGCCGCGTGGGAGGCGACCTCGCCCCGTCCCGCGGCCGAGAAGGTCGAGGCGTGGCTCGAAGAACTGCGCGTGCCGGTGGCGGACCGCCCGCTGGGGCTGGGTTCCGCGCGTCCCACCGACGGCAAGCGCGGCGCCGAGGTGCGGGTGCCGGTCGACGCCGAGCTGTGGCGCCGGGTGCTCGACACCGCCCGCGAGCTGCGCACCACGCCCCAGGTGATCGGCATGGCCGCACTGGGCATCACGCTGCGCCGCTACACCGGTGCGCGCGAGGTCGTGCTCGGGTCCACGATGGACACCCGCACCGCCGCGTTCGCCGACACCGCCGGGATGTTCATCAACCCGACCCCCGTCCGGCTGAGCGTCGAGGACGACAGCACGGCCGCCGACCACCTCGCCGCGGCGCACCGGGCGTTGCTGCGGGCGTTCACGTTCCGGCACGTGCCGTTCGACGAGGTCGTGCGGGGACTGGGCGCCGCGTCCACCGGCGGACGGTCGCCGGTGTTCCAGGTGCTGTTCAACTACGCGGCCCACCAGAGCGCGCTGAGCGTGCCGGGCCTGGAGCTCACGCCGGTCAGGTTCCCGACCGAGGTGTCGAAGTACGACCTGACGGTCTGGCTGCGCGCGGGCGAGGACACCGCCGAGTTCGGGTCGATCTACCGCGCCGACCAGTACACCGAGGCGCAGGTGGAGCAGCTGACCACGCACCTGCGCACCGTGCTCGCCGGCCTGGTGTCCCCGGCGGGGCCGATCGGCGAGCTGCCGATGCTCGACGACGACACCGTCGCGGAGCTGCTCGCGCTGGGCGATGGCGGACCCGTCGCGGCCGGTGCGGACGTCACGGTGGTCGAGAAGGCCGCCGAGGCCGACCCGGAACGCCCCGCCGTCGTCCACGCGGGCGAGACCCTCGACCACCGGTCGCTGCAGGCCTGGGCGGGCTCGGTCGCGCGCAGGCTCAACGAGTTCGGCGTCGGCGGCGGTGCGACCGTCGGCATCCTCACCGAACGCTCGCCCGCGATGGTCGCGGCGGCGCTCGGCGTTCTCCGCGCGGGTGCGGCGTACCTGCCGCTCGACCCGGCCGTGCCGGACGAGCGCATCGCGGCCGTGCTCGCGGACGCGGGCGTGAGCCACGTGCTGACGACCGAGGAGACGGTCCACCGGATCTCGCGCAGCCTCGTGACGTTGCGCGTCGACCAGGCGCGCGACCTGCCGACCCAGGACCACAGCGCGCCGGTCTCCGCGAGCGACCCCGCCTACCTGATCTACACGTCGGGTACGACCGGGGAACCCAAGGGCGTCGTGGTCGAGCACGGCCAGCTCGCGGCGTCGACCGCGGCCCGCCGGGCCGCCTACCCCGGCACCCCGGTGTTCCTGCACGTGTCGCCCCTGGCGTTCGACTCCTCGGCCGCGGGCCTGTGGGGCACGCTGACGAGCGGCGGCACGCTCGTGATCGCCGGCCTGGACGACGTCCGCGACCCCAAGCGGCTGCTCGCGCTGATCGAGGAGCACGGCGTCACCGACCTGCTGTGCGTGCCCGCGCTCTACGACCTCGTGCTGTCCTGCGCGGGTGACGGGTCGGCGCTGCGCACGCTGCGCCGGGTCGTCGTCGCCGGTGAGGCGCTGCCGGAGCCGTTGCTGGCCAGGCACTTCGCCGTCGCGCCGGACGCCCAGCTGGTCAACGAGTACGGCCCGACCGAGACGACGGTCTGGGCCACCCACCGGGTGTACGACGCGCCGGCCCCGGTGACGATCGGCCGTCCGATCCCCGGCACCCGCCTGTACGTCGTGGACGACCGCGGTGAGCTCGCGCCGCCGGGCGCGGTCGGCGAGCTGCGCATCGGCGGCGCCGGTGTCGCGCGCGGCTACCGCGGCCGGCCGGAGGACCCGGCGTTCGGTGCCGACAGGTTCACCGCAGGCAGGACCTACCGCACCGGCGACCGGGTGCGCTGGACCCCGGCGGGCGAGCTCGAGTTCCTCGGCCGGGCGGACCAGCAGGTGAAGATCCGCGGGCACCGCGTCGAGCTCGGCGCCGTCGAGGCGGCGCTGTCCGAGCTGGACGGCGTGCGCGGCGCGGTCGTGCGGCCCGACCCCACGGGCACGCACCTGCTCGGGTTCGTCGTCGCCGCTGCCGGGTTCGACGCCACGGCCGCGCGGCGCCGGCTCGCGGCACGGCTGCCCGAGCCGATGGTGCCGAAGGCGCTGCGGGTGCTCGACGCGTTCCCGTTGACGCCCAACGGGAAGGTCGACCACGACGCGTTGCTGGTCGAGGACGAGCCGGTCGGCTCGCCGAAGGCCGCCGCTCCCGCCGATGACGTGGTGGGCCTGGTGTCGGCCGCGTGGTGCGCGGTTCTCGGTGTGACCGAGGTTCCGGTCGACGTGAACTTCTTCGACGTCGGTGGGCATTCGTTGCTGGTTCCGCTGTTGCAGGTGGAGATCACGGCGCGGACCGGCGTGGAGCTGTCCATTCCGGACCTGTTCACGGAGGCGTCCGTCCTGGCGCAGGTGGAGCTCGTGAGCGGGGTGGCGGCGGTGCCCGCCAGTGCTGACGACGTGGCCGGTCTGGTTTCGGCGGCGTGGTGCGCGGTGCTGGGCGTGACCGAGGTTCCGGTCGACGTGAACTTCTTCGACGTCGGTGGGCATTCGTTGCTGGTGCCGTTGTTGCAGGTGGAGATCACGACGCGGACGGGTGTCGAGGTGTCCATCGCGGACCTGTTCACGGAGGCGACGGTGACCTCGCAGATCGAGCTCGTGCGCGGCGCCGCCGCGGTGCCGGCCACCACTGATGACGTGGTGGGTCAGGTGTCGGCGGCGTGGTGCGCGGTTCTCGGTGTGACCGAGGTTCCGCTGGAGGAGAACTTCTTCGACGTGGGCGGGCATTCGTTGCTGGTTCCGCTGTTGCAGGTGGAGATCACGACGCGGACGGGTGTCGAGGTGTCCATCGCGGACCTCTTCACGGCCGCGACGGTGACCTCGCAGGCCGACCTCGTGCGCGGGACCGGCCCGGCACCGCAGGACGCGGGCGGAGACCGGCGCTCCCGGCTCGCGGCGCGGGCCCGGCGCGGCACGGAGGTGACGCGGTGACCCGCGACGATGCGTTCGACGTCGCCGTCACCGGGCTGTACTCCCGCCTGCCCGGTCCGGCGGATCCCGGGGAGTGGATGGCCGCGGTCGGTGCCGGTGAGGTGTTCACCGGCCCGCGCGACCTCGACGAGCTGATCGCCGCCGGTGTGCCAGAGGCACGCGTGCGCGACTCCGAGTACGTGCCGGTGTGCGGGTACCTCCCGGACGCCGACCGGTTCGAGACGGCGTTGTTCGGCATGAGCCCGCGGGACGCCGAGATGACCGACCCGCAGCACCGGTTGATGCTCGAGGCCGCGTGGGCGGCGCTGGAGGACGCCGGGCGCGACCCGCTCGACGCGAGCGTGCGCACCGGCGTGTACGCGAGCTCCAGCAGCAGTGCCTACCAGCGGCGGATTCTCGTGGGCGGGGAACTGCCGCACGACATGCACGACCGGCTCGAGGTGGGCACCGGCCAGGACTACATGGCGACCCGGATCGCCTACAAGCTCGGCTCGCGCGGACCGGCGCTGACCGTGCAGACGGCGTGCTCGTCGTCGTTGGTCGCGCTGCACACGGCCGTGCAGGCGCTGCTCGGCGGCGACTGCGACCAGGCGCTGGTGGTCGCCGCGTCCATCGGGTTCCCGCAGGAGGGGCACCTGCGGGTGCGCGGCGGGATCATGTCCGCGGGAGGTGCCTGCCGGCCGTTCGACGCGGGCGCCGACGGCACGCTGGCGGGCTCCGGCGTGGTCGCGCTGGTGCTGCGCAGGCTCGCCGACGTGGACGGAGCCGCTCCGCACGGGATCATCCTCGGCACCGCGGTGAACAACGACGGCCAGGCCAAGGCGGGCTACAACGCGCCGTCCGCGATCGGCCAGGAGGCCGTGATCAGGGCCGCGCTGCGGACCGCCGACGTGCCGGCGGCGTCGCTCGGGTACCTGGAGGCGCACGCGACCGGCACCTACGTCGGTGACCCGATCGAGTGGAAGGCGATGTGCGCCGCGCTCGACGGCGTGCCGGAGGGGCAGATCAGGCTCGGCGCGGTCAAGGCGAACATCGGTCACCTCGACGCGGCGTCCGGCCTGGCGTCGGTGGCGAAGACGTTGCGCGTGCTGCGGGACGGCGTGATCCCGCCGGTGGCGGGGTTCACCGAGCTGAACCCGATGCTCGCCACGCGCGGCGCGCCCGTGTCCGTGCCGACGGAGGCCACCGCGTGGCAGGGACCCGAACCGCGGCGGGCGGGCGTGAGCTCGTTCGGCATCGGCGGCACGAACGCCCACGTGATCCTCCAACAGGCGCCACCGCGGCCCGAAGCGCCGTCGGAACCCTTGCGGGACAGCATCTTCGTGCTCTCGGCAGCGGACTCGGACGCCCTCGGCCGATCGGCGGAGCGGCTCGCGGACCACGTGGCGAACGCCCGCCTGGACGACGTCGCGCACACCCTCGTGCACGGGCGCGCGGCGCTGAACCACCGGCTCGCGGTCGTCGGCCGCACGCCGGACGAGGTCGCGCGACGGCTGCGCACCGAACGCACGACCGGGGTCCGGCCGCTGACGGGACCGGCGCCCCTGGTGTTCCTGTTCCCTGGACAGGGATCGACGCCGCTGGGCATGGGCCTCGCGTGGCGCGACCGGTTGCCGGGCTTCGCGGAGTTCGTCGAGGAGTGCCTCGCCGAACTGCCCGCCGTCCTCGCGGGCGACGTCCGCCGCGCCCTGTACGACAGGACGAGCCGCAGCTGGCGCTACGGCAGGACGGACATCGCGCAGCCCGCCCTGTTCGTGCTGGAGCACTCCGCCACGCAGGCGTTGCGCGGACTCGGTCTGCGGCCGGCCGCCGTCGCCGGGCACAGCCTGGGAGAGCTCACGTCGGCGTGCGTCGCCGGGGTGCTCACCCGCGGCGACGCGCTGAGGCTCGTGACCGCGCGCGGCAAGCTCATGCAGGACTGCCCCAAGGGCCGGATGCTCGCCGTCGGCTGCGGCGAGGCGGACGTGCGCAAGCTCCTGGACGAGAGCGGCGCCCAGCTGGAGATCGCGGCGGTCAACACGTCCGACAGCTGCGTCGTGTCCGGGACGGCCGCCGCCGTCGAGGCGTTCACCGCGCACCTCGGCGACCGGGTGTTCCACCGCCAGCTCACCACGTTGCACGGGTTCCACAGCGCACTGGTCGAAGGCGCGATCCCCGGCCTGGAGGCCGAGCTCGCCGGCATCACCGCCCGCCCGGCCGCCGTGCCGTTCCTGGCCAACGCCACCGGAGAGCTCGTCGACGCCGGCACTCCGGTGAACACGGCGATGTTCGCCGAGTCCGCCCGTGGCACCGTGCGGTTCGCGGACGGTCTCAACGCGCTCGCGCAACGGTTCCCCGGCGCGGTCGCCGTCGAGGTCGGTCCCGGCCGCGCACTCAGCGGGTCGGCCACCGCGGAGGGCCTCACCGGTGTCGCGCTCGCGTCGAGCCGTGACGACGACGCCCCGCTCACGGGCCTCGCCGCGCTGTGGACCCTGGGACAGCCGGTCGACCTGACCCGGCTCGTCCCCGCCGGCACACCGGCGCGGCTGCCCGGCTACCCGTTCCACGGGCGGGTCTCGACCGCTCCGGAGGCGGGCAGGGCCGTGCAGGCGCCGGAGCCCGTCGAGGCGGTCACGGCGGAGGACAGCACGCCCAGGGCGTTGCTGACGTCGCTGTGGCAGGAGTGGCTCGGCTACCCGGACCTCACCGACGACGCCGACTTCTTCGCGATCGGCGGTGACTCCCTGGTCCTCATCCGCCTGATCCGCCGGCTGAGCGCGGCACTGGACGTCAAGATCGCCGTCAGGGAGTTCGCCGCGGCCCGCACGCTGGGCGACCAGATCGCCCTCGTCGAGGCCGCCACCACGAAGGACGAGTCATGACCGGACTGCCCGAACACTTCGAGCGGGTCGCCGCCGCGCACCCGGACAAGATCGCGGTGCACGACGCGGGAGGATCGCTGACCTACGGCGAGCTCCTGCGCGCCGCGACCGAGGCGGCGTGGGCCCTGCGGGCGTGGGACGTCGAGCCCGGCGATCGCGTCGGCGTCTACGGCCAGGCAGGCCGCGACTCGATCGTGGCGATGCTGGGCACCGCGTTCGCCGGCGCTTCTTACGTGCCGATCGACCCGACCTACCCCGCCGAACGCGCGCGGTGGATGGCCGAGACCGCGGGGGCGAGGCTGCTCCTGCTGACCGACGACCACTCGGCCGACCTCGGTCTGCCCGCACGACACGTCAAGGAGATGGCGGGCCACGCCCCGGCGGAGCTCGCCCCGAGCGCGCCGGACGCCGTTCTCTACACGATGTACACGTCCGGTTCGAGCGGGCAGCCGAAGCCGGTCGCGGTGCCGCAGCGCGGGATCGTCCGGCTGGCACGCCCGAGCCTGTTCTCCGTCGGGCCGGACGACGGCGTGCTCGCCACGGCGACCCTCGCGTTCGACTCCTCGGCACTGGAGATCTGGTGCTCGCTGCTGTCGGGCGCCACGGTGTTCTGCGTCCGCGCCTCGGCGTCGTCGCTGCACGCGCTCGCCACGACCATGGCCGATCCGCGCGTGACGGTCGCGCACCCGAGCCCGTCGATCTTCGCGCTGATGGTGGACCACCACCTGGACGCACTGGGGTCGTTGCGGCTGGTGACCTCCGGCGGTGACGTCATGTCCGTCACACACGCCACCCGGCTGCTCGCGGCGCACCCCGGCGTCCGGCTGGTCAACACCTACGGCCCGACCGAGGCGAGCGTGATCTCCGCGGCGTTCGACGTGGCGCGGTGGGACGGCGCCGAGTGCGCCACGATGCCGATCGGGTTCCCCGCGGCGGGCGCCGAGCTGTCCGTCGTGGACGAAGACCTGCGGGAGGTCGAGGACGGCACGCCCGGCGAGCTGCTGATCGGCGGCGACCGGCTGGCGCTCGGGTACGCGGGCGAGCCGGACCTGACCGCGAGCCGCTTCGTCCCGTTCGCGGGCGCCACCGCCTACCGGACGGGGGACCGGGTGCGCCTGCTCCCCAGCGGCGCGCTGGAGTTCCTGGGGCGTCTCGACGACGAGGTGAAGGTCCGCGGCTACCGGGTGAACCCCGCCGAGTCGGCCGCGGTGCTCGCCGCCGACCCCGCGGTCGCCGAGGCCGTCGTCGTGGCGGTCGGCGAACCGGGAGCGAGGTCGCTCGTCGGGTTCGTCCGCTCCGATGCCGCGGTCGCCGACCTGCGCGAACGGGCGTGGGCCCGCGCGCCGCGGCACGTGGTGCCCGAGCACGTCGTCGTGGTGGCGGAGTTCCCCACGGGTCCGACCGGCAAGGTCGACAAGCGAGCGCTGGCCGAGCTGTGGGAACGCGGTCGCGAGGTTCCCGCCGAGGACGACTCCCTCCAGGGCGACGCCGCCGAACTGGCCAGGCTGTGGACGAAGCTCGCGGGCGGGCCACCGGAGCCGGGACAGGACTTCTTCCACTCCGGCGGCACCTCGCTCGGCCTGATCAGGCTCATCGAGGAGATCTCCGCACGGTACGGCGTCGAGCTGGACTTCGCCGAGGTCTACGGCATGCGCTCGTTCGACGAGCTGCGCGACATGGTGGTGTCGTCATGACCTGGCTGCGCAACCCCGATCCCCGCCCGGACGCGGCGGCGGTGCTGGTGTGCTTCCCGCACGCGGCGGGCTCGGCGTCGTTCTTCCGCCCGTGGGCGGCGGAGCTGACCGGGTTCGACCTGCACGCGGTGCAGTACCCCGGACGTGCCGACAGGTTCACCGACGACCTCCCCACCGACCTGACGGCCATGGCGCGGGGCGTGCGGGAGTCGCTGGCCCCGCTGACCGGCCGCCCGATCGTCCTCTTCGGACACAGCATGGGCGCGGTCGTCGCGTACGAGGTGGCGCGCCTGCTGGAGACGTCGGGGGTGGAGGTGGCGCACCTGCTCGTGTCCGGTGCCCGTGCCGCGCACGATCCCGAGTTCGCTCCGGTCGGTGCGGCGCAGCGCAGCGACGAGAGCATCATGGCCTCGCTCGCGAGGCTCGGCGGTACGGAGGCGGAGCTCTTCGCCGACCCGCTGCTGGCCGAGCTCGCCATGCCGTACGTGCGGGCGGACTTCGTGATGTTCGAGAACTACCGGTACGTGCCGGGCGAGGCGTTGCGCTGCCCGGTGACCGCGGTGAACGGCACCGGCGACAGCCACTGCTCGCCGGAGCGCGCCGGCCGCTGGGCGGAGCTCACGACCGGTGAGTTCGGCGCGCACACGTTGCCGGGGGAGCACTTCTACCTGATCGAGCACCCGCCCCACGACGTGCTGAGATCACTAGGCTGGCCTCACGTGCAAGATCGACTGCTGCCGGAGGCGCTGTGAGCTGGACCGTTCGCCGACTGGACCTGACCGACCTCGACGCGTGCCTCGACCTCGGCACCGACCGGGAGTGGCCCCTCGAGGACCACAAGTGGCGGCTGCTGTTCTCGATCGGCCGCGTGTACGGCATCGACGACCCGGACGGCGGGCTGGCGGCCGTGGTCGTGGGCGCTCCCTACGGCAGTGACGTCAACGCGATCAGCATGATGCTGGTCTCGCGCAAGCAGGCGCGGAAGGGACTCGGCACCCAGGTGCTGAGCCACGCGCTCGCCGACGTCGACGCCAAGAGCGCGTTGCTCACCGCGACCCCGATGGGCAAGCCGCTGTACGAGAAGCTCGGCTTCCGTTCGGTCGGCCTGTGCTCGACGGTGCGCGGCACCCCGGCGTCGCCGATCGCGCCGTCCGGGCGTTCCCGTCCGTTCACCGCCGCCGACCTGCCCGCCGTGACCGCGCTCGACACCGATGTCTTCGGCGCGCCGCGCACGGAGCTGATCGCGGCGCTGCCGGAGTTCTGCGACACGTTCCGCGTGGTCGACGGCCCGGACGGCGTCATCGCGTTCGGCGGCGCGTGGCCGAACGTCGGCACGACGGTCCTCGGCCCCGTCACCGCCCCGGACCCCGAGACGGCGATCGCGTTGCTGGACGACCTGGCCGCGGCCTCGCCCGGCGTGCTGCGCCTCGACGTCGACCACCGCGCCCCGCACGTGCTGCGGTGGGCCGAACAGGCCGGTCTCGAGCACCGCTTCACCGTCGACGTCATGGTCCTCGGCCCGTACGAGACCGGTGACCCCCGCAGCCACACCCCGGTCATGCTGGCCCTCGGCTGACCGGCACGTCCCCCTACCCGAAAGCGCCTCGATGACCACCCAGCCCCTCGCCGTGATCGTCGACGGCTACTCGACCGGCAACTTCCTCCCCGCCGCCTTCGCCAAGGCCGGTGTGTCCGTCCTGCACGTGCGCAGCTCGGCCGAACCGATGGCCTCCATGCTCGCGCCGAACCTGGCCGAGTACGTGGACGAGCTGGTCTGCGCCGGCCCGGAGGACGTCGGCACGACGGTGGCGGCACTGGCCGAGCTGAAGCCGGTCGCGGTGCTGGCGGGCCAGGAACCGGGCGTGCCGCTGGCCGACCTGCTGAGCGAACGCCTCGGGCTCGCGTCCAACGGCTCCGCGCTCTCCACGGCCCGCCGCGACAAGTACGAGATGATCGAGGCGTTGCGCGCCAAGGGCATCCGCTGCGCGGACCAGCTCCGCACGACGAGCCCCGCCGAGGCCGTCGCGTGGGCCCGCGAGCGCGGCGAGTACCCCGTGGTGGTGAAGCCGCTCAGCTCGGCGTCCTCGGACGGCGTCAGCGTCTGCCGCGACGAGGCCGAGGTCGAGAGGGCGGCCCAGGAGGTGCTGGGGACCGTCGACATCTTCGACCACCGCAACACCGAGGTCCTCGTGCAGTCCTACTTGGACGGAACCGAGTACATCGTCGACACCGTGTCGGCCAACGGCGAGCACTACCTGTGCGGCGTCTGGCAGTACGACAAGACCACGACCGCCACCGGCAAGCGGATCTACGACCGCGACGTCCTGCTGGACTCCGGCGAACACCCCGTGCCGGAACTGATGGCCTACCTGGAGACCGTCCTCGCGGCTCTCGGCATCGAGCACGGCCCGGCGCACGCCGAGGTGATGATGACCGCGCAGGGCCCGGCGCTGGTGGAGATCGGCGCGCGCCTGAACGGCAACATGACCCCCGGCTTCCACGACGTCTGCCTGCCGGCGAACCAGGCCGACCTGATCGTGCTCGCCTACACGGACCCGCAGAAGTTCGTCGCCACGTACGGCAACCGCCGCTACGACCGCGTCCAGCCCGCAGTCGTGCACAACACGAGCACGGACCAGGACGGCGTGGTCACGGGGGTGGACCAGGAGGCGGTGGACGCCATCGCGGCGCTGCCCGGCGTGCACCTCGTGAGCGTGAAGCTCGGTCCCGGCAAGCGCATCCGCCCGACCACCGACCTGCTGTCGAGCCCGCTGCGGATCTTCCTCACCGCACCGGACGCCGCCGACCTGGCCGCCGCGTACGACGCCATCCAGGAGCTCAAGGACCGGGTCTACCTGACCTGAGCGGCGAGGGTGAACGCCAGCAGTGCCGTCGAGGTGAAGTCGATGGCGACCTCGGCGCTCGCCCACGCCCCGGCGTGGTCGAGGAACCGCGCGCCGTTCCCGTCGAACTCCGCGTAGGGGTTCGTGCCGTCCGCGGGGCAGGCGCGCAACGCCGGGAACGCGTTGAGCTCCTCGAAGTGCTGCGCGCCGTTCGGCCCGTTGACCACCGCTCCGACCGGGACCTCGGCGGTCAGGTTCGCGACCTGGTGCGACGGGCAGCGCACCGAGGCCGACCCGGCGCCGACGACGAACGACACGCCCCACGGGTTGGCTCCCAGCGCCCAGTTCCGCTGCCAGGTCACGAGGTCGTCGAAGGCGCGGTCTCCGGTGAGCTTCCTGTTCAGCAGCCCGCTGATCACCAGTCCGAACGCGTGGGGCACCGAGTCGAAGTCCACATAGGACACACCGGCGCGGAACGGGTCGTCGCCGGCCGTCGAGGCGGCGGCGCGCAACGGCCTGCGGAGGTCGTCGACCAGTCGTTCGCGCTGCTGCTGGTCGACGAGCCCGGCGAGATCGGCGTGGGCCATCGCGCTCACGTCCGCGAGGCCGGCCGGGCCGCGGCTGTCGGAGTCCAGGTACCGCTCGGCCCACTGCCGGGCCTCCGCGGTCCAGTCGTCGGCGCGTGAGTCGCCCAGGGCGCGGGCGGCGAGTGCCAGTTCCGTCGCGCCGAACTCCAGGTCGTCCAGCCACGAGCTCTCGGGGTAGTACTCGGGCGGGTACGCCGTGACGAGCGCGGCGGGACCGCGGTCGGCCCGTGCGTAGACCTGCGCCGCGATCCCGAGGTGCTCGACCGCGCGGGCCCGGTCGGCCTGGGCGTTCACCTGCGCGGACAGCGCGAAGGCGGCAGCGACCCTGCCGGCGAGGTTCGGGCTGACCGGCTCACCGGGCCGGCTGGCCGGGAACACCGGACGGTGCTTCACGTGGTGGTCGGGCGATCCGGGAGGAGCGTCGAGCCGGTCGTCGTCCTCGGGCAGCCGCCACACGTCGTGGTCGGTGCGCACGGTCTCGTTGCCGACGCCGATGCCGACCTGGGCGTACAGCACGTCACCCGTCCACATCCGCGCCAGCCAGTCGATGCCGTGCCGTGCCT
Organism: Lentzea sp. CA-135723; assembly: GCF_050936595.1. Classification (NCBI taxonomy): domain Bacteria; kingdom Bacillati; phylum Actinomycetota; class Actinomycetes; order Pseudonocardiales; family Pseudonocardiaceae; genus Lentzea; species Lentzea sp. CA-135723. The sequence continues at coordinate 2,082,248 of NZ_JBNJMK010000001.1, read as the reverse complement.
CGGCCGCGAGCGCGGACCCGCCGGTGCCGTCGCGCTGGGCCAGCAGCAGCTGCGCGGTCGAGTAGGAGGTGGTGTGGGTGAACTTCAGGAAGTCACCCGCGTCGAACCAGCCTCCCTCCACGTCGACCGGCCCGCCGGTGCGGGTGAGTTCCTGGTCGAGCAGCCGGTGGGCCTCCATGTCGATCCGGGGCGGGGCGTAGACCTCCGCGGCGCGGTCGGCGAGGTGGGACGGCTTGCGGTGCAACAGGGTCTCGTCGACGTCGGCGCCGTCGCGCTGCGATCGGAAGAACCGCACGTTGTCCGCGGCGAGCGGGTCGAACAGGTCTTTCGCCGCCGCCACCCGGAACTCGGGTGAGCGGCCGGAGGCGGTGCCGCTGACCTCGACGTGGTAGCTGCCGGGTGCGTGGAGCGCCGAGAGGTCGAGCACCCTGACCGTGCGGAACGTGCTGTTCCACGGACGCTCCCTGGCACCGGCCACCCCGCTGAGCACCGTCCTCCCGGCCCGGTCGACCACGCGGAACTCCGCCTTGTCCACGGGCAGCTTCGCCATGAGGTAGGCGTGCTTCGCCTCGTGCGGCGCGTACCCGACCTGGTCGACCCGGATCACGGCCTGTTCCGCGCCGGTCCGCGGGGACCCGCAGGCGGTGGCGGTGAGCAGCGCCACCAGCGCCACCGCGATCTTCGACTTCGTCATGCCGCAAGACTGCGGCGCCGGTCATGAGGAAATCATGAGGACGGCAGCCGCAGCTCGGCCACCACGCCCCCTCCGGCCCGGTCGGCCAGCCGCACCGAACCTCCGTGCAGCCGCGCCACCCAGCGCACGATCGCGAGCCCGATGCCGTTGCCCGCCGACTCGGACCGGCCGAGACCGGGGCCCGAGTCCACCACGGACAGCAGCCCCTCCGACACCGACACCTCGACGTCCCCGCCGCCGTGCCGCAGCGCGTTGTCGACGAGGTTGCGCACGGCCTGGGCGAGCAGTTCGGGGTCGCCGTGCACGACCACCGGCGCGGTCGTCACGCGCACGCCGCCCGGACCCAGTTCGTCCGCCACCTGCTCGACGAGCTGGTCGAACCGCAACGGCGTGCGCTCGATCTCCTGCGTGCCGCCCCGCACCCGTGCTCGGGTGAGCAGACCGGTGACCAGCCGTCCCAGCCGATCCACGAGCCGCCGGACCTCCGCGGGATCCCGCACGTCCCCGTCCACGACCAGGCGCAGGGTCGCCAGCGGGGTGCGCAGTTCGTGCGCCGCCTCGGCCAGGAACTGCTCCTGCTCGCCGAGGCTGCGCACAGCGGGCCGCATGCTCAGCTTCGACAGCAGGTGTCCGGCACCCGCCGCGACGAGCACGAGGGCGAGACAGCCGATCCACAGCCACCGGACGAGCACCGCGTGACCGTCGTCCGGAGGCCCCGCGCTGACGGCCACCACCGCGCCGATCCGGCTCTCGTCCCAGACGGGCGCGACGGCCATCCGTTCGTCCGGACCGCCGGTCAGCACGACGTCCTCGGTGCTCAGGACCTGCTCGAACGTCGCGGGGTCCACCGCTCGCGGACGGCCGAGCTCGACGCGGGTCTCCCAGCGGTCGCCCGTGCGGGCCAGCACCGCGAGCCCGGCGGCCTCGCGCGCGAGGTAGTCCTCGCCGAGCGGTTCGAGGTGCAACGTCCCGTTCTGGAAGTAGACCGCCCTGGACAGCCCCGTCGCCTGCCGGTCGATCCCGGCGTCCACCGCGTCCTCACGCGAGCGCTGGTCGATCACGCCGGCGAGCACCGCCAGCACCGCCAGGCAGATCGCGGTCGTGAGCGTGAACAACGCGGTCAGCTGCCAGCGCAACCGCCGCAGGCGGTTCACCGCGCCACGTCGACGACGAAGCCGGCACCGCGGGCCGTGCCGATCACGGGAGGATCTCCCAGCTTGCGCCGAAGCCCGGCAATGACGACATCGACCACATTGGACATCGGCTCGGCCATCTCGTCCCAGCAGTGCTCGATGAACTCCGATCGCGACACCACGTGTCCCACCCTCGTGAGGAGGAGCTCGAGCACCGCGAACTCCTTGCCCGTCAACGACAACAGGACACCGTCACGCCGGACGCGCCGCCGGGGGAGGTCCATCTCCACCCCCAGCGCCCGCAGTACCGTCGCGCGCGGCGGCTCCACCCGCCGGCACAACGCGCCGACCCGCACCGCGAGCTCCTCCAGTGCGAAGGGCTTGCCGAGGTAGTCGTCCGCTCCGCCGGTGAACCCCGCGATCCGGTCCGGCACCGCGTCCAGCGCGGTCAGCACCAGCACGGGAGTCCTGTCCTGCCGGGCCCTCCACTGCCGCAGCAGGTCGAGACCGTCGCCACCGGGAAGCCCGCGGTCGAGCACCACGCAGTCGTAGCCGTGCACCGAATGCTTGAGGTCGGCCTCCTGGACCCCGGTGGCCCAGTCCACCGCGAACCCGCTCGCGCGCAACCCGCCCACGACCGCCCGTCCCAGCTCGTGGTCGTCCTCGACCAGCAGCACCCGCATGCGGCGGACGGTACCGGGCGGTGCGGTGACGGGCCTGCTCGCCCGAAGCGGGGGAGCCGTCACCGACGCCGGACGACCTCCTCCTGCCGGACACTCCGCTCCAGCACGCTCGCCGAGAGCGCAGCCGAAGCGCGGATCAGGGACGGCACGGCCGGGTGGCGAACTCCCGGAACGAATCGGGCACCGGTGTAGCGTGCCGTCTGGTAACCAGACGAATGCGGTCACTGAGGGAGTGCATCGGTGTCAGCGACGAGCGGGCAGGTGGACGCCGAGCCGGCGATTCCCGAGCTCGATCCGACCACGCTCTCGGTCCAGCGGCTGGTGAACGCCTCGCGGGAGCTGACCAACCGGACGGCGCGGCGGATGAACGTCCACCCCACGGACATGAGCGCGCTGGCCCTGCTGGAGCAGTTCGGTCCCATGGGCACGGCGGAGCTCGCTGATCGTCTCGGTCTCCGGGTGGCCTCCACCACGACGGTGATCGACCGGCTGGAGCGGGCAGGGCACGTGCAGCGGACGCCGCACGAGAAGGACCGCCGCAGGATCGTGGTGCGGTCGACGCCGACCGCGCACCGGGCGAGCCTGGCGCTCCTGCTCCCCGCGATCGAGGGGATCGACGCGGTGGGGCGAGCACTCGATCCCCGCGATCGCGAGGTCGTCGCCACCTACCTCGAGATGGTCCTGCAGGTGATGTACGCCGCGCCGGAACAGGGGTCTGAGCCTCTGGCCGAGTAGGGGCCGACGGCCTACCGCGTCCCGGCCGCGCTGAGGAACTCCGTCACGAGCCTGGCGATCTCGCCGGTTGCCCTCAGGGGCACCGCGCCGGTGTGGATCACGCGGTCGGCGGACGCGGTCACGGCCCGGTGGTGCGGGGCGTGGTCCCGGCGGCCGTGAGGGCGGGGTAGTCGGGCAGCACGAAGCTGTCGGCCTGGGTCGTCGAGAGGCGGTCGAACACCGCGAGCTTCTGCACCGGCTTGCTGCCCATGACGCGCGCGGCCGTGTGCAGAGCCCTGATCCCCGCGCGGGTTCGGGGATGCACCAGGCGGGGCCCGCCGGGCGGGAGCTTCTGGGCGCGCTCGACGTAGGGGCGCATCGTCCGTTCGAACGCGGCGAATGCGGCTGCGGGATCGCCGGCGGTCGCGAGCTCACCCGCGAGCACGTAGGCGCCGACGAGGGCGAGGCTCGTGCTCATCCCGCTCAGCGGAGAGGCGCAGTAGGCGGCGTCGCCGAGCAGCCCGACCCGGCCGCGGCTCCAGCGGGGCAGGCGGACCTGGCCGACCGCGTCGAAGTAGTAGGGCGCGTCGAGCCCGTCCAGCACTCGCGGGGCGACCCATCCCGCGTCGGCGAACGTGCGGCGCAGCACCTCGGTCACCTCGTGCTGGGGCAGGTCCTCCAGCCCGCGCACGGTGCTGGTGAAGCTCAGCAGAGCGCGGGTGGTGCCGAGGTTGTCCGGGCGCGTCATGACCACGCGGGAACCGGGGGCGTTGTACCAGCGCCAGTAGTCGTTGTCCTCGCTGGTGCGCGGGATCGTCAGGTAGGCGCTGTACAGGTCCAGGCGGCTGATCCCGGCCTCCGGCATGATCAACCGGCGGGTGCGGGAAGCGAGCCCTTCGGCGATCACGACGACGTCGAACGACGCCTTCGCGGAGTTCCTGAACGTCACCTCGACCTGGTCGCCGGTGTCGTCGAGACCGGTGATCTGGTCCCCGAACACGTACTCGGTGCCGCCGGCGGTGCCGTCGCAGACGATCCGGGAGAGCTCGCCCCGCAGGATCTCCAGCTCCGCCGTCGCCCCGTCGACCCTCGACGCCGACCGGGGGAAGACCGCGACCTGCCTGCCCCGGTCGTCGACGAACTCGAGGCCCTCCTCGCCGGTGCGGGACGCGAGCATGGTCTGCTCGAGCCCCATCCGCCGCACGACCTCACGGGCGGCACCGCGGACGTCGATGTTGTGACCGGTGTCGCGCAGTTCGGCGAAGCGTTCCACCACGGTCGTGCGCCACCCGGCCTTGGTGAGCCAGAAGGCCAGAGCCGGCCCGGCCACGCTGGCGCCGGAGATGAGAATGCTGGGGGCTGGCACGGCGGATGCACGTCCTCACGTCGGGGTCTGAGTGCTGCGGTGACAGCTGCCAGAAGGGGCGACGGGCCAAAGTTACCACATTTGTCTAACTACTAGATGATTGGTGTGAACAGGGCGACGTGAGAGGCCTGCTCGCCGTCCAGCTCCCACCCGGCTGCGTAAGCGGCTGCGAATCCCTCCGCTCCCAGCACGTTCTTGCTGCGAACGGTGAGATCGAGGATCTGCGGATCCGTGCGGTCGTGCGTGCCCCTCAAGCGTGACGCGGCGCCGAGCAGCAGAGCGGCGTCGTGGTGTTGTCGAAGGGCCTCGGCTCGTGCCGCCGCGGTGACCAGGACGAGTGCGACGACCGGCAGTTCCTGAGTGGACAACGCCGCTTCGTGTGCCGCCGCCAACGGTGCTGCAGAGCGGGGCACGTCGCCCACCGCGAGACACCACGCCGCTCGTGCGTTGCAGACCAGCGTCCTGGTGTGCGCGGTGGAATCCTTGTGCAGAAGGCGTTCCGCGTTTACGAGCAACTCGTCCCCTTCGGCGAGATCGCCGAGTCTCACGCGCAGTTCGGCTTCTCGGGCGTTGACGACGATCAGCATCTCCGCCGAGGACGCGCGTGCCGCCCGCTGCCGTGCCGAGTCGAGCAGCGCCACGGCCTCGCCGGTGGCACCGCGCCGGAAGTGAAGATCGATCCACCGCAGATCGCGGTACAGCCGGTCGCTCAGGCTCAGCGAGCCGAACCCGCCCGCCAGCGCCTCGGCTTCGAGCAGGTCGGCGAGTGCGCCGTCGAGGTCGTCGTACCGCAGCAGCCGGGCACGCATCGAGAGCACCGCCGCCCGGCCCCAGCTGTCGCCGGCCTGCCGGTAGCGGTCGAGAGCCGCGTCCACGTGGTGGCGCATCCGTTCGAGCTCACCCGCGTTCTCGGCGATCTCGGCCTGGAACAGGTGGGCGAGCCCCGCCAGCCAGACGTCGTTGCCCTCGGCCAGCCGCCCGAAGTGGTCCAGCGCTGCCTCCTGGTCGTGCAGGAAGAGCAGAACGGGGCCGAACACCGCGTACTGACCGGGCAGCTTCCGGTGTGAGAGCAGCCGGTGGGCGAGTTCCACGACGTCGCCGCCGTCGGTGACGGCGGTGCCAGGGGTGATGTCCGCCAGGGAGTCCGCGCGGTTGATCAGGTCGACGGCCAGGAGGCAGTCCCGTTCCGGTGTCGGCTCCGCGCCGGGCAGTGCCAGCACCTCGCCGAGCCGGTCGGAGCCTTCGGAGTGCCGGCCGGACATCTGCCAGAACCACGTGAGGGACAGGGAGAGCGCGATCGCTCCCGCCGCGTCGTGGGTGGCGCACAGGTGGCGCAACGCGGCCAGCGCGTTGGGGTACTCGGCGTCGATGTCCCGCACGGCGCTGAGCTGGCCGGGGCCGCGCAGCCGGGCGTCGTGGTGGGCCATCACCGCGATCGAGTGGGCCGCGGCCAGGTCGCGGGTCGTGCTCAGCGTCCCACCCTCGGCGAGCCGGCCGACGCCGTACTCGCGGATGGTCTCGAGCATCCGGTAGCGGCCGGCCGCGAGGTGCAGCAGGGACCTGTCGACGAGCGCGGCGAGCAGGCCGGGTACCTCGTCGGCCGGGATGCCGGTGTCCGCGCAGACCGCCGCGGCCGCCGCCGTGGTGATGCCGCCGGGCAACACGGAGATCCTCTCCGCGACGGTGCGTTCGTGCTCGCCGAGCAGGTCCCAGCTCCAGGTGACGACCGCGTGCAGCGTGCGGTGCCGGAGCACCGGGGTGCGGCTTCCCGCGGCGAGCAGGCGGAACCGGTCGGACAGCCCGCCCGCCACGTCCTCCAGCGACAACGCGCGCAGCCGGGCGGCGGCCAGTTCCAGGGCCAGCGGCAACCCGTCCAGACCGCGAACGATCCTCACGACATCGGACACCGTGGACTCGTCCACCGCGAAGCCGGGCCGCACGGCCGCGGCGCGTTCGGCGAACAACCGCACGGAGGACGCCAGCCGGGCCTGCTCGGGGCCGTCCCGGTGGTCCGGCAGCGCCAGCGGGCCCAGCGGCACCAGCACCTCACCGTCGACGGCCAGGGGTTCGCGGCTGGTCGCGAGCACGCGCACACCCCGGCACCGCGTCAGGAGCCTCGTGATCAGCCGGGCCACCGCATCGACGACGTGCTCGCAGTTGTCGAACAGCAGCAGGCATTCCCGTCCGCTGAGCTCGTCGACGAGCAGGTCCGCCTCGTCACCCTGCGGTGGCCTGCGGGTGTCGAGCATCGTGCCGCCACGCAGCCCGATGCCGGACAGCACTGCGGCGGCGGTCTTCTCGGGTGCGGTCACCAGGGTGAGATCGATCATCCACGTGCCGTCGCGGAACGGGAGGCGGCGGGCGGCCTCCACGGCCAGGCGCGTCTTGCCCGCTCCACCGGGCCCCAGCACGGTGACCAGCCGTCCGGAGGCGAGCAGCGCGGTGATCCGCGCCAGGTCGTCGTCGCGACCGACGAAGCTGGTGAGCGGTTCGGGGAGGGTGCTCGGCGGGGAGGGGACCGCGGTCTGCGGCGGGGAACGCAGCAGCCGCAGGTGGCGTTCCGCCAACGCGCTCCCGGGGTCGGCGCCGAGGACGTCGGCCAGGGTCTCGCGCACCCGTTCGAAGACCGCCAGCGCCTCCGCCTGACGGCCCTGGGCGGCCAGTGCGTCCATCAGGAGCGCGGCCACCCGTTCGTCGATCTCGTGTTCGCGGGCCAGGCCGGTGAGCCGGGCCTCCGCCGTGCCGGCGCGGCCGAGGGCGAGTTCGGCGTCGGCGAGGTCGACGGCCGCGTCGACCGACACTCGGGTCAGCCGGACCGCCGTCGACGGCGCCGCGGCCGCGAGAACCGCCGGTTCGGCTCCAGGACGATCACCCCACAGGTCCAGCGCGTCGGTCAGCAGTGCGCACGCCGCCACCGGGTCTCCCGCGGAGAGCCTCTGCCTGCCGGAGGAGACGAGTCGCTCGAAGTGCAGCACGTCGACGTCGGCGGCATCCACCTCCAGCCTGTACCCGTCGGCGGCGCGGGTCACGACCACGTCGTCCGGGCCGAGTGCGCGCCGCAGCCGGGACACCAGCATCTGCAGGGCGGCGGGACCCGGCGGCGCCTCACCGGGCCAGACGGCATCCGTCAGGACAGCCGCCTCGACCGCGCGGCCACCCGCCAGCGCGAGCCGCACCAGGAGGCTGCGCAGGCGTGCGCCCGCGAGGTGCACGGGTAGGTCACCGCGGTAGACCAGCAACTCACCGAGCAGTGCGACGCGAAGCCGTGGTCGGCCGTCCATCAGGGGATCTTCGCCTGTGCGACCGCGACGACCCAAATCAGGGGCGGGTCGTGTCAGCGCGATGTTGGTCTCGTGTTGGCGGCCGATTCCATCCTGCACCGGTCACCTGACGGATCGTCGATCACGGGGGAAACCTTGTCCGAGAACGTTCTGCAGAACGCCGCTCACCACCAGCCGCGTTCGTCGTCCGCGCCCGGCAACCGCAGGGCGGGAACGGTGCTGATGGCCAGCGCGGCCATCTACTTCTCCGCCGAGTTCATCGCCGCGGCGGCGTGGACGGACCCGCCGTACAGCTACACCCACCACTTCATCAGCAACCTGGGGGTCCACGGCCCGACGACGGCGTTCGGCCAGTTCATGTACTCACCGCTCGCCTGGGTCATGAACACCGGGTTCGTCCTCTTCGGACTCACGGCGCTGGCCGGCGTCGTGTTGTTGCGCGGCCTGCCAGGCAAGCGTCGCCGGCTGCACCTCCTGCTGGCGGTTCTGCTGGCGGCGGGAGGTGTGACGCTGGGGTTCTTCCCGGGCTCTGGCGAGACACCGGCCGACGGCGTCGACTACCACGCCTTGGGGGCCTTCGCGGCCTTCCTCGGCGGCAACGTGCTCTCGATCCTCCTCGGCGGCGCCCATCGCGCTCTGGGCTTCTCCCGCCGTCTGGGGATCGGTCTGAAGGTGGCCGGCGTGTACGGCCTGCTGTCGATTCCCGCGTACCTGGCCGTGACCGCGTCGGAGAAGGGGATTCTCATCGGCCTGGTCGAGCGGGGCATCGTCGACCCGTTCCTGATCGGCTTCCTCGTCCTGGGAGCGGCACTGCGCAGGACCTGACCGGGAGGGCCGCGAGCAAGCTGTGGGCTGAATGGTCTACGCTCCAACCAATCGATTGATTGGAGTTCGGGGTGCCGGACGAGGAGTGGCGGCAGGGCCGGCTGGCGAGCGCCGACGTCGTGCTGCCAGAGGGAACGACACCGACGGGCACGCGGGGGAGGGTGCTGCACGCCGCGCTGGGCCTGTTCGCCGCTCGCGGGTTCCACGGCACCTCGATCCGCGAGATCGGCGCGGCCGCCGGCATCAACTCCGCGACCCTGTACGGCTACTACAGCTCCAAGGAGCAGGTGCTGGCCGAGCTCGTCCTCATCGGGCACAGCGAGCTCCACCGGCGACTGCTCGCCGCGGTCGCCGACGTCCCCGGTCCCAGCGAGCGGCTCGCCGCCTTGGTGCGCACGCACGTGCTGGCGCACACCGACTTCTCGTTGCTGTCGGTCGTGACCGGCAGCGAGTTGCACGTGCTCTCGGCCGAACTGGCGGCGCCCTCGCTGGCGTTGCGCGCGGCGTCCGAACGGCTGCTGCTGGACGTGCTCGCCGACGGGGTGGCGGACGGCAGCTTCGACGTGCCCGACGTGCGGCTGGCCGCACGGGCGATCGGAGGAATGGGGCAGCGGGTGGGCAACTGGTTCGCTCCGGACCAGGAGCACACCCGTGAGCAGGTGGCCGACGCCTACGTGCGCTTCGCCCTGCGGGTCGCCGGAGGTGCCGGGTGAACCGCTCCCGGCTCGGCGCCGTGCTGTGGGTCCTGGTGGCGCAGTACTTCGTGCTGCTGTTCGTGGTCGAGTCCCGGTGGACCACCCCCTACAGCTGGGTGCGCAACGCGATCAGCGACCTGGGCGCCGCCACCTGCTTCCAGGCCTCCTCGTCCGGCAGCTGGATCTGCTCGCCGTGGCACGTGGTGTCGGGGGTGTCCTGGACCCTGGCCGGTCTGTGCCTGACCGCCGGTGCGCTGTTGGTCAGGCCGCTGTTCCCGGACGTGCGGACGGCCCGTGTTGGGTTGACGCTCTTCGCGGTGTCCGGACTGGGGATCGCCGTCGTCGGCCTGAGCCCCGAGGACACCGCGAAGGTGCCGCACTTCCTCGGCGCCGTCGTCGCGATCGTCGTGGGCGAGGCGGCCATGTTGCTGACCGGTTTCGCTCTGGCGGGCACGGACCGGTGGCGTCGTCTCGGGCGCGGCGGTGTCGTCGGCGCGATCGTGGCGATGGTGGCGTTCGTGCTGATGATCTCCCAGGTGGGCGGCCCTGGGCTGTTCGGCCTGTGGGAGCGGATCGCCGCGTTCCCCGTGCTGCTGTGGGCCGTGGTGTGCGGTGCCGCGGTGCTCACCCGGCCGTCGGAGCGCCGGATCCTGGTGCCGCGGTGGTGGATTCCGCTCGCCCTGATCGCCGCCGGGGCGTTCGTCCTGCTCCACCTGAACCAGAGCCCGTTCTGGGGCTGGGGGATCGTGGTCGAGCTGCTCGTCGGCCTGGCCGTGCTGGCCCGGAGCTGGCTGGCGCGCCGGGCCGTGGTCCAGGTGCTCGCCTGGCTGGTCGCGGCGACGCTCGTCTTCGTCACCGCGGTGGCGGCGTACCCGGCACCAGCGCACCGCTCGGCAGGTCCTCCGGGTGCTGCGGCGACCGCCGCTGTGTCCACCCAGGACGGACCGGTGTCCGGCGTGTACAACGAGGACCGGAGTGTCGAGATCTTCGCGGGCGTGCCCTACGCGGCACCTCCGGTGGGCGACCTGCGGTGGAAGCCGCCGCAACCGTCGGCGCACCGGACGGCCGTGCTGACCGCGAACCGCTTTGCCGACTCCCCGGTGCAGTCCTCGTCCGGGTTCGCGACCAGGGCGCTGACGACCGTGCGGGCCGTACCGCTGGCGAACACCCTGGTGAACCCGTACCCGTCCAGTGAGGACTCGCTGTACCTCAACATCTGGCGCGCCACCGAGCCGAAGTCCGCGAAACTCCCCGTCCTGGTCTACGTTCCCGGCGGCGGGTTCGTGAGCGGATCCGGCTCGCTGCCCGTCTACGACGGCGAGAACCTGGCCCGGCGCGGTGACGTCCTCACGGTCACCGTCAACTACCGGCTCGGCGTCTTCGGCTTCCTGTCCCACCCCGACCTGGCCGCGGAGTCCGAGCACGGCACGTCCGGCAACTACGGCGTCCTCGACCAGATCGCCGCACTGCGGTGGGTCAAGGACAACATCGCCGCGTTCGGCGGCGACCCGGACCGCGTCACGATCGCCGGCGAGTCCGCAGGAGGCGAGAGCGTGTGCATCCTCTCCGTCACCCCGCTCACCCGTGACCTCGTCGACGGCGTGATCGGCAGCAGCGGAGCCTGCATGGGCACCACCGGCGACACCGCCAGAGGCGACCAGGCCGACACCAGACAGGCCGCCGAGGCCGCCGGCCGGCGCCTGACCACCGACCTGGGCGGCGCCTCGATAGCCGACCTGCGCGCCATGCCGGCTGAGGACGTCTTCGCCGCAGCCCGCAAGATCCCCGGCCACTGGCGGCCGTCGATCGACGGCCACGTGCTGACCAAGACCCCGGCGGACGTCTACGCCGAGGGCGGCCAGCACGACGTGCCGATCCTGGCCGGCAGCAACGCCGACGAGGCGTCCCTGACCCTGCTCAGCCCACCGGACACCGACCCCGCCGGATACCGCCGCACCGCCGAGGAACGCTACGGCGACCAGGCGGAGACGTTCCTGAAGCTCTACCCCGGCGACACGGAGGACCAGGTCCTGTCAGCGACGCTGCAGGCGGCCACCGACCAGGTCATGACCCGAGCGGCCCACCGCTGGACCACGCTGCAGTCCCGCACCGGCACCTCCGCCGCCTACCGCTACTTCTTCACCCACGTCCCACCCGACCCGGCGCTGGCACAGTTCGGCGCCTACCACGGCGCCGAGGTGATGTACGCGTACGACAACCTGGGAAAGGACGGCAACGCCCGGTACACCGCCACCGACCTCCGGCTCCGGGACCAGATGAGCGGCTACTGGGTCAACTTCGCCCGCACCGGCGACCCGAACGGCCCCGGACTGCCGCCTTGGTCCAGAACGCAGGACGCCCCCGAGAGCGTCATGGAACTGGGCGCGGACAGCCGCATGGTTCCCCGGCCGCGCGCCGAGCAGATCGACTTCTGGATGACCTACACCGGTCCCATCGCCTGAGTCGCCTCATGCCAGCGCCTCCGCCGCGGCTGTCAGCAGCGCGAGGGCCGCGGAGACATCGGTCGGCGCGATGCGCGAACTCACGGTGAGGTGGGTCGCGCCCGCGTCGTGCCAGCGCTTCGCGGTCGCCGCCCAGGTGTTCGCACGGGCAGTCGTCGTCGCCAGCCGGGCCTCCACGCCGAAGGTCTCGCGGTCGCGACCCGCGCGGTCCACCTCGGTGAGCAGGTCCGCGATGAGTTCGGCGCCTCGGCTCACGCCCGTGCCCAGCACGGCGGACATCGTGAAGCCGTCCGCCAGGCCGGCCGCGCGGCGCAGCACGTGGGGAGGCGGGCGGCCGAGCGACCGTGCCGAGCCGCCGCCCAGCCACACCGGAATCGGGTGTGGGGGCGGCGGGGACAGTCGTACGCCGCGCAGGGTGATGTGGTCGCTGTCGTAGCGGACCTCGGTTCCCGTCCACAACAGGCGCATGGCCTCGATCTGGTGCTCCATCAGGCGCCCGCGGGTGGCGGGGTCGGTGCCGGACGCGATGGTCTCGGCCGTGTTCCACCCCGCTACCGCCAGCAGTCTCAGCCTGCCGTTGCTGAGCAGGTTCACCTGCGCCGCCTGTTTCGCGGCCAGTGCGGCGGAGCGCAGAGGTAGCACGGTCACGGCGCACAGGCCGAGGTTGGTGGTCACCGCGCTCAGGAAGCCGGTCAGGGTGAGGCTCTCGTAGGAGGGAGAGGTGGACAGGAGGTGCTCCGGCACGGTCAGGTAGTCGTAGCCGAGGTCCTCGGCCGCCTCGGCGAAGACCCTGATCTCGTCCGGGTCGGTGAGGTCGGGGAGCACACATCCGAGCTGTGGTCTCATTTGCGGAAGGCTCCTGGTTCCGCGGTCGAGACGAGGATCGAGCGGGGGCGTTCGGCCGGGAGCAGCATGGCGTTGAGCCGGCGGCGCACCGTCGACTCCGCGTCCGGTCGTGGGGCGGTCATGTCCAGGTGCAGGTCCAGCACCACCGATCCGTCGTCGGCGCGCACCAGCCGCGGCACGCACCTGGTCACGCCGGGGATCGAACACGCTGCCTCGCGCACGGTGCGGAGGGAGACCTTTTCGCCGCGCAGTACCACGAAGTCCGACAGTCTGCCGCGGAAGTGCAGGTAGCCGTCGTCGACGTGGAACAGGTCGCCGGTGGCCACCACGCCGGGACGGATCAGCGAGCTGGAGCCGGCTTCGCCCACTCGGCGCAGCATCACGGTGCTGGACTCCACCAGCAGTTCGCCCGCGTCGCCGTCGAGTGCGCGCAACGACACCGTCACGCCTGGCAGCGGCTTGCCGACGGAGCCGTGGCGGTGTGCGGGTTCGGCGTGGGCGGCCAGAGTGGAGACCCTCGGGCCCGCTTCGGTCAGGCCGTAGGTGACGTACAGCTCGCCTTCGGGCCTGGCGGACAGCAGTCGTGCCACCTCGATCTCGTCCAGGTGGTCGCCGCCGACGGTGATCACCCTCGTGCGCCGGGGAACCGCGTCGGGGTGTTCGAGCAGCTGGCGGACGATCGTCGGGGTGAGCGACGAGTGGGTGATGTCGTGCCGTTCCGCGGTCGAGCGGTAGTCGCCTGGCACGAACGGTGGTCCGGAGATGATCAGACGCGCTCCGGTGACGTAGGCGGCCAGCATTTGCGCCACCATCGCGTAGGAGTAGTGCAACGGCAGGTTGATCAGCACGGTGTCGTGCCGGGTCAGGCCGATCGCGGTGGCGTGGCGAGTGGCGTTGCGCAACAGCGCGCCGGTGCGGTGCAGGCAGGCGCTGAACCTGCCGGAGGTGCCCGACGTCGACAGCATCACATCGCCTGCCGCATAGGGCCGGGCCAGGCCGGTGGTCGGTACCGCGGTCGCGGTGCCGACGCGGTGGTGCGGTCCCGAGTCCGGTGCGATGCGGGTGGTGATGATGACCCGTGCGCCCACGTGCCCGGCCAGTGTGCGCATGCGGTGCCACGGGGTGCTGGGCGACACCGCCAGCGGTACCAGGCCCAGCAGTTGGGTGGCGAGCAGCACCTGCACGAGGTGCACGCCGTTGGTCATGCAGAGAATCACGCAGTCGCCGGGGGAGAGCCGCAGTGCTGCCAGGTCCGCGAGGACGTCGTCCACGGTGACGGAGTCCTTGCGCGGGTGCAGATCTCGTGCGTTCGCCAGGAACGCCGTGACTTTGCCGTGCTCCAGTGCGGTCACGCCGTCACCTCGGTGAGCAGCGCGGACACGTGCGCGGGGCGGTCACGTCCTGGGGCGAGCACGACAGAGCGCACGGTGTGGACGTTCTCGTCCAGTTCGTGGCCGACCACCACCACGTGCCGCGCTTGTGCGGATTCGAGCCAATGCCGCGCCACGCACAACGCCGCCTGCACCGCGTGGCCGGGGTGCATCGCCAGGACCAGCGACGGACCGCGCAGTCCCCAGCGGATGCACGGAAGTCCCGCCACCAGACCGGGATTCGCGCCGGCGAACCGCAACGGCGACACCCGTCCGCGCGCGCTGCCATCCGCGATCCCGGCCATCGTGGACGCCGTCGCGGTCGCGCTCATCGCCAGCACCGCGACGTCCGTCCCGTCGAGCTCTTCCCGGCAGCGCTCGAGCGCGTCGCCCACGACCGCGGCGGCCAGCCAGGCGACGGGATCGGCGTAGAACGAGGGCTTGTTCGCGGCGTGCCGCGAAAGGTCCTCCGCGGACATGGCGGCGGAGCTCAGCACCCGCATCACCGATCCCCTCCTGGCAGGTCGAACAGCAGACAGGTGTCGAATCCGCCGAACCCGAGCGTCACGCTCATCCCCGCGCCCCTGCCGATGGGCCGCGCCCGGCGGATCGGCACCGGCAGGGTCAGTTCGGGCACCGGGTCGCGCAGGCCGTGCACCGGAGGCACGACCCCGTTGCGCAGCGCGAGAACCGTTGCGATCGCCTCGATGCCACCCGTGGCACCGAGACTGTGCCCGAACGCGCCCTTGGTGCCGAACAACGTCGGTCCGCGGGTGCCGAACACGTCCTGCAGGCTGGAGATCTCCACGCTGTCGTTGAGCGGAGTGCCGGTTCCGTGGACGTTCACCACCGCGACGTCCTGAGGCGTGGAGCCCGCGGCGGCCAGGCAGCGCCGCAGAGCCGCCTTCACGCTGGCACCGGACGTGTCCGGTGCGGTGAGCCCGGACGCGTCGTTGGCCGCTCCAGTGCCGCGCAGCCGCGCCAACACGCGCGCGCCCCGCTGCGCGGCGGATTCCTCCGACTCCAGCACCAGGAGACCCGCGCCCTCACCGAGCGTCATGCCGTCGTGGGCCCGGTCGAAGGCCCGCGTCGAGGTCGGGCTCATCGTGCCCAACGCCGTGTGCCCCAGCCGCTTCGCGTCGGTGATCACGTCGACCCCGCCCGCAACGCAGATCCGGCTGTGCCCGGACCGGATGAGCGCGTGCGCCACCGCCACGCTGTCCGACGCCGCCGAACACGCCGTCGTCACCGTCAGCGGACGCATGGGGTGGCCGGCCTCCTCGGCCGCGCGCTCGGCCCAGCCGGACAGGGGAACCCGTGCGTCCAACGTGGCACCGAAACTCGTGCCGAGCACGACCGTGACATCAGGATCCGCCGGGTGCAGCCCGGCGTTCTCGAAGACGGCCCGCAGCGTCGTCACGGCCAGCACGTGCTGTCGCCGCACCGGATCGGCCAGCGAGGCGACAGCGGGCACGGTGGCCGCCAGGTCACTGCGCAGCCGGTGCGCGGACGGCACCGGCGCCACACCGGTCTCGCCCGCGCACAACCGCGCCCACACGCCGTCCAGGTCGTCCCCGAGCGGCGTGTGCCAGGCCATCCCGGTGACCAGCGTGCCGCTCACCACGGCGGCGAGTGGGACGGGTCGACCTTCGCCCGGCTCATCGCGCCGCGGAACGCCGCAACCGACCGCCCGTCGACCGCGGCCGTCGCGCTGAAGGTGAAGGCACGCCCGGAGAAACGCTCTGCCCGCACGTCCAGCACCACCTGGTCTCCTGGCACGACGGGCAGCTTGAACCGCGACTTCACGGTGCCGACCAGAGTGACCTCGTCGTCCTCCAACGGCGGCGCGCTCAGCTGGTACAGCAGCACGCCGGACTGGCAGAACGCCTGCATCGTGTGACTTCCCGGCAACACCACACCTGGCAGAAGCGCGCGCTCAGGCAAGTGGCCCGACAACGCGCTCATCTCCGCGGAGACCGCGAACATGCTCCGCAGGAAGACTCCGGGCTCGTGGTCCAGCACCCGGTCGATGAACAACCGGGGGTGCCGGCCCCGCACCAGGTCCTTGACGGCCGAAATGCCGAGTGGCCGCTCAGTCCGCGGTTCCGCTCGAGCTGTGTGCATGGTGTTCGTCATTCGAGGTGAGTCCTTTCAAAGTTGTCCGCAGCGACGACGGCAGGGCGGCAGGCCGCCGTGATCCCCGGTCCACGGCGGCGAACGAGAGCGTTCCCGCCACCAGCGGCTCCGCCGTGCCGTCGCCGTCCTCGCGCGAGAGGGTGACCGCGATCCGGAACCACGCCGCACCGACGTGGTCGACCCGCGAACGTCCGGTGACCACGTCGCGGTACACCGCGCTCGCCCTGTAGCGCAGCCGCAGCTCGACGGCGACCAGGTCGACTCCGGCCGCCTCGAACGCGGCGAGCCCGACGCCGGCCGTCTCCAGGTCGTCCAGCCCCGCCGTTTCCAGCAGCGAGGCGTAGCGGGAGAAGTGGACGATGCCGGTCGCGTCGGTGTCGACGTGCTCGATCCGGGTCCGGAAGGGCGTCATCGCGTGCGCTGGAAGGCGAGCGTGCCGTCGACGAGCCGGTCGACGATCTCGTCGGCCTGCTCGAACTCGGTCACCAGCGCGGGAGCGACGCGCATCGTCGGGTACACGTACCGCAGACCGTTCGACCTCTTCCCCGCACCGGCCATGAACTCGACGTAGACACCTGCCCTGATCAACGCGGTCCGCAGGTCGGCGAGCCGGGGGGCCGCCTCGCGCGCGAGCTCGACGCCCAGCATCACCCCCTGGCCGCGCGCCTCGGTGAACACGTCGGGGAACCGGCGGACCAAAGTGGACTGCAGACGCATGGTCAGGTGCTGGCCGAGCGCGGCCGACCGCTCCAGCAGCCCCGCCTCGACGATGTGCTCCAGCCCGTCGCCGACCACCGCACACGTCAGCGGGCGGAGGTCCGAAGTGGACACCGCGCCGGAGGCGCGCACCCGCAGGTCCCGCCGGGCGATCACCATCGACGTGGACAGCGCCCCCATGCCGAGGTACTTGCCGATCACGGTGATGTCGGTCGGCACCGGCCCCGAATCGTCGCGCATCGCGAAGAACGCACCTGTCTTCGCGAACGTGAGGATCTCGTCCGCGACGAGGAGCACCCCGTGGGCCGCGCACAACCGGGAGAGGGTCCTGAGGTAGCCGGGAGGCGGCTCGATGATGCCCGCGTCTCCCTGGACCGGCTCGACCACGACCGCGAGCGTCCTGTCCGCGTTGGCCGAGAAGTAGTCGGCCAGCGCCTGCGGCGAGCCGAACGGGATGTGCCGCACCTGGACGCCGTGCTGGTCCAGTGGTGCGGGGCCGGGCAACCCGACCTGGTAGTGGCGCCGGTTCAGCAACGGCACGAGCCCGCTGGTCCAGCCGTGCCAAGCTCCCTCGAACGCCACGATCGTGTCGCGCTGTTCCATCCCCGGCCAGTAGCGCAGCCGCCGGACGTCGAAGCGCGACTCGAGCACCAGCCGCAACGCCAGCTCGTTGCCCTCCGATCCCGAGTTCCGGCCGCTCACGTGGTACTCGCCGGACGGGAAGTGCTCGGTGAACAACCCCGAGTCGCCGAACAGCCTGTTCAGCAGCCTCGCGCGCTCCGCCGAGCCGATCTCGTCCGTCGCGTGCCCGGCTTCTTCGGCGCCGCGCCGCAGGGCGCGCAGCACGACCTCGTGGCCCGTGCCCAGACAGGCGCTCGCGTAGCCACCACTCGCGTCGAGCAGGCGCAGCACCTCGCCCTGCTCGTCGGCGACGTCGAGCTCGATGCCGCGCGCGCTCAGCGAGGTGAACGGCAGCGGCGACCGCCCGTAGTGGTCGAGGTGCAGTTCACGGCCCTTGCGCAGCTCGTCGAGGTCTGCGCCGGGAAACACCTCCTGTCGCGCCGTCACGCGCGGTCCGCCTGGCCGCCGGCGAGACCGTCCACGAGCGACACCACGTCGCCGAGCGTCTCGAGCTTGTCCGCGGCGAACTCCTCGTCGGAGATCCGCACGCCGAAGACCTCCTCGCACTGCACCCTCAGCTCGACGAAACCGAGCGAGTCCATTCCGTACCCCTCCCGCAGCTCGTCCTCCGGGCGCATGAGCTCCGGCGGGATTTCGACGAGCACGTCGGACACGAGAATTCGCTTGATTGCCTGCAAGGTGTCCATGACAAGTTCCCCCAGGTGAATAAATGTGCGCCTTGAAGCGCCCGCAGTTGCACAGTTCGCCTGCCGGCGGTGTCGGGCTGATCAGCCGCAACGGTGACCGAGAACGCTCGGTGCGCGGCCAGGAATCTGACTTCGATCGACATTGCCCGGATCGCGGTGGAGTTGTCAAGCGCGTCCCCGTCGTGGCTGAATCCGAGGGCGCGACCTCTCGTCGCCGATCAGGAAACCGAAATAGGTAATCCTCTCCGCTCGGGGTTTACCAGTCCCTGGGCCGGTCGGGGGAACTTGCTTGCCGATTCGGTGTCGCTTGCTGCTAGCTTCGATTCGGGGACGGAATTCAACCTGGGGAAGTTCAGTCTCGGACGGTCCGGTGAGTCGACTCGGGCACGTCCGGACATCGCACATCGCGTTCATTTCGCGATCGAGAGGTCTGCGGCCTCTTCGTATTCGGCTTTGGGGGACGATCAGTCGTGGTCAGGTCCGAAGGCGCTCTCGCGGGCGTGAAGGTGTTCATTGGTGGCCCGATCCAGCACGCGATCCTTCCGGATGGCTTTCTGGAACGGCTGGAGGTCGCGCTGAGCACCGCCATCGGCAGTGTGCAGCGCGCGGCCGGCACGGTGCTGTCGGCGCACGTCGCCGAGCGGTTCGGCGCCGACACCCCGCTGTTCACTCCCGCCCAGGTCGCCGAACGCGACTTCGGCTGGATGCTCGAGTGCGACGTGTTCGTACCGGTCTTGCCGGTTCTCGACGACGGCGACCTGCTCAGAACCGACGGCACGCACGTCGAACTCGGCTGGGCGAGCGCACTCGGCAAGCCGATCGTGGGCGTCACCGCCCAGCCGTTCGCCGACTCGGCCAGCCACCTGCTCAAGGGCATCGGTCAGGTCGCAAACGCCCGGTTCGTCGACATCGGCGAGTTCACAACCTCGCCGGACCTGCTCGTCGAAACCGTCGTCACCGCGCTGCGGGAACGCCCGATGGCCGCTTCCCGTGCGCTCTGACGACCGACACCTCGTGACGAGGAGGAACCCGTGCCCGGTGTGACCGTGCTCGGCCTGGACCTGACGAACCCGGTGATGGTCGCGTCCGGCCTGCTCACCGACCAGGAGCGCAACATCCGCAAGCTCATCGAGGCGGGGGCGGGGGCCGTCGTCACCAAGACGATCCACCCGAACCCGCCCGCACACCTGGACGAGCGCATCGTCCGGCTCCCGACGGGAATGCTGAACAGCACCACGTACACCAAACGTCCGGTCGACCTCTGGCTGAGGTGGCTGCGCGGGTTCGCGGAAGACGGGCTGCCGGTGATCGCGTCGGTGCACGCCGACACACCAGTAGACCTGGGAGAACTCGCGGTCCGCGTCGAGCTCGCCGGCTGCCGTGCGCTGGAGCTGGGCATCTCCTGCCTCAACGAGGAGGACGGGCTGTCCGACACCCCGGAACGGGTCTTCGCCTACACCCGCGCGGTGCGCGACCACACCAGCCTGCCGTTCTCCGTCAAGCTCGCGAGCGGCGAAGGCCTGCGTGAACGGGCGACCGCCGCGGCCGAGGCGGGCGCGGACGCGATCACGCTCAGCGACACGATCCCCGGCGCCGCGGTCGACCCCGAATCCGGCCGGCTCGTGCTCGGCGGCGTCTTCGGCTACTCCGGCCCGGCCATCAAACCGCTCGTGCTCGCCTCCGTGTGGGAACTGCGTCGCCACGGGTTCGCGTTGCCGGTGCTGGGCTGCGGCGGGGTGAGCTCCGGTCGCGACGTGCACGACTACCTGGCGGTCGGCGCGACGGCGGTGCAGGTCTACACGGCCCTGCACACCGACATGTACGAAACGCTCGACCGGATCGTCACCGCCACGGTGGCAGGCGCGCCGCGGGTGTCCGGGTGAAGCCGCGGTCGAACGGCCGGGCCTTCGCCGACCTGTGCAGCCCTGAGGTGCACGACGCGGTCGAGGCGCAGACGCTGGTGTGGCCGGTCGGGTCGATCGAGCAGCACGGCCCGCACCTGCCGTTGTCGGTCGACCTGGTGATCGCCGAGGCCTTCGCGCAGCAGATCGCGCGTGAGCTCGCCGCGTTCGCGCTGCCGGTCCAGCCCGTTGCCGCCCGGTCGCTGCCGCAGAGCGGTGGCGGCCTCGCCTTCCCGGGCACCGTGTTCGTGCGCGGCGGCACGCTCATCGACTTCCTCGCCGACACGATCCGGTCGCTGTGCGCACTGCCCGTCCGCCGGCTGCTGATCGTCAACGGCCACTTCGAAAACGAACCGTTCGTGTTCGAGGCGCTCGACCAGATCGCGTGCGAACGCGCCGGGCACGAACCGGAGCTCATCGCGCTGAGCTGGTGGAGCCTGGTCGACGACGGATGGCTGCGCGCGCGGCTCCCCGCGTTCCCCGGCTGGCACGCCGAACACGGGGGTCTCACCGAGACCAGCCTGATGCTGTACCTGCGTCCCGACCTCGTCACCGCGTCCCGGCCCTGCCACGACGACCCGCCGCGGCCTGGGATCTACCTGCACCCCGCCGACACCGCGAGCACCACGAACAACGGCGTCCTGTCGTCGACGACCGGCGCGAACGCCGAGCTGGGCGAAGAGCTGTTCTGGCACGTGGTCGGCAACGCCATGGCACTGGTGACCGGTGGCCACGGCCTGCTGCGCCCCTCACCCGCGGAAAGGACCCGGCCGTGACCGAGCACGTCCCGACGGTCTGCGTGAGCAACGCGATCGACACCTACCGCGCTTTCCTCGCCCCCGCCGACGACGTCGAGGAACACCTGGCCGGGTGCTTCGCCCAGCAGGACCAGGCGTTGTACTGGGCGCCGACGGCCAAGCTGCTGGTCACCTACGAACCCGTGCGCGACCTGGAGTGGCAGGCCGGGTTCCTGGGTCTGGGCGAGGTCGTCAACATCAGCCCGGCGAAGACGGCCGGCTCGCTGTTCGCGGACGTTCTCGCCGACCCGTCCGCGGTCGAGGCGATCGTCCGGTACGCGGGCCCCGGTCGTCGTGTGCGGCTGATCCCGCACACGACGACCGCAGAGCTGTGGCAGTTCGCCGACGTGCTGGCGCGCGAGCACGGGATCCGCGTCGACCTGCCCGAGAGCACCCCCGACCAGGCGCTGCGCGACCTGCTCGACACCAAGACCGGACTGCGGGACCTGGCAGCCGGACTGGGCATGGCCACTGGGCCGTTCCGGTTGCCCGACGGGGTGCACTGCACGAGCACCGAGGACGTCGTAGCCGCTGTGGGCCGGTTCCTCGACAGCGGCACGCCGTGCATCGTGAAGGCCGATCGCGGCGAGGCGAGCACCGGGCTGCTGGTGTTCAAACCGGGTCACGACCGAGCCGCGATCTCCGGAGAAGTGCTGGCCAGCCCGTTCTACGGCACCGGTCCGGTGGTCGTGGAGGAGTTCATCTCCGGAGCCGTCGAGTTCCCGTCGATCGAATTCGTGGTGCCCGCGAATGGGGAACCTTTCGTGTTCTCGGTTACCGAAATGCTGTTCGAAGGGGAAACGCACGTCCGAGGTGACGTGACCGCGCGAGAGCTGGAACAGCGGTGGTGGTGCGCACCGTTCGCGGAAGGCGGATTGCGGCTCGCTTCGGCGATGCGCGACCGCGGCTATCGCGGGCACTTCGGGATCGACGCCATCGCCAGGGACGGCGAGGTGTTCATGCACGACCTCAACGCCCGCCGCACCGGATCGACGCACCTGCACGAATTCGGGGTCGAGGTGCTCGGCCCGAATTACCTCGACACGCACGTGGTCGGACACTTCGTCTGCCACGGCTTGCCCACCGACATGCCGCTCGACCAACTGCTCGGCGCGCTGGGCGACCTGGTGCGGTCGCCGAAGAATGCCGACACCGGCATCGTCCCCGCAGAATTGTGCGGGCTGTCCACCGGTCGGGTGAGCCTTGTGGCTTTCTGCCGGAACCTGGCAGAGTTTCACGACATGATTACGACTGCTCGCGCGGCATTGCGCGATTTTACCGGTGAACACAAGTGAATTCCCAGGTTTCCGCGGACCGGGGTTCGGCCTATCGGTGGATGGTTCTCCTCACCGTTCTCGGCTGTTTCCTCCCGGCCGCGATCGACGTGACGATCCTCAACATCGCGGTACCCGCGCTCAGCACGCAGATGCAGGTGTCCGCGCGCGAAATGCTGTGGATCGTCGACGTGTACTCGCTGACCATGATCGGGCTGGTGCTGGTCACCGGACCTCTCGGCGACCGGATCGGCCACAAGCGGCTGCTGCTCATCGGGCTGACCGTGTTCGGTGCGTCGTCAGGACTGTCGTCGCTGGCCACGACACCGGGGATGCTGATCGCCGGCCGGGTCGCGGTGGCGATCGGCTCGGCGATGATCATCCCGGCCACGCTGGCGATCATCCGGCAGACGTTCCACGAGGGCAGGGGCCACTCGTTCGCCATCGGCGCGTGGAGCGCGGTGGCCGCCGGGGCCTCCGCGCTCGGGCCGGTCGCCGGCGGGTTCCTGCTCAACCACTTCTGGTGGGGGTCGATCTTCCTCGTCAACGTGCCCATCGCGGCGATCGCGATCCCGGTCGTCGCGGTGCTCCTGCGCAACGAGGTGCCCGAGACCAAACAGCCGTGGGAGGTGACCTCGCCGACGCTCGCGATCGTCGGCTCGCTGGGCATCGCCTACGGGATCATCGCGCTGGCACACGAACGGGTGTCCGTCGTCGAGGTCGCGGGCCCCGGCCTGCTGGGTCTCGTGGCCGCGGTGCTGTTCACGCGGCGGCAACTCAGCCTGCCGCACCCGATGCTCGACCTGCGCCTGTTCCGGTCGCCGAAGTTCCGCGCCGGTGCGGTCGCGTCGATCCTGCCCGTGCTCGTGATGGTCGGGTTCGAACTGCAACTGGTGCAGTACCTGCAGTTCGCGCTCGGCATGTCGCCCGGCGCCGCCGCCATCGGGTTGCTGCCCATGCCGATCGCCGCGCTCGTCGCGGGACCTCTGGCAGGGGTGATCGTGCCGAGGACCGGGCCCAGGGCCGGCATCGCGGTGGGCCTCACGCTGGCCGCGGCCGGGTACGCGCTGGTCGCGATGTCCGCCGCCGAGCACGACGGGGTGGCCTTCGGCGCGGGCCTGGTGCTGGTCGGAGCCGGGCACGGCGCGGTGCAGATGATCGCGTCCGACCTGATCATGACCGGAGCGAGCGCCGACCAGGCCGGTGCCGCGGCCGCGATCGAGTCGGTGTCCTTCGAGGCGGGGGCCGGGCTCGGTGTCCCGGTGATCGGCACGTTCACCGGGTTCGTCTACCGGTCCTACCTGCCAGACGATGTCACGGGCGGGGCGTCGGACTCCGTCGCGAGTGCCGTCTCCGCCGCGCACCAGGCAGGCGGAGAGGCCGGCCGGGCGCTGGCCAAGGCCGCCGGCGAGGCGTTCATCAGCGGCTTCCGGCTCGTCGCCGTCCTGTGTGCCGCCCTGGTGGCGGTGACGGTCGCGGTGTCGGTGCCCCGCGAAGAGCGGTTTTGACCCGCATCGGGAGTTCAGCCCGCGGGTGATCCATTGGGTGAAAGGAGCGGTTCATGGGGGAACCAACATGGGCGGGTGTGTGGCCGGGTCAGGCCACCGACCCGTACCCGACGCGTCAGGGAGGACCGTCGCGCGAGATCCCGCGCACGGGCCAGGTCGTCTTCGGCAAGCCCGAGGACGGTCCGCTCACCGAGGAGGAGCTCGACGCCTTCGACCGGGACGGGTTCCTCGTCCTGCCGAACGCGCTGGACCAGAACGAGGTCACGACGCTGCTCACCGAGCTGCGGCGGCTCACCAGGTCGGGCGACGACGTCGGCACGGACCGGATGATCGAGGAGCCGGACGGCCGTTCGGTCAAGTCGATCTACCAGGTCCAGGCGGTCAGCGAGATCCTGCGCGGCCTGACCGAGCACAGCACGTTCGTCGACAGGGCCCGCCAGATCCTGGGCTCGGACGTGTACCTGCACCAGACCCGTGCCAACGTGAAGCCCGGCTTCACCGGTACCGACTTCTTCTGGCACTCCGACTTCGAGACGTGGCACAGCGAAGACGGACTGCCGACCATGCGCGCGTTGAGCGTGTCGGTCTCGCTGACCGACAACTACGACTTCAACGGCCCGCTCATGGTCATGCCGGGGTCGCACAAGACGTTCGTCACCGGCATGGGGGAGACGCGACCGATCAACTGGAAGAGGTCGTTGCGAGACCAGGACGTCGGCGTGCCCGACCACGCGATCCTCACCGAACTGGCGGACCGCCACGGGATCCGGCAGTTCACGGGCAAGGCCGGGGACGCGGTGATGTTCGACTGCAACATCATGCACGGGTCGAACGCCAACATCACGCCGTTCGCCCGGTCGAACATCTTCATCGTCTACAACAGCATGGAGAACACGCTGCAGGCGCCGTTCGGCACGCAGTCGCAGCGACCGGAGTACCTGGGGTCGCGCAACTTCGCGCCGGTGGGCCGATGACGATCGGCTGAAACAGGGGAGCAGGCCGGGGTTCGCCCCGGCCTGCTCCTGCTCCAACGCGTTCAGCGCGTTTCCGGATCCGGCCTCCGCGTGCCGCGCCTGGCCGTCCACCGAGCCGGCGTCACGGCACCACCAGCACCGGCCAGTGCCCGGACCGGATCAGCCGGGTGGCCACCGACCCGGTGAACCGGTGTCCGGCCTGCTGCGAAGCCCCGACCACCACCATGTCCGCCTGGCACTGGTCGGCCGACTCCCGCAGCACCGTGTACGGATCCCCGAACGCCTTGACGAACGTCACCGGCACGTCCAGCTCGTCGGCGAAAGCACGGACCTGCTCCACCAGTTCCGCGTACAACGTGGCCGCGGCCTCGTGCTCGAACACCGAAGCCACCGCGGGACTGAGTGCGGCAAGTGAGGAGTGGCAGGCCACGAACGTGACCACCAGCCGCGCTCCCTGCCGCCGGGCGAACCCGAACGCCGACGCGGTGGCCCGCATCGCGGTGTCCGACCCGTCCAGCCCGACCAGGACGGTGCGGGCGGACGGCAGGGGAGCGGGACCGAATCGATCCACAGTGGACTCGAAGGCGTTGAAGGCGCCGGCGCTCATGGTTCCCCCTCAAGAGATCAGCGAGCGACCGCTGAGTCTGCTTCCTTCTTCTCGAGATCGATCGTGGTGCGCAACGTGATCGGCTTGAGCAGCAGTGCCGCGATGATGCCGATCACGCCGACTGCGGCGGAGATCAGGAAGATGTGCGCCGTGGCGTCGCCGTACACCGTGTGCACGACGGTCTGGACCTGCGGCGGCAACGCCGAGAGGTTCAGCGCGCTAGTGGAACCCGTCGACTGCCCGGCCGGCACGTGCAGCGCGGCCGACAGGTCGGCGGTGACCCGGTTGGCCAGCACGGCGCCCAGCACCGAGACACCGATCGTGCCGCCCAGCGAGCGGAAGAACGTCACGGTCGCCGAAGCGGCGCCGAGCTCGCTCAGCGGCACGCTGTTCTGCACGGCCAGCACGAGGTTCTGCATCGTCATGCCGACACCGATGCCCACCACGGCCATCGCGATGCCGACGATCCACAACGCCGTCGCGTGGTCGACGAAACCGAGCCCCAGGAACCCGAGCACCAGGATCACCGTGCCGGCCACGATGTACGGCTTGATCCGGCCGGTGCGGCTGATCAGGCGGCCGGAGACCGTGGACGACACCAGCACGCCCGCCATCAGCGGGATCGTCAGCAGGCCCGCCTCGGTCGGCGAGTAGCCGCGGCCGATCTGGAAGTACTGGCCGAGGAACACCGCGCCACCGAACATGGCCATGCCCACGGAGAGCGAGGCGATGATCGCCAACGCCGGGGTGCGCTGGACCACGATGTGCAGCGGCACGACGGGTTCGGCGACCCGC
Organism: Lentzea sp. CA-135723; assembly: GCF_050936595.1. Lineage (NCBI taxonomy): Bacteria > Bacillati > Actinomycetota > Actinomycetes > Pseudonocardiales > Pseudonocardiaceae > Lentzea > Lentzea sp. CA-135723. The sequence goes on along the minus strand of NZ_JBNJMK010000001.1, from coordinate 2,056,142 downwards.
GTCTCCACCGCGATGGCGGCGCCCAGCAGCACGAGGCCGGCCGCGACCATGGCCCCGGTCTGCCACGAGACCCAGTCGAACGAGTTGCCGACGAACGACACCCAGATCAGCAGCACGCTCACGCCCGCGGCGATCAGGGCGGCCCCGAGGTAGTCGATCTTCACGTTCTCGCGGCGCACGGTTTCGAGCTTCAGCGTGGCCTGGAGGACGACGAACGCGATCGCGGCGATCGGCACGGCGACCCAGAAGCACCAGCGCCAGCCGAGCCACGACACGTCGACGATGAGGCCGCCGAGCAGCGGGCCGCCGACGGTCGCCACGGCCATGACCGCGCCGAGGTAGCCGTTGTAACGGCCGCGTTCGCGGGGCGGGATGATCGCGGCGATCACGACCTGGACCAGTGCCTGGAGGCCGCCGACGCCGAGGCCCTGGAACGCGCGGGCCGCGATCAGCTGGCCGGTGTCCTGGGCGAAGCCGGAGAGCAGCGAGCCGATCACGAAGATCACGATCGCGGCCTGGACCAGCGTCTTCTTGTTGAAAAGGTCGGCGAGCTTGCCCCAGATCGGGGTCGTGGCCGTCGCCGTGAGCAGGGTGGCCGTGACCACCCACGTGTACTGGGTCTGCGTGCCGTTCAGCGAGCCGATGATCCGCGGCAGCGCGGTGGACACCACCGTGGAGCTGACCATGGCCACGAACAGCGCGAGCAGCAGTCCGGACAGCGACTCCAGCACCTGCCGGTGCCCCATCGCCCGAGTCTCGATCTTCACATCCGCCCCTTCGTCGCCTTAATTCTTGCGCGTTGTGCAAATTTGCGCAATGGGCAACGTACACCCGCTAGGCTGGACGGCATGGAGACCCTCACCACTCGCCGCGAGCACAAGAAGGCGGTGACCAGGCGGTCGCTGGCCGGAGCGGCGTTGCGGCTCGCGATGGAGCACGGCCTGGACGGGGTGACGGTCGAGGACATCGCGGACGCGGCGGGCGTGTCGCGCCGGACGTTCTCCAACTACTTCACCAGCAAGGAGGACGCGGTCCTCGACGCCGACCGCCAGCGCACGCAGGCCCTGGTGTCGCTGGTCCAGGACCGGCCGGAGCACGAAACCGCCTGGCAGGCGCTGCGCGCGTCGACCGCGGAGCTCTACGAGGCGTGGCCCGTCCCCGACGTCGAGTGGATGGCCCAGCTCCGGCTGCTGCGCCGGCACCCGTCACTGCTCGCACGACAAGCAGGCGACCAGGTCGCGCTCGAACGCGACCTGACCGCCGTTCTCGTCCTCCGCGAACCGGACGAGGAGATCTCCCGCCTGATGGCCGCGACCTTCCTCGCCACGATCCGCACCGCCATCGCCCTCTGGCTCGAAGGCGCGGGCAGGCAGCACCTGCCCGCGCTGGTCGACCGCCTGCTCGGCCGCGTCGCGGTTCAGGGCACGTAGACCTGCCCGGTCTGCCGTCCCTCGATCGACCGCACGTACGCCCGCGTGACCTCGGCCAGCGGCACCGGCTTCAGGCCGGGGAAGAAGTCGCCGTACGCGTCGAGCGACTCGGTGAAGACCGTGGGGCTGATGGCGTTCACCCGCTTCGGTGCGATCTCGACGGCCGCCGTGCGCACCCACCCCTCCAGCGCGCCGTTGGCCAGCGCCGCCGCCGCGCCACCGGGCACGGCCTCCCGCGCGAGCATGCCGGTGATCAGCGTGAACGAGTCCGTGACGTGCGCGAGCCCTTCGCGCACGAGCAGGATCTGGGGGAGCACCTTGCCGGTCATCGCGGCCTGGTAGTCGTCTGTCGTCAGCTCGCTCACCGGCCCGAACGGGATGTGGCCGGCGGCCGACGCGACGGCGTCGAACGGACCCGCCGTCCGGTACATCTCGGCGACCTGGGCCGGGTCGGACACGTCGTACCGCAGGTCGCCCGACGTGCGGGAGACGGTGACGACGTCGTGCTTGCGTTCGACGAGCTCCGAGTGCAGTGCGGTGCCCAGCGTGCCTGAAGCTCCAACGAGCAAAATCCTCATGGACACGACGCTAGGCGCGTTTCCAGCGCGTGAGAAATGCCGATCGTGCAGCACTTATACTCGGCGGTTATGAATGTCGAGCTGCGTCACCTGCGGGCACTCGCCGCGATCGGCGACCACCTGTCGATCACCGCGGCGGCCGAGGCGCTGCACGTCACGCAGCCCGCCCTGTCCCGCACACTAGGACAACTCGAACGACGGGTCGGCGTCAAGCTCGTCGAGCGCACCACCCGCCACGTGGCGCTGACCGACTCCGGCCGCCGCCTCTGGGAGCACAGCCACCGCATCCTCACCTCGCTCGACACCGCCCTCGCGGAAACCGCCGCGCCGCAACCACTCCGGCTCACGTTCGCCTGGGCCGCGCTGGGCAGCCGCACCACCCCGTTCCTGCGCGAATGGCGTGCCGAACACCCCTCGGTCGACGTCCGCATCCACCAGTCCGAGGACCCCGTGGGCGCGCTGCGGCGCGGCGAGGCGGACGTGGCGATCCTGCGCACGCTGCCCGAGCAACCCGGCGTCGACCACGTCGCGGTGGCCGAGGAACCCCGCGTCGCGGCCCTCGCGAACGACCATCCACTCGCGACACGAGACGCGCTCGTGCTCGGCGACCTCGTGGGCGAGAGCGTCGCGGTGTGCGAGCTGTCGGCGACGAGCTCCGCCGAGCTCTGGCCCACCGGCGACCGGCCGCACACCATCGACGTGCCGGGCGCGGTCGAGTGGATCACCGCGATCGCGGCCGGCACCACGGTCGGCGTGACGACGGCCGGGTCGAGCCACGACTACCCGCACCCCGGCGTGACCTACCTGCCGCTCACCGACGCGGGCCTGATCACCGTCCACCTGGCGTGGCCGAAGCCGGCGGCTCACCCGGCGACGGAGGCGTTCGTCGCCCTGGCACGGCGCCACCTGGCCGCCACAGCCGCAGCTGCAGCATCGCCGCGAACCGCGCGTCCGGGTCGCTGAGGTCGATCTCCCCGACCTCGGCCAGCCGCCGCAGCCGGTAGCGGAAGGTGTTGGGGTGCACGAAGACCGCGGCCGACGCGGCGGTGACGTCCCCGAACGCGTCGAGCCACGCGGCGAGCGTCTCGACCAGGCACGCGCCGTGCCTGCGGTCGTACGCCACGAGCCGCGCGACGGGACCGGTCAGCTCGTCACCGCGTTCGGCAATGAGATCCGCCAGCTCCAGCAACAACCCCTCACCGTGCACATCGGACACCCGCGCGACCTGCAAGGCGGACCGCCCTGCTCGCAGCACGCGCAGCACCAGGTCGGCGCCCGCCCGCGACCGCGCCAACGCCAACCCGTCCGCCTCCTGGCCGACCCCGACCAGCACCTGGTGCCCGATACGAGCCCGGAAGTCGCCGGCGATGCCGAACGCCCGGTCCTCGGAAACGGGCAGGATCGCGTAGGCGACATCCCCGACCAGCGCCGCCGCCGCGCGCGGATGCACGGCCGTGAGGTGCATCGCCAGCGCATCGGCCACCTGACGGCGTTCGGCCAGCAACCGGGCGTGCGCGGCGGGATCATCGCCGTGCGAGTGGGCCAGCGCCAACGCCAGCACCACGCACGACTGGTCCGACAACCCCAGCCGCCGCACCGCCTCCGCCGCACCCTGACCACCCTCGACGGCCGTGGACACCAGGTCCGCGCGCAGCCGCCGTTCGACGTCCGCGCCTGCCCGCTGCCGCATCAGGTGCAACGCCACCAACTTGGCCGCGTCCCGGAACGTCTCGGTGCTCTCCGCCGACAACGGCTCCCGCACGGCAGCCCAGATCGACCCGAGCAACTCGTCACCCGCCCGCACCGCGACGGCGACCCGAGGCAGGCAGAACGTGCCGTCCTCCTCAGGCAGCCCCTCGACGTGCACGGGCTGGTCGCTGCGGTGCAGGTGCTGGAAGACCCCGCGCTCGGCCAGCATCCGCGAGTACCGCTCCGGCACCTGCCGCCCCAGGATCGTCCGCACCCGCGACGGGTCCGCCTCGTCCTGACGCCCGGAGAACGCGAGCACCCGCGAGCTGCGGTCCTCGATCGTCACCGGTGCGTCGATCAACGACGCCACCGCGTTGGCCAGCGCGAACAGATCCCCGGCCGGCACCCCGCCGAGCGTCTCGGACGGGTCGGGCTCCAGCAACGACCGCAGCATCGCGGCGAGCTGCGTCCACGACGCGCCGGGCGCAAGACCGAGCAGCACGACACCGGAGCGGTCGACGGCGTCCGCGAGGTCGTCGGTGAGCACGACCGGCCCGCGCACGACGAGCGCCGCCGCGCCGGCCAGCCTGCCGAGCAGCTCCGCCGGCTCGCGGACACCGACGCCGAGCACCAGGGCGGACGGCGGCACCTGGTCGTCGTCGGGGTCGTGGATGACGACGCCGCCCACGGTCCGGCCCGGATCGCCGCGCACGAGGTCGATCAGCGTGGTGCCGAGGTCGTCCAGCACGCGGGTCAGGCCTGTCATGCCCCCACCCTGCCACTCCGCAACCAGACGAACCGCGACTGCCGGCGGGCTTGTGGGCGTGTTCGAGCAACGCGGCCACCACGAGAACGCGCGAGTACGCCGCGTCATTCAGGTATTCCCCCGCCTCGAGTAACGGGCGAAATAGATGAAAGCGGGCGTTGCGCGATTGCTCCCAGATCAGCGCGCGACTGCGAGGTAGGCGTTTGTCCGGCCTCGGCAGTGGTGCCGCACATCTGTTGTTCGGTCAAGTGCGACCGGATATCGGGAATCTGCTCCTCCAGAGCGAATTGATTGAGCTTTCCGCAGGTGAAGAGTCGGTTCGCCCGAGTCGTCCCGATGTTCAACACGGTTGACAGTCCAACGCGCACCAGTATGGTCGGAAGTGAGCGCCTGTGACCGGGGGAGAACCGGTCGCAGGACCGTGCAACCTGGGGGGTGCCGCGTGAACGCGCGCTCGTTCGAATCTGTTCACTCCGTTGAATCTTCGGCAATCGGTCAGGAATCGCGCGATCCGGACACCGGATTCGTGCTGGTCACACTGCTCGTTGAGGAACTGCTGCCCGCCGACTCTCCCCGCTCCGCCGGGGAAAATGAGGAGCACGTCAGGGTTCTCGCGGAATCGGAGGACGAGCTTCCGCCGATCGTCGTACATCGGAAGACCATGAAGGTGATCGACGGAGCGCATCGCCTCCGCGCGGCCGAGATGCGCGGGGAACGCACGATTCGGGCGCGGCTGTTCGACGGCTCCGAGGTCGACGCGTTCGTATTCGCGGTCGAGGCGAACACCACGCACGGTCTGCCGTTGTCCCGCGCCGACCGCGCCGCGGCCGCCGCGCGGATCATCGGGTCGCACCCGGAGTGGTCGGACCGGGCCATCGCGCGGGTCGCCGGCATCGCCGCGCGCACGGTCGGCGTGATCCGGCGGCGAGCAACCGGCGGACATCGCCAGTTGCGCACGCGGATCGGCCAGGACGGGCGGGCGCGCCCGCTCAGCACCGCGGACGGGCGCAGGCTCGCGGCCGACCTCATCGAGTCGGACCCCGGCAGGTCGTTGCGGCAGATCGCCGCCGCCACAGGCATTTCCGCCGGAACCGTGCGCGACGTCCGCGACCGGGTCGAGCGCGGTGAAGATCCGGTGCCCGGCCGGGTGCGGCGCGGTGAGGAACTGGCGATCGGCGTCGCGCTCACCGCGGGTGACCCGAAGTCGATCGTGCGGGATCTGAAGAAGGACCCGGCGCTGCGGTTCAGCGAGACCGGCAGGTCGTTGCTGCGGCTGCTCGACGCCCACGCGCCGATGGTGGAGGACCGGGAGGGCCTCGCGACGAACGTGCCGGCGCACGCCGCGGGCATGGTCGCGGAGCTCGCCCGCGGTTACGCCGGAATTTGGCAGAAGTTCGCGCGAGAGCTCGAACAGGGCGGTAAATGATTTGGCCTGGTCGGCTGCGATAGACTGTGCACATGCCGTTCGTTCGCAGGGTTTTGTCCGTTTTGCCGGCGCCGGTGCGGGCGAATGCGCTCAAGCATCGTGAAGCGCTGAAGTTCCTCTTCGTCGGTGGTACGTGCTTCCTCGTCACGTCCGCGCTGAATTACACGCTGAAGTTCACCGTGTTGAAGGCGAAGCCCGTCACCGCGCTCGTCGTCGCCACCATCGTGGCGACGATCGTGTCGTACGTGCTCAACCGCGAGTGGTCCTTCAGTTCCCGCGGCGGCCGCGAACGGCACCACGAAGCCGCGTTGTTCTTTCTGATCAGCGGCATCGGCGTGGCTCTGAACTCGCTGCCGTACGTGATCTCGCGTTACGTCCTGCACCTGCGGGTGCCGGAGGTGAGCCTGCTCGTTCAGGAGATCGCGGACTTCGTGAGCGGAATGATCATCGGCACGCTGATCGCGATGGTGTTCCGGTTCTGGGCGTTCCGCCGCTGGGTCTTCCCGACCGAGGGCGAGCGCAAGCCGAAAGCGTCCAAAAAGCGGGACGATCCCGGTTTTGAACAGGCCGCCTGAATTGGTTCGTGCAATTTAGTTGCAATCCGTTGGCGCTCTCGAAGTCGCTTGCTAGGTTCGATTCTGCCGGGGACAACCGTTTCCCGGAATTGTCGAAGCTGGTGGGAGAAACGCCATGGAGGAGATCAAGCCGGGTGGGTACGAGCAGCCGCTGATGGTCGAGATCGGTGACTTCGCCGACCTCACCAACGGCATCGGCAGCCAGAACCCGTGGGACACCGCTTGGCTGTGGGACTGAGGATCCGTTAGTGCCTCAGCCTCACGCTGACGGCGGCGAGAGCGCGTTCGTCGTCCTTGCGGACGACGACGGCGTTCTCGCCGCTCGTACCCATCGTCCCGGGGCGGAGGTGCTGGTCACCCATCCGTCCGGTCGCCCGCTGATCGTGGGCGTCCTCCGCGACGACGACCTCCGGACGTTCCGGAGCCGGCACGGTGTCGTCGCGCTGATCGGCTTCTGCCCAATCGCCGAAGCACGGCTCGAAGCGTTGCTGCGCGACGTCACGGACGTGCGGCAGCTCGACCGCGTCGTCCCGGCGTTGCCCGGCAGTCACCACGTGGTGGCCTCGCTGGGAGCCCGGATCCGGGCGCAGGGCACGATCTCCAACACCCGGCGGATGTTCGTCGGTGGCGGTGTCGCCGCGAACCGGGCGGACCTCGTCGCCGAGATCGCCGGCGCGGAACTGGACGAGGAGTCCGCCGCCCTGCGGTTGCTGTTCCCGTCGATCCCGCATCCCCTCACCTCCTCCACGATGTGGCGCGGGGTCACCGCGGTCGCACCCGGCCACTACGCCGCGCCGGGAGCCACACCAGACGTCGTGCGCTGGTGGACGCCGCCGACCCCGAGCCTCACCCTGGCCGAGGGAGCTGACCGGTTGCGGGACGCGCTCGTCGAGGCGGTCGGCGACAGTGCCCGATCGCGGCCGACGATCAGCTGCGACCTGTCCGGGGGCATGGACTCCACGCCCGTGGGGTTCCTCGCCTGGCAGCACAACCCGGAGTTGCTCGCGGTCACCATGACGGGGCTGACGAGCGAGGACGACGACACCGCGATCGCCGTCGACGCCGCGGCACGAATGCCGCGGGCGGAACACCTGCTCATGCCCGCGAGCGACCTGCCGTTGCCGTTCGAGGGACTCTTCGACCCGGTGCAGCCGCACGACGAACCGTTCCTCGGCCTGCAGGGAGCGCGGTTCGCGGAGATCGCCCGGCGGGTGCGGGCCCGCGGCTCCACACTCCACTTCACCGGCCACGGCGGGGACGAGGTGCTGTCCGCGCCGCCGAACTACGTGCACGGCCTCGCACGGCGCGACCCGTTGCTCGCTCTCGACCACGTGCGCGGCCACCGCGGGTTGAAGCGGTGGTCGGTGAGCCAGACCTGGCAGGCGTTGCGGGACAGGCAGTCCTACCGGGACTGGCTCGCGCAGAGCGCACGGCAGGTCGCGTCGCCGTTGCCCGGTGCCCGGCTGCCCCCTGCGAGCTGGAACCACCCGCTGCGGTTGCCGCCGTGGCTCACCGAGGCGGGCGCTCACCTCGTCGTCGACGCGCTCGACAGGGCCGCCGCGGACGCCGAGCCGCTGGCGGACGACAGGAGTGAGCACCTGGCCCTGGAGCAGATCCGGGCGTCCGGGCGGATCGCGCGGCTCATCGGGCAGCTCACCGCGACTCAGGGCGTGCGGACGGCGGCACCGTTCCTGGACGACCGGGTCGTCGAGGCCTGCCTGTCCGTGCTCCCGCACGAGCGCACCACTCCCTGGGCGTTCAAACCGCTGCTGACCGCCGCGCTGCGCGACGTCGTGCCCGCCGGGATCGTGCGGCGCTCGACCAAGAACGACATGTCCGAGGACGTGCACGCGGGGCTGCGCGCGCAACGGCCGAGGCTCGCCGCGTTGTGCGACGACCTGCTGCTCGCCGACCTCGGCCTGGTCGACGCGGAGGCACTGCGCCTCGCCGTCCTCGGGCCGCCCCCGCCTGGACCGGCGCTGCCGATCATGGTGATGACGTTCAACTGCGAGACCTGGCTGCGCGGCGCGTCCGACGTCGCGATGAGGAGTGCGAGCTGATGAAAGCCAAAGCGACGGCCCTCACCCGCCCCGCGGCCGGCCCGTTCCGAGGTGTTCCCGCGTCGGCCGTGGTCCTCGTGGCACGAGTGCTCGGGACCAGGTCACCGCAGCGAATCCGCCGGGTCCTCACCGCCGTGTCCAAAGGTGCCCGGCCCGCGACGTACGAGGAGGCGGCGGCGGCCAGCCGGGCGGTCCTCGCCAGCAGCGTGATGGTCGCGGGTGACGGGTGCCTGCCGAGGTCCATTGCGGTCGCGTTGCTGTGCCGGCTGCGGGGCCGGTGGCCGACGTGGCACGTGGGCGCGCAGATCCACCCGTTCCGCGCGCACGCCTGGGTGGAGGCCGAGGGCAGGGCGGTGGGGGAGACCGGCGACATGAGCCGGTGGAGGTCTTTGATCACGGTTGGACCAAGGGGAGGTTCGCGATGACGTTGCGCCCACGCACACAGGTGTCGATGACGCGCGCGGAGGACGGCATGGTCGTGCTGGACGAACGGACCGGCCGCTACTGGCAGCTCAACCCGACCGCCGCGTACGTCCTGGAACGACTGGCGGCCGGGGACACCGCGGACCAGGTGGCGGAACGCATCGCGGCGAGCGCGGGCGTCGACGTCGCCGACGTGCGGTCCGACGTCGACGTGTTCGTCGGCCGCCTGCGTTCCGCTGATCTCATTTCCGGCTGACGAGGTTCTGGGGGAACCACTCATGAAGATGAACGCTGGACGGCCATCGGCACTCGACGAGCTGGTGCGGACCTTCTCCGACACCGAGTCGGCGGCGGTGCGCGAGTGGCTCGGCGGCGCCGCCGACGCGCCGCGGTTGCCGGGAATCTCCTTGCGCAGCAACCACGAACCGCTGGTGGAGATGCTGCCGCGGCCCGCGGCGGACGACCGGCAGGCGATCCGCAGGGTCGCCGTCGTCGGCGGCGGCACAGCCGGGTACCTGACGGCCATCGCGTTGCGCACCAAGAGGCCGTGGCTCGAGGTGTCGCTGATCGAGTCCCCGTCGATCCCGATCATCGGTGTCGGCGAGGCCACCGTTCCCGGCATCGTGATCTTCCTGCACCACTACCTCGGCATCGACGTCGAGGACTTCTACCGGCAGGTGCGACCGACCTGGAAGCAGGGCATCCGCTTCGAGTGGGGCCCGCGGCCGGACGGGTTCATGGCGCCGTTCGACTGGGACAGCAACTCGATCGGCACGGCGGGCGCGGTCGACGCCGGCGGGGGCATCGACGGGTACACGCTGCAGTCGTTGCTGATGAGCGCGGAGCGCGCACCGGTGTTCGACGCGGGCGACCGGCACCTGTCGCTGATGAAGTACCTGCCGTTCGCCTACCACCTCGACAACGCCCGATTCGTGAGCTACCTCGCCGACATCGCCAAGCAGCGCGGCGTCCAGCACGTCGAGGCGAAGATCGAGGACGTGGCGCTCAGCCAGGACGACTGGGTGGACCACCTGCAGACCACCGACGGTCGCAAGCTCTCCTACGACTTCTACGCCGACTGCTCGGGATTCCGGTCGATGCTGCTGGGCAAGGCGTTCCGCACGCCGTTCCACAGCTACGCGAGCAGCCTCTTCACCGACTCCGCCGTGACGGGCAACGTCGGCCACGGAGGGAACCTGAAGCCGTACACCAGCGCCATCACGATGAACTCCGGCTGGTGCTGGGACATCCCCACGCCGCAGGACGACCACCTCGGCTACGTCTACTCGTCGAACGCGATCTCCGACGACCAGGCAGCCGCAGAGCTCGCCGCGCGCTTCCCCGGTGTCAGCGAACCGCGGTTCGTCCGGTTCCGCGTCGGCCGGCACGAGAAAGCGTGGCGGGGCAACGTGATGGCGATCGGCAACTCCTACGCGTTCGTCGAACCGCTGGAGTCGACCGGCATCCTGATGATCACGTCGAGCGTCCAGGCGCTGGTGGCCTCGCTGCCCGGCTCGTGGGCGGACCCGCAGTGCCGCGACATGGTCAACGTGGGCCTCGCGAACAGGTGGGACGCGTTGCGGTGGTTCCTGTCCATCCACTACCGGTTCAACACCAGGCGCGACACGCCGTTCTGGCGGGAGGCGCGCGCGAACACCGACATCTCCGGCGCACAGCCGATGCTGGACATGTACGCGACCGGCGCGCCGCTGCGCTACCGCAACCCGCTGCTGCGGACTTTCGTGCAGGGCAACGCGCCCACGTTCTACGGGCTCGCCGGAGTGGAGACGATCCTGCTGGGACAGCAGGTTCCGACGAGGCTGCTGCACCGGGCCGAGCCTCCGGCGCGGTGGCAGGCCCGCCGGAACGCGGCCGACGCGTTCGTCCGGCGCGCGCTGCCACAGCACGAGGCGCTCGCGCGGTTCCACGACGACCCGGCGCTGAACCAGCAACTGCTCTTCGACGACGACAGCTGGGCGAGCCCGCTGCGCGCCGAGCCGATCGGGATGCTGTGACGACCGACGCGCTCCGGTCGGGATTCCGGTCGTTCATGGCCGGCTTCCCGACCGGGGTCGCGATCATCACCGCCGTCGACGCCGACGGCACGCCGCGCGGGATGACGTGCTCGTCGCTGTGCAGCGTCACGCTCGCCCCACCGACGCTGCTGGCCTGCCTGCGCACCGGCAGCCCGACGCTGGCGGCGGTCCTGCGCCGAGGCGTCTTCGCCGTCAACCTGGTGCACGGCGAGGCGAGGGCCACCGCGGAACTGTTCGCGTCCGGTGCGCAGGACCGCTTCGACCGCGTGCGCTGGCGGGCAGGAACGGGCGGCCCGCACCTGCCGGACGACGCGCACGCGGTCGCGGACTGCGCGGTGCGCCGAGCCGAACCCGTGGGGGACCACCACGTCGTGTTCGGCGAGGTGCTGCGGATCGCGGAGGGCGACGCGACCGACCCGTTGCTCTACGGGATGCGCCGGTACGCCAGACTGCCGACCGAGGTCGCCTCGTGACAGCGGCACAGCTCACCGTCCTGCTGGCCGACCTGGCCCTGATCGTCGTGCTGGCACGGCTCTTCGGCCGCCTGGCCCGGTGCTGCGGCCAGCCACCGGTGATCGGCGAGATGGTCGCGGGCGTGCTGCTGGGCCCCTCGTTGTTCGGCGGCGCCATCTCGGACACCGTGTTCCCCGCCGACGTGCGCCCTTCCCTGAGCGCGCTCGCGAACGTCGGTCTCGCCGTGTTCATGTTCGTCGTGGGCCTGGAGCTCCCGCGAAACCTGCTGCGCGGCAGAGGATCCCTGGCGGTCACGGTCTCCTTCTCCTCGATCGCACTGCCGTTCGGCCTCGGCACGGTGCTCGCGCTGCACCTCCTGACCACCCACCCCACCGAGAACCGGCTGGGGTTCGTGCTGTTCCTGGGCGCGGCGATGGCGGTGACCGCGTTCCCGGTGCTGGCGCGGCTGCTCGCCGACCTCCGCCTGACCGGCACACCGCTGGGAGGGCTGGTGCTCACGTGCGCCGCGGTGGACGACGTGGCGGCGTGGTCGCTGCTGGCCGTGGTCGCCGCCGTGAGCGACGCGGGCGGCCCGGACCAGTGGCGCCTGCTCTTCGTGCTGCCCTACCTGGCGGTGATGCGGTGGATCGTCACCCCGGTGCTGCGCCGCCTCACCGGCGACCTGACCGTGCCGGGCCTGGCCGGCCTGCTGATGTCCGCCGCGGCGACCGAGTGGATGGGCCTGCACTTCTTCTTCGGCGCGTTCCTGTTCGGCGTGGTGATGCCCAGGGAGGGCACGGCCGCGCTGCTGAACCGCCTGGGAGGACTGGGCTCTGTCCTGCTGCTCCCGGTGTTCTTCGTGGTAGCGGGCCTGCAGGTGAACCTGACGTCCATCGGGTGGTCCGGCTTCGGCGAGCTGGGCCTGGTCCTGGTGGTGGCCATCGGCGGCAAGTTCGCGGGCGGCTACCTCGCTGCCCGCGCCGGAGGCGTGCCTCCCAGGTCGTCGGCCGCGCTGGGACTGCTGCTCAACACCCGAGGGCTCACCGAGCTCGTCATCCTCTCCGTCGGCCTGAGCCTCGGGGTGCTCGACCAGAGCCTGTACTCGTCGATGGTGGTGATGGCGCTGGTGACGACGGCGATGGCCGGTCCACTGCTGAGGCTGCTGGTGCGTGGCGACACCGCGGAGCTGCCGGAGGTCCGGCGCGCCGCGGTGTAGGACCACGCGGTGAACGCGGGTCAGCGCACCGGGATCCACTCCGTCTTCACCGTGACCGAGTCGAGCGCGTCCGGCAGCGGCGTCACGCCCAGTCCCGGCCCCGTCGGCACGGTCAGGTGGCCGTCTTCCAGCACGAACGGCTCGGTGACGTCCATCCGGTAGTAGCGGTCGGACGCCGAGGTGTCGCCGGGCAGCGTGCAGCCGGGCAACGCCGCGAGGGCCACGTTCGCCGCGCGGCCGATGCCCGTTTCGAGCATGCCGCCGCACCACACCGGGACGTTGTGCGCCGCGCACACGTCGTGGATGCGGCGGGCCTCCAGGTAGCCGCCGACGCGGCCCGGTTTGATGTTGACGATCTGGCAGGCGCCGAGCTTGATCGCGTCCGCCGCCGACGACGCAGAGGTGATGGACTCGTCCAGGCAGATCGGGGTCTGCACGACCTTGGCCAGTTCGGCGTGGGCGAGGAGTTCTTCCTCGTCCAGCGGCTGTTCGATGAGCAGCAGGTCGAACGGGTCGAGCCTCGCGAGGTGCCGGGCGTCGCCGAGGGTGTAGGCGGTGTTGGCGTCCACCTGGAGCTGGATGTCGCCGAACCGTTCGCGGACGGCGCGGACCGGGTCGACGTCCCAGCCCGGTTCGATCTTCAGCTTGATGCGCTGGTAGCCCTCGGCGAGGTAGCCGTCGACGGCGTCGAGGAGTTCGGGGATCGAGTTCATGATCCCTACGGAGACTCCGCACGGCACGCGGTCGCGGACGGCGCCCAGCTCACGGCCGAACGACACGCCACGCGCGCGCAGTTCGGCGTCCAGGACGGCCATCTCCAGTGCTGCCTTGGCCATGCGGTGGCCGCGGAACCTCCGCAGCGCCGGTGCCACCGAGATGCCGTCGATCGGGCCGGTCAAAGCCGGGACCAGGAAGCGGCGCAGTACGTCGGCGCTGCCTTCCAGGTACTCCGACGAGTACACCGGGTCGGCCATCGTGACGCACTCGCCCCAGCCCTCGCCCTCGTCCGTGACGGCGCGCAGCAGCAGTAGCTGGCGCACGGTCTGCGTGCCGAACGAGGTGCGGAACGGCGACCTCAGCGGCATCTCGACCCAGCGGATCTCCACCCCGGACAGCTTCACCACGTGCTCCTCTCCACGACGTACCAGCCGGTCTTGTCGAACCCGGTGACGCGGGCGCCCTCGGCCAGCAGGCCGCCCAGCACCTCGCGGACGGCGTGCCGCCACTCGCGCGCCGCAGCCGGGTTCGTGGCCCGCAGCGTCTCGATGTCTGGTGGCACGGCGACCAGAACCGTTGGGCCGGACGCATTTCCTCGCACGGGCAGGTCGTCGTTGATGCCCAGGGCCGCGGAACCGCCCGCGGTGACGACCCGAGGCACGACCGGGTCGGTGATGCGCCAGCTGACGAGCAGGCGGTCGGACTCGGCGCCCGCGTTGATGCCGTCGTGCATGTCGCCGTAGAAGTCCGGCAGGTACTCGGTCGCGTCGGCGCCCAGCTTGCTCAGGTTGAAATGCGCGTTGCGGCGCACCAGCGGGTCGAACGTCCAGGTGATCTCGGTCAGGCCGCGGTCCAGGGACCACTGGCGCTGGTCGAGCTTCAGCGCGAGGCCGACCGCACGGCCGCGCATGCCCGCGGCGACTCCGGCGATGTGGCTGTGCAACGAACGCGCGGCGGGCGGCGAGCAGAAGCCCGCGCACGCGCCGACCAGGACGTCGCCGTCGAACGCGCCCGCGACGTAGTTGCCCGCCTTGGTCATCGCGCGCAGCAGCTCGGCGGTGACCGGGGGAGTGCCTCCCTGCCAGATCGACTCGAACAACCGTTGCGCGGCAACGAGGTCCGCGTGCGCGGTGAGTTGCCGTACGACGAGCTCCTGAGCCACCAGCGTCATGTCAGCTCCTTCACGAGCGCGGCCAGCAGGTCGGTGCGCGGGCCGATCTCCGGCACCAGCACGTGTTCGTGCTCGGCGTGGGCGCCGCCGCCGACCGCGCCGAGCCCGTCGAGCGTCGGAATCCCCAGTCCCGCGGTGAAGTTGCCGTCCGACGCGCCGCCGACCGCCGCCTGCGTGACGCCGGGGAGCAGTCGTTGCGCCCGCCGGAACAGCTCGGCGGACGCGGACGGCTCCATCGGCGGGCGGTTCGGGCCGCCCGACACCTCGACCTCCGACCCGTCCAGCACCGGCCGCAACGTCCTCATGTCGTCGTCGACCCGCTGCTGCTCCGCGAGGGTTCGCACGCGCACGTCGATCATGAACTTGCCCTGTGCGGGAACGGTGTTGGTGGTCGTGCCGGACGACAGCACCGTGGGTACGACGGTGGTGCCCAGCGCCGGGTCGGCCAGCCGCGCCACGGCGAGGATCTGGTGCGCGGCCTCGACGGTGGCGTTGACGCCGCGTTCGGGTTCGAGACCGGCGTGCGCGGCGCGGCCGTGCAGCGTGACCTCGTACATCGACGTGCCCTTGCGCTCGGTCTTCAACGCGCCGCCGTCGGCCGAGCCCTCGGTGACCAGCACCGCCCGATGCGCCACGGCCTCGGCCTCGATCAGTCCGCGCGACGACGGCGAGCCGATCTCCTCGTCGCCGGTGACGAGGACGGTCGTGCCGTCGGGGCAGCCGGCCGCCGCGACGGCGTGGAAGATCATCGCGAGGCCCGTCTTCATGTCGAAGCAGCCGGGGCCGCGCAGCACACCGTCCGTGACGCCGAACGGGATGCGCGCCAGCGAGCCGATCGGCCACACCGTGTCGTGGTGGCCGAGCAGCAACACCTTGCGCGGTCCCGAACCCAGCCGCCACCGCAGGTGCGTGCGGCCGTCGAGCACGATCCGTTCCGGCTCGGCGCCCAGCAACGCGGCGCCGACCGCGGCGGTGACCTCGGCGCTGCGGGCGACCGCCGCCAGGTCGTCGGACGGCGACTCGCAGGACACGAGCCGCTCGATGTCGTTCAGCAGGTCCATGTCAGGACACCTTCGGTGTGGAGCGGAAACCCGAGTAGAGGTACGGCTCACCGCTGGGCAGCGAGTAGAAGACGACGGTGGTCCAGGCCTTGTCCCGGGGCCACCGGTAGAGGAACACGTCGTCGGCGAACGGGACGAGGTCGACGACCTCCGGCTTCGGGACGACGCCCGCGAACGTGCCGGTAGGGGTCGCGTCGAGCCGGAGTCCGTTGTCCCCCAGCGTGATGTCGAAGCGCAGTGACGCCCGCTCGTACCGGCCCACGTGCTTCGCCAGCTCGACCGAGGGCGGCTCGGCCGCGGGCTTGCGCGCCTGCGGAACGTCGATGCCCGCCAAGTCGGCGAAGATCTCCCGGAACAGCTCCACGTACAGCTCGCGCGAAGTGTCCACATTGGTCAGCAACGTGACCGCCAGGTCGTGCTCCGGCGCGATGAGCAGGTACGCGGACTGGCCGACGGTGTTGCCGTCGTGACCGATCAGCCGGTCGCCGTCCCAGCCGAACCGGATCCAGCCGAGCCCCCACGAGTCGGGCAGCCCACCGGTGTCGGGCAACGCCATCTGCTCCGACGTCATCGCGGCCACGGACTCCTCCGACAGCACCCGCGTGCCGTCGTGGGCCAGGCCGCCGTCGAGGTGCATCCGCGCGAACCTCAGCACGTCGCCGGTGGACGCGAAGATCGTGCCGGCCGGTCCCATGGCCCTGGGCAACGGCATCCAGAGCTTCGCCACCTCCTGCTCGCCGTCGTGCGTCACGTGGCTGTTCGCGGCGCGGTGCAGCAGCGCCTCCTCGGGCAGCGTGCCGGTGCGCGTGAGACCCAGGGGCACGAAGAGCCGCTCGCGGATCGCCTCGTCCCACGTTTTGCCGGTGACCCTCTCGACCACCCGGCCCGCCAGCGCGAAACCGGCGTTGCAGTAGGAGAACGTGGCACCGAGCGGGTGGTTCCGGACGGCGTCGCCGAGGACGTCGGCGTAGCGCTCCAGGCAGTCGTCGCCACGGCCGGTGTCGGTGAAGTTGTCGCCGTCGATGCCGCTGGTGTGCGTGAGCAGGTGCCGCATCGTCACCGGCTCGGCGAGCCCGAGCTCGGGCAGCACGTCCTTGACCGGCGCGTCGAGGTCGAGCAGCCCTTCCTCCACGAGTTGCAGGACAACCGTCGCCGTGAACACCTTGGTCATCGACCCGATCTGGAACACCGCGTCGTCGGTGACCTCGACGCCGGTCGTGCGGTTCAGCACGCCGTGGTGCGCCTGGGCGATCTCGCCGCCGTGGTCGATGCCGAGCACCGCGCCGGGCACGTCGTGCTTCTTGGCCAACGCCGAAAGCCTGCGCTGCCAATGCTTCGCGTCGAGCGGCTTGCGCTTCTCGACGTGCTCGCGCACCCAGCCGGCCACGCGGCGGTTGAAGTCCTCGCGGTGCGACGGCTTGCCGCTCATGACGAACAGGTGTGACTCGCCGGGGTAGAGGACGAGCTTCGCGGGAACGTCGTTGCGCCGCAACGCGGTGAACCACTGCTCGGCCTGGCCGACGGGACAGCGCGCGTCGTCGGCGCCGTGGTAGATCAGCGTGGGAGTGCGGACGTCGTCCACGCGGGAAAGCGGTGACTGGCCCGCGAACCGTTCGGTGCCACCGAGTTCGACCTCGGTCAGGTAGTGGCCGCCGTCGGACGTGCCGGCCATGCTGGTCAGGTCGCTGACGGCACCGCCCGCGACGGCCGCGGCGAACCTGGTGTCCCGGCTGGTCAGGTAGCACGTCATGAAGCCGCCGTAGCTGTAGCCGGTGACGGCGAGCCTCGCCGGGTCGGCGAGGCCTTCGGCGACGAGTCGGTCGACCGGTTCGAGGAGGTCCTTCGCGTCGGACTCGCCCCAGGAGCCGACGGCGGCCTGGTAGAACGCCTCGCCGTAGCCGTCGCTGCCGCGCGGGTTGACCATCAGGACCGCCCAGCCGCGCTGGACCAGTTCCTGCTGGTAGAGGCGGACGGAGTCGGCGGCGCCGTTCCACGCGTTGTGCGGGCCGCCGTGGACGTCGAGCAGCAACGGCAGCGGGCCGGTCCGCTCAGGATCGCGGACGATCCAGCCGTGCACGACCGTGCCGTCCGAGATCGTGAACTCGCGTTCCTCGCGGACGAACCCGCCGGGGCTGTTGTGTCCGGTGTGGACGGTCGCCTCGCCCGTCGTCAGGTCGATCGTGGCGATCTCGCCGAACGAGGTGGGCGTGCTCAGCACGGTCGCGGCCTTGTCGCCGGCGACCGACAACCCCGACACGACGCGGTCGCCGCCGCCCAGGACCAGGCGCGGGCCGTCGTCGTCCACGGCGTACAGCTGGGAGCAGCCGCGGTCGCGGGCGCAGAAGTACGTGGTGCCGCCGACCTGGGCGGGCCGCCCGCCGGGGTAGGCGGGGGCGCCGGGCAGGACGTTGCGGTCGAGCGGCGCGGACAGGTTCTCGACCTCGCCGTCGATGCTCAGGCGCAGCAGGTGGAGGTGACCGGCCTCGACGTTCTCGCGGCCCACCACGAGCAGGCCGCCGCCGGTCCACGTGACCGACTCCGAGTACCCCTCGGCGAGCCCGACGAGCCGCGGTTCCGCCGTGCCGTCGACGTCGACGACGTGCACCGGCCAGCGGTAGGTGAGGTCGGCGTTCTCGTCGAGCGCCGCCGAGAACGCGATCCTCGTGCCGTCCGGGGACCAGGTGGGGGTGCCCGCGTTCCAGTCGCCGGTGGTCAGCTGCCGCACCTCGCGCGTCTCCAGGTCGAGGACGTGCAGGTGGGACCGCACGCCGCGCAGGTAGCCCGCCCCGTCGGCCTTGAAGGCGAGCCGGGACGTGACGATCGGCTCCCCGGCGTCCGCGAGGTCGGCCGGTGCCGCGAAGGCGATCTTCGTGCCGTCCGGGCTCCACACCGGAGCGCCCGCGCCGAGCGGCAGGGTGGTGAGCTGGTCGGGTTCGCCGTCGAGCAGCCACACCTGGGCAGGGCCGTCCTGGGCGCGCAGGAACGCGAGCCTGCCGTCCGCAGACCACGCCGGCGCGGTGTCCGACTTCCCCCTGGTCAGCTGCTTCGGCTTGCCGTTCTCGAGCCGCCAGAGCGCGTGCTCGTCGCGGTCGGCCTCGCGGTTCGTGGTGCGCAGGACGTAGACGACCTCGGTGCCGTCGGGCGAGAGGACGGGCTGTTCCGGCAGCGCGTGACCGTGCAGGTCCTCGATCTTCGTCATGGTGTTCGTGATCCCCCTAATCCACCAGTCCGGTCCTTCCCACCCTGCCAGGAACGCTAGGCCCGGTGTCGGCGTCCGGGTTCGTCGTGGCCGACGAACCCGGCCGGTCGAATCTGTCCGCGCCGACGAGGTGGAGCAGGCTCTACCTCGGTCTCGGCAGCCTGCGTGATCGTGTCCTGGGTGCTCCCGAAACTACGTTCTTGGCGAGCAAGTCGTTGCGAGCCAAGGAGAACGTGATGAGGGCAGACGCGCTGTCGCTGCAGGCGGTGCGGAAGGTGTACGGCTCTGGCGGCGGAGCCGTCACCGCGCTGGACGGGATCACCGTGAACGTCCGGCGGGGCACGTTCACCGCCGTGATGGGACCGTCCGGTTCGGGCAAGAGCACCTTCCTGCACTGCGCGTCGGGCATGGACCGGCCGACGTCCGGCCGCGTGCTGCTCGGCGACACCGACCTCGGCGGCCTGAAGGAGACGGCGCTGACGCAGGTGCGCCGCGACCGGATCGGGTTCGTGTTCCAGGCCTACAACCTGCTGCCGTCGCTGACCGTCGAGCAGAACATCACGCTGCCGTTGCGGCTCGCGGGACGGTCGGCTGACCGCGGCTGGCTGCACGAGATCGTTCGCAGGGTCGGTCTCGACGGACGGCTCGACCGGCTGCCCACCGAGTTGTCGGGCGGGCAGCAGCAACGCGTCGCGATCGCCCGCGCGCTGGTCGCCCGGCCCGAGGTGGTGCTGGCCGACGAACCGACCGGCGCGCTGGACTCCCGGACCGCGCAGCAGGTGCTGGGACTGCTGCGGTCCATCGTGGACGAGATGGGGCAGACCGTGCTGATGGTGACGCACGACCCGGTGGCCGCTTCGGCCGCGCACAGCGTGTTGTTCCTGGCGGACGGACGGCTGGCCGGCGAGCTCGTCGGGCCGACGCCGGAGAAGGTCGCCGAGCGCATGACGCACCTCGGGGAGTGGTGAGCGGTGCTGACTCTCGCCTGGCAGACCGTCAAGGCCCGGACCAGCGGGTTCGTCGGCGCTTTCGTCGCCGTGCTGTGCGGGACCGCGCTGGTCGCGGCCTGCGGGATCCTGCTGGAGTCGGGGCTGCGCGGGGGAGTGCCGACCCAGCGCTACGCGGCCGCCGACGTGGTCGTCACCGGCGACCGGACCGTGCGGCCGCCCGGTGGTGACGTCCTCGCGTTCGAGCACGCCGCCGAGCAGCCGTCCATTCCGGCCGCGCTGGTCGCGAAGATCGCGGCAGTGCCGGGGGCGAAGGCGGTGGCGGAGCGGACGTTCCCGGCCGTCGTGACCGGGCCGTCGGGACGGCCGGTCGCGTCCAAGCCGGTGTTCGGCCACAACTGGGACTCCGCCGTGCTGGCGCCGTTCACGCTGAAGGACGGCGTGGCGCCGCGTGGGAACGAGGTCGTGCTCGATTCGGCGCTCGCTGGCGAGGCCGGGGTGCGGGTGGGCGACGAGGTGAGGGTGATGACCCGCTCGGTGCCCGTCGCGTACCGCGTGGCCGGTGTCGCCGAGTCCGCCGGGGTGGCGCGGCAGGCGTCGGTGTTCTTCAGCGCCGACAAGGCGATCGAGCTGGCCGGTGGACCGGACCGGGTGAGCGCGATCGGCGTGCTCGGGGCGGACGCGCAGCGCGTCGAGGAGGTGCTGGCCGGGGACCACGTCACGGTGTCGGCCGGGGTCGACCGCAGTGCTGCCGAGTTCGACGACGTCAGCCGCACGAAGTCGATCCTCGCGATCCTGGCCGGGTCGTTCGGCGGGTACGCGATCCTGGTGGCGATCTTCGTGGTCGCGAGCACGCTGGCACTGACAGTCGAGCAACGCCGCCGTGAGTTCGCGTTGCTGCGCGCTGTCGGCGCCACGCCACGGCAGGTGCGCAAGCTGATCGGAGTCGAGACGACGGTCGTGTCCGTCGTGGCCGGTCTGCTGGGCAGCCTGCTGGGCATCGGGGTCGGTCACGGGCTCCGCGACGCGTTCGCGCGGATCGGCGTGGTGCCCGCGGACTTCGAGCTGTCGATCAGCCCGATTCCGCTGGTGGCCGCGTTGCTGATCGGGGTGGGCGCGGCCCGGCTCGCGGCCTTTAGCGCGTCGCGGCGGCCGTCGTCGATCAACCCCGTCGAGGCGCTGGGGGAGGCCGCCGTGCAACGCAAGGACGTCGGCCGGGTGCGGCTCGCCATCGGGTGGGTGCTGGTCGCGTTGGGGCTCGGCGCCTGTGCCGTGCCGTTGTTCATCGGTGGGCAGATCGGTGCGGCGATGTCGGTGATGGCCGCGTTGGTGCTGATCATCGGGCTGACACTGACCGGGCCTCGGGTGGTCGGGGCGGCGGTGCGGTGGATCGTGCCGGTGCTCGCCAGGTTCGGCGTGAGCGGGTACCTGGCGTCGGCGAACGTGTCGCGGAACTCGCGCCGGCTCGCGGCCGCGGTGACGCCGTTGATGCTCGCGGTCGGGTTCCTGGTGGTGAACTTCTACAGCCAGACGACGCTGACGGCGGCCGTCGCGCAGCAGACCGATCGGTCGATCACCGCCGAGCGGGTGATCACCGGGGTGACCGGGGTGCCGGCCGAGGTCGCGCGGCAGGTCGGGGGCACGTCGCTGGTGCGGACGCAGGTGATCACGTCGTCCACGACCGGGGACAGCGTCGAGGTGCAGAGCCGTCCGGCCACCGGGCTCGGCGCGGCGGACGGGGTCGACCTCGGGGTCGTGTCCGGCAGCCTCGGCGATCTGAGGGAGGGCACGGTGGCGTTGAGCGCCGGGCACGCGTCGTGGGAGGACAAGAGGGTCGGGGACGACGTCGAGTTCTGGTTCGCGGACGGACTGCAGGCTCGGTTGAAGGTCATCGCGACGTACGACCACGATCTGGCGTTCGGTGACTACGTGCTGTCTGCCACTGACGCCCGTGCGCACACCACGTCCGGGTTGGACAGTGCTGTGCTGGTCGGTTCTGCCGACGTCGGCGAGGTCGTGAGCCGGTATCCGGGGTTGCAGGTGACGGAACGGGTGGCGGCGCGGGAACGCGGCGAGGAGCGGACCCAGTTCCTGCTGAACCTCGTCGCGGTGGGCGTGATCCTCGGGTACGTGGCGATCTCGGTGTCGAACACGCTGGTGATGTCCACGGCCGCGCGGCGGCGGGAGTTCGCACTGCTGCGGCTCGTCGGCACCGGACGGCGGCAGATCGTGCGGATGATGCGGACCGAGGCGTTGCTCACCGCGGGGCTCGCGATGGTGCTCGGGTCGTTGGTGGCGGCCGTGCCGCTGGTGCTGCTGTCGCTCGGGCTGACCGGGAGCGTGGTGCCGTCCGGTCCGGCGCGCGTGTGGCTGGGCGCGCTCTGCGGGGCCGTGCTTCTCGGGGTCGTGTCGGTGGCGGTGTCGACGCGGTTGTCGTTGCGCGGCAAGCCGATCGACACCATCGGCACGCGGGAGTGACGAAGAAGGCCACCCGGATCGGGTGGCCTTCTTCGGTTCACAGCACCTGTTGGATCGGGCTGGGCTGCGCGCCGAGGTGGATCGGCAGCGAGTGCAGGCCGTAGACGATCGAGAGCTTGCGGAACTGGAGCGCGGCCGGGTCGGCCGCGAGCTGCATCTCCGGGAACCGCTTCACCAGCGCCGGGTAGGCGATCCGCAGCTCCATCTTGGCCAGTTCGGCGCCGATGCAGCGGTGCGCGCCGTAGCCGAACGCGAGGTGCTGGCTCGCGGGACGGTCCGCGAGGACGACGTCCGGGGTGGGGTAGACGCTCGGGTCGCGGTTCGCCTGGGACAGCGAGCACGCCACGATGTCGCCCGCCTTGATCTTGGTGCCGGCGATCTCGAGGTCGTGCCGCGCGACCCGCAGGAACGCGACCGACACGACGCTGAGGTGCCGCAGCAGCTCGTCGACCAGCCCGTTGACGGCCTTGTCGTCCCCGAGCGCCTTCTCCCGCAGGCCGGGGTCGCGCAGCATCGCGAGCGTGCCGAGCGAGATCATGCTGGCCGTCGTCTCGAACCCGCCGGTGAGCAGCCCGTCCGCGAGCCCGGCCAGCTCGTCGTCGTCCAGCTCGTCACCGTGCTTGCGCACCAGCTCGCCGAGCAGCCCGTCGGTGGGCGCCAGCCGTTGCGACCGCACCAGCTCCCGGAAGTACACGATCGACTCGGACACCGCCGACAACGACGTGGTCGCCGCGCCGCCGAGGTCGAACCGCGAGACGCTGCGCCGCTGGAACTCCTCGCGTTCGCTCGCGGGTACGCCCAGCAGCTCGCAGATCGTGAGCGCGGGCACCGTCATCGCGAAGTGCTCGACGAGGTCGACGGGACCGTCCTGCATGGACATCAGGTCGAGCTGGTCCTTGACGATCTCCTCGATCCGCGGCACCAGCCGCGACAGCCGCCGCATGGTGAACTCCGGTGTCAGCACCTTGCGCAGCCGCGTGTGCTCCGGCGGGTCGCTGAACCCCAGCCCGCCCGGCGCCTCGTCGGAGAACAACCCGAGCTCGCGCAGGTGCCCGAAGTCGTTGCTGAACGCCTCCGAGTCCACCAGCACCTGCTTGGACGCCTCGTACCCGGTCACCAGCCACACCGTGACCGGCAACGGCAACCGCGTCACCGGCCCGTGCGCCTGCATCCGCGCCAGCTCCGGCACGGGGTCGACCCCGTTGCGCCGCAGCGGGGCGAGCACGCGCGAGGGCACGAACCAGGACGACTCGAGGTCGAACCCGGTCTTGCTGAGGTGCGCGAGGAACCGTTTCCCCATCCACTCGGTCACGCGCGACCGGACGTCGGTCGCTGACTGAAGAACTTCCCACATGACGCGGCTGTCCCTTCGGCGGAAAGGGGGTTACGAGCTGATGATGTCCATCGGAACGGACAATAACGACGTGGCCGCGTTCACGTCGTCATACCTGGGCCTAACGCGCCGTCATACTTTGGTCCAGACATAGATCAAAACCAGGACACACGCCTGGCCGGCCGTTCAGAAACTCTCAGCAGGCAGGGTCGGCAGGTGACCTCCGCCGCTGGTTTCGACCGCCGGTACGCCGACCGGACCAGCGGTCGCCGACGACCTGGTGCGCCGCGCGCGAGTCGGTGGCCGACCGGCCTGAGTGGAGGGTGGCGGAGCGTCGCATGGGGGAGGAGGCGCGGCGCGGGCCGGCGGTGTTCGAGCGGAAGCGGCGGGTGCCGGCCACCGCTTCCGCGTCGCGCTAGTGGCAGTGGCCCTGCCTGCCGAGCGTCGTCACCGGGCCCGCGCCCGGACGGGTCCACTGCGGCACCGGCCGGCCGTCCTCGCCCCAGCTCGACTCGCCGTCCGCGTTCGTCCGCCAGAACCAGCCCGCGTGCTGCCGCTCCGGCCAGCCGTCGGGGGCGTCCTCCCAGGTCTCGCCGCGCCCGCGCACCGTCAGGTCCAGCAGGCCGAGCGAGGTGGACGCCACCTCGAAGCCGCGGGCCGTCGTGGAGTAGGAGAGGAACGTGCGGTCACCGTCGCGCACGTAGGTCGTCAGGTAACCCATGTCGCCGCCGGCCGGGCCGTCGACGCCGCGCACCGAGTACCACGGCTGCGGGTAGCCCATGAACTCCACGTACGGCGCCACCTCGTCCCACGCGCCCGTGGTCACGATGGCGAAGGAGACGCCGCGCGCGTTGAGGTAGCTCGCGTCGCGGAAGTGCCACGGCACGTGGGTGCAGCCCTCGCACTGGCCCTGGTGCGGGGCGCCGTCCCACCACATGTGCTTGTAGACGAGCAGTTCGTCGCGGCCGTCGAACAGCGTGCGGAACGGCACGGGGCCGGCCGGGCCCACGACGGGGACGTCGCCGTCGAACTCGACCATCGGCAGGCGGCGGCGTTCGGCGGCGA
Source organism: Lentzea sp. CA-135723 (assembly GCF_050936595.1). NCBI lineage: Bacteria > Bacillati > Actinomycetota > Actinomycetes > Pseudonocardiales > Pseudonocardiaceae > Lentzea > Lentzea sp. CA-135723. Next base: position 2,031,519 of record NZ_JBNJMK010000001.1, on the reverse strand, counting down.
TGGCGTCGCCCTCGCGGGTGTGCGCCTTCTCGCGGACCAGGAGCTCGTCGCGGGCCTTCTGCCAGGTGGCGAGGTCGGTGACGGGCGGTAGTCCGGTCATGATCGGTCCTCCTGTGGTCGTGCGGACTCGCTGTCACAACCACGTCGAAGCCGTCGTCGCCGTTTCGACATCCGCGGACCGCTCGCCCCTAACGGGTGACGACATCCCCCTAACGGGTGAGTCCGGCCCCTAAGGAGTTCGGCCGTCCGAAATCTAGGGATCGCACCCGATGCCGGGGGGATGTTGATCTCAATACGGTTCCTGCCACCATCCCCCGCACGTCCCCCGAGGGAGCTCCACTTCCATGATGCAGCAGGACACCCAGCAGGCCGCCCCGCAGCAGGCCGTCCCGCAGGCCGCGCCTGAGGTCACCGCCCCCGTGGCCGTGCCGCAGGAGGCCCAGCCGGCCACGCTGCAGGAGTTCGCCCTGAACCTCCTGAACGACCCGAGCGCCATGTCGGCGTTCGACCTCGACCCCGAGGGCGTGCTCGGCGCCTGCGGCCTGAGCGACATCACCCCAGGCGACGTCCACGAGATCCTGCCGCTGGTGCTCGACGCCGTCTCGGTCGCGGACCTCAACGGCCTCTCCTCGTTCGGTGCTGTGACCGGCCTCGCGAACGTCGGCGCCGCCACCGGCCTCGTCGGCGACGTGGCCGGCCACTGCGACGTGTCGGACACCCTCGACGGCGTCACCGGCATCGGCAACGTGGCGAACCTGGGCGGCGGCATCACCGACCTGGGCAACGTCACGGACCTGGGCAACATCACCGACCTCGGCAACGTGACCGACCTCGGCGGCGTCACGGGCCTCGTCGGCTCCGGCGACCTGCTCGGCACCGCGACCGGCCTGACCGACGTGGCGGACGTCAACGGCGTCCTCGGCACCGTCACCGGCGCCACCGAGATCATCTCCGTCGACGGCGTGCCCGGCGTGGTCGGCGCGGCCACCACCGACGTCACGCACGTCACCGAGATCGTCCACGACGTCGTCCCGGACGTCGCGCCCGTCAACGGCGTGCACGACACCGTCCACAGCGTCGTCGACGGCACCGTCGGCAACGTGCTCGGCGGCAACGTCCTGGGTGGCGACGTGCTCGGTGACACCGACCTGCTCGACGGCGTCGGCGGCCTCACCGAGGGCCTCGGCCTGGGTCTCTGATCCCATCCCCCGCGAAGCAGCCCCGGACCGCACAAGGTCCGGGGCTGCTTTGGCATCCGCTCAGGAACCGAGCAGGTCGTCAAGCCGGTCGGCGCCGGTGCTCCACGGCCGCGCGGGCAGCACCGCGACGCCGTGCAGCCCGGCCTGCTCCACGAGCCACCGTCCGTGCTGGACGCTCACCGCGGCGCGGTGAGCCTGCGGGCCCGACTCCGGTTCCCGCGCCAGGTAGTTGGCCAGCACCCGCGCCTCGTCCGGTTCGTGGACGATCACGCCTGCGACCTCACCGGTACCGGCCCACCGCGCGCAGAACGACGGCAGCACGTAGTCGCCCTCGATGACGACGCGGTCGCCGGCTTCGAGGTGGTTCCGGACGACGGCGTCGAGCGCGGGGACGAGGGCCTCGGCCAGCGCGATCTGCCGTTCGACGACGAACGTGGCCGACTGTCCGGAGTGGTACGGGTGCGTGAGCCAGTGGTGCAGGTCGGGATGCTGCTCCGGCGTGGTCATGCTCTGCACCGCGACGACGAGGTCGTCCACCTCGACGAGCGCGGCGCCGTGCCGGTGCGCCAGCGGATAGCTCAGCCGGCTCTTCCCCACGCCTGACGGACCGCCGATCAGCGCGATCCGCCAGTTCTTCCCGGTGTCCACCGGGTGATCTTGTCAGCCGCGCCGGATGAGACCGAGGTCCGTGGCGGTCGCGACGGCGGCGGTGCGCGAGTCGACCCCCAGCTTCGGGTAGCACCGGGCCAGGTGCGACTTCACCGTGCCCTCGGTGAGGTGCAGCCGCGCCGCGATCGCCCGGTTCGAGAGACCGGCGGCGACCAGCGACAACACCTCGATCTCCCGCCGGGTCAGCGCCGCGTCGGGCAGGCGCATCCTGCTCATCAGCCTGTCGGCGACGGTCGGCGCGAGGGTCGAGCGCCCGGCCGCGGCGGTGCGCACGGCCGCCGCCAGGTCCTCGGGCAGCGCGTCCTTGAGCAGGTATCCGGTGGCGCCCGCCTCGATCGCGGGCAACGTGTCCGCGTCCGTGTCGTAGGTGGTGACGACCAGCACGCGGGGCGCCCCAGGGCGTGCGGTGATCGCCGCCGTGGCCTCGGCCCCGGACATGCCCGCACCGAACCGCAGGTCCATCAGCACGACGTCGACGTCGCCCTGACCGGCCCGCACCACGGCGGCCTCGGCGGTGGCGGCCTCGGCGACCACGACGAGTCCGGGTTCGGTCTCCAGCACGGCGCGCAGGCCGGCCCGCACCACCGGGTGGTCGTCGGCCAGGAGCAGCCTGATCGGGTCTTCGGTCATGGGCGGCCCACGGGAAGCCGGGCGATCAGGGTGGTGCCCTCGCCGGGCGCCGACCGGACGGTGAAGGAGCCACCCAGCGCGCGGACGCGGGTGCGCATGCCCGTCAGGCCGAACCCGCCCGCACCGGGAGCGACCGCGTCGGGGTCGAAGCCTGCGCCGTCGTCGGAGATCTCGAGCGTGATCTCGTCGCCGGCCTGGGTCAGGGTGACGTCGGCGGTGGTGGCGGCGGAGTGGCGGACCGTGTTGGCGAGCGCCGCCTGGGCGATGCGCAGCAGGGCGACCTCGTGGGCGATCGGCAGCGGAAGCGGGGCGCCGACGAGGTGGAACCGCGTGGTGACCTGGGTGGCCGAGCACAGGCGTTCCAGCGCGCCCGCCAGCGTCGTGCCGTCGAGCGCGGGCGGGGCGTGCGCGGCGACGAACCGGCGGGCCTCGGCGAGGTTGTCCACGGCGGCCTGACGAGCCTGTTCGACGTACCCGGCCGCCTTGCCGGCGGGGTCCGGCAGGGAACGTCCGGCGGCGCGCAGCAACAACTGGATGCTGGACAGCCCCTGGGCGAGGGTGTCGTGGATCTCGCGGGCCAGCCGTTCGCGTTCGGCCAGCACCCCGGCGTCGTGCTGGGCGGCGGCCAGGTCGGCGCGGGTCGTGGTGAGCTCCTCGATCAGCCGCTTGCGCTGCTCGTTCTCCCGGTACAACGCCTGGTAGCCCCACACGACGGCGACCGCGACGGCCGCACCGAGCGCCGGGCCGATCGCGGCGGCCGGGCTGAACGTCCCCTGGTGCGCGGCGAACGCGGCGATCGCGGCCAGCGCCGTGATCGACACCGCGACCAGGCCCGCCCGCCGCGGCAGCAGGTGGAGCTGGAGGAAGTACAGCGGGAACGCGACCCACACGCCGTCGGGGGTCAGGAGCACCAGCACGACCCACGCGACGGTGACGGCACCGAGCCACCGCGCGGCGACCACCCTGGACGTGCGGACCCGGGGTGACAGAGGGCCGACCACGTACACCGCCGCGCAGAGCACGGCGACCACGATGACGGCCCCCGCCTGGGGCTGCCCGGCCGTCACGGACCGGGTCGCCGCCAGTGCGAGCAGCGCGAAGAGCAGCAGGTGCAGGCATCGGGTCAGCACCTGGTTGATCGGGGCGACGGCGGGGGTGGCGTTCACAGTGCGTCCCAGGCTACGCAGCACCGGCCGTGACCACCTCTGTCGAAAGGTACAACCGGCGCGCCGCCTTCCGGCCCGGCAAGTGCCATCCCCGGCCAGATCCGCGACCGGGGTGCCGGAGGAGATCGTGGACACGTCCCACTCGACCACCGGAAAGGACCAGGCCGTTGTTCGTCGGCTGGAGAGACCTGAAGTTCGCCAAGGGGCGCTTCGCCCTGATGGGCTCGGTCATCGTGCTGATCACCCTGCTGGTCGGCCTGCTGTCCGGGCTGACCGCCGGGCTCGGCCGGCAGAACGTCTCCGCCGTCACCGGCCTGCCCGCCGACCACATCGCCTTCGCCCCAGGCCTGTCGTACGCCGACTCGGCCGTCACCGAGGAGCAGTGGCGGCGGTGGGCGGCCACGCCAGGGGTGAGCAGCGCCGAACCGCTGGGCATCATCACCACGAAGGCGAGGGCGGGCGACCAGAGCGCGGGTGTATCGGTGTTCGGCGTGCGATCCGGCTCCGCCCTCGCCCCTGCCGAACCGACGGGGAACTCCGTCGTGCTGTCCACCGCGGCCGCTGAGGACCTCGGCCTCCGGCCAGGAGACCGCCTCGTGCTGGCGGGGCGGGAGCTGACGGTCGCCGCCGTGTCCGGCGACGCCTCGTTCAGCCACACCCCGGTCGTCTGGGCCACGCTCGACGACTGGCGCGCCATCGCTCCTCCCGGCACCGACACGGTGGCGACCGTGCTCGCCCTGACCACGTCCGGCGCGGACATCGGCGCCGCCGATCAGGCCGCCGGGACCAGGACCGTCACCAAGGACGAGTCGTTGTCCGCGATCGGCTCCTACACCTCGGAGAACGGCTCCCTGCAACTGATGCGCGGCCTGCTGTTCGTCATCTCCGCTCTGGTCATCGGCGCGTTCTTCACCGTCTGGACCGTGCAGCGCAGCGCCGACATCGCGGTCCTCAAAGCCTTAGGCGCCACCACGGCCGCGCTGCTCGGGGACGCCCTGGGACAGGCCGTCGTGCTGCTCACCGGCGGCACGCTGCTCGGAACAGGACTCGCCGCGGCACTCGGCGCCGCGCTCACCGGCTCAGCCATCCCGTTCGCGCTCACCCCGGGCACGGTGCTCGTCCCGGCCGCCGTGACGATCCTGCTCGGCCTCCTGGGCGCCGCGCTCGCCGTCCGCCGCATCACGGCCGTCGATCCCCTGACCGCGCTGGGAAGTGCCCGATGAGTCTCACCCTGACCGACGTCACGCTCACCTACCCGGACGGCGACTCCCGCCTCACCGCACTCGACCACGTCACCCTGGACGTGCCCCGAGGAAGCCTGACCGCCGTGGTCGGCCCCTCCGGCTCCGGCAAGTCCAGCCTGCTCGCCGTCGCCGCCACCCTGATCACGCCCGACACCGGCACGGTCGTCGTCGACGGCACCGCCACCGCGGGCCTGAGCCGCGCCGAGCTCACCGACCTGCGCCGCCACAAGATCGGCATCGTCTTCCAGCAGCCCAACCTGCTACCCGCCCTCACCGCCGCCGAGCAACTCCAGGTGATGAGCCATATCCCGGCCGAGGCCCGCACCCGTGCCCTGGACCTGCTCGACGCGGTGGGCCTAGCGGCCCAGGCACACCGCCGCCCGCACCAGCTCTCCGGCGGGCAACGCCAGCGGGTCAACATCGCCCGCGCGCTGATGAACGACCCGGTGGTCCTGCTGGTGGACGAACCCACCAGCGCCCTGGACCACGAACGCGGGGCCGCCGTCCTCGACCTGCTCACCCGCCTCACCCACCGGCAGGCCACCGCCACAGTCCTGGTCACGCACGACCGCACCCACCTGACCGCGGTGGACCGGATCGCCGAGGTCCACGACGGCCGGCTCACCTCAGCTCAGGCGCGCAGCGTCTCCAATTCCCGCGAGGTCGCCCAGTGAGCGGGGACGGTGTCGCGCGGGTGGGGTGGCAGGGCGGCGTCGCGGAGGCTGTCCGGCCACTGACCGGCGGTTCTCGGCTGCACGGTGCGCGTGTCGTGGACGAGCAGCCGCCACCGTGCGGCGCTCACCGTGTCGAGGGCGACGAGGATCCGCTCGCCCACCGCGTGAGCGCGATCGTCGTTGCGGAGGTTGTCCGGCCACTGGCCGGCGGTTCTCGGCTGCACGGTGCGCGCGTTGTGGACGAGCAGGCGCCACAGTTCGGCGCTCGCCGCGTTGAGGACGGCGAGGTGCCGCTCGCTCACTGCGTGTGCGCGATCGTCGTCGCAGCAGGTGTCGCCGCCGGCACCGGTTGGTCGCCAGCTCGGGCGCGCAGTCGCTCCAGTTCGTGCGAGGTTGCCCAGTGAGCCGGGACGACATCTCGCGGGTGGGGTGGCAGGGCGGCGTCGCTGAGGCTGTCCGACCATTGGCCGCCGGTCCTCGGCAGCACGGTGCGCGTGTCGTGGACGAGCAGCCGCCACCGTGCGGCGCTCACTGTGTCGAGGACGGCGAGGTCCCGCTTGCTCTCCGCGTGAGCGCGATCGTCGCACCAGGTGTCGTCGCCAGCACCGGTTGGTCGCCGTCTCAGGCGCGCAGTCGCTCCAGTTCCTGCGAGGTCGCCCAATGAGCCGGGACAACATCGCGCGGGCGGGGTGGCAGGGCGGCGTCGCAGAGACTGTCCGACCACTGGCCGCCGGTTCTCGGCAACACGGTGCGCACGTCGTGGACGAGCAGGCGCCACAGCTCGGCGCTCACCGCCACCGCACCACCGGGCCACGCCTCGCCGGTCTGCGGATGCCGTGGCACCAGCAGCAGATCCGCCTCTCCCGGCACACCCGGCCCGGCCAGGGCGAGCGACCGGGGCGGGCCGGCGGACGGTTGCCGCACGTCGAGGGCGGGGCCGAGCACCACGGCCAACGGTCCCTCCGGAACGGTCACGCGCGCGCCCTCCGCCGCGACCAGCACGCGTGCGACGGCCACACCCGCGGCGATCGCCACGCGTCGTTGCCACCACAGGTCGCCGTCTGTCGGCGACGGGCCCTTCCAGTCGAAGTCCTCCCAGGGCCGTACCGGGTCGGGCGCGCCCACGAGACGTACGGCGTCCGGTGCGAACCGGACCAGCTGCCAGCGCGAGCAGTCGTCGAGGCGTGTGGCGGCCGGTCGGCCGCAGGCGCACGCCAGGTTCGGGATCGACCCGTTGTCCACGCCGCAGCAGCCTGCCCCGGGGTCGCCCTCGATCCAGGACAGGCCGCGGACGTCACCGGGGGCGACGAGGAAGTCGCGCCGCACGGTGTAGGTGCCTTCGGCCAGCAGTGGTGGGGTGAAGTCCGTGCTGCCGCCCCAGGCGATGCCCTCGTGGTCGGGGCAGTCCACCTGGGACAGCGGCATGGTCAGCGCGGCATCGCACGCCACGCACTCGAACACGACCATCGGTCCATCATGCGGTGGCCGTCCAGCGATTTAGGCCGATCTCCTTGCCACGCCAGCGCTTGCGCAGCCACCGGTCGTGGCTCGCGACCACGATCGCCCCCGGACCTCGTTGCCCGAGCGCGTCCTCCAGCTCGTCGCACAACGTCGGAGAGAGGTGGTTCGTCGGTTCGTCGAGGAGCAGTAGCTGGGGTGGGTCGGCCACCAGCAACGCGAGTGCCAGCCGGCGTCGTTGGCCCACGGACAACGCGCCGACCGGCTTGCCGAGGTCCCACTTGTGCAGCAGTCCCAACGAGTCCAGCGGTACCGCGGCCACCCGTTCGGCGCCGAGCGCGCGGCCGTAGGTGGCGCGGGCGGTGAGGCGTGGGTTGGCGAACGACGTGTCCTGGTCCAGCGAACCCACGCGCACGCCGGGGGTTCGTCGCACGCCGTCCGCCGGCAGGCGTCCGGACAGCACGTGCAGGAGCGTCGACTTGCCCGCGCCGTTCGGGCCGGTGACCAGCAGGCGGTCGTCGTCGCGGACGTCCAGGGCGTCGAGCGCGAGCCGTCCGGGGATTCGGAGGTGCCGCAGCGACACCAGGTCCTCGGCCTCGACGGCGAGCAGGTCCGGCGTGAAGCGCAGCGGGCGCGGGGGAGCGGGGACGGCGGCGCGTTCCAGGTCCTCCAGGCGGCGGGTGGCGTTGCGGACGCGGCGGGAGATCTGGCTCTGCACCCGGTTCGCGCGGACGCCGTAGCCCATCTTGTCGCCGTCGCGCATGGGGCGGCCAGGGGCCACCCTGCCCGCGATCAGGTCGAGCGACGAGCGGACCTCGGCGATCTCCTCCTGCTCCTCGGCGAAGCGGCGTTCCCAGCGGTCGCGGTCGGCCCGTTTCTGGTGCAGGTACTCGGAGTACGTGCCGCCGAAGCGGACCGGGCCGTCCGGTGTGGGGTCGAGGTCGAGCAGGTCGGTGCAGACCGCGTCCAGGAACGCGCGGTCGTGGCTCGCCAGCACGACCGTGCCCGGCAACGCGCGGAGCTGCTCCTCCAGGAACGCCGCCGCGTCGTCGTCCAGGTGGTTCGTCGGCTCGTCCAGCAGCAGGGCGGTGGGGCGGCGGATCACCAGTGCCGCCAGGTCCAGCCGTCGGCGCTGGCCACCCGACAACGAGCCGAGCGCGCGGTCTCGAACGACGTCGCCGAGCCCCAGTCCGGTGAGGACGATGTCGGCACGCCGGTCGGCGTCCCAGGCCTCGTGCAGCTGCGCGAGCTCGAGTCGTTCGGAGTACTCGGCGAGCATCGCCGGGTCGTCCAGCAGCGCGCTCAGCCGGTCGAGCTCGGCCAGGTCGGTGCGGGCCTGGGCCAGGGCGTCGTCCAGGACCTCTGCCACCGTCGCCGAGTCCGGGAACGGCATCTCCTGGCGCAGGAAGCCCAGGTCGGAGGGCCGCCGCACGGTGCCGCCCTCCGGCTGGTCCACGCCCGCGAGCAGGCGCAGCAACGTCGACTTGCCCGCGCCGTTCTCGCCGATCAGGCCGATGCGGCGGCCAGGTGCCGCGGTCAGCGACACGCCGTCCAGCACCCTCCTGCCGGCGAAGCCGCGCACGAGTTCGGTGGCCACCAGGGCTGCCTCAGCCATGTGCGGCCTCCAGCAGCTTGCCGTTGTCCAGGCGCAGCCAGCGGTCGATCTTCACCTCTTTCAGGAACCGTTCGTCGTGGCTCACGACCACGAACGCGCCGCGGTAGGCGTTCAGCGCGCTCTCCAGCTGGCCGGCGCTGACCAGGTCGAGGTTGTTCGTGGGCTCGTCGAGCAGCAGGAGCTGCGGCGCGGGCTCGGCGAACAGAATGCACGCGAGGGTCGCGCGGAGTCGTTCGCCGCCGGACAGCACGCCCACCGGCAGGTGTGCGCGGGCGCCGCGGAACAGGAAGCGCGCCAACAGGTTCATCCGGTCGGCCGGGGGCATGGCCGGGGCGAACGCGGCCAGGTTCTCCGCCACCGTGCGGCCGTCGTCGAGCAGGTCGAGCCGCTGGGACAGGTACGCGACCCTGCCGTCGGCCCGTTTCACCTCACCGCTGTCCGGGGTCAGCGAGCCGTGCAGCACCCGCAGCAGCGTCGACTTGCCGGCGCCGTTCGGGGCGGCCAGCGCGATGCGTTCGGGGCCGCGGATCGCGAAGTCCAAGCCGGAGAACAACTCCCGCACCCTGATGCCAGAGCCGTCGAACAGGGTCCGTCCGGCGGGGACGACGGTCTGCGGCAGGTCCAGGCTGATCTTCTGCTCGTCCTTCACGGCCCGTTCGGCCTGGTCGAGCTTCGAGCGGGCGGCCCCCAGCCGGGCGGCGTGCGTGCCGTCCGCCTTGGCCGCCGACACCTCCGCGTTGCGCTTCATGTTGCCCGCGAAGATCCGCGGCAGGCCCGCGTTGGAGAGGTTCTTCTGGGCGTTGGAGGCGCGCCGCGCGGCCCGTTCGCGCGCCTGCTGCATCTCCCGCTTCTCGCGCTTGACCTCCTGCTCGGCGCTGCGGACGTTCTTCTCCGCCACCTCGCGCTCGGCCGCGACGGACTCCTCGTACGCGCTGAAGTTGCCGCCGTAGAAGCGGATCTCGCCGCCGTCGAGCTCGGCGATCCGGTCCATCCGGTCCAGCAACGCCCGGTCGTGGCTCACCACGAGCAGGCAGCCGCGCCAGTCGTCGAGCACGGCGTAGAGGCGGTGCCGGGCGTCGAGGTCGAGGTTGTTGGTGGGCTCGTCGAGCAGCAGCACGTCCGGCTGCTTCAACAACTGCGCGGCGAGGCCGAGCGAGATGATCTGGCCGCCGCTCAGCGTGTCGAGGCCGCGGTCGAGCGCCAGGTCGCCCAGGCCGAGGCGGTCGAGCTGGGCGCGGGTGCGTTCCTCCAGGTCCCAGTCGTTGCCGATGGTGGTGAAGTGCGCCTCGTCGACGTCACCGGACTCGACGGCGCGGATGGCGGCGAGGACGTCGGCCACGCCCAGCACCTCGGCCACGGTCAGCCCGGCGGTGAGCGGCAGGTCCTGGGGCAGGTAGCCGAGCACGCCCTCGACGGCCACGCTGCCGCCGGACGGCTCGAGCGCGCCCGCGACGAGCTTGAGCAACGTCGACTTGCCGGCGCCGTTGGGGGCGACGAGACCGGTGCGCCCGCCGGGCACCGAGACGGACAGGCCGTCGAACACGGGGGTGTCGTCCGGCCAGGAGAAGGACAGGGACGACACGACGATGAATGCGTCGGACATGGGTGTGAGACCTCAGGATGTGCCGCGCGCGAACCGCTGCCGCGCGAGTGAGAAAAGGGGACGACTCAGACGGCCACCACGAAGCGATGGCCTGTCACATCCAGGGCTCACCCTGAGATGTCGTCTTCACCCACCAGCACGTCGAACTCCTCGGTTGATCTCCCTTTCACCGTAGCAGCGCACCCAGGACTCCGCCGACGGGGTTTCGCCGCCGGGTGGCACTGTGGAGTGGTGACAGTTCTCCAGTTGCTGCGCGAACGCGGGCTGCAGCGAAGCGTGCCGGGTCAACGGACCGACGGCGCGCGCCTGGCGTTGCTGATCGAGGGCGGCAGCTCGCGGGCCGTCTACTCGAGCGGCATGACGGTGACGATCGAACGCCTCGGCCTGCTGCCGCTGTTCGACGCCGTGTACGGCAGTTCGGCCGGATCGCTCAACGCGGCATGGTTGCTGTGCGGCCGTGCGGACCGCAGCAAGCACGCGTGGTGGGACCCGGCCGTCATGCGCACGACGATCGACCCGCGCAGGGTGTTCGGCAAACGGCCCGTGGTCGACACACGGCACCTGATCCACACGATCTACACGCAGGTCCATCCGATGGGGTTCCAGGAGATCCTCGACAACCCGGTCGAGTTCCACCCGATGGCCACGGACGGACTGACCGGCGAGGCCGCCGACCTGCACCCGCACGTCCGCGACCAGCTGGGCATCCAGACCGCGCTGAGGGCCTCGTCCGCGATGCCCGTGCTGGCCGGCCCGCCGGTGGTGATCGACGGACGCCCGTACGTCGACGCGGGCCTGAGCGAGACGATCCCGGTCCGGACGGCGCTGGCCCAGGGCGCGACGCACGTGGTGGCGCTGCGGACGCGGCGGGCCGACGAGGTGGGGTCACCGCCGTCGCGGCTGGAGCGGATGGTGCTGGGGCGGTGGTTCGCCCGGCACGCACCGGGGGTCGCGGCGGCGTGGCTGCGGAGGGAGGAGATCCGGGCCGAGGACGAGAACCTGCTCGCGACGCACCCGGACTGCCTGCAGATCCGGCCTCCGCTGGGGAGCGCGGTGATCGGGCGGACCGAGCGGCGGCCTCGGGTGATGCAGGACGCGCTGGACGTGGGGATCGCGGCGGCGCTGCACGACCTGGGCGACAGCGTGGTCGAGGCCCGCTGACCGCCGGCCCTTGTGGACTCCCGCCGGCCGCTCTACGGTAACGCAACAACCTGTTGCGAATTGGAGGGCTGCCGGTGGCGGGGCGTCCGCGGGATCCCGAGCTCGAACAGCGGCTGCTGGCGACGGCGTGGTCGTTGCTCACCGCGCACGGCTACGACGCGCTGGCGTTGACGCGGGTCGCGGCCCAGGCCGGCGCGCACCGGACCGACGTCTACCGGCGGTGGCGCAGCAAGGTGCGGCTGGTGGCGGACGTGCTCGACGCGTACCTGCCGCCGGTGCCCGACCCCGACACCGGCACGTTGCGCGGGGACCTCAGGGCGTTCGCTGAGGACCTGGCCGCGGCCTGGAACGAGCCGTGGAACGACGGGCTCGTCGGGTTCCTCGCCGACCTGCGCGGTGACGGGGAGGCGGAGCGGACGTTCCGGGCGCTGGTCGCACGCCGGTCGCAGCCGCTGGTGGACGCCATCGCGCGGGCGGTGCGGCGCGGGGAGATCGCCGAGGTGCCGGAGCTGCCGTTCGTCGGCAACCTGCTCGAAGGGCCGGTGATGCACCGGCGGATGTTCGGGGGCGGGCCGCTGACGGCGCAGGAGCTCGACGTGGTGACGGACTCGGTGCACCGGCTGCTCACCGGGACGTCGGTGGCGCCGTGAACCTGCACGACCTCACGGCGGCGCGGCAGCTGGAAGGGTTGCGCGCCAAGGAGTTCAGCTCGCGCGAACTGACCGAGCACTACCTGGACCGCATCGGGCGGCACGCGGACCTCGGCGCGTTCGTGACGATCAACGACCAGGCGCTCGCCGAGGCGGAGGAAGCGGACGCACGGCTGGCGAACGGCGACCGGGCGGCGTTGCTCGGGCTGCCGATCGGCATCAAGGACCTCGCGGCGACGGCGGGGCTGCGCACGACGTTCGGTTCGGCGGCGCTGAAAGACTTCTTGCCACCGCAGGACTCCTGGACGGCCGGGCTGATCCGGCAGGCCGGGGCGGTGCTGGTGGGCAAGACGAACACGTCGGAGTTCGGCGCCACCTGCTACACCGAGAACGACGTCGCGACCACGGCCGTCACCCCGTACGCGCCGGGGAGGTACTCCAGCGGGTCGAGCGGCGGCGCGGCCACGGCGGTCGCGGCCGGGTTGCTGCCGGTGGCGCACGCCAGCGACGGCGCCGGGTCGATCCGCACGCCCGCGGCGACGTGCCACCTCGTCGGGATGAAACCGAGCAGGGGACTGGTGAGCCCGGCGCCCGCCGTGGCGTTCCTCAGCGCTGGCACCGAGGGGCCGATCGCGCGCACGGTCGAGGACGCGGCACTGCTGCTGGACGTCATGGCGTCGCCCGCGCCCGGCGACCTGTACGGGTGGCGCGACGAGGGCGGGTTCGCCCAGGAGCTCCGCCGCCCGCTCAAGATCGCGACGTGGACCGACACCGGCACCGGGGAAGCACCCGACCGCGAAGCCGCGAGAGCAGTGCGACGCACGGCGGAGATGCTGACCGGACTCGGCCACGACGTCCGGGAGATCCCGCTGCCCGCCCGCTGGGACGAACCGGTGACGCGCGCGATCCTGACGTGGTTCGCCTACCAGGTCGGCACCATCACGCAGCAGATCGTCCCGCCGGACAGGACGAACCTGCTGCGGCCGTACACCCGGCACCTGCTCGCCATCAACGAGACGTTGTCCGCCAACGACATCGTCACCGCGCAGGCGCTGCTCGCCCGGTACGCCAGCGCGTTCCTGGCCGCGACCGACGACTACGACGTCGTCCTCACGCCCACGACGAACGGCGCGCCGGTGCCGATCGGCTACTACGGCGCGCACGAGGCCGACCTGATGCTGAAGTGGTCGTGCCCCACGCCGTGGGCCAACCTCGCCGGGGTGCCGGCGATCTCGCTCCCGTCGCACGTGGACGACGAGGGGCTGCCGCACGGCGTGCACCTCGTTGCCCGCGCCCGCCGGGACGCCGAACTGCTCGCCCTCGCCGCCCAGCTCGAAAGCGCGCGGCTGTGGGAAGACCGCCACCCGCCCGCCTGGCACGACTGAAAGGCACCCCAGATGCCCGACCCCGGACTCGGCCTGACCGAGCAGCACGTCACGTTGCCCGACGGCCGCGCGATCCGCACCGTCCGAGCCGGACAGGCGCCAGGCCCGTTGATCGTCTTCGAGGCGGGGATGAGCGCCCCGGCCTCGTCGTGGATCCACACGCAACGCGAGGTGAGCGCGCGCTACCGCACGTTGTCCTACGACCGCGCGGGGTACGTCGGCAGCGATCCCGACCCGCACGACCGCACGCTCGACCGGATCGTGGACGACCTCCAGGCCACACTGGACGCACTCGGCGAGACCGAACCCGTGGTGCTCGTCGGGCACAGCTGGGGCGGCCCGATCATCCGCGTCTTCGCCGACCGGTACCCGGACCGCGTCGCCGCGATGGTGTTCGTGGACGCGACCCTCGCCGAGATCATGGCCACCCGCAACGCCAAGGTGGCGGCCCGGTTCCTCGCGCTGATGGGCTTGGTCGCCCGGTTCGGCGGCAAGGGGCTGATCAGGAAGCAGACGTTCCGCAACGGCGTCGCACCCGAGATCTCCGCGGCGGACGTGGAGATCATGACCCGCGACTACGCGAACCAGCGGGCCATGAGGGCGGGCAGCAGGGAGGCCGCGCAGATCGCCTCGGCGCTGCCGGTGATGCGGCGCGTGCAGGCGAAGGGCACGCCGGACGTTCCGGTCGTCTGCCTCCAGGCCGGGCTGGTCGAGCGCGGCATGGCGAAGTGGCGGCCGCGGTTCAACCAGTACACCCAGGACCTGATGGACGCCGCGCCGCGCGGCAGGATGGTCGTGGCCGAAGGCGCGGGACACCTCGTTCCGCAGGAATCGCCGGAGATCGTCCGGGAAACCATTTTCGGGGTGGCCGAACAGCTACCTTGAGCGCGTGGACTTCGACGAGTACCGCAAGTACGACGCCACCGGGCTCGCCCGGCTCGTCGCCGAGAAGCAGGTGTCCGCGGCGGAGCTCCTCGCCGTGGCACGGGAGCGCGCCGCCGCGGTGAACCCGCGCCTCAACGCGATCGTCAGGGACGTGCCCGCCGACCCGCGCGACGACCTCACCGGTCCGTTCGCGGGCGTGCCGTTCCTGATCAAGGACCTGGGCCAGGACTACGCGGGCCTGCCGACCTCGAACGGGTCGCGCTCGCTCAGGTCCCACAACGTCGCCGCGCACTCCACTGTGGTCCAGCGCTGGATCGACGCCGGCCTGGTGATCTTCGGCAAGACGAACCTGCCGGAGTTCGGCGCGAAGGCGATCAGCGAGTCCACCACGTGGGGCCCCGCGCGCAACCCGTGGGACCTGGACCGCACGCCCGGTGGCTCGTCGGGTGGTTCGGCGGCCGCGGTCGCCGCCGGGATCGTGCCGTGCGCCGGCGCGAACGACGGCGGTGGCTCGACCCGGATTCCCGCCGCCTGCTGCGGTCTCGTGGGCTTGAAGCCGGGCCGCGGCCTGACGCCGTTCGGCCCGGAGACCGCCGAGATGATGCACGGCGCGGCGGTGCAGGGCGTCGTCTCGCGCACGGTCCGCGACACGGCCGCGATGCTGGACGTCATCTGCGGCGGCGAACCGGCCGGGCCGTACTCGCCCGCGCTGCCACCGGAGTCGTTCGCCTCGTACGTCGGCCAGGAGCCCGGCAAGCTGCGGATCGGCGTGCGGGTGCCGTCGGCGATCAACCCCGACCCGCACCCCGAGGCTGTCGCCGCGGTCGCGTCGGCCGTGAAGACGCTCACCGACCTCGGCCACCACGTCGAGGAACTGCCGGAGGCGCCGTTCGACGACGCGGCCCTGGCCAAGGACTTCCTGCTGACCTGGTTCGTGAACCTCGCCTGGAAGGTCGCCGACGCGAAGCGGCTGACCGGGGCGCCGGACCTCGCGTTCGAACGCGACACGCTGCTCATGGCCGCGCTGGGACGGGCCACGAGCAGCGTCGACTACGTGGACGCGGTGCAACGCAGGCACGAGCACACGCGCCGCCTCAGCACCTACTTCGAGTCGTTCGACCTGCTGCTGACGCCGACGCTCGCGACCCCGCCGCCCAAGGTCGGCCAGTTCGACCTGCCGGTGTCGCTGCAACGCGCGACGGACGTGCTGCTCAAGACCGGCACCGCCCGGTTCCTCAAGCACACCCCGGTCGTCGAGGACATGATCAAGGAGAACCTCGGCTGGGTGCCCTACACGCAGCTCGCGAACATCACCGGCCGTCCCGCGCTGTCGTTGCCGCTGCACTGGACGGCGGACGGGCTGCCGCTCGGCGTCCAGTTCGTGGCGCCGCTGGCGGGGGAGGCCTTGCTGATCAAGCTCGCGGCGCAGCTGGAGGAGGCCGCGCCGTGGTCCGATCGGCTGCCGGTCATGAGCTGAGGAACCGCAGCAGTTCGGCGGTCACGAACTCCGGGTTCTCCTCGACGAGCCAATGTCCCGCCTTCGGGACGTCGACTGCGCCCACGATGTTCGGCACGCGCGGTGCGACCGTTCCCTTGATCGCCTCGGCCTGACCTTCGGCCGCCATCACCAGGGTCGGGTCCTGCACCGGTCGTGCCGCCTCGGTGTCGCGGACGTCCTGGTCGAGCGAGCGGTACAGCTCGAAGCCGTTCGAGAGCGACCGGTCGTACGTGCGCGCGTACTCGTCGATCTCCTGTTCGCTGAACGGGGACTTCGTCGACGTGCCCCCGAAAGCGCTGCCCTGGTAGGACACCTGCGGGTAGAAGAGCTTCAGGTAGTCGCGGACGTCGTTCTGCACGACCGCCTCCGGGACCTGGGGCTGCGAGTGGAACGCGATGT
The DNA here is from genome assembly GCF_050936595.1 of Lentzea sp. CA-135723. Taxonomy (NCBI): domain Bacteria; kingdom Bacillati; phylum Actinomycetota; class Actinomycetes; order Pseudonocardiales; family Pseudonocardiaceae; genus Lentzea; species Lentzea sp. CA-135723. The sequence goes on along the minus strand of NZ_JBNJMK010000001.1, from coordinate 2,015,283 downwards.
GCCAGCTCAGGCTCCGGTACGTGCGCGCGTCGATCGCCGGGCCGGGCAACGGCAGGTCGAGGTAGCCCAGGCGGGCGGTGTCCTCGGGGAACTGGCTCGCGTACTGGAACGCGACGGCGGCGCCGAGGTCGTGACCGGCGATCGAGACGTCCTCCAGGCCGAGCTCGCTGGTCAGCCCGTGCACGTACCGCGCGAGCGTGGCCTTGTCGTAGCCCTTGGGCTTGCCGGTGCTGTCGCCGAGTCCCGGCAGGTCGAGGGCGTACACGGTGTGGCGTTCGGCGAGCGCGGGCATGATCGGCCACCAGCCGTACCAGGTCTGCGGCCAGCCGTGCAGCAGCACGACGGGGCTGCCGCTGCCGCCGGTGACGTAGTGCATCTTCACGCCGTCGACGTCGGCGAACTCGTGCCGGAACGCCTTCTGGAAGGCCGGGTCGTTCTGGGTGATGGCCGCATGTGCCGGGGTCTCGGCGGCTGGGGTGGCACAGGCGGTGATCAGGAGCAACAGTGCGACTACGAGGCGTTTCATGCCTCGATCTTGAGCGCCGGTTGCCAGATGTGGCACGAAAACTTGCCGTCATGGCAAGATGGGCGTTCGTGAACCGCGAAACCGAAGACGTTCTCGACGGGGTGGGCGCGCGGCTGCGGACGTTGCGGCGGCACCGCGGCATCACCCTCGCCGACCTCGCGACGACCACCGGGATCTCGGAGAGCACGCTGTCGCGGCTGGAGAGCGGGCAGCGGCGGGCGACGTTGGAGCTGCTGCTGCCGTTGTCGCGGGTGTACGACGTACCGCTGGACGACCTCGTCGGCGCGCCGCGGACCGGTGATCCGCGCATCCACCTGAAGCCGATCCACAAGTACGGCATGACGTTCGTGCCGTTGTCGCGCCGGCCGGGCGGGGTGCAGTCGTTCAAGATGCTCATCCCCGCCGTGTCCGAGCCGCTGGAGCCGGCGTTGAAGACGCACGACGGGTTCGAGTGGCTCTACGTCCTCAACGGACGGCTGCGGCTGGTGCTCGACGACCTCGACCTGACGTTGCCGCCGGGCGAGGCCGCCGAGTTCGACACCGGGAAACCGCACTGGCTCGGCAGCGCGGACGGCGGCGCGGTCGAGCTGCTGATCCTGTTCGATCCGCAGGGGGTGCGCACGCACGTCCAGGCCGACAAGATCACGCCCGGCTGAACCGCGTGGCGGCCAGGCCCGCCAGCGTGATCACGGCGAGGACCACGCCGTACCCGATGGCCATCGAGGCCGCGCCGACGACGCCGACGAACAGGCCCGCGACGATCGCCGCGCTGCCCATCGCGAGGTAGCCGACGAAGAAGATCGCGGTGAACAGCCCCGCGCGTTCGTGCGGCGCGACCTCGGGCACGAGCCCGCGCGTGGTGCCGGCGAACGACGCGCCGATGCCCGCGCCACCGACGATCGCCGCGGCCCACAGCAACGGCAGCGAGGTCGCGCCGATGCTGCCGATGAACAGCACCGCGCCCACGACCATCGCGCCGGTGCCGGCGGTGCGCAGCGTCGGCGGCCGGTAGCGGCTGGTGAACGCGGAGGCCACGGTGGACGCTCCGAGCGCCACGAACGCCAGCAGCGACCCGACGATCGGGCTCTTCACCGCGAACACCGCGACCAGCAGTGCGGGCACGAGACCCATGAACGCGGTCATCGTCATGAACCCGCCGACGATGCTCGGCACAGTCGTCCAGTAGAGCCTGCGCACCTGGACCGGCAGCTTCAGCCGCGGGTTCAGCGACGCGATCGCGCCCGGCTTGCGCGTGGCGGTCTCGGGCGTGAAGGTCGCGAAGAGCGTCCCGGCCGCCATGACCACGGCGAGCACGAGCCACACGTCGAAGGCGGCGTTGGAGGAGAACTCGGCCAGCACGCCCGAGAACAGCGCGCCGATCGCGAGCCCGCCGAGCGGCGCCATGCTGGTCATCTGCGCGCCGAGCTTCTTGAACCTCTCCGGCGCGAGCTCGACCACGGCGGCGCTGAGCGCGCTGGACGCGGCACCGGTCGCCACGCCCTGCACGATCCGCGCGGCGATGACCCAGCCGATCGACGGCGCGAACAGGAACATCAGCATCGCCACGAGGTCGATCCCGAGCGCCGCGATCATCAGCGGCCGCCGTCCCACGTGGTCCGACAGCGACCCGATCACCAGGATCGACACGAGCAGCGAGAACGCGTAGATGCCGAACGCGAGCGTCAGCACCCAGGGTGCGAAGCCCCATTCGTGCTGGTAGACGGGCAGCAACGGGGTCGGCGCCCCGGCCGCGACGAGGATCGCCACCATCGCCGCCGAGATGCCCGCGAAGCCGACGCCGCGGGACAGGAGAGGCCGCCGCGCGGTCGTGGCGGGACGGTCGAGCAGTGCGGTCATCGCACTTCCTCCTCTGGGGAGCGGGCAGTGCGACGACGGTAAGCCCGTTCACTTCGTTTTTGCAAGTGTGCTCTGCGTCGCGCAGCTAGATACGTTAACGCAAGCTTGCTACTCTTCGACTGTGAAGCGACGCGACTTCGGTCAGTACTGCGGCCTCGCCCGCGCCCTGGAACTGGTGGGCGAGCGGTGGGCGATGCTGATCGTGCGCAACCTGCTCGTGCGCCCGCACCGCTACACCGAACTGCAGACGGGCCTGGCGGGCATCCCGACGAACGTGCTGGCCACGAGGCTGAAGGAGCTGGAACAGGCGGGCATCGTCGAACGCCAGGTGGCGCCCGCGCCGGCCAGGGGAGTCGTCTACGCGCTCACCGAGGTCGGCCGGTCCCTGGAACCCGCGCTGCTGTCGCTCGCCCGCTGGGGCGCGACGCAGCTCGGCGAACCGCAGCCGGGCGACCGCGTGACCCCGGAGGGCATGGCGCTGAACATGCGCGCGGCGTTCCGCGCGGAGCACGCGGCCGGGCTGACCGCGGCCTGGGAGATCCACGTGCGCGACGCCGTCGTCCACGTCGTGGTCACCGACGGCGTGCTGACGACCGGCCTCGGGCCGTCCCCGGTCAAGGCGGACCTGGTGATCACGCCTCAGCTCGACGAGGACGCGCTGCCGTCGTTCCGCGCGGTGGTGCACGCGATCCGCGAGGGGGCGGTCGAACTGGCCGGCCGCCGCAAGCTGCTCGACACGTTCCTGCGCGTCTTCACCGCTCCGCGCGCGGCCTGAGGGCCACCGAGCCCGCCAGGATCAGCCCGGCGGCGACGAGCAGGGCGTGCGGGAGGAGCAGGCCTGCCGCGACCAGCGCGAACGCGATCGCGTGGAACGGCCAGGTGCGGGACTTCGTGGTGTTCATCGGGCGCCTCCGAGGGGCTTGAGGGCGTCACGACCAGGGTGCATCCGATATGTCCGGTTTGGCGATCGGTCGTGGCACCCAACCCGGAGTGGGGGAGACGCTCACCCACCGCACCGTCGTGAGTGTCGCCACCCCCGTCCTCCGCGCGATCCGCCGACCGGCGCGCTTGCCGCTGCCCCGCGAACATGGGTGTTGCCACGGATGGACAGGTGGCATCCCCGCCCGTCAGCCTCGCAGGCGTGGCGGGAAGTGATCACGGAGAGGCGGCTCGTGTGTCGTTGTTCGGGCGGATCTTCCTGCTCAACGCCCTGGTTCTGGCGGTAGCGGCCGCTCTGCTGGTGTTCGGGCCGGCCACGGTGTCCACGCCCGCGTTGTCGCGCGAGGTGCTGGTGCTGGCGGCAGGGCTGGTGGTGATGCTGATCGCCAACGCCGCGCTGATCAGGGTCGGGCTCGCGCCGCTGGGCAGGCTCACGCGGGCGATGACCACGATCGACCTGCTCAAGCCAGGACCGCGGTTGCAGGCGACGGGGCACGGGGAGATCGCCGAGCTGATCACCACGTTCAACAGCATGATCGACCGGCTGGAGGCCGAGCGCGGGTACAGCTCGGCCATCGCGTTGTCCGCGCAGGAGTCGGAACGGCGGCGGGTGGCGCAGGAGCTGCACGACGAGGTGGGGCAGTCGCTCACGGCGGTGTTGCTGAGCCTGAAGCGGGTGGCCGACCAGTCGCCGCAGGAGACGCAGGAAGAGCTCCACCAGGTGCAGGAGATCACGCGCAGCACGCTGGACGAGATCCGGCGGATCGCGCGACGACTGCGCCCCGGCGTGCTGGAGGAACTGGGACTGGTCAGCGCGTTGAAGGCCCTCACCAACGAGATCTCCGAACCGACCGGGCTCACGATCAGGCGGTCGTTCGACAAGAACCTGCCCGCGCTCGACGCCGAGACCGAGCTCGTGGTCTACCGGGTCGCGCAGGAGGGGCTCACGAACACCGTGCGGCACACGGACGCGGACTCGGCGGAGCTGAGCCTGCGGGCCGGACCGTCCCGGGTGGAGCTGAGGTTGCGCGACAACGGCCAGGGGATAGGCACCAGCCAGGAAGGGGCCGGCATCAGGGGAATGCGCGAACGGGCGTTGCTGATCAGCGCCGACCTCTCGGTGGGACCCGCGCCGAACGGCGGCACCGAGGTCAGGCTCGTCGTCAAGGCGAAGGGGGAGAACGGATGACCGTGCGGATCCTGCTCGCGGACGACCACGCGCTCGTCCGGCGCGGCGTGCGGATGATCCTCGACAACGAACCCGACCTCGAGGTGATCGGGGAGGCGGGGGACGGGGCCGAGGCGATCACCAAGGCGCGCAAGGACCTGCCGGACCTAGCGATCCTCGACATCGCCATGCCGCGCCTCACCGGGCTGCAGGCCGCGCGCGAGCTGTCGAGGCTGCTGCCGGACCTGCGCATCCTCATCCTCACGATGTACGACAACGAGCAGTACTTCTTCGAGGCGCTCAAGGCGGGCGCGTCGGGGTACGTGCTCAAGTCGGTCGCGGACCGGGACCTGGTGGAGGCGTGCCGGAGCGCCATGCGCGGTGAGCCGTTCCTCTACCCCGGCGCGGTGAACTCGCTGATCCGCAACTACCTGGACCGCGCCAAGGAGGGCAACGGGTTTCCGGCCAAGGCGATCACCGATCGCGAGGAGGAGATCCTCAAGCTGGTCGCGGAGGGGCACTCCTCCAAGGAGATCGCGGACATGCTCGTGATCAGCGTCAAGACCGTCGAGCGGCACCGGGCCAACCTGCTGCAGAAACTCGGGCTCAAGGACCGCCTCGAACTCACCCGGTACGCGATCCGCGCCGGGCTCATCGAACCCTAGGACCACGAGTGAACGTCGAAGTGACGCCCCTGCCCGGCATAGGGGTCCGGCAGGACTTCTCCATCCGTTCCGGCCGCCGGATCGGCGTGATCTCCTACCGCGACGGCAAGTTCGAGCTGATCCTGTCCAAACAGGACGACCCGGACGCCACCGCCGCGTCGATCCCGCTCGCGCCGGAGGAGGCGGGCACGCTCGCCGGGCTGCTCGGGGCGCCGCAGCTCGTGTCGCAGCTCGACCGGCAGCACCGCGACATCGCCGGGATCACGACGAGGCAGCTGCCCGTCACGGCGTTCGCGCTGCGCACCCTCGGCGACACCGCGCTGCGCACGCGCACCGGCGCGTCGATCGTCGCGGTCGTGCGGGCGGGCACCGCGCACCCCTCGCCGGGCCCCGACTTCCAGTTCGAGAACGGCGATCTCGCGGTCGTCGTCGGCACCGCGGACGGTCTCGACACCGCCGCGGACATCCTGACGGGCGGCTGAGAACAGTGCACGACACAACGATCGCGCTGATCCAACTCGGTGCGGTCTTCTTCGGACTTGGCCTGCTCGGCCGCGTGGCCTGGAGATTCGGCATCTCGCCGATCCCGCTCTACCTCGTCGGCGGCCTGGCGTTCGGCTCCGGCGGGCTGATCCCGTTGCACGGCATCGAGGAGTTCACCCACCTCGCCAGCGAGATCGGCGTGGTGCTGCTGCTGTTGTTGCTGGGTCTGGAGTACTCGGCGTCCGAACTCACGACCGGCCTGAAGAAGTCGTGGATGGCCGGTCTGCTCGACATCGTGCTCAACGCGGCACCCGGCGCCATCGTCGCGTTGATGCTCGGCTGGGGACCCGTCGGCGCGCTGGCGATGGCGGGCGTCACGTACATCTCGTCGTCCGGCATCATCGCGAAGGTCCTCGGCGACCTCGGCAGGCTCGGCAACCGCGAGACGCCGGTGATCCTCTCGGTGCTGGTGTTCGAGGACCTGGCGATGGCCGTCTACCTGCCGGTGCTCACCGCCGTGCTGGCGGGCGTCAGCTTCTGGGGCGGGCTCACCAGCGTCGGCATCTCGTTGCTCGCGATCACCATCGTCCTGGTGGTGGCGCTGAAGTACGGCCGGGTCATCTCGGCCATCGTGGACAGTCCCGACCACGAGGTGTTCCTGCTCAAGCTCCTCGGTTCGGCGTTGCTGGTCGCCGGCATCGCGTCGGAGCTGCAGGTGTCCGCCGCGGTCGGCGCGTTCCTGCTCGGCATCGCGATCTCCGGTTCCACCGCCGAGAACGCCACCCGTCTGCTGGAACCGTTGCGCGACCTGTTCGCCGCGATGTTCTTCGTCGTGTTCGGCCTGAACACCGACCCGCGCACGATCCCGCCGGTGCTGTTCATGGCGGTCGTGCTCGCGGTCATCACCACGCTGACGAAGGTCGGCACGGGCTGGTGGGCCGCGCGCAGACAGGGCATCGGTCCGATGGGTCGCGCTCGCACCGGCGCCGCTCTGGTGGCGCGAGGGGAGTTCTCGATCGTCATCGCCGGCCTTGCGGTCGCGTCCGGGCACGTCAACGAACAACTGGCCGCGTTGGCGACCGCGTACGTGCTGCTGATGGCGATCATCGGCCCGATCGCGGCGCGCTACGTGGAACCCGTCGGCGAGTTCTTCCTCCGGCGCAGGCGGGCAGCGACTGGATGAGGTGGCCGGCACTTCTGCTGGCCCTGCTGCTGGCGTTCGTCGGAACGAGCGCCCGCGACACGGCGGCCGACCAACCGGGATCGGGGCTCAACGCCCCGGTCTCGGCCGTGCACGTGCACGCGACGGGCTCCCCGGACGCGTGCTGGGCACTGGCCGGCTCCGCGACGGGCCCGCGCCCGCCCGCCGCACGGACCACCGCCGAGGTGGCGTGCGCGGACGGCGAGGAAGGGACGTCCGCAGGTCACAGGTCGAGCCGGGCACCGCCGTTCGCGGCGGCTTCCCGACTCCACGTTCCCCTGACCTGAGGACTGTCCATGTCGTACGTCGTTTTGCTGCTGCTCGTCGCGTCCGTGATCGCCGGTGTCGGCTCGTTGGTCGCGATGGTGCAGAAGAAGGAGCCGTTCTACGGCGTCATCGGGCTCGTCACGATCTGCGTCCCGAGTTCGCTGCTGGCGTTCCTCTACATCGCTGTGGCCTGATCGACGGTCTGGTCGGGCTGGGAGATCCCCCGCGCCACGCCCAGCTCGACCAGGTCCTGCGGCCGCAGCCGCAACTGGTCCGCCGTCCGCCGGGCCTGCGCCGGATCCCGTTTCAGGATTGCGGTCGCGAGCTCGGGGGAGATCACCGCGAAGTAGCTGTCCGGCGTCACCCACATGCGGTCCGGCGCGGCGAACGCCAGCGCGCCACCGGATCCGCCCTCGCCGATCACCAGCGTCGTCACGGGCACGGACGCCGCCGCGATCGCGGTGAACAGCTCCGCGATCGCCGCCCCCACCCCGGCCTTCTCGGCCGCCGCCTCGTTGGCCGCACCCGGTGTGTCCACGAGCGTGAGGACGGGAACGCCCAGCCGGTCCGCCAGCCGCACGAGCCGCGCGGCCGTGCGGAATCCGGCCGGTCGCGTGGCCGTGCCGCACTGCGCGGCGTAGGCGAACGTCCTGCCGTCGCGGTGTCCGAACCCGCACAGGACACCGGGATCGACACCGCCGGCCCGGTCGCCGTTGATCGGCTCGTGCCAGTCGAAGTAGGCGGCGAGGTACTGCTTGGCGCGGGGTCGGCCCAGCGTTCGGGCGTTCAGCACCGCATCCCAGCCCGTCGCCGGCAACGCGGCCTGCCCCAGCGCTCGCGGCACCGGGGCCTCGTCGCCGGGGGTGGTGAGCAGGTGGAGCCAGCGGGCCAGCCTGGCGGGCAGTTCTTCCGACGTCAGCAGCTGGTCGACCAGTCCGGCCGCGAACTGCTGGGTCACCGAGTAGCCCGGTGGCCGCACCCGTGACCCCGCGAACCCGACCTGGGCGCCTCTCAGGCCCAGGACAACGTCGGCACCGGCGCCCAAGGTCGCCCAGCCGCCACCGGTCGTCGGGTCTCGCAGGACCGCGATGTGCGGCAGGCCGGCCGCGCGGGTCAGGGTGATCTGGCGGGCGATGCGGGGGAGCTGGAGGAGGGCGGGGGTGCCCTCCTGCATGCGGCTGCCGCCGGTCGCCACCAGGGACACGACCGGCAGGCGGTGCTCGCGGGCGTGCGTGAAGGCCTGCTCGATGCGGGCACCGGTGCGGGTGCCCAGGGAGCCGCCGAGGAAGCCGAACTCGAACGCGACGACCGCGGTGCGGACGCCGCCGATGTCGGCGACGCCGCAGACGACGGACTCGTGTTCCCCGGTGACGGCGGTGGCTCTGGCGAGCTGGTCGCCGTAGCCCGGCCAGTCGAGCGGTCCGTTCACGCCCAGGTCGCCTGACCGCTCCTCCGGCAGCTCGGCGAACGACGCCGCCACCCGTCCGATCAGCTCGCGTGCCGGCTCACGTCCGCAGGGCACGTTTCATCACCTTGCCCATGTCGTTGCGCGGCAACGACTCCACGAACCGCACCAGCCGCGGCCGCTTGTGCGGGGTGAGCAGCCTGGCCACGTGGTCGGCGAGGTCGTCGGGTGACGGCTCGGCGCCTGCGGGCACCACCCAGGCGACGATCCGCTCGCCCAGGTCGTCGTCGGGCTCGCCGGTCACCGCCACCTCCTTGACGGCAGGGTGTTCCAGCAGGGCGTTCTCGATCTCGCCCGCGCCGATCTTGTAGCCGCCGCTCTTGATGATGTCCGTGGCCTTGCGGCCGACGATCCGGTAATAGCCGTCGTCGTCGCGCGTGCCCACGTCGCCGGTGCGGAACCAGCCGTCCGCGAACGCCTCCGCGGTCGCGTCGGGGCGGTTCAGGTACTCGGTGAACAGGTTCGGGCCGCGCACCTGGATCTCCCCGATCGCACCGGTCTCGTCCAGCGTCGTGCCCGCGTCGTCGACCAGCCGCACCTCGACGCCTGGCAGGGGCTCGCCCACCGTTCCAGGCCTGCGGTCGCCGTCGAAGCGGACGCTGGTGTTCATCAGCGTCTCGGTCATGCCGTACCGCTCCACCACGCGCTGGCCGGTCGCGGCCGCGATCCGTTCGTGGTCGCGGACGGGCAACGCCGCCGAGCCCGACACCAGCAGCCGTGCCCGACCGAGTGCCTGCCCCAGTTCCGGGTCGGCCCCGACCTCCTCGGCGATGCGGTGGTACATCGTCGGCACGCCGAACATCATCGTGCCGTCTCCGTTCAACGCCTCCACGACGGCGCCGGTGGAGAACCTGCCCAGGTGGTGCAGAGTGCCGCCCTGGCGCAACGGCCCGAGCACGCCGAGGATCAGCCCGTGCACGTGGAACAACGGCAACGCGTGCACCAGCACGTCCGCCGAAGTCCACTGCCACGCCTGCGCGACAGCGTCCAAAGTGGACACGATGGCCCGGCGTGGCAGCACGACCCCCTTGGGCGCGCCGGTCGTGCCCGAGGTGTAGACGATCAACGCCGGCGCCTCGGGGCCGGGATCCGCGAACGGCTCGGCATCAGCACCGTCGAGCGCGACCTCTCCGCGCGGCACCGAATCCAGGCCGGCGGGCAGCGGCACGCCCGGCGCGGCCAGCACCAGGGCGGGCGCGCTGTCGGCGACGATGTGCGCGAGTTCGCGTTCGCCCACCTTCGGGTTGAGCGGCACGGCGGGCACCCCGGCGAGCAACGCGGCCACGACGGCCACGCACGTCTCGATCGTCGGGGTCGCCCACACGGCCACCCGCGGCAGCCCGTCCAGCGAGCGGGCCAGCGCTCCGGCGCACAAGCGGAGTTCGGCGTGGGTCAGGGTTCGGTCGCCGAAGCGGAGGGCGACGCGGTCGGACTGCAAGGCGAACATCGACTCACCAGATTCCCGGGACGACGAGGGCGAGCCAGACCAGCGGCGGCGCTGCCGCGACCATGATCCCGCCGTAGACCATCAACTGCTTGAAGAACTTGTCGCGATCCACGTCCTGTGCGCCCGCCAGCACGAGCGCGCCGTTGGTGGAGAACGGACTCACGTCGACCACCGTCGCCGACACCGCCAGAGCGGCGATCAGGCCGACCACGCTCACCTCGCCCTGCAACAGGAACGGCACGGCCAGCGGGATCAGCGCGCCCATGATGCCGACCGACGAGGCGAACGCCGACACGATCGCGCCGATGTAGCAGATCAGCAGCGCCGCGAGGAGCGGAGCGCCGACACCGGCCACCGAGTCACCGGCCCACTTGATCGTGCCCATCGTCTGCAGGACCGCGACGTAGGTGAGGATGCCGCAGATCAGCAGGACGGTCGGCCAGGTGATCTGGGTGATGGCCTGCTTGGAGGTCTCCGGCCACACGACGCTGAGCAGCACGGCGACGGTGATGGCGGCGAGGCCGACGTCGAGGTCGAAGACGAGGGCGGCGACGACCAGGGCGGCGAGGCCGAGCAGGGTGGCCAGGCGAGGAGCGGTGAGGGGAACGCGCTCGTCAGCCTCGGCGGAAGTGGCGGAGGAGGGGTCGCTGCCGCCAGCCGCATCGCCGCCTGCGCCGCCACCGGCACCGCCACCCGTGCTGCCTTCTCCTGCTCCGTCACCAGCCCCCACCAGCGCGGGCGTGCCGAGCGGCTGCCTCGCGAGCTTCATCCCGCCCAGCACCACGAACACCACGGCCGCGATCAGCAGGTTCACCACGAGGCTGGCCAGGAACAGCACGATCTCGTTGCCCGGCAGGCCTTCCTTGGCCACGATGCCGTTGACGATCGTCCCGTAGATGCTGATCGGCGAGAACCCGCCCGCCTGCGCGCCGTGCACCACCATCACACCCATCAGCAGCGGGTTGATCCGGTACTTGGCCGCGAACCCCATCGCGATCGGCGCCACGATGGCGACGGCCGCCGGGCTCACCGCGCCGATCGCCGTCAGCACGCCGGTGATCGCGAACATCACCCACGGCATCAGCGCGATCCGCCCGCCCACGGCCCGGATCGCCATGTGCACCAGCCAGTCCGTGGTGCCGTTGGCGCGGGCGATGGCGAACAGGAACGTGACCCCGACCAGCACGACGAAGAGCGAGCCGGGGAAGCCTTTGAAGATGTCGTCGGTCTTCATGTCCGCGACCAGCGTGCCGACCCCGAAGGCGGCGGCGAAGGCGAGCGCACCCATGTTGATCGACCTGGTCGTGGCGATGACGAACACCACGACCAGCACGAGTATCGAGATCAGTTCGGCGGACATGCAGGGCTCCCGTCGTTGGGGCTGTCCGGTGGCGGCCAGAGCAACAGTGGCCGAGTGGCTCAGCCACTTTCCGCCCACTGTCGAGCAGCTGTCAAGAGGTGGCCTAGTGGCTGAGCCACTTGACCGGTTATTCTGGCGGTTATGTCCGAGGCGCTGAGGCCGATGGTGAAGTCCCGCCTGTACGAGCAGGTGCTCGAACGGCTGCGCGCGCACGTCACCGAGGCCGGGCTCCAGGCGGGGGACAGGCTGCCGGCCGAACGCGACCTGGCCGCGAGTCTCGGCGTCAGCCGCGCGTCGGTCAAGCAGGCGATCGTGGTCCTGGAGGTCCAGGGCCTGGTCGAGGCACGCCACGGCGGCGGCACCTACCTGGTGCGCGACACCCTCGACGTCGAACCGGTCGAGCAGCTCGTCGAACGCCGCAAGCGCCTCCCGGAGGTGCTGGAGGCCCGCGAGGCGCTGGAGACCAAGCTCGCCGAGCTCGCCGCCGAACGCCGCACCGAGGACGAGCTGGAAACGATCAGGGCATCGCTCGACTTCATGCGCGACGAGATCGCCAACGGCGACAACGGCGTGGAAGGGGATCGCCGCTTCCACGCCGCCGTCACCGCCGCGGCGCACAGCTCCCTGCTGGCCGACTTCATGAAGACCATCGCCCAGCAGATCACCGAGAGCCGCACCGAGTCGCTGCGCCAGCCGGGGCGTCCCTCCCGGTCACTGGCGCAGCACACGGCGATCTACGAGGCCATCGCGGCGGGCGACGCGAAGAAGGCCGCCGCCGCGATGCGCAAGCACGTCCGGACCGTCGCCAAGGTCCGCCTGCTCACCTGGGTGCCCGAAGACTGATCACCGCGCCCGACCCCTGCACCGTGCGGGTCGAACCGCCGTCGTGCACCACGACCTTCCAGTCCCGTTTGGACGCCGGCAGCACGAGCAGGTGGTCGCGCGCCTGCACGATCCGCGTGCGCTTCCCGTTCTCCTCGTACAACGTGAACTCACCGGTCGCGCCCGCCGTCACATGCACGGTCAACGGCCCGCCCGCGACGTCGTGCGCCACGTCCGCCGAACGCTCGACCAGCACCCCGCCCGAACGCAGGAACACCGGCATGGTGTCGAGCCCCGCGCTGACCGTCGCCCAGGTGTTGCCCTGGTACACCTGGCCGGTGAAGTAGTCGGTCCACTGGCCGGGCGGGAACCACACGCGCGTCGAACCGACGTCACCGGGCGTCGTGATCGGCGCGACCAGCAGGTCGGACCCAAGCAGGAACTGGCTGTCCACAGTGGAGTAGGCCTCCGGTGAGCCCGGATACTCGATGTAAGCCGGACGCACCATGGGCACACCGGTCCGCTGAGCCTGCTCCGCCACCGAGTAGAGGTACGGCACCAGCCGTTCGCGCAGGTTCAGGAACTTCGTCGCGGACGCCTGCGCGGCCGGTCCGTACTGCCACGGCAGACGATCGCTGTGGTTGCTGTGCAGGCGGGTGATCGGCTGGAACGCGCCGAGCTGCACCCACCGCGCGTACAGGTCGTCCGGCAGCTTGGTGGTCCAGCGGAGCTGCCCGTTGTCGAGGTACTGCTCCGACCCGCGCAGCCCGGTCGTGTCGTTGTGCCCGCCGATGTCGTGGCTGATGTTCGACATGCCCGTCGCCACGCCCTCGGCCGAGGTGTAGCCGATGGTCGCCTTCAGCGTGCCCCACGTCGACGAGGTGTCGCCGGTGAAGTGCAACGTCGTGCGCTTCTCCGCCCACGGCCCGGTCGGCAACGGCCCGGAACCGCTGTAGCCGCCCGCCTGCAACGACCCGAACCCGCGCGAGAACGCGAACGAGCCCATCTTCGCGTACTGCTCGTTGATCCACGAGTCCGCTGTGACGCCCCGCATCGACGAACCCGAACCGTCGCAACACCAGTCGAGCCACCAGAAGTCCGTCGGCATCTTCCGGTGCAGCTCGACGTACGCCCGCAGCTGGTCCGGGTCGGCCCAGTCGAACACGTAGCAGTTGGTGCAGGAACCGCGCGCCAGCTTGCCCTTCGCGGTGGCCTGGGCCTGCGCGAAGTCGGGGTCGTCGCCCTGGATGCTCGGGTGGATGTTCAGCGTGCTGTGCAGGCCCTCGCCGTGCGCCCAGTCCAGGAACCCCTGCGGGTCGGGGAACTTCGCCTGGTCCATCCGCCAGCCGTTCCACAGGTTGTGCGCCTTGAAGTCCGTGTCGACCACCAGCACGTCCAGCGGCACGCCGTGCTGCCGGAACGCGGGCAGGACGCGGTCGCGGAAGTCGGCGGCCGTGCGGTCGATGTACTCGGAGTACCAGACGCCGTAGGCCCACTGCGGCAACACCTTCGGCCCGCCGGTCAACGTCGCCAGGTCACCGAGCGCCGCCTTGTAGTTCGTGCCGTAGCCGAACACGTACCCGTCCTGGTACGGCTGGGCCCCCCGGTCGCCGCGCGGGGTTCCGTTGCGCAGCGCGGAAGGAGTGTCGTCCAGCAGGTACCAGCCGTCGCGGTACAGCAGGCCGGGCGTGAGCTGCGGATCGCCGTTGTTGCCGGTGTAGCCGTCGAGCGAACGCCGGTAGCCGCCGAGTGCCAGGTGCTGCACCGAGTTGCCGATGCCGAGAGTGTCGAGGTTGACGTGGCAGCCGGCGTCCGGGCACGTGATGGTCAGGTCGGAGGTCCCGGCGGGCAACGAGATCGAAGCCGTGGCCGTGGCCCAGGTCTTCCAGTCGGCCGTGATGGGCAGCGTGACCGCCTGGCCGTTGACCAGCACGGTCCGCGTCTCGTGCTTGCCGTCGCCACCGACACCGTTGGCGTACCTCAACGTCACCGGGTGCGTGCCGGCCGGAACGCTCGACACCCGCTGGGTCAGCCGCGTGCCGCCGACCAGTTCGGCGACGAACCCGGTGCCCGCGAACCCGGCGTGCTCGTCCGCGATCTTCGCCGCCCCGCTCACCACGCCGTTCTCGGCCTCGCAGGTCGTGCCGAACCGGCAGTCGTCGATCGCCCGGACGGCGGGATAGCCCTGATCCCCGCTCAGCAACGCGAGACTGTCGACGTTGACGTTGCCCGAGTCGGCGGCACCGCGCGTCAACGCGACGCGGTGCTCACCCGCCGAGAGGTCGACGTCGGCCGACACCTGCTGCCAGGAGTTCCAGTCCGCCGTGGCAGGAAGGGTGAGCTGCCGGGGCGCCTGGCCGTCGACGGAGAGGCTCAGCGTGCGGTTCTCGTGCTTGCCGTCGCCACCCTGCCCGTTCGCGTACTTCACGACCACGCGGTGCCGGCCGGCGGCGGAAGCGCGCACGGTCGCCGTGATCCCGTTGTTGCGGTAGGTGAACCCGGCCACGAACCCGGACCCGGAGTGCCCGGGGTGGTCCGCCGCGACCAGCACGCCCTCGCGGGCCGTGTCCTCGGCCTCGCACAGCTGCCCGGTCGCACAGACCACCCGCCGCCACGGGGACGCGGTCGTGCCACCGGATTTCAGCTCGAGGTTGTCCGCGCGGAACGGCCCGGAACCCACGCGGTACCGCAGGGTCAGCGCCGAGGTGGTGATCGTCAGCCACCCGTCGGAGACCCGCGAGGTGTACGCGGTCCGGGGGAACGTGCGGTTTACAACGTTGTAAGTGCTCTGGTCCTCAAAGCGGCGTTCCCCGGCGAATTCGGACCGGATGAGAGTGGGGGAGAGGACCTGGAACCTCGCCTGCCCGGAGATCACCGTGCCGTTCGGCTGGGCGGTGACCGGGGCCGGGAGACCCAGGGTGAGTAGGGCAAGCAGGGGGACTAGCGCGCGTTTCCGCATCCGTGCTCCTCGTCTGACACCGTTGGCTGCCGAGGTGTTCAGGGACGTGAACACCTCTCACCTTGGCCTGACGATGTGGAGCGATCAAGAGGCCAGTCAGCGCAGGACCCTGTACGTCACATGCGTGAACGCCTCGCCGGACCGCGACGACGTCTGCTCCAGCCGCAGCCCGGGAACACCGTCGAACAACCTCGTCCCGGCGCCGAGCGTGACCGGCACGATCCGCAGCCGCAGCTCGTCGATCAACCCCAGGGTCAGGTACTGGTTGATGGTCGACGCGCCGCCGTGGATCGAGATGTTCCCGTCGCCGGCCGCCTCCCTGGCCAGGTCGAACGCCTTCGCGGGCCCGTCGGTCACGAAGTGGAACGTCGTGCCGCCCTCCATCGGCTGCGGCTCCCGCGCGTGATGGGTGAGCACGAAGACCGGCGCGTGGTACGGCGGGTTCGGCCCCCACCACCCGTTCCACTCGCGGTCCCAGGAACCGCGGACCGGGCCGAACATGTTGCGCCCCATGATGAACGCCTTCGTCTCGGCGAGGCGGTCCATCTGCCACCTCATCTCCTCGGGGGCCTCCATCCAGGCGTGCAGCACGCTGCCCCAGCCGTCGCCGCCGTCGTCGCCGAACGGACGGTCCTCGGCCTGGCCGAGCCCGGCCGAGCAGCCGTCGAGGGAGATCGAGAGATCGCACGTCACCTTCGTCATGCACCCCAGCCTGGCCTGGCGAATTCATGACGTCCAATGCCAAAACCGAGGCGCAGACATTGATAGCCTCGATGAATGCTCAGCCTCGTGCACCTCAAGGTGCTGGCGGCGGTGGCCCGGTACGGCTCGGTGACCGAGGCCGCGCACCGGCTGCACTACTCCCAGCCGTCGGTGAGCCACCACCTGGCGAGACTCGAAGCGGCCACGGGCGTGCAGCTCCTGCAACGGGTCGGCCGCGGCGTCCGCCTCACGCCGGAAGGGCAGCTGCTCGCGAACCGCGCGGCCGAGATCGTCGGCAGGGTCGACGCCGCCACCGCGGAGCTCGCCGCCCACGCCGGACTCCAGGCGGGCCGGGTCAGGGTCGCGGCCAACGCCTCCACGGCCGCGACGATCGTCCCGCGCGCGGCGGCCGAGCTGGCCGAGCGGCATCCAGGCCTCGAACTCAGCCTCTACGAACGACATCCCGTCGAAGCGCTGGAGATGCTGCGCCTCGGCGAGATCGAGATCGCCGTCGTCTTCCGGCACCCCGGAGAGCCGAGGCAGGACGGCTTCCGGTTCGTCCACCTCGGCGACGACCCGATCTACCTGATCAGCAAGCAGCAGGACGACAGCCTCGCGCACCACCGCGACTCGCCGTGGATCGGCGGCTGCGACGCGTGCCAGGCCGAGCTGGAGGCGGTGTGCCGCAGCGAGGACTTCGCGCCGCGGATCGCGTCCCACAGCGACGACATGGTCGTGGTGCAGGCACTGGTCGCCGCCGGAGCGGGCGTCGCGATCCTCGCCGGACTGGGTCTGCAAGCGCACCGCCGTCCCGACGTCGAGGCCAGCGAGCTCGCCGGCTTCCACCGCGAGATCCACGCCGTGACGTACGGCGACCCGCCCGATCCTCCGGGCGTGGCCGCCGCACTCACGGCATTGAGCGACTCGTTCAGCGCTTGAGGGTGAAGGTGAAGTCGCCGGTGACCTTGCCGGTCAACCGGACCGCCGACACCGCCTTCCCCTCGGCGACGAGCCGTTCGACCTCACCGCGCGACAGGCCGCACCCGTCCGCGATCAGCCGCACCGGCCGGACCGGGATGCGCGCCTCGAACCGCACGGCCACGTCGATCACCTCCCGGTCGAGGTGGTCCGAACCGCCGGTGTCGAGCCGCCACGCGCCGTCCCAGTCGAGCGAGACGTGGTTGCGCCGGAGCAGGACCGGGTCCTGCAGCAGCTCGGGGACGAGCGTGAGGTCGTTGACGTGCAACCGTTCCAGCAACGCCGGACGGACCGTGCGGACGTGCGCCCGTTCGAAGATCGTGAGCTTGGCCGTGTCCCCGCAGTCCTCGCAGAGCACGAGGAGCCAGGCGTCGAGGACCTTGTGGTTGGCGTTGACCCGGAACTTGCCGCTCGGCCGGAACCGGTCGGACGAGCAGACGTGGCAACGCCGGCGGACGGCAGGAAGACAGGTGGGCACGACGGCCCAGGTGAAGAGCACAGGAGTACACCGTTCGGTGAGAAATCCGCAGCAAGGGGAGCACGTCGCTCAGTGAGCGGCGCGCAACGAAGACCAGCGCTTGGGAAGACTCAGCAGGTGTACAACGGCACGTCCCAGCCTCGACGACTCAGTCGGGCAGGAACGTAACGGCCCTGGGCGGCACCGCTCCACTCAATTTCGGCAGCGTCGTGGCGCCCAGCGCGCTCTCCAACTGCTCCCACCGCGTCACGAGGTCGGAGAGCATCAGCATCATCACGTCCGGGAACGCGTACAGGAAGTTCTGGTAGCGGTAGTGGTCGAGGTAGAACACCACCACGTCGTTGGTCAGCGCCGTCACGGACGTGGTGCGGGCGTTGAAGAACATGTCGTAGTGGCCCAGCAGCGCGCCACGGCCGAGCACCGCGCGTTCGTAGATCCCGCCGAAGTCGATCTCGATCCGCCCGGACGCCACCAGGAACACGCCGTGCGCCTCGTCGTCCTCGTGGAACAGGACATCGCCCGCCGCGTAAGGGATCTCGTCGAACATCGACGCGAGCGTCTCCAGTTCGGCGCCGGCCAGCGCCGCGAACAACCGCACGCCGTGGGGATCGACGCTCTCCCGCAGGCACGCCAGCCGTTCGGTCAGCTCGGGCTCGGTGATGTGGTTCATCCGCATCCGCGCGAACCGGAGCATCCGGTCGGTGTTGCGGGACTGGGCGCGCGACCTGCCCGCGCTCGGCGGCGTGTAGAGCTCGGAGTTGCCGCTGATCCGCGCGGCCTCGCGCAACCCCGTCTCGTACGCGCTGTGCACGCAGCCCCAGTGGTACGGATTCGTGCCCTCACCGGCGAAGTGCACCGATCCCACCGGTTCCGCGAGCGTCGCGATGTCCTTCGACGACGAGCCGACACCGATGCACGTGTAGGAGCCGAGCGAGTGCGGATCTGACGACCACGCGGTGCGCGAGACGCTGACCGGCGCCGGCGCGTCCTCCCCGAACAGGTCCGCGACGACCGAGGTGGCGTACGCGCGAACGTCCTCAGTGGACCAGGTCTCCGCCTCCCGGCCGAGCGAGGCGCCGAGCAGCATCACCAGGACCGGCTTGCCATGGGACTTCCACATGCTGATCACGACGGTGGGGTAGCGGTCGGTGTCGCGGCACAGGTAGCCGAAGACGTACTGCTCGCGCGGCCAGAACGCCTCGTCGTAGTGCAGCGCGATCTTGTTGAGCGTGCCGAACCCGAGCCGCGAGATCGCCGACCGCTTGGCTTCCGGCAGCGGTGGCACGAACTCGACCGCTCCTGCCTTCAACACGCCCAGCGGCAACGTGACCAGCACCTTGTCCGCGGCGAACACGCCCTGGTCCGTCGTCACCCGACCCGGCCCGATCCGCGTGACCGCGTGTCCCAGCCGGACGTCCAGCCCGTCCGCCAGAGCGTCCACAACGGACTGGTAGCCGTCGTGCAACGTGCTGTCGCCGTAGCCGTAGACGAGGTAGCCGTCCTCCCAGTGCTTCAGGGAGAGCTTGTCCGGATCCTCCGCCGCGTCCTCGCGCAGGATCACGTTCAGGTGGTACCGCACGGCCTGTTCGTCCTCGGGCGACAACCGGCGTTCGGCCAGCACGGCCGCCATCGCCTCGCCCAGCGAGATGTCCGGGTGGCCTGCCTTGCGGGCCACGGCGGCCCGGTGTTCCAGTTCGTGCACCACCTCGTCGGCCAGTTCCAGCGTCCGGCTCTTGTACCGGTGGGAGACGGCGCCGCGGTCCGCTCCGAACAGGTCGAGGCTGTCGAACCCGCCGGTGTAGGCGCTGTCCCCGCCCACGTAGCTGTACGGGATGCCGAGGTCCTCGACCAGGTCCGTGATCGGGTTGCCGTCCGTGCCGTGGATCCAGTGCGCGCCCAGGTCGACCCCGTGCTCGTCGGTCCAGATCCGGCCACCGACCCGGTCGCGCGCCTCCAGCACGACCACCGGATGTCCGAGGTCCCGCAACGCCCGCGCCGCCGTCAGGCCGGCCATTCCCGCACCCACCACCAGGACGCTCGGTCTCGCGTCCTCACCACCACCAGATACCGAGGGCATCGCTCGATTGTCGGGCAACCATCCGTGCCCGAACATTCCCGGATCGTGTGCTCGCGCTGGGCCGTCCGGGTTGTCCGCGAGCGTCCCGAAATTCGACGTCAGGGCCGTCACCAGCACTGCGCTCCCCGAGGGAACCGGGACTACCAGGTAGTGACTTGATCTACAAGCGCCGGTATAACTTGTTCTCATGCGCCCACAGTGAGGAAGATCACATGACCCACACAATGACGTGTGACAACGGTTTTGAAGGTCCTTCACGACGTTCGTTCATAGCTGGAACAGGTTCTATTCTTGGGGCAGTCGCCCTCGGGGGTGTCGCTCCGGTGGCACGGGCGGCGGCCTCGATCTCCGACGCGGCGGTCGTTCCCGCACTGGTGATCGGCACCGGCTACGGCGGCAGCGTGACGGCCCTGCGGCTCGCCCAGGCCGGTGTCGACGTCCACATGGTCGAGATGGGCATGGCGTGGGACACCCCCGGCTCGGACGGGAAGATCTTCGCCAACACGACGACCCCGGACCAGCGGTCCTTCTGGTTGCGGACCAAGACGAAGCAGCCGCTGAGCCACTTCCTGGGCATCCCGATCGACAAGACGATCCCGAAGTACACGGGCATCCTCGACGCGGAGGAGTTCTCCGGCATCACCGTCTACCAGGGACGTGGCGTCGGTGGCGGCTCGCTCGTCAACGGCGGCATGGCCGTCACGCCCAAGCGCGAGAACTTCGCGGACGTCCTGCCGACGGTGAACGCCGACGAGATGTACAACACCTACTACCCGAGGGCGAACGCGGAGCTCGGAGTGGGCCTGATCAGGGCGGCCTGGTTCGACTCGACCCCGGCCTACCAGTACGCGCGGGTCGGCAGGAAGCACGCCCAGCGGTCGAACTTCCCCTACGTCTTCGTGCCCACCGTGTACGACTGGAACTACATGGAGCAGGAGGCCGCCGGGACGGTGCCGAAGTCGGCGCTGGCCGGCGAGATCCTGTTCGGCAACAACTACGGCAAGAAGTCGCTGCAGAAGACCTACCTCAGCAAGGTCAGGGCGACCGGCCGCGTCACCATCTCACCGCTGCACCGCGTCATCGACGTCCGGCCCGCGACCGGCGGCTACAAGGTCACCATGGAGCAGCTCAACACCACCGGTGACGTGGTCACCGCCAAGGAGGTCACCGCGGCGAAGGTGTTCTTCGCGGCCGGCAGCGTCGGCACCAGCAAGCTCCTGGTCAAGTTCAAGGCCACGGGCGCGTTGCCGAACCTGAACGGCGAGGTCGGCAAGGGCTGGGGCGACAACGGCAACGTCATGTGCGGCCGCGCGAACCACATGTGGGACGCGACCGGCTCGCTGCAGTCGTCCATCCCGACCCTGGGCATCGACAACTGGGCCGCGGGCGGTGCGTTCGCCGAGGTGGCGCCGCTGCCGACCGGCATCGAGACCTACGCGTCGTTCTACCTGTCGATCACGAAGACGCCGAACCGCGGCACGTTCACCTGGAACGCCGCCGCCGGCAAGGCCGAGCTGAACTGGCAGACGGCGTGGAAGGAGGTCTCGATCAACGCCGCGAAGTCCATCTTCGACAAGATCAACTCGAAGGAGGGGACGATCTACCGGACCGACCTCTTCGGCGTGTACAAGATCTGGGGCGACCACCTGACGTACCACCCGCTGGGCGGCGCGATCCTCGGCAAGGCGACCGACAACTACGGCCGCCTGCAGGGGTATCCGGGTCTGTACGTGATGGACGGTTCGCTGATCCCGGGCAGCACCGTGGTGAACCCGTTCGTCACGATCACGGCGCTGGCCGAGCGGAACATCGAGAAGATCATCGCCACCGACTTCTGATCAGGTCCACTGTGGACGTGATCAGAACTTCGGCAGCACGCACATCGCGTCGAGGCCGAACACCCGGTTCAGCCTGCCGAACACGAGCCAGGCCCCGACGCTCATCGTGAGTTCCACGATCTCCACCTGCGTGTAGTGCTGGGTCATCCGCGCCCAGAACTCGTCGTCGAGACCGTGGTGATCCAGTGCGTACCGCTCGGCGTACTCCGCGGCCAGCTTCGCCCGGTCGTCGAGGGCGTCGGTGGTGCGCCACTGGGTCACCGCGTCGAGGAACTCCTCCTCGACCTTCACACCGTCGCGTTCGGTGCGGAAGTCCAGGCAGAACATGCAGCCGTTGATCTGCGCGATCCGCAGCCGCGCCGCCTCGAACTCGCGCAGCCCCAGCGTGGTGTGCTGGTAGACGGCGAGCGAGAGGGTGGCCGCGGCCATGCCGATGCCCGGCACGAGCTCGCCCCACACGTACCCGATGGGGTCCTTGCCCTCGGGGATGTCGATGTTCACGGCTTGCCCCTTCCGAGTTTGCCGGCGACCGGCCGCAGCGGGACGTCGAGCGCGTCGTACAGGCCGGGTTCCTGCTCGGCCAGCCAGTCGAGGGCGTTGACGATGCGGCCGACCGCCGTGGCGTTGCCGCCGGCGGACCGGTTCTCACCTTCGTCGACAGCCTCGACGGACACCTCGATGCGCGGCTGTCCCTCGATGATCACCTTGTGCGCGCCGTCGCCGGACGGCGGCATCGGCCAGTCCGTGGCGCACGAGGCGTGGATGCGGGTGACGTGCTCGATCACGATCAACGGCTCGCCGCCGACGATGCCCTGCACCTCGAACCGGATCGCGCCCTGCGTGCCCTGCTCGAACTCGCCCATGGTCCGCGTCGTGACGGTCTCGTCCAGTGCGCGCCGGTCGACGGTCTCGCGGATCTCCTCGATCTCGACGCCCAGAGCCCGTGCCATCAGCCGGATCTGCCCGCCCCAGATCATGGTCGGGACGGTCGGCATGATCATCGGCGCCTGGTAGTCGAGCGGCTGCCCGAACCCGATCAGCCAGCGCACCGCGTCGGGCTGGTCGTAGGTCGAGTAGTCGAAGATCTCCTGGCAGCGCACCGCGTCGATGGTGTGGCCGAGTCCGCTGACGATCAACGGCAGCACGTCGTTGCCCCAGCCCGGGTCCACGCCGGACACGAACAGCGACCCGCCGCCCTCCTCGATGGCTGCTAGAACCGGTTCTCGAAGCTCCGGTGGCGCGCTGCGGTGGTCGTAGAGCGCGTAGAGCGACGGCGTGACGACGACCGCGCCCGCCCTGATGGCCTTCGTGATGTCGGCGAGGGCGTCGTCAGGCCGGATGTCGCCGGAGGCCGCGTACACGACGGCGCGCGGACTCGCGGCCAGCACCGCGTCGATGTCGGTGGTGGCCGCGACTCCCAGCTCGTGGTCCAGCCCGGCGAGCTCACCCGCGTCCCGGCCGGCCTTCTCGGGGTTGTGCACGATCACGGCCGTCAGCTTCAACGCCGGATGGGCCTCGACGGCGCGAATCGCGCTGCGGCCCACGTTCCCTGTGCCCCACACCACTGTGGCGATCATGCGGGTAGCGTAACTAGAACACGTTTCAGTTTTCAAGGGTCCATCAGGTGTAGAGCTTCAGCCCCGCGAGCTGTCCGGCCGGCCAGCCGGTGTTGCCGGTGAACGTGAGGCGCACGTACCTGACCTGCGTGCCCGGCAGGGTGGCCGTCGCGGAGTTGCCGGTGGCGGGGTCGAACACGTACCCGTTCTGGGGTGCCAGGGGGCTGAACTGCTGACCGTTCGCGCTGCCTTCGATCGTCACCGTCTGGGTGCGCCGGCCCCACGCGGGGTTCGGTGGGAGCGCGAGCACCGCGCGTTTCAGCGCGGCGGCCGTGCCGAGGTCGACCTGGATCCACTGCGGGAAGGCGTTGTTCGCGCTCTCCCAGTACGAGTGCGGGTCGCTGTCGACGGCGAACCCGCTGCCGTAGTGCTGCGTCTGCGAACTTTGCGTGGTCGGGCGCCCGGCCGCCAGGTCGACGTCCGGCGTGGGCGGGCCGCCGATCCACGGCTGGGTGGGCCTGATCGCCGTCAGCGCGATCTGGCCCTTGAGCATCCGGCCGCCGTCGCCGGTGAGGCGCATGTAGTAGTCGGCAGAGCAACGGGTGCCGTCCTCGTCCAGCGCCAGGTAACCGGACCCGGCGGGCACGTCGGCCTGCGTCTCCGCGGTCTTGCAGATCTGGTTGCCCTCGTTGAACTCGTCGAACATCGAGATGTAGATGCCCTGCGCGCCCAGGCGGACCATGTTGTAGAACTGCCGCCACATGAAGTCGCCGTGCAACCGTTGGCGCGACCCGACATCGCCGGGCAGCACGCATGGCTGGTAGTCGATCCCGCGCGCGTTGCACTCGGCCTGGTCGGGCTGGTTCACGTTGGTGTAGAAGCGATCCGTGTCCGCCGGCGTGCCGATCCGGCCGACCATCCACGGCGAGATCATGTCGAACGACCGGTAGACGTTGCCGAAGCCCTGCCGCGAGTCCTCGATCTCCAGCCGCCAGTGCGTCGGCACACCGCCGATCACGTAGCAACCGCGCGCCTTGAACCAGTTGATCACGTCCTGGCAGGGTTCCGGCGCGAACGGGCGGCCGGGGTCGTTGAAGCCGAAGCCCCAGATGCAGACGACCGGCTTGCCGTTCTGCCGCGCGTAGGCGGGGGAGGAGGTGTACGCGGACATCTTGTTCAGCCAGTCGGTCTTGATCTCCGACTGCATGTTCGTCCAGTTCGTGACGTCGTACATGATGTAGAACTTGCGGCCGGTCGCCTCGGCGGCGGGCCGGACGTGCGCGGTCACGGCGTCGCGGATCGGGCCCTCGCCGCCGGTCGGGTTGAAGCGCTGCAACGCCGCCGTGTCGATGTTGTTGTCGCGCATCCACTGGAAGTGCACGTCGACGGTCTGGCGGTCGTAGTTGGAGAACAGCGTCGCGGGGCGTCCGTCGTTGAGGTTGGCGAACGCGGTCTGGTACGTGCGCGCGTAGTCGCGGACGTCCGGCCACGCGACGATCGAGCTGGTCGGGGGCGCGGGCGGCTGGCTCCAGTTGTTGTTCCAGTGCCACCAGCCGTCGATGGGGGAGTTGTCTCCCCGGCAGGCGAACCAGCCCTGGTATCCGACGGTGATCTTGCCGACGACGTCGCCGGGTGGGCTGGCCGCCCGCGCCGGGGCCTGCAGGACCCCCAGCGCGGGAACGGCGAGCGCGGTGCTGAGCAGTGTTCGGCGTGACAGGGACATCGCGAACTCCTTTGTCGGCGATCCGACTCCAGAGTGCAAGATGTGAACAGGATCACGCAAGAACTTGACGAACCGGAACTTTAGTCGCCGGGACAGAGGTGGAGTGGCAGGACCGTGCCGCCGGAGACCGCGACGTGGACCTTGGCGAGCACGAAGCCGGGGCCGGTGGAGAGCCGGAAGTCGGAGGCGGCGTTCTGCCGGTTGCCGAACCCGGCGTCGGGCAGCGTGAACGTCGCCTGTTTCCACGTGCCGGTGCCGGTGTTGGTCACCGACGGGCTCCCCTTGTAGGCCTCGGTCGTCGAGTCGTACTGCACGTTCCAGGTGGTCGTGCCCTGGTCGAGGTAGTCGACGGTGATCGTCGCGGTGTGCGCGCTGCCCGGCGGGACGAGGTCGTCGGTGACCGCGAAGTACAGGTACGGGCTGAGGGTCTTGCGACCTCCTTCGACCGGTTCGCTGCGGCCGTCGTCGTTGTCCCGGCGCTGCAGGCCGCACTCGGTGTCGGTGGCGGCGAGCGTCACGCACGTCGTCGCCCTGCCGTCCGCCGCCGCGACCGTGACGGTGATCGTCCCGCCGGGCAGGGCGCCGTCGTTGAAGCTGAACGGCACCGGGTGGTAGCCGGACGGGGTGTCCGCGGCGACGGTGACCGCGACCTGCTGGAGCCGGCCGTTCAGCACGCCGGACGACGGGGTGACCGTGATGCCCGGCGGTGGCTTGGCGGTCCAGCGCACGACGTCCGCGCGGCCGTCGGTGTCGACCGCGCCGACGGTGGCGTTGAACGACGTGCCCTGCTTCGCGACCACCTGGCCGGTCGGGCTGGTGTAGCCGATCGCGCCCTTCTGACCCTCCTGATAGGACGGTGGCGGCGAGTTCGTCGCCCAGGACTTGTTCGGCTGCGCGGACAGCTCGAAGTCCAGCGTGCCGCCGTCGCGCAGGATCGAGGCGGGCAGGGCGGTGTTGTTCCAGTTCCGGCCGTTGAGGGAGAGCTTCTGGACGTACGGCTTGTCCGCCGAGGCGGCCGGCGCGTTGATCGTGATCTGACGGCCGTTGGCCAGGTGGATCACGGCTTTCTGGAACAACGGGCTGGCGAGCGCGAGGTCGGTGGTGCCGGGCGTGACGGGGTAGGCGCCGAGCGCGGCCCACACGTACCAGGACGACTGCGCGCCGAGGTCGTCGTTGCCCGGTTCGCCGTTCGGGGTGGCCGAGAAGAGCTGTGTCTGGATGCGCCGCACGACCTCCTGGGTCTTCCACGGCTGGCCGGTGTAGTCGTAGAGCCACGGCGTCGCGAAGTCGACCTCGTTGCCCGACCACTGGTACGGCACGTTCGGGCCGGCGTTGAGCTGCTGGAAGAACACGTCGGCGCGCTGGTTGACCGCCTCGCGGCCGCCCATCGCGGTGATCAGGCCCGCCATGTTCTGCGGGACGAGGTAGTTGTACTGCGCGGCGTTGCCCTCGTCGAACCCGTCCTGCCCGAACTGGCCGGGCTTGGGCGGCACGAAACCGGGACCGGCCGGGAACGCCCCGGTGCTGTCCTTCGGGCGCAGGTAGCCGGTGCCGCCGTCGAAGACGTTCTGCCAGTTCTGGCCGCGAGTCGCGTAGGCGCGGGCGATGTCGGGCTTGTTCACGGCCTGGGCGAAGCGGGAGAGGGCGAAGTCATCGACCGCGTACTCCAGGGTCTGCGAGCCGCCGAGGCGCACGTGCCCCTGTTCCGATCGGTCGTTCGGCACGTACCCGAACTCCTGGTAGTCCACCACGCCCTGCCGTTGCTGGTAGGGGAAGCCCGGCGGGGCGGGTGTGGTCGCGCCCTTCAGCATGTACTGCAACGCTTTCGCGGTGTCGAAGTTCCGCGCGCCGAACGCGTGCAGCGAGGCGAGGAACGGGGTGGCGTTGTCACCGCTCATCACGCCGGACTCGGAGTTCATCACCGGCCACTTCGGCAGCCAGCCGAACTGCTCGGCGTCGTTGACCAGCGACTGGGCCAGGTCGCTCGCGACGTCCGGGCGCAGCAACGCCTGCAGCGCGGCGAGGCAGCGGTAGGTGTCCCAGAGCGAGAAGTTGGCGTACTGGACTTTCTGCGGGGCGCGGACGGCGTGGACCTGGTTGTCGAAGCCGATGTACCGGCCGTCCACGTCGCTGAACGTCGTCGGGTACAGCAGCGAGTGGTAGAGCGCGGTGTAGAACGTCCGCAGGTGCTCCGGCGTGCCGCCACCGACCTGGATCCGCGACAGGTTGTCGTGCCAGAGCTTCTTCGCCGCAGCCCTGATCGGGGCGAGGTCCCAGCCGGGGATCTCGGTGCGCAGGTTGTTCTGCGCGCCTTCGACGCTGACGAACGAGATCGCGATCTTGGCCTTCACGGTCTGGTTCGTGCGCGTGTCGAACGTGAGGTACCCGCCGGAGCGTGGGCCGGAGACGTCGAGTGTGCCCGGCTCGACCGTCGTGCCGTCCCAGCTGCCGACCGTCGTGAAAGGACGGTCGAACTCCAGCGCGAAGTAGACCGTGTAGCTGTGCTGCTTGCCGCAGAAGTCACCGGTGGTCGCGGACCCGACGACGGTCCGGTCGCCGGTGGTGCGCACGGACGCGGCCTTGTTGCCGTTGAGGCTCGCGCCCGCCTTGACCAGCACGCGGGCCTGGTCGGTCGCGGGGAAGGCGTAGGAGGCGAGGCCCGTGCGGGTCGCGGACGTCATGTCGACGCGGACGTTCGAGTCGGCCAGCATGACGGAGTACTCGCCGGCCTTCGCGGTCTCGGTGCTGTGCGAGAACTTCTCCGTGCGGTTCCACGGTGTCGTCCCGACGTCTCCGACCACCGGCAGGATCGGGACGTCGCCGTACTGGGTGCAGCCGACCGAGGCGTGCGTCAGGCTGAAGCCTCTGATCCGGTCGCTGTCGTAGTGGTAACCGGCGTACGCGCCGGGGGTGTCCGGGCTCCACTGCAGCATGCCGAACGGCACGGCGGGGCCGGGGAAGTTGTTGATCTGGCCGACCGACTCGCCGCCGCTGCCCGTGCCGATCATCGGGTCGACGTGCGAAACCGGGTCCGTGACCAGGGAAACGGCCGTTGCGGGTGGTGTGGTGACACCGAGGACGAGCAGGGCTGCCACCACGCTCCGTGATAACACAGTTGCACAGCGCATGGACTTTGACTATCGGTTTTTGATCAAACCTTGTCAATAGTCAGCAGGTTGGGGGCTTCGGCGAGCACGAGCGCCGCCGCACCACGGGCGCTCGCGCTGTCGCCGAGCGCGCTGTCCACGACTCGAAGCTCGCCGTGCAGGTCGCTCACCGAGTTGCGGCGCAACGCCTGGCGGATCGGCTCGAACAGCACCGCGCCCGCCGCCGCGAGCTCACCACCGACGACGACCAGCTGGGGGTTGAGCGTCATGACCGTCATGGCGAGGGTCCGGCCGACGGCCTCGCCCGCGTCCTCGACCGCGCGGACGGCACCCCGGTCCTTCGCGTCGAGCAACGCCATCAGCTCGGCCGTGGTGACCGTGCGGCCCCAGCTGCGCGACAGCAGCCGGGCGATCGCCGCCGGGCTCGCGATCGTCTCGAGGCAGCCGCGGTTGCCGCACCGGCACACCTCGCCGCGCGGGTCGACCGAGATGTGCCCGAGCTCGCCGACCAGGCCGTCGTGGCCCAGCAACATCCGCCCGTCGCACACCACCCCGGCGCCGATGCCGGCCGAGAGCCGCAGGTAGACCACGTCGTCGCAGTGCCGGGCCACGCCGTAGCGGCGTTCGGCGACCACGCACGCGTTGGCGTCGTTGACGACCAGGGTCCGCAGGCCGGTCCGTTCGGTGAGCATCTCGGCCGGTTTCGCGCCGGCCCACGCGGGCATGATCCCCTCGGCGCGCAGCATCCCCGTGCGGCGGTCGACCGGGCAGGCGATGCCGGCGCCCAGTCCCAGCACGGATCTTCGCTCGATCCCCGCGTCCTCCAGCGCGGCCCGCACCAGCCCGGCGGCGGTGGTGACGGCGTGCTCGGCCGAGCTGTCGACGTCGAGTTCCACGGTTCCGTCCCAGACCGGGGTGCCCGCCAGGTCGGCGAGGACCAGCCGGGCGTGGTCGTGCCCGAGGTCGAGGCCGAACGCGTACCCGGCCTCCGGCACGAGCGACACGACCTGCGGCGGGCGGCCGAGGCGGGTCGCCGTCGAGCTCTGCTCCCGCACGAGACCCTCGCGGGCCAGGTCGGCGACGAGCGTGCTGATGGTCGCCCTGGACAGACCGGTGTGCCGCACCAGATCGCCGCGGGAGACCTCGCCGATCTCGCTCACCGCCTGGAGAACGCGCAGGCGGCCGAGGCGCCGCAGGTTGGCCGGAGTCGCTGACACAGATCGACTTTAGCCGCCGACTTCTTCCGACTTTGAGCGAAAGTTTGTACCGGAACTCACGCAAATTCTTGACTTGTGTCCGCGATCGGCGGAACCGTGAACTCTGCGTTACGAAGGCTCACTCCGGTCCTGGCGGAGGCCCCCCATGTCGCGTCGCTTGCTGCCCTTTTTCGTTGCCGCGCTTGCCTTTTCCGGCGGTGTCGCGGCGTCGGTCCCGGCCGTCGCGGCCGCGGAGACACCGATCTACCGCGACACCCGGTACACGTTCGCGGAGAGAGCGGCGGACCTGGTGGCGCGCATGACGTTGCCGGAGAAGGTGCGGCAGCTGCACACCAACAACGCCCCGGCGATCCCTCGGCTCGGCGTGCAGCAGTACACGTACTGGAGCGAGGGCCAGCACGGCATCAACCGGCTCGGCGGCGACGCCGGCGGCGGTGGCCAGGGATCCGTGGACAACGTGAAGGCCACGAGCTTCCCGGTGAACTTCGCCGCCGCGATGTCGTGGGACCCGGCCCTGGTCCACGCGGAGACGACCGCGATCTCCGACGAGGCCAGGGGATTCCTGGACAAGTCGTTGTTCGGCAACGCGCAGAACAACATCGGCCCGGACGTGAACGAGTACGGCGACCTGACCTATTGGGCGCCGACCGTGAACATGGACCGCGACCCGCGCTGGGGCCGCACCGACGAGGGCTTCGGCGAGGACCCGCACCTGGTCTCGAAGATGGCCGGCGCGTTCGTCAACGGCTACCAGGGCAACACGATCGACGGCGTCGCCACCACCCCGTACCTCAAGGTGGCGGCGACCCTGAAGCACTACGCGCTCAACAACGTCGAGGACGACCGGCTCTCCGGCAACTCCGCGACCACCGAGGCCGACCTGCGGCAGTACTACCTCAAGCAGTTCCAGAACCTGATCGAGCACGACCACGCCAGCGGCCTGATGACGTCGTACAACTCGATCAACGGCACGCCCGGCGCGGTGCACGGCTACCTCGTGAACCAGCTGGCGCAACGCACCTACGGCTTCGACGGCTACTCGGTGTCGGACTGCGACGCGATCGCGACCGTCTGGCAGCCGCCGCCCACCGGCCACCTCTGGGCGGCGCCGGGCTGGCGTTCCGCGATCGAGGGCGCGCAGGTGGTGTGGACCCAGACGTCCACGGGCCGCAAGATCCCGGCCGCGGCGGGAGCGCTGGCGTGGGGGCTCCGCGCCGGGACGCAGCTCAACTGCGAGGGCGCCAACGCGACGCTCGCCAACGTCCAGGCCGCGATCGACGCGGGCATCCTGTCCGAGGGAGTGCTCGACGCGTCGCTGGTGCGGGTGTTCACGACGCGGATGGCGACGGGGGAGTTCGACCCGGCCGACCGGGTTGCCTTCACGAAGATCACCAGGTCGGTGCTGGAGAGCCCCGCGAACCAGGCGCTCGCCACGAAGGTCGCCGACAACTCGGTGGTGCTGCTGAAGAACCAGAACGTGCTGCCCGCCGACCCCGCGCGGACCTCGCGGGTGGTGGTGCTCGGTGACCTGGCGGGCAAGGTCACGCTCGGCGGGTACAGCGGCAAGCCCACCCACACGGTCAACGCCGTGCAGGGCATCCAGGCCGCGTTGCCGGGCGCGTCGGTGCTCTTCGACGCGGCTTCGACGTCCACCTCCGCGACCGGCCCGGCGGTGCTGTCGGACGCCACCAGGGCCGCGGTGCGCGCGGCGGACCTCGTCGTGGTGTTCGCGGGCACGGACATGGAGGTCGCGCGGGAGGGCAAGGACCGGCCGAACATCGCCATGCCGGGCAACTACACGTCGTTGATCGACCAGGTGTCGGCGTTGGGCAACCCGCGCACGGTGCTGGCGATCCAGGCGATGGGGCCGGTGACGTTCGACCAGGCGAAGGTCCCCGCGGTCGTGTTCAGCGGCTACAACGGCCAGAGCCAGGGCACCGCGCTCGCCAACGTGCTGTTCGGCAGGCAGAACCCGGACGGGCACCTCAACTTCACCTGGTACCGCGACGACTCGCAGCTCCCGCCGATGCAGAACTACCGCCTCAACGCAGCGGGCACCGGCGGCCTCGGCCGCACCTACCAGTACTTCACCGGCACGCCGACCTACCCGTTCGGGTACGGCCTGAGCTACAGCACGTTCCGCTTCGCCAACGCGACCGTCGACCGCGCCACGGCCTCACCGAACGACACGGTGAACGTGAGCCTCGACGTCACGAACACCGGCTCACGGGCGGGAACGACGGTCGCCCAGCTCTACGCCGCCACTCCGGGCGCGGGTACCGGTGACGTTCCCCGGCAGCGACTGGCGGCGTTCCGGAAGACCGGCCTGCTGCAACCCGGTGCGACGCAACGGGTCGTGCTGCCGGTGAAGATCCGCGACCTCGCCCAGTGGGACACGGCGGGCAAGCGCGAGACGGTCCCGGCGGGCACCTACCAGTTCCGGCTGGGCACGGACGCCGCCACGATCACCTCACGGCTCGACGTCCGGGTCAGCGGAACCGTGACGCCGCAGGTGAAGCACGTGACCGTGCAACCGGAGGCCGTGGTCCACAAGCCGGGGCAGACGTTCGACCTCCGAGCGCGGAACCGTTGGCTGGCAACCGACACGACCGTCACGGCGGATCGCGTGGTCGAGGCGGTCAACGACGACCAGACCTTTGTGGACCTCAGCCGTGCGCAGGTCTCCTACCGCAGCAGCGATCCCGCCGTGGTCTCGGTCGACGCGCAGGGGATCGTGCGGGCGGTCAAGGACGGCGCGGCCACCATCACCGCGACCGTGAACGGCGTCTCCGGTTCGGCGCCGATCATCGTCAGCGGCACGCTGACCAGCACCGTTCCGTCGATCCTGGCAGCCGGGACCTCCAGCGTCGCCACCACGACGTTCACCAACGGCAGCGCGGCGGACGTGCGCGGGCTGACCGTCGCGATCACCACCCCGACCGGCTGGACCGCGACGCCGACGACCCCGACGACGTTCGACCGAGTTCCGGCCGGGGCGTCGGTCACCGTCCGCTGGAACGTCACCGGCACCTCGACACCGGGTTCGTACCAGCTCGGCTTCACCGCGACCTCGGCGTTCGGCACGTTCACCTCGGACGGCACGGTCAAGGTCCCGTACGGCTCGGTGCAGGCCGCCTTCACCAACACCGGCATCTCCAACGACAACCAACCTGTCTCGGGCGCGTTCGACGGCAGCGGCCTGAACTACTCGGCCCAGGCCCTCGCCGCCGCAGGCCTGGCACCCGGACCCGTGAGCGTCGGCGGCATCGGCTTCACCTGGCCGCAGCCGAACGTGCCGAACAACGTCGTGGCGGGCGGCCAGGTCGTGCCCGTGAACGGCTCCGGCAGGCTGCTCGGCTTCCTCGGCTCCAGCGCGTTCGGCAGCACCTCGGCCCCCGGCACGATCGTCTACGCCGACGGCAGCACGCAGAGCTACTCGCTGTCGTTCGCCGACTGGTGGTCCGGCAGCGCGCTGCCCGGCACGTCGATCGCCGCCACCACGCCCTACCTCAACGTCGGCCCGAACAGCACCCGCCAGGATCAGCGCGTGCACGTCTACCTGGCGTGGGCGCCGCTCGACCCGGCCAAGACCGTGAAGTACGTGGTCCTGCCGGACATCGCGCCGGCCCAGGTGCCGAACAACCCGGCGATGCACCTCTTCGCCGTGGGCATCGGCACCTCGACGGAGGCGGTCGTCGGCGCGGACCTCGGCGGCACCGACGTCCCGCACGGCGCGTGGATCAAGGACGGCGACGACGGCCGGACCGTCCCGATCACCGTCGGCGGCAGGACCGGGCGCACCACCACGGGATCCGCGTCCCCGTTCATGTACTTCGACCTCGACGACAGCGTCGTGCCCGGCGGCGCCTACCAGGCCGCCGCGCACGTCACGTACTTCGACCGCGGCACCGCGACCTGGAACATCCAGTACGACTCCTACGGCAACGTCGGCAACAACGCCTACCGCGACTCGGCGTTCGTCACGAACACCGGCACCGAGACGTGGAAGACGGCGGTGATCCCGTTGCCGGAGGCGGCTTTCCTGAGCCGCCAGAACAACCACTCCGATCTGCGGCTGCAGATCGGCACGAACGGGCAGGCGATCGGCCAGGTGAAGTTCGTGGTGGGCGGCGGCAACGTCGTGCCCATCCACCTGATGTAGGTCAGTCGGGCAGCAACGGCACGGAGATCCCCGGATCACGGCCGAGCAGCGCCGCCCGCGTCACGGACCTCGATCCGAACCGGTCGCGCACGACGTCCAGCGCGGCGTCGAGCGCGGCCGGTTTGCGCTCCTCGAACGGCAGCACCAGCTGCATCGGCGTGTCGTTCTGCAGGTTGGTGAGCGACAGCCCGAGCAACGTGATGCCGCGGGTCTCGATCATCGGCATCGCCCCGGCCAGCAACTCCCGCGCCGCCGCCAGCAGCACCTCGGTCTCGGTCGTGGGATGCCGGAGCGTGTGCGAGCGGGTCGCGCGGCTGAAGTCCGCGAACCGCAACCGGAGGATCACCGTCCGGCACGCGCGTTCGGCCGTCCGCAACCGGCGGGAGATGCCGTCGGCCAACGACGCGAGGATCGCGTCCAGGTCGTCCCGGGTGCGTTCGCGACGGCCCAGCGCGCGTTGCGACCCGATCGACCGGCGCCTCCGTCCTGTTTGGACCGGACGCGGGTCGTGGTTGTGCGCCAACGCGAACAGGTGCCTGCCCGCCGCCTTGCCGATCATCGACACGAGCGCGGTCTCACCGAGCTTCGCGACCTCGCCGACCGTCCGCAGGCCCAGCCCGTGCAGCTTGGCGGCCGTCACGTCACCGACGCCCCACAGCCGTTCGACGGGCAACGGGTGCAGGAACTCCAGCTCGCCCTCGGCCGGCACGACGAGCAGCCCGTTCGGCTTGGCCACCCCGCTCGCGACCTTGGCGAGGAACTTCGTGCGCGCCACCCCGACCGTGATCGGCAGCCCGACCTCTGCCAGCACGGCCGCCCGCAGGCGTGCGGCGATCACCTCCGGAGGGCCCGCGATCCGGTGCAGGCCACCGACGTCGAGGAACGCCTCGTCGATCGACAGGCCCTCGACCAGCGGTGTCGTGTCGCGGAACACCTCGAACACGGCCTTGCTCACCGTCGTGTACGCCGAGAACCTGGGCGGCACGACGATCGCGTGTGGACAGAGCCGGCGTGCCTTCGCCCCGCCCATCGCGGTGCGCACCCCGTACGCCTTGGCCTCGTAGCTCGCCGCCAGCACCACCCCGCCGCCCACGATCACCGGGCGTCCGCGCAGCTCAGGCGCGTCCCGCTGCTCGACCGACGCGTAGAAGGCGTCGAGGTCGGCGTGCAGGATCGGGGTGCTCACGAACACATGTTCGCATCCTTCACCCGTTCAGAACAGTGCCTGCTCACGTGAGCGCGCGGGCGATCGGCCAGGCGCCGGGGGCGGTGTTGGACAGGACGGTGACCGTCGTGCCGGTGTGCGGGTCGTGCGTGGACTTGAACGACGCGCCCGCGTCGTAGCCGGCGAGGATCACGGTGTCGGTGGTCTCGTGCAGCCAGAACCCGAGCCCGTACCGCAGCGACTCCTCGGGCACGTGGTGGCGCGGCCGCGTGGCGACCTCGGCGTGCGGGCCCGCGAACAACGCCTGCCAGAACTTCGTCATGTCGCCCGCGGTGGTGTGGATGCCGCCGTCACCGTTCGGCACGACCGGCAGGTGGAAGACGTTCGTGCGGTCCGAGCCCTCCAGGTAGCCGACGGCGGCGTCGCCGGGGAACTCGTCGGAGCGCAGGAAGTCCGTGCGGGTCATGCCGGCGGGCTGGAGCACCCGCTCGCGGACGAGGTCGTGGTAGCCGCGCCCGCTGACGCGTTCGGCCAGCAGCGCGAGCACCACGAAACCGCCGTTGCAGTAGCCGAACCGTTCTCCCGCCGGGAACTTCGTGGGAATGCCGTCGAGCAACGGCAGGAAGGCCTCGGTCGTGGTCAGCTCGTGCACCGCGCCGATGACGTGGTCGTTCGCGTCCCAGTCGCCTTCCTCGTCGAGGTAGTCGCCGATGCCCGAGGTGTGCGTCAGCAGGTGCTCGACCGTCACGTCGGCGGCGATCAACGGCAGGTCGTCGCCGAGGATCTCGCGAGCCGTGGTGGCGAGCGCGAGCTTGCCCTCGTCGATGAGCGAGAGGATCGCCAGCGCGGTGAAACCCTTGCCGCCGCTGGCGATGCCGAACCGCGTGCCGACGGTGTTGGGCACGCCGTACGCGCGGTTCGCGAGCCCGTAGGCCTTTTCGAACTCGACCTCCCCGGCGCGGTCGACCCGCACCACGCCGGAGAAGCCCGTCTCAGCTGCGATGTCGTCGATCTGCGCCATTCCCGCAGGCTAGACCTGCGCCACGGCCTCAGGGGAACGCTTTTTCCGTTGCAGCACCAGCGGAACCAGCACGACCACGGCCGCCAGCAGGAACCCGAGCCGGAACGACCCTCCGGCCACGAGCAGCGCCGCCGAGACCTGCACGCCCAGCGCCGCGCCGATCGCCCGCGCGATCCCGCACGTCGCCGCCGCCACCCCGGTGTCCTGCGGGTCCACCGACGTGATCACCGAGGTGTAGGTGGCGGTGGACGCGGTGCCGACGCCGAGCCCGAGCGTCACCAGCAGCCCGACCACGAGCTGCCACGGCACCTCGTGCCACCCGGCCACGAACAACGTGCCCAGCGCGGTCAACAGAAGGCCCGCCACCAGCACGAACCGCGTTCCCGCCTTGCGCACGAACACCCCGGACAGCGGTCCGACCACGACCGCGACCAGCACGGTGGGGAAGAGGTAGAGGCTGATCTCGCTGGCCGTCGCGCCGAACCCGGTGAGCAGCTGCGGCACCAGGAAGTACGTCGCCGAGTAGCTCGCCCCGAGCGCCGCGGCGGTGAGGCTCGCCGTCCACACCCCGCGCGCCCGCAGGATGCCGAGGTCCACCAGCGGATGCGCGGACCGCCGTTCGACCACGACCCAGCCCGCGCCGAACCCCAGTGCGAGCACGAACAGCACCGCGGCGACGGCAAGCCCCTGCGGCGCGACGTAGAGCGCGAGCATCAGCGTGGCCAGCGCCACCGCCAGCAGAGCGCCGCCGAGCCAGTCCAGTCGCACCCGGCGGACGGTCTGCGGACCGGGCAGCACAGCCGGCGCCACGAGCGCCACCACGGCCACCGCGATCGCGGGCAGCAGGAACATCCACTGCCGCGACAACGCGTCGGCGAGCGGTCCGGCTGCGAGCACGCCCAGGCCGGTGCCGACGGTGAACAGGCCGGTCAGCACGCCGACCGCCACCGGCGTCGAGTCGCGGAAGAGCTGCCGCGCCACCACGAACGACACGGGCAGCACGCCGCCGCCCAGTCCCTGCAGGAACTGGCCGAGCAGGATCACCGGGAACGTCGTCGCGAACGCCGACAGCACCGCGCCGGCGACGATGCACCAGGTCAGCACGAGCAGGGTGCGGCGGCCGCCGCGGTCGTCGGCGATCTTCGCGACGACCGGCATGGTGATGGCCGACGTGATGATCAACGTCGTGGACAGCAGACCCGCCTGGGCCGGGTCGAGGCCGAGCTCGCGTTGCAGCAGCGGGAGCGCGGGGAACGGAATGCTCTCCAGCGCGCCGATCGTCACGGCCAACGCGGCCAGGACCGCCATCGCGGGGCGGGTGTTCACAGTGGTCACGGCTGGTCTCCCTCGTCCGGGGGCCAGTAAAGCTACAAGGTGTAGCTGAAAGTTGCCAGAGGCTTCGGCAACAATCTGTAGCGAAATGGGGAAGCAACCGAACGAGCGGGCATCCCGTTTCGGGAAGTACCGGGTCACGTTCACCCACCGGAAAGGACCGAGCGGAGTTGGCGCTCGCCACGATCAGCCGCCCTGCCGCGGTGCCCCTGCCGCCAGTGCCGGCGCAGGCACCCCGGCGCTGGCCGTTCGTGCTGGTCACGGCCGTGCTGCTGGCCCAGATGGCCATCGCGATGATCACTACCGCGGTTCAGCAGACCCCGACCATCGACGAACCGGTGTACATCGGCGCGGCCGTCGTCCAGGCCGAGCAGCACAGCCTGCGCTACAACCCCGAGCACCCGCCGCTGGGCAAGCTGATCATGGCGACCGGGCTCGCGTTCACCGGCGTCACCCTCGAGCCGGGCTTCCAGGGCGACCAGACCGAGCTGGGCAGGCACCTGCTCTACGAGTCGGGCCACGACCCCGGCACGCTGCTGCTCGCGGCCAGACTCCCGATGATCGCGCTGACCCTGCTGTTCGGGTTGGTCGTCTACTTCTTCGCCGCCGACATCTCGAAGAGCCGGACCGGCGGCACGCTCGCCCTCGCCCTGTACGCGTTCTCGCCGGACCTCATCGCGCACGGTTCACTGGCCACTTTGGACGTTCCGGCCGCCGGGTTCGTGCTCACCTCGGCCTGGTTGCTGTGGCGGTCGCGCACCGATCCCGCGCTGAACCTGCCGCTCGCCGGGCTCGCGCTCGGTGCCGCGCTCGCGACGAAGATGAACACCCTGGCGGCCGTGCCGGTGCTGCTGGCCCTCGTGCTGTGGCAGTCCCGGTGGCGGGCCGCGCTCGGCTTCCTGCTGGCCGCGACCACCGTCGTCTGGATCTCCTACGTCGCGGTGGACCCGTCTGTCTCGTTCGTGCAGGCCTACCTGGACGGGATCCGCGTGCAGACGGGGTTCGAGCACCGGGTCTGGGGCGGGTACCTCTTCGGCACCCACTACGAGGGTTCGCGCTGGTACTACCTGCCGGCCGCGTTGCTGGTGAAGACACCGCTCGGCGCGTTGCTGCTCTGGGCGGCCGGCACGGTGGCGTTGCTCAGACGCCCGGCGGCGCAGTACGTGCTGGCGCCCGCGGCCGTGCTGCTCGCCGTCGCCATGACCGGCAGCCGCGACCTCGGCGTGCGGTACGCGATCTTCGTGCCGATGTTCCTCGCCGTCGCCGCCGCGGTCGTCGCGCACCGCCGGTACGCCAGGATCGCCGTCGTCATGGTCGCCGCGAGTTCACTGTGGACGTTCCCGTACTACCTGCCGTACTCCAACGAGCTGTTCGGCGGCCCGTCGAAGACCCACCTGCACCTGCACGACTCCAACGTCGACTGGGGCCAGGACCTCGGCAGGCTCGCCGAACGGCTGAAGCGCTACCCGGACGAGCGCACGTGGCTCGTCTACAAGGGCGCGGGCGTGCCCGAGTACTACGGCATCCGCGCCACCGACCCGCGCGGAGTCGCCGCCGACCAGGTGCACGGGCTGCTCGTGGTGTCCAACACGGCCATCGCGAAGGCCGACGCGTTCCTGAACGAACTGATCGACACGAGCGTCCCGATCGACGTCGTGGGGCACTCCATCACGATCTTCCGCCGACCGTAGGTGGTGAAAGTTCCGTACCCCTACGGATGCCGTCCCTGATTGTTCCGCACGTGCCCTGCTCCGACAGTGATCGCAGCGAACGACCGCCGTCCCTGCCCTGAGGTGGGCGTTCCTGAGATCCGGAGAGGAACCAACGTGACGAGAACACGGTCATGGGGCCTGGCGGCCCTGGTCGCGGCCTCGGTGCTGACGCCCGTCGGCACCGCGAACGCCGCACCGAACGCCCCTGCGGCGAACTACCTGGGGGACACCGTCCCCGCCAACCTCGGTGACGCCTCGCCCTTCTTCGCGGGCGGGCAGAACTCCACCGTGAGCGAGTTCCCCGGCATCATCGCGGGCATCCGCGCCGGCGGCACCCGGCCGCAGGGCCAGACCTGCACCGGCACGGTCGTGGCACCGCGCAAGATCCTCATCGCGGCGCACTGCGCGGACGCCCAGGGGGAGAAGAAGTTCGTCTACGGGCTCGACGACCTCGCCGACTACGAGAACGGCAACGGAACCGGGTTCGCCGTCAACGTCGTGAGCTACAAGAAGCACCCGAAGTACGTCAACTTCGACCAGGGCTTCGACGTCGCCGTCGTGACCGTGGACCGCGACATCGCGCTCAAGGGCGGTGCCGCGTACCCGAAGTTCGCCACGTCCGCGGACTCCGGCGGTGCCGCGCCGGGCAAGACCGGTGTCGGCTTCGGCTACGGCAAGAAGGACTTCAACGACACCTCGGCGGACGTCACCCTCGACAAGGCGAGCCTGCCGGTCGTCAACGGCGACAGCGTCTGCCAGGGCGTCGGCGCGGGCTTCAAGTCGGCGACCATGATCTGCGCCGGCTACAACGACGGCCGCACCACGATCCTGCCCGGTGACAGCGGCGGCCCGCTGGTCTTCGACGGCAAGATCTACGGCGTCGCGTCGTGGAGCCGCTCCGACTTCAAGTGGTACTCGATCTACGGCCGCCTCGACAACGAGATGGGCGACTGGGTCAAGACCGAGGTCGGCTCGCAGCCGCCTGTCGGTGACTTCGGCCTGACGGTCGCGCCCGGCAGCGGTTCGGTCGCGGCGGGCAAGACGCTGTCCGCGGCGATCACGACCACGGCGGGTTCGGGTGGCGCGGAGAACGCCACGCTGTCCGCGTCCGGCCTGCCGAGCGGCGTGAAGGCGGTCTTCCAGCCGACGTCGGTCACCACCGGCAACTCGGCCAAGGTCACGTTCGACGCCACCACCTCGGCACCGAACGGCACCTACGAGATCACGGTCACCGGCACGACGTCGAGCGGCAAGACGGCGTCCGCCAAGTACTCGCTGACCGTCACCGGCGGCGGCGACCCGCAGCCGGGCGACTTCACGCTGGGAGCGTCGCCGAGCAGCGTCAAGGCGGCCAAGGGCAAGTACGTCTCCACGACGATCTCGTCGAACGGCGACGGCCAGACGATCAACCTCTCCGCGTCCGGCGTGCCGACCGGTGTGAAGGCGACGTTCCAGCCGACGTCCATCAGCGCGGGCAGCTCGGCCAAGGTCACGTTCGACGTCTCGGCGACCGCGGCGGCCGGCACGTCCAGCATCACGGTCACCGGCACCGACTCGGGTGGCAAGACCGCCACGACCACGGTGTCGCTGACGGTCGAGGGCACCGACCCGCCGACCGGTGAGGTCAAGGTGACCGCGACGCCGTCGTCGGCCACCGTGAAGCAGGGCCTGCTCGGCCAGACCGTCGTGAAGGCCAGTGGTGGCACCGGGAACCTGACGCTCACCGCCTCCGGTGTGCCCACAGGTGCGCAGCTCTCGTTCAACCCGGCCACGATCGGCCAGAACGGCAGCAGCAACGTCTGGATCTTCACCAACTTCTCCACCCCGCCCGGCACCTACCAGATCACCATCACGGCGAAGTCCGCCGACGGGAAGACCGGCACGACGACGTTCTCGCTGACCGTCACCCGCTAGCTCCCCTGGCAGGGGGAACAGGGAAGAGCCCCGGAGCCGTTGTGGCTCCGGGGCTCTTCTTCATCGTGGTGGGATCAGACCGTCAGGGTCCAGGTGTCGATGTTGCCGGTGTCGTAGGTGTAGACGTCCTTCACCTGGAGCTTCCAGGTGCCGTTGCGCGCCTCGGAAGACAAGTCGACGGTGTAGGTCTCGTGGACCCCCGCCGAGGACGAGGCGCCGCCCGCCTTCTTCAGCACGTAGGACTTGCCGGACGGGCTGACCAGGTCGATGGCCAGGTCGCCGGTGTAGGTGTGGTTGATGTCGACCTTCACGGTGGCCGACGCGGTGGAGTTGCCGGTGCAGCCCGAGATCGTCACCGACGACGTGACGGCGGTGTTCGTGTCCGGAATGGACACGTCGTCGCCGTTCGTGCCGGGACCGCACTGCGGCGGGTTCGGGTCGCCGCCGATGAACCCGCTGTACAGCAGCTTGTTCGGCGAACCGGAACCCGGGTTGGTGACCTTGCCGGAGGTGGCGTTGTTCACCAGCGCGTCGCGCAACGCCTGCGGGCTCGCGGACGGGTTGGCCGACAGGTACAGCGCCGCGACGCCCGCGACGTGCGGGGTGGCCATCGACGTGCCGGACATGTTCGTGCTGCCGCCGTTCAGACCGAGCGACGTGATGTTGTCACCCGGCGCGAAGATGTCCGTGCAGGTGCCGTAGTTCGAGAACGAGGCACGCGCGTCGTTGGACGAGGTGGCGTTCACCGTGATCAGCGACGAGATCTTCGCCGGTCCGGTGGAGCAGGCGTCGGTCGAGCTGTTGCCCGACGCGACCGCCATCTGCACGCCGGAGGCGACCATGCCGGCGATGGCGTCGTTGCCGATGTCCGGGGTGTCGAAGGTCCAGGAAGCGTTGACCACGGCGGGTTTCTGGGCGTTCGCCGTGACCCACTCGATGGCCTTGACGCCCGCCGAGTCCGGTCCGTTGCCCGTGCAGCTCGTGCCGAGCATGCGGACCGAGACCAGCTTGGCCTTCTTCGCGACGCCGTACGTCTTCGAGCCGACCGTGCCGGCCACGTGCGTGCCGTGCCCGGAGCAGTCCTGCCCGTTCTGGCCGTCCTCGATGAAGTCGGCGCCCACGGACGCGCGGCCCTCGAAGTCGGCGATGTTCGTCTTCACGCCCGTGTCGGTGATGTAGACCGT
This sequence comes from Lentzea sp. CA-135723, assembly GCF_050936595.1. Classification (NCBI taxonomy): domain Bacteria; kingdom Bacillati; phylum Actinomycetota; class Actinomycetes; order Pseudonocardiales; family Pseudonocardiaceae; genus Lentzea; species Lentzea sp. CA-135723. The sequence continues at coordinate 1,973,958 of NZ_JBNJMK010000001.1, read as the reverse complement.
CACGTTCGACGCGCCACCGCTGGGGTAGTTGTACTTCTTGTCCAGCGGCAACGACGCCTGGTCGACGCGGTCGAGGCCCCACGTCGGGTTGTTCTGCACGTCCAGCGCCTTCGCGGTGCCGTCCTGGTAGACGGCCTTGACGGCCGGGTCGGCCGCCAGCTTGCGCGCCGCGGCCTCGGTCAGGTTCGTGACCTGGAAACCGCGCATGGCACGGGAGAACACGGTGTCGAGGGTGCCGCCGTACTTCTTGCTGAGGGTCTCGGACGACGCCTGGATGGCGGCGCCCGGCTTGAGCGACACGATGAAGCTGCCACCGGCCGAGGGGTTCTCGGCCTTGACGAAGTCGGCCTCAGCCGCCTGTGCCGGGGTGACCAGCACGGCCGACGCCAGGGCCAGAACGGCGAGCCCGCAGGTTTTGCGGTGCATGGGAAGTCCTTCCGGAGCTCGTCAGAACGTCAGGGTCCAGGAGTCGATGTTCCCGGCGTCGTACGTCCAGACGTCGGTGACCTGCAGCTTCCACGTGCCGTTGCGGTTCTCGGCGGAGGCGTCGACCGTGAAGGTCTCGTGCACGCCGCCGGCCGAGGTGGCGCCCTTGGCCTTCTTGAGGCTGTAGGTGGCGCCGGACGGACCGACCAGGTCGATGGCGAGGTCGGCGGTGTACGGGTGGTTGATGTCCACCTTCACCTTGGTGGCGTTCGACGCCTTGCCGGTGCAGCCGGTGACGTTCACCGACGAGGACACCGCGGTGTTGTTGTCCGGAATGGACACGTCGTCACCGTTGGTGGCCGCGGCACACGGCTCGGGGTCAGGGCCACCGCCGCCGATGAAGCTGATGTTGAGCAGCTTGTTCGGCGACCCTTGCAGGTCGGTGATCTTGCCGGTCGTGGCGTTGTTCACCAGCGCGTCGCGAACCTGGGCAGGGGTGGCGTTCGGGTTCGCGGACACGTACAGAGCAGCGGCACCGACGACGTGCGGGGTGGCCATCGAGGTGCCGCCCATGGACGTGGTGCCGCCGCCGTTCTTGGTCGACGTGATGTTCGAGCCGGGCCCGAAGATGTCGACGCAGGAGCCCCAGTTCGAGGCCTGCCCACCGGTGTAGATCGAGCGCTTGTCGGCCGAGTCGCTGGCGGCCACCGTGATGGCCTCCGGCGTGCGGGCGGGGGAGGTCTGGCAGGCGTCGCCGTTGTTGTTGCCCGCCGCCAGGCCGAACGTCACGCCCGCCGCGATCGCGCGCTTCACCGCGTTGTCCACAGTGGAGTCGGCGCCGCCGCCGAGGCTCATGTTCGCCACGGCCGGCTTCTTCGCGTTCTGCGCGACCCAGTCGATGCCCTTGATGATCTGCGAGTACTGGCCGTTGCCCGAGCAGTCGAGAACGCGGACCGCGACCAGGTTGACCTTCTTGGCCACGCCGTACGTCTTCGACCCCACCGTGCCGGCGACGTGCGTGCCGTGGCCCTGGCAGTCCGACGCGTCCGCGTCGTTGTCGATGAAGTCGTAGCCGTCCTTGGCCCGGCCCTCGAACTCGGTGTGCTGCTTGTAGATCCCGGTGTCCAGGATGTACGCGGTCACGTTCGAGGCGGTGTTCGGGTACGTGTACTTCTGGTCGAGCGGCAGGTTCGCCTGGTCGATCCGGTCGAGGCCCCACGTCGCGTTGGTCTGGGTGTCGGACATCCGCGCCCAGCCGTCCTGCTGCACGTAGGCGACGGACGGGTCGGCCGCGAGCCGCTTGGCCGCCGCCTCGTCCAGCTTCACCGCGAAGCCGCGCACCGACGCCACGTAGGTGTTGCTGACCTTGCCGCCGTGCTTGCGGGCGAGGTCGAGCGCCTTCGCGTTGGTGGTCGGGGCGTCGCTGGCGCCGTCCTTGAACACGACGATGTAGCTGCCCGCGACGGGCTGCGCGGTCTTCTGGATCGAGCCCGTCTGGGCAAGGACCGGGCTGCTCACCGCCGCTGCGACGGCGAGGCCGAGGCCCGTCGCCGCGAGCACTCGTGTTGTGCGATCGAGTCGCATCTCGGGTTCTCCGTTCTGGCCGCCACGGCAGGGATGGGCGGCACGTGCCGATCACCATCGGTCGGGCGGGAACGACGAACAATCCGGATATCTCTACGTAGGGATACCCGTCTTTCACCTAACATCGATGCGGATGAGCCGGACACCGAAGTCCAGGGCGCGACGCTGCGACCCCACCGGACTGATGCGCACCAGCTCGCCGGTGCTGGTGGGGCGAGGTGACCAGCTCGGCGCGCTGCGGGCCGCCGTGCCCAGCCAGCCCGCCGTGATCATGATCGAGGGCGAGGCGGGCGTCGGCAAGTCACGCCTGGTGCGCGAGCTGCTCGACGCCGACCTCGGGCCGATCGCCGTCCTCATGGGCCACTGCCAGCCGGTGGGGGAGCCGTTCCCGTACGGCGCGGTGCTGGAGGCGTTGCGCGACTGCACGGAACGCCTGGCGCGCAACCACTCGCGGCTGAGCCCCGTGGCGGGCGTGCTCGCCGGGCCGTTGCCGGAACTGGCCTCCTACCTGCCTGACGCGCCTCCGTCCACCGGTGATCCGCGCGCCGACCGGCACCGGTTCTTCCGCGCGCTGCGGGAGCTGCTGGGCGTGCTCGGGCCGGTGCTGCTGGTCGTGGAGGACCTGCACTGGGCCGACGACGGGTCGCGGCAGCTGCTGCGGTTCCTGATGGGCGATCCGCCCGCGAATCTGTCCATCGTGGTCACGTACCGGCGCGAGGACGTGCCGGGCGGGGTGCCGCTCGGGTCGGCGTACCGGCCGCCGACCGGGATCACCAGCGCGTTGCTGGAGCTGGAGCCGCTGGACGTGGCCGAGGTGCGGGTGCTGACGTCCGCGATCCTCGACGGCGAACCGGTGTCGGCCGAGTTCGCCGCCAAGCTGCACGAACGCACGGCCGGTATTCCGTTCGTGGTCGAAGAGACGTTGCGGGCGTTGCGGAACCCGGCCGGCGCGGTGCACGCCGACGGTGCCACGGCCCGGCGGCTGCTCGACAACGTGGACGTCCCGGTGCTGCTGCGCGACGCGATCGCCGAACGGCTGGCCGCGTTGCCGTCCGACGCCGCCCGGCTGGTGCAGGCCGCGGCCGTGCTGGGGGCGCCTGCCGGGGTGGAGCTGCTGGGTGCCGTCGCACGTCTTGGCGAGAGCAGTGCCGCGTTGACGCACGCTCTCACGGGTCACGTGCTGCACGAGGTCGGTCCACGGCGGTACGGCTTCCGGCACGCGTTGGCCCAGCAGGCCGTGTACGACACGTTGAGCGGACCTGACCGCACCGAGCTGCACCAACGGGCCGTCGAGGTGCTGGACCAGGTCGAACCCAGGCCGTTGGTCCAGCTCGCCGAGCACTCCGAACGGGCAGGGAGCACGGCGGCGTGGCTGCGGTACGGCGAGGCCGCCGCCGACCGGGCCGTGGAGATAGGTGACGCGGGCACGGCGACGGCGTTGCTGCAGAAGCTGCTGGTGGACTCGGCCGTGCCCGCCGCCGACGTCGACCGGCTCGCGATCAAGCTCGGCCAGATCGCCCACCAGGGCCTCGACCAGCTCGATCCGACCGAGACCCTGGAACGGCTGCTCTCCGACCGGCGCCTCTCGACCGCCGCGCGCGGGCAGGTGCGGCATTACCGGGGCGTGCTGCTGATCCGCCAGGCGGGCGGCATCGAGGAGGCTCGCTCGGAGCTCGAACGGGCCGTCGCCGACCTGACCGAACGGCCGGACCTGGCCGCCCGCGGCGAGGCCGTGCTGGGCCTGTCCTACCTGGGCATGACTCCTCTGCACGAGGTCCAGCCGTGGCTCGACCGCGTCAGCGCCGCCAGGGAGTCCGCCACCGACCTCGAGCAGAAGATGGCCCTGTACGCCAACGAGGTCGGCTCCAAGATGCACCTCGGCGACCCCTCCGTGCTGCCGTCGTGGCAGTTCTCGCCCGCCTCCACCCCCGGTGAGCTGCGCCAGCTCGCCCGCGCCCACTGCAACCTGGCCGACGCGCTGACCACCACCGGCCACTTCGCCCTCTGCGCCGACCTGCTGCGCGACGGCCTGCGGTTCGCCGCCGAGTGCGGAGCCCCGTTCACCGCCAGCACGGCCCACGCGACGCGAGCGCGGCTGGACTGGCTGACCGGCGACTGGGACGGCCTCGCCGAGCGCGCCGAGACGTTGCTCGACGAGTACCGCGACCTGTTCCCGCTGGCCAGCGAGCTGTGCCTGATCCTCGGCTCGCTCGCCACGGCCCGCGGCGAGTGGGCGGAGGCCACCAGCTACCTGACCGAGACCGGCGCGTTCGCCCCGGAGGAGTCGATCACCCCGGTCGCCATCGCGGGCTGCGCGGCCCTGGCCCGCACCATGCTCGCCCAGGACGAGGTCATCCGTGCCTGCGTGGACGTCGACCGGGGCCTGGCGATCGTGAGGGGCAAGGGCGTCTGGGTGTGGGCGACCGAACTCGGCCCCGTCGCCGTCGCGACCTTCCTGGCGGCCGGGCGCGAGACCGACGCGGAGACGTTGATCGAGGAGATCGCCGCCGGGGTGGAAGGCCGGGACGCGCCGATGGCGTTCGCCGCGCTGGCCTGGTGCCGGGGGCAGCTGGCCGAGGCCCGTGGCCAGGACGAGGCCCTGGAGCTCTACCGTCAGGCCGCCGACCGGTACTCGGCGCTGCCCGCGCCCTATCTGACCGCGCTGGTCGCGGAGCGCGAGGCCGCCTGTCTGCTGGTGAGCGACCAGGAGAAGGCGGCCGAGATCCTGTCCGCGCTGGTGGACACGTTCGACGGGCTCGGCGCCACCCGCGACGCGGCCCGGTGCCGGCACCAGCTGCGCAGCATCGGCGGCGGCAAACCGTCGCGGCGGGGGAGGCGCGGGTACGGCGACGCGTTGTCGCCGCGCGAGCAGGAGGTCGCGCGGCTGCTGGTGGCCGGGCACACGAACCGCAAGATCGCGGACGTGCTGTTCCTGTCGCCGCGGACGGTGGAACAGCACGCCGCGCGGGTGCTGCGCAAGCTCGGGGTGTCGTCGCGGGCGGAACTGCAGGCCGAGGACCTCGCCTAGTTCTCTCCCGGCACCACGACGCCCATCTCGTAGGCCGCCACGATCGCCTGCGCCCGATCCCGCACCCCGAGCTTCGCGAACACCCTGCTGACGTGCGTCTTCGCCGTCTGCTCCACGATCACCAGCGCGGCCGCGATCTCCGTGTTCGACAGCCCGCGCGCGACCAGCCGCAGCACCTTCAGCTCCTGCGCGGTGAGGCGACTGGCCCGTTCGGGGGCCACCGGGTCGCGGCGCGCGGCGAACTCCGCGATCAGCCGGCGCGTCACGGCCGGGGCGAACAGGGCGTTGCCCGCCGCCACCACCCGCACGGCGTTGACCAGGTCCTCCAGCGGCGCGTCCTTCAGCAGGAAGCCGCTGGCCCCCGCCCGCAGCGCGCCGTAGACGTACTCGTCGATGTCGAACGTCGTGAGCATCAGGACTCGGGCGTCCAGGTCGGGGTCGCCGAGGATGAGTCGCGCGGCCTCCAGGCCGTCCATGACCGGCATGCGGACGTCCATCAGCACCACGTCCGGGCGGTCGCGGGTGGTGGCGTGGACGGCGTCGGCACCGTTGCCCGCCTCGCCGACGACCGTGATGTCCGGCTGTGCGTTGAGCACGGCGTGGAAGCTCTGCCGGACCATCGTCTGGTCGTCGGCGATGAGCACCTTGATGTCCACCCGGTCATTCCTCGTTCCCGTTGAGCGGCAAGGTGACGGCGACGACGAACCCCTCGCGTTCGGGCTCCGCGCGGAACGTGCCGCGCAGGGCCGTGACGCGTTCGCGCATGCCGAGCAGACCGTGCTTGGGGCGTTCGTCGGACGGCTGCGCGGGCTCGGTGGCGGCGCTGTTGGTGATCGTCAGCCGCAGTTCGGTGGGCAGCGCGGTGATCCGGACGTCCACAGTGGAACCCGGTGCGTGCCGGACGGCGTTGCTCAGCGCCTCCTGCACGATCCGGTACGCGGACAGCGCGACTCCGTCCGGCACCCCGCCCACGCCGCTGGTCTCCAGGGACACCGCGACGCCCGCGTCCCGCAGGCGCGTGACCAGCTCGGAGATCTCCTCGACGCGTGGCTGGGGAGCGGTCTCGACCCGGCCGTCCTCGTCGCGCAGCACGCCCAGCAGGCGGCGCATCTCGGTGAGGCCCTCGCGGGCGGTGGCCTGGAGCTCGTCGAACTCGGTCAGCAGTTCCGGTGGCAGGTCGGCGAACCGGTAGCGCGCGCTGCCCGCCCGGAGCACGAGCACGGACATGTGGTGCGCCACGACGTCGTGCAGTTCGCGGGCGATCACGGCGCGTTCCACGAGCGTGGCGGCCTTCGTCTGCTGCACGGCCCGTTCGGCCTCGGCGATGCGCCGCAATCGCATCGCGTTGCCGAGGACGAGCACGCCCCCCATGACGACGGCCGCGACGACGTACTCCTCGGAGTGCAGGCGGTGCGGCAGCCACACCGCGACCATCGTGGCGATGAAGAGCCACACCAGGACCACCTGGCGGTAGCTCCGCGCGGCCGCGAACAAGGTCGTGCCGGCGGCGAGCAGCATGCCCGGCGTCCACGGCCAGTTCCAGACCGTCGTGAGCCCGGTGACGAGGGTGGGCGCGGGCACCAGCAGCACCGTCGTGATCCGCCACGACCACAGCGGGTGGCGGAGGCTCAGCAGCACCGCCGTCACGCTCACGGCCGTGAGCCACCAGGTCGAGATGTCGGTGAGGGCGCCACGGGGGTAGGCCGCGTTGAGGATCACGACCAGCACGGCCACGGCGGCCGTCGCCCTGGTGCGCAGGCGCTGCCACTTCGGTCCCGGCGGGGTGGCGACGAGATCCTTCGAGGTGAACAGCACCGAGACGCCCGCGGAGAGGAACTCCCGCCGTCTCATCCGATTCACCGCCCCAGCAGGTAGTGCACGCGCCCCGAACGTACATCAACACCGCTGCGGACGCGTGCCCACCACAGCGCACCGCCGGCGAGCGCCGCGACGACGTACAGGTTGTCCAGCAAGGCGTTGCCCGAAGGGACGAACAGCTGCCACGTCGTGAAGACCACCCACACCACGGCCGCCACCCACGTCCGGCCGAGGATCGCGACCAGCGGCACCACCCACACCCAGTGGTGCGACCACGAGATGGGGCTGACCAGCAGCCCGCAGCCCGCGGTGATCAGCATCGCGCCCACGGAGTCGCCGCGCAGGAACGTCCGCCGCGCCATGACCGCCGCGACGACCACGCACGCCACCGACAGCACCGCGACGAGGACCGGTGCCCAGGAGGCGCCGTCCGTGAGGCGTTGCACGGCACCGGACAACGACTGGTTGGTGATGTAGCCGTTGCCCGAGGCCTTGTTGCCGCTGAGCATCGCCGAACCCAGGTACCGCAGCGAGTCGCCCGGCAGCAGCAGGAACCCGAGCGCGTGCAGGCCGCAGAACGTCGCCAGCGCGCGCCCCGCCTCCTTCCAGCGGCCGGTGACCGCGAGGTGCAGCACGAAGATCAACGGCGTCAGCTTGATCGCCGCCGCGACGCCGATCAGCACACCGGAGAAGCGGTGCGGGCGCAGCAGGTCGAACACCACCAACGCCATCAGCAGCACGTTGATCTGCCCGTACCCGAGCGTGCGCCACACGGGTTCGAGCCCGAACGCCACCGCGAGCAGCGGCAACGAGGGCGTGCGTCCCGTCGTCCAGCGCAGCACGGCCCCGACGCCGAGCGCGGTCGCCGCGCAGAACACCGCCCACACCAGCTGGGTCGGCAGCACCGCGAGCGGGGCGAACAGCACGGCCGCGATCGGCGGGTACGTGAACGGCAGGTCGACCGCCCAGTGCGGCGTCGCGGTCAGGTGGCCGTACAACGCCTCGCCGTTGAGGACCGCCAGCGCACCGGAGCGGTAGACCGAGCTGTCCAGACCGAGGTGCCACCCGGCGAACCAGCCGATCAGTCCGATGAGGACGAACGCACCCGCGACGAGCGCTGGGGCAGAACGGTTCTTGAGCATGCCCGAACGCTAGGAAAACGGCGTCCGCGAATCGTCGTACCGAGGCACAGACTCCGCGCACTACCTCCGTAGCGTGCGAGCGCCTGTGCTACCGGGGTAGCACGGTCTTCATCGGGAACTGCGAGTTCGTGCGCGCCACGCCGGGCAGGCTCGTGAGCGCCGACATGTACAGCTGCTCGTACGCCTGGATGTCGGCGACGGCGATCCACAGGTGGTAGTCGGGCTGCCCGAACATCCGCACGCACTGCTCGACGGCGTCGATCTCCGCGATCTTCGCCTCGAACGCCTCGATGGTCGCCGTGTCCTGGACGGCGAGGTCGATGTGCAGCAGCACCCGGAAGCCGCGGCCGAGCGCGGCGGGGTCGACGGCGGCGTGGTAGCCGGTGATCACCCCGGCCTCCTCCAGCGCCCGCACCCGCCGCAGGCACGGCGACGGCGTGAGGCCCACCTTGTCCGCGAGCTCGGTGTTGGTGAGGCGGCCGTCCTCCTGGAGGTGGCGGATGATTGCGCGATCGATCCGATCCATTGGCAGATCATGCCACGAACTGGGCATGGCGGGGCTGAAGTAGCAATCGCATGCCAGACCTTGCAGCCTAATCTGCTTGGTGTGAACGAACTTCTGCTGACCGACGACGAACGCGAACGGGCAGGGGCGCGGTTGCTGGCGCTGCTGGACGGCTACGAGCGCGGCTTGGTGAAGGCCGACATCCTCCCGGAACCCGACCGGGAGGCGCTGTCCGCGTTGCTCGCCGCTCCGATGCCGGAGCACGGCGTCGGCGTGGACGCGTTGTTCGACCGCTGGGAGGACACGATCCTGCCCAGCTCGACGACGGTCGCGCACCCGCGATTCCTCGCCTACGTCCTCGGCCCGCCCAACGCGATCACGCCCTACGCCGAGGCGGTGGCGGCCGCGCTGAACCAGAACTGCAACTTCTGGCAGCTGTCCCCGGCGGCCAGCGTGGTCGAACGGTCCGTGCTGGAGTGGCTGGCCTCGATCGTTGGATTTCCCAGTGGCGCCAAGGGAATCCTGACTGGTGGCGGTTCGCTCGCGACGTTGCAGGCGCTCGCCACCGCACTGCACGACCGCGTGCCCGACTTCCACGCCACCGGTCTGCAACGCGACGCCGCGCCGCTCGTCGTCTACACCTCCGTCGAGGCGCACCGCAGCGTCGACAAGGCCGCCGCGATCCTCGGCATCGGGCTCGACAACGTCCGCCACATCGCGACCGACGCACAGCACCGCATGGACGTCGCCGCGTTGCGCGAGGCCTTCGAGCAGGACCGGGCGGACGGGCTGAGGCCGTGGTGCGTCGTCGCCACCTGCGGCACGGTCTCGACCGGCTCGGTCGATCCGCTCGACGCCGTCGCCGACCTGTGCGCCGCGGAAGACCTCTGGCTGCACGTCGACGGTGCCTACGGGGCGCTTTTCCTGCTGTCGGAACGGATGCGCGGCCTGATGGGCGGGTGTGCGCGGGCCGACTCGATCACGCTCGACCCGCACAAGCTGCTGTACGCGTCGCTGGAGGCCGGGTGCCTGCTCGTCCGCGACGGGGCGAAGCTGCGCGACGCCCACGCGTTCGACTCCTCGTACCTGACGGTCGCCGACGACCCGCTGATGACCGACTACATGGACTACGGGCCGCAGCTCTCCCGTAACTTCAAGGCCTTCAAGGTGTGGAGCGCGCTGCAGGCGTTCGGGGTCAAGGCGTTCCGCGACGCCAACGAGCGGACGCTGGAGCTGGCCCAACGCCTTGGTCGGGGCATCGAGGAGACGCCGGGCCTGACGTTGCTGGCGCCCGTGACGCTGACCGCCGTGTGCTTCCAGGTCGACGGCCGCACGCCCGCGCAGCACACCGAGCTGCTCGAGCGGCTGGCCGCCGAGAACGTCGCATTGCTCGGACCCGTTGTGGTGGCGGGGAAACGCGGCATCCGGGCGTGCATCACGAACCACCGCACGTCCGAGGCGGACATCGACCTGATCCTCGACCGGCTCCGCTAGCGCCAGACGTCGGCGAGGTTGCGGTCGAACATGGTCGCGATCGACACCAGTGCCGCGTCGAGGTCGACGGTCTCGGGGTCGACCAGTGCCTGGAGGTGGATGCCGAGGAGCGCGCCGTTCAACGCGACGGCGGCGGTGCGCTCCTGCTCGGCGGCTCGGCCGGGATCGACGCCCGCGGGACGCTTGAGGCGCAGCAGTTCCTCGATGCCCGCACGCCTGCGGGTGAAGAACTCGCGGTACTGGTCGTGCACGACGCCCCGTTCGCCGAGCGCTTCGACCAGGATCATGAAGACCAGCGCGGAGTTGCCGGTGCGGAGCAGCTCCGCCGTCTCACCGAACACCTCGGCCAGCGACGGCACCGCCTCGTAGCGTTCGGCGGGCCAGATCCTGGCCACCGCCCGTTCGACCACGGCCATCACCAGGCCGTCCTTGTTCTTGAAGTGCCACGGGATCGAGCCGCGGCTGATGCCCGACCGCTTTGCGATGTCCACAAAGGACGTCCGGTCGAACCCGCGTTCCGCGAAGAGCTCCTCGGCGGCGTCCAGGATGCGGCGGCGGCTCTCGTCACCGATCTCGTCGATCCGGCGCGTCCCAGGGGAGTTCACGGCGATCATCGTACGACCTCCGCCGGCACGTGCCCGGCGGTCCGGACGAGCACCAGCCCGGCGATCACGGAGGCCGCGGGGGCGACGAGGACGACCGCGCCCTGCGCGCCGACGATCTTCTCTGCCACGCCGGTGAGGACTGCGCCGCCGAGGCCGCCGACCACCGCCGTGAACGCCCCGACCAGCCCGAACGCCGTCGCCCGGAACTCCTCCGGCGTCACCGAGGCCACCACCAGGCTGAGCGGGACGATGCCCGCGAACGTCATCGCCTGGGTGAGCACGCCGATCGCGACGTAGGTGGTGACGTCCGGCGCGTGGGCCTGCGCCGCGAACCCGATGCCCAGCACGGCCAGCGCGCCGGCCGCGAGGTGCAGGCACGCCCCCGGCGAGCGGCGGAACAACCGGTCGCTCACCATCCCGCCGAGCGCGGCGCCGAGCAGTCCGCCGGCCGCGCACGCGGACGTGATCACGCCACGGGCCGCCGCGCCCTGGTGCAGCTGCTCTTCGAGGATGACGGTCAGGTAGATCGGCACGGTCGTGACGGAGACCCCGAACGCCCCGAGCGCGACCATCACCCCGGTGAACGTGCGGATCTTCCTCAGCTCCCTGAAGGTTCCGCCTGTCGTCGTGCGCCGGGGTGGCTCCGGCAGGCGGTAGGCCGCGATGCCGAGGAGCAGGGCCGGCACGGCGAGGAACGCGAACACCCACCGCCACGGCTCGTGCTGAGCGGGGATCGCCGCCGCGAACGCCGCGGCCACGAGCGGACCGATGACGATGCCGAGGGGTTGACCGGCCCGGTGCAGGCCGAGCACGCGCCCCCTCACCTGCCGCGGGTAGGCGTCGGTGAGCAGCGACGACTGGATCGGCCCCTCATTCGCCTTGCCGGCGCCCGCCACGATCCGGACGGCGACCGCCTGCCACAGGCCGTGCACGAGCCCGAGCAGCGCGGCCGCGGCGGCCCAGACGAAGGTCGCGACACCCGCGATCTTCGTGCGGCTGCGCCGATCGCCGAGCAGGCCGAGCGGCAGCGCGGCCACCGCGACCATCACGCCGGCCAATGCACCGAGGACGCCGACGGCTCCCGTGCCGATGCCGAGCGACGCGCGGATCTCGGGCGCGAAGACCACGAACATCACGCCGTCGACGCTGTCGAGCACCTGGAGCCCCGCCAGCACGCCGATGGTGGCGCGCCCACCCGTCGCGAAGACCTCGCGGAGCGTCGCTTCTGACTTCGTAGGCATGCTGAGCAGGCTACTGTGTCAGTCAACATAGTGTTGTTCGGCTGACATAGAGGAGGCTCGATGAGGGACTGGGCAGGGTCGACGGCGTTCATCACCGGAGGTGCGCGGGGGATCGGCCTGGGCATCGCGCGTGCGTTGGCCCGGCGGGGAGTGCGGCTGGCGTTGGCCGACGTGTCGTCGTCGGCACTGGAGGAGGCAGGCGCGGAGCTGGGTGCCTCGACGTACCTGCTCGACGTGCGTGACCGTCCGGCGTTCGCCGCCGTCGCTGCTGCGGTCGGGCCCGTCGACCTGTTGTTCAACAACGCGGGCATCGTGCCGCACTCGTCCGTCGACGCGCTGACGTTCGAGAAGTGGGACCTGGCGATGGCCGTGAACCTGACCGGCGTGATCAACGGCGTGCAGACGTTCCTGCCGCAGATGCTCGCGCGCGGCTCCGGCTACGTCGTGAACACGGCCTCGGCCGCCGGTCTCGTGTCCGACCCGAACCTCCTGTACGCGACGTCGAAGTTCGCGGTCGTCGGCCTGTCGGAGTCGTTGCGGCTCAACGTGGTGGAGCGCGGCGTCGACGTCAGCGTGCTCTGCCCGGGACCGGTGGCGACGGGCATCGTCGAGAACACGCGCGCGGCGCACGCCTCGGTGGGCCTGCGGTCCGACCTCGTGCCGGCCGTCGCGGCGTTCCTGGGCAGCGGCCCGAGCGTGGACGAGGTGGGCGAGATGGTGCTGGCGGGCATGGAGAAGCGCTCACCGTGGATCTTCACCGGCTACGACGTCAGGCCGCACCTGGAACAGCGGGCCGCGGCCTTGATCGACTGCCTGTGAGCCTTTTGGGTCAGGCGACGGCTTCGCGGCTGCCCGTGTCGACGTAGACCACGCCGTCCTGCACGACGACGGGGTACGTGCGCACCGCCCGCTTGGCCGGCAGGCAGGTCGGGACGCCCGTGCGCAGGTCGAAACTCGCGGCGTGCAACGGGCACTCGACGAAGCAGCCTTCCAGCCAGCCCTCGGAGAGCGAGGCGTCCTGGTGCGTGCACGTGTCGTCGATCGCGTAGAACTCGCCGTCGGCGTTGAAGACCGCGATGGCGGGATCGCCCTCGATGCGCACGGACTCACCGGGCGGCAGGTCCTCGACGGTGCAGGCGGTGATCATGTCCGAACCCTCCGTTGCGTATTACGGAACTGGGCGTGCGATACGCAACAGCGAGAATGACTCAGGATCATGAAGGCCGTCAAGAACCTCAGCGGGTGATCGCGGGAACCGGACACTGTTGCGCCAATCGGATACCGTTGCGCAATGGGCAACAACGGGGAAGGGCGCGACCCGGCGCTCGTGCAATCGGTCGATCGGGCGGTGACCGTCCTGGAACTGCTGGCCCGCAACGGCGAGGCGGGCATCACCGAGATCGCCGCCGAACTCGGCGTGCACAAGTCCTCGGCGTCCAGACTCGTGTACACGCTGCAGGCCCGGGAACTGGTCGAGCAGGACGGTGAGCGCGGCCCGTTCCGGATCGGGCTGGGAATGCTCCGGTTCGCCGGCGCCGTGTCCGGACCCATCGACTACGTGCGGGTCGGCGGACCGGTTTGCGTCGAGCTCGCCGACCGGTTGGGGGAGACGGTCAACATCGCCGTGCTGGACGGGGATGTGGCGTTGAACGTTTCGCAGGCTCGGGGTGGGTCTGCTGTCGCCGCGCAGAACTGGGTGGGGCAGCGGACTCCGTTGCACGCGACTTCCAGCGGCAAGGTTCTGCTGGCTGCGGCCTCGGATTCCGAGCAGGACCGGTTGCTGGCTTTGGAGTTGGTGGCCTGTGCGCCTCGGACGATTACGGATCCTGGGCGGTTGAGGCGGGTTCTGCGGCGGACTGCCGAGGACGGGTTCGCCACCTGCATGGAGGAGTTGGAGGCTGGGCTGCACGCGGTTGCGGTGCCGGTTTTCGGGGCTGGTGGGGATGTGGTGGCTGCTATCAGCGCGGCTGGGCCGGCTTATCGGTTGTCGCAGACTCGGATGCCGGAGATCGTGGAGGAGTTGAGGGTGGCTTCCCGGGATCTGTCGGCTCGGATGGGGCATGCGGTGGCTTGAGTGGATGTCGCCTTTTGCGGTGGTTGCGTTGAGGTGCAAAGACTTTGACGAGCCGGGTCGTTTCATCGCCGCTTCGCGTCGATAGAGATTGGGGCTTGACTTCGGGGCCCTTGCGAGGCGCTGGACGGACCGGAAAAGGCCGGGCTGAAAAGCGCCCGGCCGAGCCACAAGTGGTAGCACCTCGCACCCAAAGTCAAGCCCCAATCTCTTCGCGTGCGTGGCTGAGTTGAGAGGGCACGTCACCGATACCGCTTGCACGGCGCGTCGAGGGAAGGACGCCTCGCCTTCGGCATTGCGTTGGGTCTTGGCCGGGCTCGGCTGCGCCATTGCCCTGAGCGCGCGCTCGGTCGGGCTCGCCTTCGGCTTCGCCAGGCCCTAAAGCCATCCTTGACCCGTCTTGCCCTACCCGCTCCGCCGCGCTCCGCCGCGCTCCGCCGCGCTCCGCCGCGCTCCGCCGCGCTCCGCCGCGCTCCGCCGCGCTCCGCCGCGCTCCGCCGCGTCCTGCCCTGCTCCGCCGCGCTCCGCCGCGTCCTGCCCTGCTCCGCCGCGTCCTGCCCTGCTCCGCCGCGTCCCGCCCCGCCTCGCACCTCGTCCCGCTCTGCCCCGTTCCGCTCTCCTTCTTCGCCTCGCGTCACCGCCGCCGCACCCCACATCCCGCCTGTCTGCCACCCGCGCCCGCCTGTCGGCGCCCGTGCCGGTCGCCCTCGTCGTGCCCGAATCCCTTTGCCCGCCTGTCCCTTTGAGTCCGTTCGGGCAGGCCAGCGGTGCCTCCGTCCGTGCGACTAGGTCTTGACAACGCGGGCGGCTGGTCTCACCGTGATGCGCGCTGCAGTTGCATAATGCGAACCAGGTTGCGTATTACGGAACTCGCTCGGAAGGGTTGGCCCGTGTCACTCTCCGTTCCCACCACCACAGACCTCGATCTGGGCATCGACGAGCTCGATCCCGAGGTCGCCGCTGAGATCCGCGCCGAGTTGCTGAGGCAGCAGTCGACGTTGGAGATGATCGCCTCCGAGAACTTCGCGCCCGTCGCCGTGTTGCAGGCGCAGGGGTCCGTGCTGACCAACAAGTACGCCGAGGGGTATCCGGGGCGCCGGTACTACGGCGGCTGCGAGCACGTTGATGTTGTTGAGGCGCTGGCGATCGAGCGGGTCAAGGCGTTGTTCGGGGCCGAGCACGCCAACGTGCAGCCCCATTCGGGGGCGCAGGCCAATGCGGCTGCCATGGCGGCTGTGTTGTCGCCCGGCGACACGATCATGGGGCTGGATCTGGCGCACGGCGGGCATTTGACGCACGGCATGCGCATCAACTTCTCCGGGCGGCTCTACAACGTGGTGGCCTACCACGTCGACGCCGCGTCGGGGCGGGTGGACATGGGTGAGGTCGAGCGGCTGGCGGTGGAGGCGCGGCCCAAGCTGATCATCGCGGGGTGGTCGGCGTACCCGCGGCAGCTCGACTTCGCGGAGTTCCGGCGGATCGCCGATCTGGTGGGCGCGAAGCTCATGGTGGACATGGCTCACTTCGCCGGGCTGGTGGCGGCCGGGGTGCATCCGAGTCCGGTGCCGTTCGCGGATCTGGTCACGACGACCACGCACAAGACGCTCGGTGGGCCTCGGGGCGGGGTGATCCTCTCGAAACAGGAGTTGGCCAAGAAGGTCGACTCCACCGTCTTTCCCGGGCAGCAGGGTGGGCCGTTGCAGCACGTCATCGCGGCCAAGGCGGTGGCGTTCAAGGTCGCGGCCGGTGAGGCGTTCCGGGAACGGCAGCAGCGGGTGCTGGACGGCGCGAGGGTGTTGGCCGAGCGGTTGATGCGCGAGGACTGCGCCGAGGCCGGGGTGAAGGTGCTGACCGGCGGCACGGACGTGCACCTGGTGCTGGTGGACCTGGTCGAGTCCGCTTTGGACGGCAAGCAGGCCGAGGACCGGTTGCACGGCATCGGGATCACGGTCAACCGGAACGCGGTGCCGTTCGACCCGCGGCCGCCGATGATCACGTCCGGGTTGCGGATCGGTACGCCCGCGCTGGCGGCGCGGGGGTTCACGGCCGAAGACTTCGTCGAGGTCGCGGACGTCATCGCGGCCGCGCTCAAGCCCGTGTTCGACGCGGAGGCGCTCGCTGGCCGCGTTGCCGCGCTGGCCGCCAAGAACCCCCTCTACCCCCACCTCTGACGGGAGCGGACGAATGCATGCGGTGAACGGTGTCGTGGCGGCGGGGCGTGGGGCCAAGGTCTCGGTCGAGACGATTCTGGTGCCCGACCCCGGGCCTGGCGAGGCGCTGGTGAAGGTGCAGGCGTGCGGGGTCTGCCACACGGACCTGCACTACCGGGAGGGCGGGATCAACGACGAGTTCCCGTTCCTGCTCGGGCACGAGGCGGCAGGGATCGTCGAGGCGGTCGGAGACGGCGTCGCGGACCTCGCACCCGGCGACTTCGTGATCCTCAACTGGCGGGCGGTGTGCGGGGCGTGCCGGTCGTGCCTGCGAGGAAGGCCGCAGTACTGCTTCAACACGCACAACGCGGCCCAGCCCATGACGTTGCAGGACGGCACGCCGTTGTCGCCCGCGCTGGGCATCGGGGCGTTCGCGGAGAAGACCTTGGTGCACAGTGGACAGTGCACCAAGGTGAACCCCCAGGCGCCGGCCGAGGTCGCCGGGCTGCTCGGGTGCGGGGTGATGGCGGGCATCGGGGCCGCGATCAACACCGGTGGCGTGAGCCGCGGTGACAGCGTCGCGGTGCTCGGGTGCGGCGGCGTCGGGGACGCGGCGATCGCGGGGGCACGGCTCGCCGGCGCGCGCACGATCATCGCGGTGGACCTCGACCCGGCGAAGCTGGAGTGGGCCGAGAAGTTCGGGGCCACGCACACGATCAACGGCAAGGAGCGGGACGTCGTCGAGGCGATCCGGGAGCTGACGGACGGCAACGGCGCGGACGTCGTGATCGACGCGGTCGGGCGGCCCGAGACGTTCCAGCAGGCCTTCTACGCGCGGGACCACGCCGGGCTCGCCGTGCTGGTCGGCGTGCCGACGCCGGACATGAAGCTCGAACTGCCGCTGATCGACGTGTTCAGTCGCGGCGGCGCGGTGAAGTCGTCCTGGTACGGCGACTGCCTGCCGAGCAGGGACTTCCCGATGCTGATCGACCTGTACCTGCAGGGGCGCCTCGACCTCGGCGCGTTCGTGTCCGAGACGATCGGGCTCGGGGACGTCGAGAAGGCGTTCGAGGACATGCACCACGGCCGCGTGCTGCGTTCGGTGGTGGTCCTGTGACTCAGCCGAGAGTGGTGCTGATCGGCGCGGGCATCGTCGGGTGCGCGCTCGCCGACGAGCTGACCGCGCGCGGGTGGACCGACGTCACCGTGCTGGAGCAGGGGCCGTTGTTCGCCACCGGCGGGTCCAGCTCGCACGCGCCCGGCCTGGTCTTCCAGACCACCGGGTGCAAGACGATGACGTCGTTCGCCAAGTACACCGTCGAGAAGTACACCGCGATGACGCTGGACGACCGGTGGTGCTTCCAGCAGGTCGGCGGCCTTGAGGTCGCCACGACGCCGGAGCGGTGGACCGACATCAAACGGCGCCACGGCTGGGCGACGGCGTGGGGCGTCGAGAGCTTCCTGCGCGACCCCGAGGAGTGCGCGCGGCTGCACCCGCTGCTCGACCCGGCCAAGATCCTCGGCGGTTTCCACATCCCGTCCGACGGCCTCGCGAAACCCCTCAGGGCGGCCGAGGCCCAGGCCAGGCGGGCGATGGACCGGGGTGCGAAGTTCCTGCAGCACCAGAAGGTCACCGGCGTCGAACGCAACGGCAGGCGCGTCACGGCCGTCGTCACCGAGAAGGACACCTTCGCCGCCGACGTCGTCGTGTCGTGCGTCGGCATGTGGGGACCGCGGATCGGCCGGATGGTCGACCTCGACATCCCGCTCGTCCCGATGGCACACCAGTACGCGAAGACGGCGCCGCTGCCCGCGTTGCAGGGCAGGAACACCGAGCTGTCCGAGATGTCGACGCCGTTGCTGCGCCACCAGGACGCGGACCTCTACTTCCGCGAGCACGTCGACCGGATCGGCATCGGCGCCTACGGGCACCGGCCCATGCCGATCGACGCCGACGACATCCTCGACTTCGACGTCGCGCCGACCATGCCGTCGGAGATCGCGTTCACCCCGGAGGACTTCGAGACCTCGTGGGACGCGGCGGTCGACCTGCTGCCCGTCCTCGGCGACTCCAAGGTCGAGGAGGGCATCAACGGCCTGTTCTCGTTCACGCCCGACGGCAACCCGTTGCTCGGTGAACACCCCGGCCTGCAAGGGTTCTGGGTCGCCGAGGCCGTGTGGATCACGCACTCCGCCGGTGTCGCGAAGGCCATGGCCGAGTGGCTGGTCGACGGCCAGCCCAAGATCGACCTGCACGGCTGCGACCTCAACCGGTTCGAGGTCGCCCAGCGCTCGCCCGGCTACGTGCACGAACGCAGCTGCCGGGCGTTCGTCGAGGTCTACGACATCCTGCACCCGCTGCAACCGGCCGAGAAGCCGCGACCGCTGCGCACCAGCCCGTTCTACGAGCGGCAGAAGGAGCTCGGCGCGGTGTTCCTGGAGGCCTCCGGTTGGGAACGGCCGCACTGGTACGAGGCCAACGCATCACTGCCCGAGGTCGCGGAGATCCCCGGACGCAACGAGTGGGCGTCGAGGTTCTGGTCGCCGATCGCCGGCGCCGAGGCCCTGGTGGCGCGCAAGCGCGTCGCGATGTTCGACATGACGGCGTTGAAGCGGCTGGAGGTCAGCGGGCCGGAGGCGTTGCCGTTCCTGCAGACCATGACCACCAACCAGCTCGACCGCAAACCCGGCGCGGTCGTGTACACGTTGCTGCTCAACGAGGACGGCGGCGTGCGCAGCGACCTGACCATCGCCAGGCTCGGCGAGCACCGGTTCCAGGTCGGCGCGAACGGCCCGCTCGACCTCGACTGGCTGCACCGCCGCCTGCCGCCCAACGGCGGTGTGCACATCACCGACATCACGCCGGGCACGTGCTGCATCGGCCTGTGGGGACCGGAAGCGCGCAACCTGTTGCAGCCGCTGACGAAGACCGACTTCTCGCACGGCGCGATGGGCTACTTCAAGGCCCAGGAGGCGTTCATCGGCGAGGTGCCGGTCACCGCGATGCGGCTGTCGTACGTCGGCGAGCTCGGCTGGGAGCTGTACACGACCGCCGACATGGGCGCGCGGCTGTGGGACACGCTGTGGGAGGCCGGGCAGGAGCACGGTGTCATCGCGGCCGGCCGCAGCGCGTTCACCAGCATGCGGCTGGAGAAGGGCTACCGCTCGTGGGGCACGGACGTGACCACCGAGCACGACCCGTTCGAGGCGGGACTCGGGTTCGCCGTCCGGATGAACAAGGGCTACTTCCACGGCCGCAAGGCCCTGGAAGGCAGGTCCGAGGAGACCGCGACGCGCAAGCTGACCTGCCTGCTGATCGACGACGACTTCCAGGTCGTCATGGGGTCGGAACCGGTGTTCGCGCAAGGGGTTCCGGTCGGGTACGTCACCAGCGCCGCTCGTGGCTACTCGATCGGGAAGAACATCGCCTACGCCTGGCTGCCCGCCGAGGTCGCCGCCGAGGGCACGCAGGTCGAGATCGAGTACTTCGGTGCACGTGTCGCAGCGGTCGTGGCGGCGGAACCGCTGTTCGACCCCGAGATGAAGCGGATCCGTTCATGACCCAGACCGAACTGCCGTCGAGCCTCATCCCCACGCTGCCCGGCCACACCTACACCGACCCGGCGATCTTCGAGCTGGAACAGCAGAACATCTTCGAGCAGATGTGGTTCTGCGCGGTCAGGAGCGCCGACCTGCCGGACGCGGGCAACTTCCGCACCGTCCAGATCGGACGCGAGAGCGTGCTGGTCACCCGCTCGCGGGACGGCGCGCTGCGCGCGTTCCTCAACATCTGCCGGCACCGCGGCGCGAAGCTCTGCGTCGAGGAGTCCGGCACGGTCAAGCGCAACTTCCAGTGCCCGTACCACGCCTGGACCTACGGCCTGGACGGCAAGCTGGTCGCCGCGCCCAACCTCACGTCGATGCCGGACGTCGACCGCGTCGAGTACGGCCTCAAGACCGTGCACCTGCGCGAATGGCTCGGCTACGCCTGGGTGTCGCTGGCCGACGAGCCCACGTCGTTCGAGGAGACCGTGCAGCGCGACGTCCGCGAACGCCTCGGCAACCTCGACGCGATCGGCAACTACCAGGTCAGCGAGCTCGGCCTGGGGAAGCGGATCGCCTACGACGTCAAGGCCAACTGGAAGCTCATCATCGAGAACTTCATGGAGTGCTACCACTGCGCCACGATCCACCCCGAGCTCACCGAGGTGCTGCCGGAGTTCGCCGACGGCTACGCGGCGCAGTACTACGTCGGGCACGGCGCGGTGTTCGGCGAGGAGATCAAGGGCTTCACGATCGACGGCAGCGAGGGCTTCGAGGACCTGCCCGGCGTCGCGTCCGACCAGGAGCGCCGGTACTACGCGATCACCGTGCGGCCGCAGGTGTTCATCAACCTGGTGCCGGACCACGTGATCATCCACCGGATGTTCCCGCTGGCCGCCGACCGCACGATCGTCGAGTGCGACTGGCTCTACGCCAAGGACGTCGTCGCGACCGGCAAGGACGTCTCGCGGTCGGTGGAGCTGTTCCACCGCGTCAACGAGCAGGACTTCGAGGCGTGCGAACGGTGTCAGCCCGCGATGTCGTCGCGCGCGTACCGCAACGGCGGGGTGCTGGTGCCGTCCGAGCACCACATCGGCGAGTTCCACGACTGGGTGCAGCAGAAGCTGATCAGGGGGACCGGAGCTTAGAAGACCAACTCAACGAAGAGGTGGTTGTCTTGTCCGAACCGACGTTCCTACCCACCACGAGATCCCACACCGACCGCGTCGTCTTCACGGTCTCCGCGGTCGTGGCCGCCGCGTTCCTGGCGTGGGGCATCATCGGCACGAACAGCCTCAGCACCGTCTCCACGGCGGTGCTGGGCTGGGTCATCCGCAACACCGGCTGGGCCTTCCTGACCGCGGCCACGGGGTTCGTGATCTTCGCCCTGTGGCTCGCGTTCAGCAAGTACGGCCGGATCCCGCTCGGCCAGGACGGCGAGCGGCCGGAGTTCCGCACGATCTCTTGGGTCGCGATGATGTTCAGCGCGGGCATGGGCATCGGGCTGATGTTCTACGGCGTCGCGGAACCGCTGGCGCACTTCGTGAAACCGCCGCCGGGCTCGGTCGAGGGCGGCACGGACGCGGCGATCGACGTCGCGATGGCGACCTCGCTCTTCCACTGGGCGATCCACCCGTGGTCGATCTACGCGGTCGTCGGGCTCGCCATCGCCTACGGCACGTTCCGGCGCGGCCGCAAGCAGCTGATCAGCGCCGTGTTCGCGCCCCTGTTCGGCGACCACGTGTCGGAGAAGCCGCTGGGACGGCTGATCGACGTCCTGGCGATCTTCGCGACGCTCTTCGGGTCGGCCGCCTCGCTCGGGCTCGGCGCGTTGCAGATCGGCAGCGGGCTGAAGGCGGGCGGGTTCGTGCGCGAGAACCCCGGTGTGGGCGTGCTGATCGGCATCATCGCGGTGCTGACGGTGGCGTTCGTTGCTTCGGCTGTTTCGGGTGTGGCCAAGGGGATCCAGTGGCTGTCGAACATCAACATGGTGCTGGCGACCGTGCTCGCGGTGTTCGTGTTCCTGGTCGGTCCGACGGTGCTGATCCTCAACCTGATTCCGGCCGCGGTGGGTGACTACTTCCGCGACATGGGCGAGATGGTGTCCCGGTCGGCGGGGACCGGCGGGAACGCCATGGAGACGTGGCTGTCCGGGTGGACGATCTTCTACTGGGCGTGGTGGATCTCGTGGACGCCGTTCGTCGGCATGTTCATCGCCCGGATCTCGCGCGGCCGCACGATCAAGCAGTTCGTCAAGGGCGTGATCCTGGTGCCCTCGGTGGTGAGCCTGGTCTGGTTCTCGATCATGGGTGGCACCGCGATCTCGGTGCAGCGCTCAGGGGTCGACCTGGCAGGCGCCGCGAACGCCGAGTCCCAGTTGTTCGGGGTGCTCGACCAGTTCCCGCTGGCCGCCGTCGCCGGGGTGGTCGTGATGGTGCTCGTGGCGATCTTCTTCGTCTCCGGTGCCGACGCGGCTTCTTTGGTGATGGGCACCCTGTCGCAGCGCGGAGACGGCGAACCTCACCGCCGGCTGGTGGTGTTCTGGGGCGTCGCGACCGGTGGTGTCGCCGCGGTGATGCTGCTGGTCGGCGGGGGAGGGGCGACCGCGCTGACCGGGTTGCAGAACCTCACGATCATCGCCGCCGCGCCGTTCGGGCTGGTCATGGTCGTGGCCTGCGTGGCGCTGGTGAAGGACCTGCGCAGCGACCCTCTCGTGCTAGGGGAGTGACTCAGAACGCTGGCGACGAATCCGCGCCCAGCAGGGTGCCTCGCGGCACCGCCCCCACGCCCCCGTACAACCAGTACGAGGACGTGGGGGCGGCACCACGATGCACCCGTCTGACCACGAATACGCCGGCAGCGTTCTGAGCCACGCCCCTAGATCAACGCCCGGATCGCCCGCTCGAAACCGACGACGTGCTGCGAAGCTAGCTCGCCCGCCTTCTTCGCGTCACCGTCGATGATCGCCGTCAGGAGGGGCACGTGCTCGTCGACGTGACCGGCCATGCCGGACAGCCTGGGCAGGAAGACGCACCAGATCCGCGTCGCCAGGTTGTCGTAGGAGATCAGGGTGTCTTCCAGGAACGGGTTGTGCACGCACCCGTAGATGGCGCGGTGGACGCCGACGTCGGCGCGCAGCAGCTCCGTGTTGCTGCCCGTCGGCGTCGTGTCGAGCTGCGAGCGGAGGTCCGTGAGCCTGGCGCGGTCCTCGCCCGTGGCGCGTTCGGCTGCGGCTGCGGCGGCGAGGGGTTCCAGCGTCCTGCGCACCTCGGAGATGTGCGAGAGGTCGGAGATGTTCACGTCGGTGGCGAACGTGCCGCGGCGCGGGAAGGCGACGACGAGGCGTTCCTGCTCGAGCCGTTTCAACGCCTCGCGGATCGGGGTGCGGCCGACGCCGAGCTCGGTGCGCAGCCTGTCCTCGTTGATGGGCTCGCCGGGCTTGATCTCCAGCATGACCAGGCGATCTCGCAGCACCGCATACGCCTGCTCGGTGAGTGAGATGGCCGCCGGAACGTCGTTGACCCGTGCGTTCATGTGACCTACTGTAACGCACAGACTGATATATCAGGAGTCGACCAGATGGTGTCACTGGAGGCCTCGCGATGACCAGCCCGCCCGGAGCGCACCTGCCCGAGCACCCGGAGTTCCTGTGGGACAACCCGGAACCGAAGGCGTCCTACGACGTCGTGGTGGTCGGCGGGGGTGGGCACGGCCTGGCCACCGCCTACTACCTCGCGAAGGTGCACGGCATCACGAACGTCGCGGTGCTGGAGAAGGGCTGGCTCGCGGGCGGCAACATGGCCCGCAACACCACGATCATCCGGTCGAACTACCTGTGGGACGAGAGCTCCGGCATCTACGAGCACTCCCTGAAGCTGTGGGAGGGCCTGGAGGAGGACCTCGGTTACCCGATCCTGTTCGACCAGCGCGGTGTGCTGAACCTCGCGCACAGCCTGCAGGACGTGCGCGACAGCATCCGGCGGGTCAACGCGAACCGGCTCAACGGCATCGACGCCGAGTGGGTGGATCCGGCCGGGGTCCAGGAGATCTGCCCGATCGTCAACACCTCGCCGGACGTCCGCTACCCGGTGCTCGGCGCGACGTACCAGCCGCGCGCGGGTATCGCGAAGCACGACTACGTGGCGTGGGGCTACGCGCGGGCGGCGCACGCGATGGGCGTCGACCTCATCCAGAACTGCGAGGTCACCGGGCTGGAGACGGTCGACGGCCGGATCGCCGCCGTGCAGACGAGTCGCGGCAAGATCGCCGCGGGGCGCGTCGCGTTGTGCGCGGCCGGGCACAGTTCGGTGCTCGCGAAGATGGTCGGCCTGCGGCTGCCGCTGGCGTCGCACCCGTTGCAGGCCCTGGTGTCCGAGCTGCTGGAGCCGGTGCACCCGACCGTGGTCATGTCGAACGCCGTGCACGTCTACGTCTCCCAGGCGCACAAGGGCGAACTGGTGATGGGTGCGGGCATCGACAGCTACAACGGTTACGGGCAACGGGGTTCGTTCCACATCATCGAACAGCAGATGGCCGCGGCACTGGAGCTGTTCCCGGTGTTCGCGCGGGCGCACCTGCTGCGGACGTGGGCGGGCATCGTGGACGTCAGCCCGGACGCGTCGCCGATCGTGGGACTCACCCCTGTCGGTGGCCTGTACCTGAACTGCGGCTGGGGAACCGGCGGCTTCAAGGCCACACCGGGCGTCGGCGACTGCTTCGCGCACACCATCGCCCACGACAAGCCGCACCCGTACAACGAGCCGTTCACCTTGGAGCGCTTCACCTCCGGCGCCCTCGTCGACGAGCACGGCGCCGCCGCCGTGGCCCACTAGGAGACTTGCGATGCAGCTCATCCCGTGTCCGTGGTGCGGCCCGCGCGAGGAGGCCGAGTTCCACTACGGCGGCCAGGCCCACGTCGCGTACCCCGAGGACCCGTCCGCGCTGAGCGACGAGGAGTGGGCCCAGTACGTGTTCTTCCGGGAGAACCCGAGCGGGCCGTTCGCCGAGCGCTGGAGCCACAACGCCGGGTGCCGCCGCTGGTTCAACGCCGTCCGCGACACCCGCACCCACGACCTGCTGGCCGTCTACCGCGTGGGCGAGCCGATGCCCGAGGTGACCGCATGACCTTCCGCACCCCGACCGGTGGCTCGATCGACCGGAACACCCTGCTGCACTTCACCTTCGACGGCGTCTCGTACACCGGGCACCCCGGCGACACCCTGGCGTCCGCGTTGCTGGCCAACGGCGTGCACTCGCTCGGCAGCAGCGTGAAGCTCGGCCGTCCGCGCGGTGTCGTGGCGGCGGGCTCCGAAGACCCGACCTCGCTGGTCCAGGTCGAGGCGCCGTTCTCCGAACCGATGCTCCTGGCCACGACCGTCGAGCTGTACGACGGCCTGGTGGCGCGCGGGTTGTCGGGTCAGGGGCGGTTGTCCGCTGACCCCGACCCGGCGCGGTACGACGCCAAGCACGAGCACTGCGACGTCCTCGTGGTCGGTGCCGGGCCCGCCGGCCTGGTGGCGGCGTTGACGGCGGCCCGTGCCGGTGCCCGCGTGGTGCTGGTGGACGAGCAGAACCAGGCCGGCGGCGCGTTGCTGGGCGTGGACGAGTACCTGGACGACCGGCCGTCCGGCGAGTGGGTCGCGGACGTCGTGGCGGAGCTGAAGTCGACGCCCGGTGTGCTGGTGCTGGAACGGACCACGGCGTTCGGGATGTACCAGGACGGGTTCGTGCTGGCGTTGCAGAAGCGCACCGACCACCTTGGGTTTGCGGCGCCTGCTGCTGTTGCGCGGCAACGGGTGTGGCGGATTCGCACGCGGCAGACGGTGCTCGCGACCGGTGCGCACGAACGGCCCGTGGTGTTCGCGGACAACGACCGGCCCGGGATCATGCTGGCCTCGTCGGCGCGGACGTTCCTGCACCGCTACGGGGTGCTGCCGGGGTCTCGGGCGGTGGTGTTCACGACCAACGACTCGGCCTACTGCGCGGCGATCGACCTCGCGGAGTCCGGTGTGGACATCGCGTTGATCGTGGACGCACGGGCGGAGGCTCCGGCGCGGCTGTCGACGGAGTGCGCGGCGCGGGGGATCGAGGTCCGCGCCGGGCAGTTCGTCACCGGAACGGAAGGGTCCTCCCGGGTCGAGGCCGTTCTCGTCGGAGACGAACGGATCGCGTGCGACGCACTGCTCGTGTCCGGCGGCTGGAACCCGGTCGTCAGCCTGTTCAGCCAGGCCCGCGGCACCCTCCGCTACGACGCCGAACTCGGCGCCTTCGTCCCCGGCGAAACGCTCGACACCGTGCGCGTCGCCGGTTCCGCGACCGGCGAGCTCGACCTCACCGGATGCACCCGCCAGGGCCGTGACGCCGGCGCCGAAGCGGCCCGAGCAGCCGGGTTCACGTCCGGTGGCCAGGTGCCACTACCGGCCTCCGACTCCCGCTGCACCGCCCGCTCCGGCCTGGTGCTGTGGCGCGTGCCTGGCTCCGACGACACCAGCTTCGTCGACCTGCAACGCGACTCGACCGTGGCCGACGTGCTGCGGGCGACCGGCGCCGGGCTGCGGTCGTTGGAGCACATCAAGCGGTACACGACCATCGGCACCGCGCACGACCAGGGCAAGACGTCCGGCATGATCGCCGCCGGCATCGTCGCCGAGGCGCTCGGCGTGGAGCTGGGGGAGCAGCGGCCCACGACGTTCCGGCCGCCGTTCACCTCGGTGTCGTTCGCCGCGCTGGCCGGGCGGGACCGCGGCGACCTGCACGACCCCGTCCGCGTCACCTCGATCCACCCGTGGCACGTGGAGCACGGGGCGTTGTTCGAGAACGTCGGGCAGTGGAAGCGGCCCTGGTACTACCCGCGGCCCGGTGAGGACCTGCACGCGGCCGTGCTGCGCGAGTGCAAGGCCACGCGCGAGAGCGTCGGCATGATGGACGGGTCGACGCTCGGGAAGATCGACGTGCAGGGCAAGGACGCCGGGAAGTTCCTGGACATGCTCTACACCAACCTGATGAGCACGTTGAAGGTCGGCAAGATCCGCTACGGCGTCATGTGCGGCGTGGACGGCATGGTGATCGACGACGGGACGGTGATCAGGGTCGGCGAGGAGCGCTACCTCGTCACGACCACCACCGGCAACGCCGCGAAGATCCTCGACTGGATGGAGGAGTGGCTGCAGACGGAGTGGCCGCACCTCGACGTGCACTGCACCTCGGTCACCGAGCACTGGGCCACGATCCCGCTGGTGGGCCCGAAGTCCCGTGACGTGCTGGCTCTGGTCGCTCCGGACCTCGACGTGTCGAACGAGGCGTTCGAGTTCATGACCTGGCACGACACGACGGTCGCGGGTGTGCCGGCGCGGGTGTGCCGGATCAGCTTCTCCGGTGAGCTCGCGTACGAGATCAACGTGACCGGCTGGCACGGCCTGACGGTGTGGAAGGCGTTGATGGAGGCCGGCGAGCCGTTCGGGATCACGCCGTACGGCACCGAGACCATGCACGTGCTGCGCGCCGAGAAGGGCTACCCGATCATCGGCCAGGAGACCGACGCGACGGTCACGCCGCAGGACCTCGGCATGTCGTGGGCGGTGTCGAAGAAGAAGCCGGACTTCATCGGCAAGCGGTCGTTCGCCCGCGCCGAGAACAACCGCTCGGACCGCAAGCAGCTGGTGGGGCTCCTGCCCGTCGATCCGGCCGTGCTGCTGCCGGAGGGGTCGCAGATCGTCGAGACCGACCGGCTGCCCGAACCGCCGGTGCGGATGCTCGGCCACGTCACGTCGAGCTACCCGAGCGCGGCGCTGGGCCGCACGTTCGCGCTGGCGCTGGTGCGCTCCGGCCACGAACGCATCGGCGAGACCCTGTACGTGCCCGTCGAGGACGCGCTCGTGCCGGTAACCGTCACCGAATCCGTGCTGTACGACAAGGAAGGAGCCCGTCGTGACGGTTAGTCCCCTCGCCGCCTGGACCGACCGGCTGGCGGCGCTCGCTCCCGCGCTGCACGCCGCCGAGGTGCCGTTCCGCTCGCAGCTCACCGTCCGCGTGTCCGATCCGGACGCCGTCGCGGCGATGGGCGAAGCGCTCGGCGTCCGTTTCCCTTCTGTTCCTTGCACTTTTGCCGAGGGCACCGGACAGTTCGGTGTGGTGGAGGTGCTCTGGCTCGGCCCGGACGAGTTCCTGGTCACGGCCTCGCCCGACCTGCAGATCGCGATCGAGGAGGTGTTGCGTGGAGCGCTCCAGGACGTCCGAGGGTCCGTTGTGGACACTTCGGCTCAACGCACGACCGTGGTCCTTCAAGGGCCGCGCGCGAGAGACGTGCTGGCTCACGGATGTTCCGTGGACCTGCACCCGGCTGCGGCTCCCCGCCGCACTTGCGTGCAGACGCTCCTCGCACGAACGGGGATCGTCCTGCAGGTGAACGACGACGGCTACACGATCCTGGTGCGCTCCTCGTTCGCCGAGTACTTCGCCGCGTGGCTGGCCGACGCCGCCACCGAGTACCTGGCGGTGCCGTGATGCCCCAGTTCGTCCTCACCCTGAACTGCCCCGAGCGGGCGGGCATCGTGCACGCCGTGACGTCGTTCCTGGTCGACCACGGCTGCGACATCGTGCAGCACCAGCAGTTCGACGACGACGTGCGGGGCAAGCTGTTCCTGCGCACCGCGTTCTCGTGCGCCGGCACGGACCGCGACTCGTTGGCCGGTGAGTTCGCCGCCGTCGCCACGCAGTTCGAGATGGACTTCGACCTGCACGACGAACGCCCGCCGCGCGTCCTCGTCATGGTCTCGAAGGCAGGGCACTGCCTGAACGACCTGCTGTTCCGCTGGCGAGCGGGCAGTCTCGGCGGCGAGATCGCGGCCGTCGTCTCGAACCACGAGGACCTGCGCCCGATGGCGGAGGCGGCCGGCCTCGACTTCGTGCACGTGCCGAACACCGCCGACACCAAGCACGCCGCCGAGCAACGCCTGCTCGACCTGGTCGAGGAGTACCAGGCCGACCTGGTCGTGCTGGCCCGCTACATGCAGGTGCTGTCCAACGACCTGTGCGCGAAGCTGACCGGCCGCGTGATCAACATCCACCACTCGTTCCTGCCGGGCTTCAAGGGCGCGAAGCCGTACCACCAGGCCTACGACCGGGGCGTGAAGTACGTGGGCGCCACGGCCCACTACGTCACCCCGGACCTCGACGAGGGCCCGATCATCGAGCAGGAGGTGCTGCGGGTCGACCACTCGTACGACCCGCGCGCCCTCACCGCGGCGGGCCGGGACGCGGAGGCGCTCGCGCTGTCCCGGGCCGTGCGGTGGCACTGCGAACACCGCGTGCTGCTCAACGGCAACGGCACGGTGGTGTTCCGCTAGCCGCGGTCGCCGGGGAGGCCGGGCTCGGTGAACGAGACCGGCTTGCCGGTGGCGCGGGCGTAGGCGATCTCACGCCCGGTGGACTCGCCGACGTACCCGCCGGGGTTGACCACCAGGACGCGGTCGGCCAGGTCGATCTTGCGCAGGTGCAGGGCGTCCAGCACGGCCTTCTGCTCGGCGGTGACCACCTCGCCCGCCTCGCCCGGCGCGACGACGATGACCCCGGCGAACGTCAGCTCCCGGTTGGCCGCGCGCAGTTCGTCCACGAACCGGGCGGACCCGCAGAGGCAGACGATCTCGGGCCGATCAGGCACGGGCGTCCGGCAGGCCTTCGTAGGCGGGGAGCTCGGCGCCGTTGATCGCGCGGTCGATCAGCGCCGTGAACGCCTCCATGTCCGGCTCCGGCGCCGGTTCGGTCTGCGGCAGCAGGCTGTGCACGTGCATGCGGCCGATCTCCTGGTTGGCCTCCACGAACGACCGCATGCGGGTCTCGTAGCCCGCGAACCCCGCCTCCGGGTTCCAGTTCGCGGCGGCCAGTTCGCCGGCGAGCAGGTAGGCGCCGACGAGTGCGAGGCCCGTGCCGCCGCCGGACATCGGTGACGAGCTGGACGCCGCGTCGCCGATGAGCGCGACCCGGCCGGCGGACCAGCTGGGCATGATGACCTGGGCTACCTGGTCGAGGTAGAAGTCCGGGCTGGCGTCGAGGTGCGCGAGGATGCGCTCGGTCTCCCAGCCCATGCCCGCCATCTGCTCGCGCAGCAGGCGCTTCTGGGCCTCGACGTCGCGGAAGTCGACGTCGAAGTCGGCCGCCGGGAACGACATCATGGCCATCGCCTGGCCCTTGTCCTTCAGCGGGCGGAGGCCCGCGGTGCGGCCGGAGTCGCGGTCCTGGTAGTCGATCATCCAGCCGTCGATGCCGAACTCGTTGGGCACGCTGTAGAAGGCGAGCACCAGGCCGAGGTGGCGGACGTAGTTCTCGCGCGGGCCGAAGACCATCGCGCGCAACGACGAGTGCAGGCCGTCGGCGCCGATCACGAGGTCGAACCGGCGCCGGGCACCGCTCGCGAACGTCACGTCCACGCCGTCCGCGTCCTGGGTGAGTTCGCTGATCCGGTCGTCGAAGACGTACTCGACGCCGTCGCGCGTGTCGTCGTAGAGGAGCTGGGAGAGGTCGCCGCGCAGGATCTCGATGTCGGCGATATAGCCGTCGCCGCCGTCGTCCTCCGCGCGGTACGTCTCCAGCACCGTGCCGTCGGCGTCCACGGTGTGCGCGCCCGCCGTCTCGGTGCGGGCCGCACGCACCTGCTTCTCCAGGCCCATCAACCGGATCGCGTCCTTGGCGACGCCACGCGCGTCGACCGCCTGGCCGCCCGGCCGCAGGCCCGGCGCCCGTTCCACGACGGTCACCTCGGCTCCTCGCCGGTGCAACCAGTGTGCGAGAGCCGGTCCCGCGATGCTCGCCCCTGCCACCAAGACCTTGTTCACGGTCCGGAGTGTACGGACGATCCGGCGTTCAAGCCTTGCGTATCAACAACTGCGCTTGAAGGAAACGTTCGCTTTCGATCGGTTGCCGGACCATTCGCCCGATCTCGGCGAAACCGGCCTCGCGCGCCAAATCCAGCAGACCGGACGGCGACCAGCGGTAGGCGGGCGTCACCTTGTGGTCGAACTCCACCGGTTCGGGGTCGTCGCCCACGAAGAACCCGACCAGCGCGTGCCCGCCCGGCCTGAGCACCCGGTGGAACTCCGCGAACACCTTCGGCAGGTCGTGCGGCGGGATGTGGATGACCGAGTAGTTCGCCAGGATTCCGCCCAGGCCGCCGTCCTCCAGGTCCAGCGCGGCCATCGTGCCGACGTCGAACGTGATGTCCGGGTGCGCCTTGCGGGCGAGGGCGATCATCTCGGGGGAGAGGTCGAGTCCGAAGGCGTCCAGGCCGAGGCTCCTCAGGTGCGCGGTGAGGTGTCCGGGGCCGCAGCCGAGGTCGGCGACCGGGTTCTCGGTGAGCTCGGCGAACGCCGCGAGCATCGCGCGGTCGAGCGGGCGGGTGTCGAGCATGTCCGCGAACAGTTCGGCGTAGAGCGACGCGACGGAATCGTAAGGGGTCACAATGCGACCCTATCGCCCTGAATAATCAAATGTGAGACCTTTGCTGTTGCCAGTGTTGGGCTGTTGCAGCGTCGACGCAAACCTATTGTCGTGCTTATAGTTCGCGCCGTGATTTCCGTTCTGCGTCATCCGGCTTACCGGACACTGTTCGGCGCCCAGGTCGTCGCGCTGACCGGAACGGGACTGGCGACCGTCGCGCTCGGTCTGCTCGCCTACGACCTCGCCGGTGCGGACGCGGGCGCGGTGCTCGGCACCGCGCTGGCGATCAAGATGATCGCCTACGTGGCCGTCGCGCCCGTGGCCACGGCGGTGCTCGGCTGCCTGCCTCGCCGTGCGGTGCTGGTGACGCTGGACCTGGTGCGGGCCGGGGTGGCGCTGTCGCTGCCGTGGGTGAGCGAGGTGTGGCAGGTCTACCTGCTGATCTTCCTGCTGCAGGCGGGATCGGCCGCGTTCACGCCGTTGTTCCAGGCGACGATTCCGGACGTGCTGCCGGACGAACGGGACTACACCCGCGCGATCACGTTGTCCCGCATGGCCTACGACCTGGAGAGCCTGGCGAGTCCCGCGCTCGCCGCCGCCGCGCTGACGGTGGTGAGCTTCCACGAGTTGTTCGTGGGCACGGCGCTCGGGTTCGCCGCGTCGGCGTTGCTGGTGCTGTCCGCGGTCGTGCCACGCCCGGAGGTGTTGCCGCGCAGGGGATACGAAGCGACCACGCGCGGGATCCGGCTCTACCTCGCGACACCTCGGCTGCGCGGGTTGCTCGCGGTGCACTTCGCGGCGGCCGCGGCGGGCTCGATGGTCTTCGTGAACACCGTGGCGCACGTGCGGGACGGGCTCGGCCGGGACGCGTCCGACGTCGCGATCGCGTTGGCCGCCAACGGCATCGGGTCGCTGGTCGCGGCCTGTGCGTTGCCCCGGCTGCTCGACCGGTTCGCGGATCGAGCGGTGGTGCTGCGGGCGGCCGGGACGTTGGCAGGGGTGCTGGGGGCGGGCGCGTTCCTCGCCGGGTACTGGCCGGCGCTGCTGGTGCTGTGGGCGTTGATCGGGGCGGGATGCTCGCTCGCTCTCACACCGGGCGCGCGGCTGTTGCGGCGGGCGGCGGAGGGGCCTGACCGGCCCGCGTTGTTCGCCGCGGACTTCGCCCTGTCGCACGTCTGCTGGCTGCTCTGCTACCCGCTCGCCGGGTGGGTCGCCAGCGCCGCGGGCATTGCGACGGCGTTCGTCGTTCTCGGTGCTTTGACAGCGGCCGGTGCCGCGGGAGCATTCGTGCTCTGGCCTCGGACCGAAAAGTTAAATTCGCAGGTCGCGGGTTTCGCGGAATACGGTTTTCGCACCCTGCCTGCGAAGGAGTTCCACTCATGCGATTGCGCAGCAAAATCATCGCTGCCGCGTGCGGATCGGTTCTGACGCTTTCCGTCGCGCCCAGCGCGGTGGCCGAGCAACCGGACGCGACGGCCCAGCAGAACGAGGCACACCAGCGTTTCCAGGTCCTGTCCTCCGAGCTGCGCGGTCAGCTCGCCGGACACTGGTTCGACGCGGCGTCCGGCAAGCTCACCGTCGCCGTTCCGTCCGAACAGGCCGCCCAGCGCGCACGGTCCGAGGGCGCCAACGCCGTCGTCGTGCAACGCAGTGCCGCCGACCTCGACCGGCTGCTGGCCAGGGTGCGGTCGGAGATCGGCGACGGCGTGCCCGGCGTCTTCGGCTGGGGCGTCGACGTGCGCGACAACCAGGTCGACGTCACCGTCAACACCACCCGCAAGACCGAGGCCACCGAACGGTTCCTGGCGAAGGTGCGCGGCCTCGCGGGCGTGCAGGTCGTGGAAACCCGGTCCCAGCAACGGCAACAGGCCGGCACCGTGCAGCCCGGCAGCCCGTGGTGGCCCGGTTCCGAGTCGAACTGCTCGATCGGCTTCCCCGCCACGGACTCGAGTGGTGGCAAGCACTTCCTCACCGCCGGCCACTGCACCAACGACGCGAACCAGGCCGCCTACGGCCAGTCCGGTCAGCAGAACCGCATCGGCACGTCGAACGTCGGCGGCACCCGCAGCGTCAACGCCCGCGAAGGCGACATGGGCGTCGTGGCCGTGACCGAGGCCAACTGGACCCTGTCCCCGTCCGTCAACACCTGGGGCCAGCCCGCCGTCACCGTCACGGGCTCGGCGGAGGCGATGGTCGGCGACCGCGTCTGCCACTCCGGCAACACCTCGAAGTGGCAGTGCGGCGAGGTCAAGTACACGAACAAGGCCGTGGACTACGGCGGCGGCCTGATCATCGAGGGCCTCATCTGGACCACCGCGTGCTCGCTGGGCGGCGACTCGGGCGGCGCCTGGCTCCTCGGCGACAAGGCGGTCGGCCTGCACGACGGCGGCCCCTCGAAGTGCGTGCAGAACCCGACCGACGGCGACATGTCGCTCTTCCAGCCGGTCAACGAGGCGCTCCGCAAGTGGAACCTCACCCTCGTCACCGGCGGCGGAGGCTCCGACACCGAGGCGCCCAGCGCCCCCGCCAACCCGCGCTCGACGGGCGTGACGTCCTCCAGCGCGTCCCTGGCCTGGGACGCCTCGACCGACAACGTCGGCGTCACCGGTTACGAGGTCCTCAACGGCACCACCGTCGCGGCCACGTCCACCGGCACCACGGCGATCGTCACCGGCCTGACCGCCGACACCTCGTACACCTTCACGGTCAGGGCACTGGACGCCGCCGGCAACCAGTCGAAGCAGTCCGCGGCGGTCACCGCGCGCACGTCCGGCAACACCGGCGGCGGCCGCACGTTCACCAACGACACGGACTACCCGATCCGCGACTACCAGGTGGCCGTCAGCCCGCTGCGCTCCACCGCGACCGGCGCCGCGGGCAACCCTGTCACGGTCAAGGTGGACGCCACCCACACCTGCCAGGAGGACCTCAACGTCACCCTGGTCGGCCCGAGCGGCCGCACCTACCCGCTGATGCGCACGCCGGGCGGCAACTACAGCTGCCACGCGTTCGCGGCAGGCAGGACGTTCACCGTGGTGCCCGGTGCCGGGGAGGCCGCGAGCGGCACGTGGACGCTGCGCATCGGGGACAACGGCCCCGGTGACACGGGCGTCCTGAGCAGCTGGTCGCTCACGGTCTAGGGAAGAGGGGAAGGGGAGTGGGTGCGGCCCGCCAGGTTCGGCCGCACCCACTCGCCGGCGCTCACCACGTCCACTCGAACCCGTACGAACCCGGCCCGAACCTCAACGCCACCCCCAGCACCGACCCGCCCTCGTCCACCCGCACGCCCGCGCTGCGCCGCCCGCCCTCGGCGTCCTGCTCGACCCGGCGAACACTCCGCGGCGGCACGTCGAACGTCACCTCCAGCACGTACTCGTGCACCGGCCGCCGGAACTTGCGCGAGTAGTTCGTCGCCAGGGGATAGGGCGCGGCGTTCTCCAGCGAGTGCTCGGTGATCACCGTCTGCCCCCGCCGCAACGGCGCCCGGAACAGCAGCTCCGCCACCAGCAGCCCGTCGGCGGGCCGCGTCACCACCCGCCCCAGCCGGCAGTTGTGCAGCGGCCGGATCGAGGGCAACGCCCGGTCGTGCTCGTCGAGGTGCAGGATCACCACCCACCGGTCAGGCCCGTCCTCCTCCGCCCGCAACACCTGCCGCGACACGTAGGACCGCTCACCCCGCCCGGCCACCGCCACCCGGTCGTGCTGGCTGATCCGGGTCAATCGCGAGTCCCAGCGCGTGTCGACACCGCCGACGACGTCCTCGATCACGGACGGCACGGGCCAGAACGCGCCAAGCCGAGCCACCCGCCGCGAACCGCGCAACGCCGGTGCCAACAACGACGACAACGCACCGGCCTCCAGCTCCAGCACTTCTTCGAGATGCCCGACGGCCGTGAGCGACGCACGGCGTTCGGGACGGCTGCGGCCCGTCTGCCAGTAGCTCAACGTCGCCAGGCTGACCGAGACACCGCGCCGGGCGAGGTGCGAGCGGATCCGTTCCAAGGACAGCCCGCGCGCCACCACGGCCGCGCGCAGGACGTCGGCGAAGTCGGGCATCGGGAGCGACATCGTTGTCTCCTCGTGCAGGGTTCGTCCGACGCTATCCCTCTGATGGCGCAACGGAAGCCGGGACTTAAAAGTGAAAACGGACAGCCGCGCGCGAACCGTGCCGACAACCATCCGAACGACCGGATGCCGCCCGCCGAAACGACGGCTACGGTCGCGTGACCCTGCGATCCCTGCGAAGGAGCCCGACAAGTGCGAAGAAGAAGATCCCTCCTCGCCACGGCCATGACGGCGTTGGTGACCGCGGCGCTGGCCCTCCCTGCCACCCCAGCGCTCGCGGCCGGGTGCTCCGGCACCAACGACGGTGACGTCGCGATCGGCGACAACACGACCGTCGAGTCGTCGATCCTCATCGAGGGCTGCGCCTCGGCGCCGTCCGCGACCGCCACCGTGCCGGTGAAGATCGTGCACACCTACATCGGCGACCTCCAGGTCAGCCTCATCGCCCCGGACGGCTCGGCGTACGTCCTGCACAACCGCACCGGCGGTTCCGCGGACAACATCGACCAGACCTACACGGTCAACCTGTCGGGCGAGACGTCGAACGGCACGTGGAAGCTGCGCGTCAACGACAACGCCAACAACGACACCGGCCGGATCGACGCCTGGACGCTGAACCTCGGCGGCTCGACGCCCGCGAACGACTTCTCCGTCGCCGTGTCACCGACCTCCGGCACCGTGGCCGCCGGGTCGTCCGCCTCCACCACCGTGCAGACGCAGACCACGAACGGCCAGGCGCAGAACGTCGCCCTGACCGCGAGCGGCCTGCCCGCCGGCGCGACCGCGTCGTTCAGCCCGTCGTCCGTCCAGACGGGCTCGAACTCGACGCTCACGATCAGCACCACGGCGTCGATCTCGTCCGGCACCTACCCGATCACCGTGCAAGCGGCGGGCAGCACCACGAAGACCGCTACCTACACGTTGACGGTCACCGGCGGCACCGGCCCACAGATCCCGGACATCGACATCGCCGCGGTCAAGGCGCACCTCGCGCAGTTCGGCACGATCGCCTCGCAGAACGGCGGCAACCGGCGGTCGACGTCGGCCGGCTACCGCGCCTCGGTGGCGTACGTGAAGGACAAGCTCACCGCGGCCGGCTACACCGTCACCGAACAGCCCTGCACGAGCGGCTGCACCAGCGGCGCCGGTCCGAACGTCATCGCGGAGTGGCCGGGCGGCAACGCGAACAACGTCTACATGTTCGGCGCCCACCTCGACGGCGTGTCCGCGGGCCCCGGCATCAACGACAACGGCTCCGGCTCGGCGGCGCTGCTGGAGACCGCGCTCGTCCTCGCCCGCCTCAACCCGACGATGGCCAACAAGGTCCGCTTCGGCTGGTGGACCGACGAGGAGCAGGGCCTCAACGGCTCCCGCTTCTACGTCTCGCAGCTGCCGTCCGCCGAGCGCACGAAGATCAAGACCTACCACAACTTCGACATGGTGGGCTCGACCAACGGCGGCTACTTCATCAACAACATCACCAGCACCCAGTCCACGCACATGAAGGCGTACTGGGACTCGCTGGGCCTGCAGCCGGAGGAGAACACCGAGGGCCGCAACCGGTCCGACGACGCGTCCTTCACCAACGCGGGCATCCCGGCGTCCGGCTACGCGATGGGCGCGAGCGCCCGCAAGACCGCGGCCCAGGCGACCAAGTGGGGCGGCACGTCCGGCGCCGCGTTCGACCCCTGCTACCACTCGTCGTGCGACACGACCGCGAACATCAGCGACACCCACCTCAACCGCGCGGTCGACGGCATCGCCTACACCCTGTGGAAGTCCGCCGTCGGCACGGGAACGCCGACGCAGGACTTCTCCGTCTCGGTGTCGCCGGCGTCCGGTTCGGTGGCGGCGGGCTCGTCCGTCTCCGCGACGGTCGGCACGGCCACGGTGAGCGGCTCCGCGCAGACCGTGCAGCTGTCCGCGTCCGGACTGCCCTCCGGCGCGACGGCCTCGTTCAGCCCCGCGTCCGTCCAAACAGGATCGAGCTCGACGCTGACGATCAGCACCACCGCGGCCACGGCGGCGGGCACCTACCCGGTGACGATCACGGCGGCCGGCACGGCGAACCGCACCACGACCTACAACCTGACCGTCACGGGCACCGGTGGTGGCAGCTGCACCGGCACCAACCCGAACGACGTGGCCATCCCGGACGCGGGTGCCGCGGTCGACAGCGACCTCGTCATCTCGGGCTGCTCCGCCACGCCGTCCGCGTCCTCCGTGGTCACGGTGCGGATCGTGCACCCGTACATCGGTGACCTCACGGTCGCGCTGATCGCACCGGACGGCACGTCGTACACGCTGCACAACCGCACCGGCGGGTCCGCCGACAACATCGACCGCACCTTCACGGTCAACCTGGCGGGCGAGGCCGCGAACGGCACGTGGAAGCTGCGCGTCCGCGACCTCGCGGCGTCCGACGTGGGCACCATCGACACGTGGGGCCTGAACCTGGCCCCGTAGCCACGCCGGCACGTCGATCCGCACGACGAGGGCCCCGGTGCGCCGGGGCCCTCACCCATGTCCGTGGTCATACCCATGTCGACGCCCCGAATCGCCCCGGGGTTGGCTCGCGGCGTGACCTTTGTGGACTGTTACAGAACGCTGAAGTTCGCTTGTCCGCCGCCGCCGGGTGCGTCCCGCGATTGCGGCACCTTGAGACCCATCCCACAAAGGCTCGCTTTTTCGGGTTGACCGGGTTTGAAATCGAAATGCGCCGGGACGTCGAACCCGGAACGATTCTTCGGACCCGAAAGGCTCTTTCCTTGAACGCACCCGTGATGAATGCTGCCTGGACGACGATGACCAAGGCGGAACGCGAGCAGTTCGAAGAGGACGGCTACCTGCTGATCCGCGGCGCGCTTTCCCGCGACGAGGTCGAGTTCTACCGCAATGCGATCGACCGGCTTTACGAACAGCACCCGCAGGGCGAACCGATGCATTTGCTCAGCGCGGTGACGCGGTGCCCGGACCTGGCCGGTCTGCTCGACCACCCCGCCGTTTTCGGGTACGTCTGGTCGATGCTGGGGTGGAACACCCACGTCTACCACTCGCACATCGACGTGCACCCGCGCGTGAAAGAGGAGAAGCCGTTCTGGTGGCATTGGCACCAGGACGGAGGACGGCAGAACCGGGAGATCGAGACAGATCCGCGGCCCAGACTGTCGGTGAAGCTCGCCTACTGGTTCTCCGACGTGTCGCACCCCGGACGCGGCAACCTCACCATCGTGCCTGGTAGCCACAAGACCAACTGGCTGCCGGGGCCGCCGAGGCGGGGTGTCGAGTGGCCCACGCCGGCCGGTGCGATGCAGGTCCTCGCCGAGCCCGGCGACGTCCTCTTCTTCGACCGCCGAATCTGGCACGCGCGTTCCGACAACCACTCGGACGTGACCCGCAAGGTCGCATTCTTCGGCTACACCCAGCGGTGGATCCACATTCGTGACGAGGTCGAGGACCTGCCCGCGCAGCCGTGGTGGAAGTACACCTCGCCGGTGCAGCGGCAACTGCTCGGAAATGTCGGTGACGGCACCGGCGACCACGCATGGGGACATTTTCCGGAAACGACCCCGCTGTACGGGGAACTGGCCGGTCGAGGCCTGCTCGACTCCAGCATTCCCGCCCTGATTCCCTGAGTGAGGACGATTCCAGCCCCATGTGCGGACTGCTGACCTACATCTGCGCGCGCGGAACGGCGAAGGACAAGACCGCCGCCATCGGACGCGCTCTGGAAACCCTGCACCACCGCGGCCCCGACGACACCGGCCTCACGACGGTCGGCGACGAGGTGGTGATGGGCTTCAAGCGGTTGTCCATCATCGACGTCGAACACAGCGAGCAACCGCTCGAATACGCGGACGGACGTTATGTCATCACGTTCAACGGCGAGATCTACAACTACGTGGAACTCAGAGACGAACTGATCGCGGCCGGGCTCACGTTCGCGACGAAAGGCGACACCGAGGTCATCGTCGCCGCCTACCACCACTGGGGGCAGGCGGCGGTCCGGCGGCTGCGGGGCATGTTCGCGTTCGTCATCTGGGACCGCCGCGAGCGGATCGCGTTCGGTGCCCGCGACCCGTTCGGCATCAAGCCGTTGTTCCACCTCGTCAACGACGACGGCGTGTACTTCGCCAGCGAGAAGAAGGCGCTGCTGCCGTTCTGCGCGTGGGGCGACCACACGCTCGACCCGGCGAGCCTGTCGTACTACCTGACGCTGCAGTACGTGCCGGAACCGGCGACGCTGCACCGCGACGTGAAGCGGATCGGCTCGGGGGAGTGCTTCACCTACCGGCCGCAGGACGGGCTCGCGGTCCGCCGGTACTACCAGCCCGAGTTCCGGCCCGCGCCGCAGGACGATCCAGAACGGCTCTACGCCAGGATTCGGGAAGCCCTCAGGGAGAGCGTGCGCCTCCACATGCGCTCGGACGTGCCGGTCGGGGCGTTCCTGTCGAGCGGCATCGACTCGACGGCGGTGGTCGCGCTGGCCCGCGAGGTCAACCCGGACATCCTCACGTTCACCGCCGCGCTGGAGGTCGAGGGCTACTCGGAGCTGCCGGTGGCCCAGGAGACCGCCCGCGCTCTCGACGTCACGATGCACCCGGTCGTGGTGGACGCGAAGATGATGATGGAGGCGTTGCCCGAGATCATCTGGCACCTCGACGAACCAGTGGCCGACCCGGCGCTCGTGCCGTTGTACTACGTGGCCAAGAAGGCCAGCGAGCACGTCACCGTCGCGTTGTCCGGCGAAGGCTCCGACGAGTTCTTCGCCGGCTACACGATCTACCGGGAACCGTTGTCGCTCAAGGCCGTCAGCGGACTGCCCGAGGGCGTTAGACGTGGCCTCAAGGCGGTGTCGAAGGCGATCCCGCACGGCGTCAAGGGCAAGAGCTTCCTCGAACGCGGCACCACGCCGATCGCGGAACGCTACTACGGCAACGCGCGGATGTTCAGCGAGGCGGAGAAGTCCGTCCTCATGCGACAGTACGACCCGTCCGTCAGCTACACCGACGTCACCGGGCCGGTCTACGCCGAGGCGCGGCACCTCGCCGACGTCGAGAAGATGCAGTACGTCGACCTCTACACGTGGCTGCGCGGCGACATCCTGGTGAAGGCCGACCGGATGTCGATGGCGAACTCGCTGGAGGTGCGGGTGCCGTTCCTCGACTACGCGGTGTTCGACGTCGCGGCGACGATCCCGCGCGAGCTCAAGCTGCCACCGCGGTCGGCGGACACGAAGTACGCGCTGCGCCGGGCGTTGGAGGGCGTGGTGCCACCGCACATCGTCAACAGGGTCAAGCTCGGGTTCCCCACGCCCATCCGGGTCTGGCTGCGCTCGGAGATGTACGAGTGGGCGCACCACCTGCTCGACACGTCACGCGCCGGGCACCTGCTCGACCTCGACCTCGTGCGGGAGATGTTGAGGGAGCACAGGGAGAACGTCGCGGACCACAGCCGCAAGATCTGGACCGTGCTGGTGTTCTGCCTCTGGTTCGAGATCTTCGTGACGGGGAGCGTGGATCCGCGCCCGAAGCGGGCGCCGTCGCAACTGCTGGCGAAACCCGCCCTGTGACACGGGTGGGGCTCCTGTCGGGGGAGCCCCACCCGGCCTACTCCGGCACGCCGAGCCCGTTGACGACCTTCGTGGTGATGGTCCTCGCGTAGGTCTCGGTGCCCGGTGGGATCCAGGCGTCGTAGGGCTTCGCGCCCGCGAGCGTGCGTTCGCCGATGAACTCGCCGGTGGCGGGATCGATGACCAGCTCGCGCTGCTCGTTCTCGGTCGTCAGGCCGATCGAGACGCCGCGCCGTCCGTCCAAAGTGGTCGCCTGGTCGAAGACCTGGATGCCGGGGATCTTCGCCATCGCCCGGTACCACTGGGCCCGGAGGTCCGCGGGCATCATGCCGGCGGCCAGCACCTGCACGGCGTAGTGGAACACCGGCGCGGGCTCGGTGCTGCGGTGCGCGTTCTGCTTCACGATCTGGCCGTACAGGACCTCGGGGTCGCGGGAGAGCTTCGCGTAGAACTCCGGGCTGTCCCAGTCCTCCTGGTCGCCGCAGACTTTCGGCGGCTTGGACTTCGGGAAGAAGTTCCCGCAGGCACCGGTGCGGGTGCCGGTGTCGTTGTCGCTCAGAGACGGCGGCCCGACCGGCACGTTCGACCCGATCGGCTGCGGCGTGCCGACCACCGTGCGGGTCTCCTGCCAGAGGTCGCGGTCGTTCTTCGGGATCCAGCGGTCGATCCGCTGCTCCAGCCGGTAGGTGTAGCCGGTATTGCTGTCCGGGTACTGGACCGTCGAGCGGGCCGACCACACGTGCTCGGACACCAGCCGGTACTGGCCGTCCGCGAGCGAGGGGTCGACCGCGTGGATGCCGAGGCTGTCCGCGGCCTTGTGGAGCACCTCGGACGCCAGCTCGAGCTCGGGCGTGCGTGCGTTGTAGACCTTGATCCCGATCACCGACGCGGTGACGAGCACGACGGCCGCCGCGGCGGCGGGTACCTGCCAGCGGCGACGTCGGGGCAGCGGTGTCACCCCGTGGAGCTCGGCCATCAGCTTGGCGCGGGCGCCCGTCAGGTCACCGGGCGCCTCGCGGGCCTCGCGGTGCAGCAGCTCGAATGCCTCGTCGAGCTCTTTCATCGGGGTGCTTCCTCCGTGTTGGTGAGCAGGGACTGCAGGCGGTGGCGCAGGCGGTGCAGGCGCGATCGGACGGTGCTCGGCGGCACGCCCAGCGCGTCCGCGACCTCGGCCGGTTCCAGCCCGGCCCACGAGGTCAGCAGGAGCACGTCGCGGTCCTGTTCGCCGAGCTTGGCGAGCGCGCCCGCGAGGGTGCGCATGCGTGCGGCGGCGTCCACGCGGTCGGCGACGGCGGTGTCGTGGTTCTCGGTGGCCGGCTCGGCACCCGCGGCCCGCGAGGTGAGCCGCAGGCCGCGGACCTCCTGGCGCACGTGGTTGCGGAGCAGGTTCGTCGCGATGCCGTAGAGCCAGCTGCGGGCGGTGGCCTGGGCGGGGTCGTACGTCCTGCGTCTTCGCAGGGCGACCAGGAACGTCTCGGCCACGAGGTCGTCCGCCGCGTCGGGGCCGATCCGGCCCGCGAGGTAGGCGCGGATCTGGCCGGCGTAGGCGTCGAAGAGCCACGCGAAGACCTCCCTCGGGTCCTGCGTGGCCAGGTCGGGCCGGTGCCCCTGCTCGGCGATGCGGGTCACGATAGGAGTTGTCGCGAACGCCCGCTCGCGTCCCGCTCATCCGAACGAATGAGACCCAGCTCACAGACATGCGCTGACGAGACGATACGTATCGTCTCGTCGGCGACCGCCGCGGGAAGTGGCCTCTTGGTTTACGTGTGGACTGGGCCTTCTGGGAGGCCACTCGGTCGCGCGAACATCATCACCGTGACCACTCCGACCCGCACCATCGCCGAACTGGACGCAGGTCAGACCGTCCAGGCCTACGAGGTGATGCGCGAGCTCCGCCCCCACCTCACCGACCCCGACGAGTTCGTCGAACTCGTCCGCGCCCAGCGCCGCGAGGGCTACCGCCTGGTCGTG
The DNA here is from genome assembly GCF_050936595.1 of Lentzea sp. CA-135723. Taxonomy (NCBI): domain Bacteria; kingdom Bacillati; phylum Actinomycetota; class Actinomycetes; order Pseudonocardiales; family Pseudonocardiaceae; genus Lentzea; species Lentzea sp. CA-135723. The sequence continues at coordinate 1,931,313 of NZ_JBNJMK010000001.1, read as the reverse complement.
TCCTACGACGAGACGGAACGGATCGTCTCGTTGGCAGGGTTCCGGCACCTGAACAGCCTCTACGCCGGCTCGCACCTCTACATCGACGACCTGAGCACCCTGCCGTCCGCGCGCGGACAGGGCCACGCGGGCGCCCTGTTGCGCTGGGTCGACGAGGAGGCCCGCCGCCTCGGCTGCGCGGGCGTCCACCTCGACTCCGGCACGCAGCGGCACGACGCGCACCGCCTCTACCTGGCGTCGGGCTTCGTCATCCCCGCGTTCCACTTCGCCAAGAGCCTCTGAAACGGCGTCGCGCCCACCCCGTGCAGCGCGACGCTGCCGAGCACGCAGCCGACCGTGATCGACAGGATCGTGTCGGCCGCGTTGCCCTCGGGCAGCCGGTTGAAGGCGAGCAGGCCGAACACGATCGTCGTCGTGCCGCGCGGGCCCAGCGCGCCGATGAGCAGGCGTTCCCTGCGCCGCAGGCCGGAGCCGGTGAACGCGAGGAACACGGGCCCGAGCCGGACCACGGTGAGCACGGCGGCGCAGAACACCACGACCTGCCAGTCGACGCCCAGGTAGAAGATCAGCACGGCGGCGATGCCGACCACGAACCACATGGTCATCGTCAGCAGGCCGGTGACGTCCTCCAGCAGGTGCAGGTCGCTGTTCAACGCGTCCGTGCGCGCCTCGGCCCGCCCGGTGCGCACGCGACGGGCCTTGAGCAGCCGGTGCACGTACCGGAACGCGATGCCGGCGATGAACGAGGCGACGAAGCCGTTGCCGTCGATCGCGACCGTCGCGGTGTAGGTCAGCAACGGCGCGAGCAGCACCGCGACCCGTGCCGACTGGTCGGTGACCCAGCCCGCCTGGTGGGCGAGGTCCATCAGCCAGCCGAGCAGGGCGCCGATCACCAGGCCGGCGACCAGGGCCTTCACCGCGAACGGCAGCACCGTGCCGAGCGCCTGCAGCGGCGTGCGGTCCTGGCTGTCGTCGCCGGCGAGGATCAGCGCGAACAGGAACAGCGGCGACACGATGCCGTCGTTGTAGCCGCTCTCCACGTTCAGCGTGCTGCGGACGCGCGCCGACAGGCCGCGGTCGCGGACGAGCTTCTCGGCGGGGGCGAAGTCGATCGGCACCGCCACGCACGCGATCAGCAGCAGCACCGCCCACGACAGGCTCGGGAACAGCAGCCAGCCGAGGACCGCGGCCACGGCGATGCTGATCGGCATCGCCACGAGCAGCACGCGTCCGACGAGTCCGGGGTAGGCGCCCCACAGCCGTCCGGCGCGCACCTCCGTGGCGTCCACGAACAGCAGCACCGCGAGGATGATCTCGGCCGCGTGCTGCACCGACTCGGTGTTGAGGCCGTCGGCGATGCCGCTCGGCTCCGCGAGTCCGACCGCGACCCCGGCGAGCACCATGACCAGCGGCGCGCCGAGGTACCAGCGGTCCAGCCGGTTGGCCGCGAGCGATCTGACGACCATGGCGAACGCGGCGGCGAGCAACAGCGAGTTCATGAGCCCATCTTGGCGGTCGTGTCCAAAGAGGACATTTTCTGGGGACGGTCCGATCGTCTCGACCCCGACGATTCACCTAAACCGGAACGCCCCGCTGTACGTACACCCAGACATGAGCGGATCTCAGTCCGGTAACGAGAGGGCGCCACATGGGCAAACACCGCGATGACAGCACTCGGGTGAAGATGATCGCGGGTGCCGTCGGGCTCGTGGCCGTGGCGATCACCGCATCGACGTTCACCGCCAGCCAGGCCGCGCCGGAGCAGCGCACCGCTCCCGCGCAGGCCACCGAGACGTTGCGGGAGAAGGCATCCGTGGCGGGCACCGCGTGGGCCGTGAACCCGGCGACGAACGAGGTCCTCGTCACCGCCGACAGCACGGTGACCGGAGCCAAGTGGGACAACCTGGTGTCCACGGTGAAGTCCATGGGCGCCGGGGTGAAGCTGCAACGCACCCAAGGCACGTTCCGGCTGTTCGCCGAGGGCGGCGACGCGATCTTCGCCGGCAACAGCCGCTGCTCGCTGGGGTTCAACGTCGTGACGAACGACGGCCGCCCCGCGATCCTCACCGCCGGGCACTGCACCGCGGCGGGCAGGCAGTTCTCGCTCAACCCCGGCGGCCGCGCGGTCGCCACCGTCGCGCGGTCGACGTTCCCCGGCAACGGCGACTTCGCCCTGCTCACCTACAACGACCGCAACGCGCAGGCACCCAGCGAGGTCGACACCGGCAACGGCCGCAAGGTGCGGATCCAGCGCGCCGCCGAAGCCCGCGTCGGCACGCAGGTGCAGCGCATGGGCAGCACAACGGGCCTGCGCGCAGGCAGGGTCACCGGCCTCAACGCGACCGTGAACTACCCGGAGGGCCGCGTCACCGGCCTGATCCAGACGACCGTGTGCGCCGAGGGCGGCGACAGCGGCGGACCGATGTTCACCGCCAACGGCAACGCGATCGGCCTCACGTCGGGCGGCAGCGGTGACTGCCGCAGCGGTGGCGTGACGTTCTTCCAGCCCGTCACCAGAGCGCTCGCCGCGGTCGGCGCGCGCATCGGCTGAGTTCTTCAGGCCGCGTCCCGTCTGCTCACGGGACGCAGCCTGATCCGGCGCCGCACGCGAGTGCGTCCAGCGCGGTCTGTTGAGCTGGACGCGTCGCGTGCGGTGTCGTGCTCGTCGTTCGTGAGCGGGGTGCGGTCGCTCGGGCCGCGTTCGCTGTGGTGCACGAAACCCAGCAGCACCAGGCCGATCACGAGCAGTGAGTGCGAGAACACCCGTGCTGCCGTGGCCGTGCCGCTGACGAGGTCGCTGGCGGAGTACGGGATCAGCACCGCCACGAACGCCGCCGTGACGGGCAACATGCCCGTGACCGCGCTGGGGCGCAACGCCGTCCACAGGAGACCCAGGCCGAGCGCGAGGTTCCACGCCGTGCTCTCGTTGAAGAGATGACTGCTGTCCACACCGGACGTGTGGCCGCTGTGCGCGGAGTTGACGCCGAGCACCTGCGCGAGGCCGAGCGTGATCTGCGCTACGGCGACCCCCGTCAGCAGGCCGCGCGGCAGCCAGCCCCTGGGCGTGGCGGGGACGACCGGCGGGGCCGCCTCCATGATCGCCGCGGCGAGGTCGGGGACCTGCGTGGCGGGTCTCACCCTGAGCGTGCGGGTGAGCGCGGCGGCGCGGTCGTGCCACTCCCGGCAGGACGCGCACGTGTCGAGATGCGCGTCCACCTGGTCGGCGGGCACGCCCTCTGGTTCCCCGTCGAGTCTCGCGGACAGGGCTTCGCGGCAGGTGTTGCACTCCACACCGAACATTGTCGGCCATTGGCCGTTCACAGTTCCCAGCAATCTTGGACGTTGGGTTACTCTGCCGAACCGTGTCGACTTCGAGGGGTGACGACGAGGCCGTGACGGCGTGCGCGCTGGCCGCCGGTGCCGGTGACCGCGAGGCGTTGGAGCGGTTCATCCGCCTGACGCAGCGCGACGTGTGGCGGCTGGTCGCGCACCTCGGCGGCATCGGCGTCGCCGACGACCTCACGCAGGACGTCTACCTGCGCGCCCTGCGGTCGTTGCCGAGCTTCGAGGCCCGGTCGTCGGCCCGCACGTGGCTGCTGTCGATCGCCCGCCGCACCGTCGTGGACCACATCCGCGCCGCCGTCGCGCGCCCGTCGATCGCCTGGTCCGCGGACTTCCAGGTGGCCTCGGACGCCGGGCGCTACGCCGAGCACGCCCGGTCGGCGGGCTTCGAGGACGTGGTGGAGCTCAACGTCCTGCTCGCGGGCCTCGCACCTGAGCGGCGGGAGGCGTTGCTGCTCACCCAGGTGCTCGGCCTGTCGTACGCGGAGGCCGCCGAGGTGGCCGGGTGCCCGATCGGGACCGTGCGGTCGCGGGTGGCGCGAGCACGCGAGGACCTGATCAACGGGCAGGGCCACGAGGACGTCGGCGTCGTCTAGCGCCTCCAGACCGTCCCGCGGCGCTCGTACTCCAGCACGGTCTCCGTCCGCTGGGCCAGTTGGGCGCCCGCGAACCGTTCCACCAGCCACAGCGCCACTTCGAGACCCGACGTGATCCCGCCGCCGGTGATCAGGTCGCCGTCGTCCACCACCCGTGCGTTGACCACCGTCGCGCCCTGGGCGGCCAGGTCGGCCTTGGCGCCCGAGTGCGTGGTCGCGTTGCGGCCCTTGGTGATCTCGGCCGCCGACAGGATCATCGTGCCCGTGCAGATGCCGACCGGCAGTGCCTTCGACTCCTTCAGCCTGCGCAGGAAGCCCTTGTCGCCGATCAGTTTGTGCACTCCGGGCCCGGTGCGGTTGGTGTAGCCGCCGCCGGGGACGACGAGGACGTCCGCGTCCGCCGGGTTCCAGGCGTTGCCGACCTTGACCTCGGTGCCGTACGTGCAGGTCACGGTGCGCGGGCGGTCGGGGGAGACGAGGGTGGTGCGGATGGCCCCGCTCATCCGGCCGGCCAGGCCGAGCACCTCGACGGGGGCGATGAAGTCCTGCTCCTCGACCCCGTCGAACATGAGCACCTGGACTCTGAGGGGTGCCGCGGCGGTGGCCGTGGCGGTTCCGGTGGCGAGACCCAGTGACAGCGCTGAGGCGCGTATGAAGGTTCGGCGTTCCATGGCACACAGGTCGGCCGGGAAACGCTTTCGGTTCCTGGGGAACTGTTGGTCGTGCCGGCGCGACTAGTGGCCGTGGAAGAGGTTTCCGTGCGCGGGCGGGCCGCGGTCCCCGTGCTGACGACGGCGGCGATGACGGCGTCGATGCTGCCGTTGTTCCTGCTGGGAGCGCTTTCACCAGCCCTGGTGCGGGAGTTCGGCATCGCGCGGCCGTTGCTCGGCGTGCTGGTGACGGCCGGGTTCGGGGTGGCGGTGGTGCTGTCGCTCGCGATCGGGCCCGTCGTGGACGCGCTGGGGCCGCGGCGGTCGATCACCGCGTTGTTCGCGACGAGCGCGGTGGCGCTGACGGTGTTCGCCGTCGCGCCGCACTACGTCGTGCTGGTGCTCGCGGTGGCGCTGGGTGGTGTGCCGCAGGCGTTGGCGAACCCTTCGACCAACAAGCTGATCGCGGCGTCGGTGGAGGCTGCGCGGCGGCCGTTGCTGTTGGGGATCAAGCAGTCCGGTGTGCAGCTGGGGGCGTTCGTCGCCGGGCTGCCGCTGGCGTGGCTGGCGGACAGCGTGGACTGGCGGCTCGCCGTGGGGGTGGCGGCCGGGTCGGCGGTGGTGGCGGCGCTGGGGTGTCTGGCGCTCCCGCAGGATCCGGCTCCCGGTGAGCGCTCACGCCTCTCCGCTGATCCGGTCTCGACCGCCCGTTCGCCGCTTGCCGCCGATCCGGTCTCGACGGGGCGTTCGCCGCTCGCCGCGCATCCGGCGGCCAGGCCCTCCTCGCCGGCCGCCGATCCCGCATCCGTGCGGCGTCCCGCCTTCGCCACGTTCCTCCAGGCGAGCGGCCTCGTCTGGCGGCTGGCCGGCTTCTCCGTGCTGCTCGGCTCCGGGATCGCGGCGGTCAACACCTACGTGGCGCTGTACGCCACCGAGGCGCTCGCGTTCAGCCCGCCGGTCGCCGCCGGGCTGGTGGCGGTCCTCGGCGTGGTCGGCATCGCCGGGCGGATCGTCTGGTCGAGGGTGGCGGGCCGGGAGTTGCTGGCGGGGCTGTCGGCGGCGGCCGTGGTGGCGCCGCTCCTGCTGCTGACCGGGGTTCCCGCGCTGGCCTGGGTGGCGATGGTGGTCGTGGGTGCGTGCGCGGTGGCGGCCAACGCCATCTCGATGGTGCTGGTCGTGGCCGCCTCGCGTGGTCCTGAGCTGGGGCGGAACTCCGCGCTCGTGTCGGCCGGGTTCTTCGCCGGGTTCGCTGTCGGTCCGCCGTTGTTCGGGCTGGCCGGGTACGGCGCCGGGTGGGTGCTGGTGGCCGTCGAGTTCGCGGTGGCGGTGGTCGTGGCGTGGCGGGCGCGGTGAACGTCGAGGCCGTGCTGGCGCAGGTGGGTGAACGGTTTCCGCTGTACGCCCCGGCGTCCGGGCGTTGGCGCACAACGGCTCGTGGGTCGTGGGCGGGTGGGTGCTGGGCCGGGTTGTTGTGGTTGCGTGGGCATCCGGACGCGGCTCGGTGGACGGGCAAGCTCGACTGCCGGCACGACAGCGACACCGTGCTGCAGGCGCTGATCTTCTGGTACGGCAGGGGAGACGTCGAGCGGGCCGCGACGTCGTTGGCGTCGCGGGCGGTGGACGGGGTGGTGCCGTGGGGTACGGCGTTCGGGCCGGACACCGGACTCCGTTCGGACGGCGCGGCGGGCGTGGTGCCGTTGTTGTGCGCTGCCGGGCGGCACGACCTCGCACGGTCTCATGTGGACGCTCACCTGGGCTTGACCGAGACGTGGCCGCGCGGGCGCGCCTGGTTGTTGCTGGCGGCGGCGGACGCGGTGCAGTGGCTCGGTGAGGAGTACCGGCCCGACGCCGAGGCGAGGGCGCGGGAGTGGGGCGATCCCGGTGACACGTCGGCGGACGCGATCGCCGCCGTCGCGTTGCTGAAGCTGGGGCTGGACGCGTCGGTGCCGTTGGGCCGGCTGCGCGAAGCGGTGCGCGACGGCAGGTTGCTCGGTGGCACGTACGACGGCCAGGAGAACCTGGAACTGGTGTGGGGGACGTTCTTCTACGCGCTGGCGAGGGCGATGGTGGCCGGGGAGGTCAGCTCGCGCGAGTTCTGAGGACCCGGCGTGCGGTGTCGGAGACGTGCATCTCGTCGGCGCCGTCGAGGATGCGGGCCGCCCGGCCGATCCGGGCGAGCATCGGCAGCGGCGTGTCCGGGCCGAGGCCTTCCGCGCCGAACACCTGGATCGCCGCGTCGCACACCTGGTGCAGCGTGCGGGCCGCCGCCACCTTCGCCAGTCCGATCTCAGTGCGCGCGTCCTGCCCTGCTGCCACCAGTTCCGCCGCCTGGTGGGTCAGGGCTCGTGCCGAACGGATGGCCAGCAGCGACTCGAAGACGTGCTGTTGCACCAGTTGGCGGTCGGCGAGGGCGCTGCCGCGCACCTGGCGTTCGGTGGCACGGGAGCACATCAGGTCGAACGCCCGCTCGGCCATGCCGAGCCACCGCAGGCAGCGCAACGTCCGGCCGAGTGCCAGTCTCGTTCCGGCGATCCGCAGGCCCTCGCCGACGTCGCCGAGCAGGTGGTCGTGCGGCACGAGCACGTCGTCGAGCTCGATCTCGAACTGACCGGCCGCGCCGAGCACCGGGATCTCCCGCACCACGCGGAAGTCCGTCGCGACGAACAGCGACCCGCTCGCCAGAACCGTGACGTACGAGGCGTTTCCGGCACCGCTGGTGAACCACTTGCGACCGTTCAGGAGCCAGCCATCGCTGGTCCGAACGGCCGTGGTGCGTGCGGCGGCCGGATCAGAACCGGCGACCCCCGGCTCGGTCATCGCGTAGCTGCCGCTGATCTCCCCGGCCACCAACGGTTTCAGCAGTTCCATGACGGCCGGGCGGGCGAACCGGCGGAACATCCGCACGTCGAGCAGGCACGCCGACCCGAGCACGGACGGCCCGTGATCGCTGCTGCCTTCCTGCTCCGCCAACGAGAAGTACTCCGTCAGGCCCAACCCGCCGCCGCCGAGGTTCCGCGGCAGTGGCAAAGCCCACAGCCCGGCCGATCTCGCCAACCCCCGCAACCGCGCGAGTTCCGCGTTGCTGCCGGTGTCGAGCACCGTCTCAACCGGCCACACGTGCTCGCGGACGAACGCCGAAACCCGTTCCAGCACCAGCATCTTCCTTCCTCGTGGGAACTCCGGCCGCGTCCCGCCCGACTGGTGGACGACCGACCGTCGCCGCCAGGAGGAGGCCCGCGTGACCCTGCACCTCGACCGGACGACGAGCGACCCGCCGTTGTCCGCCACCGAGATCACCGTCCGCGGCGACTCGGCCGCGGCCGACGTCCTCGGCGTGCTCCTGCACCAGTCGGGCGCGACGGTCTCCCGGTTCCCGGACGCCGCCGGTGAACCCGCCCACGTCCAGGCCGCCGCCGACCTGGCGATCAGCTGGGGCGGCCCGCTGCCCGAGGTCACCGACGAGGCGAGTGCGCAGGCGGTGTGCGGCCTGATGCACGTGCACGGCCGCAGCCAGGGCTCCCCGCGCGGCCTGGGCCTCGACTACTGCGCCACGGCGGCGGGCGTCATCGGCGGCACCGGACTGCTCGCGGCCCTGCTCGACGGCTCGCGCAGCGTCACGACCAGCGTCGCGCAGGCCGCGATGCTCACGGTCTCGCAGTACCTGGCAGCCGCCGGGGCACCGGAGGCCGAGGCCACCGCGCTGGAACCGGGAGGGCCGCCGTTCCGCAGCGCCGACGGGGTGCTGTTCGAGGTCGAGGCGCTCGATCCCGCGGTGTGGCAGGCGTTCTGGGCCGGCCTCGGCCTGCCGGGGAAGGTGATCGGGGCGGGGTGGCGGCCGTTCCAGTTCCGGTACCCGACGGCGACGGCGCCACTGCCACCGGAGTTGGAGGCGGTGGCGGGCACGCGCCGGTTCGCCGAGCTGGTGGAGCTCGCGGGGGCGACGGGGATGAGCATCTGCCGGCTGCACGAGCCGGGCACGACCGGGGGAGCGGCCTTCGAACTGGCCACAGTGGACTGCTCGGGAGCGGGGAGGGGGTGGGAAGAAGGGGAGACAACCGCCGCCGCTGGCGCGCCCGCCGCCGCCGCCGCGCCCGCCGCGGCCTGCGCCGCGCCCACCACCACCGCATGCGCTACTGGCAAGACACCCGCTGTCTCGCCGGCACTTCCTCTCTCCGGCCTGGTCGTACTCGAAGCCGGCCGTCGCGTCCAGGCCCCGCTGGCCGCCCACCTCCTCCACCTCCTCGGCGCCACCGTGATCCGCGTCGAACCACCCGGCGGCGACCCGTTGCGCGGCATGCCACCCATGTGCGGCGAGACCTCCGCGCGCTGGCTCGCCCTCAACCGCGGCAAGTCGGCCGTCGAGATCGACATCAAGAACCCGGCCGACCGCCACCGGCTGCGCGACCTGGTCCGCACCGCCGACGTCTTCCTGCACAACTGGGCCCCCGGCACCGCCGAACGCCTCGGCCTCAGCGCCCGGGACCTGGCCGAGGTGAACCCGAGGCTGGTCTTCGTGCACACCTCGGGCTGGGCGAACAGGCTGCAAGACGCCCCGATGGGCACCGACTTCATGGCCCAGGCCCGCACCGGCCTCGGTGCCCTGCTGCGCCCGGCCGACGAGCCGCCCGCGCCGTCACTGATGACCCTGCTCGACGTGCTGGGCGGCTTGCTCGGCGCCTACGCCACCGTCGCCGCCCTGCTGCAACGCGAACGCACCGGCCGTGCGATCCAGGCCGAGTCGTCGTTGCTGGCGGCGGCCGAACTGTTGCAGCTCAGGGCGAACGGGCGTCCGGCGCCGGGGTTCCGCAGGCCGCTGCTCGGCGACGGCGGCTGGACGTACGACGGCACGCGTGTCACCGACGACCTCGCCTCCGTTCCCGCCGACCCCCGGTTCGCCGGCGTGGTCGGGCTCGACCCCGACCGTTGTCCCGAAGTCCTGACACCCTGGAGGTTCCGATGACGACCACCGCCGTCCACGACCTCGTGCCCGCCGCGCTGCGCCACGAGTGGGCCGAGCAGGGGCACTACCCGGATCGCGACATCTACGACCTGTTCGCCGTGCGGGTGTTCTTAGACCCGTTGCGCACAGCCGTGATCGACGACGACGGCGAGCTGACGTACGTGCAGCTCAACGAGTTGGCGCTGCGGATGGCGGCGAACCTCGCGGTCAGAGGGGTGCGGCCCGGCGACGTCGTGGCCGTGCAGCTGCCCAACGGCCGGCTCGCGGTCGCCGCCGATCTCGCCGTCGCCGCGGTGGGTGGGGTGGTGCTGCCGTTCCCGGTCGGGCGCGGTGAGCACGAGGCGCGGTCGCTGGTCGCCCGCAGCGGTGCGGTGGGGCTGATCGCCGACGACCTCGCGGACGCCTGGACCACGGCGGACCTGCTGGCACCGGCCGGGGTGTTCGAGCCGCACCGCTCGGATCCCAACGGCCCGGCGCGCGTCCTCGTGTCGTCGGGCTCGGAGGCCGAGCCGAAGATGGTGCTGTACTCGCACAACGCGTTGCTCGGCGGGCGCGGGGCGTTCGTCGGGCGGCTGATCCCGCCGGGGCAGGAGCTGCGGGCGTTGTTCCTGGTGCCGCTCGCGTCGTCGTTCGGCAGCAACGGTACGACGGTCACGCTCGCGAGACACGGCGGCACTCTGGTGCTGCAGCGCAAGTTCAGCCCGGAGTCCACTGTGGAGCTGATCAGGCGAGCGAAACCGACGCACCTGTTCGGGGTGCCGACGATGTTCAAGATGTTGCTGTCCCAGCCGGGCGACTACTCGTCCATCCGCGTCATCGCGCCAGGTGGCGCCCAGCTCGACGCGGCGACGGCGCAGGCGTGCCGGGAGTTCTTCGACGCGATCGTCGTCAACGTCTACGGGTCGGCGGACGGCGTCAACTGCCACACGGCGCTGGACGACCCGCCGGGGTCCGGCGCCGGACGGCCCAACCCGGCCGTGGCCGAGATCCTGGTCGTGGACGACGCGTTGCGGCCGCTGCCCGCGGGCTCGGTCGGGGAGATCATCGCGCGTGGTCCGATGAGCCCGTTGCGGTACGTGGACGACGACCTCAACGCCCGCTACCGCACCGAGGACGGCTGGGTCCGCACCGGCGACCTGGGGGTGTTCGACGACGGCGGCTACCTGTCGGTGGTCGGGCGCCGCAAGGACATCGTGATCCGCGGCGGCGCGAACATCAGCCCGGCCGAGGTGGAGCAGGCGCTGGCCGCGCACCCGGCGATCCGCGACGTGGCGTGCGTCGGCGTGCCGGACGAGCTGATGGGCGAACGGCTGTGCGCCTGCCTCGTCGTGGCGGAACCGGTGACCGTCGCGGGGCTGGGGGAGTTCCTGAGCGGGCTGGCCCGCTACAAGCACCCGGAACACCTGCTGGTGCTGCCCGAGTTCCCCCTCAACCCCGCTGGCAAGGTCGACCGAGACGCCCTGCGCGTGCTCGCTAGGCGAGTGCCTCGCTGATCTTCTTCGCGTTGGCGCGGTAGACGCCGAGCAGGTCGTTGTCGTCGTCGGGGTAGTTGACGAGGTCGATCTGCTCGGCGCCGGCGTCCGGCAGCACGGTGCCGGTGCTCATGTGCGAGTTCTCGAACACGAACTGCGGCGCCTTGCCCTTGAGCTCCGCGAGCTGCGACGGCGTCACCGGCTCCGGCCCGTAGACGCCGAGCAGTTCAGCGCCCGCGAGGTCGGCGGCGTACCCGACGAACATCTGCGCAACGACCTTCGGCTGCCTGCCGCCTGGCCACTTCGCCTTGACCTCGCCGGAGAGCTTCGCGTACTCGGCGTCGAAGTCGCTGATCCACTTGCGGGCCGCGTCCTGCGTCCCGAAGAGCTGGGCGAGCCTGGTGACCTCGGCCTTGACCTTGTCGCGCGAGTTGTCGAGCGCGACCTCGACCTTCTTCGCGTCCGACCCGGCCGCGTCGGTGATCTTCGGCGCGAACGACTCGAACGGCGCGAACAGCACGTAGTCCGCGTCCGCCACGGCCTTCAGGTCGGACGGCTTCGGGTCGTAGTCCGGCGCGTGCAGCACGGACTTCGGCACGATCACCGTGATGTCGGTGGCCCCGGCCGCCTTGGCGAACCCGGCCTCCCAGGTGGTCGTCGCCACGATCTTGGGCCCGGTCCGCGGTTGCTGCGGCTGGGTTTCCGCGGCCGAGCCACAGCCGGCCAGCAGCAGCGCGGCGGTCAGTGGGACGAGGAGGCGGACTGCCATGCGAGGGTTCTCCGTTCGGGAAGGAAATGAGCGGCGAGCGCGACGGCGCCCGCCAGGAGCACGAGGACCGGACCGGGTGGCTGGTCCAGCAGCAGGGCCAGGGCGAACCCGGCCAGGTTGACGACGACACCGATCCCGACCGCCCACAACGCCATCCCGGTCAGCGACTGCGCGAGCCGCCGGGCCGCGAGAGCGGGCAGCAACGTGAGCGCGTCCACCAGCAACGCCCCGGTCAGCCGGATGGCGCCGGCGATCGCGATCGCCACCAGCACGAGCAGGACGAGGGTGAGGCGGTTGACCGGCACGCCCGAGCACGCCGCCAGCTCGCGGTCGTGCAGCAGGAGGGCGAGCTGCCTGCGCCGCCACACGAACAGCGCCGGAACGATGATCGCCAGCGCGCCGAGCAGCACGACGTCGCCGGTCTTGGTGGCCAGGATCGAGCCCCACAACAGCTCGAACGCGGCCGAGGCGTTGACCCCGGAGATCGACAGGACCAGCAGGGCGGCGGCGATGGCGAGGCTCATCAGCAGGCCCATCGCGCCGGACAGGCCTGACTGGCTGCGGGCGAGCGGGGTGAGGCCGGCACCGGACAGTCCACATGCGACCACCGCGCACAGCAACGGGTCCAGGCCGGTGAGGAGACCGACCGCGATGCCCAGCAACGCGATGTGCATCATGGCGAAGCGGACCGGCATGATGTCGAGGCCGATGATCACGACGCCGATGATCGGCAGCGCGACGGCACCGAGGAGGAGGGCGAACGCGGCTCGTTGGACCGCGGCGAGTTCGAGCAGCTCGAAGATCACGCGGGCTCCCGGGACGTTGCGGCGGCGGCGAGGAACCTGGTCACGTGATCTCCCGCAACGCACCCGCGGCCATCTCGAAGACCCGCTCGCAGCGCTCCACCACGGCCCGGTCGTGCGTCACGACCACGACCGTCACCGGCAGCCCCGCCAGCAGCCCGGCCACCGCCGCCTGCCCCTCGAAGTCCAGAGCGGCAGTGGGTTCGTCGGCCAGCAGCAGCCCGGCCCCCGCCTCGATGCACCCCAGCGCCCGCGCCAGGTAGGCCCGCTGCAACTGCCCGCCGGACAACGTGTGCACCGGCTGCCGCCCCAGTTCGCCGACGCCGAGTTCGGCGGCCGCACCGCGCGCCCGCTCGACCTGACCGCTGCTCGCCAGCAGTTCGTCCACCAGCAACGGGAACCGGCCCGCCGCCTGCCGTTGCGGGATCCAGGCGATCTCCCGGCGGCGCCTGCTCCAGTCGGCGGACGTGCGGGCCTGGCGCGCGCCGACCTCGATCACGCCGCGGGCCGCGCGGTGCAGACCGAGGACCGCGCGCAGCAGGGTCGTCTTGCCGGAGCCGTTCGTGCCGGTCAGAGCCACGCGTTGGCCGGCGGCGACGTCGAGCGAGACGTCGCGCACGACGGTTCTGCCGCCGTGCGCACAGCTCACCCCCGCCAGCCGCACCGGCAGACCTGTCGTTTCCACGAGCATCTAGTCGTGGCGTGCGGGTGATCAGTTCCCTCGGTCGGGTGAGATCAGGAACTTCCGCACAACACCGTCCGACCAGTGGACGCGGTCAACACCGGACCGGTCGTCTCACTGGTCCGGTGTCACCGACTGCGCGAAGCCGAAGACGCGGTCAGGGTCGTACTTGGCGGCCGCGGTGTGCAGGCGGGGGAGGTTGCCGCCGTAGTACGCCTCGGCCCAGCGCGGCATCTGCGGGTCGATGTAGTTGACGTAGCCGGTGTCGCCGGTCAGCGCGCCGAGGCCGTCGCGGATCGCGGCGAGCTTCGTGCGGGCGTCGTCGGCCGCTTCCGGCGGGGTCTTGAGGTAGATCTGCACGTTCGCGAGTGCCGTGCGGTGCGGGAACGCCGTGGCGTCCGGGGCCACGTCGGCCACCGCGCCGCGCAGGCCGTCGAAGATCAGGTACGTCTCGTCGGACTGACCCGCCAGCAGGTCCACGGCCTTCTCGGGCGACGACAGCGGGTCGCGGGCTACGCGGGACGACGCCACGGCCGACTCGCGCGCGATCGGGCCGCCCGCGAAGTACTGGACGGCCTCGGCGTAGGTCTGCGGCTGGATGAACCGGGACTCGGGCGCCGGGAGGCTGTTCAGCAACGAGGCCAGTGCGCCGACACCGCCGACGAAGCAGCCGCCGATCTTCGCGGAGGGTTGTGCTCCGCCGCGGACGACGACGTTCGACCAGAGTTCGGGCGGCGCCTGCGCGATCCAGGTCTGCCACGCGCCGAGCGCGTCCGTAGCGGCACCGGCCGGGTAGGAGAGCGAGAAGACGGTGACGTCCGGAGCGGGCAGGGTGGCGAACACGAACTCCGTCACGATCCCGAAGTTGCCGCCACCACCGCCGCGCAACGCCCAGAACAGGTCGGGTTCCTCGGCCGCCGAGGCCGTCCGCAGCTGTCCGTCGGCTGTGACGACCTGCGCCGACACCAGGTGGTCGCACGTCAGACCGTACTTGCGGGACAGCACGCCGATGCCGCCGCCGAGCGTGAGTCCCGCGACGCCGACGGACGGGCACGTGCCCGTCGGCAGGCAACGGCCGGAAGCCAGCAAAGCCTTGGACACGGCGCTCAACGCGGCACCGGAGCCGACGCGGACCTGGTCACCGGGCAGCACCTCGACGTCCGCCAGCCCGCGCACGTCGACCTGCAGGCCACCGGACGGCGACGAGTACCCGGCATAGCTGTGGCCACCGCTGCGCGCGGCGAGCGCGACCCGGCCGCGCACCGCCGAGACGCAGGCCTGCACGTCGGCCGCCGAGGTGACCTTGGCGATCGCGGCGGGCTTCTGGGCGTCCCACACGGGGTTGAAGCCCTGGTAGGCGAACCCGTCCTCACCCGCCAGCACCAGCTGACCGGACATCCGCGAGCGCAACGCGGCCCAGTCGGGCGGTCCACTCGAAACGGACGAAGTGGACGGTGGTGGCGGAACCGGTGTCCCGGTGGTGGAGCACGCCGCGAGCGCGCCCAAGCCGGCGATTCCCGCGACCTTCAGAAACCCGCGTCGATCCACCCGGTCCATGGTGGCACGTCATGATCACGCCCGCACCCCTGAGGGGGTTGTGCGACCTGAGGCGGATCCGCGCGCCACCCCGCAGTCGGACGCGGGCTGACGACGCGGAGATCCACTCTGAGCCACGTGGCAATCCTGAAAGCAGCGGTCGCGGCCGCGATGATCACGTCCGTCCTGGCGCCGGCCGCCCACGCGGCACCGGACCTGGGCTGGGGCAGGTGCGACAAACCCGTCGCCGAGGGAGTCGAGTGCGGCACGCTCACCGTGCCGGTCGACTGGGCGAAGCCAGGTGAGACAGTCGGGCTGCGGGTCTACCGGTGGAAGGCCGGCAACAGCAAGGGCACGATCCTGAGCTTCCCGTCCGGCCCAGGCCAGCCCGGCGACTTCACCTTCGGCACGCTCCGGCGCGCGTTGCCCGGCTACGACCTGATCGCGCTCGACCCGCGCGGTGTCGGCGAAAGCCACCCGATGACGTGCGACCTGGCCAAGTCCCTGAAGATCCCGTACGTCCCGCCGACGGACGCGAAAGCGTTCATGCGGCTCGAACAGGACCAGAAGGCGTTCTGGGCGTCGTGCACGACCGGTGTGCAGGGTCTCGACCAGCACCTCGACGCCTACAGCACCGCCAACGACGCCGACGCGCTGCGCAAGGCCGTCGGCGCCGGCCGGGTCACCGTGTACGGCCTCTCCTACGGCACCCTGCTCGGCGAGCGCTACCTGGAGAGGTTCGGTCAGCACGTCGACAGGTCCGTCCTCGAGGGCGTGATGAACCCCGGCCAGAGCCGTCGCGAGTTCATGACGACGGCCGCGGCGGGCGTCGAGGCGGTCTTCACGAGGTTCACGGCCTGGTGCGCCGAGACCCCGGACTGCGCGCTGCACGGCCAGGACCCGGCCGAGGTCTTCCGGCAGGCCCAGCGCACCGCCGAGAAGATCCCCGGCACGTTCTTCGGCTTCCCCTGGTCCGAAGCCATGATCACGCGCTACTTCGAGATCTTCGGCCCGCAGGACTTCGCACAGACCGCGAAGGGGCTCGAGGACCTCGCCGAGGGTCGCAACCCGACCCCGGACGACCCCGGCGGCGAGCTGCCGGAACGCTTCGAGTACGCCGACCCGAACACCTGCTCCGACTGGCCGTTCGCGCTGAAGTCGGTCCATGAAGCGCGCGGCGACCTGGCCGCGACGAGGAAGGCCGCGCCGGTCGTGGGCTACTCGACGAACTCCAGCAACTACACGTCGATCTGCGTCGGCGGCCCGAAGACCGGACGCCCGAAGCCCGTGTCGTCGCGCAGCCAGCACCCGACGTTGCTGCTGAGCAACACCCTCGACCCGGCCACCCCGAAGATCTGGGCGGAGCAGGTGCAGAAGCAGCTGGGACGCAAGGCGATCCACGTCGTCACGGACCGGGTCGGCCACGGCGGCGGCACGGACGACCCGGTCACGTTGAAGAAGCTCCAGGACTACATGGCGAGCACGACCCGGCCGTGACCCGTGCGGTGCCACGCTTCGGACACCTCGTCGAGCGGCACCACCTGGTGATCCACGGTCAGCTCACCCGCGGCGGCGTGCCGGGCGATCACCGCGATCGCGTCGGCACGCTGCTGCGCGGTCAGCTCGTTGTTGGTGTACCCGAAGAGCCGCAACGACTTGCTCCGCAACGTGGACGACGTGACCTGGCTGATCTCGCCCGCCGAACCGCCGAGGTTCACCCACCGGCCCCACGGCCGCAACCCCCTGGCGGCCGCGGCGGCGGGTTCCCCGAACAACGGGTCGATCAGCAGGTCGGCGCCCGCGGCGGCGGCTCCGACGTCCTCCAGCGGCACCACCACGTCGGCCCCGGCGCGGACGGCCCGCTCCCGGCCCTCGACCGACCGCGCCGCGGCGATCACCTGACCGGCCCCGCGCAACCGGGCGAGCTGGATCGCCGCCTGCCCGACCGCGCCGCACCCGAGCACCACGACGGTCTCGCCAGGGACCAGCCCACCCACCTGCAACGTCATGTGCGCGGCCACCGCGGACAACCCGAGCGCCGCCATCAGCGCCGGGTCGACCTCCGGCAGGAACACGAGATCTTCCCGCCACGCCAACGCCTTCGGGGCCATGCTGCCGTCACCGGGAGCCATCCCCGCGCTCGTCGGGAACCACACCGCACGCCCGTCGACCGTCCCGATCCCCTGCACCCCAGGCACATAAGGCGTCGATGGTTCGCCGAAGTACGACGTCCCACTGGCGCACAACAGATCCAGGGGTGTGATCGGCGCGGCGACCACGTCCACCACGACCTGGCCGGGCCCAGCGGTTGGCTCGCCCCGGTCAGCGAGCGACGGCGGCTGACCGGGACGAACGACTACCGCGGCGCGCACGGCTGCAACACGAAGTCGTACTCCGCGAGCACCCAGGGCACCTCGGAGAGGTTGCCGTCGGGCGTGACCCCTGGCTGCTGCGGCACGAACCGCACCACCAGCTCCTGCTTCGTGCCGAACACGACGTCGCTGTCGAGGTACTCGGCGCCCTCCTCGAACAGGTGCGTGATCAGCGGCTCGAACCCGTCCGCCGTCAGCAGGAAGTGCACGTGCGCCGGCCGGAAGTAGCTGATCTCGGTCTGCTCGATCAACGCGCCGACCGGCCCGTCCATCGGGATCGCGTACCCCTTCGGCGTGATCGTCCGCACGCAGTACGCGCCGTCCTCGCGCGCCCGGTACTTCGCCCGCAACCGCGCCTCGTCCACGTCGAGCTGCGCCTCGTACGCGCCCTCCGCGTCGGCCTGCCACACGTCGAGCACCGCCCCGGCCACCGGCGTCCCGTCGAGCGACCGCACGGTTCCCGTGACGTAGAGCGGGGTTCCGTCGACGTCGTCGGACATGTCGCCGCCGAAGCCGAGCTCGGGGGAGCCGTCGATGTGGAACGGCCCGAGGACGGTCGCGGGCGTCGCGGCGGCGTCGAAGCGGTGGTTCATCTGCACCACCAGCATGCTCAGCCCGAGCACGTCCGACGCCAGGATGAACTCCTCGCGCTTCTCGTCGCTGATCTGCCCGGTCGCGGTCAGCCACTGGACCGCGGCCATCCACTCGGCCTCGGTGAGCCGCACCTCGCGGGCGAAGTCGTGCAGGTGCCGCACGAGCGCGGTCATGAGCTGCGCGGTGCGCGGCTCCTTCGCGGTCGCCCAGCGCTGTTCCGCGAGTGCGGTGATGTTGTCCTCGGTGACGAGCTGCATTGCTCACTCCTCGACAGGCGCGACGGACCTGGTGTTCGAATCGACGGACAGGAAGATCTCGTTGGCGACGGGGTTGCGCAGCTCCTCGGCGAGCTGGCCGATCAACCCTGCCGTGCGGGCCAGCAACGCGAAGCCCCGCAACAACTCCAGCGGCAGCCCGAGGTCGGCCAGCACCGCGCCGCACGTGCCGGCGCCGTTGAGCGGCAACGTCCTGCCCAGCACCTGCGG
This sequence comes from Lentzea sp. CA-135723, assembly GCF_050936595.1. Taxonomy (NCBI): domain Bacteria; kingdom Bacillati; phylum Actinomycetota; class Actinomycetes; order Pseudonocardiales; family Pseudonocardiaceae; genus Lentzea; species Lentzea sp. CA-135723. The sequence goes on along the minus strand of NZ_JBNJMK010000001.1, from coordinate 1,913,052 downwards.
GTGCACCCGGCCGATCGCCGCGAACAGCGACAGGTGCGGCCCGACCAAGCCTTCCTCCTCGGCGATCTCGTAGAGCCGGGCGGTGCGCGGGTCGCCGTTCTTGTGCACGTGGTGGCCGAGCCCGGGGATGCGCGCCTTCCCTTGCGCCTGCAGGGTTTCCAACGCCAGCGCGTCCCAGTCGGTGGAGTTTGTGCCGCTCACGACCGAGTTCAGGAACCGCCCGGCGTCCTCGGTCACGCCGAGGAACCGCGACCCGCCGCCGAGCAGCCCTGCCGCGAGGGCGCCCTGCACGGAGTCGGGCGCGGACAGGAACGTGAGGCGGCTGACGATCGCGGTCGGCGTGAACCCGTGGTCGGCCAGCGCGGCGAGCACGGCCTCGAACAACCGCGTCTCGCCGGGACTCGGCCTGCGCTGGGTGGCGAGCCAGAACGCCAGCTCGCCGAACCCGACGTTGCCCATCACGTCCCGGGCGAGGTCGTGGCCCAGCAACGTGATCGTGTCGGTGGTCGACGCGCCGAGCGCGGTTTCATAGACCGTCACGGTCCTCCTTCAACCAGGCACGCAGCTCGTCTCCGTGCTCGTCCAGTCGCGGCGGCGGCAGTTCGTACTCCGCCGGCGTCTCCGAGAACCTGATCGGGTGCCGCGTCGTCGGGACGTCCCCGACCACGACAACGGGGTCGAGCCCGAACCGCTCGGCCATCGCGAACCCGCCGTCGATCGTGTTGATCGGCCCGCACGGCACCCCGGCCGTCACCAGCAGGTCGAACCACTCCACCGCGCCGCGCGTGCGCAGCCGTTCCTCCAGGACCGGCCGCAGCTCCTCGCGGTTGCGGGTGCGGTCGGCGTTGCGGGCGAACCGGGGATCGTCCGGGATCTCCGCCAGTCCCAGGACCTCGCACAACCGCCGGAACTGGCCGTCGTTGGCGGCCGCGACGATCAGGTCGTTGTCGGCGGTCGGCAGCGGTTCGTAGGGGAACACGCTGGGGTGCGCGTTGCCCATCCGGAACGGCACGACCCCGCCCGCCACGAACGCCGAGCTGTGGTTCACCAGGCCGGTCAGCGCGGACGACAGCAGGTTGACCTCGACCAGCTGGCCCGATCCGGTGGCGTCGCGGTGCCGCAACGCCGCGAGGATGCCGATCACCGCGTGGTTGCCCGCCATCACGTCGAACACCGAGATGCCGGCGCGGTACGGCGGTCCGTCCGGGTCGCCGGTGAGGCTCATCAGGCCGGAGATCGCCTGCACCATCAGGTCGTAGCCGGGCACGTGACTTCCCGCGCCAGAGCCGAAACCGGTGATCGACGCGTACACGACCCGCGGGTTCGCGGCGCTCACCGAGGCGTGGTCGAGGCCGTACTTGGCGAGGCCGCCGGGCTTGAAGTTCTCGATCACCACGTCCGCGCGCCGGGCCAGTTCGCGGCCCAGCGCGGCGTCGTCCGGGTCGCGCAGGTCGAGGGCGATCGACCGCTTGCCCCGGTTGATGCCGAGGTAGTAGGTCGACACGTCCTCCCGCACGGGCGGCATCCAAGTGCGGGTCTCGTCCCCGGCCGGGCCCTCGACCTTGATCACCGAGGCGCCCATGTCCGCGAGCAGCATGGTCGCGTAGGGGCCTGCCAGGACGCGGGAGAAGTCGGCGACGAGCAGTCCGTCGAGCGCACCCATCAGACGGACGTCCGGGTGTCGCCGCGGTACTCGGTGTAGGTGTACGGGTTGTCCAGCACCTTGGACTCCGGGATGTCGGGGTTCATGCCCTTCTGCCACGCCTCCTCGCCGAGCTGCGCGCGCAGGTGGTCGACGGTCCGCGACACCTGCGAGCGGATCGCGCCGAGATCGACGCCGACGAGCCTGTGGTCGCGCTTCACGATCCTGCCGTTCACGATCACGGTGTCCACATCGGACCGTTGCGCCTGGAACGCGACGTGCCCGTACGGGTTGAGCAACGGGAACATCGCGGGGGAGTTCTCGTTGCGCAGCAACACGACGTCGGCCTTCTTGCCCACTTCGAGGCTGCCGAGGTCGGTGCGTCCCAACGCCCGCGCGCCACCCAGCGTCGCCCACTGCACGACCTGCTCGGCCCGCAACGCCGAGTGCGTGACGGTGTCGTTGCGCTCGTGCGCGGCCATGTGTTCGCGCGATCGGTCGGCGCCCAGCGTCGTGCGCATCGCGGAGAACAGGTCGCCGCTCCACCACACCGACGTGTCCATCGACAGCGACACCGGGATGCCGTGCTCGCGGATCGCCCAGGTGGGCGGGTAGCCCTGGCCCGCGCTCTGCTCGCTCTCGGTCGACACGGAGATCGAGCCGCCGGTCGCCGCGATGCGGTGGTACGAGTCGGCGGACAACGTCGCCGCGTGCACGTAGATGGACTCCGGCGTCATGAAACCGTTGTCGTGCATCAGTCTGATGCCGTCGTCGTTCGTCGCGCCCCACACGCCCGCGTGCGTCGTCACGGGCACGCCGAGCTCCCGCGCGACCTCGAACGCGGCCTTCTCCGGGAACGACGGGTCGCCGGTCACGTCGAACGCGAGCTGGAAGCCCAGCATGTCGTCGCCGGTCATGCGCCGGGACACGAAGTCGCGGAACTCGGGCTTGGCCGTCCACGAGGCAGGGCTGTCCTGGATGTTCCCGTACGCCAGCACGAACCGGCCCGGCACCGCCTGCAACGCGTCCACGGCGGCGTCGGCGTGGTCCGGGGTCTGCAGGCCGTGCGACCAGTCGACGGTCGTGGTGACACCGGCGTCCAACGCCTCGGCGGCGCCCAGCAGGTTGCCGGCGTGGATGTCCTCTGGCCGGAAGACCTTGCCCCACTCCAGGTAGTACCAGACGAAGTACTGCGTCAGCGTCCAGTCGGCGCCGTAGCCGCGCATCGCCGTCTGCCACATGTGCCGGTGCGTGTCGATCATGCCCGGCATGACGATGCCGCCCGACGCGTCGACCTCCACGGTCCCCTCCGGCACCTCCAACGCCGGGCCGACCGCCGCGATCCGGTCGTCCACCACGAGGACGTCGTGGTCGGGCAGGGGCGGGCCCGCCATGGTCAGGACAGTGCCGTTTCTCAGGACGATGGAACTCATGAGGGAACTCCTTGACCGTCTGGCGGACAGGTGTCCGTTGAATCCTCAACCTTCTCCGGCGCCCGGTCAAGCCCTCAGGACGCGACGACCTCGTGCGGCACCGTCCCCAGCCGCGCGAAGTCCGCGCTGATCTCGCCCGCGACCTGCAACAGCAAGGGCAGGTGGTGATCGAGCATCTGCTCGACCGACGTCTCCGACGCGTGGCAGTTGACGTTGATCCCGGCGATCACCGTGCCGTTCCCGTCCCGCAGCGGTGCCGCGACCGACCGGATGCCCAGCGCCAGCTGCTCGTCCGTCAACGCCCACCCGCGCGCCCGCACGTCCCGCAACGCGGCGTCGCGCTCGGCCGCGTCCGGCTGCCACCGCGACGTCAGCCCCGACCGCGTCGGCTGCGCGAGCACGGCCTCCAGCTCGTCCGCCGGCAGCGCCGCGAGCTGCACCTTCCCCAGCGACGTGGGCAGGGCCGGGAACCGCGTGCCGATCTGCACCGACAGCGTGACGATCTTCGGCACGGCCACGCGGGCCACGTAGACGATGTCCGACCCGTCGAGCTGAGCGATCGACACCGACTCGTTGGTGCGCGCGCACAGCCGTTCCATGTGCGGCCGCGCCACGTCCCACAACCCCATCGACCGCACGTACGCGACACCGAGCTCGAGCACCCGCGGGGTGAGCGCGAAGCCGGCCTCGCTCTGCCGCGCGTACCCGAGCTCGACCAGGGTGAGCAGGATGCGGCGGGTGGTCGGCCGGGCGAGGTCCGTGGCGGCGGCGATCTCGCTCAGCGTCATCACCGGGCGCAACGGCCCGAACGCGCGGATCACGTCCAGGCCGCGGGCGAGCGCCTCGATGAAGTCGGGGCCGGTGTCAGGGCGAGCAGGCATGTGCCCACAATAACGGACAGTTGTCCGCTGGAACCGGAGGTTGTGCTGCCGGCTACGGTCGGAGGTGCTTCGCGAGGTACTGGCCGGTCAGGCTCCGCGGCTCGCCCACGACCTCCGCCGGACTGCCCGCCGCGACGATCGTGCCGCCCGCCGCGCCACCGCCCGGACCCATGTCGACGACGTGGTCGGCGTTGGCGATCAGGTCGAGGTCGTGCTCGATGACGACCACCGTCGCGCCCCGGTCGGTGAGCCTCCCGATCACGGCCAGCAGCGTGCGGACGTCGAGCGGGTGCAGGCCCACGCTGGGTTCGTCCAGCACGAACAACGCGTCCGACTGGTCGCGGTCGAGCTCCGAGGCGAGCTTCAGCCGTTGCGCCTCACCGCCGGACAACGCGGTCGTGGCCTCGCCCAGCGTCAGGTAGCCCAGCCCGAGGTCGATCAGCGACTGGAGCCGGGTGCGCACCTTCCGCAGGCCCCGCACGTGTTCGACGGCCTGCCGCACGGTCAGCGCGAGCAGCGCCGGCAACGTGATCCCGTCGCGGACGTGCGAGTTCGCGGCGGGGGAGTAGCGGGTGCCGCCGCAGTCCGGGCAGGCGATGTCGACGTCCGGCAGGAACTGCACGTCGAGCGAGATCTCCCCGGTGCCCTCGCAGCGCGGGCAGCGCAACGACCCGGTGTTGTAGGAGAAGTCGCTCGCGGTCAGCCCGTCCGCCACCGACGCGTACGCCCGACGGAGGTCGTCGAGCACGCCGCTGTAGGTGGCGACGGTCGAGCGGACGTTGACGCCGATCGGGGTCGCGTCGACCACGTTGACCCGCGTGATGGCCCCGGCGTCGACCTCCGCGACCCACGCGGGCGGCCGTGCGCCGGAGTTCTCGGCCCGCACCGCCGGCACGAGGCTCTCCAGCACCAGCGTGGTCTTGCCCGACCCGGAGACGCCGGTGACCGCGGTCAGCCGCCCGACCGGGAGGTCGAGCGAGAGGGAGTGGACGGTGTGCACCGGCCGTGTGGCCAGGTGGATCCGCCCGTGCGCGAACGTGTCCGCGGCGCGGTCCCGCACGACCACCGGTTCGCGGCCGACGAGGAAGCCGCCCAGCAACGAGTCCGGGTCCTCGGCCAGCGACGCCACCGTGCCGGTGGTCAGCACCCGCCCGCCCTCCGCACCGGAACCGGGGCCGATCTCGATCAGCCAGTCCGCCTCGCGCAGCACCTGCACGTCGTGGTCCACCAGCACCACGGAGTTGCCGTCCCGCAACAGGTCCCGCACCACGCCGAGCAGTCCGTCCACGTTGGACGGATGCAGCCCGATCGACGGTTCGTCCAGCACGTAGAGCACCCCGGTGGTCTCGTTGCGCACCGCCCGCGCGAGCTGGACGCGCTGGCGCTCACCGGTCGACAGCGTCGAGGACGCCCGTTCCAGGCTCAGGTACCCCAGTCCCAGCTCGACGAGCCGCCGCGCGGTGCCGAGCAGCTGGGCGGCGATGCTCTGGCCCATCGCGCGCATGTCGTCCGGCAGGGACCGCACCACGAGGGGAACCCAGGCGACCAGGTCGTCCAGGGTCTTGGCGGTGGCCTCGGCGAGGTTGATCCCGCCGACCCGCGGGGCCAAGGCGGCGGGGGAGAGGCGCGTGCCGTGGCAGGTCGGACAGGTCTGCGTGCTGATGAACCGGTTGACCCGGTTGAGGCCGCGTTCGGTGGTGGCGTTGTCCAACGCCTCCCGCACGGCGAGCCGCGCGTTGCGGTAGGTGAAGTTCAGGTCGAACAACCGCCCGGCCTTGGACGGCACCCGGATCTGCCGCTTCTCGGCCGGGCCGTTCATGACGATCTCGCGTTCGGCGTCGGTCAACTCCGCGTACGGCACGTCGGTGCGCACGCCGAACTCGCCGATCACCTCCGGCATCACCGACAACCCGAACATGCCCCACGGCGCCACCGCACCCTCGGCGATCGTCAGCGACGGATCGGGCACCAGCCTGTCGTCGTCGACCTCCCGCACGACCCCGGTGCCCGAGCAGTGCGGGCACGCGCCGTCCGAGTTGAACGCCAGCGCCTCCGCACCCGGCGGCGAGAACGTCACCCCGCACACCGGGCAGGTCAACGGCGTCTCGGCCGCCACGTCGATCGACGGCTCCTGCCGGTGGCCGTTGGGGCACACGTGCGAGGCGAGCCGGGAGAACAGCAGCCGCAGCACGTTGAGCAGCTCGGTCGAGGTGCCGAACGTGCTGCGCACCCCCGGCACGCCCGGCCGCTGCCGCAACGCGAGCGCGGCCGGGACGTGCCGCACGCTGTCGACCGCCGCCCGCGGAGCCTGGGACATCCGGCGCCGCGTGTACGTCGACAACGCCTCGACGTAGCGCCGCGAGCCCTCCGCGTACAGCACGCCCATCGCGAGCGACGACTTGCCCGACCCGGACACGCCGGCGATCGCGACGAGCTGACGCAACGGCACCGTGACGTCGACGTCGCGCAGGTTGTGCACCCGCGCGCCCCGCACCTCGATGGCCAGAGGCTGTTCCTGCATGCACCGAACCTACGGTCTGTTGGCCAGCACCGCGCAGGCGATCACCAGTGCGGTCAGCACGAGCAGTGTCACGCCGACGTCCACGAGGAAGTCGAGCAGGCGCGCGGTGGCCATGGCGATCAGTCCAAACTGGCTGGTTCCCTGCGGTTGGCACGGAGGCTGGTGAGGGTGACGACGCCGAGCGTGCCCACGATCACGGCCAGCGAGACCGGCGTCGGGATCGTCGGGACGGACGGCCACACGTCGTGCGCCCAGTGCAGCACCAGCTTCACGCCGATGAACGCCAGGATCAGCGCGAGGCCGTGGTTGAGGTGCACGAGCTTGGCGAGCGCCGAGTGCAGCACGAAGTACAGGGCGCGCAGGCCGAGCAGTGCGAACGCGTTGGTGGTGAAGACCAGGTACGGGTCCTCGGTGATGCCGTAGACGGCGGGCACCGAGTCGATCGCGAACACGACGTCCGTCGCGAAGATCGCCACCACCACGATGGCGAGCGGGGTCAGGGCGCGGCGGCCGTTCTCGCGGACGAGCATCTTGGTGCCGCGGTAGTCGTCGGTGACCGGCATGAGCCTGCGCAGCAGCCGCACGGACCGCATCTTCGACGTGTCCTTGGCCTCGGGTTCGCCTGCCAGGGCGGCGTGCAGGATCTTCACCGCCGACGCGAACAGCACCAGGCCGAACACGAGGAACGCCCAGGTGCCCGCCGACAGCATCGCCGCGCCGGCCGCGATGAAGATGCCGCGCAGCACCAGCGCGCCCACGATGCCGTAGAGCAGCACGCGTTGCTGGATCTCGTTGGGGACGCTGAACGCGGCGAGCAGCAGCATGAAGACGAACAGGTTGTCGACGGAGAGGGACTTCTCCACCACGAACCCGGTGATGAACTCGAGTGACTGGCCGCTGCCGAACTCGTACCAGAGCCAGAGGCCGAACACGAACGGCAACGCCAGGTAGAAGATCGACCAGCCGGCCGCTTCCTTGATCGACACCTCGTGCGGGCGCCGCGTGACCAGGAAGTCGACGACCAGCAGACCGAGCAGCACCGCGATGCTGATGAACCACAGGGCGGGGGATGCCACGGAGTGCACGGGCAGGGACCTCCTCGAACAAGAACGTTCGAGGTCTCCTTCACCCCTGGTGGGGCGGCCTCCCGGGGACACCGCTGGGGACGTCCGTACTGACCGGGCAGGCGCTTGGGAAGTACTCCCCTCGCCGGACAGTCTAGGTAAAGGGATGGTAATGCTCAAGTAACTCGATAGTGGGGTGGATCTCAGTGATCGAGAGGTTTGAGAGCCGCCGGCGATCAGCACGGCGCCGTGTCCCCCGTGCGAGCTACACGCAGGTGTCCACCGCGCGGGGACGTGCCGGATCGGCGTGATCCCTAGCGTTTCGGCCATGCGAATTCTGTTGCAGATCGTCGTCGTGGTGGCGGTGTCCTGGGCGACGGGCACCGGGGTGCAGGCCCTCGGCTGGAACTGGCCGTTGACGCTGGTCGTGGGGCTGCTGGCGGCCGTGCTGGCGGTGCTCGCGTACCGCTGGATCGTGCGGAGGACCGAGCACCGCGACCCGGACGAGCTGGCGTGGCAGATCGCGCCAGGGGCGTTGGGGCGGGGTGTGCTGATCGGGTTCCTGATGTTCGGGCTGGTGATCGTCAACATCGCGTTCCTCGGCGGGTACGAGGTGCGCGGCTTCGGGTCGCTGACGGGGGCGCTCGCGCTCCTCGGGTTCATGGCGGTGGCGGCGGTGACCGAGGAGCTGATGTTCCGCGGCCTGCTGTTCCGGCACGTGGAGCGGCGCTTCGGCACGTGGATCTCGTTGACGCTCAGCGGTGTGCTGTTCGGCCTCGCGCACTTCTTCAACCCCAACGCGACGCTGTGGACGTCGCTCGCCATCGCCGTCGAGGCCGGGTTCATGCTCGCCGCCGCGTACGCCGCGACCCGCAACCTGTGGGTGCCGATCGGCGTGCACTTCGCCTGGAACTTCGCGCAGGGCGGCGTCTTCAGCACGAGCGTGTCCGGGCAGGACGCGCCGAAGGGGCTGCTGGACGGCGTCACGTCCGGGCCGTCGATCGTCAGCGGCGGCGCGTTCGGGCCCGAGGCCAGCGTGTACTCGGTGGTGTTCGGCGTCGCGCTGACCGCGGTGTTCCTGTGGCTGGCCAAGCGCAGGGGCAACCTCGTGCCCCGCGGTGGTGCCACCGCCCCGGCCGCTACCCTCGGCGCGTGATCAGCCTCCAGCGGTGGCGCGCCTTGGACGTCCGCGTCCAGGACGCGCCGATCGCGCTGGCGCTCGTGCTCGGGTCGCTGGTCCCCGCGTTGCACAGCAAGGGGACCCAGCTCGGCGAGCTGCCGACGCGGCCGTTCGACTGGCTGGCGATCGTCGTGATCGCCGTCGAGTGCCTGCCGCTGGTCTTCCGCCGCAAGTGGCCTCTCGTGGTGCTCGCGCTGGTGTCCGCGGCGTTCGTCGTCGACCAGCTGCGCGGCTACCACACCGTCGCGGGGACGGCGTTGCCGATCGCGTTGATCAGCGCCGGTCTGCACCTGGAACGCGACCGGCTGGCGGCGGTGATCGCGGCCTCGGTGGCCTACCTGGGACTGGCCGTGGCACTGGACCTCAGCGGGTCCACCGAGGGCGTGGCCGGGTTCGTCACGTTCTACCTGGCGCTGGCCGCGGCCTGGGCGATCGGGGCGTGGCTGCGGCTCTCCCGCAGCGCCGAGGCCGAACGGCGGCAGCACGTCGCGGCGGCCACCCGCGTCGCCGAACGGACGTCGATCGCCCGCGAGCTGCACGACGTGGTGACCCACCACGTGACGGCGATGGTGGTGCAGGCCGAGGCCGCGCGGTACCTGTCGGCGGCGCCGGACAAGCTGGACCAGACGCTGCAGGCGATCACCGACACCGGCCGGCGCTCGCTCACGGACCTGCGGCACCTGCTCGACCTGCTGAACCCCGACCACAGTCCGGAACGCGTCGGCGACCTGCGCACGCTGGTCGAGCAGACCCGCCTCGCCGGGCAGCCCGTCTCCTTCGCCGAGGAGGGCGAGGCGACCGGCGACGCGGGCAGCGCCGAGGCCGTGGCGTACCGGGTGGTGCAGGAGGCGTTGACGAACGCGTTGAAGTACGCGCACGGCAACCCGACGAACGTGTACGTGCGTTATGGCGAAAGGGACATCACCGTGGAGGTCGGCACGTCGGGCGCCCTGTCGTCCACACCGGTCGGGGGCAGCGGCCGCGGGCTGGCCGGGTTGCGCGAGCGCGTGGACGTGCTCGGCGGCGAGTTCTCGGCGGGCGGCAGCGACGGCGCGTTCGTGGTGAAGGCCCGCATCCCGGCGGGGAACCCGGCGTGACCGCACCGGTGCGCGTGCTCGTCTGCGACGACCAGGCCCTCATCCGCACGGGGTTCGCGACGATCATCGACGCGCAGCCCGACCTGGAGGTCGTGGGGGAGTGCGGGGACGGCAGGGCGGCGGTCGACCTCGCCGGACGGCTGCGGCCCGACGTCGTCGTGATGGACGTGCGGATGCCGGTGCTCGACGGCATCGGGGCGACCCGGTTGCTGGCGGGCGCCGGCGTGCCCGACCCCGTCAAGGTCCTGGTGGTCACGACGTTCAACCTCGACGAGTACGTCTACGAGGCGTTGCGGGCCGGGGCGAGCGGCTTCCTGCTGAAGGACGCGCCGCCCGCCCAGCTGCTGCAGGGCATCCGGACCGTCGCGAGCGGCGCCGCCCTGCTGGCACCGGAGGTGACCCGGCAGCTCGTCGGACGGTTCGCCGCCCGCATCCGGCCCGCCGAGGAGGTCGCGGAGACCTCGCTCGCGCCGCGGGAGCTGGAGGTGCTGCGGCTGATCGCCGAGGGGCTGTCGAACAGCGAGATCGCGGCCGCGCTGGTGATCAGCCAGGAGACGGTGAAGACGTACGTGTCGCGCATCCTCACCAAGCTCGACCTGCGGGACCGGGTGCAGGCGGTCGTCTACGCGTATCGGCGCGGCCTGGTCAGCTGACGCCGGAGCAGGCCGTCCGTCACGCCGCGTCGCAGGTGCGGCGATCGTCTAACGGCTGCCCTTGACGCTGTAGGACGTGATCCCGGCGAGGAACAGGAGCGCGGCCGTCCACGTCGTCGCGGCGTCGTCCGGGGCGCCGAGCGGCCAGGTGACGATCCTGGCCGTGAGCGAGTCGCCCGGCGGCATGATCGCCGCCACCGCCCACCACAGCACCGGCGCCGTGGCGGCGAGCCTGGCCCCGGCGAACGTCGCCGCCAGCCCGGCCAGGCCGATCATGCCCGCGGTGTCGCGCACGACGAACCAGGCGCTGGACGGCTCGTAGCCCAGTTCCTGCACCAGAAGCACCGCCGCGGTCGCGGCGATCGTGGCGAGCAGCAGGTGCGCCAGCCGCCAGAGCGGCCAGGGGACGGCGGTGGACCTGTCCAGTTCCGGGTCCTGGCCCGCGAGGCCGACCGTCGCCACCAGGACGGCGGCGAGGCAGGTCAGCGACGCGCTGAGCGGTGTCCACGGCGAGTGCAGCGCCGACCACGCGAGGAGCACCACCACCGGCAGGGCGACCAGTGCGGACGGGACGTTGCGGGAGCGGGCGTAGAGCGTGAGCGGCCTCATCGGCCCGCCTGCAGGACGTCCAGCATGCGTTCGGGGTCCTCGCAGGTCAGCATCATCCGCCGCACCTCGGTGACCCTGGCCAGCTGTTCGTTCGCGGGCTGGGCGCGGAACCGCTGCCACGCCTGGTCGATCTCGCCGCGGAGGCGGTCGTTCGTCCACATGAGACGTTCGGAGGCGAGTTCCGCGAGCTCGCCGTTGAAGTAGCCGGCGGTCACGTAACGGGCGACGGCCTCGACGGTGTTGAAGGAGTACGGCTCGGCGCACGAGGCGACTCCCGCGCCCGCGAGCAGTTCGAGGCGGATCTCGTCCGGCGACATCTCCAGCCGCCGCGGGTAGCCGATGGTGTTCAGGTAGATGATCTGCCGGTCTCGTCGCGTTGGCGTGAGGTGCGCCATCGCGGACGTGTCCTCGTGGACGGCCTTCGGTGCGTCGGGCAGCACGGCGAGCTCGGCGAGTGCCGCCTTGCCCGCCTCGGCCACGGCCGGGAGGTGGTCGGCGTGCACCCGGCCGACGCAGACGTCGTTGTCGCACACCAGCTTGCTCGCGATGGAGTCAGACACCAGCACGTCGGAGAACTTGGTCGGCATGATCGACAACGCCAGGGCCAGCGCGAGCCCCGCCGGGACCAGCGCGGCGAGGCGGGCGAGCAGGCCGCGGGCCACGAGCAGCAGGAACGCCGTGACGCCGAGGCCGGTGAACCACGCGAGCTGACCCAGGTCGACCGACGTCGAGGTGGTCACGAGGTCGGAGCCCGGCGGGTTCATGACGGGCGTGAGCAGGGCGAGCGCGGAGATCTCGTCGCCGGGGGAGCGGACCTCGAGCGCGCGTCCCGCCGTCGTCGCGACCATGAACGTCGCCACCAGCGCCACCGGGACGGTCAGCGGGTGCGGCAGCATCCTGCCGATCGCGAGGCCCAGCAGCGTGCTCGACGCGAGCGCCAGCACCGCGGTCAGGGCGAGCGGGACGAACCCGGCCGACACGAACCCGCCGCCCAGCGCGACCCTCGCGACCAGGCCGAGGCACAGCAGGGCCGCGGCGATCGCGACCACGCCCGCCACCGAGCCCGCGAGCGTGCCGAGCCGCTTCCAGGCCGGTTTCGCCGTGGTGGCGAACAGTTCGGTGACGCCGGCCCGGCTGTCGCGCATGCCTTGCAGCGCGGCCAGTCCGACGACGAGCGCCCAGACGTAGGCGAGGGGGAGGCGGAGCTCGAGCACCGCCGAGGTCGAGTTGCCCTTCCAGAGCGAGCCCGCCGACGTGACGAGCCACAGCATGCCGGTGCCGGACAGCAGGACCACCAGGCCCGCCCAGAGCGCCGTCGAGCGGCGCAGTTCGATGCGCAGTCCGGTCACCAGGCACCTCCGGCGTTCGCGCTGATCAACGCCGAGTAGCCGCGTTCGATGGGGCTGTCGCCGACGTGGGCGTCCGTGCCGGCGTTCGTGAGGTCCCGCGGAGTTCCCCGGAAGACCAGCTCGCCCTCGTTGACGAGCACGACGTCCGTGCAGGCCGCCGCGACGTCCTCGACGAGGTGGGTGGAGATCAGCACGCACGAGCGTTGGCCCAGTTCGGCGACGAGCTCGCGGAACCTGAGCCGTTGCGCGGGATCCAGGCCGACGGTGGGTTCGTCGAGCAGCAGGACCTCCGGGTCGTTGACGATGGCCTGGGCGATGCCGACCCTGCGGATCATGCCGCCGGACAACGACTTCATGCGGTCGTCGGCGCGGTCGGTCAGGCCCACGCGGTCGAGTGCGTTGTGGACGGCCGCGGGAATCTGCTGGGCGGGCATCTCCTTGAGCCACGCCAGGTACTCGACGAACTCCCGCACCTTGAACCGCTTGTAGTAGCCGAAGTGCTGGGGCAGGTACCCGAGCCTGCGGCGCACGGCCTTGAACCCGCCGGGCTTCTCGCCGAGGAGCTGGAGTGTTCCGCTGGTCGGCGCCTGCACGGTGGCGAGCGTGCGGATCAACGTCGTCTTGCCCGCGCCGTTCGGGCCGAGCAGTCCGTGCACGCCCTGGCCGAGGCTCAGGCTGAGCCCGTTGACCGCATTGCGCTTTCCCTTGCGCACCACCAGGGTGTCGGCTTCGATCGCCCGCATCCCGTTCTCCCTCAAGTCATTTCCGCTTCACCCGGCTAGACGGTGGTGGCGCCTTCCGGGTTCTCGTTCTGCTGTGACGTGGCTCACCACGTGCTGCTCAGGCCGAGCACCGCGCTGTAGCCGCGTTCGATCGGGCTGTCGCCTGGATGTTGTCCGGTGCCTCGGGCCTGGAGTTGTTCCGGCGTGCCCTGGAAGATGAGTTTCCCTTGGGAGAGAAGTACGACGTCGGTGCAGGCGGCGGCGACGTCCTCGACCAGGTGGGTGGAGACGACCACGCACGCGTCGGTGCCGAGTTCGGTGAGCAGCTCGCGGAACCTGAGTCGCTGCGCGGGATCGAGGCCAGCGGTGGGTTCGTCGAGGAGCAGGATCTCGGGGTCGTTGACGATGGCCTGGGCGATGCCGACCCTGCGGATCATGCCGCCGGACAACGTCTTCATCCTGTCGTCGGCGCGGTCGGCGAGCCCGACCCGCTCGATCGCCCGTTGCGTCGCCGCGGGGATGTCGCGCATCTCCTTGAGCCACGCCACGTAGGCGACGAACTCCCGGACCGTGAACCGCTTGTAGTGCCCGAACTCCTGCGGCAGGTACCCGATCCGCTGCCGCAGCTCCCGCAGTTCCAGGCCGCCCAGCAGGCGGAGCGTGCCCTTCGTCCTGAGAACGGTCGCGAGGGCCCGGATGAGCGTCGTCTTGCCCGCGCCGTTGGGGCCCAGCAGCCCGTGCACGCCACGCCCCATCGTGAGCGTGACGCCGTCGACGGCCGTCTTCCGGCCGGCTTTGACCTCGAGGTCTCTCGCCTCGATCTCCCAGCCGTACGTGGTGGGCGCGGTCATCGGTCGGCCTCCAGGCGCGTGAACGTCATCCTTCTCGCCACGATCACCACCGCGCTCACGACGATGGCGACCACCCACACGGCGTGGGCGTCGAGCGCCGCGGACGTGGTGGTGAACGCGATCGTCGGCGCCACGACGGCCACCGCCCACGCCGCGGTGAGCACCACGGCGGCGCGCGTGACGCCGATGAGCGTGCCGAGCGCGAGCGTGCCGAGCGTGAAAGCCAGGCACGGCAACAACCACCGCGCGAACCCGGCGTCCGTGATCAGGCTCGCGACCGCCAGACCGGGGATCACCACGGCCAGCACCGCCGCAGTCCTGCGGAACACCAGCGGCAACCCGGCCCTGGGCGTGGCGGCCGCCAGTTCGAAGGCGGGGTCCAGCGCGCGACTCCACGACGCGGCCACCCCCAGCACCGGCAGCACCGGTGCGATCAGCAGCACCAGCGACACCCGGTCGCCCACCGCGAACCCGACCCGGTCCAGCGCCACCGCCGCGGCCGTGACCAGCAGGATCATCGCGAGCCACGGCCCGGCCGCTGGAGCCACCCACCCGTGCGCCCGCCGCCGTCGCCGTGGCATCTGGGGCGTGCGCTCGACCAGCGGCGCCAGGTCGGCCCAGACCGCCTCGGCGATCGGCTCCGGCTCCAGCCGGCCGCGGCACGGACCGCACTTCTCGAGGTGCGCCTCGACGGCCCACAGCTGGTCGGCAGGCAGGTCGTCGCCGCGGGAATACCGGCGCAACAGCAGCTCGGCCGGATGGTCGGTCGGGTGAACGGTCATGCCAGGGCCTCCCTCATGGCGATGCGGGCGCGCCGGGCCCGGGTCTTGACGGTCCCCTCCGGCACCCCGAGCAACACCGACGTCTCCCGCACCGACAACCCGTCCAGCACCATCGCCTGCAACACCTGCCGCAACTCGGGCGCGAGCCGCCGCAACGCGTCCCCCACCTCGTCCCCGACCACCCCGTCCAGCACGGCCTCCTCGGCACCCGGCACCGACGGCGCGGCGGCCGCCGCCACCGGAGGCGCCGCGTGATGTGCCCGCCGCCGGAACGCGTCGATCAACCGCCGCGCCGCGATCGTCCACAACCACCCGACCGCACTTCCCCCGGCCGCGGCGCCCGCGAAGGCGTCGGCGGCCCGCCACACCGCCAGGTAGGTCTCCTGCACCACCTCGGCGACGATCTGGTCGTCCGCGCACCGCCGGCGCAACCGCACCGTCAGCCATGGCGAGGTGCGGCGGTACAACTCCTCGAAGGCACGCCGATCACCCCGTGCCACGCGGCGCACGAGGTGTTCCTCGTCGAGGTCGGCCGGCTCACCCCGGATGGCTCTCACACTCCGCAAGACGTCGAGATCGCCGTCGAGGTTCTCGCGGCGGTGTGGCCTGCGCCACCCCAACCATCGCTATTGCTTCAGTGTTGACCGAAAAGAAGGTATCGATGGCGGTCGCGCGAGGTGGCGACCAAACGCTCAAGAACCAGCCAGGAGGGACGGCGCTCTGAGGCACTAACCCGTAGCCCAGGCGGCGCTCCGCGGGCTGCAGCTCAAGTGGCTCGCCCGCCCGCGCCAGGCCCGGCGCTAGTCGGCAGCGGTCTGCAGCCCCACCGCCAGCGTCAGCTCCAGCACCCGCCGCGGCGACCCCAGGTCCGGGAACAGGTCCCGGAGCTGCTGCATCCGGTACCGCACGGTCTGCGGGTGCACGAACAACGTCGCCGCCACCTCCTCCCGCCGCCCGTGGTGCAGCAGCCACGCCCGCAACGTCTCCTCCAGCTTCCTGCCGGTGGCCACCGGCAGTTCGAGCAACGGCGCGAGCGCGCGCGCCCGCAGGTCGGCGTATGCGTCCGGGTCGGCGCTCAGCACCAGAGACGCGAGGTGTTCCTCGGTGTCACGGATGTCCGCGGAGAGGGAGCGCGCGCGTACGGCCCGTGCGTAGGACGCCGACGCACGCGTCCAAGGGCGTGCCGGTCCGACCACGGCCGCACGGCCGATGAGCTGCCGCAAGAGATGTGCGCGGTCGGCTTCGGGCACGAGCAGCACGCCGGTGGAGTCCGGCAGGTCGTCGAGCACCAGGGTGGTGCTGTGGTCGAGCAGGCGGTAGGCCGGACGCGCCTGGGCCGCGGGCAGCAGCACGACGGTCAGCGTTGACGGTGGTTGCCACACGGCTCGTGCGGCGGCGGCCTGCAGGACTTCGGCGCTGGAGCCGGCCAGCAGGTCGCGGGCGAGTTGTTCGAGGTGGCGTTCGTGGGCGAGGCCTCGCGCGGCCAGTTCGTCGGCGTGACCCGCGGCGCTCGCTGCGGACAGCTCGTCGATGTAGGCGAAGGTCAGTTCGGCGAACTTCGCCACCTCGGCGGCGGGCAGGCCTGCGGGAACGGCTCCGGCGGCCAGGCCTCGCCAGGCCACGCGCGCGCCGACGCGGTAGGCGCTGAGCAGGGCGTCCATCGAGCGGCCGTCGCGCACTTCGCCGCGGCCGAGCTCGTAGGCGGCGTCCGAGGCGTCGCCGCCTCCGCCTGTGCCGCCGGCCAGGTCCAAGTAGTGTCCTAGCGCCGTGCGAACCGCACGGCGGATGGTGCCACCCATGCGTCCGGAAAGTGCGTTGGCGTAGCTGGGCACTTCGGCGATGATGGCGCGGACCACCTCGTCGGCGGTCGTCTTGAGCACCGCCCGCAACGCGGTCACGGTCTTCTCGTCGAGGGCGAGTTCGGTGGCTCGCCGCATTGCGTGCGTCACGATTTGTTCCCTGCGAACAATCCGGGCTGGCAGATTCACGTCCTACGGACAGGACTTTACGCCCTGAGGCGCATCAAGCTGGAGTCATGACGAGTGCCGCCCTCCGCAGCAGGGCGTGGAAACTGCTTGAGCTGGTCACGACGCCACTGCTGCCGTCCGACTACCTCGACCTGGTGAGCCCCCTCCGAGCGGGTGCTGACCTGCGCGGTCGCATCGAAGCCGTGCACCGCGAGACAGCCGATGCCGCGACCATCGTGATCCGGCCCGGCAAGGGCTGGCGCGGTCACGTCGCCGGTCAGTACATCCGCGTCGGGATCGACGTCGACGGCGTGCGCCTGTGGCGTGCGTACTCGGTGACGTCGCCGACGCACCGCGCCGACGGCCGCATCACCATCACGGTGAAGGCGATCCCGGACGGCAAGGTCAGCAACCACCTGGTCCGCAAGGCGAAGCCGGGCACGATCATCCAGCTCGACCAGGCGACCGGTGAGTTCGTGCTGCCCGCCGCCAAGCCCGCCAAGGTGCTGTACCTGACGGCCGGCAGCGGCATCACGCCCGCGATGGGCATGCTGCGCGACGCGAAGCTGACCGACGTCGTGATGGTGCATTCCGCACCGCGCGAGGAAGACGTGATCTTCCGCAACGACCTGCACGACCTGGTCGCGGACAAGTCGCTGACGCTGGTCGAGCTGCACACCGACACCGACGGCATGCTCGACGTCGCCGAACTGCACCGGCTGGTCCCGGACTGGGCCGAGCGCGAGACGTGGGCCTGCGGCCCGACCGGCCTGCTGGACGCCGCCGAGGCGCACTGGGCCGAGCACGGCATCGCCGAGAAGCTGCACACCGAGCGCTTCCGCCCGACCGTCGTGGTGGCGGGCGAGGGCGGCGAGGTCACGTTCGGCAAGACCGGCAAGACCGTCGACGCGGACGGTGCCACGCCGTTGCTGAACGTCGGCGAGGAAGCGGGCGTGCTGATGCCGTCCGGGTGCCGCATGGGCATCTGCTTCGGCTGCGTGACGCCGCTGAGGTCCGGCGCGGTGCGAGACCTGCGCACGGGCGAGATCACCCAGGCCGAGGACAGCCCCACCGCCCACGTGCTCGTCCAGACCTGCGTGTCCGCCGCGGCGGGCCCCTGCGAACTCGAACGCTGACCCACCACACACTTCCTCCCCCCGCGAAGTGGCACGTCCCCCGGCCACTGTCCCCGGAAAGCGAGTTTCATGACCGCCATCGACCCCACCGCGCACCTCACCGCAGAGCAGATCGAGGAGCTCGGCCGCGAGCTCGACGCGATCCGCGACGAGATCATCGCGAGCCGTGGTGAGAAGGACGCCGCCTACATCCGCAAGGTCATCTCCGCGCAGCGCAAGCTGGAGCTGACCAGCCGCGGCATCCTGCTGTTCTCGTTCTTCCCGCCGGCCTGGATCATCGGCACCGCCGGTCTGTCCGTCGCGAAGATCATGGACAACATGGAGATCGGGCACAACATCCTGCACGGCCAGTGGGACTGGATGCGCGACCCGAAGATCCACTCCACGACCTGGGAGTGGGACCACGTCTCACCCGCCGACCAGTGGAAGCACTCGCACAACGAGCTGCACCACACGTACACCAACGTGATCGGCAAGGACAACGACCTCGGCTACGGCATCATGCGCGTGGACGAGGACCAGAAGTGGCACCCGATCCACCTCGGCCAGCCCGTCTGGAACTTCATCAACGCCTGCTTCTTCGAGTACGGCATCGCCGCGTACGACCTCGAACTGGGCAAGAACCTCCACAAGCGCCGCCGCAAGAACCCGGAGTTCCGCGCCCGCGCCAAGGCCGTCGGCCGCAAGATCCGCAAGCAGGTCCTGAAGGACTACGTGATCCACCCGCTGCTGTCCGGCCCGTCGTTCCTCACGACCCTGGCGGCGACGTTCACCGCGAACCTGATCCGCAACCTCTGGTCCCACTCGGTCATCATGTGCGGCCACTTCCCCGAGGGCGTGCAGGTCTTCGAACGCCGCTCCATCAAGGGCGAGACGCGCGGCCAGTGGTACCTGCGCCAGATGATGGGCTCGGCGAACATCAGCGGCAGCAAGGCCATGCACTTCATGACCGGCAACCTGTCGCACCAGATCGAGCACCACCTGTTCCCGGACCTGCCGAGCAACCGGTACGCCGAGGTCGCGGTGAAGGTGAAGGCCCTGTTCGAGAAGTACGAGCTGGAGTACGTGACCGGCCCGCTGCCGAAGCAGGTGTTCTCGGCGTGGCGCAAGGTGTTCCGCCTGTCGCTGCCGAACAAGAAGCCGAAGGTCAAGACGCCGGACCGGGACAAGGAGCTCGTCGCGGCCTGACATCGGCCCCGGCGAAGGCTGCGGTGGCGCGCTCCGCCGCAGCCGGGAACTGACAACAAAACAGATCTTTCGGCCGTACCGGTGTCACGGCCGGACCCGGTGAGATCCGTTGGTGAGGGCCCGAACCCTGCAGCTACAAGGGGCCCTCCAACGGAGGAACCATGCGAAAGGCCTACCTGGTCGCGGCCACCCTGCTCACCGCCGCGACCGTCTACACCCCTGTCCAGACCGCGTCGGCCGCTCCTGCCGCCGTCACCGAGACGGTCTACGTCGAGTCCACAATCGACAGCGACTCGGACGGCAGGCTCGACCGGATCGCCGCCGACGTCATGCGCCCGGACACCACCGAGCGCGTCCCGATCGTCATGGAGGCCAGCCCCTACTACGGTCTGGGCGCGGCCAAGGCGTCGTCGATGAACGTCCCCAGGGGCTTCGGCCGCTGGTACGACGAGTACTTCGTCCCGCGCGGCTACGCGGTGGTGGAGATGGAGATGCAAGGCACCTCCCGTTCCACCGGCTGCCCGACCACCGGCGGCCCGGAGGACACCGCGAGCGTCAAGGCGGTGGTCGACTGGCTGAACGGCCGCGCGAAGGCGTTCTACGCGGACGGCCGGGAGGCGAAGGCCACCTGGAGCACCGGCAACGTCGGCATGCTCGGCGTCTCCTACAACGGCACGCTGCCGAACGCGGCCGCCGCGGCGAACATCCCCGGTGTCAAGACGATCGTGCCGATCGCCGCGATCTCCAGCTGGTACGAGTACGCGCGGGACCAGGGCATCGGCTACAAGGGCTGGGAGTCGAACTACCCGACCTTCCTCGCGAACTACGTGGTCAGCTCGGCGCAGAAGGCCAAGTGCAAGCCGGTCTTCGACAAGCTGTCGGCCGACGACGGCGACGAGTCGTGGGACTACACGCAGTTCTGGAAGGCGCGGGACTACCGGCCGGGTGCGCAGAACACGACCGCCTCGGTGTTCGTGGTGCACGGGCAGGCGGACTGGAACGTCAAGCCGTCGCAGTTCGGCCGCTGGTGGAAGGAGCTGCAGGACCGGGGGGTGCCGCGCAAGATCTGGCTGCACCGCGGCGGGCACCTCGACCCGATCTCGTTCCGGCAGGCCGAGTGGCAGCGCGTCATGGGGCTGTGGATGGACCACTGGCTCAAGGGCGCGAACAACGGGATCATGAACGAGCCGATGGCGGACGTGCAGAAGCCGGACGGCAGCTGGGAGCAGGCCGCGAGCTGGCCCCGGCCGAACACGCAGGACACCACCCTGTACTTCGGCCCCGCGGCGAACGGCATGTCCGGCTCGCTCACCACGACCCCGGTCACGAGCGGCACGCAACGCCTGGGGGACAACGCGAACCTCAGCGAGTCGCTCATGATGGCCAACCCGGAGACGGCCGACTCGCGCCGCCTCGCCTACGTCACGGCGCCGCTCACGAAGGACGCGCGGCTGTCCGGTGAGGTCCGGGTCACCGCGCGGATCGCGTCCAACCGGGCGTCGACGCCGCTCACGGCGTTGCTGGTGGACTACGGCCCGGCCAGCCAGGCGGTGCTGAGCGAACGCAGTCCGCTGCAGCTGTCCACCGAGACGTGCGCGAAGAACGACCTGCGCGACCGCACCGGCTGCGCCAAGCCGCCGGAGGTGTCGATCCAGGCGGTGTCGGCGACCATGCTGACCAAGGGTGCCGTCGACACCAAGAACAGGGTGTCGCTGGAGTCCTCGACCCCGTTGCCCACCAACGGGACCACCGCGGACGTCACCTGGAAGCTGCACGCCAGGGACGCGCTGATCCCGGCGGGGCACCGGATCGGCATCGTGCTCGTGACCAACCACAGCGGGTACATCGCGACCGACACCGGCGCGAGCGGCATCGCGCTGAACGTGTCGCTCGGCGTCAGCAAGGTGGTGCTGCCGATCGTCGGCGGCGCGATCTGACCGGACGGGCCCGGCACACCGCCTGTGGTGTGCCGGGCCCGTTCCCACGAGCTGGTCCTAGGTCAGCTTCGGGGCCGAGTTGTAGGCCTCGACGAGCAGCTTCGGCCGGTTGACGTCGCGCTGCGGGTCGATCGTCACGGTCCGGGTTTCCCCTGGCAGCAACCAGAAGTAGTTGTCGCTGTACAGGGTCGGCAGCACGCGGTCGGTGCCGTTGCGCTCGCGCAGCGACAGCCGGACCATCGCCGCGACCGTCTTGCCGGTGTTGCGGATGGTGGCGGTGTAGCCGTCCTTCGTGGCGCTCAACGTCGTCGTGAGCTGCGTGTACGCCAGCTGGTTGAGGGCGTGCATCGACTCCGGCGTGCGGTAGCGCCAGTAGGTGTTCTCGGAGATCTGCTTGCCCTGGGCGTCGGTCATCGTCAGCCGCAGGAGGTGGAACGCCGGCAGCGCGTCGGTGAACGGCACGGTGAACAGGTTGGTCGCCGTGGTCGCGTTGACGTCGAGCTTCTGCTCCTGGGCCTGGCCGATCGCCTTGCCGTCCAGGCCGAACAGCTGCGCGCGCACCGTCACGCCGACCAGGTGCGAGGCGGTGTGGTTGACGGCGGTGACCTGCCAAGTGGTCAGGTTCGCCTGCACGTGCCGCTGCTCGCAGCCCTTGCGGGAGCCGTAGAAGCTGCCGTTGACGTCCATGTCGTAGTCGTAGGTCTGCCACACGGTGGAGTGCCACGCCGGGTGCGACATCCACAGCAGCACGCCGGTCGCGTCGTTCCACAGCCGGGCGTTCCACGCCTCGAAGATGGCGCGCATGTTCTCGTAGTTGACGAATTGCGCCTTGCGGCAGAACTCGTCCAGGCTGCTCGACGGCGCGAGGCGGGCGTCGATGGCCGCCTTGTAGCCGTTGGGCTGCTGGTTGCTGTTCTCCGACCAGTCGTGGTGGTACCAGGCCTCGCCGATCGGCCAGCCCGCGTTGCCCTGGCCGACGAGGTTGCGCATGCTCTCGGCGGTGGAGACGGTCGGCAGGCCGATCTCGCTCCAGAACCCGAACTTCCCGCCGGTGGCCTCGCCGGTGCCGTACGTGCGCGGGTCGACCCAGCGGTAGGTGCCGTCGCCGGTGATCACGCCACTGGCCGAGTTCGGCTGGTACATCAGGTCGGTGTTGGTGTGGACGATCTCCCGCAGGACCTTGTCCACGGCCGACGGCGGGCTGCCCTCGTTGCAACCGAACCACACCACGCAGCAGGCGTGCGAGCGGTAGCGCAGCACGGTGTCCTCGGCCTGCGCGAAGAACTGCTCGTGGTTGGCGGGGTCGGAGGACCAGCCGAGCCAGAACTCGTTCCACAGCAGGATGCCGTACTTGTCGCACGCGTCGAACAGCTCGTCGCGGTAGGACGAGCCGACCCAGTTGCGGATGACGGTGAAGTTCATGTCCTTGTGCAGCGCCACGGCCGCGTCCGCGCGGGAGGCGGGCATGCGGCGCAGCAGCTCGTCCCAGCCCCAGCTGCCGCCGCGGGCGAAGATCTTCACGCCGTTGACCAGGATGATCAGCGGCTTCGGTGAGTTGTCCTTCTCCGCGACGTCGGTCCAGCTGTCGCCGTCCTGCGACACCTGGATCTTGTAGGTGGCCGCGTACGCCGTCTCCCAGCGCAGCACCACGCGGTCGAACGTCGTGGTGGCGCCGAGGTCGACCTGCACCCACTCGTTGTCGTTGTAGTTCGACGTCCAGCGGGACTTCGGGTCGCCGTCGGTCACGGCGCCGGGGGAGGTCCAGTCGGCGGCGGACGACGCGGTGGCGGTCTTGCCGCGCGCCAGGTCGGTGTCCGGGGTCTTGCTGTCCGCCACCGACATCGTGAAGACGGAGAAGCCCCAGTTCGTGGCACGCCGGCCGCCCTGCATCCGGACATAACGCGCCTGCTGGTATGGGAACTCGACGGTCTGCTCGGCCGCGCCGTCGACGATCGTGATCGGCAGGTCGTACTGGTAGGTGACCTGGCGGATGCCGAACTTGCGCTTCTTGCGGTCGCTCACGGCGTTCCCGACGGACGCGGTGAGCGTGAGGTCGTGCAGGGTCGGGTCGCCGTAGCCGTTGGGCCACCACAGCTTCGGGTTCTTGATCCGCAGCTGGGAGTGGGTCGACGGCGCGAACACGACGTCCAGCGTCGAGCTGGCCGGCACGGTGACGGTGCTGCTCACCTTGACGGCGCTGAACTCGGCGGTGACGGTGACGTTCTTCGCGGCGGCCTCGACGTTGCGGACCGGCACGGTGAAAGTGACCTCGGCCGTCGCCTTGTCCGGCAGCACGGTGTCGATGCGCGGGTCGCCGACGACCACGGCGCCGGTCGAGCGCAGCCGCACGTGGTTCCAGATGCCCGACGCGCGGTCGCGGACGGTGGGCATCCAGTCCCAGCCCGACACCGCGAGGTAGGTGGGGGAGTTCTTGAACATCGTGCTGTTCGCGCCGACCCACGCCTCACCGCGCGGCCCCTTGTCGCCGGGGCTGCCGGGGAACGGCATCGGCGTGATCTTCACGGCCAGGTTCTGGTCGCCGGAGCGGCGCAGCGCCGTCGTGACGTCCAGCGCGGCCCGCCCGAACGGGTTGCTGACCGCGCCGATCTTGGCTCCGTTGAGCCAGATCTCGGCCTCGTGGTTGATGCCGTCGAACTCCAGCCACACGTGCCGCCCGCTGCCGGTGTCGAGCCCGCGCGGCAGCCCGAACGACCGCCGGTACCACCACGTGTGCCGCGACAGCGCCTCGGGGATCTTGAGGTTGTTCATGCCGTACACCGGGTCCGGCAGGTGTCCCTGCTCGACCAGGGACGCGAGCACCGTGCCCGGCACCGTCGCCGGCACCCAGCCGCGCGTGTCCACGTTCTGGCCGGAGAGCGCGGCGCCGTCCTTGCCGGGAGCGAAGTCCTGCATGGTCAGCACCCAGCCGGACTCCAGCGGCACCGACCCGTCCGCCGCCACGGTCAGCGCGGGGTTCGGGTGGTCCTTCACCGGCCAGTTCGTCCAGCCCTTGACCGCGGGCCGGTTGTCCCTGCTCGTGCCGTAGACCTGCAAGCCGTTGAGCCCCAACGGGTTCGTCGTCGACCTGCGGGTGGCGGAGAACCTGATCCAGCGCGCCTTGACCGCCGGCGAGAACGGCACGGTGACCGCCCCGCCCGCACCGGACTCGGTGTGGTGCACCGTCCGCCACACCCGGCCGTCGTCGGAGACGTCGAGGTCGAACGCCACCGCGTAGCTCGACAGGATCTCGGTGCCGATCGTCTCGGCGCGCGAGGCGTTGGCGTCGAACGCGGGATCACCGGGCTTGGCCTCGAACGTGAGCACCACCGAGCTGACCTCGCACCGGCCCTGCAGGTCCACGATCATCCACTGACCGTCGCCCTGCCCGGCCCTCCACCCGGACCCCTGCACGCCGACCTGCGCGAGCCCGTCGACGGCGAACTCGGCGGGCGTGGCCGCGTAGTCCGTCGAGGACACCGACACGGGACGGAACAACGCGAGGTCGACCGTCTTCGGCTGCGCCGCCGCCTGCTGCGGAGCGGCGGACGCGGTCGCCGGCAGCAGGGTGCTCAACCCGAACCCGGCGAGCAGCCCGCCACCCATGGTCAACGCCTGCCGCCGCGAGACGCCGCTGCCGAAGTCCTGCGCCATTGCGTGCTCCGATCCCTGTCCTGACAACGTTGCCAGGAAGCTTCGGTGGCGTTAGCTCCCTGGTCAACAAGACAAACGAGACAGGAATTCGCGGCGACGACATCGATGTCATGCGGCTTGATCGGTCTTGGTGCGTTGTGCTGGGAGAACGGTACTGCGCCCGGCCGGTACCGGTCCCGCCGCGCGAAAAGACCGGTACAAGAGGTGGTCCGGTTTCCAGCGGATCCTTGGGTCCACTTCGGTGACCGGGCGACCCGCGCCGACCGTCACGACCGGCGCGTTCGCCGCGGCGGGGTCCGGTTCGTGACGGGCAGCCTGCTTCAGGCCGAGTGACGGATCGCCGCCGTCACCGTGATGTCGACCCACCGTCCGATGAGGAACGACGGCGCGCGGATGCCGAGCGCCCTGCGGTCCAGCCGCGCGGTGGCGGTGAGGACCAGGTCGTCCACGGTGACCACGCCGGTGAGCTCGGCCGCCGTGCCGCGGCAGGTCAGCGTGCCGGTCACCTCCCAGCCCTCGTCGACGGCCCGCGCCGACGACGCGGTGAACCTCATCGTCGGATGCCGGTCGAGGTCCAGCAGGCCGGGCCGGCGCAGGTCCAGGTCGCGTTTCGGGATGCCCGTCGCGATGCCGGACAGGTCGAGCGTGCCGCGCACACCGAGCAAGGAACCGTCCGGGCCGATCTCGACGGAACCCGCGGTGACGGGCACGGTGCCGTGTGCCTTGCGGCCCAGGTTGCCCACCGTGAACGACGCGGTGGTGCGGTCGAGGTCGGCCTGCCAGCGGCCGGGGGCGAGGGTGCGGACCGCGGTCATGACGTCGCCCCGTGCTCGAAGACCTCGTGGACCGGGTAGATCTCGACGCGGTCGGGGCCCGGCAGGAGGTCCGGGTTCTCGCCGGGCAGCAGCGTGGTGCCCATGATCGCGTCGCGGCCGGCGTGGAGGGCCTGCTCGGTCTCGGCGAGCGTCAGGATCACCTCGGCGCCGTCGGGCTGGCGCAGCACGTAGGTCCTGATGCCGCCGGGCACCGCCGCGATCGCGGGCCTGATGCGTTCCGCCGCCGCGAAGTCCTCGGCGGCCAGCTGCTCCGAGCTGCGGGGTCCGTCGAAGTAGATGAGTTGCGCGTACATGGTCGCCTCCTTGACGTGGTGGCCACCGAGTCTCATCACCGCACGGTCCGGGCGGATCCGTGCCAGCACGGAAGTCAGGCTCCTAGTGTCGCCGGGCCCGTGTCACAGATCGCCCGCGACCCGGACCTCGTGGTCACCCGCCTGCCGTGAACGTGCCGTGCCGGCCGGCGCCGCCCGCGAACCTGGCGGCGCCCGCCGCGCCCTCCAGCGCCACGATCGGCACTCCCGCCGCCCCCTCTGCCCGCAGCGCCTCCGCCAGCGGCAGGTCCAGCCCGCCGTAGGTCGAGGCCCGGTCCGCGAGCACGCACTCGAACGGGAACCCGGCGATCTGCTCGGCCAGTTCCAGCGCGGCCTCCAGGGCCTTGCCCGGCTCGACCACCCGGTTCGCCAGCCCGATGGCCAGAGCCTCCTCGGCGTGCACCGGGCGTCCGGTCAGGATCAGGTCCAGCGCCCGGCCCAGGCCGACGATCCTGGGCAGCCGCACGGTTCCGCCGTCGATCAGCGGCACACCCCACCTGCGGCAGAACACCCCGAACACCGCGTCGCTCTCGACGACCCGCAGGTCCGCCAGCAGCGCGAGCTCCAGCCCGCCCGCCACCGCGTACCCGCTGACCGCCGCGATCACCGGCTTGCTCAGCGCGAGCCGCGTCGGTCCCATCGGGCCGGCACCGCCGCCGGACGGGTCGAGCTCGTTGCGGCGCTCCGGATCGCCGACGGACGTCAGGTCGGCGCCCGCGCAGAACGTTCCGCCCTCGCCGGTGAGCACCGCGACCCGTTGCTCTGACGCCTCGAACTCCAGGAACGCGTCTTTGAGGGCCGCGGCCATCGGCCCGTCGACCGCGTTGCGGCGGTCCGGGCGGTTCATCCGGATCACCGTCACCACGCCGACGGTCTCGACCAGCACGTCCAATGTGACCTCCGTGATCAGCAGTGGCGTTCGGCGCGCCGCTGTCGTCTACTGACACGATGCCAATCGTCTCTCCCGGTTTCACCGGGCGGCGCCAGTCACCGGACGTGCAGTTGCCGCCCGGCCAGTACCTGGCAGAGGACTTCCCGGTCCTCACGGCGGGCCCCACGCCGCGCGTGACGACCGACCGGTGGCAGTTCACGATCAACACCGAGGCGGGTCAGCGCTACGACTGGTCGTGGCAGCAGCTGATCGAGCTGCCCGCGGAGAAGATCACCACGGACATCCACTGCGTCACCAAGTGGTCGAAGCTCGGCACCCGCTGGAAGGGCGTGTCGCTCGACGTGCTGCTGGAGGACGTGGAGACGGCCGCGGACTATGCGCTCGTGCAGTCCTACGGCGGCTACACCACGAACCTGCCGCTCGAGGACCTGATCGACGGCCAGGCGTGGGTCGCCTACCGCTACGACGGCGAGGAGCTCACGCCCGAGCACGGCGGCCCGGCGCGGCTGCTGGTGCCGCACCTGTACTTCTGGAAGTCGGCGAAGTGGGTCCGCGGGATCCAGTTGCTGCTGGAGGACGAACCCGGCTTCTGGGAGAGCGCGGGCTACCACGACTACGGAGACCCATGGCGCGAGCAGCGGTATCAGGGCGACTGACCTGGCGGGTGGCCGAACTGGCCGAGGCCACCGACATCACGGCGAGTGCCCGGAGCCTCGTGTTCGACGTGCCCGGCTGGCCGGGACACCTGCCGGGCCAGCACGTCGACGTGCGGCTGACCGCGGAGGACGGCTACTCGGTGCAGCGCAGCTATTCGATCTCCTCCGCGCCGGACGGGGAGCGGTTCGAGCTGAGCGTGCAACGGGTCGACGGCGGCGAGGTGTCGCCGTACCTGTGCGACGTGCTGCCGGTCGGCGCCTCGGTCGAACTGCGCGGCCCTGTCGGTGGCTGGTTCGTGTGGCGCGCAGCTGATGCGGCGCCGGTGACGCTGGTGGCCGGCGGGTCGGGCATCGCGCCGCTGATGGCCATGATCCGTACGCGTTCTTTTGAGGGCAGCCGGGTGCCGTTCCGGTTGATCTACTCGGTGCGCACGCCTGAAGACGTCTACTACGCCGACGAGCTACGCCGTCGTGCCCGTGAGGACGCCGGGCTGGACGTCCAGTTCGTGTACACGCGGTCGGTGCCGGAGGGATGGGCTGCGCCGCCGGGGCGGCTCGGGCTGGCCGGGGTGAACACCTACGCGTGGCCCGCCGACTTCGAGCCCCAGGTGTTCGTGTGCGGGCCCACCGGGTTCGTCGAGACCGTGTCCGACATCTTCGTGGCGCTCGGCCATGATCCTCGCCGCGTGCGCACCGAGCGCTTTGGCTGACAGGAGAGCACCGATGACCCACGTGGACGGGAACGCGCTGGCCGGCGACCTGCGGGAGATCTTCGCCGTGGACCTGACCGTCGCTGTTGGACAGTGCTCGGGCTGCGGCTACCGCGGTTCGGTCGCGTCGCTGCACGTCTACCACAACGCGCCGGGCGTTGTCGCGCGGTGCCCGCACTGCTCGGAGGTGGTCCTGCGGCTGGTGCGCGGGCGTGACCGGGCGTGGCTGGATCTGCGCGGCACCGTGAGCCTGGAGATTCCGCTGCCTTCTTGAGGGTTCGTGTTCGAGGGAGAACGATGAAGCTGGGCTGTGAGGCTGTCCTGTTCGACATGGACGGCGTGTTGACCGACTCGACCGTGGCGGCCGAGCGGGCCTGGACCCAGTGGGCTTCCGAGTACGGGGTCGATCCGGCTCTTGTGCTGTCCGGGTTGCACGGGCGCCGGGCTGCGGACACGGTTCGGATGCACGTGGCCGCCGAGCTGTGGGATTCGGCGTTGCAGCGGATCAACGCGATCGAGTTGGCCGATTCTGGTGCTACCGAGGCGATTCCCGGTGCGGTTGCGTTGGTGGAGTCGTTGGGGGCCGGTTGGGCGTTGGTGACTTCGGCGCCGGTTTCGTTGCTGGAGGCTCGGTTGGCGGCGGTGGGGATTCCGCTGCCTGGTGTGGTGATCAGCGGGGATTCTGTCTCGGCCGGGAAGCCCAGTCCTGAGGGGTATTTGACGGCGGCTTCGAAGCTCGGGGTGCCGATTTCCCGGTGTGTGGTGTTCGAGGACAGCGGGAACGGGGTGGCGGCTGGGATCGCGGCCTCGCCTGCTGGTGTGGTGGGGGTCGGGGTGGGGGCGCTGGAGACTCCTGCCGAGGTCGTGGTGGCGGATTTGCGGGCTGTGTCGTGGGGTGGGGACGGGGTTTCGATTTCTGGGGCGTTGCGGGTGCCGGCTTCGTAGGTCGTGACGACGCCTGGTGGTGGCGATTGGCATGCTTGACGGTGCCCGGTGGATTCGGGGCCGATGAGGTGCACTTGGTCACGTCAGGTGGTGGGGGACTGAACCCGCAGGTGGGAGCGGGCGGCGATCTCGTCGGCGTCCAGGTACGTCATCATCGGGACGTCGGGGGCGCAGAGCATGAACACGAGGAACCTGCTCTCGACGTCGGTGCGCAGGTTGGCGGCCTGGTAGTGCACCACGTCGCCGCCGGGCTCCCAGAACGCCTCGCCGGCTCGGTATACGCGGGGTTCCTCGCCTTCGAGCTCGAAGAGGATCTCGCCCTGCAGGACGTAGCCGAAGACGGGGCCGGAGTGCCGGTGCGGGCCTGAGCCGGGGTCGCCGGGCGGGATCGTGACGGTGGCGACCATGCCCGCGGAGCCCTGGGGGATGGCGGGGGAATGGTGCAGCAGGACGTCCAGTGAGTTCGTGGACGAGGGTCCGATGACTGTCATGGATCATGACGTTAGTGACGGATTGGTCCGCGTCCGTGGTCCAGTTCCGGACCGATTTCGTGGGCATTTGACGTGCTCAGCGGCGTCGAATCGGCGGTTCTGAGCGGCGTTGGCCTTGTGCCGGTCCGCGTCACGTGCCTATATTTGCCGAAACAGCCGTATGTAAGCGCTTACATCACAAAAGGTGACATGTAAGCGCTTACATAACAGTCAGCGACGACAGAGGCGGCAGGCAGCGCGTATGGGCAAGCAGCAGGTCTCGGCCGAGGCCAGGTCCGCGGGGGCGACCATCTACTCGGTCGCCGAGCACGCCGGCGTCAGCATCGCCACCGTCTCGCGGGTGTTGCAGGGTGCGACGGTCGTGGCCGAGGCCACGAAGCAGAAGGTGCTCGCCGCCGTCGAGGAGCTCGGGTACGTGCCGCTCGGCGCCGCGCGCAGCCTCGCGGTCCGCCATCACGAGGCGCACGGGCTGGTGCTGCCGGAGCTGTCCGGTCCCTACTACGCCGAGCTGCTCATGGGGTTCGAGGCGCGGGCCGCCGAGCTGGCGCAGTCCGTCGTGCTCGTGCTCACCAACAGCCGCACCGATCTGCCCGCGGCCGTGCGGCAGCTCGCGACGCGGGTGGACGCCATCGCGGTGTTCGGGTCGGCGGCCTCGGGTGACGTGGTGCGGTTGTTGCGCGCCAAGAAACCCGTCGTCGTCATCGCCGGCGAGGCGAGCGACGGGGTCGAGGCGGTGTCGGCGGAGAACCTGGAGAGCGCGCGGGAGCTCGCCGGGCACCTGCTCGGCCACGGACGGCGGCAGGTCCTGTTCGTCGGCGACCCGGACAGCGGGCCCGACATCCGCGACCGGTACGCGGGATTCGTTGCCGCCCATCAGGATCGCGGGCTCCACGCCGTCGAACCCGTGCGCGTCGCGTTGAACGAGGCCGACGGTCTTGTGGTCGCGCGGCAGCTGCTCGACGGCGCACTCCAGGCGGACGCGCTGATGTGCGCCAACGACGAGCTGGCGCTGTCGGTCATGACCGCGTTGCAGGACGCCGGGCGCACGGTGCCCGGCGACGTGGCGGTGGTCGGCTGGGACGACGTCATGACCTCGCGGTACGTCCGGCCGGGGCTGACGAC
Organism: Lentzea sp. CA-135723; assembly: GCF_050936595.1. Taxonomy (NCBI): domain Bacteria; kingdom Bacillati; phylum Actinomycetota; class Actinomycetes; order Pseudonocardiales; family Pseudonocardiaceae; genus Lentzea; species Lentzea sp. CA-135723. Next base: position 1,882,426 of record NZ_JBNJMK010000001.1, on the reverse strand, counting down.
GGTGCGGCAGCCCGTGCACGAGCTCGGCGCGCTGGCGGCCACCAGGCTGCACGAGCTGGTCGGTGGTGAGGCGGCGCGGTCGCACGCGCAGACGCTGTCCACGCAGCTCGTGGTGCGCTCTTCCTGCGGCTGCTGAAGCCGCAGTCCACTTGAGACCAACTCCGAGAGGAAGCGAGAAGCCGATGGCGCGCAGCACTTCCAAGATGCTCGCGAGCGTGTCAGCCCTGGTGCTGGTGCTCTCCGCCTGCGGGCGCGGGGACGAGCAGGGCGGTGGTCAGACGGGCGCGGAGATCGGCTCTGGGCCCGCCGCCGGGACGATCACCGTGTGGGCCATGGGAGCGGAGGGCGAGAAGCTCCCGGCGCTCGCCAAGGAGTTCGAGGACGCGAACCCCGGCGTCGACGTGCAGGTGACCGCGATCCCGTGGGACTCCGCGCACAACAAGTTCACCTCCGCGATCACGGCCGGGCAGGCGCCGGACGCCGCCATGGTCGGGTCGACGTGGATGGGTGAGTTCGCCGGCATGGGCGCGCTCGACCCGACGCCGCCGTCGATCGACAAGGGCGCGTTCTTCGAGGGCGCGCAGAAGACGACCGAGGTCGGCGGGACGTCGTTCGGCATCCCCTGGTACGTCGAGACCCGGCTGCTCTACTACCGCAAGGACCTCGCCAAGACGGCCGGGTTCGAGACGCCGCCGAAGGACTGGGCGGGCGTCAAGGAGATGGCCAAGGCGTTGCAGGCCAAGGCAGGCGCCAAGTGGGGCATCGGACTGCAGCCCGGCGGCACCGGGTCGTGGCAGTCGCTGCTGCCGTTCGCCTGGTCCAACGGCGCCGAGCTGACCAAGGACGACGGCAAGGCCTACAACTTCGACAGCCCCGAGATGAAGGAGACGCTGGAGTACTACGGCTCCTTCTTCTCGGAAGGCATCGCGGACAAGGAAGCGCCCGCGCAGCCCACGACCGAACCCGACTTCGCGAGCGGCCGCGTGCCGATGTTCATCTCCGGTCCCTGGATGATGTCCGCGGTCGAGAAGGTCGGCGGCGAGGGCTTCAAGGACAGGTACGACGTCATGCCGATGCCGACCAAGAAGACGTCGTCGAGCTTCGTCGGCGGCTCGAACTTCGTGGTGTTCAAGGAGAGCAAGAACCGCGACTCCGCCTGGAAGTTCGTGCAGTGGCTCGCCGACGCCAAGACGCAGGTCAAGTGGTACCAGTCCTCGACCGACCTGCCGTCGGTGAAGAGCGCCTGGCAGGACCCGGTGCTGACCGCCGACAAGAAGCTCGCGACGTTCGGCAAGCAGCTCGACACCGCGCAGTCGCCGCCCACCTTCGCCACCTGGGAGCAGGCGATCACCGCGCTCGACACCGAGGTCGAGAAGGTGGCCAGGTCCGGTTCCGACGCGGGCACGGCGCTCAAGGCGGCGCAGGCGTCCGCGGACTCCATCGGTACCGGCAAGTGAGCTCGACAGCGGTGCGCCGCCGCGGGGCAGAACGGGCGGCGTGGTTGCTGATCCTCCCGTTCTGCCTGCTGTTCGCGGTGTTCACGGCCTGGCCGGTGGTGCAGTCGCTGTTCATGAGCTTCACCGACACCCGCAACCGCGACCTGCGCACGCCGTTCGCGGTGGAGTTCGTCGGGCTCGACAACTACGTCCAGGCGTTCAGCGACCCGCTGTTCCGCACGGCCGCGGGGAACACCGCGTACTTCGTGCTGGTCGGCGTGCCGCTCACGCTGCTCATCGCGCTCACCGCCGCCGTGGTGCTGGACAAGGGCATCAACCGGTTCCGCGCGTTCTTCCGGCTCGGCTTCTACACGCCGGTGATCACGTCGATCGTCGCGATCGCGGTGGTGTGGCGGTTCCTGCTGCAGGACGAGTACGGGCTGATCAACACCATGCTCGGCTGGGTCGGCATCGACGGGCCGAACTGGCTCGGCGACCCGGACTGGGCGATGCCGGCGATGATCCTCATGGCCGCGTGGCGCAACTTCGGCACCGCGATGATCATCTTCCTGGCCGGCCTGCAGGCGGTGCCGCAGTCGTTGCACGAGGCCGCGTCGATCGACGGCGCGGGCGCGGTGTCGCGGTTCTGGTACATCACGCTGCCGTTGCTGCGCCCCACGTTGCTGTTCGTCTCGGTGACGACGGCGATCGGGTACCTCCAGTTCTTCGAGGAGCCGTTCGTGATGACCAACGGCGGCCCGCTCAACTCGACCATCTCCGCGACGATGTACACCTACAAGCAGTTCGGGTTCGGCAACTACGGCTTCGCCTCCGCCATGAGCTACCTGATCTTCGTCGTCATCGCGATCGTCACCGCGCTGCAGTTCCGGCTGCTGCGGGAGAGGAGCTGACGTGAAGAACCGCTGGTGGCTCTACGTTCCGCTCACGGTCGCGTTCGTCGCCGTCGTCGCGCCGTTCGCCTGGATGGTGCTCGGCAGCTTCAAGGGCGACGGCGAGATCCGGCGGAACCCGCCGACGTGGTGGCCGGACAGCGCGTCGCTCGACAACTACGCGCAGCTGTTCTCCCGCCTGCAGTTCGGCACGTACTTCCTCAACTCGGCGGTCGTCGCCGTGCTGGTGACGGCCGGGAACCTGCTGTTCTGCTCGGCGGTCGGCTACGCGCTCGCGATGCTGGACTTCCGCGGCAAGAAGGCGCTGTTCACGATCGTCATGGCGACGCTGATGATCCCTGGCGTGGTCACGTTCGTGCCGTTGTACGTGCTCGTCGTGAACGCGGGCCTCGCGAACTCGCTGCCCGCCCTGATCCTGCCGTTCCTCGTGTCGCCGTTCGGCGTGTTCCTGATGCGCCAGTTCATCTCCGGCCTGCCGCGCGAGCTGCTGGACGCCGGACGGGTGGACGGCGCGGGTGAGATCCGGATCTTCGCGCGGATCATCCTGCCGCTGTGCGGGCCCGCGCTCGCGACCCTCGGCATCCTCACGTTCCTGGGCAGCTGGAACAACTTCCTGTGGCCTCTCGTGGTGGCGCAGCAGGAGAGCCAGTTCACCCTGCCCGTCGCTCTCGCCCTCTACTCGACCGGGCAGAACTCCATCCAGTACGGCCTGCTGCTCGCCGGGGCCACGATCGTCGTCGTCCCCGTGCTGCTCGTGTTCCTCGTCTTCCAGCGGCGCTTCATCGAAGGCATCGCGACCACCGGCATCAAGTGAGAAGTCCAAAGGGGAATCCTGTGACGTTCACCCGCCGAACCCTGCTCATCGGCAGCGCCGTCGCGCTCGCCGTGCCCGCCTCCGCCACCGCCGCGTCCCGGCGCTTCGACCCGGTCAGGGTCCGGGGCTGGGCCAAGGACACCTGGCGCAGTCTTGTCGCCATGACCCCGTCGAACACGGGCCTGCCCGCCGACAACATCCCCGAGTCGCTCGCGGCGGGCGACCGGTCCGGCTACACCTCGCCGACCAACATCGGCGGCTACCTGTGGTCCACGGTCGTGGCCCGCGAGCTCGGGTTCATCGGCAAGGACGAGGCGTCCGCCCGGCTCGTCCGCACTCTGTCCACTCTGGACCGGATGGAGCACCACACCCCGAGCGGCATGTACTACAACTGGTACGACGAGGAGACCGGCGAGGCGTTGCGGGCCTGGCCCGGGACCGGCGCGGTCGTGCACCCGTTCTGCTCCAGCGTCGACAACGGCTGGCTCGGTGCCGCGCTGCTCGTCGTGGCGGGCGCGGACCGCGCGGCGGCGGACCTCGCCCGGCGGATCTTCGCCCGCATGCGCTGGGACGCCTTCTACAACCCCGGTGACGTCGCCGGACACCCGGCCGTGCGTCCCGGCGGGCTGATCCACGGCGGGTTCTTCCCGTTCGACCACGACCGGCCCGGCGGCGTCTACCAGGGCACGCACATCGGCGGCGAGCCCGTGTGGCTCACCAACCACCACTACGACACGACGGTGTCGGAAACGCGGATCACCAGCTACCTCGGCATCATCACCGGGCAGGTCCCGCCGAAGCAGTACTTCGCGATGTGGCGGACGTTCCCGGCGTCGTGCGACTGGTCGTGGCACGAGATGCAGCCGGTGGGGGAGAACCGGACCTACTACGGCATCGAGGTCTTCGAGGGCGCCTACACCTACCGCGGCATGCGGATCGTGCCGGGCTGGGGCGGGTCGATGTTCGAGGAGCTGATGCCGGACGTGTTCGTGCCCGAGGCGACGTGGGCGCCGAGGTCGTGGGGCCGCAACCACCGGCTGCACGTCCGCGCGCAACGTGAACACGGGCTGCTGGAAGCGAAGTACGGCTACTGGGGCTTCAGCCCGTCCAGCAACCCCGCCGGCGGCTACCGCGAGTACGGCGTCGACGCGCTCGGCATGGGCCCCGGCAACGAACCGGGCAACGGCGCCAACGGCTACTTCTCCGACCAGGAGATGACGAACTACGACGTCGGCTTCGGCACCTGCCGTCCCGCCACCGCACCTACCCCGGCGTACGGCGACGGCGTGGTCACCCCGCACGCCGCGTTCCTCGCGATGATGCACGAACGCGACGAGGCCTTCGCGAACCTCGCGCGCGTCCAGGACGACCTGCGCGCGTACGGCCGCGGCGGCTTCTTCGACGCGGCCGCCGTGAAGTCGGGCACGATCGCGCGCCGCTACCTCTCCCTGGACCAGGCGATGGTCATGGGGGCGATCGGGAACGTGCTGTGCCGGGACGTGATCCGCAGGGCGTTCAGCACACCGGCCGTCGAACGCGCGTTGCGTCCGGTGATCGGGGTCGAGGAGTTCGGCGCGAGCCGAGTCTGATTTTCACAGGAGGTAAGGACATGCGGCCCGTGCGGCTGATCTCCGAGGACGGCGTCGAGTACCGCGACCTCAACGGCAACGGCGTGATGGACCCCTTCGAGGACCCGCGCCTGCCGGTGGCCGACCGGGTCGCCGACCTGCTGGGGCGCCTCTCGCTGGAGGAGAAGGCAGGCCTGCTGTTCCACACCGTCATCGAGGCGGGCGCGGACGGCACGGTGAAGGAGGCGCCCGGCGACATCTCGAAGTCGCCGACCAGCGTCGTCGTGACGCAGAAGCACCTGAGCCACTTCAACGTGCACGCGTTGCACGACGCGCGGATGGCGGCGCGCTGGTACAACAACCTCCAGCGGATCGCCGAGAACACCCCGCACGGGATCCCGGTGACGATCTCCACCGACCCGCGGCACGCGTTCCTCGAGAACGCCGGGGTGTCGTTCAGCGCCAAGGCCTTCTCCCAGTGGCCGGAGTCGCTGGGCCTGGCGGCGTTGCGCGACCCTGCCCTGGTGGAGCGGTTCGCGGACATCGCCCGCCAGGAGTACGTGGCGGCGGGCATCCGCTGCGCCCTGCACCCGGCGATCGACCTCGCCACCGAACCGCGCTGGGCCCGGCAGGCGGGCACGTTCGGCCAGGACTCCGCGCTGACGGCCGAACTGGCCGTGGCGTACGTGCGGGGGTTCCAGGGGCCGTCGCTCGGGCCGGAGTCGGTGGCCTGCACCAGCAAGCACTTCCCCGGCGGCGGCCCGCAGAAGGACGGCGAGGACGCGCACTTCCCGTACGGCCGCGAGCAGGTGTACCCCGGTGGCCGCTTCGACGACCACATGGCGCCGTTCAAGGCGGTGATCGACGCCGGGACCGCGGCCGTGATGCCGTACTACGGGATGCCCATCGGTCTTGAGGTCGGCGGCGAACCCATCGAAGAGGTCGGCTTCGGCTACAACCGGCAGGTCGTCACCGGCATGCTGCGCGAGGGCCTCGGGTTCGACGGCGTGGTGCTGACCGACTGGGAACTCGTCATGGACAACCACGTCGGCGACAAGGTCCTGCCCGCGCGGGCGTGGGGCGTCGAGCACCTGGACGCGTTGGGGCGCATGGAACTCATCCTCGCGGCGGGCGCCGACCAGTTTGGTGGCGAGGAGTGCGTGGACGTCCTGCTGGAACTGGTCGCGCAGGGTCGCGTGACCGAGGAGCGGATCGACGAGTCGGCGCGCCGGCTGCTGGCCGTGAAGTTCCGGCTGGGGCTGTTCGACGACCCGTTCGTGGACGAGGACCTCGCCGCGGAGATCGTGGGACGGCAGGACTTCCGCGACGAGGGGCACGCGGCGCAGGCCCGTTCGGTGACCGTCCTGCAGAAGGGCGAGCTGCCGCTGCGGCCGGGGTTGAAGCTGTACGTGGAGAACTTCTCGCCCGAGGTGGCGGGACGGCTCGGTGTCGTGGTCGCGACGCCGGAGGAGGCGGATCTCGCGCTGGTGCGGCTGATGGCGCCGTTCGACCCGCGCGCCGACCTGTTCCTGGAGTCGTGGTTCCACCAGGGTTCGCTGGAGTTCCAGCCAGGGCTCGCGTCACGGCTGGCGCGGATCGCGGCGGTCTGCCCGCTGGTGGTGGACGTGACGCTGGACCGTCCCGCGGTGCTGACCCCGTTGCTGCCCATCGCCTCGACCGTGGTGGTCAGCTACGGGTCGACGGACGAGGCGCTGGCCGACGCGTTGTCCGGGGCCATCCCACCGGCCGGGCGGTTGCCGTTCGACCTGCCGCGCTCGATGGAGCAGGTCCGGCGGCACCACGAGGACGTCGCCGGGTACGACGACCCGCTCTTCCCGTTCGGCCACGGCCTGTAGGGGCTGCCGGGCAGGGGAGGACAATGGCCGGTGTGCACCACTGCGTCATTCCCTCCCCGGTCGGGCCGCTGACCCTCGTCGGCGACGGCACCGCGTTGATCGGGCTCTACTTCGACGGCCACCTGCGCACCCCGCGCCTCGACTTCGGTCAGGAGTCGGACGCCGGGTTCGAGGACGTGCGGCGCCAGCTGGACGAGTACTTCGGCGGTGACCGCAGGCGGTTCGACCTGGAGCTCGCGCCGCGCGGCTCGGCGTTCGAGCAGAGCGTGTGGAAGCTGCTGGTCGAGATCCCGTACGGCGAGACGCGGACGTACGGGCAGCTGGCCGCCGAGCTCGGCGACCCGGCGGCGGCGCAGGCGGTCGGGAACGCCAACGGGTGGAACCCGATCAGCATCATCGTGCCGTGCCACCGGGTGGTCGGGTCGAAGGGGACGCTCACCGGGTACGCGGGCGGGCTCCAGCGCAAGCGGTACCTGCTGGAACTGGAGGAACCGCCCGCCGAGGAGGACGGCCGCCTCTTCTGACGTACGGTTCGAGGAATGTCGAACAGGGCAGTGCTGGTGACGGGTGCGTCACGGGGAATCGGCCGGGCCACCGCGCAGGCGTTCGCCGAGCTCGGAGACCGGGTCGCGGTGCACTACAGCAGCCGGCGCGACGACGCCGAGGAGACGGTTGCGTTGCTGAAGGGCGACGGACACGTCCTGATCGGCGGCGACCTCGGTGATCCCGAGGCGGCCAGGACACTCGTCGCGGAGGCCGTCGACCGGCTCGGCGCGGTGGACGTGCTCGTCAACAACGCCGCCGTCGCGCCCACAGCCGGCAACCGGCACCGCGTCGGCGAGGCGGAGTGGGACGAGTGGACCGGCGCGTGGGAGCGGATGTTCGCCGTCAACCTGCACGGCGCCGTCAACGTCACCTGGGCCGTGGCGCGGCACCTGGTCGAACGGGGTGCGCCCGGCGCGGTCGTGAACGTCGGCTCGCGCGGTGCGTTCCGGGGTGAGGCCGACCATCCGGCGTACGCGGCGAGCAAGGCGGCGCTGCACGCGTTCGGGCAGTCGGCCGCGATCACGCTCGCGCCGCACGGGATCTCGGTGACGTCGGTGGCGCCGGGGTTCGTCGCCACCGAACGCCAGGCGGCCAAGCTCAGCGGTGCGGAAGGCGACCTGGTGCGCGAGCAGAGCCCGTTCGGCAGGGTCGGCACGCCGGAGGAGGTCGCGGCCGCGATCGTCTACCTGGCCTCGCCTCGGGCCCAGTGGTCGTCCGGCGCGGTGCTCGACCTCAACGGGGCGTCCTACCTGCGCTGACTCACAGCTCGGCGATCGGCACCGGCCGGCCCAGGTAGAAGCCCTGCGCCAGGTCGCAGCCGAGGCCGCGCAGGATCTCCAGCTGCTCAGGCTGCTCCACGCCCTCGGCCACCACCGTCATGTCGACCGCGTGCGCCATGGCGATGATGCTCGTGACGATCGCCTCCGCCTCGCCGGACCGGCCGAGCCCGATCGTGAACGAGCGGTCGATCTTGAGCGTGTCCAGCGGCAGCGTCAGCAGCTGGGCGAGCGACGAGTAGCCCGTGCCGAAGTCGTCGATCGCGAGCCGGACGCCCAGCTCGCGCAACGCCGCCAGCGTGCGGGAGGCCAGCGCCGGGTCGCGGGTGAGAGCGCTCTCGGTGATCTCCAGGCACAGCGAGCTGGGCGGCAGGCCAGCCTTGTGGGTGGCGTTGCGGACCGCGGAGACGAGCCACGGGTCGTCGAGCTGACGGGCCGAGAGGTTCACCGTCAGCTGGAGCTCGGGGGCCTGCTCGGCGATCTCGCGGGTGGCGGTGTGCAGCATGTGCGCGCCGATGATGTTGATCAGGTCGCTCTCCTCGGCGAGCGCGATGAACTCCGTCGGCGTGATCAGGCCGTAACGGGGGTGCGTCCAGCGCAGCAGGCCCTCGACGGCGGTGCGCTCGTTCGTCCGCAGGTCGACGATCGGCTGGTAGGCGACCCACAGCTCGTGGCTGATCGGGGCCATCCGGAGGTCCTGCTCGAGCTGCAGGCGCCGCTGGATGCGTTCGCGGAGCTCGACGTCGAAGAACGCCGTGCGGCCGCGGCCCCGCGTTTTGGCGTGGTACATGGCGAGGTCGGCGTCGCGGAGCAGGTCGGCGCCGTCGCGGCGGTCGCCCGGCTCGGCGATCACGATGCCGACGCTCGCGTCCACGTGCAGCTGCCTGCCCGCGACGGTGATCGGGCGGTTGAGCTCTGACCGGACGTGGTCGGCGAGCGCCGCGCCCTCCTCGGGGCCGCTCAGGCCGTACGCGATCACGGTGAACTCGTCGCCGCCGAGCCTGCCGATGACGTCGCCGCGCCGCGAGCTGCGGCCGAGGCGGGTGCCGACGACGCGGAGCACCTCGTCGCCGACGCTGTGGCCGAGCGAGTCGTTGATGACCTTGAACTTGTCCAGGTCGATGAACAGCACGGTGGTGGGGCCGGACCGGTGCGCCCGCGCGGCCGGGCTGAGGCGGTTGATGATGACCGTGCGGTTGTACAGGCCGGTCAACGAGTCGTGCGTCGCCTCGTGCTCCAGCTGGCTGTCGATCATGCGGCGTTCGGTGATGTCGGTGAACGACACGACCGTCGCGGACGGCACCTCGCCGTCGGGGGACAGGGCGCGGGCGCTCAGGGACAGCCACACGTGCGTGCCGTCCGGGCGCAACGACCGCAGGATCCGGCCGTGCTGCGCCTTGCCGTTGGCGCGGGTGTTCGCGGACGGGTAGTCGCTGTGCGGGACCGGCTGGCCGGACTCGTCGTGCAGTTCGGCGAGCGACGCGGGCTTGCCGATCACCTCGTGCGCGCTGACGCCGAGGATCCGTTCGGCGGCGGGGTTGACCGACTCGACGAGGCCGGTGGGGCCGACGACGAGCACGCCCTCCTCGATGGCGGCGACGACGGCGGTGAAGTGGTGCTCGGCCCGGCGGCGCGCGGTCTCGTCCGCGCAGATCAGCACGTACCCGTCGTCCATCCTGGCGACCGACACCCTGACCGCGAGCGTCGCTCCGTCGCAGCGGCGGTGCACGGCGTGGACGACGCCGCCCGCCTGCAACACCGCCACGGGGTTCAGCGGCGCACCCACGACCTGGCCGATGGGCTGGCCGATCGCGTCGGCCGCGCTGTGCCCGTAGACGGTCTCCGCGCTGGGGTTCCAGCTCGTCACGACACCGTCCGAGGTGGTCGCGATCAACGCGTCGCTGACGTGCGCGGCGAGGGCGGCCTGGTAGCGCAACGCCGCCGCGGCCGCCTTCTGCTCGGTGACGTCCCGCATGATCACCTGGAACGCGGGCCTGCCCTCCCAGGTGGTGCGCACCGACACCGACTCGACGTCCGTGGTGCCGCCGTCGAACCGGACCAGCACGGCGTCGGCGGGGTCGCTCGCCGCGCCCGGCTCGGTCAGCTTCGCGATGCGCTGCAGCATGTCGCGCTGCGAGTCGGGGTGGACGAAGTCGGTGATCGCCCTGCCCAGCAGGTCCGCCTCGGACTTGGCCCGCACGTACTGCACCGCCGCCGGGTTCGCGTACACCAGCAGACCGGCCTCGTGCACCACGATCGCCTCGGGCGCGAGGTCGACCAGCAGCCGGTACCGGTCCGCGAGGTCGGCCAGCTCCTGCTGCTGGGTGTGCCGGCGCGTCACGTCGGCCACGACCCCGACCAGCGCCCGCGCGGAGTCGTGCGTCGAGACGCGGGCGCGGAACTGGAGCCAGCGCGTGCCGGTCGGGGTGGTCAGCGGTTGTTCGAGCTCGAAGTCCTGCCACGCCGCCGCGGCCCTGGTGGCGACGGTCAGCGGCGCCACCAGCTCGGCCAGCCGGGCCCGCACGGTGCCGGAGTCCGCGCCGGGAACGCCGATGACCACGTCGAGACCGGGCGCCCAGCCGAGCCGGTCCGTGCTCAGGTCCAGCCACCACACCACGGCGGCGCCGACCGAGAGCGCGAGGTCGACCAGCAGCTCGTGGTCGAACTCGGCGTCACCGATCAGGTCGCTCACGTCTTGGCTCCCAGATCACCCGTGTGGCTTCGGCAGGTGTGCCGTTATATCCGGTCGAAGGTACCGGGTCGTGACCAGGGTCCGTCCCTTCCAGGTCCATTGTGGACGGGGGTGGTGTTCGCTGGGAGCCCTTTCGCGCAGTTATCCTTGCAGGCAGTCGAGTCGTCGGCCCTCGGTGTGGGGGAGCTGGAAGCTATGGTCGCTCGGGGTGTCGGTATCTGCGGAATCGGCGTGGTCAGCGCGTACGGGTGGGACCGCCCGTCGCTCTGGGAGGGGCTGATGAGCGGCAAGCCCGCCGCGTCCATAGTCCCTGAGCTGGGCCGATTCCCCGGTGACACCGTCTGGGCCGCCTACGTCGGCGAGGGCGGCGACCCGGTGGACGGTCCCAGCAGGTTCGCGCGGGCGATGCGCGCGGCCGCCAGGGAGGCCATCGAGGACGCGGGCACGCGCGGCTGGCGTCCCGGTCGCCGGGTAGGCCTGATGCACGCGGTGGTGCTGGGCGAAGTGGACCTGTGGCGCGACTTCTACGTCACGCGCGGTGGCAAACTGCCCGTCCACGACTACCTTGCGTTGATGCCGTCGACGCCCATGTCGACGTTCATGCAGGAATACGGTTTCCACGGGCCCGCGATGAACGTCTCGGCGATGTGCGCGTCGGGCAACGCCGGTCTGATCACCGCGAAGGCCTGGCTGGACGCCGGCATCGTCGACGACGTGGTGTTCGTCGCCACCGACCTGTCGCTGACGCCGGAGAACGTGTCCCACTTCGTCCGCCTCGGAGTGGCCGTCGTGGACGCCGAACCGCTCGACGCGTGCCGCCCGTTCCAGGAGGGCAGCCGGGGCTTCGTGATGGGTGAGGCGTCCGTCGCGTTCGTCCTGTCGAGGCACGCCACGAACCCGTACGCCCTCACGCTCGGTGGCGCGATGTCGCACGACGCGTACCACGTGACGTCGATCGACCCGGCGCTCGACCAGATCACCACCTGCTTCGCCGACGCCCTGGACAACGCGTCGGTCAGCGCAGCGGACATCCGCTACCTCAACGCGCACGGCCCCGGCACCGCCCAGTGCGACACCGCCGAGGCCGCCGTCCTGGAGCAGCTGTTCGGTCCGGAGACCGGGATCTACTCCGTGAAGCCGCTGACCGGCCACTGCCAGGGCGCCGCGTCCGCGATCGAGGTCGCCGTGGCCGCGATGGGCTACGACAGCGGCGTGATCCCGGCACCACCGATCGTCGCGCCGGGACACCCTCGCCTGCTCAACGGCTCCACGCCGGTGCGCGATGGCCTGACGATCAAGTCGTCGCTCGGCATGGGCGGGCACAACTCCGCCGTCGTGCTGGCACCGCCCGCCTGATCACGGCTTGGTGAGCCTCACCAGCCAGCCGTCGTGGTCCGTGTAGCGCAGGCCGTACTTCTGCGTGCTGACGAACGCGTTGTCGTTGGAGAACACGACGTGCTGCACGCTGCCGTCGCCCTTGCGGACGTGTCCCGGCGGGACGCAGTTCTGCGCGTTCTCCGGATCGGACGTGTCGTACTCCAGGTTGAAGTCGCCGCCGACGACCGTCTTGCCGGTCAGGCCGACCGAGGACCGGATGCCGGGGACCACGTCGAACAGCAGCGACCGGCACTGGGCCAGCGCGACCGGTTCGCTGCTCGCCGACAGGTGCGTCGCACACGCGAGATGGTCACCCACGGCGTATGCGCACGCATAGGTGCGTTGCTCGTTGCCCGTGTCCTGCGTCGCGTACTTCCCGGTCCACGTCGTCACGCCCCGGTAGGCGGTGGCGGAGACCCGGCCGAGCACCGCGTTGCCGTAGTCCTGGCCGTTGGCGCACTTGACCGGCGTGCCGGTGTCGCGCCGGAGCGCGGGGGAGAAGAAGTGGTAGATCCGGTCGCCCGGCCAGGCGTCGGACAACGCCGGCGCGAGCTGCCCCGGCACGTCACCGGAGCAGATCTCGTTGAGCGTCACGAGGTTCGGGCGCACCTGGCGGATCAGCCCGGCGGCCTCGGGGACCGACTTGCCTCCCTCGTAGCAGCCGGCGATCCCGCTGTTGCACAGGTTGAGCTGCAACGTCCAGAACCTCTCCGCGGCGCTCGCGCCCGGTGCCGTGAGCAGGCTCGCCAGCACCGCCAAGATCATTGCTGTACCAACTCGACGCATTGCTTCCCCTCTGTGTCGTCGTGTGTGCGCTGTTGCCATATCGCGTGACGACGTCGGAGGAGGAGGTATTGCACGAGAACGCAGTGCACCTCGCAATCGGAGTAGTGGGGCCGGTTCCACGATGCGGGAGCCCTTGCCCGGCCCGCCGGTCGGCTCGGACGATGACGCACGAGCTGAGGAGGCCGGGGTGGAGACGGACGAGGGCGTGCGCCGCGAGCGCAGGCTGGCGTGGAACGAGGACTGGGCCGCGACGATCGTCGGGCTGGTGCTGCTGGCACTCGTGCTGACGCAGTTCGTCCCGGGCTGGCTGGTGCCGTGATGACGGAAGTCCAGGCACGGCAACGGTCCCAGGTCTGGTGGGCGGTCGGCGGCGTCGCCGTGGTGGTGGTGCTCGGTGCGCTCACCCGGTACCTGGAGCAGAACGTGCCGGTGTTCACCAAGGGCACCTGGCTCGGCGACATCGCGAAGAGCATCGAGTACCCGGTCTACGCGATCGTGCTCGGGTTGCTCGGCAACGCCGTGCTGACCGGTCTCGGATTCCGGGACAGGCTCGCTGCCGGGTTCCGCACCGAGTTCTTCATCAAGACCGGGCTGGTGCTGCTCGGCGCGTCGATCAACTTCGCGGTGATCGTCAAGGCCGCCGGGCCCGCGATCGCCCAGGCGTTCCTGCTGATCACCCTGGTGTTCGGGTTCACCTGGTGGCTGGGCGGCAAGCTCGGCCTGGAACCGAAGCTGCGGGCGTTGCTGTCCTCGGCGGTGTCGATCTGCGGGGTCAGCGCGGCGATCGCGGCGGCCGGCGCGGTGCAGGCCCGGCGGGAGCAACTCGCCTACACCGCCAGCCTGGTCATCATCTTCGCGCTGCCGTCGATCTTCGTGCTGCCGCTGCTGGTCGACGTGTTCGGGCTGCCGACGGCGGTGGCGGGCGCGTGGATCGGCGGCAACATCGACACGACCGCGGCGGTGAGCGCGGCGGGCGCGCTGGTGGGCGAGGAAGCCCTGCAGATCGCGACGATCGTCAAGACGACGCAGAACGCGTTGCTCGGAGTGGTCGCGGTGGCGCTCACGGCCTACTTCGCGTTGAAGGTCGAGAAGACCGGTGAGGCGAAGGTCAGCGGGCGGGCGTTGTGGGAGCGCTTCCCCAAGTTCGTGCTCGGCTTCCTGGTCGCGTCCGTCGTGGCGACGGTGTTCCTGGAGTCCGGTGGCGACAAGGCGGTGATCACGACGGTCAACGACCTGCGGACGTTGTTCCTGATCCTCGCGTTCGTCTCCATCGGACTGGAGTTCCGGGTGGCGCCGCTGCGGGAGGCGGGCTGGCGGCCGATCGGCGTGTTCGCCGGCGCGACCGTGTTCAACCTGCTGGTGGGGCTCGGGTTGGCGAGCCTGCTGTTCGCGAACTTCAGCGGCTGATCTCGCGGCGCAGCGCGGCGATCATCGTGCGGACGGGCGCGGTCCGCTCGACGGCGGGCCTCGTCACGGCGAGGACGTGCCGCACCGGCTGGTCGCGCGGGGACAACCGGCGGACGACGACCCCGGTGTGCTGCACTCCCAGCGCCAGCACGGGAATCAGCGCGAGTCCGAGCCCGGCCGCGACGAACCCCTGCGCCGGCCAGTACTCGTCGGCCTCGACCTCGCGGCGGGGCGTGAACCCGGCCGCGTGGAAGGCGGCGTTGGTCGCGGCGTGGCAGCAGCCGATCTCGCTGCGGATGTCGATCCACGGCTCGTCCGCGGCGTCGGCGAGCGACACGACCCGGCGCCGCGCCAGGCGATGGCCCTTCGGCAGGACGATCCGGAACGGGTCGGTGAGCAGCGGGAGGTAGCTCAACGCGCTGGTGTTCTCCGGGTGGTCGTGCGTCTCGATGACGACCAGGTCGAGCATGCCGGCGCGGAGCAGGTCGAGGGCGTCGTCGTGCTCGGCGATCCGCAGCGTGACGTCGAGGCCGGGCAACCGCGCGCGGGTCGTGGCGAGCGCGGGCGGGATCAGTTCGGAGCCGGCCGTCGCGAACGAGGCCAGCCGCAGCACGCCCATCTCCCCGGCCGTGAGCGCGGCCAGCGCGGCCTCGGTCTCGGCCATGCGCGCCAGCAGGTCCGCGGCCCGTTCGGCCAGCAGCAGGCCCGCCGCCGTGGGGCGGACACCGCGTCCCGACGGTTCCAGCAGGACCGTCGACGTCTGCCGTTCCAACGCGCTGACGTGCTGGCTGATCGTCGACGGCGTGTAGCCGAGCGCCTGGGCGGCGGCCCGCACCGACCCGTGTTGCACGACGGCGTGCAGTGCCTGAAGGCGGCGCATGTCCAGCACGCCGTAACTGTACGGTGATGCCGAACGGTCCGGTGGAAATCATCGCTTGTAGCTGGTGGTCCGGTGGGGTTGCGTGAACGCCGTGCCCACCCAGCAGACCCTCCTCGCGTTCGCCGTCGTCTCCGCGCTGATCATGGTGAGTCCCGGCCCCTCCAACGTGTTCGTGCTCGCGCACGGCATCGGCCACGGCCGCCGGGCGGCGCTCGCCGCCGTCGCCGGCATCTCCATGGCGTCGGCGATCCGGGTGCTGCTCGCGGCTGTCGGGTTGTCGGCGCTGCTGGCGTCGTCGGCCGTGGTGTTCGAGGTGATCCGCTGGGCAGGCGTCGCGTATCTGGCGTACCTGGGTGTGCAAGCGTGGCGCGCGCGGTGGCGGGAAGCGCCGGAAGCCGAGCTCGCCCCGGTCGCGCGGTCGGTCGGCCGGGGACTCCTGGTCGGGCTGGGCAACCCGAAGACGCTGATCTTCTTCCTCGCGTTCATCCCGCAGTTCGTGCACGCCGGGCAGGGACCGGAGGCGCGGCAGATCCTGGTGCTGGGCACCGTGTTCTGGGTGATCGGCGTGGTCTGGGACGTGGCGCTGGCCTGCGCGTCCGGCACGATCGGCGGCTGGCTGCGGGCGAGACCCCGGCTGCACGCCGTGCAGCCGCGCGTCGAGGGGCTCGCGTACCTCGGTCTCGCGGTGTGGGCGGCGGTGACCGGAACCCGGGCGATCCGGTAGCCGCGGGACGCCGCCGGACGCGAAGATGACCATCGTGACCGATCAACCAGCCGCCCTCCTGCACGAGTGGTTGCGCGTCCACGCGCCCGTCACCTTCGAGACCCTCACAGCCCGGCCGGATGCCCAGGGCATCTGGATGTTGTCCGGCCTGCGCGACCTCATCCCGCCGATGTGGGAACCGATGACACCCGAGTCCTCCGCCGAGCAACGCGCCTGGCTCGTCGAGCTGGGCGAGCGTTCCCCGCACCCGGAGGACCCCGACGGACCGGCGGGTACACCGTCGGCAGGCTTCCGCCGTCCGTTCGTGCCGATCGCGTCGAACGGCTCCGGCGACGTCCTCTACGTCGACGAACGACCGGGCCCGGAGTCGGGCTGCGTGTGCCAGTGGTGGCACGACGACTACCTGTGGGCGAAGCTCTGGCCCGGCGTCGACGCGATGATCACCGACGTGCTGCGCGCGTTGGAGACGGGCGGCGTGGTGCTGGAGAAGTACCGGGCGCAGGTGCTCGACGGCGAGGTCGACTGGCAGCACCTCGGTTAGGAACCGCGTTGCCCCCGCCCGGCACGAGTCGGGCGGCGCGGCAAGCGGCGTGACCCTCGCGAGGGTGGTGGTGCCGCCAGCGGCATGGCCTCACGGTTGTTCGAGGCGTGGGGCGGTGCCGCGAAGCGCCCCGCTGAGCGTGGGCCACCTCGCCGGGGTTGCGCGCCGCTAGCGCTCCCAGGGCGGCACCCAGCCGACGTCCGCGCCCGCTGCCGCGACCAGCTCCGCGCACTCCACCTGCCCGCCCTGACCCGCGCCCCAGTACGCGACGTTCAGCTCGTCCTGGGTCGCGGCGCCGAGCAGGTTCTCCACCCGGTCGCGCAGCCCGAGCGTCGCGGCGTCGGCGAGCGTGACCGCCGCGCCGCGTTCGACCAGCCGGTGCGCCGCCGCCCACTGCGCGAACGCCCGCGCGTCGGCCAGGGCGGTGCCGCCGCCGATGACCGCTCCGTCCGCGTCGATGTCCGCGCCGGCGTCGAGCAACGCGTCGAGCACCTCGACGTCATCGGCGCTGGCGGCCCAATGCAACGGCGTCTCCCGGTGCGGTCCCTCGAACCGTGCGTTCACATCGGCGCCTGCCGCCACAAGCACCGCCACGGCCCGTGCGCCGTTGGGACGCCGTGCGGGCCAGTCCGTCAGCACGTGCAGCAGGCTCCGTGCGTGCCCGTGGTCGTCGACGATCCGTGTGGTCGCCAGGCCGGGGTGGTCCGCGAGCAGCTGTTGCAGCGCGGGGACGTCACCCGTGCGCAAGGCGGTGACCACCGCGACGGCCAGTGGATCGTCGTGTCGCATGGTCGGGTCCTTCGCTAGGCCTCGTCGGCGATCCACGCACCGTGGAAACCGGACGGCACGCGCCGGGGGAGTCGCACGGAGGCTACCGGCCCGGCCGTCACGTCGGAGGCGTCGAGCACGAGCAGTTCGGCGGTGTTGGCGCGTTCGTTGCTGACGATGGAGAGCAGCCAGCCGCTGTCCTCGCCGGTGTCGTCGGCGGCGGGCACGAACTCCGCCTCGCCGGGGATCCAGTCGTCGGCCAGCGCGTGGGCGTGGCGCTCGCCGGTGGTGGTGTCGTACTTGACGATCGAAGGGCGGCGCACGGTGTCGAGCAGCAACGGCGTGCTGACGGCGTAGACGTAGCGGTGGCCCACACCGGTGTGCGCGTCGTTGACGGTCGGGAACTCGACGGGCAGGTCGTCGACCGGTGCCTCGGCCACGGTGCCGGTGGCCGGGTCGAGGGTCCAGCGGTAGAGGTTGCCGCCGAGGGTCGGGGTGTTCGACAGGGCGGTCGAGAGGTCCGCGTGGCCGCCGAGGCCGGCCCAGATGGTGTTGAAGCCGGCCCCGTCGTACGCCACGGCGTCCACCACCACACGGCCGTGCGCGTCCTCGAACGCGTTGCCGACGTGGAAGGCGTAACCGGGCCGCACGTCGAACCACCGGACGTCCGCGCTCGTGCCGTAGCGCGGCATCACGCCGATGCGCGGGCGGTGCTGGTCGCTCCACCGGAACGGCAGACCTGGCGTGCGGACGAGGTCGAAGTCGAACACCACGGGCAGGTCGAGCCACACGACGTGATGCTCGGTGATCGCGAAGTCGTGCATCATCGTCGCCGCCGGGACCTCGATGTCCGCGCTGTGCACGATCTCGCTGTCCGCCGTGGCCACGTGGTAGGTCACGAACGGCGGCCGCATGCCGTAGCCGAAGAAGTGCAGCTCACCGGTGACGGGGTCGGCCTTCGGGTGCGCGGTCATGGCGGTTTTGAGCCGGCCGCCGAAGTCGAACGGGCCGACGGTCGTGAGGTCCGGCGCGATCTCGGTCGGGAAGCCGTTCTCCACCAACGACAGGATGCGCCCGTTGTGGTGCAGCACGCTGGTGTTGGAGGAGTTGTTGCGCATGACCCCGTGCGGGCCGAACGGGTCGGTCCTGTCGGGGAACACGCCGTCCAGCATCGGCGTGCGCACCCAGCGGTTGCGGTACCAGCCGGCTCGGCCGTTCTCGAGGCGGATGCCGTGCAGCATGCCCTGGCCCATGAAGTTGTGGGCGGGGTACGTGCCGGGCAACGGGTTGGCGCCGTTGCGGAAGTAGCGGCCGGTGAGCTCCGGCGGCAGCGAGCCGGTCACCTCCAGTTCGACGGCCTCGACCTCGTCCGGCACGGGTGCCATGAACCCGTCGAAATACGCGGGCCTGTCCACGGTGGTCATCGTTCGTTCTCCTCGTTCGCGGAGTTTCCGCTTCCAGCATGCACCATCGCTAAACGGGTGCATAGTGAGGCTGGTCACGCGGTGATCCGCGGTATTCCGGAATGGGTACGATCTGGTTCATGACGGAAGGGGAGGCGCCTCGCCGGCGGCAGAACCGGCGCGGTCAGGGCGGTCTGCTGCGCGCCGAGATCGAGCAGGCGGCCCTGAAGCTGCTGGACGAGCTGGGCTCACCCGAGCTGGTGACGTTGCGCGGGGTGGCGCGGGCGGCGGGGATCACCGGACCGGCGATCTACCCGCACTTCCCCGGCCTGCCGGAGCTGCACGCGCGGTTGCGTGAAATCGCGTTCGCCCAGATCGCGGAGGAAACGGACGCGGCCGTCGCGGAAATCACCGAGCCGCGCGCGGAATTGATCGCGCGGTGCACGGCCTACGTCGAGCTGGGATTCACCTATCCCGCGCGCAGGAAACTGATCCTGAGTCCGGGCAACGAGGTCAGCGCGGGCGCGCGGGCCGCGTTCGAGGGGCTGGTGGACGTCCTGAAGCGCTGCGTCGCGGCAGGCGAGTCGGTCAGCACCGACCCCGTCCTCGACACCGCGCTGCTGCTGGCCGCGGTGACGGGCCTGGTGGAGACGCACGGCGCGTTCCCGCTGCCGCCGCTGGGCACCTCGATCAGCGAGATGGTCGCCCGCCTCGCGAAGCTGACCTAACGGGTCCAGCGCACGACGTCGTCGAACGTCACGTTGCCGCCGCACAGCACCAGGCCCAGGCGGGCGTCCGGCCCGACCCGGCCGAGCACCGTGCGCGCGGCCGGCAGGAGGCACCCGGCGGCGGGCTCCGCCCACACCTTCTGCGCCTCCGCCAGCGCGACCGACCCCCGCACGGCGTCCGCGTCGGACACCACCAGCACGTCCTCGACCAGCGCCGTGACGTGGTCGTAGGTCAGCTGGGAGGCGTGCGGCGCCGACAGCGTCGAGACGATCGACGTCGGCGTGATGTCCACCGGCCCGCCTGACCTGAGGGCCTGGCTCATCGCCTCGGCGCCCTCGGTCTCCACACCCCACACGCGCACACCCGGCACGAGCGCGTGGAACGCCGTGGCGACACCGGAGATGAACCCACCGCCGCCGATGCTCACCAGCACGTCGGTGACGTCCGGCGCGTCCGTCGCGAACTCCAGCCCGACGGTGCCCTGCCCGGCGACCACGATCGGGTCGTCGTAGGGGTGCACGAGCGTCGCACCGGCCTCGACCAGGTCTCCCAGCAGCGCGAACGCCGCCGCGAGCCCGTCGGTCAGCCGCACGTCGGCACCGGCGGCGCGGGCGAGCTCGACGGACCGGGCGGGCGCGGTGGACGGCATGACGACGGTGGCGGCCACCCCGAGCTCGCTCGCCGCGGCGGCCAGCGCGATGCCGTGGTTGCCGCCGCTGACGCCGACCACACCGGCCGCGCGGGCCTCGCCGGACAGCGAGAGGATCTTCGCGACCGCGCCGCGGATCTTGAACGAACCGCTGCGCTGCAACAGCTCCAGCTTCACCGTCGTCGGCACGCCCAGCAGTGCGGACAGACCGGGCGAGACGAGCGTGGGCGTGCGCAGCACCCGGCCGTCGAGCACCTCGGCCGCGGCCCGGACGTCGTCGATGGTCAGCAGCTCCGCCATGGCGACACCCTAAGGCGCGCCGAACCTCGCGATCTCCAGGCGGGCCACGTCGCGCACGAAGCGGCTGGACCGGCCGTCCCGCGGCGTGACGAGCGTCGGCCGGGTGAGCTGCCGGCCGTTGTAGCGGGTGGCGAGCATGGCGGAGCAGGCGCCGAACTCGGGGTCGACCTCCGCCCACGACAGCAGCACGCGGTAACCGTCCGCGGACGAGGCCACGACGACGAAGCTGAGCTTGTCCATCTTGCTGCCGCCGGACGTGCGCAGCCGGACCTTCGCCAGGACCTCGTGCAGCGGCACGCCCTGCACCTGGTGCACCTCGCGGACGCGCGTGGTGCGGTACTGGACGTTGACCGGCTCGCGGGCGTGCGCGTCGAGGTGGGACGTGCAGAAGACCCATTCATCGTTGATGTCTCCGGTGACCAGGACCTGGTCCTCGGACAGCGGCGTGCGCGGCGCTGGTATGCCTGCAAACGATGACGTCACGACCTCCAGAGTACGTGCGCAGGTGCGGATCCACAGGGCCATTTGTGTCAGATCTGCGGGGCGAGATCACGATTCGATCCGCAACCACCGCTGGCTCTTGTCTCCGCAAACGCGGCATCTAGGATCATCCTCGTGCCGAATCTGCGGATCAGCGAAGCCGCCACGCTGCTGGGCGTCAGCGACGACACCGTGCGCCGGTGGATCGACCAGGGCCGCCTGGAGTCCACCGTGAGCCTCAACGGCCGCAAGGCGATCGACGGCCGCGAGCTCGCCGCGTTCGTGCAGCAGATGTCGGAGAACGCCGAACCCGGCGCCACGGTCGCGGCGTCCGCGCGCAACCGGATGCGCGGCATCGTCACCCGAGTCCTGAAGGACGGGGTGATGGCGCAGGTCGAGATGCAGGCGGGACCGTTCCGCGTCGTGTCGCTGATGAGCAGGGAGTCGGCCGACGAGCTCGGCCTCGAGGTCGGCACGGTCGCGGTCGCGTCCATCAAGTCCACCCACGTCGTAGTAGAGATCCCGGAGGCCTGAAGAACATGTCCAGAATCGCGAACAGCGTGCTCGCGGTCGCCTCGGCCGCGCTGGTGCTCGCGGGCTGTGGCTCCGGCCAGCAGACCTCGTCCACGCCGACGTCCGGCTCCGAGGCGCCCAAGGTCACCGGTGACGTCACCGTGTTCGCGGCGGCGTCGCTGACCGAGACGTTCACCCAGCTGGGCAAGGACTTCGAGGCCGCGAACCCCGGCACCAAGGTCAAGTTCAACTTCGGCGGCAGCTCGGCGCTCGCGCAGCAGCTCAACCAGGGCGCGCCCGCCGACGTGTTCGCCAGCGCCGCGCCGACGAACATGAAGCAGGTGACGGACAGCAAGACGATCACGGACGCGCCCAGGACGTTCGTGAAGAACACGCTGGAGATCGTGGTGCCGAAGGGCAACCCCGGCAAGATCGCCGGGCTGGCCGACTTCGCGAACGCGGACAAGAAGATCGCGTTGTGCGCGGAGCAGGTGCCGTGCGGCGCTGCGTCGAAGAAGGTGTTCGAGGCCGCGAAGGTCACGGCGGCGCCGGACACGCTGGAGCAGGACGTCAAGGCCGTGCTCACCAAGGTGTCGCTGGGTGAGGTCGACGGCGCGCTGGTCTACAAGACGGACGTGAAGGCGGCCGGCGACAAGGTCGAGGGCATCACGTTCGCCGAGGCGGCCCAGGCCGTCAACGACTACCCGATCGCGCCGGTCGCCAAGGCGCCGAACGCGGCGGGGGCCAAGGCGTTCATCGACTTCGTGCTGTCCGACAAGGGCAAGTCGGTGCTGAGCGCGGCGGGCTTCGACAGCCCGTGACCCGTCGTCGGGGGCGGGGACGGCTGCCGGTCGTCCTCGCCCTTCCCGCGTTCCTCGGCCTGGCGTTCCTGCTGGTGCCGCTCGCCGGGCTGCTGGTCGAGGCGCCCTGGGGGAGCCTGTCCGGGCAGCTGTTCAGCGCCGAGGTCGGTGAGGCGCTCAAGCTCTCGTTGATCTGCGCGTCGCTCGCCACGGTGCTGTGCCTGGTGCTCGGCATTCCGCTGGCCTGGTTGCTGGCGCGGTCCGGGCTGCCGGGGCGCGGGTTCCTGCGTGCGCTGGTCACCGTGCCGCTGGTGCTGCCGCCGGTGGTCGGTGGCGTGGCCTTGCTGCTGGTGCTGGGCCGGCGCGGGCTGATCGGGCAGCACCTCGACGCGTGGTTCGGGGTGTCGTTGCCGTTCACGACGGCCGGTGTCGTGGTGGCGGAGGCCTTCGTGGCGATGCCGTTCCTGGTGATCTCGGTGGAAGGTGCCCTGAGGGCGGCCGATCCCCGGTTCGAGGAGGCGGCGGCGACGCTCGGTGCCTCGCGCTGGCTGACGTTCCGTCGCGTGACGCTGCCGTCCGTGCTGCCGGGGGTCGTCGCGGGGGGCGTGCTGTGCTGGGCGCGGGCGCTGGGGGAGTTCGGGGCGACGATCACGTTCGCCGGCAACTTCCCCGGTGAGACGACGACCATGCCGTTGGCTGTTTATCTTGCCCTGGAAACGGATCCGGACGCGGCGATCGTGCTGAGCATCGTGTTGTTGCTGGTGTCCGTCGGAGTGCTGGCCGGTCTGCGCGACCGGTGGATCAGCGGGCCGACGTGACCCTTTCCGCTGCGCTGCGCGTGACGCGCGGCAACTTCGACCTCGAGCTCGACCTGGAGATCGCGCCCGGCGAGGTGGTGGCGCTGCTCGGCCCGAACGGGGCGGGCAAGTCGACGGCGCTGCGGGCGCTGGCCGGGCTGTCGCCGCTGACGTCGGGGAGCATCGCGCTCGGCGAGTCCGTCTGGGACGGTGACGGCGCGTTCGTGGAGGCGGAGCGGCGCCCGATCGGCGTGGTGTTCCAGGACTACCTGCTGTTCGCGCACATGAGCGCGCTGGAGAACGTCGCTTTCGGACTGCGCGCCCGCGGCACCCGCCGGGCGGAGGCGCGGGAACGGGCCGCGACGTGGCTCGACCGGGTGGGGCTCGCCGAGTACGCCCAGCGCAAGCCCCGCGCGTTGTCGGGAGGTCAGGCGCAACGGGTGGCTTTGGCCCGCGCGCTCGCGACCGGGCCGAGTCTCCTGCTGCTGGACGAACCCCTGGCCGCGCTCGACGCGAGCACCCGGCTGCAGGTGCGGTCCGAGCTGGGCCGGCACCTGGCCGAGTTCGGCGGGCACACGTTGCTGGTGACGCACGACCCGTTGGACGCCATGGTGCTCGCGGACCGGCTGGTGATCCTGGAGCACGGCCGCGCGGTCCAGCAGGGCCCGCCCGCCGAGGTCGCCCGGCAGCCGCGCACCGACTACGTGGCCAACCTCGTCGGGCTCAACCTCTACCGCGGCACCGCGGACGGCACGGTCGTGTCGCTGGTGGACGGTGGCGCGATCACCGTCGCCGAGCCGGCGGCGGGGGAGGTGCACGTGGCGTTCCCGCCGACCGCGGTGAGCCTGCACGTGACCCGGCCGGACGGCAGCCCGCGCAACACCTGGCAGGTCACCGTGTCGGCCGTCGAACAACACGCGCACACCACGCGCGTGCGGCTGGACGGGGTGCCGTCGGTGCTGGCGGACATCACCACCGCCACGCTCGCGGACCTGCGGCTTCGGCCCGGTGACACGGTGTGGGCGGCGGTCAAGGCGACCGAGACGCACACCTACCCGGCCTGAGCTCGCCGCACTGGTGCCAGTGTGACCAGTGCGGCCTGCACGAGGACTGGCTGTCGCGGCACCTGAGCCGGCTTATGCCGGTCGACTCGCGGCTCACCGCCGCCCTGGACCTCGCCTGGCAGCCGGTCGTCTCGGAGCTGGGGTTCGCGTCGGTCCCGGCTTACCTGACGGCTCGGCACGTGGCCGGGCACCAGACCGTCCGGGCGATCAGCCTGGAGACGGGTTTCCGTTGGGACGCGGTGGAAGCGGCGCTCATCCGGCACGGCATCGAGGTCTCGCAGCACGCCGCCTCGCGTGCCCGGCGGGACCAGCGCGCCGTACGGGCCGGGTGGACGTGGCGGGCGATCGCGGCCGAGTGCGGCGATGGCGAACTCGTGCCGGTCCTGCTCGCGCACGAGGGCGAGCGTCGTCCACTCCGCCAGAGCCAGCCGGAGGTGACGAAGCCCAGGCGGATTCTTTTCTGCCGCTGGGCCTGCGGTACCGCCGACGCGTCTGCGGAACCGTGGCGGTTGCCGCCCGCGCACCTGAGGATCAAGGTCGGAACCGCTGCCGTGCCAGGGTTTCCGATCGCGCCTATGGTCCAGATGTTCCGACCATCCGAGGAGAACCCCAGTGCGCCTTTCGACCCGCAACCAGCTCACCGGCACCGTCGCCGCGATCAAGGACGGCGCGGTCATGGCCGTGGTCACCGTGGACCTGGACGGCGGCCAGCAGGTCACCGCGTCGATCACCATGGACGCCGTCGCCGACCTCGGCCTCCAGGTGGGCCAGCCGGTCACCGCCCTGGTGAAGTCGACCGAGGTGATGATCGGCGTCGAGTGAGCCCTGGCTGACCTGGCTCCCGTCTCGCCCTGCCGAGTCTCTTGATCTGTGGTCAAGTGGTGCCCGGCTGCGGAGAACGGGGGCTCGGGATGACAGAAGCGGTGCCACGGGAATGGGTGCCGGTCGAGCACCGGTTCCTCGGGCTCGACCGGCGGACGTTCGGGCCGGCCCTGAGCGTGCTGGTCATCGCGCTGGTGCTGCTGGCCGGGTTGCCCGCGGTGAACTCGCTCATCCCGTGGCACAACGAGATCCGCGCCGGGGACGTGTTGGACCTGGGCGGTGGCGCCACCGCCGTGCCGCCGGTCGGGTGGCAGCTGGAGGACGGGACCCTGACGGGTGCCGGGGTGGCGTCCGCGACGAGTCTGCAGGCCGAGCTCGCCACCGGCGGGGCGACGATCTCGTTGCGCGGCGCGGCTTTCGCCGGTTCGGCGGACGCCTTCCTGGACCAGGTGCTGCGGTCGGAGGGCAACGCCGGCGTCGACGGCCCGCGCGGCACGGTGACCACCGGGAGCGGGCTGGTCGGGGTGGCCCTGGGCAGCACCTCGCCGCAGGGCGACGGGCTG
Source organism: Lentzea sp. CA-135723 (assembly GCF_050936595.1). Classification (NCBI taxonomy): domain Bacteria; kingdom Bacillati; phylum Actinomycetota; class Actinomycetes; order Pseudonocardiales; family Pseudonocardiaceae; genus Lentzea; species Lentzea sp. CA-135723. Next base: position 1,857,224 of record NZ_JBNJMK010000001.1, on the reverse strand, counting down.
GACGTGGCGTTCAAGATGGCAGGACCATCCGGGCAGGCCGAGACGGCGCCGGCGTTGCTGGTGCGCGTGCGGACCGCACCGGGCCAGTTCGAACGGCAGCAGGACGTCGTGGGCGCCTTCGTGCGCAGCATCACCCCGGGAGCGTCCCGATGACGACAACATCTGAAATCAGGACCGCGCAGCTCGCCGCGATCGACGAGTCGGGCTGGGGACTGCCGTTCAGGTTCGTCCAGCCGCGCAACCTGGCGTTCTGGGTGTACCTGGTGGGCGTAGGAGGCGGAGCGCTCACGATCGTGCGCTACTTCGGCCCCGGCGCGCACTTCTACGGCCCGGCGCTGACCGGCGGCGTGCTGCTGTTCGGCCTGTACCTGGTGCCGTGGTTGCTGTTGCTGCGGCACCACAACCGCTACACCGCACAACCCGCGGCGTTGCTGGCGGCGGCGTTCGCGTGGGGTGGTGTGGCCGCGCCGTTCTGGATCGCCCTGCCCGCCAACACCGCCCTGCTGGAGATCTGGGCGAAGGTGGGCGGCACCGCCTTCGCCTCCGACTGGGCGGCCGGCCTCACCGCGCCGATCAACGAGGAGTTCGCCAAGGCGCTCGGCCTGGTCCTGCTGATCGGCCTCGCACCCCGCCTGGTGCGCAGCGCCTACGACGGGTTCATCATCGGCGCGTTCCTCGGCCTGGGCTTCCAGGTGTTCGAGGACGTCCTGTACGTCTACAACGGCGCCGCCCAGACCTTCGGCACCTCCCAGATCGCCTCGTCGTTCCAGATCTTCCTGATCCGCGGCGTCACCGGCATCGTCTCGCACGCCCTGTTCAGCGCCATCTTCTGCGCGGGCCTCATGTGGGTGCTGGGCCGCACCCCAGGCGACCGCCACGTCCCGCGCGGCGTCCTGACCATGCTGACCGCGATGGTGTTCCACTTCGCCTGGGACGACATGGGCGGCCTGAGCGGAGGCGTGGCGATCCTCCCGGTCCTGCTCCCGCTGGTGATCGCGGCCGTCGAACTCGTGACGCTCTTCGCCGTACTGCGCCGCGCCGCGAGCCAGGAACGCATCTGGATCCGCCAGATCCTCGGCCCGGAGGTCGACGGGGGAGTCGTGGACGCGGCACTGCTGTCGGCCGTCAGCGGCCTCCGCAAGGACCGCAAGGCGTTCCGCAAGCTGGTGGGCAACAAGAGCCGGGCCCGCCACCTCCAGGAGGCGGCGGCGGACCTGGCCCGAGAGACGGCCCGCGCCCGCGGCCACGAGACCGCCGAGGTGGCGCACGCCCGCGCCGAACTGCTCCGCCTGCGGGGTGTCCAGCCGGTCGTGTGATCGGCCGGGCGGGTGACCGCCTGTCACACCTGAGGAGCGCCCCGCGACAGGCCGGGTATGACTCGCTTGAGGGGCGCCCGCTGGTGGCACGGCCTGGTGTCGGTGCTCACCGCCGCCGGCGTCGGCGTCCTGACCAACCTGGCGACCGGCGAGTTCTCCTGGGCCCTGGTGATCGCACTGGCCGCCCTGGTCCTCGTGCAGGCGGGCCTAGCGTGGGGGCAGTCGGCCCACGACCACCGGGACCGCGTGGAAACCCGCGACGGCCTCCTCGGTGAACTCCGGCCCGCCGTCCCCGCCTCGCCGAGCACCGACGATGCCCGCGCCGTCGTCCACTGGCTGACCGCGCCGTACTCGCCGACCCCGTTGTGGGGCCGCAGCAAGGTCCACGACGAGCTGAGGACGTGGTGCACCGCTCGCGACCCGAAGGCCGAGGTCGCACGCGTGATCACCGGCCCGGCCGGCGTCGGCAAGAGCCGCCTGGCGCTGGCCGTGGCCGAGTCGCTCCAGGACGACGGCTGGGCGGCGGGCCGTCTGAAGGACCAGGGCACCACCCTGATCGACGCCATCACCGCCGCGGGCGATCCCACCCTCGTCGTGGTCGACGATGCCGACCGCGTCCCCGCCGACGTGCTGGCCGCCCTGCTCACCGGTGCCATGGCCCACCCGGACCTGGTCAGGGTCCTGCTCCTGGCCCGCACCGCCGACGCGCTGAAAGCCTTGCCGGACAACGTCCTCCCACACGTGCGCACCGTCACCGCCCTGCGCCCGGTGGGGGAGGCCGCCGACCGCCAACGCTGGTACGCCCAGGCCGTGGCGGCCTATGCCAAACACCTCCACCTGCCGAAACCCGACCTTCCCGAACGCCCGGTGGGCACCGACGAGGACACCCTCCTGGTGCTGCACGCCAGAGCCCTGCTCGCAGTGCTGGGCAGGTCGGGCACCCGCACGCACACGCTCGCCACCCTCGTCGCCGAACTGGTCACCCTCGAACAACGCACCTGGGCCGCCGCCGGCCACGACGTCGAGGTCCTCGCCGAAGCCGTCACCGTCCTCGCCCTCCTGCCCGCCGCCGACCTCGACGAAGCGGCCGACCTGCTCCGACGCGTGCCGCAGTTCTCGGCCGACGCGGCCCAGGAGTCGAGGGTCGCGGTCGCCAGGTGGGCCCGCCGCCGGTACGCGGCAGGCCCGGACCACCGCCTCGACCTGCGCCCGCACCTGGTCGCCGAACGCCTCGTGCTCGACACCCTCGCCACCAACCCCCGGCTGCTGCGCGACGACGACGTACCGGCCGCGGCGGCCTTGCTCGCTCGCGCCCACATCACCTACCCGGACGCCCTCAGCCACCTGACGGGGCTTCTGGCCCGTCAGCGCAGCACGCTCCCCGAGGCAATCGAGGTGATCCTGTCCGGTGGGGTGGGCGACCACCTGCTGGATCAGGCGCTGGCCGCACTGATCAGCACCGAGGACGTTCGGCACGACGTTCCGACGCGCGGGCGGCTGTTGCTGCTGGAACCTGCTGAGGTGTTCCTGCGTTTGCGCACGGCCCGGAGTTTCCTGGCGGTGACCCACTACCGCGAAATGGTGGCGATCGAGCCGGGACAGCATCGCTCCGAGATGGCGGGCGCGCTCCGAGATCTCGCCTCCGGCTTGTACTACCTCGGTCGGTATCAAGAGGCGTTGACAGCGTCGGAGGAGGCCGTCGGGATTCGTCGGGAGCTGGTCATGTCCGAACCTGAACAGCAACGTCCAGAACTCGTGCAGGCCTTGTCGGTGCTGGGAAGCACGTTCCACGCGCTCGGGCTGCTTCGAGAGGCGGAGAAGGCGTTGGAGGAGGGCGTCGAGATCGCTCGCGCACTGGTGGAAGAGGACGTGGCTGACTGCCAGGACAAGTTCTGCGAAGTGCTCCTGAACCTGGCGGTCGTCCTCGGCGGGTTGGGACGCAATCAGGAGGCACTGGCAGCGGCGGACGAGGTCGTGAGAGTTCGCACCGGACAGGCGAGTGCCGATCCAGAACGGTACCGCGAGTTCCTCGCCATCTCGCTGGACCGCCTGGGGCGGGCGCGGTGGTCGCTGGGCGACTTTCGCAACGCCCGGGAGGAGGCCGAGGAGTCGGTCAAGATCTATCGGGAGCTGGCAGCGGCGCATCCTGGAAAGCACTTCCCGGAGTTTCACCATTCCCTGTTCAACCTGGGCAACAACGAGATGGAGCTGCACAACTTCGACGCTGCCGCCGAGCTCCTGAGCGAAGCGGTCGACACGGGCCGGCACCTCGCCGCCGTGACGCCAGGCCGATACCGCGCACAGTTGGCGCTGTCCCTCTACCACCTGGGACTGAGCCTGGTGGAGTCGGGACGGCTGGGCGAAGCGAGGAAAGCGTCCGAGGAGGCCGTTGCGATCAGGCGTCAACTGGCTGCCGTCGAACCAGCGCGCCATCTGCCGGAGCTGGCCCGTGATCTGCACGGCCTCGCGCTCGTCCTGGGCAGGGGCGGCGATCCGGAGGCAGCGCTGGCCGCCGTCGAGGAGGCCATTCCGATCCTGCGCGCGCTGACCGGGTCCAGGCGAAGGGTCCACCTTCGCGTCGTTGCCGCGACTCTGATGGCTCGAGGTTCGTTCCTGCAGGATCTGGGGCGGGATGAGGAAGCGTTGGTGGCGGTGATGGAGTCAGTCGCGACGCACCGTGAACTCGTCGAGGCCGACGATCTGCGGCACAACGCCAAGCTCGCGGCTTCGCTTCGCAACCTGGGTGTGGTTTTGGGGGGCACGAACGACGTGGACGGTGCTCTGGACGCTCATCGCGAGGCGGTGGAGTTGTGGCGGATCTGCACGGATCAGGACGAGCAGCTCTACGGCCCGTACCTCCGTACCGAGATCGCCATCCTGCGCAAGCTGCTGGACCGCGCCGGGCGGCACGAGGAGGCTGCCCAGTTCGCGCTCGAGGCGGGCGGATCCGAGGGCTGAAGGCTTACCGTGGAGCCGTGACGACCACGGCGGAGGTTGTGAGCCAGGCCGACGCGCGGATTCGGCGCCTGGAGTCGCGGCTGGTCCGCGAGTTCGGGGACGTGCCGCCGAGTCTCGTGCACGAGTGGATCGAGCGGGCGCGGGCTCGGTTCGGGAGTGCGCGGGTGCAGGAGTTCGTGCCTCTGTTCGTGGCTCGGGAGGTGCGGGCCTCGGCCCTGGCGTTTCCGGTGGAGGCGCAGGAGAGCTCGTTCCTGGCCAGCTGGGCTCGGAACACGGCTCGCCGGCTGCTGGCGCCGGAGCTGCCCAGGAGGTGGGCGCACACGGCCGGGGTGGCGCGGCGGGCCGAGCGGGTGGCTCGGGTGTTGCCGGAGGACGAACGCGAGTTGCTCGTGGCGGCGGCCTGGGTGCACGACATCGGGTACGCGGCGGAGGTGAAGGACACCGGGCTGCACTCGTTGGACGGGGCGCGGTACCTGAAGAGGGCCGGGGTGTCCGAGCGGGTCTGCTCGCTGGTGGCGCACCACTCCGGGGCCGCGGCGGTCGCGCAGCTCGTGGGGCTCGCGGACCAGCTCGTCGAGTTCCCGGACAACCGGGGGCGGCTGCGGGACGCGCTCTGGTACTGCGACATGAGCACCGGGCCGGACGGGCAGCCCACGACGGTGCAGGGGCGGCTGCAGGAGATCCGGCAGCGCCGCGGGCCGGACGACCCGGTGGTCAGGGCGCTCGCGATCAACGGGGACGAGCGGCTGGCGGCCGTCAGGAGGACGCACCGCCTGCTCAAGGCACCGTGACGGACGCCGCTCGCATTTAGTTGAAAATTGAACTAACCTGAGGTCATGAAGAAGATCGGTTTTCTGTCGTTCGGGCACTGGACGGACAGCCCGCACTCGCAGACGCGGTCGGCGGGCGACGTGCTGAGGCAGTCGATCGACCTGGCCGTGGCGGCGGAGGAGCTCGGCGCGGACGGGGCGTACTTCCGGGTGCACCACTTCGCGCGGCAGCTCGCGTCGCCGTTCCCGCTGCTCGCGGCGATCGGCGCGAAGACCGAGCGCATCGAGATCGGCACCGGCGTGATCGACATGCGCTACGAGAACCCGATGTACATGGTCGAGGACGCGGGCGCGGCCGACCTCATCGCGGGCGGCAGGCTGCAGCTCGGCATCTCGCGGGGATCGCCCGAGCAGGTCATCGACGGCTGGCGGCACTTCGGCTACGGACCGGCCGAGGGGCAGACGGACGCCGACATGGCGCGCATGCACACCGAGCTGTTCCTGAAGGTGCTGGAGGGCGGCGGCTTCGCGGAGCCGAACCCCAGGCCCATGTTCCCGAACCCGCCGGGGCTGCTGCGCCTCGAGCCGCACTCGCCGGGCCTGCGCGACCGCATCTGGTGGGGCGCCGGCTCCAACGGCACGGCGGTGTGGGCGGCGAAGCAGGGCATGAACCTGATGAGCTCCACGCTCAAGTTCGACGAGGGCGGCGCGCCGTTCCACGTCCAGCAGGCCGAGCAGATCCGGGCGTTCCGCAAGGCCTGGACCGAGGCCGGCTGGCAGCACGAGCCGCGGGTCTCGGTGTCGCGCAGCATCTTCGCGCTGACCACGGACCTCGACCGCATGTACTTCGGCGGCGACGGCGAGAGCAGGGACTCGGTCGGGTTCATCGACGGGCCGACCAAGGCGATCTTCGGCCGGTCCTACGCGGCCGAGCCCGAGATCCTCGTCGAGCAGCTCGCCGAGGACGAGGCGATCGCCGAGGCCGACACGCTCCTGCTGACGGTGCCGAACCAGCTCGGCGTCGACTTCAACGCGCACGTCCTGGAGAACATCCTCGTGCACGTCGCCCCGGCCCTCGGGTGGCGCTGACCGGCAAGCATCAGCGGCGGCGGTCCTTGACGTAGACCGCCGACTGCTTGCCCTCGCCGTGACCGCGGCGATCGACCTCGAACAGGGTCGTCGCCGTGATCAGGTCGCTGAGCTTCGAGTAGCCGTACGTGCGCGAGTCGAACTCGGGCCGCTGCTTGGTGATGATGCTGCCGACGGCCGACAGCGACGCCCACCCGTCGTCGTCGGAGGCCGCCTCGACGGCGTTGCGCAGCAGCTTCACCAGGGTGGTGTCGCCCTTGAGCTGGGCCGCGGCCGCCACCGGCTTGCGCACCAGCGGCGTCTCGGCCGGCACCTCGGCCTCCGGCGAGACGAGGTTCTCGACGTAGACGAACTTGTCGCAGGCCGCGACGAACGGCTTCGGCGTCTTGCGCTCGCCGAAGCCGTACACCGTGAGGCCCGACTCGCGCAGACGGGCGGCGAGCCGGGTGAAGTCCGAGTCGCTCGACACGATGCAGAAGCCGTCGAAGCGGTCGGAGTAGAGCAGGTCCATCGCGTCGATGACCATCGCCGCGTCGGTGGCGTTCTTGCCGGTCGTGTACGCGAACTGCTGGATGGGCTGGATCGACTGGGCCAGCAGGTGGTCCTTCCAGCCCTTGAGGCTGGTGCCGGTCCAGTCGCCGTACGCGCGTTTGACGTGCGCGGTCCCGTACTTGGCGATCTCGGCGAGCAGCGCCTCGGTGATGGAGGGCTGGGCGTTGTCCGCGTCGATCAGCACCGCGAGCTTGACGGGGCTCTCATTGCCAGTGGCCACCCGACGAACGGTAGCCGCCGCTCACGGTTCGTCCGGCAACAGCCCGGGGTAGCGCCCGGATCGGATGAGGGTCAGCACGGCCTGGGCACGCGACTCCGGTGCCGCGTAGTCGGGGTGGGCGCGCAGCAGATCACCGACGTCGCGCAACCGGCCGAGGTCGCCGGCGGTGCGGGCCGCGCCACGGGTGGCGTGGGTCGCGAGCACCGGCGCCACCGGGTCGACCCAGCCCTTCTCGATGCCCTGGCCGATCCGCCGCGAACACCGGCAGGGCGCGGCGGGGTCGAGCAGCCCGCACCGGCCGCGCAACGCCCCGCGCACCTGGTCACGGGCGCGTTCGAGCCGTTTGCGGTAGGTCGCGGCCGGGACGCCCAGCACCCACGCGGCCTCCTGGCCGGCGAGCCCGAGCACCTCGCCCAGCACGTACGCGGCGCGTCCTGGCCGGTCGAGGCACTGCAGCAACGCCTGCGCGCACTGCAGCCGCACCTCCTCGGCCAGCACCGCGCTGTCGGGACCGTCGTAGGACGACTGCCGCAGCAGGTCCTCGCGGTAGCCGTCCAGGGTCAGGTCCTCGCGCGGCTGGCGGCGCAGGTTCAGCAGGTGGTTCACCGCGATCCGGTACGCCCAGGTGACGAGGGAGGCCTCGGCGCGGAACGAGCTCATCCGCGTCATGACCCGGATCAGGATCTCCTGCGTGGCGTCCTCGGCGTCGACCCGGCGGCCGGTCATCCGCAACGCCAGCCGGTAGACGGGGTCCTGGACGCGCCGCAGCACCTCGGCGAGCGCGTCCGAGTCCCCGGCGACGGCCGCCGCCGCGACGTCGGCGTCGGTCCCGGTCATCGCAGCCCCTCCAGCCACCGCGCCACGGCCCGCCCGATCGCCGCCGGGACCTGCTCCGGCGCCTGGTGCCCGGACTCGCCGACGTCCTCGATCCGCAGCGCGCTGACGTTGTCCCGCGCCCACGCGACGGCCTCTGGCGACCCGAGCCCGGTGGCGGGGGAGACGGTCATCAGCAGCTTCGGCACGTCTCCAGAGTCCCTCATCCACCGCCCGTAGGCGTCGATGCGCGCCGCCACCCGCGCGGGTTCACCGTCGAGGGGGAACTCGCGGGCCCAGGCGAGGATCGCGCGCCGCGCCTCGGGTTCCGGGTAGGCGGCCCGGTAGACGTCGAGGTCCTCTTCGGACATCCCCGGCACGAGCCTGCGGAAGTTGCGGTCGATGAGCACGTTGTCCTGCAGGATCATCTGCTCGCCCACACCGGGTTCGCGGACGGCGCGGAACATCTCGACGGCGCGCGGGTCGAGCTCGGCCGAGGGCACCGGCCGCAGGAACGTCTCGATCAGGGCGAGCCCGCGCAGCCGTGCGGAGCCTCCGCGCGCCGCCCAGTCCTGCGCCAGCGCGCCGCCCCAGTCGTGCCCGACCAGCACGACCTCGCCCGGCACCACCGCGTCGAGCCACGCCGCGAGGTAACGGGCCTGCTCGTCGAACCGGTACTCGATCGCGGGCTTGCCGGACTCGCCCACGCCGATCAGGTCGGGCACCAGGCACCGCACCCCGCCGACGTGCGGCAGGACGTCGCGCCACAGGTAGGACGACGTGGGGTTGCCGTGCAGGAACACCACCGCCGGTCCCTCACCGGACTCGGCGTGGGCGATCCACGAGCCGAGGACGTCGGTCTTGATCATGTTCGATCCCTTCACGAGGTTCACGAAGGGGTTGGACACGTCCCCGGCACCGGTTGTGACACCGATCCGACACGATCTCGCAAAGCAACACGAACGCCCTGTCGCCGCATTACGGTGGTGGCGGCAAAGGGACGTGAGAGAGGCGGAACCGGGCGTGACGTCCTGGGTCGATGTGATCAACTATGTCCGGCTTCGGTACGAGGTGCTGGAGGAGACCGACGACTGGCTGCGCTTCCGCCTCGACATCGACGGCGGACGCACGCAGCAGGTCTCCGTGCACCACGTGAGCGACCTCGGCGGCGCGCCGTGGGTGGAGATCTCCTCCCCGGTCGGCCGGGCCGACGACGTGGACCTGCGCCGGTTCCTCGAGCTCGCGGGCGAGTCGCAGGTCGGCGGTGCCGCCGTGGTGGACGGGCTCGCGCTGCTCAAGCACGTGGCGCCCCTGGAGGACCTGAGCGTGCGCGAGGAGTTCGAACGGCCGCTCGCGCTGCTGGTCGGCCGGGCGGACGCGATCGAGCACGAGCTGACGAGCCGCGACCACTTCTAGTGACGCGGCACCGGTGAACGAAGCCGCGGCCTGGGCTGAGCAGCAGGTGGCGGCGGTCCGCGACGACCCCGCCGGGCGCCTCGCGTTGATGGAACGCTGCTACAGCGGTCCGTTCGGGCAGGCGCCCCGGCACCTGCCGTTCCGCCGGGCCGCGCGGTCGTTCCTGCGCTGGCAGCTGAGCCGGGGCGTGCTGCGGCCCGCGACGGGCAGTCCGTGGTGGCGGGCGGTCAACGAACGCATCCTGCGCGACGGCTGCGAGGCCGTGGCGCTGACCGGCGGTCTGGCCGGCCCGCCCTCGTCGCGCACGGCGGCGGACTGGCTGGCGTTCGCGCTCGAACCCACGGCGCGCGCCTGGTACCGGGCGCACAACGGCAGCGTGGTCGCCGCCTACCTGGAGCACCGCGACCTGGCGGAGCGGGAGAACGAGCCCGAGCGGTTCTTCCTGAACGTCGTGCTGTGCCGGGTGCTCTACACGCACGCGCTGGTGGCGGCGCCCCGGCTGTCGCTGGGCTGGTTGCGCGGGCTCGCGCCGGTGCTCGGCGACCCCAGGCTGGGCATGACGGGGATCTTCCTGCAGCTCTCGCGGGTGCTGCCTGCCCAGTACCCGCTGGACGACGAGGTCGGCTACTACCTGGCGCAGGAGCACGGCTTCGCGCGGCTGGTCGACTTCGGCATGATCGTGCCGCGGCTGGAGCGGCTCTACGAGTGGTCGGCGGCGGATCTGGGGGCTCCCGGGCTGCTCGACTGCGTGCGGGACGGGGCGCTGACGTACGCGTGGCGGTTCGAGGACCGGCACGTCTGGGATCCGCCGCGTTCGGTCGTTCTGCCCCTGATCCACCGGTTGCTGCCGCTTCGGTAGGTGCGGGGAATCGCAATTCTTCGCAGAAATCTTGACTCCCGAGTCAATGTTGCCCAGGGTGTGCGGCGTGACTGAAGTGGAGCAGCGCTCGGCCGACGTCGTGGTCGTCGGCGCGGGCTACGCGGGGCTGGCGGCGGCGACGCGCCTCGCGTCCGCCGGACTGGACGTCGTCGTGCTGGAGGCCGGGGACCGCGTGGGCGGCCGGGCGTTCAGCGAGGTGCTGCCGTCCGGGGTCAGGGTCGACCACGGCGCGCAGTGGATCGGGCCGTCGCAGAAGCGGTTCCACGACCTCGCGGCGCGGTTCGGCTGCACGACGTTCCCCACCTGGGAGACCGGCAGGCACGTCGAGGTCTGGCACGACGGCACGCGCACCGACCACTCCGCCGACGAGCCCAACGCGGGGCTGGGCATCGCCGAGTACCGGCGGGTGACCGAGACGCTCGACGAGCTCGCGCGGACCGTCGACCTGGACGAGCCGTGGCGCACGCCGAGGTTCGAGGAGTTCGACGCGCAGTCCGCCGAGGACTTCTTCCTGCGGCAGACCCACGACAACGACGCGCAGCGCAGGCTGGCGCTCGCCGTGCAGGGCGTGTGGTGCTGCGAGCCCAGGGAGATCTCGTTCTTCCACGTGCTGTTCTACCTCGCGTCCGCGGGTGGGTTCGAGCAGCTGATGGAGACCTCCGGCTGCGCGCAGGACTCCCGGTTCGCCGACGGCGCGGACGCCCTCGCGGTGGCGATGGCGGCGGCGTTGCCCGGTGGCGTGCGACTCGGCGAGCCCGTGCTGACGGTCCGGCACTCCGCGCAGGGCGTGGAAGCCGTGACGGACAAGGGGATCGTGCGCGCGAAGCGGGCGATCGTGACGGTGCCGCCCGCCGCCGTGGGACGGATCGGGTTCGAGCCCGCGCTGCCGATGGCGCGCCGCGGCTGGGCGGGGCACACGCCGATGGGGCGGGTCGCGAAGATCCACGCGGTGTTCGAGGAACCGTTCTGGCGCAAGAAGGAGCGGTCCGGCATCGCCACGCTCTTCAGCCGCAGCCCGGTCGGCGTGGTGTTCGACAACTCGCCGGAGGACGGCTCGCGCGGCGTGCTGGTGGCGTTCGTCTACGGCGACCGGGTGGACCGCTGGGTCGCCGCGCCCGACTCGGCGCGCCGCGCGGACGTGCTGGAGGCGCTCGGCGAGGTGGCGGGACCGCGGGCGCGCATGCCGATCGACTACGTCGAGATGGCGTGGTCGGAGGATGGCTGGACGATGGGCGGGTACGAGTGCTTCGTGACGCCCGGCGGCTGGGCCGAGTACGGCGAGCACGGCTGGCGGCGCGCGACCGGCAGCGTGCACTGGGCCGGCACCGAGACGGCGTCGGTGTGGAACGGGTACGTCGACGGCGCGATCACGTCCGGGGAACGGGCCGCGGACGAGGTGATGGCCGCGCTGAGGATCCCCGGACAACCGGCGTGAAGGTCGTCGCGCTGCCATACTGACCCGCGATGACCAGCACAGACGGCCTCACCTCCCGCGTGCGCACGGCGCTGCGGGCGGCCACGCTGTCGCAGCGAGCGCTGGCCGGTCGCATCGGGATGGACCCCACGGCGTTGTCGAAGTCGTTGCGCGGCACGCGAAAGCTGCGGGACGAGGAGATCGCGGCGATCGCCCGCGCGTGCGAGGTCAGCGTCGCCTACCTGACGGCAGGGACGGGGCCGGAACCCGTGGTGCCGCAGGACGTCCGGGACCGCGCGCTGGCGGCACCGGACCGGCGCGACCAGATCCTCGCGGCCGCCACCGCGTTGATCGCCCGGCGCGGGTACCACAACGTGCGGGTCGCGGACATCGCCCGGCAGTGCGGCACCAGCACCGCGACCGTCCACTACCACTTCCCGACCAAGGAAGCCGCGCTGAACGGGGCGCTGGAGTACTACGCCGGGACGTTCCGCGCCCGCGTGGAACGGGAGTTCAGCCAGGCCACCTCGGTGCGCGACAAGCTGCGGCGCCTGGTCGAGGTGCAGCTGCCGGTGGCCGCCGACGACATCGACGAGTGGTCGGTGTGGGTGCAGTTCTGGGGGCAGGCGATGCTGCAACCGCGGCTGCGCCCTGCCCAGCGGCGGGTCTACTCGGAGTGGCGCCGGGTGGTCGTGGCGCTGCTGCGCGAAAGCCGGGCGGAGGGACTGTCGCCGGACGCCGACGTCGAGGCGCTGGCCGACCGGTTCACGGCGCTGGTCGACGGGCTCGCGATCCAGATCCTGGCCGGGTCGACCGAGATGCGGCCGGACCGGATGCGGGAGTTGCTGCTGCGGGCGTTCGAACCGGACCTGGTGCTCACGGATCGCCCGCGCTGAAACTTGACGTTCGTTGTCCAGGTTTCCTAGCATCGGCCGGTGCGGATGAACCAGGGCGTCGAGTGGGCGGTGCACGTGCTGCTCTCCCTCGCGTGGCTCGACGACGACCGTCCCGTCAGCACCGCCGCCCTCGCCGCGAGCTACGAGCTTCCCCAGGCCTACCTGCACAAACAGCTGCAGGCGTTGGCGCGCGCCGGCCTGGTCGAGTCGATCCCCGGTGCCCGTGGCGGCTTCCTGCTGGCCCGGCCGGCGGACAAGATCACGCTGATGGACGTCGTCACCGCCATCGAGGGGCCCGAGCCCGCGTTCACCTGCACGGAGATCCGCCGCCGCGGCATGGGGGAGGACGCGCCGAAGAGCGCGTTCCGTCGCACGTGCGCGGTGCACGGGGCCATGCAACGCGCTGAGCTGCAGTGGCGGCAGTCGCTCGCCGCGCAGACCATCGCCGACGTGAAGGCCGAGGCCGACGCGCACGCGCCGTCCGCGGCCCGCCTCGCTCGCCGCGCGTACGGCCGCGAGGGCTAGGCGGGGTCCGGCAGTTCCGCCGGGGCGACAGTGGCTCGCCCGCGCCTCTCATCGAACGACATCGCCGGGCACCACCTAGGCCTCGCCCGCCAGCCGGTTGATGGCGCGGCTGTTGAGGATCCGCTCACCCCGGCCGTCCATCGTGGACAGTGCGATCATCGCCTTGCCCATCGCGCCGATCGACGTCGTGCTGTCCGGGAACACCTTCTTGAGCAACGGGTAGAGCCACGACGTGGCGGCGTACACCACGCGCACCGCCCCGCCGCGCGGCTTGACGCCGAACATCGGGCGGATGTAGCCGGGGCGGAAGACGTAGGTGTGGAACGGGTACGCGAGCAGCTTCTGCTCGGCGCGCGCCTTCACCCGCGCCCACATCAGCTTCGAGTCGGGCGAGGCGCTGGCGCCCGACACGTAGACGTAGGTGAGCACGGGGTTGAGCGGGAGCAACGCATCCGCCGCCGCGACGGCGCAGTCGACGGTCACCTTCTCGTAGTCGGACTCGCTCACGCCCGCCGACGGCACGCCGATGCAGTAGAAGCACGCGTCCGGTGCGGTGAGGCGCTCGGCGACCGGGCGGAGGTCGGTGAAGTCGTCGTGCAGCACCACGTCCAGCTTCGGGTGGGTGATCTCCAGCTTGCGGCGGCTGATCACCGTCACCTTCTTCACGGACGGGTCCGCCAGGCAGGTGTGCAGGGCGCCCTGGCCGACCAGCCCGGTCGCGCCGAGCAGAACGACGTTCGTCAACGGAACCTCATCGTGTCGAGTTTGGTTAGCCAATCGGCTAATGAACACGCTACCGTGGATGCCCAGGGGCCGCCAATCGGGAGGCCGTCGCACAGGGAGATCCGATGCAGGCGTGGCTGTCCGAGGTGCCGGCGTTCGTCGTGTACCTGGCGGTGTTCTTCCTGATCGCGGGGCAGTTCGTGTGCCTGCCGGTGCCGGGCGGGGTGGTGCTGACGACGGCGGGGCTGCTCGCGGTGCAGGGTGCGGTGTCACCGGTGGGCATCAGCCTGGTCGCGGCGGCGGGGGTGCTGGCGGGCAGCGCGGCCGGCTACCGGCTGGGGGAGCGCGGCGGCCGGGCCGTGCTGGCCAGGCTCGTGGCGCGGTTCCCCCGGATGCTGCCGGAGAAGCGGGTGGCCTCGACGGAGCGGTTGTTCGAACGCTGGGGCGTGTGGGTGGTCGTGGTGAGCTGCTTCTCGTCGGTGCTGCGGATGATCACGGCACCGCTGGCGGGGACGCTCGGCGTGCCGGTGCGGCGGTTCGCGCTCGCGATGTCGGTGAGCGCGCTGGCGTGGTCGTTCGGCACGACGCTGGGCATCTACTACGTCGGGCAGGCCGCTGAGCAGTGGATCAACGGCCTGTCCGTGGCAGGCCTCGCGATGCTCGCCGTGGTGGTGCTCGCGTCGGTGCCGTCGTGGTTCCGGCGGCGGGCGGCGAGTTGACCCGTCACGCGATCGCCGGTGCCGCAAGGGGTTCGGCCGGCTGCCGTTCGGCACGCACGAACACGATTCCGCCGAGGATCAGCAGGCCGCCGAACAGCTGCAACGGCGACAGCGTCTCGCCCAGCAGCAGCCAGGCGAACAGCGACGCCGACACGACCTCCAGCAACGCGATGAACGACGCCAGCCGCGACCCGAGGATGCCGGAGGCCGTGATCCCGCTGGCGTACGCGAGGGCCGTGGCGACGACCGCGACGACCAGCAGCGGCACCCACCAGGCCACCGGCGTCCCGAACAGCGGGACGTCGTGGAACGTCGCGGTGAACGGCAGCAGGCCGAGCCCGCCGATCACGGCCAGCGCGGGCGCGGCCACGAGCAGCCCGGCGCCGGCCAGCGCCACCGGCGGCAGGCCGTTGCTGGGCCGCGCGGCGATCACGAAGTACCCCGAGCACCCGAGGGCGGCCCCGAAGGCGGCGAGCAGGCCGAGCGGGTCCACGGCCTGGATGGCGCCGGGCCCGATCACCAGCACGAGACCGCCGACCGCGAGCGCCGAGCCGACCAGCACCACCGGCGCGGGCGTCTTCCTGCTGGCCGCCCAGGCGAACCCGACCAGGATCAGCGGCGCGAGGAACTCGATCAGCAACGCCGTGGCGACCGGGATCCGGGCGATCGCGGCGAAGTAGAGGACCTGGGTGATCGCGACGCCGATGATGCCCATGCCCAGCACCCGCCAGCGCGCCGCGGCCAGGAGGGACCAGCGGCCTCGCATCATCACGACCACGAACGGCAGCAGCACGACTCCGGCGGCGAACGCGCGGGCCGTCACGGCGGCGGCCGGTGACCAGCCCGCCTCCAGCAGCGGTTTGACGAACGCTCCCGACATGCCGAACGAGATGAACGAGACCGCTGCCGCGATCAGGCCGGTGGACTTCGACGGCATCTCCACGCCTACCTCCCAGCTCGGAGCGATGTCATGGCCTAACCTGGCTGACGCCCCTGACGCTAGGCCGCGCTCGGTAAGGAGTCAATTTGCGTTTTGCCCCTGACACGGAGGATTCGCTCACGTTCGTCGTGGTGCTGGGCAACACCGACCCGTCGGCGTCGCGCGGCGGTGACGACGAGCTGGCCACGGTCGAGCAGCTCATGGCCCTGCTCGGCCGGTACCCCTACACCGGGCGCATCGACGGCGACGAGGCCGAGCTCGATGACGTGCACCGCACGCGCGCACTGCTCAGGCGGGTGTGGTCGCTCAGCCGCGACGACGCCGTCGAGGCCGTCAACAAGATGCTGCGCGACGCCAACGCGTTGCCCCACCTCGTGCGGCACGACGGTCTCGACTGGCACATGCACGCCACCGAACCCACCTCGCCGCTCGCCGAACGGATCCGCGTCGAGGCGGCCCTCGCGCTCATCGACGTGATCCGGATGAACGAGATGGACCGGCTGCGGGTGTGCGAGGCGGACGACTGCGCGGGGCTGCTGCTCGACCTGTCGCGCAACGGCCTCAAGCGGTTCTGCTCGGTCCGGTGCGGCAACCGGATGAACATGATCGCGTTCAGGGAGCGGCGTGCCACGGAATCCTGAGGTCGGTGGCCGAAACCGGCGAAGCCCGTTTCGGCCACCGACCGAAACCGGCTTCTAGGAGTGTCACAGCCATCAGCCGCGGCGCATTAGTGCCTGCGAGAGCTTGCGGCCCAGGTCGTGGAACGGCGGCTGCGCCAGGCGGAGCGTGTCCAGCAGGAGTGGCTTGCGCAGCACCGGCTTCAGGTGCGAGAAGGCCTGCCACGAGTAGGTGCCGTGGTAGGCGCCCATCCCGCTGGCGCCGACCCCGCCGAACGGCAGCCCGGCCGCCGCCACGTGCACCAGGCCGGCGTCGTGCACGACCGCGCCGGACGACGTGCGCTCCTCGAACAGGCGCCGGGTGCGCGCCGAGGCCGAGAAGACGTACAGCGCCAGCGGTTTGTCCCAGCCGGTGACCAGGTCGACCGCCTCGTCGACCGTGTCGACGGCGACGATCGGCAGCACCGGGCCGAAGATCTCCTCCCGCAGCACGGGATGCGCGGCGTCCGGGCCGATCGCCGTGGTGCCGCTGAGCGTCACGACCGTGGGCGCGAGGTACCGCTCCGCCCGGTCGTGCTCGCCGCCGACGACCACGTTCGTGCCGTCCAGCAACGACACGAGCCGGTCGAACTGCCGCTCGTTCACGATCCGGCCGTAGTCGGCGCTCGCCCGCGGATCGGTGCCCCACAGGTCGGCGATCGCCCTGCGGCAGGCCTCGACCAGCGCGGGCACCCGGTCCGGTGTGGTCAGCACGTAGTCCGGCGCGACGCAGGTCTGGCCCGCGTTGGTGAACTTCGCCCACACCAGACGGCGCGCGGCCTGGTCGACGTGCGCGTCGTCGTCGAACCAGGCGGGCGACTTGCCGCCGAGCTCCAGCGTCACCGGCGTGAGGTGCTCGGCCGCCGCGCGCATCACGATCCGCCCGACCGTGCCGCTGCCGGTGAACACGATGTGGTCGAAGCGTTGCGCCAGCAGGTCCGTCGTCTCCGGCACGGCACCCTCGACCACGCGCACGGCACCGTCGCCGAAGTACCGCGGCACCAGCCTCGCCATCAACGCCGAAGTGGTCGGCGCCAGCTCGCTCGGCTTGAGCACGGCCGTGTTGCCCGCCGCGAGCACGCCGACGAGCGGGGCGAGCAGGAGCAGCACCGGGTAGTTCCACGGCGCGATCACCAGCACGACACCCAGCGGCTCGGAGACGAGCTTGGCGCGCGCAGGCCACAGCACCATCGGGACCGGGCCCCGCTTGGCGCGCGTCCACTTCCTCAGGTGGCGCAGCGTGTGGCTGATCTCCGCCAGCACCACGCTGATCTCGGTCAGCTGCGCCTCGCCCGCGCCCTTGTGCAGGTCCTCCCACAGCGCGGCCTCGAACGCGGCCTCGTTCTCGACGAGCATGGCGCGCATCGCCTTGAGGCTCGCGGCGCGCACGGCGGGGGAGCGGGTGGCACCGGAGTCGAAGACCTCGCGCGCGGCGGACACGACCGCGGGGATGTCGGCTGTCGTCGTGGACATGCGCCCACCGTACACCAATACGAAAGGGATCCTTTTCGTTTCTTTCGGTCTGTAGACTCGGCGGCGATGACCACGAAGGACGCGGCACAGGGACGCCCCAAAGATCCTCGGGTGGACGCGGCCCTGATCAGCGCGGCGATCGAGGTCCTGAACGAGTCGGGCTGGGCCGCCTTCACCACGACCGCCGTCGCGAAGCGCGCCGGCGCGTCGACCGCGTCGCTCTACCGCCGCTGGCCGTCCAAACAGGCGCTCGCCGGAGCCGTCGCGCGGCACATCACCCAGGCCGAACTGTCCGGCATCGACACCGGGTCGCTCGAAGGCGACCTGCGGGAGCTCCTCGACCGCAAGCGGCAGGTCCTCGAGACCGCGACCGGGCCGGCATTGCTCTCGCTGATGGGTCAGGCCGCGCACGACCCCGAGCTGCGGCAGATCCTGCACGACGACGTGTACCTCGCCGTCCGCGAGCAGCTCGGCGCGCTCATCGCCACCGCCGTGCGGGCGGGAGAGTTGGCGCGCGAGGTCGATCCCGCCCAGACGGACGTGCTGACCCTGGTGCTGATCGGAACAGCGTTGGCCCGTTCGGTCTTCCTCGTACCGTCCGAACGCGACGCCGAGCTCCGGATGCTGCTCAGCGTGATCACCGGCGCCGCCGCTCAGGCCTGACGGCCCTCCCGGGAGCCTTGCATCGCTCGAACGCGCGTGCCTAGTATGACAATTAGTCATACAGGGCGTCGGGGGGCGTTCCCCGAGGTGAGGGGCGAGGATGACGGACTTGTCGGCGCCACGGGACAACGGCGCGCCACGGCTGACTTTCGCCGACGGAGGCACGGCCGTCTTCGGCTGGCTCAAGCACATGCGGGACGAGCGGCCGGCGTGGTTCGACGAGTCGAACGGGACGTGGAGCCTGTTCCGCTACGACGACATCGTGCGGGCGTTGCGCGACACCGACGTGTTCTGCTCGGACCCGTCCCGGTCGCTGCCGCCGGAGATCGCGGAGAACGCCGAGGGCAGCATGGTCTCGATCGACCCGCCGCGGCACGGCCGGTTGCGCGGACTCGTGTCGCACGTCTTCACGCCGCGGCTCGTCGAGCAGCTCACGCCGCGCATCGAGCAGATCGTCGAGGACCTGCTCGACCCCGTGCTGGCGGACTCCAGTGGACGGTTCGACCTCGTCGGTGACCTCGCGTACGAGCTGCCGGTGATCGTCATCGGCGAGCTGCTCGGGCTGCCGGCCGCCGACCGCGAGTTCCTGGTGCGCTGTGCCGACGAGTTCTACGCCATCGAGTCCGACGACCCGTTCGACGGCGGCTACATGGAGTCGATGCAGTCCACTTTGGACGAGCTGAACGAGTACATGCTCAGGCACGCCAAGCTGAAGCGCGACCAACCGGCGGACGACCTGATGACCGCGCTCGCGCTGGCCGAGATCGAGGGCGAGCGGCTGAGCGACCGGGAGATCCGCAACTTCGCCGTGCTGCTGCTGACCGCCGGGCACATCACCACGACCGCGTTGCTGGGCAACACGGTGCTGTCGATGTCGGAGAACCCGGAGGTCATGGCGGACTGGCGCGCGGGCACCGCCGACCCGGCCGCGGTGATGGAGGAGGTGCTGCGCCACCGCAGCCCGTTCACCGAGGTCTACCGGTTCACCACGACCGACGTGGAGATCGGCGGCGCCGTCATCCCCGCGGACCAGCTGGTGCGGGTCTGGCTCGTGTCCGGCAACCGCGACGAACGCCAGTTCGCCGACCCCGACGCGTTCCGGCTCGGCCGCACGACCGGGCGGCACCTCGGGTTCGGCATGGGCATCCACTACTGCCTCGGCGCGGGCCTCGCGCGGGCCGAGACGACCGCCGCGTTGCGCGTGCTCTCCCGGCGCACCAAGGAGATCGCGCCCGTGCACGACGAGCTCACGTTCTACGACGCCCCGGGAATCTTCTGCCTGCGGGGACTTCCGGTCACCTTCCACCGCTGACGAACCCACGAGGAAAGCGAGCTGCGTCGATGTCGACTACGGACGGCCAGGCCACCGGCGAGAAGTACGACTACAAGGCCGACGAGGACATGCGGACGGACGTGTGGGACGAGAACCTCCACGTCGGCTACTGGTCGGGCGCGGACGACACCAGCGCGGTCGAGGTGGCCACGGACCAGCTCACCGACCTGGTGATCGCCCGCACGCGGATCTCCTCCGGGCAACGGCTGCTCGACGTCGGCTGCGGACTCGGCAAGCCCGCCCGCAGGGTCGCCGCGCAGGCCGGCTGCTCGGTCGCCGGGATCTCGGACGACCCGGCGCAGGTCAAGCGCGCCACCGAGGCGGCGGGCGACGCCGACGTGCGGTTCGTGCACGCGGACGCGATGGAGCCGCTGCCGTTCGAGGCGGGGGAGTTCGACGCGGCGTGGGCGATCGAGTCGCTGGTGCACATGCCGGACCGGGAGAAGGCCTTCCGCAACATCGCGGCGGTGCTGAAGCCCGGTGCGATGCTCGTCGCCACCGACTTCTTTGAGAACGTGCCGCTCGACGGCGAGCGCAAGGAGGCCGTGGACGCGTTCCTCGGCGTCGCGAGCCTCGGCCCGATCCCGCGCCTCGACGACTACCCGGCGCTGCTGCGCTCGACCGGCTTCGAGCTGGTCGAGTTCGTCGACATCACCGAGAACACGCACCGCACCTACGCGTTGCTGCTGGAGCAGCTGTACGAGAACGAGAAGGACCTGCGCTCCGACCACGGTGACGCCGTGTTCGAAGGATTCGTCAAGGCGTTCAAGGGGTGCGCCGAGTCGCTGGTGCCCCGCTACATGCTCTTCGTCGCACGCCGCCTGGCCGACAGCTGATCTTCTAACCACCCCTGCACCACCGGTCCCGCGCGCCCATTCGGTCGTGCGTCGATGACGCGCGCGTTCATTTCCCCCACAAGGAGAACAGCCACATGAGGAAGTCATCTCTCGCCCTGTCGTCCGTGCTGCTCGCACTGGCGGCGACGCTCGTACCCGTGACCGCCCAGGCGAGCGGGTCGGTCGTCGTCACGTCGGAAGGCGACTGCCTGGAGTTCGGTGAGATCGCGCAGATCACCGCCGCCGAGGCGCGGGCACTCGTGCCGGCGCGCTACAAGGTCCGCGAAGCCGACGGCACACCGGGCAAGGTCAACGTCTACATGGGCGACTACTCGTGCTCGGGCATCTCGGTCAACGGCGGCCGCGCCAAGCCGACCATGATCACGATGGCGACCGTCGAGATCTCGCACCGCGACGGCGTCGAGCAGCCGTGGGGCACCACGCAGCCGTTGTGGTGGGGCACGAACCAGCCTGCGCTGACCAACGCGGTGCAGAAGCTCGGCGCCCCGGCCCGGCACGTCCAGGCCACCAGAAAGATCACAACAATGCCGAACGGCATGTTATTGGTGCACAACAAGTACACCGGGTCCGCTGTGGACCACGAGCGGTTCGCCGTGGTCGAGGACATCTCCTCGCTGCCCGTGACGAAGTTCCACACGCCGGTCGGCTACTACACCGGCACCCGCGGTGAGATCCAGTTCGTCTACGACATGGAGTTCCGCGCCAAGGAGCAGGCCGCGAACTCGATCCTGGTGTCCGGCCCGAACACCGACCTGGTGAAGAAGTACGGGTTCCCGGTCACGCACACCTCGAAGAACACCCTGATGACCGGCAAGTGGACCATGCGCGCCGAGCTCAAGCGCTGACCGGGCCCGAGGAGACTGCGATGGACGACGAGTCGGTGCGCGAGGCGGTGCACGGCATCCTGCGCCACATGTCGCACGGGGACTCCGCGGAGTTGTCCGACGACGCGAGAATCGCCACGGACCTCGGGTTCGACTCGTTGCGGCTCCTCGAGCTCGCGATCGTCATCGAGGAACGGTTCGAGCTCGCCGAGGTGAACGTGGACGAGGCCCTCGGCGTCTCGACCGTGCGGGAACTGGTCGACCTGGTCACCGAACGCGTGACGGGGACGGCGGCGTGAGCGGGCTGCGGGTCCTCGTCACCGGCGCGGCGGGACTCGTCGGCGCCGAGGTCTGCGCCCGCCTGGCCGAACAGGGCCACACCGTGCTGGCTCTCGTGCACAAGCGGTCCGAGATCGTGCGCAACGACGGAACGGTCGCGCGCACGGTCTCGCGGCCCGGTCCCGGCCTGGTGTCCTGTGTGGCCGGTGACGTCACGAAACCTATGCTGGGCCTGAACACCGAGCAGTACTCCTCGCTCGCTTCCGGCGTGGACCGGATCGTGCACTCCGCCGCCACCACCGACTTCGGGAGGCGGTGGGAGACCTACGAGTCGCTCAACGTCGAAGGCACCCGCAACGTCGTGCGGCTGGCGTCGGAGTGCACGGTGCCGCTCGTGCACGTCAGCACGGCGTACGTGTGCGGCGAGGGCGTCGGCCGCGTGCTGGAGTCCTCTTTGGACGCCGGGCAGAGGTTCGGCACCGGGTACGAGCGCAGCAAGTTCTTGGCGGAGCAGGAGGTGCGGGCGTCCGGGGTGCCGTTCGCCGTGGTGCGGCCCAGCATGATCGTCGGGACGCAGGAGTCCGGGGTGATCCGCGACTTCAAGAACATGTACGTGGTGCTGAAGCTGTTCACCCAGGGACGCGTGCGGTCGGTGCCCGGCTTCTACGACGCGTTGCTCGATCTCGTACCGGTCGACTACGTGGCCGCGCTGATCTGCGAGGTGGTGAACCGGTTCTGGGCCGCCGAGGGGCGCACGTTCCACGCCGTCGGGGCCCGCTCGCACACGTTGCTCGACGTGAGCAACGCGCTGGCCGAGTACCCGATGTTCCAGGTGCCGCACTACGTCTCGCCGTCCGCGTTCTCGGTCGACGCGCTGCCGGCGGACGAGCGCGTCTACTACCGGCGGATCATCGCGATGTACGAGAGCTTCTTCCGCAGGCGTGCCCGGTTCGACGCCACGAACGCCCTCGGCCTGATGCCGTGGCGGCCGACCGCCACCGGCGTCGACTACCTGCGCACGTTGCTCGACCACTGCGTGCGCGTCGGCTACCTGGGACGCGCGGAGCCGGGCATCGGCGACGTGCTGCGGATGGCCGGGAGAACGGGATGACCGCCGCCGCCCGGTACGTGCGTCTGCGGTTCCCACCGCAGACGCACGGCCTCGCCGCCGTACTGACCTACGTCACGGTCGTGGTGCTCTGCGGCGCCGTGCCGGCGCTGACGGGCGGGGCGACGTTCGTGCTGTTGTTCCTGTTCCTGCGGCTGGTGGACGACCACGACGACGGCGAGGCGGACCTTCGCGCTGGGCTTGCTGTTGTTGCTTGCCTTGTTCTCCTGCTCAACCTGCACGACCTCCAGGCCCTCGCCGTTGCCGGCGGGGCGTGCGCCGCCGCCCTCGCGGCCCCACTCCTGCCCCGTCGCGGTGTCACACACCCGGTGGTGCTCTTCGTCGCGTACGAGGTGGCGCCGCTGCTGGTGTTCGGATACGGCGCCGTGACGGCGGGAGCACCCCCGATGGTGGCCGCGGGGGCGGCGGTGTTGCTCTGGAGTGCTTACGAGTACTGGAAGTTCAGCCGGAAGCTGGACGAGCCGGGGTACGTGCCGTTCGGGCTCGGGCTGGGTGGGCGGCTGGTCGCCGCGGCGGTGCTGGCCGGGGTCGCGGTGCTGGCTTCGGTGGGGCTGGCCGTCGTCGGTGCGGTGCCGTGGGTGCTGCCGGTGCTGGTCGGGGCGATCGCTGCGGGATGGGTGGGGTCGGTGCGGTCCTGGTGGCGTTCCGGGCGGCGGGGTGCGGAGTGGTGGTCGGGGCTGACCTTCGTGCTGGCCGTCGACTTGGTGGTCCTTCTGGTGGGGGCGGTGTGGGGAGTGTGGCCATGACAGTCGTGACACGCGAGAGCGATCTGACCGGAGCCAAGGCCCGTGGGCTGCGGGAGCTGGCCGACGCCGGGTTCGTCGTGCCGCCGTGGCGGGTGATCGGCGCGGACGTGCTGCGCCGCCACCTAGCCTCCACCGGTCTTTCCGAACGCATCGAGGCAGCGCTGCTCTGCGTCACGCCGGAGACCGCCGAGGCCGTCTCGGCGGAGATCTCGGCCGCGATCCTGGAGACACCGCTCGCGCCCGAGGTGCTGGCCGAGGTCGAGGCCGCCGCCGAGGCGGTCGGCGGGCCGGTCGCCGTGCGGTCGTCCGGGCTGGACGAGGACGGGCCGAAGTTCTCGTTCGCCGGGCAGTTCGACACGTTCCTCAACGTCGGCCTCGACGCGGTGGCGGAGCACGTGCGGAAGTGCTGGGCCGGCGCGTATTCGGCGCGTGCGCTGGCCTACCGGCTCGCGCACGGGGTGCCGGTGGGTGGCGCGGGCATGGCGGTGATCGTGCAACGGCTGGTGCGCGCGGAGAAGAGCGGCGTGCTGTTCACGGCCAACCCGATGTCGGGCGAGCGGTCCGAACGCGTGGTGAGCGCCGTGTTCGGGCTCGGCGAGGGGCTGGTCGGCGGGGCCGTGGACGCCGACACGGTCGTGCTCGACGAGGCCGGGCAGGTCCTGCAGGTGACGGTGGGGGAGAAGCGCGAGCGGTACGACCCCGACGCGGGCGGTGGGTGCCGGGTCACCGAGACCGTCGCGGCGGCCAGGGAGTCGCTGGCGTTGAACGACGGTGAGCTGCGGGCGCTCAGCGAGCTGGCCGGACGGATCGAACGAGCCCGCGGCGGGCCGCAGGACGTCGAGTGGGCGATGGCGGACGGCACGCTGTGGGTGGTGCAGAGCCGGCCGATCACCGCAGGGCTCGGCGACCGGGGCGAGCTGCACGTGTGGGACAACTCCAACATCATCGAGAGCTTTCGCGGCATGACGTCGCCGCTGACGTACAGCTTCGCGCGGCGGGTCTACCAGCGGGTGTACGAGGAGTACTGCCGGGAGCTGAAGGTCGGCGACGCGCAGCTGGTGCAGGCGCAGGAGTGGTTGCCCGCGCTGCTCGGGTACTTCCACGGGCGGGTCTACTACAACCTGCTGAACTGGTACCGGCTGGTGCGGCTGGCGCCGTTGTACCGGCTGGGGCGGCGGAGTCTGGAGCTGACCCTCGGCGTCGAGGAGTCGCTCGATCCGGAGCTGGCGGACGGGCTGCACCCGTTCACGTTCGGGTCGCGGGCCGAGGAGATCCTGCGGACGGCGCGGTCGCGGGTGCGGTTCGCGAGCCGGTTCGCGTTGATCGAACGCACCGGCGAGCGGTTCATCGCCGACTTCTACCGCACCTACGAGGAGTTCGGGGCCACCGACTACGACTCGCTGACCGCGGACCAGGTCTACCGCCGCTACCAGGCGCTCGAACGCACGCTCGTCGCGCGCTGGGGCCGGGTCGCGGTGCTCGACGCCGTGATCGGGTTGTCGTTCGGCACCCTGCAGGCGCTCAACCGCAGGTGGCTGCCGGACGCGCCGATGTGGTTCACCTGGGCGGTGGCGGGTCCGGCGAACTCGGTCGAGTCGGCGGGGCCCGCCCACCGCATCGCCGAGCTGGCGGCGCTCGTGCGGGCCGACGACGAGCTGCGCCTGGTGGTCACCGAGACGCCGCCCGGGCAGGCGCGGGAGGCGTTGCTCGCGGCGGGCCACGCGACGTTCGTGTCCTATGTGGACGACTACGTGCGGCGGTACGGCGACCGGAGCCTGGACGAGCTGAAGCTGGAGTCGCCGAGCCTGCGGGACGACCCGTCGACGTTCTTCCCGATGCTGCGCGCCGCCGTGGCCGCGGTGGAGAGCACGACCGGGCGGGCCGACGCCGACGCGGTGCTGGCGTCGTTGAGTCCGGCGAGGCGGCAGGTCTACGAACGGGTGCGCGGCAAGGTGCGCCGTGCGTTGGAGCTGCGCGAACGGATCCGGTTCTGCCGCACCCGCGCGTTCGGGACGGCCAAGGTGATGATCCGCGCGATCGGCCGCAGGTTCGCCGAGCTGGGGTTGCTCGACTCGCCCGAGGACATCTTCTGGCTGTACCTGGAGGAGATCGGCGGCTGCTTCG
Organism: Lentzea sp. CA-135723; assembly: GCF_050936595.1. Taxonomy (NCBI): domain Bacteria; kingdom Bacillati; phylum Actinomycetota; class Actinomycetes; order Pseudonocardiales; family Pseudonocardiaceae; genus Lentzea; species Lentzea sp. CA-135723. The sequence continues at coordinate 1,831,909 of NZ_JBNJMK010000001.1, read as the reverse complement.
AAGCGTCCACAGTGGACACCGACCTGCGGGCGCTGGTCGAGTCCCGCAAGGTTCGTGCCGAGTCCGACGCTCAGCTGACCGCGCCGTCGCGGTTCACCACGAAGGGCGCGGTGGGCACGAAGGCGAACCGCGTCGCCTGGGCCCGTGCCGTTCCGGGTGGGACCGCGGCCGCCGCCGGAGCCGAGCTCACCGGTGTGCCCGCCGGACCCGGCCGGGTGCGGGGGCAGGCACGGGTGGTCGACCTGCCGTCCGAGGCGGGCGGCGACATCCTCGTCACCTACCGCACCGACCCCGGCTGGGTGGCGTGGCTGCCGTCGGCGTCCGGGCTGCTGGTGGAACGCGGCAGTCCGCTGACCCACGTGGCGATCGTCGCCCGCGAACTGGGCGTGCCGACGGTCGTGCAGGTGCCGGGGCTGACCACGCGGGTGCGGGACGGCATGCGGCTCGACGTCGACGGGGCCACCGGCGTGATCCGGGTGCTGGCCGGGCCGGAGGAGTCGTGATCATCAGCCTGGAGCGGCTCACGTCGCTGCTCGACGAGACCCTGGAGATCGTGGAGGCGCCGCCGGGGTGCGGCGCCGTGCTGGAGGGCTCGATCGCGGAGGGGTTCGGGAACTCCTCGTCCGACATCGACTTCCTGCTGCTGGCCGACGACGACCACGAGCACCCGACCATGCAGACGATCGTGTTCGTGCAGGGACGGCGAGTCGAGGTGCGCACCCGTTCGTTGCGGCAGGTGCGGGCGCAGATGGACGCGGTCCCGCCGGCCGGGTTCGAGACGGTGCCGGCGGCGCTGCTCGACCGGTGCCAGCGGCTGCTCGGCGCGGTCGTGCTGCGGGACAACGACGTCGTGCGGCGGGCGCGGGACTTCCCGTTGTCGCTGGCCGAGGTGGTGTCCGGGTGGTACGGGCACCACAGCAGGCAGGCCATGCGGCACGCGGTGGCGTCGGACTTGCTGGGCCAAGCCGAGGCGGACGGGTGGGCTGCGCTGGCCGCCCGGCACGCGGCCAAGTCGTGGGTGGCGGCGCGCGGGGAGACGTACCTGGAGCCGAAGTGGCTCGACCGCCAGTTCGACCGGCTGATCGCCGGTGGGGACGCGGAGGCTGCCGGGCTGCGGGAGCGGTTGAGGGCGGGTGGATCGGTCGCGGAACGGGCCTTGCTGGTCGCGGACTTCGGGGTCGCGGGGTGTGCCGCGGACGGGCGCGAGGTCTCGGTGGGGTTGCGGCGGGGCGTCACGACGTGGCCGATCGGGGACCGGCTGCACGTGGTGCGGGAGCGGGCGGACGTGTTCGTGCTCGGTGGGGACGCGGCACGGGCGTGGCGGTCGATCGCGCCGGGGAAGCCGCTCGCGGCGGACGCGGGTGGTGCGCGGCCGCTCACGGCAGCGGGTGATGCGGCGGACCAGCCGCACGCGACGACGGGCGACGCGCCAGCGCGCTTGCTCGCGGTGACGAACGGCGACGCGGTGGCCGAGTTCCACCGGTGTGGGCTGATCGACCTCGTCTGGGGCGACACCGGCCCGATCGCCACCGCCCAGCCCTGGGCCCCTGCGGACCCGGTCACCCCGCCGCCGTCCACCCGCACCCCGGTCCTCGACCTCTCCGGTGGCGCCGCGGTCGTCCCCGAACGGCTGGCCTCGGTGCCCGCCGAGCGGGCCGCGGGCGGGCACCTGGCGTTGGTCCCCTTGCCCGCCAAGCGGTTCGCGGCCGCCGGGATGGCCCAGGTCTGGTCGAACATCATGGTCGAGAACGCCCGCGAGGACCTCACCGGCGCGCTCGACGGCGGCCAGCGGGAGGTGGCGCGCACCAGCGGGTTCCGGTTGCTGCACCACGCCTGCCGGGCCGTGCTCAGCGCGTGCGGCATGAACCCGCTGCCGCCCGACGCGGCCATCGTGGCCAGGCTCGCGTCGGCGGTGCCCGTGGATCTCGCCGACCAGGCGGCAGCCGTGGACCGGGCGCTGGCCGGTGACGACTGGGAGACGTGGGGCGAGCTGCTCGACAAGCTGGTCGCCGGGGTGCGCGACCTCGTGCGGGCCGACGTCTTCCCCGCGTCGTTCGACTCGGCCGCTGCCTGGGAGGCGACGCTGCGGATCGGGCACGACTGGATCCGGCTGGGTGCCTACCTCGACGCGGACTTCCCGATCGAGGAGGCCCGCGACCTGCTCACGTCCGGCGGGGCGCAGCCGCACCGGCAGGTGGGTCCGTGTTCCTAGCGCTGGAAGGCATCGACGGGGCCGGCAAGTCCAGCACCGCGGTGGCCGTGGCGGCACTGCTGCGCCAACGGGGCGAGGCGGTCCGGCTCGTCCGGCACAACGCCGCCGAGCCGGACGACCCGTTCGTCGCCGAGTACCTGGGTGGGTTGCGGGCGTTGCAGGAGATGTCGTTGCGGGGCCCGTACTTCCGGCTCGGCGACCCGCACTGGGTGCTGATCAGGGCGAGCTACTACGCGTTGGTCGACCGGTGCGTGATCACGCCCGCGCTGGAGAGCGGGCACGTGGTGGTGGCGGACGGCTGGTTCCACAAGTTCGTCGCGCGGGTCGCGGCCGGTGGGGTGCGGGAGAAGGGCGACTTCGACCGGCCGGAGCAGATGCTGCCGCTGTTCGCGCCCGTGCGGCGGCCGGACGGGGTGTTCCTGCTGGACACGCCCGTCGTCACGGCCGCGGCCCGCCGGATGGCGACTGTCAACCCCGGCGAGCTGGGACCGCAGAACGCCGGAACCTCCACCCCGGAGAAGGCTTTCGTGGCCTACCAGAGCGCGGTGCGCCGGCATCTGCTGGCGATGGCCGGACGGTGGCGGGTGGTGCGCACGGCGGAGAGGGACGTGCTGAGCATCGCCGCCGAGGTGTGCGCTGACCTCGACGTGCTGCGGGAGGCGGGATGAACGACTACCGCGCTAAGGTGCGCCGGGTCGTCGCCGGGTTCGTGCCCGACATGCCGCAGTGGGAACGCGACGGGCACCTGCCGGGAGAGCTGTTCCGCGAGCTGGGGGCGGCGGGCGCGTTCCACGAGCGGTGGGCGCTCGGACCGGTGGGCGGGCTGCCGCTGGCCAGGATCCTCGTCGAGGAGCTGGCGGTGCACAACGGAGGCGCGGCGCTCGCGGTCTCGTTGCACAGCGAGGTCTTCCTGCACGCCCTGCACCGGGCGGGCGGGCACGACGAGATCGTGCGGAAGGCGCTCGACGGGACCGTCATCGGGTGCGCGGCCGTGACCGAACCCGGTGCGGGCTCCGACGTGCCCGCCGTGACGACGTCCGCGACGCTCGACCAAGGCCGGTGGCGGCTGCGCGGCACCAAGTGCTTCATCACCAACGCCGGAAGGGCGACCCACGGCCTGGTGCTCGCCCGGACGGGGAACGCGCGGTTCGGTCTCTTCCTCACCGAACTGTCCGGAGTGGACAGGTTCGTGTCAACGCTCGGCGTGAAGTCCGCGGACACCGCCGTGCTGAACCTCGACGTCGACAACGCCGAAGCCGTGGGAAATCCGCGGGCCGGGCTCGTGCAACTGCTGCGGGTGCTGGACTTCGAACGGATCGCGGCCGCCGCCGGACTCATCGCCATGGCGAAGACGGCCATGGGGTTCGCCATCGCGCACATGCGCGAGAGAAACGCCTTCGGCACCAGGCTTTTCGACCACCAGGCGTTGCGGCACCGGATCGCCTGGCACTGGGCGAGGGTGGAGGCCGTCGCCACGATGCTCGACACCGCGACGACTCCCGGTCACGGGGGAGAGGTCTCGCACTCCGCCGTCGCCGCCGTGAAGCTGCTCGCCGCACGAGACTGCGCCGACGCCGTCGACGCCGCCCTGCAGGCGTTCGGCGGACGCGGCTACACCGAGGAGTTCCCTCTCGCCCGGATGTACCGCGACGTGCGGCTCACCCGGATCGGCGGCGGTACCGACGAGATGCTGTGCGAGGTGATCGCGGCCAACCTCGACGCCGACGACTCGCTCAGCGCCGCGTTCGTGCGCGACATCGCGGACAGGGGCGGGTGGTGAGGCCCGGAGCCGCGCGGTCCCGGGCCTGGCCACTGCTACTGCGCGTACGGGTTCTGCATGAGCGCGAGCGTCGCGCCCGCCGGGTCCTTGATCAGCGCGAACCCACCGGGTGCAGTGGTCGTCGGCGCCCGCAGGACCTCGCCGCCGTGCTCGGTCACCTGCGCGAGGCTCGCCCTCAGGTCGTCCACCGCGATGTAGGTGAGCCACTGGGCGGGCAGGTCCGCGTTGCCGCCCGACCGGTGGCAGACGCCCGCGACCGGTTCGCCGTTCGCCAGCATCATGTAGTCGTCGTACGAGCCCATGCTCAGCGGCTCCGGCGCCCAGCCGATCACCGAGGCGTAGAAGTCGCGGACCCCTGGCGCGTCGGCGACGGTGAGGTCGAGGCCGACGATCGTGCCGGCACGACTGGTCTGCTCAGCCATGAGAGTGCTCCCGCCTCACTTGCCGGTGTTCTCGGACCACCACTGCGACCAGCGCTTGTCCAGCAGCGAGTAGCCGTCCTCGCCGAGGCCGTACGTGCTGAGCAGCGCCATCGACGTGCCGGACGGGTCCGTCTCGGACGGGCCGGTGCCCGCGATGACCAGCAGGCCCTCGCCCCACGCGTCGACCGTCACGCCGAGCTGGTGCTCCGAGCGGAACCACACCTCGCCCTCGACGGCCTCGCCCGCGAGCGTCGCGGTGTAGCGGCTGCCGGGCTCGCCGACGCCGTCCAGCGCCAGGCGTTCGACGACGGTGCCGGAGTACGTGCCGCGGTTGCCGTAGAACAGCGTGCGGCGCGTCTCACCGGGCTTGCGCTCCAGTGCGAACCGCAGCTGGTGCAGGAACGACGTCCAGCCCTCGGTGACGTCGTCGTAGTACGCGTCCCACTCGGCGTCACCGCTCAACGGCGCGCGGGTGAGGATGATGCGCACGCCGTCGCCGTCCTCCTTGATCTCGAACTTGTCGCCGCCGTTGGGGACGAGCGTGTGGTTCGCCTCGTCCTCGACGACGTCGGTGAAGTAGATCGAGTCGAGCTCGGCCTCGAGCTCACCGGACTGCCACGCGTGCCACTGCCTGATCACGTCCTTGTCCCGCAGCGCGCGCCAGGCGGCGCCGACCGTGGTCGCCACCCGGACCTCCAGCCGCGGGGTGTCGGTGGCCTGGACGTCGTTCATTCGCTCTCTCCCTGTTCGTTCGGCTTCTCTGATGGCTTGGGGTGGCCGCTCGCGACGACCCGGTACGGGCGTCCGTCCGGCGTGTCGTACCGGGCCGCGATCTTGCGCATGGCCTCGGTCAGCTCGTCGGTGAACCTGTGCACGTCCGCGGGGCTCGCGAACCGCACGTCGCTCTCGGCGGTGAACGTGAGCAGGCGCTTGCCCGCCTCGTCCGCCTTCACCTGCATCCGCGCGACGTCGCGGACGGTGGCCGCCGCGACGTCGACGAGGTGCTCGGCCGCGTACTGGTCCTGGATCCGGTTGCGCTGGGCGGTGTCGTCCTCGTGACTCAGCACCGTCGGATCGACCACGAACGCGCCCGGCTTGGCCCGCACGATGCGTTCCACGCAGCCGCGCCGCTGCCGTTCCTCGACCAGCTCCACCAGGCCCGCCGTCTCCAGCGCGCGCAGGTGGTAGTTGACCTTCTGCCTGGGCAGGTCGAGCGCCGCCGCGAGCTGGGTCGCCGAAGCGGGCTCACGCAGCCTGGCCAGGAGTTTTCTGCGCAGCGGCGCCAGCACGACCGCCACCGCGTCGGGCTCGCCGAGGTAGTTGATGCCGCTGCTCATGGACCCATCGTTCAATTGACAATTTCATTTGTCAAATGAGGTAGCTCGATCGGAGGAACCGGCAAACCGGACAGATCAGCGGACCTCGACGAGGTGGTCGCGGCGGGCGACGAGCTCGCCGATCACCGGAGCGCCGGGGATCTCGCCCGCGAGCAGCAGCCCGCCGGACGTCTGCGCGTCGGCGAGGAGGAGCTCGGTGGTCTCGTCGGTGCGCGACTCGGTGTGGGGACGGACCCAGTCGAGGTTCCGCCTCGTGCCGCCGCTGACGTAGCCGTCCCTGACCGCCTCCCGCGCGCCGTCGAGGAACGGGACGGCGGCGGCGTCGATCACGGCGGTCAGGCCGCTGGCCCTCGCGATCTCCAGGGTGTGGCCGAGCAGTCCGAAGCCGGTGACGTCGGTGCCGCACCGGATTCCGGCGCCGAGCGCGGCTTTCGACGCCCGCGCGTTCAGCGTGATCATGGACGCGACCGCGTGCGGGAACACCTCGCCGGTCGCCTTGTGCCGGGTGTTGAGCACGCCGACGCCGAGGGGCTTGGTGAGCGAGAGCGGCGTGCCGGGGGTGCCGGAGTCGTTGCGCAGCAGGCGGTCCGGGTGCGCGATGCCGGTGACGGCCATGCCGTACTTGGGTTCGGGGTCGTCGATGCTGTGCCCGCCCGCGACCGGGCACCGGGCCTGCGCGGCGATCTCCGCGCCCCCTCCCAGGACCTCGGCGGCGATCTCCATCGGCAGCACGGTTCTGGGCCAGCACAGGAGGTTGACGGCGAGCACCGGGTCGCCGCCCATCGCGTAGACGTCCGACAACGCGTTGGCGGCGGCGATGCGCCCCCAGTCACGCGGGTCGTCGACCACGGGCGTGAAGAAGTCGATCGTCGACAGCACCGCCCGGTCGCCGTCGATCCGGATCGCCGCTGCGTCGTCGCCCGCGCCCACGAGCAGGCCGGGGAACGCCGGCAACGCCTTGGCCAGCAGGCTTTCCAGCTCGCCCGGAGGGATCTTGCACGCGCAGCCGCCGCCCGCGGCGGTCTGGGTCAGCCTCGTCATGATCCGACCTTGGCAAGCCAGGAGAAGGCGATGTTCCGCTGTCTTGCCGATCCTGGGACGCGCCGGGGAGGCGTCACCGGTCTGGTGACCGGCGCGGTCTTCAACACCGACGGGCGGCAGGACCTGCCGCCGGCGGGTTCGATTCCCGTCCGCCTCCGCCACATCCCGACGGTGGAGGCTCGCATGTCGCGGCGCACGATCCCGAGCACCGGCGCACTGCTGGCGGCCTCCCCGTTGCGGGAGGCCGTCGCGGTGCACGGCCGCGCGGCGGTGAAGTCGGCCATCCAGACGGCCCAGGAGGACGCGCGTGCGGGCCTGCTGAGCGGCGCCGAGGTGCCCGGCGCCGCTCTCGCCGCGCTGGAACGCCTTGGCGCGCAACCGGTGCTGAACGCGACCGGCGTCCTGATCCACACCAACCTGGGACGCGCCCCGCTCTCCGCGCCCGCCCGTGCGGCGCTGCTGGCCGCCTCCGGCTGGACGGACGTGGAGTTCGACCTCGCCACCGGGCGCAGGGCTCCACGCGGCAGGGGAGCGCTGGCGGCGTTGAGCGCTCTGGTGCCGGACGCGGGCGCGGTCCACGTCGTCAACAACAACGCGGCCGCCTTGCTGCTGTGCGCTCTCGCGCTGGCGCCTGGCCGCGAGATCGTGATCAGCCGGGGCGAACTGGTGGAGATCGGCGACGGCTTCCGCATCCCCGAACTGCTGGAGTCCGGCGGTGCCCGGCTGCGCGAGGTGGGCACCACCAACCGCACCACGGCCCGCGACTACCTCTCCGCCATCGGCAAGGACACCGCCTTCGTGCTGAAGGTGCACCCGTCGAACTTCCGCGTGGAGGGCTTCACGTCGGCCGCGTCCGTCTCCGAGTTGGCGGACTGCGGGGTGCCGGTGGTCGTCGACATCGGTTCTGGTCTGCTGACGCCCGACCCGCGGCTGCCGGACGAACCCGATGCCACGACGGCGTTGCGTGCCGGTGCCGCCCTGGTGACCGCGAGCGGCGACAAGCTGCTGGGCGGCCCGCAAGCCGGTCTGCTGCTGGGTTCCGCCGACCTGGTCGGGACGCTGCGGCGGCATCCCTCGGCCAGGGCCCTGCGGGCCGGCAAGCTGGTGCTGGCCGCTCTGGAGGCCGCCCTGCGCGCGCCGTCCCCGGTGCTCGCCATGCTGTCCGTGGACGTGACCTCGCTGGAACGGCGCGCTTTGTCGTTGGCAGCTTCGGTGAGCGACGCCGAGGTGGTCGAGTCGACCGCGGTGGTGGGAGGTGGTGCGGCACCGGGCTTTCGCGTGCCCAGCCGCGCCGTGTCGCTGCCGGAACGCTTCGCGGCGCCGTTGCGCGCCCACCGGGTGGTGGGCCGGATCGAGTCCGGCCGCTGCCTGCTGGACCTGCGCACGGTCGACCCGGCCGACGACGAGGCCCTCGCCCGCGCCGTCCGAGCAGTGGCCGCACCGTGCCCGTGATCGTGACCGCGGGCCACGTCGACCACGGCAAGTCGGCCCTGGTCAAGGCCCTCACCGGCCAGGAGCCCGACCGCTGGTCCCAGGAACGCGCCAGGGGCATGAGCATCGGCCTCGGCTTCGTCTGGACCCGCCTGCCGAGCGGCACCGAGGTGTCCTTCGTGGACGCCCCTGGCCACCGCCGTCTGGTCGCCACGATGCTGGCGGGTGCCGCCCCGGGCCCGGCGGTGATGTTCGTGGTGGCCGCCGACGAGGGCTGGCAGGCCCAGTCGGCCGAACACCTGGCCGCCCTGGACGCCCTCGGCACCACCTCGGGCCTGCTCGTCGTCACGAAGTCCGACCGGGCCGACCCCGGTCCCGCCCTCGCTGCCGCCCGCCACGAGCTGGCCGGCACGTCCCTGGCGTCCGTCCCGGCGTGCGCGGTGAGTGCCCGCACCGGCGAAGGTCTGCCCGCACTCCGCGACGCCCTCGACGCCCTCGTCACGCACCAGGACTCGGAGGCGGACGAGACCGCGGACGTGCGCCTCTGGGCCGACCGGTCGTTCACGGTGGCCGGCGCGGGCACGGTGGTCACCGCGACCCTGGCGAGCGGCACGTTGCGGCTCGGAGACCGCCTGAGGTGTGTCCGCACCGGCGAAGTGATGCGGGTGCGGGGCCTGCAGGTGTGCGAACGGCCCGTCGCGGTCGCCCGGCCGGTCCGCAGGGTGGCGGTGAACCTCGCCGGTGCCCGCGTGGACGTGCGCCGAGGGGACGCCCTGGTGGCCGAGGTGTGGCGGCCGGTGGCGGAGTTCGACGTGCTGTGGCGCGAGCGTCCCCGGAATCCCGTGCTGACACTGCACATCGGGACGGCGGCGGTGCCGGTGCGGGTGCGTGCGCTGGGGGAGGGGGCGGCCCGGTTGCGCGCGGAGTGCGCGGTGCCGGTGCGGCCGGGGGATCGGGTGTTGTTGCGGGATCCGGGAGGGACCGGGCCGCCGGTCGGGGCGGTGGTGGCCGACGTGGTGCCGGAGGAGCTGACCAGGAGGGGAGCCGCCGCGCGCAGGGGAGCGGAGCTCGTGGCGCTGGCATCGCGAGGGCGAGGGGAGACCTCCTCTGCGTTGGCGGCGGATCTGTTGCGCCGGAAGCGATTTCTGCGGCCGAGTGATTTTCGGGCGATCGCTCTGCCCGTTGCGGGTGAGCCCGTGGCTCCCAGTTGGTTCGCGGATCCGGTCGCCTGGACCGGCCTCGCCGCCCGCCTCCCGGCCGAGCTGGACCGCTGGCGCGCCGAAAGTCCCCTGACCCCCGGCATCCCGCTCCCCGTCCTCACCGCCCGCCTCGACCTTCCGTCCCCCGAAGTCACCCGCGCGCTCCTCCGCGCCGCCAACCTGTCCACACAGGACGACCCAGCAATCCCCGAGAACTTGCCGGAGAAAGTCGAAACAGCTCTGGCCAGGCTGACGAAATCCCTGCGCCGGAATCCTTTCCGCGCCCCGGAGGCCCAGCAGCTCGCCGCAGCGGGCCTGCGGCCACGAGAGCTCGCCGCCGCCGTCAGAGCGGGGAGGCTCCTCCAGCTCGCCCCTGGAGTCGTCCTGCTGCCCGGAGCGGACCTCCTGGCCGCCGAGGTCCTGCGAGCCCTGCCCGCGCCGTTCACCGTGAGCCAGGCGCGCAAGGAGTGGGACACGACGCGCCGCACGGCCGTCCCGCTGCTCGAACTGCTGGACCGCGCAGGGGTCACCAGGCGGCGTCCGGACGGCGCCAGGGACCTGGTGTGAGGATATTTTCGGACGTTTTTACGCTCGATTGCTCGTTTGGCCCACGTCGTTGACTGGTGTCGTCAACCCGGCTTTAGTGGAGTCAGCGTTGGAGAGCGGTCCTGGAAATCGATTCGCTCGCCCGGGATAAAAGTCCTCAACGCGAAAAGCGGATAGTCAAGTCGCTGGCCGGCGCGCAGTTCCTGCTGGTCAGGGCTTACTTGCGTCCGCAGCAAGAACCAATGTCGCTGAGCGGTTCGGAAAGGATGACCGGCATGGCACTTGAGTCTGTCGATCTGGGACAGGTAAGCGGTGTAGAGGCACAGGCTCCTGTCTGGGATCACTACCTCCAGGGTGACCCCGCACGTCTCAACAGTGATTTCGGCGAGTTCCTCAAGCGGACCGCGATCCGGCTGGACGTCCGCACGGACGAGCAGGTCGCGCAGGAGGCGCTGAACCACCGCGACCCGATGATCCGGGAGCAGTCGCTGTTCCAGTACGTGGACCGCGGCCTGCCGGGCGCGGTCGACCTGCTCACCGAGGCGATCAAGACGGACAGCGTCCGCGAGGTCCGCTGGAACGCGCTGTGGGCACTGGAGAAGATCGGCGGCCCGCGCGCGCTGAAGGCGTTGCAGAGCTTCGTCAACGACGACGACGCCGACGTCGGCGAGTGGGCGCGGCTGTTCGCGTCCGAGCTCACGACCGGGGTTCCCTCGTTCGACAGCCGTTCGTGGAAGCAGGACCCCGACCGCACGTTCGACGAGACGATCCTGCTGAACATCGACGTCGACGTGTACGTGCGGCTGGACGACACCGGCCGCCACTGGGGCAAGATCTCCCTTGCGCCCCAGGGCCTCGCGCGCAGCTACGGCCAGGCGCACGCCTGCCCGAACTCCGCCACCCGTGACCACCAGCTGGTCATCAGCAAGAACCTGGCGGGCCTGCACGACGACGGCACCCCGCACGTGGAGAACTTCCTGTTCCGCGGCGTGACCAACCACGCCAGCGCGGGCCGGGGCAGCTTCTTCTTCGAGTCGCGCGGGCTGCGGCCGATCTTCCTGTCCGGCCAGGCGGACAACGACACGCTGGGCCACCGCAACGAGATGGTCTCCGCCAAGCGGTCCGGCGAGTGGACCACCGACCCGCTGATGGAGATCAAGGGCAAGCCCGCGATCCGCTACGTCCGCGGTGCCGTCCAGACCTGGGGCTACATCAACTTCGAGACGATGCGCGGCAGCTCGCTCGAGGAGATCCTGTTCCCCGGCAACAGCATCCTCGGCACGCTGGACACCCCGACCGGCCCGATGGCGAACGCCTACATCACGGGTACGTTCAAGGGCAAGCTGATGGACTGGGACGGCGACGGCAAGATCGACGTCAACTCGCTCGACATCTACTCGACCCACGAGGCCGAGGTGGACACCAACCAGGACAACATCGCGGACGAGCCGGGTGTGCAGTTCTGCACCCGCACCAACTGGATGAACTCCTGATCCCAGCACGAGCGAAGCGGGGTGGGCGGCCTGGCCGCTCACCCCGCTTTTCGTTGCCGGCGAAGCTGTGCGCGCCCGAGCTGTCAGGGCGGAGTGCCGCGACGGGGCGGGGTCACCCGATGGCGGGAGTGGAGTGGGAGATGCGGAGAACGCGACGGCGGGCGAGGGACAACAACGGCCGCGTGAACTCGATCGGCGGGTCGAACCGGCGCTGCCTGCGCAGCGCGACCTGGAACGGGTGGCGGCACCGTCCGCCTGCCACCGTCACGGGGGACAGCCCGAACCCGACGCGGCCGAGCACGCCGATCGGGGTGGCGAGGACGTCCCGCACCGTCGCGGACGGGCCCACCGCCACCGCGATCGGCTCGTAGTCCCCGTCCGGCACCGGCGGCAGCGCGGCGAGCCGGTTGGTCGTGATCACCTGGAACATCGTGGGCAGCTCCTGCGGCCGGTTCAGCCGGAACAGCCCGAGCAACGCGTGGCACGGCTCCCCGTGCGTGCCCGTCACCGCGCCGATGGGCCCGGAGGCCGCCGCCGGCTCCGGGCCCGCCTCCACGAGCGCCTCGATGGGTATTTGACCTATCTGCTCGATCACGCAGCGAAACCGCCGCGGCGACAGGCCGGTCAGCTTGCCGAACTGGCTGATGAACGTGCCGAGGCTGGAATAGCCGATCGAGGTGCACACATCGGTCACGGTCTTCTGCGTCACCAGCAAAAGACGACGCGCCTCCGCCATTCGCAACGAGGTGAGGAAACGCGCCGGTGTCGTGGTCGTGACATCTCGGAAGATCCGGTGGAAGTGAAACGGGCTCAGCGTTCCCGCACGGGCCACGTCGCTCAGCTGGATCGGCTCCGCGAGATGTTCGATCATGTAGTCCACTGCCTTGGCGACGGACGTGATCCGGGCTGCTCCCGTGCTCTCCGCGAGACAGCGGCCGACGGTGGAGCAAAGCCCGATCTTGTCGCACTTGAGGCAGTTCGCCTCTGTTCGCCAGTGGATTGAGGAATGGCCTTTCAAGGTGAGTCTCCTACCCCTTGGTCAAAGCCCCGAACAAAGCCCCCGACGCGGATGGCCCCACCCGCGGCGAATGTTCGGCACCTGTCCTGCGCGTGGGGCTGCTGGGGCCAGGAGCACCGGCAGCGGAGCGAGAGCCTCGGCTATGTGGACGTGACTGAACAGATACCGAACGACGGTTGGCACTCTTCTTTGTTTGTCAACCTGAGCTAACCGTCTGTGACCGCGCGGAGGGTAGTCGCGATCTTGCTATTTGTCGGGATTGTGGTGATCGAGCAGTAAGGCGTGCTCGACCGTTCGGTCGGTACGGCTTCGTGCTTGATCAATTGTGCGATCGGTGTTCCTTATCACCTGGAATGGTAAGTCAACACTGCCAGTTCTGCTCTTTTCGGGCGGGTTTCACTGATCGAACTCACGGTACGTCACAACGAAAAAGCCCAGCTGCGCCGTCGGAGTGACGCAGTGGGCTGTTTCGTTGGATCTTTCGGGGGTTGCCTCTTGTCGCAGCTACTGAGTGGTGATCTTTCCGTCGTCGCCGAGCAAAACCGAATGGCTGCCCGGCGGCAGCACGATCGTGCCGGTCCTGGGGCCGGCCGGAGTCCGCCAGGTGATGGTGTATTCAGCGTCACCGGCAGAACCGGACGCGAAGAACAGCTCGGCGGAAGAGACACCCGTGTGACCATTCGCCGGATATAACTGAGAACGTTGTGCGGGCCGGTTGTCGGCTTGCGCGACGACCTGCGCGCCAATCGCCGGGGTGGTCGAACTTCCCGTGCCGGGCCGGTGCAGGCTCAGCACCGTCTGCCGAGGTTGTGAGCTGGACGTGTTGAGCAGCAGCCGCGAGTCCTCCCACTGATTGGCCAGCAGCGCGTCGGGCCTGCCGTCGGCGTTGACATCGCCGATCGCGATGCCCCGGGTGTTCACCGCCTCATCGAGGCGAAGATGTTTCGCCAAGTTGGCGTAGCGCCCGGACGCCGTTCGGGCCCAAAACGGGTTCGTGTCATGTCCGGACAGGTTTGCTTCGGGCCCGAAACGTGGCCACGAGGCCGGGTACTGCAGCAGCTGGTCATTTCCGAGAGCCAGTTCCTGGAGCAGTGCCCAGCGCCAGTTCTCGCCTTTCAGGAAGCCCGTCGCCTGCATGATCTCGTCAGTTCCGTCACCGTCGAAATCAGTCGCCTTGATGTCCCATCCCCACCCGCTGCGCGCCAGTCCGAGTTCCTCGCTGCGGTCGATGAAAGGCACCTCGCCGGACAGCAGCTCTTTTCCGGAACCGGTCGGCGTGAAAGCGAAGTTGCTCTCCTGCAGGCCCCATTCCGCGGTGATGTTGCTGACCACCATCGTCGGCATCTCGGCGCCGTCGGGATAGGTGAACGTCACGCCCATGCCCTTGAACGAGTCGTGGCCGAGAACCGTCGACTTCGGCGAAACGAGATCCCGGTCGCCCTTCACCGTCCGCAACCGGACGTTCCCCGGCGTCGACAGGTTGACCATGAGGTGGTCGGGCCCGAAGTCCTCCGCCTGGTAGATCTCGGGCAGGTGGTCGCCGGTCAGGTCCTGCAGGCCGATCGCGAGCGTCCACGCCTGCGCGGCCTCCGGCGGCAGCGACTCGCTCGCGTCGGTCCACGCCGGGGCCTGGTCCGCGCCCCGCGGCTTGCCCAGCAGCAGCCGGTTCGTGCCGGCGTTCAACGCGCGCGACATGCTGTCCTGCATCTGCATGCGCGCGTCCGGCCCCGCGGCGGGGTCGAGCACCTTGGCGTTGTCCGGGAAGTAGTTCGCCACCAGCAGGTCGAGGTTGCCGTCCCCGTCGACGTCGCCGACGTTCAGCGTGGTGGAGTTCCACACCTGCCGCGGTTCGACGAGCTCCACGGCGCGGAAACCGTTGCCCGTGTTGAGGAACTGCACGGGGGAGCGGCCCCAGTAGTGCACGACGTAGTCGCTGTCGCCGTCGGTGTCGAGGTCCACCGGCACGCAGCCCATCGGAGCCATCGTGGCGTCGTAGTCCCGCTCGGGCCGCAGCTCCACGGGTTCGAACCTGTCCCCGGTGCCCGGCACGGGGAACAGCCGCACCGAGTCGTCGCGCGGGTCGACCAGGCAGGCGTCGTCGGACCTGCCGTTGCCGTCGTGGTCGGTGAGCCCGACCGCGGCGCCGACGGCCGAGATCCACGACCGGATGTGCTCGACGTCCGGCCCGACCTCGCGCAACGACCGCGCACCCGGCGGGGCCTCGTTGAGCGGCTTGATCGCGAACTCGTACCGGGCGGCGAGGCTCGCGGCCTCGGCGTCGGAGAGCTCTGGCCGGGCGGTGGCGAAGCCGGTGGCGACGAGCAGGACCGCCGCCACCGCGGCCGGCAGCAGTCTTCCCGCGCGCCGGGCAGGGACCGAAGGTGTTGTCATGACAGTGTCTCCGATGTGTGGCGATGGTCAGAGGTGCCTGGCCGCTCGTTCGCGGATGAGGTGTTGCCAGCGGCGGTACGCGGCGATGTCGACGTCACCGGCGTGCACCTCGTGCGCCGCCACGACCGTCCACTCGACGGCCTCGACGACCGACACCCCGGCGAGCTCGCGCACCCCGGTCTCGGTGTGCGCCGGAACGTGCCCGGCGGCGCCGCGCGCACCCGCCGCGAACGCCGCTCCCTGGGCGAGAGCGACCCGGTTCGGCCCGGTCAGCGACGTGAGGTCGTCCAGCGCCGCGTCGTCGGCGCCGCCCGCGTAGCAGACGGCGAGCCCGACGCCGGACCAGAGTTCGGCGTGCGCCTCGGGTGGGAAGGTCTCGACGCGACGCCGGATCGCGGCGGGGTCGGTGCACTCCATGAACCACATGGCACGGCCGACGCCCTGGTGCAGCACCGTGTGTGCCGGCTTGGCCGACCACGTGGCACGGCTGAACCGGCGGTTCCAGCCCTTGCCGCGCAGGAACGCCCGGGAGAACCCGGCGCCGTCGAGGGTGAGCCAGCGCAGCAACGGGTCGAGTTTCGCCTTGCGCAGCACCAGCGACGGCGGCGCGACCAGCCCGACCCAGCCCGCGCCCACGTGCATCAGGTGCGGGTAGCGGTCACCGGCCAGCGCGAACAGCGCGTCGAGCGTCGTCGGACGGCCCGGCCGCAGCAGGTCGTGCGCCGCCGCCGCGAACGCCGCGCCCTCGTACGCGAACCCCTGGTCGTCGAGCGGGCACGGGTCGAGCCGGACGGCCAGCTCCTCGACCCCGTGCCGGCGCAACGTGTTGTAGCCCAGCAGGAACGCCGACGCGCGACGTTCCAGCAACGCCCGCGCGGCCGCGTTCTCGGTGCGGAACCCGCGGTTCTCGAAGTCGACCAGGCTGTTGGGCAACGGAGGCAGGATCCGTGCGCTCACTTCTTCTCCTTCAACGTGGACACCGGTGTCACCAGCCGGCGCGCCCACAGCCCGAGCACCGCGGCGAGCACGCCGACCAGCGCGCCGGTCTGCTCGGCGGTGAGCTCGACCAGCCCGAACGCGACCAGGAGGTTGATCAGCGCGAGGAACGCGGCCTGCAGGAGCACGGGTTCGCGGCGCAGGAACGACATCACGAGTCGCCCTGGGCAGGACGGCGCGCGGTGAAGCGGCCGTACGACAGCTCCCGGCGCACGAAGCTGTCCAGGTAGAACTCGGTCGACTCGCACCAGTGCGCGTACTCCTCCGCCGTGCAGACGTCCTGGATCGCCCGCTGGCGCACGGTCAGCGCCCCGGAGATGATCCGGAAGCAGTCGACAGCGGCCGCCGAGATGTCGGTGTGCACGATGTCGACGAAACCCAGGTGGCTCAACAGCTCCGCGGTGTCGGCGGGCTGCGGCAACGGCCGGATGCCGTCGTACTCCCACGCCGTGCCGCGCACCCGGTCGCTCAGCTCGCGGCCGGTCAGGATGTCGGCGAACACCAGGTGCCCGCCGGGCCGCAACGCCGCGTGCGCGACCGCGAGGGCATCGCCGGGGTCGTTCATCAACGCCAGCGAGTCGACCGCCATGACCACGTCGTAGGCCCGGTCCGGCATCCACGTGTTGACGTCCCCGCGCAGGTAGCGGACGCGTTTCTGCACGCTGGTCGGTAGTTGCCGGTGTTTGATCCTGGCGTGTTCGAGCTGCGACGCGTTGAGCTCGATGCCCGTGATCTGGCAGTCGAACCGGCCCGCGAGGTACCGGCACACCTCGCCGGTGCCGGAGCACAGTTCCAGCACCCGGTGCCCGGCGCCCAGGTTGAACTCGGTGCCGATGCTGTCGAGCAGCGCGGCGCCCGCCATGTTGGTGAACTCACGGCCTTCGTGCACCGGCTCGTACACCGCGAGGTGCCACAACGCGCCCGCGGCGGTGTCGTAGATCTTGTTCTGCGCCGGCAGCGAGTCGGACAGCCGGCCGGGCTCGACGGAGTTGTTGGTCATGCGAGATCTCCTGGTGCGTGAAGGGGGAATGGGCTGGCCACCCGACCGGGTGGGCTTCACATGCGTCATCTGCGCCGGGTGTCGACCGGGCTGCGCACCGGCCCCATGCTCCACGGCGACTGCGGCGGCACGTCCGTCCGGAGTGGACGGTCACCGGCGAGGTCGGCGATCGGCGAGTCCGGCGCCCACACGTTCTCCGCGAGCCAGTACTCGACCGTGCGGTACGTGCGGGTGAACACGACCAGCGAGCCGTCGCGCGAGGGCACCGGGTAGCGCACCGACGGACCCGCCGCGGACAGCACGCGGGCCAGGCCGTCCGGCCGTTGCTCGTGCAGCTCCTCGGCGCCGGACGCCACGAGCGAGCACAGCAGGGTGCCGTCCGGCAGCAGGCGCGGGTTGTTGCGCTCCACGTAGTCGGGGCCGGCGAGCGTGGTGATCTCGCGGGTGGCGAGGTCGAGGCGGTAGAAGCCCCACGTCCAGTCGCCGCCCCTGGTCGACATGAACACGACACCGCGGCCGTCCGGCGTCCACGACGGCGCCTCGTCCCACCACGCGTCCTCGGTCAGCCGGTGCACCTCGCCCGTGCGGACGTCCAGCACGCACAGGTCGGCCTCGAACGGCTCGGTGTCGGACTTGAAGACCAGCCGCGTGCTGTCCGGCGACCAGTCGAGCGGGCCGTGCATGCCCTTGAGGTGGTCCAGGCCCCTGGTCCACACGCGACTCTCGCCGCTCGCCAGGTCGTAGGTCGCGATCTCCCAGCGCGGCCGCGCGGGATGCCGTGCGAGGTGGGCGATCGACCGTCCGTCCGGGGACCAGGTGGGGAACGCCGCCTCGCCGAGCGGCAGCAGCCGGGGCGGTCCTCCGGCGAGGTCGCGGATCTTCACGACCGACCGGCCGGAGTCCTCCGCCGCGTACACCAGCCTGGTGCCGTCGGGACTCAACGCGCCGTAGCGCGGTTGCTCGTCCGCGCCGACGACCTGGCGGACCACACCGGTGCGGCGGTCGAGGACCCAGATCCCGATGCCGCGGTCGACCAGCCGGTGGAAGAACAGGTTCTGGCCGTCCGCCGTCCAGTTCGGCCACCGGTCGTCCGCCGCCTCGGTGACGAGCGCGCGGCCCGTGCCGCTGCCGTCCAGGCGCTGCACCCAGATCACCGACCGGCCCTCGAAACTGCGCGAGAACGCCACGACCGGGTGCGCGCTCGACACCGACGGCTTGTAGTCCCACGCGCTGCCGTCGGTGATCTGCGTCGCCGCGGAACCGTTGAGCGGCAACACGGAGATGGCCCCGGCCCCGGTGTCGTAGGAGTGCGCGACCAACGCGCGGCCGTCGGGCAGGTACGAGCAGGCGCCCGCCCGGCCGGGGGTCGCCGTCACCGGGCGGGGCCTGCCGCCCTTGGCGGGCACGACGTAGAAGTGCCGGTGCCCCCACGGCCCGCCGGCGTACGCGATCTGCGTCCCGTCCGGCGACCACTGCGGGTACTCCTCCTCGTGGTCGGCGAAGGTCAGCTGGCTGATCCGGCCGTCGCGCGACCGGTAGAGCCAGACCGCCTTGTGCCCACTGCGCGACGAGGTGAAGGCGAGGCAGCTGGAGTCCGGTGACCACTGCGCCTCGATGTCGTCGCCGGCGCCACGCGTGCCCTGGTGCCACTGGTCGGTCGCGATCTCGTAGAACCACAGGTTCAGCGACCCGGCCCGGCGCGACGACGCCACGAACCGAGCGCCGTCGGGGGAGATCGCCCCGTCACCCGCCCCCGCCGGATCCTGGGTGAGGCGTCGCAGCCGGAACTCGGGTCCACGAGAACGCATGGGTGGCAGGTATCCGCTCACGTGTTCTTCCATCGGCTTCTCTCCCCGATTGTCGAATGCGCACGACCGACAACAGGGACACTAAGTTTGATCAGCTCCTGCTCCTTCTCCTCCCTTGCGGGGAAACCGGCAGAAATCGAGCAAGCCAGAAGACGGCCACGAGGTCCCGGGCTGCTGGAATGGGTTCACAGCAACAGAGGAGAAGTCGTCACCCTCTGCGGATGACTAGAACAGACACCGAGGAAGAGCAGTCCGTCGCTACGGTCGGTCGGCTGGCGACGCTATTGATCGGAGAGTTGATTGTGACTGAGATCCAGGATTTCGGCAGGCAGCTGAGCGAATTCGCCCGCGGCCTCCTCGGCAGTTCGGGTTCGAGCGAGGGTGACGTTTTCGAGGCGGACGAGGCCGCCGAGCTCGAGGTGCGCGGATTCTTGGCCGATTTGCAGGTGGCCTATTCGCGCGGCGACATCGACTACATTCTCAACACGATCGCCGACGACTTCACCACCTACGAGCTGATCGCGGTGAACGGCGTTCCGCTGAAGATCACCGGTCGCGAGAACATGCGTGAGTACCTCACCACGCTGTTCCCCACGAGCACCGACAGCCAGATCAAGACGATCTTCGCGACGCAGGCGGTCGCGACGAAGACCCTCGGCCTCGTCAACGAAGAGGGCGACGTCATCATCACGCGCGCCGACCACAAGGAGCACCAGCCGCTGTACTCCAGCGCGCTCGCGGTGAAGACGGCCGACGGCTGGAAGTGGCGCCACTGGCACATGTCCGAGGCCGGCCCGCGCTTCCGCGTGAACCTGGGCGGTCAGCCGATCGACGACAACGGCCGCGTCATCCCCGGTGCCCGCGTCGTCGTGGAGAACGGCCTCGGCCGCGTCGTGATCGACGGTCAGCAGGGTGGTGGCGGCGCTCCGCGCGACTAGGACCGTTCGCGGCGAACGGCCAGATAGGACGAGAACATGAGCCCACCTGTCGATCGGACCGCCAAGTCCGATGTGGACGCCCTGCCGGTGATGCACGTCAGCAACGGCGAGGAGAACCTCTACCCGAACTACCTCGGCAGCTACAGCAAGGGGCTGTCGCACAACGAGTTCGGCGAGGTCGACCCTGCCGCGTACCGCGCGTACCTGCGTGCTCTCACGAGCGAGGACCCCGACCAGATCGACCGCATCACCCTCGCCGAGGGGCGTCCGCTGACGAACCCGCAGGCGGGGCTCGCGGTCGACGCGGTCGGGCCGCCGAGCAACAGCATGACGATCCCGCCCGCACCGAGGATGGACTCGCCAGAGCTGTCCGCGGAGGCGACCGAGCTGTACTGGATGGCGCTGTGCAGGGACGTGCCCTTCACCAGGTTCGCGGACGACCGCCTGGTCGCCGCGGCCGCGGACGACCTGAGCAGGCTGTCGGACTACCGGGCGGCCAAGAGGAACGGCAGGATCGAGCCGGACTTCGTGTTCCGCGGCGACACGCCGGGCGACCACGCGGGTCCGTTCATCTCCCAGTTCTTCTTCCAGCCCGTCCAGTTCGGCACCTACGTGACTGACCAGCGTCAGGACACGGTGCAGCCCAACCGCGACTACGTCACGACCTTCGAGACGTTCGTCCGGATCCAGAACGGCTGGAACAGGTCGCTCGCGGCGTCCGAGCGGGACCAGGTGAACCGCCGGTACCTCGCCACCCCCAGGGACCTGACGCACTGGGTGCACTTCGACGCCGGGCCCACGCCGGCGCAGGCGTTCATCAACGCCGCGCTGATCATGTACTACCAGAAGGTGCCGGCGGACGCGGGCAACCCGTACCTGGACTCGAAGACGCAGCTCGGGTTCAGCACGTTCGGCATCCCGCACCTGATCTCGCTCGTGACCGAGGTCGCGAACAGGGCACTGCGGGCCGCCTGGTTCCAGAAGTGGTACGTGCACCGCCGGCTGCGTCCGGAGGCGTTCTGCGCCAGGGTGCACAACCGGCTGTCGGGCAGGCGCGACTACGCGTTCCTCGACCGCGAGGTGCTCGAGTCGGACGCGGTGGACCGGGTGTTCAGCAAGTTCGGCTCCTACCTGCTGCCCCAGGCGTTCCCGGAGGGTTCGCCGACGCACCCGGCCTACGCGGCAGGGCACGCCACGGCGTCGGGCGCCTGCGCCACGATCCTCAAGGCGTGGCACGAGGAGACGGCCGTGCTGCCGAACCCGGTGCAGGCCAGCGACTCGGGCGCGGAACTGGTCCCGTACACCGGCGCGGACGCGGACCGGCTGACCGTCGGGGGCGAGCTGAACAAGCTGGCCGCCAACATCGCCGTCGGCCGCAACATGGCCGGGGTGCACTGGCGGACCGACTACAAGGAGTCGCTGAAGCTGGGCGAGAGCCTGGCGATCGAGCTGCTCCGCGAGCAGAAGTCGTGGTTCAACGAGCGGCACCGCTTCTCGGTCACCCGTTTCGACGGCACCACGGTGACCATCTGATCCCGCGGCGGTTCTGAACGGCGGCAGGCGTGGCGCGGCTCATCGCGCGCCACGCCTGCCGCTGCCGCGCCCTGGCTTTCGTGCGGCGCCTGTCGCCGCCCTTTCCCCACCCAAACCCCCTGCAGGACGGTGACCCGCGATGACAACGACGCCCGCCGGCACGACCCGACCGTCGCCCAGCCATCGGCTCGCGGCACGGCCGCCGGACAAGCGGCTGATGGCGTTGCGCCGCTTCGCCATGTCGATCACCGCCTTCAACGTCATCGGCCACCTGCTGCTCGGCTTCGAGCAGTCGCCGATCACGCCGATCGTCACGGTGCTCGTGGCCTACTCGGTCGACCTGCTGCTGGAGACGCTGGACGCGCGCGCCCACGGCCGCACGCCCGGCTACCGGGGCGGGCCGATGAAGCTGATGAACTTCCTGCTGCCCAGCCACATCGGTGGCCTCGCGGTCGCGATGCTCCTCTACGGCAACACCTCGCTGTGGCCCTACATCTTCGCGGTGACCGCTGGTGTGAGCACCAAGTACCTGCTGCGGTTGCGGGTGAAGGGGAAGAAGAAGCACTTCCTCAACCCGTCCAACGCGGGCATCGCGCTCACGCTGGTGCTGTTCCCGTGGGTGGGGATCGCGCCGCCGTACCACTTCACCAACGAACCGACCGGCGCCATCGACTGGATCCTGCCGCTCGCGATCCTCGGCGCCGGCACGATGATCAACGCCAAGCTGACCGGCAAGCTGCCGCTCATCATGGGCTGGGTCGGCGGGTTCGCGCTGCAGGCGTTCCTGCGGTGGGCGATCTTCGACCACGCCTTCATCGCGGCGCTGCTGCCGATGACCGGGCTGGCGTTCGTCATCTTCACCAACTACATGATCACCGACCCCGGCAGCACGCCGGTGAGCAAGCGCAACCAGGCGTTGTTCGGCCTGGCGACCGCGTTCACCTACGGCATCCTCGTGCTCAACGGGGTCGTGTTCGGGTTCTTCTTCGCGCTGGTGATCGTCTGCATCCTGCGCGGCGGTGTGCTGGTCGTGTCCGAGCTGCGGAACCGGAACGAGGAAAGGGTCTCGCTCGCGGGCGTTGATGGCCGGTGAGCACACCCAGGATCGCCATCGTCGGCATGGCCTGCCGCTATCCGGACGCCTCGTCGCCGGAGGAGCTGTGGCAGACCGTGCTCGGCCGGCGCAGGGCGTTCCGCGCCATCCCGCCGGAGCGGCTCGACCTCGCCGACTACGGCGGTGGACCGTCCGATGTGGACAAGACCGTCGTGCGCAGGGCCGCCGTGCTGAGGAACTGGTCGTTCGACCGGGCGGGCTTCCGGGTGCCCGGCGCGCTGTACCGCGCCGTGGACCCGACGCACTGGCTCGCGCTCGACACCGCGGACGCCGCGCTGGCGGACGCGGGCGTCCCGCACGGCGAGGGCGTCGACCGCGACCGCACCGGGGTGTTCATCGGCAACTCGCTCGCGGGCGAGTTCAGCCGGGCGGCACTGCTGCGGCTGCGCTGGCCGTCGCTGCGGCACGTCGTCGGCGCGGCGCTGGAGGAGCAGGGGATCGCGGGGGACACCGCGGCCAGGATCCTCGCCACGGCCGAACGCGTGCTGAAGGAACCGTTCCCCACCCCCGACGACGAGATGCTGGCCGGTGGGCTGAGCAACACCATCGCCGGCCGGGTGTGCAACCACTTCGACTTCCACGGGGCGGGCTACACCGTCGACGGCGCCTGCTCGTCGAGCCTGCTCGCGGTGATCACGGCGTGCGAGGCGCTGGCACGCGGTGAGCTGAGCTTCGCCCTCGCCGGCGGGGTCGACCTGTCGCTGGACCCGTTCGAGCTGATCGGGTTCGCGCGGGTCGGCGCGCTGGCGGGCGGCGACATGCGGGTCTACGACGCCAGCCCCACCGGGTTCCTGCCCGGTGAGGGATGCGGGATCGTGGCGCTGATGCGCGCCGAGGAGGCGGAAGCCCGGGGCCTGCGCGCCTACGCGCACCTCGTGGGCTGGGGGATGTCCTCCGACGGCGCCGGTGGCGTCACGAGGCCGGCGGTCGGGGGTCAGACGAGGGCACTGCGCAGGGCCTACGCCCGCGCGGGTCTGCTCCCGGCCGCCGCCGGACTGATCGAGGGCCACGGCACCGGCACCGCCGTCGGTGACCAGGTCGAGCTGGAGGCGTTGCTCGCGGTGCGCGGCTTCAGCTCACCGGTGGCGGCGCTGGGCAGCGTCAAGGCGAACATCGGGCACACCAAGGCGGCGGCCGGGGTCGCGGGGCTGATCAAGGCCGCGCTCGCCGTGTCGCACCGGGTGATCCCGCCGATGACCGGCGTGCGTGAGCCGCACCCGCTGCTCGCCACGGCGGGTGCGGGGCTGCGGCTGCCGCACGAACCCGAGCCGTGGACGCACCGCAACCCGGTCGCCGGGGTGTCGTCGGCGGGGTTCGGCGGCATCAACACCCACGTGGTGCTCGACGCGGGCGTGCGGACGGCGATCACCCGGAGCGTGCCGCGCCGGCTCGTGCCGGTGGCGCCCGAACCCGTCGTGGTGCTGCCGGCCGCGGCTCGCCGCTGGTCGGCGCCGCTGCCCGAGTGGGAACCCTTCCTGATCACCGCGGACGACCTCGCGGAGCTCGACGAACGGCTCGGCGTGCTGAGCGAGCGCTGCCCGGCCATGAGCGAGGCCGAACTGCACGACCTCGCCGCCACGCTGACCGCGCAACACGATCCGCGCGCGGCCGTGCGATGCGTGCTCGTCGCGGCGGACCCGGCCGGACTCGCCGCCGCGGCCACCGCCGCGCGCAAGAGGGTGCCGGGCTGGGACACCGCGTTGCTGGTCGACGAACCGGCGGGAGTGGTGCTGGGCAGGGGTTCCGGCGTTCGCGTCGGCCTGCTGCTGCCCGGTCAGGCCGCCCCCGTGCGCGCCACGCTCGGCCTGCCCGGCGCGCTGCTGCCGACTCCACCGTCCACTCCGGACGGACTGGTCGACGGCGCCACGGACACCGCTGTGGCGCAACCGGCCGTGGTCTGGCAGTCCCTCACCGGGCTGGCCTGGCTGCGGCACCTGGGTTGTCACCCCGTCGCGGCGCTGGGGCACAGCCTCGGCGAACTGACCGCGCTGGCGTGGGCCGGCGCGCTCACCGACGCGCAGGTGCTCGACCTGGCCGCCCGGCGCGGCAGGCTGATGGCGGACCTCGGCACGCGCGGCACCGGGATGGTCTCGGTCGCCGGGCCCACGTCGATCGCGCTGGACCTCGCGGAGAGCACGGAAGCCGTGCTGGCGGCGGAGAACGGGCCGGAGGCGACCGTGCTCGCCGGTCCCGCCGCCGCGCTCGACGTCGTGGCCCTGCGGGCCGAGGCGGCCGGGGTGCGGGTGGCGAGACTGCCGGTGTCGCACGGGTTCCACAGCGCGGCGATGTCCGCCGTGACGGGACCGTGGCGCGAGCACCTGCGGGGCGTGGAGATCGCCGTGCCGGACAAGCCCGTGTTCTCCACGGTGACCGGCACGCGGATCGGGCCGTTCGACGACGTCGGCGCGTTGCTGGTGGAGCAGCTGACCGAACCCGTGCGGTTCTTCGAGGCCGTCCGGGAGCTGGCCGCGCGCTGCGACCTGCTGGTGGAGGCGGGGCCGGGCACGATGCTCGCGACTTTGGCCGCACCGGCCGGGATTCCCGCCGTGAGCCTCGACTGCGGTGGCTCGGCGCGGCGCACGGCGTTCGCCTCGGCCGCGCTCTTCGCGTCCGCGACCGCCAAACCGCAGGCCTGGTTCGGCGACCGCGCCCACCGGGTCGTCGACCTCGGCACGCCGCTCGAGTTCCTCACGAACCCCTGCGAGCTGTTGCCCAAGAACGGGTTGCCGCAGGCGGTGCTGCCGCCGGTGGAGCAGCCGCAGACCGTGGTCGTGCCGGCCGAGGAGGGCACCGACCTGATCACGGCCGTGCGCGAGTACCTGGCGGAGGAACTGGAACTGCCCGTCTCGGCGATCACCGACGACACGATGCTGCTGTCCGACCTGCACGTGAACTCGTTGCAGGTGGTCAGGCTCGTCACGGAGATCGCCGCGCGGCACGGGCGGCAGCTGGTGCTGGACGAGTCGCTCGACGGCGTCACGGTGGGCGGGCTGGCCCGCCGGTTGCAGGAGCTGCCCGACGACGGTGGCGACGAGCCGGCGGAGCTCAGCGGCGTGCGGCCGTGGGTCGGCCTGTTCGGCCACCACTGGCAGCCGCTCGGGCTCCAGGAGGAACGCCCGGCCGCGCACGACCCCGCCGAGATGGTGGTGGACCTGCCGTCCAGTGCCGGCACGGGTGAGGTCGCCGAGCTGCTCCGGGCCGTCGCCGCGAACGCGCCGCGACGGCTGGTGCTGACGCACACCGGGCACCCGGCCGCCACGGCGGTGGGACGCGCGGTGTCGGCCGAGCTGCCCGCGTGTTCCGTGACGGTCGTCGACGCGCCGCCGGGCGAGAACGCCTCGGCCGTGAGCGCGGCGACGTCGTTCCGGCCTCCCAACGGGTACGCGGAACTCCGCGTGCGCGAGGGCGTGGTCGAACGGGTCGTCACGCGGCCGCACCTCGGCACGCCCGCGTCGGCCGCGCTGCCGCTCGGGCCGGGCGACGTGTGCCTGGTGACCGGTGGCCCCACCGGCATCACCGCGCGGTGTGCCGCCGCGCTCGCCGGGGAGTCGGGCGCGCAGCTCGTCGTGCTGGGCAGGCGCCCCGCCGACGACCCGGAGGTGGCCGCGGAGGTGGCGTCGCTCGGCGCCGACTACCTCCGCTGCGACCTCACCGACCCCGCCGCCGTGCGAGCCGCGGTGCGCGAGGCCGCGAAGTTCGGTCCGGTGCGCGGACTTCTGCACGGCGCGGGCGTCAACCGGCCGCGCCGGCTCGCCGAGGTCACCGAGGAAGGACTGGCCGCGACCGTCGCGCCGAAGGTCGACGGGCTGCTGGAGCTGCTCGACGCCGTTGGGGAGGACCTGCGGCTCGTCGTCGGGTTCGGGTCGATCATCGGCAGGCAGGGCCTCGCGGGGCAGTCCGAGTACTGCGTCGCGAACGACTGGATGCGCGTCGAGCTGGAGCGGTGGGCGCGGCGGAACCCGCGGTGCCGCACGCACCTGCTGGAGTGGTCGGCCTGGTCCGGCCTCGGCATGGCCGACCGGATGAAGGTCACCACCCAGCTGCGCCGGCTGGGGCTCGCGCTGATCGAACCGGAGCAGGGCGTGACGGCGCTGCTGGACGCGCTGACCGATCCGTCCGCACCGGTCACCCTGCTCGTCACCGGTCGCTTCCCGGTGTCCGCGACGCTGCGGGTCGACCCCGAGCACCACCCGTCGCCCGCCGGTCTGCGGTTCGCCGAGCAGCTGCCGAGCTGGGTGCCCGGCGTGGAGACGATCGCGGAGGCGACCCTCAACACCGGCACCGACCCGTACCTGGGCGAGCACCGGGTGTCCGGCGTGCTGGTGCTGCCCGCGGTGCTGGGCGCGGAGGCGATGGCGCAGACCGCCGCCCTCACCACCGGGCCGCGCGGCTCGTGGACGTTCCGCGACCTGGAGCTGCGCCGGCCGGTGACCGTCGGCGAACGCTCCGACCGCGTCATCCGGGTGGCGGCGCTGGCCAGGCGGGACCGGCAGGTCGACCTGACCGTGCGCCAGGACGGCGACCGCTTCGGCGCCGACCACCTGAGCGCCACGGTCGTCCCGTCCGCACCGCCACCCGCCCGGCGCGAACCGGTCGAGGCACCTGAAGCCGGACCTGTGCACCACGCCTACGGTTCCGTCTTGTTCCACAGTGGACGGTTCCGGCGGGTGGTGCGCTACGACCGGCTCTCGGCGTTCACGGTCACGGCCTGGGTGCACGCGCGCGAGGACACCTGGTTCGCGTCGTACCACGGCTCCCGGCTGCTGCTCGGCGATCCCGCCGCGCATGACGCGACGATCCACGCGCTGCTGCCGTGCGTGCCGCACAAGCGCGCGTTGCCGGTGTCGGTGCAGGAGCTCAACGTGTGGCGCAGGCCCGAGGGCATGCTCCAGGTGCGGGCCGTCGAACGGTGGCACTCGGCCGAGGAGTTCCTGTTCGACGTCGACCTCGTGCAGCCGGACGGCCTGCCGGTCGCGCGCTGGACCGGCCTGCGGCTGAAAGTGGTGGGGGACAACGACCTCCCCGACCCGATGCCGTTCGACCACTTCGGGCCGTGGCTGAGCCGTCGGCTGGTCGAGTGCGGCTGGGCCTACCGGGTCGAGCTGTGGGGCGAGCTGGAGGTCGACGCGGACGTGCCGGTCGGTCTGCACTTCGCGCTCGCGGACGAGGATCCCGCGACCGCGGCGGCGCGGGCGTTGGCGCGACTCGGGCTTTCTGAGCCAGTGGAGCTCGACGAGGTGACCGAGGACGGGCTGATGTCCGGGACCGTGCGCGGCATCCGGGTCGTCGTGGCCAGGAGGACGACCGACGCCGGGCCGGTGACCGCGGCGCTTGCGATGGGGGAGCGGCATGCCTGAGCATTACGTCCACCGGCACGTGGTGACGCTGGACGAGACGAACCTGGTGGGCAACGTCTACTTCGCGCACTACCTGCGGTGGCAGGGGCACTGCCGCGAGCACTTCCTGGCCGACCACGCACCCGGCGTGCTGCGCAGGCTCACCGCGGGCGAGCTGGCGATGGTGACGGTGTCCTGCCGGATGGACTACTTCGCGGAGTGCTTCGCGCTGGAGGAGATCGAGGTCCTGATGTCGTTGTCGGGCGCGGGCGGCAACCGGATCGTCATGGACTACGAGTTCCGGCGCGCCGGCGCGGTCGTCGCGCGGGGTTCGCAGACCGTCGCCTGCATGCGGCGCACGGACGACGGGGTGGCGCCCGTCGAGGTGCCCGCCGAGTTGGCGTCGGCTCTGGTGGCGTACGCACGCTAGTATGACTAATAGTCATACTTCGGGGAGGCTGCATGGCTCGGCGGATCGTCAAGGAGGTCGAGGTCGAGGCCCCGCTGGAACAGGTGTGGCAGGCGATCTCCAGCGGTCCGGGCTTCGCGACCTGGTACGTGCCGCACGCGATCGAACCGACGCCGGGCGGTCTCGTGCGCACCGACTTCGGGCCCGCCGGTGTGCGGGAGGGCGTCGTGCTGGACGCAGCACCGCCGCAGCGCCTGGTGTACGGCGGGTTCGGCGAGCCGGAGGATCCGGTGTACTGCTACGAGTTCCTGCTCGCCGCCCAGGGCGGGCACACGTCGTTCCGGCTGGTGCAGAACGGTTTCCTCGACGGCGAGAGGTGGGACCAGGAGTACGACGCGCTGGACGCGGGCTGGGACCTGTTCCTGCACAACCTGATCCTCTACCAGCGGCACTTCGCCGGCCTGCCCGCCTCGCTCGCGATGGCCATGACCCGGTCGGCGGGCGGCGAGGAGTGGGGGCGGCTGCTGGCGGCGTTGCGCGTGCCGGCGCGGTGCGCGGTGGGCGACCGGGTGGTGATCAACGTGCCCGGCGTCGACCTGGTGGAGGGCGTGGTCGACTTCCTCAACCCCGGCAGGCATCTTGGAGTGCGGACGGCGTGCGGGTTGCACCGGTTCAGCGCCGAGGGGGTGGAGCTGTGCGGGGTGAGCGTCTACCAGTACCGGTACGGGACGCCGTTGCCGCCGGACGCCGCCGCGTGCTGGCAACGGTGGCTGGACGCGAGGTTCGCCTGACCTGCCGACGGGGTTGATCGGACGCGGGACTCGCTTGACCTGCCGGTGGTGTCGGCTCGGCGCGCGGTTCGCCTGAAATCAGTCCGCGTCCGCCGGTAGCGTGCGGCGCCGGGCCGGCCGCACGCTCGGGTGCACCGCGACCACCATCCGGTGCAGCCGCCCACCCGCCGCGTCCTCGTCGTGGTACTTCGCGGCCAGCGCCGTCACCGCGGCCGACAGCTCCGTCGCGAACTGGGTCCGCGCGGCCGCCGAGGCGAAGCGGATCTCGCCGTCCAGCGCGAACGTCGCCACCTTCTTGCCCGCCCGCCGTGACCCGACGAGGAGCTCGCCGAGGTCGCGCATCAGCTGCGCGGTCACCGCGAGCAGCCAGCCGAGCGACCGCCGGTCCGGACTGTGTCTCGGGTCCGGCTGCACCTGCTCGAACACGTCCGGCGAGATGACGTACGAGCTCGACGCCTGCAGGAACCGCTCGGTGGTGTTGCGGACCCTGCGTTCGGCGACGAGCTCGATCAGCCCGTGCTCCTCCAGCGTCCGCAGGTGGTAGTTGATCTTCTGGCGCGGGATGCCGAGCAGCGGTTCGAGGGTGGTGGCGGACTCCGGGGTGGCCAGTTCCGCGAGCAGGCGCAGGCGGATCGGGTCGAGGGCGATCCGCGCGGTGCCCGCGTCGCGGATGACTTCGATCTCTTTCACGAGCGGCTCCCCACCTGATCGGACAACTTCGTCTTTATATACGACCCGGCTGGGGGAGTGGGGGAGCCGCCGCCGGGGGGAGACGGCGGCTCCGCGCGGGTCGGGGCTCAGCGGGCGCCGCGTGGGGTGAGCGCCTTGCCGGCCACGACGAGTCCCGCGGCGACCAGCACGATGTCCTTCAGGACGTACTGGCCGGTCAGGTTGGGCGTGAACGTGTCCGCGTAGAAGAGTTCGCCGGGCAGCAGGACCAGCGGTGAGAGGATGCCGGTCAACGCGACCCCGAGCACCGCGAGGCCCGTCCTGCGCAGCCTGCCGGTGATCAGCGACAGGCCGATGAACGTCTCCATCGCGGCCACAAGCACCACCGCCGCGCGGCCCGGTACCAGGCCGAACGTCAGCATCTCCACCGTCGTGCCCGCGATGTGCTCCGCGGGGCTCAGGCCGGGGAAGAACTTCAGCGCGCCGAAGGCGAGGAACACCAGGCCGAGGCTCAGGCGCAGCAACGAGACGCTGTGGCGCGAGAGCCAGCGGCCGGCCAGGTCGGCGGCGCGGGCGGTGGTGCGACCGGTGGCGCGCAACGGTTGCGTGGTGACGGCGATGCTCATGGTTGCTCCCCCTGGGGCGGAATCGGCTCTGCACCCAAGGTGACATCCACAAATGAAGCTGTCAATACAAAACTTTTTGTCCCATGAGACCCGTTGGGCCGCAACGGATCAAGCGTGGAGATCCAGTTGCTCGGCCATGCTCAGCGCGTCGTAGTAGACCGTGCAGCTCACGATCCTGCGGTCGTGGAAGCGCAGCACCTCACAGCCGCGCACGTCGAGGCGGCGTCCGGTCGCGGGGTACACCGTGCCGTCCGGCATGGTGAGCGCGCCGGTGTGCGTGCCGTGGTTGCGGACCTCCGCCACCACGACGTTCTCGTCCTGGTGCAGCGCCATCACCTCGGCCACCGCGTCCGGCAGTCCCTCGCGGCTGCGGCGCATCCACTCGCGGAACCCGTCGTGCCCGCGGATGGTCTCGCCGGTGGCCATGTCGGTGAGCTCGTAGTCCTCGGCGAGGAGGGTGACCACGCCCTCGACGTCGTTCTCGGTGAAGAGCCGGTACATCAAGCGCGCGGTGTGCGCGTTGGCCTGGGCTGTTGTCATGGCGGGACTCCCGTCTGCCGCACTGCGTTCGCCTTCCGGTCTACCTCCCGCGCGGCACGGCGTCCTTCTCGCACGTTGCGGCATCTCGCGGCGCGGTCGAGAACGGCTGGAGAACCGACGCAGCATGGAGCTGACGACGGGAGGTGCCTGCGATGGCAGACAAGGTGTTCGTGAAGGCGATGGTGTTCGCCCCCGCACCGGCGGTGTACCGGGCGATGACCAACGGGCCGTCCCTCGGCACGTGGTTCGCCGAGCACGTCGACGTCCGGCTGGAGGACGGCAGGTTCGAGTTCTGGGGGAGGCACACGCCGTTCGGTGACGTGCCGCGGCAGACGAACGTGGCCGCGGCACCGGGGCGGCTGAGGTTCGACTGGGAGATCGAGGGGATGCCCACCGCCGTCGAGATGGCGGTCCGGCGGACGGGCAGCGGCGACACCACGGTGTCGGTGGTGCACGAGCCGGTGCCGTTCTGGGGTTTCGACAAGGCGAGCATGAACGACTTCTGGGGAATCGCGGTCGGCAACCTGGCCAACTTCACCGAGGGGCGCACGCTCGCTCCCCGCCCCGACTACACGGCCGAGTGCGGGGAGACGGCGTTCGCGTCGATCGTGATCGACACCAGTGCGGACGTGGTGTTCGCCGCGCTGCTCGACCCGCTCGCGATCGACAGGTGGCTGCCCTCGGACTCGGTGGTCGAGCCGTGGGAGGGCGGCCGGTACGAGTTCGGCTGGGACCACGGCCCGATGACCGTGGTCGGCCTCGACGCGCCGCACCGGCTCGCCTACACCTGGCACAACGAGGGCTGGCCGGACACGCTGGTGAGCTGGGAGCTGACCGAACAACCGGGCGAGGGCACGCGGATCGACCTGCGGCACAGCGGTTTCGTGGACGGCAGGCCGTCCGACGGCTA
The DNA here is from genome assembly GCF_050936595.1 of Lentzea sp. CA-135723. NCBI lineage: Bacteria > Bacillati > Actinomycetota > Actinomycetes > Pseudonocardiales > Pseudonocardiaceae > Lentzea > Lentzea sp. CA-135723. The sequence continues at coordinate 1,800,369 of NZ_JBNJMK010000001.1, read as the reverse complement.
CCAGCTCGGCTGGCAGAACCTGCTGATCAGCCTGCAACGCATGCTGGAGATCGGGCAGCGGTGGCAGGCGCCGCAGTGGCGCCACCGCTGATCACTCCCGCAGCCAGCCGAACTCGGCCGCCATCGCCCGCAGGGTCGTGTCGATGTTGTGCAGCAACACGCCGCGCCGGAACTCGTAGAGCGACTCGGCGTGGGCGGGCTCCGTCTCCATGGCGGTGACGAGGTGGCTGCCGCCGGCCCCGTGGCGGAACGACTGCGTGATCAGCGTTCCGCCACCGGGCCGGTCGGTCAGCTCGTACCGCCAGGTGGACGAGGGGAGCGACGGGTCGTGGAGGCCGACGACGATCCAGGAGAACGTCCTCGGCCGCCGCACCTCGATCACCTCGCACGTCACGTCCCACTCCCACGAGCCTGCCTGGTTGCGGGCGGAGAACTTCGTGCCCGGCGCGGCGGCGGTGGCCCCGTCGAGCCACTCGACGTGCACGCACTCGGGACTCCACCGGGGGACTCTCGTCGGATCCTGCAAGGCGTCGAACACCTCGTTCGCCGGAGCGTCGACTTCCAGTTCGACGGTCAGAGCGAGGGCGGTCACGTCCACGGCGCTTACCTCCGGTCGATGGATCACCTTGCAGGCTAACGCAAAAGCGATCCGCGCAACCTGGAACAAGTGTTGTCCTGTCGTGGGGTCCTATAACCGTAGGCATGTTCCAGAGCGTTCAGGTGGTCCTGCGCGCGATCGCCGTGGTGTCGATCTCCCTGTGGCACTTGGCTTTCGCGCTTCCGTCGATCCTGCGGCGCGACTACGCGGGCCGGGCCCGCCGGCTGGTGGTCGCGCTGGGGCCCGCGTTCGTCAAGGGCGCGCAGTTGCTGAGCACGCGGCGGGACGTGCTGCCCGCCGCGTGGTGCGAGTCGTTGGCGGACTTGCACGACCGGGTGCCGCCCATGCCGGTTCGCGTGGCGCGGAAGGTGTTGCGTTCCGCGTACGGAGGTGAACCACCGTTCACCGTTGACTGGGACTCGGTGCGCAGCGGCAGCATCGCGTGCGTGTACCGGGCGACGCTCGACGGCCGCGCGGTGGCGGTCAAGGTGCGCAGGCCCCGTGTGCGCCGGCTGATCGAGCGGGACTTCGCGATCATGCGCGCCGGAGCGTCCGTGATGTCGAGGCTGCCCTGGTTCCGCGGGCTGCCGGCGGTCGCGGTGCTGCGGCAGATCGGGGACGCGGTGGCGACCCAGGCCGACTTCGAGGCGGAGGCGGAGGCGCTCGCGGAACTGCGGTCGCTGCTCGCCGACGTCGGCTACCTGCACATCCCCGAGCCGTTGCCCGAACTGGGCGCGGAAGGCGTGCTGGTGATGGAGTTCGTCGACGGGCTGGTCCCGCTGGTGGCCGAGGAGACGCCTGCCGAACGCCGGTCCGAACTCGCGCAGCGGGTGCTGTTCTGCGTCTACCGCATGCTGTTCCTCGACGGCCTCGTGCACTGCGACATGCACCCCGGCAACCTCTACCTGGGCCGCGACGGCCGGATCGTGTTGCTGGACGCGGGGTTCGTGGTGCGGCTGGAACCACGGGTGCGGCGGCTCTTCGCCGAGTTCTTCATGCACATGGCGCGCGGTGACGGCCCGCACTGCGCGGAGATCCTCCAGGAGAGCGCCGAGGGCGTCGCCGAGTGGGCCGACGTGGCCGCGTTCCGGCGGGGCACCATCGCGTTGATCGAGGAGTCGAGCGGGCGCAACGCCCGTGACTTCAGCCTGGTCCGGTTCGCCACGCGGCTCTTCGACCTGCAGCGCGTCAACGGGTTGTTCGCGGCGCCCGAGTTCATCTTCCCGTTGCTGGCCCTGCTCGTGCTGGAGGGCCGGATCAACGAGCTCGACGAGGAGGTCGACTTCCAGGCCGAGTCGATCCCCGTGCTGACGAAAGCCGTCATGTCCGGCCTGCTCAAGATCGGTCCGCGGGAGCGGGGCTGAGAGCCCCTTCCCCCTCCTCGACAGGAGAGAGCATGCAACCGACCCACCTCCCCGATCCCGCGTTGCGCAACAGAGGCCGGCTGGTCGCCTGGAGCGCGCTGGCCGGGTTCGTGCTGACGGTGATCTGGTCCGCGCCGTTCGTCGACCGGGTCATCGGGGACAACGTGGCGAACGCGATGCTGGGCCACGACGCGAAGGCGACGCCGCTGGACGGCGTGGTCGCGGGCGTGCTGTTCGCGTTCGTCACCGGCCTGGCGGGGTCGTTCACCGCGTGCAACATCGCGGTGTTCGGCGTGGTGACGCCGCTGGTGGACCAGGGCCGCGACCGGCCGCGCTGGAGCGACTCGCTGCGCGCGCTGTGGTGGATCTGCGTTGGCGCCGTTGGAGTTTCCGCGGTGTACGGCGCGGTGGTCGCGATCGTGGGCACGTCGATGCCGCAGTTCTCCACCGCCGCCTCGGTCGCCGGGGTGCTGAGTCCGCGCCAGGTCCAGTCGATGATCGTCTTCGGCCTGATCGGCGTCGCGTTCATCTACCTCGGGCTGGCGGCGTTGCGGCTGGTGCCGGACCCGTTCGCGCGGATCCGCCAACGGCATCCCGCCGTGCCGCTGGTGGTGATGGGCGTGCTGATCGGGGCGTTGCTGATCGGGCGGCCGTTCCCGCTGTTCCGGATGATGTTCCGGCACGCGGCGGAGAGCGGGAACGTGTTCTACGGAGTGTCGGCGTTCGTGTTGCAGTCGCTGGGGAACCTGGTGATCGCCGGGGTGGTGTTCCTGGTCCTCGCGCACGGCACGGGTGGCCGTTTCCTGCGCTGGCTCGCGGCGAAGCCCGGCCGGACCGCGCGGATCACGGCGTCGGCGTTCCTGGTGTTCGGCGTGTTCACCTTGCTGTACTGGGATCTGCGGTCGCTCGGCAGGGCCGGGCTCATCTGGTACCCGGCGGTCGGGTGGTGATCACGCCGGTGCTGCGGGTCTGCGCGGGGGTCGTGCTCGTGTCGTGGGCCGAGATGGCGTTGCGGGCGGGGCAGATCCACCTGCTCCACATCCCCGCCGACCAGGCGCGCGGTCTGCTCGGCGTGGCGTTCCCGTGGCTGCTGTCGTCCGAGTGGACGTACCTCGGCCTGGCCGTGCTGGCCTGCGCGGTGCTGCGGCTGGGAGCGGTGCCCTGATGTCCGGGCCCGCGATCCCGCAGGAGGCGTGCGCGCGTCTGTTCGAGGCGGCCAGGTGCGCGGACTCGGCCTGGAACCGGCAACCGTGGCGGTTCGTCCTCGGCCAGTGCCCCGACCCGACCTACGAGACGCTGACCGCGGCCCTGGCCGAGGACAACCGCGTCAAGGCCGCGACGGCGGTGGCCCTGGTGCTGGCCGCGGTGCGCACCACCGACGAGGCCGGCGAACGGATCCGCGGCACGGAGTACGAGCTGGGCCTGGCGGTGGGAGCGCTCACCGCCAGGGCCCGCGCCGAGGGCCTTTCCGTCCGCCAGTACGGGGGCTTCGACCGGGCGTCCGTCCGCGCGGCGTTGCAGGTGCCCGACACCCACGCCCTCGTCACCGTGATCGGCCTGCGCTGGGCCCGCCCCCGCCACGGCCCGGTCACGCGAATGCCGTTGGCAGACCTCGTCTTCTCCGGCAGCTGGGGCACCCCGGCCGATCTCGCAACCGGGAAGAGACGCTTCTCCGCCGAATCACGATACTGAGAAACAAGATCTTGATTCATTGGCCGGGGAATGGCGTGCGATGGACTTTCTGCAGCTGGGCGGGCCCGTAGCGGCGGTGATCACCGCGTTGTTGAGCTTTTTGGCGGCACGCCGGATGATCAAGCACGAAAGAGCCAAGGAAGACCTGCGCCACGCCGAACAACAACGCGAGGAATCCCAGAACCGCCAGCGCGCGGCCGACAACCTGGTCGACCAGGCCCGCGCCGCCGTCGCCTCGGAACGCGACCAGCTCCTCGGCCGCTGGCAGCAGACCCTCGACGAGGCGAACGAGGAACGGCGCCGCCTCGTCGAGGACCACCGGGTCGAGATCGAACGCGTGCGGCAGCAGGCGCGGTGGGAGATCGACCGGGTGCGGCGGGAGTCGGCGATGATCGTGACGCAGCTGCGGGCCCAGTTCGCGGAGCGGATCGACGAACGGGACGAGCCGCGCCGCGTGGAGTCCGGGCGGGAGCCGAGGCGGCTCGACCAGGGAGGGAAGCGGCGGGCGGGCGGCAGGGACCAGGGGTGAGCGCGGTGCGGGGGCGGGCTGGGCGGAGCGGAGGCGGGATCAGGTGGCGTGGGGAGAGCGGTGCGGACTCGGTGCACTGCATCGCCGGCCGGTTTCCTGCTGGGACTCGGTTCCACGCCGTGACTCGGCTCCGCGACAGGCGCCGGCGTGCCTGCGGCGCTTGGCTTGGCCACCGGGTGCGGCTCGGCCCAGCCACTCAACTTCGCCCCGCCACCCCGCGCGGCCCCGCCACCCGGCCCGGTCCACCCGCCCGCCGCCCCTCCACCTCTGCGGCGCGCGACCGGGTCGGGCGGCCCAGGCCCGTCAGGCCTGCCGCTCCTCCTCGCCCTCCATCCGGTCCAGATCCGCGAGCACCGCGTCGATCGCCGTGATCTCGGCCGCGAAGTACGACGACCCCCACGTCGCCACCAGCGCCGGGTAGGGCAGGCGCGGGTCCAGTTCCGTGCGGAGGTCGGTGAGGCCGGACGACTGCTCGACCGCCCAGTCGCGGTACTCGGTGAGCACCTCGCGCAGCCGTGCGTGGTTGGTCTGGTGGCCGAAGAACAGGCGCAGCGCCACCGAGTGCTTCAGCAGCGGCGGGCCCACCGGGGCGTGGTCGAGCCACTCGCGGAACACCTTCAGGCCCGCCTCGGTGATGCGGTACAGGCGTTTGTCGGGGCGGCTCTTCTGCTCCTCGACGTGCACCTCGACCAAGTCGTGCTGCAGGAGTCTGCGCAGCTCCAGGTAGATCTGGCTCTGCGCGGGGCTCCAGTAGAAGTAGCGCATGTTCATGGCCCACTTGCGGAGGTCGTAGCCGGTGACCTCCTGACCGAACGACAGCAGGCCCAGCACCGCGTACGCCGTGGCGGGCAGCGCCGGGTCCTGGCTGGGCACTTCTTCCTGCGCCACGGTGTCTCCTGCGTCCTGACGTGCGGTGAACGGCTTCCGGACAGTCTGCCATCTCCTGCTTTGTCCTAAGCGGACGCACGGGCGGGTTCGGCAAGGCGGGATAAGCGACGCGCGCGGGCACCGGGTTATCAATCGAGGTGAGCGAACCAGGACTACCTCGCGAGGAGAACCCCGATGACGCAACACGTGTTGGCGCGGCGCAGGAAGGCCTCCGCGGCTGTGATCGTGTTCACGGCGGCGCTCACCTGTGCCTGCACGGTGGGAAAGGACAAACCGGACGCTCCGGCCACCACCGTGACCATTCCGACCGAACCCGCGGGGAAGCAGGTGTCGTTCGCCGCCGCCGGAACCAGCGCGGTGGGGGACAACCCGCGGGCGATCTCGGTCGCCGACTTCGACCGCGACGGGGTGCCCGACCTCGTCACCGCGAACCTCGGGCCGGGCGACGGTTCCGTGCTCTTCGGTGACGGCGAGGCGGGTTTCCGGGAGGTCGTCACGATTCCATCCGGACCGGCCGCGCTGCGCAACGTCACCGCGGACGTCGACGCGGACGGCAACATCGACGTCGTGACGATCAACGTGAGCGACGAGACCGTGACGGTGCAACGGGGTGACGGCAGGGGCGGGTTCACCGCGCCCACCGTCCACACCGCGGGCGACGGTCCGTCCGGAGTGGTCGCCGCGGACCTCGACGGCAACGGGAGCCTCGACCTCGCCACCGCCAACTACGACGGCGACAACGTCAGCATCCTGCTCGCGGACGGCAACGGCGGGTTCGCCGCGCCGGTGCACCTGCCCGCCGGCAACGGTCCCGCCGACATCGTCGCCGTCGACTTCGACAACGACGGCAAGATCGACCTCGCGGCCGGCAACCACCACTCCGACGACGCGGGAATCCTGCTGGGCAACGGAGACGGCACGTTCGAGCCCGTCGTCTCCGCCAAGTCCGGAAACGGTCCACACGGGATCGTCAGCGCGGACTTCAACGGCGACGGCAACGCCGACCTCGCCACCCCCGACTACGAGGGCGACACCGTCTCCGTGCTGATCGGTGACGGCAAGGGCGGGTTCGCCGCGCCGCTGGTGCTGCCGGCGGGCGACGGGCCGACCGGCATCGCGGCCGCCGACCTCGACGGTGACGGCGACGTCGACCTCGCGTCGTCGAACTTCGAGTCCGACGACGTGTCGGTGTTCCTGGGCGACGGCCGGGGCGGCTTCGGCCCGGCGACCACGATCCCCGCCGCCGACGGCACCATCAAGATCGTCGCGGCGGACCTCGACGGCGACGGGAAGATCGACCTGGCGACCGCGAACTCCCACGCCGACAACGTCGTGGTCCTGCGCAACACGACGGCGAGCTAGCGCCACGTGGTCACGCGTCCGGCCGGGTGGGTTCCCAGAGCTCGAACCAGTTGCCCTCCGGGTCGCACGCCCAGGCGAAGCGCCCGTAGTCGTACTCCTCGACCTCGTCGCGCACCGGCGCCCCGCCTGCGCGCAGCCGCGCCAGCAGGGCGTCCAGGTCGGTCACCCGGAAGTTGATCATCACCTGCTGGGCGGGGTTGTGGAAGTACTCCGTGTCGGACGGGAACGGGCCCCACACCGTCGGGCCGGCCTGCTGGTCCCACATCCGGGTCTCCTCCCCGGTGTCCTCGCCGTCACCGGGGCTGATCGGAATGCCGAGGTTGTCGCGGTACCAGCGGGCCTGCGCCCGCGGGTCCTTCGCCCGGAAGAACACGCCACCGATGCCCTGGACCAGGTCCACGTCGCCTCCTGAAGATCATGTCCGGCATGTCCGAAGAATGCTGAATGTGTGACAAACAGTCATACCGATTGTATGATGTTTAGTCATATGCGGCCCAGTGAGGCACGCGGTGTCCGGAGGGGTGAGCGGGCTCGTCGAGCCCGGCAGAGAGGCGATGATGACCGCAGCGATCGTGGCTCGGGAAGTCGTGAAGAGGTACTCGTCGGTGACGGCGCTCGACGGCTTCGACCTCGAGGTCGCCGAGGGAACGGTGATGGGCCTGCTCGGCCCGAACGGAGCGGGCAAGACGACAGCGGTCAGGATCTTCGCCACCCTCATCGAGCCGGACAGCGGCCACGTCGAGGTCGCGGGGATCGACGTGCGGGCCAAGCCGCGCGCGGTGCGCGAGGTTATCGGCCTGTCCGGTCAGTACGCCGCGGTCGACGAACTGCTGACGGGGTACGAGAACCTGGAGCTGATCGGCCGCCTGCACCACCTCGGCAAGAAGGGCGCGAAGGCGCGCGCCGAGGAGCTGCTGGAGCAGTTCGGCCTCACCGAGGACGGGGGCAGGCGGCTGAAGGAGTACTCCGGCGGCATGCGCCGGCGCATCGACCTCGCGGGCGCCCTGGTGCGCCGGCCGAAGGTCCTCATCCTCGACGAACCGACGACAGGGCTCGACATCCGCGCCAGGGAGGCCACCTGGGACGCCATCGGGGAGCTGGTCGCGTCGGGCAGCACGTTGCTGCTCACGACCCAGTACCTGGAGGAGGCGGACCGGCTCGCGAACCGCATCGCCGTGCTCGACCACGGCAGGCTGATCGCGAACGGCACCTCGGACGAGCTCAAGGACCAGGTGGGCGGTCACCGGCTGGAGGTCGCGCTGAGCGACGCCGCCGACCTCGACCACGCTCGCACCGTGCTGGCGCCGATCGGGCTCGGCGAACCCGTGGCGGACCGGGAGGAACGCCGTCTCGTCGTGCCGATCGCGGCCGCCGGCGGCGTGCTCGTGGAAGGCGTGCGCAGGCTCGACATGGCGGGCATCGAGGTCGTCGACGCGTCGGTGCGCAGGCCCACGCTGGACGACGTGTTCCTCGCCCTCACCGGGCACAAGGTGGACCAGCCCGAGCAGAACGGTCAGGGCGTCAAGGCCGAGGAAGAGAAGAACGAGGAGCCCGTTCGATGAGTGCGGTGGGACTCGCCGTCGGTGACGGCGTGGTGCTGGCGAAGCGGAACCTCACCAGGACGCTGCGCGTGCCCGACCTGATGATGTCGTCGCTGATCATGCCGATCATGTCGACGCTGTTGTTCGCCTACATCTTCGGCAGCGCCATCCAGGTGCCCGGGGTGTCGTACACGGAGTTCCTGCTCGTCGGCGTGTTCGTGCAGACGGTGGTGTTCAACTCGGTGATCACCGGCTCGGGGCTGGCCGAGGACATCCAGAAGGGCATCGTCGACCGGTTCCGGTCGCTGCCGATCTCGCCCTACTCCGTCCTCATCGGACGGACGATCAGCGACCTCGCCAACAACGTGCTGTCGATCGTCGTGATGGTCGCGACCGGCCTGCTCGTCGGCTGGCGGGTCGACAGCTCGGTGGGGGAGGCCGCGGCGGGGTTCCTGCTCCTGCTGGCGTTCGCGTACGCGCTGTCGTGGGTGCTCGCCGTGGTCGGGCTCTCGGTGCGGGCCCCCGAGGTCGTGACGAACGCCAGCTTCATGATCATCATGCCGTTGTGCTTCATCGCCAACACCTACGTGAGCCCCGAGGGCTTCCCGTCGGTGCTGCGGGTGATCGCCGAGTGGAACCCCGTGTCGGCGGTGACGCAGGCGGTGCGCGAGCTGTTCGGCAACACCAACCCGGACTTCCCGCCGGGAGCCGCGTGGCCGTTGCAGAACTCGATCCTCGCGTCGGTCCTCTGGATCGTCGTGATGCTGGTGGTGTTCGTGCCGTTCGCGACCAGCCGATACCGCAAGGCCGTTGCCAGGTAGGGAATCCAGCCCTCCGCGCGCACCGGACCGGCTGCGCGCGGAGGGCTTTCCTCGTCAGAACTTCAGGCCGAGCTGGTTCGCCACGGTCAGGAAGTCGTAGTACAGCGTGCCCTTGCTGATCTTCCCGTCGCGGAACTCGTAGAGCTCGCAGCTCAGGCCGCGGATCCGGTTGCCCGTCGGCGGGTGCTCCCCTCCGCCGGGCAACGGGAACGGCGCGGTGTGGGTGCCCTCGTTCACGACCTCGGCGACCGCGAAGTCGCCCTTGATCACGAGCGACTGGATCGTGGTCCTCGCGTCCGGCAGGGGAATCCGGTTCGCCGCCTGCCGCTGCTTCCAGCCGGCCCGGCCGCGCACGACCTCGCCGGACGGCACGTCGATGCCCTCGTAGTCCTCGGTGAGCAGCGCGCTCGCCGCGTCGAGGTCGTTCTCGTTGAACCTGTCGTACAACGCGCGCAGCGTCTCTTCGTTGCGGAGTTCGTTCGTCACGCCGGTGTCTCCGTCCCGGCCCGCGAGCAGGCCGTGTGCGAAATCGCCGAGTTTTCGGCCGAATGATTCGATGTCGCTCATCTCTCCCCGTTTCCAGGCAGGCTCACGACCCGTTCTACGGCCCTCGCCGCGCGCTTTCTTCTTACGGCGTGCGCAATGTCCTTCGCGTGAGTTCTGCGTTATGGCAAGCCAGAAAAAGCCTGGTCCGGGCTCCGGACCTGACACTGGAACTCGCAGCGGATCGAGTGCGAGGAGAAGTACATGGGCGTCGCAGCGCGTGTTTCCCGAAAAGTGTCGGTGTCTCTGGTGGCGGTCGTGCTGGTCGCCGGCTGCACCACGAAGTCCGAGCAGCCGAACTCGCCGCCGGGCAGTACCGTGCCGTTGCCCCAGCCGACCGCGGTCGTGCCGCCGGCGGGCACCCCGGCGCCGGTGCCGCCACCCGCCACGCAGGCGTCGTTCGCCGCGGCCGTGCCGTTCAAGGCCGGTGACGCGGCGGCGGACATCCTCGCCGCGGACCTCAACGGCGACGGCGCACTGGACCTGGCGACGCCCAACTACAACTCCAACGACGTGGCCGTGATCATCGCCGACGGCAACGGCGGGTACGCCGCGCCGCTGATCCTCCCCGCGGGCCGCACCCCCAACGGTCTCGCCGCCGGTGACTTCGACTCCGACGGCAAGCAGGACCTGGTGGCGGCGAACCTCGGCTCCGACGACGTCTCGCTCTACCTGGGCGACGGCACCGGCAAGTTCGGCGCGCCCACGACGTTCCCCGCCGGCGACGGCCCGGCCCGCGTCGTGGCGCGGGACCTCAACGGCGACGGTTTCCTCGACCTCGTCACCCCGAACCTCAACGGCGACGACGTGACCGTGCTGCTCGGCGACGGCAAGGGCGCGTTCGCCCCGCCCGCGCACCACCCGGCGGGCGACGGCGCGCTGCGACTGTCCGTTGTGGACCTGAACGGCGACGGGAAGCTCGACCTCGCGGTGTCGAACTACAACTCCGGCGACATCACCGTGCTGTTCGGCGACGGCGGTGGCCGGTTCGGCCCGCCCACGGCGTACCGCGCCGGTGACACCTCGGCCGGAGCCGCGATCGCGGACTTCAACAACGACGGCGCGCTCGACGTCGTCAGCGCGTTGTACGAGGTCGACCAGATCGCCGTGCTGTTCGGCGACGGCAAGGGCGGCTTCGGCGGACCGGTCGTGCTCGGCTCCGGTGAGCACCCGTCCGACACCGGCGTCGGCGACTTCAACGGCGACGGGTTCGTGGACATCGTCGCGCCGAACTTCGACTCCGACGACGTCAGCCTGCTGCACGGCGACGGCAAGGGCGGCTTCTCCGCCCCGGTCAGCATCAAGGTGGGCGCCGGCGCGCCCGCGATCGTGGTCACCGACTTCAACGGTGACGGCAAGGCCGACTTCGCCACCGCGGACTCCCTCGCGGACACGGTGTCGGTCCTCCTCAACACCACCGGCGGCTGACGCCGGCCCCCAGGGCTCTCTCGTCCCCCCGAGCCCGGGGCCTGGCCGCGGCCGCCGCACCAGAAGGGATTCCCAGCCGAGGTGTCGACACCCTCGGCTGGGAATCCCTGTTTCCGTTGCCACGACTGCCGAAGACGGACGTGGTCGCCGTCCGCGCAGGGCCCTTCCCGCAACCGGCGAGAAGTTCCTGATCATCCGCTTGGCGAGAGTGGATCTCCGGAACTGCGGGAAGGAGCGGGCGATGACGAGCCGGCACGAACGGTTGTACGTGGCGCACACCACGGCGAACCTGGTGTCCGTTGTGGACACCGAGACCCAGGAGACGCTGAGCACGATCGAGGTCGGCGCCTCACCGTTCCGCGTCGTGGCGAGCCAGGACGGCACCCGCGCGTACGTGACGAGCATGGGCGCCGGCCGGCTGACCGTGCTCGACACGGCGACGGACGCCGTGGTCGCCACCGTGCAGGTCGGCGAACGCCCGCTGGGGGTGAGCGCGCTGCCCGACGGCTCGCGGGTGTACGTCGCGAACCAGGGTTCCGGCACCGTGTCGGTGATCAACACCGCCACACACGCCGTGGTGGCGACCATCGCCGTGCAGGACGAGCCGAACGGCCTGACCGTCGCGCGCGACGGGTCGCGGGTGTACGTCGCGAACGACGGGTCCGACTCGGTCTCGGTGATCTGCCCGGCCACGGACACCGTCGTCGCGACGATTCCCGTGGTGGACACGCCGTACACGCTCGCCACGACGCCGGACGGCACGCGCGGGTACGTGGCCGGGTTCGACGCCGGCACCGTCGCGGTGCTCGACCTCGTCGCGCACGAGCAGTGCGGGCTGATCCGGCTGGGCAGCGGGCCGTCCGGGGTCGTGATCAGTCCGGACGGGACGCGGGCGTACGTGTCGCAGTTCGCCGCCAACGCCGTGGCCGTGCTGGAGCTCCCGGCCGAGCGGGTGCTCACCGTGATCCCGGTCGGGCGGGGGCCGCTGGGGGCGGCGATCAGCCCGGACGGCGCGCGGCTGTACGTGCCGAGCTTCAACGAGGGCACGGTGTCGGTGATCGACGCGGCCTCGGGGGCCGTGACCGGTGTGCTGCCGGTGAGCAGGCCGATGTCGGTGGCCGTGGTGGCGCCTCCGAGTTCCGGGTGAGTTCCGAGTCGTTCGTGGCGACAAAGCGGGGCCCCTTCTGAATTCTGCCCATTGTGGAAAAGGCGCGCTGGTATCCGCGCAATCTGGGAGAAGGGGTGTGCTTTCTTGGGTCGGTAACGTCCGGCTGACTCGTCGCTTCCCGGATGGAGCTGACAAACCCATGACCACTCACGCCGGGGCGTGGCCGGCCGCTGGTTCGCTCAACGAGCGCTGGCACCGTCTCGCTCTCAACCTGTTCACATTCGTGGTGATCGCGCACTGGGCCGAGCACCTCGCGCAGGCGTTCCAGATCTTCGTGCTCGGCTGGCCCCGTCCGCAGGCAGGAGGTGTGCTCGGCCTCTGGTTCCCGTGGCTGGTCTCCTCCGAATGGATGCACTACGGCTATGCGATCGTGATGCTCGTCGGTTTCTTCGCGTTGGCGCGCGGATTCACCGGACGGGCGAAGAAATGGTGGAAGATCGCGCTCTGGATCCAGTTCTGGCACCACTTCGAGCACCTGCTGTTGCTCATCCAGGCGGTGACCGGGCGCAATCTGCTCGGCTATCCGCAGCCGATGAGCATTCTGCAGCTGGTGCTGCCGCGGGTGGAGCTGCACCTGTTCTACAACGCGATCGTGTTCGTGCCGATGGTGGTGGCCGTGTACTTCCACCTGAGGCCGTCGCGGGAGGACCGGGCCGCCATGCGCTGCACCTGCGCCGGCGCCTGACGTGCACGACCACGGCACGTCGGTGCCCGTGCTCGCCGGGCCGATGGTGCTCTTCCTGCTCCTGTACCTCTCGGTCCCGGTGGTGGCGGGCTACGCGCTGATGCGGGTCACCTCGCCACCACCGCGCCGGGCGGACGCGCTGCTCGTGACGGGCGCGTCCGTCACGGCGTTCGTGCTCGCGATGATGCTCGTCCCCGCGTTCCGGTTGCCGCAGCAGCTGACGGTGCTGCTGCTCGCGGGCGCGATCGTGCCGTTCGTGCTCTGGTGGAAGGGAATCCACCTCCTCGAACGGGTGATCGCGGTCGCGCCGTGGCTGCTGGCGGCGGCGACCGGCACCGCGCTGGCGCGTTTCCCCGTCGACACGGCCGGTGCTCTGACCGCCGCGCTGGCCGCCGTGTCGTGGCTGACCTTCTGCGTTCCCCGATCACGACCTGGCCGTGTACTCCTGCGCGCGGCCGCGGGAACGCTGGCGCTGACGCTGGCCGCGATCGTCGGAAGGGTCGCCGCGGCCGGTGGCTGGCTGTAGTCGCCGACCGGCAATTTGATCCACCACACGAGTGGATCACCATCGGCCGCCGATTTTCTCCATGATCACGCTGCTAGCTTCGGGCGGAATTTCCGAATTGTCACGCACGTCGCGTTCGATGCTCTAAGGGGACATCGTGCTTATTCCAACCGAGCCGATCGGCAGCATTCCGAGGCCTGCCGAGCTGGTCGGGGCACAATCCGCGTTCGCGTCCGGCCAGATCGGCCGAGACGAGCTGGACGCGGTGGCCGAACGGGCGCTGGCGGACACCATCCGCCGGTTCGAGGCCACCGGTTCGCCGATCGTCACCGACGGCGAGCAGACCAAGTCGAGTTTCGCCACCTATCCGCTCGACGGTGCCACGGCACTCGGTTCCGGCGGCGCGGTGATCCCGTTCGCCGACGGTCATTCCCGCCAGCTGCCGGTGCTGACCGAAGGCCCGTTCCGCTACGCGTCGTTCGCCGAAACGTATTTCCACGCCGCCAGGAAACACGCGAGCCTCCCGGTCAAACAGGCCGTGATCGCACCGTCCGCGCTGAGCCTGCTCTACCCGGCGGACGGCATCGCCGGATATCCGCGCGAGCAGTTCCTCGCCGACCTCGCCGACCAGAGCGAGGCCGACATCCGCCGCTGCCTCGCCGCGGGCGCCGACTCGGTGCAGCTCGACTTCACCGAGGGAAGGCTGTCGCTGAAGCTCGACCCGAGCCGAGGCCTGCTGGGCAGCTTCGTGGACCTCAACAACCAGGTCCTCGACCGCTTCACCGCCGAGGAACGCGCCCGCATCGGCATCCACACCTGCCCCGGCGGCGACCAGGACTCCACCCACAGCGCGGACGTCGACTACGCCGAACTCCTGCCGGACCTCTTCGCCCTGCACGCGGGCCGCTTCTACCTCCAGCTCGCGAGCGAACCGGACCGCCGCCGCGTCCTGGAGATCGTCCGCGACCACGCCCCGGCCGACGCGCAGGTGTTCGTGGGCGTGATCGACCCGATCGACCCGCGCGTCGAGACGGCGGAGGAGGTGCGCGACCGCGTGCTGGAGGCGGCCGAGTACATCCCGGTCGAGCGCCTCGGCACCTGTGACGACTGCGGGTTCTCGCCGTTCGCCGACGACGTGTCGACCTCGCGCGAGACGGCGTTCGCGAAGATCGCGGCCCGCGTCGAGGGCACCGCGCTGGCGAGCGCCGCGCTCGGGGGCTGAGCGTCAGGAACGTACAAGACCCCCGCGGGGTGGCGGCACTGCGGTTCGGTGCCGCCGCGCTCGTTCTCGTTGCGCTGCTGCGGTTTCGGCCCGGCGGCGGGTTCTCGTGGCGGGACGCGCGCCGGGCTGGTGGGGCCGGGCTGATCGGGGTGTTCGGCTACAAGGTGCTGTTCTTCTGGGCGGTGTCGCTGGCCCCCGCGATCGACGGGAGTGTGATCGTGCCGGTGCTCGGTCCCGTGCTGACGACCGTGTTCTTCCTGTTGTCCGGCAGGGAAAGCGCCACGCCGAGACGGGTTGCCGAGCTAGCGCTGGGGGCCGGCGAGTCGTTGACGGAGCTGCAACTCGTCGGGGCGGTCGTCACGGTGGTGGGCGCGGTGCCGGCGGTCAGCAGTTCGCGCGCAGCAGCACGCCGGTAGTGCCCGGCATGTTGACGGACGTGACGGGCTTGCCGTCGTGGTCCTGGTAGGTGCGCTGCAGGTCGACCCTGGTCGGCGGTGTGTCAGTCGGCTTCGCGTTGACCAGTGCCACGCCGCAGGTGAAGTCGCGGCGGAACAGCCGGTCGCCGATCGCCCGGTACGCGCCGGCCGGGTGGCCGAGGTTCCAGTCGTACTCCGGGTGCCACGGCGTGGGGTCGGCGTAGCCGTCGGTCTTGGCGACCTCGGCCATCGCCGCGTTGCCGGCGGTGGTCATGTAGAGGCTGGCCAGCGCGTAGCGGAACGCCCTGGTGTCGCCCGCGTCGAAGTGCGGCTGCACCCAGGTCATCTTGCCGCTCGTCTCGTTCGCGGCGATCTCGGCGACCTGGCTGCGCCAGCCCTGCGGGTAGTCCTCCAGCAGGCGGTCGCTCGAGAACGTCAGCCACCACTCGTCGAACCCGCCGTCGAGGTAGGCGCCGTACGCGTTCCAGCCGCCGTCGTGCAGGCGGGCGTCGGTGAGGTTGCCGACCGACCGCAGGCCCGCGGCGGCGAAGCCGGCCTTCACCTCGGCGAGCATGCCCTTGTAGGCCTCCTGGAACTTCGCGTTGTCCGGGTACTTCGGCGGGCACACGCCGGGGTGGTGCGCGTCGCACGTGTACAGCGCGTTGTCCAGGAACACCCCGTCGAACCCGGTGGCCTTCGACGAGCTCACGACGGCCGCCGTCCACGCCTTGCGGTAGCCGGGGTCGCCGACGTCCATCTGCCAGTGGTCCTGGTAGCCCGCGTACTCGAGCCTCTTGCCGTCCGGTCCCTTGAGGAACCAGGCAGGGTCGGCCGTGCAGTAGCCCAGTCCGGCCGGCAGCTGCGCGTCGTCCTTGCCGTTCTTGCACGCGTACGACCGCGTCGACGACAGGTCCTTGTAGACGTACACCTGCACGGACGGGTTGGCGGCTTTGAGCTTCTTGAGGATGTCGCCCTCCCACGCGTTCAGCACGACGTGGGCGCGGCGCTTGGCCTCGGTGGCGATCGCGGCGTCGGACACCGGGGTGCTGTTGAGGTGCAGCCAGAACGACTGCGTGCGGGCGACCGGTGCGGTCGTCCTGGGGGCGGTGGCCTCGACCGGTCCGGCCACGAGACCGGAGAACAGCAACGCCACCGAGAGAATCCTGCCTGAGTGCTCAAGCATCGTTCCTCCTGGTTCTGGAGACGTCCTGCTGGACTACCCCGTTCCAGAACGCGGCAGTGCCGGTGAATCGGTAAACCACCTGTTGCGGTCAGCGGCCGTCGCGAAAGGACACCGTGAGTGCACCTGCCCCGGCCTATTTGACTGATTGTTCGGTAACATGGGGGGATGGCACGACCTCCCTCCATCGACGAAGCCGACCTGCTCATCGCGCTGACCGCGGTGTTCCGCGAGAAGGGCTTCGACGGGACCGCGATCGGCGACCTCTCGACCGCGTCCGGGCTGCAGCGGGCGAGCCTCTACCACCGGTATCCCGGCGGCAAGGAGGAGATGGCGGAGACCGTGCTGGCCAAGATCGGCGAGACGTTCGGCTGGATCCTCGCGCCGCTGAAGGACGACGAGGACGTCGCGCGGGGCATGGCCGAGACCGCCCGCCGGATCGGTGACTTCTACGGCGCCGGGGCGCTGTCGTGCGTGCTGGACACCATGACGCTCGGCGGGACCCCGCAGAAGATCCGCGACCAGGCCCGCTCGCTCGCGCAGGCGTGGATCGACGCGATGGCCGAGGCCGCGCAACGGGCGGGGCGGCAGCCGGCGGACGCGGAGCGGGCGGCCAGGGAGGTCTTCCTGCGGATCGAGGGCGCGCTGGTGCTCGGGCGGGTGATGGGGGACCACACCGCGTTCGCCGAGAGCATCGAGCAGCTGCCGAAGCTGCTGATGCCCTGACGGCGCGGGCCGGGACTCAGAGGTCCAGCACCAGCCGTCCGCACCGCGAGCGCGACACGCAGATCATCATCGTGTCCACCGGCGCGGAGTGGTCGAGGTAGTCGTCGCGGTGGTCGGGCACGCCCTCGACCACCCGCGTCTCGCACGTCCCGCAGAACCCCTGCGTGCACGAGTAGTCGGCCTCGACGCCGGCCTCCAGCAGGGCGTCCAGCACCGAGACGCCCTCCTCGACCCGTACGTCCACTCCGGACACCGCGCAGTGGACCTCGAAAGCGTCCCCGTCCCGTGGCGTGTCCGCGACGAACCGCTCGACGTGCAGCGCACCGGGTTCCCAGGCGCGGCAGGCGTCCTCGACGGCCTCGACCATCGGCGCGGGGCCGCAGCAGTAGACGGCGGTGCCGGCTTCCGGGGTGCCCAGGACCTCGGCGACCGGGATGCGGCCGCCGGTGTCGCCCGGCACGAGGTGGACGCGGTCGCCCAGGGCTTCGAGGTCGTCGGTGAACGCCATCGTGGAACGGCTCCTGCCGCCGTACCAGAGGGTCCACGGGATGCTTGACCGCTCGGCCTCGGCGATCATCGGCAGGATCGGCGTG
The DNA here is from genome assembly GCF_050936595.1 of Lentzea sp. CA-135723. NCBI lineage: Bacteria > Bacillati > Actinomycetota > Actinomycetes > Pseudonocardiales > Pseudonocardiaceae > Lentzea > Lentzea sp. CA-135723. Next base: position 1,783,108 of record NZ_JBNJMK010000001.1, on the reverse strand, counting down.
ATGCCCACCCCGCCCGCGACGAACACGTACCGCTCGGCGGCGACCAGGTCGAAGAGGTTTCGCGGCTCGCTGACGGTGAGAGTGGTGCCTTCGAGTGCCTCGGAGTGGATCCACGACGAACCGCCGCGGGACGACGGTTCGAGCAGCACCGCGATCCGCCACTCCTGGTCGGCCGGGTCGCCGCAGAGCGAGTACTGCCGCGTCAGCCCGTTCGGCAGCGTCACGTCGACGTGCGCTCCGGGGCGCCACGGCGGCAGGTCGTCCGCGGACTTGAGCGTCAGGGCGACGACACCCGTCGCGACGGTGGTCCTGGCGGTGATTGTGACGTTCATGCTCGGTCCTCAGCGGTGGCTCGACAATTACCGAACGAACGGTAAAGACATACCCGCTGGTGGGCGAGGTGGGGTTGGTCACCTTGAAGTTTACCGATCGTTCGGTAATGCTGGATGGCGTCAGCTTCCGACCCGCAAGGAGAACGATCATGACCAGCAAGACCGCCGTCGTGGTGCTGTCCGACCCGTCGACCGGCTCCGAGGAGGCGCTCGGCCGCGTCGTCAACGCCCTCGCCACCGCGTGGGAGTTCGGGCAGGGCGGCGAGGCCCTCGTGGTGTTCCAGGGCACCGGCACCCGCTGGCCCGCGGTGCTCGCCGACACCGAGCACCCCGCCCACGAGCTGTACGCCGCCGTGCGCAAGCAGGTCGCCACGGTCGCGTCGGCCGGCTGCGCCACCGTCTTCGGTGCGACCGACGGTGTCGAGGGGGAGGACGTCAAGCAGCTCAGCCAGAACCAGGCGCCCGGCATCCCGGCCGGCGCGAGCATCCGCGAGCTGGTGGCGTCCGGCTACCAGGTCCTGACCTTCTAGCCGCCGTGACGGACCTCGTCGACCGGCTCGCCTTCCACCCCGGCGAGCTCGCGGCGCAACGGGTGGCCGGAACCGCCGAGCTGGCGGCGCGGGTCCACCCGATCATCTCGGACGCCATCCCGCGCGGGGCGTTCGACTTCCTGACGCGCCAGCAGATGCTGGTGCTGGGTGCCAGGGACGAGCGCGACCGGCCGTGGGCGACCACCCTGGTCGGGCCGGAGGGCTTCCTGACGGCACTCGACGCGCACACGTTGCGCGCCGGGGCGACCGTCGTGCCCACGGACCCGCTGGCGGACGTCCTGCGGCACGAGACCGACGTGGGCACGCTCGCCATCGACCTGGTGATGCGCAAGAGGTTGCGGATCAACGGCCGGTGGCGGCCCGTCGACGGCGGTGGGGAGGTGGACGTGCACCAGGCGTTCGGCAACTGCCCCAAGTACATCCAGGCCCGTGTCATGACCGAGGAGCCGCCGGAGTTCCACCCCGTCGCGCACCGGAGTGAGGCGCTCGGCACGCGGGAGTCGCTCGTGGTGTCGACCGCCGACACCTTCTTCGTCGCGACGGGCGTGGAGTCCGGTGTGGACGTTTCGCACCGCGGCGGCAACCCCGGTTTCGTCGAGGTCGTCTCGCCCACCGAGCTGGTGTGGCCGGACTACGTGGGCAACGCGATGATGATGACGGCGGGCAACATCGGCGTGAACCCGTTGACGGGCCTGCTGTTCCCCGACTGGGAGTCCGGCGCGACGCTCCAGCTGACGGGAACGGCGGAGGTCCGCTGGGCGGCCCGCGCGCAGAACGGGCCGGGCAACGGGCACGAGACGGTCTTCCGGGTCGCCGAGGCGATCTGGACCGAGAACGCGTTCCCCGCCTCGTGGACCGACCCGGCGTACTCCCGGTTCAACTAACGCCGGTTCACCGCTTCCAGGTAGTCGTCGATCGCCTGGAGGTTCCTGGCGAGGTGGGCGAGGCGTTCGGCCATGCGTTCCCGTTCCTCGCACACCCTGTTCACGAAGTCCGGTGCGGGGTAACGGGAGTCGGCCGCCTCGGCGATGCACGGCAGCACCGCCCTGATGATCTCGGTCGTCAGGCCGGCGTCCAGCAGGCTGCGAATCTGTTCCACCCGAACGAACAGGGGCTCGTCGTAGTCGCGGTAGCCGTTCTCCAGGCGCCGCGGTGTGACGAGCCCCTGTTCTTCGTAGTAGCGCAGCAGCCGCGGGGAGACGCCGGTCCGCTCGGACAGCTCCTTGATGCGCATCACAGCTCCCGCGGCTTGCCTTCACATCGATGTCAAGGTTGGAGCCTAGTCGAGTCACCGCGTTCGCGGCGACCTCGAACCAGAAGGAACATCGTGTCCACCACCCAGATCGACCGGACCGTCCACTCGGAACGGTTGCCGCTGCTGCCCCTGATCGCGCTCTTCACCGCCGGGCTCATCACCACGCTGACCGAGGCGCTGCCCGCCGGCGTGCTGCCGCGGATGAGCACCGCGCTGGGCGTGCCGGAGTCCGTGGCGGGCCAGACCGTCACGATCTACGCGATCGGCACCCTGCTGACCGCCATCCCCGTCTCGCTCGCCACCGCCTCCTGGCCGCGCCGCCACCTGCTGCTGACCGCGCTCGCGGGTTTCGTGGCCGCCAACCTCGTCACCGCCGTCTCGCTCGACTTCACCGTCACGATGGTCGCCCGGTTCCTCGCGGGCGCGTCCTCCGGTGTCGTCTGGAGCCTGCTCGGCGGGTACGCGTCCCGGCTCGTCGCTCCCGGCCTGCGCGGCAGGGCGATGGCGTTCGCGATGGCCGGCACGCCCGTCGCGTTGTCGCTCGGCGTGCCCGTGGGCGCCTACCTCGGCAAGGTGGTGGGGTGGCAGCTCACGTTCGGACTCGTCTCGGCGCTCACCGGGCTGCTGATCGCCTGGACCGCGTGGAGCCTGCCGAACTTCCCCGGCCGCCCCGCCAGCGACCGGATCCCGTTGCGCCGCATCCTGAAGCTGAACGGTCTGCGCACCGTGCTGGCCGTGACCGGCGCGTTCGTGCTCGCGCACACCATCCTCTACACCTACATCGCGCCGATCCTCGCCGAGGCCGGCCTGCAGGAGCACCTGCAGTGGGTGCTGCTCGTCTTCGGCGTCGCCTCGATCGTCAGCATCTGGCTGACCGGCGCGTTGATCGACCGCCACCACCGCAGGCTGGTCGTGCTGAGCACCTCGCTGTTCGCGGCCTCGGCGGCGGTGCTGGCCGTGGCCGCCTCCGCCCCGCTCGCGGCCTACCTCGCGGTGGCCGCGTGGGGCCTGGCGTTCGGTGGCGCGGCGACCCTGCTGCAGTCGGCGCTGATGCGCGCGGCGGGCGAGCACGCCGACGTGGCGCAGTCGTCGATGGTGACGACCTGGAACCTCGGCATCGGGCTCGGCGGTCTCGTCGGCGGCGTGCTGCTCGCGGGCTTCGGGTCCGGCTCGCTGATGGTCGCCGCCGTGGCCCTGCTGGTACCCGCCGTCGTCACCGTCGTACTTGCCCGCACACACGCCTTCCCGGCCCGATGAGTCCAGAAAGGACAACGCACGTGACCAACGCGGACATCCACTTCTACTTCGACCCCATCTGCCCGTTCGCCTGGATGACCAGCAAGTGGGTCAGGACCGTGCAGGCACAGCGCGGCTACACCGTCGACTGGCGGTTCATCTCGCTGCGGCAGATCAACGCCCACCTCGACTACGCCACGCACTTCCCGCCCGAGTACGAGGCCCAGCACACGGCCGGGCTGCGGCTGCTGCGGGTGGCGTCGGCGGTGCGGGAGCAGCACGGCCGTGAAGCGATCGGACCGCTGTACGAGGCGTTCGGGAAGCGGATCCTCGAGGTCCTGCCCGACGAGAGCAGGGCGCCGGGCTGGCAGGCGGACCGCGACCTCGTCAGCGCCGCCCTGGCGGAGGCCGGGCTGCCGGTTCTGTTCGCGGGCGCGCTCGACGACGAGCACCGCGACGCCGGGATCCAGGCCGAGTCGGACGAGGCGTTGTCGTTGACGGGCAAGGACGTCGGCACGCCGATCATCCACTTCGAACCGCCGCACGGCGTCGCGTTCTTCGGGCCCGTGATCAGCCGCCTGCCGGACGAGGACCAGGCGGCCGAACTGTGGGACCACGTGGTCGGGCTCGCCCGGTTCCCCGGCTTCGCCGAGCTGAAGCGCAGCCTGCGCGAACGCCCGCAGCTGCCGTCGTTCGGCGTGACCACCGAGGAGACGGGCCAGGTCGAGGACTGGCACGCGGGCAGCCGCCGGCTCAAGAAGTGACCACTCGGGGGTGGTGCCGGTGGACGGCGGCACCACCCCCGAGCCCCCCGCCGTTACTGGACCTGGAGCGAGTCGGTCGTCGCCGACTGGTGGTAGCCGCCGTCCTGGACCTCACCGATGCCCTGGTACGCGGCACGCGTGCGGGGAATCGCGCAGTCCGCCGTCGGGGTGCCCCTCACCGAGTGCGCGGGCACCACGAAGTTGGCGATCGCGTAGGGGCAGGCGTAGAACACCCCGCTCTTGTAGTAGTCGTTGGTGACGTAGTCGACCGACCAGGCGCTGCCGGTGGCGTTGCCGAAGTTGACCGTGAAGTACACCTCGTTGTTGTCGGCCCAGGCACAGGTCTGCCAGTACAGCTTCGAGTTGCCGGGCATGTACTTGTAACCGGTGCAGACCGAGCCGCTCTTGCCCGGCCCCACGACGACGTCCGCGGACGCCACCCCCGAGCCCGCCACCAGCGCCGCCGCGGCGAACGCCATGGCCAGAACCCCTGAGAAAACCCGTTTCACGAAACTCCCCCTTCGGTTGTGACGGTGCAATCCTCTGGGGTCCAACCGGGTGAAGGGGAGTCGTAAAAGGCGACAGCTCTGCTCGAAGATGACAGCGAGGGGCACGACTGCCGGATAGGTGACAGCCGCGGGGGAGAGCACGATGGCGGGGTCGGCCGAGCTGATCAGGGTGGAGATCCGCGCGCTGCGCAAGGGACGGGGCGTCCGCGCGGGCAACGTGGAGGCGCTGCTGGGGGAGTCGCTGCGGGAGCTGGTCGCACGGGCAGGGACGGTGGTGCCCGCCCTCGTGACGGAGCTCGACGCGTGCGCCGCCGAGCTGCCGGAGGACCTGCGCACGGCCGTGCGCGCGAGCCTCGGGCTGGCCGGCGAGACGAAGGACATGCCGCACTTCAAGGACCGCGTGTCGTGGCTCGCGGCCCAGCTGCAACGCGACGAGCGCACCGCGCTGCGCCGCATCGACGACGCCGAACGGGTGCTCGCCCGCGAGGTCGCGCTGGAGCTGAACCGACGCACCGGTGCCGGCCCGGTCGCGCCGATGGGGTGGTACCTCGACGAGCTGCGCACGTTGGTGCGCATGGACGTCGCGAGCCCCGAGTTCCACGAGCACCGTCGGATCGTGGCCACCCGCGACGGCCTGCAGGAGGTGAGGGCGTGGATGGACGTGCCGCAGGACGACGGCCGCCGCCCGGCCCTGTCCGGCGAGGTGCTCTACGGCGGCCGCATCGTGCGCCGCGAGCAGCCCACGAGCAGTCAGTTCCAGTTCGCGATCCGCTTTCCGGAACCGCTGCGCGCGGGCCAGAGCCACGAATACGGGCTGTTGCTGAGAATTCCGGAGGACCAGCCCATGCGGCCGCACTGCGTGCTCACCCCGGAATGCCAGTGCAACAGGTTCACGTTGCGCGTCCGGTTCGACCCCGCCCGCGCGCCGCGCCGCATTCGGCGTGTGGACGGCGAGACCGTGCGGAGGTTCGACAGCGCCGAACCCGTTGGTGTGCCGGTGGAACTGGACGAGGCGGGAGAGCTGGAGCTCAGCTTCGACCGGCCGGCGCTCTACCTGGGATACGGGGCGCGCTGGCAGATGTGAAAAGGGTGAAAAGCGCTGCCGTGGGTTTCCATTGTCGTGCCCTTTCGCGTTCTCGGAATTTCCTGATAAAACGAGATTAGGGGCGCGCGAACGAGCGCGGCAAAGTATCCGATCAAGTCCGATCAACGGAGGGGAAACCACGTGGACCAGCCCTGGGTGCCCGGACGAGCGGCCCTGCTGGGAGACCCTCCCGACCCCGGACGGCCCGGCACGCTCGCCGAGTTCGGCACCAGGCTGCGGGCCCTGCGCGACTGGTCGCAGATCGGGTCGCGCGAGATGCCCGCGGTGGTGGGCGACGAACGGCGCAGGCGCGGCCTCACCCGCGAGGCCACCCGGTCGTACACGACGATGTTCGACCTGTTCCGGGAGAACCGGAAGCGCTACGACGAGGACCTGCTCTTCGACACGGTCCGCGCCCTGCTGCGCGCCGGGAACCTCAGCCAGGCCAGGCTGGAGGAGCTCACCAGGAGCTGGCGCGAGGCGTACCACGCCGCCCGGCAGCGGAAACCGCGCACCGACGACTACCCGAGGTTCCGGCTCGGCCCGCTCACCACGAGCTGCCAGATCCTGGAGGGCAACGGCGAACGCGCGATCGACAGGGACTCGGTCCGCGTCGTGGTGGCGCAGGAGGACGTCGTGCTGCCGCCATACCTGGCGGCCTTCCGCGACGAGGTGGCCCGCGAGCAGGAGGAACGGCGGCGCGCGGGCAAGGAGCACTTCTGGAACGCGCCGAGGTACGCCGTCGCCGATCTGGTGGTCAGCCGCAGGGGCGCCGACGAGTCCCCGGACGTGACGCTGCACCTCAAGAACTCCGACTACTTCAACTTCATCGCCGCCCAGCAGCTCGACCGGCCACTCGAACCCGGCGGCACGCTGCGCACCCGCTACCTCGACGGCCGCGACGTCTGGGACACGCCCGACTTCCTGCGTTCCAGCTTCGGGGTCAACATCGCCGTCGTGACCGCGGACGGCCACCTGGTCGTGTCCCGGCGCAGCAGCCGGGTCGGCGTCGGCAAGAACGTCTGGAACTCCTCCGCGAACGAAGGCCTGCAACGGGAACTGGACGGCCGGGCCGGCGCGTCGCCCGACCTGCACGCGGCGGCGCAGCGCGGACTCGCCGAGGAGCTGCGGCTCGATCCCGCCGGCTACCGGCTGAGCCTGCTCGCGTTCGCCGCCGTCACGTCGAACTCGCACTGGTGCTGCTTCTTCCAGGCGGAGCTGACCACGATGACGCTCGACGGGTTCCGGGCAAACCTCGGCCGCGGGGCGCAGGACGCCTGGGAGAACAGGGGGTTCGACTTCGTGCCGTTCACGCCCGAGTCCGTCGTGACCTACCTGCTGCGCGACGACCGGCGCGACCTGTGGGCACCGGCCGCGCCGCCGTTGTTCTACCTGTCGCTCGTGCACTCCTTCGGCAGGGACGAGGTCGACCGCTGCGTCGACCGCCTGACCGGCGCGGCGGGCTGACCGGACGGCGAGTGCTCGGTTAGGATGCGTTCCGGCGCGTTCCACGCCGAACCTCCTGACCGGGTGCCCACGCCTCCCGGCTCACGCGGGGGCAAAGGGGACCTGGGTGCCTCGGGACGCCGACCTCGTCATGCCTTCCACACCAGGGCTGTCGTGACATCGGGACGCGTGGGGTTCGGGTGTCTTCCGCGACGGCCGGGGAGTTCGGCGATGACGTCACGCAAGCAGCTCAAGACCCAGGTCCGCGCCAGGATGGCGAAGACCGGCGAGCGCTACACCACCGCACTGGCCCACCTGACGGGCGCGTCGCCCGTCGCCGGCTGGACGTTGCGCGGGGGCACCGACCCGGACGCGGCCGCGGTCACCACGATGCTGGCCGCGCGGGGGATCACCGGCCTGACCGAGGCGCTGGTCTTCGGCATCGGCGGTGGCATCGGCGCCGGCTACATCCTGTGGGAGTTCAAGCAGCACAACAGCCGGCACGTCACGCTCGGCTTCTGCAACTCCTGGCAGTACGTCACCCGCCGCACGGAGAAGGCGCTGGACCGGCTGGGCATCGCCCACGAGTGGCACCGGTCGGCGAACAAGGCCGCGCAGACGTGGCTGACCGAGCAGCTCGACGCGGGCAACGCCGCGATGGTGTGGCCGGACCGCTACCAGATCGGCTACTGGGACCTGCCGGAGGAGCTCGACGGGCACGGCGGGCACCCCGTCGTCGCCTACGCCACGGCCGGCGACCAGGTGTACCTGGACGACCGGAACCTGGTGCCGTTCACGGTGGCCCGCGAGGACCTCGACCGCGCCAACGCCCGCGTCGGCACCTGGAAGAACCAGGCTGTGGTGATCACCGACTCCGACCGCGCGATCGACGTCGAGGCCGCCGTGCGGGAGGGGCTGCGGGACGTCGTCGAGCACCTGTCGCAGAAGTCCGACTCGTTCTCGCTGCCCGCGTGGCGCAAGTGGGCGAAGATGATGACCGACACCAAGGCCGCCAAGGCGTGGCCGAAGGTCTTCGCCGACGGGCAGGGGCTCGACGTCGCGTTGCGCGGGGTGCGGGAGGGCGTGGACGGCCGGTACGGCGTCACCGGCGGCAACCTGCGGCCGTTGTTCGCCGACTTCCTCGACGAGGCAGGGCATTCCGGGCAGGCGCCGCGGTGGCGGGAGATCGCCGAGATGTGGCACGCGCTGGGCGGCATGACCGAGTTCGCGGACATGGGCAAGCAGCTCACCGAGCTGTTCGAGGCCGAGACCGACGCCATCGCGCGGCTGAAGGCGGTCGTGGACTGACCTGGGCAGGGGGTGCGGGGTCGGTCCCGCACCCCCTCACTCGTCGGACTGGATGACCATCAGCCGGAACGTCGTCGACGGCGCCTTGCGGCCGCACGTCTCCAGCATGTGCCACGCCAGGTTGCCGGGGCCGTTGCGCGCCTGCGGCAGGCGTTCCCTGCTGATGCCGAGCACGCCGTCCTCGCTCTCACCCAGCAGTTCCGGCGTGCCGACGAGCACCGCGATGCCGAACGCCAGCACGTCGGCGCGCAGGTCGTCGTCGAGGTCGTCGGTGAGGCCGATCTTGCAGACCGGCCCGCCCGGCGCGTCCAGGTCGACGCCGACGAGGCCCGCGAGCCCGATGCTGTGCTTCGCGGGCAGGTCGAACACGCGGATGTTGGTGCCCATCGCCAGCGCCATCAGGCGCGCCATCGGCGTGGTGAGCATCGGGTCGTTGATGACGGGACGTTTCGGTGAGGGTGCGTCCATGATGTCACCGAACGTACTGCTTGGAAGCGCTCCGTAACCAGTCAGGCGCGTTTCGCGGTGGCCGTGCTGCCGCGCACGACGAGGTTGGTCGCGAGCTCGGCCCTCGGAGCGGTGAGCTGCTCGCCCCGGATCAGCGAGATCAGCATGCGGGTCGCGAGCGCGCCCATCTCCCGCAGCGGCTGCCGGACCGTGGTCAGCGGGGGCGCGGTCCACGGCGCGAACGGCAGGTCGTCGAACCCGACCACGCTCACGTCGTCGGGCACGCGCAGGTGGTGTTCGTGCAACGCCTGGTACGCGCCGAGGGCCTGCAGGTCGCTACCCGCGAAGATGCCGGTCGGGGGAGAGGGCAGCGCCAGCAACGCCTTGGTGTGCAGGTAACCCTGTTCGTGGCGGAAGTCGCCGTAGCGGACCAGCCGAGGATCGGGCGCGATGCCCGCGACCTCCAGCGCCGCGTGGTACCCGGCGAGCCGCGCCTTGGTGCACATCATCTGCTCGGGGCCGCCGATCACCGCGATCCGCCGGTGCCCCAGCGAGACCAGGTGCTGCACCGCCGAGTAGCCGCCGTGCCAGTTGGTGGCGCCGACCGACGGCGACGCCGGGTCCTGCCTGCCCAGCGCGTCGACCACGACGAACGGGATGGACAGCCGCTGCAGCTCGGTGCGCTGCCGGGCGCTGAGGTCCGCCAGCACGAGCAGCACGCCGCGGGTGCCGCGCGCGGTCAGCGACTCGAGCCAGCCCTTGTCCGGCGTCGGTGACTTGTGCACGGCGGTCAGCACGAGGTGCATGCCGTGCTCGCGGGCGACCTCCTCGGTGCCGGCGAGGATCTCGGTGGCCCACGAGCTGTCCAGCTCGTTGATCACGAGGTCCAGCAGGGCGGCCCGGCTGCGGCGAGGTCTGGGCGCCGTCCTCTGCGGACGTTCGTAGCCCTCCTCGGCGACGATCCGCTCGACCTGTTCGCGGGTGCTCGCGGCGACGTCCCGGTGTCCGTTGAGGACCTTCGACACGGTCGGGACGGACACCCCGGCCAGGTCCGCGATGTGCGCCAACGTGGGCTTGCCAGTCACGGTGCGGACGATAGGGGTCGCCGAGGGTTTCGGGCCAGTTTCGGAACTGTGAACTGCAGGTTTTCGGTGATCGTTCGAAACCCGCGCGCTTTTCGGATCCGAAACCTTGTCGGTTGCGAAGGCGGGTTCCTAGCGTCTCGCGGCACACACCCCGCCCTCGCCGGAGGAACCTGCCATGAGTCAACGCGGACGTCGCCTCGCCGCCGTCGTCGTCGCGGCCCTGCTCGCCGTCGCCGCCTGCGGCACCGGCTCCACCCAGACCAGCGGTCCGGTGGAGCTCACGTTCTGGACGTTCCTCGACAACAGCGCCGAGGTCGCGATCTGGAACGAGCGCAACCCGGACACGACGATCAAGGCGGAGAAGGTCCCCGCCCAGGACTACTACGCGAAGCTCCAGGCCGCGGTGAAGGCCGGCAACGCGCCGGACGTCGCCCTGGTCGAGTACCAGTTCGTGCCGTCGATGATCGCCTGCGGGTGTCTCGCGGACCTGACCGGCAAGGTCGGTGAGGGGCTGCGCGACCGCTTCCCCGAGTGGGTGTGGAACCAGGTCTTCCAGCAGGGCAAGCTCTACGGCGTCCCGCAGGACATCGCGCCGATGGGGTTGTTCTACCGCACCGACGTCTTCACCCAGTACGGCCTGACCGTGCCGAAGACGTGGGACGAGTACCGGGAACAGGCTGCGAAGCTGCACGCCGCCGACCCGTCGCGCTACCTCGCGACCTTCGCCACCAACGAGGCAGGGCAGTGGGCGGGCCTCAACTGGCAGGCGGGCGCGCGCTGGTTCGGCACCGAGGGCGACAAGTGGACGGTGTCCATGAACCCGCCGGAGTCCAAGCCCGTCGCCGATCTCTGGCAGGACCTGATCAGCCGCAAGCTGGTGAAGGCCGAGCCCGACTTCAGCACCGGCTGGGTGTCGGACCTGACCACCGGCACCGTCGCGTCGTGGGCCGCACCCGTGTGGGCGGGCTCGTACCTCAAGGGCGCCATGGCCGCGAGCGCCGGCAAGTGGGCCGTCGCGCCGCTGCCGCAGTGGGACCCTGCTAACCCGCAGGTCGGCAACTGGGGCGGCTCGTCGATCTCGGTCACCAGCAGCAGCAAGCACGCCGACCGGGCCGCGAAGTTCATCGAGTGGCTCAACACCGACCAGCAGTCGCTGAACTCGCTGATCACGAAGTCGTCGATCTTCCCGGCGGACCGCTCGGGCCTGCTCGACCCGTCGTTCTCGAAGCCGCAGGAGTTCTACGGCGGCCAGAAGATCTACGAGGTCTTCAGCGAGGCCTCGAAGCAGGTGAACCCGAACTTCACCTGGGGGCCGACGATGACGAGCGCGTTCCCGGCGTTCACCGACGAGTTCGGCAAGGTCGCGACCGGTGGGCAGACCGTGACGCAGGCGCTGGACGCGTTGCAGAAGCGGACCGTCGAGGACATGGGCAAGCAGGGCTTCGCCGTCGCCGGCTGAGGCCGCTCCAGACCCCCACCCGGTGCCGCTGCGTCCTGGGCGCGGCATCGGGTGGGCCCCAGCTCGGAAAGGCGTTGCCCGTGACCACCACCCTCGCCCCACCCCGGCCGGATCGCCGAACCCGGCCACCCACCACGCCCCGTCGTCCTCGCCGGAACTCCGCGCCACTGCTGTTCCTCGCGCCCTTCGCGGTCGCGTTCACGGCGTTCTTCCTCGTCCCCATCGGCGTCGCGGTCTGGCAGAGCCTCTTCCAGCCCCGCCGCGACGGCCTGCTCGGCACCACCACCGAGGCGTTCGCGGGCCTCACGAACTACCTCGACGTGCTCGCCGACCCGAAGTTCCACGAGGGACTGCTCAGGGTTCTCGCCTACGCGTTGCTGACCATTCCGCTGATCATGGTCGTCGCCACGGTCCTGGCGTTGCTGCTGGACTCGGCGCTGGTGCGGGCGCGGAAGGTGTTCCGGCTGCTGGTGTTCCTGCCGTACGCGGTGCCCGCGGTGATCGCGACGCTGCTGTGGGGGTTCTTCTACCAGCCGCAGTTCAGCCCGATCGTGCGCACGTTCTCGGCGGCCGGCTGGGACAGCCCCGACTTCCTCAACGGCACCGCGGTGCTGCTGTCGATGACGAACATCGCCGCGTGGGAGTGGATCGGCTACAACATGATCATCGTGCTGGCCGCTCTGCAGGCGATCCCGGTGAGCGTGCACGAGGCCGCGAAGCTCGACGGCTGCGGGGAGCTGCGGCTCGCGGTGCGGGTGAAGCTGCCGATGGTGCTGCCCGCGATCGGGTTGAGCCTGCTGTTCTCGTTGATCGGGGCGTTCCAGTTCTTCAACGAACCGGCGGTGCTCAAGCCGTTGTCGGCGACGATCACCAGCTACTACACGCCCAACGTGTACGCGTACCAGAAGGCGTTCGCGGAGGGGCAGTCCGGCTACGCGGGCGCGATCGCGGTGGCGCTTGCCGTGGTGACGTTCCTGTTCAGCCTGTACTTCCTGCGGCTCGGCCGCCGGCACGGGGTGATCTGATGAAACTGCGACTCCTGCCCGCGCACGTCGTCCTGGTGCTCGCGTCGGCGTACTTCGTGCTTCCGCTGCTGTGGCTGGTGATCTCGGCGACGAAGGGCCGCGACGAGCTGTTCAGCACGTTCGGGTTCGCGTTGCCCGAACGGTTCGCGCTGTTCGACAACATCGGCCAGACGTTGTCCTACGAGAACGGCATCTACCTGCGCTGGACGGCGAACACCCTGCTGTACGCGGGCGGCGGGGCGTTGGGGGCGACGGCGCTGGCCGCGATGGCCGGGTACGCGCTCGGCAAGTTCTCCTTCCGCGGCAACGGAACCGTGTCGTGGGTGATCGTCGGCGCGGTGCTGGTGCCCGTGACGGCGCTGGCGTTGCCGTTGTACTTCCTCATGTCGGCGGTGGGCCTGCAGAACACGCCTTGGGCGGTGTTGCTGCCGAGCCTGGTGTCGCCCATGGGGGTCTACCTCTGCCGGTTGTACGCGATCTCCTCGGTGCCCGACGAGGTGCTGGAGGCCGCGCGGATGGACGGAGCTTCGGAGTGGCGGGTCTTCCGCACGGTGGTCCTGCGGATCATGTCGCCGATCCTGGTGACGGTGTTCCTCTTCCAGTTCGTGGCGATCTGGAACAACTTCTTCCTGCCCCTGGTGATGCTGAACTCGCGCGAGCTGTTCCCGCTCACGCTCGGGCTGCAGGACTGGAACACCCAGCCCGCGGTCGGCAACCAGGTCATCTTCCACCTCGTCGTGACGGGAGCGTTCCTGGCCGTGGTGCCGCTCGTCGTGTGTTTCCTCCTGCTGCAACGACACTGGAGGCAGGGCTTGGCGCAGGGGAGCGTGGTCGCGTGACGGCGACGCGCACCGGCGTGCGGGTGGCGCGCAACCCCGTGCTGCCGGGTTTCCACCCCGACCCGTCGATGATCAGGGTGAACGGCGAGTTCGTCGTCGCCACCTCGACGTTCCAGTGGTTCCCCGGCGTGACGCTGCACCGCAGCACGGACCTCGTCACGTGGGAACCCCTGCCGCACCCGCTCACCCGGCGCGCACAGCTCGACCTGCGCGGGGTGCCCGACTCCGGCGGGGTGTGGGCGCCCGGTCTGTCGCATGTGGACGGCACGTTCCACCTCGTCTACACGAACATGCTGGGCTACAACGTCGACGGCTTCTACGACTCGCCGAACTTCCACGTGCAGGCGCCGTCGTTGCACGGGCCGTGGACGGACCCGGTGCCGTTGCACGCGCGCGGCTTCGACCCGTCGATGTTCCACCACGAGGGCCGGTCGTGGCTGCTGTCGATGCAGTGGGACCACCGGCCCGGACGGCAGCGGTTCTCCGGGATCCTGCTGCAGGAGTTCGACCGCGCGACCCGGACGTTGGTGGGTGACGCCGAGGTCGTCTTCACCGGCACCGACCTCGGGCTCACCGAGGGACCGCACGTGCTGCACCGCGACGGATGGTTCTACCTGGTGGTCGCGGAAGGTGGCACGAGCTGGTCGCACGCGGTCACGGTGGCCCGTTCCCGCGACCTGCACGGTCCTTACGAGGCGGATCCGGCCGGGCCGATGCTGACCAGTTCCGGGCACGCCGGGCTGGAGCTGAAGAAGGCGGGCCACGGCAGCCTCGTGCACGACGAACGGGACCGCTGGTTCGTCGCGCACCTCGCGGCCAGGCCGGTCGACAGCGCCGGACATTGCGTGCTGGGAAGGGAAACGTCGATCCAGCGCGTCGAATGGGTCGAGGGCTGGCCGCGAGTGGCCGGGGGAGTGCCCGCCACGGCGGTGGCCGTGCCGGACGACTACCCGGTGCAGCAGGCCGCGCCCGTCACGCCGTTCGGGCCGCAGTGGCAGAGCGTCCGGCGCGTGCCCGACCCGTCGTGGCTGTCGCGCAGCGAACGGCTCGGCGCGATCCGGTTGCGCGCCGACCAGTCACCCGCGAGCCGGCACGACGTGAGCCTGTTCGCCCGCCGCCAGCAGGCGCTGTCCGAGGACCTCACGATCGTCGTCGACGCGGCCCCCGCGCACTTCCAGCAGATGGCCGGGTTGATCCACTACTACGACTCGGCGTTGTGGCACTGGCTCCAGCTCACCCACGACGAGCGGATCGGCCGCTGCCTGACCGTGCTCACCTGCGACCACGGCACGTTGATCGACCCCCTGACCAGCCCGATCCCGTGGCCGCACGAAGGTCCGGTGCGGATGCGCGCGCGGGTCGACCGCACCGAGCTGCGGTTCGCCGTCGCACGGCCGCACGGAGACTGGCAGCCGGTCGGGCCCGTCCTCGACACGCGCCTGCTGTCCGACGAGCACGCCGCCCGCACGGCCGTCGCCGGCAGCACGGGCACCGCCGTCGAGGGCTTCACCGGCGCGTTCCTCGGCGTCTGCGCGACCGACCTCACCGGCGCCCGGATGGTCTGCGACGTGCTCGACGCCTCCTGATTCCCCTGCAATCGAAGGAGAACGCAACATGGGTCAACGACGATCTCTGTTCACCCTCGTGGTCGCCGCGGCGATCGCGCTGGGTCTCGTCCAGCCCGCCACCGCCGACCCGAACATCCCGGCAGGCGACAAGATCCGCATGTTCGTCGGCCAGGACAGCGACACGCTCTCGGACTACAAGCGCGACGTGCTCACCAGCGGCGTGCCCCAGCCCGGCGGCGTCACGCTGTACACGAACCTGGTGCTGGGCGGGAACCCAGCGCCGCTGGCCGGCATGTACGGCCCGGTCAACTGGGGTTCCGGCACGGTCGACTTCAACCGCACGCTCAGCGAGTTCCCCGGCGCCTCGCTCGCCGTGGGCCTCTACCTGTCCGACGCCACGTCCGGCTGCGGCAACCAGCCGTTGCGCGCGATCATCGGCCGCAACGACGCCGACCTGGTGCCGGGCAACCTCGTCGCCCAGTACCGGGCCAAGGTCGACGAGATGGTGAACAAGCTCAAGTCGTACAACCGCGAGATCTTCCTGAGGATCGGTTACGAGTACGACGGCCCGTGGAACTGCTACAACGCCGACTTCTACAAGCAGGCCTTCCGCTACATCAAGGGCCGCATCAACGCGTTGGGCGCCAACAAGGTCGCGACGGTCTGGCAGTCCGCGGCCTGGCCGTTGGACGAGCACACCGGCAACCCGGAGTGGAACTACGTCGTCACCGCGCCGAACCACTTCGACGTCTGGTACCCCGGCGACGACGTGGTCGACTGGGTCGGCATGTCCGCGTTCTACGGCAGCACGTACAACCGCTACCAGTGGTCCTGCAAGGCGCCGAGCACCAACCCGCGCGCTTTGCAGGACAGGGTGCTGAGCTTCGCCCGCAGTCACGGCAAGAAGGTGATGATCGCCGAGGCAGCGCCGCAGGGCTTCACCACCGGCAGCAAGACCCAGAGCTGCATCTTCAGCAAGAACCCGCAGCCGGTCAGCGGTCAGACCATTGTGGACACCTGGTTCGAGGACCTGTTCTCCTACGTCACCGCGAACCGCGACGTGATCCGGTCGGTCGCCTACATCAACACGAACTGGGACTCCCAGACCCAGTGGCAGTGCAACGGCGCCCCGGCCGGTCAGCCCGGCTGCGCCAACGGCTACTGGGGTGACTCGCGGGTGCAGGCCGACCCGGCGGTGAAGGCGCGCTGGATCGCCGAGATCCGCAAGTCCCAGTACGTCAACGGTTCCGGCACCACCACGCCACCGCCGCCCGCCGCCGGCAGGCAGCTGCTGGTCGGGCAGAGCAACACGGCCGCGTGGCAGGACCTGACCTCCGCCACCGGCGCCGACCCCGCCGGCGGCTCGGTCTACTACGGCGTGCGCGACGGCAACTTCGCCGGCCAGTCCGGGTCGTCGTCCCACGTCGCCTACGCCGACTTCCTCGCCGCCCGCGGCAAGCAGATCCAGGTCGGCATCAGCTGGAAGGACTACCCGCCCGCCTGGAACGGTGACCCGAACACGCAGCTCCAGGCGTCGCGCCAGGCCACCGTGGACATCGCGAACGGCCGGTACGACAACCAGTTCACCGCGCTGACGAACTACATCAACGCCCACCGCGGCTCGACGTTCCTGTTGCGGCTGGACTACGAGGTCAGCAGCGCGTTCCACTGCGCGAACGGCACCGACTGCTCCTCGTACCGCAACGCGTTCCGCAAGCTCGTCCAGCTGATCGACGCCCGCACCGGTGGCGCCAACGTGAAGTACGTCTACCACCCGGTGCGCGGCGAGTTCGACAAGCTCTACCCCGGCGACGACGTGGTCGACCAGGTGGGGCTGAGCATCTTCAACCAGGACCTGTGCCAGCCGTTCTGGGAGAACGGCACGGCGTACTGGAACGGCGAGCAGAACACCGCCAACCGCACGTGCCTCGGCTACTACGACGCGATCGTCAACGGCAACCGCAACGCCGTGCGGCACGAGTACCCGGTCGACCTCAACGTGCTGCGCATGCTGTGGTGGGCCAAGCAGCACAACAAGAAGATCGTGCTGTCCGAGGTCGGCGTGCAGCGGATGAACTCGGCGCTGGACGGTTCGGGAAGGCAGTCCGACGCCGACTACCGCACGTTCGTGGACCGGCTCGGCACGTTGCTGAACTACCGCGGACCGATCCCGAACGGCGTGGTCGACGGCAGGCAGACGGACTTCCTCGGCACCGGCTACGACCTGTCGGACGTGATCGACTCCGTGGTGTTCATCGACCTGGACTGGCGCTACGGCTTCGACGGCAAGGTCGGCGCCAACCCGCCATTCGGGTTCCCGGGCTCGTCTGGCTGGTTCGTGAACTCGCTGATCAGCCAGTACCCGCAGGGTCGTTCGGCGCTGTGCGGCCTGCTCGCGGCCGGCTTCACGACGCGCTGCGCGTGAGCACGTCGATCATCGCGTCGAACGGCGCCGGGTCGCGCAACGCCCGTGCGGTGATCAACGCCCCCTCGGCACCCGCCACGGTCGCGTCCGCGAGCCGGCGCGCGTCGGCGGCGGTCAGGCCGAACGCGGCGAAGTGCCCGGCCAGCGCCGCGATGATCGTCTCGAAGGACCGTCCACCCACGGCGTCCAGCTCGTCCGAGTCGCGGGTGGACTCGATCACCAGGGGTGCGATCGTGCAGCCCTGCTGGTAGTCGCTCGCCATCAGGTTGGTCCGCGCCCGTTCCAGGTAGGCGCGGACCAGCTCGGCGGGGGACGTGGCCGCGGCCGCCGCGCGGTCGATGCCGTCGACCTGCTCCTGGGAGTGCAGCGCGGCCGCCTCGACGGCGAGCTCGGCCTTGCCTCCCGGGAAGTGGAAGTACACCGAACCCCGCGGCGCCTCGCTGCGCCTGAGCACGTCCGACAGCGCCGTCGCGTGGTAGCCCTGCTCGCGGAACAGCTCGCGAGCCGCGGAAACCATCTTCTGCCTCGCGTCAGAACGCCGACCTGCCATGGGTCCGAGCGTACTCGAAAGTATGTCGTGCGACATAGCTTCTTGACATGTATGACGGCCGACATAGCATCGGAGGTACGCCGAACTCAGGAGGTCGTCATGTCGTCAGTGCTCATCACCGGTGCGTCCAGGGGGATCGGCCGCGCCATCGCGGTCGAGCTGGCCGGACGGGGTCACCGGGTGATCGCCACCGCCCGCAACCCGGAGGACCTGGCCGATCTGCCCGTGGCGCTGAGGCTGCGGCTCGACGTCACCGACCAGGCGAGCGTGGACGAGGCGATCGGCCAGGCGGGACGGGTCGACGCGCTGGTCAGCAACGCGGGCACCACGGTCCGCGCGCCGCTGGAGAGCGTCCCGGTGAGCGAGGTCGAGCACCTCTTCCAGCTCAACACCTTCGGCGCGCTGCGGGTGGCGCAGGCGGTGCTGCCCGCGATGCGCGAACGTGGTGACGGCCGGCTGGTCTTCGTGTCGAGCGTCCAGGGACGGGTGGTGCTGCCGATCATCGCCCCGTACGGCGCGAGCAAGTGGGCGCTGGAGGCGATCGCCGAGGGGCTGGCCCTCGAAACCGGTCACTTCGGGGTGAAGGTGAGCATCGTGCAGCCCGGCGCGGTGACGTCCGGTGGGGCCGAACGGGCGAAGTCGTTCTTCGCCGATGACGATCCGTACCTGCCGTTGCTGCGGCAGGTGCCCGCGTTGCGCGGTGAGTCCGTGACGCCGGAGGAGGTCGCCGCGGCCGTCGCGGACACCCTGGAAAACCCCGCGCCACCACTGCGGGTGCCCGTCGGCGCTCCCGCCGCGAACGCGTTGGAAGCCCGCAAGAAGGCTTCGGACGAAGAGCCCTTCCTGCCCGTTCCCCTTGACTGGTGAGCACTCCGGCCGATTGAGACGCGACCTGGCGGGGAAGCGCTTTCATGCTAGCTTCGAATGAGAGTGACCTCTCGGAACGGAGCAGCGAATGCCGGCTCTTTGGGGTGTCTCGTTCGACGCCACGGCCATGTCCGGCGTGGTGGTGGAGTTCCTCAAGACCGCCAGATCCTTTGCTGAGCAGGGTTTTCGCGTTCATCTCGACCTCGGTTACGACATCAAGGCCGACAAGGGAAGATTTTTCGAGCCTTATCGGCATGAACTCGTGCCGGAGTGGGTAACACTCGACCGCGTTGACGGCATCGAGCGCATTGCCGGATACGACCGGGAATTCGTGGCGGCCACCCTGGAATCCGTGAGCCGCGACGAGGTTCCCGACACCGAGCGCGTCACCGAGGCGTTGGCCGACGCGCTCGTGCGGACGTGGGAGGCGCGTGACGTCTCGCTCGTCATGGTGGAGAACGGCACGCTGCCGGAGAACGTCGCCTACACGAGAGCGCTCTACCGGGCCGTCGAACGGTACGGTGCCGCACGCGACCTCGGCCGGTTCGTGCTGTGGCGCGACCACGACCTGATGTGGCAGAGCGAACCGGTCAAGTACGGCAGCTTCCCCTATCCCGCAACGCCTCCGATGGTGAACTCCCCGCACGTCCACTACTTCGCGCTGCACGAGGAGGCCCGGCGGCGCACGCTGGAGTGGATGCCGCACCTGCGCAACCTCGACCTGCTGCCGAACACCTTCACCGCTCCGGCGCGTCCCGGCCGGGCGGACTTCCTCGAGCACCACGGCATCGCACCCGGAACACCCGTCATCGCCCGGTTCACGCGGATCATCCCGCAGAAGCGGATCGACCGCGACCTGCACCTCGTCGCGCAACTGCCGGGCACGTGCCTGTTCGTCGCCGGTGACACCGAAGAGGACCCGGCCGAGACGGCGAAGCTCCGCGCGCTGGCCGAGGAGCTGCGCGTCCCGGTCGTCTTCGGCGGCGTGCTGGAGCCGTGCGAGTCGGCGGGCGCCGGGTTCAGCGTGCGCGACCTGCTCGCGCACGCCTCTGTCGTGTCGTTCCTGACCTCGTACGACTACGAGAGCTTCGGCAACCCGATCGGCGAGGCGATTGCGGCCGGCGTGCCGTACGTCGCGAGCCGGTACGCCTTGTACGACACGGTCTACGGCGGCTACGAGGCGCCGGTGCTCGACATCCAGCGGCACGACCTGCCGACGGCGGAGTTCGCCCGGCAGGTGCACGAGCTCATGACGAACGCGGAGAGGCGGGCGGAAGTGGTGGAGCACAACAGGCGGCTCGGCACGCACACCCGCGAGGCGGCGAACGGCCTGGTCAGCGAGTTGTTCCCGCCCGCGATGGGGCCGCGCGTGCAGGTCAGCGTGGTGCTTCCGGTGCTGAACGAGGCCGCCAACATCGACGCCGTGCTGGCGTCGTTGCGCGACCAGGAGGACGTCGACCCCGAGACGTACGAGATCGTGCTGGTGGACAACAACTCCACCGATGCCACGGTCGAGCTGGCCCGCCGGTTCGCCGAGACGTCGCCGGTCGCGGTGCACGTGATCAGCGAACGCGAGCAGGGTGTGGCGTGCGCACGCAGAGCGGGCATGGAGTTCGCGGTCCGCCGCAGCCGCCACCGCAAGGACCCCGGTGAACGCTTCTACCTGCTCTCGGCCGACGCCGACTGCCAGGTGGACCGGCGGTGGATCACCGAGCTGATCGCCGTGATGGAGAAGGACAAGGCCGCGATCGGCGTCTGCGACTACTACTACAACGAAGAGCACTTCGTCGGCAGGCCCCGGCTGTGGGACGCCATCCAGCGCACGCTGCGGTGCCGCGCGGTGACGTTCTCGCTGTTCGGCGGCTTCCCGGACGGCAAGGGCTTCGCCGTCGAACGCGAGGCCTACGAGGACGTCGGCGGCATCGAGATCTTCTACCAGCTGCAGAACGGGCGGTTCGTCAACCACCTGTCCGACGACTGGGACTTCGGCATCCGGGTCGCGGGCGCGGGCCACGACATCGCCTACGCCCCGCTGTCGAAGGTCGAGATCAACCCGCGGCGCGTCAACCACGCCATCGACGAGGTGATCACCGGCCGCGCGTACGGCAACGACGGCATCATCGTCATGCGCGACATCCGGCCGGAGGCGCCGGCGAAGACCGCCGACCTCACCGAGGCCGAGGCCTTGCAGGCGTGGGAGTTCTCCATCAAGGACTTCACCCCGAAGAACACCATCCTGCCCGTGCTGCTGACACCGTCCTTTCTGGACGAGGACGCGGTGGTCGCGTTCTTCGGCGAGGACCTGGCGGCGCGGCTGGGCAGGCGCATCGCGGAGATCAAGGCCGAGATGAGCGTGACCGACTTCCTCCCGATCCACTCGTACAAGACGCCGTCGTACCGGCTCTACCTGGAGTTCCGCGATGAGATCTTCGCTCGGTTGCGCGCGACGGTCGGGGAGGACATCGGGTACCCGCCGCCGTTGCCGGAGTGCTTCGCGGACGTGCCGGAGGGCCGGTTCGCCGAGTTCGTGAAGTACTACTGCGAGGACCGCGAATCCGGGGAGGCGCACAACTACTTCGGCAATGGAGGCGTGTTCTGATGACCAGTGTGCTGTCCGAGCCCAGGGTGTGGGCGGCGTTGCAGGACCCCGCGAACGCGCACCTGCTCGACTACGTCACCGAAGATCCGTTCGGGGCGCATGTCTTCCCCGGTAACGTGCCCGGCTACGGCGTCGACGACTTCCTCGGCGACCTGAGCGCCCAGCTCACCGGGACCGCGCCGATCCACCTCTGGTCGTACATCCCCACCTGCGCCTACAAGTGCCGCTTCTGCCAGTACCCGGTCGTGCTCGTCAAGGGCGGCCGCAACGAGGAGAAGCTCTCGCAGTGGGTGGACTGGAACATCCGCGAGGCGCAGCTCTGGCTGCAACGCGTGCCCGAGCTCCGGCGCGCCCCGGTCGGCGAGTTCAACGTCTTCGGCGGCACTCCGTCGTTGCTGCCGGAGCGCGACATCCGGCGGTTGCTCGACTTCTACCGGGAGAACTTCGGGTTCACCGACGACACGACGATCCGGTTCGAGGGCGACCCGAGCACGTTCACGCCGGCGAAGCTGGAGACGTTGCGGGAACTGGGCTGCACCAAGCTGTCCAGCGGCGTGCAGTCGTTCGACGACCACGTGCTGCGCGAGTGCGGCCGTGAGCACTCGTCCCAGATGTGCGTGGACTTCGTGCGCAACGCGCAGGCCGCCGGGTTCGAGTGGATCAGCATCGACCTGATGTACGGACTGCTCGACCAGACCGTCGACAGCGTGCGGCGCGACCTGGACGTGGTGCTGGAGAACGAGGTCACGGCCGTGGTGTGCACGAAGCTGCACCTCAAGTCGTACGCCGAGACCAGGACCGGGGTCGCGGGCGAGCAGCCCGCGCCGTGGCAGCTGCCGCAGTACCGGGAGAAGCTGGTGCGGGACGGGCACTTCTGGCCGACGCTGCTGGAGCAGTACCGGATGCGCGAGGTGCTGACGGACGGCCTGCGCTCCGCCGGCTACACCGAGCACCCCACGATGTACTTCGCGCGGGACGGCCTCGGGCCGGAGAAGTGGAAGTCCATCATGGTGGACCAGGACAAGCAGGAGGCCGAGGTCGCGATCGGCCTGGGTGGCAGTTCCAGCTGCCGGGTGTCCGAGGCGATCACCGACGTGAACTGGAAGAACTACGCGCAGGCCGTCGAGGCGGGGCGGGTGCCGCTCGGGTCCGCGACCGGGTTCGACGCGGGCGCGCAGGAGGCCCGCGCGGTCAAGATGGCGCTGTCGACGTTGCAACCGGTGCGGGAGGACCTGCACCGCGCCCGGTACGGCACGTCGCTGGTGGACGGCCCGTACCGGGAGAAGTTCGCCTCGCTGGCCGCCCGCGGGCTGGTCGCGGTCGACGCGGCCGGTGTCGCGCTGACCGAGGACGGCGAGGTGCTCGTGGAAGCGATCATCAACACCGAGCTGTGAGAACGGGGTGGGCCCTGGCGGCCCACCCCGTTTCAGTTCGTCAGCAGTGGTCGAAGGCGTACGCGGAGTTGCCCGGCGCCACCAGGTAGCGGTCGCGCAACGTCGTGGTGGCCGGGGTGTCCGGGTCGTTGCAGACGTCCTCGAACGTGCCGCGCAGGTCGTCGGTGTACTCGATGTCCATCACGTGCTGGCCGTAGACATCAGAGTACGAGGAGCACTCCTCCCAGCGGTGGCACTCCTCCGAGACCGCGAAGTCGAAGCCGACCTCCGTGCGGGCGCGGGCGGTCTGCTCCGCCGAGTTCTTCTGGCCGATCGCGAGGCCGCGGTTGTGCGTGCGGTCGGCGAGCAGCTTGGCGTACGCCAGGTTGTTGTTGACGCTCAGCTTGCCCTTGGACCGCAGGTAGGAGTCGAGGTTGTCGACCTCGACGGCCTTGAAGCCCTTGTTCGCGCAGGTGTCGATCGTCGTGCCGATGATCCCGGCGAGCTCGGTGCGCTTGGCGGCCGTCGAGGTGTCGAGCAGGAACTCGTCAGGCCAGTTCGGGTCGATGATCGGCTTGCCGTTGGAACCCTTGAGGATCAGGTGTCCTCGCTGGTTCAGCCAGACGTTGCGGTCGGCCGGCTGGGTCTGGAACCCGTTGACGTAGCAGATCGAGTACATCCCGGGCGCGGGTGAGGCCGTGCTGTCGCGCGTCACGAGGTTCACGCCGGACGGCGGCGCGTACGCGGCGCCGAGCTGGTAGTCGAGCACCGCTCCGGTGGGCGGCAGCTGGATCGCCGCAGGAGCCGCCGCACTGGACGTCAGCGGCGCGACCGCGCAGGCGGCCACGGCGAGTGCGGCGAGGACTGTTCCGGCGAGGGCGCGGGCAGGGGAGGTCATAGGCGCCGAATCTCCTTGATCGCTCAGTGTTGCTGATTGGGTGTGAGCGACCGTACCGAGAATGCCCGATTCAGGCTAGCAATCAATCTCAATCGGTCACGACTCTTGCGTGTTTGAGCGATTCCGGCTTAGTGTCCCCGACCACAGAGCCGCACCCACCACGCGAGGGAGTCGACATGGCGCACGGCAGAGGGCTGAGTCGCCGCACGGTGCTGACGATGGGCGCCGCGCTCTTCATGACGGCCGCCTGCGGGACCGGGTCCGGTTCCGACGGCAAGGTGCGCGTGTGGCACGGCTACACCGACGCGGAGGCCACCGCGCTCGGCAAGCTCGCCGACCGCTGGAACACCACGCACCCGAACCAGCAGGTCGAGCTCGTGTTCAACGGCGGCAACGACAACGCGCTGCAGAAGACGCTGGCGTCGTTCGCCTCCGGCAACCCGCCGGAGGCCGCCTACCAGTACGGCTCCTCGATCACCGGCCTGACCGGCCGTTCGCAGGCCCAGGACCTGACCGACCTGCTGCGCGGCGACGCCGGGTTCGCGTGGGACGACCTGTTCCAGGCCGGGCGGGACGCGTCCACGGTCGACGGCAAGATCTACGGCGTTCCGGCGCTGGTCGACAACCTCTCGCTGGTCTACCACAAGAAGCTGTTCGACGACGCCGGGATCGCGCACCCGACCTCGTCGTGGACGTGGGACGAGTTCCGCGCGGCCGCGCGGAAGCTCACCGCGGACGGCCGGTTCGGCTGGGCGTACGTCAACGACGGCACCGAGGACACGGTCTGGCGCTTCCTCGCCCTGCTCTGGCAGGCGGGCGGTGACCTGCTCTCGGCCGACGGCAAGAAGTCGGCGTTCGCCTCGGACGCGGGGCTTCAGGCGATGCAGCTGTTGAAGGACATGGCCGTCACGGACAAGTCGGTGTACCTGGACGCAGGCGACCAGCAGTACCTGAACCTCTTCAACTCCGGCCGCATCGGCATGCTCTGGACCGGGCCCTGGGACCTCGGCGCGATCAACGACGACGTGGCGTACGGGGTGGAGTTCCTGCCGGGCAAGGTCAGCCACGCGACGATCGCCGGGCCCGACACGTTCGTCGTGTTCGGCGAGAACGGCCGCAAGAACGCCGTGCCGTTCCTGAAGTGGCTGCTGTCGGCGGAGATCCACCTCGAGTTCGCCATGGAGACCGGGCACCTGCCGATCCGGCAGTCCGAGGTGGACCTCGCGGGGTACGCGGAGTTCGAGGCGAAGTACCCCGGTACCAAGGTGTTCGTCGACAACCTGGCGAAGAACGTCACGAAGGCGCGGCCGAACATCCCGCAGTACCCGAAGATCTCGCAGGTGCTGGGCACGGCGGTGCAGTCGGTGCTGCTGGGGCAGGCGGAACCGCGGGCGGCGCTGGACCAGGCGCGCGGTGAGGTCGACCAGGAGCTGGCGGGTTCATGACGGACCTCCTGACCCGGCCCGCGCCGGCCGTCGGCGCGCGGCCGAACCGTTCCCGGAAAGGCGCCGACCACGCCGCCGGCTGGGGTTTCGCGGCGCCGGCCGTGATCCTGATCGGCGTGTTCGGCCTCGTCCCCGTCGTGTGGTCGGCGGTGCTGTCGTTCCAGCACACCGATCTCACGTCGCCCGGCACGTTCGCGGGCGGCGACAACTACGCCAAGCTCGTCGCCGACCCGCTCTTCTGGGACGCGGCCCGCCGCACGCTGGTCTACGTCGTGCTGTTCGTGCCCGTGACACTCGTCCTGGCGCTGCCGATCGCGGTGATGCTCAACCAGAAGATCCGCGGGGTGGTGCTGTACCGGCTCGCGGTGTCCGTTCCCCTGGTGACGTCGACGGTCGCGACCGGGATCATGTTCAGCTGGCTGGCGAACCCGCAGTTCGGGCTGGTCAACGCCGCGCTGGACGCCGTCGGGCTGCCGAAGCAGGGCTTCTTCGCCGACCCCGGCCAGGCGTTGTTCTCCGTGGTCGCGATGACGGTGTGGGGCTGGCTCGGGTTCGCGGTCATCATCTACCTGGCGGCGCTGCAGAACGTGCCGAAGGACCTGATCGAGGCGTCCAGTCTGGACGGTTGCGGCCGCGCCGGGTCGTTCTGGCACGTCGAACTGCCGCTGGTCGCGCCCGCCACCGGGTTCCTGCTGGTGTGGCTCACGATCAACGGGCTGCAGCTCTTCGACGCCGTCTACGTGACGACCAAGGGCGGGCCGCTGCGCGCGACGACCGTGCTCGTCTACCACCTCTACAACGAGGCGTTCGTGAGCTTCGACGGCGGGTACGCGGCGGCGATCGGCTGCGCGGTGTTCCTGGTGATCGGCGCGTTCACCCTCGTCCAGCTGCGGTTCAACCGCCGCACGTCCCACTACGAGGTCCGATGAGAAGGCCCAGCGCGCTGCACCTGATCCTGCTGCCGCTCTCGCTCGTCATGGTGACGCCGCTGGTGTGGATGATCCTCGTGTCGATCTCCACCCAGGAGGAGTCGAGGCGGTTCCCTCCCGGGCTGCCGGGCGGGATCGAGTGGGAGAACTACCTCGCGGCCGTGCGCGACGCACCGCTCGGGTCGTGGCTGGTCAACAGCTTCGTGGTGTCGGTGGTCTGCGTTCTCGGCAACCTGCTGCTCTGCTCGCTGGCCGGGTACGCGTTCGCGCGGATCCCGTTCATCGGGTCGAAAGTCGCGTTCGTGCTGATGTTGGCGACGCTGATGGTGCCGTTCCAGATCGTCATGCTGCCGTTGCTGATCATGATGCGGTCGCTGGGGCTGGTGGACACCCTGGGGGCGTTGATCGCGCCGAACCTGGCGACGGCGTTCGGGGTGTTCCTGATGCGGCAGTTCTTCACGACGTTGCCGCGGGAGCTGGAGGAGGCCGCGCGGATCGACGGCGCTTCTCGCCTGCGGACGTTGGTGCAGGTGCTGCTGCCGTTGATGCGGCCGACGTTGGCGACGCTCGCGGTGCTCACCTTCCTCCAGACCTGGAACGACTTCCTGTGGCCGTTGATCGCGGTGCAGAGCCCCGGCGTGATGACCGTCCAACTAGGACTGCAGTCGTTCCAGGGCGCGCACACCACGAACTGGCCCAAGCTCATGGCCGGCACGGTGCTCAGCCAGCTGCCCGTGCTGCTCGTCTTCTTCTTCGCCCAGCGGTTCTTCGTGCGGTCGGTGGCCGCAGCGGGCATCAAGTGACTGAACAACCAAAGGAATCCGCCATGCACACTCAGCTGCACACCACCGAGGAGATCGCGTCCCAGCCCGCGTGCTGGCGCCGGGCGATCGCACTGGCCGCCGACCCGGACACCGTGGCCGCGCTGCCGTCGCCGGGCGAACGCGTCGCCGTGGTCGGGTGCGGCACGTCGTGGTTCATGGCTCAGGCCTACGCCCGGCTGCGCGAGGACGCGGGCCTGGGCGAGACGGACGCCTTCGCCGCCTCGGAGTTCCCGTTCGGCCGCGGCTACGACCGGGTCGTGGCGTTGACGCGGTCAGGCACGACGACCGAGGTCATCGACGTGGTGCGGCGGCTTTCGGGGGTGCCCACCACGGCGATCGTCGGGACGCCCGGCACGCCGGTCACCTCGCTGGTGGACCACGTGGTGGCGTTGGAGTTCGCCGACGAACGCTCGGTCGTGCAGACCCGGTTCGCCACGACCGCCCTCGTGCTGCTGCGCGCCCACCTCGGCGAACGGCTGGAGCGCGCGGTGCTCGACGCCGAGCAGGCCCTGGCCGAGCCTCTGGGCGCCGACCTCGTGGAACGCAACCAGTTCACGTTCCTCGGGGGTGCGCCGTGGACCACCGGACTCGCTGCCGAGGCCGCGTTGAAGATGCGCGAGGCGTCGCTGTCGTGGGCCGAGTCGTACCCGGCCGCCGAGTACCGGCACGGGCCGATCGCGATCACCGACGAGGGGTCGCTGGTGTGGTCGTTCGGCACGCCGCCGGCCGGGCTGGACCTCGACGTGGCCGCCGCTGGCGGGCGGTGGATCGCGCGTGACCGCGACCCGCTGGCGGAGCTCGTCGCGGTGCACCGGCTGGCCGTGGAGGTCGCTGTGGTGCGCGGGCTCGACCCCGACGCGCCGCGCAACCTCACCCGCTCGGTGATCCTTGACGGCGCGCCGTGAGGGTTTTGACGGTCACGTTGAACGCGGCGCTGGACGTCACGTACCGCGTCGAGGCGCTGGAACCCGGTGCCACGCATCGGGTTTCCGACGTCGCGGTGCGGGCGGGCGGCAAGGGCGTGAACGTGGCTCGGGTGCTGCACGGGCTCGGGGTGTCCGTGGTGGCCTCCGGGTTCGCGGGTGGCGCGGCGGGTGCGCTGCTGTGCGATGACCTGGCCCGGGCCGGGGTGGCGCAGGCGATGTTCCCGGTCGCGGGGGAGACGCGGCGGACGGTGACCGTGGTGGGGACGGGTCAGGCGACGTTGTTCGCCGAGCCGGGACCGGTGGTCACCGCGACCGAGTGGGACGGGTTCGTGCGGCACTTCGCGGAGGCGGACGCCGACGTCGTGGTGTTGTCCGGCTCGTTGCCGCTCGGGGTGCCGGGTGACGCTTACGCGACGCTCGTGCGGGCCTCGCGGGTGCCGGTGGTGCTGGACGCGGACGGACCGGCGCTGGCGGCGGGAGCGGCGGCGGGCCCGGCGGTGATCACGCCGAACCGAGAGGAGCTCGCCGCCGCCATCGCGTCCGGCCGGCGCGAACCCGACTCGGACAGCGTGCTGACTCTCGGGGCCGAAGCCGCACTCGTGTCCGACGGCGCCCAGGGCATGACCGCCTACACCCCTGACGGCACCTGGACCGCGGCCCCGCCCGAGGTCCTCTCCGGCAACCCCACCGGCGCCGGGGACGCCGCCGTCGCCGCCCTCGTCGCCGCCTGGCACCTGCCCTGGCCACAGCGGCTCGCCGAGGCGGTGGCGCTGTCCGCCGCGGCCGTGCGCGCCCCGCTCGCCGGCGACTTCGACCGCTCCTTCTACGACCAGCACCGGGCCGCCATCGTGCCCAGACGACTCTGACGGGGACCACCACCATGCCGTTGATCCAGCTTCGCGAGATCATCGACGGGCCCGCGCCGGTGCCCGCGTTCAACGTGATCCAGGTCGAGCACGCCGAGGCCATCGCCGCCGCCGCCGAACAGACAGGTGCGGCGGTGGTGCTGCAGATCAGCGAGAACGCCGTGCGCTACCACGGATCTCTCAAGCCGATCGGGGTCGCCGCGCTCTCCGTCGCCGCGGCCGCGCGCACGCCGATCGCCGTGCACCTCGACCACGCGACGTCCGAGGACCTGGTGCGGGAGGCGGTGCGGCTCGGGTTCGGGTCGGTCATGTTCGACGCCTCCGCGTTGCCGCACGAGGAGAACGTCGCGCGCACGGCGTCGGTCGTGCGGGAGTGTCACGCGGACGGGGTGGCGGTCGAGGCCGAGCTCGGGGAGATCGGCGGCAAGGACGGGGTGCACGCGCCGGGCGTGCGCACCGATCCGCGGGCCGCGGCGGCGTACGTGGTGGCCACCGGGGTGGATCTGCTCGCGGTGGCGGTCGGGTCGTCGCACGCGATGCTCACCCGCGACGCCGAGCTGGACTTCGAGCTGATCTCGTTGCTGCACAAGGCGGTGCCGGTGCCGTTGGTGCTGCACGGATCGTCCGGGGTGGCGGACGAGAGTCTGGCGGCGGCCGTGCGGGCGGGGATGCGGAAGATCAACATTGCCACGCAGCTCAACAAGCACTTCACCGCGAGCGTGCGGACCGTGCTCGACGACCACCCGTCGCTCGTCGACCCCCGGCGCTACCTCGGCGCCGGTCGTGAGGCCATGTCCGCCGAGGTCGCTCGGCTCATCCGGGTACTGGAAGGCTGATCAATGTTCACCATCGCGTTCGTGGGCGCGGGTTCCGTCGAGTTCACCCGCCAGCTGCTGCGGGACATCCTGTCGTTCCCCGAGCTGGCCGGCTGCACGATCTCGTTGCACGACATCGACTCCGAACGGCTGGAGGTCGCCGAGCAGCTGGCCCGGCTGGCAGGGGCCTCGAACGTCCGCGGCTCGCTGGAGCGGCGGGAGGCGTTGGAGGGCGCGGACGTCGTCGTCAACATGGTCGCGATCGGCGGGCATCGGGCGACGTTGACGGACTTCGACGTGCCGGAGTCGTTCGGGCTGCGGCAGACCATCGGCGACACGCTCGGCATCGGCGGGATCTTCCGGGGGCTGCGCACGTTCCCGTTCCTGGACGGGCTGGCGGCGGACGTGCTCGCCGTGTGCCCCGGCGCGTGGCTGCTCAACTACACCAACCCGATGGCGATGAACATCCAGTACCTGGCGACCGTCGCGCCGCGGCTGAAGGTCGCGGGCCTGTGCCACTCGGTGCACTGGACGATCCACGACCTCAGCGCGCTCGTCGGGGTGCCGCACGAGGAGGTCGACTTCCTCTCCGCCGGGGTGAACCACCAGGCGTGGATCCTGCGGTGGCAGCACGAGGGCCGTGACCTGTACCCGGCGCTGGACGCCGCGATCGCCGCCGATCCCGAGCTGGCCCGGCGCGTGCGCGTCGACATGTACCGCAGGCTCGGCTACTACCCGACGGAGACGAGCGAGCACTCGTCCGAGTACGTGCCGTGGTACCTGAGGCATCAGTCCGAAGTGGAGCGACTGCGGATTCCGGTCCGCGACTACGCGACGATCAGCGCGGAGAACGTTGCCACGTACGAGAAGACGCGGGACGCGTTGGCCGCCGGTGATCCGCCGCCTCCGCTGACGGACGACGCCGTCGAGTACGCGCCGCAGGTGATCCACAGCCTCGTGACCGGGCAGCGGCGGACGATCCAGGTCAACGTCGCGAACGACGGGCTGATCACCAACCTGCCCGCCGGCGCGGCCGTGGAGGTGCCCGCCACGCTCGACCGGCTGGGCGTGCACCCGCACCACGTGGGCTTGCTGCCGCGGCAGTTGGCGGCGGTGAACCGCAGCTTCCTCAACGTGGTCGACCTGACCGTGGCCGCTGCCGTCGAGGGCGATCCCGCGCACGTCCGGCACGCGGCGTTGTGCGATCCGGCGACCGCGGCCGCGTTGACCGCCGGGCAGATCGACGACCTCGTGGCGGCGATGACGGCCGCGCACGGCGACCTGCTGCCGGTCGCGTTGCGGAGTGCGTGATGCTGGACCTCCTCGTCGTCGGGGACGCGAACCCGGACGTGCTGGTCTTCGGTGCGCCGCCTGTCCCTGCCTACGGGCAGGCGGAAACGCTGGTGGAGCAAGGGGTGCTGGCGCTCGGCGGGTCGGCGGCGATCGTCGCGCACGGTGCCGCGCGGCTGGGTCTGCGGGTCGGGCTGGCCGCGATGGTCGGGAGGGACGCGGCAGGAGACTTCGTGCTGGACGAGCTGAAGTCCGCTGGCGTGGACGTCAGCGCGTGCGTCCGGCACGAGTCGTTGCCCACGGCGCTGACCGTGTGCCTCAACCAGTTTGGAGGCGATCGCGCGATCCTGACGGCCACCGGATGTCTGGCGGAGTTCGGGCCGGAGCACGTGCCCGACGTCGAGGCGCGGCACGTGCACGCGGCGTCGTACTTCCTCCAGCCGCGCCTCGCCGCCGGGCTGCCGGAGGTGTTCCGCCGGGCCTCGGGGAGCACGTCGCTCGACACCAACGACGACCCGTCAGGTGCCTGGAGGGTGCAGCCGGAGCTGTGGCGCCACTGCACCTTCGTGCTGCCCAACCGGGCCGAGGCGGTGGCGTTGACCAGGGCCGAGGACCCGTTGGCCGCGTTCGCCGACGTGGGCGCGATCCCGGTCGTCAAGAACGGCGGGGACGGGTGCGAGGCGCTGTTCGGCGGCGAACGGATCACCGCGCGCCCGCCCGTGCTGGAGCCGGTCGACACGGTCGGCGCCGGGGACTCGTTCGACGCGGGCTTCCTGGCGGGGTGGTTGCGTGACTGGGACCTCGCCTCCGCACTGGCCCTGGGCGCGGCGGCGGGCGCGTTGTCGACGCGCGGAGCCGGCGGTACGGCGAGCCAGCCGACGTGGGCCGAAGCCTCGGCGCTGGCGCGTCAGGTCGACATAACGCGCAGGCAGGATGCGTGATTAGGTCGCAAGTTGCCGCAAAGCGAGCAACATTCGTGCGTTATAGTGATCGGATGCGTCAAGAGCAGCGGCTTGCCGCCATCCTGGGCCAGCTCGCGGACACGGGCTCGGTCACCGTCACCGGCCTCGCCGAGACCCTGGACACCTCGGTCGCCTCGATCCGCCGCGACCTCCAGGCGTTGGAGGAGCAGAAGCTGCTCAAGCGGACCCACGGCGGCGCGGTGGCCGTCGAGGTCATCTACGAGCTGCCGCTGCGCTACCGGGTCGGTCAGCAGGAGGAGAAGCGGCAGATCGCCGGCGCGGCCGCTCGGTTCGTGACCGAGGCCGTGCACTCCGTCGGGCTCAACGGCGGCACCACGACCACGGAGCTCGCTCGCCTGCTCGCGACCACCAGGTCGTTGAAGGTCGTCACGAACGCGCTGAACATCGCCTCGGACCTGTGCTCCCGCCCCACGATCGACCTGGTCGTGACGGGTGGCGGCGTGCGGCCGGAGAGCTACGAGCTGGTCGGCCCGATCGCCGACCGAGCCCTCGCGGGCATCAGTCTGGACGTGGTGTTCCTGGGCGTCGACGGCATCGACGCCCGCGCCGGCATCACCACGCACGACGAGGTCGAGGCCCAGACGGACAACTGCCTGCTGCGCACCGCCGCCCGCGTGGTCGTGCTCGCGGACGGCTCCAAGGTGGGCAAGCGGGCCTTCTCCCGCATCGCCGCCATCGCCGACGTGCACGTGCTGATCACCGACTCCTCGGCGAACGCCGAGGAGCTGGACCGGCTGCGCGCGGCGGGCGTCGAGGTCGTCGTCGCCTGAACTACTTCGGGTCGAGCACGAACACCGGGATCTGGCGCTCGGTCTTCGTCTGGTACTCGGCGTAGTTCGGGAACGCCGCCACGGCCCGTTCCCACCACGCGGCGCGCTCGTCACCGTCGACCTCGCGGGCGGTGAAGTCCTTCGGGTCGGCGCCGTCCTGCAGCACGATCTCCGGGTGCGCCTTGATGTTGTGGTACCAGGTCGGGTGCTCCGCCGCGCCGCCCTTGGACGCCACGACCGCGTAGCTCCCGTCGTGCTCGACGCGCATGACCGGCGTGTAGCGGAGCTTGCCGCTCTTCGCGCCGCGCACGGTCAGGAGCACGATCGGCCGCCCGAGGACCTTCACACCCTCGGTCGTCCCGGTCTCCAGGATCGTCTTGGTCTGGTCGTGGACCCACTCGGTCGGGCTGAGCTCTACGTCTGCCATGTCGGTGATCAACGTCTCGGGTCCCGGTCTCATTCCCGGACGACGCCCGCCAACACGGTCGTGACGACTTTCCGCACCTCGTCCGCCGTGACATCACTCGACTCGGTGAACCGCAGGTGCGCGGCGCCGATCAGCGTGGGCGCGAGGGCGCCGATGTCGGCGTCCTGGGCGATCCGGCCCGCGTGCTGCTCGGCCCTCAGGTAGTCCGCGACCAGGGCGGTGGCCTCGCCGACCAGCGGCAGCCGGGAGGTACCGGCCTCCCGCAGCCGGCGGCGCAGCCCGTCGCGGGCGATGACCAGGACGATGATCGCCACCATCACCGGGTCGAAGCCTCTGATCAGGGCATTCGTGAGGTTGTCCGCGACCGTGCCGGACCCCGCGGCGTGCTGCAGCTCGGCGGACTGGGCGCTGACCTGGGAGATCCGGTCGAGGACCAGCTCGGTGAGAAAACCGTCGAAGTCGGTGAAGTGCCGGTGCAGGACGCCCTTGGCCACGCCCGCCTCGGTCGTGACGGACCTGCTGGTCAGCTCGCTCGCGCCGTCCCTGAGCAGGACCCGAGCGGCCGCGTCGAACAGCTGCTGGCGCGCGTCGCGCAACGCCACCCCGGTGGGCACTTCGGTCTCCTCTAGTGGGCGCTTGCCCACTAGAGTGGGCGCATGGTCACTTTACCGCCGCACAGCCACCGCGCGGTGGCGGAGTCGTTCGGCACCGACCCCGCCCGCTACGACCGCACCCGTGCCGCCTACCCGGACGCGGTGCTCGACCGGCTGACCGGCCAGGACGTCCTCGACGTCGGGTGCGGGACCGGCATCGTCGCCCGCCAGCTGCTGGAACGGGGCCGCACGGTCCTCGGCGTCGAGCCGGACCGGCGGATGGCCGAGTTCGCGGCGGGCACCGGCGTCGCCGTCGAGGTGGCGACGTTCGAGGAGTGGGAACCGGCGGGGCGTGTCTTCGACGCCGTCGTCTCCGGGACGGCCTGGCACTGGATCGACCCGGTCGCGGGCGCGCGGAAGGCCGCCCAGGTCTTGCGCCCGGGAGGTGTGCTGTCCCCGTTCGGGCACGTCTACGAACTGCCCGCCGCGGTCGCTTCGGCGCTGGCCGCGGAGTTCCGCCGGCTTCTGCCGGACTCGCCGATGGTGCCCCGAACGTCCATGTTGGACGCGTACGAGGGGCTCTACATCCGGGCTGCCGACGGAATCCGCGCGGCGGGCGGGTTCGAGGAGCCCCAGATCTGGCGGCAAGACTGGGACCGCGCCTACACCCGTGCCGAACTGCTCGACCTCATCCCGACCTCCGGCGGCCTCACCACGCTGGCACCGTCTGATGTGGACTCGTTGCTCACGGCCGTGGGCGCTGTGACCGGCGACACGGTGACGCTGCGGTACGCGACGTGGGGGCTCACGGCTGTCCGTTCGGGCAACCAGACCTGAGGCTGAGGGGGATATCAGGCGATCGTCAGGGGAAACCCTGATGGCATCGTGACCGGATGCGGGCACTCTGTAGTTGTCAGGGAAACCCGCAGTGCTAGGAGAGTCATGACCGAACCCAAGCCCGAGTCCGCCCGATCCGCCGTCGACTCGGTGGTCGACGCCGTTCGCGGCCTGGTCAGCGAGGGCATCAACCGCCGCGTGGTCGTGCGGGACAGCAAGGACGACGTGGTTCTGGAGGTGCCGGTGGCTCTCGGCGTCGTGGCGGCGCTGGCCGCCCCGGTGGCCACGACGATCGGTGCCGGTGTCGCACTGGTGAGCAAGTGCGGCATCAAGCTGGAGAACCGCGAGCAGCCCGCCGCGCAGCCGCCGGCGACCACCGTGGAGTCCGAGCGCATCTGAGTGTGCTGAACCGCCGCGGCCGGAGGGACGACCCTCCGGCCGCGGCGATGTCTCAGGGCACCTGGTCGTGCAGGATCGCGCGGAGCCGCGTCATCTCGTCGACGAGCGTGCGCCCCGCCACCTCCCGTTCCCGCCGCCCGAACCGCGCCTCGGGCGCGCTGACGCTGTAGGCCGCGAGCCCGTCACCTGCCCACGGCATGGGCGCGGCGATCTCCCCGGCGCTGACCGCGTACCCGCGCACCCGGCTGGCCCGCAGGTCGGCGAGCAACGCGTCGGCACCGCCGGGCGGCGCGGGCACCTCCGGATCGTCGAGCAGAGCGCGGACCTCGTCGTCCGCCAGGTGCAGCAGCAGCGCCTTGCCCACGGCGCTTTGAGTGAGCGGGAAGTCGGTGCCGATGCCCGCCTCGACGCTGTCGGGGCGCGGCATCTCCTGCGTACAGGTGCACCGGTTGCCGAGGCGCCAGTAGATCGCGACGGTCTCACCGGTGAGCGCGCGCAGCCGGATGAGACTGGTCTGCGTCTGGGCGACGAGGGCGTCGCGGTGCAGCATCACCCCCGCCAGCCGGAGGATCTCCGGGCCGGGCCCGTAGGCACGGGTCGTGCGGTGGAAGACGAGGAAGTTCTCCGCCTCCAACGCGCGCAGCAGCCGGTACGCCGTGGGCAGGGAGTAGCCGAACAGGTCGGCGACCTCGGGCCCGGTGAGCGTGGGCCGCTCGGCGGTGAAGGCGTGCAGGATCGACAGGGCCCGGAACACGCTCTGGGTGCCGCTCACCGCGGGCTCGTCGGTCACGCGCTTCTCCGCCACGCGCCGATTCTGGCCGGGTGACCTCGTGCGTGCGACCTCAGAACGTCACCTCGACACCGACCCACGGATCCTTCTTGCGGCGCAGGGCGTACCAGGCCCTGGCGAGCCGGGCGAGCGGCGTCCTGCGTGCCATCAGCCGGTAGGCCCGCTCGGTCTCGTCGCGGTCCAGGATCCGGCCGGTGCCGTCGAGGTGCTGCGCGCCTGCCGGGATCCGTCCGGCCGAGTCGCACGGCGCGACGACCACGCGTGAGTTGGTGCGCAGTCGCTTGAGCTTGCCCGTGTTGGCGTAGCTGAGGACGTACAGCTTGCCGTCGTCGACCACGCCGCCGACAGGGGTCGCGACGGGTGTGCCGTCCCGGCGGAAGGTGGTGAGGCTGACGGTGCTGCTCTTCGCGATGGTGCCGAGCGCGGTCATGGGGTGCCTGCCGGGAGGTCGAAGGTGACGCCGGTCTGCTGCTCGGACCACGTCCAGAGCCGTTCGGCGTGGCCGGGGTGCTTGCTGACCCGCGGAGGACGGACGGGGACGGGAGTGCCCGCAGTGCCGAACTTCGGGCCGTAACAGCTTTGGGCGTCGGGGTCGCTCGCTGCGCGGACGGCGAGCAGGGCGCCCCGGTCCTTGTTCTGGATCGGCCACGGCAGGGGCGTGCCCTCGACCGCCAGGCCGGGGTGCGCGGCCAGCGACCGCACGTCCGCCCCCGATGCTCGCAGGCGCCGGTCGAGTTCGAACGCGAACAGCAGCACGGCGTGCTTCGACTGCGCGTAGGCCTTCTGCGGCGAATAGGTCCGCTGGTCGGGGTCGTAGGCGAACGCCCTGGTCATGATGCTGCCGATCGACACCACGCGGCTGCCAGGAGTCGCGGTGAGCACCGGCATCGTCAACGCTGTGAGCGCGAAGTGGCCGAGGTGGTTGGTGCCCATGGCGAGCTCGAACCCCTGCCTGGTGGACAGCCGAAGCTTTCCGGCGTTGGTGCCCGCGTTCAGGACCAGGCCGTCCAGGCGGGGGAGCGCGGACAGCTCGGTCGCGGCGGCGGTGACGGAGTCCAGGTCCGCGAGGTCCAGCCGGATCGCCGCATTCCCGGCGTCGCGGCAGAGGACGAGCACGTCGGCTCCGGCTTCGGCGAGCCGGCGCACGATGAAGCGTCCGATGCCGGCGTTGCCACCGGTGACGGCGTAGGTGCGGCCGCCCAGATCGGGTGGTTCCCAGGTCATGGCGCGAGTGAACGGGCGTGCCAAGGGCCTGTCAAAGTTCGATCACATCGTGATCGGCGAGCCTTCACCGGGTCACATCGTGACAGCGAGTCGGTGCGGGCGTTCACGGGACGACAATTCTTTGAGGGCACCGGAAAGCGTGGCTAGCGTGCGTCCACATGAGACCGTTGCTGGAGTACCGCGCCGCCGACTGGACCGTGGCCGTGGCCGGGGTGGTCGCCTTCGGGCTGGGCGTGCTGGGGCTGGTGGACCAGGACAGCCAGTTGAGCGCCGTCGGGCTGGACCCCGCCGCGCATCCGGCCGCCGACCCGTTGCGCCGCGCAGGCGGCCGGGTTCCTCCCGGTGCGTTGTGGTGGGACCGGCGGCGGTCAGCGCGCGGGGGCCGTTGAGCCTCGTTCGACCAGGCGGACGTCCAGTACCAGGGGGTCGGTGGGGCGGTCGCCGCCGTCGATGAGGGCCAGCAGGCGGTCCACGGCGTGGGTGGCCTTGCCGACGATGTCCTGGGCGATGGTCGTCAGCTTCGGCGTGATGTACGCGCTGAGGTCGAGGTCGTCGAAGCCGACCACGGACACCTGGTCCGGCACGCTGACGCCGGCCTGGAGCATGCCCTCGATGATGCCGATCGCGAGGATGTCGGCGGTGGCGAACACGGCCGTGGCGTCCGGGTGGGTCTCGGACCAGCGCTTGCCGAGGGCCACGCCGTTGTCGTGCGTGGTGTTCAGCGTCTCCACGGGACAGTTCTCAGTGGACAGACCGGCTTCCTCGAAGGCCTTCCGGAAGCCCAGGAAGCGTTCGTGGACGACGCCCACGTCGGTGAAGGACGGGCCGGCGAAGACGATTCTGCGGTGGCCGAGGGACAGCAGGTGTGCGGCGGCCAGGCGGGCGCCGGTGAAGTCGTCGGACCGCACGCCCGTGGTGAGCGGGTTGGGGGCGTAGCTGTCGATCGCGAGGACCGGGGTGGTGCCGGTGACCTGGCGGCGCAGGTCGGCGATCTCCTCGTCGAGGAAGCCCAGCAGCACGGCGCCGTCGAGGCTCCAGGAGCGGAGTGCCTCGCCGATCTCGGACGTGTCGGCGACGCCGCGCAGCAGCAGGTGGTAGCCGCGTTTGCGGAGGCGGCGCTCTATCTGGCCGATGATCGCGATGTTGTGCGGGCTGATGGCGAGGCTGTCCTCGCTGGCCGCCGGGACCAGCAGGCCCACCAGGCGGGACTGGTTCGCGGCGAGGCTGCGGGCCGACGCGCTGGGGACGTAGCCGCGTTCGTCGATGATCCGCCGCACCCGTTCGACGGTGTCGGCCGAGACGCGCGCGCTCTTGCCGTTGATCACGTTGGACACCGTCATCACGCTGACGCCGGCCGCTTCGGCGATGTCCTTCAAGGTGACCCGCAAGTGCTGCCCCTCCGATTCCGTCGTTGACACCTTCCGTGCCGCAGGCTAGCTTTCCACACCACGATGATTTAGCGCTATACCTACTCTGATCAGCGATGATCGGCGCGGTGTTGCGCGCCTCAAATCGAAAGAGGGGATTCGCAGCCGTGACGACGGACCCGCCCTGGTGGCGCACCGCGGTCATCTACCAGATCTATCCGCGCAGCTTCGCCGACGCGAGCGGTGACGGGGTCGGCGACCTCGCCGGCGTGCGAGGAAGGCTCGGTCACCTGCGCGACCTCGGCGTGGACGCCATCTGGTTCACGCCCTGGTACCTCTCGCCGATGGCCGACGGCGGCTACGACGTGGCCGACTACCGCGCCATCGACCCCGCCTTCGGCACGCTCGCCGACGCCGAGGCGCTCATCGCCGACGCCGCCGCGCTCGGCATCCGCACGATCGTGGACGTGGTGCCGAACCACGTGTCGAGCGAGCACGCCTGGTTCCAGGCCGCGCTGGCCGCCGGGCCCGGTTCGCCGGAACGCGAGCGCTTCTGGTTCCGCGACGGTGATGCCGCGCCGACGAACTGGCGCTCCAGCTTCGCGGGCGGCACCTGGACCCAGGTCGCCGACGGCCAGTGGTACCTGCACCTGTTCGCGCCGGAGCAGCCCGACCTCAACTGGAACCACCCCGACGTGCGCCGCGAGCACGAGGACGTGCTGCGCTTCTGGTTCGACAGGGGCGTCGCCGGCATCCGCGTCGACTCGGCGTCCATGCCGGTCAAGGACCCCGCGCTGCCCGAGGTGCCGGAGACGCACGCCGACGGCGAGCACCCGTTCATCGACCGCGACGAGCTGCACGACATCTACCGGGCCTGGCGCGCCGTCGCCGACTCCTACGCCGAACCGCGCGTGCTCGTCGGCGAGGTGTGGCTGGACGACCAGAAGCGCTTCGCCCGCTACCTGCGCCCCGACGAGATGCACTCCGCGTTCAACTTCGACTTCATGGGCCGCCCGTGGGACGCCAAGGAGCTGCGCGACTCGATCGCGTCCACTTTGGACGCCCACGCCCCGGTCGGCGCGCCCGCCACGTGGGTGCTGTCCAACCACGACGTGACCAGGCCCGTCACCAGGTACGGGCGCGCCGAGACGTCGTTCTCCTTCCTGGCCAAGAGGTTCGGCGAGCCCACCGACCTGGGGCTGGGGGAGCGGCGGGCGCGGGCGGCGGCGTTGCTGACGGCGGCGCTGCCCGGTGCGCTCTACCTCTACCAGGGCGACGAGCTGGGCTTGCCCGAGGTCGAGGACCTGCCGCTGGACGTGCTGCAAGACCCGATGCACTTCCGGTCCGGCGGTGTCGACCCCGGCCGGGACGGGTGCCGGGTGCCGTTGCCGTGGACGCGGGACGGCCGGTCGTACGGCTTCGGGCCCGAGGACGGTGCGCCGACGTGGCTGCCGCAGCCTGCCGGGTGGGGGAGCCGGTCGGTCGAGGCGCAGCAGGACGACCCGGACTCGATGCTCGCGCTCTACCGGGCCGCGCTGGGGGTGCGGCGGGCCGAGGAGGGGCTGCGCGGGGAGTCGTTCGAGTGGGTGGACCTGGGGCCGGACGCGATCGCCTTCCGCCGCGGTGACGTGGTGTGCGTGGTCAACTTCGGGCCCGAGCCGCTCCCGCTGCCCGCACACCGGGAGGTCCTGCTCGCCAGCGCGCCGTTGGAGGGGATGGCCGTGAACGGTCCGCTCACCTCCACCCCGCCGACCTCCACTCCGCTTCACCTGCCCGCCGACGCCGCCGCATGGTTCCGCGCGTAAGTCCCCAGGAGAGACAATGAAGTCCCACCGCCTGACACTCATCGCCCTCGCGCTGACCCTCGCCGCCTGCTCCACCGGCGACGACGAGCTGAACGCCGACGGCAAGGTCGTCCTCACCGTCGCCATGGACGCGGGCCTGGAGGCCAAGGCGATCGAGGCGTTCAACGCCCGCGTCGCCCAGTTCGAGCAGGCCAACCCGGACGTGGACGTCAAGCCGCAGGAGTACACCTGGACGGCGGCGACGTTCACCGCCCAGCTCGCGGGCGGCACCGCGCCGGACGTGCTCACCGTGCCGTTCACCGACGGACGGGGCCTCATCGAACGCCGGCAGATCGCCGACATCAGCACTCAGGTGTCGACGCTGCCGTACGCGAAGGCGCTCAACCCGACCGTCGCCAAGGCCGGCCAGTCGTCGGACGGCAAGCAGTGGG
Source organism: Lentzea sp. CA-135723 (assembly GCF_050936595.1). Lineage (NCBI taxonomy): Bacteria > Bacillati > Actinomycetota > Actinomycetes > Pseudonocardiales > Pseudonocardiaceae > Lentzea > Lentzea sp. CA-135723. The sequence goes on along the minus strand of NZ_JBNJMK010000001.1, from coordinate 1,742,767 downwards.
CCGTCCCGATCGCGGCCTACGGCCAGGCGTTGCACTACAACCGCACGCTGTTCACCCAGGCCGCGCTCGACCCGGACAAGCCGCCGACGACGTGGGCCGAGGTGCGCACCGCCGCCAAGCAGATCGCCGACCGGACCGGCCAGGCCGGCTACGCCCAGATGACCCAGGGCAACACCGGCGGCTGGATCCTCACCACGCTGGACTACGCGTTCGGCGGCCGCACCGAGAAGATCAGCGGTGACACCGCGGAATCCACAGTGGACACGCCGGAGATGGCCGAGGTCCTCAAGGCCCTGCGCGCCATGCGGTGGGAAGACAACTCGATGGGCGCCAACTTCCTCTACGACTGGGCCGGCATCAACCAGGACTTCGCCGCGGGCCGCATCGGCATGTACGTGTCGGGCGGTGGCAACTACGGCAACCTGGTGACCCAGAACGGGCTCAAGCCCGCCGACTACGGCGTGGCCGCGCTCCCCCTCGCGGACAAGCCCGACGCCGGGGTGCTCGGTGGCGGCACGCTCGCCGTCGTCAGCTCGAACGCGGGCGAGAAGGCCAAGGACGCCGCCGTGAAGTGGATCGACTTCTACTACATGGGCAAGCTGACGAACCAGGACGCCGCCACCGCCGACGCGAAGACGCTCGCCGACACCAAGCAGCCCGTGGGCGTGCCCGCGCTGCCGGTGGTGGACCGCGCGACCTACGACAAGCAGCAGGAGTGGGTCAAGCAGTACGTGAACGTGCCGTTGCAGCAGATGAAGCCCTACACCGACGCGATGTTCGGCCAGCCGCTCGTCACCGAGCCGACCAGGTCGACCCAGGAGGTCTACAAGATCCTGGACACGACGGTGCAGAAGCTGCTGACCGAACGGGACGCCGACATCGCCGCGCTGCTGAAGACGGCCGACGCCGACGCGCAGGCCACGATCGGCCGGGGCTGACCAGGTGGTCACGTGGGTCCGTCGCGGTGGGCTGACCACGCTGCTGTTCCTGCTGCCGTTGCTGCTGGTGTTCGGGGTGTTCTCGTGGGCGCCGATCGTGCAGTCGGTGATGATGAGCTTCCAGCGGACGAACCTGGTCGGGCCGGTCGAGTTCGTCGGCCTGGACAACTTCGCCCAGGTGTTGAACGACCCTCTCCTGTGGACAGCGGTCACCAACACGGTGTGGTTCGCGGTGCTGGCACTGCTGTTCGGCTATCCGATCCCGCTCGTCGCCGCCGTGCTGATCAGCGAGGTGCGGGCGCGCAGAGGGTTGTTCAGCGCGTTGGCCTACCTGCCCGTCGTGGTGCCTCCGGTGGTGGCGGTGCTGCTGTGGAAGTTCTTCTACGACGCCAGTCCGTCCGGGGTGTTCAACACCGTGCTCGGGTGGGTCGGGCTCGGGCCGTGGCAGTGGCTGCAGAACCCCGGCAGCGCCATGCCCGCGCTGGTGCTCGAGGCAACGTGGGCGGCGGCCGGCGGCACGGTGATCATCTACCTCGCCGCGCTCGCCGGCGTGCCCGCCGACCAGTACGAGGCCGCCGAGATCGACGGGGCCGGGATCTGGCGCAAGATCTGGCACGTCACGTTGCCGCGGTTGCGGGGAGTGCTGCTGGTGACGTTCATCCTGCAGATCATCGGGACCGCGCAGGTGTTCCTCGAACCGTTCCTGTTCACCGGCGGCGGTCCGGCCAACTCGACGATGACGGTGCTCCTGCTGATCTACGACTACGCGTTCGCCAGCAGCCTCGGCGGTGACTACGGCGCCGCGACCGCGTTGAGCATCATGCTCGCCGCCGTGCTGGCCGTGCTCTCTGCGCTCTACCTGCGGATCACGAAGTCCTGGAGCGTGTCGTGAAGCGCGGGCTGATCTCGCCGTCGGAACGCAAGACGCCGACGATCAGAGCAGCACTGCGCGTCGTGCAGTCGGTGCTGCTCGGAGCGTTGCTGCTGACCGGGCTCGGGCCGATGCTGTGGCTGGCCAAGGCCGCGATCACGCCGACTCAGGACACGTTGCGCACGCCGCTCGCGTTCTTCCCGGCCGGTCTCGACCTCACGAACCTCGTCACGGCGTGGACGCGGGTGGAGATCGACAGGTACTTCCTCAACACCGTGGTGATCGCCGCCGGCTCGTGGCTCGTGCAGCTCGTCGTCGCCACCACGGCCGGGTACGCGCTGGCGGTGCTGCGGCCCCGTTACGGGCCGTTGATCACGGCGATCGTGCTCGGCACGCTGTTCGTCCCGGCGATCGTGCTGCTGGTGCCGCTGTACCTGACGGTCGTGCGCGCCGGGATGATCAACACGTTCTGGGCGGTGTGGCTGCCCGCCGGTGCCAGCGCGTTCAACGTCGTGCTGGTGCAACGGTTCTTCGCGAACCTGCCCCGCGAGGTGCTGGAGGCCGCCAGGGTCGACGGCGCCGGTCCCGTGCGGGTGTTCTGGTCGGTGGTGCTGCCGCTGTCCCGCCCGATCCTGGGCGTGGTGTCGGTGTTCGCGGTGGTGGCCAGCTGGAAGGACTTCCTCTGGCCGTTGCTGGTGCTGCCCGACCCGGTGGTGCAGCCGCTGTCCGTGCGGCTGCCCGCGTTGCAGCGCTACGTCGAGCTCGACGTGTTCCTCGCCGCGCTCGCCATCTCGTCGGTGATCCCGGTGGCGCTGTTCCTGGTGTTCCAACGGCTGTTCCTGAACAGCGGCGCGCTCGAAGGCGCGGTCAAAGGCTAGGCCCCCTGTCCCCAGTCCCAGGAGAACAACAACGATGTTGTCGAAGATCCGCGCGGCCCTGGTGGCCGTCTTAGTCGTCGGCGGAATCGCCGTCACACCAACGGTGTCGGCCGCCCCCACCGTCTACCAGGCCGAGTCCGCCGCGTTGTCGGGCGGCGCCCGTGCCGAGACCGAGCACGCCGGGTACACCGGCTCCGGTTACGTCGGCGGCTTCGTGGACACCAACCGCGGCGCCGCCCTCACCGTCACCACGAGCGGTGCGACGGCGGGCTCGAACCAGCTGGTCCTGCGCTACGCCAACGGAACCGGCTCGACCCGCACCGTCACGCTCTCCGTCAACGGCTCCGCCCGCCAGGTCTCGCTCCCGGCCACCGCGGGCTGGGCGTCGTGGGGGAGCGCCACCCAGAACATCACGCTCAACGGCGGTGCCAACACCCTCGCGGTGTCGTACGGCAGCGCCGACAACGGCAACGTCAACATCGACTCCCTGTCGGTCGAGCCCGTCGCGCTGACCGCGGGCGAGGCCGAGTCCGCCGTGCTCTCCGGCGGTGCACGGGTGGAGTCCGAACACGCCGGGTACACCGGCTCGGGCTACGTCGGCGGTTTCGTGGACGCGAACCGGGGCGCCGCGGCGACGTTCTCCGTCACGGGCACGGCGGGCCGGTCCAGCCTGACCCTGCGCTACGCCAACGGAACCGGCACCTCCCGCACCATGACGGTGACCGCGAACGGGACCGCACAACAGGTCTCGCTGCCCGCGACCGCCTCCTGGGCCGAATGGGCCACCACGAGCGTCTCGGTGGCCTCCGTCGCGGGAGCCAACACCGTCGTGGTGTCCTTCGGCGCCAACGACAACGGCAACGTCAACCTCGACAACATCGCGCTCACCCCGGAGACCACCACCCCCGAGGGCACGATCGAACTGGAGACCGGCTTCCTCGGCGGCGGCGCCGTCACGACCGCGCCGGCGGGTGCCACCGGGTCCTCGGCGGTGTCCCTCCCGGCCACCTCCGCCCGCGTGATCAGGACGATCAACCAGACGGCGGCCGGCACCGCGACGATCACCTTGCGCTACACGGGGTCCGCCGGCACAGTGACCAGCTACGTCAACGGCATGAAGGGCACCCAGCTCTCCCTGTCCGGCGGCAGCGGCTGGCGCACCGTCACGCACACCGCCGTGCTGCGCGCGGGCGTGAACCTCATCGGCTACCAGAACGCGACGGGCGCCGTCCTCGACAACATCGCCGTCACCGGCTCGGCCGCCCTCAACGCCCGAGGCGCCACCGTCCCGTTCACCACCTACGAAGCCGAGTCCGGCACCACCACCGGCACCGAGCTGACCCCGACCCGCACCTACACCGCCGAGGCCGCCGAAGCCTCCGGCCGCGGTGCCGTCAAGCTCACCGGCACCGGCCAGCACGTCCAGATCACCCTGACCAAGCCCGCCAACGCCCTCACGGTCCGCGCGAGCGTTCCGGACGGCACCACCGCGCCGCTCGCCGTGTACGCGGGCGCCACGAAGGTCGCCGACCTGGCGCTGACCTCGAAGTACAGCTGGATGTACGGCGCCTACCCGTTCGCGGAAGGCCCAGGCGGCGCCCGTCCACACCGCTACTTCGACGACGCCCGCGTCCTGCTCCCGCAGACCTACCCGGCCGGCACGGTGATCCGCCTGGCCAAGGAGACGACCGCGTCCGCGTACATCACCGTGGACCTGCTGGACGCGGAGATCGCCACCGCGACCACCGCACCGGCGGGGTACGTGGACGTCCGCACGCACGGCGCGAACCCCGGCGACGGCGCCGACGACAGCGCGGGCATCCGTGCGGCCATCACGGCGGCACAGGGGACCACGGCCAAGGGCGTGTGGCTGCCCGCAGGTTCCTACAACCTCAACAGCATCGTGAACGTCAGCGGCGTGGACGTCCGTGGCGCCGGCATCTGGCACACGGTCCTCAACGGCGCCTCCCGGCGCGGCGGCTTCGCCATCACCGGTGCCGCCACCATCGCCGACCTCACCTTCGACGGCGACGTCACCACCCGGGACCCCGACGACGCCCCGAACTCCGACTCGTTCATCGAGGTCGAGAACGGTTCGGGCGCAACGGTCTTCAACGTGGCCACCAACCACGCCAAGACCGGCCTGTGGCTCAAGCAGGGTGACGGCTTCTACGCGGCGGCCCTGCGCGTGCGCAACACCATGGCGGACGGCCTGAACATCAACGGCAACAACGGCCCCACCACCAACGTCCGCGTGGAGCAGAGCACGTTCCGCAACACCGGCGACGACGGCATGGCCATGTGGTCGTGGAACCCGAACAACGCCGTCTCCCGCAGCGTGTTCGCGTTCAACACCATCGCGCTGCCGATCCTCGCGAACGGCGCCGCGATCTACGGCGGCACCGACAACCGCGTCGAGGACTCGCTCATCTCCGACACGGTCTTCAACGGCTCCGGTGTGATGGTGTCGAGCTGGCACGACGCCAAACCGTTCGGGGGCACGACCTCCGTGCAGCGCACCACGTTCACGCGGGCGGGTACTCGCAACTGGGACTGGAACACGCACACCGGCGCGGTCTGGGTGTTCGCGGAGAAGTCCGACATCACCGGAGCGTTGGTGCTGAAGGACCTGGACATCGTCGATGCGAGCTATCACGGGATCCTGTTCAGCTGGAACAAGGCGATCACCAACCTGACGGTGGCCGACGTGCGGATCACCGGGACGGGCGGCGCGACCGACGCGTTCACCGACGACAAGGGCGTGGCGGTGTCCAACGCGGGCTCGCACGGCCTGCACTTCAACCTGGTGTCCGGCACCGGGCGCTTCGACCGGGTGACGGTCGGCGGCGTCAAGGGAACCGGCAGCCAGGGCATGGCCAACGACGAGAACCGCTACACGATCCAGCGGGGGACCGGTAACTCCGGCTGGTAGAGCGGCTGGGGCCCACTCGCGTGGGCCCCGGCCTCACTTGATCCGCATGCCCCTCAACGTGCCGCGTTCCACCATGCCCCGGTCGGGATGGATCTCGACCGGTTCGAACAGCGGGTCGAACTTCCGCTTCACGTCCCGCGCCCAGGGCTCCTCGATGCCCTTGTCGCCGGTCTTCACGTCGTAGACGGTGACGACCTCGTGCCCGTACTGCGGCAACGAGTTCGCGCCACCGTTCCACTTGGGATTGGGGATCTCCCGTTCCAGCACGATGTCCGCGCGCCGCGACCCGTCCGTGCCCCACGGCACCTCGGCCTCGGGATTCATGAACGCGACCTGCCCGCGCAGTCGCCAGCCGCTGCCGGGGTCGATCAGGCTGTCGTGGTTGTCCTGCACCCACTGCCCGACGCGCTTGTCCGTCTCGGTGCCGATGACCCGCTGGTTGCTCCAGTCGGCCGGGTAGTCCTTCCGCACGTTCGGCAGGTCGTGCGCCACCTCGTCGCGCATGCCGTTGGTGAGGTCGATCAACGTCTCCTCGAGCTGGTGGTGGATCTCCTCGGCCGCTTCCTGGATCTCCTCGCGGTCCTTGGGCTTGGAGCGGTCCAGCCCCGGCTTGTTCTTCGGGGTGGGCCGCAGCTTGCTCAGGTCGAACGGGTCGGTCTTGCGGCCGGTGACCTTCTGCGCGCTGCCGGGCGAGCCGACCGGGCGCCCGATCGAACCGGGCCTCGGCGTGCTGGGCCTGCCGCCGGGTTTCGACCCCGGCCGGGCGGTCGGGCGCCAGGTGTTGCGCCAGCCACCGGCGGCGGCCACCTGGACGCCCCTGGTGTCGCCGGTTCCGCTGGAGCCGCCGTCGAACGACGCCTTGACCAGGTACGGGTCGCCGAGGGAGACCCCGCCGGCCGCCTGCGTGAAGTCGGACGCGCCCTGACCGGCAGGGAGCACGAAGGCCTGGCGCAGCCCGGTCAGCACCTCGGTCGCCTGGCCCACGCCGGACGGGCCACCGAGCTGCCGTGCGGTCAGCCGCAGCATCTCCTCCAGGCCGGCCACGGGTCGTGCGTAGGAGGCGACGAGCGACGCGGCCTCGGCGCGGATGGCGACGGAGTTCCCGCCCTGCGCGGACATGGCCAGCTGCACGTAGGAGATGAGCTGGCTGACGCAGTGGTCGAGCAGCGCGTCGGCCTGCGCCCGCGCCGACCCGACGGCAGCGCCCATCAACCGTGCCGCCGCGCCACCGGCCGCCAGCAGCCGCGACACCCCGGCGAGCGCCTGGCTGACCGCCGCCGCCCGTTCCCGGTAACGGTCACCGGCGTCCCCGGTCCACTCGGCCTCGGCCGCCGTCGCGGCGCGCACGAACTCGCGCCCGACCTCCTCGACGGCGGTACCGGCGCGCTGCACCGCCTCGGTGAACGCGGCGACCGACCCGTCGACCACCATCCGGTCGACGGCCTGCTGCATCGGCTCGATCAACGACACGAGGTCGCCGAGCCCCGCCGCGACCAGCCGTTGCGCCGGCCGCGTGCCGTTCTGGGGCACCGCACCGTTGCGCAGCCCCGACGCGACCCACTCGCCGCCGGAGACGGTGGTCGCCAGCTGTTCCGCGGTGGTCATACCGCGAGTCCTGGCTGTTCGGCCGGTTCCCCGAGCGCACCGAGGTTCGTCACCGCGTCGGTCTCGTGCCGCTCGTACTCCTGCGCCGTCGCCCGCAGCCGGGAACCGGTCTCCGTCAACGTGTTCAGCGCGGCGACCACCGCGTCGAGCACGTCGGCACCGAGCCGGTCCAGTGCCGGAACCGCTTCGCCGGCGGCCTCCCCGAACGCCGTGGGCGTCAGCGCGATCGAGCCGGCCGCGTCGGCCGCCGCCCGCAGCTCGGCCGCCAGCTCACCGACCCTGCGCGCCTGCTCCACGAGAACTGAGGCCGAAACGCTGTAGCCATCACGCATTTCCGCTCCCGGTGTCACCCCACACCCGTCGCCGTCAACAATGGCCCAGGCACAACCCGTGACGACACCGCCACCGCCGAAGTTGGGCCGTACAGCGCAGAGCGGGTTCAGCCGCGTTCGAAGATCTCCGGGCCGTCCCAGTCGTCGCCGTCCTGGGCGGGACGTGCCGGCGGCGGTGCGGGTGCGTCCCCGCTTCGGGGAGCGGGCGGTGCGGGAAAGCGCTCTCTCGTCTCGGCCAGGATCAGCTGCGCCGCGGGGTCGTGCGGGCCGACGGTCTCCGCCATCGCCTGGCCCATCAGCTCCGGGATCCGCGCCTGCGCACGGCGAACGCAGTCCATGACCTGCGCCGCGATCACCGGCAGCGGCTCGCGGAACCGTCCCTCGCGCAGGACCAGCCCGGTGAGCGCGCCGCTGGTGGCCACGCTCACCTCGACCGTCCCGTCGCGAGAGACCTCCCGGATCGTCTGCGCGGACAACCGATCCCGCAACGCCCCGAGCCGGCGCGCGTTCTCCGCGACCTCACGCTCCCACGTGGCCCCAGTCATGCGTCCGATCATTCTCCCGCCGCGGCAGGGACACCAGGCTCTGCCGGGCCGAAAGTCGTTGCACCCCAACGTAGGCCACCTGGCCGAGGGGAACTCACCGGTGCAGTTTCTCGGTCCAGTCGGCGGGAACGCGCCCGGCGGGACCGGGTGCGGGCTGGTCGAGCGGGTGGTGGGCGGGCGCGGCCAGCTCAGGCCCGTTCTCGAACCCCTGCTGCGTCTCGAAGTCCCAGAACCACTCCTCGCCGGGTTCGAAGCTGCGCAGGATCCGGTGGCCGGTGGCGTGGAAGTGCGCCGTGGCGTGCTGGGACGGCGACGAGTCGCAACAGCCGATGTGCCCGCACTGCGCGCACCGCCGCAGGTGGAACCACCAGCCCCCGGCCGTCTCGCAGTCGGTGCACCCGGTCCCGCTCGGCGCCGCCGCCGGGTCGACGCCCGCAGTCGTGTCCGCCATGTCCGTGCTCCCGTCGAGGTCGGTGTCGGTCGGCTCCATCCTGGACCTGCGCACCGGCCCGCAGCGTCCGTCATTTGACGGGCGTGTCGCTCACAACGCGTGCTCACCGTCGTCGGCGACGGCCGCCGCCAGGTCCCGCACGGCGGACCCCGCGACCGGGCCACGAGCGGCAGTCCGAGCACCTCGCCGTAGAAGTTCGCCAACGCACTCGCGTGCCTGGTCTTCGTGCCGAGCCAACCCAGTCCGGTGATCTCCATGGGGGCAGCGAACACGCTCCAGTTCGGTGGAGGTCAAGGCACGCCGGACTCAGCCGTAGATCGTCAGCAGCACCAGCGTGATGACCACCGCCAGCACCAGGAGTGCGACCGCGGCCAGGTTCCAGCGTCCCCGGATCTCCTGCCGGCGCCACATCCTCTGCGCCTGCCGCAGAGCCTCGCGGCCTTCGTCGGTGTCCCTGCGCCACCGGGGTTCGAGCACCGCCGTGCCGTCCGCGATCGCGTCGGCGACCCGTTGCACGTCCTGCGCGTCGTAGTCGTCCCACGTCGTGGTGCCGTACGTGCCGGTGGCGTGGTGGGTCCTGGTCCGCACCCCGTTGGCGCGGAGGACCGCCGGGTGGTCCCAGACGACCGGCCACGCCCTGGCGACCTCGGACCTGGCGAGACACCCGTCGTCGACGTCGGGACCGCCGGGCAGTCGTTGCGCGATCAGGTCGGCCACCGGGACGGGTGCGGGGATGGGCGGCTCCACGAGGCACCTCCAGCCACGTTGCGCCCCACCACGTTCCCGCGCGGCCGAAGCCCTCGCAAGGTCCGTCCGGGTCAGCGGTGGCCGAGCGCCCCGAGGACCGTCGACACCTGGAGCTCGGTGCGTGCGGCGAGGTCGTCGCCGTCGCCCAGCTCGGGCGCGCCGGCCGGCAGCTGGTGGACCTCGTCGAGGATCGCGAGGTAGACGCGCAGGCACCACGACGGGTTCGCCGCCGTGATGGTCCCCGCCTCGTGCAGGCGGGCGAAGAGCGCCCTCGCCCTGTCCTGGACCTCGGCGCTCAGGAACGAGTGGCCGACGCCGCTGCCGTTCACGATCTCCACGGCCAGCCGGTGCCGGAACTTGATCTCGATGACCAGCTCGGTCACCCGGTGCAAGGCGACGAGCGGGGGCGTGGACTCGGCCCTGGCCTCGTTCAGCGCGTGCACGTACTGGTCGTTGAGCTGCGCGAACAACGCCTCCAGCAGCGCTCTGCGGGAGGAGAAGCGGCGGTGGACGGTGGCGCGGGCGAGCCCGGCCTCGTCCGCGATGCGTTCCAGCGACGCCGTCGGGTCGTCGGCCAGGACGATCTTGGCGGCCTCCAGGATGCGCGTCACGTTGCGTTCGGCGTCCGCTCGGACCGGCCGGGGCGGGGTGGGCGCGCTCATCTGACCTCCATGGTGGTGACCCAGCCTAACGACCAGGATAAATGCAACACGCAAGTCTCACTTGTTGACAGAAGTGAGACGTCGGTGTTGCATTTAGGGCATCGGTCAGTCGACAAGGAGCTGAGAGTCATGGATCTGAACCTCGCCGGGAAGCGCGTGCTCGTGACGGGCGCGAGCAAGGGCATCGGGCTCGCGATCGTGCGGGCCTTCCGCGCGGAGGGTGCCGAGGTCGTGGCGGTGTCCCGCCGCGTGACGCCCGAACTGGAGGCCACCGGCGCCACCTTCGTCGCGGCCGACCTGTCCGAAGTGGACGGACCGCGCCGGGCCGTCGAGGCGGCGCTGGCGGCGAACCCGAGGCTGGACGTGCTGGTCAACAACGCCGGTGGCGGGGACGGGCTGCCGGACGGCTCGTTCGGCGACGTGCTCGACGGCGGTGACGAGATCTGGCAGGACGTCTTCGAGCTGAACCTGCACGCCACCGTCCGCGTCACCAGGGCGGCGCTGCCGGCGTTGGTCGAGGCGCGCGGGGCCGTCATCAACATCAGCTCGGACAGCGGACGGCGCATCGGCGCGCCCGGAGCCACCCCGCTGCCCTACGCGGTGGCGAAGTCGGCGATCAACATGTTCACCCGCGCCCTCGCCGAACGCGTCGGCCCGGAAGGCGTGCGCGTCAACGCCGTGTCGCCGTCGCTCACCCGCACGCACACGATCGCGGGGGAGGGCGGCTACATGTCCCAGGTCGCCGGGGCGATCGGCGTCGCGCACGCGGACATGCTGGCGGCGCTGCCGAAGGAGCTCGGCATGCTGACCGGCCGGATGATCGAGCCGGACGAGATCGCCCGCGCGGTCCTGGTGCTCGCGTCGCCGACGATGCCGAGCGTCATCGGCTCGAACTGGGCGGTCGACGGCGGCTCGACCAAGGTCGCCTGAGGAGTCAGTCCGCCCACTCGGCGAGCTTCGCGGCGCGGACGTCCGGGGGCAGCACCTCCGCGATCTCCCTCAGCAGCGGCAACGGCACCGTCGAGTACCGCGGGAACCGGTGGTAATGCTGGACCATCGGGTGGAAGCGGTCGTCCAGCCCGCCTGACCGGGCGAGTGCCGCCAGCGCCGTGCCGATGCGCTGGCCCGGCACCTTGAACGCCAGGTCGTGTCCCTCCACTTCGGACACCACCGGTAGCCACCCGTCGAGGAACGCCTCGGCCTGGGCGCGGTACCCGCCCAGGGCGTCGGCGAAGAGCGAGCACAGCGCGAGGGTCGCGGTTTCCTCCCTGCCGTCGCCGTAGAAGTGGCGCACGGTCAGCGTGATCTTCTCGGCCTTGCTGTCCTGCCGTGGCGCGGCGAACACCTCGCCGAGCGCGGTCCACGCGTTCACCTCGGCCAGCGCGGCGAGCGCGGGCTTGGTGTCGCCCTGGCCGAGCAGGGCGTCCTCCAGCACGAACCACAGCAGGCCGGACGACGTGCGCCGGGCGAGCTCGCCGGTCGCGGTGCCGAGCAGCCGCCGCACCGCGGGCACCGAACCCGGCACGTCGAGCCAGCGGTAGGTGATGTCGGCGCCGGTGATCGTCTCGGGCGAGGACCGCAGGGCGGTCTCCAGGGTGGTGCGCTGGTCCGCCGTCAGGTCGTCCGGCGCGATCGGCCGGTAGACGTCGCCGGACCGCCGGAACTGGCGCGTCATCAGCTCGAGCAGTCTGGAGTGGAGGTTCGGCTTGGTGTGTGAGGGCGTGCTCAGCAGGCCGTCCTCGGTCGTGCCGAACGTCCACGCCGCGGCGGCCAGGTCGGCGAGGTCGCCCGTCCACGTGTCGAACACCGGGTACTCGCCCTGCGCCAGGTGGTGCAGCAACGCCAGCGCGTGCTCGTCGGCGAACCCGGAGTACACAATGGACGCTGCCGCAGCGCAACGCACGTGCAGCGACGGGCTCGACACCATCAGCTCCCGCGCCGCCGCGACGTGATCCGCCCGCACGTCGGCAACCCTCGACCCACCAGGGGTGACGCCGTTGGCACGTGCGGCCGCGAAACCGTGCGCCAGACACGAGCCGGCGGACGCGACCGGAGGCAGTTCGGGCGCGCGGTCCAGCAGGACCAGCAGCCGCAACGCTTCGTCGTCACCGGTGCGCGTCCACATCGCCTCGACGTCGGCGGCGAACTCCGCCACGGCGCCCGCGTACCGGGTCGTGGCGTCGCGGACGTCGTCGGGCCGCGTCACGAAGTGCGTCTCGCCGACCGCGATCCTCGCCAGGAACTGCACGGCCATCGGGTTGTCGCGGCGGACCAGGTCGGCGAGGAACGGGATCGCGGCCTCGGACGCCGTGTAGACCGACCCCTGGTGCGTGGTCGCCGAGTACAGGCCGTACAGCCCGAAGCCGCGGTCACCGGCGTCGTCGCTGGTCAGCGCCTCGATGAACAACGGTGTCTGCTCGGCCGTGTCGTAGGCGTCTTCGAGAGTTGCCCAGTCGACCTCGTCCATCCCGGTAGGCGGAGAGGTGGTGCCTCGGAACGGCGGCCGCTCGTCCCCGTCCGGCTCTTCCTCGTCGAACGTCGGCGGCTCGTAGGCGGGCAGGTCGGCGGCGTCGAACGCGGTCCCGGGCACGGCCGCAGCATATGTGCTTCCATGCGGGCACCCGATCTCCGGAGGACCGCCCGTGACGCGCCATTCGTTCACCAGCCTGGTCGAGCTCAACGGCAAGACCGCGACCGGGCTCCGCGTCCCGGCCGCCGTGGTCGAGGCGCTCGGACAGGGCAAGAAACCCAGGGTGTCGGTGACGATCGGTGCCCACACCTACCGCAGCACCGTCGCGGTCATGGGCGGCGACTTCATGCTGCCGCTGAGCGCGGCCAACCGGGAGGCCGCTGGCGTTGCGGCGGGGGAGACGGTCGAGGTGACGCTCGAACCCGACCTCGCGGAACGCACGGTCGACGTGCCCGACGACCTCGCGGCGGCACTCGACCGGCACCCCGGCGCCAAGGCCGCGTTCGCCGCGCTGTCCTACAGCAACCAGCGGCAACGGGCCGAGGCGGTGGCCGCGGCGAAGCAGCCGGAGACCCGCGCGCGGCGCATCGAGAAGATCGTCACAGAGCTGTCCTGACACCCGCTAGCCTGGGCGCGTGGTCGGCACGATGAGGAAGATCGCGCGAGTGGGTCTCGTGCGCGTCTTCGCCGTGCTCGCGCTCGCCGTGGGGATCGCGATGCTCCAGGGCACGCCGTGCGAAGGCGACCTCGTGCCGTCGGCGGAGTGCTCGATCACCAGCGTCCAGGTGCTGGCCGACCCCGGTGACCTCGACGGTCTCGGCGCCGTCCCCGAGATCTGCCTGGCCCTGCTGTTCGCCGTGCTGCTGGTGGCCGGCGGACTCAAGCTGCCCACCTTGTTTCCCGTGATCGTGTCGGCGCCCGTCCGGCGGAGTGGTCCGCCCAGGCGCCCGGAAGTGCGACTCACCCAGCTCTGCGTGCTGCGGACGTAGACCGAGCCCGTTCTCGCGCTCGGTCCACCCACCACTCGCAGAGGTATGCCTTCATGACCAAGAACGCCCGCATTTCGTTGATCATCATCGCCACGGTCGTCGTAGTGGTCGGCGGTTTCATCCTGATGAGCAGGCTCACCAGCCCGGCACAGCCCCAGGCCGGGAACACCAAGGCGGCGGGACCCGTCGCCGCCGCACCCGCCGAGCTGCTCGTCCGTCCCGACAGCCACAAGCTGAACGACGTGCCGAACGCCGAGGTCACGCTCGTCGAGTTCCTCGACTTCGAGTGCGAGTCCTGCCGGGCCGCCTACCCGAGCGTCGAGCGGCTGCGTGCCGAGTACGGCGACCGCGTGACGTTCGTGCTGCGGTACTTCCCGATTCCCAGCCACCGCAACGCCGAGCTGTCGGCCACCGTCGTCGAGGCGGCGAGCAGGCAGGGCAAGCTCGAGGCGATGTACAAGCGCATGTACGAGACCCAGGCCGAGTGGGGCGAGAAGCAGGTCGAGCAGCGCGACCTGTTCGTCGGGTTCGCCCGCGACCTCGGCCTGGACATGGCGAAGTTCGAGGCCGACCTCAACGACCCCGCCACGCTCGACCGGGTGCTGAAGGACCGCGCGGACGGCTCGACCGTCGGGGTGCAGGGCACGCCCACGTTCTTCGTCAACGGCACCAAGTTCACCGGCCGGGCGAGCTACGAGGGCCTGAAGGCGGCGCTCGACCAGGAGCTCGCCAAGTGATCACCCGCACGGCGGTCGGGCCCGCCGATCGCGCAGGAGCACCTCGGCACGACCGGGCCCGCGTTGCCGCCGGCCAGCTAGAGGTTTAGACCAATACTGGCAACTGGCAAGGCGTGGAAAACGTTCTCCAAGCCAGTAGATCTCTACCTGGGCGCCCGAACCTCTGGAGGGGTCGTATGAGCGACAGGTGGAGACGGTCGGTCGCGGTGGCCGTCATCGCGGCGACGGGCCTCGCGGGACCGGTGACGCCGGCGACCGCGGCGCCGGTCGCACCGCCGGCGCCGGACGGCGAAGGACGCCTGGTCACCCTCGTCACGGGAGACCAGGTCGTCCTGACCGGCGGTCACGCTCGGGTGCGTCCGGCGCAGGGCAGGGAGAACATCGGGTTCATCACCCGCACCGACCCCGACGGCGACGTCAACGTCACGCCGTTCGACGCACTCGGCATGCTGCGGAACGGACAGCTCGACCCGAGGCTGTTCAACGTCACCGAGCTCCTCGGCACCGGCTACGGCGACGCCGACCGCGCGGACATCCCGTTGATCGTCACGCAGCCGCGCACCCTGACCGCGCGGACCGTGCGCGACCTGCCGAGCATCGGCGGGGCGGCCGTGGTCGCGGCCAAGGACACGGCGTTCTGGAAGACCAGGGACGCCACCCGGATCTGGCTCGACGGACCGGTGAAGGCCGTGCTGGACAGGAGCGTTCCGCAGATCGGCGCGCCGGCGGCGTGGCAGGCGGGGCTCACCGGCCAGGGCGTCACGACCGCGATCCTCGACACCGGCATCGAGCCCAGCCATCCCGACCTCACCGACGCGGTGGTCGAGGCGAAGGACTTCACCGGCAGCGCCAGCGGAACCGTCGACAAGCACGGTCACGGCACGCACGTCGCGTCGGTCGTCACGGGCGACCACGCCCAGTACAAGGGCGTCGCGCCGGACACGAAGCTGTTGGTCGGCAAGGTGTTGAACGACGCGGGCAGCGGCACCGAGTCCGGCATCATCGCGGGCATGGAGTGGGCCGCGACCAGCGGCGCCCGCGTGATCAACATGAGCCTCGGCAGCGACGCCGCGAGCGACGGCAGGGACCCGCTGTCGCAGGCCGTCAACGAGATCACCGCGCGGACCGGCGCGCTGTTCGTGATCGCCTCCGGCAACAGCGGACGGACGCCGGGCTCGCCGGCCGCCGCCGACGCGGCGCTCACCGTCGGCGCGGTCGACCACACCGACGCGCTGGCCGAGTTCTCCAGCCGCGGCCCGCGTCTCGGCGACAACGCGATCAAGCCGGAGATCACCGCGCCGGGCGTGGCGATCGTGGCCGCGCTGGCGAAGGACAGCATGATCAGCCGCCGGTTCCCGCCGGTGGGGGAGGACCACGTCGCGCTCGACGGCACGTCGATGGCCACCCCGCACGTGGCGGGCGCGGCCGCGATCCTCGCCGGCCAGCACCCGGACTGGAAGGCCGCGGACCTCAAGGCGGCGCTGGTCGGCAGCGCGAAGCCGCACCCGGCGCAGACCGTCTTCGAGCAGGGCGGCGGCCGGGTCGACGTCGCCAAGGCGGTGGCGTCGGCCGTGCACGCGTCCGTCGCGAGCATCAACAACGGGATCGTGCAGTGGCCGCACACCGACGACGCGCCGATCCCCACGGCCGTGACGTACCGCAACACCGGCACTTCCCCGGTGACGCTGAACCTGGCCGCGGACGTCAAGGACCCCAGCGGAAAGGCCGCCCCTGCCGGGATGTTCACCGTCTCGCCCGCGACCCTGACGATCGCACCCGGCGCGGCGGCGCAGGCCACCGTCACCACGAACACCAAGGTCACCGGCGCGGACGGCATCTACAGCGGCGTGATCACCGCCGGTGACGTGCGCACGCCCATCACCGTGACGCGCGAGGTGGAGAGCTACGACCTCACCGTGAACGTCCTCGGCTCCGACGGCAAGCCCACGCCGGACTACGCGTTCCGGCTCGTCGACCTGGCCAAGCCGGAGATGCGGGTGCCGTACGACGCGTCCGGCGCGGTGACGCTGCGCGCGCCCAAGGGGCACTACTACTTCGAGTCCCAGGTGTCCACTTCGGACGGAAAGCTGGTGGTGGCCGTCGAGCCCGACGTGAACCTCAGCGCGAAGACCGCGATCACCGTCGACGCGCGCCAGGGCAAGCCGGCCGGGCTCGTGCTCGACCACAAGAACGCCAGGGCGGGCGAGAAGTTCGTCGAGTTCGCCCGCTCGACGACCTACGGCGGCAAGGACTTCCTGCTCACCAAGATCAGCCCGCCCGAGTTCGGCGACGTCCTCGTCAGCCCGTCGAAGACCTCGGCACCCGGCCAGTTCCGCTACTCGACCGGCGGCAGGTTCGCCGAGCAGGACGCCACCGGCAGCTTCGACGCCAGCCCGTACCTCTACAACGTGCGCGGTGACGTCACCGGCCGCGTGCCCGCCGACCCGGTGCTCCGGGTGCGGGACAAGGACCTCGTGAAGGTCCGCACGACGCACGCCGCCACCACGTCCGGCACCACCGGCAACCGGGAGGGCATGATCACCAAGCCGCTGCCGTTCGTCCTCGACGAGCTCTACTCGCCGGAAACCCCGTGGCTCAACGAGTTCACCGAGGTGACGGCGGCAGGGGAGTACCGGTCGCGGCTGTTCTCCAGCGGCCCCAGGACGTTCCCGCGGGTGAAGACCGCCACCGACTCGTTCAACCAGGCGGTGTTCGGCCCCGACCTGCCGAAGAACCCGGGCAGGCCGACGAGGTACGCGAGCCGGTCCGGCGACACGATGATCTTCCAGATCCCGCTGTGGACCGACTCCGGCAACGACCGCGAGGGCTTCTCCGCGCACACCGGCAGCTCCACGCTGTTCCGCGACGGCCAGGAGATCGGCAAGCTCACCAGCACCAGCGGTCTGCTGGAGGCGCGGCCCGGCGCGGCCACCTACCGCCTGCACACCGAGGCGACCAGGGACCGCACGCTGACCAGCAGGATCGTCGCCGACTGGACGTTCAGGTCGGACACGGTCGTGGACGGACAGCAGGCGCTGCCGTTGATGGCCGTGAAGTTCGCCCCTGCCCTGGACGGCCACAACAGGGCGAGCCGGGCGGCGTCGACGATCGTGCCGGTGGCGGTCAACCACAACACCGGCGCCGCCGCGAAGCCCACCAGCGTCCAGGTGTCGCACGACAGGGGCGTCACCTGGCGGACCGCGCCGCTGTTGTGCAGCAACGGCAAGTGGTTCGCCGTCCTCAGCCACCCGAAGGGCGCCACCTCGGTGTCGCTCAAGGCCTCGGCGAAGGACGACGCGGGCAACTCCGTGACGCAGATGATCGTGGACGCGTTCCTGCTGAAGTAACCCCGGCGTGGCGGGCACTCCTCGCGCGAGGAGTGCCCGCCACCTCGCGGAGTGCGGCCGGTCCGGCGGGAAGCGGGCCGGCTTCGCCGCCGCCGAACGCTAACGACGTGCGCGGGTCTTCTCGGCTATCCCGGTCTCCAGCCGCCGCAGCAGCGCGATCACGGCGTCGACCTCCTCCTCGTCGGTCACCAGGCCGTCGAGCAGGTCGCTCCAGATGTCGTTGAGGCGCTTCAGGTGCTCCTGGGCGCGGGCGGTGGGGTAGAGGCGGACCCGGCGGGTGTCCTCGGGGTCGGTCTCCCGGCGCACGCGGCCCTTCTCCTCGAGGCCTCGCAGCGACCGGCTGAAGTTGCTGGAGGTCTGCTGGGTGGCGTCGGCGGCCGCGCGGGCGGACGTGCCGGGGTTGCGGTCGACGTACCGCATCACCGCGATGTCCGAATGAGACCACGCCTCCTTGGTCACGCCCTCCTTGGTGGCCTGGATCTGCCGCCCGACCGCCGCGATGAGGTCGGCGAGCTCGAACAACCGCGCTTTCTGAGCCTCGTCCACCCGCCCATGGTACTTTTGCTCTCACTTGATAGCTATCACCTGAGAGGGGATTGCGGTGGACGCGCCCTCGCGCAGCACCATCCCGACACCGTTGCTGCTCGTGCTCGCCCTGCTGGCGAGTGTGGCGCCGTTCGGCATCGACCTGTACCTGCCCGCGTTCCCGCGCATGGCCCTCGACCTGCAGACGAGTGACACGTCCATCCAGCTCACGCTGACGATGTTCCTGCTCGGCCTGGCCGCCGGTCAGCTCGTGTTCGGGCCGATCTCCGACCGTTTCGGCCGGCGTGGGCCGTTGCTGGTCGGCTCCACGGTCTTCGTCGGCGCGAGCGTACTCGTCGCGCTGGCTCCCACGATCGAGGTCCTGCTGGCCGGACGGCTCGTGCAGGGCCTGACCGCCGCCGCGGGCATGGTGATCGGCCGCGCGGTCATCGCCGACCTCGCCACCGGCAAGGCCGCCGCCCGCGCGTTCAGCCTGATGATGATCGTCGGTGGCGTCGCGCCGGTCGTG
Source organism: Lentzea sp. CA-135723 (assembly GCF_050936595.1). Lineage (NCBI taxonomy): Bacteria > Bacillati > Actinomycetota > Actinomycetes > Pseudonocardiales > Pseudonocardiaceae > Lentzea > Lentzea sp. CA-135723. Next base: position 1,724,209 of record NZ_JBNJMK010000001.1, on the reverse strand, counting down.
GCGCCGCTGCTGGGCAGCCTGCTGGTGGACGGCATCGGCTGGCACGGCGTGCTGTTCGTGCTGGCCGGACTGGCGGTGGCGATGCTCGCCGGATCCGCGACGGTCGTGCCGGAGACCCTGCCCGGGGAACGCCGCGGGGGTGGCAAGGAGGGGCGGTTCCGGGCGTTGGGGCACCGCGCCTACCTCACCGCCACGGTCACGTTCGTCTTCTCGTTCGCCGTGCTGATGGCCTACATCTCGGCCTCGCCGTTCCTGTACCAGGTGGTCATCGGCATGAGCCCGGTGAGCTACGGCCTGTTCTTCGCGTTGAACGCGGTGGGTCTGGTCACGAGCAGCGCGACCGCCTCACGCCTGCTGCGCACCCGCCACCCGCGCCAGGTCCTGGCCATCGGTCAGCGCTGGCTCCTCGCCGCCGCCGCGGTGCTGCTGGTGGTCGCCGTGCTGCCGATCAGCCCGATCTGGCTGGTGGCGCCGATCTTCTTCGTCATCGCGTCGCTCGGCTTCGTCATGGGCTCTGCCACCGCGCTGGCGCTCGACGCCGTGCCGGGCGCCGCCGGGACGGGATCGGCCGTGCTGGGTGCCGCGCAGTTCGGGTTCGGTGCGGCCATCTCGCCGCTGGTGAGCGTCGGCACCGGGCACTCCGCGCTGCCGATGGCGATCGTCATCGCCGTGCTGGCCGTGCTCGCCAACGGCGCGTTCGCCCTGCTGACCACGCGGGAACCCGACGAGGTCAAGGTGCCCGTGCTCAGCGGTTGACGACGCCGGTGCGCCACGCCCAGGCCGCCACCTCGACGCGGTTGCGGACGGACAGCTTGCGCTGGGCGTTCGCGAGGTGCGTCTTGACCGTGGCGACGGAGACGTAGAGCTTGGCCGCGATCTCTTCGTTGGTGTTGCCGTTCGCGACGAGCCGCACGACGTCCAGTTCGCGGTCGGTCAGCGGTTCGGGCAACGGCCGGTGCGGCGCCGGTTCCGCCTGCCGGTTCGGCGCGAGCTTGGACAGCAGCCGCACCGTGATGGCGGGGGAGATCAGGCTCGTGCCGGTGGACGCGGCGCGCACGGCCTCGACCAGCAACGCGGGGGACATGTCCTTGAGCAGGAACCCGCACGCGCCGTTCTGCAACGCCCGGTAGACGTACTCGTCGAGGTCGAACGTGGTCGCGATGAGCACGTTGAGCGGCGCGTCCACGCCCGGCCCCGCGAGCAGCCGGGTGGCCTCCAGGCCGTCGAGCGCGGGCATCCGGATGTCGAGCAGGCACACGTCGGGACGCAGCCTGCGGGCCTGGGCGACCGCGCTCTCGCCGTCCCCGACGCTCGCCACGACCTCCATGTCGGGCTGCGTGCCGAGGATCATCCCGAACGCCGAGCGGATCATCTCCTGGTCGTCGGCGATGAGCACCCGGATCGTCATGCGCCCGAGGATGGCAGAAGCGCCGTGACCGCCCACCCGCGACCCGCCGGGCCCGCGCTGAGGCTGCCACCGGCCGACTCGACCCGTTCCGCGAGCCCGACCAGGCCGAACCCGCCCTTGGGCAGGCCGTTGTCGCTCGCCTGACCGTCGTTGGTGACGCTGATCTCCACCTCGTCGCCCCTGGACCGCGCGCTGATCATCACCTGGGTGACGCGGGTGGCGTGCCGGTGCACGTTCGTGAGCGCCTCCTGCACGACGTGCCTGGCGGCGTCCAAAGTGGACCCGGGCAGGTCGAGATCGGCGATCGCCGGGTCGATGTTCGTGCTGACCGGCGGGCCGGTGAAGCCGGCGGCGAGGTCGTTCACCATCAGCGTGAGCGCCTGGTGCGGGTGCATCGGGGCGTTGTCGTCGCGCAGGACGTCGACCATGGTCCGCATCGACGTCAACGCCTGCGAGCCCGCCTTCTCGATGCCGTCGAGCATCTTGTCGAGCACCGCGGGGTCCGGCACCTGCCCGCTGCCGGTGGCGAAGCGGACCGCCTGGGTCTGCACGACGATCGCGGTGACGTGGTGCGCCACGAAGTCGTGCAGGTCGCGGGCGTACTCCAGCCGCTGCGTCTGGCGGGCGAGCTGGAACGAGTCGGTGCGCGTGCGGTCGTGCAACCGCATGACCAGCCCGAGCAGCTGCACGAACGCCAGCACCACGGCGATGAAGAACCCCATCGCGGGGGTGAGGTCGGGGTCGAGGTCCGCCAGCCGCAACGGCGTCGTGACCGCGGCGAGGCCGAGCAGCACGCACAGCCCGGCCGCGCGCCAGGCGGGGAACACCACCAGCGCCCGGACCGACAGGCACGCGAGCCCGATCAGCTCGAACAGGCCGAACGTGTTGTCGAGGTGTCCGGGTAGGACGGTCGCGCACACCACGGTGAAGACCATCGACAGCACCGCGATGCCCGCCACGGCGAGCGCGGTGAGGTTCCTCGCGAACAACGCCGCCGACGGCAGGACCCCGCACAGCACCAGGCCCACCGCGCCGTAGACGGTCGGGGAGCTGAACGCCTCCACGGTCAGGAGCGCGCCACCGGCCGCGATGATCAGCCAGAAGGCGACCCGCTGCCACCAGGTGAGCCGCGTGAGGATGCCTGTCATGGTGGCGACGGTAGGTCAGAGCCGTCCGCCGGGGCCTCAACCTTTTGGTGGAGTGGCCGCGAAGTCACTCAACAGTGCGGTGGATCCGCGTGATCGCTCGCGTCAGCAGGCTGGGTGCCGTTCCCCCGAGTCGACGAGAACGGTGTCCGATGGATCAGCGAACGGTGGCGGTGGCCGACCAGCTCGGCAAGGTGTACGGGTCCGGGCAGGCCGCGGTGACGGCGCTGGCCGGGGTGTCCGCGCAGTTCCGGCGCGGCGAGTTCACCGCCGTGATGGGGCCGTCCGGCTCCGGCAAGTCCACCCTGATGCACTGCCTGGCAGGGCTCGACACGCCCACCTCCGGCAAGGCGTGGGTCGGCGGCGCCGACCTCGGCGCGCTGAAGGAGGCCGAGCTCACCCGGCTGCGGCGCGACAGGATCGGGTTCGTCTTCCAGTCGTTCAACCTGCTGCCCACGCTGACGGCGTGGGAGAACATCGTGCTGCCGCTGACGCTGGCCGGCACCAAGCCCGATCCCGACTGGACGCGGCGGGTGATCGACGCCGTCGGGCTGGGAGACCGGCTGGGGCACCGGCCGTCCGAGCTCTCCGGCGGCCAGCAGCAGCGCGTGGCGTGCGCACGGGCGTTGGTGTCGCGGCCGGAGATCGTGGTCGCCGACGAACCGACCGGCAACCTCGACTCCCGCACCGGCGCGCAGATCCTGGCGTTGCTGCGCCGGTGCGCGAAGGAGTGGGGCCAGACCGTGCTGATGGTGACCCACGACCCGATCGCCGCCGGCTACGCGGACCGCGTGCTGTTCCTCGCCGACGGCCGGATCGTGGACGAGATGGCGGCTCCCACGCCCGACCTGGTGCTGGACCGCATGCGCCACCTCGACGGTCAGGCGGTGCGCGGATGATCCGGGTGGCGTGGAGGTCGATGACCGACAACCGGCTGCGGTTCCTGCTGCCGGCGATCGCGATCGTGTTCGGCGTGGCGTTCGTGACGGGCTCGCTGGTCTACGGCGACACCGTGCGCGCGGCCGTGGAGGGCACTCCCCGGGACTTCGCCGTGCAGGCGGAGCGCGACGACAACGAGCCACTGCCGGCCGCGGCGGTCGACCAGCTCCGCGGTGTGGCCGGGGTGGGCGGCCTGCGCGCGGTCGCCGAGGGGCCGGCGTTCCTGGTGGGCAAGGACAAGACGCTCGTCGGCACGCCGGGCGCGGCGGGCGGCGTGAACTTCGACGCGCAGCGCCACGAGCTGGTCAGCGGGTCGGCGCCGGTCGCGCCGGACGAGATCGCCCTCGACAGGTGGGCCGCCGAACGCACCGGCTACCGGGTCGGCGACCAGGTGCGGGTCGTGGTGGCGGGCGCGGCACGCGACGTGCGGCTGAGCGGCGTGTTCGACTTCCAGAACACCGCGATCGTGCAGGGCGGCACGCTCATCGCGTTCGCGGAACCGGCCGCGCGCGAGCTGTTCGCCGCCGGTGGGTACACGTCGGCGTTGCTCACGACCTCGCCCGGCACCGGGCAGGGCGCGCTGGCCGCCGCGGTGGAGCAGGCGTTGCCCGATCTCCGCACCTACACGGCGGACGAGCTGACCGAGCAGGAGGCGAGCAGCAACAACAAGCTGACCATGATCCTGCTGATCTTCGCGGGTGTGGCGCTGTTCTCGTCGGTCTTCCTGGTGGCCAACACCTTCACGATGCTCGCCGCCGCCAGGTCCCGCGAACACGCGCTGCTGCGGGCGGTCGGCGCCGGACGTCGTTACGTGCTGCGGCTGGTGCTCACCGAGGCGACGCTGCTGGGTGGCGTCGCGACCGTCGCCGGCTACCTGCTGGGCGTCGGGGGAGCGGCGCTGCTCAAGTCGCAGTTCGCCGTGTTCGACGGTGCTCCGGTGCCGTTGCGGCCGTTCACGCCGACGACGTTGCTGGCGGCGTTCGGCGTCGGTCTGGGCGTGACCCTGCTGGCCGCCTGGATCCCGGCCCACCGCGCCGCCGCCGTCCCGCCGGTCGCGGCCCTGCGCACCGGCCTGCCGCCGACGCCGAAGTCGTTGCGGCTCAGGAACATCACGGGCTTCGCGGTCACCGCGCTCGGCACGGCGATGGTCGTGCTCGGCCGCGGCGAGGAGACCATGATCTACCTCGGCGCGCCGACGATGCTGATCGGCCTGATCGTCCTGACACCGTTGCTCGCGTCGGGCCTGACCGCGGTGCTGCGCGGCCCGCTGACCCGCGTCGCCGGCCTCACCGGCACCCTCGCCGTGGAGAACACCCGCCGCAACCCGCGCCGCACCGGCGCGACGGCCAGCGCCCTGATGATCGGCCTCTCGGTCTGCGCCGCCGTCACCGTGCCGATCGCGTCGATCTCCGCGAAGGCGGAGCAGACCGCGAAGTCGTGGAACAACGCCGACGTCCGGCTGGAGGCGCTGCCGTTCGCGGACATCGGCCCGAGCGTGGCCGACGAGATCGCCGCGGTGCCCGGTGTCACGCACGTCACCGCGCTCCGGCAGGCGTTGCTGCCACTGGACAAGGGCTCGTTGCAGGTGACCGCGGTGAACGCCGGCGCGATCAGCGCGCTCGTGCCGTTGCGGATCCGCGAAGGCTCGCTGGACGGGCTCCGTTCCGGTGTCGCGGTGGCGAGCAGCGTCGCCGCGGAACACGGCTGGACCCTGGGATCGGAGGTGGGCGAGGAGAAGCCGCTGCCGGTCGTCGCGATCTTCGACGCCCCGGAGGAGTTCGGCGCCGAGGCCCTGGTGGACACCGCGAACGTCCCTGCCGACGAGCTCTGGAACCGCGAGGTGCTGGTCAAGACCACCGGCTCTCCCGACCAGGTGCGGGACGCCATCCGCGGCGCCCTGGACAACCCGGCCCTGCTGGTGCAGACCCGCGACGAGTACGTCGAGGCCCAGGCCTCCGAGTACGACCTGTACCTCAACCTGCTCTACGCGATGCTGAGCGTCTCGGTCCTGATCGGCGCGATGTCCGTGGTCAACACCATGACGATGTCCACGATGGAACGCATCCGCGAGATCGGCCTGCTGCGCGCCATCGGCCTGGCCCGCTCCCAGGTGGGCTCCGTGCTGCGGATCGAGTCGGTGATCATCGCCGTGATCGGCGCACTGGCGGGCGTCGTGTCCGGCTGCGTGATCGGCGCGATGACGGTGAGCGGCCAGGCGAACACCACCCCGGTGCTCCCGTGGGACCGCCTGGCCGTGTTCATGCTGATCACCGTGGCGATCGGGGTGGGCGCGGCCTTCGTCCCCGCCCGCCGGGCGGCCCGCATCCCGATCCTGACCGCGATCAAGACCGACACCGAGTAGCGCGAGGTTTCGGCCCTTGAACCTTACCGATCGTTCGGTAATCATGGGGTCATCCCGAGACTGAAGTGGACGGTGCCGATGAACGACCGCTCTCACCTGACGACCCGAGCCGCACGGGCGGGCGCCCACGTCGCCCCGGGAGCCGCCCTGCCGCTGGTGCCCGCCCTGCACCAGACCACGGTCTACGGCTACCCGGACCTGGAGTCGCTGCACCGGGTCAACAACGGCGAGGAGCGAGGCCAGGCCTACTACCGCTTCGGCCACTACAACGGCCAGGTGCTCGAACAGGCCGTGGCGGACCTCGAAGGCGCCCAGGACGCCGTCACCACGGCCTCCGGCATGGCCGCGATCACCGGCACCGTCCTCGCCCTGGCCGGCACCGGCGACCACGTCGTGGCCGACCGCAACGTGTACGGCGGCACCCGCAGCCTCCTCGAGACCGACCTGCCCCGCCTGGGCATCGAGACCACCCTCGTGGACGGCGCCGACCTGGCCGAGGTGGGCAGGGCCCTGACCCCGCGCACCAGACTCGTGCTGGTCGAAGCCCTGACCAACCCGACCGTGCGAGTGCCGGACCTCCCGGCCCTGTCCGCCCTGGCGGGCCACGTGGGCGCCAAGCTCGTCGTGGACGCCACCTTCGTGACGCCCGCCCTGCTCCGCCCGCTAGAACACGGCGCGGACCTGGTGTGGCACAGCGTTCCCAAGTACCTGGGCGGCCACTCGGCGGCGATGGGCGGCGTGGTCGCGGGCCCCGCCGACCTGACCACCAGAATCCGTCAGTCGATCGTCCACCTGGGCGCCACCGTGGGCCCCTTCGACGCCTGGATGGCCCTGCTGGGCCTGAAAACCCTGGGCCTGCGCATGAAGGCGCACTCGGCAGGCGCCACCGCGGTGGCCGAGTTCCTGGCCGCACACCCGGCCGTCACGAAGGTCAACCACCCGTCGCGCCCCGACCACCCGCAGGCCACCACCGCCGCGAAGCTCTACCCCGACGGCACCGGCGGCATGCTCTCGTTCGAACTGGAGGCCGGACGCCCGGCAGTCGACCGGCTGATCACCCGTCTGAACGGCACGATCCCGCTCTCGCCGAGCCTCGCCGACGTCTCCACGACGATGATCCACCCGGCCACCACCACCCACAAGGACCTGCCGCGCGAGGAACTGGACGCGCTCGGCATCACCGACGGCCTGATCCGCCTGTCGGTCGGCATCGAGGACCCGGCGGACCTGATCGAGGAACTGGGCGCCGCGCTGACGGCCTGAGACGGGCTGGACGCGCGCTCTCAGCCGGACGGTCGTCAACGCAGGTCGACGGCGTACGCAAGCCCGGCGCGCGCACACAACCGCACTCGCCAACGCAAGGCACCCCACGCACGCAAGCCCGGCGCGCGGTGCCAACCGGACAGCCGTCAACGCAAAGCCAACCACCTACGAGTCCTGGCACGCGATGCCGCAGGCGAGCCCGAACGGGCTGATGCCCGGCTGGTCAGCGGTAGGCCCCAATCGCCACCCACGGGCTTCGACAGGACCCGCGCAAACGCCCTCACAACCGCAGCCCAACCAACAAAACGCGACCAACCCCCGCCACAACAGGAACCGGCCCACGAAACCGACCCACGAAGGCGGCACCCGTTCACTCGCCCAGGTACACCTTCCGCGGAAATGCCGGTCGCACCACCACCCACCCCTACCTTGTCCCCCATGGGTTCTGGCAAGACGTGGAGCGCGGCAGCCCTCTCACTGACTCTCACCGCGGCACTGGCACAACCGGCCACCGCCGCCGCTCCGCTCCTGCCCGACCTCCGCCAGGCCCCGGTGGGCTGCCCCGGCGGCTACACCGGCGACCCGTCGCTGTGCCGTGACTGGGACGTCTGCGTGGTGACGGACCCCAAGGCCCCCAACGGCGACTGCGTGACGTCAGGCGAGATGAAAGCAGTCCGGATCCGCTTCACCACCGCCGTGGACAACGCCGGCGACGGCCCCCTCATGCTGCACGGCCGCCGCCCCAACAGGTCCTCGAACGACATGGACGTCCGCCAGGCCTTCCAGACCGCCCGGGGTGCCGCGATCCCCGCCACCTTCGACGACGCGCGACGGGCCACCGCCACCTCGATGTACTACGAGCCCACTCCGACCCACCTGCACTGGCACCTCATGGGGTTCGCCCGCATGCAACTGCGCACGCCGAACGGCCGGATGGTGGTCGCCGACCGCAAGAACGGCTTCTGCCTGGGCGACCGCTACCGCACCGCCGACGCCGACCGGCTGCCCGGCGCGCAACGGGACGCCGCCAGTCCGGAAGGCCTGCTCGCCGAACGCCTGAGGAAGAGCAACTGCGGCCGCAACGACCCGGACGCCACCGAGATGTTCGAGGGCATCTCGGTCGGCCAGGGCGACGACTACCGCAAGGGCGTCGACTTCCAGTGGCTCGACCTCACCAACGTCACGTCCGGCACCTACGACCTCGTCAACACGGTCAACTCCGACCGCACCCTCGTGGAGTCGCGCTACGACAACAACTCCTCGTCCATCTCGATCTCCGTGCAGTGGCCGGGTGGTGCGAAGCGCCGGCCCGCCGTGATCACCGAGGCCCCCGCCGTCACGCTCCTGAAGAGCTGTCCTGGCACCGATCGCTGCACGGACCAGTCCCGGCAGGCCGGACTCGCGCGCAGCGGTCCTGTCCACGAGCCCGCGCCCGCCAGGCCGGAGTGCGGAACGGACCCGAGCTGTTGCTGCTGCGCCTGCGAATGACGTTGCTCCGTCCCGGGCCAGTTGTATTGGTCGAGTAACGAGTCGGTCGCTCTCAGAGACATCAGCCTTGGTGTCCGCACGAGGCGAGGGTGTGCCGATGAAGATCGACCTGTTCAACGAGATCCAGAACCCCGGCCCTGCTCCCGAGGAGTTCCGCTTCCGTCAGGCCCTCGACCAGGCACGACTCGCCGACGAGCTGGGCTACGGCTGCTGGTGGCAGGTCGAGCACCACGGCGCGGGCGAGTTCAGCCTGTCGTCCGCGCCCGAGTTGATGCTCGCCGCCCTCTCCCAGGCGACCTCCCGCATCCGCCTCGGCCACGCCGCCGTGCTCGCCCCCGGCAAGTTCAACCACCCGATCCGCGTCGCCGAACGCGCCGCCACCCTCGACCACCTGAGCGGCGGCCGCGTCGAGCTCGGCCTCACCCGGTCGACCATCCCCGAGTGGAACCTCTTCGGCGTCGAGCCCGCCGACGCGCGCGCCCAGACCGCGGAGGCGTTCGAGATGGTGCCGAAGATGTGGACCACCGACCGCTTCTCCCACAGCGGCGCGCACTACGACATCTCCGACGTCTCCATCATCCCCAAGCCGCTGCAGAGCCCGCACCCGCCGCTGTGGCAGGCCGCCGCGTCCCCGACGTCGTTCGAGGAGGCCGGCCGCCGGGGCGTGGGCGTCCTCGGCACCACCATCTGGGAGTCCATCGACCGGGTCGCCCGCATGATCGACCTCTACCGCGCGGCCGCCGCCGAGTGCACGAACCCCGTCGGGTCGTTCGTGAACGACCAGGTCGCCTACTTCACCTTCGTGCACTGCGCCGAGACCGACGAGCAGGCCATGCGCAACGGTGCCGCCGCCGCGGCCGCCTGGTACACGGTGACCGCGCTGCGCTTCTTCAACGCCGCAGCCGAGTTCGCCGCGACCATGCAACGCCACCAGGACGTCCTCGCCGCAGGTGACGGCGGCCTCACCGGCGAGTTCCTGCGCGCCGAGGTGGACGCCGCGCCGACCGACGCGCAGCTCGTGATCGGCCGGATCATCCAGGGCGAGGACGTGCCGGAGGACGAGGTGTTCGAGGTGCTGTCGGCGCAGCAGTCGCTCATCGTCGGCAGCCCCGACACGTGCCGCAAGAAGCTGCGGGCCTACGCGGACCTCGGGATCGACCGGCTGATGTGCCTGCAGCAGATCGGGCCGATCGGCGCCGACGAGGTGATGACGAGCATCCGGCTGATCGGGGAGCTCATCCCGGAGTTCGACCGGACCTGAGCCGAGCGGGACGACGAACGGGCGGTTCTGTCCCCGCAACCGCCCGAACGTCCGTTATGGACGTTCTGACCCGTTGCTGCCGGTGCCCGATCTCCTTGTGGCACAAGCTATCGTCGAGTCGGGCACAACCGGAGGAAGTGAGCTCATGGGCAACCTCGGAGCAACCGAACTGCTGATCATCGCGGTCGTCGTCGTGTTGTTGTTCGGCAGCAAGAAGCTGCCGGAGATGGCGCGCTCGCTCGGCCGTTCGGCGAAGATCCTCAAGGCCGAGTCGGCGGGTCTGCAGGAGGAGACGCGCGCCGACACGACCGCGGAGCCCACCCAGGTCGCCAAGCTGCAGCAGCAGATCGACGACCTCCAGCAGCAGCTCAAGAACGCCCAGAGGGGCAGCAATCCGACGGGCTGAGGTCGAGTTCCGGGGGGAGTTGGCGTGACGAACCGCCAGGAGCGCATGCAGTCGCTGATGCGCTCGTTCGAGGAGCAGGCGAAGAAGGCCGGTGCGCTGCAGCAGGCGATGAAGGACCTGCGCGGCGTCGGCCGCAGCCGGGACGGGGCGGTCACCGTGACCGCGGCCACCTCCGGTGCCGTGCTCGGGTTGCAGCTGCAGCCGAACGCCATGAACCGATCACACGTCCAGCTGCAGCAGGAGATCCTCGACGCCATCAGGATGGCGACGCAGAACGCCGCGCAGCAGCTCGAGCAGGCCGTGGCGCCGATCCTCGGCGACCAGCTGCAGCAGTTCAAGGACGGCATGCTCGCGTCGGGCGTCGAACCGATCATGCCGTCGGCACCTCCGCCACCGGGCCCGCAGCAAACGCAGCCGCAACCTCAGCAGCCCGCGCGGAACCGGCCGGCCCAGGAGCACGTCGACGAAGAGGAACCGCCGAGCACGTACCTGAGGTAGGGGGAACCAGGTGAACTTCCAGATCCAGCCGGACGCGCTGACCGCGTTCGCGAAGGGCAGCGACAGCCTCGCGGACAAGTTCGGCGCACTCGCGAAGCTGCTCGAACAGGCGCGGGTCGACGACCAGTGCTTCGGTCCGATCGGCGACGCGGTCGGGCTCTCCAGCGGGTACTTCAAGAGCCTGCAGGAGTGCCAGCAGCTCGCGGCGGACGCGCAGGGCTTCCTGAAGCAGACCGGCGCGCAGCTGCAGGAGACGTTCGACGTGTACCGGGGTGTCGACCAGGGGCTCGGGCAGGCGTTCGGGCAGCTCGGCAAGGGACTCGGGGCCTCGTGAGCGGGCCCGGCACGTTCGCCGGCCTCAACGACGGCGACCAGAAGAACTGGTTCGAGCAGGCCGCAGGGCGCGGCAGCTCGGCCTACAGCGCGATCTCCGATCTCGCGGACGCCACCTCGCCGCCGCAGATGACCGCCGCGACGATCTCCGGCCGCCTGGAGCTGCTGCAGACGCTCGCGAGTCCCGGGCAGGCGTTGCTGGACAACGGGCTCGGCTTCCTCGTGTCGATCGTGCTCAGCCCGCTGATCGAGCTGGCGGAGTGGGCGATCGGCGACCCGGAGCAGATGCGCGCGACCGGCGAGGGCTGGGAGGAGGTCGCGAAGTGGCTCGACGAGGTCGCCGAGTCCGAGAAGAAGCGCGGCGCGGCCACCGCCGGGATGTGGGTCGGCGCCGCGGGTGACGGGTTCCGCAAGCAGGTCGACGAGTTCGCAGGGGGAGTCGAGGCGCTCGCGGAGGACATCCGCGGCCTGAAGCAGACCCTGGAGACCATCGCCGAGCTCTTCGACATGTTCGTCGAGTTCGTGATCCAGGTGCTCACCGAGCTGATCATCGGGTTGATCGTCCAGTGGCTCGCCGCGCTGGCCGCTTCGTGGATCACCGCGGGCGGGTCGGTCGCGGCGGCGGGTGCGACGACGACCGTGCAGGTCGGCAGCACCGGCGTGCGGATCACGATGCGCGTGTCGAAGCTCCAGATGGAGCTCTTCAAGGCCGTGCAGCAGATCGAGAAGCTGCTGGTCCGGCTGCGCGGCCCGCTGCGCCAGGTCATCCAGCGGATGAACGGCCTGCGCGGCGGCAACATGGCGCAGCAGTTCGCCGGCCGCCACCTCGGGTCGAACCCGATCGTCAACGTCCTCACGCGGGCGGACGGCAGTTCGCTCGCCTCGACCACGGCGAACCGGTTCATGCAGGGCGTCACCGGCGAGGGGGCGCTCGCGAGCAACGTCGCGCAGACCGTGCTCACCGGCGCGCTCGGCGGCCAGACGAGGATCACCGGCGCGCTCTTCGACGCGGGCGTCGGCACGGCGGTCGACGGTGCCGTCAAGTTCGGCAGCCAGGAAGCCTACGACGCTGCGCGGAACAAACCGTCCGAAGAGGAGCGTCGCGACGCTCAGGAACGCGGGTTCAGCTGGTGAAGCTCGACGGCGTGCTCGCCCTCCGGCAGTCCTGGTGCCAGGCGGGCGAACCGATCCTGCTGTGCGTCGGCACCGACGTCGCGAGCACCAGGTTCGACCTCAAGGGGCTCGACTGGCAGGGCCGTCCGGAACGCAGCGGCCTCGGCAGGGTCGCCGGAGCGTTCGGCAACGCGGCGGCGGGGGTCCTGGACGCCGCGCTCGCGGGCAGCGGCCCGGAGGACGGTGGCGCCGACGTCCCGCACGTCGTGGCCTGGGGACCGCACGCCGGCACCACCACTCAGCTCTGTCAGCCGGTCGCCGGAGTGTCCTGGCTGGTGCTGACGCCGGGCAGGCTCGCACGGGTGGCGCTCGTCGAGGAGCCCGCCGAGCCCGAACCCGAGGACAAGAGCCTCCTGGGCCGGGTGAGCAGCTTCGCGAAGAGCGCGAAAGAGGTGTTCAGCACCAAGAGCCCATACCCTCCTCACCAGCCGATCGAGACCGCCGACGTCACCACGGTCGCCGAGGTGACGCGCGACCGGATCGCGTCCGTCGGGCTCGCCGAGCGGAAACTCCCCAAGCAGTACCAGATCCGCGACGTCCACGTGCTGCGCGTGTCCTTCGTGGACGGTTCCGGGCTCGACGTGGTCACCTCGTCGCCGGAGAACGCGCGGCGCCTGCTCGCCATGGCCAACGGACAGGGGTGACCGTGCCCAGGGACAGGTTCAAGCTCGCCGAGATCGCCCAGAAGCACTGGGCCCGGCCCGGTGAGCAGATCGTGTGGGCCGTCGAACGCAAGGGCCACGTCGGCTCGGCGGGCACGGCCCCGCACCGGATCGTGACCGCGGTGCCGGACGCCGGGATCGCCGATCCCGAGTGGCCGTTGCCGACCGCCGCCGTGAGCAGCGGGCGGTTCGGCGACGACGAGTGGGCGCACGACCCGGCGGTGTGGGGCTGGGCGCACGCACGAGCACCCGAGCAGATCTCCGTGCGGTGGGCGGACCTGTTCACCGCCGGCCGTGACGAGTGCTGGCTGCTGCTGAGCAACCAGCGGCTGGGCCTCGTCGTCGAGGGCGAGGTCCTGGCGCCGGAACGCGGTGGCCTGTTCAGCCGGTCCCGCGAACCGCAGCCCGAGCCGTTGGTCACCTGGTGGGAGGCCCCGGTCGGCACGGCGCGCAGGTTCGTGGCGGTGCCGCTCGGCCGGCAGGTCGAGCCGGAGTGGTTCGTGCGGATCGAGTTCGCCGACGGGTCCGCGTTCGACTTCCGGGACCCGCAGGCGGAGCAGTCCGTCCGCACGGCCCACGCGAACCTGTAGACGGCGAAGGGCGCGCCCGGCGAATGCCGGACGCGCCCCGTGGGTCACGTCACTACACGATCTTGTCGAAGGTGTTCCAGCCCTGGCCGATCTGGCGCGAGGCGCTGTAGGCGTCGCCGTTGTCGCGGTTGATGTTGTTGGCGTAGAGCCACAACGTGCCGTCGGTGCGGCGGGCGACGAGGTCGGTGTAGCCGTCGCCGGTGACGTCGGCCGGGATGATGTCGAGGTTGCCCCAGCCCTGGCCGATCTGACGGGACGCGCTGTAGGCGTCGCCGTTGTCGCGGTTGATGTTGTTGGCGTACAGCCACAACGTACCGTCGGCGCGGCGGGCGATCAGGTCGGTGTAGCCGTCGCCGGTGACGTCGGCCGGGATGATGTCGAGGCCGCCCCAGCCCTGGCCGATCTGCCGCGAGGCGCTGTAGGCGTCGCCGTTGTCCCGCACGAAGTTGTTGGCGTACAGCCACAGGGTGCCGTCGGCCTTGCGGCCCACGAGGTCGGTGAAGCCGTCACCGGTCACGTCCGCGCCGATGATCTTGTCGAAGACGTTCCACCCCTGGCCGATCTGACGGGACGCGCTGTAGGCGTCGCCGTTGTCGCGGTTGTAGTTGTTCGCGTACAGCCACAACGTGCCGTCGGCCTTGCGCGTCACCAGGTCGGTGTAGCCGTCGCCGGTCACGTCGGCGTTGATGATCTCGGTGAAGCCGTCCCAGCCGTGGCCGAGCTGGCGGGTGGCGCTGTAGGCGTCGCCGTTGTCGCGGACGATGTTGTTGGCGTAGAGCCAGAGCGTGCCGTCGGGCTTGCGGGCCACCAGGTCGTGGTACGAGTCGCCGGTGACGCTGTGGCCGGCCTTCTCCTCAGGGCCGCTGCCGCCGGAGCCGACGCCCGCGGGGGAGATGTAGCCGTCGATGTCCCCGTTCGAGAGGCTGTAGTTGGCGCGGGTGACCCTGCTCGCGTCGCCCTGGTTGCCGCCGATCGTGTAGACGCGGGAGCTGGTGGAGCTCGTCACGATCGCGACGTGGTCGATCGGGTGGTCGTCACCGGAGCGGTGGTCCCAGTCGAAGACGATCGCGTCGCCCGGTTGTGGCTTGTAACCGCTCGACCGGGAGTGGTACAGCCCGCGCTTCGTGCCGTACGTCTTGAACGACTGCGCCCAGCCGTCCAGGCCCTTGAGGTCCGAGACGCCTGCCCGGTCCCACACCCAGCGGGCGAACTCGGCGCACCAGGCCATGCCGCAGCTGTTGAAGTAGCCCGGGTTGCACGCCGAGCCACCGATCTGGCCTGCCGCGATGCTGACGATCCCGTCTCTGGACGGGGCGGCCTGGGCGGGCGGTGCCATCAGCAGCGCGCCGGACGCCATGGCGATCGCGGCGGCCAGCATCCGGATTCCTGACTTCTTCACGGGATCTCCCTCTGGAGTGGGGCGGCTCGGTGGTGGCCGGGCCGCTGACAGATCCCAAGGTCGCGAGGCGGGGTTTCAAGATGGTTCAGGAATCCTTTATCCGCTGGACGAACGCGGTGGCGGCCGCCTCGTCGCAGCGACGGGTGCGCCACCTGGGGCAACAGCCCGCGTCCGGACGGCGTTCGGCGCGTTAAAGAAAAATTCCAGGACCCGCGGGCACCCTCTGGCGACCACGCGTGAAGCAGGAGGAGCACGTTTTGGAGAAGGTGTCGCTGGCGGATCCCGCGGTCGCGGCGATCCCGGTGCGCGAACGCGACGAGCCCCTGGTCGACCTGCGCACCGTCGCGGCCCTCAAGCTCGACCGCCGCTTCGCCGACGACGAGGGCCGCTACGCCCAGTTGCGCATCGGCGTGGTGGATCGGCTCGTGACGGCGCAAACCCTGCTGCCCCAGGGGTTCCGGCTGCTGGTCGTCGAGGGGTACCGGCCGCTCGCGCTGCCGAGGTCGTTCGAGCCGGCCGCCTCTGGGTTCGGGTCTCCGCACGTCGCGGGCGCCGCGGTCGACGTGACGCTGTGCACCGTGGACGAGGTCGAGCTCGACCTGGGAGCGATCGACTCCGTCACGACGGAGAGCGGTTACACGGCCGAGGCGCGGCACAACCGGGACGTCCTGGCGGAGGCGTTGCGGGGCGCGGGACTGGTGAACTGCCCCAGTGCGTGGTGGCACTGGTCCTACGGCGACCGGTACTGGGCGTACCTGACCGGGTCGCCCCAAGCCTGGTACGGACCGGCACTGCCCTGAACCTGCCCGAACGGGCGGGCGATCTGATCTACTTCCCCTTGGTGACACCGGGGAGGTCGCGTCTTTTGCTGGAGTTCCGGTTGCTCGGCCCCGTCGAGGCCGTGATCGGTGGAACGTCCGTACCACTCGGCGGCCTCAAGCCGCAGGTGCTGCTCGCCGCACTGGTGCTGGAGCGGGGAAAGGTCGTCTCGACCGGCCGGCTCGTCGAGCTGGTGTGGGGCGAGGACCCGCCCACCAGCGCCCGGTCGCTCGTCCAGACGTACGTCTCGAAGCTGCGCAAGGCGCTGGCCGACCACGGCGCGCCCGACGTGATCGTGTCGAGGTCGCCCGGCTACCTGGTCCGGCTCGACGGCGCCCAGGTCGACGCCGACGTGCTGGCTCTCCTGCTCTCCCAGGCGAAGCAGGAGAGCCAGGCGCACGCCGCGCGGCTGCTGAACGAGGCGGTCTCGTTGTCGCGCGGCCCCGCGTTGTCGGGGTTGCAGGACACGTTGCTGCGCGGCGAGGCCAGGCGTCTCGACGAGCTCTTCGTGTCCGTGCAGGAAGAACGCTTCGCCACCGAACTGGGTCTCGGCCGGGTCGACCACCTCGCCGAGCTCACCGGCGCGGTGACGAGGCACCCGGCGAACGAACGGCTGCGCGGCCAGCTGATGGTCACGCTCTACCGGCTGGGACGGCAGGCCGACGCGCTGGCGTGCTACCGCGAGGGCAGGGACGCGCTCGTCGACGAACTGGGCGTGGAGCCGGGTTCCGAGATCGTCGCCATCCACTCGGCGATCCTGCGCGGCACGCTGGAGCTCGTCCCTGCCGAGGTGGCACCGGTCGCCCAGGCCGCCGTGGTGCCCGCGCAGCTGCCCGCGTCACCCGCCGACTTCACCGGCCGCGTCCACGAGCTCGCCGCGCTGGCCGCAGGGCTCTCCGGCGAGGCGGCCGCCGTGCACGTCGTTGCGGGACAAGGCGGATGCGGCAAGTCCGTGCTGACGGTCCGCGCCGCGCACGAGGCCTGCGGCTCGTTCCCGGACGGCCAGCTGTACGCCGAACTGCGTGGCACCTCGGACGTTCCGGCGACGCCCGGTGAGATCCTGGGCCGGTTCCTGAGCGCGCTGGGCATCGAGACCGCGCAGCTGCCCGAGTCGACGCAGGAACGCCAGGAGCTCTACCGGACCCTGGTGTCCGGCCGCAGGGTGCTCGTCGTGCTGGACGACGCCGCGTCCGAGGAGCAGGTGCGGCCGCTGCTGCCGGGCGCGGCCCGGTGCGCCGTGCTGATCTCGTCCCGCGACCGCCTCGCCGGGCTGGCCGGCGCGCTGTTCACCGAGCTGGACCTGGTGACGCCGCAGGAGGCGCACGACCTGCTCGCGCGGATCGCGGGCGACGCCCGGCTGGCGGGTGAGGAGGCCTCCGCCCGCCGGATCGTCGACGCCTGCGGCCGATTACCCCTGGCGTTGCGGATCGCCGGAGCCCGCCTCGCCTCGCAACGCCGGCTGCCGTTGCAGGTGCTCGCCGACCGCCTGACCGACGAACGCCGCCGCCTCAACGAACTCTCCGCGGGCGACCTGGCCGTGCGCAGCAGCATCTCGCTGAGCTACCGCGCCCTCGACGCCGCCGCGCGCACCGCCCTGGGCCGCATGGGACACCTGGGCCTGCCCGACTTCTCCACGTGGGTCGTCAGCTGGATGCTCCAGACGTCCGAGGCGGAGGCCGAGAAGGTGCTGGAGGTGCTGGTCGACGCGCAGCTCGCGACGTTGTCCGGCGCCGACGCGACCGGAGTCCTGCGCTACCGCCTGCACGACCTGGTCCGCCTCTACGCCCGCGAACGGGCCGAGGCGGACGAACCCGCGGAGCTGACCGCCTCCACCGCCCGCGTCCTCGACGGCTGGATCGCCCTGCTCGGCCGCGCCACCCGCAAGAACCCTCCCGCGGAGTCCACCTGGCACCCCGCCGCCGGCCACCGCGACCCCGACGACATCGCCGACCTGGCCGCCCGCCTGCCGGTCGACCTGGACTCCTGGATGCAGGGCGAGGAGCCTGCCCTCGCCGTGGCCGTGGAACGCGCCGCGGCGACCGGCCTGCACCGCCAGGTCTGCGACTTCGTGGCGGCCCACACCGCCATCGAGCAGGTGACCAACCGCAAGGACCTCCGCGACCGCCTCATCGCCCTCGCGATGACGTCCGCGCAGCACACCGGCGACCCCGCCGTGCAGGCCGACGTCCTGGCCCAGCTGGCCCGCCTGCGCTACGCCCAGGACCGCTTCGCCGAGTCCCGCCAGCTCTTCGGCGAGGCGCTGAGCCTCTGCCGCAACCTGCACGACGTCCGGGGCCAGGCCGCCGCGCTGGCGGGCATGGGCGTCGCCTGCAGGGAACCGGGCCACCTCACCGAGGTCGTGCACTTCCTCAGCCAGGCCGCCACCCTCTCGCACGCCCTGGACGACCAGGTCCGCATCGGCCAGGTGCTGCGCATCCGCGGCTCCGTCCACCTGGAACTGGGCGACTACCCGGCGGCCTGGTCGGACCTGGAGGAGTCCCTCGCCGCCTACCAGCGCGCCGGCAGCCGGCGAGGAGTCGCCCTGTCGTTGCGCAGCATGGGTCTCTACCACCGGGCCCGCGGCGACTACGACGAGTCCATGGCCGCCTGCGCCGACGCCGCCACGATCTTCGCGGAACTGGGCGACGACCTCATGCACTCCTACGCCGTGCGGGCCCACGCCAAGGCCCAGCTGCGCGCGGGTTTCGCCGGTGAGGCGTTGCCCCGCCTGGAAGCCGCCCTCGCCACGGTCCAGGCCAACGACGACCGCTGGGGCCAGGCGGCCACCCTGCGCGTGCTGGGCCAGCTGCACCTGGCCGAAGGCCGGCTGGACCTCGCCGAGGACTACCTGGACGCCGCGATGTCGTTGTGGGACAGCATGGAGACCCTGCTCTGGAGGGCGCGCACCGAACACGACCTCGCCCAGCTGCACCGCGCCCGCGGCGAGACCGACCTGGCCGACGCCGCGTTCGCCCGCGCACGGGCCGTCTTCCACGCGCGCGGCTCGCGCGAGGACAAGGAGAACCGCTGACTAGGTCGTCGGAGCCTCCAGCGGCAGCCGCACCTGGAAGCGCGTGTCACCGGGTACCGACTCCACGCGGATGTCGCCGTGGTGCTTGTTGACCACGATCCGCCACGAGATCTCCAGGCCGAGCCCCGTGCCCTCGCCGACCGGCTTGGTGGTGAAGAACGGTTCGAAGATGCGGTCCTTCACCCCGGCCGGGATGCCGGGCCCGGTGTCGCCGATCTCCACGACGAGGAGGTGGTCCTGCCCGAACGTGCGCACGGTCAGCGTGCCGGTCCCGCCCATCGCGCTCAGCGCGTTGTCGATCATGTTCGTCCACACCTGGTTGAGCTCACCGGCGAACGCGGAGATGCGCGGCAGCGTGCGGTCGTAGTCCTTGACCACCCGCACGTCGCCGAGCTTGCCGCCGAACATGACCAGGGTGGAGTCGAGCAGCTCGTGCACGTCGACCACCTGGAACGGCGCGCGGTCCATCTGGGAGTACTGTTTGGCCGCGCCGACCAGGGTGGACACGCGGGTGGTGGCGTCCTCGATCTCGTTCATCAGCATCTCGGTCTCGACCGTGTACCGCAGCCAGTAGACGGCCGAGCCGGTCATCGCGGCCGGGCACTGCGTCAGCGACGTCTCCAGCCACTCGACGTCGAGGCCGCCCGCGACCAGGACGGGCGCGAGCTCCCAGCCGCCGCTGATGTCGTGGTCGTCGAGCCAGTCGGAGACCTCGTCCTCGGCGTCGCTGGTCTCGAGCGGGCTGAGCTTCGGCGCCTTGGCGACCCGTTCGACCGCCTTCTCCTGCAGCTTCACCAACGCGGGCAGCTCGGCCGGGTCGAGCGCGCCCTGGGCCAGCAGCGCGAGCTTGTGCCGCATGCCCGCGACCCGTTCGCGCAGGGCGGCGGTCGCCCGGACGGCCGCGGCGGCGGGGTTGTTCAGCTCGTGGGTGAGGCCCGCGGACAGCGCGCCGAGCGCGGTGAGGCGTTCGTGCTGGCCCACGGTCGCCTGGGTGTTGCGCATGCCCCAGAACAGGCCTTCGAGCAGGTGCATCGCCATCGGGAACCAGGTGCGGATCATCGGCCCGAACTCGTCCGCGTCGAACTGGAGCATCGACGTGGCCGTGATCGACTCGACGGTCATCTGGTAGGTCGGCTGGTCGAGCTCCAGGTACGCCTGGGTGGCGCCGAAGTACGAGCCGCGCTGCTCGCTGCGGCTCACCTCGATGCGCTGGCCGCCGATCGTGCGGCAGAGCGCGACCGTGCCTTCCAGCAGCACGAAGAAGCACGTCGCGGGCTCGCCCTCGGTGAGCACGGGCGTGCCGGCCGGGCGGGTCTCGATGTGGCCGTGCCCCGCGAGCCACTCCAGCTGGGCGTCGTCGAGCTTCTCGAACAGGAACAGTTCGCGCAGCTGCGCGGGGGTGAGCCTGTCCATCAGGACCTCTCCAGGTAGCGGTGGACCAGGGTGACGGCCATGGCGCCCTCGCCGACGGCGGACGCGACGCGCTTCACCGAGTCGGCGCGGACGTCGCCCGCCACGAACACGCCCGGCACGTTCGTCTCCAGGTGGTATGGCGCCCGGCCGAGGTCCCAGCCGGGCGGTGTGGTGCCGAGGTCGGGGCCGGCGAGCAGGAAGCCGCGGTCGTCGCGTTCCAGTGTGCCGTCCAGCCAGTCGGTGCGCGGGGCGGCGCCGATGAACGCGAACAGCCAGCTGGCCTTGACCGTCGTCCGCTCGCCGGTCTTGTTGTGCAGCAACGTGAGCGTCTCCAGGTGGTCGTCACCCGTGCCGGAGCAGACCTCCGTGTGCGTGCGCACCTCGACGTTCGGGATGGCGTCGAGCTGGTCGATCAGGTACCGCGACATCGACTGCTCCAGCGAGTCGCCGCGCACCAGGATCACGACCTTGTTCGCGTGCCCGGAGAAGTAGACGGCCGCCTGCCCCGCCGAGTTCGCGCCGCCGACGAGGTAGACGTCCTGACCGGCGCAGTTCGGGCCCTCGGTGGTGGAGGCGCCGTAGTAGACGCCGCGCCCGGTCAGCTCGCCGAGTCCCGGCGCGTCGAGCAGCCGGTACGACACGCCGGTCGCGAGGATGACGGTGTGCGCGGCGAGCTCCGTGCCGTCACCGAACCGGACGACACGGGCGGAACCCCGGCGTTCCAGCGAGACGACGTCCCGCGTGGTGAGCAGCTCGACCCCGAACTTCACCGCCTGCCTGCGGGCGCGTTCGGTCAGCTGCCCGCCGGACACGCCGTCGGGGAAGCCCAGGTAGTTCTCGATGCGGCTGCTGGTGCCCGCCTGGCCGCCGGTCGCGATCCGTTCCACGAGGACGGTCCGCAGCCCCTCCGACCCGCCGTACACCGCGGCGCCGAGCCCCGCCGGTCCGCCACCGACGACGATCAGGTCGTAGAAGTCGGCCGACGGCTGCGTGCTCAGCCCCACCTCGGCCGCCAGGTCCGCGTCGGACGGGTCCACCAGCGCCTTGCCCTGCGCCGTGACCACGACCGGCAGGACCGTGCCGTCCTGGTGCGCCGCCGTGAGCAGGCACTGCGCCTCCGGTTCCTCCAGCGCGTGCCAGACGAACGGGACGCTGTTGCGCGCCAGGAAGTCCCGCACCTCGTAGGACCGCGGCGACCACCGGTGCCCGACCACCCGCACCCGCTGCGGCGGCTGCCGGTCGCTCACCGCCCACGCCCGCAGCTGCTCGTCGAGCACGGGGTAGAGGTTCTGCTCCGGCGGGTCCCACGGCTTGAGCAGGTAGTGGTCGAGGTCCACGACGTTGATCGCCTGGATCGCCGCGTCGGTGTCCGCGTACGCCGTGAGCAGCACCCGGCGGGCCTGCGGGAACACGTCCATCGCCTGCTCGAGGAACTCGATGCCGCTCATCTGCGGCATCCGGTAGTCGGCCAGCAGCGCCGCGACCTCCTCGCCGCGCAGCTTGATCTCGTGCAGGGCCTCCAGCGCCTGCGCGCCGGACTCCGCCCGCACGATCCGGTAGTGCTCGCCGTACTGACGGCGCAGGTCGCGCGCCACGGACCGGGACACGGCCGGGTCGTCGTCCACCGTGAGAATCGAAGGCCGCGCGACGCGACCGGCAGTCGTCATGCGTCCAGTCAAACACCAGAAGTTGTCGATGTCCGCAACAGAGGTAACGTCGTCCCGTGACCACCAGTACCTGTGCCCACGTCGCCGAGCTCGGAGCCGAGCCCACACCGTCCACGTTGGAGGGCTGCGAGGACTGCCTGGCCGTCGGCGGCCGGTGGGTGCACCTGCGCCTGTGCCTCGGCTGCGGCAAGGTCGCCTGCTGCGACTCCTCGCCCGCCAAGCACGCCTCCAAGCACTTCGCCGACGAGGGCCACCCGATCATCAGGTCGTTCGAGCCCGGCGAGACCTGGCGCTGGTGCTTCGTGGACAACACCCTCGTCTGACCCGCCCGCTCGCCTGATAGTCGCCGGCTATCAGGCGATAGAAACGTTCGTTTGGACAGTGGATCCCTTGCCGGAGGAAGGTCGGAATCGCTCGGCCAAGACGATTCCGGCAAGGGAGACCCGCAATGGCGAAGGTCCTGTGCGTCCTCTACGACGACCCCATCAACGGCTACCCCAAGACCTACGCGAGGGACGGCCTGCCGCACCTCGACGGCTATCCCGGCGGCCAGACGCTGCCCACGCCGTCCGCGATCGACTTCACCCCCGGCCACCTGCTCGGCAGCGTGTCCGGTGAGCTGGGGCTGCGGCAGTACCTGGAGAGCCAGGGCCACACGCTCGTCGTCACCTCGGACAAGGACCGCGACGGCTCGGTGTTCGACCAGGAGCTCACCGACGCGGACGTGGTCATCTCCCAGCCGTTCTGGCCCGCGTACCTGACTGCGGAACGCATCGCCCGCGCGCCGAAGCTCAAGCTCGCGCTGACGGCGGGCATCGGGTCGGACCACGTCGACCTGGACGCGGCCATCGCGCACGGCGTCACGGTGGCGGAGGTGACGTACTGCAACTCCATCAGCGTCGCCGAGCACGTGGTGATGTCGATCCTCAACCTGGTGCGCAACTTCGTGCCGTCGCACCAGATCGTGCTGGACGGCGGCTGGAACATCGCGGACGCGGTGGCCCGGTCGTACGACGTCGAGGGCATGCACGTCGGCACGGTCGCGGCCGGGCGCATCGGCCTCGCGGTGCTCAAGCGGCTGGCGCCGTTCGACATGCACCTGCACTACACCGACCGCCACCGCCTGCCGGAGAGCGTCGAGCGCGAGTACAACCTCACGTTCCACGAGAGCGCGGCGGCCATGGTCCCGCACTGCGACGTGGTGACGATCAACGCGCCGCTGCACCCCGAGACCGAGAGCCTGTTCGACGACGAGCTGATCGGCACCATGAAGCGCGGCGCCTACCTGATCAACACCGCCCGCGCGCGCATCGCCGACCGCGACGCCGTGGTCAGGGCGTTGCAGAGCGGCCAGCTCGCCGGCTACGCGGGCGACGTGTGGTTCCCGCAGCCCGCGCCCGCCAACCACCCGTGGCGCACCATGCCGAACCACGGCATGACCCCGCACATCTCGGGCAGCTCGCTGTCGGCGCAGGCCCGGTACGCGGCCGGCACGCGGGAGATCCTGGAGTCGTTCTTCGCCGGCACGCCGATCCGCGACGAGTACCTGATCGTCGACGGCGGCAAGCTCGCCGGCACCGGCGCGCACTCGTACTCCACGAACAGCTGATGACCGCGAAGACCGAAGCGGCGCAGGCGGTCCTGGCCGCCAAGGCACGGCTCGGGCTCAGCTGGGCCGCGATCGCGGACGCGCTGGACCGGCCGCTGGTGTGGACGACCTCGGCGCTCCTCGGCCAGCACCCGGTGCCGGCCGACGTCGCCTCCGCGGCGGGCTCGTTGCTGGAGCTGTCCACCTCGGAGGTAGCGGCACTGGTGGCCCAGCCGACCAGGGGCGCACTGGACACGGCGGTGCCGGTCGACCCGACGATCTACCGGTTCTACGAGGTCATCCAGGTCTACGGGCCGACGATCAAGGAACTGATCCACGAGCAGTTCGGCGACGGGATCATGAGCGCGATCAACTTCCGGATGAACGTCGAACGCGTCGAGGACCCGGCGGGCGACCGCGTGGTCGTCACCCTCGACGGGAAGTTCCTGCCCTACCAGTGGTGACCGAACACCCGGTTCGGTGATTGCCGCAGCGCGGGCGGCGGACGTTCGATGGGCACATGAGCGAACTGACGCTGGACCCGAAGACGACCGCGGTGGTGCTGATCGAGTACCAGAACGACTTCACCAGCGAGGGCGGCGTGCTGCACGGCGCGGTGTCCGAGGTGATGGACAGGACGGGAATGCTCGGCAAGACCATCGCGGTCGTCTCGGCGGCACGTTCCGCCGGAGCGACGATCATGCACGCGCCGATCACGTTCGCCCAGGGTTACCACGAGATCTCGTCCCACCCGTACGGGATCCTGAAGGGCGTCGTGGACGGCAACGCGTTCGTCAAGGACAGCTGGGGCGCGGCGATCACCGACGAGCTCGCGCCGCAGCCGGGTGACATCGTGGTCGAGGGCAAGCGCGGGCTGGACACGTTCGCGAGCACCAACCTCGACTTCATCCTGCGCAGCAAGGGGATCACGACGATCGTGCTCGGCGGGTTCCTGACGAACTGCTGCGTCGAGTCGACCATGCGCACCGGCTACGAGAACGGCTACCGCGTCATCACGCTGACCGACTGCGTGGCCGCGACGTCGGTGGCCGAGCACGACAACGCCCTCACCTACGACTACCCGATGTTCTCCCTCCCGGTGAGCGCGGAGAAGGTGATCGCCGCGCTGGCCTGACGTTCCCGCAGGGCCAGCCACACGCGGTCACGGGTGAGCGGGAGCCCGGTGAACCTGATCCCGGTCGCGGCGCGCACGGCGTTCGCGAGCGCGGGTGCCACCGGGTTGAACGGGCTCTCGCTCATCGACTTGGCCCCCAGCGGTCCCAGCGCGTCGTCGGTCCGGGTGAAGCAGACCTCGGTGGGAGGGACGTCGGCCAGTTGCGGCAGCCGGTACTGCCGGAACGCCGCGGTGGTGACCCTGCCCTCGTCGTCCGTGCGGACGTGCTCGAACAGCGCGGCCCCGAGCGCCTGCGCCACCCCGCCCTCGACCTGGCCGCGGCACTGCATCGGGTTCATCACCTGGCCCGCGTCGGCGGCGTGGACGCTGCGCAGGATCCTGATCTCGCCGGTGCCGGGGTCGACCGCGACCCGGAACCAGTGCGTGTTGAACGCCACCGAGCGCGGCGTGCCCTCGAAGTGCCCGTGTGCCAGCAACTCCCGTCCGGCGCCGATCGCGGCCTGGTGGAGCTCCTTGAGCAGCAACGGTTTTCCGTCGCACCGGACGGCCTCGTCGACCAGGACGCATTCGGTCGCACCGGTGTGTTCTCGGGCGAACGCCACGATCTTTTCGGCCAGCGCGGTCGCCGCACGCAGGACCGCCTTGCCCGCGACGACGATGCCGGTCGACCCGAACGCCCCGGTGTCGTGCCGCACCACGTCGGTGTCGGACTGCCGGACCGCGAACCTGTCCACGGTCGTGCCCAGCGCGCCGGCCGCGATCTGGCGGTGCACGGTGGTGGTGCCGTTGCCGAACTCGGCCGTGCCGACCGCGATGTCGAACGTGCCGTCGGCGAGCAGCGCGACCGAGGCGTCGGCGAAGTGGCCGCGCGGGGGAGTGGTCGCGATCATCGCGAGCCCGGTGCCTTCGCCTGTCAGCCATCCCGCCGGCGCGTCGTCCTTCGTGGACTGCGCGGCGCGCACGATCTCCAGGCACTGGTCCAGTCCGTAGCTGCCGACGACCAGGTCCTCCTCGACGCCGTGGGCGCTGATCATCGGGTCGCCTGCCCGCAGGACGTTGCGCTCCCTGACGTCCAGCGGGTCGAGCCCGAGCCGGTGCGCGATCTCGTCGAGCGCCGACTCGACCGCGAACATCACCTGGCCTAGCCCGTACCCCCGGAACGCGCCCGCCGGAACGTTGTTGGTGTAGACGCACCACGCGTCGGCCTGCTTGTGCGGCGCCCGGTACATGGCCAGGGACTCGCCGCACGCGTGGAACAGCACGCCAGGCCCGTGGTTGCCGTACGCGCCGGTGTCCGACAGCACCCGCAACCGCAGCGCGGTGAGCGTGCCATCCTGCTTCGCGCCCGCCGTCACGCGCACGTGGAACGGATGCCGCGTGGTCGCGCCATGGAACTGCTCGGCACGGGTGAACTCCAGCTTGACGGGCCTCCTCAGCCTGAGCGCGGCGAGCACCAGCACATCCTCGACCAGCATCTCCTGCTTGCCGCCGAACCCGCCGCCCACCCGTCCCGCCACCACCCGCACGGAGTCCTCGTCGAGGCCGAACACCCGGCACAGCGCCCGCCGGGTGAGGAACGGGACCTGGCTGCTCGTCCGCACGACCAGCCTGTTCGTCTCGTCCTCGAACCACACCACGGCGCCGTGCGTCTCCAGGTGTGCGTGCTGCACCCGTTGCGTGTGGAACTCCTCTTCGTACACCACGTCCGCCTCGGCCAGCCCGGCCTCGACGTCACCCGTGCCACCGTGCAGCTCGGCCACGACCTTCCCCAGCCGCAACGCTTCTTCGGCGTCCAGCACCACCGGCAACGGCTCGTACGTCACCTCGATCCGGCCCAGTGCGTCCTCCGCGGCCGCCTCGCTGTCCGCCACGACGGCCGCGACCCGTTGCCCGACATGGCGCACGACGTCGTCCAGCACCCGCGTGTCGTCAGGGTCGTCGGTGTGGTGCTCGTGCTGAGCGCTGGAGAACCTCATGTCCGGCGCGTCGTGGTGGGTGAGCACGAGATGCACGCCAGGCACCTCGTACGCCCTCGTCGTGTCGATGTTCGCGATGCGCGCGTGGGCGTGCGGCGAACGCAGGAGCTTCATGTGCAGCAACCCGGGCACGTCCACGTCGAACGTGAAGCGCGCCCTTCCGGTCACCACCTCGGGCCCGGCGGGCGCGGGCAGGTTCCGCCCGACCGCCTCGCCCGCTCCGGGTTCCTCGACGTGCTTCACCCCGCGGACAGCGTCCTGGATCGCGCGGTATCCCGTGCAGCGGCAGAGGTTTCCCTTGAACGCCCGCGGCAGGTCAGCCCGTTGCCCTTCATCGAGCTTCGCCGTGGTCATGATGAACCCGGCCGTGCAGAACCCGCACTGAAACCCCTGTGCGTCAAGGAACCTCTGCTGCACCGGATGCAGCTCGTCCTGCGCGAGCCCCTCGATGGTCGTGACGTCCTTGTCCCGGGCCCGCTGAGCCGGATACAGACAACTGTGCACCGGCCGGCCGTCCACGTGCACGGTGCACGCCCCGCAGTCACCGGCGTCGCACCCCTTCTTGACCCCGAAACACCCCTGCTCCCGCAGGAAAGTCCGCAAGCACTGCCCAGGCCTCGGTGCCGCGTCGTGCGCGTGGCCGTTGATCCTCACGACAGCTCCCGCCGGATCTCCTCGGCCAGCCGGAACGTCATGTGCCTGCGCCACAACGGATGCCCGTGCACGTCGTCGAACCAGTCGTTGATGAGCGCGATCTCGTCACTCAACTCCGCTTCGGACGGCACCCGGTCGAACGCGAGCACGTGCGGCCTCGTCGTCGAAGCCGTGACGGTCAACCGGAACCCGTCGCCGAGCGTGCCGATGACCAGGGCCGCCGACCGCCCCAGCCCGTACAGCGAACACTGCCGGAACGCCGTCCGCTCATGCGGCACGACCGTCACCGACCGCAGGTACTCGCCCTCACCGAGATCCCTGAGTCCCGCGCCCAGCACGAAGTCCCTGGTCCACCGCTCGGTCCCGTCCTGCGCCACCACCCGGCACTCGCCCCCGAACGCGGTGGTCAGCGAGATCATCGGCCCGGCGGGCAACGCGTTGCAGAGGTTCCCGCCCACCGTCGCCACGTGCCAGATCTTGAACGACGCGAGGAACGCCTCCGCGCACTCCCGCACCAACCTGACCGGCACGCTCTCGACGAGTTCCTCGATCGTGCAGGTGGCCGCGATCTCCACCCGGCCGCCGTGGTCCAGGACCGGTTCCCAGCCGTGCAGGGTGAGGTCGACCAGCCGGCGGACGTGCGGCTGCGGTTCGGAGAACAGGTACGTCCCGCCCGCGAGCCACGCGTCACCCGGCAACCACGGCCCGCCCGGCGCGCACACCTCCGCCACCGTGTTCAGATCCACCGGCCCACCTCCGCAAGTGCAGTGACCAGAGGAGTGTGCGGCCGCAGTTTCGGTAGTTTGTCGTCAGAAACTCCGCGTTAACGGAAACGCAATCTGTGCGATCGCACAACTCACGCCGAGTCGCGGACGATCAGTTCGGTCGGCAGGATCAGCGACGTCGGCTGCTCCCCGTTCAGCAGCCTGATCAGCATCCGCGTCATCTCCCGGCCCAGCGCCTCGATCGGCTGGCGGACGGTGGTCAGCGCGGGCTGGGTGTGTTGTGCCGTCACGATGTCGTTGAACCCCACGACGGCAACGTCCTCAGGCACGCGCTTGCCGGCGGAGCGCAGGACGGTCAGCGCGCCGGTGGCCATGGCGTCGGAGGCCACGAAGACCGCGTCCAGATCCGGGTGTTCTTCCAACAGCAACTTCATGCCGGCGGCGCCGCTGGTTTCGCTGAAGTCGCCGTGGGCCACGCGCTTGTCGCTCAGGCCCGCCAGTATCACGGCTTCGCGGTAGCCCAGGTAGCGGGACATGCCGGCGTGGGTGTCGAGTTCGCCGGTGATGGTGGCGATGTTCTTGCGGCCGGTGGCGATGAGGTGTTCGACGGCGGTGCGGGCGCCGCCCCGGTTGTCGGCGTCGACGTACCACTGCGGGGCCTTGTCCAGGGAGCGGCCGCCGTGCACGGCTGGGAGGCCGCTGTCCTCCGCCATCTTGGAGAGCGGGTCGTTCTCCTTCAACGCCAGCAGCATGATGCCGTCGGCGCCCCTCGACTGGATGACCTGGGCGAACCTGTCGCGGCCTCTCGGGGAGGCGGCGAGCAGGAGCATGAGGTGGAGGTCGGTCTCTTCGAGGGCCGCGTTGACGCCGGTGATGGCCTCGGCGAAGAAGAGGTTGGCGAAGAGGGCCGGGTCGTCGCTGGAGATGACGAGGACGACGACGCCTCGGCGTTGGGTGGCTAGGGAGCGGGCCGCGGTGTTGGGGACGTAGCCCAGGTCGGCGATGGCGCTCTGGACGGCCAAGCGGGACTTTTCGCTGACGTGGCGGGCGTTGTTGATGACGCGCGACACGGTGCCGGTGGAGACGCCCGCGCGTTGCGCCACCTCCTCCAGGGTGGGAGGTCTGGTCATCGTGGGGTCCCCCTGTGTGCGTCGGCGTGCTGGCAGCGTAGCAACTCTGTAAGCGCTCACAGTCCGCCACGCCGGATCACGGCGGCGTACCAGTGCGCGCTGTCCTTGATCGTGCGTTCCAGCGTCTGGTAGTCGACGTGGACGAGGCCGAAGCGTTGGGCGTAGCCGTAGGACCACTCGAAGTTGTCCAGCAACGACCAGGCGAAGTAGCCGCGCAGCCGGACACCTCGCGCGACGGCCTCGGCGCAGGCTCGGACGTGGCCGTCGAGGTAGGCGATGCGGGCGGCGTCGTGGACCTCGTCGTCGAACGCGGCGCCGTTCTCGGTGACGTGCAACGGGATCGCGGGGTAGTCGGAGTCGAGGCGCAGCAGCAGGTCGAGCAGGCCGCGGGCGTCGATCTCCCAGCCGATCGACGTGCGGGCCCTGCCGCCGTCGAGGTGGGTGACGTGCTCGGAACCGACGTACGCGGACGGGCCGGTCGAAGTACCGTGGCCGACGAGCATGGGGGAGTAGTAGTTGACGCCCAGGAAGTCGAGCGGCGCCGCGATGGTCTTGAGGTCGTCCTCCTGCACGAAGCCGAAATCGGTGACGCGAGCCAGGTCCTCCACCACGTCGGACGGGTACTCGGCCAGCAGCACGGGATCGAGGAACAGGCGGTTCTGCAGGCCGTCGATCCGGCGCGCCGCGTCCTGGTCCGCAGCCGACCGCGTGCCCGGGGTGACGTGGGTGAGGTTGAGCGTGATGCCGACGGACGCGCCGGGCATGGCTCGCGCGGCCAGGCCGTGGCCCAGCAGCAGGTGGTGGGCTGCGCGGACGGACGCGGCGGGATCCTGGCGGCCCGGCGCGTGCCTGCCGGTGGCGTAGCCGAGGAACGCCGAGCACCACGGTTCGTTCAGGGTCGTCCAGTGCGTGACGCGGTCGCCGAGCGCCTCGTGGACGATCTGGGCGTACTCGGCGAACCGGAGCGCGGTGTCGCGTTCCGGCCAGCCGCCCGCGTCCTCCAGCGGTTGGGGGAGGTCCCAGTGGTAGAGGGTCGGCCACGGCTGGATCCCGTTGTCCAGCACCGTGTCCACGAGCCTGCGGTAGAAGTCGAGGCCGCGTTGCTCGACGGCGCCGGAGCCGAGTGGCTGGACGCGGGGCCAGGCGACGGAGAACCGGTACGCGCCGAGGCCGAGCGACCGCATGATCGCGACGTCCTCGGGGTAGCGGTGGTAGTGGTCGGCCGCCACGGCGCCGGTGTCGCCGCCGTCGATCTTGCCCGGCGTCGCGCAGAAAGTGTCCCAAATGGACGGAAGGCGGCCGTCGACGGCGACGGCCCCCTCGATCTGGTAGCTGGACGTGGCCGCGCCCCACAGGAAACCGGGTCCGAAACTCATGACTTGACCGCCCCCTCCATGATGCCGCCGATGATCTGACGGCCGAACGCGACGAACACCAGCAGCAACGGCACGGTCGCGACCAGCGCCCCGGTGAACATGAGCGTGTAGTCGGTGTAGTAGGTCGTGGACAGCTGCGACAGCGAGAACTGCACGGTCGGGTTGTCCGCCTCCAGCACGGCCAGCGGCCACAGGAACTCGTTCCAGGTGCCCATGAACGTGGTCAGCGCGAGCACCGCGGCACCGGGCCGCAGCGCCGGCAGCACGATCGACCAGAAGATCCGGAACGTGCCGCAGCCGTCGATCCGCGCGGCCTCGACCAGCTCGTCCGGCACGGCCTGCGAGGCGTACTGCCGCATCAGGAACACGCCGAACGCCGACACCAGCGACGGCACGACGATCGCTTCCATCCGGTTCTGCCAGCCCAGCTCGACCATGATCATGTACAGCGGGATGATGCCCATCTGCACGGGGATCATCATGGTGGCGAGGATGACCAGCAGCAGTCCGTTGCGGCCGCGGAACTTCAGCTTGGCGAACGCGAACCCCGCCAGCGACGAGAAGAACACCACCGACACCGTGACGACGGCGGACGTCAGCAGCGAGTTCCCCAGGCCCAGCAGGAAGTTCGCGTCCTCCGCGGCGAAGAGCCTGCCGAGGTTGTCCCAGAGGTTCCCGCCGGGCACCAACGGCGGCGGCCAGTCGCCGACCACGTCGTTGGAGCGGGTCGCGACGACGAAGAGCCAGTACAGCGGGAACGCCGACAGGACGATCCCGAGGAGCAGGGTCGCGTAGAGCAGAGGCTGGGTCTTGCGCATGACTACCGGGACCTCCGCGTGATCAGCAAGTTGACGACCCCGAGCAGCGTGATCAGCAGGAAGATCATCCACGCGACGGCGGAGCCGTAGCCGTAGTCGAAGTCCCGGAACGCCTTCTCGAACATGTACATCGACACCGTCTGGAACTGGCGCAGGCTGCCGCCGGAGATCGCGAAGCTGCCCTGGCCGAAGATCAGCGGCTCGGTGAACAGCTGCATCCCCGCGATCGTGGACATGACGACGGTGAAGATGATGGCGGGCCGGATGTTCGGGACGGTGATGCTCCAGAACTGCCGGATCTTGCCCGCGCCGTCCACGGTGGCCGCCTCGTACAGGTCACGCGGGATCGCCTGCATGGCCGCCAGGTAGATCAACGAGTTGTAGCCCGTCCACCGCCAGTTGACCATGGTCGAGATCGCGGCCCAGGACGACCACTTGTCCGCGCGCCAGTCGACCGCGTCCACGTTCACCAGCCCCAGCAGGCCGTTCACCAGTCCGGCGTCGCGGTCGAAGATCTGGCTGAACACGATGCCCACGGCCGCCACCGACGTGACGATCGGCAGCAGCACGCCCATCCGCAGGAACGTGACGGCGCGCAGGTGCTGGTTGAGCAGGCTCGCGAGCACCAGCGCCATCAGCAGCTGTGGCACGGTGGCGAGCACGAGCATGCCGACCGTGTTGTAGACCGAGTTCCAGAAGTCCGGGTCCGCGAACAACGTGACGTAGTTGTCCAGCCCGACGAACGCGCCCGCGCCGGTGATGTCCCAGTCGTGCAACGACACCCAGGCCGTGTAGGCCAGCGGGAACAGCCCGAAGACCGCGAAGATCACGAAGAACGGCGCGATGAACAGGTAGGGCGACCACCGCACCTCGACGCGCGAGACGCGATCCCGCAAGCTCGGTCGCTCAGGGGGCGTGCGCCCGGCGCTGGTGGCCGGGCGCTCCCGCAGGTCGACCGTCACTTCGCCAGGCGCTTCGCGTCGTCGACGGCCTTCGCCCAGGCCTCGTCGGGCTGGAGCTTGCCCTGTTCCACGGCGAGCAGCGCGTTGCCGACGCGGTCACCGATGGCGTTGTTGTCCGGGCCGAGGTAGACGGGCTTCAACGCCTTGACGCTGTCGCCGAAGATCTTGCCGACGGGCGCGTCGTTGAAGTACGGGTTCTTGAAGTCCTGCACGACGGGGTCGTCGATGGCCTGGGGCGAGGACGGGAAGTTGTTCTTCGCCTTGAACGCCGCGGTCTGGCCCTTCGCGCTGGTCAGGAACTTCGCGAGCTCGGCGGCCTCCTTCTGGTGCGTGCTCTGCGTCGGCACCGCGAGGAACGAACCACCGCGCACCGCGCCGTTGCCGGGCACGCGGGTGACGTCCCACCTGCCCTTGTTCTCCGGCCCCGCCTGCTTCTCGATCGTGCCGAGCATCCAGGACGGGCACGGGATCGTGGCGAACGTGCCGTTCTTGAAGCCCGCGTTCCACTGCGGGCTCCACTGCTCGATGTTGGCGGACAGCCCGGCCTTCACCATGTCGATCGAGGAGTTCCACGTTTGCCTGACGGCCGCGTTGGAGTCGATGACGAGCTTGTTCGTGGCGTCGTAGTAGGTGTGGTCGCCGGACTGCATCAGCATGTTGAGGTAGACGCTGCCGGTCGAGTCGTAGAAGCCGACGTCGGGCTTCCTGGCCTTGAACGTCTTGCCGGTCTCCAGGTACTTCTCCCAGGTGGGCCAGAGCTTGCCGACCTCTTCACGGTCGGTGGGCAGGCCGGCGGCCTCGAACAGGTCCTTGCGGTAACACATGCCCTGCGCGCCGACGTCCGTGCCGAGACCGATCACCTTGCCGCCGTCCGAAGTGGACGCCTGCTGCCACTTCCACGGCAGGAAGTTCCCGGAGAGGTCCTTCGCGCCGTGGTCGAGCAGGTTCACGAACTGGTCGGGCTTCGCCATGAACTGCGAGAGGATGCCCTCCTCGATCGCCACGACGTCGCCCGCGCCCTTGCCGGTGGCGAGCCACTGCTGCAGCTTCGGCGTGTAGTCGCCGAGCTTGCCGATGTTCTCTTCCTTGATCTTCACGCCCGGATGGCTCGCCTCGTACTCCTTGTAGAGCTCGTCGTAGCCGAACTGGCTGAACGTCTTGACGACCAGCGTCACGTCCCCCGACGCGGAGCCGGCAGTGCCGCCACCGCACGCGGACACGGCCACCAGTGAGCCGAGCAGTGTTGTGGCGAGCAGCGCGCGCCTCGGTCGAACACCCATCGAAGAACCTCCAGTCGGCGGATGGTCCGCAAGCGCTAACGGTCGGAATCGTGCGCTTGACGGACCCCTGGAACACCGTTCACCTGCTGCGACGCTGCGGCTTCGGCCGGTGTGCGCCCAGCGGGATCGGGGGAGACTGTGAGCGCTTACAGGACTTTAACCACGAGTTCACCGGGATGGGAAGACCTGGCCCGGATCACGTTTCGATGACGCGGAGTCGTTGACACCGAGGGTCGGGTGGGTGAACATTCGCTCCGACGCTGCGGTCGTGCCGGCAGACCTTCGAACCGAAAAGGGCTCCGGTATGTCCGTGAAGACCAGGCTGACCGCGGTCGGCCTCCCGCTGGTCCTGATAGGTGCGCTCGTGCCCTCCGCCAACGCGGCCGAGGCCTACGAGCGGGTGCTCAACGGCACGTTCGACTCCGGGAAAACCCCGTGGTGGAGCAGTGGAACCGCTCCGTCCACAGTGGCCGGCGGCAGGCTGTGCGCGCAGATCCCCGGCGGCACCGCGAACCCGTGGACGGCGATGATCGGCCAGAACGACGTTCCGCTCGAAGCCGGTCAGCCGTACACGTTGCGCTTCACCGCCACCGCGACGAAGAACGTCACGGTCAGGGCCGCCGTCGCGCTCGCCTCCCCGCCGAACACCACCGTGCTCAACAAGCCGGCCGCGCTCACCGGCACCCCCAGGACGTTCGAGTTCACCGGAACGTCCACAGTGGCCACCCGCACCGGCGGCCAGGTCGCGATCCAGGCCGGTGGCGTGTCCGCCGAGCCCTACACGCTGTGCATCGACGACGTGTCGCTGACCGGCGGCATCGTCCCGCCCGGTGGTGGCTGGGACTACGGCTCACCCGTGCGCACGAACCAGTACGCGTACCCGACGACCGGCACGAAGCGCGCCTCGATCGTCAGCAGCTCCACGACACCGCTCGACTGGCAGCTCAAGGATGCGGCGGGCAAGGTCGTCCAGGCCGGAAAAACGCAGGTCAAGGGCAAGGACGCGATGACACGCGACGACGTGCACATCGCCGACTTCTCGTCGTTCCGGAAGGCTGGAAGCGGTTACAGCCTGACCGTCGGGACCGACAGCAGCTACCCGTTCGACATCACCGACAAGCCCTACGACCAGCTGCGACGTGACTCGCTGGCGTACTTCTACCACAACCGCAGCGGCATCCCGATCGAGGCGAAGTACGTCGGTGACGCCTACGCGCGGCCGGCGGGCCACGTCGGCGTCGCCCCCAACCAGGGCGACGTCTCCGTCCCGTGCCTGCCGGGGGAGTGCGACTACGCGCTCGACGTGAGCGGCGGCTGGTACGACGCGGGCGACCACGGCAAGTACGTCGTGAACGGCGCGCTCGCCGCGTGGCAGCTGATGGACACCTACGAGCGTTCTCTCTACACGTTCGACGTCGAGGGCATCCGCGACGGCCTGCTGAGCATCCCCGAGCAGGACAACCGGCGGCCCGACGTGCTCGACGAGGCGCGCTGGGAGATGGAGTTCCTGCTGAAGATGCAGGTGCCTGCCGGCAAACCGTTCGCGGGCATGGCCCACCACAAGATCCACGACCTGGCCTGGACCGCGCACCCGATGCTGCCGGGCAACGACCCGCAGCCGCGCTACCTGCACGCCCCGTCCACCGCCGCCACGCTGAACCTCGCCGCGGCCGGTGCCCAGTGCGCCCGCGTCTTCAAGATCTGGGACCGCGCGTTCGCCGACAGGTGCCTGGCCGCGTCCGAGACGGCGTGGAAAGCAGCGCTGGCCAACCCCGCGAAGTACGCCCCGGACGAGGACAGCGTCGGCGGCGGCGCCTACGACGACACCAACGTCACCGACGAGTTCTCCTGGGCCGGCGCCGAGCTGTACGCGACGACGGGCAAGCGCGAGTACCTGAGCAAGGTCACCACGAAGCTGACCTCGGCAGGGTTCTCCTGGAAGGACACCGGCGGCCTCGCGGACCTCACGATCATGCGCCTGCCGCTGAGGTTCCCGCTCGACCGCGTGATCACCGCCCGCGCACGGCTGATCAACGTCGCCGACGGCCACCTCAGGGACCTGAAGTCGCAGGGCTACCCGAACCCGTCCAAGCCCGCCGACGGCCAGTACGCCTGGGGCTCGACCAGCGCCACGCTCACCGCGTCGATGATCATGGCGATGGCCTACGACACCACGCTGAACCGCAAGTACAGCGACGGCGTGCTGGAGTCGATGGACTACCTGCTCGGCCGCAACGGCCTCAACCAGTCGTTCGTCAGCGGCTACGGCGAGCAGGCGAGCCACAACCAGCACCACCGGCACTGGGCGCACTCGGTCAACGCGGCCTACCCCAACCCGCCCGCCGGAGCACTCGCCGGCGGCCCGAACTCGGGCCTGCAGGACCCGGTCGCGCAGCAGAACCTGCCCGGCTGCGCCCCCGCGAAGTGCTACATCGACGAGCTGGGTTCCTGGTCCACCAACGAGGTCGCCATCAACTGGAACTCCGCGCTCGCCTGGGTCGCGGCGTTCGCCGACACCCGCTGAACCCCACCCGTCCGAGAGGAGATCCACAATGAGGTGGATTGTCCGTTCCACCGTCGCCGTCCTGCTGTTACCGGTCCTGGCCACGCCCGCCGGCGCGGCCAGCCCGATCGGCATGACGAGCGGCTGGTACGTCAACCCCGGCTCGGCCCCGGCCACCTGGGTGCAGAACAACCCGAACGACGCACGGCGCACCCGGATCCAGAACTCGATCAGCTCCAAGCCGATCGCGCGCTGGTTCGGCAACGACGCGAACATCGCCTCGACCGTCGCCAACTACACCGGCGCCGCTGACGGCCAGGACAAACTGCCCGTCCTGGTCGCCTACAACATCCCCAACCGGGACGCCTGCGGCGGCCACTCCGGCGGCGGCGCCGGCAGCGCGGGTGCGTACCGGACCTGGATCGCGAGCTTCGCGGCCGGGATCGGCGCCAAACCCGCGGTCGTGATCATCGAACCGGACGCGCTCGCCGCCTACGGCTGCCTGACCCAGGCGCAACGCGACGAGATGGCGGGCCTGCTCAGGTACGCCACCGAGCAGTTCAAGGCCAAGGCGCCCAACACCTACGCCTACCTCGACGCGGGCAACGCCGGCTGGGGCACCCCGTCGACCATGGCGTACCGGCTCAACGAGGCCGGGGTGGCCAACATCCGCGGGTTCTCCGTCAACGTGTCCAACTACTACACGACCAGCCAGTCCATCACCTACGCCAACCAGGTCAACGGCTTCCTGCCCGCCGCGAGGCCGTTCGTGGTCGACACGAGCCGCAACGCCAACGGCCGCAACTCCGACCCGAACGGCTGGTGCAACCCGGCGGGGGCCAAGCTCGGCGTCACCGCCCAGACCGGTGGCGGTGCGGAGATGTCGTTGTGGGTGAAGACACCTGGCGTGTCCGACGGGCCGTGCGGCATCGCGCCGACGACCCCGGCCGGGACGTTCAACCCCGACCTGGCCGTCCGGCTGATCAACGGGACCTGAGCCGCTCGTAGGTCGCCACGATCACGCCCTTCGGCGTGCTCACACTGCTGGTCAGCTCGAACTCGGTCACCGGCGCGGGCCCGTCGAACAGGCGCGCGCCGGTGCCGAGCGTCAGCGGGTGGATCACCAGCGTGAACCGGTCCACCAGCCCGGCGGCGTGCAACGACCGCACCAGCGCCGCGCTGCCGATGATCGACAGGTCCTCGTCCAACGCCGCCACGTCGTCGACGCCGCGCAACAGCACCGAGTTCTCCCACGCGCCCGCGTCGGCGAGACCCGACGACACCACGTACTTCCGCGCGGCGTTCATGTGCGTGCTGAACGGGTTCCCGTCGGTCGCCGACGCCCACACGCCGATGAAGTCCTCCCACGTGCGCCGCCCGAACAGCATCGCCCCGCTCTGCGCCATGCCCTTGCCCATCTCGGCGCCCAGCACCTCGTCGTTGTACTGCGCACCCCACCCGCCGTGGGTGAAACCGCCGCGCGTGTCCTCGTCCGGGCGGCCGAAACCCTGCACCACACCGTCGAGCGTCACGAACATCGTTGCCGAGATTGAACGCATCACCGCACCCCTTAGGAAGTCGAAGTCACCCCCTAAACGAACGGCTCACTGCAGTTTCGACACGCTTAGAAAGGAAATCTTCCGACTCGCCACTGCCAGTGGTGACCTGCGGCGAGGCGGTCGAGGACCACGCGTTGGAGCAGCGTGCGGCGGGGCAGTCGATCAAGTGGCGTGGTCAGGGTGCGGAACACGAACCGCAGCACCTCGACGTCGGCGTCGATCCCCTCCAGCTCCTCGTGCGGTTCCAGCTCGAACCGCCGCTGGAACCGCACGATGTTGGAGTCGGCGGGCAGGTGCTCCAGCAGTTGTGGGTCCAGCAGCCACGACCCGCAGGAAAACGACGAGTAGCGCTCGTCGGGGAAGTGGCGAGGGAAGAAGGCGCGAGCCGCGGCGAGCGAGGCGTCGACCGCCTCAGGTGTCAGGGGTCCGGTGTCCGGCACGTGCAGCGAGAGAGCGGTCTCACCGCGCTGGTGCTGCAACCGGCCGAGCTCGTAGACACCGCCGCGCGCGTGCAGCGTCAGCCAGCTCTGCATGACCGGCCAGCCCTCGCCGCCCATGCGCCGGTCGACCGCGAGGTTGCGGCCCAGGTCCGCGAGGGTCGTCCACGACACCTCGTCGGGGATGCCGTGGTCGCGGTGATAGCCGCGCACGACGTCGACCAACGCCAGGTAGACGTACACGTAGAAGTGCCGCCACGCCGGGCCGCGGTCGCGTGGCAGCTCCGGTCCCGGCGGCAGCCAGCCGAACCCGCCGAGGTCGGCGCGGACCAGCGCGATCGACCGGTCCAGCAACCAGTTCAGCTCCGGTGTCCACAGTGGAGTGCCCGGCCAGCCCTCCACGATCTCGGCGGCGTCGGCGGTAGGTACGCCGAGCCGGGCGAGCAGCGCGGGTGCCTCGGCCCGGGCGGGCAGGGGAGCGGCCGGCCGGTCACCGGCGAGGTCGCGCACGCGGTCCAGTTCCGCGAAGGGAACACCGAGCAGGCTGGCGGTCTCCTTCAGATCCACGGGAACGACCCTACCTAGAACGCGTCCTCGGTGAAGTCGCTCGGCAGGTCGTCGTCGTAGTCGCCGCGTGACGGCCGGGCGCGCTGCTGACCGGCCGCGACGATCTCGTCGAGGTTCTGCCCCTCCTTGATCCCGGTGTACGCGCGTTTCAGCGACGGCATGCTGGTATGCATCGCCCGCTGCACCTCGGGATCGTGCACGGCCCGGCCGGAAGCGATGTCCTGCCAGGAGAACGCTCCCGAGTCGACCTTGCGCTGGAGGTCCTTCAACGCGTTCGGAGCGTCCTTCGACTTCGCGAACTTCTCGATCTCGGCGAGGTCGGCGGGGGAGAGCTCGCCGCCGCGGCTCTGCACCCGCGACGCTTCCAGCGCGACCTTCTCCAGCTGCGCGCCGCGCGCGTCGAGATCCTTCTGCCACGCCTGCAGCTGCTGGCGGGCGCTCTCGTACGGGAACGTCATTCCGCACCGCCCGAGGTGGCCTTGTCGGCCCAGCGCTCCTCTTTGGCTGCCTCGTTGAACTTGCTGCGCCCCTTGTAGCCGCTCTTGACCACGCCCCACGCGCCGCCGCCCGCCGCGGACGCGCCGTCGCCGAACTTCTCCTTGCCGTCCTGCCACGCGTCGACCACGTCGAAGAAGTCGTTGACGTCGCGGACGTCCGGGATGCGAGCGAGAGCGGTGCCCATCAGCTTGATGCCGTTGATCATGCCCTGGACGCCCTCGATCAGCGTCTGCATCGACTGGATGAGCTTGCGGACCTGGTCGACGATGTTGACGACGTCGTAGACCATCCACACGGCACGGCCCCAGCCCACGAGCGGGATCCACGCCGTCATCGCGGCCTTCATCAGCTTGTCGCAGATCTTGTCGAGCAACGTCAGCGCGAGCTTCGCCGCGGAACGGCAGGAGCTCGCCATGTTCTTGAAGCGGTCGCCGATGAACTTCGCGATCTGCGAGTCCCACTCGATCGCCGTGGTCCACGTGCGGCGCACGCGGTTCTCGAAGCTCTGGGCCGCGCCGCCGTCCCAGTGCGGCGAGAGCTCCTCGATGCCGTTGTTCACGTTGTGCCGCACGTTGTCGAGTGCCTTGGCGATGCGGTCCCACGCGGCGGCGTTCGCGTCGATCTTCTCGAAGTCGCCCGCCAGCGGCATGACCAGGTCGCGCACCAGGTCGTCGCCGGTGACCTGCTGGTAGATCCAGTTGACGCCCTGGATCTTCCAGCCGGCGGCCTCGATCAGCTCCTTGACCGTCTGCCTGCCGGGCCGGTCCTCCGGCGCGGCGCGCAACGCGACGGCCGGGTCCTCGACGTCCTGGTACCCGTTGCAGACCCCGGCGCTCATCCGCCCAGCCCCAGGAACCGGCCCAGCCACGACGGGGCCTCCATCTGCCCGCCGGCCGTGTCGAGCAGGCAGACACCCACCGCGTCCGCCTTCTCGTAGGCGTGGGCGGACTTCACCAGCGACTCGGCGTCCTGCGTCATCTTCTGGCCGGCCGCCGTGAGCGTCTCGCCGTAGAGCTGCGCGACGCCGATCACGACCGGGTCGAGCAGGGACAGCAGCCCGGTGAACCCGGACGTGTCCCCGCCCTTCTCGATCGCGTGCTCCCTGATCGTCAGGAAGTGCTCGGCCTGGCGTTCGAGCAGGCCGCTGTACCCGCGCAGCTCATCCGGCTCGACGTGGAACTTCTCTCCCATAACCGGGAAAGTCGTCCGTTGTCGCCCGCCGATACATAGAGATTCCTTATGGCTCAGCCTTGGGCCTTCAGCATCGGCGCCATGTCGAACACGCTGATCACGTGGCTGATCTTGCCGTCGGTCACGGTGAGGTACTCGGTGCCGTGCACGTTCTGCACGAACGGCAGGTCGATGGAGTAGACGGTCACGGCACGGCTGTCGCGCGCGAGCACGTCGAGCACCTCGCCCCTGGTGAGCCTGCCGACGAACGGCGCCAGGAACCGCCGGTAGCCCTCGATCCCCTCGATGCGCCCGGTGGGTGCCTCGCACACGACGTCGTCCGCCACGAAGCTCAGCGCCTTCTCGGCGTCGCCGCCCGTCCAGGCCTGCACGTACTCCTGAGCGATCATCTGCGCGGTCATGACTCGGTGGTTCCTCTCGTCGATCTGTTTGCACCAGAGTCTTGACCGCCGTATATGTCATCTCCTGTCATATAGGTGGAGGAGATTTCCTGACATGAAGTCCGACCGCCTGCTCTCGATCCTGCTGCTCCTGCGGACCCACGGACAGCTGTCCGCCGCCGACCTGGCCGGACGGCTGGAGGTCTCGGCGCGCACGATCATGCGCGACTTCGAGGCCCTGTCCGCGGCGGGCGTGCCGGTCTACACGGTGCGCGGTCCCCAGGGCGGCATCGCACTGCTGCCCGGCTACCAGACGGACGTCACCGGCCTCACCGCCGACGAGTCCCGCGCGCTGTTCGTCGTGCTGGCCGGCTCCGCGCACGCCGACCTCGGCCTCGGCCAGGCCCTGGGATCGGCGCTGCGCAAGGTGATGGCCGCCCTGCCCGCCCCGCACCAGGGCGGTGCCGACCTGACCAGCAGGCGCGTGCTGATCGACCCCGTCCGCTGGCGAGGAGCCCCCGGCGCGGCCTCGGACCTGGAGGTCTACCAACGGGCCGTGTTCGCCGACTGGCGGCTGCGGCTGCGTTACCGGCACGGTCGCGACAACCGCGTGCGCAGCTACACCGTCGACCCGTACGGCCTGGTCAACAAGGCGGGTGTCTGGTACCTGGTCGCTGATTTCCAGGGAGAGCCCCAGCTCTACCGCGTGGACCGGGCGCAGTCGGCCGTCGTCGTCACCGAACCCGTGCGGCGGCGGGACGGTGTGGAGCTGGACGACGTGTGGGAGTCGTTGCGGCGCAGGATCGACGACCTGCCGTCGTCCGTGGCCGTCACCGCGCTGGTGAGCGACGAGGTGCTCGCGTTGTTCCTGCGCGTGCACCAGGGAGACATCGCGGACTCACCCGTGCCGCGCAGGGCCGGCTGGAGCGAGGTCGAGCTGCGCTTCCGGTCGTTGCGCGCCGTCGAGCAGCTGCTGGCGTTCGGTCCCGGCGTCGAGGTGCTCGCGCCGGACGAGGCCCGCGAAGCCCTTGCGCGGCAGGCGAAAGCGATCGCCGGCCTCTACGGTGCTCAGGCCGGCACGCCGTCGCGCTGAGCGCTGTAGAACCTGACCAGCCTGGTCAGCGCCTCCTGGTACGCCTCGGGGCCGTCGTCGGTGTAGGCGCGGCCGCGGGCGAAGTGCCGCACCGGTTCCGGGTAGACGTACCGGTCGCCGCCCGCGGAGGCGATGAGGTGCACGTCCACCAGCGACTCGACCAGCAGGGCCGTCTCGCGGGCCGGCAGGTCCAGCACCGCGGCGGCCGCGGGCAGGCTGATGTCCGGGCCGTCGCCGATCGCGAGGAGCCGGAACGCGCGGGCCTGGGCGGGCGCGAGCTCGTCGAGCGCGGAGACGAAGGGCTCCTCGATCACCGTGCACTCCGGTGGCCGCACCACGGCGTCCTCGCGGGGCCTGCCGAGGCGGGACAGCGCGTCGGGGAGTGTCCACTCCGGACGGGAGGCGATCCTGGTGGCGATGCCGGCGATCACCTGGGGGAGCCCGGCGGTGCGGGAGACCAGGACGCGGGCCGTGTCGGGGTCGCGGCGGACGCGGTCGCCGACCAGTTCCTCCAGCAGGGCGAGGGACTCGTCCGGGCGCAGGCCCGTGAGGCGCAGCCAGTGGCCGTACGGGAGGCTGTAGAGCCGTTGCCGGGCGGTGATCAGCACGGCAGGGCCGCCGGTGCCGGGCAGCAGCGCGCGGACCTGGTGGGTGTCGCGGGCGTTGTCCAGCACCACGAGCAGCCGCCGTCCCGCCGTGCTGGAGCGCCAGAGCGTCGCGCGTTCGGCTTCCGAGGCGGGCAGGTCGGTGTGGCCCAGGGCGCGCAGCAGGGCGGACAGCGGGTCGGTGGTGCGGCCCAGGTCGGCGAACAGCTGGCCGTCGGGGAAGCGGGCGGCGACCGTGTGTCCGATGTGGACGGCCAGGGCGGTCTTGCCCACGCCCGCCAGGCCTTCCAGGCCGAGCAGCGGGACGCTCGCGTCCGCCGGGTTCAGCGCGTCGACCATGCCGGACATGAGCTCGGACCGTCCGACGAAACGGGGCAGGTCCGGTGGCAGCTGGGCGGGGTGGCGGTGGTGCGCGGGCTGGTCGCGGACGAGCGCCGGGTCGGAGGTGAGGATGCGGCGTTGCATCTCGCGCAGCTCGGGGCCGGGTTCCAGACCCAGTTCGTCGTCGAGGCGGCGGCGGACGTCGGCGAACACGGCCAGCGCGTCGGCCTGGCGGCCCGCGCGGTAGAGGGCGTGCATGAGCAGCTCGCGCGGGCGTTCGCGGAGGGGTTCGCCCGCGATGACCTCGTCGAGCGCGTCGGCGGCCTCGACGTGGCGGCCCAGTTCGATGTCGGCGGCGGCCAGGTCCTCGATCGCCGCGAGGCGTTGTTCGGTCAGGCGGACGCGTTCGGACTCGGCGTAGTCGCCGTTGACGCCCGCGAGCGGGACGCCCCGCCAGAGGTCCAGCGCGGCGCGCAGGTGGGTGGCGGTGGCGTGGGCGGTGCCGGCGGCGCGGGCCTCGGCGAGGTGACGGCTGAAGTCCGTCGCGTCGAGGCTCGTCGGTGGCAACGCGTAACCGCCGCCGACGGAGGTGATGACGCCGGCGGGCAGCACGCGGCGCAGGCGGGAGACGTACGACCGGATCATGCCGGTGGCCGCCTGCGGTGCCTCGGGACCCCACACGGCGCTGATCAGCTGGTCAGGCGTGACGGAGCGGCCACCGCGCAGCAGCAGGATGCCGAGGATCGCTCGTTGCTGGGGTGGCCCGAGCGGGATCTCGATCTCGCCCAGCCACGCCCGCACCGGTCCGAGCACCTCGAACCGCAACCCTTCGCGCACCGGCGATTCCTCTCCGCAGCCTCACGTCGCACAACATCAGCCGCGTACCGGGTATTCCTGCGCGATCATCCGTCCGGTGAGCTCCGCCGCGGCTCGCTGGACGCGGCCGTGCAGCACGTCCGGGGCCGCCGCGCCGCTCCAGTCCTCCGGCGCGGCGAACACCGAGGTCGGCACCACGTCGGCGCGCAGGTAGGCGAACAACGGCCGCAGCGCGTGCTCCAGCACCAGCGAGTGCCTGGCCGTGCCGCCGGTGGCACCCAGCAGCACGGGCTTGCCCGCCAGCGCGTCCTTGTCGAACACGTCGAAGAACATCTTGAACGGACCGCTGTACGAGCCGCTGATCGTCGGCGTCACCGCGATCAGGCCCGTTGCCTCGGTGACAGCGGTGAGGGCCTGGTTGAGCGGCTCGGACGGGTAGCCGGTGACGAAGTGGTCGACGAGGTCGTGGCCGAGGTCGCGCGTCTCGACCACCGTCACGTCGGCCGAGGTCAGCGGCGCCGTCGCGCCGAGCGCCGCCAGGACGCCTGCGGCGAGGCGGTCGGCCAGCAGCCGGGTGGACGACGGGTGCCGCAGCCCCGCCGTCACCACCGCGAGCCTCACGACCTCACCGCCGGGTGCAGCGGAGCGTCCGGCACGTCGGCGGGCCGGCCGAGCGCGAACTCCCTGCGCAGCACCGGAACCACCTCCTCGCCGAGGAAGTCGATCTGCTCCAGCGCCGCCTTGTGCGGCAGCCCCATGCCGTCGACGTTGAACAGCTGCCGCTGGTAGTCGCCGAACG
Source organism: Lentzea sp. CA-135723 (assembly GCF_050936595.1). NCBI lineage: Bacteria > Bacillati > Actinomycetota > Actinomycetes > Pseudonocardiales > Pseudonocardiaceae > Lentzea > Lentzea sp. CA-135723. Next base: position 1,679,939 of record NZ_JBNJMK010000001.1, on the reverse strand, counting down.
TCTCGCGGAACGTCAGCGTCCGGTCGATCACCTCCTGCGGGCTGCCGACCGACAACGGTGTCCGGCGCATCGTCTCCTCCAGCGACGGCCCGCCGCCGTACACCGCCGACTTGGCGAAGTACGGCTCGAACTCGCGCCGGGCGTCCTGCGAGTTGCGGCGCATGAACACCTGACCGCCCAGCCCGACGATCGCCTGCTCGGGCGTGCCGTGACCGTGGTGCGCGAACCGTTGCCGGTACAGGTCGATCAGCCGCGCGGTGTGCTCGGCGGGCCAGAAGATGTTGTTGTGGAAGAAGCCGTCGCCGTAGAACGCGGCCTGCTCGGCGATCTCCGGGCTGCGGATCGACCCGTGCCACACGAACGGCGGCACGTCGTCCAACGGCCGCGGTGTGGAGGTGAAGCTCTGCAACGGCGTGCGGAACCGCCCCTCCCAGTCCACCACGTCCTCCCGCCACAACCGGTGCAGCAGCGCGTAGTTCTCGACGGCCAGCGCGATGCCGTCGCGGATGTCCTTGCCGAACCACGGGTAGACGGGACCGGTGTTGCCGCGCCCCATCATGAGGTCCACCCGCCCGCCGGCCAGGTGCTGCAGCGTCGCGTAGTCCTCGGCGATCTTCACCGGGTCGTTCGTGGTGATCAGCGTGGTCGACGTGGACAGCACGATGCGCGACGTCCGTGCCGCGACGTACCCGAGCAGGGTGGTCGGCGAGGACGTGACGAACGGCCGGTTGTGGTGCTCGCCGGTCGCGTACACGTCCAGGCCGGCCGCCTCGGCGCGCAGGGCGGTCTCGACCATCCGCTGGAGGCGTTCGTGCTCGGTGGGCGCCCGTCCCGTCACCGGGTCGGGCGCGATGTCGCCCACCGAGAAGATGCCGAACTGCGTCATGACGCGAACTTGTCGCCGTTGGCGGCCAGCCACGTGGAGAAGTCCTTGAGGCGCGGGTTGAGCGTCCGGACGAACTCCGGGTCGCGCGCACCGGCGAAGAACTCCGCGTGCTCGGCGTAGAAGACGAACATGTTGGCGATGTCGTCGGCTCCCGGCGCCCCGCTGTTGCGCACGTCGTCGTCGCTGATCGCGACGTACGCCACCTCCTCGCCGAGCTGCGCGGTGAACGTCGCGGCGTACTCGGCGCCGGTCAGGTTCTCGCCGGACACGCTGATCGTCTCGCCGACCAGCTCGGTGCCGCGCTGGAGGATGCCGTAGGCGGTGCGGCCGATGTCCTCCGACGCGATGCCGGGCAACGGGCTGTCCCCCATAGGCAGCGCGAGCGCCAGCTTGCCGTCCGCACCCCGCTGCGGGCGGAAGAAGTCGAGGAACGCGTCGAAGTAGAAGGTGGTGGACAGGAACGTGGTCGGCACGCCGGCCTCGCGGAAGAAGCCGTCGATCTCGGCCTTGCTGTCGAAGTGCGGGGTCTTGTAGCTGCCGTGCAACGTCGGCACGCGGTCGGCCGGCAGGTGGTCGCGGGTGTCCGGCAGCGTCGACCAGATGACGTGCTGCAGGCCCACCGCCTTGGCCGCGTTCACCATGGCCCTGGCCTGCGCCTGCTCGCGCGCGACGTCGTTGTACTCCCAGAACGCCGTGACGAAGTAGGCGCCGTACGCGCCTTCGAGAGCGGAGCGCAGGCTCTCCTCGTCGTCGACGGACACGGTGACGACCTCGGCGCCGCTCGCCGCGAGCTCCTTGGCGGCGGGGGAGTCAGCGTTGCGGGTCAACGCCCGGACGGCGAACCCGCCGTCCGGGTCGTCGAGGATGGCGCGGGCCAGGCCACCGCCCTGCTGTCCGGTGGCGCCGACCACTGCGATGATCTTCTTGCCGGTCATCGGGACTCCTCGGGGTTGTTGTGGATGTCTGAACCCCATGGAAGTCCCGCGACGTTGGCGTTCTGTGCACGTCTGATGCACGCCGCTAGCTCGGCACCTCGTCCAGGTACGCCTGCGCCTGCAGCGTGAACAGGTCCGCGTACCCGGCCTTGGCCGCCATCAGCTCCTCGTGCGTGCCGTACTCGGCCACCTTGCCGTGCTCCAGCAGCAGGATGCGTTCGGCCTGCCGCACGGTCGAGAACCGGTGCGAGATGTACAGCGTCGTCCGGCCCTCCGACAGCTCGCGCAGCCGGGCGAACAGGTCGTGCTCGGCCTGCGCGTCGAGGGCCGAGGTCGGTTCGTCGAGCACCAGGATCGGTGCCTCCCGCTGGAACGCCCTGGCCAGCGCGATCTTCTGCCACTCGCCGCCGGACAGGCTCACGCCCTGGTCGAACCAGCGGCCGAGCGGGCTGTCGTAGCCGCGGGGGAGTCGTTCGATCCGCTCGTCGGCGCCTGCTCGGCGGGCCGAGTCCTCGATGTGCGGCCGGTCCTCCAGCCTGGTCAGGTCGCCGAGGCCGATGTTCTCGGCCGCGGTGCCCTGGTAGGTCACGTAGTCCTGGAACATCGCGCTGATCCGGGTTCGGAGTGCGACCGGGTCGTACTCGCGGATGTCCACGCCGTCGAGCAGGATGCGGCCGCCGGTCGGGTCGTAGAGGCGGCAGAGCAGCTTGAACAACGTCGACTTGCCCGCGCCGTTGCGGCCCACGACCGCCACCGTCTCGCCGGGGCGGATCTCGAAGCTCACGTGGTCGAGCGCGGGTTCCTGAGCGCCGGGGTAGGTGAAGGTCACCCCGTCGAACCTGATGTGTCCCTCCACTGTGGACGGCATCGGGCGCGGTTCCGCGGGGGCGGTGATCTCCGGCTTGGTGTCCAGGAACCGGTACAGCGTGTCGAGGTAGAGGTTGTTCTCGTACATGCCGGAGAACGCGGTGAAGAGGCCCGACACCGACGCCTGGACGGACGCCGCCGCGGCCGTGTAGAGCGCCAGGTCTCCCAGGGTGAGGCGGCCGCCGACCGCTTCCAGTGCGATGTACAGCGTGATCGCGGAACCTGCGGCGGTGCTGAGCAGGCCCCACGACGTCGAGCTGACGTTGCGGTTGATCGTGAGCTTCCGCGAGCGCTCGTAGGCCACGGTGCCGAGCCGGCGGAACCGGTCGACGAAGTACGGGCCGAGCCCGAAGAGCTTGGTCTCCTTGGCGTACGTGTCCGTCGTGACCAAAGAGGACAGGTAGTCCATGCGCCGCTTGATCGGCGACATCATGAACGTCAGCCAGAACGCGCGCGAGCCGTACTTCGACTGCGAGATGAACGCCGGGATCGGCGCCAGCAACGCGACCAGGGCCAGCAGCGGGCTGATCGCCACGAGCAGCGCGATCATGCTGCTGAACGTGATCAGCGTGCGCAGCAGGCCCAGCGCGGAGTTCATCATCGCGAGCGGCCGCGTCGGCGCCTCCTGCGCGGCCTGGCGCAGCATGTCGTACGACGTCGAGCCCTCGAAGTACGCGAGGTGCAGGTCGCTGGCGTGCGCCATCACCCGGTGCCGGATCGTCAGCGTCATGCGCTCCTGCAGCAGCGACTGCGCGATCGACGTCAACGCGCTGCTGACGGCGGTCGCGGCGAGCACGCCGAACTGGAACAGCGCGACGTCGACGATGTCGCGGGTGGTGCCGGTGCCCTGGATCGCCGCGACGACGGAGTCCAGCAACAGCTTCGCGATGTACGCGGTCACGGTCGGCAGGAGCCCCGCCAGCAACGTGATCAGCGCCAGCACGATCGTCAGCGCCGGGCTGGCCTGCCAGGTCAGCCGCGCGACCTTCGGCAGGCCGCGGACCGTGCCCGCCACGGACGTCCGCACGCGCTTGAGCCGCGACCGCAGGTCCTTCGGTTCGTCGTCCTGCGCCGGTTCCGGGATGTCGACGGGCCCCGTGAGCCCGCTGTCCGGCACCGTCGACGCGCGCCGGCGGCGGTTGCGCCGCCCCAGCGCGAACTCCATTCCTCCGCCCGGGATCATTCAGCCTCCACAGCGCCGTGCAGGAAGAAGTCGACCACCTGGCGCGTGGTGGGCGCTTCGACGTCCGGCGCCAGCCTGCGGCCGCCGAACAGGAGGGTCAGGAACAGGCCGGCGAGCTGCTCGGGTGGGAGCCTCAGCCGGTCCTTCTCGGGGTCGAACAACTCGACCATCGCGCCGCGGATGGCGGCCATCGACTCGCGGCGCCCGCCCTTGCGGGGGCTGCCGGGGTCGCGGTGCTTCACGCGGCCGGACGCGTGCAGGGCGCTCATCAGCGCGCCCATCCGTTCGAGGTGCGCGCCGAGTGCCTCTGCGGCCTCGACGAGCCGGTCCTCCAGGGGCTGGCCGGCGGGGATCTCGGCGATCGCGTCGAGCACGTGGTCGGGCTTGAGGGCCTCGGCCGTGCAGGCGTCGAGCAGCTCGTCCTTGTCCTTGAACGCGCGGAAGATCGTGCCCTCGCCGATGCCGGCCGCGCGGGCGATCTGGCTGCTCGTGACGTTGGCGCCGTGCTCGACCAGGAGCGGCAGCACCGCGTGCACGATCATGGCGCGCCGCTCTTCGACGCTCATGCCCGGCGCTCGGCGCCGGGTCTCGGGTGCTGGTGTCATGCGCCCATGATGCGGAGTGAGCGCTCACTCCGTCAAATGGGTTCGCTGGAGGCGGACTGATACGTGCGCCACACGTGCCGGGATTCCGCCCCGGAAGATCGCCTGTAGGCTGCGGGCGGCAGGTGAGCGTCAAGCAGTCGGCGCAGCGGTGTTCCTGCCGGGATTCGACGTGTGCCGACTGCCTGAGGAGACCTGTGTGACTGCGGACGCGGAGCGCGCCCAGACCCTGACCGACCTGCTGCGGGCCAACGCCGAACCCCTGATCGACCAGTGGGTGGGCGTGGTCGCCGCGCTGCTGCGCGGGCGGTCGACGAGGGTGGAGCTGGAAGCCGACTTCAGGGAGTTCTTCGCGGCGCTGCTGCCCCTGGTCGGGCGGGACGGCAAGGACACCGCGGGACCGGAGTTCGGCGAGATCCGGTCGTTGCTGGAGGAGTACTCGCGGGCCAGGGTGCGCGCGGGCTTCACCCCGTCCGAGACCGCGGCGAGCGTCTTCTCCCTCAAGCGCGAGGTCTTCGGCCTCACCGAGAACAGCGAAGACCCGCAGATGTTCCGCCAGCTGATGGCGTTCTCCGGGCTGCTGGACGCGCTGGGGCTGCTGACGTTCGAGTTCTACGCCCGCGCCCGCGAGGAGATCATCCGGGAGCAGTCGGAGCAGCTGCTGGAGCTCACCACGCCGGTGGTGAAGATCTGGGAGGGCGTGCTGGCGGTGCCGCTGGTGGGCACGCTCGACTCCGCGCGCACGCAGGTCGTGATGGAGAAGCTGCTGGAAGCGCTCGTGGAGACCGGCTCCGAGCACGCGATCATCGACATCACCGGTGTGTTCGCCGTCGACACGCAGGTCGCGCAGCACCTGCTCAAGACCGTGGTCGCGGCCCGGCTGATGGGTGCGGAGTGCATCGTGTCGGGCATCCGGCCGCAGATCGCGCAGACGATCGTGGCGCTGGGCATTGAGTTCGGCGACATCGTCACCAAGGCCTCCCTCGCCGACGCCCTGCGGCACGCGCTGCGCCGCGACGGCGTCGACGTCGTGCGCCGCGAGGCGCAGTGATGGAACGCGTCCCGATTCTGAAGATCGGTGGCGTGCTGCTCGTCTCCATCCAGATCGACCTGCAGGACCAGAGCGTGCTGGCGCTGCAGGAGGACCTGGCCGAGAAGATCAGCGCCACCGGTGCGCACGGCGTGATCATCGACATCTCCGCGGTGGAGATCGTCGACTCGTTCATCGGGCGGATGTTCGCCACGATCGCGGGGATCTCGCGGCTGTTCGACGCCGACACCGTGGTCGTGGGCATGCGCCCGGCCGTGGCGATCACGCTGGTGGAGCTGGGTCTCACGCTCGGCGGCGTGCGGACCGCGCTCGACCTCGAACGCGGCATGAAGATCCTGGGACAGCTCCGAACGCGGGACGCCTGATGCCGCCCCGGTCCGAAGGGCCGGAGGAGGTACCGATCAGCGGTGACGACGACGTGGTGCGCGTCCGTCAGCTCGTGCGCACGTACGCCCAGGACGCGAAGCTCTCGCTGGTGGACCAGACGAAACTGGTCACCGCGGCGAGCGAGCTCGCCCGCAACACGCTCATCTACGGCGGGGGCGGGTTCGCCCGCGTCGAGCAGGTCGGCGACGGCCGCCGCGCCGGCGTGCGCGCCTCGTTCCACGACGAGGGGCCCGGCATCCCGGACCTCACCCTCGCACTTGCCGACGGGTGGAGCAGCGGCAGCGGTCTCGGCCTCGGGCTGAGCGGCGCCCGCCGTCTCGTCGACGAGTTCGACCTCGACACCGAGGTCGGCCGCGGCACGGTCGTGACGGTGACCAAGTGGAAGAGGTGACCGCGCCGCAGTGCCTGCCGCTGGTGCGCGACGAGTCGTGGCTGGCGCTGGAGGAGACCGCCCACGTGGGCAGGGTCCGCCGGGCGGCCACGTCGCTCGCCGAACGGCTGGGGTTCGCCGCGAACCGCGTCGCGGAGATCGGCCTCGCCGCCACCGAGATCGGGACGAACCTGCACAAGCACGCCCGCGACGGCGTCGTGCTGATCCGCTCGGTGCGCGGCGAGCGCGACGCGGCCGTGGAGATCGTCGCGATCGACCGCGGGCCGGGGATCGCCGACCTGGCGCTGGCCTGGGAGGACGGGCACTCGACGACCGGCACGCTCGGCGTGGGCCTGGGCACGGTGGCGAGGCTCGCGACGTCGTGCGCGATGACCTCCCGGCCCGGCGCGGGCACGGCGCTGGTGGCGAGGTTCGCGCCCGTCCTCGACTGGACGCCCGAGTGGGGTGACGAACCCGCGGCCGGGCTGACCAGGCCGATCGGCGGTGAGGAGATGTGCGGCGACGCCTACGCGGCCTGCCGCACCGCCGACCGCATGGTGTTGATGATGTGCGACGGCTCGGGGCACGGGCCGCTCGCGGCGGCGGCGTCGGACATCGCGGTGCGGTTGTTCCGCGAGCAGCCCTTCCTGCCGCCGGAGCAGGCGGTCGCCCGGCTGCACGCTGCGCTGCGGGGCACGCGGGGAGGCGCGGTGGCGGTCGCCGACGTCGACCTCGCCGCGCGGACCGTCCGCTTCTGCGGGCTCGGCAACATCGCCGCCGCCGTGCTGGCCGACGACCGCAAGCAGGGCATGATCTCGGTGCCCGGCGTGGCGGGCCACCAGGCGCGCACGATCCGCGCGTTCGACTACCAGCTCCCCGACCGGGCCGTGGTGGTGCTGCACTCCGACGGTCTCACCGAACGCTGGGGCGCCGACCACGGCAGCGACCTGCGCACCGATCCGCCCCTGCTGATCGCGGCGACGCTGCTGCGCGAGGCGGGCGTGCGCAAGGACGACGCCTGCGTGCTCGTGGCCAGACCGGCATGACGAGCGACCTGCTGCGCCTCGTGATCGGCGAGGAGCCGGACGTGTTCCTGCTCCGCCAGCGCGGCCGCCAGGTCGCGGCCTCGGTCGGGCTCGACGGGCAGGACCAGATCCGGGTGGCGACGGCGCTGAGCGACCTCGGCCGGGAGCTGGTGCGGCAGGACGTGAGCACGACCGCGGTCTTCCGGTTGCGGCGCGCCCCGGTCGCGGCGTTGCTGGTCGAGCTGACCTGGCACGGGCCGGTCGTCGCGGCAGGCCCAGGCTGGGACACCGCCCGCAGGCTGATGAACGAGATGCTCACGACGTCCTCCGGCGTGACGCTCGTGAAGCACGTGCCGCACGCCGTCGTGCCCGACGACGGACTGCTGGACGACCTGCGCGACAGCAGCGGCACCACCGCGCTCGACGAACTGCGCACGCAGAACCAGGAACTGCTGGAGACGCTCGAGAACCTGGAGGCCAAGAGCAAGGAGCTGGAGCGGCTCAACGAGGAACTGGAGGAGACCAACCGCGGTGTCGTCGCGCTCTACCAGGAGCTGTCCGAAGAGCTGGAGCAGACGAACCAGGGTGTGGTCGCGCTCTACGCGGAGCTCGACGCCAAGTCCGCGGAACTGCGCGAGGCGGCCGCGGCCCGGATCCGGTTCTGGTCCAACATCAGCCACGAGCTGCGCGGCCCGATCAACTCGGTGGTCGGCCTGACCCGGCTGCTCGCCGGGCCGGGCGGCGATCCCATGACCGACGACCAGCGCCACCACGTCGACCTGATCAACGAGTCAGCGGCGACGTTGCTCGCGCTGGTGAACGAGCTGCTCGACACCGCCAAGGCCGAGTCCGGCAGCCTCCAGCCGCGGCCCGCGCCCGTCGCGCTCGACTACGTGCTCACCCAGCTGCGCTCGGCGGTGCGGCCGCTGCTGCGGTCCGGCGACGTGCGGCTGGTCGTCGACGACGTCCCGGAGGTACCCCCGCTCGTCACCGACGAGACGATGCTCGTGCGGATCCTGCGCAACGTGCTGTCCAACGCGGTCAAGTTCACCAAGCGCGGCGAGATCCGCTTCACCGCCGAGGCGGGCCCCGGTCCGGACGAGGTCCGGTTCGTCGTCGTGGACACCGGCATCGGCATCCCCGAGGGCGAGCAGACGAGGGTGTTCGAGGAGTTCTACCAGGTGCCGAACGCGTTGCAGGTCGGGGCGAGCGGCACGGGCCTCGGCCTGTCCTACGCGCGCAAGCTCGCCGAGATCCTCGGCGGGACGCTGGTGCTGAGCAGCTCGGCGGGCGTCGGCACGGAGGTCGTGCTGACCCTGCCGACCGCGAAGGACGAGCTCGTCCAGGCCGCGCCGGTGGCGTGCGCGTTGATCGCGGACGGCGACGAGGCCAACCGCGGCCGGCTGCGCGCCGCGATGACCGGCATCGCCGCCGAGGTCCTCGAGACCGAGGACGGCCGCAGCGCGCTGAACCTCGCGAAGCAGCGGCGGCCCGACCTGCTCGTGGTGAACGCGAGCTCGCCGTTGATGAGCGGCAGCGCGGTGTTGTCGGTGCTGAGGCTTGATCCAGATCTGGCCGGGGTACCTGTGGTCATCGTGTGCGGCGACGATCCCGGTGGTCTCGCCCGCAGCGTGCACGGTCTCGGCGCGGCGATGCTGCACGAGGCCCGGATCTCGCCGGAAACGGTGTCCAGGGCGATCAGGGACGCCCAGCTCACCGCACGCAGAACGGACAGCCGATGAACCCGACAGCCATGAGCGGCGGACCGGCCAGGGTCCTCGTGGTCGACGACCTCGAGGCGAGTCGCTTCATCGCCTGCACCTGGTTGCGCCGCAACGGTCACACGGTTGTCGAGGCGACCACCGCCGCCGAGGCGCTCGTCGCGCTGGAGGGCGACTCCTTCGACCTGATCCTGCTCGACGTGCACCTGCCCGACATGAGCGGCTACGACGTCACGGAGCGGATCAAGGCGGATCCGCGCACGAGCTCGATCCCGGTCGTCATGCTCTCGGCGACCTACATCGAGCCCGAGGACAAGGTCACCGGCCTCACCAGGGGCGCGGACGCCTACCTGACCGAGCCCGTCGACCCGGGCGAGTTGCTCGCCAACGTCGAGGCGGCGCTGCGCTACCACCGCGCCCGCGCTCTCGCCGAACACCTGGCCGCCCGGCTGACCCGGCTGACCACCGCCACGTTCGCCATCAACGCCGCGACGACGTTCGACGCGCTCGCCGAGGCCGCCGCGATCGGGGCGGCGGACGTGCTCGGCGCGGCGGCGACCGCAGTCCTCACCGCGCCGTCCGACTCGCTGCGGGTGGCGGCGGCGGGCGTTACCGCGCCGTCCCGGCCCGACACCGCCGAGATCGAGGAGTGGATGTCGGCCCGGCTGCGCGGGGTCGGTGTCACCGTGGTCGAGGACGGCCCGGCGCCGTGGCACCCGGTGCAGCCCGCCGCGGTGGTGCTGGTGCGCACGAGGCCTCGCCGGCCGCCGATCGGCATCGCGGTCGCGTGGACGGCCGTGACGAGCGACGAGGACCGGAACCTGCTGCGCCAGCTCGGCCAGGCGACCGCGCTCGCGGCGGAGGGGCTGCACACGTTCGCCGAGGAGCACTCGCTCGCGCTCACGTTGCAACGCAGCCTGCTGCCCCGCACGTTGCCGCGGCACCCCGCGCTGCCGATGACGGCCAGGTACGTGCCGGCGTCGAGCAACGCCGAGATCGGCGGCGACTTCTACGACGTCATCGAGCTCGACGACCACGTGCTGATCGCCATCGGGGACGTGTGCGGCCACTCGATCGAGGCGGCGACGATCATGGCGGAGGTGCGGCACACGCTGCGCGCGTACGCCGTCGAGGGGCACCGGCCGGCGGAGATCCTGCGCCGGGTCGACGCCCTGCTCCAGCGCTTCCACCCGACCGGCGGCCTGACCACGATGTGCCTGCTGCGCGTGGACCTGGCCGCGGGCACGATGGAGGTCGCGAACGCGGGCCACGTGCCGCCCCTCGTGGTCGACGGGCAGGGTGCCCGCTACGCCCGCGTCCACGGCCCGTTGCTCGGCATCGGCCTGAACCGGCCGGAAGCCACCGAACTGCCGTTACCACCGGACACCACGGTGCTGCTGATCACCGACGGCCTGGTCGAACGGCCGGGCGTCGACCTGGACGAGGGCATGGAGAAGCTGCGCGCCACCGTGTCGAACACCGCGGACATGGACGATCTCGCCGACCGCCTGCTCGCCGAACTGGGCCAGGGCAAGCAGGACGACATCGCGCTGCTGTTGCTGCGACGGCTCGCATGACGGCGCTGCTGGCCGACCTGCCCGTCGAACGGGGCATGTCGATGTCGTCGCTGCGCCGGCAGCTCACCACGATCCTGCGGATGCTCGGCGAGGACCACCTCTACGACGTCCAGCTCGTGGTGACCGAACTCGTGACGAACGTCCTCGACCACACGCCGAGCACCGGCCGCCTGCGCCTCCTGCACGACCACGACCCGTGCGAGGTGACGGTGGAGGTCGACGACGACTCGCCCACCCAGCCCGTGTACGGCCGGTCCCGCCTCGGGGAGCACCGGGGCAGGGGGATCGTGGTGGTGGACAACATCTCCCGCGAGTGGGGGTGCCGGCCGGGCGAGCACGGCAAGACGGTCTTCGCCGTGGTGGCGTGCGTCAGCTGACGACCCGGTACCGCAGGTGGTCGACGGCGGGGGAGGCGTGGGTCGCGATCCGTTCGAGCTCGATCGCGGACCCGAGCGCGGCGAACAACGGCGTGCCGCCGCCGAGCAGCAGCGGCACCACGTGCACGAAGATCTCGTCGACCAGGCCGAGCGGCAGGGCCTGCTGCGCGACCGTGGCACCGTGCAGGCCGACCCGCCTGTCGGCCGCGGCCTCCCGAGCCTGCTCGATCGCGCTCGCCACGCCGTCGGTGACGAACGTGTAGCCCTCGTGGGCCTGCGCGGGAGCGTGGTGGGTGACCACGAAGTTGGGCGTGCCGGGAACGGGGCCGCCGGGACCCCACTCGTTCACCGTCTTGTCGAACGACGTCCTGCCCATCACGATCGCGCCGCAGTGGGCGACCGCGTCGTCCAGGAGCCGGCGGTCCTCGTCGATCGGGTTCTGGAACATCCAGTCGTGCAGGCCGCCCGCGCCGTCGCCGAACGGGTTGGCGCGGCTCGCGTTCGGGCCGGTGACGTAGCCGTCGAGCGAGATCGACATGTCGCAGATGACGAGTGCCATGGTGGAGGTCCTTTCCGGTTCGTTGCCTCTACGTCGATCGGGCGAGGCCTGGTTCGACAGCGGCGCCTGCCTAGACTGCGATCATGACGACGCACCGGTGGACCGCAGCGGACCTTCCCGACCTGACCGGTCGCACCGTGGTCGTGACCGGTGCCGCGAGCGGGGTGGGCAGGGGCACCGCGACCGCCTTCGCCGCGGCGGGCGCGCGGACGGTGCTGGCGGTGCGCGACGTCGCGGCCGGCGAGCGCGTGGCGGCCGGACTGCCGGGCACCACCGAGGTCCGCGCGCTGGACCTCGCGAACCTGGCGTCGGTGCGCGCGTTCGCCGAGGGCTGGCAGGGCGAGATCGACGTGCTGGTCAACAACGCCGGGGTGGCGCTGACGCCGTTCGGCCGCACGGCGGACGGGTTCGAGCTGCAGTTCGGCACCAACCACCTCGGCCACTTCGCGCTCACCAACCTGCTGCTGCCGTCGATCACCGGCCGCGTGGTGACGGTGGCCTCCGGCGCGCACAAGGTGGGCGTGCTCGACCTCGACGACCTGGACCTCGCGCGCTACCGGCCGCAGAAGGCCTACGGCCGTTCGAAGCTCGCGAACCTGCTGTTCACGCTCGAGCTGGACCGCCGCCTGCGGCAGGCGGGGTCGCCGGTGCTCGCGGTGGCGTCCCACCCCGGCTACACGGCGAGCAACCTCGGCACCAAGGGCCGCAACCCGCACCTGGTGAAGGTCGCGCACTTCGTGGGCCGCCACCTCGCGCAGACCGAGGCGCAGGGCGCGTGGCCGTCGCTGTACGCGGCCACCCAGGACCTGCCGGGCGCGAGCTACGTCGGGCCGGACGGGAGGTTCGAGCTGCACGGCCACCCCACGCTGGTGGGGAGGTCGGCGGCGGCGAGCGATCCGGTGCTGGCGGGGCGGTTGTGGGAGACGTCGGAACGGCTCACCGGCGTGACGTTCCCGCTGGCGGCGCAGTCCTGAGCAGAACGGCCGGGTGAGCCCCCAGAGTTCATCCGGCGGTGCGGCTGCGTTCATCCGGTGTGGAACTCCGACCGGCATGGAAGTCATTGTTGTGGTCGTGGTGGTGACGGCGTTGGTGTTCGACTTCACCAACGGGTTCCACGACACCGCCAACGCCATGGCCACGTCGATCGCGACGGGTGCGTTGCCGCCGCGGGTCGCGGTCGCGGTGTCGGCGGTGCTGAACCTGGCCGGTGCGTTCCTGTCGATCGAGGTGGCGCGGACGATCGCCGGCGGACTGGTCGACGAGACGCGGATCGGGCCCGCCGTGGTGTTCGGCGGGCTGGTCGGGGCGGTGGTGTGGAACCTCGCCACCTGGTTGCTGGGCCTGCCGTCGAGCTCGTCGCACGCCCTGTTCGGCGGTCTCATCGGGGCGACGTGGGTGGCGGCGGGATCGGACGCCGTCCGGTTCGGGGCGGTCGTGGAGAAGGTGCTCGTGCCCGCGGTCGCGTCCCCGCTGATCGCAGGTCTCGTCGCGGGCGTTGGAACCTATCTGGCGTACACGATCACGAAGCGGGCCAAGACGGCCACGCGCGGGTTCCGGTACGGGCAGATCGCGTCGGCCTCGCTGGTGTCGCTCGCGCACGGCACGAACGACGCGCAGAAGACGATGGGCATCATCACCCTCACGCTGATCACGGCCGGGTCGCTGCCCGCGGGTGCCGGGCCGCCGCTGTGGGTGATCATCTCGGCGGGGCTCTCCATCGCGCTCGGCACGTGGCTCGGCGGCTGGCGGATCATCCGCACGCTCGGCACCCGCATCACCGACATCGAGGCGCCGCAGGGGTTCGCGGCGGAGGCGTCGGCGGCGACGGTGATCCTCACGTCGTCGCAGATGGGGTTCGCACTGTCCACAACGCACGTGTGCGCGGGTGGCGTGGTCGGTGCGGGCGTCGGCAAGAGGCTGGCCGACGTGCGGTGGACCGTCGCGGGACGGATGGCCGTCGCGTGGCTGCTCACGTTGCCCGCCGCCGCGATCGTGGGCGCGATCGCCGGGCGGACCGCCGCCCAGGGGACGGTCGGCGTGACCGTGGTGGCGGTGGCCGGTGCCGCCGTCGGCGTGGCGTGCTGGGTGCTCTCGCGCCGCAATCCCGTGGGCGCGCACAACGTCAACCAGGCAGCGTGAGGAGTTCGCCGTGCAGATCGACTGGGCCGCTCTCGGCTTCGTGCTGATCGTCTCGCTCGTGCTCGGCGCGGGCACGGTCGCGGTGTTCTCGGCGGGGATCGCGGCGGCCGCGCGCGGGCAGCGCGTGCTGCCCGCCGCGAGCTACCTGGTGTGCGCCGCCATCGCCGGGTACGGCATCTACCTGGTGGCAGTGCATTGAGATCCGGTGGCGGTGCGTTGTCGCACCGCCACCGGCGTGCTCACTGGTAGCCGCGGATCTGGCAGAACACCTTCGCCAGGTCACCGCCGCGCGCGTCCCAGACCTCGCCGCCGGTCTTCGCCGCCACCTCCCGCATCTGCGCCTCGGCCGCCTCGCCGAACAGGATCGGGAACACCCGCACCTGCTTGCCCGCCGCGAACGCGGTGAAGTCGGCGAGCGACCGGCCGGTGTTGCTCTCTCCGTCGGTCATCAGCACGACGCTGAGGAACCGGTCGGTGCCGGTCAGCTCGTCGTACGCGCGGATCAGGCTGTCGTAGACGGCGGTGTCGCCGGCCGCCACCAGGCCGTCGATCGCGGCACGGATGGCGTCGCGGGACGGCTGCGGGTTCTGCGCGTCGACGGTGAACGTGCGCAGCGGCAGCGGTGCCTGGTTGAACGGCAGCAGCACGACGTCCTCGCGGCTGCGGAACCGGCAGTACTTGCCCGTCAGCGAGGTGTCGACGCCGGTCAGGCCGCTCAGCGACTTCTTGAGCGCCTCGATCCGCTCGCCCTGCATGGAACCGGACGTGTCGAGCACGTACACGGTCCGCGACGGACGGCGCAGCCGGTCGAAGTACGCGGTGAGCAACGCGTCGACGGCGTCCCGCGTGCCGGGGAACGGCAGTTCGCTCAGCTTGTCCGGCAACCCGGAGGGCAGCGCCACACCGGGAACGGCCGGGCGGCGCGCGGTCTGGTCGGCGATCTTCCGTTGCGTGCCGGGGAACCGCAGGTAGTCGCCGAGCCGCTTGTGCGCGTCGCGGGCCGCGTCACCGGAGCCGTTCAGCAGGGTCAGCGGGTAGTCGGCGCTGACCACGCCGTCGCGCGGGTAGACCAGCGTGAGCTGTTCCGGCAGCTTGCCCGACTTGTTCAGCGCCACCAGCGACGACTCGTAGTTGATCAGGCCGTCCAGCGGGGGCTGGGTGTTGTGCGCGACGAACGCGTCGGTGAGAAAACCCGACGAGCCCGCGGTGACCCGTTGCGCGGCGAAGAAACCGGCCAGTTGCGGCGCCACCCGGTCGATCGCCGCCGCGTCGAGCGCGCGGCCGCTGCCGTCCAAGGCGGACGCGATCGCGACCAGGGCGGAGAAGCCGGTGTTGGACGCGGCCGGGTCGGTCATGGCGAACGTGAAGTCGCCCTTGCCCGCGGCGGCCGCGATCTCCGCCCAGCCCGGCTGCTTCGTGCTCCAGCCCAGCCGGTCCGCGACGGGCTTGCGCAGCCCGAGCACGACCGGCGAGCCCATGATCCGCGCCGAGGAACCGAGCCGTCCGCGCGCTTCGGGAATCGTTTCGAGGTAACGGTTCGAGGAGAACCACAGCGCGTCGAACGTGCCGTCCGCCTTGCCGTCGGCGACGGTCTGCGCGCCCTCCAGGCTGCCGGTGAAGGTGAACTTCACCGTGACGCCGGTGGCGCGCGCCGCCTCCTCGAGGATCGGCTGCAGGTCGGCGAGCTCACTGCCGGCGAGCACGCGCAACGTCGTCGCCGGACCGCTCACGTCGGGCAACGGCGTCTCGGGCGGAGGCGGGGGAGTGGTGGTGCAGGCGGCCAGGACCAGCGCGGACAGGAGTACGGCTAGACGCTTCACTTCGCGCATCTCCTGGCGTTCTCGGTGGAGGGGGCGACGGCGGCGAGCATCGACTCGAACACCTCGTAGGAGGGCGAGTCGACCACGTCGACGGGCGGCGTGCGCCTGCTGACGGGGTTGTCGATCGGGCGTTCGGGGCGGAAACCGTGTTCGGCGGCCAGCCGCGCGAGCTCGGGGTCGTCCCGCAACGCCTGCACGACCCGGCGGCCGGTGTCGTCGATCGGGATCACGGTGTGCCGCGAGTACACCGTCGGCTTGGGGAACAGCATCACCATGTCGTCGCTGAGCTGCGGCTTCAGCCCGGGAGCCTCGGCGACGAACTGGGCCTCGTAGATCAGCCCGAGCGGCACCTGGCCCGCCCCGCCGGTCAGGTAGGTGTTGAAGAGCACCTGGCTGGTGTCCACCTGCTCGCCCTGGTCGAAGACCAACCGGCACAGCGCCGGCATCAGCTTGCCGATCTGCTCCGGCGTCGTCACCACGGACCCGCCGTTGGCGACGTGCGACACGATCGACAGGAACATGAGCCCCGAGTTGGAGTCCTGCGGGTCGGTCGTGCGCAGCAGCACCGTCTTGCGTTGCGCGTACTCGGTGTTGCCCGGCAGCTGGTCCCACGCCGTGCTCTGCTGCGCGAGGTCGATCAGCTTCGCGACGTCCACGGCGTCACGGCCACCGCTCGGCACGATCGCTCCCGCCCTGCGCAGCACCTCGACGATCGGCTTGAACGTCGCCACCGCCATCGGCGAGGAGAACGGCGTGTAGGAGTCGGTGAGCTGCCGCTCGGTCATGATCTTCTGAGCGGTCGCGCTGCTGCCGGGGAACGCGAACCCGTAGCGGTTGTTCTTGAGCGCCTGCACCATCTCGAGCGACCCGGTCGTGTCGATCGTGATCCGCAGGCCGGCGCAGGCGAACCTGTCGCGCACCCGCTGGTCCGCGAAGTACGCCTCCTTCTCCGACCCGATCACGCCCCGGACGTCCGTGAGCTCCTTCGCGCAGCCTGCCTGCTGCCCTGTCTGGTAGCGGTCCAGCACCACGAACCCGACCGTTGCGATGAGCACGACGCCTAACGCGATCGAGATGTACCTTACGAACCGCAGCCTGTCGCGCCGCGCCATCGTTCCTCCGAGAATCCGGTTGCCGGGTAAGACGTTCTGGCCGCCCCGCCCGTTCCGTTCACGACCGCCGGTTCAGGTCCTGCGTCGGTTCCGCGGCCGAGGAGTCGCCGCCCAGCGCGCCGAACGCGAGCAACGCCCCGGCCACCGCGAGCGCCACCGGCGTCACCGGCCGCCACAGCCCGTCGACCAGCCCTGCCAGCACCAGCCCGAGCCCGGCGCCGGCCCCGGTGAGCGCGGCCACGGCACCCCACACCAGGCCGCGCGGCGTGCGCTTGACGGGTGGTGGAGGTGGTGGTGGCACCCTCTCCATGATGATCGTGTCGATGGCCGCGCGTGCCGCCGCGCCGAGCTCACCGGCCGACTGGTAGCGCCGTTCCCGGTCCTTCTCCAGGCCCTTCATCACGACGTGCCGCAGCGCCGCCGGGACGTGCTCCGGCAACGGGTCGGGCTGGTCGAGCACGTGCGCGGTGAGCACCGCCATGTCGTTGTCCCGCACGAACGGCCGCCGTCCGGCCAGGCACTCGTAGAGCATCACGGCGAGCGAGTAGACGTCCGCGCGGTGGTCGGCCTTCTGGCCGGACTGGAGTCGTTCGGGCGCGATGTAGCCGGGCGTGCCGACGATCTGGTCCAGCCGGGTCACCGGTGCGGCGCCGCCGGTGTCGATCGGCTGCGCGATGCCCCAGTCGAAGAGCCACGCGTGGTCGGCCCCGCGCCGCGCGCCCGGTTCCAGCATCACGTTGGACGGCTTGACGTCGCGGTGCCGCAGGTCCTCGCGGTGCGCGGCGTCGAGCGCCGACCCGATCTGCTCGACGATCGTGACCGCGCGCTCCGGGCTCAGCGGGCCCTGGTCGATCACCGACGCGAGGTCGACGCCGTTGATGTAGCGCATGACGAAGTACGGCGGGTCGTCGGTCGAGTAGTCGTAGACGGGCAGCACGTGCGGGTGGTCGATCTGCGCCGCCATCCGGCACTCCAGCCGGAACCGCCGCGCGAGCTCGGGGTCGCGCAACGCCTCGTCGTTGGAGAGCAGCTTCAGCGCCACCCGTCTGCCCGTGCGCGAGTTGACGGCGAGGTAGACCTCTCCCATGCCGCCGCGGCCGAGCAGCTCGCGCAGCTCGTAGGAGCCGAACTGGTTGGACACCGATCACCCCGTCGCGCGGTCCGTGCTGGACGCGGTGATCGTACGTCGGCGAAACGGGGAGCGGTTCCACTTCACTCGGATGCGCTCGTCCGGTCTCACAGCCAGCCGCGGCGTTCGGCGAGACTCCCCGCCTGGAACCGGGACGACGCGCCGAGCTCGTTCATCAGCCGCTGGAGCCTGCGGTAGGTGGTCCGGGTGCTCCAGCCGTTCGCGCGGGCGATCGCCGTGTCGGTGAGGCCCGCCTTCATCATCGTGAGCAGGGCTCTGGTCTCCTCGTCCGGGTGCGCGCCGTCGCCGACGTCCGGAGCGGCCACGTCGAGCGGGGCGGCCTGGGCCCACTCGCCCTCGAACAACGCCTCGAGCGCGGTCAGCAGCGGGGAACGCCGGACGAGGTAGGCGACCTGCAGGCCTGGCCGGCGCGCAGCAACGGCGGCAGGCCGTGTGCTTCGGCGACGCTCGTGAGCAACGCGCGTTTGGTGGCCAGGGGCACCAGGGCGCTCGCGGCGTTTCGGGACGGAACAGGGATGGCTGCCGGGTTGATCGGCGGAAGCGGTGTGGCGGCCGAGTCCTGCGGTGGGAGCGGTGCGGCGGCCGAGTCCTGCGGCGAGAGCGGGTTGCCTGCCGAGTTCTGCGGCGGAACCTGGATGCCCTGGTCGGCGAGCCCCTCCCGCACCGCCGCGACCAAGGCCCCGCTCGCGAACTCGTCCACCCTCGTCACCCCCTTCCGGTCCGGCCGGGGACAACGCTAGGCCCGCGGCTACCGGCTGTCTTGAACGATCGCGCCGTCCAGGAACGCGTCGATCTCGGCCGTGCCAGGACTGGTCGCCGGACCGGCCTGCGTGACGGCGAGGGCGGCGGCCGCGTTGGCCCGGCGAGCGGCCTCCTGGGGGCTCAGGCCCGCGGCGAGCCCGGCCGCCAGCACCCCGGCGTGCGCGTCGCCCGCGCCGTTGGTGTCGACGGCGTGCACCCGGAAACCCGGTACCAGCAAGGGTTTCCGGCCGATCGCGGCGCCGGCCAGCCAGCAGCCCGCCGCGCCGTCCCTGACCACGACGAGCCCGCCGGGGCGGATGCGGTCCACCAGCGCCGCGGCGGCCTCGGCACCGGACAGTCCCGTCGCGATGGTGGCTTCGCGGGCGTTGGCGCTCAGCACGTCGGTGCGCCGCAGGACCGGGCCGAGCACGGCCGGGTCCAGGTCGCCGACGAGCGGGGACGGGTCGGTGATCACCCGCGTGCCGGTGGGCAGGCCGGGCAGCCAGCCGGACAGCGCCTCCGCGTTGACCGGGTGGGCCAGGCTGTAGCCGGACACGTGCACGAGGTCGTGGTCGGTGACCTGGACGCGGTCGAGGTCGGCGCGGGTCAGCCTGCCCTCGGCGCCGACCGTGGTGACGAACGTCCGCTCGGCGGTCGGGTCGACCAGGACGACGCAGTAGCCGCTGTCCACGTCGTCGAGTCCTGTTTGGACGATCTGCGCGCCGCTCTCGTCCAGCGCGGCGCGCACGACGTCGCCCATCGGACCGGTGCCGTACTGGCCCGCGAACACGACGGGCAGCCCGGCGCGCTGGGCGGCGACGAGGGTGTTGAGGCCGCCGCCCGCGGTCGTCCGCGACCCGGTGGCGATGACGTCGCCGCCCGGTTCCGGCAGGTGGTCGACCGTCAGCACGAGGTCGACGATGACGTTGCCGGTCGAGATCAGCCTGGGCTCAGTCACGGGCGCCGCCCAGGGCGAAGTAGCCCGCCGCGGCCACGACGAACGTGACGATCCAGCCGATGGAGCTGAGTCCGTTGGCCAGCAACAGGTATCCGATGACGAGGGCGACGGCCCATGCCGTGGTCGCCCGCCATTCGACGCCGCCGCGGTACCAGTAGACGCCCTGCCGCGACATGTCGAGCAGCCCGGCCGGGTCGTAGTGGCGGCGCTTGATCATGTCGACGAGGAACACACCGAGCCACGCCGTGATCGGGATGGCCAGCAACGAGATGAAGCCGATGAACGGGCCGTAGAAGTTGTCGGCCAGCAGCATGAAGTAGATCGCGCCGAGGAACGTGACGGTCACGTCCAGCGCCACCGCGTACACCCGCGGCACCCGGACGCCGAGGGTGAGCGTGGTCAGCCCGGCCGAGTAGACCGACAGGTGGTTCGACAGCAGCAACCCGCCGAACGCCGCGATCAGGTACGGCACGGCCATCCAGGACGGCAGCAGGTCGCGGATCGCGGCGACAGGGTCGGAGGCGGACGCCAGGGAGTCGTCGCCCGCCGTGAGCAGGGCGCCGAGACCGATCAGCAGCACCAGCGGGATGCCGGCGCCGGCCGCGCTCGCGCTGATCAACCGGCCCGCCCGGACGCTGGTCTTCTGGTAGCGGGCCATGTCGGCGCCCGCGTTGGCCCAGCCGATACCCGTGCCGCCCGCGATCACGCCGATGCCGGCCAGCACCGCCGTGACCGGGCCCGCCGGCATCGCGGCGACGGCGCTCCAGTCCACAGTGGCCGCCAGCACGACGCCCACGACCACGTTCAGGGCGCCGAAGATCCACGTCGCCCACTTCTGGATCACCAGGATCGCGGCGTGCCCGAGCCCGGAGACGAGCAGCGTGCACAGTTCGAAGATCGCGATCGCGACGATCGTGAGCACCGGCACCGACTTGGCGTCCGCCGCCGTGCCGAACGCGATCGTGAACAACGACAGCAGCACGAACGCGCCGGTGGTGGTGTTCACCGTCTCCCAGCCGAGGCGGGACGCCAGGGCGACCAGCGTCGGGCCCGCGTTGCCGCGCGTGCCGAAGACGGCGCGGGACAACGTCATGCTCGGCGCGCCACCACGCCGTCCGGCCACCGACACGACACCGACCACCGCGAACGAGCCCGCCGCGCCGACCGCCGCGACGATCAGCGCCTGCCAGACGTTGAGGAACTGGAACGCGACGAGCGTGGCGCCCAGCGGCAGGCCGAGGATGGAGATGTTGGCGGCGAACCACACCCAGAACAGCTGCAGGGGGTTGCCGTTGCGGTCGGCGTTCGGCACGGGCTCGATGCCGCGCTGCTCGACGGCGCTCAGCGCGCCGCGGGTGGTGGTGGACATGGCTGTCTCCAGACGACGGTGGTGGAAACGCTTCAGGGGTCGGTTCAGAGGCCTTTCTCGAGCGGCCTTTCGCGGAGGTCGAGCAGCTTGCTCACGAGCGGGTCGAGGTCCAGTTCGTTGACGCTCCGGATGGTCGCGAGCGCGTCGGCGGGCCAGATCTCGTTGCCGTGCACCGCACCGAGCACGGCGCCCGCCATGGCGGCGATCGTGTCGGTGTCCCCGCCGAGGCTCGCGGCCTGGCAGAGCGCGGCCCACGGCTCGTCGGCCAGCGCCGCGAGGGCGAGGGCCGCGACCACGGACTCCTGCGCGGCCACGGAGGTGCCGACTACGTTGATCAACGCCTCTTCCCGGGCCATGGCGTTGAGCGACGTCAGGTAGGGGAGCGCCCAGCGCAGCCGGGCCGCGATCGTGCCGCCCGCCACCCAGTGCCCGCGCCTGCCACCCTCCTCGGCCGCGGCGATCGCGACCTCGACGGCCTCCGGCAGGCTCGCCCCGCCCACGCCGGCGCTCACCGCGGCCCCGACGGCGGCGGCGGCCCCGATGCCCAGGCCCGTGTTGTGCGTGGGCGCGCTGGTGTGCGCGACCACGTCCACGAAGGACTCCAGGTGGGCGGCGTCCGCGGCGATCCCGACCGGGGTGATCCGCATGGCCGCGCCGTTGGTGGCGCCGTTGCGACCGGCCTCGTCCGCCGGCACGCCGTCCTCCAGCCGTGCCAGTGCCGCCTTCGTGGACGGCCCGAGCAGGTCGAGCGACCCGCGCTCGCGCATCCGGTCCTCCCACGCCAGCAGCCGCCGCGCCAGTTCGACCGGGTCGACGACCCCGTCGTTCTCGACCAGCAGCTCGGCGAGCAGCACGGCCTGCTCGGTGTCGTCGGTGATCGACCCGGCGACCATGCCGGCCGCGATCCGCTGCCGTGGCCCGGCGTCCGCGAGCCCGGTGATCGGCCCGTGGTCGGCGAGGATCTCCGCGCGGGACATCGACTGCGTGGGCATCCCCAGCGCGTCGCCGAGCGCCAGCCCCCAGAACGCACCGAGCGCGTTGCTCTTCATCTCAGCCCCCGAAGCTCACGTGCAGCCGGAACCGCTGCGGATCGAGCCAGCTCACGACCTTCTCGACGAAGTTCCCGTCCGCGTCCCGCGCGATCCGCGTGGTGTGCAGGAACATCTCGCCCGGCTCCCGCCCCAGCAGCCGCGCGTCGGCCTCGCCCAGCGCCGCCACCGCGATCCACTGGTCCCCGCGCGCCGGCACCAGCCCGGAGGCCGTCATGGTCTCCGCCAGCGAGTCGTCGGTGAGCCCGTGCTCGGGCACCTGCCTCAGCGCGCCGACCGCCGGCACCCGGCTGCGTTCGAGCGACACGGCCGTGCCGTCCCCGACGAGCCGCCGGATCCGGTCGAGCGCCAGGAACTCCAGGGCACCGGCCCCGACCGTGGCGGCGAGGTCGGGATCGACCACCCGTTCCGCGCGCACGATCTCGGCCCTGGTGTGCACCCCGGTCATCGCGAGCGCGAGACCCCAGCTCGGCGACTCGTCGAGCGACCGGCCGTCGAACGTGACGAACGAACCGACGCCGGTCTGGGTCTCGATCAGGTTGTCGCGGGCGAGCCCTTCGAGCGCACCTCGGATCGTGCTGCGGCTGACGGAGAACCGCCGCGCCAGCTCGTTCTCGCCGGGCAGCAGCGTCCCGGCCGGGTGCTCACCCGAGTGGATCGCCTCGCGCAGCCGGTCGGCGACCTCCTGGCGCTTGAGCGACGAACGCCCGCGACTCTGCTTGTCCATACCTGGACCGTACCTGTCCGGTACCTGTATGGCTAGGTCTGTTTCGGTCACCCGAATGCCCGGGCCGTTTTTACGCGATCTTGATGCCGGACCCCTCCTGCCTTTACGAGGGCCGGACTTCACGCGAAGTTGACTCGCTCCCAAATGACTGCACACCACCACGGGGGCACCGGCATGACCGAAACGGCGCAGTTCGCCATACCCGAACGCGTGGACAGCCCGGTGCGCCCGGCTGCCCCCGCGACCGGGCTGGGGCGGTGGCTGCTGAAGCACCGGGTGCAGCCGGTCGTGGGCCCGGAGAGCGGCGAGGCGCACGCCGTGCCGCAGTCGTGGTGGAAGGTGATGTGCCTGACCGGCGTGGACTACTTCTCCACGCTGTCCTACCTGCCGGCCATCGCGGCACTGGCCGCCGGCGCCGTGTCACCGCTGGCCACGTTGCTGATCGTGGCGCTGACGCTGCTGGGCATGCTCCCGATGTACCGCCGGGTCGCTCGCGAGAGTCCGCACGGCCAGGGCTCGGTGGCGATGCTGGAGAACCTGCTGCCGTTCTGGCGCGGCAAGCTCTTCGTCCTGGTGCTCCTGGGTTTCGTGGCCACGTCGTGGATCATCACGATCACCCTGTCCTCAGCCGACGCGACCGTGCACCTGCTGGAAAACCCTTTGGCACCAGGCTTCCTGCACGGCCACGAGGTCGCGGTGACCGTTGTCCTGCTGCTCGTGCTGGGCGGAGTGTTCCTGCTCGGCTTCAGCGAGGCGGTGGGGGTGGCGATCCCGCTCGTCGCGGTCTTCCTGCTGCTCAACGCCGTGGTAGTGGTCGCGGGCGTGGCGCAGGTCGTGGCCGAGCCCGTCGCACTGGACCGCTGGCTGGACGCCCTGACGGCGACCGGCGGCGTCACCGGCGCGGTGGGCCCGGCGATCCTCGCGTTCCCGTTGCTGGTGCTGGGCCTGTCGGGCTTCGAGACCGGCGTGAGCATGATGCCGCTGGTGGCGTCCAAGGGCGAGAACTCCGAGGAACGCCTGGCGGACCGCGTGCGCAACACCCGCAAACTCCTGACGGCGGCAGCCCTGATCATGTCGGTCTACCTGATCGCCACGAGCTTCGTCACCACGGTCCTGATCCCGGCGGAGCAGTTCCGCCCAGGCGGCGAGGCCAACGGCCGCGCCCTCGCCTACCTCGCCCACGAACTGCTCGGCGAGGGCGTGGGCACCGCCTACGACATCAGCAGCATCCTGATCCTCTGGTTCGCGGGCGCCTCCGCGATGGCGGGCCTGATCAACATCGTGCCGCGCTACCTCCCGTCCTACGGCATGGCACCAGAATGGTCCCGCGCCGTACGCCCGGTGGTGATCGTCTACACGGCCATCTGCATCCTGGTCACGATCGTCTTCAACGCCGACGTCAACGCACAGGCAGGCGCCTACGCAACGGGCATCCTGGCCATGATGGTCTCGGCGTCCGTAGCCGTCGCCATCTCGGCGGCCAAACGCCGTCAACGCACAGCGATCGCGTTCGTGGTCCTGACCCTCATCCTGCTCTACGCCCTGGTGGAGAACGTGATCGAGAAGCCCGACGGCCTCACGATCTCGCTGTTCTTCATCCTCGGCATCATCGCGATCTCCCTGGTCTCCCGAGTGACCCGCACCACCGAACTGCGGGTGGAACACATCGAGTTCGACGAGACAGCCCGCCGCTTCGTGGCCGACACCCTCGCCCACGACGGAGCAGTAACGCTCATCGCCAACCGCCGCCAGGCAGGCGACGCCGCCGAGTACACCGAGAAGGAAGCGGAGCAACGCGGCATGAACCCGGTCCCAGGCACCGCGGACGTGCTGTTCCTGGAGATCGACGTGGTAGACCCGTCGGACTTCAGCGAGGTGCTCCAGGTGCGCGGCGTGGAAGTCGACGGCCACCGCATCCTGCGCGCCGGCAGCCCAGCCGCCCCCAACGCCATAGCCGCGATCCTCCTGGCCCTGCGCGACTGCACGGGCGTGCGCCCGCACTGCCACTTCGCGTGGAGCGAGGGCAACCCGCTGGGCCACCTGTTCCGCTACCTCCTGCTGGGCCGAGGCGACACGGCGCCGGTGGTGCGGGAGATCATCAGGGCGAGCGAGCCGGACCCCGACCGCAGGCCGGGCATCCACGTGGGCGGCTGACGGCGGGGCGCGGGGGAGCGGGCCAGGGCTGCTGGAGAGCAGCGCTGCTGAGGGCAGGTCTGCTGGGGCAGCTCTGCTGGGAAGCGGCGCCGGGGGATGGGGCCGCTAGGGAACGGGCTGCCAGGGACCGGGTCGCTGGGGAATCGGGGTTGCTGCAGAGCCGGGTTGCTGCGGAGCGAGGTCGTCGGGCGCGGGTCGCCGCGAGGCGAGGTCGCTGAGCGCGGGGCCCGTGGTGAGCAAGACGGGTCGACGCAAGACGGGTCAAGGCAAGACGGGTCAAGGATGGCTTTAGGGCCTGGCGATGCCGAAGGCGAGCCCGTATGAGCGCAAGCTTCGCGATGGCGCAGCCGAGCTCGGCCAAGACCCAACGCAATGCCGAAGGCGAGGCGTCACTCCTGGAACCGCTGTCCAAGCGGTATCGGTGACGTGCCAACGCAACTCAGCCACGCACGCGAAGAGATTGGGGCTTGACTTTGGGTGCGAGGTGCTACCACTTGTGGCTCGGCCGGGCCTCTTTTCAGCCCGGCCTTTTCCGGTCCGACAAGCGCCTCGCAAGGGCCCCGAAGTCAAGCCCCAATCTCTATCGTCGCGAAGCGGCGATGAAATGACCCGGCTCGTCAAAGGTCTTTGCACCCCAACGCAACCACAAACAAGAGGTGACAGACCGGAGCGACCCCCCCGCATCGAGTGAACACCGGCACCCCAACCAACCCCCTCACCAGCGGCCCAGGTCACATCCCGTAACCCAAGACGACCCCAACCGAGTGAGACCCAGCTCGCACCGCGTCAAGATCCCGTCAAGGAACCCACCGCCGGTGTCAAGGTGTTGTCAGGCAGCGCTGACCTGCGACTTCTCCTGATGCACGCTTCCGACCGTCAAGGTCACATCGTTGAAGTCGGAAGGGAGCCGCGCCATGGCCGACCTGGCCTACGCGTTGCTGCTGATCGTGAGTTTCCTGGTCCTGGGACTCACCGTGCGCGGACTGGAGAAGCTGTGAGCACCGGTCTGATCGCGAACGTCATCGCGGGCGTCCTCGCCCTCGCGCTGATCGTCTACCTGTTCGTCGCACTAGTCCGGCCGGAGAAGTTCTGATGTCACCTCTAGCGGCCGGCCTGGCACAGGTCGGCATCCTCGTCGCCGCGCTGGCGGTGGTGTACCGCCCGCTCGGCGACTACATGGCCCGCGTGTTCCGCGTGCAGGAAGCCGCGCCACAAAAGCACTCGAAGGTCGAACGGGCGATCTACCGCTTCGCGCGCATCGACCCCGAGGCCGAGCAGAAGTGGAGCACTTACGCGTACGGCGTGCTGGGCTTCAGCTTTGTCGGCATCGTGTTCCTCTACGTCGTCCAGCGGGTCCAGAGCGTCTTACCGTTCGACTTCGGCCGCGGGAACGTGCCGGAAGGCATGGCGTTCAACACGGCGATCAGCTTCGTCACCAACACGAACTGGCAGTCGTACGTGCCGGAAGCCGTGATGGGCCACACGGTCCAGATGATCGGCTTGACCGTGCAGAACTTCGTGTCCGCCGCGGTGGGTCTCGCTGTCGCGGTCGCGCTGATCCGCGGCTTCGTCAGGCACCAGACGGATCGGCTCGGCAACTTCTGGGTCGACCTCACGCGCGGCACGCTCAGGATCCTGCTGCCGATGGCCGCGGTCTTCGCGATCGTGCTGATCGCGCTGGGCGTCACGATGAGCCTCAAGTCCGGTGTGGACGTTGACGGCCAGACCATCGCGAACGCGCCTGTGGCCAGCCAGGAGGCCATCAAGGAGCTCGGCACCAACGGTGGCGGCATCCTCAACGCCAACTCCGCGCACCCGTTCGAGAACCCGAACGAGTGGAGCAACCTCGTCGAGATCTTCCTGCTGCTGGTGATCCCGGTCGCGCTGACCCGCACGTTCGGGCAGATGGTCGGGCAGAGGAAGCAGGGGTACGTGCTGCTGGGTGTCATGGGCACCATCTGGGCCGGGATGCTCGCGGTCATCTGGGCGGCCGAGGCGAACGGCATCAGGCCCTTGGAGGGCAAGGAACTCCGGTTCGACGTCGCCGCCAGCGCGCTCTTCGCGAACTCCACCACGGGCACGTCGACCGGCGCGGTCAACTCGTGGCACGACAGCTACACCGGCCTCGGTGGTGGCGGCACGTTGCTGAACATGTTGTTCGGCGAGATGACGCCCGGCGGTGTCGGCACGGGTCTCTACAGCATCCTGGTGATGGCGATCATCGCGATGTTCCTGGCGGGTCTGATGGTCGGCCGCACGCCGGAGTACCTCGGCAAGAAGCTGGGGCGCAAGGAGGTCACGGCCGCGGCGGTGTCGATCCTCGCGATGCCGACCGTGCTGCTGATCGGCGCGGGCATCGCCGCGATCCTGCCGAGCACGCAAGGCGCGTTGAACAACTCCGGTGAGCACGGCCTGTCGGAGATCCTCTACGCCTACGCGTCGGCCTCCAACAACAACGGCAGCGCGTTCGGCGGCATCACGGTGACCAGCGACTGGTTCCAGTCGTCTCTTGGCCTGTGCATGCTCTTCGGCCGGTTCGTGCCGATCATCGCGGTGCTCGCGCTCGCCGGATCGCTGGCGGCGCAGAAGAAGGTGCCGGTCACGGCGGGCACGCTGCCCACCACCGGCCCGCTGTTCGCCACCCTGCTCGGGGCCAGCATCGTGCTGGTCGCCGCGCTCACGTTCGTTCCCGCTCTCGCACTCGGTCCCATCGCGGAGGCATTGCTGTGACCGGCACACTTCAGCGGACTCCCGAGGAGACCCGCGACCGGCACGCCGAGAACCTGGGCCACCAGGTCGGCGCCGGTGTCTTCGACCCCAAGCAGCTGCTCAGGTCGCTGCCGGACGCGCTGCGCAAGTTCGACCCGCGCCACCAGCTGCGCAACCCCGTCATGTTCGTCGTCTGGGTCGGTTCGCTGCTGGTCACGTTCTTCGCGGTCGCCGAACCCAGCGTCTTCACCATCGCCGTGACGTTGTGGCTGTGGTTCACGGTCCTGTTCGCGAACCTCGCCGAGGCCGTCGCGGAGGGCCGCGGCAAGGCGCAGGCCGAGTCGTTGCGCAAGACCAAGAAGGACGCCGTCGCGCGGCTCGTCAACGGCGACGTCGTGGCCGGCACCGACCTCAAGATCGGCGACCTGGTCGTGGTCGAGGCGGGCGAGGTGATCCCCGGCGACGGTGACGTGGTCGAGGGCATCGCGACCGTGGACGAGTCGGCGATCACGGGCGAGTCCGCTCCGGTGATCCGCGAGTCCGGCGGCGACCGTTGCGCGGTCACGGGTGGCACGACCGTGCTGTCGGACCGGGTGGTCGTCAAGATCACGACGAAGCCCGGCGAGTCCTTCGTGGACCGCATGATCGCACTCGTCGAGGGCGCGGAACGGCAGAAGACGCCGAACGAGATCGCGCTGACGATCCTGCTGTCCACGCTGACGATCATCTTCATGCTCGCGGTCGTCGCGTTGCAGCCGTTCGCGATCTACTCCGGCGGCGAGCAGTCGGTGGTCGTGCTGACCGCGTTGCTGGTCTGCCTGATCCCGACGACGATCGGCGCGCTGCTGTCCGCGATCGGCATCGCGGGCATGGACCGGCTGGTGCAGCGCAACGTCCTCGCGACGTCCGGCAAGGCCGTCGAGGCGGCCGGCGACATCGACACGTTGCTGCTGGACAAGACCGGCACGATCACCTGGGGCAACCGGCGGGCGACCGAGTTCATCGCGGTGAACGGCACCGACGACGCGACGCTGGCGGCGGCGTGCCGCCTGTCGAGCCTGGCCGACGGCACACCGGAGGGACGCAGCGTCGTCGAGCTGTGCGTCGAGCGGTACGACCTGTCCGCCGAGGCGAGTGACCACGAGAAGACCGGCGAGTTCGTGCCGTTCACGGCGCAGACCCGCATGTCCGGCATCGACCTCGACGGCCGCCGCATCCGCAAGGGCGCCGCGTCCGCGTTCGAGCTGACCGACACGGCCCGCGAGATCGTCGACCAGATCAGCGCGGACGGCGGCACGCCGCTCGTCGTCGCCGAGAACGACGTGGTGCTCGGGGTCATCCGGCTGAGCGACGTCGTGAAGCCTGGCATGAAGGAACGCTTCGCCGAGCTGCGCGCGATGGGCATCCGCACGGTCATGGTCACGGGCGACAACCCGTTGACCGCCAGGGCGATCGCGGCCGAGGCGGGCGTCGACGACTTCCTCGCCGAGGCCAAGCCCGAGGACAAGATGGCCCTGATCCGCAAGGAGCAGGAGGGCGGCCGGCTCGTCGCGATGACCGGTGACGGCACGAACGACGCACCGGCGCTCGCGCAGTCCGACGTCGGCGTGGCGATGAACACCGGCACGTCCGCGGCCAAGGAGGCCGGGAACATGGTGGATCTGGACTCGGATCCCACCAAGCTGATCGAGATCGTGGAGATCGGCAAGCAGCTGCTGATCACGCGGGGCGCGCTGACGACGTTCTCCGTCGCCAACGACCTGGCGAAGTACTTCGCGATCCTGCCCGCGATGTTCGCGGCGATCTACCCGGCGCTGGACAAGCTCAACATCATGCACCTCGCCACGCCGCAGTCCGCGATCCTCTCGGCGGTGATCTTCAACGCCCTGGTGATCGTGGCGCTGATCCCGTTGGCGCTCAAGGGCGTCCGGTACCGGCCGTCCAGCGCTTCGGCGTTGCTGCGGCGCAACCTGCTGATCTACGGCTTGGGCGGCGTCGTCACGCCGTTCGCCGGGATCTGGCTGATCGACCTGCTCGTGCGACTCATCCCCGGGATCGGCTGAACCATGGACAACTTCTTCAAGCAGGCGTGGGCGGGACTGCGGGTCCTGCTGGCGCTGACGGTGATCCTCGGCGTGGCCTACCCGGCCGTCGTGTGGGGCGTCTCGCGCATCCCCGGCCTGCACGGCAACGCCGAGGCTCAGGACACCTCTCTCGTGGCGGTGGTGCGGGAAGGCGACAAGTACTTCGTGCCGCGCCCGTCCGCCGCCACGCTGCCCGCGTCCGGTGGCACCAACAAGAGCGAGATCAACGAGGACTACACCAAGGTGATCGCCGAGCGCCGCACGGAGATCGCGCAACGCGAGGGCGTGGCCGAGGACCAGGTGCCGCAGGACGCCGTCACCGCGTCGGCCTCCGGCCTCGACCCGGACATCAGCCCGGCGTACGCGGAGCTCCAGGTCCCGCGCGTGGCCAGGGCTTCCGGGCTGCCGGTCGAGAAGGTGCGCGAGCTGGTGGCGGCCGCGACCGGGGGCACGTTCACCACGACCGTCAACGTGACGGCGCTCAACCGTGCCCTCGACGCTGCCTGAGCGGCGCCGCGGCGAGCTGAGGATCTACCTCGGCGCGGCTCCCGGTGTCGGCAAGACCTTCGCCGTGCTGGGCGAGGCTCACCGGCGCCGGGAGCGCGGCACCGACGTGGTCGTCGGCCTCGTGGAGACGCACGGCCGGGAGAAGACCCGCAACCTGCTGGACGGCCTGGAGATCCTGCCGCGCCGGGAGTTCCGGCACCGGGGCGTCGACTTCTCCGAGATGGACGTCGACACCCTGCTGGCCCGCGCGCCCGAGGTCGCCGTCGTGGACGAGCTGGCGCACACCAACGTGCCCGGCTCGCGCAACGAGAAGCGGTGGCAGGACGTCGAGGAACTGCTCGAAGCGGGCATCGACGTCCTGTCCACGGTGAACGTGCAGCACCTGGAGTCGCTGAACGACGTCGTCGAACGCATCACCGGGGTGCGGCAGCAGGAGACCGTGCCGGACGAGGTGGTGCGCAGGGCCGACCAGCTCGAGCTCGTCGACATCACCCCGGAGGCGCTGCGGCGGCGGCTCGCGCACGGCAACGTCTACGCGGCGCACAAGATCGATGCCGCGCTGGGCAACTACTTCCGGGTCGGCAACCTGACGGCGTTGCGGGAGCTCGCGTTGCTGTGGGTGGCCGACCAGGTCGACGTCGCCCTGCAGCGCTACCGCAGCGAGCAGCGCATCACCGACACGTGGGAGACGCGCGAGCGGGTCGTCGTGTCGGTCACCGGCGGGGCGGAGAGCGAGACGCTGATCCGCCGCGCCCGCCGGATCGCGTTGCGGGCGGGCGCGGAACTGCTGGTGGTGCACGTGCTGCGCGGCGACGGCCTCAGCGGCGCGACGCCCGAGCTGATCGCGAAGTGCCGCAAGGTCGCCGAGGACCTCGGCGCGACGTTCCACCAGGTCGTCGGGGACGACGTGCCGACGGCGCTGCTGGAGTTCGCACGCGGGGTCAACGCGACCCAGCTGGTGCTGGGCACCTCGCGCCGGTCCCGGCTCGCGCGGGCGTTCGACGAGGGCATCGGCGCGTCGGTGGTGCAGGAGTCCGGCGCGATCGACGTGCACATGGTCACGCACGACGAGTCGCACCGCGGGCTGCGCTGGAAGATCGGCCGCAACGCGCTGAGCCCGTCCCGGCAGCTCGCTGGCTGGGTGGCGTCGGTGCTGCTGCCCGCCGCGACGACGGTGCTGGGCCTGTTCGGGCGCGACGACGTCACCTACTCGACCGACCTGGTCGGGTTCCTGCTCGCCACCTGCGTGGTCGCGCTGGTCGGCGGGCTCGGACCGGCGCTGGTGAGCGCGTTCCTCGGGGCCGGGCTGCTCAACTACTACTTCACCGAGCCCTACTACAGCCTGGCGGTGAACTCACCGGAGAACGTGATCACGCTGGTGGCCATGGTGATCGTGGCGACGATCGTCGCGCTGGTGGTCGACCGCGCCGCCCGGCTCGGCGAGCAGGGCGCCCGTGCCCGCACCGAGGCCGCGTTGCTCGCCTCCTACTCGCGCACGGTGCTCACCTCGCCGTACCCGCTGGCCCGGTTGCTGGAGAAGATCCGGGAGAACTTCGGGCTGGAGTCGGTGGCGTTGCTGGAGAAGCGCGGCACGGACTGGGAACGCGTCGCGTGCGTCGGGGCGCGGCCGTGCGACGAACCGGACGAGGCCGACGCCGACATCGCCGTCACCAGTGACATCCACCTGGCCTTGAAGGGCAGGACCCTGCCCGCGAGCGACCAGCGCGTGCTGGAGGCCGCCGCCGGGCAGGCGCTGATGGCGTTGCGGCAGCAGCGGATGGCCGACGAGACGCGCGACGCCCAGCGCAAGGTCGAGACGACGGAGCTGCGCACGGCGTTGCTCTCCGGCGTCGGCCACGACCTGCGCACGCCGCTGACGTCGATCAAGGCCGCGATCGGCAGCCTGCGCGACCGCGACCTCGCACTGTCCGAAGAGGACGTTGACGAGCTGATGGAGACCGTGGAGGAGTCCGCCGACCGCCTCAACGGACTGGTGGACAACCTGCTCGACTCCTCGCGCCTCGCCACCGGTTCCGTGGCCCCGATCCTGCGGCCGGTCGGCTACTACGAGGTCGTCGCCAGGGCGATGTCGGCGGTCGACGAACGCCGCGCCGTCACCGTCGACGTGGACGAGGACCTGCCCGCCGTCGACGCGGACATCGGCCTGCTCGAACGCGTGGTCGCCAACGTCATCGACAACGCGCTGCGGCACGGCCGGATGTCCCCGCGCCGCAGCGTCGACGTGGACGGCGACGGCCGCATCACCCACGACGAACCGGAGGTCGCCGTCCGCGCGAGCACGCACGGCGCGTTCGTCGAGCTGAGGGTCGTCGACCACGGCCCCGGCCTGCACAAGAAGGCGCTGGCCGGCGTCTTCACCCCGTTCCAGCGCCTGGGCGACCGCGCCGCCACCCCCGGCGTCGGCCTGGGCCTGAGCGTGGCCAAGGGATTCACCAACGCGATGGGGGGCGAGATCACCGCCGAGGACACCCCCGGCGGTGGCCTGACCGTCGTCATCTCGTTGCCGGTGCACAAGGAGAACCGCGAATGACTTCCGTGCTGGTGGTCGACGACGAACCGCAGATCGTGCGCGCCCTGAGGATCAACCTGAGCGCCCGCGGCTACACCGTCATGACGGCCTACGACGGCAGAACCGCCCTGAGCATCGCCGTGGAGAGCAAACCGGACGTCGTCGTCCTGGACCTCGGCCTCCCGGACCTCGACGGCGTGGACGTCATCGCAGGCCTGCGCGGCTGGTCCTCGGTCCCGATCATCGTCCTGTCGGCCCGCACCGACTCCGCCGCCAAGGTGGAGGCCCTCGACGCAGGCGCCGACGACTACGTCACCAAGCCGTTCGGCATGGACGAACTGCTCGCCAGGCTGCGCGCCGCCGTCCGCAGGAAGTCCACCACCGTGCGCGTGCCGGACGAACCGGTCGTGCGGACGTCGACCTTCACCGTCGACTTCACGGTCAAGCGCGTGCACCGCGGCGAACGCGAGGTGCACCTCACCCCGACCGAGTGGGGCATCCTCGAGATCCTCGCCCGCAACCCGGACCGGCTGGTGACGCAGAAGCAGCTGCTGCAGGAGGTGTGGGGCCCCAAGCACCTCAACGAGACGCAGTACCTGCGGGTGTACATGGCGCAGCTGCGGCGCAAGCTGGAGAAGAACCCGTCGCACCCGCAGCACCTGATCACCGAACCGGGCATGGGCTACCGCTTCCAGGCCTGACGGCGCCGGTAGCTTGGTCGTCGTGTCCGGTGAACGAATCGCTGAGCGGGAGTGGCTCGCCGGGCTGCCGGACCATGTCGCGCTGTGGTGCGAGAGGTGGTCGCTGGAACCGGACGGCCCGCCGCGCTCGGGTGAGGCGGCGCTGGTCCTGCCGGTGCTGCGCCCAGGAGGCGGACCGGCCGTGCTGCGGTTGCAGATGCCCAAGGCGGAGACCAGGGCCGCGCTCGTCGGGCTGCGGGTGTGGGACGGCGAGGGCATCGTGCGGTTGCTCGACAGCGACCCGGTGACGTGCGCGATGCTCCTGGAACGGCTCGACGACTCGCGCACCCTGGCGGACGTCGAGGACGACGACGAGGCGATGACCGTGCTCGCCGGTCTGCTGCGCCGGCTGACCTCGGTGACCGCTCCCACCGGCGTGCCGCACCTTCGTGAGATCGCCGCCGACATGCTGGCGCGGACCCCGGAGGCGCTGGCCTCGCTGGCCGATCCGGCGGACCGGGAACTGCTCTCCTCCTGCGCCGCCGTCGTGGGGGAGCTCGTCGGCGAGCCGGGAGACCGGTTGCTGCACTGGGACCTGCACTACGGCAACGTGCTCGCGGCGCAGCGCGAACCATGGCTCGCGATCGACCCGGAGCCGCTGGCCGGGGACCCGGGCTTCGACCTGTGGCCGGCACTCGACAGCGCTTGGGACGTGACCGTTGACCCGGTCAGGCTGGTGCGCCGGCGGTTCGACCTGCTCACGGAGGCGTTGGAGCTGGACCGGGAGCGGGCGGCAGGGTGGACGCTGGGCAGGGTGCTGCAGAACTGCCTGTGGGACGTGGAGGACGGCGCGACCGCGCTGGACCCGCGCCAGGTGACGATGGCGCAGGCCATGGGTGCGCCCGAAGCCTGAACCGCGCTCGCCGTGGTCGACGTGCCCCATCGCAGTGGCCCGGACCGATGAGCGTGCCCCCGGTCCGCAGATCCGGGGACACGCTCCGGCAGCCGGGTGATGTGTCGGAGCACCCACTGCCTCGGCCCGTTATCGCCAGTGTTTCGCAACAGCCATATGATCGCAAGTGGATCGAGGGGTGGTTGCGATGCATGGAGTGGGCGGCGCCTTGCTGCTCGCGGGGGCGTCCCTGCTGGTGGGTTCCGCTGCCTTCCTGCTGGCGTTCGCGCTGGTCAAGGGCGAGCCGGCGACCCGGAGGACGGCCAGGCGGCTCGCCGTGAAGGTGCGCGTGACCCAGGTGGTGGCGGTGCTGGCCGCGGTGGCCGTGTGCGCCGGTTTCTGGCTGGACCGGTAGAGAGGGGAACCTCGGGCCGTTTCGTGCGTTGGTTCTGGTGAACGCCCAGCGATCCACCGGGAGGACCGGACGTGAAACTGCCGGACCACGAGCAGCGCGAACTGGAAGAGATCGAGCGAAGACTGGCCGAGGACGACCCCAAGTTCGCGGCGAAGCTCAACCGGCCCGCGCCGCGGGTGCCGCGCCGGACCCTGGTCCTGGCCGGGGTGCTCGCGTTCTACGTGGCGGGGCTGGTGGTCGTGATGACCGGGGTGAGCCTGGCCTCCGTGGTGCTCATCGCGCTGGGGGCCGCCATGGTCCTCGCGGTGTTCGGGTGGTTCGCCGTCCGGGTCTGGCGCACCCACCAGGACTAGCGGTCGAACGCTCCGCGCACCTTCGCCGGGGCCTTGATCCGCCACGCCTGCTCGACCAGCTCGGCGAGCTGGTCCGCGTCGACGTGCGCCAGATCGACCAGGATCGCGCCGTAGCCGTCGTAGTGCGGCGTCGTGTAGAACGCCGGGTCGCCGGACGCGAGCAGCGCCGCCTTCTCGTCGAGGCCGCACATCAGCACCAGCCCGCCCTCGGCCTCGCTGCGCAGCCGCGCGAAGCCCTTGCCCGCCACTTTCAGCGACGGCGTGCGGTACCAGGTCGACTCCTCGACCTCCGGCAGCCGCGTGCCCATCGTCACCACGTCGTCCCAGGTAGCCATGCCCGCCATCGTGGCAGCGGGCAGGGCGGCGAGCCTTGGACGAATGGAAACTTCAGCGCGGCAGCGTGAACACCACGGTCGTGCCACCGCCGGGGGTGGCCCGCAGCTGCACCGAACCGCCGTGACGTTCGACGATGCGGTGCACGATCGCGAGACCGGCACCGTGCCCGCCGCCGTGCGCGTCCCGCTTGTGCAGGCGGCGGAACAGCCGCAGCACCTCGGTGCGGTGCTCGGGCGCGATGCCGATGCCGTTGTCCCGCACGTGCACCGCGTCGCCGTCCAGGAGGACCTCCACGGTCCGCTGCCCCTCGGCACGGGCGTACTTCGCGGCGTTGACCAGCAGGTTCACCAGGACCTCCGACAACCGGTCGGCGTCGGCCCACACCAGCAGACCCGGCGGCGGCAGCACGACCTCCACCTCGCGCTCGGTCAGCCTGGGGCCCGCGATCTCCAGCGCCGCCAGCACGGCGTCGCGCAGGTCGAGCTCGGAGCGCCGCAACGACCCGTGGCCCAGCTGGGCGAAGTGCAGCAACGAGTTGATCAGCTCGTCCATCCGCTGGGCCAGGCGCTGCACGGTGTCGAGGCGGCGGACCGTCGTGTCGTCCAGGTCGGCGGCGTCCTCGCGGATGAACGCCGTGGAGTTGAAGATGCCGCGCAGGGGTTCCTTCAGCTCGTGCGCGGCCACGTGCGCGTAGGTGTCCAGGTCGCGGTTCGCACGGCTGAGCTCGTCGTTCAACGACGTCAGACGCGCGTGGTGGCGCAGCACCATCGTGGTGACGGCACGGCCGAACTCGCTCGCGACGGCCTCGTCGGTGGCCGTCCACGGCACGCAGTGACCGCGCGTCACGGCCTGGTAGACGGCCGACGAGCCGCGCGGCGTGAGGCGTTCGCCGCGCTCACCCAGCTGCACGGGCCTGTTCGGGTCCGTCGCCCACGTGCGGCTCGCCCGGCGTTCGGGCCGCACCCACGCGATGAGGTCGTCGGTGCCGCTGGCCAGCGCGAGCACCAGCACGCCGCTGAGGTGCTCGGCGTGCGGTGCCAGCGCGTCGGCGTGCGCCGAGAGGTTGTCGGTGCTCCACACCTCGCCGGCGTTCAGATCGGGCACGACCTCCCACAACGCGTCCAACGCGGGCAGCAGGGCCTCCCGGTCGCCGGTCACGACCGTCGTCGACCCCTCCAGCCGCAGCACGACGGCCTGGGCGTCGATCAGCTCGTGCAGCAGGTCCACGCTGGTCGACACGGACTGGGTGATGTCCGTGCTCAGCTCGGTGACCAGCCGGGACAACGCCGTGCGGGTGTCGTGCCGGGCCCGCGAGGTCTGCGCCTCCTCCAGCGCGGCGAGCTGCAGCGAGAGCGTCACGCCGAAGAACTCGCAGGCCGCGCGCACCTCGGGGTCGAGCCGGCGCGGCGCGACGCCGTGGCACGCGATGAGCCCCCACAACGACCCGGAGTGCAGCAGCGACACCGACATCGAGGACGCCACCCCGATGTTGCGCAGGTACTCCAGGTGGAACGACGACACCGTGCGCAACGCCGAGTCGGACAGGTCCAGCGGCGCCGACGTGCCCGGCAGCACCTGGGGCAGCAACGTGGCCGTGGCGTCGTCCACGTCGTGGATCACCCGGATCCAGTTGCGCTCGTACAGCCGCCTGGCCTGCGGCGGGATGTCGGTCGCCGGGAACCACAGCCCGAGCCACGCCTCGAGCCCGTCCGCCACCGACTCGGCGATCACCTCACCCGGACCGGCCTGCCCCTCGAACCGGTACGCGACCACCCGGTCGTACCCGGTCAGGGCGCGGATCTCGGCCACCGCCGACGCGCACACGTCGACGACGGTCCGCTCGTGCTGGAGCTTGGTCAGCGAGGCGCGCAGCCGGGGGAAGAACTGGGAGAACCGGAACGCCTCCTGCGCGGGCCGCGGCTCGAACTCCAGCACCGTCCGGCCGTCCGCGCGGTAGACGGTGACGTCGAAGTGGCCGCCGTCCAGCTCCAGCCCGACCAGCCCGCGGTCCCCGGTGGGGGCCTCCAGCGTCGACCACACCGCCGCGACGCCCTCGGCGTCGATCAGCGCCTCGACCGGCGTGCCGAGCAGGAGCTCCGGCGCCACGCCGAGCACGGCCGTCGTGTTCGCGCTCGCGACCTCGACCACGCCGGCGTCGTCCACCGCCAGCAACGCGCCGTAGGACTGGATGCCTCCCAGCAGGTGGATCGGCTCGGTCAGGCACACCGTGAGGTCGAACGACGTCGTGCCCGCCTCCGCCTCCGCCCGCGCGGCCTGGGCCCACTCCGGCCCCAGCGCGATGTCATCGGTACCGGGACCTTCTTGATCGTCGTGCATACTCGTTCCTGCTCCCGGTGGACGTGCGGAAAGGAGGTGCCGGGCCGAGTGACCGAGCGAGAAGCGCCGAGCTGGCCGGACCTCCTGCACGCGTTGTGGCGGGCCGCGTTCGCGGCGGGCAGCACCAAGGTCTTCGCCAAGGAACTCTACTTGGGGTTGCTGGAGCTGCCGCACGTCCGCGGCGTGCTCGGCGCCCGCATCGGCCCGGCGGGGGACGTGCTGGTCGTGAGGTGGGCCGACCACGATCGTGGCGTGCTGAGCGGCCCGCCGGGGCTCGCGGCGGACGTCCTGCCGTGGGTCGGGAACTCACCCGAAATCGTGACGCGGGACGTCGGTCAGACGAAGATCGCGGACCTCGCCGTGGCCGAGGTGGCCGCGTTCGCCCCGGCGCTGGCCGAACGGATGAGCGAGGTCGGCGGACAGTCCGTGGTGGCCTCGTCGTTCCGCGCGGCCGGCGGTGACCGAGCCCTGCTGGTGGTCGCCCTGGACGCCGCGCCGCAGGACGGGACGGTCACGACCGCGTTGCGGCAGATCGCCGACGTGGTGATCGCGGCCGACGACCGGATCGCCGACCAGGCGTTGCTCGACACCCGGCTCGCGGCGGACGCGGTGCTGGCCGAGGTCTCGCTGCGGCTCGCCCGGTCGCTCGACGTCGAGGAGACGCTGCGCGCGGTGGTGCGGATGGCGGTGCCCGCCCTCGCCGACGGCGCCGCCGTGCACGTGCCGCGCGACGACAAGTTCGTGCAGATCGCGGCCGCCCACGTCGACGTGCGCCGGGAGCGCCTGCTCAACGAGCACCTGCGCGACGGCAGGTGGGCCGGGGTGCAGGCGTCCGGCGACGAGATCGACGCGATGCCGTCGCTGCTGCCGGCCGACGTGGGACTCGAGCTGATGACCAGCGCCGTGCTCCAGGCGCGCGGCCGGGTGCTCGGCGTGCTGACGTTCTTCCACCGGGCCGGGGCGCGCCGCGTGCCCACCCGCGAGTTCGTGCGGGACATCGCGGCACGGGCGGCGCTCGCCATCGACAACTCCACCCTCTACAGCCGGCGGCGCGCCGAGGTCGAGGAGCTCCAGCTGCACCTGCTGCCGTCGGTGCTGCCCGACCTGCCCGGCGTCGAGATCGCCACCGGCTACAACGTCGCGGGCCACCTGCTGGACGTCGGCGGCGACTTCTACGGCGTCGTGCGGCAGCCGGACGGCTTCACCGCGCTCATCGGCGACGTGTGCGGCCGTGGCGCGGCCGCGGCGGCGTTGACGGGACTGGCCCGGCACACCGTCGAGACCATCCTGGAGGAGGGCGGCCGGGCGGAGGACGCGGTGCGCCTGCTCAACGCCAAGATGCTGCGCAACGAGGTCACCAAGTTCCTCACGCTCGCCACGGTCACGTTCGGCGCACCGAGACCGGACGGCCTGCCGCTGCACGCGCTGACCGCCGGCCACCCGCCACCGGTGATCATCCGCAGGGACGGCGGGATCGAGGAGACCACCTGCCGCGGCCAGCTGGTCGGCGTGCTCGACGACCTGACGTTCACCCCGGCGGACGACGTGCTGCGGCCAGGCGACGCGGTGATCCTCTTCACCGACGGGCTGGTCGAGGCCCGCGACGCGTCCGGCGCGTTCTTCGGCGACACCGACCTGGAGCCCACGCTGGCCGCGTTGCACGACCTCCCGCTGTCCCAGATGGCGAGCACGCTGGTCGCGGGCGACGGCCGGTACGCCGTGGACGACGACGCGGCCGTGCTGCTGATCAGGTACCTGGGCGACCGGGCGCTCGACACGACGCTCCCGGCGGAGCAGGCGCTCGACGCCGCCCTCGCCGCGGTCCGGTCGCTGGGCAGGCCGGTCGACCGCCTCACCACCTCGCTCGGACCGGGCGACGTGCGGATCACCGTGGACGGCGGCGCCGAGTGGGCGCGGGTCGAGTTCCACCAGGACGAACAGACGTGGTGGGAGGTCCTGTGACGACCGGCGAGGAACAGGTCGTGCTGGTCGTCGAGGACAGCGACGAGGACCGGGAGGCGATCCAGCGCGCCCTCTCCCGCTCGCACCCCGAGCTGGTGCTGGAGTTCCTCCCGGACGGAGACCAGGTCGCGGACCGGCTGCGGGACGCCTCGCGGTCGCTCCCCGCGTTAGTGCTGCTCGACCTGAACATGCCGGGAGTGGACGGGTAC
The DNA here is from genome assembly GCF_050936595.1 of Lentzea sp. CA-135723. Classification (NCBI taxonomy): domain Bacteria; kingdom Bacillati; phylum Actinomycetota; class Actinomycetes; order Pseudonocardiales; family Pseudonocardiaceae; genus Lentzea; species Lentzea sp. CA-135723. Next base: position 1,640,166 of record NZ_JBNJMK010000001.1, on the reverse strand, counting down.
CGCGTGCTCAGCGACCTGCGCGCCGACCCCGATCCCCGGCTGAAGGACGTGATCGTCGTCGTGTTCACGTCCTCGACGACGTCGTCTGACATCGACCGGTGCTACGAGGCCGGCGCGGACAGCTACGTCTACAAGCCGGTGAACTTCACGCTGTTCCGGACGGTGCTCCAGGGGGCCGTCGACTACTGGCACACCAACGACTTCGTGCGTCCCGGCACGGACTGATGACGCTGCTCGCGCGCCTGCGCACCGAGACCCGGGCGGCCCATCTCGCGCTGGAGGACGACCTCGCGTTCGGTCCGGGAACGATCTCGCTCGCGCGGTACGAGGACCTGCTGGCGACCTTCCTCGGCCTCCACGAACCACTGGAACGGGCGGTGGCCGCCGCGATCGCGGAGCACGGCCTGCACTGGGAACTGTTACCCGGCACAGCGAATCTTCGTTCAGACCTGAGTGGACTCGGCTGGAGCCCTGAGCGGATCAGCGCGGTGCCGCGCACGGCGCCACCGGACGTGAGCACGCTTCCGGCGCTCGTCGGCGCGCTGTACGTCGTCGAAGGCGCGCGGCTCGGCGGCCAGGTGATCACGCGCTGGGTCGCGGACGTCCTCGGGCCGGTGCCGGTCGCGTTCTTCGGCGGCGACGGGGACGCGCGGCGCCGGTTCCGGCGGTTCGGGGTGATGGCGGAGGCCGCCCTGCCCGCCGCCGGCGCCGCGGCGGCGTGCGAGGCGGCGAACGCCTGCTTCGCGGTGTTCCGGTCAGGGCACCGCGACCGGGTGCAGCCAGCAGGCCACTGACCGGTCGTTCCTGCTCTGCCCGAGAGCCGGGGTCTGGCTGTCGCAGACGTCCATCGCACGGGGGCAGCGCGGGTGGAACGCGCACCCGCTCGGCATCGACCGCAGGTCCGGTGGCGAGCCGGGGATGCCCGCGAGATCCCGCCTCGGTCCCTTCAACGCGGGGAACGACCGCAGCAGCCCGTCGCTGTAGGGGTGCAGGGGAGTGCGGTACAGGTCCGCCGACTGCGCCTCCTCGACCACCTGGCCCGCGTACATGATCGCGATCCGGTCGGAGAACTCCACCAGCAGCGACAGGTCGTGCGTGATGAACACGACCGAGAACCCGAGCCGTTCGCGCAGGTCGACCAGCGTGCGCAGGATCTGCCGCTGCACCACCACGTCCAGCGCGGTGGTCGGCTCGTCCATGATCACGACGCGGGGTTGGAGGGCGAGGGCCATCGCGATCATCACCCGCTGCCGCATGCCGCCGGAGAGCTGGTGCGGATAGCTGTGCAGCCGGTCCGTCGCGATGCCGACCAGGGTGAGCAGCTCCCGCGCCCGGTCCTGGCGGGTGCGCGACGGCGTGCGCGGCGAGTGCGCCTCGAGCACGTCCATCAGCTGGGTGGAGATCCGCTGCACCGGGTTGAGCGAGTTGATCGCGCCCTGGAAGACGATGGCGATCTCGGACCAGCGCAGCCTGCGCAGGTCCGCGTCGGGCAGGCGCAGGAGGTCGACCTGCGAGCCGTCGTCCAGGTGGTAGATCACCTCGCCGCCCGTGACGACGCCCGGCGGGGGCAGCAGCCTGGTCATGCCGTAGGCCAACGTGGACTTCCCGCTGCCGGACTCTCCCGCCAGGCCCAGCACTTCGCCCTTGTGCAGGGTGAGGTCGACGTCGCGGACCGCGCGCACCGCGTCGTCGCCCAGGCCGTAGCCGACGTTCAGCCCCCGCACGTCGAGGATGCGGTCCTTCATGACGACTCCTTGGTCAGCGCCGGGGTCAGCACGGGGGTGAAGCCGACGCGCATGCGCACGCCCCGCAGGGACGACCGGGTGCGCAGGCGCGGGTTGACGTACTCGTCGATGCCGAAGTTGACCAGCGACAACGACGTGCCGAGCAACGCGATCGCGAGACCGGCCGGCACGAACCACCACCACGCGCCCTGGGCCAGCGCCTGCTGCGACTGGGCCCAGTAGAGCACCGTGCCCCAGTTCCAGCCGCCCGCGTCGGACACGCCGATGAACGCCAGGGTGATCTCGGAGATCACCGCGAACAGCACGGTGCCGACGAACCCGGACGCGATCACGGCGTACAGGTTCGGCAGGATCTCGAAGAGGATGATCCGCCACGTCGACTCGCCGTTCGCGCGCGCCGCCTCCACGTAGTCCCTGCGCCGCAGCGACAACGTCTGCGCGCGCAGCACGCGGGCGTTCCAGGCCCACGACGTCAGGCCGATCACCAGCGCGATCGTGAGGTTGCTGGTCTCGGGCAGCGACGAGGTGATGATGACGATCAACGGCAGCGCCGGGATCACCAGGAACACGTTGGACAGCGCGGAAAGCCCCTCGCCGGCCGATCCGCTGAGGTACCCGGCCGTGACGCCGACCAGCACCGACAGCACGGTCGCGACGACACCCGCGACCGCGCCGACGAACACGACGCTGCGCGTGCCGGCCAGGACCTGGCTGAAGATGTCCTGGCCGAGGTGGGTGGTGCCGAACCAGTGTTCCGACGACGGCGGCTGCAACAGGGCGTTGCTGCGCCCCGACGGTTCGAACGGCGCGAGCCACGGACCGACGACCGCCAGCACGGCGAACACGCCGAGCGCGACGAGTCCGGTGAGCGCCTTGGGGTTGTGGCGCATCAGGCCTCCCTGCGGGTGCGCGGGTCCAGCGCCAGGTAGGCGACGTCCGCGAGGAGGTTCGCCAGCAGCACGGACAGCGTGATGATGAGGAAGATGCCCTGCAGCAACGGGTAGTCCTTGGCGCCGACGGCCTGGAAGAGCTGCAGGCCGAGTCCGGGGTAGGAGAACACGATCTCCACCAGCAGCGTGCCGCCGACGATGAACCCGAGCGCCAGCGCGAAGCCGGACACGTTGGGCAGCAAGGCGTTGCGGGCGGCGTAGGCGAGCATGACCCGGCGTTCGGGCAGGCCCTTGGCGTGCGCGACGGTGACGTAGTCGTCCGACGACACCGTCACCATCATGTTGCGCATGCTGAGGATCCAGCCGCTGACCGACGACACCAGGATCGTGAACGCGGGCAGCAGGCCGTGCTGGACGGTGCTGCCGATGAACTGCCAGTCCCAGTTGGGGACGAGCCCGATCTCGTACGCGCCGGACGCCGGGAAGAAGCTGCCGGGGCCGGTGAGCAGCGCGATCGCCACCAGGCCGAGCCAGAAGTACGGGATCGACGAGACGAACGTGGTGACCGGGATGAGCGAGTCCGCCCACGTGCCGCGCCGCCAGCCCACCACGGCGCCCGCGGCGGTGCCGAGGAAGAAGCCGATCACGGTGGTGATGCCGACCAGGCCGACGGTCCACGGCAGGCCGTCGCCGATGACGTCCGCCACCGGGCTCGGGAAGAACGTGAACGACATCCCGAGGTCGCCGCGCAGCAGCTGACCGAGGTACGAGAAGTACTGGCTGGCCAGGCTCTCGTTCTTGTCCAGTCCGAAGAGGACGTACAACGACCTGACGGCCTCGCTCGTCATCTGCCCGCGCTGCTTGGTGATCAGCGCCTGCACCGGGTCGCCCGGGATCATCCGCGGCACGAAGAAGTTGATCGTGACCGCCGCCCAGACCGTGAGCAGGTAGAACCCGAGGCGTTTCAGCAGGTAGCTCACGACGCCTCCTGCTCGCCGTGCTCGCCGTAGAGCCAGCAGGCGGCGTAGTGCCCGTCGCCCAGCTCGAAGCGCGGCGGCACGTCCGTGCGGCAGACGTCCATCGCGAACGGGCAGCGCGGGTGGAACCGACAGCCCGGCGGTGGCTCGATCAACGACGGCGGTTCGCCGGCTCCGCCGTCCTTCTCTTCCACCGCCGGCCTGTCGGGGTCGGGGGCCGACTCGATCAGCAGCTGCGTGTACGGGTGCGCGGGCCGTTGCGTGACGGTCTCGCTGTCGCCGCCCTCGACGATCTGGCCCGCGTACATCACGATCGTCTCGTCCGCGAAGTAGCGCGCGGACGCGATGTCGTGCGTGATGTAGAGGATCGAGAGGTGCAGGCGTTCCTTCAGGTCCCGCAACAGGTTGAGCACGCCGAGCCGGATCGAGACGTCCAGCATGGACACCGGTTCGTCGGCCAGCAGCACCTCCGGGCTCGCCGCCAGCGCCCGCGCGATCGCCACGCGCTGCCGCTGCCCGCCGGAGAGCTCGTGCGGGTACCGGTCGAGGTAGCGCTCGGCGGGCGTCAGGTGCACTCGGGTCAGCAGGTCCGCGAGCGACGTCTCCAGGTCGTCGCCGCGGTTGCCGTGGATGGTGAGCGCCCTGGTCAGGTGGTAGCGGATGGTGTGCACGGGGTTCAGCGACGCGAACGGGTCCTGGAAGATCATCTGAACCCTGCGGCAGTACGCGCGGAACCTCCTGCCTCTGGACAGGCCTCCCGTCACCGCGACGTTCGCGCCGTGCATCCTGATCTCGCCGGACGTCAGCGGGTAGAGCTGGGCGAGCAGCCGCGCGACCGTCGACTTGCCAGAGCCGGACTCGCCGACGAGCGCGGTCACGCTCGCCCTGCGCAGCTGGAACGACACCCCCTCGACCGCGCGCACCGCCTTCCTGGTGCGCGCGAACGGCTTGCTGATCGGGAAGTGCTTGGTGAGGCCGTCGGCCTCCAGGACGATCTCCGAAGAGACCGTCCCGGAGACCGCCGGCGCTGCCTCGGCCGTCACGAGGCAGGCCTCAGCTTCAGCACGATGTCGAGGGCGTTTTCGAGGGTCGGCTGAACGGGGGCGTACTGGTCGGAGTCGCTCGGCCAGCCCACCCAGTTCTTGGTGCTGTACTGCCCGCCGCCGTTCGCGGCCGACGTGATGATCACCGGCATGTCCTGCACGAAGATCTTCTGCAGCTCCTGCAACGCCGCGTTGCGCACCGACTCGTCGGCCGCGTTCGCGAAGTCGTCGAGCGCCTTGGTGGCGGCGGGGTTCTCGTAACGGCCGTAGTTGCCGTTGACGCCGGGCGTGCCGATCGGCTTGTACAGCGCACCGTCCATGATGGACTGGTAGATGTCGTACAGCGTCAGGCCGTTGTTGGTCCAGTGCATCGCGGCACCGAAGTCACCGGTGTCGAGCGCCTTGGTCCACGCGTCGGCGTTCTGCAGGTTCACCGTCGCGGCGATGCCGATCTTGGAGAAGTTGTCCTTGATGATCTCCAGGTCGGTGACGTAGTCGGACCAGCCGGACGGGACGGTGAGCGTGATCGTGACGGGCGCGCCGTCCTTGCCCTTCAACGTGTTGCCGTCGAACGTGTAGCCCGCGTCGGTCAGCGCCTTCTTCGCGCCGTCGACGTCGACGGTCATCTTCTTGTCCTTGAACTGCGGGGCGATGAACGACTCACCGGCGGGCGTCGGGATGCCGGTGATGTTGTCGACCTTCGGGTAGAAGTAGCCCGCCTCGCCCTGCATGAAGATGTCGTCGCGGTTGACGACCATGTTCGCGGCCCGGCGCAGGGCGGGGTCGTCCCACGGCTTCGCCTTGGTGTTGAACCAGAGTCCGTGCACGCCGAGCACCGGCGGGAACCACAGCTTGTGGTTCTTCGGGTCCTTGCTGGTGTACGCGGCCTCGTAGTTGGGGATGAAGACGAAGCTCCACTCCGCTGCGCCCGTGGCGAGCGCGTTGGTCTGCGCGTTGTTGTCGCTGTAGGAGGTGTAGCGCAGCTCCTTGACCTTCGGGAGCTCCTGCCAGTACTTGTCCCGGATCGACAGCGTCACCGTCTGCGGGGTGAACGACTTCAGCGTGTACGGGCCGCTGCCGATCGGGTCCTTCAGCGTCTCGGTCGACGGGTTGGCGAACGTCGACCACTGGTGCTTGGGCACCACGAACTGCTCGAGGATCTTCTTCTGGTTGACGAACTGCGACTTCGGGAAGGTGACGGTGACCTCGCTGCCGGAGAACGAGATGTCCTGGTACGGCACACCCTCGATGTTGAGCCCCGGGTTCTTCTTGAGGAGCTCGAAGGTGTACGCCACGTCCTCGGCCGTCAGCGGCTTGCCGTCGGACCACGAGACGCCGTCGCGGATGGTGAGCGACAGCTTCTGGAAGTTGTCCGACCAGGTGAACTTCGTTGCCAGCCAAGGCTTCGGCTGGTCTGTCACCTTGACCTCGTTGACCATGGCGAGCGGTTCGAAGAGCAACCGCCGGTAGCCGAGCGACGAGGACGCCGACGAGTTGAGGAACGGGTTGTTGTTCTCGGTCTGGGGTCCGTTCGGCATGCCCACGTTGAGCACGCCGGCGGAGTTGCCCCCACTGCCTGGATTTGTGGCTGAACAGGCACCGGTGAACGCCAGGGCGGTCGCGGTGACGGCAGCGCAAACACGCCTCATTCTCATGGAAACTCCTTGTTCTCCAACGAAAGCGAGAAGAATCAAGTGAGCGCTTGGAAGAAGGTGACCGCGCGTGCCATCGCGGGTGAGGCCGTTGTGGCCCCTGGTCGCCGTAGAGTAGACGCCTGACCTCTTGCGCAAGTCAATAACGAAGAGGTCACGACCCGAGGCTTATTTTTAGGCGCGAACTAACCTCGGCGCCCATGGTGCGTACTCGGGCGACGGTGCGGGACCTCCGCCGGCAGAACCGGTCGGTGCTCCTGACGGCCCTGTTCCTGGACGGCCCGCTGAGCCGGCTGCAGCTCAGCGCGGCCACCGGGCTGAGCGCGGCGACCGCCAGCACGATCACCGGCGAGCTGCTCGACGAGGGGCTGCTGGTGGAGGCCGGGTCGGTCGACTCCGACGGCGGCAGGCCGCGCGTGCTGCTGCGGGTGAACCCCGCGTTCGGGCACGTCATCGGGGTCGACGTGGGTGAGACGGGGATCAAGGTCGAGCTGTTCGACCTGGCCATGACCCGGTTGTCCACTGTGGATCTTCCGTTGACCTCGCTGGAGCCCGGCGCGGTCAGTTCGTTGATCGCCTCGGGCGTCTCGGAGGTGCTCGACGCGGCGGGCGTGGCGGCGGTGTCGGTGCTCGGCGTCGGCGTCGGCGTGCCGGGCACGGTCGAGCAGGGTCCGCCGGCGGTCGTGCACGCGCAGACCATCGGCTGGGACGCCGTTCCGCTGGAGAAGATGATCCGCGCGGCGGGCGTCGACCTGCCGTTGCTGGTGGAGAACGGCGCGAAGACCCAGGGCCAGGCCGAGATGTGGTTCGGCGCGGGCCGCGGCGCCCGGCACGCGGTGATCGCGCTGGTCGGCTCCGGCGTCGGGATCGCGGTGGTGACCGGCGGCGTCGTGCACCGGGGCGCCACGAGCAACGCGGGGGAGTGGGGCCACACGACGATCTCCTTCGGCGGCAGGCGGTGCCGTTGCGGAGCGCGCGGCTGCCTGGAGGCCTACGCCGGCGCGGACGCGATGCTCGCCCGCTACCGGGAGGCGAGGCGCGGTGCGGACCTGCCGCCGGACGAGCAGACCGCGCTGGCCGAGCTGCTCGGGTCGCGGTCGGCCGTGGCCCGCCGGGTGGTGGACGAGTCGGTGGGCTATCTGGGGGCCGGGATCGCGAACCTGGTGAACCTGTTCAACCCGGAACGCGTCGTCCTCGGCGGCTGGGCCGGACTCGCGTTCGGTGCGCTGAAACTGGACGAGATCATCGCCGCGACCGCCTCGCACGCGCTGCGCCACCCGTTCGGCCAGGTCCGCATCGAACTGGCCCTGACCGGCCCGGACGCCGTGGCCGTGGGCGCGGCGACCCTCCCGCTGGCGGTGCTGCTGGACACCGGAGCCGACCCCCGCGTCGGCTGAGAAGGGACCTTCCGCCGCATTGACAGCGGCGCCCCCGCACCCCGACTCTTTGGAGAGCGCTCTCCAAGGAGGTTTCGTGCACGACGACCACGACCTGGTCAAGCTGGTCGGCAAGCTGGACCTGCGTGCCAAGGTGCGCCTGCTCTCCGGCGGCTCGGTCTGGCGCACCGCCGCCGAACCGTCGATCGGCCTGCGCGCCCTGACGTTCTCCGACGGCCCGGCCGGAGTCCGCGGCCCCGGCTGGGACGAACGCCGCACGTCCCTGGCCCTGCCGTCCCCGACGGCCCTGGGCGCCACCTGGGACGAGGACCTGGTCCGCCGCCTGGGAGCCCTGCTGGCCGACGAGTCCCGCCGCAAGGGCGTGGACGTCCTGCTGGCGCCGGTCCTCAACCTGCACCGCACCCCCTACGGCGGCCGCCACTTCGAGTGCTTCGCCGAGGACCCGCTCCTCACCGCCCGCCTGGGCGTCGCCTACGTCTCGGGTGTGCAGTCCGGAGGCGTCGCGGCGGCCCCGAAGCACTTCGTGGCCAACGAGACCGAAACCGACCGCCTCACCCACGACGTCCAGGTGGACGACCGCACCTTGCGAGAGCTGTACCTGGCCCCGTTCGAGGCGGTCGTGGAAGCCGGCGCGTGGGCGGTGATGTCGGCCTACAACGGCGTGAACGGCCACCCGATGTCGGAGAACCCGCTGCTCACGGACGTGCTGAAGGACGAGTGGGGCTTCGACGGACTGGTGGTGTCTGACTGGGGCGCGGTGCGGACGACGGTCGCTTCGGCGGCGTCCGGGCAGGACCTGTCGATGCCGGGACCGTGGGGGCCGTGGGGCGACCTGCTGGTGGCGGCGGTCGAGGCGGGGGAGGTGGCGGAGAGCGCGATCGACGACAAGGTGTTCCGGCTGCTGCGCCTGGCCGCACGGGTGGGCGCGCTGGAGGGACAAGGGGACATCGAGGGAGGCAGTGCACCGGAGGACGTTGCCGGTGGTGAAGAATTCGCGCCGGCTGAAGGCTTGCTGCCCGAGGCGGCCTCCGGCCTCGCTCTGCTCCGCGAAGCGGTGTCGGCGAGCACGGTCCTGCTGCGCAACAACGGCATCCTCCCCCTCCACCCCGGCCGCACCATCGCCCTGATCGGCGCCGGCGCCGCCACCCCGCGCGTCCAGGGCGGCGGCAGCTCCGGCCTCTACCCGGCAGCCGAGAACTCCCTGCTCGACGCCCTCCGCACCCGAGCCGAGGTGGTGCACGCACCCGGCGTCCGCATCGACGACCAGCCGACCCCGGTCCGAGCACCCGTCCAGGTCCGCGTGCTCGGCGCGAACGACGAGGAGCTGTTCCGCGAGCACCGCCTCACCGGCCGCATCCTCGAAACCGAGGAGGTGCCCGGCGCCGAGGTCCTGGAGATCAGCACCACCCTGCACGTCACCGAGACCGGTCCGTGGCGGCTCGCGGTCGCGGGCTACGGCCGGCTGACCCTGGACGTCGACGGCACCAGGGTGCTCGACGAGGTGCAGCCCGTCGACACCGACGACCCCGCCGTGAAGCACCTCCGCCCGCCCCATCACGCGGTCGAGGTGCAGCTCACCGAAGGCACGGCGGAGCTCGTCGCGCGCCGCGAACTGGGCGAGGACAGCGGGATGGCGTCGTTGCTCGCCGCCGACCCGCCCAGACCGGACGCCGAGCAGGAGTTCGGGGCCGCCGTCGAGGCGGCGAGCCGGAGCGACGTCGCGATCGTCGTCGTCAGCACCACCGACGCGATCGAGGGCGAGGGGCGCGACCGGAGCACCCTCGCGTTGCCGGGGGAGCAGGACGCGCTGGTCACGGCCGTGTGCCTGGCCAACCCGAACGCGATCGTCGTGGTGAACTCCGGCGGTCCGGTGCTGTTGCCGTGGCGCGAGGACACCGCCGCGGTGCTGCTCACCTGGTTCCCCGGGCAGGAGGGTGGGAACGGGCTCGCGGACGTCCTGTTCGGCACCGGTGAACCCGGCGGCAGGCTGCCGACCACCTGGCCCGCGCGCGAGACCGACGTGCCGGTCGCGAACTTCCTGCCAGAGGACCAGAAGCTCGGCTACGGGGAAGGGCTCGACATCGGGTACCGGGCGTGGGCCGCGCACGACGTGGAGCCCGCGTACTGGTTCGGGCACGGGCTCGGCTACACCACCTGGGACTACCTGGACGCGAAGGCCGAACGCGGCGTGGTGCGGGTCAGGCTGCGCAACACCGGCCGCCGGCGGGGGCGGGAGGTCGTGCAGGTCTACCTGTCCCGCGAGGAGAGCGCCGTGCGGAGACCCCTGAGGTGGCTGGGAGGGTTCGCCAGGGTCGAGGCCGAGCCGGGGGAGACCGTGGAGACGACGGTGGAGATCTCCGCGCAGGCCACGCGGCACTGGGCGGGCGAGTGGGTCACCGAGTCCGGCGGGTTCACCGTCCACATCGGACCCGATGCGGGGACGACGCGGATTCGCCTGGCGGCCAGGCACGTCTTGAGGCCGCGGTAAGAGAATGATCAGGGGCATCCCGACGCTGGAGGACGTCGCGAGGGTCGCCGGGGTGTCCCGCGCGACCGTGAGCCGCGTCGTCAACGGCACCCGCAACGTCGACCCGCAGCTCCAGGAGACGGTGCGCGACGCGATCGAGCTGACCGGGTACACGCCCAACCACGCCGCCCGGTCGCTCGTCACCCGGCGGACCGGGACCGTCGCCCTGATCATCTCCGGCGCCGGAGGCGGGTCCGACGTGTTCGTGGACCCGTTCTTCGGGCGGGTCACGGCCGGGGTGGTCGACTTCCTGCGCGAGCACAGCGTCCACCCGGTGCTCATGCTCGCGGACACCGACGACGCACGTGCCGAGGTCGTCGAGTTCCTCAAGCAGGGCAGCACGGACGGGGCGTTGCTGGTCACGACGCACGCCGCCGAGCCGTTGCCCGACCGGCTGCTGGAGGCCGGGGTGCCCGCGGTGCTCTACGCGCGGCCCGGCAGGCCGTTGCCGGTCAGCTTCGTCGACCTCGACCACCAGGCGGGCGGACGGCTCGCGGCCGCCCGCCTCGCCGCGATCGGGCGCACCAGGGTCGCCGCGATCGCCGGACCGCTCGACGTGCTCGCCAGCCAGGACCGGCTCACCGGGTTCCGGGATGCCATGGCGCGCAACGGTTTCCCGTACGTGCCGGTGGTCGAGGGCGGGTTCACGGCGGGGAGTGGCGCGGCGGCGATGCGCCGGCTGCTCGCCGAGCACCCCGACGTGAACGGGGTGTTCGCGGCGAACGACCTGATGGCCCAGGGAGCCGTGGAGGTGCTCCAAGCTGCGGGAAAGCACGTTCCCGGGGACGTCGCGGTAGTCGGGTTCGACGACAGCGCGCCCGCCGCGTCCTGCCGCCCTCCGCTCACCACGATCCGGCAGCCCGTCGAGCAGATGGCCGCGAAGATGGCGGAAGTGCTGCTCATGACCCTGGACGACCCCGAGGCGCGGCCGCGGTCCATCATTTTCGAACCGGAACTCGTCCTGAGGGCGTCCGCATGATTGACCTGTCCGTCATCGCGAGTTAATCTGCGGGAGAGCGCTCTCCCGACGCCCGGTGCCACGGGCGTCACCGTTCGGGCTCACTCGCCCCAAAGGTGTCAGGCAGGCTCATGAGCTCTCCCCTGTCCAGGGCGGCCGGTCTCGCGGTCGCTGCCTTGTGTCTCGTGACCACAGCAAGCATCAGCTTTCCCGCCGGAGCCGCCGCGTGCGGCACCACCAACGTCGCACTCAACAAACCAGCTTCGGCCTCGTCTGTCGAGGGTGGAGGCACTCCCGCCAGTGCCGCCGTCGACGGCAACACCGGAACGCGCTGGTCGTCTCAGTTCGCCGACCCGCAGTGGCTCCAGGTCGACCTCGGCTCCACGCAGCAGGTCTGCCGCGTCGCCCTGAACTGGGAGACGGCGCACGGCAAGGCGTTCCAGGTCCAGGTGTCGGACACCGCGGCCGCGAACTCGTGGCGTGACGTCTACTCCACGACCACGAGCACCGGCGGCAACCAGTCGCTCGACGTCACCGGTTCCGGCCGGTACGTCCGGGTCCTCGGCACGCAACGCGGTACCGGCTACGGCTACTCGTTGTGGGAGCTCGGGGTCTTCGCCACGACCCCGGACGTCCCCGGCGTCACGCCGACCGACCCGCGCAACCCCGACTTCGGCCCGAACGTGTACGTCTACGGACCGGGTTCGTCACAACAGGAGATGCAGTCGCGCCTCGACGCGATCTCCGCGCAGATGAAGACGAACCAGTTCGGTCCGCAACGGCACGCCGTGCTGTTCAAGCCCGGCACCTACAACGCCGACGTCAACCTGCGCTTCTACACGCAGATCGCCGGCCTGGGCCTGATGCCGGACGACGTCAACATCAACGGCCACATCCGCGTGGAAGCCGACTGGCTCCAGCAGGGCAACGACCCGAACAACCTCGGCAACGCCACCCAGAACTTCTGGCGCGGCGCGGAGAACCTGTCCGTCACGCTGCCGGCGAACCAGATCGAGCGCTGGGCCGTCTCGCAGGCCACCGCCTACCGGCGCATGCACCTGCGCGGCCAGCAGCACCTGTGGAACGGCTACGACGGCTGGGCCAGCGGCGGCCTGATCGTGGACAGCAAGATCGACGGAACCGTCATCTCCGGCTCCCAGCAGCAGTTCCTCACCCGCAACAGCAACCTCGCCGGCGGCTGGTCGGGCTCGGTCTGGAACATGGTCTTCGCCGGCACCCAGGGCGCACCGCCGAACAACTTCCCGAACCCGTCGCACACCACCGTCGACACCTCGCCGGTGACCCGCGAGAAGCCCTACCTGTACTTCACGAACGACGGTGAGTACCGGGTGTTCGTCCCGGCGCTGCGGCAGAACTCCCGCGGCACCAGCTGGGAGAACGGCAACCCCGGCACGTCCGTCTCGCTCGCGGACTTCTTCATCGTCAAGCCCGGCACTCCGGCCGCGACCATCAACGCGGCTCTCCAGCAGGGCAAGCACCTCCTGCTCACGCCGGGCATCCACCAGCTCGACGACACCATCCGCGTCACGCGCCCGAACACCGTCGTTCTGGGCCTCGGCCTCGCCACGCTGACGCCGACCACCGGCAAGGCCGCGCTCACGACGTCCGATGTGGACGGTGTGAAGCTCGCGGGCTTCCTCGTCGACGCGGGCGTGCAGAACTCCCCGGTGCTGCTGGAGATCGGCGACTCGACCACCACCGACCACACGGCGAACCCGACGTCCATGCACGACGTGTACCTGCGCGTCGGCGGGTCGCAGGCCGGCAAGGCGACGACGAGCCTGCGCGTCAACAGCCGCAACACGATCATCGACCACACCTGGGTCTGGCGCGCCGACCACGGCGAGGGCGTCAGCTGGACGGCCAACCCCGGCCAGAACGGCGTCGTCGTCAACGGCGACAACGTGATCGCGTACGGTCTGTTCGTGGAGCACTACCAGCAGCACAACCTGGTGTGGAACGCGAACGGCGGCAAGGTCTACCTGTACCAGAACGAGCTGCCGTACGACCCGCCGAACCAGGCCGCCTGGATGAACGGCTCCAAGCGCGGCTGGGCCGGGTACAAGGTCGCCGACAACGTCACCACGCACGACGCGTACGGTGTCGGTGTGTACGCCTTCAACCAGGCCGACCCGAGCATCGTCACCGACAACGGTTTCGAGGCGCCCAACCGGTCCGGCGTGCGCTTCACCCACCTGGTCACCGTCTCGCTCGGCGGCGTGGGCACGATCGCCAACGTCATCAACGGCACGGGCGGCGTCGCGAACACCGCCAACCAGGTCCGCTACCTGGTGAACTATCCGTGAGTCTGATCGGCGTGCTCTCCCGGGACACCCTTCCCGGTGAGAGCACGCCCGCTCTGGCGGGCATCGGACACGCGGCGCACAGGGCGGGCAGCGGCCTGCTCCTGTGCGCCGATCTCGACTTCGTGGACACCAGGGACGTGGCCCTGAGCGGCTGCGTCCTGCTCGACCGCACCGCCGACGAGCACGACCTCGCCTGCCTCGCCGACCACAAGATCCCGTTCGTGTCGATCGGCAGACGGGACAGCACGTCCAGACAGGTCCCTTATGTGGACGTCGACTACGCCGCGGGCGTGCGCGATCTCGTCGCGCGCACCGCGGCGCTCGGTCATCAGCAGGTCGTCTACATCGGACTGCCGAGCGGCAGGGCCTCCGCCGAACGCCTGCACGGGTTCCGCGCGGCGGCGGAATCCCTGAACGTCAGAGGACTGCACGCGCCGGCGGTCTGGCTCGACCAGCTCGTGCGCATCGGCGTGACGGCCGTGATAGCGGAACACCCCGACGACGCCACCGCACTCGTCCGTGCGGCGCGTCGCCGGGGCATGTCCGTTCCCGGAGATCTCTCGGTGCTGGCGCTCGACGTGCCGGAGACCGATCTGCTGGGCCTCACCGGACTGCGCGTGCCGAGGTGGGAAACGGGCAGGCGGGCCGTGTACCTGCTGGCCCGCCTGCCCCAGAAGCGTTCTCACGAACTCATCGCGTGCGAGTTCGTCGAGGGAACCACCCTGTCAGCCCCCTGAGGTCACCGCGGCAGCCGGTAGTCCGGCCCGAGCGCGGCACCCCGGTGGGGCTTGTACTGGTCGTAGCCACGCGGGTCGCACTGCAGGCCGCCGTTGATGCAGTGGCGGACCAGCGCGGCCTGGGTGGGCGCGTCCCAGGCGTTCATGAAGTCGTAGTGCCAGGTGTACCCGCGACCGCTGGAAAGCCTGACGCGGGACATGTCCCCTGACACCGGGAACGCCATCTTGAACTCGATCATCGGCACCGCCACCGGATGTGACGGCGGGCAGACCAGCGTCGCCCGGTCCGGGTAGGCCATGTGCGACTTGTGGTCCGCGGAGTCCAGATCACGGCCGTTCCAGCAGCTCGGCGCCTGGAAGCGGACGTTGAGCTGGCTGCCGGGGGCGCACCAGGACGGGATGTCCCAGTTCTTGGCGCTGTCCCCGCACTCGAAGCCCTCGATCGCGCCGGGGTGGTCCCGGAACTGCTCCAGCGTCGAGGTGGGACTGCCGACCACGAACCGCATGCCCGGCGGGAACGGCACGACGTCCTGGTACTTCAGGATGCCCGACTTGTAGTAGACGACCTGGTTGCCGGTCGGGCGCACGACCTGGTCGCCGTTGAGCACGGACGGGAACCAGTACGCCGACTTGTCGTCGGGGGTGATGCAGTTGGTGCTGCCCTGCCGGAGCGAGTCGTTGGTGCTGTTCGCGTTGATGGAGTTGTTGCCGAGGAAGGTGTGCAGGTGCGACGCGCCCGGCAGGCCGGGGAAGACGATCGGGTCGTCCGGGCGGTCCGCGGCGAAGGAGCAGTTCGCCTGGAACTCGTGGTGGCTCACGTAGTCGTCGGCCTGGGCCGACTGGGTCGCCACCGCGAGCGTGGCGGCGAAGAGGCCGGCCGCAAGGGCCAGCGCGCTGATTTTTCGGGACAACTGTGTCCTCCTGCCGATGGGGAAACCGGCTGGGAGAGCGCTCTCCCAAGAAGGGTCCCGCTCGTGCCCCGAGGTGTCAAGGGGCCAGGTTGACATCGTCGAAGTCCGTTCGTAACATTCGCCGGCAGGGTTGGGAGAGCGCTCTCCCGCACTTCAACCCCCTCACTTCCCCTGCAGGAGACGCCATGTACCGCCTCCGCTCTGCCGGCACGGTCATCGCCGTGCTGGTGGGACTCGCAGTCGTGCCGGGCCCGGCCAGTGCCGCGCCCTCGCTGCTGTCCCAAGGCAAACCCGTCACCGCGTCGTCGATCGAGGGCTCCGGCACTCCGGCCACGGCCGCGGTCGACGGCGACCCCGGCACGCGCTGGTCGAGCACGTGGAGCGACCCGCAGTGGTTGCGCGTCGACCTCGGCGCCACCTCGACGGTGACCCGCGTCGAGCTCAACTGGGAGGGCGCCTACGCGACCGACTTCCAGCTCCAGGTGTCCGACAACGGCGACTCGTGGACCACGATGCGCTCCGTCGTCGGCGGCACCGGTGGCAACCAGGGCTTCGACGTGTCCGGCACCGGCCGCTACGTCCGGATGAACGCGACCAAGCGCGCGAACGGCTACGGCGTCTCGCTGTGGGAGTTCCGCGTCTTCGGCGAACAGGGAGGCTCGAACCCGCAGCCCGGCTCCGGCGTGCGCGTGACCGGCTCGCAGGGCAACTGGCGGCTCACCGTCGACGGTCAGCCGTGGACGGTCAAGGGCCTGACCTGGGGTCCGCCCGCCGCCGACGCCGCCCGGTACATGCCGGAGCTGAAGTCCATGGGCGTCAACACGTTGCGCACGTGGGGCACGGACGCGTCGACCCGTCCGCTGCTCGACGCCGCCGCGGCCAACGGACTCCGCGTGATCAACGGGTTCTGGTTGCAGCCGGGCGGCGGTCCCGGTTCCGGTGGTTGCGTGAACTACGTGACCGACACGGCCTACAAGGCGGACATGCTCGGGCAGATCCGGCAGTGGGTCACCACGTACAAGGACCACCCCGGCGTGCTGATGTGGAACGTCGGCAACGAGTCGATCCTCGGCCTGCAGAACTGCTACTCGGGCGCCGAGCTGGAGACGCAGCGCGTCGAGTACGCCAAATACATCAACGAGGCCGCGCGGGCCATCCACGCCATCGACACCAACCACCCGGTGACGAACACGGACGCGTGGACCGGCGCCTGGGTCTACCTGAAGGCGCACACGCCCGACCTGGACCTGTACTCGGTGAACTCGTACGGGAACGTGTGCAAGGTGCGGCAGGACTGGATCTCCGGTGGCTACACGAAGCCGTACATCCTGACCGAGGCCGGACCCGCCGGTGAGTGGGAGGTTCCCAACGACGCCAACGGTGTTCCGGCCGAGCCGACCGACATCCAGAAGCGCGACGGCTACACCCAGGCGTGGAACTGCATCATCGGCCACACCGGGGTTTCGTTCGGTGGCACGTTGTTCCACTACGGCACGGAGTACGACTTCGGCGCTGTGTGGTTCAACCTGACGCCGGCGGGCAAGAAGCGGTTGTCGTTCTACTCGGTGCAGCGGGCGTTCGGCGGTGCGACGCCTTCCAACACCCCGCCGGTGATCTCCGCGATGAACCTGCCGCAGACCATCGCGGCCGGTGCCCCGTTGAACATCGACGTGGCCGCGTCGGATCCGAACGGTGACGCGATCACCTGGTCGGCGGCGTTCAACAGCAAGTACATCGACAACAGCGGCGGACTCGCTGGTGCGCCCGTGCAGGTGAACGGCAACCGCCTCACCGTCACCGCGCCCGACCGGCTCGGGGTGTGGAAGGTGTACGTGATGGCCGAGGACGGGCGCGGCAACATCGGCATCGAGACCAAGTCGGTCCGGGTCGTGGCGCCGCAACCGGCGGGCACGAACGTGGCTCAGGGCAAGCCGACCACCGCTTCGTCGTACCAGCAGGTCGGTGACGGGGCGCCGTTCCCGCCGTCCAACGCGGTCGACGGCAACCAGTCCTCCCGCTGGGCCACCGACTGGGCCGACCCGCAGTGGCTCCGGGTCGACCTGGGCGCGGTGACGACGTTCCAGCACGTGCAGCTGGTGTGGGAAGGCGCCTACGGCCGTGCCTACGAGATCCAGGTCTCGGACGACGGCAACAACTGGCGTTCGGTGTACGGCACCACCACCGGCAACGGCGGCGTCGACTCGATCGACGTCACGGCGACCGGCCGGTACGTCCGGCTGCACGCCACCCAGCGCGGAACCGGCTGGGGCTACTCGCTGTACGAGTTCGGCGTGTACCGGCGGTGAGTTGCGGCGACCGGGTGGAATCCGTGACCGCATGAGGTGAATGTCGTTCTCCGGCCCCGACGTCATGACTAGCTTCGGCGCAATGACTGTCGACGTGGCGTTGGGGCCGGGATCGAGCACGTGGGAACGCCTGGGCCAGTGGCGGTACCTGCTCGTGATGCACCGCGCGTTGGTGTTGCAAGCGGCCCATCCCGCCGTGGGTGCCGCCGTTGCCGAATACTCCGTATACAACGCACGGCCGTGGCGGAGGTTGTTCCGCACCATCGAAAGCCTGCACACGTACGTGTACGGAAGTCCGTCCGAACAGCGCCGTGAGCTCGCCCGCCTCGAACGCCTCCACCGCCGCATGCAGGGCACCGACGGCTACGGCCGTGCGTACGACGCGGGTGACACGAAGGCCAGGGCGTGGGTGCACCTGACGTTGTTCGAGGCGGTACTGACCATGCAACGCCTCGGCGGCGATCCGTTGTCGTCGGAGGAGACCGGCCGCTTCTACGACGAGTGGCGCCGCGTCGGCCGCCGGTTCGGGTTGCGCGAGGACGACCTGCCCGCGACGACGCAGGAGTTCCAGGCCTACTTCGACCACGTGACCGCCGAGGTGCTGGAGGACAACGCGACGGTCCGGGACCTGTTGTCCGGCAGCATCTACCGCATCCCGCCGCCTTCCGGCCTGCCGATCCCCGGCCTGGTGTGGTCGCCGCTGCGGTTCGCCGTCGTCACCGCCGCCGTCCAGGCCACGACCGCCACCCTGCCGCGCGCCTACCGCGAACGGCTGCGGCTGGCCTCGGTGCCGGGCTCCGAGCTCGTGGTGAACGGCCTGCACCTGGCCGTCCGGATGATCACCGACGTGCTGCCGAAACCGTGGCGGTACATGCCGTTGGCGGCGGCCTCGATCAGGGCGGCGGAGACGCCGGCCCAGGCCGTGGTGCCGGAGTCGTTCTTCCGCACCGTGCTGGACCAGAGCGGTGACGGCGTGCTGCGGTGGAGCGACCTGCTGGCCATGGCGCGGGAGCTCAGCACCCACCTGGACCTCGACGAGAAGGACGAGGACGCGGTCCACGACGCCTTCCGCTCCTGGTGGGAGCAACTGGCCGGGGCGACCGGAACGCCGCTGGACGGCAGCGTGACCGAGGCGGCCTACGCGGTGGCGCTGGCGGACCGCGCGTATCCCGGCGAGGCCGACCGGGAACGCGGGTACGGCGCGGTGGCGGCCGTGGTGCGCCGGCTGATCGACCGCGACGGCAACGGCGAGGTGCGGCAGGCCGAGTACACCCGGCTGCTCGACCACAGCCCGCGCCGGCACGAGCTGATCGCGGCGTTGCGGGAGCTCGACCACGACGGGGACGGCACGGTGCATGGCGACGAGCTGGAGCAGGCGGTGCGGGAGTTCCTGGTGGGGGAGAGGGACTTCGAGGCGGCTCGCCACCTGCTCGGCCGCGTTTAGGCGAGTTCCACCGGGACCGTCGCCCCGTCCACCGCCTCCACGGCCCTGGTCGTGACCAGATCTCCGCGGCTCACCCGTCCGTCGCCGCTCACGTCCACGTGCGCGGCGACGTCCCCGCCCTCGCCGTCCAGCTCGAACGGCACCCGCTGCTCGCCGGTCGCCTCTCGTGAGAACTCCCTGTCGTACGAGGCTTTCGTGACCGCCGCGGCATCGGCCAGGGTGACGTCGAGCAGCCGCACCCGCAGCACCGCCCGCCCGAACGCGGGGGTGCCGGCGGGGATCACGACGGTGCCGCGCACGCCGTCAGTTCAGCACGGCGAAGCGCGCCTCGAAGTCCACCGGGCCGCCGGTGAGGTTGCGGATCTCGATGAAGTACTTGAGCAGCCCGGCCGCCTGCCGGTCCACCTGGACCTTCCACTCGATCTGCGGGTTGCCGTCGACCATCGGCCACGTCGGCACCACCATCCACACGACCCGCCAGCCCTCCGGCCAGCTGTGCGTGAACCAGCGCCGCGACGTACCGCCGGGCACCTGTCCGCGGAACTGCACTCCCAGTCTCATCGCGGTTCTCCTCTCACGCTTCGGGTTCCGGGGCGGGGCCGGCGTCCTCGGCCTCCAGCGGGACGTCGGCGTCGTCGTCGGGGACGCCGAGGGTCTCGGTCAGGTCGTCCAACGAAGCGGGCGCGGGCCCGCCGTCGAAGTCGGCGCTCACGGCTGCTCCTCTCACAGGGCGCCCGGCGACCAGCCGAGCACGTCGTAACGGGCCTCGACGTCGACGGGGCCGCCGGTCAGGTTCGTGATGGTGATGAAGTACTTGAGCAGTCCGCCGGACTGCCGCGTGACCTGCGTCGTCCACTCGACCTGCGCGTTGCCGTCGACGACGGGTGCGGTCGGCACGACGGTCCACAGCACGTACCAGTGCGCGGGCCAGCTGTGGGTGAACCAGCGTTTTGTCCCGCCGGCCGGAACGGAACCGGTGAACTGCACGCCGCGGAACACCGCCGCCGGTTCGAGACCGCTGTACATCGCGCGGACGGCCGCGCAGTCGCCGGGACTGAGGCCCTCCCGCTGGCCGATGTCCACGTTCTGGGTCGGCGTGATCGTGTCGCGGCTGGTGTCGATCGCGAACGCGCGCCGCGGGTAGTGCATGATCGAGTGGTAGTCGTACGGGCCGACGTCGTCGCCGTCGGTGATGTGCTGGTTGAAGTTGTGCGCGTTCTGCTGCTGCACGTTCGTGAAGTCGATCGTGACGAAGTTGCCCCGGTCCTCACGACTCTGTTCGTGCCACAGGCCGACGCTGTGCCCGATTTCGTGAATGGTCGCGCCGGTCGGGCAGGTCGCCGCCAGCGTGATGTTCTGCTGGTTTCCGCGCATGCCCACGGGCGAGCTGCAACCACCGCCCGGCTGGAATCGGACGAAGTTCCGGTGCGCGTTGTCCGCCGGGTTCCGCGGCACGAGACGAATGCGCGTGTTGCGTTCCCAATGCGCGATCGCGTTGTGCACGCGGGCCTGGTCGGGCAGGGCCGGGTCGATCTCGAACGGCACCAGCCCACCCGGCCACCGGAACTGCTGACCGGGGATGATGACACCCGCGGCGTGGATCTCGCCCTCCTGGACGAGGGTGAGCACGATGTCACCCTCGACCATCGGCGCCCCGTCGACCACGGTGTACTGGACGGCCTTCGCGCCCTGCCCGCCCGTTTCGATCAATCCGGTCAGCAGCTCGGGGCCGACGCGGAACTGGCCGCTCCCGGACACCCCGTCCTTCGGTTCGGTCATCGTTCCCTCCCCTTCGCGTGCGGACGAACAATCGTGCGCCGGGAACGCATTGCGGCCGTAGGGTCGAAAGCCTCCGTGGCATCCGCGGAGTTGATGGACTGTGCAAAGTGGTGCTGTAACAGGAAAGCGCCGGACGGCGACCTCCCCGTTCGGCCTAAGGTGCGCGCGGTGTTCTCGATGCCGCCTGCAGCGGAGGGATTCGGCTAGGAGCGCGTCGGGTGCACGTCCGCGCCGCGCCTGGGTGTGACGCCGACCCTGGACCTCCAGGTGTGCCTGCCGGATCTGGCCGCGACGCCGTTCGTGCCGGCACGCGGATCCCGGCCTGACTCGCCCTGCGTGCACCGCGACGCGCGGTGCCGGGGTGACCACGACGATTACACGCGTGCCAAGTCGGCGTTCTTCGCCGAGATCGAGCCGGCGCTCACGCGCTGGGCAGCCGGACCGTGACGCGCAGGCCGCCTTCCCTGCGTGGCGCGAGATCCAGCGCGCCGTCGTGGGCGCGCACGACGCTGTGCACGATCGCGAGGCCCAGCCCGACACCGGCGTGGTCGTCGGTGCGGATGCGCGACCCGCGTTGGAACGGTTCGGCGAGTGTCGGCACGAGGTCGGGCGGCAGGTGTCCGCCGGTGTTCTCGACGCGCAGCACGCAGGCCCGGTGCTGTGGTTCGGCGTGGACGGTCACCGAGCCGCCGGGGACGTTGTGGACGATCGCGTTCTGGACGAGGTTCGTGACCACCCGCAGCAACAGCTCCGGCGAGCCGGTCGTGGGAGCGTGCTCGCCGGTGACGTCGAGCGTGACGCCGCGCTGTTCGGCCAGGGGCAGCAGGGTTTCCGCCGCTTGCTCGGCGATCAGGGAGAGGTCGACGGGCTCGCGCTGGAACGTGCCGCGTTCGCCGCGGCTGAGCAGCAGCAACGCCTCGGTCAGGTCGATCGCGCGGCGGCTCGCGGTGTGCAGCCGGTCGAGCAGCTCGCCGTCGACCTGGGCCGGGTCCCGCCGCGCCAGGTCGAGCAACGACTGCGAGATCGCGAGCGGCGTGCGCAGCTCGTGCGAGGCGTTGGCGGCGAACCGGCGTTGCTCCCCGACGTGCGACTCGAGCTGTTCCAGCATGGTGTCGAAGACGTCCGACAGCTCGCGGAACTCGTCTGCCTTGCCCGGCAACCGGATCCGGTGCGCCAGCGACCCCTGCGCGGCCAGCCGGGCGGCGTCGGTGATCTTGTGCAGCGGCGCCAGCATCCTGCCCGCGAGCAGCCAGCCGCCGACGAGCCCGAACGCGACCAGCGCGACCATGGCGACGGCGGCGACGCGGCCGAAGATCATGGTGAGCAGCGCGCGGTTGGGGCTGATCCCGATCAGTCCCTGCGGCTTGTCCGGCAGGTACCGCAGCAGGAAGAACCACACCAGCACCAGCAGGACCGCGCCGGACACGATCACGATGCCCGCGTAGCTCAGGGTGAGCTTCATCCGGGCGCTGAGGCCGGGCGGTCTACGCATCCGCGTCGATGCGGTACCCGACCCCCGGCACCGTCGCGATCAGCCACGGCTCGCCCAGCCGCTTGCGCAGCGCGGAGACCGTGATGCGCACGGCGTTGGTGAACGGGTCGGCGTTCTCGTCCCACGCGCGTTCCAGCAGCTCCTCGGCGCTCACGACCCCGCCCTGGGCACCGACCAGCACCTCCAGCACCGCGAACTGCTTGCGGGTGAGCGCCACGTACTGCCCGTCACGGAACACCTCCCGCCGGAACGGGTCGAGCCGCAGCCCGCCGATCTCGCTGATCGGCGGTCGCGCGTACGCCCTCCTGCGGGCCAGCGCCCGCAGCCGCAGCACCAGTTCGCGCAGCTCGAACGGCTTGGTGAGGTAGTCGTCCGCGCCGAGCCCGAACCCCGACGCCTTGTCGTCGATCCGGTCGGCCGCGGTGAGCATGAGGATCGGCATGCCGCTGCCGGACGCCACGATCCGCCGCGCCACCTCGTCCCCGGACGGCCCGGGGATGTCGCGGTCGAGCACGGCCAGGTCGTAGGAGTTGACGCTCAGCAGCTCCAGCGCGGTGTCGCCGTCGCCCGCGATGTCGGCGGCGATCGCCTCCAGCCGCAGCCCGTCCCTGACCGCCTCGGCCAGGAACGGCTCGTCCTCCACGATCAGCACGCGCATGCGGCCCAGCCTAGGCAGCGGCACATATCGCGCGCATATCTAGACGGCGACCAGCTGCCGTTCCTCGCTGACCTTCCTCGGCCGCCACCAGAACCAGGACAGCACCGAGGCGAGCGCCGCACCGGTCGCGTTGAGCAGCACGTCGTCCACAGAGGACACCCGGTCGAGCAGCAGCACGAACTGCAGCACCTCCAGCGTCGCCGAGCAGGCCGCCGCGAACACGAACACCCGCCACACCGACCTGAGCCTCTCGAACCGCAACGGCGCGAAGCACCCCAGCGCGGCGAACACCAGCATGTTCCCGATGATCTGCCCCTTGTCGCCGTGCGCGACGAGGTCGGCGATGTCCGCGAACGGCACGAGGCTCAGCTCGCCGGCCGTCCCCGGCTCCGCACCCGGCAGCATGATGACCCAGACCCACGGCACGGTCCCGTAGACCATCCCGACGTCGGCCAGCGCCGTCCGCCACCGCCCGGTCCCGCGCTTCCGGCGCAGCGCCAGCAACGGCACGGTCAGCAGGGCGACCGGCAGCGCCATCGCGGAGAGGAGCACCACCCCGGTCTCCGTTCCGACCCACTCCTGCCAGGTGTTGAGCACGCTCTCTCCATTTTCCGGTCGTGAAGGTGCCCAGTGAAGCCGCGCGCGCGTTGCCGGGGCGTACGCGTTTTTGGATACGCGGACGATATGTGCAGAATGCGAGCGTGCTGGAGGCGAGACTGCTTGCGACCGTGTCGCGCCTCGCGGGGCCCGTCCGCGGCGCCGGCGTCGCGCTGATCAGCCTCTTCGGCGCGTTCTCGCTCAACTCGGCCCTCGGCTGGGGCCTGTTCGCCGTGGTCGCGCTGAGCACGGTCGCCGACTTCCGGCTGCCCCGCGTGGCGCTGCCGGTGGCGTTCCTGCGGGTCGTGCTGCTGTCGGTGCTGCTCGGCGCGGACGCCGACCAGTGGGTGCTGACCGTCCTCACCTCCACGTTGATCACCTGGCAGTGGCAGTGGCCGCTCAAGGTCACCGTGCCCGCGACGGCCGTGCTGCTCGCCGTCCAGGTCGTGACCACGGGACCGGGTGTGCTGGTGCGCGCGGTCCTCGAGTCGGTGCTCGCGCGCCTCGCCTACGAGCTGCTGCGCCGGTCGAGCAGGCGGGTCGACGCGCTGCGGGAACGGGCCGCCGCGCAGAGCCGGGCCGCCGCCGTGGCCCTGGACCAGGTCCGCCGGGAGCGCGAGTACCTGGCGTTGCTGCACGACACGGCCGCGTCGACGTTCCTGATGGCGGCGCACGGCGGCGACCCCGGCGAGGTGGCGGCGCAGGCCCGGCGGGACCTGGTGGTGCTGGCCGAGCGGGACGTGCCGGGGACCGTCGACCTCGGGGCCGCGTTGTCGGCGGTGGCGCGGGACTCCGGGGTCGAGGTGCGGGTGGAGGCTCCGGTCGTGCCGGTGCCGGCCGGGGTGGCGCTGGCGCTGGTGCGGGCCGTGCGGGAGTTGCTGACCAACGTCGAACGGCACGCGGGGACCGGGCGGGCGGACCTCGAGGTGTCGCCGGGGGTGGTGGTCGTGGCGGACGAGGGCCGCGGGTTCGAACCCGCCGACGTGCCGGAACACCGCCGGGGGTTGAAGGGGTCGGTGGCCGGGCGGATGGCGGCGGTCGGAGGGACGGCCGTGGTCGAGTCGGCGCCGGGGCGGGGGACGAGGGTTCGGCTGGAGTGGCCCCGTGGCTGACGACGCGGTTCTCACCATCACCCGGCGGGTCCTGCTCGTCGTGGTCCTCGCCATCCAGCTCGTCCTGATGCTGCCCCAGCTCCTCGACCACCCCCACGGTCAGCTCTCGTGGGTCGCCTACGCCCTGCTCACCGCCGTGCTCGTCCCCGTCGCCGCCTACGTGGCCGCCGGGCACCCGTCCGTCCCGCCCTGGCTCGCGGTCGCGCCCCTCGCCGCGTCCGTGCTCGCGACCACCGCGCTGCCGGACGGGGCGTCGCTCGGCCCCGCCGACTGGGGCTTCGGACTGGTCGGCTGGTACCTGCTGCTCGTCCTGGTCGACCGGCCGCCGGCGCTGATCGCCGCGCTGGCCGCGCACATCTGCTTCAGCGTCGCCTGGTTCGCGCACGACGGGAACGGCGACGCCGGCACGGCGGGGGTCGTGATCCTCAGCGGCACCAGCTTCCAGCTCGGCGTGCTGGTGATCACCCGCGTGCTGCACCGCGACGCGCGGCTGGCTGCCGAGGCCGCGGCCGAGCACGACGCCGCCCGCACCCGCGAAGAGCTCGCCCGCAGGCGGGAACAGGACCTGCGCGCCGGGTTCGAAGGGCAGCTGGGCGCCTTGCTGCCGTTGCTGGCGGACCTCGCCGATGAACGCGCGAGCGTCGAGGAGCAGGAGACCAGGCTCAGGTGTTCGGTGGCCGCGGTGCAGCTGCGCAGGTTGTTCGCGGAGAACGACGACGTGCCCGACCCGTTGCTGCACGAGCTGACGGCGTGCGTGGACGTGGCCGAACGGCGGGGCGTCGTGGTCCAGCTCGCGGTCAGCGGCACGGCCACCCCGGTGCCGACGGAGATCAGGCGAGAGCTGGTCGCGCCGATGGCCCAGGCTCTGGCCGTCGCGCACGGGCGTGCGAAGGTGAGTCTGCTGCGGACGGCCACCGAGGTGCGGGTGGCGGTGGTGGCGGACGCGCCGGAGGCGTTGCCGCAAGCGGGAGAGCCGGCCGTGGTGACGGTCGAGACGAGTGTCCACAGCGGACTGGTGAGGAGTGAGGCGCGATGGCGGACGGCGTGACGGCGGTGCTGGTCGACGACCACCCCGTGGTGCGGGCGGGCGTCGCGCACTGGCTGTCCACCGCGGACATCGAGCTCGTGGCGTCCGGCGAGGACCCCGAGGTGGCGTGGCGGGGACCCGGTGCCACGGCGGACGTCGTCGTGCTCGACCTGCACCTCAACAGCGTCACCCCGGCCGTCGCGGAACTGCGCAAGCTGGTCGAGGACGGCCGCAGCGTCATCGTCTACTCGATGCGCTCGGACGACGAGATCGCGTTGCAGTGCCTGGAGATCGGCGCGCTCAGCTACCTGACCAAGGCCGAGGGCGCCGACCACCTCGTGCAGGCCGTCAAGGCGGCGGCACAAGGCCAGTCGTACACGCCGCCGGCCCTCGCGGGCGCGCTGGCGGGGGACAGGAGCGAGACGCGGCCCGCGTTGTCGCCGCGCGAGACCGAGGTGCTGGTCGAGTGGTTCCAGTCCGAGTCGAAGGAGTTCGTGGCGCAACGCCTGAACATCACGCTCAGCACGGTCAACTCCCACCTGGAGCGGATCCGGGTGAAGTACGCGGCGATCGGCAGGCAGGCCCCGACCAAGGCGGCGCTGGTGGCGAGGGCGATCCAGGACGGCCTGATCGGCCTCGACGACCTCTAGCCCGGCGTGTGGTGTGATCGACCGATACCGCCGCTGCGGCATCCGGCCTAACCTGCTGGGCATCCCCAGGTTCCGCAGCCGGATGGAGTTCCGCCAGTGACGCACGCCCGTGGCCCCCTGTTCATCGCCGCCGTGGCCTCGGCCCTGCTGGTGACGGCCTGCGGTGCGGAGACCACCGGAACACCCACCGCCGCAACGCAGACGACGCCCGAGAGCACGACCGGCACGACGAGCCCCACGAGCTCCTCGAAGCAGGACACCCCGGTCGCGGCGGGCGGCGACGTCACCGCACCCGGCACCAAGCTCAAGGTCGGCGCCCGCGCCGTCCTCCCGATGGCCTCCGGCGACAAGACCGGCACGATCGCCCTCACCCTCACCGCCATCGAGGCGGGCGCCAAGGAGGATCTGGCGAAGTTCGGCGACAAGGCCAAGAACGTCACGCCGTTCTACCTGCGCGTCAAGGTCGAGAACCTGAGCGGCACGGACCTCAGCTACACCTCGGTCTCGTTGCGCGGCCTCGGCACCGACGGCAAGGGCACCGGCGTGATCATCAGCGGCGACACCCCGAAGTGCGACTCCACCAGCGCCCCGAGGACGTTCAAGTCGGCCGGCGAGACCTACGAGACCTGCGTGCTGACCGCGGCGCCGGACGGTTCGGCGGTCACGGGCGGCGAGTACAACCGCGGCGACTACGGCAAGTCGCCGGTGGTCTGGGAGAGCTGAGCCGCGGGGTACGACGAGGGGTCCCCGCGGCTCAGCGGTTCTGCACCAGCCCGTTCATGTGCGCGTACGCCACGGCGTGCACCCGGTCCCGCAGCCCGAGTTTCGCCAGCACGCGGGACACGTGCGTCTTGACCGTCTCGTCCCCGACGTGTAGCCGTGCGGCGATCTCCGCGTTGCTGTGCGCCGCCGCGACGAGCTGGAGCACCTCGCGTTCGCGCGCGGTCAGCAGTGCCAGCTCTGGCGGCGTCGGGGGAGGGGCGAGGCTGACGGCGAACCTCGCGATCAGCCGTTGCGTCACGGACGGGTCGATCAACGCGTCCCCGCGCGCAGCCACCCGCACCGCCGAGATCAGCTCCTCCGGCGGCAGCGACTTCAGCAGGAACCCGCTGGCACCTGCCTTCAGGGCGCGGTAGACGTACTCGTCGGTGTCGTACGTGGTGAGCAGCAGGACCTTCGTGCGGTTGCCGGGATCGGCGAGGATCCGTTCCGTGGCACCGAGTCCGTCGAGCTTCGGCATCCGGATGTCGAGCACCGCGACGTCCGGCCGCAGCCGCGCGACCTCGGCCACCGCCGCGTGGCCGTCCGCGACCTCGGCGACGCACTGCAGGTCGTCCTGGGTGTCGAAGATCGCGCGCATGCCCGAGCGCAGCATCGCGTGGTCGTCGGCGAGCAGCACCGACAGCGTCATGACGCCTCCAGGGGGAACGTGACGACGGTGCGCCAGGTGCGGCCGTCCGCTTCGAGTCCTGACCGGGTGGTGCCGTCGAACATGCCGGCGCGGTTGCGGATCCCGACGAGCCCGCGGCGCACCGAACCCGAGTCGTCGACGGGTCCGACGACGTTCTGCGCGGCGACGGTCAGCGAGTCCGGCCCGTACTCCAGCGTCACGGTCACGCCGGACGCGTCGCCGTGCCGCAGGGCGTTGGTCAGCATCTCCTGGATGATCCGGTAGACCGTGATGTCCAACGACTCCGGCACGTCCCGCCGGTGCCCGCTCACCTCCAGCCGGGCCGGGGTGCCCGCCGCGCGGATGTTGTCGAGCAGCTCGTCGAGGTTGTCCAGGCCCGGTTGCCGCGCACCCTCGGACTTGTCGCCGTGCAACAGGTCCAGGAGGTGCCGCAGGTCGACCATGGCCGCGCGGCTGGACGTCTCGACCGCGCGCAACGACGTCATCAGCTTCGGGTTGCCCTCGGGCGTGCCGAGCCGGGCGGCGCCGGCGTGCAGGTTGATCGCGCTCACGTGGTGGATGATCACGTCGTGCAGGTCGCGGGCTATCGCGCCGCGTTCCTCGGTCACCGCCTTCGTGACCGCCGCCTTCGCGTCCTTCTCCGCCATCGCCGACTGCTTCTCCAGTTCGGCGAGGTAGGCGCGGCGGGCCGTGGTGTAGCGGCCGACGAGCCACGGCAGCAGCGCGCCCTTGCCCGCGACGAGCACGGCGACCAGCAGGCCGTGGCCGTTGATGAACATGGTGGCCATGAGACTCGCGGTGAGCACCCCGAGCGCCGCCCACGCGGGCACGCCACGCAGCCACGCCCCGGCGCGGTAGCCGGCGATCAGCAGGCCGGCGTCGTTGGAGTCGGCGCCGTTGAACCACGTGAGCAGGACGATCACCGGGACGGCGGCCTGCGCCACCGCCACCCACAGGGACAGGCGCGCGGGACCGGCCAGCATCGCGTCCACGGCGAGCGTCATCAGCAGTACAACCACGGTTTGAGGCATCGGTTCGCAGTCGAGCAGCACGAACCCGCCGTCCACGACCATGCACACGGCCGCGACCAGCCACGACTGGTGCTTCAGGGGAAGTTTGACGAGATCCATCGCCCTGAATACTGCCCCATGGGGTCCCTGAGAACCTCCCGCTTCGCAGGGGTCGCGGGTCCCCCGCGCGGGGGACCCGGTTTCAGTCTCGGCAGTGACGCGCGGGGCCGGGCATGATCGATACGTTCGGTCGCGATGAAACGACGTGTTGTGACCATGCTGCTCGTGCTGGGGGCGATCTTCGCGGTCGCGTCCCCCGCACTGGCCGACGGCGCCCAGAACGGTGCCGACGTCCACGTCGCGCAGAGCCTCGGCGACCGCGACCTCACGGTGATCATCCGGCGGGTCGCGGAGGTGCCGGGGCCGGTGCACGTGGACGTCGTGACGCACGCCGGCACCCCGGCCGGCGAGCTGTCTTTGACGTTGCGCTCGGCCGGGGCTCAGTCCAGTGACACCAAGGTGGTTCTCGGTGCCACGCCGGGGTTCTACTCCGGCCGGCTGTACGTGGACCGGCCCGGTCCGTGGGAGCTCGCGGTCGACGAGGCGACGATCCCGTTCGTCGTGCCCGCTCTCGTGCCGTCGCCCTGGGAGAACGCCACCTACGGCGGGTTCATCGCGGCGGGCGTGCTGCTGCTGGCAGCGCTCCTGCTGGCGGTGCTGGGCAAACCCGGGTTCGCGCTCGTGCCCACGGCCGGGATGGTCGCGGCGATCGCGGTGGGGGTGACGGCGGCGCTGCTCTCGCCGAGCATCCCGCCGGTTCCGGCGCCCGGCACGCAGCTGGACCCGACCTACGACACCGTGATGAACCCGTACGAGCGAAACTCCATTGTGGACTTCTCGCGGCCGCCGGTGAACCTGGTGCCGCGGATGGACGGCCGGGACCTGGTGCTGAGCCTGACCGACGGCTCGTCCGGACGGCCGGTCGACGACCTGCTCGTGCACGACAGCGCGTTCGTCCACCTGGTCGTGGTGTCATCGTCCGGGCACCTGCGCCACCTGCACCCGGTCCGCACCGCGCCCGGCGAGTACCGGGCGCGGTTGCAGGACCCCGAACAGGGCGTGCACGCGATCGCCGCGGAGATCGCCCGCCGAGGCGGGGGAGTGCAACTGCTGCGGTCCAGTGTGGACGTTGCCGGAGGTGGCGTGATCGCCGAGCACGACGGGAAAGCCGATACGGCGATGGAGATCCGCGAGGCCGGGCGGCCGAGCACGATCACCGCGAAGTTCGGCGAGCGCGACCTGCAGCCGTGGCTGGGCATGCTCGGCCACATGATCGTCGTCGGCCCGATCACCGACGGCCCCGCGACCGCGCCGATCTGGGCGCACGTGCACTCGATGCTCCCGCCCCGGCCGGGGATGCCCGACCAGCCGGACGAGAGCGTCGCCGCGTACGGGCCGGACGTGCCGTTCACCTACTCGTTTCCGTTGCCGGGCAAGTACCTCGTGTGGATCCAGGTCGAACGCGACTACTCGGTCGTGACCGTGCCCAGGACCGTCGAGGTGCAGGCGGGGAAGGCGGCTGTGAAGTGAAGCGATCAGTCATAGCGGTCGTCGCGGGCGTTCTCGCGGTGGTCGCGGCGGTGGTGGTGCTGTGGCCGCGCACGGTCGAGGCCCAGCCGCACCTCGCCGAGAGCAGCGACCTGCGGTTCGAGCTCACCCCGGACAGCACCAGGTCCGGCAGCAACGCGTTCGACCTGCGCATCACCGATCGTTCCGGCAACGCCGCCGACGGCGACGTCACGGTCGAACCGGCGATGCCGCAGATGGGCCACGCGCTCGCCCCGATCACGGCGGCGGCGCAGGCACCCGGCCGGTACCGGGTCGCGGGCGTCGACCTCACCATGCCGGGCCAATGGGAAATCACCGTGTCACTGCGCGGCGAGCGGGTCGTCATCCCGCTGCTGCTCACCTGAAGGGGGAGGAAGAACCTTGACCACAGCGGACATCACCGCGGCGACTTCGGTGTCATCGTCGCGGACCGTGCCGAGGGGGCTGGTCCCGGCGAGCGTCGTGCTCGGCGGCACCCTGCTCTCGTTGATCGGCCTGACCTGGGACATCCAGTGGCACAGCGACGTCGGTCCGGACACGTTCTTCACCATGCCGCACCTGTTCCTGTACGCGGGCAGCGCGATCTCCGGCCTGGCGAGCCTCGCCGTCGTGCTGCTGACGACCGCGAACGCCCGGCGGGAGAAGGAGATCGACCCGCTGGTCGGCGGCCGCGCGGTCGGCGTCTTCGGCCGCACGTTCTCCGCGCCCGTCGGCTACCTGGTCTCCGGCATCGGCGCCGCGCTGTTCCTGGTCTACGGCCTGTGGGACCAGTGGTGGCACGGCCTGTACGGGTTCGACGCGGTGATCGACTCGCCGCCGCACATCGGCCTGCTGCTGTCGATCTCGATCACCATGGTCGGCGCGGTCATGATCTTCGCGGTCGCCCGTGACCAGGGCTGGGGCGTCTACGGCGTCGCCGGCGCGGCGGGCACGCTGCTCGCGTTCAGCATGGTCACCGTGCTCGGCCTGCGCGCGTTGCCGGGCGGCCCGGTCAACACGGTCAGCGCCGGCAGCGCGTTCTTCTCGGTGATGATCCTGTTCATGGGCGCCTACGTGCTCAACCGGCGCGGCGGCGCGATCGCCGTCGGGGTCGTGGTCGCGGTGCTGCAGGCGGTGTTCTGGTGGTTCTCGCCGTGGGCGACCGAGCTCTACGCCGACGCCACGGGCCTGCCGTTGCGCGACTACGTCGACGGCGTGCCCGGCCTGCCGAACATGATCCCGATGAGCCTGCTGCTCGTCGCGGTCGCCGTGGAACTGCTGCGCGGCCTGCCCGCGTGGATCGTGGGCGTGGTCGGCGGCGTGATCATCACGGCGCTCTCGCCGGTGCAGCGGATGATCACCTACGGCGCCGGGTTCCCCGCCGCCGAGCGCTACATCGCCACCGTCGTCGCGGGCGCGGTGTTCGGCGCGCTGGCCGGGATGCTCGGCAGGCGGTTCGGCCACATGCTCCGTCACCTCGCACCAGCAAAGGACAACAGCCATGCGTAAGACCCTGCTGGCACTCGCGGGCACGGCCGCGCTGCTGTTCGGGCTCGCCAGTCCTGCGCTGGCGTTCGAACCCGTCAACGTCGTGCACACGGAGAAGGTGCAGGCCGGACCGTACGACCTGACGATCGGCTTCAGCACGTGGCCGGTGAAGGCCATGCAGTCGCTGGACTTCACCTTCGCGCCGGAGAACGGGATCGACGGCAAGAAGGGCACGCTCACCCTGTACCGGGAGGGCAAGGAGGCCGACGACAGCCCGCTCGCGCGGCACCCCCGCAAGCGCGAGGTGTGGGGGCTCGACATCTTCGCGCTGCCCGAGCAGGGCACCTGGTCGATGAAGTTCGACGTCGACGGCCCCGCCGGACCCGGCAGCGGCGAGCTGAGGAACCTCCAGGTGATGGAACAGCCCGGCCCGCCGATGGGCCTGTCCTGGGCGATCAGCACGATCCCGCTCTTCGGCCTGATCGCGTTGATCGTGATCGCGTGGCGCCGGACGCGGACCGTGGTGGACTGACCCGGTGCGGACTTCACCCGGCCACCTGACCGGGTGAAGTTCTGCCCGAATGGCTGTACGAGCTGGATTTCCGGAGTCGAGGTTCGGTAGCCAGTTCGCCGTGCGTTTGCCTCACGCGGTTTGGATTGGCGGGCTCCTGGTGCCCGCGTTGCTCGCCGCCACCGGCGTGTTCGTCTACGGCGGTGGCATCGAGCGGGACCTGCACGCCGAAGTGCGTGCGGCGCTCGGCAAGGCCGGCTACCACGGCGTCGTCGCCGTCGAGGGCCGGTCCGTCGTGGTCAGCGAGGTGTCGCCGCGCTCGGTCGACGCCGTGCGGGCCGTGGTGTCCGACGTGTCCGGCGTCGGCAGCGCGGACGTGCGGCAGGCCGAGCCGGAACAGCTCCTCGTGGCCGTGCGCGGCGGCGAGATCCTGGTGTCCGGCGCCGTCGCCGACGACACCGAGCGCCGCGCCCTCATCGAAGCCGTCCAGTCGGACGGCCACCACGTCACCGCCGCGTTGCGGCTGGGCGGCACCCTGCCGATCCCACCGGCCGTGATCGGCAGGGTCGTCACCGCCGCCCTGTCCGCCAAGGTGTCCGACGTGACCACCACCGTCCACAACGGACAGGTCGTGGTCGCCGCCCGCGTACCGGACGAGGAGCGCGCCTCGGCGGTGCGTGACGCCGTCAAGCAGGCGGCCAACGGCCTGCAGGTCACCGACCGCATCGAGGTGGGCCCGTCCACCACCGCCGGCGACCTGAACGTCGAGGCGTTGCACGACTCGATCTCGCGCCTGGTCAACGGCAACGGCGCCATCCGCTTCGTGCAGGGCACCACCGCCTACGAGGGCCACGGCACCGTGCTCATCCAACGCGTGGGCCGCATGCTGCTGGTAGCACCCCGCGCCTCCATCACCCTGGTGGCCCACGGCACCGACCCGGTCATGGCCAGGACGCGCGGCGAGATGGTCCGCGACGTCCTGGTGGGCCAGGGAGTGTCCCCCGCGCTGATCGCCATCGAGACCCGTCCAGCCCCCGGCGGCGAGTACGACCCCGCCACCCGCCAGGTCGACGTCGCAGTCCGTTAGGAGAGTCCTGTGCTCTGGTTGTTCTCGCAGATGTTCCTGCTGTGCCTCGCGTCCTTCGCCGTGGGCGTGCTGGTGACGTGGCTGTCGGTGCGCAACCGCCTGCAGCCCGAGCGCCCGAAGACCCGCCTCGCCCTGCCGGCCCCGCGCCCGGCCGCCGAGCAGGTGGTGATCGCCGAACAGCCCGTCGCCCCGAAGCACCCCGCGCCGGAACCGTTGCCGGTCAAGGGCAACTCGAAGACGATGGTCTACCACACGCCCGATTCGCCCTACTACCGGCGGATGAAGGGCGACATGGCGTTCGGCTCGGAGGCCGAGGCCGTGTCGGCGGGCTATCGCATGTGGACGACCAAGGGCCGCATCAAGGCCTGACCGCCAACGGGCGGTGGTGCGGTGCTATCTGGGCGAGCATCGGCGCGTGCACGGTGAGGCGGTCGAGGAAGTCCGGCCAGGACCGGTCCGCCGACCACGCCGACTCGGCCAGTGCGCAGAGGCGTGGGAACGCCAGGTACTCGGCGTGTTCCGGGGTGCGCACGAACTCGGTCCACAGCTGGCCCTGCGTGCCGAGCACCCTCGCCGCGCACTCGGCGTCCCACTCGGGCGGCACCGGTTCGTTGCGGTAGACGTCCTCCAGCGACACGACGGCGGCCGGTTGGCCGGGCGGTTCGTCGCCGTCGCTCTGCGGGTGGTCGAGGTAGGTGCTGCGGAACGGGGCCATCACCAGGTGGTGGCCGCGGCGGGCGGCTTCGAGGCCGTGCTTCGGGTCCCGCCAGATCATCACAGCGGCGGCTGGCGGGAGGCCGTGCGGGTTCTCGCCGTCGTCCCAGCAGATCGGGTGACGGCCGTGCGACACCAGGAACTCGCTGATCCGGCCGAGGAACCAGCCGTGCAGCGCGGTGGCGTCCGGCAGGCCCTCCGATATGACGCGGCCGGCGGCCGGCTCGCTGGTCAGCCACTCGACGGCCGGGCATTCGTCGCCGCCGATGTGGACGTGCGGGGACGGGAAGACCTCCATCACCTCGGTGAGCACGTCGTGCAGGAAGCTGAAGGTGTTGTCCTGCACGCCGAACAGCGCTTCGGAGACGCCCCAGCCCGTCCACACCGGTAGCGGGCGCGACGGGAAGTTGCCCAGGTCCGGGTAGGCGGCGAGGGCCGCTCGGGCGTGGCCGGGCATCTCGATCTCGGGGACGACGGTGACGCCCAGCGAGGCGGCGTGGGCGACCAGGGAACGCAGTTCGGACTTGGTGTAGGCGCCGCCGTGCGGGGTGTTGTCGTAGGTGGTGCTGCCGGCCGGGCCGATCATGCTCTCGGTGCGCCACGCGCCGGTCGAGGTCAGGGCGGGGTAGCGGTCGATCGGCATCCGCCAGCCCTGGTCGTCGGTGAGGTGCAGGTGCAGGACGTTGAACTTGTACAGGGCGATCTGGTCCACCAGGCGGTGCAGGTAGGACACCGGCTGGAAGTGGCGGGCCACGTCGAGCATCACGCCGCGCCAGGCGAAGCGGGGTTCGTCGCGGATCTCCACCAACGGCACGTCGGGGCCGTGGGACATCAGTTGGCGCAACGATTGGACGGCGTGCAAGAGGCCTGCGACCGAGCCACGAAGGCGGATGCCGGACTCGGTCACGGAGAGCGTGTAGGCCTCGCCCGAGCCGGACGCCTCCAGCACGACGTCCCCGTCCGGGGACAACGGCAGGGTCACGGAGGACTGGAGGAGCTGGGCCGCGGCCAGAGCGTCACCGGTCGCCGCGATCGCGGACGGGCGGTAGGTGCCGGGGGAGCGGACGAGGTGCAGCGGCTTGGGGATGATCATGCGATGGCCTTCGCGGTGGCGGCGAGCAGGTGGATCGGGCGCAGGAGGTCGTCGTGGCTGACGGGCGCGGTGCCGGTGGAGGCCATGGTCAGGAACGCCTCCAGGCCCGGCACGAAGTAGTGCTCGTCGAGTTCCAGCACCTGAGTGGCGGAGTCGGCGGAGACGGTGAACGGGGCGTCGCCGAGCAGGAGGTTGATCTCGACCTCCGTCGTGCTCACCTCGGCCGTCACGACGATCCGGTCGGCCGACCGGGTCACGTCGCACGAGGACACGTGACCAGGCGCCAGTCGCAGAGCCACGTCCACCGGGTGGATGCCGTAGAAGAAGATGCCGCCGTACGGGCTGGCTGGATCGACCGGGCCGGACGCCACCACGCGTCGGAACGGGCCCGCGGCCGCGAGTGCGTCGACGGCGGGTAGCCAGCGCAGGGCGGAGAACGACGTCAGCGGGGCTTTCCCGGCTTGCGCCTTGGCGATGATCGCGGAGGCGTCCTCGACGGTGCAGGCCAGGGGTTTGTCGACGAACACCGGCAGGCCCTCGCGCAGGAACGGGACGGTGTGCGCGCGGTGCAGATCGCCGTGGCGGTCGGCCACGACCACCGCATCGACCAGGCCCAGCAGGTCCTCCGGCCGGTCCACCAGGCTCAGACCCGGGGATCCCTTGGCCTGCAACGCCCTGTTGCGCGGCGTGTCCCCGCCGCTGAGCGCCACCACGCGGGACGGCCCGGCCGCGAGGTGGTCGACGATGTGGTCCACGTGGCTGTTCTCGGTGCCGATGATGCCGATGCGCACTAGAGGTCTCCGTTCAGCGCGACGGGGGTGCCGGTTCGGGCGGACTCGTAGACGGCCAGCACGACGGCGAGGGCTCGACGGGCGTCCGCGGTCGTCACCAGCGGAGGGCGGCCTTCTTGGACGGCCTCCAAGAAGTCGGTGTACTGGGCCAGGTGGGCGACGTCGAGCGCGTCGCCCTCGCCGATCACCACGCTGGCGCGGTCGCCGTGCACCGCGACGCGGACGGGGTGGCCGGGATTGGCGGCGGTGGTCGCGGTGATCGTGCCCAGGGCGCCGCTCGCGAACGTCACCACGGCGGCGACGGTGTCCTCGACCTCGATCCGGTCGTGCGCCAGGCAGGCGGCGCGGGCCAGCACCTCGACGGGCTCGCCCATCAGCCACAGCAACAGGTCCACGGCGTGGATGCCCTGGTTCATCAACGCCCCGCCGCCGTCCAGCGCCCACGTGCCGCGCCACGGCTTGGCGTCGTAGTACGACTGGGGCCGCCAGAACGTCGACTCGGCGATCCCCGACGTGACCAGGCCCAGTTCGCCGGCGGCCACGCGCCGTTGTGCCGCAACGGCCTCCGGCTGGAACCGGCGCTGGCTGACCACGGCGGCGGTGCGGCCGGACGCGCGTTCCGCGGCGATGATCCGGTCCGCCGCCGGCAGGGTGATGTCGATCGGCTTCTCGATGACGACGTGCTTGCCCGCCTGCAACGCGCGCACGGCGGCGTCGGCGTGGGCACCGCTCGGCAGGCAGACGCTCACCGCGTCGACCAGGTCGAACGCCTCGGTCAGCGACGTCAGCGGGGTGCCGCCGAACGCGGACGTGATGCGGCGCGCCCGCTCCAGGTCGTTGTCCACGACCGCGGTCAGCGAGGCCGACGCGGCGATGAGGCCGGCGTGCACCTCCCCGATCACCCCGGCTCCCACCAGCGCGAACCTCAGGCCGCCCATCGGTGCACCACCCCCGAGTTGTCCGCGCTGTCCTGGGCCAGCAGGGCGATCCGGGTCGCCAGCAGGCTCGCCGCCGTGCTGATCGGCGGCTCCACGCCCGCCACGAACGCGTCCAGCGCGGCGGCGGCTGGGCGCTCGCCGCCGGGCAGCGCGACGCTCCACAACGGACGGTCGTGCGTCTCGGCCACGAGTTCCTCCCGCGACCACAAGAGGTCCGCGGTCCCGCTGGTGCCGGTCAGCCGCATGCGGTAGTCGCCGTGCCACGGAGCCGAGGCGGGCGTCAGCCAGCTGACCTCGATCGTCGCCGCCACGTCGCCGGCGCGCAGCAGCACGGCGCCGTGCCACCGGCCACCGACCGCGCTGACCGTGCCCTCCAGAGCGCCGGACAGCCACAGCACCAGGTCGATGTCGTGCACCGCGAGGTCGCCGATCACGCCGCCGTAGGTGCCGGGGTCGAGGAACCACGACGGCCGGCTGTCGCGGTTCAGCTTGTGCGGCGCCGAGGCCGCCACCAGCGTCAACGCACCGAGTGTCCCCTCGGCGAGCAGCGAGCGCGCGGCCAGCGTCCCGGGGTGGCCGCGCTTCTCCAGCAGCAACGAGACGGACCGTCCCGTCTCGTCCTGAGCACGGGCGATATCGTCCAAAGAGGACAGCTTGGTGCACAGGGGTTTGTCGGCCAGCACGTGAGCACCGGCGCGCAAGGAGTCGGCCACAACTGCGCCGCGCTCGGAGTAGATGCCCGCCACCGCAACGACATCAGGCCGTTCGGCGGCGAGCAGCGACAGGTGGTCGCGGTAGGCGGGAACGCCCAGCGAGCGGGCCAGTGACGGATCAGGGTCGCTGACGCCGACGAGCTGGACGTCGGTGCGGAGGGCGAGTTCGTCGAGGACGTAGGAGACGTGCGGATGCGCTGCCCCGGCCACTGCGAGCCGGAGAACGGGAGCGGGCATGCAGTCCATTGAAATGCGCGGCCGATTGCCGAGTCAACGGTATGAATCCGCGCTCGAAGGAATGAATCCTCACGCACGGCAAGCCTCGGACCTGGGGGAATGAGCGCACGGTAGTCATTCTTCAGCTGTTCGTGTGACCTGCGAAGAATCATTGACGTGCAGGAGGTCACACATAATGATGTGCCGAACCAGGGCAAGACACGCCATATTCATTCCCTTTTCGGGGAAGGAATCTCCGAAAGCAGGTGCCGCCATGAGCGAGACCGGCGACTGGATCGCCGCGCTGCTGAAACAGCCCGGGGCCGACGTCCCGGACCTGGAACCGGTGACGACGGACGAGGCCGCGAGGCGGCTCGAGGTGCTCGGCGTCCCGGACGTCGACCGTCCCGGCGTGCTGGCGACGCTGCCGAGTCCACACCGGACACCCGAGCTGTGGGAGGCGCTGCTGCGCTGCCACCAGGTCCTGTACGCGCCGAACCCGATCCCGAACCACCGGATCCGCTGGAAGAACGCTCCGGCCGAGCTCGGCGAGGCGGGCAGGTACTTCTACGTCCACCTCTTCCTGCTCGCGCTGCCGTCGCTGCTCACCCTGCACCGCGGGCTGGACATCCCGTACGACGTCACCGAGGCGACCGTGCGGGACCTCGGCGCCAAGGTCGTCAGCTACCGCAAGTACTACGACACCGGCGGTTTCGACCGGCAGGGCTGGCTGGTCCGGCACTTCCGCGGCACGCTCTTCCGCCTCGGCAAGCTCCAGTTCGACCGCGCCGTCCTCACCGTCGACGAGTACGAGGGCGAGTCCGAGACCGGGCCGAAGGACGGCACGCCCGTCCTGGAGGTGCACATCCCCGGCGACGGGCCGATGACACCGGAAGCGTGCGACGAGTCGTTCCGCAGAGCCAGGCCGTTCTTCGCCGCCCACTTCCCGGACGAGCGGTACGAGCACGGCACCTGCCGCTCGTGGCTGCTCGACCCGCAGCTCGCCGGCCACCTGCCCGAGACCTCGAACATCGTCCGGTTCCAACGCCGCTGGACGACGTTCGGCCCGGCCCCGGACTGCGACAGCGACGTCCTGGAGTTCGTCTACCACCTCCCACCCGGCACCGGAGACCTCGCAAAGCTCCCCACCGAGACCACCCTGCAGCGCGCCATCGTCAGCCACCTCCAGTCGGGCGGCCACTGGCGCCAGGGCTGCGGCTGGCTCGCGCTTCCCTGACCCCACGACAAGAAACGGACCCGTCATGTCCTCCACCGAGTTCTCGCGGCGCACCATGCTCAGAGCGGCCGCCGTGCTGGGCCTGTCCGCACCCGCGCTGGCCGCGTGCGTCACCGCCGGCGGCAACGGCGGCCAGACGCAGAGCACCGGCGACAAGAGCGCCACGAACCCGTTCGGCGTCAAGGCGGACGCCCCGCTGGAGGTCGTCGTCTTCAAGGGCGCCTACGGGGACGACTACGTGCTCGCCGCGGAAGGCGTCTACAAGAAGCAGTTCGGCGCCGCCGTCATCGACCACAAGGGCATCCAGAAGGTCGGCGACACGCTGCGGCCGAGGTTCGTCGCGGGCAACCCGCCGGACGTCGTCAACAACACCGGCGCGGGCCGCCTCGACATCGCCGCGCTCAACCAGTCCGGGCAGCTGGAGAACCTCGACAAGCTGCTCGACGCGCCGTCGTGGGACGACCCGGACGTCAAGCTGCGCGACACGTTGCTGCCCGGCGTGGTCGAGGACGGGATCTACGACGGGGCGTTCGTGCGCTTCAACTACGCCTACACCGCCTGGGGCCTCTGGTACTCGAAGCCGCTGTTCGAGAAGAACGGCTGGATGTGGCCGCAGACCTGGCAGGAGATGCTCGACCTCTGCGAGGACATCAAGAAGACCGGCGTCGCACCCTGGACCTACCAGGGCAAGTTCCCCGAGTACATGACCGACCCGTTGCTGGTCATGGCGGTCCGGGGCGGTGGCATGGACCTGCTGAAGTCCATCGACAACCTCCAGCCCAACGCCTGGCGGCACGAGTCGGTGAAGGCCGCCGCGGAGGCGATCACCGAGCTGTCCGCCAAGGGGTACGTCATGCAGGGCTCGGAGGCGTTGTCCCACACCGAGGCGCAGGCCGCGTGGTGCCAGGGCAAGGCCGCGATCATCCCGAGCGGCTCCTGGCTCGAGGCCGAGCAGAAGTCCGTGACGCCCGCCGGGTTCGACATGGTGATGGGCTCGGTCCCGTCGCTGGGCGACAGCAAGCTCAAGACGAACGCCATCCACGCGGCCAGCAGCGAGGCGTACCTCGTGCCGAGCCAGGGCAAGAACGTCGCGGGCGGCCTGGAGTTCCTGCGGATGTTGTTCTCCCGCAACGCCATGAAGGACTTCGCGAAGTCCGTCGGCACGCTGCCGGCGGTCAAGGGCGCCACCGACGGCCTCACCATGTCACCGGCGCTCAGCTCGGTCGCGGAGGCGGTGAAGAAGGCCGGCGACGACACCATCAACTACCGGCACCGCATCT
Source organism: Lentzea sp. CA-135723 (assembly GCF_050936595.1). Classification (NCBI taxonomy): domain Bacteria; kingdom Bacillati; phylum Actinomycetota; class Actinomycetes; order Pseudonocardiales; family Pseudonocardiaceae; genus Lentzea; species Lentzea sp. CA-135723. The sequence goes on along the minus strand of NZ_JBNJMK010000001.1, from coordinate 1,599,861 downwards.
GGTACCCGACGCTGACCAAGGCCGTGGACGACGCGGTCGCCGAGCTGGTGACGCGCCGGATCACCCCGTCCGAGTGGGTCGACCGCGTGCAGAAGGCCGCCGACGACCTCGCGAAGGACACCAGCATCAAGAAGTACGAGCGCAAGTGAGCGTGCTGACCAGGCCGGCGGAGCGGGCAGCGGCGCCCGCTCCGCCCAGGCCGTCGCGGCGCCGCAAGCTCAACCGCGGGTACGGGTTCGTCATCGGCGCCCTCGCACCCGCGTTGATCCTCCACGTCGTCTTCGTCGTCTCCCCGTACGCGCAGGCGTTCTACCTGTCGCTGACGGACTGGAACGGCGTCGCGGGCAAGGCGAACTTCGTCGGGTTCGACAACTTCACCCGGCTCGCTGGCGACTCGCTCTTCCTCGACGCGATCAAGAACAACCTGCTGCTGTTGCTGCTGATGCCCGCGGCGACGATCGGCATCGGCCTGTTCCTCGCCACGATGATCCAGCGCGGCGGCAGGAACGGCCGCACCGGCGTGCGGGGGTCGCGGTTCTACGAGATCGTGTTCTTCTTCCCGCAGATGCTGTCGGTGGCGATCGTGGCCGTGCTGTGGGGTTTCGCGTACAACCCGAACAACGGCCTGATCAACGGCGTGCTGCGCGCGATCGGCCTCGACGGGCTGGCGCGGAGCTGGCTCGCCGAACCCTCGCTCGCGCTGTTCGCCGTGATGGCGGTGATGATCTGGTCCGGCGTCGGCTTCTACATGGTGCTGTTCAGCGCCGCGATCGACGGAATCCCGAAGGAGATCTTCGAGGCCGCGCTGATCGACGGGTCGTCGGGCTGGACCACGTTTCGGCGGATCACGCTGCCGTTGCTGCGGGACAACGTCCAGGTGGCGTTCGTCTACCTCGGCATGGTCGCGCTGGACGCGTTCGCGCTGGTCCAGATCATGACGGTCGGACCGGGTGGGCCGGACGGGTCGACCGAGGTGATGGGCCTGTCGCTGTACCGGACGGCCTTCGAGTACGGCAGGTTCGGCTACGCCTCGGCGATGGGCGTCGCGTTGTTCTTCGGCACGCTCGTGTTCGCGCTGGTGGCGTTGCGCGGCAACAAGAACCGGACGGAGCTGGCATGAAACGGTTCCCGCTGCACATCGCTTTGGGCTTCTGGGCGGTCGTCACGGCTTTTCCCTTGCTGTGGGCGGTGACGAGCTCGGTCAAGTCCGATGCCGAGATCCTGTCGAGCCCGTGGACGGTGCCGTCCGAGATCCGCTGGGACAACTTCGGGCGTGCCTGGAACGAGGCGTCGATCGGGCAGTACTTCCTGAACTCGGTGATCGTCGTCGGCGGGGCGTTGTTCCTGACGATGCTGTTCGGCGGCATCGCGGCGTACGCGCTGGCCCGCTATCGCTTCCCGGGCAACAGGTTCGTCTACTACCTGTTCGTGACGTCCCAGTTCTTCCCGACGTTCCTGGCCCTCGTGCCGTTGTTCTTCACGGTCGAGCAGATGGGTCTGCTGGGCACCAAACTCGGGCTGATCCTCGTGTACGCGACGTTCGCGACGCCGTTCACGATCTTCTTCCTGCACGCGTTCTTCCGCACGCTGCCGTCCGCGATCGCCGAGGCGGCGTTCATCGACGGCTGCACGCACTGGGGCGTGTTCTTCCGGGTGATGCTGCCGATGGCGCGGCCGGGCCTGGTGTCCGTCGCGATCTTCAACTTCCTCGGCCTGTGGAACCAGTACCTGCTGCCGCTGGTGCTCAACCCGGACCCGGAGAACTACGTGCTGGCGCAGGGACTCGCGGCTTTGTCGACGTCGCAGGGATACCAGAGCGACTGGAGCGGCCTGTTCGCCGGGCTCACCATCGCGATGCTGCCGGTGCTGCTCGCGTACGTGTGCTTCCAGCGCTACATCCAGGCCGGTGCCACGGCCGGGGCGGTCAAGTGAGTGAGGTCGGTCGCGGGCACCGTTCCGCCGGCATCGAGTAGCCGGCGGAACTGCTCGACCCCGTTCAGCAGCCCTGCTGGAGTGGCCGCGCGCAGCATCACCGCGTTCGGGCTCACCAGCAGGGCGTAGCCGTCCTCGCCGAGGCCGCGCATGGCCGGTTCGTGCGTGACCATGACGATGCCGTCCGGCGAGTTGCCGAGCACGATCCCGGTGGTCTCGCGGACGTGCGCGCGCAGGAGGCGGGCGGCCTCCTGCGCGTTGCCGATGGCCCGGATGCTCATGCCGTCGCGCAGCAGGAACTCTCCGGTGCGGCGGCGGGGTTCCTTGCCGTGCCTGCGGATCGCCATGTCAGTGCAGCTCGGGGTAGGCGGTCTGGACTCGGATGATCTCCTCGGCCTGGCCGGGGGAGAGCGTCTCGTCCGGATCGAGGCACCAGATGCCCTTCAGGACTCCGTCGCGCCTGAGCACCTCGTGGACGCCGGCGATCACGCCCTTGAAGCCGTTGCGGACGTCGAAGAGCGCCGCGTTGGCGTCGATGCACATCGCGTTCAGCGCTTCCAGGCGGGAGCGTGCCTCGGTGTCGCCGGCCACCGCGGCGTGGGCGTCGCCGAGGATCTGGACGGCCGAGCGGGTCCAGACCGCCCAGTGGCCGAGGAGGCCACCGACGAACCTGCGGACGCCGCCGTTGACGTGGAACGGGGTGAGCAGGTCGCTGATGATGTTGTCGTCGTTGCCGGTGTAGAGGGTGACCTCGTGGCCCCGGTCGGAGTCCGCCACGCCTTGGACGAGCTCCAAGGTGCGGTAGCGGTCGAAGGGTGCCGCCTTGACCGCGACTGTCGAGGGTTGGTCGGCGAGGCGGCGCCAGTAGGAGCGGGGGAGGTAGCGGCCGCCGACGGCTTCCTGGAGGTAGAAGCCGATGGTGGGCAGGACCTCGCCGACGGCGGCGCTGCGGTCGAGGAGGTCGTCGGTGGTGAGGTGGGGGAGACCGCCGGGGGAGACAAGGACGGCGTCGTAGCCGAGTTCGCGAGCGATCTCGGCTTCCTTCACGGCCTGATCGGTGGGGCCGGCCACCCCGGCCACGCGGACGAAGGGGCTGAGTGGAACCGAATCCTCGGTGCCGAGTCCAGCCTGGGCGGCGATCTCCTCCGCCGCCAGTTCCAGCACCGGGCGGTAGAGCCCGTGCTCGCGGATCTCGAACTGCGTCGTGTGCACCCCGACCGCGAGCCCGCCCGCCCCCGCCTCCAGGTAGTAGCGGGTCAGCGCCCGCTGCCGGTCCTCGTCCAGCGTGCGCCGTTCGTCCAGCGCGAGCGGGTGCGCCGGGATCACCGTGCCGCGGCGCAGCAGTGCGGCTGTCTCGAAGTCCATCAGAACCGTCCGTCCCGTCGTTCGAACTTGGTCGGCTTGGCCCACAACGCCCCGCCGTCGCGCAGCCAGGCGGCCTGCAGGTCGATCAGCTGCCCGAGCGTGCGGTCGGGGTAGCCGAACAGCTCGTGGCACGTCGTCGCGTCGCTGAGCAGCGAGGTCTCCGGCAGGTAGCCGGTGAACGAGGCCTCGACGCCGAGCCGTGCGGCCAGCCGGACGGCGATCGAGCGCACGGAGGCGGTCTCCGGGCCGGTCAGGTTGAGCACGAACGGCGCGTCCGAGGTGTGCGCGATGCTGCGCAGCACGACCTCGTTGGCGTAGCGCTGCCATACGACGTTCACCGCGCCGGTGGTCAGGTCGATCGGCTTGCCGTCGAGCAACCGCCGCGCCAGGTCGGCGAGCACGCCGTAGCGGGGTTCGCAGGCGTAGTTGAGCCTGATCAACGCCACGGGCGTGCCACGCGTGCGGGCCGCGTGGGTGAAGACCTGCTCACGGCCGTGGCACGTGATCGCGTAGTCGCCGTCGGGGCGGGGTTCGTCGGTCTCGACGCTGCCGCCGGTGACGGGCGTGGTCATGCCGTAGACGTTGCCGGTGGACAGCGCGACGATCCGCGCCTTCGGGTAGCGCTCGGCCACGTACGCGGGCAGCACGGTGTTCGTCATCCACGCCTGCGAGGGCTCACCGGCCGTGCCGAACTTGGCGCCCACCAGGAAGATCACCGTGTCGGCGTCCGGCAACGCCGACACCGCGGCCGGATCGGACAGGTCGGCCGTGACCACCGAGACGCCCTGGGCCTCGACGCGCCGGCGACCGTCCTCGTCGGACCAGCGCGAGACGGCGTGGACGACACCCGACCCCGCGCGCCTGGCCATGCCGGCGATGCCGGAGCCCGTCTTGCCGCCCGCGCCGAGCACGACGACGTCACCCCAGCCGCCCGCCTCCGCGAGCAGCGCGGGAGACGGCCTGCTGAGTTCTTCTTCGAGGTCTGCCTCATTCATGAGGGCGCACTCCCAGCATGGGACGAATTCATTCTCTGAAAGGAATGAATTTTTGGCCTGATGTGGTCTGTGCACACAAAATCACAGGTCACCTCTTGCGGCAAGGAGCATCATCAGTCATTCTTCCCGGCATGACATCAGCTGAATCGGAGGATTCATTCCTTCATTCCTCCGCTCGCCCGAAATGGCAGTGGGCGGCTGACCGTCTGCGCAAGGACATCGCCGACGGGGTGTGGGGACCCGGCGACCAGCTGCCGGTCGAACGCGAGCTCGCCACGACGTTGAACGTCAGCATCAACACCATCCGGCGGGCCGTCGGCCAGCTCGTGCACGAGCACATCGTGCTGCGCAGGCAGGGTGCGGGCACCTTCGTCCGGTCAGAGTCGGCGCCGATCATGACCGGACGGCCGCTCGTCGGCGTGCTGGTGCCGTCGACCACCTACTACTACCCGCGCGTGATCGACGGGCTGCAGCGCGTGCTGAGAGGTGCCGGCGTCGGGGTCGTGCTGGTGTGCTCGAAGTACGACCTGGACGTCGAACGCGACGAGCTGCGCACGATGCTCGAAACCGGCGTGCAGGGCCTGCTCCTGGTGCCGAGCCTGCACCTGATGGACGACCCTCAGTCCTACGTGGACGGACTGCGCGCCCTGCCCGTCCCGTACGTGCTCGCCGAACGACGCCCGCCGTCACCGGAACCGGACGATCCCACGACGTTCGTCGGCACCGACCACGCGGGCGGGGTGTGCAAGGCGGTCCGGCACCTCCAAGAGCTGGGGCACCAGCGGATCGGGTTCCTCGGCCGGGTCAGCACCGGCACGTCCGAGCAGGTCGCGGCCGGGTTCGAGCAGGCCGTCGAGCTGCTGGAGGTCGACGCCGCCGCCACCTCGTGCCGCCTGCTCTGGCAGGCCCAGGACATCTCCGCCTACGCCCGGCGCTGCGTCGAGTCCGGTGTCACGGCGGTGTTCTGCCACGGCGACCGCGACGCCGCCGCGTTGATCGTCGCCGCCCGCAGGCTCGGCCTGTCGGTGCCAGGCGACCTCGCCGTGGTGGCCTACGACGACGAGGTGGCCGAGGTCGGCGACGTGCCGCTGACCGCCGTCTCGCCGCCCAAGACCGAAGTGGGCGCGCTCGCGGCCCAGCTCCTGCTCCACCGCATCGACGGTGGCCGCACCGTTCCGTCCCAACAGGTGCTGATCCAGCCGCGGCTCGTCGTCAGGGCGTCCTGCGGTTCGGCGGTGCTTCACGAGAAAGCGGGAACATGACGTCATTCCGGATCGGACTCCTGGGTGCCGGCGCCGTCGGCGCGCATCACGTCCGTGCGGCGGCCGGTGCTCACGGGTACGCGATCGCGGCGATCTGCGACGTGCGGCGCGAGGCGGCCGAGGCGCTCGCGGCACCGGGCGTCGAGGTGTACGACGACTACCGGGCGATGATCACCGAGGGGAACCTCGACGCCGTCATCATCACGACGCCGCACGCGTTGCACGCCCAGCAGGTCGTGGAGGCCGCCGAGGCCGGGCTGCACGTGCTGGTGGAGAAGCCGATGGCGACCACCGTCGAGGACTGCTCGCGGATGATCGAGGTCTGCCGGGACGCGGGCGTGCTGCTCGCGGTCGCGCACGTCATCCACTTCGACCCGGTGGCGCGGGAGGCCCGCGCGCTGATCGCGTCCGGGGAGTTCGGCGCGCCGCTGCTGATCGCGCACCGCCGTTCCGCGCACTACGAACCGAACTCGCGCCCCGCCTGGTTCTTCGACCCCGTGCTCGCCGGCGGCGGGATCGTGCTGAACGTCGGCACGCACGGCCTCGACCGCATCCAGTGGTTCGGCGGCGGCACGGTGCGGCGGGTCAGCAGCGTGGTGCGCGGCAGGGACGGCATCGACGTGGAGACCGACTCGCTGGCGTTGATCGAACTGGCCAACGGCGTCACCGCGAGCGTAGTGCTGACCAGCCGTGGAACGCCGTACTACGACGAGACCGACGTCGTGATGCCGGAGGTGACGTTGCGGGTGAGCGCGAGCGACGGCCTGTTGTTGTTGCGGGACGGGAACATCACGACCCTGGTCGGCGCGAGCCCGGGACACCTGCGCGACGCCTTCCGCAGCCAGCTCGACGGCTTCGTCTCGGCCGCACGGGGCGAGGACGGGGAGTACGTCGACGGCGCGTACGGGCGGTCAGTGGTGTCGGCGGCGCTCGCCGTCTACCAGGCGGCCGATCGCGGCAACCCCGTCGACGTGCCCCGCCCCGCGGTGCGCCCGTGACCAGCCGCCGCGGTCTGCCCGCCGCCGGACCGGCGGCGGGCAGACCGCCCAGCTCAGATCGGGTTCGTGTTCACGCGCAGGTCGTCGTACCAGATGTAGCCGGTCCTGGTCGGCGCGAACGTCGCGTCCCCGCCGCCGGCGAACGACGACAGGTAGGCGCGGTCGATCAGGTCACCGTTGCGGACGAACTTGATGCCGGTGATCAACGCGGCCGAGCGGCCGTTGAACCACACCTGGATCTCGCCGTCCGGGTTGGCGTTGCCGTTGGTGACGGTGTTGACCTTGACCCGTTGCACGATCTCGACCCACTGGCCCGGCGGGTAGTAGACCGGTTTGCCGTCGAGGGAGAGGTCGCGGTAGTCGCCGTACTGACCGGCGTGGTCCATGCTGTAGTAGTAGATCGCCGCTTTGCCGCCGCTGCGCCAGATGAACCGCGACGTGAAGCCGTTGTAGCCGTCGCACGGGATGCCGCCCGAGCACGAGGCGCCCGCGCCGAGCCCCACGCCCACCTTGCCGGCGAAGTTCGTGTTGCCCCAGCTGAAGTCCGGGCTGAACCGGACCCACTGCGCCACGTAGTACTGCCGCGCCCGCGGGATCGCGAACGGGGCCTGGGCGCCGGACGTCTCCGGGCCGAACTTGCCGGCCGGGTAGGTCACCCGCAGCGACTTGCTGCCGCTGCGCTTCACGCTGGAGTCGACGTACGTGCGGGTGTCGAGGCCCTGGTGCCAGGGCGCGTTCCAGCCGTCGGCCGCCCATTTGGACAGGGTGTACGAAGATCCGGCCGCAGGGGTTTCGAAGTAGTTGTTCAGGGCCGCCGCCATCGCGCTCGGTGCGGCAATGGTCGACGCGATTATCGCTGCACTGCTCGAAAGCGCGAGCAACGTCATTGTTCGCATGCACTTCCTCCACTTGTTCGAGGGTTCGGGCAGTATCGCCACGTCAGGCGCGGTGAGTCAACGTTTGGCGGAGTCATTCCGGGAATGATTCCACGGGTGAAATCCGGGCATTGACTGGACTTCTGCGATGTCGCAGTATTTCGGCCAGGTGCGGGGGTCGCGCAATTCCTTCTGTCTCGTGGAATGAATTCTGGAGGAACCCGATGAGAAAGCCTGTCGCGGTTTTGCAGGTGTTCGCGGTGGTGGCGGCGATGGCCGTCGCCACCAGCGCGACCGCCTCGGCCGCACCCGGACCGCCGGCGCCGGACACGCCGGTCGCGCACGAGCTGCTGCGGGGCGGCGGCTTCGAGAACGCCACGACGTCGTGGACGCTCTCGGCCGGGGCGAAGCGGGAGGCCGGCGCGCTCGTCGTGTCCTCGGCCACCGGAACCGCCTGGGAGGGCGCGACCTCCGCGTCGTTCGCGCTCGACGTGCGGCGCGTCAGTTCGGTGAAGGTGGCCGGGCGGGTGCGGCTGGAGAACGTCGTGCAGGGCGCCACCGCCGACAACGCGGCCAAGATCAGCATCGCGTTCGTGGACGCCACCGGCAAGCGCACCTGGAAGGGCGTCAACCTCACCGGCACGCAGGACTGGGCCTCACGCGAGAACGTCCACACCGTGCCCGCCGGAACCGTGTCGGCGTTCCTCTCCATCGCTCTGGACCGGGCGAAGGGCACCGTGCGGTTCGACGACCTGACCGTGCGCGCCGAGTCGTGGGTGAACCTGGTCAACAACCCGGGCTTCGAGCTCACCTCACCGTCCACAGAGGCCTGCCCGGCGCCTGCCTGGTGCACGCCGTACCTCAGCGCCACCTACAAGGTCGACACTCAGACCGCCTTCCAGGGCACCAGGTCGTTGCGCATCGACGCCTCGCCGACGCAGAAGATCGGCGGGTTCGTCACCGTCCCGCTGGACCACCGGACGTGGCCGGTCGTGCACGTGTCGGCGAAGGTCAAGCTCGACCGCGTCGAGACCGCCGACTACACCGACTTCCCCGGTGGACTCCGGGTCTCGGTCGGGTTCCTCTACACCGACGCGGCCGGCGCCAGCGTGTACGCCGCGTCCGGGCTGCTCAACGGCGTGCTGACCGGCTCGCGGGACTGGACGACGATCTCCGGCACGTTCCGGGTGCCGCCGCTGATGACGAAGCTCCAGATCATCCCGGCGATCCAGAACGCCACCGGCACCGCGTGGGTCGACGACGTGCGGGTCACGCCCGAGTCGCCGTGGATCGCGCCGGACAGCCAGACCAAGAGCGCGGCCGCCGGCGCGTCCGCGAAGTTCCTGACCACCGTCACGAACCGCCGTGCCGTCGCCGACTCGTTCCAGCTCGCGGTCGACGGACCCGGTTCGGTCGCGCCCGCGACGCCGGTGCTCCAGCCGGGGGAGTCCACCGTGGTCTCCGTGACGGTGCCCGCCGGGGCGTCGACCGTGCTGACGGCGACGCCTCTCGGTGACGTCACGTTGGTGCAGCAGGCGAGTTTCAAGGCTGCCGAGGCGACTTCTCCCGGTGGTGCGCCGCGGGTCTACAGCACGCCGGCGCAGCTGGACGCGGTGAAGCAGCGGATCGCCGGGCAGGACTGGGCGCGCAAGGCGTTCGACTCGGTGGTGAAGGCGGAGGCGGACGCGTGGCTCGCCCGGCCGCTCGACCAGCCGGTGAACCACGGCGGCTGGAGCGGCAACTTCAAGTGCCCCGGCACGAACACATCGCTCGAGTTCAACTACGACTCGCCCAAGCTGCACCGATGCCCGATCGACGGCAAGTCTTACACCGGCGACCTGCTCGACGCCGCGTGGGTCGAGATCTGGCACAACAACGCCGCGCAGGCCGTCGCTGACCTCGGGCTGGCGTTCCGCGTCACCGGCGACCAGCGCTACGCGACCAAGGCGCGGGACGTCCTTGCCTACTACGCCGAACGCTTCCTGTCGGTGCCGATGAACCAGCTCTACGGCCGGGTGCACTACCAGTCGCTGGACGAGGCCGTGGCCGCGATCGGGTTGATCGACGGGTACGACCTGATCCGCGAGGTGCTGCCCGAGTCCGACCGGGTGGACATCTCGCTGAACCTGCTCAAGCCGCTCGCCGAGCTCGTGCAGGCCTATCCGACGGTGACGTCGAACTTCCAGGCCTGGACGGTCGCCGCCGTGCACGGTGCCGGATCGGCGATCGGCGACGAGGGTCTGCGCAAGTGGGCCCTGGACGATCCCGAGATGGGCACGGAGTTCCTGCTGAACAAAGCCCGGCTGGCGGACGGCTGGTGGTGGGAGGGCGCCGCGAGCTACCACGTGTACGCGTTGCAGGCGTTGACTTCTCTCGCGATGTCGGCGCGCAACCTGGGCGAGCGCGACTACACGACCGACGAGCGCTTCCGGTCGATGCACACGACGTTGCTGCCGTACCTGTACCCGGATCTGACGATCCCGGCGGCCGGTGACGGCGGCACGTGGGGCCGCCGGTTCGGGCCGAGCTTCGCGGCGATGGCCGAGTGGGCGTACGCGGAGTACGGCTCGCGTGACTTCGCGACGGGGTTGTCCTACGCCTACGACAACCTCGGCCGGCCTCGGTCGGACCGGTGGGCGTTGCGCTTCGGCGTGGACTCGCTGCCCCGGTTGAGCGGGCCCCGGCAGCCCAGCGCGACGTTCGGCGGGCTCGGTGAGACGGTGCTGCGGTCGTCGGACGCGGTGAACCTCGTGCCCAACCCCGGTTTCTCGGACGCGTCGCTGGCCGATGCCGGCAAGCCCGCGTTCTGGAAGCTCGACGGCGGCAAGGTGGTGGACGGCCGGTTGGCCGGTGCGGCCTCGCAGACGTTCCCGCTCGACGGCACCCGGCTCTCGCACCTGACGTTGCAGGCGATGACGAAGGGCAAGGGCAGCATCGAGGCGGTGTTCCTGAACGACCGCTGGGAGGTCGGCCGGGGCGCGTTGACCGTCGACGGCGCGTGGGGCGCCAGGGAGACCGGGCTGGACGTGCCGCCGCTGGCTCGCGCGGTGAGGTTGTCGGTTCGCGGGGACGTCACGGTCGACGACGTCGACCTGTTCTCCGACGACCTGCTGGGGTCCGGTGGGTTCGAGGACGGCGGCTGGACCCGTGAGGGAGCGGCGGAGCTGTCGCCGGTGCCGTACCGGGGCAAGTCGTCGGCGAAGATCACCGGTGGGCTCAACCGCAGCGCGTGGACCGTTGATGTGCCGGTGACCGGTGGAAACGTGTCGTCGGTGCAGTTGGCCGCACGGACGTTCTCGCCGCTGTTGCCGTTGCGTCCCGGTGGTGGCGCGCGGATCGAGTTGTCGTTCGTCGGACCTGGCGGCGCGACTCAGCCCGTCTCGGCCACGTTCCACGACCTGCTCGGGTGGAAGTCGCGGACGTTGAAGGCCGACGTGCCGAAGGACGCGATCGCCGCGCGGATCTCGCTGGTCGTGGAGAACGCGGCGGGGGTCGCGTTGTTCGACGACGTGCGGCTGGGCTTCTCCGGCGCGGTGGACCCGTTCCAGGCCAACGCTGTGCGCTTGGACCACGGCGTGGCCGGCGGTACTCACGGGCACGCGGACAAGCTGCACCTCGACGTCGTCGGCGGGGGAGGGCTCCAGTCGACCGACCTCGGCCAGATCTACGGCGCCGACAACGCCGACCTGACCAACAACTGGTACCGGGAGTCGGTGTCGCACAACACGGTCGTGGTCGACGGCAAGAGCCAGGACCGCAACATCCGCGGTGCGCTGGAGTTCTTCGGCACCACGCCGCGGCTGAAGGTGGTCGACGCCCGCGCGGACAAGCCGTACGCGGCGATGCCGGACGTGTCGCTGCGCCGGGCCGAGCTGATGACCGACGAGTACACAGTGGACGTTTTCGACGCTCGTGGCTCGTCGGCGCACCGGTTCGACCAGTCGTGGCACGGTCTCGGCGACCTGGCCGTGTCGGGTGTCGCGCTGACCCCGCCTGCTTGCGGGACGTGCGTGCTCGACCCGGCCGACAAGGACTTCGGCTACGACAAGCTGCGGGTCGTCGGTGAGGGCGCCGGTGCGGCCTGGCAGGCGGAGTGGAAGACGCCGCAGTCGGTGCTGTCGATGCGCGCTCTGGAACCGTCGTCCACCCGTGTGGTGCAGGCGACGGGGCCGGGGCTTGCCACCGACGGCAAGCAGATCCCGTTCGTGCTGGCGCGGCGGGAAGGGACGTCGACTCGGTTCACCACGTTGCTGGAGACCCGGTCGGCGGCCGCGCCCAGTGCGATCGTGTCGGCTGAGCAGGTGCGGGACGGGCACGTCCGGGTCGCGCTGGCCGGTGATCGGCGGGACGACGTGCTGTACGACGGCGGGTACGCGTTGGTGCGCCGCGCGGGCTCGACCCCGTTGAGCATCGACGTGCTGGGCCGTCAGTCGGTCGAGGTCGACGGCCGCACGTGGTTCTCGGCGTCGAAGAAGCTGGAGAACGCCTCCGCGGTGTTCGACGGGAGCACGGTGCGGCTCGCCGTCGGGCGCCCGGTGGACCGCGGGCCGGTGACGATCACCGTGCACGCCCCTGGTGTCCGCACCGTCGAGCTGAACAACCAGCCGGTCAGCTCGGTCACCCGGCACGGCGATCTGCTGAAGGTGACGTTCACGGTCGGATAGGCGAAAGGCCGGGGTTTCTAGGAGCCCCGGCCTTTCGTTTCCTACTAATGACTTGTCTGCACGCGCACGTCGTCGTACCAGATGTACGAGTTGCGCGTCGGTGCGAATTCAGCTCGATCCACCGCCCGCGCGGGTAGGCGTACCCGCTGCCGTTCGGGCTGAGCTGGAAGGAATCGCCGAACTTCCCCGTCTTGCCCATGTGGTAGGGGAGACAGGATCGCCTTGCTATCGCGGCCCCACGCGAACCGGACCGTGAAGCCGTTGTAGCCGTCGCAGCCCTGCCCGCCGGAGCAGCGCTTGCCGCCGGCGAGGCCGATCTTGCCGCCGAACTCCGTTCCGCCCCAGCTGAAGTCGGGGAGAAGCGGACGTGCTGGCGCAGCCAGTACTCCCGCGCCCTGGGCACGGCGAGGTCCGCCGACGCGCCCGACAGCTCGGGACTGATCTTGCCGGCCGTTTGCAAAGGAATTACCGCTTCAGCAGGTCGCGGATGGTGCGTGCCATCTCCTGTGGCGCTTCCTCGGCCATGAAGTGTCCATAGGGGACGGTCTGGTGGTCGAGGTCGGCCGCCCAGGCGCTCCACAACTGCTTCGCGTCGAAGCCGAGGGCCGCGCCCCAGTCCTGTTGCAGCACGGTGACCGGCATCTCGATCCGGTTCCCCGCCGCCCTGTCCGCGGTGTCGTGCTCGACGTCGATCGTGGCCGACGCCCGGTAGTCCGCGACGATCGACGTGACGGCCTCGCGGCTCGCCCTGAGGTACTCGTCCTTGATGTCCTTGGGGAACGGCGTGGCGCCCCACGCGTCGAGGAAGTGGCCGAAGAACGCGTCGGGACTGGCGCCGATGAGCTGTTCCGGCAGGCCGGGCGGCTGGGCCATGAGGAAGAGGTGGAAGCCGACCGCGGCGGACGTGCCGCGCATGACGTCCCACATGTCCAGCGTCGGCAGCACGTCGAGCGAGGCGAGGTGGGTGATGGTCTTCGGGTGGTCGAGCGCGGCGCGGAACGCGACCAGCGCGCCTCGGTCGTGGCCCACCAGCGCGAACCTGTCGTGCCCCAGAGCCTTGGCGACGTCGACGACGTCCTGCGCCATCGTCCGCTTCGCGTAGGTGAGCCCGGTGTCCTGCGGCTTGTCGCTGTCGCCGTAGCCGCGCAGGTCGGGCATGATCACGGTGTGGTCGGCGGCCAGGCCGGCGGCGACGTGCCGCCACATGAGGTGGGTCTGCGGGAAGCCGTGCAACAGCACGACGGGCGTCCCGCCGCCGGTCGTGGCCACGTTCAGCCCGATGCCGCCGGAGACCTGAACGCGCTGGTAGTCGAATGCGGTGTGGTTCACCTGGCCACTGTGCGCCGGCCCGATCAGCAACGAGTCAGCGAATGGTGAGCTTCGGCGTGCTGGGCCCGCTGACCGCCGGCTCCGCCAGGCTGGGCGGCCCGAAACAACGCGCCGTGCTGGCCCGCCTCCTGGTGGCCCGCCGCCGCGTGGTCCCGGTCGACGTTCTGGTGGCCGACCTCTGGGACGACCCGCCTTCGGGAGCCCTCGGCACGGTGCAGACCTTCGTCGCCGCTTTGCGGAAAGCCCTGGAACCCGACCGTCCCCCGAGGACTCCCTCGACGCTGCTGGTGACGTCCGGCGCCGGGTACGCCCTGCTGGCCACGGACGTCGACGCCTGGCGGTTCGAGTCGCTGCTCGACGGCGAGCTGTCCGCTTTGGACAGTGCGCTGGCGTTGTGGCGCGGCCCGGCCTACGCCGAGTTCGACTTCCCCTGGGCCCGCGCCGAGATCACCCGCCTCTCCGAACTGCGCCTCGTGGCCGTCGAACGCCGCGCCGCCGCCCTGCTGGACCTGGGCCGTTCCGCCGAAGTCGTCGCCGACCTGCGCGCCCACCTCGCCGACCACCCGTGGCGTGAGAAGGCCTGGAGCCAGCTTGGTCTGGCCCTGTACCGGGAGGGACGCCAGGGCGACGCGCTGGAGGCCGTGCGCGCGGCACGTGCGGCGCTGGCCGAGAACCTGGGCGTGGACCCCGGCCCGGAGCTGCGTTCCGTCGAGGCCGACATCCTCGCCCACTCACCCCGGCTGGCGTTGCCGTCGCCGCTGGTGGGACGGTCAGCGGAACTGGCCGCGCTGTTCTCCGCCGTGCCTTCCGCAGGACTCGGCCTTGCCCTGGTGACGGGCGAGGCCGGCGTGGGCAAGACCGCCCTGGCCGAGGCGTTCGCCACCCGCCTCGGCTGGACCACCGTCTGGGCCCGCTGCCCGGAGGACGCCCCGACGGCCTGGCCCTGGCAGCAGGTCGTGGAGTCACTGGGCTCCCACCTGGACACCGCCGACCGCTTCCACCTGCGCCGCTCCGTCGTGTCCGCGGTGGAAGCTGCCTCTCCCGCACTGGTGGTGCTCGACGACCTGCACCAGGCCGACGACGAAACCCTGGCGGTACTGGCGGCCTTCACCACCGCCAGACTCTCCGGCCGAGTGCTGATCGTCGCCACCTCCCGCACCCCCGTGCCCCTGGAAGCCCTGGCCCGCGCCGAACCGGTCCGCGTCCCGCTGCACGGCCTGGACGAGACCGCGGTGGCGGCACTGATCAGGCCCATCACCGCCGCGGCCGACCCGAGTGCGATCCACGCGCGCAGCGACGGCAACCCGTTCTACGCCAAGGAACTGGCCCGCCTGTACGCCGCCGAAGGCGCCCTCGGCGTACCCGCAGGCGTGCGCGAGGTGATCCGCCACCGCCTGGCCGCCCTGCCCGCCGACACGGTCGAGGTCCTGCGCCAGGCATCGGTGCTGGGCCGGGGCATCGACGTGGACCTCCTCTCCGCCGTCGCCGGTTCGGACGTGCTGGACGCACTGGACCTCGCCCTGGAAGCCGGTTTCGTGGTGGAGGAGGCCCCAGGCCGGGCCCGCTTCACCCACGCGCTGGTGCGGGACACGGTGTACGCGGACCTGTCGCTGACCCGCCGAGCCCGCTGGCACGAGCACGCGGCGGCAACCCTGGAGTCATTCCGCCCCGACGAGGTCTCACTACTCGCACACCACTACCTGGCAGCGGGTTCGAGGGGCGAGGCGGCAGTGCGTGCACTGGCGGGGGCGGCGGAGGCGACGCACTCGCCCCGCGACGCGGTGAGGCTGTGGAGGGCGGCGATCGCGGCGGCGGGGGAGGAGCGGGTCGGCCTGCTGACCGGCCTGGGCAGGGCGCTCGCGGTGAGCGGCGACCTGGAGGCGGCACGAAAGCAGAGGTCAACCGCACTACGCCTGGCCACCGCCACAACGCTGGCCACACCCCGCCTCGCCACCGCCGCATCCGCCATGCCTGCCTCGCGGCCAGCCGATGCGCCTGCTTCGCCGCGCGGCACCGCTACCAGCACGTCCGCGCCGTCGGCCGGTGCGCCCACCGCCGGGCCCACATCGCCTATCGGCGACCCGAGTGTGGTGGCCGAGGTCATCGGGTCGTTCGACGTCCCCGGCATCTGGACCACCAACGACGACCCCGCCCACTCCGCCGAACTCGTCGCCGCCGCCCGCCGCACCCTGCCCGCGTTCCCCGCCCCGACCGCCACTCGAGCCCGCCTCCTCGCCACCATCGCCATGGAGGACCGCGGCACCGGGGCTCGTCTGCCGGAAGCCGTCGAGGCCGAGGCCATCGCCCGCGACCTGGACGACCCAGCCCTGCTGGCGTTCGCCCTCAACGGTCGCTTCATGCACACCTTCCACCGCACCGGCCTGGCCCCGGAACGCGCGGCCATCGGGCGTGAACTGGTCGCGGTCTCGGCTGCGCACCACCTGGTGACCCACGAGGTCCTGGGGCACCTGATCCTCGTCCAGGCCAACGCCGCCCTCGCCGACTTCCAGGCTGCCGACGAACACGCGCGCCACGCTGACGGCCTGGCCGAACGGCACGACCTGCCGCTGGTCGGTGTGTTCACCGAGTGGTACGCGGCGTTGAAGCTGGCGGCCGCCGGCGACAAGGCGAAGGCGGACAGGGCCTACCGAGCGGCGGCCGAGCGCACTGGCGGGACCGGGATGTGGGGCATGGAACGCGGGCTGCTGCCGTTGGCCCTGTTGAGCCTGCACGGTCCGTCCACTGTGGACCTTGACGACGACTGGGGGCCGCACCGCGAGTGGGTGGCGCCGCTGGTGTTGCCGCCGGACGAGGCGGTGGTGGCGGCGCGGGCGTTGCCGGACGGGCCGAAGGACCTGCTGGCCGAGGTGCGCGGGTGTTTGTTGCACCTGGCGGCGGTTCGGTTGGGTGATGACGGGCTTCGTCGGCGGGCGCGTCCGGTGTTGTTGCCCGCCAAGGGTGAACTGGTGGCGGGGACTGGGCTGTTCACGTTCGGGGCGGTCGCGGACTACCTACGCCGCTAGGGCCGGGCCCAGGAGGAGGCCGCCGTCCAGGACGAACTCGGAGCCTGTGGCGAAGGCGCCGTCGGCGGAGGCCAGGTGCAGGACCAGGGCGGTGACCTCTTCCGGGGTGCCCAGGCGCGGGACGGCGAACGGGGCGGGGGAGTAGAGGTCGCCGATCGCCGGCTGGTCGGCGATCGGTTCGGTGATCAAGGGGGTGGCGACGACGCCGGGGTGGACGGAGTTCACGCGGATGTTGTCGCGGCCCAGTTCCAGGGCGGCGGTGCGGGTCAGGCCGCGCAGGGCCCACTTGCTGGCGACGTAAGGCGCGTAATAGGCCTGGCCGACGTTGCCCATGGTCGAGGCGATGTTGATGATCGAACCGCCGCCGGCCGCCCGCAACGACGGGGCGGTGTGCTTGATGCCCAGGAACTGGCCGGTCAGGTTCACCGCCAGGGTCTGCTGCCAGACCGAGAGAGGTGTGTCCTCGATCAGGGCGGCCGGGTGTTGCGCGCCCGCGTTGTTGACCAGTACGGACAACGGGCCGAAGTGGGCTGAGACCGCGTCCAGGGCTGCGATCCAGTCCTGTTCGGACGTCACGTCCAGGCGCACGGCGAACGCCGACGGGCCCAGGTCGGCGGCGAACGCGCGGCCTGCCTCGTGGTTGCGGGCGGCGATCACGACCTGGGCGCCCTCGGCCACGAAGCCGCGGACGTGGCTCGCACCCATTCCGCTGGTCGCGCCGGTGACGAGCACGGTCTGGCCGGCGAAGCGTGCCATGGTGTCCTCCGAGTGGTGAGTTGAGTGACTCACCTCGGAACGCTAGCCAGAAGACCGATGGCGAGTCAAGTGACTCACCTCATGGCAGAATGGCCGGGTGCCGACCTACCACGAGCGCATGGCTGAGCAGAAGCGCGCGGCGATCGTCGACGCCGCCACGACGTTGTTCCTGGAGTCCGGGTACGACAAGACGTCGCTCGCGCGCATCGCCGACGCGGCCGGGGTGTCGAAGGCGACGCTGTTCAAGCAGTTCCCGACGAAGGCCGAGCTGTTCGACGCCATCGTCACGGACTACTGGCGCACGGAGGAGGGCGCGCTCACGCCGCAGCCCGGTGATCCGCGCAGAGGACTGACCGCGCTCGGGCGGCGGTACGTGGCGTTGCTGACGCGGCCGGGCATGGTCGCGTTGTTCCGCATCGTCATCGCCGAGGCGCCGCGGTTTCCCGAGCTCGGGCAGACGCAGTTCAAGCTCGGCAAGCAGCCGTTCTTCGACGCCGTGCGCGACTACCTGGAGCTGGAGCACGACGAGGGCACGCTGGACGTCGCGGACCCGGTGCTCGCGGCCACGCAGTTCCTCGGCATGATCTCGAACTTCGCGTTCTGGCCGAGGATGCTGCTGATGAACTGGTCGCCCACCGAGAAGGCCATGGCCCACGCGGTGGACGAGGCGGTCCACACGCTGCTCGCCCGCCACGAGGTCAGAGAGGCAGCCGGCGCAAGGCGGGCTTGAGCACCTTGCCCGAACCCGTGCGCGGCAACGAGTCCACCACGTCCACGTGCACAGGGATCTTGTACCGGGCCAGCCGAGGCAACAGGAACGACCGCAGCCCCGCGACGTCGAACGCGACCCCGTCGTGCGGCCGGACGAACGCGCGGCCCACCTCGCCCCAGCGGGCGTCCGGCACCCCGACGACCGCCACCTCGGCCACGTCTGGGTGCGCGGAGATCGCGTTCTCCACCTCCGCCGGGTAGACGTTCTCGCCGCCCGAGATGAACATGTCCTTCAGCCGGTCGAGGACGAACAGGTGGCCGTCGACGAGGCGCCCCAGGTCGCCGGTGCGGAACCAGCCGTCCGGGGTGAACGCCGACCCCGTCGCCACCGGGTCGTTCCAGTAGCCCGGCGTGACGTTCGGTCCCTGCACCTCGATCTCACCGGTGGCGGCGAGCCGGATGTCGCCGAAGAACACGCACGGACCGGCCGATCCCGCGTGCGCCACGCTGTCCCAGGCCTCGAGGAACGTGGCACCGGGCGCGGTCTCGGTGAGCCCGTAACCCTGGCAGAACACCAGGTCCCGGTCCTGGAACGACCGGATCAGCGAGTCCGGCACGGCCGCCCCGCCGCACAGCAGCACGCGCAACGACGACAGGTCGGCGTCAGGCCACGACGGCGACGACGCCAGGTCGGCGTACATCGTGGCCACCCCGAACATCCACGTCACGCCGTTGTCCTCGATCAGGGACAGGCACTCGGCGACGTCCCAGCGCGAGGTGATCACGCTGTGCCCGCCCTTGATGAAGGAGGGCAACAACGTCTGGGTGAGCGCGGCGACGTGGAACAACGGCGCGGTGACCAGCACGACGTCGTCCGAGCGCAGGTCGACGCCGATCATCAGGTTGAACGTGTTCCACAGCAGGTTGGCGTGCGTGAGCATCGCGCCCTTGGGCCTGCCGGTCGTGCCGGACGTGTAGAGGATCAACGCCACGTCGTCCACGGACACCGGCTCGTCCAACGGCTCATCTGAGCCCGAAGCCAGAAACTCCTCGTACGCCGACAAAGACACGGCGCGAGGGTGAGAGACGACGTGCGAAGCGGAGTGCACCACCACGGACGCACCGCAGTCGGCCAGCTGGTAGTCGATCTCCGCCGGGCTGAGCCGGAAGTTCAGCGGCACGAAGATCGCGCCCAGCTGGTGCGCGGCGAACATCGTCTCCACGAACGACGGGTGGTTCGGCCCGAGGTACGCCACCCGGTCGCCGTGCCGCACGCCCAGCGACCGCAGCTGCCGCGCCAGCCTGGTGACCCGCAGCGCCAGCGAACCGTACGAGACCGAAACCCCTTCGTACGTCAGGGCTTCACGCTTCGGCGCCATGCGCGCGCGGCGGTGTGGCCAGCTGCCCAGTCCCGCGTTCCGCATCCCCGTCTCCCGTCAGGCTGGTCCTGCTGGTCTCCCGCAACGCCACCGTGCACACGACCGTGAGCACGCAGAAAGCCGCCAGGATGAACGGGATCGCGCCCGTGCCCGCCGACCGCTGCACCTGCGCGAACAGCAACGGCGCGAGCCCCGCGCCCAGTCCGGCGAGCTGGTAGCCGAGCGACGCGCCGGTGTACCGGCTGCCCGTGCTGAACAACTCGCTGTACAGCGCGGCTAGCGGCCCGTACATCATCGGGTGGATCACGGCCTGGCCGAGCACCAGCGCGACCACCACGTACCCGTTGTCCACCAACGGGAACAGCGCGAACCCGAACGCCGCCATCAGCACCGCGCCCGCCAGCACGACGGGCCGCCGCCCGAACCGGTCCGACGCCGCCGACCAGCTGATGATCCCGATCACCGCGAGCGCCGAGGACAACGTCAGCGCGTTGAGGATCATCTGCCGGCTCTCACCCGCCTGCACGCCGTAGGCCAGCACGAACGTCGTCAGCGTCGACTGCGCGACGAACGCCGCGAGCCCCACGCCGATGCCCAGGGCGAGGGTGCGCGGGTGGTTGCGCAGCACGTCGAGCAACGGCATCGAGCCGCGCCGGCGCGAGGCCTGGAACACCGGCGTCTCCTCGACCTTGAGCCGCACGAACAGGCCGATCCCCAGCAGCACCAGGCTCAGCAGGAACGGCACCCGCCAGCCCCACTCCAGGAACGCCTGCTCACCGACCAGCGCGGCGGTGCCGGTCAGCGCCAGCGTCGACAGCACCATGCCGCACGGCGCGCCCGCGTTGGTGAAGCTCGCCCACAGCCCGCGCCGCGACGTGGCGTGCTCGGCGGACATCAGCACCGCGCCGCCCCACTCGCCGCCGACGGAGACGCCCTGCACGACCCGCAGCAGGATCAGCCCGGCAGGAGCGAGCCAGCCGGCCTGCGCGTAGGTCGGCAGCAGGCCGATCAGGAAGCTCGCCACGCCCATCAGGCTCATGGTCAGCACGAGCATCCTCTTGCGCCCCAGCAGGTCGCCGTAGTGTCCGAAGAGGACACCGCCGAGCGGCCGGGCGAGGTAGCCGGTGGCGAACGTGCCGAAGCTCGCGATCGTGCCGACCAGCGGGTCCAGCGACGAGAAGAACACCTTGTTGAACACGATCGCGGAGGCGGTGGCGTAGAGCAGGAAGTCGTAGTACTCGATCACGCTGCCGAGGAAGCTCGACGCGACGGCACGGCGTAACTGCGTTGTTGGCGCCATGACTTCACACCCTCATGTGTAGTGGCGGTAGACGGCACGGGCGACGCAAGCGGGCTTCGGTGAGCCCTCGATCTCGACGGTGAAGTCGACGGTGAGCTGCACGCCGTCGCCCGGCACGTCCTCGACGGTGTCGACCTTCCCGGTCAGCCGGATCTTGGCGCCGACCGGCACGGGCGCGGGGAACCGCACCTTGTCCAGGCCGTAGTTGAGGCTCATCCGCACGCCGGAGACGTCGAGGAGCTCGGTCATCAACGGGATGAGCAGCGCCAGTGTCAGGTAGCCGTGGGCGATCGTGCCGCCGAACGGCCCGGCGGCGGCGCGTTCCGGGTCGACGTGGATCCACTGGTGGTCGTCGGTGGCGGCGGCGAACGTGTCGACGCGCGACTGGTCGATCTGGAGCCAGTCGGTGTGGCCGAGGCTCTTGCCCGCCAGGCCTTTCAGCTCTGCGGTTCCCTGCACGGAGATGGTCACGCGTCCTCCTTCACGAGTCCGAGCAAGCGGGCGGCGTTGAGCTTGAGGATCTTGGGACGGACGTCGTCGGAGATGTCGAGCTTCGCGAAGTCCGCGAGCCAGCGGTCCGGGGTGATCACCGGGTGGTCCGAGCCGAACAGCACCTTGTCCTGCAGCAACGTGTTCGCGTACCGGACGAGCTGCGGCGGGAAGTACTTCGGCGACCAGCCGGACAGATCGATGTGCACGAACGGTTTGTGTGTCGCGACGGCCAGCGCCTCGTCCTGCCACGGGAACGACGGGTGTGCCAGCACGATCCGCAGGTGCGGGAAGTCCACGGCGACGTCGTCCACCAGCATCGGGTTGGAGTGCTTGAGCCGGATGCCGCCGCCACCGGGCACGCCGGCGCCGATCCCGGTCTGTCCACTGTGGAACAGGGCGGGCACGCCGAGCTCCTCGATCACCTCGTACAGCGGGTACGCCATCCGGTCGTCCGGCGAGAAGTCCTGCAGGCTGGGGTGGAACTTGAACCCGCGCACGCCGTGCTCCTCGACCAGCCTGCGCGCCTCCCGGACGGCGGCGCGGCCCTTCCACGGGTCGACGCTCGCGAACGGGATCAGCACGTCGGCGTGCTCGGCGCAGGACGCGGCGACCTCCTCGTTGGAGATCCGCGGGTGGCCGGTGGCGTGCTCCGCGTCGACCGTGAAGATCACCGCGGCCATGTTCCGCGAGCGGTAGATCTCCGCCGTCTCGGCGATCGTCGGCTGCCGGTGGGCCGTCCTGAAGTACTTGGCCGAGGCCTCGACCAACTGCGGGCTGAGAGAGCTGTGGCCGTCGCGCGAGATCTCGGCGTGCGTGTGGACGTCGATGGCGACGAGGTCGTCAACGTTCATGGCGCGACCGGTGCCGGAATGCCATAGCTCTCGGGCTCGAACTCCGCGAAGCTCGCCGCGATCCCGTCGGCGGTCCAGCCCCCGTCGGCGAACTGGACCTGCTTCTCGGCGGGGTGCGACCAGAGCGCGAGCCGGTCGCCGCCGATGCCGATCGCCTGTCCGGTCACGCCCTTCGAGGCATCCGACGCCAGGTAGACCACCAGCGAGGTGACGTCCTCGACGGTGCCGAGACCCTCGTCGCGGCGCACCCACGCGGGCAGTGGTTCGCCGGTCCGTTCTGACTCCTCGATCAACGGCGCGAACGCCGGAATCGTCCTCGTCATCTCGGTCGCGGCGACGGGCACGATCGCGTTCACGGCGATGTCGGAGCGGGCGAGCTCCAACGCCCAGGTCCGTGCCATGGCGGCGATTCCGGCCTTGGCGGCCGCGTAGTTGGTCTGGCCGAAGTTGCCGCGCTGACCGGCGGGGGAGGAGACCAGCACGAGACTGCCGCCGGTGCCCTGTTCGCGCATCCGCACCGCCGCGGCACGAGCACAGGTGAACGTGCCGCGCAGGTGCACGTCGATCACCGCGTCGAAGTCGTCGTCGCTCATCTTCCACAGCACCCGGTCGCGCAGGATGCCGGCGTTGGTGACCAGCACGTCGAGCCGTCCGAACTCCTCCACGGCGGCCGCGACGAGCTGGTCGGCGGTCGAGGCGGGCCCGACCGGGGCGACCACCGCGACACCGCCGACGCTCTCCGCGACCTCCCGCACGGACTCGTCCACGTCGTTGACGACGACGCTCGCCCCGTTGCGCGCCAAGGCTTCCGCGTACGCCCGGCCCAGCCCGCGGCCGGCGCCCGTGACGATCGCGACCTTTCCCGACAGGTCCATCAGGCGAGTCCTCTCCTCGGCGTCGCGACCCAAAGTAGGGCACATTGGTGACGCTCGTCTAGATGCTGCCCAACATGTATCGTGAGCTGCGTGACGCCCCAGTCCTTGATGCTCAACTTCCTGGGCCTGTACGTGTTCGGCCGCGACATCGCGGTCTACTCGGGCAGCGTGATCGACGTCTTCGGGCGCGTGGACGTCTCGGAGGAGGCCGTCCGCTCGACGCTGACCCGCATGACCTCACGAGGCCTGCTCGCCAAGCGCCGCAACGGCCGCAAGGTCTACTTCGGACTGACCCCGCGCGCGACCGACGTCCTGCGCGACGGCGAGCGGCGCATCTGGCAGCGCGGCGCGGTGAACAGGGACTGGGACGGCACCTGGACGCTGGTCGGCTTCTCGCTCCCGGAGGGCCGCCGCGGCGAACGGCACGACCTGCGCTCCCAGTTGCAGTGGGCAGGCTTCGGCCCGGTGCAGAACGGCCTGTGGATCGCGCCGGGCACTCGCGACGTCACCGCGCTGGTCGAGCCGCTGGCCGAGAACGTCACCGTCTTCACCGCCCAGCACGCGAAGCCGACCGAGGCCGCCGACCTGGCGCGCCGGGCGTTCGACACGGCCGCGATCGGCGCCCGCTACCAGGCCTTCCTGACCCGCTGGCGCAACCCGCTGGACGCGCCGGACGACCTGGCCCGCCAGCTCCTCCTGCACGGCGACTGGCTCGACCTCGTCCGCCAGGACCCGCACCTGCCGGCCGAGCTGCTGGACCGCGACTGGCCCGCGATCGAGGCCGAGCAGCTGTTCCAGTCCCTCGCCACCCGCTACGCCGAGACCGCCACCCCGATCGCCGAGGAGATCATCGAGTCGATCCCTGCTAGCTAGATCACAACGCCATCTAGGGGATAGCGCTAACGAAAAGTTAGTGCAAAGCTCTCGTGCACCAGCCCAGAGGAAGGTGCCCGAGATGCTCAACCGTCGCTCGCTCATCACCCGAGGCAGCACCGCCGCGTTCGGCGCGATGGCCCTGGCCGCCGTCACCGGCGGCGCAGCCGAAGCCGCCGCCCCGGCGGGCTACTCGCCGTGGACGCCCATGCCGGACCCCGCCACCACGCGCGTGCCGAACCCGCCGTTCGCCAAGGACCTGACCAGGGAGGAACGCGACAACCTCAGGACGTTCGACGAGCTCGACTTCGACGTCTTCAGCCACGAGAAGTGGGCCAGGCTGGGCGAGAGCCACGCCCGCAACATCCGCGTGCACTGGCCCGACGGCCACTACACCGACGGCATCGACAAGCACGTCGAGGACCTGAAGGCGCTGTTCGTGTGGGCGCCCGACACCCGCATCGAGTCGCACTACCTGCGCGTCGCGAACGGCGGCCTGACGGCGGTCGCGGGCGTCATGCAGGGCACGTTCACACGGCCCATGCCGGACGGGAAGGGCGGGTTCATCGCGCCGACCGGCAAGAAGTACGCGATCAACATGGCCACCATCGGGCTGTGGAACCGGCGCGGCACGATGGACGAGGAGTTCCTGTTCTGGGACAACCAGACCTTCTACTCCCAGATCGGACTCGGCTGAGGTCCACCGGAACCGGGCGGCTGCCTCGGCAACGGGTTCTGGCAACCCGCCCTCGTAATCGGAACGCCTGGGTTCTGGTGACGCCGGTGCCGGTTGTCTAAGGTGGCCGCCATGGTGCGACCACGGCGGGTGACGGCGCCCGTCGTCGGGCTTTCGGTGCTGCTCGTGTTGTCCGTCGTCGCCTGGATCGGCGGTGACGCCGTCATCGACCGGCTCAACGCGACCCGCTGCACGGATCCGGCGACGGTCCTGGTCACCGCCGCGCCCGCGGTGGCGCCCGCCCTCAGCGAGATCGCGGACCAGGTGGGCACGAGCGAGGAGTGCTACCGCGTCGAGGTGAAGGCGGAGCCCGCGCGCGAGACCATGACCAGGCTGGTCGACGGCACGGGATCGCCCTCGGTGTGGGTGCCCGAGTCGACGATGTGGTTGCGGCAGGCGCGGGACTCCGGCGCGTGGCGCGTGCCCGAGTCGGGCACCTCGGTGGCGCTGTCACCGGTCGTGCTCGCCGTCAGGGATCCGGCGAAGGGCAAGAACTGGCGCGAACTGATCGGGCCCGGCGCGAAGGCCGTCGGCGGTATCGCCGATCCGGCCAGGGATCCGGCCAGCCTGTCGGCGTTGCTGGCGATGCGCGGGTTCGCGTCGGGGGAGAAGGACCCGGCGGCGGCGACGGTCGCCTCGATCAGGCCCGTGTCCGCCGACTACGCCGAACGCGCGGACGACCTGTTCGCGCGGCCGCTCGACGTGTTCCCGACGTCCGAACAGGCCCTCGAACGGCACAACTCCACACCCGGCGCGGCCCGGCTCACGGCGGTCGCGCCGGAGAACCCCGTGCCACCGCTGGACTTCCCGTACGTCGTGCTGCCCGACGCGGGGGAGGCGCAACGGGTCGGCGCGGAGAAGTTCCTGTCGCGCCTGCGGTCCGCGCCGGACCTCGGCAGGTTCGGCCTGCGCGGGCCCGACGACAAGGCCGCTGGGCTGGACCAGGGTTTCGTGGACGAGACGCTGCGCCTGTGGAGCGGGCTCACGCTGACCGCGCGGGTGCTGGGCGTGCTGGACGTGTCCGGCTCGATGAACCAGGTCGTGCCCAGGACGGGGACGACGCGGATGGCGCTGGCCGTCGCGGCGGCCGAGCGCGGCCTCGGCATGTTCAAGCCCGGCACGCAGATCGGCCTGTGGAAGTTCTCCACGAGGCTGGACGGCGACAAGGACTACAAGGAGATCATCCCGTTCGCGTCGGTCAAGGACCACCTCGCGAGCGGCCAGGCCGTGGCCGCCGTCCGGGCGACGCGCGCGACCGCGAACGGCGCCACCGGCCTCTACGACACCACCCTGGCCGCCTACCGGGAGGCCAGGAAGAACTGGGAGCTCGGGCGCATCAACATCGTCGCGATCATGACCGACGGCCGCAACGAGGACCCCGACTCGATCAGCCAGCGCGAGCTGCTGGACGAGCTGGCCAAGCTGCAGGACAAGCGCAGGCCGTTGCCCGTCATCGCGATCGGCATGGGTCCCGACGTCGACGTGGACGAGCTGGCGCGGATCGCGGACGCCACCGGAGGCCGGTCCTTCACGACCGTCGACCCCGCCGGCATCAGCGACATCTTCGCGCAGGCGCTCAGCACGATGCTCTGCCAGCCGCCCGCCTGCCGTCCTCAGTAGACGGATCAGTACGGGTCGTACGCCCCGTCGTGGCCGAAGAGCCGCGCGACCGGCCGCAGCCGCAGGCGGAGCAGCACCTTGATCCCCACGTTGCGCAGGAACCAGGGCATCTCGGCCAGCACGCGCCTGCGGTCGGCCCAGCGCGGCTGCGCCAGACGGAAGCGTGCGAGTGAGCCCGCCCGGTCCACGTACACGTACCGCTTGCCGCACAACACCTTCGCCAGGATGCCGCTGGTGACCCCGATGGACGAGAACGCGTCGTGCACCAGGATCTCGCCGCCCGGCACGAGGTTCTCCGACCACAGCATGTCGTCGGTGTAGGTCCAGTAGTCGTGCTTGCCGTCGATGTACAGCAGGTCGATGCGCTCGTCCCAGCGCCGGCGCAACTCCGTGCTGTAGGACGCTTCGAGCCGCACGACGTCCGTCAGACCCGCACGGGCGACGTTCTTCTCGAACCGGACGCGGGTCGGCGTGCCGCCGAACAGCTTGCCCTCGACGAACGGGTCCACGGCGACCACCGTCGCGCCGACCGACCTGGCCGCGATGCCGAGCACGGTGGTGGATCGGCCCTGGTGGCTGCCGATCTCGACGATCCGCGCACCGGGGCCGAGGCGGGACGCGGCTCTCCACAACGCGGTCGCCTGGTCGGCCGTCAACCAGCCGGGAACCTGGTCGCCCAGCTCCCACGCTTGCTCGAACGTGGTCGAAGAAGTCATCGCCACCTGCCTGGACGTGCCCCCAGAACGGTCGTGGTGGCCCAAGATAGCGATAGTCGCCCGCGAGCACTACCCGGTGGTAACTTCCTGCGCCATCAAGAGCCTGAAGATCGCACACCGGAACCCGACGACGTGGGTGCTCCTCGCACTCGCGGTGCTGTCGTTCGCCCAGCGCTTCGGCACGGCCACGTTCGACACCAAGCTCGACCTGGTCGTCAACCCCGTCGGCTTCCTCGGCAGGGCGTTGCACCTGTGGAACCCCGCGGCGACGGCGGGCGAGCTGCAGAACCAGGCGTACGGTTACTTCTTCCCGATGGGACCGTTCTTCGCGGCCGGCCAGATCCTCGGCGTACCCGCGTGGATCACCCAACGGCTCTGGTGCGCGCTCCTGCTCTGCCTCGCCTTCTACGGGACGCTGCGACTCGCCCGTGCGCTCGGCATCGGCCAGGAGCCCACGAGGTACGCGGGCGCAATCGCCTACGCCCTCGCTCCGCGCGTGCTGACCGAGATCGGGCCGCTGTCGGCGGAGATGCTGCCCGCCGTCATGCTGCCGTGGGTGCTGCTGCCGCTGGTGCTGGCGGACAGGATCGGCTCGCCCCGCCGGGCGGCCGCCCTGTCCGCGCTCGCGGTGCTGGGCATGGGCGGCGTCAACGGCGCGATGGTCGTGATGGCCCTGGTCCTGCCCGGGATCTGGCTGCTGACGCGCACGTGGAACCGCGCGCACGTGAAGCTCGTGCTGTGGTGGGCGGGCTCGGTCATCGCGGTGGCGCTGTGGTGGATCGTCCCGCTGCTGCTGCTCGGCCGGTACAGCCTGCCGTTCCTGGACTACATCGAGTCCGCGGCGAACACCACCGCGCCGATGTCGTTGTTCCAGGTGCTGCGCGGCACGAACCAGTGGGTCGCGTACGTGCTGCAGGGCGAACCGTGGTGGCCCAACGGGTTCATCCTCGTCGACAACCCGGTGCTGATGGCCGGCACGGCGGCGGTGGCGCTCGTCGGGGTCGTCGGCCTGGCCCGGCTCGGGCTGCCGGAGCGCCGCTTCCTGGTGCTGGGCACGCTCGCCGGGCTGACGCTGCTGACCGTCGGTTACGTCGGCTCGCTCGACTCGCCGCTCGCGGAGGTCGTCCGCGGCCTCCTGGACGGGCCGCTCGCGCCCCTGCGCAACGTGCACAAGTTCGAACCCGTGCTGCGGTTGTGCCTGGTCCTCGGGTTCGTGCACGGCCTGCACCTGTCCCGGCCGACCGGGGTGCGGGCCGCCCCCGAGCACTGGCGGCGGCGCGTGCGCACCGGTGTGGCGCTGCTGCTGATCGCGGTCGTCGCGGCACCCGCGTGGCTGCTGACCCTGCGACCGGGACTCGGCTGGGCGGACGTGCCGGGCCACTGGCGCGAGGCGGCGGGGTGGCTCGCCGAGAAGGACGCCCGCGCCAGGACGTTGCTGCTGCCCGCCACCGGTTTCGGCCAGTACACCTGGGGCAGGACCGTGGACGAGCCGATGCAGTCGCTCGCGGAGGCGCCGTGGGCGGTGCGCAACCAGGTGCCGCTCGGTTCGGAGGGCAACACCCGGTTCATGGACGCCGTGTACGACGCGCTCGCGGACGGCCGCGGCTCGGCGGGTCTCGCCGACTTCCTCGCCCGCGGGGGATACCGGTTCCTGCTGCTGCGCAACGACATCGCCCGCGAGCAGACCGGCTCGCCACCGCTCACCGTGCTGCGCCAGGCACTCCAGGGCTCACCGGGCATCGAGCGCGTCGCGGAGTTCGGCCCCGAGGTGCGGATGAGCGACCAGCGGCTCGTCAGTTCGGTCGACGCGGCCGCGGCCGGCAGGTCGCTGGAGATCTTCGAGGTGAAGCGGCCTGTCCCGGCCGTGACGGCGGTCGACGCCGCGGACGTGCCGACGGTGAGCGGCGGGCCGGAGTCGTTGCTGCCGCTGCTGTCCCAGGGGCTGCTCCAGGCCGACCAGCCCGCGATCCTCGCCGGTGACTCGACGGAGAAGCCCGCCGAAGTGCTCGTCACCGACGGCCTGCGGCGCAAGGAGCGCAACGTCGGCAGGGTGACCGACAACCTCAGCCAGACGATGTCCGCGGACGAGGCGTCCCGGCAGGGGCGCGTGGCGCTGGACGTGTCACCGTTCCAGGACGTGCGGCACCAGACCGTGGCGGAGTACCGCGGCATCCGCGCCGTCCGCGCGTCCACGTCGACCGCGTACGCCGACGCGGCGGGGGCGATCGACCCCGCCAACTCGCCGTTCGCCGCGGTGGACGGCGACGGTGGCTCCGCCTGGCACTCGTCGAGCTTCACCGGCCCTGCCGGGCAGTGGCTCGAGATCGACCTGGACACCCCGCGCTCGGTCGGCGAGGTGACGCTCGACCTCGTCGACGACCTGCGGGTCGGGTGGGCGGTCACCCGGATCAGGATCACCACCGACACGGGGGCGACCGACCACGACGTCCCGGCGGGCGGCGGACCGCACGCCTACCCCGTCAGCGCCGGGCTGACCGGCAGCGTGCGCGTCACGGTCCTCGGTGTCGCGGCGGACCGGCAGGACGGCAACGTCGGCGTCAAGGAGCTGAGCGTGCCGGGCATGACGGCGCAACGGGCGCTGCGCGTGCCCCGCGACCAGGAGGCGGGCACGCCCGGTTTCTCGTTCACCAGGGGCAGCCAGTCGCGGCCTGCCTGCTACCGGACCGACGGCGCGGTGCGCTGCGACTCGTCGCTGTCCCGGCTCGGCGAGGAGGTCAACGGCCTCACCCGCCTGTTCCGCACCTCGGCCGCCGGGAAGTTCGTCGTGAACGCCACCGTCGTGCCGGCCGCCGGTGCGCGGAACCCGGTGACCGCGGACGGCGTCGCGGTCACCGGCACGTCGTCGCTCGCCGGTGACGTCGCGGCGAGCCCGCTGTCCGCTGTGGACGGTGACCTGGGCACGGCGTGGGTGCCGGACGTGACGGACCTGCGTCCGACGCTCACCCTGGCCTGGAAGGGAAAGCGGACCGTCTCCGAGTTCCGCGTCGAAGGCCGCTCGGGCTCCAGGACTCCCGTGGAGCTGGAGGTGCGCACCGACGCGGGCACCGAGGTCGTGCGCGTCGGCGCGGAGGGGCTCGTCGCGATCAGGCCGGCGGACACCGAGAAGCTCGAACTGGTCGTGCGCGAGTCGGGCGGCAGCGGGCCCGCCGAGATCGGTGAGCTCCGGGTGCCCGCGCTGGACGGCGTGCTGAAACCGGTGCCCGCCGAGACGCCGTTCACCGTTCCGTGCGGCAGGGGACCGGTGATCGACGTCGACGGCGCCAAAATCAACAGCTCGGTCACCGGAGTGCTCGGCGACGTCGTGAACCACCGCCCGCTCAAGGCCGTGCTGTGCGACGACGACCTGGCCACGGCGCTGGAGCTGCCGGCGGGCGACCACGTGCTGACGACCTCGCGGTCCGACTCGTTCGTGGTGCAGGACGTGTCCGTGACCCACGTCCTCCTCGCGAAACCCGGTGCGACGCACCGGGAGGTGACCATCGGGAGGTGGGACGCGACCGACCGGCGGGTCACCGTCGCCTCGGGTGCCCGCGCGCTGCTGGTGGTGCCCGAGAACGTCAACGACGGCTGGACGGCGACGCTGAACGGCCAGGTGCTGGAGAAGGTCAGGGTCGACGGCTGGCAGCAGGCGTACGTCCTGCCCGAGGGGGACGGCGGCGTGGTGGCGCTGGAGTTCGGCCCCGACGCGAGGTACCGGACGGGCCTGCTGGCCGGCGCGCTCGGCGTGCTGGCGGTCCTCGTGCTCGCCGCGATCCCGGTGCGGCGGCGGGTGGCGTTGGTGGCGCCGTCGGCGAGCCGCTGGCTGATGGTCGCGATGCTCGTGCTGCTGGCCGTGCTCGGTGGGATGCTGCCGATCGTGGCCGTCATCGCGTGCCTGCTGGCGCGGGAGTTCTGGGCGGCGGCGCCGAAGGTGATCGCCGTCGGCGGGATGGCTCTGGGGTCGGTGGTGGCGGTGCTCGGGCGGATCCTCGGGCACGGGCAGGAGTGGGCCTACGTGCCGGTCGCGCAGGCCGCGTTGCTGGTGGCGGTGTCGGCGGTGGTGGCGGCCGCGTTCCGGCCGTTCGGGCGGCGCGACGATCCCGGAGCGGCGGACCCGGTCACCGAGTGATCAGGCCCGCCGGGTCCCGCGCGCCTCGATGACCGCTCCCGCGACCACGAGACCTCCGGTCGCGAGCAGCGCGCCCGTCACCACCTGTCCGACGGACCCGTTGAGCCACACCGTGATCAGCGCGATCTCGACGGCGACCGCGATCCACACGGCCACGGTCGACCGCCGGTCGCCACTCGCGATCCGGGAGAACAGCAGCAGCTGCACCAGCGCCAGGCACGACCCCACGAGGGCGAACTGCCACAACGGGATCGCGTCGCCGCGGTAGTTCGCGCCGCCGATCAGCGACACGCCCAGCGGTCCGAACAGGGCGCAGCCCGCGACCACGAACGCGTCGAGGCCCGCGCACACCGCCAACGCCCTGGGCAGCATGCGGCGGCGGTCGTCCGCGTCGGCCATGCGCGGCAGCACCAGCACCCCGACCGCCTGCGGCAGCCAGTACGCGATCTTCGTGACGACCGCCCCGACGGCGTAGCCGCCCGCGAGGTCCGCGAGCTGGTGCCGGGCCAGCACGAGGTCGAGGTTGACCAGCAGCACCAGTGCCAGCATGGCCTGGGAGGCGTGCAGCACGTCGGGGCCGCCCGCGGGCCTGGCCGGGCGGGGCGAGCCGCAGAGCCGCCATCCGGTGAGCACGACCAGGAACGAGCCGATCGCCGTGCCCGCGAGGACCGAGGTCGAGGTGGGGGAGAGCCACAGGCCGATCACTCCGCCGCCGACCTTGCCGAGCCCTTCCAGTGACACCAGCAACGCCAGCGCGCCGAACCGGTGCGTGCCCTGCAGGAGACCGTGCAGCACGCCGAGCACCGTGAGCGGGGCCAGGGAGAGCGCGAGCCACACGACCGGCCACGGTCCGTCGAGGTGCAGCAGGCGGGTGAGCAGCGGCACGAGCGCGAGCGTCAGCACCGTCATGCCCGCGCTCACGCCGAGGCCCAGCCCGAACAGCGGGCGCGGGCCGAGGCTCGTCACCCGCAGGGCGGCGACGGTCTGCAGGCTCATCGCGGACACCACGCCGATGACCACGAGCGCGAGCAGCGCGCTGAGCTCACCGAACACCGCGGGCGCCAGGGCCCGCGCGGCCGCGATGGTGAGGACGTAGCTGGCGGCGTTGGCTCCCAGCAGCGCGCCGGTGATCAGCAGGGCGTCCAGCCGGGTGGTCGTCGGCGCCGGAGCGGACACGCGAGATCCTTCCGGTGGACGGCAGGGCTACCGGTGAGTACTACTGGCCGGTAGTTTCGGCGACTGTAGCCCCGGCGCCACCGGAGGGGGAGCAAGTGCGGCCGAACGGACTGACGCTCTACGCCACGTGCGCGGCGTTGGCTCTGGCCGCCCTCGCGCCCGTGCTGTGGCCGGGCCACGTCCTCGTCTACGACATGGTGTTCACGCCGGAACAGCCGCTCACCGCGACGGCGTTCGGACTCGGGGACGCCTTGCCGCGAGCGGTGCCCGTCGACGCCGTCGTGGCGCTGCTGACCCAGATCGTGCCGGGCCAGCTGGTGCAGAAGGTGGCTCTGCTCGCGATCGTGTTCGCCGGTGCGCTGGGCGCCGGGCTGCTGGTGCCGACGGAGAAGACCGGCGTGCGCGTCGTCGCCGCCGTCGCGTACTCGTGGAACGCCTACGTCGCCGAACGGCTCTTCATCGGCCACTGGACGCTGCTGCTGGGCTACGCGGCCCTGCCGTGGATCGCCATGGCAGGACTGAGGATGCGCGACGGCGTGCCGCACGCGTGGACCCGGCTCGTGCTGGTGAGCCTGCCCGCCGTGCTCTCGGCACCGGGCGGGATCCTCGCGCTGGGCACCGCGCTCGCCACCGCCGGGCGCAGGAAGGCCTGGCAGGTCCTGGCGGTCGGCGTCGTGCTGAACTCGCCGTGGTGGGTGCCGTCGTTGCTGCACAACGGACTCTCCGATCCCGCCGGCGTCGAGGCGTTCAGCGCGCGTGCCGAGAACTGGGGCGGCCCGGTGCTGAGCGTGCTGGGGCTGGGCGGGATCTGGAACGCCGAGGTCGTGCCCGCGAGCCGGGCCAACCCGGCGCTCCCGGTGATCACGCTGCTGCTCCTGGGGGCGGCGGTCCTGGGGCTGCGGGAGCTGTCGCAACGCCTGCCCGTGTGGCCGTTGGCGGGTCTGGGCGTGCTGGGCGCCGTGCTGGCCCTGATCGCGGTGCTGCCGGGCGGGGTCGCCGTGCTGGAGGCGTTGATCGAGCACGTGCCGGGCGCCGGACTGCTGCGGGACGGGCAGAAGTGGGTCGCGTGGCTCGCGCTGCCGTTCGCGCTCGGGCTCGCGGCGGCGGTGGAACGGCTGCGCGCCCGGCTGCTCGTGGCCGTGCTGCTGCTGGGACTGGTGCCGGACCTCGTCTGGGGTGGCCTGGGGCGGCTCGAACCCGTGGACTACCCGGCGGACTGGGCCGCGGTGCGGGAGGAGCTCGTGGACCAGCCCGGTGATGTGGCGGTGTACCCGCTGTCGGCGTTCCGCCGGTTCGACTGGAACGACCGGCGCACCCAGCTCGATCCGGCGCCGCGCTACCTGCCCGGCACCACCGTCGTGGACGACTCCCTGTCGGTGGGGGGCAGGATCGTCGCGGGGGAGGACCCTCGGGCGGCACGGCTGCGCGACGGCGACCTGAGCGGCATCGGCTGGGTGCTGGTCGAGCACGGCACACCGGGCCGGGTCGATGAGAACCTGCTGGCACGACTGGAGAAGGTCCACGACGGGCCCGAGCTCGCGCTCTACCGGGTGCCGGGAGCAGTGCCCGCTGACCCGAACGGACCAGCGGCCGCACCCGTTGTGCTGGCCTGGGTCGCGGCTGTGTCACTGATCGGCGCCAGCCTGTTGTGGAGATGGTTACCGGTCGGTAGATTCGCGGCACCCCGACGTGAGGAGTAGACGTGGAACTGGTTTCGGTGCTGGTGGCGATCGTTGCCGGGGCCGCACTCGCCGGAGGGGTCGGCGTGGTCGTCGTCGAGCAGAACAACCCGGACAAGGTGGTCGAGCAGCGGATCGAGGAAGGCGTGCGGGCCCAGGAGCCCGAGGTCCTCGACTACGGCTCCCGCTGACCGGGTGACCGTGGCCTTCTCCGGGGACCCGGCGGCCTCCTGGAGCATCCTGCTCGAGGCGACCCTGCGCGCGGCGCCGGATCCCGCGGCGGTGGCCGCGCGGATGTCCCGTGCCAGTGCGGAGTTCCCGAACCTCGGTCCTGCCGCAGTCGTGCTCCGACCGTCCGATTGGGACCTGACGCGCGCTGAGTTCGCCGACGGTCGTTACGGCGCGGGCGATCCGCTCGTCCGGGTCGCGGTCGCCGGCGAGTCACTCATGATCGCGGCGCACCACGGCGCGGTCGACGGGCTCGGACTGGTCGCGTTGCTGGGCATCGCGCTCGGCGAGCCCGTGCGGAGCTCGGCGACCGGGGTGGCACTGCGCAGCCCGGACCGGCCGTACCTCCTGAGCGCGCTCGACCGCGTGCGCGAGGCGGTGTGGACGCCTCCCACGCGCATCCAGCCCTCCTTGCAGGGCAACGACTCCGGCGACCACCTGGTGTCCCGTGCGCTGCCGGCGGTCAAGCTGGGCAGCGCCAGGCTCACGTCGGCCGCGCTGGAGGCGACGCGGCAGTGGAACGCTGCCAGAGGTGCCGGGCACGGCCGTGTCGTCGCCGCGGTCGGCGCATCCTGGCGCGGTGGCGCGGATCCACGTCCCGAGGCCGACAGCGCGCTGCTGAGACTGCGCCTGCCCGCCGGAGCGGGCGAGGACGACGTCCGCGCGCTGCTGGCAGCCTCGGCACCGGAGGCGGGCTTTCCCAGCGCGCACAACCCGGTGGCGCGGTGGGGGATGCGGGTGCTGGCGTCCCGGCTGGGCAGCACCTTCCTCGTGTCGAACCTCGGCGTGGTCGAGGCGAACGTGGCCGCGCTGCGCTTCTACCCCGCGGCGAGCGGCCGGTCCGGCGTCGCGTTCGGCGTGGTGACGACGGGGGAGGTCACCACGGCCACCGCGCGCGTGCGGCGCCGGGACTTCGGCGCGGACGCTGCCGCGGGGCTGCTCGACCTGCTGTGCGAGGCGGCGCTCACCGGTCACGAGGCGCGGCGGTAGCCGGCCGCAACGCGCTGTGGACGGCGCTCTCGAACGCGTCGAGGCTCTCCTCCCAGCTGAACCGCTGAGCACGCTCCCGGCCCGCCGCGCCCATCGCCTTGCGCAACGGCTTGTCCCGCAACAACTTCTTGGTGTGCCGGACGAAGTCGCCGAAGTCGTCGGCCAGCAGACCCGTGCGGTGCTCCACGATCGCCTCGGCCACGCCGCCCGCCGAGCGGTACGCGACCGTCGGCACGCCGTGCGAGGCCGCCTCCATGATGACGATGCCCCAGCCCTCCTTGACCGACGGGCACACGTGCACCCAGGCGCCGGCGAGGATCTCGTGCTTGGTCTGCTCGTCGACCCAGCCGTGGATGACGACGCTGTCCTCGACGCCGCGGTCGATGGCGTGCCGGCGCAGCACGTCCTTCCACGGGCCCTCGCCGACGAGTTCCAGCCGCAGGTCCGGCCACTTCGGACGGAGCTCGGCGACCAGGTCGATCGCGTGCTCCAGCCGCTTGTGCGGCACCAGCCGGGACACCGCGACGAGCACCGGGGCCTCGGCGCGCCGCGCGGTGACGGCGGGGGGCGCGTCCAGCCCGTTCGGCACGACCACCGTGCGCCGCAGCTCGACGCCGAGGGCGCCGAGCTCGTCCCGCGTCACGTTGGACACGGTGATGTAGCGGCATTTCCGGTACAGCCGGGGCGCGAGCCACGACTCGATCCACCAGCCGATGCGGCCGAAGAACGGGCCCAGCGCGCTGTGCCACTGCTCGCGGTGCACGTGGTGCACCAGGACGAGAACGGGGCAGCGCGCGACCAGGCGGCTGAAGAAGGGCATGCCGTTCTGCACGTCCACGATGACGTCCGCGTCGGAGCGCAGGATCGCCAGCAGGGCGTGCAGGTAGACGGTGAACTTGTTGCCGCGCCTGCGGAAGCGGACGCCGGCCACCCAGTCGCCGGACGGGGCCCGGTTGTGGTCCGCGCACTGGATCGCGACCCGGTAGCCGAGCCGCGCCAGCCCTTCGGCGATGCGTTCGACGTACCGCTCGGAACCGCCGCCCTCGGGATGTCTCGTGTCGCGCCAATTCACCAGCAGAATGCTCGGCCGGTAATCAGGGCAACGCGACATCTGCCTCTCCCGGTGCTAGGTTACTGTCAAGTAGCCATGGTAGACGGAATGCGGGAGATGGCAATGGTCGAGATCGGTTCAGTTTCGACCCCTGGAAAGTTGCGGAAGCCAACTTTCCAGCGTTCTGTTCGGCTTTTTCGCGCATTTCTGAAAGAACAGTCCGACCCCGACCACTTCTACCGGATCCTGGCGGACGACTCGGTCGCCCAGGTGTCGTCCTACGTGTCCCTGGAGGGCGCGGTCGTGCTGGACGTCGGTGGCGGTCCCGGCTACTTCGCGGAGGCCTTCCGCGGCGCCGGCGCGCGGTACGTGGGGCTCGACCCGGACGTCGGCGAGCTGTCGGCACGGGGTGAGCCCGACCCCGGGATGATCAGGGCGAGCGGGACGGCGCTGCCGTTCCGCGACGGTTCGGTGGACGTCTGCTACTCGTCCAACGTCCTGGAACACGTCGGCGACCCGTGGCTCATGCTGGCCGAGATGATGCGTGTGACCAGGCCGGGAGGCACCGTCTTCATGTCGTACACCCCGTGGTGGTCGCCCTGGGGAGGCCACGAGACGGCGCCGTGGCACTTCGTCGGCGGTCACTACGCGCGACGGCGTTACGAGCGCCGCAACGGCAAGCCGCCGAAGAACGCGTTCGGCACGTCGCTGTTCCCGGTGGGCGTCGGAGCGGTCCGGCGGTGGGCTCACCGCCAGACCGTCGCCGACGTGGTCGAGACGTTCCCCCGCTACCACCCGTGGTGGGCGAAGTGGATCACCCGCGTGCCGGTGGTCAGGGAGGTCGCCTCGTGGAATTTCGTGGTCGTTCTCAGGCGGCGTGCCTAGCGCGCCGCCCGATGACGCCGACCGCGATTCCGGCGAGCAGCAGCACCAGGCCGGCGGAAAGCAGGACGATCGGTCCGGTGCTGCTGATCAGGGTCAATTTGTCGCGCGCTTCCGAGGCGCGTTCGACCGATTCTTTGACGGTCTTCTCGTTGAACGTCAAAGTGGCGTCGAGCAGCACCGTTCCTTCTTTTCCGTCCGGCCCGACGAGCACCTGCCGCTGCTGTTCGGAGCCCTTGATGATGATGCCGCTGGCCGGCTCCACCCACATGGTCCGGGTGTTCTGGTAGCGGCGCTCCGCCTTGACCGAGGCCTCGGTGCTGTTCACCAGGGTGCCGGGCACCTCCTGGTCGCGGAACCTGGTCGACGGGATCTTCTGGACGAACTTGTAGACCTCGAGACCGTTGAGCTGCTCCGTGCCCTCATACCGCGCGGGCGACGCCTTGCGCAGCGTGGTGTCGAAGTACTCGTAGTCCTGCGGCTGGGTGCCGAACGGGAACTTGTAGTTCAGCCCCTCCTGGTGGACCTTCTTGTCCTCCTCGGTCGGGTCTCCCTCGGCGTCGGTCACGTACTGCTGCGTGCAGTTCTGCAGCGCCATGTTCGTCCGCCGGTCGAGGCACACGCGGTGCTTCATCGCGGAGACGAGCTGGTTCTCCGAGTCGGTGACGACCAGACCCTGGTCCCACACCATCACGTCGCCGTCGACCTTGGCCTCCGGCCTGGTCAGGTTGCTCTCGACCTTGCGGGTCGCGGTCAGGCGCGCGTCCCTGACGACGAGTTCCTTGGGGTAGAAGACCTTCGCCGCGCCCTCCGCGACGGATTCCGTCTTCTGGTCGAGCGGCACGATGGCGAGCTCTGGGTACACGTAGAAGCGCAGGACTGCTCCGAGCGCCAGCGAGAAGATGCCCAGGCCTACCAGCACGAGGCTCGCAACACGTCGCACTCGTCCTCCTTCTAGGTGTGTGCCGACTGTGAGAGGGAGGTCACAGTGGCGAGGAAACTACCGGACAGTAACCTCTGCGCAACCCTTTGGTCCGGGTGACTCAGGTCATCTTGATCGGTCCGCGTGGAGAAAGAAGCTACTCGGCCGCCGGAGCGTGGAGCCGTTCGGCGGTATCCCTGCTGTCCAACGGGTAGCGGCTGAATGAAGGAGTTCCTTACTCGTCGGCGACGATGCCGGAGGAAGAGACACGTGGAAGAAACCCCTGTGTGCTATCCCGGAGCAGTTGAGCAGGCCCGGCTGCTCGCGCGCGGTACGACGACCGCAGCAGAACTCCTTGCGACGGCGGAACATCGGCTGGGTTCCCGCCGTCACGTCTTCACAGATGTCGATTTGGAGGCCGCCCGGCGCAGTGCCGAGGAGGCCGATCGGCGGTTGGCGGCGGGGGAGCGCGGGCGACTGCTCGGCCTGCCTTTGGCGGTCGAGGACTCCTTGCCCCGTTCGGCTTTCGACGCACTGCTGGCGGCAGGAGCCGTCGTGATCGGACGGACGTCGTCGGCCGAACGTCACCGCAACCCCACGCCGGGCATCGCCGTCACGGCGTTGGACCCCAAGGTGTCCGGCACCGCGGTCGCCGTCGCCACCGGCGTCGTGTCCGGGGTCCTGGCCCGCCGTGCGCCCGGAGCCGGGCAGGTGCCCGCGGGTGGTGCCGGCGTGGTCGGCTTCGAGACCTCCGGCGGATCCGGCGTGGTGGCGAGGAAGGTGGCCGACGTGGCGCACGTCGTGCGCGGGCTCGGCTGGGAGGTCGCGCCGGCGGAGCGTCCACTGAGGATCGGCGTGTCGTTGCGCGGTCTCTCGGTGACCACCCGCACCCGTGCTCCCATGCGGCGGGTCGTCGAGGACGTCGCCGCGCTGTTGTCGTTGCACGTCGACGAAGTGGTGGACCACGACCCGCACCTCGCCAGCGAGGCCCGGCTCCTGCTGGCGCCGCACCTCGCGGCCGGACCACGGGAACTCGAACTGCTCGGCCGGGTCGTGCCCTGGCCGCTGCGGGGTGTCTGCCGATCGCTGCGCGCCGCGGAACGGGAGATGCTGAACCACATGTTCGCGGGCGTCGACGTGCTGGTGACACCGGGGCACACCGGCCCGGCCGAGACGACGTCGCTGCCCGGCGGTGTCCTGGTGCGCAACGGCGCCACCTCGCCGTTCACTCCGCTCTGGCGGGTCAGCGGCTACCCGGCCGTGTCCGTGCGCGCGGGTTCCGACGCCGACGGCAACCCGTTGCCGGTGACGCTGATCGCGGTCCCGAGGGCGGAGGGCGAACTGCTGAGGGTCGCCCGGATCGTCGAGGCGGAAGGCGGTGCTCATCGCAGCCCGTAGTCGACGGTGGACGACGACACGACGTTCTTGAGGTCGAGCGAACCGTCCGGATCGCTGGCGTTGGTGACGCCGTAGGTGATCGCGCCCGCGAGGCACGCGCCCAGCACCAGCGTCAGCGCTCCGGCCACGAGCCCGCGGCGCCACCGGAGCAGCAGCACGACGCCGGCCACGAGCAGCGCGGCTCCGGTGACGAGCAGCACCGCGGGCAGTGCGGTGATCATGAAGAGCTTCGGCAGGTTCTGCCTGACCTGGTCGACGTTCGCGGTGACCGAGGCGTTGGTCAGCCCGAGTTCCCCTGCGAACACCGGGGTTCCCGCGCCCTCGGGCTGCGTGCCGGTGCGCAGCTCCTGGCGGATGTCCTCGCGGACCGAGAGCACGGCGCCGGTCCTGGGCTCGACCAGCAACGTGCGCGTGACGCCGTAGTACTGGGTGACGTCCACCGACGCCTCGGCGCTGCCGACGAGCGAACCGGGAACCGCGAACCGGCCGAGCTCCGTCGGCGGGATCGTGTGCGCGAACCGGTACACGTCGAGCCCCTGCAGCAGCTGCTCGCCGGCGAAGTGGACGGCGACCGGGCGGTTGAGAACCGTGTCGTACCAGCGGTAGTCGCGCTGCTCGGTGCCGAACGGGAACACGAAGTTGAGGCCGGGCTGCAGGAGTGACCTGCCCTCGGCGGTGATCCGCTTGCCCTGTTCGGTCTCGTAGAACTCGCCCCGGCAGGGCGCGACCGCCTCGCCGGTGCGGCGGTCGAGGCAGACCTTGCGCACCTCGGCGCTCAGCACGAGTCCGTCCTCGTCCTCCTTGACGATCGTCGCCCGCTTCCACACGGTGACGTCGCCGTCCTCCTTGACCTCCGGCGCGGCGAGATCGCCCTCCACGCGCGTGGTCGCGGTGAGGCTGAGGTTGTGCCGGACCTCCGGCGCGCCACCCGGCGGGTACACGACGGCGGTGACGCCTTCTCCTCGCGAGATCGAGACGGTGTTGATGTCGTGCTGCAGCTTCGCCAGCAGGGGATAGGCGTGCAGCTGCAGCACGAGGCCCGCCGCGGCGGCGAAGGCGCCGAGTCCGAGCAGGGCGGCGACGACTGCGGTTCGCACAGGTCCTCACAAGTATTCGGTTGGCAGGGAGGCATGTCCGTGAGGCGCGATTTCCGGTAACCGTGCGTTCAGTTGTACCCGGTTCGTGAGGTAGATCACAAGGACATACCTGAATCCCATTCGGGTTACCTCGTCGCGACGGCTGGGACACGATCACCGCTCGGTTGCGTCAAGGCGCGGGGAACCCCTGGCGCGCAACCGGATCGCCTGGCTGGATCGACCGCGCACCAGTCCTGTTCGACTCGAAGAGCTTGGGGGTTCCATGAGAGTTCGAAAGTGGCCGGCCGTTGTCCTCGCCATCGCGGCCGTCGTGTCCGCCGCCGGTCCGGCCGCCGCGCAACCCGCGTGGCGCCTGGCCCAGATCCCGCCGACCGCGGTGACGAGCTTCCTCCAGGACGTCGCCGCCCTCGACGCCGGGAACGCCTGGGCGGTGGGAACGGAAGCGTTCGACCCGGCCCAGGAGAGCACGACCGGCGTTCCCCTGATGCTGCGGTGGAACGGGAAGACCTGGTCCCGCACCTCACTCCCGGTCACGCAGGAGCGCGTGGTGTTCCAGCGCGTCGCGGCGTCGTCCGCCAAGGACGTCTGGGTCAAGGGATCGCCGCTGTACCCGAACGGCAGCGCGGTGCTGCTGTGGCGCTACGACGGCGTGACGTGGACCGAGGTGCCGTACCCGCCAGGAGCCACGCCGAGCAACCTGTCGATCCGCGACCTGTCCGTTGTGGACGGTCACGCCTGGCTGGTGGGCCACCGCGGCAACGCGCCGGTCTTCCACGAGTGGAACGGGAGCACCTGGCTGGAGCACCAGCCGCCCACGGAGTGCGTCGCCGGGGGCAGCTTCCCGAACTTCTGCTTCGCCAACACCGTCAAGGCCTTCGCCCCCGACGACGTGTGGGCGGCGGGCAACGGCTGGTGGAACGGTTTCATGGGCCCTGTGCTGTTCCACTGGAACGGCACCGCGTGGCGCACCGTCGACATCGGACTGAACCAGCAGCAGCTGACGATCCAGTCGCTGGACGGACTGTCCTCGAAGGACATCTGGGCGGTCGGCGACAGCGGGGGCATGGGTTCCGGCAACGTGGTCGTGCGAGGAGACGGCACCACGTGGCAGACCGTGGACGGCCTGCAGACCCCCAGCACCCCCGCCGTCGCCGTGGGGTCGAACGGCGTGCCCTGGGTGGTCGCCCGCATTCCGCTCCCGACGTTCCGCTCCCACGGCCCGGCGGGCTGGGCGATGGCGATGGCACCCGTGCCGGCGGGCGCGTCCGGCGTGGAGTACGCGGCCATCACCGGGGTGCCGGGAACGAACCGGATGATCGCCGTCGGGTATGCGGGCGTGCAGGGCACGAATCCGCTCCGATCGCAGGCGGTGATCGCCGAGTACGCCAGGCGGTGATCGTCGAGCAAGTGAGGCGTGAGTCCCGTGCCGCGGCCACCCGTTCCAGCGGGTGGCCGCGGCCGTTTCGGGTTGATCGCGCCCATCTCCCCGGAGGACTCGGCCAGGCCGGTCGGCGCGGTCGAAAGTGAAGAACTCTCGGGTAGGGCCGGTTGCCCGTTCGTGAATCCTGATAAACATCCGGTTTGTTGATGGGAAATTAGCGCCAGTCGCGGATGCTCCCTTCGGCGGTGTCTGCGGTGCTATTGGCGCGCCACGGTTGTATTCGGTCGCGAGGGCGGCCGGTACTCACGTGTTCTTGTCGGTGTCTGCCGGTAATCCGGAATATCACGCATGTCCGGCTTGGTGTCCGATGAGTGAAGTCGGGAAGGGAAGTACGTGAACGACGACGGCATGTACCAGGTCCTGGTCAATGACGAGGGGCAATACTCGCTGTGGCCGCTGGCCAAAGAGGTTCCCACTGGGTGGACACAGGCGGGAAAGGAAGGGACGAAGCAGGAGTGCATGGATCACGTCGACGAGGTCTGGACCGACATGCGGCCTCGCAGCCTGCGGGAACGCATGGCCGGCGACCTGCGGTCCTGATCTTCGCCGACCTCCGGGGGAGCCTGGTGCGACCTGTCGCGCCAGGCTCTCTGGTGTGAATTCGGCCAAACATGGCGTTCGGGTGAATTGTTTTTCGGGGGTGTCACCCTCTGTTCAGGTGTATCGATGTGCAATTCATGTCAAGTTCGCGGCGAGGACCCGTCACTGCGGCCGGAGATCGTCGTTGGAACTCTTGAGGGCAATGGTCGGCATTTCGTAGCCGACTGGAATTCGTGATCCTCCGCGTTGTGCGTGTCAACGTCTTGGGGCGCGGGTAGGAGTTATCGCGCGGTCTGAATTTTCTGGGGTGGCCGCGTGGGTGTGTTCTGTTCGTGCGAGGTGACTTCGAAGGGTTGGTCGGGAAAGTGCTCGGTAGTTCCCCGGTGAGGGGCGGAATGATGGATCATTTGTCCGAGCCGCTGAGAAGAGCGGCGCTGCACCACGACGTACCGGGTGCGCAGCTCGTCGTCTGGCACGACGGGGTGGCCGCGGAGTTCGAGTTCGGCGAGGAACGGCACGGTTCGGGGCGTGCGGTGAGCCGGGACAGCAAGGTGCCCATCGGGTCCATCACGAAGACCTTCACCGCGACGTTGCTGATGGTCCTGGTGTCCGACGGCGACGTCGACCTGGACGCGCCGGTCGTGGAGTACCTGCCCGAGCTGCGCGACGCCCTGGGCGGCACCGCCGACGTGCTCACCGCGCGGCACCTGCTCAGCCACACCGG
The DNA here is from genome assembly GCF_050936595.1 of Lentzea sp. CA-135723. Lineage (NCBI taxonomy): Bacteria > Bacillati > Actinomycetota > Actinomycetes > Pseudonocardiales > Pseudonocardiaceae > Lentzea > Lentzea sp. CA-135723. The sequence goes on along the minus strand of NZ_JBNJMK010000001.1, from coordinate 1,556,852 downwards.
CGGACTGCACTCCGAGGTCGTCGCCGAGGGCGGCCCCGCGCTGGCGCGCTCGGTGGAGGACCTCGTGCAGCCGCCCGGCGCCGGATTCTCCTACTCCAACGCCGGCTACGCCCTCATCGGCCGCCTGATCGAGGTGGTGACCGGCATGACCTGGGCGGAGGCGGTCAGCACGATCCTGGTGAAGCCGCTCGGCATCGACCTGGGCTTCGTCGCCGGGCCGGAGAGCGCCGCGTCGGCCACCGCGAGCGGCCACACCGTCAACCGGGCGCTCAGCCTGGTCCGGCCCGTCGAACAGGACCTGATGGCGGTCGAGGCGCCTGCGGGCGGACTCGCCGCCAGCGCCGCGGATCTGGTAGCGCTCGCGAAGATGCACCTCACGCCCCGGCACGGCGGCATCGACCCCGGCCTCGTCGACCCCGACCACCTCGCCGAGATGCGCCGTCCGGTGCCGGGTGCCGACCCCTTCGGACTGGCCGACGGCTGGGGTCTCGGACTCGCGCTCTTCGACGGCGGCGGGACGGGCTGGCTCGGTCACGACGGCACGGCCGACGGCACCTCCTGCCACCTCCGGCTGGCCCCGGACTCCGGCACGGTCGTGGCCCTCACGGCCAACTCCGCGACCGGCGCGGCCCTGTGGTGCGACCTGCTGCCCGAACTCCGCGCGGTGGGCATCGACCTGACCGACAGCGCCCCCGCCGTCGACGCACGGCCCCAGGCGGCCATCCCCGGTGACTGCACCGGCACCTACGTCAACGGCGACACCGCCTACTCCGTGGTGGTCCGCGACGACGAACTGCACCTCGTGGTCGACGACGAACCGGCGGCGCGGCTGGCCGTGCGCGACGGGTTCGTCTTCTCCGTGACGGACCTGACCAACGGTGCCGCCGGTCGCCCCGGCCGGTTCCTGCGCGACCCCCGCAGCGGCCGGATCGACCGGATCCAGATCGGCGGACGGGTCGCGGGCCGCCAACGCGACGTGGCCTGACCCCAGCACCTCCGCACACCTCCCCCGGTAGCCGTGGCGCTGCAGCGCGCCCGAAAAAGGTTGGACGGCGATGACGTTCCCCTCCGAGCAGCACGACACCGTGATCGGCCTGTTCGCCGCGCAGGTCCGGCGCGCCCCCGCGGCCGTGGCGGTGGTCGCGGAAGACGGCGAGCGGACCTACGCCGAACTGGACGCGGCCTCCGACCGGCTCGCGCGCCGCCTGGCGTGGGCGGGGGTCGGCCCGGAGAGGACCGTGGGCGTGCTGGCGGAACGCTCCGCGGACCTGGTCGTGGCACTGCTCGCGGTGCTCAAGGCCGGCGGCGCGTACGTGCCGCTCGACGCCCGCGCGCCGGACGAGCGCCTGGCGACCGTTCTGGCCGAGGCCGGGGTGTCGGTGCTGGTGACCGACGACGCGTGGCGGGCCGTCGCGCGCCGCGTCCACGACGGCCCCGTGCTGGTCGTGGCCGAGGAGTCGGACGAGGCCGCGCCCGGCGTGACCGTCCACCCGGACAACCTGGCGTACGTCGTCTTCACCTCCGGGTCGACGGGGGTGCCGAAGGGCGTGGCGGCACGGCACCGCGACGTCGTGACCCTCGTCCGCGACCAGCGGTTCGCGAACGGGGCGCACGACCGCGTGCTCCTGCACTCGCCGGTCGCGTTCGACGCGTCCACCTACGAGGTGTGGGTGCCGCTGCTCACCGGCGGCACCGTCGTGGTCGCGCCTCCCGGTGACGTGGACGGGCAGGTGCTGCGGAACGCGACCAAGCACGGCGTGACCGGGCTCTTCCTGACCTCCGGGCTGTTCCGGGTGCTGGCGCAGGACGACCCGGGGTGCCTGAGCGGGACGCGCGAGGTGTGGACCGGCGGTGACGTGGTGCCCGCCGCGGCGGTGCGGCGGGTGCTCCAGGCCTGCCCCGGCACGACCGTCGTCGACGTCTACGGCCCGACCGAGACCACCACGTTCGCCACCTCGTACCCCCTGTTCGACGTCGCCGGCGTGCCGGACGTGCTGCCCATCGGCACGGCACTGGACGACGTCCGCCTGCACGTGCTGGACGACGACCTCGACCCGGTGCCCGACGGGGAGACCGGCGAGCTGTTCATCGCGGGAGCGGGTCTCGCCCGCGGCTACCTGCACCGGCCCGCCCTGACCGCCGACCGGTTCGTGGCCGACCCGTTCGGCCCGCCGGGGGAGCGGATGTACCGCACCGGCGACCTGGTGCGGTGGACGCGCGACGGGACCGTCGACTTCGTCGGCCGCGCGGACGACCAGGTGAAGGTCCGCGGTTTCCGGATCGAGACCGGCGAGGTCGAGGCCGTGCTGGACCGGCACTCCGAGGTCGAGCAGGTCGCCGTGCTCGCTCGGGTGGACCGGGCCGGGACCAAACGCCTGGTCGCGTACGTGGTGGGCACGCCGTCCGACGACGACCTCCGCGCCCTCGTGCTGCGCTCGCTGCCCGACTACATGATGCCCTCGGCGTTCGTGACGCTCGATCGGCTTCCCTTGAGCGCCAACGGAAAGGTCGACCGCAAGGCGCTGCCCGAACCCGACTGGGACGCCGGGCGGACCGTCGAGCACGTCGCACCGAGCACCCCGGCCGAGAAGGCGGTCGCGACCGCGTGGGCCGAGGTGCTCGGCGCGGACCCCGGGCGCATCGGCGCGCGGGACGACTTCCTGGCCCTGGGCGGGGACTCCATCCAGGCGCTCCGGGTGGTGTCCCGGTTGCGGGCGGCGCTCGACGTGCCGCTGTCCACGAAGGACCTGTTCGGCGTGCGTACCGTGGCGGGCCTCGCCGAGCTGGTCGCCGACCGCCTGCCGGTCGCGCAGGACGACCGGATCACCCCCGCTCCCCATGACGCGGTGGTGCCCCTTTCGCCGGCGCAGCAACGGTTGTGGCTCCTGCACCGGCTCGACCCCGCGGCCACGGACTACAACACCGGCGTCGGCCTGCGGCTGCGCGGCCCGCTCGACCTCGACGCGTTGCGCGTCGCGCTGGACGGGCTGGTGCGACGGCACGAGACCATGCGGACCACGTTCGACGAGGTCGACGGCCAGGGAGTCCAGGTCGTCGCTCCACAGGGGACGATCCCTCTGCGGGTGGCGGACGGGGACCTGGAGCGGGTGTTCACCGAGGAGCTGACCACGCCGTTCGACCTGCGCACGGGACCGCTCGTGCGCGCCGTGCTCGCCGAAGTCGCCGACGACGACCACGTGCTGCTGCTCGACCAGCACCACATCATCACCGACGGCTGGTCGGTGCGCATCCAGGTCGACGACCTGCTCGAGCTGTACCGGGCCGCGGTCCGAAGAGCCCCGGCCGACCTGACACCACTTCCCGCGCGGTACGCGGACTTCGCGGTGTGGCAACGCCGCCGCCTCGACTCCGGCACGACCGGCGACCTGGACCACTGGCGCCGGGCGCTCGCCGGCCTGGAACCGCTCGACCTGCCCACCGACCGGCCTCGCCCCTCCCAGCGCACCACGGCGGGTGCCGTGCACCGCGAACCCCTGCCGGGCGACCTGGTGCGGCGGCTGACCGAGATCGGCCGCGCCGGCGGCACCACGCTGTTCACCACCCTGGCGGCCGCCGTGCAGGTGCTGCTGGCCCGCTACACCGGCCGGCGCGACGTGGCGGTGGGCACCGCGTCCGCAGGCCGCGGGCGGCCAGAACTGGACGACCTGGTCGGGTTCTTCGTCAACACCCTGGTTCTGCGGTCCACAGTGGACCCTGGCGTGCCGTTCAGCGGGTTCCTCGCCGACGTCCGGGACACCGTGCTCGACGCGTTCGCCCACGACGAGACGCCGTTCGACCGCGTCGTCGACGAGCTGCGGCCCGACCGCGACCCCAGCAGCACCCCGCTCGTGCAGGCGCTCGTGGTGCTGCAACAGCAGATGGTGCGGCCGGCGACGATCGGCGCGCTGCACGTCGAGGAGCACCACCTGCCGCGGCCGCGGGCGCGGTTCGAGCTGCTGCTGGAGTTCTGGCCCCGCGACGGCTCGCTGGACCTCTCGATCGAGTACAACACGGACCTCTGGGACGCGACCACGATCCGGCGGATGGCGGGCCACCTGAGGGTCCTGCTGTCGGCGGTCGCCGCTGACCCGGACTCCCCGCTGAGCGCGCTCGACCTGCTCGGACCCGAGGAACGCCACCAGGTGCTGGAGGCGTTCAACGACACGGCCCACGAACGGCAGCCGGTCGCGGTCACGGCCCTGTTCGCCGAGCAGGTCCGGCGAACACCCGGCGCGGAGGCGGTCGCCGGCGACGGCGCGTCGCTCACCTACGCCCAGCTGGACGCCCGCGCGAACCGCCTCGCCCACCACCTGCTGCGGCTCGGGGTGAGCGCCGAAGAACCCGTGGCGCTGCTGCTGAGCCGTTCGCCCGAGATCGTGGTGGCCGAACTGGCCGTGCTCAAGGCAGGCGGCGCCTACGTGCCGCTGGACGTCAGGGCACCCGCCGACCGGCTCGCCCTGCTGCTGAAGGAGAACGGCGCCGGGATCGTCCTCACCGACCAGGCGTGGCACGCCACCGCGGCGCAGATCCACGACGGCCCGGTGGTCGTGCTGGACGCGGACGACCTGACCGCGGAGCCGAGCACCGCCCCGGACGTGGTCGTGCACCCGGACCAGCTGGCGTACGTCATGTACACCTCGGGATCCACCGGCGTGCCCAAGGGCGTCGCCGTGCGGCACCGCGACGTGACCGACCTCGTGCGGGACCGCCGGTTCGCCCGACCCGCTCACGACCGGGTGCTGTTGCACTCCGCGCCCGCCTTCGACGCCACCACCTACGAGCTCTGGGTGCCGTTGCTGCGCGGCGGCGCGGTCGTGGTCGCCCCCGCCGGCGACCTCGACGCGGACCGGCTCCGCGAGCTGATCGCCCGGCACCGCCTCACCGGCCTGTGGCTCACGGCGGGGTTGTTCCGCGTGGTCGCGCAAGACGATCCCGGTTGCCTGGCCGGGTTGCACGAGGTGTGGACCGGGGGCGACGTCGTCCCCGGGGCGGCGGTGCGGCAGGTACTCGGCGCCTGCCCCGGCATCGTCGTGGTCGACGGCTACGGGCCCACCGAGACCACCACGTTCGCCACCTCGCACCGCATGACCGACGCCGCCGCCGTCGGTGACGTGGTGCCGATCGGACGTCCGCTGGACGGCATGCGCGTCCGCGTGCTCGACGAGTCCCTCACACCGGTTCCCGTCGGCGTGCCCGGTGAGCTGTTCATCGCGGGCGACGGCCTGGCGCGCGGCTACGCGGGCAGGCCGGGCCTGACCGCGGCGCGGTTCGTCGCCGATCCGTTCGGGGCCTCGGGTGAGCGGATGTACCGCACGGGCGACCTGGTGCGGTGGCGGGCCGACGGCGCGGTGGAGTTCGTCGGCCGGACCGACGACCAGGTCAAGATCCGCGGGTTCCGCGTCGAACCGGGCGAGGTCGACACCGCGCTGGCGGCGCACCCCGGCGTCGCGCAGTCGGTGACGGTCGTGCGCCTGGACGACAGCGGCCGCAAGCGCCTGGTGACCTATCTGTCCTTTGTGGATGAACAGGTCGAGGTGGCCGAGTTCCTCGGCCAGAGGCTGCCGGACTACCTCGTGCCCACCGCGTTCGTCGTCGTGGACGCGTTGCCGCTCAACGCCAGCGGCAAGGTGGACCGAGGCGCCCTGCCCGACCCGGTGTGGGCCGCGTCCGCCGGCCACGTCGCGCCCGCCGAAGGCACCGAGGCGCTGCTGGCCTCGATCTGGGCCGACCTGCTCGGCCTCGACCGGGTGGGAGCGCGGGACAACTTCTTCGAGCTGGGCGGCGACTCCATCCTCAGCATCCAGGTGGTGTCCCGTGCCCGCAGAGCAGGGTTGACGCTCGCCCCCGGCGACCTGTTCCGGCACCCCACGGTGGCGGCGCTCGCGGCCGTGACCGGGGTCGCGGGCCCGGCGACCGCGGACCAGGGCCGGGTTTCCGGTGACGTGCCGCTCACCCCGGTGCAGCGGTGGCTGTTCGCCACGAACCCCGGCCATCCCGAGCACTTCACCCAGTCACTCGTCGTGGAACTGGCCCCCGGCGTGGACACCGAAGCCCTGCGCCGGGCCCTCGCGGCGCTGGTCGAGCACCACGACGCGCTGAGGATGCGGTTCGAGCGCACGGATTCCGGCTGGCGGCAGCACAACGCACCGGTCGAACGGGCCGAAGTCCTGACAGCGCACCGGTCCGCGGGCTTCGACCTCGCCACCGGGCCGCTGCTCGAAGCCGTGCTGGACGGGCGTGCGCTGCGCCTGTCCGTGCACCACCTGGTCGTGGACGGCGTGTCGTGGCGCATCCTGCTGGAGGACCTCGTCACCGCCTACGACCAGGCGGCGCGCGGGGAGCCCGTGCGGCTGGCGGCCAAGACCACGTCGTTCAAGGACTGGTCGCACCGGCTCGCCCGGCACACCGCGGACGGCGGGTTCGACGACGAACGCGAGCACTGGGCCTCGACGGCCGAAGCGGACCCGTCACTGCCGGTCGACCGCGACGGCCCGAACACCGCCGGGTCCACGCGCGTCGTGTCCGTCCGGCTCGACGGGCAGACCACGAAAGCGTTGCTGCAGGACGTTCCCGGCGTGTACCGGACGCAGATCAACGACGTGCTGCTGAGCGCGGTCGGCCGGGTGCTGGCCGACTGGACCGGACGCGGCCGGGTTCCGGTCGACCTGGAGGGGCACGGTCGTGAGGACCTGTTCGACGACGTCGACCTCTCCCGCACCGTCGGGTGGTTCACGTCGATCTTCCCCGTGGCACTGGACCTCCCCGACGGGGACTGGGGAACCGTCCTCAAGTCCGTCAAGGAACAGCTGCGTGCAGTGCCGCGCAAGGGCATCGGCCACGGCGCCGTGCACGAGCCCGGCTCGGGCGGCCCGCTCGTCAGCGTCAACTACCTCGGGCGGATGGACTTCTCCGCGGTCGAGGGCGGCGTGCTGCACGCCGTGCGCGGGGGCCTGGAGCTCGACAGCGCACCCGAGGCCCCGCGACCGCACCTGCTCGACGTGGTCGGCGTCGTGGAGCACGGCTGCCTCGACCTCACCTGGTACTTCAGCGACCAGGTGCACGACGAGACGACGGTGCGCGGCCTGGCTGACGCCGCGGCGGAGGCGTTGCGCGAGATCGTGGCGCACTGCGCGCGCCCGGACGCCGGTGGCCGCACGCCGTCGGACTTCCCGCTGGCACGGCTGGACCAGGCGGCCGTCGACCGGCTCGCCGGCGACGGCCGCGAGGTGGAGGACGTCCACCCGCTGACCCCGATGCAGGCGGGCATGGTGTTCCACGGCCTCGTCGACGGCGCGACCTCCGGCGCCTACTTCAACCAGGTCCGGTTCCGGCTCACCGGGGTGTCCGACCCGCGGGCGCTCGGCGAGGCCTGGCAGCGGGTCGTGGACCGCAACTCCGTGCTGCGCGGCGAGGTGGCGTGGGACGGGCTGCCGGAGCCGGTGCTGGTGGTGCGCCGGCACGTCACCCTGCCCGTCACCCACCTCGACTGGCACGGCCTCGACGTCGAAGAAGAACTGCGAACCCTGCAAGAACGCGACCGGGCCGCCGGGATGGACCTCGCCGACGCGCCGCTGATGCGCGTGACCGTGGCCCGGCTGACGGACGACGAGGTGCTGGTGCTGTGGACGTTCCACCACATCCTGATCGACGGGTGGAGCGCCGCTCAACTGTTCACCGAGGTGTGCGAGCACCACGGCGCCCTCACCCGCGGCACGGCCGGTCCCGCCACCGCCAGGCCGCCGTTCGCCGACTACCTGCGCTGGCTCGACCGGCAGGACGGCGGCGAGGCCGAACGGCACTGGCGCGGCGTGCTCGACGGCTTCGGCGAGACCACCCCGCTGCCCTACGACCGCCTCCCGGTGCAGGCGCACCGCGCCGAGTCCGGCGGCACGGTCCGGTTCGAGCTCAGCGCCGAGAACACCGAACGCCTGCGCGTGGCGGCCCAGCGCCACGGCCTGACGGTGAACACCGTCGTGCAGGGCGCGTGGGCGTTGCTGCTGTCCCGCTACGCCGGTACGTCCGACGTCGTGTTCGGCACCACCGTGTCGGGCAGGCCCGCCGACCTCGCGGGCGTCGAGTCGACGGTGGGCATGTTCATCAACACCGTGCCCACCAGGGTCGCCGTCGACCGCGGCCGCGACCAGCTGTCCTGGTTGCGCGAGCTGCAGGCGGACCAGGCCGAGTCGCGGCGCTTCGAATACGTGCCCCTGGCGCAGCTGCGCGGCTGGAGCGCGCTGCCCGGCGGCGCCGCCCTGTTCGACAGCATCCTGGTGTTCGAGAACTACCCGTTCGACGACGACGCCATGGCCGCCCACGGCCTGCGGCTGCACGACGTGCGGGCGCACGAGCCGACGAACTACGCGCTCACCGTCGTGGTGTCGCCCGGCCCGCGCCTGGTGATCGACCTCGACCACGACCCGGCGTTGTTCGACGCGCCGACGGTGCAACGGCTGGGCCGGCACCTGGGGATGCTGCTGGACGACGTGCTGGTCGATCCGGCGCGGCCGCTCGGCGAACTCCGGTTGCTCGACGAGACCGAACGCGAGCAGGTCCTCGTGGCGTGGAACCCCACCGGGCGGGACTTCCCGGTGGACACGCTGCCCCAGTTGTTCGCGGAGCAGGTCCAGCGCACGCCCGATGCCATCGCCGTGACGTGCGAGGACGAGCACCTGACCTACGCCGAGCTGGACGCCCGCGCGAACAGGCTCGCGCACCTGCTGGTCGACGCGGGCGCGGGGCCCGAGGAGTACGTGGCGTTGCGCCTGCCCCGGTCCACCGACCTGGTCGTGGCGGTGCTGGGCGTGCTCAAGTCCGGTGCCGCCTACCTGCCGATCGACCCGTCGTACCCGGAGGACCGGATCGCGGGGATGGTCGAGGACACCCAGCCGGTGGTCGTGCTGACGGAGCTGCCGGACCTGTCGGGCGGTCCTCGCACCGCGCCGGAAGTCACGCTGCGGCCCGAGAACGCCGCCTACGTCATCTACACGTCCGGGTCGACGGGCAGGCCCAAGGGCGTGGTCGTCCCGCACGCCAACGTCGCGCGGCTGTTCTCGGCGACCGGCGCGTGGTTCGGGTTCGGCCCCGACGACGTGTGGACGTTGTTCCACAGCTACGCCTTCGACTTCTCCGTCTGGGAGCTGTGGGGACCGCTGCTGCACGGCGGACGGCTCGTGGTCGTGCCGCACGAGGTCTCCCGCTCGCCGGGCGAGTTCGCGGCGCTGCTCGCGCGGGAGCGGGTGACGGTCCTCAACCAGACGCCGTCCGCGTTCTACCAGCTCATCGCCGAGAAGCCGGCCGGACTGAGCCTGCGGTACGTCGTCTTCGGCGGCGAGGCGCTGGACGTGCGCAGGCTGGCCGCCTGGGACGGTCCTGGCGAGCTGGTGAACATGTACGGCATCACCGAGACCACGGTGCACGTCACGTGGACGCCCGCTGACGGCACCGTCGGCGAACCCATCCCGGATCTGCGCGTGTACGTCCTCGACGAGGACCTGCGACCCGTGCCGCCCGGTGTCGTCGGCGAGATGTACGTCGCCGGAGCGGGACTGGCGCGCGGGTACCTGAACCGGCCGGGCCTCACCGCGTCCCGGTTCGTCGCGGACCCGTTCGGCGACCCCGCCACGCGCATGTACCGCACCGGCGACCTGGCGCGGTGGAAGGACGGCAGGCTCGACTACCTCGGCCGCGCCGACCACCAGGTCAAGATCCGCGGGTTCCGCATCGAGCTCGGGGAGGTCGAGGCCGCGATCGAGGCGCACCCCGAGGTGACCGCGGCGGCGGCCGACGTCCGCGAGCACGCGGGGCGCAAGGTCCTCGTGGGTTACGTCGTCGGTCCCGTGGCGGGCCTGCGGGAGCACCTGTCCCGGACGCTGCCCGAGCACATGGTGCCGTCCGCGTTCGTGCCGCTGGACCGGCTTCCGCTGACCGGCAACGGAAAACTCGACCGCAGGGCGCTGCCCGCACCGGAGTGGGAGTCGACCGGCGCCCGGCACGTCGAGCCGCGCACGGAGGCCGAAAGCGTGCTCGCCGGCATCTGGGCTCAGGTGCTGGGACTCGACCGGGTCGGCGTGCACGACGACTTCTTCGAGCTCGGCGGCGACTCGATCATCAGCATCCAGGTCGTGTCGCGCGCCCGCCAGGCCGGCTATTCCCTGGTGCCGAGGGATTTGTTCAGCTGCCCGACGGTGGCCGCGCTCGCCGCCGCGGTTCCCGCCGTCGTGGCAGGGCAGAGGGTGCCGCAGGGGCCGGTGACCGGCGAGGTGCCGCTGACGCCGATCCAGCGCTGGTTCCTCGACACCGAACCGCCGCGACCGGAGCACTTCGACCAGTCCGTGCGGGTCGAGTTCACCGACGAGGTCGACGTGGAGGCGTTGCGCACGGCGTTGGCGGCCTTGGTGGAGCACCACGACGCGTTGCGGATGCGGTTCGAGCGCACGGAATCCGGCTGGCGACAGCACAACGCGCCCGTCGGCCCCGCCGACGTGCTGTCCGAAGTGGACACCGGGTTCGACCTCGCTGGGGGACCGCTGCTGCGGGCCGAACTCCGCCCGGCGCGCGAGCTCCTGATCACCGCGCACCACCTGGTGGTGGACGGGGTGTCCTGGCGGGTGCTGCTGGAGGACCTCGAGACCGCCTACCTCCAGGCCCGGCGGGGCGAGCAGGTCGTCCTCGGCGCGAAGACCACGTCGTTCCGCGACTGGGCGCTGCGACTGGCAGAGCACGCCGCGGCCGGCGGGTTCGCCGACGAGGCGGACCACTGGGCTGGGGTGACCGGTGATCCCGGCGTCCCCGCCGACCGCCACGGCACCGGCACGACCGGTTCCGTGCGCGGTGTCACCGCCGAACTGGACGCCGACCTGACCCGCGCGCTGCTGCAGGACGTGCCCGCCGTGTACCGCACGCAGATCAACGACGTGCTGCTGAGCGCGCTCGGCCGCGTCCTCGCCGGGTGGACCGGCCGCGACCGCGTCCTGGTCGACCTGGAGGGGCACGGCCGTGACGGCGACTTCCTCGACGGCGTCGACCTGTCCCGCACGGTCGGCTGGTTCACCTCGGTGTTCCCGGTGGCGCTGGACGTCACCGGCGACTGGGGCGAGCTGCTGAAGGCGACCAAGGAACGGCTGCGCGCCGTGCCCCGGCGCGGGATCGGGCACGGCGCCGCGCACCGGTCCGCTGGCCCGGCGGTGGCGTTCAACTACCTCGGTCAGTTCGACGGCGCGGCGGGCGGGGAGGTGTTCCGGACGATCGGCGGACTGTCCGCCGGCGCCGCCCCCGACACGCCCCGGCCGCACGTGCTCGACGTCGTCGGCGCGGTGGAGGCCAAGCGGCTCCGGCTGACCTGGTACTACAGCGAGGAAACGCACGACGAGCCGACCGTGCGGGGGTTGGCGGACGCCATGACGGCGGCGCTGCGGGAGATCGTCGAGCACTGCGCCCGGCCGGACGCCGGTGGCCGCACGCCGTCGGACTTCCCGCTGGCGGGCCTGGACCAGGCCGCGGTGGACCGGATCGCGGGCGACGGCCGGGACGTCGAGGACGTCTACCCGTTGACGCCGATGCAGGCGGGCATGGTGTTCCACAGCCTGTCGCACGGTCACGAAGGCCTTTACACCGAACGGATCTCGTTCGTGCTCGACGGCGTCACGGACGTCGACGCGCTGGCCCGCGCGTGGCGGGAGGTGATGGCGCGGACACCGGTCCTGCGCAGCCGCGTGGTGTGGGAGGGCGTGGACCGGCCGGTGCAGGTCGTGTGCCGCGAGGTCGACCTGCCGATCACCTCCGACTCCGCGGAGCTGGATCTCGGCACCGCCCCGCTGATGCGGCTGGTGCTGGAGCGCGAGTCCGGCACGGCTGTGCGGGTCGGGTGGACGTTCCACCACGTCCTGCTCGACGGGTGGAGCACGTTCCAGGTGCTGTCCGACGTCCTCGCCTGCTACGCCGGCCACGACGTTCCGGCACGGCGCCCGTTCGGCGACTACCTGAGCTGGCTGTCCACTCAGGACTCCGCCGAGGCAGAAACCCACTGGCGCAAGGCACTCGACGGGTTCTGCGCGCCGACGCCGCTGCCGGTCGACCGGCCCGCCGAACCGGGGCACGCCGCCCGGACCTCCGCGTGGACCACGGTCACGGTGCCCGGCGGCGGGCTGCGGGACTTCGCCCAGCGCAACGGGGTGACGCTCAACGCCGTCGTGCAGGGCGCGTGGGCACTGCTGCTGTCGCGCTACAGCGGGCAGACCGACGTGTGCTTCGGTTCCACCGTGTCCGGCCGACCGGCCGACCTGCCCGGCGCGGACGCCATCACGGGCATGTTCATCAACACCCTGCCCGTGCGGACCGAGGTCGCCGAGGACGAGCCGGTCGCGGAGTGGCTGCGGCGGTTGCAGGCGGAGCAGGCGGAAGCGCGGCGGTTCGAGCACGTGGCGCTCGCGGATCTCCAGGCGTGGAGCGGAACCGAGCTGTTCGACAGCATCCTCGTCTTCGAGAACTACCCGGTCGACGAGGCCGGGACGCACGGCGTCACCGTGCGCGACCTGGACGCGGTGGAGACGACCAACTTCCCGCTCAGCCTGGGCGTCCGTCCCGGCGAGGACCTGGAGTTCCGGGTGAGCTTCGACCCGGCGCTGTTCGACCTCGCCACGGCCGAGCGCGTCGCCGGCCACCTGAAGACCGCCCTGCTCGCTCTCGCCGCCGACCCCGGCCGTGCGGTGGGGGAGATCGACGTCCTGGGCGAGGCCGAACGGCGGCTCGTCCTCGCCGAGCGCGTCGGGCCCGGCCCGCGCGACACCACGATCATCGACCTCTTCACCGAGCAGGCCGACCGGACACCGGACGCGACGGCGGTCGTCGCGGGCGGAACCTCGCTCACGTACGCGGAACTCGACGCCCGCGCGAACCAGCTGGCACACCGGCTGATCGCGCTCGGCGTCCGTCCGGAAGAACGCGTCGGACTGCTGCTGACCCGATCGGCCGACGTGGTGGTCGCGGTGCTCGCCGTGCTGAAGGCGGGTGGTGCCTACCTGCCGTTGGACGAACGCGCTCCCGAGGAACGCGGTCGCCTCGTGCTGGAGCAGGCCGGCGCCCGGATCCTGGTCACGGACCGGGAGTTCGCGTTCGACGGCCAGGTCGTCGTCCCCGAGGACGGCACGGCGGACCGGCCCGAGGTGGCCGGGCACGCGGACGGCCTCGCCTACGTCGAGTTCACCTCCGGGTCCACCGGAACGCCCAAGGGCGTGGCGGTGCGGCACCGGGACGTGGTGGCGCTGGCGCTCGACTCCCGGTTCGACGGCCCGGCTCACCGCACGGTGCTCGTGCACTCGCCGCTGGCGTTCGACGCCTCCACCTACGAGCTCTGGGTCCCGTTGCTGCGCGGCGGCACGGTGGTCGTCGCCCCGCCGGAGAACCTCGACGCGGCCGCGCTGCGCGGGCTCGTCGCCGCGCACGGCGTGACCGCGCTGTGGCTCACCGCCGGCCTGTTCCGGGTGCTGGCGCAGGACTCGCCGGACTGCTTCGCGGGCGTGACCGAGGTGTGGACCGGTGGTGACGTCGTGCCGGCGGCCGCGGTGCGTCGCGTCCTGGAGGCCTGTCCCGGCCTGGTCGTGGTCGACGGGTACGGGCCGACCGAGACCACGACGTTCGCGAGCGCCCACCGGATGCCCGACCTGGCGCACGTGCCGGACACCGTGCCGATCGGGACACCGCTGGACGGCATGTCGGCCTACGTGCTCGACGCCCGGCTGCGGCCGGTGCCGGTCGGCGTGCCCGGCGAGTTGTACGTCGCGGGCGCCGGCCTGGCTCGCGGGTACCTCGACCGGCCCGGCCTGACCGCGTCCCGGTTCGTCGCCTGCCCGTTCGGAGCGCCGGGGGAGCGGATGTACCGCACCGGCGACGTCGTGCGGTGGCTGCCGGAGGGCGTGCTGGAGTTCGCCGGTCGCGCCGACGACCAGGTGAAGCTGCGCGGGTTCCGGATCGAGCTCGGCGAGGTGGAGGCGGTGCTGGGCCGCCATCCCGGCGTGGGCGGCCTCGTCGTGGTGGTGCGGGAGGACGAGCTGGGCGGCAAGCGACTCGTGGCCTACGTGGTGCCCGCCGGTCAGGTGCCGGAGGCGGCGGAGCTGGCGGCGTTCGCCGGACGCGGCCTGCCCGACTACATGGTGCCCTCCGCGTTCGTCGTGCTCGACGCGTTGCCGTTGAGCGCCAACGGAAAGGTCGACCGGGCCGCGCTGCCCGCCCCCTCCGCGCCCGTGCCGGCCGAACGGTACGTGCCGCCCGCGACCGACACCGAACTGGTGATCGCCGAGATCTGGGCGGACGTGCTGGGGCTCGGCCGGGTGGGCGCGCAGGACGACTTCCTCGCGCTCGGCGGCGACTCCATGCGCAGCCTGCTGGTCACCTCCCGCTGCCGGGCGGCCTTCGACGTCCCGCTGACCCCGCACGACGTCCTCACCGCCCGCACGGTCGCCGAACTGGCGCGGCTGGTGGAGGAGAAGGTCCTGCTCGAACTCGAACGAGTCGCGCTCGATGACGGCGCCCCCACCGAACTCTGAGGAGAAACCACACCATGTCGTCGTCGATGGAGGACCGGATCGCCGCGCTGCCCGCACACCTGCGGGAACAGATGCGCCGCCGTCTCTCTGGCCGGTCCAGCCAGGCAGGCGCCATCCCGCGCGCCGACCGGGACAAGCCGCTGCCGTTGTCGTTCCCGCAGCAACGCCTGTGGTTCCTCGACCGCTTCCAGCCCGGCGGGTCGGGCTACAACAGCGCGTTGCCGCTGCGCCTCACCGGACGGCTCGACGTGACCGCGCTGAGAGCCGCGCTGACCGGGCTGGTGGCGCGGCACGAGTCGTTGCGCACCACACTCGACGAGGCGGACGGCGTCGGCGTGCAGGTCGTGCACCCGGCGTTCGAGCCCGCCCTGCCGGTGGTGGACCTGCCCGAGCGCCACGCACTGGACGACCTGCTGACCGAGGAGTACTCCCGCCCGTTCGACCTGCGACGCGGTCCGCTGGTGCGGGCGCTGCTCGTGCGGCTCGGCGCGGACGAGCACGTGCTGCTGCTGACCGTGCACCACGTCGTCACCGACGGCTGGTCGATGGGCGTGCTCACCGAGGAGCTGGGGGAGCTGTACGGCGCGGCGGTGGACGGGCGGCAGGCGGCGCTGCCCGACCTGCCGATCCAGTACGCCGACTTCGCCGCCTGGCAACGCGAACGGCTGTCCGGTGACGCGATGCGCGGCCAGCTCGACCACTGGACCCGGCGGCTGACCGGCGTCGCCCCGCTGGAGCTGCCCACCGACCGGCCCCGGCCCGCGGTGCGCACCAGCGCCGGGGCGGCGCACGCGTTCACCGTCCCCGCCGAGGTCACCACGGCGTTGCGCGAGCTGGCGCACGAGCGCGGCACGATCCTGTTGTCCGTGCTGCTGGCCGGCTGCCAGGCGCTGCTGGCCCGGTACGCCGGGCAGGACGACGTCGCCGTGGGCACCGTGACGACCGGACGCGACCGGCCCGGCCTGGAACGGCTGGTCGGGTTCTTCGTCAACACCGTCGTGCTCCGCTCCACAGTGGACGGCTCGGCCGCCTTCACCGCGTTCCTGGATCAGGTCAAGGACACCGTCAAGGACGCGTTCGCGCACGACGAGGTGCCCCTGGAACACCTGGTCGACGCCCTGCACCAGAACCGCGACGTCAGCCGCAACCCGCTGTTCGACGTCATGGTGCTGCTGCAGAACGCCGAACGCACCCCGCCCGCGCTCCCTGGCCTGGAGGTCGAACGGGTCGGCCTGTCCCGGCGCGCCGCGATCTTCGACCTGACCATCGAGTTCCAGGAACGCGACGGCTTGCTGGAAGGCCTGGTGGAGTACAACACCGACCTGTTCGACGCCACCACTATCACCCGGTTCGCCGACCACCTCGTGCGGCTGCTGAGCGGCGTGGCGGCCGATCCGCACCGGCCGCTCGGGGAGCTGCCGTGGATGTCGGACGCGGAGATCGAGCAGGTGCTGACCGGCTGGAACGATCCCTGCGGAGCGGTGTTCGAGGGCACGATCCCCGGCCTGTTCGCCGCGCAGGCGAGCCGGATGCCCGGTGCTCCGGCGGTGATCGAGGGTGACGTGGTCCTCACCTACGCCGACCTGGACTCCCGCGCGAACGGCCTCGCGCACAGGTTGATCGACCTCGGCGTCGCGCCGGAGGACCCGGTGGGACTGCTCGTGGAGCGCTCCGGCGGCCTGGTCGTCGCCGAACTGGCCGTGGCGAAGGCGGGCGGGGCGTACCTGCCGCTGGACGGTCGCGCACCGGCCGCGCGCCTGCGGAAGGTGCTCTCCACGTCCGGGGTGGGCGTGGTCGTCACCGATCCGGCCAACGAGGCACTCGCCCGATCCGTCCACAACGGACAGGTCGTGGTGCTCGGCGACGCCGACCCCGGCGCGGCCGATCCCGGTGTGGTGATGCGCCCCGGCCAGCTCGCCTACGTCATGTACACCTCGGGTTCCACCGGGGAACCCAAGGGCGTCGCCGTGCGGCACGGCGACGTGGTGGCGCTGGTGCTGGACTCCCGCTTCGACGGCGGCGCGCACGAACGCGTGCTGCTGCACTCGCCGCCGGCGTTCGACGCCTCCACCTACGAGCTCTGGGTTCCGTTGCTGCGCGGCCACGAGGTCGTCGTCGCGCCACCCGGTGACGTGGACGCGGACACGATCAAACACGCCGTCACCGCGCACGGTGTGACCTCCATCTGGCTGACCGCCGGGCTCTTCCGGCTGATCGCCCAGGAGGCACCGCAGGCCTTCGCCGGGCTGTGGCAGGTGTGGACGGGCGGTGACGTCGTCCCCGCCGCGGCCGTGCGCGGTGTGCTCGACGCGTGCCCGGGGCTGACCGTGGTCGACGGGTACGGCCCGACCGAGACGACGACGTTCGCCACGTCGTTCCCGATGACGGCCGGCGTGCCCGACGTGATCCCCATCGGACGCCCGCTGGACGGCATGGCGGCGTACGTGCTGGACGGGGGACTGCGGCCGGTGCCCGTGGGGGTGCCGGGCGAGCTGTTCCTCGCGGGCGCCGGCCTGGCGCGCGGGTACCTCGGCGCGTCCGGCCTGACCGCGGAACGATTCCTGCCCAACCCGTTCGGCTCGCCCGGTTTCCGCATGTACCGCACCGGTGACGTCGCCCGGTGGCGCGCGGACGGCACGCTGGAGTTCGTCGGCCGCACCGACGACCAGGTCAAGATCAGGGGATTCCGGGTCGAGACGGGGGAGATCGACGCCCTGCTCGTGCGGCACCCCGCGGTCACCCAGGCGATCACCGTCGCCCGCACCGAGAATGGCCTCAAGAGGTTGGTGGCCTATCTCGTGGTGACGGCGGAGACGGACCACGCCGAGCTGCGCACGTGGCTCAAGCGCGAACTGCCTGACTACATGGTGCCGTCGGCGTTCGTCGTGCTGGACGCGCTTCCGTTGAGCGGCAACGGGAAGGTCGACCGGCGAGCCCTGCCCGCACCGGACGCGCGGCCGGAAGGCACGCGGCACGTCGAGCCCACCAGCCCCGTGGAACGGGAGCTGGCGCGAGTCTGGGCCGAGGTGCTGCGCGTCGACCGGGTCGGGATCGAGGACGACTTCTTCGAGCTGGGCGGCGACTCCATCCTCAGCATCCAGCTCGTCGCCCGCGCCCGCCGGGCCGGAGTGCGGCTGTCGTCCAAGGACGTGTTCCTGCACCCCACCATCGCGGAGCTGGCGGCGGTCGTCACGGAGGTCGAGGCCCCCGCGCCGGACGCCCCGGCCGCGGGACCCGCTCCGCTGACACCGATCCAGGAGTGGTTCTTCGACAGCGCGCCCCCGAGCCCGCACCACTTCACGATGTCCACGCACGTCGAGCTCGCCCCGGACGTCGACGAGCAGGCGCTCGCGACGGCACTGGACGCGGTCGTGGCGCACCACGACGCGTTGCGTGCCCGGTTCACCCGTGTCGACGACCGGTGGAGCCAGGACCTGGCGCCGACCGCGCCGACGGGCGTGCTGCGGGTGTGCGACCTGTCCTCGCTCGGGGAAGCGGCCCGCGAGGAGGCCGCGCACGCCGAGGCGCTCGCCGCGCAGTCGAGCCTCGACCTCGGCGAGGGCTCCCTCGTGCGGGCCCTGCTGTTCCGGCTCGGCGCAGGCCGTTCTCGGTTGTTCCTGAGCGTGCACCACCTCGTCGTGGACGGCGTGTCCTGGCGGGTGCTGCTCGACGACCTCGACACCGCCTACCACCAGGTGACGCGAGGCGAACCCGTGGAGCTGGAGCCGGTGACCACCGCGTTCGGCACGTGGGCGCGTCGCCTCGCCGACCGGGTGAGCGCGGGCGAACTGGACGCGGACCTCGTGCACTGGACCGGTTTCGCCTCGTCGGCGGTCGCGGAGCTGCCGGTGGACCACGAGGGCGGTGACCCGGCGCAGGACGTGCGGTCCGTGACCGTCCGGCTCGGACGCGCCGACACCGACGCGGTGCTGCACCACGTGCCGGCGGTCTACCGCACGCAGGTCAACGACGTCCTGCTCAGCGCGCTCGGCCGGGCGCTGGCCGGCTGGACCGGCCGCGACCGCGTGCTCGTCGGACTGGAGGGGCACGGGCGCGAGGACGTCCCCGACGACCTCGACGTCTCGCGCACGGTCGGCTGGTTCACCAGCCAGTTCCCCCTCGCGCTGCACGTGCCCGCCGGCGGATGGGGCGACGTGCTGAAGTCGGTCAAGGAGCAGCTGCGCGCGCTACCCCGCCGCGGCCAGAGCTACGGGGCGTTGCGCTACCTCGGCTCCTCGGACGTCCTGCGCGACGACCCGTACCCGGCGATCACCTTCAACTACCACGGTCAGTGGGACGTGGCCGCGCAGGACGACGGGCTCTACCGGGCCCGCTGCGCCCCGATCGGCCAGGACACCGCGCCCGGCAACACCCGCGCGCACCTGATCGACGTCGTGGGCCTGGTGCAGGACGGCGAGCTGGAGCTCACCTGGCTGTACTCCGGGCAGGTGCACGACGAGCCGACCGTGCGCGCCGTGGCCGACGCCGTGCTGGCCGGTCTGTCCGAGATCGTGGCTCACTGCGCGGCACCGGACGCCGGTGGTCGCACGCCGTCGGACTTCCCACTGGCACGGCTGGACCAGGCGGCGGTGGATCGCCTCGCCGGCGACGGCAGGGACGTGGAGGACGTCTACCCGCTGACGCCGTTGCAGGAGGGCATGCTGTTCCACGGCCTGGCGGACCCGTCGTCCACGGCGTACTTCGACCAGGTGCGGCTCCGGTTGACCGGGGTGGACGACCCGCGCGCGCTGGGCGAGGCCTGGCAACGGGTCGTGGACCGCACGCCGGTGCTGCGCGGCGCCCTCGAGTGGGAGGGCGTCGACCGGCCGGTGCAGGTCATCCGTTCCCGCGTGGACCTGCCCGTCGCGCACCACGACCTGCGTGGACTGTCCGAAGAGGACTGGGAACCGGACGCCGCGCGGCTCGACCTGCGGCAGGCGCCGCTGATGCGGATCGACCTGGCCCGGCTGTCCGGCGACGAGGTCGTGCTCGTGTGGACGTTCCACCACGTGCTGCTGGACGGGTGGAGCCTCGCGCAGGTGTTCGCCGAGGTGTGCGAGCTCTACCGGGCGATCACCGCCGGACGCGCGCCGGAGGTCGTCACCCGGCGGCCGTTCCGCGACTACCTGCGCTGGCTGGACGCGCAGGACCGGTCCGAGGCCGAACGTCACTGGCGGGGCGTGCTCGCAGGTTTCTCCTCTCCCACCGCGCTGCCCTACGACCGTTCACCTGGACGCGACCACGCCACCGAGTCCTCGACGACCGTGCCGGTGGCCCTCACCGCCGAGCAGACCGACCGGCTGCGCCACACCGCCCGCCGCCACGGCCTCACGGTCAACACCGTGGTCCAGGGAGCGTGGGCGCTGTTGCTGGCGCGGCACAGCGGCGAGTCCGACGTCGTGTTCGGCACCACGGTCTCCGGCCGCCCCGGCGACCTCCCCGGCGTGGAGCAGATCGTCGGCCTGTTCATCAACACCGTGCCCGCACGGGTCGTCGTGCGCGACGACGCCGACGTCATCGCCTGGCTGCGCGAGGTCCAGGCGGCGCAGCTGGAGTCGCGGCGGTTCGACTTCGTGTCGCTGGCGGAGCTGCGGTCGTTCAGCGACGTGCCCGCGGGGTCGTCGTTGTTCGACAGCGCCGTGGTGTTCGAGAACTACCCGCTCAACGACGTCGCCGAGGTCGGTGGCATCCGGGCGACCGAGACGCGGGCGCGGGACACGACCACGTTCGCGCTGACCCTGAGCGCCGTGCTCGACGAACGGCTGCGCCTCGACCTCGCCTACGACCCGCACCTGTTCGACGCCGGCACGGCACGACGCCTCGCGGACCGCCTGGTGCTGGTGGTCAACTCGATCGCCGAGGAGACCGAGCCTGCGCTGCTGACGGAGGACGAACGGCACCGCGTGCTCGTGGAGTGGAACGCCACGGACGGCGAGGTGCCGGACGCGACGATCATCGACGTGTTCCAGGAACGGGCCCGGTCGACGCCGGACGCCGTCGCGTTGGTGGTGGGGGACAGGTCGTTGTCGTTCGCGGAGCTGAACGCGTGGGCGAACCGGGTGGCCCGGGAGTTCGTCGCGTCGGGGGTGGGGCCGGAGCGGCTGGTGGCGTTGGCGTTGCCGCGCTCGGTGGAGTTCGTGGTGGCGTTGCTGGCGATCTGGAAGGCCGGTGGCGTCTACCTGCCGGTCGACCCCTCACTGCCCGAAGACCGTGTCGAGTTCCTGCTGAGCGACGCCGACCCGGTGCTGGTGGTGCGGGACCTGCCCGGCGTCGACGGCCACGACGCGGACGACCTGGCGCCGGTGCGGCCGGACCACGCCGCCTACGTGATCTACACGTCCGGCTCGACCGGCAAGCCGAAGGGTGTGCTGGTCGAGCATCGCAGTCTGGTGAACCTGCTGGTGAACCACCGCGAGGACTTCGTTGCCGGAGAACGGTTGCGGGCGGCGTTGTCCGCGGTCTTCTCGTTCGACACGTCGCTCGAAGGCATCGTGCTGATGGCCGACGGCCACGAGCTGCACGTCCTCGACGACGAGGTGCGGCTGGATCCACCCGCGCTCGTCCGTTACGTGACCGAGCGGCAGATCGGCTTCCTCGACCTGACCCCGTCCTACGCGCGCCAGCTCCTGGAGGCGGGATTGCTGGACGGCGAGCACCGGCCGGAGGTGCTGATGCTGGGCGGCGAGGCGATCGCCGACGACCTGTGGCGACGGCTGGCCGCCACGCCCGGCACCAGGAGCTACAACTTCTACGGCCCGACCGAGTCCACAGTGGACGCCCTGTCGTGCCGGATCACCGGTGCCGGCCGGCCGGTGGTGGGACGGCCGCTGCGCAACGTGCGGGCGTACGTGCTGGACGAACACCTGCGCCCCGCACCCGTCGGAGTGCCGGGCGAGTTGTACCTGGCCGGTGTCCAGGTCGCCCGCGGTTACCTCGGCCGGCCAGGCCTGACCGCGGACCGGTTCCTCGCCGATCCGTTCGGCGGGCCGGGTGAACGCATGTACCGCACCGGGGACCGGGCGCGCTGGACGCCGGACGGCACGGTGGAGTACCTGGGGCGCACCGACGACCAGGTCAAGATCCGCGGTTTCCGGGTCGAGCCGGGCGAGGTCGAGGCGGTCCTGACCGGGCACCCCGACGTTCGCGAGGCCGTGGTGGTGGCGCGGCAGGACGGCGGTCACCAGCGGCTCGTCGCCTACGTCACGACCGGTGCGGACGTGGACCTGCGGTCGTGGCTGGCCGAGCGCCTGCCCGACTACCTGGTGCCCTCGGCGTTCGTCACCCTGGACGCGATTCCGTTGAACACCAACGGAAAGGTCGACCGCCGCGCGCTGCCCGCCCCCGACTTCGGCGGCGACCGCGCCGATCACGTCGTACCGCGCACGGAGGCGGAGCGGAAGGTGGCCGACATCTGGTCGGAGGTGCTGGGCGTGCCGGCGATCGGCGTGACGGACAACTTCTTCGACCTCGGTGGCGACTCGATCCTCAGCATCCGGGTGATCTCCCGGTTGCGCGCCGGGTTCGACGTGGAGATGTCCCCGCGCGCCCTGTTCTCCCACCCGACCGTCGCCGGGATCGCCGAGCTGGTCTCCGCGTCGGCGGGCGCACGGCTGGCCGACATCCCCGTGGCGTCGCGGGAGAACGTCCTGCCGCTGTCGTTCGCCCAGCAGCGCCTGTGGTTCCTGGACGAGTTCGAGCCCGGCGGCGTCGAGTACCTGACGCCGTCGATCCTGCGGCTGCGCGGCCCGCTGGACGTCGGCGCGCTCGAGACCGCGCTGACCGCGCTGGTCGCGCGCCACGAGTCGTTGCGCACCACCTTCGACACCGTCGACGGACACGGCGTGCAGGTCGTCCACCCGCCCCACCGGGTCGAGGTTCCGGTGCTCGACGTGACCGAGCAGGAGCTGCCGCGGGTTCTGACGAGGGAGACCACCACACCGTTCGACCTGCGCCGCGGCCCGCTGCTGCGGGTGCTGCTGGCCCGGCTGGGCGAGGACGACCACGTCCTTTCGCTGGTGCTGCACCACATCGTCACCGACGGCTGGTCCAACGGCGTGCTGCTCGACGAGCTGGGCGCCTGCTACGAGGGCGGCGCGACGCTGCCCGACCTGCCCGTGCAGTACGCGGACTTCGCCGTGTGGCAACGAGAGTCGGCGACCGAGGAGGCGCTGGAGGAGCACCTGGCGCACTGGCGGCAGGCGCTCGCCGGGGTGCGCCCGCTGGAGCTGCCCGCCGACCGGGCCCGCCCGGCGACCAGGGGCAGGCAGGGCGCGCTGGTGGAGTTCCAGGTGCCGGCCGAGGTCACCGGCCGGCTCAAAGCCCTGGCACGCCACCACGACGGCACCCTGTTCATGGCGCTCGTCGCGGTGTGCCAGGCGCTGTTCGCCCGCTGGTCGGGGCAGCGCGACGTCGCCGTCGGCACGGTCGTCTCCGGCCGTGACCGCACGGAGCTGGAGGGCTTGGTCGGGTTCTTCGTCAACACCCTGGTGCTGCGCTCCGACGTCGATCCGCACGAGGGTTTCGGGCACCTGCTGGACCGGGTCCGCGAGACCGTGCTGGACGCCTTCGCCCACCAGGACGTTCCGTTCGAGCAGGTCGTGGACGCGGTGCAGCCGGAGCGCGATCCCAGTCGCACCCCGTTGTTCCAGGCGATGGTCGTGCTGCAGAACACGCCCGGCGACGGACCGCGGCTGCGTGGTCTCCAGGTCGAGGAGCTGCCGCCGCCGTCGGTCGCGGCGAGCTTCGACGTGTCGTTCCAGTTCCAGGAGGCCGGCGACCACCTGGAGGCGGTGCTGACCTACGACACCGCGCTCTTCGACACCGCCACCGCCGAACGAATGGTCGCGCACCTCGGCACGTTGCTCGCGGGCGCCACCGCCGACCCCGGCCGCGCGGTGGCCGGGCTGCCGTTGCTCAGCGACGACGAGCTGCGGTTCGTGCTGCACGACTGCAACGACACGGGCGTCGGTGGCCCGGAACCGGCCTACCACGAGGTGTTCCAGGCCCAGGCCGCGCGCACGCCTGACGCCACGGCACTGGTCGACGGTGCCCGGTCGTGGACCTTCGCCGAGGTGAACGCGCGTGCCAACCGGATCGCCCACCACCTGATCGCCCAAGGCGTCGGACCGGAATCGGTGGTCGCCCTGGCGTTGCCCGCGTCGGCGGACCTGGTGTGCGCCGTCCTGGGCGTGCTCAAGGCAGGTGGCGCCTACCTGCCGGTCGACCCGGCCCACCCGGCGGAGCGGATCGCGTTCCTGTTGGAGGACGCGCGACCGGAGCTCGTGCTGACCCCGGAAGGGCTGCGGCCGGACGATCCCGCGCTGCCCGTGACCGACCCGTCCGACGCCGACCGGATGGCTCCGCTGCGACCGGAACACCCGGCGTACGTGATCTACACGTCCGGCTCGACCGGTCGTCCCAAGGGCGTCGTGGTCGAGCACCGCAACCTCGCCGCGCTCGTCGCCGACCACCACGCCCGGTTGCTGCCCGGCGACGGGACCCGGTTGCGCGGCATCGCCACGGCCGCCTACACCTTCGACGCGTCCTGGGAGGGCCTGCTCCTGCTCGCCGCGGGGCACGAGCTGCACCTGCTCGACGAGTCCGTCCGGCTGGACCCGCGCGCCGTGGCCGAGCACGTCGTGCGGCACCGGATCGACTTCCTGAGCTGCACGCCGTCCTACTTCCAGCAGCTGCTGCCCGAAGGGATCCTGGCTCCCGGACGGCACCGGCCGCGCATGATCGCGCTGGGGGGTGAGGCGATCGGCGAGGCGCTGTGGCGGGTACTGGCCGAGACCGACAGGGTCACCGGGGTCAACCTGTACGGCCCCACCGAGTGCACTGTGGACTCGGTGTGGACGGAGATCACCGGCCGTGGACGACCGGCGATCGGCACGCCGGGCCGCGGGCTGCGCGCCTACGTGCTCGACGACGGACTGCGGCCGCAGCCGATCGGCGTGCCCGGCGAGCTGCACGTGGCGGGAGCCCAGGTGACCCGCGGCTACCTGCACCGGCCTGGCCTGACCGCGGACCGGTTCGTCGCGGACCCGTTCGGGGAGCCCGGCAGCCGGATGTACCGGACCGGCGACCTCGCCCGGTGGACCGCCGACGGGGTGCTGGAGTACCAGGGCCGTGCGGACGACCAGGTCAAGATCCGCGGCTACCGCGTCGAGCCGGGCGAGGTCGAGGCCGTGCTGCTCGGCCTGCCCGGCGTGACGCAGGCCGTGGTCGTGGCCCGCGAGGTCGAACCCGGCACGCACCGCCTCGTGGGCTACGTCGTGGGCACGGCCGCGCCGGACGACCTGCGGGCCGGGCTGAAGCGACTGCTGCCGGACCACCTGGTGCCGTCGCTGTTCGTGGTGCTCGACGAGCTGCCCACGACCGACAGCGGCAAGGTGGACCGCCGTGCCCTGCCGGAACCCGACGCGCGGGCCGGAGCCGAACGGGGTTACGTGGCACCGCGCACGCCGGTGGAACGGGAACTGGCGCGGATCTGGGCCGACGCGCTGCGCGTGGACCGGGTCGGCGTGCACGACAACTTCTTCAGCCTCGGCGGCGACTCGATCCTGAGCATCCAGATCGTGTCCCGGTCCCGCCAGGCCGGACTGGAGCTGGCCACCAAGGACGTGTTCACCCACCAGACGATCGCCGAGCTGGCCACGGTCGTGCGCACGCGCGGTGCCGCCGCCGCGGCGCCGGAGATCGCCGGACCCGCGCCGCTCACGCCGATCCAGCGCTGGTACCTCGACTCCGAACCCGGGAACCCGCACCACTTCACCATGTCGTCCTACCTGGAGCTGGCCGAGGACGTCGACCCGGCGGCCCTGGCACGGGCACTGGACGCCCTCGTGGCGCACCACGAGGGCCTGCGCACCCGGTTCACGCGGGTGGACGGTGGCTGGGTTCAGGAGGCCACTGCCGCCGAGGTCGTGCTGGAGGAGCACGACCTGTCCGATGTGGACTCGGCGGACGCCGGTCTGGACATCGGTCGCGGCCAGGTGATGCGCGCGTTGTTGTTCTCCCGCAGGCGACTTCTCCTGGTCGTCCACCACCTCGTCGTGGACGGGGTGTCCTGGCGGATCCTGCTGGAAGACCTGGAGACCGCCTACCGCCGGGCCGTTGCGGGACAGCGGCCGGAACCGGCGCCCGTCGGCACCCGGTTCACGCAGTGGGCGCACCGGCTCGCCGAGCACGTGCGGTCGGGCGCGTTCGACGCCGAGCTGCCGCACTGGAGCGAGGCGCTCGACGTCCCGGACCTGCCCGTCGACCACGCCGGACCCAACACGGCGGGCTCGACTCGTGTGGTGTCCGTGCGGCTGGACCGCGAACGCACCGACGCGTTCCTGCACCACGTGCCGGACGTCTACCGCACGCAGGTCAACGACGTCCTGCTGAGCGCGCTCGGCCGGGCGTTGTCCACGTGGACCGGAAACGACCGCGTGGCGGTCACGATGGAGGGCCACGGCCGTGAGGACGTCCTCGACGGCGTCGACATCTCACGCACCGTCGGGTGGTTCACCACGCAGTACCCGGTCGCGCTCACCGTGCCGTCCGGTGACTGGGGAACGGTGCTCAAGTCGGTGAAGGAACAGCTGCGGGCCGTGCCGGGCCGGGGTTTCGGCTTCGAGGCCCTGCGTCAGCTGACGTCCGGTCTCGCCGGCACCGCGCTGCCGCCGGTCAGCTTCAACTACCACGGCCGCTGGGACGGGGCGGCGTCCGGCGAAGGCCTGGTGCGGGCGCGGCTCGACAGCCCGGTGGCCGACGCGGACCCGGCGAGCACCCGCTCGTTCCTGCTCGAGGTGGTCGGCGGCGTGGAGGACGGCGAGCTCGTGTTGTCCTGGCACTACTCCGAGAACGTGCACGACGAGTCGACTGTGCGGACCGTGGCCGACGCCGTGGTGCGCGCGCTGGCGGAGATCGTGGCGCACTGCGCCGAGCCGGGCGCGGGTGGCCGCACGCCGTCGGACTTCCCGCTGGCGCACCTGGACCAGGCGGGCGTGGACCGCCTGGCCGGGGACGAGGTCGAGGACATCTACCCGCTGACCCCGTTGCAGACGGGGATGCTGTTCCACACGCTGGTGGACGACACCTCCACGGCGTACTCGAACCGGTTCCGGCTGCGGCTGGCCGGGGTGTCCGACCCGGACGCGCTGGCCGAGGCGTGCCGTCGCGTGGTGCACCGCACGCCGGTGCTGCGCGGTGCGGTGGTGTGGGAAGGCGTCGAGGCGCCGGTCCAGGTCGTGCGTCACCGGGTCGACGTCCCGATCGTCCGGCACGACTGGCGGCGCCTTCCCGCCGAGGACAGGCAGGCCGGGCACGACGACGAGCTCGACCTCACCACGCCGCCGTTGCTGCGCCTCGCGATCGCCAGGCTGACCGACGACGAGGTCGCGCTGTTCTGGACCGCGCACCACATCCTGCTGGACGGGTGGAGCTTCGCCCAGGTGCTGGCGGAGATCTGCGCGCAGTACGCGGCCCTCGTGCGCGGGGAGGAGCCTGAGCTCGTGTCCCGCCGGCCGTTCCGCGACTACCTGCGGTGGCTGGCCGGGCAGGACACCGGGGCGGCCGAACGGCACTGGCGGCAGGTGCTGGCCGGCGTCGAGTCGCCGACACCGCTGCCGTGGGACCGGCCGCCGGTCGAGGCGCACCGGGCCGAGTCCAGCGCGTCCGTCCACTGTGAACTGGACGACGCGCGGTCGGCCGACCTGAACCGGGTCGCCCGCGGCGCCGGGCTGACGGCCAACACGATCGTGCAAGGCATGTGGGCGTTGCTGTTGTCGCACCACAGCGGCGAGTCCGACGTGGTGTTCGGCACGACGGTGTCCGGCCGGCCGGAGGAACTACCGGGGGTCGGAGCGATGATCGGCATGTTCATCAACACCGTGCCGACCCGTGTCCGCGTCGACCCGCACGCCTCCGTGTTGCCGTGGTTGCGCGAGGTGCAGGCGGCGCAGCTGGAGTCGCGGCGGTTCGACTTCGTGTCGCTGGCGGAGCTGAGGTCGTTCAGCGACGTGCCCGCGGGGTCGTCGTTGTTCGACAGCGCGGTGGTGTTCGAGAACTACCCGGTGGACGAGCTGCTCGACGCCGAGCAGGGCGTGCGGGTGCTCGACGTCGAGGGCGACGACACCACGAGCTTCCCGCTCGCCCTCAGCGCCAACCTCGGCGACCGGCTGCGGCTCGAGCTGGACTACGACCCGCGCCTGTTCGAGCCCGCCACGGTCGAGCGCCTCGCCGCGCACCTCGTGCTGCTGCTGGAGGAGGTGGCGGCCGATCCCGGCCGGTCGCTCGCGCAGTTGCCGCTGATGACGGCGGACGAGCGTCACCAGGTGGTCGTGGAGTGGAACGCCACGGACGGGGAAGTGGCGGAGCGGTCCGTCATCGAGGTGTTCGAGAAGCACGCGCACTCGGACGCCGTCGCGTTGGTGGTGGGGGACAGGTCGTTGTCGTTCGCGGAGTTGAACGCGTGGGCGAACCGGCTGGCTCGGGTGTTCGTTGCCTCAGGTGTCGGACCGGAGCGGGTGGTGGCGTTGGCACTGCCGCGGTCGGTGGAGTTCGTGGTGGCGTTGCTGGCGATCTGGAAGGCCGGTGGTGTGTACCTGCCGGTCGATCCTTCGCTGCCCGCTGATCGCGTCGAGTTCCTGCTGCGGGACGCCGGTCCGGTGCTGGTCGTGCGCGGCTCACTGCCGCCGTCCGACGACCAGGACTCCGCGAACCTGCCGCCGGTGCGGCCGGACCACGCGGCGTACCTGATCTACACGTCCGGTTCCACGGGAACTCCGAAGGGCGTGCTGGTCGAGCACCGCAGTCTGGTGAACCTGCTGGTGAACCACCGCGAGGACTTCGCCGGCGGAGAACGGTTGCGAGTGGCGTTGTCGGCGGTGTTCTCGTTCGACACGTCGCTGGAAGGCGTCGTGCTGATGGCGGACGGCCACGAGCTGCACGTGCTCGACGAGGACGTCCGGCTCGACCCGCCCGCGCTGGTGGACTACGTCGTGGACCGGCGGATCGACTTCCTGGACCTGACCCCGTCCTACGCGGGGCAGCTGGTGGACGCCGGACTGCTGGACGGCGAGCACCGGCCGAAGGTGCTGATGCTGGGCGGAGAGGCGATCGGCGAGGCGCTGTCGCGGCGGCTGGCCGACGTTCCCGGTACGGCGGTCCACAACTTCTACGGACCGACGGAGTCCACAGTGGACGCGGTCTCGTGTCGCGTCACGTCTGATTCCCCTGTGGTGGTAGGCCGTCCGCTGCTCAACACGCGGGCCTACGTGCTGGACGCGAACCTGCGGCCGGTCCCCGTCGGCGTGCCGGGAGAGCTGCACCTGGCCGGTGTCCAGGTCGCCCGCGGTTACCTCGGCCGGCCGGGGCTGACCGCGGACCGGTTCGTGGCCGATCCGTTCGGCGAGCCGGGTGAACGCATGTACCGCACCGGGGACCGGGCGCGCTGGACTCCGGACGGCATGCTGGAGTACCTGGGGCGCACCGACGACCAGGTGAAGATCCGCGGTTTCCGGGTCGAACCGGGCGAGGTCGAGGCGGTCCTGACCCGGCATCCCGACGTGCGCGAAGCCGTTGTCGTCGCCAGGGAGGACGACGGTCACCAGCGGCTCGTCGCGTACGTGACCACAGGCGCGGCCGCGGACCTGCGGACGTGGCTGGCCGAACGCCTGCCCGACTACCTCGTGCCCTCGGCGTTCGTCACCCTGGACCAGATTCCGTTGAACTCCAACGGAAAGGTCGACCGCCGCGCCCTGCCCGCCCCTGACCTGCGGGCCGACGACTCGGCCTACCGCGCTCCCCGCACCCCGGCCGAGGAGCGGGTCTGCCGCATCTGGGCCGACGTGCTGGGCGTGCCGCGCGTCGGGCTCGACGACAACTTCTTCGAGCTGGGAGGTGATTCCATCCTGAGCATCCGGGTCGTGTCCCGGCTGCGCGCCGAACTGGACGCGCCGGTGTCGCCGCGGGTGCTGTTCACCTCGCCCACGGTCGCCCGGCTGGTCCAGGAGATCGGTGCGGGGCAGGAGGAGTACGAGGTCATCCCGCGCGCACCGCGCGAGGCTGCGTTGCCGTTGTCCTTCGCCCAGCAGCGCCTGTGGTTCCTCGACCAGTTCGAACCGGAGAGCACCGACTACCTGTCCCCGTCGCTGCTGAGGCTGCGCGGGCAGCTGGACGTGCACGCCCTGAGCACCGCGCTGACCGCGCTCGTCGCGCGGCACGAGTCGTTGCGCACGACCTTCGAGACCGTCGACGGGCACGGAGTGCAGGTGGTGCACCCGCCGCGGCCCGTCGAGGTCCCCGTGCTGGACGTGACCGAGAACGAGTTGCCGGAGGTGCTGGAACGGGAGTGCGCCCGGCCGTTCGACCTCGCCAGGGGCCCGCTGCTGCGTCCGTCGCTGCTGCGCGTCGCCGAGGACGACCACGTCCTTCTCCTGCAGGCGCACCACATCGTCACCGACGGCTGGTCCAACGGCGTGCTGACCGCCGAGCTGACCCGGCTCTACCGCGGTGGCGAGCTGCCCGACCTGCCGATCCAGTACGCGGACTACGCCGTGTGGCAACGGCAGCGGGTGGCCGGGCCGGTGCTGGACGAGCAGCTGGCGTTCTGGCGAGATCGCCTCACCGGTGCCACGCCGCTGGAACTGCCGGCCGACCGGCCCCGGCCCGCCGTCCGCGCCAACCGGGGCGCGGTGCACCTGTTCACCGTCCCCGCCGAGGTGTCGGACGGGCTGAAGGCCTTGGCGCGCAGGCAGGACGGCACCCTGTTCATGGCACTGGTCGCCGCGTGCCAGGTGCTGTTCGCCCGCTGGTCGCGGCAGGACGACATCGCGGTGGGCACCGTGACGTCGGGCCGCGACCGCGCGGAGCTGGAGGGCCTGGTCGGGTTCTTCGTCAACACCGTGACGCTGCGTTCCACAGTGGACGGTGGTCGGTCGTTCCGCGAGTTCCTCGGCGAGGTCCGCGACACCACGCTGGACGCGTTCGCCCACCAGGACGTGCCGTTCGAACGCGTGGTGGACGAGCTGCGGCCCGAACGCGACACCAGTCGCACCCCGCTGTTCCAGACGATGGTGATCCTGCAGAACACCCCGGAGCCCGCGCCGGACCTGCCTGGCCTGCGCGTCGAGGACCTGCCGCTGCCCGCTGTGGCGGCCAACTTCGACCTGACCTGGGAGTTCCAGGAGGCCGACGACGCGTTGCACGCGGCGGTCAACTACAGCACCGACCTGTTCGACGCCTCGACCGCCGAGCGGATGGCCGAGCACCTGCGGGTGCTGCTCGCGGGCGTCGTCGCCGACCCCGACCGGCCGCTCGCCGACCAGCCGCTGATGGACGTCGAGGAGGAGCACCACGTCCTGCACGCGTGGAACCACACTGCTCACGCCGTGCCGGACGCCACGATCACGGACCTGGTCGAGGCCCAGGTGGCCAGGACGCCCGACGCGATCGCGGTGGTCGACGCCGGCACGTCCCTGACCTACGCGGACCTGAACGCCCGTGCCAACCGGACGGCCCACGCGCTGATCGCGCGGGGCGTCGGCCCCGGCGAGCACGTGGCGATCTCCCTGCGGCGCTCCGCCGACCTGCTGGTGGCCGTGCTGGCGGTGCTCAAGACCGGTGCCGCGTACGTGCCGCTCGAACCGGACCAGCCCGCCGACCGGGTCGCGTTCGTGCTCGACGACGCGCGGCCGGTCCTGGTGCTGGACGGCCCGGACCTGGTGCGCGTGGCCGACGGGCGTGTCGACAACCCCGCGGTCGCCGGCCGGACACCTCTCGACCCGGCGTACGTGATCTACACGTCCGGGTCGACCGGCCGTCCCAAGGGCGTCGTCGTCGAGCACCGGTCCGTGGTCAACTACCTGACCTGGGCCACCGAGGTCTACCCCGGCCTGCGCGGCGCCGCGGTGCTGCACTCGCCGGTCTCGTTCGACCTCACCGTCACGACCCTGTTCGGGCCGCTGCTGACCGGCGGCCGCATCCTCGTGAGCGACCTGGACGAGGACGCGGTCCCGTTGGGACAGGCGACCTTCCTCAAGGCCACGCCGAGCCACCTGCCGCTGCTGGGCACCGTCCCGGCCGCGCTGTCGCCGTCCGGGGACCTGGTGGTCGGCGGCGAGCAGCTGCTGAGCGCGCCGGTGGACGAGTGGCGGCGGGAGAACCCGGCGGCGACCGTGATCAACGAGTACGGGCCGACCGAGACGACCGTCGGTTGCATGGAGCACCGCGTCGAACCCGGTGTGCCGCTGGAACCCGGCCCCGTCCCGATCGGCCACCCGGCCTGGAACACGCGGCTCTACGTCGTCGACGAGCTGCTGCGGCCGGTTCCGCTCGGGGTGCCCGGCGAGTTGTGCATCGCGGGCGCCGGCCTCGCGCGCGGTTATCTCGGCAGGCCGGGGCTCACGGCGGGGCTCTTCGTGGCGTGCCCGTTCGGTGCGCCGGGGGAGCGGATGTACCGCTCCGGCGACCTCGTCCGCAGGCGTGGGGACGGCGTGGTCGAGTACCTCGGCCGCATCGACGACCAGGTCAAGATCCGCGGTCACCGCGTCGAGCCGGGCGAGGTCGAGTCAGCGCTGCTGAGCCATCCGCGGGTGACCGCGGCCGCCGTGGTGGCCAGGAAGGAGGGGCAGACTCGCCTGGCCGCGTACTTCGTCGCCGACGTTGACGCCGCCGAGCTGCGCACGTTCCTCGCCGACCGCCTGCCGTCGTACATGGTGCCGTCGGCCTTCGTGCCGTTGCAGGTCCTGCCGGTGACCCCCAACGGCAAGCTGGACCGGGCGGCGTTGCCGGTCCCGGATCCGGCCACCGGCAGCGAATCACGTCACGTGCCGCCGAGCACGCCCGTGGAGAAAGTGCTCACGGACGTGTGGGCGGCCGTGCTGGGTGCCGATCGCGTCGGGGTGCGGGACAACTTCTTCGAGCTCGGCGGTGACTCGATCCTGGTGATCCAGGTGGTGTCCCGCGCCAGGAAGGCGGGGCTGGCCCTGACGACGAAGTCGTTGTTCCGCAACCAGACGATCGAGGCGCTGGCGCCGTTCGTCACCGAGATCGACACCGAGCCGGTGTCCACGGCCGAGGTCGTCGGTGACGTGCCGCTCACCCCGATCCAGCAGTGGTTCTTCGGCACGCGCACGGTCGCGCCGCACCACTTCACCCAGTCGATGCTGCTGGAGCTGGGGTCCGATGTGGACGAAGGCGCGCTGGAGACCGCGCTGGCCGCCGTGGTGGCCCATCACGACGCGCTGCGCATGAGGTTCGTGCACGAGGACGACCAGTGGCGGCAGCACAACGCCCCTGTCGGCCAGGGAGTCGTGCTGGAACGGCACGACCTCACCTCGATCGGCGAGCAGGAACGGCACGTCCACCTGGTGAAGATCGCCGACGAGGCCCACGCGGGCTTCGACCTCGCCGCGGGACCGTTGTACCGGGTCGTGCTGTTCCACGCGGACAAGGCGCCGCTGCTGTTCCTGACCGTGCACCACCTCGTGGTGGACGGCGTGTCGTGGCGGATCCTCCTGGACGACCTGGACACCGCCTACCGGCAGGCCGCCCGCGGCGAGACGGTGGACCTGGGCGCCAAGTCCACCTCGTTCCGCGACTGGGCGGACGGTCTGGCGCGGCACGTCGCCGGAGGAGCCCTGGACCACGAGGTGGACCACTGGGCGTCGGCGCTCGACGTGGCCCCGCTGCCCGCGGACCACGAGCAGCCGGTCCCGGGCACGCCCGCCGCCGAGGTGCGGGTGGTGCTGGACGCCTCGGACACCGACGCGTTGCTGCACGACGCCCCCACCGCCTACCGCACCAGGATCAACGACGTCCTGCTCGCCGCGCTGGCACTGGCCCTCGCCCGCTTCACCGGGCAGCGGACGGTGTCGCTCGACATGGAGGGCCACGGCCGCGAGGACGTGCTCGGCGCCGACCTGTCCCGCACGGTGGGGTGGTTCACCACCCTCTACCCGGTCCGGCTCACCCTGCCGGACGACGGTGCCCCGTGGCGCGACCTGGTCAAGACCGTGCGCCGGCAGCTGCGCACGGTGCCGGGCAACGGTTTCGGGTTCGGGGCGCTGCGGTACCTGGGCACACCCGAGGTGCGGAACCGGCTGACCGCACCAGGTCCGCAGATCGCGTTCAACTACCTGGGCCAGTCCGGCAGCACCGCCGACGATGCCGGCGACGGCCTGTACCGGACGGTCCTCGACCCGGTCGGACAGGACGGCGACCCGACCGATCGCGGGCCGCACCTGCTCGAGGTGGTCGGCGGCGTCGCGGCGGGCGAGCTCCGCTTCACCTGGCACTACCAGCCGGACCGGCACGAGGAGGCCACCGTGCGGCGGGTCGCGGAGCACTTCCTCGACGCGCTGCGTGGCATCGCCGCGGACTGCCGGGGTGACCGGTGACGACGTCGTTGTCGCGCAACCGCGACTACCGCCTGCTGTGGGTCGGCCAGGCGCTCTCCGAGGCGGGCACCAGCGCGTCGATCATCGCGTTGCCCCTGCTGGTGCTCACGCTGACCGACTCGGCGGCGGCCTCCGGCCTCGTGCTCGGCGTCGCCGCCGCCACGCAGCTCGTCGTCGGGCTGCCCGCCGGAGCCCTGGTCGACCGGTGGAACCGCAGGACGGTGATGCTGGTCTGCGAGGCGATCCAGGCGCTGGCGGTGGGGCTGCTGGTGCTGGGCCTGTGGTGGCACGTCGTGGGCGTGCCGCACGTGGTGCTGGTGGTGGTCGTGCTCGGGATCTGCCGGTCGCTGTCAGAGCCCGCAGAGGACGCCGCTCTGCCCGCGATCGTGCCGGAGGAACAACTTCCGGACGCCGTCGCGATGAACGCCGCCCGCGGCTACCTCGGCCAGCTCTCCGGCACGGCACTGGGAGGCGCGCTGTTCGGCCTGGCGCGCTGGCTGCCGTTCGCGGTGGAGGCCGTGACCCACCTGGCGACGTTCCTGTCGCTGCTGTTCATCCGCGTCCCCGCACGAGAGAGGGAACCGGCGCCCGTCAGCCGGTTCCACCACGAGATCGGCGAAGGCCTCCGCTGGATGTGGACCCAGCCGGTGGTGCGGGTGGTCGCCTTCTGCGCGGTCGGCCTCAACCTGTTCTTCCAGGCCTTCTACCTGCTGATGATCGCCATCGCGCACCAGGAGGGCGTTCCCGCCGGCCAGATCGGCATCATGGGCGCGATGCTCGGCGCGGGAGGAATCCTCGGCTCCCTCGCGGCCCCGCGGCTGCACCGGGTCCTCCGCCCGCACCGAGCCATCGTCGGCGTGTTCTGGGCGATCACCGCCCTGATCCCGCTGGCCCTGTTCGTACGACCGGGACTCCCGACAGGCGTCCTGTTCGCCGCCGCCGCGTTCCTGGCCCCCACCGCGAACACCACCATCACCACGTACCAGCTGCTGCTCACCCCGGACGAGCTGCGCGGCCGCCTGAGCAGCGTGATGGGCGTGGCGCTGGGCGTCGCGGCGGTGGCCGGACCGGCGGCGGGCGGCCTGCTCGTGGAGTTCCTGACACCCTCGCAGGCGATCCTCACGTGCGCAGCGGGAGCCGGCCTGCTGACCCTCTACGCCACCGCGAACCCGACGCTGCGGAGGTTCTCCCGCGAACAGCCAGGCCCGCAGCACGAAAGCGGGTGAGCGAAGGCGTCGGCCGATCGCGGTGGAGCGCTCCTGGCTTCGCAGGAAGAAGAGGCTCTTTGGGCGTTCCACCGCTCACCGCATCCGTGCGCCCAGTCGCCAGGTCAGCCGGTGCAGGGGCGTTCGGTGCTGACGCCCTGAGGCAGGGCGTCCTTCTCCGCCTGGGTGAACTCGCGGTTCGCGAGGCCGCAGAGTTCGCGGAACCACTGCGCGGCGTCGAGCGTGATGGACTCGCGCCGCCACGGCTGGTTGTTGACCAGGAACCTGTCGCCCTCGACGGCTTGGACGAGCTCGGAACTGGGGAACTTCACGGCGACCAGCTGGCGGCGTTGCTTCCAGTTCCAGACCACCAGGTCGTTGAAGGTCTTGGTGAACAGGTAGTCGCCGTAGCTGTTGATGATCGTCTGACCTGGGGCGTTCAGCGGTGGGAGTGCCCGCATCGTGGTCAGGTCGACCAGCGTCAGCCGGTCGGCGCCCGACGCCGCGGCGATCGACCCGTCCGCGGAGGTCTGCGCCACCTCGGCGTAGCCCACGTCGAAGCGGTGCAGCTCGGCGAGGGTCGAGGAGTTCCACACGGCGAGGTCGGTCCCGATGCCGACGAGCAGGTGCTCGCGGTGTCGTGGCCGCGGCATCACGGCTGGTCCTCCGCGCAACGCCTGCCAGTCCTCGGCGGTGTTGTCCACCGCGGTCAGGGGAGGTCGCGTCTGCGTGCCGGTGTGAAGGTCCCAAGTGGACACGATGCCCAGGTGCGCGACGTAGGTCTGCCCGTCCGGGCCGGGGCTGACCGAGGAGTGGCTGGTCTCGTACAGCTTCTGGCCGCTCCGACCGGGTGGCGTGGGGAGGGCTGCTTCCCGTTCCAGCACCATCCCGTCCGTGCGGTAGATCTGGAGCGTCGGCCCGTTCACCACGAGCACGCGCTCTCCGGTGACGTCGAAGGCGACCGCGTCGGGCACGACCGGCACGGGGCGGCTGTGAAGGAAGGTGCCGTTCTCGTCCACGAGGACGATGGAGTGTTCTTTGTAGCCGGGGTCGTCCAGGTATGCCACGAACCGCTTGTTGTCCGGGGTGTGGTCCTGCCAGTTGGTCGAGAGCTTCGGCCTCGGCACGTAGTCCCTCGTGGCGACGGACCTCACCTCCAGAGCGCGGCTTCGCAGGGTGATCGTCCGCAGGCCGCCCTCCGCGGGGGTGATGACCGAGTCGTTGTCGGCGACCGTCCACGCCAGGGAGAGGTTCTTCCTCTCCAAGGTCTTCAGGTCGAGGAGTGCGGGCGGTTCGGAGTTCTCCGTGGGGTAGCCGCTGATCAGGTAGCGGCCGGTGGCGTCGTTGCTGAACCTGACCGGGCATTGGGGTTCGGGGAACTCGCGCGCCGGAGCGCCTGGAAGCGCGGCGATCAGCTTCGTCGTGCTGTCGGCGCACGTGATGATGCCTGTGCCGTTGCCGACGAGCCGCAGGGGAGTGGTGCCGGAGGCCCGGAACACGAGGGTGCCCGCGCCGGTCGCGCGATCGCGGAGCATCGCTTCCGCCGGGGTCGAGTCGGAATCCTCGACGGCCACCACCGCCGAACCGTCGGACGTCGGGTACGCCTCGACCAGACCTGGCTCCTGTGGTCCGTAGACCAGGTCGCTGGGAAGTTCCCGCGCTGTGTCCAGGTCCCACACGCGGACACGGGATGACGAGGAGCCCCTCAGCACGACGAACTCCTCCGCCGCCAGGTACCGGCTGTTGGCGCTGAACGTGGCGGGCCGGAGCGGGGCGGTGGCCTCCAGCACGACCGGATCGCTCTGGCGGGTCAGGTCCCACACCCGCAGGGACGGTCTGCCGGTGCCCGCCTCGACGAGCCGGCGACCGTCCGGGCTCAGGGTGAACGAGGACGCGCCCGGCAGGCGCGGCAGGTCGCGATGCCTCGCGTCCGGTCCGAGCAGGTCCCACCAGACCGTCAGGGTGTCGTTCCTGCGCAGCACGACCACCCGCCCGTCGGCGCTGGCGCTCAGTGCCATGACGTCGGTGAAGAGCTCGTCGGTCAGCACGCGGTCGACGCCGCGCCAGTAGATCCGTTGCTGGAACAGCGCTCCGTAGGCGTCGGCGCTGCCGGGTTTCTCGCGGTAGGCGGCCAGCGCCTGCTGCAACGCCTCCACCGGCCGTTGCTCGGTGTCGCGGTTCGCGGCCTGGGCGAGCGACAGGGCGTTGTTGGAGCGGAGCTGGTCGTCGAGCTCGGCGAGGTTGCGCACCACCACCCCGGCGAGCAGCGACGCGAGCAACCCGAACGTGACGGACACGGCCGTGATGACGCGCCAGCGGCGTTGGGTCCGGCGCTGGGAGGTCTGGCTCTGGCGGATGAACGCGCGCTGCGGCGCGGGAATGGCGTCCTCCCGCCCGCGCAGCCAGTCGGACGCCTCGACCAGTGGCGCGCCGACGAGCTGACCGCCGGAGCCGTGCAGGTCGTGGAGCTTCGCGAGCCAGGTCAAGAACTCCGCGTCCTCGGCGAGCCAGTCCCGCAGCGTCGGCCAGTGGTCGATCAACGCCTGGTGGATGAGGTTGACGGTCTGCTCGTGGATCACGACCAGCCGCTTGCCCGCGAGGTCGTGGGCGATGTCCCGGATCTCCGGGTCGAGATCGGGCAGCAGCGCGCTCCGCCGCGCGTACCCGCCCTGGGTCAGCCCGGTCAGGAGCGTGCGGGCCGCGGTGCGGCCGGCGGGTGTCAGGGACGCCAGCACGTCGTCCGCCGCGTTGCTCAAAGCTCCCTGCACGCGGCCCAGCTCCTCGTAGGCCTGGTGGGCCAGCCAGCCGCCGTACCGGTGCCGCCACAGCTGGTCCAGCACCAGCGAGACGAGCGGCAACGTGCCAGGCTCGTCCCGGGTGTCGTCGAGGATCCGTTGCACCAGGCCGGATTCGAACGCCAGACCGCCCACCGCCGCCGCGGGCCTCTCGATGGCCGCGGCCAGCTGCCCGCGCGACATGGGTTCGAGGAACCACACCGCGCGGTTGAGCTCGGCGACGGTCTCCCTGGTGATCAGATCGTCCAGCGACCGCGAGCGGAGCGTCAGCACGGCCCGCACCGCACCGGGTCGCTGAGCCCGGGCAGCGACCAGCCGGGTGATCGCCGCGAGCTTCTCCTTGGCAGCGGCCGGGTTCGCCACCACGACCTCTTCGAACTGGTCCAGCACCAGCACGGTGCCGGGCTCCGGATCGCCGGGGACCTCGTCGTCCGCGCCGAGCTCGACGATCTTCGCGCCGGCCGCGCGAAGCCGGGGGAGCAGGCCCGCGCGCACGAGGGACGACTTGCCGCTGCCGGACGGCCCGGCGATCGCCACGACGTCCTGGCGTGCCAGCAGCTCCGCGAGCCGATCGGCGTCCTCGTCACGCCCGTGGAAGAGCGACGCGTGCTCCTCTTCGAACGGACGCAGGCCCCGGTACGGGTTCTGGGCGGGCGTCGTCCACACGTGCCCGAGAGCGGTCGTGGGAACCAGGTGCGCAGTGGTGTTGTTGCGCGCCGTGTAGGTGACGACCATGCCGACGACGCCGGCGAGTTCCTCGTCCCACACCGGCGCGCCGCTGAAGCCGGGTTCGATCCGCCAGTGGTCGGGATCCTGCGCCATCTGGATCCGCCCGGCACCCTGAGCGCCGACCAGCCGGCCGGTCACCCAGATGCCGTCCGGCAGGTCGTGCGGGAAGCCGAACGTGCGGAACCGGTGGTCGCGGACGTCGCCGGTGATCCGGGCAGCGACCGGCAACGCACCCGCGGGCGGATCGGCCAGCCGCAGGATCGCGACGTCCGCCTCGTCGTCCCGCTCCAGCACCTCCACGGCGTGGTCGCGACTGCGCAGCAACGGGAAGTCCGCGACCACGGCCTCGTCACCGAGCACGTGCGCGCAGGTGGCGGCGATGTCCGGCGCGACCAGGAAACCCGCCCCCACGATCCGGGTCCCCGCGCGCAGCCGGATGACGGCGGGATCGAGCGGGTCAGCGCCGAGGCCACTCATAGGGCCTGGCCGGCGTCGTTCCACTCGATGGTGACGGAGAAGTTCGCCTCGGCCGCCGACGCCGCGACCACGAACTCGGCATCGGCGGTGACCTTGACGCCGAACCGCACCGCCACCTTCGACGGCGGCTCCTCGGTAGAGCGCAGCTCGGTCAGCACCTCGTCGGCGGCGGCACGAATACCGCCCATGGCCTTCCGCACGGTGTCGGACGCCTGCACGACGACCTTCCCAGCACCGCTGACCGGGACCGACCCCAGCCCGCCCGCCGCTTCGATCAGCAGCGCGCCGCCGTTCTCCAGCGGAACGCTGACCAGTTGCGCCATGACCTCGACCCCCTGAGGTTCGTCGTTTGGGTCAGATCGACGCTAGCTCAGACGAAGGGCTCGCCGGGGGCGTTCGGGCGATGTCAGCCCGCGTGGACGCCCAAGCGCACGATGATCGCCTGGCCCCACAAGGTTCATCACCACCCACACCTTCATGGGCTTCGGCTACTACCGGGTCGCCCTCGGCATCCTGCTCATCGTGCAGGACGACAGATGCGCCGGACCGAGCACATGCGCGGACCAGCTCGGTGAAGGCGCAGAAGACCACAGAAGGAGAACTATGGCTGTGGATAGCTCCGAGCTGGCCAGGGGCGCGAACCTGCTCAAGGGCGAGGACCGGCCGATGGTACTGCCCGCGGACAAGCTGCCGACCGAGCTGCGCTATCCGAATCAGCGCTTCGGCGTGGGACGAGCGCGGTCAGCCGCACGTGTCGCCGCAGGCGGTCCCGGTGTTCCCCCAGGTCACCTCGCCAGCGCAGGCGCCGGACGCCGACGGGCGGATGCCTCGGCGGCGGTTGGACTTCGAGCCCGACCGTCTGCACGCCCGCAAGCACAACGAGATCTACCGGCGCGGCGACCGGCCGTGGCTGCGCACGGTCGCGGTGACCGGAACGCTGCCGCGTTCGGTTGAGTCCTCCTCGGTCCGTGCCGTGTCGGGGCAATGTCCACCGCCCCCGCTCAGACCCCCGTCGCCGCCCCTCGGTGTTCACCCCGGATCACCAAGCCGGATCAGCTCACCAGCGCGACGAGCTTCGACACCAGCTCCGATGGCAGGGGGCGAGCGGCGTTCTCCGCACGGAGTCGCTCGCACGCCGCCCTGATCTCCTTGTCCTCCAGCAGCTTCGTGAGATGCGAAGCGTCCACGGTGGCGTCTTCGAGCCACAGGCCGATACCAGCGTCGCGGACGAGTGCCGCGTTGTCGAACTGGTCGGCGGCGTGCGGAAGCAGCAACTGCGGCACTCCGGCGGCCAGCGAGGTGAAGGTGCTGCCGGAGCCGCCGTGGTGCACGATCGCGTCGCAGTGCTCCAACAGGGCGTTCAACGGGATCCACTCGACGAGGCGCACGTTCTCCGGCAGTTCGCCCAGTTCCGCGACGTCGGAGTCGCCGAGCGCGAAGATGAATTCCGCGTCGATCTCCTTGGCCGCCTCGACGATCTGGCCCAGCGCGCCGACGGACATCAGGCCGACCGCGGTGCCGAGGGTGACGCACACCCTCGGCCGTTCCCGCTCGGCGAGCAGCCACCCCGGCAGCACCCCGCCCGCGTTGTACGCGACGTAGCGCATCGGCCACCCGATCTGCGGGGTGCCGAGCCCCTCGGTGGCGATGTCGATGATCGCGTCGGCCTGGGTCGGCCGCGTCACGCCATGCCGGTCGTAGGCGTCGGTGTACTTGGCGTACAGCGCGAGCTCGTCGGTTCCGCGCGCCGCGCCGAAGTTGTGCTGCACGGCGGGAATTCCGAGCTTCGCGGCGATGAACGGGCCCGCGGAGTCCATCTGCTCGAAGACCACCAGGTCCGGCCGCCAGCCCTGGGCGGCGGCGAGCATTCCCTCGGTGAGCCGGTCGCCGAGCGCGGCGAACACCCGCGCGACGAGCTCCGTCGCCCGCCGCGGGTCCTCCACGAACAGCTCGTGGATCGCGGCGAAGTCCCCGAACCGCTCGTTCTCCCGCACTGCAGTCCCGAAGAACGTCATCGTGTCCAGCCCCGGCGCGGCCTTCACCGCGGGCAGCCCAGCTTGCGCGGCGCGCTCGACGACGTCACCGGTGCTGGCGACCAGCACCTCGTGACCCCCGGCCCGCAGCGCCCAGGCGAGCGGGATCATCGGAAACAGGTGGCCAAGCCCCGGCGATGACGAGAAAAGAACTCGCACGACTTCCTCCCCAGGAGTCTGCTGGCGAATGGTGCGGGTCGGTCGTGAGCGTGAAGGCATGAAGGTCGGGCTTCTGGTAATCGAGACGTACCACCAACGTGATCACCAAAAGCCCCAGGACGTCTGTCTACCGTGTCGAGGCCGCGAAGGCGAGCTGTGGCGTGTCTGGTCGCGCATGTCGTGACCGGACACGTCGGTATCCGTCTGATCTGACCGATGAGCAGTGGCAGGTGCTGGAGCCGCAAGCGCTGGCGGTCATGGCCGAGTTGCGCAAGAGCCCTGCCGGAGCGCCAACGAAGCACGACCTGCGTGCGATGGTGGACGCGATCGGCTGTCTGACCCGCTATGGCATCGAGTGGCGGGCGTTGCCGGTCGACTTCCCGCCCGTGGCAGCCGACGGCGCCGACTATGGCGAACCCGGAGATGAGATCGACCTCGGTGGCGCCAGCCTCGTTGGCGGCGAGGCCGTCGAGCAGGATGTCGGTGATGTGCTGGACGCGAGGCCGCATCCCGGTGACCGCACGGCTGGTGAAGGCCCGGTTGACGAGCTTGCGAAGCCGGGTGTGATCAGGCGGGTCCATGTTCAACAGGTGCGCCGACAAGTCGGGGTTGAACGCCGTGAGCTCGGCACTGCGGCCCGCGCCGACCTGGTGCTTGGCGAGCACCGTCGCACCGAGCTGGATGTCCTTGACCAGCGGCGGATCGCCGAGCGCCGTCTGGGCCTCGGCGTGGCCGGTCACCAGCCAGGCCTCGATGCCCGTCGGCAGGACTACGTGGTGCACCGTCGAGTCGCCGAGCGCGCGGTACACCTCGTGCGGATTCCGGAGGAAGTCCTCGGGCAGCGCGACTGGTTTGAGGCTGTTGCTGGTGGTACTCGTCATTTCCGGGTCCTGTGTGGTGGGGTGCCGACCGTCTGCGGGCGATGAGCGGTCGTGGAGCCACTCGCAGAAGTCGGGCCTCGCCGAGGTGGACCGGAGTGCCCTGGGCATCGCCACGATTCGAGGTCAGCCGCGTCTGGTCACCCTCCACGCCGTGCTGTGGTTCACCGCGAGAAGGCTGCAGAGATCCAGCGCGGGAACGACTACGTCAAGGCTCGGGAAGCCGCGCGGAAAAACAGTGTCCGTGAACGGGTCGTCGCGCCGGGTGGTGCGGTGCTCCTGGAAGCGTCCTCGCCGTTGCTGCAACTGCCCGAAGTCGATCTGGCCCGCCTCTCATTGCCGCCGATGGCGCGGTTTCGAAGTCGTAGATTTCAGTGATCTGGTGAACGAACGCGAGCTCACACGCTCGGGGTGCTCGCCGCACCCCGAGCGGAAGCTGTCTCAGCTCTGGTCGGTGGAGCGGGACGTCTCTTCCCACTTCGCCCACGTGGCCAAACGCTGGTTGTAGAGGTGGCGGGCGACCTCGAAAGCCTGACCCGACAACAACAACCGCAGTGGCGGGTTCTCCGCGTCGACCACGGCGAGAATCGCCTGGACCGTGGCGTCGGGGCCTGGCCGGTGGGCTGCGCCGCGCTGGGCCGCCCTGGCGTCGCGGATCGGCTGGTATGCGGGGTTCGGCTCGGAGTGCACGGCGGAGTCGGTCGCCCAGTCGGTGGCGAACCCGCCTGGCTCGACGATGGTGACCTTCACGCCGAACGACGACACCTCGTTCGACAGCGCCTCGGAGAAGCCTTCCAACGCCCACTTCGAGGCGTGGTAGATGCCGAGGCCGGGGAACGCGCCGACGCCGCCGATGCTGG
Organism: Lentzea sp. CA-135723; assembly: GCF_050936595.1. Classification (NCBI taxonomy): domain Bacteria; kingdom Bacillati; phylum Actinomycetota; class Actinomycetes; order Pseudonocardiales; family Pseudonocardiaceae; genus Lentzea; species Lentzea sp. CA-135723. The sequence continues at coordinate 1,513,788 of NZ_JBNJMK010000001.1, read as the reverse complement.
AGATCTGGATGATGTGCCCGGATCCCTGTTCCCGCAGCAACGGCACCGCGGCCTGCGTGACCCAGAGCGCGCCGAAGACGTTGGTCTCGATCTGGGCGCGTGCCTCGGCCTCGGAGAGTTCTTCGATGAACCCGAAATGGCCGTAGCCGGCGTTGTTGACGACGACGTCGAGAGAGCCGAAGTGCTGGTGCGCCTGCTGAACCGCGGCGATGGCGGCGTCGCGGTCGGTCACGTCCAGCGTGATCGGCAGCAGCGCGTCGCCGAACTCCTCGGCCAGGTCCTTGAGGGTGCTGATGTCGCGGGCGGTGGCCGCGACCTTGTCCCCGCGGCTCAGTGCGGCCTTCGTCCAGCTGTGGCCGAAGCCGCGGGATGCGCCGGTGATGAACCAGGTCTTGCTCATGAGGGCACGTCCTTACCGCGCCGCGGCGGACGCGGCGCTGAGGGGGATTTCGGTTGTGGGACTAGCCGGCGTCGAAGCCCTTGCCGACGCGGTCGAAGCACTCCTGGGCGACGGCGCGCAGGCGTTCGAACCCGTCCTCCGGCGACCACAGGGCATAAGCGGTGCTCAGGGCGGAGAAGGCGGTGTTGACCATCAGCGTCGTCGCCACCGGGTCACCCGGCGCGTGGCCGTGGGCCCACTCGCGGACGTCCGCGTGGAACTGCGCGCCCATCTCCCTGGTGGACTCGGCCAGCTTCGGCGAGGCCGCCTTCAACCGCTTCTGGATCACGAGCCGATCGGCCATGGACCCGAGGTAACCGAGCTGGACCTCCCGCAGGGAGGCCCACAGCGGCTCGCCGCCGGGCCGGGCGCGCAGCAGCGCCCGCCACACCTCGGGCTCCTCGGGATCCGGGTCCAGGACGATCGCTTCCTTGGTCGGGAAGTAGTTGAACAACGTGCTGCGCGAGACGTTCGCGGCCGCGGCGATCTCCTCGACGCTGACCGCCTCGAACCCGCGCTCGCCGATCAGCTCGAACGCCGCCGTCCGGATGGTGCGCCAGGTCTGGAGCTTCTTGCGCTCGCGCAGACCGCCGTTGCCGCGTGGTGTCACGACTCCGAACGTAGACCTAAAATTGGATCGAGTGCAAGTTTGGATGGAGTTCAAATTCGGAGACGCGACAGCTTGGTCAAGTGCGGTCCGCAGGGGCGCGACGGACTGCGGTCGCCGAGGCCCAGGTCTTGCCGCCGATTCCAGGGTTGAGTTCGCAGTGAAACAGCGCGATGTGCTCGCGCACGTCCGGTGTGGTGGTCAGTCCTGGGATACGGCGATGGCGATCTTGCCGCGTGGGCGTTTGCGGGCCTCGCCTGGAGTGTTGCCTTCGAGCAGTGTGTGCGCCTGCGCTATGTCGGCGAGCGGCAGCACGGCGCCGATCACCGGCCGGAGCTCGCCCTTCTCGACCAGCCGGCCGAGGGCTTCGAGTTTCTCCCGGCCGGGTCGCACGAACAGGAAGTGGTACGTGGCGTTCACATTCCACGCGGCGAGCAGGTTCTGCGGCTGGGGAATGTCCACGATGGACACCACGCGGCCACGGTCGGCGAGGACCTCCGGGCTGCGGGACAACGTGTCGCCGCCCAGCGTGTCCAGCACGACGTCCATCTTGCCCAGCGCGCGGACCCGCGGTACGTAGTCGCCGACCGAGAAGTCGATCGCGGTGTCGGCCCCCAGCCCGGTGACGAACTCGTGGTCCCTGGCCCGTGCGGTGGTCACCACCTCGGCTCCCAGCGCGGCGGCGACCTGGATGGCGACCGAGCCGACCCCGCCCGCGCCGCCGTGCACCAGGACCCGTTCCCCGGCCCGCAGGCCGGCGCGGTCGACCAACGCCTCCCACACCGTCACGCCCACCAGTGCCAGGCCAGCGGCTTCGGTGTGCGACAACCGTTCTGGCTTGCGGGCGACCAGTGCCTGGTCGACCACGTGGAACTCGGCGTAGGTGCCCTGCCCGGCGAACGTCGGCGCCAGGTACCAGACCTCGTCGCCCGGCTGGAAGTCACCCGCGCCGGGGCCCGTCTCGACCACCACGCCGGACACGTCGTTGCCGATCACCGCGGGCAGCGCCACCTGGTCGCGGTAGTCGCCGCGCCGGGTCTGCAGATCGAGAGGGTTCACGGACGTGGCCATCACGCGCACCAGCACCTGGCCCGGTCCCGGAACGGGTTTGGGCAGATCACGAGTGACGAACGCGCTGTCCGCCTCGCCGAACCGGACGAGTTCCACCGCACGCATCGAAGTCGACATGCCGCCATCTTGTATCTACATATCGCGAATTGTCAATTTGTTAGGATCACCGGGTGTTCTCGGAGGAGGAGTTGCAGGCGGTGTTCCGGGCCCTGTCCAACCCGACCCGCCGGGAGATGCTGGTGTGGCTCAAGGATCCGATGAGCTTCCCCGGCCAGGAGCTCGACGACGTCGAGATCGGCGTCTGCGTGACCGACATCCAGCAGCGCGCGGGCTTGGGGCAGTCGACCACCTCGCAGTACCTCGCGATGTTGCGGCAGGCGGGACTGGTGGTCGCGACCCGGCGAGGCAAGTGGACCTACTACCGCCGCGACGAGGCGAACATCGCCCGCCTCCTGGGGACCCTGCGCGACGTGTTCTAGCCGAGCACGGTGCGAGGCGGCAAGAGGAACCCTCCCGTTCTCCTGGCCAGCGGTGCGCGACGGCGAAGTCGTCGAACGCGGGACCGGCGTTGAAGGCGCGAACCCCGTTGGCACCACTGGTGAAGCTCGTGTCGATGACGGAGATCTTCGGTGTGGTCGGGTCGCCGACGTACACCTTGATCGACGAGCCGACGGCCTCAACCCGCAGGTGGTGCTGGCTCTTCGCGTCCTGTGCCCGGACCCTCGATCCAAGCGGACCCCGACCAGGAAGCACGTGACGCTCAGCTGCGAAGGGCGAGCGAGCGGCGTTGACAGCAGGGGGCCCGCTGACTGTCTCAGGTCCGCCGTCGCGCCAGGGGTGTGACGGCGGCGAGGGCGGCGGCCGTGGCGCAGAGGACTCCGGCCGCCCCGGTGCTCACCGCGAGCGCACCGACCGCGCTCGGCAGCACGACCTGGCCGAGCCGGTTACCGGTGAGGCGCAACGACATCGCCCGGCCGCGCAGGCCTGGCGGGGTGGAGTTGGCGAGCCAGGCCATGGTGAGCGGCTGGCCGACGCCGAGGCCGAGGCCGAGCGTGACGACCAGGCACGTCATCGCGGCGGGCGGCAGCGGCAGGGCGAGCGCGGCCATGGACAGCGCGGACAGGCTGGTCGTGCCGACCATGAGGCGGTGCCGACCCAGGAGCTCGACCAGCCTGCCCAGGAAGAACCGCGAGATCATCGACGCGACCGCGCGCAGGGTCAGCAGCAGGCCGACGAACCCCGCGGTGAGGCCGCGGTCGGTGCCCAGCGCGGGCAGGTAGACCAGCGTGATGTCGATGGCGACGAGCACCACGCAGCTCACCAGCAGGGCCTGCGGCAGTCCTGGCAGCCGCACCAGCGTCCGCATCCCGCCCGCTTCGTGCTCGCGGGCGGTGTGTGGACGGGCCGGTATGCGGAGGAAGACAGCGCTCAGCGTCAGCGCGAGGCCGATGGCGATCGACGCCGCGAACAGCACACCGGTGTCCGGGACGGCCTGACCACCTCCGGCCAGCATGATCAGGCCCGGTCCAGCGGCCTGCCCAAGGGACGCGGCGAACGTGTAATAGCCGAACGCCGTGTCGAAGCGGTCCGGTGGAGCGGAGTTGGCGACGGCGGCCTGCTGACCGACCACGCAGAGCAGGTGTCCGGTGCCGAGGACGACGATCCCGGTTGCCAGCCCGGCCGGTGATGACCCGGTGAACAGCAGGATCGCGGCCGAGGCCGTCATCAAAAGCGCGCCCGCGGTCATCACCCGTTGTTCGCCGAAGCGGTCGGTGGCCTGTCCGGACGGGACGGCCAGCAGGAGCGGCACGACCGCGAACGACGCTGCCAGCGCGCCCAGCCACCCGCCGGGTACGTCGAGCTCGATCGCCCGGTAGGTGACGGCGGGGCGCAGGACGAACGTGATGGCCTGGGTGAGGACGCAGTGGACGAGCAGCAGGGGGAGTAGCCGCCGAGAGGTCACTCCGCGATCCAGTAGGTGCGCACGGTGGTGAACTCGCGGATGCCGGCGGCGGCCAGTTCGCGACCGTGCCCGCTGCGTTTGGTGCCACCGAAGGGAAGGCGTGGGTCGGAGGCCGCCATCGAGTTGACGAACACCGCGCCCGTGGTCACCTTGCGCGCCAGTCGCTCCGCGCGTTCGGTGTCCGCGGTCCAGATGCTCATCGCGAGGCCGTAGTCGCTCGCGTTGGCGAGGTTGGCGAGCGCGTCGTCGTCTGGAGCGGTGGCGAGGGCGGCGACGGGCCCGAAGGTCTCCTCGTCGAAGGCGACGATGCCTGGTCTCGTGCTCCCGAGGACGGTGGGTGCGTAGAAGTAGCCGGGGCCGTCGACCGGAGCGCCACCGAGCAGCAGCGACGCGCCCTGCCCCACGGACTTCTCGACCTGTGCGTGCAGTTGGTCGCGCAGGTCTTCGCGGGCCAGCGGGCCGATGCTCAGCGTGCGGGCTCCCTCGACGAACTTGGCCGTGAACTCTTCAGCGATGGCGTCGTGCAGGAGGAACCGCTTAGCGCACACGCAACTCTGACCCGCGTTGGTGAACCGGGCACGCACGGCGGCGGCCGCGGCGGCGTCCATGTCGGCGTCGTCGAGCACGATGAACGGGTCGGAGCCGCCGAGTTCGAACACGGTCTTCTTGACGGCGCGGCCTGCCGCGGCACCGACGGCGGCACCCGCGCGGTTGCTGCCGGTGAGGGTGACGGCGGCGACGCGGTCGTCGGCGATGATCCGTTCGCTCACCACCGGGACGTCGGGTTCGGCGATGACCAACGTGGTCAGGGCGTTTGCCGGGAAGCCCGCGCGGGCCAGCAGGTCCTGGATCGCGAGGGCGCTGCCGGTGACGTTGGGGGAGTGCTTGAGCAGCACCGCGTTGCCGGCGGCGAGGGTGGGGATGGCGAAGCGCATCACTTGCCACAGCGGGAAGTTCCACGGCATCACGGCGAAGACCACGCCGAGCGGTTCGTAGCTGATCCTGGCTCGCGCGTCGGGACCGACGTCGACGGGTTCGTCGGCGAGGATCTGTTCGGCGTTGGCCGCGTAGTACTCGGCGGTGAGAGCGGACTTCTCCACCTCACCCAGCGCCTCGTCGACGGGCTTGCCCATCTCCGCGGCGATGAGGTCGGCCAGCGCGTCGCGGGACGCCCGCAGCTCTCCGGCCAGCACTCGCAGATGAGCGAGACGGCGGAGCAACGGCGTGGCACCCCAGACATCTGCCGCGGACCGGGTCGCGGCGATCGCGGCGTCCACTTCGGACTTCGTGAAAGCCTTGTACTCGGCCAGAGTCGCCCCGGTGGCGGGATTGACGGTGGTGATCGTGCTCATCGAGGCGCTCCCGGCTCAGACGTGGTGCAGCAAGCGGTGGGTGACCGTGTTGACCTGACTGCCCGGCACCACGTGTTCCCCCGCAGCCTCCCGCCAGATCGCGTAGTGCGGAGTGGTGCGGTGGGCCTCGACCGCGGCCAGGTCGGTGTAGAGCTCGTAGAACACGAAGCGGTGGTCGTCGGTGGTGTCCACGGCCACGTCGAAGCCGACGCAGCCGGGTTCGTCGGTGAACGTCCGCTCGGCCTGGCGGGTGATGGCCGCGAGGAACGCCTCCCGGTGCCCGGGTTTGACGTTGAGCGAGACGGTGAGCGCGATCATGGTTCTCCTCAGAAGATGCCGATGGCACCGGTGAGCACGGCGAAGACGATCCAGGCCAGCGACGCGAGCGTGACCGGAAGCAGGCTGAACCGCTGGAAGTCGCCGAGGTCGCGCTTGACCAGGCCGAGCAGCACCCACAGCGGTGCGGAAGCCGGGCCGACGGAGTGCAGCATCTGGCCGATGACACCGGCGCGGGCGATCTCGTCGGCGTGGATGCCGAAGTGGGAGGCGGACTCGGCGAGGACGGGCAGGACGCCGAAGAAGTAGGCGTCGTTGGACATGAAGAAGCTCAGCGGCAGCCCGATGACGGCGGTGAACACCGGGATCAGGTTGCCCATCCCCTCGGGCACGATCGAGAGCATCGACTTCGCCATCGCCTCGACCATGCCGGTGTCGCTGAGGATGCCGGTGAAGATGCCGGCGGCGAGCGCCAGCACCACGACCGGCACCGCGCTGGCCGCATGCCGTTTGATGACGTCGCTCTGGTCGGCGAGCTTCGGATGGTTGACCAGCAGGGCGATGACGAACCCGGCGATGAACAGCGTGACCAGCGGGGCGACGCCCAGCACGAGCAGGACCAGCAGCAGCGCGGTGAGGCCCGCGTTGAACCACATCCGCCACCGCGGGGTGACCGGTTCGATGTCGTCGTGGTCGCCCGCGTTGGCCGAGCCGCCGGTGATGGTCGTCGTGCCGCCACCACTCTGGGTCCGGCTCGCGGCGATCTCCTTGGCCACTTCGGCGATCACCAACGGGTCGATCCGCCGACGCTGGCGCACGCCCAGGACGTAGGCGACGAGGATGATGAAACCGCTGGTCAGCGCGAGCGAGGGCAGGAAGGGCACGAAGTAGGAGGTGGCGTCGAGGTGCAACACGCTGATGGCCCGCGTCGCCGCGCCGCCCCACGGGGTCGAGCCCGAGACAGCCCCCAGGGCCATGGTCGCGATGGTGGCGATGACCAGCGGGTTGATGCCGAGCCTGCGGTAGATCGGCAAGAACGCCGAGCAGATGATCATGTAACTCGTGGTGCCGTCGCCGTCGAGCGCGACCAGCAGCGCCAGCACCGCCGTGCCCACGCAGATCCGCACGGGATCACCCTTGGATACGCGGATGATCGCGCGGGAGACCGGGTCGAACAGCTTGGCGTCCATCATGACGCCGAAGTAGAGGATCGCGAACAGCAACAGGATCGCGGTCGGCGCCACGGTCTTGATGCCGCTGACGGCCATGTCCCCGAGATCACCACCCCGTCCGGCGAGGATCGCGAAGAACACCGGTGCCGCGATGATCGCGACGAACGCCGTGGCGTACTTGCGCAGCACGAGCACCATGAAGGTGCCCAGTGTGAGAAAACCGAGAACGGCAAGCATCTTTGCTCTCCACTCGCGCGGATTGAGTGCGTCGGCCGGGGATCGGTGCGGGTCGTGCCGCGCCGACCGGCCGTCAGGTCCGGGAAACGGTGAAGGCGACGGTAGGTGCCGTCTCGGTATTTTACAAGTAGGAAGTACCAAGAATCTTGGTCGTAACAACTCCGGACCTGGTGATCGTCGATCACCCGACGGAGTGTTTTAGCTGCTAGGAGCCAGTCTTCTCAGCGGTGACGGTGCTGAGGTGCTCGCGCATTCGCTCAGCGGCTTCCTGGCGGCGGTCGGCCAAGAGCAGGTCGGCGATCTCCACGTGCTCGCGGCAGCGCACGACGCCGCTGTCCCTGGGCAGTGAGCGGCGGTATTCGACCAGGCGGCGCAGGTGGTCGACTCGGCGCAGTGCCTCGATGAAGAACTCGTTGCGGCTGCACTCGGCGATCGTCTCGTGGAAGACGTGGTTGATGTTGAACAACTCGATGTTGTTCAGCTCGTGGATCCAGCCGTCCGCGAGTCGCTGCTGCTGCTCGCGCACGTGCTCCATCGCTGGGCGGTCCAGCGCGAACGTCGGCTCCAGGATCGCCGCCGGCTCGATGGTGAGGCGGAAGCGGTAGCTGTCCGCATAGGACTTCTCGGAGGTCAGGGTAGGCCTGAACTCCCAGCCGTAGCCGGGAAGTCGCTCGATCCAGCCCTCGGAGGACGCCCGGCGCAGGATGCGGTTGAGCTGCGCCGGGGTGAGTCCGTACTGCCGGATCAGCCCGCTCTCGGTGATGCGGTCGGGCAGTTCGCCGTCCAGTCGGTCCGAGGCGATGGCCAGGTAGACGGCCTCGTCGACGCCGTCCTCCGCGTCCTCGGTGAGACCCAGGTCGAGATCGCCGGTGTCGAGGACGGTGTAGCCGCCGCGTTCGGCCTCGGCGACCGCGCCCGAGTCGGCGAGCAGGCGCAGGGCGTTGCGCACTGGCGACCGGGAGACGCGCAGCTGGTCGGCCAGGGTGCGTTCGACCAGGCGCGTACCGGTCGCGACCTGTTCGGTGCGGATGTAGTCGACGATGCGCGCGGCGACCTGACGGGTGAGCTGAGTCGGCGGCATGCGTCCATCCTCGCGGGCGTTGTGCGTTCGCCGCAGTCTACGGGCCGGCGTGGAGACGCGGACCACAGCGTTGGTATTACTTGTTGGCAAAATACCAAGACCGGGTTACGGTGGCGTCACCATCAAGCACACCGGATCGGATCCCCCGATGAACGAGCCCTTCCCCGCCTCGGTATTGCGCGTCGCCGAGCTGACCGCGTTCTCCCGTGGTGGTGGCGCCAGCACGATCCCACTCGTGACGAGTGCGCGCGGCGCCGAAGTGTTCCTCAGCGGGCAGACGCTGTTCGAGGGCGGTGCGGGTATCTCGCTGCACACCCACAACTGCCCGGAGAGCGTCGTGATCATCGAAGGCGACGCGATCGTGGAGGTCGACGGTGAGGAACACCACCTCACCCGCTTCGACACCACGTACGTCGACGCCGGTGTGCCGCACCGCTTCCGCAACGCCTCCGACACCGCGCCCATGCGCATCCTGTGGACCTATGCCTCGGTCGAGGCCACTCGCACGATCGTCGCCACCGGCTTGACCACCCGTGTCGACGCCGAGCACTCCCGTTGAGATGAAAGGCAGATCCGTCATGACCAAGCCCTACCGCCTCGGTGTGCTGCACGGCGACGGCATCGGCCCGGAGATCGTGCCCGCCACCGTCGCGATCATGGACGCGGCTCTGCAGGCCGCCGGCGTCGAGCCCTTCGAGTGGACCGAACTCCCGTTGGGGGCCGCCGCGATCGAGTCCCATGGCGCCCACACGCCGCAGGAGACCCTCGACGCACTGGCCACTGTGGACGGTTGGCTGCTCGGCCCGCACGACAGCGCGGCCTACCCGCAGCCGTTCCGCTCGCAGCTCAACCCCAGCGGCACGATCCGCAAGCACTTCGGCCTGTACGCGAACATCCGCCCCGCCAAGGCGTTCCCCGGCGGCAACGCGGTCGTGCCCGGCACCGACCTGGTGATCGTGCGGGAGAACACCGAGGGCTTCTACGCCGACCGCAACACCTTCGCGGGCACCGGCGAGTACATGCCCACGCCGGACGTGGCCGTCGCGATGGGCATCATCACCCGCGCCGCCACCGAACGGATCGCGCGCACCGCGTTCGAGCTCGCTCTCCAGCGCGACAAGCGGGTCACGATCGTGCACAAGGCCAACGTGCTCAGGCTGACCACCGGCCTGTTCCGCGACGTCTGCCGCGAGGTCGCCGCGAAGTACCCCGAGGTCACCGTGGACGACTTCCACATCGACGCCATGACCGTGCACCTCGTCCGCAGGGCCGACAAGTTCGACGTGATCGTCACCGAGAACATGTTCGGCGACATCCTGTCCGACCTCGCGGGGGAGATCGCCGGGTCGCTGGGCATTGCGCCGTCGGTGAACTCCTCGGACATCCACGCGATGGCGCAGGCCGCGCACGGCTCCGCGCCCGACATCGCCGGGCAGGACGTCGCCAACCCGATCGCCATGATCCAGTCGGGAGCCATGCTGCTGGAGTGGTTGGCGGGCAAGCACGACGACCCGCGCCTGCGCGACGCCGCGGCCCGTGTCGAGGCGGGCGTGACCGCCACGGTCGTCGGCGGCACCAGCACGCGCGACCTCGGCGGCACTGCATCCTGCAGCGGCTTCACCCAGGCCGTTGTCACCGCGATCGAGAACGCCTGACATGGCTCTGATCGCACTGGTGCACGCCACCCCAGCACCTATGGCACCCGCCGCTGAGGCGTTCGCCGCTGCGATGCCGGGGGCACGGCTGTGGAACCTGCTCGACGACACCCTGATCACCGACGCCGAGCAGGCCGGCGGGCTCACTCCCGAGCTGCGGCAGCGGATGCGCACCTTGATCGGCTATGCCGTGGGCCACGGTGCGGACGCCGTGCTGCTGACCTGCTCGATGTATGGCCCTGTCGCCCAAGAATCGGGCTACCAGGTGCCCGTGCTGCCGTCCGACCTCGCCTTGTTCGACGAGGTCGCGCGGCTGCAGCCGGCCAAGGTGCTCGTGCTGGGCCCGATCGAGGCGGGAACACAGGACACCGTCACCAGGCTGAGGACGCACCTCGGACCTGCCGTGTCGGTGAGCGGCAGCACGGTGGCGGGCGCACGCGGAGCTTTGGCCGCGGGCGAGGTGGAGCACGCCGCCGAGCTGCTGGCCAGGGCCGCCCGCGCACACGTCGCCGACGTCGTGGTGCTCGGCCAGTTCTCACTGGCCCCGGCCACCGAGCAGGTCCGTGCGCTGCTCAACGTGCCGGTTCTCAGCCCTCCGGACCTCGCGGCGCAGGCGATCCACACCGCGCTGACCGAGGTGGCACGGTGAGTCCCGTGCTCGGCTGCATCGCCGACGACCACACCGGCGGCAGCGACGTCGCCGCCGCCCTGCGCAGGGCCGGTCTGCGCACCGTGCTGAGGTTCGGCGTTCCGTCGTCTGCCACCGTGGTGCCCGACTGCGACGCGATCGTCGTGGCGCTCAAGACTCGTGCTCTCCCCGTGGACGAGGCCGTGGAGCAGAGCACCGCGGCCCGGCGGTGGCTGGCGTCGCAAGGTGTGGAGCGCTTCTACGTCAAGTACTGCTCCACCTTCGACTCCACCGACGAGGGCAACATCGGACCCGTGGTCGACGCACTCGCTGGCGACGCGTTGACGTTGATCTGCCCCGCCACCCCGGAACACGGCCGCACGACCTACTCCGGGCACCTGTTCGTCAACGGCGTCCTGCTCTCGGAATCGCCGATGCGCCACCACCCGCTGACCCCGATGACCGACTCCAACCTGGTGCGCGTGCTCAGCCGCCAGACACCGCACCCCGTCGGCCTGCTACCGCTGGACGTCATCCGCGGCGGCTCTGTGCGCGACCACCTGGACTCGCTGGCGGACAACGGGATCCGGCACGTCGTGGTCGACGCCACCGAGGACGGCGACCTGCTCACGGTCGCCCGCGCGACCGCGCACCTCCCAGTGGTCACCGGTGGTGCCGGACTCGCCGGCGCGATCGGCAGGACCACGACGACTTCCCGCCCGGACGAGACGACCCCACTGCCGTCCGGTCCCACTGTGGTCCTGGCCGGCAGTTGTTCGACCGCCACCCTCGCTCAGCTCGAACAGGCCATCTCCCGGTTCCCCGCCTACCGCCTCGACCCGGCCGCCACGGCCGACCCGGAAGAGCTCGCGCTCAAGGCGTTCGCCTGGCTCGACGAGCACTTCGGCGACGGCCCGGTGGTGCTCTACTCCTCGGCCAACCCGGAGCAGCGCGAGCAGGCTCGCGCCGCGATGGGTCCGCGGACGTCGGAGATCCTGGAACGCGTCATCGGGCGTCTGGCCGAGCGGGCGGTGAAGCTGGGCGCACGCCGAGTGGTCGTGGCCGGAGGCGAAACGTCAGGCGCGGTCACCACGGCGCTGGGCGTGGACCAGGTTCTGGTCGGCAAGGAGGCCGACCGTGGCGTGCCGTGGTGCGTGACCACTGGAGACGACCCCATCGCACTGCTGCTCAAGTCGGGCAACTTCGGCCGCCCCGACCTGCTCGTGCGCGCTGCCCTGGACGGCTCACCGTGACCGCCGCGCAGCTCGTCGCCCTCGGCGCGTCCTTGTTCGACCGGAGACTCACCCACGGCCGCACCGGCAACCTCAGCTTCCGCGACGGTGAGCGAATCGTCGTGACGCCCACCGGCGCGAGCCTGGGCGATCTGCACGCGGACGCGCTCTCGGTGATCGACACCGAAGGCCGGCACGTCAGCGGCCCGCCTCCCACCAAAGAGGCGTTCCTGCACGCGGCGGTCTACCGGGCCAGGCCCGAGGCCGGCGCGGTGGTGCACCTGCACTCGACCTACGCGGTCGCGGTCTCGTGTCTCGCCGACGTCGATCCTTCCGACGTGCTCCCTCCACTCACCGCGTACTACAGGATGCGAGTGGGGAAGCTGCCCCTGCTGCCGTTCCGCGCTCCCGGCGACGCGAGCCTGGGCCCGATCGCCGAACAAGCCGCTCGCGACCACCACGCCCTGCTGCTGGCGAACCACGGTTCGCTCGTCGCGGGGCCGGACCTCCTCACCGCCGCGGACGCCGCGGAGGAACTCGAGGAGACTGCTCGAATCCACCTTCTGCTGCAGGGCCACCGCACCACGTCGGCTCCAGCGAACGAACCGGAGGAGAGACCCGGTGATCACCCCTGTCACGACGGCTGACCTTGTCGACGAGCACGGCGACGCGCTGCGCGTGTGCGACCTCCAGTTCCGCTCCTTCGGAGGCCGCGCCCAGTTTGCCGGACGGGTCCGCACGGTGCGCTGCTACGAGGACAACGACCTCGTGCGCTCGTTGCTGCGCACTCCAGGCGAGGGCAACGTGCTCGTGGTCGACGGAGGAGGTTCCCTGCGCACCGCGCTCACCGGCGACCTGATCGCCGCCGCAGCAGTGGAGAACGGCTGGGCGGGGCTCGTGCTGCACGGCGCGGTCCGCGACAGCACCGCCCTCGTGGTCATGGACCTCGGCGTCAAGGCCCTCGGCACCATCCCGCGCAAGAGCGGGAAGACCGGCGCGGGAGAGGTGGACGTTCCCGTGACCTTCGGCGGAATCGAGTTCAGGCCGGGCGACGTGCTGCACGCGGACCAGGACGGCGTGGTCCTGTTGCCCTGACGCCTAGCAGTAGTTCGTGTCGGGCCATCACCAATACCGTTGCGACCCTCGTGATCGGTTCGGCGGTGCTCGCGACCTTGCGCCGTGCGTCCTGCAAAGCCTCCTATGGAGCGATCCCGACTTTCTGCGAGCGCTGACGACGAAGCAACGTGAAGCGCGGCTGCGGCGTCGTTGACGCTGCAGCCGCGCTTCGAGGTGCGAGCCGGGACGTTGCTCAAGACCCGACGTCGTTGGTCACGGTGCGAGGATGTAGCTCATGCCGACGACGTCCTGGATCGTGCGGTTGCTCCACTTCCCTGGGCCGGCGGCGCCGTTCATCTCGGTGATGCTGATCCACCTGGTGCCGTCAGGTCGCATCTCAACGTTGTCGACCCACGCCACGTGCCCGTAGGTGGGGTCGGCGCCCTGCACGCCGGGCGCGAACACCACGATCGAGCGGACTTCGGCGTCAAGCACGACCGTCCAGCCGTTGTTGCGGGCCGATGCACTCCAGTCGGCGGCGTTGCCGCTGAACAGGGGCCAGCGCTGGGTCGCCTCGTGGAACTTCTCGTAGGCGCCCCACGTGCACTGGCCGTCGAGCCCGAGGTTGTGGTCGGTGGTCGCGCCCACCGCGCGGTCGGCTTGAACATGCGTGACTGCCGACACCGGAGCGGGGGCCGCGATGGCCGCAGCCGGGACGCCGAGTGCGACCGCGGCGCCTAGCGCCGCAGCGAACACGATGTGCCTGGTCATCTTCACTCTCCCTGGTGGTTCCGAGTAGGACACATCCAGGTGAGCAGCTCGATCGGTGTGCGTACCAGAGTACGGAACGGACCCGCACGCTCCGCACGCAACTTCGCCTCTGACCAGCGTGAACGCAACTGTGTGCGGCGCGCGTGCGGGTCGTTCAGCACACCGCGAGACCGGAGACGGTGCTCTTGCCGTCGGTGGGTGACAGGTCGGTGTAGACGTGCTTCGACGTCCTGCACACGGGTCACGTGCGCATGCTGGCCGCGGCACGGGCGTTGGGCGACTGCCTGGTGGTGTGCCTGAACTCCGACCTGTCCGTGCGGCGGCTGAAGGGCGACGGCAGACCCGTCAACCGCGAGGCCGACCGCGTCGAGGTGTTGCGCGCGTTGGCATCCGTGGACGACGTGGTCGTGTTCGGCGAGGAGAGCCCCGAGAACGTGCTGCGGCTGCTGCGCCCCGACGTGTGGGTCAAGGGCGGTGACTACACCACCGAACTGATGCCGGAGACGGCCGTGGTGCGGAGCTGGGGCGGCCGCTCGGTCGTGGTGCCGTACCACCGCGGCCGTTCGACGACCGAGATCCTGACGAGGAGGACCTGATGCTGGGCAACGTGTTGATCAGCGGGGGCGCGGCAGGTCTGGGCGCCGCCGTCGCCGAGGCCGTGCGGGACAGCGGCGGCACACCGCTGGTGCTGGACAAGTCGGCGCCGGCCACGGGCGAGTTCGAACTGGCCGACCTGACCGACGGACGCGCCACCGCGACCGCCGTGCGTGCGCTGGCCGGCCGCTGCGGAGGCTTCGACGCCGTCGTGACCGCCGCGGGCGTCGACAGGTGCGGCACGCTCGCCGAGGTGCCCGCGGCGGAGTGGGAACGCGTCGTCCAGGTCAACCTGCTCGGCACCGCCGCGGTGATCAGGGCGGCGCTGCCGCACCTCGACGGCGGGCGCGTCGTCACGATCGGCTCCACCCTGGGGTTGCGCGCCGTCAGCGACGCGACCGCCTACTGCGCCTCGAAGTTCGGTGTCGTCGGGTTCACCCGTGCTCTCGCGGCGGAGACCGCGGGGCGGATCGGGGTGACGCTGGTGGTGCCCGGTGGCATGCGGACGGGCTTCTTCGACGACCGCGCCGAGCAGTACCGGCCCAAGGACCTCTCCAAGCTCAACCCGCCGGACCGGGTGGCGGAGGCGATCGTGTTCGCGCTCGGCCAACCGAAGGACTGCGAGATCAGGGAACTGGTCATCGCACACGCCGAGGAACCGTCCTGGCCGTAGCGATGTTTCACCCGCCCTGAGCCGGGTAAGCGAGCCGGGTGCGGATGCGTGGCCGGATGGTCTTGATCGGGCTGGGAGCGGTGCTGCTCGCCCTCGTGCTGTTCGGGGTGTGGCCGGAGACCGCGGGGCAGTACCGGTCCGCGGTCGAGTCGAGCGTTCAGGACGCCTTGTCCTCGGTCGGCACCGCCGCGCTCGTCCGGCGAACCTCCCAGGACGGCGGGACGTTGAGCCCCTACGAATCCACCGCGCTCGACGACGCCCGCGAGAGCGTCACGACGGCGCTGTCGCAGGTCCTCGACTCGGAGGCACCTGACGAGGACTCCCGCCGGCTGCGCGCCGAGGTGGTACCTCTGCTGGAGGAGTCCGCCCAGCTGATCGGTGACGCGGGGCGGACCGAGGAGCTCAGCGCGCTGGCGGCGAAGCTCGGGACCGTGCTGGCAGGCCTGCGGTGAAACGACTTCTGGCCGTCACGCTCGGCATCCTCACGGCGATCGGCGGGTTCGTCGACATCGGCGACCTGGTGGCGAACTCCGAGACCGGTGCCCGGTTCGGGATGAGGCTGGCCTGGGTCGTGATCGTCGGTGTCATCGGCATCTGCGTGTACGCGGAGATGGCGGGCCGGGTGGCCGCGATCAGCGGTCGTCCGGTGTTCGACCTGGTGAGGGAACGGCTCGGGCCCCGCGTCGCGCTGGCCAACCTCGCCGGCTCCTACCTCGTCACGCTGCTGACGCTCGCGGCGGAGATCGGCGGCGTCGCGCTCGCGATCCAGCTCGCCACGAGCGTGCACTACCTGCTGTGGGTGCCGATCGCCGCGTTCGTGCTCTGGGTCGTGCTGTGGCGGGTCAAGTTCGAGCCGATGGAACGCGTCTTCGGTCTCGCGGGCCTCGCCCTCGTGGTGTTCGTCGTGGCGTTCTTCGCGCTCGATCCGCCCTGGGGGCAGCTCGCGGACCAGGTCACGAGCCTCGGTCCGCCGTCCACCGAGGACTGGGGCACCTACGCGTTCTTCGCCGTGGCGCTGTTCGCTGCCGCCATGACGCCCTACGAGGTGTTCTTCTTCTCGTCCGGCGCGGTGGAGGAGAAGTGGACGCCCCGCGACCTCGCCACCGAACGGGTCAACGTCTTCGTCGGCTTCCCGCTGGGCGGCCTGCTCTCGCTCGCGATCATGGGCTGCGCGGCCGTGGTCTACGCGCCCGCCGGGATCCGGGTGGACGCGCTCAGCCAGACCGCGCTGCCGGTGGCGATGGCACTGGGCAAGCTCGGCCTGGTCGTCGTGATCCTCGGGTTCTTCGCGGCGACGTTCGGCGCCGCACTGGAGACCGGGCTGTCCGCCGGCTACGCCGTGGCGCAGTACTTCGGCTGGCAGTGGGGCAAACTCGTGCGGCCGAAGCAGGCGGCGCGGTTCCACGTCGTCGTGCTCATCAGCATCCTGCTCGGCGTCGCGATGCTGCTCACCACGGCCGACCCGATCGCGATCACGGAGTACTCGCTGGTGTTCAGCGCGATCGCGTTGCCGCTGACCTACCTGCCGATCCTGATCGTCGCCAACGACCGCGACTACCTCGGCGACCACGTCAACGGCCGCCTGACCAACGCACTGGGCATGGTCTACCTGGTGATCATCCTCGTGGCCGCGGTCGCCGCGGTGCCGCTGATGGTCCTCACCGGGATGGGAGGGTGAGCGTGCGGATCGACTTCGACCTGCTGGACCGCCAGATCGTCGACCTGGACGGCTACCTCGTCGGCAAGGCCGACGACGTCGAGCTGGGAGTGGACGAGGACGGCCGGCCGCACGTGGTGGCGATCCTCGTCGGGCACCACGCGCTCGGCACGCGGATCGGGGGAGCGGTCGGCCGGTGGATGGCCGCCGTCGCCCGGCGGCTGCACACCACCGGTGATCCGCGCCCCCTGCGGATCCCGATCGACCGCGTCGCCGACATCGGCAGTGCGATCAGGCTCGACGTCCGGCACGAGCTGCTGGACACCCCCGCGCTGGAGCTGTGGTTGCGGGACAAGGTGATCGGCCGGATTCCGGGAGCGACCGATGCGGGCCAGTGACCTGCTGGGACGGACCGTCCACGACCACGCCGGGCGCGAGCTGGGCCGGGTGGCCGACCTGCTCACCGAAACCGACGAGCAGGGCAGGCACCGCGTGGTCCGGGTGCTCGTGGCACCGCGGCGGCGCGGACGTCTGCTCGGGTTCGAACGGCCGGGCATCCAGCCGCCGTGGCTGCTCGAACGCCTGTCGGACGTGGTGCACCGCGGGATGCGGGAGGTGCCGTGGGAGGACGTCGACTGGTCGCGGTGACCGGCCGGACCTGTGCGCACCGCTCGCGATCGGCCTGACGGGAGTGGGTGGTCCCGCTGCGGGAATCCGACCCGTGCACAGCGGTTATCCCTGTTCGCCCGGGGTATCTGGGGCCATGACAGCAAGAGGGAGAACCGTCACCGAGCTGCTCCGCGACGGCGCCGTCGTCACGTACTTCGACGACTCACCCACCGCGGAGGACGTGTTCCGCCGTGCGGTCGCGATGGGGCCGGAGATCGTCGATCCGGGCACGAACCTGCGCTGGATTCCTCTGATCCGCACCGATTCGCGGATCGACCTGGTGCCGTGGGCGACGGTCGTGGACATCGCCCCGCACGACTGAGGCACTTTGTGACCGCGTTGCGTTTCGGCAGACGAGCTGGTGATTCCCTCGGTCGCCGTTGGCGCTGCGAATGCGCGCCACAAAGTAGTTGTCGTTGAGCTGTGCGTCCACAGTGCTGCGACGGGCCCTGGGCGTGGCCGGAGACCGAGCCGGTGCTCGCCTTGGTGGTGAACGCCGTGCCGGACGCGCCAGTGGTCGGTCAGGATCGGTGTTCGAGGTCGACGAGATCCAGCACCAGCGCGGCCGGGCCACCTGCGGGTGCGATGAGCGTGGCCTTCCGCCGGTGGGCGGCGAGCTGGTCGACGACCTCGAACAGCACCCGCACGCCCGAGCTCGCGAGGTGGGTGATGCCGGCCAGGTCGACCGTGAGCGGCATGGTGCCGCCACGTGACACCTTGAGCAGGTCGCGTTCGAACGCCACCCCGGAGGCGGCGTCGACCGATCCGAAGACCCGGATCAGCTGACCTCGGTCGTCCGCGACGACCTCGGAGCGGTACGGCGTCGTTCCGTCGCCGCTGGGTGACGAGGTGGTGGCGGACGCGAGCATGGCCGGGCGGTTGAGGTGGTGGCGGACGGTCACGGTGGTGCCGCGCGCTCCTTCTGGCTCGCCGGCGCGCTGAGGTGGGTGGGTCAGGGTGAGTTCGTCCACCAGTTGTTCGCAGAGCAGCAGCCCGTGCCCGCGCCTGTGGTCGCCGGGAACCGGGTCGCGCCACCGGCCCTCGTCGGCGACGCGCAGCTCGCAGACGCCGTCCGGCTGCAGTTCGGCGGTGAGGTGCACCGGCCCCGGTGAGTCGGGGTAGGCGTGGTCGACCGCGTTGGTGAAGGTCTCGCCGACGACGAGCTCCAGCGCGTCGTGGTCACCGCGTCCTGTGTCCACTTCGGACAACCAATGCCGGATCGCCCTGCGCGCCAGGGGAAGCTGCTCCAGGGTCGCGGTGAAGTGCGCCGACAGCGGCGCCACGGGGGTGGCGAGGCGCTGGAACGCGAGGGTGGTGACGTCGTCGCGGTAGCCGGAACGGGTCAGCAGCTCGACGGTCAGCTGGCAGACGCGTTCGGTGGCGGAGTCCGCGGAACCCTTGGGCAGCACGCGGTTCATCGCCGCGTCGGACGCCACCGTGGCCAGTTCCGCGGCGCTCTCGACCAGTGTCCGGTTGGGACGTTCGATCAGCCCGTCGGAGTAGAGCAGGACGAGGTCGTTCTCACCGAGCTGCCCGCTCGCCACGACCGGGGTGCGCCCGACGCCGAGCGGCCCGCCGGTCGAGTCGTCCAGGTACGACGTCGACCCGTCGTGGTGGAGGACGAGCGGCGCGGGATGACCGCACAGGCTGTAGGTGAACCGCCCGGTCCGCGGGTCGATCCGAAGCACCGCGAGCGTGCACGCGCGCAGGGCCTTCTCCCGCCGCGCGAAGGCGTTCACCTGCTCCAGCACGGCGCTCAGGTCGTCGGTGGTGAACAGCAGGTGCTTGAGCACGGCCCGCAGCTGCCCCATCGCCGCGGAGGCCGCGACGCCGTGCCCGACGACGTCACCGACCACGAGCGCGACGGTCCCGTCGGGCAACGCGATCGCGTCGAACCAGTCACCGCCTGCGGCCTGGTCCTGCGCCGCGATCAGGTACCGGGCGGCGATCTTCGCCTGCGGCAGCACCGGCAACGCGGTCGGCAACAGCGCCGCCTGCAACTCGGCGACGACATCGCGCGCCCGTTCGTACCGCGACTGCGCCTCGCTCGTGCGCTGCTCGGCGGCCCGCCGCTGGTTCACCTTGTCGGTGACGTCGATCGCGTACCCGACCGTGCCGGCGATCCGGCCCTCCCCGTCGAAGTACGGGTCGAGCACCATGTCGAGGAAGACCTCCTGCGGCGCGCCGTCGTCGTCCTCGCCGATCTGGATGCGCCACTCGCGCCCGGACTCCTGCTTCCCGCTGCGGAACACCCGTTCGACCAGCGCGAGGATCTGCTGCGCCTCGAACCCCGGCAGGATCTCGCGCACCGGCTTGCCGATCGGCTCGGCGGCCTGCGTGAACTGCCGGTACATCTCGTTCGCCAGGACCACGACGTGCTCAGGTCCCTCGTACGCGCCGATCATCAGCGACAGCTGGTCGACGCAGTCCCGGAACACCTCGGCGGACCCCGTCCGGCTCGCGCGCGGATCGTCGCCGTCAGAACCGTGCTGCCGCGAACTGAGCTCCATACTCCGCCAACCTACCCACGGCGCGGGGCTCCGACCGATCAGCTGTCCGGATCGGGCGGCTTCACCGTGGTGACGGCAACGGCAATCGGGCACGTGCGCGCCGCGTTCGTTCAAGACCGAGCCGGTATCCGGACAGCCGATGCAGATCATGAGCTTCGGCCAGCAACCTGGCGGCCTCCGCTGACCGGTGCCGGCCGAGCGCCTCCTCCCCGAGAACCCTGAGGCTCTCCGCCTCGATCAGCCGGTTCCCCGTCGCCCGGCTGAGGTCGAGCGCTTGCCCGGCGAACTCGCGCGCGAGCTCGGGCCGGCCCAGGTCGAGGTGCAGTTCGGCCAGCGACACGAGAGCGTCACCCTCGCTTCGCCTGTTCGCGGCCTTCAGCGCGAACGTCAACGCGAGCCGCAGCTCCGCCAACGCTTCGGAATGCCTGCCCATCAGGCGGTAGGTGCTGCCCAGCACGTGGTGGCTGGACGACTGCGATTTGGGTGTGTTGAGCTCGGTGCCGACCAGCAGACCCTCGGACGCGACGCGCACCGCGGCCGGGTGGTCGCCCATGTCGCGACGGGTGCCCGCCAGGTTGTTCAGGATGCTGCTCAGCACGGCCGGCTCGTTCAGTTCGTGGCACAGCTCCTGCCCTGCCTCGAAGTGCTCGACGGCCTCGTCGTACCGGCCGAGCGCCTGGCAGGTCCGGCCGAGCTGGAACACGCCGGTCAGCACGGCGGCACGGTCTCCTGCCTCCTCGGCCAGGCGCTTCGCCTCGGTCAGCAGGCGGTGTGCGTCCACCAGCTCGCCCAGCTCCCACAGCATGTCGCCTTCGCACAGGAGGTTGATCGGAACCACCAACGAGTGTCCGACTTTCCGAGCGCATTCGACCGCGTTGCGGTAGTGGTCGACCGCGGCGCGCGGCCTCCCCGCGGCCGCGCACATGCGTCCGAGGTGGTTGAACACCATGCTGCCCAGATCGGAGACGCCCTCCCGCTCCACGATCCGGCGGGCCTCCTCCATGTGCGCCTCCGCCCGGTCGTACTCGCCGACCAGGCAGAGAGTGGCGCTGAGCGACCACAGCGCGTGGACCTGCCCGGAGAAGTTGTCCGTGGCGCGGGTCCAGGACAGCGCGGTCTCGGCGAAGTCGAACGCCTTGACCGCGTCGCCGTGCCGGTCCAGGACCTGTCCGGTCACGTGGACGAGGAGCGACCCGACGACGGACTGGCCGAGGGCTCCCGCGAGGTGGGTGCTGGGAACCAGGTTGGAGATCTCGGCGTCGAGCCACCTGGTCGCTGCCGCGCTGTCGGCGAACGTCGGGAGCTCGCACTCGACGGTGAGCAGCGGCCGGTACGCACGGGGGACGATGGCCTCCATCGCCGCTCGTGCCGCCATCGCGTAGAAGAGCAGAAGGCGGTGCTGCGCCGCGGTCCGTTCGCTGGCCTCGCACTGTTCCGAGGCGGCCAGCCGGAGCAGGTCGTGGAACGTGAACCGGCCGGGCGCGTGCTCCTCCACGAGATGCGCGGAGGCGAGCGAGCGCAAGGCGTGCTCGGTGGCGACCTGGTCCGCGCCGGACAGCGCGGCCGCGGCGGCGACGGTCACGTCCGGCCCCGGGATCAGCCCGAGCAGGCGGAAGAGCCTGCCGGTCTCCGGTTCGAGGCTCCGGCACGACAGGTCGATCGCGGCGCGGACCGCCGTGTCCGGGTCGCCCCGCGCTTCGAGCTCGGTCAGCCGGTCGCCGGTGCGGAGCTCGGTGACGTAGTCCTCGATCGACGAGCCGGGCCTGCCGGCGACGTTCGCCCCGGCGATGCGCAACGCGAGCGGGAGCCGGGCGCACAGGTCGGCCAGCCGGCCGGTGGCCTCCGGCTCCGCGGCCGTTCGCTGCCTCCCGAGGAAGTACTCCAGCACTCCTCGGGCCTCGGCCGGGTTCAGGAGGTCCAGCACGAACAGCCGGGCACCGTCACGAGCGACCAGCCCGTCCAGCCGGTTCCTGCTGGTGACCAGCGTCAGGCAGCAAGGCGTGCCCGGCAACAGGAGACGGACCTGCTCGGCCGTCACCGCGTTGTCGAGGAGCACGAGGATCCGGCGGTCCGCCAGCAGTGAGCGGTACAGCGCGGCGGCTTCCGCGGGATCGGCCGGCACCCTGCTCTTGTCCACCCCGAGCGTCGCCAGCAACGCGGCGAGCGCGAGGCCGGGGGTGAGCGGTTCGCCTCCGCCGTGCCCGCGGAGGTTGAGGTACAGCTGGCCGTCGCCGAACCGCGAGCGGACCCGGTGCGCCCACTGAACCGCGACCGCCGTCTTCCCGATCCCCGCTGTTCCGGTGATGACGGCGACGACCGCGGACGTGCTCACGTCCGGCAGGAGACCGTCCAACGAGCGCAGCACCTCGGCACGCCCGGCGAACCCCGGCGCGGCCGCGGGCAGCTGAGCGACCGCGACGGACCTGATCCGGACCTCCTCCTCACCGACGTCGGCGAGCACGTCGGCGTGCGCCCGCACCAGCCGCGCGCCGGGTGCGACACCGAGCTCCCGGTCGAGGAGCGCCCGGACCTCCTGGTAGGCGGCGAGCGCGTCCGCGCGACGCCCCGACCGGTGCAGGGCCGTCACCAGATCGCTCCACAGCTGCTCCCGCAGCGGATGCGCCGCCGTGAGCCTGCGCAGCTCGGGAACGACGTCGGTGTGTTCCCCCAGCAGGAACCGCGCCGCCACGTAGTCGCAGACCAGGCCGTGGTAGCGCTCCTCCAGCCCCGCGGCCTCGGCGGCGAGCGCCGGTCCAGCGGCAAGCCCCTCGAAGGGGCGGCCGCGCCACAACCGCAACGCCCGGCCGAGCAGGTCCGCCACCGATCTGGGGTCCTCAGCGCCTTGGGCCCGCGCGGCGAGCCGGTCGAACTCCAGCAGGTCGAGTTCGGCCTCCTCCACGCGCAAGAGGTAACCGCCGGGTCTCGTCACGAGCCGGTCCGCCTCCGCGCCGAGGTGCCTGCGCAGCCCGCTCACGTACGTCCGCAGGTTCCCCTCCGGCCGAGCAGGCGGCCTGTCCCACGCGGCGTCCGCCAGGTACTCGACCGACACGACCTGGTTCGCGCGCAGGAGCAGCGCCGCGAGCACGGCGCGCTGGCGGGGCCCTCCCAGCGGTTGCGGCTCTCCGCCGGTCCGCGCTTCCAGCGGACCCAGCACCAGGAACCTCATCGGACGGTCCCGGCGGCCGGAACGAGACGTGCTGACACCCAGAGCTCCACTCACTCAGTGTGCACGGCCGGTCACAGGACCTGGGCGAGATCTGGGCACGCCGTCCCCGAGAGTGCTCCTGACCTGCCCGTGCAGACGGGCCGAACCAGAGGGGGGCCGACTCGTGGAGCTCAGGAAACCTGCGAGAACTCCGCAGGACTCGATCGCCAACGTGCTTGCGCGGCACTCCACCGTGCAACGAGGAGGAAACGTGTTCAAGAGGATCACCGCGGCGCTCGCCGTGGCGGGGGCGGTGCTGCTGGGCCTGGCGGCACCGGCGTCGGCGGGAGCCGAGGCGAACCCGGACTGCCAGAACGACAGGGGCTTCCAGACCGTCGTGGGCACCGGGCCGATCAAGTCCATCTCGACCGGCGACCGCATCGGCACGATCTACCTCTGCCGGGAGGGCAGCCTGTACTTCGCGTTCGCGCTGTACGAGACCACGTTCGTCACGAACCAGACGGCGCAGGTCTGGCTCCAGCGCTACGACAACGGGAACTGGGTCGGTGAGGTCAACTGCGACACCGAGCCGGGCGGCAACCAGCACATCCGGCCGGGGGAGCGGCGCTGCTGGACCCCGAACCTGAACGGCGACGCCGCCAGGTACACGTTCCGCGCGCTGTCGCAGAAGTACATCGGCGGCAACCTGATCGCCGACGGCGCCACGGCACGCCAACGCTGATCCGGGCACTGCTGCGGTTCGAGGTGCGCCGGACTCGAGGTCCGGCGCACCCCTACGCGCTGATACTCGCCGGCCGAGTCTTTGGACCTGGGTTCGGCGGTGTCACGCAGGTATCTAGAAGACTGACGTCAACTTCGGCGCCAGTGCCAAGAGCGCTCCAATCGCGAAGATCAGCTGAGTGAGCGCCTTCTCTGTCATTTGATCGCGAACCTTGGCGAAAACTGCTCTCAGCGACCCGGTGGCAACGGGCGCCGAGCCGCCCTCGACGCCGGCGTCGGTCGAAGGGGCGGGCCAGTCCTTGAAGTGACGAGCGGCGATCAACTTGCCGAGGGCGTCAATCAGTGCTTTTCGGGTGTCGTTGTCATTCGCGCGCAGCCAGTCCTGCTCGGCCGAGGCCAGTCGATCGGCTGCCTCCGCGAACGACCGCGACAGAACACTTCGGCTTCCGCGGCTTGCCGCGTAGATTTCACCGTGTCGCCTGCTCAAGAGGACGCTCTCCAATGCGGGCAGCACTTTGAGGAGGTAATCCCTCGTGTCCGGCGAGTTTCGCCGGAGACGATCGACGCAAGCGGAAGCGTAGTAGTCCAAGGCCATCCGAGGCGCAGAGTGACCGAGCAACGGACGCCAGCCAAGAATGCCGACCATCATCGCCAGGATGACGGCTGAGAAAAGGGTCCAGTAGGTCATCCCGGGAAGGGAGGCGGCGTGTTGTCCAAGGAGTGCAGCCAAGGGCAGACCGGCGGCGACAGGCAGAATCGCGGAGTACGTGAACAGCCGCCCGTGGCGTCGGACCTCAGCTGAGACTCGACGAGCGTCCTGGATAGGCTCCTTGCCGCCCAGGGATGCTGTCCACCGCTGAATGTCGTCGTCCGCGGGGTACGTGAACCGGTTCGCCATCGAACACCTCTGGGTCTGTCGCCATCGTGGCCGTGGTGTCGAAACAGCGAGCCGACTTGTTACCAACGTTGGTCGCGGTCCGGCGCACCCGATCCGCGCGGGGACGGACGCGGCTCGACAGCGTCACCTCGGACGCGCTACCAATTGACCTTGAACGGACTGCGCGGGTGAGGAATCCGCGACCTTTCTGGGGGACCACTTGGCAGAGCGCGACCTGTCCTGGGCGGACGCCGGTCACGGCGATCCCGCGTTTCTCGGCGAGATCTTCTCGCTCGCGTTCGTGCGCGGTGTCGAACCGCTCGACGCGTTGCGGCGCATCGGCGGCCTGGAGGACACCCTGGCGCACCGAACGCCCGCGGAGATCGCGGCGGCCCACACGTTCGACGAGGGCTATCCCGAGGTGGCCTCGGCGTTCGCGCTGGGGGAGTGGACGGTGCTGGTCCAGCCGACCAGTCACACGCTGGGACCGCTGGTGGATGCGCTCTCACGCGGCACCGAGGCGTTGGCTGTCGTGCGGCACGACTACGCGTCGCCGCGCTTCGAGCACGCGATCGACGGCACCGTCACCACCTGCTTCAACCTCAACTACCCGGAGGACCGCGCCGGCTCGGACCCGGACCGGTTGCTCCCGCTGATCCGCGAGGCGGGCTTCGACCCGGACTACGAGGACTCCGACGACGAGGACGACGAGGACGACGAGAGCTGGCTGCACCGCTACGAGGGTGTTGTGGGCCGCGGCATGGCGCTGGCCGGTCGGATCATCGGCGCTCCGCCCACGTTCGAGCAGGTCAGCGCCTCCCTGCCGAGCATGCACGTCGACAGCTGGTTCAGCCGCACCACGCCGGAGCACGTCGAGGACGCCCCCGCCGAGGCGGCCCGGCTCGTCGCCGAACTGGACGTGGCCGCCACCCCCGGTCTCGCCGCCGCCCTGGCCGCCGCGCCCGTGGTCGTCACCCCGGACAGCGACCTGGGCCGGCACGTGCGCGAGTGGTCGGCGCTGGCACGGCGGGCGAGCTGGTCGCTCAACCTCGAACGCAGCCGCATGACCGACGAGCAACGCGCCCGCGGTCATCGCTTCGGCCACCTGACCAGGGCGCTGGCCGCCACGTTCCGCGCCGACCTGGCCTGACCGGGGGAGAAACCCGATGCCGGACCTGAAGATCCCCGCCGACGGCCTGAGCCACACCGCCCTCTACACCGCCTGGGTCCGGCACGTCGAGGCTTCCCAGCCACATCCGCTCTTCACCGATCCGCTGGCCGACTTCCTCGTCGCAGAGCTGGAAGGTCATCCGGCGTTGGAGGCGTTCATCGCGCAGATGGGCGTCACGTCGAGTGGTTTTCCCTCGTACCACGTGGTGCGCACGCGGTTCTTCGACGACCGGATCGCCGAGGCGCTGGACAGCGGTGTGCGTCAGGTCGTGACGCTCGCCGCAGGTATCGACGGACGCACGACGCGCCTGCCGTGCCCGGCCGGTACGCGCTGGTTCGAGCTCGACTTGCCGGGCATGACCGAGTTCAAGACCGCCGTGGTCGCGCGCTCGGGCCTGACGCCGGCGTGTGAGCGCGTCGGGGTGGCCGCGGACCTTGCCGCGGACTGGACGGAGCCGTTGCGCGCGGCCGGGTTCGACGCGGAGCAGCCGACCGCGTGGCTCGTGGAGGGTGTGCTGATGTACCTCACGCCGGCCCAGGGCGACGCGTTGCTGGCCGAGGTGACCGCGCTGTCGGCTCC
Source organism: Lentzea sp. CA-135723 (assembly GCF_050936595.1). NCBI lineage: Bacteria > Bacillati > Actinomycetota > Actinomycetes > Pseudonocardiales > Pseudonocardiaceae > Lentzea > Lentzea sp. CA-135723. Next base: position 1,487,632 of record NZ_JBNJMK010000001.1, on the reverse strand, counting down.
TGGCAGCCACCTGCTCCTCGAGCACCTGCAGGTGTCGATGCTCGACGAGCAGGGGGCTCAGGTGCGCGAGGGGCTGGGCAAGCACGGGGTGGTCTTCACGGCGGCGCGGGACGACATCGGGGACTGGCTCGGTGCCGCCGGATGGGAGGCGAGCGTCCACGAGGGTGTGGACCCCGCGATCGGCCACGGTCGGTCCGTCTCACCAGTGCCCGCGGCGTGGCTCGCCGCCGCGACCAGGGGCGCCGGAAGTGACGACGAGCGTCAGGTTCCGGCGGCGACCCAGGCCGGGACTCCCTCGCCGCAGGCTTGAACCGGCGGATTTCCTGCGGTCGGGCTACCTGTACTTGGCCGCTGCCGGCTTCAGCTGTTGCACCGGCAGGCCTTCGTGGATCACCTTCATGGCGTTGAACCAGGTCGGTGCGGCGCCCTGGCCGCCGAAGATGCCGTTGCGGTTGCCCGGGCAGAGGCGGATCGGGTCGCCGCAGATGACCTGCGGGTTGTTGCCGTCGGCGTAGGTCATGGCGGCGCCCGCGTACTGCGGGGTCGCGGCGAGGAAGGCCACCGACTTGTGCTCTTCGGTGGTGCCCGTCTTGCCGATGATCGGGCGGTTCCAGCGCGCTCCGCCGGCCGCCCCGGAGGCGGTGCCGCCGGGGGCGATGTCCTGCGACATGGCTTGTGCCAGGGAGTCGGCGAGGGCGGGCTCCACGGCCTGTTCGCATGGGGCTTCCTTGAGCGGGACTGGCTTGCCGTTGCGGTCGAGGACCTGTTCCACCGGGGTGGGTGGGCACCAGGTGCCGCTGGAGACGATGGTGGCGGCGACGTTGGCGAGTTCGAGGACGCTGGTGGCGCCGGGGCCGAGGGTGTAGGAGCCCGCGTTGTTCTGCTTGGTCCAGTCGCCCTGGGAGGGGCCGTTGGAGCCGTCGGACTTCAACGGTTCGGCGCCGCGGTTGACCTTGGAGAGGGTGTCGCGCATGCCGAGCTTGTAGGCCATGTCGACCACGTTGTTGAGGCCTGCTTGCTCCTGCAGGATCACGAAGCCGGTGTTCGGCGACTGCGCGAGTGCCTTGGTGAGCGTCATCTCCTCGTCGTAGGTGCCCGAGTTCTTGACCTGCCAGGCCTGGCCGCCGTTCGGGTAGACCCTTGACGCGTACGTCTTCGGCACCTTGATCTTGCGGTCGATGCCCGTGATGCCGCGTTCCAGCGCCGCGGCGGCGGTGAAGATCTTGTTCACGGAACCGGGGCCGAACGGCAGGACCTCGGCGGGTGCGGGGCGGGCGACCTGGCCGAGTTCGGCGTTGTTGCCGAAGTCGCGGGAGGCGGCCAGCGCGCGCACGCGGTGCTTGTCGGTGCCTGGCTGGACGATGGAGATGACGTTCGAGACGCCGTCCTGGGTCTTGCTGACCTGCTGCTCGGCCGCGTCCTTCGCGGCCTTGGTGGCCTTCGGGTCCATCGTCGTCTTGATGGTCAGGCCACCGCGCTGCAGCTGCTTGTCCGTGATGCCCGCGTCGCGCAGGTAGTCGAGCAGGTAGGAGCAGAAGAAGCCGTAGATCGGGCCGTCACCCGCGCCGACGCAGCCCTTCGGCAGGATCCGCAGGCCTTCGGCGACGCCCAGCGGCGACGCCTTGAACTCGTCCGCCTTCTTCCTGGCCTCGGTCTCGTCCGCGCCGAACGCGCCGTTCTCGCGCATCTTGTCGATCACGAGGTTGCGGCGCTCCAACGCTTTCTCCGGAGAGGCACCGGGGTTGAGCGACGACGGGCGGTTCGCGATCGCGGCGAGCAACGCGGCCTGCGGCACCGTCAGCTTGTCGGCCGTGGTGTTGAAGTACGCCTTCGCGGCCGCGCCGACGCCGTAGGTCTGGTTGCCCAGCGGCACGATGTTCAGGTAGCCGACCAGGATCTCGTCCTTGCTCATCTGCTTCTCGAGTTGCAGCGCCACCCGAGCTTCGCGGAGCTTGCGGCCGACGGTCGCCTCGGTGGCCTTCTCCCAGGCCTCCTGCTCGTTGTCCGCGCCGAGCACGAACGCCACGTAGTTCTTCACGTACTGCTGGGTGAGCGTCGACGCGCCCTGCGTCGCCCCACCGTCCACACCGGCCTTGGCGGCGGCACGGGCGATGCCCTGCCAGTCCACGCCCCGATGCTCGTAGAAGCGCTTGTCCTCAATGGCCAGGATCGCGCCCTTCATGGTGTCCGCGATCTGCGTCGACTCCAACGGGATGCGGTACTGGTCGTACAGGTAGGCGATCGCGTCGCCGTTCATGTCCTGAATGGTGGTGACGAGCGGCAGCTCGCCCTTCGCGAGATCACCGGACGTCTGGTCGACCGTGTCGGCCGCGCGGTTGGACGCGAGCCCGAGACCTCCGACGAACGGGAACACCATCGCGGCGAGGAGCACACCCGCCGTCAGGCACAACCCCAACAACTTGACCAAGCCTGACGCGCGTGCGGCGAACAACCCGCGACCCCTTCCGAACAAACCCCCGGAAACTCCCTTACCGGTATAAATCGCACCGGAGCCCGGTCAGGTTGCATCCGCTGCTCGACCGTGACCGCAGTTCCTCGGCAGCATCGCGCCCACAACCCGTTGACCAGCGCTCTTGGCGAACGGCGGACGCAACCTGAACGGTTTCGCGCCGCGTTGGCAAGTACAGGTTGTAAGGCGGAAGCGAAACCCGAGGAGCTTCATGTCGTCAGACGCGGAACTGATCGGCAGATCGCTGAGCGGAGACACCCGTGCCTTCGTCGAGGTGGTCAACCGGCACGAGGCCGCGATCGGGGACTACCTGGCGCGCAGAGCGGGGCGGCAGGCGGCCGAGGACCTGCTCGGCGAGGTGTGGGTGGCGGCCTACGAGGCGCGTGCGGGCTACGACCGCTCGCACCCGGAGGCCCGGCCCTGGTTGTTCGGCGTCGCGCTCAACAGGCTGCGCCGGCACTGGAGGGGCGGGCCCGCGGCGGAACCGGCCGCGGACCTCACGCCCGCGGTGAGCGACTGGGATCCCTGGCCGGAGGTGGACACCCGCGTGGACACGCAGGCGTTGCTGCGCCGGGCTCTGGCACGGCTGAAACCGGACGAGCGCGAGGTGCTGAGCCTGGTCGCCTGGGAGGACCTGACGGTCGCCGAGGCGGGACGGGTGCTCGACCTGCCCGCGGGCACGGCCCGGCGGCTGTTGCACCAGGCCCGCAAGGCGTTGCGCGACGCCCCCGAGGTGACCGCGCTGCTGGATGTACCGACAACCGAAAAGACAACCCATGGATGAGATGGATCTGATGAAGCAGATGCGTGACGTGCAGTCCCCGCGGCCCGAGGCCTACGACCGCGCTCGCGCGGCTCTCGACGCCGCGATGGTGGAGCCGGAGAGCACGGTGGTGCGGCCGCGGCGCTGGTTGTCCTGGCCGAAGGTCAGCGTGGCCGCTCTGGGCGCGGCCGCGGTGGTGACCGCCGTGGTGATCGGCACGACGACGGGTGGTGGCGTGCCGGCGAACGAGCCGGTCGCGGCGCCGCCGGCGGTCGACTCGCCGCTGGTGAAGCTCGCCTCCCAGGTGCAGGCGGCGGGCGCGCGGACCGGTGACGCGTCGTTGATCATCAAGTCGGTGGTCGCGAAGGACGGCTCGCCGTACACCTTCTACACCGTCTACACCGACAACGGGCAGACCTTCCACGGCGAGAAGCCGTCGGACGTGACGGCCGCGGTCAGGAAGGGGCAGAACCAGGCCACGCCGTTCGACGCGAAGGTGATGGAGGCGGCCCGTCTCGCCGCCGACCCCGCCAACGTGGACAAGGCCAGGATCGCCATGATGGATCCCCTGGGCAGCAAGGGACTCGGCCTGAGCCCGGCCGAGCAGGACGCGCTGTGGGAGAAGGGGTACGCGGAGAAGTCCAGGTCGATCACCGAGGCGGGCGGGCAGGCACCGGCGCCCAAGCCGCGGCCGACCGGCAAGGAGTGGGAGAACCTCCTCAGCAACCACCTGTGGAGCAACTCCACGTACGCGCTGTTCATCGGAGCAGCCAACCCCGAGGTGCGCGCGGGCGTGCTGAACCTGCTCGCCACGATGCCGGAGGCCAAGGTCGGCAAGGGCGAGGTGGACGGTCAGGCGACGCTGATCCTCACCGGGGACGCCTCGATCCAGGGCGGCAGCGGTTCGCACGTGGTGACCATCGACGCGGGCACCGGTCTGCCGATCCGCTCTGAGGTCGTCCCGGGCACCGACAAGCAGTCGGTGGCGAACTACAGGTCGTCGCGGGTGAACCTCGGCGACGTGGCGGCCGGCAAGATCTGATCAACGACCGGAGGACAGCCCGAAATGGACCGAGGACGACCTCGGTCCACTTCGGACTGTCTTCCGGCAGGGTCAGACGTGCCCGCCCGTCGCGTGCTTCACCACCGCGCCGAGGTCGCACCACACCGTCGACGTTCCCCCGTCGGCCGCGATCGGTCCGTAGTGCGCGTAGCGGTAGCCGTTGTCGATGCGCTCGCAGTCGGCCACGGCCTTGAAGCGGCCGATGCCGACGCAACGCACGATGGCGCCGTTGTGGCCGGCGCTGCCGTGCGTGCCGAACCACTCGCACCCCGCGGCGGAAGCGGGTGCCGCGGTCAGCACCACACCGCCGAGCACGATCGCCCCGGACGCGACCAGAGCCGCGATGCGCGCCATCAGATGTTGATCCCGGTGGCCGAGACGACCACGGCGTTGAGGTCGCACCACACGGTCGAGGTCCTGCCCTGACCCACCATCGGTCCGAAGTGGGTGTACTGGAAGCCGTTGTCGGTGCGGCGGCAGCGTGCCGACGCCTGGAACGTGCCGAGGTCGTAACAGGTGACGGCGGCGCCGTTGTGACCACCGCTGCCTCGCACGTTCTGCACGCTGCACGACGCGGCGGAGGCGGGCGCGGCGACGAGCGCCAGGCCACCGGTGGAGAAGGCGAGTGCGACCAGTGCGGCCGCGATCTTCTTCGTCATGACCACGATCCTGCGAGGTTCGGCCGGTGCGGAACAGGGCACCGACCGGTCACGTGTGACCGGTTCTGATAGGAAAACGTGGTGGCAGAACAGTTCGCCGCGGCGGTGCGCCGGTTCCGGCTCCGCGCGGGACTCACCCAGGAGGCGCTGGCCGAACGGTCCGGCGTCTCCGTCAGCACCATCCGCGGCATCGAGACGGGCAAGCGCGGCAACCCGCAGCTGGCCTCCGTCCGCCAGCTCGCCGAGGCACTCGGCCTGCCACAACAGGAACAGGACGCCCTGCGCGCACCTCGTCAGCTGCCGCCGGAGCTCCCCGGTTTCGTCGGCCGCGCGGAGGTGCTGCGCCGGTTGGACACAGTGGACGGTACCGGCATCACCGTCATTTCGGGCACGGCGGGCGTGGGCAAGACTACGACGGCGCTGCACTGGGCGCACCGCGTCGCGCACCGCTTCGCCGACGGCCAGCTGTACGTGGACCTGCGCGGCTTCGACCCGTCCGGCTCCGTGCTGGCGCCGGACGAGGCGCTGCGGATGTTCCTGGACGCGCTCGGGGTGCCGTCCAGGTCGGTCCCGGACGAGCAGGAGGCCCGGACCGCGCTGTACCGCACGCTGATGGCGGGCCGCTCGATGCTGCTGGTGCTCGACAACGCCCGCGACGGCGCCCAGATCCGCCCGCTGCTCCCCGGCGCGCCGGACAGCCTCGTGATCGTCACCAGCCGCCACGACCTGACCGGCCTCGTCGCGACGACCAGCGCCCGCAGCGTCCCGCTGGACCTGCTGAACGGCGAGGAGGCCCGCGCCCTGCTCGCCGACCGCCTCGGCGAGGCACGGGTGGCCGCCGAACCCGGCGCCGTCGCGGAGATCGTCGACCGCTGCGCCGGCCTGCCGCTGGCCCTCGCCGTCGTGTCAGCACGGGCAGCGCACACCTCGTTCTCCCTCACCGCGTACGCCGAGGACCTGCGCTGGAGCGGGCTGGACGGGTTCGACAGCGGCGACGAGGCGGCGGACCTGCGCGCCGTCTACGCCTGCTCCTACCGCGCCCTCAGCCCGGCCGCGGCCAGGACGTTCCGGCTCCTCGGACTCCATCCCGCCACCGAGATCGCCCTCCCGGCCGTCGCGAGCCTGACCGCCGACCCGGCACCTCGGCGCGCGTTGCAGGAACTGGTCCGCGCGCACATGCTCACCGAACGCACGCCGGGCCGTTACGCGTTCCACGACCTCCTGCGCGCCTACGCGGCCGAACAGGTCGACCCGGACGAACGGCAGGAAGCACTGCATCGCCTCGTGGCGCACTACCGGCACAACGCCGAAAACGCCCGCGCCATCACGAAGCTGCGGCCGGGATCTCCGCCCGCGCCCGGGGTCGTCACGATCACGCACGCCGACGCCACCGCGGCGAACTCGTGGCTCACCACCGAGATGCCCGTGCTGCTCGCGATCGCCCGGTCCGCGGACGGGTTCCCGGACGAGGTCCTCGCCACCATCCGGGTCGTGGCGAACGTCCTCGACTCCACCGGCGGGCTCGCCGGCAACGCCGATGTCCTGGCCAGGGGCGAAGCCCTCGCCGTCCGGCTGGGCGACCGCGCGGGCCAGGCCGCGATGTGGAAGATGACCGCACGCCTGCACATGCGCCTGGGCGAGCGCGCCGAGGCGGAAGCGTTGCTGCTCAAGGCACTGGAGGCCGACGAGGACGACCTGGACGCGCGTGCCTACACCCAGGTCGGCCTCGGCATGCTCTACGGCGAACAGGGCAGGCACCGCGAGGCGCTGGAGCACGCCCGGCAGGCCGCGGAGGGCTTCCACGCGGCGGGCAACCGCCACGCCGAAGCCGAGTCGCTCAACGGCATGGCCTGGTGCCACGCGACGCTCGGGGAGTTCGACGAGGCGGCCGGACACGCCCAGCGGGCACTCGCGATGAAGACCGCGCACCGCTCCGACGTGCTGGACACCCTCGGCTACGTCGAACACCGCCGGGGCAACCTCGACGCGGCCGTCACCCACTACCTCGCGGGCGTGGCCGAGGCGGAGGAGGAGGGCGACCTCTACTCGCTGGCCGAGGTGCTCGCGCACCTGGGCGACGCCCACCAGGACCCGGCTGAGGCGCGCCGGTGCTGGCAGCGGGCCGCTGACCTGTACGAGGAGCTCCACTCACCGCTGGGCAAGGCGGTCCGCAAGCGCCTGAACGACGACCAGCGAGGCGGGGCGTAGGCGACCGTCTCGAAGGTGATGCCGGTGACGGCAGCCGTGTCAGGGGCACCGGCTAGCGTTGCCGACCATGACCGACCGCGCCGACGTGCCACCCGAGGTGCTGGCAGCCCTGCGCGACATCTGCGCCGGCCTGCCGGAGAGCTACGAGGAACCGGCCTGGATCGGCACGAGATGGCGCATCCGGCAGCGCACCGTCCTGCATGTCTTCACGGCACATCCGGACAGCACCGGCGCGTTCAGCCGTGCCGCCGGACTGACCGAACCCGCCGTGGTCATGACGTTCCGGGCACAGGCCGAGGAGTTCGACTCGCTGGTCGCCGTCGGCCCGCCGTTCTTCCGCGCCGCGTGGGGAACCGACGTGGTCGGCATGATCATCGAGCCCGACGCCGACTGGGCCGAGATCAGGGAGCTGCTGACCGAGAGCTACCGCGTGCAGGCCCCGGCGAAGCTCGGGCGCCTCCTCCCGTGAGCGGCCGCAGTCGTCAGCAGCTCGTTCTGCTGGCCCTGGGCACGATCCCGCGCAAGAGCGGCAAGACCGGAGCGGGAGAGGTAGACGTCCCGGTGACGTTCGGAGGCGTCGAGTTCAAGCCGGGCGACGTGGTGCACGCGGACTCCGATGGTGTCTCGTTGCTGCCGGATCGCCGGAGTTGACGCGGTTCGGCACCCTGTCTTGAGTTCCGCCCGTCCACCGTCATCGTTCGCCGACCGCACGCCGACAATTTCCTGACATCCACGTCCTAACGTCGCCCCACATGCGACTTTCTCTCGCGTTGACGAACGTCGTGGTGACGGCCGCGGGGTTGGTGGCGGTGGCCGGTTCGAGCGCCGCTGCCGGCAGCCCCGCGGTCACCTACCAGGACGTCCTTCCGCATCTTCAGAAGTTCCAGTCCATCGCTGAGCAGAACGGCGGGAACAGGGCGCACGGAACGCCTGGGTTCAAGGCGTCGCTCGACCACGTGAAGTCCACACTGGACACCGCGGGGTACGTGACGCGGGTGGACTCGTTCGAGCAGGACGGCGCGACGGGGTACAACCTCGTGGCGGACTGGCCGGGCGGGGACGAGGACCACGTCGTGATGCTCGGCGCCCATCTCGACAGCGTGCCGGACGGGCCCGGGATGAACGACAACGCCTCGGGGTCCGCGGGCGTGCTGGCCACCGCGCTCGCCGTAGCGAGAGAGCGCCCGCAGACCGGCAGGCACCTGCGGTTCGCGTGGTGGGGTGCGGAGGAGACAGGACTCAACGGGTCCAGGCACTACGTCGCCGGCTCGTCCGCCGCGGATCTGGCGAAGATCGACGTCTACCTCAACTTCGACATGGTCGCGACCCGCGACGAGGACCAGTACTTCAACCTCGACGCGGGCAGCGCCGAGGCTACGGAGGCGTTTCGGACGTACCTGGGCGAGCACGGCAAGCAGACCTTCGAGGTCGGCGGTGGCGAAGGGTCGGACAACTGGCCCTTCCAGCAGAAGGGGGTGCCGGTCGGAGGTTTCGCGACCGGGCTCGACCCGTGCTACCACAAGGCGTGCGACGACCTCGCCAACATCGATCCGGCCGTGCAGACGCTGAGCACGAACGCGATGATCAACGCGTTGTGGCGGCTGAAGGACCTCCCCGCCCAGGACGTGTCCGGGGTCGGCGATCCCTACTTCCCGAAGGACGGGAACGCGGGGTACGACGTCGAGCACTACGACGTGAAGCTGCAGTACGACCCGGCGAAGCCAGACCTGCTCACCGGTGACGCCACGATCACGGCGACCGCGACCCGGGACCTCCCCCTGTTCCACCTCGACCTGCTGGGCTTCGAGATCGTCGAGTCCACAGTGGACGGTGGGACCGCCGTCAGCAGGAGGGAGGACGAGCACGAGCTGGTGCTGACTCCGGAGCACGCCGTGCGCAAGGGGCAGAAGTTCACGACCCGGATCCGCTATCAGGGCAAGCCGGCGGGGGTGGGCTGGCATCCGATCGAGGGAGGCGGGTTCGCCGCGTACGGTGAGCCGCACTCGGCGACCAGCTGGTTCCCGGCCAACGACCATCCCAGTGACAAGGCCACGTTCGCCCTGACGGTGACCGTGCCGGACGGGTGGAGCGTGATGGGCAACGGCCTGCCCGGCGAGACGACCAGGGCCGACGGGCACAGCACGTTCCGGTGGCACGAGGACAAGCCGATGGAGACCACGCTGGCGACCGTCGCGGTGGACAGGTTCACGATCCACGAGCGCACCGTGGCCGGCGTGCCCGCCTACTTCGGGTACGGCTCCGGCGTGACCGTGTTGCCGGAGTCCGAAGAGCTCCTCGATCCGATGCTGAGGTTCTTCAGCGAGCTGTACGGGCCGTACCCGTTCTCCAGCACTGGGGCCATCGTCGTGCGGGCCAAGACCGGGCACCCGGCGATCGAGACGCAGAGCCGGCCGACGTTCAACGGCACGATGTTCGACGCGAACATGGCGCACGAGTTCACGCACCAGTGGTTCGGCAACAGCGTGTCTGTCGCGGACTGGCGCAACGCCTGCATCAAGGAGTGCGTCGCGCAGTACGCGAACCAGCTCTGGGACGAGCACAACGGCGCCGACCTGGACAAGGGCTTCTACCCGGCGATGTACGAGGAGAGCCACGGCAGGCCCGAGTTCTGGGCCACCCGGCTCTACGACCCCGGACCGGGCAAGGAACTGGATCCCGCGCTGTACTCCAAGGGATCCATGATGATGCACGCGCTGCGCAAGGCGATGGGCGACGACGAGTTCTTCACCCTGCTCCGCACCTGGCTGCGGGACCACCGCTACGGCAACGCCACCTGGCCGCAGTTCGAGGAACTGGCCCAGCGCACGGCCGGCAAGGACCTCAGCGGGTTCTTCCAGGCGTGGGCCCACTCGACCACGGAACCGGAAGAGGAGTACCTGTTCCCCGCTGGACGTTGAGGCGGTGATCGTTTCCTTCTAGGTGGAAGGTGGTGCGAGCGCGTCCAGGCCGTCCTGCCACCGCTGCCGCCGTTGGCCGGGAGTCTGTTCCCACCACGGGGTGCCGCGCTCGCCGAGTGCGATCTTCGCGCGGTGGACCCGTGCGCGGGCATCCCGCTCCGCCTCGGTGTCCTGGGCGCGGAGGGCGGCGCCGACGTCGCGGCGAGCCGCCATCAAGAGGCTGCGGAGCCGTGCGGCCTGCTCGGACGGGATCTCGGGGTCGGAGGCGCGCCGCCGCCTGCCGTTGATCACCACGAAGTGCCCGTCCGGGGTGTGCTCCGGTTCCGCCATCACACCAGGGTCGCACCGGTCGGGGCCGCTGGCCTGGTGGCGCCGCCGAAGCACGCATCCCTGGACGAACACGCGTGCTTCGGCGGCAGACCGCTGAGCCACCGGACCTGATCAGCCCTGCGGCTTGTCCTCGATCGCGTCGATCAGCTCCGGGTCCTCCGGAGCGGGCATGTGGCGGATGCTTTCGCTGCCCTTGTGGTCGTGGGCGCGGTCGTAGCGGGAGTCCAGCACCCTGCCCAGCTTGTGCGCCGCGCCGGTGTACGCGTCCTCCACGGTGGTCGCGTGGTGGGTCACCGCGACCGGCTGCTTGCCTCCCGGTCGCGCCTCGATGACGCACTTCTTGTCCTCCGGCTTGCCGGCGCCGTCCTCGCTGAGGTGCACCTCCACGCGGGTCACCCAGCCGCTGAACCGGGACAGGCTGCTTTCCAGGTCGGTGGTCACATAGGTGGCCAGCCGTTCGCCACCGTGGACGTTGTGGTCGGTGTTGACCTGGATCTGCATGAGCACCCTCCGGAACGAGACAGAAATGGTCTTGGTCGATACCACGGGAGCGGCCGGTTCAAACCAACGGCACCTCCAGGCGCTGATCTGATCAGGTGATTGGCGAATGTCGGAGTGCTTCGCGGAGGACGGGCTCTCCTATGGTCCCGGCGTGAAGCCCTACGACGTCCGGCATCTCGTCGCGCACCTCGTCCTGTCGACGCGTGCCGACGACGTGCACGAGTTGCTCGCCGCGGAGGAGAGCGACGGCCGCAACCTGTGGTTCGCGCTCAAGGACGCGCACAGCGACATCGCGGGTTATCGGGCGGACGTCGGGCTTGCGTTGAGGCACGTCCGGGACCACGGTGCCGTGGGCACGAGGATCGGCAGGGAGATCCGGTACGCGCTCATCCTCGGCTCCACGCGGGAACACGCGGTGATCATGCCGCCCTCTCTCGTGGCCGCGCTGGTCGAGAAGGGGGTGTGGACGCCGGAGGCCGGGCTGGCCCACGCCCGGCAGATCCCCGATCTGGACCGGAGGGTCCGCACGCTCGCCCTCACGGCACCGCACCTGCCGCCGCCGGTGCTCCGCGCCGCCGTCCAGCAGGAGCTGGTCGCGTTGCGCCGGCCAGGGGCGGAGCACGGGTTGTCCTTCACCTTGGTCATGGGCGAGCTGTGCGCGTTCACCCCCGACGACCTGGTCGACGACGCGCTCACGACGGCCGCCGCTCTGCGAGAGGACATCTACCGCGCCGATGTGCTGCAGGGACTGGCTTCGCGCCTTCCGGAGGACCGGTTCACCCGTGCTCTGGGGCTGCTCACCGGGATGAAGGACGAGTACAGGGCGCGGGTGCTGGGTGAGTTCGGGCGGTACGTGCCCGACGGCGCGTTGGACCTGGTCCTGAAGGCGATCGACGACATCGGGGATCCGGGTTTCCGGGTGAGCGCGATGGCTTCTGCCGCGCGCCGGACGCCCTTGGACAGGGTGAAGGCCGGCCTGCGGGCGATGCCGGAGGTTCCCGGTGGGTGGGCGGAATGGCGGGCCATCACCGCGATAGGGCCGGAACTGCCCGAGGAACTCGTGCCGGTCGCGTTCGCGGCCGCGTCGGGCATCGGTGACGAGCGGTACCGGATCAACGCCGTGATCGCGCTCGCGCCGCGGCTGACCGCCGATCTCGCGGGGAGAGCGCTGGCGACCATGTGCTCCGAGCAGGCCGACGAGGAGGAGCTGCTCGCCGCGCTCGTGCCCCGACTGTCCGATGAAGACCTTCCGCGCGCGCTGGAACTGGCGCGGTGCTTGAAGTCCTCGTTCGACCGCGTCCTGGTGTTGACCGCGTTGGCCTTGCGGCACAACGGTGAGGACCGGGACCGGCTCTTCGCCGAGGCGTGGCGGAACGCGGAGGAACGCGGTCCGTACCTTGTGTCCGATGTGGACGCTCTGGCTCGGCTCGTGGAGGTCCTCCCCGAGCCGATGCTGGACGACGCGGCCAGGTTCGTGCAGGCCGGGGGGAACTACGCCTCCCTCACGTCGGCACGGGTCGCGGTGGCGCGCCGCCTGACCGGGCAGCGCCGCGAGGCCGCGCTGCGCGAGACGCTGCACAGCCTTCGCGGCGTCACCGACGAGTTCGGCATGCGCGCCGGTGAGACGCGGGTGCTGGCTCCCGCCCTGTCCAGGCCGTTGCTGTGGGAGGCGATCGAGGAGGTGCAGCAGGGTGCTGGAGACCGGTGGGAGGTGCGGGCCCGGCTGGAGCCTCTGGTGCCCTTCCTCGACGCCGAGCAGCTCACAGCGGCGCTCTCGATCGCCCGTGAGGTCCACGACTCGGTGCCGAGGAGCCGGGCACTGGCCGCGTTGGTTCCGCACCTGGGCGCGCGCGGTCGTGCGACCGCCCTGCGGCACGTTCTCGACCTCGCGGGGCGCACCGCGGACCTGGAACGCCGCGCCGAGGTGCTGGCCGCGATCGCGCCGCACCTCGGTGACGACCTGTGGGACGAGGCGCTGGCGGCGGTCGATCGGATTCGCTCCGAGCGGGCTCGATCGCAGGCCGTCGCCGGCCTGAGCGCGTTCGTGCCGGAGTCGGTGGTGGACCGCGCGACGGCGCTCGTCGAACCGATCGGCTACATGTCATGGGCGGCGCTCGCGCTCGTGCGGCTCAGCGTCCACGGCGACGACGACCGGCGTGCCCGGCTGGTGCGCCGCGCGCTGGAGTCGGCACGCCAGGTGAACAACAGCGAACTCGGCGCCGACGAGACCCGGGTGTTCGCGGAAGTGCTGCACGCGGTCGCCGACCTGGCACCGGAACCGCTGCTGCCGGAAGCCGTCGAGGTGGCCTCACGGCTCTCGGCCGAGGACCAGGCGGCGGTGCTGACCGCGGTCGTCCGGCGCGCCGGCGACGAGCACCGGGCGACGTGGCAGGCCGAAGCGGTGCGGGTGGCCAGGGGGATCCGCGACCTCGGCTGGCGAGCACGCGCGCTGGGACGGATGAACGCGGCCGCACCGGAGGTCCGGGAGGCCGTGGCGAAGATCGCCGACGTGCGGTGGCGCGGCTTCGCGCAGGCCGAACTCGGCCACGGCCTGCCGGAGGAGGCGCTGGCCGAGGCCGAACGCGCGTTGGGGAGTCCCTCGCGGGAGGAAGGCTGGACGTCCTGGACCGATCAGACCCTGTACGTCGGGCTGCTGCCGCACACCCCTGCCCGGTTGGTGCCGCGCGTTCTGGAGACCCTGTCCCGGCTGGAGTCCGCCTACGGCCGGGCGGAAGCCGTGGCGGCGCTGGCCCCGAGACTCGCCGACCACCACCTGCCCGCGGCGCTCGAACTGGTGGACGGCAGCAGGGATCGCGACGCACTGGACGCGCTCGCCGCGCTCGCCCGGCGGTACGACCCGCTGCCGCTGCCACAGCTGGAACCGTTGTGGGCGCGGACGTGCGCGGTGCTGGACAGGGCGTCCCGCGAGGACGTCCTCCACGGCGTCACCGTGATGGCCGGCTTTCTCGCGCGGCTCGGCGGCCGGGATGCGGCGGAGGACGCCGCCGAGTCGGTCAGGCAGGTCGGGAGCTGGTTTCCGTGATCGCGATCTTGGCCAGCGCCGACGCGCTGACGCTGGTGTGGTAGTCGGCCAGCCCGATCTCCTCGCGCAGGAAGTCCTGGAAGCTGGAGTGGTAGATCCGGTACCGGGTGTCCGCGCCGCCGCCGTCGGTGTTGAGGTACTCGCGCCACTGCCGCACGACCTCCAGGACCAGGTACTGCCGCACCCTCGTGCCGTCCCAGCCGTTCGCGGCCCAGTGTTCGCGCACCCACTCGGTCACCTGGCCGGCGGTGACGGGTTCGCGGGCGGTGGCGAGCAGGCAGATCGTGGGTTCCTGGAAGCGCAGGAAGTGCTCCGCGTCGCGGGCCCGCATCCGGTTCCAGTGGGTGCGGTAGTAGTCCCTGAGGCCGTTCGGGAGGGTGTCGACGTCCGAAGGGGTCAGGACACCCGCGAGGATGTCCCGCAGCACGTGCTTGACGTACATGAAGTTGCCTTCGCTGCGCTCCACCAGCACGTCGACGAGCTTGTCGGGCCTGTAGCCGGTGAGCCGTCCGTCGCCCGTGCGCAGGACTTCGCTGACGTGGTCCGTGATGTCGGCGATGTTGCGAGGGTCGTCGTCACGCAGCATGACGTCCCGGCGATCCTCCACGAGCAAACGGAGATCGTGCTGCTCGCGCGTGCTCACGACGAAGTGCACGCCACGCGGCAGGGTGGACGGCAGGAACAACGTGTTGGTGCCGTCCGGCGCCTCCTCGGCCTCGTCGAGGGCGTCGACCACCACCAGCACCGGGTGGCGGACGGCCGCTTCGGCCAGCAGGCGGCTGAGGAAGCCGCCGTCGCGCGAGGCCGCGGCGGGCAGGTCCGCGTGGTCGAGCCCGTACCGCACGATGAGCTGCGCGCACACGTCGGCGAGGAAGGCGTCCGCCGACCGGATGCCCTCGGTCGCGATGTTGAAGTGGTGCACGCAGCCGTGCCGCCGGATGAGCTCGGCGAGGACCGTGGTCTTGCCGATGCCGGGTTCGCCCTGCAGGACGACGTAACCGGAGGCGAAAGCCGGGTCGCCGAGGAACCCCTCGATGGCGTCGAGCACGAAGCCGCGGCCGGTGAAGCGCCGGGTCCGCTCCTCGATGAGGGTGCCGAACTCCCTGATGTGGGCCTGGAGAGGCGAGAGCGGCGCGCCGGTGTCCTCGGCGCCGGCGGCGTCCCGCCAGGCCCACCACGGACCGGTCTCGCCGTCGTCCAGGAGGTGCGCGTGCTCGTCCGGCAACGGCCGCCGGTTCCTCGCCCTTCCCGCCAGGCGGACCATGGCGCGCACGATCTGCCGCAGCGAGGAGCGTCCGGGGACGTGCTCACCCCGCAACCAGGCCCCGACCCGGCGTTCGTCGACGCCCGCGGCCGCCGCGATCTGGCGGTTGGTCAGCCCGAAGTGGTTCTTCAACGCCCGCAGCCCGACCGCCAGCTCGCTGTGCTGGTACCTCCCGGCCAACCGTCCTCCCTCGTCCGGTACCGGTCCGGTACACCGGTGAACCTCCTGCGACCAGGCGACTTCTCCCGCGTCGGAGACCGGTGTCCACCACGTCGGCGCTCGGCGAGCCAACGTTACGGCGGTCGAGGTGCTCGACCAAGGCCGGACCGAGGAGGCTTTTCATGAGCGGCACGCTGCTCACCGCGGTGTTCGCGACCGTGATCGTTCTGAACGGGGCGAGGGGAGTTCCCGCCGCGGCGACCAGGTTCGTCCGGGCGCTGATCCCGCTGGTGCGCGTCGTGCGGGCGTTGCGCACGGAGATCCGCGGCGACACCACGCACGCGTTCACCGGGACCGCGCTCGGGGTAAACGAGGCCGTGGACGACGAACGCGGGGGAGAACGATGAGTCGCGGAACGGCGTGGTCGGCCGGTGTGGCGGTGCTCGCTCTGGTCCTGCTGGGGGTGTTGCTGCCCAGCCTGCGAGCGGGCGGGTTCGCCGTCAGCGTCCCGACGCTGGTCACCGTGGCGGTGGCGGCCGTCATCGCCGGCACCGTGCTGAGCCTCGGCACGCGCAGGCGGTAGCAGGACCTCGCGAACCGCTCAGCCGGTCGGCACGAGCGAGTGCGCGTCGGCGTTCGGCAGGGTGAAGCGGATGGTCGTGCCGGTGGTGACGGTGGTGTCGAGCCAGATGCTGCCGCCGTGGTGCTCGACGATCTTGCGGCACATGGCCAGGCCGATGCCGGTCCCCGGATACCTGTCCTTCGTGTGCAGGCGCTGGAAGATGACGAAGATCCTCTCGGCGTACTGCTCCTCGACGCCGATGCCGTTGTCCCGCACGGAGAACACCCACATGCCGGCGTCGCCGCGCTCCGCGTCGATCCGCACGTGCGGAGGTTCGGCGCCGCGGAACTTCACCGCGTTGCCGATCAGGTTCTGGAACACCCCGACGAGGAGCCTGGCTTCCCCGCGCACCTCAGGCAGGTCGCCGACCTCGACCTCGGCGCCGGACTCCTCCAGCGCCTGGGCCAGGTTGCGGCGTGCCTCGCCGACCAGGTCGCTCGCCGCGACGACGACCTGCTGGTCGCGCATGCGGCCGACGCGGCTGAACGCGAGCAGGTCGCTGATGAGCAGCTGCATGCGCTTCGCCCCGTCGACGGCGAAGTCGATGTACTGGACGGCGCGGTCGTCGAGCTGGTCGCGATAGCGCTTCTCCAGCAGCTGGCAGAAGCTCGCGACCTTGCGCAGCGGCTCCTGGAGGTCGTGGGAGGCGACGTAGGCGAACTGCTCCAGCTCGGCGTTGGAGCGGCGCAGCTCCTCCGTGGCGGCGTCCAGGGCGACGTTGCGTTCCTGCGCCTGGTCCAGCTCGTCGACGATGCGGGTCCGCATCCTCTCGACGTCGTGGCCCAGCGCGCGGAGCTCGACCGGCCCGCTGGAGGTCACCGTGTGCGCGAAGTCGCCGCCCGCCACCTGCCCGACCTCGCCGCGCAGCCGGGTCAGCGGCCGGACGACGTACACGAGCAGCGCCGCGACGCAGGCGAGCACGGCGATGAGCAACACCGCCATGGCGACCACGCACGTGATCGCCATGCTGCTCGCCGAGTTGTTCAACGCCGTGCGCGCGTTCGCGCGTTCAAGGGCTATTTCGGCCTGCAACGCCGAAAGGGCCGTGCGGACCTGGTCGAACCGCTGCTTGCCGCTAGCTTCGTCGGGAACCGGGGTTCCACCGCGCACGGCGGTGATGGTGGGGTCGGCGTACTCATCGCGCCAGGCCGTGAGTGCCGAGTCGAGGGTCGTCACAGCTTCGACGACCTTCGGAGTGCCCAGGATCTTGACCACGTCCACTGCGGCGGACTGCCGGCCGAGACCGTTCTCGTAGGGCTTGAGGAAGTCCGTGCTGCCGCTCAGCACGTAGCCGCGGATGCCGTTCTCCTGGTCGACGACGTCGGTGCCGAGCTGCTGCGCGCTGACCACGGCGGGACCGACCACGTCCAGCAGTCTCGACCGCGCCTGCGTCAGGCTGTCGATGGCCATCAGCACCGCCGCGGTGGACGCCAGGAGCACCACGACCAGGACGGTCGACACCAGCACCGACCACCGCTTCAACGACGGACCGTCAGCCTCGGCGCCGGAACCCTGACTCCCGTGCACTGGTCCTCCCGGAGTGCGGCGCGAAGGCGCCCTGCTCAACACACGATCAGCCGCGCAATCGTACGGTCGCCTCGACGACGACCGCGCCGGACCCGTCCACCCGCCCGCACCGTCCACAGAGGAACGTCCCGCTGGACCACTCGATCAGGCGGTTTGCCCGTCGCGCGGCGCGTCGGCGCGCTCGCGGTCACGGCTCGGCGGCAGTCTGGAAATCCAGGTCGACCGAAGAAGTGCGGAAGGAACGACGACTCGATGATCCGGATCCTGCACACCAAGGACCAGCAGGTGCGAGTGACGTGGGCGCTTCCCCGGCACGAGCCGCCAGGGCCCGTCAGCGTGGTCGGTGACTTCAACGGCTGGACGCCGGGAACGACCGCGCTGCGGGCTCGCTCCAACGGCAGTCGCACCGCCTCCGTCGTCGTGGCGCGGGGTACCACGCTGTGCTTCCGCTACCTCGGTCCGGACGGCCACTGGTTCGACGACGAGGACGCGGCGGACCGCGACCACCAGGGGTGCCTGATCACCGTGTGACGCCGGTTCCGCTGAGCACGTCGGCGGTCTGCTCCAGCACGGCGACGATCTCGTCGACGTGGAGCGGCACGACTCCCTCGCGGTCGGCGACGCCGTCGATCCGCGACCGCAGCCGGTACCGGACAGTGCCGTCCGGGTCCGACTCGGTGGCCAGGTCCTCGGTGGTGGGGCCCCACCGCGCGAAGTCCGGCGTCCGCCCCGCCCGGTAGCGGCCGGCGTCCAACCGCAGCGAGTGCACGAACTGCGGCACGTACGCCGTGTTGTCGAACGGCGTGGCGATGGCGCCGTCCAGCCACAGCGTGCAGGTGCGCAGCCGCGGCCCGTCCGGGTCGGCCGGGCCGATCTCGAACGCCAGGCGCGCCCGGTCGCCGATCACCAGGTCCATCGCGCACCACCGCGCCACGTCCGCGTCGAAGTCGACCGCCGCGGTCACGGCCGCCAGCGTCGCCGCGGTCGTCTCCTCGTCGAGCGCGACGGACTCCGGCAGATCGGTGAAGCCCAGCTGCTCCAGCGCGTCGCGCAGGTTCGGGTAGTCGGCATGCGCGCCGAAGTTGCGCAGCGCCGGTACGTGCAGCCGGTCCGGGCCGGGCAACCGGGTGCCGGCAAGGTGCACCCGCGCGGCCCTGAGGTGCGGTGCGCGGTGGTCGGCGGCGTCCAGTTCGACGGCGAAGCTCTCCCGGTCGCCCCAGGCCCCGGCGGTCCGCGCGGTGACCGCGCCGAGCAGCTCGTCCGCGACCGCCCGCCACTGGGCCGGTTCCTCGCCGGTGACGCGGCCGAACGCGCGGAGGTCCGCGATGTCGGTCTTCCTCCCGGCCAGCCGCAGCAGCCCGTTCGCGCTGTGGTGGCGCACCAGGGACTCCTCGTCGAGCATCCCGCGGTGCAACGCCGCCGCCGAGCGAGGTGTGACCGGCAGCGACGGCAGCGCCAGGGCCGCGTCGATCCGGTCACCCCAGTGCCCGAACCCCTCCAGCACCGCGGCGACCTCGGACACGGTCTCGTCGTCACCGGTCATCTCGCACAGCACCTGCGCGGTCCGGACCCGGAACTTGCCGTCGGCAGAAGGAAGGACGGCCCGCAGCACGGCGACCGCGTCGGACGTGGCCCGGCCGAGGCGGGCCAGCGCTCCCAGGGACTCCACCGCGACGTGGTCGTGCTCGGCGACGCCCAGCCGCACCATCCGCTCCACCCGTTCGGGCTCGCGCGCGTGCTCGGCGGTCAGCGCGCCGACGTCGGCGCCCTCGTGCCACACGAGGTACGGATCGCCGAACACCTCTCGCCGGAACTCGTGCCAAGGTTCGCCCACCCGCGTGAGGCTAGCGCTCACGATTGGGGGGCGATTGCGTCGGGTATGTACGATTTCGTGACCGACGTGACCTTCGCCTCCGGAGACCTCCTCGTCGAGGGCTACACAGCCGACTTCTCCGACGCGGACCAGCCGACCCTGTTGGACGCCAACGGTTCCGCCGTGACCACCTGGCGGGAGAACTACCCGTACTCCGAACAGATGCCGCGCCCGGAGTACGACCGGCTCAAGCGGCTGTTGCAGATCGAGCTGCTGAAGCTGCAGTACTGGGTGGCCGACACCGGGCAGCGGCTGGTGATCCTGTTCGAGGGCCGGGACGCCGCCGGCAAGGGCGGCACGATCAAGCGGTTCACCGAGCACCTCGACCCGCGTGGCGCGCGGACGGTCGCGCTCGGCAAGCCCAGTGAGCGGGAACGCGGCGAGTGGTACTTCCAGCGCTACGTCCGCGAGCTGCCGACGGCCGGCGAGATCGTGCTGTTCGACCGCTCCTGGTACAACCGCGCCGGCGTCGAGCACGTCATGGGCTACTGCACGGACGAGGAGTACGAGCTGTTCATGCGGCAGGCGCCGTTGTTCGAGCGGATGCTCGTCGACGACGGGGTGCTGCTGGTGAAGCTGTGGTTCTCGGTGTCGCGCGACGAACAGCGGACGAGGTTCGTCATCCGCCAGATCGACCCGGTGCGGCAGTGGAAGCTCAGCCCGAACGACATCAAGTCGCTCGACCGCTGGGACGACTACACGGAGTCCAAGGTGGCCATGCTGCGCGCCACGGACACCCGGACGGCGCCGTGGACCGTCGTCAAGAGCAACGACAAGAAGCGGGCGCGGATCGAGGCGATGCGCAGCGTGCTCGCCCGGTTCGACTACGCCGACAAGGACGTCGAGGCGGTCGGCACGCCGGACGTGCTCGTGGTCGGTGCCGCCGACACGCTCCTGGAGGAGGGGGAGGACGCCACCAGTCTGAGCCCCACCCCGATCGCGCCCGCGGCGGAACCGGGACCGGGCCTGCACCCGTGACGGAGGTTCTCAGGGCAGCGCCGCCCGGACGGGAGCCAGGTCGGCGCTGCCGCGGAACTCGCTGACGTAGTGCTGGACGTGCGCGGTGGCGAGGACCTGGCGGGCGCGCTTGCCGACGCCCTGCCGATCGTCACCACCCCTCGGGTCACGCCACCGCCGTCCCTTCCAGCTCGATCATCAGCTCCGGCAACGCCAGCCGGGTCACGCCCAGCATCGTCGTCGGAGGCGACACCCGCGCCTGGCCCAGCCGGGCGGCCAGCACGCCGTAGTGCTGGAACAGCACGTCGACGTCGGTGGTGTAGACGGTGAGGCGCACGAGGTCCGCGAACGTCATGCCCGCCTCGGCGAGCACCGCTTCCAGGTTGTCGAGGCTCAGGGACAGCTGCGCGGCCATGTCACCGGCGTGCTCTGGCTTGCCCTCGGCGTTCATCGAGGTCTGGCCGGCGCAGTACAGCGTGCGGGTCTGGCCGGTGACGACCTCGCCCTGGTGGTAGCCCAGCTGCGCCGACCACGGCCACGGGTTGACCGGCGTTCGTTCCACTGCCACAACGACTCCTTCTTCTTTGAGGACCGTCGTAGCCTCGCAACCAATACACGACGTCCTGTGTCATGTATTCCCGTAGGGTTTGCGGATGCGTGCCGACCGCCTGGTCTCGCTGGTCCTGCTGCTGCGGCGGCACGGACGGTTGTCGGCCACGGCGCTGGCCCGTGAGCTGGAGGTGTCCACGCGGACGGTCCTGCGGGACGTCGAGGCGTTGTCGGCGGCGGGTGTGCCGGTCTACGCCGAACGCGGGCGGCACGGCGGGTTCGCGTTGCTGCCGGGCTTCCAGACCGAGCTGACCGGGCTCAACCACGACGAGGCGCTCGCGTTGCTCGTCGCCGGGTCGCGGCGGGGTGCGCATGTGTTCGGGCTCGGGTCGGCGTTGGCGTCGGCGATGTTGAAGGTCGTGGACGCGCTGCCGGAGAGCTATCGGCGGACCGCGGCCGGTGCGGCCGAGCGGCTGCTCATCGACCCCGAGATCGACCTGCTGGCACGGCGTTCCGCCGAGGAGGAGCTGCCGGACGACGTGGTGGCCGAGGTGCGGCGCGCGGTGTTCGGCGGGCGGCGGCTGCGGATCCACTACGCGGCCAGGGACGCCGGACCGCGGTGGCGCACGGTCGACCCCATCGGGCTCGTGACCGTGCGGGAGCAGGGATATCTGCTGGCCACGCGCGAGGGCGAGGACCGGACGTACCGGCTGTCGCGGATCCTGGCGGCCGAGGAACTGGACGAACCGGCGCGCCGCCCCGAGCGCGTCGATCTGGACAAGGCCTGGCAGGAGCGGAGCACCCGGTTCCGCGCCGGGGGTGATCAGGTCGTCGTCCGGGTGCGGGTGCACCCGGCGCGGCGGGAGGAGCTGGCCGGGACGGCGGTGGCCGTGCTCGCCGAGGAGGACGACGTCGTGGAGGTCGCGTTCCAGGACGCCCGGCACGCCGAGTGGGCGGTGTGGCGGTTGTCGACCGGGGCCGAGGTGCTGGAGCCGCCGTGGTTGCGGGCCGCGCTGAGGGAACGGGCGCTGGCCATCGCCGCGCGCTACGAGGAGACCGGTGGACACTGACTTCAGGCGGTACCTGAACGCGCGCGTGCTGTCGGTCACCGGCGCCGTCGTGTCGGCGGTGGCGCTGCCGGTCCTCGTCTACCAGCTGACCGGGAGTGCGGGCTGGACGTCCGCCGTCACGGCCGCGGAAGCGTTGCCGTACCTGGTGTTCGGGCTGCTCGCGGGCGCGCTCGCGGACCGGGTGGACCGCCGCCGGCTCATGGTGGCGATGGACTTCACGGTCGCCGCCGTGCTGCTGAGCGTTCCGCTGGCGTGGCTCGCGGGGGCGCTGACGGCGCCGCACGTCGTGGCCGTGGCGTTCGCGACGCAGACGGCGTTCGTGTTCTTCGACGCGGCCAACTTCGGCGCGCTGCCGACGTTGGTGGGCAAGGAGAAGCTCGCCACCGCCTACTCGACCGTCTTCGGGCGCACGACCGTGGTGGAGCTCGTGGTGCCGGGCGTGACCGGGCTCGTCATCGCGGTCGTCGCACCGGCGAGCCTGCTCGTGGTGAACGCGCTGACGGCGGTCGGGTCGGCGTTGTTGTTGCGGTCCATCACCAGGAGCCTGTCGATCGCGCGGGCAGAAGGCGGCCGAAGCGACCTCGTCGCGGACGTGCGCGAGGGGCTGCGGTTCGTCTGGCGTGAACCGGTCATCCGGCTGCTGACCCTCGTCGGGGCCACCCACTCCGTCGTGGGCGGCGCGTGGATGGCGATGCTGGTGCCGTTCGCCGACCAGGTGCTCGGCGTGGCGCCGAAGGGGGACGCGCGGCTCGCCGTCCTGTTCTCCTGCTGGGGTGTGGGCGCGGTCATCGGGTCGCGGCTGCTGCCGAAGGTGACGGCGCGCTGGGGCAACGCGCGGGTGTCGCTGGTCGCGTTGCCCGTCTCGCTGTTCGTCGGGGTGCTCGTGCTGGCCAGCGGGCATTGGCTGGTCCTCTGCGTGACCGCGACCTGCTGGGGTGTCGCGGGCGCGGTCGTCGTGATCAACGCGATCACCTACCGGCAGCAGGTGTGTCCCGACGAGCTGCAGTCGCGGGTCAACACGACGGCGCGGATGATCGCCTGGGGCCTCGGCCACCCGCTCGGCGCGGGACTCGCGGGCATCGCGTCGGTCGCGGCAGGCGACCCGCGAGCCGGGCTGGGCGCCGGGCTCGCGGTGTTCCTCGTCGGCGTGGTGTGGGCCTGGGCGTCGCCCGTCCTGCGACGCGCCGCGTGATCAGAAGTAGCGCAGCCACACGTACCCCCAGGCCATCGCGGTGCTCACCAGCGTCACGACGATGCCGTAGCGGGTGAACTGCCAGAACGTGATCCGGTGCCCGGCTCGGGCCGCGATGCCGAGCGCCACGACGTTCGCGCTCGCCGCGACCGCGGTGCCGTTGCCGCCGAAGTCCGCACCCAGCGCGAACGCCCACCACAACGACTGGCCTGTAGCGGCGTCCGGGATCTCGGCGACCATGCCCTCGACCACCGGCGCCATCGTTGCGACGTAAGGGATGTTGTCGAAGAACGCGCCGAGCACGCTGGAGCCGAACAGCAACGCCGAGGCGGCCGCGAAGTGGTTGTCGCCGAACGCGGAGATCGCCCACGTGCCGATGGTCTCGATGACGCCCGTGTGCACGAGGCCCGCCACCATGATGAACAGGCCCATGAAGAACGTGAGCGTCGGCCACTCGACCTCGGCCAGCACGTCGTTCACGTCGGCGCGCGTCACCAGCAGCATCACGCCCGCGCCGACCAGCGCGACGACCGCCGGGTCGAGGTGCAGCACCGAGTGCAGGCCGAACCCGAGCACCACGCCGGTGAACACGATCAGGCACCGCCGCAGCATCGCGGGGTCCGTGATCGCCCGCCGTTCCTGCAACGCCATGATCGACTCGACGTGCTCGGCGTTGTACTGGAACGACTTGCGGAACAACACCTTCGTCAGCAGCACGAACACGACGAACACGACCGTGACGACCGGTGCCATGTGCACGAGGAAGTCCATGAAGGACAGTCCGGCCCGGCTGCCGATGATGATGTTCGGCGGGTCGCCGATCAACGTGGCCGCGCCGCCGATGTTGGACGCGAGCACCTCGGCGATCAGGTACGGCTGCGCGGCGATCCGCAGCCGGTTGCACACCACGATCGTGACCGGCGCGACCAGCATGATCGTGGTGACGTTGTCGAGGAACGGCGACGCGATCGCCGTGATGATCATCAGCATCACCATCAGCCGGTACGGCCGGCCGCGCGCCCGTTTGGCGGCCCAGATGGCGAGGTAGTCGAACACGCCGGTCTGCTTGACGATCCCGACGATGATCATCATGCCGAACAGCAGGAAGATGACGTTCCAGTCGATGCCCGCGTGTTCGGAGTAGAACACCTCGGAGCCCGGGACCAGGCCGAACACGGCCATCAGCCCGGCGGCCACGAGCACGACCTTGACCTTGTTCGCCTTCTCCGTGGCGATGAAGAAGAACGCGACGAGGAAGATCGTCAGGGCGAGTGCGGCGCTCACGGATCTCCCAACCCGATGCGTGTCACCGCCGGCGCGAGTTCAGCGCGCCGGCGGTGACGGGGGACAGGTGGTCAGGTGGGGGTTCAGTCCTCGCCGCTGTAGACGGCGAGCGAGGTGATGAGCCGGTCGAGGGTGATCGCGCCGACGAGCGTTCCCGCCTCGTCGACCACGGCCACCAGCGGACTGTGCTGGCGCGCCATCAGGGCGGCGACCTCCAGCAACGTGGCGTCGGCCCGCACGGTCGCGGGTTTGGCGCGCTGGTGCGGCGCCACGTCACCGACGGTGCGGTCGGTCAGCTCCAGCCAGAACAGGTCGGCGCTGCTCTCGTCGACGACCCGGCACAGCGCCGGATCCTCCTGAAAGGACTGCGGCACCGCGAGCCGCAGCACCTGCGTGCCCGGCAGCACGGTCCACGGCCGTGCGTGGTCGTCCACCACGATCAGTCCCGGCAACCGGTTGACCGCCATGACCCGCACCGCCTTGGTGACCGGGTCGTCGGCCGTCACGGTCGGGACGTTGATGGCGATGTCGCGTGCCTGCATGGCATCAGCCCGTTCGAGGTGTCCGGCGAGTCCCGCTGTGGACATGGCGCCTCCCGTCTCCAGCCAGGTGTCGGTGGAAGTCTGTGCGGGACGGCGTTCCGGAACCATCGGGTGCAACACCCATTTCGGACGTTCCGGGCATGTAGAGGTCAGCGGCGGTGGTCGAGGCCGACGAAGCCGGCGACGAGGAGACCCGCGGCGAGGACCACCGCGTGGGGTGCGGCGATGCCGGCGACGAGCAGGGCGAGGGCCACGCCCAGGAAGACCCAGGGCAGGGGGCGGCGGGTGCGGTGATCGGCAGGACGGTCGGTGCGCTGGGGTGGGATCGTGGTGTGCGGCAGGAGTTTCGCCTTCCGGTGAGCGGGACGCCTCGACGTGAGGCCCTGGCACCTCCTACGATCTCCCGTTCGCGCACTCGTGGGCGATCCGTCCGGTTGCCCAACTTCTGTCCGTCCGAGGGGTCGGCGCGGGGCGAATTTGGGTGCTGCCACGGATGTACGCGGGCGGGGGTGAGTCGTCAGCCTCGCAGGCGTGCTGGCCAGTGAACACGACGCGATGGCGCGCGCCTCGGCGCCGGAGCGGACCTATCGCCCGGAACTGCAGGGTCTGCGTGCTGTCGCCGCACTCCTCGTCGTGGTCTACCACGTGTGGCTCGGCCGGGTCTCCGGCGGAGTGGACGTCTTCTTCCTGATCTCCGGGTTCCTGGTGACCGGGCAGCTCGTGCGGGCGACGCGACGTGGGCGGCTCGACCTGCCGGCCGTGTGGAGCAGGATGGCGAAGCGGTTGCTGCCGGCCGCGTTCGTGGTGCTCGGGGTGACGCTGGCCGTCGCGGCGTGGTGGTGGCCGGAGAACCGGTGGGCGCAGACGGTGCGGGAGATCGTCGCGTCGGCGTTGTTCCTGGAGAACTGGCAGCTGACGGCGGACTCCACCGACTACTACGCCCAGCACGCACAGGCGAGCGTGGTGCAGCACTTCTGGTCGTTGTCGATCCAGGGGCAGTTCTACCTGGTGTGGCCGTTGCTGGTGCTGGTGGTGACGCTGCTCCGGCGCGAGCTCTCCCGGGTGTTGTCGGTGGTTTTCGCGCTGTCGTTCGGTTTCTCGGTGTGGCTCACGGCGGTCGACCAGCCGCTGGCGTACTTCCACACGGCGACGCGGATCTGGGAGTTCGCGTTCGGCGGCCTGCTGGCGATCGTCATCTCCCGCGTCGAACTCTCGGGTCCACTGAGGACGGTGCTCGGGTGGGCGGGCCTGCTGGGGCTCGTGGTGTGCGGGATGGTGCTGGACGTCGGCGCGGGCTTCCCCGGCTACCTGGCGTTGTGGCCGACGGCCTGCGCCGCCGCCGTGATCGTCGCCGGTGCGACGGGCAACCGGTTCGGTGCGGACCGGCTGCTGGCGAGCGAACCGTTGCGGTACCTGGGAGATCTCAGCTACGCGCTCTACCTGTGGCACTGGCCGGTGCTGGTGGGCTGGCTCGTGCTGGGCGGCCGCACCGAGGTCGGGCTCGTGGACGGCGTGGCGATCATCGGCGCGTCCCTGGTGCTCGCGGCGGCCACGCACCACTTCGTCGAGGAACCCGTGCGCAGGTCGAAGGTGCGTGCGCGGGCGATCACGGCCGCGCTGCTGGTGGCGCTGCTGACAGCGGCTTGGATCGTCCAGCCCAGCGGGCCGAAGGAGGTCGCCGCGCAGGTCGCGGCCACGGACTTCGCCGCGCTCGACGGGCAGCACTGCGAGAAGCCGGACGAGGTGCTCGACGTCTGCTACGGGCCGGTGGAGGGCCCGCCCGCCAAACGGGTCGTGCTCGTCGGCGACTCGCACATCCAGCAGTACGTGGCGGCGTTCGCCCCGATCGCCGAACGCAGGAACTGGCAGCTGATCACCATGCTGAAGGGCGCCTGCCCGTTCTCCACGCGGTCGGAGAAGAACCCGGAAGACGTGTCGTGCGTGCGGTTCAACGACAGCGCGGCGGCCGAGATCGTCGCGCTGCGCCCCGACTTCGTCTTCACCCTCGCCAGCCGCAACGTCCAGGTCGGACTGACCGAGGTGACCCCGCCGGGTTTCGTCGAACGCTGGCGGCAGCTCGACGCCGAGCAGATCCCGGTGATCGCGGTGCGGGACAACCCGAGGTACAGCTTCTCGGTCCTCGACTGCGTGCAGGTGCACGGCCCCGTCGACCGGTGCGGCGCGCCCAGGGCGGACCTGCTGTCACCCGTGCCGCCGTACGCCGCGCTCGACGTGCCGGCCAACGTCTCGTTCGTGGACTTCAGCGACCAGCTGTGCACCGAACGGCAGTGCCCACCGGTGATCGGCGACCTGCTGGTCAACTTCGACGACAACCACGTGAGCGCCACCTACATGCGCTCGATGTCGGACGCCGTCGAGGCCGCGCTGGACGCGGTCACCGGCGCGTAGAACCGGGAAAGTCCCGGTTGTTGTGAAGAGGTCATGAAGATCGCGGACAGGACGATTCGGTCGCCCTAGCTTCTGGGGCCATGTACAGAAAACGAAGCGCGGCACTGTCCGCCGCGCTCCTCGTGTCGCTCACCGCGGCCACGCCCGCGTCGGCGTCGGACCCCGCCGTGCCGCAGGCCGCGGGCACACCCGGCACGGTCACGCTGATCACCGGTGACCAGGTCGACGTCACGGGCGACCAGGTGGCGAACGTGCGGATGGCCAAGGGCCGCGAGCAGCTGCGCGCGTGGCGCTACCGCCTCGACGGCCAC
Organism: Lentzea sp. CA-135723; assembly: GCF_050936595.1. Taxonomy (NCBI): domain Bacteria; kingdom Bacillati; phylum Actinomycetota; class Actinomycetes; order Pseudonocardiales; family Pseudonocardiaceae; genus Lentzea; species Lentzea sp. CA-135723. Next base: position 1,459,918 of record NZ_JBNJMK010000001.1, on the reverse strand, counting down.
GACCACGTCGTGCCGCAGGACGCCGTCGCCGACCTCCGGGCGGGCAGGCTCGACGCCAGGTTGTTCGACGTCACCGGTCTCGTTCAGCAGGGCTACGACGACCGCAACGAGCCCAGCGTGCCGACGATCGTCACCGGCACCGCGGCGCTGACCTCGGCCTTGAACGCCGTCGACATCCCGAAGACCGAGGCCGCCGCCAGGTGGCGCGACCGCGGGGCCGCCCGTCTGGCCGCGCCGGAGAAGATCTGGCTGAACGGCCGGGTGCGCGCGTCACTCGACGAAAGCGTGAAGCAGATCGGCGCGCCCGCCGCGTGGCAGGCCGGGTTCCGCGGCGACGGCGTCAAGGTCGCCGTGCTGGACTCCGGCTACGACCAGGCGCACCCCGACCTGAAGTCCGTTGTGGACGGTTCCGCCGACTTCACCGGCGAGGGCGTGCAGGACGTCGACGGCCACGGCACGCACGTGGCCAGCACCATCGCGGGCAGCGGTGCGGCCTCGCAGGGCCGCTACCAGGGCGTCGCGCCGGGTGCGAAGCTGTTGGTGGGCAAGGTGCTCGGCGTGTACGGCGGCCGGGAGTCCTGGATCGTCGACGGCATGCGCTGGGCCGTCGAGCAGGGCGCCGACGTCGTCAACATGAGCCTCGGCGGCGGTGTCGGCGACGGTCTCGACCTGATGTCGCAGACCCTGAACGAGCTGTCCGCGTCGAGCGGCACGCTGTTCGTCGTGGCCGCGGGCAACAACGGCGTGCGCGAGTCCGTCGGCTCGCCCGGTGCCGCCGACCGCGCGCTGACCGTGGCGAACGTCTCCAAGAAGGACCAGCTCAACGCCACCTCCAGCCAGGGCCCTCGGCGCGGCGACTTCGGCCTGAAGCCCGAGATCGCGGCACCCGGCACGGACATCGTGGCCGCCCGCGCCGCCGGCACGTGGGACGAGTACGCGGTGGGCGCGCACTACGCGCAGGTCTCCGGCACCTCGATGTCGTCGCCGCACGTCGCCGGTGCCGCCGCGATCGTGGCGCAGCAGCACCCGGACTGGACCGGCGACCAGATCAAGAACGCGCTGATCGGGTCGTCGAAGCGGCTGCCAGGAATCTCCACGCTCGCGCAGGGCGCGGGCAGGCTCGACGTCGCCCGTGCGGTCGCCCAGCGGGTGCGGGCCGAGGGCGTGGCCGGGTTCGGTGCCACCTACGGGTCCGCCGAGACCAAGCGGGAGATCAGGTACGTCAACTCGGGCACCACGCCGGTCACGTTGGCGCTGGAGCTGGACACCAACAACAACGCGCTCTTCACGGTGCCCAAGTCCGTGGTCGTCCCTGCCGGCGGGACGACGGTGGTCGACCTGGTCGCGCGCCCCGGTGCCCAGCCGCCCGGCGAGGTCAGCGGGGCGTTGCTCGCGCGGGCCGGTGACGTGGTGCTGACGACGCCGGTGACCGGCCAGTTCAACACCGAGCGCCAGACGCTGACGGTCGAGGTCCCGACGAGGTCGGGCACGCCGTTCCAGACCCTGGTGATCGTGCAGAACGAGCGCACGGGCGTGGGCTACCAGGCGTTCACCGACACGGAGACCGTGAGCCTCAGCGTGCCGCGCGGGACGTACCGGGTGCTGGGCTACATCGGCGACCTGGTGGGCGGCGACACGATGTTCGTGCAGCGCGCGGACGTCGCGAAGGACACCACGGTCGCGGTGGACACCAGGTCGGGCAGGCCCGTCACCGTCGGCGTGGACGACCCCGACGCGCGGGCGCAGCTCGGCGGCGGGTTCGGGCTGGTCTCCGACCCCGACGAGGGCGGACCGCTGGAGGCGGCGGCCATCGTGCGCGGCGGCGGCGTGCCGAGGGAAGGCGCCCGGCTCCACAGCGTTGCCGCACCGGCGATGCGCGGCCTGTCGCTGACGAACCTGAGCTACTTCAACCACCCGTGGGCGTTGACGACGCTCGCCGGCGCCGGCGGGTTCGAGATCGGCGAGACGTACTTCCCGTGGGCGCGCGACTTCTCCGGCACGTACACCGGCAGGCTCGTCGCGGTCGGCGAGGCGGACAAGGCCTCGATCGACGCGGCCGGTGACGTCTCCGGTGCCGTCGCGGTGATCGCGCCGAAGAACTGGGACGACCCGGTGTTCCCGCCGGACGGCCAGGTGGCCGCGGGCATCGAGCTGCTCGAGGCACGCGGGGCGCGGGCGGTGCTCTCGTACTTCACCGCCACGGGCCCGGACGGCCGCGGCGTGGAACCCGCGCTGCCGCTGGGCCTCGTCTTCAACTCCGCCGAGCTGCGGAAGGTCCAGGAGCTGATGGCGCAGCGGACCGTCGAGGCCACGATGACCGTGCGTCCCGACAGCCCGGTGTCGTACTTCCTCGCCGAGGAACTGAAGGGCCTGCCCGCCGGACACGCGTTCCAGTACGCGAAGTCCCGTCTCGGCCGGTTCGAACGCACGCTGGTGGACACCATGCCCGCCGACACCTACCGGTTCGGCAGCGCGTCGTGGTCGCTCGGCGGTATGCGTGCCGGCGCGGACGTCGAGTCGAAGTGGCCGCAGCGCCGCACCGACTACGTGAGCCCCGGCGCCGGGGTGACGCTGTTCGACTCGGGGTCGTTCCTGGACAACGGCGACCTGGGCTACCTCGAGATCACGTCGCCGGTGCCGTTGCGCGCGGGCGAGAAGCGGACGTCCCGGGTGTTCTCGGCGCCGTTCGGGCCGGAGCTCACCACCCAGCCGGTGTCGCGCGAGGACGGCAGGCCGATCCCGTGGGCGTACCGCAAGGGCGACCGGATCAGCCTGATGGTGCCGATGTTCGCCGACAGCGACCCCGGCACGATGAGCTCCTACAACCCGTCCAACACCGGCACGACCGTGTTGTCCGGGAACGGCAGGGAGATCGCCCGCGGTGACCGTCCGGCGCTCGGGTCGTACGACGTGCCGGCCGGCCCTGGCTGGCTGACGCTCACCGCCGAGGCCTCGCGGGCCACGGGCAACATGACGCCCGCCCTGTCCACGAAGGTGCGGTCGGAGTGGAGGTTCCACACGCGGTCCGGCACCGACGAGCGGACGCCGTTGCCGTTGCTGGACATCCGGTACGCGCTGGAGCTCGACGACCACAACACCGCGCAAGGTGCGGTGCGGGGCACGGTGTCCGTCGCGCACCAACCGGGTGTCGCTCCGGCCAAGGCGCGGTCTCTCGAGGTCGAGGTGTCGTTCGACGACGGTGTCTCGTGGCAGCGGGTCAGGGTGAACGGCCACGGGAGGCTGGAGATCCCGGCCGGGCCGGCGGGCTTCGCGTCGTTGCGGGCCAAGGCGGTCGACCTGCTGGGCAACTCGGTGACGGAGACGATCACCAGGGCCTACGCGGTGAAGTAGGGAACCGGGGTGCCCCGCTCGGGGGCGGGGCACCCCACCGGCAACCTCGGCGCCGTCAGGCGAGGTGGTGCACCTCCTGCAGGCCGTAGACCGGCGTCGGGAGGCCCTCGAAGCGCGCCTTCAGCTGCAACGCCAGGAAGAGCGAGTAGTAGCGCGACTGGTGCAGGTTGCCGCCGTGGAACCACAGGCCGGGCTGCTGGGTGGGCTTCCACATGTTGCGCTGCTCGCCCTCCCACGGGCCGGGGTCCTTGGTGGTGCCGGAGCCGAGGCCCCAGCACTTGCCGACGCGGTCGGCCATCTCCTGGCCCGCGAGGTCGGCGACCCAGCCGTTCATCGAGCCGTAGCCGGTGGCGTAGACGACGAGGTCGGCCTCCAGTTCGGTGCCGTCGGCGAGCACCACGGTGTTCTCGGTGAGCCGGTCGACCTGGCCGCGGACCAGCTTGATCTTGCCGTCGGCCACGAGTTCCGAGGCACCCACGTCGATGTAGTAGCCGGAGCCGCGCCTCAGGTACTTCAGGAAGAGGCCGGAGTCGTCGTCGCCCCAGTCGAGGTCGAAGCCCGCTTTCTCAAGGCGTGCGTAGAAGTCCGCGTCGCGTTCCTTGATCTGCTGGTACACCGGGATCTGGAACTGCGGCAGGATCCGGTACGGCAGGGAGGCGAAGATCGTGTCGGCGCGGTCGGTCGTGACGCCGGCGGCCACGGCGCGTTCGGAGTAGAGGTCGCCGAGGGCGATGTCCATCAACGAGTCCGAGCGCACGATGTGCGTCGAGGAGCGCTGCACCATCGTGACATCGGCGCCGTGTTCCCAGAGGGCCGCGCAGATGTCGTGGGCGGAGTTGTTGGAGCCGATGACGACGGCCTTGCGTCCCGCGTAGGCCTCCGGGCCGGGGTGCTGGGACGAGTGGTGCTGGTCGCCCTCGAAGAGTTCCGCGCCGGCGAACCTCGGGACGTTCGCCTTGCCGGACATGCCCGTCGCGAACACGAGCTGTTTCGGGTGCAGCGTCACGGTCTCGCCGTCGCGGTCGACCACGACCGTCCACTGTGCACCGTCGAACGTCGCTTCCTCGACCTCCGAACGGGTCCAGTAGGGGACCTCCATCACGCGGGTGTACATCTCCAGCCAGTCCGCGATCTTGTCCTTCGGCGCGAACACCGGCCAGTTGTCCGGGAACTGGAGGTACGGCAGGTGGTCGTACCAGACGGGGTCGTGCAGGCAAAGGCTCTTGTACCGCTTGCGCCACGAGTCGCCCGCCCGGTCGTTGCGCTCCAGCACCAGCGCGGGCACGCCGAGCTGCCGCAGCCGTGCGCCCAGCGCGATGCCGCCCTGCCCGCCGCCGATGACCACGACGTACGGCTGCTGCTCGTACCCGAGTTCCCGGGTCTCGCGCTCGCGTTCCTCGGCCCACGACCTGCGGTCCTCGATCACGCCGTGCCGCACGCCCTTGGGCCTGGTGTCCTTCTTGCGCTCCTCGAACCCCTTCAGCTCGTACAGGCTCGTCAGCAACGTCCACGCGCCCTCGTCGTTGAGCCGCAGGTGTCCGCGGCACCGCCCGGCCGCCGTCTCGAACTCGAGCCACGCCTCGACGACGCCGTCCGCCTCCGTCGGCGTCTCCGTGGTGCGGAACCTCTCCGGGGCCGTGCCGTCGAGGCACGCGCTGAGCAGGTCCGCGACGCCCTCGCGGCCCTCGACGGTCTTGATGTTCCAGGTGAAGGCGACCAGGTCGCGCCAGTAGCTGTCGGTGGAGAACAGCCCGGCGGCGGCGTCGACGTCCCGTGCTTTGAGGGCGGCCTCGAACTGTTCCAGCCAGGCGTTCACCCGAGCTTGCGCCGTGCGTTCCGCGGTCTGCGTCATCGGCCACTCCTCGTCGCTCGTCCTGCCCCGATTCACCTCCTCACCGCGCTCGCGCGAAACCGTTGCACCGGATTGCACGCCTGGGTCATGCTCGACCGGTGAGCGTGCCCAGGGCAGTGCCGCCCGGTCAGCACCTGCCCACGTATGCCCGCGAACTCGTGCGCATGCACGACGCGGTCATCGCGGGCAGCCGCTCCGCCCTGCGCCCGCGAGCCCTGGTGTCCCGCTCCTGGAACCGCGTGCTGGACCTGGGCCTGCGCGCCGACGGCGTCAACACCCGCGACTGGCTCGGCGAAGCCGAGATCGCGCGCCGCCAGGAGGAGTCGCCGTTGCGCGAGGTCGTCCCGGACCTGCGTGCGGTGGTCGGCGGGCTGGCCGACGCCTCGCAACTGCTGCTGGTCGTCACCGACCACGAGGGCGTCATCCTGTGGCGCTCCGGCACCCCGGCCGTCCGCCGCCGGGCCGACACCCTGGGGTTCTTCGAGGGCGCGGACTGGACCGAGAGCCGCGTGGGCACCAACGCCATCGGCACCGCGCTGGCCGAGGCCGCGCCGGTCGAACTCCTGGCGGGCGAGCACTTCGAGCAGGGCCAGCACCCCTGGTACTGCACGGCTACCCCGGTCCACGACCCGCGCACCGGCGCGTTGCTCGGGGTGATCGACGTGAGCGGCCCCGCGTTGACCCTGCACCCGGCCATCGGCGCGTTGGTGGAGACCGGGCGCATGCTCGCCGAGTCACGGCTGTGGCGCTACCACCGGGAACGTCTCGAACGGCTGCGCTCGGCCGTGCTGCTGACCGGGCCGTCGCTCGTCGTGGACGACCACGGCTGGGTCGCGGCCTCGCACGGAGTCGCGGTGGGCGAGCGCATCGCCGCTCCGATGGCCGGGCAACCCCTCGCGGTGCCCGGCCTCGGAGCCTGCACCCCGGAACGCCTGGCCAGTGGGTGGGTCATCCGGCCGTGCTCCGCGGATCGGTCCCTGCTGCTCGAACTCGACCTGACCCGCACCCCGCAGGTGCGGCTGTCCGGCGGTGACGCGGAATGGCGCCGCACCGTCACGCGCCGGCACGCGGAGATCCTCGTGCTGCTGCACCGGGCCGGCCGGGCGGGTCTGTCCGCCGAGGCGTTGAGCAACGCGCTGTACGGCGACGCCGAGCACGTCGTCACGGTGCGGGCGGAGGTGTCCCGGCTGCGACGGCTGCTCGGCGCGTTGGTGGAGACGCGGCCCTACCGGTTGTCGAGCGACGTGCGGATGTCCGTGGTCGAGCAGTAGGTCGGGTCGCGGCGCCCCGCGCTCGGTTGACGCCGCGACCCGTGCTCGGTGAGCTAGGACGAGTGCGGGCAGGTGTCGCGGTACTCCTCGATCAACGTGCTGCGGCCCGGTGCCGGGCAGAGGAACTGCTCGTAGCGGGTGTCGTTGTCGATGAACCTCTTGAGCCACGAGATGCTGTACTTCGCGATCGTCGTGTTGGGTGAGTTCGGGGCGAAGTGCGAGGCGTTGTTCAGCTCCAGGTACGCCTTGTCCAAAGTGGACGGCAGGGAGTTGTAGAACGGCTCGGAGTGCGAGGAGACCGGGGCGACCGAGTCGCTCTCGGCGCCGACCACCAGGGTCGGGACGCGGACCGACGACCAGTTCTTGGTGGTGTGCCAGCCCGTCAACGGGATCGCCGCCTGCAGGGCCGGGCGCTGGCTGGCCGCTCGGAGCGTGCCGCCGCCGCCCATCGAGTGGCCCATCACGCCGAGGCGGGACGAGTCGATGCGGGTGCGGACGGTGCTCTGCTGGGTCAGGTAGTCGAGGGCCGCCAGCAGCTGGGAGGCGCGGCTGTCGGGCTGGTCGTAGATCGTGTTGGTGTCGATGGTGAAGACGACGAAGCCCTGTGAGGCGAGGCGCGGGCCCAGCCACGAGATGCTGGACTGGGTGCCGGTGTAGCCGGGGGAGATGGCGACCGCGCCGAACGTGCCGGCCGAGGTGCTGGTCGGGTAGTAGATCGTGCCGCCGCCGAAGCCGCTCACCAGGGAGGACACCGAGGTCTCCGAGACGGCGAACGAGCCGCGGGAGGCTTCGATGCTCGAGTTGGTGGGGGCGGGGCCTCGTTCGTACGGGTTGGCCGCGGCCTGGGCGAGCGTGCCGCCGCCCAGGAGGACCAGGGACAGCGCGACGGGGAGCAGAGTGCGGAGTTGCACGGCGTTGTACACCTCATTCGGCAGGGGAACGGGGGAACGGTCTCGACCCTGCAACCCCGGACGAGCGGTGCGCATCGGTGCAACCACCGGTCTCGGTGAACAGCTTCGATGGCAAAACTAACGGTGGTAGGTGAATTTGGCCCCTACCTCTTCCGGTGGAGCCGTTTCCGCCATAAGACTGGACCGATGCTGCGTGGCCGAGAGCGGCAGCGCGTCGCCGTGGACGCGTTGGTCGACCGTGCGCGCGTTGGGCGCGGCGGGGCGATCGTCGTGCACGGCGAGGCGGGGTCGGGCAAGACCGCGCTGCTCAACGCCATGAAGGACACCTACGACGCGTTGTTGTGCGTGGACGTCGTTGAGATCGACGACGAGCTCCTCCAGCTCGCCCGTGACGTCGAACGGACGCGGGCCGCGCTGGTCATCGCCACCGAAGGCGAGCCGTGCGGGCTGCCGGCCGTCGCGCTCGACCCGCTGGACGCCGCCACGAGCATGCGGGTGCTGCACGACCTCGTTCCCGGCCTGCCCGCCACCCTCGCCGCCGACCTGACCGACCTCGCCTGCGGCAACCCCCTGGCGCTGGTCGAGCTGGCGGGTTCGCTCACGTCCGCGCAGCTCGGAGGCATCGCGCCGGCTCCGGAACGGCTGCCGGACACCAGCTCGCTCCGGCAGCGGTGGCGGGCCCGGTTCGAGGCGTTGTCGCCCGAAGCGCGGCACGTCGTGGCGCTGGCCGCGGTGGACGAGGAGATCGACCCCGAGACCCTCGACCTGGACGCCGTCACCGAGGCGGGCCCGTTGTTCGACACGCGCAGGCTGGTCAGGTCGGCTTTCCAGGCCGACGTGCCGCGCGCCCTGCTGCGGCACGCCCACGCGACGCTCGCGGAGTCCCTCCCGCCCGGCGCGCGCCGCACGTGGCACCATGCCGTCACCACCCACGACGAGAACCTCGCCCAGACGCTGACCGACCACGCCGAGCATGCACGCAGGTGCGGCGACTTCGCCCGCGCTGCCCGTGACCACGACCGGGCCGCGAGCCTCACGACGGACCCCGAGCACAAGGCGCACAACCTGCTCAAGGCCGCCGCCGACCACTGGGCCCACGGCGCACCGCACCGCGCCAGAACCGTGTTGCGCACGGCGACCCGGATGACCCACACACCCGAACTCAGGGCGTTGATGGATCTCGTCGTCGGCGGCATCGACCTCGGCGAAAGCCTCCCGGACGTGGCCGCGGACCGGCTGATCCGGGCGGCGAAGGGCCTCGCCGGAACGCGCAGGGTGCTCGCCGTCGCGGCGCTCGGGTTCGCGGGCGAGGCCGCCAGCATCGCGGGCGATCTGCGCCGGTACACCGCCGTCGCCGAGTTCGCCCGGCACCTGCGGCAGCCCGGCGAACCGGCCGCCACCCGGCTCACGCTCGACCACCTCACCGGGATGCTGGCGACGTTCGACGGCCGGCACGACGAGGCGCTGCCCGCGCTGCGCACCGTCGTCGACCTGGCGGACCAGGTGCCGGGGCCGCAGGCGCGGATCTGGGCCAGCCAGGCCGCCTACGTGCTCGGCGACGCCACGCGGTCGCACGAGATGGCCACGAGCGCGGTCACGGCGGCGCGCGAGAGCGGGTTCACCGCGCTGGTGCCGTGGGCGCTGGTCTACCGGGCGCTGTCGGCGTTGCTGCTGGACCAGCACGCTGCGGCGCTGAACGCGGCGACCGAGGGCGTGCACGCGGCGACGGCGATCGGGCAGCACAACGCAGTGGTCGACCACCTGACGATCCTCGCCCTGCTGGCGGCGTTGCGAGGCGACACGGACACGGCGCTGGACCGGATCGACACCGCGACCGAGCACATCACCCAGCGCGGGCTGATCAGGCCGAGCACGTTCGGCGCGTGGGCGTTCGCGTGCGTCGACCTCGCCCGCGACCGGCCCGCCGACGCGCTGGACCGGTTGCGGCTCAACCCCGGCCACGCGGGCATAAAGGTCATGGCGGCGCCCCACGTGGTCGAAGCGGCGGTGGCATGCGGCAGACCGTCCACAGGGGACAGAGCGCTGCAGCCGTACGAGAAGTGGGCCGGTGCCACGGGAAGCACCGCCCGGCTCGCCCTGTCGCACCGCTGCCGCGGCCTGCTCGAACCCGGCACCGCCGACGAGCACTTCGAGGAGGCGATCCGGCTGCACCGCGCCAGCGGCACGGCGCTGGAGCTCGCGAAGACCGAGCTGCTGTACGGGAACCGGCTGCGCAGGGGCCGCAAACCCAAGGCCGCGCGCGAACACCTGCGCGACGCCGTGCGGATCTTCCAGTCCTACCAGGCCGATCACTGGGTCGGCCGGGCCCGTGCCGAACTGCGCGCGGCCGGCGACTCCACGCGCGAGCCGAAGGGCAGCCTGGACCTCACGCCGCAGCAGGCGCAGATCGCGAGGCTGGTCGCGGAGGGCGCGACGAACCGCGAGGTCGCCGCCCGGTTGTTCCTGAGCCACCGCACCGTCGAACACCACCTGCGCAACGTCTTCGCGCGGCTCGGCGTGCGGTCGAGGGTCGAGCTCACCAGGAGACTCGATGACTGATGGAGGTCGTGTGCGCGAGCAGTACCGGCACTGGCAGCGGATTCCGACCCGGTGGGCGGACAACGACGTCTACGGGCACGTGAACAACGTCGTCCACTACGCGTTCATGGACACGGTGATCAACACGTGGCTGATCGGCGCCGGGCTGGACATCCAGGCGGGGCAGCAGATCGGGCTGTGCGTGGAGTCGCACTGCAACTACCGCGCCTCCGTGTCGTTCCCCGAGGCGATGGACGCCGGGCTGCGCATCGGTCACCTCGGCCGCTCCAGCGTGCGTTACGAGGTCGGGTTCTTCTTCGAGGACAGGGACGACGTCATCGCGGAGGGTCACTTCGTGCACGTCTTCGTGGACCGCGCGACCCGCAAACCCGTCGAGATCCCGGCGGACCTGCGCACGGCGATGGAAGGGCTGGTGGTGGCGTGAAGACGCGAGGCGCGGTGCTGAGCGCGGTCGGCGGGCCGCTGGAGGTCGTGGACCTCGAGCTCGACCCGCCCGGCCCCGGCGAACTGCTGGTGCGCGTGCACGCCACCGGCCTGTGCCACTCCGACCTGTCCGTGATCGACGGTTCGCGCGTGCGGCCGTTGCCGATGGTGCTCGGGCACGAGGCGGCGGGCGAGGTCGTGGAGGCGGGCCCGAACGCCGAGTTCCGGCCCGGCGACCACGTGGTGCTGTCGTTCGTGCCCGCCTGTGGGGCCTGCAGGAGGTGTGCTTCCGGCCGGCAGGCGTTGTGCGAGCCGGGCGCTCTGGCGAACCGCGACGGCACGTTGCTCAGCGGTGAGCGGCGCTGGACCCTCCCGGACGGCACGCGCCCGCACCACCACCTCGGCGTGTCCGGGTTCGCCGAGTACACGGTGATCTCCGGCCGTTCCGCGACGTTGGTGCCTCCCGACCTGCCGCTCGACATCGCCGCGCTGTTCGGGTGCGCCGTGCTGACCGGCGCCGGGGCCGCGTTCTACAGCGCCGAGGTCAAGCCGGGGGAGAAGGTCGCGGTCTTCGGGCTCGGCGGGGTCGGGCTCGCGGCGGTGCTGGCGGCCGTCACGGCGGGTGCCACGCAGGTCGTCGCCGTGGACGTCGTGGAGCACAAGCGCAAGCTCGCCCTGACGCTCGGCGCCACGCACGAGGCCGCGGGTGGGCCATCGGTGGTGGAGGCCGTCCGCGAGTTGACCGGGGGCGGCGCCGACAAGGTCATCGACACCACCGGCGTCGCGGCCGTGCTCGAACAGGCTTATGCCGCGACGGCCGTCGGCGGCACCACCGTCACCGTGGGCCTGCCGCATCCAGACCGGACCGTCAGCCTGCCCGCGCTCAACCTGGTCGCCGAGGAACGCACGCTCAAGGGCAGCTACCTCGGGTCGTGCGTGCCGCGCCGGGACGTGCCCAGGTTCGTCGACCTCTACCGCGCGGGACGGCTGCCGGTGGACGGCCTGCTCTCCGGGCGCCTGGGCCTGCACGAGATCAACGACGGGTTCGCGAAGCTCGCCTCGGGAGAGGCGGTCCGGCAGGTCGTGGTGATGTAACCGGTTCCGAGGGGTCGTCCGCCCTCGGGACAACCCCCTCGATTGCCCGATCGAGCCCACACGGGCATGAATCGGGCAGGACAGTTCCGGTGTCAGCTGTTGACCACCGAGGACTCCTTGCGTCACGGTGAGAGCGCTCTCATGTTCGTCGCTCCCCGCAACGGGGCGGGTAGCGATCCCTGCCGGACAAGGAGAAGAGCATGCGCCTCACCGTGCCCAGAATCGTGCCCGCGCTGGCACTCGTGCTGGTCGGGACCACCTTCACCGCGCCTGCCCAGGCGGCGGAGAAGGAGCTGTCACCCGGCCTCCTCACCGCGATGAGCTCGGCGTTCGGGCTGACCGAGGCCCAGGCGCGCCTGCGCCTGGAGAAGGAACAGCGCGCGTCGCTCATCGCGCCGCGCGCGGAGACCGAGGCCGGCACCTCGTACGCGGGCAGCTGGTTCGACGAGACGAAGAACCGCCTGGTCGTGGCCGTGACGGACAAGGCGGCGGCCCGCAAGGTCGAGGCCACCGGCGCCGAGACGGTCGTCGTCAGCCGGTCGTCGGGGTCGATGGTGGCCCAGAAGAACAAGCTGGACGCCATGTCCGCGGCCGGTTCGGTGCCGGCGGCGGTCGCGAGCTGGCAACCCGACGCGCGCACCGGCACCGTCGTGATCAGCGTCGAGGCCGGCAAGCAGACCGCCGAAGTGGCGTCGTTCCTGGACAAGGCCCGCCAGCTCGGTTCGATCACGGTCAAGACCGACGGCGTGCAGCAGCCGCAGACGTACGCGGCGGGCACGGTCGGCGGCGACCCGTACTACACCGGCAACGTCCGCTGCTCCATCGGCTTCTCGGTGCACGGCGGCTACGTCACGGCGGGCCACTGCGGCGGTGGCGGCGCGGCCGTCTACGGCTGGGACCGCTCGTTCCAGGGCAACTTCGCCGGTTCGTCGTTCCCCGGCAACGACTACGCGTGGGTGCGCATCGGCGGCGGCTGGTGGACCGTGCCGGTCGTGCTCGGCTGGGGCCGGGTGCCGGACGCGCTGGTCCGCGGCTCGTGGGAGGCGCCGGTCGGCACCTCGGTCTGCCGCTCGGGTTCCACGACCCAGTGGCACTGCGGCGTGATCCAGGGCCGCAACGAGACCGTGAACTACGCGCAGGGCGCCGTCTACCAGATGGTCGGCACCTCGGTCTGCGCCCAGGGCGGCGACTCCGGCGGCTCGTTCATCACCGGTGACCAGGCGCAGGGCGTCACGTCCGGCGGCTACGGCAACTGCACCAGCGGCGGTCGCACGTGGTTCCAGCCGATCAACGAGATCCTCAACGTCTACGGCCTGAGGCTGCACACCGCCTAGTAGAAGCTCCCGGCCGGCCACCGTTTCGCACGGTGGCCGGCCGGTGATCTGTCAGCGGGCGTTCACGTGCAACGCGAGCGCGGTTCCGGCGCCGAGCGTCGTGGTGAAGCGTCCCGAGGAGTCGATCGTCACGCGGACGCAGCCGTTCTCCTGGACGTTGCAGTAGCTCCCGGCGGGCAGCGCCGTCTGGAACGTGCGGGTCACCGCGAACGTCTCGCGGTTGATCGCCACGAAGCCCTTGTTGCCGCGGCCGAACGCGATCAGGTCGAACCCGTTGTCCTGCCAGTTGTTCACGTCCGTGCCGGCCACGGTGTTGCGGAACTGCACCATGTTCGCGATCTGCGTCCACAGGTGCTGGCACTTCCAGCCGCTGAAGCACGCGTTGTTGCCGGGCGGGCCCGCGTCCTTGTCGGTGAACTCGTAGCCCGAGTACACCTGCGGCGCACCGTAGTTCCAGGCCAGCATGAACACGTTCGCGAGCGTGTAGGTGGAACCGTCCTTGTACGTCAACGTGGACCCGTTGCGCTCGGTGTCCCAGTTGTCGACGAACGGCCGCGCCTGGCCGGACGGCAGGAAGCCCCACGACTGCCCGAACGTCTTGAGGTAGGCCAGGTTCTCGTTGTTGAAGATCCGCTTGACGTCGTAGGCGTAGCGGAACTCGTCCACGTCCCCGGACCCGGTGTACTCGCCGGGCTGCACGGCCTCGCCGGCACCGTAGATGACCTCGTGCACCCAGAAGATGCCGGGGTTGCTGAGCTTCCCCTTGATCGCGGCCATGTCGGCTGCCGGGATGTGCTTGGCCGCGTCGACCCGGAACCCGTCCACACCCATCGAGATCAACCGGTTGAGGTAGGCCGCGATGGTGGTGCGCACGTAGTCGCTGCCGGTGTCCAGATCGGACAGACTGACGAGCTCGCAGTTCTGGACGTTGAACCGGTCCTGGTAGTTGCTGATCGGCGTGCGGCAGCCGTGGAAGTCCCAGTCGCTGTAGTAGCCGGGGTAGTTGTACTTCGAGTACCCCGACCCGCCGGTGCCCGTGCCCGAGCCGGCGCTCATGTGGTTGATCACCGCGTCCGCGATGACCTTCACACCCGCGTTGTGGCAGGTGGTGACCATGGTGCGGAAGGCATTCTCGTCACCGAGCCTGCCCGCGATCTTGTAGCTCACGGGCTGGTAGCTCGTCCACCACTGCGGGCCCTGGATGTGCTCGGTGGCGGGGGAGACCTCGACGTAGCCGTAGCCCTTGGGGCCGAGGACGTTCGTGCATTCCGACGCGACCCGGGAGAACGGCCACTGGAACAGGGTGACGGTGACGTCCTTGGCACCTGGTGGCGCCGCAAGACTTTGCACCGGTGTGGACAGTCCGGCGATCAACAGCACCACGAGAAGGGTGCGCGAAACCGAGGAAACCACGTTGTCTCCTTGTGTGCAGGGGTCCCCCGTTCGTAGCACTGACGGGCATACCGGGCAAAGCGTTGCAAGAACTTTCCGGAGCAATTCGTCCTACTGCGCACGCCGCGCCCGGAAGTACGCCCACGCGACGAGCGCGGCGGCCATCGTGGTGAGGGCCAGGCCGCCGATCGTCACGGCGCTCTCGAACTGCGCGGTCTGCGCCGCGCTCCAGCCGGGCTGCGCGATCCCGCCCGCGAACAGCACCGCCAGCACCGTGCCGCTGACGGCGACACCGGCGGCCGAGGTCACCTGGGACGCGGTGTCGACGAGTGCGGCGCCGATCGAGGTGCGGTTCTCCGGCAGGCCTTTGAGGACGTTCACGCCCGCGACCGCGCCGACCACGCGGATGCCGATGGCGACGAGGACGAGCGCGGCGGCGACCGGGACGTAGTGGAGGCGGCCGAGCGTCGCGTAGACGGCCAGGCCGGCGACGACCGCGAGCGCGCCCAGCCAGACGGCGCGGTCGAGGCCCACCCGGTTCACGAAGCGGTTGACCACCGGACCGGCGGCGATCAGCACCGCGACCTGCGGCAGCATGCCGGCGGCGGCGAGTGCGGGGGACCAGCCCCAGTCGAGCTGGAGTTGCAGCGTGACGAGGTAGGTGAGGCCGGCTGCCGCGAGGCCGGTGGCGGCCTTGTAGGCGAGGCCGCTCGACACCAGCGGGTGCCGGACGAGCTTCAGGTCGAGCAACGGGTGGCTGGTCGTGCGTTGCCGCACCACGAAGAGCACGCCGGTCAGGACGGTCAGGGCGGCGGCGGCCGACCCGAGCCACGGGTGGCCTTCGGCGAAGAAGGTGGGCACGACCAGAGCGAGGACGATGGTGGCCGTGCCCAGCACGCCGCCCAGGTAGTCGGCGGGGTCGCGGTGCAGGTCGTCGTCAGGCCCGATGCCGCGGCCGATGCCGAGGAACGCGAGCGCGGCGATCGGGACGTTGATCAGCAGCAACGCCTGCCAGGGCGCGACGGCGAGCAGGAAGCCGCCCAGCGGCGGGCCGACGGCGAGGCCGACCAGTCCGACGGTCGAGATGAGGGTCATGGCGCGGACGCGCAGGTCGTCGGCCTGGAAGAGGCGGAACGCCAGCGCGATCGAGCCCGGCGTGGTCATGGCGGCGGCGATGCCCATCACGGACCGCACGGCGATGAGGCCCGCCACCGACGTGACGAACAGGGTCGCGAGGCTGGCGAGACCCAGCAGGGCCAGGCCGGCGAGCATCACGCGGCGGCGGCCGTAGCGGTCGGCGACGGCGCCGAAGACGAGCATCAGGCCGCCGAACACGACGGCGTAGGAGTTCGAGACCCACTGCAGGGCGGTGGTCGAGGCGTGCAGGTCGCGGCCGATCGTGGGCAGCGCGACGTTGAGGATCGAGTTGTCCAGCATCTCGAAGAGGAAGACGGCGGAGAGGCCGGCGAGGGCGATCCACGCCTCTCGCAGCGACCGCGGTGAGCGCAGGGCGAGGTCGGAGGTAGTCACGAACACTGTTCTACTCACGAACACTGTTCGGGTCAACTGGTAGGGTGGCGGGTATGAGCAGGAACTCGTCCCGCGAGGAGTGGGCCGCGCAGATCGCCGCGCTGGACTCGGCCCCGGCGCGCAAGGAGCCGATCACGGTCGGCCGGATCGTCGGCACGGCGCTGGCGCTGGTGGAGGCCGAGGGGTTCGACGCGCTGACCATGCGCCGCGTCGCCGCCGCGCTGGGCACCGGCCCCGCGTCGCTCTACGCCCACGTGCGCAACAAGGCCGACCTCGACGACCTGCTGATCGGCATGCTCAGCCGCGAGATCGCGCTGCCGCCGCCGGACGGCTCGCGGTGGCGCTCGCAGGTCGTGGACGTGTGCAGTCAGTTGCGCGACCAGTTCCTGCGGTATCCGGGGATCGCGCGGGCGGCGTTGAACGCGCCGCCCACCAACCTCGACACGCTCCGCCTCACCGAGGGGCTGCTCGCGTTGTTCGTGGCGGGAGGCGTATCGGTGCAGAAGGCGGCGTGGGCGATCGACGCCCTGCTGCTGTACGTCAGCGCCTACACCTTCGAGTCGTCGCTGCGCGGTTCGGTCGACCGCGACGAGATGCTCGCGCGGCTGGAGATGCTGCCGGCCGGTCGGTTCCCGCTGGTCGTCGCGCATGCCTCGTCGTTGAACTCAGGTGAGGGGCACGAGAGGTTCGAGTTCGCGCTGCGGCTGATGCTCGACGGGCTGGGGTAGGGGCCGAGCAGGACGAAGAGAATCGAGTTTCCTCCGCCCGGTGAGCGAGAAGTGCGGGCAGTTGCTCGCCCTCCTGGGGCGGTACACCGGCGATCCGCAACGGCTCCGCGACGCGGTCGTCGCTCTCGACCTCGACCCGCGCGACATCGAGGGTGAGGCCGGGCTCGCGGACGTTCCGGCGATCGTCGCGACCGGGCGGCATGGGCATTCAATGCCTTGCTGCGGATTCCCGGTGCCGAGCAGGACGCCGCGGATCGCCGACTGGGTGCGGTCGAAGGTGCGCCCTGGCAACCCGGCGCGCAGGGTCGCTCAGGCGCGCGACCTGCTGCGGTCGCTGGACCAGTTCGACGTGCCGGACCGGCCGTGGGACCAGGCGGGCAGGCTGTTGCACGGCATGGCCCGCACGCCCGGCCACTCAGTGCTCGAACGCTACGCGGACGGGGTCGCCGTTTGCCGCCGCTGGGTCGGCTTGGCCCACCTCCGCCCCGCCACCCCCCGAACGCCTCGTCGCCTTCGTCGACGAACTGGCCACCGGCTACGCGGCCCTGGTGCTCGGTGACCAGCGCGCCGACCTGGTGGCGACCCTTCGGGACGTCGCCTCTGCCTGGATCGAGGAGCTCAATCCGGTCCATCCGTGGGCGGTCCACCGAGTGGCCGCGCTGGACGTGCCAGGGTCCGGGTTCGCCGTGCGCGTCGTGACGTCACCACCCGACCCAGTGAGCTTCGCCGAGGCCAGGGTGGTGATCGATGGCGTGCCGATCGCCGCACGCGTGTTCACTGCTTCCGGGCCGACGCCCCCGAGGACCTCCTGCCCCGCCTCGTCGCGACGACCGAGCCGCGCGAGATTGTCGTGGACGACAACGAGAACATCGAGCTGAGGGTCACGATCGTGCGCGAGGGCAACGAGGTCGTGTGGCGCGACTGGAAGTGTCAGATCGACCGTCGGTTGCCGGGGACTATCGGTTCGACGCGGCCGCTTATGACCGCGAGGTCGCTCGTGTGGCGAAGGACCATAGCGGGGAGTGGCCCGCGCGGACGGTGGCGCGGCTGGTGAACGAACGGCTGCGCGCCGACCCGTCGATCCTCGGTCGGTGGGGGTGTGGGGACGGCTCTTGCCGGTCCACCTCGAGAGCCCGGATCCCGCTGAGTTCTGCTTTTCGTACCCGGAGCGGAGTCGTTCTCCGATCCGCACGTCAGGTTCCGGATGCGGATCGACGTGGCAGGGCGGTTGCCGGCAGCGGTGGTGGACGAGGTGATCGCGGGGGTTGCTCGCCGACTCGAGGAGCACGGTCGTAATGGTCGGGGTGGACGGAGAGGAACGTGCCGGGCTGGTCGGACGCACCTGCCGCCCGTACCGGTCGTGACCGGTAGATGCCCATTAATCGTCCTCAAACGATGCTGTTCTCGAAGCAGGCCGAGGGGCGTGGTCGGCCCCGGTCATTGGCTCGTGACGGGCGTCGAGTACTTTTCTGACCTTCTCGCGGAACTGTGCTTGTCGTGAAGGGTGAGATATGACCTCGGCGCTCCCGCGCACTTTGGTGGACCGCTCGTGGTCTGCTCAGGAGCTCATCGACGATCAGTTGCGGGCACGGCTGGTGGCCCGCATCGCCAGAGAGCACGGGGTCGATTCGCCGTACGCGATGAGGATCGTCGACCAGGCGCTCGGGTTCCTGCTGTTGTGCGCCGAACGGCCTGGTCAGGGGTATGCGCCCGCGCCAGAAGTTGATCTTGGTTGGCACACCTTCATTCTCTACACCGCCGAGTACGCGGACTTTTGCCAGCGAGTCGCGGGCCGCTTCATCCATCATTCGCCGAACGACGAGCCCGGACGCCCGAAGGACGTCACCAGCGTGCCCCGGACCGTCAAGGCGTTGCGCTCGCGGGGATTCGTCGTGGACGAGCAACTCTGGCAGGTCGCATTCGGTGAAGGTGCGCACTGCGATGACGACGACTGCCGCAACGGCCGTTAGCGGTCAATGGTCTTGAAAAAGGTTCTCCGGGGTATGCGGTACTGCACAAGTCGTCCGTCCTGAGTTTCGACATCAAGTTCCACCCATTCGGGGTCGACGACGCGAGCGGCCTGGTACCAGGCGTCCTCGTCACTCGCGTTGGTCTCGACTTCACGGGATGCCGAGCCGTTGGTGTTGGACATTGTTTTCCTCAGTGTTCTGGTGTCTTCTCAGTGGTGGCCCGCACGTCTGCTGTCTGGCTGGCGCGAAACCTGTGGAGAGCCAAGTGCAGAACTCCGCAGAAGGCGGTGCCGATCGGTACGTCGAAGGTCTCGTTGAACGCGCCGACCGCGGGAGTGTCGACGCAGAGAAAGCCGATGACCTCGCGACGTTCGTGGTTCTGGGTGCCGAGCGGACGGGCTCGTGCGATCGGCCAGACGATGGCGCTCCGGTACCTGAAGTCGCCTGACTTGATCGTGGCGGAGTCCCAGTGTGAGTTCTGGTAGCCGTTGGCCAGCTCTGCCGGCAGGTCGTTGCAGAAGAAGCAGTGTGCGTTGCCCTCGAAAATCTGCCTGAAGTCGCTGTTGTTCCTGATGCTGTCGCCGTTGCGGACCTCCTCTGATGGCTCGATCGCGTCGCTCTCGTCGCTTCGGCAGAGCGTGTAGACGAGTGGATCGCGGATGTGCATGCCTTGTACCTGTACGTACGTCATCTTGATGACAGTGCGACACGGCTGATCCGTCACCAGGCTGAATGCTTCCGCCAGGAACTGAAGTGCGTCACGGAGATGGCGGATGAACGACTCCTCGGAGCCGTCGCCCTCGACCATCGTCCAGGTGGCGTTCCCGAGGCAACCGTACGCTTTGCGGAGGGGAACCATCGCTGGCGCATAACGGCTCGCGCGGCCGGTGCGGAGTTCTTGTTCGATCACCTGGTCGTGGTGGAACCGCTCCTGCGCGATGATCTCGTTGTGGTGCCGCCGATCGTTCCTGATCAACAGCAGTAGCAGTGCGGTGGTGAGCAGGCAGAGATAGGCGCCGAGCACGATCGCCGGAACGCGGCTGTCCGGCTTCAGCAGGATCGCGATCACGGAGGCGATCGGCGTCACGATCGAGACGACTGCGGACGAGGTGGTCAGGATCGCGATCGTTCTGGAGCCGCGGCCATCGGTGGTGCCGCCGGTCAAGCTCTGTGCGAACCTCATCGTCACCGCACCTCTCCGGTACGCGTCGATCTCGTAGGTTGTGCGTCGCTCCGGCCTGGATGCTCGTTACCGGGCAAAGCGCCCAGGTCATTCAGATGAGGGTAGTGACTCGAACAGCGATCGTCTGTCCGCCGCGCGAGCGTGAGTCAGCGATGGCTTCGCACCCCCGTGCCGCTCTGCTTGGTTGATCTCCGCGGTGAAGTGGCTGGTCAGCGTGCTGTGATTGCGCCTTCTTTGCAGTTTCGCTTAAGGGACCATCAAGCCTTCCCCAAATGAGATGCGGTGACCGTCGTACGGTCCCTAACCTCAACTCATGAGGCTTGTGCTCTGGATCACAATCGCTGGCGTGTGCGCGCTCAGCGGTGACCACGTGCTCGCGGCCGTCCTGGGTGTGCTCCTGGTCGGTTGCGCGACGGACCGCGTCCGTCCCTAGAAACAGTTCAGCCAAGGCTGTACTGTTCGACGCATGCTGACCTGTGAGACTCGGGAGGCGGCGCTGGCGAGGCTCGGCCGTGCGTTGGCCGATCCGACCCGGTGCCGCATCCTCATCGCTCTGCTCGACGGCCCCGGCTATCCGGCCAGGCTCGCCGAGTCGTTGGAGTTGACCAGGTCCAACGTGTCCAACCACCTGTCGTGCCTGCGGGGCTGCGGTCTCGTGGTCGCGACCTACCAGGGTCGTCAGGTCCGGTACGAGCTCGCTGATCCGCATCTGAAGGTGGCGATCAGCGCGCTCGTGGACGTCGTGCTCGCCGTCGAGCCCGGACCGGACTGCGCCGATGAGTGACGCCTGCTGCGCGCCCGCGCCTGTCAGCGAGCGAAAGCTCGTTCTTCAGCGCCGGGTGCGGATGTTCGTGGCCGCGACGATCACCTACAACGTCGTCGAGGCGGTCATCGCGCTGGCGGCGGGGACGGTGGCGGGGTCCACGGCGCTGATCGGGTTCGGGCTCGACTCGGTGATCGAGGTGGCCTCGGCGACGGCGGTGGCGTGGCAGTTCGCCGGGCGCGATCCGGAGCAGCGGGAACGGACCGCGCTCAAGGTGATCGCCGTGTCGTTCTTCGCGCTCGCGGCGTACGTGGGCGTGGAGTCGATAACCGCACTGGTGCAGATGGAACGGGCCGAGCACTCGACGGTCGGGATCGTGCTGGCGGCCACGTCGTTGCTGATCATGCCGTGGTTGTCGTACGCGCAACGCAAGGCCGGGCGGGAGCTGGGGTCGGCCAGCGCGGTGGCGGACTCGAAGCAGACGTTGTTGTGCACCTACCTGTCCGCGGTGCTGCTCGTCGGGTTGGTGGTGAACAGCCTGTTCGGGTGGTGGTGGGCGGATCCGTTGGCGGCGCTCGTGATCGCCGCGGTGGCGGTCAAGGAGGGGCGCGAGGCCTGGAAGGGGCACCACTGCTGCTGAATTGCCGGTTTCGTCCCACGTTCAGCGCTACGACCAGCGAAAGCCGCGGGCTAACGTAACGCGATGTGCGGCGAACTGACGGTGAGGTGCGGATTCTCGGGCCAGTAGAGGTGCGCGGGCCGCAGGGGACCGCGGTGCTCACCGGGGCGCGGCAGCGCAGCATCGTCGCGGTGCTCGCGCTCAACGCCGGGTCGCCGGTCGCGATAAACCGCCTGGTGGACGTGTTGTGGGGGGACGATCCGCCGCGCACGGCCGTGCGGTCGTTGCACAGTCATGTCGCACGGGTGCGGCAGGCGCTTGCGGACTGCGGGATGCCCGGCGCGCTCATGACCAAGCCGGGCGGGTACCAGCTCGACGCGGACGTGGACGCGGCGGCGTTCGACCGCACCAGGGACCTGAGCCTGTGGCGCGGGGAGCCGCTGGCCGACACGGAGCTGTTCGGGTGGGGGCGCGCGGAGATCGATCGGTTGCGGGAGCAGCGGATCACGGCGCTGGAGACGTTCTGGGGCGAGCGGCTGGAACAGCGCGACGCGATCGAGGAGCTCGAACGGCTGGTGGCCGGCCACCCCACCCGCGAACGGCTGGCCGGGCTGCTGATGCGGGCGTTGCACCACGACGGCAGGCACGCGGACGCGCTGGAGGTGTTCCGCAGGCTCAGGCAGCGGCTCGCGGACGAGCTCGGCGCCGACCCCGGACCGGAGATCAGTGCCCTGCACACCGCGATCCTGCGGCGCGATCCGTTGCTGCACAGCGCGAAACCCGCCCAGCTGCCCGCCCGCGCCGGGCACTTCACCGGGCGCGAGGCCGAGCTGAAGGAACTGGAGAGCCTGCCGCCGATCGTCGTCGTCTCCGGGGTCGCGGGCGTCGGCAAGACGGCCTTCGCGGTCGAGTGGGCGCGGCGCGTCGCCGACCGGTTCCCCGACGGCCAGGTGTTCCTGGACCTGCAACGGCTCACGCCCGCCCAGGCGTTGACGGAGATGCTGCACAGCCTCGGCGTCCCCGCGGACCGGATGCCGGCCGACCCCGCGCCGCTGTACAGGACGTTGTTGCACGGCAAGAGAATCCTGATCCTGCTCGACGACGTCCGCCGCGCGCGGGACGTGCTGCCGCTCGTTCCCGGTGACCAGGGCAACCTGCTGCTGATCACGAGCCGGGACGCGCTGTCGGCGCTGGGCACGCGGCACGCCGTGCACACCGTGAGCCTCGGCCTGCTCAGCCGGGAGGAGTCGCGCGACCTGCTGACCGGAATCCTCGGCGAGGCGCGGACCGACGCCGAGGCCGCCGCCACCGCCGACCTCGCCGTCCACTGTGGACGGCTACCGCTCGCGTTGCGCATCGCCGCCGCCCGGCTGGCGATCAGGCCCGGCCGCAGGATCGCCGACCTCGTTCGCGAGCTCACCCGCAACGACCCGCTGGACGTGCTGTCGGTCGACGGCGACGACCGCACGGTCCGCACCGTGTTCGCCAGCGCGCACCGCACGCTCAGCCCGCAGGCCGCGACGCTGTTCCGCGTCCTCGGCGAACACCCCGGCGCGAGCTTCCCCGCGGACCTCGCCGACGCGCTCGGGCCGGGCCTGGACGAGCTCGTCGCGTCCCACCTCGTCAGCGAGACGGGCACCGGCCGGTACGCGCTGCACGACCTCATCCGGTTGTTCGCGCGGCAGAGCGGCGACCTCGGCGACGGCGTGGCGCGCCTGCTCGACCGGTACCTGACCATCGCCCACGCGGCGGGCCAGGTGCTCAACCCCCGGCACGACCTCGTGAGCCGCCGGCCGTGCGACGACCTGCCGTTCGGCGACGACCGCGCCGAGGTGCTCGCCTACCTCGACGCCGAACGCGACAACCTCCTGCCCGTCATCCGGCTGGCGGCCAGGGAGAACCTGCACCGCGAGACCTGGCAGCTCGCCTACCTGCTGACGAGCTACTTCGAGGCGCGCGGCAACTGGGCGGCCCGCGTCGAGCAGTGCGAGCACGCCGTCGACGCCGCCCGCGCTCTCGGCGACCAGCGCGCGGAGGCTGAAATGCTGCGCGGACAGGGGATCGCGCTGCAGATGACGTCCCGCACCGCCGAAGCCATGATCGTGCAACGGCAGGCGCTCCGGCTGGCCAGGGAGACCGGCGACCTACGCGGGGAAGCCAGGCTGCACAACAACATCGGCAACGCCCACTCGGGACTCCGCGCGTTCGGCGAGGCGCTGAAGTCCTACCAGGCCGCCATGGACGTGCACGGCGCCGCGGGCGACGAGGTGGGCGTCGCGCTCGCCCGTCGCAACCTCGGCTACACCTACGTCAGGATGGGCAGGCCGGACCAGGCCGCCGCGCCGCTGTTCAAGGCGCTGGACACGTTCCGCGCCAAGGAGAACAGGCGTCTCGAGGCGGCCACGCTGATGACGCTCGGCGACGCCTTCCACCGGCTCGCCGACCTCGCCCCGGCGCTGCTCTACTTCGGCGACGCCCTGAAGATCAGCCGCGAGATCGCCGACCGCCGTTTCGAGGCCGACGCCCTGACCGGCCTCGGCGTCACCCAGCTGGCCCTGAAAGATCCCGGAGCGGCACGGGAGAACCTCACCCGGGCGCTCGAAGTCTGCCGCGACCTCGGCGACGGTCACCGGGAGGCCTCGACGTTGCGCGACCTGGCGGAAGCCGAACTGGCGCTGGGCCGGCGGGAAGCGGCCCGCGAGCACCTCACCGAGGCGCTGCACGCCCGGACCCAGGCCCCTGACGAGTTCGAACAGGCCCTGGTCCACCGCACGTTCGCCGACCTGGAGGGCCGGAACGGGCGGTGGACCAGAGCCGCCGAGCACTGGGCTCAGGCCGTCAGGCTGTTCACCTCTTGCCGCCGATCGTGAACACGGCGACCCGCTTGCCGATCTGGCCCTGCTTCACCGACGTGATCTCCAGCGTGAACTTCTTCTCCTGACCCGTCACCCGGATCACCTTGTACGGCACGCCGCCCTGGCTCGCGCCCGCCTTGATGACGACCGTGCCGCGCGGCGCCGCCGAGTAGTCCTCACCCAGCTTCGCCGTGCCGTCGACGAACCGGTACCCGACCTCGACGTCCTGCTTGGCCGGACCGTTGCGCAGCTTCAGCGTCGCCGTGTACGAATCCGCCGACTCGTGCACCGGTCCGTCGATCGCGTCCACGACGACCGGGCAGTCCGGCGGTTGGCAGTCCGCTGCTCCGTGCGCGGGCACGATCCCGAGCAGAAGCAGCAACAACACCATGATGGTCTTCATTGACAACCCTTTCGGTGGGTCCGTCTCCGAGTAACGGAGACGGACCCACCGGGGTTGATACTCAGTCCTTCTCGTTGATCAGGTACTGGGCGCCGCCGAGGTCCGCGCCCTGGGCGTCGAGCTGACGCACGTGCAGCTCCGCCGGACCGGCCTCGCGGTCGGTCGCGAACGTCAGCGCGGTCTCCACGCGCTCCTCACCCTTGAGCACGATGCCGTCGAAGCGGGCCTTGGTGTCGGCGAGCTGGAACTGCGTCTCGCCGACCTGCTTCACACCGGCGGCCCGGCCACCGGCGGCCTTCCAGCGCGCGGTCAGCTCCTGGCCGAGGTCGAACGTCACCGTGCCCGCGAACGGCCGGGGCGCCTCGATCAGCAACGCCTGCCGGGCGTCGGCGCGGTCAGGGTTGCCGATCGTGTACGGCACCTTGACCGGCTCGAACGGCCGCACCCGCACCGAGTCGACGTTGCGCCACGCGATGTTGTTGTTCCGCTGGGCGTTGAGCTGCGTGTTGGGGCCCTCGGCGAACGTCATCGGGTCGGCGTTCGACACCCACCGGGCGAGCAGGCAGAAGTGCGCGGGGCCGGGGACGTTCGCGCCGTTCCAGGTGATCATCACGGTGGTGCCGGCCACCGGCACGCTCGCCCCGCTGACGCCGATGAAGGTCCAGCCACCCGGCCACGCCGTGCCGCCGCCCAGGTTGCTGCGGTACAGGTACAGGGCGCCGTCGATGTTGCCGATGGCGCCCGCCTTGCGTCTCAAGTTCACGAAGACGTAGTTGTTGACGCCCACGATCGGGTTCTGGGACACGGCGCACGGCACCGGCGTGTGGCACACCTTGATGTCCGGGCTGTAGTAGATGCTGCCGGTGCTGGGCTCGTTGCCGACGTCGCTCACGTTGTCGCGCACGAAGACGTCGCGCTGGTACGGCGTGGCGCTCGCGGCCGGCGCGATGAGCGTGGCGATCGCGAGCAGCCCCGCCAGCACCATTGCCAGTTTGGCTTTCACCATGTCCTCCTCGGTTGTGGTCCTACGACCGAAGGAGTACCGGCGTGCTGTTGTGGCGAGGTTGTCGCGCTGTTGTCCGGGTTGTCAGCCGACGAGGCGGCGGCGCCAGTCGAGCGGCACGGTGATGGTGCGGTTGGGGTCGCGGTCCCACTCGGCGTTCAGGCCCACGGCCCGCAGCGCCGCGACGACCTCGTCACCGATCGCCGTCGTCGTCTCGGCCGTGCCGTCGAAACCGCCGTAGAGCAACGTCAGGCCGTGGCCCTTGGCGGCGTGTTCGGTGCACTGGTTGTGGAAGTAGACGAACCCGCGTGCGCCCGGCGCGGCCTCGTCACCGATCTCGTCCTGACCGCAGGTGCGGCAGCAGGTGAAGTTCTCGCGGGCGGTGACGCCGTCGCTGTCGAGGGCGGCGAACGCGCGGGTGATCCGTTCCGGGTCGGTCTCGCCCTGCCAGACGCTTTGCTGCTCGACGCGTTCGACCCACAGCCGGTCGGCGAGCGCGCGTGCCTGCTCGGGGGAGACGGGCCTGCGGTCGCCGTCGACCAGGTACTCCTCGGCGAGCTCCGCCAGCTTGACGCGCGAGGTGTAGCCGCCGGCCAGCTCGGTGCGGACGCGGTCTTCGAGTTGCCGGAGTTCGTCGTCGGCGAGGTCGAGCGGCGGGACCTCGGGGGCGGCCGGCAGCTCCAGCGGTGCCCAGACGAGCGCGGAGTCCCAGCCCGCGGCCTCGTTCGCCCAGCCGGTGAGAGCCGTGATCACCGCGTTCAGGTCCGGGGTCGACGTCTCGAACTGCCCGTCGCCGTCGCGGTGCTCGACGCTGTACAGGCCGCCGTTCTCGTGCCAGATCTGGGCGAAGACGTTCGGCCGGTCCGGAACCCGCTGGAGCACCAGGAACCGGTCGCCCTCGCCGCCGACGCGCCGGACCAGGTCGGCGAGGTCCGCGGCGGACGGGCGGACGTGCCGCTCCCAGTTCTCGGTCTCCACGACGATCGCAAGCATGCGCCGACTCTAAACGGGGGGCTGGGGGCCGATGTCCGTGACATGACCGGCCGTCCGACATGTCCCGGATGGACGATCTAGGCTGTCGCGGTGATCACCGGGTGGCGGCACCCCGCCCGCCTCGTCGTCCTCGCCTTCCTGGCGGCCACCGCGGCCGGCACGGCGCTGCTGATGCTGCCACTGGCCGCCGAGACCGGTGAGACGACCGGGTTCATGACGGCGCTGTTCACCGCGGTGTCCGGCGTCTCCGGCACCGGCCTGGCGGTGGTCGACACCGGGTCGCACTGGTCGGTGTTCGGCGAGGTCGTGCTGCTGGTGCTGTGGCAGGTCGGCGGCTTCGGCATCATGACGCTCGCGTCGCTGCTGGCGTTGCTGGTGTCGCACCGGCTCGGCCTGCAGATGCAGCTCACCGCCAAGACCGAGACCAACACGCTGAACCTCGGCCAGGTCCGCCGGGTCGTCCTCGGCGTGGTCGTGGTCAGCCTGGTGGTCGAGGCGATCGGCGCCGTGCTGCTCATGCTGCGGTTCTGGCTCGGCTACGGCGAGTCGTTCGGCAGCGCGCTGTACTCGGGCGTGTTCCACTCGATCTCGGCGTTCAACAGCGTCGGCCTCGCGCTCTACCCGGACAGCTTCATGAGGTACGCGACCGACCCGTGG
Source organism: Lentzea sp. CA-135723 (assembly GCF_050936595.1). NCBI lineage: Bacteria > Bacillati > Actinomycetota > Actinomycetes > Pseudonocardiales > Pseudonocardiaceae > Lentzea > Lentzea sp. CA-135723. The sequence goes on along the minus strand of NZ_JBNJMK010000001.1, from coordinate 1,433,026 downwards.
GTGTGCTTCCCGATCATGGCGCTCTCGGTGACCGGCGGGCTGGGGTTCCCGGTGCTGTTCGAGTTCCTGCGCCGGCACCGCAAGCGGTGGTCGCTGCACACGAAGATCACCGTGCCGGTCTACCTGGGGCTGATGGCGTTCGGCACGCTGACCGTGCTCGTCGTCGAGTGGGGCCGCGCCGGCACGCTCGGGCCGTACGGCTTCTGGGAGAAGCTGCTGATCGGGCTGTTCCACGGCGTCATGCCGGGGACGGCCGGGTTCAACACCGTCGACGTCGCCCAGCTGCAACCCGCCACGATGCTGGTGAACGACATCGCGATGTTCATCGGCGGTGGGAGCGCGAGCACGACCGGTGGCATCAAGGTGACGACGTTCGCGCTGCTGGCGTTCGTGCTGCTGGCCGAGGTCCGCGCCGAACCCACCGTGCACGTCATGGGCCGCCGGATCAGCGCGGAGGTGCAGCGCCAGGCCGTCACGGTCGCGCTGCTCGGCGTCGGCGTGGTCATGGCCGGGACCATGATCATGCTCGCCACCAGCACGTTCAGCCTCGACGACGTGCTCTACGAGACCACGGCGGCGTTCGGCGGCGTCGGCATGTCCGCCGGGATCACCCCGCAGCTGTCCGTGACGGGACAGCTGGTCATCATCGTGCTGATGTTCATCGGCAGGGTCGGGCCGATCACCCTGGTGTCGGCCCTGGCGTTGCGGGAACGCCGCCGGCGCTACGAACTACCCGAGGAGCGACCCATTGTCGGATAAGCAGTCGTCCCGCGTCGTCGTGCTCGGACTGGGCCGCTTCGGCAGCTCGCTCGCGCTCGAACTCGTCGCGCAGGGCGTCGAGGTCATGGCGATCGACTCGGACCCGAAGCTCGTGCAGCGGCACGCCGACGACGTCACGCACGCCGTCGTCGCCGACACCACCGACGCCGAGGTCATGCGGCAGCTCGGCGTGGACGAGTTCCAGCGCGCGGTCGTCGGCATCGGCACCGACCTGGAGGCGTCGATCCTGACCACCGCCGTGCTGGTCGACTTCGAGATCCCCAACATCTGGGCCAAGGCGATCAGCCGCGAGCACGGCCGGATCCTCGAACGCATCGGCGCGCACCACGTCGTGCTGCCCGAACACGAGATGGGGGAACGGGTCGCGCACGTCGTCACCGGCAAGATGCTGGACTACATCGAGTTCGAGGACGACTACGCGATGATGAAGGCGCTGCCGCCGCACGAGGCGATCGGCAAGCCGCTCGGGCAGAGCAAGCTTCGCGGGAAGTACGGCGTGACGGTGGTCGGGGTGAAGCGGCCGGGGGAGGGCTTCACCTACGCCACGGCCGAGACCGTGATCGAACGCGGGGACGTGCTGATCATCGCGGGCAAGGTGACGGACGTGGAACGGCTCGCGGACAAGGAGTGACGGGCTCGGCCGCGGTGGAGGCCCGGCTCACGTGACCGGTTCGTCCTGGTGGGACCTGCTGATCGGGGCCGGCATCGCCGTCCTCGTCACGTGGCTGGTCCTCGTGGTCGCGTTGCTCGTCGTGCGGCGGACTGCCGCGCGAGGCGGTGCGGTTGCTGACCGCCGTGCTGCGCGGCGTTGTCCGTCGTGCGGGGATTGCGGCGGTTCGTGCGCATTGGCCTGGGACGGATGACGGGTTTGCCGCTGTCGCCCGCCTCGCCGGTTTGCGGCCGGAAGGTCCGCCGGAAGGCCGATCTGAGTAGTACGTCTGGTCGCCTTGTTCACCTCCCGGCAGGTCGGCGCACACCTGCGCGACTCGTGAGGCACACGCGGAAGTGAGGTACTTCGGCGTCCCGCTGTCGTGCTTGTGGAGGTGTTCGGAGTGGGAGTGTTGAATCGGAAGGGCTGGACGGCCCTGGCGGCCCTCGGGATCGTCGTCGCCGCGGTCGCGCCGTCCGCCATGGCGCAGGACGACGCGTCGAAGCGCAGCGCGTCCTCCGGCGACCGCACGCAGGAGGTGCGCCAGGCCATCCAGGGTGGCAAGGCGCGCAACGTCATCCTCTTCATCGGGGACGGCATGGGCGACTCGGAGATCACGAGTGCCCGCAACTACTCGCGCGGTGCCGCGGGCAGACTGAACATGGACACGTTCCCGCTCACCGGCGCGTACACGACGTACGCCGTGACGCAGAACGATCCGTCCAAACCGGACTACGTGACCGACTCGGCCGCGTCCGGCACGGGCTGGGCGACCGGCACGAAGACCTACAACGGCGCGATCTCCGTAGACGCGTACGGGAACTCGGTGCCGACGCTGCTGGAGCTGGCCAAGCGCCAGGGCTACCGCACCGGTGACGTCACCACCGCCGAGGTGCAGGACGCGACGCCCGCCGTGCTCGGGTCGCACGTCGTCAACCGGGACTGCAAGGGTCCTGACGAGACGACGGCGAAGTGCGCGGTGAACGCCAAGGAGAACGGCGGCGCCGGCTCGATCGCCGAGCAGCTCGTGCAGACCCGTCCGGACGTGCTGCTGGGCGGTGGCGCGAAGTACTTCAACCAGAAGGTCAAGGCCGGGCAGTTCAAGGACAAGACCGTGCTGGACCAGGCGAAGGCCGCCGGGTACCAGCTCGCCACGGACGCCGCGGCGCTCAAGTCGGTGAAGAAGGACAAGCCGGTGCTCGGCCTGTTCGCCGACGGCAACATGGAGGTCCAGTGGGCGGGCCCGGCCGCGAAGGTCGGCGGCACCCCGGCGGCGAAGTGCACGCCGAACCCCGCACTGCCCGGTGCCGCGCCCAAGCTCGTCGACATGACGCGCAAGGCGCTGGACCTGCTCGACCACTCGAACAAGCGGGACAAGGGCTTCTTCCTGCAGGTCGAGGGCGCGAGCATCGACAAGCAGGACCACGCCGCCAACCCGTGCGGCCAGATCGGTGAGACCGTCGGGTTCGACGACGCGATCGCCGCAGGCCTCGCGTACGCGCGCAGCCACCAGGACACGCTCGTCGTCGTGACGGCCGACCACGGCCACACCAGCCAGATCATCCCGAACGGCACGGCGAGCCCCGGCCAGACCGCCACGCTGATCACGCACGACAACGCCGAGATGACCATCAACTACGCCACCAACACCCCCGGCGCGTCCCAGGAGCACACCGGTACGCAGGTGCGCATCGCGGGCTACGGGCCGCAGGCGGCGAACGTCGTCGGCGTGACCGACCAGACCGACCTGTTCCACACCATCAGCCGCGCTCTGTCGCTGCGCTAACGTCGCACCGAATACTGCCGAAAGGGCCCGTGTTCTCCGGAACACGGGCCCTTTCGCGTCACCGGGTCTGGTGGTGCCGGCGGCAACGGACGGTAGCGGACAAAAGGGAGGAGGAGCCACGTAACTCCAGCAGGATCGGCGGCTTGCGGACCTCGCGGTCGCAGCGGTTCCGGCCTTTGGCGGAGGTGGGAAACCGCATGTGGGGCAGTCGTTGCCGCACGGACTGGAGCCGACGGCCGTGCCTGCGGGCAACCGTGCCGCGCGCTCCACCACGCCCCGAGGACCCTCTGCTGAAGTATCCAAACGACTACTGACAGATGATCCGAATCGAGAAGCAATGGACAAGGCATCCGTCGCGCGCTTCCTGCTGCTGGCGCTGCTGTGGGGAAGCAGCTTCACCTTCATCAAGGTGTCCCTCGAAGGCCTGACACCGGGGCAACTCGTTCTCAGCAGACTCATCCTCGGCGCGGCGGTGCTGCTCTCGATCGCGGCGCTGCGCAAGGTCGCGCTGCCCAGATCCGCCCAGATCTGGGGCCACATCGCGGCCGCCGGCCTGTTCGGCAACGTCATCCCGTTCCTCCTGCTGTCCTACGGCGAGAAGACGACCGGCGCGGGCATCGCGGGCGTGCTGATCGGCGCGACCCCGCTGCTCACGCTGGGACTCGCCACGGCCGCGCTGCCGTCCGAGCGGGCCACCTCGCGCAAGGCGGTCGGGCTGGTGCTCGGCTTCATCGGCGTGGTGCTGCTGATCGGGCCGTGGCACGAGTCGCTCGGCTCGCTCAGCGGGCGGCTGGCGTGCTTCGGCGCGGCCATCAGCTACGCGATCGGGTTCGTGTACGTCCGCAAGTACCTGTCGCCGCTGGGGTTGGCGCCGTTGGCACTCGCGGCCTCGCAGCTCGTGTCGGCGGCGGTGCTGCAGGCGGTCGTCACGCCGTTCCTCGACTGGCGCACGCCGGACTTCACCGGGCCGGTGACGCTCAGCATCGTGCTGCTCGGCATCCTCAGCACCGGGCTGGCCTACGTGCTCTACTTCCGGCTCATCGGTGACGTCGGGGCGACCACGGCCTCCGCGGTCAACTACGTGGTGCCGGTGTTCGCGGTGCTCGTCAGCGTGATCTTCCTCGGTGAGCACATCACCTGGAACCTCATCGCGGGCGGTCTCGTGGTGCTGGTCGGCGTGGCGTACGCGGAGAACCGGCTGGGGCAGCTGCGCAAGGAGACCACGGGAGCGGTGCGGTGAACCCGGCGGCGGTGCGCAGGACGATCCACGCCGACCTGGACATGGTCATGGACCGCGACCCGTCGATCCTCTCCCGCAGCGAGGCGTTGCTGCACCCGACGGTCATCGCGATCTGGGGACACCGCCTGTCGCACCGCCTGCACCTGCGCGGGCACCGGCGCGCCGCCCGGCTGGTGATGGTGCTCGCCCGGTTGCTGACCGGCGGCATCGAGATCCACCCCGGCGCGACGATCGGGCGCGGGTTCTTCATCGACCACGGCGCGGGCGTCGTGATCGGCGAGACCGTGGTCATCGGCGACGACGTCACGATCTTCCACCAGGTCACCCTCGGCGCCGTCGGGTGGTGGCACGACAACCAGCGGCCGGAGGGGTCGCGCCGGCACCCCAAGCTGGGCGACCGGGTGGTGATCGGGGCCAACGCGACGTTGCTCGGCCCGATCACCGTCGGCCACGACTCCGTGGTGGGCGCCCAGGCCCTCGTCATCCGCGACGTCCCCGCCGACTCGCGGGTGCTGGCCCCGTTCTCCGTGCCCGCGCTCAAGTCGACGCGCGGCGTGGTGAAGGCGGCCAGGGTGCGCCACCCCGTCACCACCACCCCGAGGCACAAGGGAGCGGTTTTCCCGACCTGGTGACATCCAACTGAATCGGAGACCCTGCGATGACCCGACAGCTCACCGGACGACCTCTCGCCCAGTCACTCGAAGACCTCATCGGCGGTACCCCGATCGTCCGGCTCGACCTCGGCGTCACCACGGCGCGGTTGCACGCCAAGCTGGAGATGGCGAACCCCCTGTCGAGCGTGAAGGACCGCGCCGCCCTCTACATGGTCAACGGGGCGGAGGAACGCGGCCAGCTCACCAGGGGATCGGGCACGATCGTCGAGGCCACGTCCGGCAACACCGGCATCTCGCTGGCCTCGATCGCCGCCGCCCGCGGGTACAAGTGCGTGATCGTGCTGCCCGACAGCGCGACCAGCGAACGCATCCAGCTGCTGCGGGCGTTCGGCGCGGAGATCGTGCTGACCCCGTACCAGGAAGGCTACGTGGCGGCGATCGCCAAGGCCGAGGAGATCTCCCGCGAACGGCCCGGCTCGTGGTTCGCCTGCCAGCACGAGAACCCCGACAACGTGGCCGCGCACTACGCCACCACCGGCCCCGAGATCTGGAACGACACCGACGGCGAGATCGACGTCTTCGTCTGCGGTGTCGGCACCGGCGGCACGCTCAGCGGCACCGCGAAGTTCCTCAAGGAGCGCAACCCCGCGATCCGCGTGGTCGCGGTGGAACCGGAGGGCTCACCGGTGCTCAGCCAGGGCTGGGGCGGCCTGCACCGCATCCCCGGCCTCAACGGCGGGTTCGTCGCGCCGACCACCGACGTCGACCTGATCGACGAGGTGCTGACCGTGTCGAACGAGGACGCCTACAGCACCGCCCGCGAACTGGCCCGCACGGCGGGGCTGCTCGTCGGCGTCTCCTCCGGCGCGGCCGCGCACGCCTCCCGCGTGCTGGCCGGACGCCCGGAGCACGCCGGCAAGAACTTCGTGACCGTCTTCCCCGACACCGGGGAGCGGTACCTCTCGTGGTTCACCCAAGAAGAAGACAACTGACGCCGAGAAGCACGTCATCAACTAGGAGTGACAGACATGACGCAAGTGTCCAACATCCTGCTTCCCGGCGAAGGCGAGTCGGTGCAGATCGGCACGACCACCCACACCACCTTCAAGGCGAGGGGCAGCGAGACGGACGGGCGCCTCGGCCTGTACGAGCACCGGATGGCCCCCGGCGCCCCCGGTGCCTCGCCGCACGTGCACAACGAGCAGCTCGAAGCGTTCTACGTGCTGCACGGCATGGTGGAGCTGCACCTCGACGGCAAGTCGTTCGCCGCGCCTCCCGGCACCTACGTCAACGTGCCGATGGGCGTCTCGCACGGGTTCCACAACCCGTACAAGGACCAGGCGACGATGCTGATCATCTTCACGCCCGCGCTCAACCGCGAGGAGTACTTCCGCGGCCTCGCCGAGATGTACGCGGACGGCAACAAGCCCAACGAGGACGAGCTCCTGGCGCTGATGGCGAAGTACGACCAGTTCGAGGTCACGATGAACGGGTACGACGTCCCCAACTGGGGCCGGCACTAAAAGGTGAGCGCGCCCGTCTCCGTCCACAGTGGACAGAGACGGGCGCGCTGTGCCGAATTGAGACGGCAAATGGCCGCAGGGCGGGTGAATTCGCTGTGAGAGAGCATCTTTTGGCGCAGTGTTCCGGCCGGTTCACAAGATTAATGTTGTGATCATGTGGTGGACGGTGCTCGGGGCGGTCGGGGCGTACCAGGACGGCCGGGGCATCGACCTCGGCGGCCCGAAGCAGCGACGGGTGCTGGCGGCGTTGCTGGTCGAGCCCGGATCGGCGGTCGCGGTGCACCGGCTGATCGACGCCGTCTGGGGAGTTTCCGCGCCCGCCACGGCGGTGGGCACGTTGCGCGCGTACGTCGCGAACCTGCGCAGGGCACTGGAACCGAACCGCGCACCCCGCGCCGCGGAGACCGTGCTGGCCACGTCTCCCGAGGGCTACCGGCTGCTGGTCTCGCCGGACGAGCTCGACGCCGTGCGGTTCCGCGCGCTGGTCGGTTCCGCTGCCGCCGCACGGGCGCAGGGACGTGCGGCCGACGCGCTCACCGACCTCGAGATCGCGCTGAAGCTGTGGCAGGGCCCGGCGTTCGGCGAGTTCGCCGGGGAGTCGTTCGCCGCGACGGCCGCGGCCGAGCTGGAGGAGCTGCGGCTCGCGGCCCAGGAGGACCACGCGGACGCCGAGCTCGCGGTCGGGCAGCCGGCGAAGGCTGCGGTGGCGTTGCGGCTGCTGGTGGCCGCGGAACCGTTGCGGGAACGCCGCTGGGAGATGCTGGCCCTCGCGCTCTACCGCAGCGGGCGGCAGGCCGACGCGCTGACGGCGCTGCGGGACGCGCGCCGGTCGCTGGTGTCGGAGCTCGGCATCGAACCGAGGGCGGCGCTGCGGCATCTGGAGCAGGCGATCCTCAACCAGGACACCACCCTCGACCTCGTCCGCACCCCCGTGCGGGTGGTGACGCCGGAGGTGCTGCCGGGGCGCGGGGACGTGCTGCGGTCGCTCCGGCAGGCGTTCGCGGTGGCGGAAACCGGGCAGGGGCAACTGTTCCTGGTCACCGGTGAACCGGGGATCGGCAAGACGCGGGTGGCCGAGGCGGCGGCCGCGATGGGACGCGGGCTCGGCTTCACCGTGGTGCTGGGGCGCTGCCCGGACAGCGAGGGCGCACCGGCGTTCTGGCCGTGGGTGTCGGTGCTGCGCGCGGTGCTGGAAGGCGACGAACCGTTGCGCGCCTTGGCGGACCGGGTGGGGCTCGGCGCGTTGCTCGACACCGGATCGACGGCGTTGCCGCGCGAGAGCGGACTGCACGGCGCGATCGCCGAGGTGGTCGCGGAGGCCGTGCGCCGCCGCCCGACGTTGCTGATCCTGGACGACCTGCACTGGGCCGACCCGGATTCCGTCGTGGTGCTGCGGGTTCTGACGACCATGCTGCCCGAGCTGCCGTTGCTGCTGCTCGCGGCCAGCCGCGACGGCGCGGACCTGACCGAGCCGGTCGCGGGACTGCTCGCGCAGCTCACCGGACGCTGGGCGACGCGCTGGCCGTTGCGGCGGCTGACCGAGGCCGAGGTGGACGAGGTGCTCGCGGACTGGCCGGACGGCGGGCAGCCGGACGCGGCGCGGGTGGTCTACCAGCGGTCCGGCGGAAACCCCTTTCACGTCGTGGAGCTCGCGAGGTTGCTGCCCAAGGTGGCGCCCGGCTCGTTGGCTGAGGTGTTGCCGCACGGCACGCGCGACCTGATCCAGCACCGCCTGCGCAGCCTGCCGGGCGAGGCGGGCGTGGTGCTGGTGGCGGCGGCGATGATCGGCGAGGAGTTCCGCGCCGACGTGCTGGCGGACGTCGCCGGGATGTCCGCCGCGCCGTTGCTGGACGTCCTCGACGCGGCGCTGAGCTGGGGCCTGGTGACCGAAGGCGCGACACCGGGGCACTACCGGTTCAGCCACGCGCTGGTGCGCGACACCGTGCGTTCGTCGGTGTCGCAGCTGCGGTCGGCGCACTGGCACGCCACCATCGCGCGGGTGCTTTCCCAGCGGGCGCAAGGGGATGACGCGCTGGACGTCGTCGCGTTCCACTGGCTGGAGGCGGCGTCGGTCGGGCACGCGGAGGAGGCGATCGAGGCCGGTCGGGCGGCAGCGGACCGGGCCGAACGCGTGCACGCCTACCAGCACGCGGCGACCGTGCTGGCGTCGGTCGTGGACGTGGTCGACCGGTACGCGGCTCCCCGCACCACCGACGAAACGCGCCGGTTGTTCGAGGTGCTGGTGCGGCTGGGTCGCACGAGTTGCCGTGCGGGACTGCAACAACAGGCGTCGGCGGTGCTGCGGCGGGCCATCAGCGTCGCCGGACGACTGGGCGATCCCGAGGCGCTCGCCCTCGCCGCCACCACCTACAGCACCGAGTCGTTCTGGTCGATGCGCGACTACCGGGTCGTCGAGCACACGGTGCTGGACGCGTTGCTGGAGGCGGTTCGTCAACTGCCGCAGGAGGACTCGCCGTTGCGGTGCCTGTCGCTCGCCGCGATCGCGACCGAGCGGTACTTCGAGACCGGGCCCGACGTGGACGAGGCCGACCAGCCGTCGGCGACCGCCGTGGCGATGGCCCGCCGCCTCGGTGATCCCGTGTTGCTGATGCGCGCGTTGCACCTGCGGCACCAGGCTATCCGGCACGCGGACACGCTCGAGGAACGCCACCGGATCGTCGAGGAGCAGGTGGAACTGGCCGCGCTGCCCGAGATCGGCGCGGACTGGGTACCGCGGGTGAAGCTGCGCCGGGCGCTGACGTTCCTGGAGGCGGGCGACATGCGGGCCGCGCAGGCCGACATCGACGCGTGCGCGGAGGCCAACCAGCTCATGCAGCTGCCCGAGGTCGACGTGCACCTGCGGTGGTGGACGGCGATGCGCGCGGGACTGTCCGGTGACACCAAGGCCGCGGTGCGGTTGTCGGAGCAGGTGTTCGAGCTGCACCGGCAGACGGTGTGGGGCTCCGAGCCGGCGATCGTCGCGCAGCTCATGTCGTGGCTGATCGACGAGGGCAGGTTCGCCGACGCCAGGCGGGTGCTGGCGAGCCGCAACGTGCCGGGCAGCCCGGTGAGCGCCGAGCACCTCGGGTTGATGCAGGCGTTGCAGGGCGACGTCGAGGCGGCGCGGCGGAACTGCCCGCCGGCCGGAGTGCTGCCAGAGCCGCCGAAGGACTGGTTGTGGCTCATGCTGATGGTGCTGCGGGCCTACACCTGGGCGTTGTGCGGTGACGCCGCGTCCTGCCGGTGGGCGCTGGACAGGCTGATGCGGTACTCCGGGCGCAGCGTCACGACCGGGTCCGCGATCCTCTGCTGGGGGTCGATCGACCACTTCCTCGGGGAGGTCGCGGCGACGGCCGGTGAGGTCGACCTGGCGTTGCGGCTGCTGGGAAAGGGCATGCGGCACAACGCCGACATGGGGTGCGAGACGTGGCGGAAGCGGTCGGAGGCGCGGCTCGCCGAACTGGTGTGGAGCGCCCGCTCGCCAGGCTGATCTGAAAGCGCTTTCACGACGCGGGAAGCCTCGCTGACCGACCTGCTCCGGGGCCGCCCCAATCCGGGTCCAACGTCGTCCCAATCCCGTCCCGTGATCCTCGACCGGGAAGAAGGGACGACGACGTGATTCATTCACCGGGTTCCGTCGAGTGCAGGACGTTCGACGTGTTCACCGTCCTGCACGACGGCAGACTCGCGGACATCGGCGGCCCGAAGCAGCGGCTGCTGCTCGCGCACCTGGTGTGCCGGGCGAACTGCGTGGTGTCGGTGAAGGACCTGCTCGACGCGCTGTGGGGTGACTCGCCGCCCCGCACGGCGGTGAAGAACCTCCAGGTCTACGTCTCCAAGCTGCGCCGGGTCTTCGGCGACCGGCTGTGCCACGCGGGCAACGGCTACCGGCTGAGCCTCGGGCCGGGGGAGTGCGACCTGCTGCGGTTCGAGGCGCTCGCCCGGCAGGGCAGGCAGCTGCTGCGCGGCGCGGACACCGAGGCGGCGATGGACCTGCTCGGGCAGGCGATCGCGTTGTGGCAGCCGCCGCTGGCGGAGTTCGCCGACGAACCGAGCCTCGCCGTCGAGCTGGGGCGAAGACAGGAGCTGTTCCTCGTCGTGCTGGAGGACTGGGCGGAGCTCGCGGTGGCGGCGGGCGACCACCAGCAGGCACTCGACCGGCTGGGCGAGCACGTCCGGCCGCACGCCCTGCGCGAACGCCTCGGTGCCGCGTGGATCCGGTCGCTCGCCGCGGCCGGCCGGGTGCGGGAGGCGTTGGCGCACTACGAACACGTGCGCCGGACGCTGGCCGACGAGCTCGGCGTCGACCCTGGACCAGAGCTGACGGCCGTCTACCGGCAGCTGCTCGACGGCGCGGCCACCCCCGCGCGGAGCGCCGGCGGCCAGACGCCCGGCAACCAGCTGCCGCGCGACGTACCGGACTTCGTGGGACGGCGGGCCGAGACCGGGCAGGTGCTCGCTCACCTCACCAGCCCGCACGGGCTCGACGTCGTGCTGGTGTCCGGGCCCGTCGGCAGCGGCAAGACCGCGTTCGCCGTGCACGTCGCGCACCTGCTGCGGGACGCGTACCCGGACGGCCAGGTGCTGGTCGACCTCGCGGACGGTGACGGCACCGCGAAACCGGCCGACAGGGTGCTCGCCGAGCTGCTCGACCTGTCCGGCCAGGACGCGGGACCGCAGCCGCTCGGCCGGTGGCGGCGCTGGATCGCCCGCCGCAGGCTGCTGATCGTGCTGGACAACGCGGCCCACGAGGACGTGGTGCGCGCGGCGTTGCCGGGATCCGGTTCGAGCGCGGTGATCGTGGCCGGCAGCACCTGGCTGAGCGGCCTGGAGTCGGTGCTGCGGGTGCAGCTCGGGCCGTTGGGGGACGCGGAGAGCCGCGAGCTGCTCGGCCGGGTCGTCGGGTCCGGCCGGGTGCTCGCCGACCGCGACGCCGTGCGCCGGATCCTCGACGGCTGCGAACGCTCGCCGCTCGCCATCCGGATCGCGGCGGCCAAGCTCGCGGCGTTGCGGCACCTCACGCTGGCCGAGTTCGCGGACCGGCTCACCGACCAGCGCCGGGTGCTCGACGAACTGGCGGTGGGCGGCCTGACCCTGCGCGACCGGCTGACCCGGTGGTACCGCGGGCTTTCCGAGCAGCACCGGGCCGCGTGCCGGCGGATCGCCGAGCTGCCCCCGCCGCCGTTCGGGCACGGGCTGGTCGCCGCCGCGCTGACCGGACTGTCCACTTCGGAGGACCTGCTGCTGGAGTCGTTGCTGGAGGCCAACGTCCTGACCGCGCCGGACGCCGAGGTCGTCGCCTGCGAGGCCAGCTACGAGATGCCCGCCGCGACCTACTGGCTGCTGCGGGAGGTGGTGGAGCGGGAAGCGGCGGTGGTGCCGTTCCCGCGTCCGAACCTCATCCATTTCGATGCCGCAGGAAGTCCCTGAAGACGTCGACCAGCTCGTCGGGGTCGATGCTCGCGAGCGGGTCGGTGTCCGGCCCGCAGCGCGCGCACCCCTTCGCGACGCGCAACGCCGTCGCGGCCTGGTTGGCGAACAGCGCCAGCAGGTCGAGGTCGCCGAGGTCCGAGCGGCTCTGCTCAGCGGGGTCCAGCACCTGGAGCACGCCGAGCACCTGCCCGTCGGCCAGCAACGGCGCCGCCATCAGGGCGTTCGGCACGTACCGGGTGGACTCGGCGATGTCGCGGGCGAACGTGTTGTTGTCCCGCAGGTCGTCCACGATCATCGCCTGCCCCGAGCTCACGACCCAGCCCGCGATGCCCCGGTTGGCGGGAATGCGCGTGCCGACCAGGAAGTCCTGCCCCTCACCGGCGACGGCCTCGAAGACGAGCTCGCCCGCGGCGTCGTCGAGCAGGAACACCGAGCTCGCCGCCGCGCCGAAGATCGCCCTCGCGACCTCCACGATCGACTGGAGCAGCGCGCGGGTGCCGCCGGGTGCCGCTGAGACGTCGAGTGTCACGGCCAGAACCTCATTTCTCGGTGCGGACGTTCGCCGCGGCCAGGTACAGCACGGTCTTGAGCTGGAAGATCGTCAGGCCGGGGTGCTTGGCGAGGATCAACGCCGCCAGCCCGGCGATCCGGGGCGTCGCGAAGCTGTTGCCGGTCGTGCGGGCGGTGCCGCCGCCGGGCCACGCGACCACCACGTCCCGGCCCATGGCGAAGAACTCCACCGGTGGCGCCGGGTTGTACAGGTAGAGATCCGGGTCGGACTCCTGGTGGCTGCCGACCGACAGCACCGAGCAGAACCGCCACGGGAAGCTCACCACGGGCGTGTTGTGGGCGGACGCGACGATCGCCGAACGCCGGAAGTACGCCTCGTCGGCCAGTTCGTGCAGGTCCTGCGCGAACTTCGTGCGGGTGGTCGACAGGCTCATGTTGATGACGTCGAAACCCTGCTCCACAGCCCATTTCAGGCCGGTGAGCAGGAAGTCGCCGCTGCCGGAGAACCGCTCGCCGAGCACCCGGACGCTGTGCAGCTCGCAGTCCGGGGCCATCTGCCGGATGATCCCGGCGCACGCCGTGCCGTGGCCGCACGTGTCGTGGTGCTCGGCCGGGCGCACCTCCGGGCCGTTCTCGCCCTTGACCACCTCGTGCGAGCTCGTGACGGGGCCGATCAGCGGGTGCTCGCCGTCGACCCCGCTGTCGACGACGCAGACCCGGACACCGGCGCCGGTCGAGCCGCCGTAGGCCCACTCGGGGGTGACCTGGTCCAGCGCGATGGCGTCGACGCCGATGTCGTCGGGGCCCTGGTTGCGCAGGCCCCAGCTGAGTGTGCGGGTCACCGCACCGCCTTCCTGAGTCGGGCGGCTCGGCGCTCGCCCACGACATGTCCCTTGCCGCGGAACAACTCCTCGGCCCGTTGTGCTGCTTGTTCGTCACCGCTGACCGTCGCGAGGTCGAGGTGCGCGACGGCCTGGGTGAGCGGTGACTCGGTGGTCATCGCCAGCGCCACCGCTTCTCCCGCCAGTTCCGGGTTCCCGGTGATGAGGGCCTGGATGCCCAGCTGGTCGGCGGCCTCCGGGGTGGCCAGGTCGCCGGCCGGGGTGAACTCGGCGGGTTTCCCCTGGCTCAGCAGGACTCTGGCCAGTTCCCGTTGCGCGGTGGCGACCAGGTCCGGGATGCCGGCGGCTCGGCTGAGGGTCTCGCGCAGCAGGCGTTCGGCGGAGGTGAGGCGTCCGGCGAGGGCTTCCACGCCGGCGGCGAAGAGGGGGCCGACGATCGCCGCTTCCGCGTAGCCGAGTTCTCTGGCGAACCTCTCGGCTGTCCGCAGGCGTTGTCCTGCCTCCACGTCTTCGCCTTGCAGAGCAAGGAGGTTGGCCAGCGGGTAGTTGAGGGTGAGGGCGACGACGTCGTGGTCGTGCTCGGCGAGCAGGGCGCGGCACCGGCGGGCGGCTTCGGCGGCCGGGACCGGGCCGTGCCACAGCGAGATGCCCAGCGCGCCGAGCGCCACCGCCTGCTCCGGTGCGGCCTCGGCGTGGTGCAGCGCCCTGGTCAGGAGTTGTCCGGCGTCCGCGTGGGCGCCTCGCAGCTGCTGTTCCTGGGCGATCCGGATGAGGCAGCGCGCCTGACCCAGGTGGTCGCCGGCGCTTTCGAACGTCTCGAAGACCTGTCGTGCCGTCTCGGCGCGCTCTTTCGGTGACGCCGGGAGCTGGAGCCGGGCGTGGGCCACGGCCTGCGCGTCGCCGGTGTCGATGATGGCCTGGAGGAGCTCGGTGGCGGGGTCGCCGGTGGCGATCTTCGTCTCGGCCACCACCTGCGCGGCCGCCGCCCACCACGGGTCGTCCGCCTTGGTGAGGGACAGCGCGCGGCCGCCGAGGTTCTCGGCCCAGGACAGGTCGGCGCGGTCGAGCGCGGTGCGGGCGGCGTTCGTGAGCACCTCGGCGGCCTGGCAGCGCAGGTCGCTCGTGTGGGCGTCGCGCATGCCGAGGCCGTGCCGGTGCAGGTAGGCCTGTTCGAGGTGGTGACCGGTGGCGTCCTGCGAGGCGAGCTGCTCGTGCCAGTCGGCCCGCCTGCGCTTGCTGATGCCGTTGTACGTGACGTCGCGGAGCAGTCCGCTGTGGAACCGGTAGTCGAGGGCGGCGACGGGTTCGACCAGGCCGCGCCGCATCAGCTCGCTCACCGAGGCGTCCGACTCGGCGAGCTTGACGGCCTTCTTCGCGGCGAACTGCCTGCCCACCACCGCGGCCGCGTCCAGCACGACCCGGTCCGGCGCGTCCAGGGCGTCGATGCGGGCGGCCAGCACCGCCGTCACCGTGACCGGGAGGGTGTCGGGGTCGGCGCCGTCCTCGAGCATGCCGACGAGCTGTTCGAGGTAGAGCGGGTTGCCTTCGGCGCGGTCGATCACGCGGTCGAGGACCGTGGGGCCGTGCGCCTGCACGGGGACGAGCTCGGCGGCCAGGCGAGCCGACTCGTCCGGGGTGAGAGGGGTGACGTGCAGGGTGACGGCCGCGTCGGTCAGGCCCCGGCCGGCGCAGAGCAGCAGGACGCGGGAGGTCTTGAGGGCTTCCGCGAGGGTGGTGACGCCGTCGAGGAGGGTGCGGTCCGCCCACTGGAGGTCGTCGACGACCAGCGCGACCGGGCGGGTGGTGGCGAGGCCCGAGAGGACGGTGGCGACGGCGTGGAAGGTGGCGTCGGCGGAGTGGCCGGGGGTGCCGTCGCGGAGCAGGCCGGAACGCAGGGTCTGGAGGGCAGGGCTGGTCGGTTGGTGTGGGTTGTCGCCGATCGCCGCCGGGGCGACGCTGCCTTGCGCGGCCTGGAGCGGGCCGTCGCCGGCCTCCGCCGCGTCCAGGATCCCCTGCACGGCCTGTGCGAGCGGCGCGAGGCTCGCCTGGTCGCGGTACGGGTGGCAGCGCCCGGCACCCACGAAGGCGTTGGCGGGCAACCACTCCTGGATCAGCCGCGTCTTGCCGATGCCCGCCTCGCCGCTGATCGTCAGGTGCTGTCCGCGCCCGTCGAGCACCTCGGCCCAGCGGTCGGCGAGCAGCCCGAGCTCGGCCGTCCTCCCGACGAACGGCACGTCCGACGGCAGCGTGCGGTCGGCGTGGGTCTGCACGGCGTGCACGCGGTAGGCGGTGACCGGGTCGCGCTTTCCCTTCAACGCCAGCGCGCCGACCTCCTCGACGTCCGCCGCGGAGCCGAGCAGCTCGCGCGTGACCGGTCCGATCAGCACCTGGCCGGGGCCCGCGTTCTGCTCCAGGCGTGCGGCGACGTTGACGACCTCGCCCGCGACCAGGTTCTCGTTGGCGCCCACCGCGGACGTGGCGACGACCTCGCCGGTGTTGACGCCGATCCGCACGGCCAGGCGGCAGCCGAAGCTCTCCTCCAGGTCGGCGTTGAGCTCGTCGAGGCCCGCGATGATGTCCAGCGCGGCCGCGGTGCCGCGCCGCGCGTCGTCCTCGTGCACCACCGGCACGCCGAAGACGGCCATCACGGCGTCACCGATGAACTTCTCGACCGTGCCGCCGTGGCCCTCGATCCGTTCGCGCGCGGTGTCGAAGTAGCGCAGCACGATCGACCGCAGCAGCTCCGGCTCCAGGATGCCGGACAGCTCGGTGGAGCCGACCAGGTCGCAGAACAGGACCGTCACGAGTTTGCGTTGTTCCACGACATCCCCCTAGAACAACGCCGCGCCCGCGACGACCGAATGGGCCTGGACCTCGGGCTCGACCTCGTCGAGCCGCCGCTTGATGTCGAGGATCAGCTCCAGCTCCTGCCCGGACAGCTCGCCGAACACGGCGCGCTGCTCGTCGGTGCAGGAGTCGACGGGAAAACCTGCTGCTGCCAACGCGTCGAGGTTGGTGTCAAACTCGGAGCTCACTGCGGGCCTCCCGGGTCAGGTGGTCGAAGAGGTCGATCAGCGCGGCAGCGGTGTGCAGCGCACTGGCGCGGACGGCCGCGCGCTGGGCGGCGTCGAGGGGAAGCTCCGCGAGCACCGCGAAGATGTCGTCGCTGTGGCCGGGATCGGCGTCGGCGTGGTGCCGCAGGGTGTCGAACGCCTGGTCCGGCAGGCCGGTGTTCCGCGCGAGCAGCCCGGCGAGACCGGGCGACGGCGAGTTGCCCTCCAGCACCGCCATGTACCCGAGCAACGCCACCGGATGACCGTGGTTGATCCAGTAGTACTGCGGCCCGACCAGCCGCACGACCTGGACGGACGGCGGCCGCAGCCGTTCGGCCTCCGGGTCGAGCCCCGCGACGAGCATGTCGTCGAGCAGCCAGTCGTCGTGGCCGAGCTCCTCCTCGATGTGCTCGGGGAGGTAGGCGCGCAGTCTGGTGCTCACCGGGTCGGGCGCGGTGCAGCGGGCGAAGGCCAGCTCCATCAACGGAACCGAGGCCTTGATCACCGCGTGCATCTCGGAGAGGTAGCGGCGGTACCGCTCGCGCAGCCCGTCCGGCTGCCAGAGGGCAGCGGCGCTGCGGCGCAGGGTGGGCGTGACGAGTTCGAGGATCGGCTGGAGGTCGACGCTCATGCTTCACCGCCTACGAGATGGGCGTAGCGGGGGATGCCGTGCCGGCGCAGCAGGGCCTGCGGGCCGCCGGAACGGTCGAGGGCGGCGGCCTGGAGGAGCTCGCCCACGGGGCCGGAGCCGGCGCGGGAGGCCCAGTCGAGGGCGGCGGGGGAGTCGGCGAGGTGGTGGCAGGAGCCGCAGTAGCCGGTGGGGATGTGGTTGCCTGCGGCAGGCGCCGCGGTGGCTGATCCGGTGGAGACGTGAGGTGCGGTGGCGCAGTTGGCTTGCGCTCGGGTCGCGATGTGCAGCGGCCCCACCGTGCGCACCATCCGCAGCACCGGCCGCCCCTGCGCCCGCTCCTGCACCTCGGCCCAGTCGTCGGAGGCGATGTCGCCCAGCACCAGGTGATCCGGCCGCATCCGCCCGTCCACCACGTCCTGGTTGCAGCACGCCACCACCACGCCGTCCACCGCGACCACCGGCCACGCCGCCGTCGCGCACGGTGCCACGGAGTCGTCCGCGACTGCCGAAGCGCCCGCCCACGAGGCCGCGCGGCCTATCGGTTGCACGGCGGCGACGAGCATCGGCACGTCCTCGCCGAACTCCGCCTCCACCTGCGCGGTCACCTCCGCCAGGTACGGGTCGTCGGCGCCGCTGCCGGTGACGTGCAGGCTGGTCGCGGTGCCGTCGCGCAGCAACGTCCGCAGCACCTCGAACACGTCCGCGCGGGCCACTTCCCGTTCGTGGAACACGTCCAGGCTGAGGGAGAAGTGGTCCACCGCGCGGGCCGCGCGGCGGATCGGGGCCGGGAGGTCGCCGCCCCGCGCGAAGAAGGCGCCGGTCAGCACGGCGGTTCTGGTGCCGGCCGCGTTGGCCGCCCACGCCGTTCGGGCCACGAGGTCGGGGCGCAGCAGCGGTTCGCCGCCGGTCAGCATCAGGACCTGGGGCGGGCGGCGCTCGGCGAAGGTGGTGACGAAGCGGAGCAGGTGGTCGGCGTTCAGGTGGCGGCCACGCAGGCCCGCCGCGAACGAGCAGTGCGCGCAGTGCAGCGGACATCGTTCGGTCAGGGTCACCAGGACACCCGCGCAGACGTCCTGGCGCAGCGCCATGATCTCGGCCAGCCGCATCCGCCCACCTCCTCGTCCTGCTCCGAGTGTGGGGTGGTCGCCTGCCGGGCGGTTTGCGTTCGGTATAAGCGCAGGCAGCCGACGCCAGACAGTCCGAAAAGGACATAAGAACGCAAGCAAAACAGCGACGGAAACCTAATCGTGGCAACGGTTTAACCGTTCGCATACCGAGCTTGTGGCGGGCGTTCCTAGCGTTTGCCCCGTCGCCAACCGCCGAGCGGCCGGCGCGAACCCCGTCCCCATCGCAACAGGGAGAAACCATGTCTGACGAGACCGCGAACCCGCAGCCGGAAGAGACCGAGTCCGACGAGGTCGAGGCCCACAGCGCGGACGTGCTGGGCCTGCAGTCCCTGGACGCCGACAAGGCGATGGGCTACAGCAGCCCGGCCTTCAGCTGCAGCTCCTGCGCCGGCGCCAGCTGCTGACGTACGGCATCGCGCGTGGCCCGGGCTCGTCCCGGGCCACGCGGTAACACCTGGGCAGGACACCACCGGACGGAGGAGCGGAATGCAGGTCAGCTGGGAGACGGTGGTGTCCTACATGATGCACCACCCCAGGTGGTTCGAGGACTTCACGCAACGCCCGCCGACCGCGGAGCACTTCCGCGAGTACCGCGCCGTGATGCCCGCCGAGTGGAAGCTGACCCGGCGCGGGCACTGGATCGTCGCGGAACCGCCGGACCTGCCGATGCCGGGCGAGGGCTGGAAGCTGCACGTCTCCGCGACCTCGCACAACTCCGCCGAGGTGCTGCGAGCGGCCCTGCCCGTGCTGCTGGAGGCGGGTGTCCGGTTCAAGTTCCTGATGGACCCGGCCGCCGTGCAGGAGGCGAACGGCAAGTCGTTCCCCCGCGGCTCCAGCGGCAAGTACATCACCGTCTACCCCGTGGGTGCAGAGGAGTTCCACGCCGTCGGCCAGGCGCTGACGAAGGCACTCGACGGCTTCGACGGCCCGTACCTGTTGTCGGACCGCAGGTTCCCCGGCTCCAGGGTCGTCTACTACCGCTACGGCGGCTTCCGCAGCTTCTTCCGGCTCCGGCCCGGCGGCGTCAAGGAGCTGATGATCAACGCTCCGGACGGCACGCGCGTCCCGGACGTCCGCACGCCGTACTGGACGGTCCCGGAGTGGGCGGAAGACCCGTTCCCGCGCCCGAAAGCGAAACCCGGCAAGAACAAGACCGCACTCTCGAACGGCCGGTTCGTCGTCGAGAGCGCGTTCCTGCAGAGCAACCGCGGCGGCGTCTACAAGGGCTACGACACCGAGACCGGTGCGGACATCGTGCTGCGCGAGGCACGTCCCGGCGTCGAGGTCGGCCCCAACGGCGTGGACGCGGTCCAGCTGCTCAAGCACGAGTACGACCTGCTGACCGACCTCGCCGACACCGGCCTGTTCGTGAAGCCCATCGCGTACTTCACCGAGTGGGAACACGCCTACCTCGTCGAGGAGTACCTGCCGGGCACGCCGATCGGCCGGTTCAGCATCGTCGAGAACCCGATCTACGGCCTCGACCTCACGCCCGGCCGCCTCACCGACTACTACTCGCGGTTCCGCGACATGTGGGTGCAGATCGCCGACGCCATCGCGGTCTGCCACGAACGCGGCATCGTGCTCGGCGACATCTCGCCGACCAACATCATCGTCCAGCCGGGCGACCGGATCGGCATCATCGACCTGGAGTCGGCGTTCCACGAGGGCCGCGACACCGGTGCCGCCCTGAGCACGCCGGGCATGGTCACGCGCCGAAGCCTGGCCGCGCGCCAGGGCGACCGGCGCACCGACTACTACGCGCTCGGTGGCGTGATCCTCTCGTGCGTTCTCATGTGCCAGCAGGCCGACGTCATGGAACAGGGCGTGCCGCGCAGGTTGTTCGCCGAGGCCGCGGCCGACCTCGACCTGCCGGAAGAGCTCGTCGCACTGATCAGCGACCTCTACGACGAGAACGCCGAGCTACCCGACCCGGCCGTGGTGCGCCAACGCCTGCTCGACCTCCCGTTCGGCACGAACTGGACCCAGCCGCCTCCGCTGGCCGTCCGCGCCGTCCCGGAGAAGGCCGCGAGCGCCAGGCTGCACAAGCGGATCGACGAGACCCTCGAAGGCATCGCCGACTACGTGCTGAACACCGCGACCCCGCAACGCGAGGACCGGCTGTTCCCCGCCGACCTGCTGGTGTTCGAGACCAACCCGCTTTCGGTGGCACACGGCGCTTACGGCACGTTGTTCGCGCTGCACACCATCCGCGGCGAGGTCCCCGACGAGCTGGTCGGCTGGACGTTGCAACGCTCGACCGCGCACCCGATGATCCCGCCCGGCCTCTACTACGGCACGGCCGGCGTCGCCTGGGCGCAGTCGAAGCTCGGCCTCCAGGACCTCGCCGTCGCCACGCTCCGGGGCAGCGCCGGCCACCCGTTGCTGCTCACCGAACCCGGTGTGCTGATCGGCGCGGCCGGCCACGGCATGGCGTGCCTGCGGCTGTGGCGCGACACCGGCCTCGGCGAGTTCCTCGACCGCGCGGTGAGCATCGGTGCGCACCTGGCGGAAACCGCTGTCAGGCAGGAGGATCACGCGCACTGGCCAGGACCGGAGGGCGACATCCCGGTCGGCTACGGCTACGGCGCGTCCGGCGTGGCGATGTTCCTCCTCGCGCTGCACGCGGCCACCGGCGACGCCGAGGTCCTCGCGCTGGGCGAGGCCGCGCTGGAGTTCGACGTGGCCCAGGGCGAGTACACGCCGAGCGGCCTGTTCACCTTCCCGCCGGTGGTGTCCACAGAGGACAGTCCGACCGAGGTGCTGCGCGCCTACTGGGACGAGGGCACCGCGGGCATCCTCACCACGGCGTTGCGCTACCAGCACGTCACCGGCCGTTGGCGCGACCGGATCGACCAGCTGTTGCCGGACGTGCGGCGCAAGTACGTCGTGTTCCCGCAGCTCTTCCACGGCGTCGCGGGCATGGGCAACACGCTGCTCGACGCCTACGAGTTCCTCGGCGATCCGGAGCTGCTCGGCGACGCGGAACGCTGCGCCGCGTCGGTGCTGTGCAGCGCCACCGAACGTCCTGAGGGCATCGTGTTCCCCGGCGAGCAGACGTTGCGGGAGAGCGCCGACCTCGCCACCGGGTCGGCCGGCGTGACGTTGTTCCTCGACCGGTTCAAGCGAACGGAACCCGGTGCCCGCACCAACCTGAACTTCGTGCTCGACGACCTGCTCGGGGACCCGCGATGACAGCCGTCGAGGAAGGGGTCGCCGAGACTCCGCTGCGGCGCAACCGGGAGTTCCGGTTGCTGTGGATCGGGCAGGCGCTGTCGGACTTCGGTTCGGCGATGGCGGGCCTCGCGTTGCCGCTGGTCCTGCTCGCCGCGGGCTACGGCCCGGCGGAGGCCGGGCTGATCGGCACGGTGGTGCTCGTGGTCGGCATGATCGTCCGGGTGCCGTCGGGCTACCTGGCCGACCGGTACGACTCGCGGGCGTTGATGCTGGTCAGCGACCTGGCACGGCTCGGCGTGGTCGCCGTCGCCGCCGTGTGGCTGCTGGCGGGCACGCTGCCGTTGTGGGTGGCGCTGCTCGTGGTGGTCGTGTCGGCCGTCGCGCTGGAGGCGTTCCGGCCCGCGCAGAACAAGGTCGTGCGCCGGGTCGTTCCCGCGGACCAGCTGGGGCACGCGGTCTCGTTGAACCAGGCGCGGATGTACGGGGCGAGCATCGCCGCGCCCGCCGTCGCCGGTGTGCTGATCGCGCTGGCGCCGTGGATTCCCTTCGCCGCCAACGCCGTCACGTTCGCGGTGTCGGCCTGGTGCATCTTCCTGCTCGCCCGCACCCCGGCCCAGGCCGCCCCGGCCACGCGCGAGAAGTTCTGGCCCGAGGTCAGCGCCGGCCTCAGATTCGTGGTCGGAGACCGGTTCCTGAGGCTCTCGTCCGTCTACTTCGCACTGTTGAACCTGATCTTCTCGGCGTTGAGCTACGCCCTGATCCTGGGCGCGGCCACGCAACCCGGTGGGGCGACGGCGGTCGGCCTGGCGATGAGCTCGGCCGCGGTGGCGGGCCTCGTCGGCTCGTTGCTCGTGCCGTACGCGGCCAAGAGGCTGTCGTTGCGGGTCGTGCTGATGGCGGGTCCGGTGCTCGGTGCCGCGCTGCTGGTCGTCGCGTGGTCCGGTGGCGGCACGGTGCCGTTCGTGGCCGCGTTCTCCGCGTTGTGCCTGCTCACCCCGTTGATCGGCGCGGTGCTCGCGACGATCATGGCCAAGGCCGTGCCGGAGGACGTCTACGGCAGGGTGACGGCCGCGAGCAGCTTCGCCTCCCAGCTGCTGCAACCGTTCGGGCCGTGGGTGGCGGGCATCGTGCTGGCCCAGCTGACCTTCTCCGCCACCGCCGGGCTCTTCGCCGTCTGCCTCGGCGCCCTCGCCCTGATCGCCCTTCTCGTGCCCACGCCGAGCCATTAGGAGACCTGCCATGGAACTGTCGGTGCTCGACCTCGCCGTGGTCGGTCCCGGCCGCACGCCGGAGCAGTCGCTGCGGGACGTCGTCGAGGTGGCCAGAACCGCGGAACAGCACGGCTACCACCGCTTCTGGGTCGCCGAGCACCACGCGGCCCCGGCGACGGCGGGCAGCTCGCCGGCCGTCCTGCTCGCCTACATCGCGGCCGCCACGACGTCGTTGCGCGTCGGCTCCGGCGGCGTGATGCTCCCCAACCACGCGCCGCTCGTCGTCGCCGAGCAGTTCGCCGTCCTGCAGGCGCTCCACAACGGCCGGGTGGACCTCGGCGTGGGCCGCTCGTCCGGCGGCAACACCGCGAGCACCGCGCTGGACCGGGCCCTGCGCCGCGGCCAGCGCGCCACCGCCGACTTCCCGGCGTTGATCGACGAGCTCGCGCACTGGCTGCACCACTCGTTCGACGAGGACCACGAGTTCGCCGCACTGCCGATGTCACCGCGGATCAGCGCACCGCCGGAGCTGTTCGTGCTGGGCGCCAGCGAGAACGGCGCGCGCATCGCCGCCGAACGCGGGCTGCCGTTCGTCTACGGTCACCACCTCGGCGCGACGAAGGCCCGGCCGGCCGCCGTCGACCGGTACCGCTCGGCGTTCGCCGGCGAGAACCCGTACGTCATCGCCTCGGTCAACGTGGTCTGCGCGGACACCGACGAGCTCGCCGAGGAGGAGGCGATGGCCGTGGCGTTGAGCGAGGTGCAGGGGCGTGAGGGCGCGGACGTCATCGAGACCCGGCTGCGCTACCTCGCCGGGCAGGCGCTCGCGGACGCCCAGGTGATCCGCGGCGGCCCGGAGACGGTGATGCGCGAGATCCACGCGCTCGCGGACCGGCTGGGTGCGGACGAGATGATGCTGGTGCCGTTCGAGCACACCGGGATCGGCCGCAGCCGGACCCTGCGCTCGGTCGCGCGGGCCCGGCTGGCGGTCGGGTAGGGGATGGGGCCTGCGGCACTTGCCGCACACGCCTCACCAGGCTCAGCCGTAGCAGGCGCCGCACGAGATGTTGACCTGCGTCGACGTGATCGTGCGGCCCTTGTCGGACGCCACGAACGCGGCCACCGCGCCCACGTCGGCCGATGTCGCGGCCCGTTTCATCGGCGAGGCGTCGATGATGCTCTGCCGCGCGCCGTCCATCTCGGGGCCGTCCGGGAACGAGTCGATCACGCCGCCGGTCAGCAGCGTCACGGTGCGGATGCCGTGCGGTGCGAGCTCGACGCCCCACTGCTTGCGCAACGAGTCGATGGCGTCCATGCCGATCTGCACGTTCCCCATGCCGGGGTGGACGTTCGCGTGGTCGGAGCCGCCGAAGAACAGCAGCACGCCCGACTCCTGCTTCACCATGTGCCGGGCCGCGGCCTTCGTGGTGATCAGCTGCGTGGTGAGGCCCTTGCCGATGGCCGCGACGAAGTCGGCGGTCGGGATGTCGGCGAGCGGCTGGAAGAGGGCCTCCAGCGTGATCACGTTGACCGAGATGTCGACGCTGCCGGTCTTCTCGACGACGGCGTCGAGGTGGTCGTTGACCGAGGCCGCGTCCACGGCGTCGACCACCGCGGTCTCGGCCTGACCGCCGGCGGCGCGGACGCGGCCGGCGACCACCTCCAGCTTCGCGGGGGTGCGGCCCGCGAGGAACACCCGCGCGCCCTCGGCGGCGAACGCGTCCGCCATCGCGCCGCCGATCGTGCCACCGCCCCCGTAGATCACCGCGGTCTTGTTCTCCAGCAACATCTGCTGCTCCTCTCGTCGCAGCAGAAGCTAGGCGCCGAGCGGGTGCGTCCACATCGGTCACGTGACTGGCGTGCCGGCCGGCGACCGGCGGCCGGGTAAGTCATCCGAGGCCGAGCTGCGCCAGTTCGATCCGGCGGGTGACCCCGAGCTTCGGGTACGCGCGGTAGAGGTGGTGCCCGATCGTGCGCGGGCTCAGGAACAGCTGCGCGCCGATCTCCTTGTTGCTCAGGCCCGCCGCCGCGAGCCGGACGACCTGCACCTCCTGCGGTGTCAGGTCCTTCAACGGGTCGTCGGCGACCTGGTTCGAAGGCCGTTCGCCGAGTTCGGCGGCGGCGCGGTCCCGCCAGATCGCCGCACCGCAGCGGGTGAACCCGGTCAGCGCGGCCTCCAGCTGGGCGCGGGCCTCACCCCGGCGTCTCCTGCGGCGCAACCACTCGCCGTACAGCAGCTGGGTCCTCGCCTGGTCGAACCGGCCGGTGCCCGCCGCGAGCGCGGCCTGGAAGTGCTCCTCGGAGTCCTCCAGCAGCGCCTCGCAGCGCCGCAGCAACGCCGTCGCGGCCGGACTGTCCACTTGCGACGCCCACCGGCGCAGCGCGGCGACCGGCTCCGCCACGTCGGTCGCGCGCCCGTCCCGCACCGCCGCCTCCACCAGGTCCGCGACCGCGCGGATCACGAAGTCGTGCCGGGCCGGACCCGTGCACACCTTCTCCAGCGCCTCGAACGCCGTGCCGCACCGACCGGCGGCGAGGTCGAGCAGGCCGAGGCCCCAGTGCGCGAGGGCGGTGCCGACGGCGTGCTTGCCCTCCAGCACCGCAAGGACCTCGGCGGCGAGCGAGCGGCAGCGCTCCTCGTCGCCCGTCACGGCGGCGATCCACACCGACGCCGACCGCAGCACGGCGACCTCCGTCTCCATGCCGAACTCGCTGCTCAACGACTCCGCCTCGGCCACGCAGGCCGCCGCCGACACGAACTCGCCGCGCAGCATCTGCGCGAACGCGGCGACCTCCTGCGCGTACGGCACCCAGGTCAACGCCCCGATGGCGCGCACCTCGGCGAGCATCAGGTCCATCACGGCGACGGTCGCCTCTTCCTCGGCCAGCATCAGCCCGCTGAACCCCGCGACCACCCTGTGCATCAGGTCCACGTCCTGCTCGCGGCCGACGTCGAGCATCGTCCGCAACGGCGCGGCCGCCGGACGTCCCGCCAGCACCTCGCCCCAGCTGATCAGGGCGTCGGCGGCGGCACGGGCGTGCGACCCTGCCTCCAGCTCCAGCCCGCTCATCACCGAGCCACCCTCACCGACCAGTGCCAACGCGCCCGCGTCCCGTCCGGCGCAGATCATCTCGGTGAGCATCACGACAGCGCGTTCCGGATCGCTGACGAGCACCAGCCTGGCGGCCTCGCAGGCGAGCGCCGCGTCGGCCTCGGGGGAGGTGCGCTCGTACTCGATCTGGCCGCGCAGCAACGTGACGTCCGCCAGCACGCCCGGATCGCCGGTCAGCGACGTGACCTCGACGGCCAGCCGGGCCGCGCGGTCGGGCTTGCCGGCGTCGTAGGCGGCCAGTGCGGCCTTGGCGATCCGCCGCGCCTTCAGCTCGGGGTCGACGCTCAGCCGCCCGGCCCGGTCGTAGGCCGCCGAAACGGCCATCGCGCCACCACGCCGTTCGGCCCGCAACGCCGTGCGTTCCAGTTCCGCGGCAACGGTTTCGTCCGGCTCGGTGGTCGCCGCGGCGAGGTGCCAGGTGCGGCGGTCGAGCACCTCGGCGGAGGTCAACGCGTCCGCGAACGCCCGGTGCACGGCGATCCGTTGGTGGTGGGTGGCGCATTGGTAGGCGGCGGCACGCACGAGCGGGTGCCGGAACGTCAGTTCGCCGTCCGCCACGCTGATCAGCCCGGCCCGTTCGGCGGCGGCCAGGTCCGGGACGTCCGCCCCGACCGCGCGGGCGACCCGCAGCACCGTGTCCATGCCCGCGAACCGGTCCGCGGCCGCGACGAGCAGGATCGACTGGCACGGCAGGGGAAGTCCGGCGATCTGCGCGCGGAACGCGTCCTGCACCCGGCGCGTCACCGGCAGCGGCCCGACCTGGTGCGCCGGTTCGGCCCGGCCCTCGCGTTGCGCCGCCAGCCGGGCCGCGCCGAGCTCCAGCAACGCGAGCGGGTTGCCGCCCGCCTCCTCCAGCACCCGCGCCCGCACCGGCGCCGTCAGCCCGGGACTGCGCTGGTCGAGCAACGCGGCCGCCTCGTCCGGCGGCAGCCCCGGCAGCCGCAGCTCCTCGATGCCGGGCGTCGGGAACGGCACCGCCGTCTCGCGCACCGCGAACAGCATCGCGACCGGATCCGCCTGGAACCGTCGCGCCGCGAACAGCAACGCGTCGGACGATCCGCGATCGAGCCACTGCGCGTCGTCCACCACGCACAGCAACGGTTGCTCGGCGGCCAGTTCCGCGAGCAACGTCAGCGTCGCCGCCCCGATCAGGAACGGCGTGGCCGGCGCGTCGCTCAGCCCGAACGCCCCGCGCAACGCGGCCGCCTGCGGTGCCGGCAGCAGGTCGAGCCGGTCGAGGTGCGGGTAGAGCAGCAGGTGCAGCGCGCCGAACGCGAGCTCGGCCTCCGACTCGATGCCGACCCCGCGCAGCACCCGCACGGCCCCGGCCGCCGCCACGGCGTCGTCGAGCAACGCCGACTTGCCCACCCCGGCGTCCCCGCGCACGACCAGCGCCGCGCTGCGACCGGAGGAAGCCTGCTTCAGCAACGCAGCGACGCGGTCCCGTTCGGACCGCCGGCCGACCAACATGCGCAGAGTCTAGGCGCGGGCCTCGGACCGCTTCTCGTCGTTCCTCCGCGTGCGCAAGGAACCCGGCCGCGCCTTCGCACTCGGGTCGCGCCTCGTCTTCACCAGGCTCGCGACCGTCACGACCGCCAGCACCACGGCGATCACGACGAGGCTCAGCAGCGTGGGGATCTCCGGCACGCTCTGGCTCACGTCCTCGTGCAGCCACTGCAGGATCAGCTTGACCCCGATGAACGCGAGGATCAGCGACAGCCCGGCCGACAGGTACACCAACCGGTCCAGCAGCCCCTGCACGAGGAAGAACAACGCCCGCAACCCCAGCAACGCGAACGCGTTCACGCAGAACACGACGTACGGCTGGGCGGTGATGCCGAAGACCGCGGGGATGGAGTCGAGCGCGAACAGCAGGTCGATCGTCCCGATCGCCACCAGCACCAGGAACAACGGCGTAGCCACCCGCTTGCCGTCGTCCCGCGTGAACAGCTTCCCGCCCTGGTAGTCGTCCGTCAGTGGCAGCACCCGGCGGGAAGTCCTGATGACGACGTTGTTCTCGATGTCCGGGTCCTCGTCGCGGTGCCGGAACAGCTGCACGGCCGTGAAGATCAGCAACAGCCCGAAGAGCAGGAACACGAAGGAGAACAAGGAGAGCAGGGTGGCGCCGAGCGCGATGAAGATCGCCCGCATGAGCAGCGCCAGCACGATCCCGAACGTCAGCACCTTGTGCCGGTGCTCGTCGGGCACCGCGAACGTGGTCATGATGATCACGAACACGAAGAGGTTGTCGACCGAGAGGCTCTTCTCGACCAGGTAACCCACGAAGTACTCGGTGCCGGGCCCGCTGCCGTAGTGCAGCATGAACCACACACCGAACCCGAGCGCGATGGCCACGTAGACCACCGACCACACGGCGGCTTCCTTGAGCCCGACGTGATGAGGCCGCTTCGCCGCGACGACGAGGTCCACGGTCAGCAGCGCCACGATGAAGCCGATGGTGCACGCCCAGGTCAGCAGGCTGATGTCGAGCTCGGTGCTCATGTCACCTCCAGCCGGAGGGATACCCGGCCGAGCCCGTCTCATACCGGCGTGCGGTTGGCCTTCCCCTTGTCGCCGTGCCGGGCCTCTGCCTTCTCCTCCCGGCGCCTGTCGAGCAGCCACATCACCGGCGACGCCGACAGGCCGTGCAGCACGATCGACCCGATGACGACCAGCCCGACGACCCGCCACAACGCGTCCTGCTGCGCGCCGAACTCGCCCTCCTGCAACGCGTACGCGACGTAGAACAGCGACCCGATCCCGCGCACGCCGAAGAACGCGATGACGGACCGTTCGCGCGGTCCCGTGCGGCCCCGCAGCTGCCCGATCCAGCCCGTCACCGGCCGCACGAGGAGCAGGATCACCGCCGCGACCAGCACCTCGCGCCAGCCGGTGCCCGCCAGCAGCCCGGTCACCGCCGCGCCGCCGAGCAGGAACACGATCAGCACCGTGAGCATCCGCTCGATCTGCTCGACGAACCGGTGCAGCACCTGGTGGTAGCCGTGGTGCCGCTCCGCCGCCCTGATCGCGCAGGCGCACACGAACACGGCGATGAACCCGTAGCCGTTGACGAGCTCGGCGACGCCGTACGCGAGGAACGTCGCGGCGATCGCGACGAACCCCTCGGCGTGCTCGGCGAGCCGGAACTTCTCCGACGGCGCCGAGAAGAACAGCTTGCCCAGCAACCACCCGGCGCCCCAGCCGATCGCCATGGCCGACCCGACCCGCCACAGCACGTCCACCGCGATCCAGTGCCCGAACCACGCCGACGGCGCCGCACCGACCAGGCTGATCGCGATCGCCGCGTAGGTGAACGGGAACGCGAGCCCGTCGTTCAGCCCAGCCTCGGAGGTGAGCCCGAACCGCGCCTCGTCCTCGTCGGACTCGGGGTGCTCGGCGGGTTCCGCGACCTGCACCTCGCTCGCCAGCACCGGATCGGTGGGCGCGAGCGCCGCCGCGAGCAGCACCGACCCCGCCACCCCCAGCCCGAGCGCGCTCCAGCCGAGCAGTCCCACCAGCAGCATCGACAACGGCATGGTGATCGCCAGCAGCCGCCACGTCGTGGCCCAGCCGCGCAGGCTGACCGCGCGGTTGAGGGCGAGCCCCGCGCCCATCAGCGAGATGATCACGCAGATCTCCGCCAGGTGCAGCAGCACGGTGCTGTGCACGACGGGATCGGGGTCCGGCAGCGGTTCCACGACCGCGAACGTGAGCGCGCCGGCCCCGAGGAACACCATCGGCATGGAGACCGGCGCCCGGTCGAGCAGGCGCGGCAGCAGGGCGGCGGCGAGCGTTGCCAGGCCCGCGCCGGTGTAGAGCAGGGGAGCGGGATCCACGGTCCGCCTTTCGTTCTGATCAGACCGTGGTACCCCGCAGCAGCTCACCCAAACCGTCCGCTGCGGACGGTGGGACGGCGGCCTCGAGCAGGCGGGTGGCGGTGCTTAAGATGTGCGTGCCCCGCCGTGGAGCGGGCGCAGCAGAGCGCGTCCAGGTTCAGCAGCGTGCCGTGACGCAGGGCGAGAGGGCAACGGCGTGAGCGCGTCCGGCATGCGGGGCTACGACCTGCGCGCCCTGTTCGGGCAGTCGAGAACCGTCTTCGCGGCCTTCACCGGGCCGTCGCACGAGGTCGAGACGGCCAACGAGGCGTTCACCACGCTGTTCGGTGACGGTGGGTCGCTCGCCGATCTGCTCGACGGGGTGCAACGCACCGGCACGCCCCGGACGGAGCACGACGTCCGGGTGGTGACCGGTGAGGGCGAGGCGTTCTTCGAGCTGACCTGCGAACCCCGCGCCGACCTGGCCGGCGTCCGCGTGATCGGCGTCGAGACCACCCAGCTCAGGCACGCGCAACGGCTGATGGCCGACCACCGCGCCCTGCTGGTGCAGATCGCGCGGCGGGCGCCCCTGGCCGACGTCCTGGACGGCATGATCCGCTGCATCGAGGACCTGGCGCCGGAGGAACTGGTCGCCTCGGTCCTGCTCGCCGCCCCGGACGGCACCCTGCGCCACGGCGCCGCTCCCAGCCTCCCGGCGTTCTACAACGAGGCGATCGACGGCATCGCCACCGGCGAGGGCATCGGCTCCTGCGGCACGGCGGCCCACCGCCGCGAGCCGGTCATCACCGAGGACATCACCACCGACCCGCTCTGGACCGACTTCCGCCACCTGGCCGAGCGGGCGGACCTGAGAGCGTGCTGGTCCACCCCGATCCTGGCGGGGGACGGCGGCCTGCTGGGCACGTTCGCGATGTACCACCGCACCCCGCGCGCGCCGCAGGACCCCGACCGGGCTCTGATCCAGGTGTTCGCCGACACCGCGGCCCTGGCGATCGAACGCCACCACGCCGAGGCGGCCGAACGCGCGGAGCGGATGAGGGAGGCGGCGGCCGCCCAGGCCCGAGTCCCGCACCCGGACCGCTGTGAGCTGGGTGGACGGACCGCCTGCGATGCTCCGGCGGAGATCAAGGTGGCCGACTCGTGGGGCGACTCGGCCTGGGGCTGCCCCGCTCACGTCGAGGAGGCGCTGATCCGTGTCCGTTCGGTCTTCATCGCGAGCGAGGAGCTGGGCGGCCTCTCCACTCATGTCCGCCGCTGACACCATCGGCAGATGGATGTTTGACACGCCCGAGATCGGGCAACGGCTATCGTCGAACGCAGTTGCGACAGTCGTGAGAGGCGCGAACGCACGTGACCTTTGCCGGTGACCACGTCCAGAGCCTGGTCGTGGACCTGCACGTCCCGCGCGACGTCGCGCTGACCGGGCTGCGGCACGACCTCGCGGCGCTGCTGGGCGACCTGGGCGAGGACCACCTCTACGACGTGCAGCTCGTCGTCACGGAGCTGGTGAGCAACGTCCTCGACCACACCCCCGGCGAGGGCCGCCTGCGCGTGTTCCGCGTCGGCAAGCCGTGCGTCGTCACGGTCGAGGTCGACGACGAGTCCCCGACGCAGCCGGTGTACGGCCATTCGCGGCTGGGCGAGAACCGGGGCCGGGGCATGGTGATGGTCGAGAGCGCCACCAGCAAGTGGGGCACCAGCCTGCGCCCCGACGGGGGCAAGACCGTGTTCGCCGTCGTGCCGTGCCCGTGACAACCCGCTGACCAGCGGCGCGGGCAGGGCTGGCTACGATCGGGCCGTGGCTTCCATCACGCGCCGACCGTCCAAAAAGGCCGAACGCCAGGCCGCGGTCGAGGCCGCCGTGCTGGGGGCGACCGAACGGCTGCTGCGCGACGGCACCGTCTTCACCGAGCTCGGGGTGCAGCGCATCGCGGACGCGGCCGGCATCGCGCGGTCCACGTTCTACCTGTACTTCCGCGACAAGACCGACGTCATGCGGCGGATCACCGAGAACCTCGGGCGGGCCGCGTTCGAGGCACCGGGAACCGTCACCGCGGACCTGGAGTCGATCACGCGGTCGCAGGTGGAGATCTTCGCGTTCTACCGGGAACGGGCGCACCTGCTCGCCGCCGTCGTCGAGGTCTCCGGGTACGAACCGGAGATCCGCGAGGTGTGGAACGCGGCGGTGCAGCGCTTCGCCGACAACATGACGCGCATGCTGGAGGAGGAGCAGGAGGCCGGCCGCACGTCCGCCGGCCTCGTTCCGCACACGTGCGCCGAGGTCATCGTGTGGGGCGGCATGCGGGTGATCGCCCACCAGGTCGCCACGAACGGCCCCGAGTCCGACCTCGCCGTGGCCCGCGAGCTCGCGGCCAACCAGTGGTACGGCGCGTTCCGCCGTCCCTGAGAGCTCCCTCTCCGAATCCGCTCGACGACCGCCCGGTGGTCCGTTCGGGTGTACAGTCGGACATGTTGTCGGACACGGTGTCCGAAAAATGGTGAGGAGAGCTCGATGCGGTACCGCACACTGGGCAGGACCGGACTCTGGGTGTCGGAGGTGTCCCTGGGCGCCATGACGTTCGGCGGCGCCGCGGACCACCCGGTCTGGGGCGCGGTCGGCGCGCTCGACGTGACGCAGTCGCGCCGGCTCGTCGACGAGGCGCTCGACGCGGGCGTGAACCTGATCGACACGGCCGACGTCTACGCCGACGGCGAGTCCGAGGCGCACCTCGGCGAGATCCTCGAAGGCCGTCGCGACCAGGTGCTGATCGCGACCAAGGCGATGGCCAGGTCCGGGCCGGGGCCCAACGACCTCGGGGCGACCCGCGTGCACCTGCTGCGCAGCATCGAGAAGAGCCTGAGCCGGCTGCGCACCGACCACATCGACCTCTTCCAGTTGCACAACTTCGACCCGGTCACGCCGCTGGAGGAGACGCTCGGCGCGCTCGACGACGCCGTGCGCCAGGGCAAGGTCCGCCACCTCGGCGTCGCGAACTTCCCGGCCTGGCTGATCACGAAGGCGCTCGGCATCTCGGCGCTCAAGCAGCTCAACGGGTTCGTCGCGCTGCAGGCGCACTACTCGCTGCTGGTGCGCGACCTGGAGGCCGAGATCCTGCCGATGGTCGAGAGCGAGAACATCGGCCTGACCGTCTGGGGCCCGCTCGCGGCCGGGTACCTGACCGGCAAGTTCGACGCCGAGGGCAGGACCGGTGACGCGTCCTCGCGCCGGGCGAGGAGCGAGCAGGCGATCCCGCCGGTCGACCCGTCGGCCGCCGCGCCGATCGTCCACGTCGTCCGCGAGGTGGCCGAGCGCACCGGCACGAGCATGCCGCAGGTCGCGCTCGCCTGGCTGCTCGCCCGGCCCGCCGTCACCAGCGTCACGATCGGTGCCCGCACCGTCGAGCAGCTGCGCGACAACCTCGCCGCCGTCGAGAACCCGTTGGCGGAGAAGGACCTCGCCGAGCTGGACGCGATCAGCGCGCCGGCCCCGGTGTTCCCCAGGTGGATCAACGACTACTCGGCGTCGGTGCGCGGTCCGGTCCCGCTGGGCTGACCGTCGCGTGGAACGCCGCGTGCCGAGGCTCACGACGACGCGGGCGGCGGGGTCGGGCGAACCGTCCTCGACGCCTGCCACCTGCGCTGACCGCAGGGTCGTCCCGCCACGTCGAGAGCCCCGTGGCGGGACGATCCGGGCGCTGGGCCAACCGGGCGACACGCCCACTACATGTAGGTGCGGGTCTCATGATCGCGCCCATGTATTGTGTCCCGCAGCTGGTTCGGCCGATCATCCAGATCGGTCGTCGCAAGAGGGAACCCGGTGCGATTCCGGGACTGCCCCGCAGCGGTGAACGGGAACGAAAGCCGTCAGGAAGCACTGGACGAGGGTGTCTGGGAAGCGACGGCCGGTAGGCGCTCGGTGATCGATCACCGGGCACGCCCGTGAGTCCGAAGACCTGCCAGCATCCCGCACGCGCCTGCGTGCGGGCGTCCGAGGCCCCGAGGGAGGGCGGGAGGACGTGGCGGTCGCGCGCGCCCGTTCACTCCTCGCTGCTCTCTCGTGGCCACCGAGCTCGCGAGGAGAGAGCTGTGACGGCGGTCGACACAGTCACCACCACGATGCGCGTCAAGAAACGCAACGGTTCGCTCGAACCGGTGGATTTGAACAAGATCGTTCGCGCGGTGGAGCGTTGCACGGTCGGTCTGCACGACGTGGACCCGTTGCGGGTCGCGACGAAGACGATCAGCGGCCTCTACGACGGCGCCACCACGGAGGAGCTGGACAAGCTCTCCATCCAGACCGCCGCGGCGCTGGTGTCCGAGGAACCCGAGTACTCCAAGCTCGCCGCGGGCCTGCTGGCCGCGTTCATCGAGAAGGAGGTGCGCCGGACCGGCATCCAGTCGTTCAGCCAGTCCATCGCCCTGGGGCACGCGGAGGGCCTGATCGGCGACGCGACCGCGAAGTTCGTGGCCGCCAACGCCCGCAAGCTCGACGACGCGATCGACCTCGACGCCGACCGCCGTTTCGAGTACTTCGGCCTGCGCACGGTCTACGACCGCTACCTGCTGCGCCACCCGTCCAAGCGGTCGGTGATCGAGCAGCCGCAGTACTGGCTGCTGCGCGTCGCCTGCGGCCTGTCGCACACGGCGGCCGAGGCGATCGACTTCTACCGGCTGATGTCGTCGCTCGCGTACCTGCCGAGCTCGCCGACGCTGTTCAACTCCGGCACCCAGCACACCCAGATGTCCTCGTGCTACCTGCTCGACTCGCCGAAGGACCAGCTGGAGTCGATCTACGAGCGCTACGCCCAGATCGCGCAGCTGTCGAAGTTCGCCGGCGGCATCGGCGTGCAGTGGTCGCGGGTGCGTTCGAGGGGTGCGCTGATCCGCGGCACCAACGGTCACTCCAACGGCATCGTGCCGTGGCTGCGCACTTTGGACGCGTCGGTCTCCGCCGTGAACCAGGGCGGCCGCCGCAAGGGCGCCGCGTGCGTGTACCTGGAGACGTGGCACCCGGACATCGAGGAGTTCCTG
Organism: Lentzea sp. CA-135723; assembly: GCF_050936595.1. Classification (NCBI taxonomy): domain Bacteria; kingdom Bacillati; phylum Actinomycetota; class Actinomycetes; order Pseudonocardiales; family Pseudonocardiaceae; genus Lentzea; species Lentzea sp. CA-135723. The sequence goes on along the minus strand of NZ_JBNJMK010000001.1, from coordinate 1,398,470 downwards.
GAGCTCCGCGACAACACCGGTGAGGACGCGCGCCGCACGCACAACCTCAACCTGGCCAACTGGATCCCGGACGAGTTCATGCGCCGCGTCGAGGCGGACGCCGACTGGTCGTTGTTCGACCCGGACGAGATGCCGGAGCTGGTCGACCTGTGGGGCGACGAGTTCGACCGCGCCTACCGCGCCGCGGAGGAGGCCGGCCGTGCGGTCCGGACCGTGAAGGCCCGTGACCTCTACGGACGGATGATCCGCACGCTCGCCCAGACCGGCAACGGCTGGATGACGTTCAAGGACACGTCGAACCGCACGTGCAACCAGACCGCCGAACCGGGCAACGTGGTGCACCTGTCGAACCTGTGCACCGAGATCCTGGAGGTGACGAGCGACGAGGAGACCGCGGTCTGCAACCTCGGCTCGGTCAACCTCGGCGCCCACGTGGCCGGTGACGGCATCGACTGGGACCGCCTGCGTTCGACGGTCCGCACGGCCGTGGTGTTCCTGGACCGCGTGATCGACATCAACTACTACCCGACCGAGCAGGCGGGCCGCTCCAACCCGCGCTGGCGCCCGGTGGGTCTCGGTGTCATGGGCCTGCAGGACGTGTTCTTCAAGCTGCGCCTGGCCTTCGACTCGCCAGAGGCGCGCGAGCTGTCGACGCGCATCGCCGAGGAGATCTACCTGACGGCGCTGGAGTCGTCAGCGGAGCTGGCCTCGTCGGCCGGCGCGCACCCGGCGTTCGCGGAGACCCGTGCCGCCAAGGGAGATCTGCAGCCCGACCTGTGGGGCGTCACGCCCACGCAGACCGAGCGCTGGGCGTCGGTGCGGGAGCGCATCTCCGAGCACGGCCTGCGCAACTCGCTGCTGATCGCCGTCGCGCCGACCGCGACGATCGCGTCGATCGCCGGCTGCTTCGAGTGCATCGAGCCGCAGGTGTCGAACACGTTCAAGCGCGAGACGCTCTCCGGCGAGTTCCTGCAGATCAACTCGTACCTGGTGCGCGAGCTGAAGTCCCGCGGCCTGTGGACGGACGCGATCCGCAACCGCCTGAAGCAGGACGAGGGCTCGGTGCAGGGCCTCGGTGAACTGCCGGAGGACGTGCGCTCGCTGTTCCGCACGGCCTGGGAGCTGCCGCAGAAGGCGTTGATCGAGCTCGCTGCCGCGCGCGGCCCGTACATCGACCAGAGCCAGTCGCTGAACCTGTTCGTCGCCTCGCCGACGATCGGCAAGCTCTCCTCGATGTACCTCTACGCCTGGAAGGCCGGGCTGAAGACCACGTACTACCTGCGCTCCCGCCCCGCGACGCGCATCCAGCAGGCGACCGTGACCGTCCCGGCCGCGACCGTCGCGGACGAGGAAGCGATCGCCTGTTCCCTCGAGAACCCCGAAGCATGTGAGGCCTGCCAGTGACCGCCCTGTCCAACACCGCCCGCAAGAACGCCCTGCTCGACCCCGGCATGGACCTCACGCTGCGGCCGATGCGCTACCCGCTGTTCTACGAGCGCTTCCGCGACGCGATCAAGAACACCTGGACCGTCGAGGAGGTCGACCTCCACTCGGACCTCGCCGACCTGAACAAGCTCTCCGAGGCCGAGCGGCACCTGGTCAACCGGCTCGTGGCGTTCTTCGCGACCGGCGACACGATCGTCGCGAACAACCTCGTGCTGAACCTCTACGAGCACGTCAACGCTCCCGAGGCGCGGCTCTACCTGTCGCGGCAGCTGTTCGAGGAGGCCGTGCACGTCCAGTTCTACCTGACGCTGCTCGACACCTACCTCCCCGACGAGAACGACCGCGCTGACGCGTTCGCCGCCGTGGAGACGATCCCGTCGATCCGCGCCAAGGCCGAGTTCTGCTACAAGTGGATCGACTCGATCTCGAACCTCACGACGTTGCAGACCCGTGAGGACCGCAGGTCGTTCCTGCTCAACCTGATCTGCTTCGCGGCGTGCATCGAGGGCCTGTTCTTCTACGGCGCCTTCGCCTACGTCTACTTCCTGCGCTCGCGCGGGTTGCTGAACGGCCTGGCCTCGGGCACCAACTGGGTGTTCCGCGACGAGTCGATGCACATGGCGTTCGCGTTCGACGTCGTGGACACCGTCCGCCGCGAGGAGCCGGACCTGTTCGACGACACCCTGTACGCGGAGGTCAAGGAGATGCTGCGCGAGGCGGTCGACGCCGAGGTGCAGTTCGCCGAGGACCTGCTGGAGGGTGGCGTGGCCGGCATGTCGGTCGCGGACATGCGCTCGTACCTGGAGCACGTCGCCGACCGGCGGCTGCAGGTGCTCGGCATCGAGCCGATCTACGGTTCCAAGAACCCGTTCGCGTTCATGGAGCTGCAGGACGTGCAGGAGCTGTCGAACTTCTTCGAGCGCCGGGTCTCCGCCTACCAGGTGGGCGTGACCGGCACGGTGTCGTTCGACGAGGACTTCTAGGAGTTCGGCGGTGCCCCCGGCCGCGCTCGGGGGCACCGGACGAATTGGGGGTCAGCACGGATTGGACGCGGCCGTCACCCGAGCCACCATGGGCGGGAACGGAGGCTTTCGATGGCTTTGGCAGACCGAGAACGGCGTGAGCTCGAGGAGATCGAGCAGCACCTGCACGACGAGGACCCCGAACTCGCGGCCAAGCTGACCAGACCCTCGGTGGTCACGCTCCTGTTCGGCGGCGCGCTGCGCGCACTCGGCGTGCTCGCGGCATTCTTCGGCGGTCTGCTCGTCGTGGTCGTGGGGGTGACCTGGTCGTCGGCGCCGGTGGTCGTGGCGGGTGCGCTCGTGTGCGTCGGGGTGTTCGCGAAGCTTCTCGTGGGTGCCCGCCAGATCTAGCAGGTCTCTGGGCCGCAACGCATTCCGGCCTCGCTCGTCGACGACAGCCTGAAAGCGGCCCACGTGAGCTCTCAGCTGTGATCATTAGGCTGGGCGGGTGCGCATCCTCTTCTCGTGCCGCCCCGCCTACGGCCACCTGTACCCGTTGGTTCCGCTCGCCCGTGCCGCTCGCGACGCCGGTCACGACGTCGTGTTCGCCACGGGGCCGGCCTTCCTGGACGAGGTGCGGGCGCTCGGTTTCGAGGTCCACCCCGCCGGCATGTCGATCGGGGAGGCGGAAGCCGAGGCCTACCACCGCCACGGCCGCGACGACGTGTTCCGGGTCATGATCACGATGTTCGCCGACCTGCTGCCGCGCGCCACGGTCGCGGACCTCACCAGGCTGCTCCCGGTGATCAGGCCCGACCTGGTGATCTACGAGCAGAGCGACGTGGGCGCCGCGAAAGCCGCGCGGGACGCCGGGCTTCCGGCCGTGTCGCACGTGATCGGCCGATCACTTCCGCCCGAGGCGCAGCAGGCCGCGGCCGCCGAGCTCGCGTGGCTCTGGGACGGCACCCCGGCCGACCTGCTGATGGGGGACGTCGCGATCGACCTGTGGCCGGACGTCGTGCGCGATCCCGTGGTCGCCGCGTTGCCGACGGTGCTGCGGCAGCGTCCCGTCGCGGTCGACCTCGACGTGGCGATGCCGCGGGTGCCCACGGACCGGCCGTTGGTCTACCTCACGCTCGGCACCGTCTCCTTCGGAGCCACCGAGGTGGTGCGCGCGGCGATCGACGGCCTCGCGCGGCTGCCGGTGAACGTCCTGGTCGCGCTCGGCCCCGGCGATCCCGCGGTGCTCGGCGACGTGCCCGACTCCGTGCGGGTCGCCGGGTTCGTGCCCCAGGCGGAGGTGCTGCGCCGGGCGGATCTCGTCGTGCACCACGGAGGCACGGGCACCGTGCTCGGCACCCTCGCCGCCGGTCTGCCGCAGGTGCTGCTGCCTCAGGGCGCCGACCAGTTCGTGAACGCGGCCGCACTCGTGGACGCCGGTGCGGCCGCGCAGCTCGTCGGCCAGGACGTCACCGCCGAGGCCGTCACCGAGGTGGCCGGCCGGCTGCTCGGCGACCCGGCGGTTCACGAGGTCGCCACAGCCGCGGCGGCCCAGATCGCCCGCATGCCCGAGCCTGCCGTGGTCGTGGAACAGCTCACCGCGCTGGTGCGGGCGTCCTGAAGTCCTTGACCTGGGATCACTTCGGCGTCGCGACGATCAGGTCCGCGATCGCCGGCGGAGGTGCCGCCACGCCGGGACCGCCCGCGTCCACCCAGTCCGCCACGCCGTGCAGCGACGCGTCGTCCAGGATCGAGCCGACCCACACCGGTTTCGCGCCCGCCGCCCGTGCCGCCGGGCTGGGCTGCACGACGACCACGTTCGACACCTCGCACGCGTCCAGGCAGTCGGCGACCTTGACGGTGGCGAGGCGTGCTCGGAGCAGGTCGAGCTGCCGGTCGTGGTCGACGTCCGGGTGCTTGCGCTCGGTGCCGCAGCAGCAGCCGCGGCACACGGTGATCCGTGCGGTCATGATCTCTGTCTACTCACTCGTGCACGGGATAGGGCGTGAACGTGCTGTGGTTCTCATCGATCGACAGCGTTCGGCCCACCTGGGGGAACGCCCGTTGCGCGCAGCCGACTCGCGGGCAGGTCTTGCAGCCGGGGCCGATCGGGACGGCTGCCTCGTGGTCGTCGAGGTCCAGGCCCGCTGAGTAGACCAGGCGAGAGGCGTGGCGCAGTTCGCAGCCGAGGCCCACGGCATAGGTCTTCGTCGGCGTGCCGTAGCGGTGCGGGCGGCGGGTCACGGTGCGGGCGATCCAGAAGTAGCCGCGGCCGTCGGGCATCACGGCGATCTGGCGCAGCACGCGGCCCGGCGCGCTGAACGCCTCGTAGATGTTCCACAGTGGACACGTGCCGCCGGTGCGGGAGAAGTGGAAACCGGTGGCGGACTGGCGTTTCGACATGTTTCCGGCGCGGTCGATGCGGATGAGCGAGAACGGGACGCCGCGCGCTCGCGGGCGTTGCAGGGTGGAGAGGCGGTGGCAGATGGTCTCGAAGCCCAGGCCGTAGTGGTCGGTGAGGCGTTCCACGTCGTAGCGGAAGCGTTCGGCCGTGGCGAGGAAGTCCTGGTACGGCAGGATGAACGCGGCCGCGAAGTAGTTCGCCAGGCCGATTCTGGTGAGGGTGCGGGACTGCGGGTTGCGCACCTCGGCGGCCAGTGAGGTGAGCAGGTCGCCGTGTTCGGCGTAGGCGAGCTGGACGGCCATGCGGAACGCCTGCTGGCCCGGCCGCAACCCGGCCGAGAGGTGCAGCACGCGGGTGTCCGGGTCGTACCGGTGGCGTTCGTCCTGCGTCTCCAGGTGGGCCACGCGGATACCGTGTGCGGCAAGGCGTTCGGTCAGGATCTGCCGCACCTCGCCGCGGCGCAGGCGGCACTCCAGCGCCAGGCTCTCGGCCGGTTCGTCGAGCACGCCGATGTAGTTCTGGCGTTCGTAGAAGAAGTCGCGGGCGTCCTCGTGCGGCATCGTGACGGCCTGCGGGGAGTCGCGGTCGCCGGTGAGCAGCGCCAGTTGTTCGGACGCCTCGCGGTAGCGGCGGTGCAGGGCGATGACGGCCCGCGCGGCGGCGGGGGAGGAGTCCGCCAGCTCGGCCGGCACGGCGACGCCCAGGTCGGAGAAGACCTCGCGCAGCTCGGCCACGAGGCGGGTGACGTCGTCGTGGGCGAAGAAGGTCGCGTCCACGCCGAACGCCTCGGTGATCTTGAGCAGCACCGGCACGGTGAGCGGGCGGGCGTTGTGCAGCAGCTGGTTCAGGTAGCTGGGGGAGATCTCCAGCAGGCGCGCGACCTCGACCTGGCTCAGCGCGCGGTCGGCGATGAGCTGCCGCAGCCGTGGTCCGGCAAAGGTCTTGTCCACGGTTGCGAACTATAGCGAACCCTTCGATTAACAACGTTCGCAAAACCGTGGCTGAAACTTGGCAGATCTTGGCTGATTGCGGCTCTCGACCAGGGATCCAGCGCCGACCTACGTTCATCGGCAACCGATCGACGAGCTGTTGGCAAGGAGATGTGCGATGACCGAGGCGAACGAGCTGGCGCGGCAGTGGTCCACCGACCCGCGGTGGCAGGGCATCGAACGCACCTACAGCGCGGAGGACGTGCTGCGGCTGCGCGGCACGGTCGTCGAGGAGCACACCCTCGCCCGGCGCGGCGCCGAGAAGCTGTGGGACCTGATCAACACCGAGGACTACGTCCACGCCCTCGGCGCGCTGACCGGCAACCAGGCCGTGCAGCAGGTCAAGGCGGGTCTGAAGGCCATCTACCTGTCCGGATGGCAGGTCGCCGCCGACGCGAACCTCTCCGGGCAGACCTACCCCGACCAGTCGCTCTACCCGGCCAACTCGGTGCCGCAGGTCGTGCGCCGCATCAACAACGCCCTGCTGCGCGCCGACCAGATCAGCCACTCCGAGGGCGACCACAGCGTCGACTGGCTCGCCCCGATCGTCGCCGACGCCGAGGCGGGCTTCGGTGGCAACCTCAACGCGTTCGAGCTGATGAAGGGCATGATCGCGGCCGGAGCGGCGGGCGTGCACTGGGAGGACCAGCTCGCGTCCGAGAAGAAGTGCGGCCACCTCGGCGGCAAGGTGCTGATCCCGACCGAGCAGCACGTCCGGACGTTGAACGCGGCCAGGCTCGCCGCCGACATCGCCGGGGTGCCGTCGGTGATCGTCGCCCGCACCGACGCGCAGGCCGCCACGCTGATCACCAGTGACGTCGACGAGCGCGACCGCCCGTACATCACGGGGGAGCGCACCGCCGAGGGCTTCTACCGCGTCACCAACGGGATCGACCCGTGCATCACCCGCGGCCTGGCCTACGCGCCGCACGCCGAACTGCTGTGGATGGAGACGTCGAAGCCGGACCTGGAGGTCGCCCGCGCGTTCGCCGAGGCGATCAAGGCCGAGTACCCGGACCAGCTGCTCGCGTACAACTGCTCGCCGTCGTTCAACTGGCGCAAGCACCTCGACGACGCCACGATCGCCAAGTTCCAGCGCGAGCTCGGGCACATGGGCTACAAGTTCCAGTTCATCACCCTCGCCGGCTTCCACTCCCTGAACCACTCGATGTTCGAGCTCGCGCGGGGGTACGCCGAGACCGGCATGACCGCGTACGTCGACCTGCAGGAGCGGGAGTTCGCGTCCGAAGTGGACGGTTACACCGCGACCAGGCACCAGCGCGAGGTCGGCACCGGCTACTTCGACCTCGTCAGCACCGCGATCAACCCGGCCAGCGGCACCACCGCGCTGAAGGGCTCGACCGAGGAGGAGCAGTTCTGATGCTCAGCCACCACATCGAGGTCGTCGGCACGCACGATCCAGCGATCCTCACGCCCGAGGCGCTCGACCTGATCGCCCGCCTGGACCAGGCCTTCGCCGGCCGCCGCTCCGACCTGCTGGCCGCCCGCCGCCGTCGCCGCGACGAACGTCAGCCGCTCGGGTTCCTCGACAGCACGAGGCACGTCCGCAACGCCGACTGGACCGTCGCCGGGTACGCGCCGGGTCTGGAGGACCGCCGGGTCGAGATCACCGGCCCACCCACGCCCAAGATGACCGTCAACGCCCTCAACTCCGGCGCGAAGGTCTGGCTCGCGGACTTCGAGGACGCCACCTCCCCGACGTGGGAGAACGTCATCGGCGGCCAGCGCACGTTGCTGGAGGCGGTGTCCGGCAGGCTCGACTTCACCGCGGACGGCAAGCGCTACGCCGTCGGCGACGACCCGGCGACGATCGTGGCCCGCCCGCGCGGCTGGCACCTGGTCGAGAAGCACGTCGTGGCCGACGGCCGCCCGGTCGCCGCCGCGTTCGTGGACTTCGCGCTGTTCCTCATGCACGCGGGCCGGAACCGCCCGTACTTCTACCTGCCGAAGCTGGAGAACCACCTCGAAGCGCGGCTGTGGAACGACGTCTTCGTGCTGGCGCAGGAGATCCTCGGCATCCCGCGCGGCACGATCCGCGCCACCGTGCTGATCGAGACGATCACCGCGGCGTTCGAGATGGACGAGATCCTGTTCGAGCTGCGCGAGCACTGCGCGGGCCTCAACGCGGGCCGGTGGGACTACCTGTTCAGCATCATCAAGACCTTCCACGACCAGTCGTTCCCGGACCGCGCCCGGCTCACCATGACCGTTCCGTTCATGCGCGCCTACACCGAACTGCTGGTGCGCACCTGCCACCGCCGCGGCGCCCATGCGATCGGCGGCATGGCGGCGGCGATCCCCAGCAAGGACACGGCTCTGAACGCCACCGCGTTCGAGAAGGTGAAGCAGGACAAGGAACGGGAGGCCGCCGACGGGTTCGACGGCTCCTGGGTCGCCCATCCCGCGCTGGTTCCCGTCTGTCGCGACGCGTTCGACGAGGTCCTGGGCGGCTGGCCGAACCAGCTCGGCCGGCTCCGCGAGGACGTCGAGGTCACCGCCGCCGACCTGCTGGCGTTCGGCACGGCGGGCGACGAGGTGACGGAACCGGGGCTGCGCAACAACATCGCGGTGGCCGTGCGCTACCTCGACGCGTGGCTCGGCGGCACCGGCGCCGTCGCCCTGTTCGGTCTGATGGAGGACGCCGCCACCGCCGAGATCTCGCGCTGCCAGGTGTGGCAGTGGCTGCGGCAGGGGCTGTTCACCCGCGAACTGGTCGAGAAGATCCTGGAGGAGGAGCTGATCGGCCTCACCCACGGCGAGGCCGTGCGCGCGTTGTTCACCGACGCGGCGTTGGACGACGACCTGCCGGCGTTCATCACGCCACGCGCCTACGCCCAGCACCTGTCACGCCGGGAGGCTTCCCTGCGGGCCTGAAGCGGCGAGGTCGCGTGGGAAGGGGATGCGAGTGCCGTCGACCGAGAACCCGGTCGACGGCACTTTGCAGTTAACTCTATTGCTTCAGTGGTGACTAAAAGAAGTGATCGGCGGTGCTGGCGTTGCAGGTCAGGGGCAGACGCTGAAAAGCCTGCGCGTGCCGGGACCGGTGTAGGCGGCGCGGTCGGAGAACCGGCAGCCGAACGTGTCGGCCGACGGGGAGCCGATGGTGTCGCCGGCGGGCTTCCTGCCGCGGTCGGTCCAGGTCACGAGGTCGTCCCAGGCCGTGCCCACCTCGGCCGGGGAGAACTCGCAGTGGTCGACCGTGCGGATCGCCCGTTGCACGAGCCACTTCGACTGGCCGTTGCGGGCCACGTCGTCGCGGTAGGCCTGTTCCATCGAGAAGGGCACGAAGAGGTCGCCCAGGCCGTGCAGCGAGACGACCGGGACGTTCGGCCTGCCGTTGATCTTCGGGATCTCGGTGAGCGACGGGGTGAGGCGGGAGCGCCAGTCGCGCGGCGCGACCCGCTGGACGGTGCGGTTGAGCTTGTCCGGCTGGTAGCGGGTGAAGAGGTTGGTGGCCAGCCGGGACGGGTCGAACGCGAGCGGTGCGGTGTCGGCGGCCGGGGTGGCCAGGCCGAACAGGAAGTCCTTCCAGTAGGCGAAGGCGGGGGTGGCGCCGGGCCGCGGGCCGCCGCTGCGGTCGATGACGGACGTGCGGAACTGGGCGCCCTGGGGCGTCACGGTGTCCGGGCCGCCGGGGACGAGGGTCGTGGTGCCGAGTTTCTGCTGCATGGCGGGGACCACGGAGGCTAGGTAGTCGGCGGGGATCGGGTAGGCGCGGGTCTTGGTGAGCGCCTGCGCGGTGAGCTGGTAGTCGAGGAAGAAGTCGAACAGCTCGTGGTCGCCGAGCACGCCGCACATGGGCAGCGCGCCGTCGTAGAAGCCGGGGAACTGTTCGAGCGACCTGCCGATGACGTGCCCGCCCATCGACACGCCCGCGATCAGCACCTGTTTCGGCTTGGCGACGAGCTTGCCGAAGTGTTGCGCGAGGTCGTACGTGGCGAGCACGCCGGCGCGCACGTCGTAGCCGTTGCCGTAGTAGGAGGACGCGGCCCACGCGTAGCCCTGGTTGAGCACGCGGGTGCGCAGGCCGTAGGCGGGTGGGTCGACGGTGAGGACGGTGCCGGTGCCGCGGTAGCCGTGTGCCCACATGGCGAGCTTGCCGTTCCACTTGGCCGGCACTTCGACGATGTAGGCGGAGTGTTCGTGGATGCCCTGGAGCACTCTCGTGGGCTGCCCGTTCACCACTTCGGGTGCGAGCGGAGGGTTGTTGACCGTGTAACCGGGCAACGGCTGGTCACCGGGCACGTTCCGGTCGGCCAGCGCGGGCGGTGCTCCGGCGAAGAGCGCCAGCCCCAGCAACGACACCACGACTCGTGTGCGCATGCCGTCCATTGGACTCCTGCGCACGTGTCGGCTCTACGGCCGAACGGAGCGGATCTTTGGGGTAGCGTGCCGGTCACGGCTTCGATCCTCTGGGGGAGCGGCATGACGGACGGCACTGCGGAGACCGGCGGCGTGGACCTGAGCCGGCCGAGCGCGGCCAGGGTGTACGACTACTACCTGGGCGGCGCGCACAACTTCGCGGTGGACCGCGAGATGGCCGAGCGCGCGATCGGCCTGTGGCCGGACCTGCCGCAGATCATGCAGGCGAACCGCGCGTTCCTGCGCCGGGCGGTCCGCTACTGCGTCGACAACGGCATCCGGCAGTTCCTCGACCTGGGCTCGGGCATCCCGACGGTGGGCAACGTGCACGAGGTGGCCCAGGCGGCGGCCCCGGACGCGCGTGTCGTGTACGTGGACAACGACCCGGTGGCGGCGGCGTACAGCGAGAACATCCTGCGCGGCAACGACCTGGCCGCCGTTGTGCAGGCCGACCTGCGCCGCCCGGACGAGGTGCTGGACAGCCCCGGGGTGCGCGCGTTGCTGGACTTCGACGAGCCGGTCGCGGTGATGATGGTCGCCGTGCTGCACTTCGTGCCGGACGAGGACGACCCGGCCGCGATCATCGCGAAGTACCGCGAGGTGATGGTTCCCGGCAGTCACCTGGTGTTGTCGCACGCGAGCCAGGACGGCCAGCCGGGTCAGGCGGACTCGCACCAGGACCTCTACCGCCGCACCGCGACGCCGATGACGATGAGGTCGCGGGCCGAGGTCACGGCGTTGTTCGACGGCTTCGACATCGTGGAGCCGGGTGTCGTGTACTTCCCGGAGTGGCGTCCGGTGTCGCCGGAGGACGTCGACGACCACCCGGAGCGCTTCACGGGCCTGGCGGCGGTGGGCCGCAAGGACTGACCGTTGCCGGTGCTGCTGCTGACCGGTCCACCGGGTACGGGCAGCCGACGGTGCGTCTCGTGACTGACGGGTTCTACCGTGCGATCAGCACGGGCTTTGTGCTGCCGTTCTTGCCTGAGGCGCAACGGCAGAACGAGGTGGTGATCGAGGTGATCGCGGGCGCTGTCGCCACTTATGCGCGTGGCACGGCTCGTGGCACCGGCGAGACCGCCGCGGTGGTCCGGCGGTCGGTCGCGGCGGGCACGCACCGGCTCTGAGTTCGACTCGCTGTGACGTGCGCCATAGTCGGGCGCTTTCTTTCAACGGCAGGCCGTTCGCGATGTCTTATGGGGGCGTGATCGGCGAGAGCCGGCGTGTCCCGCCCGGGGTGGAGGGGTGGGTCGAGCCGCAGAGCGTGGGACGGGCCGGCCGTGAGCCGGTGAGGGACCGGTTCCGGCGGTGGTGGCGTGGCCGGTTCCGGCACACGGGGCTGGTGTACTGGCTCATCACGCAGGGCTACGTGGTGTTGCTGGTCTGCGCGGTCATCTTCGTGGTGAACGCTGTCTTGCTGGGGTGGGACAAGGCTTACGAGATCAGCGCGCTCATCGCCTCTCCGTGGGAGGTGGCGGGGGACGAGCATCCGCAATGGGTGTGGTTTCCGGCGTTGCTGTTGTCGATCGTCGGGTGGCTGGTGGTGACCGGGTTCGCCGGTGCGGTGGCCGGTTACATGGTCATCAACGCGACCACGAACCGGTCGGGGCCGAAGGGGGATCGGCTGGGGCCGTTGCCCACGGGGAACATTCCGCGGCTCGCGAACCTGCAGTACTCGCGGCACGGGCATGAGATTCCGCCGTACTTCGCGTTGCGGTTCGCGATGCGGCACGAGGGGAACTGGCGGTCCGCCCAGGATCACTGGGAGCGGATGGTCATGCACTTCCTGCGGACCGACGGGTTCGACGGTGGCGATGGGCCGGGCAGTGTGATGCGGCAGGCCGTGACGTACACGTCGTACTTCCTGCACGGGCTGTCCGGGCGGTGTCCGGAGTGCAACGGACTGGCGCACAACGGGTCGGAGGACTGAGCACGGTGCTGCCCGAGGATCCCGCCGCGCGGAGCCGGTTGCGCAAGGCGAGTCGTGAGTTGTTGAAGAAGGCTTATCCGGAGTACGACGACGAGCAGATCGAGCACGAGGTCGACGCGGCGGAGGAGCGGGCCGATCTCGCGGGGGATCCCGGCGCGGTCACGGCGGCGCCGCCGGGCACGTTGATCGACGACGCGGCGCCGGACGAGGGCAAGGCGTGGTCGCGGCCGGTGCGGGCGGCGGTGGCGACGGTGGTGCTGGCCGCGGCGCTGGTGCTGATGGCGTTGTTCGTGGAGCAGACCGCTGGGACCTCGGTGCGGGCGCAGGGGATCTGGGGGCTGCTCGTGGTGGCGGCCATCGCGGGTGGTTTGGTGTATTCGACGCACCAGCGGGCGCAGCAGGAGCGGTTGCTGTCTTGTCGTGTGCGCATTGACGCGCCGTTCAGCGTTGACCGGGGTCGGCACGTGTCGCTCGACAGCGATGGTGAGCCGCTCACGGACGCGGGCATCGTGGTGGCGCGTGTGAAGAACACGGGTCGTGAGCGCATCGAGTCGGACGACTACGTGTCGCCGTTGTCGCTGCACTTTCCCGGCCGGAGGCTCGTGTCGCTCGACGTCACGGAGTCCGAGCCGCAGAACCTCGCCACGCTGGTGGCCGGGCTGCCGGATCTGCGGGCCGTCGCGGGTGAGGACCGGGTGACGTTGCCGAGGGTGCGGCTGAAGCCCGACGCGTCGTACAAGGTCGTGATCGTGCTGGAGGGCGAGGCGGCCGGGGCGAACGTCGAGGGCCGGTTGCGCGACGGCCGGATCACCACGCAGGAGACCAAGCGCCGGACGGGGCCGTACACGCCGTTGTGGGCGGGGCTGACGGTGATCTTCCTGACCGGTGCGCTGACGGCGTTCCTGCTGCCGCCGGTGGACCGCCCGGCGAACCTGGCGTGCGTGCGGGACTCGTTGACGCTCAGCGGTTCGACGGCGTTCGCCTCGACGGCGGCCAAGCTCGCGGGCGCCTACGAGACGCTGTGCCCTGGGTCGGTCATCCGGTTGAGCGCGCGGGGCAGCGTCGCGGGTCTGCAGCGCCTCAACGACGCCGAGGGCGACGACCGGCGCACCCTGCTGGCCCTGTCGGACGTCAAGGCGGGCCCGGAGTTCGAGGAGCTGCGGTCCACGGACCTCGCGATCATCCCGTTCACCGTGATCGCCAACCCCCAGCGCCGGATCGCCAACCTCACCACGCCGCAGGTCATCGGGATCTTCATGGGCGGCATCACCAACTGGAAGGACATCACCGGCGAGGACCACCCGATCCACGTCGTGGCCCGCACCACCGACTCGGGCACCCGCAAGACGCTGGAGACCAGGCTCGGCGTTCCCCGCGTCGAAGGCACCTCGGAAAACTGCACCGAACCGCGCCGGCCCGGCACCCAGGCCGTGATCTGCGAACGAACGTCCACATCGGACGTCATCAGCGCGGTCGCCGCCGACGAGTACGCCATCGGCTACGCCGACCTCGCGAGCGCGCAGCAGAACACCGGTGTCACCCCGCTCGCCATCGACAACGTCGGCGTCACCGACCTCACCGCCGACTCGGCCGAGATCCTGCGGCTGAAGTACCGGTTCTGGGCCGTGGAACGCATCTACCGCACGCAGGCGGCCGTTCCCGGCACGCTCGCCTCCGCCTACCTCGAGTACCTGCGCACCAGCGAGGCCGCCGAGGTGATGCGCCAGTTCCGCTTCCTGCCGTGCACCGACCCGCAGGTCGAGTCGCTCTGCGCCGGCTGACCTCACAGCCGGCGCACGGCCACCAGCGCCGCACCCCTGCGGTGGCGGCCGAAAGCGTCACCGCCGAACGCCGGGCCGTCCGTCCTCTTGCGACTCGACACGTACCGGGCGTGCCCGTACTGGTCCAGGCCGAAGAAGATCCCGACGGACCCCTCGGCGGGCCCTGAGAAGACCAGCAGGTCACCGGGTTGCACCGCGAGCCGGTCCGCGGGCACGGCCGTGCCGGTGACCGCCATCTCGGCCGGCGTGCGCGGCAGCGAGTAGCCGTACACCAGCCGCACGTACCCGGCCGCGTCCAGGGCGGCGGACGCGTCCCGTTCCGCGCCGGGAAGGTAGTGCGCCGCAACGGCGAGAACGTCCTCGGTCCGATCCTCCAAGGCCTTGTCCAGCCACGGCCGCAGCCACGCCCCCTGCGCGGAGGCCGCGGTCCACGGTTGCGGAGCCAGCCGCACCCAGGACGAGGTGGCCACGGCGGAGAACGTCCGCGCGGGCCCGGTGATCACCACGGTCCGCGCCCCGTCGGTGAACGTCGCGACGACCCCGCGTTCGTCCCGCACGACCGTGCGCCAGGGCGAGGTCAGCCGCTCGAACCGGTACTCCCTGGCCGATACCGAAGAACTGCGGTGCACGACCGGACGCCGGTCCTGCGACGCCACGTGCGCCACCGCGACCGACGACGACGCGATGACGGTGCACAACACGACGGCGTGCACCAGGAGCCGGCGAGTCATCACATCTCCTTCAGGTGGTGGGAACAAGTCCGACGAGGACGCCGCTGACGAGCACCCCGTACGTGATCAGGCTGACCGACCCGGTCGCCAGCACCGTCGCGCCGGGAGGTTGCCGCACGAGCTGGTACGCGATCAGCCCCGGCACGACGAACCCGAGCGTCTCGTGCACGTACAGCAGCGGGTAGTCGTGCTGGATCAGGATGAACAACGACGTCTGCAACAGCACGCTCAGCAGCACGACCGCCGCGAACAGCCGCTTGCCGTACAGGATCACGACCCGCTGCAAACCCTTGGTGCCCAAGTACGTCAGCGCCGTCATCAGCACGACGATCGCGGCCCGCCGGTAGTCCTCCACCAGCGTCAGCGCCAGCCAGCCCGGCGTGATCATCCCGCCGGGGGACAGGTTCGACGTCAGGTAGCACAGCAGCGAGAACACCAGCCCGATCGCGAGACCGAGCGTGGCCACCTCCGGCTGCAGCGAACCGGTGATCATGAGGTGCTCCGTTCCGCACGGGTGAGCCGGTCCAGCTGCTCCAGCAGGACCTCACCCTGGCCGTGGATGTTGCCGATGGCGGCGAGCGAGATCGGCCCGCCCGCGCCCAGGACGTCGCGCAGCAGCGAACCGGGGTCGCGCCGCCCGCCCAGGTCGTCGAGCCGGCCCCGCCACGTGCGCGGGATCGCGAGCGCCGCGCTGCGGGTGGGTTCGCCGATCAGCACCACCCGCTCCGGGGCGAGCGTGCCGACCAGCGCGCCCATCTGGCCGTTGCGCTCGACCCGGTCAGGGCGGCAGTTGATCACCAGGTGCAACGGCCTGGCGATCACCCCGCGCTCGAGCAGGAGTTCGATGTTCATCAAAGTCGACTCGGGGTCGTTGGCGGCGAACACGTTCGCGAACCGCACCTCGCGGTCGTCCACGTGGTAGCGGTGCACCCGCAGCACGCCGGGGTCGGGCGGCGCGTCCCACATGCCCTTCACCGCCAGGTCCCGGTCGACCCCGCACAGCTGCGCGACGGCGATCGCGATGGCCACGTTCTCCTTGAACGTGATCCACGAGAACCCGCTCATCTCCTCGTCGGTCACCGACTCCGGATCGACCTCGACGAGCTCGCACCTCCTGCGGGCCGCCTCCGTCCGCAGGATCTCCACCCGTTCGACCTCGGCGGTGACGCACACCCCGCCGACCGGCATCGACCGGCACAACGACCGCGCCACGTCGTCCAGCGTCGGCCCCATCTCGGCCAGGTGGTCCTCGCGGACGTTGCACAGCACGCCGATCGTCGAGCGGATCAGCTTGGTCTGGTTGATCTCCTGCAGCTCCGGCGCGACCGCCATGCACTCCATCACCAGCGCGTCCGGCCGGTACGCGGCGGCGCGGCGCACGATCCCGATCTGCTCCACGACGTTCGCGATGCCGAACTTGCGGTGCACCGGCTCCTCGGTGGCGTCGGGGTGGATGAACCGCGCGGCGGTGCCGGTCGTCTTCGCCACGGTCACCAGCGACCCGCCGCGCAACGACCCCGCGCACAGCCGCGTGATCGAGCTCTTGCCGCGGATGCCGTTGACCAGAATCCTGGTCTCGATCGCGCGCAGGTTCCGGTAGTGCCTGCGCTGCTCGACGACACCACCGAAGAGCAGCGCGACACAGGCCGCGAGGTGGACGGCGTGCAGGAAGTGCATCACGACCCCCTTCGTTCGACGGACTGGCGATGAAGTTCCAGGCACCGCGCGACGGTGCCGATCTCGTCGGCCCGCTGCGGGTAGACGACGGTCGCGGTGTCCCCGCTCGCGAACCGGTCCGCGGCGGCCGCGAGCCTGCGCAACGGCAGCACCAGCACGAACGCGCACCACCCGCACGCCCCGAGCGCGACGACGGTGGCGACCAGCGCCGCGAGCCACGCCGTGCGCCGGATGTGGTTGCCCGGCAACGGCAACTGCGTCACCGGCTGCTCCACCACGACCGCCCAGCGCAGCTCGGTGAAGTCCTTCGACCCCGGCAGCACGGCCGACGCCACCACGGACGCGTGCCCGCCGACCACCCGCACCGCCGGCCCGGTCAGCCCGCGCAACGCCTCGTTCACACTGGCGCGCAACGGTTCCGCCGCCA
The DNA here is from genome assembly GCF_050936595.1 of Lentzea sp. CA-135723. NCBI lineage: Bacteria > Bacillati > Actinomycetota > Actinomycetes > Pseudonocardiales > Pseudonocardiaceae > Lentzea > Lentzea sp. CA-135723. The sequence continues at coordinate 1,381,740 of NZ_JBNJMK010000001.1, read as the reverse complement.
ACGGCTCGTACGCCTGGTACCCGACGGTCGCCGCCACCGTGCGCAGCTCCGCGTCGACCAGCCGCCCCGTCCCGCCCGGCAGCCGCACCAACGCCGACAGCCGCACCACGTCCAGCTCACCGACGACGAACCGCCCACCCGGCAACGGCGCGGCCGCGTAGATCACCGGCACCCGGTGCGCCACGCTCTGCTGGTGCAGCCCGAACCCCGGCGGTGGCGGCTCCTCCGCCCGCAACGGCACCCGGCCCGCCCGCGCCTGGAACCGCCCCTCGGCATCGACCACGTAGACGCTGCGGTACCTCGTCCTGCGTTCGGTGAGCCCCTGCAACGCGGGCCGCGGATCAGCCGTGCCGGACACCAGCTCCGCGAACGACCGCAGGTCCGTCAGGCTCTGCTGCAGACTGCGCCGCACCGACGCCGCCGTCGTCTCCGCGATCCGCTGCGCCACCTGCACGGCCTGCTCCGGCACCGGCACCTCGTGCCGCCCGGCGGTGCCGAGCACAGCCGCAGCCCACCCCAGCACCGTGACGGTGACGAGCCCGACCGCCACCAACGCCGACGGCAGCCGACGCCGGGGCACGGGCGCGAACGCCGCCGCGATCCGGTGCGTCTCGGAGATCCACTGCCGGCGTGGTGCCGCGCCGGGCTGCCCGGACGTCACCGCCAGGGCGTCGCGCCGCAGCCGCCGGACCGGGCCGGTGAGCCCGGCGACCAGCACCGCCACCGCGAGCACCAGCACGCCGAGCAACGCCAGCACCGGGGCGGGGCCTGTGCTGTCGTCACCGATGCTCGCTCGTGGGGTGGAGCCGACGAGCAGCAGGGACAGGCCGAGGTCGGTGGGGCCCGAGGCCAGCGGGGCGTAGGCGACGATCGGCACCGTGCCCCGGCTCGGGGAGCCCACGAGGTGACCGGCCTCGCCCCGGACGGCGACCGCGGCCGCCCGCCGGATCAGCGGGTCGGCCTTGGTGGCGGCACCATCCGAGGTGGCGGCAGTGGGCCCGCTGCTCGGGGTGGCGGCTACGGGCTCGCTGCTCGGGGTGGCGGCTACGGGCTCGCTGTGTGGTGCGATCGCGGGTTTGCCGTCCAGGCCGACGGCAGGCTTGCCATCCGGTCCCACCATGGGCTTGCCGTCCGGTCCGACTGCGGGCTTGCCGTCTGAACCCACCACCGGCTTGCCGTCCGGGCCCGTCGCGGGCGTGCGGTGCGGTTCGGCCACGGGCTCCTCGTCCGGTTCGCCTTCAGCCCCGGCCACCGCGCCGCCGACCGCCCCCACCACCTCGCCGTCCCCGTCCACCAGCAGCACCGTGCCCGGCACGCCGGCCACCCCCGCCGGCGCGACCTCGAGAGCGCTCGACACCACGACCACCCGGTCCGAGCCCGGCACCGCCGCGGACGTCACCGCCCGCACCCCGCCGTACCGGTCTGCCGCCACACGCACCGCACCACCGCCCGCGTTCTCGAACGGCACCGGCTCCCCGGTCGACGCGCGCAACGCACCCGCCGCGTCCACGAGCGCGATCCCACGCGCGTGGGGGCAGTGCTTTGCGAAGTACGCGATCGTCTGCTCGTCGCCCTTCGCCCCGCCGTAGAGCTTCGCGGCCGTAGTGAGGTCGGCGGCCGCCTCGGTCACCGACGCGCCTGCCGAGTGGGCGAGGTTCGTGGCGAACCACTCGTGCGAGCGCGCGACCACCTCCACCGGCGAGCCGTCCGGCTGGCCGGAGAACCTGACTGCGCAGAAACCCAGGAGCAGCAACAGAATCGCGGCCAGCACGGCCAGCGGTGCGCGTACGCCGGACGGGAAGCCGGCCTCCGCGCACTGCCGTTCGAGAGTCATCCGGTCGACGGTGTCGCTCACGGCCGCACCGCCCTACGTTGGCACACATGAGGATCGCGTTGCTGGCCCTGCTGCTCGCCGGGTGCACGGCCGTCGCCGGGCACCCCGAGCCGAGGACGGACCTCGCGCGGCGCGTCGTCGCGTTCGCCGCCGCCCTGTCGCCCAGCGCCCCCTACCGCGCACCGGACACGAGCGAACGCCGCACCGCGCTGGACGGCCTCATGCCGTTGCTCGACGGCACCGCAGCCACCACCAAAACGTTGGAGCCCTTGGGTTTCACCGTCGAGAACGGAGTGGACGAGGCGAGCGGCCGGGCGTTCGTGCTCGCCGCCACCACGCCGGGCGCCGAGCAGGGCTGGGGGATGTTCCTGGCGGACCGGTCCACCACCCCGCGCCTGGTGATCGAGGTGCCGCACCCGAACGCGGACCTGAACACCGAGGCGCTCGGCCTGGAGCTCTACCGCCGCACACCGGGCGCGGTCGTGCTGATCGCGGGCGCGCACCGCAGGGCGGCGGGGGAGAAGGCCGACGTCGCCCACCAGACCGACGCGCTCTTCCACGCGGTGGCAACGGAGTTCGCGCGGCGCGGGCTGCCGCAGGTGCAGCTGCACGGCTTCCACGAGCAGAGCCTGCCGGGCGCCGACGTCGTGGTGTCGACCGGTCAGGCCCGGCTCGCACCGGCCGCGCGCAGGGTCGCCGACCGGCTCGACCAAGCGGGCCTGGTGGCCTGCCGCGGCTGGGACGACGTGTGCGGGAAACTGGAGGGCACGAGGAACGTGCAGGGGCGGGCTGCTGCGGAACACGGCTCTGTCTTCCTCCACATCGAGGTGACGGGACGACTGCGCGAGTCGGAACGGGCGCGGGCGGACCTGGCGGCGGCGCTGGCCGCGGCGGACGTGGCGGCCGGGTGAGTCCACTCAGGACCGCAACACCTCGGCCGCCAGCTGTCTGGGCGCGTCAGTCGTGTTGCGCGCCAGGTCGAACGCACCGAACGCCCCGGTCATCCCGCTCGCCCCACGCCACTCGACGAAGCGCACGTCGTCGAGGTCGAACGTGCCGGGGCCGGTGAGTCCGGCGTAGAGCATCACCATGTTGCCGGCGCCCAGATCGTCGGTGGACACATCGACGGTCACCTGGTGCCACGCACCGTCGTGCGGCACCTCGACCGCGCGGGTGATCGTCGTGACGACGACCGACTCCGGGTCCTCGGTCGGGTCGCTGTCGTCGAAGCGGTACACGTCGAGCCGGACCTGCCCGCTGCCGCGCACCATCGCCCGGACCGAGTACGACGGCTCGGGATCCGCCGGTGTGTAGATCCGGTGCCGTGGCACGGGAATCCGCGCGATCGCCCGCGTCTGCACGGGCTCGCCCGCCGACGTCAGCCGCAGGAACCGCTGCCCCTGCGACGCCGGTCCGGCCTGCGCGGCGCCCGACGTCCAGTGCGTGGGGTCACCGAGGTCGGCGTCGGCCGTCTCGTCCTCGAACCGGCCCCAGCCGAACAGGTCGCGCCCGACCTCGACACCCTCCCCGCCCACCGGCCTGACCAGCGTACCCGGCGCCGCGAGGCCGACCACGCCGTGCGAGGGCACCGGCGTGGTCGTGCTCCCAGGTGAAGGGGCCGAGGCGGTGACCCGTCCCGTGTTGTGCTCGAACGCCACCTGCGCGGGCACCTCGTCCGGCGCTCGTTGCCGCTGGTGGGCGCGCACGGCACCACTGCGGTCGCGATCGGTCGACGCGGGCACGGCGCCCAGCTCCCAGATCCGGTCCAGCACGCGCCGCGCGGCGTCACCGGTGAGCGGGACCGGACGGTAGCCGACCAGCTCGACCGGCAGCAGCCGCGCCTCCAGCAACCGGTCGCCGTCCCACACCGTGCGCACGACGACGCTCGCGAACGTCGCCAGGAAGTTCTGGTCGAACACGAGGTTGCCGAGGCTGTAGACGATCAGGTGGCCCTTGTACCACTCGATCCCTTGCAGGACATGGGGATGGTGCCCGATCACGATGTCCGCGCCCGCGTCGACGGCGGCGTGGGCCATCGCGCGCACGTTGTCCGACGCCACGTCCTGGAACTGGAAACCGGCGTGCAGCTGCACGACCACGAGCTGGTTCCCGGCGGCGAGATCGGCGATCCGCGCGGGGGACGCCACCGGATCCCACCGCGCCGCACCGCCGTGCCCGCGCCGGGCGACCCAGTCCTGCACCTCCGGGTACACGGCGACCAGCGACGCCCACATCCCGGCCGCAGCGGCGCCCTCGGCCTTCCGGTACGCCTCCCACGCCTCACCGATCCGCCGCGCCGCCACCGGTACCGGGCCGAACCCCCACACGCGTTCCTCGAACCGCCAGGCGTCTCCCGGCGTCGGGGTCACAGCGGCAGTCGGATAGGCGCCGTTGACGAAGTCGCCGTCCACACTGGTGAAGGCCGCCACCGCGACACCGGTCCCGTTGACGTCCCGCACGAACGGCACCGCGGCACCCTCGGCCGTGACGTCGGCGCCGACCATCCCGATGCCCGCCCGAGTGAGCGCGGCACGGGTGTCCGCGACGCCCTGGTCCAGGAAGTCGCGCGAGTGGTTGTTGGCGAGCACCGCGCAGTCCACGCCCAGCGCCCGCAACCCCGCCGTCGTGGCCGACGCGGACCGCAGGACGAACCGCTTCTCCGGATACGCGCGGCTCGCGGGCAGGTCGCTGACCACGCTCTCCAGGTTGACCGTGCGCAGGTCGGCCGCGGCGAACGCGGGCGCGAGCGCCGACACCACCTCCTCGGCGCCCCTGGCCGCGTCCTGATCCGGCACGAGCGGCGCCGAGGAGTCCTCCGGCTCCGCGTACCGGCGCCCGAACATCACGTCACCGCCCGAGTGCATCGCGAACCGGCCCTGCCTGCGCGCGAACAACTTCACCGTCACCGGTGTGTCCACATCGGACCTCCCGAGCGGCACCGGCTCCGGCAACCGGTCAGGCGCCTCGACGACGGCGAGCACCGGCCCGTTCAGCACGGGCGTGGTGACCGTTCCGTCCGGATCGCCCGTCAGTCGCTCGGTGCTGGAGCCGTGCAACGTCACCGTCGCGCGCGGAACGCCCCTGCCCGACTCGTCGACCACGTTGAGCCGCAACGAGAAACCGAGCGCATTGCCCGCGCCCGCGCACGGATCGTCGCACCCGGTCACGACGCCGATGGCGCGGAACGCGGCGACGAGCACCATGATCAGACACACGACCAGACCCAGCGAGAGCACCGCCGACCTGGTCCACCAGAGTCGAGTCATCGCAGACCACTTCCGAGGAGCGTTCTGGCGGCGGCGTGCTTCACATGGTGGCCCCTGCCCGTCTCGAAAGCACCGGCCGGACGGGGGTGCCGGAAATAGACTAGGTCCAGTACTATTCCCGCGCGGACGCGAGTTCATGCAGGTAGGAGCTCTACAGCTGACCGATTTCTCCCACTTTCGTCCACTCTGGACGATCGTTGCGGGTCTTGGTCCGGAACGCGCGGAAGGTCTTGACCGAGAGGCTGGAAGGCGAGTACACCTCTGGTTTAGGAAACTTTCTTAACGAATCCGCGCAGGGAAGGGCGGACGCCTTGAAGTCGTCGCCGCTGCTCGTTCTCGTCCTCGTGCTGGCCCTCCCGCCGGTCGCGAACGCGACCCGCTACGACTTCGTGCGCGTGGACGATCCGCCCCGGACGTTGGTGCTCAACGCGCGGGGCGACCGCCTCGCGACGTTGACCGACGGCGCGCGCACGGCCGTTTTCCGAGGCCCGGCCCGCACTTTCGCCGAACCCGAGGTCACCGCGGCCACCGTCACCACCGACGACTGGGTGCGCGTCGCCCCCGCGCCGTGGCGCCCCGGCGGCGAACAGGACCCGGCACTCGCGAAGTGGCTCACCACGGCGTTGCAGGACCGCTCACCCGACGTGCTCGACGTCGCGATGCAGTACCGCCGCAACACCCCGGACCTGCGCGACGACCGGGGAGTCCGGTACGCGGGCCGGGCGTTCTTCGGCCCGATGGTCGACGGTGAACGCCTCAGCGACGCCGACTTCAACGACTACCTGGGCGTCCCGTGGACCTACCCCGGCGGGGTGGTGCGCGAACCCGACCCGCTGCGCAAGGACTCCCTCGACTGCAGCGGCTACCTCCGCATGGTCTTCGGATACCGCGCGGGCTACCCGCTCGGCTGGGCCCCGTCGCGCACCCGGCTTCCCAGACAGGCCAAGGACTTCACGGCCGGCGCGCCCGGCACGGTGATCGTCGCCGACACCGGCGCGAGCCCGCCCGCCGAAGACCTGGAGCGGCTCCAGCCCGGCGACGTGCTGGCGTTCGACCTCGACCCCGCCGACGGGCCGCTGCTCGACCACTCGGCGATCTACCTCGGCGTCGACTCGGCGGGACAGCCGAGGTTCGTCTCCAGCAGGAAGACCTACAACGCCCCGACCATGGGCGACAAGTACGGTTCGTCCGTGCTCACCGGGGACGGCGTGTTCGCGAAGGTGTTCCGGCTGGCCAGAAGGGTTTGACCGCGTTCAGCGGACTCGCGGTTTCATGATCTGCCAAGCTGGGCCGCATGGGGAACCGGGCGCGCTTCGCCGCGATCGCCGCCGTCGTCCTCGCCGTGGTGGCGTGGGGAGCCTGGGTCGGCTGGCGGCGCTACACCCTCGCGTACCTGCCGCCGGAGCACGTTTTCGGGAACAAGGGCTACGTCTTCGACTCCGAGACCGGACGCCCTCAGTGGATCCTGGCGCCGGGGCCGATAGTGATCTTCACCTTCCCCGCGCTGATGCTGATCCTCGCCGCGTTCACGATCTCCATGGTCCGGGGGCACCTGCGCGACATCGCGATCGGCTGGCGCGCGTTGCGCGACCGGCCGCTCGGCCTGGGCCTCGGCACCGTCCTCATGTTCCTGATGGTGCCGTGCTGCGTGGTCGTCCCGTACTGGATCCACACCGCCGGGAACGACATCTCGCTCTCCGAGTACCTGGAGATCGGGTTCTTCACCGACGTCCCGGTGACGGTGACGATCGGCGGGTCGATGCTCGTCGCCGCGGTGTTCCTCGTCGTGTCGGCGCCGTGGTTGTTCGACCTGTTCCCGCGCCTGGTCCGGGCGATGGTCGTGCACCGGATGATCAAGTCGGGGAAGGCGGCCGACCCCGGCGTCCAGGCCGAGGTGACGCGGCTCGAACGCGAGTTCGTCCGGTACCCCTACCGCAGCCAGCTCGCCATGACCGTCTTCGCACGCACCCAGCTCGCGAAGCTCGACGAGGGCGAGCCGCTCGACGACGCGATGCTGCGCACCATGGCGACGCTGCCGGGCCTGGAGGAACGGTCGTGGACCCACGTGTTCTCCCCGCTGCTCGACGACGGCGACGCGCGCTACCAGTTCGCCGAGACGCTGGTGAAGGCCCACGTCCAGACGGACGCGGGCGCGCACCTCGACGTCGCGATCCGGCTGCTCGAAGGACTGCACAGGCGGCCGCACTTCACCGTCCGCAAGGCTCGGCGCGCCAAGATCGCGTTGACGCTCGCGCACGCCCTGGTCCTGCGCGACACGCCCGCCGACACCGCCCGCGCGCACGCGTTGATGGAGAAGGCCGCGCGGGTCGACCCGGTCGAAGCGCGCCTCATGCGCGCGATCCTGCTGATGTGGACCGACCTCGACGAGGCGATCACACTGTTGCGCGAGATCGGCGAACCCGAACAGATGAGGCTCGCCGGCGCGCTCGTGGTCCGGTACGAACGCGACCAGGACCCGGCGGACCTGCACGAGGTCGTCGCGCTCACCGGACGGTGGCTCGCCGAACCCGGCGAGGACCGGTCGGACGTCCTCGACCACCGCCTCAACGCACTGGGGCACCTCGGCGACTTCGAGGCACCGGACCTGCTCGACGCGCTCGACCGCGTGGACGCGCTGCCCGACCCGCCCTGGCAGCTCGTGCACTTCGCCACGGCGATGCGCGGCATCCGCGCGCTCGAGAGCGGCGACCCCGACACGGCGCTCGCCCACTTCGAACAGGTGCTGCGGATCGTGGTCAGGGCCGCGTCGCTCGGCCTGAGCAGGGCGGACCGGCAGGCGGTGCTGAACCAGTCGCGGCTCGCGCCCGCCACCGTCGCCACGCTCGCGCTGACCGCGGGCAGGGTCGAACGCGCCGTCGAACTGCTGGAGCTCAGCCGCACCGTCATCTGGGCGCAGGTGCGGGAGCTGCGCGCCACGACCGGCGACGAGCCGCGCATCGCCGAGATCAGCGCGGCCCTGCAACAGCCGGGCTACGACGCCGGCGCGGACGACGACCTGCTCGCCGTGCACCGGCAGGCCGTGGGCAGGGCAGAGCTCGCCCGCGAGTGGGACGAGCTGGCGCAGCGGCGGACGTTCGGGCACGAGATCCGGTTCGCCGACCTGCGCGAGGCGGCCGCGGACGGCCCGGTCGTGCTGGTCAACGCCGGCGCCGAGCGGTGCGACGCGATCATCGTGCTCGCCGCGGCCGCCCCCGTGCACGTGCCGCTGCCCGATCTCACCGAAGGCGACGCGCGGGCGTGGGCGGAGGGCCTGCTCGACGCACCGACCCGGCGGATGAACGCCCGGCACATCGCGCCCCGGCTGTGGGACGCCGTCGCCGCGCCCGTGCTGGACGCCGTCGAGCCGCACCTGGGGCGGGACCGGCGGATCTGGTGGTGCCCGACCGGCGCGCTGACGCCCGTGCCGGTGCACCTGGCGGGCCGCGACGGCGACTCCGTGCTGGACCGCGTGGTCTCGTCGTACACACCCAGCCTGTGGTCACTGCTGGACGCGCGCCGCGGCCACCGGCCGGTTGCCGAGCCTTCGATGCTGATCACGTCGCTGGAGCAGACACCGCCGGGAACGTCGTGGGCACCGTTGCCGCACGCCGACGAGGAAGCCTCGTTGCTCGCGGCACGGGTGCACGGTGCCGTTCGGCTCGCGGAGAGCACGGCCACCGTTGCCGCCGTGAAGGCCGCTTTGCCCGGCAGCACGTGGGCGCACTTCGCGTGCCACGGCGACATGAACGGTCTCGTGCTGCACGACGGAAGCCTCGGCCTGGACGAGCTCGCCGGGATGGAGACGGGCGCGAACGAGGTGGCGTTCCTGTCCGCGTGCGTCACGGCCGTCCCTGACTCGGAGAACCTCGACGAGGCGCTGCACCCGGCCGCCGCCCTGCACCTGCACGGGTTCTCGCACGTCGTCGGCACGTTGTGGCACATGCGCAGCGAGGACGGCCCGGTCGTCGCCGACCAGTTCTACGCGCACCTGATCGCGGGCCGAACGCCCGCGCTGGCGTTGCACGCGGCCCAACGCGCACTGCGGTCCCGCGTCCCGGACGACCCCGCGCGCTGGGCCCCGTTCGTGCACATCGGACCTTGATACGGTGATCCACCGAGGGGAGTTGGGGGACATGCCGTCGTTCTTCCGCCGTGGCAAGCAGGAACCCGAACCGCCGGCGCGCCCGGACGAGGCCGCGCTGGCCGTCGCGTGGTTCTGCGACCGGCTGCCGTCGTTGCGCGCGACGGCCGACCAGATGGGCTGGAGGCGTGAGCTGGAGGCCGAGGTCGAGGCCGTCAAGGACGGCCGCCCGGCCCACGAGGCCATGCACAACCTGATGCTCGACCTCGGGACGGACTACCGGGGCGACGGCGCGGCGGGCCTGCAGGCGTGGTGGGAGGCGGCGCCGATCGGCCAGCGGTTCACCTGCCCGCGCTTCGCCTGCCCCGGCCAGGGCCGCGGCGCCGACGCGTCCGAGCCGTGGTGCAACCTCGACGACCGGCCGATGACGCCGTCCGTCCAGCGGCTGGACCCGTAGTGGACAAGCTGCTGTCCGGGCTGGGCACCAAACTGGCCGAGCGCTGGATCAACCTCCTCGCGCTGCCGGGCGTGCTGTTCACCCTGGTGCTGGCGTTCGCGTGGTGGGTGCGTCCCGTAGGCGCCCTCGACGTGACCGCCATTGCCGCCCGCCTCGGCGCGCTCGCGGTGCCGAAGCAGAACGGCCAGCTGGTGCTGCTCGCGGCAGGCGGCGCCGTGATCGCGACCGCGTGCGCCGGACTCGCCGCCGAACTCAGCCGGTTCGTCGCGCGGACGTGGACCGGCAACGGCCGCGTGGCCCTGCTGGTGCTGCGCCCGTTGCTGCGCCGGCGAGTCCGGCGGGCCCGTGCCGCCGCGCCGGACGGGTACACCGTGCCGGAGAGGTACCTGCCCGCCCGTGCCACCCGCATCGGGGACGCCGTCCGGCTGGCCGAGCAACGGATCGCCGCCCAGTACGGGGTCGCGCTGGTCCGCGTGTGGCCCCGGCTGTGGCAGCTGTCCTCTTCGGACGAACGCGCGATGACCCAGCTGGCGTGGGACCGTTACACGGCAGCGTCTCTGCGCGCCGCGTGGGCGTTCGGCTACCTGCTGGTCGGCGTGTTGTGGTGGCCGTCCGTCGTGGTGGCCGCGGTGTTGTACGTCAGCGCGCTGTCGTCGGCTCGTCGCGCGGCGGAGGACCTGCGCACGGCGATCGAGGCGCTGGCCGACGTGAAGCTGGTGGTGCTGGCCGGAGCCGTCGGGATTCCGTTGGCGCACGGCAGGTTCACGGCGAAGGACGGGCCGGCGCTGGAAGCGGTGCTCGACAAGGGCACCTACCTGATGAAGTGACGCTGGGGGAGAGAGAATGTCCGACGCCGCGGCAGCGGGTGGCGCGATGAGGCGCGTGGTGATCCTCGGCCGGGGCGGCGCGGGCAAGTCGACCCTGGCGAGGACCCTCGGCTCGGCGACCGGCCTGCCCGTGGTCGAGCTGGACAAGCACTTCTGGGGCCCGAACCTGGAGCCGTTGCCACTCGAGCTGTGGGAGGTCGTCCAGGGCGAACTGGCCGCCGCCCACGAGTGGGTCATGGACGGCGACCTCGGCCCGTACGACGTGCTCGACGTCCGCCTGCGGCGCGCGGACACCGTGCTGCTGCTCGACTACTCGTTCCCGCGCTGCGCCTGGCAGGCGTTGCTGCGCTCACGCGAGAACCTCGACTTCTGGCGCTGGGTCTGGTCGTGGCGCCGCAGGCACCGGCCCGCGCTGCTGAAGGCCGTGAACAGCTCGGACGCGTCGGTGCACGTGTTCCGGAATCCGCGGGCTACGGCGAGGTTCGTCCGGGAGGCAAGTCCGTTGGTGTTGTGAGCACCGTCGTGGTCGTCTCGGCCGGCGGCGCACCCGGCTCCGGGGTGGTCGGCGGTCCGGGCAGCAGCGCCAGGGCCAGCGCGGCGACGGCGGCCGTCGCGACCGCGGTGCCCACCACGGCGGCCGTGCGCCGGCGCGACCGCACGGCCCGCCCGCGCCTGATCACGCCGGCCGCGCCGTGGGCGTCCGGTGGCACCCGTTCCCCTCGCAGGGTGCGGAAAGTGGCGCGCAGGGTGTCCTCGTGCTCCATCACACCTCCAGCCGTGCGTGCCCGAACCCCGGGCCGAGCCGGTGCCGCAACGTCTGCAAACCCTTGCTGCTCTGCGACTTCACGGTGCCCGTCGAACAGCCGAGCGCGGCGGCGACGTCGTCCACGCTCATGTCGTTCCAGTACCGCAACACCAGCACGGCCCGTTGCCGCGCGGGCATCTTCGCCAGCGCGTCCCACACGACCAGCCCGTCCTCGGCGTCCGGCGCGGTGAACAGGCTCTCCGGCGGCGCGTCGGTGAGCTTCTCCCGGCGCCACCGCACCTTCCGCCGTTCGGCGAGGAACGTCCGCACCACGATCCGCTGGAGGTAGCTCTCGATGCCGCTGTGGTCGGCGAGCCCCGGCCCCACCAGGTACAGCTTCAGAAACGCTGCCTGCACCACGTCCTCGGCCTCGTGCCAGTTGCCGCACAACAGGAACGCCGTGAAGCGCATCGACTCCTGACACCGGTCGTAGAGCCGCGCGAACTCCGCCTCCCAGCCCGGCGTCATCGGGTCTTCATGTCGTCGGTCCTGATCACGGTGGGCCGCTGCTCGGGAGGCCGTTCGACGCCGGTGAGGGTGAGCGCGGCGAGGGCGAGTGCGGCGACGGCCAGCACGAAGACGGTCACCGCGATCACCAGTCCTGTGCGCACTGCCCTGCACCCCGAACGTCAGTGGCACCTCCACAGGTGCCCTCACCCCTATGAATGCGGTCGGGCGGCGGGCGGGTTGCCCTGACTTTTTCTGCCGGTTGACCGGGCGGCGCCGGATCCAAGACCATGAGAGCGTTCTCACGGATCGTCCGCGACGTCGGGGGTGGTCGGTTTGCTGCACGTGGTGGTGGCCCTGCTGATGGTTCTGGCGCCGGCAGCGCCACCGGACAACACGACAGCCGGGCCGCCGTCGAGCCCGACCGCCCCGTCGTCCAGCCCAGCCGCCCCGCCGTCCAGCCCAGGCACGTCGCCTTCCAACCCAGCCGGACCGCCTTCCAGCCCAGCCGCCTCGCCGGGAAGCCCGACCGCGTTGCCCTCCAGCCCCAGCGCGTCGCCGCCTTCCTCCTCCGCGGCCCCTTTCGCCGCCGCCGCGGCCGTGTGCGTCCTGTCCTGCGACACCCTCGACCCCTCCCGTGCCAAGCAGGAGACCTTCCCGGTGCCCGAGCGCCTCATCAACGGCCGCCGCCTCGTCCTGCACGCCTCCGACCCCGACGGCATGGCCTGGGCGAGCATCGACAACGGTGTCACCGGCGACTCGGTCTGGCTCGACCGCTCCTGGGACGGCGGCGCCACCTGGGAGGGTCTCCTCGGCCGGGCGAGCATCCCGGGCACGTGGACCGGCACCAGAACCCTCATGTACAACGTCACCGATCCCGGCCACCACCGGCGCGGCCTGATCCGCGCCTGCGGTGACGCCCAGGCCGTGACCTGCACCGACTGGATCTACCCGACCGTGTGCGACGTGCTCTGCGACCGCACGAGCCCAACCCAAGCCGTCACCCCGGTGCAGCCCGTGCCGCCCACCACGTTGTACGGCCGCACGATCCGCCTGCACACCGACGCGAACGGCATGGCGTTCGCGAGCATCGAGGCAAGTGGCGCCGGGGACGAGGTGTGGCTCGACCGCTCCTGGGACGCGGGCACCAGCTGGCCGGGAGGCTCAAGCCTGGGCCGCACCGCCACGCCGGCAGGAGCGACCACGACCCGCACCACCATGTTCGCCACCAGGGACCCGCGCGGCCGTCACTACGGCGGAGCCGTCAGGGCGTGCGGCAGGGAAGCGGCCCATCAGGAAGGCAGCTGCACGGCCTGGGCACGGCCCGCACCGAGCCGTGCGCGCGCTGCGGCTGATGCGCTGCTCTACGACTACGAGCCGTACACGGCGTGGTGGCAGTCGAGTTGGTGGAACTCGGCCACGACGCTCACGGGCGTGATGGACTCGGGCCTCCGCGACTACGACTGGGTGATCGCCCGGACGTTCGACGTGAACCGGGTGCCGTTCGCCGCCGGGCAGCGCAGCACGGACCCGATCGAGGGCGACTTCATCAGCCGGTCCATCGACGACAGCGCGTGGTGGGGTCTTGCGTGGGTGGCGGCGTACGACCACACACAGGACCGGCGTTACCTGACGATGGCCACCACGATCGCGACCTATGTGCACCAGTACTGGGACACACGGACGTGCAACGGCGGTGTGTGGTGGGACCGGGAACGCACCTACAAGAACGCCGTCACCAACGGCCAGTACGTCAGGCTGACGGCGTCGATCCACCGCCGTACGCCGGGCGACACCGTGTGGCTGCAACGCGCGCGCACGGCCGCCGACTGGTACCTGGCCAGCGGGATGATCAACTCGACCGGCCTGGTCAACGACGGGATCACGCAGGACTGCCGCAACAACGGCCAGACCGTGTGGACCTACAACCAGGGCCTCGGCATCGGCGGGCTCACCGAGGTCTACCGCGCGACCGGCGACGCGAAGTACCTCACGGCCGCGAAACGGCTCGCGGACTCCGCGATCACCGGCCTCACCCGCAACGGCGTGCTCACCGAGTCGTGCGACCCCAACGCGAACTGCGACGACAACCAGAAGCAGTTCAAGGGCATCTTCATGCGCTACCTCAACGACCTCTACAAGGCGACGAACGCTGAGGCCTACCAGCGGTTCGCGCGCCAGCAGTCCGACACCGTGTGGGCGTCGGACCGGGACGCGCTGAACCGCATCGGCCAGCGCTGGTCCGGGGCGACCCCGAACCAGCGCGACTGGCGCACTCAGGCGAGCGGGCTCAACGCCGTGCTCACGGGGTGATCCGGTAGGCGTCGATCATGCCGACCGACGTGCTGCGGTTGACGACGCGGATCGTGTGCTGGGCTCTGGTGAGGCCGGACCTCTGCCACACCACCTGCTGCACCTGCCGGGCACCGGTCGCCCGCAGGTCCACCGTGGCCTGGAAGACGTTGTCGAGGTAGACGTCGACCGTGCCCATGTCGCCGTTGCGTTCGGAGATGTACTCGATCGCCGTGCCGGTGAACGTGTACGTGGCCGCGGCGTTGACGGTGGTGGAGTGGTGCGTGTCGTCGTTGTAGTCGCCGTAGCCGCGGTTCGTGGTCAGGTGCCAGTTGTTGTCGTAGCTGCCCTCGGTGTTGTTGATCAGACCGCCACCCGAGGCGTTGAGGCCGAGCGTGGACGCGGTGCCGCTCAACGACTTCGCGACCTGGTTCTGGCTGCCGGTGAGCCGGGTGGTCGCGTACGAGGTGAGCGGCTTGGCCGTCCGCTCGACGACGTACGTGCCGCCGGTGGCCGTGGCGAACTGGAACTCGGCCGCCGAGGTCGTCAGCAGCACGGCGTTGTCCGACGTGCGCCGGACCCGGACCTGCTGCGTGCCCCACGGGTTCACGACCTGCGCTGTCGCACCCCACTGGCTGCGCAGCCCGACGTACTTGGTCTCGTTCGCCTCGCGCTCGGAGCTGACCAGGAACCCGTTCTTGGCCAGCAACGTGAACTTGCCGACGAACGACGAACTGGTCGGCGCCGCCGGGAACACCCGGATCTTGTCGTTGTACGACTGCAGCAACGCCTCGTTCATCGCCGACAGGTGCACACCGTGGTACTCGAAAACGCCGTTCGTGTTGTTGGTGAACCCGTTCGGATAGTTCTGGTACTGCTGCAGCATCCGCTTCATGCCGCTGAACGTCTGATCACCGAGCCCCAGCCGTGCGGCCTGCACGGCGTCGTTCGCCCACACGTTGCCGTACGGGAAAGGCCTGGTGTTCCACGTGTTCAGCGCGGTCTGGTAGTCCGGGAAGCCGATGCCGGTGACGTTGTACGGCCAGATGAGCTCCGCCGCCACGTTCTCGCCGTTGCGGGTCTGCGACAATGGTGGCTGGTGCGCCAGGTACGTGCCGTTCTGCTGCGGGTAGGGCACCAGGTTGTTCAGGATCTGCTGCCACTCCGACCGCAGGTTCGCGTCCAGCCCGAGCTGCTGCGACACCTGCAACGCGATCGGGAACAGGCTGCGCACCGCGGCGAGGTCGGTGATCGCGTTGCGCACGTTCCAGTACGTCTCGTGAGCGTGCGAGTTGGCCATGTAGTACTGGCCGTTGGAGTCGACCGACAGCGTGCGCGAGTAGAACTTCGCGACCTCGCGGATGTACGGGTACGCCACGTTGCGCAGATAGTTGGCGTCGTTCGTGTACCGGTACTGCAGGTACATGTTGAACGCGGCCTCATAGCCCGTCGACAGCACGTTCTTGGTGAAATCGCTGTTGACGGTGCCGCGCGCGTTGCCGTCCCATCCCATCGTTTCGGGCACCCACAGCGCGTCTATGCCGTACCGCGTCTGCGTGTACGCCTTCAACGCGCTGTAGTTGCGGCTGTAGAGGTTGTTGAACGTGTTCATCAGGTCGACGTGGTTCGACGCGAGGAACGAGTTGTAGACGTCGCGCTGGTTCCAGTACCAGTACGCGTTGCTCCACTTCGTGCTGTCCCCGGTCGCCCGGAACACGCCGTTGATGAAGTGGAACGGGTAGTTGCCGTACCCGCCGGCCGCGATCAGGTACGTCGACAGGTAGTACACGTTCTCCAGGTAGTCGGCCTCGCCGTTGAGACCGCCGTACTGGACGAACGACTTGTTCCAGAAGCTGTGCCACCAGTTCCGGTAGTTGTTGTACGTCGTGTTGTAGCCGGTGGCCTTCACGGCGTTCAACGCGTTCCGCGCCTGGTTGATCGAGTTGTTGCTCGGCGCGTTCAGGCGCGTGGAGACCGTGAACCACACCGTGTAGCTCGACGACGGCGTGATCGACAGGCGCACCCGGCTGTTGTTCACGACGGACGCGTTGTAGCTCGCGCCCTCCACGGTCGCCGCGAGCGTGTAGCCGAAGCGTTGCGCGTCGGTCTGCCCGCGGCTTATCCCGGCGCCGGTCGCGTCGGCGTAGCTGCTGACCGTGCGCCAGGTGTTCATGTCCGGCACGTCACCGCTGTTGCCGAGGTTCGCGACGTCCCACAACGACAGCTCCAGCGTCACGGCGCTGACGCTGCGGCTGTCCTCGACGTGGATGCCCATCACCTCGGAGTTGGGCTGCCCCATGATGGTGACGGTGCGGTTGTTGTCGTACTTCGTGGTCAGCGTGCCGTCGTAGAGCGACAGCCGCTGCTGGTAGGTGCTGTAGCCCGCGTCCATCGCCGGGGTGGTGGCGAGGTTGACGATGCCGGCGCCGAACGCGGTCTGCTGCGAGGCGTCCACGTTGGACACCTGCATGTTCAGGCCGCCGGACTGCCACACCATGGCGCCGGTGCGGCCGTTGCCGACGGTCAGCCCGTAGTTCGGGTTGGAGTTCGGGCGGTTGTAGACGACGTCGTGCTTGGACAGGTAACTGGCGTAGTCGACGTCCAGGCGGCCCGCGGAGGAGGAGAACGCGGCGTCGCCGGGAGCGGCGGTGGCGGGAGAGATGGTGAGTGAGGCGCCTACGAGCACGGCGGTGGGCAAGAGACGGGACAACCTCATCTAGCACCTTCCGAAGCAGGATGAAGGTGAACGGGCCATCAGTGAACATCCGATGTCTCACGGCCGTCAAGGGACGGATCACCCAGCTTGTACCGGGATTTTCCGGAACAGATCCGACCAATGTCGGAACGTCGCAGCTCGGGTCACCCGCTCAGGTAGCGCGTCACCATGTCGACGAGCTCGTTCTCCACCGTCTCGACGTCCCGGTGCAGCGCCGCCAGCCGGTGCGTGTTCAGCTCGACCGTGAACACCACGAGCTCGACCGCTGTGTCCAGGTCCCGCACCCGCACGTCGGGGTGGCGGGCGAACACGTCGCGCACCTGGGCGACCCGCTGCGCGCCGTGCCGGGTGATCGTGTCCCGCAGGTCGTCGGAGAGCTGACCCTGCTCGATCATGATCCGCAGCAGCCGCGGGTCGTCGCGGTGGTTGTCGATCGCGTCGCGCACGAGCGCCCGCACGACGGACTCCAGGCTGCCCGGCGAGAAGTCGAGCCGGTCGGCGTCGGTCCAGGTGCCCCGGTCGATGTGCCGCACCATCAGCTCGGCCAGGATCGCGTCCTTGTTCGGGAAGTACTGGTACAGCGAACCGATCGACACCCGCGCGCGGTCGGCGATGCGGTTCGTGGTGCCGGCGGCGTAGCCGTGCTCGGAGAAAACGTGAGCAGCCGCCGTCAGGATGCGGTCCCTGGTGAGCTCCGCGCGGACCTGACTGGGCTTGCGACGTGGCCCTACGTCCCGGCTGTGCGTCGGCATGATCGACCCTTCAAAAGCGAGTATTCAAGATCTGAGCAAAAGCTCATAATATTGCTATGAGCTGGGAAAACAACCTCCTGACAACTGCCGAGGCCGTGACGGGGGTGATCGGGAGCGCGCCCGCGGTGATCATGAAGAAGCAGCTCGGGGCGTTGGACGACGGGTGCGTGGAGGTGCTCGCGCGCAGTCCCGTCGCGGGGTTCGGGTACCTGGGCGTGGACGGCTCGTGGCGGACCACGTACGTCGGCGGGGTGCCGGGGTTCGCCCGCGTGCACTCGCCGACGCGGATCTCCTTCGCGCTGTGCGAGGAGGCGGACGGACCCGCGTCGCTGGTGTTCCTGCTGCCGGGGGTGGGGGAGACCCTGCGCGTCAACGGAACCGTGCGGCGAGGGCGGCTCGACATCGAGCAGGTGTACGTGCACTGCGCGCAGGCGGTGCTGAGGTCGGGGCTGTGGCAACCGCCGGGGAAGCCGGCAGTCGCGACGGTCGCGGGAGAGGGTCCGCTGGGATCGCCCGGCGTCGCGGACTTCCTCGCCGCCTCGCCCTTCCTCGTTCTGTCCACCTGGGACGCCGAAGGAGGCAGCGACACCAGCCCCCGCGGCGACCAGGGAGCGGTAGCCCGGATCGTCGACGGCCGCACGCTGCTGATCGCGGACCGGCGCGGCAACAAACGCGCCGACACGTTGCACAACCTGCTCCAGGACGACCGGATCTCGTTCGCCGCGCTCGTCCCCGGCCGGACGGGGGTGCTGCACGTCCGCGGGCGGGCGGTGATCACCGTCGACCCCGCGCTGCTGGAACCGTTGGCACTGAGGGGAATCCCGCCGCACGCCGCGTTGCTCGTCGACGTCGAGGCCGCCGAACTGAGCGCGAACGACGCGGTCACGCGAGCCCGGCTGTGGACCGCCGCCACGCCGGAGGGAGTGCCCGACCTGATGGCGCTGGCGAGCCTGCACCTCGCCGCCAACTCGCGCAACCGGCTGCTGGTGAAGCTCGCCGAGCTGATGCCGAAGCGGCTGATGAGGGCCGCGATGAACCTCGCCTACCGCTCCGGCCTGCGCAAGGAGGGCTTCGACGTCGCGGCCCCCGCACCCCGTCGCGCGGTGCGGGAACCGTGGCACGAGGTGCGGGTCGTTGAGGTGCGGGAGGAGACCCCGAGCGCCGTCACGCTGGTGCTGGAGGGCGACCGGCCGTTCGACTTCCGGCCCGGCCAGTTCTTCACGCTCGTGACCGAGATCGACGGCACCCCGGTGCGCAGGCCGTACTCGGCATCCTCGGCACCGGGAACGACGAGGCTGGAGGTGACGGTCAAACAGGTCGAAGGAGGCCTCTTCTCCCACCACGTCAGGACTCTGACGGCCGGCGACCGGCTGTCCGTGCGCGGCCCGTCCGGCACCTTCCACGCCGAACCCGGCCACGAGGTGGCGCTGATCGCGGCGGGCAGCGGCATCACGCCGATGATGAGCATCGCCCGCACCCTGCTCGCCCGCCCCGGCGAGCGCGTCTCCCTGCTCTACAGCACCAGGACCGAGGCGGACACGATCTTCGCCGCCGACCTCGCCCGGCTCGTGGCCGAGCACCCCGGCCGGTTCACCCTCAAGCACGTCCTGACCTCCCGCGACGGACGCCTGGACGCCCCCGCCGTCCAGCGGTGGGCGGCGGACCTCGGGCCGGACGCGAAGTACTACCTCTGCGGCCCCGAGGCTCTGATGGACATCGCGGTGAAGGCCCTGGACCTGCCGGACGAACGCGTGCACGTCGAGAGCTACACCAGCGCGTCGACGGCGACGGGATCGCCGGCGCCGCAACGGATGCGCGTCGAGTCCGGCGGACGGCCCGTGGGCGAGGCGGTCGTGGAACCGGGACAGACGCTGCTGGACGCCGGGCTCGCCGCGGGACTGCCGATGCCGTACTCGTGCACGGTCGGCAGCTGCCACGAGTGCGTCGCGAAGCTCTTGAAAGGAAGGGTGTCGCGGGACGACGATGGCGAGGTGCTGACCTGCACGAGTGCGCCGCTGACCGACGTCACGCTGGAACTCGGCACGACAGGCTGAAACGGGCACCGCAGTCAAGGGAAAAGATGGCCGATGTGCGCCACCCCGATCGTCTTGTCCACCTCGGAAGCGTCTCATTAGCGTGAGTTCTCGTTAGGCCGAACTTCCTGCCGGCACAAGGGGTGCCGGGGCCCGGAGGACTCAATGACGAGCTCGGCACTGCTCTCGGTTCAGGGACTGGTGAAGCGCTTTCCCGGCGTGCTGGCCCTGCAGGGCGTGGACTTCGACGTGCGTGCCGGTGAGGTGCACTGCCTGCTCGGGCAGAACGGCGCCGGCAAGTCGACGTTGATCAAGGTGCTGTCCGGCGCGCACCGGCCGGACGAGGGGGAGATCCGCTGGCGCGGGGAGGTCGTGTCGTTAGGCAACCCGACGGCGGCGATGCGCAGCGGGGTGGCCGCGATCTACCAGGAGCTCGACCTCGTCGCCGGGTTGTCGGTGGCGGACAACGTGTTCCTGGGGCACGAGCTGGCGACGGCCGGGTTCACCCGGCGTGCGGAGGCCAGGCGGCGGACGAGGGAGCTGCTGGTACGGCTGGGACATCCGGAGATCTCGCCTGACCGCGACGTCGGCCGGTTGTCCGTGGCGCACCAGCAGATCGTCAGCATGGCACGGGCGTTGTCGCTGGACGGGCAGCTGCTGATCATGGACGAACCGTCGGCGGTGCTCGACCCGGACGAGGTCAGGGTGCTGTTCGGGATCATCAGGGACCTGACGGCGCACGGGGTCGCCGTCGTCTACATCTCGCACCGGCTCGCCGAGATCAGGGAGATCGGCGATCGGGTGACCGTGCTCAAGGACGGCCGCACGGTCGCGACGGGACTGCCCGCGCGCGAGGTGAAGACGTCCGAGCTGATCGGGCTGATGACCGGCCGGGTGCTGGAGAACGTGTACCCGCACCGGAAACCCGTCGACCCGGCCGCGCCCGAGGTGCTGCGCGTGCGCGGGCTGGCCGACGGCGCCCGGTTCGAAGGCGTGGACCTCGCGGTGCACGCCGGAGAGGTGGTCGGGCTCGCCGGACTCGTCGGCTCCGGGCGTTCGGAGATCCTTGAAACGATCTACGGCGCCAGGAAGCGGGCGGCGGGCACGGTCGAGGTCGACGGCAGGGCGCTGCGGCGGGGGAGCGTGGGCGCGGCCGTGCGGGCAGGCATGGGCCTGTGCCCGGAGGAGCGCAAGAGCCAGGGACTGCTGCTCGACCAGGCCGTGTTCCGCAACATCACCGTCTCGTCGATGTCGGCCTTCGCCCGTTTCGGGTTCCTCGACGACGGCGCCGAACGGGCCCGGTCCCGCGAGCTCACCGAGGCGCTCGACGTCCGGCCCACCGGGGTGGACCGCGTGGTGCGCGGGCTCTCCGGCGGCAACCAGCAGAAGGTGGTGCTCGCGCGGTGGTTGCTGCGCGAGTGCCGGGTGTTGCTGCTGGACGAGCCCACCCGCGGCGTCGACGTCGGTGCGCGCAGCGAGATCTACGAGCTCATCCGCGACCTGGCCGACCGGGGAGTGGCCGTGGTCGTCGTGTCGAGCGACGTCGAGGAGGTCCTCGGGCTCGCCGACCGGGTCCTGGTGGTGCGCGAGGGCCGGGTCGTGCACGACGGCCCCGCCGACGAGATCGACGAGTCCCGGGTCCTCGACCTGGTCATGGAAGGACACGCCGCATGAGCGAGGACACCGCCGTGCCCACGCAGAAGAGCCCGCCCGTCACCAGGACCTCCGGCCTCTCGGCCCTGCTCGGGTCCGCCGCCGGACGCAACACCGGCCTCGTCGTCGCGTTCGTCCTGCTGTGCCTGGGCGGGGTGATCACCGCGGGCGACCGGTTCGCCGACGTCGACAACGTGCTCACCATCCTGCGGCTCGCGGCCGTGATCGGCGTCGTGAGCATCGGGATGACGTTCGTGATCACCGGCGGCGGCATCGACCTGTCCGTGGGCGCGATCGTCGCACTCTCGTCGGTGTGGGCGACAACCCTTGCCACCCAAGGGATCGCGAACGACACGCACTGGATCGTGATGGTGTTCACCGCGCTGCTGGTGGGCGGAGCGTGCGGACTCGTCAACGGCGCGTTGATCGCGTACGGACGGGTCGTGGCGTTCATCGCGACCCTGGCGAGCCTCGCCGCCGCACGAGGCCTCGCCGAGATCATCTCCAACCGCAAGACCCAGATCGTGAACGTGCCGGGCTTCGCCGCGTTCTTCGACGCCTCGATCCTCGGCATCCCGGTGCTCGTCGTGATCTTCGCGCTGGTCGCCGTCGGCGGCTGGGTCCTGTTGAACCGCACCACGTTCGGGCGCAGGACGTTCGCCGTCGGCGGCAACCCCGAGGCGGCCAGGCTCGCCGGCATCGACGTCAAGCGGCACACCGTCATGCTCTACACGCTGCTCGGCCTGTGCTGCGGGCTCGCCGCCGTCATGCTCATCGCCCGCACCACCACCGGCAGCGCCACGCACGGCGGTCTGTACGAACTGGACGCCATCGCCGCGGTCGTCATCGGCGGCACGCTGCTCTCCGGTGGCCGCGGCACGATCGCCGGCACCGTCTTCGGCGTCCTGATCTTCACCACGCTGTCGAACGTCTTCACCCTCAACAACCTCTCCATCTCCGCCCAGGCCGTCGCGAAGGGCGCGATCATCGTGGTCGCGGTCCTCCTCCAGCAGCGACTGGCCCGCCGCAGCGGCGCTTGACGCCGCGACACCCGACCGCTGCCACCCGAGGAGACCAGAAACCCATGCAGTTCAAGAGAGTCGCTCTGCTCGCCGCCGCCTCCGCACTGGTACTGGCCGGCTGCACCGGCAACACGCCCGAGAGCCAGGGCGGCAACAACCAGGGCGGCGGCGTCAAGGTCGCCAACGACGAACCCGGCAAGAAGGTCGTCATCGGCTTCTCCGCGCCCGCCGCCGACCACGGCTGGATGGCCGCGATCACCAACGCCGCCAAGACCGAGGCGGGCAAGTACTCCGACGTGGAGCTGCGCGTCGTCGAGGGCACCAACGACGTCAACCTCCAGATCAGCCAGGTCGAGACGTTCATCAACGACAAGGTCGACGCGATCGTCCTGCTGCCGTTCGACGGCGCCGCGCTCACCCCCGTCGCTTTGAAGGCCATGAAGGCCGGCATCACCGTGATCAACGTCGACCGCGAGTTCGACAGCCCGTTCGCCGCCCGCTCCACCGTGCTCGGCGACAACTACGGCATGGGCGTCTCCGCCGGCACGTACGTCTGCGAGAAGCTCAACGGCAAGACCGACGCCGTCGTCGCGGAGATCGCCGGCATCGACTCGCTGCCGCTCACCCAGGACCGCAGCAAGGGCTTCGCCGACGCGCTGCAGGGCTGTGGCCTGAAGGTCGGCAACCGCGTCGCCGCCGAGTTCACGGTCGAGAGCGGCGAGCGGGCCGCGGCGAACCTGCTGCAGGCCGCCCGCAAGATCGACGCCATCTGGAACCACGACGACGACCAGGGCGTCGGCGTGGCCGCCGCGATCAAGAACTCCGGCCGCAGCGAGTTCTTCATGGTCGGCGGCGCCGGTTCGGCCAACGTGATGCGCGAGATCAAGGCGGACAACGGCCCGCACAAGGCGACCGTCATCTACCCGTCCACCCAGGGCGCCGACGGCATCCGCCTCGCGCGGCTCGCGGTGCAGGGCAAGAGCCTCGGCGACCTGGTCGAGGTGGAGGTCCCGCGCGAGGTGCAGCTCTACGCCCCCGTCGTGACGAAGGACAACGTCGACCGCTACCTGCCGACCGCCTTCGAGTCCTAGGCCCCGCTGCCCGCCGACCGCCATCGCAGGCACCGGCACCCGCCTTCGACACCGGCACAAGGAGAACCGCACGTGACTGAACTTGGCATCGCGATGGTCGGCCACGCCTTCATGGGAGCAGCCCACTCCCAGGCGTGGCGGGTCGCACCGCGCTTCTTCGACCTGCCGGTGCGGCCGGTGATGTCCGTGCTGGTCGGCCGCGACGCCGACCGCGCCCGCGCCGCCGCCGACCGCCTGGGCTGGGCGGAGGCGGCGACCGACTGGAAGTCCGTGCTGCAGCGCGACGACGTGCACGTCGTGGACATCTGCACACCGGGCGACACGCACGCGGAGATCGCCATCGCGGCGCTGGACGCGGGCAAGCACGTGCTGTGCGAGAAGCCGATGGCCAACACCGTCGACGAGGCCGTGGCGATGGCCGAGGCCGCCGCCCGCGCCGCCGAACGCGGGGTGCGGGCCATGGTCGGCTTCACCTACCGCCGAACCCCCGCCCTGGCGCTGGCCCGCGACCTGGTCGCGCAGGGGCGGCTGGGACGGATCCACCACGTGCGCGCCCAGTACCTCCAGGACTGGATCGTGGACCCGCAGGCGCCGCTGTCCTGGCGGCTCGACAAGGAGAAGGCCGGGTCAGGTGCCCTGGGAGACATCGGTGCGCACATCGTGGACGCCACCCAGTTCATCCTCGGCGACACCATCACCGAGGTGGTCGGGACGCTCGCGACGTTCGTTCCGCAACGCCCCATCGCCTCTGCGCACTCCGGTCTGTCCGGTACCGCCGCGACCGGGCAGACCGGGCCCGTCACGGTGGACGACGCCGCGTTGTTCCTGGCGCGGTTCGGCAGCGGAGCACTCGGTTCCTACGAGGCGACGCGCTTCGCCAACGGTCGCAAGAACGCACTGCGGATCGAGGTCAACGGCGCGGAGGGGAGCCTCGCCTTCGACTTCGAGGACATGAACGTGCTGCAGTTCTTCGACGGCAAGGAGGATCCGGCGGTCGCGGGGTACCGCCGGATCCTCGTCACCGAACCAGGTCATCCGTACGTAGGCGCCTGGTGGCCCGCCGGGCACGGCCTCGGCTACGAGCACGCGTTCACCCACCAGGCCGTCGACTTCGTGCGGGCCGTGGCGGCGGGCACCGATCCCGCGCCGACGTTCGCGGACGGCCTCCAGGTGCAGCGCGTACTGGCCGCGGTTGAGGCAAGCTCGGCATCCCGTTCGTGGCAGCAGGTGTGAGGAGTCCGGAGATGGCACGCCCGATCACGTTGTTCACCGGCCAGTGGGCCGACCTGCCGTTCGAGGAGGTCTGCCGGCTCGCGTCCGGCTGGGGCTACGACGGCCTGGAGATCGCCTGCTGGGGCGACCACCTCGACCCGTGGCGCGCGGCCGAGGACGACGACTACGTCGCGGACCGGCTCGCGATCCTCGCCAAGCACGACCTGAAGGTGTGGACGATCTCCAACCACCTCACCGGCCAGGCCGTGTGCGACGACCCGATCGACGAGCGGCACCAGGGGATCCTGTCCGCGCGCAACTGGGGTGACGGCGACCCCGAGGGCGTGCGGCAGCGGGCGGCCGAGGAGATGAAGATGACCGCGCGGGCCGCGGCCAGGCTCGGTGTCTCCACGGTCGTCGGCTTCACCGGGTCGTCGATCTGGAAGACCGTGGCGATGTTCCCGCCGGCGCCCCAGTCGATGATCGACGCCGGGTACCAGGACTTCGCCGACCGCTGGAACCCGATCCTCGACGTGTTCGACGAGGTGGGCGTGCGGTTCGCGCACGAGGTGCACCCGTCGGAGATCGCGTACGACTACTGGACGACCGTGCGCGCGTTGGAGGCCATCGGGCACCGTCCGGCGTTCGGGCTGAACTGGGACCCGTCGCACTTCGTGTGGCAGGACCTCGACCCGGTCGGGTTCCTGTGGGACTTCCGCGACCGGATCTACCACGTCGACTGCAAGGACGCCCGCCGTCAGGTCGGCAACGGGCGCAACGGCCGGATGGGCTCGCATCTGCCGTGGGCGGACCCTCGGCGCGGATGGGACTTCGTCTCGACGGGACGCGGTGACGTGCCGTGGGAGCAGTCGTTCCGGATGCTCAACACCATCGGCTACGACGGCCCGATCAGCGTCGAGTGGGAGGACGCCGGGATGGACCGCCTCATCGGCGCTCCCGAAGCGCTGGAGTTCATCCGCCGCAACGCTTTCGACCCGCCGTCCGCCGCGTTCGACGCCGCGTTCAGCTCTGGTGGGTGACACGGCGGCGGGACTGCCCGCCGTCGTTCCTGGCCGATGTGACAATTGTTCGATGGAGAGCTCCTTGGGTGTCGAGGCGGGATCGCCGGCCGCAGTGCTGCGCATGCTGATGGACGGCAACCCGCGCACCCGAGCGGAGATCGTGGACGCGACCGGGCTCGCCCGGTCGACCGTGCGGGCGAGGCTGGACCTGCTGGTGGCGGCCGGACTGGTCACCGGCAGCGGGACGGGCGAGTCGACCGGCGGGCGTCCCGCCGGGCGGTTCGGCTTCAACCCGCGCGCGCACCTGGTGCTGGCGGCCGAGGTGGGCGCCACGCACGCGACCGTCGCCGTGTCCGATCTGGCCTGCCAGCTGCTGGCCGTGGCGCAGGTGGACCTGGACGTGGCGGACGGGCCAGGGGTGATCCTGCCGTTGCTGGTGGCGTCCTGGCGTTCGTTGCTCGAGACCGTTCCGCCGGCGGAGATCGCCGGGGTGGGGATCGGGCTGCCCGGTCCGGTCGAGCACTCCACCGGACGGCCGAACAACCCGCCGATCATGCCCGGCTGGGACGGGTTCGACGTGCCCGCGGCGATCGCGGCCGAGTTCGACGTGCCGGTGCTCGTCGACAACGAGGTCAACCTGATGGCCCTGGGCGAGCACACGGCCTCGCACCCGGACGTGGCGCACATGATCGTGGTGAAGGCCGCCACCGGCATCGGCGCCGGTCTGATCAGCAACGGGGTGCTGCACCGCGGTGCGGCCGGTGCGGCCGGGGACCTCGGGCACATCCGCGTGCCGCAGGGCGGCGAGGCGTTGTGCCGGTGCGGGAACACCGGGTGCCTGGAGGCGGTGGCGGCCGGTCCGGCGCTGGCGGTGCGGCTGGGGGAGCTCGGGCACGCGGCGTCGTCCACAGCGGACGTGGTGAACCTGGTGCGCGGCGGCAACCTGGAGGCCGGGCGGGTCGTGCGGCAGGCCGGGCGGGACATCGGTGAGGTGCTCGCGGGGTGCGTGAGCATGTTCAACCCGTCGCTGGTGGTGATCGGCGGGCTGCTGGCCGAGGCGGGCGAAATGCTGCTCGCCGGGGTGCGCGAGTCGATCTACCGGCGGTCGCTGCCGCTGGCGACGGAGAACCTGCGGATCGTCGCTTCCGGCGCGGGCGTGACGGCGGGAGCTCTGGGCGCGGCGGCGATGGTCGTGCGGCACGTGCTGTCGCCGGAGGTGCTGGACGCCCGGCTGGGGTCGGTCGCGGCGGGGGAGGTGCTGGTCTCCCGCTGACTATTGGCTGCTCGCGGCCTGAAGATGGCTTCGATATGGCAACGGTGTCCGGACTTTTGATTGACAGTCGCCAATAGTCCGACATACCGTCGCCGTATGGCTGTGATCCGTGTAACACCGGGGGCCCGCACGGAGCCCACGGTGGCGACCCAGCGCTTGCTGGGGCTCATGCGCACCGGCGCGACCGACCGCGCGATCGCCCGCGAGCTGGACGTCAGCCTGCGGACCCTGAACCGGCGCATCTCGCGCCTGCAGTCGTTGCTGGGAGCGCAGTCCCGCTTCCAGCTGGGCGCACTGGCCGCCGAACTGGAGTGGCTCGAGGTGCGCAAGACCGGCTAGTACTCGTCGCGCAGCCGCATCCACGCCATGGTCGGGGTCTGCGGCCGGCCCTCCGGCGAGTCCTCCCACTCCTCCTGCCTGCCGTACGGCGTGAGGTCGAGCAGGTTGAGGTCCAGCCGCAGCCGGTCCACGCCACGTCCGTTGGTGTAGTAGCTGCGGAAGACCTCGTCGCCGTCCCTGAAGAACACGCTCAGCCCGAAGCCGTCGCCGAGGTGGAGATCGTCGTGGAAGTCGCTGCCGTGCGAGGAGAACCACGGCACCGTCCACCCGAACCGCCGCCGGATCGGCTCGATCTCCTCCTGAGGTGCGGGTGCCAGCAGGATCAACGTCGTGTCGCGGGCGTTGAGGTGCTCCTGGTGGCCGATGTTGTCGGTGAACGACGCGCAACCGTCGCAGATGAAGTCCTGGCCCTCGGAGAGCATGAAGTGGTAGACCACGAGCTGCCGCCGGCCGTCGAACAGGTCGGTGAGCTGCACCTTCTTCCCGTCGGGCGCGATGAACGCGTAGTCGGTGCGGAGCCGGACCATCGGCAGCCGCCGCCGCTGTGCGGCCAGCGCGTCGAGTTCTCGGGTGAGTTCCTTCTCCTTCACCAGCAGCGCGTCGCGCTCCGCCTGCCACTGCGCGGCGGACACGACCTGGGGGCGATTCATGAGGAGTCGTCCTTTCTCGTACGGCCTTTTGTAGCCTGTTCCCCGCGGGCGTCCGGGGGAACCCGCGACGGTCGGCGCGCGTCGACACGTGTGGGACACAGGGCGCTCGGGACACGGGGACGATGACGGAAGAGACGTTCGGGCCGTACCGGATCGAGGAACTCCTCGGCCGCGGCGGGATGGGCGAGGTGCACCGCGCCTACGACACGGCGCACGACAGGTTCGTGGCGCTGAAACGCCTGTCGCCCGGCTACCACGACGACGAGGACTACCGCGCCCGCTTCCGCCGCGAGGCGCAGATCGTCGCCCGCCTGCGCGAGCCGCACGTCATCCCGATCCACGCGTACGGCGAGATCGACGACCGCCTCTACCTGGACATGCGCCTGGTCGAGGGCGCCGACCTCTCCGACCTGATCCGCACCGAACCGCTGGAGCCGTCGCGCGCGGTCCGCATCGTCGAGCAGGTGGCTTCGGCGCTGGACGCCGCGCACACCGACGGCCTGATCCACCGCGACGTCAAGCCGTCGAACATCCTCGTGACGTCCGGCGACTTCGTGTACCTGGTCGACTTCGGCATCGCCCGCAGCGCCTCCCCGGCCGCCACGGCCCTGACGGCTTCCGGCTCCGTCGTGGGCACTTTGGACTACATGGCGCCAGAACGCTTCGAAAGCGGCCCGGTCGACGGCCGGGCGGACGTCTACGCGCTGGCCTGCGTGCTGTTCGCGTGCCTGTCGGGGCGGCGCCCGTTCACCGCGGACGGCACCGCGGCCCAGATCTGGGCGCACCTGAACGAGGCGCCGCCGAAGGCCTCGGCGGTGAACGCCGCGGTGCCGGTGGGGCTGGACGACGTGATCGCGCGGGGGATGGCGAAGAAGCCGGCCGACCGGTACGCGACGGCGGGGGAGTTCGCGCGGGCGGCGGCGCTCGTGGTGGCCCCACCGGCAACGCCTCCGGGCGGACACGCGATCCCGGGCACGCCGGCGGCAGGCCTGCCGGGTCTCGCGGCGGCAGCGGGAGGCCTGCCGGGTCTCGCGACGCCGCTGGGTGGGCAGCCTGGTCTTGCGACGCCGGCGGGTGGACAGCCAGGACTTGCCACGCCCGCCGGTGGACAGCCAGGACTTGCCACGCCTGCCGGCGGGCAGCCGGGCCTTGTCCCGCCTGTTGCCGGGAAGCAGGGGTCCGCGACGCCTGCGGGTGGGCAGCCTGGCCTCGCTGCTCCTCCTGGAGGTCAGCCGGGTCTCGCCGGTGGTCAGCCCGGCTTCGGCCCAGGGGCGTCGGCCGGTGGGATGGCCGCGCCCGGCACCCCGCCCGCCGGCCATCCCCGGCCCGCGACCCCGCCCGGCGGACAGCCCGTGTCCTCGCCCGGCCAGCCGTCGATGGCGAGCCCTCCCGGCGGCGTGCCCCAGCCGATGGCCCGCCCGGCCACCGGCGCTCCCGCAACCACGTCCGGCCCACCCACCGGCCCACCCCAGGCCGTGTCCGGTCCGTTCCCGCGCCCCACGAACCCCGGCCCCGCGAACCCCCGCCCCACCACGCCCGGCCCCCAGCAGTGGACCTCGCCCCCGTTCCAGCCCGGCCACCCCCAGCCCGGCGCGGACCGCACCACCAAGAAGCACCTCGCCCTCGCCGGCAGCGCGCTGGCCGTGGTGGCGGCGATCGTCGCCACCATCCTGATCGTGTCCGACAACGACAAGACCCTCGGCAGCGGCACGTCCACCAGCAGCACGCCGACCAGCACGTCCAGCAGCACCCCCACGACGACCACCACGACCACGACCACCACCAAGGCCCGGTCGCCGCAGGACGACGCTCTCGAGGCCGCGCTCCCGGCCATCTTCAAGAGCTCCAACTCGTGCCTGACCATGACCCCGGACGCGGGTCCGGTGGCGGCCATCCGGTGCGGCACCGCGAACGCCCCCGTCGACTCCCGCTTCCCGCCGCCCACCGAGGCCGAGTTCCGGCTGTTCGCCGACCGGGCCGCGCAGGACGCCTACTTCCTCGGCGTCGTGCAGAGCCGCGGCATCCCGAGGATGGACGACCGGGGCGGCTGCCGTCCCGACGTCGACCCGATCCACTACGCGCTCTACTACCGCGACACCTCGGGGCCGCTGCCGGGCGAGTTCACGACGTGCTTCCTCTCCGAGGGCAACGCCGAGGTGTGGTGGGTCGACAGCAAGACGCTCACCATCGGCAGGCTGAAGCGGCCGGGCGACCTCACCGTGCTCGGCAAGCTCGACCTGTGGTGGAACAGCAACATCCTGTCGGCGAGCTAGCCCGCCAGGTCCGCCTCCAGCCACGGCACGATCGCCGACACGAAGCCGTCCGGGCTCGTCATCGGGCGCCCGTTCATCGTGGCGACGAGGTGCTCGACGCCGAACAACGCGTCCCACGTCCGGGCACGGGCGTACATCGGAGCAGAAACCGCCTGGCGCACGGTGTCCCAGCCGTGCCACGCCATGCAGGCCGCGTCGACGGCGGGGTCGCCGGGCATCGCCATGTCCCAGTCGAGCACGCCCAGCAGCTTGCCGTCGGGCGACCAGTGCACGTTGGACCCGCCGAGATCGCCGTGCACGAGAGCGTCGGGAACGGGGTCCAGTGCCAGCACGGCGTCAAGTCGCCGCTGAGCTTCGGCACGCAACCGCGCCGGCAGCAGAGGAAGGACGGAAGAGACGATCGCCGGCCACGACGGACCCTGCGCGCGGTCGTCCAGCACGGCCATCAGCGACGGCGTCAAAGGCACCGACCGCACGGCCTCCAGCACCTCCGCCACCTGCGCCGGATCGCCTTCACCTGCGGGCAGGCCGTGACCGTCCACCCAGGACACAGCCACGGCGGCACGGGAGCCGAACGATGTCACCGGTGTCAGCGGCGAGGGCACCTGGAACGGCAGGCCCGCGGAAGCCAGCTGCCGCAACACCTCCACCCGGCGCGGCATCGACGCCGCACCCAGCGGGCGCTTGCTGACCCGCACCGCCGCCACGCCCGGGATCAGCAGCACGTCGTGAACGTTGCCTTCCGCGGCGGGGAAAGCGTCGTCCAGGCGCACGCCCGGCAGCAGAGCCGAAGCGATGGTCCACAAGTCCACGCCCGGCAACCTACCGCGACAGCAGGCGCACCATCTCCTGGGCGACACCAGGGGCGGACGACGGGTTCTGACCCGTCACCACCCGGCCGTCCACCACCACGTGCGGTGCGTAGACGCCGCCGTTCGAGTGCACCGCGCCACGCGAACGCAGCTCCTCCTCCAACGAGTACGGGATCGCCTCCCAGGTCTGGCTCTCGCGTTCCTCGTCGTCGGTGAACGACGTGACGCGCAACCCCGACACCAAGGACGCGCCGACCGCGTCCGTCAGGTCCAGCAACGCCACCGGCCCGTGGCAGACGGCACCGATCACCCCGCCCGACCGGTAGACGGCCGAACCGAGGCGCGCGATGTCCGCGTTGCCGTGGAAGTCCCACATCGTGCCGTGCCCTCCGACGTACAGCACGGCGGCGTACCCCGAAGGATCCACAGTGGACAGCACGAGCGTGGAGTCCAGCCCGGCCTCGGACACGAACGCGCTCTGCACCGGATCGGACAGGTCGGCGCCGTCCACCGGCGGGCGGCCCCCGGCGATCGACGCGAGGTGCACGCGGTAGCCGGCGTCGGTCAGCACCTTCCACGGGTCGGCGGCCTCCGACAGCCAGAAGCCGGTCGGACGGCCCGAGTCACCCAGCTCCGCGTGGCTGGTGAGCACGAACAGGACGGTGTCGGACATCGGGCTACTCCTCAACTGGCGCGAGCGGGGTGTTGCCGAGGATCAGGTCCGCGGCGCGCTCGGCGATCGCGTACGTCGGGGCGTTGGTGTTGCCGCTGGTCACGGCGGGCATGACGGACGCGTCGACGACCCGAAGGCCCTCGACGCCGCGCACCCGCAGGTCCGGCGCCACCGCGGAGCTCTCCGCGCCGCCCATGGCACAGCTGCTGGTCGGGTGGTGCATGGTCACGAGGTTCTCCCGCACCCAGTCGGGCACGCGGTCGTCCGGCACCCCCGGCGCGAGCTCGCTGGTGACCAGGCCGGCGAACGGGGCGCGCGACGCGATCTCCCGCGCCTGCCGCACGCCGGACACCAGCACGTCCAGATCGGCCTCGTCGCTCAGGTAGCCGGGATCGATCGACGGGCTCACGTGCGCGTTGCCCGAGGCCAGCCGGATGCTGCCCCGGCTGCGCACCGCCACCGCCGTCACCAGCACCGCCGCCTCCCGCGCACCCACCCCTGGCGGGCACACGTGGTACTGCAGGTCAGGCGCGGCTAGGCCGGGCTTGGTGCGCACGAACGCCCCCGCCTCGCCGCCGTTGGACGCGAGCGGCCCCCGCCCGAACAGCTTCCACCGCCAGTAGCCACCCAGCCGCGGCCCGGACCTGGCCTGCCACAACGCCGTCACGCGCGGGTGGTCCTGCAGCCCCTGACCGACCGACGGCGCGTCGACCTCCACCGGAACCCCGTGCAACCGCAGGTGATCCGCCGGACCGATGCCCGACAGCAGCAACAGGTGCGGCGACCGGATCGCCCCTGCCGACAGCACCACCTCACGACCGGCCCGGACCTCCTGGTCCTCCCCGCCCAGCTGGTACTGCACGCCCACCGCACGGCCCCGCCTCAGCAGCACCCGAGTCACCAGCACCCCGGTGAGCACGTGCAGGTTCGGCCGCGCGGACAGGTACGCGTCCGCCGCTGACCACCGCCGCCCGCGCCGGGTCGTCAACGAGTAGAACCCGGCCGCCTCCGCCTCCCCGGAGAGAACAGGAACCACGTCGAGCCCGGCCGAGTCGACCCACGCCTGGGGGATCGGACTGCGCCGGCGCGGCGACTCCACCCGCAACCGCTCCTCGACGCGCCGGAAGTACGGCACGAGGTCAGCGTGCCCCCACCCCGTCGCCCCGTAGGCGTCACGCCACGTGTCGAAGTCCGACGAGTGCCCGCGCACGTAGATCATCGCGTTGATCGACGACGTGCCGCCCAGCACGTGCCCCTGCGGCCAGTCGACGCGACGGCCGGCGGCGTGCGGCTGCGACACGGTCTGATAGGACCAGTCGTAGCTGCTACCGAGAAGCGAAGGCATCATCGCGGGCACCCGAACGGCACGCGTGCCACCGGCAGGCCCGGCCTCCAGCAACAACACCCGCGCCGAGGGGTCGTCGCTGAGCCGCGAGGCGAGCACGCACCCGGCCGTGCCGCCTCCGACCACCACGTAGTCGTAGCTCATTGCTTGACCGCGCCTTCCATGATCCCGCCGACGATCTGCTTGCCCAGCACCAGGAACACCGCGAGGATCGGCAGCGTCGCGAGCGCCGTGCCGGTCAGGATCAGCGAGTAGTCCTGGAAGTACCCGGCGGCCAAAGTGGACAGCGCCACCTGCACGGTCGGGTTGTCCGGGTCGAGCACCACGAGCGGCCACAGGAAGTCGTTCCACGCCTGCATGAACGTCAGCATCCCGAGCACCGCGGCACCGGGCCGGATCGCCGGCACCACCACGTTCCAGTAGATCCGCACCGAGTGGCAGCCGTCCAGGCGCGCCGACTCGATCAGCTCGTCCGGCACCGCCTCGCTGATGTACTGCCGCATCCAGAACACCCCGAACGCCGTCACCGCGTTCGGCACGATCACCGCCGAGATACCGCCGGCCCACCCCAGCTCGCCCATCATGATGTAGAGCGGGATGATCCCGAGCTGCGTCGGCACCATCATCGTCGCGATCACGAGCAGCAGCAGGACGTTGCGGCCGCGGAACCGCAGCTTGGCGAACGCGAACCCGGCCAGCGAGCAGAACACCAGCACCGACACCGTGATCGCGCCCGACACGACGAACGAGTTCCACAACGCCAGCTGGAAGTTCGTCTGGTCGAACACGCGGCCGATGTTCTCGAACAGGTGGCCACCGGGCACCAACGGCGGCGGCACGCTGCCCACGACGTCGTTGGTGTGCGAGGCGACGACCACGGTCCAGTACAACGGGAACGCGGAGCCGAGGATGACGGCGCCGAGCAACGCGTAGGTCAGCGGACCCGCGCGGTGCAACCGGCCGAGCCGGCCTTTCGTGATCGTGGCCATGGGTCCCCTCAGCGGTCCGAGCGGATGCGGCGGGTGAGCAGGTAGTTGACCGCGACGGCGAGCACGATCACCAGGAACATCACCCAGGCGATGGTGGCCGCGTAACCGAAGTCGAACTCGCGGAAGCCCTTCTCGTACAGGTAGACGGTGAGCGTCTGGAACTGCCGGTCGGACCCGCCGGTGACGCTGCCGGGCGTCGCGTCGAACTGCAACGGCTCCGCGAACAGCTGCATCCCGTAGATCGTCGAGACGATCACCGTGAACACGATCACCGGCCGCAGCGCGGGAATCGTGATGTGCCGGAACTGCTTCCACGTCCCGGCGCCGTCGCACGACGCCGCCTCGTAACGGTCCCGTGGCACGGCCTGCAACGCGGCGAGGTAGATCAACGCGTTGTAGCCCGTCCACCGCCAGATCACCATGATCGAGATCGCGACGTGCGAGGTCGCCGTGTCCGCCTGCCAGTCGATCGGCTCGAGCCCGAACAGCCCCAGGCTCCAGTTGATCAGGCCGAAGTCGCGGCCGAACAGCTGCGCGAAGATGATCGCCACCGCCACCAGCGACGTCACGTTCGGCAGCAGCACTCCCATGCGGAACAACGTCTTCGCCCGCAACCGCGAGTTCAGCACGTGCGCGAGTCCCAGAGCGAGAGCCAGCTGCGGCACGGTCGAGAGCACCAGCAACGAGAGCGTGTTGACCAGCGCGTTCCAGAAGTACGGATCGGACAACAGCTTGGTGTAGTTCTCCAGCCCGATGAACGTGTGGTCGTCGCTGATCAGGTTCCAGTCGCTCAGCGACACCCAGAGCGTGTAGCCCAGCGGGAACAGCCCGAACCCGAGGAACAGCAGGAAGAACGGCGTCACGTACAGGTACGGCGACACCCGGTCGTCGAAGCCGCGGCGCCGCTGCGGGCGGTGACCGGGGGAGGGCTCCCCGGTCACCGCCGACGGCGACTCGATCAGTGCGGTCACCTCAGCCCGCCGCCGCTACGGCGTCGCGGAGCGACTTCTGCCAGGAGTCGGACGCGGACTCCTTGCCCTGCTCCACCCTGCTGATGCCGTTCTGCACCGCGAGCCGCACCGCCGCCGTCTTCGGACCCTGGTACTGCGGCTTCAGCGCCTTCGCCGCCTCACCGAACATCTTCCCGACGGGGGCGTCGTTGAAGAACGGGTTGGTGAACCCGCTCATCGCCGGATCGTCGTAGAGAGCGGGCCGCGAGGGCAGGTTGCCGATCTTCTTGAAGATCGACAGCTGCTGCTCGGGCGCGGTCAGCCACTTCGCCAGCTCGTAGGCTTCCTCGGGGTTCTTGGACTGCTTGGGCACGGTCAGCCACGACCCGCCCCAGTTGCCACCGCCGCCGTTCGGCACGGCCGCGACGTCCCACTGCCCCAAGGTGGCCGGGGCCTGGCTCTGGATGAACGCCATCACCCACGCGGGACAGGTGACCAGTGCGAAGCTGCCCTGCTTGAAGCCGGTGCTCCACTGCGGGCTGAACGCGGCGATCTTCGCCGAGAGTCCCGCCTCCACGGCCTTCGTGGTGAGGTCGTAGGCCTGCTTCACGGCCGGGTTCGACTCGGCGATCATCTTGTTGTCGGAGGAGTAGAACGCCTCGGGCGCCTGCCCGAGCACCGCGTTGAACAGCAACGCGCCGGAGTCGAAGAAGCTCGCGCCGGTGTTCGCGGCCTGGAACCGCTTGCCGACGTCGAGGAACGCGTCCCAGGTCGGCCAGAGCTTCGCCACCTCCTCGCGGCCGGACGGCAGGCCCGCCTTCTCGAAGAGGTCGCGCCGGTAGCAGATCGCGAGGCTGCCGACGTCCGTGCCGAGTCCGATCTGGACGTCCCCGGCCTTGGACTGCTCCCACTTCCACGAGAGGTAGTCCTTCTCCATGTCTCCGGCGCCGAACTCGTTCAGGTTGGTGAAGTTCTGCGGTTGCGCGGTGAACTGGCCGAGGAACTCGCCCTCGACGGCGACCACGTCCGGTGCGCCGGTCTTGGCCGCGAGTCTCGTCGCGAGCTGCGTGTGGTGAGCCTGGTACTCGCTCACCTGCTCGACGATCTCGATGTTCGGGTGGTCCTTCATGTACTGCTGGTAGAGATCCTTGTAACCGAAGTCGTTGAACGTGCCGATGGTCAGCTTGATCTTGCCGTCGCCGGCGCCACCACTGCTCCCACACGCCACCGTCGCGGCAGCGACCAGCACGCTTGTCAGCAAGAGTCGGATTCTGCCCATCGGATGCCTCCTCGAACCCCGGGCCCCCGTCGCTGCGCCGAACGCTACCTGTCGAGACAGGAGATAGGAAGGGGTACTTACAGTTTATCGCTGATCGGCAGGGCGGCGAGGATGCCGCGGGCGGGGTCGTACTCGCGGACCAGCGGGTTCGCCATCAACGCCATCAGCGCCGTGCGGCGGTCACGGGTCTTGGAGGCCTGCACGGTGAGGCGTTCGTACTGCTTCATCTGCTGGACCAGGCCGAGCATCTCGGCCGGCAGGGCGCGTTGCGGTAACGGGTGCGCGCCGTCGCGGTCGATCCGGGCCTGCACCTCGATCACCGCGTCGTCGTCGAGTCCCGGCAGGACACCGTTGTTGCGCACGTTCACCGCCTGCACGTCACCGCGGCCGTCGTGCAGGGAGGCGATCAACGCCACGGCCGCGTCGCTGTAGTACCGCCCGCCCCGGTTGAGCAGCTGCGGTGGTTTCACGTCGAGGGTCGGGTCCCGGTAGAGCTCCAGCAACTCGGACTCGATCTTCTGCACCTCGCGGGCGCGCAGGTGCCCCGCCTGCTGGCGGGCCAGCATGTGCTCGGTCAGGTAGTAGTAGCGCAGGTAGCGGGACGGGATCGCGCCCAGCTCGCGCAGCAGGTCGAGCGGGAACTCCAGGTACTCGGCCAGCTTCTCGCCGTGCTCGCCGAGCAGTTCCGGCATGCGGTCGACACCGTCCACAACGGCCGATCGCTCCCACGTGAGGTGGTTCAGCCCGACGTGCTCCATCTCCAGCCGGTCGGCGTCGACGCCCAGCAGTTCGGCGGCGCGGTGCCGGAGGTGGATCGCGACGTTGCACAGGCCGATCGCGCGGTGGCCCTCGTCCAGCAACGCCTGCGTGACGATGCCGGTCGGGTTGGTGAAGTCGATGATCCAGGCGCCCGGCGCGGCGTGCCAGCCGACCTGTTCGGCGAGGTCCAGCACGACCGGCACGGTCCGCATCGCCTTGCCGAACCCGCCGGCGCCGGTCGTCTCCTGACCGATTCGGCCGTGCTCCAGCGGCAGCGTCTCGTCGCGCAGCCGCGCCTCCTGGCCGCCGACGCGCAGCTGGACGAGCACGAAGTGGGCACCTTCCAGCGCCTTGACCAGGTCCGTTGTGGACGTGAGCGTGCCGGTCCAGCCGTGCCGGCGCAGGATCCTGCCGCACACCGCCGCCACGGGTTCCAGCCTGGCGCCGTCGATGTCGTGCAGGACCAGTTCGTCCACGTTCAGCCGGTCGGCGAGTCTGCCGAACCCGTCGGCGAGCTCGGGGGTGTAGGTGCTGCCCCCGCCGATCACGGCGACTTTGACTGTCATCCGAATCCACCCAACTCTGAGGGTCGCTTTAATTCGTTAGGAGGGCTTACAGTATCGAACTGTGGACGATGTAGCACTACTCGCCGTGGACGGCGGCAACTCGAAGACCGATCTGGCGCTCGTCGCCGGGGACGGCACACTGCTCGCCGCCGTGCGCACTCCAGGGTGTTCGCACCAGCGGCTCGGCCTCGCCGGCGCGATGAGCTCGTTGCGCTCCGGCGTGGCGAAACTCCGCACCGCCGCCGGACGGTCTGGCGCCTACGGACCCGCTGAGCTGGGTGTCTTCTGCCTGGCGGGCATCGACCTGCCGGTGGACGACGACCGGGTCGGCGCGGCCCTGCGCGGCGAGGGCTTCGCGCACGGCCTCGAGGTGCACAACGACATGTTCGCCATGCTCTGGGCGGGCAGCCCTGCCGGCTGGGGCGTCGCGGTCGGCGCGGGCACCGGCCTGAACTGCGTCGGCCTGGCACCGGACGGCCGCGAGGTCAGGTTCCCGTCGCTCGGCCGCATCTCCGGCGACTGGGTCGCGGGCGGGCGGTGGCTCGGTGTGCGCGCGCTCGGTCAGGCGATCCGGGCGGGCGACGGCAGGGGCGAACCGACCGAGCTGCAACGCGCCGTGCCCGAGTACTTCGGGCTCTCCGACCCGATGGCCGTGGCCGAGGCCGTCTACACGGGACGGATAGAGGAACGCTCACTGCTCGCGCTGGCACCCACGGTGTTCAAGGCGGCCGCAGGAGGTGACCCGGTGGCGCGGGAGCTGATCGACTCGGTGGTCGAGGAGATCGTGAACCTCGTCGGGGTCACCGTGCGGAGGCTGGAGATCGCGGACCTCGCGGTGCCGGTCGTGCTGGGCGGCGGGCTGTTGCACTCCGGCGACGGGATGTTGCTCGACGGGGTGCGGGCCGGGGTGCTGGAGGCCGCGCCGAAGGCGGAGTTCCGGGTGCTGGACGCGCCGCCGGTGCTGGGGGCGGCGCTGTTCGGGCTGGCGAAGCTCGGCGCGGGACCGGAGGCGGCGGCCCGGCTGTCCGAGCAGCTGACGTACGACAGCCTGGGGGCCGTCGGGCCTGCGGAGCTGGTGGAGCCTCCGGCGTGAGCGGTCAGTCGTTCTCGCTGGTCGCCGACTCGGCGAGCAGGGCGTCCCACGCGGCCGACGTCGCGGTGCCCACCGCGCCGTGCAGCACCGCGTCCGTGCCCAGCGCCGACGTCACGACCTGCACCGACAACGGCGTCAGCGACCGCAGCGCCATCTCGATGGGGTGCAGCAGCAGGTCGCCGTTGTGGCCGACCCCGCCGCCCAGGATGATCATCTCCGGGTCGACCACGCCCGCCACCGTCGACACCGCCCGCGCGACCAGCCCTGCGACCACGTCCACGACCTCGCGGGCGAGCGGATCACCCTTGCGCGCCAGCGAGAACACCGTGCGCAACGTCGGCGGGTTCGTCATCTCGCGCGCGGCGGCGAGGCGGTCGGTCGCCTCCTGCACGGCCGGGCTCGCGAACCAGCGCGGCCACCTGCTCGCCGCGTACTCGGGGTCCGCGCTGATCGGCAGGAAACCGATCTCGCCCGCGAGGCCGTGCGCGCCGCGGTGCAGGCGGCCGTCGATCACCAGGCCGAGACCCACGCCGGTGCCGATCCACAGGTACGCGAAGTCGCCGGTCTGCCGGCCGTGGCCCTGGGTGAGCTCGCCGAGCGCGGCGAGGTTGACGTCGTTCTCGATCTTCACCGGCGCCTCGAAGCGGGACCGGATCGACTCGATCATGCCCTGGCGTTCCCAGCCGGGCAGGTTCGCGGGCAGCATCACCACGCCGCGCACCGGGTCCGCGACGCCGGGCGAGCCGACGACGACCTGGGCGACCTGCGGCCAGTCGATGCCCTTCTCCCGCATGACCGTGCGGGCGACGTCGCCGATCTGCTCCAGCAGCGTCTGGTTGCTGCGCAGCCGGGCGCGTTCGTCGTGGCGGGCGATGATCCGGCCCGACAGGTCCGCGACGGCGGCGCGCACCCAGCGGCGGCCGAGGTCGATGCCGATGACGTGCGCCGCGGAGTCGTTCACCTCGTACAGCACGGCTTTCGGGCCCTGCGTACCGCTCGTGGAGCCGGCCTCGCGGATCAGGCCCGCCGCCAGCAGTCCGGTGACGACCTCGGACGTCGTGGGTTTCGACAGTCCGACGGCGCGGGCGACCTGGGAGCGGGACAGGGCGCCGTGGTGCGCGATCGCCTCGACGACCGAACGCCGGTTGATGGCTCGCACCATCGACGGCTCGGCTTTCGCGAAGGTCCTGCGCTCGACGAACGTCGTCCTGTCCCTTCTGCTCGCTGTGGTCCGGCCGGGTAATCGTACGGTCGCGGAGGGAGATCACCTATGACGACCCGTCCAGGACCTCCCGCGCACCTGTCCGGCCCGCTGGAGCTCGCCCCGGCGGACTGGCCGGTCGGGGATGTGTACCACGTGCTGACGGCTTTGGTGGTGCCACGGCCGATCGCGTGGGTGTCCACTGTGGGCGCTGGCGGAGTTCCCAACGTGGCGCCACATTCGTACTTCACCCTCGTCTCGCACGACCCGCCGCACGTCGCGTTCAGCACCACGGCCGTGCGCGACACGCTGACGAATCTCCGCGCACACCCCGAGTTCGTCGTCAACGTCGTGACGATGGACCTCGTCGAACCGATGAACCTGACGTCGGCGGACTTCCCGCCGGAGCAGGACGAGTTCCGCTGGGCGGGACTGACGGCGGTGGCGGCGAGGACGGTCGGCGTGCCGAGGGTGGGGGAGGCGAAGGCGCACCTGGAGTGCCGTGTCGTGCACGAGCTCGCCGTCGGCACGGCGACGCTGGTGATCGGCGAGGTGCTGCACCTGCACGTCGACGAGCGGGTGTGGCGCGACGGCAGGGTGGACCCGCGGTTGCTCGACCCGGTGTGCCGGCTCGCGGGCAGCGGGTACGCGGCACTGGGGGAGATCTTCCGGCTTGACCGTCCACGATGGACCGATCTGGAACGACAGGAGGCCGATGCTCGCCGGAATCAAGGGTAGTGGCGCGGAGTTCCGCGCCGTGGTGGGAACGGGGCCGCACGACGTGCGCGCCGAGGAGGTGTTCCCGACCACGACGGCGGACGAG
This sequence comes from Lentzea sp. CA-135723, assembly GCF_050936595.1. Taxonomy (NCBI): domain Bacteria; kingdom Bacillati; phylum Actinomycetota; class Actinomycetes; order Pseudonocardiales; family Pseudonocardiaceae; genus Lentzea; species Lentzea sp. CA-135723. The sequence continues at coordinate 1,341,205 of NZ_JBNJMK010000001.1, read as the reverse complement.
ACGATCGCGCGCGTCACCGGGTTCCTCGCCGCGCAGGGGGAGTTCGAGCACGTCGGGCTGGCGTGCTTCGGCCCGCTCGACCTCGACCCGCGGTCGGCGACGTACGGGCACATCACGTCGTCGCTGAAACCGACCTGGCGCGACTACGACCTGCTCGGGGCGGTGCGCGCGGCGTTGCCAGTGCCGGTGACGCTGGAGATCGACGTCAACGCCTCGGCGCTGGGGGAGTGCGCGGCGGGCGCGGGCGTCGGCAAGCGCAGCGTCGTGTTCATGACCGTCGGCAAGGGGACGGGGATCGGCGCGGTGCTGGGCGGTCGTCCGCTGCGCGGCCGCAGTCACCCGGAGATGGGGCACCTGCCGGTCGCCCGGCACCCGTCGGACGTCTTCGCCGGCACGTGCCCCGCGCACGGCGACTGCTTCGAGGGCCTGGTGAACCCCGCCGGGCTGGCCGCGCGCGGACTCTCCGGGCACGAGCAGGCGTTGCTCGCCGCCTGGTACCTCGCCCAGGTCGTGATGACCATGACCTACTCGCTGTCGCCGGAGGTGATCGTGCTCGATGGCGCCGTGGGCACGCTGCCCGGCGTCCTGCCCGCCCTGCGCGAGGCGACGCTCGACCGGCTCGGCGCCGACCCCGCGATGGCCGGGGTGAAGGCCGCCATCGACACCTACGTCGTCGCGTCGCCGCTGGGCGGGCGCGCCGGAGTGCTCGGCACGTTGCTGCTGGACCAGGCCTACGAGAGTGAGGACGCATGACCCCCACCGATCCCCGCGAGGTGCTCAACCTGATCGACGGCAAGTGGCAGCCCGCGCGTTCCGGCGAGACCCTCTCCAGGGAGAACCCCGCCAACAAGGCCGTCGTGGTCGCGACCTGCCCCGCGTCGTCCGCGGAGGACGTGGACGCGGCGGTCGAGGCGGCGCGCCGGGCGTTCCCGGGCTGGGCGGCGACCTCGGTCGAGGACCGCATCGCCGTGATCCGCCGGGCGCTCGACCTGCTGACCGAGCGGTCCGAGGAGATCGTCGTCGCGGACGTGCTGGAGTCCGGCAAGACCAGGGCCGACTGCGCTGGCGAGGTGGCCCGCGCGTTGTCCGCGACGAAGTACCAGCTCGACATCGCCCCGGACCTGCTGGACAGCCGCGGCGTGCTGGACTCGGGGCTGGAGGCCTGGTCGCAGCTCGCACCGGTCGGCGTGGCCGCGCTGATCACGCCGTGGAACTACCCGTTCAGCGCGGTGCTGCGCAAGAGCATCCCCGCGCTGGTGGCGGGCAACTCGGTGGTGGTGAAGCCGTCCGAGCTCACCCCGGTCACCGGCGAACTAGTCGGGGCGGCTTTGACGGACGCAGGCCTGCCCGCCGGCGTCTACAACCTCGTCTACGGCACGGGCGCCGCTGCCGGCCAACGGCTCGTGGACCACCCGGACGTGGACGCGATCTCGTTCACCGGCTCGACGCGGGTCGGGCTCGCCGTCGCCGAGGCCACCGGCGGCAGGGACGTGAAGGTCCAGGTCGAGATGGGCGGCAAGAACCCGCTGGTCGTGCTGGCCGACGCCGACCTCGACGCGGCCGTGGACGCCGCGATGCACGCCTCCTACACGGCGGCGGGCCAGTGGTGCATCGCGACGAGCCGGATCATCGTCGAGGAGGCGGTGTTCGACGAGTTCCGCACGCGGTTCCTCGACCGCACCCGCGAGGTCCGCGTCGGCGACGGCTTCGACGAGAACGTGCACATGGGCCCGGTCAGCTCCCAGGTGCAGTACGAGAAGGTGCTGTCGTTCTTCGAGCCGGACAAGCTGTCGGGCACCGTCCTGATCGGCGGCGGGCCCGCTCCCGACGCTCCGGACGGTTACTTCATCGCGCCGACCGTGATCGAACGGCCCGCTCAGGACTCGCCGGTCACCCAGCAGGAGATCTTCGGGCCGGTCGTGTCGCTGTTCGGCGCCGCCGACCTGGACGAGGCGATCGCGCTGGCCAACGGCACGCCGTACGGGTTGTGCGCGGCGATCTTCACGCAGGACCGGGAGAAGGCGGTGAAGTTCGCGCACGCCGTGGACGTCGGCCGGGTCGGGGTCAACATGCCGACGTCGGTGGGCGATCAGCAGGTGCCGGGCGGTGGCCGGAAGAACAGCGGGCGGGGGGAGTACGAGGGCGCGGACGCGGGCATCGCGTTCTTCACGCACCTCAAGCCGATCTTCTTCAAGCCCTGATCGACAGTGGGAGGGGCCGCCGCGGGGCAGCCCCTCCCCTTGATCCATGACATCTGTCATGGCCAGGTCGTGACGCTTGGTCCCCTCGTCGCACGTCCTCCGCGCCGAGCATTGTGCCCATGACGGAGACAGCTGTGCGGGCCGGCGCCGCGGTGGCGTTGAACGGCCTGAGCAAGAGGTTCGGCGAGGTGCGCGCGGTCGACGGCATCGACCTCGTCATCTCGCCCGGTGAGGTCGTCGCGCTGCTCGGCCCGAACGGCGCGGGCAAGTCCACGACCGTCGACATGCTGCTCGGGCTGTCCACCCCGGACGCCGGCGAGATCAGCGTGTTCGGCAGGACGCCCCGCGAGGCCGTGGTGGCGGGGCAGATCTCGGCGATGCTGCAGAGCGGCGCTCTGCTCGACGACGCGACGGTCGGCGAGACCGTCGGGCTGATCGCCGCGCTGCACCACAAGCCCATGCCGGTCGCGCGGGCGTTGGAGCAGGCGGGGATCGCGGATCTGGCCGGACGGAAGTGCACGAAGCTGTCCGGCGGGCAGAAGCAACGGGTGCGGTTCGCGCTGGCGCTGGTGTGCGACCCCGACCTGCTCGTGCTGGACGAGCCGACGGTCGCGATGGACGTGGAGACGCGCCGGGCGTTCTGGAACCAGATGCGCGCGTACACCGACACGGGTCGCACGGTGCTGTTCGCGACGCACTACCTCGAAGAGGCCGAGGAGTACGCCGACCGGGTCGTGCTCATGCGTTCCGGCAAGATCGTCGCGGACGGGTCCGTGGCGCAGGTGCGGGCCGCCGTGTCCGGACGGACGTTGCGCGCGGTCGTGCCGGGCGCGGGAGACCTCGACCTGCCCGGCGTGCGGTCCGCCGAACGCCGCGCCGACCGGATCACGTTGACCTGCAACGACTCCGACGCGGCCGTGCGCGCGCTGCTGGCCCGCTACCCGCAGGCCCACGACATCGAGATCACCGCACTCGGCCTGGAGGACGCGTTCCTCGCGCTGACGGGGGAGGACCACTGATGAACACGCGTTTCCTGGGGCTGGAGCTCCGCAGGGCCGTCCGCAACGGCCGGTACCTGATCTTCACGATCGCGATGCCCGCCATCCTGTTCGTGCTGTTCGTGAACCTCTACGGCGGAGGCGACGGCAAGTTCCCGAACGGCCTGCCGGTCACCACGTCGTTGATGATGAACATGGCGTTGTTCGGCGTGATGGCCGGACCGCTCACGATCGGCGCGCGGATCGCCGTCGAACGCGGCCTCGGCTGGCAGCGGCAACTGCGGCTCACCCCGATGACCGGCACCGGCTACCTGACCACCAAGGGCGCGCTGGCCATGCTGGTCGGGCTGCCGGGCATCGTGCTGGTGTGCGTGATCGGCGCGGTCGAGGGCGTGCGGATGAGCGCCCCGCAGTGGCTCGGCGTGTTCGCGACGCTGTGGCTCGGCGCGATCCCGTTCGTGCTGCTGGGCATCGTGATCGGGCTGATCGCGAGCCCGGACGGGATGCAGGCGATCACGGGTCTGGCGTCGATGCTGCTCGGCCTGCTCGGCGGCATCTGGATCCCCGCCGACGTGGCGCCGGCGTGGCTCGCGGGCCTCATGAAGATCCTGCCTACGTACTGGGTGAAACAGCTGACGCAGGCGCCGTTCGTGTCCGGAGTGGACGTCAAGGAGGCGTTCCTCGTGATCGGGCTCTGGGTCGTGGCGCTGGGGGCGATCGCCGCGCGCCGCTACCGCGCGCAGAGCTAGGTTCGTCCGGTGAGCGGCAACAGGTGGATCTGGTTCGGCCTCGTCTTCGTCCTGCTCTACATCCCGGCCGTGATCTACGACGTCGTGGTCAGCGACCGGGGTGTGGTGGCGCAGGTCGTGCTCGTCGTGCTGCTGGTGGCGTACGCGGCGGGCTGGCTGATCGCGCCGAAGTTCTTCTGGGGCAGCGACAGCGAGAACTTCAACACCGCGCTCGCCCTCGGCCTGACCGTGCTCGGCCTGGTCGTCGTGTACTCGCTGGGCATGTCGTACGCGGGCCTGATGGTCTACGTCATGTCGTCGACGGCGGTGGTGCTCAAGCCGTTGCGCGCCATCCTGATCGACGGCACGGTGCTCGTGCTGCTGGCCGGGACGATGTACCTGGAGCAGGACCTGGCGATCGACGGCGCGCAGCTCGGCACGTTGCTGTCGCTCTCGCTGGGCATGCTCGCGGTGGGCAGGATGATCAGGGCGAACATGGCGTTGTCCGCCGCCCAGGACGAGATCGCCGCGCTCGCCCGCACCGAGGAACGCAGCCGCCTCGCCCGAGACCTGCACGACGTCCTCGGGCACAGCCTGACCACGATCACGCTGAAGGCCGGGGTCGCGCGGCGGTTGCTGGAGAGCTCCTCGACCGACCGGGCGCTGGAGGAGATCCGCGAGGTCGAGCAGCTGACCCGGCAGGCGTTGAGCGACGTCCGCACCACGGTGTCGGGCTACCGCGAGGTGTCGCTGTCGGCCGAGATGGTCGGCGCGCGGGCGGCGTTGCGGGCGGCCGAGGTCGAGGCAGACCTGCCGCACGCGGTGGACAACGTGCGACCCGAGCTCCAGGGGGTGTTCGGGTACGTGTTGCGCGAGGCGATCACGAACGTGCTGCGCCACGCCGCCGCGACCAGGGTCTCGGTGCGCCTCGGCGACACCTGGCTCGAGGTGTGGGACAACGGACGCGGCACCGGTGTCGGCACCCCCGGCACCGGGCTGCGGGGCCTGGGGGAACGGCTCGCGCCGCACGGCGGCAGGGTCGTCGCCGGCCCGCTTCCCGACGGTGGCTACCGGCTGCGCGCCGAGGCGGGGGAGACGGCGTGATCAAGGTGCTGCTGGCCGACGACCAGGCGCTGGTGCGGGGCGCGTTCGCCGCCATGCTCGGCCTGGAGCCGGACATCGAGGTCGTCGCGCAGGTCAGCTCGGGTGACGAGGTCGTGGCCGAGGCCCAGCGCACCCGGCCCGACGTGGCGTTGCTGGACGTGCAGATGCCGGGCAAGGACGGCCTCAGCGCCGCCGCCGACCTGCGCCGTGCGTTGCCGTCGTGCCGGGTGATCGTGTGCACGACGTTCGGCAGGCCGGGCTACCTGGCGCGGGCGATGGCGGCGGGCGCGGCCGGGTTCGTGGTGAAGGACGCCTCACCGGAACAGCTGGTCGACGCCGTCCGCCGGGTGCACGCGGGACTGCGCGTGGTCGACTCCGCCCTGGCCGCGGAGTCGTTGGCCACGGGCCAGAGTCCGCTCACCGACCGCGAACGCGACGTGCTCGCCGTCGCGCGGGACGGGGGGACGGTGGCGGACCTGGCGCGGGCGTTGCACCTGTCCGAGGGGACGGTGCGCAACCACCTGAGCGCGGCCATCGGCAAGACGGGCGCGCGCACCCGCGCCGAAGCGGTGAAGGTGGCGGAGGACAGCGGCTGGCTCTAGGCCTCCCCCGGAACACGCCGGGGGAGGCCCGTCAGCAGCCGGGGTCAGCAGCGGCGGTGGTTGCGCAGCTCCCACCGGGCGACGCTCTCACCCGGCAGCGGCTTGATGGCGAACTCCTCCGCACCCGCGACCGTGCGCTGGAATCTCCACGCGCCCCCGTGGTAGCCCCAGGCGTCGACGCAGGAACCGGCGCCGACGTAGAACGACACCGCGCGGCTCCAGTACAACGGCGAGCCGTCCGTGCGGCGGTTGGCGGGCAGCAGCGCCTGGTACGGGCCCGCGACGTTGTCCTTCGACACGCCGACGCTGATGTTCGTCTGGTTGCTGATGTAGCTGGTGACCTGCAGCGGAGTGATCTCCGGTGCCGCGACGGCCGGTGCGGCACCGGCGACCCCGGCGGCCAGCAGCGTCGCCAGCACCCCGGTCAGGACGGTGACCCTCTTCATGGTTCCCCTCTCGTGGCGCCGCCCTCGGTTCGAGCGGCGACGCCAGCTTCTGGGGCCGTTCGGGTGATTTGACCGTGTTTTCGCACAATCCCCTGGTCACGGCAGATAGGCCTGCGGGCGGAGGTGGGGGATGGGGGAGCTTCGTCTGCTCGGCGCGGTGCTCGCGGTCGTGGACGGCGAGGTGGTCGATCTGGGGCCCGCCCGGCAGCGGTGCGTGCTGGCCGCGCTGGCGGTGGACGCGGGCCAGGTGGTCTCGGTCGACCGGCTGATCGACCGGGTCTGGGGTGGTCGCGCGCCGCTGCGGGCCCGCCAGACCCTGGTGAACTACCTGTCCCGGTTGCGCCTGGTCCTCACCGCTGGTGCCCTCGTGCGCCGGTCCGGCGGCTACGTGCTGGAGATCGCGCCGGGGGAGATCGACCTGCACCGGTTCCAGGACCTGTGTGCGCGTGCCCGCGCCGAGGACGATCGGCGGGCCGCCGAGCTGTGGAGCGAGGCGCTCGGGCTGTGGCACGGCGAGGCGCTGACCGGCCTCGGCGGTGAGTGGGCCGAGGCCGAACGCACCCGGCTGCACCGGCTGCGCCTGGCCGCCGAGTCGGACCACGCCGACGCCGTGCTGCGGCTCGGCGGCGGGGAGGACCTGGTGACCGCGCTGTCCGCACGCGTCGCCGAGCACCCGCTGGACGAGCGCGTCGCCGGGCAGTACCTGCTGGCCCTGCACCGGGCCGGGCGCACCGCCGACGCCCTGGAGCACTACCGGTCGCTGCGGGAGCACCTGGTCGAGGAGCTCGGCACGGACCCCGGGCCGGAACTGAGGGACGTGCACCGGCGGGTGCTCGCGGCCGAGCCCGATCTGTCCGCCGAGGACGCCGTGCCCAGACAGCTGCCGGCCGCGCCGAGGCGGTTCGTCGGCCGCGGCCCCGAACTGTCCTCAGTGGACAAGGCCCTCGCCGGCGCGGGTGCCTCGGTCGCGATCAGCGGTCCGGGTGGCATCGGCAAGACCTGGCTCGCCCTGGCCTGGGCCCACCGGAACGCGCACCGCTTTCCCGGCGGGCAGCTGTTCGCCGACCTGAGGGGCTTCGGCACCGGCGAGCCGAAACCGGCCGCGGACGTGCTGGCGGACTTCCTGACGGCGCTGGGATGCGACCGCCTGCCTCCGGACGTCGACGCCCGTGCCGCGCTCTACCGCACCCGCACCACCGGGAAGTGCCTGCTGATCGTCCTGGACAACGCCGCCACGGCCGCCCAGGTCGTGCCGCTGCTGCCCGGCGGCGACACGTGCACCGTCCTCGTGACGAGCCGCAACCGGCTGTCCTCGCTCGTCACGAGGCACGGGACCGAGCCGGTGAGCCTCGGCGTGCTCACCGACACCGAAGCCCGCGCACTTCTCCAGGGCGTGCCGGACGCCGTTCCCGGCCTGACCGCGTTGTGCGGGGGCTTCCCGCTCGCGCTGGGGCTGATCGCCGCCCGTGCGAGCTCCTGCCCCGACCTCGTGACCGAACTGCGCGACCTCGGCGTGGAGGCACTGCACGCGGACGACCCCGACGCGAGCCTGCCCGCCGTCCTGTCCTGGTCCCTGCACCACCTCACCGACCGGCAGCGCGACGTGTTCGGGTTGCTGGGCGTCGCACCGGGACCCGACATCGACCTGGCGGCCGCCACCAGCCTCACCGGACTGTCCACTCGCGACACCCGAGAGGCGGTGCACGCGCTGGCCGAGGCGTCGCTGGTCACCCTCACGGCGGGGCACCGGATCGCGATGCACGACCTGGTCCGCGCCTACGCCGCCACCACCGCGACCGGCGCCGCGCGACCGGCGCTGGACCGCGTGACCGACTTCTACCTCGACTCCGCGTGCGCCGCCGATCTCCTCCTGGACCCCCACCGCGATCCCGCCCAGCCCGCTCCTCCCGCGTCCGGTGTCCGGCCCGCGGACGTCCCCGCCGCCCTGGCCTGGCTGGACGCCCACCACCCCCACCTGCTCGCCGCCCAGCGCTCCGCCGCCGCGCACGGCCGCGACCAGGCCGCGTGGCACCTCGCCTGGGCGCTCACGACCTTCCACTGGTGGAGGTCGCGCCGCGACGACGAACTGGCCGTGTGGCGGGTCGCCGCCGCCGGGCACCTGGGCGTCGCCGAACAGGTCGCCGCTCACCGCCACCTCGGCCAGGCCCACGTGGAACTCGGCCGGCACCAGGAAGGCATCGGGTTCCTCGTGCGGGCGCTCGAGGTGGCCGAGCGCCACGAAGAGGTCACGCAACAGGCCCTCACGCACCACGCGCTGACGCGAGCGTGGGAACTCGACGGCGACGACCGGCAAGCGCTGGAGCACGCCCGCCACGCCCTGCGGCTGTTCCGCGACCTCGGGCAGCCGACGAGGGAGGCCGACACGCTCAACACCGTGGGCTGGTTCCTCGCCTGCCTCGGTGAGCACGACCCGGCCCGCGAGCACTGCCAGGCCGCCGTCGCCCTGAACCGCCGGCACCGCAACCCCGACGGCGAGGCGGCCGCCCTGGACAGCGTCGGCTGGATCGACCACCGCACCGGCCGCCACGAGCAGGCCGTCGAGCACTACCGGGCAGCACTCGCGCTGCGCCGCGGACTGGGCAACACCACCTGGGCCGCGTCCAGCCTCGACCACCTCGGGCACCCTCTCGCGGCGCTCGGCCGGCACGACGATGCGCGCGCGGCGTGGCGCGAGGCCGTGGAGCTGTACCGGGAACAGGGCCGCGACGACGACGCCGACCGCCTGCAGCGACTGATCGACGCCTAGGGCCGGTGCCCGTCGAGGAACCTGCGGACCACGGCCTCGGGATCGGCGGGCGTCTGCGTGGCGAGCTGGTCCACGCGCCGGGCCACCGAGCGCATCATCAGCGGTCCGACCAGCGCGAAGAACGTGTGCCGCGGCGGTTCGACGACGAGCGACCCGCGCCGTTGGTGGTGCAGGATCACCTCGTCCACCCGCCGCAGCAGCTTCTCGGGTTCGGTGAGCACCGCGGCCACCTCGGGGCTGAACCTCGCCTCGCGCATCAGCGTGAGCACGACGCCGCTGCGGGCCTCGTAGAGGTGCGCGTAGTAGCGGACGATAGTGAGCAGGTCGGCCACCACGTCGTCGCCAGGGGCGTCGAGGTCGAGCGCGAAGCCCGCGAAGCTGCCCCGCACCGCCTGTTTGAGCAGGTTCTCCTTCGAGGTGAACCGGCGGAACAGCGTCGCCTCGTTGATCCCGGCGGCCTCGGCGATGGTGCGGGTGGTCGCCCGTTCGTACCCCTGCTCGGCGATCACCTCCAGCACCGCGTCGAACACCGCCTGGTCGCTCACCCGGCTCGCCACGCACCCCTCCACTTCAATGCAAGTGTGCACTTGCATTGAGCGTGCCTCAGTGGCTACCTTGTTTGCAAGTGACTGCTTGCAAATCAGCCTACCGAAGGACACGGACCATGGCCGACACCAGCTTCCCCACCCGTTCCTCGGCACTCGCGCCGAGCGCAGGAGAGGTCGTCGTGGGCCTGCTCGGCGCCGCGGTGGTCTCGATCGTCGTCAACGCCCTGATCGCCCTCGTCGCGGGCAGGTTCGTGCCGGAGGGAACGGAACGCGTCGGGCTCGCGCTCGCGGAGTACGCGCCGGCGACCGTCCTCGGCATCCTGCTCGGCACGCTCGGCTGGTACCTCGTGCGCCGGTTCGCGGGCAACCCCCGCCGCGTGCTGCGGGTGCTGGTGCCGGTCGTCGTCGTGCTCTCGTGGATCCCCGACCTGGGCATCCTCGCGGGCGGCGCGGCACTGGTGAACTCGCTGGCGCTCATCCTGATGCACACCGTCGTCGCGGCGGCCACCGTGCCGGTGCTGTCGCGCGTGCTGCCGCTGTCTAACCGCTGAACGCGCGCCGCACCGTCTCGGCGAGAGCCGCGCGCCGGCGTTCGTGGTCGGCTCGCGCGTCCGCCGGGGTGGCCGTGTAGAACAGGCTCGCCGGGGACCAGGTGAGCGCGAGCATCGAGACCATCGCGAGAACGTCGGCCGGATCGAGCGCAGGGTCGATCCGGCCGGCCCGCTGCTCGGCGGCGATGGCGCCGAGCTTGAGCTCGGTCTGCTCGGGCATCGACGTGACCAGCGCGCCCGCCGGGATCCGTTCGAGACGGGCCCAGGTCGCGAGGCGCACCAGCTCCGGCTTCTCCAGGCAGGAGTCGTAGAGCGCGGCCGCGTAGCCCGGCAGGTCGCCCGCGGTGAAGGGGACCGCGTTCACGAGCGCGTCCGCCTGCAGCTGGAAGACCGTGTCGAAGAGCCGCTCCTTGTCGCCGAAGTAGGCGTAGAGCTGGGCCTTGTTCGCCTTGGCCGTCGCGGAGATCCGGTCGACGCGGGCGCCCGCGATGCCGTACGCCGCGAACTCCGCCGTCGCCGCGTCCAGCAGTCGCTGCCGGGTGGCTTTGCCATCGTTCACCTCCGCAGTCTAACTAACTCGTTGGTTTGCGCGATCCGTCATCGCATGCTTACCTGGAGGAGTAACTAACTAGTTTGTTTTAGTGCGGAGGGGATCATGCGAGTTCAGGCGTACGCGGCGATGGAAGCGGGCGGTTCCCTGCGGCCCTACGAGTACGAGAGCGGGCCGTTGGGGGTGAACGAGGTCGACGTGCGGGTGACGCACGGCGGCGTCTGCCACACCGACATCGGCGTGATCGACAACGAGTTCGGCATCTCCCGGTACCCCGTCGTGGCCGGTCACGAGGCTGTCGGCGTGGTCGAGGCGGTCGGTGCGGACGTCGGCCTGGCGATCGGCACGCGGGTGGGCGTCGGCGCGATCGCGGGCTCGTGCTTCCGCTGCGAGTGGTGCCTGCGCGGCGAGACCAACCTCTGTCCCGCGCGGGACGACACGGTCGTGCGCGGTGACCGGGGCGCGTTCGCGAGTCACGTGCGGGCGAGCGACTGGCGGCACGTGCACCCGATCCCCGAGGCGATCCCGTCCGCCCAAGCGGCGCCGTTGTTGTGCGCCGGCACGACCGTGTTCTCGCCGTTGCTGGTCAACGGGGTGCTGCCGGTGCATCGGGTCGCGGTCGTCGGTGTCGGCGGGCTCGGGCACCTGGCGATCCAGTTCCTCGCCCGGTGGGGCTGCGACGTGACGGCCATCTCGACCAGTCGGTCCAAACGCGACAGTGCGGAACGTTTCGGTGCCAACGGGTTCATCGCGTCCGGCGAGGAGGGTGCGCTGAGTGCCGCCGCCGGGTCGTTCGACTTCGTCATGTGCACGGCCGGCGCGAACCTGCCGTGGGACGACTACCTCGGCCTGCTCCGCCCCGGCGGCACGCTGTGCCTGGTGGGCGTCCCCGGCCAGGCGATCGCGCTCGGGCCGATGAGCCTGCTGCCGGCCGCCAAGCGGGTGGCGGGCGGCATCGTCGGATCCGCCGCGCACACCCGGCAGATGCTCGACTTCGCCGCCCGCCACGGCATCCGGCCCGAGGTCGAGACCTACCCCGTCGCGGACTTCGGCCAGGCGCTCGGCCGGGTCCGCGAGGGGAAGGCGCGCTACCGCGCGGTCGTCGAGTTCTAGACCGCGACGTCCACGATCCACGTCACGCCGAAGCGGTCCGTGAGCATGCCGAAGCCTGGCGACCACTGCGCGGGGCCGAACTCCTCGACGATCGTGGCGCCGTCGGCGAGACCCTTCCAGAGGGCGCTCATCTCCTCGGCGGAGTCGCCGCGCACTGACAGGAAGAACGGCTCGGTCGTGAGCGTGACGCCGTTCTCGCGGCGCGTCTCGCCCGGCGTGGCGGGGGCGTTCGCGCCGGGCACGTCGTAGGCCATGACGCGGAAGCCGTTGTCCGCGACGACCTGGCCGAAGACGACGTTCTGGGCGCCGGGGACCTCGGCGGGCATGCCGAAGTCGCCGTAGGTGGCGATGGTCGTCCGCCCGCCGAACACCGAGGCGTAGAACTCCAGGGCCTCCCTGGCCTGGCCGCGGAAGTTCAGGTGGGTGACTGCGTTGAGCGACATGGTGGTCCTTCGTCGAGTTGCCGGTCGCGGGAGGTCTCCTGGGCGACGAGAACCACGATGTCGTGAGTAGAGGACAGGGAACGTCCGCTACTCCTGGCAGACTTCTCGCCATGCCCACAGCGTCCGCCGCGACCACCTCCGCCCGCCTGCTCGCACTGCTGTCGATGCTCCAGGTGCGCCGGGACTGGCCGGGGACGCTGCTGGCCGAGCGGCTCGCCGTGAGCGAGCGGACCGTTCGCCGTGACGTCGACCGGTTGCGTGAGCTCGGGTACGTGGTGCACGCGGTGAAGGGCCCGGACGGCGGGTACCGGCTGGAGGCGGGCGCGCAGATGCCGCCGATGCTGTTCGACGAGGAGCAGGCGGTCGCGCTCGCGGTGGCGTTGCGGATCGCGGTCAGCGCCGGTGCGGGGATCGAGGAGGGCGCGGCGCGGGCGCTCGTCACGCTGCGGCAGGTGATGCCGTCGCGGTTGCGGCAACGGGTCGACGCGCTGGAGGTCACGGCGGCCGGGGCCTCGTCCACCGTGGACACCGAGGTGCTGCTCGCGCTGAGCGCGGCCATTCGTGGCCGTGAGGAGGTGAGGTTCGACTACGCCTCACCTGGCCGTGAGTCGGCATTGCGCCGTGTGCAGCCTCATCATCTCGTTGTGCGAGGCGGTCGTTGGTATCTCGTCGGCTGGAGTGACGAACGCTCTGACTGGCGCACCTACCGCGTGGATCGGCTGAATTTGCGCATCCCCAACGGTCCCCGCTTCACGCGGCGGGAGGTGCCCGGCGGGAGCGTCACGGAGTTCCTCGCCGCCCGGTTCAGGGGATCGGACACCGGGTGGCCGTGCCACGGCGAGGTGGTGCTCGGACTGCCGCTGGCCGACGTGGCGCCGTTCGTGGGGGAGGGGACGGCCTCGGAGGCCGGCCCGTCGCGGACGCGCCTGACGACCGGGTCGTGGTCGTGGGACGCGCTCGCCGCAGGCCTGGCGCGGTTCGGCGCCGAGATCGAGGTCGTCGGGCCGCCGGAGCTGCGGGACGCGTTCGCCGAGCTGGCCGCGCGGGCGGCCAGGGCCGTCAGCGGGTAGGGCCGCGGTGCACCGGCGCGTCCTCGCCGAGCGCGACCAGGACCCGGTGCAGGTGGTCCGCGGCCGCGCTGACCACTGAGGCGTCGACCGGGCCGAGAACGCGGTCGATCACCTCGGTGACCGCGTCACCCGTCTCGCGCGCGATAGCTTCGCCTTGGGGCGTAAGGCGCACGATGTTGCTGCGCGCGTCCTTGGCGTTCGCCTCACGGGTGATGTGCCCGTCGGCTTCGAGCCTGCGCAGGATGTTGCTGATGCCGCCGGTGGTGAGCAGCAGCTGGGACGACAGCTCCTGGGGCCGTGCCGGGCCGCCCGCCAGCGCTCCCAGCACGTCGAGCTCGCTGCGCGAGAGCCCGTGCTGCTTGAGCACCTCGGCGATGTGCCGTTCGAGCAGCGTCTGCAGCCTCACGGCGTGCTGGGCGAGTGACAGCGAGGACATGTCCGTGATAGTACCTTTAGAGATAGCTTTCACAAAAGGTAACTAGGAGACGCGATGACCGTGCTGCCAGGACTGATCGACGCCCACGTCCACACCTCGGGGCGCGCTGATCTGGAGGAACTCGCCCGCTGGGGCGTCACGACAGGGCTGGACATGGGCTCGTGGCCGCGGGAGTTCGTGGACGAGATGCGCGAGCAGGAGGGCGTGGCGCGGATCAGGAGCGCCACGATCCCGGCCGTGGGCAGGGGCGGCCACCACGCGCGGATGCCGGGCTTCCCGGCAGAGGGCGTCGTGACGAGCCCCGGCGAGGCCCGTGCGTTCGTGGAACGGCGGGTCGCCGACGGCGCCGACTTCGTCAAGATCGTCACGGAGGCCGCGCCACCGGAGGGCATGGACCAGCCGACCGTCAACGCCCTGGTGCAGGCCGCGCACGACCACGGGCTGCTCGTCGTCGCGCACTCCGTGACGACCGGAGCGTTCCGTGTGGCCGTGGAAGCCCGTGTGGACATCAGCACGCACGCGCCGTTGGACGCCGTCCTGGACGACGACACCATCGCGGGCATGCGCGAGATCGGCATGGTGTCGGTGCCGACCCTGACGATGATGGAAGGCACCGCGAAGTTGTTCGCGGGACTGGGTTTCCGCTACGAACACGCCCGCGACACGGTGACCCGCCTGCGCGACGCCGGGGTGGACGTGCTGGCCGGAACGGACGCGAACTCGGCGCCAGGAGCGCCGTTCGCCCCGAAGCACGGCGAGTCGATGCACCACGAGCTGGAGCTGCTGGTCGCCGCCGGACTCACGCCGACGGAGGCCCTGCGCGGCGCGACCGAACTGCCCGCGCGGGTCTTCGGCCTCACCGGCCTCGCGGACGACCGGGTGGAGGTCGAGGGCGACCCCACCGTCGACATCACGGCCACCCGCGCCATCGTCGGCGTCTGGATCGCGGGCGTCCGCGTCCGCTGATCAGGCGGACTCGCTGGTCAGCGCCAGCGAGGGCAGCACCCGGTGCTCCGTCCCGACGCCGGCGGAGCGGACCGGTTCGAGCGCCGGCACCGCCTGCGACCAGGACCCCAGCAGGTGCCGGCCGAGCCGCACCTCGAGCACGATCGCGGCGGCCGCGGCGTGCAGCAGGTGCTGCGTCTGACCGGGGTTCGCGGTCAGGTGCTCGCGGCAGGCGTTGAGCAGCCGGGCCCAGGTCCGTTCGTGGTCCGGGTTCCGTTCGAACAGCAGGGAGACAGCGGCCGACGCGGCCTGGTACCCGACGGCGGACGGCCCGGACAGCAGGCGGGCCGTGTTGTGCGCCGCGATCGCGACGGCGGGCATCCGGTCGAGCGGCGCGAGCGCCTTGACCGCGTTCAGCTCACGCAGCTGAGCGGTGGTCGCCCTGGTCCCGGCGAACGAGTGCAGGCCGGTGTGGCCGGCGCCGATGAGGCTGATGAGGTGGTCGCCGATGCGTTGGGGCGAGGCCGTGTCACCGCCCGCCGCCCGCACCACGGGCGTGGTCAGCTCGTGCAGAGCGGCGCTCCACCGTTCGCTCAGAAGCGCCCGCCACCTCAGGACCTCCCGGTCCTCCGCGCGGTCCGGCGCGATCCCGTCGAAGTCCGTTTCGAGGGTGAGCCACAGGGCGAGCTGGAAGTCGGCGTCGTGGACGAGTCGTTCCGGCTCGTCCACGGCCGTGAGCGGCGGTGACGGAGCCTCGACCCCGAGCAACGCGGCGATGACGCCCGCACTCAACGGTCCACGAGCAGCGGGCAACAACATCAGCGCCTCCGGTGCGGTCCACGATCCCGTGATCACTTACCCGCCCGGATCGGCGCCAAACGCCGGCGGGGAACCGGTCTCGGCGATCTCGGTCACCGAGACCGGCACCCGTGCGCACTACTGCGCGGTCGGGACCGGGTGCCCCTCCGACGCCTGCACGACGACGATGCCCTGACCGGTCAGGGCGAGCTGGTAGGCCTCGCCGGAGCCGCGGCCGATGACCGCGCCGAGCTTCGCCGTCTTGCGGATCGAGGACTGGAGCGAGGTCGACCACAGCACGGCCGACTGCATGTCGACGTACGTGGGCACGTCCACGTTCAGCACGACCGGCGTGCCGTACGCGGTGACGGCGAGCGCGCCGGTGCCGGTGAACGTGGTGTTGAACAGGCCGCCGCTGAGCATCGACGCGCCCTCGGTGCGGTTGATGTCCCACGTGAGGGTGCTGTCGAACGCCAGCACGTTCTTGCCGTTGACCGTGACGCTCTCGTTCTCCAGGTAGAGCACGAAGATCTCGTCGGCGTCCTGGGCGAGGAACACGTCGCCGCTGCCGGACACCTTCATCAGCGACATGCCCTCGCCGGTGAAGGCCTTCTTGAACAGCTTGCCGAGGCCGCCGGCGCCCTCGTAGGCGAAGTCGACGTCGCCCTGGTAGGCGACCATCGAACCCTGCTTGGCGAAGAAGAAGCCGCCACTGCCCGTGAGGTCGACCTTGAGCATGCGTTCGTTCTGCAGTTGGAAGCTTCCGGGCTCGACAGGCCGTTCCGCGTGGTTGAACAGTGAGCTGCGCATGCGCAGATCATGCAGGTGATCACCGGCTCGTGCATGCCGTTCGGACGATTCCGCGCGCCATCATCGCGAACACGATGTCGTGCAATGGTTTCTGCGCCATCCAGTACAGCTGGCCCATCAGGCCGTGCGCGGTGAACGTGACCTTCTGCCGGTAACGGGTCTTGTCGTCGTGGCGGTCCACACGCATGTCGAGGAGTGTGTGACCGGGCATCTTCATGTCGGCTTTGAGCACGAGGCGTTTCGCGTCGTCGTCGCGGTGCACGACGGTCCAGAAGTCCACGACGTCGCCCTCGGTGATCTCGGGGCCGCGGCCGCGATAGAGCCCGATGCCGCCGAGCAGGTGGTCGATCGCGCCTCTGACCGTCCACACGAGAGGGAGCGTGTGCCAGCCGTCCTCGCCGCCAAGTTCGGTCACCGTGCGCCACACGTCCTGCGGTGACGCTTCGGTGAGCACCGTGCGTTCCTCGGTGAACATCTCGCCGACCTGCGCGTCCTCGGCAGGGACCGCGCCGCGGATGGCGTTGTCGACGCTGGTCAGGCCACCCGGCGGCGCCGGCAGCACCTCGGTGGCTGGCGGTCCGGACTGGTCGAGGTCGTGCTCCAGCGACGCGAACAACGGCTCGGCGACCGCCGCCGGAACCGGGGTCACGAGCCCCGCGACCTGCGCGGCGAGCTTGTGCGACCACAACGGCGCGGGCAGCGGCACCCTCACCGGCAGGCGCAGCACCCGTGCGCACCGCTGCACCAGTTCGGCGTAGCTGAGCCGCTCCGGCCCCGGCACGTCGAACACGCCTTGGACGGGTTCATCGAGTTCGGCCGCCGCAACGAGGAAGTGCACGACATCGGCCACGGCCACCGGCCTGCTGCTGTTGTGCATCCACGCCGGCATGGGCACCCACGGCGTGAGCGTCGCCGACGACCGCAGCAGCTCGAAGCTGGTCGACCCCGCCCCGATGATCATCGACGCCTGGAGCACCAGCGCGGGCACCGCTCCCGCCGCGAGGACGTCCCCGACCTCCGCCCGCGAGGCGAGGTGCGCGGACGGTTCCGCCGTGTCCGGCCGCGGCCCGCCGACGTAGACGAGCTGCCGCACCCCGGCGCGCTCCGCGGCGGCAGCCGTGGTGGCGGCTGCCGCACGGTCGACGCCCGCGAAGTCCACCCGGTCGAGCGAATGCACGAGGAAGTACACGACGTCGTTGCCCGCCAAGGCTTCCCCGAGCGCCCGCGCGTCCGTCACGTCACCGACGTGCACCATCACGTTGGTGGGGAACCGGGTCGCCTGCGCGGCGTCGCGCACCAGCACGGTCACCTGGTGACCGCGCGCGAGCAGGTCCGGCACCAGCCGCGACCCGAGGTACCCGGTGGCGCCGAGCACGAGGCACTTCTTCACGTTGGACGTCACCGCGACAGCATGCCCGCTTTCGGCCGAGCGCAATCGTCCGTTCGCTGCCGGAACCGCCGCGACCTGCGAGTTCTGTCGATCTTCAAAAATTGTCGGACCCCCTCGCTAACGTCTCACCCGTACCGCCGCCCAGGCGGGTCCAGCAGCTCGGGGGCAAGGAGAGGAATCGTTGTCAGACTGGGAAAGCGCGAGCACGGCGAGGGTGTTGTCACCCGCCCGTCCGCGCAAGCTCGCCAAGGTGCCGTTCGTGGAGTTGGCGGACGGCCGGCTGCAGGGGGTGGTGTCCAGTGGGTCGGACATCGAGCGCGTGTACGTGTCGTCGGTCGCCGCGGGCACCTATGAGTTCGCGTGCAGCACCAACAACAACAGGCCGTGCGGCGGCGCGCGTGGTTCGTTCTGCAACCACATCTCCGCGCTGATCACGGAGTCCGTCCTGCAGTACGGGGCGGACCGCGTGGCGCGGTACCTGCGCGTGGACGGCGCGGACCTGGACGCGGCGGCCCTGCACTCGCACATGCTGGCTGCGCGACCGTCGCAGGCGGACAGTGCCGCCGCGGCACAGGTGTTCAGCCGTTTCCTGCGCCATCTGGCCTATGTGGAGCTTCCGCCGACGACGGCGCCGCTGCCGGAGCTGCAGTGGTTCCCGCCGACCAGGGCGGTGGTGTGATGCGCCGCCCCCGTTCAGACCGGTCCCGCCGACCCGGCGGCGCCCTGCGCCCCGGCTCCCTCCGCACGGCGTACCGAGGCGGTGGCGTGCTGTGCGCCGGAGTGACGCGCGCCGACTCCCAGCCCGATTCCACCCACACGGCTCCCGAGGTGATGGCGTGATGCGCGCTGACCTGCTCTCGGATCCCCTCGACGGGGTCGACGAGGCGCTGGCCGCCGTGGCCGGGCTCGACCAGGCCCTCACCACCGGCCTGCTGCGCCCCCAGCCGGCCCAGGCCGCCGGCCTCGCCGCACTGGCCGACGCCGTCTCGGCGTCCCCGCTGGCCTCGAAGGTCGCCGAAGCCGCGGACAAGGCGGCGGCCGGTGCCGCGGGCGAGGAACACTTCCTCTTCCTCGCCGCCGCGAGGATCGCGTTGTTCGGCTCGGTCCACGACGCCCTGATGGCGCGCGTCCAGCAGGCCACCGGCCGCACCCTGACCGAGTGGACCGCCGCGCTGCCGGACCCCGGCCAGGCCGAGAACCTCGTGCTCGCCGCCCGGTCGTGGCTGGCCGACGTCGCCCGCGCCGGCTGGCAGGGCATCGACCACGACCTGGTCTCCGGCGCCGAACCGGTGATCTCCGCACTCCTGCCGCACCCGCGCCTGCGCCGCCTCGCCGCACTGCTGGACGGGTTCGCCGCCGAACTGGCCGCCTCGTGCCCCGGCTCCGCGCTCGACCGGATCCCGGCCCGCCGCTGGGGCGACCTGTGGTCCCGCGCGATGCTGCTGACGCTGCCCGGCGCCACCGACGCGCCCACGAGCACGGTCACCGGTCGCCTGCTGCCGCTGGGCGTCGACCTGCACGAGCACGCCACGGCCGCGCAGGCCCAGGTGCACGCGGTCCTCGAACCGGCGGACGGCGAGCCGTTCCTGGTGCGCGCCAGCGTGTCCGCGCCGAAGCCGGACACCGTCATCGGCGCGGGGATCTGGCAGATCCTGCGCCCGCACATGTCGTTGCTGACGGCGTTCACCGAGGGCAGGTCCGTCGAGCTGACGGACATGCCGATCACCGCGGAGGGCGACCTGCTCTGGCGGGACGAGCACGCGAAACCAGGCGAGCCCGCCGACCCGTTCGTCACCGCGAGGGTGGTGCTGCCGAAGGCGGCCACGCCGCCCACGGCCCCGCTCGACCGGCACCCGGCCCGCATCGCCGTGCCGGTGTTCCTGGAGGGCTACGCGGCCGAGCAGACCGGCGACGCGCTGACGTTCTCCTTCGCCGGGAGCCAGGTCGTGGTGGACACCGACCGCGTGCCCGCCGGACCGCTCACGCCGGAGGCCGTCGCGGGTTCGAACGCCTGCATCGGGTTGCTGCGGTGGGACGCGGGCGCGTACCGGGTGCAGCCGCTCGCCGTCGAGACCACCGCCCGCAAGAAGACGGTGGCGCTGCACGGTGGCGCGTGGGCAGGGGGAGCGGTGGACAAGGTCGGGGCGAAGGCCGAGAAGGCCGCCACCGACGCCGCGACGGTGTTGCGCGAACGCGCCGGAAGGTTGCTGCGCAAATGACGGACGCCCAGGAGAACCGCCGCCAGGTCCTGTACTGGCGCCTGCTGTCGAGGCTGTTCGACCCCGAGGAGCAGGCCGCGCTGGAGTCGGCGAGCCTCGCCGTGCTGCAGGACATCGGCCTGCCCCCGGCGCTGCTCGACCAGCACGCCGGCGTCGACTCGATCGTGCAGCGCCACCCGGAGCTCGCCGCCGAGTTCGACGGCGTCATGGTCCCGCGGGCGCAGGAGGAGCGCGACAAGGCGGCCGAGGTGCGCCGCGCGGCGCTGGCGTCGAAGGTGCTGCTCAACGTCTTCGCCACCGGCTCCGGCACGGTCAGCGCGGGCCAGCTGGCGCGCTGGCAGTCCGACGCGGGCTGGCTGGAACGCGCGCTCGGCTGCCAGCCGGGTCAGCTGCGCGGCGGCAACGGCACGCAGGCGTCCGGCACCGGCACCGGCGCCGGGTCCGGCACCCCGGACCTGAGCACCCTCATCCCGCAGATCGGCCCCGAGCTCGGTGCCCTGGAAGCGGACCTGGTCAAGCGCATGCACCTGCGCGAGGTGCTCGCGGACCCCGCGCTCGCCGCGCAGCTCACGCCGAGCATGTCGCTGATCGAGCAGCTGTTGCGGGACAAGGACAACCTGTCGGGTGTCGCGCTGGCCAACGCCAAGTCGCTGATCCGCCGGTTCGTCGACGAGGTCGCCGAGGTGCTGCGCACGCAGGTGCAGAAGGCGACGGCCGGTGCGCTGGACCGCTCGGTGCCGCCCAAGCGGGTGTTCCGCAACCTCGACCTCGACCGCACGATCTGGAAGAACCTGACGAACTGGAGCCCGGAGGAGGAACGACTCTACGTCGACCGCCTCTACTACAAGCACACCGCGCGCAAGACCACACCGCAGCGGCTGATCGCCGTGGTGGACCAGTCGGGGTCGATGGTCGACTCGATGGTCAACTGCACGATCCTGGCCTCGATCTTCGCCGGGCTGCCCAAGGTCGACGTGCACCTGATCGCCTACGACACCAGGGCGCTGGACCTCACGCCGTGGGTCGCGGACCCGTTCGAGACCCTGCTGCGCACCCAGCTCGGCGGCGGCACCGACGGCACGGTCGCGATGGCGGTCGCCCAGCCGAAGATCGCCGAACCGCGCAACACCGTGGTCGTGTGGATCTCCGACTTCTACGAGTGGCAGTGCGAGCCGCTGTTCGAGTCGATGGCCGCGATCCACCGCTCCGGCGCCAAGTTCATCCCGGTCGGCTCGGTGACCAGCTCCGGCCGCGGCAGCGTGAACCCGTGGTTCCGCGAGCGGTTCAAGGACCTCGGCACCCCGGTGATCTCCGGCCACGTCCGCAAGCTCGTGCACGAGCTGAAGTCCTTCCTCACCATCTGACTTTCCCCACCTCCCCGACACCCGCGAAAGGCACCACAAAGCCATGTCCGACCTGTTGCGCGCCCCCGCCGAGCTCAAGTACGCCGAGGAACTCGACTGGCTGGAGTCCGTCGACGACAACCCCAAGCCGTTCTCGTGGCGGTTGTCGCCGAAGATGATCCGCCTGTTCGTGCTCGGCGCCGAGCGCTCCGACGGCCTCGACCGGGAGATCGCGCAGAAGTGGTTCGGCGACCGCAGCATCGTCGAGAGGGCCATCGTCACGCTGGCCTCCGACCGCGGCCTGCTGCTCATCGGCGACCCCGGCACCGGCAAGAGCTGGCTCGCCGAACTGCTCGCCGCCGCGATCTCCCGCAACTCCACCCAGGTGGTGCAGGGCACCGCGGGCACCACCGAGGACCACATCAAGTACTCGTGGAACGTGTCGATGGTGATCGCCAAGGGCCAGTCGCGTCAGTCGATGATCCCGTCGCCGATCATGAACGCGATGGAGTCCGGCACCATCGGCCGGTTCGAGGAGCTCACCCGCTCGACCAGCGACGTCCAGGACGCACTGATCTCGATCCTGTCCGAGAAGTACATCTCCGTGCCGGAGCTGGACAGCGACAACATCGTGTTCGCGAAGCCGGGTTTCTCGGTCATCGCCACCGCGAACAGCCGCGACCGGGGCGTCAACGACCTGTCGTCGGCCTTGAAGCGGCGCTTCAACTTCGTGCGCATCCCGGTGGTGACGAACAAGAAGAGCGAGGCCGAGATCGTCCGGTTCCGCACCGAGGAGCTGCTGCGCCGCCACCAGATCGAGCTCGACGTGCCGCCGACCCTGCTGGACGTGCTGCTGCGCAGCTTCGCCGACCTGCGCGCGGCGTCCGACTCGGCGGGCAGCGACGACGAGAAGCTCGAGTCCGCGCTCTCCACCGCCGAGCAGATCGGTGTGCTGGAGGACGCCATCCTGCACAGCAACTTCTTCGGCGACCGGCAGCTCACCGCCCGCACGCTCGGCTCATCGCTCGTGGGGTCGCTGTCGCGGCGCGCGCCGGAGGACCTGGCGATCATGAACAAGTACCTGCACGGCGTCGTCGAGCCGCGGGGCAAGGACGAGGGCGGCGAGTGGCCCGAGTTCCTCGCGGGCGGGCGTGACACGATCGCCACCCTCTCGTGAGCTTCGAGTCGCTGCGCACGCAGCTGCACGAGGCGGCGACGCGGTTCGCCGACGGAGCGGGTGCCCTGGAGGGCATGCTGCTCGGCATGGTCGACGACGTCGACCGGGCGGTCTCCGAACCGCTGGAGATCTTCCCGGTCTGCCATCACTCGCCGTCGTCCGCCGTCGCCATGGCCCGCCGCCTGCGGGACAAGCAGCCGAAGGTGATCTACCTGGAGCTGTGCGAGGACATGGCGCCGTTGCTCACCGAGCTGCGCAACTGCCGTCTTCCCGTCGCGGTGCAGGCGTTCGCCAGCGAGATCGAGGGCTTCCCGGCAGAGTGGGCGCCGCTGTCGGTGGTCGCCCCGATCACCGAGGCGTCCGCCGAGTACCAGGCGATCGCGTACGCCCTGGACACCCCCGGCGTCGAGCTGGTGCTGGTCGACCGCTCGACCGACCACGTGTTCCAGTGGCAGACACCGGAGACGAAGCAGACCGACGGCGAGGACGCGCTGCACGGCGACGCGGTGGGCGTGGAGATCGGTGACCTGCGCCCGCGCTTCGCCGAGCTGGAGGAGCACCTGCTGCACCACGGCAAGGTCCGGCACTGGTCGGAGTGGTGGCACCAGTACGTCGAGCTGCCGCTCGGCGACAGCGACCACGACACGTACCGCCAGGTGATGTTCCTGATCGGCAGCCTGTTCCGCAGGCTCGCACCCGGCGACCCGCGGCGGGTGCGCGTCGACGAGGACCGCGAGCGCTACATGTGGACCCGTATGCGCGAACACCTGGAGGCCACCGGCACGGACCCGGCCGACTGCCTGTACGTGTGCGGCGCGTTCCACGCGGCCAGCAGGGTCGCCGAGTTCGGCGTGGACGGCACCGGCGGTTTCGTGATCACGCCGCGGAGTGCGACGAAGTGGCAGCACGGCCTGATCCCGTCGAGCCACGCGGCGATCGAGGCCCAGTTCGACCTGGCGCCCGGCTCGGTGTCCATCGCGGCCACCGAGTACGCCAAGAACCTTCGGCGCACCAAGGTGAAGCCGTTCCAGCTGGAGGGCCAGGCAGGGGCGAAGAAGAAGCCCGCGAAGCAACCGGCGCTGCCCGCGCGGGCCGCCGAGATCGAGGCGGCAGACCAGCTCACCGGCTTCCTGCAACGCCCACCGGTGCTCGACCGCCTGGACGAGGCGGAGCTGCTCGGCTGGTCGGTGGAGATCGTCAGGGCGGCCCGCCGCAACGGCTACCTGGCGTCCACCGCGGACGCGATCGCGGTGTTCGAGACGTCGATCCTGCTGGCGGGCATGCGGGACCGGGCTCGCCCCACCCCGTACGACTTCCAGGACGCCGCCGTCACGTGCATCGAGAAGGACGTGGTGCCCGGCCGCCGCGACGTCCGCCGCCTCGTCGAGATCATGATGGGCGGCGACCGGATCGGCCAGGTCGGCTACGACGCCCTGCCGCCCCTGGCCAGGGACGTGCACGACCGGCTGGCCCCGCTCAACCTCAAGCTCCAGCAACGAGGTGTGCAACGGGCGTTGCTCGACATAGCGGGCGACCCGGAGCTGGAACCCTGCTCGAACCTCCTCTGGATGCTGCGCTACCTGCTGCCGCAGGGCGCCGCCCGTCCGATCATGGGCGAGCGCAAGCTCGGCGAACGCCCCATCCAGGAGTCCTGGGACCTCGCGCTCGGCACCCACCAGCGCGCCCTGATCGAGCTGGGCTACGAGGGCGTGAGCGTGGAACAGGTGGTGGAGCAACGCCTCCGCCGCAGCGCCCACGACCCGCAGACCACCACGGCCAAGGTGCTGGAAGCGGTGGAGGACGCCATCCGCTACCTGCACAGCCCGCGCCTGGCGGGCGAGCTGGGCACCAGGGCGTTGGAGGTCCTGTCCGGCGAACGCACCGTGGACGGCGCACCGGACGTGCTGCGCCGCACGCGCCGCCTCCTCGCGTACTACCGCACCAGCGAACCCGTGCTGCCGCAGTGGATCGAGTCGTTCGTCCAGACCGGCTACGCCCACTACTGCACCCTGCTGCCCACGGCGTTCACCGACGAGGAAGCGGGCGCGAACCAGGTGGCCGCGATGCTGGGCTTCCTGTTCAGCATGGAGTCCCTGGCGCTTTCGCTGGGCTGCGACCGCACCCAGCTGGAGCTGTCCGTGGCGCAGTCCCACCCGGAGGAACCGTCCAAAGTGGCCCTGCTCTGGGCCGCGCAGGTCCACCTGGGCAACCTGACCAGAGCAGAGCTGCGCGACCGCTGCACCGCGCTGCTCACGAACCCGCTCTCGTTCCCGAGCTACCCGAGATACTTGAGCGGTTTCGTGCACGCACTGGACCCGGTGCCGAGCATGGTGGACTTCGTGGTGGAGACGATGTCCAAGGCGTTCGCCCACCTCCCGGACCCGCTCCTGCTGCCCTGGCTCCCCACCCTGATCGGCACGCTGCGCAACCACAGCGCACAACACGTCCCACTGCTGATCAAGGAGGCGGGCCGCCTCTTCCCGGCCCGCCTGCCGGCCCTGGACGAGTGGGTCCCGCCCTGGGACCAGGAACCCGCGGCCACCGCCCCGCGCGCACCGCGCGGTGCCGGCACCGGATCAGCCCTGCTGTCCGCCCACCCGGCCACCGCCGACGCCCTCGCAAACCTGCTGGGCTGCGAGGACCCGTGGCAGGCAGCAGGACCGCCGGGCGTGGCCCTGCTGGCCCGCCACCCGGACACGGCGGTGGCCCTGGAGGCGCTGCTGGCCACCTGACGAGACAGCCCGGGTCCGTCCCCGCACGGGACGGACCCGGCGTTCGGTCGCAGCGCTCAGGCGGAAGCCTTGGCGCGCAACGCCTCCACGTCGGCCCGGAGGCGCCGCACCTCGGTGAGGATCTCCATCGTCGCGGCCATCTCCTCGCGATCGTGCTCGGCGTGTTCCTCGCTCATCTGGTTCTGCATGGCGCTCACCGCCACGGCGATGAACAGGTTCAGCACGGTGAACGACGTGACGACGAGGTACCCGACGAAGAAGATCCACGCGAACGGCTTCTCGGCCATGACCTGCCGCGCGACCTCGGACCACGCCTCCCCGGTCATGACCTGGAAGAGCGTGAACAGCGAGTCGCCGAGGTCCCCGAAGTA
Organism: Lentzea sp. CA-135723; assembly: GCF_050936595.1. Taxonomy (NCBI): domain Bacteria; kingdom Bacillati; phylum Actinomycetota; class Actinomycetes; order Pseudonocardiales; family Pseudonocardiaceae; genus Lentzea; species Lentzea sp. CA-135723. The sequence continues at coordinate 1,315,863 of NZ_JBNJMK010000001.1, read as the reverse complement.
GTCGGGCGCAACGCCGCTGAACAACTTCGTCGCGATCACCGCCGACACGTACAACACCAGCGCGAGCAACGCGGTGATGGAAGCCATCCCCGGCAACGCCGTCAGCAACGCCGACACCACCCGCCGCATGCTGGGCACGACAGAGACCAACCGCAACACCCGCAGGACCCGCAACGCCCGCAGCACGGAGAACGCACCAGAAGCCGTGGGCAACAACGTAACCGCGACCACCGCGGTGTCGAACCAGTTCCACGGATCGCGGAAGAAGCTCCTGCCATAGGCGCCGAACCGCAGCGCCAACTCGACCACGAACACCACGAGCGCGAGCCGGTCGATGGCGTGCAACACGTCCCCGAACGACGCGAGCAACGCGGGCGACGTCTCGGCGCCCAACGTGACGGCGTTGACCAGGATCACCGCGGTGATCACCTTGTTGAACCACGGGGCGTCCACCAGGAGGCGCACCCGCTCACGGGACAGCACAAGATCAATCTATCGACCGCCCCAGCACCGCCGGCGGTTCGCCCGTTCGGCCGCTGCTGTTGTGCTGCATCGGGTTTGCCGGGTCCGGTCCAGTGCGGCTGGTGCGCCACGCTCAGTCCGCGACGGCTGATGCCCGCCCCGCTCCGCCATATCCGCCCAGCCCGCAGCGCCCGCTCGGCCGCCCGCTCCTCCGTGCCTGCCTTGCTCCTCCGTGCCTGCCTTGCTCCGCCGTGCCCGGCTCGCTGCGGTCCGGCTCATCGGATCTGGGTTCACCGCGCGTTCCGGCCCGCCCGTGGTAGCTTGAGCCGCCGAAAAGACGTGAGGCGCCCGCTTGGGTGGTCGGGTCCTCGTAGTCCACACGTCCTCGCGAATCACCGCGGCCACGGCATCTTTCTGACGACTCGATTTCGTCGGGGGATGCGATGTGGCGCTGGTTGTCACAGGGTCTCCTGGCGAGGAACGGAAACAGTTGTGACCACCACGACCAAGTTCGAGGACGCCGCACCGCGCGGGCGTGCGCAGGCCGGGATGCGCGGGGTGATGTTGCCCGTCGTGATCGGGACGCTGACCGGGGCGATCTTCGTGACGGTGTTCCTGGCGCTCTTCCACGCGCCGACGCCGCATCGGCTGCCACTTGGGGTCGTCGGGACGGCGGAGGCCGTCCAGGCGAGGCTCGACGCGCAACGGCCCGGCGCGTTCGCGCTGACGACCTTCGCGGACGCTCAGCGCGCGACCGAGGCGATCAAGCGCCGTGAGATCTACGGTGCCCTGCTGCAGAGCGAAGGAAAGGTGCTCGTCGCCGGTGCGAACGGGCCTTCGGTGACCGCGACCGTCAGCCAGGCGCTCCAGGCGCAACCGGTGGACGTGCTGCCGTCGTCCGCGGGGGACACCGCCGGGTTGTCGACGTTCTACGCCGGGTTCGGCGTGGTGCTGGCCGGGTTCCTGTTCGGACAGATCTCGTACGGGATGGCGCCGCGGCTGGCGTTGCGCGGGCGGTTGCTGAGCATCGGGATCTTCGGGGCGCTCAACGGCGTGCTGGTCGCGTTGATCAGCAGCGGCCTGAACGCGCTGCCCGGCAACGTGGCCGTGCTCGCCCTCGTCATCGGCCTGGTGGCGACGGCGGTGGCGGCCGCGACGGTGACGATCATCCGGCTGGCCGGGCCGGTCGGCACGACGATCTCGTCGGTGTTGCTGCTGATCCTCGGCAACGCCACCGGTGGCGGCACGTTGCCCGTCGCGTACCTGCCGGAGTGGCTGCAGTGGGTTTCGGGGGTGTTGCCGGTCGGCGTCGGGGTGCGGGCGATCAAGGGCGTCTCGTACTTCCAGAACGACGGGCTCGTGGTCGGGCTGCTCGTGCTCGCCGCCTGGATCGTGGTCTGCGCGGGCGTGCTGTTCCTCAAGGACAGGCGTCAGCCCGTCACGGGGTGAGCGCGGGTCCAGTCGTCCACGTGGAAGGGTGCCTCGCCGCGCGCGGCCGACGCGTGGGCGAGGGCCCAGCCCGGCAGCGGTGCGGGCGTCAGGCCGAGCCGTGAGCGGTAGTCGGCCACGAACGCCTCCGCGACGGCGGAGGAGGTGAGCGAGGGCTCGTAGTCGGCCAGGCCGGCGATCGAGCTCTCGCGCAGCTCGTAGCCGAGTGCCTCGGAGACGTCCGTGATCACGGCGCGCACCTCGTCCGAGACCGACACCTGCACGACGGTGCTGAACAGCGAGCCGGTCGAGGTGACGCGTTGCGCCGAGCCGACGACCTTCGTGTCGCCGGCGACGTTGACGCTGAACTCGCCGGGGCAGTACTCGCCCGCCACCTCGCCGACGCGGGCGTCGATGGGGCCCAGGCCGCGCAGCACCCGGACGTGGGCGTCGGCGTTCGCGGCGAACGTCGAGGCGCCCGCGTGCCGGATGTCCGTGGTGCTGTCGAGGTGGTCGATCACGACCGCGCCGCCGTCGTAGGCGACCATCCGCCCGCCCGGCGACCTGACCACCGGCTCGAAGCCCGCCGCGCGGGCGATCGCGGTGGCGTCGGCGATGCCGGGCGAGCGGAGGTCACGGCCGCTGAACGCGACCGTGCGGCCAGACGGCACGTAGATGTGCACGAGCTGCGCCCACGGCGCGTTGGGCGTGCGCAGCAGCAGTGCCGGGACCACCAGTTCGGTGATGGCGTTCCCGGCACTCCCGGAGACCAGCAGGTTGTTCACGCCCGTGATTCTCGGGCACGGCCGGTCAGCCCGCGGCGCGGTATGCCTCACCCGCCTGGTTGGGCGTACCGCCCGCCTTGTAGAGGCCGGTGCCGGGCTTGTTCTCGTCGGGCAACGCGAACCACGCGTACCGCTCGACGTAGGGCAGGCCCTCCATCATCGCGCTGGAGTTCTTCGCGAACGCCGCGAGCTGCTCCTGCGTGGGGAAGCGCGCCGCACCACCGGAGAAGTCGATGAGCGCGTACTCGGTGAGCCAGATCGGCTTGCCGTACCGGGCGTGCACGGCCGACAGGTAGTTCTTCAGGTGCCCGACGGCGGCGTCGCTGAAGTCCGAGCCGTACCAGTGCACCGCGATGAAGTCGACGCGCAACCCCCGCTGCGCCGCCCCGGTCATGAACCGGTCGAGCCACCCGCCGGCCTTGTCACCGCTGTGCGCCACGGCGGGACTGCCCAGCCGCAGCCCGGTCGCCTGGAGCTTCGGCCACAGGTCGAGTGCCTGTTCGGGCGTCATGTTGGCCTGCTCGGGGAAGTCCGGCTCGTTGAACCCGAGCAGCACCTTGCCGTTCGCCTTCGCCTTGGCGAGCGTCGCGTCGTCGGTGAACTTGGTGCCCCAGATCATCGGCACGAACTCGACGTTCGGTGGCGTCGCGATGCCGTCGGGCGTCGCGGCCCAGTTGTAGTACCAGCCGGCGCGGACGTCCGTGAGCGCCTTGCCGACACCGTCGAACTTCCAGGTGCTCACGCCCTTCTTCACCGACTTCGTCACGGGGACGGCGGGCGGCGCGGGCTGGACCGTGGTGGTGGGCGGAGTGGACGACGGAACCGACGACGGCGCGGACGACGACGGGGCGCTGGTGGTCGTCGTGGTGGTCGGGGTGGTGGTGGCGACGGGGATGGCGCGGGCGACCGGTTCCTCGCCGGAGGGGATCACGGCCACCGCGACGCCCAGGGCCAGGACGGCGGCCGCTGCGGCGGCGACGGGCTTGACCAGGGCGCCCTTGAGGAGGAGGGAGAACTTGCCGCCGGTGGCGGAGGTGGAGGCCGGCGAGGTGGCGCCGACGTGGCTCACACCGGTGAGGGTGGAGGGGTCGGCCCCGCCGAAGTGGGTCGTGCTGCCGAGGGTGGAGGGGTCGGCCCCGCCGAGGTGACTCACGCCGGTCACCGCGGACGGGTCGGCCGCGCCACCGGCGTGGCTCATCCCGGCCACCGCGGTCGGGTCGGCCGTTCCCCACACCTGGCCCGCGGCCCCCGCGAACAGCGACGGGTCGAGCGTGAACGGCAGCGGCACGAGCGGCAGCCGTGCCAGCAGCCCCTCCACGGAGGCGAGGTCGTGCCCGCAGCGCTCACACCGGACGCACTCCCGGCTGTGCCGCGCGATCCGCTTGCGCCACAACGCGCTCGGCTCGCCGTCCCACTCCGCCACCATGTCGGCGAGGTCCGGACAACGCGGTGTGCGTTCCAACGCGCGCACGACGATCCGTGCGGCGTCGAGCTGTGCCTTCACGCGTTGGACGCGCACGGCCGTGTGCTGCGGAGTGAGGTCCAGCGCCGTGGCGACCTCGGTGCGAGTAAGCCGGCCAGCGGCTTCCAGCCACCACAGGGACAGCAGTTCGCGTTCGTCCTCGCTGAGCCAGCGGGTGGCCGCCACGACCTCGCGGCGCTGGCCGGACAGCTGCAGGCGCATGATCGTGAGGTCGACGAAGTCGGCGCCGGGGTCGGCGACGTCGTGCGGCACCTCGCCGGCGATCGGGGCGCGCTGGCGTTCGCGGTGGCGCAGGCGGATCTGGTTCATCGCGATCACGACGAGCCACGAGCGGAAGCCTGCCGGGTCGCGCAACGACGGGAGGCCGTGCACCGCGCGCAGCATGGTCTCCTGGACCACGTCGTCGGTGTCGGCGTGGCCCCCGAGGGCGTGGCCCACGATGTTGTAGACGAGGGGCAGGTACCCGCTCACCAGCTCGTCCAACGCGCGCTGGTCGCCGTCGAGCGCGGCGATCACCGTCGCGACGACGGGTTCCTCCGGTGCTGCCATGCCCACCTCACTTGCCGGTCCTCTGGTCCGACCAGGAGATGTCCAGGGCGCGCGGCGATAACAGAAACTACTTCGGCTTCACCGCGACCAGTCGCTCGACCACGCCGAGCTTGAAGCGGTCGTGCCGTTCCACGGCCAGGCCGTGGCCTTCCACCAGCGGAAACGGGCGTCGGAGGAAGTGTTCGCCCGCCATCGGCACGGTGATCCGCTCCAGCAGCCACTGCACGCCACGCGCGAGCCGGGACGTGCTGGCGACGTGGTCGAGCAGGATCAGCCGACCGCCCGGCCGCAGCACCCTGACCATCTCGGCCAGCGCGGCGGTGTGGTCGGGGATCGCGCACAGTCCGAGCGTGCACACCACCGCGTCGAACGAGGCGTCGGCGAACGGCAGGGCGTGCGCGGTGCCCTGCCGCAACGTCACGGCCCGTCCCAGGTCGGCGGCCCGCCCCCGCGCCAGCTCCAGCATCCCGTCGCTCAGGTCGAGGCCCGTGACCACGGCGTCGGCGGGGTAGTGCGGCAGGTTGAGGCCGGTGCCGACGGCGACCTCCAGCACCTCGCCGTGCGCCTGCGAGCACGCCCACGCCCGTGAGTCGCCGAAGACCTTGCGGTCCAGGACGCCGATCTCCTGGTCGTAGGTGGCGGACTTGCGGTCCCAGTAGTTCTGCCAGCGCGGCCGGTCCATGCCGCCCAGCGAAGCATCCCGCCTCGACTGGCGCGAGCAACTCCGCTAGATCTGTGCGGTGCGCGTTGTCGTGGTCTCCGGAGGCGATCCCGGTCATGTGGTGCCGGCGATCGCGTTGTGCCTGAAGTTCGCCGCCGCCGGCGACACCCCGTTCCTGCTCACCGGTGACCGCTGGGTCGACGCGGCCCGCGCGGAGGGCATCACGGCGTCGAACGTCCCCGGCCTCTCGCTCGCCGACCTGAAGGACGTGCCGGACCTCGGGCTCGCCCTGTGCGACCAGGCCGCCGACCTCGCCACGGCGCTCGCACCGCAGCTCGCCGTGCTCGGGCCGGACCTGGTCGTGTGCGACGTCCTGGCGCTGGGCGCGAGCATGGCCGCGGAACTCGTCGGGGTGCCGTGGGCGCAGCTCTCCCCGCACCCGCTGTACGAACCGTCGAAGTGGCTGCCGCCGATGGGCAGCGGGCTGGAGGCGGGAACAGGTGTGCGCGGCCGGCTGCGGGACGCGGTGCTGCGCGCGCTGACGGCCAGGTCGCTGCGCCAGGGCGAACGCCAGCGGGCCGTCGTCCGGCAGCGCATCGGCCTCGGCGCGAAGGAGACCGGCCGGATCGCCCGGCTGATCGCGACGCTCCCGGCCCTGGAGGTGCCACGCCCGGACTGGCCGCGCGACGCGCACGTCGTCGGCCCGCTGCTGTGGGAGGCGAGCCGGGACGTGCTGACCCCGCCGCCGGGTGACGAGCCACTGGTTATGGTGGCGCCGTCGACCGCCTGGACCGGCGCGCAGGGCATGGCCGAGATGGCGCTGGAGGCCTTGGAGGGACTCCAAGTACGAACGGTGATCTCGACGTTCGCCCAGCTCGACGACCTGCCGGACTGGGCGCGGTCGGGGCCGGGCAAGCAGGACGAGCTGTTGCGTCAGTCGGCGGTCCTGGTGTGCGGCGGCGGGCACGGAATGCTGGTCAAGGCGTTGCGGGCCGCCGTGCCCGTCGTGGTCGTGCCCGGCGGCGGTGACCAGTGGGAGATGGCCTGCCGGGTGGCCAGGCAGGGGAGCGGGCTGATCGTCCGGCCGTCCACGGTGGACGGACTGCGGGACGCCGTGACGCGCGTGCTGGACGACCCCGAGTTCGCGGCTGCAGCGGCACGGGCGGCGGCGACGGTGAGTGATGTTCGTGATCCTGTGGAGGTATGTCGGACTGCGTTGACTCTTGCGCGTTGAGAGCGCTCCCACTTCAATGAGGGCCATGCGCGTGTCAATGACGATGCTCGTGGTGGCGGCGTTATCCATTTCGACGGTAGGGCCCGCGGTGGGAGAGCAAGACCGCGCGGCAACGGGGCTCGGCCACGCGGAGGCGGGGCGGAGTCGCGCGGCGGCGGCTCCCGACCTGTACCCGCCGGTCGGCGCGGGCACCAGCTTCCTCAACCACTCCGACCTGCTCGGCAACGTCCCCGAACCGGCCTGGTACGAGGCCAACATCCCGTTCGTGGACCTGCCCGATCGCGAAATCCGCGACACCTACTACTACCGCTGGCGCACGTACAAAGAGGCGCTGAAGTACACCGGCCCGAAAGACGGCTGGATCGTCTCGGAGTTCCTCGGCCCGGTCGGCTACTCGGCACCGAACGGCGGCATCGTCGCGGCGGCGGGCCACCACGTCTACGAGGGTCGCTGGCTGCGCGACCACCGCTACCTCGACGACTACGTCGACTACTGGCTGCGCGGAGCAGGGGCCGGGCCGAAGCCCGCCACCGACTTCCTCAACAAGAACACCACCGACTGGGCCCACCAGTACTCGTTCTGGGCCGCCGACGCCGTGGCCGCGCGGGCCGCCGTCGACGGCAGGGCGCGGTTCGCCACGGACCGGCTGCCGGAGCTGACCCGGCAGTGGCAGCGCTGGCAGCCGCAGTTCGACCAGAACCTGGGTCTCTACTGGCAGACGCCCGTGTGGGACGCCATGGAGTACACGGTCAGCTCCTACCAGAGCCCCGACCCGTACCACGGCGGCGACGGGTTCCGGCCCACCCTCAACGCCTACCAGTACGGCGACGCCAAGGCGATCGCTCAGCTGTTCCGGGCACGCGGTGATACCACGAGTGCACGCCAGTACGACCAGGCCGCCGAAGCGCTCAGGACCAACCAGGAACGCTGGCTCTGGGACGACGCCGGCAAGTTCTACAAGCACGTCATGCGCGATGACAACCCCGGCCGCACGAAGCTCGCCGACCGCGAGGAGATCGGCTTCGTGCCGTGGTACTTCCACATGCCACCGGCGGCGAACAGCGCGGCGTGGGCGCAGCTCACCGACCCGCAGGGGTTCGCGGCGCCGTACGGGCCGACGACCGCCGAGCGGCGCAGCCCGTGGTTCATGAAGGACGCGCTCAACGGCTGCTGCCGCTGGAACGGGCCCAGCTGGCCGTTCGCGACCAGCCAGACGCTGACCGCGCTCGCGAACCTGCTGATCGACTACCCGAGCCAGCCCTACGTCGACCGCGACGACTTCGTCTCGGTGCTGCGCGGGTACGCGCTGACCCAGCGCAAGGACGGCGCGCCGTACGTCGCCGAGGCGCACCACCCGGACGAGAACCGGTGGATCTACGACGGCAAGGGCCACAGCGAGGACTACAACCACTCGACGTTCAACGACAACGTCCTGTCCGGCCTGCTCGGCGTCCGTCCGCAGCTCGACAACTCGCTGCAGATCTCGCCGCTGGTCCCGGACTCGTGGAGCCACTTCGCCGTCGAGAACCTGCCGTACCACGGCCGCAACCTCACGGTCCTGTGGGACAGGGACGGCTCGAAGTACGGCCAGGGCGCGGGCCTCAAGGTCTGGCTCGACGGCAGGCTGACGCACTCCCAGCAGAACCTGGCGACCGTCCGGCTCACCATCCCGGCCCGCACCGCCGCGGACACCCCGGAGCTGGTCGACGACTTCGCGAACGTCAGCCGCACCGGGTTCCCGACGGCCCGCGCGTCCTACAGCTACAGCGCCGACCCGCCCACCAAGGCGATCGACGGCCAGGACTTCCACCTCGACGTGCCCGGCACCCGCTGGACGTCGTACGGCAGCCCGAACGCCGCCGACTGGCTGGAGGTCGACCTCGGCGCCCCCACCCAGATCTCCGACCTGCGCGTGGTCTTCTACGACGACGGCGGGGGAGTGCGCGTGCCGACGACGTTCGACCTGCAGCACTGGGACGGATCAGGGTGGCGTGACGTGCCCGGCCAACGCAGAACCCCGGCGCAACCGGTGGCACGTCAGGTGAACCGGGTCCTGGTGGAACCCGCGCTGACCACCAGCCGGGTGCGCGTCCTGCCGCGCCGTGCGGACGGGGGAGCGGTCGGGATCACGTCGATCTCGTCCTGGCGCGCGCCGGTCGCCGGCCTCAGTGCGTCGGTTCCCGACGATCTCGCGCTCCGGTCCGGCGCGGTCGAGACCACGACGACTTTGCAGGCGCAGCAACCGTTGCGCGGTGTCCGGGCGACGCTCGCGGTCCCGCCGGCGTGGACCGCCACCGCGCTCACCCCGGCCACCGCCGCGGTGCTGAACCCCGGCCGCGGCCTCGTCACGAGGTGGCGGATCACCGCACCGGCCACGAAACTCGGTGACCGCGCGCCGATCCGGTTGCTGGCAACGGCTTCCGGCAGCACCGGCGCCACGTCGGCGGTGACGTCCGCCCAGGCCGTCTTCGATCCCGCCGACTACGCCTCCGTGGCCTGGGACGACACCTTCGACGCGGACCGGCTGGGCTCGTACCGCGTGGACGGCCCGTTCGGTGAGCCGGCACCGGGTCTGAGAGTCGCGAACGGCGTGCTGACGGCGAGCGCGGGAGCCAGGGCGGGCGCGGTGCTCGCGGCGCCCGTGGCCGGCAGCGCCAAGGGCACGGCGGTCGTCGTGGAGCCCAGGTCGTTCGCGGGCTCGGCGCCGGAGGACAGCCTGTTCCTCGGCCAGACCAACGGCAACCGCGACTTCGCGCTGGCCTGGTTCAACAACGCGGGCAAAGCGTCCGGTGTGGACGTCACGGTCGGCGGCACCAGGCGGGGCGACGAGGCCACCGGCGGTTGCTGCGCCACCCTGACCTGGGCGTCCGGTGACAAGCTCGCCGTCGTGATCGAGAACGGTCAGCTCACCAGCTGGCAGCAGCACGCGAACCGCTGGACGTTGCTCAGGTCGGCGCCCATCGGTACGGCGGTCGGCCAGGACGTGGTCGCGGGCTGGGCACCGGGCCTCGGCCTGCGCCTGGACGCGGGCGCGCTCACGATCGACCGCTTCACCGTCCGCACGAAGAGCTAGGCGCAGACGCGCTCGACCAGGACCCGCCAGCTGGTGACCAGGTTCTCCACCACGGCGGCCAGGTCGGGCGCGTCGTCGTGCGACTGCAGGTAGAGCAGGATCGGCCCCTCCAGCGCCGCTACCAGCTGCAACGCCAGGGTGCCGCTCAGCGCGTCGTCCGGGCGGGCCTCGGCCAGCAGCATCTGCACGTGGAAGAGCGACGGGCTCTCGGCGGCGGGCACGGGCTGGCCGGGGTCGATCGACGCGCGGGCCAAGACCATGTGCCGCACCAGGAACTCGAGCCGCGCCCGCCCGAACGCGACGAGCCGGTCCGACGCCGGCGCTCCCGGCCCGAGCGGGGGTGGCCCGCTCATGACCTCGCGCTGGAACCGGGTCTCCTCCTCGTCCAGCACCGCGTGGAAGATGCCCGCCCGCGTGCGGAACCGGCGGAACACCGTGCCCTTGCCGAGCCCTGCGCGTTCGGCGAGACCGTCCATCGTGACCTTGTCGGCGCCGAGCTCGGCCACCATCTCCCGCGCGACCTCGATGAGGTGCGCGCGGTTGCGTGCGGCGTCGGCCCGTTCTTCCCGGGGCCTGCCCAGCGGCAGCGCGACAGGTTCCACGTCCCGCACGCTACCCGGTGATCACCGGTCAGCGCCGGAAGGCGGAGTCCACGAAGTCGCGGGTCAGCCTCTGCAGCTTCTCGGGATCGTCCTCGCGCAGCATGTCCGTGCCGTGGCGGCCGCCCGGGATGATCTCCAGGTGCTTGTCGGCCGACCCTGCCGCCTCGTACAGGCGACGGGTGTGGGTGATCATGTTGCCGCTGTAGTCGTCGGGGGACACCGCGAAGAACGACGGTGCGGTGATCTTCCTGACCGCTGCCTCGCCGTCCAGTCCCGCGCACTGGGCCGGCGACGACAGGATCAGCAACCCGGTGAGCTTCGGCTCGTCCGCCGCCGTGACCGCGCTGGCCGTTCCGCCGCAGGACGCGCCGCCGAGCAGCACCCGGTCCGCGCCGAACGAGTGCAGCGCTGCCAGTGCCGCGCGCGTGTCCCGGTCGATGTTGTCGTTGTCCTCTGACTTCTCCGACGCGCCGTGGTTGCGGTACTCCAGCAGCACGACGTGGTACCCGGCCGCCGCGAGTTCCTGGCCGAACGCGAGCCACGAGCACATGTAGTAGCCCTGCTCGTGCGACAGCAGGACACCGCGGTCACCGCTGCCGAGCTCCACACCGGACAGTCGCACACCGTCCGAAGTGGTCAGTGTGAAGACGTTGGGGTCCAGGCTTTCCGGGACGCAGACGTTGACCTGGTGCCCGGCCGCGGTCTTGCGGGTCCGCTCGGGCACGGACGGGGCGTAGTCGACGGCGGGCGGGTACGGGAGCTTCGTCGTCGTGGTGGTCGTCGGTGTGCTCTGGGGCGTGCTGGTCGTCGCCGCGGTACCGGCACCGCACGAGGTCAACGTGAGGACGAGAAGCGCGGCAAGGGCGGTGCGGGCGGTCATGCTCCGCATGCTGCCAACCGGTTGTGAGGAAGTTGTCAGCACGCCGTGCGGGCGCGGTCAGCGGCGCAGCAACGCGTACGCCTGGGTGACCTGGTCGCTCACGAGCCGCAGGTCGTCGGGTCCGTACTGGCGGCTCACGAGGATCAGCCGCTCGTAGGTCCTGATGGCGTTGGTGGCGAGTCGTTCGACGGTCGCGGCCTCGCTCCTGCCGTGGTGGCAGGCGAGCATCCAGGCGAGCTGCGACCGCGCGTTGGCGGCGTTGCCGATCAGCTCCTCGAACTCCCGCACGGACTCGGGGTGCTCCCGCCGGAACCGCTGGACCGTCGCCTCGACCCGGGACGGATCGCCGTGCGTCGGGTCGAGGTCGGTGTAGAGGAACTCGGCGGCGCGCGCGGACTCCACGGCCTGCGGCCCGTTGCCGATGTTGTTGTGCAGCGCGGCCGCGTCGTAGTGCAGGCGTGCGATCGCGGGCTGGTTCGCGACTCTGGCGACGGGGTCGTGGCTCGCCTGGCGTTCGAGCTGGTCGAGTGCGCGTTGGTTCGCCTTGAGCTGCGGGCTGGTCCTGGGCCTGCCTGCCGGACGGGGACGTGCCTGCGTACCGAGGGGTGGTTTCCTCAGGTGTGCCTCGGCCGCCGCCTGCTGGGCGGCGATCCTGTCCACGTCGGCCTGCGTCGTGTCGTCGCCGTGCTCGCGCAGCTGCTCGTACGTGTCCAGGGGTGCGTCGTCGCGTGCCTTGCCCTCGTACTTCGCGAGCAGCCGAGCGAGCCTGGCGGCCGCGTCGGCGGCGTTGCGGATCAGGATCTCGGCGGCGATCCCGTCCGCTCGCATCTCGCGCAGCTGGCGGGCGACCGCGGCGGGGTCACCGGTCGTCGGGTCGAACGCCGCGTACGTCCGCACGGCGCTCTGGGCGGCGGCCACGGCCTCGTCACCGCGGCCGAGCGCGTCGAGGACCGTCGCCCGGTTGTACTGAACCCCCGCGAGCTGGAATCGGTGGAACGCCTCGCCGGGCTCGCGTTCGGTGAGCTCGGTGATCGTCTTCTCCAGCAGTTCGCTGTGCCGCAACGCTTCTGCCAGGTCGTTCGCCCGGACCGCCGCCTCGAACCGCTGGTGCTCGGTGGTCGCTTTCGCGCGGAGCCTCGCGACCGTCCGTCCCCCGAAGATCCCCATCACTCCACCGTGACAGCCCGGCTGCGGTCTGTCACTACTGTGCTCGTATGACGAGTGCCAGGGGAGTCGCCCTCAGCAACCGGGCCATCGCGCTCATCGGCGTCGGCCTGCTCGCGGTCGGGGCGACGTTCACCGTCCTGCTGCTGTGGCAGTTCGGCGACGACCGGCCGGTCACCAAGGCCCGCCTGGAGGCCATCAAGGTCGCCGGCACCATCGTCGTGGCGGCAGGCGGACTGGTCGCCCTGTGGCTCGCCGCCCGCAAGCAGCGCTCGACGGAGCTGGAACTCGGCCGCCAGCTCGCCGCCGACGCGGCCAACCAGCTGGACGCCGCCGAACGCCGCGTCACCGAGCTGTACACGAAGTCCGCGGACCAGCTCGGCAGCGACAAGGCGCCGGTGCGGCTGGCCGGGCTGTACGCGCTCGAACGCGTCGGCATCGGCGCGCCGGACCAGCGGGCCACGATCGTGAACGTCATCTGCGCCTACCTGCGCATGCCGCACACCCCGCCCGACCCCGGCCAGGACGCCGAGGTGTTCGAACGCCGCCAGCAGGAGGTCCAGGTGCGGCTGACGGCGCAGCGCATCCTGAACCGCCACCTGTCGACGTTGATCGACGCGAGCGGCACCAACGAGCACCGCTGGCAGCGCGTGCACGTCGACCTGACGAACGCCGACCTGCGCGGCGCCGACTTCGCGCAGTGCGACCTCACCGACGCGGACTTCAGCGGCGCCGACCTGCGCGGCGCACGGCTGACGTCCGCGACCCTCGCCCACGCGAAGTTCTTCCGGGCCGACCTTCGCGACGCCGACCTGCGCAACGCTCACGCGCTGCGAGCCAACTTCTTCATGGCCGACCTCAGCGGCGCGAACCTGTCCGGTGCGATGCTGACGGGTGCCTTCCTCGATGGCGCCGTGATCGACCCCGACTAGCGGGCTGCTCCGCGGGATCAGCTCGGCCGCGAGGTTTTGTGCTCCCGGCGCAAGCGGTGATGGTCGCCGGCCGGGTTCACTGCCGGGTGTGCATCGGTTCCCTCGGCGGCCGGACTCCTGAACCTTGACACTCAATGTCCAGGTTCCCTACCTTCGCCCTGACAGCACCGGTTCGTGACGACGGAGGAGAACCTGGATGTCCAGTATCCTGATCGTGGGCGGCGGTTTCGCCGGCGTCTGGAGCGCGGCCAGTGCCGCCAAGCTCCGCGGGGAGCGCGGACTGTCCGAAGAGGACCTGCGCGTGACCCTGATCAGCGCGGGCGACGACATGGTGATCAGGCCCCGGCTCTACGAGGCGAGCCCGGACCGCATGCGCGTGCCGCTCGACCGCGTCCTCGGCCCGATCGGGGTGCGGCGGCTCTCCGGCACCGTCACCGGCATCGACACCGGTGCCCGCACCGTCACGGCGGTCCGGCGCGACGGCACCACCGGCGAGATCTCGTACGACAGGCTGGTGCTGGCCTCGGGCAGCCAGGTCGTGCGCCCCGCGCTGCCCGGCGCGGAACACCTCTTCGACATCGACACGATGACCGGCGCGGCCACCCTCGAAGCCCATCTGCACCGGCTGCCCGAGCGCCACGGAGACGGCCGCTTCACCGCCGTGGTCGTCGGCGCGGGCTTCACCGGCCTGGAGATCGCGACGGAACTCGTCGGCCGCCTGCGCGACCTCGCCCCGGCCGAGCAGGTCAGGGTCGTTCTGGTGGAACGGCAGGACGAGGTCGGCCCGGAACTGGGCCCCGGCCCGCGCCCGGCGATCGAGAAGGCGCTCGCGAAGCTCTCCGTCGAGGTCCGCCTGGGCGTCAGCGTCGCCGAGGTGACGCGCGACAGCGTGCTGCTGTCGGACGGCACCGAGATCGCCGCGCACACCGTCGTGTGGACGGCGGGCATGACCGCGAGCCCGCTCACGGCGTTCGTCCCCGCACCAAAAGACCACCTCGGCCGCCTCGACGTGGACGAGTACCTGCGCGTGCGCGGCGTACCGGACGTCTACGCGGCGGGCGACACGGCGGCGGCACTCTCCCCGGCCGAGGGCCGCGTGGTCATGCAGAGCTGCCAACACGCGTTGCCGCAAGGCAAGTTCGCGGGACACAACGTCGCCGCGGACCTGCTCGACGAGGACCTGGTCCGCTTCGAACCGGCCTCCTACGTGACGTGCCTGGCGCTAGGCCCGGCCGGCGCGGTCGTGACGTCGGGCTGGGACCGCGAGGTGCAGATGACCGAGCACGTCGCCAAAGACCTCAAGCAGACCATCAACCAGCAGTGGATCTACCCGCCCGTCGACGACCCGCAGGCACTGCTGCGCCAGGCGGGCCCGCAGGCGGGATGGCCGGAGTACCGGCACCCTGAAGCCCAGTAACAGCAACGAAGGACCGCCCGTGAAACTCCTGCTCGACCGGATCAGCCTCGCCTTCATCGCGCTCACGTCGGCGTACGTGGGGTTCTTCGCGTACTTCGCCCCGAGAACGTGGTTCGACACGTTCCCCGGCCTCGGCCTGCGCTGGCTGCCCCAGCTCGGCCCGTACAACGAGCACTTCGCCAAGGACGTCGGCGCGGCGTACCTCGCGTTCACCGCGCTGAGCCTCATGGCGTTGCTGTACGCCAAGAAGCACGCGGTCGTGCCGCTCGCGGGCGCACCGCTGCTGGTGTTCAACACGCTGCACTTCATCTACCACCTGACGATGCTGCACATGTACGAGCCGCGCGACCAGGTGCTCAACGTCGTGCTGCTGAGCCTGCTGGTGGTGCTGTCGGTGATCCTGGTGATCCCGGACCGCACACGGCGCTGACCCTTTTGCAAAATGCAAACGGCGAATTTCTGCGCCATTTGTCGATTCGGTTACGAATGCACCACTTCGCCTGGATCGCGCCTACCGTTCTTCTTGGGTCGGGGCTGATCCAGGGGAGTGGCCTCATGTCGCCCACAGCAGCCGACCTCCAGCCCGCACACCAAGAAGTCTTGGCGCAGTGGCGCGCAATCCTCACCCAGGCCCAGAGCCTGTCGTTCTTCGACCGCATGGTCGTCGCGAGGACAGTGAAAGCACGGGCAGCGGGACTGGCCGGTGCCGAGGGAATGATCGCCGGTTCCGAGTCGCTGTCTGGCCAGGCTCAGGCCGTGGCGTCGGCGGCTGCTGACCGGGATCCCAGTCCGGCATTCCAGCGATGGGCTCCGGGGATCACGCTGCTGGCCGGCATCCTCGGCTGGTTCTCCAACGAGAAGATCGTGCCGATGGCGAAAGAGATCGCGGCATGGGCGGAACAGGCGGGGGCGTTGTTGGGGGCTGGTGTCGCGGGCGTTTTCCTGGTCGGTGTGCCGGGATACGTGATCATGTTGCTGTTCCGGGGTGTGGGCATGGCGTTGCTGTCTGTTTTCCAGGGGAACTCGGCGCCGAGTGCGTCCGAGAAGCTGCTCGGGCAGGCGGCGCCGGCCGAGCAGAGGGTGTTCGGGCTGCTCGGCGAACGCGTGCCCGGCGCCCAGATGCTCACCGGCTCGATGTTCGTCTGGATCGCGGTGACCGCCGTCATCGTGGTGTGGGTGCTGGGCTCGTTCGTGGTGGCGTTCTTCATCGGCATTTCGGACGGCTCGCCAGGCCCGGTTCCGCCGTTGCCCACCACGTTCAGGCTCCCGCTCCCGACCACCTGACTCAGGCCAGCACTCGGGTCAGGGCGGCCAGGGCGGCCGGCCACCCGCTGCGGGACGGCGTCGCGAACCCCACGACGACGGCGTCCCGCTCCGCCGCTGCCGAAGGATGCCGGAACCAGTCGAGCCCCAGCACGGCGAGCCGCTGCGCCGCCGCCTCCCTCACCGCCACGGCCTCGGTGCCGCGGGGGAGCTCGACCAGCGCGTGCAGGCCGGCGGCGATTCCGCGCACCCGGCCGGCCAGTGCGGACGTCAGGTCGTCGCGGCGCCTGCGGTACTGGACCCGCATGGCGCGCACGTGCCGGTCGTAGGCGCCGGAGTCGAGGAGTTCGGCGAGCACCAGCTGGTCGAGTGCGCTTGTCTGGGACACGCCGCCCAACGCTCGCGCGACGTCGTCGGCGATGGCGTCCGGCAGCACCATCCAGCCCAGGCGCAGGCCCGGTGCGATGGTCTTGCTGGCCGTGCCGAGGTAGATGACGTGGTCGGGGCTGAGGCCCTGCAGCGCTCCCACCGGTTTGCGGTCGTAGCGGAACTCGCCGTCGTAGTCGTCCTCGACGATCAGCCCGCCGGTCCGCCTTGCCCACTCGACGGCCGCCGCTCGTCTGGCCGGGTGCAGCGGCGCTCCGGTCGGGAACTGGTGGGCCGGTGTCAGCAGCACCGCGCCCACGCCGGGCAGGCGGCCGATCTCGGCGCCTTCGGTGTCCACCGGCACGGGCACCGTGCGCAGGCCGGCCGTGGTGAAGCGGTCGCGCAGCATCGGCATGCCGTAGCTCTCCACGGCGATCCGCTGGACGTGGCGGGCGCGCAGAGTCTGGGCCAGCAACGCCATTCCGTGCGACGCGCCCGAGCAGACCAGGATGCGGCTCGGGTCGGCGTAGACGCCGCGGGCGCGGGCCAGGTAGTCGGCTAGGGCTCGGCGGAGCTCGATCCGGCCGAACGGCGAGGAGTACGTGAACACCTCGTGCGGGGCCCGGTCCAGGGCGCGTCGGGTGGCCCGGGACCAGTCGGCCCTCGGGAACGACGACGTGTCCGGACGGCCCGGTCGCAGGTCGTGCAGCGGCTGGACCTCCGCCGGTGGCAGAGCACGCGGGGTGGTGCGCGGTGGGGTGCGGCTCGCCACCAGGGTGCCCGCGCCGGGACGTGCGGTCAGCCAGCCCTCGTCGACCAGCGAGCCGTAGGCGGCGACGACGGTGTTGCGGGCCAGGCCCAGGTCGGCGGCGAGGGTGCGGCTCGACGGCAGTTTGCTGCCGGGCGCCAGACGTCCGGTGCGCACCGCCTCGCGCAGGGCCTCGGTCAGGCCCGCCAGCACGCGCGGTCCCCGGACTTCCAGATGCAGATCGACGCCGTTCATGACGTGAGGACCGAGCGGGCGACCCGATTCGTGACAACGCGACTGTCACGAAACCCAACGCCTGCGCGGTCTACAGCCACGTGGAACAGATGCGAGTGTTCGCGGCAGGCGCGTCCGGCGTGATCGGCAGGCGCGTGACCAGGTCGTTGGTGGAGCAGGGGCACGAGGTCGTCGCCCTGACCCGCGGCGAGGACGAGGCGGCGAAGTTGCGCGCGATGGGCGCGAAGGCGGTGCTGGGTGACGTGTTCGACGCGGACCACCTCGCCGAACTCGTGTGCGCCGCCAAGCCGGACGTGCTCGTGCACCAGCTGACGGACCTGCGCGGCGGTGACCGGACGGCGAACTCCCGCGTGCGCACGGCCGGCACGCGCAACCTGGTCGACGCGGGACGGGCCGCGGGCGTGCGGCGGATCGTCGCGCAGAGCATCGCGTGGGCCTACGAACCAGGCGACGGGCCGGCCGCCGAGCACGTGCCACTGGACCTGACGGCGGAAGGGGAGCGGCACGACACGGTCGCGGGCATCGCGGCGCTGGAGTCCGCGGTGCGGGACCTGCCGGAGTGGGTCGTGCTGCGGTACGGCCTGCTCTACGGCCCGGACACCTGGTACGCGCCCGGCGGGCCGATGGTCGCCGCCGCGCTCGGCGGGCGCCTGCCGGCCACCGCCGACGTGACGAGCTTCGTGCACGTCGACGACGCGGCGAACGCGGCGGTGGCGGCGCTGGCGTGGCCGTCCGGACCGGTGAACGTGTGCGACGACGAACCGGCGGCGGGCCGCGACTGGCTGCCGGTGTTCTGCGCACGGGCGGGTGCGCCCGCACCGTCCACACCGGACGTTCCGCGCACGCCGTGGGCCCGTGGCGCGGACAACGGGCTCGCCCGTGCGCTGGGGTGGAGGTCGCGGCGGTGGCGGGAGAGCCTCGGGTCAGCGTGACAGGCCGGCGAGCTTGTCCGGGTTGACGACCATCATCACCCGCTCGATGCCCGCCGCGGTCGCGTGGATCGCCGCGAGCGAGACGGGACGGCCGTCCCGGCTGACGAGCACCGCCGGACGGCCGTTCACCTCGACCAGCACGGCCTCCGTGCCGCCGTGGAACTTCCGGACCACGCCGGCGAGGAACCGGGCCACCCGGCCGCGTCCCCGCACCGGAACCCGCGCCGCCCGGACGAGCCCACCGCCGTCGGAGCACGAGACCGCGTTGTCCGCCAACAGGTTCTCCAGCGCCGCGACGTCACCGGAGCGGGCCGCGTCCAGGAACGCCCGCAGCAGCCGCCGGTGCTCGGCCGCGTCGACCGGCCGGCGGCGTTCGTCGTGCACCCGGTCGCGGGCGCGTTTGGCGAGCTGCCGCGCGTGCGGTTCCGAGGTCTCCAGGACCTCGGCGATCTGCCGGAACGGGTAGGCGAACGCCTCGCGCAGGACGTACGCGGCCCGTTCCTTCGGGGTGAGCCGTTCCATCAGCACCAGCACGGCGAGGTCGAGCGCCTCTGCCCGTTCGGCGCCGAGCGCGGGATCGTCCTCGGTGCTCACCGGCTCCGGCAGCCACGGCCCCACGTAGACCTCGCGGCGCGCCCTCGCCGACGTGGCCGCGTTGATCGCGAGCCTGGTCGCGGTCGTCGCGAGGAACGCGCCGGGGTTGGTGATCGACGCCGGATCGGTGCGGTCGAACCGCAGCCAGGTGTCCTGCACGACGTCCTCGGCGTCGGCCACGCTGCCGAGCACGCGGTAGGCGATGCCGAACAACCGCGGCCGCGCCCGGTCGAACTCGGTGGTCACCCCAGCACCGCCGGTCCCAGTTCGTCGGCCAGGTGCAACGCCACGTGCAGCCGCAGCCGGCCGGTCCTGATCGGCCTGGCGAGGAGCTGCTCCGCCTTGCGCACCCGGTACAGCACGGTGTTCTTGGCGACGTGCAGGTCGGCCGCCGCGGCCGAGAGCCCCCGGTCGTGGTCCAGGTAGACCTTGAGGGTGTGCCGCAGGTCCGCGTTCGCCGCCAGCGGTCCGAGCTCGTGGCGGACGAACTCCGCGGCGGCGTCCAGGTTCTCGGCGGCGAGGGCGCTGAGCGCGAGGTCCTCGTAGGCGTGCGGACCAGGCCGCTGGGTGAGCCGGGCCAGCTCCCGCGCCCTGACGGCCTGCCGGTGGCTGGAGCGGAACCCGGCGACGCCCTCGGCCGGCAGTCCGGTGGCGACGTGCACGCCCGGTGTGCAGGGGAGTTCCGCCCGCACAGGCGTGGTGCGCGACCCCCACGCCCACAGCTCCGAGGGCCTGGCGGCCACCAGCAACCGGGCCGTGCAGCCGGCCGCGACGAGCGCGTTGACGGCCGCCGTCTCCAGGTCCCGCGCCGAGTGCCCGTCGGCCCAGACGACGAGCGCGAGGTGGTGACGGGTCAGGTCGTAGCCCAGCCGGTCCGCGCCGTGGCCGCCGTTCAGCACCGACTCGACCAGCTCACGCCGCGCGAACGCCGCGCTGCGCAGCCAGCGCTCCCGTTCCGCGGCGAACTGCGCGATCAACGTGGTCGACAGCTGGTCCAGGCCGCTGAACAGGTCGGACATCAACTGGTGCGCCTGCGGTGCGGTCGCGCGCGACGCGAGCTCGCGGGCGACGACGGCGTAGGTGCGTTGCACGGCCTGGACGATCGTCTCGACGGCCACCCCGCGGGCGACCGCCGTCCTCGTGGCGAGATCGGCCTCGACGGTGAGCCGCTCGCTGACCACCTCGCCCGTCCGCACCGCCAGCAACGCGCTGAGCACCACCGCCTCGGCGACGCGGGCGTCGTCGAACTCGTCCGCGCGCAACGCCACACCCCACTGGACGAGGTCGTCACCGATGACGCCCGCCACCTCTTCGAGCAACTCGGGCCTGCCGGCGGGCTCGGTCGCCGTGTGCGGGCGCACCTCGTCCAGCCACGATCGATCTGCGGTCATCACCTCGAACCCTAGGGTCCGCGCGGCCCGGTCCTTGGGCCGCTTTCACGCGGATTTCGTGGGCCATTGCGCACTGCCGGGGCGCATCCCGTGCTCCTCAGCGACCGCGAGCGTCGCCCTGACCAGCGCGGCCACCGCCCGGCTGCGGGACCGTTCCGCCCAGCCGATCACCAGCGCGGCCGGCGGGCAGTCCTCGATCGGCACGTACCGCACGGCCGGGCGCGGGTACTTCGCCGCCACCGAAGCCGGCAGCACGGTGATCGTCACGCCAAGACCGATCAACGCCAGCAGCTGCGCGAGGTCGTGCACACCTTGGGCACCGATGTCGCGCTCGGCCCGTTCGCCGAGGTCGCCGGTGAGGTCGAGGTCCGCCAGCCGCACGGCTTGCGCGCCGGCGAGCGGGTGGGTCGCGGGCAACGCCGCCACGCGTGGTTCCTCGGCGACCACGTCCACGTCGATGCCCTCGGGGTCGTACGGCTCGAACATCAGGGCCGCGTCGACCTCACCGGTGCGCAGCAGGTGGGTGTGTTCGCGCCAGCCGCACAGGCGGACGGTGACCGGTTCGGGGCAGGCCCGCAGGATCGGTTCGAGCAGGCCGCCGTCGGTGTCGGCCTTCACCGCCAGCACCAGGCCCGCGCGGGTGGCCCGGCTCGCGCGGAGGGCGGCGGCGTCCAGGGCTTCGAGGGCAGGGCGGGCGTGGGTGAGCAGCACATCGCCCGCCTCGGTGAGGTCGACGACGCGGGTGGAGCGGGCGAACAGGGAGACGCCCAGTTCGTGCTCCAGCGCCTGGATGGCGCGGGAGAGCGCCGGGCCGGCGATGCCGAGGCGGGTGGCGGCACGGGTGAAGGAACGTTCCTCGGCGACCGCCACGAAGTACCGCAGGGGACGAGACTCCACCATGGACACCAGCTTATTGCCTCATCGGCATCGGCATTGTTGCCTGGGAGGTAATAGTCGCTGCCGAGCCGGTCGTTCTCTTCCGGCCCGAGCGGCCGCAGGCTGGGAGCATGCGAGCGATCACCATCAACGGCTTCGGGGACGTCCCGCGGCTCACCGACCAGCCCGTTCCCGAGCCCGGCGCGGGCGTGATCCAGGTGGCCGTCGAGGCGGCGGCCACCAACCCGCTCGACCTGGCCATCGCGTCCGGGTCCCTGAAGGCCATCGGGGAGTACAGGTTCCCGCTCACCCTCGGCATGGACGGCGCCGGTGTCGTCACGGCGGTCGGCGAGGGCGTGACGGAGTTCCGGGTCGGGCAACGGGTGTTCGGCCAGTTCTGGGGCAGGCCGCTGCGGTCGGGGACGTTCGCCGAGGTGGCGGTGGTCGAGGCAACACCGGCGTTCGGTGCGCTGACCACCATCCCGGACGGGGTGCCGAGCCACGTCGCCGCCGCGCTGCCGACGTCGGGCATGACGGCCCTGGGCGCGCTAGAACACCTGCGCATCCCCGACGGCGGCACGCTGCTCGTCATCGGCGGGCCGGGCGGCGTCGGCTCGTTCGCCCTCCAACTCGCGCGAGCGGCCGGGCACGAGGTCGTCGCCACCGCCTCGAACGCCGACCAGCTGCACGACATGGACGTCGAGGTGGTCCTGCGCGGCACAGAACCCCTGGACGACGTCGTCCGCCGGACCAGCCCCGACGCCGTGCTCGACACCGTCGGCGATCGGGAGGTCATGCGCCGGGTGAAGGCCGCGCTGAAGGACGGCGCAACGGTCCTGTCGACGGCGTTCGGCCTCGACGACCCCGCGCTCGACTACCGGCTCGACCGCAAGCCCGAGCGGCTCGAAGCGGTGAGTGGGCTCCAGCCCCTGGTCGGGCTGGAGGTACCGCTCGAAGACGCTCCCCGCGTGCTGACCGGCGAGCTCAGGAGTCCGCGCGGGAAGACGGTGTTGCGCGTGGCGTGACCGACCGGAGCCGCAGGCTGTTGGCCACCACCAGCACCGACGACAACGACATGGCCGCGCCCGCGATCAGCGGGTTCAGCAGTCCGGCGGCGGCCAGGGGGATCGCGGCGGCGTTGTAGCCGAACGCCCACCAGAGGTTGCCGCGGATCGTCGTCAGCGTCCGGTTGGCCAGGACGATCGCGTCCGGCACGGCGTCGAGGTCGTCGCGCACCAGGATCACGTCGGCGGCGTGCGCGGCGACCTCGCTGCCCCGCGCCATCGCCATCCCGAGGTGTGCGGCGGCGAGTGCCGGGCCGTCGTTCACCCCGTCCCCGACCATCGCGACGTGGTGCCCGGCGGCCCGCAGCCGTTCCAGCGCCGCGACCTTCTCGGCAGGGCGGACACCGGCGAGCACCTCCTGAACGCCGATCTCGCTGGCCACGACCGCAGCGGCGGCAGAGCTGTCGCCGGTGAGCAGAACCGTCCGCAAACCCATGGCGTGCAGACGTTCCACGGCAGCGCGAGCGGACGGCCGGACGGTGTCGCGCACCGCGATCCCGCCGATCACCACCCCGTTCCGCGCGACCAGCACCCCGGTCTCGGCTCCAAGCGAGTCGTGCCAGGCCAGGACGTCCGCCGGAACGTCCGAAGAAGACATGAGCCGCACCGACCCGACGACGACCTCGGAGCCCTCGACCACACCGCGCGCACCGGCACCCACGAGCGCCTCGAAGTCGCTGACAGGCGGGGGATCGGTGACCGCCGCGGCGATCGCGACGCCGATGGGGTGTTCGGAAGCGGACTCGACGGCGGCCGCCCAGCGCAACACGTTCGCACCGAACGTGCCCACGACGGTCATCTGCCCGGTCGTCACCGTGCCGGTCTTGTCCAGCACCACGGTGTCGACCGCCCGCGACGCCTCCAGCGCGTCCGGCCCCTTCACCAGGATCCCGAGCTGGGCGGCCCGCGCGACGCCCACCATCAACGCGGTCGGCGTCGCCAGCCCGAGAGCGCACGGGCACGCGATGATCAGCACCGACACGGCCGCCCGGAACGCCTCCAGCGCCGAACCCCCGAACACCAGCCAGCCGCCCAGGGTCAGCACCGACAACCCCAGCACCACCGGCACGAACACCGCGCACACCCGGTCCACCAGCCGTTGCACGCGCGCCTTGCGTTCGGCGGCCTGCTGCGCCAACGCCCGCATCTGCGCCAGCTGCGTATGAGCGCCAACGGCCGTGGCGCGCACGACCAGCCGTCCGGTGTGGTTGACCGTCCCGCCGACGACCTCAGCACCCGCCGCGACCTCGACCGGCACCGGTTCGCCGGTCATCGACGACATGTCGATCGCCGAGAACCCGTCCTCCACCACACCGTCGGCCGGCACCGCCTCACCGGGCTTGACCACCAGCAGGTCCCCGGCCCGCACCTCGGCCGCCGGCACCAGCACCTCGGAGCCGTCCCGGAGCACCCGCGCCTCCTTGGCCGCGAGCCCCGCGAGAGCGCTCAGCAACCCGGCGGCCGTCCGTCGGGAGCGCACCTCGAAGTACCGCCCGGCCAGCAGGAACGTTGTCACACCTGCCGCAACGTCGAGGTAGCCGACATCGAGCGTCCACACCGCCCACCCGAACGACGACAACACCCCGAGCGAGACCAGAGTGTCCATGCTGGACGATCCGTGCCGCAGATTCCGTGCCGCGGCACGGTGAAACGGCCACGCCGAATAGGCCACCACCGGCAGGCTGAGCAGCACGCACAGCAACTCCCAGCCGGGAAACCGCAACGCGGACGCGAACGTCAGCGCCAGCGTCAGGTTCCCGAGCGGGACGGCGAGCACGGCCGCCACCACGAGCCGCCGCCGCAACGCGCCGACCACGTCGGCGTGCGACCCGGTCGTGGAGGCGTCGTACCCGGCCGCCCGCACGACCTGCACCGCGTCCGCTTCCGGCAGCCCGTGCACGATCGCGCGTTCGGTGGCGTAGTTGACGGTCGCGCGCACGCCGTCGAGCTTGTTGAGCTTGCGTTCGATGCGGGTCGCGCAGGCGGCACAGGTCATGCCGGACACGGCCAGTTCCACGGTCATGCGGAGGTCTTCCGTTCGGAGAGTTCGGCGAGCATCGCGTTGTAGGCGGAGAGCCGGTCGTCGGTGGCGTGGTCGAACCGCCTGGCCTCGTGCCGGTCGGCGACGGCCCACTGGCGCATCAGGGCGAGCACGACGACGAGCATCGGGATCTCCCCGGTGGCCCAGGCGATCCCGCCGCCGAGCCGTTGGTCGGTCAGCAGGTCCGGCACCCACACGAGATCCAGCGACCGGTAGAAGTTCGAGGCGATCACGGTCTGCTTGTTCATCAGGATCACGCCGAAGAACGCGTGGAAGGGCATGACGGAGAACAACAACCCGAGCTTCGCCAGGTGCGGCAACGACCGGGGCGCCGGATCCACCCCGATCACCAGCCAGAAGAACACGTACCCGGTCAGCACGAAGTGCACGTTCATCAGCTGGTGCGCCCAGTGCAGCGGCATCGCCGCGCCGAACAGCCCGGAGAAGTACAGCAGGTAGAACGAGCCGACGAAGGTGATCGCGGCGACCGCCGGATGCGCCGCGAACCGCGCCACCCGGCAGTGCACCAACGCCTTGATCCACACGCGCGGACCCGGTGGCAACACCCGCAACGCCAACGTGATCGGCCCGCCGAGCACCAGCAGCACCGGCCCGAGCATGTTCAACGCCATGTGCGCCACCATGTGCACGCTGAACGTGCCCGCCGCGTACCGGCCGACGCCCGACGACGTCACGACCAGCAGCACGGCACACCCCAGCAACCACGCGACCGTCCGCCCGACCGGCCAGCCCCGCACCCGCCGCGCCGCCACGACGTACAACACCGCGAGCACGAGAGCACCGAGCCCGACCACGAGGTCCAGCCGCCAGCCCAGCACGATCTCGGTGAACGACGGCGGGGCCGGAAGTTCGTACCCGATCAGGGTTTCCTGCGACGACGGCCGCACACCGCTCCACGCGGGCGGCACGAGATGAGCCAGTCCGGTCGAGGCACCCAACGCCAGCCCGACAGCGACGAGTTCGACGCCAAGAGGCCGCCGCGCACCCCAGCGCGCCCGGACCAGCGGAATCACCGCGCACACGGCGACCTTGAGCAGCATCAGGACCACGTAGCCGCTGTGCAGGTCGGGCCCCGCGAGGATCACCCCGACGACCGACCCGCTCAGCACCAGCACACCGATGCACCAGTTGCTCAGCACGCGGTACCGGCGCAGCAGGACCTCGTCGCCGACACGCCGCCGCACCGCTACCAGAGCGCCGATCCACACAGCAGCAGCCGGAATGTGCCACACCATGGCGTTCGTGGCTACGTCGTGCCACGCCCCGTTCGCCACGTGCCCGGTGATCACCGGCGCGAGCACCCCGACCAGCGCGGGCAGCACCCACAACACCGACGTCGTCCACGTCAACGTCGCCCGCGCACCGACGGCGACGATGCCCGCCGCGACGAACGTGACCAGCCACGCCTTGGGTTCCTCGGTCGCCCCGACGAGTCCCGGTAAGTGCTGCACCACAACGGAAAGCGGCTGACCGGTGGCGTCCGCAGTGGACAGCACGACCGCGAAGCCGGACGAGATCACCCAGGTCAACGCGGCATTCGCGGCCGTGCGCACGGCCGCGTAGGCAGGAGCGGTCAGCTGAGCACGCCGAGGTGGCGCCGGCACCACGAAGGCCCCGAACACCAACGCGCCGACCGTCACCGTCCCCGCCGCGTTCGCCAGCGTTCTGACCAGCCCGAACGCCAGCGAGGTCAGCCGTCCGGGATCGCTGTCCCCGAGCAACGCGTGCACGTCACCGGCCCACCACACCACGGCCACGACGCAGGAAACCGAGATGGCCGTCGCGAGCACGACGGCCTTGTCCACCCTCACACGACACAGGTCGTGCGAGGAACGGCTTCAGTTCCCGGAGAGCTGCGCGCGGATCTCGGCTTTCAGGACCTTGCCCACTTTGGACCGAGGCAGGTCCGGCCAGATCTCCACCTGCTTCGGCGCCTTCACCCCGCCCAACTGCTCCTTCACGAACGCGATCAACGCGTCGGGCTCGGCCTGACCGGACGCCCTCAGTTGCACCACGGCCGTGACCCGCTCGCCCCACTTGGGATCGGGCAGCCCGACCACGGCGCTGTCCTGCACCGCCGGATGCGCCCGCAACGCCTGCTCGACCTCGGCCGAGTACACGTTGAACCCGCCCGTGATGATCATGTCCTTCGCCCGGTCGACGATGAACAGGAAGTTGTCGGCGTCCAGGTAGCCGATGTCCCCGGTGTGGTGCCAGCCGAACGCGCTCACCTCGGCCGTCGCCGCCGGGTTCTCGTGGTACCCGGCCATCACCAGCGGTCCGCGCACCACGATCTCGCCGCGTTCCCCGGGAGGCAGCACCGTGCCGTCCGGTGCCATGATCGCGACCTGCGTCAACGGCGAGGGCCTGCCCGCCGACGACAACCGCTCGACCGCGATCGACCCGTCGGCGTGGAAGTGGTCCGCCGGGGCGAGCGTCGCGATCATGTTCGGTGCCTCGGTCTGCCCGAAGAGCTGACCCATCACCGGTCCGATCCGCTGCAACGCCTCGGTCAGCCGCACCGGTGACATCGGCGCGGCGCCGTACCAGAGGCAGCGCAACGAGGTCAGGTCCGTCGTGTCCAGCGCCGGGTGGTCGAGCAGGCCGTAGATCACGGTCGGCGGCAGGAACGCGTGCGTGATCCGGTGGTGCTCGATCAGCCGCAGGAACTCGCCGAGGTCCGGTGCGGGCATGATCACCGTCTCGCCGCCCATCGACATGATCGGGAACGTCAGCACGCCCGCGGAGTGCGTGAGCGGTGCGAGCGCGAGGTAGCGGGGACGGACGCCGAACGGGTAGCTCATCAGCGTCAGCGCGGTCGCCGTCTCCAGGTTGTGCCCGGTCAGCCGCACGCCCTTGGGGCGCCCGGTCGTGCCGCCGGTGCCGGCCAGCACGCACAGGTCGTCGTCGGGCACGAACACCGGTTCCGGTGCGCGGCCGAACTTCGCGAGCCAGGCCTCGAACGGGACGGCGCCCTCCACCTCGCCGTCGAGGCACACCAGGATCGTCAACGCGGGCAGGTCGCCGCGGATCCGTTCGACCAGGGGAGCGAACTTCGCCTGGAAGAACAGGCAGCGGCAGCCGAAGAGGTCGAGCAGCTCGCGGTTCTCCGCCGCCTCGTTGCGCGGGTTGACCGGGCACCACACCGCCCCGGCCCGCGAGATGCCGAACACGCAGGTGAGCGCCAGCGGGTCGTTCGCGGACAGCACGGCGACCCGGTCACCGACCTCGATCCCGCTGCCCTGCAATGCTCCCGCGATGTCCCGGGAGCGTTGCTGGACTTCGGCGTAGGTCTGCGAGACCCCGCCGACGGTGAGGCAGGGCGCGTCGCCCCCGAGCGACGCGCCCTTGTCCAGGTAGTCGCTGAGACGCATCAGCGGTGCGTTTCGACGATCGGGTCGAGCACCAGGCCGAACGACCGCAGCGCGCCGAGCAGTTCGCGGTGCCCGAACGCCTGGCAGCCCGACGCGAAGCCGACCCGGCGTGGCGCGTCCTGCAACAGGTGCACGGCGGCGTGCACGTTCAGCAACGCCGTCTGCTTGTAGTTGCAGTTGCCGTGGATGACGCAGCTGGCCCGGCCGAGCGGACCGGACGCGTGCACGGAGTCGAGCGAGATGTTGATCCGCGGGTTCTCCCGAGGCGGCATCTCACTGCGCACCTGCGCGGAGAACGCGTCGACGATCTCGTACTTCTCCGCGTCCGACTTGCCCTCCATCTGCTCCAGCGCGGCCGCGACGATCTGCGGCACACCCAGCATCAACGGCCGGTTGAACACACCGCCGAGCGCCCGCACGGACGCCACCCGCGGATCGCGCTTGAACCACACCGGGTGCGCGGTGCCGCCCCACGGCAGGGCGAGGCCGAGCTCGTGCTGACCCGGTACGACGAGCTCGTAGAGGCCCGCGTCCGGCGGCCATTCCACGTACTCGTTCTGCTCCAGGTAGTACGCCTTGGCGAACGCCGCGTTCGTGAGGATGGTGTTCGTGGAAGCGACTGTGGGATAACCCTTCCAGAACACCCCGATGTCCAAAGTGTCCAGTCCGGGCTGCTCCAGGCAGATCTGCGCGGCGATCTCGCCGACCGTGTACATCTGCGCGATGCCGGGGGAGAGCAGCAGGCCCTGCTTCGCGAACTCGGCGCCGTAATGCGCTTCGGCGTCGATCATCCAGTCCTGCTCGCCGTTCGTGTCGGTGTAGTGCGCACCGATGTTGAGGCTGGCCTGGACGGCCTCGTGGCCGTAGCGGGAGAACGGGCCGACGGTGTTGAGCACGACCTTGGCGCCGGTGAACGCCTCGGTCAGCGCGTCGGTGGAGTGCTCGACCTCGGCCACGTCGTAGGCGACCGTGTCGATGCCGGGCACCGCGTCCACGGCCTCCTTGACGCGCTGGGCGTCCCGGCCGGCGGCGAGGAACGGGATGCCGTACTCGCGCAGGTACTCGCAGATCAGCCGGCCGGTGTAGCCGGAGGCGCCGTAGACGACGACGGGCTTGTCGGTGGGCATCGGTCACATCCCCATTCCGCCGTCGACCGGCAGACCCGCGCCGGTGATGAACTTGGAGGCGTCGGACGCGAGGAACACCACGGCGTCCGCCATGTCGTCGACCTGCCCGAGGCGGCCGAGCGGTGTCAGTTCGACGACCGCGCCCACGGCGGCTTCGACCGACGGGAAGAGGCCGAGCTCGGCGCAGTCGACCGCCAGCTGGTTGCCCATCGCGGTGGGGGTGAGGCCGGGGTAGATGCAGTTGACCCGCACGCCGTAGCCGAGCTTGCCGGACTCCGCGGCCGCGACCCTGGTCAGCCGGTCGATCGCGGACTTCGTCGCCGAGTAGACGCTGATGCCGGGGAACGCGATGGTCGCCGCGACCGAGGCGATGCTGATGATCGACCCGCCGTTGCCTGCGGCTCCTCCCGGACGCATGGCGCGCAGGCCGTGCTTCATGCCGAGCGCGGTGCCGAGGACGTTGACGTCGAGCATCTTGCGGACGTCGGCCGGGTTCAGCTCGGTGATGAGACTGGTGATCTCGATGCCCGCGTTGTTGACGAGGACGTCGAGCCCGCCGATGGTGTCGACGGCCGTGCTCACCGCGGAGGCCCAGCTTTCGTCGTCCGTGACGTCCAAGGGGACGAACTCGGCTACGGCACCTTGGTCCCGCAGCGCTTGGGCCGTCTGTTTGCCCTCTTCCTCCAGGACGTCGCCGATCAGGACCGCCGCCCCGGCCTGCGCCAGCGCCTGGGCCATGCCCGCACCCAGCCCTCGCGCACCCCCGGTGACCAGCGCTTTCCGCCCGCTCAGCTGATAACTCGTCATTGAGTCGCCTCCTCGGTGAGATGGCTCACACACTAGTTATTCCTGGACAGTCGTCAAGATTTTCCTTGACGACTGTCCAAGATTTTTTGGACGAGTGGTCAAGGTTTGTCGCAGTGAACGGTAGGCTCCGGGGTGTGACAGAAGTCGCTTCGCGCAAGCAGGACCGCATCGCCCGCCGGCAGGTCGACAAGTTCGACGCCAGGCGGACGGAGCTCGCCGTGGCGACCCTGCACACGCTCGCCTCGCTCGGCTACGCGCGCACCAGCCTGCGGGAGATCGCGCAGAACTCCGAGTTCTCGCACGGCGTCCTGCACTACTACTTCGCGGACAAGCGCGACCTGATCACCGAGGCGGTCCGGCAGTACGAGGTCGTCTGCGTGACGCGCTACGACGAGGTCGTGGCCACGTCCGTCACGGCTGTTCAGCTTCGTGACGAGTTCGTGGCGATGTTCTTCGACACCCTCGAGCAGGACGCCACGCTGCACCGCCTCTGGTACGACCTGCGCAACCAGAGCTTGTTCGACGAGTCGTTCCGCGCGGACGTGCTGGAGATCGACAGCCACCGCGAGGCCATGGTGTGGCGGGTCGTCCACCGCTACGCCGAGCTGCTCGGCGGCACACCCGCCGCGTCACCGGCGATCGTCTACGTGACGCTCGACGGGCTGTTCCAGCGCGCGTTGCTGCACCAACTGTCCGGCAACTCCGACGTGGTCGAGGCGTTGCGGGTGGAGCTGCCGGTGACGATGGACCTGCTGGTGAAGCCCGCCTAGAGGTCGCGGCTTTCTCTTCGGCGTATCGCCTGCATATCGGAAACCGCATCCGGGGTGGCAACGCCGTGCTGTCTTGACTGAGTCGCATGGCAACAGGCATCACGATTTACGGGTGCGATCCGGACGAGGCCGTCCTGTTCCGGGAAATGGCGCCACGGTGCGGTGTGGCGCCGACTTTCGTCGAAGCACCGGTGGCGCCGGAGAATGCCGCGCTGGCGTCCGGGAACGAATGCGTCAGCGTCGGGCACAAGACCCGCGTGACCCGGTCCGTGCTTTCCGCGTTGAGTCGCGCCGGTGTTCGCTACGTTTCGACGCGGAGCATCGGGGTCGACCACATCGACGTCGAGTTCGCCGCGAGCGTCGGCATCGAGGTCGGCAACATCGAGTACTCGCCGGACAGCGTCGCGGACTTCACGGTGATGCTCGCGCTGATGCTGCTGCGCGACGTCCGGTCCGTGCTGAGGCGAGCGGACCTGCACGACTACCGGCTCGGCTCGCGTGGCCGTGAGCTGCGGGATCTGACCGTCGGGGTGATCGGCACCGGGCGGATCGGGGTGGCGGTGCTGGACCGGCTGCGCGGGTTCGGCGGGTGTGTGGTGGCGCACGACAGCAGGCCGCGCAACTCGGCCGACTACGTGCCGTTGGACGAACTGCTGCGGGTGAGCGACGTCGTCACGTTGCACACGCCGTTGAACGCGGGAACGCGGCATTTGCTCGATCGCGACCGAATCGCTTTGATGAAGCCCGGGGCGTTCGTCATCAACACCGGACGAGGTCCTTTGATCGACACCAAAGCGTTGGTCGAGGCGCTGGAAAGCGGTCGGCTGGGTGGTGCGGCATTGGATGTTCTGGAAGGCGAAGAGGGAATCTTCTACACCGACTGCCGCGCCCGTGACGTCGATCTCGACGCATTGGTGCGGCTTCGGGGAATGCCGAACGTGCTCATCACTCCGCACACCGCGTATTACACGGACCACGCGCTGAGCGACACCGTGGAAAACACTCTCATCAACTGTCTGAACTTCGGGGGAACGGCATGAGCAAGGTCAGGATCGGCGTGCTCTTCGGCGGCGCGTTCGAGGAGCACCCCGTCTCGGTGAAGTCGGCGGGGGAGGTGGCGCGGAGTCTCGACGCGGCGCGGTACGAGCCGCTCTGGATCAAGATCACGCGCGGTGGTGAGTGGCTGCTGTGCGACGGCCCGGACTCCGGCGACGGCCGGCCGGTGGTGCTCTCACCCGCCGGGCTGGTGGTGCTGGGCGACGGGTCGTTCGAGGTGATCGGCCTGGACGTCGTGTTCCCGGTGCTGCACGGCAGGCAGGGGGAGGACGGGTCGGTGCAGGGGCTGCTGGAGCTCGCCGGCATCCCGTACATCGGGTGTGACGTGCAGAGTTCCGCGCTGTGCATGGACAAGACGCTCACGTACGTCGTGGCTCGGAGTGCGGGGGTGGCGACGCCGGCGTTCTGGACCGAGGCGCCCGAGTCGCCGAGCTGGCCGGTGTTCGTGAAGCCCGCGCGGTCCGGGTCGTCGTTCGGCGTGACCAAGGTGTCCACCGAGGACGAACTGGCCGTCGCGCTGGAGGTGGCCCGGCAGTACGACTCGAAGGTCGTGATCGAGGAGGCCGTGGCAGGCAGCGAGATCGGCTGCTCGATCCTCGGCACCGGTGACGAACTCGTCGTCGGCGAACTGGACCGCGTCGCCCTGACCCACGGGTTCTTCCGCATCCACCAGGAGGAGACGCCCGAGACCGGGTCGGAGAACTCGACGTTCATCGTCCCCGCGGACATCTCCGACGAGTCGCGCGCCCTCGTGCGGGAGACGGCCCAGGTCGTCTACCGGGCGTTGGGCTGCTCGGGCCTCGCGCGGGTCGACATGTTCCTGACGCCCGAAGGGAAAGTGGTGCTGAACGAGGTCAACACCATGCCCGGCCTCACCTCGTACAGCCGTTACCCGCGGATGATGGCGGCCGCGGGCCTGCCGCTCGGTGACGTGATCGACCGGCTCGTGTCGTTGGCGCTGACGGGAAAGCTCCGGTGAACCCGGACTTCGTGTTCGTCGACGAGCACGTCCCCGGCGTTCGCTGGGACGCCAAGTACGCCACCTGGGACAACTTCACCGGCAGACCGGTCGACGGCTACCTCGTCAACCGGGTCGCGGGCACCACGGCGTTGTGCGCGGCGCTCGACATGGCCCAGCAGAAGGCTGAGTCGCTCGGCTTCGGCCTGCTGCTGTGGGACTGCTACCGCCCGCAACGCGCCGTGGACCGCTTCCTGCGCTGGGCCGAGGAACCCGACGATCCGCGCATCAAAGCCCGGTTCCACCCGAACATCAGCCGGGCCGAGATGTTCGAACAGGGTTACGTGGCAACGAAGTCCGGCCACAGCCGCGGCGGAACTGTCGACCTGACGCTCTACCACCTGGAGTCCGGAGACCTCGTCGCGATGGGCGGCGGCCACGACCTGATGGATCCGATCTCGCACCACGGCGCCCCGGTCGCCGAGGCCGCGAACCGGGCGCACCTCTGTTCGATCATGGAGGCCTGCGGTTTCCGGCGCTACGACAACGAGTGGTGGCAC
This sequence comes from Lentzea sp. CA-135723, assembly GCF_050936595.1. Lineage (NCBI taxonomy): Bacteria > Bacillati > Actinomycetota > Actinomycetes > Pseudonocardiales > Pseudonocardiaceae > Lentzea > Lentzea sp. CA-135723. The sequence goes on along the minus strand of NZ_JBNJMK010000001.1, from coordinate 1,282,990 downwards.
TACACCCTGGTCGACGAGCCCTACCCGGACACCTACTTCGACTTCCCCATCGCGTGAGGGGTCACGGTGCGGGCAGCCGCACCGTGACCCGCAGTCCGCCGTCAGCGCGCGGCGTCAACGTCAGCGTGCCGTCGTGCGCTTGCGTGATGCTCTTGACGATCGCCAGCCCGAGCCCCACCCCGGCCTGGTCGCCGCGCACCCGCGTGGTGCCGCGCTGGAACGGCTCGGTCAGCGTCTCCACCAGCTGGTGCGTGAGCCGCGGCCCGGTGTTCTCCACGGTCAGCGTGCCGAACGCGGGCCCGGCGGCCGTCGTGACCAGCACCGTGCCGTCGAGGACGTTGTGGACGATGGCGTTGTGCACCAGGTTCGTGGTGACCTGCAACAACAACGCGGGCGACCCGGCCGCGAACGCCATCTCCCCGCCCGTCTCGACGAAGATCCTGTGCTTCTCCGCCAACGGGAGCAGCGTCTCCGCCGCCTCCTCGGCGATCAGCGACAGATCGACCCGCTCGCGCGCGAACGACCGTTGATCGGCCCGGCTCAGCACCAGCAACGCCTCGGTGAGGTCGATCGCGCGGGCGTTCACGAAGTGCAGCCGCTCCACCAGCTCGTCCGACTCCCGGCTGCTGCGCGCCACGTCGAGCAACGTCCGCGTGACGGCCAACGGCGTCCGCAACTCGTGCGAGGCGTTGGCCGCGAACCGCTGCTGCTCCGCCACGTGCGTCTCCAGCCGCCCCAGCATGGCGTCGAACGCGTCCGCGAGCTCGTGGAACTCGTCCGACCGCCCGGGCAACGCGATCCGGTGCGCGAGCGACCCACCGGCCGCGACGCGCGTGGCGTGCGTGATGCGGTCCAGCGGCGCGAGCATCCGCCCGGCCAGGAACCAGCCGCCGAGCAGCCCGAACACCAGCAGGAAGCACAGCACCCCGGCGATGAACGGTGCGAACGAGGCGGCCAGCCGGGTCCGGTTGATCAGGAAGTCGCCGGTGGGCGTGAGGATCCAGCCGTCGGGCAGGAAGTAGGTGTAGTAGGCGAGCACGGCCGCCATCAGCAGGATGCCCGTGACGACGAGGAAACCGGCGTAGCTGATCGTGAGTTTGAGGCGGACGCTCAAACCTGGTGCCCTGTCCACTGCCCCGAGGCTAGGGCAGTGGCCGTATCGTCCGCATATCCGAACTTCGTGGGGGAGCGGGCGTGGAGTTTCCGGGGACGTACGAGGACGAGCAGGGCGTCGAGCAGATCACCTGGCGCATCGAACCCGTGCGGCGCGGGTACGTGATCCGGACCGAGGTGCGGGGCGTCCCGGTCAGCGGGCACCAGCTCGAGGGGCTCGAGAGGTCCGACGGCACCGAGCTCCACGACTGCGTGCTCGGCGGGGACATGGGGGTCGTCCGGTTCTCCCTGGACTTGCGGGACGAGAAGCTGACGCTGAGCGACGAGACCCGGACCGTGGACGCCGACGTCTTCGAGACCGGTATGCAGCAGCTCGGCGTGACGTCCGAGTGCTGCTTCACGTGCCTGTTCTCCGACTACGCGCCGGGAGGGCAGGCCGTGCTGGGCATGCGCTGCCACCGCGACGTGCGGGAGCGGTACCTCGCGGTCCGGTCCAAAGCGGACTACTGGCACGTCCCGGTCACCCAGGACGTGCCCGAGACGTACCTGTGCGGCGAATACCAGCGCCGGATCCCCGGCACCGGGTACCGCGGCTAGATCTTGTCGTCGACCTTGATCTTGCCCTCGATGATCTGCGCCTTGTAGCCCTCGACGATGCCCTGCAGCTTCGCGTCGACCTTGCCGCCGGACGTCGCGTACCCGACGCCGTTGGACTTCAGGTCGAACACCTTCGGCAGCGACGCGAGGTCGTTGCCCGCGGCCGCGTGGAAGAAGTCGTAGACGGCCACGTCCACGCGCTTGAGGCTCGACGCCGCGATGACGTCCCGGTTCGCGGCGAGCGACGGCTGGTTGTACTGGTCCGCGTCGCAGCCGATCGCGAGGACGCCCGCCTGCTTGACCGCCGCGAACACGCCGATGCCGGACGCGCCCGCCGCCGGGTAGACGACGTCGGCGCCCTTGTCGATCAGGCCCTTCGCGGCCTCCTGGCCCTTCGGCGGGTCCTGGAAGCCGGTGAAGTCGCCGGCCGGGGTGATGTACTTCTTGTCGATCGCGATCTTCGGGGCCGCGGTCCTCGCGCCCTGGTTGTAGCCCGCCTCGAACTTCTGGATCAGCGGGATGTCGACGCCGCCGACGAAGCCGATGTGGCACTTCTTGCTCTGGTAGGCGGCGATGACGCCGGCGAGGAACGCGCCCTCCTGCTCGGCGAACACCAGCGGCGTCACGTTGGTGACGCCCTCGACGGCGGAGTCGACCAGGCCGAACTTGACGTTCGGGAACTCCGGCGCCACCACCTTCAGCGACTCGGTGTAGGCGAAGCCGACGCCGACGATCGGGTTGAAGCCCTCCGTCGCGAGCTGCCGCAGGCGGGTCTGCTTGGCGGTCTCGTCCTCGTTCGGGGCGGCGGACAGCTCGCGCGTGTTCTCCTTCTTCACGCCCATGTCCGCGATCGCCTTGTCGAACCCGGCGGCGGCGAGGTCGTTGAACGACGCGTCACCGCGGCCGCCGATGTCGTAGGCCAGGCCGAGCTTCAACGCGCTGCCGTCGACCTTCTTGCTGTCGGTGGCCGCTGCCTGCGACGTGGTGGGCGCGGTGGGCGGCGTCGCGAACTCGCAGGCGCTCCCGGTCTGAGTGGTGGTGGTGCCACCGTTGTCCTTGGCGCACGCGCTCACCACCATGGTCAGCGCGATCGCGGCAACGGCGGTGCCACGGATACGACGGCGCACAGGTCCCCCTCAACTCTCGGCTTGTGAGAGCCGGACGGTACCTCGCGACTGTTTCGTTCTTGTTGAGCGTTCACCCAGTGAGATCTTTGCGGAACACCAGGAAGTCGCACGGGGTCGCGAGGTGCGGCACCAGGAACGGGTAGGCCTCTTCAAGGTTGTCCCGCCGCTGCAGCCGGTAGCCGAGGCGGGTGTACCAGGCGCGCAGGAACTCCTTGACCGGGTGCTGCCAGTCCTGCGGCACCAGCAGCTCCAGCTGCATCTCGGCCAGGTTCCGCTCGCGCGCCCAGGTCTCGGCGAACTCGACGAGCTGCCTGCCGATGCCGGTGCCACGTTCCTCGGGAGCGGCGACGAGCATGCCGAACTCGCCCGCGCCGTCCGCCAGCTCGTGGATCCTGACCGAACCGACGAGCCTGCCGTTGTCGTGTGCTGTGGCGATCTCGCCGGCCGCGATGAGTCCGGCGATCTCTTCCTCGCTGGTGCGTGCGGCGCCGTCGAGCCAGATGCCCTTCTCGGCATCGGCGTAGACGCGGTTGATCAGCGCGGCGATCGCCGCGGCCTGCCCGGTGTCCTCGGTGAACGTCACCACGGCGCGGGCTGGGTGGTCTCGGCGAGCCTGTCGGCGTGCTGGAGGACACCGAGCTCGCGCAGCATCTTGTCCTTCTGCCTCGGGTCGTGCGCGACGTTCGACGCGTGCAAGGCCTTGCGCAGCCGTGCCTTGCGCCACGGCGTGCCTCTGCCCGCGAGCGCGAGCTTCGCCGCCCGCAGCGCGGCCTTGTCCCTGGTGCGCGCGAGGGCGTCCCGGCCGTCGTCGCCGAGGCCGAGCAACGAGAGGAACCGTTCCCGCAGCTCACGGCCGATGCGCGCCCACGTCGTCGTCCGCTGCCGTGCGGCCCGGATCTCGATGCCGAGCGCGAGGTGCAGCATCACGAGCCCCAGCACCGGCCCGAGCAGCACGCGTGCGGTGCCGGCGATCGGTCCCGACAGGCTGAAGGCGGCGAACGCGGCGAACGCCGTCAGCGCCCACGCCACGAGCCGCGCCGGACCGGGCCGGCCGTTCTGGCGCACGCCACCGCGCATCGCCCAGCCGCACGCGATGAGCGCCGCCTCCATGACGGAGAACAGCAGGACCCGTTCGACCACGTCGGTGATGCCGAGCCGCTGCTCGAAGAACCGCCACGACGTGTCGACGCTGACGCCGATGCTCATGAGCGCCACGAGGTAGAACCCCTTGGCCCCGGCGGGCTTGGCCGGCGCGGCTTCGGGCTCAGGCCCGGGTTCGAGCTCGGGTTCGGGGGAGGGCTGCCGGTCCAGTTCCGCGATCAGCTCCGGCGTCAGCACGACCTGTCCGGCCGTGTCGGTGACACCGTTGCGCGCACGCCATTCGTTCACGATCGGCGTTGCGTACGCCCTGCTGGGAACCCTCTGACCGTGGCTGTTGAGCCACAACCGGACGTCTTCGACCGTGCAGCCGCGCGGCAGGTGCTCGAGCGCGTACTGGATCTGGGCCTTCAGGTACTTCAAACGGCCTAACTCGGCGCTGTGGTCGGTCAGGGTGCCGACCTCGTCCGTGGTCACTCGTGCTCTCCGTCCTCATCGATGGGCTTGCAGGGGCACGCGGACCCGCCGGACCCTACCCGGCTACCAACCGTGAACATCATCAGGTTTTCTCGTTGACACTGTCATGATGACAGTGTCACTATCTAGGGGTGTGGACGCTCGACGAGTTGCTGGACCGCGTCTCCGCCGCGTTGACGGCGGAGTACTCGGGCGCGCCCAACGGCCGCGTCCGGGACGTCCCCGACCGGCGGGCAGTCCGCTGGTACGCGACGACGGGCCTGGTCGACAGACCGTCCGCGATGCGCGGCCGCACGGCCCTGTACGAGAAGCGCCACCTGCTCCAGCTGGTGGCGGTGAAGCGACTGCAGTCGGAGGGGAGGACGCTGGCGGACATCCAGGCGGAGCTGACGGGCGCCACGGAGGCGACGCTGACGGCGATCGCCCGCGTGCCGCCGCACCTGCTCGACGCGGGGGACGCGGAGCCTGCGGGAGAGGTGAGGCCGCGCTTCTGGGCCGCGCCGGCGGGGGTTGCCGCAGCGCCCCAACCGCCTGCCGAACGCTTGATCCAGCCGCCTGCGGCCCGCGTCACCCGGCTGCCTGCCGAACGCGCGGACGCCGCCGCTCCTGCACCAGCCGATCCCGCTCCCACTCCGACCGTGTCTCCCGCCTCGACCGCCCTCCCCGCTTCGGCTCCAGCCGCCCCCCAGCCCCCGCCCCTCCTGACCGGCGTCCCCCTCCCCGGAGGCGCGTACCTCCTCCTCCCGGGCACCCCGACCGAAGCCGACCGCGCCGACCTGGCTGCCGCCGCCCGGCCACTGCTCGACCTCCTCGCCGCCCGCGGCCTGCTCACCGAAAGGGAACCGTCATGACCATCTCCGTCGCCCCGATGAGGGAAGCGGAAGCCGACCGCATCGGCCGGACGACCGAGGACGCGGGTCTCGGCGCACTGCGCACCGAGCGCGGCAACCTGCCGCTCGAACGCCTCGACGTGCGCGCGCAGATCACCGGCCTGACCGGCCGCACGGTGCTGACGGCCGGGTTCGTGAACACCTACGACACCGCGCTCGAAGCGACCTACGTGTTCCCGCTGCCGGACCGTGCCGCCGTGACGGGCATGAAGATGACCGCCGCCGACCGCACGGTGGTGGCCGACCTGCAGGAACGCGCGCAGGCCCGGCAGACCTACGACGACGCGATCGCGGCGGGCAAGCGGGCGTCCATCGTCGAGGAGGAGCGGCCGGACGTCTTCACCATGCGCGTCGGCAACATCCCCGCGGGCGAGCGGGTCAGCGTCGAGCTGACGCTCACCGGGCCGCTGGTGTTCGAGGACGGCGCGGGCACGTTCCGGTTCCCGCTGGTCGTGGCGCCGCGGTACGTGCCGGGGCAGCCGTTGCCGGGGCCGTCGGTCGGGGACGGGCACGCCCAGGACACCGACCTGGTGCCGGACGCGTCGCGGATCTCGCCGCCGGTGTTGCTGCCGGGCTTCCCGAACCCGGTCGAGCTCTCGATCGACGTCGACATCGACGCGGGCGGGCTGGTCCTGGGCGAGGTGCGGTCGAGCCTGCACACCGTCGTGACCGAGGGCAGCACCGTGTCCGTGCAGCCGGGGGAGCGGGTCGACCGCGACTTCGTGTTGCGCCTGACCTACCAGGGCAACGGCACCGCCGTCGTGTGCGTGCCGGACGCCGAAGGTGACGAGGGCACGTACCAGCTGACGGTGCTGCCACCCGAGCCGGAGACGAAGACCAGGCCGCGTGACGTCGTGCTGCTGCTCGACCGGTCCGGCAGCATGGGCGGCTGGAAGATGGTCGCGGCGCGCAGGGCGGCGGCGCGGATCGTCGACACGCTCACCGCGGACGACACGTTCGCCGTGCTCACGTTCGACCACGAGATCGAACGGGCCGAGCTGGGCGGCGGGCTCGCCACGGCCACCGACCGGCACCGGTTCCGCGCGGTCGAGCACCTCGCGAAGGTGCAGGCGCGCGGCGGGACGGAGATGTTCGAGCCGCTGCGCCAGGGGTTGAGCCTGCTCTCCGACGTGGCGCAGGGCCGTGACCCGGTGCTGGTGCTCGTGACAGACGGCCAGGTCGGCAACGAGGACCAGATGCTGCGCGACATCTCGTCGTTGATCAACCGCACGCGCATCCACGCCGTCGGCATCGACACGGCCGTCAACGCCGGGTTCCTCGGCAGGCTGGCCGCGGCCGGCGCCGGGCGGTGCGAGCTGGTCGAGAGCGAGGACCGGCTCGACGAGGCGATGACGCACATCCAGCGGCGGATCGGCGCGCCGGTCATCACCGACGTCGTGGTCGAACCCGCCTCCGACCTGCCCAAGCTGCCCACGGCCATCTACCCGGGCGTGCCGCTGGTGGCGTTCGGCAGGTACCGCGGCAAGCCCGCCGAGTTCACCGTGCGCGGGCGGACCAGGGCCGGTGAGGACTGGCACGAGACGGTCGCGGTCACCGAGCACACGGCGGAGGCGGTCCGGTCGCAGTGGGCCCGTGCGGCGCTGCGCGACCTGGAGGACCGGTACGCCACCGGCGACTCGTCGGTCGAGCCGAAGATCGTCGAGACGTCGCTGAAGTACGGCGTGCTGTGCCGGTTCACCGCCTTCGTCGCGGTGGACGAGCGGGTCGTGTCCGACGGGACGGTGCACCGGGTGACGCAGCCGGTCGAACAGCCCGCGGGCTGGGAGATGCCGGGCGCACCGGTGCGGAGCTTCGGCGGCGGCATGCCCGCTCCGGCTCCGCTCGCGGCGGGAGCGGGCCCGTTCGCCGCGGCGCCGGCGATGATGGACGGCATGCGTCCCGGTGGCGCTCCGGTGGCCCGTGCGGCCGCCCGGCCGGCCGCGCCGAAGATGGTGAGCATGCCGGTACCGCCGCCGTCGCCCCAGTCTCAGCCGGACGACCTGAGGGCCGTCGTGGCGCGCGAGGTGCAGCGGCTGGAGACCGACGCGGCGCTGCCCGCGTGGGAACGCCGTGACCTGCTCGCCGACCTGGCCAGCCGCATCGGCACGCTCTTCGCCTCCCGCCAGGGGAAGGAGTTCCAGCCGGTGCACGACCTGATCGCGGCGATCACGGCCGGTGGTGACACCGACGAGCTGTGGGCACGGGCGGTGCGCGTGCTGCGCGAGTTCACCGGGTCGGAGAAGGCCGAACCGGAACGCCGGCGCAGGTTCTGGCGCTGATCGGACGATTGCCCGTCCGAGGGTGCAGCCGGAACGCTCAGCGACGTGAGCGCGTTCGGGGAGTGGACGACAGCCGAGGGCCTGCCTGCGTTCGACTACCGGGCAGGCCCGACGCCGTGGGACCCGATCATCGACCCGCCGTCGTCCACACACCGCGTGCACCTCGGCAACCGCCGCATCACCCTCGCGGCGGACACCGACGGGCTCCTCGGCCTCTGGGACGAGCACGTCGACGGCCGCTGGCTCGCCGAACGGACCGGAGGCGGGTTCGGCACACCGTTGTTCGGCCCGACCTTCGTGCGGTTCACCGGCGAGACCGTCGAACGCACCGTGCTGTGCCCGGAAGGCGACGTGCCGTGGGTGCTGATCAGGATCGACGTGACCGGCAGCGCCGACGTGACGGAGGAATGGATCGTCCGCCAGCGCGAGGTCAGCCTCGAGTTCGGACCCGTGCGCGGCGACGCTCCGCCGCACCTGGCGACCGTGGCGCTGGAGCACGTCGGCGGCACGCGCGTGGCAGCCACCGACGGGCCGCTGAAGATCACCACCACGGCCGCGCGAGGGAGCACCACATGGTTCCGGTTCGGCCTGCTGGACGGTCCTGTCGACCCGGAGTCCGTGTACGCCAACAGCTTCACGGCACTGCGCAAGCGGCTCCCCACCGGCAGGACCCCCGAGATCACCTGGCACGCGGCGCTGCTGACGGGCGGCGCGTGCGCTGACGGAGCGCTCGGCGGGCACACGCTCAACCAGGGGAGCGCGTACGCGTTCCGGCACGGTTTCAACGGCGCCGCAAGGGATCCGTTGCAGCACGCCCTGCCGTTGGTGCACTGCGAACCGGACCTCGCGTTGTCCGTGCTGCGCAACACCTGCGCGTGGGGAAGCCCGGACGGCGACCTCCCGTACGCACTCGACGGCCGCAAACAACCGTGGACGCAGGTCTTCCGCCCGTCCGACCTCAACCTGTGGTCCCTCTGGCTGGCCGCCGAGTACGCCGCCGCGACCGGCGACCTCGCGGCGTTCGACGAGCCCGTCCGCTACCACCCGAGCCACGACGCGGAACCCGTGCCGCTGGGCGAGAACCTGCGCCGCCAGTTCCGGTTCTTCATCGACGTCGTGGGCACCGGCGAGCACGGGCACGTCCGGATCCTCAACGCCGACTGGAACGACCTCGCCATCCGGGAGTCCGGAGTGGACAGAGAGGTGATGGTCGAACGCGGCGAGTCGGTGCTGAACTCGGCGATGGCCGCCTGGGTGCTGCCGGTGTACGCGGGTCTCGCCGACCGCCTGGGTGACACCGCGACCGCCGAGGAGGCACGCTCCCGCGCCGACGAACTCCGCGAACTCGTTGCCGCCGAATGGAACGGCCGCTGGTTCAGGCGCGCGTACGGCCCCGGCAGCGTCGTGGGTGAGCACGACCTGTGGCTCGAAGTGCAGCCGTGGGCGATCCTCAGTGGCGCCGCGACCCCAGACCAGGCACGTGCTCTGCTAGCCACGATCGACGAGACCTGCCGGGCGGGCTCACCGCTCGGCGCCCGTCACCGGTGGCCGATAGCCGAAGGCACACAAGGACAAGTGTGGTCGTCGGTCAACATGACCCTGATCTGGGCGGCCTCCCGGTACGACCCGGACCTGGCGTGGGACGAGTGGCACCGCATGACACTGCACGCGCACACGGCCGCGTATCCGGACGTGTGGACGGGAACGCTGTCCGGCCCGGACTGCTACCTCGCGCCGGAGAGCGACCGTCCCGGCGAGACGTGGGCGTTGCCCGAGGCGGGCATCGCGATGCAGGCGTACCCGATCGCCAACCTGCACAGCCACTCCCAGCCGTTGCTCGCCTACCTGCGGCTGCTCGGCGTCGAGCCACGACCGGACGGAACACTCAGCCGAGTACCTCGATCCGGTGAATGGGCGTGACGAAACGGGCCTCGGCGTGGTCTGCACCGGTGCAGGCCCCCGCACCAGCCCGAGGAGTTCCGTTGTCCAGCTGCCCCAGCCGAGTGGTCCCGTTGCGCACGCCGCTGTCCGAGGACCAGCGGCTGTTCCTCGTCGAGCAGACCGTGCTGTGCCACCCCGCCGTGCACAGCGTCGAGCTGACGCCCGGTGAGGAGATCCGCGCGGAGGTGGTCGTGTGGCGGGGGAGCTCTCCTGAACGGACCGCTCACGACCTCGGTGCCGCGCTCGACGCCGTGCTGGCGGACGTGCCGGTGTGCGTGACCGTCACGGCCATCGCGTACCGGCGCCGGTCGACCACACTCCTCGCGGTTTACAAATAGGCGGCTGTTGTCAAACGGGCTTTACGTGCCCTACCGTTCTGTCAACCTCCTGAGGAGTGTGGCATGAGCGACACGAAGGCAACGGTGCCCGTCGGCTCGACCGAGCAGTGGACGGACGGCAAGCGGTACCTGTGGCTGCTGGGACTGGTCGTGCCGTCCCTCGCGTTCCTGGCGATCGGGATGCACGCGGTCACGGGCTGGGGCGTGTGGTTCTGGATCGGCCCGATCGTGGTGCTGCTGATCGTCCCGGCGATCGACCTCTTCGCCGGGCTCGACCGCACCAACCCGCCCGACGACGTGCTCGAACGGCTGGAGAACGACCGCTACTACCGCTGGATCACGTACCTGTTCCTGCCGATCCAGTACGTCGGCTTCGTGTTCGCGTTCTGGCTGATCGCGCGCGGCGACCTGAGCGTCGTCGACAAGATCGGGCTCGCGGTGTCGATCGGGTGCATCGGCGGCATCGGCATCAACACCGCGCACGAGCTGGGGCACAAGAAGGAGAGCCACGAGCGGTGGCTGTCGAAGATCGCGCTGGCGCAGAGCTTCTACGGCCACTTCTACATCGAGCACAACCGCGGCCACCACGTGCGGGTCGCGACGCCGGAGGACCCGGCGAGCAGCAGGGTCGGCGAGAGCTTCTACCGGTTCTGGCCGCGCACGGTGTTCGGGTCGGTCAGGTCGGCCTGGCGGCTCGAGGTGAAGCGCTACGGGCGGCGCGACCGGCACCCGTACCGGCTGGGCAACGACGTGCTCAACGCGTGGCTGATGTCGGCGGTGCTGTGGGCGGCGATGATCGTGTGGCTCGGGCCGGGCATCGTGCCGTACCTGCTGGTCCAGGCCGTGATCGGCTTCTCGTTGCTCGAGGTCGTGAACTACATGGAGCACTACGGCATGCTGCGCCAGATGGTCGGCGCGCCGGGCCGCAGGCGTTATGAGCGGGTCGACCCCAGCCACAGCTGGAACTCCAACAACATCGCCACGAACGTCCTGCTCTACCACCTGCAACGGCACAGCGACCACCACGCGAACCCGACCCGCCGCTACCAGACGTTGCGCGACTTCGCGGAGTCGCCGGTGCTGCCGACCGGGTACGCGGGCATGATCCTGCTGGCCCTGGTGCCGCCGGTGTGGCGGCGCGTGATGGACCCGCGCGTGCGGGCGCACTTCGGCGGTGACATCGGCCGCGCCAACATCCAGCCTGGCCAGCGCGCGAAGGTCCTGGCCCGCTACGGCGGCACGGACTCCGCGGCTTCCTCGGCGGAGGACACGCGTGGCGACGCGACCGCCGGCGGCATGTGCCCTGGCTGCGGTTACGTCTACGACGAGAAGACGGGCGACCCGCGTGAGGGCTTCCCGGCTGGCACGCCGTGGGCCGACATCCCCGACACCTGGTGCTGCCCGGACTGCGGAGTCCGCGAGAAGATCGACTTCGTGGCGCCGGGCCGGGCGACGGCCGCCTAGGATCAGTCCCATGGCTTCTCCCGCGGCCGCCGGTCGCAGGCGCCCGATCATCGAGGCGGCGATCGAGATGACCGCCCGCGACGGCTGGGCCGCGGTCACCATGACGCGGCTCGCCGAGCAGGTCGGCGTCAGCAGGCAGACCGTCTACAACGAGATCGGCTCGAAGAACTCGCTCGCCGACGCGATGCTGGCGCACGAGCTCGACCGCTTCCTCACCGCGATCGGCGCCGCCTTCGACCGCCACCCCACCGACCTGGTCGAGGCGATCCACGACGTCGTCCGCGACGTCCTCGACCTCGCGCGCGGCAACCTGCTGGTGCGCGCCATCGCCTCCGCGACCCACGGCGCCGACACCGAACTGGTCCCGCTGCTCACCACGCACTCCGACACGCTGCTCGCCGACGTGAAGGCGATGCTGGCCGTGCGGGTCGGCTCCTACGACACGGGCCTGGGCGTCGAGCAGGTCGAGGTGCTGATCGACCTCATGACCCGCGCCGTCCTCAGCCACGTCGTCCAGCCGACCGGCACCCCGGCCACCACCGCGGACGGCCTGGCGTGGCTGGCGTCACGTGTGCTCGCCGCCCCGGCGAGGAAACCCCTGCGGTACAGCTGACTTCGATGCGAGGAGACACAGCGGTGAGCGCACTGCTCGGCGTGCTCGACACGGTCGCGGACCGGCTGGTGGTCCCCGGCTACTCGAGGTGGGGCCTCCTGCTCCGCCGCCGAGGCTGGCACGACCTCCCGTCGTTGCGGGGCAAGCGGGCCATCGTGACGGGCGCCGCCTCCGGCATCGGCAAGGCCACCGCACTGGGCCTCGCCCGCCTGGGTGCCGACGTGGTCCTGGTGGTGCGCGACGAACTGAAGGGCGCGGCAGCCCGAGCCGACATCCTCGCCGCAGTCCCCGACGCCACCGTCCAGGTCCGCCACTGCGACCTGTCGAGCCTGGCCTCCGTGCGCGAGTTCGCGTCGTCACTGGAGTTCGACCGCGTGGACGTCCTGGTGCACAACGCCGGCGTCCTGCCGTCCCGCCGCACCGAGACCCCGGACGGCCACGAGCTGACGTTCGCCACGCACGTGGCCGGCCCACTCCTGCTGACCGACCTGCTCCGCCCGAAGCTGAGCGGGGGCCGCGTCATATTCGTGTCGTCCGGTGGCATGTACACCCAACGCCTGCAGGTCGACGACCCGGAATACCGCACCGGCACCTACAAGGGCGCGACCGCCTACGCCCGCACGAAACGCATGCAGGTCACCCTGGCGCCGCTGCTGACGTCCCGCTACGCCCAGGACGACATCGCGGTCCACGCCATGCACCCTGGCTGGGCCGACACACCGGGCGTCGCGACCTCGCTGCCGGGCTTCCACCGCGTCACGAAGACGTTCCTGCGCACCCCGGAAGAAGGCGCCGACACGATCCTGTGGCTGGCCGCGACGACCCAGCCGGCCGGACGCTTCTGGCACGACCGCCGCGAGCGCCCGACCCACCTGCTGCCCACCACGCGCGACGAGGACGTGGTCGCGTTCTGGCAGTACTGCGCGAGCGCGGCCGGGATCCTGCCCTAGAGAACGACCTTCTGGTACTGCTCGCGGTCCATGTCGTAGACCTCCAGGGTCACCTGCGTGGGCAAGCCTTCGACGGGCTTGAGGTGGTCGCGCGCCAGCTCGATGCTCACCCGCCCGACCTCCTGCTTGAGCTCCACGGACCGCCCCGTCAGCAGCCCGACCCGGACGTGGATCATCGCCGCCGGCGACCCGTCGCCGATCACGGACTCCTCGATCTGCCGGAACCGCGTCTTGAACGCCACGACCTCCGCGCTCACCAGCGGTCCGACCGTGCGGTGCAGGGCGAGGGCGAAGGCGCGGCGGTCGAAGGCCTCGCTCAGTTCGGCGGAGTACTCGACGGTGATCTGTGGCATGCGCCCACGCTACCGGCGGCCGTCGTGATCGAGAACGAGGAACTCGGTGCTGAGGCGCTGCTCGAAGCCGAGGCGTTCGTACAGGCGGACCGCGCCGGTGTTGGACGCGAGCACGTGCAGGAACGGCGTCTCGCCGCGAGCGCGGATGCCGTCGGCCACGGCCAGCAGCAGGCGGGTGCCCAGGGCCTGGCCGCGCGCGTCCGGGTGGGTGCAGACGGCGCTGATCTCGGTGTACCCCGGTACGTGCAGCCGTTCGCCCGCCATCGCGACCAGCCGGCCTTCGCGGCGGACGCCCAGGTAGGTGCCCATCTCGATGGTGCGCGGCAGGAACGGGCCCGGCTTCGTGAGGTCGGCCAGCGCGATCATCTCGGGGACGTCGGCGGCGGTCAGGACGACGGCTTCCGGTTCCGGTGCCGTCTTGAGGTCGGGGGCGACGAACTGCAGCAGGGGCAGGCGGGTGGTGACCTGCCAGCCGGGTGGCGGGGTGTGGCCGGTGACGACGGCGTGCGGGGACAGGGTGGCGAGGTCCTGCCAGTCGGTGTCGGTGGGGTCGGACGGCAGGGCGGTGAACGGGGACATGTCCGGCGGGTAGCGCAGGGCGTTGCCCTTGGACTCGGCGAAGTGGGCGTGCGGGCCGGTGAGGGCCGCGTGGGTGGCGTTGTCCAAGGGGTTCACGTGAGGGGCTCCAACAGGCGGCGGGGCTGGGTGATGAGGGCCGACACCGGGTCGAGGTCGGTGTCGAAGACGGTGTAGCCGGGGCCCGGTTCGACGGTGGTCTGCGCTATCGGGACCACGCCGCCGCACACGTCGCAGCGGTTCTGGGGGTCCAGCACACCGTTGTCGGCCTCGTGGCGGAACGTGCGCTTCGCGCCGCCGGGGGAGTAGTGGGCGTCGCCCCAGGTCATCATCGCGCGCAGCACCGGCCAGAGCCGCAGGCCCTTGGCGGTGAGGCGGTACTCGCCGTCCACGTGGGACAGGACGTCCTCCTGCACCAGGAACTTCAGGCGGTTGGTCAGGACGGCGCGGGGGATGCCGAGCTGGGTGGCGAAGTCGCCGAAGCGGCTCACGCCGAAGAAGGCGTCGCGGACGATCAGCAACGTCCAGCGTTCGCCCACGATCTCCAGCGCACGCGCCAGTGAGCAGTTGCGGTCCGCGTAGGTGCTGGGCAGTGCCATGGGTTCCACTGTAGTTCATTCACTGAACTGCCGTGCTACGGTTCGTCTAGTTCAGTGAATGAACTCCCCGAGCGCCCGAAAGGCAGCCGCCATGTACCAGTTCCTGGTGTCGTTCACCGTTCAGCCGGACCATCGCGAGGACTTCGTGAAGGTCGCGCGCCGGACCGCCGAGGACTCGCTCGCGAACGAGCCCGGCTCGCTGCGGTTCGAGGTCATCGCGGACGAGGAGAACCCGGACCTCTTCTACCTCAACGAGGTCTACGCCGACGTCGAGGCTTTCCAGGCCCACGCGGGCGGGCCGTACTTCGGCGCGTTCTTCGCCGAGGCCAGTGCGTACGCTGAGGGCCCGACCTGGCTGATGAAGGGCACCGCGGCATGACGGACCGCACGAGAACGGTCACGTGGTCCGATCCGAGGCAGACCGCTCTGCAAGCGGGGGAGCGGGCCGGGCTGGACTTCCTGAAAGCCGTTGCCGCGGGCGAACTCCCGGCGCCGCCGATCGCCGAGCTGCTCGGCATGCGGCTCGTGTCGGTGGACAGCGGCTCGGTGGCGTTCACGCTGGACCCGGCCGAGTTCCACTACAACCCGATCGGCTCGGTGCACGGCGGCGTCTACGCGACGCTGCTGGACTCGGCGGCGGGGTGCGCGGTGCACTCGACGTTGCCGGCCGGCACCGGCTACACCAGCCTCGACCTCGCCGTGCGGTTCGTCCGTCCGATCACGACGGACACGGGCACGGTCACCTGCGTCGGAACCGTTGTGCACCAGGGGAGGCGGACCGTCATCGCGGAGGCCCGGCTGGTGGACGGCGCTGGCAGGCTGCTGGCGACGGCCACGAGCACGTGCCTGATCCAGGAGGCGAAGAGTTGATCCTCGTCACGGGGGCCACCGGACGGCACGGCGGCACCGGCGCACACCTGGTGCGACGGCTGCGGGAAGAGGGCAGGGACGTCCGCGTTCTCGCCCGCACCCGCAGCGAACGCACCGAGGAACTGGCGGCGGCGGGAGTGGAGGTGGTGCTGGGTGACCTCCAGGACCGGCGCGGCATCGTGCCCGCGCTCGACGGCGTCGACCAGGCCTACTTCACGTACCCGATCGACGCCGGCGTGATCCCGGCGGCGGCCAACTTCGCCGCCGCCGCAAGGGGAACCGGCGTCCGCGTGGTCGTGATGTCGATGGGACCGGCGCACCCCGCCCACCCCAGCCGGCGCGGCCGCGACCAGTGGCTGGCCGAGGAGATCCTCCAGTGGGCCGGGCTGGACGTGCTCGTGCTGCGGATCGCGGCCGCGTTCCACGAGAACGTCCCGGCGCTGCACGGGAGGTCCGTCGAGCAGGAAGGCGTGATCCGCAACTGCTTCGGTGACGGCAAGGTCGCCTGGATCAACGGCCGGGACGCGGCGGAGCTCGCCGCGGCAGCGCTCCTGCACCCCGAACGGTTCGCGGGTCCGATCTGCTACCCGCAGGGCGCGGAGGAGCTGAGCCATCACGAGATCGCCCGGATCCTGGCCGAACGGCACGGCAAGCCCGTCCGCTTCGAACCTGTGACGCCGGAGCAGTGGCGTCGGGAGCTGGTCGAACTGTCCACAGTGGAGGGCGTGGTCAACGCCGACATGGCGGGCCACATCACCGAGGTCGCGGCACGGGTCGCCCAGCACGGCTCGACGATGGCCGCGGACGCGCAGGCGCTCCAGGCCCTGATCGGCCGGGAGCCGCTGACGTTCCGCGAGTACGTGCGCCTCATCTGATCAGCTGGCACAAGGGGTGCACGGCTCATTCGTTCGCATGATCCGCACACCCCTGCCCGCTGCCTACCTTCGAACCATGTCGAAGGCACTGAACGTCGTGGGGCGGTGCGCGGCCGTGGTCGTGCTCGCCGTCCCGATCGTCACCGCGGCACCCGCGCAGGCGTCCACTCCGGACTGGCAGCCGTGCCGCGAGGTCCAGGAGCACTGGGACCCGCAGGACACCCGCTCGGAATGCGCCACGCTGAGGGTGCCGCTCGACCACGCCCGCCCGCACGGCCGTCAGATCGACCTCGCCATCAGCCGCATCAAGGCCACTGACCAGCGCAAACGGCGTGGTGTGCTGCTGATGAACCCCGGCGGGCCCGGCAACCAGGGCATCGACATGCCGTCCCTGGTGCTGAAGACGAGGTTCGCCGACCTCAACACCGACCACGACCTCATCGGCTTCGACCCGCGCGGGGTCGGGTCGAGCGGCGGCGTCGAGTGCGACGCCACCCAGGAGGATGGTCCGGAGCCGGACCCGGAGGCGAGCCCGGAGGAGCGGTTCCGGCAGGACTACGCCCGCAACGCCCGCACCAACGCCCGTTGCGCCGGCTACGACCGCGAACTGCTGGCGAACCTCTCCACCAGGGCCGTCGCCGACGACATGGATCTGATCCGCGCCGCCCTGGGCGAGCGGAAGATCAGCTTCTTCGGCATCTCCTGGGGCACCGCGCTCGGCGCCGTCTACCGCAGCCACCACGACCACCGCGTCGACCGCATGCTGCTCGACTCGGTCATGCCCGCCGACTTCACGCTGGAGACCATGAACCTCGGCTCGGCCGCCGCCAAGCAGGCCAACTACGAGGTGCTGGCAGGCTGGCTCGCCGAACGAGACGAGACGTTCCGTCTCGGCAAGTCCTCCGGCCAGGTGACGAAGGCGATCACCGCGCTGGTCGCGAAGCTCGACGCGAAGCCCGTCACGGTCACGGTCGACGGCAAGCCGCGCACCTGCACCGGCGGGAACGTCCGCTCGTTGCTCACCTACAAGCGCACCGCCTGGCCGCAGGTCGCCGAGTCGATCGTCGCCCTGCGCGACGGCGGAACCCCACCGCTGACCGGCCAGGAACCCGATCTGGAGGGCTTCGGCCTCACCCCGGTCTGGTACGGCGGCCTGCTGATGCAACGTGCCGTCGTCTGCAACGACCAGGGCAGGGCACCGGACGCCGACCAGGCGTGGCGCCAGGAGCAGGACCGCGCCACCAGGTACCCGTTCTTCCGCAACGGCGCCGGCTACGGCAACTGGTGCGCGGGCTGGCCGCTGCCCGCCACGCCTTGGCAGCTGAAGCGCGCGACCAGCCCGTTGCAGCTCGTCGGCCACCGCTACGAGACCGTCACGCCGCACATCTGGGCCGAGCAGATGCGCGAGCGCGTCGGCGGCGCGCTGCTGACCGTGGACGACAGCACGCACGGCTCGCTGTGGGTCGTCGACCGCGCGGACGAGGCTGTGCGGTTCCTCCGCACGGGTCTCAGCCGTTGAGCGCGGCGACGACCTGGTCGTAGTCGCCGCGAGCCTCGCCGTAGCGCAGGAACTTCACCCGCTCGACCTGGATCTCGTGGGCGTCCGGCTGGTTCTCGATGATGGTCATGACCTCGGCGACGTACTCGTCCAGCGGCATGGCGTGCTCGTTCTCCGCGTGACCGGGCATGAGGTCGGTCTGCACGGCCGGCGGCTCCAGTTCCAGGACCTCCACGGACGTGTCCGCGAGCTGGAGCCGCAGGGACTCGCTGAGCATGTGGATCGCGGCCTTGGACGAGTTGTAGCTCGGCGTGATCCTGAGCGGGGTGAAGGCGAGTCCGGACGAGACGGTCATGATCGTGGCGGCGGGCAGCGTCTGGAAGTGCTCGACGAACGCGGCGATCAGGCGGATCGGGCCGAGGACGTTGGTCGTCACGGTGCTCTCGGCGGACGCCAGGAACGACTCGGGGCGGTGCCAGTCCTCTGCCCGCATGACGCCCGCCATGGTGATCAGCACGTTGGTCGACGGGAAGCGCGCGAGGACGTCCTTCGAGGCCTCCTCGATGCTCGCGGGGTCGGCCGTGTCGATCCGGACGGTCTCGACACCGGGGTGCTCGGCCGCGATCCGGTCGAGCAGTTCGGTGCGCCGGCCGCCCACGACCACGGTGTTGCCGCGCTCCCGCAGGGCGAGGGCGAGCGCCAGACCGATGCCGCTGGTGGCGCCGGGGATGAAGACGGTGTTTCCGGTGATGTCCATGGCACTGAGCTTCGGACGATCGCCGAACCCGCGGCAGAGAGCCCTTGTCGGGGGATCGGCGATCCCTGGTTCAGCACCCGAACCCCCGGATACTGGAGCACATGGACCGTGAGGAGCTCGCCGCCTTCCTGCGCCGCCGCCGCGAGGAGCTGAGGCCAGAGGACGTCGGCCTGCCGGTGGGCGCGCGCCGGCGGGCACCGGGCCTGCGCCGCGAGGAGGTCGCCGCGCTCGCCGCGATGTCCACCGACTACTACACGCGCCTGGAACAGCAACGCGGCCCGCAGCCCAGCGAACAGATGCTCGCCGCGCTCGCCCGCGCGCTGCGGCTGACCGACGACGAACGCGACTACCTGTTCCGCGTCTCCGGCCGCAACGCCCCGTCGCCGCAGGTCACCGCCACGCACGTCGCGCCCGCGTTGCAACGGGTGCTGGACCGCCTCGACGACACGCCCGCCCTGATCCTGTCGAACCTCGGCGAGGTCCTCGTGCAGAACCGGTTCGCCGAGGCGCTCTACGGCGACTCGTCCCGCTTCACCGGCCACGCCCGCAGCGGCGTCTACCGCTGGTTCACCGATCCGGACGAACGCCTGATCTACCCCGAGCACGACCGCGACCGGCAGAGCCGCACCCAGGTCGCGAACCTGCGCGCCGCCTACGCCTCGACGGGCCCGAAGTCCCGCGCCGGCGAGCTGGTCCGCGTGCTGCGCAGGGAGAGCGCGGAGTTCGCCGAGCTCTGGGAACGGCACGAGGTCTCCAAGCGGTACGAGGACCACAAGGTGCTGATCCACCCGCAGCTCGGGGAGATCGAGGTGGACTGCCAGGCGTTGTTCACCGAGGACCAGTCGCAGGCGTTGCTGGTGCTGACGGCGCCGCCGCGCTCGGAGGCGTTCGACAAGATCCAGCTGCTCGGGGTGCTGGGCACGGAGAAGTTCAGCTCAGCCTGAGGATCGTCTCCTCGATCTCGGTCCCGCGCGCCGAGGCGAACCCGGTGTCCGTGCCGACGACCTCGAACCCGGCCTTCAGCAGCACGCGCTTCGAGCCCTCGTTGTCGGTGGCGCACCGGCCGTAGATCGGCCGGACGGTGACCTCCTCCAGCAGCAACGCGAGCGCCCGCCCGGCCACGCCCTGGCCCCACACCGAACGGTCCACCCAGTACGTGACCTCGGTGTCGCCCTCGATCACGAAGGCCGCGATCGACCCCACCACGCGGCCGTCGGCCACGATCACGCGGTTCGTGGTCTCCGGGTTCGCGAGGTTGCGGCGGGTGTGGGCGTCGAACGCCGCGCGGTCGTCCGGGTCCTTCGCGGTGAACGCGGCCATCGCCACCGACTCGGGGTCTCTCATGAACTCGAACAGTGCGTCGAAGTCGGCTTCCCCGACCGGGCGCAACGTCACGTCGTGGATCATCGGGCGAGCCTGTCCGCCAGCCACGCCAGGGACAGCGGATAGCGGTAGTCGATTCCGCCGTGGCCCGCGTCGAACAGTTCGAAGTGGACCCGCTCGTCCGGCAGACCGGCCGCGGCGATCTCCCGGCGGAACGCCTCGGCGCCCAGGTCGAGGTAGTACTCGTCGCGCGTGCCCGCGTCGATCCACACGGCCCGCAACGACCGGATCGCGTCCGCGTGCCCGGCCACCATCCGCACCGGGTCCCAGTCGAGCCACCGTTGCCACAGCTCGGGAATCGGCGCGCCGGTCACCGGGTCGAACGGCAGCCGCGGCGTGCCGTCGTCGTCGGCCGAGAAGCACGCCGCCACGCCGAGGACGCCGAGCAGGTCCATGTCCGCGGGACGGGTGAACGCGGGCCGCGAGCGGAAGTCCTCCCACCACCGCTGGACGTCGTGGTCGTAGCCGCGCAACGATCGCGCCGCCTTGCCGAAGTCCGCGAGGTAGCAGAACTCGTAGAGCGAGTCGCCCGCGTGCGTGGCCAGCGCGCCGAACAGGTCGGGCCGCAGCATCGGCGTGATCATCGCGCCGAACCCGCCCGACGACTTGCCCGCGATCGCCCGCGACTCCCGGTCGGGGATCGTCCGGTAGTGCGCGTCCACCCACGGCACCACCTCGTCGCACAGGTACGAGTGGTAGCGGCCGGTGCCGGGGGAGTCGACGAACTGCGAGCCGCCGTACGACGTCCACGCGTCGACGTACACGACCACGCAGCCCGGCGCTCCCTCGGCGAACACCGCGTCAGCCGTCTCCAGGAACGGCTGGCGGAACGGCGCCCGGTTCTCCCACATGGACAGGTGCCCGGTGTAGCCCTGGATCACGTACACGGCCGGGTACCGCTCGGCGCTCCCGTCGTAGCCCGGTGGCACGTACACCCACAGCGGACGTTCGTGAGGATCGCCGAGCGGGTTCCCGCGCAGCAGTTCGGAGGAGATCGTGTGCCGGTCGAGCCGACCGGCCAGGGGTGCGTCCCAGGGCAGCATGATCCCCAGTCAACACCTCATGTGGTGCAGGCCGCCTGGTTGAGCGTGACCGCGGAGGGCATGCCCGCCGCGCCATTGGCGGTGAAGCCCAGCGACACCGACGCTCCGGCGCCCAGGGAAGGGCTGTAGGCCGGCGCCGTCACCGTGACCGTCGTGCCGGACTGGGTGAAGGTGCCGTTCCAGCCGCTCGCCACGGTCGCCCCACTGGGCAGGGTGAACACGACCTTCCACGGGTTCGCGGCGTTCGTCGCCGTGTTGGTGACGGTCAGCGCGCCCTGGAAGCCGCCCTGCCAGGAGTTGTCGAGCTTCCAGGCGGACTTGCAGGCGCCGGTGCCGCCACCGGACGTGGTGGTGGTCGTCGTGGTCGTGGGGCTGGGGCCGCCGCCGGTGGGCGGGATCAGGTACGGCTGCAGGATGGCCTGCTTGGCCTGGTTGACGGTGGTCCAGTCGTCCCCGACGATGCCGCCGGTGTCACCGCTGTTGGGGTTCCACGACCAGTACGTGAACGAGATGCCGTTGACGCCCGTGCCGGTGTAGGCCATGAGGTTCTCGAGCCACACCTTGTCGACCGGGTTGGCCAGGGTCGTGCCGAACTCGCCCATCATCAGCGGCGCGATGTTCTGCCGGTGCAGGTAACCCCAGTACTTGTCCCAGATCGCCGGCATGTTCGCCGGGTAGTCGGGTGCGCTGAACCACGGCTGGTTGTAGACCGAGGTGGCGTACTCGTGCGGCGAGTAGACGAGGCGGTTCGGCACGGACAGGCGCACCGGGAACTGGCCGGCCTTCGACAGGTTGCCGCCCCACCAGCCGCAGTCCTCGTCGTTGGACGGGTCGCCGTCCCACACGTTCGACAGGCCGCCGCTCGGGCAGCTCACACCCTCGACGAAGATCAGCCAGTTCGGCTGCACGGCCAGGATCGCGTTGCCGGCGCGCTCGGCGGCCAGGCGCCAGTCGCGGGCGGTGTCGCCGCAACCCCAGCACGACCCGGTCGCGGCCGGGTTGGTGCCCTCGGCGTGCGGCTCGTTGTGCAGGTCGGCGCCGATGACCGTGGTGTTGCCCGCGTAGCGCTGGGCGAGCATCTTCCAGTCGTTGATCCACGTGGTCTCCGGCACGCCCGCCGTGTACCAGAGGGCGCTCTGGCCCGCGCTGGTCGGCCGGTGGCGGTCGAGGATCACGCGCATGCCCTTCTGACCCGAGTAGTCGATCACCTTGTCGAGGATCTGCAACGGCGACAGCCCCACCAGGTCGGGGTTGGTGTAGTCGTTGATCCCGGTGGCCTTGGCGTCGGGCTTCAGGGCGTCGTTGGAGAACGGCACGCGCAGCGTGTTGTAGCCCAGCTGGGCCATCTGGTCGAGCTGCTGGCGCCACGTGCGGCTGGACCACAGGCCGTGGAAGGTCTTGTTGTCGGTCTCCATGCCGAACCAGTTGATGCCCGTCAGCCGGACCGTCGCGTTCGTGCTGTCGAGGATCTTGTTCCCGCTGGTGTGCAGGTACCCGGTGCCCGTGCCGCCCGCCGCGAGCGCGGAGGAGTGGCCCGCCGCGCCCAGCACGACCACCCCGCTCACCGCCACCACGGCCGCGATCACCGCGCCCACAACCCTGTGCCGCCGTTTCATCTGGTCTCCTTGTCGACTCGCACTCCCGACCTCGGATTCTGGGAGCGCTCCCAGAATCCGAGCGGTGACGGCGGTGGTCAACTCGGCGGCCGGATCTCGGTCCACTTTCGACGGTCGATTCGACTCGAACCGGTCATTCGGCGGCTTTCTTCGCCTCCTTGACCGCGGTGTTCCAGGCGTCGGCCGGGTTCTTGCCCTGCTCGACCGACTGCAGGGCGGGGCCGAACGCGGTCTCCTGGATCTGCCCGTCGGCAGGCCCCTTGTACTGCGCCGCCTTGACCTTCTGCACCTGCGCGGCGAACAGCGCGCCGGCCTTCACGTTGTCGAAGTAGGTGTTGACCTGCTCCAGCAGTGCCCTGTTCTCCAGGGCGTCGACCTGGCTGGGGAAGGTCCCCCTGGCCCGGAACGCCTTGATCTGCTGCTCGGGGGCCGTGAGCCAGGCCGCGAGCTCCGCCGCCTTGCCGGGGTTCCTGCTCTGCTTCGGCACGGTCAGGTAGGAGCCGCCCCAGTTGCCGCCGCCGTCCGGGAACGCGTCGGTGACGGCCCACTTCCCGGCGTTCTCCGGCCCCGCCTGGGCCTCGATGACGCCGAGCATCCACGACGGGCACGTCTTCGTGGCGAACCTGCCCAGCTTGAACCCGGTGTTCCACTCGTTGCTGAAGGCGGTCAGCTTCGCCGACTGCCCTCGCGCCACGGCGTTCGTGACGGCGGTCCAGTCGTACCTGATGTCCTGGTTGGACTCGACGACGAGCGTGTCGGAGGTGTCGAAGTAGCCGACGTCGTGCTGGTTGTGCATGGCGTTGAAGATCTGCGCCGCGCTGTCGAACCAGGCGACGCCGGAGACCGCGGCCACGAACCTGTCGCCCGCCGCGAAGTAGCTGTCCCAGCTGGAGAACAGGCGCTTGACCTCGTCGGGATCGGACGGCAGCCCTGCCTCGGCGAAGAGGTCCTTCCGGTAGCACATGGCGAGCGGGCCGATGTCCGTGCCGTAGCCGATCAGCCTGCCGTCCCTCGTCGTGGCGGCGTCGGCCTTCCACTTGAGCCAGCGGTCCGGCGTGACCTCGTGCGGGCCGACGTCCAGCAGGTCGTGGAACTGGTCCGACTTCGCCATGACCTGGCTGAGGTAGCCCTCCTCGACCGCCTCGACGTCGGCGAGCCCGGATCCCGCGCCGAGCTTCGTGAACAGGTTCTGGTGGTGCGGAGCGCCCTGGCCCGTCTTGCGCTGGACGATCTCGACGTCCGGGTGGGCCGCCTCGTACTCGGCGAACAGGTCCTCGTAGCCGAACTCGTTGAACGTGGCGATGGTCAGTTGGGTCCTGCCATCGGCGGTCCGGTTCGCGGATCTGCCCGCGCCGCAGGAAGCGACGGCGACGGACAGGACGACCCAGACCACCGCTGTGACCCAGCGGTGGGAACGCACGGAAGAACTCCTCGGGCGACGGCGGCGGATCCTGGGAGCGTTCCCAGGTTGCGGGAGTGTGAATTCCGCGCGGAAAAGTGTCAAGTGTCACCGCTCGCCGGGTGAGCTGAGGCGTTCTAGTCGTTAGGCAGCAAAGAGAACAGCGTCAACGCTGGTGAGTCGCGACCTTCGATGAGGGGTGGCCGAGATGGGAACGCTCCCAGAAATCGGCCGATTTCAAGGCCGGTGTAGGCGCCGCGGCACCGTTCAGGCGACGCAGAACTCGTTGCCCTCGGGGTCGAGCATCACGACGTGCCCGAGCACGTCGCCGTCCTGTTCCTCGCGCACGGCCGTGGCCCCGGCGGCGACCAGTTCGGTCACCTTGGCGCGGATCAGGTGCTCGCGCTCGACCATGTCCCACGGACCTTGGCCCGCGACCCGGATGTCGATGTGCATCCGGTTCTTCGAGGACTTGCCCTCGGGCACGCGGAGGAACCCGATCGCGGGACCGCGGCCGTCCGGGTCGACGATGGAGGCGCCGTCGGGGAAGTCGTAGCCGGCCTCCTCGACGTAGCCGAGCGCCGTCGCCCAGAACGCCGCCAGTGCACGTGGGTCGGCCGCGTCGCAGCCGAGCGTCCAGTGGGAAGCCATGCCCGGCAGGCTACCGGCGCACGGCTTCGGGTGCTGGGGAAACCGGACCTCAGGCCTGCACGAGCGCCCGTTCCATCGCACGGCGGGCGTGGGTCGCGGCCGACGGGTCCTGCTGCAGCTGCACGGCCGAGTTGAGCGCGAAGCCCGCGGCCAGGATCTCGAAGAGCGCCTGGCCGACGTCGAACGGCCGGGGGAGCTCGCCGCCCTCCACGGCGGCGTCGAGTTCGGCGCGGAGCTGGTCCTGCCAGCCGGACCACGCCTCGACGACGGCGTCGCGGACCGCGCCCGGCCGTCCGTCGTACTCGCTGAGCGCCGCCGTCAGCAGGCAGCCGCCGGGCAGCAGCGGTTCGGTCAGGTACCGCACGGAGTTGTCGCACAGCACGCGCAGGCGGCGCAGGCCGGACGGCTCGGCGAGGGCGGGCTCCACGTGCAGGCGCCAGAAGTCGACGAACGCCTTGTCCACAGTGGAGATCTGCAGCGACTCCTTGGTGCCGAAGTGCTTGTGCACCCCGGACTTGCTCATCTCCAGCTCCTCGGCGAGCCGGCCGATGGTGATGCCCTCGAGGCCTTCTTCCGAGGCGATCTCGGCGGCGCGGGTGAGGATCCGCGCTCGGGTCAGGAGCGCCTCGGCGGCGGAACGGCGCGGCGACATGGGACGAGAATAGCGTACGAGCGTTCGATATTGATTTGGAGAACGCTCGTACGCTAAATTCCGCCGAAACCACCGACGGAGGAGTGCGGGATGCGGGTGCGACGACTGGGCTGGGCGGGCGTGGAGGTCGAGGCGGCGGGCAGGAGGCTGCTGATCGACTACGTGCAGGACCTCTCGCCGCTGTTCACGGGCTGGAAGGCGGGCGTCGGGGTGGCGGCGGCGAGCGGTGAGGCCACGGCGGCGCTGGTCACGCACCTGCACCGCGACCACACGGACGCGGCGGCGCTCGCGAGCGTGCTGCCGCCGGGCGCGCCGGTGCTGCGGCCCGCTCGCGGTCACGGCGACGACGTGGACAACGTGGCGACGTTGCTGAGCGAGCGCGAGATCGTGGACCACCGGCTCGCGGCCGAGGTCGTGGACACCTGGTCCACCAGGGAGTTCGGGCCTTTCCGGGTCACCGCCGTGCCGTCGGCCGACGGGCTGGGCGACCCGCAGCTGAACTGGGTGGTCGAGGCGGACGGGCAGCGGATCTTCCACGGCGGCGACACGCTGTTCCACGGCTGGTGGTGGCTCGTGGCCCGGCGGTTCAGCCCGTTCGACGCGGTGTTCGTGCCGGCCAACGGCGCGGTCGTCGACGCGCCGCACCTCCAGCCTCCGAGCCCGGTCACCGCCGCGATGGACCCGTTCCAGGCGGCCGCGGCGGCCAACATCCTCGGCGCCCGGCACGCGGTGCCCATCCACTACGAGACGGAGCAGCCGTTCAAGATCCCCGGCTACGTCGAGGTGGCCGATCCCGAGCGGGAGTTCCGCGAGCACGCGGGCGAACGCGCCCACGTGCTCGCGGTGGGGGAGTGGCTCGACCTGGCGGCGTGAGCCGTCACCGGCGCGGTTCCCAGCGGAACATCCGCGAGGCGGCCACCGCCGCCACGACCACCCAGGCGAGCGTCGGGAGCAGCAGGACCAGCGAGTCCGCGACCGGAACGCCGCCGGTCCACGCGTTCACGACCAGCTCGGTCGCCGCTCCGCCCGGCAGCAGCCGCTTGAGCAGCGTCAGCTCGCCGGTCCCGGTGATCCCGACCCAGCTCGCGGCGGCGATCACGCCGAGGCTGACGGGCAACGTCGTGACCTGCGCGTGTTCCGGCGAGTTCGTCAGCCCCGCGGTGGCCAGGGCGAGGCCGACCATCATCAGCACGGTCGTGACGACCGCGAGCGCCAGCAACGCGAGGTTGTCCGGTGTGGTGGTGACCGCGGCGAGCACGGCCATGATCGCCACGACCTGCACCAGCGCCACCGCGGTGGCGGGCAGCACGAGCCCGGCGAGGATGCCCGCGTCGCTCGCGGCGGTGGAGCGCAGCCGCTTGAGGAACAGGTTCTGGCGGCGGGAGGCCAGCGTCGTGACCGAGCTCGCGTACAGGCCGAACGCGCAGACCGTGAACATCACGATCGCCGCGATGTAACCCAGGCTGCCGAGCTGGGAGAAGACCTCGTGCTGGTAGATGAAGAACGCGCTGACGGCGATGGGCATGACGAAGCTCGTGACCAGCACCGACCGGTTGCGGAAGAGCTGGGCGAGTTCGCTGAGGAAGATCGGGAGCACTGCAGTGTCCTTTCCGGACTGAACGGGGATCAGGAACCGATGGCGCGGAAGACGTCGTCGAGGCGCGTGGGTCCTGCTTCCAGGTCGCGCAGCTCGACGGCGTTGTCCTCGGCCCAGCGCAGCAACGCCGACATCGCCTTCTGGAGCTCGAACGTCTCGACGAGGTACCGGCCGTCCGCCTCGCGGGTGGCGTCGAGCGGCAGCACGGGCGCTCCCGTGCCGACGCCGAACCGGATCACCGACGGCAACGTCCTGGTCAGCTCGGCGACGGTGCCCTCGCGGTGGAACCGGCCGCGGTGCATGAGCCCGATGCGGTCGGCGTGCTGCTGCGCCTCTTCGAGGTAGTGCGTGGTCAGCACGACGGTCGTGCCCGCCTCGCGCATCCGGTCCACTGTGGACCACAGGTCGTCGCGGGACTGGATGTCGAGGCCGGTCGTGGGCTCGTCCAGGAACACCAGCTCGGGCGTGCCGTACACGGCCGTGGCGAAGTCGAGGCGCCGCTTCTCGCCGCCGGACAGCTGCGAGACCCGCGTGTCCGCCTTGCGGGTGAGGTCGACGACGTCGAGCACGCGGGCGACCTCGTCGGTGCGCCGGGTGAGCGAACCGACCAGCCGCACGGACTCCGCGACCGTCAGGTCCGGCGTGAACCCGCTGTCCTGCAACATGATCCCCATCCGCGGGCGCACGGCGGCACGGTCTGCCGGCGAGTGCCCGAAGACCCGCACGGTGCCGCTGGTGGCCGCGCGATGCCCCTCGACGGTCTCCAGCGTCGAGGTCTTGCCCGCGCCGTTCGTGCCCAGCAACGCGTAGAGCTCACCGCGCCGCACGTGGAACGACAGGTCCTGCACGGCGTGGAAGTCGCCGTAGACGACGTTCAGCTTGTCCACTTCGATGACGGGTGTGGTCGACATGCCGTTGATTCCACCGGCCGCGACGATCCGGCGGCAGTGTCACCACGTCATCACCCGGCCATGACATTTGTGCCCCGAAGGCATGACGTGGCGTCACTGGTGGCGTCCCGCGACCGGGGAAATACTGGGCAGGTGATGACGCCCGTACCGCCCAGCTACGCCTCCTCCGCGCGGGGACGGATGAGCAGGCTGAACATCACCACGCAGCTCGCCGTGATCATCCCGGTCGGGACGGCGCTGGTCGTGTTCGACTCCCAGACCTGGTGGGAGGCCGCCGTCCTGGTCGTGGGCGTGCTGACGTCCATTGTGGCCGTTGTGCGCTGGGCGAGGGACGACATCCACGTTCACGCGTTGCCGTTGCTGGGAACCAGTGCGGCCGTGTGGGTCTTCGGCGCGCTGGTCAGCGGTAGCGCCACGGCGTTCTACAGCATCACGGTCGTGGGCCCGCTCATCGTGCCGCAGATGCGCCGCCACCGGATCGCGGCGGCCGCGGGGCTCGTCGCGTTCGTCGCGGTGGCGGGCGCGTCGAGGTTCCTGGTGTCGCAGGGGAACGCGCTCGCGATCGCGTTCGAGTTCGTGCTGGTCCCCACGGCCGTCATCGTGGTGACGCTCGGGTTCATGTTCGCCAACGACGCCTTCTACCGCGTCCTGGCTGAGCTGGACGAGGCGCGCGAGCACGAGCGGGAGCTGGCCGTCGCACGGGAACGCATCCGCTTCGCGAGCGAGCTGCACGACATCCAGGGCCACACGCTGCACGTGGTGAAGCTCAAGACCGCGCTGGCCGAGAAGCTGGTGCGCCGCGACGCGGACCGCGCGGAGGAGGAACTGCGGGAGATCCACGCCCTCGTCGGCGACACGATCCGGCAGACCAAGGAACTCGCCTACGCGCAACGGCGGCTCAACCTCGCCGGCGAACTGGAGAACGCGAAGAACCTGTTCGAAGCGGCGGGAATCCGCGTGCGGATCGTGCGCACGGCGGCCGTCGGCGACGCGGCGGGCGAACTGCTGGGCCAGGTCCTGCGCGAGACGACCACCAACATCCTCCGCCACGCCCAGGCCGCGCAGGTGCGGATCACGCTCTCCGAGTCCGCGATCACGATCGTCAACGACGGCGCGTCCGGCGACGACCGGCCGGACCTGCGCGGACTCTCCACGCTGAGGGACCGCCTGGCCGGCTTCGGCGGCGAACTGACGGCGACCAGGGCGGACGGCGAGTTCACCACGGCCGCGACCCTCCCGGCGGGGGTGGCGCGATGACGACCGTGGTGCTGGCCGACGACGAAGCCCTGCTGCGCAAGGCGATGGCGGCGCTGCTGCCGATGGAGGGCGACATCACCGTCCTGGCCGAGGCCGAGGACGGCGCCCAGGCCGTCACCGCCACCCTCGAACACCGCCCGGACGTCCTGGTGATCGACCTGGAGATGCCCACCATGGACGGCCTGGACGCCGTCGCCGAGATCCGCCGTGCCCTGCCGTCCCAGGTGGTGCTGATGCTGACCAGGCACGCCCGCCCCGGCGTTCTGCGCAAGGCCCTCAAACTCGGCGTGCAGGGCTTCGTCAGCAAGTCGGCCGACCCCGCCCACATCACGACGGTGATCGCGGCACTGCACGGCGGCAGGCGCTGGATCGACCCGGACGTCTCCGCACTGGCCGTGGCCGACGACTGCCCGCTCACCGACCGCGAGGTCGACGTCCTGCGCGTGACCGCCCAGGGCTACTCGGTCGCCGACATCGCCCGCAAGCTGCACCTGGCCGAGGGCACGGTCCGCAACTACCTGTCGAACGCGATGCAGAAGACCCAGACCAAGACCCGTCACGAAGCCGCCCGCTACGCACGTGAACACGACTGGCTCTAGAGAGGAACGCGCATGCTGATCGTCGAGGACCTCGCCCTGCTGCTGATGGACGACGAGTCCGGCACCCCGGCCGCCGCCGGCACGCTCTACCCCACGATGGGCGGCGCCGTCCTGGTCGAGCTCGCCCTCGCCGGCCTGGTCGACGTCGAGGACAGGAAGGTCGTCGCGACCGGCGAGGCGCCCGACGACCCGCTGCTGCGGGCCGGCTACGACAAGGTCACCGAGAAGCCCAGGTCCGTGGACTCGCTGCTGCCGAGGATCGGCGCCGACACGTGGTCCGCGGTGGTGGACCGGCTCGTGGAACGCGGCCTGATCGCCAGGGAGAAGAAGCGGGTGCTCGGCGTGTTCCGGATGAACACGCTCCCGGCCACCGACGCCACGCACGAGCAGGAGGTCCGCCAACGCATCCGCGCGGTGCTGGTAGACGGCGAGACCCCGGACCCGCGCACCGCCGCGCTGACCGCACTGCTGTCCGCGAGCGGCGCCCTCCCGGTCCTGCGGCCGCCGCTCGCGTGGTCGGGCGAGGTCAGCAAGCGGGCGAAGGAGCTGGAGCGGGGCAACTGGGGCGCGGAGGCGGTGAGCGCCGCGGTGACCAGGACGGCGGCGGGGATCGCCGCGTCGACCGCGGCGGTCACGGCCGCCGTGGTGGTCACGACCGTGACCTGACAGCCGTCACGCGCCGTGCACCAGCCGGACCGAGGCCGAGCCCAGCAGCGCGAGCTGGTCGGCGGCCTCGGTGCCGGCGTCCGGGTGGTAGACGACGAGCATGATCCCGTCGGTCCCGCTGACGAGGTACTTCTCCCGGTTGAGCGTGAGTTCGCCGAGCTGTGGGTGCAGGAACCGGACGGTGGCGCTCATCCGCGGGCGGACGTCGTGACGGGCCCACAGGCGTTGGAAGAGCGGGCTCGCCAGGGTGAGCTCGCCGACGAGCTCGATGAACCTCGGGTCGTCGGTGGCCGTGCCCGCGGCCTGGCGGAACCCGGCGATCAGGTACGCGGCGGCCATCTCCCAGTCGGGGAACATCTCCTGTTCCTCGGGGTCGAGGAACACGTCGCGCAGCCGGTTCGCGCCGGGGGTGAGCCGCGGTGAGAGGGCGGTCGCCAGCGGGTTCGCGGCGAGGACGTCGAGGTAGCGGCCCTCGACGAACGCCGGGAACGGCAGTATCGCGAGCAGCTTGGCCGTGCCAGTGGGCACGACCTCGCGGCGGGCACGGCGGCGTCGGCGGGGTTTGTCGGCGGCGAGACCGAGCAGGTGCTCCCGCGTGTCGTCGTCCAGGCGCAGCACGTCCGCCAGCGACTCCAGGACCTGCACCGACGGGTGGCGGTCGCGGCCGCGTTCGAGCCGCAGGTAGTAGTCGGCGCTGATGCCCGCGAGCATCGCCACCTCCTCGCGGCGCAGCCCTGCAACCCGCCGCACCCCGTGCACCGGGATGCCCGCCTGCTCGGGCGTCACGAGCTCCGTCGCGCCCGCAGGAACTCGCCGAGCAGGTTCGGATCGTCGGTCATGCCACCACGGTAGGACGGCGGGCCGGTGCGTGAGGGGTCCTGTCACTCCCCAGGCCGCAAGGGGCCCTGGCAGTGCGGCACGTTCGGGCGAAACATCGTCGGTGACCGCATCACACCGCACCTGACCAGGGAAAGTG
The DNA here is from genome assembly GCF_050936595.1 of Lentzea sp. CA-135723. Classification (NCBI taxonomy): domain Bacteria; kingdom Bacillati; phylum Actinomycetota; class Actinomycetes; order Pseudonocardiales; family Pseudonocardiaceae; genus Lentzea; species Lentzea sp. CA-135723. The sequence continues at coordinate 1,251,825 of NZ_JBNJMK010000001.1, read as the reverse complement.
AACGACATGGCTGACGTTCTGGTGACCGGGGGCTCCGGCTTCATCGCAGGCCACATCATCATCCGGCTGCTGGAGGAGGGTCACGACGTCCGCACCACCGTGCGGTCACCCGGCAAGGAGAAGGCCGTCCGCGCGATCCTCGCCGACGCGGGCTTGAAGGACGACTCGGCGCTCACCTTCGTGGCCGCCGACCTGATGGACGACGAGGGCTGGGCCGAGGCCGTGGCGGGCCGCGAGCACGTCCTGCACGTCGCGTCGCCGGTGCACCTGCAGCGCGTCGAGAACGAGAACGACGTGATCGACCCCGCGCGCGAAGGCACCCTCCGCGTGCTGCGCGCGGCCCGCGACGCCGGGGTGCGCCGCGTCGTGCTCACCTCCGCCTTCCACGCCGTGGGCTTCGGGCACCCGCACACGCACGGCACGTTCACCGAGGAGGACTGGTCCGTCCTCGACGGACCGGGGATGGACGCGTACGGCAAGAGCAAGATCCTGGCGGAACGCGCCGCGTGGGACTTCGTCGCGCAGCAGGGGAACGGGATGGAGCTCGTCACGTTGCTGCCCGTGGCCGTGATGGGACCGGTCATGGGCGACGCCATCTCCGGCTCCAACCACGTCGTCCAGCGCATCCTGGACGGGGGGATGCCCGCGTACCCGAACATGTTCATGCCGATCGTCGACGTCCGTGACGTCGCCACCGCGCACGTGCTCGCTATGACCGCACCGGACGCGGCCGGCCAGCGGTTCCTCGTCGCGAGCGGTCCGTCGATCGCCCTGAAGGACGTCGGCGCGCTGCTGAAGGACGACCTGGGCGACGCCGCGAAGAAGGTGCCGACGCGCACGCTGCCCGACTTCGTGGTCAGGATCGCGTCCCGCTTCAACCCCGAGCTGAGGTCCGTCGCCGCCGACCTCGGGTTCGTCAAGGTCGTCTCGAACGACAAGGCGCGCCGCGTGCTCGGCTGGCAGCCCCGCCCGGCGCGCGAGGCCGTGATCGCGGCCGGCCGGAGCATGGTCGAGAGGGCGCTCGCCGGTCAGTCGTCGTAGGGGTCGTCGGCGGGCGAGGCGGTGTCCCAGTCGGTGGCGAGGTCGGGGTCGATGATCGCGAACCGGGTGCCGAGCGGGTCGGCGAGCACCGCCACCTGGCCCAGGGGAGAGGGGTGGGGCTGGAAGCGCAGGCGCGCGCCCGCCGTGCGGGCCCGGTTCAGCGTCTCGGAGAAGTCCAGGCCCGCCGGGACGGTGAAGTGCGCGATCCAGCGCGGCGGCACGGTCGCGGGGGTGTCCGGTGCCATCCGGACGCGGCCGATCACGGTGTCGCCGCCGGTGGAGTAGACGACGTGGTCGACGGCCTTGCCGTCGCCGACCTGCTGCTGCCGGTAGCCGAAGAGCGCCCGGTAGAACGGGTCGGCCTGGCGCGGGCCGCGGGTGACGAACTCGAGCCAGCCGAGTGAGCCGGGCACGCCCGCGGTGAACCCGCCGCCGTCGACGGGCTGGGCGATGCCGACGGTCGCGCCGCCGGGGTCGTCGACCAGCACCTTGGCCACGAGGCCGGGCACGGTCTGCGGGCTCGCCTCCAGCACGGTGCCGCCGAGCGTGCGCACCCTGGCGCTCGCGGCGGTGAGATCGGCGACGGCCAGGTACGGCGTCCAGTCCAGCGTGGCGCGGTCCAGCGGGCGGACGCCGGCGACCGGCTCGCCGTCCAGCAGGGCGACCGCGTAGTCCCGGCCGGCGTCGTCCCGCGTCCAGTGGTGCTGCCAGCCGAACACGGTCTCGTAGAACCGCGTGCTGCGCTCGGTGTCGTTGGTGGCGAGCTCGACCCAGCAGGGATGTCCCGGTCGGATGATCATGGGATCGATTGTGCCCTGACGCTCAGGGGCGCCGTCCGCAGCGCCGCAGCAGCACCCCCGCGAGAGCCGACACCAGCGCGAACAGCAGGACGGGCAACCGGTAGCCGCCCGCCTCCTGGCGCAGCAGGCCGAGCACGATCGCGCCGCTGGACGCGCCGATCCCGGTCCACAGGTAGATCGTCCCGGCGATCCGTTCGAGGTCGCGCAGCCCGAACGTCTCCGGGGTCAGCAGCAGCACGACGAGGGAGCTGTTGCCCACCGCGATGCCGAGCAGCGCGGAACCGGCGAACAGCACCGGCATCGTGCCGCCGACGCCGAGCAGGACGAACCCGGCCGCCTGGAGCACGCAGGTCAGGGTCGCCAGGTACGTCGTGGGCCACGACCGCAGCAGCAGTTCCGCCGCCACCCGGCCGATCCCGGCGAACGCGGCCACCACGGCACCGGGCAGCGCGGGCGAGCCGACCGCGGACTCCTGCCAGACGAACAGGACGTGGTAGACGCCCGCGAGCTGGGTGAGGGTCAGCAGGGTGCTGCCGACGAGCAACGCCCAGAACACCGGGGTGCGAACGGCCTCGCGCAACGGTGTGCCGTCGTGCACCGGCGGGGTCGCCGCGCTCGGAGGCAGCGCGGGCCGGCGCAGGAAGACCAGGGCGTTCACCGCGACCAGCAGGGTGAACCCGAGCACCATCAGCACGGCCGCGCCGCCCAGGCCGCCCGCGGTGAGGCCCCAGCCGACGATCGGCGCCCAGACCATCCCGCCCGCGCTCGACCCGATGAACGCGACCGAGAGCACGCGGTCCCGGTTGACGGTGCTCTTGATGACGAACGTGCTCACCACCAGGGTGCCGCAGCCGGCGATCGCGATGCCCAGCAACGACATCGTCAGGTAGAGCTGCCACGCCGTGCGGGAGGTGGCGATGAGGGCGATCGCGACCGCGCAGGCGAGCGCACCGCCCGCGACCACCCGCCGTGCGGGCAGCCGGCGGCACAGGACGACCACGAGCGCCGCGGCCAGCGCGTTCACCAGGCACTGCAGGCTCGCCGCGAGGTCGAGCTGGGTGGTGGGGATCGACCGCGCCCGCACGATCGCGTTGAGCAGCACCGGCTGGCCGTAGGAGAGGATCCCCATGCTGGTGCCGAGCAGCACGGCCGAGGCTGCCGCGAGCGTGCGGTCGTCCTTGCGCCACAACGGTTGCCGCGTGGCCGTTCCGCTCACGACCACCGGCCGGTGACGGCGTGCACGATCCGGTCGGCGGCGTGCTCCGCCGTGGTGTCCCCGAAGTTGTCGATCACCAGGTCGGCCGCTTGGGGGAACTGCGCGAGCTCGTCCACCCCGACGACGTTGCGCAGCGGGGCCAGGCCCGGTTCGAGGTTGCCGTGGTCGTAGAAGGCGGACCTGCCCGCACGGCTCTTCAACGCGGCCAGCGGCACGCGCAGCCAGACCTCCAGGTAGTGCTCGACGTTCTCCCGGTTCCAGCGCTGCACGTCGTGGAAGAGGGAGATGGTGGCGCACAGCACGAGGTGTCCCTGCCCGGCCAGTTCGCGGGCCAGCCGCGCGTAGTACGCGGCCACCTCCCGCCGTTCCGCCTCGGTGTAGCCGGGGGAGGCGGGCATGATCCGACGCATCCGGTCGCCGTCCAGGAGCACCGGCCGGCGTCCGGCGCCGACCAGCCTGCCGGTGACGAGCGACGCCACCGTGCTCTTGCCTGCCCCGGACAACCCGGTGATCCACACGACTCCCGCGTCCACTCCGGTCACCCCTCCTGTGCGTCGAGCAGGTCGAGCACGGGCAGGCCCGGCTCCACATCGGACGGACTGTCGAACTCCCACCACGGGCCGTCGTTGCGCACCCCCGCGACCAGCACGCCCTCGGCGCGGATCAGGTGGCCGAGCAGGCCGGTCATGTCGAGCGCCGCGACCCGCGCGTCGGCGGCACGGGCCCGCCGCAGCACCGCCCACGACGGCGGTGTCAGCCGCAGCAGGCCCATGTACTGGCCCTGCACCTCCGTCAGGTCGCGCGGCCGTGAGCCGATCTCGGTGACGAGGCCGTCCGCGTCGATCCGGAACGACTCGGCGTCGCTGCGCGGATCGTCGAACCGTTGCCGCCACACGTCTTCCCAGCCGGTGTCGTACGCGACGGCGAGGTCGGCCGAGGAGTGCACGAGGCGGCGGACGGTCGTCGCGGAGTAGACGATGTCGCCGTAGGACACGACGACCGGGCCGGAGGTCAACCAGTCGTGCGCGGCCGCGAGCGACTCGACCATCGTGCTGTGCTGCCAGTCCGGGTTCTCGAACGTCCGCAGGCCGCTGCCGGCGAACCTGCCTCCCTGCCAGCCGGTGACGACGCCGATCTCGCCGGCACCGCCCGCGCGCAGGGCGGCCACCTGCCGGTCGAGCAACGTGCGGCCGCGCAGCTCCATCAGGCACTTGGGCCGGTCGTCGGTGTGCGGCGCCATCCGCGCGCCCCGCCCGGCCGCCAGCACCACGGCCCTCACCGCCGCACCCGCTCGAACAGGCGGTGTACCAGCAGAACGTCCCGCGGGTCGGGCGCGGGTTCCCGTTCCGGATGCCACATGATCCCTTCGACGCGGGCGTCCCGGTGCCGGACCGCCTCGACGACGTCGCCGCACCACGCTGTCGGGACCAGCGCGGCGGGCAGTCCGTCGACCGCGAGGTCGTGGTAGCTGTTCACCACCCGCTCGCCCTCGGCGGAGGTGATGCGGTGACGGGTGCCGACGTGCCCTGCCACCGGCCTCAGCCAACCACCGAAGGCGTCCGCGATCAGTTCCATGCCGCGGCACACGCCGAGCACGGGCAGGTCCTGCTCCATTGCGAGCGCCAGCAGGGTCCGTTCGGTCAGGTCGCGTTCGGGCTGGTCCCCGCCCAGGTCACCGCCTCCCGTGAACAGGAACCCGTCGAGGTTCAGCTCGTGCGTGGCGTGGACGGCCGCCGCGGCGTCGTTGGGCAGGGGGACCGCGACGACACCGCACGCCGTGAGGAAGGCCCACCAGCGGGAGTCCAGGGCCCACCGGCGTTCCCCGGTGCGGTCGTCGTCCACGCACCGCTGGGTGATCCCGATCCTGGTCACGCGATCACCGTCACCAGGCCGCCGGCGGCGTCGAGTTCGAGCACGCGGGCGCGCGACCACTGGTCGAAGAGCGCTGGGCCCGCGCCGATCACCGCCGGGATGCCGAGTTCGAGCGCCCGGATCGCCATGTGCGAGTTCGCGCCGCCGAACGCGGTGACGAGCCCGGCGATGCCGCGGGTGAACAGCCAGTCGTAGCCGGGGTCCGCGCTCGCGACCAGCACGATGGCGCCGTCCGGGGTGTCGCCGTCGTCGACGCGGGCGACCCGCGCCGTCACCTTGCCCCTGGTGACGAAGTTCGGCCGGATCTGCGGCAGGGCGAAGCTCCGCACGTTCGCCGGGCCGGTCACGAGCGGGGGCAGCACCACGGTCTGGCTCACGGCGTGGGCCGCCCGTCCCCGTGCCGCGACCTCGCGCAGCACCGGCAGGTCGTGCGCCGGTCTCCCGGTGAGCGATCCCAGTGTTGGCACGTCGAGGTAGCTCAGGTCGTCGACGCCGCAGCCGGACCGTTCGCCGAGCCGCCGCACGCCGGTGAGCACGTCCCCGAGCACCGAGGTGAAAGCCAGCTTGCCGTGCTCGCGGCCGCGGATCGCCGTGGCCAGGAACTCCATCAGCCGGTCGGCGTCGAAGGAGAGGCCCGCGCGGCGCAGGAGCGCCTCGATCCGGCGCCGCTGGTCGCCGGTCAGCTCGAACGGCGTGGCGGCACGGACCGGACGCTCTCGCGAGGACCAGTCGAAGTAGCGTTCCGGGGCCTCGTCGTAGCGCGGCGACCGGATGTCGTACGTGCCGGGCCGCAGGTGGCCGTAGCGCTGGAGGAACTCCGCGCGGTCGAGCACCGCGAAGTCCTGGCGCATCTCACCGGCCACCAGCCCGAGGCCGCCGACGAAGCGGGCGCGGTCGGCGAACGAGAAGACACCTTCCCGCACCAGGTCGTCGAGGAAGTCGGTGGCCACGAACGCGGCCCTGGCCAGCGCCGCGAACGGGCTGGAACCGTAGCCGGCGCACACGTCCAGCCTCGCCACCAGCGCCGGGCCGCAACAACCGAGCTCGGGCCCGCCGCACTCCGCCGCGTGCACCTCGTCGGTGGTCATCACGGTCAGCAGGCGCAGCCGCGCGACGTCCTGCTGCCACAGGTCGCCCAGCACCAGGTCGTCGGTGAACCGGCGCAGGACGTCCGCCAGCAGGTCGCGCTCGGCGGCGCTGAAGCCGTTGGGGCTCAAGGCTTCCAGCCGCCGCGCGGTGCTGAAGGTGCCGGCCGGGACGGCGAGGTGGGACTCGACCTTGTCGTGCAGGTACGGCTTCGCGACCAGTTCCTCCAGCCAGTGCCGCACGAGCCGGTCGGCGAGCTCGCCGGGCACCTCGCGCGGCACGAACGAGGTGAGGCTCGCGGCCACGTCGACGTACGGCAGCCCGGAGAACTGGACCATCAGCTCCGTGCCGGTCAGGTCGCGGTACCTGTAGCGCGACCGGGCGGCGGCCCAGACGCGGTCGGTGATCAGGTGCCGGTACAGCGAGCACGCCAACGGCCTGGGCCGCAGCCCGATCATCTCGGCGGGGTTCCAGTCCGGCATCACGCCGTAGACCGCGAGACCGCCGAGGGCACCCGAGCGTGCCGCGACGGTCTCGGCCAGCTGCCGAGCGGTGTCGTCCACCGTCACGCGATGCGCGTCCGGTGCCACCGCCGTCCTGCCCACCGCGAGGGACCTGACCTGGAGCAGGATCAGCTCGCCGAGATCGGACAGCGCGAACTCGACGTCCAGGTGCTGCTCGTCGCCCAGCAGCCCGCGCAGCTCCGCGAGCAGGTCCCAGACCGCGCCCACGAGGGGATCCGGCGCCTCCTCCGAGCTCGCCCACGCCACCCCGTACGAGAGGTGCAGGTCCGCCTGCCCGTCCCCGGTCACGGCGTCGGTCCGGTCGGTCCCGGTCCAGTTGACGACCCGGTACGGCGCGCCGCTGCTGGGATCGCAGGTGAACGCGACCCCGCTCGCCCGGACGTGCTCGAGCAACGGCTGGATCAGCACCTGGTCGTCCGCGTCCGCCCGCCCGTAGGACGCGAACACCTCGGTCACGGCCGGCACGACCTCGGCCGAGGTCCGCGCGGGCACCGACTGGAACCGACCGGCGTGGGAGCCGGTCGCCGCGTCCTCGACCACCGCGCTGCTGCGCACCATCAACGGTCCCGCCGCCCACTCGTGCCGGCGCAGGTCCGCGAGCAGGCGGTCCGGCGCGTTCCGCCACTCCCGCAGGGTGAAGTGCGTCAGCGGCAGCACCCGCGCCGTCGTCAGCAACGGCCGCAACCACAGCAACGTCTCCGCCTTGGTCCCGAGCCGGACCGGGGACGCGGTCACCCCTCGCTGCCCTGGGCCACCCACGCCCTGGTGGTGTACGGGACGTCTATCCAGTCGCCGGCCTCGGAGCGCACCAGAGCACGGATCTCGTCCACCAGGTCCGCGAACCCGTCGCCCGCCTGGAGGCCGAGCGTCGAGTGGGAGGCCCAGGCGTCGCACCACGGTTCGCTGGCGAGGCGGAAGACCTCGGTGCCGGACAGCGCGACGGCGTTCTCGAAGAGCCCGCTCGCCGCGATGACCTCCGTCTGGTCCGCCCGCCGGGTTCCGTGGCTGTAGCCGGGGACGCGGTCGCGGATCAGCCCCTCGATCCGTTGCTGCAGCGGGTCGTCGAGCACCCGGTGGTTCCACAGGCACGCGAAGTACCCGCGGTGGCGCAGGATGCGGGCCGTCTCCGCGAGCGCCCGCGGCTGGTCGGTCAGGTTGAACGACGAACCGAACGTCACCAGGGCGTACGCGCCGGACTCCCGCCCGGACGACTCGCCCGTCCCGTCGTACCAGCGCACCCGCGAGTGTCCATGCGTCCGTTGCTCACCGAGCGCGCGCATCGCGGGTGTCGGCTCCACCGCGTCGACGGAGAAACCGCGCCGGAGCAAGGGTTCAGTGAGGTGCCCGGAACCCGCGCCGACGTCGCAGACCGGGTCGCCCGGCCGGACCTCGGCCACCCGCAGCAGGGCGTCCACGACGGCGGGGACGTACTCGGCGCGGTGCCGGTACGTGGCCGCGAACGCCGAGTAGTCGGACTCGGGGCGCAACGCGGACGGGAGGTCGGTGAACCCGTGGGGCATGCGGTGCTCCTGTTCCGTCAGTTGATCCGGTAGCCGAGACGCGCCGCCGTCTCGACCAGGTGCGGCACCCGGAACCGGTCCGACAGCGCGTCGCGGCCGAACCACTCCCGCCACTCGTCGACCTGGCCTCGGCGCATGATCATGGGAGCGTTCTCGCCGGCGACCTCCTGCTCACGAGCGCGCATGGCCGCGAAGCTGCTGCGCTCGACCGCCCGCGCGACCGACTGCTCGTCGGCGTCGAGGCCGAGCGTGCGCAGCAGCCGCGTCATCGCGTCGGCGGGACGGGTCTTCAGCTCCTCGAAGCGGACGACGGCCGAGCGGGGCGCGCGGTCCGCCGCGTCCAGCCAGGCGCGGTGGAAGTCCACCCAGCCGTCGACGGTGATCGGCGGTTCGCCCACCTCTCCCTTGCCGTCGAGGAACTCCGGGAAGCTCACGTCGTCGATGGCGAGGTAGGAGAGCAGCGTGGGCGCGAACCCCTGGAAGAACCGGTACGACGAGTGCAGCGCGTCTCTCGGATCCCGCACGAGCAGCACCACGGTCTCCGGCGCGATGTCCGTGAAGTACTCCGGGCTCAGGTGGTTCTTGAAGAACCTCCTGGCACCGGGAACGGCGGTGGACGGCCCGGTGGTCCGGCTGCGGTAGTGGCGCGTCTTCTCGTCGGCGGGCGCGTGCGGCAGTCCGTCCGGCCCGATCTCGTCGACGTGCGGGTCGACGAACGTGTGCCCGAGCTCGCGCAGCACGTTGCCCAGCAGCGCGGCTCCCGAAGCCGGGTAGGCCGCCACGATGACGTCGTCGGCGACGACCAGCCCGGCGTTGCGCAGATGCCGTTCGCGCATGGTCATGGTGTCGCCCCGCTCAGAGGTCGGCGGGGACGTCGAGGGCGGGCAGCAGCGCGTCGGCCTCGTCGGCCAGCGCGGTGTCCCTGACCGCGGTGAGGAAGTCCGCCGCGACGCCCTTGTCGTCGCGGAACGCGGGCACCCTGGCGGCCAGCAGGTCCAGCAGTCCGCGCACGCCGGGGCTGAACCGCTCGGCGCCGGTGATCGAGGCCGCCTGGTGGCAGGCCGCCACGAGGACCGAGACGATGACGTTCACGTTGTCGATCAGGCGCAAGGACTTCCTGGCCGCGATCAGGCCCATGCTCACCACGTCCTGGTTCTGGCCGTTGGACGGGATCGACTTGACCGACGCGGGCGCGGCCAGGTCCAGGTTCTCCGAGGCGATGCTGGTGGCCAGGTACTGCGAGCCCTGCAGGCCCGAGTAGAGGCCCTCGTCGCCGAGCGCGAGGAACGCCGGGAAGGCCTTGTTGAGGTGGGGGTCGAGGATCCGGTTGAGCTGCCGTTCGGCCAGCACCCCGATCTCGGTGAGCGCGATGTTCAGGAAGTCGGACGCCATCGCGAGGTACTGGCCGTGGAAGTGGCCGCCGTGGAAGACGGTCTCCGGCGTCTCGAAGATCAGCGGGTTGTCGTTGCAGGAGTTGAGCTCCTCCTCGACGATCCGCCGGCAGTAGGCCATGGCGTCGAGCACGGGCCCGAGGATCTGCGGCACGCAGCGCAACGTGTAGGCGTTCTGCAGGTAGTCGTCGACCGCGCCGACGTCGTCGCCCGCCTTCGCGCTGACCAGGGCCATGATGTCGGAGTGCTCGCGGGTCAGCCCGCTGCCGGCGAGCAGCCGCGTGATCACGGCCGCGACCTCGCTCTGCCCGCGGTGGTTCTTCAACGCGTGCCCGCGCTCGGCGAACGCCCCGGTGGACCCGCCCATCACCTGGATGAACGCGGCCGACGCCCACAGCGCGAGGCGGAGCAGCCGTCTGCCCCTGACCAGCGCCAGCGCCGAGACGCCCGCCATCGCCGAGGTGCCGTTGATCAGGGCGAGCCCGGACTTGTAGCCCATCCTGACCGGCTGGAGGCCCTCCTCGGCGAGCACCTCGGCCGAGTCGCGGACCACCCCGTCCTTGCGCACGCGGCCCGCGGCGATGAGCGGCAGCGCCAGGTGCGCGAGCGGCGCCAGGTCACCGCTCGCGCCGAGCGACCCCTGCTGCGGGACGACCGGGTGCACGCCCCGGTTCAGCAGCTCGCCCATCAGCCGCAACGCGTCCGGCTCGATGCCCGAATAGCCCTTGATCAGGCAGTTGAGGCGGGCGACCTGCATCGCGCGCACCGCGTCGTCCGCGAAGAGCTCGCCCCCGCCCGCCGCGTGCGTGCGCAGCAGGTTCTCCTGCAGCTCCGTCTCGAAGCGCGGCGGGACGTTCATGTAGACCATCTCGCCGAAGCCGGTGTTCACGCCGTAGATCGGCGTCCCGGCGGCGCCCCACTTCTGCACGCGCTCCCTGGCCAGCTCGACCTCGGTCATCTGGTCCTCGTCGAGTTCCACGAGGACCTCGTGCCGCGCCACGAGGGCGACGTCGTCGACGGTCAGGCCCTCGCCTCGAATGAGCACAGGAATCTCCATTCGTGTGCGGAGTGGTCGGCGCTGAACGCATTCCCGTCAGTGCCGGGATTCGCGCGCTTCGATCTTCGATTCGAAGGACGCTAGCAGGGAACGGGCCGGTAGGACTGCTGCCGAGGCTGTCGTTGAGTGTTTTTGATAATCAGCGTTGCGGCAGTGCGCAATCCTTGCTATTGATTTCAGAGGGGCGCGCGCGAACAAGGTCGCGATGAATTTGGCGCCGTATACGAACAATGATCGCGGCTTTGCCGACGTGACGCGCTGTGTGGACTGCCAGGTCCAGAAAACGTACCGTGGGGGAGTGAAGCTCACCGCGAAGGGCCAGGCGACCCGGCAGCGCATCATCGAGGGCGCGGCGGCACATCTGCGCAGCGACGACGCGGGCGGCGTGACCCTGGACGACATCAGGGCGATCACCGGCACCAGCAAGGGCCAGATCTTCCACTACTTCCCGGACGGCAAGGAGGAGCTCTTCCTCGCCGTCGCCCGGTTCGAGGCGGAGCGCGTGCTCGCCGACCAGCGCCCGCACCTCGGCGCGCTGACGTCGTGGACCGCCTGGGAACGCTGGCGTGACGCCGTTGTCGCACGATATCGGGCGCAGGGCCGCAGCTGCCCGCTCGGCGTGCTGATGAACGAGCTCGGCAGCACGCCGGGCGCCCACGAGGTGATCAGCACGCTGCTCGCCCAGTGGCAGGCCGAGCTGCGCCAGGGCGTGCTGGACATGCAGGCCGCCGGCCTCGTGCGCGCCGGCGTGGACGCGGACCGCATGGCCGCGGCCCTGATCGCGGGCATCCAGGGCGGTGTGCAGGTGCTCCGCTCGTCCGGCAGCGCCACCCACCTGGAGGCCGTTCTGGATCTCCTCATCGACCACCTGCGCGGCCACTGACTCTGGACTTGCGGGTCCAAAATTGGGCTCCTAACTTCGAGTGCATGGCACAACGACTGCAGGGCAGGACCGCCCTCATCACCGGTTCCACCAGCAACATCGGCCGCGCGATCGCCCTCGCGTTCGGCAGGGAAGGCGCGCACGTCGTCGTCTCCGGCCGTGACGAGACGCGCGGCGCGGAGGTCGTCGCACAGATCCGCGCCGGTGGCGGCAAGGCCGACTTCGCCCGCGCCGACCTCGACGGTTCCCCCGCCGCGAGCAGCGCGCTCGCCGAGGAGGCGCGGACGCTGCTCGGCGGCCGCGTCGACATCTTGGTGAACAACGCCGGGATCTACCCGTCGCCGAGCACCCTCGACACCGACGAGAGCACGTTCGACCGCATCTACGACGTCAACGTGAAGGCGCCGTTCTTCCTCACCCAGGCCCTGGTCCCCGGCATGATCGAGGCGGGCGCCGGCGCGATCGTCAACCTCGGCTCCTGGATCACCCGGCTGGGCGTGCCGCGCGGCTCCGTCTACAGCTCGACCAAGGCCGCGATGGAGACGCTGACCCGCGCGTGGGCCTCGGAGTTCGGCTCGCAGGGCGTCCGGGTCAACGCCATCTCGCCGGGTGTCATCGCCTCGGACGCGTGGGACGAGGCCTCGCGAAGCATCTCGAACGCGATGATGCGCGGTACTCCCGCAGGCGAGGCGGGTGCGCCGGACGCGATCGCGCACGCGGCCGTCTACCTGGCTTCGGACGACGCCGAGTTCGTGCACGGCGTCGTGCTGGACGTCGACGGCGGGCGGACCGGAGTGGCGGTCGTCGCTGTGTGACCTGGGTCACCTATCGCCCCGGTTTCTGTGACCTGAGGTGAGACTCGCCGGTCTCCCATGGCGTAGAGGAACTCGGTCGGCGAAGGGTGCGGAAGTGACGGGTCGGGAGTGGCTGGGGCAGGTGGACGCGGAGCAGGTGGAGGCCGCGCGGACCGGTGATCGGACGGCGCTCGACGCCGTGGTCGCGGGGTGCCTGCCACTGGTCTACAACGTCGCCGGTCGGGCGTTGCACGCCGACGCCGAGGTCGACGACGTGGTGCAGGAGACGATGGTCCGGGTGATCCGGGGCATCGACGCGCTGCGCGAGCCGGACCGGTTCCGGTCCTGGCTGGTGGCCGTCACGATCAACCAGGTCCGCGAGCACTACCGCCGCCGCGACCTCGCCCCCGCGCCGCTGGAGGAGTACGACAGGGCCGACCCCGGCGCCGAGTTCGTCGAGACCGCGTTGTCCCGGCTGCACTTCGCCCAGCAACGCCGTGAGGTCGACGAGGCCGCGCGCTGGCTCGACCCGGCCGACCGCGAGCTGCTGGCGCTGTGGACGCTCGAACGCGTCGGGCAGCTCACCAGGGCCGAGGTCACCGACGCGCTCGACCTCGGCGCGCACGCCGTCACCGTGCGGGTCAGCAGGCTCAAGGGCCGCCTCGAAACGATCCGGCACCTGGTGCGCGCCCTGTCGATGGAACCGCGCTGCGCGGGCCTCGACCGGGCCGCGCAGGGCTGGAACGGCGAGCCGAACCCGTTGTGGCGCAAGCGACTCCTGCGGCACGTGGACGACTGCGGACGGTGCGGCCGCGGCGTGGACGACGCCATGCCGGTCGAGCGCATCCTCACCGGCGCGGCGCTGCTCATCGTCCCGGCCGCCTACCTGCCGCGGCTGCTGGAGAACCTCGGGGACGTGACGCCCGAGCTCGTCGCGCACTCCGTCGAGGCCCCGACGCACCTCGCCGAACCGGTCGGCGTGTTCGGGAAGCTCGCCGCCAAGCCGGTGCTCGCGGTCGCGGGTGCGGCCGCAGTGTGCGCGCTCGTCGGTGTGGTCGGCACGATCGTGTTGTTCCCGTCCGACCCGCCGGCGGCGGTCGCCGTGCCGAACACCCCGCCGCCGACGACGTCCGTCACGTCGACGGAGCTGTCGAGCGCGGCGCCCACGTCGTCGTCGGCTCCCACCACGACGTCGACCACGACCACTACTACGACGACGACCACGACGACGCAGGCCCCGCAACAGGTCAAGGTCGCGACGGCCGAGGAACGCGTCCTGGCGTTGATCAACGACACGCGCGCCGCGGCCGGACTGCCCGCGCTGACCGTCGACCCGGCGCTGGTGACCGCCGCCGACCGGCACACCAGGGCGATGATGAGCGACGGCTGCGGCCTGTCGCACCAGTGCCCCGGCGAGAGCGGCCTCGGCGAACGCAGCAGCGCGGCCGGCGTGAAGTGGAGCTCCGTCGCGGAGAACGTCGGCATGGGCGGTCCGGTCAAGGACAACGTCGAGGCGATCTCCAAGATGGCGCTCGGCCTCACCCAGGGCATGATCGACGAGAAGCCGCCGAACGACGGCCACCGCAAGAACATCCTCAGCAAGTCGTCCACGCGCATCGGCATCGTGGTGATCCGCGACGCGAAGGGCACCGTGTGGATGACGCACGACTTCGCCGGAAGTTGAGCGTGAACGCCGGTTCAAAAAAGATCATCCTGAAGTAGTACGCGGGACGCGACCCCAGCCCGACGCGTGACGATCCGTCCGGAAAGCACTGTCTTCCTCGTGCAGACCGTCACTCTCCGTCCCACGACCACCGACACTCCGGAGCTGTTGCGCTGGACGGGTTTCGGCGGTGCGCTGCTGCTCACCGCCGGTGCCTGGGCCGTGAGCGCGAGAGCGGGCGCGGTGGCGCTGGGCGTGGCGATCGCGGGTGCCGGGCTGGTCGTGCTGACGTGGGCGCTGCTCGGCCGCACCCGGCCGGACGCGTCGTGGCTGCGGCGCACGCTGGCGTGGTGGTGCGGCCCGTTGCTGGTCGCGCCGCCGTTGTTCAGCCAGGACGTCTTCAGCTACCTGGCCCAGGGCGAGGTGGCGCGGGGCGGCTTCGACCCGAACGTGGTCAGCCCGGCGCTGGGTGCGAGCGCGGAGGCGGTGGCGCGGGTCGGCGTGTACTGGCGGGAGACGCCGTCGCCGTACGGGCCGTTGTTCAGCACGATCGAACGGGCGATCACCAGCGTGACCGGCGGAAACCCCGTGGCGGGCATCGGGTTGCACCGCCTCGCGGCCGTCGCCGGTCTGCTGCTCGTCGTGTGGGCCGTGCCGCGGCTCGCCGAGATGGCCGGGGTGCGCGAGAGCGCGGCGTTGTGGCTGGGCGTGATGAACCCGTTGGTGCTGTGGCATCTCATCGGCGGTGTCCACAACGACGCGTTGATGCTCGGCCTCATGCTGTCGGGCACTGTCGTGGCGTTGCACGCGTTGCCCGAGCTTCGCTGGTGGCAGTACACGGCCGGAGTCGTCCTCATCGGACTGGGCGCGCAGGTCAAGCTGCCGGCGCTGGTGGCGCTCGCGGTCGTCGGCACCGCGCTGGCCCGCAGGCTCGGCGGGGGCTGGGTCCGGCTGATCGTCTCCGGGCTCGCGATGCTCGCCGCGTTCGTGGTGGTCTCGGTCGTGACGTCACTGGCCGGGCAGACCGGTTTCGGCTGGGTGCAGGCCCTCGGCACGCCGTCGAAGGTGAACAGCTGGATGGCGCCGACGAACTGGCCGGGCTATCTGGCGGGTGCGGTGTTCGGCCCGCAGACCGGTCAGGCGATGATTTCCTCGGCACGGATCGCGGGGCTCGTGCTGATCCTGGGCGCGGTGGTGGTGCTGGTCGGCCGCCAGCTGCGCGGACGGATCTCCGAGGTGACGTCGCTGGGGTTGATGATGAGCGTGATCGTGGCGCTGGGGCCGGTGGTGCAGCCCTGGTACCTGCTGTGGGCGCTGGTGCCGCTCGCCGCCTGCCTGCCCGAGGGCGTGTGGCGGGACCGTGCCGCCGTGCTGGCCGGGGTGTTCGCGCTGGTGGTGCCGCCACTCGCGGGCAACTTCACCGGGCGCGTGCCGGAGCTCGTGGCCGCCTACGTCGTCGGGATCGCCCTGGTCGGCGGCGCGTACCTGGTCCTGCGCCGGGCTCGGGTGTCCGTTGCGCAGGCTTGACCTCGCGCGCTACGGCGCGGCTCTGGTCTCCGGTGGTGCGTTGGCCCTGAGCTTTCCCCCGCGCGTGCTGTGGTGGCTCGCCGTGCCGGCGTTCGTTGTGCTGTGGCTGGTGCTCCGAAGCGCCGGTGCGCGGCGGTCGGCCGGGCTCGGGTTCGCGTTCGGGCTGGCGTTCTTCCTGCCGCACCTGTGGTGGATCCAGCACTTCCTGGGCAACGACTTCGGGCCGTGGCCGTGGCTGGTGCTCAGCGCCCTGATGGCGTTGTTCATCAGCGGGGTGTGCGCGCTGTTCCCGTTGGTGTCTGTTCTGCCCGCCGCACCTGTGTGGGCGACTTTGCTGTTCGTGTTGCAGGAGACCCTGCGCGGACTGATCCCGTTCAACGGCTTCCCGTGGGGCCGCGTCGCGTTCGGCCAGGTGGACGGCCCGTTCGCGCGGCTCGCCGTGCTCGGGGGCGCGCCGCTGGTGACGTTCGCGGTGGTGTTCACCGGCTTCGGCCTGGCCGCGTGGTTGCCGCGGTGGACGCGTGCGTGGGCCCTCGTGCCGGTCGTCGCCGCTCTGGTCGTGACGCCGCTGATCTCCGTTGAGGCCCAGACCGGCCAACGCACCATCGCCGTCGTGCAGGGCAACGCGCCGGACGTGGGCCTCGGCCTGCTCTCCGAGAACGCCACCCTGCGCGCCAACCACCTGCGCAAGACCGCCGAGCTGACCGCGTTGATCCGCGGCGGCGCCCTGCCCAAGCCCGATCTGGTGGTGTGGCCGGAGAGCGCCACCCGGACCCGCGACCGCGACCCGGTGATCGACGCCGCGATCGCCGACCTGGGCGTGCCGACGCTGGTCAGCGCCCTGCGCAACGGCGAGAACTCGGTGATCACCTGGGACCCGAAGACCGGCCCCGGCCAGTCCTACGCGAAGCAGGAGCTCGTGCCGTTCGCCGAGCACATCCCGCTGCGCCCGCTGGCCCGGATCTTCACCCCGTTCGCCGACCAGCCGGACCTGGTCGCGGGCAGCTCACCGGGCGTGCTGGACGTCGCCGGAACCCAGGTGGGCGTCGGCATCTGCTACGAGGTCGCCTACGACTACGTGCTGCGCGAGAGCACGGCCGAGGGCGCCCAGGTGCTGGTCGTGCCGACCAACAACGCCTGGTACGGGCGCGGCGAGATGACCTACCAGCAGCTCGCCATGGCCCGGTTGCGCGCCATCGAGCACGGCCGCGCGGTCGTGGTGGCGGCGATCAGCGGCGTGAGCGCCGTGGTGCGGCCGGACGGCAGCGTCGTGAAGTCGACCGGCATGTTCACCGAGGACCTGATGGCGGACTCGGTGCCGTTGCGCACGGACCTGACGTTCGCGACCCGGTTCGGCGGTGCGCTCCACGTGCTGCTCACCGCCGGAGCTCTCGGGGCGTGCGTGGTGGGTCTGTGGACGCGGCGGCGAGCACGGCGGGAGCCTGCGGCTGCCCCTCGCTGAACCGGCGGAGGGGCAGCCGCCGACTCAGTTCTTGCCGAGCAGCGCCGACCCCAGCAGCGTGCGCTGGTGCAGCACCGACAGCCCCTGCCGTTCGGTCGTGAGCAGACCCGCCTCCCGCAGCACCGACGTGTGCCTGCTGACCGCGGACGGCGACGCGCCGAGGCGTGCCGCCAGCTCGGTCGTGGTGGCACCGGTGCCGATGGCGGCGAGCACCGCCGATCTCGTGCTGCCGAGCAACGCCGACAGCGCGTTCTCGTCGCGCCGCCCGCTCGCGAGCTGCCGCTGCCAGGTCCAGTCGTGGTGCAACGGGTACACCACGGTCGGGGGAAGACCCGGATCAGCGAACGCGACGGGTGTCCGGCGGCAGAAGTACGACGGCACCAGCCGCAGACCGCGTCCGCCGAGGTGCAGCTCGCGGTCGTGCGCGTACTGGACCTCCAGCACGGGCGGCCGCCAGTTCATCAACGGCCACATGCCCTTCAGCAGTCCCTCCACCGTGGACGCGAGCCCGTTGCGGTGCACGCGGTCCGTCTCGACGGCCTCGTCGATCAGCTCCGCGTACGGCTCGACGACCGCGCGGTGGTAGCGGGCGAGCGCTTCGGTGAGGCCCAGCAGGGACTCGCCGTCACCCGCCGCCAGAGGACGTGTCCACGACGGTGTGGGACGCACCTCCTCCAGCCGCCCGAACTCCTCCCGCAACCGCTGCCGGGGCGTCGACCGGATCGCGGCGAGCGCGCTCCCCAGTCCGTTCGCCCCCTCTGGCGGCGTGAGGAAGTCGGGGAAGTACGGCCCTTTCGGGGCCAGCACGGACAGCATCCGGACGCCCGACGTGATCACCTGCCGGTCGCCGTTGCGGCGGATGTCGCGCAGCCACGGCTGCAACAACAACCCGCTGTCCAACTCGGTCAGCCGAAGCCAGCTGAACACCATTTCCCAGAGTGGGTCCACCCTTTCCGCTACCTGCGTACGCTCCAGATCACCGTCGGAAAAATGGATGCGCAACACAGCAACCTCCCCAGGCCAGGTCACCGCGCATAACGATACTGGGCGTGTCACTCCGCCATTTATCGCAACGAAAACCGGACGCGAGACCAGGGTCTTCGCGTCCGGTTCACGTTGTTTTCAGGCTCAGCCGCAGCTGGTGCTCACCCACTGGTGCGAGCGGACCTGGTAGGTGCCCGCGAGGTCACCCTTCTGGCCCTGCTTCGTGCAGCCGATCGAGTTGTTGTAGCCGGTGTTGCGGTAGAACCTGACGCCCTTGGCGGAGGACGTACCGCGGTTGTAGACCGACTTGACCTCCTTGGTCGTGGCCCAGGAGCACTTGATGGCGCCGGCGGTCCAGTCCGAGTCGGCCACGTCCCACATGCAGCGGCCGCCCGTGCCGCCGAAGCCGTTCCAGAAGCAGACGTTGCCGGTGTTGCAGTCCCACGCGGCGAGCGCCTGACCGGTCTCCGAGTCGAACGCCGCGCCCACGACGGCGGCCTCGGCGGCCGGTGCCTCCGCCTGCGCGCTCGGCGCAGCGATGGCCACGGTGAACAGCATGGCGAGTGGCATCAACGCCAGCACAACGCGCCTGACAATGCTCAAGATATTTCCTCCCTAACCGCACCCCGGAATTCGGTCAGGCGCAACTTTAAGCAGCGGGAGGATGTTTCGAAAAGCTATTGCTCTGTGGCGCAAAAGCACATTTCAGGCTCGTCGGGTGTACCTGTGTTTCACCCCGACCGGGAAGTGGTCCGGATCGCCGTGCGGCCGCAGCACGACCTCGGGCAGCTGCCGTTCGGCGGGCACGTAGTGCGCGAACTCGCTGTTGAGCCTCAGCAGCTGCGTCCTGACCGCCTCGGCGATCACGCCCGCGTCCGGTTCCGCGCCCGGCGCGGCCTCCACGGTGATCCGCAGCCGCCGGTCCCGATCCTCGTCCTCGACCGACTCGATCACGAACTTCCCGGTGACCGTCTCGCTGATGCCCGGCTGTTCCAATCCGACCGTCACGTTCTCCGGATAGACGTTCGCGCCGAAGAACGACACCGTGAACAACGACCGCCCGAACAGGAACACGAACGGCAGCTCCGGCCCTTCGTGCGGGGTGAACCCGTTGCGGGAGCAGATCTCCAGCATCTCGGCGTGGCCGAAGATCCCGCCCTCGTCGCCGATCCGGTACCGCAGCAGCGGGATCCCGCCATCCGCCGTGAACACCAGCGTGCCGTCGTGCACCTCGAAGAACCTGCTGCCGGGGTCGTACTGCACCAGCGTCGGCAACCGCGAGTCCCCGAACACCTCGCGCGCCTCGTCCGGATGCTCGGCGAAGAACTGCCGGATGCTCACCGACTGCGCCGTCTCGTTCCCCAGCACCCCGGAATCGGCCGTGCCGTAGAGGGAAGCGACGTCCTTCTTCGGATTCGCGATGCCCGCCCTGGCCGACACCAGGTCCCGCCACTGCTCGCTGAACACCTCACCGGCCAGCACCAGCTTGATCCGGTACGCCTCCCAGCCCGTGCCGCTGTCGATGACGTCCTTGACGAACGGCGGGTACCCCAGCAGCACCACCTGCTCGAAGTGCGGCGCCAACTCGGGCAGCACGCGCAGGATCTCGGCCTTGTTGTTGCCCGGCGCCACCACGGTGATCGGGCACCCCTTGGCCGCCAGGTGCCGCACGCAGGCCTGCGTGAACAACCCGCCCACCCACGTGCCGAGCGGGAAGCACACCACGGCCAGCGTCTTGGTCGTGTCGGCTTCGAACCCGCCGACCAGCACCTGCTCGAACCGCCTGGCGGTGTGCAGCTCGTCCTCCAGCGCCCGCGGCCAGACCGTCGGCCTGCCGCTGGAGCCCGACGACACCGCGATCATGTCCGAGCCGGTGAGCTCGCCGTTGCGGCAGAGTTCGGGCAGCGGGTACCGCTCGTGGTAGCTCGCCTTGTCGAGCAGCGGCAGCCGCTGGAAGTCGGCTTCCGTCCGGATGGTCGCAGGGTCGATGTCGTTGGCCTGCAGGAGTTTCGCGTACGCCGGCACGGTGGCCGCGGTGCGGTGGAACAGGTCCAGCACCCAGTCCGGGTTCGCGTCCCCTGACTGGAAGAACTCGTCGAACGCCTGGTGCACGCGCGTCTGCCGGCTGGTGTCCATCAGCCGAGCCTAGCCAGCCAGTCCTTGATCGCCTGGGCCGTGGTGGCGGCGTGTTCGGCGAGCACGGTGTCGTGGTCGCCGGGAATTTGCCTGGTGTCGCAGGGGAATGGCCACCTCGCTCGCCAGTCCCCGTCCCGCATCTCCGGGGTCGGGCCTGCCTGGAGCAGGAGGGTCGGCGTGGTGGACGGCTGCGGGCGCCAGCCGTCGAAGAGGCGCACGTAGCCGCCACCGGCGAGGGTCGCGGCGTCGGTGGGGAGGTAGTTCGGGATTCTGGTTTCCGCGGCTATCAGGGCGAGGGCTCGTTCGTCGTCTCTCGTGAGGACGCCTTCGTCGGTGTCGATGAGGACGACGGCTTTCGCGTTGACCCGGTCGGCCAGGGCTTGGGCGACCACTCCACCCAGGCAGTGTCCGATGAGGACTGCGTTGTTCGGGATCGCTTGGGCGTGGTGGGTCAGGAGGGTTTCGACGTCCGCGGGGAGGGCCGGGTCGTCGAAGCCGGGGTAGGGCAGGAGCAGCACCTCGTTGTCGAAGTGACTGGCGAGGGTGAGGGGCAGGTGGTCGGGCGGGGTGAGGTAGCTCGGGAGGTAGACGAGGGTCGGCGAGGTCGTGCCTTCGGTGAGGCGGAGCGGGGATCGGCGGGGTGGGGTGGTGGAGGTGGGGAGGGCGTAGGAGGCGAGGTAGCGCAGGGCCATCGCCTCGCGCGGGCCTTGCCGGTGGAGGACGCGGTGGTAGAGGGCGCCGATGCCTTCGCTGCCGCCGAAACTGTCAGACCTGCTTGAGACGATTGGAGTGGGGACCCGATCCCCCCAGGGGGCCTGCGAGTCTGGATCGATCCCCGAGGCGGGCCGGCCGGCCAGCGCCGCCTGCACGTGGGCGACGAGGTCGGGGAGGGTCGGGTGGTCGAACACGAGGGTGGCGGCCAGCTTCAGGCCCGTGGCCGCGTTGATGCGGTTGCGCACCTGCAACGCCGTCAGCGAGTCGAAGCCGAGTTCGCCGAACTCCCTGTCCGCGGGCAGCGCCGACGCCTCCGGGTAGCCGAGCACCGACGCCACCGTCGCGCGCACGCCGGCCTCGACGTCGTCCCATCCCGCCGTGGGAGGCGGGGCGGGGGCCAGTTGGATCGGCACCAGGACCGGCTCGGCGGTGCGGAGGGCTCGGTCCAAGGCGGCCATTCCGGTTTCCGGGGACATGGCGACCACGCCGTCCGCCGGTAGCTGCGCGCCCATGCCGGACTCGGTGTCCCACAGGCCCCAGGCGAGGGAGAGGGCCGGGAGGCCGCGGGCCGTTCGGTGGCGCGCCAGGGCGTCCAGGTAGGCGTTGGCGGCGGCGTAGTTCGACTGGCCCGGGCGGCCCAGCACGCCTGAGGCCGAGGAGTACAGGACGAAGGCCGTCAGCGGGAGGGCGGCGGTCGCCTCGTGCAGGTGCCAGGCGCCTTGTGCCTTCACGGACATCACGGCGGCGAGGCGGGCCGGGGTCATCGAGGTCAGGAGGCCGTCGTCCAGGACGCCTGCCAGGTGGAAGACGGCGCACGGCGGGTGGGTGGCGACGAGGGCGAAGACCGCGTCGCGGTCGGAGACGTCGCAGGTCTCCACCGACACCTGGCAGCGGAGGTCGGCCGCCCAGTCCGGCTTGCGGCCGGAGCGGCTCGCCAGCACCAGGTGCGGGGCCTTCGTCGCCAGGTAGCGGGCCAGGGGTTCGGCCAGGGCGCTGGTGCCGCCGGTGATCAGGACCGGGCCGTCGAACGCGGGGAGCGGGGCCGAGGGTGGAGGTGCCGAGGCCAGTTCTGGTTGCAGGATCGCCGAGTCGGTGATGGCCAGGCGTGGGGTGGTGGTGACCAGCGGGGTGGCGGACGGGGTGCGCAGGTCGACCAGGGACAGGGTGGGGTGTTCGGCCTGGGCGCTGCTGACCAGGCCCCAGATCGCGGCGGCGGTCAGGTCCGGGTCGGCCGTGGTGGCATTGCGGGTGACGACCGTCAGCCGTTCGGAGGACGTCGCCAGCCAGGATTGGAGGTGCTCCAACGTCGCCGTCACGTCGGTTGCCTCGTGCAGCGTGCCGTCCACGCGGGTGGGGGACGCCGGGACCCAGGTGAGCTGGTGGACCACGTCGAGCCGAAGCGGGCGAGTGGTCAGGGACTCGATCCGGGCGACCAGACCTCCGGACGTGTCGGTCACCAGGACGCGGAACGTGTCGGGCGCCGTGCGGGTCAGTTGGGCGCGCACGGCCGTGGCGTCCGGTTGGACGAGCTCGATGCCGTTGAAGGCGAACGGAACGCGCACGTCGGCGGTGTCCGAGGCGAGCAGGGAGGCGTGCAGGGCCGCGTCCAGCACGCAGGGGAACGGGCCGCCGGGCAGGGAGATCTCGGCGAACACGGAGTCGTCCGACCGCCACAACGCCGTGACGCCCTGGAAAGCCGGGCCGTAGTGGTAGCCGCGGGCGGCCAGGGCCGGGTAGTCGACGGGGACCGGTGTGGCGCCCGGAGGAGGCCAGGCGGCAGGGGAGTGCACCGGGCCGTGCGCGCGAACGGCGGTCGTGGAGACGTGACGGGTCCAGCCCGAGGCCGAGCGGGACCAGATGCTGACGGTCCGCTCCTGGTCGACCAGGACCTGCACCTCGACGTCCGCGTCCAGGACCAGGGGTTCGTGCACCACGAAGTCGTCCAGGCGGTCGCCGGTCGCCTGCCACGCCATCTCGACGAACGCCGTGGCGGGCACCAGCACGTCCGTGCCCACGTGGTGGTCGGCCAGCCACGGGGAGCGGACCGCGGACAGCACCGGCCCGGACGGGGTGGTGCCGGACGGGAGCCAGTAGCGCTCGCGTTGGAACGGATAGGTAGGCAGGTCGCAGCGTCGAGCCAAGGGCAGAGCGGCGCTCCAGTCGACCGGGACTCCGTGCACGTGCAAGGTCGCCAGCCCGTCGAGAACGCCGTCGGACAGTGCCACGAACGTCCCCGATGCGGACTCTTGCGCCAGCAGCGCGAGGGTGGCGGACGGGCCCACCTCGGCGTACGCGGTGGCACCGAACGCCGAGAGGGCGCGGATCGAGGAGGCGAACAGCACGGTCTCGCGGGCCTGCCGCACCCAGTAGCCGGCGGCGGCCACGGCCGAGGTCTCCGCAGCGCCGGTCAGGGTCGAGAAGAACGGGATCCGCGGCACCGAGTACGTGATCGACTCGGCCACCGACCGGAACTCGTCCAGCAGGTCGTCCAGCAGAGCGGAGTGGAACGCGTAGGTGCCGAGCGGGCGTCCTGGCACGTCGGCCAGCGCGGCGGCCGGGCCGGAGAGAACGGCCGAACGAGGCCCGTTCACCGCCGCCACCGAGACGCCGAGGGAGTCCGCCAGCCGTTGTGCCTCAACGGGATCGGCGCGCACCGCCACCATCGCGCCGCCGCGCAGGGCCGCCATCGCCCGGCCTCGGGCCGTCACCAGGCGCACGGCGTCGGCCAGGGAGAAGACGCCGGCCACGCAGGCGGCGGCCAGCTCACCGACGGAATGGCCCGCCACCGCGGCCGGGCGGACGCCCGCGGAGTCGAGCAGCGCGCACATCGCCACCTCGTAGGCGAACAGCGCGGGCTGGGTGTACTCGGTCGAGTCCACCAGCGGTCCGGCGATCGCCTCTTCCAGCGGAAGGTCGAACATCGAGCACACGTCCGAGAACACCCTGCGGAACACCGGGAACGACGCGGCGAGGTCGGCCCCCATCCCCGGTGACTGGGAACCCTGTCCCGTGAACAGGAAGGCGAGCGAGGACCGTTGCACGGTACCGACGACTACAGACGGGTTGGGCACGCCGGCCGCGAGGTCGCGCAACGCCGAGACCGAGCCGGACAACACCGCCGCCCGGCGAGCCAGATGAGCCCTGGACGTGGCGAGCGAGAACGCGATGTCCACAGAGGACCCCTCGACGCCGAGCAACGCGGCGGCGTGCGCCCGCAACCCCTCGTCGTCATCCCCGCTGACCAACCAGGGAGCAGACCCGACACCGGGAGCCTGAACCGGCCGGGCGGGCGGCTCCTCCACGATCACGTGCGCGTTCGTGCCGCTGATCCCGAACGACGAGATGCCCGCACGCCGAGGCCGGTCACCAGGCCAGGGCACCGAGGAAGCCAGCAGTTGCACACCGGACCACGTGACGTGTGGCGAAGGCGTGTCGGCGTACAGGGATCGAGGCAGCACCGAGTGCCGCATCGCCCACAGCACCTTGATCAGCGACGCGATCCCGGCCGCCGCCTGCGTGTGGCCGATGTTCGACTTGACCGACCCGAGCCACAACGGCCGTGCGCGCCCCGAACCGTAGACCGACACCAGCGCGGACGCCTCGATCGGATCTCCCAGCGTCGTCCCGGTCCCGTGGCCCTCGACTACGTCCACATCGGACCCGCGCACCCCGGCGTCGGCCAGCGCGGCACGGATCACCGCCTGCTGGGCGGGCCCGTGCGGCGCGGTCAGCCCGTTCGACGCGCCATCGGAGTTCACCGCGGACCCGCGCAGCACCCCGAGCACCGGATGCCCCAGCCGCAGCGCGTCGGAAAGCCGTTCCAGCAGCACGAGACCGGCGCCCTCGGACCACCCGGTGCCGTCCGCCGAAGCCGAGAACGACCGGCACCGGCCGTCCGGTGACAGCGCCCGCTGCTGGCTGAACGCGACGAACGGCCCTGGCGTGGCCATCACGGTCACGCCACCGGCCAGCGCGAGCGAGCACTCGCCGTCCCGCAGCGAACGGGCGGCCAGGTGCATGGCGACCAGCGACGACGAGCAGGCGGTGTCGATCGTCATCGACGGCCCGCGCAGCCCGAGGACGTAGGAGATCCGCCCGGACGCCACGCTGCCCGTCGAACCGAGGGCGAGGTGCGACTCGATGCCGTGCCCGTCCACCCGCCCTGCGTGGTTGTTGTGCATCAACCCGACGAAGACCGCGGTGTCGGTCCCGGCCAGCGAGGTGGGCGCGATCCCGCCGCGCTCGACCGTCTCCCACGCGACCTCCAGCAGCAGCCGTTGCTGCGGGTCCATCGTGACCGCCTCGCGCGGTGAGATGCCGAAGAACCCGGCGTCGAAATCGGCCGCGTCGTGCAGGAAACCGCCACGGCGCACGTAGGTCGTGCCCACGGAGTCGGGCGACGGGTCGTAGAGCGAGGTGTCCCAGTCGCGGTTCGCCGGGAACTCGCTGGTCGCGTCGACCCCGTCCGCGACCAGCCGCCACAGGTCCTCCGGCGACTTCACCCCGCCGGGAAAACGGCACCCCACGGCCACGATCGCGATCGGCTCGGCCCCACCGCCCGCGCCGGCGTCGGGCACGACGGCACCGCCGCCTTGCAACGACTCCAAGTGCGCGGCGACCGCGGCCGGCGTCGGGTGGTCCCACACCAGGGTCGCCGGCAGCGGCAACCCGGTCCGCTCGCTCAGCCGATGCCGCAACGTCATGCCGTCCGCCGACGTCATCCCGGCGTCGGCGAACGCGATGTCCAGGCCGGCGACGCCGAACGCCGCCACCTCGTCCAGCACGAGCCGGGAGAACGACCCGGCGAACGGCACCGCGGCGGCCCGCAGCACGTTCCGCCGCGCCTTGCCCGATCCGGTGCGGGGAACGGCGTCCACGAACCGCACCTCGACCGGAACCTTGTGCGCCGACAGCACCTCCGCACAAGCTCGCAGGAGCACGGCGCCGTCGGCGGACCCGACGACGAACGCGACCGGCACCTCGCCGAGCACCGCGTCCGGCCGCGCCACGACGGCCGCGTCCCGCACCCCCGGCAGCCCGAGCAGCACGGACTCGACCTCCACCGGGTCGACGTTCTGCCCGCCACGGATGATCAGGTCCCCGACCCGCCCGGTCACGTGCAGCGCGCCGTCCTCGCCGAACCGCCCGAGGTCACCGGTCAGGTACCAGCCGTCCCGCAGCACCCGCGCCGTCTCGTCCGGCCGCCCGTGGTAGCCGGAGAAGAGGCCGGGCGACCGGACCTGGATCTCTCCGTCCACGATCCGCACCGACACGCCCGCGGCCGGCGCCCCGATGCTGATCGCCCCGCACGTCTCGGTGGTGCCGTAGAGATCGAGCAGGGGAGCTCCGAGTGCCGCGCTCACGTCGGAGATCAGCCCAGGATCACTCGGTGCTCCGGCCGTGAGGCAGAACCTCAACGACGGCACGGGAGCGGGCGACGACTCCAGCAGCAGCCGGTACGTGGTGGGAACGCCCGTGAGCACGGTCGGCTCGTACGAGGCGAGCAGGCGGTTCAGCTCGGCCGGTGACACTCGGCCGCAGACGCGGGCCTGAGCGCCGAGCGTCAGCACGGCCAGCAGGCACATCGTGTGCGCCCAGCTGTGCGCCAGCGGCAACGGCCACAGCAGCCGGTCGGCGGAGGACATCCCGAGCACCGGCCCGTAGCAGGTCGACGGCGACCACAACCCGGCCCGCTGGGTCGACACCGCGCCCTTCGGCGCCCCGGTCGTGCCCGACGTGTAGAGCATCCACGCGGGCTCGTCGAGACCCAGGTCGTCGCGCGGCAGCCCCGCGCCCGACGACGCCAGCGCCTCGGCATCGGTCAGCACCCGCAGCCCGGCGGGCAGCTTCGCCACCAGATCCAGCGAGGTGACCACCAGCGACGGCGTGCAGTCCGCCAGCAACGCGCGCAGCTCCGCGGCTGTCGCATGTGGACTGAGCAGCACGCAGACCGCGGCCGCCCGCGCCACCGCGAACACCGCCTCGACCAGGTCCACGCCGTCGTCGAGCAGCACCGCCACCCGCGCCCCGCGCTCCACGTCCAGCCCCGCCGCGAGCCGCCCGGTGCGGCCGGAAAGCTCGGACCACGTGACGGTCCTCCGGTCGTCGCTGTAGGCGTCCCTGGAACCGAACTCGCGGGCGTTGCCGGCGAGCAGCTCGGAAATCGATCTCAAAGCAAGTACCTCCCCGCGATCGAAGGTAGCGAAACGATCACGGGGAGGAATGCCAGAACTTTGTGCTCTATAACTTCAGTGTAGGCTGAACAAAAGCTTGACCAGGGGTCAACGAACCGGCACAGGTGCCTTCACATCGGCCTCGACGTCGAGGTGGTCGGGCAGCGAGGCTCGGTAGATCGGCATCGCCGCGGCCGTGGTGACGATCGCGACGGCCACCAGGATCGCGAACATCTCCGGCGTGACCAGCTCGTAGGCCAGCCCGATGTTGATGAAGATGAGGATCATCAACCCGCGGGCGTTCATCAGGCCGCCCACCGCCGACGCGTACCGCCACGAGTAGCCCTGCGCGCGCACCACGAGCCCGCAGCCCAGGTACTTGCCGGCGAACGCGGCCAGCATGATCACCGCGAGCGGGAGCCACAGCGCGCCGCCGGAACCGAAGCCGGACACCTGGGTGTTGAGGCCGCTGAACGCGAAGAACACCGGCAGCAGCAGGATCGAGTTGAGGTCGGTGAGCTTGGTCTCGAGCTCGTGGCGGACCACGGCGGACTTCGGCATCGCGAGTCCGGTGATGAAGCCGCCGAACACCGAGAAGACGCCGATCCAGTCGGTGAACCAGCCCGCCACCAGCACGACCAGCAGGATGATCGCCATCATGTCGCGGCTGAGCTTGCCGTCGCGTTCGGCGCGTTCACCGAGCTTGGCGAGCCACTTGCGGCCGAGGGTGAGCATGAGGACCGCGAAGATCGCCGCGCCGATGATGGTGCGCAGGGCTCCGGACGGGCTGCCGGAGGCGCCGACGGCGATGATCAGCGCGAGGAACGCCCACGCCACGGCGTCGTCGATGGCGGCGGCGACCAGGGTGAGGCCGCCGATCGGGGTGTTGGCGATGCCGCGTTCCTGCAGGATCCGCGCCAGCATGGGGAACGCGGTGATCGACAGGGCGCCGCCGACGAACAGCATGAACACCCAGAGGCTCGATCCCTCGGGGCTCAGGGTGTCGAAGAACAGCACGGCGGCGCCGGCTCCGAGCAGGAAGGTCGGCACGATGCCGGAGACGGCGAGCACGCCTGCCTTGCGCGCGTTGGGTCCGGTGGTGAGGCCGTGGTCCAAAGAGGACCCGACGAGGAACATGTAGAAGGTGAGCCCGATCGTGCTGAGCACGTAGAGGGTGCTCTTGACGTCGGCGGGGAACAGCTGGGCCTGCACGCCGGGGGCGACGGCGCCCAGCAGCGCCGGTCCCAGCAGGACGCCGGCGACCATCTCGCCGACGACCCTGGGTTGTCTGATCAGCATGGCGAGGCGCCCGCACACCGTGGTCGCGACGAGCACGACGGCCAGCGCGGCGAAGACCTGCAACGCGAAGTGGATCTGGTTCACCGGGATCTCCTGGGGATCAGTGCCGGACCGGGCAACCCTGCGTGTCGTGGGTGTCGAAGTAGCGGCCCGCCGGCCGGAGGTGGTGGGCGTGCAGCACCATCGCGGTGCCGAGGACGAGCTGGACGACGCTGCGCCAGACGTCCTCCCAGCGGTCGCGCAGGCGCAGGTACCGCAGGCGCCGGTGGGGTGCGGGGCCGTCGCGGACGAGCAGGCACGGGCCGCGGCTGGGCAGCGAGCGGGTGTGCGTGACGGTGGAGTGGAGGGTGACGCGGCGCAGCACCTCGCGGGCGGAGGCGCGCATGGCGATGGGGGAGAGCCGCCAGGCGGGGCAGGGGCGGTTGGCGGCGACGCCGAACGGGATGTGGTGCTCGGTGCGGGCGGCGGTGTTCTCCCAGCGGCCGGGGTCGAACGCGCCGGGGTCGTTGTAGCCGGTGGCGTGGTAGGCGGGGTAGCTGAAGCACAGCACCGATCCGGCGGGGAACGAGGTGTGCTCGTCGAGCACGATGTCGTCGGTGGTGATGCGGTGGGCGATGCCGAACAGCGGGTAGAGCCGGAAGGTCTCGTCGAGGACGTGCGCGAAGTAGCGGTCGTCGTGGATTCTTCGGGCCACGCCGGGATGGTGGGCGAGGGCGAGCAGGAGGTGGGCCATCGCTTCGGCCATCTGCACGACGGCGGTGTTGAAGTAGGTGCCCTGCAGGTAGTGGACCTGCTCGGTCTCGGACAGGGTCTCGGGCAGCGGGTGGCGGACGTCGGGCAGCCGGATCTTGAGGTAGCGGGTGAGCCGGGCGCGGCGGGCGGGGTGGCGCAGGCCGGTGCACTTCAGGGAGGTCACGACGTCGGTGGCGTGGTCGACGATGAGGTCGCGGGCGTGGCGGGGGCAGGGTTCGCCGAAGACGAGCTCGTAGAAGTACTCGGCCCACACGGGCATCATCAGTTCGCGCAGCCGGACGTGCGTGACGCGGCCTTTCAGGACCTCGTCGAGGACCTTGGCCGTGCAGCGGGTCGCGGTGGCGGCGAGGTCGGTGCTGGGTCCGGCGAGGAACGTGCGGGTCGTGCGCGCCACGTCGTCGTAGCGCGGGCCTGCTTCGAGGTGTTCCTGGTGGACCTCGGGGCCGGGGGAGAGCCAGTACCAGAAGAGGTCGGAGAGGCCGGCGCCCTTGCTGCGGCCGTTGGCGGCGGGGTGGCTGTAGAGCTCCTGGAAGCGGTCGGGGCCGACCTGGTCGTTGGGGAACGTGATGGCGTTGTCGCCGTTGACCTTCTCGAACACCTTGGCGCGCAACGCGACCACGCGTGCGGGTAGCCAGTTCAGCACCGCGCCACCACCATGTCCGGGGTCAGGTCGCCGCCGCAGAGGGTGAGGACGTGCAGGAACTCGTCGCGCAGCACGTCGAGGACGCGGCGCACGCCCTGTTCGCCGTCCGCCGCGAGCCCCCACAGCACGGGCCTGCCGAGGCCGACGCCGGTTGCGCCGAGGGCGAGGGCCAGGGCGATGTCGCCGCCGCTTCGGACGCCGCCGTCGAGCACGACCGGTACGCGTCCGGCGACGGCGGAGACCACGGCGGGGAGTGCGTCGAGTGCGGCCGGGACGAGGTCGAGCTGCCGGCCGCCGTGGTTGGACACGACGATGCCCGCGACGCCGTGCCCGATCGCGACGACGGCGTCCTGCGGGTGCAGGATTCCCTTGACCCACAACGGAAGCGTGGTCATCTCGCGCAGCCGGTCGACGTGGTCCCACGAGAGCGTGGGCGACATCTCGATGGCGCGCAGCGAAACCCCGGCCAGGTCGCGCATGTTCTCCGCGGCCAGTCCGGCGGGCAGGTCGTGGAACCCGTGCGCGAGGTCACGGCGGTGGCGGCCGAAGACGGGGGAGTCGGCGGTGATCACCACGGCTTCGCAGCCCGCCCGTTCGGCGCGCCGCACCAGCGCCTCCGTGACGTCCATGTCGGGCTGGACGTAGAGCTGGAACCACACCGGCCCGGTGGCCGCCGCGACGACGTCGGCGATCGGCACGGTCGAGGCCATGCTCGACACCAGCACCGTGCCGGACAACGCCCGTGCGGTCGCCAGTTCGCCGTCGGGGTGGGCGAGCTTGTGGAACGCGGTGGGGGAGATCAGCACGGGGAAGTCGTCGTGGATCTCCTCGCCCCGCAGCACGCGGGGCAGCAGGGCGAGGCGGCGGAAGGCCGCCTCGTTGTCCGCGAGCACGACCTCGTCCCCGACCCCGCCCGCGAAGAAGTCGTAGTGGACGGGGTCGAGCACCGCGCGTGCCTTGTCGTGCAGTTCCGCGAGCACGGGGTTCACCGGAGGTACTCCCGCAGCGGTGCCTTGTGGACGTTCTCGCTGTCCCACTCGTTCTCGAGGTTCTCGGTGACGTGGTGCTCGTCGACCAGGTCGCCGCCGCGGTACCGGCGCACGACGGGGTGCAGGTAGCGGCCGTCGAGCCCGCTGGTGTCCTGCTGCGAGGTGCGTCCTGCGGTGATGTCGAACGGGTTGACCTTGTCGTGGTCGGCGCCGTACTCCAGCGTGACCGTCAGGTACGACTCGACGTCGCCGAACTCGCCGCGTGCGACAGCCTCGGGCAGGTGCGCGAGCGGGACCTCCTCGACGTAGCGGACCGTGCCGTCCTTCAACGTCAGCACGGCGTCGGCGAGGAACGCGAACAGCTGCCACAGCGCGGAGGTGCGGTTGACCCGTTCGACGATCGCCTCGGTGACGGCGTCCGCGGTGGGCTCGACGGTCCGGCTGGGCCAGTCGACACCGTGGTAGCGCTGCTCGGCGATGCGGTGCAGCGCGCGCACTCCGTAGCGGAAGCCGTGGATGAACCCGCTGGTCGACTTCTTGAAGTCGCGCATCTGCGTGATCGTGCCCGCGAAGAACATGTCCGGGACGTTCACCGACTCCCACGCCGCGGTCTGGTCCGGGAAGCGGTCCTTGATCGTGAGCCGCGGGCGGCACTCGGGGGAGAAGATCGAGGCGTCGAACCGGAAACCGGTCGCGAGGATCACCCGGTCGTAGCGGATCTCCTTGATCACCTCGTCGACCCGCTGGAAGCTGACCTTCACGTAGAGGTCGTCGCCGTCGCGGCGGATGCCGACGATGTGCCCGTCCAGCAACGCGTTCTGCGACTTGAGCTGGTAGGTGTCGAGGAAGTTGTTGTTGACCGCGCGCAGGTGGCCGACGAAGTGCGTCTGCCACGCGAGCTTCAGCGATCCGGGTCCGGCGAGGTGGATGACGGAGGTGGTCTCCATCAACGCGTCGGCGGTCTCGAACGCCGAGTTGCCGCGCCCGATGATCAGGACCTTCTTGTTGACGAAGTCCTGCGGGTCGACGGAGACGTCGTAGTAGTGCTCCGCGTGCTCGACGCCGTCGATGTCGGGCACGTACTGCTGCGAGACACCGGTCGCGACGATGATCCGCTTGGCGCGGTAGGTGCCGCCGTGCTGGTCGGTCACCACGAAGTCGTCCGGCCGGGTCACCGAGACGACCCTGGTGTCGTAGCGGATCGGCAGGTCGTTCTTGACGGCGAAGTCGCCGAGGTAGCGGACCATGTCGTCGGCCTGCGGGAAGTAGCGCGGGGTGTAGGAGGTGAACAGCAGCGCGGGATCGTCGGACAGCAACGAGTTCCAGTCGACGCGCAGGTTGAGCTCGGGGTCGTCCCAGCCCGTGTAGACCTTGTTGATGGAGATCAGCTGCCGGTGCCGGGGGAAGCGGGTGAAGAACGTCCCCGCGGCCGCGCCGGACTCCAGCACCAGGTGGTCGCGTCCGGCCTGCTTCAGCAGGTAGGACGCCTGCAACCCCGCCGGGCCCGCGCCGATCACGAGAACCTCGGTCGTTACCTCGCTGGACAAGACCTTCTCCTTAGCTCGCGCTTGTCGGGTTTGCCGCTGGGGGCGACGGGGACTTCGGTGATCGCGGTGACCTTCCTCGGCGCGCTGGCCGCGCCGAGCCGTTCGGTCACGAGTCGCTGGAGCTCCTGGAGTCCGGGCGCGCGGTCTCTGGGCACGACGAACGCGTGCGGTGCCTCGCCGGTCTCGTCGTCGGGCACCGCGACGACGTAGGCCTCCGCGACGTCCGGGTGCTCGGCGATCACCTGCTCGATCGGGCCGATGTAGTGCAGGGTGGCGTTGACGATCACGACGTCGCGGGCCCTGCCGGTGAGCCGCAGGTAGCCGAACGCGTCGAAGCGGCCCAGGTCGCGGGTGCGGACCCAGCCGTCGGCGAAGACCTCCGCGGACTGCTCGGGATCGCCCCAGTAGCCGCAGGCCTGGCCGGGGGTGCGGACGAACAGCTCGCCGTCGCGCACCTCCACGTCGACGGGCGGTTTTCCCACCGTGCCGGGGGGATCGTCCGGGGTGGCCATCGAGATCATGCCGGTCTCGGTCTGGCCGTAGCCGTGGAACAGCACCGGCCCCAGGGTCTCCAGGGCCTCGCGGTGGCGGTCGGGGGTGAGCGGGGAGCCGGAGACCAGCAGGGCCCTGAGCGACGACAGGTCGGCCGGGGATTCCTGTTGTGCTGCCACGAGTTTGGCCAGGCCCGGGACGGTGATCACGCGGGCGGTGGCCTTCAGGTCGGTGATCGCGGTGGCCGGGTCGTCCGCCACGACGATCGTGCCGCCGGCGGTGAGGGTGAGAACGGCGTACTCGAACATGACCTGGCTCGACAGCGAGCCGAACACCAGGTAGCGGCCGAGTCTCGTGGCCAGGTCCCGGATCGCGGGCGGCCAGGCTTCCGGGTGCGCGGTCCAGGAGTCGGTCATGGACGCGTAGGTCTGGGCGCACGCCTTGGGGGCGCCGGTGCTGCCGCTGGTGTGGATCAGCCGGGCGATGTCGCCGGGGCGGCCGTCGCACCGCAGCGGGTCGGGGGAATCCGGGAGGCCGGGGGAGTGCGCGAGCAGATCTTCGACGGCCAGGCGTGTGAGCGGTCCGTTCGCACCGCCCACCGCCGCTCCGCCGCCCACTGCCGCTCCGCCGCCCACTGCCGCTCCGCCGCCCACTGCCGCTCCGCCGCCCACCACCGCCGTGCCGCCCACCACCGCCGTGCCGTCAGTCACCACCGCCGTGATGTCCAGCCCGAGCAGGTGGGCGACCTGGGCGTCCGTCAGCCCAGGTCGCACCCCCACCACCCGCGCTCCCACCACGTGTCCCGCGAGGATCGTCGCGAACGCCTCGACGTTCACCCCGAGCAGCAGCGCGAGCCCGTCACCGGGCCCGATTCCCCTGCGGCGCCACCCGGTCGCGATCCGCGCGACCAGGTCCAGCAGCGCGGTGCCGGTCACCACGCGGGTGCCGTGCTCGAACACCGGCCGGTCCCCGGCGGCGCCGAGCACGTCCAGCACCGCCCGCGGGAACGGCTCACGCGCCGGCAAGGCATTCCTTCACGAACACCACCAGCGGCTGCTGGTGCACCTCCGGCAGGTCCCAGTGGTTCTCGAGGTTCTCGGCGAGGTGGTGGGTCGCGGCGAGCACGCCGTGCCGGTAGTAGCGGACCACCGGGTGCAGGTAGCTCGCGTCGGCCGCGTTCACCGGGTCGTTCTCGGCCACCCGCGGGATGGTGATGTCGAACGGGTCGATGGTGTCGTGGTCGGGCCCGTACTCGAGCGTCGCGACGAACCGGTGCTCGGCGGGGCCGAGGCCGCCGTCCGCGACGAACGCGACCGGCACCTCCTCGGAGTAGCGGGCCCGCGCGCCGGTGACGCTCACGACGTCGCCCATGACCGCGAACTGCTGCCACAGCGCGGAGGAGGTGTTGACGCGGGCGATCACGGCGTCGCTGATGGCCTCTGGGGAGAGGTCGAGGTCCTCGCCGTGCCAGTCGACGCCGTGGTTGCGGGCGCTCAGGACGCGGTGCAGCGCGCGGGCGCCGTAGCGGAAGCCGTGGATGAACCCGCTGGTGGACTTCTTGAAGTCGCGCGACTGGGTGATCGTGCCCGCGAAGTAGAGGCCGGGGATGTTCGTGGACTCGAATCCTGAGGTCTGCTGCGGGAAGCGGTCCTTGATGATCAGCGTCGGGGCGCAGTCGTCGGCGAAGATCGAGGCGTCGAACTTGAAGCCGGTGCACGCGATGATGCGGTCGTACTCCAGTTCGCGGACCTTCTCGACCGTGCGGGCGTAGCGGAACTGGATCCGGAAGCCGCCATCTGGCCGTTGCTCGATGCGTTCGATCGACCCGTCGATGACGGCGTTCTCGCTCTTGAGCTGGTAGGTGTCGAGGAAGTTGTTGTTCACCGCGCGCAGGTGCCCGACGTAGTGCGTCTGCCAGGCGAGCTTCACCGAGTGCGGGCCGGCGACGTGGATGACGGCGGCGTGCTCGACCAGCGCGTCGGCGGTCTCGAAGCCGGAGTTGCCCTTGCCGATCACGAGCACCCGCTGGTCGGTGAACGACTCCGGGTCCGTGTCGAACGTGTCGTAGCGCTCGGCGTGCTCGATGCCGGGGATCTCCGGCACGTACAGCTGCGAGACGCCGGTGGCCATGACGACGTTCTTCGCGTGCCAGGTCCGGTCACCGGCTGCCACGACGAACCCGGTGCCGTCGCGGGAGATCCGCGTGACCTCGACGTCGTAGGTGACGTTCAGGCCGGCCGCGCAGTCCTGGAAGTAGCGGACGATGTCGTCGGCGTCCGGGAAGTACTTGGGCGTGTAGCGGGTGAACAGCAGGTCCGGGTCGTCGAGCAGCAGCGAGTTCCAGTCCATCCGCATGCGCTGCTCCGGGTCGCGGAACCCGGTGTGGACCTTGTTGATGGAGATGAGCTTGCGGTGCCGCGGGTAGCGGGTGAAGAACGTGCCGGCCCCGCTGCCCCGTTCGAGGACGGCGTAGTCGCGACCGTCCCGCTCGAGCAGTGCGGCGAGCTGCACACCGGCCGGTCCGGCGCCGATGATCAGGTAGTCGTGAGCCATGGACGGGGAAGCTACCCACGCGATCTCAGAACTTTCTGAGATCGGCTGCCTACCGTCCGTGCGGTGACCACGACCGCTTCAGACACGTCCGTGGACCTGGGTTCGCCCCTGACTCCAGCGCACCTCGCCCGCGCTTGCGCGCCGTTGCCCGTGCTGGCCGGCACCGACGTCTTGGACCGCGTCCAACGCGGCCGCGCCTACCTGCGCACGGTGCTGGCCGACGACGAACGCCCGGTGTACGGCGCCAAGACCGGGTTCGGTGCCCTGGTGGGGTTCGCGGGCCGCGCCACCGAAGCCGACCAGTGCGACAACACCCTCGCACACCTCGGCGCGGGCCAGGGCCCCGACCTGCCGCTGGACATCACCCGCGCGGCGATGCTCGTGCGCACCTGGTCGCTCGCCCAGGGACTGTCCGGCGTGTCCGCGCACGTCGTCTCGGGCCTGTCCGCGATGTTCGCGACCACGTTCGTCCCGGCCGTGCCGCGCTACGGGTCCGTCGGCGCCAGCGGCGACCTGATCCCGCTCGCCTACGCGGCCCAGGCGTTGCGCGGCCGCGGCCACGCCTACCTCGACGGCGTCCGCCGGCCCGCGGCCGAGGCGCTGACGGCGGCCGGACTGTCACCGCTGGAACTGGACGGCCGCGACGCCCTGGCCCTGGTCAACGGCACCTCGGTCACCACCGCCGCCCTGTCGCTGGCACTGTCATCGGTGCGGGCCTCCCACCGGGCGCTGGCCTCGCTGACGTGCCTGCTGGTCGACGTCGTCGGCGCCGACCCCGGCTTCGCCGACCCCAGGCTGATCTCCGCGTTCGGCCACTCCGGCGCCGTGACCGTGGCCTCGTGGATGCGTTCCACACTGGACGGGACCGCGCCGAGCGGACTGCGGGCGTTGCAGGAGCCGTACAGCATCCGCTGCTCACCCCAGCTCCTCGGCGCCGCCGAGGACGCCCTGCGCTACGTCGACGGCGTCGTGGCCGCGGACCTCGGCGGCGTCAGCGACAACCCGCTGTTCTTCCCGTCCGACGACCTGGTCGCGCACGGCGGCAACTTCTTCGGCCAGCCCGCGGCCTTCGCCGCCGACGTCCTGGCCATGGTCACCGCGTCCCTGGGCAACCTCGCCGAACGCCAGCTCGACCTGCTGGTCGACCCGGCCCGCAACACCGGCCTGCCACCGATGCTCGCCGCCGGCCCAGGCCGCCAACACGGCTTGCAGGGCGTCCAACTCGCCACGACGGCGTTCGTCGCCGAGATCCGCCGCGGCGTGCTGCCCGCGAGCACGCAGAGCCTGCCGACCAACCTGCACAACCAGGACGTGGTGCCGTTCGGCACGCAGGCCGCACTACGCGCCTACGACCTGGCAGACCTGCTGCGACTGCTCTGCGGCTCCCTCGCGCTGGGACTGCGGCAGGCAGTGCACGTAGGCGGCCGCCGCCCGACCGCACCCCGGTGCGCGGCACTGCTGGACGCGCTGGCGGCGGCGATCGACCCGGTGGACCCGGACAGGCCGCTGGACGAGGACGTCCGGGTGGCGGCTGAGGTGGTGGTCTCCGCGGAGTGGTGATGAGGCACGGCTGTGGTGCACGCTCGGGCGGCGGCCGCGCGCACCACAGCCGCCTCGCAGGTCCCGCCAGCCGGGCGCAACCCGACCGCCGTGCGCACCCGACCGCCGTGCGCATCTCACCCCCGAAGTCACCCCACCCCTGAAGTCACCCGTCGCCGCAGTCACCCACCCGCCGTGGCGCCCCACCCGCCCCGGTCACCCGCCACCGCAGCACCCCGCCGCCACCCCGCCTCAACCCCCTGCCCGTGAGCGCGCTCTCACGGGCAGGCGCTCGACAGCCTCTCCCGCTCCGCCGCCCGCCTCCCCGCCACCGGAATCCTCAGCGTGAACCGCGCCCCCACCCCCGGCCGCCCCGAAGCCTCCACCGTCCCGCCGTGCCCCGTCACGATCTCCCGCACCAGCGCGAGACCCAGCCCGAACCGTCCCTCGCCCGGCCCGTGCCGGAACCGCTCGAACAGCCGCTCCGCGTCTTCGGGCGCGAAGCCCGAGCCGTTGTCCGCGACGACCAGCTCCACCTGGCCGTCCGCCTCCCGCACGCTCACCGCGATCCGGCCGCCCTCCGGCGTGTGGCGCACGGCGTTGGCCAGCAGTTCGTCCACCGCGCGGCGCAGGCCCGTCTCGATTCCGGCGACGACCAGCGGGTGTCCCGGGTGGTCGAGGGTGAGGGTGATGCGGCGTTCGGCGGCCCGTTCGGTCTCGCCCACGACGGCGGCCTCGGCGATGTCGGCCAGGTCGACCGGTTTGCCGTCGCGCGGGTCCAGCTGGGCTGACTGGAGGAGGTCGTCGACGACGTCGGCGAGGCCGCGGATCGAGCGGGCCAGTGCGTCGAGGTTGGAGCGCTGCGAGTCGGGGAGGTCCGCGGCGGCGGCGAGGAGCTGGGCGCGCAGGTAGGCGCGGGCGATCGGGGTGCGGAGCTCGTGGCTCGCGTCGGTGAGGAACCTGCGCTGGCGGGCGAGGGCCTCTGCCCAGGGTTCGACCGTGCGGCGGCCCACGCCGAAGCCGATCAGCGCAGCCACGAGCAGGCCCGCGACGAGCGCGATGGCCAGTGCCCACAGCAGGTGCGCGCGGTCGGCGAGCTGGTAGCGCAGGTCGAACACGGCCTGGACGGTGGTGCCGCCGGCGCCCGGTGAGGTGAGGACCATGTACTCGGTGCCGTTCGCGGTGACATCACGCGGAACGGCGGTGCCCGAGGCGTGCACGGCGTCGATGTCGCCGCGCACCGGGAACCCGGCGGGTACCTCGAACGGGCCGACGTCCAGCACGCCGTTCTCCAGCACGAACACCCACGCGCACTTCGGCGCGACGCCCGGCACGCCGTAGGTGATGTTGTACCGCAGCTCGCGCGACACCTCGGTCTGCTGCGCCTGCACCATGACCGTGTACGCGATGGCGCCCACGAACGCGATCATCACCGTGATCGCGAGTCCCACCAGCAGGCTCACCCGCTGCCGGGCCCGCCGGAACTCGGATCGCTCCCACGCCGTCACAGCGCCCCCAACCGGTAGCCGACTCCCTGGACCGTCTGCACGACCGACCGGCCCACCTTGGTGCGCAGGTAGTGGACGTAGGTGTCCACAATGGACTGCGAGGGTGCGTCGGAGAACACCGTGCGCCGCAACGCCGCCCGCGTGTGCACGGTCTCCGGATGCGTCGCGAGCACCCGCAGCAGCGCGAACTCCCTGGTGGTCAGCGGGACCTTCTCGCCGTCGGGCAGCACGACCTGGTGCTGTTCGAGCTCCAGGCTGCCGGCGCCGATGCGCAGCACGGCGGCCAGTTCCGCGGAACGGCGGCACAGCGCCCGCAGCCGCGCGGTCAGCTCGCGCAGGTCGAACGGCTTGGCCAGGTAATCGTCCGCGCCGGCGTCGAGGCCGTCGATCCGGTCGAGCACCGACCCCATCGCGGTGAGCATCAGCGCCTGCGTGCGCACGGACCGGGAACGCAACCGGGACACCAGGTCCAGCCCGTCGAGCACCGGCAGGGAGCGGTCGATCACGACCACGTCGTACGGATGGGTGAGCGCGAGGTGCAGCCCGCGTTGCCCGTCGAACGCGACGTCGACGTCGTACCCCTCGCCGCGCAGCACCGCGGCGAGCAGCTCCACCAGCTCCCGGTCGTCGTCGACGAGCAGCAGCCGGAAGCGGTGGAACGACCGGAACTTCGAAGAGGCCCGCACGGCTGTCACGATCGCACGCGTCCACCGGATCGAGACAGATCATGACGACCGGCCAACAGGCAACGGACATGTTCACGGACGTGACGGCAAGGCCGGGTGCAGCGGAATTTCCCGCGCCGGACAGGGAACCCTGCCCGATCACCCCCGCTGATCAAACTTAAACATGTGAACCGGGGCAGTGGCGTGACCTGCGTTCACGGCACTGCTGTGAACGCGGCTACCAGGCGGGCGCGACGGCCCGCGTCGTGTCCAGTCCACCGACCCAGCCCGCTGTCGCGACCGCACGCAGCCCGGCGTCGCCCTCGGCGAGCTTCCCGTGCGGGCCCAGCACGTCCGCGCCGTCCTCGTGCCAGCGCACCGGCAGTTTGCCGTGCCGTTCCAGCAAACCGGCGAACTTCGTGGTCAGCTTGGCCGTACCGATGTGCACCCACCGGCTCGGGAACAGCTCCAGCAGCTCGATCGTCGCCGGGCTCAGCTCCGGCACGACCGTGATGCCGTGATCGCGCCCGTACTCGACGAGCTCGCGGATCGCCTCCGGGTCGCCCTCGGGGAACACGTGCAGCACGTTCAGCTTGTAGGCGGCCATCCGGTCGATCGCCTGGCGCATCTCCGCCGGCGGCAGCAACGCGCTCGACACGCCCCGCCACGCGAACCTGGGGGAGTCGCGCACGTCGGCCGCGCGGACCGTCGCGTCCCTGGTCATCAGCTGCTTGAACGACTGCACGCCGTGCCGCAGCCCTGCCTGCGTGCCGGCGCGGAGCATGACCGCGTCGTTGCTGACCAGCAGCGCGTACCCCTCGGGGCCGAGCCCGCGCATCGCCGGGTCGTGCGACACCATCAGCATCCCGTCCGGCGACTCCGCCAGCAGGTAGCCGGTCTCCCGGAAGACGTGCTCGCGCAGCAACGCGGCCGCGGTGCGCGCCTGCCCGGTCACCCGGACGGTCACGTCTTCGGTCAGGACGAACGAGCCCGTGCGACGGGGCGCGCTCGCAGGCATGGGAACAATCACCGGTTTCCTCTCCAGCGAACTAACGCTGGGTGTATCAGGTGAGTTCCGGCAATCGGACGCGGAACGTGGTTCCGATGCCTGTTGTGCTGGTCACATCGACCGTTCCGCCGTGCGCCTCGACGAGCTTGCGGACGATCGCGAGACCCAGTCCGCTGCCGCCGGTGCTGCGGCTGCGGGACTTGTCCGCGCGCCAGAACCGGTCGAACACGTGCGGCAGGTCCTCCTCCGCGATGCCCGCGCCGGTGTCGCGGACGGTGATCACGCAGGCGTCGTCGTGCCTGGTCCCGTCCACGGCGACCGAGCCGCCGGCCGGGACGTAGCGCAGCGCGTTGCCGACGAGGTTGTCGAGGACCTGCCGCAGCCGCAGCGCGTCGGCGCGCACGAAGAGCCCGGGGTCGGCCGTCACCGACAACGTGACGCCGGCCTGCGCCGCCCGAGCTTCGTGGGCTGCTTGGACCTGCTCCAAGGCTGCGGCGACGTTCACCCGTTCGAGGGTCAGGCGGAGGGAGCCCGCCTCGGCCACGGCCAGATCTTGGAGGTCGTCCACGACGTGCTGGAGCACGAGCGCCTCCTTGAGCAGCAGGGTGATCAGCGCCGGGTCGAGGTCGTGGACGCCGTCCTCGGCCGCCTCCAGCCAGCCCCGGATGTTGCTCAACGGCGTGCGCAGCTCGTGCGCGACATCGCCGACCATCGCCTTGCGCGCCTGCTCCAGCTGCGCCCTGTTCGCGGCCATCGTGTTGAACGCCCTGGTCAGGCCCGCGATCTCGTCCTGGCCGCGCACCGGCACCGGAGGGATGTCCCCGCCGCCGGACAGGTGCGTCGCCGCCGCCGTCAACGCCCGCAACGGCCGGGTGATGCGCGCTCCCGCGAACGCCGCCACCCCGACGGCCACCAGCAGCACGGCCGCCGCTGCACCGACGACCCGCCAGCCGTTGCCCGACAACGAGATGGCGGCGGTCGGCGTGCCGGTCGGGTTCGTCAGGTAGAGCAGCACCGGCTGCGCCACGTACGGCGTGAGCTGCTCCTTGCGGGACGCGGCCACGCACGCGGCGACGGCGGGCTCGTCCGGTGGCTGCACACCGGACTGCTTGCGCGACGGCGTGAAGTCGGGGTCGAGGTCGACCGGCGGCAGCTGACGGCGCGCCAGGCACGCGGTGACCAGGTCCTCCAGGTCGAGCAGCGCGGCGAAGTCGGCCCTGGTGTCGAACGGCAGGTCGCGCTCGCGGCAGTCGAAACCCGCCTCGCCCTTCTTGACCAGGCGCAGGCAGTAGAGCGTGCCGGTCGGGTCCTCGCGGTCGCGGAAGTCGATCGGCGTGCGGAACGGCCCGAGCACGCGCTTGTCGATCCGGTCCGCGGGCGCGCCCGGCACCAGCACCGGGTCGACCTCCAGCGGGTCCACCACGGCCGCGGCTTTCGCGGGCAGCTGACCGCCGTCGCCGCCCCGGTCGGCGACGGTGCGGCCGTCCTTGGTGACCAGCACGATCCGCCGCCCTGGGTGCTCGCGGACCAGCGAGTCGACGTAACCGTCCACTTCGGACCAGTCGCGGTGGTCTGCCGCGTAGCCGAGCAGGGTGGTGTAGATCCTGTTGTCGGAGGCCAGTTCGCGGCCCTGCTCGCGGGCGATCGACGCCCGCGTCAGCTGGGTCGCGAGCCACGCCGTCGCTGCGATCGAGCACACCGCGATCAGGACCACGACCACGAGCAGCCGGGTGAACACGCTACGGCGCATCAGCGCGCCCGGCCGTGAGCTTGTAGCCGATCCCGTACACCGTCAGCAG
This sequence comes from Lentzea sp. CA-135723, assembly GCF_050936595.1. NCBI lineage: Bacteria > Bacillati > Actinomycetota > Actinomycetes > Pseudonocardiales > Pseudonocardiaceae > Lentzea > Lentzea sp. CA-135723. The sequence goes on along the minus strand of NZ_JBNJMK010000001.1, from coordinate 1,210,186 downwards.
GTGCGCGGGGGTGCGCGGATCGGTCTCGATCTTGCGGCGCAGGTTCTTGACATGTGTGTCGATCGTGCGCGCGGTGAGGAAGCTGTCGATGCCGTGCATGCGTTCCAGGAGCTGCTCGCGGCTGAACACCCTGTCCACTTCGGACGCCAGCACCTCCAGCAATCCGAACTCGCCCGGCGTGCACTCGACCAGCGCGCCGCGCACCGTCACCTCGTGCCGCAGCTGGTCCACCACGATCGGCCCGACCCGCAACGCCGGCGCGGGGGCACGGGCGGGCAGTCTGCGCAGCAACGTCCGCACGCGCGCCACCAGTTCGCGCGGGCTGAACGGCTTGGTCATGTAGTCGTCCGCGCCGATGCCCAGCCCGTGCAGCAGATCGTCCTCTGTGGACCGGGCCGTCAGCATCAGCACCAGGACGTCCGAGTCCGCCCGCAGCGCCCGGCACACGTCCAGCCCGCCCAGGCCCGGCAGCATCAGGTCCAGCACGACGAGCGCGGGGTGGTGCCTGCGGGTGGCGTCGAGCGCGTCCCGTCCGTCGTGGACGACCAGCACCCGGTGGTGGTCCTGCTCCAGGTAGCGGCGGACCAGCTCGGCCTGGTTCTCGTCGTCCTCCGCGACCAGGATGAGAGCGCTCACCGGGCCGATCATAGGGACGCCCTCGCCGCTCTCACCGGTTCGACACAGGATCCTCACAAGTGCCTCCGAAGATCAACGGCATGCGCAGGACAATCGTCGCGGCCACCGTCGTGGTAGTGGTCGTCATCGCCGTCGTGCTGGTGGTGCGCGGCAGGCCACCCGAGCCTTCCGCACCCCCGCCCGCCGCCGTGAAGACCACGACCGTGCAGCTGGGCGACCTCACGAACACCCGCACGTTGCAGGCCCAGCTGGGCTTCGGCGCGGCCCGGCCGGTGAAGGGCGCCGCGGGCACCGTCACCAAGCTCCCGGCCCCCGGCCAGACCACCGAGCTGGGCAAGGAGCTCTACCGCGTCGACGACCAGCCCGTGGTCGTCTTCATCGGCGCGACCCCGCTGTTCCGCGCCTTGGACGCGCCGGGCCTGAAGGGCTCCGACGTGGCCGTCCTGGTGGACAACCTCGCCGCGCTCGGCTACTCGGTCGGCACCCGCCCGAAGGACGCGACCAAGGCCGAGCTCACCCCGCGCGTGGTCGACGCCCTGAAGAAGTGGCAGAAGGCGCTCGGCGTCGAGCAGACCGGCACCCTCGCGCCCGGCCGCGTGCTCGTCCTGGACCGCCCGATGCGCGTGGGCGCTCTCAAGGCCCAGCTCGGTGCCGCGGCCACCGAGGACCTGTTCGAGCTCACCCCCACGACCCGGCTGGTGACGGTGCAGATCCCAGTCACCGAGGCGGGCGCGCTGAAGGCGGGCATGGCGGTCACGGTCGTCCGTCCCGACAACCGCCCCGTCCCCGCGAAGGTCACCTCCGTGACGCCCGTGGCCGCCCCGCCCGAGAACGGCAGCGGCCCGAAGGCGGACATCGTCGTGACCCCGGACAACCCTGCCGACGTCGAGGACCTCGACACCGCGCCGGTCCGCGTGACGGTGGTGTCGGAGAGCCGCACCGGCGTGCTGACCGTGCCGCTGGCCGCGCTGGTGGCGTTGAAGGAGGGCGGCTACGCGTTGCAGCTGCCCTCCGGCGCCTTGAAGGCCGTCCGAACGGGGCTGTACTCGCAGGACAAGGTCGAGGTCTCCGGCGACGGCGTGGCGGAGGGCCTGGAAGTGGTGACGGCGTCGTGACCCCGGTTCTGGCCCTGCACTCGGTGAGCAAGCACTACCCCGGCGGCGTGACGGCGCTGGACGACGTGTCGCTGGAGATGTCGGCCGGCGAGCTGCTGGCGATCGTGGGCCCGTCCGGCTCGGGCAAGTCGACCCTGCTGCACCTGGTCGGCACCCTGGACCTGCCGTCGTCCGGCGTGGTCGAGCTGGACGGACAGGACGTGGCGAAGCTGCCGGACCGGCGGCTGTCGGCGTTGCGGGGGAGCCGGCTGGGGTTCGTGTTCCAGCAGTTCCACCTGTCCGACGGGCTGACCGCCGCGGAGAACGTCTCGACCGGGCTGCTGTACGCGGGGGTGAAGCGCAAGGACCGGCACGGCATGGCGGTGGAGGCGCTGCACCGCGTCGGCCTCGGGCACCGCGTCGGGCACCGGCCGCAGGAGCTGTCGGGAGGCGAACGGCAACGGGTCGCGATCGCCCGCGCGGTGGTGAACAACCCGGCGCTGGTGCTCGCCGACGAACCGACGGGCGCGCTCGACACCGCCAACGGGCAGGCGGTGCTGGAGCTGCTGAGGGAGCTCAACGCGCAGGGGACGACGATCGCGCTGATCACGCACGACCGGGACATCGCCGCCTCGCTGCCGCGCCGGGTGGAGCTCAGGGACGGCCGCATCGTCGCCGACACGGGCACAGGCAGAACTCAGGCCCCGGCCGCCCACCGAACGGCGTCCGCCGCCACTGCGGATCCTCCCGCCCTCCGCGCTCCGGGCCTGGCGAGCGAAGACCGGACCGCCCTTCCGCCCGTCGCCACCCCGGACCCGCCGACTCTCCGCATCCCTCGTCCCACCTCCCCTCGCGGAGGCGCCTGATGACCCGCCTCTCCCCGCGCGACCTGCTCTCCGTCGGCTCCCAGGGCATGCGCACCCGCCGTCTGCGCGCCGCCCTCTCCGCCCTCGGCATCGCCCTGGGCACCGCCACCGTCGTGGTCGTCACCGGCATCCCCGCCTCCAGCCAGCAGGCGTTGCTCGACGAGCTCACCACCCTCGGCACCAACCTGCTGCGCGCCCAGCCGGCCCCGCGCCAGGACGACCCGGTCAAGCTGCCCCCGGAGTCCGTCGCGATGGTCGAGCGCATCGGCCCGGTCACCGCCGCCGCGGCCGTCGCCAACACGCACACCCGCGTGCGCCGCAACGACCTGCTCGACCCCGGCCACAGCTCCGACATCACCGTCCTGGCCGCCACCCCGACCCTGCTCGACACCGTCAACGGCCACCTGAGCAGCGGTGAGTTCCTGCCCAGGCCGGACTTCCCCGGCGTGGTGCTCGGCAACGTCGCCGCCCAGCGGCTCGGCATCCCGGACGTCGGCGCCCGGCCCGCGATCTTCGTGGGGGAGCGGTGGTTCACCGTGACGGGCGTGCTGGGGCCGCTGCCACTCGCGCCCGACATCGAACGTTCCGTGCTCGTCGGCTGGGACGCCGCCCGCACCCAGCTCGGGTTCGACGGACGCCCGACCGTCGTGTACGTGAAGGCGCGCGAGGAGTCCATCGAGGACGTCCGCGCGGTGCTGCCCGCCACGCTGCACAGCGAGATCCCCGGGCTGGTGCAGGTGAGCCGCCCGTCGGACGCCCTCGCCGCCAAGCGCGCCACGCAGAACTCCTACAGCGCCCTGTTCCTGGGCCTCGCCGGGGTGGCGTTGCTGGTGGGCGGCGTGGGCGTGGCGAACACGATGGTGATCTCCGTGCTCGAACGCCGCAGCGAGATCGGCCTGCGCCGGGCACTGGGCGCCACCCGAGGGCACATCCGCTCGCAGTTCCTGACCGAGGCGATCCTGCTGTCCGGCCTCGGCGGCCTGGCCGGCACGGTGCTGGGCGCGCTCGGCGTCGCCGGGTACGCCACCCTGCACCGGTGGCCGCTCGTCATCCCGCTCGAAGTCCTCGCCCTGGGGGTGCTCGCCGCGTTCGTCGTGGGCGCCGCCGCCGGGCTCTACCCCTCCCTGCGCGCCGCCCGGCTCACGCCGACGCAGGCGCTCGCCGCGTGAACGAGAGGAAACCGATGAAGAAGGCCACCCTGGCGTTGGCGCTGCTGTTCCTGGCCGCCTGCGCGAAACCCGACGCGGGCCCGGAGGTCGCCTCGCTCTCGACCCCGTCGAGCAGCGCCGCCCCGACGTCCGCGAAGCAGGAGGACCGCCCCCGCGAACGGCTCGACATGACGCCGGAGGACATCGAGGCCCTCCAGGCGCCCCACGACCAGTGCATGGCGGAGCAGGGCCTCGACCGCAAGGGCCGCGCCGCCGAACCCGGCAGGCCGCAGCCCACCAAGGAGGAGCTCGACCGGGCGCTGAAAGCCTGCGAGCACAAGGACCCGCTGCCGCCGTGGGAGAAGGACGCCACGAACCCGGAGGCGCTCGACTTCGCCAACCGGGTCGTGCAGTGCCTGCGCGGCAAGGGAGTCCGCTACGTCGAGGTCCACAACGAACCGGGCGCGGCCACCATCAGCTACGCGCTCGGCGGCCCGAACAACGACGCGGCGTCCATCTCGCTCGGCCTGGAGCACGCGAAGGAGTGCGAGATCGCGTCCTCCAGGAAGTGAGCCAGGTGTGGCTCGGCGATCTCGCCGAGCCACACCGTCAGGCCAGCATGTCCCGCACCATCGGGACGACCTTCGTGCCGTACAGCTCGATCGTGCGCATCAGCGACTCGTGCGAGAGCCCGCCGATGCCGTACTTCAGGTCGAACCGGCTGGCGTCGAGCTTCTTCATGGTGCGCGCCATCTTCTCGGCCACCGTGTCCGGCGAGCCGACGAACAGCGCGCCGTGCGGGCCCACCTCGTGCGCGTACGACTCCGGCGTGGGCGTGGCGAACCCGCGCGTCTTGCCGAGGCGTCCGATCACGTCCAGGTAGTGCGGCCAGAACTCCTCGCGCGCCTGCTCGTCGGTCTCCGCCACGTGGCCGGGGGAGTGGATGCCGATCGGCAGCGGGTCGCGGCCGAACTTCTCCAGCGCGTGCTTGTACAGCTCGGAGAACGGTGCGAACCGGCCAGGGTGGCCGCCGATGATCGCCAGCATCAGCGAGAACCCGTACGACGCGGCGCGCACCACGGACTGCGGGCTGCCGCCTACGCCGATCCACGTCGGGAACGGCGCGGTGTACGGCACGACGTCCTGCTCGGTCAGCGCCGCGCGGGTCTTGCCCTGCCAGGTGATCGGGCCGCCCTTGAGCAGCTCGGCGAAGAGGTGGGTCTTCTCTTCGAAGAGGTCCTCGTAGTCGTTGAGGTCGTAGCCGAACAACGGGAACGAGTCGATGCTCGACCCGCGGCCCAGGATGATCTCGGCGCGGCCGTCCGAGACGGCGTTCAGCGTCGAGAAGCGCTGGAACACCCGCACCGGGTCGTCCGAGCTGAGCACCGTCACCGCCGACCCGAGGTGGATCGTGGACGTGCGCGCGGCGATCGCGGCCAGCACCACGTCGGCCGCCGACAGCGGCATGTCCGGGGTGTGGTGCTCGCCGATGCCGAAGAAGTCGAGCCCGACCTGGTCGGCCAGCACGCCCTGCTCGACGACGTTGCGGATGGTCTGCCCGTGGGTGATCGGCGTGCCGGACGCGTCGTGCGTGACGTCGCCGAAGGTGTCGAGGCCGAACGTGGTCATGACTGCTCCTTCAAGAAGGTCTCGAACTCGTGCCGGTGGGCCGCGACGCCGAACAGCGGGCTGCCGGGTTCGAGCAGCCGTCCGGCGGCCAGCGGGCCCATCGGCACGGGGTCGAACCCGATGCGGTCCAGGAACTCCGCGACGGCCTTCAGCGCGTCGGGGTCGTTCCCGGCGAACCCGACCGCGCGACCGGCGGCGGGTTCCATGTCCTGGTAGGCGACGTGGTTGAGGGTTTTGACGACGTGCGCGCCGGTCAGCCGTTGCGCGACCTCCTCGCTGGTGCCCAGCGGGTGCTCGGCGGGCGGCCAGTGGTTCATCGCGTCGACGACGACCTTGCCCGCGAACGTCCTCGGTTCCAGCGACGGGAACCGGTGCCACGGGATGGCCAGCACCACGAGGCCGGCGTCCCCGACGGCGTCGGCGGCGGTCTGCGCGACGGCACCGGGCGCGAGGAAGTCGACGATCATCTCGATCCGCGCGGGATCTCCCGACCCCGCGATGCCCACCTCGTACCCCGCCGCCAGGGCGAGGCGCGCGACGACGGGACCGACGTGGCCCGCCCCCAGAACAGCGATCTTCACAGCACACCCGACCCGGTTAGTTGATGTGTCATCAAGCCTAACCGGACCGCCCCCCGGATAATTCCAGGGGGTGCTAGAGGGTCGCGCCGAGGAACCTCTCCAGGTGCGGGTTCACGTCGCCGGCGTGCGTGAGGCTGAGGAAGTGCGCACCGCCGTCGACCAGCACCAACGGCTCGGCCTGGGGGAGCGCGGCGACCAGCGCCTCCGCCTTCGCGAAGGGGTACGCGAGGTCCGCGGTGCCGTGCAGCACGAGTGCGGGCACGTCGATCGCACCGACCTGGTCCAGCACGCCCTCGCGGGAGACCAGCGCGCTCATGATCAGCCGCAACCGGGCGGGTTCGACGGCGCTCCACTTCGGCGTCCAGTCCGCCGGGTCGTAGTCGCCCAGGCAGATCTTCGCCACGGCCTCGATCACCGACTCCGGCCCCTGCGCGATCCACACCTCGGCGAGCTGGTCGTACGCGGCGGCCACCTGCTCGTCCTCCGGCTCGCCGGACGTGCCGAGCAACGCCAACGCCGTGACACGTCCGGGAGCGAGCAACGCCACCCGCAGCGCCGCGAACCCGCCCTGACTGGTGCCGATCACGGCCGCTCGCGGCACGTCCAGCGCGTCCAGCACGGCGAGCGCGTCGCGGGCCACGTCCCAGTGGTCGAACGGCCCGGTGGCGGGGGTGTCGCCGTGGCCGCGCTCGTCGATCGCGATCAGCCGGTACCGGTCACCGAACGCCGCGACCTGCGGCGCCCACATCGTCACGTCCATCAGGAAGCTGTGCAGCAGCACGACCGCCGGGCCGTCACCGCCGTGGTCCACGTAGGACACCAGCTGCCCGTCCGCCGTGGTCAGCGTAGCCATGCCGCACACCCCGTCCCGCATAGTGGATCTTCAGCGGCGCCCGCCCGGTTCGCTCTACCCTGCCCGGATGCGACAAGTGTTCAGGGGCGCGGTGCTGCTCCTGCTGCTGTTGATCGTCGTCCCCGCACCGGCGAACGCGCAACAAGAGCAACCACCGTTGGTCCGTGCCGGCACCGAGGGCACGTATCCGCCGTTCTCCTTCCACGACCCAGCGACCCAGGAACTGACCGGGTACGACATCGAGGTCGTCAAGGCGATCGGTGCCAAGGCCGGGTGGCGGCTGGAGTTCGTCGAGACGCAGTGGGACGCGATCTTCCCCGCGCTCGACGCGTCCCGCATCGACCTCATCGCCAACCAGGTGTCGCGCAACCCCGAACGCGCCGCCAAGTACGGCCTGTCGAGCACCTACACCTACTCGCGCGGCGTGATCGTGCGACGGACGGGCGACGACCGGATCAAGTCCGTCGCGGACCTGCGGGGCAAGACCACCGCCCAGTCCAGCACCAGCAACTGGGCGAAGGTGGCCCGCGACGCCGGCGCGAACGTCGAGGCGGTGGAAGGGTTCGCGCAGGCCGCCGCGCTGCTGCAGCAGGGCAGGGTCGACGCGATCGTCAACGACAACATCGCCGTGCTCGACTACCTCGCCACCACCGGCTCGAAGGACGTCGAGATCGCCGGTGACGCCGGTCAGGCGGGCAGCGAGCAGGTCCTCGCCTTCCGGCAGGCCGACGGGGCGTTGCTGACGCAGGCGAACACCGCGATCGACGCGCTGAAGGCCGACGGCACGTTGCGTGGCATCTCGCAGAAGTACTTCAAGGCGGATGTGTCCGTTGAGGACGGTGGCGCGGCGGATCTTTCTCAGGGGCGTGGTCCGCGCAGCACCTGGGACGTCCTGGCGTCGACGGCCTGGCCGATGTTCGTGGGACTGGTGAAGGTCACGATCCCGCTGACGGCGCTGTCGTTCGCGATCGGCCTGGCGCTGGCGCTGCTGGTGGCGCTGGCCCGGATCTCGCCCTACCGCGTGCTGTCGGGCCTCGCGCGGGCGTTCATCTCGGTTATCCGCGGCACACCGTTGCTGTTGCAGCTGTTCATCGTCTTCTACGGCCTGCCGCAGATCGGCCTGAAGTTCCCGCCGTTCACCGCCGCCGTGGTCGCGTTCTCGCTGAACGTCGCCGGCTACGCGGCCGAGGTGATCCGCTCGGCGATCCTGTCGGTGCCGAAGGGCCAGTTCGAGGCGGCGTCGACGATCGGTTTCGGCTACGCGCAGACGTTGCGCCGCATCGTGCTGCCCCAGGCCGCGCGCACCGCCGTGCCCCCGCTGTCCAACACGCTGCTGTCGTTGCTGAAGGACACCTCGCTGGGCTCGGTCGTGCTGCTGACCGAGCTCTTCCGCGAGTCCCAGCTCGCCGCGGCCGAGAGCAACGAGTTCCTCGCTCTCTACGCCTTCGCGGGCCTCTACTACTGGGTGATCTGCGTGGCGCTGTCCGCAGGGCAGAAACGACTGGAGACCAGGCTGAACAGGTACGTGATCGCATGACCGACATCCGCATCGAGGTCTCCGGCCTGCACAAGTCGTTCGGCTCGCTCGACGTGCTGCGCGGCATCGACTTCACCACCCCGCGCGGCACCTCCACCGTCCTGCTCGGGCCGTCCGGCTCCGGCAAGACCACCCTGCTGCGCTCGCTCAACGTCCTCGACGTCCCCGGCAGCGGCGTCGTGCGCATCGACGACGTGTCGGTCGACTTCTCGTCGTTGCCCGCCGGCAAGGCCGGGCGCGCCGAGGGTGCGCGGCTGCGGGGGCAGAGCGGCATGGTGTTCCAGGCGCACAACCTGTTCCCGCACCGCACGGTCCTGCAGAACCTCACCGAAGGACCGGTCGTGGCGCAGCGGCGGCCGGAGGACGAGGTCGTCTCGGAAGCGCGGGCGTTGCTGGACCAGGTGGGCCTCGCCGACAAAGCAGATTCGTACCCGTACCAGCTTTCCGGCGGACAACAACAACGCGTGGGTATTGCCCGTGCGCTCGCTTTGAAACCCCGCGTCGTGCTGTTCGACGAACCCACTTCCGCACTGGATCCCGAACTGGTGGGGGAGGTGCTCGCCGTGATCAAGGACCTGGCCTCGGAAGGGTGGACCACGGTCATTGTCACGCACGAGATCCGGTTCGCCGAGAAGGTCGCCGACCAGGTGCTCTTCCTCGACGGCGGGGTGATCGTGGAACGCGGAACCCCAGGTCAGGTCATCGGTGATCCGCGCGAGGAACGCACCCGCAAGTTCCTGCGACGCGTTCTGGACCACGGGTGAAATGATTGTTGAAGGATAGGCTCGCCTAATCATTCTCGAATTGCGGGGCTCCTGCCGCGGTGGCATCGTCCGGTTCACCGAACCTTTCCCACCACGGCAGGAGCGGACATGACCACCCTCGAGAACCCGGCGATGCCCGCAGTCCACGACTGCACCGTGAGCGACTGTTCCTACAACCACGACGGCTGCCACGCGTTCGCGATCACCGTGCGCGGCGACAACGGCGCGGCCGACTGCGGCACGTTCATCCCGCTGGGCACGAAGGGCGGCCTGGACAAGGTCGTCGCGCAGGTCGGTGCCTGCTCCCGGACCGACTGCACGCACAACGCCTCGCTGGAGTGCACGGCGCAGAGCGTGCGGGTCGGGCAGGGAGAGGGCGACCACCACGCGAACTGCCTGACGTACCAGCCGCGTTAGTCGTCTTCCTTGCGGTCGACGGCCCGGCCGAGCTCGCGCAGGCCCACGTTGACCAGGATGATCGCGACCGTGCCCGCCGCCGCCACGACGTGCAGGCCGGCACCCGCGAGCGAGCCCACCGCGGCCGCGCACCAGAGCGTGGCCGCGGTGTTCAACCCGCGCACCGACAGCCCGTCGCGCAGGATCACGCCCGCGCCCAGGAACCCGATGCCGGAGACCACCTGCGCCGCGACGCGGGTGGGGTCGCCCTGGCCGTCGAAACCCTGGGCGGACAGCAGGACGAACAGCGCGGCGCCCACGGCCACCAACGCGTTGGTGCGCAGGCCCGCCATGCGAGCGCGGTACTGGCGCTCGAACCCGATCAGCGCGCCGAGGCCCATGCTCTCGGCGATGCGCAGGGTCATGTCGAAGATGTGCATCGTGTGACTCCCCTTGTGTGCAGGGGTGTGCGTCACACGCCAGAACTCAAGCGTGCCCGAAAGGGTTCAGCGAGGTGCGTGCACCTGCACTGGCTACTGTCGCCTGGCATGTGTCGCTCACCTCGCTTCCTTGTGTCTGGTTGTAAGACCGGGGGACCACGTTAGCGGGCAGGGCGTGAGTCCGTCGTGAGAGTGGGACGCGCGTCTCATTCCCACTCGAAGTAGCCGTCCTTGACGACGACCCGGCGTTCGGTCTCGCCCCGCAGGGCGCGCGCCGCGTGGTCGAGCATCGCGGACACGGTGGGGTACAAGGGTTCCGTATCGGCCCCTTCGACGTTGTCCCACGCCATCACGCACCCGTGCAGCGGGCCACCGCGCAGGTCGGCGAACAGGTAGCTGCCGCCGAGGTTGGTGGCGACGGGAACCCACGCGGGCAGCCACAGCTCGGTGTTCTGGGTACCGGCCGGGTGCTGGAGCGCGGCCTCGGGGGAGGAGTCGAAGAGGTCGTTGCGGACCTCCATGGTCATCGCGCGGTCCGCCAGTGCTCCCGCGAGGCCCAGCGGTTGCCAGTAGCCGGGGATCAGGTCCCACAGCAGGGTCCGTTCGCCGATGCCGCCGAACTGCCGCCACCACGCGGCGAGGTCGGCGGGGAGCGGGTGGCCGATCGAGTGTTCCGCCGTCCTGATGTCGTCGGCGGACGACGGCGGGAGCAGGGTGGCGTGCAGGGCCGGGAGGTTGCCGGCGATCCAGGCCTCGATGTCGGTCCAGCTCATGGCGCGCACTAAAGCACGGCCGGCGAGGTGGGGCCGGTCGGGGGAGGGAAGGCGCGGTCCAGGTCCTCGCGTCCACGGACTTGCCCGGAGGGGAGCAGCATGGTCATGAGTGCCGGCCTGCCGGGTACGTTGGGCTGATGCGACGCGTGGGCCTGATCGTGCTGGTGCTGCTCGTCGTGGCGCTGGCGGTGGCGGCCCGGTTCGTGGATCTGCCCGACGGCGCGGAGCTTCGTGCCCTCGTCGACGGCGCCGGTGCGTGGGCGCCCGTCGCGTTCGTGGCGGTGTGCGCGGTGGGCACGGCGGTGTTCTTCCCCAAACCGGTGCTCGCGACGGCGGCTGGGCTGCTGTTCGGGGTGGGGTGGGGGAGCGCTCTCGCGATCGCGGGGTGCACGGCGGGGGCGATGATCGCGTTCGGGGTCGCGCGCCGGCTCGGCCGGGAGACGGTCAAGGGGTGGCTCGGCGCTCGGCTGGCCGTGCTGGAACGGGTCTTCGAGCGGCGCGGGGTCGAGGCGACGCTCGTGATCAGGTTGTTGCCGATCCTGCCGTTCACGCTGGCGAACTACGGCGCGGGCGTGACCTCGGTGCGCGGGCGGGACTTCGCGCTCGGCACGGCGCTGGGGCTGGTGCCGTCGACCGTGCTCGCCGCCGTGCTGGGGGACGCGCTGAGCGATCTCGGCTCGCCGCGGTCGGTCGTCGCGTTGGCGATCTGGGCCGTGCTGGCGGCCGTGGGCGTGTGGTGGGGCCGGAACTTGATCACGGGCGCTCTGCGGGCCTCCTAGAGGCCCTTGTGCGGCACGCAAAAAGCCGTCCCGGCGGGAGACCGGGACGGCTTGAAGCGTCTGCGACCTTGCGGGCCTGGATCAGGCCGTGCGGGTGCGGCGTCCGCGAAGCTCTTCGAGCCGCTCGTCGAGCAGCTCCTCGAGCTCGGGGATCGACCGGCGCTCCAGGAGCATGTCCCAGTGCGTGCGCGGCGGCTTGATCTTCTTCACCTCCGGCTCGACACCGTCGATGATCTTCGACTCGGTGCCGTGGAGGCGGCATTCCCAGGTCGGCGGCAACTCGGCGTCGTCGGAGAACGGGACCTCGAAGTCGTGTCCCTTGGGGCAGGCGTACCGCGCTGCCCGGCGCGGAGCGAGATCGTGGTTTCGGTCGGTCTCGTAGCTGACTGCTCCGAGCCGGCTTCCACGCAAAACGCGGTCGGCCATGGCGGTGTCCTTTCGCTCGGCTCAGGGCCGGGGCCCAGGCTTCTTGCTCACCGTGTGCAACGCCCGGATTGCTCCGTTTGTTTCCGGTTCGCTCTCATGGTCGCCCACAGTGACGTCGTTCACTCGTCAACGAAGGCTTCCTACTAATGGATGCGATCGCCACAGGATCGTGACGCGTTATCAAGCTCCTGCGCTCATGCATCACTCTAATGGCCCAGTGGGGGCTGTGGGTAGTCGCCTATGCCAACCGAAGCTGACCACTTTGTGCGACGTCAGGGCCTAGGTCGCCCAACCGAAAGTGACGCCGACAGAGCACCTGATAACGGACAGTAGTTTCCGTGTTGTCGGTTACAGTGTTGCTCTCTGTACCCGATCGGTGCTGTTCCGTGTCCGAAACCGTGTCGGCGACCAGCACGGTGTCCCCGGCGCGAATCACCCGTCCGGCCCGCACCCGAGCGTTGAACCTCCCGGGAACCCCGCACCAGCAGAGCACCTCGACCTGAATCGCCTTCAGCTCGTCGGCGAGCTCGAACAGCCGCCGCGACCCTGGGAACATCTCCCCGCGGAAGTCCGTGGCGAGCCCGAAGCAGTAGACGTCGACCTGGACGTCGTCCGCGAGCTCCGCCAGCTGCTCCACCTGCTCGCCCGTGAGGAACTGCGCCTCGTCCACGATCAGGTAGTCCACCCGCCTGCCCTCGGCCCACTCCGAGCGCACCAGCAGGCGGAGATCGTCGTCGCGGATCTCCGCGGCCTCGCGGGTGATGCCGATGCGGCTGGAGATCTGCGGCCGCCCCGACCGGTCGTGCCGCACCAGCAGCAGACCCCGCCGGCCCTGGCGCGAGTTGTTGTGGTCGATCTGGAGCGCGAGCGTCGACTTGCCGCAGTCCATCGGACCGAAGAAGAACTTGAGGTGCCCGACCACCGGCGTCGAGCGCCGGGAACCAGCGACAGGTACAGCGGAAAGGGCGTCTGTCGGATCGGGAAGGGCGTCCACGGCGGGTCACCCTAGTGCCTCGATCCCGATCATGAGGAATCCCCACGGTTCGTGCACCCCCTCGCCTGGGCCCGTTCGGCGCGACCTGCCATTTCCGGTCGACATAGCCGCTGGGACGGGGGTTGAAACATCGTCTCGGCTCGGATCACTCGAAGGTTTCAGTGCGGACTGAGGCGCGAGTTGTTGCCGGGGCGGTCTGGAGGGCCGGTGGGAGAGGGAAGGGGCGCAAGGAGGGGGAGGGATCCGGGGAGCCGAGATGCGATGGGAGTCGGGAAAGGGGGGAGGTGGGCGGGCGGCGGGTGGAGCAGGGGAGTCACAGGGCGGGAGAGGGAAGCGGTGGCCCGGTCGTGGGGTGAAAGGCGCGGAAGCGGGTCCGGCCGGCGAGCTGGATTGCCTCACCGGCTTGTCCGTCGTCCAACTTCTTGGACTGCTCGATAGTTTCAGTGTTGACCGAAGGCAACCCTTCACCGGTTGCTCCGCTTCCCGATATAGCTCGCGCCGCGATATATTCAGCGACATGAGTGGTCGGGTCATGTCCGAGCAGACGTTCTTGGTGCTCACCGCGCTGGCGGAGGAGCCGCTGCACGGCTACGCCATCGTGCAGGCGGTCGAGCAGCTGTCGGAGGGGCGGATGGCGCTGCGGGTCGGCACGCTGTACGGGGTGCTGGACAGGTTGGTGGCGGACGGGTTCGCCGAACGCGACCGCGAGGAGGTGCACCAGGGGCGGCTGCGGCGCTACTACCGGCTCACCGACTCCGGGGTGCGGGCGTTGCAGGCCGAGGTCGCGCGGCTCAGCGCCAACGTGCGGGCGGCGAGTGCCGTGCTGAAGACCCGAGGTGTCCAGGCGTGGGCGGGGCGAGCATGAGGAACCTGGAGCGGCGGTACCGGGCGTTGTTGAAGGTGTTGCCGCGGTGGTACCGGCAGGACCGCGAGGAGGAGATGGTCGGGATCTTCCTGGCCGAGCGGGACGACGACCTCGACCTGGAGCACAGCTGGCCGGGGTGGGGGGAGACGTGGGCGGTCCTGGGGCTGGCGGTCAGGACCCATCTCGCGGCCGGGGCGGCGATGACCAGCGTGCCGGCGAAGGTCGTGTGGCGGGGCGAGGTCGTGCGGGCGCTGGGGATGCTCGGGTTGTTGCTGGGGGTGTACTACGCGACGGCGGCGGTCGTGAACCTCGCCGCCGGGGTGCGGCAGGACCTGAGCTGGTGGCGGGTGGTGGAGCTGGCGCCGCTGGTCGCCTTCCCGGCGTTGCTCACCGGGCGGCGGACGCTCGCGAAGGTCGCGGCGGCGGCTCCGGCGTTGTTGTCGGTACCGGCGCTGGTCCAGCCGGGGCCTGCGGCGGCGATGTGGGCGGTGTTCCAGTTGCCGTCGCTGGTGACGTTCGCGTGTCTGTGTCTGGGGTTCCACCGGGAGGCTCCGACGCCACCGGCGGCCAGGTTGCTGTGGTGGGGTGGGGGAGCGGTGGTGCTCGGTGTCGTCGGCGGGTTCGCGACGGGGACCGGGCTGGCTTTGCTCGCGCTCACGACGGTGGCGCTGCGGGTGTTCGCGTTCGTGCGCGGGGACGCGGTGTTCGGGCGCGCGTTGTCGTTGTTCGCCCTGGTTCAGCTGGTGCCGTTGGTGTTCCTGGTGCTGGCGTGGGACGAGGTCGTCACGTCCAGGACGTTGATCGTGGTGTTGCTGGTTCTCGCGGTGGTGTTGCCGGTGCGGCGCCGCTCGAAAGCGGCGCCGCGGGTGACCTAGACGAGGGCGGGCTCTTCGTTGCCGACGGCCTTGATGGCGCGGCGGACGGGCACGAAGATCAGCAGGACGAAGCCCGCGACGAAGAAGATGATCAGGGCGAGGATGGCGGGGCGGAGGCTGCCGGTGGCCTGGCCGACGCCCGCGAACACCAGGGGGCCGAGCCAGCTGGTGGAGCGTTCGCCGACCTCGTAGAGCGAGAAGTACTGGGCTTCGCGGCCGGGCGGGACCATCTGGCTGAAGAGGCTGCGGGACAACGCGTTGGTGCCGCCCAGCACGATGCCGATGCCGGCGGCGACGAGGTAGAACGAGGTCTCGTCGCCTGCCTTGACGAAGAACGCGGCGGTGATCACGACGATCCAGACGACGAGCGAGCCGAGGATCGTCTTCTTGGCGCCGATGCGCTTGGCGACGAAGCCGTGCAGGACGCCGCCGACGAAGGCGACGAACTGGACGATGAGGATGACGGTGATCAGCGTCTGCTGTTCGAACTTGAGCTCGACGCTGCCGTACTGGGCGCTGACGTTGGCGACGGTGGCGATGCCGTCGGTGTAGATCAGGTAGGTGCCGAGGAACGCGAGGGTGAGCGGGAAGGCCTTGGCCTGCCTGAGCGTCGTGCCGAGTTCCTTGAAGCCGGCGGAGATGACGGACGTGCCGTGTTCGCCGCCGTGGGGCCGCTGGTGTTCGGTCAGCGCACGGAGCGGGATGATCGTGAAGGCGGCCCACCAGACGCCGGAGATGACGAACGCGATGCGCGCGGCGTCGCCCGAGGTGATGCCGAGGAAGTCGGCGCCGAGGGTGATGCCGAGCTGGATGGCGAGGGCGACGCCGCCGCCGAGGTAGCCGAAGGCCCAGCCGCGGCTGGAGACGGCGTCGCGTTCGTCGGGCAGGGCGATCTCGGGCAGGAAGGCGTAGTAGACGACGACGCTGGCGCCGTAGCAGATGTTGGCGATGATGAAGAAGACGACGCCGAGCTTCCAGTTGGTGCCTTCGACGGCGGCGAGCGCGATGGTGGCGGCGGAGCCGGTGAAGGCGAAGGCGCCGAGCATCTTCTTCTTGTTCTGGGTGCGGTCGGCGATGGCGCCCATGACGGGCAGCACGATCACCTGGACCACGGTGGCGACGGAGAGCAGGTAGCCCCAGAGGGAGCCGCTGGGGAACTGGAGTCCGAGGATCGTGACGTCGCAGTTGGCGAAGGCGTTGTCGTTCGCGCACGGGTTGGTCCCGTTGAGCGCGGTGTCGGCCTTGGCGGCGTTGGTCGCGATGCTCGTGAGGTAGAGCGAGAGGAAGACGGTGATCACGGACGTGGGGAACACGGAGTTCGCCACGTCGTACCAGACCCAGCCGCGTTGTTCTTTTTTGCGGCGCCGCGTGGTGTTGGCGGTGTCGTCGCCCGTGCTCTTCATGTCGGCGGACTGTACTTGTCCGCCGACCGCGCTGATGATCTGTGGTCCAACCTGTTACCAGCTGTTGCGGGACTGGAGAACTTCGCGCAGGAGATCTGGCCTGTCGGTGACGAGTCCGTCGACGCCGAGGTCGAGCAGGGCGCGCATGTCGGCTTCGTCGTCGACGGTCCAGACGTGGACTTCGAGTGCTCTGCGGTGGGCTGCTTGGACGAAGCGGCGGTCGACGATGTGCAGGCGGCCCTGGCTGACGGGGACCTGGGCGACCTGGCCGCGGACGGCGGCTCCGGCGAGGGGGATGCGGCGGGCGGCCCAGAGGGCGCCGGCGGAGCGGGGGCCCATCGAGGTGAGCAGTTCGGGGCCGGCGATCTTGCGCAGGCGGGCGAGGCGGTTGTCGCTGAAGCTGGCGAGGCAGACGCGGTGCATCGCCTTGGTCTTGCGGAGCAGGGTGATGATCGGTGTGACGGCCTGTTCGGACTTGACGTCGATGTTGAAGAAGGTGCCGGGGAGTTCTTCGAGGACGTCGGCGAGGCGGGCGACGGGTTCGCGGCCGCCGATGCGGGCGCGGCTGACCTCGGTCCAGGGGAGTGCGGCGACGTGGCCGTGGGCGTCGGTGGTGCGGTCGAGGGTGTCGTCGTGGTGGACGACGACGTGTCCGTCGGCGGTGGCGTGGACGTCGGTCTCGATGTAGCGGTAGCCCTCCTGCACGGCCCTGCGGAACGAGCTGAGCGAGTTCTCCATGCCGGCGAGGTCTCCGACGTGCCAGCCGCGGTGGGCGAAGGCCCTGGGGCGGGGGCCTGCGAGGTAGGGATGTGTCACAGGTGGTGAGTGTGCCTTCCGGCGGTGGCTCCGGGGTGGACAGTGGGTGGCGACACACTTTCTGATTGACCACTATTTCTTCAGTGTGGACCAAAATCTTGCCTCACGGCCAATCAACCCAGCGAGACCCTGGTGCAAAGCAGCAGAGGACCGGCGGAAAGCAACGGAAGTTGATCAAACCGGCCCCGAAAGCGACACGAACGGCCCTGCGGGTACTGTCCGGTTCCCTACGAAGGTCGGGCTTTCTGGCGCGTCGCTGGAGACCACCCACCGCAGTTCGCTACCGTCGCGCGCCATGGAGCGCTCCATGGAGGCGGATGAGCCCAGGCACTGCGCGTGGTGCGGGAGGCGGTTGCCCGGGAGCGGGCGGATCGGCCGGCCGAGGCGGTACTGCGCGCAGCCGTGCCGTCAGCGCGCGTACGAGCGCAGGGCGGCGTTGCAGCGGGGTGGTCTGCCGGAGGACGCGGTGGTGCTGAGCACCGCGGAGCTGGCGGATCTGCAGGACAGGTTGTTCCAGCTGCGGTGCGCCGCGGAGGATGTGGTGACGGCGGCGCAGGACGGGGCGGAGAACGAGGAGCTGAGGAAGCTGGCGGCGGAGCTGGTGGAGTCGGCGAAGGGTCTGGAGCGGCTGCGATAGCCGTTCGCACAACAGCGAACTGACCGGCGTAGCGGGTTGCTTACGTCCGGTGATCGGACGATCATGACGCGCGTGACCTCCTACTGCCGCACGGTGCTGGACCGGGCGGGTGTCGGCTATGCCGTGACGGACTCGCGCGGGAACCTGTTGTGGTGCAACCGCGCGTTGGGTGTTGTGCTGGGGGTTCCGGTCGAGCAGGCGTACGGGCGGTCGTTGCCCGCGTTGCTGCCGGGCGTGCCCGAGGTGCCCGCTCCTGTGCGGGAAGTGCTGGTGCCGGGGCCGAAGTGGCTCGAGGTGCGGTGCTCGAAGCTGGGTGACGACCTGATGTACGAGGTCGTGGACGTGACGGCGTGGCGTGATCGTGAGCTGACGGTGACGCAGGAGGCGGACGCGTTGCGCCGGGCGCAGGCGCTGGGGCGCATGGGGACGTGGGAGTGGTCGATCCGCGACGACCGCGTGACCTGGTCCGACAGCTTCCTGGAGATGTTCGGGTTCGCGCCGGGCACCGCGTTCGACTTCGGGCTGTACTCGCAGCTGGTGCATCCGGAGGACCTGCCGATGATCGAGGAGACCCTCGACAACGCGTTGAAGACCGGGTCGGTGTTCACCTACACGCACCGGATGTTGCGGCCGGACGGCAAGGAGCGCGTCTTCGAGTGCTTCGGCGAGGTCGTGCTGGGTGATGACGGCGCGCCGTTGCGCGCGCTGGGCACGGCGCACGACGTCACGCAGTCGTCGCGGGTGCACGACGAGCTGGTGCGCATGGCCGAGCAGGACCCGCTGACCGGGTTGCCGAACCGGCGTGCGTTGACGCGGGCGTTGGAGCAGGAGCTCGCGAACAACGGTTCCGGCGCGTTGCTGGTGCTGGATCTGGACAACTTCAAGGACGTCAACGATCTGCGCGGGCACGCGGTGGGTGACCGGGTGATGCGGATGCTGGCGTCGGCGTTGCAGTCCCGTCTGGGTGACAGGCTGATCGCTCGTCTGGGTGGTGATGAGTTCGCGGTGGTGTTGCCGGGGGCGTCGCCGAAGGACGCGTCGGAGGTCGCCGACGGGTTGCGGGACGCGGTGGCCGGGTTCCCCCTGGCGGGGATCGGGACGCCGGCGCGGATCACGGTGAGCACGGGGCTGGCGGAATTCGGTCCTGGTGACTCGTGGGAGCTGGTGCTGGCGAACGCGGATCTGGCGTTGTACGCGTCGAAGGCGGCGGGCCGGGACCGGGTGACGGTGTACGAGCCGAACCACTACGCGGACACGGTGAAGCGGGTCAGCGTGCTGGACCGGTTGCGGGCGGCGCTCGCGGGTGGCGGGCTGGCGCTGTACGGGATGCCGATGGTGGAGCTGGCGACCGGTGAGGTGCTGGGGCACGAGTTGTTGCTGCGCCTGGAGGACGGTCAGGAGCCGTACCTGGGTCCTGCGGACTTCCTGCCGGTGGCGGAGCGGTCGAACCTGATCCTCGAGGTCGACCGGTGGGTTCTGACGACGGCGATCGAGGCGTTGGTGGCGCAGCCGGATCCGCGGTTGCGGTTCAACGTGAACGTGTCGGGCCGGACGCTGGAGGATCCGGACTTCGGCGGGTTCGTGCTGGACATGCTCGGGTCGGCCGGGGTGGCGCCTGGCCGGTTGGGGCTGGAGATCACGGAGACGGCGGCGGTGACGAACCTGGACGCCGCGGTGACGCTCGCGACGCAGCTGCGCGGGTTCGGGTGCCGGATCACGCTGGACGACTTCGGGTCGGGGTTCGGGTCGTTCGTGCACCTGAAGCACCTGCCGATCACGGGGATCAAGATCGACGGCGAGTTCGTGAAGGGCATCGAGACCTCCGACGCGGACGCGGTGCTGGTGTCGGGGATCGTGCAGATCGCCAACGGGCTCGGGTTGTCGGCGGTGGCGGAGTGGGTGGAGCGTCCGTCCCAGGTGGACGCTTTGAAGGGGCTGGGCGTGCAGGTGGGGCAGGGTTTCCACCTCGGCAGGCCGGTGCCGTTGAGTGACATCGTGAGCGCGGAGCGCATGCCGCCGAATGGCGCATTGTCGTCTCAGGTGGTCGGAGCAGAGGATGGTGCCCGCCGCCCCTGATCCCCGCTTGATCGGATACCCGTGTCGTCTTGTGGTCTTCGCCGTCTTGAGTTGAGCGTTGCCGAGCCGGAGAAGTCGGTGGACTTCTTCGCCGGGGTTCTCGGGTGGACGGTGATCGCGGAGCCGGGTGGGTCGTTCTCGGGCTGGGTCGGTGACCGGCTCGCGGCGCAGGTCGGTGCGGGAGAACAGGGTTGGACCGTGTTCTTCGGCGGTGACGAGGCGCGGGAGCTGAAGGTCAACTCCTGTGTGGACGGCGGGCGGGTGCTGCACGGTCCGTGGGCGCCGCCGCCGCGGTCGGGTGAGCCGTGCTGGGTGGAGCTGTCTGCCGGCGTGGCCGAGGACGGGTACTGGCTCGGTGAGCTCGGCTGGGAGAGCCGTGACGTGGCCGAGGACCTGGTGGTGTTCACGTCGTCACGGCATGGTGACGCGCGTGCGGTGGCGGGAAGGCTGAGGTCGTCGGACGGGGACGGCTGGCGGCCGTTCTTCGCGGTCGACGATCTGGACGGCGCGGTGGCGCGGGTGTCCGAGTTGGACGGTCGTGTGCTGCGGGAGCCGACGACCGTGCCAACCGGACGGATCGCGTCGATCGAGGGCCCGCACGGCGGTTCCTGCGTGCTGCTGGAGAAGCCGGCGGGCTGGGGCGGTGCGTGGTCTAGCTGACCGCGTGGTCCGGCTGAACGGGGTCGCGGTCCAGGAACGCGATCGCGAGCAGGACGAGGCCGGTGGCGATGCTGACGCCGGCGTTGAGCAGCAGGTCGCTCGTGGCCATGCCGATCTCCCGGCCCCAGTAGGCGAGCTGTGAGCCCGCGTCCCAGAACAGGTACAGCAGCGCGTTGACCAGGATGATCTTGCGCCGGTCCCGTGCCTGCCGCAGGCCCATCGCGATGATCGTGACGGCGATGATCAGCACGTGGTAGCCGGCGACGGCGTACCACTGGAACGCGCGGGTGGGCGTCATCTCGCCGCCGAGGTAGGCGCGGTCGGTGAGCGCCGGGTCGAAGGTGAGCACGACGGCCTGGAGCAGGTTGAACGCGATGTAGACCCAGAGGACGATCCTCATCCAGGGCTTCACCGGGTCACTGGTCCAGTTCGGGTGGGAAGCCGCCGGTGGCGACGGGGCCCCAGGTGTCGATGGTGACGCGGATGAGGGACTTGCCCTGGCGGAGCATGGCGGCGCGGTACTCGTCCCAGTCGGGGTGTTCCCCGGCGATGCAGCGGTAGTACTCGACGAAGTCCTCCAGCGCCTCGGGCAGGTCGAGGACCTCGGCGGTGCCGTCGATCTGGACGTAGGCGTCGTTCCAGTCCTCCGACAGCACGCACATCGTGACGCGCGGGTCGCGGCGGGCGTTGCGGACCTTGGCGCGCTGGGGGTAGGTCGCGATGACGATGCGGCCCTCGGTGTCGACGCCGCAGGAGACGGGCGAGACCTGCAGGCCGTCGGTGGTGCTGCGGTGGGTGATGAGGACGCCGTGGTGGCGGGTTTTGAGGAACTCGAGCAGCTGCGGCCGGTCGACGAGGTCGGCCGTGGCGATCTTCGGCATGATGTGCAGCATGGCACGCTTCACCTCGTTCGACGGCACCGAACTCGCCTATCGGGAAGTGGGTGAGGGGGTTCCGCTGCTCGTGCTGGCGGGTGGTCCCGGCAGGGCGTCGGAGTACCTGGGGACGCTGGGCGGGCTGGACGCGGCGCGGCGGCTGGTCGTGCTGGACAACCGGGGCACGGGCGAGTCGGACGAGCCGGCGGATCCGTTCACCTATCGGCGGGACATGCTGGTGCGCGACGTCGAGATGCTGCGCCGTCACCTCGGGCTGGACGTGGTGGACGTGCTCGGGCACTCCGCGGGCGCCGGGATCGCGATGGGGTACGCGGCGGACTTCCCCTCCCGTGTCGGGAGGCTCGTGCTGCTCACGCCCGCGTTGCGCAGCGCCGGGTTGTCGCCGGAGCAGTCCGACTGGGACGCGTTCCTGGCCGCCCGCACGGGTGAGCCGTGGTTCGAGGCCGCCACGGCCGCGCTGGAGCGCAACGCGGCCGGTGACGACTCGGTGGAGAACCGGGTCGCGGCCTCGCCGTTGCTGTACGCGCGGTGGGACGAGACGACGAAGGCGCACGCCGAGGCTGAGCTGGGGCAGTGGAAGTACGAGGTGGCGGCGGGCTACAACGCCGAGGGCGCGTTCGTGCCGGGTGTGCTGCGGCGCGCGCTGGCCGAGTTCGACCACCCGGTGCTGGTGTACGCGTGCTCGGAGGACCCGATCTCGCCGGTACGGCGGTGCGTGGAGCTCGCGGCACTGTTCCCGGACGTGACGCTGCACGTGCACGAGGGCGTGGGGCACTACCCGTGGGTGGAGGAGCCCGCGGCGGTGGCGGCGCGCCTGGCGGAGTTCCTGGGGGCTTAGGCCCTGTCCTGCGAGTCCGCCGGGCGGCACCGCCTCCGGGTCGCTCGCCCGCGCCTGCCGCCTGACGGACTCGCAGGTCGGCGCCTAGAAGACCTGGGCGGTGGCGACGCGGTCGCGGCCGTTGCTCTTGGCCTGGTAGAGGGCTTCGTCGGCGGCCAGCAGCAGCGGGCTGAGCTCGGTCGCGGTGTCCGGGAAGACCGCGGCGCCCACGGAGGCGGTGAGTCCGGCGACGACCTGGTCCTCGCCGAGCCGGTCGACCACGAGGATGTGCAGGCTCGCGATCTCGAACCGGATGCGTTCGGCGGTCTCCCTGACCTCGTCGGTGCTCACCCCGGGCAGCAGCACGGCGAACTCCTCGCCGCCGAAGCGGCCCACGAGGTCGTAGGAGCGCACCGAGTGCTTCAACGCGTCGGCGACGGCGCGCAGGACGCGGTCGCCGGCGAGGTGGCCGTAGGTGTCGTTGATCAGCTTGAAGTGGTCGAGGTCGAGGATCAGCACGC
This sequence comes from Lentzea sp. CA-135723, assembly GCF_050936595.1. Lineage (NCBI taxonomy): Bacteria > Bacillati > Actinomycetota > Actinomycetes > Pseudonocardiales > Pseudonocardiaceae > Lentzea > Lentzea sp. CA-135723. Next base: position 1,187,704 of record NZ_JBNJMK010000001.1, on the reverse strand, counting down.
CGACGGTGGAGGTCAGGCGGCGGGCGCGTTGCAGTTCGCGTTCGGCGACGTCGTGCCAGAACGTGGCGTCGACCAGGCCGGTCTTGGAGTCGGTGCGGGCGGCGACGCGGAACTGCGGCAGCAGCAGCCCCATGTGCAGGGCGAGCACGGTGAGCAGCAGCATCGGCGTGAGCCACGGCCGCCAGTTCAGGATGATCGCGACCCCGGAGCCCAGGCCCACCGAGGCGAGCACGATCAGCACGTCCGAGGCGTTGCCGAGCGCGGTGCGCAGGGGGTTCTGGCGGTTGGTGAAGTAGATGGCCGCCACGACCATCGCATAGTTGATGAACCAGTACAGCGCGCCGGCCGTAACCAGAGCCAACAGGCCGAGCGGGCCGTCAACGTCAACAGCACGGTCCGGAAAGAGACCTAGGACGAGTTGCGCCACGGCACTGCCCAGGACGACAGTGGCCGCGGAGAACACCTTGCGGAACAGGACCGCCCGCCGCTTGTAGACCCGGTACCACGAGTGCGTGTAGCTGATGACGATCAGCGCCACGAGCAGTGGCATCGGTAGTACGAGCACGCCCGCGAACAGCCACACCGACTGCATGTGGGCGTGCGGTGACCCTTCGGCCCCGATTTCGCGGATCCGTTCGATTCCCCGTGCCGCTTCCAGGTGCACCACGGCACCACCGGCGAGCAGCAGGAACCAGGGCCAGTTCAAGGCCTCGGCAGGGGTACGCCATGCGGTGGCGAGCGTGACGAGGGTCGCCAGAACAACCACCGTCACGACATAGGCCAGCACCACAGGAGGAAGCGACCATAACTTCCACCGGCGCGGGTCGAGCCAAGGCACGCTGCCACCCCCACACCACCGTCCAGGAACCAACCACTGTAGCTACCGGGTCACGCAAAGTCGTGGCTCCATGTGGGGGACCTCACCGTGAGTAGTCCTCACAGTTCGCACGCCACAAACCTCTGCATCAACCGCACAACGAACACCCATAGGAGCAGTCATGATCAACCGCGCTTCCGCCACCGGCCGTCCCGTCCGTCCGACCGACTGGCTGCGTCCGACCGACTGGGCCCGTCCGACCGACTGGCGTCGCTGAGCCACCACAGGATCGCCGCACCGCCCGCCGCGAGCACCCCGAGTGCTCCGGCGGCGGCGACGACCCGGTGCACCGCGACGGTCTCGGCCGCCACACCCGCCAGCGCCACCCCCACTCCTTGGGACACGCGCAACGCGGTGACGGCCAGACCGAAGGCCTGACCTCGTGACTCGTCCGGCACGGCGCGCACGAACCGCGTGTTCGCGACCAGGTGATAGGCACTGGCCGCCCCGGACAGCGCGAACATCCCCACACTGACGACCAGGCCCGGCCGCAGCGCGGCCGGGACGAGAACCGCGCACGCCGCGATGGCGAGCCACGGCATCCACCGCAGCTGCCTGTCCTCTTTGAGGTGGGCGACGACGAGCATGCCCGCGGCCGCGCCCGCCGCGTAGGCGCCGAAGATCATGCCCACGCCGGCCGGCCCGGCGCCCAGATGTGCCGCGTACGGCACGGCGAGTGCCTCGCCGACGATGTAGAACCCGGACACGCAGGCGAGCGCGACCAGCGCCCGCAGCCGCCGGTCACCCCACACCAGCCTCGTTCCGCCGACCAGGTCCGTCGGCCACGCCCTGCGGTGCGCCCGTCGTGGCGCGGGCCGGTCCAGCAGGAACACGCCGAGCAGGAACGCCGACACCCCGAACGTCACCGCGTCCGCGACCAGCACCAGCGCCGGTCCGAACCACGCCACCAGCGCGCCGCCCGCGATGAACCCGGCGACCTGCGCCGCCTGCGTCACCGTGCCCATCACGGCCTGGCCCAGCGGATAGCGTTCGTCGGGCAGCACGTGCGGCAGCAACGCCGCCCGCGCCGCGCCGTGCGGCGCCCCGGCGAACTGCACCAGCACCACCACCGCCGCGAGCACCCACAACGGCAGCCCCGGCACGGCTATCACCAGCAACAGGGCCGCCCGCACGAGATCGGCGGCCACCATCACCTGCTTGCGTTCGAACCTGTCGGCGAGCCCCGACAGCAGAGGCCCGCCGATCAGGTCCGGCAGGAACGTCAACGCGTACGCCAGCGCGGTCAGCCCGGCGCTGGCGGTGCGGTCGTAGACGTGCACCGTCAGCGCGACCCTGGCGAACTGGTCCCCGGCCACCGACACCACGTGCGCCGTGAACAACGCACGGAACTCGCGATCACTCGCGAGGGCGCGGTAGCCGGGCATGCCTCACATGGTGGACCAGAACCCGCACTGATGATCCCGGGCGAAGTCGGCCGGGCCGACGCCGCTCGCGTTGAGCGACTGCACCTCGGCCCGCCAGCCGGGGTCACCGGTGCGTGCGAACCGGCCCCACGCCGCGATCATGTAATCCGACAGCTCGCGCTGCTTAGCCGTGAGCGGCAGGCCCTCGAACTCGAACAGCAGCGGGAGCTCCGAGGCGTGGAACGCCCTGTAGCCGCCGGGGAACTCCGGCAGGCCGGGGAAGAACATCGGTATGTCCTTGTCCGCGAACTCGTAGCCCGACACGCGCCCGCGCAACTCGGCGCGCGTCGTCTGCGCGGTGCACGACCACAGCTTGTCCGTCAGCAGCCGGGCGATCTCGTCCCGTGCGTCGCCGTTGCCGTTCACCGGGTAGCGCGCGGCGACCTTCTCGGCGTTCGTGGTGAACAACCCGGCCAACGCCTGCCCGTACGCGGCCTCCGGGATGGGCTGCGGGAACACCTGCGGCATGAACAGTGTCATCTCGTCGTGCGTGGTGCCCACCAACGACGGCACCCGATGCATGCGGCCCGTCCGTTGCGCCACCACCGGGTCGATCGGCAACACGGCCGTGTCGAACGCCGGCGTGGAGAACCGCTCGTGCACCTCCAGCAGCTTGTCCACCGGTAACGCGCGCAAGCACGCCAGGTCGGCGCACCCGGCCGCGCCGACGCCGCTCTGCTCCACCTCGGTGCGCGGCTTCCACAGGTGCGTGAACGTCCCCGGCGCGTCCGGTGCCTGCACCCCGCACGGCCCGGACTGCATGATCGCCTTCGCGAACAGTCCCGCCGCCCGCGGTGACGCGAGCTGCGCGCAGATGCTGAGCGCGCCGGCGGACTCGCCGAACACCGTCACGTTCCGCGCGTCCCCGCCGAACGCCCGCGCGTTGCGCTGCACCCACTTCAGCGCGGCCTGCTGGTCGGCGAGGCCGAACGTGCCGGAGCCGGGCAGCCCGGGGTAGCCGAAGAACCCGAACACGCCGAGCCGGTAGTTCACCGTCACCACGACGGCGTCGTTCTTCGTCGCCAGCCAGCGGGCGTCGTACATCGACGCGCCACCGGAGACGAACGACCCGCCGTGGATCCACACCATCACCGGCCGCGGCTTGGGCGAGGTCGACGCCGGGGTGGTGACGTTCAGGTACAGGCAGTCCTCGGCCTGCGACGGCTGCCCGCCCAGCTCCGCGGTCTGCGCGCACATCGGCGCGGGCACCGTCGCGTCTCGCACCCCCTGCCACGCGTTGGCAGGCTGCGGATCACGCCACCTGTTCGCCCCCACCGGGGGAGCGGCGAACGGGATGTTCCCGAACGTCCGCGCCTGCTGCGTCACCGTGCCGCGCACGGCACCCTTGTCCGTCCGGACGACCGAGCCGTCCCCGGCGTGTGCCGCCGGCACTCCTATGACGGCGAACGCCATCACGGCGGCCGCGGCCACCGTCGCAATCCTTGCCATGTAGACCCCCTTCGGACTCGAACGTAGCGAGGGCCGGGCAGGACCGGGAACCGCAGAAAGGCAGATGTTCCAGGTCCGAAAGTTGTCGTCCGCCCTCCCCGGTTGCCGACATACCGACCGGTCGGTACCCTCCGATCCGTGGGTGACACAACGCTTCCTCAGCAGCCGCTGGTCGACGCCCTGATCTTCGACTGGGGCGGCGTCCTGACCGTCTCCGTGCCCGAGTTCGTCGGGGCCTGGCTGCACGCCGAGTCCATCGACCGCGAGGTCTACGGCCGGATCATGCGCGACTGGCTCAGCCGCGAGGCGCTGCCGGGCAACCCGGTGTTCCGGCTGGAGACCGGCGAGCTGACCGTGCCCGAGTTCGAACGCCTGCTCGCCGCCGAGCTGATCACCGTCGAGGGCGCGCGGGTCGAGGAGAACGGGCTGCTCAAGCGCATGTTCGGCGGCGCAACGCCCGACCCGGCCATGGTCGAGCTCGTGCGCAAGGCCCGCGCCGCCGGTCTGCACACCGCGCTGCTGTCCAACAGCTGGGGCGAGGGCTACCCGAAGGACCTGCTGCTCGAGCTGTTCGACACGATCGTCATCAGCGGGCGGATCGGCCTGCGCAAACCCGACGAGGCCATCTACCGGCACACCCTGGAGCAGGTCGGGATCCCGGCCGGCCGGTGCGTGTTCTTCGACGACGCGCCGATCAACGTCGAAGCCGCCCAGGCCGTCGGCATGCACGCCTTCCGCCACACCGGCGCCGAGAGCACCCGCGCCCACCTCGCCACCCTGGGAGTGACCCTGTGACCGACCTTCCCGGCCTCGACCTCGGCGCGCTCGCCGCCCACCTGGGCACCGGCCCGCTGACCGGTGAGCTGTTCCGCGGCGGCCGCTCCAACCTCACCTACCGCGTCAGCGACGGCAGCCAGAGCTGGGTGCTGCGCCGCCCGCCGCTCGGCCACGTCCTCGCCACCGCGCACGACATGGCCCGCGAGTTCCGCGTCATCTCCGCACTGGCCGGCACGGCGGTCCCCGTCCCGGGAGCGCGGCAGCTGGTCGAGGACACCTCCGTCATCGGCGCGCCGTTCTACCTCATGGAGGAGATGCCCGGCGCCGCCCTGCGCGAACGGTCGCAGTGCCCGTGGCTCACCCCCGAGCAGGCCCGCACCCTGTCCGAACGGCTCGTGGACGTGCTCGCCGACCTGCACTCCGTCGACCCCGACTCGGTGGGGCTCGCGGACTTCGGCCGCCCGGAAGGGTTCCTCGCCCGGCAGGTCAAGCGGTGGAGCAAGCAGCTCGACGCCTCCCGCAGCCGCGACCTGCCCGGCATCGAGGAACTGCGCGACAAGCTCGCCGACACCGTCCCCGCCTCACCGCGGGCGACGATCATCCACGGCGACTACCGCCTCGACAACGCGCTGGTCACCCAGGAACCCCTGGCGATCAGCGCGGTCCTGGACTGGGAGATGGCCACCCTCGGCGACCCGCTCGCCGACCTCGGCCTGCTCTACGTCTACTGGGCAGGCCTGGGCGCCGACAACGACCCCATCACCGGCGGCGTCACGTCCCTGCCCGGGTTCCTGACCGCGGACGAGCTCGTCGCCCGCTACACCGCCCGCACCGGCACCGACACCTCCGGCCTCGGCTGGTACATCGCCTTCGGCTACTTCAAGCTCGCCGTCATCGTCGAAGGCATCCACTTCCGCTTCGCCAGCGGCAAGACCGTCGGCGCCGGCTTCGAAAAGCTCGGCGCGTTCACCGTTCCCCTCGTGCGGCAAGGACTCGCCGCCGCCCACAAGGAGCTCTAATGGACTTCGCCTACGACGCCAAGACCGAGGAACTGCGCACCAAGCTCCTCACGTTCATGGACGAGCACGTCTACCCGGCAGAAGCGGTCCTCGAACAGCAGCTGCACGACGCCGCCGACCCGTGGGAACGCCAGCCGGTCCTCGAGGAGCTCAAGGCCGAGGCACGCCGCCAGGGCCTGTGGAACCTCTTCCTGCCCGACGCCGAGCACGGCGGCGGCCTCACCAACCTGCAGTACGCGCCGCTCGCCGAGATCACCGGCCGCAGCCCCCACCTCGCCCCCGAGGCGTTGAACTGCGCCGCCCCGGACACCGGCAACATGGAAGTCCTCGCCATGTTCGGCACCGACGAGCAGAAGAAGCAGTGGCTGCAGCCGCTGCTCGACGGCGAGATCCGCTCCGCGTTCTGCATGACCGAACCCGACGTCGCGAGCTCCGACGCCACCAACATCGCCACCCGCATCGATCGCGACGGCGACGACTACGTCATCAACGGCCGCAAGTGGTGGTCCTCGGGCGCGATGAACCCCAACTGCGCCATCTTCATCGTGATGGGCAAGACCGACCCCGACGCCGAACGCCACCGCCAGCAGGCCATGATCCTCGTGCCGCGCGACACCCCCGGCGTCACCGTCAAGCGCGCCATGCACGTCTTCGGCTACGGCGACCACGCCCACGGCGGCCACGCCGAGATCGTCTTCGACAACGTCCGCGTCCCCGCCTCGAACCTGATCGCAGGCGAGGGTGAGGGCTTCGCGATCGCCCAGGCGCGCCTGGGCCCCGGCCGCATCCACCACTGCATGCGCCTGATCGGCATGGCCGAACGCGCCCTCGAACTCATGTGCAAGCGCGCCCTGTCGCGCGTCGCGTTCGGCAAGCCCATCGCCGCCCAGGGCGTCGTGCACGAGTGGATCGCCGAGTCCCGCGTCCGCATCGAACAGGCCCGCCTGCTCGTGCTCAAGACCGCGTGGCTGATGGACACCGTCGGCAACAAGGGCGCCCACACCGAGATCCAGGCCATCAAGATCGGCGTCCCCGCCATGACCGAATGGGTCCTCGACAAGGCCATCCAGGCCCACGGCGGCGCCGGCGTCAGCCAGGACTTCCCGCTGGCCGAGCTGTGGGCCGCCACCCGCACGCTGCGCCTCGCCGATGGCCCCGACGAGGTCCACCGCATGTCCCTGGCGAAGCGCGAGCTCAAGAAGTACGCGTAAGTCGCCGGTCGTGAGGCGGGTGTCGCGCCCGCCTCACGCTCCGCCAGCTCTGATGTCCGGTGGGCTGGTCAGCCGGGTGATGGGTGGCCGGCCTCCTGGAGCAGAGCGGGCTCGGCGGTGATTGCAGAAATCGATCCGGCCGGGCAGTGCGGTTCGGCGTTCGGTTTCTGACTGGTAGTGGCGGGCGTAGGCCCAGCCGGACGGCGAACGGTCATGTCCGCGCCCATGAACAGGTTCGCCGCTTCGGCAGGCCGCCAGTTTGCTCGACGATCAGACGCGTCAGGCGCAGCCGCGCACGTGGCGTCAGGGTCGGACACGAAGGTCCCCGGACCTCACATCTAGGCCTTGAACAGGCAGAACGGGTGCCCGTCGGGATCGAGGAGCACCCGCACGCCCGGCTGCGGCTGCTCCTCGGCCAAGGCCGCCCCGCACCCGAGCGCGTGCCCGACCGCGGCCTCCAGGTCCTCGACCTCGACGTCCAGGTGCTGCGACGCGGTCTGCTCACCCGCTCGCGCGGGCCACACCGGCCTGCGGAAGCACGCCTCGTGCTCGAAGTTCAGCGTCAGCCCGCCCGGCACCCGCACCTGCGCCCAGTCCGGCTCCGTGCGGCTCACCGACCCGCCCAGCAGCCGCGCGTAGAACGCGGCCAGCTCCAGGGGTCGTGCCGTACCCACCGTGACCGACGTGAGGCGCATGACCGGCACGCTAGTTGTTCAGCGCCTCGCGGGCCGCCAGCGCCGCCCGGCACGCGTGCACGAAGTCCCAGAACACCTCGGTCGTCGTGTGCCGCCGGTCCGACCGCGAGTTCTCCTCGAACATCGCCGACCGCAACGGCGTCGTCAGCTCCAGCTGCCCGCCCTGCCGCGAGCGCGTCCGGTTCGCGATGTTCGCCCGGTCGAACCCGCCCAGTATCGGGTGGTCCACCGCGTCGATCGTGTGGAACCCGGCTCTGCGCAGCCGCGTGAGCAGCTCGACGCGCAGCACCGCGTCCCTGCCGCCCACCAGCACGGCCCGGTCGTGGTCCTCCAGCCCGGCCGCCGCCGCGGTGCACCCGTGCAGGCCCAACGCGTGCGAGGCGCCGGACACGAGCGTGCGTGCCACCCGGTCGTCGCAGTTCGACGACGTCACGTGCAGCTCGTCGTTGGAGGCCGTGCGCAGTCCCTCGAACATCCAGTAGTCGTGGGTCTGCCCGATCGGCACCCGCGTGCCGGGGTGGAAACCCGCGATGGCCAGGCACAACTCGGACGTCCCGACCTCGATGCCGCCGCCGTGCGGGGCGAGGACGACGGAGGGCGTGCGGGGGCGGTGCCGCTTGAAGCGACGCCGGTAGTCCACCCGTTCCACCAGTCGGGGATCGGCGTAGAGGTCGGAGTTGGACGCGTAGACGTCTAACGCCGCCCACTGAGGCTGGGGTCTCATGGCGGCAGGAAGCCTACCTGCCGTCACCCGGTCGGCCGCCGCCCACCGGGTGACGACACTCACACCACTGTCAGAGTTCGTGCCGCCACGTCCAGCGCCGCGGGCACACCCAGCGGCAGCGACCACGACCCCGCGCAGTGCCCGAACCCGAAGTCACCCAGGATCGGCACGCCCAGACCCGACAACCTGTCCGCGAGGACGTCGGCGACGTCCCCGCAGTCCGTCCACGAGCCCAGCACGATCCCCGACACCGGCTCGAACCAGCCGGCCCGCAGCAGCTGCGTCAGGATCCGGTCCAGCCGGTAGGCCTCCTCGCCGATGTCCTCCAGCAACGCGATCGCGCCCTCGGCCGGCCGTTCCCAGCGCGGCCCGCCCACCGACGCCGCCAGCAACGCGGTGTTCCCGCCCACCAGCACGCCCCGCGCCCGGCCGGGCACCACGGGCGTGCCGGCCGTCCACGACGACACCCCGTCGAACAACACCGACCGCAGCCGTTGCTGCGCCACCGGGTCGTCCACGAAGTCCGCCGTGCCCGGCATCGGGCCGAACACCGTCGGCTGGCCCACCGCGTTGAGCTCCGCGTGCAGCACCGTCACGTCCGACGAACCCACGAACACCCGCTGCGGCAGCGACTTCCACGGCACCAGATCCGTCATCCGCAGGCACCCGTAGCCGCCGCGCACGCAGAACACCGCCGTCACGTCCGAGCGCCACGCGTCGGCGAACTCCCGCGCCCGCGCCTCGTCCGGCCCGGCCAGGTACGGCAACGCCCACGGCCGCACCACAGGTGTGGTGACCTCCAGGCCCCACGAGCGCAGCACCTCGGCGCCCGCCGCCACCCGCGAGGGAAGGGCCGGGCCGGCCGGTGACACCAGCGCGACCCGATCCCCTGCAGCGAGCAGCTTCACTCCGACAGTTCCAGCACCGGCACACCGGGCGGGACGAACCCGAACGCCTGCCCGTAGAACGACAGCTCCGCCTCCAGCGCCGTCTTGATGTTCTGCGCCATCCGGAACCCGTGCTGCTCGCCCTCGAACGTCAGGTAGGCGTGCGGGATCCCGGACCCGGCGAGATCGGCGGCGAACCGGTCCGCCTGCTCCGGCGGGCAGATCTCGTCCTCCAGGCCCTGCAACAGCAGCACCGGACCCGACACCGACCGCGCCTTCGTCGACGGCGACCGGTCCCGGTAGCGGTCCGCGGCCTCCGGCAGCGTGCCGACCAGGCCCTCCACGTACCGCGACTCGAAGTCGTGCGTCTCGCCGCCCTCCGACGTCCAGCCCGCCAGGTCCAGGATCGGGAACGCGACCATGCCGCACCGGTAGACGTCGGTCGAGGTCAGCGACGCCGCCGACGTCCAGCCGCCCGCCGAGCCGCCCCGGATGCCCAGCCGCTGCGGATCCGCCGTGCCCTCCTTCGCGAGCTCCTGCGCGACGAACGCGCAGTCCGCGACGTCCACGACACCCCACTGCTCGCGCAGCCGCTCCCGGAACGCCCGCCCGTAGCCGGTCGAGCCGCCGTAGTTGACCGCCACCACGCCGATGCCGCGGCTGGTGAAGTAGGCGATGTCGCTGTCGAGCTTGGGCAGCGCCCGTCCCGTGGGACCGCCGTGCACGTGCACCACGTACGGCGGCAGCTCGTCCTCCGGGCCCTCGAAGTCCGGGTTGGACGGCGCGTACACGTAGGCGGGGATCTCCCCGAACATCCGCTCGACCGGTTCCGGCAGGTACGCCTCCTCAGGGGAGGACTCGCCGCCGGTGAGGTAGGTGAGCTCGCCGTTGGACAGGTCCAGGCGCACCACCGCGAAGTCCGACGTCGGGCCCGCCGCCGCGCAGATCACCACGCCGTCGCGCACCGACAGGTCCGGCACCCACGTCGGCAGGTCGGTCTGCACGTCGGTGACCGTCGCGCTGCGCTCGTCGAGCACCGCGAGGCTGCCCGAGCGCACGACCAGGTACCGGCCGGGCGAGAGCGTGGCGAACCAGCGGTTGCCCAGCCGCCACATCGGCCCGCCGAGCTCCTCCTCGACCGGCGCGAGGTTCTTCCGCGTGCCGTCGGGGGAGACGCGGTGCAGGTTCCACCAGCCGTCCGGGTCGGTCAGCGCCAGCAGGGAGTCACCCTCCCACTCGAACTGGCACACCGCCTCCGTCTCCGAACCCGCGACGACCTCGTGGGTGGCCGATCCGACCTCGGCGACGCACAGCTCGGTGCCGTCCCACGGCATCTGCGGGTGGTTCCAGCCGATCCACGCGAACCGCGTGCCGTCCGGGCTGATCTTCGGGCCCGTCATGAAGTGGTGGGACGCCCCCAGCACCCTGACTTCACCGGAACGTGTGATCGCCACCAGGTCCCGCGCGATGTCCGTGCGCGCCTCACCCGTGACGGTCTCCCGCACGCACCACACCTCGCCGTCCGGACCGGCCGACAGGTCCGAGTACCGCACCCCGTGGTGGCGGTCCGGCGCGGGCGTCAACGGCGTCGGCTCGGGCGCGTCCGGGTTGAACACGTAAACGCGCTGGTCGTCCCAGTGCGTGAACGCCACCAGGTCGTCCGCGAGCACCACGAACGGCCGCCCGCCGTACTCGTGCACCCGGTTGCGGGCGTTCCACGGCGCGGGCAGCACCTCCACGCCGTCGCGCACCAACGCCACCCTGCCGGCCTGCGCGGGCCGGCTCTCCGCCCACCACACGCGATCGGCGTGCAGGTCGGCCCACTGGAACCCACCGCCGGGTTTCGAGGTGTCTCCCGCCGTGATCGGCGAGGTCCAGGTCCCGTACGAAGCGATCTTCACCACAACCCGACCCTATACGCGGAGTGTTTGGTGGGGGAGGACCTGCCGACGATCTCCGCGTGGCCTAGGGTCGTATCTGCCATGGCTCGCGTCATTCACGTATTCCGCGCACCCGACCGGTTCATCGCAGGAACCGTCGGGCAGCCCGGCGACCGCACCTTCTACCTGCAGGCCTCCGAGCAGAGCAGGTTGATCAGCGTCGCCTTGGAGAAGCAGCAGGTCCAGGTCCTCGCCGAACGCATCGGCTCGCTTCTGGAGGAGGTGCACCGCCGCTTCGGCACCGACGTGCCCGACGACGCCCCGCCGGACGACCTCGACACGCAGCCCCTCGACGTCCCCGTCGAGGAGGAGTTCCGCGTCGGCACCATGGGCCTCGGCTGGGACGCCGAGTCCAAGGCGGTCGTCATCGAGCTCCTCGCGATCTCCGAGGAGGAGGTCGACGAGGCGGTCGTGCTCGACGACACCGAGGAGGGCCCCGACGCCGTGCGGGTCTTCCTGTCGCCGTCGGCCGCCCGCGCCTTCGCCGAACGAGCCGACCGCGTCGTCAACGCCGGCCGCAAACCCTGCCCCCTGTGCGCCGAACCGCTCGACACCGACGGCCACATCTGCCCGCGGCAGAACGGCTACCGCCGCACCGAAGAAGACTGACGTGGACACCTCCGCGGCCCTGCACCTGCTCGAACACGGCCGCATCGAGGTCGAGGGACGCCTCGTCGACGCCTCCAACGCCACCTTGTTCTGCAAGATCTCGTTGGACGGCGTCGACGCCCAGTGCGTCTACAAGCCCGTGCGCGGCGAACGCCCGTTGTGGGACTTCCCCGACGGCACGCTCGCCGGCCGCGAGGTGGCCACCTACCTGATCTCCGCCGCGTCCTTCGACGTGGTCCCGCCCACCCTGCTGCGCCCCGGCCCGTTCGGCACCGGCATGGTCCAGCTCTGGGTGGACACCCGCGAAGAGGACGAACTCGTCGACATCGTCGGCGTGGACGACGTCAAGCCGGGCTGGATCCCCGTGTTCCACGCCCACGACCGCTTCGGCGACCCCGCCGTCCTGGTGCACGCCGACCACCCCCGCATCGCCGACATGTCCGCCTTCGACGTGGTCGTCAACAACGCCGACCGCAAGGGCGGCCACGTCCTGCACGCCCTCGACGGCTCCGTCTTCGGCGTGGACCACGGCATCTGCCTGCACACCGAGCCCAAACTCCGCACCGTCCTGTGGGGCTGGGCCCGCGAACCCCTCCCGGACCACGTCCTGGAGACGCTGCGCCGCCTGAGATCGTCGCTGGACGGCCCCCTCGACGAAGCGCTGCACGACCACCTGACCCGGGCCGAGGTGCGAGCGGTGGGCGAACGCGTGGACAAGCTCCTGGCCGCGGGCGTCTACCCGGAGCCCTCCGGAGACTGGCCCGCGATCCCTTGGCCGGCCTTCTAGGTCAACTCCTCGGCGAGCTTCGCGATCTTGACCCCGTCGTACTCGCTCAGGATCTTCAGCACCCCTGCGCGAAACGCCTTGTGCCGATCGCCGTCGAGCTCGTACTTCCTGACCTCGATCTCCCACTGAACGTTGTCCTGGACGGCGTCGGCGAGCGCCCTCAACCCGTGCACGCCCTCGACCCGCCGATGCAGGTTCCGCTGTGACGCGGGCCACCGGGCCACGATCTCCGCCAGCAACACCAGCTCGCGCGCCCTCTCGACCGCGGCGGTTCCTTCTTCAGGACCGATCCGGTCCAGGACGCGCACGTAGAACGTCCACACGGTGACGATCCGCTTGGCCTCCCGCACTGACAGGTCAGGCTGGGCCTTCAGCCTCTCCGCGAACCGCGCCTGCACCCGCTCGTCGTGCTCCAACGCCTCGATCACCGGGTCCCTGGACACGACCTCGGCCGGCTCGGGCTCGCTGAGCCGCGAGGCGGCCGACGCGGAGGGCCGCAGACCCGCCAGCTCCTCCTCGGTGATCACCGATCGCTGCGGCGCCGTCCCGAGCAACCCCTTGACCAACGGCTCGACCTGCGTGTGCGCCACCCGCGGCAACGGCAGCGGAAGCTGGATCAGCTTGCGCAAGAACGTCCACCCCGGACTCGGGTCGGCCGCGTCCTTCCCGGCGCCGGCGGTGACCAACGCCGGATACGCGGCGTCGAGGTGGGCGGCGGTGGCCGCCGCATCGATGCCCAGCACGAACCGGATGGCCGGGAACGACGCGCTCAGGAACCCGTTGATCGCCTCGAACACGTCCGCCGTCGTCCGCGGCGAACACCGGTCCAGGTCGTCGATGAACACCACCAGCTGAGTCCCGTGCCCTCCCAGCTGCCGGATCAGCCGATGCACGTCCTCCTGCGCGCTGAGCAACAGGCCCTTGCGCGCCCGCCGCTGAGGATCGCGCAACGGATCCTCCGCTCCCGCCGCCGTGGAGTAGGCGCCCATAGCTCCGGAAGGCCCGAACAGCTCTGCGGGCAACAGCGTGTCCGCCGCCCGGAACAGGTACCTGCCCACGGTGTGTGCCAGACCGGCGAACAGCAGCGCGACCACGACCCAGAACACGAGGTGGTGCGGCGCGAGGTCGAATCCGAACACGCGGTAGGACGTGGTCGCCCGCAACAGCTGGACCAGCACAGGTACGGGCAGCGCGAACACCGCCAGCTTCAGCACCGGTGACACCAGCCGCTTGCGCAACGTCCGCTGCACGTGGCTGCGGTCGAGCTGCTCGGCGTTGTGCCGGAACCAGAACCGCTGCAACGACGAGCTCGACTCCCGCGCGATCACCGGTGCGCCCGTCGCCACGATGCAGTCGTTGAGCCCCGCCCACACCTGCTCACCGGTCTGTGCGGACCACGGGTTGTAGACCGCCGTCAGCACGCGAGGCGCCGTCAGCGGCTTCCTGCGCCACGGCCGCCGGAACCAGCCGCGCAACATCAGGTCCGCGTCCCACGCCCGCACCCGGCGCTGCCGCCAGTCCGCCACCTCGGCAGGCCACTCACCTGCGGCGTCGAGGCGGGCTTTGGTCATGTCCATGAGCGTGCTCTTGCCCGACCCCCACGCGCCCTCGATGGCGATCACCGTCGGACCCGCCAGTTCCGGATCCTGGTCGGAGTGGGCCAGCAGTTCCGCCAGCGAGTCAACGTAGGCCTGCCGGGCCAGCAGGTCGGTGCGCGCGACCCGGTCGCCGTGGCCCATCGTCTTGAGTTGGAGCGCCACAGCCCTCTGGCTGAGGCTGACGGCCAAAGCCATCGCAAACTGAGTGGCGACGGCCAAACCGGAAGGCATGTCGGGGCTTGGGGCTGCAGAACCATCGCCGCCGGATCCGTAGAGCACCAGAGACGGCACACCCAACCTTCGCCTGATGGCGACAGACTCGGCGGCATCGTTCACTCCGAACGCGAGCCCGATTTCGGGCGTCGCCATGGGGTAAACGGGTAACAGTTGCCACCACCGGGTTTGAGCCAGTCGGTTCGCGTTCCACGCCAGTGCATTGCTGGGGTTGTCATGATGGTCCGCTGCCACGAGGACTTCGCTGGTCGCGGTTCCGGGAACTTCGAGCGCGGTAACAAAGAAGGCTGCCAGCGGTTGCAGATGGGAGATAGCTTCAGGGTCGAGCGCTTCGCCCGGGATGTCGCTGGAGATCGCGACCCGTGCGGACGTACCTCGGATGGTTCCGACCACAAGCTGAGGACGAACATGGTGCACAACCACTGCGGAACCGTCGAGGAATTCTCGCCAAACGTCGTACACGGCGGCCGACGACGTCACCAGCAACGCCTGTACAAGACCGAATCCCGGTGCTCTCCAACCCGGCACGCTCATCTGTGATCCCTGGGACGTTCGGCTACCGGCACCGCTAAAGGTCGTGCCCCCGCCCCGGGCCGTTACTACGCTCGGCACCCATGTCGTTGATCAACCCGCCCAAGCCCCAGCCCGGCGACCGCGTCGCGATCGTCTCCCCGGCCGCAGGGCTGGCGGGCCTCTACCCGCTGCCCCACGAGCTGGGCCTGGAGCGCCTCAAGACCGAGTTCGGCCTGGTCCCGGTCGAGTACCCGACGACCCGCAAGGTGGGCGCCACCCCGCAGGAGCGCGCGCACGACCTGCACCAGGCGTTCGCGGACCCGTCCATCAAGGCCGTGCTCGCCACCATCGGCGGCGACGACCAGATCACCGTGCTGCCGCACCTGGACGCGGAGCTGATCACGGCGAACCCCAAGCCGTACTTCGGGCACAGCGACAACACCAACGTCCTCACCTGGCTGCACAACCGCGGCATCCAGGGCTTCTACGGCGGCAGTGTCATGGTGCAGTTCGGCCGGCCCGGCGCGATGCACCCCGCCACCAGGGAGTCGCTGAAGGCCGCGCTGTTCACCGCGGGCGAGTACGAGCTGACGGAGTCCACCGCGTACGGCGACAAGGACAGCCCGTGGGAGGACCCCGAGACGTTCACGAGGGAACCCGAGCTCGAACCTGCGCGGGGCTGGATCTGGCACCAGCCGACGAAGACGGTCAGGGCGCCGTCGTGGGGCGGGAACCTGGAGATCCTGAGCTGGCTGATGATGGCCGGCAAGGAGATCAACGAACCCGAGCACTACGAGGGCAAGGTCCTCTTCTTCGAGACCTCGGAGGAGATGCCGAGCGCCATCGAGGTGTACCGGATCCTGCGCAACATGGGGGAGCGCGGCCTGCTCGCCAAGTTCCCCGCCGTGCTCGTCGGACGCGCCAAGGCGTGGTTCTTCACCAACCAGGACACCGACCGTGCGACCCACACGCGAGAGCAGCGCGAAGCCGTCCTGAAAGCCTTCGCCGAGTACGCGCCGGAGGCGATGATCGTGTTCGACGTCGACCTCGGGCACACCGACCCGCAGGTGATCATCCCCGTCGGCGGCGTCATCGAGGTCGACGGGCCGCGGCGGCGCGTCACCGTCACGTACTAGGGAAGTCATCGGAGAACTATTCCTTGCCCATTGACATACCCCTGTTGAGATGAAAGTGGGGTTTGACGGGCGATCAGCGCGGCCCCTAATCTTTCTCGTTGGCGTTCTGACCTGCGGAAACATTCGAATTGTGAATGCGGGACACATGAGTTATCTCGAACGGATCGTCGTGGTGGGCGCGGCCGGGCTCGGCGCGTGGGCGGCGGCGTGCCTGGCCCGCCGGTTCGGGCCGGTCGACCTCATCGGGCCCGGTGCCCAGGCGCTCGCCGACGTCGGGGTGCGCCACCACGAGCGGGCCACGGTCCGCGACTTCGACCTCGACACGCCCGCGGTCATCGTCGAGAACGACGGCGGGCGGTTGCAACGGCTCGTGTGCGACCGGCTGCTGGTGGCGGGGTGGCCCGTGCCGTTGCTGCCCGTCAACCGGTGGATCATCGACGGCAAGGTCGTCGTCGCACGCGACGGTGCGGACCTCAAGTTGTTGTCGACGTGTTTCGACGCCAACGGGCTGTGGCGTCCGGCGCTCGCGGACTACCAGTTCCGCCGACAGTCCGGGGCGAACTCGCTAATCTGAACCGGGTGATCGATGAGGACGCGAGAACGCGATTAGTCCGTCGTTTCGGCCGCGACGTCACCGCGTGGATCGACGCGCTGCCCGACCTGGTCGCGACCCTCACCGCCCGCTGGGGCCTCACGCTGGTGAAACACCTGCCCGGCGGCACCAGCGCCACGTTCCTGTGCACCAACGCCGTCCTCAAGGTCACACCGGAGCACGACATCGCCGTGCACGAGGCCAGAGCGCTCGCCGCCTGGGCCGACACGAGCGCGATGGTCGGCCTGCTCGACACCGACATCACCCGCGGCGCGCTCCTGCTCGAACGCCTCGACCCCGGCACCCGCGCCACCGACCCCACCCGCGTCGTCCCGCTGCTGCACGAAGCACGCCCCGCGGGGTTCCCGCCGCTCAAGGCCCGCGTCGACCACCTGTTCGAGACGGTGCTGACCCGCCGCACCGGCAGCTACTACGCCACCGAACACCACCGCGCGCGCAAACTCGCCGACGACAACGTCAAGCCCGTGCTGCTGCACGGCGACATGCACCCCGGCAACGTCCTGCAGGGCAGGAACGGTCCGGTCGCCATCGACCCCAGGGCGTGCGTGGGCGACCCGGCCGTCGACTGGCTCGACTTCGTGCACGCCGGCTACGACCTGCACGGCGCCGACGTCGACCTCGACCGCGTCCACGAGTGGCTCGCCGCCTTCAAACCCTTCTACGGATAGGGTCGCCCCGTGCGTTCCCACGACTACGGCCGCGACGTCCTCAACACGCCGAAGCGCAAGAAGGTGCCCGAGGTCGCGGCCGAACCCGGACTCGTCGTCGAGGACCCCGCGAGCGGCTTCTGCGGCGCGGTCGTCAAGTTCGAGTACGGCCAGGTCGTGCTGGAGGACCGCCACGGCCGGCACCGGCTGTTCCCGCTCAACCCGGCCGGGTTCCTGCTCGACGGCAAGCCCGTCACGCTCGTGCAGCCCGCACCGCAGGCGCAGAAGCCGAAGATCAGCGCGTCGGGCTCGGTGAAGGTCGAGGGCCTGCGCGCCCGGACCGCGAAGGCCAGCCGCATCTGGGTCGAGGGCAAGCACGACGCCGAGCTCGTCGAACGCGTCTGGGGCCACGACCTGCGCGTCGAGGGCATCGTCGTCGAACCCCTCAACGGCGTCGACGAGCTCCCGCAGCGCATCAGCGAGTTCGGCACCGCGCCCCACCGCCGCCTCGGCGTGCTGGTCGACCACCTCGTCGCCCACTCCAAGGAGCAGCAGATCGTCGACCGGATCACCGACGACAACGTGCTCGTCACCGGCCACCCGTACGTCGACATCTGGCAGGCCGTGAAACCCAGGGCCGTCCGGATCGAGGCCTGGCCGGTGATCCCGCGCGGCACCGACTGGAAGACCGGCGTGTGCGAGCGGCTCGGCTGGGGCGAGACCTGGGAGGGCTGGCAGCGCGTGCTGAGCTCCGTCAGCAGCTACAAGGACGTCGAGTCCGACCTGCTCGGCGCCGTCGAGCGGCTGATCGACTTCGTCACGGTGCCGCGGGACTAGGCCGCACCGGCGACCACGCGACCAGGTTCAGCACGACCAGGCCGGAGATGACGACGCCCAGCATCACGCCCATGACCCAGAACCCCTGGTCGTTGTCGGCCAGCGCCGCGTCCACGACCTTCCCGTCGCCGCCCAGGTCGTAGCGCACCTCGACGCGCGTGCCCGTCTCGTGGATCGAGCCGTTCTCCGACAGCGTCGTCACGTGCGTGCCGCCGCCGGGCAGCGAGAACTCGACGCGCACCTTCGCGTTCTTGCCCGACTTGATCCGCTCCTGCACGACGGCCTCGGTGCTCGACCACGCATGCTGCTCGTTCGCCGTCTGCAGCAGGAACACGAGCCCGACGCACGCGCCTGCCAGCGCGAGCGCGGAGATGATCCGGCCCCTGCGCGATTTCACCGAGTTCGCCACGACCAGAACATCTCCCGTTGATCGATTTCGTTACGGTACGGGGCCCAGCACGGTGAATCTCCCGGTCACGCACTCCCCGTTGGTGTATGTATGGGCTCATGGCCGCGCTGATCTGGCTGATCGTCGGGATACTGCTCGTCGTCGCCGAGGTTCTCTCCGGTGACTTCGTGCTGGTCATGCTCGGCGCCGCCGCGCTGGCCGCGGCGGGCGTGTCCGCACTGGGTGCCGCCGACCTGGTGAGCGTGCTCGTCTTCGCGGCCTCGTCGCTGGGCCTGATCGTCACGGCCCGGCCGTTGCTCAAGAAGCGGTTGCAGCTCGGCTCGAACGTCAGGATGCACCACGAGGCGCTGCTGGGCAGCAGGGCCGTCGCGGTCACGCGGGTGGACGAGCACGGCGGGCAGGTGAAGATCGGCGGCGACACCTGGAGCGCGCGCACCCTCGACGGGTCCGTGGTCGAAGAAGGCGAAGCCGTCACCGTTGTCGAGATCTCGGGAGCCACCGCCGTCGTCATCGCCGCCGTGTGACCCCCTGGGTGTGAACCCAAGAAGGAAGTGAACCGAGTTGGACCCGATCACCCTCGTGATCATCGCGGTCGTCGCGATCTTCGTGCTGACCATCGCCGTCAAGTCCGTGCTGGTCATCCCGCAGGCACAGGCCGCCGTCATCGAACGCCTCGGCCGTTTCCGCAACACCGCGGCGCCCGGCCTGAACATCATGGTCCCGTTCATCGACAAGGTGCGCGCCCGGATCGACCTGCGCGAGCAGGTCGTGTCGTTCCCGCCGCAGCCGGTGATCACCCAGGACAACCTCACGGTGTCCATCGACACGGTCGTGTACTTCCAGGTGACCGACCCGCGCTCGGCGGTCTACGAGATCTCCAACTACATCGTGGGCGTCGAGCAGCTCACCATCACGACGCTGCGCAACCTCGTCGGTGGCATGAGCCTCGAGGAGACGCTGACCTCGCGCGACCACATCAACGGCCAGCTGCGCGGTGTGCTGGACGAGGCGACCGGCCGCTGGGGCCTGCGCGTGGCCCGCGTCGAGCTGAAGTCGATCGACCCGCCGCCCTCCATCCAGGACTCGATGGAGAAGCAGATGCGCGCCGACCGCGAGAAGCGCGCCATGATCCTCACCGCCGAGGGCCAGCGCGAGTCGTCCATCAAGACCGCCGAGGGCCAGAAGCAGTCGCAGATCCTCGCCGCCGAGGGCGCCAAGCAGGCCGCGATCCTGTCCGCGGAGGCCGAGCGGCAGTCGCAGATCCTGCGCGCGCAGGGTGAACGCGCGGCCCGCTACCTGCAGGCCCAGGGTCAGGCCAAGGCCATCGAGAAGGTCTTCGGCGCGATCAAGGACGGCAAGCCCACCCCGGAGGTGCTGGCCTACCAGTACCTGCAGACGCTGCCGCAGATGGCGCAGGGCGACGCGAACAAGGTCTGGATGATCCCGACCGACTACGGCAAGGCGCTCGAAGGGTTCGCCCGCATGCTCGGCGCGCCCGGTGACGACGGCGTGTTCCGCTACGAGCCGCCGACCGACACCGCGCAGCGTCCCAAGCCGGAGGACGACGACGAGTCGATCGCCGACTGGTTCGACACCGCCCCGGACCCGAAGGTCGCCGAGGCCGTCGCCGCGGCGGAGGCCGTGGCCCGCAAGGAGGTCCCCGGACCGCTGTCCACGCCGCCGCGTTCGGTCGCCGCGCCGTCGGCCGTGCCGGAGCTCGAGGCCGAGCAGCCCCGGTCGCTGCACCAGCCCGACGACCAGTTCTGAGCAGATAACCGCAGTTGAGAGGCCCGTTCCCGAGTTCAGGGAACGGGCCTCTCAACTTTTTTCGCCGGTCGTGTCGATCGAACGGCCTGCCCGTTCGACCTGAGCGTGAAAGGGTCCACAACGGACCCGCACGAACCACCCGGGAGAGACCGACATGAAGTTCATGCTCATCTGGCGCGCCACCTCC
The DNA here is from genome assembly GCF_050936595.1 of Lentzea sp. CA-135723. Classification (NCBI taxonomy): domain Bacteria; kingdom Bacillati; phylum Actinomycetota; class Actinomycetes; order Pseudonocardiales; family Pseudonocardiaceae; genus Lentzea; species Lentzea sp. CA-135723. The sequence goes on along the minus strand of NZ_JBNJMK010000001.1, from coordinate 1,167,364 downwards.
GACGAGGCCTGGGCCAACCTCGGCGAGATCGACTTCGACGCCATGCTGGAGACCGTCGGCAAGTTCAACGAGGAGCTCATCGAGGCCGGCGTCCTGATCGCCGCCGAGGGGCTCGCGCCCGCCGAGGAGGGCGTGGTCGTCGACTTCTCCAGCGAACCCCCGGTGGTCACCGACGGCCCGTACGGGGAGACCAAGGAGCTGTTCAACGGCTTCTACCTGATCAACGTCCCCACCATCGAGGACGCGGTGGAGTGGGCGAAGCGGACGCCGATGACCGCCGCCGGGTTCAAGACCGAGATCCGCCGCGTGCCGACGATCGACGAGTTCCCGCAGGACAACGAGTGGATCAAGAAGGAACGGGCGTGGCGCGAGTCCACGGGCCAGCTCTGAGGGCGTTCGGCGGACCTGTCCCGGCAGGTTGATCTATTTTGGGCGCCATGAGCGACCCGACCGGCCGCAAGGCCGTGGCGGCGGTGTGGCGCATCGACTCCGCGAGGATCATCGGTGCGCTCACCCGCTACACCGGCGACTTCGCCCTCGCCGAGGACCTCGCCCAGGAGGCACTTGCCGAGGCGCTGGTGACGTGGCCGCGCGAGGGCGTGCCGAACAACCCCGCGGGCTGGCTGCTCACCGTCGGGCGGCGCCGTGCGATCGACGCGTTCCGCCGCCGCAGCGCCCGTGACGAGAAGTACGCGGCCATGGCCCACCACCTGCCGGAGGGAGGCGCGTTGACCGGTGCCGATCCCGGTCCGGCACCCGACGAGGTGCTGTGGGACCCCGACCAGATCGACGACGACACCCTCGCGCTGATCTTCACCTCGTGTCACCCGGTGCTGTCGCGGGAGGCCGGGGTGGCGCTGACGTTGCGCGTCATCGGGGGTCTGACCAGCGACGAGATCGCCCGCGCGTTCCTGGTGCCCACCGCGACCGTGCAGGCCCGCATCACGCGGGCGAAGAAGACCCTGGGCGCGGCGAACGTGCCGTTCGAGGTGCCGCCGGTCAACGAACGCCCCGCGCGCCTGGCGCAGGTGCTCAGCGTGCTGTACCTGATCTTCACCGAGGGCTCGTCGGCCAGTTCCGGCGACGAGGTCATCCGCCTCGACCTGGCCGGGGAGGCGCAGCGGCTGGCGCGGATCCTGTCGCGGCTGATGCCCGAGGAACCCGAGGTGCACAGCCTGCTCGCGTTGCTGGAGCTGACCGCCGCGCGGTTCCCGGCCCGGCGCGGGCCCGACGGTGAGACGGTGCTGCTGCAGGACCAGGACCGGCGGCGCTGGGACCGTTCCGCGGTGGCGCGCGGCCGGGCGGCGCTGGCGAAGGCCGCCGACGCCGGGCGCGGATACGGCTACTACGGGCTGCAGGCGGCGATCGCCGAGTGCCACGCCGTCGCCTCGTCGGTCGAGGACACCAACTGGGGCCGCATCGTCGCGCTCTACGACGGGCTCGGCAGCCTCGCCCCGTCCCCGGTCGTCGACCTCAACCGCGCGGTCGCCGTGTCCATGGCGCAGGGGCCCGACGCGGCGCTGCCGATCGTGGACGCGCTGGCCGGAAGTGAGGCGTTCAAGGGCTCGCATCAGCTACCGGGCGTGCGCGGAGAGTTGCTGCGGCGGCTGGGCCGGGTCGAGGAGGCCCGCACCGAGCTGGAGCAGGCCATACGTCTGTGCGGCAACGAGCGGGAGCGCGTCGTGCTGGCCCGCAAGCTGGCGGAGCTGTAGGCGTTCGAACACTGAGGGTGAACCTTAAATCCGTCTGGGCGACATGAGTGGCACTCGACCAGGTGACGGCGAGATGATGTTGTGATGGACTCGCTGCCCGTCACCGTCGCCTCCGCGCTCGCCGAGGCCGACCGCGAGACCACCGACTGGCCCGCGCAGTGGCAGGCGCTCACCGCGGTGTCGGTCGAGCTGCAGTCGTTGCTGGTCACCGACCCCGGGCCGCGGCTGGTGGCGTTGATCGAGCAGATCGTCACCCAGCTCGCGGACGGCGTCGCGGCGACCCGCCGGCACCGCGTCGAGCTGGCCGAGCTGGCGCACCGGGTGCTCGGGACGCACGCCCGCGCGTGCGCCGAGACCTCACCCGACCCGGTGCGGCTCGCGGACTGGCTGCTGGACCTGCAGCTGGAGCACCCCGACGCGCCGGACGTGAGCCTCGCGGCCTACGGCGCCGCGCTCGACGACGAGGGCCTGGCCCACTACCGGCGCCGGGCGGTGGAGCTGTTCGAACCGCTGCCGGTGATCGGGTTCGGCGAGACCGGCCGCTACGACCGCGCCCGGTGGGCGTTGCTGCGCGTCATGGAGGAGCTGGCCGAGTACACCGAGGACGTCGACCTGCAGCTGCTCGTGCTGTCCAAGGACTTGTCGTCGGGGTGGCACTACCTGCAGGTCGCGACCGTGCTGCGGGACAACGGCCGTTCCGACGAGGCACTCGACTGGGTGGAACGCGGGCTGCGCGCGGTGGCCGGGCGGGGCGCGGCGTTGCGGCTGATCGACCTCGCGGTGGAGGAGCACCTGCGCAGGGGCACACCGCAACGGGCGGTCGCGGTGTGCCGGGAGGCGTTCCTCGCGCGGCCAAACCTCGACGTCTACCTCAAGTTGCGGGCGCTGGTCGTGCACACCGACGAGTGGCCGCCGTTGCGCGCGGAGCTCGTGCATCACCTCGTGCAGGACGCCAGCCGGCTCTCGGTCGAGGTGTACCGGCGGATCGTGGAGGTGGAGCTCGCCCGCCGCGGTATCGAGGAGCAGGAGCTCGTCGTGGAGTGGTTGCGGCAACTACGCGGTCTGCAGCCGGACGCGTTCGCGGACTACCTGGAGCACATCAAGTCGCGGCACGTGGCGGACCGGGAACTGCTCGACGAGTTGTCCCGGCGCGGATTCTGACCGTTTCGACCTCGGATAGTCCGTACTCGTAATATCCTAGTTCGCATGATCGAGGCCGGAGGGGATCCGGTCCGCCCACGGCCGGGCGCGTTCCAGCTGGGCGGACACCGACAGCAGCGTGCACTCGTCGTGCTGGCGGCCCACGAGCTGCACGGCCAGCGGCAGGCCGGTGGCCGAACGACCGGCGGGCACGGCGGCCGCGGGGTTGCCGACGATGTTCCACAACGGCAGGAACGTCGTGTAGTGCGAGGCGGCGAGCAGCGCGGTGAAGGCGCTGCGGGAGCTCCACTCGCCCACCCGGATCGGCGGGCGGGTCAGCGCCGGGGTGAGCAGCGCGTCGATCGAGGTGAACATGCGGTTGGCGTAGGCGGTGAGCGACGCGTCGTCCTGGGCCGCCCAGCGCGCCACCGGCGCCGGCACGCGGCGACCGAGTTCGCTGACCGCACGCGTGCGCGCCTCGACGAGGTCCGGGAACTCCATGCCGGTGTGCGCCAGGTGGGCGTTGCGCAGGTAGCGCGCGGCGAACTGGGTGGACGCGGTCAGGTCGCGCATCGGCGGGTCGAGGCGCACGACGTCGTGACCGAGGTCGGTGAGCAGCGCGGCGGTGTCCTGCACGGCGTCGCGGACCTCGTCGGCGATCGCGATGCCCGGACCCCACGGCCGCAGCGACACCCCGATCCGCAGCCGTCCGGGATCGGTGCGCGCGGCCTGCGTGAAGGTGGTGCGCGGCGGGTGGGCGACGTGCGCGTCACCGGGGGCGGCGCCGTGGATCTGGTCGGCGATCAGCGCCCAGTCCTCGACCGTGCGGGTGAGCGGTCCCGCCACGACCATGCCGCCCCACATCTGCGGTTCGGGCGAGAGGGAGACGCGGCCGCGCTGGGGCTTGAGCCCGAACAGGCCGGTCATGGCGGCGGGGATGCGGATGGACCCGGCGCCGTCCGTGCCGATCGCCGCGGCCGCGAGTCCCGCCGCGACGGCCGCGGCCGAACCTCCGCTGGAGCCGCCGGGGGAGTGCGTGAGCGACCACGGGTTGCGCGTGGGTCCCGCCCAGGCGCTCTCGGTGTAGGGCCACAGGCCGAGCTCGGGCATGCGGGTGCGGCCGATGATCACCGCTCCGGCCGCGCGCAGCCGGGCCACGATCGCCGAGTCGCGCGGTTGCGGGGTGCGGGCGGCGTTCGTGCCCTTCGTGGTGGGCAGGCCCTCGATCGCGATGTCCTCCTTGACGGCGATGGGGACGCCGAGCAGTGGCAGGTCCTCGCCTCGGCGGGCGTCGGCCCGTTCGGCCTCTGCCAGTGCCTGCTCGGCGAAGACCAGCCGGAACGCGTTGAGCCTCCGGTCGAGCCGCTCGATGCGCCGCAGGTGTTCGGCGACCAGGCCGGCCGCGCTCACCTCGCCGTCGCGCACCGCCCGCGCCTGCCTGGCTGCCCCGGCGAAACACAGCTCCGTCAGCTCCATGAACCGACCCTAAGCGCCCACAGGTGATCTACGGAATGGGAGTAGTCCGCATGAGAGTTCTCGCGATGGCCGCCGTCGTCCTGCTCGCGCTGAGCACGCTGGTGTCGCCGGCGCAGGCCGCGCAGGTGTCCCGGCAGGAGATGATCACCCGCGCGAAGTCGTGGCTGACCGCGAACAACGGTGGGCCCGTCCCGTACTCGCAGAGCGCGTACTGGGGCGCGGAGCGGTACCGGCAGGACTGCTCGGGATTCGTGTCGATGGCCGCGAAGCTCGGCGCGCCCGGTCAGCGGACCGTGGAGCTCGCGCAGGCGCCGTTCTCGACCGCGATCGCGATGAGCGACCTGCGCTGGGGCGACATCGTGGTCGACTCGGTCGGCACCGGGGACACCCGCCACGTCGTGATCTTCGACAAGTGGGCCGACCCGTACAAGACCGCCTACCACGCCTACGAGCAGCGCAGCACCTACGGCACCACGTACCGGGTCCTGCGCTACGGCCTGGGAGGCGACCAGTACGTGCCGCGCAGGCTCACCAACGTGACCGGCTGAGGATCGGCGAGTGGGTCCCGCGTTGAACTCCACCACTGTCAGCGGCGATGACCCAGATCACATCATCGAGGTATGTCGCTCCTCTCGCGCTGGTTCACAGCGACCTCCGACGTCCTGACCGTGGCGGTGCTCGGCAGGCGCCGGGTGGAGACCACCCCGCCGCCGGCGCCGCCCGTGTCACCTGTGTCCCCGCTTCAGGACATCGGCGCGCGGCTGCGGTCCGACGAGTCGGACGTGCGGATGGACGGCCTGCGCGACTGGGTCGCCTTCGGGGAGAGCCTGGCTGAGCACCGGCAGCCCGCGCTGGACGAGCTGTGCGCGGTGCTGCGGGACCTGCCGTGGCCCGGTACGCAGGTCGACCAGCGGTGGCGGATGGTGCTGCAGGCGACGCTGGCGGCGCGGCTGCGGCCCGGTCCGGGGTTCTGGCTGGGCTGCGACCTGGACCTGCGGCACACGACGCTGGTGGACTTCGACCTGTCGGCGTGCCGGCCGCGCACCGTCCGGTTCGACGGCACCCGGTTCCTCGGCGACACCCGCTTCGACCAGGCGACGTTCCTCGGTGGCTTCGACGCCTCCGGCGCGTTCTTCGAGCGGCACGTGCAGTTCACCGGGTCGGTGTTCGCGCGCGGGCTGGGGCTGCGGGGCGTGGCGGTGTGCGGCAACGGCGAACTGTCGCACATCCACGTCGCCGGTCCGGTGGTGCTGGGCCGTGCGCGGTTCTCCGGCCGTGCGGACTTCACGGGCGCGCGGTTCGGGTCGGAGATGGACTGCTCGTTCGTGCGCTTCGGGGGGCGGGCGGTGTTCCGGCGGGCGTGGTTCGCGGGCGTCTCGTCGTTCGCGGGCACGTGGTTCCGCGGCCGGGAGGACTTCGTGGAGGCGTCGTTCGGCGGCGAGTCGTCGTTCGAGAACACCCGGTTCGGGCACCGCGTGCACGCCGACTGAGCGGCTACGCGCTCTGGCGGCTGCGGTGGTTCGCGACCGCGACCCGGTTCGCGCACCTGGTGGAGCAGAACCGGCGCTTGCCGTTGCGGCTGGTGTCGACGAACACCGTGTCGCAGCCCTCCCGGCCACACCAGCCGATGCGCCCGGCGTCCTCGCAGAACAACGCCGCCATGCCCGCCGCCGTGTAGGCCTTCACGCGCACCTGCGTCGGCGCATCCTCCCGCGCGTAGTGCAGGTGCGGGCCGCGGTCGTCGTGGGTGGAGATGTAGTGCGTGGTCGACGACTGCGCCAGCAGGTCGTTGAGCAGCGCGATCGTGGGTTCCCGGAACACCTGCCGCAGCTGCTCGATCCAGTCTCGTACGTCACGTTCCTGCTGGGCGTCGAGGGACCCGAGCGGCTTGTAGTCCGAGGCTTTCAGCACGTCGAGCAGGGGGTGGGAGGGGTCGGCGTTGACGAGCCTGGCGGCGAGCTCCGCCGCCGCCCCGCCGTAAGGGTTGAAATGCACTAGACCATGACAGCACGCTGGTGGGCATGATCGCCACCTGCCCCGCCTGCCACTGGCCCAGCACCGCCGCCGTCTCCTCGCACAGGGCGGTGTCCTACGTCCGCTGCGTCTGCGGCCTGTTCCTCGTGGTGGAGCGCGGCACGGTCACCGCGACGGCCGGGACCAGCACGTTCGCCCCGGCGCGGCACCCAGGTGGTGATCTTGCTAGTGTCCCGGGATGTGAGCCGTCGTGACCTTCTGTGCGACACCGCGATCCAGATCCTCGCGGTGGAAGGCGGCCGGGGCCTGACCCACCGCGCGATCGACCGCGAGGCAGGCGTCCCCATCGGCACCACCAAGAACTACTTCCCGACCCGCGAGTCGATCCTCACCGCGTGCGCCGCCCGGATGACCGCGCTGCACCAGGCCGCCGTCGAGCGCCTGCGGGAGACCACCCCGCCCGCGATCAACGCCACCGACGTGGCCGAGCTCTACCCCGCCTTGTTGCGCCGCGCCGTGGCCGACGACCCGACCCAGATGCTCGCGATGGTGGAGCTCTACCTGGAGGCGGTGCGCCGGCCGGGCGTGCGGGAGGCGTTGTCGGGTATGGTGCTCGCGAACGCGGAGGCGGGGGCGGCGTTGCAGCAGGCGGCCGGTCTGCCGTCGACGGTGCGCGACACCGGGCTGCTGGACGCCTACTTCCTCGGGGTGGCGATCTCGTTGCTGGCGCTGCCGGTGGAGACGTTGCGGACGGTGGGGCTGGACGACCCGTACGCGCTGGGGATCGGCGTGTTCTCCGCGACCGTGCCGAGCGCGGGCCCGGTCGAGCGGTCAGCGGAGTCCGGCTGAGGCGAGTCTCGCGAGCAGTGCAGCGTAGGTCTGCTCCACGGTGCCTGATGCCTCGATGACTTCAGTGCCGGCCATAAAATAGCCCTCGATCCGTGCGTGGCTTTCGTGCACGACCCGCTCTCCGCCCAAGGCCTCCACGACGTGGTCGATGTGGTGCGTGCGTTCCCGGTACCGGGTGACCGCGACCTGTGCTGGGGCGAGAGGTGGATCAGCCGGGGCACTCGAGCGAGGTCAGCCGCGGAGATCACGTCGGGGAGACCACCTCATACTGGGCGCGTGCGTCGCATCGTTGATCTCAGCCACCCCATCGTCCACGGCATGACGACCATGGGCGGTATGAGGCCGCCGAGCGTGTCCACCTACGTGAGCCGGGAGGAGACGGCGGCGCGGATGGGGCCGGGGGTGTCGTTCGAGATCGGGCAGATCGACCTGATCGCGAACACCGGCACCTACCTGGACACGCCCGCGCACTACCACCAGGGCGGCTACGACACGGCCGGTCTGCCGCTGGAACGGGTCGTCGACGTGCCCGTCGCCGTGCTGCGGATCGGTGACCAGGTCCCGGCGGAGCTGGTGGGGCACGCGGTGCTGTTCCACACCGGGTGGTCGCGGCACTGGGGCACGGACGCCTACCAGCACGGTCACCCGTTCCTCACCGCGGACGTCGTGGAGGCGTTGATCGCCGCCGGGCCCGCGTTGGTCGGCATCGACTCGCTCAACATCGACGACGCGGGCGACCTGACCCGGCCGGCGCACCAGGGGCTGCTGGGGGCGGGCATCCCGATCGTGGAGCACCTGACGAACCTGGACCAGCTGCCCGCGAGGGGCGCGCGGTTCACGGCGCTGCCGATGCCGGTCGTGGGCATGGGCACGATGCCGGTGCGCGCGATCGCGGTCGTGGACGGGTGAACGCCGGCTAGCCGCAGACGCCGACCAGCTCGTCGATCGCCGTGGCGACCAGGGCGATCGCGATGTCCGGCGACTTGCCGCAGCTCGCGGGCCGCGGCGGCACCGGCTGCTCGGTGAGCGTGACCCGCCACTCGCGGCCGTCGGTGTGCCGCACGGTCGCGGAGTCCGTGGTCTCGGCGACGACGGTCAGCACGTCGCGGTGCTCGCCGATCTGCGAGCGGACCGCGACCTCGGCGACCTGACCCCGCGGGGTGAAGCAGGACCGGCCGCGGCACCGGTCGGCGACGATGCCCTCCGTGACGACGCGCTGGGCCAACTGGTGGTCAAGGCGCCCGTACAGGTGACCTGTCGGCAGGAGGACCCCGGTGGGCGCGAACCTGTGCCCTCCGGTGTGCGTGCACTCCCACAGGTTGAGCGCGGTGGCGATCGGACGGCCGTACAGCGCGCAGCAGACGTCGCGTTTGCTGTTGGTGCAGACCAGCAGGAGCGGATCGTCGACCGGCGTGCCGAACGCCGTGGAGCGGCCCGCGCCCAGTGCCTCGAAGTCGAGTTCGAGGGCCTCCTCCGGGGAGGCGAGGTCGGCCTGTTCCAGCCACGAGGCACCGGGCTTCGTCGAGGCCAGGTACAGGCGGCGACGGGCGGGAACGTGGTCGTCGAAGTGCTTGCCGGGGCGGCGGATCAGCAGGATGCGCACACCGGTGCCGGCGGCGCGGCGGGACAGTTCGGCGCCGAGTTCGGGGTCGAGGTGGCTCTCCAGCAGGGCGTCGCGGCCCCAGGGGCCCGGCTGTTCCAGGCACAGCCACGCCGTCGCGGTCGCGGCCGTGCCGGCCAGCGGTTCGCCCGCGAAGTCGGAGAGTATCGAGCACCTCATCTGCACACTCTATACGGCCGTTCGGGTGAGGACTAAGGCCACCCTTACTTCAAGGGTGTGATCTTGGGCATCGGTGCCGGGCGGGCTAGGTTGCGAGGTCATGGACGTCGTGCTGTGGATCGTGTCGGGTGTGCTGGCCGCCCTGTACCTCATGGCGGGCTTCACCAAGCTGGCGAAGACGAAACAGGACCTGCTGGCCGAGCCGCGGATGGCGTGGGCGGGGGACTTCACGTCCGGGCAGGTCAAGGGCATCGGCGCGGTCGAGGTGGCGGGCGCGCTCGGGCTGGTGCTGCCGTGGCTGACCGGTGTCGCGCCGATCCTCACGCCGATCGCGGCGCTGGGGCTCGCGCTGGTGCAGGTGGGCGCGGCGATCACGCACATCCGGCGGGGTGAGGGCGCGACGGTGCCGGTCAACCTCGTGCTGTGCGCGCTGGCGGTGTTCGTCGCCGTGGCGCGGTTCGGTCAGCTCTGAGCTTCGAGCTCGCGGACGCGGTCGCGCATCGACGCTTCGAGGCGGGCGCGGTAGCCGATGAACAGCTTGTTGGCCAGGTACGGCGCCCAGTTGCCCTGGCGGGCGATGTTGTAGACGCGGTGCCGCACGAGCGTGCCGCCGGGGTGGGGGTGCAGGGAGTCCTCGCCGCGGTACCACCAGTCGCCCCAGTAGGCGATGACGCCCTGCTCGCGGTCCACGAGCCGGTGCGTGCCGGACTCGCCGGCGTCGGCGAACATCCGTTCCCGCACGACCTCCAGCGGCGCTCGCACGACGCCGGTCACTTCGAACAGCAGTCTCATCGGTGACGCTCCTCCCAGGTGTCGTAGCCGCCGACCGTGCCTTCACGGGTGGCGGTGGTGAACCACAGCAGCCATTCGCGTTCGGCGCGCAGCACGGCCATGCGGTAGTCGAGCTCGATCCACGCGAGCTGCGGCAGTCCCATGCCGGCGAGGCGCTCCAGCAGCACGGCCAGCGAGGTGAGCTGCTCGCCGACGGCCGCTGACCGCTGTTCGACGACCTCCAGCGCGTCGGCGGGCGGCAGCAGGCCGACCATCGAGATCCCGGCCTCGAACCGCCGGTACTCACGGGCGGGTTCGGCGATCAGCGCGCGCAGCCACGTGTGCAGCTCTGTCGTGCCCGCCTCGGTGATGGCGTAGACGGTGCGTTCGGGCCGGTTGCCCGCCTTCTGCACGGCCGAGGCGGTGATCAGCTCGTGGCGGTGCAGCGACTCCACGACGGTGTAGAGGGAGCCGTAGTTGAGCTTGATCACCTCCTCCTGGTGGCGTTCGCGCATGGTCTGCGCCATCTCGTAGGGGTGCATGGGCCGCTCGGCGAGCAGGGCCAGCACCGCCAGGGCCAGGGGGTTCGTGCGTTTGAACGTCATATCCGCTCCCGTATATCCGGCGACGAGTATATGGATAGGGTGGGCGGTATGACAACGGTGATCACCGGGGGAAGCCGGGGTATCGGCGCGGCGACCGCGCGCAGGCTCGTGCGCGACGGCCACGAGGTCGTGATCAGCTACCGCCAGGCGCAGGACGAGGCGCGGGCGTTGGAGAAGGAGCTCGGCGTCACCGCGATCCAGGCCGACACGGCCGACGAGGACGACGTGGCGCGCCTGTTCGACGCCGCGGGCGAGATCACCGGCGTCGTCAGCAACGCCGGCATCACCTCCCCGGTCGGCCCGCTCGCCGACCTGCGCACCGCCGACCTGCGGCGGGTCGTGGACGTCAACGTCGTCGGCGCGTTCTTCGTGGCCCGCGAGGCCGCGCGCAGGATGACCAGTGGCGCGATCGTGAACGTGTCCTCCGGCGCGGCGACGCTGGGCAGCCCGGGGGAGTACGTGCACTACGCAGCCACCAAGGCCGCCGTGGACGCGTTGACGATCGGCCTGGCCAAGGAGCTCGCCCCGCGCGGCATCCGCGTCAACTGCGTGCAGCCCGGCACGGTCCGCACCGACATCCACGTGCTCTCGGGCGTGCCGGACCGCCCCGACCGGGTGGTCGCGAGGATCCCGCTCGGGCGTCCCGGCGAGGCCGAGGAGATCGCGAACGCCATCGCGTGGCTGCTCTCGGACGAGGCCTCGTACACGACGGGCGCGATCCTGCGGGTGGCGGGCGGGATGTGAGGCTTTCGCCTCTGCGGGCCGCCTCCGCGCTGCCCCTAAGCTTCTCCGTCATGTCCGCGCCCACGCTCACCGACTTCGTGCTCGCCAACACGACGCTGGCCCCGGTGCCGCTGGTGCCCGAGGTGCTGCTGCACAGCGCGGCCGAGGCGATGGACCTGTGGGAGCTCACCGACCACGACCAGCCGCCGTTCTGGGCGTTCCCGTGGGCGGGCGGCCAGGCGCTGGCGCGGCACCTGCTCGACCACGCGGGCCTGGTGCGCGACAAGAAGGTGTTCGACCTGGCGTCCGGTTCCGGCCTGGTGGCGATCGCCGCCGCCCTGGCCGGGGCCGACTCGGTCACCGCGAACGACATCGACCCGCTCGCCCTGGCCGCCGTCGACCTCAACGCGGCGGCCAACGGCGTCACGATCCGCACGGTCGGCGGCGACCAGCTCGACAGCGACGCCCACGGCGCCGACGTGGTGCTCGCCGGGGACGTCTTCTACGACGCCGAGATCACCGCGCTGGTGCTGCCGTTCCTCATCCGCGCGGCCGCCCGTGGCGCGCTGGTGCTGCTGGGCGACCCCGATCGGGCGCACCTGCCGCGGGACCGGTTCTGCGCGCAGGCCCGCTACGAGGTGCCGGTGCCGTTGACGCTGGAGAGCACCGAGACCCGCAGCGCCACGGTCTGGCGCGCCTAGGCCTCGCTAGCCGAGCCGTTCGACGACGAACGCCGTCAGGAACCCCGCCGTCGTGCACAGCCCGGTGTACAGGCGGGCGCGTTCGTAGGCCTCCGGGATCATGGTGTCGGCGATCATCGCCAGGATCGCGCCCGCGGCCACCGCCGTGATCACCGCGACCAGCCCCGGCGGCGCGCCGTCCAGCAGCACGTTGCCCAGCGCCGCCGACACCCCGCTCGCCACCGCGATGCCACCCCACACCCCGAACACGTACCGCGCGCTCCGCCCGGCCTGCTTCATGCCGGCCACGCTGGACAGCCCCTCGGGGACGTTGGAGACGACGACCGCCGCGAGCATCGCCACGCCGACCCCGCCGCCGCCGATCAGCGACACGCCCAGCACCACCGACTCCGGCACACCGTCGAGCAGCGCGCCGACCGCGATCGCCGTGCCGCTGCCGGCCTGCTCGGACTCCGCGGGCTGGTCGCTGCTGCGCTTGCGGTGCCGCGCGCCGTGCCGGGCGAGCACGAGGTTGGCCAGCACGTACCCGGTCGCGCCCGCCGCGAACCCGAGCGAGGTGGGCAGCAGCCCGCCGGTCTGCTCGGCCTCGTCCATCAGCTCGAACGCCGCCGCGGCCGTGAGCACCCCGGCCCCGAACGCCATCACCACCGCCACCACGTCGCGGGGCACGCGCAGGAACCAGGCGACGAGCGCGCCCACCACGAGCGCGCCGCCGCCTGCCAGTCCCCAGATCCCCGCCTCAAGCCACTGCGGCACGCCCTACATCTTCGCGAAGAACACCCGGATGTCGCCCGCCAGCAGCTCGGGCGAGTCGTGCCCGGAGTAGTGCCCGCCCGTCTCGAACTCCGACCAGTGCACGAGGTTGTGGTGGTCGCGTTCGGCGAAGCGGCGGATGGTCTGGAAGTCGTCGGGGAAGATCGCCACGCCCATCGGCACGGTCGTCGGTCCCGGCTGGTCCTCGCGGTGGGCGTCCTCGAAGTACAGCCGCGCGCTGGACCCGGCGGTGGCGGTGAACCAGTAGATCGCCACGTTCGCCAGCAGGAAGTCCTTGGTGACGGCCGGTTCGCCCATCAGCTGCATGGTCCAGGCGAGCTGGCCGACGGGGGAGTCGGCGAGCCCGAACGCCACGTTCTGCGGCCGCGCCTGCTGCAGCTTCGCGTACCCGGACATGGTCTCCCGGAAGTTCTGCAGCACGCCCAGGCGCCGGTGGTCGTCCTCGGTCAGCCCCTCCATCTCCGCCGGGTCGCCGGAGGGGAACGAGAAGATCTGCGTGACGTGCACGCCCACGACGTGCTCCGGGTCGGCCTGCCCGACCTGAGGGGCGATGATCGCGCCCGCGTCGTTGCCGTGCACCCCGTACCGCTCGTAGCCCAGCCGCGCCATCAGCTCGGCGAACGCTCCCGCGATCCGCCCGGAGTGCCAGCCGACGTCCCTGGTCGGCCCGGAGAACCCGAAGCCGGGGATCGACGGGATCACCAGGTGGTGGTCCTCGCGCAGGTGCTCGACGACGTCCACGAACTCCATCACCGACCCCGGCCAGCCGTGGATCAGCAGCACCGGCAGCGCGTCCGGGTTCGGGCTGGTGACGTGCAGGAAGTGAACGTTCGTGCCGTCGATCTCGGTGACGAACTGAGGGTAGGAGTTGAGCCGCGCCTCCACCGCCCGCCAGTCGAAGTCCTCCGCCCAGTACCGCGCCATCTCCCGGACGTCCTCGACGGCGTCCCCGTAGCGCGACCCGGCCCCCGCGACCTGGTCGGTCCACCGCGTCCTGCCCAGCCGCGCCTTCAGTTCGGCGAGGTCGGCGTCGTCGATCGCGATCTGGAATTCCCTGATCTCCGTCATAACCCGAGGCTAACGAGCCTTGCGGCCAGCCCCTGTCCTAAAGTGTCCGTCCATGTTGGAAACCTCGGCCCGCCTGCTGCGCCTGCTCGCACTACTGCAGTCCCGCCGCGACTGGCAGGGCAGCGAACTGGCCGACGAACTCCAGATCAGCCCCCGCACCGTCCGCCGCGACGTGGACCGCCTGCGCGAACTCGGCTACCCGGTCAACGCCACCACGGGTTCGTTCGGCGGCTACCGCCTCGGCGCCGGCGCCGAACTGCCACCCCTGCTCCTCGACGACAACGAGGCCGTAGCCGTGGCCGCCGCCCTGCGCACCAACGCCGTCACGGGCCTGGAAGAGGTCTCCCTGCGCGCCCTGCTCAAACTCGAACAGGTCCTCCCGTCCCGCCTGCGCCACCGCGTCTCGGCCCTGGAACAGATCGAGTCCGTCCCCCGCGACCACCCGGCCCCCGCCCTCGACCCCGAGCTGCTCTCCGTTCTGGCCGCCGCGTGCCGAGACAGCGACACCCTCCGCTTCGACTACCAGGCCCACGACGGCACCCCCACCCGCCGCCGGGTAGAACCCCACCGCCTGGTCAACTGGGGCCGCCGCTGGTACCTCGTCGCCTGGGACGCCGACAAGTCCGACTGGCGCAGCTTCCGCGTGGACCGCATCACCCCACCCCAACCGCCTTTCGGCCCCCGCTTCGCACCCCGCGACTTCGACGCCACCACCTACGTGGCCTCCCGCGTCAACCAAGCGGCCTGGCGCTTCCAAGCCCGAGTCCTGATCCACGCCCCGGCTTCCACGGTGGCTGACCGCATCAACGCCATGGTCGGCACCGTGGAAGCACGCGATGAGGTGTCCTGCGTCCTCGTGACCGGCTCCGACTCCCTCGAAACCCTCGCCGTCTGGATCGGCATGCTCGACCTCGACTTCGAGGTCACCTCACCACCCGAACTCGTGGCACACGTTCGCACCCTTGCGGCCCGCTACGCCCGCGCCGTACAAGACTGAGCATGGCCATCACCGGACGTGACATCGAGCGCCTGCTCTACACCGACACGCCCGACCCGATCCTCGTGCTGCACAACGGGGAAACCTCGATCGTCGCCGCCGCGGAGCTGGGGCGCCGCCCTGGAGCCGTCGTCGTCTGCTCCCGGGCCGAACTGCTGCGGCGGGTGGGGGAGCGCGACCTGTCCGAGGCCGAACTCTCCGCCCTGGCCGCCGAACTCACCAGCTCAACTGGACACCCAACTCCGCCACCGCCCGCCTGGCCCGCCTGACCAGATCTCGACGGCCTCGTTGTGGCCCACCTCTGTCCCACTGAAGCGGATAGCTCATCCGTATTTGTGCTAGCGTCGGCGACGGAAGCGGATTCGGTATCCGGATTGAGGGAGTGGGCATGGTGCGCAGGGCGGTTGTGACGGCTGGGACCGGTGGCATCGGGCTGGAGACGGCGTTGGGGCTGGCGGATGCCGGGTTTGCCGTCACCGTGGTCGGGCGCAACGCCGAGCGTGGGGCTCGGGCGGTCGAGAGGCTCAACGTCAGGGGAGCGGAAGGCGCTCGGTTCCTGCGGGCTGACCTCTCGTCGTTGGACGAGGTTCGGGCGTTGGCCGCGGTGATCGCCGGCGAGGGGGAGGTGGACGTCCTCGTCAACAACGTTGGCGCCATGTTCGCCGACCGCGTCGAGCTCGGCGGGGTGGAAGGGTCGTTCGTCGTCAACCACCTCTCGCCCTACCTGCTCACCGAGTTGTTGTTGCCGGTGTTGAGAGACCGGGTCGTCAACGTGACGTCCGGGGCCGTTGTTGTTGCCAAGAAGGTGTTCGACGCCGTTGAGCCTCCTGGCGGGTACTACGGGTTTCACTGGTACGGGCGGGCCAAGCTCATGAATCTCGCCTACACGCTCGACCTCGCCCGGCGGCTTGAAGGGTCGGGGGTGAAGGTGTTCGCCGCCGATCCCGGGGGAGCGGCCACCGACATGACGGACGGGACGATGAGGTCGCCCAAGATCGTGTCGCCTGGGTTGCGGGTGTTGTGGCCGTTGGTGCGGCGCACGTTCGAGAAGTCCACCTCCGGGCCCGCGGACGTTGCCGCTCGGTCTTCGATCCTGGCCGCCACCGGGGATCTGCCCAGCGGCACCGTGGTCGGGCGGCACGCCGTGCCCGTCACGCCCGCCAAGGCCGCTGTCGACCCGCAGGTGCAGGCGGCCGTGCGGCGGCTCAGCGAGAGGCACGCGCCACTTGGACGCGTTCCGGATGGCGTATCCAATTAGTCTTGGAGGCATGACGCCTCAGCGGAAGGACGCCGCTCGCAACTGGGAGCACATCGTCGGTGTTGCCAGGGAACTGGTGGACGAAGGCACACCGCTGCAGCTCAACGACGTCGCACGGCGGGCCGGGCTCGGGGTCGGCACCGTCTATCGGCACTTTCCCACCGCCGAGGCGTTGCTGGAGACCGTTGCCACGCCCTGTCTCGAGGCGCTCGCCAGCACCGGGGAGCAAGGGCTTGCCCACGATGATCCGTGGGAGGCGTTCGCCGCGTTCCTCGCCAAGGTCGTCGAAGGCCAGGTCACCGATCCCGCACTCGTGAAGGTGTCGGCCGCACCGCAGGACGTGCTGCCACGCACCACCGAGCTCAAAAAGCAGATCATGGGCATCGGCGCCAAGTTGCTCGCCCGTGCGCGGGAGGCCGGAGCGGTGCGCAACGACCTCGACAACGCCGACATCGTTCCGTTGATGTGCGGCATCGCCTACGCCACCTACGTGCACAGCGACAGCCCTGACGACCGGCTGCCCACCGCTCACCGGTACCTCGAGACGTTGCTGCGCGGGCTACGCGCCTGACGGAGGGCCCGCCGCGATGAAGGCGTGGAGGTCGTCGATCGATTGAGCGCCGCCGTCGGTGAGCATCCACGTCACCCCGGCGGCCTCGTACTCCGCGACCTCGGTGGGTAAGGCGGCACCGCCCCAGATCGTCACGTCGCCGTCCGCCGGGCCACCCGACGACACGAAGTCGGACTTCAGCCGCGCGGCGTCAGCAGGGGAGAGCACCACCAGACCCTCCTGACCGAACGTCGCCGGCACCACACCCGCCGCGTGCTCCGCCGCGCGGAACGGCGTCTCGCGCGGCCAGTTGCCACCCACCCAGATCGGAACGTCCACCGGCGCGAACCGCACACCCGACACCTCGAACACCTCACCGCGGTGCTCCACCTCGGCGCCCGACAACAGCGCACGAAGCAACTCGACGCCCTCGGACAACGCACGAGCGCGCGACACCCGCTCACCGAACGGCTCGAAGTCCTGCGGCACGCCCGCACCCACACCAAGCACCAAACGACCGCCCGACAAGCGCTGCAGCGTCGACGCCTCCAACGCCACCTTCCACGGACGCCGCCGCCCCAGCGACGTCACCATCGGACCCACCCGGATCGACGACGTCCGCGCCGCCACCGCACCCAACGTCACCCAGACATCCGCCACCAGAGCCTCACCGGGCACCACCACGTGATCCCACAGGAAGAACCCGTCCCAGCCCGCCTCCTCGGCCGCCACACCCAGCGAGACCAGCACCGACGGATCACCCAGCGACGCCCCGAACGAAGGAACATAGATCGCGTATCGCATGGACCCAGTGTGGCAACGACCCCCGACAAGATCGTTCACGAGCCTCTGAACTGCACAAACACGCTCAACGGCCCTCGCCGGTCGCCCCGTCCAGCTGCTCGCGCAGGATGTCCGCGTGACCCGCGTGCCGCGCCGTCTCCGACACCACGTGCACCAACACGTTGAACAACATCACGTCAGGACGCGGCCACCACGGCACATGGCCGGGGGAGTCCACCGCCAAACCCTCGATCGTCGCGTCCGAATGCGCCCACGCCCGCCGATAACGAGCAACGACGTCCTCACGCGACTCGAACTCGTCAGCCCGCATGTCCAGACCACGCGCCGACAGATCGTCCCAGCGCGGCAACGGCTCCGGGAACGGCCGCCCGAACACCTCACCGAAGTACCGCGCCTCGGTCAGCGTCAGATGCTTCACCAGACCCAGCAGGTTCGTCCCGGACGCCACCAGCGGGCGCCGCACGTCGGCCTCCGGCAACCCGTCCAGCTTCCACACCAACACCTCGCGCAACTCACGCAGATCGCCGTGCAGGTACGCCTTCGCGAAGTCATCGATCACGAGCAGACAGCCTGCCACGCGCACACCTAACGCCACGGTGACGAAAGCAGTCGTGCGAGCGCGCAAGAGAGGCGACGGCCCACAGGAACCCGGCGACCGCGCCAGACGACGGATCCGGGACGACGCCGCGCGGGCAAACGTCAGCAGAAGCCGTCTGAGCGAACCAACGCGCACACGCCGACGTACGAACGGCCGCAACGAGGCTCAGGAGATCGCCGGGAGACATCCGCGGGGCAGACCCAGATCCACGTTACTTGACATAATGTAGATTATCGGCGAAACGGCGACCTGCGAAGATCGTCTCAGAAGGGGCCGCAACGCCCGTGTTGGCGCGTCTGCAAGTCACAGCCAACGGGCAGGCCGGCTGCGCTTGCAGACGCCACAACATCAGATCCACGGCGATGTCGGAGCGCGGTCGACACCGACGTGTCGTCAGTGAGACGTACGTGGCGGGGCGCCATTACGCTCACGATCCCCGACAAGTGACGCCGCCTGGTCCAGTGCCTCTGTGCGCCGTTTCCGAATCCGGCCAACCCGGATGAAACGGACATTTCATGCATAATCGCCATTATCCAGCACGGCACAAGGGGAGAAACGGCTCGCTCGCCGCCGCGCGTCATCGCGGGTCCCACGCCTGATCAGGACGGGTGACACTGCCCCGCCCCGGAGCGGCAGTGATCATCGACGACGGCCCGTCCGTCCCCGTTTGAGCAGCTCAGGACGTTGTGAGCGGCACCGCTCCCCTCCCCCTGCGGCGAGGATTGTCGGTGCCGTGCGGTACAAGATCCATATGCACGTGTTCGCCGCCCAGGACGCCTTCTTCCTCGCCCGCCGGACTCGCAAGGACTCGCCGCACACGACGGCCGCCTACCAGCGAGATCTCGCCGGCGTGAACGCTCTCCTGGCCGAGACGCTCGGCACGCCCGCCGAGGACCTGACGATCGGGCATCTGACGGGTGGCAACCTGCGGCAGGCGTTCGGGTTGTTCGCGGACACGCACGCCAAGAGCTCGGTGTTGCGGGCGTGGTCGACGTGGAACCAGTTCCTGACGTTCTGCGTGGCGGAGGACCTGATCGCGGGCAATCCGATGGGGGCGGTGGCGCGTCCGAAGACGCCTCCGCTGGTGCCCAAGCCGTTGAGGGGTGAGGACACGCCGGAGCAGTTGCTGACGGCCGCGGCGGAGGGTGCGCGGAAGGGGCGTGACCCGTGGCCGGAGCGGGACGTGCTGGTGATCGCGCTGGGGCTGGTGGCGGGTCTGCGGAGCGCGGAGATGCGGACGTTGACGCTGGCGTCGGTCGTGGGGCGTGAGGGTGACAAGAGGCTGCACGTGAAGGGCAAGGGGAACCGGGATCGGAGTGTGCCGATCGAGCCGCCGATGGAGCGGATCGTGGAGGCGTACCTGACGAGTTGCCGGCAGCGGTTTCCGCAGGGCAGGTTCGATCGGGAGAGCGCGTTGTTGCGGGATCGGCATGGTGAGCCGATCGGGCGGGGTGGGTTGGAGTACCTGGTGAAGCAGTGCTTCCGGTGGGCCGGGTTGAACGACCGGGTGCCGACGGGGGCGAATCTGCACGCTCTCAGGCACACGTTCGCGACGAGGCTGGCGGAGGACGGGGCGAGCGCGAGCGAGATCATGGCGTTGCTGGGGCATGCGAGTCTGGCGACGAGTCAGAACTACATCGAGGCGACGGCGCGGGAGCGGCGGGCTGCGGTGGCGAGCAATCGGACGTATCGGGCGCTCAAGGACATCTAGCGGTGTTCCACTGGGATGCGGCACTCTCGGCTGCAGGACGTGGGCCGGGGGTCGCTCAGTTGCCGGATCGTTAGGCCAAGTGGGTGACCTGATAGTGCGAAAACCGCATTTCAGGGGTACCCAATGAGAATGAGATCCGTGTGGCGTGGGGCCATCTCCTTCGGGTTGGTGACGATCGCCGTGCGCCTTTACTCGGCTGTCGAGGAGCACGACTTCCGTTTCAACCAGGTGCATCGGGCGGACGGTGGGCGCATCAAGTACAAGCGCGTCTGTTCGGTGTGCGGCGAAGAGGTCGAGTACGGCGACATCACCAAGGGCTACGAGCTGGACGACGGCCGGATGGTGATCATGGAGAACGAGGACTTCGACAAGTTGCCGGTGAAGACCGACAAGTCGATCGACGTTCTGGAGTTCGTGCCGGCGGAGGAGATCGATCCGATCTACTTCCAGAAGACGTACTACCTGGAGCCGGACAAGGCGGCGGCACGACCGTACGTGCTGCTGCGGGACGCGCTGGTGAAGACGGGTCAGCTGGCGGTCGTGAAGATCACGATCCGGCAGAAGGAGACCCTGGCGACGATCCGGGCGCGTGATGACGTGCTGGTGATGCACACGATGTTGTGGCCGGACGAGATCCGCAAGGCGGAGTTCGACTTCCTGGACCAGGCGGTCGAGGTGCGGCCGCAGGAGTTGAAGATGGCGACGTCGCTGGTGGAGTCGATGGCGGGTGACTTCGATCCGGACACGTTCACCGACGACTACCGGGATGCGTTGGAGAAGGTCATCGCGGCCAAGGCGGAGGGTGCGGAGCTGCCTGAGCAGCCGGAGGCCGAGGACAAGGGTGACGTGATCGATCTGATGACGGCGCTGGAACGCAGTGTGGAGAAGGCGAAGGCGGGGCGGAAGGGCGCGGAGAAGAAGTCGGCGCCGAAGAAGAAGGCCTCGTCGGCGTAGATGGCCGGGCTCGACGAGTACCGGCGCAAGCGGGATCCGGCCAGGACGCCGGAGCCCGTTCCTGCTGCTGATGAGTTGCCGAAGGGCAACAACGACACGTTCGTGATTCAGGAGCATCACGCGTCCAGCCTGCATTGGGATGTGCGGTTGGAGCGTGATGGCGTGTTGGTGTCGTGGGCGGTGCCGAAGGGGTTGCCGTCCACGACTGATGTGGTGCGTCTGGCCGTGCACACCGAGGATCACCCGCTGGAGTACGCGCAGTTCTCGGGTGAGATCCCGAAGGGTGAGTACGGCGGCGGCGAGATGTTCATCTGGGACCGCGGCCGCTACGAGACGGTGAAGTGGTCGGACCGCGAGGTCGACGTGGTGCTGCACGGGCATCGGACGCAGGGTCAGTTCGTGTTCTTCCGGTCGGGCAAGGACGAGAAGAACTGGATGATGAAGCGGCGGCACTCGGCGGTGCGGCCGGACTGGAAGCCTGCGCCTGAGCAGGTGAAGCCGATGCTGGCGGTGCCGGGGCCGCTCCCCCACGACGATGACGATCAGTGGGCGTACGAGTTCAAGTGGGACGGTGTCCGGGCGCTTCTGCGGGTCGAGGGTGGCCGGGTGCAGGCGTGGTCGCGGCTGGGCAACGACATCACGGTCGCCTACCCCGAGCTGCAGGGTGTCGGTGAGCAGCTGGGGTCGACGGAGGCGCTCCTCGATGGGGAGATCGTCGCGCTGCAGAACGGTGTGCCGAGTTTCAGCGCTCTGCAGAACCGGATGCACGTCACGAAGTCCGAGGCCGCGCGACGAGCCGCCCGGCAGTTCCCCGTCACGCTGCTGCTGTTCGACCTGCTGCACCTCGACGGCAGCTCCACTCTCCAGCTCCCGTTCCGGCAGCGTCGTGAGCTGCTCAGAGGCCTGGAGCTCAAGGGTCCGAACTGGCTGACTCCCCCGTCGTACGACGAGGACGGGGCGGCGGTGCTGGCGGCGAGCCGGGAGCAGGGTCTGGAGGGCGTGGTCGCGAAGCGCCTGGATTCGGCGTATCAGCCGGGGACGCGGAGCCCGGTGTGGCGCAAGATCACCGATCTGCTGGCGCAGGAGGTGGTGATCGGCGGCTGGCGGATGGGTGAGGGCAAGCGCGCGGGTGTGGTGGGGGCGCTGTTGCTGGGTATTCCGCAGGACGGTGGGCTGGCGTTCGCGGGGTCGGTGGGCACGGGGTTCAACGACGCGGAGCTGGCGGTGCTGACGCCGCGGCTCCAGGCGCTGGCCCGGAAGGCGTCGCCGTTCGTGACGGAGATGCCGCGGGAGCGGTCGAAGGGTGCGAGGTGGGTGGAGCCGGAGCTGGTGGCGGAGGTGGTGTTCCGGCAGTGGACGCCGGACGGGCGGATGCGGTTTCCGGCGTGGCGCGGGTTGCGGCCGGACAAGACTCCTGGGGAGGTGCGTCGGGTTGTCGAGTGACGCGACCGTGAAGGTCGAGGGCCGGGTGCTGAAGCTGACGAACCTGGACAAGGTGCTGTACCCGGAGTTCGGGTTCACCAAGGGTGAGGTGATCGACTACTACACCCGGATCGCGCCGGTGCTGCTGCCCCATCTGAAGGATCGTCCGGTGACGTTGAAGCGCTTCCCGAACGGGGTGGACGGGAAGTGGTTCTTCGAGAAGAACGCGCCGGAGCACCGTCCGGAGTGGGTGCGGACGATGCGGCTGGACTCGCCCGGTAGCTCGAAGGGCAACGAGACGGTCAACTACGTGATGGTGGACGAGTTGGCGACGTTGGTGTGGCTGGCGAACCTGGCGGCGCTGGAGTTGCACGTGCCGCAGTGGACGGTGGGGCCGCGCGGGGGCAAGCGGGATCCTGATCTGCTGGTGTTCGACCTGGATCCGGGGGCGCCGGCGACGATCGTGGAGTGTGCGCGGGTCGCGGAGGCGGTGCGGGTGGTGCTCGACGACGACGGGGTGGACTCGTGGGCGAAGACGTCGGGCAACAAGGGGATGCAGGTGTACGCGTACGCGCCGGCGAAGGACACGGCGGAGTACGCGAAGGCGGTGGCGCAGCGGTTGGCGCAGGAGCAGCCGAAGTTGATCGTGTCGACGATGGCGAAGGCGCAGCGGACCGGGAAGGTGTTCATCGACTGGTCGCAGAACAACCCGGCGAAGACGACGGTGGCGCCGTACTCGTTGCGGGCTCGGGAGCGTCCGGCGGCGTCGACGCCGTTGACGTGGGACGAGGTGGAAGACTGCGAGGCCGTGGAGGATCTGGTGTTCCTGGCCGACGAGGTGCTCGAGCGGGTGGACGAGGCCGGGGACCTGTTCGGGGGTTGATGTGGCGGATGTCGAGTACGTGACGGAGGAGCCCGCGCACAACGCGCCGGTGACGCTGGAGGACTACAACGCGCAGTGGCCGCGCTGGTACGAGCGCGAGGAGGCGAAGATCCGGGGCGCGCTGGGTGAGCGGGTGGTGCTGGTGGAGCACTGCGGGTCGACGTCGGTGCCGGGGCTGGCGGCGAAGCCGTTGATCGACATCTTGCTGGTGGTGCCGGATTCGCGTGATGAGGACGCTTATGTGCCGGCGTTGGTGGGGGCGGGGTACTACCTGCGGTTGCGGGAGCCGGGCTGGTACGAGCACCGGCTGGTCAAGGGCACGACGCCGAACGTGAACATGCACGTCTTCTCCCCCGGTTGTGTGGAGGTGGAGCGGATGCTGGCGTTCCGGGACCGGCTGCGGGCGCGTCCTGAGGAGCGTGCGGAGTACGAGCGGGTGAAGCGGGAGCTGGCGGTGCGGACGTGGGCGCGGGTGCAGGACTACGCGGACGCGAAGTCGCAGGTCGTGGAGGGGATCATCGCGCGGGCGCTGGGCTGAACCGGCGGCGGTACTGCGTGGGGGTGAGGCCGGTGTCGCGGCGGACGAGGGCGCGGACGTTGGCGGCGGTGCCGAGGCCGGTGCGGCGGGCGATGACGTCGAGGCGCTGCTCCCCCAGTTCGAGCAGGCGGCAGGCGAGGGTGACGCGTTCGCCGGTGAGCCAGGCGAGTGGTGTGGTGCCGAGTTGGGCTTGGAAGCGGCGGTGCAGGGTGGCGGGGCTGACGGCTGCCTTCTTGGCCAGTTCGGTGATGGTGATGGGCGTGTCGAGGTGTTGTTGAGCCCAGTGCAGGACCGGGGCGAGTGACTCGTCGGGGATCCGCGGTACGGGGCGTTCGACGAACTGGCGCTGGCCGCCGTCGCGGTGGGCGGCGAAGACGAGGCGGCGGCTGACGGAGGTGGCGGTCTGGGCGCCGTGGTCGCGGCGGACGAGGTGCAGGCCGAGGTCGAGGGCGGCGGCGCTGCCGGCGGAGGTGAGGATGTCGCCGTCGTCGACGAAGAGCACGTCGGGTTCGAGGGTGACCTGTGGGAACCGGGTGCGGAACTCGTCGGCCCACTGCCAGTGGGCGGTGGCGCGGCGGCCGTCGAGGACGCCTGCTTCGGCGAGGGTGAACGCGCCGGAGCAGAAGCCGACGAGGCGGGCGCCGCGGGTGTGGGCGCGGCGGATGGTGTCGAGGACGTCCGGGCGGCGTGGTGTCTCGACGTTGGGCCGGTTGGGCACGATCAGGGTGTCGGCGTGTTCGGCGGCTTCCAGGTCTGCGACGCCGGTGAGGGTGAAGAAGCCGTCGCGCATGGCGGTGTCCGGGGTGGGTGAGCTGAGGCGGAAGTCGTAGAGGTGGCCGCCGAGCTCGGGGCGGTGCAGGCCGAAGACCTCGGTGGCGCAGCCGAGTTCGAACGGGTTGGAGTTCTCGTCGACGATGACGACGACCCGGTGCGAGGATTCTTGCGGCATGTGCGATTCCTAGCACTCACGGCCGGGGCGTGTCAGCGGCGAGGCTGGGCCTTGTGACTGAGATGCCTGTTGTTCTGGACGAGGCGCTGGCCTCGTTCGACGCTCTGTGGAGTCCCCGGATCGTCGGCCGTGTGAACGACTACGACGTGCGGGTGGCGAAGGTCGAGGGTGAGCACGTGTGGCACGTGCACGACGACACCGACGAGTTCTTCCTCGTGCTGGACGGTGAGCTGCGCATCGATCTGCGTGCACCGGATCGCACGGTCGTGCTCGTGCAGGGTGCCGTGTTCACCGTGCCGCGCGGGACGTTCCACAAGCCGTCGGCGCCGCACGGCGCGCGGATCCTGATGTTCGAGCCGTCCGGCACGTCGACCGTGGGTGATCGGCACGACGAGGTGCCGGCGCACGTGGACGCGACGACGGGGCACGTGCTGGGGAGCTAGCGCGGTGCTCCCCAGCACGTGCCGGCGGATGTCAGCCCAGACGGCAGGCCGACAGGATGATCTCCTGGCCGAGCAGGGTGCGGACGCGGACGGCGTTCTGGATCAGCTGGCCGTTCGGTCCTGTCGCGGTCTCGTTGACGTGGACGGTCGCGACACCGGGGACGCCGATGGTGGCGGGGCCGGTGCCGATGGGCTGGCCGTTGAGCGTGCCGACCTTCGATGAGCCGACGACGCCGTTGGCGTCGCTCTCACACTTGGCCTCGATGGCGTTGAGCGTGATCGCGCCACCGAGCAGTGAGGCTCCCTCCACCCGTGCGCTGGCCACGGTGCGGCCGGTGTTCGGGTCGAGGGTGCAGTCGGCGTGCAGGGCGTTCACCGTGGCGAGTCCCAGCACGTTGACGGTCGCGACGGTCTTGTCCTCGTTGGGGGGACATTGCGCGTGCGGGGTCTTGGCGACGTTGATGAGGCCCGTGGCGTTGAGTGCCCACGCCTCACCGCGCAGGTAGACGACGACCTTGAGCACCGCGGTGGCGGAGCCTCCGTCGTCGTCGGTGACCTTGACCAGGACGTTGTGCGCGCCCAGGGCGGTGAAGGTGCGGGAGCCGGTGCACTTGCCCTGGTTGACGGTGCCGTTGACGATCGGCGAGCCGTCGTCGAAGTCGAACGTGCAGGTGTGGGTGTCGTTGGCGCCGATGTCGGTGAACGGCGCGGTGAAGTTGACCGTGGTGCCGCGCGTGACGAGGGTCTTGTCGGCGCTCAGCGTGGTCTGCGGGGCGACGTTGGTCAGGGTGAGGGTGGTGGTGGCGACGACGGCCGCGTTGACGCCGTCGTTGGCGGTGAGCTTGAGCTGCCACACGCCGTCGTCGGTGCACTTGACGGTGGTGGTCTGCGCGGCGGCGTTACCGAACGCGCAGGTGGCGCCCGCGTCGACGCCGGACTGCGGGGTCGCGGTCCAGGCCGTGGTCAGTGACGGGCCGTCCGGGTCGGTCACGGTGCCGGCGAGGCCGACGTCGGTGCCTTCCTGTCCGGAGTGCGGGCCGCCGGGTTTGACCACGGGCGGGGCGTTGATCTTGACGGTGACGCATTCGGTGACGTCACCGGCGCCTCCGCCGTCGGTGCCGCGGGCGGTGACGCACAGCTGGTGGTCGCCGGGCGCGAGGGCCGGGGTGGTGACGGTGTAGTCGACGGTGGCGGGGCCGTCCTGCGGCAGGCCCGGGGTGATCGAGGTGATCGGCAGGTCAGCGCCGCCGTCGACCTTGAGCGTCAGCGCGGTGAGCTTGGAGGCGATGACGCCGGGCACGACGTCGGGTAGCTGGGAGACGTCCGGGACCTCGGTGCAGGTGCCGCCGGTGGTCTCGGCGATCTTGCGCAACGAGTTGGTGCCCGCGATGTCGCAGCCGACGCTGCTGGACACGGCGAAGGTGAAGATCTTGACGCCGGCGGCGATCGCCTGCTGCAGCGCGGGGTCGACGTTGCCCGAGCCGGCGCCGTCGGACAGGAACACCATCAGCTTGCGCGACTCGGGCGCGGCGGTGGCCGAGGACAGACCGGCGGTCAGTGCCGCGACGTAGTTGGTGCCCCCGCCGGAACCGCGGTTGGTGAACAGGCCGACGCCGCTGAAGGTGACGCTGCCCAGCACCTCGGAGATGTCGTTGACGGCGTTGGCGTTGGCGTCGGCGGTGGGGGTGGTGGTCTTCTGGTCGCCGGCGGCCGGTCCGACGTCGGCGGTCGTGCCGTCGGAGCCGAACACGGCGACGCCGACGCTGCCGACGACGGTGTTCGGGACCGCGGCCTTGGCGTTCAGCGCCCTGGCCGCGGCGATCTCGCAGTCGAGGATCGAGGCGGGGTTGCCGTCGCCGTTCTGGTCTCCGCCGCAGCCCGCCGCCACCCCGGTCTGGGTCGAGCCGGACACGTCGAGCACGTAGGTCAGCGCGGTGTCCACGACGGCGACACCCGTGCCGATGGTGGCCTTGCCGGCGACGTTCACCGTGCCCGGCGGGTGGACGCTGTTGTTCGCGGGGCTCGTGATGGTGACGCCGATGCTGGTGCCGCCCGGCAGGTTCCCGGTGGCCGCGTGCGCGGGTAGTGCGAGAGCCACGGTGGTCACCAGCGCGGTGCCGACCGTGATCATGGGTCTCATGCTGTGCCTTCTCCGCTCGTGAGTTCGTCCCCGACCGAACGGAAGGAGACCGCACGTGGCCACACGGATACGGCTGGTCACCTAAATGCATAGATAGTCGACCTAAGTGGAGCAGTGCGGGTTCCGGCCTCGTGGATCTTGGGACTGCGGGAGAATCGTGTCTCGTGAGGTTCGGGGTGCTCGGTCCGGTGCAGGTGGACGGCGTGGAGGTCGCGGCGCCGCGGCAACGCGCGTTGCTGGCGATGCTCGTGCTCGACGCTGGGCGGATCGTGGGCCACGACCAGCTGATCGGCGGCTTGTACTCGCAGCCTCCGGCGGGGGCGGCCAACGCGCTGCAGTCCCAGGTGTCGCGGTTGCGCCGCGCGGTGCCGGGGCTGGTGATCGAGCACCACCCCGCGGGGTACCGGCTGGTCGCCGACCCCGCCGAGGTGGATCACCTGGTGTGCTCGTCGTTGCTGGACGCCGGGCGGGCCGCGGAGGCGCTGGCGTTGTGGCGCGGGCCCGCCCTGGCCGATGTCGAGGCGCCGTTCGTGCAGGTGGCGCGGCAGAACCTGACTGAGGTGCTCATCACCTGCGCGCTGTCCGGCGGGAACGAGAAACACCACCGCGACCTGCTCGCCGAGCACCCGTTGCGGGAGGACCTGCGGGCGGCGCTGATGCTGTCGCTGCACCGCGCGGGACGGCAGACCGAGGCGCTGGAGGTGTTCGCGCGCGGCCGGGAGCTGCTGGCGCGGGAGCTCGGCGTCGACCCCTCCCCCGTGCTGGCGGACGCGCACCTCCAGGTGCTGCGGGCGGGCTCGCCGCACCGGGGTGTGCCGGCGCAGCTGACCAGCTTCGTCGGGCGCGACGAGGACCTGCGGCGGGTGTCGAAGTGGCTGCGGGAGAGCCGGCTGGTCACGTTGATCGGGCCCGGCGGCACCGGGAAGACGCGGCTGGCCGTCGAGGTCGCCCACCGGGAGGCCGGTGAGGTGGCGTTCGTCGACCTGAGCGCGACCGCCGACGTGGTGCGGGCGTTGCTCGACGGAGCCGGGGTGCGCGAGGCCGGGATGTTCACGGGCGGGCCGGGCGCCGAGCAACGGCTGCGGGAGGCGCTGGCGGTGCGCGACGTCGTGCTGGTGGTGGACAACTGCGAGCACGTCATCGACGAGGCCGCCCGCGTGCTCGGCGGGATCCTGGCCGCGTGCCCGGACGTGCGGGTGCTCGCGACCAGCCGCGAACCGCTCGGGATCACCGGGGAGACGCTCAGCCCGGTCGGCGCCCTGGACTCCGAGGCGGCGGTGCGGTTGTTCCTCGACCGGGCGCAGGCGGTGAAGCCCGGTTTCCACGCCGACCCCGAGCTGATCGCGGAGGTGTGCCGGCGGCTCGACGGGATCGCCCTCGCCGTCGAGCTCGCCGCGGCGCGGGTGCGGTCGCTGCCGCTGGCCGAGATCGCGGCCCGGCTGGACGACCGGTTCCGGTTGCTGTCGAAGGGCTCCCGCACGGCCGCGCCCCGGCACCGCACGCTGCACGCCGTCGTGGAGTGGAGCTGGGACCTGCTCAGCGACGCCGAACGCGACCTCGCCGCCCGGTTCACCGTGTTCGCGGGCGGCGCGCGCCTGGACGCGGTGACGGCGGTGTGCGAGTCCGCCGTGGACACGCTGGAGTCGTTGGCGGACAAGTCACTTGTGGAGGTGGTCGACGACCGGTACCGGATGCTCGACACCATCCGGGCGTTCTGCGCCACCCACGCGCCGGACCTGGCCGAACGGCACGCGCGGTGGTTCCTGCGCCTGGCCCAGGACGCCGAACCGCACCTGCGCGCGCACGAGCAGATCGAATGGCTGCACCGGCTCTCTGCCGACCACGACAACCTCGTCGCCGCCGTCGGCTGGGCCACCCGCCACGACCACGCGCTGGCATTGGAGCTCGTGGCGGCGCTGGCGACCTACTACTGGTGCCGCGGGCTGCGCACCGAGGCCGCCCAGCTGGCCGAGGCGGTGCTGCACGCGTGCGGCGAGACCCCGCCGGCGGACCGGGAGCAGGAGTACGCGTTGTGCCTGCTGATCGCGTGGCCCGTGGCGGCCGGGGACCAGAGCGCCCGCATCCGCCAGGCCGACGCGCTGCTGGCCGAGCTGGAGGCGCCGCCGCGGTACCCGATCATGACGATGATGTGGGGCATGGCGCTGGGGGCGCCGGAGAACGACTCGCAGGTCTGGCACCGCCGCAACCGGCTGCTCAACGACGATCCGTGGAGTGCCGCTCTGGCGCTGGTCGGGGACGGCCTGGTCGCGCGGATGGGCGGGGACCCGGAGACCGGCAGGGCGATGCTGCGCCAGGGCGCGGAGGCGTTCACGCGGGTCGGTGACCGGTGGGGCGCGGCGCTGGCGTTCAACCAGCTCGGCGAGATGGCGCTGTTCGACGGCGACCACGCGCACGCGCTGGAGCACATCGAACGGGCGCGGGCGTTGCTCGCGGAGCTCGGTGCCACCGAGGACACCGCCGAGGCCGTCACCGGGCGGGCCCAGGCGAAGGTCGCGGCCGGGGACCTCGCCGGGGCGCGGGAGGACTTCGGGCTCGCGCTCACACTGGCCCGCCACTCCGGAGCGCTGGTCGTGCAGGCCGGGGCGCACCTGGGGCTCGCGGCACTCGCGCGGGTCAGCGGCGACCACGCGCTGGCGGCGGCGGAGTGCGAGCAGGCGTGGGAGCTCACGCCCGGCGGCTGGTACGGGCCCGACGAGATGCGCTGCCACATCGCCCGCGAACGCGGCCGGATCGCCGCGGCCCGAGGAGATCTCGCCGCGGCGCGGGACCACTTCGAGGACGCTCTGCGCCGGGCGGCCGGGCAGCGCAACCAGATAACCGAGACCGCCGTGCGCGCGGAACTCGCCGCCCTGGCCGGGTCGTGACGCGCCGCCACCACAGCCACGGCGGGAGCCTGCGGTGCGCGACGAACGTCCACAGGTCGTCCTCGGCGGTGTCGTCGCGGTGCCGGCGCAGCACCTCCAGGCACTCCCGCGACACCACACCGTGCAGCCGTGC
Source organism: Lentzea sp. CA-135723 (assembly GCF_050936595.1). Lineage (NCBI taxonomy): Bacteria > Bacillati > Actinomycetota > Actinomycetes > Pseudonocardiales > Pseudonocardiaceae > Lentzea > Lentzea sp. CA-135723. The sequence goes on along the minus strand of NZ_JBNJMK010000001.1, from coordinate 1,137,526 downwards.
CACGTGCGCCAGCGCCGTGGCGCCCTGCCGGCGGACCTCGAGGCGGTTGTGGTCCAGCGCGCGGGCGACGAGCGGTAAGACGATCAACGGGTCCGGGCACGACATCGCCAGGCCGATCACCGCGACCCCGACCATGTCCTCGTCGCGGTCGAACGCCGCGGCGACCTCCTCTGGCCGGACGATGCCCATCAGCGCCGCGTAGTCGTGCCAGTCGACGCCCTCGCCGCGCATCGCCCGGTCCAGCAGGAACCGCTGCCGCCCGTCCGAGCGCTCGCCGGTGCGTTCCCAGTCCGCGGCCAGGTACCGCCACACCGCGGCGGTGTCGGCGCGGGAGGTCGAGGCCAGGATCCGGCACAGCTCCCGCACGTGCTCCGGATCAGCGGCCTGGGCGAGCTCGGCCAGCACCCCGGGCGGGCGGCCCAGGTCGTGCCACGCCAGCCTCGCCAGCGTCGGCACCTCGCGCACGTCCACCCAGCCGTCGGCCCCGCCCCGCCCGATCTCGGCAGGCGTCAGCGAGGCCCGCGACCGGGCGTGGTCGATCGGGATCACCCGGCTAGACCCGGGGCACCGCGCGCACCAGGGCACGCGTGTAGTCGTGAGAGGGGGTGAGCAGGACCTTCTCGACTGAACCTTGTTCCACGATTGTCCCCTGATGCATCACCGCGACCCGGTCGGCGATCTGCCACGCCAGCCCTAGGTCGTGCGTGATGATCAATGAAGCAAGGCCCAGTTCCGCCCGCAACCGGAGCAGCAACGCCACGATCTCCCCGCGCACCGAGGCGTCCAGCGACGCGACGGGCTCGTCGGCCACCAGCAACCGGGGCCCCAGCACCAGGGCGCCGGCGATCACCACCCGCTGCTGCTGACCCCCGGACAGCTCGTGCGGCAGGGCGTCCAGGTACAGGCTCGCCGGACGCAGCTCCGCCCGTTCCACAGCGGCCGTGACCTGCGATTCCTCGTCGTCGCGAATCCCGTGGACCCGGAGTGCCTCGGCGACCGCGTCGTACACGCGGTGGCGTGGGTTCAGGGCACTGGACGGATCTTGGAGGACCAGCTGCACCTGACGCCGGAACGCCTTGAGCGCCCTGCCTTTCCGAGGCACCTCGGAGCCGTCGAAGATCACCCGACCGGAGGACGGCGCCCGCAACCCCATTATGGTACGAGCCAGTGTCGTTTTTCCGGAGCCGGACTGGCCGACCAGCGCCACGATCTCCCCGCGCCCGACCGTCAGGTCCACGCCGTCGACCGCGCGGGTGCGGCCGTAGTCGACGGTCACGTCCCGCACCTCCAGCAGCGGCGGCGGCGTCGGTTCGGACGAGACCCAGCGGTGCGCCGGGTCGCCGATCACCGGGAACGCCGCCGTCAGCGCCGCGGTGTGCGGGTGGCGCGGGTTCGCGATCACCTCACGGGTGCGGCCGCGTTCCACCACCTCGCCCGCCTGCATCACCGCGAGGTCGTCGCAGGTCTCGGCGAGCACCGACAGGTCGTGGCTGATCATCAGCAGACCGAGGTCCTGCTCGGCGACCAGGCGTTTGAGCACGGAGAGGACCTGCGCCTGCACCACGACGTCGAGCGCGGTCGTCGGTTCGTCGGCGATCACCAGCCGCGGCCCGCACGCCAGCGCCATCGCGATCATGACCCGTTGCCGCTGCCCGCCCGACAGCTCGTGCGGATACGCCCTGGCCTTGGCTTGGGGCAGTTCGACCTGGTCGAGGAGGTCGGCGACGCTGCCGGGCGTGCCGTGCAGGCGCATCGGCTCGGCGATCTGGTCGCCGACGCGGTGCACGGGGTTGAGCGAGTGCATCGCGCCCTGGAACACCACCGACGCCGACGCCCACCGCACCGCCCGCAGCCGGCCCCACGCCATCGTCCGCACGTCGTCGCCGCCGAGCAGGATCTCCCCGTCGACCCGCGCCGCCCTGGGCAGCAGCCGCAGCACCGACATCGCCAGCGTCGACTTGCCCGACCCCGACTCGCCCGCCAGGCCCAGCGTCTGACCGGGCGCCAGCGTCAGGCTCACGTCGTGCACGACGCGGGTGGGTCCGTAGTGGACGGTGAGGTTCCTCAACTCCAGCACGGGGTCACCTCTTCGGCGTCACAACGGCTTCGAGCGCCCGCCCGACGAGCGTGAACGCCAGCACCACGGCCACGATCGCCACCCCCGGCGGCAGCAGGTACCACCACGCGCGCTGCGGCACCGCGCCGTGCAGCTGCGCCTGGTGCAGCAGCGCGCCCCACGAGATCCGCGTCGGATCGCCCAGCCCGAGGAACGCCAGCGTCGACTCCGCCACGATCGCCGACGCCACCGCGAGCGTCGCGTTCACCAGCACCAGCGGCACCACCGACGGCAGCACGTGCCGGCCGATCACGTGCGCGTGCCCGCCGCCCAGCGCCCGCGCGCGTTCCACGAACGGCCTGGCCTCGATCGTCAGCGTCTGCGCCCGCACCATCCGCGCCGTGGACGGCCAGCTGGTCAGCCCGATCGCCAGCACGATCGTGCCCAGCCCGCGCGGCAGCACCGTCGACAACGCGATCGCCAGCACCAGAGCGGGCAGCACCAGGAAGAAGTCCGTCACCCGCAGCAACGTCCCGGCGACCAGCCCGCCGAAGTGCCCGCTCGTGATCCCGACCAGCGTGCCGATGCCGACCGACAGCACCGCCGCCGTCAGCCCGACGAACAACGACGTCCCGGCCCCCTGCGCCATCAGCACCGCCACCGACCGGCCGGTGTGGTCGGTGCCCAGCCAGTGCCCGGCACCCGGTGCCTGCCACGCCGCCGCCGTCACCCGCGTGACGTCCAGCGCGTCGGCCGGGATGAACAACGGCGCCAGCACCGCGACGACCGCGGCCGCCACCAGGATCGCGGCGCCCGCCACGCCCGCGCGGTGCTCCAGGAACCGCGCCACAGCCGGACTCCGGACGCTCATCCGACCCTCACCCGCGGATCCAGCACGCCGTGCAACAGGTCGGCCAGCAGGTTCATCACCACGACCGCGCCCGCCGTCACCACCAGCAACCCCTGCAGCAGGAAGTAGTCCGGCCCGGTCAGCGCGTCGTAGAACAGCAACCCCAGCCCCGGCCACGAGAACACCGTCTCGGTCGTGATCGCCCCCGCCACCACCAGCCCGAACCGCAGGAACACCAGCGTGATCGCCGGCAGCACCGCGTTGGGCACCGCGTGCCGGCGGCGCACCAGGTCGTCGCGCAGCCCCTTCGCGCGCGCCGTCGTCAGGTACGGTGCGTGCATCTCCTCCAGCAACGAGGACCGCATCACCAGCACGTACTCCGCGCACACCACCGCCACCAGCGTCACCGACGGCAGCACCAGGTGATGGGCGACGTCGAGCGCCTGCGACACGAAGTCCGGCGCGGTGTCGGTGTCGCGCATGCCCCGCGACGGGAACAGGTCCCCGGTCACCATCATCAGCAGCATGCCGAGCCAGAACGTCGGCACCGCCCACAACGTCAGCGACACCCCGGTCGTCACCCGGTCCAACGCCGAGTCGCGCCGCCACGCCGCCCGCACCCCGAGCCACAGCCCCAGCAGCACCGCGATCAGCGTCGCCGTGCCCACCAGCAGCAGCGTCGGGCCCAGCCGCTCCAGGATCACGTCCGCGACGGGCCTGCGGAACGTGAACGACGTCCCCAGGTCACCGCGCAGCAGCGAGGTGAAGTAGCCCCAGAACTGCTCGTGCAGCGGACGGTCCAGGCCGAACTGCGCGCGCAGCTCGGCCTGCAGCGCCTCGGTGGTCGGGCGGCCCCGCGTCATCGAGACCACGGGGTCGCCCGGCACCACCCGGAACAGGAAGAAACCGAGCACCGCGACCATCAGCAGGCTGAGCGCGGCACCACCGAACCGACCGGCCAGACGCACCTACTCGCGCTCCCCCGCCGTGGCCCTGCGGCGCCGGGCCAGCACGACGAGCAGGACCGCCACCGCCGCGACCGCGGTACCGGCCAGGGCGAACCCGGTCCAGCCCGTGCCCGAGACCGCGGCGCGCTCGGCGGGTTCGGCGGCGTAGTAGCCCCACATGCCGTTCTGCGCCATGATCACGCCGCCCTGCGCGGGCTGGGTGGTGAACCGGGCGAAGTGGTCGGAGCGGTAGCCCTCCAGCGCGTTGTCGTAGGCGAGCACCACCGCGGGCACCTGGTCGTAGAACCGCGCCTGCATCCGCTTGACGATCTCCACGCGCCTGCCCTCGTCGAACTCCGAGAGCTGCTGGGCGTAGAGCTTGTCGTAGGCCTCGTCGCAGAAGTACGTGTCGGTGGTGCCGCCCTTGCCGTCCGCGCCGGGGCGTTGCGCGCAGGTGTGCAGGCCGAGCACGAAGTCCGGGTCGATGTTGGTCGACCAGCCCGAGAACGCCAGGTCGTAGGTCGCGGCGGTGGTGGCCTCGTTGAGCTGGTTGTCCGACACCAGCCGCACGTCCAGCGCGATGCCGATGTCGCTCATCGACCGCTTGAGGTACTCGCTGGCCTGCTCGTCGTAGGCGCGCCCGGCCCGGCCGATCAGCCGCAGCCCGAACCGGGTGCCGTCGGCCTTGCGGGGGTGTCCGGCGGCGTCGAGCGCGGCGTTGGCGGCGGCCGGGTCGAACCTGCGCAGCTCCTGCTCGCTCGGCTGCCAGTGCCACTTGCCGAACACCGGCGGCACCAGCCCGCCGCCCTTCTCCGCGTAGCCGAGGTTCACCCGCTGCACGAGCGCGTCGAGATCGACGGCCTGCGCGATCGCCCGGCGCACCGCGACGTCGCGCAGGGCCGGGTTGCCGTCGCCGATCGGCTCACCGGTGCGGGTCTGCGCACCGGGGTTGATCATCAGCTCGGTGAAGCGGCGGCCCTGCGCCTTGTTGCGGGTCACGCCCGCCTTGCCCGCCAGGGAGTCGAACTGGGCGGGCGCCATCCGGTTGACCAGGTCGACCTCGCCCTTGCCCAGCGCCTGCACCGCGGCGTCGGAGTTCTGGAAGTACACGAAGTGCAGCTCGTCGTACTTCGGCGCGCCCCGCCAGTACTGCTTGTTGGCCTTGAGCTTGATGAACTGCCCCGCCACGTGCTCGGTCAGCACGAACGGGCCCGACCCGACGACCGGCATCTGGTCGTTGGCGTAGTCCTTGACGCTGCCGACCTTCTCCCACACGTGCCGCGGCACGATCGGCACGTCCAGCGCCAGCATCGTGACCTGCGGCGTCTTCGTGCGGATGACCACCGTGCGGTCGTCGGTCGCGGTGACGGTCTGGAAGTTGGCGACGAACCCGCCGTTCGCGGTGCGCGCGACCTCGTCGGTCATCATCAGGTTGTAGGTGAACGCCACGTCGTGCGCGGTGATCGCCTGCCCGTCGGACCACTTCTTGCCCTCCGGGACGGTGAACGTCCAGGTGAGCTTGTCTGCCGAGGGCTCCCACCTGTTCGCGAGGCCCTCGGTCACCGACTGGTCGTCGGCGGCGTAGGCGGTCAGGTAGTCGTACATCAGCCGGCCGATCTCCGTGCTCGACTGGAACACCGCGAGGAACGGGTTCATCGAGTCGATCTGCTGCACGATCGCGACCTTGAGGATCACCGGCTGCTGCGCCGCCGCCGGTGGTGTCACGAACCCCAGTGTCGTTGCGACAGCAAGCAACGCGCACAACTTCACCCGCACGAAAACCCCTCTTCCCCAGCAGCCCACCGCTAACTTACCGAGATGTGCGGATCATGATCTCGGCGGACATGGAAGGCGCCACCGGAGTCACCTGGACCGGGGACGTGGTCCCTGGAACGGAGCAGTGGCAACGGTTCCGGCGCCTGTTCACAGCGGACGTCAACGCCTGCGTCGCCGGACTCGTCGCGGGCGGGGCGGAGCGGGTGCTCGTCAACGAGGCGCACTCCTCGCAACGAAACCTGCTGCTCGAAGACCTCCACCACGCCGCACGCCTGCTCACCGGCCGGCACAAACCGTTGTCGATGATGCAAGGTATCGACTCCGAAGTGGACGGTGTGGTCTTTCTCGGCTACCACACCGGCGCCGGCGCGCGCGGCGTGCTCGCGCACACCTACCTGGAGAACTCGATCACCGGCGTGTGGCTCGACGGCGAGCACGCCTCCGAAGGCCGCCTCAACGCCGCCCTCGCCGCCGAACACGGCGTTCCGGTGCTGCTCGTGACCGGTGACGACCTCACCTGCACCGACGCCACCGGCTACGCACCGGACGCCGCCGCGGTCGCCGTGAAGGAGTGCGTGTCGCGCTACGCCGCCGTGTGCCTGCCCCCGGCGGTGACTTCTTCACAGATCACAGAAGCGTCACTTTCGGCCATGTCCCGTGCGGGCCGAACGGCGCAATCCGTGACACCGCACCGCATCGAGATCGAGTTCGACGCCACCCACCTCGCCGAGGCGGCCGCCCTCGTGCCCACCGTCGACCTGGTCGGCGAACGGCGCGTCGGCTTCGACGCCGCGTCCATGACCGAGGCCATGAAGGCGTTCAAGGTCGTCACCCACATCGCCGCCGCCGCGATCGAGGACCTCTACGGCTGAGGCCCCACACCCCGGCCGGCACTCGCGGCTGTGCGATTCCACATCGGACGGGCGGCTACCGTGGGATTCATGTCGCTCGACGTCGCGCAGGTGTGCGCAGACCTGATCCGGTTCGACACCACCAACCGCGGCGGCGGCGACAGCGCGGGCGAACGCGAGGCCGCCGAGCACGTCGCGGGCCTGCTGCAGGACAGCGGCGTGCCGTCGACGTTGCTCGAACCGGCCCCGCGCCGCGCCAACGTGCTGGCGCGCGTGCCCGGCACCGACCCGTCGCTGCCCGCGCTGCTGGTGCAGGCGCACCTCGACGTCGTGCCCGCCGATCCGGCCGAGTGGAGCTTCGACCCGTTCGGCGGCGAGATCCGCGACGGGTTCGTGCACGGCCGCGGCGCCGTGGACATGAAGGACATGGCCGCGATGACGTTGACGGTGCTGAGCCGCTGGCACGCCGAGGGCCGCCGTCCGCGCCGCGACGTCGTGCTGGCGTTCGTCGCCGACGAGGAGGACCAGGGCGTCCACGGGGCGCACTGGCTCGTGGAGCACCACGCGGCGCACTTCGCCGGGGTCGAGGCGGCGATCAGCGAGTCCGGCGCGTTCTCCTACGACGTCGGCGGCGTGCGGCTCTACCCCGTCGGCACCGCCGAGCGCGGCACGTCGCACATGAGGCTCACCGCCACCGGCCGCGCCGGGCACGGGTCGCGCCGCAACGACCAGAACGCGGTGACCGCCCTGGTCACGACGCTGGCGCGGATCGCGGCCGTGCGGCACCCGGTGAGGCTGACCCCGACCGTGGAGGCGTTCCTCGTCGGCGCGGGCAAGGCACTGGGCGTCGAGGTCGACCTCGACGACGTCGACGGCACCCTCACCCGCCTCGGCCCCGCGGCGAAGCTGGCGGAGAACACCGTGCGCTGCTCGGCCACCCCGACCATGCTGCAGGCCGGCTACAAGGTCAACGTCATCCCCGGCACCGCGACCGCCCAGCTCGACGTCCGCACCCTGCCCGGCACCGTCGACGAACTGGTCACCACCCTCGACGCCCTGCTGGAACCCGGCGTGACCCGCGAGTTCCTGGAACACCAGCCCCCGGTCGAGGCGCCGATCGACACGCCCTGGTTCACCGCCATGGCCGACGCCCTGCGCGCCGAGGACCCCGCCGCGCACGTCCTGCCGTACTGCCTGGGCGGCGGCACCGACGCCAAGGCGTTCAGCCGGCTGGGCATCCACTGCTACGGCTTCTCACCGCTGCGGCTGCCCAAGGGCTTCGACTACCGGGCGATGGCCCACGGCGTCGACGAACGCGTCCCCGTCGCCGGCCTCGAGTTCGGCGTCCGCGTCCTGGACCGCTTCCTGTCGAGCTGACCGGCGCTCCACCAGCTCCTGCACCGCGCTGGGCAGCGTCGACTCGAAGTCGATCAGCTTCGCCCACGTCGGCGTCACCACGATCCGCACCATGCCGTCGACATACAGCGACCGCACCTCGCGCTCCCACTCCACCCGCTGCTCCGGCGACATCTCGTAGCTGCCGTTCATCTGCAGGTACTCCTCCGGGATGCCGTCGACGTGATCGAGCTCGACGGTGCCGCGGACCAGCAGGATCTTCGGCGGGTGCACCTCGGTGTCGATCGTCAGCGCCACCGCCGGATTGGCCTTCAGCGCGTGCAGCTTCGGCGCGTTCTTCGTCGTGCACAGCACGACCTGCTCGCCGTTCCAGGTGAACGCGATCGGCACCACCCGCGGTGTGCCGTCCTTGGCCACGTACGCCATCCGCAGCACGTCGCGCCGCAACAGCTCCGCGCTGTGCGGCCGGCCCAGAACCTCGGTGATCTCGTCCCGCGTCATCGTCGTCATGCCCAGGGGACGGAGCCGCCCCGCCGTTCTCGACACCGCCCCGGAAAACTTCGTCACCGCGGCGGCAGCGGCAACTCCATCGCCGGCAACCCGTCGATGCTCGCGATGTTGTACGGCTTCTTGTCGGTGTACTCGCGGAACTCCTCGTCGGTCTTGCGCCCGAAGTAGTCCGCGTGCAGCTCCCGCTCGCTGCGGTAGTCCATGAACGGCACCGCGAACCCGCACGTGTCGCTGATCAGTTCCGCCGTCACCACGATCACCGCCCGCAACGCGGGCCCGTCCGCCTCCCCGAACCCCGCCACCAGCTCGGCGAACCGCGGGTCGTCCCGGAACACCGGCTCACCCCGCCCGTGCACGCGCACGATGTTCGGCGGCCCCTCGAACGCACACCACATGAGCGTGATGCGGCCGTTCTCCCGCAGGTGCGCGATCGTCTCGGCGTGACTGCCGCCGAAGTCCAGGTAAGCCACCGTGCGGTCGTCGAGGATCCGCAACGTGCCCTGCCGGCCCTTGGGCGAGAGGTTGACGTGCCCGTCACCGGCCAGCGGGGCGCTGGCCACGAAGAACACCTTCTGCCGCTCGATGAACTCCCACAGCCGCGGCTCGATCCGCTCGTATTCCTTACCCATGCTCAGCAGTATCGATCGCCGGGTGTCGCCTGTCAGCGTGATTCCCAGGTGGCGATACCGCTTGGGCCGAGCCGAGAGGGAAGGACGCCTCGCCTTCGGCTTTGCCAGGCCCTGAAGACATCCTTGACCCGTCTTGGCTCGACACTTCAGGCATGGGCCGCCGCCTCGCGCCTAGCCCACACCTGGCCTGATGCGCGTCAGGCCAGGCCCGACGCCCGCAGCGCCTCCTGCTCCACCCGAGCCCGGTAGGCCTGCCAGTCCTGGTCCGGCAGGTTCGAGTTCCCCGACCGCAGCCCGGCCGCCCCGTCCAGCCCCTCCCGCAGGATGTCCGCGTGCCCCGCGTGCCGGTTCACCTCGGCGATCTCGTGCACCAGCAGCAGCTGCAGCGTCACGTACCGCCGCTCCTCCGGCCACCACGGCACCACGCCCGGCGCGTCCAGCGGCAGTTCCTCGATGCTGGAGTCCGCGAACGCCGTCGCCCGCGCGAAGAAGCCCAGGATGTCCTCGCGCGTCTCCGACGCGGTGGCGAACATGTCGGAGTTCGGGTCGGCGTCGACGTCGAACGGCAGCTTCTCCGGGAACGGGCGGCCCAGGCAGTCGCCGAAGTAGCCCACCTCGACGCCCGCCAGGTGCTTGGCCAGGCCGAGCAGGTTCGTGCCGGTGGGGGTGAGCGGGCGGCGGACGTCGTACTCCGACAAGCCGTCGAGCTTCCACAGGAACGACTCGCGGGCGGTCTTCAGATAGCGGTGCAGGTAGGTCTTCGGATCAGCGGCCATGGCCCTCACCCTGGCAGAGCCCGGTCCGCAGCGGCGGCGATTTCCTCCAGCCGGGCGTGGTGCCCGGCCCACCACGAGGCCTCCACCGCGGGCATGTTCGTGTTGCCGTCCTGCATGCCCACCGCGCCGTCGATCAGCTCGCGCACCACGTCCGCGTGCCCGGCGTGGCGGTGCAGCTCGATCGACACCTGCACCAGCACCTGCCGCAACGTCACATCGCGGGCGGCCCTCGCGCCACCACGAGACGTGGCCCGCGGCGTCCAGCGGCAGCGCGGCGATCGTCGCGTCCGCGAACTCCCGCACCTCGCCGTAGAACGCGACGACGGACTCCCGCGTCTCGTCGGCAGAGGCGTACATGTCCGACGCGGGTAACGCGTCGGCCGTCGACCACAGCGGCGGCGACGGGAACGGGCGGTCGAACACGCGGCCGAAGTAGTTGAGCTCCACGCCGGCCGCGTGCTTCACCAGGCCCACCAGGTTCGTGCCCGTCGGGGTCAGCGGGCGGCGCGCGTCGTACTCCGAGAGGCCGTCGAGCTTCCACAGCAACGCCGAACGCGCCGCGTTCAGATACCGGTGCAGGAGGTCCTTTTCGTCCACACCCGACAGCGTCTCAGACGGCACCGACAGTTCTGAGCACCAGCAGGTCGAGGTGGTCGACCACCGGGCCGGACTCCACCTCGGCCGCCGCGCGCAGCCGCCGCAGCCCCGCCGCGAACTCCGCCGCCGTCAGCGACCGCAGCAACGTGTCCGCCTCCTGCCGCACCGTGGAAGCCCTGTCCGCCAACGACGACGCCGTCACCTGAGGCACCGGCGACAACAACTCCACGCCGAACCCGAGACCGTCCGCCACCTCGGCGACCGAGGGAAACCCGGACAGCGCCCGCTCCGCCTCGGGGAAGAACCGGAACAACCCGATCCCGGAGTGCCGCTCGCGGAACAACGACCGCACCAGCACGACCCCGCCCGGCCGCAGCACGCGCCGCAGCTCCGCGCCGGCGGCCGGCAGGTCGCGGACGTGGTGGATCACCGTCGACATCCACACCACGTCCACCGACTCCGCCGCCAACGGCACCGAGCACGCGTCCCCGGCCAGCATCGGCACCCCGGAGGCCGCGCGCATGTCCGAAGACGGCTCCACCGCCACCACCGACACATCCGGGAACCACGCGCCGAACGCCCGCACGAACAACCCGGTCCCGGCGCCCAGGTCCAGCACCACCCGGCCCGGCGTGAGGTACGGCGCCACCGCGTCCCGCCACGACGACAACCCCTCGAGCGCGATCTCCCGCGCCACCCGGTAAGAACCCGCCTCCACGGCGTCGTAACGCGTCATCCCACCACATAACCCCATACGAATGGCGGGCTGACAGTGAGCCTTCACACGGACTAAACATCGAGAAGCCATGTCCCTGCCGTGGTACGAAAGGGTTGCCCTGCATGCGAAAGAGCCATCTCAGACCCCTGATCGGGGTCACCGTCGCCGCGAGCGTCGTGTTCGCCATGGGAGGCGTGCCCACCGGCGCGGCCCCCGACGCCTCGGAAACGTCGACGAACTACCAGGTCAGCAACGTTCGCACCGCTGAACAGCGCACCAAGCTCGCCAAGTCGGGTGCCGCCATCGACTCGGTCGAGGAGCACGGCATCGTCGTGATCACCGCGACCGGCCGCGAGGTCAGGAACCTGAAGGCGCAAGGGTTCGAGGTCACCGAGCTGCCCAAGCGGATGGAGGCGAACGCGGCCATCGGGCCGTTCGACTTCCCCGCCGCGGACTCGAACTACCACAACTACGCCGAGATGACGACGGAGATCAACAACGCCGTCGCGGCGTACCCGAACCTGATCAGCAAGCAGGTCATCGGCAAGTCCTACGAGAACCGCGACATCGTGGCGCTCAAGATCAGCGACAACGTCGGCGTGGACGAGAACGAGCCGGAGGTGCTGTTCACGCACCACCAGCACGCCCGCGAGCACCTCACCGTCGAGATGGCGCTGTACCTGGTCAACCAGTTCACCACCCAGTACGCGACCGACGCGCGCATCAAGGGCCTCGTCGACACCCGCGAGATCTGGATCATCCCGGACGTCAACCCCGACGGCGGCGAGTACGACATCGCGACCGGCAGCTACCGGTCGTGGCGCAAGAACCGCCAGCCCAACGCCGGGTCGTCCAACGTCGGCACCGACCTCAACCGCAACTGGGACTACAAGTGGGGCTGCTGCGGCGGTTCGTCGGGCAGCACCGGCTCTGAGACCTACCGCGGCCCGAGCGCGGCGTCCGCGCCCGAGGTCAGGGTCGTGGCCGACTTCGTGCGCAGCCGCAACGTCGGCGGCAAGCAGCAGATCGGCGCGTCCATCGACTTCCACACCTACAGCGAGCTCATCCTGTGGCCGTGGGGCTGGACCTACGACGACATCGCGCCCGGCCTGACCCAGGACCAGCGCGACACGTTCGCCACCATCGGCCAGTCGATGGCGGCCAGCAACGGCTACACGCCCGAGCAGTCCAGCGACCTCTACATCACCGACGGGTCCATCCCCGACTGGCTGTGGGGCACGCAGGGCATCTTCGCCTACACCTTCGAGATGTACCCCGGCAGCGCCGGTGGCGGCGGCTTCTACCCGCCCGACGAGGTCATCCCCGCGCAGACCTCGCGCAACAAGGAGGCCGTGCTGCAGCTGCTCGAACGCGCCGACTGCCCGTACGAGGCCATCGGCAAGGAAGCGCAGTACTGCGGCGTCAACCCGCCCGACCCCGGCGGCAAGTTCTTCGAGAACGCCGCGGACTTCCAGATCCTCGACAACACCACGATCAACTCGCCGATCACCGTGGCGGGCGTGACGGGCAACGCGCCCGCCACCCTCAAGGTCGCCGTCGACATCAAGCACACCTACAAGGGCGACCTGAAGGTGGACCTGGTGGCGCCGGACGGCACCGTCTACGTCCTGCACAACCGTGCGGGCGGCAGCGCGGACAACATCCTGCAGACCTTCACCGTCAACGCCTCCAGCGAGGTCGCGAACGGCACCTGGAACCTGCGGGTGAACGACAACGCCAACCAGGACACCGGATTCCTCGACAAGTGGAGCCTGCAGTTCTAGCCGGCTGAACGGGTCAGGGCGCCGGTGTCGCGGCGCCCTGACGCCCGTAGTCGGGCACCGGGAACGAGTCGTGCATCCGCACGCCCTTGGAGTTCAGCTTCGCCAGCGGCCGCACCAGCCACGACGGCAGCGCCGTCACCACCTGCATGCCGCGCGTCAGCCCCCACACGCCGGCCCTCGTCGCCGGGATCAGCGTCTTGGCCACACCGAGCGCGAACGCCCTGCTGTCGTGCACGATCCCGCGCATCTCGTTCTCGTACCGGGCGAACGCCGCCGAGTGGTCGCCGCCCCGGGACAGCTCGCCCGCCAGCACGTACGCGCCCAGCACGGCGAGGCTCGTGCTGCCGCCGATGGCCGGGCCGGGGCAGTAGGCCGCGTCCCCGACGAGCGCCACCCGTCCCCGTGACCAGGTGTCCTCGCGCAGCTGCGTGATCGAGTCGAAGTAGAACGCCCCGCCGGCGTCCAGGAACGACAGCCAGTCGTCCACCTGCGGGTGCAGCCGGGCGAACGCCTCGCGCAGCAGCTCCTTCTGCCGCGCCACGTCCCGGTGGTGGTAGCTCAGCTCCGGTGAGCGGAACAGGAACACCGCCCGCGCGTCGTCCAGGTGCCGCGCCCCGTACACCGCCGCACTGCGACCAGGCCCGATGTGACCGGTCATCGCCCCCGGCACACCTTCCTCCCGAGGCACCGACAGCACCGCCAGGTACGCGCCCGTGAACGACTTCGCGACCTCGCCGAACACCAGCCGCCGCACGGTCGAGTGCAGCCCGTCCGCGCCGATGACCAGGTCGAACCGCCGCGGCGTCCCGGCCTCGAACGTCACCTCGCCGTCCGCGCCGATCGACGTGACCGAGTCGCCGAAGACGTACTCGACGTCCGCGCGGGTGGCGTCGTAGTAGATCTCGCTCAGGTCGTCGCGCATGATCTCGACGTGCCGGTCCGACGCGGCCGCGTAGATCTTCGTGACGTCCCCGGTGATCGGCGTGCGCGTCCCCTCGCGCAGGAACGACAGCCGCGTGGTCCCGGTCGCCAGCGACTCGACCCGCTCCAGCACGCCCATGCGTTCGGAGATGTCCATCGCGGGCTTGAACAGGTCGACCGCGTGCCCACCGGTCTTGCGCAGCACCGGCGAGCGTTCCACCACGGTCACCTCGTGCCCGTACCGGACGAGCCAGTAGGCGAGCACCGGACCGGCGACGCTCGCTCCGGAAACCAGTATCCGCACGTCACACCCCCTTACTTAACGGTCGGTAAGTCACGTGGCCGACTCTAGCACCACAACTGACCGATCGTTAAGTAAGATTTCCGCCGTGGCCCGACAGTCCGACACCAAGCAGCGCATCCTGCAGACCGCCCGCGACCTGTTCGCCCAACGCGGTGTGCAGCAGACCAGCCTGCAGGACATCGCCGAGAGCCTCGGCATCACCAAGCCCGCGCTCTACTACCACTTCGCCTCGCGCGACGACCTCATCCGCAGCATCGTCACCCCGCTGCTCGACGACGGCGAGACGTTCCTGGCCCGCATGGAACAGCGCGAGGACGTGGCAGCCCGTGAGCTCGTCGAGGGCTTCTTCGACTTCCACCACCGCCACCGCGCGGACATGATGCTGCTGCTCACCGAGCTGACCACGCTCGCGGAGCTCGGCCTCATCGATGTCGTGCTGGCGTGGCGCGCCCGCCTCACGACCCTCGTCTACGGGCCCGCCGCCACCCTGGAACAGCAGGCCAGGGCGGTGCTGGCGTTCGGCGGCATGCAGGACTGCACGATGCAGTTCCCCGACGCCCCGGTCGAGCAACTGCGCGCCGCCACCGTCACCGCCGCCTGCGCCGCCCTCGGCATCGACGACTGACCCACAGAGCCCGCCCGTCAGGCGCTGGTGGCCTCGCCCTTCGCCGCCACGTCCACGCGGTCCAGGTCGCGCGTGGCCAGGTGCTGCCGGATCGAGTACGCGAGCGCCGCCGCCCACGCCACCCAGATCACCGCGTAGACCGGCCACTTCACCGCGTCGCTCGCGTCGATCCAGTCGCTGCGCAGCAACGTCCGCGTGTTGGTCAGCACGATCAGGCCACCGACCGCCGAGCCCAGCACGCGCGGCGGGATGTGCCGCTCCAGCCACGCCGCGACCGGCGCCGCGATCAGGCCACCGGCCAGCAGCGCCAGCACCCAGGAGAAGTTCACGCCCTCGTTGCCGATGCCGACGAAGAACCCGGCGCTCGCCGCCACCGCCACGAGGAACTCGCTGGTGTCGATCGACCCGATCGTCTTGCGCGGCTCCAACCGGCCGCTGGCGAGGATCGCGGGCGTGCCGACCGGGCCCCAGCCACCGCCGCCGGTCGAGTCCACGAACCCCGCCACCAGGCCCAGCGGTGCGAGGAACCTCGTGCGCAGCGGCTTGCCGAGGTTGGTGCGCGGCAGCCCGAACGTCGTGAACCTGACCAGCACGTACAGGCCCTGCACGAGCAGCACCAGCGACATGATCGGCGCCGCCACGTCGGTCGACAGGCTCGACAGGAACGTCGCCCCGGCGAACGCGCCGGCCGCGCCCGGGATGCCGATCTTCGCGACGACCTTCCAGTCGACGTTGCCGAAGCGCCAGTGCGAGAACCCGGACGCCAGCGTCGTGCCGATCTCCGCCAGGTGCACCGTCGCCGACGCCGCGGCCGGGTTGGTGCCGATCGCGAGCAGCAGCGTCGTCGAGGTTGACGGTCATCGTCCGCAGCCGGACGGCGTCGGCCAACGACGCCCACATCGCGGAACCCAGGACGTCCGCCGCTTGTCAGAACCCGCGCGCGGGCGCTAAAAGCCGCCGTTCGGTCGCTGTCGATCGCCGCCGCGAAGGACGAGCATCACGCGATGGCACTTCGCCGCGCCTGGGTCCTGCCGCCGGCCCCCACCGCCACGCCGTTCGACGTCGGTGCGCCTGTGCGAGGGAGCACGCTCACGACCCCCGCACGCCGCCATAGGATTCCGCTACACCTTCGTGTTCACCGCCGTGACGCTGTCGCTCGCGGTGGTGTGCGCACGGCTCGTTGACCAACCGAGAACGGACTCTCGAAACCGCTCTCGGTCGCTCGGAGCGCGAGGTAGGGTCCGGAAACCGATTACCGCCGGGAGAGACATGCGCGCCGTCGAGATCAGACCTGGGGTCCGGATCCGCTGGGTCGAAGTGCCGGGAGCCACACCCGCACGCGTCTACCTGCACGGACTGGGCGCCTCGTCGGCTCCCTACTACGCCGAGGCCGTCGCGCACCCGCTGCTGGCGGGCCGCCGCAGCCTCATGATGGACATGCTGGGCTTCGGCATCAGCGACCGCCCCAGCGGGTTCGCCTACTCGCTGGAAGGCCACGCCGACGCCCTCGCCGTCGCGCTCGCCAAGATCGGCCTGCGCCGCTGCGAGATCATCGGCCACAGCATGGGCGGCGCCGTCGCCATCGTGCTCGCCGCGCGCCACCCCGAGATGGTGCGCTCGCTCGTCCTCGTCGACCCCAACATCGACCCCGCCACCCCGTCGCTGGGCGCGCCCGGCAGCCGGGGCATCGCCGCCTACGGCGAGACCGAGTTCCTCAGCCACGGCTTCGACCGCGTCCTGCGCGACGTCGGCCCGCACTGGGCCGCCACCATGCGCATGGCGGGCCGCGAAGCCCTCTACCGCAGCGCCGTCGACCTCGTGCGCGGCACCTCGCCGACGATGCGCAAGCTGTTGCTGGAACTGGAGATCCCGCGCGTGTTCCTGCACCCCGAGGACGCGCAGCCCAGCGGTGGCCGCGAACTCGCCGCCGCCGGTGTCCAGCTCGTCTCCGTGCCCAACACCGGCCACAACATCATGATCGACAACGTCGAGGGCTTCGCACGGGCCGTCGCGCAGCAACGCCTCGCCGTCTAACGCGCCCGGTCGAGCTCCCGGGAGATCGCGCCCGCCAGCAGTTCCCGCGCCCGGTCGAGGCTCAGCGACCCGCTGTGCCAGCGTTCGCTGAGGCCCTCGACCAGCGCGGTGAGCCGTTCCGCGACCGCCGCGGCGTCCACGTCCGCGCTCACCTGGCCCACCAGCGCCGCCACGTCGTCGTTCCACGCCTCGGTCGCCACGCGCAACGGCTCCCGCAGCTCCTCGTGGAACGCCGCGCTGGCCCGCAGCTCACCCCACGCGACGCTGGTCTCGCGCACCCGGTCGTCGTCGCGCAGCTCGCCCAGCAGCATCTGCTCGACCTGCTCCCGCGGGTCGTCCGACCGCGTCTGCTCGTCGGTGTAGGTCAGGGCGCGGTGGTTCACGTGCTCCAGCGCGGCCCGCAGGATCCCGGCGCGGTCCTTGAAGTGGTAGTAGATCAACGCCGTGGACACCCCGGCCTCGGCCGCGAGCTTCTCCACCCGCAGCCCGCGCACGCCGTCCTGCGCGATCACCCGCACCGCGGCTTCGAGCATCTGGGTCCTGCGGTCCGACACGGGCGCCCTCACTTCGGTTCTTGCTGCGTGGTGCAGTGGATGCCGCCACCGCCCGAGGCGATGCCGTCGATGTCGATCTGCACCACCGTACGTCCGGGGAACAGCCGCTCCATCGTCGCCTTCGCCGCCGCGTCCGCCCGCGCGTCCCCGAACTCGGGCCCGATCACCGCGCCGTTGCACACGTAGAAGTTGATGTACCCGGCCGCGAAGTCGTCGTCCTGGACGCGCGTCCGCTCCGGCCCCTCCAGCACCTCCACCCGCAACGGCCTGCCCGCCGCGTCCGTCGCGCCCCGCAGGATCTCCAGGTGGCGGCGCGTGACGTCGTAGTCGAACGAGTCGGGATCGTTGTCCAGGCCCGCGACCACGACACCCGGCCCGGCGAAGCGCGCGTAGAAGTCCGTGTGGCCGTCGGTGATGTCGCGCCCGGCGATGCCCGGAAGCCAGATCACCTTCCTGATCCCGAGCAGGTGCGCGAGCTCTTCTTCGACGTCGGACTTCTTCCAGCCGCGGTTGCGGTTGCTGTTGAGCACGCAGCTCTCGGTGATGATCGCCGTGCCCTCGCCGTCGACCTCCAGCGCGCCGCCTTCGAGCACCAGGTCCGTGCGGACGTGCTCGGCCTTCGCCTGACCTGCGACGAAGCCCGCGACCCTCTGGTCACGGTCGTGCTGCTGCTTGCCGCCCCAGCCGTTGAAGTTGAAGTCGACGGCGCCCCCGTCGCGCACGAACACCGGACCGGTGTCGCGCACCCACAGGTCGTCGAGCTCGGCGGTCACCAGGTCCACGCCGGGCAGCAGCGGCCGGGCGATCTCCAGGTCCTCGGCCCGCACCAGCACCGACACCGGTTCGAACCGGGCGATCGTGGTCGCGATCCTCGCCTGGTCCGCCCGCACCTTCGGCAGGTCACGACCCCAGATCCGGTCGCTCGCGGCGAACGCCATCCACGTCCTGCGGTGCGGCTCGCCCTCCTCGGGCATCACCCACTGCCTGCCCGCGTTCGCCTTGGTCACGGTGTCCCCGCCCGTTCCGCTCGCGCAGCCGGCGAGCACGCCGCTGATGGCCGCGGCTGCCGTCTGCACGAAGTTGCGCCTGTTCATGCACCCCACCCTAAGCCTGACTGAAATTTCAGTCAAATCGAAACCGCTGGTCAGACCCATTCGTGGGGTAGCAGGTGTGTTCTAGCGGCGCCGGGCGGGCTGGGCAGACCAGTGCGGGGGACGGGACAGCGCCTGGGGCAACTTCGTCCTCGCGTTGCCGCGCGCGGCGTTGACCTGAGGCTGGGTCAGGAACAGGCACGTGCTCAGATCCGCACCCGACAGGTCCGCTCCGCGCAGGTCGGCGCCGATCATGTCCGCCCGCGACAGGTCGGAACCGGTGAGGTCCGCGCCGATCAGGTAGGCGCCGCGGAAGTCGGCGCTCGCGAGGTTCCTGTTGCGCAGCCGGGCGCCGATCAGGTCGGCGCCCCGGTACGACTTCGCGCTGGTCCGCAGCCGTTCGCTGGTGCGCAACAGCAGGACGTTGACCTTCGCGCGGATCTCCGCGACGTCGAGCGCCAGGATGTCGTCGGGCCCGGCGACGGTGTGCCGTTCGACCTCGGCGAACGCCTCGGCGAGGTCGTCGTGCGGGTCCAGGCGCTGGGCCTCGTCGAGGTAGAACAGCAGCTCGTGCAGCTGCCTGACCACGGGGAACACCGCGAACATCTTCTCGCGCTCGGCGGTGCGCCAGTCCGTGCCGCCGAAGACGGTCTGCGACACCCGCTGGCCCGCGCCGAAGCAGTCGTAGACCGTGCAGCCCGGATACCCGTTCTGCCGCAGCTCGTCGTGGATCCCGCACCGGTGATCGGCCAGCAGGTTGCGGCACGGCGTGCCGGCGTCCTTGGTGGCGGCGAAGTCGGCGGACCGGGCGAACGGCAGCGCGACGCAGCACAACCCGAAGCAGTTGGCGCAGTCACCCTTCAGCTGAGACATCGCGGCTCAGCCTACTGGGTCGCCGTTCAGCAGCCGGACCTCCGCGGTCACCGCCACAGCGCTGGTCGGCCGAGTCCCCCGGTCGCGGTACCGGAACAACAACCGCCGGATCGACGCCCCGATCTCCGCCATCTCCTGCGGCGTCACGTGGATGAGCGCGCTGAACGTCTCCTCGGACGGCTCGGGACCGTCCGCCTCCCACCGCAGCTGCCACGGCCGCGCCTTCCCGCCCTGGTGCGGGGCCTCCTCGATGAGCCCCAGCTCGGCGAGCTGCCGCAGGTGGAACGAGCACAACCCCGAACTCTGCCCGAGCAGCGCGGCGGCCTGCGTCGAGGTCAGCGTGCCGTGCTCGGCCAGCAGGTCCAGCAACGCCACGCGCACGGGATGGTCGGGAAGAGGCCGTCGAGACATGCCCGACACCCTACCGCTTTGCAAACCCTGCTACTTTGCAAAGCATGTCCGAGGCTTTCCGCGGCACGCCGCGCCGCATCACCGTCGTAGGCGAGGAGATCCTGGCCCGCCGCTGCCGCGAGGTCACCGAGTTCGGCACGCCTGAGCTCGACCAGCTCATCGACGACATGTTCGCCACCAACCACGTAGCCGAGGGCGCCGCGATCGCCGCCAACCAGGTGGGCGTCGACCTGCAGCTGTTCGTGTGGGACATGACCGACGACCGGGGCACCCACCACCGAGGCCACATCTGCAACCCGGTCCTCGACGACCTGCCACCCGACCAGCGCACCCTCCTCGAAGAACCGGAAGGCTGCCTGTCCGTCCCGGGCCCGTACCGCACGGTGGCCCGACCCGACCGCGCGATCGTGCGCGGCCAGGACAAGAACGGCACCCCTATCGTCGTCGAGGGCCGCGGCTACTTCGCACGCTGCCTGCAACACGAGACCGACCACCTCCACGGCCGCCTCTACCTGGACCGCCTCACCAGCCGCGAACGCAAGTCGGCACTGCGCGAGATGGCCGCCTCTCAGGACGAGGTCTTCGCCCGCCGCGCAGCCCGCAGCTCCTCACTGGCCTCGTCGAGCTGACGTTCGGCCCGCTCGGCGTCGTGCCGACACCGGCCTGCGTAAACCCCGCGACCATGGTCGAACTTCTCGTCGATCTCCGCGGGCTCGGCACTGACAAACGGCTTGTACGCCTGCATGTGCCGGACCGTCGCAACGTGAACAGCTCATACCGTCGGCGTCCTCTATGGACAAATAGGTGGCAGCCGTTCGCCGAGTCCAACAGCGCGGACGTTCTTTCGCCCGTCTGCAGCGCTCTTGATGACTCGCGAAACGCCTACAGGTCACTCATTTGCAGGCAGGCGCGTGTGCGGCTGGGGCGGTAAGACTTGATCGCTGATGCCTGAGACACAGGGAGTGGTCTTGGCGGACATGGTCGAGGCGCTACGGCGGCTGTTCGAATCGTCGTCGGTGACCTTTCAGTCGGACACGCGACTCGTCGGGAAAGTTCTTCAGAGGGCAGCCAAGATCGACCTCGATCGGAAGGCGAAGCAGCACGAGGTTCCCGAGCGGAAGCCGCAGCTGACCCCGGTCGCCAGGAACGAGCACGGCGGCAGCATGTCGATCACGCCGTGGGAGTTGCTGCACACCCTCGGCCGGGCGACCGTGCTGTCCGGTCACGGGTCGTCGCGTGCGTTGGCTCAACACTGGAGCTGCCTCAAGTACATCACGACCCTGCAGGCCAACTACCAGGGACGAATGGAATTGTCGGCGGACGGCCGCGATCCTCGTTACCACCGGAAATCCGTCCAGGCCGAGGATCTGGGGATCGCGTTCGCCCTCGCCGCGTCACTGCGCATCGTCCAGAAAAGGCATCCTGACTACCAGTTCCAGATCGTCGATGCCGATGTCGCGCTGGAAGCCGGGTGGGCGCTCAGAGGCGCGGAGGTCCGGTCGCGTGAGAACACCCTGCTCCGCCCGGACTACTTCCTCGTCGGTCTCAAGGACGATCAACCGGCACGGCTTGTCACGGTCGAATGCAAGGGATCGCACGGCAGAGCGGTAGCCCAACACGAACAGCTGGCCAAGGCATCCGCTCAGGTCAATGCGGTAGTGGTGGGGCGTAGCGACGGGAGTGCCGCGCCGCCACCGAGTCTGCTGATGGCGACCGCGCTGGCCGGCAACGGCGGCATCGAGATGCTGATCCTCGATCCGGAGGGCGATGGCGTGCTCGCGGTGCCAGAGGAACGTTCCCTGTCACTGAACGGGCCAGTTGAGGAACTCCACGAGTTCGCTGGCATACCGGTCAAGGCGTCGGACGGTTCGGACGACACACGGCCTGGGTTCTACATTCCCCCGCAACGCTCGGAATGGTTCTCGCGCGTGCTGACTCGGACTTCCGCGGCCAGTCTGCTCGCCTTCGTCGGCGATAGAAGGTCCGCGCGAGAGTTGTTGACGCCCCGTCAGCAGGCCCGTGTCGGATCCGAGTACACGCTTCCCGGCACCGACACGGTCTTCGACACCAGTGTCGTACTGGGCGGCATGCGGTTCATCGGTACCGACCACGTCTTCCGGTTCGGAACGCAGCGGATGGAAGCTTTCTCCGGAGCGCTGGTCGGGCTGCATCAGCTGCTCGCAGAAAAGGATCTTCAGGGATACCAGTCGGCTCTCCCGAGCGTGCAGGCGGTGTGGGCCGGGAAGCGCCACCAGGCCGAGGAAGAATGGGGTGGAGTGATCGCCATGGACACTGACGGCGCGTTACTCGGGCTACGGCCCGTGGGCGTTGGCCGAGAGCTGGAATACCCCAGTTCTTTATGACAGCATCAACCTAGTTCTGCCACCACTACACGCTGGCAACCACACGCACCCGTCAGCTGCAGATCTTGCCGAGTCCGCAGCACCTTCTACTGCGGTGTGACGACACGGTCGATGGTTGCGGCCATGAGCTGATAGGGAAAGAATCCGGCCATGTCGGGTCCCGTCGAAGCCGCCATTCGCGCACAGATCCCGCCCGGCACACGCCTGCCAACGCCGAGTGGGCGAGCCACATTCGTTGTCCACGAACTCGGCGCATCCGAGCTGGTCCTGTTGTTCGGCCCAAAACAAAACCGGACAACGTTCACTTGGGCGTGCCTGGAAGGCCTCATGGACTTCCTGCGAAAACGCGATTGGATTCGCATTGGCGCCAATCGCGACGTACACGGTGACCAGGCAGCCCTCGACGGGTATCTGAAGCGCTACGTCAAACGACAGACGGCCAACTACGTGGCCGTCGTGCTGGAGCATGCCGGACTCGTCGAACTCGATCCGGCACCTCCAGCCCGAGTAAGGCTGCGGCAGCGGTAACGCGGCGTGAGCAAGGTTCGTGGTTCACTGCGTTCGCTCGAGAGGCTGCCCACACGACGGCAGCGCCTCTCAGGACGAGGTCTTCGCCCGCCGCGCAGCTCGAAGCTCCTCACTGGCCTCGTCGAGCTGACGTTCGGCCCGCTCGGCCCGCGTCACCGTCTGCGCCCGCGCGTCCTCCACCACGGCCAACGTCTGCCGCACCGCCGCCACCTGCTCCGCCGACTCCTGCCGAACCTGCGCGAGCCGCACCTCGAACTCGGCCCGTGACCGTTCCAACTCGGCCTTCGCGTCGTCGGCGGCCTGCTCGGCCCGTTCCGCCCGCACCACGGCCAGGTCCCTGGCCTTGGCGGCTCGGCTGATGGTGTCCGCCGCCTCCTGCCGCGCCTGCTCAGCGGCCTGCGCCGCCGCAGACGCCTCGGCTTTGGCCTGGTCAGCAATGGTCTGAGCCTCGGCGCGTGCCCGCGTGGCCTCCTCGGCGGCCAGGGCTCGCACCTGGTCAGCCTCGTCCTGCATGCGCTCGATCTCCGCAGTGGCCCGAGCTCGCGCGGCGTCGATCTCCGCCGCCGCTTGGGCCCGCGCCTCTTCGACCTGCCGGACGGACTCGCCCCGCACGCGTTCCACCTCCTCGGCCGCCGACACCCGTGCCTGCTCGATCTCCTTGGCCGCCTGCCGCCGAGCCTGCTCCGCGTGCTTCACCGCGTCGTCCTTGGCCTGCGCCGCCTCGGCCCGGATCTCCTCGACCACCGTCGCCGCCTGCACCCTGACCTCGGCGACCGCCGCCTCGGCCCGTTCCTGCGCAACTCGCGCCGCCTCCAGCGCCTCGTCGCGCTCGGTCAACGCCCGGTCCGCGGCCTCGTCGGCTTCCTCCGCCGCCCGCACCGCCTGCTCGGTCACCGCCTCGGCGGCCTTGCGCGCCTGCTCGGCGTCGTGCCGGCGCCGTTCCGCGGACGCCACGTCGGCCTGCGCCTCCGCCACCCTCCGAGCCGCCTCGGCCTCCGCCGCCTGGACCAGGCTCTCCGCGACGCTCGGGTCCGCCATCGCGTTCAGCTCACCGACGGCCCGCCCGAGCGTCTGCGTCATCTGCTCGGACAGCACCCGGAACCGGTCGAGGAGCTCTTCAGCCCTGATCTTGGAGGTACCGGAGACCCTGGGGAGATTCGTCACGGTGACGACCTCCAGGTTTTGGTCGGGGGTCTCAGCCAGTCGCTGCCGTTCCCTCCACGCCCGCCACCGCGTGTGCTCCGGCAGGTCGCAGTACTCCGAAGGCCGGCCAGGCCCGCCACCTCGAAAAACGGGGCGCTCACAGCCGGGGAAGTTGCAGCTCGTCTCCACTCGAATAGCGTAGCAGAGTTACGTGTGGAATAACGCTACCAAACGCAACGCTACCTAATCGGGCACGAAAATGCTGGGCGCCGATAAGTGAACATTATCGGCGCCCAGAAACGGCGGTCAGCGAGTGCCGACGCAACGTAAAGCGGTGAGGACCAGGGCACGGGCGACGGTGACGACCTCGCTCAGAAAAACGTGCTCCTGAGGACCGTGGGCGAACCGCACCTCCCCGGGTCCGTACTGGAGCGTCGGAATGCCCTCCCTCGCGTACAGCCGCAGATCGCTGCCATAGGGCGCCCCACGCTCGGCCGGATGTGAAGTCCGTGTCATGTCAGCGTGCGCATCGCCCACCAGACCAGCCAGCGGGTGCCCGGCCGGCAGTCGTCCGCTCGCGAACTGGCCACCGGGCCAGGTCACGACCGCTGGGTGCTCACGTAGCCACGGATCCCCGGCGCACACCTCGGCCACGCACGCCTCCAGGTCGGCGCGGGCCTGGGCCGGGTCCTCCCCCAGCGCCACCCCGAGCCGTCCCTCGGCGACGAGCAGGTCGGGCACGCTGCTCGCCCAGTCACCTGCCTGGACCGTGCCGACCGACAACGGGTACGGCACGGGGTAGTCCGACAGCAGCGGGTCCGCGCCGACGTTGCGACGGGTTTCGAGCCGGGCGAGCGCGGCGTGGATCGGCAGGTAGGCGTCGATGGCGCTGACGCCGGCGTACCGGGTGCTGCCGTGCGTGGCACGGCCGGGCACCTCGACGCGGAACGTGAGCGCGCCGGCGTTGGCGACCATGAGCGCGCCACTGGTCGGCTCGGTGATGACGCAGGCGTCGCCGGTGTGCCCGCGCTGCAACGTCCCGAACGCGCCGAGCCCGCCGTCCTCCTCGCTCACCACGAAGTGCGCGGACACCTTGCCGCGCAACGGAACCGTGCGGATCGCCGCCAGCGCGACGAGGATCGCCACCACGCCCGCCTTCATGTCGCACGCCCCGCGCCCGTGCACGGCGTCGCCCTCGACGCGGGGCCGGAACGGATCACCCCGCCACTGCGCGAGGTCGCCGGGCGGCACGACGTCCACGTGTCCCTGCAGGATCAGCGTCGGCCCGTCGCCAGCGCCCCGCGTGCCGACCAGCCCCCACGCCTCGGTGCGCGGTGCCTCGCCACCGGGGAAGTCCGGGTGCGCCCGCAGCGCGTCGAGGTCCATCAACCACAGGTCGACGTCCAGGTCCAGTCGTTCCAGGTGCCCGGCCAGCACGTGCTGCAGGTCGGACTCCGCCGCACTGCCCGTCACGCTCGGCACCCGCAGCAGGTCCAGCAGCAGCGGCCCGATCGCCGCCTCGTCCACCGCCGCCAGCGCGGCCGCCTCGACATCGTTGATGGTCACCAGCCGGACACTAGGTACGCCCGGCCACGCCAACAATCGCCATAGACGCCGTTCAACAGCGAAAACTTTGCAAAGAACAGCCCGGTGTGGCAGATCTTTGCGCATGGACAGCATCGACGAGGCGATCATCCGCTGCGTGCTCCGCGACGCCCGCGCCACCTACGCCGAGATCGGCAAGGAGGCGGGCCTGTCACCGTCCGCCGCCAAGCGACGCCTCGACCGCCTGGTCGCGACCGGCGCCATCCGCGGCTTCAGCGCCGTCGTCGACCCGCAGGCCATGGCGTGGCGCACCGAGGCGTTCGTCGAGGTCTACTGCAAGGGCAACCCCACCCCGGCCGAGCTCACCAAGGCGTTGAACGACATCCCCGAGGTCATCGAGGCGTGCACGGTCTCCGGCGCCGCCGACGCGATGCTCTACATGCTCGCCCGCGACATCCCGCACCTCGAGCAGGCCATCCAGCGGGTCCGCTCGGCGCCCCTCATCGACCGCACCGAGAGCGCGATCGTCCTGTCCAGGCTCCTGACCCGCCCCCGCCTGTGATCACTGGGAGCTCGCCCGCTCCACCAGCCGCCGCGCACTCGCCACCACGAGATCCCGCAGCTCTTGAGGCCTCTCGATCACGAACGGCAGGTCGAGCGACGCGAGCACACCCGGCAGCCAGTCGAGCCGTTCCACCCGCAGCTCCACGTGCGCCCACCCGTCGTCGCGCGGCTCCACCACCGCGACGCTCGCCGGCAGCCGGGCACGGATCTGCTCGACGGTTCCCTGGATCCGCAACGTCACCTCGTGCCGGTGCGGCGCGGTGGCGAACCCGGCCAGCAGCCGTTCGGCCGCGTCGAACTCCTCGGGCGGCTCGAACGAACCCGGCAACGTCCGCACGGAGGCGATCCGGTCGAGCCGGAACGTCCGCTCCTCGCCCAGCGCGGGATCGATGCCCGTCACGTACCACTTCCCGGCGTGCGCTACGAGCCCGTGCGGGTGCAGCGCCCGTTCGCCGGAGGGGTAGCGGATCGACACAGGCCGGTGGTGCGTCACCGCGTCGGCGAGCGCCAGCAACACCGCCGCCTCGGGCACGCTGGCCGTGCCTGGCGAGGTGAACGCCAGCGCGTCCAGCAGGCCGTCGAGCCGTCCGCCGAGCCGCGCGGGCAACACCCGGCGGATCTTCGCGGCCGCGGTCTCGCTCGCCGTCCCCGACACGGGCGCCAGCGCCACCAGCACCGCCAACGCCTCGTCGTCGCTCAACATCAACGGCGGCATCCGATACCCGGCAACCAGCCGATACCCGCCGTGCCGCCCCCGCACCGACTCGACCGGAACGTCCAGGTCGAGCAGGTGACCGACGTACCGGCGAACGGTCCGCTCATCCACCTCCAGCCGCGAGGCGAGCTCGGCGACCGTCCGGACGCCGCCGGATTGGAGCAGCTCCAAGAGCAGGAGCACACGCGCTATCGGCCGGGTCACACCGAGAATTCTGCCTGAAATACCGGGCGGATACCGTCCGGTATTGCTCCTAGCGTGCGGGTCATGAACTTCGCATCGATCCGCATCATCACCTCCGACGTCGCCCGCCTCGCCGCCTTCTACGAACGCGCCACCGGCACCTGCGCCGAGTGGGCCACCGACGACTTCGCCGAGGTCAAGCTGCCCGCCGCGACCCTCGCGATCGGCAGCACCCGCACTGTCGCGCTGTTCGCCGAGGGCAGCGCCGAGCCGGAGGCCAACCGCAGCGTCATCATCGAGTTCCTCGTCGACGACGTGGACGGCGTGCACCGGAACCTGGCGGGCGTCGAGGTCGTCCAGGAGCCCACGACGATGCCGTGGGGCAACCGGTCGTTGCTGGTCCGCGACCCCGACGGCAACCTGGTCAACTTCTTCAAGCGACCGGTCGGCTAGTTCCGGAGCGGGCCTGACTCTGTCGATCGTCGCTGAGTGCCTAACCCGCAGGCCAGGCGCTCAGCAACGAGTCCAGCGCGTCGAGCGCGCGCAGCCACGACGCCTCTACGCCGCGCGGATGGCTGTGGAACGCGCCCGCCCGTTCCAGCGACACGTACCCGTGCAGCGTGCTGTGCAGGAAGCGGACGGCGTCGGTCTCGTCCGGCTCCCACAGCCGGTAGCCGCGCAGGACGGCGCGCGTCAGGTCGGCGTGGCGTTCGGACGGACCGGTCGCGACCGTGTCCGGGTCCAGGGCCATCTGGGTCGCGGTGTACCGGCCCGGGTGTTCGTGCGCGTAGGTGCGGTAGGCGCCGGCGAACGCGACCAGGGCTTCCTTGCCCGAACGGCCCGCGATCGCCTCCGCCACGCGCTCGGCCAGTTCCGACAGGGCCAGGACGGCCAGGCGTACGCGCAGGTCCTGGGCGTTGCGGATGTGCGAGTAGAGGGAGGCGTCCTTCACGCCGAAGTGGCGCGCGAGGGCCGAGACCGTCACGTTTTCGAAGCCGACCTCGTCCGCCAGGACCGCCGCTGCCTCCGTGAGGCGGTCGGCCGAGAGCCCCGCACGTGCCATCCGTCACCCTTCCTAGGGGGCTTAATGATTTGCCTAGGACCTCTAGGTAAGCCTAGCGTTCCTGGTCATGAAGCCGCTGACCGAACACGACATCCGCGCGTCCTTCGTCAATTCCACCAAGGGCGAGGCGAAGCGCATGCACGTACCCAAGGATTTGGGCGAACGCCCGTGGGACTCGCTCGACTTCCTCGGCTGGACCGACCCGGCCGCGCCTGACCGCTCGTACCTCGTCATGGAGCTGGACGGGTCGCTCGTCGGCATCGCGCTGCGGCGGGCCGCGCAGGCCGGACGCGCGCGCAAGACGATGTGCACGTGGTGCCTGACCACGCATTCCGGCGACGGCGTGTCGCTCATGTCCGCGCGCAAGGCCGGCAAGTCGGGCCAGCTCGGCAACACGGTCGGCGTCTACGTGTGCGCCGACCTGGCGTGCTCGCTCTACCTGCGCGGCAAGAAGAGCGCCGGGCCTGGCTCGCGGTTCAAGGAGTCGTTGTCGCTCGACGACCAGGTCGAACGCATGACGGCCGGGATCAGCGCGTTCCTCGGCCGGGTGAACTCGTAGGTGTCAGAGCTCCAGGACCAACTCCGCGGTGCACGCTCTGGCGCACGGCCAGGGGTCTCCGCACTCGGTGCAACCGGTGGTGGCGGGCAGGTGCGTGTCGAGCACCTGGACCGCCCTGGTCCGGTAGCGCTCCAGGTCCGACTCCCAGTTGTGGCGGGAGCCCGCAGTCGCACTCGTCATGATCATCAGTCCTCGGCTCTGAGGTCGTCGGACCTTAGCATGCACCTGTGACGCCGCTCACGGGCGGCAAATCACCGAACGGGTACGAATGACAAGCGACAAGAAATTGTCAGACCGCCTTGACCAGGCGAAGCAGTGACGCCCACTGGCCGTCGCTGAGCGGCAGTTCCACGGACGGGGACTTGCTGTCGCGCACGCCGACGCCGCGGCCGACCTCGACGCAGTTGCCGTCACTCGCGCTGTAGCTGCTCTTCCGCCACCTGGTCATACCGCAACCCCTCACCGATGATGTCGGTGATCAGCTTCCTCGATTGCGACTCGTCCAACGCCGTCCGAGAGAGTGATGTGACCACGGTGTCGTAGAGCGCGACGGAAGGCTGATCTTCGAGGAAGACGTTAGCGCCCTCGCTCTCCACGTAGACGATCGGCGGGATCTTCTTGAAGTTCAGCAGATCGAAGTCACCGGCGAGCCCCGCGTGCGGCCCGAACTCCGTCGGGATCATGCGAACCGTCAGGTACGGCCTCACCGACACGCGCAACAGGTGGTGCAACTGCTCCGCCATGATCTCCGGGCTTCCGACCGGCAGCCGCAACGCCTGCTCGTGCATGAAGATCGTGACGGCCCGATAGCCGTCGAGGACGGCCTTCTGCCGGGCGCCCCGGTTCGCGACCAGCGGGTTGATCTCGTCGGCGGGCACCGGCTTGGCGATGGCGAGGTGGCGGGTGTAGTCGGGCACCTGAAGCAGTCCGTGCACGACGTTCATGGACCAGCCGGTCACACTGGACGCGATCTTCTCGTGCTCGCGCAGGGTGCGGGCCCGATCCGTGACGCCGGACTTGGCGGGCTGCAGCCAGTCACGCTGGTGCGTCTCCCGGTGCAACGCCATCAGGTGCGCGAACTCGGCGGGCGGCGTCCGCAACAACCCCAGCAGCTGGGCCAGTTCGACGTCGGTGACGCCTTCCTTGCCGTTGATCAGCTCGGAGACCTTGGCCTCCTGCCAGCCCAGCAACACGGCGGCTTCGCGGTTGGTCAGACCGGCCGCCCGCAGCAACGCGCGGATGGCGTCCCCGAACTCACGGCCGCGCACCGTTGATCTCCGCAATGGCATGCCGGAACGGTAGGGCCGCCATTCCGTTTGGCTCCACCCATTCGCCGCAGGTCAACCTGAAAGCATGCGTTTTGGATCGTTTCCAAAGTCCCCGGCACTTTTTGCTCAGGCGTGCTAAGTTTTGCTTGTGCGAGCAAAGTCGGTGACCGAGCAGGCTCGGCGGGCGCAGATCGTGAAGGCGGCGATCGCGACCGTGGCGGAGTTGGACTACGCGGAGACGTCGTTCAAGGCGATCGCCGCTCGGGCCGGGCTGAGCAGTACCGGGTTGATCTCGTACCACTTCAAGAACAAGCAGGAGCTTGTGGACGTGGTGTTCGCGGACATCTTGGAGCGGTTCCAAGGGTTCGTGGCGGCTCGGATGGGACAGGGGTCCGCTCGGGAGGAGTTGCGGGCGTTCTTGAGCGCCAACATCGCGTTTCTGCGGGAGCACCGGGACGACATGGTGGCGTTCCTGCGGATTCGGGCTCATTCGGCGGTGACGGACGGGGGCATCGCCGATTCCGATCACGTGGAGCTCGCCGGCTTCTTGCGCAGGGGGCAGGAGACCGGTGAGTTCCGCGTGTTCGACCCGGAGGTGATGGCGGTGTTCGTGCTGGCCATGCGCAACGGCGTGGTGTTGCGGTCCGGGGTACTCGATCTCGACGTCTGCGAGAGGGAGTTGATCGCGGCCGTCGAGCTGATGACGGGAGGGTAGGTATGCGTCGGGGGACGATGTTGTTAGCCGCGTTGATGCTGGTCGGCGCGTGCGGGACGGGGGAAGCGATGCCGTCGGACGTGGTGGAGCTGGACACCGGGCAGGTCCGGGGTGAGCAGCGGGACGGGCATCTGCGGTTCCAGGGGGTGCCGTACGCGGCCAAGCCCGAGCGGTGGAAGCCGCCGGTCAAGGCCGAGAGCTGGAGCGGGGTGCGGGAGGCCACGAAGCCCGGTAGTCCGTGTCCGCAGGTGGGGTCGAGCTACTCCGAGACGAAGTCGACCGAAGAAGACTGCCTGTTCGCCAACGTCACGACGGCGTCCACCAGTGGGCGCAAGCCCGTGCTGGTGTGGGTGCACGGGGACGGGGCGATCGGGGCCGGGCACTACTTCGACGCCGAACGCCTTGCGCGGCAAGGGGATGTCGTCGTGGTGACGTTCAACTACCGGATGGGCGTGTTCGGCGGGTTCGGGTTGCCGGGACTGGAGCACTCCGGGGAGTTCGGGTTGCTCGATCAGCGGGCGGCCTTGGAGTGGGTGCAACGCAACATCGCCGCGTTCGGTGGGGATCCGGGGAACGTGACGTTGTTCGGGGTGTCGTTCGGGGCCACGGCCGTGGGCGCGCACCTGATCGGGCAGCAGCCCCTGTTCCACAAGGCGATCATGCACAGTTCGTTCACGCTCGTGGACGTGCCCAAGGGGGCCTGGTTCCCGGATCTGGAGGCGTTGCCGTCGCTCGCGTGGCGGGCGGTGCCGGAGATCCAGGAGATCGGGAAGATGATCGGCGCGGAACTCGGGTGTGCCGATGTGGAGTGCCTGCGGCGGTTGCCGGCGGAGAAGCTGCTGGACTACCCGCAGATCATGAACATCTTCCAGCCGGTCGGGTACGGCGGTGAGCTGCTGCCGAAGCTGCCGGGTGAGTCGCTGGAGGCCGGTGAGTTCGCGGACGTGCCGATCCTGGCCGGGTCGACGCGCGACGAGCACACCAGCTTCGTGGAGCTGTTCCGCCCGGAGCCCATGTCGGCCGAGGACTACTCGCGGCTGGTGCGGGAGGCGTTCCCGGATCGTGCGGCGGAGGTCGAACGTGAGTACCCGGTCGGTGCGTACGCGTCGCCGAAGCAGGCGTGGGCGGCGTTGCTGACCGATCGCGTGTGGGCGCGGGCGACGTTCCGGCAGAACACGCTCTACGCGAAGAAGGCGCCCGTCTACGCGTTCGAGTTCGCGGACCAGGACGCGAGGCACTCGGCGGACATCGACTTCCTGTTCCCCGACGCGGACTTCGCGAAGGACCGCGGGCTGTCCGACCACATGATCAAGGCGTGGACGGACTTCGCCCGCACCGGGGACCCCGGCTGGCCGAAGTTCGACGGGAAGTACGTGCAGTCGTTGGCGCCGGGCGCGATCGGGCCGGTCGATTTCGCGGCCGAGCACAAGCTCGCGTTCTGGCGTTAGGGGCGGCGCAGGTCGGTCAGCAGGGCGTCGAGCGACTCCCGCAGACCGGCGGAGGCGGGGACGAACCAGGTGGTGCGGATGCGTTCGTTGCTGCCGTTCGGGGTTTCGTGGTCGGCGGCGAGTCCTGGCAACGTCCGGGTCTCGTCGCCGAGCGAGCGGCCCACGTTCTCGAAGAGGCCGCGGACGTAGCGGTCGGCGTCATCCGGGGCGATGCCGTGGCTCGACGCCCACTCGGCCAGCGTGACGAGGAACGCGTAGTGGCTGGTCAGGGTGCCGGTCAGCGCCGAGAAGACGTCGAACGCGGCCTCGTCGGCGACCGGCAGCGCTCCCCCGAGGACGTCGAACATCGCGTTCACGACCGGGTCGGACGGGTGCACGACGGTGACGGACATGCGTTCGCGCACGGCGGGCAACGGGATGGCGCGGACCAGTGGGGCGACGGTGTCCAGGATGGACCGCAGGTCGTCGTTGGAGATGCCCGCCATGACGTTGACGACGATCTTGTCGCCGGGGATGTGCAACCCGGCCAGCGAATGCCGGTCGGGGCCGCGCACGGCGATCAGCACGAGGTCGGAGCGGTCCACGACCTGCTGGTTGTCGGTGCACAGGTGGACGGCCTCGTAGCGTTCGGCCAGGTCAGCGGACGCGCCGCGGGGTGAGAGGTGGATCTCCGGGGTCGGGTCGCCGTCGTGCCGCAGGCCCTCGACGACGGCCTTGCCGATCTCGCCCACCCCGATGACGCCGACGCGTTGCAATGTGCCTACCCGCGCCAGCGTAGGCCGCAGGTCGCTACTCTGGATCACGTGCCTGGCACCCGCAGCTCGCGAACCCGCGCGTACGTCGCGCGGGTTTTCGCCGTGCTCGCGCTGGTGGCCGGGGTCGCGATGATGCAGGGCACTCCGTGCGAGTCGGAGTTCGCCTGGACCGCGCAGTGCCCGACGTCGGCGACCAGCTCGATCGCGTTCGTGGTCGACGACGTGGACGCCGGGTCGTCGGTGCTCGACGGCATCCTCGTCGCGGGGGCGTGCCTGGTGGTGGCGCTCGCCGTGCTGATCGGGTTCGCGGTGCTGCGCAGGTCCGGCTCGTTCCGGACGCTCGCGCTGCGGCTGCCCTCGGTGCTCTCTCCCCCGTCCCGCCGCCTGGAAGTGCGGCTGGCCCAGCTCTGCGTGCTGCGCGCCTAGACCGAACCCGTTCCGCGGTTCCTCGGTCCCTTTCGCGTACCTCGTGGAGGTTTTGTCATGTCCAAGAACGCTCGTCTGTCGTTGGTCATCGTGGCCGTGGTGGCGGTCGTGGTCGCCGGGTTCTTCCTGTTCAGCCGCACCGACACCACCGCGGCGCCGCAGTCGGCGGACGGGAAGGCGACCGTCGTCGAGTACCTCGACATGGAGTGCCCGTCGTGCCGCGCCGCCTATCCCGGCGTGGAGAAGCTCAAGAGCGAGTACGGCGACCGCGTGACGTTCGACGTGCGGCACTTCCCGATCCCCATGCACCGCAACGCCGAGCTCGCCGCCGTCGCGGTCGAGGCGGCCGGGGCGCAGGGCAAGCGGGACGAGATGATCAAGGTGATGTTCGAGGCGCAGCAGCAGTGGGGCGGGCAGCAGACGTCGCAGCGGGCGACGTTCAGGCTGTTCGCGGAGCAGCTCGGGCTCGACCAGGCCGCGTTCGAGAAGGCGCTGGACGACTCGGCGTTGCGCACGCGCGTGCTGGCTTCGCGGGACGAGGGCAGCAAGGCCGGCGTGACCGGCACGCCCACGTTCTTCATCAACGGCACCAAGTTCACCGGAGCGCCGTCGTACGACGCGCTGAAGAAGGCGATCGAGAAGGAGCTTTCGTGAACCGGATCGTCGCGTGGGTGCTCGCGGTCGGCGGCTTCGTCGGCCTGGTCGCGTCCTTCGTGCTGACGGTCGAGAAGATCGCGCTGCTCAAGGACCCGTTCTACGTGCCGACGTGCAGCGTCAACCCGGTGCTGAGCTGCGGTTCGATCATGAAGACCGCGCAGGCCGAGGTGTTCGGGTTCCCGAACCCGCTGATCGGCGTGGTGGGCTTCGCGGTGGTGACGACGCTGGGCGTGCTGCTGCTCGCCGGCGTGGAGCTGCCGTCGTGGGTGTGGATCGGGCTGCAGGTCGGGGCCACGTTCGGGGTGCTGTTCGTGCACTGGCTGATCGTGCAGTCGCTGTACGAGATCAAGGCGCTGTGCCCGTACTGCATGGTCGTGTGGGCGGTGACGATCCCGATCTTCTGGTACACGACGCTGCGCAACATCCGGCCGCAGTTCCAGTTCCACAGCGTCGTGCTGATCCTGTGGTACCTGGTGATCGCGGCCGGAGTGCTGCAGGCGTTCTGGTTCTACTGGTCGTCGCTGGTGTGACCTTGGGCGAGCCTGGCGACGTGGTCCCACGTTTCCAGGCTCGCGAGGCGGCCCGCGTACTCGGTGCGCAGGGCCTGCAGGCCGCCGGTCCCGAACAACGCGCGGATCGGCGGCTCGGGTGCGTCGACCAGGGTGAACAACGCCTCGGGTGTGGATGCGGGGTCGGCGGCGGTGAACCCGGTGGCGCCCGCGTACAGGGCCTCGCGGGCGTGTGCGTAGGCCGGGTCGGGGCTGACCTGCGGTGACGTCGCGGTGAGGCCGGTGGTGAACACGATCGGCTCGATCAGGGTGACGTGGACGCCGTGCGCGGCGACCTCGGCGGCGAGCGACTCGCTCAACGCCTCCAGCGCCCACTTGGTGGCGTGGTAGACGCCGAGCGCGGGGTAGGCGACCAGGCCGCCGAGTGAGGAGACGTTCAGGACGTGGCCCGAACGGCGTGCGCGCATGCCGGGCAGGACGGCCTTGATCGCCGCGAGCGCGCCGAAGTAGTTGACGTCCATCTGGGTGCGGGCCTGCTGTTCGGTGACCTCCTCGACGGCGCCGACGAGCATGTGGCCCGCGTTGTTGACCAGTACGTCGATGCCGCCGAACGTCTTCTCGGCGAGCCTCACCGCCTCGTGCACGGCTGCGGAGTCGCTGACGTCGAGCTCGATCGGCAGGAAGCGCTCGCCGTGCTCGTCGGCGAGCGGCTTGAGGGCGGTGGTGTCGCGGGCGACGGCGGCGAGCCGGTCGCCGCGGGCGAGGATGGCGCGGGCCCAGGCGGCGCCGAGGCCGCGGGACGCTCCGGTGAGGAACCAGGTCTTCATGAAACCCAGCGTCGCGCTGGTCGCGAGGGGTAGGCAGAGTCGGTCCACCCAGGGATTCGCGATCTCTGGCTGGGGCGTGCCCGCAGGCGCAGACTCGGTGGCGTGGACACGAAGCAGCTGGCGGACTTCCTGCGGGTGCGCAGGGAGGCGCTCGCTCCGAAGGACGTCGGACTGACCGGGAACGGGCGGCGCCGGACGCCGGGGTTGCGGCGCGAGGAGGTCGCGCGGCTGGCCGACATCTCCACGGACTACTACACGCGGATGGAGCAGGACCGGGCGCCGCAGCCGTCGCCGGGGGTGTTGAAGGCGATCACCAGGGCGTTGCGGCTGTCGCTGGACGAGCGCGACCACCTGTTCCGGCTGGCCGGGCACCCGGCGCCGGACCGCCGCCGAGCCGACGACCACGTGGCGCCGGCGTTGCTGGGGGCGTTGGACCGGCTGCACGACGTGCCGGCGCAGGTGATGACCGATCTCGGCGTGACGCTGGTGCAGAACGACCTGGCGCGCGCGGTGTTCGGCGACCTGGTCGGCCGGGAGTCGGTGGTGCACCGGTGGTTCACCGATCCGGCGGCACGGGCCGGGTACCCGGTCGCCGACCACGCGGCCGAGTCGCAGGCGCTGGTCGCGGACCTGCGGGCGGCGGCGGGACGCGGGGTGGACGCGCAGGCGCTGGTCGACCGGTTGACGCGGGAGAGTCCGGAGTTCGCGGCGTTGTGGCGGCTGCACGAGGTCGAGGTGATGCGCAACCGGCGCAAGCGGATCCTGCACCCGTCGGCCGGGTTGCTGGAGTTCGACTGCACGGCGTTGCTCGACGAGGACCGCTTCCAGCTGCTCGCGCTGTTCTCCCCCGTGCCCGGCACGGCGACGGCCGACCGGCTCGCGTTGCTAGGCCTTGTCGGCGCCGAGTAGGGCGCGCAGGCCGTCGATGCCGGTGAAGTGGTGCCCGCGCATGCCGACGAGCTCGGCGGCTTGGACGTTCTCCACGCGATCGTCGACGAACAGGATGTCGTCGTCCTGCAGGCGGTCGCGGCACCACTCGAACGCGGCGCGGTCCGGCTTGGCGTGGCCGATGCGGCACGAGAACGCGCACACCTCGAACAGCTCCAGCCACGCGTGGGTGCGTTCGAAGTTGCGTGCGTGGTCCTCGGGGATGTTGGACAGCAACGCGATGCGCTGGCCTGCGTTGTGCAGTTCGTGCAGCAGCGCGACCATCTCGTAGTCGACACGGCTCCAGCTGGCGACGTCCTGCTCCACGAGCGGTGGGTGGCCCACGCGCGCCCAGTACTCATCGGCCGTGACGTCGCCACGGTCGTAGGCGGGGCGGTGTGCCCAGTAGGCGTCCCAGAAGTCCTGCTCGGCGGACATCGTCGCCATGACCTCGGGTGACTGGTCGCGCGCGATGACGCCGAACATGTCGAACAGCACGATCATGCCGTCACCACCGTGACGCCCGCGGCGGTCAGGCCGTCGTCGCCGTCCGCGTCGGTGACCACGGCGTGCAGCGCGGACGCCGGTGCGACGTGGGCGAGCGCGGTGCGGGTGAGCTTGGAGGCGTCGACGGCGGCGATCACGCGCCGGGCCGAGGCGATGGCGGTGCGTTTCACGGAGGCGTCTTCCAGGTCGAAGGCGGTCAGGCCGTGCTCGGCGGACAGGCCGCAGCAGCCGATCACGGCGGTGTCGAAGCGCAGGGCCTGCAGCGAGGCGAGCGTCAGCGGTCCGGTGAGGGCGAGCTCGCCCGGTCTCGGACGGCCGCCGGGGACCAGCAACGTGACGGTGGACGACGACGCGAGCGCGGTGACCGAGTGCAGCGACAACGGCATGACGGTCACGCGCCGGTCGTGCAGCAGGCGGGCCACCTCGAGGCAGGTCGTCCCGCTGTCGAGGACGACGGACTCGCCGTCCGCGATGAGCGCGACGACGGCCTGGGCGATGCGGTGCTTGGCGTCCGTGTTCTCCTCCGAGCGCAGCGCGAACGGGGGCTCCTCGCCGCGCAGCAGCAGGCTGCGGGCGCCGCCGCGGTAGCGTTCGAGCACACCCTGCGAGGCGAGAACCTCCAGGTCACGGCGGATGGTCATCTCGGAGGCGCCGGTGAGCGCCGCCAGGTCCGCCACCCCGAGCGAGCCGGCGTCGCGGACCGCCTCGGTGATCTGCTTCAGTCGGGACACGACCGCGATTGAACATCAGTGGTGTTCGAAACACAACCTTTCAAACGCGCGGCATGTTCGTTAGCGTGCGATGTGTGAGCGCTCTCAAGGCCGCGCGGGTGGCCACCTTCACGTACTTCGGGCTCAACGGGTTCCTGCTCGGCTTGTGGCTCGTGCACATCCCCACGGTCGAGGACCGCACGGGCATCACGCACGCCGAGCTCGGCCGGCTGCTGCTGTTGCTCGGGCTGGGCGCGTTCGTCGGCATGCGGATCGGCGGCAGGATCACCGACCGGCTGGGTGTGAAGTTCATCGTGCCGGTGTCGGGTGTGTTGTGCAGCATCACGGCCGCACTGCCCGGTTTCGCCGTGAACCAGTGGACGCTCGGTGCGGCGCTTCTCCTCTTCGGCGTCGGCAACGGCCTGATGGACGTCACCATGAACGCCCACGCCGTGGTCGTCGAACGGCACTACAAGCGTCCGGTGATGTCGGCGTTCCACGCCACGTGGTCGCTCGGCGGTGTCGCGGCGGCATTGACCGGCGCACAGACGTTGGGCTGGGAGCTCTCCCCCGCCGTCACGCTCTCCGCGGCCGGTGTGCTGGGCATCGTCGTCAGCCTCGCCACGGGCCGCTTGCTGCTCAACGAGAAGGAGGAGCAGCACGCCGAGGCGCAGACCGCGAAGCGCAAGGTGCCGCGCAAGATCTGGATCATGGCCGTGCTCGCGGCGCTGGTGATGCTGAGCGAGGGCGCGGCCAACGACTGGAGCGTGCTGCACCTGCAGGACATCCTCGGCGCGTCGCCGCAGCTCGCCGCGTTCGCGTACGGCGCGTTCGCCACCACGATGACCGTCGGCCGCCTGCTCGCGGACCGGGTCACCGCCAAGGTCGGCTCGGTGCCGGTGCTGCGCTGGGGTTCCGCGATCGGCGCCGTCGGCATCGCGACCGCCGCGCTGTCACCGTGGATCTGGCTCGCCCTCGTCGGCTGGGCCATCGCCGGCATCGGCCTGTCGGGCACGGTGCCGCAGCTGTTCAGCGCCGCGGGACACCACGAACCGGGCGCGGCGGCGGCCAACGTCTCGCGCGTCGCGGGACTCGGCTACCTGGGCATCCTCGCCGGACCCGCGGTGATCGGCTGGCTCACGCACGTCATGCCGCTCAACTACGCGTTCCTGCTGCCGGTCGGTTTCTGCGTCATCGCGGCGTTGTCGGCCAACGTGTTGAAGACCGAGCACGCCGAGGAGAAGGTCGCTGCGTGAGAATGTCCGCATGGATCTTGCCGAACTGGATCTGACCACCGCGCACCTCGCCGACGCCTGCATCCGCTCCGGCGTGCCGGTCCGCACGGCCGTCGTCTCCCCCGTCGTGGCGGGCTGGAAGGCGTGCGGCCGGGTGCTGCCCGCCCGGCACGCCGGCAGCGTCGACATCTTCCTGGAGGCGATCGAACGCTCGCAGCCGGGCGACGTGCTGGTCGTGGACAACGAGGGCCGCCGCGACGAGGCCTGCGTGGGCGACCTGATCGTGCTGGAGGCGCAGGCCGCCGGGCTCGCGGGCGTGGTGATCTGGGGGCTGCACCGCGACACCCAGGACATCCGCGCGATCGGGCTGCCGGTGTTCAGCCTCGGCGCGAACCCGACCGGGCCGCTGTCGTTGCGCGACCGAGCGCCCGAAGCGTTGTCGACGGCCGAGGTGGACCAGTGGACGGTCACCTCCGACGACGTCGTGTTCGGCGACGACGACGGGGTGCTGTTCGTGCCGGCGGGCGACGCCGAGGCGTTGCTCGAGAAGGCACGCGGGATCCGGGACGTCGAACGAGCGCAGGCGAACCGGGTGCGGCAGGGTGAGTCCCTGCGCAGCCAGCTGCGGTTCGGCGAGTACCTCGCGAGCGGGGTCACGTTCCGCGAGCACCTGCGCCGGATCGGCGGCGCGGTCGAGGAGTGAGGCCATGATCGGTGAGCAGTCGGTTTCGGGCAGGTACCGGGCCAGGGCGGACGCCTTCGAGGCGAAGGTCGCCGCGGTGCTGCCGGATCAGTGGGACAACCCGTCGCCGTGCGCGCGGTGGACGGCGTTGGAGGTGGTGGACCACGTCATCGACATGCACGGCGTGATGGTCGGCCACGCGATCGCCCGCACCGAAGACCCGCTCACGGACTTCCGCGAGGCACGGCGCGTGGTCGAGGACGCGCTGGTCTCACGCGCGTCGGAGGAGGTCAGCACGCCCGGCGGGTCGATGACGCTGGAGGAGCACGTCGACCAGGTCGTGAGCGACGACCTCGTGCTGCACGGCTGGGACCTCGCCCGCGCCACCGGCCAGGACGAGACCATCCCCGCGGCCGACGTCGAACGGCTGTGGGCCACGGCCACCGCGGTCCCTGCCGAGCTGATGCACCGGTTCCGCACGCCCGGTGCGTTCGGCCCCGGCGTCGAGGTCTACGGGCCGGAGGTGCCGGTGCCCGCCGCCGCGCCGCTGCAGGACCGGCTGCTCGGGTATGTGGGTCGGGACCCCCTGTCGAAAAGCCTCTGAGCTGGTTCGACGGCTTGGCAAAAGGTCGCTGAAGGGAAAAACGCCATGGACTGGACCCTGGAAGTCATCGTCGTGCCGGTGTCGGACCTCGACCGCGCCAAGCGGTTCTACTCCGAGCAGCTCGGGTTCGCCGTGGACCACGACACGACGTTCAACGAGGACACGCGCGTCATGCAGCTCACCCCGCCCGGCTCCGGCTGCTCGATCGTCATGGGCAAGGGCATCGTCAAGGGCGAGCCGGGCACGTTGAAGGGCGTGCAACTCGTCGTCGCGGACCTGGAGAAGGCCCGCGCGCAGCTGATCGAGCGCGGCGTCGAGGTCGGCGAGATCGTGCGGATGAACGAGGCGGACGGAGGGTCGTTCATCTTCTTCGACGACCCGGACGGCAACAGCTGGGCCGTGCAGGAGATCAAGGCCCGCGCTACCGGTGGGGAGTGGAAGTGAAGTACATGCTGGTCAGCTACGGCGGCAGCCAGGAGGACTGGGAGGGCATCGCCGCGTGGGCGGACGAGGACATGCACCGCATGATCGCCTACA
Source organism: Lentzea sp. CA-135723 (assembly GCF_050936595.1). Classification (NCBI taxonomy): domain Bacteria; kingdom Bacillati; phylum Actinomycetota; class Actinomycetes; order Pseudonocardiales; family Pseudonocardiaceae; genus Lentzea; species Lentzea sp. CA-135723. Next base: position 1,097,393 of record NZ_JBNJMK010000001.1, on the reverse strand, counting down.
TGCGCGACCTGGACGCCGAGCTGCGCGCGTCCGGTGAGCTGCTGCAGTCCGAAGGGCTGAGCGGTCCGGCGCGGGCGTTCGTGGTGCGGGGCAGCGACAGCGGCCCGCAGGTCGTGGACGGACCGTTCGCGGAGTCCAAGGAAGTGATCGCCGGGTACTGGGTCGTGGACGTCGCGAGCCGGGAGCGGGTGCTGGAGATCGCGCAGAAGGCGTCGGCGTGCCCCGGGCCGGGCGGGCGGATCCTGAACCAGCCGATCGAGGTGCACCCGATCATGTCGGCGCCGGACGTGGATCCGGAAACGCTGGCGCCGTACCAGAAGTAGCGCGAGTGCGACGTCTCGAGAGCGGTCCCGCCCTGGCGCGGCTGGAGTGGATTCTGGACGGCCTGGACGGGACGCCCGGCTGGGGAGCGGACGCCGCCGACGCGTTCGCTCCCGAGTTCGCCGCCGTCGTCACACCGGAGAGGTACGTCGAGGTCACCCGCGGTCGCGCGGCCGGGTACGCGCCGGTCGTCGTGGTCGGCCTCGACGTCGCCGAGACCATCGCGCGGGCGCGGATCCGCCGCCACGACGGCACCGTCGACGTCGTGGCCTGCGTCGTCGAGGTGACACGGCCGCATCGGATCACGTCCACGTGGCTGGCCGGGCTGGTGCCGGCCGACCTGACGCCTAGGTTGCCGGACGACTTCGCTGGCCACGACCTGCCGTCCGCCGCGAACGCCCGGCTGGTCGTGTTCTCCGGGATGCCCGGCAGCGGGAAGAGCACGCTGGCCGACGCGGCGGGGGCCGAGCTGGGGATCCCGGTCTTCGCCACCGACTGGCTGCTCGGCGCGCTGACCCCGTTCGGCGGCAGGCACTTCGACGGGGCGATGGAGATGGCGGAAGAGCTGCTGACCACGCTCGCCCTGCGGCAGCTCGGCGCCGGGCAGTCCGTGATCCTCGACCACCCCACCGAGCGGGTGGCGGTCCGGGATCGCTGGCGCAGCCTGGCGCGGCGGGCCGGGGCGCAGTTCCGCGCGGTCGAGGTCCGGTGTTCCGATCCGGAGGTCCACCGCGGCCGGCTCGAAGGCCGTGACCGGGGCATCCCCGGCTGGCACGACGCCGGTGACTGGGCCGACGTGCAACGGCGACTGGCCGGGTTTCCCCCGTGGCACGGGGAGGCGTTCGTCGTGGACACCGCGCGACCGCACGAACTGTGCCTGGCCGCGGTCGTGCGGCACATCACCGCCTGACGGTGAGGGGGCCGGTTCCGGCCCCCTCACCAGCACTCACTTCAGGTCGTACGCGCGGATGATCGTCTGCTGGACGTCACCGCCCGCGTCCGCCGCCCGTGCCTTGAACGACACGTTCTTGGCGTCGTGCGGGTGGATCAGCGTGACCTGCCAGCCGCCCCGCGTCTTGCGCAGCGACACCGGCTTCCACGTCTTGCCCTCGTCGTAGGACACCTGCACCGCCGGGTCCTTGATGTTCGTGACGGGGCCCGTTCCGTTGCGCTCCACCGTGATCGGCACGGTGACGACGCGTCCGGCGCGGTTGTGCAGGTCGAGCTGCGGGGCGAACCGGACGGCCAGCACCGGGATCGGCTTGAACTCGTCGTCCGGCACGTTCTCCGAGTAGAACGACCAGGTCGCGTCCACCTGCGACGACAGGCCGTCGCGGGACGAGGTGGTCTCGACCGTGTAGCGCTTCTTCGCCGCCGGCGCGTTCTGGACGTTCGCCGAGCCCGAGTACGGGACGTCGGAGACCACCTCGCCGTCGACCTTCACGACCGTGCGCCCGTTGCGTTCGCCGGTCGAGCCGGACGAGTTCTGCGCGCTGTGGAGCGGCAGGCTGAAGCGCAGCTGGTTGCCCACCCGGCCCGCGAACCGGACGTTCGCCCCGTCGAACGGCACACCGGGGCCGTACACGGCGCTGTTCCAGTGCTCGGTGACGGTCCTGCCCGTCTTGAACACGCGCGGCACCACGCCGAACTGGTAGCCGATCAGCTCGGGCCCGCCGGGCGTCGCCTGCTCGTTCAACGACCCCGTCCACGGGACGTTCGGCGTGTAGAGCTCCTTGAGGCGCAACGGGAGCGGGCCCGAGGCGCCGTAGTCGCGCTGGCCGCCGGACCCCGCCACGCGGGAGTGCACGACCGAGTCGACGCGGGCCAGGTCGCGGTCCTTCACGGTGCGCTGGACGTCGGCAGGGACGCGGGTCTTCTCGGCGATGCGGACGTAGTACTGGTACGGGCTGCCCGCGAAACCAGCCTTGCCGTCCGGCTTGGCCATGACGCTCTGCGCGTGGAAGCGGAACTCCGGGTAGCTCGTCGCGGACGGCCGGACGGCGATGCCGTCGAAGTTGTTCAGGATCCAGGTGGCGCCGGTGCCGCCCCACGGCGCCTCGAGGAGGAACGCCAGCTCGGCCTGGGCGGGCGCGGCCTCCTGCTCGACGCCGATCGAGGGTTTCTTGCCCTCGCGGCCGTCGACGGTGAGCGTCGTGTCGCCGGTGACGCTGAAGGCGGGTTCGATCGCGATGGTGGAGACGCCGCGCTTCGTCGGGTCGGCGTTGGGGGTGTAGACCGACGAGTCGAAGAAGTACTGGCCCTTGGGCAGGCGCTGCACGAGCGTGCCGGACGGGTCGAAGCGGAAGTACGCCATCGGTTCGGCGAGGCTGACGAACCGGTAGTTGTAGTCCGCGGTCGGCTGTGCGTTGCCGTCGACGAACTTCAGCGTGACGTTGTAGCTCTCGACCTCCTTCACCACACCGACGGGCACGCGGGTGCCGTCGGAAGCGAGCACCACGGCGCCGTAGATGCCGTCGGGCACGGACGCGCGGGTGTCGGCGGTGACGACGGCGTCCGCGGTGCCGCCCGCGGGGATGGTGAGCTTCGCCGGCGAGACCGTGATCAGGCCTCCGGCGGGCTTGGCCTCGGCGACGCTCAGGTCGAGCGTCACGGCGGTGGCGCCGGGGTTGCGGTAGGTCAGCTTCTGCGTGATGGGCTGGTCGTCGTCGTGCGGCCACAACGCGGTGCCCAGCGAGAAGCTGCCGTGGTTCGTGGTGACCGCGGCGGTCACGGCACGGGCCACGTCGAGCCGTCCGGCGCCCTGCTCGTAGATCGTGAGCGACGGGTTGGGCCTGGCGCTGTTCATCAGCGCGGCCTTGATGTCCTCTGCCTTCCACGCCGGGTTCTTCGAGGCGAGGATCGCCGCTGCGCCGGCCACGTGCGGGGTGGCCATCGACGTGCCGGACAGCGCGACGTGGCCGTCCCCCACCGGCGTGCCGATCTGGCCGTTCTTGGCCTTCGCGGCCACGATGTCGACGCCCGGCGCGGTGATGTCGGGCTTCACGGCGTTGTTCACCCAGCGCGGGCCGCGCGAGGAGAACGGCGCGAGCTTGTCGTCGCGGTCCACGGCGCCGACGGTGAGGGCCGCGTCGGCGGACGCGGGCGAGCCCATCGGGCCACCGGAGTTGCCCGCGGCGACGACGAACAGCGCGCCGGTCTGCTCGGTGAGCCGGTTGAGGGCGAGCGACATCGGGTCGGTGCCCTCCTCGGGCCACGAGCTGCCGAGGCTCATGTTGACGACCTTGGCCTTCGCCGCGGCCCACTCCATGCCGGCGATGATGTCGCTCTCGCGGCCGCCGCCGTAGTCGCCGAGCACCTTGCCGTTGATCAGCTTGGCGTCGGGTGCGATGCCCTGGTACTTGCCGGCGCCGGTGACCGTGGACGCGACGTGCGTGCCGTGGCCGACGCGGTCGTCGGTGGTGTCGCTGTCGGAGAAGTTCTTCGACTCCACGACCGCGCCCGCGAGGTCCGGGTGGGTCTCGTCGACGCCGGTGTCGAGGATCGCGACGGTGACGTCCTTGCCGGTGAAGCCCGTCTCCCACGCCTGGGGCGCGCCGATCTGCGCGGCGCTGCGGTCCAGGGACGCGGTCACCTCGCCGTCGAGCCAGATCCGGCCGGTGCCGGACGTCCTGGCTGCGGACCAGAACGAGCCGTCCTTGGCCACGGTGATCGCGCGGCCGTCGATGCTCGGCAACGCCTCCGCGTTCGCCGCGCTGATCCCCTGCCCCTGCACGATCAGCGGAAGCGTCTTGCTGGAGGCGTCGTCGTAGCCGGATCTGGCGAGCAGCGAGACGTCGAAGAGCCGCTCGTCGAGCTCGCCCGCGTTGAGCCTCGCCTGGGCGTCGAGCGGGATGACGTGCAGGTCGCCACGCGGGTCCGTGAAGGTGCGGAACCCGACGTTCTCCCTGCCTTTGGCGCCTCTGGCCTCGACGTGGCCCTTGTTCACGACGACCTGGTCACCGGTCACCAGCGTGACGGTGGTGGTCAGGTCGCCTGCCGCGCGCACCTGCTGTTCCTGCGGCGCCGCCGAGGCGGGAACGGCTGCCGTGGCGGCAACCACGACAGCCGTCAGCCCCAGGGCGATGTGTGATCGTTTCAACGCGAACTCCCCTAGTTCACTGAAGAAGGAATAGCCCTCAGTGACTAAGACACTTCGCTGCGTGGCCCGCGTTGCAACGCGGAGTGGATCAGTTGTTCCCAGTTTTCGTCTGGATTGCCCGATCCACCGCGGACTCGACGTGCAGGCGGGTCGTCGGGAACACCGGCAGCGGCACGTCCGCCTGCGAGATCAGCAGCTCGATCTCGGTGCAGCCGAGGATGACGCCCTCCGCGCCCTCGAACTTCGCGATCACGTCCTGGTAGGCGCGCCGTGACTCGTCGCGGACCACACCGACGCACAGCTCGTCGTAGATGATCCGGTGCACGGTCACCCGGTCCTCTTCCGATGGCACCAGCACCTTCAGGCCGTGCGACTCCAGGCGTTCGCGGTAGAACGGCTGGTCCATGGTGAAGCCCGTGCCGAGCAGACCGACCGTGGTGATGCCCGCGGCCCTGATCGCCGTCGCCGTGGTGTCGCCGAGGTGGATCACCGGGATGTCGACGGCGGCCTGGACCTGGTCGTACACCTTGTGCATGGTGTTGGTGCAGATCAGCAGGAAGTCCGCGCCGCCTGCCTCGACGCTCGCGGCGGCGTCGGCGAGCGCCTTGCCCGCGTCGTCCCAGCGGCCCTCGACCTGCATGCGTTCGATCTCGGCGAAGTCGACGGAGTGCAGGACGAGCTTCGCCGAGTGCAGGCCACCGAGGCGCTCTCGTACGAGCACGTTCGCCAGCCGGTAGTACTCCGCGGTGCTCTCCCAGCTCATCCCGCCCAGCAACCCGATCGTCAGCATGCGGTCAAGCATTCCACCTGGGGTCGCGGCCCGTCGCGGCCAATAGTTGCTCGAACGGCGACGCGTCGGCCGGTGCGGCGACAGCGGGCTTGAAGACGTTCATCTCGGTGGCCATCGGGCCCATCTGCGTGACCAGGGCGTGGACCTCGGTGAACACCTCGCCGTCCGGCTCGAACCGCTGGCCGGTGGCCTGGGCGAGGTCGGAGGCGTGGATGGTGAGGTCGAGCAGCACCAGGCCGCCGACGGTCTGCGCGGGCATGCCCATGTTGCCGGCGATGCCGTCCGTGGCGCCGGGTTCGCCCCACGCGTCGACGAGCTTCGCCGTCTCGGCCGGGTACCGCGCGCGCCAGTCCGGGTAGGCGGGGGTGTGGCTGAAGTCGGCGTCCTGCTTGGCGGCGAGCTTCTGGAACTCCACGACGACGTGCAGCAGGTGGTCGAGCAGCGCCTTGACGTCGTAGTCGGCGCACGGCGTGGGCCTGGTCAGGTCGTCGTCGGTGATGTTCGCGATGACGGGCAACGCGTGGTCGCGAGCACGGTCGAGCAGAACGCTGAGCTTCATGCCCGTCACGGTATTTCTCGGTGTTCCGGCGCTCTTGAAGAAACGCGCCAACCTAGGATCTCGGGTTGTGCAGCCGCGCCGGGACACTCGGGGGATCGTGGACGCGCGCGAGCTGTTCGCCCGCGTGCGGTTCCGCCGGCGGATGCCGTGCGCGGAGCTGCGGCCGTACCTGGAGCACTACTGGCTGATCGACGGTGAGCTGTCCGAGCCGTACACCTCGCACGTCGTGCCGCACCCGTCGGTGAACCTCGTCTTCGAGCGGGGACACGACCGCCCTGAGGTCGCGGGCGTGGGACTGGGCCTGTTCAGCCGGAAGCTGGAGGGGCGGATCCGGGTCGCCGGGGTGCAGTTCCGGCCCGGCGGGTTCCGGCCGTTCCGCGGCGAGCCGGTGTCGGAGTGGACGGGCCGGCACGTGCGGCTCGACGTCGACTCACGACTCGTGCTCGACGTGGAGGACGAGGACGCGCGGGTCGCGGTGCTGGACGCGTTCCTGCTGGGCATGGGACCGGTGCCCGACCCGCAGGCGACGCTGGCGATGGACCTGGTGCAACGGATTCGCGACGACCGGGAGATCCAGCGGGTCACGGACTTCGCCCGTGCGTGCGGCATGTCGGTGCGGTCGCTGCAACGGCTGTTCGCGGACTACGTCGGCGTCAGCCCGAAGTGGGTCATCCTGCGGTATCGCATCCACGAGGCGCTGGAGCGGGCCGAGTCGGACGTCGAGTGGGCTCATCTGGCCGCTGACCTGGGCTACAGCGACCAGGCCCACCTCGTCCGGGACTTCACGCAGACCGTCGGTGTCTCCCCCACGGCGTACGCGCGCGCTCTCACGTGAGGTACTCGCACAGCTCGATGAGCATGCCCTCGGGGCCACGGACGTAACAGGTCTTCAGCATGCCCTGGTAGTTCTCGACGTTGCGGACGACCTCGCCGCCGTGCGGCTTGAGGCGGGCGAGGGTGTCGTCGAGGTCGTCGACGGTGAACGCGACGTGCCGCAGGCCGAGGGCGTTGATCGGGGCCCGCGAGCTGCCGTCGATGGCGTCGGGCTTGGCGAACTGGCTGAACTCGATGCGGTAGGTGCCGTCCGGGGTCTTCAGCATCGCGATCTCGCTGACCGACCCGTCGAGGCCGATGACGCCGTCGACGAACTCGCCCTCCATGTGCGCCTTGCCCTCGAGCTCCATGCCGAGCTCCTCGAAGAACGCGACGGCGGCCGCGAGGTCGGTGACGGTCATTCCGACGTGGTGCATGCTCTTGATGCTCATGCTCCAGGGACGGTACTCACGCCGTGTTCTCGACATCGGAAGTGGTCCAAGTTCGCGGGCGTTTTGTGGACCTGTGAACTGGACCGGTTGCGCGGCAGGGTTGCCGGCATGAGCCTCGCATTCCTGATCACGACGTTGGTCGCGGTCGCCACGCCCGGCACCGGGGTGCTGTACACGTTGTCGGCCGGTCTGGCGCACGGACGCAAGGCGAGCGTGATCGCCGCGTTCGGCTGCACGCTCGGGATCGTGCCGCACGTGCTGGCAACCGTGACCGGGCTGGCCGCGTTGCTGCACGCGAGCGCGACGGCGTTCGAGATCGTGAAGTACCTGGGCGTCGCGTACCTGGTCTACCTGGCGTGGGCGACGTGGCGCGACCGCAGCGAACTGGTCGTGGACACCGCTTCCGCACCGGCGTCCGCACGGCGGGTCGTGGTGTCGGCGGTGCTGGTCAACCTGCTCAACCCGAAGCTGACGATCTTCTTCGTGGCGTTCCTGCCGCAGTTCGCGACCGGGTTCGGGCCGATGGTGACGCTGAGCGCGGTGTTCATGGCGCTGACGTTCGTGGTGTTCGCCGTGTACGGGGTGTTCGCGGCGTCGATGCGGGACCGCGTGCTGGCGCGGCCGCGGGTGGTGGTGTGGCTGCGGCGGTTCTTCGCGGCGTCGTTCGCGGCGCTCGGGCTGAAGCTCGCGCTCACCTAGAACGAGGCAGAGCGGTGAGCAGGGCCCTGCTCACCGCTCCGTCCCTCCCCACCCCCGGCCTGTGCCGCAACGGTAGGGCGGCGGGGTCGGGACGGGTCCCGTCAGCAGCTCGCGGCGCGTTCCAGCAGCAGCGTGCGTTCACGTTCGTTGCGGGTGAGCGAGGCGGCCTTCTCGAACTCGGCGCGTGCCTCGTCGGTGCGGCCGAGCTTGACCAGGAAGTCGCCGCGCACGCTGGGCAGCAGGTGGTAGCCCTGCAACGCCTTCTCGCCCGCGATCTCGTCCACCAGCGCGAGCCCGGCGGCCGGGCCGAACGCCATCGACAGCGCGACGGCCCGGTTGAGCTCGACGATCGGGGACGGCGCGATGCCCGCGAGCACCTGGTAGAGGGCGGCGATGCGCTGCCAGTCGGTGTCCTCGGCCCGGCGCGCGCGGCCGTGGCACGCGGCCAGGGCGGCCTGCACGTAGTACGGGCCGGGCGGCTGGTTGAGGGATTCGGCGCGTTCCAGCGCCTTCAACCCGCGGCCGATGAGCAGCCAGTCCCACTTGCCGCGGTCCTGTTCCAGCAGCAGCACGGGCTCGCCGCCAGGACCGGTGCGGGCCCTGGTGCGCGACGCCTGGATCTCCATCAGCGCGACCAGGCCGTGGACCTCGGCCTCCTTGGGCGCGAGCTCGGCCAGCACGCGGCCCAGCCGCAACGCCTCGGCGCAGAGCTCGGGGCGCAGCCAGTCGTCGCCCTGGGTGGCGGAGTAGCCCTCGTTGAAGATCAGGTAGAGCACCTCGAGGACGCTGGCGAGACGGGTGGCGAGCTCGGGGCCCTCCGGGACCTCGAACGGGACGCCGGCGTCGGCGAGGGTCTTCTTGGCGCGCACGATGCGCTGGGCGACGGTGGAGTCGCTGACCAGGAACGCGCGGGCGATCTCCTCGGTCTTGAGCCCGCCCAGCATCTTCAGCGTCAGCGCCACCCGCGCCTCGGTGCCCAGCACCGGGTGGCAGGCGGTGAAGATGAGGCTCAGCAGGTCGTCGCCGATCTCGTCGTCGATGCCCTCGCTGGCGTCCGGGGTGGCCTCCTGCACGTCGCGGCCGATCTCCTCCACCTTGCGGGTGAGGTTCTCGCGGCGGCGGATCTGGTCGATCGCGCGGCGCTTGGCGGCGGTGGTGAGCCAGGCGCCGGGGTTGCGCGGCACGCCCTCGACCGGCCACTGCTCCAGCGCCTGGACCAGCGCGTCCTGGGCCATCTCCTCGGCCAGGCCGACGTCGCGGGTGTACCGGGCGAGCGCGGCGATGACCTTCGCCGACTCCATCCGCCAGACCGCGTCGATGGTGCGGTGCACCGAGGTAGCCCCCATGGAGGCATCAGACCACAGCCACCTGACGTATTTCCACGACGCACGCCGGGAGCGCGATCCGTTTGACGCGTTCGACCGCTTCCTCGTGGTCGCGGACGTCGATCAGCCAGTACCCCGACACCCCGAACGCGGCGGGCGCGAGGTCGCCCACGTCGAGCAGCACGCCCGCCCGCGCCAACTCCCCGGCGTGCCGCACCGCCACCGCGTCCGGACTCCAGACGAACACCACGAATCGCACCGGCCCTCCTCGCTCCTACCGGTACGTCGAACGGGGAGGGGCCTGATTCGACGCGATGATCAGCCGCGGAAGTCGGCGGCGTGGTCGCGCGCCCACCGCGCGAACGTGCGGTACGGGCGGCCGGTGAGCGTCTCGTAGGCAGGGGACACCACGAACTCGTAGTCGGTGAAGTCGTCGGCGTCGCCGCCCTCGTAGCCGGCGACGCCGAGCACGTACTCAGCGATCTCGCGCGGCCAGCCGACGCTCACGTAGTACTCCAGCGCCTCGTCCACGGTGACGTCGCGGAACGTCAGGTCGCGGCCGAGCACGACGCCGATGTCGCGGGCCATGGCGCGCTGGGTGAGCGGCGGTGGTCCGGACAGGTCGTAGGCGCGGCCGGCGTGCCCGTCCTCCTCGAGGACCCGGATGGCGACGTCGGCGATGTCCGCCTCGTGGATGGGCTGGCCGAGCTCGTCCGGATTGGGGTGCACGATCGTGCCGTCCGCACGGATCGAGGGGCCCCACAGGTCGATCTTGTTGGCCGCGAACTCGCCGGGCCGAAGGTGCGTCCACTGCGCGCCGGACGCCTCGACGGCCTGCTCGACGGGCAGGTGGTGGGTCTTGTCGTAGCCGTAGGTCACCGCGCCCGAGGACAACGTGACGATCCGCCGCACGCCCGCGCGCACCGCCCGTTCGACCACCTCGGCGGCGGTCGGCGGGTGCACGAAGAGGTACAGCTTCTCGACGCCGTCGAACGGCAGGCTGTCCGGGTCGTCGAGGTCGGCGCGCACCGTTTCGACGTGCGCGGGGAACGACGCCTTGGCGGGGTCGCGGGTGATCGCGCGGACGTGGCCGGACAGCCCCCGGACCACCAGCCGGCCGACGTTGCCGGTCGCGCCGGTGACGAGCGTGGTCATCGCAGGCCTCCTTCGATGCCGTCGAGCAGCTTGGCGAGCCCGTAGTCGAACGAGTTGTGCACGTGCTCGGCGAGCGAGGCGTCGACCTCGTAGGCGCCGGCGTTCCAGAGGGTCGTCATCACCGGGTAGCGCTCGACGTCGAAGTAGTCGTCCCAGAACACCTGCCGCGCGCCCCACCACGAGTCGCCGGACTCGCCGGTGGACTGCGCGAGCTGTTGATCGTCCACTTCGGACGCCGCCGCGCCGTGCACGAAGCCCTCGACGGCGACGTGCGCGACGGTGACCTGGCGCGGTTCCAGGCCGGAGTCGGCGAGGGCGGCCAGCAGGAACTCCTGCCCGTCCATCAGCCCTGGCCCGAGCGGCGGCCGGACCATCGACACGTCCCGCATCCACGGATGCGCCTGGTAGACGGCCCGCGTGCGGTCGGCGTAGTGCTTGACGCGCTCCCGCCAGGTGCCGTCGGGCGTGAGGTCGCGTTCCTGCAGCACGGTGTCGGTCATCAGGTCGATGAGCTCTGCCTTGCCGGGCACGTGCGTGTAGAGCGACATCGTGCCGACGCTCAGCTCCTGTGCGACGCGGGCCATCGACATCGCGCCGAGCCCCTCGCGGTCGGCCACCGCGATCGCCGCGGTGACGATCTGGTCGACGCTCACCTTCGGCTTCCTGCCGACCGGTTTCGGTTCCGGAGGGTTGCGCCAGAGCAGTGCGAGCGTGCGTGCCGGGTCTCCCCCGCCGCTGCGTTCGGCGGCCATCCGTCCACCCCATTTCCGTAGGCCATACGGAAACAATACCGTACGACCTACGGAAACTAGCCGGGGTTAATCGACAAGGGCGTACCACGCCTCGGCGAGGGCGCTGTGACCTGCGGCGTTCGGATGGACGCCGTCGTCGGTCCAGTGCTCGGGACCGGTGCTCGCGGACAGCTCGGCGAACAGGCGGTCGGCGGCCAGCAGGGTGGCGCCGTGCGTGCCGGCGAGGTCGCGCACGACGTCGATCATCGGGTCGAGGGCCTCGCGCCACCGCGCGCGTTCGGGTGCGCCGATCAGGCCGCGCCGGGTCTGCACGACGGTGGTGACCGGCAGCAGGAACGGCTCGACGAGGATCAACGGCGTGCCGGCCAGCGGCGCGAGCAGCCGTGCGTAGGTGGCGGCGAACTCGTCGGGGGTGCGGCCGTTGCCGACGTCGTTGATGCCGGCGAGGACCGTGAGGACGTCGGGGCGCGCGGCGAGCACGTCGGTCTGCCAGCGTGCTTCGAGGTCTGCGGTCGAGTCGCCGGCGTGGGCGGTGTTGAGCCAGGTCAGCGGCCGGTCCGGGTGCTCGAAGCACCACCGGCCGACGGCCTGCAGCGGGTAGCCCGCGGGGTCGTCGCCGCCGTGGCGTTCGAAGCTGGTGATCGAGTCGCCGGTGAACATCGCGGTGCCGCCGGCCTTCAGGGTGATCGTCACGGCGGCCACGCTGCCCGGGGCGGCTGTCAGGTGCCGCTCATCGCGCTGGCAGGCGGGCTAGTTGTACTGACCCGAGACGTTGCGAACGGTCCGACACGTGATCGGATGATCTTGGAATGAGGGAGGGCCTCCGGGTTCGGTGTGGATTGCGACATCTGCACCGGCTACCCAGGAGGCCCTCGATTCCTCACGCTAACGCACCGCTGACTGAGCTGGGCAGGCTGCGCCTGGCCCGGTGTGTCGTCGACGACGGGTGGCCACTGCGGCGGGCAGCCGAGCGCTTCCAGGTCTCGGTGAGCACCGCGAAACGCTGGGCCGACCGCTATCGCACCGAAGGCACGCCAGGGATGACCGACCGTTCGTCACGCCCGCTGACCAGCCCGAATCGCACCACTGCCCGACAGGAACGACGAGTCGTCAAGGTCAGGCTGGACCGCCGCTGGGGCCCGGCCCGCATCGCCTACCTGCTCGACCTGAACCCATCGACCGTGCACCGCATCCTGCGCCGCTACCGGCTGGCCCGGCTGCGGCACCTGGACCGGGCCACCGGTGAGCCTGTCCGCCGCTACGAACATCCAGCTCCTGGCGATCTCGTGCACGTCGACATCAAGAAGCTGGGCAACATCCCCGACGGGGGTGGTCACAAGGTCCACGGCCGGACGATCGGAACGCGCAACAGCTCCGCCCATCGTGATCCGGCCCGGCCACGCAAGAACAGCAGCCGCGCCAACCTCGGCTACAGCTTCCTGCACAACGCCGTCGACGATCACAGCCGCCTTGCCTACACCGAGATCCTCGCCGACGAGACCGAGGAAACCGCCATAGCGTTCTGGTCACGCGCTCAGACCTTCTTTGCCGCCAACGGGATCACCGTCGCGCGAGTGCTCACCGACAACGGGTCCTGTTACCGATCCCGGCTCTGGCGCGACGCTCTGACCACAGCCGGGATCACCCACAAACGCACACGGCCACGCCGGCCTCAGACCAACGGCAAAGTCGAACGCTTCAACCGCACCCTGCTCGACGAGTGGGCCTACGCGCGTCCTTACAGCACCGAGACCAAGCGCCGCGAGGCCTTGCCCAGGTGGTTGCATCTCTACAATCACCACCGCGGTCACACCGCCCTCGCAGGCAAGCCACCCGCCAGCCGCGTTCCTAACCTGTCAGGGCACTACAGCTAGTCGACGTACCAGACGACCCTGACCTCGGCAGGCGTGATCGTGCGGGACTCCGCGCACACCTCGTGGGTGAAGACGAGCCCGTCCGCGCGGCAGACCCGTTCGTCACCCGAGTCGAGCGCGGGCCGGGGTGTGAACCCGCGGGAGGCGAGGTGCTCGCGCGTCGCGTCGGGCGCGCTCGTGCCGGTGAGCGTCACCTCGCGTGAGCAGTTGCCGGAACCGCAGTGGCCGAGCCCCTCGGCGACCTTCAGACCGGCGGGTCCGGGCAGCACGCCTTCGTCGCCGGGCTTGGACTCCAGCTGGCCGAGCAGCACGACGGCCGTCGCCAGCAATCCGGTGGCCACCATCGTCGTCAGCACGAGCACGGCTGACGCGATGCCGCGTTCGCGTGGCACGGCCGGCAGGCACACGAGCGCGGCGACCACCGGGTACAGCCAGAACAGTTCGATGTACGACGGCACCCACGGCCCGGCGAGCCCCAGTGCGCGCGGCAGCACGAACCACGCCAGCACCGCCACGAGCGCGCCCCCGACGACGAGGCCGGTTCTTCGCGTGCGGGCCAGCGCGCACCACAGCACGACCGGCACCAGCCCGAACAGACTCGACGTGGGCACGCACACCGCCGCGGCCGCGCCGACCGGCACGAACCGCCACCAGTGCGTGCGCACCGCATCCCCCAAGATCGGCATTCCGCCAGTAAAGCGGAAACGCCGCCCCGCGCGGGCGGGACGGCGTTTCCTGTGGTGGGAGCGAGGCTTTCAGGCTGCCAGGTCGGCTTTCGCCGGTTCCAGCAGCAACTGCGTGACCCGCAGCTGGCGGGCGGCCGCACGGAGGTCCTTCACGATCTCGGCGACGTCGCGACCCAGGTCGGTCTCGGCACGGGCGGCCAGGTTGGTGGCCTGCGCGCCGAGCCTGGCGCTGGTCTGCCGGATCTCGTCGAGCGCGGTGCGCAGCTCGTCGACGGTCAGCGGGGTGCTCATCCGCGCCACGCGAGCTTCGTGAGCATGTCCTTGCCCTGCTCGGCGCTGCGCGGGTGGCTCAGCACGTCGTAGCGACCGGCCACGAGCTGGGTGACGGAGGCGAAGTCGCGGCGGCCGCGCGTGGCGGCGTAGCGCATCGCGGCTCCGGCGAGGCCGAAGGCCGTACCGGCGACCAGACCCACGACGATCGGCGCGAGCGCGCCGCCGGTGGAGAACAGGCCGAGCAGCAGACCGACGAACAGACCGAACCAGGCACCCGACGCGGCACCCGCGCCGAGGACGCGGCCCCAGGTCAGGCGGCCGGTGACGCGTTCGACGATCATCGGCTCGACGCCGACGATGGTGACGTCCGCGACCGGGAAGTCGTTGTCCGCCAGGTGGTCGACGGCGCGCTGCGCTTCCTCGTAGGTCGCGTAGGAACCGATGGGCCAGCCCGAGGGCGGGGTGGGCAGTGCGTTGACGCCCGTGGAATTTGCTCCCGTGGCGAACGGAGTCGCGGTGGTCATTTCCAACACCTCCGAAATGCGATCCCCTTACACCCGGTATTACGAACTTGCGTCCGCTTTTGTTCCCGGAGTTGAGCCGATGTGACTCAGCTCCCCTTCGGTAAGGACGATGTCGAGCGATTCCAGCGTTTTTCCGAGGTCGTCAACCTGAGAATTCTCAGGTTTCTCCCCCGCGTGCTCGACGACGAACCTGCCGCCGATCAGCCGGCGGCTCAGACCGGGTTCGAGGCGCATGGCGACGAGCTGGTGGCTGAACGGCGAACGCGGGTGCGTGGCGACGTAGTAGTTGGCCGCTTCGTAGTCGACGGGCCGTTGCTCGACGCCGGTCTCGAACGCGTGCTGGAGCGTCCAGCCGTCCTCTTCGAGCTTCTCCAGCACCCACCGGCCGTCCTCGTGCCGCAGGCGGTGCGGCCATCCGGCCTGGTCGACCTCCGCGCCGTCGCGCAACGGCATGGGACGCAGCACGCCCGCGCCGAAGCCGACGTCGACGAGGTGGTCGTCCACGATGGACAGGAAGTGCGTGCGCGGGCCGGTGAACACGCGGCCCATCTGCCGGCTGACGGTGTGGCCGAGGCGTTCCAGGACCGCGGTGAACAGCAGCTGGTGTTCGTAGCAGTAACCGCCGCGCGGCTTGCGCAGCATCTTGTCCTGGATGTCGTCGAGGTCGAGTGACGGGATCTTGCCGAGCATCACGTCGACGTTCTCGAACGGAATGGCGAGCACGTGCTTCTCGTGCAACTCCGCGAGCGAACTCGACGCCGATGCGCCCGTTCGCGCGAAGTAGGCTTCCAGGTCAACCTTTTCCGTCTGCCACATGCGCGTCCCCCTGAGTCTGCGACCACTCCTCTCTCGTAAGCGCGTACTCGACCTCTCCGTATTCCGCGCCGGGCAGCGGATCGGGGAAGTCGAGGTGGAAGGTGCGGACGTGCCGCAGCCCGCACTTCTCCAGCACGCGCCGCGAACCGGCGTTGACGAACATCGTCGTGGCGACCACGCGCTCGACGTCCGCGCTGGTGAAGCCACGTGCGATCAATGCCCGGCCGCCCTCGGTGGCGTAGCCGCAGCCCCAGAACGCGCGGTGCAGCCGGTAGCCGAGCTCGACCTCGCGGTCGCCCTTGAACTCGAACCAGCCGACGAACCGGCCGGTCGCGTTCTCGTGCGCCGCGAGGAAGCTCTCGCCGAGGTAGTTCCCGACCGGGGCGGGGTCGAGGTAGCGCATGACCTCGGGGTCGGCGTGCAGCTCGGTCAGCGCGTCCACGTCGGCCGCGGTCATGGGCCGCAGGGTCAGGCGTTCGGTTCTCACGCTCGAATCGTGACGCGGTTGTCCACCGGTTTCCCGGCGGTCTTGAGCGACGCGAACGCGGCCAGCAGGCACAGCGCGATGGCGAACCCGAACGCGATCGCGAGGCCCTGCGCGAAGGGTCCGGAGATGAGGCTCGGGAAGAACCCGCGGCCGGTGAGGAACGCGGCCTGGTCCGGCGGCAGCGTCGCGAGCTGGTCGCCGAGCAGCTGCTGGATCGGGTTGTAGCCGAGGAACGCCGCGAACAGCACGGCCACCGCCGGCAGCGCCGCGACCTGGGCGGCGGCGGTCTGGGACACGCCGTGGTCGACCAGACCCGTGCGCATCGCACCGGGCAGCGACTGGGAGAACCCGACGATGATCAGGCTGAAGAAGAACCCGATCGACAGCACCATGGCGGTGTTCTGGAACGTGGTCATCATGCCGCTGCCGGACCCGCGGGCGTTGGCGGGCAACGAGTTCATGACCTCGGCGCGGTTGGGCGAGGAGAACATGCCCATCCCGATCCCGGTGAACACCAGGATCACCGCGAACTCCCAGTAGGGGAAGTCCACCGGCAGGGCGATGAGCAGCGCGAACGTGACGGCGGTCAGCACGTTGCCGCCGAACGCCAGCGCCCGGCTGCCGAGCCGGTCGGACAGGATGCCGGCCGTGGGCGCGGCGAGCAGGAACCCGACCGTCATGGGCAGCATGTAGATGCCCGCCCACAGCGGCGTCTCCTCGTAGGAGTAGCCGTGCAGCGGCAGCCAGATGCCCTGCAGCCAGATGATCAGGATGAACTGCAGCCCGCCACGCCCGAGCGCCGAGGCGAAGTTCGCGATGTTGCCCCAGGTGAACGACGGCAGCCGGAACAGGTGCAGGTCGAACAGCGGGTTCGGCACGCGGTGCTCGATGACGACGAACGCCACCAGAACGGCCAGTCCGCCGATGAGGCAGGTGAGCACGAACGGGCTGGTCCAGCCGGTCTGCGAGGTGCCGTGCGGCTGGATGCCGTAGGTGATCCCGACCAGCAGCACGATCAGCCCGACGGCGAAGGTGATGTTGCCCCACCAGTCCATCTCGGCGCGCCGGCGCTCCCCGGTGTCGCGCAGCTTGAGGTAGGCCCACACCGTGCCGAACAGGCCGAACGGCACAGACACGATGAAGATCAGGTTCCAGTTCACCGGCGCCAGCAGCCCGCCGATGACCAGCCCGAGGAACGACCCGGCGATCGCCGCGACGCCGTTGATGCCGAGGGCCATGCCGCGCTGCGTGACCGGGAAGGCGTCGGCGAGGATCGCCGAGGAGTTCGCCATCAGGAACGCCCCGCCCACGCCCTGCACGACCCGCCACCCGATCAGCCACAGCGCGGCGGCGTCCCCGTCGAACCAGGTGATCGCGAGCATCACCGAGCTCGCGGTGAAGATCGCGAAGCCGAGATTGTACATCCGGGCCCGGCCGTACATGTCGCCGAGGCGCCCGAAGCTCACCACCAGCACGGCCGTGACGACCAGGAACCCCATGATCATCCACAGCAGGTAGCCGGTGTTGGCCGGGTCGAGCGGGTTGATCGCGATGCCCTTGAAGATGTCGGGCAACGCGATCAGCACGATCGAGGAGTTGATCGTGGCGATGAGCATGCCCAGCGTGGTGTTGGACAGCGCGATCCACTTGTACCCGGCCTCGGCCGGCGCCTGCACAGTCACTTCGCCATGCTAACCAATCCGTCCAGGGAAAGATCCGCGTCGTGACGAACAGCGCGCAGCCCACCCGGCTCCCCGGTCGAGGAGCTGCTGTTCGGCGCCGACTACGAGGCCGCCACCAGCTACCACCAGGAGCTGCACCAGGCAGCGAACTGGCCGACGTTCACGGTTCCGCTGGCCGGCGGTCACCGGCTGCACGTCGTCTACCGCACGTTCGAGGGCGACTCCGGCACCAACTACCTCGTGCACCACCCCGACTGGGACGAGGCCGGGCTCCTCGCCGCGGACGAAGGCCACTTCATGGGACCAGGCCTGTCCTGGCCGGAGCTGGTCGGTGCCGCGGACAACGCACTGCCGGGTGGCAGCACCTCCGATCCGCACGCCCGTCTGCTGCTCCTGCTCCCGGCGTTCGGCGACGAGGACGTGCCAGGGGACGCGGTCGGCCGGCTGGCCGGCGCACTCCGCGCCCTGACCGCCGTGGCCGAGGCCGAGACCGCGGCCGCCGCCCTGCTGGAGGGTCAGGGGGCGACCGGTCCCGTGCGGTGGACGGACGGGCCGGGCCACGCCGTCAACAACGGCACCTACTCCTACCGCAACCCGGCCAACCACTTCGCGCTGCCGCCCGAGCGCGCGGCCAGGGTGGCCGCCGCCCTCAGGACGGGTTCTGCGGCGTGATCGTCTCCAGCACCTTGCCCGCCGCGTCCCGCACCACGACCCGCGCCTCGGGGCTGCGGTCGAGCAGGCTCGCGTCCAGCAGGAACGTGCCTCCCGCGATCGTGGCGGGCGCGTCGCCCACCCCGGGGCTCGTGTAGGTGATGGACGCGACCTTCGGGTCGAGGACCAGGCCGATCACCTTGGCGTCGGTGCTGTTGCCGCCGTGGTACTCGCCCTTGTCGTCGACGGTCGACGGCTTGAAGTCGTAGAATGCCGTCGCGCCCGCGATCGTGGTGCCCCGGACCTCCTTGAGGTCGTCCAGGTCGTACAGCACGCCGTCGTTCGGGTTCTCGCTCGCCTCGCGGCAGTAGAGCAGCAGGTCGGAGAAGCGGCCGAGCATCATCGTGTCGGTGGCGCTGACCTTCACGGTCTGGCCGTGGGCGAACTGGTCGGCGTCCGGGATCGGGCGGTCGCGCAGGCACTTCGCGAACTTCTGCTGTTCGGGCGTGGTGCGCTCGGCGGGCGGCAGGGGGCGGTCGACGACGGACTCGGCCGGCTTCGGCACGCCCCGCACGGCGAAGTCGTGGCCGTTGACCAGCGCCAACGTGCCGTTCTCGGCCTTGGTGAACCCGGTGGGCGCGAGGAACAGGCCGTCGAGGATGCCGGGGCCCGCGTAGTTGGTGCCCTGGTCGCCGACGCGGGACAGGCTGAGGATCTTCACGTCCGGGGAGACCAGGCCCGCCATCGCGCCGGTCGGGGTGGTGAAGAGGATCTTCACCTGGCGCAGGTCGTCGCTCACGGTCGCGGCGTCCGGGGCCGACAGCGTCGTGGTGGTGGCGGTGTTGGCGCAGAAGAACACGCCTGCGGGCACCCGGAACGCGGTGAGCACGGTGCCGTTCTTGCGGCTGGTGGCGATCGGCGCCCACTCGGCTGCGGGCGGGTGCGCGGCCGTGGCGGTCGCCGCGCACCGGGTCAGCACCTCGGGGGCGACCTTGCCGGGCTCGACGTTGTTGACGACGTTGCGGTCCTTGCCGACGAACTCGCCGTTGTGCTGCATCGGCGGGCCCGCGACCTGGGCCGAGGTGCCGAGCAGGGCCTGGCTCGCGAAGACGGTGCCGGCGGCGAGGAGGCTGACGCCGGCCGCGATGAGGACCGGCCTGCCGTTGCGGACGGGCGTGTCCATGCCCTCGGACAGGCGCTGGCGGGCACGCATGCGGACGTCCGCGGGCAGCGGGCGGTGGTCGGGCAGCTGGTCGATCATGCGTTGTCCTCGGGGGTGAGGTCGCGCAGCCGGGCGCGAGTGCGGGAGACGCGGGCGCGGACGCTCGACTCGGTGATGCCGAGGAGCGTGGCGGCGTCGGAGACGGACACGTCGCCGAGCAGGCAGAGCTGGGCGATCTCGCGTTCGGATGCCGGCAGCTTCGCGATGGCGGCCAGGACGTGGACGAGGCGGCGCTGCGCGTCGGTGCGCGCGGCGACCTCGTCGGCGTGGTCGCGCTCGTCCTGCGGCACCAGCTTCGTGACCAGCCGCAACGCCCTGCGCTTCGCGCGCCACTCGGTGCGGGCGCGGTTCGCGGTGACCGTGTAGAGCCACGGCAGCGCGGAGTCGCGCACGAGCTGGGCGTCGCCGCGTTTGCGCCAGGCGGTCAGGAACGTGGCGGAGAGCAGGTCCTCCGCCTGCGACCAGGACGCGGTGAGGCGGTAGGCGTAGTTCCAGACCGCTTCGGCGTGCCGTTCGAACAGCTCGGTGAACGCGGCGTGGTCGCCCCGCGCGATCTGCTCCCAGAGGTGCGTGTCGGGCGGCCCGACGTTCGCGCGCTCGGTCGTTTCAGTCATCACACTCCGCCTGGGGCCACCAAAGCCCAGTGTGCTGCGTGACCCCGGTCACCTCGTTACCGGGGAGTTACCCCTCATTCGAGGCGTGAATGACGCCGATGGCAAGATCTGCGCGTGCCGTTCGAGCAGCAGCAGCCCGGCAATGTCGAGGCGGAGACCCAGGTGTTCGCGAAGTTCCCGACGCACGAACCAGACGAGGCGACGATTCCCGGTGTAGAGCCGGTGCCCGCACCACCAGCCCCACCAGCGGCACCTGCCACGCCCGCGGCCGCCGCACCGGCGGCAGCGCGCAAGCCCAAGTCGTTGACCCGGCGGTTGGCCCGCCGGATCCTCGGCCCGACCTTGATGACGAAGAAATAGGCCCAGCTAGCGGTCGGGAACCTGACCCAAGCCTCCGCAGACCCGGCAGGCGGTCCGGTCCTCGTTGAGCCCAGAACCAAGGCAACGGCTGCACTCCTTCACAGAAGAACAGTGTCCGCTTCTACGCGGAGTGGTGGCAGCCGCCAAGCAGGGACCGTCCCGGCAATAATGGGTGACCCCCATCGTTCACGCTCGGTGATCAGGCCTGGGTGGACGGTCCGGCTGGAATCTCGTTGGCGCGTGCGACATTGCCTGCGACGATGCCTCTTCGTTCCCCGTTCGGAAGCTTCCACCAGCCGGAGCAGCCACGGGGGCACGGGTGCGACATCTCGTGCAGCACAAGGCCTTCCGGACCGGGAACGGGTTGCTGCCACGACATGGTCCCCGACCCCGCGCACAGCAGGCAGGTTCCCTCTTCACACTCCACACCTGGTAATTACTCCACACGGGACACTTCGGGCAATCGCTGGATCGAGGGGAGATCACCGATGGCGGTGGCGGTCGTGACGGGAGCCGGTTCGGGCGTGGGACGCGCGTCGGCGCGGACCCTGCTGGCGGCGGGATTCCAGGTGGCGCTGGCAGGACGGCGCGAGGACGCGTTGGCCGAGACCGGAGAGGGCTTTCCCGAGAGCGCTCTCGTGGTGCCCACCGACGTGTCGCAAGAGGACTCCGTCGTGCGCCTTTTCGACACCGTGGTCGCGCGGTTCGGGCGGCTCGACGTGTTGTTCAACAACGCGGGCATGAACGTGCGCGCGACGCCGCTCGACGAGTTCTCGTTGAGCGCGTGGGAAAAGGTCGTCGGCGTGAACCTGACGGGCGCGTTCCTCTGCGCGCGCGAGGCGTTCAAGGTGATGAAGACGCACGGCGGCGGCCGGATCATCAACAACGGCTCGATCTCCGCGTCGGTGCCGCGCCCGCACGCCGTCGCCTACAACGCCACCAAGCACGCGATGACCGGGCTGACGAAGTCGTTGTCGCTGGAGGGCCGCGCGCACAACATCGCGTGCGGGCAGATCGACATCGGCAACGCGGCCACGGAGATGACCGCGCGGATGGGCGGCGGTGTGCTGCAGGCCGACTTCGAGGTGCGGCCGGAGCCCACCTTCGACGTGCAGCACGTCGCCGACGCGGTGCTGTACCAGGCTCGGTTGCCGTTGAACGCCAACGTGCAGTTCATGACCGTGATGGCGACCGGGATGCCTTACATCGGCAGGGGTTGAGCCTGGTACATGCCGCCGCCGCGTTCGAGCAGGCCGAGGTCGACGAGGTAGCGGCGGATGGTGACGTGGTCGACCTCTCCCCCGTCGCACCAGGTCCTGAGCCGTTCGTTGATCTCCGTCTCCTCGTAGTACGTGCGCGCGGTGAAGGCGTGCGCGGCGACGTGTTCGAGGATCTTGCGGCGCCGTTCGTGGGCGACCGGCAGTGAGACGAGCCGGTCGTTCTGGATGAACGGCGCGAGCCCGTCGGCGGGCATGGACTCGGTGAGCGTCGCGGCGAGCGGCTTGAGGTCGGCGGGGCGGGCCGGGTCCCCGACGACGAGCCCGGCCTCCCTCAGCTTGTTCAGCGCCGTGCCGGCGTCCTTGGGCTTGAGCCCGGAGGCGGAGGCAACGTCGGTGAGCGTGCCCGCGCCGAGGACGACGGCGGCGAAGGCCCGCAGCCTCGCTGGTTCGGCCAGGGCGCGCACGACGTTCTCCGGTGTGGTCATGTCTGCGAACCTAACGCCGCCGTCCACCGGTTTACCGGGACGCGGCGCCCTGCCACTCGTCCTTCATCGGCCCACCAGCCCCGCGGCGAAGGAGTCGGCGAGGTAGCCGTCGAAGTCGGGCGCCTCGGGGTCGAGCACGTACCGCACCCAGGCCGACCGTTCGTGCTCCAGCGGCGGCAACTCCCAGACGCAGCCGATGAGGTCCTTGGGGATGATGCCGAAGCGCGTGAGGTCGGGATCGGTGCTGCCGAGGAACGGCTGGTCGCCCGACACGGCCGTGCGGCAGTGCAGCACGTTGTCCCAGACCCAGTTGTACGCGTTGAGGTACATGCCCGCCGCGCTGCGGTGCAGCACCGTCACGGTGGCGGGCGGCGTCGGGTCCTCGAAGTCGGGGTAGAGGCGCGGCAGGAACCCGTAGGCAGCCTCGCGGACGTCGTCGGTGATCTCCAGCCCGGGAGTGACCACCTCGTAGCGCTTGACGTGTCTGCCCGCGACGACCAGCGGTTCCTTCACCGCCAGCTGCTTCTCGTAGAAAGCCATGCGTCGAACGTATGAGCTAACCCTGACAACCTATGTCAGTGTAGTCCGCGTGCGTGCGAGTCGACTGGTGTCGCTGCTCCTGCTGTTGCAGACGAAGGGCCGGATGACGGCCTCGGCCCTGGCCTCCGAGCTGGAGGTCTCCGTCCGCACGATCTACCGGGACGTGGAGTCCCTGCACGCCGCCGGCGTCCCGTTGTACGGCGACGCGGGCCCCACCGGCGGGTACCAGCTGCTCGACGGCTACCGCACCCGGCTGACCGGGTTGACCGAGCAGGAGGCGGAGTCGCTGTTCCTGGCGGGGTTGCCGGGGGCGGCGGCCGATCTCGGGCTGGGCGACGCGGTGGCCGCGGCTCAGCTCAAGCTGATGGCGGCGCTGCCGTCGACGCTGCGCGACCGGGCCTCGCGGATGGCGACGCGGTTCCACCTGGACGCGCCCTCCTGGTACTACGACGCGGAGCGCTCGCCGTTGCTGGAGGTCGTGGCGGACGCGGTGTGGCGGGAGCGGTCGATCGAGGTCGGCTACCGGCGCTGGCGCGCACCAGAGGACGTGACGCGCGTCCTGCGGCCGCTGGGCCTGGTGCTCAAGGCCGGGCGCTGGTACCTGGTGGCGCTGGGGTCGTCGCGGATCTCGACGTACCGGGTGGCGCAGATCCAGTCGGTGACGGTGCTCGACGCTTTCGAACGGCCCGCGGACTTCGACCTGGCCGCGCACTGGGCGGCGTCGCTGGAGGAGTTCCAGGCGCGGCAGTACACGGGCACCGCGGTGATCCGGCTGTCGGCGCGCGGCTGGGAGGTGTTCGACTCGCACGTGCTGCCGGTGGTGGCGCGGGCGGCCGAGGAGTCCGTTGTGGAGGACGGCTCCGGGTTCCTCGTCACCATCCCGATCGAGTCGGTGTCGCACGCGGCCGGGATGTTGCTGCGGATGGGTGGCGAGGTGGAGGTGCTGGAGCCGGCGGAGCTGCGGGAGCAGGTGACGGCGGCGGTGCGCCGGCTGGCCGGGATCTACCTGGCGTAACCGAACCTGGCCAGGTGGTGCCACAGGTGCTTGATCACCTGCGGCGGCGCTGTCACGGCGTCGAGCAGGTCCGGCGTGAGGATGCCGTCGCGGGCCAGTGCGAGACCCAGCTCGACCGACTCCGGTGTGCGGTAGTCCTGGTGGCGCAGGAGGTCCGGTGTGGACAGCCGGAAGCCGGCTTCGACGTAGTCGTCGAGCGGGTCGCGGGGCGCGGCGTGGTCCAGGAGCGCGAAGCGCCGTGCCGTACCGAAGCCGACCGGGTCGAAGACGCTGTCGGGGTAGCAGAACGTGGTGCGGTCCAGGACGTCCTCGGTGAGCCTCAGGTGGGCGGATCCGAAGCGGGGCGCTCCCCCGCAGCCGCGCCGGTGGTGGTCGAGGGCGCCGTACTTGGGACGAGCGGAGGGTGCGGCCAGGTCGTAGGCGCCGCCGAAGAGCCTGCTCTCCCACTCCCAGCGATCGCCGCCGGGATGCGCGGTGAGGCCGCCGTTGCTGGTGCCGGTCTCGAACTGGGAGCGGTAGACGCCGTCACGGGTCAGCCGGTCGAGGACGCCTCGGCCTGGGTGGAAGTTGAGAGTGACGCGCAGGTCGCGGGGCAGCGGGCCGCCCGAGGAACGGGCTTCCAGGTGTGCGATCGCACGCTCACCCAGCACCCGCGCACCCCCCGGACCGTCCCCTGCTCACCTGGCATCCGTGTGTTCCCGGCCATCCTTCACGCCGGCTAGACCGGCCAGCTGGCGGTCGTGCACCCGCGCCAGCACCAGCTGCGCGACCACCGCCCCCAGCAGCGCCATGAACATGTCCCACTGGGTGTCCCAGACGTCGCCCTGCGTCCCGAGGAAGTCCCCAGCCGCCTCCCCGCCGAGCACCGCCGACAGCCACTCCAGCAGCTCGTAGCAGGCGCTGAACGCCAGGCACACCGAAGTGACCAGCACGAACAGCCAACCACCCGGCCGCAGCGGAGTCCGTCGCAGCAGCACTTCGCGGGCCAGCACAGCCGGCACGAAACCCTGGACGAAGTGGCCGAACCGGTCGTAGTGGTTGCGGGCCAGGTCGAACAGGTCCTGCGCCCAGAAGCCGACCGGCACGCGGGCGTAGGTGTAGTGGCCGCCCAGGATCAGCACCAGTGCGTGCAGGAACAGCAGCCGGTACAGCAGCGGTGTCAGCGGGAACCGGCGGTGCGTCGCGACCAGGATCGCGCCGCCGATGACGACGGGGGCGACCTCCAGGTACCAGGTGCCACGCGAGTACGGCCCGATCCCGGACACGACCAGGGCGACGACGGTCAGGCCGAGCAGGACCAGGGGTTCGACGACGCGCTTGTCATAGCTCACGGATCACCTTGCAGGGGTTGCCGACGGCCAGTGAGCGCGGCGGGATGTCGCGCGTGACGACGCTACCGGCTCCGATGACCGAGTTCTCGCCGATCGTGACGCCAGCACACACGATGACGCCGCCGCCGAGCCACACGTTGTCGCCGACGACGATGGGAGCGGCGGACTCGAAGCGCTGCCGACGGGCCTCGTGGTCCTCGATCGGGTGCAGGGCGGTGAGGAGTTGGGCGCGCGGTCCGATGGAGACGTCGTCGCCGATGGTGATGGTGGCGCAGTCCATCAGGATGGCGTCGTAGTTGAGGAAGCTGTTGGAGCCCAGGTGGATCTGGTAGCCGTAGTCGCACTGGAAGCGCGGCATGACCCACGAGCCCTCGCCGATCGAGCCGAACAGGCGGGTGATCACATCGGCCGAGCGCGTCGCGTTGAACTCGTCGACCAGCTGCTGCGCGGCCACCCGTTCGGCGACGAGTTCGGGGTCGGAGTCCTTGTACAGCCGGCCGGTCATCATCTTCTGCTTCTCGGTGATCACTCTTCGAGAGTGCCCGACCGCAGCAGCGAGCGGGCGCGGTTCGCGGCGATCTCCATCAACGCGACCAGGTCCGCGGCGTCGAAGCCGGGCGGCGGTTCAACGTGGAGCACCACAGGTGTGGTGGTCGGCAGCGCGGGACGAGTGGGCAGTTGACCTGCGGGTTCGACGGAAACCACCACAGGTGTTCTGGTCGCGAGTGGACCGGCGACGCGCAGGCGGAGGGCGTCGAGGAGTTCCTGTTCCGGTTTTCCCTTGAGCAGCAGCAGGACGAACGGGTCGGCGTCGAGCAGCCAGCCGACCTGGAACGCGAGGGCGGCGGCGTGGCGGCACGGGAGTTCCCAGCCGTCGCAGTCGCACTCGGGTTCCAGGTCGCCGATGCCGGGGACGAGGTCCACTCCGGACTCCTCGGCGGCGACGACGAGGTCGCGCGGCATGTCGTTGGCCAGCAACGCCGCGATGTGCGCGGGGTTCTCGGCGACGCGGTCGAGGAACCGTCCCCAGTGGACTTCGGACAGCACGGGGATCCGCACCGTCGTGCTGTGGACGGTGTCGTTGTCGTGGACCTGGGCGTGCAGGCGGCCGGGGCTCACGGTGATCGGGCCGACGACGCCGGCGTGGGCGTAGCGGCGGCCCAGGCGCAGCAAAGTGGTGTCGAGGGCGGTGTCCTCCAGCGCCTTGACCCACGTCTTGCCCCACCAGGTGGTGGCGACGCGGCGCTTCATCTTGGGGAACGCGGCGAATCCGCGGGCGGTCATCAGGTGCTCCTCAGCACGACGAGTTCGGCGAGTTCGGCGTCGGTGAGCTCGGTGAAGGCGGCCTCTCCCCCGTGCAGGACGGCGTCGGCGAGGTCGCGCTTGTCCTGCAGCAGCGCGGCGATGCGTTCCTCAACGGTGCCTTCGGCGACGAGCTTGTGCACCTGGACGGGCCTGGTCTGGCCGATGCGGTAGGCGCGGTCGGTGGCCTGGTCCTCGACGGCGGGGTTCCACCAGCGGTCGAAGTGGATCACGTGGTCGGCGCGGGTGAGGTTGAGGCCGGTGCCGGCGGCCTTCAACGACAACAGGAACACGGGCGCGCGGCCGTTCTGGAAGTCGTCGACCATCCGCTCGCGCTGCGGCACCGGGGTGCCGCCGTGCAGGAACCTGGTGGGCTGCTTGATGTGCTGTTCCAGCAGCCGGGCCATGCCGACGTACTGGGTGAAGATCAGCGCGGACCCGTCCTCGGCGACGATCGTGTCGAGCAGTTCGTCGAGCAGGTCGAGCTTGCCGGAGGTGCCCTGCAGCGACGGGTGCCCGAGGTAGTGCGACGGGTGGTTGCAGATCTGCTTGAGCCCGGTGAGCAGCTTCAGCACCAGGCCGCGGCGCGCCATGCCGTCCGACGACGCGATCTGGTCGAGCGTCTCGCGCGTCAGCGCCTCGTACAGCGCGGCCTGCTCGACCGACAGCGAGACGAACCGGTCGGTCTCGGTCTTGGCGGGCAGTTCGGGGGCGACGCCGGGGTCGGACTTGCGGCGGCGCAGCAGGAACGGCCGCACGACCTTCGTCAGCGTGTCGTCGGGCGCTGGCCAGCGGGTGCGGAACGCGCGGTGCGTGCCGAGCAGGCCAGGGGTCGTCCAGTCCAGAATGGACCACAGCTCCGACAGGGAGTTCTCGACCGGCGTGCCGGACAGCGCGACGCGGGCGGCGGAAGGAATCGACCGCAGTGCCTTGGCGGTGCCGGAGTGCGGGTTCTTGACGTGTTGCGCCTCGTCGGCGACGACCATCCCCCACTCGTGCGCGCGCAACGCCTCGACGTCGAGCCGCATCGTGCCGTACGTCGTGAGCACCACGCCGGACGAGGCCAGCGTCCGTTGTGGACCGTGGTAGCGGCTGACCGGCACGTCGGGCGCGAACCGGCGGATCTCGCGTTCCCAGTTGCCGAGCAACGACGCCGGGCACACCACGAGCATCGGCTGGTGGTCCGCCCGGTGCAGGTGCAGCGCGATCAGCGTGATGGTCTTGCCGAGACCCATGTCGTCGGCCAGGCACGCGCCCAGGCCGAGCCCGGTCATGTGGGCGAGCCAGCGCAGCCCGTGCAGCTGGTAGTCACGTAGCTGGGCCCGCAACGCCGGTGGCTGCGGGAACTCCGGCACGGCGGTGATCGCGGACGCCAGGCTGTGCGGGGCGACCTCGACCTGTTCGCCGTCGATCACGGCGACGCCGGTCAGCGCCGCCGTGACGGCCTGCACGGCGCTGATGGGCTTGAGCTGCTGCCGGGCCTTGCGCCGCAGCGACGGGTCGACCAGCACCCACTGGTCGCGCAGCCTCACGACCGGCCGCGAGGCCTCGGCGACGAGGTCCATCTCGGCCTCGGTGAGCTCGGCGCCGCCCAGGGCGAGCCGCCAGTCGAACGAGAGCAGGTCGCCGGCCTGGAACGCCCCCGAGGGCTCGCCGATCACGGCCCGCGCGGACAGCCCGGTGGAGAGCTCGCGCGGCCAGTGGACCTCGATGTCGAGCCTGAGCAGTTCGCCGACCTCGGTATCGCTGAGCTCGGCCTCGTCGAGCAGGCGCTGCAACGGCGGCCAGTCGACGCGGGCCATCGCCCGGATCGCGTCGAGCTCGCGGCCGGAGCCCCGCACGTCGCGCGGGGAGGGGTCGGTGACGGCGCGGACCTGCACGATCGCCCGGAACCGCTGCTCAGCGGTCATCTCGATGCGCAACGACAGGGTGATCTGCTCGTCGGCCCACCCCTTGAGCTCGGACACGTCGCACGCCTCGTGCCCCGCGAACGGTCCGGTACCGCCACCA
Source organism: Lentzea sp. CA-135723 (assembly GCF_050936595.1). Taxonomy (NCBI): domain Bacteria; kingdom Bacillati; phylum Actinomycetota; class Actinomycetes; order Pseudonocardiales; family Pseudonocardiaceae; genus Lentzea; species Lentzea sp. CA-135723. Next base: position 1,069,336 of record NZ_JBNJMK010000001.1, on the reverse strand, counting down.
CGCGGGAGCACGTCCGCGACGGCGTCGAGGAACGCGCGCAGGGTGTCGTAGTCGCCGTGCGCGGCCAGCTGCCGCAGGTGCAGTTCGTCGGCGTGGTCGAGCGGCCCGACCCGCCAGGTGTCGAACCCGCCCGCCGTCACGTCGGGCACGATCCGCCCGCGCGCCACGAGAGCGAGCGCCGTCGCGGCCGCCACCGACCAGTAATCGGTGCCCTTCAGCACCCCGGGCAGGGCTTCGAGCAGGGGTTTTCCGTGGAGCTGACCGAATCTGGGTGGATCGGCGGGGACGAACATACCCTGTACCGTACAGCATACGGTACGGTAGTGTCGCGCTCGTGATCGAACACACGGGCAGCGGAGACCCGGCGCGGACGCTGGCGTTGCTGTGGCGCACGCAGGAACGGGTGTCGCGCAAGGGCAAGCCGGATCTGAGCGTGGACCGCATCGTGCGGGCGGGCATCGACCTCGCGGACGCGGACGGCCTGAAGGCGTTGTCGATGCGGCGCGTGGCCGAGGCGCTGGGCGTGGGGACGATGTCGCTCTACACCTACGTGCCGGGCAAGGGCGAGCTGATCGACGTCATGGTCGACACGGTGCAGGCCGCGACCGGGCGCGACGAGCAGGACAGCTGGCGCACCCACCTCACCTACGTGGCCAGGGAGAACCTGGAGCTGCACCGGCGGCACCCGTGGTTGTTGCAGGTCGCGCCGTCGCGGACGGTGCTGGGCCCGCAGGTCGCGGCGAAGTACGACTTCGAGCTGCGCGGGCTGGACGGGATCGGCCTGTCCGACGTGGAGATGGACTCGGTGCTCAACCTCGTGCTCGGGCACGTGCAGAACTCGGCGCGCGGGCTGACGGCGGCCGCGGTGACCGAGAAGGAGACCGGGCTGACCGACCAGCAGTGGTGGGACGCCGCGGCGCCGGTGCTGATGACCGTGTTCGACCCGGCGCGGTATCCGGTGGCGGCACGGGTGGGCGGCGCGGTCGGCGAGGCGCACCAGAGCGCCTACTCCCCCGAGCACTCGTTCGAGTTCGGCCTGGAGATGATCCTCGACGGCGTCAATCGGCTGATCGAGTCGCGCGCGCTGTAACACCTGAGTGACGCCTGCCGGGATGCGTCGTTAATTCCCACGCGGTGTCATCTGGGTGCCTACAGTTACGCCACGCCGATCAACTTCGTCGCTGGGAGGCCCGCTCGTGGTGATCGACTCCCGTCCCCGGCAGGCGCTGGTGCGCCGGGTCACCGGTCTGGCGCGGTCGACCCCCGGCCGGCTGAGCCTGATCGTCGTGGTGCTGGTGGTGGCGAGCCTGGCGAGCGGCTGGCTGACGACGTGGAGCGTGAACCGGCAGGAACGGGCGCTGGAGGACCTGGCGACGAGATCGGAGCCGCTCGCGCACGCCGCGCAGGAGGTCTACCGGGCGTTGCAGGACGCGGACGCGACGGCGGCGAGCGCGTTCCTCTCCGGCGGCCTGGAGCCTTCCGAGCTGCGGGAACGCTACGAGGCGGACATCGCGCAGGCCCAGGCCGCGCTGTCGGTGGCCACGGCGTCCTCGCCGGAGCTGACGGCGACGCTGGCGGCGCAGCTGCCGGTGTACACAGGGCTGATCGAGACGGCGCGCACGAACAACCGGCAGGGCTTCCCGGTGGGCGCGGCCTACCTGCGCGAGGCGTCGGGGTTGATGCGCACGCAGCTGCTGCCCGCGGCGCAGGAGCTGTACCGGGCGGAGACGGACCGGGTGGCCCGCGCGCAGGACGAGGCGACGTTCCCGTGGGTGTCGGTGCTGGTCGCGCTGGGGTTCGTGGTGGCGCTGGTGGGCACCCAGCGGTACCTGACGCGCCGGACGAACCGGCTGCTCAACGTCGGCCTGCTGGTCGCGACCGGGGCGGCGGCGTTGTCGTTGCTGTGGGTGACGACGGTGTCGGTGCTGGTGATGCACGACGTGTCGGACTCGCGGGCGGCGTCGAAGAAGGTCGACGTGCTGGCCCAGGCGCGGATCGCGACGCTGACCGCGCGCGGCGAGGAGACGCTGACGCTGGTCGCGCGCGGCGCGGGCCAGTCCTACGAGAAGAACTTCGTCGAGGTGTCGGAACGGCTGGAGGGGCTGCTCGACCAGGCGGCGAAGATGGGGAACACCGCGGCGGTGGACGAGGCGGTGCGGCACTTCCGGCAGTGGCAGCAGGTGCACCAGCGCATCCGCGAGGCCGACGACGCCGGCCAGTACGCCGACGCGGTGGCGTTGATCAACAACCCGTACTTCGACTCGCTGGACCAGGCGCTGGTGAGCGGGATCGGCGAGTCGCGGCAGGACTTCAGCGACGAGGTGGCGGTGGCGCGGGCGTCGCTCGCGGGCACGGTCGTCGGGGTGCTGGTGCTGGCGGCGATCAGCGCCGCCGGGTCGACGATGGGACTGTGGCAGCGGCTCAAGGAGTACCGATGAGGCGACTGACACTGGCGGTGTTGCTGCTGGTCGGGGCGTGTTCGGCGGGACCGCCGCCGAGCGAGGTGGTGCCGCGCACGGCCGCGGCGCCGCAGCCGGCGAACGCGAGCACGGTGTCGGCGGCGCCGTCGAGCTCGGCCGGCGCCGCCCCGGCGTGCGACGCGACGGCGAGCCTGCGGCCTGGGGCGTTGCCGCCGGCGAACCAGATGCCGGACGGGTCGACCATGGCCAGGATCGCGCAGCGCGGCCGGTTGATCGCCGGGGTGGACCAGAACACGTACCTGATGGGGTTCCGCAACTCGTTCACCGGCGAGATCGAGGGTTTCGACGTCGACGTGGCGCGGCAGATCGCGAAGGCCGTGTTCGGTGACGAGAAGAAGGTGCAGTTCAAGGTCGTCACGGCGGCGGAGCGCATCCCGATGCTGCAGCGCGGGGACGTGGACGTGGTGGTGCGCACGATGACGATCACCTGCGAGCGGCTCAAGGACGTGGCCTTCTCACAGGTCTACTACCAGGCCGGGCAGCGGGTGCTGGTGCGCCGCAACTCCGGTGTCACCGGCGTGGAGGGACTCGCGGACAAGCGGGTGTGCGTGGCATCGGGGTCGACGTCGCTGAACAACGTGGTGAACCGGGTGAAGACGACGGTGAGCGTGCCGAACTGGACGGACTGCCTGGTGATGTTGCAGCAGGGGCAGACCGACGCGATCTCCACCGACGACACGATCCTCGCGGGACTGGCGGCGCAGGACCCGTACACCGAGGTGGTCGGCGCGCGGTTCACCGACGAGTCGTACGGGGTCGGGGTGCCGAAGGGGCAGGACGACCTGGTGCGGTTCGTCAACGGGGTGCTGGAGCGGATGCGCGCCGACGGCACGTGGGCGGCGATCTACGGCCGGTGGCTCACGCCGCTGGGCCCGGCACCGGCGCCGCCCGTCGCGCGTTATCGGGACTAGGGGGTGTGCGCGAATGAGTGATGAGCTACCGGAGACGGGCCCGCAGACGGCGCCGGGGACCGCGCCCTGGTCGTCGTCGCAGGAGGTGTCGCGGTCGGCGTCCGGGCGGGCGCGGCGCGGCAGCGGCCGGTCGATGAGCCGCGGCCGGCTGGGCGCGGGCCTGGTCGAGGTGCCGCGGGTGCCCTACCGCGACCCGAAGACCGCCGTGCTGGAGCACCCCGAGGTGCCGGAGGCGAAGCGGTTCTGCTCGAAGTGCGGCAAGAAGGTCGGCCGCCGCAGCGAGACCAAGCCGGGCCGGGTGGAGGGGTTCTGCCCGCAGTGCGGGCACGCGTACTCGTTCACGCCGAAGCTGGCGCCCGGCGAGGTGCTGCACGACCAGTACGAGGTGCTGGGGTGCCTGGCGCACGGTGGCCTGGGGTGGCTGTACCTGGCGCTGGACCACGCGGTGAGCGACCGCTGGGTGGTGCTGAAAGGCCTGCTCGACTCGGGTGACGCGGACGCGATGGCGGCGGCGCTGGCCGAGCGGCGGTTCCTCGCCGAGGTCGAGCACCCGAACATCGTGAAGATCCACAACTTCATCCGGCACGAGAGCCGTGAGCTGAACAAGCTCGTCGAGTACATCGTGATGGAGTACGTGGGCGGCGAGTCGATCAAGGACATGATCACGCGCCGGCGCAAGGAGGGCAGGGGCGACGAGGCGTTGCCCCTGGCGCAGGCGATCGCGTACGTGCTGGAGATCCTGCCCGCGCTGGGCTACCTGCACGGGGTGGGGTTGCTGTACTGCGACTTCAAGCCGGACAACATGATCCACACCGAGGAGCAGCTCAAGCTGATCGACCTGGGCGCGGTGCGGCGCATCGACGACCACCACTCCCCCATCTACGGCACGATCGGCTACCAGGCGCCGGAGATCGGCACGATCGGGCCGTCGGTGTTCTCCGACATCTACACGGTCGGGCGGGCCCTGGCGGTGATGAGCTTCCCGTTCGACTTCCGGGGCCGCTGCAAGGACCGGCTGCCGACGGTGGCCGAGGAGCCGTTGCTGGGCCGGTTCGAGTCGTTCCACCGGCTGCTGCTGCGCGCCACGAACCCGAACCCGGAGCTGCGGTTCTCCTCCGCCGAGGACATGGCCGAACAGCTGACGGGCGTGCTGCGCGAGGTGCTGGCGCTGGAGGACGGGGTGGCGCGGCCGGGGCTGTCACGGCAGTTCACGCCGGAACGCCGCCGCTTCGGCGTGGAGGGCTCGCTGGACCTCGCGGAGGTGGCGCTGGCGCTGCCGGCGCCGTCGGTGAGCACCTCGGACGCGGCGGCCTCGTGGCTCGCGACGGCGACGACGTCGGATCCGGCGGGGCTGCGCAAGGCGCCGGAGCTGACGGTGGAGGTGCGGCTGCGGATCGTGCGGGTGCTGATCGAGTCCGGCGACACCGAGGCGGCGTTGCGGGAGCTGGAGGCGTTGACGGCGCCGTCGATGTTCGACGAGCCGGAGCTCGACCCCGCCGAGGACTGGCGGCCCGACTGGTACCGGGGGCTCGCGGCGCTGGTGGACGGGCGTGCGGGCGACGCGCTGGGGTTCTTCGACGCGGTGTGCTCGGCGGTGCCGGGTGAGGCGGCGCCGAAGCTGGCTCTGGGCGTGTGCTTCGAGGCTCTCGGAGACCTGAAGCCGGCGGCCGCGTGGTACGAGCTGGTGTGGCGCACAGATCACTCGTTCGTGTCCGCCGCGTTCGGGTTGGCGCGGGTGCTGCTCGCGTGTGGTGACCGTGCGCGAGCGGTCGAGGTGCTGTTGTCGGTTCCGGACACGTCTTCACAACACTTGCCGGCCCAGGTGGCGGCGGTGCGCGCGCAGCTCGGCGACTGCGCGGCGGAGGACCTCGTGGCGGCCGGGGAACGCTTGCACGCCTTGGACATCGACGTCGCCTCGCACACGCAGTTGTCGGCGGAGGTGCTGGAGGCGGCGTACGACTACGTGACCCGCAATCAGGCCGCCGAGGGCAAGGTGCTGGACTGTGCACTCTCCGAACACGAGCTTCGGCTGGGTCTGGAGCGTCGCTACCGCACGCTCGCCCGGTTCGCGGCCACGCCGGAGGAACGGATCGCATTGGTGGACCGCGCGAACGCGGTAAGGCCTAGGACGTTGGTTTGATGGACACCCTGAAGTGCCCGGAGTGCTCCGAGCCGGTGGCGGCGGAGGACCGGTTCTGCGAGGCGTGCGGACGCAACCTGCTGGTGCGCCGCACGCCGCTGGGCGGACCGACCGGTCCCGCGCAGGCCTCGTGCATCCTGTGCGGGTCGCCGGACATCGATGACGAGGACTACTGCACCCAGTGCGGCCGGCACCAGCCGTCGGCCCGCGACCGCGTCGAGTACGCGCTGGGCGCCGTGTCCGGAGTCTCGGACCGGGGCAAGCGCCGCGCGCGCAACGAGGACTCGATGGCGTTCGGGCACGTGGCGGGCAAGGGTGTCGCGGCCGTGGTCTGCGACGGCGTGGCGTCCTCCGAACGCGCGGAGCAGGCCTCCCAGGCCGCCGCCGACGCCGCGGTCGACGTGCTGCTGAACGCCCTGATCGACACCGCGGACCCGGAGCAGGCGATGATCGACGCCGTCTCCGCGTCGTGCTACGCGGTGGAGAAGCTGGTCGAGAACGAGCCTCTCGAAGCGGGTGGGCGGGGTGTCGCGCCGTCGTGCACGTTCGTCTCGGCGCTGGTCACCGAGACCGCGGTGACGATCGGCTGGGTGGGCGACTCGCGCGCGTACTGGCTCGCGGACGAGGGCTCCGAGCAGCTCACGACCGACGACACCTGGGCCGCGCAGCTGGTCGCCGAGGGCGTGCTCACCGAGGAGCAGGCCCGCACCGACCGCCGCGCGCACGTGCTGTCGCGCTGGATCGGCGCCGACGCGGGCCAGGTCGTGCCGCAGGTGGCGACCATCCGCCCGACCTCGGCGGGCGTGTTCCTGCTGTGCTCGGACGGCCTGCACAACTACCGCCCGCAGCCAGAAGACCTCCAGCCGCTGCTGCCGTGCGGCCCAGAGGAGTTCGTGAAGGTCGCCCTGGACGCGGGCGGCCACGACAACATCACCGTCGTCCTGGTGCCCTTCGCACCGGCCGACTGACTTCCTCCGGAAGGACTTTCATGCCCGGCAAGACCGTGGACGTGACCACCGCGGACGGCGTCGCCGACGCCTACCTGGCCCGGCCGGAAGGCGACGGCCCGTTCCCGGCGGTCCTGTTCTACATGGACGCCTTCGGCCTGCGCCCGCACCTGACCGCGATGGCCGACCGCCTGGCCGCCTCCGGCTACGTGGTCCTGGTGCCCAACGTCTTCTACCGAGCGGGCCGCACACCGCTGTTCGACCTGCCGGACTTCATCGACGCGGACTCCCGCCCGGCCCTGTTCGAGAAGATCATGCCGATCATGCAGTCGCTCACGCCTTCCGGCCTGATGAGCGACGCCTCGGCCTACCTGCGCCACCTGGCCGACTCGCCGCTGACCGCCGACGGCCCTGTCGGCGTCACGGGCTACTGCATGGGCGCCGGCATCGCCCTGCGCACCGCCGGCACCTACCCGGACCGGGTGGCGGCCGCGGCGGGCTTCCACGCCGCCAACCTGGCCTCCGAGGCCCCCGACAGCCCGCACCTGCTCGCCGGCAACGTCACGGCCGAGCTGTACTTCGCGCACGCCGACCAGGACGCGGCGATGCCGGTGGAGCAGATCGACCGCCTGGAGAAGGCGCTGACCGAGGCGGGCGTGACGCACCGCTGCGAGGTCTACGAGGGCGCGCACCACGGCTACACCCAGTCGGACACCTCCGCTTACAACGAGGAGGCGGCGGAGCGGCACTGGGCGGAGCTGCTGGCCCTGTTCTCGCGCACGCTCAGCTGATCATCCACAGCCCCGGTGCCGGGCCTGTCCGGGCGGGAGGTGGGGGTGTTGCGGAGGGCGGTGTTGATCGCCGCGGCGGTGCTTGTCACCATCTTCGCCGTGGTCTTCAGCTTTCAGCGCAAGCTCGTGTACTTCCCCTCCCCCGGCCCGGTGCCGTCCGCGGACGAGGTACTGCCCGGTGGCCGTGACGTCCGGCTGGTGACGGCGGACGGCCTCATGCTCGACGGCTGGCACTTCGAGCTGCCCGACGCCCCGGCCACGGTGATCGTGTTCCCCGGCAACGGCGGCAACCGCGAAGGGCGCTTGTCGCTCGCACAGGGGCTGACGGCGCGTGGGTTGTCCGTGTTGTTGTTCGACTACCGCGGTTACGGCGGCAATCCCGGACTGCCGTCGGAGGAGGGGCTGACCTACGACGCACGGGCTGCGCTGGACCTGATCGACGGGCCGGTCGTGTACTTCGGGGAGTCGCTGGGGGCGGCGGTGGCGGTGGAGCTCGCGACGTTCCGGGCGCCGAAGGCGTTGGTGCTGCGGTCGCCGTTCACGTCGCTGGCGGCGGCCGGGTCGCACCATTACCCGTGGCTGCCGGTCAAGATGTTGTTGCAGGACAAGTACCCCGTGCTGGAACGGGTGTCCGGTGTGGACGTTCCGGCGGTCGTGCTGCTCGGGACGAAGGACTCGGTGGTGCCGCCCGCGCAGAGCCGTGAGGTGGCGAGCGCGGCGAAGGCACGGCTGGTGGAGATCGACGGGGCGGACCACAACGACGAGGTGCTGGTGTCGGGGCCGCAGGTGATCGACGCGGTGGTGTCGGTCAGCCGGTAGGGGTGATCTCGCCGGAGCCTCGGCGGATCAAGGCAGCGGGGACGACGGCGTGCACGGGTGGTGAGGTGTCGCCGTCGACGCGGGCCAGGACGAGTTCGGCGGCTTTGCGGCCGATGCCGGGGACGTCCTGGCGCACGACGGTGATCGCGGGGTCGAGCAGGTCGGCGAGCGGGAAGTCGTCGAATCCGATGACGGCGACACGGCGGTGCAGGTCTCGTGCGCGCAGGACGCGCAACGCGCCGACGGTGACGAGGTTCTGGGCGGTGAACAACGCCGTGGGCGGCCGGTCGAGGTCGAGCAGCGCGGCGGTGGCGTCCGAGGCGAGGCCGGCTCCGTGCAGGTCGCCGCGGACGAGTTCGGTGCGCAGTGCGACGCCGGCGTGGGCGAGGCCTTCGAGGTAGCCGGTGTAGCGCTCCTGGCTGGTCCACAGGGTGCGGCGGTCGCCGAGGAACGCGATGTCGCGGTGCCCGAGCGCGGTCAGCGACAGCACGGCGTCGCGCGCGCTGTCGCGGTTGGTGGTGGTGACGCAGTCGGTGCCGCCGAAGGTGGGGGGCCGGTCGACGAGCACCATCGGGGTGCCGCGCTGGCGTTCGTGCTGCAGGGCGTCCTGGTGTCCGCCGGCGGCCATGACGACGACGCCGTCGACACGGCGCGCGGACAGCGACAGCAGCAGTTCGCGTTGCAGGCCGTGGTCGTCCTCGTTGCTGCCCGCGAGGACGAGGACGCCGTGGCGGCGGGCGTGGTCCTCGACGGCGCGCAGCAGGGCGGCGTCGAAGGGGTTGGAGAGGTCTTCGAACAGCACGCCGATGGTGGCGCTGCGGCGGTCGGAGCGGCGCAGCGCGCTGGCGGTGAGGTTCGGCCGGTAGCCCAGGGTGCGGGCGGCGGCGCGGACGCGGTCGGTGACCTCGGCGCCGGCGCCGGGCAGGCCGTTGATGACGCGGGAGACGGTCTTGGTGCTGACCTTCGCCAGCGCGGCGACGTCGCGCATGGTGGGTTCGCGTCTTCCTGCTCCAGGTTCCACGCACACGTCCTTGGCCTCTTGCGTCAACGATGACGCAAACGGTATACCCGATCGATATCACGCGTAGCCGCTCTTCCGTTACTCACGGTGATACAGCGGAGGGCCGGATACGTCAACGTTGACGTAGGAGTTGTCATGCGCAGAACGGTCGGGGTTTTCAGCGCAGCGGCGTTGCTCGTGCTCACCGCGTGCGGAGGTGGTGGCTCGTCCGGCGGCGGCTCGACGCTGGTGGGGCTGGTGACGAAGACGGACACGAACCCGTTCTTCGTGAAGATGAAGGAGGGCGCGCAGCAGGCGGCGGGGTCCTCCGGGGTGACGGTGCAGTCGTTCGCGGGCAAGCAGGACGGCGACAACCAGACGCAGGTGGACGCGATCGAGAACCTGATCGCGTCGGGCGCGAAGGGCATCCTGATCACGCCGAGTGACTCGAAGGCGATCGTGCCGTCGGTGGACAAGGCGCGGGCGGCGGGTCTGCTGGTGATCGCGCTGGACACGCAGCTCGAACCCGCGAACGCGGCCGACGCGACGTTCGCGACGGACAACTACAAGGCGGGGCTGCTGATCGGGCAGTGGGCGAAGGCGAAGTTCGCGAAAGAGGGCAAGCAGGCGAAGATCGCGTTGCTGGACCTCAACCCGAACCAGGTGTCGGTGGACGTGCAGCGCGACCAGGGGTTCCTGGAGGGCTTCGGCGTCGACGTGAAGGACAAGGCCCGCATCGGGGACGAGTCGGATCCCCGGATCGTGGGGCACGACGTGACCGACGGTGACCCGTCGGGTGGGCGGCGGGCGATGGAGAACCTGCTGCAGAAGGACCCGTCGATCAACCTCGTGTACACGATCAACGAGCCCGCGGCGGCGGGCGCGTTCGAGGCGTTGAAGGCGGCGGGCAAGGAGAAGGACGTCACGATCGTGTCGGTCGACGGCGGCTGTCCGGGCGTGAACAACGTGAAGGCCGGCGTGATCGGCGCGACGTCGCAGCAGTACCCGCTGAAGATGGCGCAGCTCGGCGTGGAGGCGGTGGCGAAGTTCGCGAAGGACGGGTCGAAGCCGCAGAACACGGACACGGGCGTGACGCTGGTGACCGACCAGCCGGCGGACGGCGTCGAGTCGAAGGACTCGGCGTGGGGCCTGCAGAACTGCTGGGGCTGATCGCATGGCCGTGGTGGAGTCCCGGGAACGCTCGCCGCTGACGCGTCTTCAGCACCTGCTGCACGCGCAGGCGACGATCGGCCCGGCGGTGGTGCTGCTGGTGGCGGTGGTCGTGTTCGCGCTGCTGTCGGAGCGGTTCCTGACGCCGGGCAACATCTCGCTGATCCTGCAGCAGGTGGCGGTGGTGGGCACGCTCGCGGTGGGGCAGACGATCGTGATCCTGACGGCGGGCATCGACCTGTCGTGCGGGGCGATCATGGTGCTGACGTCGATCGTGATGGCGAAGGTGGCGGCCGAGACGGGTCTGCCGGGGTTGCCGGCGCTGCTGCTGGGGTTCGCGGTGGGCACGCTGTGCGGGCTGCTCAACGGGCTGCTGGTGACGCGGCTGAAGCTGCCGCCGTTCATCGTCACGCTGGGCACGTTGAACGTGTTCTTCGCGCTGAACCTCTGGTACTCGGGCAGTGCGACGATCCGCGGCACGGACATGCCGTCGTTGTTGTTGTGGACGGGCCAGACGTTCACGCTGTTCGGCGCTCGCGTCACGTACGGCTCGGTGATGCTCGTGTTGTTGGTGGCGGCCATGGCGTTCGTGTTGAAGAACACCGCGTGGGGCCGGCACGTGTACGCGACGGGTGACGACGGCGAGGCGGCGCGCTTGTCCGGTATCCGCACGACGCGGGTGCTGATCGGGGTGTACGCGACGGCGGGGTTGATCTACGCGCTGGCGGCGTGGACGTTGATCGGCCGGATCGCGTCGGCGAGCCCGCAGGCGGGGCAGACCGACAACCTGGACTCGATCACGGCCGTGGTGATCGGCGGGACGTCGCTGTTCGGTGGCCGTGGCGCGGTGGTGGGGTCGCTGATCGGCGCGTTGATCGTCGGCGTGTTCCGCAACGGCCTCGCGCTGGCGGGCGTGGACGTGCTGTGGCAGACGATGGCGGTCGGTGTGCTGATCATCGTGGCGGTGTCGCTGGACCAGTGGATCAGGAAGGTCAGGTCATGACGGCGGTGCTGCGGGCGTCGGGCCTGGTCAAGCGGTACGGGCGGGTGACGGCGCTGGCAGGTTCGGACCTGGAGCTGCTGCCCGGCGAGATCCTGGCGGTGATCGGCGACAACGGCGCGGGCAAGTCGTCGCTGATCAAGGCGTTGTCGGGGGCGGTGGTGCCGGACGAGGGCGAGATGTTCCTCGACGGCTCCCCCGTGTCGTTCTCCACCCCGCTGGACGCGCGGCGGGCGGGGATCGAGACGGTGCACCAGTCGCTGGCGGTCGCGCCTTCGCTCGACATCGCCGCGAACCTGTTCCTGGGCCGCGAACGGCGCCGCAAGGGGGTGCTGGGGTCGGTGTTCCGGATGCTCGACCGCGCGGGCATGCGGGAGGAGGCGCGCCGGCAGCTCGACGCGCTGGGCATCATGACGATCCAGCACCCCGGCCAGGCCGTGGAGACGTTGTCGGGTGGTCAGCGCCAGGCCGTGGCGGTGGCGCGCGCGGCGGCGTTCGGCAGCCGTGTGGTGATCATGGACGAACCGACGGCGGCGCTGGGTGTGCGGGAGTCGCGCGCGGTGCTGGACCTGATCCTGCAGGTCCGCGAGCGGGGGCTACCGGTGATCCTGATCAGCCACAACATGCCGCACGTGTTCGAGGTGGCCGACCGCATCCACATCCAGCGCCTGGGCCGCCGGATCGCCGTCGTCGACCCGGCTCAGGTGTCGATGTCGGACGCGGTGGCGATCATGACCGGGGCTCTGGAGCCGCCTGGCTGATCCCGAAGGGGTTGTCGATCACGTACCGCCACCGGCCGTCCGCGCCTCTGCGGGCGACGTCGGTGGCGGTGCCTTCGATGTCGCCGATGGTCCAGTCGACGATCAGCAACGCGATGCCGTCGTGTTCGTAGACGTGCCGCGGGGTGATCCGGATGGGCTGGCCCGTGGCGAGGAACCGCTGGTTGGCGTCGCGGCGGGCGTCCCCGGTGACGGTGAGGCCGGGTGCGGGGACGAACAGGCCGCCGGGTTCGTAGACGGCGTCGACGGCGGCGGGATCGCCCGCGTTGAAGGCGGCGGCGAAGTCGTGGGCGACACTGGAGGGGTGCATGCCGACAGCGTTGCGTTCGCTTCCGTGGGTCACCAAACGGTGACGTGGGACCGCCCGAGTGCGGACTGCCCGGTGGAGGTCGCGCTGGCGGCGATCAGCGGCCGCTGGGCGACGCTCGTGCTGCGGGACCTGATGCACGGGCCGCGGTCGTTCTCCGAGTTGAGGGCGGGGTTGCCGTCGTTGAGCGCGAAGGTGCTGACCGAACGGCTGGAGTCGCTGGTGGCGCAGGGGCTGGTGTCGTGCACCCGCTCCCCCGGCTTTCCCGTGCGGACGACGTACGCGCTGACGTCCGCCGGGCTGTCGCTGCGGCCGTTGCTGGTGGAGCTCTACCGCACGGGTGAGGCGTTGCTGGCCGAACGCGGCTGAGGCGCCCGGAAGCCGCCGATCTCGGGTTCGAGCAGTGCGGCGAGCTTGAGCGGGGTGCGGTCCTCGAACATCGGGCCGATGAGCTGCACGCCGACCGGCAGGTCCTGGTTCTGCCCTGCGGGAATGGCGGTGGCGGGCAGTCCGGGCATGGTGGCGAGGCCCGCCCAGGCGAGCTGGTCGAAGTACGGGCGCCGGTCGCCGTCGATGTCGATGAGGCGTGCCATCACGTCGGGGTGCTGGTCGTGCGGGAACGCCGGGGTGGGCGTGATCGGGCAGACCACGACGTCGTACTGGTCGAAGAACCGCCGCCACCCGTGCCGGTGGACCTCGCGGCGGGCGGTGAGGGCGAGCCAGTCGTGGTGGCTGAGTTCCAGCTCGCGCAGCTGTTGCTCGTCGATGCGGAACCTCGCGACCGAGCCGGAGAACAGCAGTCCCAGGTAGGTGGTCGCGGCGTCGGCCAGGTCGGGCAGCAGCGGGCTGTGCCGGTCGACGCGGGCGCCGCCGTTCGTGAGGGCGTCGGCGATTCGGTGCACGGCCGCGCGGACGGCGGCGGAGGTCGGGACGAGCGGGTGGTCGTCGAGGACCAGGACGCGGAAGTCGGCGAGTCGTGCGTGGCGGGCGGGCGGCAACGTCAGCGTGTAGGCCTTGCCGTGCGTGAGGGGGTCGGGGCCTGCCATGACGTCGAGCAGGAGTGCGAGGTCGCGGGCGCCGCGGGCCATGGGGCCGACGACGGCGAGGTCGTGCTCGGCGGGTGAGGGCGGGTTCGGGGGCGCGCCCATGCCTCGGGTGGCGGCGAGGCCGAGGGTGGGTTTGTGGGCGTGGACGCCACAGAAGTGTGCTGGGGTGCGCAGTGATCCGCCGAGGTCGGAGCCGATGGACAGCGCGCCGAACCCGGTCGCCAGCGCCGCCGCCGACCCACCGGACGAGCCGCCCGGGGTGCGGTCGGTGTCCCAGGGGTTGCGGGTGGTGCCGTGCAGGTCGTTGAAGGTCTGGATGTCCTGCAGTCCCAGGGGGACGGTGGTCTTGCCGAGGATGACGGCGCCGGCGTTCTTGAGCCGGGCCACCTGGACCGCGTCCTCGGCGGGCCGGTGGTCGTGGTGCTCGGGCATGCCCCAGGTCGTGGGCAGTCCGGCGATGTCGTAGGACTCCTTGACCGTCACCGGGACGCCGAGCAGCGGGCGGTCCTCGCCGCGGGCGCGGGCCTGGTCGGCGTGGCGTGCGGCGGCCCGTGCGCGGTCGAAGTCGGGCACGCAGATCGCGTTGATGGTGTGGTCGTCGCGTTCGATGCGGGCGATCGCCTCGTCGGTCAGCTGCTGCGAGGTGACGTCTCCGGCGCGCAGGGCGGTGAGGAGGGCTTCGGCGGTGTGCAGGCTCCAGTCCATGTTCCCGACCGTATTTCACCTGGTCCGAAGCCATAAAACGCGTCAGCGGGCAAGCTCTCGCAGCACTGATTCCAGGGGTGCGATGAGGTTGCGCGACGCTCGGAGCTCGTCGGACACCAGCGCTGTCGTGGTGTTGACGCGCCGCCAGAACTGGCCCCGCACGGGGATCTCGACGAGCTTGAGGGAGAACACCGGCGCGTGGCCGAGTTCGGTGGTGAGCTGTTCGACGATCTCGCGAAGCAGGTCGGACATGTCGGCGCGGGCGTTGTCGCGCGACCGGGTCTGCTCGGGTGAGGTGTGGTCGGGCCGCCACCGCCGGTAGGCCTCGCGCAGGTGTTCTGGCACGCCGACGGGCGGTCTGCCTCCGCCGCCGGTGATGAGCGACTCGGTCCACCACCGGTCCCACCCCGACCCGAACGTCTCCGGCACGTACACGTCGTGCAGGCGTTCGACGTCCGGGGTCAGGGGTGGGATGGAGTCGGCGGTGGGGGTGCTGACGCCGAGCGCGTCACGGACGTAGAGCACGAAGGTGTCGGCGCTGCCGCTGGACACCTGCCACGTGGAATCCCCAGGAAAGTGCATGTTCCACGGTATCGGGCTACAACGGCACGGCGTCGAGCGCTTTGAAGATGCGCTTGTCGCTGACGGTGTAGCGGGTCTTGATGGTCTGGGCGAAGTAGGACAGCCGCAGTTCCTCGATCATCCAGCGGATCTCGTCGAGCTCGGGCGCGGGTTCGTCGGCCGGGGTCTGCGTGCGCAGGTCGCGGTACTCGGCGTGGACCTGGTGGACCTTGTCGGTCCAGTCGAGGTCGCGGCGCGGGTTCTCGGGCAGCTTCTCGATGCGCCGGGACACGCCCTTGAGGTACCGGACGAGGTCGGGCAGCCGGTCGTAGCCGGTGTGGGTGACGAATCCCTTGTACACCAGCGAGTCGAGGTGTGCGCGGATGTCGTTCGCGGAGTCGGGGGCGCCTTTGAGGCCGGAGAGCTTCAGCTCGGCCTCGTGGTGGGCTTCCAGGACCTTGCGGACCTCCTGCACGACGACCCAGGTGGTGTCGTTGAGCGCCGCCTGCACCTTCTTGAGCTGCGCGGCGTAGGCCTTGGCGTCCCAGGCCGGGTCGCCCATGAGCCGGTCGACGGCCGCCATGATGCAGTCGGACAGGAGCGCCGCGACGCCGCCGTGCGGGTTGCGGGTGAGCGCGAGCTTGGCGGAGTTGTCGAGGTGGCGTTGCAGGTGTTTGACGGGTGAGTTGACGCCGAGCAGCAGGAGCCTGCGCACGCCGCGGCGGTGGGCGTAGGTCTGCCGTCCGGGGGTGTCGAGGACCTTGATCGCGACGGTCTCGCCGCGGTCGAGCAGCGCCGGGTAGGCGGTGACGGTGATACCGGACTGCCGTTGCTCGATGGTGCGCGGCAGGGCGTCGAAGTCCCAGGTCGTCAGCCCGGTGCGTTCGAGGTGCCCGGCGGCCTGCGACAACGACTCGCGGACCTCGTCGCGCAGTTTCTCCTTGAGCGCGGCGATGTCCTTGCCCTCGGCGAGGGTGCGGTTCTGCTCGTCGACGACCTGGAAGGTGAGCTTGAGGTGGTCGGGGACGGCGTCGAACTGCCAGTCCTCGCGGTGCACGGTGACGCCGGTGAGCGCTTTGAGCTCGCGTTCGACCCCGCCGAGCAGGGAGGTCTCGCCGGGTGTGATGCGGGCGAGCACGGCGGTGGCGACGTCGGGGACGGGCACGAAGTTGCGGCGGATCTGCTTGGGCAGGCTGCGGATGAGCGCGACGACGAGGTCGTGGCGCAGGCCGGGGATCTGCCAGGAGAACGCGTCGTCGTCCAGGGTGGTGAGCGCGGGCAGCGGGAGCTGGACGGTGACGCCGTCGTTCTTGGTGCCGGGTTCGAAGTGGTAGCTCAGCGGCAGCGTGAGTTCACCCTGGCGCCACTGGTCGGGGTAGGCGTCGGGGGTGATGTCGGCGCGGTCGTTGACCAGCATGTCCTTGGTGAAGGTGAGCTGGTTCTTGTCCTTCTGCTTCTTCCACCACGAGTCGAAGTGCCGTGCGGACACGACCTCGGCGGCGACGCGTTTGTCGTAGAAGTCGAACAGCGTCTCTTCGTCGACGACGATGTCGCGCCGGCGCGCGCGGTTCTCGAGTTCGCCGACCTCGTCGAGCAGCGCGCGGTTGGTGTGGAAGAACCGGTGGTGGGTGGTCCACTCGCCCTGCACGAGCGCGTGGCGGATGAACAGCTCACGTGAGAGCTCGGGGTCGATGCGCCCGTAGTTGACCTTGCGTCCGGCGACGATCGGCACGCCGTAGAGGGTGACCTTCTCCAGTGCGACGACGCTGCCGCGTTTGGTCTCCCAGTGCGGTTCGCTGTACTGGCGTTTGACGACGTGTTCGCCGAGGCGTTCGGCCCATTCGGGTTCGATCTTGGCGACGATGCGGCCCCACAGGCGGCTGGTCTCGACGAGTTCGGCGGCCATCACCCACTGCGGTGGTTTCTTCGCGAGCGCGGAGCCGGGGAAGATCGCGAACTTGGCGTTGCGGGCGCCCAGGAACTCCGTCAGGGGACGGCGTTTCTCGTTCGGTGCCTGCTTCTTGAGGACGTCCTTGACGCCGATGTGGCTGAGCAGGCCGGACAGCAGGGCGATGTGGATGTTGCGGGGGTCGCCGGGCTGGTCGTTGACGTGCATGCCGATCTGTTTGGCGACCTGCCGCAGCTGCAGGTAGATGTCCTGCCATTCGCGCACGCGCAGGTAGTTGAGGAACTCGGCCTTGCAGCGCTTGCGGAACTGGTTGCCGGACAGCTCCTTCTGCTGTTCCTTGAGGTACTGCCAGAGGTTGAGGAACGTGACGAAGTCGGATTCCTTGTCCACGAACCTCGCGTGCTGCTGGGTCGCGGCCTCCTGCTGGTCCGCGGGCCGTTCGCGGGGGTCCTGGATGGACAGCGCCGCGGCGATGATCATGACCTCTTGCAGGCAGCCGGTCGTGTCGGCTTCCAGCACCATGCGGCCCAGGCGCGGGTCGACCGGCAGCGCGGCGAGCTTGCGGCCGGTGGGGGTGAGCTTCTTCTCGGCGGCGTTGATGGCGCCGAGCTCTTGGAGCAGGCCGATGCCGTCGTTGATGTTGCGCGAGTCCGGCGGGTCGATGAAGGGGAACTTCGCGACGTCGCCGAGGCCGATGTTGGTCATCTGCAGGATGACGCTGGCGAGGTTGGTGCGCAGGATCTCCGCGTCGGTGAACTCCGGGCGCGCCTCGAAGTCCTCCTCGGAGTACAGGCGGATGCAGATGCCCTCGCTGACGCGGCCGCAGCGGCCCTTGCGCTGGTTCGCGGACGCCTGGGAGATCGGCTCGATGGGCAGGCGCTGGACCTTGAGGCGGTGGCTGTAGCGGGAGATGCGCGCGTTGCCGGGGTCGACGACGTACTTGATGCCCGGCACGGTGAGGCTGGTCTCGGCGACGTTGGTGGCGAGCACGATCCGCCTGCCGCTGTGCCTTTGGAAGACGCGGTGCTGCTCGCCCACGGACAGTCGTGCGTAGAGCGGGAGGATCTCGGTGTTGCGGAGGTCCTCGGCCTTGAGGGCGTCGGCGGTGTCGCGGATCTCGCGTTCGCCGGACAGGAACACCAGCACGTCGCCGGGACCTTCGGCCTGCAGCTCGTGGACGGCGTTGATGATGCCCTGGGTCTGGTCGTCGTCCTCCTCGAGCGGCCGGTAGCGGGTCTCGACGGGGTAGGTGCGGCCGGAGACCTCGATGACCGGGGCGTCGGCGAAGTGCTGGCTGAAGCGCTGCGGGTCGATCGTCGCGGAGGTGATGACGACCTTGAGGTCGGGGCGGCGCGGCAGCAGCTGCTTGAGGTAGCCGAGCAGGAAGTCGACGTTGAGGCTGCGTTCGTGCGCCTCGTCGATGATGATCGTGTCGTAGCGGCTGAGGTCGCGGTCGGTCTGGATCTCGGCGAGCAGGATGCCGTCGGTCATCAGCTTGACCAGCGTGTCGTCACCGGACTGGTCGGTGAACCGCACCTTGTACCCGATCGTGTCACCGAGCTTGGTGCCCAGCTCCTCGGCGACGCGCTCGGCGACCGTGCGGGCGGCGATCCGGCGCGGCTGGGTGTGCCCGATCTGCCCGGTGATGCCGCGCCCGAGCTCCATGCAGATCTTGGGCAGCTGCGTGGTCTTGCCCGACCCGGTCTCGCCGGCGACGATCACGACCTGGTTGTTCGCGATCAGCTCTTTGATGTCGTCCTTGCGCTGGCT
The DNA here is from genome assembly GCF_050936595.1 of Lentzea sp. CA-135723. Lineage (NCBI taxonomy): Bacteria > Bacillati > Actinomycetota > Actinomycetes > Pseudonocardiales > Pseudonocardiaceae > Lentzea > Lentzea sp. CA-135723. Next base: position 1,051,001 of record NZ_JBNJMK010000001.1, on the reverse strand, counting down.
GACCGGCAGCTCGGCGGGATAGCTGATCTTGGGAACGGACTCCCGGCGCAGCGCGACCTTGAGCGCGGCCTCGTCGATCTGGGCGGCGATCTCCTCGGTGATCTTCTTGCGCGCGAGCGGGTCCTTGACCCGGCGTGCGCCGTCGAGGCGCCTGGCGAGCCGGCGTTGATCACGCGGCATGAGCTCGGGCAGGCGTTTGTGCAGTTCAGCGCGCGGGGTGTCCATTTGGGCTCAAGGATAGTCAGCCTCCGCCACTTCGTTCGCCTCAATAACCGTGTGCCGCGTCTCGGCCTGTGCTCGCGCGACCCTGGCTCGCGCGCCGTGACGGGGTGGCGGGCTTTTTTGTGGCTGGCTTGTGTTTGTCCGTGTGCGTGTTTCTCGGGTTGCTCCGTCCGGTGGCCCCCCGGAATTGTCGGACCCTCCCGATAATGTCGTTCGCATGGATCTCGACTTGTTCTGGGCTCTGCTGGACGAATCCGCCTATGCCACCTCTGATCAGCGCGAACGCGCCGCCTGGCTGGTGTCGCGGCTGTCCTCGCTGCCCGCTGGTGACATTTGTGGCTTCGAGACCCTGTTAAGCGCCACGCGTGGCCGATTGAACACGTTCTCGCACTGGCACGCGGCTTATGTTCTGTGCGATGGATTGTGTTCCGCCGACCGTTTCTTCGCGGTCCAGTCGTGGCTGATCGGTCTGGGCCGGACCGTGCTGGCGTCGGTGGCGTCGTGTCCGGACGCGCTGGCCGACGTGCCCGCCGTGCGCACTCTGCTCGCGGTCGGCGCGGAGTCGTGGCCGGACGCCGCGTGGCCGACGTGGGACGGTCTCGCCGGTGTCGCGCGGGAGGCGTTCTTCGTGGTGACGGGCCGTTCGCTGGACAACGCGCTGGCGATCCTGGGCCACGTGCCGGTGGCGGACGCGGGCCCGTTCGCCGGCGAGGTGTGGGACCTGGACTCGCCGGTGGAGGCGGCGGTGCGGTTGCCGCGGCTGTGGGAGCTGTCGAGAGGACTGGAGGAAGCGGCCTGACCCCCTCCGGGGCCTGCAGGCCGCTGTTTCTGGCGCTCCCGCTGCCTTCTCCGCACAGCCGGCCCACCTCCTTCCCCCTGCCGTCTCGCCACTTCCCCCTTCCACACGCGCGCCTTGCCCTCTCGCTTCCGCCGCCACCCTCTACCCGCTCCCGTCCTCTCGCTTCCGCCGCCACCGCTTCCCCGAGCCACTCCCCTCATGCGCGGATCCCACTCGCCACCTCACCCCTCCTCGTCCCGTTCGCACGCCCGTTCCGTCCGCCTCGTGCTCTCGCTTCCACGCCCTCCACCTCCTGCCCCTCTCCCTTTTTCCTCACTCCCCACCTCCACCCCGACCCCGGCCGCCTCTCTTCGCGCGTTCCCCGCCCTCGTCTGTGCTGTCTCCCCTCACCCGCCCGTCTGCGGCTCCCGCAGCCCCCCGGCTATCCCCCTCTTCTCGCTCCAGGCCCTGCCGCTCCCCCGTTCCGAGCCCCTGACCTGCGGTGACGTGGGACCGTCCAAAATTGTCAGACCCCCTCGCTAGCGTCTTCGGCATGGACCTGAACGCGTTCTGGGTCCTGGTCGAGGGCTCCGCCGCGCAGGGCTCCGATCAGGACGTTCGGCAGGAGTGGCTGGCCGCCGCTCTGGCCGGGCTGCCTCCCGGTGAGGTGGTGGAGTTCGCGGTGCGGCTCGACGAGGTGCGGCGCCGGGTCGACACGTGGGCGCTGTGGCACGCGGCCGCAGTGATCCACGGCGGGTACTGCGGCGCGGACTCGTTCTTCTACTTCCAGTCGTGGCTGGTCGGTCTGGGCCGGGAGGTGTTCGAGTCGGTGGCCGCCGATGCGGACGCTTTGGCGGACGTGCCGGAGGTTCGGGCGTTGGCGGCGTGCGGCGGCACGCACGCGTGGAGCAGTGCGCAGTGGCCGGAGTGGGAAGGCCTCGCCTACGTGGCGGCCGAGGTGGTGGGTGAGGGCGCGTTGCCGCCGGGCCTGCTGTCGGATCCGGCGCCCGCGGGTCGTCCTTGGGATTTCGCGGATCCGGCGGAGATCGCCGCTCGGGTGCCGCGACTGGGTTCGTTGTTCGGAAAGGTGGCGTGATGGACGTGCCGGTGGATGTGGTGGTGTGGCGGGCTCCCGGGCCGGAGTCGTTCGCGGAGGCGGCGGCGCGGTACGCGGAGTTGCGATCGTCGCCGCTGGGCGCGTTCGAGCCGGCGGTGGCGGCGTTCGTGCGCGAGTTACGCCAGACCTCGCCGGATCCGTCGTCCGCGGTGTCGTGGGACGACGCGCTGACGGTGGGGGTGGACGCGGTGATCGTGCACGTGGTGTGGCCGGGTCAGCGGCAGGTGCTGGAGCTGGTGGCGTTGCTGGCGTCCCGGCACGGGCTGGTGTGCTTCGAGCCGGCCCGCCAGGTGGCGATGTCCTGACGCAGCAGGGTTTTCGTGGCCTGCGGGGCGAACGAGGCGTCGACGGCGTTGGTGGCGATGCGCGCGAGGGTGTCGTCGTCGAGGCCGAGGTGCTCGCGCAGCAGGCGGTACTCGTCGGTGAGCGTGGTGCCGGTGGAGGCCGGGATGTCGGTGCTGAGCGTGACGGTCAGCCCGGCGGCGAGCAGGTGTGGCAGCGGGTGAGAGGAGACCGATTCGACCAGTCCCAGCGCGACGTTGGACGACGGGCATGACTCGAGCGGGATCGCGCGGTCCCGCAGCAGGGCGACGACCTCGGGGTCTTCCAGTGCCCGGAAGCCGTGCCCGATGCGGTCGGCCAGCCCGACGGTGACGGCCTCGGCGACGCTGGCGGCGCCGCACGACTCGCCGGCGTGGTGCACGAGCCCGATCCCGGCGTCCCGCGCGGCGCGGAACACGTCGGCGAACGGGGTGAGCGGGTGGTCTTCCGCTCCGGCCGTGCCGATCGCCACGACGTGCGGGTGTGCCAGCGCGAGCCGCAACGAGTCCTGAAATCGCGCGACAGATCGCTTCCTGGGGTGGTCCACGATCACACGGCATTCGATGCCGTGGGCGGCCTGTCCTGCGGCGAGCCCGGACAACACCGCTTCGAGCGGCATGTCCGGATCACCGAGCCGTTCACCGTGCGCCGCGGCGGTGAACGTCACCTCGGCGTACCGGGTCCCCTGCGCTGCTTCCTCGGCGCAGAACTCGTACGCGATCCGGTGGAAGTCCTCGGCTCGCCGCAGGCAGTCCCGCACGGCCCCGTTGTGGGCGGCGAACCGCGCGAAGTCCGCGAAGGCGCCGACCTGGACGGCCGGCACGTCGACGCCGTGGTGCGCGGCGAGGTCGGCGAGGGTGTCCGGGCGGACAGTGCTCTCGAGGTGGACGTGCAGGTGGGCCTTGGGCAGTGCCGCGAGGTCGAGCATGATCACGACGCTACCCAGGCCCCGCGACCGCACGCCCGCGATTTACCGCCGGGTGCCGCGTTCGGCCACCCGCACGCCTGATGCCCTGGCTTGGACCTATCTGGCCTGGCTTCGCAACGGCGCCCGGCGCTGGACGCCGTTCCGAACCCAGGTGCCATACCCGGCACCGTGCACCGCGTTTCGCCGGGCTTCTGCACCTGGCACTGTGCGCCGCATTCCGCCGGACCGCGCCATCCGGCACCGTGTTCCGCGTACCGCCGGACCTCGTCACGCGGAACCGGTCACCCCAGTGCGGCCGCTCTTACCGCAGCGCGGGTGTGGCGGCTTCGCGTGCCTGGTCGGCGAGGAACCGCACGGCTTCGTCGAGTTCGTGGCGGGGCACGTCGCCGTGGCCGCCGGGGTTGGCGTGCAGGGTTTTGCGTGGTGTGGCGAGGGCGTCGAACAGGGCGAGTCCTGCGGGGCGGGCGATGAGCTGGTCGTCCCACTGCAGCAGGAACCGCACCGGCACGGTGATCGACGCGGCGGCGGCCGCGAGGTTGTCGGTGGCGCCGATGAGCCCGAACACGGCGCTGTGCACGCGGGGTTCGGCGGCGGTGAGCGGGATGCCGAGGGCACTGCCCATGGACACGCCCCAGAACCCGGCGCCGGGCAGGTGCGCGAACTCGGGCCGGCCGAGCAGTGCGTCGAGCACGGAGCGCCATTCCGGGATCGCGCGAGCGGACTGCAGGGCGTTGTACTCGGCGACGAGTGGTCCGGCGTCGGCGCCGGTGGTGATGCGGGCGCGGATCTCGGTGGCGTAGTGGTCGTCGTCGGGGGTGCGGGGCCGGTCGCCGTGGCCGGGTGCGTCGAGGGTGACGGTGGCGAGTCCGGCCGTCGCGCACGCGTGGGCGCGGGCGGTGATGCCGGGGGCTCGTTTGTGCTGGCCGCCGCCGTGGGCGCTCAGGAGCAGGCCGGTGGCGGTGCCGGGCGGGGTCCACAGGACGCCGGGGACGCCGTCGTGGACGAAGTCGTGGGCGGTGACGCCGTCAACGGACGCGGAGGAGGTGATGTGCATGGTCGTTCGCCTTTCGGGACGCTGGTGGAGCGCTCCCGTGGCGACGCGCGCGTGAAGGCGTCAGGCCGTGGGGTGGAGGGAGCGCCCATTCGGGGTGACCGCGTTGATGGGACTCACCTCCTCTGGCCGGTCGCGACGCCGATCACCCTAGCAAGGGGTGCACGAGGTATTCGGGCGACATCGGGTGTGGGGCGCTACTAGGTTTCGGTGCCATGCCTGATGTTGTGCAGACGCGCCATGGCGCGACGGTGCTGATGTGCGCCGCGGACGGTCCGACGATCGGTGACGAGCAGTCCGCTGTGGACTTGATCGGCACGTTGTGGGGGCAGGACGTGCAGTGGATCGCGTTGCCCACGCAGCGGTTGTCGGAGGACTTCCTGGTGTTGCGCACGCGGGTGGCGGGTGCGGTGGTGCAGAAGTTCCAGCAGTACGGGTTCAAGGTCGCGGTTCTCGGGGACGTGGCGGAGCAGGTGGCGGCGAGCACGGCGTTGCGGGACTTCGTGTACGAGTCGAACCGCGGCCGGCAGTTGTGGTTCGTGGCGGACGAGGCGGAGCTGGACGCGCGGCTCGGGGCCGCCGCCTGACCGATAGCGCGCCTGGTCAGAGTGACCTGACCAGGCCAAACGAACCTATTGCAACTTGCTTGCAATAGGTAGGGTCGGGGCATGGACGTCCTTCGCTCGTTGTCGCAGCACAGTGGTCCGCGCAAGTCGCCGTACGAGGTGCTGCGCAGGCTGGCCGAGCACGTCACGCCGGAGACCCGGCCGGAGGATCCGGTGCGGGAGCTGGAGGAACGGGTCGCAGGGCTGCTGGGCAAGCCGGCCGCGTTGTTCTTCCCGTCGGGGACGATGGCGCAGCAGGTGGCGTTGCGGGTGCACGCCGAGCGGACGGGACGCAGGGCGTTCGCCGGGCACCCGCAGTCGCATCTGCACGTGTGGGAGAACCAGGGCTACGCCGCGCTGCACGGTCTGCGGTTTCACCCGGTGGGTGACCGCAACGAGCTGTTCGGGCTCGACGACCTGAAGGCGGTGCACGAGCCTCTCGCGGCGGTGGTGTTCGAGCTGCCGCAACGTGACATCGGCGGTGTGCTGCCGGAGTTCGCGGACCTCGCCGCCCAGGCGGGGTGGGCGCGGGACACGGGGGCGGCGGCGCATCTCGACGGGGCGCGGCTGTGGGAGGCGCAGACGGGCTACGACGCGTCGTTCGCTGAGATCGCGGCGTTGTTCGACACGGTGTACGTGTCGCTCTACAAAGGACTCGAAGGCGTGCGGGGCGCGGTGCTGACCGGGGACGCCGGCACGATCGCGCAGGCCGCGGTGTGGCGGCGCCGGATGGGCGGGGCGATCGTGGACGCGTGGCCGTTGGCGGCGGTCGCGTTGATGGGCATGGACGTCAACCTGCCGCGCATGCACGAGTTCCGCGACCACGCCCAGGCCCTCGCCGCGGCGATCAACGCGGACGGGTTCGCGCACACGGTGCCGCGGGTGCCGTGCACTCCCCTGTTCCACGTGCACCTGCCGATGTCGCGTGTGGACGCTCAGCGGGCGTCGCAGAGGCTGCTGGAGGAGACGGGGATCAAGTTGTTCCTGTACGCCAGGTCGAACCCGGATCCCGGCCGGTGCGCGTTCGAGGTGAGCGTGGGGATCAGCGGGCTGGAGTTCGCGCCGGGCGAGGTGGTGGAGTTGATCAGAGGACTACCATCGCGGGTGTGAGCCTGCCCGAACCCGTTGTGCACGCGCTGGTCAGGGTGTCGCACTCGGTGCTGATCGACACCGGGGCGCTGCAGAGCGTGCGCGAGCGGTTCGACGACGAGCAGGCGGCGTCGCTGGGCACGTACCTGCGCAGCGCGCAGTCGCCGAACACGGTGCGGGCGTACCGGTCGGACTGGATCGCGTGGGCGGGGTGGTGCCAGGCGGAGGGCCGGCAGGCGTTGCCGGCGGATCCGCTGGACGTGGCGGTGTACCTGGCGGTCGCGGCGGACACGGTGAAGCCGGACGGGTCGCCGGCGTTCGGGGCGTCGACGCTGGAACGCAAGTCGGCGGCGATCTCGGCGGTGCACGCGGCGAACGGGTTGCCCAGCCCGACGCGCAGTGACGTGGTGCGGTTGACGTTGCGCGGTATCCGCCGCACCCGCAAGGCGCAGCCCCAGCGCAAACGGCCGGTGCTGCTCGACACCCTGGAAGCGCTGCTGGCGGAACGGCCGCAGGACGGCCCGGCACGCGCGCGGGACGCTCTGCTCCTGCTGGTGGGGTTCGCCGGGGCGCTGCGGCGCAGTGAGCTGGCGGCGATCGAGTTCGAGGACGTGTCGGTGGACGTCGATCCGCGCACGCACGAGCCGTTGCTGCTCATCCGGCTGGGGACGACGAAGACCGACCAGACGGGTCGCCATCAGCAGCAGGTGGTGCTGCCGCGCGGGAGCAGGCGGCCGACGTGCCCGGTGTGCGCGTTCGCGGACTGGTCCGACGTGCTCGACGGCAGGCAGGTCAGCGAGACCGGCCTGCACCGCTGCCACGGCTTCGGGCAGCCGGCCCGGCAGGGCGCGGTGTTCCCGATCATCAACCGCCACGGCGGGGTGAGCGGCAAGGCGATGTCGGGCCGGGCGGTGGCGGAGCTGGTGAAGCGCTACGCGGTCAGGGCGGGGCTGGATCCGGCGTTGTTCGGCGGGCACTCGCTGCGGGCGGGGTTCGCGACGCAGGCGGCGCTGGGCGGGGCGAGCGACCGGGAGATCATGCGGCAGGGCCGGTGGACCAACCCGCGCACGGTGCACCGCTACATCCGCACGGCGAACCCGCTCGAGGACAACGCCGTGACCCGCCTGGGCCTGTGAATCTGTGACTCACCTCTCACTCTGCGTGGTTAACTGTAAACAAGATCCCCTCCGGCAGGACTGAACCGGACGGCCTAGCGCACTACGCCGACAGCACGGTCGGACCGGGAAGTTTCCGTCGTGTTTCCACGCCGTTTGAGCTGCTCTTTTGTCCCGCCATCCGGACAAAACCCGGCGTCCTGACCAGCGGCTCCGCGCAAATCGTGAATCGATCTCGCACTCTGGGAGTGGCTGGTCGCATGCACCCAGAGCAATACGATCACCACGCCCGGTCATCGACGATGGCCGGGCTGTTCCACGGTGACCGGCCCGGCACCCCTGTAACGCCGGAGCGATCACTCCCTGCACCGGAACAAGGAGCGTTCATGAAGCGCAAAACCCTGGGCATCACCACCGCCCTGGTGGCCGGAGCGGCACTGGCCGCGTCGGGCACGCTGGGAGCCAACGCCGCACCGCAGCCGAGGCCCCAAGAGGAAGCTCTGCACGCGGCGGCCGAGCAGGCGGGGACGATCTCCTCCGCCCTCGGCCTGTCCGGCGGCGAACAACTCGTCCCCCGCGACGTCGTCCGCGACGCCGACGGCACCCACCACCTCCGCTTCGACCGCACCCTCAACGGCCTGAAGGTCATCGGCGGCGACCTGGTCGTCGCCCAGAAGGCAGGCCAGGTCACGGGCGTGACGAAGGCGTCGGAGGCCTCCCTCGCCGGCCTCGACACCTCCGCCCCCACCACCGCCTCGAACGGCACGCTCGTGGTGTTCGCCGTCGACCGCACCCCCACGCTCGCCTGGGAAACGGTCACGCACAGCGTCAAGGACGACCAGACGCCCAGCGAACTGCACACCTTCACCGACGCCCGCACCGGCGAGACGCTGCTGACCTACGACGGCGTGCACCACGTCGAAGGCACCGGCCAGTCCACCTACAGCGGCACCGTCCCGGTCAACACCACCCAGTCCGGCGCCACGTTCCAGCTCAAGGACCCCGCGCGCGGCAACCAGGCCGTCAACAACCTCAACAACGGCTCGGGCACCGGCACCCTGTTCACCGACGCCGACAACAAGTGGGGCAACGGCACCTACACCGACAAGGCCACCGCGGGCGTCGACGCCGCGTTCGGCGCCGCCAAGACGTGGGACTACTACAAGGACGTCCACGGCCGCAACGGCATCAAGAACAACGGCCAGGGCGCCCTGAGCAAGGTCCACTACGGCAACAACTACAGCAACGCCTTCTGGACCGACTCCTGCTTCTGCATGACCTACGGCGACGGCGCCCAGAACCGCAACCCGCTGACCAGCATCGACGTCGCCGCCCACGAGATGAGCCACGGCGTCACCTCCGCCACCGCCGGCCTGATCTACTCCGGCGAGTCCGGCGGCCTCAACGAGGCCACCAGCGACATCTTCGGCTCCACCACCGAGTTCCACGCGAACAACACCGCCGACGCCGGCGACTACCTGATCGGCGAGAAGATCAACATCCGCGGCGACGGCAAGCCGCTGCGCTACATGGACAAGCCCAGCAAGGACGGCAAGAGCCTCGACTACTGGACCTCCAGCGCCGGCAGCGTCAACGTCCACTACTCCTCCGGCATCGCCAACCACTTCTTCTACCTGCTCGCCGAAGGCAGCGGCCAGAAGACCATCAACGGCGTCGCCTACGACAGCCCCACCGTCGACAACCAGCCCGTCACCGGCATCGGCCGCGCCAAGGCCGAGAAGATCTGGTACCGAGCCCTGACCACCAAGTTCACCTCCAGCACCAAGTACGCCGCCGCCCGCACCGGCACCCTCGCCGCCACCGCGGACCTCTACGGCGCCACGTCGCCCGAGTACGCGGCGGTCAACCGGGCCTGGGCCGCGGTCAACGTCAAGTAGCTCCGCCGCCAGAAAGCGCCGAGGCCCGGACCGACCCCCTGCACGGTCCGGGCCTCGGCATGTTCCCGCAAGGTGCGGCAGGTGCGGGCTGCACGCCTTCGAGCTGGGCGAACAGGCCTTCGTCGTGCTCGACGGTCAGGGCTCCAGGTCCGTCGCCGCCAGGAACGACCCGTCCATGTGAAACGGCACCGAGTCGTGCGCGTGCGTCACCAGCCACCGGCCGTCACGCTTCTCCAACCCCACGGTCGTGCGCATCCACATCGAGAACCCCTCCGGATAACCGACCGGCACCGCCGCCAGCCGCGCCAGCCCGTGCGCGAACGCCACCTCACCCGACACCACCACCGCGAGGTCGCGGTACTCCAGGGTGATCGGCCCCTCGAACCCGGCCATCCACCCCGCCAGCGACTCCACGTCCCGCGCGTCCGCCGGCGAGTTGCGCAACGGCGGCGCCAACGTCGCGGTGACAACGTCCGGCGCGTAACGGGCCACGATCCGCGCCGGGTCACGCAGCCGCATGCCCTCCTCGTGCTCGGCGAACGTCTCCCGGATCGCGGCCTCGTCCACAGTCAGCGTGCTGGTCATCTCAGTACCTCCGGCTCGTTGTGACACTCCGGTGTCGAGACACGGCCCGCGGTCTCGACATGGCGGTGAGAAGATTTTTCGCAAGCCACGAGCGGAGGCCGCAGTGAAGTACCTGATCCTCATCTACAGCAACCCGAAGTCGCGGGCAGCCTGGGAGAAGCTGACCGAGGAACAGCAGATGAAGTTCGGCCAGGACCACTACGACCTCACCGACAAGCTCCGCGCGAGCGGCGAGCTCGTCGTCAGCGAAGGCCTGCCGGGACCCGAGACCGGCAAGGGCGTCAGCATCAAGAACGGCGAGGTCGTCGTCACCGACGGGCCCTTCGCCGAGGCCAAGGAGTACCTCGCCGGCTTCTACCTCGTCGAAGCCGACACCATCGACCAGGTCATCGCCCACGCCGCCACCCTGCCCGACGCCCACAACGACGGCATCGAGGTCAGGCCCGTGTGGGACATGTCCATGCTGGACGGCGCGTGAACCGACAGATCGAGGACCTGCTGCGCACCCTCGCGCCGCAGGTCCTCGGCGTCCTCGTCCGCCGTCACGGCCAGTTCGACGTCTGCGAGGACGCCGTGCAGGAAGCCCTCCTCGCCGCCACCCAGCAATGGCCCCAAGAAGGCATCCCCGACAACCCCAAGGGCTGGCTCATCACCGCGGCCTCACGACGCTGGATCGAGCAGTACCGCTCCGAGACCGCGCGCCGCCAGCGCGAGGACAAGGTCGTCGCCCTCACGCCACCACCACCCGACCCCGTACCCGCACAGGACGACACCCTCACGATCCTCGCCCTGTGCTGCCACGAGTCCCTCACCACAGCATCGCAGACAGCACTGACACTCCGGGCCGTCGGCGGACTCACCACCGCCGAGATCGCCCGCGCCTTCCTCGTCCCCGAGACCACCATCGCGCAACGCATCAGCCGCGCCAAGCAGAAGATCAAACAGTCCGGCGCCAAGTTCCGCCCGCCCCAGGACCTCACCGCCGTCCTGCACGTGCTCTACCTGATCTTCACCGAGGGCTCCACCGCCAGCTCCGGCGACGACCTGCTCCGCGTCGACCTCACCGCCGAAGCCATCCGCCTCACCCGCCAACTGCACAAACGCAGACCGGAAGGCGAAGTCACCGGACTACTGGCGCTGATGCTGCTCACCGACGCCCGCCGCCCCGCCCGCACCGACCCCCACGGCGCCCTCGTCCCGCTCGCCGAACAGGACCGCACGCAATGGGACACCGACGCCATCAAAGAAGGCACCGAACTCGTCCACAGCGCCCTCACCACCGCACAGATCGGCCCCTACCAGCTGCAGGCGGCGATCGCGGCCGTCCACGCCGACGCAACCACAGCGGAAGACACAGACTGGACCGAGATCCTCGGCCTCTACGACCTGCTCACCGTCACCGCACCCGGCCCGATGGTCTCACTCAACCGCATCGTCGCCGTCGCCATGGTCCACGGACCAGACCAGGCACTCGACGAACTGTCCACACTGGACCTCGACCACTACCGGGTCCACGCCGTCACAGCACATCTGCTCGACCTGCAAGGAAAAAACGCCGAAGCACGCGAAGAGTACGAGAAAGCCGCCGCGAAAACCCTGAGCGTGCCGGAACAGCGTTACCTCAGGACCCGGTCGCGCCACCCACGGTAGCGTCCGACGACGGCGCCTCCTGCGCGGCCGGCACCACACCCGACAGATCCCCGCCGTTGTCGTTGGTCCGCAACACAAAAGGCCGCGTCGGCGTGTACTGCACCACCGACACCGAACACGGGTCCACCACGATCCGCTGGAACCCGTCCAGATGCACACCCAGCGCGTCCGCCAGCACGGCCTTGATCACATCACCGTGCGAACAAAGAACCCACACCGCCGAAGGACCGTGCTCCTCGGTGATCCGCGCATCATGCGCCCGCACCGCCGCGACCGCACGCGCCTGCACGTGCGCGAGCCCCTCACCATCAGGAAAAACAGCGGCGGAAGGATGCTGCTGCACAACCGCCCACAACGGCTCGCTGTACAGGTCCTTCAACGCCTTACCGGTCCACGCGCCGTAGTCCACCTCGGACAGATCCGGCTCCGTCACCGCCACCAACGAACGATCGGCCAGCAACGGCGCCAACGTCTCCTCACACCTCTGCAGAGGAGACGACACCACCGCGCTGACCGGAACGTCCTTCAACCGACCCACGAGCGCCCGAGCCTGCGCCTGCCCCCGCTCGTCCAAACCCACACCCACCGAACGCCCGGCGAGCACACCGGAACCGTTGGCAGTCGAACGAGCATGTCGAAGCAGGATCACCGTGGCCACGGCACCCACCTTAGATCGGCTGCAACAACCCCATCGACAGCAGCCCCATCAGCACCAGACCCAGCATCAGCCGATACCAGACGAACACCGAGTAGGAATGCTTCGACACGTACTTCAGCAACCACGCGATCGTCGCGTACCCCACGACGAACGAGATGACCGTCGCCACGACCATCTGCGGAATCGACGCCTGCACACCCTCCCCCGAGCGCTCCAGCACGTCCGGAATCGAGAACAACCCCGCCCCGAACACCGCCGGAATCGCCAGCAGGAACGAATACCGCGCCGCCGCCTCACGCGTCAGACCCAGGAACAACCCGGCCGTCAACGTGCCACCCGAACGCGACACACCCGGGATCAACGCCAGCGCCTGCGCCAGCCCCATCCCGATCGCGTCCTTCATCCGCAGCTCATCACGCTGCTGCTTCGCCAGATGATCCGCCAAACCCAGCAGCAGACCGAACACCACCAGCATCGTCGCCGTGATCCACAGGTTCCGCGCCGACGTCCGGATCTCGTCCTTGAACAAGTACCCGAGCACCGAGATCGGCACGGAACCGATGATCACGTACCAGGCGAGCTTGTAGTCCTTCTCCTTGCGCGCCTGCGCGTTGAACAAGCCACGGAACCAGGCGCTGATGAAACGCCCGATGTCCTTGGCGAAGTAGATCAGCACCGCCACCTCGGTACCCAGCTGGATGACCGCGGTGAACGAAGCGCCCGCGTCGTTGCCGAAGAACAGCGTCGACGTGATGCGCAGGTGCGCACTGCTGGAAATCGGCAGGAATTCCGTCAGTCCTTGGACGAGTCCTAGGACAAGAGCCTGCAACCAGCTCAACTACCCACTCCTGCCAGATCCAGAGCCTCGGCCGCGGTGCGAAGGCCCGCGATCCCCTGCTCCAGATCTTGCAGCATCGGCGAAACGGACAGCGTGGTGACCCCCGCAGCGGCGAGAGCCTTCATCTTGTCTGCTATGCGCTCCTTCGGCCCCAGCAACGACGTCGCGTCCAGGAACTCCAGCGGGATCGCCGCCATCGCACCCGCGTAGTCCCGCGCCAGGTACTTCTCCTGGATCTCCTCCGCCTCAGCCGGGAAACCCATGCGCACCATCAGGTTGTTGTAGAAGTTCTGCTTCCGCGAACCCATACCGCCCACGTACAACGCCGTGTACGCGCGAACCGGGTCCGCACACGCCTTCCAGTCATCCCCGACGATCAGAGGCACCGTCGGAACGACGTCGAAGCCCTCCATCGTCTTGCCGGCCTTCTCCCGCCCGGCCTTCACCGACGCCAGAGACTCCGCCGAGTACTCAGGGGAGAAGAAGATCGCCAGCCAGCCGTCCGCGATCTCACCTGTGAGCTCCAGGTTCTTCGGACCCACCGCCGCCAGGTAGATCGGGATCTGGTCGCGCACCGGGTGGACGGTCAGCTGCAAAGCCTTACCGGGACCATCGGGCAACGGCAGGGTGTAGTGCTCACCCTCGTACCGCAGCTTCTCCCGCGTCAAAGCCTTCTTGACGATCTCCACGTACTCCCGCGTGCGCGCCAACGGCTTGTCGAACCGCACACCGTGCCAGCCCTCCGACACCTGCGGACCCGACACGCCCAGCCCCATCCGGAACCGGCCACCCGACAACGTGTCCAAAGTGGCCCCGGTCATCGCGGCCATCGCCGGCGTCCGCGCCGGAATCTGGAAGATCGCGCTACCCACGTCAATGCGTTCGGTCTGCGCGGCCACCCACGCGAGCACCGTCGGCGCGTCGGAACCGTAGGCCTCCGCGGCCCACACCACCGAAAAGCCGAGCCGGTCGGCCTCTTTGGCCAGCTCAAGGTTCGCGGCGTCGTTGCCGGCGCCCCAGTATCCGAGGTTCAATCCGAGCTTCACGAACCGTGACCCTACCGGTCAGTAACACCGATTGCCAGGCTCAGCCGATGATCACCCCTTAGCATCGCGCACGTGGAACAGCGATACCTCGGCCGCAGCGGCCTCCGCGTCTCCAGGACGGCACTGGGCACCATGACGTGGGGACGCGACACCGACGCGGACGAGGCCGCCACCCAGCTCATGGCCTTCGCCGACGCCGGCGGCACCCTCGTCGACACCGCCGACGTCTACGCGGAAGGCGAAGCCGAACGCATCCTCGGCACCCTCCTCGGCGAGATCGTCCCCCGCGACGAACTCGTCCTCGCCACCAAGGCCACCGCCCGCCGCACCGAAGGCCCCTTCGGCGGAGGAGCCTCCCGAGGCGCACTTTTGTCCGCTTTGGACGGATCACTGCGCCGCATCGGCGTCGACCACATCGACCTCTGGCAACTCCACGCCTGGGACGCCGGCGTCCCCGTCGAGGAATCGCTGTCCGCACTCGACCTCGCCATCACCAGCGGCAAGGTCCGCTACGCCGGCATCTCCAACTACAGCGGCTGGCAACTCGCCACCGCCGCCATGACCCCCACCACCTACCCCCTCATCTCCACCCAGGTCGAGTACTCCCTGCTCGAACGCGGCATCGAACGCGAAGCCGCCCCCGCAGCCCTGCACCACGGCCTCGGCCTCCTCCCGTGGGCACCCCTCGGCCGCGGCGTCCTCACCGGCAAGTACCGCAACGGCACCCCACCCGACTCCCGCGGCGCCTCCGCCCACTTCGCCGGCTACGTCGAACAACACCGCAACGAACGCGCCGCCCGCATCGTCCAGGCCGTCGCCACCGCCGCCGAAGGACTCGGCACGTCCGCGCTGTGCGTCGCCCTCGCCTGGGTCCGCGACCGGCCCGGCGTCATCGCCCCCGTCGTCGGCGCCCGCGACACCAACCAGCTCATCGCGTCCCTCGAAGCCGAGGCGCTCACCCTGCCCCCGGCCATCCGCGCCGCACTGGACGACGTCAGCGCCATCGAACTCGGCTACCCCGAACGCCCGATGCCCTGATCAGCAGCTCTTCGAAGAAGGGGGTCGACCCGGCTGGCGGGTCGCCCCCCTTCTTCGTTGTGTTTGTGTTTGTGGCTTGCTTCGGTAGACCGATAGGCATTAATTTTGGTCTACACTGAAGCTATAGAGATAAGTGCGTTCAGGCGGCCGAACGGGGTTTCACCCCACCCCTTGCGTGACCTCCGAGCGAACGTGAGAGATGCTGGAGACCTCGACGTTTCACAGGAGGAACCGATCTTGCGCCGGCTCGCTGCTCTGATCTTGACCACCGCCACGCTGACGGCGTGCGGCCAGAGCGAGGGGTCACAGGACCCGCTGCAGGTCGCGGAGACCCTCGAAGCCGCCCGACCGGCCCACTCCCCCGCCCAGAACGCCACCCCGCCCGGCGAGATCGCTCCCGGCGGCACGTTCACCGAAGGCGACACCACGCAGAAGTTCCAGGTCAACGGCCGCAACGTCGAACTCGACCGCCTGCGCAGCGCCGTCTTCGAGATGACCACCGACGACAAGGGCGCCGAAACCCGCGGCGCCGGCCTGCGCGCGGGCGACGGCGCCACCAACGGCGTCGCCGACCGCTACGGCCGCCTGCTCGTCGTCGACACCCGCGGCGGCGAGTTCATCGCGTTCTCGGTCAACCCGCTGATCATGCGCCAGCGCTACCCCATGCCCGGCACCCCCTACGGCATCGCCTACGACGCCAAGCGCGACATCGCGTGGATCACCCTCACCGAGCGCAACGAGGTAGTCGGACTCAACGTCGCCGCTGGAGAGCCGGCCGAGAAGTACCGGTTCCCCACCGTGCGTCAACCCAACACCGTCAGCGTCGACCAGGAATCCGGACGAGTCACCGTGACGTCCGGCGACAACGGAGGGGTACAGGTGATCTCGCCATGACCGAAGGGGTGATCGACGGAGACTGGGAGTACAGGCCACTGCGCCTGCCGCCCGGCATCTCCCGCCGCGCCGCGACCACGCAGCTGGCCATCCAGGCCGAGTTCTCCGGATGGGAGCTGTCCCGCACGCTGCTCTACAGCGACGGCTCCCGCAAGATGTGGCTGCGCCGCAAGGTCCAGCCCGCCCTGGTGCCAGGCCTCATCACCTGACCACCAGCCCCTCGCCGAACGCGACAGGTTCGCACTCGGCGACGAAGTCCGCCGGAAAGCCCCGCACGAACGGGGCCGCCGCCTCCAGGCGCGCGACCGATTCCGGCGGCAACACCACCTCGCCCAGGCAGTCCCGCACCTGCTCCGGCGTCCGCGCGCCCACCAACGGCAACGCCCCGTTCCCGCGCACCCACGCCAACGCCACCTGAGCAGGCGTCGCCCCCAACTCGCCGGCGACCTCCCGCACGGCCCGCGCCACGGCTTCCTCCCGCTGGGACAGCTGCCCCGAGCGTTGCGCACCGCCGGACAGCTTGCCCGCGGCCAACGGCGCCCACGCCGCCACCGAAAGCCCCAGCGCCGACGCCATCGGCAGCAACTCCCGCTCCACGTCCCGCCACAACAGGCTGTACGGCACCTGCAGACCCGCGAACGCCGTCCAGTCCCGCCACTCGGCCAGCGTGTTGGCCCGCGCCACGAACCACGCCGGCGCGTCCGACACCCCGACGTAGAGCACCTTCCCCGCACGCACCACGTCGTCCAACGCCCGCATCGTCTCCTCGACCGGCGTGTGCCGATCCCACACGTGCACCCACAGCACGTCGACGTAGTCCGTGCGCAACCGCCGCAACGACCGCTCCAGCGACGACACCAGGTTCTTGCGGTGGTTCCCACCCGCGTTCGGATCGCCGGGATCCCGCGACAACGAGTACTTCGTCGCCACCACGAACCGGTCCCGCCGCCCCAGCACCGCGCCCAGCACCTCCTCGCTCTCCCCGTACGCCGAGGCGGTGTCGAGGAAGTTCCCACCGGCGTCGGCGTACGCGTCGACCACCGGCCGCGCCACCTCCTCCGAACGCAACGTCATCGTCCCCAGCAACAACTCCGAGACCCGCAGACCGGTCCGCCCGAACAGTCGGTATCGCATGATCCACAGCATCGCCGCACCCCGCCGAGCACAGGGAGACCCGCCCAGGGCCCCTCTGAGGACCGGCCCCGATGCGTCGACAGCGCCGTCGGCTCTCGGCACAGAGGACGTCCGGCTGGCCGGGTCGCGGACTGGGACAGGACTCCCTTCACCCAGGACTCCGCGAAACACATCTCCGTGTGGCGCAAGCCGGTGCGGAACGAGGCCTAGGCTCAGCCGCCATGGCCGACAACGCACTGGGCCGCTTCCTGCGCGCCCGCCGCGAAGCCACCACTCCCCCGACCACCGGACGCCGCCGCACCCCGGGCCTGCGCCGCGGCGAGCTCGCCGACCGCGCCGGCATCAGCGTCGAGTACCTCACCCGCCTCGAACGCGGCACCGACCGCTCCCCCTCCGGCCAGGTCCTCACCGCCCTGGCCGACGCCCTCACCCTGAGCGCCGACGAACGCGTCCACCTCTACCGCCTCATCAAGGCCGGCTCGACCTGCTCCCCCGCCCCACCGCCACCGCTGCGCCCGACGATCCTCGCCACACTCGGCGCCCTCGAACCCGCCGCGGCCGCCGTCCTCACCCCCGCGCTCGACGTGCGGGCCTGCACCAGCGGGTTCCGCGAGATCTCCGGCCTGGGCGACGAGCAGAACCTCGCCCGCTTCGCCTTCAGCGAGCCCGCGAAGACCCACTACCCCGACTGGGACGCCATCGCGACGAGCCGAGCCAACGCCCTGCGTGCCGCCGCTGACCTGGGCGATCCCGCCGCTGCGGCGCTCGCGTTCGAGCTGTCCGTCACCGCCGGAGCCGCCTTCACCGACCGCTACGACACGGCCTCCTCCCTGCCCTCAGCCACCGGCACCGAACGCTGGGGCGCCCATCTCCTGGCGTTCGAGTGTCTGTACGTGCCAGGAGAAGCAGAACATCGATTGATGATCTGCTTCAGTCAACACTGAAGCTATTGAGCATGACGATATTCCGGCGGATGGAAGAATCGCCGTCATGCCCCGCCCGGAGAAACCGCTCGACCCGTTCGCCGGGCCCGTCCAGCAGTTCGCGTTCGACCTGCGCAAGCTCCGCGAGAAGGCCGGCTCCCCCGGCTACCGCGAGCTCGGCAGGCTCAGCCACTACTCCGCCAGCACCCTCGCCGACGCCGCCCGCGGCGAGCGCCTTCCCAGCCTCGCCGTCGCCCTGGCGTTCGTGCGGGCCTGCGGTGGCGACGAGGAGCGCTGGGAACAACGTTGGCGCGAGATCGGCGAAACCGAAACCAAGACCGCGGCCACCAACTCCCCCTATGTCGGCCTCAAGGCCTTCACCGTCGAGGACGCCGACCGCTTCTTCGGGCGGGAACGGCTCCTCGGCAAGCTGCTGGGCAAGCTGGAGCACCAGGACGTCGTGCTGGTCGTCGGCGCGTCGGGGTCGGGCAAGTCGTCGCTGCTCAGGGCCGGTCTGCTGGCCCGCGCGGGCGGCGAGCTGATCACCCCTGGCACCCACGACACCCTGCCGGACACCGAGGAACTCCTGGTCGTCGACCAGTTCGAGGAGATCTTCGCCCTCCCCCACGAGAACGAGTTCATCGCCGCGCTCACCGAACGCAGGGCCAAGACCGTCATCGGCCTCAGGGCCGACTTCTACGGCCACTGCGCCCGCCACCCCGACCTGGTCAAGGCCGTCGAGGACGCGCAGGTCCTGGTGGGGCCGATGACGACCGACGAGCTGCGGAAGGCCATCACCCAGCCGGCCGTCGAGGTCGGGTGCGCGCTCGAGACCGGCCTGGTCGCGAGGCTGATCGCCGACGCCACCGGCGAGGCGGGCGTGCTCCCCCACGTCAGCCACGCGCTGCTGGAGACGTGGCAGCGCAAGCGCGGCAACACCCTCACCCTCGCCAGCTACCACGAGAGCGGCGGCATCGCCCGCGCCGTCGCCAACACCGCCGAGAACGCCTACACCGCCCTCGACGAACGGCGGCAGGCCCAGGCCCGCCAGGTCTTCCTGAGGCTGATCACGCCCGGCGAAGGCACCGAGGACACCAAACGGCACGTCAAACGGTCCGAGCTCGCGGCCGACGAGGTCGTCGAACACCTCGCCGAAGCACGCATCCTCACCGTCCACGACGACAGCGTCGAGATCAGCCACGAAGCCGTCATCCGCAGCTGGCCCCGCCTCAAGGACTGGATCGCCGAGTCGAGGGACGACCTCCGCACCCACCGCAGGCTCACAGCCGCGGCCGCCGACTGGGAGGCCCACGACCGCGACCCCGGCTCGCTCTACCGCGGCGTCCCGCTCACCCAGGCCACCGACTGGACCCAACGAGACCCCGGCGCGCTCAACACCCAGGAACAGGCCTTCCTGGCGGCCAGCAAGGCCGCGGTAGAACGTGACCTCGCCACCGACCGACGCCGCACCACGAACCTAAGGCGCGTCGTAGCCCTCCTGGCCGCGCTGCTGCTCGTAGCCACCACAGCGACCGTGTTCGCGATCAGAGCGCAACGCCAAGCAACCGAGCAACGCACCATCGCGCTCGCCCAGAAGGCCATCGCCGAGGCCAACGACCTCCAGGACCGCGACCCCGGCCTGGCGAGCCAGCTCCGGCTGGCCGCCTACCGCCTCACCGGCATCCCTGCGGCACGGGACAGCCTGCTGAGCACGTTCGCCGGCCCGCAGGTCACCGTCGTCAGCGGCCACGCCGAGCCGGCGTCGTTCGCCCTGTTCAGCCCGGACCAGAAGCTGCTCGCCACGGCGGGCGACGACCGGATGCTGATCATCTGGGACTTCCAGGACCCCCACCACCCCACCGAGATCGGCCGCGTCCGCGCCGGCGACCAGGCCACCCACGGCCTGGCGTTCAGCCCGGACGGCAGGACCATCGCCGCGGCCGGCTGGGACGGCCTCATCCGCCTGTTCGACGTCAGCAACCCCCGCAGGCCGTTCGAGAAGGCCAAGATCGGCGGGCACGACGGCCAGGTCCAGGCCGTGCTGTGCACGCCTCAGGGCCGGCTGGTCAGCAGCGGCGAGGACGGCACCATCCGCGTCTGGGACGCCACCGGCACCCCGGTCCGCACCCTCCGGGGCCACACCGCGCTGGTGCACGCGATCTCCCTCGCGAACGACGGCACGCGCCTCGCGTCCGCCTCCTGGGACGGCACGGTCAAGCTCTGGGACCTCACGACCGGCGAGGTGCTCTCCACCATCGCCCCGCCCACCCGCGCCACCAACGCCGACACGGCGATGTACGGCGTCTCCTTCTCCCCCGACGGCCGCACGGTCGCCACCGGCGCCGCCAACGACGTGCGCCTCTGGGACGTCACCGACCCCCGCTCCCCCACCCAGATCACCGAGCTGACCGGCCACACGTTCAACATCCACACCGTCGAGTTCTCGCCCGACGGCCGGTACCTCGCGACCGGCGGCGGCGACAAGACCACCCGCCTCTGGGACGTCAGCGACCCGCGCAACGCCCAGCTCGCGTCCCTGCTCGGCGGCCACAGCGACGCACTCTGGTCGGTCGCGTTCAGCGCCGACTCCCGCCACATGGTCACCGCCACCACCGACGCCGAGGTCAGGGTCCTCGACCTCGCGAACCTCACCGTCCCCCGCCACCGGCAGACGGTCTGGAAGCTCGACTACGACCCGCGCGGCCGCTTCTTCGCGACCGTCTCCTCCGACAGCGACATCAAGCTCTGGCGCCACGAGGAACGCCACGCCGAAGCGGTCTCCACCCTCCCCGCGCTCGCGCCGGACGACGAGGGCCAGACCGTCGACATCAGCCCCGCCGGCGACGTCGTGTTCGCCTCGACCTCGGCGGGCACCGCCCTGTGGGACGTCCGCGACCCCGCCAGGCCGCGCGAGCTCAGCAAGACCGTCAAGCCCGCCGTGCCGATCGTCGCCGCCACCTTCAGCCACGACGGCAGGACCCTCGTCACCGCCGACGAGGACGGCACGATCACGCTCTGGAACGTCACGGACCCGGTGAACCCGGTCAGGACGGGCGGCTTCACCCTCCCCAAGACCGACACCGTGTGGCAGGTGGAGCTCTCCCAGGACGACCGCACCGTCGTCATCGCCAACGGCAGCCGCGAGCTCCACCTCTGGGACATCAGCGACCCCGCCGACCCGAAGGCCCACCCGCCACTGCGGACCGACGACAACCCCAGCCCCATCCGCCGCGGCGGCCAGGCGGGCCGCGAGGAGGTCCTCACGGTCGTCATCCACGGGAACGTCATGGCGATCGCGAACCAGGGCGCGAGCGGCGCGCTGTACGACATCAGCGACCCCGCACAGCCGCGCGAGCTCGGCACCCTGCCCAACGACGGCGGCCCGCTGCAACGCCTCGCCTTCTCCCCCGACGGCACGCTCATCGCGGCCGGCACGACCGACGACGTCGTCCGCGTGTGGGACGTGCGCGATCCCCGCAACCCCCAGGTGCGGGCAGTGCTGCACGGTCACACGGAACGGGTGTGGGGCGTGGCGTTCGCACCGGACAACCGGACGCTGGCGACGGCGGGCGCGGACCGCTCCGTCCGCGTCTGGGACCTCGACGCCGAGGCCACCGCCGCCCGTGTGTGCGCCACTACGACGGCGCACCTGCCCAGTCGTCACTGGGACCACTACTTCCCCGGCGTCGAGCCGAGGCCACTCTGCTGAACAAGGACGTCCACCTCTCTTCCACACCGTCTTTGTACTGCGAGAACGTTGTGCGGTGCCGGGATCGGGGCGCCTTACAACAACGATCGTTCAACGCGAGGGCCCGAACCGGGAGAGGCGCCGCTTCAGTCAACACTGAAGCAATAAAATGTACCGAACTGGTTGTCGATGTGATCAGATTCTGGGTCATGGAGCTCGTGCCGCACGAAGTCGGGGTCGCTCACAGCGCACTGCCGCACGACGAAACGTCCGCCCGTGCCCTGCTCTTGGAAGCCGCGGAGCAGGGCCTGCACACAGTCGTCGTCACCGCGGAGGAAGGTGACGAACGCGCGATAGCCGTGCTGCGTGAACTGCGCGCGGAGTACCACACCGAGGACGGCCGCATAACGGCTCAGCTCGACACGGACGCCGAGGGCCAGTTGCGGCACCTCTGGGGGCTCACCGCGGACGAACGGGCCACCTGGCTCGCCGCGTTCCCCCGCAACGAGGACCCGAACTGGTGGATGCACCGCCTGCTGGTGCTCAACCACCACCCGGAGTGGGCGCCGCTCAAGGACTGGCTGGTCGACGAGCACGTCCGGCTCTTCGGCCGCCCGCCCGGCCGGCGTCGTTCTAGCGCGGCAGGCCGCTGAAGTCAGGCTGGGTGAACCGCTGGATCCACGGGATCGGGTCCTCCTTCGGGGTGTCCCGATCCGGCTGGACCGCGGCGAACGTCAGCACCGGCACGCGCGGCACGCCGACCGCGATCACGTCGTCGTGCGTGCCGGCGATCCACATGACGCCGGTGTCGGCGATGTTCGCGATCACGCTCAGCTCGGGCAGCACGAACTGCACCAGCGCGAGCCCGCCCGGCATCTCGGCCAGCCCGGCGACGTGGTCACCGGCCTCCCACGGCAGCAGCGTGGTCGGCACGGGAGTCCACCGCGCCGAGCCCTCGACGGCCAGGACCGCGTCCCGGTGCCACCGGCTGATCTCGAGCAACGCCGGAACGGCGAGCAGCGCGGGCACCAGCACGAGCCCGCCGACGACCAGTCCGGCGGGCGCGAGCGGGAAGAAGCTCAGCAGGATCACCAGCGCCCCGACGCCCGCGGGCACGACGGCCAGCAGCCACGCCCGCGCGCCCCGGCGCAGCCCCTTGAACGCCCTCGCCGTCGCCGGGTGGTCGAGCGGCCTGCCGAGCGGCCGTTCCTCCCTCGGACGCACCGGGAACGCCGCGGACTTTCCCGAGCGGTCGACCTTGACGTGCTCCATCCGCGCGAAGCCCGCGAACCTCAGCACGGCACGCCCGTCGGCGTCCGGCCCGCAGAGGAACGCCTCACCGCGTTCGAGCAGCACGGACGCGTAGTCCTCGAACCAGCCCTTCAGCACGAGACCGTCGGCCCGCAACCACCCGGTCCCGCCGGGGGCGTCCAGCAGCTCGACCGGCACCCGCCGCCACGGCCCGTCGAGCAGCCCGGAGCGTTCCGACCTCGTCTCCACCCACGACACCAGCGTCCCGAGGCCGCCGAGCAGCGCGACCAGCGCCAGCACGACGCCCGCGCTCACGGTGCCGGGAGACGACGGCAGCAGCCAGCACGCGACCGCACCGGCCGCCGTGAGCACCGCGACGACGCCGAGCGCCAGGGACCCGCCGCGCATCTCCTCGAGGATCAGGCCGGTCGACCAGTCGTCCTTCGCCGGCCCGTCCGTGCCCGGTTCGAGGTACCGCACCACAGCCGACCCCCAGCTAGGCCTTGGCGGCGACCTCCCGGATCAGGTTCGCGAGCTCGGCCGGCCGCTCCAGGGGAAGCATATGTCCCGCGTCCGGCAAGATCACCGACGTTCCGCCGAACCTGACCGCGTCCGACTCGGGCACCAGCCGGTCCTCGTCCCCCACCACGGCGACGACGGCCTTCTCCTTCGCCACGGTCAGCCCGGCCTCGCGGTCGTAGCGGTCGACGGCGGGCCGGAACAACGCGACGGTCTCCGGCCAGTGCGCCCACACCATGTCCGCGGTGAGGTCGACGTCCTCGGGCGCGGGCTGGTCGCCGAACAGCCACCAGCGCAGCCCGGCGGTCTTGGTCGGCTCGATCTTCTCCCGCACCGCCCGCACCAGCGGCCCGAACGCCCGTTCCAGCTCCCGCACGAGCTTGCCCACCGCCTTGGGCCACGCCAGCGACGTCTCGGACATGCCGCTCGCCGCCGTGGACACGAACACGTGGCCCAGCACGCGCTG
The DNA here is from genome assembly GCF_050936595.1 of Lentzea sp. CA-135723. Taxonomy (NCBI): domain Bacteria; kingdom Bacillati; phylum Actinomycetota; class Actinomycetes; order Pseudonocardiales; family Pseudonocardiaceae; genus Lentzea; species Lentzea sp. CA-135723. Next base: position 1,027,187 of record NZ_JBNJMK010000001.1, on the reverse strand, counting down.
CCGGAACAGCCGGGGCCTGCGTTCGGCCATCGCGAGCGCCGCCATCCCGCCCATCGAGTGCCCGGCGATCACGACGTGCCCCTGCGGCACGGCGCGTTCGATCAGCTCGCCGAGGTCCTCCCCCAGCTGCTCGATCGTCGCCGTCTCCTTGGTCGCGCCGGACGACTCACCGTGGCCGCGGTGGTCGTAGGCGATGACCTGGAAGTCGGCGCTGAGCTGCGCCACGACCTTGTGCCAGCTGCGGTGGTCGAGCGCGTAGCCGTGCGCGAGCACGACCGTCACCGGGGCGCCGGGGTCCCCCGCGCGCACCACGTTCAGCTCGGTCCCGTCCTCCAGCCGCACCATGCGCGAGTCCTTTCGCCGTGTCGTCTGTTCGTCCTAACGAGACAACCCGGTTCCAGGACACGGTCTAAACGTGGCCGAGCACCACATCGGGTGGCAGCTGCCCGCCACCGACGCCCGGCACGCCGCGGAAGCCGTACGCGGTGGCCTTCCCGCCGGGCTGGATGATCCACGCCTCCCCCGGCTGCCCGTCCGCGAGCACGTTCTCCACGGCACCGGCGACGTCGGACGGCGTGAGCAACGGGAACCCGGCCGCCGCGAACTCCTCCTTGGCACCGCCGAGCAGCAGGGTGTCGACGAAGCCGGGGCACAGCGCGGAGACCGTGATCCCCTCCCCCGCCAGCGCCTGACCGGCCGCCCGCGCGTATCCGACGACCGCGTGCTTGGTCAGCGTGTACAGCGGATCGGCCGGCATGGCCGTGAGGCCCGCGAGCGACGCGGTGATCACGATCTTGCCGCCGCCCTGCCGCCGCAGCGCCGGCACGGCCGCGCAGAGCCCGTACACGACGTGGTCGACGTTCACGCCGACCAGCCTGCGGTAGCGGGCGACGTCGAGCGCGTCGTCCACGCCGGTCTGCCCGCCCCCGGTCCCGGCGTTGAGCAGCGCGACGTCGAGGCGGCCCAGGTCCCGTTCGACCTGGGCCACGACGGCGGGCATCGTCGAGGGATCGGTGACGTCACCGGCGATGGCGACGCCGCCCACCGCGGACGCGACCCGCTGGGCCCCTGGCCCGTCGAGGTCGAGCACGGCGACCTGGGCGCCCAGCCGCGCGAGGAGGTGCGCGACGGCCGCGCCGATGCCGCGCGCGCCTCCGGTCACCAGCGCGACCTGCCCGGTCAGGTCCACAGTGGACACGGCGATCACCTTCTAGCTGTTGCGCAGGAACCTGTCGAGGACCCGGACGCCGAACTTCAGCGCGTCCACCGGCACGCGCTCGTCCACGCCGTGGAAGAGCCCGGAGAAGTCGAGGTCGGCCGGCAGCCTCAGCGGGGCGAAGCCGAAGTTGCGGATGCCGAGCTGCTGGAACGACTTGGCGTCCGTGCCGCCGGAGAGCATGTACGGCAGCACGCGGGCACCGGGGTCCTCCGCGGTGATCGACGCCGTCATGGTGTCCACCAGGGCGCCGTCGAACGTCGTCTCGACCGGCGGCAGGCCGACCCACTCCCGTTCCACGTCGGGTCCGAGCAGCTCGGCGAGCTCGCGGTCGAACGCCTCCTCGCGGCCCGGCAGGATGCGGCAGTCCACAGTGGCCTCGGCGGTCGACGGGATGACGTTCGCCTTGTAGCCCGCGGAGAGCATCGTCGGGTTGGCCGTGTCGCGCAGCGTCGCGCCGATCATCCGCGACAGCGCGCCGAGCTTGCCGATCGAACCCTCGACGTCGTCGTCCGGGAACTCGAGGCCGGTGATCTCGGTGACGCCGTCGAGGAACTCGCGCACGGACGGCCGGATGATCAACGGCCACTGGTGCTGGTCGAGCTTCGTGACGGCGGCGGCGAGCTTCGCCACGGCGTTGTCGCGGTGGATCATGCTGCCGTGCCCGGCGGTGCCCTTGACCCGCAGCTTGAGCCAGCGGATGCCCTTCTCGGCGGTCTCGACGAGGTACGCGCGCACGTCGTCCTTCAGCGTGATCGAGAACCCGCCGACCTCGCTGATCGCCTCGGTGACGCCCTCGAACAGCTCCGGCCGGTGCTCCACCAGCCACTTGGCGCCGAACAGGCCGCCCGCCTCCTCGTCGGCGAGGAACGCGAACACGATGTCGCGCGGCGGCACGACGTTCTCGCGCTTGAAGTGCCGCGCGAGGGCCAGCGTCATGCCGACCATGTCCTTCATGTCGACGGCGCCGCGACCCCAGACGTAGTCGTCCTGCACGGCGCCGGAGAACGGGTGCACCGACCACTCGGAGGCGTCGGCGGGCACGACGTCGAGGTGCCCGTGCACCAGCAGCGCGCCCCGGCTGGGGTCGGCGCCCGCGAGGCGCGCGACGACGTTGCCGCGGCCTTTCGCGCCGGACTCGACGTAGGTGGTCTCGTAGCCGACCTCGGACAGCTTCTCGGCGACCCACTCGGCGGCGGCCCGCTCCCCCACGACGGTGGCGGGATCACCCGTGTTGGTCGTGTCGATCCTGATCAGCTCGCTGACGAGCGTGACGGCCTCTTCTTCTGCCAGTGCCAGTGCGTTCCCCGTTGTGCTCACCCCGTCGTTCTATCACTGTTCAGAACACGCTCCACCCCGTGAGAGTGGTGAAACGGTCCAGCGCGTCGACTCCCGCGACGGAGTTGCCGCGTGCGTCCAATCCTGGACTCCACACGCAGATCGCGCACTTCCCGGGAACGACGGCGATGATGCCGCCTCCTACCCCGCTCTTGCCGGGCAGGCCGACGCGGTAGGCGAACTGGCCGGCGGCGTCGTAGGTGCCGCACGTGAGCATGACGGCGTTGACGCGTTTGGCGCCGCTGACGCCGAGCAGCCGGGTGCCGTCGTTGCGGACGCCGTGCCGGGCGAGGAACAGGGTGGCGCGGGCGAGGTCGGCGCAGCTCATGGCGATCGAGCACTGCCGCACGTACTCGCGCACGACGACGTCGACCGGGTTGCGCATGTTGCCGTAGGAGGCCATGAAGTGCGCGAGCGCCCGGTTGCGGTCGGAGTGGTCCAGTTCGGACTTGGCGACCTCGGGGTCGACGTCGAGGTCCGGGTTCCCGCTCTCCCGCCGCAGGAACTCCAGCAGCCGGTCGGACGCGCCGAGGCCGAGGTGGTCGGTGACGACGACGGCACCGGCGTTGATGAACGGGTTGCGCGGGACGCCCTGCTCGGTCTCCAGCTGCACCAGCGAGTTGAACGGCGACCCGGACGGCTCGCGGCCGACGCGGGACCACACGTCGTCGTTCTCGGCGAGGGCCAGAGCGAGCGTGAACGCCTTGGAGATGCTCTGGATCGAGAACGGCCTCTCGTACCGCCCGGCGCCGAAGACCTCGCCGTCCAGTGTGGCGACGGCGAGGCCGAAGGCGTGCGGGTCGATCCTGGCCAGTGCCGGGATGTAGTCGGCGGCGGCACCACCTGGTGTGACCTCGGACGCGATGCGGTCCACCAGCTGCTGGAGCTCCATGCCGCTCATCCCATCACGGGACGAGCCTTACGCCACCGGGAACTCGTGGAACTTGGTGGCCTCGCCCGCCTTCACGGTGCACGGCGAGTTGACGGTGCCGATCCACGTCGGGTCGCCGTTGGCGTAGCGCGGCGTCAGGGCGAGGGTCGCGTTGCCCAGCGAGATCGTGGCCGTGCCCGCGTTGGGCAGGGTCAGCGCCGGGAACGTGCCGGTGGCGACGACCTGGAACGTGCCCGACGACGGCACCGCGGTGTTCGGGATGGTCGACGTCGCGGTGATGTTCTGCACGCTGCTGCCGTTGGTGACCGTGATGGCGGTGCTCAGCGTGCCGTCGACCGAACGGCCGCCGATCCACCACAGCGTGTTGCGGATGTCGTCCGACACGGTGGCGGTCACGCTCGTGGACGCGGGCGCGGTCGGCACGCCGGCGGTCGCCGAGTCCGGCACGTCCGGCGAGGTGACCACGGTGGGCACGTCGTGGGTGCCGGTGATCGAGAACTCGCACAGGTAGGTGATGTTCAGCGAGGCGGTCGCGGCGGAGCTCGTGCCGGCCGTCGCCACGCTCAGCGCTCCGGCGACCAGGGCTACAGCGGCGGCGCGCGCGAAAAGTCCGGTCTTCATCTGCAGGGACCTCCTGAGTACGACATTGAACTGCAAGAAGGCGGTGTTGCTTTACTCGCCAGTAAAGTAGCCAGGCCGGTTTCTTCGTGGCAAGCAAAAATCTGCTTTTGTCACTTGGATGCGAAATGCTTTGCGGCGATTTGTCAGTCGCGCCGCAACAAATAATGCGCGCGCAGCGCGAGTTCGAGGGTGAACCGCTGTTCGGCGTCGTGCATCCGGTCGCCGAACAGTTCGTCCAACTGGTTCACCCGGTAGCGGACGGTCTGCGGATGCACCTGCAACCGTGCGGCGACCTCGGGTGCGCCGCCACGCGCCGACAGCCACACGAGCAACGTCTCGGCGAGCTTGGTCCGCTGCCGTTCGGTCAGCGGGGCCAGCGGCGCGAGCGCCCTCTGAGCCAGCTGGCGTGCGAGGAACTCGTCGGCGAGCACGGTCAGCTCGACGAGGTGGTCGGCGCAGTCGAGGACGGGTCTGCCGGGCAGGACGCCCTCCTCGGCCAGCGCGAGCACCCGGCGTGCGCTGACCAGCGATCTCGGCGTGTCCTGCGGGGTGACCGGGACGCCGACCGCGGCGCGCCAGCCCGGCAGGGCGCGGGCGAGCCACCGGGCGACCGCGGCCGGGTTCGGCACCAGCAGGTACGGGGTGGCGTCCTCGAAGTCGACCAGCACGTCGGCCGGCAGGTCGTCGGCGTGCGCGGCGGACGGCTCCAGCGCCACCGCCACCAGCCGTTCGGGCATCGGCCAAGCCGCCGCCCGGGCCGCGTCGAGCACCGCCTGCCAGTTGCCCGCAGGGTCTCCGACCAGCAGTTCCAGCAGCTTGCGCCGCCTGCGTTCGAGCGTGCCCGCCGCACTGGCCTGCGCGGCCGCGTAACCCTCGACCGAGAGGCTGACGAGCTCGTCGACGTGCGCGATCATCGCCTCGCCCAGCACGGACATCTCCCGCAGCGACAGTGCGCGCTGCTCGGCGAACCCGCAGACGTGCCTCCAGGCCACCCGCGCGCCGATGCGGTAGGCGGCCTGGAGGCTGTCGAGGCTGCGGCCGGACTTGAACTCCCACGCGCCGAGCTTGCGGTGGATGTCGTCGTGCGGATCGGGCTCGGATTCCGGTGCGGCGATGCGGTCGACGAACTTCACCAACGCCTGCCGGATTCCGTCGACGACGTTCTCGCGGAACTCGCTGTATTCGGGAATCGATTTCTCGATCGCCTCGAAAATGCCGACCGCGACCGGCGCCACTTCCATTCGGAGCAACGGTGCCAGCTCACGCGGGACCGATCCGCGCGGATCGTCCAGGCCGGTCATCCTGGCGAGTGTAGGAGGAAAACGAAACCGGGTCGTTCAGCCAACCGGACGAAGTGGTTCACTTGACGAACCGGTTCACGCGAAGAACAGCCTGACCACGGCGTCGCGGGTGACCAGGAACCCGGCGATGCCGAGAATCCAGCCTGTCGTGCTCGCGCCCTTCTCCGCGAACCAGGTGCTGATCTTCGTCAGGAACGGTTCGACCCGCTGCCGCAACGCCAGCCGCGCCACGAGCAGCACCAGCGCCGGCACGATCATGACCAGGCAGTACCCGGCCAGCAGCAGCCCGATCTGGGCCGGCTCGAGGTCGGCCGCGCTCATCATCCCGATGGCGCCGAGGTACGGCAGCATCGTGGCGAGCTCGACGACGCCCGCCAGCACCGCGATGCCCGCGAGCGCCGCCGCGGACCCGTTGGCGTTGATCTTGACCTGCCACCTGCCGGTGTTGGGCTTCTTCTTGCTGTCGAAGCGGAAGCTCACCGCGAACAGCAGCACGCCGATCACCAGCTGGACCCACAACGCCACCGGCCCGTCGAGGTGGTCGATCACCTGCGTCGCGCCGAGCACGATCAGGATTCCCACCGCGAAGTAGAAGACGGTGATCGTGCCCAGGTAGACGGCGAACCTGCTCAGCCTCAGCCTGCCGGGCGTCAGCATCAGCCAGATCGGGACGAACAACGTCCCGATGCTCGTCGAGTCGAGCAGCGCCAGCCCCGCCAGCGCCGCTATCAGTCCTAACGTCACGTGCTCCCCCACAGTCGTTCGAGGTGGCGTGCGATCACGTGCGTCGCCACCTCCTCCGTCATCACTTCGGGCTCCAGCGCGCGCTGCGCCGTCACGCCGTCCACCAGCGCCGCGAGTCCGACGGCCTCCCCGCCGTCCAGACCCGCTCCCTCCAGCACCGTGCGACACAGGTCCCTGATCAACCGTGCGCCTTCCACATGCCGTTGCAACAACACGGGATTCGCCGCCGCACGAGCCGCGAAGGCAAGCCAGACCCGTGCGCGCGCTGCGTCGCCCACGAGCGCGATGGCACACAACGAGCGATGCAGGCGGTCCTGGAGACTCCCCTCCTGGTCCAGGACCGCCTGCACGCTCGCAGTGAGCTCCTCCAGCAGCTGGTCCTGCGCGAACAGCAGCAGCTCGTCCTTGCTGCGGAAGTACTTCTGCAGCAGGCCGGTGGTGGCGTTCAGCTCCCTGGCGATCCTGGGCAGGCTCGCCGCGTCCAGCCCTTCGGCGTCGACCACCCGGTACAGGGCGGCGACCACCTGCCGGCGCCGTTCGACAGGGTCCACGCTTTTTGGCACGACCGTAAGATTACGACCTTGATCTGATCTCCGCAACCGGCCGGGCAACCCCTCGGGCGGATGACGCGTCGAACAGCTCGTGAAGCGATGGATCTGGGCGGCCGCGGCCGCGGTCCCGGTCGTGGCCGGTGCGATCTGGTGGACCCTGCCGGACACGACGGACGTCGCGGTGATCACCGCGATCAGCCCCGAAGGCACGGTGACCTGGGTAGACGGTGAGATCAGGCCGGCCGAGGAGAACAACTCGGCCGTGCACGAGCTGCCCGGCGAGAAGCACATCTCCCGGCTCGCGGACGACGTCGTGATCCGCACGCCGTTCGGGTGCGGGCAGGCAGAGGGACTGACGCTCACGTGGCTCGGCATGGGCGACGCCCCGTGCGCGCGGGCCGACTTCCTCGCGAAGAGGGAACCCGTCTACGCGCCGCGGCTGACGTTCAACGGCGACGGCGAGATCACCGAGATTCAGGGGCGATACCACCCGTAGCCCGTATACAGGTCTGTCATGGACCTGAGTGCGGTGCCGCTGGTGGCGTTGCGGGTGTTCCAGGAGGTGGCCGAGCGGGGCTCGCTGAGCGCCGCGGCCGCCGCGCTGGGGTACACGCGCTCGGCGGTGTCTCGGCAGATCGCCGCGCTGGAACGGGTGGTGCGCGCGCCGTTGTTCGACCGTCAGCTCGATGGCGTGCGTCTGACCGATACCGGGCATGTGCTGCTGCGGCACGCAGGCCTGGTGCTGACGCAACTCGACGCCGCGAGCCGGGAGCTGTCCGGGTTGCCGGCGACCGCGGGCACCGTGCGGCTGGGGTGGTTCACCAGCGCGGGCGGCACGTTGGTCCCGTCCGCGCTGGCGGCGTTGCGGCGCAGTCATCCCGCGTTGACCGTGACGACCCGTGACGGCACCACGGCGTCGTTGGTGCGGGCGTTGCGGGCGCGCACGGTGGACATCGCGGTGCTGGCGTCCGAGCCGCCGTTCCCGCCGCTGGACGACGAGACGCCGGCGTTGCGGACGAAGGTGCTCGACGAACGCGAGCTGCTGCTGGCCGTGCCGTCGACGCATCCGCTGGCGCACAAGGACTTCATCGACGTGGCCGATCTGCGCGGCTGGGCGTGGATCGCCGGGCCGCCGGGGTTCGGCGTGTGGCCGGGCCTGGACGAACGGGCCGTGGTCGCCCATGTGGCCCGTGACTGGCTGGCGAAGCTTCAGCTCGTGGCGACCGGTGCGGGCATCACGACGCTGCCCGAGCCGTTGGCGACGTTGGTGCCCAACGGCGTGCAGGTGATCCGTGTGCGTTCACGGGAACGGCAACGCGTCGTCGTCGCGTGGCTCAACCTCTCCGAACCGGCGTCCGTGGTGGTGGACGCGCTCGTCGGCGGAACGCTCTCCTGAGCATCAAGCTCGTCAGTGGTACTCCCCCGTGAGCATCGCCGTCGCCAGCTCCACCCGCGACCGGTAGCCGGTGCGCTGGAACAACCGGGTCAGCCGCGCCTCCACGCTCTTCTCCGTCGTCCGCAGCACTCCGGCCAGCTCGCGGTTCGTCAGCCCTTCGGCCACCAGCGAGGCGAGCAAGCGCTCCTGTTCGGCCGTGGTCGCCGCACGGCCGGGAACCGCCACACCGTTCTCGCGCATCATGTGCCGCAGCAACGCCCTGGGCAGCAACGCGTCCATGGAGCCGCACAGCTCGTAGGCCTCGCGCAGCAGCTGCGGTTCGACGAGCCGGAACGCCACCAACGTCGTCCACGTCCGCGCCATCTCGTGCGGCTGTCCCCGTTCCACGACGATCCGCCGCACCTCCTCGACGGCCGCCTCGTCGCGCCAGGTCACAGCACGTGCGAGCAGGTGGTTGCGGTGGGCGCGGCCGGTGTCCATCCGCTCGGCGATGCCGGCGAGCTGTTCCACGCGGGCCGCCGCGTCCTCGTGGTCGCCGTCCTCCACGGACAGGACCGCGAGCCGCAGGTGCAGCTCGTCGGTGCCGAGGACGATGGCGTGCTGGGCCGCGTAGGCGAGCCCGCGGCGCAGCACCTGACGGCCCTTGTCGCGGGCGCCGAGGACCAGTTCGAGATCGGCTTCGGGTGCGTCCAGGACGTGCGGCAGGACGTTCTGGCCCGCGCGCACCTCCGCGATGACCTCGCGCGCACGGGTGAGCTTCGCGCGGGCGAGCAGCATCGTGGTGAGATCGCGGGCCAGTGCCGTGTGCGCGATGACCGCGCCGAGCGTCGAGCCGGTGACCAGCGCCTTGCGGGCGTGCCCGAGAGCGTCGTCCCAGCGGCCTTCCGCGACCTCCAGCAGTGCCTGGTCGGAGGCGAACAACCGCTCGCCCTCGAGGACCCGGCGCGCCCTGGCCGCCTCCCCCGCCAGCAGCAACGCACGTGCCACGGACGACTTCACGGCGGGCCGGTCCCGTTCGGTGGCGTGCAGCGGGCACAGCGCGGGGTCGGTGACGATCCGTTCGAACTCGGCCATCCGCCCGGTGATCAGCGCCGCGCTCATGCCGAACAGCTCGCCGAACGTCACCGTGGCCGCATTGCCCAGCCGCCACATCGTGCGCGTGCTCGCGAGCAACGTCGCCGCTTCATCCCATCGGTCCGTGTAGCACAGCGCCACCGCACGGTCGATGAACCGCGCGGACGCACCGCCGGGCAAGGTGCGCCACGTGGTGTCCGCGACTTTGCGCAACCCGGCCCGGTCCCCCGCCGCGCACATGCCCACGAGCCGGATGAGGTGCAGTTCCTGCAACTGGTCCGGGGCGAACTCGTCGGACCGTTCGAGCGCGACCTCGACACTGGCACGTGCGGCTGCCATGTCGTTGTGCACGCTGCACGCCACGGCGTGGGTGAACAACGCCTCGGCCCGTTGCGCGGGGCTCGTGGCCCGGTCGGCCGCCGCGTGCAGCCAGCGCCGGGCGGACGGGTCGCGCAGCACGCCCGCGCGTCCGGCGGCCAGCAGCTGGCTCGCGGCCTTCTCCCGGTCGGCGAACCCGCCCGCGTCGATCAGGCGGTCCGGCAGGTAGCCGGGGTCCTGGACGAACGCCCTGCCGTCCCAGATCGCGCTGACCGCACGCCATCCGAGGTCGTTGCGCTCGTACGGGCCGATGCTCGCCATCAGTGCGTGGGCAAGCACGGGCGCACGGAACCGCCAGCCGCCATCGCGCCGTACGAGCACACCTTCCGCTTCGAGGTCGGGCAACGCGCCGGCGTCGTCGAGGAGCTCTGCGGCGACCGGGCCGAGTGGGTGCAGCACGGCCATCGCCTTCGCGGTCCGCCAGTGCAGGTCGCCGAGCGCCCTCACCCGCTCGACGGCCGCGTGCCGGTGGCCGGTGCCGCGCGGCTCGCCGACCAGGTAGGCGGTGCGGTCGATGATCCGCAGCGCGTCACCGCGCAGGTAGGTGTCGACGGCCAGGTCGACCAGACCGGGCACCCCGCGGCTGTCCTCGTGCAGCCGGCCCACCAGGTCGGCGTCCGCGGCGACGTTGAGCAGGCCCGTGACCATGTGGCTGACCTCGGACCGGTTCAGCGGCGCGAGCGGGACGACCTCGGTCAGTCCGTTCGTGTGCAACGCATCGGTGAGATCGGTGTGTTCGAGACGCACGGGCGTGCGGTAGCTACCGACGACGCTGGTGCCCAGTCCGGGTAGGGCGTCGAGCAGCGCGCGCAGCGTGTCGTGGTCGAGGCGGTGCAGGTCGTCGAGGAAAAGCGCGGGCGGCCGTGTCCACCGTGCGAGCTCTTCGGTGACACGGGCGACCACGGCCTGAGGGCGGCCGCGGTCGGCGCGCAGCAGAGGAACGTCCGCTGTGCGCACGCGCTGTTGTTCCAGCGTGTCCCTGACCTCGTTGAGCAAGGCGGTGCGGCCGATGCCCGCGGACCCGGTGACCAGGACCAGCCGCGTGCTCCCCGACAGCAACGGCCACACCACGCTTGTGTGCGCGTCCTCGCGCGCAATGAGGGCCGAGGCGCCGGTGGGGTTGAGCGTGCCCATCATCCGGTGGCTCCTCGGTCATCGAGCCTGCCCGCCAGGCTCGCGGCGGCCAGTTCCACGCGGGACCGGACGCCGGTGCGCAGGAACAGGCGGGTGAGGTGGTGTTCGACCGCCTTCTCGCTGACCTCCAGCTCCGCGGCGATCTGGCGGTTCGTCTGACCCGCGCGCACGAGCTCGACGATGCGCAGCTCCGTGGTGGTGAGGCCGCTCTGGGTGGCTTTCGGCGCGGCCACGCCGAAGCTGCGCATCAACGCCGACACCTTGGCCGGCAGCAGGAACGCCGCCCCGCCCTCCCTGGCGATGGCGTGCAGCTCGCGCACGACCTGGCGCGGGTCGTCGCAGAACTGGGCGAGGACGTGGCACGCCCAGAGCAGGTCGGGCTTGTGGCCGCGCTGGCGCACGAGGTCGGCGCCCCGCGCGGCCTCTGCCGGGTCGCGGTTCAGCAGACCCCTGCCCAGCAACAGGATCTGGTGCGTCGCGCGGCAGTCGTCCTGCCGGTGCAGGGCGGTCATGTCGGCGAGGGCGGCGCGGGCGATGTGCTCGTCGCCGTTGCGCAGCGCCAGTTGCAGCGTGAGAAGCATTAATCGGCCGATGCCGGGCCTGACGCCCGCGTGCTTGGCCAGGCTGATCGTGCGCCAGGCCAGGTTGACCGCGCCCTCGGAGTCGCCCGCGCGGTGCTGGAGCCTGGCCTCGACCATGGCCTTGACCGGCGCGTACCGGATGTCGTTGCTGACCCTGGCGAGCCAGCCGTGCGCCTGCCGGTTCTCCCCTCGCGCCGTGTGCATCGCCGCTGCGAGAACGCGCGCCAGGTGGTGGGTGGGCATCGGGCGCGTGAGCTCTAGTTGGCGCATCGTCTGCAGTGCGGTCGTGAAGTCGGCTTTGGCGTAGGCGCGGACCACGCGCTGATAGAGCTTCAACGGGCCGTGGTCGGGTGTGCGGTACCGCGTGCCGAGGACGAGTTCGAGGACCGTGGCGACGTCACCGGCCGTGCCGGCCTCGGTTAGTTCGTCGAAGCGTTCCTTGGCCTGGTCGTGGCGGACGAACTTCAGCGCCGTGCGGAGAGCCTGGGCGTCGAACCTGAGTGCGTGGTAGATCGCGTTCAGCTCGGCGTGGGTGATGACGGCGTCCTGGTGGTCAGCGTTCATCGGCAGAGGCGTCCAGTCCGGGCGTTCGCCGATCCACCACCGTGCGAGGTCGGAGGCAGGGCCATCGGCCGTGTCGACCGTCTCGCCGTTGAGCAGCAACAGCATCGTCGCGGCGTCGGTGGTCGTGTCGTCGTCCGGGCGATCGTCCAGGACGGTGCGCATCAGGTCGTCCTGGCCGGTGGCGACGAGCGCGGTCATCGCGCTGTGGAAGAGCCTGCCGCACGGCTGCGAGTCGGTCATCCGGACCGCGGCCGCGAGCCAGCGCCCGGCCCGTTGCGGATCGCTGGACTGGATCTCGACGGCGCGGTTGCCGAGCCACGCGGCCCACTTCCGCGCTTCCGGCAGGTCCGGGCCCGCGAGTGCGATCAGGTCCGGGTCGGCGGTGCCGGCGGCGAGCGCGACGTGCACGCGGCGGACCGTGTCCTCGCCGCTCTGGTCCACGACGGCGTTCGCGAGCGCCGGGCACAGCACCTTGAGGTCGTGCGTGAGCACACCGCGTTCGACCAGGTCGTCGAGGGCGCGGCCGCAGCTCGCCTGGTCCTCGGCCAGCAGCCTGAGGTCCGAGACCTCGATGCCGTCCCGGACCACGCACAGCAGCGCGACGCGCTGGGCGAGGCCGTGGACGTGCTCGAGCAGCGGGTGGTCGCCGGGCAGGCTGATCCGGTCGTGCGTGAGGAACACGCGGTCGCCGACCCAGGTCAGGTCCGCGTTCCTGAGCGTGGCGAGGACCGTGCCGGGGTTGCCGTAGAGGGGGCCGAGCGCGGTTCTGAGCCCTTCGACGACGCTGATGTCGAGCGGGTCGCGCGTGGTGATCAGCTCGGTGACGACGTCGTCGGGCAACGGCGACAGGTCGATCACCACGTCCGCGATCTCGGCCAGCTCGGCGTTGTCTCGGGTGACGGCGACGACGAGACAGCCGGGCATGCGCAACGCGGTGGCGGAGAGCACCGGCTCGGCGAGCTGGTCCGCGTCGTCGAGCAGCACGACCGCCCGTGATCTGGGCCGGAGCGCGGCCACGACCGCGACCCCCTCGGCGCGCCACAGCGCCGCCGCCTGCCGCAACAGTTCGGTACGTCCGCTCCCCGGCTCACCGCGCACGACCGCGAGCCGTCCGCGTGAGGCGGTGGCCTCGAACGCGGCCCGCAGCGCGGCGAGCTCCCCGTGGCGTCCGCGCAGAAGTTCCTGCACGTGACGACTCCCCTCGGATCTGACGGGATCCGGCGAGCCCCTGCCACTCGCCGGATTCCGATGGTGACCACCGGTCACCGGAATCGAGACTAGGGGAGATCGGGACCGTCGAGAGTGGACGCGGGGAAACCCCTCAGATGGCGACCATGACATCTGTCATGGGCATTTGATGTGGGACCGCACTGCCGATTCCCGGTGTTTCCCGAGATCGTGGGCTCATGACAGCGATCGAGGTGCGGGGGCTGACCCGCCGGTACAGCGGAGGATTCGAAGCTGTCCGGGGCGTCTCATTTGAGGTCGAGCGGGGCGAGATGTTCGCGTTGCTCGGCACGAACGGTGCGGGGAAGACCTCGACGGTGGAGGTGGTGGAAGGGCTCTCACGTCCGGCGGAGGGGACCGTGCGCGTGCTGGGCCACGACCCGTTCGCGGAGCGCGCGGCCGTGCGCCCGCGGATGGGCGTCATGCTGCAGGAGGGCGGGTTTCCGCCTGATCTGACCGTGTCCGAGGCGGCGCGGATGTGGGCGGGGACGCTGACGTCGCCGCGGCCGGTCGACGAGGCGTTGTCGATGGTCGACCTCGCGCACCGGGCGTCGGTGCGGGTGAAGCAGCTGTCCGGGGGTGAGCGGCGCCGGCTCGATCTCGCGCTGGCGTTGCTCGGAAAACCCGAGGTGCTGTTCCTCGACGAACCGACCACCGGACTCGATCCGGAAAGCCGCCGGAACACTTGGGAACTGATTCGTGCCCTTTTGCGCGAAGGCGTGACCGTTCTGTTGACAACGCATTATCTGGAGGAGGCGCAGGCGTTGGCCGACCGGCTGGCGATCATGCACCGCGGCCGGATCGTGGCGCAGGGAACGGTCTCGGAAGTGGTGGACGCGTACCCGTCCCGCATTTCTTTCGTAGCGCCGGCGGGGGTGACGCTGCCGTTCGTGGTCGACGCCGAGTCGTCGGGCCGGGTGACGCTGCGGACCAACTCGCTGCAGTCGTCGCTGCACGAGCTGCTGGCGTGGGCACATGTGAACGACGTGGAACTGTCCGGTCTGGACGCCCGTTCGGCGTCGCTGGAAGAGGCGTTCCTGGCGATCGCGGAGGAGGCGGCATGAGGGCCGTTGCTGTGGGGCAGGCCGAGCTGAAGTTGTTCTGGCGCAACCGGACCGCGCTGTTCAACTCGTTGCTGATGCCGTTGCTGCTGGTGCCGGTGCTGATCTCGGTGAACGCCTCTGGCGTGCCGCTGGTGGTCGGCCTCGTCGGGTTCGCGCTGCTGATGGCGGTCTACTACAACCTCGTGACCACGTTCGTGGCCCGGCGCGAGGAGCTCGTGCTGAAGCGCCTGCGGGTCGGCGAGCTGACCGACCCGGAGATCCTGGTCGGCGCCGCGCTGCCGTCCGTCGTGATCTCCCTGGGCCAGATGGTGCTGTACTGCGTCGTGGTCGCCGTGATCACCGGCGTCGACCTGCCGTCCCGCCCGTGGTTCCTGCTGCTCGGCGTGCTGGGCGGTGTCGCGGTCTTCGTGCTGCTGGCCGCCGCGTCGTCCGCGTTCACCCGCACCGTGGAGATGGCGCAGGTGACGTCGCTGCCGATCCTGATGGCGTGCCTCTTCGGCTCCGGGATGATGTTCCCGCTCTCGGCTCTGCCGGACGTGCTCGCCAAGGTCCTGCAGTACCTCCCGCTGACCCCGGTGCTGCAGTTGCTGAACGCCGCGTGGGCCGACGGCCCGGTGGTCAAGCCGCTGACCGTGCTGGCGGTGTGGATCGTGCTCGGCACCTACGCTGTGCGGAAGTGGTTCAGGTGGGACCCGCGGAGGTGAACTTGCTCGGCTGGTGGCGCAGGCGTGGCAACGCGGCGCGGTTCGACCTGTTCGTCCGCTACACGTTCTACCTCTCGTACGTCTTCCTGCCGCCACTGCTGCTGATCAGCTTCGCCAACGAGGTCAGCACCGTCGCCGTGATCGTCCTGGTCGCGACGGTGCTGGCCTACACGGTCGTGAGCGTCCGCCTGGTCCACCTGGGACTCGAGTTCAACCTCGGCCGCACCGAACTCCCCCGCCGCCTGCTGGTCGCGCACCTGGTCGTCACCGGCGTGATCCTCGTGGCGGGCCAGGTCGCGTACCCGGACCCGTTGCCCGGCAAGCCCGACAGCCCGGGCGACGGCATCTCGGTGATCTTCCTGGTCCTCGCGATCACCACGTACTCCGCCGTCCTGCGCCCCCGCACCCTGGTCCTGGTGGCCCTGGCCGGCGGCGCCTGGATGTTGCTCACCGCACCTCCTGGCCACGCCCTCTTCCTGTCGCTGATGCTCCAGTTCCTGGTGGCCGCGTTCCGCTCCACGCTCTGGATGCTCAAGATCGTCTGGGAACTCGACCGCTCCCGCGAGGTCCGCGCCAACCTGGCCGTGGCCGAAGAACGCCTCCGCTTCGCCCGAGACCTCCACGACGTGGTGGGCCGCAACCTCTCCGCCGTCGCTCTCAAGGCAGACCTGGCGGCCCAACTGGCCCGCCGCGACCGTTCCACCGCGGCCATCGACGAGATGCTGGAGGTCCGCCAGATCGCCCAGGACTCCCTGGACGAGCTGAGGGCCGTCGTGAGCGGCTACCGCACCGCGGACCTGACCGTGGAACTGGCAGGCGCCCGTTCCCTCCTGGCCTCGGCCGGCATCGACTGCCGCGTGATCGGCGACGTCACGTTCGCCGGCGAACCGGCAGGCGCCCTGGGCTGGGCGGTCCGCGAAGGCGTGACCAACGTCCTGCGCCACAGCGAGGCCACAACCTGCACCATCACGCTCCGAGGCAAGGTCCTGACCATGTCCAACGACGGCGCGTCGCCCTCCCCGTTCCGCTTCGGCAGCGGCCTGACGGGCCTCCACGAACGAGTAGCGGCCCTGGGCGGCTCGGTCACCGCCACCCCGGAACCCCCGAACCGCTTCGTCCTGACCGTGGAGCTCCCATGATCCGCATCCTCCTGGCCGACGACGAACACCTGATCCGGGGCGCGATGGCCGCCCTGCTGTCCCTGGAGGACGACCTGGAGGTGGTGGCCCAAGCCGCCACCGGCAAAGAAGCCCTGGCCACAGCCCGAGTGGTCCGCCCGGACGTGGCCGTGATCGACCTGCAGATGCCAGACCTGGACGGCGTCTCGGTAGCCCAGTCCCTCGCCACCGAACTCCCCACCTGCGGCACCATGATCGTCACCAGCCACGGCCGCCCAGGCCACCTGAAACGAGCACTGGCAGCAGGAGTACGAGGTTTCCTCCCGAAAACCGTCTCCTCAGACGTCCTGGCCACCGTCGTCCGCACCGTCCACACAGGCGGCCGCTACGTGGACCCGGCCCTGGCCGCGGAAGCCATCAGCGCAGGCGACAGCCCACTCACCCCACGCGAAGCAGACGTACTGGAGCTGGCGCTGGAAGGCGCTCCCATCGACGAAATAGCCCGCCGCGCGTCCCTCTCCCCAGGCACGGTCCGCAACTACCTGAGCTCAGCCGTGGGCAAAACCGGCGCCGCCAACCGCCACGAGGCAGCCCGCTTCGCCAGAGCCAAGGGCTGGATCTAGCTCCCCCACCACCCCAACACCCGCAACGCGAAGAACGTCAACCACTTGGACGGCTCCCCAGCCTCCACGTCAACCTCGAACCACACCTCCCCAGGATGCCGCCCGAACTGCAGCCAGGTCCCGTCGTCCTGCCGAGCAGCCCGCACAACCGACACGGCCTTCTCCATCCGAGGATCCTTCCGCCCAACACCCCGGAAGTAGTCCAACGCGTTCAACACGCTGTACCCCCACCGAAACGGCGACCGGAACTCACCGACGAAGTCCCCCACCACCTCCCCGGTGGACAACCGCCGTATCAACCCCCGCTCGAGCAGGTACTCCTCCCCACGCTCCCGAGCACCCTTCACCGCGTCCGTCCCACCGGTGGCAACCTCGTACGCCCACAACCCTTTCAACGAGTTGAGCGTCGAGTGAAACGAGGACCGAACAGACCCCTCGACCCACTCGCAGTTCCACCCACCATCCCCAAGCTGATGGTCGACGAACCACTGCGCGATCCCGTCAACAGGAGCCCCAAGCCACACCCCGTTGGCCAACGTCCACGAGTTGATGCAGCAGTCAACCTCCCCCTCCCAGTAGGCCCGCCCCTCGTACTCCCACCGAGCGTTGGCCGCCAACAACCCAACGGTCCCCTCAAGCCGCGAGGCCTCAACCCCCCACTCCCGCAAGGACGTCAACGACCACGTAGTGGCCGTCCAAGGCTGCCCAACCCCCACCCCGTCAAAGCCGGCAGGAAAGAAGGCCCCACCAGCCCACATCCCGTCCTCCCCCTGCAAGGCAAGCAACCGAGCCCCAAACCCCTCAACCCCCACCAGCGCACGAGTAGCCCGCCAAACCCCCTCAGGCGCCAACACAAGATCCCGCTCAACCTGCCACCGCAAGGCAGGGTCAGAGCCCAACAACCACCCAGTCAGCTCCCGCATGCCAGGACCCTAACCAACCCACAAGCCCCCAACCAGCACAAACACAGCACCAGCCCCCCGATTTTGGCACGCGCTGACGATCATGTAACCTATCCACACACCACGGCGCGAGCCGAGGCACAACTAAACAAGTCCGGGTGGCGGAATGGCAGACGCGCTAGCTTGAGGTGCTAGTCCCCGAAAGGGGGTGGGGGTTCAAGTCCCCCCTCGGACACCAGCGTTATTCACCCCCACGGGGTTGATGGAAACATCAGCAACGTGGGGGTTTTGCTTGTACCGAACTTGCAGGTCTATCGCTTCGTACAGCTCTTCCAGTCTCGTCGGCGCGCTGCCTCTCAACGCCGCGCTGACATCTCCTATCAGGTCGATCGCTGCGTAGATCTCGGCAACGTCCACCTCCACCGGTGCTGGGACGTTGTCCAGGGCCGCGCGTGACGCGAGCCGCTCGGCCTGAGCCTCGTTGATCGCCTCGACCAGCGCCGCAGGATCCACACCGGCCATGATGGCGTTCTGGAACCTGGTCAACTTGGCTTCCGCCTCAGCGAGTCGTTTCTTCGCCGCGTCACGACCGATCTGGATCACCGGCTCTTGCGAATCCATCAACGCTGCGACCGTCCGATCACGGTTCTTCCGATCGAAGACGTGCCCGAGCCAGCCGTTCACCGCGTCTTGAAGAGCGTCCTCTCTCAAATAGACCGCTCCGGGATGCGACGTGAGCACGGGAGATCCCGGAGCCAGCGTGCGAGCAGGACACCGGTAATACATAGCTTTCTTTCGCGGGCTGCCTTCCATCTTCCGCCCGCAGATGTCGCACCGGATGCGTCCGCGGAACAGGTAGCGGTGTTTCATCGCACGCCCGGACCGCTCCGCCTTCCGCGCGCTCCGCAAGCTGCCCTTCGACTTCCGCATGAGCTGAGCGGCCGTGAAGTCCTCAATCTCCACGATCTTCGGATGCGCCGGATTACGCGACCTGACGACTCGATCCGGACTGGCCTTCCTGAACCGCACCACGTGACCAGCCGACACGTCATCGGGATCGAGCAGCGTCTCGAACTTCGTAGAGCGACCAAAGAACGCATAGCCGGTGTAACGGGGGTTCTCCACGATCGCCCGCACGGTGCTGCCCTGCCAGCCGTCGCCAAGCCGATGCTTGTTTTGATCCGGTCGCCGCGCTGACGGGCACAAGATCCGGTCACGGTTGAGCCCGTTGGCAATGGCCCGGTCACCCATTCCGCTCAAGTACTCGGCAAAGATGCGCTGAACAACCCAAGCGGACTCGTCATCGATCGCGAGCACCCGCAGCCGGTACCCCTCCGCCGACTTGCGCGGATTCGGATGCGGCCCGCCGTCCACCGTCACGTACCCGTACGGCGCTCGACCGCCCTGGTGCCGTCCTTCGTTGAGCACCTGCGTGTCCATCGCTGCCCGAACACGGGCTTGCACGTGCTGACGCTCTGACTCGCTCATGCCACCGAGCACGCTCATCAGCATCTTGTGCGACGGGTTGCGCGGGTCGTACTTCCCACCCAACTCCGGCACCCACAGATCGACCCCGTACGCCTCGAACCGCGGAGCGATCAACGAGAACTGGTTACCGAACCAGCACCTCGTCCCCTCCCCCACGACAACGGCGTTCCAACCGCGGTGAGGGTTCTTCAGCGCAGCCAGCAGCCGTGACGCCTCGTCTCGACGCTCCCACGGCACCGACCGCGACTTCCCGATATCGAAGTACTCCTCAACGATCCGGCCACCCAACGGCCCAACGAACTTCTCCGCGTTGCCGAACTGCCAGCCGCGCGACGTCGCCGGGTCCTGGTTGTCCTCCGTCGAACACCGGCCGTACCCCGCGAGCGGACCGATACCGTCATCGAGGACTTCGCTGACCTCGATCCCCCACAGGTCGTCGAGCGTCGCCCACGGGTCCCGGCTGATTTCAACAGTCATCGCACCGCCCTTCCGGAAGCCCGTTCAGGGCCTCCGCCTCGCTCAGCTCGAACAGGATATCTAGCAGTATGCGGCTTACTCTCCTGGTGAGGACAGGTAGCTCCGCCGGAAGGTTGACCTTCAGCTCTCCAAGTTCCTGATCGTCACCGGTCATAGCCGGTCCACGTTCGGTAGCGCCGACGAGCCGATTTCAACAATCGCAGCTCGGATGTCCGCCGTCAGGTAGCCCCTGACCCTCCGCGTGCCCTCGTCTTCCTGCACGTACTGCCTCGTTGGCCGGCATCCGAGGTCGCCCATGTCCTTCCCGAACGTCGTGGGCTCGACCTCCAGCGCCTCGACCAGCTCGGCCGTGGGCACGAACTCGCGCTCGTCCAGCTCGTCACCGAGGTAGTCCACAACCGCGGACAAAGGCTCTGGCAGTTCGATCTCGTCGCGACTCGGCCCGCCGAGCTCCTCCGCGACCTCCGCGCGATGGAGCAACGGCGCGTCCTGCCCGGCAGCCTGGCCGGTCAGGGTGCCTTCGACTTCCCGGAGCGCCCGGCCTCGTTCACAGATCGCCCGCCAGTCCTCGTTGGGCATGTAGAACGTCCGCACAGTCAGCGCGAGCACATCAGCCCCGGCTTGCGTCTCTCCGTCTGGCCGCAGGATGCCGACGCCCTTGTGCGACGGGAGCAGCCTGCTGCTGTCATACCCACGGGTGTTCATCTGCTCCCCGAGGACGATGTTGCTGTCCCGCCAGTCCATAACCCGCAACGCGAACCGCGACCCGAGCACCGCCCGCAACTTCGACGGAATCGTGTTGCTGTCCGGGCGTTGCGTCGCGAGCACCAGGACCAGCCCAGCCGCCGGAGCCTTCTTGGCGAGCCACGTCAGCAGCTCGCCGATCTGCTCCCCTGCCGTGAGCTTCTTCCCCTGCACCACAACGGGAGTTCGATCCTCCAGTGCAATGTGGACCTCATCAACAACCAACGCCGTGATCGGCATGTCCAGCGACGGATCACGCGACATAGCCGGCGTCACCTTCGACTCGGGACACGTCACGTCATCCAGATCCTGCATCCGCCGATAGCGCCGCTGGACGTCCGCGACCAACTCAACGAGCCAGTCCAGGAACTCCAGCACGTGCTCACTGTCGTCACCGGCCATGAACCGATGCGCGACCTGCTCCGCGGCCTGCCAGTCCTTCCCGTTCTTGAAGTCGGCGACGTACAACCGTGCGTACGGATCGAGGATCAGCCCGGCCGCAGCCAGCCGCTCAGCCATCGTCTTACCCTGCCGCGGAATCGCACCGATGAGCACGGACGTCCACACGAGAGGCAAGTCGATCCGCCGTCCACGTGCATCGGTGCCGAAGGGCACCGGGCGCCACGCGTCCCACCGCTCGACCGCGAGCAACGGTGTCCCGATCGGCGGTGAGGCGTATGGGTCCTCGTCGGCTACCCAAATCGCCACCCGACCAGCGTGACCTCCGTTGCCGCGCACCCGTTCCACACTCAGCTGGATCTCGTCCACCGCGAGCGCCGATGCCAGGTCCTCCCGGTGCTTCACGACGTCAGCAGCCTTGCGCGTGGCCGGAAGATCCACTGTGATCGCCCACCCGGCGCCCTGCCGAGATGCACGCTCGACCAGCCGCAGTGACTCGTCCTTGCCGATGAGCTTCGCGTCCCGGAACGCGTCGACCAGGACCTGAGAGTCCATCGTCCAAGTGAGCGTTCGCGGCCCGGCGAGTACTGACTTCCGTCCTGGTGATCCGTCCTTCGCCCGCCCCACGATTGCCAGCGCCGCCGCACCAACGGTTCCAACGCTCCACAGCACGAGGTCTCCGTAGAGCAGCCACGCCACCGTCATCGCCGCGCCGCCAGCGAGCAACACGGTCCCGGTGACCTTCCACCGGAACAGCGTCAGAGCACGGATCTCAACGAACTTGTCCGCCAACTTCTCCGACTGCTCGGCAGCGTCGCGGTAGTCCCGCACCCGAACCCAATTCCGCCAGCTGCGCGCCGCGAGCACCAGGCCTCGACCGACAGCGCTCGCACACCGAAGCGGAGCCCGAAGCACCCAAGCAAGCGCGTCCTTCGCGGCAAGCTTCAACGCCTCCCGAGACTTCAGCGCCGGAGGCACCACCCGCGAGTAGCGCCAAGTCATCTCGATCCGCTGGACGAGCGCCGCACGCTCGTCAACCAACTCCCCTTCCAACACCCGCTCGGCAGGAACCAGTTCGCCGTTCACGACTGGTCTCCGTTCAACGCGGCCGCCAGCTTCGAAGACAGCCCGCGCGAGCACCCGGTGACCTCACGGACCCATGCCGGCGAGACCTTGGCGCTCGACTTCCGCGCCTTCCGAGCCACCGCCAGGTACTCCGCGAAGGATGTCCGCGGACCGGGTGCCACGGCCTCCGCCGTGGCACCCGCAGCAGTCCCAAGCTTGTCCCGGAGATCCGTCACAGCCTCAGCAGCGACGAACACAACGAGCGGCGGCACGGAATGCAGCACCACGAGCGCTGCGGACCCGGCCACGAACGCACTCCAGGTGTTCATGACGTACGTGGCCCCGAGCGTGAACCATTTCGCAGCTCGCACCCATCCACCGAGCCGCACTCCGTGCCGAGCCGTCACCTGCTCGGCACGGAGTATCGCCAGCAGCACCAACGACACCATCGGGTCCAACAACCACGCCGCAAACCAGGCGAGCGACCACACGGCCGCGCCAGCCGCAGCGAACTGCTGAACGTTCGTCATCGTGAACGCGAGCCCGAGCAGAATCCCGGTCCAGCACAACCGGTCCACCTGCACAGCAACCCGCTCGATCGGCTCGCTCATTTCCGGTCACCACCACGGCCACGAGGCTCGTACGTGGTCACCGTGAGCGCCTTCGTCAACGTGTACGACGCGAGCAACGCCGGCACTCCGAGCACCGCGAACAACAACCAGCCGTTCGCGCCGTGCGTGACGACCACCCACTGAACGATGACGATCAGCACGGCGTTCACGACAACTCGCCCGCCAAGCGACATGAGCCGAACGCCCGTCCGAGCCGCGTTGGCCGCCGCCTTCGCCCGACGAGAACCAGCCCGCCAGACCAACACCAGAACCAAGAGCACACTGACCGCGGCCAGCACCTGAGTGGGCGTGACGCTGATGGCGTTCATGAACGCGGCCCCCTCTCGGCCCGTTCACCGCGTTGGAGCCAGTGCTGGTGGACCTCGCGCCGCTCGTCTTCCGGCAGCGCTCCCCACACCCCGACCGTGTCAGCGCCAGCGGTGCGCAACTCCAGTTCCAGGCACTCGTCGCGTACGGGGCACCCGGCGCACTGTCGTTCAGCCAGCTCGCGATCGGTCAGTTCCTCCTCCGCCCACGGCGGTTCGTCCGTGAACGCCCACATGCACAGTCCGTCGCTCTGAACGACGTCGGTCAACTCATCGGTCGGCACCCATCGCAGGTGGTCCAGCGACCAGGCGATTCCGACCAGCCGCAGATCAGTCACGGAGCACCCCCGGCTCCGAGAGCACTCGCCGCAACGAGCTGCCGGAGACGACGAGACGTCCGTACTGACGCTCAGCGGTCAGGAGCCCGAGCCGGATCGCCCGAAACACGAGTCCCTGGCTGATACCGAGCACCCAAGCGGTCTCGCGGATGGTGTGAACAGAAGACACAGAAGTACGCATAGGAATAGGCCCTTCAAAGAATGAGCTGATGATTTCAGCTCTATGTAGCTGATTTCAGCGCGCACGAAGGCGCGTTTGTTCGCGCACAGCGCCGAATGCGCCGTGTCGCGTCACCGAAGAACGAAAAGCGGCTAATCTCAGCGCTGAGGCGGAGCGCGGAGGAATACGTGTCGGAGGATTGGGCGGCAGTCGCCAGAGCGATCAACGAGCGCGTGAACGAGCTCGGCTGGCGTCAACGGGAGCTCGCGGAGCGTTCGAACGTCTCGCAAGCCATCGTCCGCGAGATCCAGCACCACACGGTGGAACGCAGGCGGGGCCCGCGAACGCTGGAATCCTTGTCTACAGCCATGGGCTGGCACCCGCTGCACCTCGACGCCGTCCTTCACGGCCGCCGCCCGCCAGAGCGAGACGAGCCGATCACGGACCCCGGCGACTCGCTTTGGTCGCGTTTGGACAGTGTCGAACAGCGTCTGATCGACATCACCGAACGCCTCGACGACCTGAAGTCCGATCTCGCATCCGTGGCGAAGCAAGTTCGCGAGAACCGGTAGCGCGGTGCGTTTCTGCTGGTTGAGTGCCCTGATTTCCATGCACCAATTCCAGCGCGCGACGCCGTGCAAACCCATGCATGAGCGATGCATGTTCAATGCAAGTTCAGCGCTCCGGGGGTAGCGCAAACATGAGCGTGGACTGGACCGGCGAAACGGCAAGTGCCCTGCAACACGCAATGAGACTCACCCACGAAGCGTTCGCCGAGCACCTGGGCATCGGCGTTCGCACAGTCGCCTCCTGGCACCAGAAGCCGGACACGAAGCCCCGCGCGGACATCAAGAGCATCCTCGACACCGCGCTGGAGCAGGCCCCGGACGACGTCAAAGCCCGCTTCGCCAAGCTGATCAGCGGCGGCCCGCTCGACCTCCCGACAGGCGCAGCCGAAGACGCCGAACTACGACTCACCGCGGACGCAACGATCGTCGCCGCTCTGAACTGGCTCGACGCCCATACCGGCTGGGACCCCGGCACCGCGCGCCGCGAGGTAGCCGCTCGGCTCGCAGCGCTCGACATCCGTGACTTGCAAGACCGCGGCGTGCGGCGCGGCAGGCTGAACCAACGCGACACAGTCCGCGCGCTGGCGGACTTCTACGGCACCACAACCACCGGCCACGGCCGCTACACCGCCACGTTCGGCCAGGACACCACGGCGTCAACGACGGTGCTGACCCACCCAGACTGGCTCGACCTCGACTGCCCGCTGTTCCCGAAGCACGACAAGCTGAAGCTCTCCGGCGTAACCCCGTCAGACAACGTCACCATTGGCCAGGCGAACGCAGACCGCGCCACACAACGACTCGCCGAATCCCTTGCCCTCGGACACCGCATCGTGAACATGCCGCTGTTCCGGCTGCTCGACGTGGACATGCGGAAGCACCAGATCGCCGGCACCGTGGGCATCAGCGACTTCGTCGGCTACGTCGTAACGATGGACTTGCTCGAAGGTGAGCTGATCGACGCGCTCACCGCAGGCAAGCCGGCAGACGCCAGTTCGCTCCCCATCCGCAACGCCTACATGCCGAACCTCTCGGCCGTGCTGAACGTCGGCGAGCGCCTTTGCGCAGGCGGAGCCCTCGCTCTGACCGCCATCGCCCGCCCAGCGGACGCGTTCCGCAGCGAACCGGACTTCGTGCTGCTGGTCCAGGAACGCTCAGGTCACGTGATCAACGCCGCGCGCCGCCTGGCCGTGATCCCCAAGGGCTTCCACCAGCCGCTCACCGACGTCCGCGCTGACACGCAGGTGGGCGCCACCCTCCGCCGCGAGATGGAGGAAGAACTGTTCGACCGCATCGACGTCGACAACACGCTGACCGAGCAGCGCCACGCGGACCCAATGCACCCAAGTCGGCTGTCCGAGCCGATGCGGTGGCTCCTGGCCGAACCCGGCCGCCTCCGCATGGAGTGCACAGGCTTCGGCCTCAACCTCGTGAGCGGCAACTTCGAGTTCGCCAGCCTGATCGTCATCGAGGACGAGGAGTTCTGGAACCGCTTCGGCGGCGAAGTCCAGGCGAACTGGGAAACGTCCCGCCTGCACCAGTACTCCAGCCACGACAGGGAGCTGCTGGACGAACTCGTGAACGATGTAACTTGGAGCAACGAAGGGCTGTTCGCCCTTCTGCAGGGCCTGCGCCGCCTCCGCGAGATCGGCGGCGACCGCGTAGACCTGCCCAAGATCGAATGGGAGATCAGGTGACCGTGAACTGGCAAGCCGGAAACGCCGCGGACGACAGCACGGAGACCCGCGGCTGGCTGGTCGGACACTTCATCGACCCGTCGATCGGCGTCCGCTCCCAAAAGGACGTTGAGGTCAAGTGGGGAACCCACCCCGCTGGCGACAAGCGTCCGGAGTGGACCGCAGACGACCAGCGCACGACGCTAGTTGTGTTGGTGGAAGGCAACTTCCGCGTAGACACCACGGACGGCAGCAAGACCATGAGCCGTCAGGGCGACTACATCATGTGGGGCCCTGGCGTCGACCACTCGTGGGAGGCACTCGCGAACTCCGTCGTCATGACCGTTCGCTGGCCGTCACAGACCTGATAGCTCGAAGTTCGGCAGGCTCACCCGCGAGCCGCCGATCTCACGCAGCCGCCGAAGTCCTTGGAGCAACGCGAACAACCCTTCGTTGCTCCAAGCCTCCTGTTGCACCAGGTCCGTGATGAGTTCGCCGTCCAGGCTTGAGTACAACGCCAGCCCGGCTGCCTCCCAGTTCGCCTCAAGCTGCCCGCCGAACCGCGGCCAGAACTCCTCGTCCTCGATCACGACGAGGGTCGCGAACTCGTAGTTGCCGCTTACGAGGTTCAGTCCGAACCCGGTGCACTCCATCCGCAACCGGCCCGGCTCGTCCTCCAGCCACCGCATCGGCGCCGACCAGCGACCGGGGTGCATCGGAGCTGCCGCCCGCGTTGTCACTTCGCTGGTGTCCACGTCGCTTCGGCCGAACAACTCCTCTTCGAGCTCGCGGCGGAGCGTGGCGCCGATGCGTACGTCAGCACGGTGATCAGTGAGTGGCTGGTGAAAGCCCTTCGGGATGACCGCCAGCTTTCCGGCGGCGTTTACCACCTGGTCCGACCGCGTCTGCACGATCAGGGCGTAATCCGCGGCACCGCGGAACGGGTCTCCTGGCCTTGCAATCGCCACAAGCGACAGAACGCCGCCCGCACTGACGCGCCCGGCCAAGTCAAGCACCGCGTCTAGATCCGGCAAGTACTTGTCCCGCAAAGGATTCAACGTGCCAGTGCCGCTCGTCGCCGTATCTGCCAGCTCCGCTTCGAGCAGGTCCATCGTCAGTGCGTACTCGACGAACCACCCCACATCGACAGCCCCGCCGATGCCCTGCCTGGTGACGTCGATCTCCGCCAGTCGATACAGCGGCAAGTTCGCGAACCGCACACCGAGCGCCGCAGCCGCTACAAGCCGCTCAACGGCTGCCTGCGCGCATCCGTCGTCCATCGCGAGTGCGGCCGCGGTTCGTTGAACGAGCTCCAGCCGGTCGTGATCCGCGTCGAGCGACAACCTCAGGTCAATCCATTCGGGCTTGGTGAACACGCTGGTCCGGACGTCCAGGCCTGGACTGCGGACGCCGAACGTGCGAGGGGTTCCGTAGTACCGCCCGACCGCATCGACGACCTGACGTCGACCAGCCCTGCCGCGCCGCGCGCGGTCGTTCTGGAGATCCCTGACGTCAGTGGTCCTCAGCCCGGCGCCGACCTTCGCGAGCGTCGCACCTGGCCGCCAGCCAGCCGAGCTGTCAAGCCACTCGAACGCACCCACTAGGCCAGGTTCAATGGGAACGCCAGCCGCGACCCTCGCAACGCTGCGCTCCATCGGCGGGGACAGCAACTCGTCAACCGGCGAGCCGAGCATGCTCTCCAGCAGCCGGGCAGTACTCGCCTTCACCTGGCCGAGAGTCTCGCCGGCCGACCGTCGACCAGCGACAAGCCGCTGAAGGTGCCGGAGTCCGAGCGTGCCGGGCTCCCGATGCTCGCGCGCGTACAGCTCGGCTTCCTGGACAAACTCCTCCAGCGTCAGCCGGCGTTCCCATATCCGCTGCTCAAGCACGGTGCGAAACGTCCGCATCGCCCCTCCTCGCTCCCCAGGTCGCAGCAGGTCGTCCCATGTCACCCGCGGGCCGTACCGCTGATCGAGCGCTGATGAAATCTTGATTTCAGTCTGACATGCCTGCTCGGCAGCCGTCAGACCGTCCGGTGACGTGAGGACTCCGCGTCCGCCTCAGACACGTCACCGGACACCTCAAGCACATGGCGACCAGGAAGGAGCCGCGATGACCACTCTCGCGGCAAACGCGCAGCTCTGCGTCTGCGGGCTTTCGACCGTCCTCGTGCTGATCATCAGCGTCGTCATCGCAGTCACGTACGGCGAATTGCTCGCTCGTTCCGCCGTTAAGCGCGCTCTCCCACGCGAGGGCAGCCACCGCGCTCCGGCCGTTCCGCGCGGGCACGAGCCATGATCGCGATCACGGTCATTCTCGGCTTCATCGCCGCAGGAACATGGACCTGGATCATCGGCGACCACTTCGATTGGTGGCAGCGAGCAGCCGCGCATCGCCGCTACCGACACCACAGCAGCCGCTGAGTTTGGGGCGCGTGAAGCCCTACAGCAGGCACTCGAAGGCGTTCGAGTTCTTCGAGCTGACGCAAGGAACTAGTGATGCCAAAGAGGATGTCTACCGCGCGTGGCCGGGAGTTCGGTGCTGGCGTTCGAGCAGCCATCGCAGGTGCGGGCCTGACCTCGCGCGGGCTCGCCGAAATCGTGGACTGGGATGAAGCGAAGCTCTCGAATGTCGTGAACGGCAAGGGCGGGGCCAGTCAGCTCGAAGTTGCCGCACTGCTGGGCATCTGCCGAGTTGGTGCCGCCGAACGTGCCCACGTGCTGTCGCTGTACCCGGAGACTGAGATTAAGGGCTGGTGGCAGCAGCACGGCACGTGTGCGCCGATCGAGCTTCGTACGTTCGTCGAAAACCTAGCCGCGGCCGAGTCGCTGACGAGCTGGCACACGCACATGGTGCCGCTGCTTCTTCAGACGGTCAACTACATGCGTGAGGTGCTACTCGCATCCGCTACGGTGCCGGAGGCCGAGCTGCAAGTTCGACTGAAGGCGCAGCTTGCGATGCAAGAGTCGCTTCGCGGCGGCAAGACGTGCACCTTCTTCATCCACGAGTTGGCATTGCACCTGCAAGTCGGTGGTGCCGAGGTGCACGCCGGGCAGCTGCTGCACCTCCTGCTCATGGCGAAGTGGGCGAACACCACGATCCGGATCGTGCCCGCCGCACTTGGTGCGCACGCCGGCCTTGCCGGGCCGTTCACCCAGCTGACCTTTGCGAAGTACGAATCGCTGGTGTGGGTGGATACCGAGAACTCCAGCCTGCTCGCTGAGTCGACGGATGCGATCACGGGCTACGAGAAGGTCATTCGCGCGCTACACGCGCAGAGCTTGGATGAGGCCGACTCCAAGAAGTTGATCGTCCGCCTGTACGACGCCTCATGTCCGGCCGAAGGTGAAGCGGCAACACGTAGAACTGTCCCTTGAGGACACAAACCGCCAGCCTCCGGATTCCGTCCTCACAACCTGGGTTGACTGGTGAAGCCGACGCGGTGCTGGTCACTGCGTCGGCTTCACCCATGTACTGAGCGAGCTGACCATGCCGAAAACCTTCAAATCCAACCTTCAGAACCGTGCGGTTGGGCGCGCGCTTGCGTTGTGGCGCAAGGAAAGCGTCTTGAGCCTGGCGGAGGCAGGCGAACGCGTTGGCTGGTCGCCGGCCAAGACGTCGATGATGCAGAACGCGCTGGTCCCGATCGTTGACACTGATGTTGTCGCGCTCGCCCTGGTGTACAAGGTCAGCGGCGAGCAGCGGGCGCCGGTCGTACTGGGGGCACAGCGCGCACGCGACCCCCTGAGGTTCGATCTGCTGACCGGCGACGCATCGTCCTGTGTCGGCTGGACGTATGCCGAAGTGGAGGCCGAAGCGAGCTGCGCGCGGGTGGTCGCGCTGGACGTGCTGCCCCCACTCGTCCGGACACCGGAGTATGAGGCCGCGCTCCGCGGCGCTCAGGTGGAGGCAGTGTCCGAGCAGGACCACCGCCACTACAGCGACGCGCACCGCCAACGAGCGACGCAGCACCTCAGCAAGGGGCCATCGCTGCGGCTGGATCTCGTCGTGGGTGAAGCGGTCCTGCGGCGGCCGATTGGGGGCGCGCCGGTGATGGCAGATCAGTTGTTGCGGCTAGCTGCATTTGCAGAGCTTCCCGGTGTGCGGATGTGGCTTGTGCCCGACGAAGTGGGCGCGTTCTCGGGGATGACGTCGTTCACCCTGCTGTCCTTCCGACAGGACGAGTTCGAGGACGTGGTGTACCTCGACACCCTGCACGCCGGGACGTGGCTGGAGGAAGAACGCGAACGGCGGCCGTACGCGGAGACGTTCGAGCGGCTGACCAACGTGGTGCGCCCCGCCGGGGACACCTCTGCCCGGTTGATTGAGGCCGCTCAGTTGCTGAAGGACAGCGCGGACTGACCGGACATGCGTTTCGTGACCCGTTTCGTGACGCATCCTGTTACGCTCGCTCGTGCGTCACGAAACTAGTCACGAATCGGATGGTGTGTCGTGAAGTGCACGGGATGCGGGCAACCCTTGGCGGCAGGGTCGAACCGTGGGCGACCAGCCCGCTATCACAACGCGGCGTGTCGACAGCGCGCCCACCGCGCCCGTGTTGCCACTCGACACGGAGATGTTCTGGCGGCCGTGGCCGCTGTCGAGGCGGCGGCTGCCGAGGTACGTCACGCCGTACTGGCGGATAGTGACGCGAGCCACGCCGCTCAGCGGCTCGCGCGTGCCGCTGCCGAACTCGCCCGACTCGCGCCAGCCGCTCCCGCTGCCGAGACGGACCAGCCACCCGTCACGAAACCTGTCACGGAAGACAGGCCGCGAACGAGCCGCGCGAAGCGACCGGCCCCACTGGATCTGGATACCGTCCGACTCGAACGTTCGTCGGACCCGACACGAACGGGCTGGCGGGTCTTGGCAGGGCAGGCGGACGCGCCGATCCTGTTGGGGTTCCTCGAACCGATGCTGTCAGTGACAGGGCGACGTAGTAGCCGCTGGGAGGCGCAGACCTCCAGCATGACGCGCGTGCATGGTGGCCCCTGGCGAAACCGGATCGACGCTCTTGCGCGGCTGGTGGACGACTACCAGCAGGCCGCGTCGCGCCTACAGCGGCGCACGATCACGTAGTGGCCGGTCGGTCAGCCGTGGGCGGTCCCTGTCCCGAACAGGGCACTGCACGGCACGACACGGTGTCGCAACCCACCTCAACTGCGTTCACAACGGCACAGCCGTCAGTAGGATCGCAGGATGGGCTACGCCTACGAAGATCTCGATGACAGCCAGTTTGAACGACTTGTCGTCGAGTGCGCACGCAAGCTCTTCGGTATCGGTGTCCAGTCCTTCGCGGCGGGCGTCGATGGCGGCCGCGACGCTCGCTTCGAGGGCACAGCGGAACGGTTCCCTAGCACCGCGGAACCGTGGACCGGGCTCACAATTGTTCAAGCGAAGCATACAAACGCCACAAACGTTCACTACAGCGACAGTGAATTCAGCGGCACAGCTAAATCAAGCACGCTGAGCGAAGAAGTTATTCGCATCAAAAAGCTCGTTGACGCCGGCGAGGTCGACAACTACATACTCTTCGCCAACAGGCGATTGGGCGCAGTTACTCATGAAAAAGTAAAGAAGCAGATAGCGGCAGAGTCCGGACTCGATCCGAAGAAAGTATTTCTTGCTGGTACCGAATATCTCGAAGACCTACTACACAGATTTCCGGATCTCGTCCTACTTGCCAGGATAGACCCGATCGACGGTCCGCTTCTAGCATCAAGCAAAGACCTGGCCGAGGTGATTATCGCAATCGCAAGGGAGTTTAATCTCCCGTTGCTCGACAATGATGCGCCTGTGGTCGATCGGGTTACGTATGCGAAGAAGAATGAGTTGAACAACATGTCAACTGCGTTCGCAAAGACCTTAAGTGACAGGTATCTTCCATACACCTCGCAGATAGGACGCTTTCTGGCGAATCCAGCCAATGTTGAGCTCCGCGAGCTCTACGAGAGCGCAGTAGAGGATTTCCAGCTCAAGATCGTTGCACATCGAAGTGAGTTTCAGTCATTCGACAAGGTCTTCAACTATCTTATCGACCTACTGATTCACCGAGACGTTGTCCTTTCCCGAAACAAGAGACTGCTGCGCGCAATGCTGTTCTACATGTACTGGCACTGCGACATCGGGGAGACCGAAGATGCTTCTTCCTAATAAGCACTCTCACCCGGACGAGACGGTGCTTGCGGCCGCCACCCTGTTACTTAGATCGTTGCGTCGCAAGCGCGCCGTCCGATATGACGAGCTAAAGGAAGTTCTTAACCGCAAATCGGGATCCGCCGACTATCTATTTACACCAGCAATCAGCCTTTTGTATCTACTCGACCTTGTGGACTACAAAAGAACGGTTGACACCTTCGAATACACGGGTCAATTGTGAAACTCCGCAGGCTTTACAGCAATAAACCGGCGGTTTTCGAGCCACTGGTATTCAACGACTCCCTATCAGTCGTGCTTGCTGAGATCCGCGTTCCTGCCAACAAGCTGCTCGATACCCACAATTTGGGCAAGACCACTGTCGGTGAG
The DNA here is from genome assembly GCF_050936595.1 of Lentzea sp. CA-135723. NCBI lineage: Bacteria > Bacillati > Actinomycetota > Actinomycetes > Pseudonocardiales > Pseudonocardiaceae > Lentzea > Lentzea sp. CA-135723. Next base: position 995,381 of record NZ_JBNJMK010000001.1, on the reverse strand, counting down.
CTGCTTGACTTCTGCCTACTCAAGGGAAAAAGTAACTCGTTTTTCCTCTTTAAGCACGAGCAGCAGTTCAAAGAGTTCGCTTTCTACCTAGAAGTTGAGCTCCGAGACGGCTCATTCTTGACCATCGGCCGTGATGTTGATCCCGGCACGAAGATCGATTTTCTGCAAAGCGACTCCTCCATCCCCGACGTGACAGAAGCTAAACCAGAAGACTGGGATCACCTGGGCCTTTCGTTTGATCGCGCCCGCTTGCTACTTGATGGATACCTTCAGCTTGAGGCACTGAAACCCTGGGGATTCCGCAAGCTGGTCGGATATCTCATCCGATCACAAGCGGACTATCAGGATGTATTTCAGCTCAATAAGTTCTCGGGCAAGCATCAAGACTGGAAGCCCTTCGTCGCGCATCTTCTCGGTATGGACTCCCAGCCCGTGATTAGCTTGTACGACAAACGCGAGCAATTGGCACGTGCAACTGCACATCTCAGTTCCGTCAACCAGGAATGGGGAAGTGAGGCAGCAGACCCGACTGTTCTCGACGGACTCATCTCAGTGAAGCGGCGCGACATAGCAGCACGTCAAGAAGCGCTTGATACGCTTGACTTCACAGATGACGATAGTCGCGTGACCACAGAAGTTGTTGAGGATGTTGAAGCTCGCATCGCAGGGCTTAACGAAGAAAAATACCGCCTATCACAACTTCTATCGAGGATCGCGAACTCACTGGAGGAGGAGCGGGTAATCTTTCGACCGTCAGACGCCGAGAAGCTATTCACTGAAGCCGGCGTGACGCTCGGAAATCAGATCAAGCGTACCTACGAGCAACTCCTTGCCTTTAACCGTGCGATTACACAAGAACGACGGGAAGCCCTGGAAAAGCAGTCTGGCAATGCACGCGAACGACTAGAGTCAATCGAAGCTGAAACCAAAGATCTCAACGAAGCTCGCGCACGCTCGCTTGCCTACCTTCGAGAATCCGAGGCTCTCGCGAAATATAAAGATCTAAGTCGAGAACTTACCGTGATGCGATCTGATCTCATTGGATTGGAAAATCGCAGACAGGCGGCAGCCAGAATTGTGGAGCTACGTCGTGAAGTGCGCACTCTAGGCGAGGAACACAGCCAGCTGGTGACGACGGTAGAAGACCAGCTTGAGTCGCTTAGCCAGAACGAGGCAAGCCGATTCGGGCGGATGCGCCGGTACTTTACTGAGATCATTTTTGAAGTGCTAGGTCAAAACGCAATTCTGGCCATCAAAGTCAACCAGTCAGGCGGGATCGACTTTAGCGCTGAATTCATTGGGGATTCAGGTACTGCAACGAGCGGCGATAAGGGGACGACCTACAAGAAGCTACTCTGCATCGCGTTCGATCTTGCCTTTCTTCGAACATACCTCGACACCCCCTTCCCTCGATTCGTCTACCACGACGGTGCACTGGAACAGCTGGAGCCCCGAAAGAGAGAGAGTTTGATCAATGTGTTCCGCGCCTACGCTACGCTCGGAATTCAGCCGGTGATCTCGGTTCTCGATAGCGATGTCCCAACTCGCGCTGGGTCTAGCGACAAAGCTATCGTTGATGACGACATCATCGTTCACCTTCACGACGAAGGAGACGACGGTCGGCTATTCAAGATGGCAGCGTGGTAGGTGGCTCCTCCCAGCAAAGCTGCGTCTCGCCCAGGTCAGGCATGTCACCACAACCCATAAAGGGAGAGGTATGCGAGTATCGATACTCGATGAGTCAAGCGTCGCCCTCATCTTCTGACAGAACCGAATCAAGGAGGAGCTTTAGGCCATTAAAGAGCTCATCAAAGGTCACTACTGTCACATCTCTCAACGAGGAACGGAACAACTCAAATGAGTTTCTCCTCCCAGAGTCCATCTGCTCTCGCTCTAGATTCCCGATAATAACGTAACACGCAGGACTGGGCGCCATGACACGCCCTTCTGGTGGCTCCGCATAGTTCAGGGACATTAGATTCTCAACAAGGCGTCGCCTCGATTCCAGGACCTGAGTGCAGGCACCAACCAGCTCATCATGCGGCAGATAGACGTTGTTCCGATACGCAGGCTTTCCTGACATCAATGCCGTACCGGGCGTCTTTATTTCGATGCACGCAGAATTTCCAGGATACGTTGCCAGGAAGTCTAGGATATTACCGCCAATATTTCGGAAGCCCTTGCCGCCTACATAACACTTTCCTTTGAGCTCATATGCGCGTCCACCCAGAAGAGGAAGCAGACAGCCTGGCGTATCACTGAAGAGTTGCTGCCAAAACTCTTCCTTGTGTTCGTAATCCAGACGTTCCCACACGCTCAGCGCGACTGCCATTCCACTAACTGCTCGGGAATTTACATCAGTCGAGCGCAAAGCAGCCGATATCCCCTGCTCAACATCAGCGTAGTGTTCGTCGCGTATCCTGCGGAGCTCCTCTGCAGGATAGTCATCAACTCGACGGTCTATGAGGCGGTGATGGTTCGGACAGACCAAGATGTAGTTGTCAGGGTCGGTCGCTTCCAGCATCAGGTTGGAGTCATATCGCGCCCCGCGCCGGGTCGGAGAGTTGATGTAAGCTACTTCGAGAAGCATGAGATCGCTGTCCGCCCAGGTCCATGTTTCGCACCCTCGGAAACTACACTTTCCTCCTCCGCGGACGAACGCTAGACGCCGAGCAATCGCACCGCGCCGCTGCCTGTCACGACTCACCTGACCTGGATCACTCTCTGGGTTCATCCCGATGACTCACCAATCCTCGCTGCAGTACCACGCTGTTCACATGCTGAGCGCTCCAGCGCCCGCAGCGGCTGGAGCGAAGCTTTGGTCGGGCACTGTACTCGAACACCGGTTCTCACATATCAGCCGAGCCGAATCGCTTATGCACCTCAAGTTTCATCGGTTTGAGAAGCCGGGACCGCGGCTGTCCTGCTCAGCTGTCCGGTGCTCCACCTGCACCGGCCATAGGCCTGGTGCGCGGGTAGGCACGTCAGCCGTCCGTCCCGTCGCGCAGCTGCCCCCCGTTACACCCGGTCTGCTCGCGAATCTGCCCTCGGGACGGGTACGGCCCGGTGCTGTCCCTTGTCCGGTGTTTGCCTTGTCAGCCCGTGACGAGCTCAGAAGCACCGATAGCGTCCGTCCCGCAGGACCACCGCGGGACGGACGCCGGACAGCAGGCGGAACAGGTGACTCACACGGGACCAGGAAGCACTACGTGGGTGAATAGTGTGCGACTTCGTCCTCGGACATCGAAGTTGATCAAGCGGATGAGGTTTTCGATCCTCATCCGCTTTTCGTTCATAGACCTATACTGAGATCAGAACGATCAACGTAGAGTGCTGGCGCGAATGGACTAAGCGCTTTTCGGAAACTCCTGTGCTCACCAGGACTGCAGAATCCCGGTCACTGTCGAAACGTCCTTCGCCAACAGGCTCCGCCAGTTCAGCAGGCGGTCGTTCTGCAACCTGCCCACCACGACGGCCGGCACGTTGCTTGTTGTGCATATCCGAACGTTAGTCGGTCCCCCTCAACCGGACTTCCTGAACTTGGCCACGCTTCTTGAACTTGAACGTCATCGCGCCCTTGCCGGCCAGCTCCCCACCCGTGCCGAGCAGCGACAACGTGCCCTTCGCGCTCACCTCGACCGCGACCTGCACCTCGTCGAGGTCGTACTCACCGGCGGTGGCGGCGATGTCGTGGATTACGTTCTCGATCCCGCTCACGAACTCGGCGACGCGCACCCGGAACTCGTCCACGGGAATGGCGCTGCGCGCGTACCGCAGCTCGTCGGCGCGACGGCCGCCCGCCCGATCCTCCTCATCGCCGTCGTCCTCGATCCCGAAAATCCTGATCACGTCGTCCGCCACTCAGACCACTCCGTTCACGATGCGCAGTTCTGTGTTGCCATATACCGAGTAGGCGAGCCCCAGCGGGTTGCGGGATTCGGTCAGCATGTGGTCGTGGGCCTCGTACGCGGCGACGCCCAGCGGTTCGCCCTTGAGCAACAGCAGTTCGTAGAACTTGCGAGAGAACGCCGCCGCCATCCGGTCCGGGATGGCGACCTCGGTGCCGATCACCGCCCGGTTCTCGTTCTCCAGGAAGAGACGCGGGAACGACGTCGCGGTCACCGGGTCAGCCGCCGATGTGCCGCACGCGTTCAGCACGACCATCGGCATCGCCATGTCCGAACGGCCCTCGCCCGCGAGGCGCGTGAAGTGATCCTTGAAGTCCCTGACGCGCACCCGCACGTCCGTCGCGCCGCGCAATTGGAGCGCGTAATCCAGCGGATCCTTTGTGGTCGTGTCGCAGTGGCAGGAGAAGTGCTGAATCTGCTCGGGTACGGCGCGGCGGCCGCCACTGGGCAACCACCGCGGGTCGAAGACCTGCGCAGCGATGTCCGCCGCCTTCTCACCCTCTGCCGGGAACGGGCCGAGCACGTCCACCTTGTCCCTGCCGTCCGACATCAGCCAGACGTACTCGGCGGTGGCGCCCTTCAGTTCGCTGTGCCGCAGGAACCTCATCTCTATCCTGCCCTGCTCAGATGGCTGAAGCTCGTCGCACTGCGGGATGGGGCTGTCGAGCAGCAGCTTGCGCCGCACCACGCACGAGAAACCGACGAACGCCCGGCACTGCTCGATGAACCTGATCGGGTCCGCGGTCGGCCTGTCGCAGCCAGACAGGTCCAGGAACGGCATGTGCTCGAGGGGAATCACGTACTCGGGATGCCCGACGTACTCAACGACGGGAACGGGCCGGCCGGGCACGTTCCAGCGGATGGCACGCCGCCAGAAGTCCTGTAGCTGATTAAGCAACCGCGCGTTCGGCGGGCAAAGCGTGGAGATCATCAACCGGCCGGTGGTACCCATCTGCGCTGCGATCTCGGCGAGCCCCTCGGTACGCACGCGTTCGTCATCGGAGTGCTTGACCACCAGGCGTTTCAGCTCACGCAACCCGTCCCGCAGGACGCCGCGTGTCGCCGCGATCCGGCTCGTGTCGGAGAGGTTGAACGTCGGCCGCAGCGTCGTGTGGGGCGAGGAGAACTCCAGCTCGACGCCTCCCAGGACCGGGACGAACCGCACCGTCACCGACGGCGCCTGCCGTTCAGGCATGACCCGCCTCGACGACCACCGCGATCGCCTGCACCAGTTGCCCCGACTGGAACAGCTGCAGCCATGCCTCGTGCCGGCCGGTCTGGTCCGGCACCAGTAGATGGACGTCGACCTGATCCTGACCGCTCGGGGCCACGCGCATCGTGTGCCGCCGCGGTGTCGGGCGCAGCGTGGCGCTGTCGACGACCAGTTCGAACTCGGCCTCCGCCGCCGTTCTGCCGCCCTCGATGTGGATCGGTTGCAACACCATGAACTGGTCGGTGTCGGTGCCGCGTTCCGGTGCGGTGTCTCGGGCTCTGGGGTCGGCGAGCACCGAGACGACCACGCCGACCTGGGAGGCTGGCTCCGCGAGGATCGTGCTGCCGTTGACGAACGCGTCGTCGTCCAGGTGCTCCACCGCCAGGTAACCGGCGAAGGTCATCATGGTGGGACCCGCGAGCACCTCGGCAACCGTGGCCTTGAGCAGTGAGGGAAGCACGGACAGGCGCTCGTCGGTCATCGTCTGCCACTCGCGCTGGGACTGGCCAGCCTGGCCCTTCTCCAACTGTCGCGACACCTGACGCACCTCGCGCGCGAGTTCGTTCTGCGCGGCCAGAAGCTGCTCCTGCTTCTCGGCGAACTTGTCGTCCGTCTTGCCATCGTGCGCACCGTAGTTGTGGACGACATCGCCGTGGATGGCTCCGATGCTCCCGTCCGCAGTGACGGCCAGCCGCCAGTCCGTGCTCTTGCCGGTGAGCACCGCGCCCAGGCGGGCGAAATCCGCCTGCGACTCCGGCAGGGCGATGCGCAGCCGCTTGGCCAGTTCGAACCGGTAGACATCCGCGGTCGCCGCCCGCATCTCGTAGGCCTGCACCAACCTGGTGCGGCCGGATTGGAGCGCCGCGACCGCCAGCACGGTGGGCACGATCGCGAGCACCGGGCTCACGTCGAGGCAGAACACGACCCAGCCCACCGCCACCGCGAACACCAGCCGGGACCACATCACCGCCTGGTCCGCCAGCAGGTGCCTCCGCCGGACGTCGCCGGGTAGCACCAGTTTCAGCAGGGGCCACGCGTCGTCGACGACGAACCCCGCGCGGACCGCCAGGTCCCTGTTGACCCGGAACGCGGAGGCGGTCGCGAGCAACCCGCCGCCAACATGCTGTCCTGACACCCTTCGAACAGGCCGGCGCGCCTCTCGAACGATCTCCCAGACGTCAGACTTCATCCTCTCGGCGGTGACGGGGTCCAAACCGCCGCGATACATCTCGCCAAGCCACTCCAGCATCTTCGCCGGCGTGCGCCACGGCACGTGCCCGTCGATCTCAGCCCATCCTGCGACAAACGGCAGGTGCCACTCTTCTCCGAGTTTGCTGGTCCGTGGACGGCCGCCCCTCGGTCGGATGCCATCCGGGTAGCGGCTTGTGTAGTACTCGATGACATCGCCAGGAGTCAATGGATGGTCGGGCGTGCCGTGAACTCCGGCCTCCACGGCGAGCGAACGGAGAACTCGCAGGTTCCCAGGCGCCGGACGGGTGAGCCACAACGCGAATGTCTGTGCGAGGAACTGTCCAGCCACCAGCAACGCGAAGCCAGGGCTTCTCACGCTCGTGAGCTCCGCGAACCACGGCGGCACGTAGTACGCGGTCGCGCCTGCTGCCACAAGTGCTCCAAAACGAAATACCAGCGGAACCGTTTGTCCTGGAGCGTTCAGATGTTCGGAGGCGTCCGCGGTCCGCCGCGCGATCCTGCCCACATCGGCGAAGTAGTTGAGCATGTCATCGCCGTAGCGAACGACCACCACGGTGAGTAAGGACACCGCACCAATGCCGGCCGCGACCCACGTGAGCACAAGCTGGCCGCTTCGGGACGACAGCACCGCTGTCACCGCTGCACTCACGATGAACAAGCCGATCAGCCACGGCAGCAGGCGTGACCACGCGCGCCGCAGGTTCGTAACCATCGGAACATGATGTGCACGGGCAGGCAACACCGACAGGGCCGAACGAGTGGAACCAAACAACACGAATGGACGCTGGCAAGAATAAGCCCTGCGGGTTCGGGCCATCAGACCGCGTGGTCATGGTCGACCAGTCCGCACGGAATGGTCCAGGTCGTCTGACTTTTGCTGTTTCATGCGGCTGCTGCGCATCCCTCCAACTTGCACGGTCTTCTTGCTGGCGCTCGACCGACCCGCTTGTGGGCGTGCCACACCGCGCCCATGTCGAGTTCCTGTAGCGCGGACCTCATCAACACCAACGCCTTGTCCGAGTAGCAAGTGTGACGCTGTGCCCCGAAGGTGAAGTCACGCCTGCAAGCCGGATCATCATCGATCCCAAGGTGTTCCTTGAGCGCTTTGGCCTTCGGCACTGTCAGTCCAAGCGCCTCCGCGAGTTCTGAGGCTGAGCGACGGAACGTGTCCCGCAGGTCCACCTGACGTACGGCGGCCGCCGGGACGTTCTCGTCGGCGGTGTACTGGACCGCTAAGCCCTCCTTCTTCGTGAAGTGGACCTTCAGCGTGACGCCGCTACCGTCGATCGCCGTCGCGATCGCATCGAGCGTGGGGAACACACGATCGCGACTCTCCCCACTCCGCATGCCCCGCGCGACACGTTCAACGTCCTGTTTGGACACCTGAGCGTCTGGCTTGACGTGCGCCTCCATGGCGAGCAGCGTCCGGATCCGTGCCCGTGCATCATGTCCTGCCCGACGTCCGGGCTGGAGCAAAACGGCGATCTGGCTGTACTCCTCGTCCAGTAGGACATTCAGCTCCCGAGGAGGATCGACGGACAACGGAAGCACTCGGCCGGCCAGGTGACTTGTCAGGTGCTCCGTGAACACGCGCTGTAGAAGATCGTCGAACAACGTGATGCCTGCTCGGCAGTGCAGGTAGAGCAGCTGCTCGGAGACAATGTTCCACCAGTGCTGCTCGTCGTCCCGCATGGCGTCGATCGCCCGCAGCGCACCAGCGTCTGCCTCGGACAGCCTGATCGTTGCATTCGCCATCGAAAGACCGAGACACCGTTCAAATCCGATCGAACGGCCCGACACCGCGTCGAAGATCTTTTTCTCGCCGACCTGCACCAAAGCGGCCTTGAGCAACATCTCGAACGCATGCTGGATCAGCAGCAGAACCTTGGTCGCCCGCCCGAGGTCATTCGGCGAGTTGAACGCCTCCACAGCGGAGACCAGTGACGCAACGGCCTTCGCCTTCAGCTGACGACTTTCCTGCTTCAACTTCATGGGGCACCCCCGGACCGCCCCCGATCGCTTGCCCAGGTCATCGCCAGCACAGGCCGCAGTGTTTCATCGATCGCGGCCCCGCTAAAGTCAGATCGGTTCCGGAGACCGCGCTTGATTGGGTCGAGAGTTGGGTCCACTTAGCTCACTTCGACCTGAGTACGTGCCAATCCACGACCTCAGAAGCGCTGCTGTGTGAGTGCGTTGCTCCTCTAGCGACATGATCACCAAGCTGTCGTCCACGTCCGCGTGACGTCCGCCCGCAAGAGGCGACAGGTTGTTGGCCGACTTGCTAAGGCGCGCCAGAGCACCCAGCGACATCCCTAGTGCATCCCTGATGCCCCTTGGACCTCCGAGCTCCAACTCTGCGTACTCGTGGATCATGTAGTAGTCCGCCGCGTTGCGGTTAGGTCTGCCGGTAAGCCACAGAGCGTTGCGCAGATTCTCGCTCCGAGCGATTCCACGTCGAGCTTGTGCCGCGAGTGGTGCGACGCTGCTGGTGTCCACATACTCGATGGCCATTCCGAGAGTGATGTACTGGTTTCCTTGCTCGTCTCGCACAGAGCCGACGCCCACGCCAGCACGGCTCTCGTCGGCCAACTCGCCCGATTCCGGCCGCCATGTTCGCAGCACACCTAGAGCGGTCTGGAACCTTCCAAGAGCCTGAATACGACTTGCAGAGTCTGCTCGATCTCCTTCAACCCATATCCGAAGCCCGTTCTCACCTGGCCATCTCATGAAGCAGCCCGGAAAGATGATCTCACCGATCACTAGGACCAGGTCTTCATCTGAATACTGGCTCAGCACGGGAGCAGGAAACGAGATCATGTACTCCTCCGGCAGCGGGTGTAGGCGCGAAGGTATTGCACGGCTCCACCGTATGCACATCGCAAGCGAGCAACCAGCTACGGCAACCGTCCCAGCACCAGGGGCTCTCTCACCCATCTGCTCGACCAGCATCTCCACAGTTCGGGACAGGACAGGCGCGAGGCCGTCCCCCGTCCTGCGCACGCACATCTGCTGGCAGGAAGCCTCAGGCGCAACGTGTACGGCCCGTCCTGCGGGACGGGCCTCATGGACGGAACGGGCCAGGTGGGTCTACTCAGGGCCAGGCAGAGCTACGTGGGTGAATAGTGTGCGACTTCGTCCTCGGACATCGGAGTTGATCAAGCGGTGAGGATTATTCAATCCTCACCGCTTTGTCGTTCGTTGCGTCCGCTGCCGGGGTACATAGACCCGCTGTCGCGCAGACATTTCGACGCAATGCGGTCCCGCATCATATTGGACAGTGCAAGCTCGCTGCCCGAGCCAACTGAGCAGCAATCACAGACCGGCGATGGGATCAGTTCGAATTCCGACTCCACGGTCTGAGCGACTTAGTCACTGGGGTCACCGGTAGGTGCCGATCGTGTCGACTTTGAACCAGGTGTCGGTGCGCGCGACGTCGAGCAGTGGAGGCGGCATCGTCAAGGGTGCCGGCTTGAGGTCATATATCTGTCGCGGGAGCGATGCTGGAGGACCAGTACGTCTCCCTCGGTGTACGAGAAGCGCACCGATGACGCGGTCAGGCTCGGCGGCTACGTCGGTAAGGCTGTCAAGCCATCCATAGATACCGATGCGTTCGGCGGCATCCGCCACCGCATAGCGTCGTCCAGAGGGAAGCCGTTTAAACTCCGCTTTCCACTCATCGAACAGCAGCGTGAGCACTCTCGTGTGTCCGACACACCACAGCGCCAGCACCCATTCGGCGCGTGAGAGGTCACCGGCTGCGGTTGGTTCGCCTGAGGAGTCCGTATACGTGTCGATAAGTTCAAGTTGGTCGCGCCACCACTGTGGGTTCGCGGCGTTGGCTCGGCTCTGGGCCAGCAGGGTCACAGGGTGGGCGTCAGGGCCGGTCCGCGGGCTCGTAACGAACCGGGTCGGTCAACTGCCGACGAAGCACGACGTTCTCGTGCCGCAGCACGAGAACCTCCGCGTCCCCGGCCGTCTCACAGCGAAGCAGCCCCGCCGGAGCAGACAGCAACTTGCACAAACCTGGTACAACAGCGAACTGATCACCCGCACATGCTCGCAGCTGACAGGACTTCACCGCCCAGAGCAGCGATGACTTTCCTGGCGGCACACGTAAGACGTGAGTTGGTCGCGACGAGGATGACGGAGCGATGAAGTGGATGAAGCCACTGCACGACAGCACATGGAGCGAGCTATCGCGGAGATGTGGCGATCGCCGAACACGGCCAGGATCGGTGTGGTTCTAGCGCGCGGCGACAAGGTTCTAGCGTCGGCCCACAAGGGCCAGGATCTCAATCACCACGCAGAGGTCATCGCTCTGAAGTTGGCCGGCGCTGCAGGAGTCGACCTGCGGGGTAGCACCGCGTTCGTGACGCTGGAGCCGTGCGCAAACCTGGAGAACGCACGCATCCCGTGCGCTCAACTGCTCGTGGATGCAGGAGTCACCGAGGTCTGGATCGGCCGCTTCGATAACAACCCACGGATCTACCGGCGAGGCTGGAAGTTACTGCGCGATCATGGGGTGAGCCTCCGCGACTTCCCAGCTGACCTACGCGCGATCTGCGAGGATGGTAATAGCACGTTCAGCGGACACTTTTACAAACGCATAGGGGAACGGGGCACGGCGAAGTTCGACTTCCAGCAGAACGGGGGTCGATATCAGCTGGTTCTCACCGATTCTCCCGACTCGCCAGCATGGGAGACGCGCTGGTCAACATGCGGAGCGACCTCAATGTACGCCAATGGTGGCCGTCGCGGAGTGGTGTCCCACGCGCGCTACGCCGAAAAGTTCTCCGAAATTGATGATCCTGATGCACTAGACTGGGAAAACCATTCACCAAGAATCGACATCGGCGAAATAGCGATTTTCCGGAACGAGTACGGATATGCACTGTGCCAGCTGAAATCCGTTGATCCACCGGAGAATCACGGCGGGACAGGACACACATCCATGAAATTCGACTATGAGCTGCGACTAAGGTGAGGCCTACCTGATTTCTTACAGGACGTTCAGATTGACAATTCTCGAACAGTTTGACGCACAAAACCACCGGATCCGATTCCAGCACCTAACCCTATCCCTGTGCGGAGACCACGACGAGTTCCCCCTGCACGCGACGGCCTCATCACGTACCCTAGGCGAAGCTGTCCGTACCACTCTCATCAAATTCCAAGTCGCTTCCATTGACACCGCGCTCCGTCGGCACGACTTTCGTGAGACTTGCGCTTTCAGCGACCCGCCCACGAAGCACTTCCGCATACGTGTCGGCCACAAGGGCGTCAGCCGACCGCAAGCTCTCGACACTTTCTGCAAACATGCTGAGCGCTACATACCACTCCCCCCGGCCCAAGGCGGTTCTACCACGCTCCGCCAGCAGGTCACTTGACACAGCCAACGTCGAAGCAACCAAGCTGTAGATGGAGCTGTCAGACCTTGCCGCACGCTCGTACAGCTGGATCGCGGCTCGCGCTGCCGCAAGGCACTCCACCCGTCCTCCGGGTCAGCGGCGAGGGCATACACATGAAGGGCAGACGCCAACGGCATCGTCGACTCGTTGCTGTTGAGCTGCTCGAGACGCCGGAAGGCCGCAACGGCCTTCCGGGCTGATGTCGCCGCGTCTCGCTGCCCTCCAGAACCGAGGCTCAGCCAAGCCTGGCGATACAGGGTGTCGGCCAACTCACGCAGGTAGGAGTCGACGCTCACCTCGTTCAGCTCCTCGTAGATTTGCACGGCCTCGGCGATCTCCGTCAATGCCCGCTCAAAGTGACCGACGTCCACCAACAGATCTGCCGAGACGCGCTTGGACCGTCCACGCCGCGTGAGCTCGGCGACACGGCTCCGCAGCAACTGAGCAACCTCCACATCGCTCTGCCAGCCCGGTCCGTCCAGCAGTACACGCACTGCTTCAATGCGGGTTGCCAGATCGTTCGTCTCCGCTCCGATGTCTGGTAGTTCTGCACGGAGATTCAGTAACTGTTGCCACAGCACAGAGCGGCATTGTTCGAGCACCTCGACGCTGCGCTCAGGACGTCCGGCAGCGAGCATGGCGGCGGCGGCGTCAGAACCCGCACCGCTGAGGTTCTGCAGGTTCTCCCGGCGGAGCCGAGTCGCGAACTGCAAGCCCGCCACACGTGGAACGAGCTCTGCGGCGATACTGAAGGCGTGTGCGGCTGTGTCGTAGGCGCCGGCCCCCATTGCCGCCTGTCCCATGGACAAGGCCCCCAATGCGCGATAGTAGGGACCGGCAGTTTCCATCGCCGCCGTCTCGCTCCAGAGCTGGATCGCCATGTCGAAGTCCGTTCTCCCGCCGTGCCTCAAGTGACGCCGGTACAACGAATCGGCAAGGACCCCTGGTTTCTCGCCTTTCTCGGGCTTCCGGAGGAGAAGACACCGACAGCCGTCTGGAACGCGTCGATCGCCGCGCCAAGGTCACGATCTTCTCCGCTAATCTCGTGACGGAGCAATAACCCGTCACCGAGCAACGCGAACTGGACCCCACGATCCGCGTGCCGAGGGCCGGTGGTCACCTCTTGCATCAACCGGACCAATTCGTCGAGGTCCGCTTCCCTGCGGGAGTATGAGAACCGCCTCAACAACCCCGTCGCCAGCGCCGTCGCGCTTTCGGCGCGGGCGATGAAGCTCTCCGCCGTCTTCACACACTCCCGTGCTAGCGAGATGGCTTGCTCAAGGTCAGCTCTATCGTCCAGGTGTGTTGACCGGTAGAAGAGGGAATTGCTCAGCGCCAGCGTCACCGCCGTCCTGTACGAGGCCGGAAGGTCCTCCAAAGCGAAAGCCCGCCGATGCGCGCTCAGAGCCCCTTCGAGGTCGGCTTCCTCACCGAACGCGTCGAAGCGCATCCGAAGCCCGACGCCCAGGTTGTGCAACAACTCGCACATTTGCACGTTGGACCGCACCATCCCCAGTCCGTCCCGACACAACGCGACGCTCTTCTGGATGTCAGCGACATCTGCGCGCTCCCAGTACCTCAGGCGAAGAGCGGTGGTGTACGGGCCGATCACCGGGTTCAGAGTGTCTGAATGCACCTCCAGGTCAGCCTCGTCGCATAGATCAATGGCAGCCTCCAACCAGGCTATGTCACCCCCTGACCTGAACGCGTCCAACCGTGTGTAAAGCAACCTAGCCAGGACATCTCCCCGGCTAGTACCAGCAGGCTCCTCGAGAAGGCGGCCATAGACGCTGTCCGCCTCTTCGCCCGCACCGGGCAAGTGCGTCCGCGCGGTCTCGAGTTCCAAGGCGCTCAACAGCCCCACCATCGCGGACGCTCTCGAGAAACGTGAGGCTGCCACGTCGACCGCTCGACGGTAGTGAACCAGCGCGGTCTCGAGATCGGACACCTCTTCGTGGACGCGGAACCGGACCAGGAGAGCGGCCGCTAGGTTGACCAGCGCAGCGTTCTCGCCGTCAACCTCTTCGCTGCCCGTTGCGAGAACGTCCCGATGTAAGGCGATAGCGGCCTCCAGGTCCGCGTCGTCTCCAGTCAGCTGAAAGCGAAGCTCGTGGGCCACGGCGAGGCACTCCGCCCGAGCCGTACCTTCCGCACATCCGGTGTCTCGCACCGAGGCGACCAGCCGATCGACCTCTTCCGAAGAAGGAAAGCCTAGCGGCATCTCGATCATGCGACGGAAGAGCGGTTCCGGGTGATCGACCTGGTCACCCTCGGCGGACGACATCAGGCTGTCACCACCGCGTGCCCCATAGCTATGGACGGCATTCCACACCGATCGCAGCAGGCTCTTGAGCGCCCGCAGTTGCGGCGGATCTCGGGGATCCATGCGCCCGGCACCGTTCCAGGCCTCAGCCACGAGCTCAGCACTCGCGACGTCCGCGTACGGCGCATCTGCCAGAAGATCACTCCACAAAGCCAGTATGCCCGCGGCGTCCCCAGTCTCGACCGGGGCCAAGGCGGCGCTTCGCCGGTACGCATTCACGGCGTTCCCCAGGTCAGCAATGTTCCGGCGCGTCCGATACCGCGCTTCCAAAGCTTTTCCGTAGTTTCTAAGGCTGATCCAGTGGAACAAGTGCTCGTCGTCGGCCACGCCGACTGCCTCGGTTGCGAGCTGGACGCTCTCATCCAGATCGTCTCGCCGACCGTGCACTTCGAACCGATGCAGCAACAGGGCGCTGGCATTGGACAGAACCGCTGCCATTCCCGGTGTGCCGGGCGGTGCCGTGTCCAAAGCGGCTCGCGACCACGTGATCGCCTTTTCAAGATCGTCCGTGTGGCGAGTCGCCTCGTAGTACTCCCCCAGTACCATGGCGATGCTGGTCATCAACACATACGCATGTGGCTGCTCGGTGTCGACCAGCTCGACAGCCTTCTTCACCTCGACCAGCGCGGCGTCCAGATCGTTCCGATTCTTGGTCAGGCGATATCGGGTGAGGAGTCCGATCGCGAGATTGCGCAGCGCCATGACCTCCGGCCGACCTCGAACCACCGACACGGCCCGTTCAGCCAGTTCAATCGCCTCGTCGAGGTCGGCCCGACTGCCGCGACGGTCCGAACGTTGCCGAAGCGCGTTCGACAGGTTTGACAGCGCGGCGCCGTCATCGCCCGATAACTCGACTACCCGGCCGTAGACCTGAATAGACCGCTCCAAGTCGGGCAGGTCGCCGGTGAACTCGTATCGCTGGTAGTACGTGTTGCCGAGAAAGGTCATCACCGCTGACGCGTCGAGTCCTTCACGTCCGACCAGGTCTTGCACGACGGCGGCCTTCACGTCGAGAGTCGCGACACCGCCGCCCGCGTTGACAAGCATGTCGCAGGCTGAGACGAACTCCCCCACATGCGCGGCGGTGTCGGCATCCGTGACAGACAAGGCTTCGCGGACTGTTTCCGCGCGTGTGTCGACAGCTTGCGCGAGAGCCGAGCGGTCGCCGATGAGCAAGAATCGGAGAACCAGTGCCTCGGCGAGGCGGGCCAGCCTCGCCGCCCGATACTCTGCACCGGTTGGAGTGCGTTCAGCGGCCCATCGTGCTGCGGCGACAGCCTCATCGAGGTGATGAGGGTCGCGTGTCCGCTTCATCAGCTTGATGAGGCCGGACGCAAGCATCGTGCGCGCCACAACTGCGTTGGGGTCGTCTTCCGACACCGCGGCGACAACCGCACGCCGCACGGCTGACGCACGAACGATGTCATCAAGTCCGCCAGATACCGCGAAACGCATGTTGAGCGCGGAAGCGAGCGTCTGCATCCACCCGATCGACCTGTCCAGGCGCACCTGAGGTGTAGCGTCAACAGCGAGCGTCAGTTGGTCGATTGCGGTGTCGAGCGCCGCATCGTCCCCGCCGTGTTGGAACGCCTGAAACGCACGCGCGCCTGCCACGGCGTGAACTGCAGCCGCCCGCCACCACAGCTCCCCCGCGACCTCATAGAGGAGCTCGCTCCCAGCACCGGATCTGCCGCGAGCCGCGATCGCGACCCAGGTCGCAGCCGCACGAAGATCAGGTATTCGCTCCGGTCCCGCGTGGCGGTAGAGCAGGAAGTAGTTGTCGCCCAAGAGCTGTGCTCCCGGACCAAAGATCATGACCTCGCCGTCCGGCCGGCGGCTCATGGTCGCGGCGGCGAGCGACGCGGTGTCGGCCAACGCTTCCTCGGTCAGCAGAATCTCGATATCACGCTCTGCCGTGCAACGCACCAGCCGTTCGCGCGTCCTGGCGAACAGTTCTGAGATGAGCGCTGCCTGTGCCCGGTCGTCGTGTTCGTCCACTTAGCGCCTCGCCTGCTCAGGGCTTACCCGATATGGGGCACGAGTCGACGGCCGTCACGCTGCCTGCTCGGCTGAGGTCGACGGTGACCTGACCGCGAGCGGTCTTGAGCGTCAAGCTGCCCGAGGCCGTGGTCACGGCCTCGCCGCACTCAACAGATCCGTTGACCGTGCGGACCTCGATGCGTGGACCGTCTTTCGCAGGGCCATACCAGGTCACCGCCACCGCTGCGACGAGGAAGACGGCGCAGACAAAGGACAGCACCACGCCACGACTCAACGCGCGCTGAGACCCGTCGGCCTCGGCCAGCCTCCCGATCAGTGCCGGATCGTCCTCATCGCTGAGCACCGTGGTCAACGAGACGGCATGCGGACGTCCATGTGCTGCTCGCATCATCAACACTGCTGCGATCGCGCCAAAGATCAAAGCAGCGAGCAGCAGAGCTCCGGCCAATGCGGCGACACCCGGTTTGAGCTGGGTGACCTCGGTACGTCCTTTGAGCAGACCGAAGCCGATCAGTCCCGCCAGCAGCGCTCCCAGACCGTTCCGCCAAGCGAGTGCAGCTGCTCGCACCCTCGCCAGCTCGTCGGTGAGCAGCGTGCGAGTGAGTTTGGCAGCCCGGCGGTCACGTGGCTGCGCTGGTGAGCCTGCGGAAATCTGAATGCTCATGACGACTCTTCGGTGGTCAGCCTGACATTCCAGTACGCGCCACAGCCTTCCTCGCGGAACGGCTTGCCAGGGTGCGTGCCGTCACAGGTGCAGAGCACAGGCTTGTCCTCTTGCCCCTCCGCCGTGGTGCCGCGCTCCGTCTCGGCACCGCCGGTCTGAAACACCCTTGTGATCAAAGGAAAGCTCATGCCGTGTCTGCAACGCGGGCAGGTTCCACGCAACAACACGCCACGGCGCATCGGGGTGCCGGCGCTGCTGGCCGCGAAGTCACGTCCGTATGACTCGGCAGTGACCTCGGCGTAGGGAATCGGCTCTGCGTCGACGGGATCGGTCATGGCGACTTCCTCCTTCTCCACTGCGGTGGTCATGGGCCTGTGTGCGTGAAGGGGCTCCACAAATGAGGCCAGCCGGCCGCGCTGTCCCGCATCGTCCGGATCACGCCGTGCAATGCTGCCGGAGCGTCGTCCGGCGACAACCGGCCGTCGGCCGCGATAGTCCGGTACACCTGTCCGAACACCTCGGCGGACGCCTTGTTGTCCACCGACCACAACGCCGCGATGACATGGCGGTAGCCGGTGTGGTGCAGAGCAGATGCGAGTGTGATGGCCTCGTCTAGCAGAACAACGCCACCGACGGCCGTCTTGCAGGCGGACAGGCCGGCGAAGTCACCGCGAAACCGTCCGCTGACCAGCGCCTCGACCGTGAGCATCCCTCCACGAAGGAGAAGTCCTCCGCGTACGGGATCGGCGAGGTCCTGGTCACCGTGGCAGCTGAAATGCACCCATCGGTGGTGCGGCAAGGCTGCGAGGACGGCCTCCGGTGTGGCTTCGTTAGACCCTAGTACCTTTCTGCGATCAGCAGGAAAAGCGGCGAACAGGGCTGCTCGCTCAGCCGTGTTGTCGATCGGGACCTCGTCCGGAAGATCAGGAACGTCAACGAACAACAATCTGTCGAAGTCACCGTCGTCGTCAACCAGCCGCCCGTGCGGGCGTCGTGCCTCGAGCAAAGCTCGCACGCTTGGCGTGTAAGACGAGATGACGCGGTCCATGACCGTTCGGGGCGACGCCTCGTGAAGCCGATCGTGGTACCCAGCGGTGTGAACGGGCAGCACGGCGAGCGGACCTGTTGCGCACCACCACATCCGCTGCCACGCCGTGCCGTCATCAGGTGTCGTGGTGAAGCCGAGTGCCTCAACGATCGGCCCAGCGAACGCGTTCCACATCCACTCCTGGAGATCTTGGAGCAGCTCGTCGACACGTTGGTGTGCTCGTTCCAGGACAGTGCCCGCCACAAGGACCCTCCGTGCGACGACACGTGATTTCTCACCTGCGACAACGGCTTGCGCCCGCACGTATGCCACATCGGCGGCCTCTGCCGCTCTCAACACCGACAGGTACCGATCAGCGCGCTGTGTTGCTTCCCAAAGCGACAACGCGGGCAGTTCTATGGTGCTGACGCCCTCAAGTGTCAGCAGAAGCGCGTCGCATCGCCAGCGACTCGTATTGACGATGGCTACCGGTCCGCGTTCAGCGGCGGTCACCAGGTCACTGATCTTCTGCGAACCAAGCAGTCCTTCGCGTCCCACCAGTTCGCTGGCTTCCGCGAGCAAACGATCAAGCTCGTGAACCAGGGCGATCCGTCTGGCAACCGGATCAGTTGGTGAGTCATGCGCCATTTGCCCTCCGACGCTGCGCTGTAGGTGTCGTAAGCCAGCCGCGCCGCCAAAGGATTAGCTGTTCACCCATCTGGACCAAGCACTTTGAAGTTGGTGCGGCAGCAAGCCCGAGGGTTTGACGTTCGGCCACTTCAACTTCAATGCGGTGAAGAACCACATTTCGCCTGTTCGGTCAGCTCCGACAAATTCCGAGAGACTCCCTTAAAGGTATTGCCGTCAATGAGTGTTGACTGCCTCCTCGCACATCTCGGCTACTCGCCCAGGATCCCGATCAAAAGTGAACGTATCGATAAAGACGACCGCGGCTTCGGAATGCTGAGCCTTGCCAACCGCAAGGGTGTCAGCAAGGCGTGGCGCCACGAGGGCGCGATCGGATGCTTCGAACGGGTGGCGAGCAATCACCACACACTTACCGACGTAGGGATCGTCGTACAGGGCCGCTGCTGCCGGCGTGCCCTTGAGCATCGTTGCGCTGTACGCCTTCGCCCACCGTTCTAGCACCTTGGACTCCTCGGCGACCTGAGTGCGCAGACCTCGCCCCATCAGCACACCGAACAGGTCAGACGCCAGCCTCCAGTCGAGCAGTGCATGGTAGGCCATGTTGCCGTAGTCGCGGATACACCTATAGCACGAAGAATCACACTCCGTGGAGTGGGCAGCCCCAGACAGTTCTTCCAGGTAGACGTCGATGCGGCTCAGGAGATCGGGGAGCACCGCTTCGCTGCCAAGGTGGCTGCTGAATCCGGCGCCGTTCTCCAGGGTGTCCGCGATGAACGCGAACGGGACTGGCGTGCCATTGATGCTCCCTGCATAGATTCCGGCGTTCAGCTCCCGTGGCTCCACGTCTAGGAGGGCTGCCGCCGTGGTGCGCAGCAAGAACGCTAGCGAGTACCACGCTCCGCGCCGTCCGTCGGCCAAGTCTCGCGCGCCTGAAGGCTGTCGCCGGCTGACCGACAGGTCGAGCCTCATCCCGTGGTCCGAGGTTGAACGCTGTGGCCCGATGAAGAGGAAGTCTGTTGGTTGCACTGCGCCGAGGGCGACGTGGAAAGGATCGCCACCAGCGGCGTTCGGGTGCAGCAAGCCCTTTTCGATCGCGTCGAGTGAGACGTACCCGCCCCAGTCGAACTTGTCGTCAGAGACAGCGCTAAGGGCGAACAGCTGGCCGCTGTTGTCATTGATCACGAATCGGCGGCCAGGTCCGGAGTAGACGACCGCGGCCTTCTGCTGAACCTGAGTGAGGGCAGCGAGGTCAGTGTGCGCGCGCGACGAGATGGACTTGGGCGACCATGAGAAGTTGCCGTCGAAGTCACGAGCCTTGCCCGCGCGGAACCCGAGCGGCTCCCTCAGCGGCATCGTGCTGTAGGTGCCGGACGGTGCACCGCATTGCGGGCAATCAGCCGCGTCCACCGGGTCGTCAGCGCTGGATGGCGCCTCCGTGAGGTAAGAACAGGAGCGGCAGACGCTGATCTGCCGCTGCGGTCCCAGTGGCTCTGCTTCCGGCTTCGGGGTGGGGCGTATGGGCCGGAATGCCGTTATGCCGACCACCGGATGGACTTCACCGTCGCGAACGACTTCGCTCAGGGGCGCGAACTGCCCCACAGCCATGGCCAGGTCGCGGTCGATCACGCCACGCGGTGGCCATGGGTAAGCCTTCTTCGGGCGTTGCAAATGCAGGTAGCGGACGCTGGACGGGAATCCGAACATCGGTAGCACTCCGTGGCCGGCGAGTCGCTGGCTCAGTTCATGATGCCCACCCGGCGTGTCCACGGCCTCATCGATGACCGATACAAGGCGCTCGCTGCACCCGCGTGCTACTTCTGCAGAGCTGTCGGCGAACGGGGTGTGTCCTGCCAGCGCTGCTGCTGCACGCTCCACAACCTCGGTGTTGT
Source organism: Lentzea sp. CA-135723 (assembly GCF_050936595.1). NCBI lineage: Bacteria > Bacillati > Actinomycetota > Actinomycetes > Pseudonocardiales > Pseudonocardiaceae > Lentzea > Lentzea sp. CA-135723. The sequence goes on along the minus strand of NZ_JBNJMK010000001.1, from coordinate 975,088 downwards.
TGCGTAGCCAGTGGTCCAGCTCAGCGCGCAGCCTGGGCCAATCGGACACCAGGCCGAACTGGCCGTGGACATTCGCCGTGAAGTCCAGCGCCTCACCGTTTCCGATGATGTCAGCAGAGATGTCCGCCATGGCAAGACGCAGGACCTCGCTGCGCAGTGACCGGATGTAGATCTCGTTCCGGTCCAGCGTCAGGTACGGCTTGGGCGTGGGCTCGTTCGTGATCGCTTCTGGACGGTCGAAGTAGTACTCGTCATGACTACGGCCACGACACACGGTCAGTGCAACGGCTACCGGTGTATCCCGGCGTCCTGCGCGTCCGACACGTTGCTGGTAGTTGAACCTCGTGGGGGGCATGTTGCCAAGCACCACAGCGGACAACGCGCCGATATCAACACCTGCCTCCATCGTGGTGGTGACGGAGAGGAGGTCGACCGCGTCGGGCAGCTTGTACTCGTCCCGCTCGAGAAAGACGCCTTGGAATCGTGACTGCCGCGACTGTGCGTCGACGCGATCGGTCTGTCCCGTGAGCTCAGCGCAGTTGAGCCTGAAGCGCCCGTCCCCGGTGATCGCCTTCCACGCGTAGTAGTCATCGTCGGTCTGCAACACGGAGGGCTCTGTCGGCAAAGGGGCATGACATTTTGTGCATCTGCCGCACCCCACGTTGAGATGTTGCCGCTGGCAAGAGGTGCACGTCCAAGCCTGTCCCGCTGCTGCTCTCAGTGTCACCTTGCGTGGATCGATGACGTAGTCGCGCACTGCATCGCCCCACCTGGCGATGACCATGTCGCGCATGTCGTCCATAGCAGGACCACCCCGGTTTTCGATCTCCTTCCACAGGTCACGCAGCTTGGCAGTGGGTTCGGGCCTTCCGTCGCGCAACCCGTTGAAGCGCCGCTGGTCAGCCAACACTCGCAACGCAGCTCTGGCGTACGCAGTTGGCGTGTCTGAAGAAGAGTCTGCAGGCTCCTGGTCGTCGTCGACGGACAACCATCCCAGTCCAAGCGACTCGAAGTCCCTGCCGCTTCCCGAGAACAGACCTTGGAGCATCTCTGTCAGCAAGGAATCCTGAATCGAGGACAGCAGAGCGTCTTGCTCAGCACTCAGGTTTCCTCGGGGCCTCGGCGGCTTCAATTCCCAGTCGTACAAACTGGTCCATCGCACCTCGGTGGCGCCCCGCCCACGCTTCTGCAGACTGGCTTGGGGTCCTCCGGGGTTGATTCCCATCGACAGCAGGTCACCGGCAAGGGCGCCGGACAACTCCGCGAGCGTGAGCGGCCGCGCCAACTGCGCGACGAGTGATCGTTCCTGCTCAGCAGTGGTGCCTGGTGCACCCTCCCAGACATCACGCAAGGCGTTGAAGGCAGCGCTATCGCGCTCACGCAAGCGGCGCAACGCCAGGAACGAGGCGTCAGTGCGAACGCCGTTGACAACATGCTCGCGCGCCAAGGCCACATCGTCAGCAGAAGTGGCGCCTTGTCGCAGCTGTGTATAGAGGAGTAGCCGCAGCAGGTCCTGATAGTGACGCAGGCCCAGGCCGGCCGACAGCTTCGCTGCGTCCTGGCGGCTGTCGGTGAACACGATGACCTTGCGCTCGTCCTCAACGAGGTCGGTAGCCAGTTCAGTCGTGAGCACCTGATTGATCTTCTCGAAACCGGTGCGCATCCCGCGGATAGGCGAGCGCTGCCGCCTCCGATCAGTCAATGGGAGCGGCCCAGGCCCGTACTTGATCTCCCAATCGTCTCCGCACGAGGGACAACGGGTGGGATACGGGCTGAGCGCCTCCGGGTTGATCCGGGCGCTGCCGGCCTTGCTCCGGCTGGCGGTGACGTGGAAACTCCAGCCGGTGAACCCATCCGGATCGTTGCGCAGTTCACCCTTTTGCGGGTCTAGGACACTGCGGCGGAACGCGTAGCTCACGGCGTTCTTCTCGGCGGCCCACTTGATGTCATCCAGCTGGGTCAGCGCGGCGGCGGCACGAGGCCAATAGACCAGGTAGTTCGCAGCGGTGCGGTCGAGCTTGACCTGGTCTGGCAGCTTGGCCAGCTCGGGGATGTCGGCTAAGAGCATCGTATCCACGCTGGAGCGTTGTGTAGCGCCTGAGGGCGCAAACCCGCCTAGCAGTACGTCGCCACAGTTCTGGCAGTACAACAACTCGAGCACTCTCGCACCGCAGCTGCAACGCGAGACTGGTTCGGAAAAGAGCCTGCCCACAGTGCGATCTGGGTAAGCACCTCCAGGTACATCGGGGCAACGCGAGTCGGTGCATGCCCACATGCCAGGCACGTTGCGGAAGAACAGATGTGCTCGCAATCGCGGATCGCCAGACTCCGGGTCTCGTGCAAGTTCGTCGAGCATCCGCTCTAGAGCTGCCTCGGCGATCTCTGTCTGACGACCTGGAAACAGCCGCCGGGCCAGAGCCGCTGCGGGTTTGGCGACAGCAGTCGTACCAGTTTCGCCAGCAGGGTCGTAGAACGCACGGCGCAAGGCATCGACAACGCCGAGCTCGCGTGCCAGTGGCGCGGCGTGACCGGGCGCTGCGGCCGCGATCTTCACCGCGTCAGCCAGGGTCCCGCCCGCCCCATCGGCGGGCCTCACCGTGTCACCACCAATGAAACGGAAGGTGCTGGCGTCCACGCCGAAGAACTCCTGCAGATATCCCCTGTCTCGATGTGGATCCAGCGATGCGCTCGCTGCCAGCACACGCAACTGTCCGGGCCGCTGGTCCAGTCCCAAGCGGCTCTTCAGCGTGCGGATCAAGTAAGCGACTTCAGTTCCAGCGGTACCGCGGTACATGTGGAGCTCGTCCACGACGAGCGTGAACCGGTTGTCCAAGCTCTCGTCGAGCCATTTGCGCGTCGATTCGAAGAAGTGTCCGTCACGCTCGCGCAGCAGCATGACGTTGAGCATGGAGTAGTTGGTGATGAGGATGTCGGGCGGTGCTGCCGACATGTCCCAGCGCGAGCGCATTTCGGCGCCGTCGAGGCGCGGCACGAAGTACTGGATGTCCTCGCGCCCCGACTGGTAGAACTCCGCACGCGCTTGAGTACCGCGCTTTTCGGTTTCGCGCAGGTAGGTACGCAAGTCCTTCACGGCAAGGTCGTTGTCCGGCCTGCCGGTCACTGGCGTCGCGCCGGTGTAGCGGCCGAAATAGAACCGGTGTCCGCGGCGGTTTGCGTCCAGCCACTGTCTCGCCATGTCGCTGTCTAGCGCTTTGCGCAACCTGGTGAGCTGGTCGTCCACCAACGCGTTCATCGGATAGAGGATCAAGCCGCGAACGGCTGCCGAGCGCCCGGTTTCGCCGTTGCGCTGCTCGGTGAACCGTGCAGTGTCCGACCGCCACCAAGGCTTCGTGGGTTTGGCCGGCCCGCCGTTCCACTGCTTGGACTCGTGCAGGAGGGTCGCTACCAGGGGCAGGAGGAACGACTCCGTCTTGCCTGACCCCGTTCCGGCGGTGATCACCATGTTCTGACCACGCGTCAGGCCTGCGGTGAGTGCCTCTTCCTGATGCTGGTAAAGCGGGCGTCCCGCTGGGATGAGGCCTGCGTTCGCGAACTCCGCGAGCTCGGGTGGCGCACCGGCAGCTGCGGCGGATTCTGCGAGTGACCGCTGCGCGGTCACGTACTCCGGCCGCAGTTCCAGCAGCGGAAGGCGGTAGATGCCTCCATCGCGGTCCAGCAGGTTGCGTCGCTCCTGTTCCAGCCGGCGGTCAGCGAGCCCGAAGGGCGTGTCGTAGTACCTCAAGTACGCATCGCGCAGGCGCTGGAAGGTTGCCAGCGCACCAAGGTGGCGCTGAGGTTCATCGTGCGGAGAGCTCACTCGCTGCTCGCTTCCCGTTCATCTGACTTCTTCGAGGTACTGGCTAAGCGATGCCGCAATCTGGCCTGCCACGGTGCGAGGCACGTTGCCGTAGCTGAAGGTCTGTGCGGACTGGTTGAGGTGGGGAGCGAAGCCGCTGCACAACGTGGCGGCTCGCGCGTGCAGAACGGGTAGTGGGGCGCTCCGATCCACGAAGAGCGTGCCGGCTGTTTCGCGTCCGCGACCTTTTTCACGACGCCACCGCAGGACAGATGTCCCGCGCCGAGCGAGAACCAAGTAGATACCCGTCGAGCGCTCGCAGTGGTACCAGTCGCCGTCTAGTCGATACAGATGTACCCGCCGGTTGTTCACGCGCATGCGGTATAGGCCGTCCCGCGCCGGATTCGGTTCGGCAGAGCTGAATTGGCCGTTCGGCTGCAGCTGCTCCAGGTCCAGTGCGACCGCCGACGGCGGCGCAGCGGGACGGCCCAGCGCGAGCGAGGGCAGGCGGTTGGACAGCCGCACGGCGGCACAGCCTCCGTATATGGCTCCGACCTCCTCCGCGATCTTCTGCAGCGTCGGGACATCATCGAACTGGATGATCCACGTCTCTGGCGAGGGCAGATGGTCAGCAACGCGCTCTGCCGCGCAGGCGAGGAATGAAACGTTGCTTTCCTCCAACCTCTCACGCAGACTCGCTGGTCTCGCGCCGACCACGACTGCCGAGCCGTCAGCAGCGGGAAGTCTGGTGATCACGGTTGGTGCGATGGCCCACCGGTCCGTGTCCCAGCGCACCTCGGCATGCGCCAGCACGGACGCATCGCGCAGCCATTGTTCGCCAGCAAACGAGTGGATGCTTAGATCCGACGTGCATGCCAGCCATCGCAGCTTGTCGCCGAGGTCGCGAATGCTGCCCGCGCCTGTTTCGCTCATCCAACGCAACATCAACTCAGCGTCCACAGTGGCGCTCCCACTGCTGCACATACTTGGCCCACAACGGTTCTGTTGGCTGTCCATGGCCAGATATGCGTGCCCACAACGACGCGGACACGGCATCCAAATATCCGAAGGCCGGCAAGTTTGGCTGCAGCAAGCGAACCTGCCAGGTGTTGCCACGTCGCTGCGCTAGCCATGTCACTGACGGAATGGCGTTCATTTCGAAGTAGTAGGGCATGATTCCGTCGACCCGCGCCAGCCCCTCAGCAGGCTCTGGCTCTTCTATCTGTGTGCAGATGCCGTCCTCGCTCAACAGCCAGGTCTCGTCTTGACCCCGGCGAGCGAGCACGGGCTCGGTGTCAGGAGGCCCATGAACGTCGGCTCCGCAGATCTCGAAGCGGTCCGGGTCGTCGCAGAGGACAGCGTTGCCGTTCCAACCGAGTTCACCCTGACTGGTTCCGTCTCCGCTGGGCTCCGCATCGATTACGTGGAAGACCAGTACTTCTCCGTCGACACGCAACTCGTGTCTACCTGCGGTCAGCGGGCCTATGCGCCGAAGGGAAATCGGGAAGCCCGAGGCGACGAACGGCGGTTGCTGAGCTACACCGTCGAGCGCGGCCTCCACTGTGCGGGCCTGTTGTCCAGATGGCAGAAGTAGGTCGGGTTCGCCGCCACTCAGATATGCAAAGCGCGTGACGTGACGTGCTAGCCGCAATCCGTTCCTCAGCTGCGGTCGGACGACCAGGTCTGGCCGCACCGGGCTCGTCCGCAGCACTGGTGTCCGGCTCAGCGCGGCATCTAGGCGTCCCGCGTCGGCAAACACCACGGACCTGTACAGCTTCCAGCCCGGCAACAGCTGTGTTGCGCCTACACGGCCGACACCCCGCCAGCCAGGTTCTGCAGCTTCAACGAGCACGCGCTCCAACGCAGCGGCGACGTCGTCCCGTACAGCGATCAGGTGTTCCTCGTATGGGTTGATCGACTGGCAAGAAAGCCAGCAACCCGCGTCGGGATCTTCGGCGAAGACAACGACATCCGCGGGCGAGAACCGCGCGGAACACTGTTGCCCTACCAGACGGAGCCCCCGTGTCAGGTCTTGAGCAGTTGTCGGCACGTTTCGGTCCAGCGTGTACAGCGAGCTGTAAGGATCCCGGAAGATCGCCACTTCACACTGCTCGGCTGCGATCTCACCCCGCAATACGTCCTCGTCTACGCCGTCTGCGGTCGTGATCACCCAGCTGACCCGCTGGCGTTTGATGTCGAGGGCAACCTTGATGTCCAGGCGGCGCAGGCCATCCGCGGTGATGACGCGCCCATCCCAGTCTTCGGCGAGTCCGACGAGCAGCTGACCCACCAGTTTCGCCTGCAGTGGATCGCTGACCAGCTGCTGGAAGGCCGGGCTGAGACCACGTGGTGTTGACATCCACATTTTCAGATAGGACAGAAGAGCGTCGGCGCCAGGTACGTCGGCGGTCCTCAGGTCGAGCTTCGCGAAGAACCTGGTCAGCCGAGCACGATCAGAACGTCGCAGCACTGCTTGCGAGAGCGGATAGCCGATGCGGGTCAAGCCTGGGTGATCACGGATGGTCGAGATGCCGCGAGCGCCACCGAGACTCTTGAGCCAGTGGTCAAGGACTCGCCACATGTCAGCCACATCGGCGAACGCGCCTGCCTCTCTCAGCGCAGCCCGAACATTCGCCGTCGACTCTTGATCAGCATGCGGGACAAGGGCCTGGGCCAGGCGGGTGTAGAAGTTGTTCGCAGCTACCTCGGAGTCACGGTGCATCCGAGACGCGGCAAGGACACTCAACGCCAGAACTGGCAGCGTGGGCGGCGGCAGCGTCCGATCACCCTGCTGCCAGACCGTCTGCATATGGCGCACACGGCTGAAGGTGTTGCGTCCACCGCTGAAAAATAGCAACTCACCTACGGCAGCGGCGAGTGAGTCGGCTGGATGCAGCTCGGCCGGCGCGATGCGTGCAAGCTCGTCGTCATCGATGAACAAGACAACGGGCACCTTCGGGCGGCTAAGGAACGTCTCTGCGAGCAGCTGCTGCCAATACCCGTAGTCAGCCGTCTTCACTCGTGCCCCGATGCCGGGCGTCTCCAGTGACAGCACCTCGCGATGACCTCCCCGTGTCCGATTCCGCGTGATACCGCCACGGCGCCCAAATCTCCGATAGCCGACCGGTTGACCGTTGGGACAGCCCGTGACCACCGTGCGTGCGCTAACGCCTTCCGGCGCCACCGCCAGACGGATGTGCGCGTTCATCCAACGCAATACGATCGGCGTTCGCCGTCTGTAGTCACGACCTCGCAAACTGCACACCGAGCCCTGTTTGCATGCGCGGCGCACGACTGAGCGTGGACGATCTTCACGATCCTCTTGCGGTGACTTTCGCCGATCGCTGTTCGCGCGTTACAACGCGAACTCTTCATGTCACAGGCGGCCTCCACACCGGCCTTCGCAACCGCGCCCTACCTCCCACAGGAGCAAGCAGCCTGCTGCGGTTCGCCCACTACGACGTGACTGCCCTCCGCGCTTCAACCATGTCGCGGAGTTCGGACGGAGTGAGCCAGTCGATACCACGGTGGATCATGCGATGGCAGTTGGCGCATAACACTGCCAAGTCCTTCAGCTCCGTCACGATCTCACCCGAGGCGTGCAGTGGTACGACGTGGTGACACTCGGCGTAACCCTCTCCTCGGGCACCGTAAGCGAGCTCGAAGTCGAATCCGCAGACCTGGCAGGCGAGAGTGCCGCGCTCTTGCAGTACCTTCTTGATCTTCCTAGCGCGCAGGCGTGGGTTGCGCTCACGGCGCAAGTGGATGCGTTCCAACAGCCGGCCTTCGAGCGCTCCTTCTCCATCGCCGACCACTTCTTCGGTCGCAGGCAGGTTGTCGAACTCGCCCGCCACGGCAGCAGACCGCAGTCGATCAGCGATTGCGTGCATCTCCCCGGGACGCTTAAGAAACGCCATCAGCACTTCAACGTCCAACTTGCCACCGTTGGTGGGTTTGCGTGACGAGTCAGGGTGTCGAGTGGCGATGTCAGCCATCTTCCGCCGGACGCTGTATGGGCTTCGGAACTTCGGGCCGCGCAGCTCGTGAGCGTGAATTGGCAACGACTGCAGCAGGGCCGACAGCTCCGCTACCTCGGGATGCTCAGCAGGTAACTCGTGCCATTCGCTCCGGGCGACGAGATCACAGGCCAGGACGAGTTCGTCCCATGCCCATGCCGGGTCACGTCCTGGTTGGGTGCCCTCTGTCACCTGGTCGATACCGTCCAGGCCTACCAGTTCCATTGCCTTGGTAGCTGGCCCGTCATGGAAGAAGCGGTCGATCAGCGCCTGAACCGCCTCGGCTCGCGCGGCAGCGTCTTCCGCCATCAGGTTGTAGACCTCAATCCGCAGGCCACCCTGAGGGTTGTGCTCTCGCAGCCACTTCAACGGAGCCGAGCTGTGCGCTACCGGGATCTCATCGACTGTGTCCGTCAGCTCCCACCAGGGCGTCCCGGCTAACGCCACGAACGGGTACTCCGGGGTCGGTCGGCTGCCCTCCCGCCCCAGCGCTGCAAACAACAAGCGGAGCTGCTCTTGAGCCTCGTGCCACCGCAGCAGTCTCGGCAACTGGCGCTTCGCTCTGCCTATCGCCCACAACAACAGAATTCCCTGGTGCCGGACCGGACGATCAGCAGTGCCAGCGGGAGCCAGTTGGTCAACCAGGGCCACCATCTCGCGCGTTCTCCCTACGTCAAGCACCAGGCCTCCAGATACGAAGGGATTCGCGATAGAGCTGACTAAAGTTGTTCCAGAAGTCTGGCCCGCGCACCCGCCGTATCTCCTCTAGATACGGCTCACACAGCTCGTGCAAACGAACGATGGAGTTGCCCCATTCAGCGGCTATAATGTTGTGAGGAAGCATGCCGTTGTGACCGGCAATCCCTACGAGATCAAAAGTACGGCAGACTCTCTCAAACTTCTCCTTTAGCTCAGCACCCATGTCTTCGTAAGTGCCGCCAGTCTCGCGATAGGCGCCGAGATCACGGAACAGATCGCGCCTGGCGCTTACGATTTCGTCGTTTGACAGCAGGTCGGCAGCCTAAGTGAAGACGCCACTAATTCCGTTGCGCCGAGCAATGCGAGCCAGACTAATGGCGATAACAAGGTTTACAATCGCCGCCAAACCACTCGCACATGCCGCTATCGCCGCGATAGTTGTCGACATGCAACTCCTTCATCCTGGCGACAGGACCGGACGATGCACCCAAGGTCAGTGGGTCACCAGCACTATCGAACTGCCTTCAGTCATTGATACAGCGACGACCCAGCATCCCCCGAACGGCGCAGCCGCTGGCAGTGGCCTGGTCTCGTGCTGCCAGTAGAGGCATCCCCGCCGCGCTCGCCAACGTGCCCACAGACAGCTCAGCCGTCCCGCAACACTCCCTCGTCCATCGGCCTCCGAGACGCGTGACTTCACGTCAGGTCGGGTGTGGATCGAGCTGTCCCACGTCCTACGGCGCGAATATCTGCAGCTAGCGGCCGACGAACACAACGTGCGAGGCCCGTCCCACGTGATCGCCGCGGGACGGGCCTCCTGCACAGAACCGAACAGGTGGCCTACTCAGGGCGAGAAAGAGCTACGTGGGTGAATAGTGTGCGACTTCGTCCTCGGACATCTGAGTTGATCAAGCGGGTGAGGATTCTTCAATCCTCACCCGCTTTTTCGTTGATATCTCTACTCTTGCGCTCTGCCGCCTTATGCCGCGTCGCGTCCCTCCGAACGCCGTTCCACGAGACCACTCGGACGCTAAGATGCGCGAGGGTTCGACGGGGATATCCGTTGCCCCTTCCCTATCAAGCTGTCCGTCGAGGCAGAGGACTCGTTCTGGGTGCCCTCTTACCTGCACAGTCCACGACGTCCTTTGGGCCGCCGGGCAGGTCTCTGGACCTGACCAGCTAAACGCGGAATCCAGTTGCCTATCAGCATCGCAACAGAATCTCTCAACTACCTCATTCGCCTACCAACAGTTGTTGCACCCACTAACAGCTGTCCGCCCCAGGTGATAAGGCCACCCACCAAGCCAACAATCGCACCGGCGAGAAAGATGCCGCGCTGGGCTCCGGTCTCGCCTTCAAGCATCGTTAGGCTTGCCTGCTGAACCAAGACCCCATCAATTTTTCCCTGACCCACTTCTCTAGCAACGCCATTACTCGCGAACATCAAGCCGTTATTCGTCACAACACCGTTACTAGCGCTGTCAATCTTGAATTGCTCGTCGATTCGAAGATAGAATGCGCTCGACCAGGATACGGCCGAATCGGGCTTCACGAATCCCACTTCCGGCATCGTGAACGAAAGGCGGTGACCCCGCCTCGCCAATTGCGGATCAACCCCCTCCACCGAAGCCAGTCTTTCATTGACCTCCTTACCGAAGGCACACGCCGCTACTCGACGCACGGAACTTGGTATCGGTTCACCGGGCAGCCGATTCGCGATGTCCAGAATTTCCAACTCCACATCGAAGCAATTCGGCGAGCCGTCCGGAACATTAAATTTGAGAAATCCTCTTGCTGGCTCCCCAATTTTATCGGTCCAAGAATTGAAGCTAGCATCAGCAGCCACTGAAGGCAGCGTAAAAGTCAGGATTCGAGGCTTAGGTGGACGTGGATAATCCGGATACCCTGCCACATAAAGACTCCAAGCGACAAAAACTATTGAGATCCCCAAGGAGATGATCACCAGAGCTAGCGCTACAACAGGACCGCGACTCGACTTTTCTTCTCGCTGATCTTCGAATCCGACAGCATTAGCCCTAGAGAGAGTACCTCTCCTCTCGGGACGCACTTCTCGCGCGCGATATCCGCGATTCCGGCCTCTAAATAACGCGACAACTACCGCGCCGGCGGCGGCAACGAGGCCCCACGCCAGCCTTCGATGACTACCTCGACAGCGCCTCATGCCAGCCTCTCAGGACTCACTCAACTAGTTGTCTAAATTACGACGGTTACACCGGCCATCCCGTCGCAGGACGCGGGTTCTCAGGCTCCTGGCTGCCGTCGTTTCACCCAGATGATGTAGCCGCACGCCCCCTCTTCGCATTCTGCCGAACTAGACATTCGCAGCGCACAACACCAGTCGTCGCCAAGCAATCTGAACCAGCCGCTGACGCACCACCCAGTTAGCCGCGCTAACAGGCAGGAGAGTCTCGGCAGTTCCAGCCGTGGACGAACTCATCGCCGCAATCCTTCTCGATGGACCAACCATCCCGGGAGCCGCAGAGTCGCGCGTGCCATGGCTGAGTTGGTCTCACTCGCATACCTTCGGTCTGTGGAACCGTCCCGACGACACCGCTTCTGCCGAACTTCCCTACAGGTCTTTCTGCGCAACGGGACACGTTAGGTCGCACCTGTCCCCCTGTCCCCTAAGCGCCTACCAGCCAGCAAATTCCAACGACGAAACGCGCAAGGCCCGTCCCGCATGACCACGCGGGACGGGCTCGATGTGTCGGACAGGCCAGGCGGACCTACTCAGAGCCAGGAAGAACTACGTGGGTGAATAGTGTGCGACTTCGTCCTCGGACATCGGAGTTGATCAAGCGGATGAGGATTTTCAATCCTCATCCGCGTTTTCGTTCATGGCTTGAGCTTTCGTGATCTACACGTTCCTAAGCTGTCTCACGGCATCGGACACACTTGCTAGCGCTTCCGCAGCCTTACACCAAGTCCGGAACTTCACTTTGCTCACCGGTCGCGCAAAGTTACGGTAGGCATCGATGATACGCCGGAAGTGATCGACGGGATCGCCAGGCTCCGGCGCTTGGAGCAAGCCAACCACAGAAATAGAATCCCAGCCAGCACGGTTTGTGTCGTTACGAGTCGAAGCGATGAACTCGATCGAATCCGCGATCTCGTCTATGCGATAGATGACATGCTCGGCAAGCACCTCGCCAAGGTTCATCTGTTCGGCGATGCCGGAACCTTCGAGCAACGCGCGACCGACAGATAGAGGTCGTCACGCCACCTAGATCGACGACCTTCCCTGTCCGAGCGATCAGCGCGATGCCCGCCGCCACGCAACTCCGGTATTCCCGATAAACGGGAATATTGGAGCCCATGCAGAAATCCGATGACCGTCCAGCGCAACACCTCGCCGCATCTAGACGTCTCCAGGGCAAACGTCGTTCATCGGAGGAGGCGCGACATGACGAGCGGGCGCAAGAACGGCAGGCGGTGGAGACCGGTGACGCCCAAGAAGGCGGCGGCAGGACCACGAGCCGAGAAACATGCCGCCGTGACGGCTGTTCAGGTCCTGGAACGAGAGGAATCGGCAGAGGAGGCTAGAAATGAAGCAGGTCAGCCGGACCAGTCCTTTGCACTACCCGAACGGCCCAGCCAAGCGGTGGCGGGTGTGCTGCTCGCCTTGATCATCGTCTTCGGGCACCGGGCCGCGCCCGCCGTGCTCGACCCGACCACCGTACCGGCGAGGTGGTTGCCGGTCGTCGCTTGGGTTTGCGCGGTGACGGCCGGTGCCGCCGCTGCCACACTGACGACCCTCGTCTACAGCATGGTGTACTTCCGGGACTCCGAGCAGTCGCGGGCGTTTCTGAAGTGGGTTGCCCACGTCGCCGGTGTCGGCGCCGCGCTTGGTCTTCTGCTGGGACTGCGGGTCGCGTGGCCGCTGGTGGACGCCGGGAAGCCGTTCACCTTCCTCGATCTCATGAGCGAGGTGAGCAACACCGCCACGTTCATGACGCTGTTCATGATCGCGGTCGTTTGCTGGTGGCGTCTGTACCCGGTGGTCCGCAAGATCTCCCGTGCCAGCGCGCGGCAGCCCGGGACGGGGTTCTGGGCGCGGCCGCCGCGGTTCGTCGTCAACGGCCAGGTGGCGATCTGCCTGGGCATCGGGAACTTCACCGGGCTCTGGGTCACGCTGGCGGTCCTGCGGATGTTCGCCTGAGCGGCCGGGCGGAGCAGCACCGGATCCCCTCTCGGTCCGGGGCTGCTCCGCATCGCAGGACGCCGCTCGCCGGCCTCCAATAAGAAGTGCCTGCTGTGGCTTAGCCGGGTGACGCCTACCTCGCGTCCGTCGCGCTGCCGATGCCCTTCCTCGGCGTCGGTCAGGGGCTGGCTTTCACCCCGCTCACCAGTGCGGGCATCGCCGGTGTGCGGGCCGAGGATGCCGGCGCAGCCTCCGGCTTCGTCAACACCGCCCACCAGCTGGGCTCGACACTCGGCCTGGGGCGTTCTCGCGACCATCGCGGCCAACATTGGCACACCGCCGACCTCGACGACGCGTCCGCCGTCACCGCCCACGTGAGCGCCGCCCTCGTCAACCATGATGGCGCCACCGAGCACGCTCGTACGCAGCCATGTGAAGCATCAGGCTGCAGCACAGTCGTACGCGGGTGTGCGCTGCGCGGTGTTTCTGCCTTTCAGGCCTACCCAGCAACAGGCCTCAGCACGAGTGCGCCTGCGACGGTGGTTGTCGCGCAAGCTTGCAGCGTGCCAGCGAGCCGTTCGAACGAGCCCGCAGCAGCCAGGCACGCATCAGCGTTCCCGTCCTCTCCGGACGAGACTGCGGACACGCCAGCTAGCGCCGGGCGACGTGCCTACACAGAGGCATCCAGGGCTACGTGGGTGAATAGTGTGCGACTTCGTCCTCGGACACCAAAATGTCGCAAATTTGCGACGTCTACGTGGCAGGTGCTCAAGTCCACTTGAGCACCTGTTTTGCGTTCCCGTGCCACCTGCGGGTGGCGTTCGATGACCGTTTCCTACATCCGCCCGATCGTCCCGGACACGGCCCCAGGAAAAGCGCCGGACACCGCGTCCCGCGCCGCTGCGCAGCCTCTTCCACTCATCGCGGTCCCCGCGTCACACCACAGCGGCTGACGAACGTCCTGTACCGGATCGCCGCTGTCGACCACCGTGGACGAGCCACAGACCGCCACGTCACAGCAGCGCTGGACTGGAACGCGGGCACCCGCCTCAGCATCCACGAACACAACGGCCTGCTGGTCGTCAACGCCGACCCGCACGGCCTGTTCACCCCGACCAAACAGAGCTACCTCCGGCTACCCGCAGACACACGACGCGTCGCGGGCGTGAGCGTCGGCGATCGGGTGCTCCTGACCGCCCACGTCAACCGTCAGACCGTGACGGTGTTCCCGCCGACCGCCCTGGACGAATCCGGACCGAGATCGAGGCGGTCAGGGAAGTCCTCGCCAGGCTCAAGACCCTGTGCAAGCAGCTGCTGGACTCTACGCGCGAAGCCGTCTGACCCGAGGTGATGGCCGACCTGCGCCGCAAGATCCTTCCCGACTACTGACGCACCGAGCAGTTGCCCCAGTGGGCACGACCGGGCATGCGTTGACGCGGCGACTTCCGGACCGCGGTGGTCGGCAACTCTATGCCGCCCGAGAAGTCACTACTGCAGCGCCACATCTACACGGCCAGCTAATTGGCCCTCTAGTTTGGCGGCGAGCTATCCATACGCACGTGAACACACAAACAGCGCAAGCTTGCTACCCGTGGGGGTTCAAGTCCCCTCTCGGACATAACATTACCCACATTGGCCGTGAGATTGATGGAAACATCAGCCTCACGGCCAATGTGCGTATCGAGGAATTGCAGGTCAAGCCGCTTGTAGAGGTCAGCGAGTCCCTCCGGCTTGGCTCCCACCAGCTTGGCGCCCACGTCGCCGAGCGCATCGATCATGGCGTGGATCTCGGCACCCTCGAACCGCCCGCGCGGTCGGCACGTCCACGAGTTCGGCCTGAGCAACCGCCCGACTCGCCTGAGCCTCGGCCACCGATCGGACAGAGGCCGCTGCCCGATCAGGCGCGAGGTTGCGGGCGGAGAGATGGGCGATCACCGCAGCGAACACGCACTGGCGTCGAGACCACGACGGGGCAGCGCAAGTGGTATCAGACCGGCGGCTAACGGTCTTCCAGCCACGGACGACGTAGACCGCATGGCGCAGGCATCCTCGCGATGGTCCGATGCATGTGGGCTTCACTGGTTGATGAGCTGCGCGGCCACCTGGAATGCGGGCTTCGCGGGATGCTCACCGAGGACGTCGTGCGGTTCGCCACCGCCAAAGCGTTGGTGGCACATGGTATCGAGGCGACAACGCTGTGGGCCGAGGCGCCAAACCCGACGTTGAAGGGCTCCCGCGTCGACCTCGCGGTCGGGCGGCCCCGCCCGAGCGCGTTGATCGAGTTCAAGTTCCCTCGAGAGCCGAACGTGATGAATGCGGCGTGGACCATGGCTTTGGGCGAGGTTCTCAAAGACTTCTACCGCCTGGCCTCCTATCCCGGCGACGTCGATCGGATCTTCGTTCACGTCGAGAGCGGCCCCTTGCGCCGCTACCTGGCCGGTGTCGCACGACGCTGCGGCGTCGATCTGGACACCGATGGTGTCGAACTCGTGCCTACCGCCGTCGCCGGCCTACCCGCCACGGCCCTGAAGGCCATCGGCACCGACCTGGCCCGACATCGCGTCACAGCGACTCGTGTCGCTGTCATACCCATCGACGACACCCTGCGCCTGAGCGTCTACCGGGTCGCCCCGCTCGCCGACGCGCGGACCAGAGACCATCCCGAGCCGAGCGACCGATGCCGCCGTTAGAAACCGCGTGGCATACGGCTGGAACGACAAGCGGCATCGTCCCTGCGACGCGCACTGCCAGAGACGGTGCACGCCGTGAGATTCTCGACGCGGTCCGAGCCGCGCTGGCCAAGTCTGGCGCTTCGACCTTCACACTGGCAGAGGTGCTCAACGAGATGTCTCGCCGGAACACCGGCTATGCGGCCAACACTATCCGCACGATGTTCACTTCGCACCTGTGCCGCAACGCCCCCGATCATGCCTCCGTCACCTACGCCGACTTGGAACGTGTGGACCGCGGCGTCTACCGGTTGGCGATCGACTGAATAGCGTGCAGGCCGTAGTTCTCTCTCCGAACAGCTGACGTTCACCACGGAAGATGTCCTTGAGCGCGTTCAAGCTGTTGGGGACCTGTTCGCGCCCGTCGTGCAAGAGAGGTCCGCACTGTCCGGCTGACCAGGCTCGTCGGTTCCAACCTGGCCCGGCGTCACCGAAAGCCACCGAGCGCATGCCGACCTTCCGATCTCCGGTCTATGGTTTCCCAATGGTTGTTCTACAGCCGGGAGCAATGGGTGGGACATCGGTCGCTTCGGTTGCTGAACTGGCAGCAACCTCCGGGGACTGGCTCGTGCAGTACAGCGACTTCTGTCGACGGGTCACGGCCGAGCGCGTGATCGAAGGACATGGCCGCAGGTGGCGGATCGGCCTCACTCCCATCACCGCCGAAGTGATCGCGTTGATGATCTGGTCAGGCGACGTCGTCGTGGAGCACCTCCGGGGCTCGGAGGCGACTATGTGTGCGTACGCCAGCCTTCGAGAAGCCGACCTTGCTTCGTCCGCTCGTCGAGCCTCGGCCGCCGGATCACGAATGGAAGTCGACACTTCCGGGAACCTGAGGTCTTCAAGGGCGTGCGAGCCAGATCCGGGCGTCCAACGGATCCGATAAGGAACGGCGTTCTCTCACGATGAAGACACGGAGCAAGGGATTCTGGATTCTCGTTGTGCTCGGCCTCTTGCTGGCAGGGGTGGCCGCAGGCGTTGTCGGCTACTTCCTGCAGCAGGCGACCGGCCAGTTCTGAGTGCGGTACCTGCCCCTGTCCGTCGTCATCGCCGCGACTGTGGTCGTGTTCTCCCGCGCGGGACTGATTCCGCCGAAGAAATGAGCTCGTGGAATGCGCATGCCGAGCCTAAGCCCGACTTACGCCTCGACGTTGCCCGGTCTGCCACCATCCACGGTTGATCAGCAGCACCAGTTCTCCGGTTGTGCGTCTTGCCTGGAGATCCTCGTGGGCCCGCCGGGCGTGCGCCAACGGGTATCGATGACCGATTCGGATCTCCAGAGCACCCGACTCGATGGCACGGAACACCGAGTTCGCGTGGTGTTCGAGCTCCTCACGGGTCACGATGTAGTCGTACAACGACGGCCGCGTCAGGTACAGGGAGCCGTTGCTGAACAGCCTTTGCGGATCTACCGGGAGCGCTTGGCCGCTGGCCGCACCGAAGAGCACGAGCGTTCCGCGCTGCCCTTCGACCACCGGGTGATCGACGGCCAGGAAGGCTCGCAGGTGCTCTCTGACACGGCGGCGTTGCTCACCGAACCCGGACTGGCCCTGCTGTAGGGCTCACCGCTCCTGATCGTGCGGCTGAGCGGACAACGCGTCGCGCAGTGCGGCCCTGGAGGAGACTCCCAGCTTGGGGAAGATCTGGTAGAGGTGCGTGCTGATCGTCCGCGAGGACAGGAACAGGCGCGCCCCGATCTCCTTGTTGGTCAGGCCGCTCGCCGCGAGCTCCGCGATCTCGCGCTGCTGCGGTGACAGCGTGCCGCCCTTGCCCGTGCCGGTCCGCAGTTCGTGGCGGGCTCGTGCCGCCCACGGTTCCGCTCCGAGCTGCTCGAACGTCTCCAATGCCTCGGTCAGCTGCCGGCGCGCGTCGGCCTGAGCCTTGGCGCGGCGGAGCTGTTCGCCGTACGCGAGCTGGATCCGGGCACGGTCGAACTGCCAGAGGGCCGCCCCCTCGACCGACAGCGCGGCGTCGAAGAGAGCCGGTTCGAACGAGCTCGCGGCCATCGCCCGCGCACCAGCGGTGATCATGGCGAGCCTCGGGGAGAGCCCAACCAGTTCGCCGGCGGCGGACACGTGGCTTGCCGCGACTTCACGCCGCCCTCGGCGCAACGCCGCGTCGGTGAGATCGAGGACCGTCCACAGCGCGTGCGGCACGTGCGAGGCCAGCGCGCCAGGTGGACTCACGAACCCGACGTGGTGCAGTGCGGCGGGGTGGTCGCCGTCGGCGAGCGCGGCCATCGTCCTGACGTGGGCGGCATATGCCTGTACGGCACCGACTCGGCGTGGGGCCGCCCAGCGTTCCATCTGGTCGGCGAGCGCGTGGGCGTTGTCCGTTTCACCGCGGCAGGCGGCGATCATGGCCTGGATGAACGTGCCGGGCCACGACAGGAGCCGGTAGTCGTTGGTACGGCTCAGTTCCAGCCCTTCCTGGCACAGTTCGAGGGCCTCGTCCCACTCCCCCGTCAGATAAGCGTGGTTGGCCAGCAGGAACAACGCCTGGATCGCCGCTGTGACCGCGCCGCCGGAGCGGCCGTCGCGCACCACGCGGCGCAGTGCGGGCCGGCAACCGCCGAGCCGGTCCAGGTAGGAGGCGGCGAGTCCGGTCCGGACGATGCGGACGGGGTCGTTCTCGCCGGGCAGATCCGTGATGGCGGCGTCGAGGCGGGCGAGCGCGGAAGCACCGGTCCTGACTGGGTCGCGAAAGGTGTCACGCTGCAAGGCGAGCAGCGGCGGAACCTCCGGTGCCAGGTGGGTGAGCGCGGCGTCGAAGAACGACCAGAGAGCCGGGCGTCCGCCGAAGAAGCACAGAAGCAACAACGTGTGCAGGGCTTCGATCAACGCGGGATCGGTGGCGTTGTACGGGCGCGGCAGCATGTCGATGGAGCTGCTCAGCAGGCGGTGTGCGGTGTCGAGATCACCGTCGCCGTTGAGCAGCAGGTGCGCGGCGGCGACCGTGATCTCCATCGACCCGGAGGCGGTGGGGTCCGCGACGCGGGCGGCGGCGAGCAGGCGGGGCACGTGCCGCAGGTGGCCCGTGACGTTCGAGCCCAGGTAGGCGGCCATGGCCAGGCGTCGTGCGCGGTCAGGGCCGTTGGCGCCGAGTTCGGCCGAGCGGGTCAGGCCCGCGACGGCACCGGTGGAGTCGCCGCGGTTGAGGCTCTGGTGAGCGGCCCATTCCAGCAGCTTGGCCACTTCCTCGTCGGGGCCGAGCGTGGCCTCGGCAAGGTGCCAGGCACGGAGTTCAGGGCGGTCGACGAGCTGGTCAGCGAGCGTCTGGTGTGCCTGTCGCCGTTCCTGCGCGGTCGAGATGTCCACGACGGCCGACCTGGTCAGCGGGTGCCGGAACGTCAGCCTGCCCCGGTCGACGCGGATGAGACCGACGCGCTCAGCCGGACCGAGATGTTCCAAGCCGCCCGGCCCGAACGCGCCGAGGAACCTCGCTGGATCCCCGATTCGGTCAAGTGCCGCGATCAGCAGCAAAACCCGCGTGGCGTCCGGCAGCTTGCGCACCCGGTCGGCGAACAGCCGCTGAAGTCGTCCGGTGATGGGCAGCACCTCCGGCAGCTCCGCTTCGGCGGTCTGCTGCTCGCCGGTCAACGCCACCGGAAGTTCCAGCAGCGCAAGAGGGTTGCCTCGCGCCTCGTTCCGCAGTCTCCTGCGCACGGACGCGGCCATCGCCGGGAACCGGTGCCGCAGCAGCTCTTCGGCAGCGTCGTCGGCCAGCGGGCTGAGCACGTACGCAGGCAGGTCGTCCTGGTCGAAGAAGCTCGCCTCGTCCACACGAGACGCCGCCAGGAAGCCCACCCGGCTACCGCGCAGCCTCCTCGCCACGAATCCCAGCGCACCCGCGCTCGGCCGGTCGAGCCAGGACAGGTCGTCGACGATCACCAGCACTGGCCCTGATTCCGCGGTCTCCAGCAGCAGCGAGAACGCGGCGTGCGCGATGACGATCGGCTCGTCTGCTCGCTCATCGCTCAGACCGATCGCGGCCCGCAGCGCCCGTGCCTGGGTCTTTGGCAATGCGTCCAGCTTCTTCACCAGCGGGTACAGCACCTGGTGCAAACCCGCGAAGCTCAGCCCGGCCTCGAACTGCGACCCAGTCGCCCGCAGCACCAGGGTGCCGCGCTGCCGTGCGTGGGCCGCGGCGAACTCCAGCAACTCGGTCTTGCCGATGCCCGCTTCACCGGACAGCAGGAGGGCGCCGCCTTGCGTGGACGCGCTGTCGACGAACGCCCGTACGCGTTCGATGTCTTCCTCGCGCCCCACCAGTTCCATGACCGGTGAGTGTAAGTCGCACAGCACATACGTCACGACAAACCGTCATCTGACGTATGTGGCGGCCGCCGCGCGAACGTAGCTTTCGAGCCAACGAATTCCCATCCCCTCGCAGGAAGAAGCTGTCATGGCTCCCGTGCACAACGTCGTTCTCGTCCACGGCGGTTTCGTCGATGGTTCCGGCTGGCAGGGTGTGTACGACCTGCTGACCGAGGACGGCTTCACCGTCAGCATCGTGCAGAACCCGACCCTCTCGCTCGAAGACGACGTAGCCGTCACCAAGCGGACGCTCGACAAGCTGAACGGCCCGGCCGTCCTCGTCGGCCACTCCTACGGCGGCGTCGTCATCTCCGAGGCGGGTACGCACCCGAACGTCGCGACGCTGGCATACATCGCGGCGTTCGCGCCGGACAAGGACGAATCGGTCAACACCCTGATCGCCAACCCCGCGCCCGGTGCGCCGGTGCCGCCGATCCTGCCGCCGGTCGACGGGTTCCTGTTCCTGGACCGCGCCAAGTTCGCCGACTCGTTCGCCGCCGACCTGCCGCCGAAGCAGGCCGCGTTCATGGCCGACTCCCAGGTTCCGTGGGGTGTCGACGCGCTGGGTGGAGCCGTCACCGAGCCGGCGTGGCGGGTCAAGTCCAGCTGGTACCTCGTCGCCACCGACGACCGCATGATCCCGCCGCCGGCCCAGCGCGCCATGTCCGAGCGTGCGGGCGCCACCGTCACCGAGACGCCGGGCAGCCACTCGATCTACGTCTCCAACCCCAAGGCGGTTGCCGACCTCATCAAGCAGGCCGCCGGGCACTGACCCATCCCATCCCATCCCATCCCATCCCATCCCCCAGGAGCAACACCGTGAAGCGTCCATTCAGGAGACTGGCGGCATTCACCGTCGCCGCACTGCTCCCCGTGGCGCTGATGCTCGGCGGCGGTCCCGCCAGCGGCAGCGCCAGCCACACCAAGCCGACCGTCGTCCTGGTCCACGGCGGCTGGGCCGACTCCTCCGGCTGGAACGACGAGATCAGCCGCCTGCAGGAGGCCGGATATCCGGTCATCGCGCCCGCCAACCCGTTGCGCGGCCTCTCTTCTGATGCCGCCTACGTCCGCAGCGTGCTGCAAACCATCACCGGACCGGTCGTGCTGGTCGGGCACTCCTACGGCGGGGCTGTGATCACCAACGCCGCGGTGGGCGCCCCGAACGTGAAGGCGCTCGTCTACATCGCGGCCTTCGCACCGGACAGCGGAGAGTCGCTGGCCCAGCTCGTCACGAAGAACCCCGGCACCAAGATCACCCCTGACGCGCTCCTCGAACGGCCGTACCCCCTGCCCGGCGGCGGCACGGGCACGGACCTCTACATCAAGGAGTCCGTCTTCCGCGAGGCGTTCGCCGGCGACCTCCCCTCCCGCACCACCCGGCTGATGCAGGCCACCCAGCGGCCGTTCTCCGTGGCCGCGTTCACCGAGGCCTCCGCGGCACCTGCCTGGAAGTCCGTTCCGTCCTGGTACCTGGTGGCCACGAAGGACAACGCCATTCCTCCGGCCACGCAGCGCTTCATGGCACAGCGCGCCCGTGCCACCACCGCAGACGTCGCGGCGTCACACGTTCCGATGATGTCGCGACCTGCGGAGACGACCGCGCTGATCCTGAAGGCAGCTCGCTCGGTCAGGTGAGTCGAGCTACCCTGGGGTTGAAAGTGACTTCACTTTCAACCCTAGGAGGCGCAGCAGTGACCCTGTCCAAGTCCGACCGCACGGCAGAGGAGTTCAAGGCCGCGGCTCGGCGCGTGTTCGCCAGGCAGGGCTACACCGCCACGAAGATCACCGACATCACCGCGGAGGCCGGCCGGGCCACCGGCGGCATCTACCGCTACTTCGACTCCAAGGCCGCGGTGCTGCGAGCACTCGCCGACGACTTCCTGCAGGCGCGGCATGAGAACGTCGTGCACTCGTCCGGCCACGGCCATCGGATGGAAACCGAGCAGGACGTGCGTGATCACGTCAAGGCGTACTGGAAGTCCTACGGCGCCCATCTGGCGGAGATGGTCGCGATCTACGAGGCCGCGGTCGCCGACGAGGAGTTCGCCGAGGTGCAGAGGAAGATCCGGGCCAAGGACCTCACGATCTGGGGCGACCACATCAAGGAGCTCCGGGAGCACATCGGCAAGCCCGGCGGTGATCCGGCGGCGCTCGCCACCATGGTCGTGAGCCTGCTGGAGAGCTACTGCTACGCCACGCTGCACCTCGGCAAGGGCGGTACGCGCGAGAACGTCGACACGCTCGCCGGTTTCGTCTACGGCGGCATCACGAACTGATCGTTCAGGACTCCGTGCGCGCCGCGCCGTAGAGCTTCTTCGACTCGTTCTGCTGGCCGAGCTTGCGCAGGGAGCTGAACAGCGCGTCACCGAGCACGGTGCCGACCACGGCCTGCTCCACAATGGACTCCGGCGCCTCCGGGGCGCTCAGGGTAGCGAGATCGAGCTGTGCCACCTGGGCCGCCAGCTCGACGTAGCCGCCGAACTCCTCCAGCAAGCCACCGTGCCCGATCTCCCGGAACGTGCACAGCACCCGGACGATCGCGTCCGTCGACCTGTCCTCCGGCTCGATGACCCAGTCGACCCTCCGCGCGGCCTCCTGCAGCAGGGACAGCGCCCACGCGCGGTCTTCGTCATCGACCTCGCTCTTCAGCGTGATCAAGGTGCTGTGCGCGACGTCGAGGATGTCGATCGTGGGCGCCTTGCCGTCGATGGCCTGCGCGACGTCGCGAACTTCCGCGATGGAGAGGCCCCCGATGTCGAGGAGCGCGCGGACCAGCTTGAGCCGCTGCACGTGCGTCTGGTCGTACCGCGCCTGGTTCGGGCTCGTGTACTCACCCGGCGGCATGATGCCTTCGCGCTGGTAGTACCTGATCGTCGGGATCGGGACGCCCGACTCCCGACTCAGCTCCGTCATGCGCACGCGCACGTTCTCCTCGTCTTGCGACCGGCAGCCCACAGCCCGGCCCCTCGGTGATCAGCTCAATCTACCCCGCTCCTTGCAGCTCGAATATCCATAGTCTAACTTCACGCTATCTATAGTGTCACTACTCATTTAGGGCGGAGTACCTTGACCACGCTGTCTGAGCTGCGCGAACGCACCCATGACTGGCACCGGCCGATGCTGGCGGTGGCCGTCGTCATGGCGGGACTCGCGGCTGTGTCGGTCGCAGGGCTGTTCCTCGACGACCGGGTGCTGCTCGGCGCGCCGATCTGGCTCAAGCCGTTCAAGTTCGCCGTGTCCAACTCGGTCTACGCCGTGACCTGGGCCTGGCTGTTCTCGCTGTTGAGGACCAACCGGAGGCTCGCCAACGGCACGACCAACGTGCTGGTCGCGATCATCTACCTGGAGTTCGTGCTGATCCTGATCCAGGTCGTGCGCGGACGACCCAGCCACTTCAACTTCTCCACCCCGGCGGACTCGGTCATCTACTCGATCATGGGTATCTCGATCGGTGTGCTGTGGACCGGCGCGCTGATCCTGACGATCCTCGTGCTCCGGACGCCGATCGCCGACATCGCCAGCCGCTGGACGCTGCGCCTCGGCGCCGGGATCTCACTGGTGGGCATCAGTCTGGGCGCACTCATGGTCACGCCCACGTCGTCGCAGGTGAGGTCGATGAGCGACGGCACCTTCCAGGGCATGGTCGGCGCTCACACGGTCGGGTCTGCGGACGGCGGACCGTCGATGCCGCTCACCGGCTGGAGCACCACGGGTGGCGATCTGCGGATTCCGCACTTCTTCGGCATGCACGCCCTGCAGGCCCTGCCGATCGTGCTCGCGTTGCTGACCCTGCTCGCCACCCGCGTCCCCCGGCTGCGCGCCGCCGAGACCAGGGCTCGCCTGATCATCGTCGCCGCAGGGGGCTACGCGGGCGTCCTGGCCCTGGTCACGTGGCAGGCCGAACGAGGGCAGGCACTCATCCGGCCGGACGCGTTGACGCTGACCGCGCTCGGCGTGCTGGTGCTGGCAGTCGGGATCGCTGCGGTGTGGGCGCTCGCCAGGCCCGTCCACACCGCGGCACAGCGGGGGTGATCAGCTCGCCACCGTGCTCCCACCGAGGAACAGCTCGCCGATCTCCTCGTTGGCCAGCAGCCCTGCCGCGGTGTCTGCCAGCAACACCCGCCCGCTCTCCATCACGACCCCGTGCGTCGCGAGGCCCAGGCCGAACCTGACGTTCTGCTCCACCACCAGGATCGTCATGCCGGCCGCTCGCATGGTGTTCACCGATTCGCTGACCAAGCTGAGCGATCTGGGGTCCAGGCCGAGGGACGGCTCGTCGAGGAGAACCACTCGCGGGTCGACCATCAATGCGCGGGCGAATTCCACCATGCGGCGCTGGCCGCCGGACAGATTGCCGGCAGGCTGACTCGCTCGCTCGGCGATGATCGGGAACATCGCGACCAGCTCTTCGTACCGGCGGCGCAGCAACGCCTTGTCGCGCCGCCGGACGTAGCCGCCGAGCAGGACGTTCTCCCGCACGGTCATCGCCGGGAACAGACCGTTCTGCTGCGGGACCTGCACGACCCCCGCGCTCAGCACGTCCGCCGGGTGCAGGCCGCTGATCACCCTGTCCCCCAGGCGGATCTCCCCGGCGCGCGGCTTCAGCAGGCCGCTGATCGTGCGCAGCACCGTTGACTTCCCAGCGCCGTTCGGCCCGACGACGCACGTCACCGAGCCTTCCTCCACCACGTGGTGCAGTCCCTGGAGCACGTCTCCCCCGCCGTAACCGGCGAACACGCCGTCGAGGGTGATCATGAGCTCGTCCCGTGCAGTTCGCGGTATCCCTCGCCGAGGTAGGCGTCGAGCACGAGCGAGTTCTGCTGGATCTCGCGCGGTGTGCCGGACGCGATGCAGGAGCCGTTCGCCAGCACGTGCACCGAGTCGCACAGGCTCAGCACCAGGGGCATGTTGTGCTCCACGATCAGGAAGGTGGTTCCGGACTGGTTGAGTCGGCGGATCAGTCCCGCCAACTGCTCGATCTGGGTCGGGTTGATGCCGCCCGCCGGTTCGTCGAGCAACACGAGTTCCGGGTCGGGCATCAGCACCTGGGCCAGCTCCACGAGCTTCTGCTGACCGTAGGAGAGGCTGGAGGCAGGCCGATCCGCGTAGTCCGCGAGACCGACGAAGTCGAGCAACTCCTGAGCCTTTCCCGGTCGGCGGGCTCCGACCAGGACGTTCTCCAGCACGGTGAGTCTGGGGAACAACCTGGTCAGTTGATAGGTGCGGGCGAGGTCCCTGTCCCATCTGGGCAACCCATCGATCCGGTTGCCGCGCAACGAAATCGTGCCACCGTCGGCGCGCAGATCGCCGTCGATCAGGTTGAACGCCGTGGTCTTGCCAGAGCCGTTCGGGCCGATCAGCCCTGTGATCGAGCCTCGCATGACGGTGAAGGAGGTTCCGTCGAGCACGCGCAGTCCACCGAAGCTCTTGCGCAGTCCGGCCACTTCCAGCAGCGGCTCATCGGTCTGCTGAGTCCGCGCGGCGACCTCGACTGGACGATGGTCGAGCCGTTTGCCGACCGGCGCTGTCACCGGTGTCCGGACCAGCCGCTTCCTGATCTCCGGCAGGATGCCGTGCGGCAGGAACAACACCACGATCAGCAACACACCGCCGAAGAGCACCAGTCGCCACGCTCCGGCGTCGGGTCCGGTGAACTGCTGGTTGGTCCACTGCGAGAACGGTTCGACGAGCACGGCGCCCAGGACCGGACCCCACAGCGTGCCGGCGCCACCGAGCAGGGCCGCCAGGACGAGCGTGATGCTGGTGATGATCGTGAACATCGCCTTGGGATCGAGGAAAGACAGGTAGTAGCCGTAGATCCCGCCCGCGACACCGATGGGCACGCTGCTGGCGACGAACGCGAGCAGCTTGTAGCGCGGTGTGTTGACACCCAGGCCGGCCGCCTTCTCCTCGTCGTCGCGGATCGCCAGCAGACCGATGCCGAACCGGCTGCGGCGGATCCACCACGACAGCGCCAGGGTCAGCACCAGCACGCCGAGCAGTGCGTAGAAGAACGGCCAGTTCGCGAGGGAGCGGTCCCAGTCCGGGATCGCCAGGACGAGGCCGTGGCTTCCGTTGGTCAGCGACGTCCAGTTCACCGCGACGATGCCGAGCAACGCGAGCAGCGCGAAGGTCACGATGATGAACACCGTGCCCCTGGCGCGTGCCGTCACCATGCCGAGCAACGCCGCGAGAACGCCTGCCGCGACACCGCCGAGCGGCGCGGTGAGGAAGGGCGAGACGCCCCACGCGTTGGCGAGGATCCCCGAGGTGTAGGCGCCGACGCCGAGGAAAGCGCTCTGTCCCAACGAGATGTAACCGGTGTATCCGCCCATGATGTTCCACCCGCTGGCCATGATCGCCAGCAGTAGCACCATGATCAGCATGTTCTGGTAGTAGCTGTTGGCGACCAACGGCGGCACGGCGGCGACCACCGTCAGCGAGCCCAGCGCGAGAAGTGGCTTCATACCGCCATCACGTCCTTTCGGACCGCACGACCGAAGATCCCTTGTGGACGCAGCAACAGCACGAGGATGATCAGGACGAACGGCACCGCGGTGGCCCACGCACTGGAGACGTACGTTGTGGTGAAGGTCTCCGCGAGCCCGAACAACAGCCCCCCGGCCAGCCCTCCTGCGAGGCTGCCCATCCCGCCGAGCACCACGATCGCGAGCCCGATGCCGATCCACCGGTCACCGGAGTCCGGCATGAAGGGCGCGAGCACCGCCACGATCGCCCCGGCCGCGCCGGTCAGCGCGACGCCGATCGCGTAGGTCGCGAGGCTCACCCGCTCAACGCGGATACCGGTCAGAGTCGCCCCGCTCGGGTTCGCAGCGGCCGCCCGCACTCCCCTGCCGAGCCAGGTCCGGTTCAGCACCAAGTACAGGGCTCCGAGCAGGACGCAGGCGATCACGAACCCGATCGCCTGCACGGTCGGGATCACAACACTCCCGACCCGGACCGCGGAGTTCACGTAAGACGGTGTCACGTTGTGCGGCTCCGCGCCCCAGATCAAGGCGAGCACCCCTTCGATGATCATCGCGAGCGCGAGCGTCGCCAGGATGATCGACGCCTCGCCACCGCGGGCCGCGAACCGCATCAACCCCTGGTAGAGCACGCACCCGACGAGGAACAACACCAGGCACACCAACGGAATGGCGAGGAACGGGTCGAGTCCGGTGGACTGCCAGATCGTGTAGGTGAGGAACGCCGCGAAGACCATGAGACCGCCGTGCGCCAAGTTCACGATCCGCATGACCCCGAAGATCAGCGTCAGACCGGACGACGCCAACGCGTACACGCCGCCGACGAGCAACCCGAAGACCAGCGTCTGCAGGAAGGTGCCCACGTCAGCTCGTCCATCCCGGCTTCGGGCGGACCACCGAGCTCGTCGTGGCAGCCTCCGCCGGAGCGACCACCTCGATCTTTTCCTTCTGCCACTGCACGAGCAACATCGATGCCTTCGGCACGCCGCGTTCGTCCCAAGCCAGCGTGCCCGAAACGGTCGGCACCGAGTTCGCGTGCAGCCACTCGGCGATGGCGTCCTGGTCGATCCGCCCAACCGCCTGAACACCGGCTTCCAGCACCTGGGTCGCGGTGTACGACGACGCCGCGTCCTCGGTCGGATCCTCGTTGAACTGTGCCTTGTAGGCCGCGACGAACTCGGCGTTGCCCGGTGTCTTGGCGCTCGGGTGCCAGGCCGCCGTGGTGAAGATGCCCTCGGTGTTGCCGGTGCCGATGCCGTCGGGAAACGTCAGCGGGTCGGACGGCGACTTGGTCTGGAACAGGAACTTCGGGCTGAACCCGACCTTCTGGAACGACCGGATCATGCCCACCCCGTCCGCGGTCACCGCGCCGTGCACGACCAGGTCCGGCGCCGCCTGTCCGATCGCAGCCGCCAGCGTGTCGAAGTTCGCGGTCTCGGCCGGGTAGTCGGAGCGGTGGACGGTCCTGATCCCGAGCTTCTCGAACCGCTCCTGGAACAGCTTGACCGGCACGTCCGCGCTCGGGTCGTTCTGCGTCGAGTACGCGGCGGTGGCCGGACGATCCGCGGCGGGCAAGGACGTGATGTAGTCGACGAACCGGTCCGGCACGTCCTCGGTGGTGCCGGGCTGGGCGAAGAACAACCGCTTGAGGCCGCGCTCGAAGATCTCGGCAGCACCACCGGAAGGTTCGATGTAGAGCATGCCGTGCCGTTCGGCGACGGTCGACGCGGGCAGGTTCAGGAACGACGAGAACGTGCCCAGCAGCAGGTCGACCCGGTCCTGGCTGATCAGCCGGTTGTAGTTGGCCACCACGGTGTTCTGGTCGAAGCCGTCGTCGAGCACCACGAACTCGACCTGCCTGCCGAGCAACCCGCCGGATGCGTTGATCTTCTTCTGCCACGCCTGGTAACCCTGGTAGCCGGGCTTGGACACGTCCGCGACGGGACCCGTCAACGGCAGCGATGCTCCGATCCTGATCAGTCCGGTGCCGCCTGCGCCGGACGCCCCGGAGCCGCACGCGGACAACAGGACTGCGCCGGTGCCGAGGAGAAGTGTTCGCCTGCTGAGTTGGGGGATGCGCCTTTGCATGCTGTTCTCCAGTCAGGGCCGGATAGGTCAGTCTTGGGTTGGGTAGTGCACTCCGGTGAGCCCGGGAACGATCACCCGCGCCGGATCGTTTCCGTTCGCCACCAACTGGTCCACCGCGTAGTCGGTCACCGCCGCGGAGAGCAGCTGGCGCGGGTCTTCGAGCACCCTGCGCAACCGTCCGACCAGCGCATCGAAGTCGTGCGCGGATCCGATGGCGGACAGTGTGCGCCCATCGGGCACGAACCGCGGGTGGGCCGGGAACATCGTTGCGCCGAGCTCCACGGTCGCTCGGATGCTGGACCACAGCGAGCGCAGCTCGGTTTCCATCGCCGCCACGTGCGCGACATCGCCGTCGACCGGTGTGGCGAAGACGGGCGCGTGCGGTGCCATGTAGAGGCGTTCGAGCGGAAGCCGGCCGCGGGCGGCACCGAGGACGAACGTCGCCACACTGCTGGTGTTCCAGGTGACTCCAGCGGTCGGCCTGCCCTGACGGCCGGCGATCAGCACCATCGCGTTGGGCCAGTCGAGGTCCCAGGCGTCGAGCCAGCGCAGCACCCGATGTGCGGCGTCCATGCCCGCGAGGAAGAACGTCGCCACCATCATGTGGTTGATCGGTACAGGCGAGCCGTCAAGGTAGTCCGCGGTCAGCGACTCGGCCGAGAGGTAGTCCTCTTCGGACAGCGCGCGGCGGAGATAGCGAGCGGTGACCGCGCACGAGTAGTCGACCATGTCGGCGATCTCCTGCTCGATGCCGCGGAAGGCGCCGACCGCGATCTCGTCCCGCCACAGGGCCAGGCCGTTGGCGACACGGGCCTTCTCCACGTCGGCCAACAGCTTCTCGCCGTCGGGTCGCCACGCGTTGCCTCGCATCTCCCGGATGCTCACCAGCGACCCGACCGCAGGGCCGAGGTGCGAGATCCCGGTGAGCTCCTTGAACCCGCGCGCGCCCAGGCGAAAGCTCTCCACCTCGGGCGGGCGTCCGGAGCCGGGGAACAACGCCAGGTCGCGGCCGGTGGCGACGATCAGCGGATCCTTGCCGGCGAGCTCACGATGAGCTTCGGCCAGCCGGGCGCCGATGGTGTCGGGACCTCCGGTGTAGGTCTCGAACAGCGCGACGAGTTCGGGGCTCGTCACAGCGTTCCCCCGAACCGGTAGATCACCGTGTCAGTGCGGAAGCGGACGTCCTCGGTCAGGCTGTTGGAGACGGCGACCAGGGGTTCGGCACCGAACACCGCGACCGCGGTCCCGCCCGAGGTCGGAAAGTGCTCGACCTCGACGAGGCGCTTCCCCTTCCACTCGTAGATCTGGGACTCCAGCCGGGTCACCGGGTTCTCGCGCGGCCCGACGATGAAGTTGACCCGGAACAGGTAACCGCCGACCACCGCGAACTCCCGGCCTCCCGGGCCGTCGAGCACCTGGTGCAGCGTGAACATGCCGCCGTTCCAGCGGTACAGCAACGAGTCGTTGTCGATCACGGCCACCGCGAGGTGGAGCCGGCCATCCGCGTGGAAGGTCGCGAACGCACGCCCACCGGACACGGCCAGCGCCTGGTGCTCGACGAACCGCTCTCCGTCCCAGCGGAACAGCACCGACCGGGCGACGTGGTCCGCGTGCGCGAGGAAGTGTGTGCCGTCGACCTCGAAGTGATGCCAGTTGTAGGACCAGCTCGAGTCGATCGTCTGGAACGGCTCGAAACCGCTTCCGGTCCACTCGAAGATCACCGATGCCCGGTTCTCTTCCGGCCGCACGGTCACGCCCTGAGCCAGCGCGAGGAAGTTCCGCCCGCCGATCCGGAAGTGCCGCCACTGCTTGGCCGCGTACGTCGGGATCTCCTGGAACGGCAGGAACTTCTCCCCATCCCACCGGTGGATCACCGAGTCGGTGGCGTAGTGGTACGGCCCGCAGCCGGTCCTGATGCTCGCGACCGCCAGGAAGACCTCGTCGCTGATGGTGAAGAACTCGGCATCTTCTCCGCCAGGCGCCGGGATCCGCTGGTACTCGACGTAGCCGTCCGCTTCGCGGCTCAGCACCAACAGGTCGGTACCGCTGTCACCACCGTTCATCCCCGGAGGCGTTCCCTCCGCGTCCAGCGCGAGCTGGGGAATCGCCAGGAAGTCCCGCTCACCGATGGTGAACGGGGTGACGCCGCGCGCACCCGACGTGGGCAACCGCCACACCTCGGTCAGCAGAGGACTCACT
Source organism: Lentzea sp. CA-135723 (assembly GCF_050936595.1). Taxonomy (NCBI): domain Bacteria; kingdom Bacillati; phylum Actinomycetota; class Actinomycetes; order Pseudonocardiales; family Pseudonocardiaceae; genus Lentzea; species Lentzea sp. CA-135723. The sequence goes on along the minus strand of NZ_JBNJMK010000001.1, from coordinate 944,598 downwards.
TAGGTCACCTCACCCGTGCTTCAGTGTTGAATTTGAATTCATTTTCACGGTAGCGTCGGGTGCGCCGGTGACGCAAGCAACGATCGGAGGCGCGCCGTGAACGCGTTCCTGGAGCGGCTGCACGACGGCAAGGTGACGCTGATGCTGGCGATCCGCAGTGCCCGGACACCCGACGTCGTGCGCATCGCGAGAGCGACGGGCCATCACAGCGTGCTGATCGACCTCGAGCACTCCGCCATGTCCCTCGACGTGGCCGCCAGCCTGTCTGCGGCAGCCGCAGATCTCGGCCTGACCCCGTTCGTCCGGATCCCGGAACGCGAGTACGGCGCGATCGGCCGGCTGCTCGACTGCGGAGCGCACGGCATCGTCGCGCCCCGCGTCGACACCGCCGCGGAAGCCGAGACGATCAGCCGCGCCTGCCGGTTTCCGCCACGCGGTCAGCGATCCCAGCTCGCAATGGTGCCGATGCTCGACCTGCGGCCCACCCCCGCGACCGAGCTCAATCCGTGGCTCGACGCGGCCACGATCGTGCAGATCCTCGTGGAGACACCGACAGGCATCGCCAACTCCGGCTCCATCGCGGCACTCGACGGTGTCGACATGCTCGGCATCGGCGCGAACGACCTCACCGCGGAACTGGGCACACCCGGCCAGTACGAACGAATCCGTTCGCACGTCGCCACCGCGGCCGAGGCCTGCCGGACCCACGGCAAGCTCCTGCAACTCGGCGGCATCGGCGACCTCGGCCTGATGAAGGACCTCCTCCCGCTGGGCGTCTGCCCGCTGTTCATGACCGGCACCGACACCGAACTACTCCACTCCGGCGCCTCGACGCGTGCCGGTCTGGTCCTGAAGGAGTTCGCATGAGCATCCCCGCGCAGACCACGCCGATGCGGCCGGCGTTCAGCAATTCCCTGCCCGCGTTCACACTTCCGCGCGGCGCCTGCGACACGCACTTCCACGTGTTCGAGGCCGGCTACCCGCACGTCCTGGAGCCGCTGTACACGTTCCCGGACGCCACGCTCGACCAATACCTCGCGGTCACCCGATTCCTGGGCATCGAGCGCATGGTGCTGGTCCAGCCGACGTTCTACGGCAACGACAACAGCCTCACCCTGGACGTGCTGAAGAAGGTGGGCGACCGATGCCGCGCGGTCGTGCGCATCGAGGACGACACCTCCGACGCAGATCTGGACCTGTGGCACGAACTGGGAGTCCGCGCGATCAGGCTCGACCTCTTCGCGCGCGCCGACTGGACCCCGTCCGACCTGATGGCCTACATCGAAGCCATGGCGGCACGCGCCGCGTCACGCGGGTGGCATGTGCAGTTCTACACGCCGGGCGCGGTGCTCTCCAGGTTGCAGGACTTCCTCCCACGCCTGGAAGTTCCCTACGTCGTCGACCACATCGGTTACGGCCTCGGCACCGACCAGCTCCTGACCTTGATGGACAGAGGAAACTGCTGGATCAAGCTGTCCGGCGCCTACCGGCTCGCCAAGACCCAGCCGCTGTCCGCTGTGGAAACACTGGCACGTGCACTGGCGGAAGAACATCCTGACCGAATGTTGTGGGGTTCCGACTGGCCCCACCTGCCCGACGGCCAGCGGGACACCGGCGAACTGCTCGACCTGCTGGCCGCCTGGGTGCCGGATTCGGCGGACCGGCACCGCGTCCTGGTCGACTCCCCCACCGAGCTGTTCTTCTCATGACCCGGTCGGACCGCGCGACCGAGGATTTCAAGGCGGCCGCTCGACGCGTGTTCGCACGGCAGGGTTACGCGAGCACGAAGATCACCGACATCACCGATGAGGCCGGACGTGCCGCCGGTGGCATGTACCGGTACTTCGACTCGAAGGCCGCGCTCCTCAAAGCGCTCGCCGACGACCTCCAGGATTCCCGGCGCGGGCACATCGTCCACGTGGCCGGCGACGGACACACCATGACGACCGAGGCCGACGTCCGCGACCACGTCCAGGCGTACCTGCGGACGTACCGCGACCACCTCCCGGAGATGGTCGCGATCTCCGAAGCCGCCGCCTCCGACCCGCAGTTCGCCGACATCCGCGCCCAGATCCGCGCGACGGACGTGCGGATCTGGCGCGACCACATCGCCGAGACCCGTGCTCACGTCGGCAAGCCGGCGAGCGATGCCGCCGAGGTCGCTCTCATGGTCGTCTGCCTGCTGGAGCTCTACTGCTACAACGCCCTGCACCTAGGCACCGCCAAGGCGGACGTGGACGCGCTCGCCGCGTTCGTCTACAACGGACTGACCGGATAGCCCTGAGAAAGGAAACGACCGAACGTGACGCGCACCCCCGAAGAACTGGTGACCGAGTTCTGCGGCCTGTGGGCCGCACCGGACCCGGAGGAGCTGGCCTCCTACTTCACCGAGAACGCCATCTACCAGAACATGCCGATGCCACCGATCCACGGCCGCGAGGCGATCAAGGAGTTCCTCGCCGTCTTCACGGCGGACTTCTCCGGGATCGACTTCGACGTGCACCACCAGATGAGCAACGGGGGCGTCGTCATGAACGAGCGCACCGACACGTTGCGCCGCAAAGACGGCACCGCGGTCGACCTGCCGGTCATGGGTGTGTTCGAGATCGTGGACGGTCAGATCGCCGCCTGGCGCGACTACTGGGACATGGCCACGTTCACTCGGGCGACCACCGCGCCGGAAGGATGAGCGTCGTTCCCGCGCAGTCGATCGCGTAGTGACAAGGCTCTGGGTTGCGGGCGTATCGCGGGTACGCCCCACCCGAGATCTGCAACCGGATGCGGTGCCCAGCGCGGAACCGGTGCGCGCACGAGCCCAGCGTCAACCGTCCCGAGCCGGGCCGGCCGAACGTCTCGGTCACGTTCCACGACCGGCCACGACTGTCCACATCGCACAGTCGCACGAAGACGTCGCGGTCGAGCTGAAGTTCGATCACGGGCGCTCCGACGACCTCGACGTCCTCGTCCAGCGGCGCGGTGGTGAAGGTGACGACGTCGGGACGGCGCTCGAGCTCGCGGTTGTCTTGACGACCCGCCTTGGCCGACATGTGTCTGCCGCCCACGGAGGGCGTCGGATCGGCGGGGTCGTAGGAGAACTCGACCACGCCGCTCCCCGGCTCGGCGCCGAGCACCCCGGTCGCGTCCGGCCGGAGTCTGAGCGCGCCGGTGTGCGGTTGCCAGGACTGCATCGCGCGCCACTCCTCAGCGCCCGTCACGTAGACGCGCACCCGCGCGTCGCGCGTCGCAGCCTTTCCGGCGACGTGCTGATCGAGCCACGTCAACGCCTCGGCATCGACGACTCGCGACGCCCTGACCGCGGTGTCCAGGTGGGTCCACGGGCCGATCGTCATGGCCACGTCGACCTCGCGCTCGTCGAGTGCCTGGAACTGTGCCAGCGTCTGGTCGACGAAGACGTCGTGCCAGCCGCCGACCACCAGCGTGGGCACCTTCGTCACGGTCAACGCCGACCCGGCGTCGTACCCCCGCCAGAACGGATCGTCACGATCATGGCTCAGCCACTCGTCGAACCACGGGGCTTCGTCGCCCAGCGCGACCTTCGCTGCCCGCGCGGGCGTCTGTTCCCGCAACGCCGCCGACACTCTCCGGCGGGAGGCGACGACATCGCGAACACCACCCCGCCGCATCGCCCGCATGCTGGCGCTCCAGCCGAGCCAGTCGGCGAGCGCGAGCGACCCCGTGCCGCGGATCGCTTCCGAGAAGTCGTGCGGCCCCACGAGAACCACCGAAGCGCACAGCTCCGGCGGAGGGTCCTGGAGCAGCGCCCACTGGGCCCAGCCGAGGTAGGAGCCGCCGAGCGTCGCGAGCCGCCCGCTGAACCACGGCTGGCGCCGCAGCCACGCCATCACGTCCTGGGAGTCCGAAGTCTCCTGCACGATGGGACGAAACGCCCCGGTCGAGCCTCCGGTACCGCGCACGCTCTGGATCAGCACCTGGTAGCCCTGGGCGGCGAACGCGCGGCCGTGGAACAAGCTCTCCGGCAGGCCGCGACCGTAAGGAGTGCGGACGAGGACCGTGCCGTGCGACGCACCGATCGGCGCGTACAGATCGGTCATCAGCTCCGCGCCGTCCTTCATCGGGACCCGGATCCCGCGCTCGACCGCGTACCGCACTCCCCCAGGCGGCAGGCCGAAAGCCCTGCCGTGCACAGCTCCGGCCGCGCGGGCGAGCAGGCCGGCGGGTTTCGGTTTCACAGGCGCCTCTCCACCCAGGATTCGGAATAGCTATTCCGGATACTATCATCGGGCTGGTGGACGCGCTCTCAGACGCTGAGCTGACCAGATGTGCCCAGGCGGGGGATGCCACGGCCGTGGGCGTGCTGCTCCAGCGACACCACGCCTCCATGCGCGCCGTTGCACTGAGCGTCGTCGGCTACGACGCGGAGGACCTCCTCCAGGACTCGGCGCTGATCGCGTTGCGCCGCATCGGCGATGTGCGCGACCCGTCAGCCGTGGGCGCGTGGCTACGCGCGATTGTGCGCAACACGGGGCGGATGCGGCTCAGGCAAAGTCCTTCGGCGCCGTTGGTCGACTGGGCCGGCGACGAGACTCCCGAGAGCGTGCTCGACACCCACGCACTGCGAGACTGGATCTGGACCGCTCTGGACCGGCTGACCCCCACGTTGCAGCTTCCGTTGCTGCTGCGGCACTTCAGCGGTGTCACCAGCTACGACGACATCGCGAAGGCGTGCGGACTACCGGTCGGCACCGTGCGCAGCCGGCTCAACGAGGCACGCGCGAAGCTCTCCGCCGCCCTGCTCGCCACCGCCGACCGCGGGCACGACGACGCAACGCGACGGCACCTCGCCAGCCGCGCGGAGGCCGTGGACACCCTCGCCGCAGCAGAAGCCGGGCGGTTCGGCGAGATCGTGGCGGATCGGTGGTCGCCACACGTGACGCTGACCGCCGGACCGATCACCGGCGGACAGGACCTCGTGCTGGCCGGAATGGAGGGTGACCTCGCCGCAGGGGTGCGGCAGCGCCCGGTCAACATCATCGCGGGCAACGACATCGCCATCTGGGAGATGGACCTGGTCAACCCGCCCGACAACCCCGGCCACTGCCCGCCTTCCGTGGTCTGGCTGATGTCGTTGCGAGGAGGGCGGGTCGAGCGGCTTCGCCTCTTCCACCCCGACGTGACGCCGATCACGTGAACCCGATCGAACTTCGCCGCCGATCCCGCATCTCGTTCACGTCCAGACCCATCGCGAGATCGGAACCAGCATGAACAGCCACACCACCGCGGTCGACGGCATCCCGGTGACCTATCACGTCGCCGGACAGGGCCCGGTGTGCCTGCTGCACCCCGGCGGACCGGGCTTCACCTGGGAGTACCTGCGCTCGACCGCTCTCGAGGAGCACCTCACCACCGTCTACGTCGAGCCGCTCGGCACCGGCGCGTCAGGTCGGCTCGCCTCGCACCCGCACGGCTACACGCGGGCTCTCCACGCTCGTGCGGTCGAAGCGGTGCTCAACGACCTGGGCGTGGAGCAGGCCCACCTGCTCGGCCACTCCTACGGCGGGTTCGTCACCCAGTACTGCGCGACGCACCTGGCCGACCGGTTGTCCGGCGTGATCCTCTACGACAGCGCGCCTGCCTCCGACGCACCGTTCTTCGCCGAGGCGAGCCGCGGCGTAGAGGAGTTCCTGCGCCGCCACCCCGATGCGACGGCGGTCTCCGAGGCCTGGCAGCAGGTTCCGACCATCGGTGACGACGAGACGTTCGCCCGCGTCGCCCGAGCCATCCTGCCGCTGTACTTCGCGGACTTCCGCGGCCACGAGGCGTTCGAGGACGTGGTGCACGGCGGCCACGTGACCGGCCTCGACGAGCTCGGCGTCCCCGACCTGATCGACGACCGCGGCACGGTGGAGACGATCACCGTGGACACGCTGGTGCTGGTGGGGCAGCACGACTTCATCTGCGGTCCGAGGTGGGCGCAGGAGCTGCACAAGCGCATCCCGGGCGCCGAGCTCGTCACCTTCGAGAACAGCGGGCACTTCGCGCACGTCGAGGAGCCGGAGAAGTTCGCCTCGGTCGTGGCCGGGTTCGTCAGCCGAGCAACCGGCTGATCCCGTAGTCGAACCTGGCGTCGAAGTCGTCGCTGATCATTGCATCGCCGACCTTCGCCAGCGCCGGAAAGGCGCCCGTGGCCAGCATTTCCGCGAACCGGTCACGGGCGTCGCCTGCCGGCGTCTGCTCCTCCTGAGTGAGGCCGAGCGTGAAGTACACGATGGACCAGCACAACCGGGCCGCGCCGAGTTCGGTGTGGCCGGCCTCCAACAGGCTGCCGACGATCGCCTCGCCCACCCGGAGCGTCCTGCCCGTACCGGAGAAGGTCCCCGCGACCAGGCGACCGCCGTCGCGGTGCGCGAGCAACGCCGTGCGGTAGCGGGTGGCGAGGACACGCACTCGTTCGACGGGGTCTGCCGGCAGGTCATCGGTGCTGACCGAACCGACGATGGTGTCCGCCAGGTCTCGATCAGCGCCTGTTTGGTCTTGACCTGCCAACTGACGGGGTTGAGGTGCACGTCGTAGGAGCCGGGCCTCACCCTGATCACGTGCACCACCGCCGGTAGCATCCGGGAGATGACCACCGCGGGACCACGCAGGCGCGACGCACAGGCCAACCTGGCCCGCGTCCTCGCCGCCGCCGCGGACGTCTTCGCCGAACGAGGATGCACGGCGACCCTCGCCGACGTCGCCAAAGCCGCAGGTGTCGGCGTCGCGACCGTCTACCGGACCTTCGCGACCAAGGACGACCTGATCCACGTGGTGTACGAGCCGAAGTTCGAGCTCGCCCAGCAGCAGGCACAGGACGCCAGCAACAACCCTGACCCGTGGGCGGGCATCGTCACGTTCCTGGAACTCGCCGTCCCCACGATCGCTAAAGACCGCGGCCTGCGAGAACTTCTGAGCGGCTCCTACAGCGAGACGCTTGGCTGGTCCCGCCCCCGAACACCGCACCAGCTGGCCAAACTGGTGGAGGACAGCCACAACCGCACGGGCGAGCACCTCGAACGCCTCGTCCGCCGCGCCCGCGAGGCCGGCGTCGTCCGCGACGACCTCGTCGCCGGGGACATGCTGCTGCTGTCGATGGCCGTGCACACCGCCGTCGAGGTGGGCGGCCCCGGCCACCCGTTGCTGTACCGGCGAATGATCGGCTTCCTGCTGGACGGCCTGCGCCCCTCCCGCGAAGCACCCACCTCATTGCCGGAACCCGGCCTGACCAGTCCGCAGATCGCCGACCTCGAACGGCAGCGACGCGAGCGAATCGCAGGCGAGTCCGAGGCGTAGTTCAGATCCGTGCGGTGCCGTGGAAGAGCGTCTTCGTGGCGCCGCCGACCCAGACGGTTCCGTCGGGTTCAGAGGTGATCGCGATGTCACCGGCGCGTCCCAGACGGCTCCCCTGCGAGACCCGATACGCAGCTGGCGCCACTCCTGTGCCGATGAGCCACTGCGCCACGCCGGCGTTCATGCTGCCGCAGACCGGGTCCTCGGGCACGCCGGCACCGGGCGCGAACGTGCGCAGCTCGAACGCGTGCGGGGAGCCGTGGGGGTGGGCACCGACAGCGCCGACCATCGCGTGCGGAAGCCGCGAGAAGTCCGGTTCCAGCGCGAGCACTTCCTGGGCGGTCGCCAGCCGCACGACCGCCCAGCCCGGCCCGTTGTCCACCCACTGGTGCCCGATCACCGGGCCGTCGATGCCCAGTGCCGAGACGATCTTCTCCAGGTAGTCCTCTTCGATCGGGCCGCTGCGAACGGGAGGTGGCGCGGCGAAGCACAGCGTTCCCTGCCGCCGCCGCACTTCGACCAGACCTGCCGCGCACTCCTGCACGACCCTGTCCCGCGACGAGCCCGTGTGCTGAAGCCAGGCGTGCGCGGAACCGAGGGTGGGGTGCCCTGCGAACGGCAGCTCGCCACCTGGAGTGAAGATCCGCACCCGGTAGTCGGCTTCCGGAGTGGTGGGAGGCAGCAGGAACGTGGTCTCGGACAGGTTCGTCCACCGGGCCACCGTCTGCATCATCTCGCCGTCGAGCCCCTCGGCGTCGAGGACGACGGCGACGGGGTTGCCGAGGTAGGGCTCGGCGGAGAAGACGTCGATCTGGGCGAACGGGCGCATGCGGATGTCCTTGGGTGTCAGCGAACGCGGTTTCGCAGGGTGCCGAGCCCGGTGATCGTCACCTCGACGACGTCGCCGCTGCGCAGGAACATCGGTGGGTCGAGGCCGAGCCCGACCCCGGCCGGAGTGCCGGTCGCGATCACGTCTCCAGGCAGCAGGGTGATCCCTGCGGACAGGGTCGTGATCAGCTCGGGCACGTCGAAGATCAGGTTCTTCGGGCTGCCGTGTTGTCTGGTCTCGCCGTTGACCTTCGTCTCGATCTCCAACGAGTCGACGGCCCCGATCTCGTCGGCGGTCACCGCGTACGGCCCCATCGGGCAGAACGTGTCCAGCGACTTTCCCAGCAGCCATTGCTTGTGCGCGTGCTGGAGGTCTCGTGCGGTCACGTCGTTGATGATCGTGTAGCCCCACACCTGTCCGCCGGTGCCCAGGATGACGGCGAGCTCACCCTCGTAGTCCACTTCGGACGTGACACCGGGGTGCAGCGAGATGCCGGCTTCCGGCCCGATGACCGAGGTGGTGGCCTTGGAGAAGAAGACAGGTCGTTCGGGTAGCCAGCTACCCACGCCGTAGTCGCTGTCCTCGTACTCGGTCACGTGGCTGTGGTAGTTCAGGCCGACGCAGAAGATGTTGCGCCGCGGGCGTGGGATCGGCGCGAGTAAACCGATCTGTTCCAGGGGAATCTCCGGCCCGGCGGCGTTCTCCAGCAGCGGCCGGACCGCGTCCCAGGACTCGATCACGCCGAGCATTCCGTCGCCGTCCGGCAGCAGGTCGGTCACGTCCCGGACGACCTCGCGGTCGACGTCGACCACACCGACCCGTTCGCCTGCCTCGGCACGGAAGGTCGCCAGCTTCACGACGGGCTCCAGGTGCCGTCCACGGCGATGCCCGCCGCTGCGGCGATCCGGTCTCGCGACTCCAGCAACCGGGCCTTCAACGCGGTCAGGTCGACGTCGACGAGCACGCCGTCGCGTTTCACGACACGTCCCGCGACGAGCACCGTGTCGACCAGGCCAGGGTGTCCGGCCGTGACGAGCGCGCCCGCAGGGTGGTTGAGCGGGAACATGGTCAGGTCGTCGGCGCGGACCAGGATGATGTCGGCGGCCTTGCCCGGCGTGAGGCTACCGATTTGCGAGCCGAGCCCGCAGGCGTGGGCGCCGTCGACCGTGGCGAACGACAGCACGTCGCGGGAGCTGAGACCGCCGTCGAGGCCGCGCTGCGCCGACAACGTGGTGCGCATGGTGGAGAACATGTCGCCACCGACCGCCGGGCAGTCGTCGATGGACAGCGCGGGTCGCAGTCCGGCGGCGAGCATGCGGCCGGTTTCCGGCCAGCCGAAGCCCATCTTCAGCTCCACGTCCGGGCTGATCGACACCGACGCGCCCGCGTCGGCGATCATCCGCAGCTCGTCGTCGGCCAGTCCGTTGCCGTGCACGAAGGTGGTGGTGTCGCGGAGCAGGTCACGGCGCATCAGTTCGGTGATCGGACGGTTTCCGTTGAGGCCGTCCACGTGCACGGTGGTGCGCAGGCCGAGCTCATCGGCCAGCTGCACGTCCTCGGCGACGGTGCCCATCGGCGCCTCGCCGGGTCCGCGCAGCGCCAGCGCCAGCGTGACCAGGCCGCCGGCCGAGACCCCGCTGTGGACGCGGCGGACCTCGGCGGCGATCCGTTCCTCGGTGCGATAACCCGCGCCGTAGCCGAAGATCGACCGGCCTGGCGCGTCGCGCAGTCCCGCGAGTGCGGCGTCGGCGTGCGCGGGGGTCAGCGCGGCGTGGAACCAGTCGAACATCGTGGTGACGCCGGAGTGCAGCGCCTCCAGTCTGCCGAGCAGGTTGCCGAGGTAGACGTCCTCTGGCTGGTAGTGCGGCTTCACCGTGCCGTGGACCGCGATGAGGTAGTCCTCGAACGACCAGTCCGCGCCGAGGCCGCGGAACGCGGTCTGCCAGGTGTGGCGGTGGGTGTCGACGAAACCGGGCAGCACGATCCGGCCGGTCGCGTCGATCACCTCGGCGTCCGCTGCCTCGATCCGATCGGCGATCTCGGTGATCACACCGTCGGTGATCAGCACGTCGCCGCGGCCGAGGTCGCCGATCGCCGGGTCCATGCTGACCACGGTGCCGCCGGTGATCAGAGTCCTCATCGGGTGAGCTCCTGTTCCAGATTGGTTCGTCACGCGGAGACCGCTGCCACGACGTCGGCGACCAGGTCGGGGGTGTCCTCGATGCCCGCCGCGAGCCGGACGAGGCCGAGCGGCACGCCGGACTCGGCGATCTGCTGGTCGCTGAGCATTCCGCGCCACATGGAGGCGGGGTGGACCGCGAGGGACTCGACGCCGCCGAGGCTCGCCGAGCGTCGCGAGTACTTCAGGTGCCCGAGGAAGGCGTCCGCCGCCTCGAAGCCGCCGTTCAGTTCGAGGGCAAGCACGCCACCGAAGCCGGTCATCTGCTTGCCCGCCAACTCGTGCTGCGGGTGGGAGGCGAGACCCGGATAGTGCACCTTCGCGATCGCCGGATGGTTCTCCAACGCCTGCGCGATCGCGAGCCCGTTGGCGTTGTGTCGTTGCACGCGCAACGGCAGGGTTCGCATGCCGCGCAACAGCAACCACGCGTCGAACGGCCCCAGCGTCGCCCCGGTCAGCACACCCGTGTCCCAGACCTTGCCCAGGATCTCGGCGGGGCCGGCGAGCACTCCGGCGGACACGTCGGTGTGACCGTTGAGGTACTTCGTCGCGCTGTGCCACACCACGTCGATGCCGAACTCCACAGGGCGTGAGTTCATCGGAGTGGCGAAGGTGTTGTCCGCCAACGTGATCACGCCGTGCGCCTTCGCAAGGGCCGCGACCGCGCCCAGATCCGTGATCTGCAGCAGCGGATTGCTCGGCGACTCGACCAGAATCAACCGCGTCTTCGGCGTCAGCGCCCGCTCGAACGCGCCCACGTCCGTCTGGTCCACCACCGTGGTCGAGATTCCCAAGCGCGGCAACAGGTTCAGCAACACCGACGCCGTCCCGCCGTAGGTCGCCTTCTGCCCGATGACGTGATCACCAGCGGACACCAGGCCCAGCACCGTCGTGGTGAGCGCCGCCATCCCCGAGGCCGTGACCATCGCGGCCTCGGTCCCTTCCAACTCCGCGACGACAGCGGCGACCTGCGCGTGGTTCGGGTTGCCGTAGCGGGTGTAGAAGTCCTTGCCCCGCGACTCGGCCGCGACCCGCGCGAACTCGTCCGCGTCCTCGGCCCAGAACGTCGCCGTCTGGTAGATCGGCGGCACCACCGCACGACTCGGGTGGACGTCCCGATCAGCGTGAACGACGACCGTGCTGCTGCCTGCCATAACGCTCCCTCCGCGGCTTTCGACATGAACAGCGTGGCCGACCGCGACACGACCAGGAGCGATCTGACGCAACTTTGGCAGCAAGTTGCGCAGGACGGGAGCCAACAGATTGTGCTAGCGGCATTGATCCAGCAATAATCTGCCAATGGACGACGTGGACAGGGCCATCCTGGCCGTGCTGGCGAAAGACGGTCGGATCAGCAACGCCGACCTGGCCGACCAGGTCGGCCTGTCACCCTCACCGTGCCTGCGCCGCGTGCGCCGTCTTGAGGAGACTGGAGTGATCCGCAGCTACCAGGCGCTCGTCGATCCCTCGGCGCTCGCCCGGGGGCTGCGGGTGTTCGCCGGCGTCCGGCTGATCCGTCACGCCCGCGAGGACGTCCTCGCCTTCGAACACGCCGTCGTCGAACTGCCCGAAGTCGTGTTCTGCCACCACATCACCGGCAACTTCGACTACCTGCTGCACGTCGAGGTCGCCGACCTGCCCGCCTACGAGAACTTCCACGCCACCAAGTTGGCCAGCGTCCCCAACATCGCCACGGTCAACAGCTACATGACCATGAAGACACTCCCAGGCCAGTCATCGCACTGAGCGAACGGCGCGGCGGGCAGAAGTCGATCTACGCGGCGGATTCGCCTAGGAGAGCCAGCAAGGCAGCAACGGAGAGTCGTTCTGCTCCCGCTGACCGGACCACGGCGACGACGTCACGCCCGAAAGGCTCACGGAAGTCGACGCGATCCAGTGTCGATGGACGCAAGCGCAGCATCGCGTCGGTGATGGGTGTGACCCCGAGTCCGGCCTCGACGAACGCCAAGGACACGGCGGTGTCGGCCACCTCGTGGCGTACACGGAGCTCAACGCCGTGGCGTGGCCAGAAGTGACGCATGGCGAACCCGAAGACGGTGGTAGGAGGCGGAAGGATCCAATCGAGTTCACCGGTGGCGGCGAAGTCGATTTCGTTCGTCTCGGCGAAGGACCCCGCGGGAACGGCCAGCCGGAACGGCTCGTGCCGCAGCCGGACCGTGCGCAGGGCTGGATCTTGGGGAACGGGGCTGTCCGGGTAGTCCAGGCCGATGGCGAGGTCGACGGACCCGGTTGCGACGCTGCGGAGCATGGCGTCCACCTCGACCTCGCGGGTGTGCACCGTCAACTCCGGATAGAGCGCCTGGGCGCGGGCCAGCACGCCGGGGAGGATGTCGACCGCAGCCGTGGCGAACACGCCGACGTGAAGCGCTCCGCGCACTCCTTGGCCACGTTCGATCGCGTTGAGCGCCTCGGTTTCGACGTCGAGGATCCGCTGTGCGTGGATCGCCAGTTCCCGCCCGGCGTCGGTGAACTCGACCCGGCGGCCGACCCGCAGCAGCAATGCCGTGCCCACAGCGCGTTCCAGGGCGGTGAGCTGTTGTGACACCGCACCGGCGGTGTAGCCGAGAACCCCGGCCGCGCCGCGCATGGTGCCTTGCCGCCGCAGTTCGACCAGCGCCCGGAGCTGCACGCTGCTCCACTCCACCGCGGCCTCCCAAGGTGTGTTTAGCTTCGCTATACAGGCTTGCATAGAATGTTTCGATTTTCTAAACGACAATCTGACCACACGCTTGGGGCATGAGCTCCGCAACCGGCCTCGCCACGCCTCCGACGTCCGCCCTGTCCGAACCGCGCTCGACGTGGTCCGTCGATCGACTCGATGCCCGAGTGGCGCTCATTCTCGGAGCGGCCACGTTCGGCCTGACCGGGCCGCTCATCGCCCTGTCCAGCACGACCGCCAGCACCTCGGCCTTCTACCGCGCGCTGCTCGCCGTGCCGCTGCTGATCGTCATGCGCGCCATGAGACGCCGACACGGGGAGAGGCCTGTTCAGCGCACCGCTTCCCAGCGGTGCACCGCTCTTCTCGCCGGCGCCTTTCTCGGCGTGGACATGGTGCTGTGGACCAAGTCGATCCTGGCCGTCGGAGCAGGAGTCGCGACCGTCTTGGTTCACGTCCAAGTCGTTGCGGTCCCACTGGCCTGTCTGATGCTCTACGGCGAGCGCGTGTGACGGTCTTTCTGGGCGCTGGCCCCGATCCTGCTGTGCGGTGTGGCAATCGCCGGCGGCGCGATCGGCCAGTCCAGCACCGCGGCGGCGCCGTGGTACGGAACTCTCATGGGCGTCGCGGCCGGCGTCGCCTACACCGGATACCTGCTGCTGTTCCGGCGGACGAGCTCTGACGCGCGCCAGCGTCTCGCCAACCTGACCGACATCACGATCGCGGCGGCCGCTGTGGCGGCGATCGGTGGCGTGTTCACCGGTGACCTGGACCTGACTCCCAGCTGGAGCACCCTCGCCTGGTTGCTGGTCGCCGCGGTCACCGGGCAGGTCATCGCCTGGGTCCTGGTCGGCTCGGGTCTTTCCCGCCTGGCACCGAGCACGGGCAGCGCGCTCCTGCTCGTTCACCCGATCGCTGGTCTGGTGCTCTCCGCGCTGCTGCTCGCCGAGGTGATCTCCCTCGTGCAACTGCTCGGCTGCGCGATCGTGCTGGTGACCGTCGCCCTGCTGACCCGGCCGCGGCCGTGACGTTCTCCCAGCAAGATCGGCTACCTGTTCGCTCCATCCGGTGCTGCGTTGGCGGGAACGTTGGCCTTCAACGTCTTCATGGTGAAACGGGACTGGAGCTTGGCCAGGCCCGGCAGATCCGCCAGGTGCTCGGTCATGAACAGTTCGTAGGTCTGCAGGTCCGCCACGGCAACGAGCGCTTGGTAGTCGGGAGCCCCGAAGGTGCGGCGGGCCTCGATCACCTCGTCGAAGGCGACCAGAGCAGCCTCGAACTCGCGGATGGTCGACTTGGCCTGGTCCTTGAGCTCGAAGTCGACGTGCACCTCGAACCCGCGGCCGATCGCGACCGGATCGACGCGGGCGTGATAGCCCTGGATGATCCCGTCCTCCTCCAGCCTTCGTATCCGGCGCAGGCACGGAGACGGCGTGAGGCCGACGAGGTCGGCGATCTCGGTGTTGGACTGGCGGCAGTCCCGGCGCAGCTGTTCCAGGATTGCGCGGTCGATGCGATCCACGCACAAATTGTGCGCCAGCCGAGCCGCCTCCGGCAATCTTCGCAATCGCATGCCAAGCCCAGATCCCTAACGTGATGACCAGCCACTGCGACGGAAACCCAAGGGGCACAACATGAGCGCTTCCACCGACAGCCGCGCCACCGGACAGGCCGGCACGACGCCGGCAGAGTTCTGGTCCACCGCTCGCCGCCGGCTGATCCGCTACTCCGGCAGCGACTTCGTCCCCGCGATGATCGAACGCGCGGCCGGGTCGGAGGTGTTCGACCACGAGGGCCGCGCGATCCTGGACTTCACCTCGGGGCAGATGAGCGCGCTGCTGGGGCACTCGCACCCCGAGATCGTGGCCACCGTGTCGGAGTCGATCGCGACGCTGGACCACCTGTTCAGCTGGATGCTCTCGCGGCCCGTGGTCGAGCTGGCCGACACGCTGATCGGGACGCTGCCCGAGCCGTTGAGCAAGGTGCTGCTGCTCAGCACCGGCGGCGAGTCCAACGAGGCCGCCATCCGCATGGCCAAGATGTACACCGGCGGGCACGAGATCGTCGCGTTCGACCAGTCCTACCACGGCGTTACCCACGCCTCCGGCGCCGCGACCTTCGCCGTCCCGCGCCGCGGCTACGGACCCGTCGCCCCAGGCAACATCTCCATCCCCTCACCGAACGCCTACCGGCCGCTGTTCAGCCGCGACGGCCAGTACGACTGGCAGTCCGAATTGGACTACGCGTTCACTCTCGTCGACCGGCAGTCGGTCGGGTCGCTCGCGGCGTTCATCGCCGAGCCGATCCTGAGCACCGGCGGCATCATCGAGCCCCCGCCCCGCTACTTCGCTGCCCTCAAGCGCAAGTGCGAGGAACGCGGCATGCTCCTGATCATCGACGAGGCCCAGACCGGCCTGTGCCGCACCGGCGACTGGTACGCCTTCCAGCACGACGGCATCACCCCCGACATCCTCACCCTGTCCAAGACCCTCGGCGCCGGCCTGCCGCTGTCGGCGGTGATCACCAGCGACGAGATCGAACAGGTCAGCCACGAACGCGGCTTCTACTTCGGCACCACCCACGTCAACGACCCACTGCCCGCCGCCGTCGGACTCACCGTCATCGACGTCCTCACCCGCGGCGCCTACGACCAGATCGCCCGCCGCCTCGGCGACCGCCTGCGCACCGGACTGCTCGACCTGCAAACCCGCCACGAGGTCATCGGCGACGTCCGCGGCCGCGGACTGCTGCAGGGCATCGAACTGGTCACCGACCGCACCACCAAAACCCCGGCCGCCGAATTCGGTTCCAAGGCCATCAACCGCTGCCTGGAACTGGGCCTGCACCTCAACATCGTGCAATTCCCCGGCAGCAGCAGCATCTTCCGCATGGCACCGCCCCTGACCATCACCGACGCCGAACTCGACCGCGGCCTCGACATCCTCGACACCGCCCTCACCGACACCGCCCGCGGCCTCTGATCAACCTCACCCGGTAGTCCGCGTCGAGCCCAGAGCCCGACGCGGACACCAACCCCTCCACCAGAGCAAGACATCAAGTGCACACCCTCGTGCTCAAAGCCGTCCTCACCCCACTCCTCATCGGTGCCGCGAGCGCAGCCGGACGCCGGTGGGGCCACCAGATCGGCGGCTGGCTCGTCGCCCTCCCCCTCACCTCCGGACCCGTCGCCTACTTCCTCGCCACCGACTACGGCACCGACTTCGCCGCCCAGGCGTCCACCGGCATGCTCGCCGCCACCGCCTCCCAAGTCCTTCTAGCACTCGCGTATCGCAGCACCGCCACGCGGGGAGCGCTCACCGCGTTCATCGCCGGGACCGCAGTGTTCGCCGCTGCCACCCTCGCGCTCACGTACTTGCAGTGGCCGGCGCTACCCACGTTCTTGCTCGTACTCGGCACGATCGGCGTGGCCGTCGCGCTGACCCGACGAACTCGGGCGCAGCATGACCGGCAGCCTTCTGTGGCAAAGCCACCATGGTGGGACATGCCCGCCCGGATGGTCGTGGCCACCGGGGTCGTACTCACGATCACCACGCTCGCCCCGATTATCGGCCCGCAGCTGGCAGGCCTGCTGTCACCGTTTCCCGTCTTCGGCGTCATCCTCGCGCTGTTCACCCACCTCACCCACGATCACCATGCAGCATCAGCGGTCCTCGACGGCCTCGTCCTCGGCCTCGCAGCACCAGCAGTGTTCTTCCTCGTTCTGTCACAGGGCCTGGCTGCGCTCGGCCTGTCGGCTTTCGTGCTGGCAACCCTCGGCGCGCTGCTGACACAACTGGTGACCATGATCGCGATGGAGCGCGCCGCGCCGCGCCAACTTGCAACCTGAGCGGCATCGCTCTTCGCACCAGACGGCGAGGATCGCTCACGGAGCCGAAACGTCTGCCGCGGGTTCACCACGAACACCCGGTAGCCGGCAGCCACCAGTGCTCCCACCCACGGGCCGCGATCGGTCTCGATCCAGATCAACACCTGATCTGGACCAGCGTCTGGGCTGAGCCGTTCAGCGATCAACGCATGGAGACGCCCGATTCTCTCCTCCCATCAGGTAACCGGACCTTCCCGAGCACTCGACCGTTCTCGTTCATGATCTCTATGTCGTGAGGACCCTCAGCCCGGTCATCACCGACGAACAGCACGCCACACCTCCAGCGACTCACACGGAATCGGGAGAACGCCGTAGCCACCAGCGGGCGCACGAACCTCGGGCGGACTCACCAACTCCGAATGCGCCAAGTGCTCACCCGCAAGGCAGCCATCTCGTAGAGGGCTGACGGTCGCCCGGCGCGGCATCCTCTGACTGCCGCGCGAAGGTGCACTAAATCGTGTGACACCGCCCGCGGGAAAGCGAGATCGCCCGCCAGCCGCGAGCGCTAGTCCCGTAGTTCCGCGAGGACATCGGCGGCATCGGTGTTGCCCAAGTCGGCCAGTCTGCGGAGCTCGTCGACGTCCTCGCGTTCACCTGCCAGTTCGACGAGCACGTCGACGGCGTCGGTGCTGCCCGAGGCCGCGAGGCGGCGCAGCTCGTCCATGTCGCCGGCCTCGCCGGCGAGCTCGACCAGCTGGTCGACGGCGTCCTGGTCGCCGGCATCAGCTCGGCGTCGCAGCTCGTCCCGTTCATCCATGGCACACCTCTTCGAGTTCGCGACGGTCCGGGCGACGGCCGGGGAGTCGTCGCCCAGGATCTTGCTGTGGTTGCTCGCGACCTTCGCGCTCAGTGTGACGTTCAGGTTGGCGGCCAGTTCGTTGAGCTCGATGGTGACGTGAGCGTGCTCGTCGAAGGTCCGGGCACCCGCGCCGATCGTTTCCCGCGGGAACGCGGCCGGGCAAGGCCGCGGGCGTAGAGATGGCGTCAGGAAATCTTTACGCCGTCAGCCACCCACGTGGATGCCTGGCCGTCGTTCCGGATCCGGCTCGCCCGCTCGGATGATCTCCCGCACGACCGGCGCGGTGTCGCCGCGGCCGAGGAGCAGGTACCGGAAGAGGTGGCCGAGCGGATTGCCTTCACTCCAGGCGAAGTGGCAGTGCGGGCGGACACCGGTGCAGTCGCGCAGGGCCAGCAGGATGGCGGCGATGGCGTTGGGTGCGGCAGGGCTGCCGGCCCGCAACACCCGGTGCCCGTCGACCTCGACGCCACGCACCTGGAGCACGTCGCTGAAGCCGGACGGATCGACCACGTCGATCTCCAGGAACAACACGTCGGCTCCGCCGGGCACGGGGTTGGCCTCGCGTTGTTCGGCTTCCTTCTCCGCGTACTCGGCGGCGTCACCGGCCTGGCGCCGGTTGGCGATGAGGGTCAGGCGGCCGTCGTGCACGAGCGAGTCGGTGACGAACCGGCGGGCGGCCTCGTCGAGTTCGATGTGCTCGACCCGCAGTTCGGTCGTGCGGGTCACGCGGGACACCAGGGAGATGGCGATGATGCCGAGGATGAAGAACAGCGAGATCGTGATGCCGTCCGGCTTCTCGATCACGTTCTCCACCAACGCGTAGAGCAGGATCAGCGTCAGCGCGGTGAACGCCAGCGCGGCCACCCGTTGTTTGCGCCGCAACGCGGAGATGGCGACGGCGACCGATGCGGACACCATCATGGCCAGGATGCCGGTGGCGTAGGCGCCCGCCTGGGCGTTGACGTCGGCGTTGAAGATGATCGTGACCAGGATGCAGATCGCGGTGTAGACGATCACCACGGGACGGACCGCGCGCGACCACTCCGGTGCCATGCCGTAGGAGGGCAGGTAGCGCGGCACGATGTTGATCAGGCCCGCCATCGCCGACGCGCCCGCGAACCACAGGATCAGGATGCTGCTGATGTCGTAGGCAGTGCCGACGCCCTCGCCGAGGAGTTCGTGCGCGAGGTAGGCGAGCGCGCGGCCGTTGGCCTCGCCGCCGGGCCGGAACTTCTCCGCCGGGATCAGCACGGTCGTGACGAAGCTCGTTGTGACCAGGTAGACCGACATGATCAGGGCGGCCGCGGTGAGCAGCTTGCGGGTGTTGCGGATGCGGTCGCGCAGGCGTTCCTCGGCGGTCTCGCCCTTGGCGGCCACCAACGGCATCATGCTCACGCCGGTCTCGAAGCCGGACAGGCCCAGCACGAGCAGCGGGAACGCGAGGATCGCCGGCCCGGCCACGCCGGCCAGCCCGTCACCGCCGGAGGTCAGCGCCTCCAGCCACCGGTCCAACGCGATCGGCTCGCTCACCACCTGCGCCACGCCCGCGACCACGATCACGGCGTTGAGCAGCAGGAACACGGCGACCAGCGGGATCGCGACGCCGACGGCCTCGCTGAACCCCAGCAGGAACACGCCGCCCAGCACGAGCAGCAGCACCACGGTCACGAGCACCTCGTGACCGTGCAGGAAGCTCGGCGTCAACGGGTTCTCGATCAGGTGCACCGTCGCGTCCGCGGAGGACAGGGTGATGGTGATGATCCACGAGGTGGCGACGAACCCGAGCAGGACGAGGACGAAGAGCTTGCCGCGCCAGAACGGCAGCAGGTGCTCGAGCATCGCCACGGAGCCCTGGCCGTGCGGGCTTTCCTTCGCCACCCGCCGGTACATCGGCAGCATGCCCAGCAGCGTCAGCGCCACGATCAGCAGCGTGGCCAGCGGCGAGACCGCCCCGGCCGCCAGCGCGGCGATGGCGGGCAGGTACGACAGGGTGGAGAAGTAGTCCACGCCGGTCAGGCACATGACCTTCCACCACGACTGGGGCTCGGCGTGGGACTCGTCGCTCTCCGGGCCGACCACCGGCTGGACCCGGTGCTTCAGCATCCACCGGCCCAGCCCGGTCGCCGGTGCCTGCGGCCGGACCGGGCTGTCCAAGCGCGCGGGCACCTCTAACGACGACGTGCCGGTCGTGCCTGGTCCCGGATGGTGATGTTCGCTCACGACACGGAAGTCAACTGACCGCGAAGTCCCACACATGTAAAGACACGAGGTGACCGGCGTTAGGATTCCGTAAAGATCCTCAGGCCAGGTCGTCGAGCCTTTCGACGTCGGCGGTCCGGCCCGCGACGATCAAGACATCACCGCGGTTCACCACTGTCTCCGCCGTGGCGTACGTGAACCCGTCACCGACACGTTTCACGCCGACGACGGTGACGCCGTACTTCGACCGCAGCTTGCTGGAGCCGAGTGGCTGCCCGACGGCCTCCTCCGGCGCACGGGTCTTGGCGATGGCGTAGTCGTCCTCGAACTCGATGTAGTCGAGCAGGCGACCGGTCACCAGATGCGCGACGCGTTCGCCCATCTCGTGCTCGGGCAGCACGACGTGGTGTGCGCCGATGCGCTCCAGGATCCGGCCGTGCTCGCGGCTGATCGCCTTGGCCCAGATGGTCGGCACGCCGAGGTCCACCAGCAACGCGGTGGTGAGGATGCTCATCTCCAGGTTCGTGCCGATGCCGACGACCGCGCGCTCGAACTCGTCCACGCCGAGTTGACGCATGACCTCGGCATCGGTGCTGTCGGCGATGACCGCGTGGGTGAGGTCGTCGGCATACCGCTGGATGATCTTCGGGTCGGAGTCGACGCCCATCACCTCGACTCCCTTGGCGACCAGCTCCAGCGCGAGCGAGCTGCCGAACCGGCCGAGGCCGAGTACGACGACGCGGGATGCCTTATCCGACAATGGGACGCTCCTCAGGTAGTTCGTAACGTCGTTTGCGCTCGCGCAACGCCAGCGCGGACACGAGAGTGATCGGGCCGAGCCGCCCGACGAACATCAGCACGATGATCACCAGCTGGCCGGTCGTGGACAGCTTCGGGGTGATGCCGGTGGACATGCCGACACCGCCGAACGCCGACGTCGTCTCGAACAGCACGTCATCGAGGCGGAACGAGCTCGTCGCGAGGATCACCATGGTCGCCGCCATGACGAGTCCGACGCCCAGCAACGCCACCGTGACGGCCTGGCGCTGCACGTCCGCTCCGATCCTGCGGCCCATGACGTGCACCGACGGTTCCGCTCGCACCTCGGCGTAGAGCACGAAGGCGAGCAACGCGAACGTCGTCACCTTGATGCCGCCGGTCGTGCCCGCGCTGCCGCCGCCGATGAACATCAGCACGTCGTTGACGAGCAGGGTCGCCGGTTGCAGCTGGGCGATGTCGACGGTGTTGAACCCCGCCGTGCCAGGCATGACGCCGTGGAAGAGCCCGATCAGCAGCTTGTCGCCGAACCCGAACGGCCCGAGCGTGCCAGCGCGGCCCCACTCCACGACGAGCACCACGAGGGTGCCGAAGGCCATGAGCGACAGGTAGACCGGCACGGTGATCCTGGTGTGCAGCGACCAGCGTTGCTTGCGGCGGCGCAGGATCTCGAACAGCACCGGAAAACCGAGTCCGCCGGTGACCGCGACCGCCACGATCGTCAGGCACACCCAGGGATCGGTCGCGTATCGCATCAGGTTGTCCGGGTAGAGCGCGAGGCCGACGCTGTTGAACGCCGACACCGAGTGGAACACCCCGGAGTACAGCGCCCGACCGAAGGATTCGCCGTAGCCGAGCCAGAACCGCAGCGCGAGCAGCACCGCGCCGACGGCCTCCACCGCGAGGCTGATGATGACGACGCCCGCGATCACCCGGCGGACGTGCCCCAGGTTCAGCGTGTTCGTCTCCGTCTTCACGGTGAGCTGCATGTGCAGGCCGAGCCGATGCGAGACCAGCAACGCCAGGAGCGAGGCGAGCGTCATGATGCCGAAGCCGCCGATCTGGAACAGCAGCAGCACGATCACCTCGCCGAACACCGACCAGTGCGACCCGGTGTCGACCACGGCGAGCCCGGTGCCGGTGATGCCGGAGACCGAGGTGAACAACGCGACCATGAAGCCAGTCGAGCGACCGGACTCCGCGGCGACGGGAAGCATCAGCAACGCCGTGCCGAGCACGACCGCGGCCAGGAAAGCGAGGACGACGAGGCGAGCCGGTTGCCGCCAGCCAGAGATCACCGTGACACCCTATCCGTCCACTACGGATGCACGACCGACTCCAGCGCCTCCACCGCGTCACCCACGCCGTTCTCGGCTCGGATCACCGCACCGAGCTCGGCGGCGGGCAGGTCGACCGCCGACCTGATTGCCGCCGCGAGGCCTTCCGCCGTCAGCTTCTGCTGCCGCAGTGGAGAAGGAGCAACCCCGACCTCGTGCATCCGCCGCGCCCAATGCGGCTGGTCCGCCACGAACGGGCACACCACCTGCGGCACGCCCGCCGCGAGCGCGGCCGCCGTCGTTCCGCCACCTCCGTGGTGCACCACGGCGTCCACGCGCGGGAACAGCCAGTCGTGCGGCACCTCGTCCACCACGAACACGTCCGGCGACGACGCCGCGGCGATCCCTCCCCACCCGGTCGCCAGCACCGCACGCACACCCGCGAGCCGCACCGCTTCCAGGACCAGTTCGCCCATCCGCTGGGCGTCCCGTCCCGCCATGCTGCCGAACCCGATGTACACGGCACCCGGCGCGACGAACTCCTCGAGATCACCGGGTGGAGTCCAGTCCGTTGGCAGGTACCAGAAGCCGGTGGTTCGCACGGTGTCCGGCCAGGCCGGGTCGACAGGGGTCACCGTCGAGCTGAACGCCTGCAACACCAAGGAGTGCGGTGCCGATCCACGCGGCAGGTCGAGCTGTTCGGCGCGCCAGGCGTTGATCACACCGGCGTAGCTGCGCAGGGTCGCCGACACCACGAGGTAGGTGGCGCGGTTGAGGAACTTCGGCAGCCGCGGCAACGGAACCATCGGGCACGGGAACGCCGAGGTGGGCACCCATCCCGGCTGCAGGGTGGCGAGCACGGCGGGCACTCCCAGCATGAGCGCCGCGTGGTGCGCGGGCACCGAAGGAGAGTGCACCACCACGTCGGCGCGGGAATCCCTTGCCACAAGCCCAACATCCCGCAAGACGTCGGCCATGAGTGGTTTGATCCGCTTCACCGTCCGAGCCGCGACGAGCTTGCCGCGCATCCCGCGATAGCCGAGCTCGATGGCCTCCTTGACCACCGGGTCGTTCATCAGCCGGTTCGGGCCCTTGTCCAGCGGCGCGAACTCGACGCCGTGTTCCGCCGCTTGGGCCGCGAACGACTCCGGGGCCGCGAGCAACGCCGAGTGCCCGCGTTCACGCAACGCCACCGCGAGCGCCAGGAAAGGCTGCACGTCACCACGTGTGCCATGGGTGACCAGCAACGCCATCATCGGACGTCGACATCGCGGAACGCCGAGAGCCAGCGGTCGTCCGCGAACAGGCCGTGTGTGAGCATCTCCAGGCCGGCACGGGCACCCCGCACCGCCGTCGCCGTCTCGGCCGGATCGCCGCCGAGCAGCCGGCCGACGTGGTCGCCCAGCAACAACGGCGCCAGCATCCACGACACGTAGGTCACCGCGCGGGCCCGTTCGTCGGCGGCCGGCCGCACCCACCCCTCGGTTTCGCCCGCGGCAAGCCACGCCTCGGTCCGCGTCACGATCTCGTCGAACAGAGCGGAGGCGCTCTCGGAGCCGTCGAGCAGCGCCCGCGCCAGGTAGCGCCGCGCGGGAGTGGCCGCGCTCAGCAGTTCGCCGAGATCGGCCTCGTCGCCGGACTTCATCGCGGCGAGCACGTGCTCGTCGCAGGCCTGGCGCAGCCCTTCCTTGGAACCGAAGTGGTGCAACACCAACGCAGCCGACACCCCGGCGTCACCGGCGATCGCCCGCACCGAGGTCCCCGCGATCCCGTCCGCCCCGAACCGCGCCAAGGCGGCGTCGCGGATGCGCGCACGTGCCGTGAGGTCTGAACGCATGTTCAGATTATTGAACAGTTGTTTAGTCCGGGTCAAGGTCACCGAACGGGCGTCAGCACCTGCGGGACGCGCTGCTTCGGCAGTTCCGGAACGTTGCGGTCGTACTCGCAGTCGTGCAGCGGTGCGGTGGCCGCGCGCAACGTGGACACGAGCAAGACTCCGGCGAACGCACACCCGCCGATCACCAGCGCGTCGTGCCCCGACTGCGCCGTGAAGGTCAGCTCGCCGAGGCGGCCGAGCACGAATCCCGAGTGCAGGCACCAGCACAGTGCGGCGGTGGCGAGCGTCGCCCAGGCGGTGCTGAGCACGGCCATCAGGTCGACGACCGCGACCATCGCCACCACGAACACCACCGGTTCATGACGCGCACCGGCGACGAGGAACGTCAGGGCGACGGCCAGTGCCGCCCCCAACGGGAACGCGAAGCCTCCGGGAACGGGTGTGCGCATACCTCCATTCCACCTGGCACCAAAGGAAAAGAGGAGAGCTCATGACGTTGTCCGAACGCGGGGCCGGCACATCCTTATGCGGTCTTTTCGGACGTGGAACCGGTCGACCCACCGCCGGGGTGTCAGGCGGCCGTTGAGCGGTCCGCGGACTCCTCCACCGTCTCCATGAACTCCTCGACGCCCTGTACGGAAAAGGCTCTTGAAGCCGTGCGAACCGGCGCGTTTTCATGGAACCACGAACGGCCTTCACTCCGAGCCGCCCTTCCCTTGGACGGACCATGTCTCTCCAGCGCGCTCTCGTGACCGCCGCGAAGGTCGAACGGATGGGTGACCTCGCCCGGCACGGCACCGTCTCGGGCGTCGACGCCGTCCTGCTCAGTCGCTACTACGAACGGTTCACCGACCACGCCGTGTCGGTGGCCCGCCTCTTTCCCCCTGCGCCCCAACGACCTACTCTGAGTACCGGTGTGCCGGGAAGTCTGGTCGGCGTGACTGCCTCTTCGTGCGAAGGAACAGGTCATGCCCACCAGAAGAGCTCTTGTCATCGGCACGGGTGTCGCGGCGCTGGCGACCACGTACCGCTTGCTGCGCAGTGACTGGGAAGTGACGCTCGCAGACGAACAGAACCCACGGCCCGCAGACGAGTTCCCGTTCCCGCTCACCGGCATCGGCTTCGAGGCCGCGGAACGCTTCGGCCTCCTGCCCGCACTCTCCGAACGCCGGCAACCTCCCTGCGCGCTCGTCCGGGTCGACGCGACCGGCTTGCCTCTCGCGGTACGGCCACGACCGGGCCGTCGCTCCCCCGTGCTCCGTCCACAGGATGTGATCGAGGTGCTGCACGAGGCGCTCGGCCCACTGCCGACCCGTTCCGCACCGATCTCGCTGACACCGGATTCCTGGGGCGTCACAGCGGAGTTCGCGAACCACGACGAGGACTGGTTCGACCTGGTCGTGGGTGCGGACGGTCCTGACTCCCAGGTCCGGCAGGCGCTGTTCGGTCCCGCACCCGCGCCCGTCGGCTGGTCGACGCTCTCCGACCGGATCGCGATGCGCCCGACCTGTGCCGTGGCGATGGACCTGGAGACCAGATCGGTGCGCCTGCATCCGTTGCACGACGGCAATGCGGCCGTGTCGTTCCGGTGGCCGGCCGGCATCGCGTGGCCGGACGCGTTCACCGACCTCGGCTGGCTCGTCCCTGAACTGCTGTCCCTTGTGGACGGTTCGCACCGGGTCAGGACACCTCAGGAACCACCGTCGCGGTGGACCCACCGCCGTGTCGTTCTGATCGGTTCGGCGGCCTGGGGCACGGACGCCACCGCCGCACTGTCCCTGGGCGCCGCGGAACTGCTCGGTGACGCCCTCGACATCTTCCCCGACGAGGACACCTCGCTGCGGTGGTGGGACCAGACCCTGAGGCCCTGCGCGCGGCGTGCCACCAAGCGCCTCGTGGCAGTTCACCGATCGTGATCCGCCTGCCGCCACCACATCGCCGTCGCCACCACACCGGCCGTGCCCACGAGCAGCACCAGGCCGTTGCCGACCAGACCCGGCGCAGGTTGGTCGGGACCGGCCAGCCCGCTCAGCACGGCGGGTACCGACCACGGGAAGAACTCGCCGTAACCGAGCGCGGCGACGATCTGGGCGCAGAACACCGCCATGATCATCACGCCGACTCCCGGCAGGTAACCACGCCCCACGCACGCTGCGAGCGCCACCGGTGTCGTCAGCACGATCGTCATGAGCGCGACCACCGCTACCCGCACCAGCCCGGTCAGGACCACTGCGGCGGACCAGCCGGGCAGGCCGAGCAGAGAACCGGTGGCCAGCCCCAGCAGGAACAGCTGCGTGGTCAGCACCAGACACCAGGCCGTCGTCACGGCGAACTTGGCCGCGACGATCACGACGCGCGACGTCGGCAAAGCCAGGAGGTCCTTCACCGTGTTCTGGCTGTACTCCCGGCCGAACGTCCAGACGGACACCATTCCGAACACGATCATTCCGCCGATCGCGGTGCTCTGCGACAGGAAGGCGAGGTAGGTCGGCCAGTCCGCCTGACCACCGGCCAGAGCCGCCTTGGTGCCGATCAGCCCGAGGGAACGGGCGCGGTCCTGGTCCTGCAGGATGAACATGAACATGCCGCCCACCAAGGCGACCACGGTGAACGCGACGGCCGTCATCCACGGCATGTGCGAGCGGCGTGCCTTCATCGCCTCCGTCACCAGCGCGGCGATCACGCGTTCACCACCCGCAGGAAGAACGCTTCCAGGTCGTCCTGCTCGACGAGCAGGCGGTACGGCGGACAACCGGCCTCGACCAGCGCGGTCACCACGGCCTCCGGCTCGCTGATCGCGCGAACGTCGGTCAGCACGAGCTGATCACCCTCAGACCTCGAGATGTCGAACCCCGCCGCGCGCAGGGCGTGCCCGGCCCGTTCGTGATCGCGGGCCGACACCACCAACCGCTGCTGGACTTGCTCGGCGAGCTGGTCCGCGGCGATCTCGCGGACCAGGCGTCCGTGGTCGATCACGCCAACGCGAGTGGCGAGCCGCGCGACCTCGGTGAGGATGTGGCTCGACAACACGACCGTGACGCCGTGCTCCTGGTTCAGTTCCCGCAGCAGGTCCCGGATCTCGACGACGCCGGCGGGGTCCAGGCCGTTGGCGGGTTCGTCGAGGATCAGCAGATCCGGCTGGTGCAGCAAGGCTTTCGCGAGCCCGAGCCGCTGAGCGTTGCCCAAGGACAGAGTGCGTGCTCGCTGACGCGCGTACGGCGTCAACCGCAGCCGGTCGATCACCTCGTCCACAGGTGCGCGACCGCGCAGTCCCCGCAAGCGCGCCGCGACCGTCAGGTTCTCCTCCACGGTGAGCTCCGGGTACGCCGCGGGCGTCTCCACCAGGTAGCCAACCCGCGACCAGACCGCATGCGCGCCCGGCCGCACCACGCCGCCCAGGACCGCAACGCTGCCCGCAGAAGGCCGGACCATGCCCAGCAACATCCGGATGGTCGTCGTCTTGCCCGCCCCGTTGAGCCCCAGCAACGCGTAGATCTCGCCTGAGGCGACGTGTAGCGACACGTCGTCGACCGCGGTCACCGCGCCGTAGCGCTTGGTCAGCCCGTTCGCCTCGATCACCGCAGAGCTCACGACTTGACCTTCACGCAGTACACGGTGCGTTCGATCTCGGACACCGGCAACGCGCGACCGGAAGGCTTCACGTAACGGCTGGAGAACTCCTCCGGCCCGAGCTGCTCGACCTGCTCCCAACCGCACGGCCGAAGGAAGTCCTCGACCTCGTCCGGCATGAGCCCGAACTTCCACATCCGACGCTTCGTCACGAACTCGCGGTGTCCCGCCTCCGCGCCGAACATCGCCCCGCCGTCCAGGAAGTCCTTGCGCAAGAACGTGAACACCAACTCGCTGCCGACCGGCGCCTCGGCCAGGAAGCCGAAGGTCGCCCGAACCGCTTCCTCCGTCAGGTACTGGGTGACCGCCTCCCACACGAAGAACACCGGCTCGTCCCCGCCGTACCCGTGCTCCGCGAGCGCGTTCGCGAGGTCCTGCCGCTCGAAGTCCACCGGCACCAGGGTCAACCCAGACGGCACAACCTTGAACAAGGCGACAAGACGATCGCGCTTCGCCTGCACGTTCGCCGGCAGGTCGACCTCGAACACCCTGCCGTCCCAGCTCCCACAACCGCGGGTGTCGAAGCCCGCACCGAGCACGACCGCCGTACGCGCGGCGGTGACGTCGAGGCGATCGTCGATGTACCGCTTGCGGCACAACATGCTCGCCCACAGGCCTGGGACCTTCTTCTCGGTGGCGGACACCAGGGCATCCCGCACCGGTCGCCAACGAGCGGCTGCCACCGCCAGCCGGCCGCTGGTGGGCAGAATGCGAGCCGCGAGTTCATCTCGCACCAAGGGATGTTTCTCGAACTGGTCCACAGCGGCGATGACCATCGGCCCGACGGCCGTACCTGTGACAGCGGTGTCCACGAAAGCTCCTCGAAGTCAGCGTCGATCACTTCGCCGACCAGGCTTCCCGGCACACCCTGCGCACAGATTACCGTCACTCCCCTGGTGCGGAACAAGGCTCTCCAGCGCCCCAGAAGCGGTCCGAGGAACTCGGTCGGCCAGGCCGGCTCGACGGACCTGTGCGTTCAGCTGATCGGGAAGCGCCCGCCCTCGGCGGTGATGACCCTCGCCGCCAGCGCCTCGAATTCGCGGCGAGTCCGTTTCCTGTGCTCGCCGCTGGTGTCTCCGAGCAGTAGCTCGGCCAGCTCGTCGAGCCCCCACGTGACGAGGACTCCGTGCCGCGCGAGATAGAGCCCCACCGCACGGACGTGGTTGAGGTCAGTGGTGTCGAGCCACGCGTACAGCAGGATCTGCCACAACCACCGCGAGACCCTGTCCGGGTCGGCCACCGACATCACGGTCTTGACGTCGACCAGCAACGTCTCGCTGCTCGTGCCCACCAGCAGGTCGCCATCAGCCCAGTTCGGCACGAAGGTTGGGGCAGCAACTCCGAGAGGAACACCTGGTCCGGGGTTGCCGGCAAGACGCCGGAACTCGTCGAGCGCGGTGTGCCGGGTCAGCTTGACCAGCTCGGCCACCGCCTGCTCGCTGGGCAGGGCACGCAGGTCCTCGGGACGGCCACCGGTGCGCAACACGCCGGCCAGGCGCTCGTCGACCTCGCCGGAACGGTAGATGCCCTCGCACGCGGAGATCACCCAAGCCGAGCGCGCCAGCCCGGCCTCGGCGCCGTCCGAGCCGAATTGCCCGACCGGAGCGTGCGCGGCCTGGTAGGCGCGGGTACGGGCGAGAAGATCGCGCAACGCGACACTCGCGGACTGCTCGGCGCCGCGGACGTCGCCAGTCCGCCCCAGGTCGAGCCAGCCGTCCGGGGTACGGCGCAAAGACAGCGCGCGGGCGCGGTGGTCAGCGTCGAGCTCCTGATGGCTCGGATACGCGGCGGCCTCCGCGTGCGCCTGAGCGAACGACAACCATCCAGCCCGGATCATGCCCAGCAGCGCGCCGTACGGCGGGGCGGGGTCGACCAGGTCCGCCAAGCGTTGACCGAAAGCTCCCCCGATGTCAGCCCAGTGGCGCCTGTCGGGCCGTCCGGCAGGCCGGACGAGGCCCTGGCCGGCGGCCTTGGCGGCGGCGGTGACCTGGCCGACGGCCTCGGGCGTGCCGGTGAACGTCACCGCACACCAGCGGCCCAGCTCGCCGCGGTTCAACTGACTGGTCAGGCTCACCGGTGCACCAGCCCCTGCATCCGGGTCGCTTGCTCCGCGCCTAGCACTCCGGGAATCTCGTGGGAGATCACGATGATTTGGCTCATCGCCTTGCGTTGCCCCCTTCTCTGCACTTACGGCAAATTGGCGCTGGTTTAAGCATTCTCCATGGCTGCGAGGTGCTCCCCAAGAACATCGCCAGGATTAGAGGCTCAGGCTGCAGCAGCGTGGTACGCCCAGGCGGTAGTCCCGTCGTAGGTTATCCAGTTGGCGAGACGCCCGTGGAAGATGCCGAGGAGGCGGTTGGTGAGGTGGCGCAGGGTGGCGTTGTGTCGCACGCCCTGGGCGCGTCGGCCGTCGTAACGGGCCCGTTGCCGGGTGAAATGTTCAACGCGCTCATCGGCTACGCAGAGTCCGTCCCCGTTCGACGCATACCCGGAAGCCCTCTAAACTGGTGCGGCCTGTAACAGTCGGCCCAACTAGCCGCCTGGAGGCTGCCGCGCCGAAACATTCCGCCTTCTGTCGCTTCATCTCTTGATGATTGGCACTCTAGCTATGCGGCGCGCGCCGCTCCGCGGACTCTCCGTACGCCTGAAGCTGGCTGCCGACACACACGTCCACCCCTCTGAGCTATTCGAGACGTTTGATGGTCTCATCCGAGTCGGTGACGGCCCTCGCGTGACCGCCGGACTCGCGCTCTACCTCAGCAGATCCAAGTCTCGATTGGTCATCATCGACAACTACATGAATGACGAGGTGGTTCGCTGGGCCGCTGCCCCTTCTGGAGATCCCAAGATCACCTTAATCGGCAAATCGTTCGATGCCACGGCAATGAGCGAGGCCAGTGCCATCGCGAGCAGCGGAAAGACTGTGACGTTGATCCGACATCGAGAGATAGACGATCGCTGGGCTGTAAGGGACGGAGACTGGCTACACTCAGGGCACTCGTTCAAAGACATAGGAAAGAAGCGATCGAGACTCAGCCCTATCACTAATCCTGCCGAGATCGCTGAGCACGAGGACATGCTCCTGGATCTAATCTCCACCGGAGAGAAGGTTCAACTTCCCTAGTTTTCTGGGCGCGCATACCGGTCAGCAGACTTCAAGCAGCTCGAAGTCTGCGCACTTGCGCACTCATCGTATGGGCCGAGCTCGACGCGAGGACATGTAGGGCACGTGCTGCCCGTCCCGTCAGGAGACACACTCCACGGAGTCGCATGGGTGCCAGGACCGCTGGAGTGGGACGGGCTTGCGTCCCCGTCCCACTCCAGCATGCCGACACTGTCTTCGCAGGCAGCTGCCCTGATAACCGCCGTCCTGGGCACCCGTCCCAACCGGCAGGCCCGTCGAGGAGCTGGGACAGGATGACTAACGCACATCAGTCCAGCTCAAGGCGTAGGGATAAAGAGCAACTCGGTCCTCGGACACCGAAATATCGCAAATTTGCGACGTCTACGTGGCAGGTGCTCAAGTCCACTTGAGCACCTGTTTTGCGTTCCCGTGCCACCTGCGGGTGGCGTTCGATGACCGTTTCCTACATCCGCCCGATCGTCCCGGACACGGCCCCAGGAAAAGCGCCGGACACCGCGTCCCGCGCCGCTGCGCAGCCTCTTCCACTCATCGCGGTCCCCGCGTCACACCACAGCGGCTGACGAACGTCCTGTACCGGATCGCCGCTGTCGACCACCGTGGACGAGCCACAGACCGCCACGTCACAGCAGCGCTGGACTGGAACGCGGGCACCCGCCTCAGCATCCACGAACACAACGGCCTGCTGGTCGTCAACGCCGACCCGCACGGCCTGTTCACCCCGACCAAACAGAGCTACCTCCGGCTACCCGCCGACGCACGACGCGTCGCGGGCGTGAGCGTGGGCGATCGGGTGCTCCTGACCGCCCACGTCGACCGTCAGACCGTGACGGTGTGATAGCGCACGAGCGGCGCACCGACCATGGCCGCCGCTATTCACCCTTGGCCTGGGCCACGTTGTGATCGTCTCCGGTCTGGTGACCGCCAGCATCTTTGCCGCGGTGCTGCTGCTCATCACCTGGTAGTTCGTACCTACAGGGGCTCGGCGGCGGATCCGGCACGCGCTGGTGGACGAGGCCGATCTCGCGTTCTATCCCGACAAGAACGTGAAGGCAGGGCTGGCGGCCCCGCGAATGCTGCACAACGACATGGGCTACCGGTACCTGTTCAGGGTCGAGGAAGAGCAGCTCGTGCGGCGATTCGGCACGTAGGCCTTGTTGGTATCCCTGGTCGAGCCTGATGCCGGCTGATCAATGGAGTTGGCCGGAGTCCCGCCGCCTGACGACGACGGGACTTCGGCCGGAAACTACTTTGCTCGGTCAGGGTTGGACGGGCGGCGACGCCACCAGCCCACAAGTGCGGCCAGGACCATGCAGCCGCCCAGCGTCCCCACGCCCGCGCCCATCCACGGAGCCCGGTCGTGCAGCAGGACGGTCGCCACGACCAGCGCGACGTACACCGCGCCTGCAACGAGCCAGAAGCGCACCCGCTGAGTCTTGGTCGCACGTTCGGTCATCAGAGAAATCCTTTCAGTCCTGCGACGAACTTGCCGGCACCGCCGGTGAAGCCGGTCGTGATCGCCGTCAAGCCGTCGTCGCGCACCTCCTGCGAGGTACCGCCGCCCAGTGCGGAACCTAGCCCGGCACCGGCGCCGGCACCCAACGCGGTCATGACGCCGCCTGCTGCGATGCAGCCCGCTCCCGCCGTCGCGGGACAGGTCGCGGCGAGTGCTCCGACCACGATGCCGCCGGCGAACCCACCGATCGCCGCGCCCCATGCGGAGCCCGTGCTGGCCCCGGTGGGATCGCTGTTGTTGATCGGGTCCCCCTGGGCGTAGTTGTACGGGTTGGGCTCGTGGCCGGTGGGGTCCGGTGACCGGAAACGCGCGAACGAGCTGTCGTAGACGCGGTACCCCATGAAGTAGGTACCCAGTCGGAGTTGGTACGTACCAACGTATCGGAACGGGTTCGAGCCGGCTGCGCTGCCGGTCGCGGTGACTGTTCCGTAGGGGGTGTACGCGTACTCGGCGGCCAGGTTGCCGGACGTGTCGACCAAGCCGATCACACTGCCTTGCTGGTCGGTGACGGCTCCGTACCGTGAGCCGGCGGCGTCCTTCAGTCCGACGAGCAACCCCTTGGTGTCACGGGTGAAACTGGATCGCTGGCCGTTGTCGACGGTCTCCGTGACGCCGAACGCCGTGTGCGTCAGCACGTGCGTGACCTGAGCTCCGGCCGCGGTTTCGGTGATGGTGCGGGGTTGTGTCTGGTTGATGGTGTCGTAGCGGACGTCGAGCACCTGGTTGGTGCCGGCGTGGCCGGTGAGCACCTGGTTGGTGGGGCTGAACGTGTAGCGCGTGTCCGGGTTGGTCGTGGAGGCGAGATTGCCGGCTCCGTCGAATGCCACCGCGGTGTCGCCGGCCTTCGTGTACTGGTCAGCGGCGTTGACGGTGTACGTGCGACCTTCTCCGCCGAGCAGGTTGGACGCGTTGTCGTAGCTGTAGCTCGCGCCGGATGCCGTTTTCAGGCGCCCGACGGCGTCGTAGGTGAAGTCCTAGGACGCCGACCGGGATCTGGTCCTGCTCTGGATCTTGTCGGTGTCCGCGCCATTCGGTTTGGTGTACCGGTTGGTCGCCTTGAGCAGTTCGGCCCCACCTGGCTTGGTGACCGTGATGGACGTCTGGCGGCCGGCGTTGTCGTAGCCGTCGGTCTGCACGGCGCCACCGGGGAACGTCGTCGTGGTGCGGCGATCTGCGTTGTCGTGGCCGAAGGTCGTGGTGCCGCCGCAGGCGTCCTGCAGCGTCTTGAGACGGTCGGCCTCGTCGTAGTCGAACCTGGTCACACCGGTGGGGGTGGTCAGAGTCTTGACGTTGCGGGCTTTGTCGTAGGAGTAGCTGACGACCTCGGTGCCGCGGGTCACCTTCTGCAGCTGGTTGCGAGGGTCGTAGTCGAGGGACCTCGTCGCGTCGGTGGTCTGTGTCCTGGTGATGTTGCCGTTGGCGTCATAGGTGTTGGTCTGCAACGTGGTGCCGTTGTGCTTGACCGTGGTGACGCGGTCGAGCCGGTCGTAGCCGTACTCGACGCGCTTGCCGTTGCCGTCGGTCTCGGCGGTGATCCGGGACAGCTCGTCGTAGGTGAACGTGGTGGGCTTGGCGGGCGAGGGCGGAACGACCTTCGTCAGGTTGCCGCGGTCGTCGTACTCGTATTTCGTCTCGGCGTTCTTCCCGTCGGTCGTGGACGCGACGAGCCCCATGCGTTCGGTGTAGCGGATCACCTGCAGGTCGGCGTTCAACCCGGTGGAGCGGACCTTCGTGACGTTGCCGTTGCGGTCGTGCTCCCGCGTCACCTGGTTGCCGGACGCGTCGGTGATCTGCGTGGGCAGGTGCGGGTGGCCGGAGTCGGTGTAGCCGACGACGGTCTGCGCGCCGGTGGCCAGCTTCGTGCCGATCAGGTTGTTCTGCGGGTCGTAGTCGTGGGTGGTGGAGTGCTCCAGGCCGTTGGTCGTGACGTTGACGTCGCTGTTGGCGGTCCAGGTGCTCGACTGCGTGTGCCCCAGTGCGTCGGTGGCCTTCGTCTGCCGGCCGGGAAGCTCGAACTCGTGGACGGAGCTGTGCTCGTTCGGATCGGTGACCTTGGTGGCGTTGACGCCGTGATCGAAGTACTTCGTCGCCGCACCCGTGCCGTCGGCAGTCGGCTCGGTCACCTTCGAGACGTCACCGAACTGGCCGTATTCCAGGCGCCACACGTTGTTGCGCGCGTCGGTGACGGAGACGAGCTTTCCGTTATCGGCGTCGTAGGCGAACTTCACCTTGTTGCCGGCGCGGTCGGTCAGCTCGGTGAGCTTTCCGTCCGCGTCGTAGGCGTAGTTGCCGAAGGTGAGGTTGGTCGGGTCGGTGATCGAGGCGTCGCGGCCTTGGGCGTCACGGTTGAACGTGGTGACGCGCCCCTGCGAATCGGTGATCGACGCGAGCGACCCGTCGGGACGGTAGCGGTTGGTGTTGGCGTTGCCGTTGCGGTCGGTCTGGCCCACGAACCAGCCGCTGCCGGTGAACAGCCACCGCTCCCCCGAGGAGTTGAACGTGACGACGTATCCGCCTTCCGGCGTCTTCGTGAGCGAGGCGTGGAAGTGCTCCGCGGGCGCGAAGGTGCCGTCCGCCTTCTCCGGGAACGAGACGCAGTATCCGTTGGGACCGTGCAGGATCCGCATGTTCCCCGTGGAGAAACCCGGGTCCTCGAGGCCGATCGGTACCGCTGTTGATCCAGTTCGGCAGGTCCTGCGCGTTGTAGAACCGGTTGAACGACATGTTCAACCCGGTCCCCTTCACCGTCAGCTCCCGATAGGACACGACGACGTTGAAGTTGTACAGGTTCACCAGCAACTCGAGCCGGTCGGAGATCGGGTGCCGCTCCATCGGATACCACGGCAGTACGCCGAGCTCGTCGTTCAGGCAGGTCGACCGCATGACGCCCGGAGCACGCGGCGGTTGCCACGTTCGCGCCGGCGGAGCCCCACCCACTGGCGTCCGGTTCACTTCCACCTGCCGAACACCTCCGGCAGGGTCCGCTGTCGCGGTGGAAGTAAGTCCACTTGCGACGATCGCAGTGATCGTGGCGATTCTGAACGCGCGCAGCACACAGCCGCGCAACAGTTTGCGCTTCAAGTCTGACCCCCAGGTCGAGCCGGCCGCCCCCGCGTCCGGCATCACCGGCATTGCCGGCGCAAGCTCAAGCTATCGACAGATCAACAACCATCCATGCCGCCAAGGGAAGCAGCCTTTCGGCCGAATGCCGTTAAACATCCTTGCGGCACCAATTCTTGACTGCATACGGACGCAGCGCGCAGGGCGCAATGCTGCTCGTGCCGTCGAGCGGCTTGGGAGCAACTCCCCCGCGTCAACGCGCCAGAACGGTCCCAACAGAGGACGGACGAGCCTGTTGATGAAGGTGCACGCTGCCCTGATGAGTGGGCGGACGGTCGCCGATGAACTCGTCAGGAACCCGCTCATAGCGGTCCCCACGTCGCGTCCGCCCGGATGGAGATGATCTCCTGGCGCCCTGGTTGATCACTGGGCAGTATGGGACCATGCCTGCCATTCCCGAGAGTTCTGCCGCCATCGCCGATGTAACCGTGGAGAACGACTACGACGGCTTCGCCGAGGCGTACACGGCCGAGAACGAGACCAGCCTCCTCAACGCCTACTACGTGCGGCCCGCGATCGTGGACCTGGCCGGCGACGTGGCCGGTCGACGCATTCTCGACGCCGGCTGCGGTGCTGGTCCTGTGTCCGCGGCGCTTCGTGATCGGGGAGCCGTCGTGAGCGGCTTCGACCGCAGCGCCAAGATGGTGGAGCTGGCACGGCAGCGGCTCGGCGACGACGTGGACCTGCGGGTCGCCGACATAACAGGTCCGTTGCCGTACCCCGACGGCGCGTTCGACGACGCCGTCGCCGCTTTGGTGCTGCACTACCTGGAGGACTGGAGCGCGCCTCTGGCTGAGCTGCGGCGGGTGCTGAAGCCCGGTGGCCGGCTGATCGTGGTCGTCAACCACCCCGTCCTCCTCAAGATGGTGCATCGCGAGACTGACTACTTCGCGACCACCAAGTGGTCCGAGGAGTACGACTTCAACGGCCAGAAGGCCGTGCTCACCTACTGGCACCGGCCGCTGCACGCGATGACCGATGCCTTCACCGCGGCAGGCTTCCGCACCGCCGTCATCAGCGAGCCGCCTCCGGCGCCGGAGGCCCACGAACTGTTTCCCGACGAGATGGCGAGTTTCCCCTCCGGGGCCTTCCTGAGCTTCATGTTCTTCGTCCTGGAGGCCGCCTGACTACGGCGTGGCACAGGCATGGCCTCAAGGTCGCGGCATGCTCGGGCGCGGTGACGGGGTCGATCGGAGGCCTCGCGGGCGCGATACTTCCTTTCATGGCAGCGAAAGCGGGCGCGGTCGTGACCGGGGCCGGGCGTGGTGTGGGCAGGCTGGTCGCGCGGATGCTGGTCGACCGCGGGTACACGGTGCTGGTCACCGACGTCGACGAGGCCACCGCGATCGCGACGGCCGCCGAGATCGGTGCGGTCGCTCGGGTGCTCGACGTGCGCGATGACGCGGCCGTGCAGGCGGTCCGCGACGAGATCGTGGCCAGAGCGGGCCGGCTCGACGTCTGGGTCAACAACGCCGGGGTCCTGGTCACCGGGCCGGCTTGGGAGCAGGACGCCGCCACCCGCAGGCTGATGGTCGAGGTCAACACCCTCGGGACTATCAACGGGACTGTCGCCGCGATCCAGGCCATGCGCGGGCGCGGTGGCGGGCACGTCGTCAACGTCGTGTCGCTCGCGGGCATCACCGCTGTCGTCGGCGAAGCGGTGTACGCGGCCTCCAAGCACGCGGCCACCGGCTTCAGTCTCAGCACCCTCGCCGACCTGCGCCAGGCCGGGGTCGGGGACGTCCACATCTCGTGCGTCTGCCCGGACGGCATCTGGACGCCGATGCTGCACGACAAGCTCGACGACCCGGCCGCCGCGCTCTCGTTCTCCGGAACCCTGCTGCGGCCCGCCGACGTCGCCACCGCCGTCGCCGCCGTGCTCGACCGGCCGAAGCCCGTCACCACGCTCCCGAAATGGCGTGGCGCGCTGGCCCGGCTCGCCGACGCGTTCCCGCGCTTCGGGCTGCGCGCGATTCCGTTCATGGTGGCGCAGGGCCGTCGCAAGCAGCGCAGGCTCGCGGGTGTGATCCACAAGACTGGTCACGGCGGTTGAGCGGCTGAATGGTCGGGTAGACCTGGTGAGCAAGCCATTCGACTTACAGGAGGCTGACGTGATCGGGTTCATCGTGGCCGGACTGATCATCGGCGCGCTCGCCCGACTGATCAAGCCCGGCAAGCAGAACCTCGGCATCGTGGCGACGCTGCTGCTGGGGCTGGTCGGTTCCGTCATCGGCGGCACGATCGCCAACCTGCTCGGCACCGGAGACATCTTCGAGCTCAACGTGCTGGGCTTCATCGTTTCCGTGATCGCCTCGGTGCTGCTCATCGGTGTCGCGGAGGGCATCGCGGGCCGCAACCGCTCGAGCGTGCGGTAACCACCGACTGTTTCCACGGCCCCGGTCACCACTCAGGTGATCGGGGCCGTTCGCTGTCCACGTCTGCCCGAAAGGACGAATGCCAGGTCGTTTGGTGCCCGGCGGATCCGTGCAACCTCTCCCAACGGACTCAGGGGGAGGACTCGTCATGACCTTCGGCCGTGGTTCGGGCGCGGTGGCGCTCGGGGCCGGTGTCAGCGCAGGACTCGTCTGGGGTCTGGCGTTCGTGCTGCCGGACCTGCTGACCGGGTGGTCGGCGGTGGCGGTGACAGCGGGCCGGTACCTCGCGTACGGCGTGCTGTCGCTGGGATTGTTCGTGATCGGCGGCGCCGCGGTGCGGCGGATCGCGCGGCGGCACTGGGCGCCCGCCCTCGGTTTCGGCATCGCGGGCAACGCCGGGTACTACCTGCTGCTGGTCATCGGCATCCAGACGGTCGGCGCCCCGGTCACGAACATGGTCATCGGCTGCATCCCGGTGGCGATGGCGCTGGTGGGCAACTGGGTGTCCCGGTTGTGCCCCTGGCGCAGTCTGGCCTTGCCCGTGGCCCTGGTGGCGGTCGGCCTGGTGGTGGTGAACGGCCTGGAGATCTCCGGCGCGCAGGCCACCGAACCGACATCGGTGGCGACGAAGGTGTTCGGGCTGCTCGCCTGTGCCGCCGCGGTGGCGTTGTGGACGTGGTACGGCATCGCGAACGCCAGGTTCATGGCGGAGAACCCCGACGTGCCCGCCGGGCAGTGGGCCACCGTGGTCGGTGTCGCGACCGGTGCGGTCACGGTGGTGGCCCTGCCGCTGGCCGCGGTGACGGGGCAGCTGAGCGTCGCTCCCGGCGGCACGGGGGTCGCCGGGTTCGTGGTCGTCGCGATCGTGCTCGGCGTGCTGGTGTCGTGGGTGGCGACGTGGCTGTGGAACGCCGCTTCGGCGAAGCTCTCCCCCACTGTCGCCGGGATGCTCGTGAACGTGGAGACGTTGTCCGGCTACACCTACGTCTACGCGGCCCGGCAGGAGTGGCCACCGCTGGGGCAGGTGCTGGGGTTCGCGCTCATCATGGTCGGCGTGGTGCTCGTCATCCGCGTGCAGCAACGGGCCGCCGAGCCGGTA
Organism: Lentzea sp. CA-135723; assembly: GCF_050936595.1. NCBI lineage: Bacteria > Bacillati > Actinomycetota > Actinomycetes > Pseudonocardiales > Pseudonocardiaceae > Lentzea > Lentzea sp. CA-135723. The sequence continues at coordinate 905,948 of NZ_JBNJMK010000001.1, read as the reverse complement.
CCGGCATGACGACGGGGGGCGTGCCCGGCGGCACGCCCCCCGTCGTGGTGGATCAGCCCGCGAACGAGGCGACCCTGGTGGGCAGCACGGCCTTCATCGACCGGTCGAGCCTGGCGACCAGCTCCTCGCAGTCCTCGGCCGTGATCACCAGCGGCGGTGTGAGGACGACCGTGCTGCCGGCGGTGGACAGCAGCAGGCCTTCCTCCCGGCAGCGCAGACGCAGCGCGGCCACCGCCGCGGCGTCCGCGTCGAGGTCGACGCCGATCATGAGTCCCCTGGCGCGCACCGCACGCACACCGTCCAAAGAGGACAGTGTCCGTTCCAGCTGCTCGCCCCGTTCCCGCACGTTGGCCAGCACGCCGCCGTCCGCCAGTTCGTCGAGGACGGCCAGCCCCGCGGCGGCGGCCACCGGGTTGCCGTCTCCGGTGGAACCGTGCGGCAGCACGACATCCGGCCGTGCGGTGGCCGCGGCCAGCACGTCGGCGGTGGTGGCGATGGCGGCCAGCGGGACGTAGCCGGAGCTGATCCCCTTGCTCAGCAACAGCATGTCCGGCTGCAGCCCGAGCTCCCCGGTGACGGTGAGCGCACCGGTGCGGCCGAACCCGGTGGACACCTCGTCGACGATGAAGTGGATGCCGTGTTCCCGGCACAGGCGTTGCACCTCGGCCAGGTAGCCGGGTGGCGCCTCCACCACACCGGTGCCCAGCACCGGTTCCAGCACGATCGCGGTGACCCGGCCGGGGCCGATCCGCTCGACCTCGGTGCGCAGGTGGTCCATGTCCCACGGCCGCACGTGGTGCACGCCCGGCGTGAGCGGTCCGTGCAGCGCGTGCACGTCCGGCTCGCCGGTGATCGCCGTGGCCAGGCCGCCGATGCCGTGGTACCCGTCGAGGTGGGCGATCACGTGCGTCCGCTCGGGGTCGCCGCCGACGATGCGGGTGAAGCGCGACAGGAACACGGCGCCCTCCACGGCCTGGGCGCCCGTGGTGCACAAACGGACGTGCCGCAGGTGTTCGGGCAGCACGGCGACGAGGCGTTCGGCGTAGCGCAGGGTGGTCTCGGCCGGCTGGTCGTGCCGGATCGACTGGGCGACGGGCAGCGTCGCGAGCTGGCGGGCCACGGCCTCGGCGACGGCCCGGTTGCCGTACCCGAGGCTCGCGTTCCACAGCGCCGAACGCGCGTCGAGGTACTCCCGGCCGCTCGCGTCGGTGACGCGGCAGCCCTCACCGGACACGAGCGCCCGGCCCCGCACCTCCTCCGGCGAGGTGTCGCGGGTCAGTGCGCTGAACCACAGCGCGGTGGTCTCGCTCATCGTTCCTCCTGGGTCAACGTGACGACTTGAGCGCGTCGGCGAGCAGGCCGGGCAGTTCCGGGGACGGCAGGAACGCCGCGTTCCACAGCGCGACGTGGCGCAGTCCGTCGGCGACGGGCAGGTCCCTGGTGCGGTCGAGCACGGCCTTGACTCCCGCGACGGCGGCGGGCGGGTTCCCGGCGATCTGCCGGGCGGTGGCGAGGGCGTCCTCCCGGAGCGCCCCGGCGTCGGGCGCGACCCTGGTGACGAGCCGCAGTGCCAGGGCCTCGTCCGCGCCGACGTCGCGGCCGGTGAGGGCGAGCTCCCTGGTCGCCGCAGTGCCGATGACGTGCGGCAGTCGCTGCAGGCTGCCGAGGTCGGCGACGATGCCGATGCGCACCTCGCGCAGCGAGAAGGACGCCGAGGCCGAGGCGAGCCGGATGTCGCACGCCGAGGCGAGGTCGAGCCCCGCGCCGACGCACGGCCCGTGGACGGCGGCGATCCACGGCAGCCGGCTGCGGTTCACCGCTCCGATGGCGTCCTGCATCGAGGTCGCCTCGGCGAGCAGCCGCGCGGGCAGGTCTGCCTGACGAGTGAGCCTGCGGTGGTGCGGGAGGTACCACCGCAGGTCGAGCCCGGCGCTGAAGCACTCCCCCGCGCCCCGCAGCACGACGGCCCGCACGTCCGCGCCGGCGTCGAGCGCGGCGACCACCGCGGGCAGCTCCGTCCACACCAGACCGCCCATGACGTTGCCGTCTCCGGTGCCGGTGAGCACCACCTCGGCGACACCGCCGCCGAGGTCGTCCACCGAGAACGTCCGGAAGTCCACTGGCACCCCTCCTAGTTGAGCGCGCGGAACGCCCGCTGGTGCAGCACGAGCGGTGGGCTGGCGGGGTCGGTCTCGTGCCACAGCGGCATGCCGACCAGCAGCACGTGGTCGCCGTAGACGAGCTCGTCGCGCAGGTCGCAGACCATCGCCGCGGCGGCCTCGGCCAGCACCGGCACGCCGCGCACGACGTGGGTCGGCACGTCCTGGAAGCGGTCGGCCTGCGCCCCCGTGGCGAAGCGGCCGCACAGGTCGGCCTGCCGCGAGCACAGGACGCTCACGCCGAACAGGCGCGATCTGCGGATGGCGTCGAGGGTGCCGCTGCACGTGGCCAGCGAGACCAGCAGCGTCGGTGGCTTCACCGACAACGAGATCATCGCGTTGACGGTGCACCCCACGGGTGTGGCGCCGTCGCCGGTGGTGATGACCGTGACGCCGGTGGGCCACTGGGTCATGAAGTCGCGGAACTCGGTGCCGGCGGCGAGCCGGTCCTGGGTGCGCATGACGTCCTCCTCCAGCGGGCGTCAGACGCCGGCCGTCTGGTGTTCTGGTTGCGGCGGCAGGTGTTCCAGCGACCGCTCGATGTCCTCGTCGGTGACCACGACCTCCTCGTCGACCTGACCGTCCAGGTAGGACCGGTAGGAGCTCATGTCGAACAGGCCGTGCCCGCTGAGCGAGAAGAGGATCACCGGCGAGGTGCCGTCGCGGTCGGCCTTGGCGGCCTCGACGATGGCGCCGTGCACGGCGTGCGCGCTCTCGGGCGCGGGGACCAGTCCCTCGCTGCGGGCGAACAGCACCGCGGACTCGAACACATCGCGCTGCTGGTAGGCCGTCGCCTCGATCATGCCCCGCTCGTACAGGGCGCTGACCACCTTGGCGGTCGCGTGGTAGCGCAGCCCGCCCGCGTGCATCCGGGGTGGCGTGAACCGCGAGCCCAGCGTGTACATCTTCTGCAGCGGGTTCTGCTCGGAGCTGTCGGTGAAGTCGTACGCGTACCGGCCCCTGGTGAGCTTCGGGCACGCCGCAGGCTCCACCGACACGCACCGGACACGCCCCTGGTCCGGCCGCAGGAACGGGAAGGCGAGCCCGCCGAAGTTGCTGCCCGCCCCGAGCCCCGCGACGACGACGTCGGCCCGTTCCCCGAACTCGGTCAGCTGGTCGATCGCCTCCAGCCCCATGACCGTGTTGTGCAGCAACGAGTACGTCTCACCGCTGCCCGCGCAGAACCGCGTGCCGGGCTGCCGGGTGGCCTCCATCGCCTCGGCCAGCGCGATGGACAACGTGCCCGCGTGCTCGTGCGCGAACCGCCGCCCCGCCGCGGTGCCACCACTCGGGCTCGCGATCACCTCGGCGCCCAGCATCTCCATGATCGTGCGCCGGTGCGGCTTGTTCTCGAGGCTGGTGCGGACCATGTAGACCACGCACTCCAGTCCGAACATGTGGCACGCCGTGGCGACCGCCGTCCCCCACTGCCCCGCGCCCGTGGCGACGGCGAGCCGCTTGGCCCCGGCCGCCTTGTAGTAGTGGGCCTGGGCGATGGCGGTGTTGAGCTTGTGGCTGCCGGACGGGTTGCCGCCCTCGTACTTGTAGTAGACGCGGGCGCGGGTGCCCAACGCCCGTTCGAGCTCGGTGGCACGGCGCAGCGGCGTGACGCGCCACTGGGCGTAGCGCCGGGCGACCTCCTCGGGGATCGGCACCCACCGCTCGCGCGTGACCTCCTGCCGGATGAGGCTGAGCGGCACCTGAGGGTCGAGCCGCGCGTCGGCCGGGCGTGTGGGCGGGGGCAGGTCCGGGGGTAGCTCGAAGTCGAGGTCTGCCAGGACGTTGTACCAGGCTGCGGGCGGGGTGGGCGTGGTCACCGTGGCTCCTCGGGGTGGGCGGTCGGGCCTGGCCGGACGGCGAGGGCCAGGGCGCAGGTCAGGTCGTGGGGCCTAGGCGGGCCTGGGGCGTCGGGTCGGCTGGGGGCGTGGCCGAGCGCACCAGCCGGGCCGAAGGCACCAGGCGAGTCGAGGGCGCGGGCCGGGCCGAGCGCACCAGGTGGGTCGAGGGTGCGGGCAGGGCCGGCGTCCACCAGGTGCCACTGCACGCGGCGCCAGCGGCCCTGACGCGCGTCGGGGTGCACGGGGATCCGCCACGGCAGGTCGGCGAGCCCCATCCCGGTGGCCTTCACGCAGGCCTCCTGCACGGCCCAGACGCGGCTGAACGCGTGCGGTGCGTCGGACCGGGCCAGCACGTCGTCCGCGTGAGGGCCGCAGCAGCGGCGGACCAGGCCGCGGTGGAGCCGCTCAGGCGGTTCGGCGACGTCGACGCCGATCTCGCCGCCGGTCCACACGGCCGCGGCCGTGTGGTGGTCGGTGTGCGAGATGGACACGTCGACTCCCGGCAGCAGCAACGGTTTCCCCCTGCCGGTGGCCCGCAGCGGGCGAGCCGCCGCGCGGGGGCCGAGCACCCTGGCCACGAGCTGCCTCAACAGTGACCTTCCGCGCAGGAACTCGTTGGCGCGCAACGGACCCATGTCTTCGGCGGCGGCGTGTTCGGTGGCGTCGGCGAAGCGGGTGGCGGTGGCGTGTGCCGGGAGGACCGCCACGTGCGCGGGCGGCAGCCCCGGTCCGACGGGCACCGTCAGGACGGACAGGTCCAGGCCGGGCTCGGCCGCGTTCGGTGAAGCCGGTCCGGGCGGGACGAGGCCGGTGGACGCCGTCACAGCGCCAGCCCCACCGCGCGGTCGACGAGCACCAGCGCGCCGTTCGCCCCGAGCAGCCTGTCGTTGGCGTAGTTCAGCGACGCCGACCGCAGGTCGCGGAACAGGCGTTCCAGCGGCATCGGCGCGTCGCGCAGGTAGCCGTGCCGCAGGCCGACCACCTCGACCAGGGTGTTCACGACGGCGAACGAGCGCTCGGCGGCGTGCACCTTGAGGCCGTTGAGGCGCAGCTGCACGTCGGGGGCCTCCGGGTCGGGGGCGAGGCCGGTGTCGCGCACCACCTGTGCGATCAGCGCGGCGGTGGTGTCGAGGTCGAGCCGCACCCTGGCCAGGCGGGCGCGCAGCAGGTCCGAGTCGAGCGGGAACTGCTTGCGGCCGGCGGGGCTGCGCACCAGTTCGAGCACCGCCCGCAACGCGCCGCGGGCCGCGCCGAGCCAGCACGCCGCCCAGGCGATGTGGCCGACCGGCACGAACGTGCGCAGTGCCACCTCGCGGAACCCTCCCGCGCCACCGACGATCGCGCTCTCGGGCACGGCGCCGGACAGGTGCAGCGGGCCGCTGTGCGTGCCGCGCATTCCCATGGGATCCCACGAGAAGCCCTCGGCGTGCCGCACCGTCAGCCGCGAGCGGTCGGCGTAGACGAGCGACACCTCGGCCGGCTGTGCCGACTCGGAGTCCTTCATGGTGATCAGGAAGCCGTCGGCGTCCGAACCGCCGGTGACGATCGGCGCGTCGCGGTCCAGGTGCACCAGGCCGCCCTCACGGTGCAGCGGGGCGTGGGCGCTGAGCAGGTGGCCGCCCTTGACCTTCTCGCTGGTCACCGAGGCGACGTACACCTCGCCCGCGGCCAGCCGCGGCAGCAGGTCCGCCCGCAGCTCGGGACCGGCGTGCACGGCCAGTGCCGCGACCTGCTGGCAGTGCATCGCCCAGATCATGCCGGTGGACAGGCACTCGCCGGACAGCTCGGCGGCGACGCGCACGAGGTCGTCCAGTCCGCCGCCGAGGCCGCCGTGCGCCGTCGGCACGAGCAGGCCCATCAACCCGCTGCGCCGCAACGCTTCCAGAGGTGCCGTGGGGAACGAGGCGTCGGCGTCCACCCGCCGGGCGTGTTCGCGCAGCACCGGCAGCACGGACTCGACCCGTTCGCTGATCTCCTGCTGTGCGGCCGGTCGTGCCTCCGTGGTCGTCACGACGTGCCCACGGCCGAGTCGTCCGCGGCCGTGCCCACGGCGTGGCGGAGGCTTTCGGCGGTGGCGAAGGTGTCGCCGGTCATCATCTCGTCCGGCAGCACGACGCCCAGCTCGTCCTCCAGGTCGAACAGCAGCTCCACGGCCTGCATCGAGTCCAGGCCGAACTTCTTGAGCGGCGCGTCCCGCGGCAGCTCCGCGTCCTCTGGCAGGTTCTTGAGGTGCCGGCGCAGCACCACGTCGAAGTCGTTCTCGTTCAAGGCTTTCGTCCTTTCATCCACAGTGGACAGGGAGTCGCACGAGGCGCAGGCGGGACACGTCGAGCACGGCGTCGCCGCGCACCACCACCTCGGCCGGAGGGGAGTGCCCGAGGAACCCGAGCAGGCTCGCGGTGAGGCCGTAGGCGCCCACGTTGGGCACGACGACGAGGTCACCGGGCCGCACGGCGGGCATCCGCAGGCCGCGGCCGAGGGTGTCCAGCGGTGTGCAGAGCGGGCCGACCAACGTCGCGGTCACCTCACCCGGCTCCCCCGCGCCCACGGGCACGACGTCAGGCGCCAGCCGCGGCAGCCGACGCAGACCGGACATGCCACCGAGGTGGTTGACGCCGGTGTCCAGCACGACGAACAGCTCTCCCTTGGAGCGCTTGACGTCCACGACCCGCGCGACCAGGACACCGGAGTCGCCGACGAGGTGGCGGCCCGACTCGAACGCGATCACCGGCTCGCCGTCGCGCCAGCCGGGCAGCCGCCGGTCCAGCAGGCCGGTGAGCCGCGCGGCCAGGCCGGGGAACCGGGGCCGCTCACCCCGGTGCGCGTAGGGAGCGCCGAACCCGCCGCCGAGGTCGACCTCCTCCAGCCGCCCGAGCCGGCCGGCCACCGTCGCGGCGAGGTCCACGGCCACCTCGAACTGACGTGCCAGCGCGTCCTCGTCGACGAAGTTGCTGCCCATGTACAGGTGCAGTCCGGTGACGGTCGCGGCGGCGTGGCCCAGGAACGCCCCGGGATCGGCGGCGACCCACGACGCGTCCGCGCCGAACTGCGAGGCCGTGCCGGTCATGGTCAGGCCGGTGCCCGCCACGCCCTCGTCCGCGTTGACCCGCAGCAGGCACTTCGCCTCGGTCCCGTGCCGCGCCGCGTGCTCGCCGACCGCGCGCAGGTCCGTCGGCGAGTCGACGGAGAACCGGGTCACCCCGCGGGCGAACGCGTGCTCCAGCACGGCGGCGGACTTGCCCGGCCCGGTGAGCAGGACCTGTTCCGGGGGCACGCCCGCGGCCAGCGCCGCGTCCACCTCGCCGTCCGAGCTGACCTCGGCCCTGCACCCGAGGCGGGCGAGTGCTCCGACGACCGCCGGGTGGGGGTTGGCCTTGAGGGAGTAGTAGAGGATCGACGGGTCCGGGAGGGCGCGGCGCAGGTCGGCGTGCGCGGCTTCGACGGCGTCGAGGTCGTAGACGTAGGCGGGGGTGCCGGCCAGGTCGGCGACCTGCCGCGCGAGGTTCGTGGTGTGCGGGTCGGCGCCTGTCGTGGCACCGGCGGCAGGTGTGGCCCGTGTCGCGCTGCCGTTGTCCACCGCGGTCATCGCGCACCGCCCTCGCGCGCCAGCAGCTCCGCCAGCCCCTTCTTGTCCACCTTGCCGTTGACGCTGAGCGGCAGGGCGTCGAGCACCACCACCTGGCTCGGCAGCTTCTGCTCCTCCAGCCGGTCTTCCAGCTGTTCCACCAGGTACCGCACAACGAGGTCGCCCGCGACCGCCAGCCGTGCCCCCGAGGAGTCGTCCGGCGGCAGCAGAGCGGCCAGCTCCACGCCCGGCACGTCCAGTGCCGCCGCCTCGATCTCCAGGCAGCTCACCCGGATGCCGCGCTGCTTGTAGATGTCGTCGTCGCGGCCGATGAAGTAGAGGTGGCCGTCCTCGTCGAAGCGGCAGCGGTCGCCGGTGTGCAGCACCGGCTGGCCGAACGCGTCGCGGCGGAACCTGCGCGCGGTGAGGTCCGGTGCGCGCCAGTAGCCGGCCATCACGTTGGGGCCGCGCACGACCAGTTCGCCGATCTCGCCCGCGGGCAGGCGGCGGCCGTCCTCGTCGGCGGCGTAGGCCTCGGTGCCCGGCAGCGGCAGGCCGCACGAGCCGGGCCTGGTCAGGTCGGCGTTCGGCTCGGCGATGGACACGCGCTTGCACTCGGTCAGCCCGAACATCGCCACGACGTCGAGTCCCGGCACGGCCTCCCGCAGCCGCACGGAAGCCGTGACCGGCAGTGCGGCGCCGGTGTTGGTGACCATCCGCAGCCGCTCGGGCGGGCGGCCGGCGCGGCCCACGAGACGGCCCAGGGTGGAGGCGAGGCTCGGGACGAGCGGGAACACGGTGGTCTCGTGCTCCACCAGCCGCTTCAGCAGCGTGGGGCCGGCGTCCCCGTCGTCGCCGACCACCAGGCACGCTCCCGACCAGCAGGACAGGAACATCTGGTACTGGCCGTAGTCGAACGACAGGGGCAGGGGGCAGAACACGACGTCGTCGGCGCGGTAGCCGAGGCGCGACTGGATGGCGGACACGGCGAACAGCACCTGGGCGTGGGTCGAGATGACCGCCTTGGGCATGGACGTGCTGCCGGACGTGTAGATCAGCGCCACCGGGTCGGTGCCCGCGCACGCGTCGGCGGGCGGTGACCCGGACGGCGTGGCGGGCAACTCCGCCAGCCGGTGCACGGGTACGTCGGCGGTGAGGCGCCCGGCGGCCTCGTCGGTGGCCAGGACGAGCCTCGGCTCGCTGTCACCGAGGATGTGGTCGAGGTGGTACGGGCGGATGCGGTCGCTGAGCACCACGTGCAGCGCGCCGAGGCGGGAGCACGCGTGCACGAGCGCGGTCGTCTCGATCGCGTGCGGCGCGAGGAGCAGCACGCGGTCACCGCGCACGACACCCTTGCCGCGCAACCACTCCGCGTAGGCCACGGACCGGGAGCGCAGGGCCCGGTAGGTCCAGGTCTGCTCACCGCGGCGCACGGCGGGCGCGTCGGGGGTCAGCTCCGCCCGCCGGTCGAGCAGGTGGTGCAGCAGGAACGCCGTCATCGGACCGCCTCCGGAGTCGCGCCGGCGACGGTGGTCGCGAGCAGGTCGGTGAGCGAGTCGAGCGAGTCGAACGCCTCGGGGACGATGAGGTCCGCGGGCACCTCCACGCCCAGGTCGGTCTCCAGGCGCTCCAGCACGGTCACGACCGCGATCGAGTCGAACCCAGGCAGGTCGAACAACGAGCGCGCCGACCGCGGGGCGCCCGGCGGTGTGCCGAGCACCTCGGCCACCGCGTGCGCGGCCAGGTCGGCCAGTTCGTGTCTCGGAGGCCGCATCAGACTTCCTTCCCGATGGTGGTGACGAGGGCGGGCAGGTCGGCGCGGGCGACCTTGCCGGTGCTGGTGCGGGGCAGGTCCGGCACGAGGTGCACGGCGCCGGGCACCATGTAGCCGGGCAGCCTGGCCCGGCAGTGCGCGAGGACGTCCGCGCCGGTGAGGGCGTCGCGGTCCGGCCGGGGCACGACCAGCGCGTGCAGCCGGTGGGTCAGCTCGGGGTCGGGAACGGCGACGACCACCACCTCGGCCACGTCCGGGTGGGTGCCGGCGGCGGCCTCCACGTCCCCCAGCTCGACCCGGTAACCCCGCGTCTTGACCAGTCCGTCGCGGCGGCCCAGCAGGTGCAGCAGGCCGTCGGCGTCGCGCCGCGCGATGTCGCCGGTGCGGTAGCAGCGCCGCCGTCCGCCGGGCGTGGGCAACTCGACGGTCGCACCGGCCGTGAGGTCCGGCCGCCCGAGGTAGCCGGGGGTCACGCAGTCGCCCGCCACCACCAGTTCGCCTTCGGCCACGCCGTCGAACGACGCCGTGCCGTCCTGGCCGAGCAGTCCGATGAGGGCGCCGCCGACAGGCCGGCCGACGGGCACGCGGCTGTCCGGGTCGGGCGGGCCGTCCAGCACGTGGCTGGTGATGACGTTGGTCTCGATCGGGCCGTAGAGGTTGGCGACGGCCGTGTGCGGGAGCGCGCGCATCAGCTCGGCGAGCGCGGCGGCGCGGAACTCCTCCCCCGCGTACAGCAGGCGCCGCAACGCGGGCAGGCCGTCGGTGCGCAGCGTCGAACGCCGCAGCAACGCGGTCAGCGCCGACGGCACCGCGTACAGGTGGGTGATCGCCCGCTCGGCAAGAAACCGTTGCAGCGCTTGGGGGAACAGCGCGTGCCGCTCCGGCACGGGATGCAGCTCGGCGCCCGCGCCCAGGCCGACGTAGACGTCGTAGACGGGCAGGTCGAAGTGCAGCGGCGCGTGCACCGCCACCCGGTCGCCCGGTGCCAGCGGGAACGCGGTGGCCGCCCAGTCGACGAACGCGGCGGCGTTGCGGTGGGTGATCACGACGCCCTTGGGGGTGCCGGTGGAGCCGGAGGTGTAGAGGACGTAGGCCTCGTCGTCGGGGTGGAGCGCCGGGAAGCCGGTGGTGGGGACGCTGGAGGCCGGGGAGTCGGAGGCCGGGGAGCCAGTGGCCGGGACGTCGGAGACCGAGGAGTCGAAGGCCGGGAAGCCGGTGGCGGGGACGTCGGAGGCCGGAGAGTCGGAGGCTGGGGAGTCGGAGGCCGGCGAGTCGGAGGCCGGGGAGCCTGGCTCGAAGGCGACCGGGCCGCCCGCGCCGTCGACCGGCACCACGGGCACACCCAGGTCGTCGCCCCCGATCGCGACGGCACACCCGGAGTCCGCCACCACGAACCGCCGCCGCTCCACCGGAGCCGAGGGGTCCACCGGCACGTAAGCGCACCCGGCCCGCAGCACGGCGAGCATCGCGACCACCGTGCCCGGCTGCTTGGTGCTGACCACGGCGACCCGGCCACCGGGCGCGACCCGCTGCGACAGCGCCGACGCCAGACCGTCGACGGCGTGGACCAGCGAGCGGTAGGAGGTCGTCGCGCCGGTGGCGTCGACGAGGGCGGTGGCGTCCGGTGTCCGCCGGGCGGCGTCCAGGACGCGGTCGAGCACGGTGGTCATGCCGCGCTCCCCGTCGTCTCCACGACCCAGCGGGCGACCGCGGTCTCGTGCTCGGCCGCTGTCCGGACGGCGTCGAGCACCGAGCGCGGCGCCGCCCTGCCCGCGTGGACGCGGCGGGTGGCCACGTAGGCCATCTCGGACGCCTTGCGCCACGCGGGGACCAGCTCGGCCTCGAAGCGGGCGGGCAGGTCCTCCAGGCCGATGCGCCGCAGCTCGGCGCGCACGTCGACCAGCCACAGGCGGTGCAACGACCTGTCCCGCACGAGCAGCCAGACCTGCAGGGCCAGGTTGTCCACCGCCTCCCGGTCGAGGTCGGCGTGGCCGTCGGACAGCCGGGCGAACGAGCCGTCGCGGTGCGCGGCGAGGATCCCCTCCGCGTTGGTGCGGACCTGGTGCGGCACGTCCACGGGTGTGGGCTCGCCGACCCGGTCGAGCACGGCCCACGAACCGCCGCCGAGGGCGAGCGCCACGTCCGCCAGGCCGATCTTGGTCGTCACGGGTGCGGCGCGTCCGTAGGCGGTGGCGTTGTCGTAGGGGTCCACGACGTGCAGCACCGGTTCACCGAGAGAGTCCATGCCCTCCACGACGAAGCCGTGCGCCATGTGTTCGTTGCGGTGGTACGGCAGCCACGGCATGTGGAAGGCGTCGCCGACGACCAGCACGGCCCTGCCCGCGCGCAGTTCGGTGTGCCAGGCCTGGACGGCCGCCGCGACGTCGCCGCCGACGTCGCGCCAGCGGGGCAGGAAACCGGTCCGGGTGGCGAGCCACGGGTCCTGGTCGCGGGACGGCAGGTTCAGCCGGGGAGGCCCGGCGGAGTCCTCGATCAGGCAGAACTTCCAGCGCGACGCGAACGGTGTCCGGACGTCGTCGGCCCCCGCCTGCGCCAGCAGCAGCGCGAGGTCGTCGGAGACGCAGTCCAGGAAGGGTGAGTCGACCCGGTTCAACAAAGCCGCGCAGGGTGCGAACGCGAGCGATTGGACAAATGCGACCACGCAATTCTCCCCTAGAACGAATAACAAACCGTTTCAAACGAACGCGTTCGAGCGGCGTGCACGAATACGTGTACACGCGGCCAAAACGACCCAAACCACAGGTTTCCCCAGACCGGATGTGAGGACCGCTCGCTGTTTGACGGCGCCCGCCCAGGCCTCCCCGATTACCGCAGACAGGTCATTCGTACTGCCGCGCCAGAGGGCACGCAAGTGCGGCAATTTTGGTGGAACAGGTTTACTTTCGAGTGCGAGACCAGCGGCGACACGCTTCAGCGGCTCAAACGCCACCAGTCGGACCAACGCGCCGACCGGCTGGCGCAATCGGGCGAGGACCAGACGAACGAGCACGGCCCGAGAATTGATCCAGAGGGGTCACACTTTTCTTCGTCCTGTTCGGACGTTCGACTTCCGGCCATTTTCGGCGATCGAGTTGTGAAAGGATCGCAGTTCTGCTTCCGTGAGGACCGTCGACATTTAATCGCGGAACCGGACGGTGTCATGATCGAAACCATTGTGTCGAACGCGCGTCGAGCCCGCGGCACGGCTCCGCCGGTGGGCGACCCGGCGTACGCGTTCTTCGCGGACGCGGTGCGAAGACGACTCGTGGAGTGCTGGGACGAGGTGCTGGCGGCCAACGGGGCGGACGTGCGCTCCGCCCGTGACGCGGGCCTGTCACCGTCCATGGTGGAGCGGATGGGACTGACCACGGCGCACCGCGACGCCCTCGTCGAACTGACCCGGCGCGTCGGGGAGGACCTGCCGGCGGTGACCGCTCCGGGGCCAGAGGTGCGGGGCGCCGGGCGCAGCAGGGCCCGCTCGGTGGCCAGGCCGCTGGGCGTGCTGCTGATGGTCTACGAGTCACGCCCGATGGTGACGCTGGACAGCGCCGTGCTCGCGGTGTGCACGGGCAACGCCGTGCTCCTGCGCGGAGGCAGCGAATGCCGCGGCTGCAACGCCGTGCTGGCCGGGATCATCGCGTGGGCGTTGCGGGAGTCCGGGCTGCCGGAGCACCTGGCGCAGGTGCTGCTGGACACCGACCGGGCCGGTCTGCGCGAGCTGATGAGGCGGGACGACGCGATCGACGTCCTGCTGCCCCGCGGCGGCGCGGGGCTCGTGTCCTACTGCCGCACCGCCTCCCGGATCCCGGTGATCGCGGGCGGGGCGGGCGTCAACCACCTGTACGCGCACGAGTCGGCCGACCCGGACGAGGCCGTCCGCCTGGTCCTCGACAGCAAGCTGCCCGACCCGGCCGGCTGCACCGCCCTGGAGATGCTGCTGCTGGACGAGGGCCTGGCCGACGGCTTCTTCGCCGCGTTGAGCGACCGGCTGCACGAACCGGACGTGCGCGAGCTCGTCCTGTGCACACCCGCCGAGGTGTCGGAACGGCTCCCCGAGAAGCTCACCGAGGTGCTGGAAGTGCGGGCGCTGGCGGACAACGACGACGGCCGCGAGTTCCTCGACACCACGCTCGGCGTGCGGGTCGTGTCCGGTGTGGACGAAGCCGTGCGGCACGTGCGGCGGTTCGGCACCGGGCACACGGAAGGGGTCGTGGCGCGCTCGGCGGAGGTGGCCGAGCACTTCACCGCACGCGTCGACGCGGCCGCTGTCGTGGTCAACGGCTCGTTGCGGCTGCACGACGGACCCACGATGGGCACGGGTCCGGAGATCGCGATCAGCACCGGCCGGCTGCACGTGCGCGGCCCGGTCGGCCTGTCCGCCCTGCTCACCAGGAGCTGGGTGGTCGACGGAGGCGGGACCGTCCGGTTCCGCCACGACCCGCAGGGGGAGGACCGATGACGGACGCGCGCGACGAGGTCAACGCGGCGGTGAAGAAGATGGTGGTGGCCGAGTCACGGCTCACGATCGACCCGGCCACGGTGGGCGACGCCGAGCCGTTGAACGGCGAGGTGCTGCGGGTGACCTCGGTCGGCTTCCTGTCCATGTTGATCCGGCTGGAGGACGAGCTGGGCGTGACGCTGCCGGACGACCTGTTCGCGGGCCGCAGCTTCCACACCGTGGCCGACCTGGTGGACGTGGTGACGCCCACCTGCACGGGTCAGAGGGCCGGATGAGCGCGCCCGCCACCTCGGAGGAGGCTGGCACGCGGGCGTTGAGCTGCTACACCGCGAACCTCGCCCGCTACCTGCTGCGCGACGCCCCGGACGCGCTCGACGCCATCGCCGGATCGGTGCACCTTGCCGTGCGGGTGGACGAGGACTCGCTCGCGATGTCGCACCACGCCGCACCGCTGCACGAGATGCCACCGGACGGGACGCTGGCGCACGCGTCGGCGGCGACCGGCGAAGCCGCGTTGGCCGCTGTCTGCGAGGAGCTGGAGCGGCACGGCCAGGTCGTCGTCGCGGCCTCCAGCGCGGCGCTGCCGTGGTCGGTCGCCCGTCCCGAGGACAGCGCACCGCACCTGCTGCTGGTCGACGGCCGCGACCACCGCGGGTGGCACGTGGTGGACGACTTCGCCGCCCTGCTCCCGGAAGGTCGGCAGGAACCGTTCGAGGGACGGCTGGACGACGCCGCGCTGGTCTCCGCGATGACGCCTGCCGGGTCACGGCCGGAACACCGGTTGCGCGACGAGCACCTGTTCGGCGTGCCCGTGCCACCACCGCCCGCCGACCGCTACCGGTGGTTCGTGCTCGATCCCACCGGGCACCGCTCCCCCGGCCTACCGGACGGCTGGCGGACCGGCGCGGACGCCATCGGGGCGCTCGGCGAGTTCTGGGGCGCGCTGGGCGAGCACCCCGGCCGCGCGAGGTTCCTGGACGACGTGTGGGCCGCCTCCCAGCACCACACGTTCCGCTATGCGCGGCTGCTGCACACCAGGCACCCCTCCGACCAGGACGCGGAGACGTTCCGGACCGCCTGCGCCGCGTGGCGCGACCTCCCGATGGCGCTGCACTTCGCGGTGCGCTCCGCCGAACGGGGCCGGTCGAGGCCCGCTGTCGTGAAAGCGACGTTCGGCCACCTGCTCGCCGTGGAAAGCGCTGCCCGGCGAGTGATCGGGAACTACGGCTACCTTTCCGAGACATGACGGTTGAACTGTGGATGCGCAGCGAGGTGCGGGCGACCGAACGCCGTGCGCCGATCACGCCCGCCGACGCCGCCTCGCTCGTGCGCGAAGGCTTCGTCGTGACCATCGAGGAGTCCGCGCAACGCGTGCACCCGATCGAGGACTACGCCGCCGCGGGCTGCTCCGTGGCCGAGGCGGGCAGCTGGGTCGACGCGCCGCAGGACACCGTGGTGATCGGGTTGAAGGAGCTGCCGGAGGACCCACCCGAGTTGCGGCACCGGCACATCTTCTTCGGGCACGCCTACAAGCAGCAGGAAGGCGCGGAGCGGCTGCTGCGGCGGTTCGACGCGGGCGGCGGCGTGCTGCTCGACCTGGAGTACCTGACCGACGACTCCGGCCGGCGGCTCGCGGCGTTCGGTTACTGGGCGGGGTACGTGGGGGCGGCGCTGGCGGTGCTGCACCACCGCGGTGTGCTCGCGGCGCCGCTGCAGCCGACGTCCGTGCCCGATCTGGACGCGTTGCTGGCGGGCGGCGACCCGATGAGCGCTGTGGTGGTCGGCGCGCTGGGGCGGTGTGGCCGCGGCGCCGAACGGGCGTTGACGGCCGCGGGCCTCGACCCGACGCTCTGGGACCTCGCCGAGACGCGTGACCTGGACCGGCCCGCGCTGCTGCGGCACGAGGTCATGGTCAACGCCGTCCTCACGTCCTCCCCCGTGCCGCCGTTCCTGCGGCCCGAGGACCTGGACGCTCCAGAGCGCGCGCTGCGGACCGTGTGCGACGTGACGTGCGACGTCGGCTCGCCGTTCAACGTCCTGCCGATCTACGACACCACGACGAGCTGGGAGCAGCCCGCACGGGCGCTGCGCGACGCACCGCCGTTGGACCTCATCGCGATCGACAACCTCCCGTCGCTGGTGCCGCTGGAGGCCACCGACGCGTTCTCCGCGGACCTGCTGCCGCTGCTGCGAGACCTGCCGCAGGCGACCTCGCCCTGGCACCGTGCCGAACGGCTGTTCCACGACACCGTCACCTCGATGAAGGAGACGTCCCGATGACGGACCTCGTCCCGCCCACCGGCCGGGTGCACTGGATCGGCACCGGCCTGTCCACCGGCAGCGGCCTGAACGTGCTCGCGGAGTCGCACGACGTGCTGCTCTGGGCGCGCACCGAGGAGAAGGCCGAGCGGTGCCTGGCCCGGCTCGGCCTGACCGGGAAGGCGGGCGTGCGGCGGTTCGGCCACGACGCGCTGGCCGCCGAACTGCGCGCGGGCGACGTGGTCGTGTCGATGCTGCCCGCCCCCGAACACCCGGTGCTGGTGCGGCTGTGCCTGGAGCGGGGCGCGCACTTCGCGTGCTCCAGCTACGCCTCCGACGAGCTCGTCACGCTCGGGCAGGACGCCGCGGACCGCGGTGTGGTCGTGCTGGCCGAGGCGGGTCTCGACCCCGGCATCGACCACCTGTACGCGCACCTGCTCGTGGAGCGTGCGAAGGAGGAGATCGGCGCGGACACCCCGGCGTCGGCGGTGTTCACGTCCTACTGCGGTGGCCTGCCGGCCGAGCCGAACGAGTTCCGCTACCGCTTCAGCTGGGCGCCGCGCAGCGTGCTCACCGCGCTGCGCACACCCGCCCGGTACGTGGAGGACGGCGGCGAGCACGTCGCCGAGCGGCCGTGGGAGGCGACCAGGACGCAGGTCGTCGGCGGCGAGGCGTTCGAGGTGTACCCCAACCGCGACAGCGTGCCGTTCATCGAGCAGTACCAGGTGCCCCCGGCGTGGCGGCTGGAGTCGTTCGTCCGGGGCACCCTGCGGCTGGCGGGCTGGCGCGAGGCCTGGTCGGAGGTGTTCGCCGTGGTGCGGGACGGCGACGACGACGCCGTCTCCGCACTGGCGGGCGAGCTGGCCGAGAAGTACCCCATGGGTGACGACGACCTCGACCGGGTCGTGCTCGCCGTGACCCTGGCCCTGGAGACCGGGGACGGACGGCGCTGGTCGGGCGAGTACGTGCTCGACCTGGTGGGAGACCGGGAGGAGACGGCGATGGCGCGGACGGTGTCGGTGACGCTGGCGTGCGGTGTGGCCGACGTCCTGGCGGGCCGCACGCAACCGGGCCTGAACCGCGCGACGGCCGGATCCGCCGCACGCTGGCTGGGCTTCCTGTCCGAGCACGGCGTGCGGAGCGAGCTGAGGGTGCCTTCGCAGGACGCGTGACGCCTCGTCGCCGGCCGGCGCAACGGCACCGCCGCGCCGGCCGAGCCGCCGGCCTGCGTCGCCTCCGCGCCGTGATCGCGGAGCTCGATCGAGCCGAGACGGCGACGAGGAAGGTCAGTCGACGCAGTCGGCGGTCTTCACGCACGGCCTGCTGACCAGCAGCTTGCCCTTCTCGTCGGTGAGGTCGAGCCGGACGCGAAAGGCGCCGCCGACGACGTCGACCGGCACGTTCACGGTGTCGCTGTAGACCTTGTTGCACGCGCCCGGCCACCACGGCGGCCGATGCTCGCGGCCGCTGTTGTCGAAGGCGAACGGCCGCAGCTCGCGGCAGTAGCCGGCCTTGATCGAGAAGTCGACGTCCACGGAACGCGCGTGCCAGCGCAGGGTGCCCACGGCGTAGCTGGCTCCGTAGTCGAGCCTGAACTTGGTGCTGGGGTCGGCCGCGTGCGCGGCCGGGGCGGCGAACATCGAGGCCACGATCGCCGCGACGGCCACCATCGCGCCCGATCGCGTGGCGTGGCGGATGGGATTCTCGAGCACCACCGTTGTTCTCCTTCGTTGAACGGCATCTGGCGCACCAGGTGTACGCCGTTCTCGTTGTCCGGCGCCGGAAGTGCTGCCGCCTGACATCAACGAGCTGACAACGGGTCAGGCCGGGCAGGGTCGCTCGTAGGACAGGCCGGGGAAGTAGCGCTCCCACTCGGCCTCGGTGATCGCGGTCGTGACGTGGTCGCAGGCGTGCGCGACGGTCTCCGCGACGTCGGTGCCCAGCAGGCGGACCGACCTGTCCCAGCCTCCGCTGATCAGAGTGCGGCCGTCGGGGCTGAAGACCACGACCTCCACCGCGTCCCAGTGGCCGGAGAGGGTGTCCGGACCGGTCACGTGGCGGGGATCGGTCACGTTCCACAGGCGCGCGGTGCGGTCGTCTCCCGCGGTGGCCAGAGTGTTGCCGTCCGGGCTGAAGGCCACCGAGTAGACGCTGTCCTCGTGGCCGTTGAGGGTGGCGACCGGTGCCGGCTCGCGGGGGTTCGAGACGTCCCACAGGCGGGTGGCGCGGTCGTCGCCGACCGTGGCCAGGGTGGCGCCGTCGGGGCTGAACGCCAGCTCGTACACCCCGCCGTCGTGGCCCTCGGCGGTGGCGAGCGCCGTCGGCCGGCGGGGATCGGCGACGTCGAACAGCCGGATGCCCTGCCCGTCGCCGACCGCGGCCAGGGTGGCGCCGTCCGGGCTGAACCCGGCGTCGTAGAGGACGTCGGCGAACCCGTCGAGCACGGCCGCCTCGGTGGGCTGGTTCGGGTTAGAGACGTCCCACAGCCGCACCGTGCGGTCCCAGCCGGCGGACACCAGCGTGCGGCCGTCCGGGCTGAACTCGACGGCGTGGACGTTCTCGGTGTGGCCGGTCAGGACGGCGGCCCGCACCGGGTTGCGCGGGTCGGTGATGTTCCAGAGCCGCACGCTGCGGTCGAACCCCGACGTCGCCAGGGTGCGGCCGTCCGGGCTGAACGCCACCCCGTAGATCTCCTCGGTGTGGCCGGTCAGGACGGCGATCTCCACCGGCCGGCGCGGGTCGGTGACGTCCCACAGCCGCGCGGTCCGGTCCTCGCTGCCCGTCGCCATCGTGCGGCCGTCCGGGCTGAGCGCGAGGGACAGGACCTCGGCGTCCTGCCGGACCACCGCGAGCGGGAGCGTGCTGAGCAGGCCGTCGCTGGTGTGAGCCGACGGCGCCAGCCGGTACGCGGCCAGGGCCAGCTGCACGGCCAGCTGCGGGTTGGCGGGGTAGAGGTCGGCGGCCTCCTCCGCGACGACCTGGGCGCGGGCGGTGTTGCGCTGCTCAGCGGCCCTGCGCTGGGCGTACGCGGCGACGAACGTCGCGGTGACGGCGAGCAGGGACACCACGCTGAGCAGCACGACGAGCCTGCGGAGCCGGCGGCTGCCGGCGATTTCGGCGGACCGGCTGGCGGTGAGGAAGTCGCGTTCGCGCGGTGCCAGCGCGGCGTCGTGCCCCGCCGCCCACTCGAGCGTCATCGCGAGCCGCATGCCCCGGAACAGAGCGCCGCTGTCCTTGCTCTCCGACTCCCAGGCGTCGGCGGCGGTGGTGAGCCTGCGGTGCAGGCGCAGGCTCTCGCGGTCCTCGTGCAACCAGCCGTGCAGCCGCGGCCACGCCCGGATCAACGCCTCGTGCGTGATCTCGACCCCGTCGCCGTCCCTGGCCAGCAGGCGCGCGGCGGTGAAGGCCTCGAGCACCTCCGCCAGGCCGGGAGCGTCGCCGAGCTCGCCGACGGTCAGCCGTCTTTTCGTGTCCTCCGTGCCCTCCCCCAGCGCGACCAGTCTTCCGAACAACGTCCTGGCCAGCGTCCGCTGTGCCTCGTCCAGGCCCGCGAACACGGTCTCCGCGGTGCGGCTCAACGCGCCGTCGAGCCCGCCCGCCTGCTGGAACCCGGTGACCGAAAGCCGGGAACCGCTGCGGCGCGCCCACACCTCCAGCAGCACGTGCGACAGCAGCGGCAGCACCCCCGGCCTGCCGTGCGCCTGCGTGATCAGGTCCGCCACCAGCGGGTTCTCCACGGTGAGCTGCAGCTGCCTGGCGGGCGCCACGATGGCCTGGCGCAGTTCTTCGGCGGTCATCGG
This sequence comes from Lentzea sp. CA-135723, assembly GCF_050936595.1. NCBI lineage: Bacteria > Bacillati > Actinomycetota > Actinomycetes > Pseudonocardiales > Pseudonocardiaceae > Lentzea > Lentzea sp. CA-135723. Next base: position 886,094 of record NZ_JBNJMK010000001.1, on the reverse strand, counting down.
CCCGGCGAGGACCTGGCCGTCCGGCAGGGCGTCGGCCAGCGCCGGGTGGGCGGAGCAGTGCGCGAAGAAGTCCGACCGCACGCCGAGCAGGACGCGGCACCGGCTGCCCGGCGCGTTCGCCGCGACAGCGAGCGCGGCGATGAACCGGGCCCGCTCGTCCTCGTCGTCGCAGAGCGTGAAGACCTCCTCGAACTGGTCGACGACGATCACCACCTCCTCGCCGGCCGACACCTGCGCGACGAGCCGGTGCAACGCCCGGTCGTCGCGCCACCCGTCCATCACCGCCGCCGCGGTCACGCCGAGCTTGGCCGCGAGCAGGACCGAGCACCGTTCGACCGGATGCGTCCCCGGGGTGAACAGCAGCGCCGTCTTCCCCTGCGCGGTGACCGAGGGGAGCACGCCCGCCCGCAGCACCGACGACTTGCCCGACCCGGAGGCGCCGAACAGCAGCACCAGCCGTTGCGGCTTGCCGACGATCTCGGCCACCAGCCGCTCGCGCCCGAAGAACAGGTGCGCGTCGTCCGGCCCGAACGCGCGCAGTCCCACGTAGGGCGCGCCGCTGACGTCCTCGGCAGTCATCGGCGCGCGCCCCTCGTTGAGCTCGGCCGCGAGCGCGTGCCAGCGCCGTTCCCACTCGGCGGCGTCGCCCTCGCAGGCCCGCACGTACGCCAGCACCACGGCCAAGCTGGGCAGCTTCCGCCCGCTCGCGGCCTCCGACAGCGTTGTCGACGAGTAGTGCGCGGTGCCGCCCATGGCGCGGTAGGACGGGGTGCCCGCCTTCGTGCGCAGCAGTCTCAGGTCGGCGGCGAAGTCCACGAGCGGCGAGCCGTCACGGACCAGTTCACGTTCACCCCGCGGCACGGTCGATCATCCCCTCGACGAGACGGCCGCGCGCCACGCTTGAAGGCCTCGAGAAACGTCGCCACGTCGACGCCACTAAAGCACAGGCGGCCCACTGAGGTTGAGCGCGAGGTAGCCGAACGGTGACGGACAGCAACACGGATGCGCGACGGCCAACGAGGGCTGGAGCAGCTGGTCGCCGCCGCCGGCCGGGTCGGCCGGCGGGTGGCCTCTCAGGACGTCAGCGGCGGCGCAGTGCCGGCTGTTCGAGTTGTGGCGGCACGTACGCCACGTCGATCGGACCGACATCGGTACCGGGCGCGACGATCTCGTCGATGCGGTCCAGCACGTCGTCGCCGAGAACAGTGCCGGCTCCCGCGAGCAGGTCGTCGAGCTGCTGCGGCGTGCGGGGGCCGATGATCGCCGAGGTGACGGCCGGGTGAGCGGTGACGAACCCCAGCGCGAGGTGGGGCAACGACATCCCGGCGTCCCCCGCCACCGCGGCGAGTTCTTCGACGGCGTCGAGCTTGCGTTCGTCGGTCATGTGCCGGCGGGCCCAGTGCAGACGCCCGGCGGACGGGGTTTCGGTGCCACCGCGGCGAAGTCTGCCGGACAGCAGCCCCATCGACAGCGGGCTCCACACCAGGACGCCGAGCCCGTGGCGCTGGCAGACAGGAAGGATCTCGCGCTCCACTCCCCTGTTGAGGATCGAGTAGTGCGGTTGCTCGCTGCGGAACCGGGCGAGCCCCCGCCGTTCCGAGACCCACTGGGCTTCGACGATGTCCGACGGCGGCAGGTTGGAGTGGCCGATCGCGCGGACCTTGCCCGCCCGCAGCAGATCGGTCAACGCCCCCAGCGTCTCCTCGACATCGGTGCCGGGCTCGGGGTGGTGCACCTGGTAGAGGTCGATGTGGTCCACACCGAGGCGCCGCAGGGAGCCCTCGACGGCCGAGACGATCCAGCGCCGCGAACTGCCGCGCCGGTTGGGATCCGGACCCATCGGGCCGTTGAACTTGGTGGCGAGCACGACGTCGTCGCGACGCCCCCGCAGAGCCTCGCCGAGGATCCGTTCGGTCTCTCCGTCGCCGCCGTAGACGTCGGCGGTGTCGATCGTGTTGATGCCCTGGTCGAGTGCACTGTGAACGATGCGCACGCACTCGTCGCGGTCGGGATTGCCGTACGGGCCGAACATCATCGTGCCCAGCGTGTAGACGCTGACCTGGATGCCGGTGCGGCCAAGGGGACGTGTGTACAAGCGGATTCCTCGGGGACGGCAGGGCCGGCGATCATCGGTCCTCTGCAGCGGTGGCGCCGGGTGTTTCCGGCGACGAGCACCACGATGTCCGAAGTAGCGGACAAGGAACGTCCGCTACTTCGTCCGTCACGTCGCCAAACGTGACACTGTTCCGTGTTTGCCGAAGGACTGTCGGGCTACCTCCTGTGCACTTGGAACGACCAGGAGGCGACGATGAGTGCTGTTGGACAGCTTCGGTCATTGGCACGCGAGCACGTCGCCGTGGCGGCCCTGACGATCCCCCGCCTGCTGCGCCACCGCGTGTGGCGCGACGCGAACCCCCAGGAAGGCGCGGGGCTGGGGGTGGTGCTGGTGCCCGGTTTCGGGGCGAGCGACGTCAGCCTCAGCTTCGCCACCACCTGGTTGCGCGACCGCGGTTACGAGCCGACCGGTGCGGGCGTCGGGTTCAACGTCGGGTGCACCTCCGAACTGGTGGACCGCGTCGAACAGCGGCTGGAGGAGCACGTCGAGGCCACCGGTGGGCCCGTGGTGCTGCTGGGTCAGAGCCGGGGCGGCGGGCTCGCGCGCCTGGCCGCCGCACGCCGTCCCGACCTCGTGCGCGGGCTGGTGATGCTGGGCAGCCCCGTGCTCGACCCGCTGGGCGCCCACCCGCACGTGCTGCTCGCCGCCAGGGCGCTGACGCGGCTGTCCTCGATCGGCGTGCCCGGCCTGATGGACGGCGACTGCCTGTCGGGCGCCTGCTTCGAGGACAACGTCGCGGCGGCCACCGCACCGCTGGAGGTGCCCGCGCTGTCGGTGTACTCCAAGTCCGACGGCATCGTGCCGTGGCGGCTGAGCCTCGACCCGTACGCCGAGTGCGTGGAGGTGCACAGCACGCACACCGGCATGGGGCTCGACCCCGACGTGTACCTCGCGCTGCGGCCGCGGCTGGCCGAGTGGGCCGCCGAACGGTTCGACCTGCGCGAAGCCGGCTGACGACCAGCCCGTGGATCTTCAACACGGGTGCCGCGGTCGACTGCGTCGCCGTCGCGCGCCACTGACGCCAGGACGGGAGGGTTCCTCGGCTGGGGTACGAGGGAACCCTCCCGTCGCGCGGGCCCGTCAGACCGACGGGCGAGGCAGTTCCGCTCCGAACGCGAACTGGTCGTGCCACTTCACGCCGTCGCCCGCGAAGCCGGAGCCGGTGGAGGTGGCCACGTAGACGTCCGCCGAGGTGCCGCGGGTGAACGTGACGACGTCCGCCCTGCCGTCACCGGTGAAGTCCGCGACGCCGGGCACCTCGTCGCCCACCGCGAAGTGCTCGTGCCACACCGCGGCCTGGCCGAACGCCGTCCCGGTCGACCGCGCCACGGTCACCTTGCCGCCGGCGAACAGCACCGCGTCGGCCCGGCCGTCCCCGTCCACGTCGCCCAGCGCGGGGCGGCCGGGGAGGTTGGCGTGCCAGCGGATGCCGTCGCCGGCGAACGACGTGCCGGTGGAGGTCGCCGCGTACGCCGCGCCGCCGGTGAACGTGACGATGTCGTCGCGCCCGTCGCCGTTGACGTCCCCGACCACCGGGGTCTCCGTGCCGACGGCGAAGTGGTCGTGCCACTTCTCGGAGGTGCCGGCGAACGACGAACCCGTCGACAGCGCCACGAACACGTCGCCGCGGTCGCCTCGGGTGAACGTGACGATGTCGTCGCGGCCGTCGCCGTTGAAGTCGCCGACGAGCGGGATCTCGTCGTCGGCCGCGAAGAAACCGTGCCACTGCCAGGCGTCCTGCACGAACCGCGTGCCGTCGGACAGCGACACGTACACCCTCGGGTTCTGGCCGCGGGTGAACGTCACGACATCGGCCCTGCCGTCGCCGTCGAAGTCGCCGGTCAGCGGGATCTCCGCGCCTACCGCGAAGTTGTCGTGCCACTTCGCCGAGGTGCCCACGAACTTCGAGCCGTCCGACTTCGCCACGAACACGTCCGCGGCGTCGCCACGGGTGAACGTCGCGACGTCCGCCTTGCCGTCGCCGTCCACATCGGACACCGGAGCCTGCTTCACGGTCGCCGGCACCACGGCCGACGGCGTGCTCGCGTTGCCCGCCGCGTCGACCGCGACGACCCGGTAGTACCAGGTCTGGCCGACGGAGAGCGCGGTGTGCCGGAACGTGGTGGTGCGGCTGGTGCCCAGCAACGTCTGCGGCGTGATCGGCACGGACGCCGACCGCGAGCCGTAGACCCGGTACGCGTCCACGCCGACGTCGTCGCCCGCGGGTTTCCACGCGAGGCCCAGGGAACGGGCCCGCGTGCCGGCGAGCGAGACCTGAGGCGCGGACGGTGCGGTCGTGTCGGCGGCCGCGGCCACGACGGAGTCCACCGAGTACGCCGACGCCGTCCACGGGCCTGTCGGCCGCAGCGTCACGGTGACCTGCGCCTTGTCCGTGGCGGGCAACGTGAACGAGTCCTCCAGCCAGCGCGAGGTGCCGTTGCGCAACGGCTGGTTCCAGGTGCCCGCAACAGTTCCGTCCACGAGCACCTCCGCCCGTGCCGGCGCCGCCTGGTCGCTCGTGCGGCGCAGCACGACGCCCCGGTTGCCCGGTGCGACGGCGATCCGGAACGACACCGCGCCCGTGCTCGTGCGGACGTCGTCGCGCACCGGGACGTCGTTGTCGTCGCCCTCGAACTGCGCGGTCAGCACCGCCTGCGTGCCACCCGACTCGGTCCAGCCGTGGGCCGAACGGCTTGCGGCGTCACCGGCGTCGACGACGTCCGTGCGCCGGACCGACGGCTCGGGCCGCGTGTAGAGGTACGCGGTCGAGGCGTAGTCGGCGACGAACAGGTTGGCCGGGCCGTGCTCGATGCCGAACCTCAACGCACTGGAGTACCCGATCGCGTCGGCCAGCAGCAGCCGGTAGACGCTGTCGCACTCCCGCACGCACCCGTTGGTCTCCTTCTGGTGCGCGGTGTTGCCGTTGAACGGGGCGCTGAACAGCCCGCGGTGGAAGTACCAGCCCGCCTCGTAGAAGTCCTCCGTGCCGGTGCCGTGCCAGGACGGCGCCGGCGAGGAGTCGACGTGCACGCGCTCGTCGCCCTCCAGGTACTCGCGCGGGTGCCCGGCCGGGTCGAGGCCGCGCATCGTCTGCGTGACGCCGACGAGCTTGCCGCGCCCGCCCGCGTCGGCGACCGTCCAGTCCTGGCCGTCGACCGTGCGGCCCGCCCGCGACTGGGTGGTGAAGTGCCCGGACGACTCGGTCCAAGCCTTGGGCGCCGACGTCACCTCGGAGGTCACCGCCACGGCCGGTCCGGGGTTGACCAGCTCGACCAGCGCGGTGGACCGGTACGGCATGGGCCACCAGCTGGTGTGCCACTGGCCGTCCATCGCGAACATGAGCGAGCGCACGGCGGCCTGCCCCAGCCCGCTGCCGAAGAACTCGCCCACCGGACTGTCCACTGTGGTCCGGCCGTCGAACGTGATCCTCAGCCGCAGCGCGTTGTCGTACGCGGGCAGCTTCAGCCGCAGCGCGTCGATGCTGCCGGGACCGGCCAGCTGCGCGAGCGTCGCACGGCCCCCGGCCGGTACCGTCACGGTCTTCGTGGCGGTCGTCGCGCCCGGCGCGGCGGGCTTCGGGTCACGGGTACCGGACGCGCGCAACGTGGCCAGCACGTCCTCCGCGCGGTCGGCCTTGTCGAACGTCGTCACGCCGTCGGCGGACGCGAAGTCGCGGTACGCCACGTGGTAGAAGTTCGGGTTGTTCTGGACCGTGATCTTCATGGACTCCCGGTACGGCAGGGGAACCTTGACGTAGACCCCGCCCGAGCTCTGGTCGGCGTTCGCGACCAGCGGGTACGCGAACGGCGCGCCTTCCTTGCCGTCGACCAGCTCCTGCAGGGAGCGCTGCACAACGGTCCTGCCGTCGAGCTCGACGCGGATCCAGCCGGTGCCGGTCACGTCGCCCTCCCGGCCGCCGGTGGCCTGGGTGAACCAGATCGACGCGACCTCGCCGGGGCCGCTGCGCTCGGCGAGCACGCAGCCGTTGTCCTGGCGCAGGCACGAGAACGCGCCGCTGAAGCCGTCGCCGTTGCTGCCGTCGCGGGCGAAGCTGGAGAACTGCTTGGTGTGCGTGGAGTTCAGTTGCGGGAGCTGGTCCAGCCTGCGGTAGGTGTCCCAGCCGACCGGCCCGTTGTCCTGCGCCGGTGCCGCCTGTGCGGCGGGGAGGGCGAGCGCACTCGCCGCGAGGATGATCGCGGCGAGTGCGGAGCCCCCGGTTGAACGGGAGTTCATCGGTGTGCCTTTCAGGCGCCGGGAGGGCTGACGTAGCCGGAGACCGGCCGGTTGGCGTTCGCCGTCGCGGTGCGCGGGTCGATCGTCGTCTGGTGCACGTACCGCGAGCCGGGGCCGGAGTTGCCGTCGACCGTGGTGATGGTGCCGTTGCCGTTGACCGCCACGACGACCGAGACGTGCCCGCCGACGCCGCTGCCCGGCGCGCCGTAGACGACCCAGTCGCCCACCTGCGGGTTGCCGACCTGGCCCGCCGGACGCGGCTTCCAGGTGCCCTGCTGCTGGCCCCAGCTGCCGAGCGAGGTCGCGACGTACTGGCCGCGCGGCACGCCCTTGATGCCGGCCCGTTCCCAGACCCAGGTCGCGAACATGGCGCACCAGGCGGTGCCGCCGCCGTTGCACGGCCCGTACTTGTTGCAGTTCGGCTCGGCGACGCCGATCTCGCCCTTGGCGATGTCCGCGATCGTGGTCCGCAGCCCGCCGGCGCCACCGAGCAGGAACGTCGCGATGTCGGACTTCTTGTCGCCGTTGAAGTCGCCGATGCGCGGCACCTCGGCGCCGACCGCGAACCGGTCGTGCCACTTCGCGCTCGTGCCGACGAAGGCGGAGCCGGTGGAGGTCGCCACGAACACGTCCGCCGCGGTGCCGCGGGTGAACGTCGCGATGTCCGCCCTGCCGTCCCCGTTGAAGTCACCGACCTCCGGGATCTCGGTGCCGAAGGCGAAGCTGTCGTGCCACTTCCAGCTGTCCTGCACGAACTTGGTGCCGTCGGAGAACGAGACGTAGACGTCGGCCGCGTCGCCGCGGGTGAACGTGACGATGTCGTCCTTGCCGTCACCGTCGAAGTCACCGGAGTCGACGATCTCGCCGTTGATGCCGAACCGCTCGTGCCACTTCTGGCTCGTGCCGCTGAACCCGCTGCCGGTGGACAGCGCCACGTACACGTCACCGGTCGCGCCGCGGGTGAACGTCGCGATGTCGTCCTTGCCGTCACCGTTGAAGTCGCCGGCCAGCGGGACCTCGTTGCCGATGGAGAACCAGTCGTGCCACTTCACCGACGTGCCGGAGAAACCGGAGCCGGTGGACAGCGCGACGAACACGTCGCCGGTGTTGCCCTGGGTGAAGGTGGCGATGTCGTCCTTGCCGTCACCGTTGAAGTCGCCGACGAGCGGCGTCTCGGTGCCGAAGCCGAAGTTGTCGTGCCACTTCACGCTGGTGCCGGCGAAGCCGTTGCCGTTGGACAGCGCGACGTAGACGTCACCGCGGTCGCCTCTGGTGAACGTGACGACGTCGTCCCTGCCGTCACCGTTGAAGTCACCGGTGAGCGGGATCTCGTTGCCCACGCCGAAGAAGTCGTGCCACCTCCAGCTGTCCTGGACGAACCTGCCGCCGTCCGACAGCGACACGTAGACGTCGCCCGTCGGGTCGTCGGCGTGGGCCGGCAGGGCGGTGGTGACGGTCAGCGCCGCCAGCCCGCTCAGCGCGGTCGCGAGGAGTTTCCTGCGATACATGTCTTTTCCCCCAAGGAGTTCGGTGTCAGACGAGCGCGGGTGCCGGGATCTCGGCGCCCATCGCGAACCAGTCGTGCCACTTCACGCTGTCGCCCGCGAAGCCGGAGCCGGTGGACAGCGCCACGTAGACGTCGGCGGCGGTGCCGCGGGTGAACGTGACGACGTCGTCCTTGCCGTCCCCGTTGAAGTCACCGACACCCGGCGTCTCGGTGCCGATGGCGAAGTGGTCGTGCCACTTGACGCCGTCGCCGACGAACTTGGTGCCGTCGGACAGGGCGACGAACGCGTCCCCGGCCGCGCCGCGGGTGAACGTGACGACGTCGTCCTTGCCGTCACCGTTGAAGTCGCCGATGAGCGGGATCTCGCCGTTGAAGGAGAACTTGTCGTGCCACTTCACCGAGGTGCCGGCGAAACCGGAGCCGGTGGAGGTCGCGACGTAGACGTCGCCCGCGTCACTGCGGGTGAAGGTGGCGATGTCGTCCTTGCCGTCGCCGTTGAAGTCGCCCACGGCCGGGATCTCGCCGTTCGCGGCGAACCAGTCGTGCCACTTCACGCTCGTGCCCGAGAAGCCGGTGCCGGTGGACAGCGCCACGAAGACGTCCGCCGCGCTGCCGCGGGTGAACGTGACGATGTCGTCCTTGCCGTCGCCGTTGAAGTCACCGACGGCGGGGACCTCGTCGTTGAAGGCGAAGTTGTCGTGCCACTTCACCGACGTGCCGGCGAAACCGCTGCCGGTGGACAGCGCCACGAACACGTCCGCGGTGGTACCGCGGGTGAACGTCGCGACGTCGGCCTTGCCGTCGCCGTTGAAGTCACCGGTCAGCGGGATCTCGTTGTTGAAGGCGAAGTTGTCGTGCCACTTCACGCTCGTGCCGGAGAACCCGGTGCCCGTGGAGGCCGCGACGTAGACGTCGGCCGACGTGCCGCGGGTGAACGTGGCGACGTCCGCCTTGCCGTCACCGGTGAAGTCCGTCCTGCCGCCGCCGAGGATCAGCTCCTGCGGGTTCGGCAGCGGGCCGCCGGTGTCGAAGCGGTAGAGGTTGTTGTCCCGCATGACCTTGATGACCTTGTCGGCGTACGCCGGGTCGGTCGCGTAGGTCCGCGCGATCTCGCGGATGTAGCGGTCGGGGTCGTTGCGGTACGGCAGGGCGTGCGCGTAGGCCGAGTTCGTGCTCAGGTTGCGGCCGTGGTCGCGGAACGAGTCCCGCATGGACGCGAACACCCGGAAGTACGCCCTGGTGCCACCGCAGTTGCCGCCGGGGCATTCGGTCGTGGGGAGCTGCTTGCACCCGATCGCGATCGGTCCCGGCCGGTCGGGCGCCGCGCACTTCGAGCCGTGGAAGTTGAGGTAGTTGCGGGACAGCCCACTCGCGCCCCAGTTCGACTCCAGTGCGGACTGGGCGATGCTCACGGACGCGGGAATGCCGTACTCGGCCTTCTCCGCCTGCGCGTGCCCCGCCGCCTCGTTGATGTAAGCGGCGTCGGCCTGGGCCGGCGCCACCGACACCACAGTGATCGGCAGCGCGGCCACCAGGCCCACCACCAGTGCTTTCCATCTCATGGGCACGAAGTTAGGCAGGAGCTCTCAGAGAATTCTGCGAAGATCCTGCGGGCCGCACAGAGGCGGTGCCGTCTCCGCCGCTTCCCTGCTGCCGTGCCGTACGAACAACGCCCTCGCCTCGTCCTCCGCCCGGCCTGCCTCGGCCGGGCGGCCGAGCGCGCGGTACGCCTGCGCGAGATCGCGCAGGGACCGGGCACGCCACAGGGGCAGCGACAGCGCGTCCCACCACTGCAGCGACAGGTCGAGCAGCCGGCAGGCCTCCTCCGGCCGGTTCCGCGCGAGCTCCAGTTCCCCGAGCGTGCGCAGCAGCAGCGCCTGGCCGAACCCGTCCTGCAGCCCGCGGCACGTGCCGAGCGCCTCCTCCAACGCGTCGTGCGCGTCGTCCGGATGTCCCTGCCGGATCCGCGCCTTCGCCCACGCCTGCACGGCGTACGCCGCCATGTGCCGGTCGCCGATCTCTCGCAACGTGCGCAGCGCACGGGCCGAGAGCCGTTCCGCGGTGCCGAACGCCCCGGCGCCCCGGTGCGCGATCGCCAGTGACCGTTCGACCAGGGCGGCCTCGCGCTGCTCGCCGAGCCTCCGGTACGTCTCGCGGGCCCAGTCCAGCGCTCCGACCGCCTCGGGCAGCCGTCCGAGCTCGGTCAGCGTCTTGCCCCTGCCGTGCTGGGCGCGGGCCGTCCACGCCTCGTCGGTGAGGTCCGGCAGCGCCCCGGTGACGAGGTCCAGCGCGTCGGCGAGGTCACCGCGCTCGCGCAGCACCTCGCCCAGGACCACCCTGGTCGTGGTGATCGCCCCCTCGTCCCCGGCCTCGGCGTACTTCGCCATCGCCTGCTCGTAGTGGTGGACGGCCTCGTCGAGCCGGTCCTGCTCGCGGCGCAGCCACCCGAACCCGGCCAGCAGCCGGGCCTCGCCCGCGACGTCGCCCGCCTTCCCCGCCGCCTCCAGTGCCACGGTGTGGGTGCGCCACCGCAGGCTGAACCGGTTGTCGGCGGCGAGCTTCGACGCGCACACGTCGACCGTCAGCGTCACCGCGACGGCGGCGAGGCCGAGCTCGCAGGCCCGTTCGACGGTGTGCACCATCGCGGCCTCGCTCGCGTCGAACCACGCCTGCGGGTCCGCCACGGCCGAGGTGTCGGCGAGCAGCCGGGACCAGCCGTGCGCCACCCGTTCGGTCGCCCGCAGCAGGTCCCCGGCCTCGTCCTCGGCCTCGGCGAGCTCCCAGCCGAACGTCCTGGTCAGGTCGTGCAGCCGGTAGAGCCCGGCGCCCGCGACGTCGAGCAGCCGCGCGCGGACCAGTTCGTCGAGCACGTCCTCGGCGTCGAGCAGCCCGACTCCGAGCAGGGCCGCGCCGAACCACGGCTCGAAGTCCTGCACGCCGAACCACCCGAGCCTGCGCACGCCGGCCCTGCCCCGCTCCGACAGCCCCGCGTAGCTCAGGGCGAGACCGCCGCGAACCTCCAGGTCCCCGATGGACAGCTCGTCGAGCAACCGGTGCTGCTCGCGCAGCCGGGTCGCGAGCCGCGCCAGCGACCAGTCCTCCCGCGAGACCAGCCGGGCGCCCGCGATCCGCACCGCGAGCGGCAGGTGACCGCACAGACGCGCGATCTCGGCCGCACGACCCGGTTCGGCGGCCACCCTCCCAGCGCCGACGATCCGCTCCAGCAACGCGAGCGACTCGCCCTCGCCGAGCGTGCCCAGCTCGACGTGCGCGGCTCCCTCCAGCGCGCTCGGCCGCGAGCGGCTCGTCAGCACGCACGCGCACGTCGGCGAGCCCGGCAGCAACGGCCGCACCTGCCGTTCGTCGGCCACGTCGTCGAGCACCACCAGCACGCGCCGTCCCGCCACGAGCGTGCGGTAGAGCACGATCCGTTCGTCCACACCGCGCGGCATCGACGCATCGGACACGCCCAGCGCGTGCAGGAACCGCACGATCACCTCGCCCGGTTCGACCCGCGTGCCGTGCGCGCCCCGCAGTGACGCGTACAGCTGGCCGTCCGGATAGCGCTCGCGCACCCGATGTGCCGCCCGCACGGCGAGGGTGCTCTTGCCCGCCCCCGCCTGGCCGGAGATCGCGACCACCGGCACGACGCCGCCACCGGTCCCGGTCAACCGGCGGCACAGCCCGGCCAGTTCGTCGTCGCGGCCCGCGAAGTCGGCGATGTCCGGCGGCAGCTGCGCCGGCGTCACGACCGCGGGCTGCCCTGCCAGCACCTTCTGGTGGGCCTCGCGCAGCTCCCGGCCGGGATCGACGCCCAGCTCGTCGGCGAGGATCCGGCGGCCCTCGTCGTAGCAGGCGAGCGCCTCGGCCTGCCTGCCCAGCCCGCACAGCACGAGCACCACCTGCGCCCGCAGCCGTTCCCGCAACGGGTTGGCCGCGACCAGCCCCAGCAGCTCGGCCACGGGCGGCAGGTCGTGCCCCGTCGTCCTGGCGGCACCGAGGTGGTCCTCCAGCACGGCGAGCCGCAGGTCGGCGAGCCGCGCACGTTCCCCGTCGGCCCACTCCCCGGTCGCGCCGCCCAGCGCACCGCCCCGCCACAACGCGAGCGCGGCGCGGAACTCCGCGGCGGCCTCCGCGTGCCGCTGCTCCCCGAGCGCCCGCCGGCCCTTCGCCGCGCGGTCGCCGAACTCCCAGGCGTCCACCTGCTCCGGTGGCACGTCCAGCAGGTAGCCGCCGCCGCGACGCACGATCACGTCACCGGCGAGCGCCCTCCGCAGCGCGGACACGTTCGTGTGCAACGCCGCCCGCGCGTTGCGCGGTGGTCTCCTCCCCCACACCGCCTCGACGATGTCGTCGACCTGCACGACCTCGCCCACGGCCGTCGCCAGCACGGCGAGCATCGTCGCCGGCCTCGCTCCTCCCAGTTCCACCCTGTCCGATCCGGCACGCACTTCCACCGGCCCCAGCACCCGGAATCGCATGCTTCCCGCTCCTCGACATCTCCCCAAGATGCCCCCAGGCACGTTCGAGAAGCTAACACCGCGAACGTTGTCCGTCAGGGAAAAACGGCAGCTCACAAAGGGGGATCGGACAAAGGACCCCGGAGCGGACAACGCCGTGGCGCTCGGCGGGAGCGCCGCATCCTGGATGAATTCGGGGAGCGCCTTCCCGGCGCCACCGCCTGGGGCGTCGAACGCGAACCCGTGACGGGAGGACGACCCTCTTCCCACTTCAACGTATAGCGCACCCCTGGGCTTGCGGCAAGACCCCGTCCGTCGCGCAGAATCTGGCGCCTGACGCGAGACTCGCAGGTGCGGGTAAGACGGTGACTTGGGGGAATTGACCGGATGAGCGGCTACGTGCTCGGTTTCGGAGACATCGACAGCACGCGGATCTCACTGTGCGGCAGCAAGGGAGCGCATCTGGGAGAACTGTCCCGGCTCGACGACGTCCAGGTGCCTCCGGGCTTCTGCGTGACGACGGAGGCGTTCGACAGGGCTCTGCTCGACGCGCCGGCGGCCACCGCGTTGCTGGACGGGCTGGAAGGTCTCGCCGCGGACGACCTGGCCGGGATTCGCGTGCGCAGCGCGGAGGTGCGGCGGGAGATCGAACGCCTCGCGGTTCCGGCCGACGTCGCGGCCGACGTCACGGAGGCACTGGTCGTGCTCGGCGAGCGCACCGCCTGCGCGGTCCGGTCGAGCGCGACCGCCGAGGACCTGCCCTCCGCCTCGTTCGCGGGCCAGCAGGACACGTACCTCAACGTCGTGGGAACGGCCGAGGTGCTGCGGCACATCAGCAGGTGCTGGGCCTCGTTGTTCACCGAGCGCGCGGTGACCTACCGGCTGCGCAACGGGTTCGGCCAGCGCGGGGTGCGGATGGCCGTGGTCGTGCAGCGGATGGCGTTCCCCGAGTCGGCCGGGGTGCTCTTCACGGCCGATCCGGTGACGTCGAACCGCAGGATCGCCTGTGCGGAGGCGGTCTTCGGGCTCGGCGAGGCCTTCGTGTCGGGCCTGGTGAACGCCGACGTCTACCGCGTCCTCGGCGAGGAGGTCGTCGAGAAGACGATCGCCACCAAGCACCTGGCCCTGCGTGCCGTGCCCGAGGGCGGCACGCGCGAGGAGGAGGTCGAACCCGCGCGGCAACGGCAGCCGGCGCTGACGGACGCGCAGGTGGTGCGCCTGACCCGGATCGGCCGCAGGATCGAGGAGCACTTCGGCGGGCCCCAGGACATCGAGTGGTGCCTGGCCGGCGAGGAGTTCCAGATCGTCCAGAGCAGGCCGATCACCACGCTCTTCCCCGTCCCGGAGACCGCTGACGGCGGCAACCACGTCTACGTCTCCGTCGGCCACCAGCAGATGATGACCGACGCCATGAAACCGCTGGGCCTCTCCGTCTGGCAGCTGACGACCCCCAGGCCGATGGCGGTGGCCGCCGGACGCCTGTTCGTCGACGTCACCCCGATCCTCGCCGCACCGCGGAGCCGTGCGGCGTTCCTGGACGTCGCCGGCAAGTCCGATCCGCTGATGGGCGACGCGCTGCGCACCGTGCTGAACCGCACCGGCTTCGTCCAGGAGAGCACGGAAGCGGGACCGCCGATCCCCGGGGTGGCGCAGGCCGCGATCGACACCGACCCGGACCTCGTCACCGAACTGATCGGCAACGCCGAGGCGTCGCTCGCCGCGCTGGAGCAGGCGATCCGGGGCAGGTCCGGACCAGACCTGCTCGAGTTCGTCCTCGCGGACTTCGAGGAGCTCCGCCGGATCCTCTTCGACTCGCGCAGCAACCAGGTGATCACGGCAGGCATGCAGGCGACCTGGTGGCTCAACGAGAACCTCCTCGACTGGCTGGGCGAGAAGAACGCCGCGGACTCCCTCTCGCTGTCCGCACCGCACAACGTCACCTCCGAGATGGGGCTCGCGCTGCTCGACGTCGCGGACGCCATCAGGCCGCACCCCGAGGTCGTCGCGTTCCTCCAGCACGCCGGCGACGACTTCCTCGACGAACTGCCCCGGTTCCCAGGCGGTGTCGAGGCACGCGACGCCGTCCTCGCCTACCTCGGCAGGTACGGCATGCGCTGCGGTGGCGAGATCGACATCACCAGGACCCGCTGGAGTGAAAGCCCTTCCGCGCTGCTGCCCATGATCCTCACGAACGTCCGGAACTTCACGCAGGGCGCCGCCACCCGCCGCTTCGACCAGGGCAGGCAGGAGGCGTGGCAGAAGGAGCAGGAGGTGCTCGAACGCCTGCTGCTGCTCCCCGACGGCGACCAGAAGGCCGCCGACACCAAGCGCATGATCGACCGTGTGCGCACGTTCATCGGCTACCGCGAGTACCCGAAGTACGGGATGATCAGCCGCTACTTCGTCTACAAGAAGGCGTTGCTGGCGGAAGCCGGGCGCCTCGCCGCCGCGGGCCTGCTCGAGTCCGAAGAGGACTGCTACTTCCTGACGTTGCAAGAACTCCACGACCTGACGCTCACCGGCCGCCGCTACGACGAGGTGATCCGCGAACGCAGGGACGCCTTCCGCTCGTACGAGTCCCTCACTCCGCCGCGCGTGCTCACCTCGGACGGCGAAACCATCAACGGCCAATACCGCCGCGACGACCTGCCGTCCGGCGCCCTGTCCGGCCTGGCCGTCTCGGGCGGCGTGGTCGAAGGCAGGGCGCGGGTCGTCCTGAACGTCGCGGACGCCGACCTCGAACCGGGCGACATCCTCGTCACCGCCTACACCGACCCGAGCTGGTCACCGTTGTTCGTACAGATCGCCGGGTTGGTCGCAGAGGTCGGCGGGATGATGACCCACGGCGCGGTCATCGCCAGGGAGTACGGCCTGCCCGCGGTGGTCGGGGTCGAGCAGGCCACCCGGACGATCCAGGACGGTCAGCGGATCAGGGTGAACGGGACCGAAGGGTTCGTCGAGATCCTCGGCACCGCCCCCTGACGGAGAGCCTCCGGCGTCCGCGCGGCAACGGTTCGCACGCGGGAGCGGACAGAAAGAGGTCAATTGGAGCTCCGGCTTCTTGACCCGCACAACGCCTACTCGTGGCGGTGCGCCCGCTGACGTTCCGCACGGCAGAAGGCGACAATTGAGGCGCCCGGTGGAGATGTCTCCACCGGGCGGTCTCGTCTTCCTCCGCGCATGCTGCTTGATCGCGGACCGCTGATGTCTGGCGGCGAAGTCAGTCGGCCGGCAGCGGTTCGGTCGAGCCCTCCGCCAACGCCTGCCCCACCTTGCCCGTGGTGCCCCCTGACCAGTTCGCCGGAAGGGACTCCAGTTCCTCGGGCGGCATCTCGCTCACCCGCCTGCCCGCGCTGCACGGTCGTCGGCACCTTGGCCATCAGGTCGTCTTCCATCCCCGGCATGCTGACCGATTTTCGACCTATAGTTGGGTTTGGGCAACGATTTCGGGCGCCATTGATCTTCAGCTGAACGGGTGATCTGCGCGCGCATTCTTGAACCGCCCACCAGCCGACGTCCGTTGGACGATGTAGTCGCCCGGAAGTTGGTGTCTTTTCATGTGCGTGAGGACCTGGCGTGTCTGCGCGTCCGTTTTATTCCTCTTGATGACGGTAGTCGGTTGCACGACCCCCGGAACGCCGAAAGCGGCCCCTGACACGAGCAGTCCCGCAGCGTCGGCGCGAGACACGGCTCCGCCGCCCGCCCCGTCGAGCGAACCGGCTCCTCCTGTTGCCTCGCCTGGCAAATCCACTCCGGCCAAACCTCCCGGCGGGATGCCGCGCGACCTGGTCGGCAGGTGGTCCGGCGGCGAGGGGTCGCAGACCGGCTACACGCTCACGTTCGCGGCGGACGGTCGTTACGAGCTGTCGCACAACGTCAGGACCGGAATCCCGCAATTCGTCGAACGCGGACTGGCGGGCGGAACGGCGAACGAGGTCGTGCTGCGGCCGGTCGACGTCGTCGGCCAGGTTTCCCGGACCGAACGAACGGCGCAGTGGTCGGTTCAGAAGGTCGGGGAGATCGAGGGGTACAACGTGGAGTTGCTGGTGCTCGTCGACATCTACGGCGAGTTCAGTTATGCGAAAGACGAATGACCGTGCCGAAAGGCTTGACCGAACCGAGTCCGGCCACCCGGTGCTGACGGTGGACGTTCCGCGGCCGGACGTGCTGGCCTTTCCCGCCGCGACGACGGCGCGGTTCCTCGTGCTCGTCGTCGCGATGCTCGCCGCCGGGCTCTTCGCCGGCAGTGCCACCTACAACGTCGACGCCGTCGGCGGTGCGGCGTGGAGCTCCGCGATCGGCGAGTGCGCGAGCACGTCGGCGGCGACGTCGAACGACGCCGCCGCGCAGGAAGCCGCGTTCCTCCGGTGCGCCGCGCCGATCGAACGCGAGCGGGCCGCGTTCGCCGTCGGCGCGGTGCTGGTGCTCGTGATCGCCGCGCTGGTCGTGTTGTTCGCGGGGCCCGCGGTGACCACGCGACGGCGTGAGCTGACACCGCTCGGTCCCGGCCTCGCGGCGACCGAGCACCGGATGCGTGAGCTGGCACGCCAGATGGGCCTGCGCACGCCGCCCGCCCTGGTGTCCGGACCGTTGGTGCGCGGTGCCTTCTGCTTCGGGCGGCCGGGGCACTACCGGATCGCGCTGCCCATCGGGCTCGCGATCAAGCCGGGGCATCCCGCCTTCGACCCGGTCCTCCGGCACGAGCTGGCCCATCTCGTGCACCACGACGTGGCGATGTCGAGGCTGGCGCGGGCGGTCTGGTACGTGCTCACCCCGATGTTGCTGGTGCCCGTAGTGCTCAGCGTGGTGTCGGCCGACTTCTCCGTGCTGCCCGACTACCTCTGGCGGGCCGCGTTGCTGGCGCTCGCGGTGGACCTCGCCAGGCGCGCGCTGCTGCGGTCGCGTGAGCACGACGCCGATCTGCGGGCGGCGATGGCCGGCGGTGCGCAGGCGCTCGCGGACCTGTTCGCGGCCAGGGTTCCCGATGCTCCACGACGGTCCCGCTGGCGATCGAGCCATCCGGAGGTGGCGTCCCGGCTCCAGGTCGTCCTCGACCCGAGTCGCGCCACCGCGGTCACCTTCGCGGACGGCTTCACCGTCGCGTTCTTCACCGGACTCGTGCTTCCCCTGGTAGGGGGACTGGTCGTCTCCGCCGCACTGGACAGCCAGCTGCTGCACGTCGCCCGCGTCGCCGTCGCGATCGGCATGGCTCCGTTGCTCGCGGCGACCCTCGCCATCGCGCTGTGGCGTCAGGCGTGCGTCGGACGCGTCACCGGTGTCGCGCCCCGGCCGGGAGTGGTGGCACTCGGGACCTTCGTCGGTGTGGTGGCCGGGCAGGCGGCTTCGCTGGCCGGCACCGCGCTGGAGGGAACCGACAGGTTCGGCCGCGTGGTGCCGGTGCTGGCCGCGGGTCTGGTCGTCGCGGGAGCCACGGCAGTGGTCGCGGGGCTCGGCGAACTCTGGGCCCGCGCCGGCGGCCGGTTCCGCGGCGCCAGGGCGAACTGGGTTCCGGCGGTCGTTCTCGGCACGGCGTTGTTCGGTGTCGCGCTGTGGTTCTGCGAGCAGGTGCGGGTGGTTCTCGGAGCGGGAACGTGGGCGCTCGTCGGCCCGGCACTGCTGATGTGGGCGGAAAGTCCCGTTCCCGTTGTGGCAGCGGTGTTCTTCGCCTCCGTCACCTGGTGGACACTGTGGACGGTGCGCCGCGGCGAGACGACGCCCGCGTGGCTCGCCCCGCCGAGAACGTGGCCGGCGTCAGGCCCGAGCGTTCAGCACGCGGTGGGCACGGGGGCGGTGGTCGGTCTCACCGGCGTGATCGTGCTCGCCGCGTTCCGGGCGCTCACCCCGGCGGGGGACGCCGCCGGTCTGCTCACCACGTACCTGTGGCTCGCCGGTGCTCTCGCGGCGGCCGCCGGACTGGTCGCCGCCGTGCTGTTCGGCGGCCCGGGACACGGCGCCGCCCTGCTGGCGGGCCCTGTCGCCGCCGCGGTGCTCGGCATCGGTGTCCTCGTCGTCAACACCGCCCGAGGCGGAGCGCTCACACCGGGCTTCGCGACCCAGGTGCTGTGGTACGTGCTCGCCTCGGGGTTCCTGGTCTCCACGACCACGGCGGCGATCGGTGCGCTCGCGCCGCCCGTGCGCAGCGGACCGCCGCCGTGGATCGTGCTGGTCGCCGTCTCGATGCTGCTCGCCGCCGGAACCGCCACCGGTGTCCTCGCAGGACTTCACGTCCCGCCGGCGGCGGACACCGGTGGCGTGCAAACGCAGGACGACCAGGCCTGGGTCGAAGGGGAAGCTGTCCAGGACTACAAGACCCGCCGCGCACCGGATCTCCTGCAACGGCGCTTCGCGATCGACACCGAGGTGCTGAAGATCGAAAAGGAACCCGACAGACGCCTCAGGGCGAAGCGGATGCGCGCCGAGATCATCGAACCCCTGCGGCAGGTCCTGAGCGACGCCGAGTCGTACCGGCCGCCCAACGACGTCGTCCGCGAGGTGCACGGCCACTGCGTCACCGGACTGCGGCTCAGGGTCGAGTCGTACGAAGCCTATGCGGTCGCGTGGGAGCTGAGGGACGACAGCCGCACGAAGGCCGCGAGCGAGACGCTCGTGGCCAGCAAGGCGGAGCTGGACCTGTGGGCGAAGAGCGTGCTGACGCTGTAGACGGGTGCCACCGCGGTCAGCCTGACCTCATGGGCGGAACGTGGCCGCCGCATCGCTGCCGTCGTCAGCCGCGTCGCTGCGCGAAACCGCCCACCTGAAGCAGGTTTCAGGTGGGGGCGCCCCGATTTTTGCGGCTTCGGACCTTCCGTGGTGGACTTCGGTCATCACCGATCGGGGGGTCGGTGGGTGAGGACCGGGGGGTCACAGGTGAAGATCGTTACCACGGGGTTCCGCCGTGCCACGGCGACGGCGATCACCGCGTTGTTGCTTCTGACAGGAGCGGTCCCGGCGGCTTCCGCACAACCGTCGTCCGCCGTCCAGCCGAACTCGGTGCCGCCGGCGCTACCGCCCGGCACCCAGCCGCCGCGCGACACGGGCGGGCCGGACGTGCCGTACACACCGACAGGCAAGGGCTGCGTCGAGTCCGACACCAAGAACGAGCTGATCGAGTACATGCCGTGGGGCCAGGTCCACCTGAACCTCCAGCAGGCACACCGGTTCGCGACCGGCAAGGGCGTCAAGATCGCGATCATCGACACGGGCGTCGACCCGCGCAACCCGCGCTTCGGCGGCCGGGTCGTGCCCAGCGGTGAGTACGTCAGCGGGAACCGGAACGGCGCGGACGACTGCGACGGCCACGGCACCGAGGTGGCGGGCGTCGCCGCGGCGGCCAGGACCGAGGGCGACTTCGTCGGCGCGGCACCGGAAGCGACGATCCTCGCGATCCGCCAGACCAGCGACCGCTTCGAGTTCAAGGGTGACGCCACCAGGGACAAGCGGACGTCCGCCGGCAAGGTCTCGACGCTGGCGCAGGCCGTCGTGCGCGCCGCCGACCAGGGCGCCGGCGTCGTCAACATCTCCCTGACGAACTGCGGCACCCCCAAGGACTTCAGCCAGGACGACCGGGCGCTGCAAGCCGCGATCCGGTACGCGGTCGACGTCAAGAACACCGTTATCGTGACGGCGGCCGGCAACCTCGACAGCAAAGCCGGGTGTCCGCTGCAGAACAACAACCTCGACCCGGCGATCGTCAACTCGGTCTCGTCGCCAGCGTGGTTCGCCGACGACGTGCTGTCGGTGGCGTCGATGGCGCGTTCCGGCGAGGTGTCGGGCTTCAGCGTCTGGGGCCCGTGGGTCAGCATCGCCGCACCCGGCGAGGAGATCATCTCCGTCGACCCCAAGGGCACCGGCCTGACCAACGCCAACGTGAAGGCCGACGGCGTGGGGAAGATCCAGGGGACGAGTTTCGCCGCACCTTACGTCGCGGGTATCACCGCGCTGGTGCGCGAGCGGTTCCCAGACCTCAAGGCGCGCCAGGTGATGGACCGGCTCAAGGCCACCGCGCTGCACCCCGGCAACACGTCCGGCAGGGACCACCGGATCGGCTTCGGCATGGTGAACCCGGTGGCCGCCCTGACCGCCGTGCTGCCCGCCGAGTCCACGGGTTTCACCAGTCTGCCACCCAGAGACCTGGTCACGACCGTCACCGCGCCGCCGGACCGCGACTGGCCGCCGATCATCGTGGCCCTGAGCGGCATCAGCGTCGGCTTCGGACTGCTGATGCTGACGCTGCTCGTCCTCAACTCGATCAACCGCAGACGTCGCGCCCAACTCGGAGGACAGCGGGACTCGGCTGCGGCCACCAGCTGAGCAAGGCCCACAAAGCGTCGGGCACGTTCTCGAACACGTCCAGCACGAGGTCGCAGCTGGTGACCTGAAGCGGTTCCATCACCGCGTGCTGGTCCGCCACCAGCGCCAGCCTGACCCCGGCCGACTGGGCGGACTCGTCGGTGCTGATCAACGACTCGATCCCGGTGGCGGCGAGGAACGTGACCGCGCGCAGATCCGCGATCACGCCGGGAGGAGCGAGCGCCACCTGGTCGAGCACCGCCGCTCGGACCAGCCGGGCGCCGGCGTGGTCCATCTCGCCCGCCACGACCACCACGGGCAGGGCGCCGTCGAGGCTGTGATGACTGGTGTGGACGGACAGCGACACTGATTCCTCGCGCCGGCGGGCGTACATGAGCCGCCTTCCCTGCCGACTCCACGAGCAGGGAGTCAGCGCTCGATGTCAGGTGCCGACTCCCGTGGCTCGAGATGACGATCAGCGCGTTGTGCCCTCACCGTAAAGACGCGTCCGGCGAACAGCAAACGCGCACCCCAACGCCTTGAGCCGAACGTGAGCCGACGTTTCAGCCGGCGCTGGAACAGGTCACGGCCGGGCGAGCGGGTTCAGGACCTGCGGCGACGAACCCGAACGAGGTGGTTCCCCCGGCAGCGAGCACGGCGTTGTAGCCGGCGTTGGTGACGGTCACCGCGGTCGCGTCCTGGGTCAGGGTGCCGTTCCACAGGTTGCCGATGGTGTGGCCCGCGGCGGGCTGCCACGTGATGGTCCAGCCGGTCAGGCCGCGTGGGCTGGTGTTGCCCACGGTCACCTCGACCTGGTAGCCGCCCGGCCACGAGTTCGTCACCTCGTAACGGGCAACGCAGGCGGTCGTGACCGTGGTCGTGGTCGTGGTGGAGTTGGCCTGGGCGTTGCTGCTGGGCCGGTCGCCCTGGACGAGAGTGCCGATCACCACACCGGCGGCGACCAGGACGGCAGCACCTGCGGCCATCACGATCACCCGGCGCAGCAGGTGACGGCGGACGGGCAGCATCCGCGTCCCGCTCTTCGGTGGCGCGGCGGGCAGCGGCAGTCCCTCCGCGACCGCCGCGAGCAGCTTGTGGGCCTCGGCCATCGTCGGGCGTTGGGCCGCGTCACGGTGCAGGAGGCGCAGGAGCACCTCGCCGAGCGGGCCACCCGACCGCGGCGGCTCGAACTCTCCCCGGACCACGCGTTGCAGGAGCGCGTAGGGGTTGTCGTCCACGCCGAACGGCGGCGTGCCCTCCAGTGCCGCGTAGAGGGTCGCGCCGAGGGAGAACACGTCCGAGGCGAACGTCGCCGCCTCGCCCGCCGCCACCTCCGGCGCCAGGAAGGCCGGCGTGCCGACGATCAGGCGGGCGTCGGTCACCGTGCCCTCGCCGACCGCGCGGGCGATGCCGAAGTCGGTGATCTTCGCGATGCCGTCCTCGGCCAGCAGGACGTTGAACGTCGAGACGTCCCGATGCACGATGCCTTCCGCGTGCGCCGCCGCCAGCGCGGCGGCGACCTGCCTGCCCACCGCCGCGACCACACCCGGCGGTAGCGCGCCCCGTTCGGCGATCAGCGCCGCGAGGCTGCGGGAGGGCAGGTACTCCAGCACCAGACAGGGCTTGCCGTCGTGCTCGACGACCTCGTACACGCTGATCGCGTGCGGGTGCCGCAGCCGGCCGGCGACCCGGCCCTCCCGCAGCATCTGCGCCACCGCGTCCGGGGACCGCCGGTCCGTGGTGAGCAGCTTGACCGCGACCATGCGGTCGAGCTGCTCGTCGCGGGCCTGCCAGACCACCCCCATGGATCCTCGCCCGATCGACGACGCCAGCCGGTACCGCCCGGCGATGACCTCACCCTCTTCTGGCACATGCCGACGCTACTTGGCCGAGCCGGCCATCGGCCACCTCCGACTTGCGAGACGTAGCAGTTCAGCATTGACTCCAGGTGCCGACGTCGTCGTGCAGAGGGAATCCGGCACCTGGGAGACTGGATCCTCGACCCACCCGCCAGACCAGGAGTGCACAGTGCAGCAGGGAACCGTCCGCTGGTACGACCTCGAGCGCGGCTTCGGCTTCCTCGCCCCGGATGACGGCAGCGCCGACATCTTCGTGCACGTCTCGCAGGTGCAGGGCGAAGGCGCGGCCCGTGCGCTGCGCGAGGGCCAGACGGTGGAGTTCGAGACCGGTGAGGGCCCCCGCGGTCCGCAGGCGCTGCACGTCGCCGTGACCGGGGACGTCGCGCCCGACGCGGCCCTGGGTGTGCTCGCCACCGTCTCCTGGTACGAGCCGGCCAAGGGCTACGGGTTCGCCCTGCCGGACGGCGGGGGTGCGGAGGTGTTCGTGCACTCCTCCTCCATCGTCACCGGGGGCGTCCTCGCGGCCGGGCAGCGGGTGGCCTTCGTCGTCGTCGCCGGCGAGAAGGGGCCGCAGGCCCAGCACCTGGTACCGCTGAGCTTCGACGCCGGGGTCCGCCGAGCCCCTCTGGCCGCGGCCGGTGACGGTGCCGACGGCACCGTCCTGTGGTTCGACGAGGAGAAGGCGTTCGGCTTCGTGGCCGCCGACGACGGTGCGGGCGACGTCTTCCTGCACGTGCGCGCCCTGGTCGACGAGGTGTACCTGCCGACCGAGGGCGACCGGGTCTCGTTCGACACGGCCACCACGGACCAGGGCCGTCAGGCGCGCGACGTGCGGTTCGTGGCCCCCGGCGAGCCGGTGGAGGCCACCGCGGCCCCCAGCCAGGCCCGTCCGGCGGCCCGCGGCGGCGACGGCACGGTCGCCCGCTACGACGCCGACCGCGGCTTCGGCTTCATCACCCCCGACGCGGGCGGGCCCGACCTCTTCGTGCACGTCTCGGTGGTCTCCGGCAGCGAGCCCCTGGTGGCCGGCGACCGGGTGCGCTTCCGCATCCGGCAGAGCGACCGGGGCCCGCAGGCCGACGCCGTCGAGCTCGCCTGACCGTCCGGGACAGTCCTGCGACGCCTCGAAACAGGCAACGAAACGGCGCTGGCACGGACGGTGCTTGCCCAGCCCTTCACGTGCCGAAGGCGCCCTGCTTCTCCAGCGCCTGCAGGTGCTCGAGGAGCAGATGACTGCCAGGAGCCGACAGCGCGGTCACCTCGGCCGGCCGCGCGTCGCCCTAGACCGGCGTGAGGTACATCGACATGTGATCGCGGCGATCTCGAACTCGGTCATGCCCGGCAGATCGAGCTCGGGCCAGCGCGTGCCAGGTGGGCACGGCAGACGCGTCGTGCGTCCATCGATACCTGCGGCGAGCGTCACGAAACGCCGGACCCAGGCGGTGTGAAGAGCCGTGTGGCTCAGGCTGTCGGCGGGGACCTTCAACTCCGGCATCAGGTTTCTACCCCGGTCGGGCCAGATCGGCGCGGAACGCGGCGGCCAGCCCCCTGGCCGGGTGACCGAACCGGAGGCCGCGGGCGCGTTGCTCATCGGTCATCCGCCCGCGTTCGAGGTTGAGCAACCAACTCGCCCGCCGTGCAACGCAGCGATTACGACTTTTCGAGCAGCACAGGTCGAACAAGGACCGCGGGAGCATCCAGGTGGAGTCGCAACCAGGGAACGCGCGGTTTCCAGCGCCGCCTCCGTTGAAAGTGTCCGCGGTCTAGGAACGGCGCCAGAAGTTCCATCGCGATCGCTTTTCGTCATCGGCAGGAAGAGGAGATGGCGGATCCTCCGGCGCGATGTTCGCCGGGACGACCCGTGGCGGCAGGCGGTTTAGCGCGTGGACCAGATCAACGCGCATTTCCGCGGCCGACTGGTACCGCTTCGACTGAGGCTTTTGCATGGACTTCAGCACGATCGCATCAAGGACTTCCGGCACCTGCGGGTTCAACGACGAAGGCGTACGTGGATCATCGCGGATGTGCTGGTAGGCCACTGCGACAGGACTGTCACCTATGAACGGCATCGAGCCCGTCAGCAGCTCGAACATATTGCAGCCCGCCGAGTAGACGTCAGAGCGCACGTCCAAGGGGTCCCCTCGAATCTGCTCTGGCGACATGTATCCGGCGGTGCCGTACGCCTCGTCCGATTCTCTGGGCCTGGACGCCTCACCGAGGGATGCGGCGAGACCGAGTCCGATCACCTTGACCGCACCCGACTTCGTGATCATGACGTTGCGCGGCGTGATGTTGAGGTGCACGAGTCCGCGACCGTGGAGGTAGTCGAGCGCGGCACAGATATCAGCCATCACCTCACAGGCGCGGTTCGCCGAGATAGGCCCCTGAGTCTGAATGATGGTCCTCAAAGATCTGCCATCGACGTGCTCCATCACGATGTACGGCAGCGGACCGTACTCCGTCTGCGTCTCACCGGCGTCGTACACAGCCGCGACCGCGGGGTGGTTCAGCGCGGCTGCCTTCTGCACCTGTCTGCGGAACCGTTCTTGGCGGTGCGCGTCACGGGCGAGGTCAGCGCGCAGCACCTTGATCGCGACTCCCCTGCCCAGCCGGACGTCACGTCCCTGGTGTACTTCCGCGGTACCGCCGTAACCCAGCGTCTCCCCGAGTTCGTACCTGTTCGAGAGCAGCCTGGGGGTACCCCCAGCAAGAGGTGGCGGAGGCGTCGGCTCCTCATCGACCATCCGTCGCTCTGCTGCTCCGAGCGGTATCACATCGGTTATCTCCTGTTCAACGTATTCCTCCGCCGCTTCCGCCATGACCGGCTGATCCGGCCGCAGAATCCGGTACCGCCCACCCAACTGCATCAACACCGACGCCGTCACCGCCGCAGGCGAGTCCGGGTCAACGCTCTCCCCCGCCCCCGCAGAGGGATTCGCGAGCATCGCGCCGATGTCGAACTCCAGCCCGTACCGCGAAGCGATGAACCCGGTCGTCTCTCGTACAACCTTCAACAGATCGTCGCGCTGCACGAACCCCAGCAACAACTCCCGCGCCCCAGGCAGGAACTCGTACCGGCTCAACTCCGGCCCGCACCGCCTCAGCACCCCGCCCAGCAACACCTCCGCGACGCGTACGTCGTCGGCCTCCGGGAGCATCAGGTCGCGCACCAGCGTGATCACCGGCAACGTCAGCCAGGCCGCGGACAGCAGACACGCCAGGTGGAACGCCTCCGCTGACACTCCGAGACGGAACCGCTGCACCACCTGGTGCGGCGACTCCTCTGACGCAGCGGCAAAAGGCAGCGGAGGTGCGAGCAGCGCCGCGTTGCTCCAGCCGGGAGCACCGGACACAACCCTCGCCCAGGAGGCGAGCCACGGCGCGTCCAGCCGCACCACCGGGATTGGCGCCGAAGCACCGTCGCGGGTGGTCCACGTGGCGTTCGGGGCTCCTGGGCCTGGGACGCGCACCTGTCCAGCGACCGCCCGTGCGCCAGTGCCCGCCCACATGGGCGGTGACAAGACGTGACACACGGTCACCGGGGCTCGGGTGCCCCACTCGCGCAGACGGTCGTGCATCTCGCCGTTGCGCCAAGCCTCGCTGACGCCGTCCGTCATCACCAGCACGGCGTTGCGTTGCCGTAGCGGCTGGCCGCCCAAGGAGAGCACGTCGACGGCGCGGAACAGGCGCAGCTGCTCGGCGAACGTGCGGAACCGCTGGATCTGCGGCCGCCACAGCGCCATCGTGGGGCCTGGGTCGGTGACGAGCGACAGCGTCAGCCAGCGTTCGGTGTCAGGGCGGAACACCGGGCTCCAGATGCCCTCCTCGGCGATCCGGTTGACGGTCTCCGTCTCGTCCAGCAGAACCCTGCGGTGCGACCTGACCTGCCTGCTCAACGGACGCATCGCGCGGCCCAGGACGAGTTGGTTCGACTTGCGGTGCGTGCGCACCGGTGGCCGCACGGCGACGCCGCGGATCCGTTTCAGGTCGCCGCCGCCCGCACGGCGCACGGCGTAGAGCTCAGCCACGTCATCGGCGGGTTCGGCCGACGTGGCCGGTTCTTCCGCAACGACCGGGTCCGGTACGGCGGCAGGATCATCTTCGGCACCAGACGCGATCGTGCCGCCGACGACGGGCACCGCCGCGGGTGGCACGACGACGTGCTGGGCGAGCCACAACGCGTCGCGCAACTCGTGCGCCTCCGGTTCGATGCCCGCCGCCGACAGCACCGCGACGAGGTCGTCGATCACGGTCCGGTCCCGTTCAACGGTCGTAGCACCGCGTCGATCACGTCCTCGACGGAGTGGTGGTGGCCGGAACCCGAGGTGGCCAGGTAGATCGCGTTGAGCAGCTGGTCGGTCGTCACCTCCGCCCTGTCCCGCAGCGCGAGGAAGTCGCGGATCCGCTCCTCCGCCGCGCTCGCCACCTCCGGGCCGAAGTGCGCGCCCAGGATCGATCTGATCTGCTCCGGCGTCGGCGCCTTCATGTCCAGGCGCAGGCACCGCCGCAGGAACGCGGGCGGGAAGTCGCGCTCACCGTTGCTGGTCAGCACCACGAACGGGAAAGCACGGCACTGCACGACACCTCGGCTCACCGGCGCGCGCATACCCCGGTCGGCGGTCATCACGTCCACTTCCTGGATCGCAAGCGGCAACCGGCTCAGCTCGTCGATCTCGTACTCCCCGTCCTCGAAGACGTTGAGCAGGTCGTTCGGCAGGTCGATGTCGCTCTTGTCGATCTCGTCGATGAGCAGCACCCGCGGCCGGTCGTACGGCAGCAGCGCGGTTCCCAGCGGGCCGAGCCGCAGGTGCCGGCCGATGTCCTCGCCCAGTGAGCCGTCCGAGGCAGGTTCGGTGTCACGCTCGCGCAGTTGCCGCAAGTTCTCCTCCCGCAACCGGCCGATCGGGTCGTAGCGGTACAGGCCGTCGCCGAGCGTGGACCGGCTGGTGATCGGCCACCGCAGCACCGGCCCGAGCTTCAGTTCGTTCGCCACCGCGTATGCGAGCGTCGACTTGCCCGTGCCGGGTTTTCCCGTCACGAGCAACGGTCGCCGCAGGTACAGCGCGGCGTTGATCATCTGGATCTCCTCCGCCGCGGCCTCCCGCGACCGGATGCTGCCGAGCCTGCGCGCGGTGCTCGCATCGACGTCCCCAGACGGATGCGCGAGGGCTGGACCACCGGTGAACGTCCGCCAGCCCGGCGGGTCCGGCAACGCGTCGACGCGGTCGTGCGGCACGCCCTCGCCGGTGTAGACGGGCCAGGCGCTCATCGATCTCTCCTCATACTGGTGCTCGCCAGGTCATCGTGGGCGGGATCCGGTTGGGGTCGTCCCACAGCAGCACAACACCCAGTCCGGGATGGTCGCCGGGGACGTGGGACCTGCCCGCGTCGAATCGCTGGTCCTTCACCGCCCCCGGCACAGCGCACGGCTGCCGCCCCAACAAGATCTTTTCAGTCGGTTTCTGGTAGCCGAGGTGCAGGTCGCTCGGCCGGTGCCACAGCACCACCGGGACACCCGCGGCCAGCACGGCCTCGACCGCCTCGAAGATCGGCGTGGTCACGCGGTCGCGGGTGATGCCGATCGTGTGCGCCTCCCTCAACGCACGGGCGTCGTACGCGGAAACGGCGTCCGCCGACATCGGCCGGGCACTACCAGGCTGGTCAGCGCGCACTTGCTCCCACTTCCGCTCCCACTCCGGGCTGAGCGGGCGGTCCTGCGGCCGAACGACCACCGGGCAGAGGTCCCCGAGACGCTGGTCGTACCCGCCGAAGCAGACCACCAGTTCGTCGACCGGGTGCTCCAGCAGGTCCACCGGCAAGCGGAACTCCACGATCGGCTCAAAACCCGCGACCGCCAGGATTTCCTCCAGCAGCCCGCTCAGCGCGGCACGGGTGGCGCCGAGCGCCAGACCGTCCGAAGTAGACATCAGCTGCCATCCGCCGCAGGGCCCGTAGCACCACAGCACCACGTCGAACCCGGCCCCCAACAGGTCAGGCGTCACCTGCACCAGGTACACGTCGCGCAACGGCCCGCTGAACCTCGCCAACGACTCCAGCGCGATTCCGTGCTCCGGAGCGTGCTCCTTGATCCACGACAGCAGCGCGCTGTTCCGGCCACCCGCGCTCGCCAATCTGGCCAGGAACTCGAACAGCGGCACGGCACCCGTCGCGCCTCTCAACGCGCTGACGACACCCCAGACACTGCCGGGAAACGGCGGCATCCTGCCCGCAATGCCGCGCGCGACGTCCCGGTACATCAAAGCGAGATCGGCGGGGACCTCCACACCCTCGACGATCGACCGCAGCCGGCCCACCGCGTCGTCTTCCAGCAGCAACAGGTTGGACGAGAACGCCGTCGCCCGCGGATCCGCCGCACTCGCCGAGAACACCACGTGCTCTTCCGAACCCCGACCGCAGAACGAGACGTAGCTCGGCACCTGATCGGTACGTCCCTCGTCGTACCAGGCTTGAAAGCGCCGCCGCACCCCGTCGCTCAACGCCGCCGGGTCCGGCGGCCAGGTCCCCGGCGCCAGCTGTCCGAGCACCTCCCGCACTGCCTGCGAGAACAAGCCCGTACGCGCGGTGTCGTCGTTGACCGCGAGCTGCCCCGGGCTGGTCGCGAACAGCACGTGCTGATCCCGGGACGACTCCGACCTGCCCATCGCCGGAACGAAACGAGGCAGCGACGTCACCCAGCCGCGATCGTGAACGAACGTCTGACAGGCATCGACGAGCACAAGCTGTCGCGGATGGGAGGAGTAGGAATCGGTCCTCATCGCCCTCAGCAGCGTATTGAGGTCCAGGTTGAGCTTGCTGCGTTCGACGGCGTCGCCGTAGAAGAGCCGGCAGGACTCCATGTTGTCCGCCACGCCGTGCCCACCCCAGTAGACGATGAGCAACTCGCTGCTCAAAGACGTCATCTTCGTGAACGTTTTCTCCACCCGCCACGACACCGGCTCGGACGGCACCACCCCGCACACCGGACCCGCCGGACGCGAGATCAGCAACTCGATGTTCGCTGCGGGCACCCCGCGCGAAACCAGCCACTCCACGAACTTGCGGGCGTCATCGACCGGACCCCGCAGGCTCCAGCCCTCGATGCCGTACTCGTCGACACCGACGACGACCGCCCGTGTCCGCAACGGGTCGACGATCACGGCAGGACCTCGTCGAGCACCTGGTAGAAGCCCTTGTTGGCGACGTACGCGCTGTGCGAGCGAGGGAACCCGATCCGGTTGTCCACCCGACGATCGGTCACCCCCGCTGGGAAGAGCTTCTCGCCGACGAACGCCAACAGGTCGCGCTGGTCGTACACGTTGACCCAGCGCGGCATCCACTCCGGCAACGGCGCACCGAACTCCAGACATGGCAACGCGTTGAGCTCGTACAGCAACGGCGCCTGCGAGCCGACCGTGACAAGTAGTTCGACACCGGGCAGGGCCCGCGACACCAGCAGTTCGAGCGAGGCGATCCCACCCAGGCTGTGCGCCACCAGCACTGCAGGGGGCTCCGCCGCCAGCACCGCCTGCTCGATGAACTCGCGAACCGGTCCACCTCGAGTCAGGTACACCAGCACATCACCAGCCAGCGGCGCCACCGACGACGTGAGCACGTGGCGACGCCGCTCAATCAGCCGCGACAATCCCGACCTGGCCACGAAGCCCGCCAGCACACTCCCCGGTGCCCGCTCCGAGTCTCCGAGCCCCGCCAGCACCGCCGCCAAGACCTCGTCGAGCCGGGCACCGTCGACCGGCACC
The DNA here is from genome assembly GCF_050936595.1 of Lentzea sp. CA-135723. Taxonomy (NCBI): domain Bacteria; kingdom Bacillati; phylum Actinomycetota; class Actinomycetes; order Pseudonocardiales; family Pseudonocardiaceae; genus Lentzea; species Lentzea sp. CA-135723. Next base: position 855,873 of record NZ_JBNJMK010000001.1, on the reverse strand, counting down.
TGGCCCAGCCTGTCTTCCGCGCGACGCAGCGTCTCGGCGACGAGCGCACGGGCCAGCGCGGGCCGCAGCACGTCGTCCGACGTGGTGAACCTGGCGTGCGCCAGCACATGGTCGACCGCGTCCTGGACGTCGGGCGCGAGCACTGGGTGCCCGGCCAGGTCGAGTCGCCGCGCGGCGGCCGCGAGCCGCTGACCGGGCGCCGGAGCGTTCGGCGCGAGTTCCGCACCACCCTGGGCGGCCAGCAGCTGGAGTTCGCACAGCGGGTCGTTTTCCAGCAGCTCCCACAGGTCCTGCTGGCCATTCAGGACACCTCGGGTGGAATCTCGCACCGGAACCGATACGCCGCCCGCGAGCAATTTTGCTCCGACCTGCTCACCCCAGTAGCACGGCGCGACCGTGAAACCCGGGCGAATTCGCTCGACCCCGCCCCTGAACTCGGCGAATGCGATGTCGTACGCCGGCTGACGGACACCGGTGCCGTGTATGTAGAGGACTGTGGTCAACGCCTTCTCTCCGACTCGATCGCTCTATGTTGTTATCGCCCAACACAGGACAATGTGCGCCGAAGAATCCTATCGTGATGCATCCGAGACATTGAGCGACGCCCGCTGTTCCCGGCGGAGCGGAGCCGCCGACGTGGTCACGACATGCCGGCGGTTGCGAACCAGCACCAGCAATGTCGCCAGCCCGAGCAAGGTCTGGACAGCGATCAACGAGGCCGCCCGAGATGTCGGCCCGTGCCGTTCTTTGCGGAACACATCGCACCGGACGGGTCGTGTGCAACCGACTTACTGGCACGACTTTCGGTCAACACTGAAGCAGCAGAGACAGGTGAGCACTGTCAAGCTCACTCTCCGTGCGTCACTGCGGCGACTTGTCTCCCGCTTCATCGACCACACCCCGATCAATGGCCGAGAACGAAGCCTTGATGCCTGCGAACAGGCCCCTCCAACGATCGGTGCCAGGCTTGAGCAGCCCACCTTGGATACGGAGATAGCCCAGCCGGAATTCTCCCGCGCCGCGAACTCGACCAGCAGCACGACGGTTTCACCGCCCCTGTGCCGCTCGAAAAGGTATCGCACGGCACACCCTCGACCGCGTCGCGCTGCCCGGCTCTGCGTCGTCCGGCACCGTGCGCGCCGTGCGCGCCCACGTGTTTGACGCACCCACCCGACGACAGGGTGTTGGAGCGCGGACACCCGGACGGCCCGAAGATCTGGGCACAGGTCGAGCGCGCCCGCCGCACCGAACAAGTGTCTGAAGTGGACGACTTGCCGCGCCGCCGCACCACCGTGATGGTCGCAGCCTGGACCGGCCTGAGGCGCGCTCGTGGGTGTCAGAGCTGCCGGCTTCCCGGCACCGGATTAGTAGGTGAAACTCCGTTTCCCCCAGTCGGCCAGGCCAGCCGTTGTCACCGCGCTCACGCCGACGACCCGGCCACGCGGTCTGGCGTTCACCGCGCCGGTCACCTGCCCGAACTTGATGCTGCGCGCCCAGACTTCGGCCACGTCGCCCGCGATCTCCACGATCTCGACCTGGCCGATGTCGGCTGGACCGCACCCGGTGCACTTCGGGTTCTGCGCGATCACCCAGACCGTGCTGTCCTGCCACCCATCCGCAAGTCGGCGCTTGTTCTGTTTCGGTTTCTGCCTCAACAGGCGTGGAATCCCATCCCGTTTCAGCACCTCCGCGACAGCACGGTCCCCACGCTCGAGATGTGCTCGACATAGATCCATCGCCGACGAAACCAATTCGACCGCGTCCGGTCGGAGCGGCATTCTTGTCGGGTGCCTGAACACATCGATCAGATCCTCGGCTTCGAACACCGGTTCGCGCGCGCCCAGGCGAGCCACGTGGTGGAGCTGCCGTGGGGATTCGTCCTTCTGCAGCGGGATTTTCCCTTGTCGCACAATCACAACCGGATAGTCGTCACCGCACCGGCTAGTGCGGACGAGGTCATCAGAACCGCTGACGCGGTGTTGGGAGGCGCTGAGCTGGCACACCGGTACGTGACGGTCGACGACGATGCGCTGGGGGTGTGGCTGGCGCCGGAGTTCACCGCCGCCGGCTACCGTCACGACGTCGTCGCCACGATGGTCCACTCGGGCGCGCCGGCCGAGGCGGTGTCGCAACCGGTGTGCGCGGTTTCGCTGGAGGTGGTTCGGCCGGCGTTGATCCGCGACTGGCGACGAGAGCTGCCCGACGCAACCGACGAGCGTCTTGGGCAGCTCGCCGATCGCGTCGGGCTGTGCACCAGGGGTGCCGACCTGACGGTGCTCGCAGCCTACGAGGGCGACGAGATCGCCGCGCATGCCGAGTTGTACGTCGACCGCGGTGCTGCGGTGGCGCAGTTCGAAAGCCTGGTCACGCATCCCGAATTCCGTGGTAGGGGACACGGCGCGGCACTCGTGTGCGCGGCACTCGTCCGAGCGAAGAAGGCTGGATGCGCGCTGTCCTTCCTGACCGCGGACACCCAGGACTGGCCGTACGGCTGGTACCAGCGGCTCGGGTACTCCGAGGTATTCCGAAGCCATCACTTCAGCCGCCGGTGAGTCGGTGGACGCGCGTCGGGCCGGCCTGGGACTACACCTCGCCGGGGTAGGAGCCGGCGCCGCCCATCGCGACGAAGAGCTTCCGCTTGCCGGTGAAGGGGTTCCGCGCATGAGCAACCGCGACGTTGTCGACCGCGAGGACGTCTCCCCTGTGCCACGGGAACGCGGACTCGAGGCTCCGGTAGACGTCGAGGATCTCGGTCATCACAGAGTCCTCGATCTCCGATCCATCGCCGTAACGGCACGACCTCGGCATCTCGTCCTCGCTGAACAACTCCTGGAGCGCCGCGCGCGTCTGCTCGTCCAGGCACGCCGTGTGCCAGTGCTGGGCCTGGTTGAACCACGACATCCGGCCGGAGCCCGCGTGCTTGACCACTGCCGGGCGGACGCACGTGGTGCGCAGCCGGTCACCGTCAAGCCACTCGTGACGCAGACCGGTCTCCGCGCACCGTCGTTCGGCCTCCGCCCTGCTGTCGGTGCCGAACACCTGCTGCCACGTCAGGCCCAGTCCAGCCCGGTACACGCGCTGGTAGCCGACCCCGCGTTCCTCGAACCGGCGGCGAAGAGCGGGATCGAGCGTCTCGTAGACGAGCCGGCTGTCGACCACCGGCGTCTCCCCGCCGGTTTCCGCGGGTTGTCCGCAGCAGAACACGATGCGCAGCGGCCATTCGGCGTTGAAGGAGTTCTCGTTGTGCCACAGCAGGTGCTTGTCCGGTGGGTAGAACACCGGTGTCTGCACGCTGCTGCCGTCGAAGACCGGGTTGTGCTCACCGTTGTCCGCCACCAGTTCGCCGCAGATCAGCTCGGCTACCGGTTCGAACCTGTCCGGTGTCGCGATGTCAAACCCGCGGAACAACACCGCGCCCGCGCGAGCCAGTCCCTCGTCGACCTCGGCGCCGTTGCGGGTGATCCAGTCGAACAGGTCGTCACCCGTCTCAGCTGGGGTGAGCACATGTGGCAAGGAGTCACGCATGGGTCAGTTCCTCTCTCCGGGCCGAAGCACGTACGCGCATTCGGTGTGCCGCCGGCTCACCGAGGCCACGGGGCTCGACCACTGTTCGTGGCGATCAGCGAAGTGGACGCTCAACGGGTGGCCGGACTGACCACCCGGGACTTCGAAGGACGCGTCGCCACCGGGCGACAGCACGGAACGGCCGGCGGCGGCGAAGCCGGGCACGCACGTGCGAACGGCGTGCAGCGCACCCGGCTGAGCGGTCGCCGCGACGCCCAGCAGTGGCGCCGCCCACGGCACCAATGCGGCCAGCGGGTGGTCCAGCCCGACCTGGTTGACTTCTCCCCACCGCGGCGCCCCACCCTCCACCGCCTGGTCGACGCACTCCTCGACAAGGCCATCAGGCACCAACGCGGGGTCGCCGGAGCGCAGGATCGCCAGCAGAGGCCGGTCCACACAACGGAACGCGTACCGGAACCTCGGCTCCAGCTCGCGGCACGGCGCGAAGAACGGCGAGAGCACCCGTCGCGCGAGAACCTCCCGCAGCCTCACCAGCACGGCGAACGCGGAAGAGTCCACATCGGACCTGCCGTCCCACGATGCGAGGAGCGCGGCCGCGATGTCGTCGCGCCCGGCCAGCACACCTACCGCGATGTCGCGGTACGGCTCGTACAGCTCGACCGAGGTGTCGTTCTGCAGCGCGCGCATGTCACCGTCGTGCCCGGCCAGCAGGGACCGGATCCGCCGCGCGCGGAAGCCTGGATCGGTGTCGTAACCGATCCTGAACGGCTCGTCGGGCAACGCGGAGTCGTTGGCGGACACCAGAATCCCGTCCGCCGGGTCGAGCAGTCCGGGGCGCTCTGCTCCGGACAGGTACCCCTCTCCCGGCCTCCGGGGCAGCAGGCCGGTCGCCAGGTGCGCGGTGGCTCCGGCCGAGTCCGTCATGAGGACGTTGAGTGCGATGCCGTCGGCATCCTCCAGGACGCGCACGCCCTCCGCGACGCTCGTCGCGTGGACGAGGCGCTGGAACTTCAGGTCGCACGCACGTGGATCGTGCCCGGTCCAGCGGAGTGCGACCGGTTCACCCATCAGCGGCTCGGGCGACACCGGCAGTGAGCCCGTCCAGACGGTGCGGCACTCGGCCTCCTGACCGCCACGCACACGGATGCGCGCGATCTGGTCCTCGGTCTCCTCGGCCGGGACGAGGTCGAGCACATCGGCGCTGAGATTGGTGACGCCCCAGGCGAGGTGACCGTTCGTCCCGGTGAGCACGACCGGCAGGCCCGGCGTGGCCAGTCCCCGCACCCGCCCTCCCGGCCAGGCCAGGTCGACCTCGTAGAGCATGTTCGGCATGGTCAGCGGTAGGTGGGGGTCGCAGGCGAGCTGATCTCCCGCGACCCAGCAGTTAGACCCGGCGACCGCTGCGCCCACCTCGACCAGGTTCTCGCCGTGACCTCGGAACCGCGCCAACTCCTCGGGCACGCCTCCCCCGCCCGGCAAGAAGAAGGATGCGACGTCCTCCGGGAACGCCCTTCGCACCACGGCTTCCGCCCGCTTGCTCTGCTCGTTCCACGACAGTCCGTGGTACATCGACAGCACGATGAGCAGGCTGTCCTCGACGGTCCACCTTCCCGGCCGGTAGGAGAGGAACCGGCTCTCGAACGGCACGCTCGCCAGCGCCGCGTTCACTCCGTCCGCGAACGCTGTGAGCAGCTCTCGTTCCGGGGCCTCCAGCTTCCCGGCCGCGGCCTTCGCGGCGGCACCGAACCCGAGTCGCCGGTGCTGGACGTCCACGGGCAGCGCTGTCCTGCCCCACACCTCGGCCAGGCGCCCGGCGGCGGTGCGTCGCAGCAGGTCAAGGTGGAAGCCCCGATCGCGGCCCATCACGAACCCGAGCGCCCGGACTGCGTCCAGCCACGACGCGGCCTCGATCCGGGTGACGCCGTCGGACCGCAGTTCTGCCCGCACCTCGTCGTCGAGGCCGGGCACCGAGGCGCCGCCGCAGTCCGCGTGCGACGTCACGAGCGCACGCGCCATCCGGAACTCCAGAGCGACGCGAGCACGGTGCACGCGCAGATAGCCGATCCCCCATCCGAGGGCGACCACCAAGGCGACCGGAACGGCCCACCACAGCGCGAACACTCCAGAGAGAACGACAGCACAAACCGTCGCGGCGGCACTCACCACTGCCGGCTTCGCCGTCGGCAACCGCCACAACCGCCGGTATCGGGGCCTATGAGCCTGGCACACCCTCACGGCGTCACAGTTCCCCTTCGTGCACGACCGGCTCCGCGGCCGCGGTCTCCCGCAGGCGGTCCAGCTCGGCCGCGATCGCCTCGACCGTGCGCAGGTCGTAGAACGACTCCAGTTCCAGCTTGAGTCCGGTGATCTCGATGAGCAGGTAGACCGCCCGCACCGCGAGCATCGAGTGCCCACCCAACGCGAAGAAGTCCGCGTCCGGGTCGAAGGGTGGTGTGCTGAGGAGGTCCCCGAACACCCGCATCACGACGGCTTCCGTCGCGGTTCGCGCACCGGCGTCCGAGAGAACGACCTCATGAGCACCGGCCGCGCCGGGAAGCCGGGACCGGTCGACCTTCCCACCGGGACCGAGGGGCATCTCGCTCGACCACCTGATCTCGGCAGGGATCATGTGCGGTGGCAGGCGGTCGGCCAGGAACTCGTCCAGCGGCACCTGGGGCCCGCCCACGACGTGTGCGACAAGCCGTGGCCCTGCCGTCACCACCGCTGTGTCGACGTGCTCGTGCGAGCACAGCACGGCCTCGATCTCGGCCGGGTGGACGCGGTAGCCGCGGACCTTCGTCTCGGGGTCCGCGCGCCCCAGGTAAACCAGTTCTCCGCCGACATACCGCACGAGGTCGCCCGTGCGGTACAGGCGTGCACCCGGCACACCGCTGAACGGGTCGGGTACGAAGGCGGTCGCCGTCGTTCCCGGACGCCCCCGGTATCCCCGCGACACGGGGGCGCCTCCGACGTAGAGCTCCCCCTCGTCAGTCTCCTGCAGCTTCTCGTCGAGGACGCGCAGAGACGCTCCGGCGATCGCCGTGCCGATGGGCACGGGTCCCTCGGTCACCGCACCTGCCCGGAATTCGTGGGCGCAGCAGGCGACGGTGGTCTCGGTCGGCCCGTACTCGTTGACCACCAGCGTGTCCGGAGCGTTCAACGCCCACGGCCGCAGTGCCTCCGCGGTCAGCGCCTCGCCTCCGACGACGAGGCGGCGGGTCGCCGTCGAGCCCGGACTCAGCAGCTGCGACAGCGCGACGAGGTGCGACGGGGTCAGCTTAACGAAGCTGAAGTCGTTGCCCGGCCACGCTTTCGCGAGCGGGGCGAGTGCCGTGGCACTCTCTGGCAGCACCACCACTGCCCGGCCGGCGACCAGCGGCGTGAACAGGGTGGTGATGCTCATGTCGTATGCGACCGGCGAGTGCAGCGGGGCGCCAGAGCCGCTCCCGGCCTCGTAGGCCGACGCGCACCAGAGGAGATACCCCACCACGGTGTCGTGCTGCACCTGCACGCCTTTCGGCGTCCCCGTCGAACCCGAGGTGTAGATGACGTAGGCGAGGTTGCCTGGAACGACGTCCACCTCGGGCGGCGTCACCGGGAGGTGTGTCAGGTCCTGGTCTCGCAGCCACTCCTCGGTGATCACGACCAGCGCTCCGGCGTCCGCCACGATCCGCTCGCGCCGCCGGGCCGGCTCGCCGGGGTCGAGCGGCAGGTAGGCGGCCCCAGCCACGAGCACCGCGAGGACCGACGTGACCAGCTCCACCGAACGGGGCAATGACACAGCGACCACGGTCTCCGGACCCGCGCCCAGCTCCCGCAGCCGATGGGCGAGCCGGTGCGCGATCCGCACGAGTTCGCGGTAGCTGACGGCGGAGTCGCCGGACGCGACCGCGGTCGCGTCCGGTGTCCGCTGGGCCTGCTCGGCGACCAGTTCATGCACGCAGGACGTCATCAGGGCTCTCTTCCTTCACCAGGAACACGCCGGGATCCGACGCTCCCGCTCGCAGCAGGTCGCCGACGGCCGTGACCAAAGCCGTCGCCGTGGCGGTGTCGAAACCTTCACGCTGGTAGATCAGTTCGAGCCGCAACCCGCTCGACTCACCGGACACGTCGAGCAGCAGGTCGACATCCGTCTCCGGCTCGGACAACGCGACCGGGACCATCTCGACGCCAGGCAGTGACACGCCCTCACGCCAGGCGCCCTGCTGGGTGACCTTGACCTGGAACAACGGGAACCGCCCGGCCTCGCGCGGCGGGTTGACGGCGGCCACGATCCGGTGGAACGGCATCCGGTCGTGCTCGTAGGCGCCCAGGCACTGCCGCCGCGCCAGAGCCAGCAGCTCACCGAACGTCGGCTGGGGCGCGGCGAAGCGCACCGGCAACTGGTTGACGAACATGCCGATCAGCTGCTCGCTGCCAGGCCACGACCGGTTGGCGGCGTCGACACCGATGACAATGTCAGCGCACCCGGTGAAGTCGGCAAGCACCTGGTAGAACGCTGCCATGACCGCCATGAACGGGGTCGCCTTCAAGCTCCGCGCCGTGCCGGCGAGGGCGGCGGTCTCCTGCTCGGTGAGCTCGTGGACGACGCTGCTCGCGGCGAAGCCCCGCCCCGCCGGACGCGATCGGTCCATCGGCAGGTCGATCGTCGCCGGAGCGCCTGTGAGCTGCTCGGTCCAGTAACGCAGGGACTCCACAGCCTCCTCGCCGGCGAGCCAGCGGCGCTCGTCGCGCACGTACTGGCCGAACGTGGTCTCGGGCAGGGGAACCTCGGCGTCACCGTCGACCCACCGCTGGTAGTACGTGGCGATCTCCCGACCCAGCACCGTGAGCGACCAACCGTCGGCCACCAGGTGGTGCAGCACGAGGGTGAGCTCGTGGAGGTCCGGACCCGTCCTGGCGAGACCGGCGGTCATCAGCGGGGGACGCGCGGCACTCGCTGAGAGCTGTGCACCGCGCGGCGCATCGTCCTGCTCGCCGGCGACCTCCAACGTCACGTCGGCCTGCGCCCGCACAGTTCCTGTGGGGATCCCCCTTTGCTGGGAGTAGACCGTGCGCAGCGGCTCGTGGCGGGCGACCACGGCCTCCAGGCCGTGCCTCAGCGCGCGAACGTCCAGCTCACCGCGCAGGGTCAGCGCAAGCCGGATGAGCTGCGGGTCCTTGTTCCTGTGCAGCTGTTCCAAGAACCAGAGCCGTTCTTGGCCGGACGACAGCGCGCCTGGGCTCAGCTCGCCCGACCGCTGCTCACCGGTCTCGCTCGCGGCCAGCACGGCGGCGTGCAGCCCCTGAGGTGTCGGGTCGGAGAGGAACGCGCGCATCGACGTGCCTGGTGCGCCGAACCTCCTGCGCACCAGCGAGACCAGCGTCATCGCGCGCAGGGAGTCGCCACCCGCCTGGAAGAAGTCGTCACCCGGCCGCACCTCTGGCAGGCCGAGAACCTCGGCGAACGCCGCTTGGACTCCGGCAAGCTCATCACCATCAGAGGAAGACGTCTTCCCGATGTCCGGGACCAGCGCCAGCAGCGCCCGGTGATCCACCTTCCCCGACGTGTTGGTGGGCATCCGCTCCAGCACGAACACTCTGTGCGGCAACAGGTAGTGCGGCGCGGACGCCCGCAGCCACTCGTGCACCCCGACACCGTCAAGTCCACTGTGGCCGGTCACGAACCCGTACAACCTGTCCACCGACAGCACGCTCGCCGCCGCGCCGACGCCGGGAACTCGCAGCAGCTCCGCCTCGACGTCACCCAGCTCGACCCGATGCCCGCGCACCTTCACCTGGCGGTCGCGCCTGCCGAGGAACTCGATGGCCCCGTCGGCGGAACGGATGCCGCGGTCGCCGGTCCGGTACAACCGCTTTCCGGGATCTCCGCTCAGGTGGTCCGGGACGAACGCGAGCGCGGTCCGCACCGGGTCCGCGATGTAACCGCGGCCGACGCCGATACCGCCGACCATCAGCTCGCCTTCCGCACCGGGCTCGACCGCACGGCCTCGCCCGTCCACGAGGTGGATCCGGGTGTTGATGATCTCCCGGCCGATCGGCGGGAAGGCGCTGTCCGCGCACTCCTCGTAGGTGACGAAGTGGTGCGTGACGTCGTCGGAGCACTCGGTGGGGCCGTAGGCGTTGACCACGGGGATGTCCGGGCAGTACTCGTACCAGCGCCGCGCGACCTCCGCCGGCAACGCCTCCCCGGTCGCGATCAGGAAACGCAGTGAACCGAGTCCCGCGCGCAGCTCCTCGTCGGCCCGCAGTTCGTCGACCACCACCGACAGAAACGACGGCACGATCTCCAGCACGGTGACGCCTTGTCGCCGCACCCACGCGACCAACTCGGCCGGTTCGGAAATGTTCTTCGGCGACGCGACCGCGGCAACGGCACCGACCGCCATCGCGGTGAAGCACTGCCACACCGAGATGTCGAACGACAGCGGCGCTGTGAACCCGATGACGTCCGCCGGTCCGAGATCGAGGTCGAGGACCTTGGCCTCGATGTGGTTGTTCATGCCCTCGTCCACCACCATCACGCCTTTTGGAGCACCGGTGGAGCCGGACGTGAAGATGACGTACGCGAGGCCACCGGGGTGCCGGACGGCGGTGGTCTCGCCCGCCGCGTCCGGGGTGGCCACAAGCACCTCGGGCCCCAGCCCGGCCGCGTACCTCTCCTGTCCTGGCTGCACGAACAGGAGGTGCGCTTTCGCCGTCTCACACAACTGCCGTGCCCTGCGCGCGGGCATGTACGGCTCGACGGGCACGAACGCCGCACCGGCACGCAGCACGCCGAGAGCCATCGCGACGTATTGGCCGCATCGGTCGGAGACGATCGCCACCACGGTCTCGGGCCCGACACCGCGTGCGTGCAACGCCGAGGCGTAGCCGGCCGACTCGCGGTCGAGATCCGCGTAGGTGCGGGTTGTCCCGTCCTCCGCCACGGCCACCGCACCGGGGGTGTCCGCCACTGACTTCTGGAACGAGATCAACAGGTCCGTGTTCATCGTGCCTCCTGGCAGAGTGACACCGCGGTCGCCGTCAGCGCGGCGCCGATGTCGTCCAGCAGCCCGCGTGCCTCCGCCCGGCCAAGCGTCGCGGGCTTGTACCGCAGTTCCAGCACCAGTTCCCCGTCCTCCACGATGACGCTGAGCACCAGGTCGCACGTCGTGGCGTTGATCGCTCCGGAGAACAGCCCGCTGTCGGACCGGTAGGGCGTCATCCGGGTGTCAGCGACCACGCCGGTGGCGCGGTTCTCCTGCTGCATCACCAACATCGCCTCGAACAACGGCGCGGCGCGCATCTGGTCCGGATGCTCGGCGGTGAGCGCCTCGAGCACGTCCTCGAACGGCAGTTCCTGGTACTGCTGCGCCTCAACGCACACCCGGCGGCTCTGCTCGGACAGCTGTACGGGGTCCGCGTCCTGCTGCACGGTCAGCCGCAGCACCGCCGTGTTCGCGAGCAGACCGACGGTGTCCTCCACGTCTCGTCCGGCGCGGTTGGCGAGCATCGTGGCGATGCGTATGTCGTCCTGCTCGCTCCACCGTCGCAACGTCGAGGCATACGCCGTCAGCACGACCATGAACTCGGTCATGACGTGTCGGTTCGCTGCCTCCCGGACTCGTTCGGTGTCGGCGCGCGAGAGCTTCAGCCGGCAGGCGGCCGAGCGCAACCGTTCCACGACAGTGCCCTGGCCGAACCGTGCGAACCTGGTCGCCTGCCCGGCGCCCAGTCCGGCCCACGGTGGTGCAAGCCTGCCGAGCCAATACTCGCGCTGGCGTGCGGCATCGTCGCCGAGCAGCCATTCCCGCCGCGCCGCGGACAGCTGACCACTGCCCAGCGCGGGCGGCAGTCGATCGGGCTCCGTTCCGGCCACCAGGCTCGCGTAGATCCTGCCCGCCTCGCCGAGCAGCACCGCCAGCGACCAGCCGTCGCAGATGATGTGGTGGACGTTGAGGAACAGGATGTGGCGCTCGTCCGCGATTCGGTAGACGATCGCCCGCATCAGCGGTGCCCGGCAGAAGTCGATCGGTTCGCGAACAGCCTTGGCCATCAGTCGCTCGCACCGCGGGATCGGGTCGGCACGGTCGCTGAGGTCGACGACCTCCACCTCCAACCGCGCCTCGGGTTCGACGACCTGCACCACATCGTCATCAGCGGTGATGCGCGTGCGCAGTGCCTCGTGCCTGCCGATCAGCACCTGGAACGCCTGTTCCAGAGCGGGCAGGTCGAGTCGGCCGTGTATCTCCACAGCCCCCGGCATGCCGAACAGCGACAGCCCCGGCAGCTTCGACTCCAACAGCCACATCTGTTGCTGTGCTTGGGAAAGCGGGTACCGCCCGGTGCCCACCGGCAGGTCGTCCGCGGTTTCCGGGGTGTCGGAGGGCTCCCCGGTGGGTGCGTCGGCGAGCGCCTCAGCGGTCTCCGCGATGGTCGGCGCCTCCATGAACGCCCCCAACGACAGCATCGAGCCGTACTTGGCGCGGAGCCGGTTCACCACCCGCACCGCGGTCAGCGACGAGCCACCGACCTCGAAGAAGTTGTCCTCCACGCGGAACGGACCGGCGCCGAGCACCTGCTCCCAGACATCGGCGACCTCCTGCTCATGCGATGTCCGCGGCGAGGTCGCGCTGGATTCCGCGTCGGTCGTCCGCAGCCGGGCCAGCGCTCGCCTGTCGATCTTGCCGTTCGTCGTGAGCGGGAACCTCTCCAGGATCCCGTAGCTGTGCGGCAGCGCCGTGCGCGGCAGCCGCGGCCGCAGGTGATCTCTGATGGCCCGCCCGTCGACCTGGGCGCCTTCCGCGGGACGGACGAACAACGTCAGCGACGCCGTGCCGTCCGAATGCTGCCGTTGCACGGCGACGGCCTCGGCCACCGCCTCGTGCAGGCGGGCCTGGCTCTCGATCTCGCTGGGGTCGACGCGGACGCCGCCGATCGACAGCTGGCCGTCGAGCCTTCCCAGGAACTCGACCTCGCCGGCCGCGTTCCACCTCGCGCGGTCGCCGGTCCGGTTCAGCCGCCCGCCGGGCACCGTGCTCCACGGGTCGGGCACGAACTTCAGCGCGGTGAGCCTCGGTTCGCCGATGTAGCCTTGGGCGACGCACACGCCGCCGACGTGAAGATCACCGGCAACACCGTAGGGCGCGACGTTCATGTCGCTGTCGAGGATGAGGAGGTCGACGTTGCCGACAGGCCTCCCGATCGGCACGTCACCCCGGCCGCCCGCGGCTACGTCGCACACCGCGGCGTCGATCGTCGTCTCGGTGAGGCCGTAGAGGTTCACCAGCTTCGCAGAGCCATTCTTGAGGAACCGGTCAGCCAGAGTGCGCGGCAGCACGTCGCCGCCGCTCTGCACGAGGCGCAGAGTCGCCAGGTCCTCGGCGGAGGTCGGCGAGTCGCACAACGCGTGCAGCAGGCTGGGCGTCAGCTCCAGGCGGGTGACTCCGTGGTCCCGCACCGCGGCCGCGATGAGTTCCGTGTCGCGGCCACCACCGTCCGGCAGCGTCACGAGGGTGCCGCCGGCGACGATCGTCTCCATCATCTCGCCGACCTGCGCGTCGAAGCTGATGCTGTGCGTCAGCAACACCTTGTCGACGTCATCCTGCTCGAAGTGCTGTCTGCCCCACGAGAGCCGGTTCACGATCGAGTCGTGACCGACGACCACGCCCTTCCGGTTCCCCGACGAACCGGAGGTGTAGATGATGTAGGAAGGTGCCTTCGCCGGTAGGCCTGTCGCCACCGCGACAGGTGCGGAAGGCCTGTGCGGGACCTCCTCGGCCAGCAGCAGCGGGACGCCGTGCCCGCTGAGCCACGTCAAGCTGTCGCGCAGCCTCGTAGCCGACACGACCACGCGAATCGACGCGCTGGTGACGACGTGGGCGTGGTGCAACCAGCCGTCGTCGGGGTTGAGCGGAACGTAGACGGCTCCGATTCGTTGCGTGGCCAGGAATGCCGCTACCTGGTCCTCGGTCGGGTGCATGATGACGCCGACCGTTCCGCCCGCGCCGACGCCATGCGCGACCAGCTGTTCCGCGATGGCTTCCGCGCGCAGGCTCAGTTCGCGGTAGGTCCATACCCGGTCAGGTGTCTCGACCGCGGGCTTGTCCGGCTTGTCCAGCGCCTGCCGTTCGAACATCGCGTGGAGCGTGTCGCCGGAACCGGGGGCTCGTTCGCCACGGCCACGCTCGATGGTGCTCGCCTCGTCGTCGGCACCGAGCAGAACCGTGGCACGGCAGGAGGAGTTCGGCTGAGCGAGCAGCCCCGCCAGCGCGTTGCGGTACGCCCGGTGCGCCAAGTCGACCTTCGCCCGCGGCACCACCGAGGCATCGAAGTCCAAGGACAGCTTGAGCTGCGTTGTGCGCATGTCGACCGCGAAACCCGCGTCGAACGCGTAGTGGGTGGACTCCAGCTCGGCGATGCCGATGATCTCCAGTCGGCCGCTGCGCACCAGGTCGTGCGTGACGTGGAAGTCGGTGAAGTTGAATCCGGTGTCCACGATCGGCCGAGTGCCGTACTGCTGCTGGATCGCCGCGTTCGGGTACCAGCGGTGGCGCATCAGCTCCAGCTCACCCGCGCTGAGCTCCCTGGCCAGTTCGGCCCATGTCTGGCCGCCGATCTCCGCGCGGATCGGCAGGTTGTTCAGGAACAGCCCCAGCACCTTGTCCGCGTCCGGTTCCTCCGGGCGACAGGCCACGGTGAGACCGGTGACCACGGTGTCGTTACCCGACAGCCAGGCCAGCACCCGCATGTGCACGGCGAGCAGCATCGACTTCAGCGGCACTCCGGCGTCTGCGGCGACCGCGCGGAGGTCGTCCACGAGGCCGTCCGGCAGCGACACCTGCTCGTGACACATCTGCGGCGGGCCGGTCCGTTCCTCCGCGAGGTCGGTGGTCGGCATGGTCCGCTCGCGCCAGAAGTCCTGGTTCGCCCGATCCCGCGATGCCCCCCGTTCGAGTGCCACGTAGTCGGCGAATCCGCTGCGCGGCTTGGTGACAGGCCGCGCCGGCCTGCCCTCCAGCAAGTCCAGATACCTGGACGCCAACTCCTCGAAGAAGAGGTTGACCGACCACCCGTCGAGGATCCCGTGGTGGTGCGTGAAGACCACCTGGAAGCTCGTCGGCGAGAGCACCACGATGACGAACCGGAACAGGGGTGCCGTCGTGAGCTCAACAGTCCTTCCGCGTTCCTCCCCCAGCAGCTTCTCGACGTAGGCGGTCTGCCTGCTCTCGTCGAGGTGCTCGATGTTCTCGTACCTCAGCGGAATCTCGACGTCGCGGTGCACCACCTGCATCGGTGCGAACGGATGGCCGAGGTCGAACCGGACACGCAGAACCTCGTGCGCGGCCACAACGGTCTCCAGGGCGTACCGGAACAGGTCGAGTTCCATCGACGCGCGCAGGACGTAGCTCAGCACGATGTGGTACTGGCCCGCTTCCGGGGCGAGCTCACTGTGATAGACCATGCCGGTCTGCAGCGCGGTCATCGGGTAGGCATCCTCGACGGTGTCGGGAAACGACTTCGCGACTCGTTCGGGGAGCAGGCCGAACGGCGGGGTCCTGGTCCCGGTCTGCTCGGCGGTACCGCTCACCGCGGCGAGGTCCGCCAGCACCGGCTTGGCATAGACGTCCCGCACCGTCACATGCACACCGCGTTCCCTGGCCAGCGCCACCAGCCGGATGGCGCGCATGGAGTCGCCGCCCAGCTCGAAGAAGTCGTCTGCCGACGAGACGGCGCCGGTGTCCAGCGCCTCCTGATAGGCCTCGGCCAGCGCCTGCTCCGCCGGGCCGTCAGGCGCTACAGCGTCCTTTGCGGATGCTCGGGACCTGGCAGCAGCAATGGCGGCGCGATCCAGCTTTCCGTTGACCGTGAGGGGAAGCGCGTCGAGAACGGACACCGCGAATGGCACCATGTAGCGCGGCAGCGTCAAACGTGCCTCGCGCAGTACATCAGCGGCCTCCAGGTCGATGCCGTTCGCGGCCACCACGGCAGCCACCAATCGCCCGTCCGACACGGCGACGCCCGCGGCGGCGACCCCTGGCTGCGTCGTGAGCCCGTGCTCGACCTCGGCCAGTTCGACCCGGAATCCGTTGAGCTGCACCTGACCGTCACCGCGGCCGAGGTAGTGGAGGTGTCGGCCACGCCGCCGTCCCAGGTCTCCCGACCGGTACATCCGGGCGCCGGCGACAGGGCTGAACGGGTCGGGCACGAAACGTTCGGCGGTGAGCCGGGCCCGGCCGGGGTACCCGATGCTGACACCGGTTCCGCCCACGTGGATCTCACCGGC
Source organism: Lentzea sp. CA-135723 (assembly GCF_050936595.1). Lineage (NCBI taxonomy): Bacteria > Bacillati > Actinomycetota > Actinomycetes > Pseudonocardiales > Pseudonocardiaceae > Lentzea > Lentzea sp. CA-135723. The sequence continues at coordinate 840,080 of NZ_JBNJMK010000001.1, read as the reverse complement.
GCAGCGGTCCGCGCACGGTCGCCCGTCGCGGTCGAGCAGGTACAGCGACCCTCCTGGCAGAGGCCCTCCGATGTCGCTGGCCTGCCACACGGCGGGGCCGGGCGCGTTGCGCTGCCACGACGCGTGCACCGTCGTCTCGGTGATGCCGTACATGTTGACCAGGTCACCACTGGCGATCTTGTGCCAGCGCTCGGCGAGCCGGTGGTCGAACGCCTCTCCGCCGAAGATCACGTACCGAACGTCCCGGACCCGGTCCGGATGCTCGGCGACCGTGGGCAACAACACGGAGAACGCCGACGGCGTCAGGTTGAGCACCGTCACACGCTCGCGTTCCAGCAACCGGCCGAAGGCCTCCGGCTCCCTGGCAACCCACGACGGCACCACGACGAGCGTGCCACCGGTGAGCAGGCTTCCGAACACCTCCCACACCGAGAAGTCGAAGGAACACGAGTGGAACAGCGTCCACGTGTCCTGCTCGCCGAACCCGAACTCCGCGCTCGTACCGTCCAGCAGGCTCAGCACGTTGCGGTGCGTGACGTGCACGCCCTTCGGCGTGCCAGTCGAACCGGAGGTGTAGATGACGTACGCGACGGCGTCGAGCGGCACCGGCGGACATTCGGGTGCCTCGGAATTCTGTTCCGCCAACGACTGCAGGGTGTCGGCATCGATGACGTGGCGGACCCCGGCGTCTGCGGTGATGGCGTCGGTCCGCGGCCGCGGCCACGCCTCGTCCAGCACCAGGTACGCGGCCCCGGCGCGCACCACGGCGAGCATGGCCACGACGAGGTCGATGCCGCGGCGCAACATCACGGCGACGACATCGCCTGCCCGGACGTCCCGTGCCCGCAGACCGCGTGCGACGGCGTCCGTCCGGTCGCCCAGCTCCTGATAGGACAGCGTCTCGCCCATGTGCCGCAACGCCACCGCGTCCCCGCGCCGCGCGACGACCTCCGCGAAACGGCCGGCCAGTGAGTCCCCTGCGGCGGGCGCCTTCAGCGGCAGAGCGCCGACGGACCAGTCGTGGTCACCGAAAGAGAGATCGGCGACCGGCCGATCCGGGGCCGGCAGCACCAGGCCGACGATCCGGCCGAGCAGCATGCCGAGCGCGGCGACGTCCTCATCACCGATGGCCGCGCGGTCGAACTCGACCGCCACCGACAGCGTGTCGCCGTCGTCCTGGACCAGGAAGTTCAGGTCGTACTTGGCGCTGTTGTGGCGGACGTCCAGCACGGACGTCTCCAGACCGTCGAACCGCGGCGGAGGGATGGCCGCGCCGACGTCGGTGACGACGACGTTGAACAGGCCACCATCCTTCGTCACCGCAGGGACTCCCAGCTCGTCGCGCACTACTTCGACCGGCAGCCGCGCGTGCTCGACGGTGCTCAGCAGAGCCGACCTGACGCGCCCGACGAGGTCCCGGAACGCCGGGCGGCCGGTCAGGTCCACCCGCAGCGGCACCATCGCGACCAGATGTCCGATCAACCGGTCCAGGCCCTCGCGGTCGCGATTGGCCACGGGCGTGCCGACGACCAGTTCCCGCCGGTCGGCGACCTGCGCCAGCAAGATCGAGATCGCGGCCGACATGACGACGAACTGGCTGGTGTGGCACGAGCGGGCGAGGGCGCGCAGCGCGGCCGTGGTCACGGCGTCGAACCGGACCGCGTGCTCGCCGCCGCCCTGCCCCAGGACGGGTTGCGGCAACGGCAGCAGGCCCAGCCAGGGGTCGGCCAGCTGGTCGCGCCAGAACCGCCGCGCCGCGCCGTTGTCCGCGCGAGCCACCCAGTCGCGCTGCCAGGTCGCGTAGTCCACCACGCTGAGGTCGCTGGTGAACAGCTCCTGTCCGTTGTAGGCACGGGCCAGGTCGTCGACCAGCACGCGAACAGCCTCGCCGTCCGCGATCAGGTGGTGCACGGCGAAGAAGAGCACGTGCTCGCCGGGCGCCAGGCGGAACAACCGCGCGCGCAACGGCGGCTCGGAGTCGACCGCGATCGGTGTGCCTGCCAGCTCCTCGCACCGGCGCAGGCATTCCTCTGCGGTGACCTCCACCGCTACCAGCGGTTCTCCCACCATCGGCAGCACGACCTGCCGCGGCACACCACGTTCGGCCGGGAAGACCGTCCGCAACGACGGGTGCGCCGATCGGACGGCATCCAGTGCCGTGGCGAGCGCGCCGACGTCGAGCGCACCACGCAACCGCAGCGCACCGCAGATGTTGTAGACGCTCGTATCAGGCACCAGCTGGCTGGAGGACCACAGGCCGCGCTGGCCCCAGGACAGCTCACCGCTGCCGCCACCGGCGCGCGGCCCTGCGACCGCGGCCCGTTCCTCCAGCACGCCCGCAATGTCGTCGCGGTGCGCCTTCATCTCCGCCAGCAGGTCCGGCGGGACCTCAGCCCCGACCGAGCGGAACTTGATCCTGCCGTCCTCCAGACGCAGCGTCACGCCCAGGTAGTCCAGGCGCCGGATCACGTCGTACGCGGTCATCGCTCCCCCTCGACGGCTGCTTCGGGGTGCACCGCGCACGCGGTGAGCACCCTCAGGTAGCGCTCGGCCAGCCGCGCGATCCCCGTTGCGCTGTAACGGTCTCCCGCATACCGCAGCGAGCAGCGGTAGCCGCCCTCGCGGGGCTCGATGTCGAGCGTGAGCGGATACGGCGCGGTGCCGTTGTCGATCTCCATCAGCTCGGTGGTGACACCGGCGAAGGCAGGCGTCTCCCCGGCCTCGGGCTGCATGACGACCATTACGTCGAACGGTGTGCTCGTGGAATCCGCGTTCCTTGCCACCGCGTTCACCAGCCGTTGGAAGGGCAGGTAACGCGACCGGTACACGCGCAGCGAACTGTCCCGCATCCGTTTGAGCGCGTCGTGGAACGTGTCCGCCGGTCCGAGTTCCACAGCGAGCAGCGACACGTTGAGCAGTGGGCCCACGACCTCCGTCAGCTCGGGGTGGTCCCGGTTTGCGACCAATGTGCCCAGCACGACCGTTTCCGCTTTCGGGCCTCGACGCAGCAGCGCGGCGAGTGCCGTCGCGAACACCATGAACGGCGTGGTCCCGGTCCTGCCGGCGCACTCGCGGACTGCCGCGGCCACCGGTTCGCCGACGTCGAACCAGTGCCGTGGCGCCCCGGCGGCACCTCCCGGCGCCTCGGCGGGCGCGGTGACGACCGTCCCGCCGAGCGAGCCCCGCCACTCGTCGGTGAGGTCGATGGCGGTGGCCAGCCAAGCGTGTTCGTCGATGCAGTACCGCGCGTAGGTGTAGTCCGAACCGGCCGGGGGCTGCCCGTTGTAGTGGCCCGCCAGCTGCCGCAGGAACACCGGCAGGGATTGCCCATCGCACACGATGTGGTCGATCGTGACGACCAACCGCCACTCCTCGTGTCCACTGTGGATCAGCAATGCCTTCACCGGCAGCTCGCGCCGCAGGTCGAACGCCGTGCCCGCCTCGTCCGCGACCACCTGGTCCACGACCCCCGACCCGAACTCGGCGACGGCCCCGCGCAGGTCGGCCTGAGCCAGCTCGAATTCCCCGGCCGGCGCGGGCGCCCAGTGCAGCACGCCCTCCTCCTCGGTGAACCTCGCCAGCAGCACGGGATGCGCGGCGAGCACCGCACGCAGACTCCGCTCCAGGGCCACCGGGTCCAGCGGACCGGTGAACCGCAGGACGCCGGGCATGTTGTAGACCGGGCTGCCGGGGTCGAGTTCCCGCAGGAACCAGAACCGCTGCTGCGAGGCGCTCGCGCGCACCGGGTACACCACCGGCCCCCTGGCCGGGCGGAACGGGGTCCCGGAACGCGGACGCGCCGTCCGAACGGCCCCCACGAACTCGCCCAGGCACGGGTTCACGAACACCGACTCGACGTCCAGTTCGACTGACAGAGCGCGGGACACCTGGTCGAGCATCTGCAGCGCCAGCAGCGAATGTCCGCCCAGCAGGAAGAAGTTGTCGCGCCAGCCGATCTCCTCACGTCCCAGCAACGCCGACCAGCTCGCCCGCACCACCGCACTGACCTGGTCCTCGCGGGCCTGCACGACCTCGGCCGAGGCGGCGGGCACGTATCGGAGGGCCGCGTGGTCGACCTTCCCGTTGGCGATCCGCGGCAAGCGTCCCGTCCTCACGAACACCGACGGGATCATGTGCCGGGGCAACCGGTCCAGCAGTCCCCTCCTGATGCGCTGGTGCTCGTCGCCGGTCAGCTCCCGCACGGGTTCGTCACCGCCGAAAGCCAGATGTGCCACCAGGGACACGCCGTACGGCGTCTCGTGCCTCTTCGCCGCCGCGTCCAGCACACCGTCGAGCTCGCGCAGCGCCGCCTCGACCTCGCCCAGCTCGATGCGCAGACCGCGCACCGCGACCTGGCGGTCCACCCGGCCGAGGAACTCGAGCACCCCGTTCGACGTGCGCCTGCCCAGGTCCCCAGTCCGGTAAAGCCGGGCACCGGGCGCGCCGAAGGGGTCCGGCACGAACGCCAGCGCGGTCTGCCGCGGATCACCCAGGTAACCGCGTCCGACGCCGTCACCGCCCACGCAGATCTCGCCGTGCACACCGAACGGGACAGCTGCCAGCTCTCCGTCCAGCACGTGCGCCGAGCTGTTCGGCAGCGGTGCCCCGATCGGCACCCGCCGCGTCTGGTCATCACGCCGGGTGACCTCTGAGATCGTCACGTCGTCCGCGCACTCGGCGGGGCCGTAAGCGTTGTACAACGCGACCGACGGGCACTCGGAGTGCCATCGTCGAACGACGTCCCAGGTCAGCTCCTCCCCGGTGGAGATCACCGCGCGCAGACGGTTCGTAGCGCGGTGCACGCCCTCGTCCAGCAACGCGGCGATCGTGACCGGCACCACCTGCAGCACGGTGATGCCGTCACCGTCGATCGCGCTCTTGAGCCGTGCCGGGGACGCGGCGTCCGCGATTCTGATCCGCGCACCCGCGACCAGTCCCGCGAGCAGCTGCCACACGGAGATGTCGAACGACGCGGGCGCCGTCTGGCCGACTGAGTCATCTGGGCCGAGGCCGAAGTGCTCGACCATCTGCCACAGGTGGTTCGTCAGACCTCGGGTCGTGACCACAGCCGGCTTCGGCACGCCGGTCGAACCCGAGGTGTGGATGATGTAGGAACTGTCCGAAGGAGACGTTCGAGGCGCAGGACGGATCGAGACGCCGCCGCGTAGTTCGTCCACTTCGAACACCCGCACGCCGTCGTGGTCGACAAGGTGACGGGACTTGGCGTCGGTGATGACCACCTCGGCGTCGAGCTTCGCCACCATGCGCTTCGCCCTGACAGGCGCCTCGGATGAGGAGATGGGCACGTAGCAGCCTCCTGCCTTGTGCACGCCCACCACGACCGCGACGTAGTTCGTGTCCCTTTGCGCACACACCACGACGTTCGCGTTCGGGCCCACCCCCGCGCCGCTCAGCGCCGCCGCCACCTCGTTCGCACGACGGTCGAGCTCCGCGTAGGTCAGCGCCAGAGTGCCGTCGTCGACGGCGACCGCGTCCGGCCTCAGGCAGACCTGCCGGTCGAACGCCATCAGGTAGTGGTCCTCGCGCTGTGCCGGGGTGCCGACTCCGCTCGCGATCACCTCGTCCCGGGATGCCGCGTCCAGCAGCGGAAGCCGCGTCACGTCGGCCTGGGGGTCTTCGGCCAGCGCGGTCAGCATGGCGACGTACGCCGCCACGAGCTGCTCCGCCACTGCCCTGGGCAACAGTTCCCCGTCGAACTGGAGTCCGAACTCCAGCCCGTCGGCCAGTTCCGCGACGTTCAGCGCGATGTCGGCCTGTGCGGCCGGGTCCGGCACGTGGTACGCCCTCAGGACGCTGTCGCCGAAGGCCAGTGCCGCCGACGGGTCGCCGAGCACCAGCCCGGCAGCGGTCTCCCCGCCGGGAAGCGTCCGCGTGTAGTAGCTGAACATCGCCTGGAACACCGGCGGTGCCCCGAGCTCCCTGTCCACGTCCAGCAGCCCGGCGAGCAGCGGGAACGGCAGATCCTGGTGGTCCACGGCGTCCAGCACGCGGGCCTGCACGGCCTGGGCGAACTCGCGGAAACCGATGCGCCGCAACGAGGACCGGATCGGCAGTGGGTTCACCAGGTAACCGACGTGGGACTCGAGCCGCTGGTCCGACCTGCCGGCCACGGGCACACCGGTGATCAGGTCCACCTGGCCGGACACGCGGTGCAGCAGCACCTGGAAGGTTGCCAGCAGCACGTTGTGCTTCGTGAGACCCTCGCGCCGGGCGAACGCGGAAAGCAGGGCCAGGACGCCGGCGGGAACCTGGAACGGGATCGTCGTTCCCTCCCAGCCCCTGCGGTGGGTCGCCGATGGAAGCGACAGCACCGGCAGCTCGCCGCCGAGCCGCTCCCGCCAGAACGCGCCCAGTTCGTCGGAGCGAGCGAGCGCGGCGGACTCCAGCTCGGCCGGCAACTCGCTGTACGGGGCGCCCGGCACCGGGGTGTCGCGCTCGTACTCGTCGGCGAGCTGGGGCAGCAACACCGACAACGACGAGAGGTCGCACACGATGTGGTGCAGGGACAGCACGAGCACCAGGTCGTCGCCGCGGTCGGCCAGCCCCACTCGGACCAACGAGTCGCGCTCCAGGTCGAACGGCGTGGTCGCCAGGCGTGTGATCCAGTCGTCGAGCTGCTCACCGGTCCAGGCACGCGCGTCGACGACCTCCGGCACGACGCCGGCGTCCGGCCGCACCACAGCGTCCGGCACGCCGTCCACGTCCCGGACGTTCAGCCGCAACGACGCGTTGCGGTTGACGACGGCGTTGATCGCACGGGACAACCGTCCGACGTCGGCGGCGAGCGTGAACGCCCTCGTGACGTTGTAGGCACAGCTGCCCGGCTCGGAGCGCTGGATGAACCACAACGCCCGCTGGCCCTCCGTCAGACTCGGGCCGGTGGAGGTGTGGACCACTGCGGCGGTGGCGCAGGCATCAAGGGCGGTCCGGGCGAGCTCGGTGATCGATCCGGCCCGCAGCACCGCACTGGGCCGCATACGCACCCCGAGCAGGTTCTCGATCTCGTGCTGCAGCCGCACCGCGACCAGCGACTCGACGCCGAGTGACGCTGGCGTGTCGGAGACGGCAACGTCCTGGGCGCCGAGCACGTCCCGCAGATGCGCGGCGACCGCATCGGCCAGCCAGTCGACCCTCGCCCGGTCGTTCGCGGCACCGAATCTTCCCGCGCTCACCTCGGCGACCCGGTCGGCGAGCACCGAGCCGGTCTCGGCGTCCGAGACGTCCCGCGCCAGCACCGGCAGGTCGCCGGACAGGAACCGCTGCCTCGCGGCGAACCGCTGCACCTTGCCGCTGGAGGTCTTCGTGATCGCTCCAGGCGGCGCCAGCACGACCGTGTGCGCGCGAACGCCGTAGTTGCGCGCCAGAACGCCCCGGATGCGGTGGATCAGGTGCCGGTGGTGTTCTTCCGACGTGCCCGCCCGCACCTCCTGGACGACGACCAGCACGTCGTCGTCGGCTGTGCTGAAGATCGCCCCGCATCCCGGCCGCAGTGCCGGGTGCGCGGCGGCGACGTCGGCCTCCATGTCCTCCGGGTGCAGGTTGCGGCCGCGGTAGATCACGAGGTCTTTGAGCCTGCCGGTGACGTAGAGCCGCGCGTCGGCAACGAACCCGAGGTCCCCGGTGCGCAGGAACCGTTCCCCTCCGAGGTCGAGGCCGAACGTCCGGCCGCTCGTCTCCGGATCTCCCCAGTAACCGGTGCTGTTGCTCGCCCCGGCAACGCAGATCTCGCCGATCCGGCCGTCGACCACCGGCTCGCCGGACTCGCGGTCCACGATCCGAACAGAAGCGTGGCCGGGCAACCGGTACGAGGCCAGTTCTCTCGCCGCACCGTCCGAGCCCGCCACAGCGACGCCCGACTCGAGGGAGGCCACGTCGAAGGACCGGCTCGCGCTCGGCTCGTCCGGCGACTCGCTCGCCACGAGCAGCGTCGCTTCCGCCAGCCCGTAGCAAGGTGTGTGCGCCGCAGCCTGGAACCCGGTGGCCGCGAAGGTGTCGGTGAACGCCCGCAGCGTCCTCGGCAGAACGGGCGCGGCACCGTTGAACGCCACCCGCCAAGAGCTCAGGTCAAGCCGCTCCCGCTCCTGCTCGGAGACCTTTCGCACGCACAGGTCGTAGGCGAAGTTCGGGCCGCCGCTGACGTCCGCCCGCTCTGCGGAGATCGCCTCCAGCCACGAGGCCGGCCTGCGCAGGAACGTCAGCGGATCGAGAATCAGTGCTCGCGCTCCGGCGTACAGCGGCTGCAGCAGCCCACCGATCAGGCCCATGTCGTGGTGCAACGGCAGCCAGCTGACGATCGCCGAGTCCGGGCGCACGCCGAACGCGCTGTTGATCGCGGCTTCGTTGGCCATCAGGTTGCCGTGCGTAACGATCACGCCGCGAGGAGCACTGGTCGAGCCCGAGGTGTACTGCAGGAAGGCAACGTCGTCGGACCCGCGATCGAGCACCCCCGCACCAGGTCCGGACAACGTCTCGACGTCGATCCACCTGAGGTCCAGTGCACCGGCGAGCCCGGCGGTGACGTACTCCCTCAACGGCGCCACCGAAAGAATCGCGGAAGCACCGCTGTCCTTCGCGACGGTGACCACGCGCCGGAGCGCGGACTCGTTGGCGGGCAACGGCAATGGTACCGCGATCACGCCCGCCTGCAGGCAGCCGAGGAACGCGAACGCGAACTCGGCCGTCGGTGGCAGCAACAGCAGCACGCGATCGCCGACGGACAGCAGGTCGCCCAAGGCGCCGGCCGTGGCCGACACGCCGTCCCGCAGCTCACCGTAGGTCAGCGAGCCGCCTTGCCCGAGTTCCGGCGCGAAAGTCAGTGCTCGTGCCGAAGCCCGCGCCTCGGCATGGTCGTGCAGGGTCGTGATGATATTCCGTCGCACAGGCCCCCCAGGTCCCATAGACGTCAGTTCTTGCTCGCTGCCTGATCCGGAAGGGCGGACAGCCGCGCCCTCAAGCTCGGCCGGTCAGGCCGCGCACACCCGGAAACCCACGTCGTAACAGGTGTAGAGCGGCAGTGAGTACAGCCGCAGCGTGACCCTCAGAGTGGACGGGTTGCAGTCGTTGAAAAAGGAACCCCCACGCAGGACGCCGAGACCAACCTTGCCCTTCTTGGTGTTCAGCGCCTGCACCTTGTTCGGGTCGAACGGATACTGGTGCCATCCCGTGGACACCCATTCCCACACGTTTCCGGCGATGTCGTCGACGCCGTAGGGCCCGGACGCCGACGGGTACTTCCCCACCGGAGTCGTGTCACCGACGAACATGCTGTGGTTGCAGATGTCGGGCGTAGGCGCCTCGTCACCCCAGACGTGCATCCGCCCGTCTACACCACGAGCCGTTTTCTCCCACTCCGCCTCGGTGGGCAGCCGGGTTCCCGCCCACTCGCAGTACGCGAGGCAGTCGACCCTGCTCACATGGGTGACCGGATGGTCTCCCTTGGCGCCGACCCCCGAACCTGGGCCGCGCGGCGTGTTCCACGCCGCGCCTTCGATCTCCAGCCACAGGTGGTCCTGACCCGGCGTTGTGGTGTTCTCGCCACCAACCCACACCCAGCTCTTGCCGATCTCCTCCGCGGTGGTCCGGTATCCGGTCGCTTGGACGAACCTCGTGAAGTCCGCGATCGTCACAGGCGAGCGCGCGATCCGGAACTCCGGCACGTCAACCTCGTGCGCCGGTGAGGCGGTGTCCTGCGTGCCGTCCGGACGCACCCGGTCTACACCCATGGTGAAGGGCCCGCCCGCGATTCCGACCCAGTCGAATTCCACGTTCACGTCACGCTCCAGATGATGGTGATGTCTTCGCTACTTCCACGCCTTCTTCTTCCTCACCGCTCGACCGGATCTTCCGAATCGGACCGAAGAACACGAACAACGCGGACACAGCCGACACGAGCGCTCCCAGGAACACCGTCACGGGAACGCTCGTCCACATGGCGAGGCCACCGCCGAGGAGATATCCGAGCGGCCGCGGGCCGGAGAAGGTCATGCGCATCGTCGCGTTCACGCGGCCGAGCAGGTGGCCCGGCGTTACGGTCTGCCGCAACGTGTACTGGTTGACGTCGTACCAGGCGTTCGTGAACCCGGCGATCACGTTGATCACGATCAGCACGAGGACCGCCGCACCGAAGTCCGAGGCCACGACGAACAGGTATGCGACCCCACCCGCCAGCAGCGAGTAGACGAGGGTCGGGCCGAGTCCGAAACGCGCGACCACCCACGAGATCGTCATGGCGCCCAGCACGTTCGCGACACCCGTGATCGCCGCGAGCAACCCGACCTCGAACGGCGAGAGGTGCAGGGTCTTGTAAAGGAAGATCAGGTACACGGACTGGAAGATCGCGATGCCGAAGTCGAACGTCGCGTTCGCCACCGCCAGCCGCGCCAGGACCGGATGCTTGAACACGAACTGGAGCCCCTCGCGGATCTCCGCCACCATCGTGCGCGCGTCGAGCTTCGGCTTGTTCTTAGGCTCCTCGCGCGTCTTCATCGACAGCAACGCCACAACGGAGACCACATAGGACAGTGCGTCGACGAGTACCGTTCTCGCCGGGCCGATCGCGGCGATCAGCGCGCCGCCGATCGCGGGACCGGCGGTCCCGGCCACCGAGTCGGTAGCGTTCAGCCGGGCGTTCGCACCGAGCAAATCCTTGCTGCCGACCACGTCAGGAACCAATGACAGGTAGGCGATGTCGAACACCACGGTGAAGATGCCCATCACTGCGGCCACCAGGTAGATGACCCACATCTCGCGGTAGCCGGTCAGATATGCAAGCACAAGCGCACCGGCCGCGAGCGCACGGCCGACGTCGCAGACGATCAACGTCCTGCGCCGGGGCCACCTGTCCACCAGTGTGCCCGCCGGCAGGGCGAACAACGCGAACGGGGCCACCTGTGCCGCACCGATCAGGCTGGCCTGCAACGGCGTCGCGTTGTAGACGAGGATGGCGAGCGTCGGAATGGCCAGCACCGACACCTGGGAGCCGAACTGGCTGACTCCCTGCCCCACCCACAGCCTCAGAAAATCCGAGCCAAGCTTTGACCTCACGGGCTGACTCCTGCTCCGTTCTCAACCGGTCGTGCCGTCCAGTACTCCTCGACCGTTGCCAGCGGGGCGAAACCCGCTCGCAAGATCCGGTCGTGAAACGCTCTCAGATCGCCTCCTGCGCCCGACCGCCAGCGCCGGATCGCCAGTTTGCCGAGGCAGTACGCCGTGCAGTCGAAGTCGCCCGGTACCACCAGCGCCTCGCGAACCGCCACCTGAGGCGCCCACCCGCACACCCGCACCAGGTGGTCCGCGGCGTCCTGGAAGGTCCACCGTCGCAGGTGGACGGACAGGAAGATCAGCAGCCGGGACGCGGACACGAGCGCGGACCGCAGTTGCGCCAGTTCGACCAGAGGGCGGCCGTCGGCGAGACCGCACTCCACGGCGAGCTCCTCGGCATAATGCGCCCAGCCTTCGGTGAACCCGCTGGTGCGCAGGCAGCTGCGGACAATGCTCCGCATGCTCTCGCTCATCTTCGCGTGCAGGTAGTGACCGGCGAACGTCTCGTGCACGGCGATCATTTCGAGCATCGGCTCGTTCAGGTAGTTCCGCCACACCGCCGCACTCGGCCCGCCCGCCGTGAGGTCCGGGTCGGGCAGGTACAGCACGTGCGGTCGGCGGATCTCGTCCAGCGGACCGGAGATCACGATCTCCACCGCGGCCGTGCCGTCCCGCTGGCGCATCCGCCTGATGTCCGGCATGGCGGTGGGATCCACGGTCACGAGGCCGGTGCCCAGCCAGAATTCCCGCAGCCGCTCGACGATCTTCTCGGTCGTGCCGAGCACCGAGCCGCGCAGCTCCGCCGCGCTCAGCAGCTCGGCCGCTGTGCCGCCCAGCGCACGGGACTTCCGGTCCAGCTCGGCCGCGAGCCTGCCGACCTCGTCGCTGACCTCGGCCAACAGGTCCTTCGGCGGGGTCTCGACGCCCTCATGGGTCCGCAGCAGCCCGGCGAGGCGTTCCAGGCCGAGAAGTCCCGCCACGGGCTTGGCTGCGGACACCGCGGTGGCGTAGCGGCGGAACGCCTCGGCGGCCGCTTCCGCGCCGGGCACTGACCGCAGGTCTCCCTCCAGGTGTCCGGCCGAGGCCCGCGCGCGTTCGGCCGCTCGCAGCCGCAGTCCCGCGGGCAGCCTGTCGTCCAGCCGCGTAGCGACACGGTCGAGGTAACCGGGTAGTGCGCGCACGTGCTCGGCCAGCGCGCCTTCCCTGCGTTCGGCCGGCAGGTCCGCGTACACGTCGACATCGGTCTCCGCCAGCGGGCCCAGCGGGTCGGTGTGGGCCACGCGCAGCTCCTCTGCCCGGAACCGCTCGGCGTCGACCAGTCGTGCCGCGGCGCTCAGGTCCGCCCGGTGTTCGGAATCGGTGGAGACCACCGATCCGAGTCGCGCGCTCAGTGACGCCAACGCGGCAGGATCAGGTCCCTCGTCGGGCAGCACACCGTAGAACTCTTGTGCACCCGCAAGCCTCGCATTGTGCGGGTGGCACGCGAACAACAGCTCGACTGCCTCTGCCAAGAGCAGGGAGTCCGGAGTGGCAGGCACCCCGGATCGGACGGCTGCGACCATCTACTCGTCGTCGCCCTCTTGCTCGAACGCGACCTCTCCGTCGACCTCCGCGAGCATCGTCTGCAGTTCCTCGTTGGACACCGAGTCGAGCTGCTCCGCGTCGACCAGCTGAGACAAGATCATCTTCATCCTCCGTATCGAGACATTTCGTGGAAGAAGTCGGCCACGACCACTCCGTTTGTGGTCCGGTCGTAGACGTCGCGTGAGACAACGAGGTCCAGCACACCGAGGCCGAACGGCGAGAAAACCACGGTGCGGTCGACCGGCGGCGTGAACGCACCGGTGAGCACGTCGTACAACGTGGCGTGCACATGGTCGCGGTTGCCGGTGGCCTGCTCCGCGAGATGCACGGACGTCGCGGCTTTGAGGCAGTGTTCGACGTCGTCCACGACGTTGCAGCTGTCCAGCACCACCGCCGGCGAAAGGTCGCGCAGCGACACGTTCAGCACCAACGGGTGGTGCGCGAACCAGCCCGGTTCCTCGACGTGCGGTGCCGCCGCCGTCGTCGCGAAGAGCAGGAGATCCGACGACTTCACGAGGCTTTCCGCACTGTCGTGCACGGTGATCCGGACCGTATCCGCACGTCCCAGATAACCGGCAAAGCCCTCGGCGTGCTCCGCGCTGTGGTCGAAGAGACCGACCTCCTCGAACTCGAGTCCTGCGGCAGCGAGGTAGGAGTGCACGAACCGCGCGATCAAACCGGTTCCGACGATCCCCAGTTTCGTGGGCCGAGGGCGGCCGCCGCCAAGCCGCACAGCGGCCAGCGCCGCGGATGCGGCGGTGCGCACCGCGCTGACGATGGAGCCTTCCAGGCACGCCAGCGGGTAGCCGGTTTCCTTGTCGTTCAACAGGATCACCGCAGACGCCCGAGGAATGCCGTTGCCTACGTTCGCGGGGAAGCTGGAGATCCACTTGATGCCGGACACCGCGCCATCACCGCCGACCGAAGCCGGCAGCGCGATGATGCGGTTGGCCGGCTCGTCAGGGAACCGCAGGAAGTAGGACGGCGGGTTGACCGTTCTGCCCTCGCCGTGCAGCCGGTACCCGTGCTCGACGAGGTCGAGCATCTCCTTCTCGCGACCGAGGATCGCGTCATGTACCGCTTTGCCGGAGATCACCACGAAAGGGCGTGGCGCGGTGTTGTCAGCCATGTTCTGCCACCAGATTCCGTTGGAGCGCCGGTGTTGCCGGACCGAAGCGCTCCGCTACCCAGTCGTCGTCGTAAACGGTGTCGGCGTACCTGTCGGCGAGATCGGGTGCTATGGCCACCGCTCGCGGCCGCCACCCCGAGTCCTGCCCGTCGAGCCAGCGCAGCGCGCCGCTGAGAACGGTCCCGGTCGAACCACCGAACAGGAACCCGCCACGGGCCAGCTCACGGCAGCACCGCACCGTGTCCTCCTCGGCGACGTGCACGACATCCGCGAACAGCTCGGGTTCCAGCAGCGGCGGCGCGACGCTGGCGCCGAGACCGGGAATCGAGCGTTGTCCCGCCTCGCCACCGAAGCTCACCGAGCCCACCGCGTCTATCGCGATCACCTTCACCTCGTCGCCGTTGTCCCGGAAGTACTTGGCGCAGCCCGTCGCCGTGCCTCCGGTGCCGACGCCGACGAACAACAGATCGAGGTCGGGGAAGTCCTTCGCGATCTCCGGCGCTGTGGTCTCGTAGTGCGCGATCCAGTTCGCCGGGTTGGCGTACTGGTTCGGCCACAGATACCGGGAGTCCTCAGCGCACCGGGCTCGCACGTAGTCCAGCCGGGTCTGCAGGTACCCGCCCTTGGGGTCCGGATCGGTGACCACCACGAGCTCGGCACCGAGTGAACGCAGCAGGTTCAGCGTGCTCCGGTTGCACCGCGGATCGGTGACGCACACGAACCGCAGTCCTTTGCTGGCCGCAATCATCGCGAGCGCGAGCCCGAGGTTCCCGGACGACGACTCGATGAGGATCGAGTCGTCGTCAAGCCGCCCGCTTTGCTCCGCCGCCGCGACCAGGCCGGCCGCGGCGCGCAGCTTCAACGAGCCCGCGAAGTTGAAGCCCTCCACCTTGAGTTTGAGATCGTGCCCGAACGCAGGGAGCAGGTCGACGTAGACCTGGTAGTCGAACGGCTCGTGCGGGGCGGTGACGAACCGCAGGCCCGGTACTCCCCCGCGACGCTCGTTCATGCGCTTGCTTCCCGGACGCTCTTGGGCCGCATGTCCGTCCAAACAAGCTCGATGTGGTCGAGGCAGTCCGCCCGCGGACGGGCAGGCCCGTCCGCCCGCCAGCCGTTCGGCAACTCGCGGTCCGCCGGCCACAGCGAGTACTGCTCCTCGTCGTTGACGACCACGAAGTACTCGGCGTTCTCATCGTCGAACACGGATGTTGTCCCCCATCTGGAAATCGCACTTGTCAGGCGAGGCGGTCGTCACACCGCGCCGCAGGAAGCCGACAGCAGGTCGAGTCCCTGCGTCAGCTCGTCCACCGTGGTGGTCAGCGGAGGCATGAGCTTCACGACCTCGCCGTTGCGGCCCGACGTCTCCACCAGGAGGCCGCGTTCGAACGCGGCGCCGCACACCGCACGGGCCTGCTCACCGGTCGGGAACACGAGCCCGTTGATGAGCCCGGTGCCCCTGACGCCCAGGTTCCTGTCGCAGGCCAGATCGGCCAGCCGTTCCCGGACCAGCTCTCCCTTGGTCAGGGTGTCCTTCTCCAGCACGTCGTCGGCCCAATACGTCTCGAGCGCCTTGGCCGCGGCGACGAACGCCAGGTTGTTGCCCCGGAACGTGCCGCTGTGCTCACCGGGCGACCAGACGTCCAGATCGGACCTGATCAACGTGAGCGCGAGCGGAAGTCCATAACCACCAATGGACTTGGAGAGGCAGACGATGTCCGGCACGACGCCGCCGACCGACTCGAAGCTGAAGAACGGGCCGGTGCGGCCGCAGCCGACCTGGACGTCGTCGACGATCAGCAGCACTCCGTGCTCGGCGCACAGGGCGGAAAGCCCGCGCAACCACTCGGCCTCGCCGACGACCACACCGCCCTCGCCCTGCACGGTCTCGACGATCACCGCAGCGGGCCGGCTCGCCGCAAACACCTCGGCAAGCCCGTCCAGCCGACCGTGCACGAGCGGCACCTGCCTGGCGAACGGGGCGCTGTGGGCCCGGCTGATCCCGTTGTCGCTGACCATGATCGCGCCGAGACTCATGCCGTGGAACGAGTTCTCGAACCCGAGCACGAGGTGTCGCCCGGTGATCTTCCTGGCGAGTTCCAGGGCCGACTCGACGGTGGCGGCGCCGGTCGGGCCCGTGAATTGGACGCGGTAGTCGAACCCACGCGGTTCGAGCACGTACCGGGTCAGCGCCTCCAGCAGCCTCCGCTTCGCCGTGGTGAGCATGTCCAGGGAGTGGACGACTCGGTCGGCTGAGACGTAGTCGAGCAGCTCCTCCTTGAACAGTGGATTGTTGTGCCCGTAATTGAGGCTTCCCGCACCGGCGAAGAAGTCCAGATATCGGTTACCGTTCTCGTCGACGATCCAGCTTCCCCTGGCCTGGTCAAAGACCACAGGCCAACTCCGGCAATAACTCCGGACCGCCGACTCGACGGCATCAAAAACTAAAGCCATCCGCTGCTGACCCCCCAGGTTGCGCGGCGCACTCGACAGCAACTTGCCCGTGACTGTCTACCCCATCTTCCTCATACTTCGACGAGGTTTGTCAAGGACGCACGGCCACCGCCATCGCCAGCAGTTGTCCTGCACTGTGCTCGTGGCGCCACCTTCCGCGACGCGGTAGCGGGCTGCCCGACCAGCCCGTTCAGCTCGGCCATCCCGACGGAGAGCTTTCCTGAAGAAGCTCTGGCCTGCGGCGATCTGATTCGTCAACGTCCTGCCCGGCAGAGCGGACGACTGGCGGTCCAGTGAGCTGCGTGGTGATCCTCCCGGCAGTTGCCGAACGCCAAACCGTTGCCACGACGCGGTATTCCGACCTCATGCCCGCCTCCAGCCCCTCGGAATGTCACACGATTGGCGCATTGAGGCCTAGTTGACCGTTCAAGTGTTCAACTGCGGATATCGGCGCGCCCGGCAGCACAATCGACCAATGCCCTACTGTGTGTACGTGGGGTTTCTCTCAGCAAATGGGCTGTCTTGCGTGCTGCCCGACGGGCGGCTGTTGTTCAGTGACGTGTCCTTCCGCGTCTCCGACGGGGAAGTCGTGGCGCTAGTGGGAGAGAACGGCGCCGGCAAAACGACGTTGCTGCGGATGATGTCCGGGAAATGGACCCCGGCCGAGGGCAGCGTGCAGGCCCAGGGCGGGCTGGTGGTGATGCCGCAGTTCATCGGGTCGGTGCGGGACGAGAGCACGGTGCGCGACCTGCTGCTGAGCGTGGCCCATCAGGACCTGCGGACGGCAGCGGAGAAGCTGGACACCACCGAGCTCGCGCTGATGGAGGTCGACGACGAGCCGACCCAGTTGCGGTATGCGCAGGCATTGGTGGACTGGGGCGAGGCCGGCGGCTACGAGACGGAGGTGCTGTGGGACACCGTGACGGTCGCCGCTCTCGGGGTCCCGTACGACCGAGCGAAATACCGCGGTGTCACCACGCTCTCCGGAGGAGAACAGAAGCGGCTGGTGCTGGAGGCCCTGCTACGAGGCAAAGAGCAGGTGCTGCTGCTGGACGAGCCGGACAACTACCTCGACGTGCCGGGAAAGCGCTGGCTGGAGCAACGGCTGGCGGAGACCGGCAAGGCGGTGCTGTTGATCAGCCACGACCGGGAGTTGCTGGCCGCTGCGGCGACACAGGTGGTCACCCTGGAGGCGCGCACCGCCTGGACGCACGGCGGTGGTTTCGGCACCTGGCACGAGGCCCGGCGGGCCCGCTGGGAACGTGTGGCGGAGCTGCACCGGCGTTGGGAGGAGGAGCACCAGCGACTCCGCGACCTGACGCACACCCTGCGGGTGCAGGCCGCCGTCAGTGAGGCGGTGGCCCAGAAGTACCGCGCGATGCAGACACGGCTGCGGAAGTTCGAGGAAGCCGGGCCACCACCGGAGATGCCGAACGAGCAGCGCCTCACGCCTCGCCTGAAAGGCGGGCGCACGGGCCTGCGCGCCATCACCTGTCAAGGCCTGGGGCTGACCGGCCTCATGCGCCCGTTCGACCTGGAGGCCTTCTACGGCGACCGGGTATGCGTGCTGGGCTCCAACGGTTCCGGCAAAAGCCACTTCCTGCGCCTGCTGGCCGATCCAGAGGCTACCGCGGTCGCACATACCGGCACGTGCAGGCTGGGCGCACGAGTGGTTCCCGGCCTGTTCGCACAGACGCACGAGCATCCCGAGTGGGTGGGGCGGACTCTGGTGGACGTGCTCTGGCAGGGCCACGATGCCCGGTCGGGCCTGGACAGGGGCCGGGCGATGAGCGCTCTCACCCGCTACGGCCTGGCCGCCGCGGGCGACCAACGGTACGAGGTGCTCTCCGGAGGCCAGCAAGCCCGGTTCCAGGTGCTGCTGCTCGAACTGTCCGGGGCGACGCTGTTGCTGCTCGACGAGCCGACGGACAACCTGGACCTGGCCTCGGCCGAGGCCCTGCAGGACGCGCTGGAGGAGTTCAACGGCACGGTGGTGGCGGTGACGCACGACCGCTGGTTCGCCCGGTCCTTCGATCGGTACCTGCTGTTCCGTTCGGACGGCTCGGTCTTGGAGGTGGACGAGCCGGTGTGGGACGAGGCGCGGGTGACCAGGAACAGGTAGCGGGCGGTAGTTCACGTGGACCGCGCCACGACACGGCACGCGGTGGTGGCGGCGGCCATGGAGGTGGACCGCTTGGGGGGCCTAGAGGTTAGCCGCACTTGCCAGCCAACCGACTACATCACCAGCGGCATCTACCTGGGTCCCCCCTCGGAGGACGAGGCCGAGTCGTGGCTTCTGAGCGTGTCGAGGTCGAGTTGGTGTGGCAGCAACGCGGTGCGAGCACGCCAGCTCGTGCTGTAGCCGCGTTGAACGCCGATTCAAGCCCTCCGCGAAACTGCCGTCGGTTTCGTCGTCGGGACGTGGCGGCGGAGCAGGTACAGGGTGAGCACCGAATCACTCGCCGGCCGGCCTGCAGTGAGAGGGTCCTGACCTCGCCCGTGTCCGCTAACCGCCACTGATGCTCGCCATCGCTCCCTGCAACCCTCGTCACGGTGGCGAGCCACGCGGCGGGCACCGATGCGACGGACCGGCCCCAGACGATCGCGGAATCCAGGTGCCGACTTCCCGCACGTAGTGACCGCCGCCACGACGTGTCGGAGTTCCCGAGTCGGAGAGGGCGGGATCCGAAGCCGCTTGAGCACCCGGATACGTCGGCAACCCCAGCCCGTGTTCTCCCACGCCATACGCGCGACCAACCACGGCGCCACCGCGACACAGCGCCCGGAGACGCCAACCGGTACTCCCGTAGATAGCGAGGTAGTCGCCGTACCGACGCGGCGAGCACCGCACGATCAGCTCACTACAACCAACGCGTTGATTGCCACGACGCAGCACCGCGACTTCGTACCGCAACACCAGCAACTCGACGTACTCGGCCATCGAGAACTGGCCGAGCAAAACCAGCCAGCCACCCCAGCCAGACAAAGAAGAGGTACAACAGTCGCAGCGCCACACCCCACGATAATGCCTGTAGGGCAACAGAACCTGACCGCTGCAGCTCGGCATGTGCGTGTGAAGTTCTGGCACCCACGGGGTTCCGTGGTGTTGTTGCATCGTCGGGGCATGTATTCGTTGTCGTAATGCATGGTGTTGGGCGGCCGATGAGCGGCGTGCCGGCGCGGACCGATATCACCTTTTGTGATGCCGGAGTTGCTCCTGCTCGATTTTCGGACCGAACCCGCCTTGGTGGCGAGTGGAGGGTGTTGTGGACGACAACGTGGCGCAGCCGTTGACAGATCTCGCCGAGGCGGGTGCGGAGGCGCTTGTCTCGGTGATGGCGACCAATGCGTGGGAATCCGCCGGAGCGCGTATCGCGGCTGTCATCGGGATGGAGCGGCGGATGAACGCCGACGACGAACGGCTCGGCAACCTGCCCGAGAACGAGCGCGCGGAGGAACGGGCCGCACTGACGAGCGTGTGGCGCGTCCGCCTGGCCGACCTTCTCGAGGACCACCCCGAACTCGCCGACCAACTGCGCGACGCCCTCACCCACGACCAACCCGCCAAGCCAACGGCCGCTCAACAGAAACTGGAGGCGACCACAACCAACGGTTCGACCGTGATCCAAGGCGGCAGGGATGTCTTCAACGACATCAGCGGAAAGCGTGACGTGTTCATCAACTCGCCTGGAAACACCCGCGGTACGGTCGGCCGCGCTGCAGCAGCAGGGCTTGGCGCAGGCGTCGCGGGAGCAAGCGTCGGCGTTGCCACAGGACACTTCGCCGGAGGTTCCGGTGGTGCTGCCGCCGCGGGCGGGATGGTTGCGTCGACCAAAGTCGTGGTGGTGACCGCGTTGGTCGCCGGCACCACAGCGGTCGGCGGCGGGTACGCGGCATACCAGCATTACACGTGCGGCTCGATATTCGGCGACCGCCCAGCTGTCGAGCTTCTCAACACGGCCGCACGCCGAATCGGTGACGCAAGCTTCAAGTTCAACTTCCGAGCCGACGGAATCCAGACGACGATGTCGGGAGAAGTAGACAATCACAACAAGATCTCCAGCACCAATGGCTCCATCGCAAACGCGAGGTTCGACACGAAGCAAATAGGGGATATCTCCTACTACCGAGTCTCCGGCGGGCAGTGGCAGAGCGAGAAGGGAACACCCAAGGAGCCCGGGATCGCGCAGGGCGACCCCATCAAGACGGCCAGCTACCTGTCTTCAGCAGAAAGCGCGACGCAGTCCAATTGCTCGTTCACGGGCACCATGGATTCGCAGGTTTTCCTTCCGGGCTCATCAGAGCGACCACTGCCGTTTGCCGCATCGATCAGCCCCAATAATGATCTGACTTACCTGAAGATCACGGTCCCATTTCAGGAGAGGATGCTCGACATGGAGTGGCGGCTTTATGATCATGGCACCAAGGTCACCGTGACACCCCCGACCGAGGGGTAGCACCGCAAAACTGACTTGAGGCTGATTTCTCCGCGTTATGGTTGCGGGTTTCTGGTTCGCCAAGCGTGCGCGAAAAGCAATGCGAGTCCGACTACCCGGATTGCTGCTGCGGCAGTCATGGCAGCAGCACCGAGTGTGTACACGCGGAAGGGGCTGGTCAGTTGCTCATACGAGCTTAGAGCAGCCAAAACGAGGATCGCTGCCGTCGGCAGCGCTACGAGCCAGGCCAGCCGGCGAACCCAGGCGGCTGCACCAAAGTTGGCGGCCACCGCCAGCGCCACGGCGATCGCGGTGTCCACGCCGACCAGCCACCCGATCTCGGTGCCGAAAACGGTTTCGGTTCTCAGGCCCCGATAAGTGCTCATGACGGCGTCGAAGGGGGCCACCATGCTGACGATTTCCAGCAGGACGGCCAGTGTCAGCAAGAACGGAATCACTGACGGCAAGCGCCCACTGCTCGTGCCGTTGTCGCCAAAGCGGATTTCCCATGCTTGACGCAGTCGCACCAGGCTTGCAAGCGTCATTACGGCTGATCCCGCAATCGCCGCGTAGACCGTTCCCTCCTGCAGTCCCGACGGGATCAACTCGCGCACAAAGATGTCTCCCGAGTTGTCGCCGAGATACTGGACAGAGAGGAAGAGCGCGACAAAGGCCGCCGCTGCGGCAAACCCGTCCAGCCAAGGTGAACGCACGCCTGTCGGCCTGGTCATGAGCGACCACAACCCAGCTACCAAAGACGCTATCGCCGCAACCGCCACGAGCACATTTCCCTGGTGCGCTTCTGCTGATTCAAACATGTACCACGGCAGAAATGCGACAACGGCAGTTGTGATAGCTGCTGGGATGAACGTGATCTGTAAGACGATGTTGGCACGAGAGGGATGGGTTGCCGTCGGCTTGGCGGGTTGGTCGTGGGTGAGGGCGGCGCGCAGTTGGTCGGCGAGTTCGGGGTGGTCCTCGAGAAGGTCGGCCAGGCGGACGCGCCACACGCTCGTCAGTGCGGCCCGTTCCTCCGCGCGCTCGTTCTCGGGCAGGTTGCCGAGCCGTTCGTCGTCGGCGTTCATCCGCCGCTCCATCCCGATGACAGCCGCGATACGCGCTCCGGCGGATTCCCACGCATTGGTCGCCATCACCGAGACAAGCGCCTCCGCACCCGCCTCGGCGAGATCTGTCAACGGCTGCGCCACGTTGTCGTCCACAACACCCTCCACTCGCCACCAAGGCGGGTTCGGTCCGAAAATCGAGCAGGAGCAACTCCGGCATCACAAAAGGTGATATCGGTCCGCGCCGGCACGCCGCTCATCGGCCGCCCAACACCATGCGTTACGACAACGAATACATGCCCCGACGATGCAACAACACCACGATAAAGTGGGCTTTAGCCAGGCCCGGTTAATTCGTCGACGCTACAGCGCCTTGGGCACGCGGCCGCTGATGTCCGCATCTCGTGCGAACCAACAGCGACAACTGCACAACGGACGTTTCGCCGCTTGGGTGCCCTACGAGGTCGCTCACGCGGGACTTCCAGCCGACCGCGGGGTTCGCCTACGACGACGGCTGCCGGGTCCAGCACGGGACCAGGGATCGAGAACCTGGCGCTGTCCGGTCGGCTCAACGTGCACTGGATCTACGTCCGGTGCCGTAGCTCCCACGGGTCTTGCGAGCGGTCATCAGGTTGCGAACGGGTGTGGTGTAGCGCCTGATGTGGCCGACGTCGGCAGCCCGTCAGCGCAGGTGTCCCGCACCTCGGGCGAGCGCAGATGAGCCCCGCGTTGTGGAAACCCCACCCCCCAACGAGATGTCGGGCTCGTCCTCCACACCTTCGAAGGCTTGTCCAAGCCCACCCGAGGCGATGCCACCAGGTCACCAACATCCGCGATGTCTCACTCAGCACCGCACGCTCGAGGTCGCTTCCTCTCCTGTGGCAACAACTGGCTTACGACCACACCCGGCATCACTCTGGGCGACCGGTTTCTCGTCCTGCAAGCCCTTGAGGACTTCTAGCTGTCCACGACCGCGGAGGGTGGCATCAACCAGACCAACGTCCAGCTGATCGACTACAACCTCAAGAACGAGGCTTCCGTCAGCCGGACCAGCAGACAGGGTGAGTCACCACCAATAGCGCTTCGCGGCGACCTCCTTGATCTTCGTGGCCAGCTCCCAGCAGTCAGAGCACTTGACCTGGTCACGTTCCAAAGGGGCTCCGATCGCCATCAGAAACTGCTTCACCCGGATCTGCGTCTCCTCGAAGGCGTACCAGTCGAGGAACTCGTGCAGGGCATGCAGGAGCACAAGTCGTGCGCACAGCAGCGGATCTGGCCGCTGAGGAGCCTCGATGTCGTGCTCGCCCAGCTTCTTCAGCGGGAACTCGCGAACGCGGATGACCTCGTGACCGCACGACCTCATCCACTCGGTCTTCGCAAGGTCCCTCTCCTTGCGTTCTTCGTGCCAATACGCTCCGTCGTACTCGATGACGAGCACCAGGTTGTCGTTCTGGTCGAGCGAGCCGGTCGGTACCACTCGGAACGCCATGTCGGCCCGGCATCGGCCGACCCGGTAGTCGAGATCACCTCCACCGAACGGCACTTTCAGCAACGTGAACAGGTCCTGCTCCAACTTGGACGTGCCTGGTTCAGCCGCAGCCGCGCATCGACCGGGCGGGCAGTGGCTGCTGTAGCGGCCGACGGCGGATCCCCCTCGAAAGCCAGTCATGATCACACGCTACGAGCAGGCACCGACAATTTCGGGACGCCCGGCAACCTCGATGGCCGCGTTCGACCCCGGTGGGTTCCGCGTCAGGTGCCCGCGTCGTCGTGTTCGAGCAAGACGTGGTGTTCCAGAGAGCCGTTGGTACAGCTCGAATTCCCTGTCGTGATGGAGGTCGGGCCCGTAACGGATCGTGGCCGGGCGGCGACTGCCAGGTGGATCAGTCGCGCGACGAGGGTGGCTGCACATGACGCCGACCAACTGGCTGTGGACGCTTCCGCTGGTGCTCGTCGCCGTCGGGTTCGCCGGTTTCCAGTTGCGTCTGCAGGCCGCTCGGACACGGCAGAACCCCGTCGCCCTGCTGGTCGTCGGGCTGGTGTTGTGGACGCTGATCGGCTGGGTCGCGCACCGGTTCCTGGCGTGGGTCGCCGGACTGGGCTGGGCCGGGGTGCTGGCACTGGTCGTGGTCGGAGTGCTGCTGGGTGGTGTCGGCCTGGCGCAGGCCGGTGCGGGTGCGGCCCTGGTCTACGTGTTCTGGCAGCCGGACGAGATGTTGTTGCTGTGGTGGGTCGTTCCGGTCGTCGCGGGCGCCGTCGCCCAGGCGGTGGCGATGGTCCTCCGCCGGCGTTCTGGACGGCTGGACCTCGGCCGCGCCATCAGCCGGGCCATCACCTACGGCGACGTGATCCAGCCGCCTGTCTTGGTGGATCGGGTTTTGCGCGTGCTGCACCTCGTCGTCGGCGCGGTACCCGTGCTGTTGGCGGTGGTGCTGCCGTTCCCCGGCGGCACCACCGCCGACTGGTGGGCACGGCTCGGGGTGGCTGGGCTGATCGCGGTGGGCGTGTGGTGGTTCGACTGGGAGCTGCGAGGAGTCACGCGCTACCTGCGGCGGGCTGCGCGTGGCGGCCTCTTGGCGGTGGTGCTCGCGCTCGGGCTGGCGGCCACGCCGTTCGGCGCTCTGGTCGTCGATCTGCTGCGGTCGGTACCGCCTCTGGTCGCCGGTCTGGTGCTGATCGGGCTGGATCTGCTGGTGGAGTTCGCGGCGGCGCTGGTGGACCGCACCCGGCACGTCGGTTCGATCACCGCCCGCCGCGCCCGGATGCTGCTGGTCGTGGCGGTTCGGGAGATCGGCGTGCACCGCGGTGTGCTGGTGTTCGCCGCCGTCGGGCTGTTCCACCCGGCGAGCGACCTGATCCTCGCCGCCGCGATGCTCGTGGTCTACGAGCTCGTCACCGGTGCCACCGGCTACCTGAGCAGCCGGCGGGTGGTCAGGGCGTGGTCCGAGGCCGAGCAGCTCGTCGGCTACCAGCCGGGTTATCGGCGGCACGTCCTCGGTTGCTGGTTGTACGACTCGTTCCTCGCGCGGCCGCGGCGTCCCGACTACGGGCCCGTGGTCCGGCTCGCCTGGATGGCGATCCGGTCGATCCACCGGCCGCCCGCGGACGGAGCGACCGTCGCGCTGCGGTGGCTCGACATCGCCGAGGAGGCGGTCGAGCTCGTCGAGTCCGAGGTGGTGCCGCGATTCCCGGTGCGGTACGCCGCACGGTTGCAGCGGGATCAGCACCGGGCGCGGTGGCTGTGCAGCTCCGCCAGGGCGAGGCTCTACCAGTCGCTGAACTGGCGTGACGACGCGCTGGCGGCGTGGCGGGCGGCCGCGGAACACGCCAGGTCCGCGCAGGCGCCGATCCTCGCGGCCCTCGCCCAGGCCTCCGCCGCGGCGGTGCTCACGGACTGGCTCGCCCGGCCGCGCGAGGCTCTCCTGGAACTGGCGGAGCAGGTGGAGGACGAGGATCTCGCGGCACCGGCGAGACGTTTCGCCCTGATCGTCGCCACGTCCGCGCACCTGGCCCTGGACGACGTGGACACGGCGCGCGAACTGCTGGACGAGGTTCGCCGGACGGTGCTCGACCGAGACGGGTGGAAGGCGGCCAGGGCCGAGGAATCCGGTTCCACCGTGCGGGGTTTCGCAGGCGGCGGACGAAGGCTGCACGTCCAGGAGCTCCGCTGGATGGAGTCGACGCTGGCAGCGCGCATCGAGGGCGGTGATCTCACCGACGTTCCGGCCGGCCGGCGCATTCCGGCCATGTCACTCGCGCTGCGGGCGTTGGCCGCCGACGACCGCGGTGATCGGGAGCGAGCAACGAGGCTGTTGCTCGAAGCGGTGGAGGTCGGCACCCGTGACGGGCATCTGACCTGGGTCCACAACGCGTACCTGCGGCTGGCCTGGATCACCGAGGACGTCGTGGAGGCCTACGGCTACGCGTGCGCGGCGATCGACGCCCTGGAGGAGATGCGCGGCCGGGTGCTCGACGCCGACCTGCGCATCGGGGCTGGAGCGGTCTTCCCCGGCAACGCCTACGAGACCGCCGCGGAACTGCTTCTGGTGCAAGGCGAACTGGACGCACCGGACTGGCCGCGCGACCCGTTCGGAAGGGCCTTCGAGCTCGTGGAACGAGCGCGATCCCGCGTGTTCCTCGAGCAGCTGGGCGAGTCGGCGGCGTCCGTTCTGGGGGAAGACGAGGAGGAAGCGGTCGAGCAGCTCCAGCTCGCGATCCGGGAGCAGGCCGAGGCCTCCCCCGCCGAACGTCCCGCGCTGCTCGAACGCGTGCGTGCGGCGCGGGCCCGGCTGGAACGGGTGTGGCACGAGCTGGCCGAGTCCGGAGTGGACGGTGCGACCCACGTCCGGCTGCGGCGGGGCGAACCGATGTCGATCGGGGAGGTCCGCGGCCACCTGGAGGACGGCACCGTGCTCGCCGAGTACTTCGTCACCGAGGACCGGACCACCCTCTTCGTGCTGCGTGCGGACCAGACCGAGCCCGAGGTCGTCGAGATCGAGCTGTCCCGCGACGACCTCCGCGCAGCGGTCGCCGCGTCACGTGCCGACCCGGTCCACCTCGACCTGCGGGCATTTCGCCCGCTGGTGGAACCGTTGCTCGAACGCCGCGCCGAAGGTGAGCGGCTCTGCCTCGTGCCGCACGACGCACTGCACCTCGTGCCGCTGCACGCGGTCGAGGTCGACGGCGCCCCGCTGGTCGATCACAACGCGGTGTCGTACCTGCCCGCGGCCGGGTTGTTGCGGTACACCAGCGCCACCGGCTCCCGGGCGACCGGCGGAACGATCATGGCCGACTCCCGCGCGGACCGGCCGCTGGCGCACGCACGGGTGCAGGCGGCCGAGGTCGCGAGGCTGGCCGAGCCACCGGTCGCGCTGCTGGTCGGTGCCGAGGTCACCGTGGACGCCGTGCGGTCCGTGACGTCCCGCGTGTGGCACGTGGCGTGTCACGGCGAGTTCGACCAGGGTGATCCGCAACGCTCCGGCGTCCTGCTGGCGGACGGGCGGTGCACGGTGGCCGACCTGACGTCGTTGCGGCTGGACTGCGACCTGGTGACGTTGAGCGCCTGCGAGACCGGGCTCGCCGAACAGGCACCCGGCGACGAACTGCTCGGCCTCACCCGTGCGCTGATCTACGCGGGGGCCCGCGCGGTGCTGGTGAGCCTGTGGCCGGTCGACGAGATCTCCACCAGCATCCTCATGCACGCCTTCTACGAGGCGCTGGCGGCGGGCGCGGCCAAGCCGGCGGCGCTGAGCGAGGCCCAGCGGCTGCTGCGCACGACGACCGCTTCCGACGCGATCACGTACTGCCAGAACGCCGCGCGGCACCTCGACACCCCGTTCGTCGTCGAACGCGACATCGCCGACCTGAGGTTCATCGCCCGTGACTTCACCGCGGCCGCGGCGGCCTACACCGACCTCGCGGACCGAGCACCGGCCGACAGCCCGGCTCGCCGTGATCTGGTCGGCGCGGTGGCACGATCCCGCCGCGCCGGGCGGACCGCGGTGACACCCGACTACGAAGTCCGCCCCTACGCCGAGCCCTACCACTGGGCACCTTTCGTCCTGGTCGGTGATTGGAGATGACCGTGGAACCCGACACGTCCTTCGCCGTGCTGCGCGTACCCGTCCCCCCGGCGGAGGCGCTCGGCCTGCTCGGCGACCGGACCTACGCGGTGCTCGTCGACGAGGCCGGGCACGTCCTCGCCCTGGGCACCGCCGCCGACCTGGCCGGGGGACGATCCCTGCCTCCCGGTGTGGAGATCCCGGCCGGGATCTCGCTCGACGACGTGGTCGGCGGCGAAGCGATGACGCTGCTCGATCTCAACCCGCACGGCGCGGTGGTCGTGCGGGACCGCGACGTGCTCGGCGTGATCTCCGCCGCGATGATCGACGAGGCGGCGTCCTCCGGGCAGGTCGCCAGCCGCACGATGGGCGAGGGCACGGACTCCGGGCTGCCCGGCGACATCCGCGTGCCGACCGCCCGTGTCACCTGCGCGTGGCCTTCGTGCGGCCACGTCAACGCGTTGACCTTCTACGATCCGGATCGGCCGGACGACTGCGCCAACCCGGATCTGCCGGCCCACGCCATCACGCTGAGCGGAGGCTGACGCGTGCTCGGTTCGCTCCTCAAGGAATCGGCGGGGATCGTCGGACGCCGGTTCTTCCTCGACGCGCTCGTGCCGAGCTTCACGGTCGGCGCACTCGCTGTCGTCGTCGTGGGCGGCCATCGTGCGCACGGGATCAGCAAGATGGTCACGACGTGGACCGCGCAGAGCGTCGAGCTGAAAACCCTGCAGGTGGTCCTGTTCTTCGCCGTGGTCGCGTTCCTGGCGATCCTGCTGAGCAGCACGTCGACAGCGCTGGTGAGGTTCTTCGAGGGCTACTGGCGACGCCCGTTCTCCACGTTCGGGAAGCACCTGCACCGGTTGCGGCTGCAGCGTCTCGACGACGGCCAGCGGCTGTACCTGCGCTACCCGCCCAAGTCCCGGCCGGAGGAGGTCATGCCGACGCGGCTGGGCAACATCTTCAAGAGCGCGGAGCTGTATCCGGCGCTGCGGTACGGAATGGACGGTGTGCTGTTCTGGCCACGGCTGTACGCGGTGCTGCCGGACCGGGTCGCGACCGGGCTCGGCGAGACGCGGAGCATGCTCGAACGCCTGCTCGCGCTGAGCTGGCTCAGCGCCCTGTCGGCCGCCGGCACGGGCGCGTACCTCCTCGTGGTGCGCGGACCCGCGCTGCTCTACCTCGGTTGTCTGCTGGGCGGCGCGCTGATCGCGCACCTCTGCTACCTCGCTGCCCTGCAGGCCGCGGAGAGCTACGCGGAACAGGTTCGCGCGGCCTTCGACGTGTACCGCCGGGACCTCGCCGTGAAGCTGCGCGGCGAGACGGCGGAGCTCGACCGTCCGCAGTGGAAGGAGATCGGGCAGTTCTGGTTCCACGGCATCCCCGAGGGAACGCGGCTCATGCCCGACGAGTCCTCGCCGCCCGCCGAGAAGAGCAAGGGAAGACTGTGGGTGCCCACGTTGACCACGTGGTGGGCGTTGCTGGTCCTCGTGGCCGCGGTCGCCGGTCTCCTCTGGTTGCGGTGACTCACCTCCAGTCGCCGATCAGCACGAACGGCGCCCAATGGTAGGGATCGGCGTACGGGCGCAGGTCGTAGTCGGCCTCACCCCCGACCCGCCGGGCACGCCGGGTGCGGGCGATCGCCGCGACGAGGCCGCGGTGCCGCGGGTCGTCCGGTGGCGCCTGGTCGGCGAGCGCGGCGTACTCGGCCTCGGCGGTGGTGAAGTCACGGGCTTGGAACCGCAGATCGGCGATGTCGCGGGCGAAGGTGAAGGGGTCGTCCACGGGCCGCACCGCCTGCCGGCAGTACGTGATCGCGTCGGTGATCGTCATGGTGCGGACCCGGTGCTGGGCCTCGGTCAGCGCCGTCACCTTGTTCACGCCACGGGCCAGCGCCCGGTAGAACGCGCTCATCAGGATGCTCGTGGACACCTCGTCCACGTTCCACAGGCTCACCAGCACGGCACGGGCACCGGCGTAGATCAACGCCCTGGCCAGGCCGATGAGCTCGTCGCCAGGTACCCGTTCGGCGAGCCCGGTCTCACACGCGCTGAACGTCACCAGCTCGCAGTCCAGCCGCATGCTCATCAGGTCGGCGACCGCACATCGCCGGTCCGCCAACAGGATCCCGGACCGCTGCGGATCGTCCGGGTCGAACTCGCCGTGGCAGGCGACGTGCCACACGCGAGCCGGCCGGACCGCGGCGACCACGGCCTCCTCACCGAGCAGCAGCTCGACCGGCGGCTCCAGCAGTGCGGCGATCTCCGCCGGCCTGCACCCTGGCGTGGGCGAGTGGACGGTCCGCGCGGGAGTCCGCCATCACCACGGCGCCGGCGGTGCCGGGACCGCTGTCGTTGGTGTACCGCAGCAGGCCCGCGGCGGGCAGGTACGACGCCGGGTTGCGGTCAGCGAACGGGCGGCCGTCGACCTCGATGGCGTGCAACGGCACGAGATGCAGCGCGTCGTGGGGCACCACGCACAGCCGCTCCCCTTCCGCACACGCTTCCAGCACCGGATCCAGCAAGGGACGCAACGCCTGCGGGTTGATCCGGTCGACCGCCACAGCGGCACGGACGGCGTCCCTGCCCATCTCGACCGCGCCGATCCACGGCTCGTCCTGCTCGGCGCGCAGAACGAACACGACGGTCCAGGCTTCGGTGACGAAGAACTCGACGAGCACGACGCCGTCACCCAGGTGTGACCGCACCTCTTCGACCGACGCCGGGGTTCCCCTGCGCAGCCGGGCGTACCGCTCGCCGTCCGGTCCTGACTCGGCCAGTTCGCGCCACACCTCGTCCACCCGGTTGCGCGCCTGCCGCACGCGCTCCAGGGCAGCCGGCCGCTCGCTCTCGGACGCCCCGGCCTGCGCGCGCAGAGCGAGCTGGAACTCCGCGGCGGCCTCGGTCTCCCGCACGGCGACCTCCGAGGCCGCGGCGGCCGAACCCAGCAGTTCGAGGAACACCCTCGACCGGGCCCGCTCCACCAGTTCGAACGCCTCGGCGTACGGCCGGTCCGGCCAGTCGGGCACACCCTCCAGCGGCCCACCCGTGAGCAGGCTCATCGCCGCGATCTCGTAGGCGTTGTAGTTGACGCTCGGGGCGGCGCCGACGCGCAGGTCGGGGTCGATGACCCGGCCGCGCATCTCCTCCAGGACGTCGACGGCGGCACGCGCGTGGCGGTAGCTCTCCGGCATCTCGTCGCTGAGCACGGCGAGCTGCAGATTGCAGTTGTACGCCCAGGTCAGCAGGCCGTCCCTGGTGGCGACCTCGACGGCGGCGAGCGCCAGCCGCCGGGCACGGGGGATGTCGCCGCGCAGCTGCGCGGCCATCGCCCGGTTGTGGAGCACCATCGCCGCCGACCCCGTGTCCGTCAGCGCCACCTCGAAGTCGCCGCCTTCCAGCACGGCCGCCGCCATCGCCTCGAACTGCCTCAGGTCGGCGAGGACGGCCTGCTTCCCGGTCGTGGCGAAGGAGACCGAGGATCCCTTCTCCTCGGCGAAGAACAACCGCCAGGCACGCCGGTTCACCACGACGGCTCGCGCCTGCGCCACCACGCTCCGCGCCGTGTCCCGGTCGCCCAGGTCCGCGTGGGCGAGGGCGGCCACGAGCAGACCCGATCGACGGACCGGCGCGGCGAGCGTGGTGTCGGACAACGGGTCCGCCAGCTCCCGCAACGCGTCGCGGGGACGCGCCAGCAGTGCCCGGAGCAGGGAGGCCGCCTCGATCCGCGAGACCGCCGCGGCGTTCGGCGCGTCCGCCTCCTGGGCGTGCGCGGCCGCCGCACGGTGCGCCGCGAGGGCGTCGTCGCGCCAGTTCAGGTTGGTGTACACGGACGCGCGGGCGACCTGGCACATCCACTTCGCGCGGAGGTGTTCGCGGCGCATCGGTTGCCGTGCGAGGAGGCCGGGCAGTCTCGACTTGACGAGCTCGAGTGCTTCGTCGGCGATGTCGAGCCACTGCAACGCACGCGTGCCGGTGAGAGCGTCCGAGCCGGCGAACAGCGGCGGGCCGGTGATCGTCCTGCCCTGGACCGACCTGACCGCCTGAACGGCCAGGGACGCCACCACCCGGTAGTTCGGCGACTCGGGTCGTTCCGTGATCGAGTCGTGCAGCCAGCGCAGGAGGAGCTCGTGCCGCTCCCCGCCCCAGTACCTGATCATCTGCCCGGCGTCCCACGCCGACATGGTCGCCAGGTCTCTGCGCAGGATCACGGTCAGACCGAGCACGAGCTCGGCGCCGACGAACATCGCCACGCCGACCAGCAGGTCGGGTGCCGGGTGGAACAGGCACACCGCGGCGTACACGAGCAAACCCCGCCGCAGCAGCCCTTCGCGGATGGTCGCGCCCGCGAACTGGAGCAGGCGCGACGCCTGGGCGCCGGTGTCGCGCAGGCGCCGAGTCCGGGTGATCGCGCCCCAGGTCACCACGTCCAGTCCGATGAGGACGAGCCCGCCCACCAGGCCCGCCGGTCCCGGCAGCAGCCGCCACGACCAGACCAGAGCGGCACCGAGAGGCGTCACCGCGACCCCGATCGCGACCAGCTGCGTCACCACGAGGCCGATCCGCGCGCCACGCCGCATGTCCCGCGTGATGCCCCACAGCATGAAGTCGAACCGCCACACGGTGACCGCGATCAGGAGACCGGTCGCGACCCGCAGCCACCACTGCCCGGCCGCGGCACCCGGAAACGGCAGCACCACCGCGAGCACCGCGGGGACGAGCCCGACCGCGAGGTGGACCACCCGCCAGGCGTGGTCGCCGATCCTGAGTGGACGGAGACCCGCGTGGTGGCCGAGCGCGCGGTTGAGGTCTCGCATCGAGTCGCCGCGGCCGGCCCGGAGCAGTGACCGCCACGTCCTGTCGCGGAGGAGCCGCACCGCCGTGGCGGCCACCATCGGCGCCACCCACGCCAGCAGGACGGGTTCGTCGGTCACGAAGAGCCCGTACGCGACCGCGGCGCCCGTGCCGACCAGGGTCCACCGCTCGAACGAGCCCACCAGCACGGCGATCGGCGCCAGCAGCCACCACCCGCCCCACCCGACCACCCAGTCGAGCGGCCATCGCATCAGCAGAGCGACCGCGGTCCACCACGCCAGGGCGGGCACCACCATGCCGAAGACGAACAGCACGGACAACCGGTCGCGATGGACGAGCATGGTGATCCACCACCGCCAGGCGGCGCAGCCGAGCGCCACGGCCACCACCAGAACGCTCACTTCCCGTCCCCGACCAGGACGAACGCGGCCCAGTGGTAGGGCTGCTCGTACGGGTGCACGTCGTAGTTGGTGGTGGCGCCGGCACGCTGAGCCCGTCGAGCACGCGAGACCGCCGCGGTGAGGTCGCGATGTCCCGCCGTGCCCGGTTCGGCACGGGCCGCCAGCTCGGCGTACCCGGCCGCGGCCGCCGCGAAGTCGAATGCCTGGAACCTGAGGTCGGCGATGTCGCGGTCGAGCACGGAGGTGTCCTCGACGTGCCGCTTCGCGTTGTG
This sequence comes from Lentzea sp. CA-135723, assembly GCF_050936595.1. Classification (NCBI taxonomy): domain Bacteria; kingdom Bacillati; phylum Actinomycetota; class Actinomycetes; order Pseudonocardiales; family Pseudonocardiaceae; genus Lentzea; species Lentzea sp. CA-135723. Next base: position 807,307 of record NZ_JBNJMK010000001.1, on the reverse strand, counting down.
GCAGTAGGCGATCGCGGCGGAGGCGGTCATCGTGCGCAGCACGCGTTGCGCCTCACCCAGTGCCGTGGCCTTGTCCGCGCCGTCCGCCAGCCCCCGGTAGAACTCGTGCATGAGGATGCTCGTCGAGATCTCGTCGACGGGCCACAGGCTGACGAGGACCGCACGGGCGCCGGCGTGGATCAGTGCGCGGGTGAGTCCGATCAGCTCGTCTCCCGGCGCACGTTCGGCGACTCCGGTCTCGCAGGCGCTGAAGGTGACCAGGTCGCAGTCGAGCCGCAGTGCCATCAGGTCGGCGACGGTGCACCGCCCCTCCGCGAGCAGGATCCCGGAGCGTCGGGGGTCGCCCTGGTCGAACTCCCCGTGGCAGGCGACGTGCCACGTCCCGGCGGCGACCGACCGGACGGCGTCGAGGGTGACCTCCTCCCCCGTCAGCACCCGCACGGGCGGCGCTGCGAGCCGGGCGATCTCGCTGACCTGCACGCGGGCGTGGACCAGCGGGCCGTCGGCGCGGGAGTCGGCCATCAGCACCGTGCCGGGCACGGCCGGTCCGGTGCCGGCGGTGTAGCGCAGCAGACCGGCGGCGGGCACGTACGAGACCGGGTTGCGTTCGGCCAGCGGGCGTCCGTCGACCACCACCGCGTGCAGTGGTACGAGATGCAACGCGTCGTGCGGCACCAGGCACAACCGTTGCCCCTCCGCGCATCGGGTCAGCAGCGGCGCCACCAGCGGGTGGAACGCCTCCGTGCCGGCCCGTCGTGGATCCGTGCGCACCGCCGCCGCGGCCGTACGGATGTCCGCACGGGACATGTCGATCACCACGACCTCGGGCTCGTCGCAGTCGGCCCGCACCACGAAGAGAACCGTGTAGTCCTCGGACACGAAGTACTCGGCGAGCACGACGTCGTCGCGCAGGTGCTCACGGATCTCGTCGACCGAGGCGGGTACGCCACGACGCAGCCGCGCGTACCGCTCACCCGCCGGGCCGGACGCCGCGAGCTCGCCCCACACCTCGTCGAGTCGTGCCCGTGCCGTCCGCACCGCTTCCAGCACCGCGGGTCGTTCGACCTCCGACGCCCCGGCCTGCGCGTGCACCGCGGTCCTGAAGTCCTGCGCCGCCTCGTCCTCCGCCCGTGCGAGAGAGGCCAGCTCCGGCGGCACCGCCTGCGCGGCCGACTCGCCGAGCAGCTCCAGGAACACCCGCGACCGGGCCCGCTCGGCCAGGTCGAACGCCTCCGCGTTCGGGCGGTCCGGCCAGCCCTCCTCGTCCGACCGGCCGCCCGCGACGAGGGTCATCAGGGCGAGCTCGTAGACGTTGTGGGCCGCGACGGCACCGGCGCCGATGCGGAGGTCGGCGTCGAGCACCCGGCCCCTCATCTCCTCGACCGCGTCGATGGCCGCGCGGAGGTGGCGGTAGGACTCCTCAAGTCCGTCCGCCAGGCCCGCCAGCTGGATCTCGGCGTTGTGCACCCAGGTCAGGTGGCCGTCCCTGGCCGCGAGGCGCACCGACGCCTCCAGCAGCTCCCGGGCCCGCGCCAGGTCGCCCTTCCGTTCCACCGCCAGCGCGCGGCTGACCAGGATCATCGCGGGCGGCTGCAGGTCGGACGGCTCGCCGGTGACCTCGCCGCCGTCGAGGGCGGCCGTGATCATCATGTCCATGTACTCCAGCTCGCGGGAGAACCGGCCACGCGCGCCACCAAGTCCAGGAATGGTGGAACCGCGTTCCTCCGCGGTGGCCGCCCGCCAGTCCGATCGCTTCATCGGCAACGCCCGCGCCTGCGCCAGAAGCGTCCGGGCGGCGTCCTGCTCGTCCATCGCCACCTGCGAGACAGCGGCGGCCATCAGCAGCACCCGGCGTACTGGTGACGCAATCCTCTTGTCCTTCAAGGAGGACTCGATCTCCTGCAGTGCGTCGTGCGGCCGGGCCAGACGAGTCGCCAGCAGCATCGCGGCTGAACCGCGTGCCGCACCCGCGATGTTCGGCGCACCTGCCGCCTCCGCGTGGGCCGCCGCCGCCCGCCACGCGGTCAGCGCGTGATCGCGCCAGTTCAGGTACTGGTAGAGGGTCGCGCGCGCCACCTGGCAGTCCCACCGGGCTCGGTGCTGTTCCCTGCGCAGGTGCGCGCTGTGCCGTGGGGGAAACCGGGGAACGACCTCCGACTCGACCAGGTCGACCGCCTCCTCGGCGATCTCGATCCAGCGCAGCGCACCGGTTCCGGTGCGCGCCTCCGCCGACGACGAGAAGAGCGCCCCGAGCGGTGTCCTGCGCCCGTGACTCGACCGGAACGCGAGCCAGGTCAGGTTGACGACCAACCTGTAGTCCGGACGGCGAGGCCGCGCGAGGAACGAGTCGTACAGCCACCAGCCGAGCACCTGCCGGCGGCCATCGTCGTCGTAACCAATCAGCTGGGCCGCGTCGGTCATCAGCAACACGCGCATCTCGGCGCTGGTGGATCCCGCCAGGCACAGCACCAGTTCCAGCCCCACGAGCAGCACCACGCCGGCGAACACGTCTGCGGCAGGGTGGAACAGGCCGACGGCCGCGAACACCAGCAAACCCCGGCGCAGCACCAGGTCCCGCAGCAGGCCTGCCAGCGCGGGCACCTTGCGCGGCGCCATGTCACCGGTGTCCTGCACCCGCGTCGCCCGCGCCATCAGCCGCCACACAACGACGTTCACCACGACGAGCAGCGCACCTCCCACCAGGCCGTCGGCCCCCGGCAGCGCCCGCCACCCGGCCACGACCAAGCCGCCCACCGGCGTGGCGGCGACTCCCAGCGTCACTCCGAGGGTCAGCACCGAACCGATTCGCGAGCCACGCCCGAGGTACCGCGTCAGACTCCCCTGCAGGCGGTCGAACCACCACACCTGCACGGCGATCGCCAGGCCGGCGGCCACCCGCAGCCACCACTCCCCGGTGCTCGCGCCGGGGAACGGCAGCAGCACCGCGAGCAACGCCGGCACCAGCCCCGCCGCCACGTGCAGCACCCGCCACACCACGTCGAGGACCTCCGGCGGCCGCACGACCCCGCCGTAACTGATCAACCGGTCCAGCGCACCCTCGACCGACCGCGGCCCTTCCGGCCACGGCACCGTGCGGAACAGCACCCTGAGCAGAGCGGCACCGATGATCGGCGTGGCCCACCACAACAACAACGTCTCGTCGTGCTGCCACAACGAGTATGTGATCGCCGCGCCCGCCCCGATTTCCGGCATGCCGACCGCGCCCAGCACCACCCCGACGACCACGAGAAGAACCTGGCCGCCCCACCCCCACCCCGCCACCCAGCCGAGCGGCCACCACAACACCCAGGCGAGCAGCGTCCACAGCACGAGGCTGCCGATCATGGCGCCGACCATGAACCGAGGCGAGTTGGCGCTGCGCCTCCCCGCGAACTGGGCGGCGAGATCACGCAGCCGGAGGAAGACGACCCCGAACCCGGCCACGACGAGGGCGATCTCCGGCCAAGCGACCTCAGTCATGAGGAGCCACTCCTCTCGCGCACCGATCTACTCGGCTGTCGACACCGAAACGCACTTCGTTACGTGCCGAACGACAGGAGTGCAGACGTCTGTGGCGAGTGCCGGGCCAGGACCTGGTCGTACTGACGCCGCGCGGTCAGCGTGACGAGGAATTCTTGGTAGCCAGGCGCAGGACGACCTGCGGCTCGGCTCGGTTGCGCGCCGGCCAACCGCGTGCCGGATATGACTGCCGCCGTGCTCGCCGAGGCGTTCGCGATGGACTACCGCGAACGCCTCGGCACGGCCGGCGAACCACTACCGAACGGGCTGCTCGCCCAGGGAGGTCAGTCCTCGGTCGCGAGCAGGTCCTGCAGTTCGGTGATGGCTTCACCCAGGTAGGCCGCGAACTTGTGCATCTCGTCGGCCACCGGGCGGGGCGTGCTCAGGTACAGGTTGAAGCGGTCCGGCAGCAGCACGTACGCGACGCCGATGCACTTGGCGCTGGTCGAGCCGAAGCCGAAGTACTGGATGTGCTCCGACGGCGCCGAGCTGGTGCTCAGGTAGTCGTCTCGCATGATCGTCCAGCCTGGCGTGTCGTACAGCGGCAGCGGTTCTGTGCCGCCTCGCCGCTTGTGGATCAGCTGGAGTTCCCACAGGTGCTGCTCGGGGGCCGAGCCTACTTGGCACTCCTTTGCGCGGCGGACGTGTGCGTCCGCCGCTGCTCGGAACGCCGTGCGGCGGTCTGAGCGCGAGGACGACGGGTCCTCCACTGTGGACACGAACTTGACTGCTTCTGGGGTTACCACGCGCATGGCCTCGGTGCGGCCGTTTTGGAACTGGCGGGTGCCGATCGACTCGTAAGTGGCGCCCTGCAGGCCCTTTGACCGCTGGTGTGCCAGCTGGTACGCCATTTGCACGAAGGCGTCTGGCGAGATCTTGAGCTCTTTCGCGCGCTGCTTGCCGAAGTCCTCGAACGACAGGGTGACGGTCGCCGTGTCCGCGCCGTACTGGGCGAACGACGCCGCGGCCGCCTCCGTGTCCTCGCGCAGTTCGTCGCTCAACACGAACTCCACTGGTTCGACGCTCGGCACGCCCTGCGACGCGGCGCCGGACGCTCGGAGGTGTTCGTCGGTCGGCACGCTCAGCATCGCGTCGGTGAACGCGAGGATGGTGGTGCCGTCCAGTTCGCAGTGTTCGACGTTGATGCCCGCGCGGCCGTCCGCGAAGACGATGAACGTGACGGCCTTGTCGAACCAGCGGTTCGTGCTGTCGCCGTGCAGCAGTTGGTCGCACGCGGCCAGGGTGTCGGCGGGGGCGAAGTCCTCTAGCGCCACGCAGAACAACGCGGTCTCGATCGTCTCCAGGGCCCGGGCGTTGTCCACCAGCAGCGCCTCGCGGCTGTGCGCCCACGCTGCCCGGGCCTTGGTGGTCAGCGGGCCGGCCGAGTGCTCCGCCCGGTCCGCCTTCATGATCGCCTGCAGGCCGCCGGTCAGGTCGCCGAGGTCGTGCGGTACGCCGTCCGGGCCGAACACGTCCATCTTGAAGGCGTTGCCGCGGAAGAAGACCACTACGTGCCGTGCGTCCGACGGGAACGTCGTGCGGGCGGTGTCCTGCTGCTCGTGCGGGATGCGGGTGGCGGAGAACAGGAACTTGTTCTGCACCATGGACTGCGGTTCGCCGCGCAGCACGACCGGCGGGATCGCCTCGGCGTCGAGCTTCACCTTGTAGGCGACGGCGGCGGAGATCAGCGCCGCAGCCCGCTGCTCCTGGGTTTCGTCCACGTCGCGGAAGAGGAAGAAGAAGTTGGCGTTCAACGCGATCCGGTCGCGGCGGCCGAGGTAGCGGGTCGGCCAGAAGAGGTCGAGCCAGCTGCGGACGCCCTCGGTGCCGTCGAACTCCTCCAGCGCGGCGTGCAGCGAGCGGGCCGTGCTGTCCGGTGCGAGGAACTGCTCGACGGCGGCCTCGGTGGTCGCCAGTTCGGCGTCGGTCAGCAGCGGGGCGCACCACTCGAGGAACCGCGCGCAGGTCTCCTCCAGCGTCGGCAGGGGGACCCTCGGCAGCTGGTCCTCGTAGCTGAACGTCTTGCCGTCGCTCACAATCACCTCAGGTGCGCTCGATGGGTCGTTTGGACAGGTAGAGCTGAGCGTAGAACCAGCCGCCGTCCTCCAGGCCGGTCGGGTCCACGCCCACGCCGGACAGCGTGTCGAGCACCCGCGACTGCTCCTCCGCCGAGATGAACCGCCGCTGCCGGAACACCCCGTCGTGCCGCACGGTCTCGTAGCCGAGCTGAGCGAGACTCGCCTCGATCTCGTCGAACGGGAACATCCGCAGCACGAAGTGCGCCATCCAGGCAGCCCCGCTCGCCTCGACCACGCGGGACAACGTGGGCGCGCCGACGTACCCGAGGCTGCCGGTCGAGATCACCAGGTCGACGCCTGCGAGCGTGCGCGCCTGCTCCGGGGTGGGCTCGTCGCGTTCGAGATCGGCGAGCACGCCGTCGTCGAGGAACCCCGCCGCGGTCGCGTAGGTCAGCGCCTGCGAGGAGATGTCCAGGCCGACGAACCGCGCCGGAATCGCCTTTCCCCGCTCGCGCACCAGTTCCTGGTCGGCTTCCAGCACCTCGGCGGACGACCGCGCGTCCATCGCGTAGCGGTCGTACAGGTCGTCCATCGTCAGGTCGCAACGCAGCAGCGCCGCGTTGATGCCGTACGAGCTGCCGACGTCGAGCACCGTCGGCGTGTCGATCCCCGTCGTGGCCCGGTACTCCTCGACCAGCGCCGTGAAGTGCGGCTTGGCCAGCTGCGGGATCTGGTACTCGAGCCCCCGCAACGACGAGAAGTAGGAACGCGGGTCTGGCTGCGTGTAGATGTGGTCGAGCTCGACTTTGCCGGTCGCGTCGAATCGCACGTGTCTCCCTCAGGCCAGTCGCTGGTCGACCCGCACGCCGGCCTGTTCCGCCGCCACGTGCTCGGGCAGCACCCTGCCGAACAGCTGCCGCGTCCGCGCCACCGTGCCGACGACGCCGGGCCGCAGGCTGTAGGCGAAGATCGCCGTGTGCCGCTGCCGGTCGCCCTGGACCGTGCTGACCTGGTGCAGCGAGTAGCGGCCCTTGAACAGCTGGAGGTCGCCGACGCGCAACGTCAGGCGCCGGACGAGCCGGTCGTCGCCCGCGAGCACCGCGCGGACGTCGCCGAAGTTCTCCTCGTCCGCCGACCGGATGTTCGGGCAGTACTGGAACTCACCGCCGCCCTCGGGTGCCTGGGTCAGCATGCTCACGGTGAACTCGTTGGTGTCGAAGTGCCACGGGTGCGCGCGGCCGGGCGGGATCACGTTCAGCACCAGGCCGGACAGCGGGTCGGCCAGCTCGTGCAGCTCCGGCAGCTCGAAGCACGCGGCGACGAACCGCTGGAACACCTCGCTGGTGTAGAGCTGGTGGATGATCGCGCCGCGCGGGACGACGTCGCGGGCGACGAACGCGTTGCCGCGCTCCATCGTCGTGCGGCCGGGGTGGTCCGGCGGCAGCGGGGTGTCGACGTCGATGTTGTAGGCGTTGACGGTCTCGACGTCGTAGTAGGCGTGCGGGGCGATCTCGGCGCCCTCCCGCCGCAGGTCTTCGTGCAGCGCGGGCCTGATGAAGTCGGGCAGGACGCTGCACCCGACGGTGTGCAGGTCGCGGTGGGTGCGTTCGACGACGTCCCGCCACGCCGCGCCGTCCGGTTCGGCCAGCGGATAGTCCGCGGTGTTCACGACCTGTTCGAGCAGTCCCGCTTCCATCCGGTCAGTGTCACGGTGGCGATCACGGTCGCCAAGACCCTTGTGAGATTGTCCGTGCCAGGCATTCGGCGGTACCGGATCACCACCGCGGCGGCCGAACGGCGCCCTGTCGGCGGGCCCGGCCGCTAGTAGCGTCCCGGGTATGAGACGACTGGTCACCACCGCGTTGTCGTTCTTCCCCACCTGCTAGGGGATTCCCCGAGTTCCGCGTGGCACGAACCCGTGCCCGCCTGGGCGATGACAACGTTGTCTCGCCCGTGTCCGAGAGAGGAAGGTCCATGTTCGGCTCCCTGCACCGACGTGCCAGACGCTCACTCCCCCTGATGGTCGCCGGCCTGCTCACCGCGGGCGTCTTCACCGCCACCCCTGCCGTCGCCGCCCCGATCCCGCTGACCCAGCACGTCAACCCGTTCATCGGCACCGACAACTCCAATTCGCCCAACCCCGTCCCCGGCGGCGCGGGCGGCAGCACCTACCCCGGCGCCGTCGTGCCGTTCGGCATGACGCAGTTCAGCCCGGACACCCCGACGGCCTCGCCGTCCGGCTACCGCTACAGCGACACCAAGATCGAGGAGTTCAGCCTCACCCACTTCAACGGCGCGGGCTGCGCCAACAACGAGGACCTCGGCATCCTCCCGATCACGACGGGCTTCCCCACCTCTCCCGGCACGAACTGGACCTCCTACGCCGGCAACTACACGAAGGCGAACGAGTCGGCCGCGCCCGGCTACTACAAGAACCGCCTCGACAACTACGGCACCGGCGTCGAGCTGACCGCCACCAAGCGCACCGGGTTCATGAAGCTCACCTACCCGGCGACCACCACCGCGCGGGTGCTGGTCAACAGCAGCCGCAGCGCGACCGGCAACCGCGCGGGGTCGATCGCGATCAACGGCAGCCAGCTCACCGGCACGTTCACCGGCGGCGGCTTCTGCGGCTCGTCCAAGACCTACCAGCTCTTCTACGCCATCCAGTTCGACCGCGCGCCAACGGGTTTCGGCACGTGGCTGGGCGGCACGGTGAGCGCCGGGTCCGCGAGCACCAGCGGCGTGAACTCCGGCGGCTACGTCACGTTCGACACGTCCTCGAACCCCGTGGTGCAGCTGAAGATCGGCGTCTCGTTCGTCAGCGTGGCGGGCGCGCAGGCCAACCTGGCGGCCGAGAACTCCGGGTTCGACTTCGCCGGCGTCCGGACCGCGGCCGACAGCGCGTGGAACGACGTGCTGAACAAGGCGCAGGTGTCGGGAGGGTCGGCGGCGGACCTCCAGAAGTTCTACACGGCGCTGTACCACGTGTTCCAGAACCCGAACGTCGCCAGCGACGTCAACGGCCAGTACCGCGGCTTCGACCAGACCGTCCGCACGGCGTCGCACACCGTCTACCAGAACTACTCGGGCTGGGACATCTACCGCTCGTGGGCGTCGCTGATCGGGTTGCTCGCCCCCGCGGAAGCCAGTGACATCGCCAAGTCGATGGTGCTGGACGGGCAGCAGGGCGGGTTGCTGCCGAAGTGGTCGCACAACAGCAACGAGCACTTCGTGATGACCGGCGACCCCGGCCCGATCGTCGTGTCGAGCCTGTACGCGTTCGGCGTGCGCGGCTTCGACACCGCCGCCGCGCTGGCGTTGATGGACAAGAGCTCCAACGGCGGCACCACCCAGGGCCAGCCGACGCGCGGCCGTCAGGCGGGCTACCTCAGCCGGCACTACGTCACCGAGGACCCGTCGGACTCGCTGGAGTACTCGGCGTCCGACTTCGCCATCGCCCAGTTCGCGCGGGCCGTCGGCGACACGGCGAAGTACAACACCTACATGACGCGCGCCCAGTGGTGGCAGAACGTCTACAACCCCGAGTCGGGCTACGTGCAGAAGCGCAACGCCGACGGCTCGTGGGCCTGGCCGGTCACGCCGGCGAACCCGTCCGGCTACACCGAGGGCAACGCGTCGCAGTACACGTGGATGGTGCCCTACAACTTCGGCAGCCTGATCAACCTGATGGGCGGCCCGCGCACCGCGATCCAGCGGCTCGACCACCACTTCACCCAGCTCAACGGCGGCCTGAGCCTGCCGTACTTCTACATCGGCAACGAACCCGAGCACGGCGTGCCGTGGGCGTACCACTACGCGGCCTACCCGCAGGGCACGAGCGCGGCGGTGCGGCGCGTGATGACCGAGTCGTTCACGACGGCGGCCGGTGGCCTGCCCGGCAACGACGACCTGGGCGCCACCTCCGCGTGGTACGTCTGGGCGGCGCTCGGCATGTACCCGCCCACCCCGGGTTCGGACGTGCTCGCGCTGCACGGCCCGCTGTTCCCGTCCGTGACGATCACCAGGCCTTCCGGGGTGCTGCAGGTCAACGCCTCCGGGGCCGGCGCGCAGTACGTGCAGTCGTTCAACCGCAACGGGGTCGCGTCCACCCGGTCGTGGCTGCGCTACGGCGACATCGCGGGCAACGCGACGCTGAACTACGCGATGGGCTCGTCGCCCAGCTCGTGGGGCACCTCCGCCACGGACGTGCCGCCCTCGTACAACGACGGCTTCACTCCCCCGCCGGCGGCTCCCGCCCTCGGCGCCAACCTGGCCCTGGGCAAGCCCGCCACGGCGTCCGCGGCCTGCAACTCGGCGGAGGAGGCGGCGAAGGCGTTCGACGGCAGCCTGTCCGGCAAGTGGTGCTCGCTGGCGTCCGGCACGAAGTTCCTGCAGGTCGACCTGGGCTCGACGCAGAACGTCGGGTCGTTCGTGCTGAAGCACGCGGGGCTCGGCGGCGAGACCACCGGGTTCAACACGGGTGCGTACACGATCCAGACGTCCGTCGACGGGACCAGCTGGACGAACGCCGTGACCGTGTCGTCGGTGCGGGCGAGCCGGTCGTACCACCCGATCGCGCAACGGCAGGCGCGGTACGTGAAGCTCAACGTGACCACGCCGGCGAACAACGGCAACACGGCCGCGCGGATCTACGAGTTCGAGGTCTACGCCAGCTCGTAGCAGATCTCGGTCCACGGCTCGGGCTCGTGGGGACCGTAGATCTCCCAACGGGTTCCCGTGGTCACGAGGCCTCGGGCGGCGCACCAGGACAGCACGTCCCGGTGCGCCGCGCCGAGCTCGCCGTACGGTCCGATGTGGACCGTCGTGGCGATGCGCGCGGCGGGCAGCCCGGACGCGACGACCCGTCCGGTCAGCGGGCACGGCACGGTGAGTTCCACGCCCACCTCCACGTTCGGGACGTCGTCGCGGCGACGACCGCGGTGGGCCGGGCCGCGACTTCGGTGACGCGGATGGAGCGGGACACGGAGCGCAGCCTACGACCGCGACGCCGTGTGAACCGAGGAACGACCTCACGATGGCGAGAACCAGGCTGTCCCGGCGTGCGAGTCGGTCATGATGCACGTCGTGATCGATGAGTCGATGTCCCCCGGCGAAGTGCTGGCCCGCCTGTCCTCCTTGCGGCAGCACACTCGGGGAGGGAAGCGGTCACCGCACAAGCCGCTGCTGGTGTTGCTCGCGTTGGGGCGGTTGACGGCCACCGGCTCGAGCACGCTGTCCTGGGCGGCGGACTCCGGGAAGCTGGCGGACCTGATCCGGGACTTCGGCCCGGCTTCGGCCACGCAACCGGCGCAGTCCGCCGCGTACCCGTTCACCCGCCTGCGCTCGGACGGCATCTGGACCCTGGACCGAGACGTGCCCATGGACCGCGTGCAACCGCTCACCACCGAGGAGGTCCTCGGCCGGCTGGACCCGAGACTCGAGCGAGCTCTGCGCGATCCGGAACTCGCCGCCGCGGCGGCCCGGCGCCTGGTCGAGTCCGAGTTCCGGCAGTGCGCGTTCTGCGGCTTCGACGGACAACTCGGTGCCACCACCGTCGGAGTCGAGGCCGCGCACATCCGCTGGTTCGCCTTCGACGGCCCGGACACCGCTGACAACGGTCTGGCGCTGTGCTCCCTGCACCACAAGCTGTTCGACCACGGCGTCCTCGGTCTGAGCCACGACCTGCGCATCACCGTGTCCGCCAAGTTCACCAGCCGCACCACCACCGGCCGGGCCGTCTACCAGCTGCACGAACGTCCGCTCGACCCCAGACCCGGCACCACCCCACCCGCGCCGGCCCACATCACCTGGCACACCGGCCAGGTCTTCAAAAGTCCCGCATTGACCGCCTGACCAGGGCCAGACGGGCACCCACGCCGGGCGCCCGCTCGTCGCACCGGTCACCGGAACGACGAGCCGGACGCACGCGACGTCTCCTGCTCGGCTGGTCTAGCGCACCGGGATCGGCTGTCCGGTCACGGTCTCGGCGATCGCGAACAGCGGGATGACCATCCACTCAGGACGGAACCGGTGCTCGTGCCGCACCTCCAGCACGGCCCGGTCCAGCTCGACCGCGGTCAGCAGCGCGCCGCCGGGCGTGCGGTCCGGCGACACCTCCGCGTAGCCGGCGCGGAAGGCGGCCCGGTTGTGCGCCAGCCACCTCGCCGCCCTCGGGCCCAGCTCGGCGTCGTCCGCGCCCACCAGCAGTTGTGCCGCCGCGTAGTGCAACGACCTCAGGGCGGTGGCCACGTCGTGCTCGGCGGGGCGTGGGCGGGCTCGGTCGGCGGCGTCGCGGTCCGGCTCGCCCTCGAAGTCGACCAGTACCCACGTCAGCGGCGAGCGCAGCACCTGGCCCAGGTGCAGGTCGCCGTGGACCCGTTGCAGGCGGAGCGGTTCGCCGGTCGCGAGGACGGCGTCGTAGCGGGCTCGGACGCCCGTCTCGAACTCGGCGAGCGCGGGGACCTCGGCCAGTGCGGCGTCCAGGCGGCTGTGCAGGGCCGCGACGAACTCCTTCTCGTCGGCGGGACCGGCGATCTGCTCGCCCAGCGTTTCGCGCAGGTCCGCGTGCACGCGGGCCACGGCTCGGCCGAGCCGATGGGCCTCGGCGGCGAAGTCGCCGCCCGCGCTCTGCGGGTCGTCGCCGGGGCTCGCGAGGAAGTCCCGCACGCTGGCCGTCGCCATCGGCCAGCCCAGGGCGCCGAGCGGCACGAACTCGTGCAGCACGGCCAGCGTCGTGCGCTCACCGTCCAATTCGGACTCCAGCGCCCCCTGCGGCGGCGCGATGTGCGGGTCGCCTGCCGAGTGCAGTGCGTTGTGCAGCACCAGTTCCGGGTTGTCGCCCGGCGTGAGCTCGCGGAAGAACTTCAGCACGTGCTTGCGGCCGTAGACGATCGAGGAGTTGCGCTGCGGGCCGGGGAACGGGCGGCCGACCGGCGCGGCGGTGTACCGAGGCGGCAGCGCGCCCTGGAACCTCAGGCCCTCGACCTCGGCGGAGTCCTCGAAGTGGCCGAGCAGCACGGCGGTGAGCTCCGGGTCGTACACCGCCTCGTACGCCACGCGCTCTCCCGCGACGCCGATCCTCGCGTGCGCCAGGCGTTCCGGGAGCTCGTCCCGCACGCCCAGGAGCAGCTGGTACCGGCGGCCGTCGCACGCCAGCACCAGGTGGACCAGCGACGGGTCGCCGTGGTGCAGGACGGTAGCGCGCTCGCACGTCACCGGCCCGCGGCCGCGGAACCACGGCTGCGCCTCCAGCCAGCGGTCGAACTGCTCGGGCAGGACCTGGGCGGTCTCGCTCGTCGTCACTTCTTGTCGCCGCCTTCCACGTCGGAGTTCAGCTGGAACCAGTAGAAGCCGTGACCGGGCAGGGTCAGCTGGTACGGCAGCTCGCCGATCGCGGGGAACCGCACCCCTCCGGTGAGCTCCATCGGCACGGAGCCGGCGTGCTCGGCCAGGTCGAGCTCGACCGGCTGCGGGAAGCGGGACAGGTTGTTGACGCACAGCACGACGTCGGTGCCGAGCGTGCGCAGGTAGGCGAGCACGGTCGGGTTCGAGCCGCCGAGCTCGGTGTAGTCGCCGTGCCCGAACGCGCGGTGCTGCTTGCGCACCTCGATCATGTGCCGCGTCCAGTTGAGCAGCGACGACTGGCTGCGGACCTGTGCCTCGACGTTGAGACCCTGGTAGCCGTAGACCGGGTCCATGATCACCGGCAGGTAGATCCGGCCCGGGTCGCACGACGAGAACCCGGCGTTGCGGTCCGGGGTCCACTGCATCGGCGTGCGCACGGCGTCGCGGTCCTGCAGCCAGATGTTGTCGCCCATGCCGATCTCGTCGCCGTAGTACAGAACGGGCGAGCCGGGCAGCGACAGCAGCATCGCGGTGAACAGTTCGTGCTGGTTGCGGTCGTTCTCCAGCAGCGGGGCGAGCCGTCGGCGGATGCCGATGTTCGCCTTCATCCGCGGGTCTTTCGCGTACTCGGAGTACATGTAGTCACGTTCTTCGTCCGTGACCATTTCCAGCGTCAGCTCGTCGTGGTTGCGCAGGAAGATGCCCCACTGCGCGTTCTCCGGGATCGCCGGCGTCTGCGCCAGGATCTCCGAGATCGGGAACCGCGACTCCCGCCGCACCGCCATGAAGATGCGCGGCATCAACGGGAAGTGGAACGCCATGTGGCACTCGTCGCCACCCACCGCCGGATCACCGAAGTACTCGACCACGTCCGACGGCCACTGGTTCGCCTCCGCGAGCAGCACCCGCCCCGGGTACTCGTCGTCGACGACCTTGCGGCACTTGCGCAGGAAGTCGTGCGTCTCCGGCAGGTTCTCGCAGTTCGTGCCCTCGCGCTCGAACAGGTACGGCACGGCGTCGAGCCGGAAGCCGTCGATCCCGACGTCGAGCCAGAACCGCAGGGTGTCGAGCATCGCGTCCTGGACGGCGGGGTTGTCGTAGTTGAGGTCGGGCTGGTGGCTGAAGAAGCGGTGCCAGTAGAACTGCCCGCGCACCGGGTCGTAGGTCCAGTTCGACGTCTCCGTGTCGACGAAGATGATCCGCGCGTCGCTGTACGCCGAATCGTCGTCGCTCCACACGTAGAAGTCGCCGTACGGGCCCTCGGGGTCCTCTCGTGACTGCTGGAACCACGGGTGCGCGTCGCTCGTGTGGTTGAGCACCAGGTCGGTGATCACCCGGATGCCACGCCGGTGTGCCTCGTCCAGCAGGTGCTGGAAGTCCTCGACGGTGCCGAACTCCGGCAGCACCGCGCGGAAGTCGCTGATGTCGTACCCGCCGTCGCGCAACGGCGAGGCGTAGAACGGCGGCAGCCAGAGGCAGTCGACGCCCAGCCACTCGAGATAGTCCAGTTTGGACGCCAGACCGCGCAGATCGCCTGTGCCGTCACCGTTCGAGTCGCAGAAGGCGCGGACCAGCACCTCGTAGAAGACCGCGCCCTTGAACCAGTTCGCCTCGTGCTCCATGGCACCTCTCGCTCGCACCTCGTCGGTTTGCGGCAGAGTGGGGCACGGCGGGCGCCAAGATCAAATCGTTCACCGGATCAGGTGAGGCGCGCTCTCCCGCGGCGGAAGTCGTCAGCGGTCGCCGTCGGGCAACTGCGTCGCGAGGTCCCAGAGCTCCAGCTCCCGCAGGGCGGCGGGCAGGTCCGGCACGACCACCATCGCGTCGAGAAGTCCCAGCGCCGCCAGCGGTCGCAGCAGCACGCGCTTGTCGGTGACCAGCACGAACCGCGTCCCCTTCTTCACCGCACGGGTGTGAGCCGTGTAGAAGGCACCGAGGATCGTCGAACTGCCGAACCTCACCGCGCCGCAGTCGACGACCACCGGCAGACCGCGGTCGACCGCCGCGGTGAGCAGACCCGACACCCGGTCGGCGACCACCGGGTCCAGCTCGCCGGCCAGCTCGACGACGGTCACCTCGGGCAGTTCCCGGAGCGTGAAGGGCGACGGCTCCGCGCTGAACAGCGCGCGTGCTTCAGAGGTATCCACCGAGATCCACTCCAAAAGGAAGCAGGTGGTGCGGCACAGGACGCGCCGTGCTACCTCTTGAACACGATCGCCACCACCGATCCTACTCGCACACAGGTGCGAAACAGCTCACGTGCGCCCGGTGAAGTGCCGGCGGCTCAGCGCGAGGAGCTTCCGCTGAACGCCTGGGTCGTGGGACACCGGCGGGGTGGCCGACGCGGTGTCGCGGTGGAAGTACCGGCCGGTCACCCCGGCGAGGCCGGGATCGGTGGCCAGCCGGAGCGCGGTTCGAGCGCCCTCCTCCGGGGTGAGCAGGCCGCGGCGGATCAGCGTGCCGACGGGTCGCAGCAGCGCTGGCACCAGGTCGTCGATGATGCCGGTGGCGACGATGCCGGGGTGCAGCGCGTTGACGGTCACTCCGTCGTCGGCGAGGCCTCCGGCCAGGGCGTAGCCGGCGGTGACGGTCATGAGCTTGGCGCGGGCGTAGGCCTCGAACGGCACGAAACCGCCGGCGGGGTTCAGTTCCGCGAAGCTCTCGACACCGGCGAGGTCCAGGGTGGCAGGACGTGGTCTGCCGGCCAGCTTGACCTGGCGGGTGTCGTTGAGCGTGTCGCTGGCGACGTTCACCACGCGCGCCCGGCCGCGGCGCAGCGACGCGTCCAGCAGCGTGGTGAGGCCGTAGGCGGCCAGGTAGTCGAGGGCGATGTGCATCTCGACGCCGTCCGCCGTGACGCGGTGCTCCGGGAAGTGCGCGCCGGCGTTGTTGACCAGGACGTGGATCTCGTCGTAGCGGTCCCGGATGGTCCTCGCCGCGGACAGGACGTCCGCACGGCGGGACAGGTCTCCGGTGATGACGTCGAGCCGGGTCGTGCCGACGCGTGCGCGCAAGGCGTCGGCACGGGCGGGGTCGCGGGCGATGGTGACGACGTGCGCACCCGCACGGGCGAGTCCGGCGGCGATGACCTGGCCCATGCCACCGGTCGCTCCGGTGACGACGGCGACCTTGCCGGTCAGGTCCTGCGCGGCGGTCACCGGGTGATCCGCGGGCGGGCGTGGACGTAGCGGGGGTTCTCCGCCTCGTCGACGAGGAACGCGGCGAGGTCGGCGCGTCCGATCGAGCTCCACAGCCGGATCCGCAGGTCG
Source organism: Lentzea sp. CA-135723 (assembly GCF_050936595.1). Taxonomy (NCBI): domain Bacteria; kingdom Bacillati; phylum Actinomycetota; class Actinomycetes; order Pseudonocardiales; family Pseudonocardiaceae; genus Lentzea; species Lentzea sp. CA-135723. The sequence continues at coordinate 791,154 of NZ_JBNJMK010000001.1, read as the reverse complement.
GTGCCCGTCCGGTACTCGCCGCTCTGGTCGTGGTCCGACAGCTTCGGCGGCCGCACGATCGTCCACTCCAGACCGGAGCCCGTGATGAGCGGCTCCATCGTCTCCTTGTCGCGCATCCTCGCGGCCACGTTCGCCCAGACCGCCACCGAGTACAGCGACCTGTCGCGCGTCTCCAGCACTCCATGCGCGCTGACGGCGATCAGACGGCGCACGCCGGTCTCCTCCATGGCCGCGACCGCCGACCGGACGCCGTCGGTGCAGACCGTCGTCGGCCCCTTGTCCGCGCCACCCAGGGCACTGATCACGACGTCGACACCGGTGAGGGCGCCGGTGAGCGCCGGGACGTCCGCGACCTCGGGCCACACCACCTCGTGCAGGTCTGCGACCGGCGCGAACGACCCGGTCCGGCGGACCAGTGCGACCACGCGGTGCCCGCGCCGCAGCGAGGCCGCCACCACCTGCCGGCCGGTGGCTCCTGTCGCACCGAGCACCGCGACCTTTTGTGATACATCCTGTCTCATAGTTCGGATCATGCCCGGCCGCACTGCTACGAGTCAACTTGTCTCATAAGATCGGTGCGTGACCAGTGAGACGGACCCCAGGTTCCTGCGCAGCCGGGAAGCGATCCTCAACGCCGCCCGCGAGCTGCTGCTGGAGAGCGGCCCGACCGCCGTGACCCACGTGCAGGTCGCCGAACGCGCGGGCGTGGGGCGCGCGACGGTCTACCGCCACTGGCCACAGCCCGTACCGCTGCTGGTCGAGGCCATGGCGACCGTCCCCATGCCGTTCCTCGACCAGCCCACGACCCCCACCCGCGACTGGCTCCGCCGGGAACTCACCGCGATCGCGCGGCAACTCGAGCTCGACGACGTGCGCGCCGTGGCCACGACCCTCGCGAACACGGCGCTGTGGGACGACACCATGGACAGCCGCCGCGCCCAGTTCGCCGGCATCCTCACCGCACGACTGGCTGCCGCCCTCGACGACGCCCAGGCACGCGGCGAGCTCACCCCCTCCCTGCCCAGTGGCGACGCGGCCGCGCTGGCCATCGGCCCGCTGCACTACCGCGCCACCATCGAACGCGCCCCGATCGGCCCCGCCCTCATCGACGCCGCCATCGACGCCCTGGGCACCTGGTCGACCGGCTAGCGACTCGTGCCCGTGCTCGAAAGTTGTTGCCGTGCAACGGAATCCGGCCAATCTCCCCAACCTCGGGACGGTCTGCCTACGATGAGGACGTGAGCAGTCCGACGTCCTGGTGATCGGCGCCGGGACGCACGAGGTGGGCAGGAAGGATCTCCATGGGGATCTCACTCGACGCCGCCGACGTCCTTCCCCTGGACGCGGCGGAGGCCACACTCGTCGCGCGGGTCTTCGACCCGGCCGCGGGTGGACCGTCCGTCGTGGCGATCCGCGGCGAGGAGGTCGTCGACCTGTCGCCGCTGACGGCGACGGTGTCGTCGCTGCTCGAACGTCCGGACGCGGTGGACGTCGTCAGGAACCGGCCGGGCGGCGCGTCGTGGCCGCTCGCGGAGGTGCTGGCCGCCACGGCCGGCGCGGCGGGTCCGGTGCCGCGCTTCCTCGCGCCGGTGGACCTGCAGGTGCTCAAGGCCGCCGGGGTGACCTTCGTCCGCAGCATGATCGAGCGGGTCATCGAGGAGCGCGCCGGCGGGGATCCGGCGCGGGCCGAGGAGGTGCGGCGGAAGGTGGGCGCGGTCGTCCAGGGGCACCTCTCCGACCTGGTGCCGGGGTCCGCTCAGGCCGCCGAGGTGAAGAGGCTCCTGCAGGCAGAGGGCTTGTGGTCGCAGTACCTCGAGGTCGGCATCGGCCCTGACCCCGAGATCTTCACCAAGGCCCCGGTGCTCTCGGCGGTGGGGCTGGGAGCCGACGTCGGCGTGCTCGCCCGATCGGCCTGGAACAACCCCGAGCCCGAACTCGTCCTCGTGGTGGACTCGCGCGGAAACCCGATCGGCGCCACGCTCGGCAACGACGTCAACCTGCGCGACTTCGAGGGACGCAGCGCTCTGCTGCTCACGGAGGCCAAGGACAACAACGCCTCGTGCGCCATCGGCCCGTTCCTGCGGCTGTTCGACGCCGGGTTCACCCTGGCCGACGCCAAGGCCACCGAGATCGCCCTGGACGTCACCGGCCTGGACGGCTTCGAGCTGCACGGCGTGAACCCGGTCTCCGAGATCAGCAGGGACCTCGGGAACCTGGTCTCCCACGCGTTCGGCGCCCACCACCGCTATCCGGACGGCTTCGCGCTGTTCACCGGCACGATGTTCGCCCCGACCGAGGACCGCGACCAGCCCGGCGAGGGGTTCACCCACCACGTCGGGGACGTCGTGCGCATCTCCTCGCCCCGGCTGGGCGCGTTGACGAACGTCGTGAACACGGCCGAGGACGCACCCGACTGGACGTTCGGCATCACCGCGCTGATGGAGAACCTCGCCGCCCGCGGCCTGCTGGGCCGGGTCAGCCCGTAGGCGCCGGGATCGGGATCACCCTGGAGCGCAACAACTCCAGCGTCGCGCGGGTGATGTCGCCGACCGGGACGGTGCCGCCGCTCGCGGTCCAGGTCTGGACGACGACCTCGATGACGTTCATGGTGCTCGCGGCGGTCAGCGTCGCGAACAGCGAGTCGGTCTCGCCGCCGGACCTGCGCATGATCTCCTGCGCCAGCCGCCTGCGCCACGACCAGTCGAGGTCGGCCAGGCCGGAGCGCAGGCTCGTGGTGCGGTCGAAGATCTCGTACAGGGCGAGCAGGCGGGCCGGGTTGGTCGTGATCGTGTGCTCCACGCTCGCCACGACCGCGTGCAGCGCCTCGGACAGCGGCGTGCCCTCCGGCTGGGCCTCGAACGCCGCCATCGCCGCGTCCAGGCCGTTCTCCACGAAGCTGACGACGAGCGCTTCTTTGGTCGCGTAGTAGCGGTAGAGCGTGCGAGGGCCGACCTCGGCGGCGGCGGCGATCTGCTCGATCGTGGTGGCGTCGTACCCCTGGGCCACGAACAGGTCGAACGCCGTCTCGGCGATGAACTGCCGGGTGCGTTCCATCTTCGTCTCGCGCAAGCCCACGGCGCCCACCCCTCCCTCTGGCTTGGCCAGAGATCGTAGCACTGCCATGTGGCAGTGACTGCCACGTGACACTCAGTTGCGGCACGCGTTGCCGTCTGGCAGCCTGGGTCAAGTGACAGTGACTGCCATATTTTCTTCCGAAGGGCGGACCGGATCATGAGCGAGACCACCGTCGGCACCCGGTCCGAGCACGCCGGCTTCCCCACCACGCGCGACCCCCGCTGCCCGTTCGACCCGCCCGCCGAGTACGCCGAGCTGCGCGAACAGCAGGGCACGGCCGCTGTGTCCTGTCCGGTCGGCGTCGACGCACGCGTCGTCAGCCGGTACGCGGACGTGCGGGAGATGCTCGCCCACCCCCAGCTCAGCTCGCACGCGGCGCCGTCCACGCACGTGGTGGCGGACGGGCAGCTCGACCGGCCGGTGGCGCCCGGCAGCCTGCTGAACATGGACGGCCCCGGCCACGCGCGGTTGCGGCGCCTGCTGACGCCGGAGTTCACCGTCAAGCGGATCCAGGCCATGCGGCCCTACGTCCAGCGCCTGGTGGACGAGCACCTCGACGCGCTGCTCGCCAGGTCCGGCCCGGTGGACCTCGTGGCGGACTTCGCGCTGCCGATCCCGTCGCTGGTGATCTGCGAGCTGCTCGGCGTCGACTACGCCGACCGCGACCACTTCCAGGAGCAGACCGCCGTCCTCGTCGGCACGAACAGCGACCCGGAGGCGCTGCTCCAGGCGAACCAGCAGGTCGTGGGGTTCATGACGCAGCTGGTGCTCGCCAAGGTGCAGGCACCGACCGACGACCTGCTGGGCCGGTTGATCGTCCGGGCGAGGGAGAGCGGCCAGGAGCTGTCGGTCGAGGAGCTCGTGACGCTGGGCATCACGCTGCTGATCGCCGGGCACGAGACGACGGCCAACATGATCGGCCTCAGCACGCTCGCCCTGCTGCGCCAGCCCGACCAGCTGGCAGCGCTGCGGGCCGACCCAGGGCTCGCGGGCACCGCCGTCGACGAGATGCTGCGGTACCTGTCGATCGTGCAGTTCGGCGTGCTGCGGCAGGCCACCGGCGACCTGACCATCGGCGAGGAGACGATCAAGGCCGGCGAGTGGCTCGTCGCCGCGCTGTCCGCGGGCAACCGCGACGAGTCGGTGTTCCCCGACGCCGGCCGCATCGACCTGCGGCGGGAGGCGACGGCGCACCTGGCGTTCGGCTACGGCGCGCACCAGTGCCTCGGCCAGCAGCTGGCGCGGGTCGAGCTGCAGGAGGTGTTCGCCCGGCTGCACCAGCGGATTCCGACGTTGCGGCTCGCGGTTCCGTTCGAGGACGTCGAGTTCAAGAACGACGCGCTGGTCTACGGCGTCCGCGAGCTGCCGGTCACCTGGGACCGGGAGGACGCGCGATGAAGGTGCGGATCGACGTCGACGCCTGCGTGGGCGCGGGCCAGTGCGTGCTCGCCGCGCCGGACGTCTTCGACCAGCGCGACGAGGACGGCATGGTGGTCCTGCTGCTCGAGAACCCGCCGGAGCACCTGGAGGCGGCGACCGACCACGCGGCCCTGCTGTGCCCGGCGCTGGCGATCGTGGTGGACAGGTAGTGGCAGGCCTCGACAGGGTGGTGGTCGTCGGCGCTTCCGCCGCCGGCGTCACCACCGTCGAGACGCTGCGCCGGGAGGGCTACACCGGCGCGCTGACCCTGGTCGGCGACGAGAACGCGCTCCCCTACGACCGCCCGCCACTGTCCAAACAGGTTCTCGCGGGCACCTGGGAACCCGCGAGGACCTTGCTGCGCCCCGGTTCCGCGTACGCCGAGCAGGACATCACGCTCAAGCTCGGCCACGCCGCGACCGGACTGGACCTGGCCGGTCGCCGCGTCACGCTGTCGAACGGTGAGGAGATCGGGTACGACGGCCTGGTGATCGCCACCGGCACCAGGCCGCGCAGGCTCCCGTTCGGCCACCACCTCGCCGGTGTGCACGTGTTGCGCACCGTCGGCGACGCACTGGCGTTGCGGGACGGCCTGCTCCGCGCGACCTCGGTCGTGGTGGTGGGCGCGGGTTTCCTCGGCACCGAGGCGGCGGCCGCGGCCAGGACGCTCGGCCTGGACGTCACGCTCGTGGACCCGCTGCCGTTGCCGCTGGCCCACGTCTTCGGCGACGAGGTGGCGAAGACCATCGCGGACCTGCACACCGAACGGGGCGTGCGCCTGCTCACCGGCACCGGCGTCACCGGCCTGCACGGCGACGGCGCGGTGACCGCGGTCGAACTGACCGACGGCACCCTGCTCGCGGCCGACGTGGTGCTGGTGGCGATCGGCGCCGAACCTGTGACGGACTGGCTCGCCGGCTCCGGCCTGCCGCTCGACGACGGCGTGCTCTGCGACGCCACCTGCCAGGCCGCCGAGGGCGTGTACGCGGCGGGCGACGTGGCCCGCTGGTTCAACCCGCGCTTCGGCGCCCTGATGCGGGTGGAACACCGCATGAACGCCACCGAGCAGGGCATGGCCGCGGCCCGCACCCTGCTCGGCGCCCGCACACCGTTCGCGCCGGTGCCGTACTTCTGGACCGACCAGTTCGACGCGAAGATCCAGGCGTACGGCGTGTTCCCGGCCGGTGCCGACGTCGTGGTGGCCCACGGGTCGCCGGCCGACCGGAGGTTCGTCGCGCACTGCTCGGTGCGCGGCCGGGTCGTCGGGGTGCTGGGCTGGAACGCGGCGAAGCAGGTGCGGCAGGACCGGCTGCTGATCACCCCGGTCTGACGCCGCGTCAGAAGACGGCCAGCGGGTTCACCGGTAGCCCGGTGGTGCCGAGGATGCGCGGAACGGCGGCCACGAAGAGGAACGTGTGGCGGCCCTGCTCCGCGCACGCCGCGGCGAGCTCCTCGCACTGGGCGCCGTCGACGAGCACGAGGCCGAGCCGCAGGAGCCCCAGCCGGTGCAGCGCGCCAGGAACGTCGTCGCGCACCGGCGGGGACGCGTCCCCGATGTCGCCCGCGTAGAGCGAGATCTCCCGGTCGTGCATCCACCGGACGGCGCCCGAGGTCATGCCCGGCAACGGCCGGCCGTGGTCGGCGACCCGGTCCCAGCCGGCCCGCACCACGAGTGCGTCACCGGACTCCACCACGACGCCCGCGCGCGCCGCCGCGGCCTCCAGGTCGTCCGCCGTGACCGGGTACCCGCCGGGCAGCCTGCCGCCGGGTGCCAGGTCGAGCAGCACTCCCCTGGTCACGATCCCGCCGGCGAACACGTCGGCGGCGCCGTGGGTCACTCCCCCTGGTCCGGAGCTCTCCGCCTGCGCGATTCCCGGGTAGACCTGCCCGTCGACCACCATGTGCGCCAACGCGTCGAGGTGGGTGACCTCGGGGTGGTGCGTCGTGACGAGCATCAGCTCGGCCATCGCGAGTGGCGGCGCGCCGGTGAACGACATGATGGTCTGAACACCGGTGGTGTCCGCGCGCAGGGCCGCCATCGGACCGCCCATCAGCGGTGCGGTCGGCGTCCTGCGGGCGAGTGAGACCGACTGCCCCGTGCGCACCTGCGCGGCACCGCGGGCGCGCGCCTCGGCCGTGACCAGGTTGACCGTGCCCAGCTGGTCCGCGCCGCCCCAGCGTCCCCAGTTGCTGGGGAACTCGGCAGGACTCGTGTCCATCGTGGACTTCCTTCTTCCTCTGGTGAGAACCGGACTCGCGGCGCGAACGCCCCGCGCCGAGATCGTCTCCACCCCGCTGCCCCGGCACCAGCCCACCCACTGCCCGATCGGTGCCCAGGATCTTGGCTACTGTCGGGTGCGTGCCCTCATTCGGAGACACCTTGCGGGAGCTGCGGCGGCGGTCCTTCACCGGTCGTGCCGACGAGGTCGCCGTGTTCGGCGACGCGCTGGGCGGCCCCGGCGTGGTCTTCGTGCACGGGCCCGGTGGGGTCGGCAAGAGCGCGTTGCTCGACGCGTTCGCCGACGTGGCCGGGGAGAAGGGCTTCGACCTGATCCGGGCCGACGCCCGCCACCTGGCGCTCGGCCGGGGCGCGCTGCCCGTGCCCGCCGAGGGCGAGATCCTCTTCGTGGACACCTACGAGCTGCTGGAACCGATCGACGACTGGGTCCGCGAGCAGTACCTGCCGTCGCTCCCGGCGTCGTGCCTCGTGGTGATCGCGGGACGGCGGGGCCCTGGACCGGGCTGGCGCGCGGACCCGGCCTGGCGAGCGGTGACGAGGGTCGTCGCGCTCGGGAACCTGTCGGCGCGCGAAGGCCGGGCGTACCTGTGCGCCCAGGACGTTCCCGAGGAGTCGCACGAGCAACTGCTGAAGATCAGCAGCGGCCATCCGCTCACCCTGTCGATGCTGGTGGACGCCGTACGCCGGGGTGCCTCGCCGCGCACCCTGGCGGACCTGCCCGGCGGGGCGGGCGCGTTGCTGGCGCAGCTGGTCGGCGAGGTGCCGAGCACCCGCCACCGCACGGCGCTGGAGGTGTGCGCGCTGGTGGTGGTCACGACCGAGGACCTGCTGCGCACGATGGCCGGTGACGACACCGGTGAGCTGTTCGCGTGGCTGCGGGCGCAGGTGTTCGTCGACGAGTCGCCGTACGGGCTGTACCCGCACGACGTGGTGCGCGACGCCGTCGTGGCGGACCTGCGCTGGCGCGACCCCGGCCGGTACGCCGACCTCTACCGCCGGAAGCTGGCCGTGTTCCACCGCCAGGTCCGGGCGACGGCGAGCGAGCGGGAGCGGCTGGACCTGATGGTGATGACCGTCGTGCTCAACGGCGCGCGGTCCCGCTTCGCCGCGCTGGCCTCGCTGCCGCCGACGTTGCGGACTCACGCCGACGTGCTGCGCGACGGTGACCGGCCGGAGATCGTCGCCATGACGGCGCGGTGGCAGGGACCCGAGCAGGCCGAGCTGGTGGCGCACTGGCTGAAGCGCCGGCCGGAGGCGTTCCGCATCTTCCGCACCGAGACCGGCGAACCGCGCGGCTACGGCGCGTGCCTGGACCTGGCGGAGGCCGATCTCGGCGCGGACCCCGGCGCCGACGCGATGTGGCGCCACGCGGCGAAGTACGGGCCGCCGCGCGCGCGCGAACGGGTCCGCGCCTGGCGGTTCTTCCTCGACCGCGAGCACGGCCAGCGCCCGTCCCCGTCGCTCACGCTGTTCGTCGCGTGGCAGATGCTGGAGATCATCCAGATCGACGACGACACGGCGTGGAGCCTCGTCGGCGCGTTCGGCGACGGCGAGCTGTGGGCACCCGCGCTGGAGTCGCTCGGGTTCCGCGCCGAAACGGGTTTCACCGTCGGTGCCTCGACCTACCCGGTGTTCGCCCACGACTGGCGGCGTACCGACGTCGAGCAGTACACGGATCGCTTGCACGCCAACCAGTTGGGCCGGTCAGCGCCGCCCGCCGCGGTGCTGTCCCGCCCGGAGTTCACCGACGCCGTCCGCTCCGCGCTGCGCGACCTGCACGCGCCGGACCTGATCCTGGCCAACCCGCTGCTGCGGTCCAGGATGGTCCGGCGGCACGGACGCCCCGGGCAGACGCCGGCAGAGTCCCTGCGGGACCTGCTCGACGACGCCGTCGCCGTGCTGAAGCCCGACTTCGGCACGTTGCTCGACCGGACGTTCCTGCGGCCGGTCGGCGTGCAGGAACGCGTCGCGGAGTCGTTGCACCTGTCGTTCAACACCTACCGGAGGCACCGGGACAAGGCCGTCGCACAGCTGACCGAGCTGCTGTGGGACCGCGAGGTCACCACCTCAGGGCGCTGAGCCTGCTCGTCAGCACCGGCGAGAACGTGCCGTCCGCCGTGGTCATCGCGTGCCCGACGCCGGGCAGGACCACGCGGTGGCCCACCACGGACGCGAGCTGGTCGGTGGCCCGGCAGGGCACCTGCGGGTCCAGCTCGCCACAGGTCAGCAGCACCGGCATCGGCCGCAGCCCGCGTGCGACGTCGGGCGGGAACACGGCGTCCACGGACGTGACGAACCGGCGGCTCGGTCCTGCCAGGGACCCGAACAGCGCGGCGAGCGCCGGCGGCATGCCGGTGGTGTCGACCGGGCGCCCGGCACGCAGGTCGGCGACGGCGACGTCGATCGCCCCGTCCGCGGCGCGTCCGTCCTCTTCGGACATGGCATCCGCTTCGACCGCCTGCCTGATCTGGTCGTGCAGCTGGGTGGCCAGCACGTCCAGGAACCGCAACGCCAGCGGCTGCAACAGGATCAGCGCCGCGGCCCGCCGGTCGCGAGGGGCGTCCGCGGCGAGCACCAGCGCGGTCAACGCCCCCTCGCTGTGCCCGGCGAGCGCCACCCGGCGCGACGCCACCTCGGCCCGGTCGCGCAGGAGGTCGCGGGCCGCCGCGGCCTGCCGGACGAACGCCGGGTGGTCGATGTCCTGCGGGCGCCCCGTGAACGCCCCCAGCCCGGTGCGGCCGGTGCCGTACTTGTCGAACCGGAAGGTCACCACCCGGTCGCGGTCCAGCGCGAGAGCGAGATCGCGGATGGTGTTCGGCGTGAACGCGGGCGGCTGGTTGCCGTCGCGGTCGGTGGGTCCGCTGCCGGGCAGCAGCAGGGCCGCGGGCAGCCGTTCGCCGCGCCGCCGTGCGGGCACGTGCACTGTTCCGTAGGTGGTCGTGCCGTCGACGACGAAGGACACCTCCTCATCGCGTGCCGGCAACCAGAACCCCTTGTCGTGGGCCGATTCGGCGACCGCCGCGAGTGGTGAGACCATCGTCGTGACCGTCGCCAGGACCAGCGCCGTCCTGACGATCACCGGCGCGTCGCCTTCTCGACCATCTCCACCACGGCGCGCGGGTCGTCGACCTCGACCACCAGCCGCGTGTAGGTCTCGTCGGCGAGTTCGACGACCACGGCCTTCTGCGCGTCGCGCACCGCCCAGAAGACCTTCTCGCCGTCGTGGTGGAACGTGCCGGCGGTGATCACCTTGGGCACGTGCGTGCCCGGTGCCTTGATCCCCTTCGGTTCGTCCACGATCCCGGGATCGACCGTGGCTCCGCGGACGTTCGCCAGCGGGATCGTCAACCTGCTCTTCAGGGCCCAGAGCTTGTCCAGCCCCTCCATCTCCACCACCAGGTCCTGGCCCTGCACGCTGACCACTGCCATGTCAGATCCCCTCCCCTGCCGCCGTTCCCGGCGTGTCGTGTCCATTCAGGACGGCGCGGTCGCGCAGCCAGCGGCCCAGCAGCACGTCGGTGGCCGCCGGGTCGCCCGTCGTCTCGTCGAGCTCGGCGAGGACCGACGACACCAGCTCGGCCACCTCCGGGTCGTCCGGCGCCCGGTCCACCGCGGCGAGCAGCACCAGGTCCCAGGTCAGGACCTCCTCCGCCCGTGCCGCGTGAGCCAGACGCGGACGCACCTCCTGCTCGACGTGCCGGCGCAACGCCGCGAGGTACAACCCGCGCTTGCTGCCGAACACGCCGTACAGGCTGTTGCGGTGCACGCCGACCGCCTTCACCAGGTCGTCGATCGAGACGCCCTCGTAGCTGCGGCGGGCGAACAGCTCCGCCGCCGCCTGCACGACCTCGTCCTCGTCGAAGGACCTCCGTCGTCCCATGTGACGACCGTAGCGTTTTCAGGAACGGTCAGTCAAGAACGAACGTTCCTGAATTCTTCGGCTCCGGGTTTCGAAACTCTTCTTGGCCCTGCACAAGGGGTTTCCTGCACTAGGCTCGATCCGACGTCCCGACGAAGGAGTTGCCGACGTGGTCGAGACGCACGACATCGTTCGCCCGCCCGCGGAACTCAGCGCCGCCCTCGCGGCTCTCGGCAGCGCGACGGCCAGCGCCGAACTGAGCCGCATGGGCATCCGCAGCGCGTTCATCAGCGGCCCGGTCACGGCGACGCCGGGCGTTCGGGTGGCAGGACCCGCGCTGACCTTGCAGTTCCTGCCGAAGCGGGAGGACCTCTACCCCGACGAGGAGTACGCCGAGCCGGAGAAGCAGCTGCACCGGCACGTCATGTACCACGCGCAGGCCGGCGACATGATCGTCGTGGACGCGCGCGGTGACATGAACAGCGGTGTGTTCGGCGAGATGATGCTGACCTACTTCAAGGGCCGCGGTGGCGCCGGAGTCGTGATCGACGGCTGCCTGCGCGACGTCGGTGAGGCCAGGAAGCTCGGTCTCGGGCTGTGGATCCGTGGCGCCACGCCGAACTACCACGCCCAGACCGGCATCGTGCCCACCGCCGTGAACGTGCCGGTGGCGTGCGGCGGCACGCTCGTCGAGCCCGGCGACATCGTCGTGGCGGACGACGACGGCGCGGTCGTGGTGCCGGTCAAGCTCGCGCCCGCGCTGGTCGCCGTCGCTCAGGAGCACGCGGAGTGGGAGGAGTTCTCCCGGATCAAGCTCGCCGAGGGCGGCGACCTGCGGCGGTACTACCCGCTGTCGGAGGACGCCCGGCCCGAGTACGAGCGGTGGCGCGCCGAGCAGGGGCACTAGCTCCACAGGCGGTCGTGGCTCGACTCGCCGTCCCAGTGCGTCGTCTCGGCGAAGAAGACCGGATCACGCGGGTCGAGGTGGTGCCGCACCAGGTCCTCGTCGAGATCGCCGAACCCCAGGCCCGGCGTGTCCGGCACGGTGATGTGGCCGTCCTGGATCAGCGGACGGGGCAGCCCGGTGACGAGGTCGTCCCAGAACTCCACGTCGGCCGCGTGGTGTTCGAGCGCGAGGAAGTTCTCCGTGGCGGCGGCCAGGTGCACGCTCGCCATCGTGGCGATCGGCGACGCCGCGAGGTGCAGCGCCATCGGGATCCCGCGTTCCTGCGCGTGGTCGCCGATCCGCCTGGTCTCCGCGATCCCGCCCGCCGTCGCCGGATCGGGGTGCACGACCCGGATGGCACCGGTGTCGAGCAACGGCCGGAACCCGTCGAGCAGGTAGATGTCCTCCCCCGTGCACGTCGGAACGGCGACCGCCTCGGTCAGCCGGCGCCACTGCTCGGTCAGCTGCCACGGGATGAGGTCCTCGATCCACGCCAGGGTGAACGGCTCCAGCGCGCGGCCGATCCGGATGCACGAGTCGAGCGCGATGTGGCCGAAGTGGTCGGCGGCGAGCGCGACGTCGTACCCGACGACGGACCGCACCGTGTCCACATAGGACGCCAGGTGCTCGACTCCTCGGGCGGTGACCTGGATTCCGGTGAACGGGTGCATCGTCGTGACGTCGTCGCGGGCACCGGGCGGGGCGATCAGCGCCCCCGGGACGTCCCACAGGAGATCGATGCCGACGTCCATCTTCAGCATCGTGAACCCGCGCCGCCTGCGTTCCAGCAACCGGGCGCCCATGGCGTGCGGGTCCGGCAGCGACGGAGTGTCGGCGTAGCACCGGATCCGGTCTCGGAACCGGCCGCCGAGCAACGCGTGGGCGGGCACCCCGTACGCCTTGCCCGCGAGGTCCGTCAGCGCCATCTCGACACCGGAGACCCCGCCGCCCTGCCGTCCGTGGTGCCCGAACTGCCTGATCCCGCGGAAGATCTTGGCGACGTTGCACGGGTTCTCGCCGACGAGCCTGCTCTTGAGCATGAGCGCGTAGGTGGCGCTGGCCTGGTCGCGCACCTCGCCGTAGCCCACCAGGCCCTGGTTCGTGTCGATCCGGACGATCGTCGAGCGGAACGGCACGCCGGTCAGGGTCGCCACCCGCAGGTCGGTGATGCGCAGGTCGCTCGGGCGCGACCCGGTGGCGACGTGCTCCTCGGTGATCACCCCTTCACCGCGCCGGCGGTGAGGCCCTCGGTCAGGAACCGCTGGCCGAACGCGTACATCGTGACGACCGGGATGCTGATCAGCAGCGAGGCCGCGGCCAGCTGCCCCTGCGGCACGACGTCACCGAAGATCATCGACTGCATGCCGACGGGCAGTGTCTTGTAGTCGTCCTTGGTGATGAACACGAACGCGAACAGGAACTCGTTCCACGCGTTGGTGAGCGTGAAGAGGGCGACGGCGAGCAGACCCGGTTTCGCCAGCGGCAGCACGATCCGCACGAACGCGCCGAACCGCGTGCAGCCGTCGACCAGCGCGGCCTCCTCCAGGTCGGCCGGGATGGACCTGAAGTACCCGACGAGCAGCCACGTCGCGAACGGCAGCGTGAACGTCGGGTAGGCGAGCACGAGCGACCACAGCGAGTCGTTGAGCCCGACGCCGCTCATCAGCTGGTACAGCGGGATGAACAGCAGCGCGCCCGGCATCACGTAGGTGAGCAGGATCGTCACCGTGAAGCTCTCCGAGCCCCGGAACCTCAACCGCGCCAATGCGTAGCCCGCCAGCGCCGCGCAGATCAACGCGATCACGGTGGACGCCACCGACACCAGGACAGTGTTGAGGTACCAGGTGCCGAACGCCCTGTCCGCGAACAGGTTCGTGAACTGCTCGGTGGTCCACGGGGTCGGCCAGAGGTCGTCGGTGCGCGCCACGATCTGGTCGTCGGACTTGAAGGCGGTGACCGTCATCCAGTACAGCGGGGCGAGCACGAAGCCCAGCAGGCCCGCGAGCGCGATGCCCGAACCGGTGCCGCCGACCAGTCGTGCGGCCGTCCGGTTGCCCCGTGCGGCGAGCGTGGAGACGACCCGTCCGACCGCGGCCGCGAGCAGCACGAACACGCCGAGCACCAGCGCGGCCTTCCACACGATGTTCGGCGAGGCCCACGCCAGCACGAGAACCGACGCCGCGATGACGGCCCACGGCAACGCCCTGCGCTGCGCGGGGGTCAGCCGCCGACGGCCGAGGTCGGTCGCGCTCGGCAGGTCGTTGCGGCGCATCAGGCGGACGAGGACCACCACGAGCACGGCGACGATCGGCAGCACCACCAGCGTGACCGCGGCGCCCGCGCCCAGTTGCAGCTGCTGGATCGCCTTCGAGTAGGCGACCATCACGTACGGCGCGGTGGCGTCGCCCGGCCCGCCCTGGGTCATCAGCCAGATCAGGTCGAAGTTGTTGAACGTCCAGATCGACGACAGCAGCACCGTCACGACCATGACGTGCCGCAGCCCCGGCAGCGTGATGTGCCGGAAGCGCTGCCACGGCGAGGCCCCGTCCACCATCGCCGCCTCGTACAGGTGGCTGTCGATCGCCTTGAGCCCCGCCAGGAACGTCACCGCGAAGAACGGGATGCCCTTCCAGACGTTGACCAGGATGACCGACGGCAGCGCGAGCGCGGGATCGGACAGCCACTCCGCGGGCCACCGGTCGACCAGTCCGACCGCGGCGAGGCCCGGCCCGATGCCGGAGTCGGTGAGCAGGGTGTTGACGCTGCCGAAGATCGGGTCGAACAGCGACCGCCAGGTGAAGGCCGTGACGACGGTCGGCACGACCCACGGCAGCAGGATCACGCCGGCGACGATCGCCCGCCCGCGCCTCATGTGGTGCAGCATCAACGCCGCGATGAGACCGAGGGTCACCTTGAAGATCTCGGCGTACGCGGTGAAGACGAACGAGTTCAGGACTCCCTTGTGGAACAGGGAGTCGTCGACGAGAGCGGTGTAGTTGTCCAGGCCGACGAAGACCGTCTCGGCGCCGTGCCGTTCCGTGGTGCTGGTGACGACCGAGTCGGCGATCGGGACCAGGATGAGGCCGGCGACCAGCACCAGCGTCGGCCCGACGAACACCGCGGCGAGGCGCCAGTCGCGGCCGAGCAGCCGCTGCGACGGACTGAGCGACGACGACGTGCGCGGTGCCGCTGTGTTGGCCGGACGGGTGCGCAGGTCGGTCACTGCCGGTAGCCCTGCTGCTCGAAGACCTGGACGATCCGGGCGTGCGTCGCGGCGACGGCGTCGGCCGGCCTCGTGCCCTGGATGACCGACTGCATCATGTCGGTGAGCAGGTAGGCGGCGGTGGCGGCCTGCTCCCCCGGGCTCGGTGCCTGGGGGAACTTGAAGCCGGTCTTCGTGGTCACCGGGAGCGGTGTGCGGGTCTGCTCCCGCAGCGCGGCGAAGGCCGGGTCACCGCTGGTGTAGTACGGGTCGGAGTCCCACACCTTGTCCCACGAGGGGTTCACCAGGCAGGGCGCTCCCTTAGCGACACCCAGCAGTGCGGTGCCGCTGACCATGTACTTCGCCACGAGCTTGGCGAGGTCGGGGTTCTTCGCACCCTTGAACACGACGAACGAGTTCGACTCACCGAACGCCAGCGGCTTGTCGAGGGCCGGTCCGGTGGCGCCGTTGAACGGGTGGGTGTTGCCGTACACCGGGTTGTTCTTGGTCTTCGAGTCGGCGTAGACGCTGAACTGGTTGAGCGTGAGACCCAGGATCTGGGCGAGCCAGTTCTCGTTGTTGCTCGAGTCAGTCCAGCTGCCGATCCCCGGCGGCAGCATGGGCGTGTACTTCGGGTTGGTGTAGATGTCGCCGATGAACGTGACCGCGGCGACGGTCTCCGGCGAGTTGAACACCACCTTCGTGCCGGTGTTGTCCGCGATCGCCCCGCCGTAGGTGTTGACGACGTTCGCGATGAAGCCGTTGGCGTCGCCGGAGCGGTTCACCGTGAGGCCCCAGCCGAAGCGCCTCTTCGCCGGGTCGGAGACCTCCAAAGCGTTGTCCCGCAGCTCTTCCCACGTGTAGTACGGCTTGAGCGGGAGGCCCTTCTCCTGGTACCAGTCCTTGCGCAGGTACATCGCCGTAGCGATGAAGTGGTACGGGATCGCGAACCAGCGGCCGCCGAACACGCAGTAGTTGGTCGCCTCCGTCGCGGGCTCGCCGTAGAGCTCGCGCATCTCCTCGACGACGTCGGTCACGTCGGTGAGAGCGCCGAGGTTGTGGAGCTGGCCGACGAACCGCCGGTCGCTCACGAACGCGAAGTCGCGGCTGGTGCCCGCCTTCACCTCGGCGTCCATCTTCGCGACCATGTCCCCGGCGTCGCCGGACACCAGGTCGTTGCGGACCGTGGTGCCGGTGGCCTGAGCGAAGACCTGCAACGAGTTGTCCAGCGCCTTGTTGGCCGCCTCCGAGTACAGCTTCTGCGAGAGCATGCCGACCGACCCGCCGCGCAGCTTCGCGGCCTCGTCGAGCAGGGCCTGGGGAACCTGGACGTCCACCTGCGGTGCGGCCGGACCGCCACCCCCGCAGCCGGCGAGCCCGAGCACGCCCAGCGCGCTCGCCCCGAGGAAAGTCCGCCTGGACAAGTCCGTTTTCTCTTCCATGACAACAACTCCTCCCGCGTCCGGACGAGCGGACGCGTGCCGACGGGGCTTCGTTGCAACCGGCGGGACAGCGGGACGTGCGCCCGCTGCCGGGTCGTTCATGTGGTGAAGTGGACGAACTGCGCGCACGGCGCTAGCGCCGCTTGGACTGCTTCTTCCGCTCCGCGAGAAGAGTGGAGTTGTTGGCGAGGTGCTTGCGCATCGCCGCACGGGCCCGGTCCGGGTCACGCGCCACGAGCGCTTCGTAGATCTCCGTGTGGTCGGCGGTGGCCTTGCACAACGCGGCCGGCGCCTCGTTGGTGATGCGCCTGCTGGCCGTGCCGAGCCAGCGGGCCGAGTACATGATCCGGTCCAGGATGCGGTTGTCCGCCGCCCGGCAGATCTCCATGTGGAACTCGTGGTCGACCTCGAGGTAGGCGTTGGGATCGCCTTCGAGCGCCGCCATGCGGCCGATCTCGCCCCGCATCCGTTCCAGCGCCTCGTCGGTGACGATGGCCGCGGCCATCGCGGCGAGCTCGGGTTCGAGCAGCATGCGCATCTGGTCGAGCTCCTGCAGCAGCTCGCCGACGACCTCGGCGGGCAGCCACTCGACCAGCAACGGGCTCAGGTAGTCCCACTCCGCAGGGGGACGCACGGTGACCCGGCGACCCTGCGCCACGTCGACGATGTCCAGTGACGCCAACACCTTGAGCGTCTCGCGCGCCACCACGCGCGACACCCCGAACTCCCGCGAGATGTCGAGCTCCGACGGCCCCCGGCCGTCCTGCATCTCACCGCTGACGATGCGCCGGGTGAGGTGTGCGGCCACCTGCACCGGCAGAGTGCGGACCTTGACAACGTCCGGAGACTCTTGTCCCCTTTGCATGTCATCAGCTTATAGGACAAGTTGGTGCCAGCGACAGACCGTTCCCCTGCACCACCCGGAGACGGGAGAGCAATGCGGATCGTGAACGTCACCACGGCGGTGGTCGCCTACCACGGCGAGGCCACGCTCATCCGGATCGACACCGACGAAGGCCTCAGCGGGTTCGGCGAGGCCAATCCCGACGCCGGCGCGGGCGGCGTCGTCGGGATGATCAGGTTCCTGACTCCCCTGCTGATCGGCGAGGACCCGCGCAACGTCGAGCGGTGCTGGGAGAAACTGAGGCGCGGCAAGGTCTTCGCGGGACCGCAGGGCGGGGTGTTCGTGATCGCGCTGTCCGGGATCGAGCTCGCGCTGTGGGACCTCGCGGGCAAGGCCGCGGGCCAGCCGGTGCACCGGCTGCTCGGCGGCAAGTTCCGCGACCGGATCCGCCTCTACGCCGACTGCGGCGACGGCGACGACCCGGCGGGCTCGGTCGCGGGCTGCGTCGACCGGGCCCAGCGGATGGTCGCCGAGGGCTTCACCGCCATCAAGTTCGACATCGACGACCTGCGCCACCCGGCGAAGTTCGACGACTTCAACCACACGATCAACAACGCCGAGCTGCGGTCGATGGTCGCGCGCGTGGCCGCCGTCCGCGAGGCGATCGGGCCGGACGTCGACCTGGCCATCGACCTGCACGCGCGCTACGACGTGCCGAGCGCGTGCCGGATCGCCTGGGAGCTCGAACCGTTCGGCCTGATGTGGCTGGAGGAACCGCTGCCGGCGGAGAACGTCGACGCGCTCGTCCGGGTGCGGGAGCAGACCCGCACGCCGATCTGCGCGGGCGAGAACCTCTACCTGCGGTGGGGTTTCCGCGAACTGCTCGAACGCGGAGCCGTGGACGTGATCGAGCCGGACGTGCCGAAGTGCGGCGGCCTGGCGGAGGCCAAGAAGATCGCCAACCTCGCCGAGATGCACTACATCCCGTTCGCGCCCCACCTGGTGTCGACGCCGCTGGGCACGATGGCCACGTCGCACCAGTGCGGGGCGATCCCCAACTTCTACGTCCAGGAGTGGCACGCCCTGGAGGAGCGGGAGGTGTGGGACAGCTACGTCCACGCCCCGGACGGCAGCGGCTCGATCGTGAAGGACGGCTACATCACGCTGCCGGACACCCCCGGCATCGGCGTGGAGCTCGACATGGACGGCGTGCGCGCCCACGCGGTCGAGGGCTACGGGGTGTTCGAGTAGGCGGTGGAGGCCAGTCATCCGCGCACCGCGCGACCGTCGTGATCACGGTCATCCGACGGGCGCTGCCGGCGGCCTCCTCCCCCGACGATGGTCCCCATCACCTCCGAGGCCACGGGAGCCGGACATGTCCAACAAGGAACTCCTCCGCACCGCCATGCGCGAACTGTTCGAGGAGAAGGACGTCACCGCACTCGACCGCTACTGGGCGGAGCCCTACGTGCAGCACAGCCCCAACCTGCCCAACGGTCTCGACGGCCTGCGCGCGGCGGTGCCGTCGCTCACCGGCTTCAGCTGGAACCCGGAGCGGATCTTCGAGGACGGCGACTTCGTGATCGCGCACAGCAGGGTCAGCGGCTGGCTGCCGGAGGGCGACGCGGCGATCGTCGACATCTTCCGGTTCGAGAACGGCCGCATCGTCGAGCACTGGGACGTCGTGCAGCCCTACGTCCCCGCCGAGCGGACCGTCAGCGGCAACCCGATGGTCTGACCGGGGGCCGGCTCCCTCCGCCGCGGGAGCCGGCCTGTTCCGGGTGGTCAGCGTTGCAGGGTCAGCAGGCCCGGCCGGTACGGCAACAGGCCGTAGTCGCCGCCCGAGCTCGGGTTGCGGCCCTGGTAGAGCAGCTGCAGGTTGCACGGGTCGACGGTCTTGGTCTGGTCGGGGTTGGCGCGGACCAGGTCGCCGTGGCTGATGTCGTTGGTCCAGGTGGCGCCGCTGTTCGCCTTGCCGGCGAAGGGATTTCCCTCGGTGGCGGCCTGCGGTGTCCAGGAACCGCCGAGGCTGCTGGAGGTGAACGAGCGGAAGTAGCGGCCGTTGCTCCCCATCGCCTCGACGATCATGAGGTACTGGTTCTGGCCCTGCACCTTGTAGACCTCGACGGCCTCGAACAGGTTCGCCGTGGTGTCGCTCATGATCTGCGTCCACGACGAGCCGAAGCTGCCCGGGAAGTTCCCGATCGGCATGGTGGCCCGGTAGATCTTCCCGTTGTCACCGGCGAAGAACAGGTACATGGTCGTGTCGTCGCCGATGAGCGTCTGGTCGATCGGGCCCGTGCCGGAGTCGGGGATGCGCCCGGTGAAGAGGGTCTGCGGCTGGGACCAGCCGTTGGCGTTCGCCGGGTCGTTCGACGTGCGGTAGCTGAAGGTCGTGGGACCCCACTGGTAGGTCAGCACCCAGATGTTCTTGGGTGCGAAGTAGAACAGCGTGGGGGCGACCGCGCCGGTGGACATGGCGTTCTGGCTCGCCGAGCCCATGTCGGACCAGTTCGCGAACGTCCCGAAGTTCATCGAGCCCCACGTCGTCCCGGTGTCGTGCGTCGTCGCGTAGACGAGGTGCCTGCCGTTGTGCATGACGTGCGTGAAGTCCTTGAGCGACACCCATCCCTGCCTCGGCTGGGCCAGCGGGCCGGTCGACGACCAGCGGTAGCTGGACGGGAGCCGGCACGTGCCACCGCCACCGCTGCCGACGCGGACGAGCTGCCACTGCTGGTTGGCGCCGCCCCAGTCGCCGTACTGCACGACGTTGCCGCCGTCCGCGGTCGAGGCGCCCTGGACCTCGACGGCCTTGCCGCTGTTGCGGTTGAGCAGGCGCACGTACCCGCTGTCGGAGTCGGCGAGGCGGAACTGCTGGTTCGTGCCGTTGAGATCGCTCCACTGCACGACGGCGCCGCCGTCCGCGGTGGAGAAGTTGTGGACGTCGAGGACCTTGCCCGACAGCCGTGACCTCAGCCGGTAGTAGCCGCCGCCCGAGTCGACGAACTGCCACTGCTGCTGGTCGCCGTCGTTGCGCGCCCACTGGGTGATGCGCGCGCCGTCGTTCGTGGCGAGGTTGTAGACGTCCAGCGCCTTGCCGCTGTTGCGGTTGAGCAACACGTACCAGGCGCTCGTGTCGACGGTCGCCGCCGCCGCGGGTGTCGGGGTGGACGCCGCCACCACACCGCCGAGCAGGGCTGTCACGGCCACGATGACTCCGATCGCGCGCCGGCCTGTTCCAGGCATGAACATGCTCCTCTTCGTCGAGGCAGGAAGCCGCCGCGCGCACAGCGGTCACGTCGTGGAGAGGTCGAATGTGGCCGAGAATTCCCGTCCGGTCAAGGCGCGTCGAATGCGTTCGACGGGTGGACCGGGGGGAAGTTTCCAAACATATTTCCAAACTTTCCCGAACGGAGTACCGGCCCACTTCGCTTCCGATTTCCACAAAAGCGTCTCTCACCTCGGCGTTCGACAGTTGTTCGACATCTACCGAGATCAGGCACGGCTTGTTGGGCCCGTGCGGGTCGGCTAATACTGGCGCGGCGGACCCGGCGCAGTCCGCACGAGTTGATCGTCACCGATGTCGACCGATCCGTTTCCACCCGTGGTCACGCGGGTGCTTCTCAGAAAGCGCCGGACAATGAAGCTGACAGCGAAGTCAGCCGCACGGGTCTCCCTCGTGCCGGCTCTCGTCCTCGCCTCCGCGGCGGCCGCGGTCCTCTCCGCCGGCACGGCCAGCGGCGCCGCGTCCACCCTCGGTGCCGCCGCCCAGCAGAGCGGCCGGTACTTCGGCACGGCGGTGGCCGCGAACAAGCTCGGCGACTCGACCTACACCGGGATCCTCAACCGCGAGTTCGACATGGTCACGGCCGAGAACGAGATGAAGATGGACGCGACCGAGCCGAACCAGAACCAGTTCAGCTACGGCAACGCCGACCGGATCGTGAACCAGGCGCGGAATCAGGGCAAACGAGTCCGCGGGCACGCCCTGGCGTGGCACTCGCAGCAGCCCGGCTGGATGCAGAACATGTCCGGTTCCTCGCTGCGCAACGCGATGCTCAACCACATCACCCAGGTCGCCACCTACTACCGGGGCAAGATCTACGCCTGGGACGTCGTCAACGAGGCGTTCGCCGACGGCAGCGGCGGCGGGCGTCGCGACTCCAACCTCCAGCGCACCGGCAACGACTGGATCGAGGCGGCGTTCCGCGCGGCCCGTTCCGCCGACCCGAGCGCCAAGCTCTGCTACAACGACTACAACACCGACAACTGGTCGCACGCCAAGACCCAGGGCGTCTACCGGATGGTGCAGGACTTCAAGTCCCGCGGCGTCCCGATCGACTGCGTCGGCTTCCAGGCGCACTTCAACAGCGGCAACCCCGTGCCGTCCAACTACCACACCACCCTGCAGAACTTCGCCGCGCTCGGCGTCGACGTCCAGATCACCGAGCTCGACATCGAGGGCTCCGGCAGCTCCCAGGCCCAGCAGTACCAGGGAGTCACCCAGGCCTGCCTCGCCGTCTCCCGCTGCACCGGCATCACCGTCTGGGGCATCCGCGACAGCGACTCGTGGCGCGCCTCCGGCACCCCGCTGCTCTTCGACGGCAGCGGCAACAAGAAGGCCGCTTACACCTCGGTCCTCAACGTCCTGAACAACGGCACCGGCACCACCACGCCGACCACCACGACCACGTCCGGCAACCCCGGCGGCGGGGGCTGCACCGCGACGTACTCCGAGGGCGAGAAGTGGAGTGACCGCTTCAACGGCAACGTCACGGTGACCGGCACCGACAACTGGGTCGTCACCGTCACCGTCAGCTCGCCGCAGCGGATCATCGCCACCTGGAACACCAGCGCGACGTGGGGCTCGGCCGACGTGATGACCGCACGCCCCAACGGAAACGGCAACACGTTCGGCTTCACGATCATGCACGGCGGCAACTGGAACTGGCCCAGCCTCTCCTGCCGGGTCGGCTGACCGGCGCCGCGGACGCCGGCACCGGTCGGTGATCCGCCGCCGCGGGCGCCTGGTTGAATGCCGGCGTGCGCTACGACGAGGTCGAACAGTCCGTCCGCGATCTGGTCGCGGCCGCCGACGAGGAGCAACGGCACCGGTTCGGCGCGTCCACGGTGGTCAGGCTGACCGCGGACGGTGACCTCGCGGACGCGGCGGAATCCGAGTTCGACGACGACGCGCGGCGGGCGTTCGAGCAGGCTCGGACGGATCCGGCGGGCAGCACGCCGGAACGGTTGCGGGCGTGGCTGGGCGAGATCGACGCGGGAACGCTGTCGGACGGGGACATGGACCCCCAGCTGTTGTGGGCGCTGGAGGCGTTGGAGCACTGGGCGAGCTTCCTCGCCGGCCGCGACGCGGAGTCCGTGGTGCAGCTGGCGATCCGGTCGCTGGAGGCGGTGGACTACGAGGTGTCGGCGGCTCTGGACGACTTCCTCGCGTCGCCGGAGATGGCGGCCGAGTTCGACCGGATCCGCGGGCACCTGAGCGGGCCCTCGAACTGACCTGCCGGACGTGGCGGCTGCCACGTCCGGCACCCGCGTCACCTGGCGTTGACGAAGTCCTTGAACGCCTTGCCGGCGGAGAACTTGACGGCCTTCGACGCCGCGATCTCGATCGGCTCCCCGGTCTGCGGGTTGCGCCCGGTCCTCGCCGCGCGCTCGCCCATCGTGAAGGACCCGAATCCCGTCAGGTTCACCGTGTCGCCCTCGGCCACGGTGTTCTTGATCGTGTGCAGCATCGTGTCCAGCACCTTGGCCACGTCCGCCCTGCTCGCGTCCGCGTTCTCGGACACGAGGTCGATCAGCTCCTGCTTGTTCACGGTGACGGCCCTTCGCTCATGATCAGAACACGGAGCATTTACACATGGTGACCGCTTGAGCGCAAACGGTAGTCACCCGGTCGTGGTCAGGCCGGGAGTGCGGCCAGCTCCGCCTCGACGGCCGCGCGTTCGTCGCCGTAGAGCGGGCCCTCGAAGCGGGCCAGGGCGTAGTCGAGGCAGTGCCGCGCCTCGGCGTGCTCCCCCGCCTGGCGCCACGCCTTGCCCTCGCTCAGCGCCAGCCCGGCGGAGTCGCGGTAGCCGACGCGTTGCTCGTCGTCCAGCGCGAGGCGGGCGGCGCGGTAGCTCCCGGCGGCCTCGTGCCAGCGCGACTGGGCGGCGAAGCAGTCGCCGGCGATCGCGTACGCCATCGTCTTCGCCTTGGTCTCCATGTCGTGGTTGGTCTCGCCGCGCCGGCGGTCGATCTCGGCGAGCATCGCCTGGTGCAGCGCCAGCGCGTCGTCCAGGCGGCCCACGGTGAGCAGCGCGTAGCCGTACGGGATCGCCATCCAGATGCCGAGGTCGAAGAAGTCGAACTCCGGGGACATCTCGTACGCCGTGCGCAGGTGCGTCATGCCGTCCCCGACCTGGTGCCGCCGCAGCAGCGTCAGCCCGAGGTTGCAGTGCGCGATCATGGCGCCCCTGCGGTCGCCGATCTCGCCTGCGATGGCGATCGCGGTCTCGCTCGCGGCCTGCGCCTCGTCGTCGGCACCGGCGAGGCTGCGCAGCCAGGAGAACTGGTTGAGCATGTCCACCTCCTCCGGCCGCGCCCCGAGCACGCGGGCGGCGCGGAGCCCGGCGTCGCACACGGCACCCCAGTCGTGCTTGAGCTCGCGGCTCTGGGAGTACCTGGTCGTGCCCACGGCGAAGTCGAGCACCTCGCGGTGCCGGCCCAGGGCATCGGCCTGCTGCAGCACGGGCAGCCAGGTCGACTCCTCGCGCGTGATCCAGTCACTGGCCTCGGCCAGCGAGCAGAACGGGCTGTCCGCGGGGATCTCCCGCACCTCGGCGAAGAACAGCCTGCCCGCGGCGGCACCTCGCGTGAGCACGTGCTGGTGCAGGGCGTCGCGCAGCCCGGTGCGCACGCTCTCCGGTTCCTCCGCGAGCAGCCGCTCCTGGGCGAGCAGGCGGAGCAGGTCGTGGAACTGCAGGCGGTTCGTCCGCGGCGTGACGCTCAGCAGCGACGCCTCCAGCAGCTCGTCCAGCACGGGCCCGGCCTCGTCGAGCGACATGCCGGTGACGACGGACGCGAGCTCGTCGTCGAAGCCGGTGCCGGGGATCAGGGCCAGGCGCCGGAAAGCGGTCTGCGCGATCGGGGACAGCTGCCGCAGCGACACCTCGAAGACGGTCCTGATGCGCAGGTCGCCCGCGGCGAGCGAGTCGAGCCGCGCGCTCTCGTCGCGCAGCTCGGTCACCAGCCGCGACATCGGCCGGTCGCCCCCCGCGAGCCTGTTCCCGGCGATCCGCACGGCCAGCGGCAGGTTGCCGCACAGGGCGGCCAGCGCGCTGGCGGCCTCCGGCTCGTCGCGGACGCGGTCGTCGCCGACGATCGACGCGATCAGGTCGACCGCGCCCTCCTCCGACAACGCGTCGAGCACCAGCCACCGCGCCGCCTCGAGCCCCGCGAGCGTCCGGCGGCAGGTGACGATGGTCGCGCTGCCGGGACCGGCGCCGAGCAACGGCCGCACGTGCGCCTCGTTCGCGGCGTTGTCGAGCACCACGAGCATGCGCCGCTCGCGCACCAGGGTCCGGAAGAGCGCGCCGCGCATCTCGGTGTCCGCCGGGATGCGGGCCGCCGGCACGCCCAGCGTCGTCAGCAGGCGGTCCAGCGCGGCACCGACGCTCACCGGCCGGTCGTCGCCGCCGCGCAGGTCGATTCCCACGCAGCCGTCCGGGAACCGCTCGCCGAACCGCCGGATGGCGGCGACCGCGAGCGACGTCTTGCCCACGCCGGGCGGACCGGAGACGACCACGACGCCGCCGGCCGCGGTCTCGCGCGCCAGCACGTCCAGCTCGGTCTCCCTGCCCACCAGGTCGGGCAGGTCCGGCAGGTCGTGCAGCAGCGTCGTGTCCCCGGCGCGCCCCGACCGGCGCCTGCCCTGTTCGGCCTGGCGCAGGAAGGACGCCCGTTCGTCGCCGGTCAGCCCGAACGCGGTGGCGAGCAGTTCCGCCGACCGTTCCTGGGCCGAGGACGCCCGTCCCCGTTCGAGATCGCGCAGCGCCCGCACGCTCAGGCCCGACAACGCCGCCAGTTCCTCCTGGGTCAGGCGTGCTCTCGTGCGGTAGCCCAACACACTCGCGCCAAAAGAAGGCCGAGCCGACCCCAGCATCCGCGGTACCTCCACCAGCAGCCCAGTTCACCGTCGCGCGGCAAGGTTCTCACGGCGGTTCCCGGTCCGGCGCGCCGCGACGGGCGGGGCGCCGGAGCGACGCCCCGCCTGCGCTCACAGCGCCGGGGTGGCGGCCCAGCAGTTCTGCGGCGTGCCGAAGGTGATCACGCTGCCGCCCCTGCTCGGCCGCACGGAGGCGGCCGTCACCAGGAACACGGCGGGGTAGACGTGGCCGAACACGTGGATCTTCTCGACGCGCGTGCTGGTGCCCAGCGGCAGGTTGATGCACCGGCCACTCGGCACGATGACCGAGCGCGCGCCGCCGCGTTCCGGGAACTCGACGTCGGTCGAGTAGGTGCCCTTCGAGCAGATCTGCAGCACACCCGCGGCCGCCGAGGCGGGCGCGGCGGCGACGAGGCCACCGCCCACCGCGACGACGGAGGCGAGCGCGACCGCAGCGCCCGCGCGCTTCAGCGCCTTGATCGGAAGCTTCATGAACAGTGATCCGTTCCGTCTCGGTTTCGTCGGACACCGCGAACCGTAGCGACGCGATCACGCAAACCGCTGTGCCCCAAGGGCTTCCGACCCGAACGCACCGGGCGGACTTCCCGTTCTCCCGCACGGCAGGGCCGATCCTCCCGACGAACGGGCAACGAGGTTTGCCGCCGGGGTGACGCCGCCGAGATGCTCGCCGCGGACACCCCACGCACACCCCCCACGCGCACAAGGAGAAGGCATGTTCCGCACGTTCGCGACGGCGGCCGCGCTCGTCGCCGCCACGGTCACCCTCGCCACCCCGGCGGCGCTCGCGGCCGGTCCCGGCCAGGGCAGCGGGGCGCCGGGCACGACCCAGCCGGTGCAGGCCAACCCGCCGAAGAACACCACCCCGTACTACTACGCCTGGTACCCAACCGCCGCGTC
Source organism: Lentzea sp. CA-135723 (assembly GCF_050936595.1). Classification (NCBI taxonomy): domain Bacteria; kingdom Bacillati; phylum Actinomycetota; class Actinomycetes; order Pseudonocardiales; family Pseudonocardiaceae; genus Lentzea; species Lentzea sp. CA-135723. The sequence goes on along the minus strand of NZ_JBNJMK010000001.1, from coordinate 765,046 downwards.
CGCCGACTCGGTGGGCAAGGCGATGAGGAGCCAGGGCAAGTGGCGGCAGTACGCGATCCAGACCGTCCGAAGTGGACCGAACGTCTACTTCTACCTCTGGTTCGGCCTCTGAGCCGCGTTTCTTGGAACGACGGCGGCGCCGCCGGTCCGCGTGACCGGCGGCGCCGTCGTCGTTGCTGCGCAGGGGAAGGCCGGCATCGCGCTGGCTGGGGTCGTTGCCGCGCGAAGAGAAGGGCGACCACGCCGGGCCGCCCTCCCTCAGCCGCCTCCTCAGCCGACCGCCGCGAGCCCGCCGTCCCGCGACGGCATCCCCGCCAGCGCCACCGCGTGCAGGTCGGCCGCCGCGAGCGTGCGAGAGGCGGCCGTCGTCGCGAGCCGGTGCGCCATCCGGTGCGCGTCCCACGCGGTGCGGTCTCCGTTGCCGGACAACAGGTTCCGCAACGCCTCCCGCACGTCCGGCGGCACCTCGTGCCCGCACCGGGCCAGCCGCCGCACGGCCAGTGCGGTCAGGTCGTCCACGTCGTAGTCGGCGAAGTCCCAGCGCTGGGCGAAGCACTCGTTCAGCACCGGCGAGAGCGCGGCCAGGGCGGCGGGTTCGCCCGCCAGCAGCACCACGACTCCGGTGTTGCGCGACACGGCCTCCGCCAGCGCGTCCACGAGTTCGGCGCGCAGTTCGGGCGAGTCGCTCGCCCACGGGCCGTCGGCGTCGAGCAGCAGCACGCCGCCGTCCGCGTCCTCGAACGCCGTGGCGACGAGGCTCACGGCCTGGCCTGGCCAGCGCGGGCACAGGTCGCGGCCGACCGCCAGGCGGGTGACGTGGCCGCTGCCGACCAGCCCCAGCTCGGCGAGGCTCTGCGCGTACAGCGTCGCGACCGCGCGCCTGCCCGTGCCGCGGCGGCCGGACAGCACGACGTTCGCCTGCCGGCCCAGCCCCTTGTTGCGCGCCCGCAGGCCGCAGAGTCCCACCAGCGTGCGGCCGGCGGCCTCGCGCACGTCGTCGAGGCCGTGCAGGCCGGAGAACCGGCGCCAGCCCGCCGTGGCACCGACCGCGGCGACCGGGTCGGTGTTCGCGTCGGGTGCCGCCGCGCGCGGAGCGGCCTCGCCGAGGGAGGCCAGCTCGCCGACGAGGTCCTCCGCCGTGAGCCGGTTCAGCTCGGTGTCCTTCTCCGGCGGGCGCAGGGCGAGCCGGGAGGCCTGCGTGCTCACCATCGCCTCGAACAGCTTGCGCGCGACGCGGCCGTTGCCGAACGTGTCGTTCTTCGGCACGCGGTCGAAGTAGCCGGTCAGCGCGTCGACCGCGTCGTCGGTCAGCTCGTAGTAGTGCTTGCGGCACAGGTTGGTCGTGATGGTGACGAGCTCGTCGACGGTGTAGTTCGGGAACTCCACGGACTTCGAGAACCGCGACGCCATGCCGGGGTTCGAGGCGAGGAACCGCTCCATCAGCTCGGAGTAGCCCGCGACGATCACCACGATCTCGTCGCGGTGGTCCTCCATCATCTTCATCAGCGTGTCGATGGCCTCCTGGCCGAAGTCGGGGCCGCTGCCGCCGGACTGGCTGGAGAGCGTGTACGCCTCGTCGATGAACAGCACGCCGCCCATCGCCTTGGTGACGACCTCGGCGGTCTTGATGGCCGTGGACCCGATGTACTGGCCCACCAGGTCCGCGCGCGCCACCTCGACCATGTGGCCGCGGGCGAGGATGCCGAGCTCGGCGAGCACCGAGCCGTAGAGCCGGGCGACGGTGGTCTTGCCGGTGCCGGGAGGTCCGGCGAACACGAGGTGGCGCGACATGGGCGGCATCGGCAGGCCCATCGCCTGGCGCCGCTGGGTCATCTTGATCAGGTTGATCAGGCCGAGGACCTCGCGCTTCACGCCGTCGAGGCCGATCAGCGCGTCGAGATCGGCGAGCGGTCCCTCCAGGCGCGTGCCCATCGCGCCGCCGAGCGACTGCGGCTCGTCGTGCTCCCGCGGCTCGGCCGGGGCCTGCTGCTCCCCCGTCACGATGCCGGTGACGGACAGCCGTTCGTGCTCGACGGCCGTGCGCACCGAGCTGCCGCCGTTGCCCGTGACCGTGCACTCCGCGACGACGGCGTCCTCCTCGGTGTCGAGCAGCACGCCGTCGCCCGCGCTGCCGGTCACCTCGCAGCCGCGCACCTCGCCGCGCGACCCGCTGAGCAGGTGCACGCCGTGCCGGCGGGCCGACCGCACCCGGCAGCGCGTCACCCGCACGACCGCGCCGGGGCCCGCGCTGACGCCGTCCGCGGCCGGTTCGGAGATCTCGCTGTCCTGAATGGACAGTTCAGCCGCCTCGACCCGCACGCCACCACCGTTGAGCGACACCGAGGTGAACTCACCGCGCGCACCACCCTCCACAGTGGCCAGATGGGCCGCGGAACCGCTGAGGCGCGTGTCGGTCACCTCGCCGTGCGCCCCGTCCGAGAGCCGCAGCGCGACCCCGTCCGGCACCTCGACCACGGCGTCGGCGAGCACCAGCCGCGACCTGCCCCGCACCAGCACGGCAGGCCCGGACGCCGCCTCGGCGCGCAGCCCGCGCAGCAGCACGTCCGCCTCGCCGTCGACGAGCAGCACGCCCTCGGACGTGCCGGTCACCCCGAGCGAGGCGAACTCGGGCCGCGCGCCGCCGTCGACGAACGCGCCCAGCGGGCTGCCGTCGATCCGGCAGTCCTCGAACACGGGCGCGGACCCGCTGGTGACGTAGACGGCGTTGCGGCCGGCCGAGCTGAACCGGCAGCCGCGCAGCCGTGGCGCCGACCCGCCGGCGACGTGCACGGACTGCACGCCGGCGCCGGTGAACGTGGAGCCGGAGACGGTCACCTCGCCTGTGCTGCGCACGTACAGGTCCAGGCTCGCGCTCTGCCGCACGGTGGCCTCGCGGATCTCGGCGCCCGCGTCCTGCTCCACCACCAGCGCGGGTTTCGCGGTGTCCACGAACTCGCAGTTCTCGACCACGGCGTGCGCGCGGCCGTTGACGCAGACGCCGTTGCCGCCCGCGTTGCGGACCACGACGCGGCGGAGCACGAGCGACCCGTTCTCGGTGACGACGACGGCGGTCGAGGCCACGTCGTCGATCTCGCAGTTCTCCGCGGTGCTCGGCAACGGCGACGTCACCACCACGCCCACGCCACCGGTGTTGGTGATCCGGCAGCCGCGCAGCACCACGCATCCCTCGCCGCGCGCGAGGACCGCCGCCCACGCGGCCCCGGACACGCGGCAGTCGTCGAGCGCGACCTCGCCCTGCCGGACGTCCAGCGCGGCGAGGGTCGTGTCGTGCCCGGTCAGCACGAGGCCGGAGAACTGGGCGGCGGCCGCGGCGACCACGACGACGCTGCCGGTGCGCGCGACCACCTCGACCGTGCCGGGCCCGTCCTCCGCGGTGATCGTGACCATCCGCCCCACCACGAGGTTCTCCTCGTAGCGGCCGGGCAGCACGCTGATCGTGGCGCCGTCGGCCGCGTCCCGCAGTGCCGCGCCGATCGTGGGGTACGCCCCCTGCCGGTCGGCCGCGACCACCAGCAGCTGACGACTCATCGTTCCTCCTCCGGTGTGCGGACCAGCCCGGGCAGCGTGCCGAACCGGGACGCGGCGGCCGCCGGCACCCGGACCTCGCCAGAGGCCCAGGTCTCGAGGCTCCGCCGCAACGTGTTGACGGCGAGCTCGTCGAGCGACGCCCGGTTGCCGTCGACCCGCCCGCTCTCGTCGATCTCGCCCGCCGCGAGCTCGCGCACCAGCACGAGCCCGCGCCTGCCCTGCCCCGGCGGGGACAGGTCGAGCACCTTGAAGCTCGTGCCGGGCACGAACAACACGCGGTCGGCGACCCCGTGCTCCTCAGGTTCGAGCAGCCGCGTGCGGCGCGCCGTCATCGACCACAGCAACACGTCGGTCTCGTTCTCCTTCCGCTGCGCCGCACAAGGTGTCGTCAGCGCGTGCACGAACCCCCACTCCGTGAAGTAGCGGCGGGCCCGGTACAGCTCCCACTCGCGGTCCGTCGGCGAGGCCGAGAACACCGCCGCGCCGCGATGCGACGGCAGGCGGCTGAGGCCGGACACGACGCAGCGCGCGAACGGCACGTGCGGGCCGACCCGGCCGGAGCGCAGCGAGAGGTCGAGGCCGTCGCCCTGGCCGGAGAGGTAGAGGCGGATGGCGGCCGCGTCGGTCAGCACGCCGCCGGAGGAGCGGTCCAGCGCGCCCTGGAAGCTCGGCGACTCCGAGAGGACGCGGGAGACCGAGTTGGCGACGGAGGTGTACTCGCGGCTGAGGGCGCGGCGCAGCCAGGAGCGTTCCTCGTCGATGCCGCGGGTGGGGAGGAGGGCCGCGGCGGCGCTTTCGGGGGTGGGCTGGACCGAGGTGCTGGGTGGGGCGGGGGTTGGTGGGGCGGCGGCGGGTGGAGCGGAGGTGGGTGGAGCGGAGGTGGGTCGCGCCGGGGTGGGTGGGGTGGGAGTGGGTGAGACAGAGGTGGGCAGCGCCGAGGTGGGTGGGGCCGAGGTGGGCGGGGCGGGAGTGGGTGAGACGGAGGTGAGCGGCGCCGAGGCGGGCGGCGCCGGAGTGGGCGGCGCCGGAGTGGGCGGCGCCGGAGTGGGCGGCGCCGGAGTGGGCGGCGCCGGAGTGGGCGGCGCCGGAGTGGGCGGCGCCGGAGTGGGCGGCGCCGGAGTGGGCGGCGGCGGGGTGGGTGGGGCCGCGGCCTCAGACGTGGAAGGGGTGGCGGACAGGGACGTGGTGGGTGGCGCCGGGGTGGGTCCGGCTGAGGTGAGTGAGGCCCAGCCGGATGGGGCCGAACCGGGTCCGGCGGAGGTGAGCGGGGCCGGAGTGGGCGGGGCGGAGGTGGCGGTGTGCGAGGCGGGTGGAGTCGGGGCCTCGGTTGTGGACGAGGTGGCGGACCGTTGGCGCGTCACGGGTTCAGCGGCCGGCGTCGCGAACGGGTCGCTTGGCACGACCGGCGCCTCTGCGGCGAACGGGTCCGCCGGGGCCACCGTCGCGATCAGGCTCGGCGGCGCGACAGGCACCTCGTGCGGCGCTGTCCCGCCGATCACCCCGTCGAACTCCAGCGGGTCGAACCCCAGCGGGTCGGACTCCAGCGGGTCGGACTCCAGCGGTGCGAGCGCGGCGCTCTCCCCCGCACCCGCCACCGAAGCCGGCCCGGCAACCGTGCCCAGCCCGGCAACCGCCATCGGCCCCGCAACCGTCGCCACCGGCCTCATCACCACCGTGTCCGCCAGCGCGTCAGCGGAAGGCCTGCCCGGCGCGGCCTCCGCGGTGCCCCGCGCGGTCTCCACGCTGCCCAGCGCGCGTCCCGCCTGCACTCGGTGGCGCACCAGCGAGTCCGCCCGCACCACCTCGCTCAGCGCCCGCGTCATCGGGTCGAGGCGGCCGAACACGTCGTCGGCCAGGTCGCGCAGGTGTTCGTCGTCGTCGAACAGCACCAGGTGCCTGCTCGCGTCCGGTTCGGTGGCGCGGACGGCGGCGGCGTGGCCCACCTCGTGCGGCGGGCGCAGCCAGAGGCCCGACTGCACGACCTCCAGCACGGCGTGCGCCGAGTAGCGGTAGACGGCGGGTTCGACCTCGTCCACGCCGTAGAACGGTTCGCGGTAGGCGACCAGGGCCGGTGGTGGCGCGGGTTCTCCAGGCCGCGCCGGGACGTAGCTCACCTCCTCGGCGAACGCGCGCCAGCCCAGCGCCCCGTCGGTGCGCAGCGCGTAGACGTCCGGGTCGTGGCGGGCGCCGACCGGCAGGCCGGTGTAGCAGGTGACCTCGGTGCCCAGGGCGTCGGCGACGCTTTGGCCGTACGGGCCGGGCGTGGCGATCGGGCCGTACGCGACCATGCGGACCTTCTCCCGCAACGGGTCGGGCAGCCAGCTCCAGAACCGCGCCACGTCGTGCATCGTCACAGCCGTCGCGCCGGGGCAGCCCAGCACGACCACGCACACGTCGGGCTGGCACGGCAGGGTTTCGACCAGACGGCCGCGATGCGGTCCGAGCACGCTCTCCGGGCCGCGCGGCCGCAGCCACGCGCCGCCCGGCACCGGTTCGGCGACGGCACCGGCGCTCGTCGGCATGACCTCCACGAGCGAGGAGACCTCGTCCCACGACGGCCTGGGGAACCGCTTCCCGTCGAGCTCCGGGGTGCGGCCGGGCTGGAAGCGCCGCCAGCCCGTGCCCCAGCCGGAGTCGACGAACAGGGTGCCGTCCGCGCCGGGCAGCACCGCGCCGTCGGGGGCGATCACGGTGCGGCCCAGGCGTTCGGAGAGCCACTGGCCCGCGAGCGCGGTGGTCTCGCGCGGCCGGCCGCTGATCACCAGGCGCAGCCCGCGGCGCTTGCGGGGCAACAGCTTCGCCGCCGCCTCCCACACCGCCATCGAGCTGTCCGGCGGCAGGTCGACCACGACCAGCTCGTGTTCCGGGTCCGCGGCGAGGCCCAGCGCCAGGTCGCGGATCTCGTTGCGCAGCGCGTGCCTCGGGTGGACGACGAGAGCGTTGCCGATCGTGTGGCCGATCATCTCCCGGTCCTCGCCGCGGCGGTGCTCCCGGCGCCTCGTCAGCAGGGTCATCTCAGCCACGTCCTCTCTCGAACACCGCGGACCGGCTCAGCACCGGGCCGCTCGGGATCTCGGCCAGCACGTCCGCCGCCATCGGCCGGGGCGTGACGCCGCCCAGCCCGAGCGCCTTCACCGCCTCGTCGTCGGCGAGCCGGAACTTGAAGCCGCGATCGGTGATCAGGTACCTGTCCGGTTTCACGCCCGCGGGCGCGGGCACCGACGCGGCGAGCAACCCCGTGCCCGGCTTGAGGTACGCGCCGAGCTGCGCGTTCATGCCGATCCACGCGAAGTCGCGCTCTGCCGTCACCGGCACGCTGAGGACGGTGCCGCCGTTCGTCTCCTGCCGCAGGCAGAACGCCCGTTGCCCGACCGGCAGCGACCGCGCGCCGAGCAGGTCGGGGATGCGGGTGGTCAGCGACGTGTCGGCGGACCGGGGCGCGGCGGCCATCGCCGTCGCGTCGATGTCGACGGCCGGTGTGCCCTGGCCGGCCGTCAGCAACGCCGCCTCCGTGCGGGACATCGGCGCGAGCCCGTCCGCGCGCAGCACCGCGAAGTTCTCCTGGCCGTTCGCCACGGCCTGGCGGAACACCGTCCCGACCGGCCGCGCGGTGCCGCCGACCGGGACCGGGGCGCCACCGGTCACCGGTGCCGGGCCGATCTCGGGCCCGTCCGGCAGCGCGGCGAGCCACGCCGCGGGGGCGGTCGGCGGCGTGCCGTTGCCCAGCCCGAGCGCCACCGCCGCCACGGGTCCGGCGAGGCGGAGCTTCCCGCCCTGCCACACCACGTACTGCTCCCCCGACGCCGTGCCGACCCACAGGTACTCGGCCTCGGTCAACGGCGTGGACGGCGCGTCGGGGTTGGCGTTCAGACTCATCAGACCGGCGCCCCGCACCGCGGTGCCGCCGGTGTGCGGCAGGCAGACCAGCCACGGCGTGCCGACGAGCGCGGACGCGGCGGGCACCGGGTCGGGCGCGCCGGGGATGCCGGCGGGCGCCCCGCGTTCCAGACCCTCCAGCGACGCGCGGGAGATCATCTCGATCTTGCCGCCCTGACCCTGCGCCAGCATCGCCGACGCGTGGTTCGCCATCGGGACGAGCAGCCCGTCGCGGTAGACGAACCGCGCGCCGCTCTCCTTCTCCACCAGGATCGCGCCCTGCTTGCGCCACGCCGTGTTGCCGCCGGGGTGGATGAGGCCGTAGACCCAGAACCCGATGCCGATCAGCAGCGCCAGCACCACCCCGAACACCAGGCCCATCAACGCCCTGCGCGCGGGTGCCTCGCTGTAGTTGGTGTCCCCCAGCAACAACGCGGCGCTCATCCGGCCGACGAGGGTCTGGTAGGCGTGGACGTGGTCCTTCTTGGTCTGCACGGCTCACCCCGCCAGTCCGCGGGCCCAGGCGAAGATCCCGAGCACCTGCAGCACGAACGGCACGAGCGCCACGCACGTCAGGTTCTCCACGACGTCGCCCATGTGCGGCCAGATCGGCAGCATCCGCCGGTCCGGCGGCCGTTTCGCCGCCGCGACCAGCAGCAGCACCGCGACGAGCATGCCGAGCACGCCCGCGACCCGCCACACGTCGCTCATCCCGGCGAGCATGCTCAGCGCGGGCAGCACCGCGCCCCACGTGCCCGCGACGGCGAACGCCGTGCGCTGGCCGATGTTGAGGAACTCCCGCGACCGCAACAGGACCAGCGCCGCGAACAGGCCGCCGAGGGTGTGCTCCAGCCACGTCGGCTCGACCATCAGGTAGACGAACCCGGCCGCGAACACCGAGGAGGCGCCGATCGCGAGCACGCTGAGGTAGCGGTCGGCGATCCCGGTCTGCTCGGCGAGCCGCGCCGCGGGCATCGGCTCCACGTCGATCTTCATCTCCTCGGCGGTGCGCGGCAGCTGCGGGCCGCGCAGCCGGGCCGTGCGGGTCGCGAGCTTCGGGGAGAACAGGAGCAGCAGGTAGCACACCGACAGCACGACGGTGGTGGTCTGCGGGCGGGTCAGCTCGACGCCGAGGTGCAGCCACACCGCGACGACGGCCGCGAGCCCGGCGACGGTCAGCGCGCCGAACGGCACGATCGGCAGGTCCCGCGCCAGGATCCGTTGCACCACCAGGAGTCCCGCGGACGTGCCGGCCAGCAGCGCGCCGCCGATCAGCACGCCGACCGGGTCGAGGTCCATCGCACCGGTCACGCCCGCGGTGGCGATCGCGCCGGCCAGGGCCGCGTAGACGGACCCGGCGACGCCGATGACGGCGGCGAGCCCCCGGTCCTGGGTCGTGCGGGCGACCAGGACGGCGCCGACGAGGAACACCAGCGCGAGCAGCCCGCCGGTCGACGCCGCGGCGACCGTGCTCTCGTTCTCGAACAACGACACCGCGATCGCCCCGAGCGCGCACCCGGCGAGGCTCAGGAAGAGCCGGCGGTTGACCGTCTCGTTCCACCGGTTGCCCTGGCGGTTGACGGCGGTCGCCATGCCCTCGGCGACGTCGTCGAAGTCCAGCTCCGGCAACGGGTCCTCGGCGCGCACGACGTACAGGTGCTCGCCGTCGAGCCAGTCGAGCGTCTCCGGTGTGCCGTCCGGGTCGAACGGCGCCTCGCCCAGGCGCTGGAGCACCCACGAGCCGTACTCCTCGCCGGTGTGCGGGCGGTCGTCGTCGTCCCGCACCACGTGCCGCACGAGTGCGGGCAGCAGCGTGGTCACCGTCGTGCCCGCCGGGACGGCGAGGTCGGCGCGGCCGTCCGGGCCGATCACGGTGACGCGGCAGAGTTCCGGGGCGGTGGTCACGGAACGTCGCTCCTTCCTGGCACGCCGGTCTCCTCGGCGCGGCGGGGTTTCGAGGTGGTGCTCACCCGGCATCGCCCCTTCCGGGCGCGCCGGCACCGACCGCGTCGGCGTCCGGCCGCGGTCCCACCGGCACCAGGCCGGTCTGGACGAGCTTCACGCCGCGGCGCGTCACGAGCTGGGCGCGGCCGGGCGGCAGGGTGCGCGGCGCTGCCTCGCCGAGGAACTTGCCCTCCTCCTTGGGGTAGGAGAAGAGCAGGGCGGGCGTGCCGAGCTCCCACAGCCGCCGCATGACCGGGTCCATCATGGCGCGCATCGCGTTCGCGCTGCTGCGCGCGAGAACCAGGTGGAATCCGATGTGGACGCCCTGTGCCATCAGGGGAAGCAGGGCGTCGAGCGGCGTGCCCATCGCCATGCCGGACGAGAACAGCTCGTAGTCGTCGACGACCACGAAGAGCTGCGGGCCCTCCCACCAGTCGCGGCGGCGCAGGCGTTCCGACGAGATGTCCGGCCCCGGCACCCGCTTGTGCAGCGAGACGGCGGCCTTGGTCGCGAGGTCCTTCAACGCGTCCGCGCCGACGACGTGCCCGATGCGGTACTCCTCGGGCACCATGTCGTCGAGGTCGCGGCGCGAGTCGGCGACGAGGATCTTGGCCTGGCCCGGCCGGTAGCCCGCGACGATCGACCGCAGCACGAGCCGCAGCGCGTTGGTCTTGCCCGTCTCCGCGTCGCCCATCGCGAACAGGTGCGGGACGGCGTTGAAGTCGTGCCACACGGCGGTGAGCCGCTGTTCGTCCTGGCCGAGGCAGATCCGCAGGTCGCCGTCGGGCGGCGGCAGGTCCACCACGGGCAGCCGGGACGGCAGCAGCCGCACACCGGGCGCGCTGCGACCGGGCCAGAACGCCCTGATCTCCTCCACCGCCGACTTCGTGGCCGCGGCGAGGTCCTCGGTCTCCGAGCAGGAGTCGAGCCGGGGCAGAGCGGCGAGGAAGTGGAAGCCGGAGCTGGTGAGACCGCGGCCGGGCTGGTGCGGAACGGTCGCGGCCTTGCGGCTCTGCACCTCCGACTCCATCGAGTCGCCGAGGCGCAGCTCGAACCGCGTGCCCAGCACGTCGCGCAGCCACGGCCGGATCTCCGACCAGCGGCTGGACGACACGACCAGGTGCACGCCGAACGACAGCCCGCGCGCGGCGATCTCGGTGAGCTTCGACTCCAGGTCGCCGTAGTCCTGGCGCAGCGTGAACCAGCCGTCGACGACCAGGAAGACCTCGCCGTGCTGGTCGGTGATCCGGCCGTCCCGGCGCGCGGTGCGGTACTCGGCCATCGACTCGAAGCCGTGTTCGGCGAACGCCGCCTCGCGCGTCTCCATCACCTGCACGACCTCGGCGAGCGTGCGCACGACCCGGTCGCGTTCCATCCTGGTCGCGATCGAGCCGACGTGCGGCAGGCCGCTGAGCGACATGATGCCGCCACCGCCGAAGTCGAGCCCGTAGAACTGGACCTCCTCCGGCGTGTGGGTGAGCGCCAGGCCGAGGATCAGGGTGCGCAGCAACGTCGACTTGCCGGTCATCGGCGCGCCGACGACGCCGACGTGACCGTCCGAACCGGACAGGTCGGCGACGAGCAGCTCGCGCATCTGCTCGTACGGCAGGTCCACGAGACCGACCGGGACGCGGAACCTGCCGCGCACCGACGCGTCGTCGACCACCATGCCCAGCCGCGGGTGCGGCAGCACGCTCGGCAGCAGGGCGTCGAGGGTGGGCGACGCGGCGAGCGGCGGCAGCCACACCTGGCGGGCGGCGGGACCGGCCGCGGTCAGGCGGCCGAGCAGCACCTCGGCGAGGCTCGGCGCGTCGTCCGGGGAGGTCGTCTCCTCCTGGGGCGCGGGGGTGTCGTCCGGCTCCTCCGCGCGGATCTCGTGCAGCCGCGGGCTGGGCTGGGTGTAGAACGGCACGACCTCGCCCTCCGTCGTGCCGGCCGCCTGGCCACCGCCCTGGGGCGCGGTCGTGAGGCAGGGACCGGAGACGTAGGCGCCCTTGAAGCGCACCAGCGTGGAGGTGTCGATCTTGAGGTAACCGTTGCCCGGCCCGGAAGGCAGCTCGTAGGCGTCCGCGACGCCGATGACGCTGCGGGACTCCATCGAGGAGAACGTCCGCAGGGCGATCCGGTACGACAGGTGGCCTTCGACGCGGTGGATGCGGCCCTCGTCGAGCCGTTGCGAGGCGAGCAGGAGGTGCACGCCGAGGCTGCGGCCGAGCCGGCCGATCGAGACGAAGAGGTCCATGAACTCCGGCTTCGCGCTGAGCAGCTCGCTGAACTCGTCCACCACGACGAGCAACGTCGGCAGCGGCGGCAGCTGACCTCCCGCCGACCGCGCCTTCTCGTACTCGAAGAGCGACGAGTACCCGCTGGCGCGCAACATCTCCTGCCGCCGCGTCATCTCGCCGTTGAGGGAGTCCTGCATGCGGTCGACCAGCGGCAGCTCGTCGGCGAGGTTCGTGATCACCGCGGAGGTGTGCGGGAGCTTCTCCATGCCGAGGAACGTCGCGCCGCCCTTGAAGTCGACCAGGACGAGGTTGAGGATCTCGGACGAGTGCGTGGTGACGAGGCTGCACACGAGCGTGCGCAGCAGCTCGCTCTTGCCGGAACCGGTGGCGCCGATGAGCATGCCGTGCGGACCCATGCCACCCTGCGCGGACTCCTTGAGGTCGATCTCGACGACCTCGCCCTCCTCCGTGACGCCGATCGGCACCTGGAGCCGGGCGCGCTGCGGCAGCTTCTGCCGCCACTGCGCGGCGACGTCGAAGGTGTGCACGTCGCGGATGCCGAGCAGCGCGGTCAGCTCGAAGTCCGTCTCGAAAGGACGGTCGACGACCTCGACCGTGCCGCTGGTGCGCTTCGGCGCGAGCAGCCGGGCGAGGGTGTCGGCCTGCGCGACGGTCACGGCGTCGCCCGTCGCGGTGCCGGTCTCGTCGCCGACGGGGTAGGTCACCTGGCCGTCGCGGCAGGTGAGCCGCAGGACCTTCGTGCCACCGGGCAACGCGCCCGTGGCGTCGAGCAGCACGGTGTTGCGCAGGCCGGAGCCGAGCAGCGGCGAGTTCTCGGGGATCGTGGCGAGGTGGGCCACGACCACGACGAACGGTTCGGCGGCGCCGGGTGACACGCCCTTGTCGTGGTCGCCGCGGTCGGTGACCTCATGGCCGAGCAGATCGACGAGCTCGTCGTGGTCGCACGCCAGCATCCGCAACGGACCGGCGGCGTCGTGCGCGTCCGGGTGTGCGTTGTGGGGCAACCACTTCACCCAGTCCCACTCGGCCTGGTTCTCCGGTGCGACGAGCACCGCGACGCGCAGCTCGTCCGGCGCGTGGAAGGTCACGAGCTGGCAGAGCATCGCGCGCACCAGGCCCGCCGCGGCGTCCTGGTCGCCCGCGAACTCGACGCTCGTGAAGCTGCGCAGCCCGACCGAGACGGGGATGCCGGTGACGGTGCGGTAGGTCTCGCTGAAGCGGCGCAACGAGATCGCCGACAGCGGTTCCAGGTCCTCGATCGGCTTGGTCGAGGGCGGCGTGAACTCCATCGCCGCCGCCTGCGTGCCGAGGCCGATGCGGGCGCGGCCGAAGTCGTCGTGGCCGCCGCGCCGCTCCCACACCCGCTGGCCGGAGGCGATGGACCACAGCCACGACGGGTCGGGGTTGTTCCACGCCACCGCGAGCCGCTGCTCACCGCCCGCGTCCCTGGCCCGCCGGCGCAGCTGCCCGACGTAGCGCAGGTAGTCGCGGCGTTCGGCGTTCAGCTTGCTCTTGCGGTCGCCGCCGTTGCGCAGCAGCTGGCTGATCGCCATCGCGACCATGCCGAGCGCCATCGCGCCGGACATGATGATGATCAGCGGCGATCCGCCGCCGGAGCCGATCGACGAGAACACCAGGATCATCGCGATCGGCGCGATGGCCATCGGCAGGAACATCAGCACGGAGCTGAAGTCGCGGGTCGCCGGTTCCGGCATCACCGGTGGCTCCTGCAGCTCCTCGACGCCCTCCGGCATCGCGGGACCGGACAGGCGCGGCCCGCGCTTCACCGTGACGCTCATTCGATCACCCCGGACGCGTTCAGCCTGGGCGCGGACGACCACGCCTCGTCCGCCTGCCGCAACAGGTCCACCGCCCGGCGCTCCTCTTCTTCCTGCTCCTCCTCAGTCTCCGGCTCCTCCTCCGGCCGCGTCTCGCCGGTGCAGCCGCCGCCCAGAGGCGGCCAGTAGGCCCGCCGCCCGGCGCCGTCCCGCACGGGCTCGGCCGCGACCGGCGCGGACGCGTGCCGGGACGTGTGCTCCCACGGCGTCGTCTCGCGCAGCGCGTAGTCCGGCGTGTGCGGCGCAGGTTCGTCCTCGCGCTCGTCCTCGGCGCGCTTGGCGGCGCCCGCGAACCACAGCACCCCGCCGGCCGCACCGACGTCCCAGGCGCTGAAGTCCTCGTCACCGCCCGCCCGCACGACGGCGACCGCGTCCTCGGCGGGTGCGACGACGGTGCCGTCGGCGCCGGGGGCGGCGGGCTCGTACCCGGCCATCCCACCGGCGGCGACGGCATCGTCGTCCTCGCGCCGGGCAGGGCGCTCGGTCATCGGCACCGGCGGCGGCACGACCACGGGCACGCCCGGATCACCCAGCCCCGGCGAGCTCACGCTGCCCCACGGCTGCGGCCCGCCGTCCAGCAGCCCGGCCGACTCCGGCCTCTCCGCACCGCTCTGGGGAGGAGCCGTGGGCGAGCCACCGAGCCCCGGTGTCAGCACGCCACCGATCGGTGCCCAGCGCTCGCGATCACCCGGCAGCTCGGCGATCCCGTCCGGGTCGCCCAGCCCCGGCGCGTCGACGCCCTCCCACGGCTGCGCACCACCGTCGAGCAGACCCGCAGCGTCCGGACGCTCCGCACCACCCTGGTTGTTCTGCGCGGGCGGAGCCATCGGCGGCATCATCGGCGACCCACCGAACCCTTGCGGCACAGCACTCACCGGCGCCCAGCTCTCCCGGTCGCCGGGCAGCTCCGCGATCCCGTCAGGGTCGCCCAGACCGGGCGCGTCGACGCCCTCCCACGGCTGCGCACCACCGTCGAGCAGACCCGCAGCGTCCGGACGCTCCGCACCACCCTGGTTGTTCTGCGCGGGCGGAGCCATCGGCGGCATCATCGGCGACCCACCGAACCCTTGCGGCACACCACCCACGGGCGCCCAGCTCTCCCGATCACCCGGCATCTCCGAAAAGCCGTCCGGATCACCCAGCCCCGGCGCGTCCACGCCCTCCCACGGCTGCGCACCACCATCGAGCAGACCCGCAGCGTCCGGACGCTCCGCACCACCCTGGTTGTTCTGCGCCGGCGGAGCCATCGGCGGCATCATCGGCGACCCGCCAAGCCCCTGCGGCACACCACCCACCGGCGCCCAGCTCTCCCGATCACCCGGCGACTCCGAGAAGCCGTCCGGGTCTCCCAGGCCGGGCGGTTTCGTGCCCTCCCAGGGCTTCGGGCCGCCGTCGAGCAGGCCGGACGAGTCCGGGCGCTCCGGGCCGCCCTGGCCGTTGTGCGCGGGCGGCGAGAACGGCGGCATCATCGGCGAGCCGCCGGTGAGGTCGCGCCGGTCGGGCGGCGCGAGCTGGTCGGGGCCGCCCGCCTGCCAGTCACGCGGGTCGGGGACCTTGACGTCGGGCTTGCCGACCGGGTCGAGGCCCGGCGGCTTCGGTGCGGCGCCGCCGAGGTTCGGCGGTGTCTTCGGGTCGAACGGCTTCACCGGGTCCTTCACGCCGGGCGGGGTGAGGCCGTTCGGCCCGCCGAGCTTCGGCGGCGGCGTGACGGCGTTGAGGCTGCCGGGCTTCTTCACCGGTGGCGCGATCGGGTTCGACAGGATCGGCGGACCGGTGATCGGGTCGCCCGGCTTCGGCCCGCCGGGCCCGCCGGTGAGGTCCGGCGACAGCGGGTCGAACGAGGGCGGCTTGAACTGGCCTGGCCCGTCGGTTTCGGGGCCACCGGGTGGTTTGACGCTGCCCGGGCCTTCGAGGTCGGGCCGGAACGCCTCCGCGTCCGGTGGCTTCGGCGGTGGCGTGAACGTGGTCGGGGTGTCGGTGCGCGGGCCCTCGAACTCCGGCTTGGGCGGCGGCTTGTACCGGGAGGTCTCGTCGTCGCCGGGCGGGCCGTCCACCTCTGGCCTCGGCGGCGGCTTGTAGGTCTCCGGCTTGTACTTCTCCGGGTCGTCCTCCGGCCGGTCCTCCTTGTCGGGCGGGGGCTTGTGCTCGTACTTGGTCGGGTCGTACTTGTCGTTCTTGTCCTCCGGGCCGTCCTCGTCGGTGTCGGTTCTTCCCGGCGGAGGCAGCGGGGTGACCGTGGCGAGCGACGCGTCGAACCGGGTCGCGTCGTACTGGGTCGCGAGTTCCTTCAACACCTTGCGCATGTCGTCGGTCATCGCCTCGACGACCTTCGGGAACTTGCTGACCTCCACCATCCCGTTCGGCATCACCGCCTCGATGTACGGCACGATCATGGAGTTCGGGCCCGTGTAGACCCTGTTGTACTGCTCGGCCCGCTCGTTGTACTCGTTGGCGATCCGGATGACCTCGTTCGCGTAGTGGTAGTCGATCCTGCTGACCTCGTTGATCGCCCACTGCAGGTAGTTCCCCGCCGTGTACAGCCCTTCCGGCGTCGGGTTCAGCCGCGCCGGTCCGCCGTCGATCTGGGTCGCGTGGTTGTGGAAGGTCTTCGCGAACTGCTTCATCGTGCCGAGGACCGTGGTGGCCGCGAGCCCCTGCCACGGCCCGTCCTCACCGGCGACCGCCTCCGCCTGCTCGGTGATGCTGTCACCGACCACGATCAGGACTTCCTTGATCTTGCGGAACGTCTCGGCCGCGTCCCACAACGACTCCGGGTTCGACACCCGCTCGCCCTCGGCGACCTCGGAACCCGCCGTCGCCGCGGCGATGTTGGCGATCGCGGACTTGATCGCCTTCCAGTCCCAGGTGTCGTAGTCGGCCTTCGTGCCGTAGTTCCCGTCTTCCAGCGCGATGAGCGCGCCTTCGTCGCCGTGGCGGTATCCGGCCGGAGGCTTGTCGTCAGCCATGTGGGGAGCTTTCGTGTGAGGCGAGGACAGGAGGAGTGGATCTAGGCGGCGGGCGGGTTCTCCGAGCCGCCACCCGTGCCGCTGGTGTCCCGCGGCAGGCCGGTGGGCCCGACCAGCACGTTGAGGTAGGACTGAGCGTTCGCGACGAACTCACCGAGCTCGGCCGCCGTCACGCCGTTCAGCTCCTCCGCGGTCGAGTAGTCCACGACGAGCCTGAGCAACCCGTCGGAGTACGCCACCAGCAGCTGGATCACGTCCTGCAGGTACTTGTGGGTGACCTCGCTGATCGACTTCGGCCCCACGACGACCTTCTTGATCAGCTCACCCGCGTCGAAGAAGCGGCCCGGCCTCAGCTTCACGCCCTCGATCTCGGCGAGCAGCGGGGTGAGGATGTCCTTGAGCAGCAGCAGGTTCTCGGCGAACAGCTTGAGCGCCGCGGTGTTCACCCTGATGTCCCCGCTGCCGCCCTCCCCGTTGCGGGGCACGGCGGGCGGGTGGGTGTTGTTCGCGTAGAACTGCCCGGAGTTGCCGTTCCAGTCCTTCGTGTTGCCGGGAGGATCCTGGAACGTGCTGGGGGGACTGTGTTCCAGCGTCTTCGCGTAGTCGTCGTAGAGGCCGCCCACGGCCGCTCCTTTCCGTTGGTCGGGCGGGGATCGCGGGTGCCGCCGGCCGCGTCGCGCACCGGCGGCGCCCCGCGAGATCACTTCACGCTGTAGCCGCCCCAGGCGTTCATGCCGGTGTGCTCGACCTTGAGGTAGCCCGCGGTGATGTGGTTGAGCGCGATCTCCGCGGAGTTCAGGCTGAACGGCATGCGCTGCGCGGCCGCGTCCCACTGCTGCTTGGCGACGAGGTACTGGTCCTTGGCGCCGTCCTGCCAGTCCTGCAACGTGTTCATGACCTGCGTGTGCATGTTCTCGAGCTCGTTCTGCAGCTGCTTGGTGACGGCGGCCATCTGGTCGCGGACCGAGTCCGCCATGCCGCGGTCGAAGGTGTAGGTGGCCAAGGAACTGTCCTTTCAGGAGGGTGGGGCGGTCACATGCCGTCGAGGCCGGGACCGGTCGGGATGGCCGCGGCGACCTCGGTGTTGGCGTTCTCGCCGGCGGTGATCACCTGCCGGTTGCCGTTCATGACCTCGATCATCTCGCCGAGCTTGGTGACGATCACCTGGCAGTCGTCCATCCAGGCCTTCATCGACGAGTCGAACGCGATCGAGGCGTCACCCGTCCACGTCGACTTGAGCGCGGCGAGGGCGTCGCCGACGTTCTGCACGCCCTGCCTCGCCGTCGACTGGGTGTTGGCGAGATGACCCGCCGCCTGCTGCATTCCCGGTGTCGTGGTCGACACTGCGGCCATGGGGAGTCTCCCTTGTCACAGAAGGTGTGTCGCGCAGAGCCCACCACGAAACCGTTGCGGCATCAGCACTTCGGTCCGGTGACTGCCCGACCGGTCCAGCAGTGCGTCACGTTCGCACCTGACCGCTCACAGCGACGCCCTCCCCCGACACCGACTCCCGGTACCGCGCGCAGAGGTCGCGCACCTGCCGTTCGTCGAGCATCAGCGTGTCCCGCACGAAGTCGCCACCCAACCGCACGGCGGCCGGGCCACCGGGGTTGACCAGCACGTCGACCCCGTCCGCGAGCGACACGACCAGGTCGTCCAGATCGATCCGCGTCCACCCCGGCGCCTCGGCGTGAACCCGGTGCGGCTCACCGGTCACGACGACGACGCACGGCACGTCGTCCGGCGATCTGGTGACGAACGGCCGACCGTCGTCGTTCACCGCGAGGTCGAACGTGGAGTTGCGCACCACCAGCTGGACGAGCCCGGCCTCGGCCAGGCCGCGCAACGCCAGCCGCAGCACCGCGTCCAGCGGGTCGGACGGAGAGTCCACAGAGGACGGCCGGTAGCGCGGGTTGGCGCGGAACCGGCCGAGCCCGCCGTCGTCTTCAGCGGGCCACGTCCCGACGACCGCCTCCACCGGCGGTACCGCGTGCGGGTCCGGCGGCCGCCACGCCGGGTCCAGCAGCAGGAAACACCGCTGTGCCGGGACAGTGCTGACCACCGGGTGCCTCCTGGAGCGTCGGGTGCGACGCCTGAAGTCTGCTACCGGGTGCCCGCCGCGGTGTCGTCATCGTGCGCGGTCATCGGCGGCATCTGCCCTTTCGCCCCGGCCGCCCGCCCTGGCCAGGACGTCGGCGGCGAGCAGCAACGCCGTCCGGTCCTCCTCGGTGACCGCGAACTCCGGGCCGATCCGCCTCAGCGGGGCGCTGCCACCCGGCCGCGGGTCCGCCGGCCCCTCAGCGGAGGAGACGAACCCCGCGCCGAACACGGTGCCGGCGGTGTCGACGAGCGGAATCAGGTGCGGCCGGTCGGTGCCGGCGGGCTCGAGGCCGAACCGGTCCCGCAACTCGGCGCCACGCTCCGTCGCCAGCTCCAGACCGAACTGGACGTAGGTGTGCGCCACCACCACGCGCACCTCGTCGGCCAGCTGGGCGGACTGCGCCGCCTCCCCCGCGGTCTCCCCGGCGACGGGAGCCGGCACGCGCGACGCCACGAGCCGCCGTGCGACCGCATCGGCCTCCGCCCGCACGTCGTCCGGCAGGCGGGCGAGCAGGTCGGCCGCCGACTCGGCCTCGGCCCGCCACTCGTCGGCGAACTGGCCGAGGTCGCCGTCCACACCGGGGAACGGCCGCTGGTAGACGTGCACCCCGCCCGCGGTCGTCGTCACGCCGTCGGGAACCGGTTCGAACCGCTGGTCGCGGGTCTCCGGCTCGTCGACGCTGCCGGAGGAGATCGACGGGTTCCCGGGGTCGACGCCGAGGTCCTCGACTCGGGCTCCCCTGCCGTCGAGCACGAGGGCGTACACGCCGAACATCGCCGGGTGCACGTGTCCATCGGCGGGCACGACCGTGCCGAACTGCGGATCGACGACGTGGACGGTGCCGCGGTGGTTGACGACGTTCCACGCGTGCCCGTTGTGGCGCAACCCGTTGCCGAGCACCACCGCGCCCGCGCCGTGCCCGCCTTCGCGCACGGCCTCGATCACCCGTGTGAGCGCGGCGGGTCCACGCCCGACCCACTCCGGGTGGTGTCCCTGGCTCCGGCGCACCATCTCGTACTGGACCTTGACGTTCAGCTCCTGCACGCCCTCCCCCGCCCCCGCCGTGCGCGGCCTGCCCTGCCAGGTCTCCAGGAACGCGAGCGCGCAGTCGACGCAGTTCTCCAGCCGCCCCTGCTGCCCGAGCACGGAGCCGTTGATCAGCCGGACGAACGAGCCGGGCTCGGCGAACGCCGTGCCGGGAGGGACCGCCCGGTGCAGGAGTTCGGTCAGCCGCGGCGGCGCCGCGTCGAGCTCGGGAGCCCAGTCGCCGGTCATCTCCCCGGCCGTGAAGACGTGGTAGTACGAGGAGTCGACGTCGTCCGGCCGGCGGAACAGCGGGAAGTCGCTGCCCGGCCCCGCGATCTCCGTTCCGTCCGAAGTGGACTCCGCGTCGTCGTCCGCGACCTCGGCTCCCCGGTCCGCGGCGGCGAGGCCGACCACGCGCCGCATCTCGTTGCGCGGCAGCACATCGGCCCAGTAGGTGGCGAGGTCGTACAACTCCCGGTAGGTCTCGTCGTCCAGATCCGACCCCACGGCGGCCACGCTCTCGCCGGCGTAGTAGGCCAGGTCCTGTCGGCGTTCCTCGTCGAGCGCGGCGAGATGAGCGCGGGCGGCCTCGACCACGGTGTCCCACGACGGGAACAACTCCGGCTCACCCGTGGCGGGGAACGCGTCGTGGAAGAACCGCAACCGCAACGCGCTCATCGCACCCGCCTGCTCCGCGAACCGCGCCCTCGCCTCCCCTGACAGCGACCCGTACCAGTCGGCGAAAGGTCGGCGCACCGCCGGATCAGGCCGCGTGTCGGCCCACGGCGGCGCGAACGGAGCGGCGTCCGCGATCAGCAGCTCCGGCCGTTCCAGCTCCGGCGCCGCCTCGTACCGCGGTCGTACCGGGGTCTCGCCGAGTTCCCACTCCACCACCTGGTTCGGATCACCGTCCGCCACCTCGACCCCCAGCGCGGCGGCCCACTGCGCGACGGTCAACGGCGTGTGCGCGTCCACGGCGGGATCGAGCACGAGATAGCCGTCCCCCTCACCCCGCACCGCGACCGCGCTGTACGTGGTCTCGCCGACGAGGAACACCCGCTTGACGCCACCGAAGCCTGCCTCGGCCAGCGCACCGGTCCACAGGTGCACGTCGGCGTCGCGGCGGACACCGGTCACCGGCGTCTCCGCGAGCAGCCGGAGCTGGTCACGAGCACGGTCCGGCGCGCGCCGGGTAGCCGGCGGCACGGCGCCGCCGTCGCGCACCGGCGCCACCCGAGGCACGGCCGGCTCGTCCAACCTGGTGTCGGGCACCATCACCTGGCTGTTCGCCGTGCGCTCGACCAGCCAGAGGTGCCGCGGCCGCAACCCCGGATCCACGCCGTGCACGTCGGTCCCCATCAGACCGCCGTCGTTCTCGTGCACGCCGGAGTTCCCACCGCGTCGCAGGAACACCCGCGACGGGTCCTGGTACTCGTCCGGGACACCCAGGTAGTGCAACACCTCGTGCGCCAACGCCTTCGGGCTCGAGTCAGGCCCCCAGCGCGTCTGGTCGACGGCGGCGGCCGGATCGACCCTGACGGTGGCGTGCGCGTCCGCGGGGTCGTCGGTGAACTCCAGGTTCAGGTGGAAGAGGTCCCCGCTGGGCACCCGGTATCCCTTGTTGAGCACCGAGTTCACGCCGTCGAGCGCCGTCGCCTTGACCCGACGCACCGTGTCCGGGCTGACCCCGTGCGCGGGGTCGAGGTGGAGCCTGACGGTGTACTCCTGCACGAACCTGCCCGGCCGGGTCTCGATCCGCCGCAGGTCGTAGCGGACCAGGCCGTGGAAGGACCGGGGCTTCTTCGGCGTGCTGTCGGTGCGCAGGTCGTGCACCACCAGGTCCACGGTCCGCACGTGCGCACCCTCACGACGATCCGCCCACTCGTCCGGATCCCCCGGCACGTCCGGGGCGAACCAGCCCGCCGTCCGCGCCGGGTCGTGCCGCCACGACTCGTCGCCGAGCACGTCCTCGCCGTGCCGCACACCGGGCGCCGGCGGCGAGGCCGTCGTGCGCAGGCCGGGGTTCGGGGGCGCGGGGCGCACGTCCTGCCGGTGGCGGTCGTCCAGCAGCCGCCGGGTGAAGTCCAGGAACAGCGTGAGGTGCCCGGTCGGATGCCCACCCGGCGCGGCGTCGCGGACCTGCTGCTCGACGTGGGCGCGCACGGCCGCGAGGTCGTCGTCGCCCAGTCCGCCCCACCTGTCGTCGGCGGGATCGTCGGGCAACGCCAGCGCGTACACGGCGAGCGCCGCGGCGCGGTTGTCCGCGAACCGGTCGACCAGCTCCCGATGGCTCCGGACGTTCCGGTCGACGTCGTCCTGCCGGTCGGCCGCGGCCGCGCGCATCCACCGGGTCTTGAAGCGGTCGGGCAGGAGGTCGGCGGCGGACCACCGCACCTGCTCGGTCTCGGCCTTGGCGAGCAGGTCCGCCGCCATCCGCGCGCGCCGGTCGTAGACGGCGGGCGACTGCGCGAGCGCGGCGAGCCCGATCATCCGCTCGATCGCCGCGAGCCGTTCCGCGTCCCGGCCGTACGCCTGCCGCATGTCCTCCAGCGTCCCGGTGTCCACGCCGTACAGCGACGCCTCGAACGAGCCCAGCGGCGTGCCCTCCAGCACCGGCTCGAAACCGCCGGGCAGCACCAGGTCCACGTCCGGCGACTCCGGCCGCGCCCCCGCCGCCACCATGAACGGCCGCGCGTCCGACCGCGGCGCGGCAGGTGGCGTCTCCTGCGGCGTGAACGCGACCGCGTCGTTCATCCGCATCACCCGGACGATGTCGTGCAGGCGATCCAGCGCCGGGGTCGGGACGCCCGCGATCCGGGCGTCGAGGATCAGGCCTTCGACGTGGTCCTCGACGAGCTCGACGTCCAGGGGTGTCAGCAGTTCCCAGTCCGGCGCGGCCGGGTCGGGGGGCAACGCCAGCGCGAGGATCGTGAGCGCGTCGGCCCGCGCACCGCTCGGGCCGGCGGCCGGCTCGCCTGCCTGCCGCCTGAGCTCGTGCGGCGTGCCGGCGATCGCGCGGTACCGCCGCACGTGCTCGATGTCGGCCAGCCGTCCCGCGTCGCCCCGGTGCCGGGCGGTCAGCAGGCTCAGTTCTCCGGGGGACTTCCCGAACAACGACGCCCGGAACCCCGCACGCACCCGCTGATCGGACAGCGCGGGAGGATCCTGCGCGGTGGCGGCCGCCGTCTCGGCCCGCAGCCGCCTCCGCCGAGCCGCGATGTCGGCTTCCACCAGGTTGTCCGCGGCCCTCACCGCCTTCCGCACGGCGTGCTGGGACCGCCAGCGGTGGGAGTAGAGGTCCGCGGCCTTGAGGAAGCGGTTCCGGTAGGCCGGGTCGCCCACGAACGCCAGCTGCCGCTCGGTCCGCGCGATCACCTCCTCGGCGTCGCTGATCTGCTGGGCCAGTTCGGGATCGGCGCCCCAGCCGGTGACGCGGCCCAGCAGGCCGGCCTTGTCCGCCGCACCCGACCTGAGGCGGCTCAACGATTCCCTGGTGTCGTCCAGGCGGGTGGTCAGCCTGTCCAGGCCGTGCTGCGCGGCCTCGGCGAGCACCCGGCGCACGTCCGGCTCGGCGCGCACCCGCTCGTGCAACGCGCGCAGGCCGGTGACGTCGAGACCGGCGGTCTCCGCCGCCTCGATCCGGCGCGCCAGGTGTTCGTCGAGCTCGGCGAGCAGGTCGTCCTCGACGTGGTCGAGCTCGCTCGCGTCCTGACCGGCGACGAAGGCGTCGAGGGCGTGGACCAGGCCCACGTGATCGCGGTGGGTCCGCAGCGTCTCGATCTGACCGTCCGCGTCGGCGAGCAGGCCGGCGAGTTCCTCCACCTCGGCCGAGCGCGCGGCCTCTCGCGCGCGGGACTCCTCCGACCGCAGTGCCGCCGGCGTCCAGGTGGCCGCCGCTTTCGTGTCCGCGATCCGGCGCCGGAGCTCCGCCGAGCGTGCCAGCAGGTCGTTCAGGTACCCCTGCGGGCCGTCCAGGTGCGCCCCAGCGCGTTTGAAGAGCAGGATCCGTTGCGCCACCTCGTGCAGACCCTGGTGGCCCGCGCGCAGGAAGTCGCCGGCGATCTTGCCGACCTCGTCAGGGGACTTGCTCTCGAGCCACGCCTCCACGCCCGCGCGTGCCTGCGGCGACTCGGGGCCGCCGAGCGCGCGGAAGGCCCCGGCGCGGGCGTACTGCGCCGGTCGCGTCGTCCTTCCCCTGGAGGGCACGGGAACCCGCTCCCGGCGGAGCTTGCGGGTGAAGTCCAGGAACCTCCTGAGGTGGTCGGCCGGGTGACCGCCCTCCTCCGCGTCGTGCAACCGCCGCTCGGCGTGGGCCCGCACGGCGTCGAGGTCGGCGTCGTCGAACCGGCGCCACCCGGCGTCCCCGGGGTCGGCGGGCAGTCCCAGCGCGTGGACGGTGAGCGCCGCGTCGCGGTCGTCCGCGAGCTGGTCGACCCGGTCCTGGAACCACTCGAGCCTGCGGTCCCTCCCGGGCTCCTCGCCTTCCAGCTCGGCATCGGCCCGGCGCCGGGAGCGGGCGGCTTCAGCTTCGGTGAGCCGTTCCTGCGCGGACCGCACGCGCAGCTCGTAGAGATCCGGCCGCACCGCGTCGTGCGAGAGCCGGATCATCCTGCGGATCACGTCCGCGCGCCGCGGGTCACCCTCGTAGCGCTGCCGCAGTTCGCGCAGCTTCCCGGCGTCGATGCCGTACAACGAGGCCTCGAACGACTTCAGTGGCGTGCCCTGCTGGACGGGACCGAGACCGCCGGGCAGCACCCGGTCCACGTCGGGGTGCTCGGACAGGGTCGCCGGGTCCCGCTGGAACGGCCGCGTTCCCGCGGGCGCCTCGGTCACGGGTACCGCCGGTTCCGGTTCCTGGGCGTCCGGTCCGGCGTGCTCGTCCGGTGGGAGCGCGACCGGATCGCCGATCCTCCTGTTCCACAACAGGTCGAACAGGTCGTCCAGCTGCGGGGTGACCAGGCCCGCGACCCTGGCGTGGCGGATCAGCTCGGCGACGTTGTCCTCGACCAGCTCGACGTCCCGCGGCGTCAGCAGCTTCCAGCCGGCCTCCGAATCGGCTGGCAGGCTCAGCGCGAGCACCGTGAGGGCGTTGCGCCGGTCGAACTTCAGCCTGTCCAGCTGGTTCATGAGGGCACCCTGGTGCTCCACGAGCCGGCGCCGGTCCTCCCGGCGCTTCTCCCTGCCGGCCTGCATCGGCTTGGTGGTCAACACGTCCGGCAGCACGTCCAGGACGTGCGTCAGGGCCGTGATCTCGCGTTTGGTGTCGTCGATCCGCGCCAGGAGATCCCGCTGGTGCTGGTCGATGCCGCCGGGGTTGCGCGCCATCTCCTGGTACTGCGTCACCTGCTCGATCTCGAGCCGCCGGTCCGGGTTGCCCCGGTGCAGCTCGTTCTGGTGGGCGAGCTCGGCGAGGGACTTGCCGAACAACGTCGACCGGAAGGCGTCGTGCAGCTGTCGTTCGGACAGCTCGCGCGAGGACGAGTCCTCCGCGGCCGCGCGGCGCAGCTCGGCGCGCCGCAGCCGCGTTTCCTCCGCCTGCCTGCGCTCCGCCGCCTCCTGCACCCTTTCCGTGGTCTGGTTCAGGTTGTGCAGCTTCGCGTGCAGGCCCAGGGCGTTGGCGAAACGGTCGCGGTAGGCCGGGTGGTCGACGAGCGCCAGCCGCCGCCGGCGCTCGTCGATCAGCGCCTCGTTGTCCCTGATCCGCTGGTCCAGGGAGCTGTCACCACCGAGCACGTGGGTGAGCATTCCTCCGATGCCAGGGCCCGCCGCCTTGCGCGCGAGGAAGCCCTCCAGAGACTCGATGTCGTCGCGCAACCGGGCCTGCAACCTCTCCAGGCCGTGCATCGTCACCTCGGTCAGCACCTCGCGCACGCGCTGCTCGTCTGTCAGGCGCTCCCGCAACGCCTCCAGACCGGCCGTGTCGAACCCCGCGTGCTCCGCCGCCTCGATCTGCCGCGCGAGGTGTTCGGTCAGGTCGTCGAGCACGCGCGGCGCGAGCCGGACGATCTCCTGCTCGTCCGGGTCGGCGACCAGCTTGTCGAGCGAGTCGACCAGGGTCGCCGTGACCCGGTCTCGCGTCAGCGCGTCGATCCGGCTGTTCGCGCTGGAGAGCTGGTCGGTGAGGTCCGCGATCTCACGCCTGCGCGCGGCCTCTTTGACGCGTTCCGCGCGCGTCTGGAGCACCTGCGGCTTCCACAACGCTTTGAGCTCCGCGTCGTCGATCCGCTCGCGCAGGTCCGCCGACCGCTCCCGCAGCCCGTTCAGGTAGCCCTGGGGGCCGCCGGGGTGCGCGGCCGCCAGTTTGAACGCCTGCACGCGCCGGGCCGCGTCGTGCAGTTCCTCGGAGGGACGGGTGCGGTGCAGTTCGGTGACGATCTCGCCGACCTCGGCGAGGGACTTGCCCTGCAGCCACGCCTCCAGACCCGCGATCGCCTCCGGTGACGCCGGGCCGCCCAGCGCCTTGAAGGCGGCCTTCCGCGTGTACCAGGCGGGCACCTTCGTCGCCTGCCCGGAGGTGCTCTGGACGGCGCGCTGCCACTGGAGCCGTTCGGTGAAGTCCAGGAAGTGCTGGAGCCGGCCGGTCGGCTGACCCACCGCCTTCGCGGCGCCGATCTGCCGTTCGACGTGCGTCCGCACGACCGCCAGGTCCTCGTCGCCGAGCCCACGCCAGCCCCGGTGGGCCGGATCGTCGGGCAGCTTCAACGCGAACACGGTCAACGCCACGTCGCGGTTGCCCGTGAGCCGGTCGACCCGCTTGCGGTACCACTGGACCTACTGGTCCGCGTCCGGATCCCTGCCGGCGCGGGCCTTCAGGGCCTTGAGCCTCTCCTCGGCGATCCCCGTGCGCTTGTCGTAGATCTCGACGGTGCGCGCGTCCGCGGCGATGTCGATCATCTCCTGGATCGCGGCCGTGCGCTCCTCGTCACCGCTGTGGGCCTTGAGCAGTTCCTGCAGGGCGGTGACCTCCAGACCGTACAACGAGGCGTGGAACGACCGCGGCGAGATGCCGGCGGCGATCGGGTCCGCGGACCGCCGCATGAACGGCCGTGACCGGCGCCGGGATGCCTGCGCCTGTTCGTTCGAATCCTGGTCGGCGGGGTTCGGGTCGGCGGGGTTCTGCTGTGCCGTGTCCTGGCCGGGCGAGTGGCGGAGGCGCTCCTGCCTGACCCGGTCGTAGAGCAGGTCGAGCTGCGGGGTCGGGACCTCTCCCAACCGCGCGGCGCGGAACAGGTCGGTGACGTGGTCCTCGATGAGCTCGAGATCGTGCGGTGTCAGCAGGTCCCAGCCGTTCTCGTCCGGCTGGGTGTGCACGGCCAGCGCGAACACCGTCAGCACGACCGCGCGGTCGTCCTGCAGGTTCTTCAGGTCGTCGGCGAGCTTGCGCTCGTGGTGGCGCAGCTCGTCGAGCCGCGCCCGCCGGTCGGCCTCGCCCCGGCTCATCAGCAGGTTCGTCAGCGTGCCCGGCAGCGCACCGGCCACGCGCTTCACCTCGCCCGCCTGCCGCCTCGTCTCGTCGATCTGCCGCAGGAGGTCCTGCGCGTGCTGCCCGAGACCGCCCTCCTTGGCGGCGATGTCCATGTACCGCACCATCCGGGCGATCTCGGCAACCCGGTTCGGGTCGGCCAGGTTCTCCAGGTTGATGTCGGCGAGCTCCTCCGCGTTCTTGCCGTACAGGGAGGAGCGGAACGCTTCGAGCCGCTGCTGTCCGGAGAGCCGGCTGGACGTGCCGCCCGGGTTCTCCGGCGCCGCGTCGCGCTGCTGCCGACGCAGCCGGCTGACCTCGGTGTCGACCAGGGCGTTCACGGCTCGCAGCGCCTTGTCCGTGGCGACCCGGGAGTCCCGCATGCGCGCGTGCACGGCCGCGGACCTGGCGAACCGGTCGCGGTAG
The DNA here is from genome assembly GCF_050936595.1 of Lentzea sp. CA-135723. Classification (NCBI taxonomy): domain Bacteria; kingdom Bacillati; phylum Actinomycetota; class Actinomycetes; order Pseudonocardiales; family Pseudonocardiaceae; genus Lentzea; species Lentzea sp. CA-135723. Next base: position 737,612 of record NZ_JBNJMK010000001.1, on the reverse strand, counting down.
TCCGGGTCGTCCGCGAGCGACGCCATGCGCTCGAAGCTCCGCACCAGCTCCTCGGCCTGGCGGATCTTCTCGTCGAAGTCGACGGAGGTGTCGGCACCGGCTCCGAACATCCGTTTGGCCAGACCCTTGACGCCGGCGTTCGCGTCCTTGCCCGCGCGGTAGCCCTGCAACCCCTCCCTCGCGTTGTCCAGCCGGGTCTGCGTCTCGTCCAGACCTGTCAGCGAGAGCTCCGCCAGCCAGTCGCGCACGGCCGGTTCGTCCTTGACCCGGTGCAGCAGGGAGGTCAGCACCGCCGGATCGAAGCCCACCCGCCGTGCCGCCTCGACCTGCCGAGTCAGGTGGTCCTCGATCTCGTGGAGCCTCTGCCGCGGGACCTTGTCGAACCGGTCCACGCCTTTGCCCGCGACCGAGGAGTCGAGGGTGTGGACCAGCCACAGTCGCTCGGCCTCGGCCTCCAGGGCCGCGACCTTCCCGTCCACCTCGGAGACCTCGGCGGTGAGCGCCTCGACCTGCTTCAGGCGAGCCGCCTCCTGCTCCAGCTCCTCCTTCGACCGCAGCGCCGCGGGCCGCCAGGTGGGTTCGGGCATCGCCTCCTCGATCCGGCGGTGCAGGTCCGCCGACTGCGCCAACAGGTCGCTCCTGAACCCCTCCGGACCCTCGCGGTGCGCGGAAGCCTGCTTGAACAGCAGGATCAGCTCGGCCTCGTGGTACAGCGCCTCGTCGCGCCCGCCGAAGCGCAGGTCCTCGACGACCTGCTCGACCTCGGCGACGGACGCGCCCTCCAGCCAGGCCCCGAAGCCCGCGCGCAGCTCCTGCGGCGTCGGTCCGCCGAGCGCGCTGAACGTGCCGTCGTGCAGCCGCAGCCGAACGTCCGGCGAGCCGGCCACACCGTGGTAGGTCGTCCCGCCGTCGTGGTCGACGGCGAGACGCAGGTCCAGGGCCTGCGCGACCGCACCGGGCAGCCGTTCTCCCACCACGGAGTCGTGCCACGACGGCGTCCGCAGTCCCTGCGCCACGAGGTCGGCCGGGGACGGCACCACGCCGTGCTCGGCCGTGAACCGGGCGATGTAGTCGATGACGTCGAGATCGCCCTCGGTCATGCCCTCGCCGGTGAGCCCGGCGTCGGCGATCTGCCAGCGCTTGGCCGAGCCGGTCACGAGGTCGCTCGCGAGCGCCGCCCGCCACAGCCGTTCCTCGTCCTCGGCGCTGAGTCCGTGCTGCCTCGGCGCGAGGTCGGGGTGGTACTTCGCCAGCGCCGCGGAGCCGACCAGGCTCGCGACCCAGTCCGCGAGGCGCTGCGCGGTCAGCTCGGGGTAGGCGTGCCGGCCGGGGTGGTTCCGGACGTCGGCGGCGATGTGGTCCACAGTGGACTCCACGGCGCTCCTGCCGACCAGCGGGCTCGCCTGGGCGAGGTGCACCTGCTGGAACGACGCGGCGCGCAGCACCGACTCCACCAGCCCGGCCTTGTCCACGGCGGGCGGGTGCGGGTGCAGGGGCCCGCTCTGGGAGAACTCGCCGGGGAACCCGCCGGGCGCGGGCCTGGCGGGCGCCTCGGGGTCGCCGTCCTGCGGGGTGGCTTGGGGATTCGGCTGGTTGGCTGGGGTGGCCTGCTCCGCGGTGGCAGGGAGCGGCTCGTGGGCTGGGGTGGGGTGCTCGGCGGCAGGAAGCGACTCGCGGGCTGGGGTGGCGTGCTCGGCGGCAGGAAGCGACTCGCGGGCTGGGGTGGCGTGCTCGGCGGCAGGAAGCGACTCGCGGGCTGGGGTGGCGTGCTCGGCGGCAGGAAGCGACTCGCGGGCTGGGGTGGCGTGCTCGGCGGCAGGAAGCGACTCGCGGGCTGGGGTGGCGTGCTCGGCGGCGGAAAGCGGGTCGTGGGCGGGGGTGGCGTGCTCGGCGGCAGCGGGAATCGGCTGGTGGAAACGGGTGGGGTGCTCGGCGGCGGGATTCGGCTGGTGGGCGGGGCTGCTCTGCTCCGCACTGGCGGGAAGCGACTCGCGGGCGGGGCTGCTCTGCTCCGCAGTGGCAGGAAGCGGCTGGTGGGCACGGCTGGTCTGGTCTGCGGTGGCGGGATCCGGCCGGTGGGCGGGGGCGGTCCTGGCCGTCGTGCCGGGATCGTCGAGCCTCGTGTCGGGGACCATCACCTGGCTGGTGGCGGTGCGTTCGACCAGCCACAGGTGGCGCGGCCGCAACCCCGGCTCCGTGCCGTGGACGCCCGTGCCCATGAGGCCGCCGTCGTTCTCGTGCACGCCCGAGTTCCGGCCGTGCTGCTGGAACACGCGCGTGGTGTCGCGGTACTCGTCCGGAACGCCGAGGTAGTGCAGGACCTCGTGCGCCAGCACCTCCTGGCTGGTGTCCGGGTGCCAGTGCGTCTGGTCGGCGTTCCGGTTGCCGGGGTCCACCGCGATGCTGGTGTGCGCCTGCTCGGGGTCGCTGGTGAACTCGAGGTTCAGGTGGAAGCGGTCACCGCTGGGCAGGCGGTATCCCTTGTTCAGCAAGGAGTTGACGCCGTTGAGGGCTTTCTCCCTGAGCCGTGCGACCGATTCCGGGGTGGCGTTCGGCGACGGGTCCAGGTGCACCTTGACCGTGTACTCCTGCACGAAGTCACCGGGGCTGGTCTCGATGCGGCGCAGGTCGTAGTTGACGAGTCCCAGGTAGGACTGGGGATTCGCCGGGGTGCTGTCGGTGCGGAGGTCGTGCACGACCACGTCGACGGTGCGGACGTGCGCGTCCTCGCGGCGGTCCGCCCACGTGGCGGGGTCCGGTCGCCCGGCCGGGGCGAACCAGTCGGCGGTGGTCGAGGGGTCGTGACGCCACGACTCGTCGCCGAGGACGTCCTCGGCGTGCCGGGTGTTCGGCGTCCTGGGGTGTGCGGGGTGCGAGCCGGAGTCCTGGGGTGCCGGACGCGACGAGCTCGTCGACGCCGGCGGATCCGGCGGCCGCCTCGTGGGCTCGGGAATGGCCGGCGCCGACTGGGATCCCGGCACCGGCGGCGGCTGCCTCGTCGGGGCGGGGATGCCCGGCCCCGCCTGCGGCACAGGCACTGGCGCTGGCACCGGAGGCGGCACCGCGAGCGACGGCGCCGAGATGCCCAGCGCCACCTCCTCCTGGTGCTGCAGCGCCGCGACTTCCCTGTCGTGGCGTGCTTTGGCCGTCCACCAGTCGTTCTCGGCCGCGGTGAGCTGCGCGGCGGTCGCCTGCTCGTGGTCCACCGCCTCGTTGTAGGCCTTGACCAGCGTGGTGATTCCGCGCGCCGCGAACAACGACCGCAGTGTCTCCACCTGGGTGGCGGCGGCCTTCTTGTCCTTGCGCGCCTTGAGGATCTCGTTCACCAGGGGGCCGGCGGCCGGTGAGTTCGCGCGCCGGTAGTTCGTGAAGGCGCTGCGTTCGCGCTGCTTGCGGTCGGCCAGGCGCCCGTCGCGCGTCTTCAGTTCGCGGGCCAGGTCCCGGTCCGCCTGCACGAGCGGGCGTTTCGCCCTGTCCAGGCGGGCGTCGGCGCCCCGCTTGGCCTTCTCGGCGTCCTCCCACGCCTTCCCCTTCGCCGCCAGGTCCGTCGTGGCGGTGAGGAGGCTCGGCGGCAGGGTCGAGCCCGTCATCGTGACGGCCTCGACGTCCGACATGCGCAGCACGTACGCGTCGGTGACGGTCACGTCCTGGTAGGTGATCTCCTCCTGGCGCGACATCGACTTCGTGCGCCGCACGACGAAGCGGAACTCGGCGTCGAGCAGCAGCGCGCGGGTCACCTCGTCCTTCGTGGTGTGCGCGGACCCGAGCACCGGGTCGGGCACCGACGTCTCCTCAGACGCCTCGACCTCGACCTGTTCGGTGTCCGGCCCGGTGAAGTTCGTGTACTGACGCTGCGCGGAGCCGGACTTGTCGGCGAAGGCGTTGCGCGGCGGCGGGGTCTCGCCGGGCGCGGCCTGCGGGGCCGGGGCGGACTCGCCGCCGGTGCCGAACGGCGCGGTCTCGATGACCTCGAACTCACCGCCGGTCTTGAGGGTCTCCTTCTCCCCGTGCGTCTCCGACCGCTTCGAGGTCACCTCGACGTTCGCACTGGTGCTCGCGAACCGCGGCTTCTGCGGCAACCGGATGTGGATCTCCAGGTCGCGGTCGAGGCCCTTGGGCAACGGCAGCTTGAACGTGCCGGACGCGCCCGCGGGCAACGCCGCGCGCACGCTCGCCGGGGTGATGGACGCCTTCAGCGACCGCTCCACCTCAGGCGTGATCTTGACGCCCGAGTGCTCCAGCACGGTCTTCGCGTGGTGCCGCAGGACGTCGACGTCGCCGAGGTAGTGCTCGGTCCAGTAGGTGCCGAGGCCGGGCAGCTTCGTCGTCGGTGTGCCGTCGGACCGGGTGGTGCGCCAGCCGGTGAGGTCCCGGTCGCCGGGCGCGAGGATCTTCGGCCGGTGCTGCGCGCCGCCCTCGCCGAGCCTGCTCCCCTTGGGCCGCGGCAACGACTCCTCGGCGATCCGGGTGAGGTCGACGTCCTCGGTCTGCGTGACGTCGGCCAGTACGGTGCCGTGCCGCCGGATCTTCACCGTCACGTCGAGCTGCCCGTGGTGGACGGCGGCCGGGCCTCGGGACTTCGCGGAGTGCGCGTACTCCCCCTTGTCCTGCACCGCTTTCGCGTCCGTGCGCAGACCCGAGATGTGCTCCACGCCCAAGCCGCCGCCGACCTGGCCCTGCGCCCGGCCGTCCTCGGTGGCGGCCCCGGCCTGCTCGCGGATCGACATCGCCGGGCGGGCCGACGCGATGAGCGTGAGCAGCGACCTCACCCGCGTGCGGGTCTTCTCCGTGCCGAGCTTCGCGGTCACGGACGCCTTGAAGTCCTTGACGATCCGCACCACGCCGGGACCGGGTGCCGCCCGGAAGGTCGCGTCCACGGTCAGCTCGTAGGTGCGGCCGCTCAGCCGGTCCTCGAGCCGCAACGTCGTGGTGGTGCCGCCGTTGACGAGGCTGTTGAGCATCCGGTTCGGTTCGGAGAGCAGCTCCTTGACCTTGGCGATGTTGGGGTTGCGCGGATCCAGCGTGCTGTCCGGCAGCAACCGGTCCGCGAGTGCCTGCCGCTCCGCCGGGGTGCCGCCGAGCGCGGTGTTGCCGGCGATCTTCACGCGCAGCGCGTCGATCGTGCCGGTGAGGTCGATCGGGTCGACGATGCCACCGAGCCCGACCGACGGCCTGGCCGACGCGTTCGGCGTCAGCGTGACGGGCGGGGCGATCGTCCGCGCGGCGGGCGGTGCGGGGTGTGCGGGCGCCGTGCCGGTGCTGAGTTCGGCGTACTGGTCCTCGGTGAGCCAGACCAGCATCGACTCCGGCAGGTCCCGCACCTCGCCGCTCGTCGTGCTGGGATCGGGTGAGGCGAGGCCGAAGCTGAGGTTGCCCTTGTGCTGGGCCTCGGCGACGACGATGGCCTCCACGTCGAGCCGCGCGAGGATCATCCGCTGGGGTGGCGTGCCGACCGAGAACGCCTCACCGCTCTCCAGGTGGTCCTCCGTCGTCCTGGTCCGCGAGGCGGCGTACGGCGACGCGACGACGACGAAGATGCCGCGCGCGCCGACCTCGTTCACCCCGCCCGCCGCCGGGGTGTAGTGGCGCTGGGTCAGCACCGGCACGGCCACGACGTAGGCCCGAATTTGGTCGGTGGTGCCGCCGCTGCCGACGGACTTCGTCGAGCCCTCCAGCGCGTGGACCTGTTCCTGGAACTCCTCGGCGGTCACCTGGCGTGCCGACAGCTTCGGCTTGAACGACACGCCCAGCGACGCGACCAGGTCCTCGGCGCGGCGCTCGTACTGCAGCTCGCCCGAGTCGATGACGGTGGCGCGGTTGAACAGGCGGGGATCGCTCTTCAGCGCGTCAGGGGACAACCGCGCGTTGATCGCCTGCCCGATGGCCTCGTTGCGCGACCGGACGATCGGGTCCTGGCCGGACGCGGTGCTCAGCACGTCCTCCGCGGACTGCTGCACCGTCTTGGCTCCGGTGAACGACACGACCTCGATGTCGTCGAACCGGCGCGAGGTGGCGGGCGGCAGCGCGTGCGGTTTCGGGACGGGCCCGGCGACCGGCCGTGCCGGGGGCGGGGCGGGAGGCGCGGCGGGGGTGGCGGTGGGATCGACGTCGGCGAGGAACACCTCCGGCACGAGCATGCGCGCGTCCAGCGTGATCGGTGCCGGGGCGGTGATCGTCTCGGTGGCCGGCGCGTGCCGGCCGGGCCGGCCGAAGCTGACCTTGCGCGCCTTGCGGTTGTGTCGTTCGCGGTAGGTGACGTCGCCGGAGATGGTGAGCTGCGCGGTGAACTGGCGCATCCTGCGCTCGCCCAGTTCGCCGGCGTCGTCGATGGTGTCGCCGCGGCGGCGGGTGACGGCGCGCTTGCCCTCGATGGTCTGGCCGCTCTCCGACGCCCACGCCCGCGCGCCGCGCACCCCGACCAGCAGCACGCCGAACGGGGTGGTGCTCGGCGTTCCCTGGCCGAGCGGGGCGAGCACGCGTCCCTGCGGCCCTCCCCCGGCCTCCGTCTCCCGCTTGCGCTTGTCCTCGACGCGCATGACGTCGTTGCTCTTGTACAGCCCGGCGGCCTCGTCGGCGGTGAGGAGCGGTCCTTCTGCGAGGTTGCCCATGGTCGCCTTGAGCACGATGGTCACGTCGCGGTCGTGCAGCCAGCCCGTCTGCTTGAGCGGGACGGCGAGGCCGGGCCCGGTGAGCTGGTCGACCAGCAGCGCGAGCTCCTGCTCCGACAACGAGTCCGAGAGCTTCGCGCCCGTGGCGAGCGCCTCGGCGACCTTGCCGGTCAGCTTGCCCTTGTCGATGTCGGGGCTGGTGAAGCGCTGGACGAACCTCTTCTTGTTGTCCTGGCGGTCTTTCAGGTGCTGCGCGAACTTCTTGCGGTCGAGGTAGCGGCCCTCGCGCAGCGGTTGCCTGGACAGCATCCTGGTGAAGGTGAGGTCGACGATCTCGCGGTTGTCCAGGTCCTCCAGCGACCCCAGCAACGCCTGGCCGCTCTCGAACTCGGGCGGTCCCTGCTTCGTCCGCGCCGGGCCGGTGGGCGGTGCGGTGGCGGGCACGAGTCCCGCCTTCACGGCCTCGCGTTCGGACGTCCAGAGGGTGGCGCCGACGTGGCCCTGCAGCCGGGTGCGGCCGGTCGGTCCCGCCGGGTCCGCCGCTCCGAGCCGGCGCACCTCGATGTCGTGGACCAGTTCGTAGCGCACGACCTTGCCCTTGACCTCCAGGCCTTCCTTGACGGCCGTGGACTTCGTGAGCCCGGAGGTCGCCGTCGCGTCGGACGAGACGTTCGCGGTGAGGCCGCCCGCGACCAGCACGCCGGGGGCGACGTCCGCGCCACCGCCGACGAACCCGGCGAGCCCCGCGCCGTGCGACACCGACGACTCGCCCGAGTGCTCGTGGTGGCGGTGCTGCTTCGCGGTGAACTTCCTGGTCTGGGTGGTGTCGATGACCTGCACCCAGCGGGCGACCGCACGCATCTGGATCTTGGTGGACTTGGGGAACAGGTCGACGCCGCCGCGCCCGCGTCCCCGGAAGATCGGGTCGGAGGTGATCCAGCCGGCCTCGGGGTCCGCGCCGGGCAGCACCGTCATCCGCGGGAGGTTCTTCTGGATGTTGCTCTCGCCGACGAACTCGTTGATCACGCTCCTGCCGTTGGTGCCGACCGCGATCTCCTTGCCGTACTTGGACTCCAGCAGGCTGACGACCTGGTCGGCGAACGGTGGCGGCGGGTTCCAGGCGGGCGTCGTGGCCGTGGCGGGCGTCGACGTGCCGCGGTTCACCGTGATCGCCTCGACCGCGGCCTTCCTCGGCGGGGGCGCCTGCAGCGGCGTGACGGAGCGGGCGGTCAGCGCGGTGTCGCGGGTGGTGGTGATCCTGTTCTCGCGGATGTCCTTTTCGACGTCGTTCACCTCGTCGAGGGCGCTGGGCGCGGTGTGCGGCGTGGCGGAGTACTTCACCAGTGAGAGCCCGACGGCGGCGTCGTCGGAGTGCGTGGTCGTGGTGCCGTCCCGCGTCAGGAGCGTGAAGTCCACCGTGACCGGCACGTCGACCTCGATCGGGTGGTCGAACTCCACCCCGAACGACCCGGCGAGCTCGCGTTTGCGGCCACCGCCCAGCTGCGCGGCGGCGGTCAGCGGGACGCGCGGGATCACCTGCACCACCAGGCCGGGCAGCGCGGTGGCCTGGACGGCGGGCGCGATGTCACCGGTGCGCGACAGGCCGTTCGTCTCCTCGGTGGTGCGCTTGTCCTTCGCTTTGAGGCTCAGCTCGTAGTCGCCGTCGTGCTCGACGGTGACGTTGGCCCAGTCGAACGTGGACTTCACCTGCAGCTCGTAGAACTTACCGTCGCCCTTGAGCGTGATGCGCGCGCCGCCGTCCTTCAGCGTGTCGCCGACGGACACCTTCAGGACGTTCTCCGCCTCGGTGACCCCCTCCCACTTCTTGACGTTCGGCGCGAGCTGCGCCAGCTGCCGCTGGAGGTCGACCCCGTTGCCCCGCAGCGCCGTCCTCTGCTTGGCGCCGCCCAGCGACCGGCTCTGGCGCAGGTACCCGGGCAGCGCGTCGTGCACGACCTGCGTCGTCGTACCGCCGGTGTAGACCTTCGGCGAGGGCGTCCCCGCGGGCAGCTCTGGCGTGACGGCCGCACTCTCGTGCAGGGGCACGTCGCGACTGGCCGGATCCGTGTCGTCGATGCCGATGGTGCGGGCGAGGACGTCCACGTACCGTTGCGGCACCTCGATCTTGTCGTCGTGGCGCCCCATGAGGGTGCCGTCGACGACGATCCCTTGTGGACGGTTGCCGTACTCGTCGACCAGCCCGATCATGTGCCCGAACTCGTGGGCGGTGACGGCGTCGGGTTGCCCCGGCCGCCAGTGGTGCTGGTCGATCTCCTGGTCCTGGTCGCCGAGCTCGACGGTGTGGTGCACCGGATCGCCGTCGCCTCGCTGCACGATCCGGAACCGCAACAGCTCACCGTTGCGCAGCCGCAGGTCCGGCGCGTTGTAGAAGGTGTCGATGGCACGTTGCGCGTCCTGCACCACCTGGTCGCGCACCTCGGGGCTGTGGTGGCCGCCGGGGTCGACGTCGACGACGACGGTGAGTTCGACGACGTCGTCCTGGTCCTGGCGGGCACGGCGGACCTCGAAGGCGGACCGCACGGGGGCGGGCCAGCCGGGGGCGGTCTGGACGCGGCCGCGTTGGTGGGCGGGGGCGCCGGCGAGTTCGTCGCGGGGGTAGGGCTGGGGGGCGGGCCGGGTGTTCTGGGCAGTTGCCGTGGCGGGCTGAGGGGTGGGTTGGGGTGTGGGTTGGGCGGTTTCGGTGGTGGGTGCCGCGTTCGGGTCACCGCTGGGGGTGGCGCCAGGGCTGGTGCTGGAGTTGGTGCCGGGGTCGCCGAGGGCCGGGCCTGGGGAGGTCTCGTGGGTGATCGGCAGGCGACCGACGGGTTCGGCCTTGTGCTCGGGTGAGGATTCGGTGCTGGGGTTGGCGAACGGGTCCGTGCTCGCGAACGGAGTGCTGACCGGAGTGTTGGTCGGGGTGGTGGTCGGGGTGGTGGTCGGCAGCTCGAAGGAGGGAGCTTCGACCGGGTGCGGTGCCACCGTGCCGACCGGGACGTCCGCGTTGAGCCGGGGCGGCGGCGCGGAGCCCACCGCCGGCGAAGGATTGGCTGGGCCGTTGGTGGAGCCGTTGGCCGAGGGGGTGGCGGAGCCGTTGGGCGGCAGCTCGTTCCCCACCACCGACGAGGTCGGCCGGTCGTCCACCGGACCACTCACCGCCGGACCACTCACCACAGGCTCGCTGACCGCCGGCCCGTTCGCCACCGGTGCATGCGACACGGGTGCGTTCGACACCGGCGGGTCTCCCACCGGCCGCACCTGGTCGGACGGTCCGGCGAGCGGAGGGGCCGTCTCGGGTGAAGGTTGTGTCGGCAGCTGCCCGCCGGAGGTGTCCGCTGTGGGTGGGGTGATCTGGTGCTGGTCCACGGCCGGGTGGCTCACGGGCACGTCGCCGACCGGAGTGTTGGAAACCGGGACGTTCAGCTCCGCCGTAGGAGGGTTCAGCTGGGCAGGCGGGGGATTCAGCTCCGCGGCCGGAGGGTTCAGCTGTGCTGGCGGCGGACTCAGCTCCGCGACCGGAGGGTTCAGCTCCGCCAGTGGTGAATTCAGCTCCGCCGGCGGCGAGTTCACTTCCGCGACCGGCGGGCTCAGCTGCTCCGGCGGCGAGTTCAGCTCTGCCAGCGGTGGGTTCAGCTCCGCCAGTGGCGGGTTCACCAACGGTGGGCTGACCACCGGCGCGGGCGGGGTGACCACCGGCACCGTGCCGCCGGCCTCGCCTCCGCCGGGCGGGCGGTCGCCGAGCACGCCTCCGCCAGGTCCGTGCGGTCCGGGCCCGACCACCGGCCCGCTCTGCACCGGCAACTTGACCGGCACCGCGACCCCGCCGGGTCCGTGGAGTCCGCCAGGACCGTGGAGTCCGCCGGGCCCGTCCACAGTGGACCCGACCGTCGGCGGCACGTCGCCGACGGGCGGCACCCCGTCGCCCTCGACCGCCGGCGGCTGCTCGACGCCCGGTGGCTGGTCGCCGTCCAGCCCTGGCGGCTGATCTCCTCCGTCGGTCTCACCGTCCACACCGCCGAAGTCACCGCCGACGTCACCGCCGCCGCTGACACCACCTACGTCCCCGCCGTCACCACTGCCGCCGACGCCGCCGACATCGTCACCGCCGCCGAACCCGCCGACATCGTCGCCGCCGTCCAGCCCACCCTCGTCGCCGCCGTCGAACCCTCCCCCGGAACCCTCGCCTCCCGATCCTCCGTCCCCGCCTCTCGGCGGGCCCGGCACCACCGGCGGGTCGAAGGCGTCCAGGTTCGGCAGGTCCACATCGGACCCGTTGACGATCTGGTCGATCTTGTCGCTGACGTCGCCGAACCCCTTCTCCACGCCGCCGGTGAACGTGCCGCCGGCCGCGCCCAGGCCGGCGTCGCCCAGGTCGCCGCCGGTGGCGCCTGCCACGCCCAGGCCCACGATGCCTTCCGCCAGGCCCTCGGTGATGCCGTGGAAGAAGACGGTGTCGGAGAACTTCGGCGCGTACCTGGCGCCGGCCAGGTGGGCTCCCGCGATGAGGCCGCCCGCGGCCATGCCCGCGATGCCGCTGATCACGGTGCTCATCTCGTCCCACGACTTGCGGTTGCCCTCGATGAACTGCGTGATCTGCACCATCGCGTCCTGGGCGATCTCGCTCGCGCCCTCCTCCAGGATCTGGCGCAGCACCATCACCCACGCGCCCAGCTTGTCGAGGATCTCCTTCACCGCCACGCGGGCGCCGGTGACGAACGACGGGACCAGGGGTGCGGTGAACGGGCTGGCCAGCGCCCAGATGATCGACGCGGCGAAGAACGCGATCTCCAGCATCATCGAGTAGTTCGCGGACTCGACGTTGAGCGCGAGGTTCTCCAGCGAGCCCGCCTGGTTCTCGGCCAGCGCGGCCAGTGCCGGGCCGTGGACGGTGAGCTGGTCGACGTTCCCGCGGAACGCCCTGCCCACCTCGCCGCCGATCGCGGACTCGATCATCGCGGCGGCGGTGTCCAGGGAGTAGATCAGCTCCTGGATCGTGCCGCCGTTCGCGCGCCACGTGTCGGCGAGGTCGCGGGCGGCGGCCACGTCGACGCGCGGCGCTTTCTGGCCCACCACGAGGATCCAGAGCCAGTCGAGCGTCGGATCGAACTGGATGTCCATGCCATCCGAGGATCCCGCGACCGCATCGTCCGACATACCGGTCCCCGACGCCCTTCCGTGGTGGGTGAGTTACGACCGGCGCGGTTCTTCGACCACGACGACCTCGCCGGGAACCGACGGCAGTTCCTGGCCGGAGACGAACGTCGCCGGGAGGCCCTGGTCCCGGCTGGCGGGGGTGCCGGTCTGCACCTGACCCAGTTCCAGGGGCTCGGTGCCCAGTTCCGCGGGCACGAACCCGCGGGGCTCCGCGTCGGGCAACGTCGTCGCGAGGACCGGAGCCGCGAGCCGCGTCCCCAGCTTCGCCGGCACCACCTCACCCGGCTCCGAGCCCAGCCGGGCGGGCAGCACCTCACCGGGCTCCCGATCAGGCAACGTCACCACGGACATCAGCGACGCAGGCCGCGCGTTCAGCTCCGCCCGCACCAGCTCACCCGGCTCGGAGCCCAGCTCCGCGGGCACCGCGTCGCGCGTCGTCCGCACCAGCATCGCCCTCGACATGCGCGGCTGTTCCTCGTCCCGCACGGGCTGGGGACCGGGATCCGGCCCACCGAGGTACGGCTTCGGCCGGGGCAACGGCTTCTCGTCGTCCCCCGCGTCGCCCTTGTTGTTGAACAGCAGGGCGCCGAAGCCGATCTGCTGCGCCGCGTCCTCGGTGCCGGCGCAGACCTGCGCGTACAGCAGCACGCTCTCGGTGAGCGTCTTGCCGGCGGTGGCGAGGGTGTTGATGAAGTCCTGGAAGGCGGTCGCGCCCTCGACGTAGCCGGGCTCGAACTTCTCCCACGTGTCGTCGGCGTCGCCGATGAGCGGCTTGTAGGTGACGATGCCGTTGTTGGAGGAGGCGAAGCCGACGATCGTGCCGGCGATCTCCTCGAGGAAGGCGGCGCCGCGGAACTGCGCGTCGGTGTCCACCTCGAGGTGGCCGGTGAGGCCGGGATAGGACTCCACGGCCGGGAGGCCGCCGCCCTGCGGGTCGCCGGTGCCGTCGCCGCCGTTGGTCGATTTCGTTGCCACGCCGTCACTTCCTCGGCTCGCGCTGGGTGGCGCGCAGGACCCGCTGCAGGTCGAGGTCGCCGGTGAACATCTGCTCCGCGTCGACTCCCTCGGGCAGGGTCGGCGCGACCACGGCCGCGGCCTCGCGGGCCGCCTGCTGCTGGGCGTCGGTGATCGTCTTGACGACGGCGGCGGAGAGTTCCGCCGGGGTCAGGCGTTTGTAGGCGCTGCTCGGGAACTTGACGTCCCGCACCACACCGCCGTGGCCCACCGTCACCGAGACGACCTGGCGGGACGACGTCGCGGTGCAGGAGATCTCCCGCAACCGCCGCTGCGTCTCCCGCAGTTCGGCGAACTGCTCGCGATAGCGCGACATCAGGTGATCGAGCTGTTCTGAACGCGGACCCGGCATGAGGAGGAGTACAGCCACGAGCCGGGCACCGATCAACAGAGTCCGCCGGGAGACAGGGTGGACGTGTACGAAGGGTGCCTCTTCACCCCGCTGCCGGCGCACCGGCGGAGGTCCTCGTGGTGCACTGGCACGCGGACATGAGAGAGCCGGAACGCAGAACGTTCGAGGACAGGGTCACCGCGCTGGTCAACGCCACCCGCGCGCGCCGCGGCCTGCCCGCGCTCGGCACGGACGACCGGCTGCGGTGCTCGTCGCGCCGGCACTGCGCCGACATGGCGGCCCATCGCTTGCTCGCACACCAGTTGCCGCGCTGCCCCACTCCGTTCGAACGCATGGCCGCGGAAGGTTTTCCCCACCCGGCCGGGGAGAACGTCGCGTTCGGACAGGAGACGCCGGTGCGGGTCGTGGAGGCGTGGATGCGCAGCCGGCCCCACCGCGCGAACATCCTCGACCCGCGGTTCCGGGTCGTCGGTGTCGGCGTGGTGCGCACCGCCGACGGCCATTGGTGGACGCAGAACTTCGGCTACTGAGTCCCGTCAAGCCCGGCCGAGCCGAGCGCTACCGAGCCCCGAGCGCCGCGTCCGCCCTGCCCAGTTCGACGGTCGTCGTGCCCACCGCGATCGTCACGGCGCCATCGGCCGGCACGGTGACGGAGTGGTCGGCGCGCGCCACGGTGGTGCACACCATGCGCCCCTCGGCGTCCAGCGCCACGCGCAGGCCGCCGCCCTCGACGCGCACCCCGTCCGCCCACACCAGCGCGGTGCCCTCGTCGTCGAGCGAGGTGACGGTCACCTCCAGCGTGCCGTCGAGCGACCTCGCCGCGGACACGGAACTCCCGCCGGTCAGCACGCGGCCGTCGGCCGTCACGAACCAGTCCTCGTCCACCGCGCCCGCCCGCGCGAGGTCGTCCTTCAGCACGAGGTCCTTGCCGTCCCAGCGCACGCGCACATGCTCCTCGCCGGTCACCTCGAACGCCGCCGAGCCGGCCGTCAGCACTCCGTCCTCCCACCGCACGAGCGTTCCCGCGAGGTCGATCTCCAGCACGGCACCGTCCCACCGGGCGTCGACGCCGGCACCGCAGGCGGCACACGGGCCCGGCACCGAACTGTCCCTTGTGGACAGCGTCACGTGCGGGCACACCGCGGCTTCGAGGTGACCGGTGCGCCGGTCCCAGACGAGACAGGCGCCGCCCACCGGTTCGAGCACGACCAGCGACGCCGACGCGGTGATCCGCCACCCGGACTCGGCGCACCACACGGCGAACCCGGTCGCGGCCACCTCGGCCCGGCCGGCGACCCCGCTGATCACGGTGCGCCCGGCGTCGGGCGCGAGCGCGAACGTGGTGGCGCCACCGCGGACCTCGGCGTGCCCGGCCGAGGTGACCAGCACGTCCACGTCGCCGGTGATCGCCGCGCGGGCCGTGCCGCCGCCGATCCGCGCGACGGTCTCCCGCCCGCCCGTCCTGGTGCGCATCTCCCGGGTGGCCGCGAGCAGCACCGCCTCACCACCGCCGCCGAGCGCCGCGACGTGGACCTCCGAGACGTCCTGCCACACGTCGAGCAGCGCGGTGAGGACCCGGATCCCGTTGCCGGCGAACCGCACGACGGCGTCACTCCCGAGATGCGGGGACGTCGATGTCATCTGGGCAACTCCCCACAGCGGGCCGAGGCTGGCCCGGTCCACGCTAACGGCCCGCGCGCCGGTCGCGAAGGAACGCGGCGATCCTCCACCCCGACGGTCACGATTCGGTGTTCCAACGGGCCGAGAACAAGGCGTCCCCACAATCACGGCGAGCTCTTGAGACAAAGTCCTTAAGGAACTATTAAGCAATCTCTCTTCCTGTTGCACGGCTCCTAAGATGCCGCGCCCAGCCAGCCCACACGATCCGACAGGCACCCATCTTGCCAGTTCAGCAGCCATAAGTGAGCGGAACTCGGTAAAGATGATTGCCAGGAAAGGACCGGCAGCTTTGCATTCTCCCAAAGCTGCCGCCCTCTTCTCCTGGCACCGCGGAGCACCACCCGCTTTTCTATTCGCATGACTTCGCACATTGCCTGGCCGAGCGATCCGCACCGCTCGGCCACCGTCGCCGGGTCCCGCCGCACGAGCATCCGCGTGTCGGTCCAGGCGACCGACCCGCTGATCTCCGCGGGCCTGCTGGCGATGCTCCGCTCCGCCCCCGGCCTCGAGATCGTCGAGGACGTCAGCGGCGCCGAGGTGGTCGTCGCCGTCCCCGAGACCGACCTGCACGCCGTGTTCGCCGGTACGACCGCGCGGCTCGTGCTGATCGCGGACGACCTGCGCCCGTCCGACATGTGGGCCGCGATCGAGCACGGCCTGATAGTGCTCGTGCCCAGAGCCGAGGCCACGAACCGGTTGCGGCTGCTGCGCGCGGTCGCCGACGCGCACGAGGGCCGCGGCGACCTGCCGGCCCCGCAGCTCGGCAAGGTCCTGCAGGGGCTCAAGCACCTGCACGAGAACACACTCGCCCCGAGAGAGCTGACGCTCGGAGGCCTGTCGGTGCGCGAGACCGAGATCATCCGGCTGATAGCGGACGGCATGGACACCGGCGAGATCGCCGAGCGGATGATCTACTCCGAGCGGACCGTGAAGAACGTGCTGCACAGCATGTTGAGCAGGCTCAACCTCCGCAACCGCGCGCACGCCGTGGCCTACGCGTTGCGACACGACCTGATCTGAGCACCGAAGTCCGAAGTGGACGATCTGCCCGCGCGGTGGTGCGCGTCGACCGGAACCCCACCGGCAGAACCACCGGAGGAAGTGCCCGGGACTGGGCCGTGCCGACTTTGACTTGCGGCCCGCCCCCGGTTGAATGCCGCGTGTGACCGCCGCCGATCCGCCCCCGCTGCCCTCCTTCGGCCAGAGCCTGCTCCGGTACCGCACCGCCGCGAAGCTCTCGCAGGCCGAACTGGCCCGCGTGTCCGGCATGAGCGTGCGCGCGCTGCGGGACCTGGAACGCGGCAGGGCCTCCGCACCGCAGGAGCGCTCGGCCGAGCTGCTGGCGGCCGGGCTGGGTCTCGCCGGTGACGAACGCGAGTCGTTCCTGTTGCTGGCCAAGGAGGGCAGGCGCCGGTCGACCAGCAGGACGGTGCTCTACGCCCTGCCCGCCGTGCCGAGGCTCGTCGGGCGGGAGGACGAGCTCGCCCGGCTGGAGCAGGAGGCGGAGACCGGCGGCGTGGTCGTGGTCGTCGGCCCTCCCGGCGTCGGCAAGACCTCGCTCGCGGCGGAGTCGTCCACCCGGCTCGCCGCCCGCTTCCCGGACGGCTGCCTGGCGCTCGACCTGCGCGGGGTCGACCAGCAACCGGTGGCGGCCACCGTCGCCCTGGAACGGATGCTGACCGCGCTGGGCGTGTCCGGCGGCCGGCTGCCCTCCTCGCTCGCCGAGCGCGCGTCGCTGTTCCGGACCCTGTTGCGGGACAGGCGGATGCTGGTGGTGCTCGACAACGCCGCCGACGAGAACCAGGTCCGCCCGCTGCTCGCCAAGGCGGAGCACGGCCTGACGATCGTGACGTGCCGCGGCGCGCTGGCCGGGCTCGACCACGCGCGGCGGCTCACCCTGGACGTCCTGCCGCGGGCGCGGGCGGTCGAGCTGCTGGAGTCCATCGCCGGCGCGGGCGTCGTGCGCGCCGACGAGGCGGCGGCCGCGGAGATCGTGTCGTTGTGCGGGAACCTGCCGCTCGCCGTCCGGATCATCGGCAACCGGCTCGCCACCAGGAGGTCGTCGCTGACGTACCTCGTCCGGCAGCTGCGCGACGAACGCGTGCGGCTGAACTCGTTGTCCGCGGGCGACCTGCACCTGCGCTCGGCGTTCGAGGTCTCGCTGCGGAAGCTGACCCCGTTGGCGCAGCAGGTGTTCCGGCGGCTCGCCCTGATCCCCGGCGCGGACTTCGACGACACCCTCGCGTCCGTGGCCGCGGACGTGCCCGCGATGGAGATCGGCCCGCCGCTGCACGAACTGGTGCAGGCCTCACTGCTGACCGTGACCTCCGGGCCGCGGCGGCTGCAGTTCCACGACCTGATCCGGCTCTTCGCCGACGAGTGCCTCGCCGACGACCCGGACCGCGAGCGCCTGCGCGCGAACCTGCACGCCCACCTGCTGGCCCGCGCCACGCAGGCCGCGGAGGCGCTCGATCCCGAGGTGTGCGACGCGGCGCCCGGTCAGCCGTTCGTGTCGTCGGCGGAGGCGACCGAGTGGCTCGACCGCGAGACGGGCAACTGGCAGGCCGCCCAGCGCGAGGCCGCCGCACTGGGCCGGCACGAGCAGGTCCGCGACTTCGCCTGGGCGATGCACTGGTACGCGCTCGGCCGCGAGGCGAGGTACGACTGGGACGAGGTGTTCGGGCTGGGCCTGGAAGCCGCGCGGGCACTGGGCGACCGGGCCGCCGAGGCCGATCTGCTGAACCGGCTCGGGTCCGCGCAGCTGTGGGGCCGCTCGGACGTTCCCGGCGCCCTCGCGAGGCTGCAGGAGGCACTCGCCCTCGCCGACGAGATCGGTCACCACCGGGGCGCGACGATCGTCAGTTCCAGCGTCGCGCTCGGGCTCGCGGTGGCGGGCGCGCCGCAGGACGGGCTCCCGCACGCCCGGTGTGCCGTCGAGATGGCCGAGCGGTACGACTTCCACGGCGTCCGGTTCTGGATGTCGCTCGCGCTCGGCACGGTGCTCGAGATCCTGGGCGACTTCGACGAGGCGCTCGCCATTCACCAGGAGCTGCTCGCGCAGGCCGAGGCCGCGGCGGGCCGGACGAACGAGGCGACCGCGCGGCAGGTGCGAATGCTGGCGCTCGTCCACGTCGGCACGTGCCTGTCCGGCGTGGGACGCTGGCAGGAGGCAGCGTCGCTGCTGCACGAGGCGCGGATGCTCACGATCGCCAAGCAGGCCGGGTACGGCGGTGAGGCGGAACTGGCACTGCACGAAGGCATCGCGCGCCGGCACGCGGGCGAGGTCGAGCACGCGCGCACGTGCCTGCTGTTCGCACGCGACCTGCTGCGAGGCCCGCAGTGGCGGCACGAACGGGACCGCGCGGAGGCGGAGCTCGCGCTGCTGCCGGACTGACGGGCCGCCCCGCCGGACGGCACGGCCACAGTTCATCCGCGTGCCGCAGGCCTCGCCTCCGTCGCGAGCAGAGCGGTGAGCCCTCCCACGATCCCGGCGAGCCACTCGACCGTCGGCTCCGCGTCCCTGCCCGCGACCCGCCCCGCCTCGTCCGCCACCGCGGTGAGCACCACGAGGTAGATCTCCGTGGCGCGCAACCAGGACTCGGCTCCGGCACGCGAGTCGACCCGCACGTGGCCGCCGCGTTCGGGCAGGGTCTCCAGCACGGCCCTGAGCGTCTCGGCCACGAACCCGAGGCAGCTCGTCTCGTGCCACGCGAGCGTCCACTCCGGCTCGCCGGGCCCGAGCCGGTCGCGCAGGATCGCGAGCAGCCGCGGGTCGGTGAGCGCGGTGTCCGGCCCGGCGGGCGAGTAGGCACGCGCGCGGTGCTCCAGCAGCCGCAGCAAGGATTCCGCGTAGCTGCGCAGCACGACGATCTCGTACTCGTCGAACACTCCGACGACGACGTCACCGCAGCGGTCCCAGCAGATCATGGGCCCATCAGACCTGCTGCGGCACCGGAACTCCGCGTCACGGCCCGAGGACCGCCCGGTCGTCGCGCAGGACTGCCCGGCAGGTCATCCGGCGTGGAGGCGGACACGGGCGCTCCGCTGGTTTCGCCCACCCCGCGACAGCCGTTCTGGCAGCATCGGAACGGAGATCGGCTGAACTGTGGGGAGATTCGCTGATGAAGATCGTGTCCGGCGCCGGCGTGTTCGGCGCGTCCATCGCACTCGTGCTCGCCACCTCCGGCGTGGCCGCGGCCGAGTGCCCGCCCGGCGACCGCGCGGTGTGGTCCGCGCCGAGCCTGCCGGTGCCCGTGACCATCCACGACCTCAAACCGCGTCAGTGCTACAACGTGCACGGCCTGCTCGGCGAGAAGGCCACCTACCTCGCCAACAGGACCGGGAACTCGGTGCTGAACATGTTCTCCGAACCCGACTGCGGCGGCGGGCTGTTCATCGACGCGATCTTCCCGCCGGAGCCGGGCAACCGGTCGGAGTCGACGAAGGCGTACTACTCCTTCAACGTCTCCCCGCTGAACGGCGGCTGAGCGCGCGTCAAGGCCCCGGGCCGAGTCCGGGGCCTTGACACAACAGTCGGTTCAAACGAAAGGCCCAGCCCGCGCTGAACCGTTCGCCTGTCGCGATAGTCTGCAAGGTCTATGGCACCGGTCGGGCAAGTTCCGTGCGCAGGGTGTTGAGGCGGGCCACCGGCTCGCTCGGCGAGGGGAAGCGCTATGCGAAGATCGAGACGGGTTTTGCCTGGCTGCGTCTGATCGGGGCGGCCATGGTGGTCGTCGAGCACAGCTTCCCGCTGGTCCGCCCGGCCGAGATCGGCATGTTCCCCGAGCGGTGGAACCTCTCGCCCGGCTACTTCGCGCTCATGGCCTTCTTCGCCATGAGCGGGTACCAGATCGCGGACAGCTGGCACCGCGACGCCTCGTGGTGGCGCTACCTGCTCAAGCGGGCGCTGCGGATCTGGCCTCCCCTGCTCGTGGTCGTGATGATCACCACGTTCGTGATCGGGCCGCTGGTGACGGTGCTGAGCCCGGCCGAGTACTGGGGCAACCACGGGACATGGGGCTACATCGTCAACAACGCGGGCCTGTACACGTTGCAGCACAACCTTCCCGGTGTGTTCGTGGACAACCCGTACCCCTGGTCGGTCAACGGTTCCATCTGGACGTTGCCCATGGAGACCACCGGCTACCTGATCGTGCTGGCCGCCGGGCTCGCCGGCGTGCTGGGCAGAGGCCGGATCGCGCTCTTCGCGGTGCTGGCGGTGTTCGTCGTGCTGGACGGGTTCGGGCAGGCGCGCGTCGGGTACAACGGGGTCTTCGGCGGCGTGCTCAGCCTGCCGCTGGCGCCGCTGGTCGCGTACATGGTGCCGTTCGTGCTCGGCATGATCTTCTTCTCCTACCGGGACCGGATCCGGTTCCGGCCGCTGGTCGCGTACGGCCTGTGCGCGCTGTACCTGATCGCCAACTTCACCCCGCCGCTGGAACCCGCCGCGCGGTTCGTGCTGCCGCTGGCCGCCGGCTACGGCGCGGTGACCTGGGCCCACCACTGGCCGCGCAGGCTCGCCGGGTACGACGAGTGGGTCTACGGCAGCTACGGCATGTACATCTGGGGCATGCCGGTGCAGCAGCTGTACGTGCTGGCCGGGGTGCGTGACCCGTGGCTGCTGATGGCCCTGGCGGTGCCGACGGCGTACCTCGCGGGGCTGCTGTCGTGGCGACTGGTCGAGAAGCCGACCCAGCAGCTGCGTTCGTACCTGAGACCACCGGTGGCCCAGGAGCTGCTGCCGCACCCGCGCCGTCACGTGAGCCAGCGCCTGCGCTACAGCGGCGACCTGCGCGACGAGGTGCCCGGCCGGGCCGCCCCGGTCCGGGCCGAGGTGCCGAGACGCGCCGACTGATCGGACCGGATGACGCGCGTCCTCCCGGACGTCCGGTCCCGGTCCTGATAGGAAAGATCACCGTGGGCACACGACCTCGGTTCGACCTCGCGGGCAGGACGGCCGGCCTGCTGGCGCAGCGGCTGCTGAAGCTCCCGCCGGCCATCTCGCGCAACGTCACCGTGGAACGGGATCTGCGGATCCCCACCCACGACGGCCAGACCCTCATGGCGAATCACTGGGCACCGGACGAGAGCACGTCGCGCGACGCGCCGACGGCAGTGGTGCGCACGCCGTACGGGCGCAGCGGGCCGTTGGACTGGTTGTACGGGCGCGCGCTCGCGGAACGCGGGCTGCACGTGCTGACCGTCAGCTGCCGCGGCACGTTCGGCTCGGACGGCGACTTCCGCGCGATGCGGCACGAACGCGAGGACGGCCTGTCCGTGCTGCGGTGGCTCGCTGACCAGCCGTGGGGCAACGACGTGCTGCTGACCGGCAGCAGCTACCTCGGCTACACCCAGTGGGCCATCGCGGCGCAGGCACCGCCGCAGGTCAAGGCGATGGTGCCGCACGTGACGTCGGCCCGGCTGGCGCTGGCGTTCCTGCGGCCAGGGCGCCCCGAACTGGAGACGCTGCTCGGCTGGTCGGTGAGCACGGCGACCCAGGAACGTCCGGGCGGCATCTGGCGGGCGCTGCTGGGCATCGGCCGCAAGCGCGTCGAGAACGCCATGAACACGCTCCCACTGGTCGACGCCGACACCGCCGCGCTGGGCCACCAGTGGCCGTTCTACCAGGAATGCCTGCACCACGACCAGAACGACCCGTACTGGCAGCACGAGGACCACTCCCCCGCGGTCGGCGACGTCACGATCCCCGTCAGCTCGATCGCGGGCTGGTACGACATCTTCCTCGCCGACCAGCTCCGCGACTTCCAGGTGCTCAGGGCCGCCGGCCGCGACGCGCACCTGACGGTCGGACCGTGGTGGCACGCGCACACCGGTGGCATGGCCGCGGTGCTCGGCGACACGGTCGGCTGGGCCGCCGCCCACGCCAGAGGGGTCGAACCCCCGCGCAAGCCGCCGGTGCGTCTTTTCGTGATGGGCGTGGACGAATGGCGTGACTTCGACCAGTGGCCGCCCGCCGGCTACACCCCGCAGCGCTGGCACCTCGCACCCGGCGAACTCCGGTCCGCCCCGGTCGCCGGCGCGGCACCGACGTCGTTCACCTACGACCCCGCCCGCCCGACACCGTCACTGGGCGGGCCGAAGCTGGAGAGCCGGGGCGCCGGGCCGGTGGACAACCGCAAGCTGGAGGCACGCGCTGACGTGCTCGTCTTCACCTCGGAGGTGCTGGACGCCGACGTCGAGGTGATCGGCGAGGTCACCGCCGAGGTGTGGCTCCGCGCGGACCGCCCGTCCTGCGACCTGTTCGTGCGTCTGTGCGATGTGGACGGACGCGGCAGGTCCGTCAACATCTGCGACGACCTGGTGAAGGTGCGGCCGGACGGGATCACGAAGGTCACGGTCGACCTGTCACCGACCGCGCACGTGTTCCGGCGCGGGCACCGGATCCGGGTGCAGGTGTCGGCCGGGGCGCACCCGCGGTTCGCCCGCAACCTCGGCGACGGCGGCCCGGTGCAGACCGCGACGCGGCCGCTCGCCACGAAGATCGAGATCTTCCACGACGCCGAACGGCCGTCCGCGATCCTGTTGCCGCGCAGGTAGGTCCAGAGCCGGCAGCCGCTAGACCCGGAGGGAGTTGTCGGCGAGGTGGTGGCTCAGCCTCGCCTCGGACAGCGCGACCGCGAGTGCCTGCGGTTCGAGCCCGCGCAGCAGCCCCAGCAGCGGGTCACCCCGCAGGCCGTAGCGGAACAGGTCGCAGGCGTTGAACCCGGCGGCCCAGTACGTGACGCCGGGGTCGGCCATCCACCGCGCCTTCTCCCGCACCGTCAGGTCCTCCCACACGTCGACCTTGTCGTCGAACGACCTGGGCAGGAACTCCGCGATCCTCTTCGCGTCGGACGGGTCGGGGCGCAGCGTCGCCCTGACCGCGGCCCGGTGCTCCGGGTAGTCCCGCATCAGCCGCAGCTTGGTCAGGTCCGAGGCGACGGCGGCGGCCTTCACCGGGTCCGCGGCCGCCTTGATCGTCTCCCGCACGGCGCGGCAGTCGTCCCACTCGCGCAGCTCCTCGTCCGAAGCGACGAGCCGGAGCCGTTCGTTCGCGGGCAACGCCTTCCACGTCTCGTCCTGCTTCGCCGCGCCCTGCCCGACGAACGCCTGCGCCCAGTCGACCAGCGCCTGGTGCACCGACCGGTCCCGCTTGTCGTGCCTCGCCATCAGGTCGAGCGTCGGCGGCAGGTTCCTGGTCGTGTCGACGCGGCAGGAGAAGACCAGCAGGTACTTCCACCGCGCCTTCTCGGCCCGGCCGAACACGCCGTCGCAGGTGTGCGGCCCGTCCTTCGGGCAGCCGGGGACGTTCGAGCACAACCTCAGGACGTCCGGCGTCTCCCGGGACCCGACGACGATCGCCGGCGCGGCATACCCGTACAGCGCGGTGATCGCGCGCCGTTCGTGCTCCTTGAGGGGCTCGTACTGGTAGTTGGGCACCGACATCCCCGCGATCACGACCTGCATCGGGATCCTGTCGTGCTTCTCCTTGATCAGTTCCAGCACGTTCACCATCGCCAGCGACGTGCCCTCGTCGGCGTAGAAGTGCAGTGTCAGCCCTTTCGGCACCACCACGCTCTCCGCACCGACGAACGAGCCGTGCCCGATCAGAACGCCCACCATCGCGGTCCTCCACCCGAAGTCGCTGCCTCTGCGGATGAGTCGCCGGCGCCACCCGATTCGTGACCGGCAGAACACGGGTGGAGCAACGGAGAACCCGATGGGTCATCCGTCCACCGTGGATGGAGTCGTGGTGGCGCAGCCCATCGCGTCCGTCAGCGGAGTCCCTCCGCTCGTGCGCACGAGGTGGGTCTCACCCCACACGCGCACGCCTTCGACGACGGGCAGAACCGTTGTCCCGTAAGGCGTGAGCCGGTAGATGACCGGCGCGGGCACCGGCCCGGTCTCCACGCGGTCGACGAGTCCGTCGGCTTCGAGCTCGCGCAGCTGCTCGGCCAGCACCTTGGGCGTGATCGGCGTGCACCGGCGGCGCAGACCGGCGAAGTGCGACTCGCCGTGGGCGAGCCAGTACAGGACGGTCAGCTTCCACTTGCCGCCGATCGCGGCGAACGCCGCGGCCATCGGGCAGCCCGGCAACGGGTTGGGGCGGGAGGGGTTACCCGCAGGTGCCTTCTTGTCCACGGCCGCGCTCCGCTCGGATAGTCAGGCCATCTTCACCGAGGGCTCGCAGATGTTCAAGCGCGGCGGCAAGTACTACTTCATGTGGTCCGAGGACGGCTGGACCGGCCCGAACTACGCCGTGGCGTACGCGATCTCCGACTCGCCCACCGGCCCGTTCACCGAACTCGGCCGCGTGCTCACCCAGGATTCCGCCGTGGCAAGGGGTTCCGGCCACAACTCCGTGATCAACGTGCCCGGCACCGACATCTGGTACATCGCCTACCACCGCCGTCCGCTGAGCCGCTCCGGCGCCAACGACCGGCAGCTCGCCTACGACCGCATGACCTTCAACGCCGACGGCACGATCCAGCCCGTCACCATGCGGGTCGAGGACAACTTCGACGACAACAACGCCATCGGCTGGACCACGCACGGCGGCACCTGGACGGCGAGCGGCGGACGGTACGAGACCGGCGCGTCGTACGGCGGGAAGTCGTTGCTGGACACGAACTTCACCGACTTCGTGCAGGACGCCGACATCACGCCCAGGTCGGCGAACGGCGACAGCGGGGTCGTGTTCCGCGCCACGCAGGCCACCACCGGCACGGACGCATACCGCGGCTACTACGCCGGCATCACCGGCAACGGACGCGTCGTGCTCGGCAAGGCCGACAACAACTGGACGCAGCTCGCGTCGGCACCGGTGACCGTGCGGCCGAACGTCAGGCACCACCTGCGGGTCGAGGCCGTCGGCTCGTCGATCAAGGTGTACGTCGGCGACCTGACCACGCCGAAGATCTCCGTCATCGACACGAGCTTCACCAGCGGTGCCAACGGGGTCCGCGTCTTCAACACCGGTGCCGCGTTCGACGACTTCGCCGTCGCGCACCGCTGACCGGCAGGAGCGGGGAGGGCCCCTTCGGCTGCGAGGGGCCCTCCCCGCTCCCGGCACGGCTCCGCGAGTGTGAAAGTTGCGCGGGGATGACGAGCGTGCGTTGACGAGGTTGCCGACCCGGTCCTACTGTCAGTGGAGCACTGAATTGAAACGTTTCAATCGACCGCCGGCGCTGACAGACCTCCACTGACCAGGAGCACACGCGATGCGAAGTCGATCCCTGCAGCACGCTCGCACGAGAATACTCAGCGTAGTAACAACGACACTCTTAGTCACGTCGGTGGTGGTCGCGGTCCCTGCCGCCGCGGCACCCGCCGACCTCTCCGGCGCGCACTGGATCTGGTACCCGGAAGGAAGTCCCGCGGCCTCCGCCCCTGCCGAGACCCGCTACTTCCGCCGCTCCTTCACCCAGCCCGCCGGGCAGGTCGGCGACGCGAAGCTGGTCGTCGCCGGTGACGACACCGTGGACGTGTGGCTCAACGGCGAACCGCTCGCCGCATCCGCTCGCACCACCGACTCGTGGCAGCGCGCGGTCACCGTCGACCTGCGCTCCGCCCTCGTCACCGGCGCCAACACCCTGGCGATCGCGGTGCGCAACGGCAGCACCGGTCCGGCCGGGCTCGTCGCCCGCGCGCGGATCGTCACGGCCGGCGCGGCCGCGGACCTGATCACCGACGGGTCCTGGAAGGCGGGCAGGAACGCGGCCGAGGGCTGGGAACGGCCCGGCGCGGCCGACAGCGCCTGGCCCCAGGCCGCGGACCTCGGTTCGTACGGCATGGCGCCGTGGGGTGACCGCGTCACGGCGGCCGATCCGGGCGAGGCGTCGCCGTTGACCGTCGCCTCGACGACGACGGAACGACGCGTGGCCCCGCTCGGCGTGGACGCGAAGCGGCCGAGGTTCGGCTGGACGCTGGCGTCCTCCTCCCCCGCCCAGCGCCAGGGCTCCTACCAGGTGATCGTCGCGAGCACGCGGGCGCTGGCCGACGCGGGGACTGGGGACATCTGGGACTCGGGGCGGGTGCACGACGAGCAGTCCGTCGACGTCGTCCACGGCGGGCGGGCGCTGACCTCGCTGACCGCCTACCACTGGCGGGTGCGCGTGTGGGACACGCTGGGACGGGGTGGCGCGTGGAGCGCGGTCTCGTCGTTCGAGACGGGGCTCTACAACGTCTCCTCGGAGTGGCGCGGGGCGTTCATCGGGGGTCCCGCGGGCCAGGGCCTGGAGGGCGCGACCTGGATCTGGTACCCGGAAGGCTCCCCTGCCGGCGGCGTTCCGGCGGCGACCAGGTACTTCCGCAAGTCCTTCACGCTGCCCTCCGTCCCGGCCGCCGCGACGCTCGCGGTCACCGCCGACGACACGGCCACCGTGTGGGTCAACGGCGTGCAGGTCTACGCCAGCCCGCAGGTCGCGGACTCCTGGAAGCGGGCGGGCACGATCGACCTCTCCGGCAGGCTGCGGGCCGGCACCAACACCATCGCCGTGGCGAGCGCCAACACCTCGGACTCCCCCGCCGGTCTCGTGGCGAGGCTGACGGCCGGGGACGTCGTGACGCGGACCGACGGGACCTGGAAGGCGTCCACCCAGTCCCCGGCCGGGTGGGAGCAGCCGGGCTTCGACGACAGCGCGTGGCCTCAGGCGATGGCGCTGGCCGGCATCGGAGGGGCGCCGTGGGGTGACCAAGTCACCGTGCCGCAACCGGCTCCGTTGCTGCGCAAGGGTTTCACGGTCAGCAAGGCAGTGCGCAGCGCCCGGCTGGTCACCACCGCGCTCGGCCTGCACGAGACCCAGCTGAACGGCGCCAAGGTCGGCGACGACGTGCTGGCGCCGGCGTGGACGGACTACACCAAACGCGTGCAGTACAAGGTGCACGACGTCACCAGCCGGATCCGGCAGGGCACCAACGCACTGGGCGCGTGGCTCGGCAACGGCTGGTACTCCGGCAGCCTCGGCATCGGCGGCAACAGGTTCTACGGCACCCAGCCGTGGTACTCGGCGCAGCTGATCCTGTCCTATGTGGACGGCACGACGGAAACCGTTGCCACGGACGGCACCTGGAAGTACAAGCCGAGCCCGGTCACCGCGGACGACCTCTACCACGGCGAGCACCACGACGCCCGGCTCGCGACACCGGGCTGGGACGCCGCCGGGTTCGACGACAGCGGCTGGAGCACCGCCCAGGTGCGGCAGGGCGCGATGCCGAACCTCGTGGCACAGGTCGACGCCGGCACGAAGGTGCAGAAGGACCTGCGGCCGGTCGCGCTGACGCAGCCCAAGCCTGGCGTGTGGGTCTTCGACCTCGGCCAGAACTTCTCCGGCTGGAACCGGCTCCGCGTGCAGGGTCCCGCGGGCACCACGATCACGATGCGCCACGCGGAGGTCCTCAACCCCGACGGCACGCTCTACACCACGAACCTGCGGGCTGCACAGGTCACCGACCAGGTCGTGCTCGCGGGCACGGGCCAGCCCGAGACGTTCGAACCGAGGTTCACCGTCCACGGCTACCGCTACGTCGAACTGACCGGGCTGCCGAGCACGCCGACGCTCGACACGATCACCGGCAGGGCCGCCTGGACGGCCGGCGCGGAGATCGGCGGGTTCGACACCTCCGACGCGATGCTCGACAAGCTGCAGAACGCCATCGTGTGGGGACAACGCTCGAACATGCTCTACGTCCCCACCGACTGCCCCCAGCGCGACGAACGGCTGGGCTGGACCGGCGACATCGCGTCGTTCGCCCCGACCGCGACGCACAACCTGGACGTGTCGGCGTTCCTCGACAAGTACACCGACGACCTCGTCGACGCCCAACGGCCCGACGGCGCGTTCACGGACGTCGCGCCCGACGTCAGCAACATGGGCGCGGGCACGGCGGCGTGGGGTGACGCGGGCGTGATCGTCCCCTACACCCTCTGGCAGCGCTACGGAGACCTGCGGGTGGTCGAGGAGCACTTCACCGCGATGACGAGGTGGGTCGACTACCTGCGTTCGACGGCGGACGCCTCGCTGATCCGCGACCGCGGCGGGTTCGGCGACTGGCTCAACGTGCAGGACGACACCCCGCGCAACGTCATCTCGACGGCGCACTTCGCGTGGTCCGCGCGCCTGGTGTCGCGGATGGCGCAGGCCATCGGCAGCACGGCGGAGGCGACGAGCTACGGCACGCTCGCCGACCAGGTCTCGGCCGCGTTCACGAACCGGCTCGTCGCCGCGGACGGCACCGTCTCCGGCAACACGCAGACGGGCTACTCGCTCGCGCTGGCGTTCGGGCTGCTGCCGCATAACCGCGTTCAGTCCGTTGTGGACAAACTGGTGGCCAGGGTGCGCGCCGCGAACAACCACCTGACGGTCGGCTTCGTCGGGGTGTCGCACCTGCTGCCGGCGCTGGCCGAGCACGGCCGCGCGGACGTCGCGTACCAGATCCTGATGCAGCCGGACTACCCCGGCTGGGGCTACACCCTCGGCAAGGGCGCGACGACGATCTGGGAGCGCTGGGACAGCATCCGCCCGGACGGCTCGTTCCAGGACCCCGGGATGAACTCGTTCAACCACTACGCCATGGGGTCCGTCGGCGAGTTCCTCTACCGCACCGTCGGAGGGCTGACCTCCGCCTCCCCCGGCTACCGGTCGTTGCTCGTCGCACCGAAACCGGGCGGCGGGCTGACGTCGGCGCGGTCGTCGCACCGCACCCCGTACGGCGAGGCGCTCAGCGAGTGGAGCACCGCGGGCGGGCGGTTCAGCCTGCACGTCGTGGTGCCCACCGGAACGTCCGCCGTGGTGCGGGTTCCTGCGGGGAGCGCGGCGGCGGTGTCGGCTCCGGCCGCCGCCGTTCCGCTCGGGTACGGATCGGGTGCGGCGTCGTTCCACGTGCCCGCCGGTGATCACGTGTTCACCGCACCCGCCGGCGGGTGATCCGCCGCCCGGCGGGCTGAACGCGAAGCGGCCTCCGCACCCGGTGCGGAGGCCGCTTCTGGTGGCGCGTCAGGCCGTTCAGTCCTTCTTGAACGCGTCCTTGACCTTCTCCACCGCTTCCTTCACGTGGCCCTTGGCCTGGTCCGTCTTGCCCTCGGCCTGCAGACCCTCGTCGTCGGTCAGCTCACCGGCGGTCTCCTTGACCTCGCCCTTGAGCTGATCGCCCTTGGCCTCGAGCTTGTCATCGGCGCCCATGGCGTCCTCCCTGCATCCGAACCTGGCTTCGACGTCTCTCTTGTGGGTGCCCGAAACAGCCGCGTCGAAACGGGGTCAGGCCTTGCGCTGCATGCTTTCCCTGGCCGGGTTCGCCTGCTTCTCCGCCTTCGGGTCCTTCTCGTCCTGTTTGGCCCGGACGCCTTCCTCGACCTGCTTGCCGATCTCCTCGTCGACGTTGCGCCAGTACTCGAAAGCACGCCCCAGCACCGGTTCGGAGACGCCGTTGAGCAGGTGTCCCACCACGTTGTCGACCAGGCGGGTCCGTGCGGCGTCGTCCAGCACCTCGCGGACCATGGTGCGGGCCTGACCCCAGTCGTCGTCCTCGGCGTGGGCGACGTAGGCCGCGCGCACCATCTCGCCGTCGGCGGCCCACCCCGCCGCCGGGCCGTACTGCTCGGCGTCCGCGCGCGGCCCGCCCTTCGAGTTCGGCGCGTACACGGGGTCGGTGACGTTCGTGTACCGCATCGCCCCGTCCTTGCTGTAGCTGTGCACGGGCGACTTGGACGCGTTGACGGGAAGCTGCTTGTAGTTCGCGCCGATGCGGTAGCGGTGCGCGTCGGCGTACGCGAACAGCCTGCCCAGCAGCATGCGGTCCGGGCTGGCGCCGATGCCGGGCACGAGGTTGTTCGGCTCGAACGCGGCCTGCTCGATCTCCGCGTGGTGGTCGGTCGGGTTGCGGTCCAGCGTCAGCTTGCCGACCTCGGTGAGCGGGTAGTCCGCGTGCGGCCAGACCTTGGTCAGGTCGAACGGGTTGAACCGGTACCCGGCGGCGTCGTCGAAGGGCATCAGCTGGACGAAGAGCGTCCAACTGGGATGGTCGCCGCCCGCGATCGACTCGAACAGGTCGCGCGTGTGGTAGTCCGTGTCGGCGGAGGCCATCTGGTCGGCCTCGTCCTGGGTGAAGAACTCGATTCCCTGGTCGGTCTTGAAGTGGTACTTCACCCAGAACTTCTCACCGGCCGCGTTGACCCACATGTACGTGTGCGAACTGTAGCCGTTCATGTGCCGCCACGTGCGCGGGATGCCCCGGTCCCCCATCAGCCAGGTCACCTGGTGCGCGGACTCGGGCGAGAGCGTCCAGAAGTCCCACTGCATGTCGTGGTCGCGCAGGTTGTTGTCCGCGCGGCGCTTCTGCGAGCGGATGAAGTGCTGGAACTTCATCGGGTCCTTGATGAAGAACACCGGCGTGTTGTTGCCGACCATGTCGTACACCCCTTGGGAGGTGTAGAACTTCACCGCGAACCCGCGCGGGTCGCGCCAGGTGTCGGGGCTCCCCCGCTCACCGGCCACCGTCGAGAAGCGCGCCAGCACGTCCGTCGTCGTGCCCGGCTGGAACACCGCCGCCCTCGTGAAGCGCGAGACGTCCGCCGTCACCTCGAACCGGCCGAACGCGCCGCTGCCCTTGGCGTGCGGCTGGCGTTCCGGGACGCGCTCCCGGTTGAACTGCGCCATCTGCTCGATGAGGTAGTGGTCCTGCAGCAGGATCGGGCCCGCCGGGCCGATGGTGAGCGAGTGCTCGTCGCTTTCGACCGGGATGCCGGCGTCGGTGGTCGTGGTGGGTTGGTCAGCCATCGGGTCCTCTCAGCGTCGCGGGGCGGGCGCGGCCGTGACACGAGCCGCACCTCCGGACGGATCGACCTCCCGACCGCCGGGCAAACCCGCGACGCCGCCGGGAACCTGCTCGATCGAGTGATCTTGCCGACGGCTCGGGGTGCGACGCGCGCTGACCGCGACGACTTCGAGGTCAGGTGCGCAGGGTGTGTCCGGGCAGGGTTCCGCACTGCCGCCGGTAGTGGTGGGCGAACCTCGCCTTCGGGGTGAACCCCCAGGCCGCCGCGATCGCCGCCACGGTGACACCGGCCGGCGTGGGCGTCGACGTAGGCGATGGCACCGCGCGTGACCTGTAGGTCGTGCCGCGGATGACGCCCGCGTACGGGCGGTCGTGCGGCGCGTACATGAAGACGTCGCGCTCCGAACGTGCCCTCGGTCCCGTCGGGGAAGAACTGCCGACGATGCCGCCGCTGTGCGGTCTCGCCGAGGTCCGAGCTGTCGAAGCGCAACGTCGTCATCCGGGTCGTCTCCTCTCGTCGAGCACGTCCGGCACGTCGAGTGGTCGTCCGTCGAGCGTGGTCCCGCAGCCCCGGAAGCGAATCTCGGCGCAAACCCGCCGGGCCGCGTCCAGGCGGATGTTTCGCCACTTCAGGGCCGGTGTAGCCGGGTGGATGACGCATCTCGGGCGGCGCGGCGGTGTTCGCATTCGGAGTACCGTCTTCGCTTTTGGGTTTCGCTCCTCGTCCAGTGGTGGTGTGGTGGGGGGAAGGACCAGAGCGTGAGCGAAGGGACCGCCGATGAAGCGCACGGCCCCGCCGGAGACGAGTCCGCGGTGACCGAACTGACCATCTCCGTGCACCAGCTCGAACCGGCCCTGGTCGTGCGCCTGTCCGGCGCGCTGGACGGCCCGCTGACCGACGACGCCGCCCTGAGTGCCGCGGTGGCCGCGCCGGCCTCCCCCGCGTCGGTCGTGTTCGACCTGCGGGAGGTGGAGCTGCTCAGCGCCGCCGGCAGGCGTGGGCTGCTCGCGGTCGTCGAGGCGCTGCGGGAGCGGGGTGTGCGCTGCGAGGTGGTGGTCGACCCGGCCACAGCCGCGGCCGCGACCCTCCGCATCGCCGCGCTGCCCGAGGGCGTGGAGGTCTACGACGCGGTGGAGAGGGCACCCGCAGGCGTGCAGAACGCGTTGCTGCTCGCCTCGGCGCGCAGTGCCGACGACACGCTCGGGGGCCAGTTCGCCGCGTTGACGCAGATGCTGTTGAGCGTGAAGACCGTCGGCGCGGCGCTCGAACGGATCGTGAGCGCCGGGCAGACGATGATCGCGGGCGCGGACATGGTGAGCGTGACCCTGCGCGGCACCGACGGCAGGTTCTTCACGCCGGTCGGAACGGACGCGGTGGCCGAGAGCCTCGACCAGGCCCAGTACCGCAGCGGCCACGGCCCCTGCGTGGACGCCGCGCTGCCCGACGGTCCCGGGTTCGCCGCGAGCGACGACCTCGCGTCCGAGCCCCGCTGGACGCACTTCGCCGAGGAGGCGACCCGGCACGGGTTCGCCTCGGTGCTGTCGACCGACCTGCACCCGCAACGGCCGACCGCCGTGGGCGGCGCGCTGAACGTCTACTCGAAGCGCGTCAGCGGCCTCGACGGCCGCGACCGGCACACCGCGCTGATGCTGGCCGCGCACGCCTCCCTGGCGCTCGCCTACACGACCGCGGTCGAGCTCGCGGACCTGCACACCGAGCAGATGCGGCGGGCGATCGACAGCAGGGACGTGATCGGTCAGGCCAAGGGCATCCTCATGGCCCGCAGGGGGATGACCGCGGACGAGGCGTTCGACGTGCTGCGCCGCACCTCGCAGGACCTCAACGTCAAGCTCGTCGACCTCGCCAGGACGCTCGCCGAACAACCGGACGGCATCGGCAAACCCGGCAAGCCCGCCTAGCCCCGCGTCGAGTTGAGCAAACAGCTCGGTGAACACCTCCAGAGGAGTTCCGAGATGAAACGCGCTCTACCGCACAGCGAGGACGACTGGTCGGCACGCACGACGCTGCAGGACGGCATCCCCGTCGTCACGATCAGCGGTGACGTGGACGCGCACACCGCGCCCGCGCTGAACGCGGTGCTCGCGGCCCAGCTGCGCCGCCGTCCCGCCGCGCTCGTCGTCCACCTCGGCGCGGTGTCGTACTTCGACTCGTCCGGCCTGGCCGTGCTGCTCGACACCCGTGAACTGGCGGCGAGCCAGCACGTGCCCGTGCACCTCGCCGCGATCTCGCCGCGCGTCCTGGCCTCGCTGGAGGTCACCGGCCTGACCGGCCTCTTCCCGCGCCACGCGACGGTGCGGGAGGCGGTGCGCGCTCACGCCCGCAGCGTCTGACCCGGCGAACGGCACGAACTCGGTGCCTCGCCGTGCGGACGGCCGAGGACCGCCCGACTTGTAGGCCCACAAGATCAGGATTACGGTGGGAGACACCTCCAGTGAGTCGGGTTGAGATGGAAGCCCGGTGAACGACCTCGACGAGGGAGTCGCCGGTATGCCTGAACTGTCCCCTGCCCGCGTGCTGAAGATCGCGCTGGTGGACCTGCCCACCCGCTCGCCCGAACAACGGGCCCACGTCGCGGAACTCGCCGTCGCGCTGAGCCGCCAGGGCCACGAACCGACGGTGTTCCGATATCGCACGGATCCCACCGCTCCCGGACGCGTCACCGCCCGCGACGGCTACGAGGTCGTGTTCGTGCCGGCCGACCCGCCGGAGCCGCTCGACGACGGCACCGGACCGCACCTCGGCGAGATCGCCGAGTTCCTGGCAGAACAGTGGCGAACCGGGCTGCCGGACGTCGTGCACTCCCACGGCCGGCTGGCCGGGCTGGCCGCCGTCACGGCCGCGGACCGCACGCGGACACCGGTCGTGCACTCCGGGCACGGCGGCGAGTCGGCAGAGCCGCTCCGGCTGAGGAGCGAC
Organism: Lentzea sp. CA-135723; assembly: GCF_050936595.1. Classification (NCBI taxonomy): domain Bacteria; kingdom Bacillati; phylum Actinomycetota; class Actinomycetes; order Pseudonocardiales; family Pseudonocardiaceae; genus Lentzea; species Lentzea sp. CA-135723. Next base: position 704,098 of record NZ_JBNJMK010000001.1, on the reverse strand, counting down.
GGGAGGCTGCTCGCCCGGCAGGTGACGCGGTTCGTCACCACGAGCGCGGCGGAGGTCCCCGAGCTGACGAGGACCGGGGTGCACCGGGCGCGGATCAGCATCGTCCCCGGCAGCGTCGACCTCGACCTGTTCCACCCGGACGGTGCCGTCGCGCGCCGGCGGCAGGCCCGCCGGATCGTCACCGTCGCGAACGCCGAGTCCAGCCGTGGCGTCGCCGAACTGGTCTCCGTGCTGCCACTGCTCGACGACACCGAGGTGGTGATCGTCGGCGCCGGTGCGGAAGCGCACGAGCTGAGGTCGTTCGCCCGGCACGCGGGTGTCGCGCAGCGCGTCGTCCTCGCCGGGCAGGTTCCGCGCGCGGCACGGCCCGCGCTGCTGCGGTCCGCCGACGTCGTCGTCTGCCTGCCCGAGACGGCGCCGTTCGGCAGGATCGCGCTGGAGGCGATGGCGTGCGGCACCCCGGTGGTCGCCACCGAGGTCGGCGTGCTGGCCGACGCGGTCGTGCGCGACGTCAGCGGGCTCCACGTGCCCGCGGGCAGTCCGCGCGCGCTGGTCAGGACGCTGACGCGGCTGCTCGACGAGGTCTCGTCGCGCGAACAGCTCGGCATCGCCGCCAGGGACCGGGCTTCGGCCAGGTACTCGCGGGATCGTCTCGCGCGGGAGCTCACGTCGGTCTACGCGCGCGTCGTGGACGCGCCGGTCGCGGCGGTGCCCCAGGTCGTGTCGTAGCGCCGGACCAGATCAGCTGTGGCGGATCGCCACGAGTGCGATGTCGTCGGCGGCCTGCTGGTCGCCGACCATCGTCGCCATCACCCGCGCGCACACCGCTTCCGGCTCCGTCGCCGTGACGGTGTGCCGCAACCGTTCCAAGCCCGCGTCGAGGTCCTCGCCGCGCCGTTCCACCAGGCCGTCGGTGTAGAGCACGACCACCGATCCCGGCGGCAGGTCGACGTCGGCGGCGCGGCGCCCGGAGGTGGCGAGCTCGAACCCGACGGGCGGGTCGACGGGCACGCGCGCGAACGCGGCGTCCTGACCCGCCACCGCGACCACGGGCCGCAGGTGCCCGGCGACGGACAGGCGCATGCAGTGCGCCGCCCTGTCGATGACGGCGTAGGCGACGGTGGCCATCGTGTCGTGCTCGAAGTGGCTCGCCTTGCGGTCCAGTTTGGACAGCACCACGGCGGGATCGGCGTAGTCCAGCGCGTAGGCCCGCAACGCGCTGCGCAACCGGCCCATGACGATCGCGGCCCGCAGCCCGTTGCCGACGACGTCACCGATCACGACACCCGTGCGCCCGCCGGGCAGTTCGAACACGTCGTACCAGTCGCCACCGACGCCGTTGCCCGCGCCGGGGACGTACCGGGCCGCGAGCTCCCAGCCCTCGGTGCTCGGCAGGCGGGACGGGAGCAGGCTCTCCTGCAGCAGGGTCGCGGCGGTGCGTTCGACCCGCATCCGGTTGACGTACACCGCCATCGCGAGGCGGTCCGCGACCAGCCGCAGCGCGTCGACCTCCTCGTCGGTGAACCGCCGCGACGTCGTGCTGCCGACGTGGATGACGCCGACCAGCTCCCCCTCCGCGACCATCGGCACGCCGAGCAGCACCCGGAGTCCGTGCTCCCACAGCAGCGGGTTGACCACTGTGGACTCGTCGACGCGCTCGATCTGCAACGGCCGCAGCGTCTGCGCGACCCTGCCCGCGAACCCCTTGCCGACCGGGACGCGCACGCCCTGGAAGACCTCTTCCTCGAGACCGGAGGTCGCCCGCGCGACGAGCTGGACGCCGTCCGGGTCCAGCAGCAGGACGGTGACGGTGTCGACGGCGAGCAGCACGCGGAAGCGGTCGAGGAGCACCCGCAGGAGCTCGTCGACGCCCAGGTCCCTGAGCGACCTGTCCGTGACGGCGTCCAGCACCCGCCACCGGATCGCACCCGCCCCGGTCATCCCGCCTCCGTCCCGCTCGTCGGATGAGCTCGATTCCACGCCTCGCGGCCTCCCAACCGGCTTCCGCCCGAACGGTGTGGAACTCGGCTCGCCGGGGTATACCACCTGGCCGGTCACGGACAGGGCACCACGGCGAACACGGTTTTGCCGTCGTCGGGCAGCAGGGTGATGCCCCAGGCGCTGGAGGTGCCCTCGACCATCACCACGCCCCTGCCCCGGTGCTCGCCCAGCCGGGAGTGCCCGTAGACCGGGTGCTCGGACGAGGTGTCGTCGACCTCGACCGTGACCTCGCACGGCGACTCGCGGCGCAGCACCCGCAGCCGGCCCTGCCCCGGCGTGTGGTCGAGCACGTTGCTCACCAGCTCTGTCACGACCAGCAGCACGTCGTAGAGGTGGTCCTCGCCGAGCCCGGTCAACGCCTTGCCGACGTCGTGCCGCAGGTCGGTCAGCAGGACGTCGCGGTCGAACCGCAGGTCCAGGACCACGAACGGAACCTGGTGAGTCATGGCGCGGCTCTTCCCTGCCGAGGACGCAAACGAGCGGGGTTACCCGGTGTCAGGCGGTTCAAACCCCGGGCGCGACGAGACGTCGGCGAGGCCTCGCCGACGTGCCGACCTCCGGCGGAAAGGTCCACGAGTCGACAACGACTGCCGGTTCCGGAATGCTGATCTTCTCGTTGAGCAAGCAGCGGCCGTGAAGAGAACCCCAGCACGCAAGGGAACGGGCCGATGCAGCACGTGGAGATCAGCGCACGACGGATCGGGTCCGTGCTGGTGCTCGCGCTCTCCAACGTGCAGCCCGACTCGGTCTCCCTCACCGAGGCTCTGAACGCCGCGGCCCCGGCCGACGCGCACGTCGTCGTCGACCTGCGGCAGGTCACGCTGCTGTCGGTGGCGGTGGCACGGGCCGTCGTCGACTTCGGCGGATCGGTCCTGCGGCGCGGCGGCGGGTGCTCGCTGGTCATGGCCTCGTCGGGCCACGCGGCGGACGCGGTGCTGGACCACTTCGACCCGCGCCACGTCCTCTCCCGGCACAAGACGTTCGGCAAGGCGCTGGCGGACGCGGCGAGCAGGAGGTCACCGGAGACCGGCGGTTTCGGCGCCGCGGTGAACACGCTGGCGTTCGACAGCACCGACCTGGAGGTGACCGAGGAGTTCCTCAGCTCGTCCTACGCCCCGATGCGGATCGGCAGCGACACCGGGACGTCCGGCGCGCACATCACGAGGGTCGCCACGAGCGGGGTGAGCGTCGACCGCCTCGACCTGACCTTCGAGATGAGCTACGACGTGCAGCCGCTCGGGCAGATCTGCCTGTGCGACATCGAAGAGGGCACGATCGACGGACATCGGGTCGACGGCTGGCGGGAGGCGCAGGCGTTCGGAGCGGGCGAGCTGTTCTCGTTCTCGCCGCCCGACCGCGCCTACGTCGGCCGGATCGTCCGCGCCCGCTACGGCATCACGATGTTCGACCCCGCGCTGCTGGAGCAGATCGCCGGCGAGCCCGTCAGGTTGCTGGACCACCGTCCGGTCGACGCGTCCAGCGCGCGGCACGTGCGCCGGGCCATCGCGCACCTGCGGGACGACGTGCTCGCCGTTCCGGGGATCGGCGACAACGAGCTCGTGGTGGCGACCGCGACCCAGTACCTCGCCTCCGCCGTGCTGAACGCCTTCCCCACCTCCGCGTCCGGCCACGAACCCGACCTGGCGGGCAACGACGCGCACGCGGGCGTGGTCCGGCGCGCGATCGCGTTCATCGAGGCGAACGCCGACCGCCCGATCGGGCTCGCCGACGTCGCCGCCGCGGCACGGGTCTCCCCGAGGTCGGTCGAGCAGGCGTTCCAGCGCCACCTCGGCACCACTCCGATGGCGCACCTGCGGCGGGTGCGGCTCGACGGCGCCCGTGCCGACCTGCGCGCCTCGGGCACCGAGGACACCGCCCTCGGCCGGATCGCGACGCGGTGGGGCTACCACCGGCCGGCCGCGTTCGCCGCGCACTACCGCGCCACCTACGGCGTCACTCCCCAGCAGACCCTGCACGACGACGAACCCGCGCGCCGGACGGTGCGGCCCAGGGCGGACCACGACCGGCTCACCGACGCGGTCCTCGACCAGTTCGAGTCGCTCACCGGTTCGCTGCTCGACGCCGCGACCACCGAGGACGCGCTGGCGTTCCTCGTCCGCACGGCCCGCGCGGTGATCCCCGGCGCGGACCTGGTCGGCGTGACCCTGCGGTCCGGTGACGCGCTCACCACCCCGGCGTCCACCGGAGCCGGGGCCGAGCAGCTCGACCAGGTCCAGGAGGCCGCCCGGCGGGGCCCCTGCCTCGACGTCACCGCACCCGGCGCACTCGCGCAGGTCCACTGCGACGACCTCGCCGCCGACCCGCGGTGGCCCGAGTTCGCGGCGGCCGCCGTCGCCAGGGGCCACCACGCCCTGCTCACCACCGCGCTGCACGACCGCACCGGCGCGCTCACCGTCTGCTCGGCCCGCCCGGACGGCCTGACCAGCGCCGACGCCAGGATGGCGGTGCTGCTCGCCACGCTCGGCTCGCTGGCGCTCGCCCACGCGCGGCTCACCGAGCAGTCCGCGCTGCGCCAGGCGGAGCTGCGGCGCGCGATCGAGAGCCGCGACGTCATCGGCCAGGCGAAGGGCATCCTCATGCAGCGCGAGGGCATCAGCGCCGACGAGGCGTTCCACCTGCTGCGCAAGACGTCCCAGCACCTCAACACCAAGCTCGTCGAGATCGCCCGCACGGTCGCGGCACGCCCGCGGGAGCTCGACGGGTAGCCGGTCCGCCGGGCGGGGTACCCGGCCTGCACGACGTCCCACGAAGAGCGGAGATGACCGGGTGCCGGAACGCTGTGCCGACACCGTCGGCGTGGAAGAGGAGTTCCTGCTCGTCGACGCGGGCTCCGGGCGGACGGTGAAGCGGGCGGACGCGGTGCTGGCGCGCGTGCGGGACACCGACTTGACCCGGTTCCACGCCGAGTTCGCCGCGACGCAGGTGGAGGCGGCCACCGGGCCGTGCACCGGCGTGGCGAAACTCGGAGAGGAACTCGCACGCTCTCGCGCGCTGCTGGCCGACGCCGCGCGGGAGGAAGGCCTCGAGCTGCTTTCCCGTGGCACACCGCGAAAAGTCTCCACCCACCCGGTGGTCGCGCCCGGCGCGCGGTTCCACCGGATCCTCGACGCGTACGCGGGCGTCATCGAGCACTACGAGGCGTGCGGCTGTCACGTGCACGTCGGGGTACCGGACCGGGAGACGGCGGTGGCGGTGCTGGGGCACGTACGGCCGTGGCTGCCGACGTTGCTCGCGCTGTCCGCCAACTCTCCCGACCGCGGCTACGCGAGCTGGAGAACGGTGCAGCAGTCCCGTTTTCCCGGCTCCGGTGTGCCGCCGCGGTTCGCCGGCGCCGCGGACTACGACGCTCACATCGCCAGGATGGTGGCGTGCGGGACGCTCGCGGACGCCACGCAGTCGTTCTGGCTCGTCCGGCTCGGCACGAAGGTCCCGACCGTGGAGTTCCGGGTGGCGGACGCGGCGGCCGAGGTGGACGACGCGGTGCTGCAGGCAGCCCTGTGCCGTGCGCTCGTGCACATCGCGTGCCAGGACATCGGCAACGGCGCGGAACCACCGGCGGTGCGCGACGACGTGCTCGCGGCCGCGGTGTGGACGGCGTCGAGGTACGGCCTCGACGGTGCCGCGGTGCACCCCTGGCTCGAGTGCAGGGTGCCCGCCACCGCGGTGCTGGACGAGCTGGTCGCACGCGTGACGCCGGCGTTGGAGGAACGCGGCGAACTCGCTCTGGTGCTTGGGCTCCTGGATCGCCGGGTATGACTCCGGGGTGGAGCTTCCCTCACCTCGCGGTCCTCTGTCCGAACGGGTCGTCGCCGCGCTGAGCGGCACGCCGGACGGCCGCGTCATCGAGTTCGTGCCTGCCGACCCGCACGGCGAAGACCTCGCCATCGCGCTGTACACGTTGTACGAACTGCACTACGGCGGGTTCACCGGGGTGGACCCGGCCTGGGAGTGGGACCCGGAACTGCTGCGGCTGCGGTCGCACGCCGAGGGCGTCTTCCTGGCGCGGCTCCGGTCCGATGTGGAGGGTGGTGACGACCTCGACGCCGCCCTGGAGGCGTTGCTGGTCGAGCACGTGCCCGGCAACGGGGTGTCGCACCACCTGCGCGACCACGGGACCTGGGACCAGATGTGCGAGTACTTCGCCCACCGCTCGGTCTACCACCACAAGGAGGCCGACCCGCACGCGTGGGTCATCCCCCGGTTGCGCGGCAGGGCCAAGGCGGCGCTGGTGGCGGTGGAGTTCGACGAGTTCGGCGGCGGGCGGGCCGACCGGATGCACTCGCGGCTCTACGCCGACCTGCTCGAAGGAGCGGGCATGTCGGCGGACTACCTGCACTACCTGGACGACGTGCCCGCGCCGGCCATCGCGATCGTCAACATGATGTCGCTGTTCGGCCTGCACCGGTCGTTGCGCGGGGCGCTGGTCGGGCACTTCGCCGCCGCCGAGATCACGACGGCGCCGAGCGCCCACCGCATGGCGCAGGCGTTGACCCGGCTGGGCGCCGACCCGCGGTGCGCCGAGTTCTTCACCGAGCACATCGAGGCCGACGCCGTGCACGAGCAGATCATGCGCAACGACGTCATCGGTTCGTTGCTGGAGCAGGAACCCTCACTGCGCGCCGACGTGGTGTTCGGCATCCAGGCCACCGAGCTCCTGGAGGCACGGCTGGCCGATCACCTGCTGTCTTCGTGGGACGCGGGTGAATCGTCGCTGCGGACGCGCCTGCGGTGGCTGGTGTCGCAGAACGGGTAGCGCTTGCTGCGGCGGCAGGCGCACACCGCGACCACGAACCGGTCGCTGGTGTGCGTCACGCCGTCGTCGGTGACGAGTTCGACCGGACCCTCAACGAGCACCGGGCCGTTCGGCACGATCGTCACCCGGCGCGGGTTCTGCTCGGTCACCTCGGATCACCACCAGTTCCTCTTCTCGCTGACCGGGCGCGATCAGGCCCTGCTCCTCCAGGAACGCCGTCCTTCCCCGCAACACCGGCCCGAACGGCACCGAGCGGCGCTGCACCACCGCCGCCTTCAGGCCGCCGTCCCGCAGCCGCCGCACCGTCTCGTCCACTCCGGACAGTGCGGAGTGGACCATCAGCAACACGCCGCCCGGAGTGAGCAGGTCGAACGCCCTGGCGCACAACGGGTCGAGCAGTCCCCGGCCGTCGAGTCCCGCGTCCCAGGCCCGCGCAGGGCCGCGCGCGACGCGGTCGGCGGGCACGTAGGGCGGGTTGGCGAGGACGAGGTCGAAGCTCTCGTCCCCCACGACGTCGAGCACGTCGCCGAGGCGGACCCTGACCGGCAGCCGGTGGATCGCCGCGTTGACCCGTGCCGTCCACACCGCACGCCGTGAGACGTCCACGGCGGTCACCTCGGAGGCTCCGGAACGCATCGCCGCCAAAGCGAGAGCGCCCGTGCCGGTACCGATGTCCAGGACGCGGGCGCCCGCGGGAACCGCCGCCTGGCGCAGCGCCTCCAGGAGAAAAGCCGTGTCTTCCTGTGGCGCGTAGACACCTCGCGCTCTGAGCAACATCACGAACGACGAGTCGGCCTGTTCCGCGACCTCGAAACAACGTCGTGCGAAGGTGTTTGCCCGGCGATTTCGCGGGCAACCGGCCGACAACCCCGTTCTCTGCCAAGAGGAGGGTTGATGAAGGCCGTCACCTGGCACGGCAAGCGCGACGTCCGGGTCGACACCGTGCCCGACCCGCGCATCGAGTCCCCCACCGACGCCGTCGTCCGGGTCACGTCGACCGGTGTGTGCGGCTCGGACCTGCACCTGTACGAGGTGCTCGGCCCGTTCATGACCGAGGGCGACGTCCTCGGGCACGAGCCGATGGGCGTCGTCGAGGAGGTCGGGGCCGAGGTCACCTCGCTCAAGCCCGGCGACCGCGTGGTCGTGCCGTTCAACATCTCCTGCGGGCACTGCTTCATGTGCGACCGCGGCCTCCAGTCCCAGTGCGAGACGACCCAGGTCACCGACCAGGGCAAGGGTGCCGCGCTGTTCGGTTACACCAAGCTCTACGGCCGGGTGCCCGGCGGGCAGGCCGAGTTCCTGCGGGTGCCGCAGGCCCAGTACGGGCCGATCAAGGTGCCGGACGGGCCACCCGACGACCGGTTCGTCTACCTGTCCGACGTGCTGCCCACCGCGTGGCAGGCCGTGCAGTACGCCGAGGTCCCGCGGGGCGGTTCCGTCGTCGTCTTCGGCCTCGGGCCGATCGGCCAGATGTGCGCCCGCGTCGCGCGCCACCAGGGCGCCGAACTGGTCATCGGCGTCGACCTCGTGCAAGAACGCCTGGCGCGGGCCGAGGCGCACGGCGCGACCGTGCTCGACACCCGCGACCACGACCACATCGGCGACGCGGTGCGGGCGCTCACCTCCGGCCGGGGCGCGGACTCCGTCATCGACGCGGTGGGCATGGAGGCGCACGGCGCGCCCGCGGTCAAGCTTGCCCACAACCTGGTGGCCATGCTGCCGCAGGCCGCGGGGGCGTTGCTCACCGAGAAGGCGGGCATCGACCGGCTGACCGTGCTCTACGCGGCCATCGACGCCGTCCGGCGGGGCGGCACGATCTCGTTGTCGGGCGTGTACGGCGGCATGATCGACCCGATGCCCATGATGGAGCTGTTCGACAAGCAGATCAGGCTCCACATGGGACAGGCCAACGTCCGCCGCTGGATCGACGACATCCTGCCCCTGCTCTCCGGCGACGACGATCCCCTCGGCGTGGACGACTTCGCCACCCACCGGCTGCCGCTGCAGGACGCGCCGCGCGCCTACGAGATGTTCCAGAAGAAGCTCCACGGGGCTCAGAAAGTCCTGCTCCAACCGACAAGTTGAGGAGTGACAACCCTTGAGCACGATCACCGAGACCGTCGACGTCGATGTGGACGTGACGACCGCCTACAACCAGTGGACCCAGTTCGAGAGCTTCCCGCGGTTCATGGAGGGTGTCGACGAGATCAAGCAGATCGACGCCACCCGCACGCACTGGCGGCTCGACGTGGGCGGGGTGAAGCGCGAGTTCGACGCCACCATCGTCGACCAGACGCCCGACCAGCGCATCGCCTGGCGTTCGGACTCCGGGCCCGACCACGCCGGCGTGGTGACGTTCCAGCGCCTCGACGCGAACCAGACCAGGGTCACCGCGCGGATGGACATCGACCCCGAGGGGTTCGTCGAGAACGTCGCCGACAAGCTCGGCATCCTCGACCGCCGGGTGAAGGGCGACATGAAGCGGTTCAAGGAGTTCATCGAGAACCGCGGTGGAGCCGAGACCGGTGCCTGGCGCGGAGACGTCGACAGGCCCTGAGCGGACCGAGGACGGAGGGCGGCATCGTGCGCGGTGCCGCCCTCTTCGTGGTCCTGTCAGCCCCGCCTGGGCCGCGGCACGGACCGGAGAGCGAGGAAGGCGTCGACCCTGCTCGGGTGCAACGACAGCAGCGCGTCCACGCCCGTCATCTCCAGCGGCTTGAGCACCCTCTGCCCGCCCGCGACGACCGCGAACGGGACGTTCATCGACGTGGCCAGGCGCTCGACGGTGATCAGCAGGTTGATCCCGGTGGACCCGAAGAAGCTGACCGCCTCCAGGTCGATGACGACTCCCGAGGGACCGCGCCGCACGGCGTCCAGCGCCTCGCGCAGGGGTGACTCGTCGGTCATCCGGTCGATCTCACCGGTCACGACCACGACCGCGATCCCGTCCTGGTGCTCCGTTCGAGCCGTCAGCACCGCGGTGCATCCGCTGGGCTGCTCGTACATGGCGCGCTCCTCCCGGCAAACCGCGCGAAGCGCCGACGCGAGCCGCTGCCCAACCCGGAAAACCTGTCGATGACCTCACAAAGAGCAGATCGATGGTGTGGTTCCTGCACCTCACGCTAGGCCCTCTGCCATCCCGGCACAACCGCCCCCTGATCGGGGGACAGCACGATTGCGGGGTGTCACCTGCGGGTATCGCTCGCCGATGAGGACATCGATCGCCCTGTTCACCCGTGACCTGCGCGTCCACGACAACCCGGTGCTGCACGCCGCGGCCGCCGCGGACCGGTGCGTCCCGCTGTTCGTGCTCGACGACGCGATCACCTCGTCCTCGTTCTTCACCGCCAACCGCGCGGCGTTCCTGCTCGACTGCCTGAAGGACCTCGACGCCGCCCTGCGCGAACGCGGCGGCAAGCTGGTCGTGCGCAAGGGAAAGCTCGTCGACGAGGTCGCCGGGGATCGTCCGGGACCACGGCGTGGACGAGATCCACCTGGCCGCCGACGTCAGCAACCACGCACACCGCCGGGAGGAGGCGCTGCGGGAGCTGGGCGTCGCCGTGCACGTCCACGACGCGTCGATCAACGCCGTCCCGCCCCTCTCGCTCACCCCGTCCGGCGGTGGCGACCACTTCGCCGTGTTCACGCCGTACTTCCGCAAGTGGGAGACCGCGCACCGCCGCGGTGTCCTGAGGGCGCCCCGGCGGCTCGCGGTGCCGCGGCTGAGCGGCGACCTGCCGGGCGAGCTCCACCGCGGCGCCACCTCACCGGACCTGGCGGCGGGCGGCGAGACCGCCGGCCGGAACCTGATGGCGAACTGGGCGCGCACGGGCGTCGACGGCTACGCGGACCTGCACGACGCCCTCGCCGACGACGCCACCTCCCGGCTGTCCCCGCACCTGCACTTCGGCACGGTGTCGGTGACCGAGCTGCTCGACCGCGTCGGCACCGCGTCCGAGGGCGCCAGGGCCTACACCCGCCAGCTCGCCTGGCGCGACTTCCACCACCAGGTGCTGGCCGCCCGCCCCAGGTCCGCCACGCAGGACTACCGCACCCGCCACGACCGCTGGCGCCGTTCCGACCGCGACTTCGAGGCGTGGCGGGACGGCCGCACCGGCTACCCGATCGTGGACGCGGGGATGCGCCAGCTCGCCCAGGAGGGCTGGATGCACAACCGGGCCCGCCTGATCACGGCGAGCTTCCTCTGCAAGACCCTGTACCTCGACTGGCGGCGCGGCGCCCGGCACTTCGTCGACCTGCTGGTGGACTGCGACCTCGCGAACAACCAGATGAACTGGCAGTGGGTCGCCGGCACCGGCACGGACACCCGCCCGAACCGAGTGCACAACCCGTTGGCACAGGCCAAGCGCTACGACTCCGAAGGCACCTACGTCAAGCGCTACCTGCCCGAGCTGTCCGATGTGGACGTCCGGCACGTCCACGAACCGTGGACGCTGCCGGACGACGAACGCGCGGCGCTCGACTACCCCTCGCCCGTCGTGGACCTGCGCGAGGCCGCCGACAGGTTCGCCGCCGCCCGAGGTATCGGGAAGAAGAACGGCACCCGTCGCTGATAGTCGCGTCCACAGCGCGGGCGCCACGAGCCAGGCGCCGTCCCAGACCAGCAAGTCGCCCAGGTAGTGGGGATGCCGCGACCACGCCCACAGGCCGGTGTCGAGGACGTCCGGGTTCCGCCGGGAGTGCTCGGACTTCTGGTGGTCGGCGAGCGCCTCGATCGCCGCGCCGCCGAGCACCACGCCGAGTCCGACCGGCACGAGCCGCGACGGGACGGCCGGCCGCCGACCACGCCGCGACCCTGCGGAGGTTCGCGACGTCCACGGGCATCAGCGCGCCAGCCCGTTGAGGACCTCGGTCATCTGCTCCTCGGTGTCGTTGCCGAGCTTCTCGAACACCAGCTTCGCCGCCGGTGCGGCGAGCTTGGCCGCACCGTGGAACTCCAGGTCGTTGGTGTACGTGACGCTCGACCCGGTGCCGTCCGGGACGACGTCGATGGTCTCGGTGGAGGTCGCGGTGTCGTTGCGCCCCACCAGGACGACGCGGTCGTCGGAGAGCTGTTCGAGCGTGTAGGTCAGCTCGGTGGTGATGCCCGCGATCTTCGAGGTGTTGCGCCAGTTCGCGCCGACCTGGACGGGGCCGCTGTCGTTGCGCGTGCAGGTCTCCGTGCCGGGGTCCCACTGCACGGCGTTGCCGAAGTCGGCCAGGTACGGCACGACGACGGCCGGTGCGGCGGTGACGGTGAACGTGCGGGAGACGGTGGTCATCGAGCAGTCCTTTCCACGACTACCGCCCGAGTACCCGGTGCCGGGCGATCAACACGCCTCGTCGCTGAGCCGCTGGCGTTCCTGCTTCAACCGCTTCTCCAGGCCGTGCCGTTCGCCGTCGGCCAGGTCGTCCCGCACGGAGCGTTCGACGTCGCGGAACACGTCGTAGTAGGAATCGTCGTACTCCTCCACGATCTGGAAGGTCCACCGTCCGGAGAGGACGTTCCGGCCGAGCAGCTCCCGTTGCACGCGGTCGGCGTGCTCCGCGTGCCCGGCGGTGCGCAGCAGCTCGATCGCGTCACCGAGCTCGAAGTCCGCGGTGCCGGTCAGCTGGTGGAACGAGTACAGGTGGCCGCGGGCGCGTTCGGTGGTCTCCAGCGCCTTGCGCAGCTTGCCGAGGGCTTCGATCGTCTTGTCGTCCATACCGGACCGGGTACCCCCGTCGCGCGGACGATCACAGCGACGGGCTGGCCGGAACCGTCTTCCCCTCGGCGATTCCGCGGACCAACGCCCGGAGCGCCTCCCGTGCGTCGTGGCGCGGCTCCCAGCCGAGCTCCGACCGGGCACGTGACGCGTCCAGCAAGGGACACTTCAGGGCCAGGTCGACCCATCCCGGCGAGGTGGGCTGCAACCGAAGGTGCCACGTCACCGTCGCGAGCGCGCGCAACAACCGGGCCGGCAGCGGCACATGCCTGCCTCCGAGCACGTCCGCCAGCACGTCAGGGGTGACGACGGGATCGGCCACGAGGTTCACCGCGCCTCGCGGCCGTCGTTCCAGCACGCGCGCCAGCCCGTCGGCGACGTCGTCGGCGTGCACGAACTGCATCACCATCTCGCGGGGCAGCGGCAACACCGGAACGCGGTGCCGGAAGAGGAACCTCGGCACCAGCGACCCCAGGAAGTACTCGCGGATCTCGGCACCGGCGTCGGACTGCAGGATCAGGCCCGGCCGCACCCGCGAGACCAGCAGCTCGGACTCGAACTTGGTGAGCATGTTCTCCACAGCCGCCTTGTGCCTGCTGTAGAACGACGTCGGCACGCCGCCGACGCGCCAGGACTCGTCGACCCGGCGTTCCTTGCTGCCCGGCGAGTACGCGCCGACCGACGACATGTGGACCAGGTGCGGCACCCCCGCGGCCACCGCCGCCTCGAACACCTGCGCCGATCCCGCCACGTTCGTCCGGTACATCAGCCGTTCGTCCCGGGAGGGCTGGATGAGCCACGCGAGGTGCACCACCGCGTCCGCGTTCGCGAAGGTGGTCTTCAGCACCTCCTCGGCCCCTGGCCTGCCCAGTTCGACCGGCGTCCACGGCACCCCGCGGTAGGGCGGCGCGTTCTCCGGCGGGCGGCGGGAGATGCCGTGCACCTCGATCTCCGGCACCTCGGCGAGGCGGCGCAGCAAGGCCGTGCCCACGTTCCCGGTCGCACCGGTGACGACGACCTTCACCTTCGGCCCCTTCCGTTCGGTCGCCCTCTGGACGGCGTCGGCGAGCTCGTCCTTGCTCATGTGCGAACGGCCCTCGATCCCCAGCCGCTTCGCGATCCCGTAGAGCTCCTGTTTGCTGGGCAGGTCCCGCCGTCCGGCCATGCATCCTCCGCGATCTCAGCCTGGCGACCGGGTACCCGCGCACGGGGCGATCATGCGAACGGCCCGTGTTCCCCTGACGCACCAGTCCAAACGCGACCGGCGCAGGTGTCACCTGTCACCCGAACGGGTAGTCGGGTGCCATGAAAGCGCTGGCAGAAGACACAGGTGCGGAACTCGGCGAAGTCCTCGACAGGCTGACCTACCCGGCCGACAAGGTGCGGATCGTCAGCTGTGCCGACGTGCACGGCTTCGCGCCCGAGGTGCGGCGGCGCCTGCACGCCCTGCCCGCACGGGACTACGCCTCGCCAGGAGAGGTGCTGGCCGAGTTGGGCGACGGGCCCGCCTGAGGGCGAGTTCGCCCAGCTGCCCCGGCTTCACAACCCCGAGGTGTTGTCGGGCTCGATGAGCCCGTAGTGGTGGGCGAAGCGCACGGCGTGCACGCGGTCTCTGAGGTCCATTTTGGACAGTACTCGCGACACGTGCGACTTGATCGTCTCGCTGCCGACGTACAGCTGGTCGCAGATCTCGGCGTTGGTGAAGCCGGCCGCCATCAGCAGGAACACCTCGTGCTCCCGTGCGGTGAGCCGGGCCAGGCCGGGTGCCGCGGTGCGTGCCGGTGGGGTCGCGGCCAGCGTTTCGGCCAGGCGCGGCGCGAGCCGGCGGGTGATCGCCGGGTCGATGTAGGTGTCACCCCGGGCGGCCACGCGGATGGCGGTGACCAGTTCTTCCGGCGGAAGGCTCTTCAGCAGGAAGGCGCTCACACCGGAGGCGAGTGCCGTGCGGACGTACTCGTCGGTGTCGAAAGTGGTCAGCAGCAACACCTTCAAGGGCTGGGGACCCGTGGAACGGAGCTCGCGGGCCGCCGCGAGGCCGTCCAGCTTGGGCATCCGCACGTCGAGGACGGCCACGTCCGGCCGCAGGGACCGCGTCGTCTCGACCGCGCTGTAGCCGTCCCCCACGTCCGCGACGCACTCCATGTCCGGCTGCGCGTCGAGCACCGCGCGCAGGCCGGACCGGAACACCGCGTGGTCGTCGGCGATCAGGATGCGCAGGGTCATGATCCGCTTCCCGCCGGCATCGTCACGGTGCACTCCCAGAACTGGCCGTCCCCGGTGGGACCGGCCGACATCGAGCCGCCGAGCGCCTCCGCCCGCTTGCGCATGCCGCCGAGGCCCATGCCCAGCCCCTGATGCCCCGCGGGCACGGCGTTGCGGGCGGGTTCCGCGCCGGACCGGATCCGGTTGCGGGTGGTCACCGAGATGTTCTCGCCGCCGTACTCGAGCTCCACCCTGGCCACCTTCCCGTCGCCGTACCTCATCGCGTTCGTCATCATTTCCTGCGCCACCCGGTACAGCACGGTGTCGACGTCGCGGGGAACCGGACGGGGGTCGTCGTAGACGACGAAGCTCACCTGGAGCCCGGAGGCCCGCACCCCGTCGAACAGCTCGGGGAGCTTCGCGAGGCCCGGCTGGTCCGGTGACGCCTCGCCCTCGTGCAGCAACGAGAGCAGCATCCGCAGGTCGACCATCGCCGCCCGGCTCGACCCTTCCACGGCCGCCAGCGACGTCCGCACCGCACCGGCGCCCGCCCGGTCGTGGTCCGCCAGGTTCAGCCGCGCGGCCGTGGCGTGCACACCGATCGCGCTCACGTGGTGCGCGATGACGTCGTGCAGGTCGATCGCGATCGTCTCGCGCTCCCGTGCGAGCGCCTGCTTCAGCTCGGCCTCGGCGTCCCTCACCGCGGCCTCGCGCTGGTGCCGCAGCTCGTCCACGTACTCCTTGCGCCCGGTGGTGTAACGGCCGACCAGCCACGGCAGCAGCGCGTTGGCGATCACCAGCGACAGCAGGGTGACCGGCTCGGTCAGCCCGCTGACCAACAGCGACGACAGCACACCGACCGCCAGGACCACCAGCGATCCGGTGGCCGAGGAACCCCGCAACCAGGCACCGGCGCGGTAGGCGGCGACCAGCTGCCCGGCGATGCTGGCGCTGCGGCCGGGCAGTACGACGGCCAGCACGGGCATGAGGACCGCGTGCACGAGCGCGACCCACCCGGACAGTCGCGGAGCGGTCGCCAGTGCCGCGTCGGCGACCACGATCCCGGCCAGGAACAGGAGGTTCGCCGACCACGGGTCGGGCCCTCTGGTCGCGAAGCTCACCACGTCGGTCACCGCGCACGCGGCCGCCACCACGATCGACTGCCGGACCAGGGACCGCGCCACCGGCCGATCGCCGTCAGGCCGGAACACCGCCCTCTTCCCGAAGGCCGCCACGCTGCTGAACATCCCGCCATTCTCTCGACACACCTGGCGCCAGTACTCCCCCCGCAGGGGGAGACGCGCTCACGGCGCAGGGCGACGATCACCGCGGGCCGGCTCCCTAGCGTTCCTGCCACCAGCTCATCAGGGGAAAGGACGTCTCGTGACGATCGGTCTGACCGGCAAGCTCGCCGCACTCGCCTGCGGTCTCGTGTTGGTGGTGTCGGCCTGCGGTTCGGGTGCGGCACCGGCACAGCCCCAGACAGGTGGTGTCCAGTCCGAACTGGACGGACTCACCTCGGCCGGCGGCGTTCCCGGCGCCGAGGCCCTCCTGCGGGACCAGGGCCAGGTGCGCACGTCGACCAGCGGCGTCGCGAACCTCGCCGACAGGACGCCGATGATCTCCGACGGCCGGATCAGGGCCGGCAGCATCACGAAGTCCTTCGTGGCCACCGTCGTCCTGCAGCTGGTCGGAGAGGGCAAGGTCGAGCTGGACGTGCCGATCGACAGGTACCTGCCGGGACTGGTGGCGGGCAACGGCAACGACGGCACGAGGATCACCGTCCGCCAGTTGCTCCAGCACACCAGCGGCCTGCCGAACTACCTGGGCAAGCTGGCGAGCGTCGACCCGGAGACGCTGCGGAACCGGGGAGCCGATCCCGCCGACCTGGTCGCGACGGCGGTGAGCCAGCCCGCGCTCTTCCCGTCCGGCACGGGGTGGACCTACTCCAACACCAACTACATCGTGCTCGGCATGCTGGTCGAGAAGGTCTCCGGCACCACCCTCGCCCAGCAGATCGACCTGCGCGTCGCCCGCCCCCTGAACCTGGCGAACACCTACCTCCCGGGCCGCGGCGACACGGTGCTCCCCCGGCCGCACGCCACCGGGTACGTGCCGGGCAAGAACGGCGTGATCGACTTCAGCGACTACGACGCCACCCTCGCGTGGGCGGCTGGCGGACTGATCTCCACGGCGAGGGACGTCGCGACGTTCTACGACGCGCTGCTGGGCGGCCGGATCCTGCCGCCGGCCCAGCTCGCGGAGATGAAGAACGCCGTGCCCGCGCCGAACCTCGGGGTGGCGAACGCGTCCTACGGCCTCGGCCTGTTCACCGTGCCGCTCCCCTGCGGCGGCGAGTACTGGGGGCACGAAGGGTCCACGTTCGGCTACATGTCGATGGCCGGTGCCGGCCCGAGCGGCCGCGTCGCCGTCATCGCGGTGAACGCCTACCCCGTGAAGCCGGAGACGTCGGCCGCGCTCATGTCGACGTTCGCCGCCGCGCTGTGCGCCCAGTGACCGCCGCGCCCGGCTTCACGTCGAAGGGTGCAGGTGGGTGCGCTGCCCGTCGTTGTCGAGGATGACGAGGATCTCCGCCGGGCCGCCGTGCGCCCTGATGGCGTGAGGGGTCATGGTGGAGAACTCGGCGGCCTGGCCGGTCTCGACCCGGATGGCGCGCTCGCCAAGGATCAGCGCGACGGTGCCCGACAGGACGGTGAACCACTCCTTGCCGGGGTGCACGCCCAGCTCGTCGTTGCCCGGCCCCTGCGGCTCCTCGGTGATGCGCATCTTGGCGACGGTGACGCCCGCGGGCGCGGAGCCGCGGCTCAGCAGCCAGGTGGTCAGCCCGCGGCGCTCGTCGCGTTCGGGCCTGATCACGACGTCCTCGTCGTTGACCTTCTCCACCAGCTGGTCGATCGACGTCCCCAGGGCGTCCGCCAGCGAGGCCAGCTGGTCGAGGCTGAGGCGCTGGCGACCGGTCTCGATGCGGCTCAACCCCGACGGGCTCAGGTGCGCGCGCTCGGCGAGGTTGTCCAGCGACCAGCCCCGGGCCTGCCGCAGGCTCCGGATGCGCATGCGCACAACGGCGTCCAGATCGCCTTCTTGCGTCATATGCAAGAGTGTATGCACTCCATGCAAACCCTCGCTACGGTCGAAGCATGAACAGCACCGAGATGGCCGAGCTCCTGGACCTGGACGCCGAGGTCCTCGCGGCCCACCTGGCGGAGCTGACCGGCTGGCTGGCCGAGCTCTCCGACCGGACGCCCGACCGCATCGTCGACCTGGGCAGCGGATCCGGGACCGGCACCTTCGCCCTCGCCCGGCGTTTCCCGGAAGCCGGCCTCACGGCCGTGGACCTCTCCCCCGAGATGCTCCACCTGCTGGCAGGGAAGGCGTCCGCGCTCGGCCTCGCCGACCGGGTCCGCGGCGTGCGGGCCGACCTGGACGAGGGCTGGCCGCCGTTGCCCGCGAGCGACCTGGTGTGGGCGGCCGCGTCCCTGCACCACCTGGCCGACCCGGACCGCGTGCTGGCCGGCGCGTTCGGCAACCTGCGGTCCGGCGGCCTGCTGGCGGTCACCGAGATGGACTTCTTCCCGCGGTTCCTGCCCGACGACGTCGGGTCGGGGCTGGAGGCCCGCGTCCACGCCGCGCTCAACCCGGACCCGCCCGCCGACTGGTCGGCGCACCTCGTCCGGGCGGGCTTCGTCCTGGAGGCGAGGCGGCCGTTCGTCATCGACCTGGCCGACCCGCTGCCGCCCGCCACGGCCCGCTACGCGCAGGTGTGCCTGCGGAAGCTGCGCTCGCACCTCGGAGACCGGCTGCCCGCGGACGATCTGGCCGCGCTCGACGCGGTCCTCGACGGCGACGGGCCCGGCAACGTCCTGCGACGCACCGACCTCACCGTGCGCACCGTCCGCACCACGTGGGTCGGCCGCCGCCCCTGACTCGGGACCGGGCACGATCGTCGCCGCCTCGACGTCCCCGGCGGCCAACGGCGTCCGCCGTCGTCCCGCTCCGCTGCACCGGCGTCCGACCGCGACGCCGTCCCCGACGTGAGGCACACATGACCGAGATCCACGGATTCGCCGACGAAGGCTTCGGCCCCGTCGCCGACGCCTTCAAGGACAACTTCGACCGGGGCACCGAGACCGGCGCCGCCCTGACGATCTACCACCGCGGCCGGCCGGTGGTCGACCTGCACGGCGGCGTCGCCGACGACACCACCGGCAGGCCCTGGCGTCCGGACACCGTCGCCGTCGCGTTCTCCGTCACCAAGGGACTCATGGCCCTGTGCGGCTACATCGCCCACCAGCGCGGCCTGCTCGACTTCGACGCTCCCGTCACGTCCGCGTGGCCCGAGTACGGCGTCCACGGCAAGGAACGCACCACGATCCGGGACGTGTTCGCGCACCGCGCCGGTGTGGTCGCGCTCGACACCGACCTGACGTTCGACGACCTCACCCGCTGGACACCCGTCGTCACCGCGCTGGAAACCCAGCGGCCGCAATGGGATCCCGGCACCGGCTTCGGCTACCACGCGCTGACCTTCGGCTGGCTCACCGGCGAGATCCTCCGGCGCGCGACCGGCAGCCGGCCGCACGACCTGCTGGCCGAGTACCTCACCACACCGCTCGCGGCCGACGCCTGGATCGGACTGCCCGCCGGCGTCGAATCCCGAGTCGCCCGCATCCACCCCGCACCGGACGTCACCGACCGGGAGGTGCTCGCCTTCATCGAGACGGTGATGAGCATGGCGACGTTCGTCAGGTCGACCACGCTGGGAGGCGCGCTCCCCGTCCAGTTCCTCGACGGCGGCCCCACCGACTTCAACTCCCCCGCCTTCCACGCGGCGGAGATCCCCGCCGCCAACGGCATCATGTCCGCGGCCGCCCTCGCCAGGATCTACGCCGGCGCGGTGTCCACAGTAGACGGAACCCCTCCACTGCTCACCGGAGAGAGCATCACCGACGCGCTCACTCCCCGCTCCAGCGGCAAGGGCTGGAGCGGCGTGCTCACCCCACCCGGCATCCGCTACTCCACCGGCTTCCTGATCAACGGACACCCCGGCCGTCCGCTGCTCTCCGACAGCTCCTTCGGCCACGACGGCGCCAACGGCGGGCTGGGTTTCGCCGACGCCGACGCCGAGATCGGGTTCGGCTACCTCAACAACCAGCTCGCCAACCCCGTGGACGAACGGGCGAACAAGCTCACCGCGGCGCTCAGGTCGTCCCTCTCATGAACTCGCCGATGGCCGTCGCCACCTCGTCGGGAGCCTGCTCGGCCTGATGGTGTCCTGAACGGATGTCCACTCGGCGCAGCTCCCCCGCCACCCAAGGCCGCCAGATGGCGAGCGGATCGCCGTGCACGTCGATGTCGTCCTCGGTCGCGGTGAGCAGCAGCGTCGGGCACTGCACCTGACGGCCGGCGGCGCGGTCCTCCTCCTCGTGCCTGCGATCGACCCGCAACCCGGCCCGGTAGTCCTCGCACATCCCGTGCACGACCGCGGGATCGCGCAGGGCGGCCCACACGTCGGCGTGGTTGGCCTCGCCGATCTCGCGGGGCCCCGGCGTGCGCGTGCGGTACCAGGCCTCGGGGTCGGCGTTGATGACGCGCTCGGCGGGGAAGTCGGTCTGGCCGAGGAACCACCAGTGCCACCAGGTGCGGACGAAGTCCTCGTTGAGCCGTTCGAGATGTTCGACGACGGGCAGCCCGTCCATCACCACCAGCCGTTCGACGACATCGGGGTGGTCCATCGCGGTGCGGAACGCGACGAGGGCACCGCGGTCGTGGCCCACGACCGAGAACCGGTCGTGGCCGAGATGACGCAGGAGTGCCACGACGTCGCCGGCCATCGCCCGCTTGGACGACTGCGCGTGCTCGGGTTCGTCCGGCGGCAACGTGGACTTCCCGTAGCCACGCAGATCGGGGCAGACGACGACGTGGTCGCGCGCCAGCAGAGGCGCGACCCGGTGCCAGGTGGTGTGCGTCCTGGGATGCCCGTGCACCAGCACGACCGGCGTGCCCGACCCGCCGTGCCGGACCCGCAACCGCACGGCGCCGACGTCGACGGTCTCCTCGGCGAAGCCCTCGAACACGCTCACCCCTTCTCCCGGCTACAGCACCGAATACCCGGCGGGGGCAGACCAACACCGCTTTGATGCGAGGTCGACCATGCGGACGTGGACGCCCTTCGAGTGCCCGGTGTTCCGGGACGCGACGTGAAACCACCACTTGCTCTGCATCGATCTTGACACCGGCGGCCGTCCGGTGATCGTCTACACCACCGTTGCGGTGCAGCAGAACGCCCAGGTTTCGTGACTACCGAACGGACGTGGTGACAGCAGTGAATGTGGTGTTGGCGAACGAACCGCACCTGCGCGACCTCATGCCCGACCCGGCGATCACGGAGAGGATCCAGGAACCGGGGCTCTCGCTGGGCACCACGGTGGAGCGGCTGATGACCGCCTACGCGGACCGTCCCGCGGTCGCCGTGCGCGAGGCCGAGACGGTGGCGGATCCGGCGACCGGACGCCGCACCCGGCGGCTGCTGCCCGGCTTCGCCGCCCGCAGCTACGGTGAGCTGTGGGCCGACGCGGGCGCGCTCGCGGCGGAGTGGGCGGCTCGGGGCATCGGCGCCGGTGACTTCGTGGCGACGATCGGGTTCACCAGCGGCGAGTACCTGACGGTGGACCTGGCGGCGATCAGGCTCGGCGCGGTGACGGTGCCGCTGCAGCCGACCGCGGCGGTCGCGCAGCTGCACGAGATCATGGCGGAGACCCGTCCGCTGATCCTCGCCACGAGCGTCGAAAGCCTTCCCACGGCGGCCGCGCTGCTGCGGGAGGCCGAGGGGGCGCGGTTCGCCCTGGTCTTCGACCTGCATCCCGACGTCGACGAGGAGACCGAGTCCCTCCAAGGGTTCTCGGAGGCACTGGCCGGGACGGGCGTCGAGGTGACCACCTTCGCGCAGGTGCTCGGGCAGGGACGGGCGCGGCCCGCTCTGCCGGTGCACGTGCCGGAGCCGGGTGAGGACCCCCTGGCGTCGCTGATCTACACCTCGGGCAGCACGGGCAGCCCCAAGGGCGCGATCTACACCCAGCAGTCGGTGCGCAAGCTGTGGACCGGCGGCAAACGACCCGCGGCCACCTTCCCGGTGGTCACGGTCAGCTACATGCCGATGAGCCACGCCTTCGGCCGCACGATGATCAGCGGCACGTTCGGCAACGGCGGAACGGTCTGCTTCTCAGCCCGCAGCGACCTCTCCACGCTCTTCGAGGACTTCGCCCTGGCCAGGCCGACACAGCTGATGGCCGTGCCGCGCATCTTCGACATGCTCTTCCACGAGTACCAGGGGCTGCTGGAGCTGCGCGCCGACGAGTTCGCCGGCGAACGCGAGCTGGACGCCGCGGTCAAGGAGGACCTGCGCACCCGAGTCCTCGGCGGCCGGATCGTCGAGGCGCTGGTCGGCAGCGCGCCGATCTCCGCGGAGATGAAGCGGTTCGCGCAGGAGTGCCTCGGCGGCCCGCTGACCCTGGGCTACGGCGCCACGGAGTTCGGGACGGTCCTGCGCAACGGCAAGCTGCTCCGCCCGCCGGTCATCGACTTCCGCCTGGTCGACGTGCCCGAGCTCGGCTACTTCCACACGGACCAGCCCCACCCGCGCGGCGAGCTGCTGCTCAAGGCCGAGTCGATGTTCCCCGGCTACTTCAAGCGGCCGGAGGTGACCGCGTCCGTCTTCGACGAGGAGGGCTTCTACCGCACCGGCGACATCATGGCGCTGACCGGCCCGGACGAGCTGGTCTACGTCGACCGCCGCAACAACGTGCAGAAGCTGTCGCAGGGCGAGTTCGTCACCCTGTCCAAGCTCGAGGCGGAGTACACGGCCGATCCGCTGATCCGGCAGATCTACGTCTACGGCAGCAGCGCCAGGGCGTACCTGCTGGCGGTGATCGTGCCGTCCGACGCGGCGGTGCGGGAGGCGGCAGACGCGGAGTCGTTGCGGCGGAACCTCGCCGAGGCGCTGCGGCGGACCGCGCTGAGGGCCGGGCTCGAGCCGTACGAGGTCCCACGCGACTTCCTCGTCGAGACCGAGCCGTTCAGCGCGCAGAACGGCCTGCTGTCCGACGTGCGCAAACTGCTGTTACCGCGGCTGCGGGAGCGCTACGGCCCGAGGCTGGAGTCCCTCTACGCCGACCTGGCCCGCGGCGAGACGGACGAGCTGCGCGCGTTGCGGCGGGGCGGGCCCGGCCAGCCGGTCGCCGAGACGGTGGCGAGGGCGGCGCGGGCCATGCTCGGCCGCAGCCGCGCGGAGCTGGACGGCGAGGCGCGCTTCGCGGAGCTCGGCGGCGACTCGCTGTCCGCGGTCTCGTTCGCGTCGTTGCTCAGCGAGATCTACCGGATCGACGTCCCGGTGGGGCTGCTGCTCGGTCCGTCGGGCACCCTGCGGGAGATCGCCGCGTACGTGGCCGCGCACCGCGCGTCCGGCGGCGCGAGGCCCACGTTCGCCTCGGTCCACGGCGCGGAGGCGACCGAGGTCCGTGCCGCCGACCTGACCCTCGACCGGTTCCTCGACCAGGACCTGCTCGCCGCGGCCCGTGCCCTGCCGCGCCCGAGCGGCCCCCCGCAGGTGGTGCTGCTCACCGGGGCGACGGGGTACCTGGGCCGGTTCCTCTGCCTCGACTGGCTCGAACGCCTGTCCCGCACCGGCGGGAAGCTCGTGTGCGTCGTGCGCGGTGCCGACGACAAGGCCGCCCGCGAACGGCTCGACGCCACGTTCGACACCGGCGACGCCGAGCTGCTCGAGCACTACCGCGAACTGGCCGAAGGGCACCTCGAGGTGCTGGCGGGCGACCTGGCGGAGCCGTTGCTCGGGCTCGACGCGCAGACCTGGCAACGACTCGCCGCCGACGTCGACGCCATCGTGCACCCCGGTGCCCTCGTCAACCACGTGCTGCCCTACGAGCACCTGTTCGGTCCGAACGTGGTCGGCACCGCGGAGCTGATCCGGCTCGCGCTCACGGACCGGATCAAGCCGTTCACCAACATCTCGACCGTGGGCGTGGGCAACCAGGTGCCCGAGGGAGAGTTCACGGAGACCGCCGACGTCCGCACGATGGGCGCCGTGCGCCACCGCAACGACGACTACGCCAACGGCTACTCGCTGAGCAAGTGGGCCGGCGAGGTGCTGCTGCGAGAGGCGCACGACCAGTGCGGGTTGCCGGTGACGGTGTTCCGGTCGGACATGATCCTCACGCACAGCCGCTTCACCGGTCAGCTGAACGTGCCCGACATGTTCACCAGGCTGATCCTCAGCCTCGTGGCCACCGGTCTCGCCCCGGCGACCTTCTACCGCAGCGCGGACGGCACGCCGCCCAGGGCGCACTACGACGGCCTGCCCGTGGACTTCATCGCCGAGGCCGTCAGCGTCCTGGGCACCCGTGACGCCGAGGGCTACCGCACGTACCACGTGTTCAACCCGCACGACGACGGCATCTCCCTGGACACCTTCGTCGACTGGCTGGTCGAGGCCGGCCATCCCGTCACGCGGGTCGGCGACTACGACGAGTGGCTCCGGCGCTTCGAGTTCGCGCTGCGCGATCTGCCGGACGCGCTCCGCCAGCACTCGCTGCTGCCGCTCCTGCACTCCTACCGCACACCGGCCGAGCCCGCGCCCGACGAGGCGTCAGCGCCCCGCCGGTTCCGGGAGGCCGTGCGGGAGGAGAAGGTCGGCGAGTCCGGCGACATCCCGCACATCACCCGCGAGCTGGTGCTCAAGTACGTCAGCGATCTGCGGCAGCTGCAGCTGCTGTAGCCGAGAACCACGGGCCTGGTTCGGGAAGAGCCAGGCCCGTGTCACCGGTTCACACGACCTGGACGGCTCGTTGTGGCGCGAGATGGGCCGGCGTCGAGAGCGGTTTCTGCTTGGTGACGAACGCATGGCGCTTGCCGGCGAACCCCCGGCGGTCGTCGAAGATGTCCCGGCACATCTCGGCGAGCTCCATCGTCCGGTACGTCTCCAGCGGCCGGTGGCGTTCGTCTTCCGCGCGCCGCCTTTGCTTGCCGTTCACCAGTTCCTCGTACCTGGTGTCCGCGGCGAGGTCCTCGGCGTAGCGGAGGACCGCCGACTCGAACGCCGGCGGTTCGCCGCCGAGCACCTCGTCGGCGAGACCCGTCTCGAACGCGGTCCGCGCGCTCATCGGCAGGCAGCTCTCGGTCATCGACCAGGCTTGGAGCTCACCCACGCGACGGGGCAGGACGTACGTCCAGTACTCCGAGCCGAACAGCCCCATGGTGCGGTAGTGCGGGTTCAGCACGACGCCGTCGCGGACGACCACCCGGTCGGCGCCGAGCGCCAGCATCACGCCGCCCGCTCCCGCGTTGCCGGCGACCGATGCCACCACCAGCTGGCTGGTGCAGGTGATGATGTTCCTGCACACGTCGTCGATGGCGTTGATGTTCCGCCACGCCTCGCCCGCCGGATCCTCCGCGGTCTCGATGACGTTGAGGTTCAGGCCGTTCGAGAAGGTCTCTCCGCCGCGCAGCAGCAGGACCTTGGTGTCCAGGTCGCTCGCGTGCCGAAGGGCGGCGGCGAGCCGCTCGCACTGCGTGGTCGACATCGCGCCGTTGTAGAAGGCGAAGCTCACGACGCCCACGTCGCCGACGCGCCGGTAGTGGACGTCCTCGTCCGGCGAGGTCTCGGACCAGCCCGGCTCTGTCGGCGACGGGAGGTGCACGCCCTGTCGTGCCAACGCCGGCGCGGCGGGCAGCTTCACGCTTCCCCGGACACGTGCGTGGCCGATCCACAGCGCGCCGTCGCCGGTGCGGACGAGCACGGCGTCGTGTCTTCGCTCCACGATCGTGCCGGGCTCGCCGGTCGACGCGTCTCCTGGCCGGGCGTCGAAGACGGCCACGTCGACGCCCGCGAGCTCGGTGCGCACGCCGGGTGAACCGTCCGCGGCCCGCACGCGGCGCAGGATCTCCTCGGTGGACTCCGTCCAGGCGAACTCGCGGTCCGCCTGCCGCATGGTGGGCCGCAGCCTGCCCCACGCGTCGGTCCGGTGGTCGAGCGGCACCGGGCTGAACGCCGGGTCCGCGGCCTTGCGCACCACCTCGAGTGCCAGGTCGACCGCGGCGTCCGCGACCGGGCCGTTGTACAGGGCGCTCTTGCGGGGCGGGCTCTCCGGGATCGCGAACACGCGGGTGCCCCAGACCGGCCCGGCGTCCATCTCCTCCTCTGCCTGCAGGGCCGTCATCCCCCAGATCGGCTCCGCCTCGGTGATGGCCCAGTCCAGCGACGACGGGCCCCGGTCACCCACCGGGCCGGGATGCAGGACGACCGTGCGGTGCCGGCTCCAGATGTCGGCGGGGACGCGTTCACGCAGGAACGGGCAGAGGATCAGGTCGGGGGCGACCAGGTCGACCGCGGCGCGCATCAGCTCCTCGCTGATCGCGAACTCGACGCTCACCTCGTGCCCGGCCTCCCGGAGCTCGAGCCACACCCGCTGGCACAGACTGTTGAAAGCCGAACAGAGAAGCAGGATTCGCAACGGTTCCTCCGCGACGCTCGGTCGAGCCGAGGCCTCGCGCCAAAACACGTCGTGGCGCCACTTCGAGGATTCTCAGGCTCACCGCAGTGAGTGTTCGAAAAGGACTCGTACCCCCATTGCGGACGATCGGCGTCGCGGAGCTTACGTGCGGATCAGCAGGCGCACAACAGGTCCAGAAAGGACGCATAAGAAAATCGGATCCCTGGCAGCGAAAAGCAGACAACCACGAAGTGTAAAAGACTGGTCGCACTCAGTTCAGAACCACTCTGAGTAGACTGAATTCGCTTCGAGCAGTTCACAAAGGACATGTCGTCGCCATGGCGCTGTGCGTGAAATGCCGCGCTGACGCCTTTTCCGGGAAACGGCCGAGCGCCCCACCCGTCGAGGGTGAGGCGCTCGGCCGCGGGGCGTCAGAACCAGGCTCGGCCCCTTCCGTCCGACCGGTGCCACATCTGGTCGTCGGTCATGTAGGCGTCACCGCTGGGCGTGCTCGGCTGGTTGCACCGGCACTTCGGGTTGTACGGAGCCCGTTGGCCGCCGCTGCTGCCCTTGTGCCCGGTGCCGCGCGGACCTCCTCGCTGCGTGTTCTTGAAGTCGTCGCTGCGGGAACCGAGGCCGGGCGGCTTGTGGGTCTTCTGCCACCGGCAGACCTCGGGGTTGGTCTGGCAGAACGCGAACTTGACCGAGCTGAACACCGAGGACTGCACGCAGTAGTCCGCCGCCAGGTCCCTGCCGGGACCGTTCCAGCACGGCAACCCGGCTGCGGCGCGAGGATCGAGCTTCACCACGGGAGGCGGTTCCGGCGCCAGCGCCTTGACGACCGCCGCGAGCCTCTCCTCCTGGTTGAGGGCGACCGACACGCCGCTGCTGTAGACACCCGTCAGGTCGTTGCCCAGCTTGACCTGCTCCACGGTCACCCTGCGGACGCCGTCCGCGGTCGCCTCGGCCACCTTGCCCAGCTCGTTGCCCACACCGGCCGTGGCCAGGCCCACGACGCCCAGGAAGACCTGGGTGGTGTCGTGCTTGCGCATCGAGTCGACCATGTCGAGGTAGCCCAGCACACCGCCGGCGAGCGCGAGGCCCGTCGCGACCCAGCCGACCGGGGTGAAGAGCGACGCGATACCGATCACCAGGCCGATCTCGCCCTTGTACTTGTCGAGGAACTCACCGCCCTTGCGGTAGGTGTCCGCGAACCAGCCGCCGATCTCGCCCCAGAACATGCCCGTCGGGTCCGACTTCGTGACGGGGCTGTTGTTGGCGTAGGTGTAGCCGTGCATCTGCTGCGGGTCGCCGGGGTCGAGCACCGGGTCGACCGACAGGAACCTGCCCAGCACCGGGTCGTAGGCGCGCGCCCCGAGCTGCACCAGGCCCGTGGAGGCGTCGTTCGTGCCGCCCGCGAAACCCTTGTCGCCGGGGAACGTCACCGCGGTGCCGCGCCGGCCGCCGAACGGCAGCTGGCGGCGCTGGGTCGCGGTGAGGTCGGCGCTGATGGCGATCTGCGCGGTGTTCTGGTGGTCGGACGCGAGCCAGGTCAGCCCTGACTGGTCGCGCATCGCCACCATCTGGCCGCCGTGCTCGTAGTAGCGCGTCGGTTCGAGCCTGCCCGACGCCGTGACGAGCTTGAGCTGCTGCGGCCCCAGGTAGAGCGTCACGGACGTGGCGTCGCGTTTCAGCAGCCGGCTGCCGTCGGCGTCGTAGGTGAACTCGGTGGTCTTGTCGCCCTCGGTCACCTTGGCGAGGTGTCCTTCGGCGTCCCAGTCGAGCTTCTGCGCACCGCGCAGGGTGGTGTTGCCCGCCGCGTCGTAGCCGAACGCGTCGGACCTGGTGCCGGACGGCGTCTTGGTCTGCACCGAGGCGATCCGGTGGTCGGACGGCGTGAAGGTGCCCGTCTGGACGGTGTCACCGCCGGGGTTGTGCCGGGTCTCGGTGAGGCGGTTGCCGTCCTCGTCGTAGGTGTAGGACAGCGAGTACGGCGCCGGGCCGCCCAACGCCGGTCCCGCCGCGCAGTCGGTGGCCGCGGTCCACGCCTCGGTGAGGCGCTGGACGTGGTCCATCCGGAAGCACTGCTTGTCCGCACCGTCCACAACGGACGTGAGGTTGCCCGCGTCGTCGTAGGCGAGGTTGACGTCGGACTGCTTCGGGTTCGGCAGTTCGGCATCGACGATCGTGCGGTTCAGGCGGCGCGTGTTGGTGTCGTAGTAGCGCGACAGCCACACCCGCTTGCCCTCGGTGCCGAGCTGCGTGCGGGCGAGCTCGCCGTAGCGCGTGTACGTCGTCGCGCTCACCAACTCGTCCGTCGTGCCACCGAAACCGCCCGTGGTGGTGGTCGGTTTGCCGAGGTCGTCGTACCCGTGCTGGACGGCCTCCACGGGCAGGCTGCCGATCGCCGCGTAGGTCGTGCCCGACGCGCTGCCGTCCATGTTGTAGCGCGCGTACGACGTGTACGAACCGGCGAGCGCGCCCTCCGACTGCGGGATGGTGACGGTGGTGCCGAGCGGCTTGTTCAGACCGTTGTAGCCCAGCACCTTCGACGTGTACGCGGCACCGCCCGAGTACCGGGTCGCCGTCGCCGGCAGGCCCTTGCCGTACGAGGCGGTGTCGTAGGTGAGCTCGCTGAGCAGCGCGTCCCCCTGCGACGTCCTGCGCTTGCGTCCCAGCTCGTCGTACGTGTGCGTGAGCACCACGCCGCGGGCATCGGTCGTGGACACCAGCTGGTTCGCGTCGTCGTAACCCAGCAACGTCGTGCCGCGGTCCGGGTTCTCCTCCTTCACCTTGCGGCCGCGCAGGTCGTAGGAGTCGCGCCACACCGTGCCGCCGGGGCTCGTGATGGTCGCCCGCTGCCCGGCGGCGGTGTAGGTGTACTTCGTGCTGTCGTACTCGCTCTTCGCGACCTCACCGCGGTACTGGCGCAGCTCGGTCCGCTGCCCTCGGACGTCCACGATCTCCGTGGTCGGCGTGCCACCCGACGGCGGAACGACGTGGGTGCGGTCGCCCTCGTAGCGGTAGCTGGTGCGCCACTTCTCGAACGCGCCGCCGTAGGTGATCGACGCGGTCTCGCGTCCCACCCCGTCGTACGTGCTGACGTTCTGCTGGGCCACGTCCACGTCGTTCGCCACCCACAACCTGTCGTCGACGGCGCTGTCGGTGAAGTACGGCATGGTCTGCTTGTACGCCCGGCCCTGCGAGTCGTACCGGGTGTCGGCGATCAGCCTGCCGCCGCCCGGCGCGGGCGCCTGCTTCTGCCGCAACCGCAACAGCCCGTCGTAGACCTCGGTGAAGCCGGTGAACCTCCCGTTCGGGCCGATGGCCGTGGTGGTCACGACGGTCGGCGCGTCCTTGCGGTAGTCGTAGGAGAACCGCGCGTTGCCCGGCGCGTCACCCGTCCTGATCCGGTTGGGCAGCCACACCTCCGCCTTGCGCCCGAGGGCGTCGTAGGTCGTCTCGGTCCTGCGGTCGTTGGCGTCGACCACGACGGACGGCTGACCGTAGAACGGCTCCAGCGTCGTCTTCGTCTTCTGCCCCAACGCGTTCGCGACCTCGACACCGGTCACCGCGCCGTCCGCCGGCGTGTACGTGGTCGTGCTCGCTCGGCCCAGCGCGTCGGCAGCGGACGTCACGCGACCGTACCTGTCGTAGACGGCGGTGGAAGCGGGCGCGTACACCGGACCGGACGCGGGGCGGTCCTTCGCGACCTCGGTCCTGGTCACGGTGCCGGTCAGCGGCGGCTTGCCGAAGTCCTGGCCGTCGAACGCGCTGCGGGTGTCGCTCAGCGCGTCCTGCGGGAACCTCGGCGTCGCCGTGCACGCCACCGCGACGGTCTCGACCCGCGCCACCACGTCCTGCAACCACCGGTCGTCGTTGCGGGCGTAGGTCGTGCGGGTGCACCTGTCGTCGGTCGTCACCGCGAGATCGCCCAGGTCGCTCGACGTCACCGGCAGGCCGCGGTCGTCGTAGGCCGTCTCGACCCGCGCGACCCTGCTGCCGATCGGCAACGTGGTGTAGCTGGTCTCGGTCGCCGGGCGGATCATCCGCGCCTCGACCGCGCCGCGCTTGGCCGTCGGCCCCTGCACGGACATCACGGTGATCGCCTTGGAGACGATCCGGTCGCTCTCCCCGTCGCGGACCTGCGACTCGTACTCGGTGCCGCGCAGCCACTCGTCGTCGGTGCGCACGAGGCCCGCCGAGTCGGTGAGCTTCACGTCGCGCTTGCCGCCGGGCTGCTTGTCGTCGTTCATGCCGCGGTAGAAGCGCTTGTCGGTCATGGTGACCGGACCGGCGGGGTCGTTCGGGCGGCCCTGCCGGATCTCGACGTGCCCGAAGCCGCGGAACTCGTTCCAGTCGCGGCGGTCGTCCTTGGTGAACTCCGAGTCGTCCCACGCCCACGCCGCGCCGCCGAGGTAGGAGTACCGCGACACCTGCTCGGTGCTGGACGAGATCCGGTCGGACTGGGTGATCTCCTCCACGACGTACTTGTGGAAGTAGTCGGTGCGCTCGGCGAAGTCCTTCTTCTGCCACTTCGCCGGGTAGCAGCGCAGGGTGTTCGTCTCGGGGTTGGCCGGCATCCTGGTGCCGTCGACGCACTCGGGATCGGCGTACTTGATCGTCGTGACGCCGCCGCTCTCGGAGACGACGCCGGTGACGCGGTAGCGGATCAGCGGGCCGACTCCGTCGAGCTTGTTGACGCGGTTGGGCATCTTCGTGCCCTCGAACGTCACCTGCGGCAGCGACACCGCGGTCCCGGCCAGGCCGGTGTGCGTGACCCCCTTGAGCCACAGGGCGGCCTTCTCGCCGTCGCCGGGCGCGGGGAAGGCGTGCTCCAGCGTCCAGCGCTCGACGTCGTTCCACTTGCCACCGCTGAACACCTTGGTGGTGATCTTGTCCAGGCGTTTGGTGGTCCAGAACGACGGCGAGTGCTTGTCCTTGCAAGTCGCGGTGTCGCACTTGCCGTCCCACGGCACGTCCGGCCAGTTGTCCTTCTTGTCCGGCGCGCAGTCGCTGCCGGGCACGCACCGGTCGGCGGTGGTGAACTCCACCAGCCCGGTCGCCTGGGTGACGTCGTCGCGCAGGCCGTACTGGACGTTCAACAGGGTGCCGCCGCGCGTGTACGGCACCGCGGCGTCCTTGTTGTTCGCGCCGTAGGAGTTCGTCTCCGGCGCGTAGTTGTAGAGGATCACGTTGCCGTGCCGGTCGATCACCTTGTCCAGGTTCCACCGCCACGCCTGCGCGCACGACGACGCGGCGAACGTTGCTCCGTGGCACGGTTCCCCGGCGTCGTCGCCGAACACCGGCACGGTCCACGCGGACTTCGCGTCGGCCCGCGACCCGAACAGGTACTGGGTGCCGTCGAGGGTGGTGATCCGCCACGACTCGCCGTTGTCGTCACCGTTGCCGGTGCCGGTCAGCCGCTCGACCCGGTTGCCGTTGTCGCTCTTCTCCCGCCACGTGCCGGTGGCGTCGTCGCGGACGAGCTCACCGCCGCCGCCGGGGTAGGACGCGAACCCGTTGTCGCTGCGCCAGCAGAGGTCCCCGACGTCCTTGGGCGGCGTGGTGCCGCCGGTCTTGTCGTCCGCGCACGGCACGTACCGGCGTTCGATGAAGCCGGCGAACAGGTCCCAGCCGTCGCCGATCCACGACGCCTGGTTGTTCGTCGCGCTCGTCCGCCCGTCCACCGCGGACGACGAGTAGCCGAGCGCGAGGTCGGGGGTGAGCCCGCCCGGTGCCGGCGGCACCCGCAGCGGGTACGACCAGGTGAAGTCACCGGTGTGCGCGGACACGTCCCAGGACGCCGACTGAGCGAGCGGGGAGGCGGTGGGCGTGCCGCCGCCGTCCGGCGCGGTGCCCGCGGGCTGGTTGCCCTGCAACGCGCTGGTGGTTGCCTGGTCGGCTGCCCGCGAGCCCATCTTCTGCTCGCTCACCGGCGTCGGCGGCGTGCCGGGCAGCGGCACGGACGGCCCGGCCGCGAGCGCCGTGCCCGCGAACGAGGCGGTCACCACGGTGGCGGTCAGCGCCACCACGAGGGTTCTGGCCAGCAGTCTTCTCATCACGCCACCGCCGAGGGGTAGGAGCGGAACAGGCCGGAGATGCGGTCCTTGTCGAGCTGACCGGTGTAGAGCCGGACGTCGTCCACTCCCCCGGTCCAGTGCTCGGCGGGGGCGCCGTCGACCTTGCCGCGGCCCACGGCCAGCGGGCCGGTCGCGTGCCAGGCGTTGGTCAGCGTGCCGTCACCGTCGCGGGTGCCGTCGACGTAGAGCCAGATCTTCTTGCTGACCGGGTCGTAGACGCCGACCAGCAACGTCCACCGGTCGACCTCGGAGGGCAGCACCGACACGGCGGCCTTGGTGACCGGCGCGTTGTCCACATCGGACTCGGGCATCTCGAACGTCCAGGCGCCCAGCTGGTTGTTGTCGTCGTCGATCACGTGCCCGAGGCGGAACTTGCTCGACTTCGCGCCGTCGACGGTGACCGCGTCCGTGCGGCACACCCTGGCGGCACAGGGCTTCGCGCCGATCCGCACCCACGCGGACACGGTGAACGCCTGGTCCAGCCGCAGGTCCACGCCACCGGTCGTGGCGGCGCCCGCGCCGTCGAGCGTCACGGCCCTGCCCACCCGTCCGGCGCCGTACACGGCGTCACCGGACAGCGTCGCCGGGCGGTTGCCCGCCGCGTCGGCACCGGTGTCGTCGAAGGTGTAGTTGTGCACCAGCGAGAGGTCCTTGCCGGACATGGTCTGGATCTCCGCCGCGAACAACGTCCGCGAGTAGGCGCTCACGTCGTCGATCGCGCCCTGGAAGAACTCGCCCTGCTTGGCCCTGCCGATCTGCAGGCCGCCGGCAGCGTTCCACGTCTTGGTGTGCGCGACCGAGGAGACCAGCACCCCGTTGACGTACAACAGGATTTGCTTCGCGCTCGCGTCGTGCACGCCGACGAGGTGCGTCCACTGGCCCGCCTGGACCACTCCGCCCGCGGCCTCGTCGAACGTGGTGTTCGCGGCGTCCGCGGTGGCCAGCGAGAGGCCCCACTTGCCGTCCGGGCGGGCCCGCAGCCGCAGGCCGCTGACGTTCGTGCCGTCCTGCGACAGCACGGTGGCCTGTCCCGTCGCGTCGGCGCGGGCCCACGCGGCGACCGCGAAGCTGCGGTCGGTGTCGATGCCGTGCGGCGTGCTCACCGAGGTGGCACCACCCAGCTGCAGCGCCTGGTCGGACGGGTCGGGCAGGTTCGACTGCCCGCCCACGTACGCGACGGTGCCGGACGTGGTGCCGTGCAGGCCACGCGCCGTCGAGTCCCGCACGGTGCCGTCGAACTTCCAGCTGCCGACCGCCACGTTGTCGCGGGACACGATGCCGCGCACCTCCTCGGGGCTGATCACGCGGTTGAACACGCGCACCTCGTCGATCGAGCCCTCCCAGTCGTGACCGGGCAGCCCGCCCGCCTTGCCGCGGCCGACCAGGAACGGGCCGGTGGCGTTCCAGGCCTGCGTGCGCGGCGCGCTCGCGGCGAGCTCACCGTTGACGTACAGGCGGATCTGCTGGAGCTGCGCGTCGTAGACCCCGGTGAGGTGCGCCCACTCGCCGTTCTTCGCGACCGACGCGACGTTCGCCGAGTCGTAGCCGGGCGCGTCCCCGGTACCGGTGGTCGGCAGCACGAACTCCCACTGCCCCCTGCCGTCCGCCGTCTTGCGGTAGCCCAGGCAGAACCCGCTGCGCATCGGGCCGTCCTGGCTCACCGCCGCGTCGAACCTGTCCGTCGCGCTCGCCCGGTCCTGCCGCACCCACGCCGACACCGAGAAGCTCTGGTCGGTGCGCACGACGGGCTCGCCCGCCGTGGCGTACCCGGTGTTGTCGGCGATCTTCAGCGCACCGCCGACCGCGCCGTCCGCGACGAACCGCGCGTTGTTCTGCAGCACGACCTTCGGCGCGCCCGAGACGGCGTTGTCCGCCGTGGCGCCGGAAGTCTCCTCGAACTTCCAGTTGCCGGTCTGCACGGCGTCCCTGCCGACCTCCGCGCGCACCTCGGCCTGGGTGAGGACCCGGTCGTGGACCTTCACCTCGTCGACCGAACCCGACCAGCCGTGCGCGGGGCCGCCGCCCGCCTTGCCGCGGCCGATCACGAGCTGCCCTGCGGCGTTGAACGTGCCGGTGCGCGCCGCGGTCGCCCGCAGCTCGCCGTTGACGAACAGCTGGATCTGCGCGGTCTGGACGTTGTAGACGCCCACGAGGTGCGTCCACTGGCCGAGCTGCGGCGCCGAGGCGCTGTTCACCGTGTCGTAGCCGGGGTTCTCGCCGTCGGTGGTGGGCAGCACGAACTCCCAGCGCCCTCCGCCGTCGGCCGCCCTGCGGTAGCCGAGGAAGAACCCGCTGCGGACCTGGCCGTCCTGGCTCACGGCCGACTCGAACGTGTCGAGCGCCGGTGCCCGGTCCTGCCGCACCCAGGCCGACACGGTGAAGCTCTGGTCGGTGCGCACGGTGTTCGCGGCGGTGACGGCACCGGTCGGGTCGTTGAGCTGCACCGCCGAACCGACCGCGCCGGACGCGGTGTAGCTCGCGCCGCCGGTCAGCGTGCCGTGCCGGTCGCCCAGCGACGCGGAGTCCTTGGCGTTGCCGTCGAGCGACCACTGCGCCAGGGGGCCGTTGCCGGCGCGGACGTAGAAGCGGTAGGTCTTCGTCGGGCTCTGGTTGCCGGCGCGGTCGACGCTGCGCACGTACAGCGTCTGCGGGCCGTCCGCGGTCGGCGCGATGTCCACCACCGCCTTGCCGCCCAGGGCGTCGGCGTCCACGGGCGTCGAAGGCGGGTCGTTCCAGCCGTAGACGTAGTGGTCCACATCGGACACACCGGCCGCGTCGAAGGTGAACCGGCCGGGCACGCCGACACCGCCGTGCCAGCGCTCGTCGGCCTGGTAGACACCGCCGTCGACGCCCGGTTGCGCGGTGATGCCGACGCGGTCGACCTTGAAGCCGGGACCGTTCTTCCAGTCGCTGCCGTCGTAGGAGTCGCGGCCCCACAACGTCCACGTGACGTGCTGGCCGTCACGGCCGCGCAGGTCGGCGGTGGTGCTGAAGACGTTGCCCGCGCCGAGCGTCGGACCCTCCTGGTGCTCCTTGACCGGGCCGCCGTAGACGTCCCAGATCGCGGTGAGCTGGTCCTTCTCGGCGTCACCGAGCCTGCCCTTGAGCCGGATGGTGTCGACCGCGGTGAACGGGATGCCGCCGCACCACCGGCACGCCTTCAGGGGCGGGTCGGTGACCATCTCGACCGGGGCGTCGGGGCGCGAGTTGTAGTTGACGCGGATCTTCATGGTGTTCGCGTCGTACTTGCGCCACGCGTGGTCGTCTGTCTCGCTCGCGGCCTGGAGGTAGTACGCCGACCAGCCGTTGGGGTTGATGTAGAGGCCGACGTCGAAGCCGACCGGCTTGTTGCCGGGGCAGTCGCGGTAGCTGCCCGCGACCGGGCTGGTGTCGACGTACGTGCCGCCGGGCTGGTTGTTCCAGTTCGTGTCCGGCCCGAACGTGGCGTTGGCGATCCACAGCTGGTGGTCGACCGTGCGGCAGCTCGGCGAGTACACGCTGGTGCCGGAGAACTCGCTGCTGATGATCCGCTTGCCGCGCAGGAACGAGGTGTCGAACTGGAAGTACGACCGGGCGACGCCGATGCCGTTGCAGCCGTCCCAGACGACGCAGCGGCCGACCTTCGCCCACGTGTCGACGTCGTTGGCGCCGTACCAGTGCTTGCTGTCCGGCTTGCCGCTGAAGTTCTTCAGCCAGTCCTTGCGGTCGTTGGTGTACCAGTCGGGGTCGATGGTGACGGGGTAGCTGCCCGAGGCGAGCAGCGCCTGGTCCGGCACCAGCGTGACGGACTCCGCGTCGACCTCCAGCCCGACCTCCGCCTGCTTCCCCGCCGCGTCCCACATGATCGCGGGCGGGGTGGACAGCAGGACCTCGCCGTTCGCGTCGACCGCCTTCAGGCCGCCCTCGTCGGTCGCCTTGACGGTCAGGCCGTCCGAGACGAGTCCGAACCGGACCTTCCCGGCGTTCGCCTTGGGGTCCTTCACGACCACGTGCTGGGTGACGCCGGAGTTCTGCGTCCTGAGCACGAGGTCGACGCCTGGCAGCACGTCGGCGTAGGTCGCCGTGTCGCCGTTCACCGCCGGCTTCGGCAGCTCGCCCGGCCACGTCAGGGCGGCCGACCTGCCCGGTGTGCCGAACCTCAGCAGTGGCGTCTTGCCGCCGTTGGACAGCGTCAGGTCGGCCCCGGCCGCCTTCGGCACCAGCACGCCGTCGCTCTCGACGAGCGCCGGGTCGATGTCGACCCACCTGCCGTGCTGGAACGTGCGCGTGGGCGCGCTGCTCAGCTCGGCGGTCAGCGTGCCGTCCGGTTGCGCGAACACCGCCTTCGTCGCGGTGGTCAGGTCCGCGACCGCCACCGCCTCGCCCTGCCGCTGAGCCGCGACGACCGCGGTCTCCGCGTCCGCCGCCTCCGAGACGCGCGGTGCCTGCTCGGGCAGTACCGCCACCGTCACCGCCGTGGCCCCCAGTGCCACGGCGACGCCTGCGGCCAGCCGTCTCCAGCCGATCGAACGAGCCATCGCCCGCACCCCCAAATGTCCGGCGGTCCGTCCCTCGCG
This sequence comes from Lentzea sp. CA-135723, assembly GCF_050936595.1. Classification (NCBI taxonomy): domain Bacteria; kingdom Bacillati; phylum Actinomycetota; class Actinomycetes; order Pseudonocardiales; family Pseudonocardiaceae; genus Lentzea; species Lentzea sp. CA-135723. The sequence continues at coordinate 667,255 of NZ_JBNJMK010000001.1, read as the reverse complement.
GACCGCCGCTCATCGTGGGTGCGCGGGACACCGGCCGGACAGTTCACCGACCGGTCACATGTGAACGGCCGGACTGGTAGGAACTCCTGTGTGGCAGATGAGTTCGCGGCGACCCTCCGGCGCCTGCGCGTCCGGGCGGGACTGACCCAGGAGGCGCTCGCCGAGCGGTCAGGGATCTCGGTCAGCACGATCCGCGGGGTCGAGACGGGCAGACGCGCCAACCCGCAGATCGCCTCGGTCCGGCTGCTCGCGCAGGCGCTCGGCCTGGACCCGGCCGAGCAGGACTCGCTGGTCGCCGCCGCGTCCGGTGTCGCGTCCGGCCGGCCTGTCCCCCGCCAGCTGCCCGCCGCGCCCGCCGGGTTCACCGGCCGCGCCGAGGAGCTCGCGCTGCTGTCGAAGAACACCGGCACGGTGGTCGTGTCGGCGCTCGGCGGCACCGGCAAGACCGCGCTCGCGCTGACGTGGGCGGCGGAGCACATCGGCCTGTTCCCGGACGGCCAGTTGTACGTGAACCTGCGCGGGTTCGGCCCGACCGCGCACCCGGTGCAGCCCGCCGAGGCGCAACGCGGGTTCCTCAGCGCGCTCGGCGTGGACCGCGTGCCCTCCGGCGAGGACGAACGGACCGCGCTCTACCGCAGCGTCACCGCGGACCGGAAGCTGTTGCTGGTGCTGGACAACGCGGCCGAGACGGGCCAGGTCGAACCGCTGCTGCCGGGCGGGAGCTCGTGCGTTGTGGTGGTGACGAGCCGACGCCCGCTCACCGGGTTGATCGCGCTGCACGGCGCGATGCACGTTCCTCTGGACGTTTTGTCCGATGAGGACGCATACACGTTGCTCGTCCGCAGACTCGGCGAAGCGCGCACAACGGCCGAACCGGACGCGGTCGAGGCCGTGATCCGGCACTGCGCGGGGCTGCCGCTGGCACTGGTGATCATCGCGGCGCGAGCGAGCGTGCGCCCGGACGTGCCGCTCGCGCGGATGGCGGAGGAGCTGGCGGCGGCGCGGCTCGACGCGCTGGACGACGACGAGCTGAGCCTGCGTTCGGTGCTGTCGTGGTCGTTCCGCGCGCTCAGCGAGGAGGCGGCGGTGCTGGCAGGCCTCCTGGCGGTCGCGCCCGGCGCCGACATCAGCGCGGCCGCCGCGGAGTCGCTCAGCCCGTGGCCCGCCCGGCGGCTGCTGGCGGAACTGGAGACCGCGAGCGTGGTCAGCAGGTCCGGCGACCGCTACCGCATGCACGACCTCGTGCGGCTGTACGCCTCCGAGCTGGACGTGCCCGGCCGCGACGAGGCGCTGCGCCGGGTCGTCGACTTCTACCTGCACACCGCGCTGCCCGGCGAGACGTCGTTCGCCCCGTCCATCCCGCCCATCGAGCTCGCGCCACCCGCCGAGGGCTGCGTGCCCCTCGCGTTGACGGACGCGCAAGCCTGGTTCGACGCGGAACACCACTGCCTGACCGAAGCCCAACGCGTCGCCGCGGACAGTGGCTGGCACACGCACGTGTGGCAGCTCGCGTGGGTGTTGAACACCTACCACTACCGCAAAGACATGATGGACGCGCAACACATGACGTGGTCACGCGCGGTAGAAGCCGCAACGGCACTGGACGACACCAGGGTGCTCTGCCGCGCGTACCGCATCCTCGGCGACGCCAGCGGACGGCTGCACCTGCCCGAGGCGTTCGACCACCTGGCCAAGGCGCTCGCCCACGCCCAGGAACTGGACGACGCCGACGAGCTCGGCCACACGCACCGCTCGTTGACCGTCGTCTACCACGAGCTCCAGGACCACGAACACGCCGTGGAGCACGCACGGACAGCGCTGAAGTACTACCGCGAGGCTGGGAACACCTACCGCGAAACCGACGCGTGGAACGCCGTCGGCTACCACCTGGGCAGGATCGGCCAGTACGACGAGGCGCTCGCCGCGTCCGAACGCGCGCTGCGCATGTCCCGTGCCCGCGGCGACAAGCAGCTCGAGGCGGCGACGGTGACGGGCATGGGCTTCATCCACCACGGCGCGGGCAGGCTGCCGGAGTCGATCGAGCACTTCCGCGCGGGCGCGGCGCTGTGGGAGGAGGCCGGGTACGGCTACAGCCACGCGTCGGTCATGGCCCAGCTCGCGGACGTGCTCGTGGAGGCGGGCGAGGTGGAGGAGGCGCTGGCGTTGTGGCGGCGGGCCGCGCGGCAGATGCGGGAGCACCGCCGTTTCACCGAGGCGGGCGAGGTGGAGGCGCGCATCGCCGCGCACGAGGCCTGAGACCAGACGCAGCGCCACGTGCCGCCGGCATCGGTGTGGACGTCGGTGTGCCAGGCCTCGTGCCGCGGGATGTCCACGCCGTGCAGGCGGTCGCAGGCGGTCAGCACGCCTGCCCTGCCGTGGTCAGCAGTGCTGGAAGACGTGGTCCGGGTTGTCCGGCCCCACCAGCTTCCGGTCGCGCAACGTCGTGGTCTTCGGTGTCGCCGGGTCCGCGCACACCTCGGCGAACGTGCCGCGCAGGTTGTCGGTGTACTCGACGTCCATCACGTGCTCGCCGTAGACGTCCGCGTACGACGAGCACTCCTTGAAGGCGTGGCACTCCTCGGTGACGGCGAAGTCGAAGCCGACCTCGTCGTGGGCTCGCCTGCTGGCCTCCGCCGAGTTCTTCTGCCCGATCGGCAGGCCCCGCTCGTGGGCTCGCGTGCTCAGCAGCGCCGCGTACGCGAGGTTGTGCTCGATCGTCAGCCGGTCGCCCGACCGTGAGTACGAGTCCAGGTTGTCGATCTCGACGGCACCGAACCCGCGCTCCGCGCACCGCGTGATCGACTCGCCGGTGATCCGCGCCAGTTCGTCCCGGTTGGACGGTGACGAGGTGTCCACCAGGAACTCGTCCGGCCACTCGGGATCGATCACCGGCTCGCCGCCGGAGTCCTTGAGGAGCAGGTGCCCGCGCTGGTTCAGCCACAGCTCGCGGTCCTGCGGCTGGGTCTGGAAACCGTTGACGTAGCAGACGTTGTACGCGCCGGGCGCGGGTGACGCCGTGCTGTCCCTGGCCACCAGGGTGACGCCGGCGGGTGGCGTGTACGCGGTGCCCAGCTGGTAGTCGAGCACCGCGGGCGTCGGCGGCAGCTTCACCTCCGCGCGGGGCACCGTCGACGCGGGCGGCGGGATGCCCTGCCCCTCAGCGCATCCGGCGAGCAGTGCGACCAGCGCGAGGAGGGTCCACAAGGGACGAACAGACGTGGGCACCGCGCCATTCGACCACATCGGGCCGCCCGCGGCCCGCGTCAACCGCCGTACCGGCAGCCGTCGAGCAGCAGCCCGATGGTGATCTTCGGGTCGTAGCCGGGGACGGGCCGCTCGGCCCCCGCGCACACGTCACCGATCGCGCGGAGCAGTTGCAGGGCGGGCACGTCCGCCTTGATCTCCCCCGCTTCGCGCGCCGCCGCGAGGATCTCGCCGAGCACCGGGAGCAACCGGTCGAGGAAGAGCCCGTGCAGGGCGCCGAAGCCCTCGGGGTCGTTGCGCGTCGCGGCGGCCAGCCCGTGCTTGGTCACCAGGAACTCCACGAAGAGGTCCACCCACCCGCGCAACGCCTCGAACGGCGACTCCGCCGACGCGAGCAGCGCGGGCCCGGCCTCGGCGCAGGCGTCGACCTGGTGCCGGTAGACGGCCACGACCAGGTCCGCGCGCGTCGGGAAGTGCCGGTAGATCGTCCCCATGCCGACCCCCGCCTCGGCGGCGATGCGGCGCACCGGCGCGTCCACGCCGTCGGTCACGAACACCGCGGCGGCCGCGTCGAGCAGCGCCTTCTCGTTGCGCCGCGCGTCCGCCCGCTTCGCGGTCGCCGACTCCCCCGCACCCACCAGGGCACCCCTCTCCACCAGCGCGGTTGACAAGCGGAACAGCGCTCCATATATTCGGAACGTCGCTCCGATTAGGAGCCTACCAGCCCCACTCCTCACCTCGTCAGGAGCACTTCGCCATGCCCGCGATCATCAGCGTCAAGCCCGTCGTCCTGCCCGCCCCCGGCCGCGGCGACGACCTGCAGGTGCGCGTGTCCGCGCCCGTCACCGGCTCCGGCCTGCCCGTTGTCGTGCTGGCGCACGGCTTCGGCGGTTCGATGACCTACTACGACCCGGTGGTGGACTTCTGGGCGGCCAACGGGTTCGTGGTCGTCCAGCCGACGTTCCTCGACTCGCGGTCCCTCGGCGTCACGCCGGAGGACCCCCGGTACGCGGACATCTGGCGGTTCCGCGTGCAGGACGTCCAGCGCGTCCTCGACGACCTGGACGTGCTGCTCGCCGCCGTGCCGGGACTGACCGGCCGCGCGTCACTCGACCGCATCGCCGTCGCGGGCCACTCGTGGGGCGCGCAGACCGTCGGCATGCTGCTCGGCGCACGGGTCCTCGACGCGGACGGCCGGCCCGGCCCCGACCTGACCGACCCGCGGGTGAAGGCGGGCGTGCTGCTCGCGGCGACCGGGTTCGGCGGCGACGACCTGACGCCGTTCGCCCAGGAGCACTTCGGCTCGTTCATGTCGCCGGACTTCGGGCAGCTCGGCACGCCGTTCCTGGCCGTCGCCGGTGACGCCGACCAGTCGCTGCTCGGCAAGCGCGGCCCCGACTGGTTCACCGACGTCTTCCACCACAGCCCCGGCGCACGGGCCCTGCTCACGCTCTTCGGCGGCGAGCACTCCCTCGGTGGCATCCACGGCTACAACGCCGCCGACACCACCGACGAGAACCCGGGCCGCGTCGCGGTGATCCGCCGCGTCGCCCACGCGTTCCTGCTCGACGCGCTCGGCGTGGAAGACCTCGCGTGGAAGCAGGTGCAGACCGAGGACCTCTCCCCCGAGGGCCGCCTCGACGTCAGGTGAGCTCCCGCACGTGCTCGCGGGCGTCGTAACGCCAGAACGACCGCGCGCTCACCGCGGCGACCAGCACGACCGCGATGCAGAGCACGGCGGCGCCGGACCACGCCAGGGTGAACGTCGTGGCGGCCGCCATGAAACCCGCCCGCAGATCACCCAGGCGCGGTCCCCCGTTCACGACGACCGTGAACACCCCCTGCAGACGTCCGCGCAGGCGGTCCGGCACGAACGTCTGCAGGATCGCCTGCCGGTAGACCGCGCTGACGAAGTCCGCCGCGCCCGCGACGACCAGCAGCAGCACCACCGCCCACAGGCTGTGCAGGAACCCCGCGACGGCGATGGCGGCCGACCAGACCACGACGGCGAGCGTGAGCGCGACGCCCTGCCGCCGCACGCCGCCGATCCACCCGCTGAGCAGACCGGCGAGGATCGACCCGGCGGCGATCGCCGAGTACAGCGGGCCGACGCCCCCGTCGAACCTCGTGGCGGCGGCCTGCGGGAACAACGCCTCCGGTGTCGCCAGCACCATCGCGGCGATGTCGACGGCGAACGACATCATCAGCACCGGATTGCCCCCGAGGAACCTCAAACCCTCCACAATGGACTTCAAGCCCGGCCTGCCCAGTCCGTCCGCCACGCCGAACGACGGCAGCCTGGCCGTGGCGTAGAGCGAGGCCGTGAACAGCACGGCGTCCGCGGCGTAGGCGAGGCCGAACCCGCCCGGCAGTCCGATCAGGACACCGGCCACGAGCGGCCCCAGCACCTGCCCGAGCGTGGACACCGTGTAGCTCAACGCGTTGGCGGCAGGCACCAGGTCCGCCGGCACCAGCAACGGCAGGATCGCGCCCCGCCCGGACGCCGACACCGCGAAGCTCCCGGACTGCACGGCCACCAGCCCGAGGATCAGTGCCGGCGACCGCACCTCCGCGAGGCTTTGCGCGAGCAGCGCCAGCGTCACGACCCACGACACCGACGACGACACCAGGACCAGCTTCCGGCGGTCGACCGCGTCCGCGATCGCGCCCCCGTAGAGGCCGAAGACGACGACCGGCAGCAGCCCCACCACACCGCTGAGCCCGACCACGAGGGACGAGCGCGTCAGGTCGTAGAGCTGCACCGGCACGGTGACGGCCGTGATCATCATGCCGACGACCGCGGTGCCCTGTCCCAGGAACGACCGCCGGTAGGCGGGAATCGCGAGCGGGCGGGTGTCGGCGAAGAACCTTCTCATCCGTCCACGATGATCCACTCACCGCCGGAAGACTTCCGATAAACTGCCCGCTCGTGTCGCAATACCGCCACGAGGTCGAGGCAGGCACCGTCATCGAGCCGCACCGGCACGACGGCGACCACCAGCTGCTGTACGTCAGCAACGGTCTCTTCGCGACCAAGACCGTGCACGGCACCTGGGTCGCGAGCGCCCAGCGCGCGATCTGGACGCCCGCCGAGACCTGGCACGAACACCGCGTCTACGGCCGAACTTTGGTGCACCTGCTGCGTTTCCCGGTGCGGGAGGAGCTGTTCCCGGGCGACCGCCCGACCGTGATCGCCGTGTCACCGCTGCTGCGCGAACTGCTGATGGCCTGCACCGAACCCGACCTGCCGGAAGACGAGGCACAACGGCTGCGCGCGGTGATCCGCGACCGCGTCCGGCACGCGGACCTCGCGCCACTGGCCCTCCCCGCCGCCGCCGACCCCCGCCTCGCCGACGCCTGCCGGCTGGTCACCGCCGACCTCAGCGTGCCGCGCACCATCACGTGGCTGGCGGCCAGGACGGGCACCAGCGACCGGCACCTCGCCCGCCTGTTCCGCGCCGAGTTCGGCACCACCTATCCCCAGTGGCGCACCAACGTCCGGGTGTTCCAGGCCATGGTCGAGCTCAGCGGCGGCGCCACCGTGACCGGGACCGCGCACCGGTGCGGCTGGGCGACGACGAGCGCCTTCGTGGACACGTTCGCCCGCACGATGGGCCAGACGCCGGGCGCCTACCGTGCCGCGGCACAGCCCTGAGCCCTCAGTTCGGCACGGCGATGGCGAACGCGTCGTCCGCGATCTTGGTGCGGGTGCCGTTCACCTCGGAGAACAACTGTCGGCTGAAGCCGTCAGGATCCGGGAGGACGAAGGCCACTCGGAAGCCAGGTGCGACCTCGCGGCTGTAGTCGGCTCCGTCTTGTCTGCCCCACCCCGAGTTCCCGAGCCGCCAGTGACTCTCGGGGATGTTCACCGTTGTCCTCGGACCACCGCTTGCCGCGCAGGACCGGGACGAGTAGACCATGTTCAAGGTCCCGTCCTCGTCGTACCAGACATCGGAGACGGACGATCCGTTGTCGCTGGGATCACCCACCACGGGGGTGCCGCTCTGAGCTCCCGTGTCGAGGTTGATCAGCACGACCGATGACAGCTCCTCGCAGAATCCGTTGTGAGCCGCAGGCGCGTAGGCCAGGAAGCGCCCGTCCGGGGAGAAGGCGGATCTGTACACGGCGACATTGCCTCTGGCGGTACCCAGTGAGCCCACCTGGCCGTCCGGGCGGACCAGGTACAGCGCCTCTGGTCCACCGTAGGCTGACACGCCACCGGGCGCGGCGACGAGGCTGTACCCCTCCCTACCGGCCAGCATCCTCAGTGGCAGGTTGAACCCGTCGACCTGACGGTCGGGCAGGACGGTGGGACCCTGAACAGGCCGGGCGTTCTCGTCAGCGAGGTCCAGTGTGGTCACGACGTTGCCTGCTAGCCAGCGAATCACGCTGTCGCCCACGGGCACCGCGTTCGTGCAGTTTCCGCATGGAACAAGACCCGCGGCCCCGGACCGGACGTCGAGGGTGACGATGCCCGCGTCGGTCGTGACGAGGACGAAGCGTCCGTCTGCGGTGTACCTGAGAACGTACCCGTACGCGCGGCCGACGGCTGTCTCCGCGACCACTTCGGTCCCGCGCACGACCGCCAGGCGGTTGGCCGTCAGGAACGCGTAGCTCGGCTCCGGTTTCGCGGCGACGCTGAGCGTGGCCGCGTCAGGCGAGTTCGGGATGACCAGCCGGTCGAGGACGACCACCAGGTCGTCCTCGCTGTCGGCGAAGGTGGTGTCGGACGCGAACTTCGTGAGCGCTTCCCTCTGGTCCTTCGGGACCTGGAAGCCGACGACCCTGATGTCCAGGTCCAGCCCCGCTTGCGCCATTCGGTCCTCAATGGACTTCCGCGCGCTGTCCGGGTCGTTCGTGCAGGCGTCGACGCCCGACGAGGAGACGACGATGATCCGGTTGCGGACGCTGCCGCGGCGGGTCAGCAGGCCGCTGAAGTCGTCGATCGCCGCCTTGACGCCGTCGACCATGGTGGCCTTGCCGGACGGGGCGAGGCCGCTCACGGCCTGGGCGACCCCGTCCGGGCCGTCGGCGATCTCGGCGGTGGCATCAGGACTGCCGCACTCGCCGCCGAAACGGCGCACGCTGAGCGCGTCGGAGTCGCCGCCGTTGCCCGCGACCGACCGCACCGCGCCCCCTAGTTCGGAGAGACCGGTGCCGGGTGCCGAGGTGTCGACCAGCACCACGGTGCGGTAGGCGGGCCCGGAAAGCACGAAGTAGACCGCTGTGCACGCCGTGACGACGAGCAGGACGACCAGCGGGATCAGCACCGCACGCCGTTTCATCACTGTCCTCCGGGACCACTGGCCCGCATCCGGGCCAGGAGCTTGTTCAGGGTGTCGACGTCGGTGTTGTAGTTCTCGGCGTCGCGGCGGAACGCCGCGAACTCGGTCCCCAGCGGCTTGCCCGCCCGCGCCAGGTCGAGGAGTGCTTTCACGGCGGGAACCGCTTTCTGCTGCCGGTCCCGCAACTCGACGGTCCGGCGGTGGACCTCGACGGCGTCCGGTGTCTTCGCCCGGCTCTCGAGGTTGGCGAACTCGGTGTCCGCGGCGGGAGGCCTGATCGCGGCCAGGGTGCGGTCGGCGACGTCCAGCCTGCCGTCGACGACGGCCTGGGCCGCCGTGTCGATCTGCTTGGCCACCGGGTTGAGGGTGTCCACGACGTCGCGTGCCGACCGCAGGACCGGCTCGACGTTGGCGATCCAGTCGAGGGCGGCCTGCAGCTGCGCGGGGTCCTGGGCGAGCACGGGCGGTGGCGCGGACGCGCCGGCGGCGAGGCGGTCGAAGACCGACTTGTCCTCGTCCGCCAGGCGGTAGCCGACGAAGCGGAACTCGACGGCGACACCGGAGGAGGCCAGTCGCTGGCGCAGCTCGCGCTCGACGAAGTCGACGTCGTCGTCGCAGGCGTCGATCCCGTTGCGCGTCACGACCACGATCCGGTTGACCTGCTTGGCGTTCTGCGAGAACGGCGCGCTGAAGTCCTCAGCGGCCCCGATCAGGCCCCGCACCAGCGTCGCCGCCCCGCTCACCGAGGCGCTGTCGATCGCGGCGCTGATGTCGGCGCCGTGGCCCGTCCCGAACCCGACCACCTGGGACGTGTTGCCGCCGGACCCGCACTGGCCGCCGAAGGTCCGCAACGCGACGGCGTCGTCGTCCCCGGCGTTCCCGATCACCTTCCGCAGCGAGTCGCGGCTCTCCGCCACGGCCGCCGGGTCGGCCCCGGTCGCGGACAGGTCGACCAGGAACATGGTCTTGTACGTCGGCGCGAACTCCGGCAGCACCCAGGTCACCACGGCGGTGACCGCGCCCGCGGTCAGCACCGCCACCAGCAGCGTGATGACCAGCTTGCGCACCGCAGGGGGCATCGCGACGCTCAGGAAGGTTCCCGTTCTGACGCCCTTGATGTCCCGGCCCGCCTGGAACGTCGTGCCGTGGCCGGCGTGGGAGCCCATGCCCGCCGCCGGCACGTCCGTCCCGGCAGCGGCAGGGTGTGCGGCCTCCTGTGCGACGGTCACGTCGCGGATGTCCCTGCCCGCCTGCACGGTCGTCCCCGAACCTCGGTGCGACACCATCGCCGGAACCGCGGGCTCCGGCTCGGCGGGGAGCGAGGGTTCGGCCTCGCGGAGCCGCCGGATCAGGACGTCGACGTCCTGCCGGGTGTGCTTGCGCCGCACCCGCAGGCCCTGACAGCCCGTCAACGCGCGGAGGCCGGCGGGCAGCTCCGCGGCGGTCGGGTGCGGGGTGTCGTCGACCAGGACCGGCACCACCCGCACGCCGGCGTCGAACGCCTCGGCGATCTCGCGGTGGATCCAGTCGGACGGGTCGTCGATCCTGCGCAGCCCGGCCGGATCCGTCAGGGTCAGCCACTCGCGGTCGATGACGACCAGCAGCACCTGGCAGCCTCGCACCCGCGAGAGCAGCTCCCGGTCCCAGGCCGCGCCGAGCGGGATCGAGTAGCAGTCCAGGAACACCTGGTCCCGGCCGAACGCCGCGGTGAGGTCCCGGTCGAGCAGCTCGGCCATGACGCGGCTGTCGTTGCTGCGGTAGTTGATGAACACTCCGCCCACCGCGACTCCTGTTCACATTCCTCCGCACCGATGTGAATGCGGGTGGACAGGATGACTCACCAAGTCTGCGAAAAAGCCGGACATCGCCTCTATCAGCACGAACTGTCCACTAATTGACCAGTGGCGCATTTTTCCACTGCATCAGGAAATGACTGCCGCGGGCGCGGTGCGGGGCCAGGTCCAGGCGTACCGCAGGACGAGGACGAGGAGGACCAGTTCCAGCGCGAAGCCGAGACCGTAGAAGTACGTCCACGACTCCCCCACCACGTTGAAGGCCGCGTAGGGGATCTGCACCGCGGCCACGACGAGGTTCGTGACGCGGTTCGCCTTGGCGGGCAACGTCATCGACAGCACGACCATGAAGATCGGGATCGCCATGAGCGCGATGAAGGTGGTGAGCAGCGTCTGGCTGATCTGGAACTCCCAGACGACGCCGGCCTGGATGTCGTCGACGACGCCGGGCTTGAAGAAGGCGATGATGTCGACGTAGGCGTACAGGAACATGAAGCTCGCCCATGCCGCGGCGAGCTTGGCCCTCACCGGGATCCGCTGTTCGTCCAGGGCGGTCTTGGCGAGTTGACGTGTGCTCATCGCAGGCTCCGTTGCAGTGGTGGCGATCGGTGGAACCACGATCGCCGAGCCCTGCGGCGGGCACACCGGCATCGAGGCCGGATCCGCCTCCGCCTTGGGGAGAGGCACCGTCTCGTTCTTTCGGTCGGTCCACCGCGAATCAGCGGTCCCTAGGCTGAGGTGCGTGACCACCAACGCCCTGAGTTCACTGTGGACCGAGCCGCGCGCCCCGGACGCTCCCGCACGGATGTCGCGCGACTGGGTGCTGGCCGGGGCGTTGATGGTGGCGGCACTGCTCGAAGGAGTTCTCCGGAACGACGTCGCCTGGCGGCCGTTGGCGACGATCGTGGCGGTCGTGCTCGCGCCGCTGCTGCTGTGGCGGCGCACCCACCCGTTGGTCTGCGTCCTGGTGGCGTTCGGCACCGCGATGGCGTTGGGGCTGGCGAGCCTGCTGGGCGGCGCACCGAGCGTGGGGCTCGACACGATGGTCTACGTCCTGGTGTTCGTCTACGCGCTCGTCCGCTGGGGTTCGGGGCGCGAGATCGTGATCGGGCTGGCGGTCGTCGCGGTCGCCGCCGGAATCGGCACGGTCGCCGACTACACCGGGCCGGCCGACGCCTTCGGCGGGTTCGCCGTCCTGGCGGCGGCCGCGGCGGGAGCGGCGTTGCGCTACCGCGCCGAGAGCTGGCGCCGGGCGTTGGACCAGGGCCGCAGCCGGGAGCGGGTCGGGCTCGCGCGCGAGTTGCACGACATCGTCGCCCACCACGTCTCGGCGATCGCCGTGCAGGCGCAGGCGGGCAGGGCGATCGCCGGACAGCGACCTGAGGCGGCGCTAGAAGCGTTGGCGGCCATCGAAGGGGAGGCGTCGCGGACGCTCGCGGAGATGCGGGCGGTGGTCCGGGTGCTGCGCGACGGAGCGCCGGCGGTCGACGCTCCCCAGCCCGGCGTGGCCGATCTGGTGGCCCTCGCCCGGCGCGCGCCGGTCCCGGTCGTCGACGTGCGGTTGCCGGACGACCTGGACGAGCTTCCGCCCCAGGTGGACGCGGTGATCTACCGGCTGGCCCAGGAGGCGCTGACCAACGCCCTGCGGCACGCCCGCGACGCCTCGCGGGTGGAGATCCGGGTCGCGGAGGACGCGGGAAGGCTGCGGTTGCGGGTGACCGACGACGGACTGATCGACCCGGCGCTGCCGGTGCACCACGGCTTCGGCCTGCTCGGGATGACCGAGCGCGTGCAGCTGCTCGGCGGCACGCTGCGGGCCGGACCGGCGCCCGAGCGCGGGTGGACGGTCGACGCCGAACTGCCGGCGAGGGCACGCCGATGACGGTGCGCGTGCTGGTGGCGGACGACCAGGACCTGGTGCGCACCGGCCTGTCCATGATCCTCGACGCGCAGCCGGACATCGAGGTGGTCGGCCAGGCCGCCGACGGCCACACCACCGTGGAGCTGGCGCGGTCGCTCCGCCCCGACGTGTGCCTGGTCGACATCCAGATGCCGGGCCTCGACGGCATCGAGGTGACCAAGCTCCTCGCCGGGCGGGGCGTCCCGGACCCGATCGCCGTGGTGGTGATCACGACGTTCGACCTCGACGACTACATCCAGGGAGCGCTCCGGGCAGGCGCCAGAGGCTTCCTGCTCAAGGACGCCGGACCGGCGCTGCTGGTCCAGGCCGTCCACGCGGCCGCCGCGGGCGACGCCCTGATCGCGCCGAACGTCACCCGGCGGCTGCTGGCGACGCTCGCCGCGAGGGAACCGTCGCACCGGCGGACCCAGCCGATCGAGCCGCTCACCGGCCGGGAGGAGGAGGTCCTGACGCTGGTCGCCCGCGGCCGCACGAACGCCGAGATCGCCGCCGAGCTGTTCATCGGCCTGACGACCGCCAAGTCCCACGTGGCCAGTCTGCTGGCCAAGATCGGCGCCAGGAACAGGGTCGAGATCGCGATGTGGGCGTACGACACCGGCCGAGTCGGGGACTGACCCGAACGCCATAGGCAGAGCCGATGCCAGTTGAGCACATCGGGTGATCTCCTCCCGCACGGCTAACCCAGGAACCGGGTCCCGCGACAGACCGTCCGTCGTTGCCCGACAGAAGGAGCTGTTGCGCCGCCGCGGCGCGAATACCGAGGACGCCGGGTCTTCCCTCGTCCTCGACCGCTCCAGGAAGGCCGCCATGACAACGAATTCCCTCCCCTTCGACGACCGGCAGCAGGCCCGCCGGGCCCGGATCCAGGCCCGTGCCGACGAACTCCGCTCGATCGTCGCCGACGCCGACCCTGATCGGCAGTGCCTCGACGAGCTGTCCGCGGCCGACCGGCAGCTCGCCACCATGTCGGGCAAGGTCGTGCTCGCCGGTGCGAGCGGCCTCGGCAAGAGCACCCTGATCAACGCGTTGTACGGGCAGATCGTGGTGCCGGCGGGAGCGGGCGTCACGGTGACCGGGGTCATGATCACCGTGCGTCCGGTGGCGGAGCACGCCGAGGAGGGCGTCGTCGTCCGGTACCTGACGGCACGGGAACACCGCGAGCGGCTGCACCGGCTCGCGCGCGGCCTGGTCGACCTGCCCGCCGACCTGAAGCGCAAGGAGACGCGTCAGCTGATCGCCGAGCTCCGCTCCCGGTCCACCGGCCGCGGCGCCGATCGCGCCGACCGGGCCGCCGAGTTGCTGGCGCAGTGCCTCTGCGCGGGGTTGGGGGCGGGCGACGTCCTCGTGGGCGACGGCGCCGAGGCGTTCACGGAGTCCTTCGCGCCCGGCGACCCGCGGGTGCGCTCGTTGCTGACCGAGCCGGAGGTCGGGACCGACGACGACGCCAGGCTGCGGACCCGGCTCGTGGCCGAGGTGACCATCCGGGTCGTGCCCGCCGCGGGGTGCTGGCCGCTGGGCCTCGACCTCGTCGACCTGCCCGGCCAGGACGGCAGTGTCTCGCTGCACGCGGAGATCGCGCTCGAGCAGATGCGGCGCGAGGACGCGATGGTCGTGCTCCTGCTCGGCAAAGCCAAGGGGCGCATCAACGTCGCGGCCGTCGACGACGTCATCGACGAGGTCAGCCGGAACTACCTCGCGTCGCTCTCGCACACCGAACGGGACCGGGCGGCCGCGAAGTTCTTCCTGGTGCTCAACGACGACGGTGTCGACGAGGCGCACCTGCGCGGTCCGGCGATCACCGCCGCCCTGCGCGGAGCCATGCGCGGCATCTCCCCCGGCTACGAGACGCGCTACGCCGGGCGTGGCCGAGGCCGGGCCTGCTTCGTGGTGCGGCCCCTGGACAGCCTCGCGGTGGAGAACCCCGAGGCCGCCGCCGGCGACCGCGAGTCCGGTGCCGACTACGCGGGCAGCGTCGAGTTCGCGCTGCGCAGGCTGGGACGTCCCGGCTCGGACGCCGTGCTGACGGAGCCCGACAAGCGTGCGATCGCGACGGAGAGCGAGATCCCGCTGCTCCGCTCCGCGCTGGCGGGCTACCACCGCGACCAGCGCGTCGACCGGCTCCTCGACCAGGCAGAGGCCCACGTGTCCGGTGCGCTGCAGGCGATGGACTCGACGATCCGCGCCAGGTTCGCCCTGCACGGGATCGCGTACGACGCGTTCCCGCGGTCCGACGACCTGCGCCAGCAGATCGGTCTCGCGCGACTCGCCGCCGACGCCGACGGACTGCGCGCGGAGATCGCCGACGCGCTCGACTCGATGCGGTCACCGACCGCCGGGCACGACGGCGCTGTCCGGGCGGAAGCCGTCAAGATGGCGCAGGCGCTGGGTGACGGCACCGACGAGGAGATGGCGCTCTGGTTCGAGACCGTCGAAGACCACTACCACGGGCAGGACGTCGTCGAACTGCGGCCGGTGCGGGCCGCCAGGGTGATGGACGCGGTGCTGGTGCGCGAGTACCGCCGCATCGGGGAGCTGCTGGCGGACCGGCACCTGGCGACGCTCGCCGCCGGCGTCAAGGCGCTCGTGGTGCCCGTGCTGACGCGCACCGCCAGGGAGCTCCCGGACGCGACCGAGTTCGACGTCCCCGCGGTGTGTTCCGGCGCCGTCGACCGCTTCGGTGATCGTTACCGCGCGGCCGTCGGTGCCGCCGCGGTCCACGAGCTCGCCCGCACCGTCGACGCGTCGCTGATGCGGCTGGTCACGCTGACCGAGCAGAGCGAGGACCGCCCGGACGACGTGGCGGGGTGGGCGGCGCTGCTGCGGGACGCGATCGTCGCGAAGGCGGAGGTCGTCTTCGACGGCGACCCGCTCCACCACGGTCTGCGCTCGCAGTTCGCCGAGCTCTGGACCGACCTGGAGACGACCGTCAACGCTCTTGCCGAACGCGTGCTGCGCAGGCGGCAGAGCGCCTTCGACACCGATGCCGCCTTCCAGCAGAAGGTCCTGAGCCAGGCCGACTCCGGTCTCAGCGACGTGGTCCGGCTCGCCGACCTGCGGGACCGGCTGGCCCGGTTCCGCGACACCGCCGACCGGGACGAGGCCGCAGGTGAGGAGTAGGCCGCCCTCGCCGTCTCGGACAAGAGTCGCGGTTTCGACGGCGCGAGGTTTCGCGAGAGCGCTCTCACAATGTTCGGCCAAAGTCCGGTTGTTGTTCCGGTTCCCGCCGCCTCCCGCCGCCCCTGGCTCGGCATGCTGTCGCCCTCACCGGGTCGAGCGAGGGCGGGAACGACATGGCCGAGCAGTCGGAGATCGGGCGGCGCACCCTGCTGCAGGCGGCGTTCGCGGCACCGGTCGCGGGCGCGTTGTACGGGCAGGGCACCGCGTCCGCCTCGCCCGAGCAGCAGGACGACGGCACGCGGTTCACCATCGCCGTGCTGCCGGACACGCAGTACCTGCTGGACGAGGGCGGGTCGGACCCGGAACCGGTCCGGGAGGCGTTGCGCAGCCTGGTGAAACGGCGGCGTGAAGCCAACATCGTCTTCATGGCGCACCTCGGTGACGTGACCGAGCACGGCACGGAGGCCGAGATGCGGACGGCCGACTCGGTGTTCGGGTCGATCGACGGGCGGCTCGACTACAGCGTCGTGGCGGGCAACCACGACGTGCGCGGCGACGACCAGCGCGGCGAGACGCCCTACTCGCGCACGTTCCGGCCCGAGCGGTTCCGGCGGATGAAGACCTTCGGCGGGTTCGCGCCCGACGGCTACAACAGCTTCCACGTGATCACCGCGGGTGGGCGGCGGTGGCTGCTGCTCGCGCTCGACTGGCGGGTCTCCGAGCAGGGGCTCCGCTGGGCGCAGGGCGTGCTGGACCAGCACAAGGCCCTGCCCGCGATCCTCACCACGCACGACCTGGTCGGTGGCAGCCCTCAGGCGGAGCTGTCCGAGCACGGCAGGTACCTGTGGGACCGGCTGATCCGGCGCAACGACCAGATCTTCCTGACGCTCAACGGACATTACTGGCCCGCCGGCCGCACGACGCTCACCAACGACCACGGCAACGCGGTGCACCTGCACATCACCAACTACCAGGAGCGCTACTACGGTGGCGCGGGCATGGTGCGGTTCTACTCGTTCGACCTGGCGCGCAACGTGATCGACGTCGAGACCTTCTCGCCGTGGCTGCTCGGCCGCCGCGACACGCTGCCGGAGGCCGAGACGGCGGAGCTCAGCGGTGACGCCGACAGGTTCACCGTCGAGATCGACTTCCGCACCCGGTTCGCGGGCTTCGCTCCCCCGGTGATCCCCGCCCCGCGCCCGGCACGGACCGTGCTGGTCAAGGACACGGTGGCGTACTGGCGTTTCGACGCCGAAGGCCTGCCCGCCGGTGAAGGCGCGATCGCCGACGGCACGGTCGCCCGCGACCTCACCGGCAAGGGCAACGACCTCACCGTCCACAACCTCAACGGCAGCGGCGTGCTCACGTGGTCGCGCGACCACCACGACGCCCAGCCGGCGCACGCGAGCCTGTCGTTCGCGGGCGGAAAGAACCCGGACCGCTGTGCGATCCTGCGCACCGCGGCCACGGCACCGATCGCGAGCGCGAAGTTCGAGTCGGGCTACACCATCGAGACGTTCCTCAAGCTGCCCAGCCCGTTCGAGGGCGACCACGCGTTCATGGGCGTGCTCAGCTGGGAGGGCCGCGCCGGGGACGCGGGCAAGCACAGCGGCTGGTCCGACGACGAGCCGACGTGCAGCCTCAACGTCTCCGGCGAGCGCTTCCTGCAGTTCGTCGTCTACCCCGTCCCCGGCGACGCGGACCCGACGTCGTGGAGCCACGCGATCCCGGTGGGCAGGTGGACACACGTCGCGATCGTCAACGACGGGCGCCGCACCACCATGTACGTCGACGGGGCCAAGATCGCGCGCAACGCCTCGGAGGAGTCGCGCGGCATCACCACGCAGGGCAAGCCGTTCGTCATCGGCGCCACCCAGTTCGCGCTGCGGTACGGGCACGGGTTCTACGGTTCGATCGGTGACACCCGCATCGTGGCGCGGGCGTTGCGGCCGAACCAGTTCCTCACCTCGCCGCGTTCCTCCTGACCGGGAGGTCCTACGTCCAGGCGGACCCGAGCGTCCTGGTCACGACCGGTCGCAGCTCGGCGTTCCCGCCGGACGCCGACAGCGTGACCGCGTCGCCGCTCGGCAGGTAGCACCGGGAGATCGACACCTCGCCGTCGTTGGCGAACACCTCGATGGACGTGCGGTCGATCAGCACCTCGATCGAGGTGACCGGGGAGACGAGCGGCTGGGGACCGGATCCCGCGTCGACCGTCTGCCTGGTCACGGTGACCGGGACGCCGAACACGTCGAGCCTCACCACGGCCTGGGGCGCCACGTCGATCCTGGCGGTGACGCGGAACTCCCCGCGGCTCCCGCTCAGCGTCAGCGGTGCGCCCGGTCGCAGGGTGCCGGACCACGACTTCTGGCTGCGCGCGAGAAGATCCAGCTCCTTCACCGGTGTGCGCACCAGACGCGGTCTGCCGCCGATCGTGCGCAGCCTCAGCTCGCACGGGATGGTGACCTGCTGGTTGAACGGCATTCCCGGGTAGGCGCCGTCGCGCATCCACGCCGCCTGGATGCGGCGGCCGTCGCCGGTCTCGGTGTTGTTCCACGTCTGGGTGGCGTAGAAGTTGAGGCCGGTGTCCGACCTCGTGCGAGAGGTCTCCTCGGTGAACCTGCTGCCGTCGAACCGGCCGGTGGTGTAGTCGCCGTTGCCCTGGACCAGCACCCACTTCTTGGTGGCGGGGTTGCCGTCCAGCGGCAGTTCGAAGAAGTCGGGGCACTCGAAGCTGTCCGGGATCGTGTTGCCGGTCCTGGTCCAGTGCAGCAGGTCCGGCGACGTCAGGATGTGGTAAGCGCCGTCGCCGTAGAGGAACATCACCCAGTGGCCGCCCGGCTCGTAGCGGAAGACCTTCGGGTCGCGTTCCGGCATGGTCAGGACCGGGTTGCCGGGGTGGTGCCTCCATGTGCGGCCGCGGTCGAGGCTGTAGGACACGCACTGGCTGCGGTTGTCGTTGCGAGACCAGAAGGCGACCATCGGCGGGGTGGCCGGGTTCGGGGACAGGCCGGAGGTGTTGCGGTGGTCGATGACGATCGAGCCGGACTGCACGCCGGATCCCAGCGACTCCTCGAAGAACGCCGGCGGCAGCTCGGTCCAGTGGACGAGGTCCCTGCTGACGGCGTGGATCCAGCACTTGTTCCAGCGCTGGGCGAAGAGGTGGTACTCCCCCTCGTAGTACACGAGACCGTTGAGGTCGTTGAGCCAGCCTTCCTGGCGCTGACCGGGTTCCAGGCGGTTCATGGCCCACTGGCGCGCGGTGAAGTGCACCTGGGGGCGCCAGGTCTCGCGGTAGAGCGGCTGGGTCGCGACCGGAGGCGTCTCCGGGTCGTCGGTCTGCACCACGTGGTCGACGAGGACGTGGCCCCAGTCGCCCGTCGCGGTGTCGACGATCTGGATCTGCGCCTTGCGGCCGCGGAACTCGCCGACGTCCCAGCTGCCCTGCTTGAAGGTGTCGCTGTAACGGCCGGTCGCGCTGCGGACCACCTGGCCGTCCACGAGGAGGTTCAGGCAGGTCACGAACTCGTAGTCGCCGCCGGCGACGCCGTAGGAGATGTACCGGCGCTGGACCGTGAACGCCGGTGAGGTGACCGTCCCGGTTGGACCGTCGCCCGCGCGTTCGCTGCTCGCGATCCCGTCGCCCCGGTAGCCGCGGACGTCCATCGACAGCAGCTGCTGCCCGCCGTGCAGAGGGCCGTTCCCGAACGCGTCTCCCGTGACGGTCCAGCCCTTCCAGTCGGTGCCCTCGAAGTCGGCGATCACGAGGTCCGCGGCCGCCTTCCCGCCGTCCGGCACGGGTGGGGGCGCCGCGGACGCCGGAGCCGCGGTCGTCGCCGGTGCCAGGCCCAGGGCCAGTCCGGTCACGGCGCTCGTGCGGAGCAGGTCTCTGCGCTTCATCGCGTTCCTCCTGAAGGTGTTGCACGGCAGGGAAAGTACACAGAGGACAGATCAGAGGACGCCGGAGATCACCAGGTCCGCGCGGGACGCGGTGGCGTTGATCAGCACGGCGTTGTGCTCGTCGGAACCGAGCGTGCGGGTGCGGGCCTCGTCGAGGCTCCGCCCGAACTCGCGGTGCCGGGCGACGAGGCGGTCCCGGCGCAGGGACTCGTCCGGCTGCAGGAACCAGACCTCGTCCAGCAGGTCCCGCACCGGCCGCCACGGCCCGTCCATCAGCAGGTAGTTGCCCTCGGTCACGACGTAGCCGTGGTCGCGCCGGACCGGCACCTCGCCCGCGACCGGTTCCTCGATCTCCCGGTGGAACCGCGGCGCGTACACCGTGCCGGACGCCTGACCGCGCACGCGGCGCAGCAGGTCGACGTATCCGTCCGGGTCGAACGTGTCCGGCGCGCCCTTGCGGTCCGCGCGGCCGAGCCTCGCCAGCTCGGCCTGGGCGAGGTGGTAGCCGTCCATGCCGACGCAGATCGCCTCGCCGAGGGCGGCGGTGAGGCGGTCGGCCAGCGTCGACTTGCCCGCTCCCGGCGGTCCGCAGATGCCCACCAGCGGCCTGCCGGGCAGTGCCCGCACCCGTGCCACGAGCTCCGCGAACCGCACCGGAGGGATCACCGGCCGAGTCCGGTGGTCAGCCCGACCTCGTCGATGGCGCCGCCGGGGTTCATCCGCAGCGCCCCGGTCAGCAGGCCGACGACGGTGTTCATCGAGTGCTCCCGCGGCGACACGACCGCGACGCGGCGGCCCAGCCGGTGCACGTGGACGCGGTCGGCGATCTCGAAGACGTGCGGCATGTTGTGGCTGATCAGCACGACCGGCAGGCCCCGCTCGCGGATCCGGCCGATCAGCTCCAGCACCCGGCCCGACTCCTGCACGCCGAGGGCGGCCGTCGGCTCGTCCATGATCACGACACGGGACCCGAACGCGGCCGCGCGAGCGACCGCCACCGCCTGGCGCTGGCCACCGGAGAGCGTTTCCACGAGCTGGTTCATGGACTTCACCTCGACTCCCAGCTCGTCGAGGACCCGGCGGGCCTCCTCGCGCATGCCGCCGGTGTCGAGGCGGCGGAAGACCGTGCCGAGGACGTCCGCGCGCCGGCGTTCGCGGCCCAGGAACAGGTTCGTCGCGATGTCGAGCGCGGGTGCGAGCGCGAGGTCCTGATAGACGGTCTCGATGCCGGCGCGCCGGGCGTCGAGCGGGCCGTGGAAGCGCACCTCCTCGCCGTCGACCGCGATCGTGCCCTCGTCCGGGATCACCGCCCCGGACAACGTCTTGATCAGCGTCGACTTGCCCGCGCCGTTGTCCCCCATCACGGCCAGGACCTCCCCTGGCAGCAGGTCGAAGTCGGCGCCGTCCATTGCCGTGACCCGGCCGTACCGCTTGACGAGGCCGCGCGCCTCCAGCACCGGCGTCATCGCTGCCTCCCCCGCGAGAACCGGTCCACCGCCACGGCCACGATCACGAGCGCGCCGGTCGCGATGTCCTGGTAGAGGTTGTCGATGCCGGCCTGGGTGAGGCCGGACCGCAGCACGGCCACGATCAACGCGCCCACCAGCGTGCCGATCACGCTCCCCCGGCCGCCGAACAGGCTGGTGCCGCCGATCACGACCGCGGTGATCGAGTCGAGGTTGCCGAGCTGGTAGGCGTTCGGGTCGGCGTTGGGCACGCGGCCGAGCGCCTGCCAGGCCGCGATCCCGTAGCAGAGTCCCGCGACCGCGTAGACCGACAACGCCGTGCGGCGCACGTGGATGCCGGAGAGCCGGGCTGCCTCGGGGTCGTTGCCGACGGCGTAGACGTGCTTGCCCCAGCCCGTTTTCGTGAGCGCGTACCAGAGAACGAGGAACATCGCGAGCATCACGGCCATGCCGTAGGTGACCTCGACCTGGCCGAAGAGGTACCTCGTCGTGCCGAGCAGGCCGAGCGCGTCGTCGGTGACGGGGAAGCTCTGGCCCCCGGCGTAGACGCGGCTGACCGCCGTGACGATCGTCAGCAGGCCGAGCGTCACGATGAACGGCGGCAGCCGCAGCCCGGTCACCAGACCTCCTGTGACAGCCCCGATTCCGGCCGCGGCGAGCACGCCGGCGACCAGGGCGACCGGACCTGCCGTGCCGGTGAGCGTCAGCTTCGCGATGAGCAGCGTGGCGAAGACGGCGATGGCCGCGTTGGCGAGGTCGATGCCCGCGATCAGCACGACCAGGGTCTGGCCGAGCGCGAGCGTGCCGACCACGAGCGACTGCTGGACGACCAGCGAGAGGTTGTCGAGCGTGGAGAAGGTGTCGGTCGTCAGGGCGAAGACGGCCACCGCCACCACGAGGGCGATGGACGGACCTACCGCGGGGGTGCGCAGCACGAACTCGCTCGGCGAGATGCGGGTCGGCATCCGCTCAGCCCCAGCAGTTCTGCAGGCCCCAGGCGGTGTCCTTGCTGTCCACACCCGCGATCGGCTTGTCCGTGATCGTCGCGGTCTCGGTCTCCACCAGCCCGCTCGGCTTCGTGCCCGACCTGGCGTACTCGACGCCGAACGTCACGCCCTGTTCCGCCATCTTCTTCGGGAACTGCATGACGGTCACCGCGATCTCGCCCTTCTGCACCGCCCGCACGCCGTCGCACGACCCGTCGATGGAGCCGATGACGACCTTGTCGGCCAGTCCCTTGGCCTTCAGGGCGCTGAACGCGCCGCGGGCCGCCGGTTCGTTGAGCGTGTACACCGCGTTGATCCTGTCGGCGACGCGTTGCACGAGGTTCTCGGTCGCCTGCTGCGCCTTGTTCTGCTCGCCGTTGGTCGACTCGGTGCCCAGGTCCTCGGGCGCGGCGGCCTCCACGAAACCCCGGTGCCGCTGCTCGGAGACGGTGGAGCCGGGCGTGCCGTCGAGCAGGATCGACCGCACCGGCTGGCCGTTCAGCGCCGCCTTGACGTACCTGCCCTGGAACGAGCCGGCCTTGGTGTTGTCGGTGGCGATCGTGGCGTCCACCGCGTCACGGGGGTCGGTCTCCGTGTCCAGGGCGATGACCAGCACGCCCTTGTCGCGGGCCTTCTTGATCGCGGCGAGGATACCGGTCGAGTTGCTGGGCGTCACCAGGATCGTCCTGGCGCCCTTCTGCACGAGGTTCTCGATCGCCGCGACCTGGCCGTCGTTGTCGCCGTCGAATTTCCCGGCGAGCGCGATCAGTTCCGCACCGCTCTTGTCGGCCTGCGCCTTGGCGGCGTCGCGCAATGCGACGAAATAGGGGTTGCTTTCCGTCTTCGTGACGAGTCCAATCCTGATTGGACCGTCGCCAGTGGACTCGCTGGAACCAGTTTTCTGGCCGGTGCAAGCGGATGTGAGCGCGACTGTCGCTAGCAAGGCTAGGAGAGCAGGACCTCGGTGTCCCATGCGAGCCTCCCGGGCTGGCGGATTTCCGGAAAGGTATTGCGCTCGGCAAGCGGGGCGCAATAATTTGCGCAAACGCCTCCCGCCGCACTGCCGAGGAGTTCTCGTGGCCACGATGAAGGACGTAGCGGACCTGGCCGGCGTGTCCATCACGACCGTGTCGCACGTGGTCAACTCGACGAGGTCGGTCGCCCCGGAGACCAGGGCTCGGGTCCTGGACGCGGTCGAGCGGACCGGCTACACCGGCGACTCCGCCGCACGAACCGTCTCCACCAGCGGCACCCGCACGGTCGGCGTGGCGATCTCGCTGGTGGCCAACCCGTACTTCGGCGAACTGCTGACCGCGATCGAGAACGAGCTCTCCCGCTCGGGCTACACGCTGCTGCTCGTCGACACGCACGACCAGCCGTCCGCCGAGCAGGCGGCCGTGCGCACCCTGCGGTCCCGCAAGGTCGACGGCCTGATCCTCACCCCGTCGCAGGGCGGCGGCGCGGCCACGGTCTCCGAGCTGCGGCAGCTCAAGATGCCGGTGGTGCTGGTCGACCGACTGACGACCGTGCAGGACGTAGACCAGGTGGGCCCGGAGAACATCTACGCCACCGCGGGCCTGGTCCAGCACCTCGCGTCCCTCGGCCACCGCAGGATCGGGATGATCAGCGGCGCCGAGGGCCTCGCCACGTCCACGGAGCGCGTCCTCGGCTACCAACTCGGGCTGAGCAGGCAGAAGCTCCCGCTGGACCAGGAGCTGATCGTCTGCGGCGAGTCCGCCGCCGCACCCGCCGCCCTCGCCCTGCGCAGGCTG
This sequence comes from Lentzea sp. CA-135723, assembly GCF_050936595.1. Classification (NCBI taxonomy): domain Bacteria; kingdom Bacillati; phylum Actinomycetota; class Actinomycetes; order Pseudonocardiales; family Pseudonocardiaceae; genus Lentzea; species Lentzea sp. CA-135723. The sequence goes on along the minus strand of NZ_JBNJMK010000001.1, from coordinate 643,811 downwards.
CTCGCACTGCCCTCACCCCCGACCGCCGTGGTCGCGGCGAACAACAGCATGCTCTCCGGCGTGCTGCACGAGTGCCGCCAGCGCGGCGTGCGGGTCGGCCGCGACCTCGCCGTGGTCGGCTACGACGAGGTCGAGTGGGCCGACCTCGTCGACCCGCCGGTGACCACCGTGGCCCAGCCCATCGCGGCGATGGGGCGCACGGCGGCCCGCATGCTGCTCGACCGGATCGCGGATCCGACCAGAAAGCCTTTCACCGCACGGCTTCCGACGACGCTACGGCATCGCAGCTCCTGTGGCTGCGGGCTGTGAGGGAAGATCACGCGGGTAGCCGAGCCGGCCGCGGGTGCCGAGCAGCAGGATCACCGCGGCCACGACGGAGCCCGCCGCCATCGCCTGCATCGCCTCGCCGGCGGGGATGGCCGGGAACGTCTCCGCCCACAGGACCGACGCGAAGTTGTTGACGCTGACGTGCAGCAGCATCGACAGGGGCAGGCTTTCCCCGGTGCGGTTGAACATCCACGTCATCACCACGTTGAACGCGATGCAGAACACCGAGAACACCACCGGGCGGGTCCAGTCCGCGTCCGGCCAGCCGCCCCACTCGGTGAGGAACAGCGGCAGGTGCCAGACCGCCCACACCGGGCCGAGGATCATCGTGCCGGCGAGCGGGCCGAACCGCCGCTGGACGCGCGGCAGTGCGAAGTCCCGCCAGCCCGGCTCCTCGGCGAGTCCGGTGGTGATCATCTGGAGCAGCAGGGCCGGCACGTAGGCGGCGAGCGCCATCGTCGAGGGGGCCGCGATCTGCCCGTCGGAGTAGACGATCCCGGTGACCAGCATGGCCGCCGGAACACCGAGCAGTGCCACCGCGTACCAGTGCCAGCGCACCCGCCAGCGCCACATCCGGCTCGCCCACCGCCGCAGCCCCGCGCGGCCGTCGGCGATCGCGGTGACCAGCAGCGCCGAGCCGATGGGGCCGAGGTACGCGCCGGGCAGCACCCCGGAGAACTGGCTCGTCCCCAGCACTTCCGGGAACCGGTAGTCCCACCAGCCCAGTCCGTTGCCGGAGAGGATGTACGGCGTCCAGGCGAGCCAGCTCAGCAGGTTGGCGAGCACGAAGAAGCTGAGCAGCGGATGACGGCGCACCGTCCCGAGCAGACCGCCGGCCCTGGGTTCGACGTCGTTCGAAGTCGTCATGTCGGCACATCCTGCGGACCGGCGCGGCCGGTCACGAGATGCCTGGGACCGAAGCCTCCGGATGCCATCCAAAGGTGCAGGACCGTCTCAGTACGAGCGCTCCGGCGTGGGCACGGCGACGACGTGGTTCTGGTACGCCCACACCACGGCCTGCAGCCGGGACGTCACGCCGATCTTGGGCAGCATCCTGGCCAGGTGGGACTTGATCGTCGACACCTCGACGACGAGGCGGCGGGCGATGTCGTCGTTGGACATGCCTTCCGCGAGCAGCAGCAGGATGTCGTGCTCCCGCGGGGTGAGCAGCTCCTCCACCCGCCGCCCGGCCACCGGCTGCAGCCTGCGCCGGTGCACGAACTCGCTCAGGATCCGCCGGGTGAGCGTCTGGTCGATCGTGCCCCGCCCGGCGGCCACCTGCCGCACCGCGTGCACGATGTCGTCCGGTTCGGAGTCCTTGAGCAGGAAGCCCGAGGCACCGGCCTCCAGCGCGCCGAACACGTAGTCGTCCAGGTCGAACGTGGTCAGCACGAGCACCGGTACCTGCGGGTCGGCGTGCGGCGCGCACAGCTCCCTGGCCACCTCGATGCCGCTGCGGCCGGGCATCCGGATGTCGAGGCAGGCCACGTCGGGAGTCAGCTCACGCGCCAGGGTCAGGGCCTGCGCCCCGTCGCGGGCGACACCGACGACCTCGACGTCCTGCTCGGCGTTCAGCAGCGCTGTCAGCCCGGCGCGCACCAGAGGCTGGTCATCGGCGATCAGCACGCGGATCATGGTGGACCTCCGGAACGGTCGCGGGCGCGGCCATCGTACTGACCGCCTCCTCCAGGGGGAGACTCAGCCGCACCTCCCAGCCACCGTCCGGAGTGGGCCCGTAGCGGAGATCCGCCGCGACCAGCTGAGCCCGCTCGGCCATGCCCACCAAGCCGAATCCACCGCCGGGCCCCGGATCGGCGCCGGTGGGCACGCCGTTGCGCACGCTGATCGCGAGCCGCCCGTCGACGGGTGTGCCGACCTCGACCGTGCACGACGCCCCCGGTGCGTGTGCCGCCACGTTCGCCAACGACTCCTGCACCATGCGGTAGGCGACCAGCTGGGCCAGTGGCCCCGGCTCCTCCCAGTGCGCGGGCACCAGCAACTCGACCTCGACGCCCGCCGCGCGCCACGTCTCCACGAGCCCGGTCACCGCGCCGAGGGTCTCCACCGGCCGGACCGCACCGGCCTCCTCGCGCAGCAGGCCGACCAACCGGCGCAGGTCGGCCAGCACGGCGCGGCTCTGCTCCCGGATCTGCGTCACCGAGTGCTTGGCCGTGGCGGGATCGGTGTCGATCTGCCGGGCGACCGCCGCGGCCATCATGGCGATCCCGGACAGGTGGTGGGCGGCGATGTCGTGGAGCTCCCGCGACAACGCCGTGCGCTGACGTGAGACAGCGGCCTCCAGCAGCGCTTCCTGCTCCCGGCGCAACGCCGCCAGCTCCTGGCGGCCCGCCTCGTGCACGTCCTGGCGCGCCGCGATCACCGAGCCGACCAGCAGCGGCATCCCGATCACCAGCAGCGCCTGCACCACCGAGCCGACGACGGCCGCGCCCACACCGGCCGCGCCGAGGGCACCGACGGTGATGAACTGGCCCACCGCCAGCACCACCCCCGCGGCGACCAGCGACGGCCACAGGGGTCGCGCCGGACGGGCCACGAACGCGAGGAACACCGCGACCAGCACCGCGACCGCGGTGAACGAGAACGCCGCTCCCGGCGCCGCCGGAACCGACAGCAGCGCCACGGCGGGCACCAACGGCAGCACCACCGCCGGTGCCCTGCCGGCCCAGGCGACCACGACGGCCTGTGCCAGCAACACGGCCACGACCGCCCACCAGGCCGCCGTCCCGGCAGCGGGCACCGGCCCCACGCTCGGGTCGGCCCCCACCGCCACCGGGAGGAGCAGCAACATGCCGACCGACACCACACCGCTCCCGAGCGCGGGCACCGGGTACAACGGCCGAGACCCTTGCGGCGCCTGGGCGACGAGGAACACAGCGGCCTCCACGGGACCTGCGCGCGATGGGCAGTGGCGCCCCATCATCGGTCACGACGACACGCTGTCCGACGTCGGCCGCCAGGTTTGCATCGAAAGTAGGAGGCCGCCGCTTTTCGTCTTTTCGCCGATGTGCGCGCTTCCAGCCGTCCACAGAGGACTCAACGACTAGAAGCGGCCGTCCAACGCACCTGCTGGCAGCACCTTCGTCGAGTTGTGCTCGCGGACGATCCGCCAGCCGTCCGGCGTCCGGTGCCAGACCAGCGACGTCGTGGTGCGGATGTCCGTCACGGCGTCCGGCGTGACGATCCTGGCCAGGAACCTCAGCGTGGACGCGGCCAGGCCGTCCCCCACGAGCACGTGCGGCCCGTCGTCCACGGCGTGGTGCGCGGAGACCATGTCGCGGAAGGCGGGCTCCCAGATCGCGCCGTACGCGGCGGCGGTCGTGGCCACCCGCTGCTCGGGGTCGAAGTCGTCGTAGAGGCGGACCGGGCCGGCGAAGTCGTAGAACTCGCCGAAGATCCGCTGGAAGTCGAAGGGCTCGTCGCCCGCGCGGCGGTCCCAGCCGAACACCCACCGCTCGTGCTGCTTCGCGATCACCTGCTCGTCGTTCATGGAGTCGACGCTAGGCATCGGCCGCGCGGCCGGACAGGGTGTGTCGCACCCAGGAACCGCGCGGCCCGCTCACACCGTCAGCGGACGGTCTTCAGCATCTCCTCCACCGCGCCGGCGATGACGTCCGGCTGTTCGGTCACGATCCCCTCGTGCGAGGCGTTCTCGGCGACCACGTGGCGGCGGTTCGGTGCCGCCTGGGCGAACCGCGCCTGCGCGTCGCGCCACAGCTGGGCCGCGGCGGGCGAGTCGGTGAACGGGGTCTGGGACGCGACGATCGCGGTCACCGGCACGTCCTGCGGCCAGGCGAGCCGGTGGAAGGCGCGGTGGACGGGGGCGTAGTCGGCCATCACCGACAGCAGCTGGCGGTTCTTCTTGGTGGACGGCTGGGCGTGCAGCGCCGCCTTCTGCTCCTCGACGGCCGGTGCGAACGCCGTCAGCATCTCGTCGGTGAAGAAGTCGGGCACGTTCGCGTCCACGAGGACCGCGCCGGAGACCCAGCCGGGGTGCTCGGTCACGAACTTCGTCGCGACCTCGCCGGCGATGGAGTGCGAGACCAGCACGACGTCGTCGGTCACGCCGAGCTGCTTCAGCCCGGCTTCCAGGTCCGACACCGCGAGCTCGACCCGCCAGGGCCCCGAGACCTCGTCGCTCTCGCCTTCGCCCGCACGGTCGTAGGTGATGACCTTCGACCCGGTGGCCTGCGCGAGCCGCGGCGCCAGGTCCTTCCAGTACGACGAGCTCAGCCCGCCGCCAGCGTCGAGCACCAGAGCGGGGAGTTTCCCGTCCGTGACGTGGAAGACGACCTCGTGCTCGGCGTTCACCACCCGGTGGGTCGTGGTCGCCGGCGCGGTGGACGGGGTGCTGGTCGCGGCGTCCGATGTGGAGCACGCGGCGAGCGAGGCAGCCAGCACGACCGCGCAGGATGCGGCGATCTTGTTGCGGCGCAAGGGATTCATGTGGTTGACCATGCCGAGAACACTAGGAAGCAGGCTGCCGTCCTGCGATCCGGTGCGCCACCGGATCGTGGTGGAGGAAACTCCACTGTCCGAAAAGCCGCCACCCGGCCATGATCGTGGGGCACGTGCAACCCCCGCAGACGTTGGAGCGCGATGACCGACACCGGTGCGCCTGTTCCCCGCCACGCCAGTGCGTGGCGGGGAGTGGTGTCGCGGTTGCAGCAGCTGGGCTGGTCGCTGGTGCTGCTGCTCGGAGCGGCGGTGGGGGCGGCGCTGGCCACGCTCTGGCTGACGTCGATCCCGTTCATCGCGCTCGGGGCCGGGATCCCGCTCACCCTGCTCGCGACAGTGCTGGTGCGCTGGTTCGCGGACCTGCACCGCGGCTGGGCGGCCGACCGGCTCGGCACGCCGGTGGACCGGCCCTACCTGCCGTTCCCCCGCGCAGGCTGGCCGCGTCGGCTGGGGACGATCCTGCGCGACCCGGCGAGCTGGCGGGACTGGGCCTGGCTGGTGGTCAACTCGGCCACCATCTGGTTCACCAGCGGGCTGTCGCTCGTGCTCTTCCTCCTCGGCGTGGTCTTCCTGCTCTACCCGGTCATTTACGGGCTGACGCCGCCGCAGGTGTTCCGCACGCCGCTGGGTGAGGGCTTCCGGCTGGACAGCGCCGGGAAGTCGTTCGCGCTGGTGCCGCTCGGGCCGGTGTTCCTGGCGTTCTGGTACGCCACGTCCACGCCGTTGGCCCGTCTGAACGCCGTGGTGATGCGTTCGCTGCTGGGTGTCCCCGAGCAGGTGCGCCTGCGTGCCCGCGTCGCCCATCTCGCGACGACCCGTGCCGAAAACATCGACACCCAGGCCAGCGAGCTGCGCCGGATCGAACGGGACCTGCACGACGGCGCACAGGCCAGACTGGTGTCGCTGGGGATGAGCCTGGGCCTCGCGAAGCAGGTGCTCGACGACGATCCGCGGGCCGTCCGGAAGATGCTGTCCGACGCCCAGGCGGTCGCCGCCGACGCCCTGACCGAACTGCGCGACCTCGTGCGCGGCATCCACCCGCCGGTGCTCGCGGACCGCGGCCTGGACGGCGCGCTGAGAGCGCTCGCCCTGGCCAACCCCGTCGAGACCACGGTGGAGACCCGCCTGCCGGGACGGCTGCCCGCGCCGGTGGAGTCCGCCGCCTACTTCGCCGTCAGCGAGGCGCTGTCCAACGCCATCAAGCACGCCGACGCGAGCCTCGTGCAGATCGAGGTCGAGTTCACGCCCCGCCCCGGCGGTGTGGGCGAGCTGGCGCTGCGGGTGATCGACAACGGACGTGGCGGCGCGGACGTCGAAGCAGGCCACGGGTTGCGCGGTGTCGAACGCCGCCTGGCCGCCTTCGACGGCACGCTGGCAGTGCACAGCCCGCCGGGAGGTCCCACCGAGATAAGGATGTCGCTGCCGTGCGCATCGTCATAGCCGAAGACCTCGCGCTGCTGCGCGACGGCCTGATCAGGATCTTCGAGGCCAACGGGTTCGAGGTGCTCGACGCCGTCGACAACGGCCCCGCCCTGCTCCGCGCCCTGACGACGCTGCGGCCCGACGTCGCCGTCGTGGACGTGCGCCTGCCACCGACCTGCACCGACGAGGGCCTGGTCGCCGCGATCGAGGCACGCGGCGAGGTCCCCGGTCTGCCCGTCATGGTGTTGTCGCAGTACGTGGAACAGCTCTACGCGCGCGAGCTCGTGGCCGACCGCGCAGGAGCGGTGGGCTACCTGCTCAAGGACCGGGTCATGGACGTCGGCCAGTTCGTCGCCGACGTGCGGAAGGTCGCCGCCGGCGGAACGGTGATCGACCCGGAGGTGGTCACCGCGCTGGTCAGCCGCCGGTCGGCCGATCCCGGCCTGAGGACCCTGACCGCCAAGGAGAGCGAGGTCCTCTCCCTGATGGCCCAGGGACGTTCCAACTCCGCCATCGCGGCACGGATGCTCGTCACCGAGAAGACGGTCAGCAAGCACACCTTCAACATCTTCGCCAAGCTCCGGCTCGACCAGTCCGACGACGACAACCGCCGCGTCCTCGCCGTGCTCGCCTACCTGGAGGGCTGACCGAACGGGCACGGTTCGTCAGAGCCAGTCCGCCTCGATCCCCTGGGCGCGCAACGACTTCAGCGCCTCCTCGTCGCCCGTGTAGAGCAGCGTCATCGACTTCAGGTTGGGAAAGTGCCGCACGTCGGCGAACTCGTGGACGTCGAACAGCCCGTCCTCGCCGTCCCAGCCCGGCGCGATCTCGAGGTAGATCTCGTTGCCGCCGTCCAGGTAGATCTCGGTGATCTTCTCCGCGAGCCCGGCCGGGACCTCCAGCGCCGCGAAGTAGGCGAGTGCCTCAGGGACCGCCCCGAAACCGCCGTCGTCGTAGTCGAAGCCCTGCTCGGCGGCGTACTCGACCAGGGTGAACTTCGGCAGCAGCCCCTGGTTGTACATCAGCTCCTGGACGACGGCGAGCTTGAAGTTGGCGTCGGTGAAGGCGATCGGCTGGCTCATACCCCCAACCGTATGTCAGCGCCTTCCGAACAATTAGGTCGCCGCCAGTCTTCTTCTGCCCTGCCGCACTCTCAGTGGACATCGCCACGAGGTCCTTCCCACACTCGGTGGAAGTGAGCGTTCATCGGCTACGGGTCGTCTTGGCAGATGGGAAGAGGATGGCGCAGCAGACCGAGTTCACACCCGCACTGCTCGACTACGTCAGGGCGGTGTCGTTGCGGGACGACGACATCTTGGAGGAGTTGCGGCAGGAGACCGCCGACCTGCCGATGGGCCAGGCGATGCAGATCATGGCCGAGGAAGGTCAGTTCCTCGGGCTGCTCGTCGGGCTGACGCAGGCGCGGACGGTCGTCGAGGTCGGCACGTTCACCGGGTACAGCACGCTCTGCATGGCCCGGGCGCTGCCGCCCGGCGGGCGGCTGGTCACGCTGGACATCTCGGAGAAGTGGCCGATGATCGCCGAACCGCACTGGGAACGGGCCGGCGTGTCCGACCGGATCGAGGTGCGGATCGGGATGGCGGAACAGCTGCTGGCCGACCTGGTCGAGCAGAACGGGCCGGACACGGTCGACCTGGTGTTCGTGGACGCCGACAAAGCGAGTTACCAGGCCTACTACGAGCACGCGTTGCGCCTGGTGCGGCCGGGCGGGCTGATCGTGCTGGACAACATGGTGTTCTTCGGCCGCGTCATCGACGACGACCTCCAGGACGAGGACACCGTCGCCGTGCGGGAGCTCAACTCGTTCCTGCTCGACGACGAACGGGTGGAGCTGGCCCTGCTGCCGATGGCGGACGGCATCACGTTGGCCCGCAAGAAGTAGCAGCCGCCGAGGGTTCCGTCTCACCAGGCCGGAATGTCTGCTGAGACCGCTAGTCGAGGCGTGCTACCCGATGCCGCTTCGTCCGGTTCTGCACTAATTTTCGGTGGAGTTCCATGCACAGCAACCAGTTGATCCGAACGAGGGAGTGTGCAGGTGACTGATCCCGGGAAGCGAGCGATCGCTGTCATCGGAGCCGGTGTGATGGGGGTCGGCATCACCACACTCGCCGTGGGCAACGGTGTGCGGGTGGTCCTCCTGGACAACGACCAGGCCGCTCTCGACAAGGCGCGGCACACCATCGAGTTCCAGTTGCGGCACGCGCACATGATGGGCGCCCTGCCGGCGGACGTGGTGCGCGGCGAGGTCGTGACCACCACCTCGATGGACGAACTGTCCGGAGTGGACGCCGTCGTCGAGGCGATCTTCGAGCACAAGGACACGAAGGCGAAGGTCCTGGCCGAGGTGGCGGACGTCGTCGGCGCGGACGCCCCGCTGATCACGAACACCTCCGGCATCCCCGTCGACGAGCTCGCCCTGGCGTTGCCGCGGCGGGAACAGCTGGTGGGCACGCACTTCATGAACCCGGCGTACCTGATCGACCTCGTCGAGGTCGTGCAGGGCCGCTACACCAGCGCCGCGACCGTGGACGGTCTGCAGGCGTTGCTGGGGCGGCTGAACCGGCGTGCCGTCGTGGTGCGGGACTCACCGGGCTTCGTCACCAGCAGGCTGTTGCACCCCATGCTCAACGACGCCGCGCGGCTGGTCGGCGAGCAGGTGGCGACGGCCGAGGACGTGGACGCGTTGATGGTGGGCTGTCTGGGCCACCGGACCGGCCCGCTGCGCACCGCCGACCTGATCGGCCTGGACAACCTCGCCGACTCGCTCGTGGCGCTCTACGAACGAACCGGTGAACAGCGGTACCTGCCGTGCGACCAGTTGTTGGCGAAAGTGCGCGACGGCGACCTCGGTCACAAGTCGGGCAGCGGTTTTTACCAGTACAGGGAGACTTTGTCGTGACGATCGACCAGAGCATGTCGACCTCCACCGTCGAGAGCAACGTCCAGGCGTACCTGGAGAACAAGCTGAAGACCACTGTGGACCCGGCCCAGGACCTGATGGCGAGCGGGCTCGTCTCGTCCATGTTCGCGATGCAGCTGGTCGTCTTCCTGGAGTCCACGTTCGGCGTCGCGGTCGTCGGCTCGGACCTCAAGCTCGACAACTTCCGGAGCGTGCGGTCGATGACCGCCCTGGTGGAGCGCCTGCGGGACGCCGGCAACGATGGCTGACCACCTCTCCGACGCGCGTGCCCTGATCGGCAAGCTCATCGGTGACCAGGCGGACGCCTGGGACCTGGCCGGCACGCTGCCGATGCCGCTCCTGCGCGAGCTGAGCTCACGCGGACTGCTGTGCGCGCAGGTGCCCGCGCAGTACGGCGGCCTCGGGATGAGCAGCCTGGACAACGGTGAGCTCACCGCCTACACGGGCAGCCTGTGCAGTTCGGTGCGCAGCGTGCAGACCTCGCACGGGATGTCCGCCTGGACGATCGGCAGGCTCGGTGACGCCGCTCAGCGGCGCACCTACCTGCCGGTGCTGGCGACGGGCGGCCTGGCCGCGATCTGCTTCAGCGAACCGGACGCGGGCAGCGATCTCTCGGGCATCGGCACCGTGATCGAGCCCGACGGTGACGACGTCGTCGTCACCGGCACGAAGACGTGGATCACCGCGGCCGCGTACGCCGACCTCCTGCTGGTCGTCGGCAGGTTCGGTGACGGTGCCGCGGTCGTCGTCGTGCCGCGGGACACGCCCGGCATGCGGGTCGAGCCCGTCGCCCATCCGGCAGGGTGCCGGGCGGCCGGGCACTCCGAGGTCCTGCTCGACTCGGTGCGACTGCCGGCCGACGCGGTGCTCGGCGGAGGCGGCCTGAGCCTGCCGATGGTGGTCACCACCGCGCTGACCTACGGACGGATGTCCGTCGCCTGGGGCTGTGTCGGCATCCTCCGCGCCTGTCTGCGCGAAGCGACCGCCCACGCGGCGAGCAGGTCCCAGTTCGGCACGCCGCTCGCCGAACACCAGTTGGTGGCCAAGCGACTGGCCGACCTCTTCGTCGGCGAGCAGGTGGCCACGCTGAGCTGCGCGCACGCCAGCCGTTGCTGGGACTCGGGTGATCCCGAGCTGGGAATGGCGGCCGTGTTCGCCAAGCACGTCAGTTCCACCAACGCCGCGCAGGCAGCCGCTTCCGCGATGCAGGTGCTGGCTTCCCGGGCCGCGCACGGCGGCACGGTGATCGACCGCGCGTACCGGGACGCGAAGCTCATGGAGATCATCGAGGGCACCAGCGAGATCTGTCAGCTCCTGCTCGCAGAGCAGGCGATGGCTGCGGGAGGTATGGATGTCTGAACTCCAGTCGCAGGTCAAGTGTCTCGTCTGGGACCTGGACAACACGCTGTGGCAGGGCACCTTGCTGGAGGACGGCGAAGTTCACCTGCGCCCGGAGGTGCTCGACGTCATCACCACGCTGGACTCGCGGGGCATCCTGCAGTCGGTCTCCAGCAAGAACGACCACGACCTCGCCTGGGCGCGGCTCGAGGAACTGGGCGTCGCCGAGTACTTCGTGCTGCCGGCGATCAACTGGGGTCCCAAGTCCGACTCCGTTCGTGCCATCGCCGACCAGCTGAAGTTCGCGCACTCCGCGATCGCGTTCATCGACGACCGGCCCACCGAACGCGCCGAGGTCGAGTACCACCTGCCGGAGGTGCGGTGCTACTCGCACACGCAGGTGCTGGAACTGCCGGACCGGCCGGAGTTCACGCCGGTCACGATCACCGAGGACTCCCGCCGGCGGCGCCAGATGTACCAGGCGAACTTCCGCCGCGACGCCGCGCAGACCGCGTTCGGCGGTCCTGACGAGGGCTTCCTGCGCACGCTGGACCTGGAGATGCGGATCGCTCAGGCAGAGCCGCGGGACCTCGGCAGGGTCGAGGAGCTCACGTTGCGCACCAGCCAGATGAACGCGACCGGGGTGCACTACTCGGACGCCGCGTTGCGGGAGCTGTGCTCGGACCCCGAGCACGAGGTCCTGGTGATCAGCATGTCCGACCGGTTCGGCCCGCACGGCGCCGTGGGTGTGTTGCTGCTGGCCAGGAACACCGATTTCTGGCAGCTCAAGCTGCTCGCCACGTCGTGCCGGGTCGTGCAGTTCGGCGCGGGTGCCGCGATCCTGAACTGGCTCGTCGACCGCGCCGCGCGGGCGGGCGTGCACCTGGTCGCCGACTTCCGGCAGACCGAACGCAACCGGATGATGGAGATCGCCTACCGCTTCGCCGGGTTCACCACCGATCCGTGCGACTGCACGGCGGGAGCGGACCTCGGTGCGGCGGAGCAGGTGCAGCACCTGCACCTGGTTCCGGAAGAACGGGCTCTGCCGGACACGATGCGGCTCATCGCGGAGTTCGCCACCAACAGCGGCCACCGCTGATCGTTCACCGGCCCGTCCACCAACTGCGAAAGCTCATTAGGCGCGCGGTGATTTCTTGCGCAGTCCCCGCGCGCACCTGGAGGGGTCGATGAACCAGCCTGGTACCGGGATCGCCGTCGTCGGGTTGTCCTGCCGGATGCCGGGCGCGGACGGGCCCGGCGCGTTGTGGGACCTGCTGCGCGGCGGCAGGGACGCGCTCACCGACCCGCCGCCGGGCAGGCCGGGTGCGCGCGGCGGCTATCTCGCTGACGTCGAAGGGTTCGACGCGGACTTCTTCGCCGTCCCCGCCCGGCGGGCGAAGGCGATGGACCCGCAGCAGCGCCTCCTGCTGGAACTGGCGTGGGAGGCGTTGGAGGACGCGGGCACGATTCCGGCCTCGTTGCGGGAGAAGGCGGTCGGCGTGTTCGTGGGCGCGATCGCCGACGACCACGCGAAGCTCGGCCACGAGATCGGCGGCCACACGCTGACCGGCACCAGCCGTGCCCTGATCGCCAACAACGTGTCGCACTTCCTCGGGTTGCGCGGCCCGAGCATGGTGGTGGACAGCGGGCAGTCGTCGTCGCTGGTGGCGGTGCACCTGGCGGTGGAGTCGTTGCTGCGCGGGGAGTCCGAGGTCGCCCTGGTCGGCGGCGTGCAGCTCAACCTCGGACTGGACGGCACCACGGTCGCCGACCGGTTCGGCGCCCTGTCGCCGGACGGGCGGTGCTTCACCTTCGACGCGCGCGCTAACGGGTTCGTCCGCGGCGAGGGCGGCGGCGTGGTCGTGCTGAAGCCCTTGGTGCGGGCGCTGGCCGACGGCGACGTGCCGTACTGCGTCATCCGGGGCAGCGCGGTCAACAACGACGGCGCGAGCGCCACCCTGACCTCGCCGGACGTCCAGGCGCAGGAGGCGGTGCTGCGCGCGGCGTACGCGCGGGCGGGGATCGCGCCGGGCGCGGTGGACTTCGTTGAGCTGCACGGCACCGGCACGAAGGTGGGCGACCCGGTGGAGGCCGCGGCGCTGGGCGCGGTGCTGGGGTCGGCGCGCGGCGCGGACCGGCCGTTGCTCGTGGGGTCGGTGAAGACGAACATCGGGCACCTGGAGGGTGCGGCGGGTGTCGCCGGGTTGCTGAAAGCCGTGCTGGCGCTGCGGCACCAGGCCGTCCCGCCCAGCCTGAACTTCGAGAACCCCTCCCCCGACATCGACTTCGCCGCGACCAACCTTCAGGTGGCGCGCGAGGTGATCGAGCTCGCCGGGCCTTCGGTGGCCGGTGTGTCGTCGTTCGGTGTCGGTGGCACGAACTGTCACGTGGTGCTGACCTCGTGGACCGCGCCGGAGCTTGTCGGGTCCACTGTGGACTTCGCAGTGCCGTGGACGGTGTCCGGGACGAGCGAGGCCGCGGTGCGTGCGCAGGCCTTGGCGCTGCTGGACCTGGACGGCTCGCCGGCCGACATCGGGTTCTCGCTGGCCGGGTCGCGGACGGCGTTCTCCCACCGCGCCGCTGTCGTCGGCGCGGACCTTTCGACGTTGCGGACGGGGTTGCAGGCGATCGTCGACGGCACGCCCGCACCCGGCGTGACGCGCGGGTCCGACGCCGGATCGCCGCAGCCGGTGTTCGTGTTCCCCGGTCAGGGTTCGCAGTGGGTCGGGATGGGCCTCGACCTGCTGGAGACGTGCCCGGCGTTCCGGGACCGGATGGCCGAGTGCGACGCGGCGCTGTCGTCCTATGTGGACTGTTCGGTGGCCGGCGTGCTGGGCGACGCGGACGCGCTGGCCCAGGTGGAGGTGCTGCAACCGGCGCTGTGGGCGGTGATGGTGTCGCTGGCGGCGGCGTGGTCGTCGTTCGGGGTGCGGCCCGCGGCGGTCGTGGGGCACTCGCAGGGCGAGATCGCGGCGGCTTGCGCGATCGGGGCGCTCTCACTGAACGACGGGGCGCGGCTCATCACGCAGCGCAGCCGGATCGCCGCGGAACTGCTGGCCGAGTCCGGGCGCATGGCGCACCTCGCGCTGGGCGAGGAGCAGGTCGCCGAGTGGCTGACCCGCCACGACGGGTTGGTGACGGTCGCGGCGGTGAACGGTCCGTCGTCGGTGGTGGTGACCGGTGACGTGGCGGCGACGGAGGACCTGGTCGCGGCGGTGTCGGCGACGGGGGTCAAGGCGCGGCTGGTGAGCGCGGCGTACGCGTCGCATTCGCCGCAGGTGGAGCTTGCCCGGGAGCCTTTGCTGGCGGCGTTCGCACCCGTCAGGCCCAACTCTTCCTCGGTGCCGTTCTACTCGACGGTGACCGGCGGATCGCTGGACACCGCTCGTCTCGACGCGGACTACTGGTACCGCAACGCCCGTGAGCCGGTCGACTTCCACGGCGTCGTGCAGCGGTTGCTGGGCGAGCACGCGGTGTTCGTGGAGATGAGCCCGCACGCGGTGCTGGCCGGTTCCATCGAGGAGTCCGGCGGGGTGGCGATCGGGTCGCTGCGCCGGGACCAGGGCGGTCTGGAGCGGCTGCTGCTGTCGGTGGCGTCCGCGCACGCGCACGGCGTGGCGGTCGACTGGTCGCCGGCCTTCCCCGGCGCGCACCGCGTCGCCCTGCCCACGTACGCCTTCCAGCGCACTCTGCACGGCGGCGAGAAGTCCACTAAGGACACTGCCGCTCCGTTGCCCCGCAAGCTTTCCGGCCTGGACGACCGCGAACGTGGACGTGCCGTCGCTTCGTGGGTGCGCGGGCAGGCCGCGGCGGTGCTCGGCGGGCCGGTCGACCCGGCGCGGACGTTCAAGGAGCAGGGCTTCGACTCGATGGCCGCGACGGAGCTGCGCAACCTGCTCAGCACCGACGCCGGCCTCGCGCTGCCCACCACGGTCACGTTCAACCACCCGACCCCCGACCGCCTCGCCGCGCACCTCGACGCGGAACTGCGCGGCGTCCGCCACGAGGTGACCGCCCGGCCGTCCGCGCCGCTGGACGACGACCCGGTGGTCATCGTCGGCATGGCGTGCCGGCTGCCCGGCGACGTCCGTTCCCCCGACGACCTGTGGCAGCTGCTCCTCGACGGCGGCGACGCGCTGTCCGGGTTCCCGGCCGACCGCGGCTGGGACCTCGACGAGGGACTTCCGGGAAGGGGCGGTTTCCTGCACGACGCCGCCGACTTCGACGCCGGCTTCTTCGGCATCAGCCCGCGTGAGGCGCGGTCGATGGACCCGCAGCAACGCCTGCTGCTGGAGACCACGTGGGAGGCGATGGAACGCGCAGGGCTCGACCCGGCGGCGGTCGACGGCGACGAGGTGGGCGTGTTCGTCGGCGCGATGCACCAGGACTACGGGCCTGGGCTGCGCGCGGACGACGGCGGCTTCGCGCTGACGGGAACGTCGGCGAGCGTGCTCTCCGGCCGGCTCGCCTACCAGTTCGGCTTCCGCGGCCCGACGATGACGGTGGACACCGCGTGCTCGTCGTCGCTGGTGGCACTGCACCAGGCGGCACTGGCGCTGCGCGCGGGCGAGTGCGCCACGGCACTGGTCGGCGGCGTGACGGTGATGTCCGAGCCGGGCCTGTTCGCCGAGTTCGCCCGGCAGGGCGGCCTGTCGCCGACCGGCCGGTGCGGCTCGTTCTCCGCCGACGCGGACGGCACCGCCTGGTCGGAGGGCGTCGGCGTCCTGGTGCTGCAACGACTGTCCGAAGCGCGGCGCCTGGGTTCGGACGTGCTGGCGGTGGTGCGGTCGAGCGCGGTGAACTCCGACGGCGCGTCGAACGGCCTGACCGCACCGAACGGCCTCGCCCAGGAGGCGGTGATCCGCCGCGCGCTGGCCGCAGGAGAGTTGACGCCCGCCGACGTGGACGCGGTGGAGGCGCACGGCACCGGAACCGTGCTGGGCGACCCGATCGAGGCACACGCACTTTTGGCCACCTACGGCCACAACCGGGAGGGACGGCCGCTGCTGCTGGGTTCGGTGAAGTCGAACCTGGGGCACGCGCAGGCCGCGGCGGGCGTGGTCGGCGTGATCAAGACGGTGCTCGCGCTGCGGCACGGACTGCTGCCGAAGACGGTGCACGTCAGCTCGCCGACGCCGAAGGTGGACTGGGCGGCGGGCGGCGTGGCGCTGCTGACCGAGGCGGTGCCGTGGCCGGAGACGGGGCGGGCGCGGCGGGCGGGCGTGTCGTCGTTCGGCATCAGCGGCACGAACGCGCACGCGATCATCGAGCAGGCTCCGCCCGCCGACGCGCCGGAGCAGACTCCGCCTTCCGCGGTACCTGTGAGCGCGCCGCTCGTCCTCTCCGGCAAGGACCCGGCCGCCGTGCGCGACCTGGCACGAGGTCTGCTCCCACTCGTCGGCACCGCCGAACCCGCCGATCTCGCGTGGTCGTTGGCCGCGCGGCACCGGTTCGAGCACCGTGCGGTCGTCGTCGGCGACGCGCGGGCCGGGCTCGCGGCCGTGGCCGACGGGGCGCCGGGCGTCATCGAGGGCGTGGCGAAGGCGGACGGGTTGCTCGGCGTGGTGTTCGCCGGGCAGGGGGCGCAGCGCGTCGGGATGGGCGTGGAGCTCCGCCGCCGCTTCCCCGTGTTCGCGGCGGCGCTCGACCAGGTCCTGGAAGTGGTCGGCCGGCCTGTGTGGGACGCGGTGGTCGGCGGGGCCGGGCTGGATCGGACGGAGATCGCGCAGCCCGCGCTGTTCGCGGTGGAGGTGGCGCTGTACCGGCTCGTTGAGTCGTGGGGTGTGCGCGCGGACTTCCTGGTGGGGCATTCGGTCGGGGAGATCGCGGCGGCGCACGTGGCCGGGGTGTTGTCCCTGGAGGACGCGGGTGCGTTGGTCACGGCGCGTGGCCGGTTGATGCAGGCGCTGCCCGAGGGTGGCGCGATGGTGGCGGTTCGGGCCGGTGAGGACGAGGTTCGTCCGTTGCTGACGCCCGGTGTGGCCATCGCGGCGGTGAACGGGCCCGGTGCGGTGGTGGTGTCCGGGGTTGAGGCAGAGGTCTTGGCGCTCGGTGAGCGGTTCGCTGGTCGCGCGCAGCGGTTGCGGGTCAGTCATGCGTTCCACTCCCCCGCCATGGACGGGATGCTCGACGCCTTCGCCGAGGTGGCCGGGCGCTGCACGTTCCACCCGGCGGCGATCCCGGTCGTCTCCACCGTCACCGGCGAGGCCGGTGGACTGTCCACACCGGACTACTGGGTGCGGCAGGTGCGCGAGGCCGTGCGGTTCGCCGACGCGGTGAAGGCGGTGCAGGACGCGGGGGTGAACCGGTTCCTCGAACTCGGGCCGGACGGCAGCCTCGCCGCGCACGTCCAGGACAGCGCACCGAACGCGCTCGTGGTTTCCGCGCTGCGCAAGAACTTGAGCGAAGAAGAGGCGCTGCTGACGGCGCTCGCGCGCTTGCACACCGACGGCGTTGACGTGCGCTGGGACGCGCTCGTGCCCGGCGGCAGGCGGATCGAGCTGCCCACGTATCCGTTCCAGCGCAACCGGTACTGGTTCGACTCGTCCGATGTGGACGGCAAGGTGCTGCGCCAGGAGTGGCAGCCGGTGCCGTCCGGGCCGGAGCTCCCGGTCAGCGACTTCGACGCCCTGCTGGCTCAGGACGGTCCGCTCCCGGACGCCGTGCTGGTCGCTGTCGACTCGCCCGAGCTGCCGGTGCCGGAGGCCGTCCGCGCGGTCACCTCGCGCGTGCTCGCGCAGGTCCAGACGTGGCTCGACGACCCCAGGACCGCGCGCTCGAAGCTGGTGTTCCGCACCCGGCACGCGGCCGAGCAGGTCACGGACCTCGCCGCCGCGGCCGCGTGGGGCCTGGTGCGGGCCGCGCAGGACGAGCACCCGGACCGGTTCGCGCTGATCGACACCGACGGCCCGGCCCCGCTGACCGGTGAACCCGAGATCGTCGTGCGCGACGGTGCACCGCGCGCGCTGCGCCTGGTCGAGGCACGCGCCACGGGTACCGCGCGCTGGTCGGGCACCACGCTGATCACCGGTGGCACGGGGGCGCTCGGCGCCCTGCTGGCCCGCCACCTCGTCACCCGGCACGGCGTCCGCGACCTGGTGCTGGTCAGCCGGCGGGGCCCGGACGCCCCGCCGGCGGGCCCGCTCGCCGCGGAGCTCACCGCCCTTGGCGCTCGCGTGCGGGTCGTGGCCTGCGACGTCGCCGACCGCGACGCCGCCGAACGGCTGCTCGACGGCCTTCCCGACCTGGCCGCCGTCGTGCACACCGCCGGCACCCTCGACGCGGGCGTCATCTCGTCGATGACCCCGGCGAAGCTCGACACCGTGTTGCGTCCCAAGGCCGACGCCGCCTGGCACCTGCACGACCTGACGAAGGACCGCGACCTGTCCGCGTTCGTCCTGTACTCGTCGTTCCTGGGCACGGCCGGCGGCGCGGGCGAGGGCAACTACGCCGCCGCGAACGCCTTCCTCGACGGGCTCGCCCGGCACCGCCGCGGCCTCGGTCTGCCCGCGGTGTCGCTGGCCTGGGGCCTGTGGGACGCCGGCATGGTGGCCTCGGCCGACGTCGGCAGGCTGGCCCGCGCCGGGCTGCTGCCGATGTCCCCCGACCTCGGCCTGCGCCTGTTCGACGCCGCCCTGGGCACCGGCGCGGCCGTCGCCTACCCGGCACGTCTCGACACCACCGCGGTGGCCAGGCGGGCAACGAGCACGCCCGCGCTGCGCGGCTTCGTCCGTGCCGAACCGGCCTCCGAGCGGGTCGCCGCGAACGGCCGCACCGAGCTGCTCGACCTCGTGCGCGGTGAGGCCGCCGCGGTGCTCGGGCACGCCTCGGCCGACGGGATCGCCGCCGGGAAGTCGTTCCACGACCTGGGTTTCCAGTCCGTCACCGCGTTGGAGCTGCGCAACCGGGTGGCCGCGGCCACCGGGCTGACGCTGCCCAGCTCGGTCGTCTACGACTACCCGAGTCCCCGCGACCTGGCCGGGCACCTGTCCGCCCGGCTCGCGGGCGACGACGCGGAGGTCATCGCCGACAGCACCGCACCCGCCGACGAACCGATCGCGATCATCGGCATGAGCTGCCGCTTCCCCGGCGGCGTCGGCAACCCGGAACAGCTGTGGGACCTCGTCACCGCGGGCGGCGACGCGATCAGCCCGTTCCCCACCGATCGCGGCTGGAACCCGCACCTGCACCACCCCGACCCCGACCGGCCGGGCACCACCTACACCACCGGCGGTGGCTTCCTCGACGACGCCGCGGGCTTCGACGCCGCGTTCTTCGGCATCTCCCCCAAGGAGGCGCTGTCGATGGACCCGCAGCAGCGGTTGCTGCTGGAGACGTCGTGGGAGGCGTTCGAACGGGCGGGCATCGACCCGGAGACCGTGCGCGGCGACAGCGTCGGCACGTACATCGGCTCCAGCCACCAGGCGTACGCCGCGCACGACGACGGCGCGGAGGGCTACCGCACCATCGGCACCCACCCGAGCCTGCTGTCCGGGCGCATCGCCTACGCGCTCGGGCTGACCGGACCCGCGCTCACCGTCGACACGGCGTGCTCCTCCTCGTTGGTGGCGCTGCACCTCGCGTGCCGGTCGCTGCGGTCCGGGGAGAGCTCGCTGGCGCTGGCAGGCGGTGCGACCGTGCTGGCAGACCCGGACGTGTTCGTGTCCTTCGGGCGGCAACGCGTGCTGGCCGCGGACGGGCGGTGCAAGGCGTTCTCCGCCGGCGCCGACGGCATGACGTTCGCCGAGGGCGTCGGGGTGCTCCTGCTGGCCCGCCTGTCCGACGCGCTGCGCGACGGGCATCCGGTGCTGGCGGTGGTCCGCGGAACGGCGGTGAACTCCGACGGCGCGTCCAACGGGCTCACCGCGCCCAGCGGCCCGGCGCAGCAGCGGGTGATCCGCTCGGCGCTGGTTGACGCGGGCCTGTCCGCCGGGCAGGTCGACGTGGTCGAGGCGCACGGCACCGGCACGGTGCTGGGCGACCCGATCGAGGCGGGTGCGCTGATCGCCACCTACGGGCGGGAGCGGGAACGGCCGCTGCTGCTGGGTTCGGTGAAGTCGAACATCGGGCACACCCAGTCCGCGGCGGGCGTCGCCGGCGTCATCAAGATGGTCCTGGCGATGCGGCACGGAACGCTCCCCAAGACGCTGCACGTCACCGAACCCACGTCCGAAGTGGACTGGTCGGCGGGAACGGTCGCGCTGCTCACCGAGGAGCGCTCGTGGCCAGCGACCGGTGCGCCACGCCGCTGCGCGGTGTCGTCGTTCGGCATCAGCGGCACGAACGCTCACGCGGTCCTCGAACAGGCCCCCGCCGTCCCGGAAACCGTTGTGCCACGGGCGGTCGCGCCGGTGGCGTGGACGGTGTCGGGACGGACGGCGGAGGCGATGCGGGCGCAGGCCGGGACGTTGCTCGCGCACGTCGACGCTCGGCCAGAGCTGCACGACGCCGACCTGGGGTGGTCGTTGACGGCGGCGCGGACGGCGTTCGAGCACCGGGCGGTCGTCGTCGGCACCGATCCGGCCGAGCTGCGCCGGGGACTGGCGGCACTGGCCGGAGGAAAACCCGATCCCGCCGTGGCGAAGGCGGTCGCCGGCGAACGCGGCGGGCCGGTGTTCGTCTTCGCCGGTCAGGACGCGTTCTGGACCGGGATGGCGCGCGAGTTGCTGGCGTCGTCGCCGGTGTTCGCGGCGAGGCTGGGTGAGTGCGCCGCCGCGCTGGAACCGTTCGTGGACTGGTCACTCCTCGCCGTGGCGCGGGGTGACGAGGACGCGCCGCCTGCCACGCGGGTCGACGTGCTGCAGCCGCTGCTGTGGGCGGTCATGGTGTCGCTGGCGGAGCTGTGGCGTTCGCACGGCGTGGAACCCGCCGCCGTGGTGGGGCATTCGCAGGGCGAGATCGCGGCGGCCTGCGTCGCGGGAGCACTGTCCCTCGAGGACGGTGCGCGGATCTCGGCGTTGCGCAGCAAGCTGATCCGGCGGCGGATGTCCGGGACCGGCGGCATGATGTCGGTGATGGAGGCCGTGGACGTGGTGCGGCCGCTGCTGGGGCCGGTGGACATCGCGGCCGTCAACGGGCCGCGCACGGTCACCGTGTCCGGCTCCGGCGACGACCTGGACGCGATGGAGCGGCGGCTGTCGAAGGCCGGGGTGCCGCGCTGGCGCCTCGCCGGGGTCGACTTCCCCGCGCACTCCGCGCACGTCGCCGAGCTGGAGCACGAACTGCTGGAGCTGCTCTCGGTGGTGCGGCCGCGCGCGTCGTCGGTTCCGTTCTACTCGACGGTGCACGGCCGCCCGGTCGACACCGCCGAGCTGGATGCCGGCTACTGGTACCTCAACCTGCGCAGGCCGGTCGCGTTCGCCGACGCGGTGGCCGCGCTGCTGGCCGACGGGTACAGGACGTTCGTCGAGTCGAGCGCGCACCCGGTGCTGGCGGCGGGCATCCACGACATCGCCGAGGACGCCGGGACCGAGGTCACCGCGATCGGCTCGGTGCGCCGCGACGACGCAGGCCCCGACCGGTTCCTGCGGTCGGTGGGCGAGGCCCACGCGCACGGCCTCGACGTCGACTGGGCCGCGGTGTTCCCCGGCGCGAACAAGGTCGATCTGCCGACGTACTCGTTCCAGCGCGAACGCTTCTGGGCAATGCCGGCTCCGCAACGGTCCGATGTGGACGACTGGTGGTACCGGACGCACTGGACTGCCGTGCCCACACCGGAAGACGTGGCGCTGAGCGGAACCTGGCTGCTGGTCGGTCCCGCGAACGACGACGTGTCGGCCAGCCTCCTCGCGCACGGCGCGAAGGTCCACCACTCGCCACTGGAGCCCGGCGAGGAGCTGGACCTCCCGGACGGCCTCGCCGGCGTCGCCTCGACCCTCGCGGCCGACCGGACGATCGCCCTGGTCCAGGAGCTCGTGCGCCTCGACGTGAGCGTCCCGGTCTGGGCGCTGACGCGGGGCGCGGTCAGCACCTCCCCCGACGACCCGGTGCGCGACCCGCGTCAGGCCCGTGTGCTGGGCGTCGGGTGGACCGCGGCGCTGGAGCACCCCGCGTTGTGGGGCGGCACCGTCGACCTCCCGCCGATCGTGGACGCACACGCCGGCGAGCTGCTCGCCGCCGTTCTGTCCGGTGCCACGGGCGAGGACCAGACCGCGGTGCGGCCACAGGGCATCCTGGCCCGCAGACTCCACCAGGCGCCTGCCCCCGTCCGGCGCTGGTCGCCGCGCGGCACGGCCGTGGTGGTCGGTGACGGCGCGCTCGGCCAGGAGGTCGACGGCTGGCTGGCCGACGCCGGCGCGGAGCACGTCGAGATCGTCAGCGGCGTCGACCCCGGCGGACTCGCGGCCGTGATCTCCCGGCTGGCGGACGAGGGACGGCCGGTGCGGTCGGTGTTCCACGTCGGTGGGGAGATCGCGCTCGCGCCGTTGGCCGAGGTGGACGCCGGCGAGGTCGACGCGGCCATCGCCGCGAAGGTCGACCTGGCGCACGCGCTCGACCGGCTCCTCGACGATGTGGACGCGTTCGTCGTGTTCACGTCCACGACCGGGGTGTGGGGTGCGGGCGGGCACGCGGTGCTCGCCGGGGCCGACGCGGAACTGGTCGCGCTGGCCGAGAGTCGCCGGGAGCGCGGGCTGGCCGCGACCGCGGTGGCGTGGGGGCTGTGGGACGTGCAGCGGTCCGGCGGTCCCGAGGACGAGCGGCTGGAGCGGGGCGGGCTCGGGTTCCTGCCTGCCGAACGAGCACTGGACTGCCTGGCCGGGGCGATCGCCGACGGCGATGCCGCGGTGGTGGTCGCGGACGTGGAGTGGGACCGCTACCTGCCCGCGTTCACGGTGGCCCGGCCGAGCCCGCTGCTCGCCCCGCTCGCCGAGGCGCAGCGCGTCGCCGATGGGCGAACCGTCGCCGGTGGGCGATCCGTCGCCGATGGGCGATCCACCACCGGTGGGCGAACCGTCGCCGGGGCCTGGTCCACCACCGACGGGCGACCCGTCGCTGGGATGCGTCACGCCGCCGATGGGCGATCCACCTCCGAGGCGCTGCTGTCGCACCTCAGCCCGGTGGAGCGGCTGCGGCACCTCGTCGAACTCGTGCGCGCCGAAGCCGCCGCCGCGCTGGGACACGCCTCCGCCGAGTCGATCGACGCGGCGACTCCCTTCCGCGCCCTGGGTTTCGACTCGTTGATCGCCATCGACCTGCGCACCCGGCTGGTCGCCGCGACCGGCCTGTCGCTGCCCACGGCGGCGGTGCTCGCCCATCCGACACCGCAGGCCCTCGCCGAGCACCTGCTCACCCTGGCCGGAACCACGGCCGAGCAGCGCACCGACCTCGTCGCGACCCTGCACCGGCAGGCGATCGAGGCCGGCAACCACGACGGCGCGGAAGCGTTGTTGTTGTCCGTGGCGGCATTGCGGCCCACCTTCGCCAGCGGCGAGTGGACCGTGACCGCCGACCGGCTGCGCGAGGGTTCCGGCGGTCCGAGGCTGGTGTGCGTCGCGCCGATCGTGCCCATCACCGGCCCGCACGCCCACTACGGCCTGGCGGACGCGTTCCCCGGCGACTGGGCGGTCGACTCGCTCACCCCGCCGGGGTTCGCCGAGGAGGAGCCGCTGCCCGCCGACCGCGACGCACTGGTCACCGCCCTCGCCGGCGCGGTGGAGGGAGCGGAACCGCTGGTGCTGCTGGGGATCTCCTCCGGCGGCGTCCTCGCCCACGAGGTCGCGCACCGCCTCGCCGCGGCCGGCCGGGACGTGCGGGCGGTCGTGCTGGTCGACACCTACCTGCTCGACAGTCCCGCCAAGCGGGCGCTGCACCCGGCCCTCTGGCAGGGGCTCTTCGACCGCGAGCACGTCGTCGACGGCTTCGACGGGACGCGGCTCTCGGCGTTCGCCTGGGCCGAGCGGCTGCTGCTCGACTGGCGGCCCGCGGAGGGCCTGCCCACCGTGCTGGTCCGCGCGGGCGAGCCGCTCGGCGGCCTCGCCGGGGACTGGCGCACCGAACTGCCCGGCGTCGCCGCGTTCGCCGACGTCGACGGGGACCACTTCACCATGGTCGAGCACCACCTCGGCGCCACCGCCGGTGTCATCAGGGACCGGCTCGACGCGCTGACCGACGACACGAGGACCCCACGATGACCGCACCGCACCGCATCGGCAAGCACACCCTGGTGTGGCTCGACGGCGACGGCCGCTGGGCGCGCGGCACCAGCGCCGTCGTGCACGACGGCGACGAGGGGCTGCTCGTCAACGCCCGGCGCGACCGCCCGCACACCGAGCAGCTGCTCGAGGCCGCTCGCGCAGCCCTCCCGGACGTCCACATCGGACACCTGGTGGTGACCGACGCCGCCACGCACCGGCACGGCGGGCACGCCGCGCTGGCCGGCGCCGAGGTGCACGTCAGCACCCGCGTCGCCGCCGAGATCGCCGCCGGGCCCGGCCCGGTGACCGCGGAGCCGAACTCGTTGCTGGACACCTACCTGCGCCGCGCGCTCGCCGGGTTCGAGCCGCCGGCACCGGTGTTCGCGCCCGGCACGACGTTCGACGGCTGCACGACGGTCAAGCTGGGCACCGTCCCGGTCGAGCTGATCGACCTGGGCCCCGCGCAGAGCTCCGCCGACACCGCGGTGTGGCTGCCCGACGACGAGACCCTGATCACCGGCGACCTGCTCTCCCCCGGCACCCACCCCGCGCAGTGGTCCGGCTCCACCGAACGCTGGCACGCGGTGTGCGCGGACCTCGCGTCGATGCGGCCCGCCAACGTGGTGCCCGGCCGCGGCCCGCTGACCGGCGTCGCCGGGATCCTCGAGTTCCGCAACTACCTGGAGCACCTGCTGGTCGAGACCCGCCGCCGGTTCGACCGGGGCATGCCGATCGAGGAGACCGCGGTGGACCTGCCCCTGCGGCACTGGGCGGACTGGGGGTGCCGGGAGAACCTGGCCATCACGGTCGCCCACCTCTACCACGAGTTCGGCGGCGACCCGACCCCTCCCGCGGCGGCGCTCACCCTGGCCGCCGAGATCGCCGGGGGCCTGCGCCGCCCGCCGCGGGTGCGTCCGTACGCCCCTGTCGACCGCGACCCGGTCACCGACGAACGGCTGGCGCTCACCGAGGGGGCGAGCGCGATCTGGGACGAGCACCGCGCGCAGACCCCGAACATCCTGCTGGCCCTGGTGCGCCACCCGCACCTCTACGAGCAGACCGTGCCCATCGCCCGCGGCGTCGTGACCGGCGTGCTGCCCGCACGGGACCGGGAGATCGTCATCCTGCGCGGCGCGTGGAACTGCACCGCGCCCTACCAGTGGAACCACCACCTGCCCATCGCCGCCTCGGCGGGCCTGTCCGCCGCCGAGATCGACGCGCTGTCCCACCCGGTCGGCGCGGGCACGTGGTCGCCGCGCGAGCAGGTGCTGATCACCGCGCTGGACGAGCTGCACGAGTGGAGCACCGTCACCGACGAGACCTGGCGGGCGCTGGCCGCGCACTACTCGCCGGTGGAGCTGATCGAGCTGGTCACGCTCTGCGGGGAGTACCGCAAGATCTCGTTCCAGGTGAACGCGTGGCGCATGCCGCTGGAGCCGTGGGCCGGACCGTACCGGCTGCCCAGCGGGTGGCCCGGCGACCGGCCGGGGCGAAGCGGGTAGCGCCCGCGCGGTCGTTGTGCGAAGCGGTGCGGGCGGTGCTTGGCTGGGACCGTGCCCCGCAGAAGCGTCTCCGTGTCCTCCGTCGTGCCCGCGCCCGCCGCCGCCATCTTCGACCTGCTCGCCGACCCGGCCCAGCACCCGCTCATCGACGGGTCCGGCACCGTCCTCGCACCGCGAGAGGGTGCTCCCGGACGGCTCGCGCTCGGGAGCACGTTCGGCATGGACATGAAGATGGGCGTCGGCTACCGGATCGAGAACACCGTGGTGGAGTTCGAGGAGGACCGGCTGATCGCGTGGCGGCACTTCAACGGGCACCGCTGGCGCTGGCAGCTCACGCCGGTGCCCGGCGGCACCGAGGTGACCGAGACGTTCGACTGGTCCACGGCGCGCATGCCGCTGCTGCTCGACCTGTCGCCGTTCCCCCGCCGCAACAAGGCCTCGATGCGGCGGTCGCTGGAACGGCTGGCGGCGCTCTTCGGCACCGCCGCCTGAACCGGCGTGAGCCGGGCCACACCGATCTCGTCGCCTCGCCGTCATGCAGGCGCTCCGCCACGGCCATAGCGTTCTGGGCGGAGTGGTCGACGGCGAAAGGTGATCTCATGCGGTGCACCGCGGTGGTGGCGGCCATGGTCCTCGGCGCGTGTCTGGTCGCCGCACCGGCCTCCGCGGCGGACACCTCGGCCGAGGTGCGGCCGGTCAGCTCGGTCGACCTCCACCGCTACCAGGGTCGCTGGGTGCAGGTGGCGGCGATCCCCCAGCCGTTCCAGGCGCACTGCGTCCGCAACGACAACGCGGTCTACACCCTGCTGCCGGACGGGCAGGTCGAGGTCGTGAACGGGTGCACCCGCGCGGATGGCGTGACGTCCTCGCTGGAGGGCAGGGCGCGCCGGACCGACCCCGCCTCGACGGCGAAGCTCCAGGTGTCGTTCGTCAGGACGGCGGACGGGTGGAGCTTCGACAAGCCGGGGACGTACTGGGTGATCGGCCTCGACCGCGACTACCGCTGGGCGGTGGTCGGCGCGCCCGGCCGCAGGACGGGCTTCGTCATCTCCCGCACCCCGGCACCGTCCAGGAAGGACGTTCTGGGCATGACGAAGGCGTTGCTGCGCAACGGCTACAACCTCTGCGACTTCCGGATCACCGCGCAGGACGGCGGCGCGGCGCAGGCGGGCCCGCTGTGCTCCGCCCACCTGTGAGGACGGGTTCCGCGGGCGACCTCCTGACCGCGGTGGCCCGGGGTGACCGGACGGCGTTCGGCGGGCTGTACGACCGTCTGGGAGCGCTGGTGTTCGGCATCGTGACGGACGCGTTGCGCTCGCCGGCCGGCGCGGTCGACCCGCTCGTGGCCGAGGAAGCGGCCCTCGACGCGTGGACGCACGTCTGGCGGAACGCGCCCGCGCTGCTGCTGCGGTCGCGGCCGCCGTTGACGTCGGCGGAGGCGATCACCTGGATCGCCGAGGCGGTGCGGGAACGTGCTCGTCCGCGATGACGGAAGGGTGGGCGGCGAAGTCATCGCAGCTTCGCCGCCCACCCTGTCGACGCGCGGTGCCGATCAGTCGCCGTAAGGGTTCTGGACCGACACGTGCACGTGGTCGTAGTGACCGCCGGTCACCCCGGACCCGCCGGTGTACGTGCGCCAGCCCTCGGACGCGCGGGCGACGCTCCAGATCTTGCCCTGCCAGATCACGTACCGGACGTCGAGCGCGGCGGCGTACTTCTGCAGCCAGTACGCCAGCTTCCAGCCCTGCGCCTTCTGCGCCTCGGACGGGTAGGAGCCGATCGCGTTCGAGATCGTGCAGTCGAGCGCGTTGCCGGTGTTGTGGTTGCTCGTCGAGGGCTGGCCAGGGCGGTAGTCGCCGACCCAGCACTGCTTCTCACCGGTCAGCCGCGCGATCTGGTCGTCGACGAACTGGGTGCGGGCCGTGGCGCTGGGCGCACGGGTGGCCGCCGACGGGTGCGGGTTGTTCGGCGGTGCCGCGTAGGTGGGGGCCCCACCGCCGGTGCCGCTGTCGTTGAGCCGGTGGGAGGCGTTCTCGTTCTTGAGGCTCGCGCTCAGGTTGACCTTGGCGCCCGCCGCGATGGTCTGCTTGGCACCGCCGTACTCGCTGTTGTAGTAGACCGTGACCGGGCCGGTGGTGCGGTTCCAGGCAGCGGCGGCCTCGTTCTTCACGCACAGGCCCTGGCCGTTGCCCGCGCTCTTGAACTCGTAGCAGCTCGGCTGCGAGTCGCCGTAGTCGGGAATCGAGGTGGTGAAGTCGGAGAGCGAGCCCTGGTGGTCGCTGTTGTAGTACAGGCAGAACTCGCCTGCCTCGCACACCCCGTTGCGGGCCGTCGCCGCGGACGCGGTGGCCGCGCCGAAGGACGCGCTGACCATCGCCCCCATCAACGCCGCGATGGTGATTCGCTGGAACAACCTCATGAGATCTCCTGCTTCTCGGTCCAGGTAGGAAGAACTTGCGCGCTCAGCCGGTGGCGAGCGCCGCGGTCGCGTTGCCGACGCGGACCCGCATCCCGCGCTCGAGCGCGTCGAACTGCTCCGCCCGCTCGGCGATGGCCCGGCGCTGGTAGGCGGTCTCGACGGCGAGCCAGGTGCCGACGATCCCGGTGCGCTGACGGCACGTCACGTCGGTCCTGGCGGTGTCGATCTCGGCCTGCGACGGGGTCTCCGACTCCCAGCGGATGTCGTTGTTGGCCGCCCACACGTCGGCGTAGTCGTAACCGGAGGCGCTCATGCACTGACGCCAGTCCGCCATCGCCTGCCGCACCCGGTCGTCCCGTTGCGCCTGCTCGAACATCTCCTGGTCGAGCCGGATGAGCTCGGCGGCCGGGAGCGCGACGGGCACACCTCGTTCCAGCTCGCGGCGGGCCTGGCCCAGACAGCCGCCCTCGGGGATGCGCTTGCCGCCCACGGACGTCGTGCCCTTGCCCGTGTAGATCATCATCGCGTCGGGCGCGGGCTCCGGCCGGTCCTCCGGCTGCCGCGGCGCGTCCTGCGGCGGGTGGTAGCCCGACCTGGCCGCCCGGTCGGGGTCGGCGAGGCCGTACCGGGAGGAACCCGTGCTCGCGGGCACCGGTGGCGGGTCCGGCGGTGACCAGGCCTGGCCGAAGTCGTGCAGGCACCGCCGCGCCAGCACGGCGGTGGCGCGGTCGATCGTGGTCAGGTCGGCCGGCGAGTGCTGGTACCGGTCGAGCGGCAGGGCGATGTCCAGCGCGGAGTGCACCGGCCGCACCTCGCCCACCGCCGGCGGCGCGGCGGCGACCTCGTTCCGGTCGGCCAGCGTGATCGTGCCGGCCGCGACGACCACGGCGGCGGCGACCAGCCAGATCGCGTGTGCTCGTTTCACAGTTCCCCCTGGGCGATGCGGCGGCCCCGCCCGGGGGACGGTGCCGCCGCCGCTGGTCAGCCGTAGATGGTGCCCGTCTGGCAGTTGGTCGGGTTGAACTTGTGCGAGTTCATCCGGTCGTTGGCGTCACCGCCGATGGACAACGGGATGGTCTGGAAGTTCGGCACGCTGCCGTTCGGGCGGATCCGGAAGCACGGGCCCGCGTAGTTCGAGTTGTAGTAGACGGCGATGTACGAGTTCGCGTCCCTGTTCTGCATGGAGCTGACGTTCTGCTGCGAGCCGTCGCCGCGGTACAGCGAGATGCTCGAGCCGTTGTAGGTGATCTGGCCCCAGTTCGGCCTGCTGTTGAAGTCCTCGCGCTTGAGGCCGGTGTAGTTGGCCGCGGAGTACAGGCAGGCGTAGTCGGCCCGGCAGGCCGCGTTCGCGACGCCCTGGGACGCGACGAGCGACACCCCTGCCACCCCCACGGCGGCGAGCACCGATGCGATCTTCCTCATTGTGTTGCCGTCCCCTCTTCGTGTGGAGAGGCGGCGTGCGCCCCTCCGGCGTGGACGAAGATGCCGGGCCGGCGGCACCGGAAGGCTGAATCCGACCGAATCCGAACGCCGCACCCCGCTGCGCCGCTAGCGTGAACGGCCATGTGCCCCGCACCCGCTCCCCTGCCTGATCCCGGGCAGGCGCTGACGCTCGACGACCTGGTGGAGCGGTTGCGGTTGCTGAAGGTGTGGGCGGGCGGGCCCTCCTACGAGCGGATCACCGCGGCCATCAACGCCGAGTGGGCACGCGAGGGCCGTCCGGAGGCCGAGCTGGCACGCAAGACGACGGTCGTCGACTGCTTCCGGTCGGGGCGCAAGCGGCTCAACGCCGACCTGGTGATCGCGATCGTGCGGGCGCTGCACCCCGACCAGGGCTACGCGGCCCAGTGGCGGCAGGCGTTGCGCGTGGTGGCCGGCGAGGTCGTGATGGCCGCCCAGGTGCGGGTCCACGACCGGCTGCCGGGCGGCGAACCGGGTTTCGTCGGCAGGGAGACCGAGCTGGCGCGGCTGTGCGAGGAGGGCGGGTCGGTCGTGATCTCCGCGCTCGAAGGCATGGCCGGCGTCGGCAAGACGCAGCTGGCGCTCCGCGCGGCGGCCCGGCTCGCCGGCACGCATCCGCGCGTGCTGTTCGTGGACCTGCGCGGGTTCGACCGGAAACAACCGCCCGCGGCGCCGGGCGCGGTGCTGGACGGGTTCCTGCGGCTGCTCGGCGTGCCCGGCACCGAGGTTCCCCACGACCTGCCGTCGCTGGTCGCCGCCTACCGCGAACGGGCGGCGGGTGTGCTGGTCGTGCTGGACAACGCCGCCGACGAGGAGCAGGTGCGGCCTCTGCTGCCCGCTGCGCCGGGCAGCGTCGCGATCATCACGAGCCGCCGCAGCCTGACCGGCCTGCCCGCCGTCACGCATCTGGAGCTGGCCGTCTTCACGGCCGCCGAGGCGGTCGCGTTCCTGGAGCGCGCGGTCGGCGACCTGGCCCTGGGCAACGACCCGAAGGCGTTGTCCCGCATCGCCGAACGGTGCGGTTTCCTGCCGCTCGCGCTCACCCTCATCGTCGGGCACGTCCGCGCGGTCGAGGGCTGGACGCTCACCGACCACGCGGACCGCCTCGACGACCGGCACCAGCGGCAGCGGCTCGACGACGGGGTCCAGCTCGCGCTGGACGCCTCCTACCAGCGGCTGCCGGAGGACCGGCGCCGGGTCCTGCGCCTGGTCGCGCTGCACCCGACCGGCGAGTTCGACGAGTACGGCGCCGCCGCGCTGACGGCCAGGACCTCGACGACACCCGCCGCCACCTGGACGGCCTGCGGCGCGACCACCTCCTCCAGTGCGCGTCCGGGCGGTACTCGTTCCACGACCTGGTGCGCGAGTTCGCGGCCGAACGCGCGTCCGACGAGGACCCGCCCTCGGTGCGGCAGGCGGCCCGCGCCGGTCTGGCCGGCTACCTGCTGGCCACCGCGTCGCTGGCCATGGACGTCCGCTACCCCGCGGACTCCCACCGCCGGCCGCGGGTGGCGGCCGCCAAGACCGCGACGCCGGAGCTCGCCGGCCCGGACGCGGCCCTGGCGTGGCTGGAGGCGGAACGCCCGGCGCTGGTCACGTCCGTCGAGGCCGGTGAACCGCTGAACGCGGTGCAGCTGTCGCTGACGGTGTTCCGCTACCTCAACCGCGACCACTGGAGCGCCGCGCTGACGATGAGCACCGGGGCTCTGGCCGCCGCGCGCACGCTCGGCGACCCGGTCCTGATCGCCAGGACACTGCACGACGTCACCGCCGCCCTGCTCGAACTGGGCAGGCCGGAGGACGCCGTGCCCGTCCTGGAGGAGGCCGCGGACCTGCTGCGCGGCACCGACGACCGCGACGCCGAGATCCGCACGCTGGTCCTGCTCGGCGTCACCGGCACCAGGCTCGGCCGGTTGCGCGAGGCCGCCGAGCACTACCACCGGGCACTGGAGCTGAACCAGGCCACCGGCGACCGGGCCGTGGAGGCCCACACCCTGGTCAACCTGGGCGCGGTGGAGGAACGGCTGGGCCTCAACACGGAGGCCGCGCACCACCTCGAACGGGCGCAGCGCCTGTACGCCGACCTGGGCGACGTGGACGGCGAGGCCTGGGCGACCGACGGCCTCGCCTCGGTGGAGATCGAGCTGGGCCGCTACGAGTCGGCGCTCGACCACTTCACCAGGACCCTGGACATCTACCGGCAGCGCGGCGACGCCGATGCCGAGGCGTGGTGCGTGCAGGGCTTCGGCCTGCTGTTCTCCCGGTGGGGTCAGCGCGACCGGGCGACGCAGGAGTACGGCCGGGCGCTCGCGATGTTCCGGGAACTGGGCGACCGAACCGGCGAGCTCTACGTGCTCAACGGGCTGGGAGAGGTCACCGACGACGTCGCCCTGCTCACCGAGGCCCTGGCGCTGGCCACCGAGCTCAGCTCCGTCGAACAGCAGGCACGGGCCCACGCGGCACTCGGCCGCGCGCTCGGCTCGCGTGAGCACTACGCGCAGGCGGTGGAGCTGTACACCGAGCTGGCGATGCCCGAAGCCGATGCGCTCCGGGCCTTGCTGGCGGCGCCATAGGTTCAGGACACGGCGGCGCGGACGGCCTCGGCGACCAGGGCCATGGTCCTGCGAGCCCGGACCGGGTTCTCGGTGAGGAAGTAGTGGTCGGCGCCGGGCGTCTCGTCGTGCAGCACCTGGACGCCGGCCTCGCGCAGACGTGCCGCGTAGCGCCGGCCGTCGTGGCGGAGCACGTCGCGTTCGGCGGTGAGCACCACCGCGGGCGGCAACCCGGACAGATCCGGTGCCAGCAAGGGAGAGGCCCAGGGCTCCCGCCGGGTGGCGGGGTCCGGGAAGTAGGCCCTGCGCACCAGCCGGCGCAGCTCCGGCGTGATCATGCCGGGCTCGTCGAGGCCGGCCTCGTCGTGGAAGTCCAGCGCAGGGATCCCGAGCACCTGCACCGCGGGCAGCCAGCGTCCACCGTCGCGGGCCTGCAGGCTGACCGACGCCGCCAGGTTGCCACCGGAGGAGAACCCGCCGACCGAGATCCGGTCCGCGTGCAGCCGGAGGTCCCCGCCTCCCGCGGCCGCCCACGCGGCCACGTCGTGGCACTGGTGGTGGGCGACGGGGTACGCGACGTACGGCGCGGCGCGGAAGTCCACGTTCAGCACCGGAACGCCGGTCGTCGCGACGAGGTAGCGGCACCACCAGTCGTCCATGAACGGGTAGCGCATCAGGAACGCTCCGCCGTGGAAGTGGACGTGCGCGGCGCCGGGCACCGGATCGGCGTGTGGGCGGTACACGTGCACGCGGACGCGGCCGTGCCGGGTGGGCACCCGGACCACCCGAGGCCGGGGCAGGTCCGACCCCGCGAACCGGAGCGGCTCGCCGTAGCGCACGGTCCACCGGGCGGTGGCGTGCATCGCCGCGGCGGTGATCCGGTCGTTGAGCCTCACACGGGGTGGTTCGTCACCGCGGGCTCACCGGATCGGTCGCGCCACGGGCTTCGCGGAACAGGCCGGCGTTCGACCAGGAGACCTCGTGGGGCGAGGTGCCGCTCGTCCTGACCTGTTCCTCGGTCAGGTGGCTGAACAGGCCGTGCGGCGGCAGGGCGGGAACGGGGTTCGGGGTGTGCTGAATCTGCAAGGGAGTCCGGCTTTCTGTGCGGCCCGCGTCTTCGCGGTGCACCCGGATGCCCACAAAGGACGATCATCAACCCTCGAAGATCCACCGGTCGCCGTGGAATTTCGATTGCGTCGTGCGCCGGTGCCTGCTCCACTGCCCACGACCAGTCGTCACAGCGAGGAGAGGCCGATGCGCGAGGCGTTCGTGTTCACCCAGAAGGTATTCATCGCCTATCTAGAGGACATGACGCTTGTCGCGCACCTTGAACCTCGGAGTTCTGGCTCACGTCGACGCCGGTAAGACGAGCCTGACCGAACGACTGCTCCACCACGCCGGTGTCATCGACGCGCCCGGCAGCGTGGACGCCGGCAACACGCAGACCGACTCGCTCGCGCTCGAACGGCAGCGCGGCATCACGATCAAGTCCGCCGTCGCCTCCTTCACGGTCGGCGGCGTCGCGGTCAACCTCCTCGACACGCCCGGCCACCCCGACTTCATCGCCGAGGTCGAGCGGGTGCTCGACGTGCTCGACGGCGCCGTGCTCGTGGTGTCCGCCGTGGAGGGTGTGCAGGCGCAGACCCGCGTGCTCATGCGCGCGTTGCAGCGCCTGGGGATTCCGGCCGTCGTCTTCGTGAACAAGATGGACCGCCGCGGTGCCGACGGGGAGCGCGTCGCCCGGGAGGTGGCCGTCAAGCTCCGGTCCGACGCGCCGATCTACTTCGGGTCGGCCATCACCGGTGACGGGGTGCGCGAGCTGATGGACGGCGTCGCGAGGTCGTTGGCGGTGACCGTCTCCCCCGACGGCCCGTTGTCCGGCAAGGTGTTCAAGGTCGAGCGAGGGGCGGCCGGCGAGAGGATCTCGTTCGCGCGGCTGTTCTCGGGGACCGTGCGGGTGCGCGACCGCGTGCGGATCGGCGACGGCGAAGGGAAGGTCACCTCGATCGCGGTGTTCGAGGGTGCCTCGGCGGTGCGCGCGAACGTCGCCAGAGCGGGGCAGATCGTGAAGCTCTGGGGGCTCGACGCCCGCATCGGCGACACGATCGGGATCGCCCGGCACGACCGCGTCCGCCAGTTCTCGCCACCCACCCTGGAAACCGTGGTGGAGTCACCGGATCGGGCGGCGCTGCACACCGCGCTGCACCGGCTCGCCGAGCAGGATCCGTTGATCGACCTGCGGCTCGACGGCGACGACATCGTGGTGTCGTTGTACGGCGAGGTGCAGCGGGAGGTCATCGAGGCGACGCTCGCCCTGGAGCACGGCGTCGCCGTGACGTTCCGCGAGACCCGGCCGATCCGCGTGCACCGGCTTCGCGGTGTGGGCGAGGCGGTGCGGTTCCTCGGCGCGAACCCGTACGCGGCCACCGTCGGGTTCCGGGTGGAGCCGGGGCGGGAGGAGTTCCGGCTGGAGGTGGAGCTGGGGTCGTTGCCACTCGCGTTCTTCCGGGCCGTGGAGGAGAGCGTGCGCGACACGTTGCGCGCGGATCGCGTCATCGGATGCGCGGTCACGATGACCCACTCCGGCTACTCGTCGCCGGTGAGCGTGGCCGGCGACTTCCGCGCCCTCGCGCCGATCGTGCTGCGCGAGGCGGTGAGCAGGGCGGGGACGCTGACGTGCGAACCGGTGCACCGCTTCCGGCTGGAGGTGCCCGAGGACGCGCTCAGCGCGGTGCTCGTCGCGCTGGGCAAGGCCGGGGCTGTCCCGCTCACGACCACCGCGACCGTCCTCGAAGGACACGTACCGGCCGCGAAAGTCGCTGAGCTGCACCGAAAACTGCCGTCACTGACCCACGGCGAAGGCGTGCTGGAGAGCGAGTTCGACCACTACGGCTGAGGGCTCAGGCCGTCGAGCAGCAGCGTGACGAGGCCGTCCGCCTCGGATCGCCAGTTCGGGCGGTCGTGCGCCGCGCCGATGCCGTGCAGCGCCATCATCACGGCACCGCCGTCCGCGTCCTGACGGATGCCGCCGTCCCGCACGGCGGCCTCCACCAGGTCGAGAACGGCGCGCTCCAGCGCCTGGCTGCCCTCGGCCAAGGTGTCCGAGCGCGTCGTCATCAGCGTGGCGAGCGTCCGCGCGAGGCCGCTGTGGGCGTCCAGGTAGTCGACGTAGCCGCGCACGAACGAGGCGAGGGCGGCCGCGGCGGGCAGCGCGTCCCCGAGTTCGCGGGCGCGGCCGCACAGCGCGTCCACCTCCTCGTGGTAGACCGCCTCGGCCAGCGCCTCCCGCGTCGGGAAGTGCCGGTACAGCGTCCCGACGCCCACCCCGGCCAGGCCCGCGAAGTCGTCGAAGCGCAGGTCGAAGAACGTGCCGGCGTCGAACGTCTCCCTGGCCTTCGCGAGCAGCGCCGCCCGTTTGCGCTGGGCGTCGGCCCGCAACGGCTTCGCGGTGGTCACGCGGTACCTCCCGTTGACAAGTGGAGGTCATCTCCATATCGTCGAAATGGAGACAACCTCCATTTAGCTTACCTCAGGGGTGCGGCGTGAAGATCCTCCTGTTCGGGCGCGGCGTGATCGCGACGGTGTACGGCTGGACCCTGCAGCGAGCGGGCCACGAGGTCGAGTTCTACGTCCGGCCTGGCCGTGCGGCGACGTACGGGGACGCGGTGGACCTCGACCTGATCGACGCCCGGCGGCGGCCGACGGGCACGCGCGTCGTCGAGCGGTGGCCCGTGCGACTGCGCGAAGAACTGCCCGCCGACCACGACTTCGACCTGATCGTGCTGAGCGTGTCCCACCACCGGCTGGCGGAGGCGGCGGCCTTCCTCGCCCCGCGCCTGGGCAACGCCACGGTGCTCGTCTTCGGCAACGTCTGGGCGGACCTGGAGGTGGCGGTCGCTCCGCTGCCCCTCGACCGGGTCGCGTGGGGCTTTCCCCAGGCGGGCGGCGGCTTCCGCGACGGCGTGCTGCGCGGGGCGATCCTGCCCAGGCCGATCTTCGGGACCACGGGCCGGCCTCCGACGCAGCGCGAACTGGCCGTGCGCCAGGTGTTCCGCGACGCGGGCTTCCGGCCGCGCGAACACCCCGACCTCCGCGGCTGGCTGTGGATCCACTTCGTGTCCGACGCCGGCATGTTCGTCCAGGGGCTGAGGCTGGGGTCGCTGGCCGACCTGGTCGGCAGGCGGGACGCGCTCCGCGAGGCGATGCTCGTCGGCCGCGAGCTCCTGCCGCTGGTCGAGGCTCGCGGCGTGGACCTGAGGCGCCACCGGGCTTCCACGCTGCGGTACCGCCTCCCCGCGTGGCTGGTGGCGACCGGGTTGGCGTGGGCCGTCAGCCATGTCGCGCTGGCCCGGTTGAGCCTGGAGGCGCACGACGACCCCGGCGCCGCCGAGCCGCGGGAGGTCTGCCGCGACACGCTGGCGGAGGCCAGGCGGCTGGGCGTGGCCGTGCCGCGGCTGGAGGCGGCGGAACCCAGTTTCGCCCCGCTGTCGATCTGACGCCCGCCTCGCCCGTCGTTACGGTGAAGGCCACCTGCTGAGGGGCCCGTACCGAGAGGCTGACGACGTGGCGAAGTACATGATCCTCATCTACGGCGACGCCGAGCAGTGGGAGTCGATGACCGAACAGCAGTGGCAGGCGCACAACTCCGGCCACGCGGCGTTCGTGGCCAAGGCCGGCGCCCGGTTCCTGGACGGCCGGCAGCTCGAGAACGCGCCCACGGCCACGTCGCTGCGCGCGGACGAGGCGGGGCGGATCACCATCACCGACGGCCCGTTCCTGGAGACCAAGGAAGGGCTGGGCGGCTACTACCTGCTCGAAGCGGCGGACCTGGACGAGGTGCTGGAGCTCGCGAGGTTGCTGCCCGAGCTGAACTACACGCACAGCGGCCTGGAGATCCGTCCCGTGGTCGAGCGCGGGTGAGTGACCCGAGCGACGAGGTCGTCGCGGCGGTGGCAGAGGCCCACCGCCGCGACTGGGCGCAGGTGCTCGCCACCACGGCCCAGCTGACCCGCGACCTCGACCTGGCCGAGGAGTGCGCGCAGGACGCGTACGCGCAGGCGTTGGAGACGTGGGGCGAGCGGGGCGTCCCGGAACGGCCGGGCGCCTGGCTGACCACCTCGGCCCGCAACCGTGCCCTCGACGTCCTGCGCCGGGACTCGGTGTTCCGCCGCAGGATGCCCCTGCTGGTCGCGGACGAGGTCGCGCACGGGCCGGAAGAAGCCTTGGACGACGACCGGCTCCGGCTCATCTTCACCTGCACCCACCCCGCGCTGTCGACGGACGCCCAGGTGGCGCTGACGTTGCGGCTGGTCTGCGGACTGTCCACACCGGAGGTGGCGCGGGCGTTCCTGGTGCCGCCCGCCACCATGGCGGCCCGCATCACCAGGGCCAAGAAGAAGATCGCCGCGGCCCGCATCCCCTACCGGGTGCCGGGCCCGGACGACCTCGGAGAACGGGTCAGCGCCGTCCTCGAGGTCGTCCACCTGATCTTCACCACCGGGCACACCGCGCCGTTCGGCGCCGACCTGGTGCGCCGTGACCTGACCGGCGGCGCGATCCGGCTGGCCCGCCTGCTGCACCTGCTGATGCCGGCCAACGCGGAGATCACCGCCCTGCTGGCGCTGCTGCTGCTCAACGCGGCCCGCCAGGAAACCAGGACGGGCGCTGACGGACGTCTGGTGCTGCTGTCCGAACAGGACCGTTCGCGCTGGGACAGGAACCTCATCGCCGAGGGCCAACCGCTGCTGACCGAGGCCCTGCTGCGCCGGCCGCCGACCCGGTACGCCGTGCAGGCCGCGATCGCCGCCCTGCACGCGGAGGCGCCGACCTGGGCCGGCACCGACTGGGACGAGATCGTGCGTCTCTACGACGTCCTCCACCGGCTGTGGCCGTCCCCGGTGGTCGAGCTCAACCGCGCCGTCGCGGTCGGCGAGCGCGACGGGCCCCGGGCCGGCCTCGACGCGCTGACCCCGTTGCTGGCCGATCCGGCCCTCGCCACCTACGGCTACCTCAGCGCCGCACGCGCCGACTTCCTGCGCCGGCTTCGGCTGTGGCCGCAGGCCGTGACGGCCTACGAGGAGGCGTTGACCCTCACCGACAACGAGGCCGAACGCGCGTTCCTCGGCGACCGGCTCGCCGAGGTCTCCCGCGAACTGTGATCAGCTCTGCGTTTCCGCCGTGGCGACCAGGACCGCGCGGCCGAGGACGTGCGAGCTCATGACGAAGCCGAGCAACGCCGGGGTCGCGTCGGCGGGCACGCCGGGGGTCTCGACGTCGAGCGCGTGCACCACGACGAAGTACCGGTGCCGCCCGTGCCCCGCCGGCGGGGCCGCGCCGATGTAGTGCGGGAGGCGGGCGTCGTTGGGCAGCTGGAAAGCGCCTTCCGGCAGTCCGGTGCCGGCGGGGTCGCCCGCTCCCTCCGGCAGCGCGGTGCAGCCGGCGGGAATGCCGGCGACAGCCCAGTGCCAGAAGCCCGACCCGGTGGGCGCGTCCGGGTCGTACACGGTGACGGCGTAGCTCTTGGTGCCCTCGGGCGCACCGCTCCAGGACAGCTGCGGCGAGACGTCCTTGCCGCCGAGCTGCTCGGGTGCCCACTCGGCACCGTCGAGGACCGAGGTGCTGGACACGGCGAAGGTCGCCACCTCGGGAAGGCGGGCGAACGGGTCGTTGGCACTCATGTGCGCTGGCTCCTTCAGGACGAACGGGATGACAGGATCGACGATAACACAGATAATCGATTATCTGCGGCATCGTCTACGCTGACCCCTGTGACCCACCCGGCCAAGCCCATGCTCTCGGAGCAGGTGTACGCGCACCTCCGGAACGCGATCATGCGCGGCGTCCACGCCCCCGGCGACGCGCTGAAACCGCAGGACCTCGCCAAGGACCAGGGCGTGAGCCTCGCCGTCGTGCGCGAGGCGCTCGTCCGCCTGGTCGGCGAGGGCCTGGCCGACCGGCTGCCGAACCGCGGCTTCGCCGTCCCCGCCCACTCCGACCGCCGCTGGCAGGAGATCGCGGAGGCCAGGATGACCGTCGAACCGGCCGTGCTGCGCCTGTCGATCGAGCGGGGCGACCTCGACTGGGAGGCGCGCGTCCGCGCGGCGCACCACCGGCTGGCCCGCACCCCCGCGTTCGCCGGCGACTCCGACGAGCACTACAGCGAAGAGTGGGCGGAGGCGCACCGGATCTTCCACCGCACCCTGTTGGAAGGCTGCGGCAACGCGTCCCTGCTGGACACCTTCGACCGGCTGTGGACCGCGAGCGAACTGGCCCGCCGCTGGTCGGCGAGCCGCAACGCGGAGCGCGACCACGTAGCCGAGCACCGCGCCCTGGAGGAGGCCGCGCTCGCCAGGGACGCGGACGCCGCGGCCACGGCGTTGCTCTGGCACCTCGGCCAGACCGCGACCGGCCTGCTCCCCCGCCCGTGATCACTCGCGGCGGCCGCGGGGAGAACGGCGGCGCCCCGGTTCAGCTCCGCAAGTCGCCGCAGCTCGTCCTCGTCCCCGGCCTCGCCGGCGAGGAGACCTGGGGCGGCGGGCCCTGCCGCCCCAGGAGCGCGGCCGCTGGGCCGAACAGCCCTCTTACGCCAGGCGTTGTTCGACAACACCGCGCGGGCCATCAAGGGCGCGCGGCGGGAGACGGTCGAACGGCACATCGCCCACTGCGCCCAGGCCGATCCGGCCTACGGCGAGGGTGTCCGCAAGGCGTGCGAGGCCAACGGCGCGCTGTGAGTCCTCGCGGCCGCGGGCCGGTCAGGCCACCGCGACGGTGAGCGCGGCCGTGTGCAGCTTGCCGCCGTGGGAGAACTCCAGGAACAGCCGGTACTCGCCACGTTCGGCGAACACCGAGCGGAACGTCAGCTCGCCGTCGATCAGGGGCGCGCCGGCCGGTTCCACCGGGTGCATGTGCGTGGCGGACAACAACATCGTGTGGAACCCGGTCATGTGCCCGTTGGCACCCAGGTGCGGTTCGAGCCGGTCGACCGGCGTGCCGTCCGGGGTGCGGACAGCCAGTCTGATCGACCGCTCGCTCAGCAGCGGGAGGGTCGCGGGTTCGTCGACCCTGGTCACGGTGTAGCCGGTCGCGGTGACCGTGCGGGCGTCCGGGGCGGGTACCGGCGCGAGTGCCGTGTCGCCGGCGAGGCTGAACGGGACGCCCAGCACCACGGGGTGGCGAGGATCCTTGGTGTCCAACGGGATGAACTCGGCGAACATGCGGTAGGCACCGCCGTCCGGGAGGTCGACCGAGGTGCGCCAGGTGTCGCCGTCGAGCACCGGGTGCACGTGCCGGAAGACGAACATGTCGTCGCGGACGACGAAGAAGTGCAGCTGCTTGGTCTGGTTGTCCAGGAACCGGGTCACCGGCTTGCCGTCGCCGCCGAGGATCCGGAACGCCACGGGGACCGCGGTTCCGCGCGCGTCCGGCACGACGACGCGTTCGAAGCGGTAGCCACCCTCCACTTCGGACAGTCCGTCGCTGTGGCTCGCGGGCACGACGGCCGCCGCCTGCTGGTGGTGGACGGTCGCGGGGGTGGAACGGAACAGCACCACTCCCCCGCCCGCCACGACCAGGACGGCCACCAGCGCGAAGATCCAGTCGGTGACGCTCAGTCTGCGCATGATCGGCTCCTGGGACGGGGTGCCCCGGTGAAGGGGCACCCCGGGTGGGTCAGAACTGCAGGCTCCACGCGTCGACGTAGCCCGTGTCGGCCCTGGCGACGTCCTGGACCTTGAGCTGCCAGGTGCCGTCCGCGGTCCGCGCCGAGGCGTCGACGGTGTAGGTGGTGATCACGTTGTCGGCCGAGTCGTTGCCCGACGGCTTGAGCCGGAACGCCGTGCCGTCCGGCGCGACGAGGTCGATGACCAGGTCACCGCGGTAGGTGTGCTTGATGTCGACGTTCACCTTCAACGCCGACGGCGCCTTCCCGGTGACACCGGAGACGGTGACCGGGGACGTGACGGCCGCGCCGGCGTCCGGGATCTGCACGTCGGCGGTGTTCTCGAACTTCCTGCCGGCGGGCGGTGGTTCGGTGGTGCCGAGGTTCGGCTTGACCACGACGAGGCCCTGTTCGATGCCGTTGACCAGGACGATGCCGCTCGCGAAGTACGGGTAGTTGCTCCAGGCGCCGTTGAACTTCGCCTCGTTCGCGGCCGGGTAGATGTCGAAGAACCCGGCCTCGGTCAGCTGGGCGGAGGCCACCCCGGACACGTCGAGGACGCGCAGCCCGGCCTGGTAGTTGGCCTGGTAGGAGTACTTGCCCCTGATGTACTGGTTGTGGTCGATCGCGCTGGCCGGCGAGTTGTAGACGCCGGTGTGCACCGGGTTCGCGAGCGAGGCGAGGTCCCAGATGTAGGTCTTGGTGCGCTTGTCGGTGCCGCGCGACTCGTCGAGCTCGTCGTCGAGCAGGAAGTAGCGCTGGTCCTCGGTCAGCCAGCCCTGGTGCGAGTACTGCGCGCCGGAGTAGCCCTTGCGCGCGATCTGCACCGGGTTGGCCTTGTCGGTCACGTCGACGATCGTCAGCGTGTCCTCGTTGGAGTTGAAGCAGATCTCCCGGCCGCGGTAGGTCGCGTCGGGGCCGCGGTAGACCACGCACTGGTTGTCGTGCGTGTAGCCGTCCTGCGCGACGCAGCCCGCGTTCTTCGGCTGCTTGGGCGTGCGGATGTCGACCATGTGCGGGCCGCCGCTGCACGTGTTGGACCCGATCGCGTAGGCGTACCCGGTCTCCTCGTTGATGGCGATGTTGTGCGCAGGGCCGAAGTCCTTGTAGAGGGTGTCGGCGGTGAACGTCTGCGGCGAGGTGACCGTGCGCAGCCGGGTCAGGTCGAACACCTGCATGCCGTGGCCGGTGATGAAGTCCGCGACGATGAACGCGTGGTCCTTGTAGACCTTCATGTCACGCCACGAGCTGCTGCCGCCGTTGGACGGCAGGTTGCCGAGGAACCTCGGCGCGGTCGGCGTGCTGACGTCCACGAACGCGGTGCCGTTGGTGCGGCCGACGATCGCGTACTCCTTGCCGGAGGACGGGTCGGTCCAGCCCCAGACGTCGTTGCCGTTGCCGCCGCCCATCTGCGCCAGCGGCAGGACGCTGAGCAGGTCGACGTTCTTGCACGGGTAGATGTCGGCCTTGCCGTCGACGCACGGCACACCGGCCGCGGTGTTCGTGACGGCGTGCCGTTCGGCGGGCTGGAAGTCGGCCATGAACGTTCTGGCCGCCGCCTGTCCCTCTGGCGTGTCGGGGTCGTGCGCCGAGGCGCCCGACATCGTGAGGGCGATCGCCGATGCCGTCAGCACCGCGAGCGCCCCCAGGCGCAGGGTCTTCATGAAGTTGGGCTCCTCACGGAAATCCCGGCCGCTCAGGGTGCGGACGGGTGCAGGGTTTCCGATCAGTCACCGACGGTAGAGCGACCGTCCACCCGGCGTGCACCGTCGTTCGTCTGGTCTGTGTCACAACCGTGTGAAGGCTGCGGGCGGGCACGACCTGGCGTTCGACGGCAGCGCGGGTCGCACGAGCGGCCCAGCACCACGTGGTCCGAAGTGGACACCTGCGCGCAGTCCCCGCAACGCGGGCAAGGTCGTGCGGGACGACGGGGACGAGAGCGTCCCGCAGCGGTGGCGGGCGTCACATCGAGTGGAAGCTGACACCGGTGTCATCGACTAGCTTCGCATCGTCCCGAACTGACGGCTGAGGAGCGGACGATCATGAGCAAAGCGTTGGGGTACAAGGCGTTCGGCGGCGTCGAGGTGCAGGGGTTCTTCGAGCGGCCCGACCTCACGCCGGGGCCCTCGGAGGTGCTCGTGCGCGTCGCGGCCGCCGGGGTCAACCCGCTCGACCACAAGCTGCGGTCCGGGCACGGCACCGCGTTGAACGGCCACCTGCCGTTCCCCCAGGTCCTCGGGATGGAGGCGGCCGGCACGGTGCTGGCCGTCGGGGACGACGTGACGGGGCTGGTCGTCGGCGACCGGGTCACCGGGTTCGCGCTCACCGGCGCTGGCACGTACGCGGAGACGACGCTGCTGCTCGGGGAGTCCACGGCGCGTATTCCGGACGCGTTGCCGGAGGTCTGGGCGGCGACGATTCCCGTCGCGGGCACCACCGCGCTGGACGTGCTCGACCAGCTCGACCTGCCCGCCGGGGCGTCGTTGCTGGTCAACGGCATCGGTGGTGGGGTGGGGATCGCGCTGGCCCAGCTCGCGCGGGACCGGGGGCTGGTCGTGACCGGCACGGCGGGGCCCGCCAAGCGGGAGCTCGTGGCGGCTACCGGCGCCGCCTTCGTCGACTACACAGGTGGTGACGTGGCCGAACGGCTGCGCGCGCTCGCGCCCGGTGGGTTCGCCGCGGTGGCCGACAACGTGGGCGGGGAGTCGTTGCGCGCGGTCGCCTCGCTGGTGGCGGACGGGGGCGCGCTCGTCTCCGTCGGGGACCCGTCCGTGACCGAACTGGGTGGCGAGATGGTGCGCCGCCGTCTCGACCGGGCGAACCTCGAACGCGTGGCCGAGCTGATGACGTCCGGGCGGCTGGATCCGCACATCACGGAGACCTTTCCGCTGGCGCGCGCGGACGAGGCGCTGGCGCTCGTCGAGTCCGGGCACGCCACGGGCAAGGTCGTCCTCGACCTGAGCCTCTGACGAACGCTCAGGCGGCGCCGGCCTCGTGGCGGTAGCGCGTGTTGATCTCGATCAGCTGGTCGAGGGCGGACCTGGCCTCGACGAGCCGGTCGATGTCGGCGGTCAGCCTGTCGCGTTCGCCGAGCATCGTGGTGAACGCGTCCTCCGCGATCTCGCTGCCGCCGACGTCGACGCAGGGCAGCAGCCGGGCGATCACCTTGCTGCTCAGCCCGGCGTCGAAGAGCCGCCGGATCATCTCGACCCGCGCGACCTCCGCGGCCGCGTAGTGCCGTTGCCCGCCGGCCGACCGCGTGCTGTGCAGCAGCCCCTGCTGCTCGTAGTACCGCAGCGAACGGGCGCTGACCCCGGTCAGCCGCGCCAGTTCGCCGATCTTCATCGTCACGGCGTCGGAGTTCGTGGCCACGCAACCAGCCTACGGCTCACACCGGCCGCGCCCACCAGGCCGCCAGTTCCGGTGCGAGGTCACGTGCCTGCTCCGCGCCCGCCGCCGCGCCGGCGTCGACGAACCGCGCGTCGATCAGGTCGAGGGGCTTGTCGTAGAAGCGTGTCGCGACGACGGTGCGGACGCGGTGGCCGCGTTCGACCAGGAGGGCCTCTTCTCGCGCCAGGTCCTCGGACGGCAGCGGGGCGACGATCAGCACCCGTACCGCGGTCGCGTCGACGAGGCCGGCGTTGGTGCCGGTGCGCACGCCGCCGTCGAGCCAGGCCTCGCCCCGCACCAGGACCGGCGGCGCGACACCGGGTGCCGCGGTGGAGCACGCGACCCCGGCCGCGAGGGGCAGGCCGTCTCCCGCCGACCACACCCGTGCCTTGCCCGTGGCGGCGTGCACGGACACCATCCGCAGGCGCGCGGGCCACGGTCCGCCCGGCAGCAGACCCCGCCACAGGTCGCCGGCCTGCTCGACGGAGATCGGCACCATCCCGGCCTTTCCGGTGCCGCGGTCGGTCAGGGCGGCCTCGAACAGGCCGGTGTCCTGCAGTCCGGCCGAGGCGTTGCGGGCATGCCACGCGGCGCGTTCGCGCATCAGCGCCGGGATCTTCGGCAGGCCGTCCGGCTCGATCGTCAGCCAGGCGCCGACCACCGACCCCGCGGACGTGCCGAGCACGTCGCAGCCGGTCAGCGGGATCCCG
This sequence comes from Lentzea sp. CA-135723, assembly GCF_050936595.1. Taxonomy (NCBI): domain Bacteria; kingdom Bacillati; phylum Actinomycetota; class Actinomycetes; order Pseudonocardiales; family Pseudonocardiaceae; genus Lentzea; species Lentzea sp. CA-135723. The sequence continues at coordinate 599,484 of NZ_JBNJMK010000001.1, read as the reverse complement.
GCGGCGACCAGACCGGTGAGCAGCGCGGACGTCCACGAGGCTCCGACCGGTCCCCCGCCGCCCAGGACCAGGGCCGTGTCCGCGTTCTCCTCGAACGACATGGCGACTCCTCCGCAGGATGCTATGTAGTCCAGCATACATAGCATTGTTCGCCGATGTTCGGACGTGAGAGAGTCGGCTCGACGCCGGAACCGGGGAGCACCGCCATGACCGATCTCGAAGCCCTGCGGCTGCGGCTCTACCGGCAGCCGGCCCGCGAAGGCCGGGTGGCCTCCAGCGAGGACGTCGCCCGCGAGCTCGGCATCACCGGCGACGCGGCCGCCGACGCGTTCCGCGCCCTGGCCGCCGACCGGCACATCGCCCTCGGCGTGGACGGTGAGATCGTGCTCGCGCACCCGTTCGCCACCCGCGACTTCGGGTTCTCCGTCAAGAGCTCCACGACGCTCTGGTGGGGCGGCTGCGCGTGAGACTCGTTCGCGATCCCCCACCTGGTCCCCGGCGCGGCGCCGGCGCTGGTCGCGAGGTGTGGGACGACGTCGTGCACGCGTGCGGCAACCAGCTGATCTTCTGCGCCGAGAGCTGCGTCGACACCTGGCTGGACCGCGCGAACCTGCCGAAGGGGTCCGTGTTCGGCCTGACGACGCTCTGGAACCTCGCGTCGGACTGGTACACCGGCCGCCTCGGCCACGGCTACGTCCGCCGGGAACCCGTCGCGGCCGCCGCCTACTTCCGCGGCGCCGGACTCACCGGGGCGTTCTGGGGCACCTGAGTCGAGGTCCCGGTGTAGCCGAGTCGTCCCTTCGTGACCGCCAGGACGACGAGGGCCAGCACGCCGAGGCCGAGCGCGGGACCCCAGAGCGCCTCCTCGCCTGCGTCCGGGAAGAACTCGGAGAACGCGACGGACTGGAAGTTGTTGATGGAGCAGTGCAACAGCATGACCAGGGGCAGGCTCTGGCGTCCCTTGTTGTAGACCAGGGTGATCAGGAAGCTCATCTCCATCGCCATGACGGCGAAGCGGACGATCGTTGCGGGCGTGACGTCAGGGCCTGCCCAGGGCGTGAGGAACAGCGGCAGGTGCCAGATGATCCACAGCACGCCGAGCACGAGCGTCGCGACCACGGGCTGGTGCCGCTGCTGGAGACGGCTCAGTGCGAAGTCGCGCCAGCCCGGCTCCTCCGCCAGGCCGGTCGTGAAGAACTGGAGCACCAGCATCGGCACGTAGACGGCCAGCACCATCAGCGACGGGGTGCGGAGGCCTTCGCCGTCGGTCGCCGCGATCGTGCCGAGCAGGACCGCCACGGGAACGGCGAACAGCGCGAACGCGTACCAGCCGACGCCCGCGCGGAACTGGAAGAGCCGCCTGCGCCACCGGCGCAGCCCCTCCCTGCCCTCGGTGACGTCGGTGACGGTGAACGCGGCGGTCAGCGGGCCGAGGTACGCGCCGGGCAGGATCGCCGTGAGCTGGTTGCCCATCAGCAGGTCCGGGTAGCGGAAGTGCAGCACGCCGAACCCGTCCAGCGACAGGACGTAGGGCAGCCACGCCAGCCAGCTGATGCCGTTGGCGAGCGTGAAGAACGTGATCAGCGGGAAGCGCTGAACCGTTGCCTGCCAACGGTTCCCGGCTGCCGCGGTGGGGGTCGAGGTCATGGGGGAAACCCTAGGAATCGATCTTGTGCGCGTCAGTGCAGGCAGGGGGCGTTCCCCAGGTGGAGCCTGCTCCACCCCGGCGGCGGCCGGTGGTCCGTCTAGGGTGGACGGATGAAGGTTCTGTCCATCCAGTCGGTCGTCGCCCACGGCCACGTCGGCAACTCCGCCGCCGTGTTCCCGCTGCAGCGCATCGGGGTCGAGGTCGTCCCCATCCCCACCGTGAACTTCTCCAACCACACCGGCTACGGCGCGTGGCGCGGTCCGCTGCTGCCGCCGTCGGACGTGGCCGAGATCCTGCTCGGGGTGGAGGAGCGCGGGGTGTTCCCGCAGGTCGACGCCGTGCTGTCCGGCTACCAGGGTGGCACGGGCATCGCCGACGTGATCATCGACGCGGTGCGCAGGGTGAAGGCCGCGAACCCGGCGGCGCTCTACGCGTGCGACCCGGTGATGGGCAACGCCAAGTCCGGCTGCTTCGTAGCGCCCGAGATCCCCGTGCTGCTGCGCGACCGGGTCGTGCCGGTGGCCGACATCATCACCCCGAACCAGTTCGAGCTGGGCTTCCTCACCGGCACCGAGCCGGCGACCGTCGAGGAGACGCTGGCGTCCGCCGACCTGGCCCGCGCGATGGGCCCGTCGACCGTGCTGGTCACGAGCGTCGAACGGCCCGACCGGGCGGAGGGCACGATCGAGATGCTCGTCGTGGACGCCGCCGGGTCGTGGCTCGTGAGCACCCCGCACCTTCCGTTCAAGGCGAACGGGTCCGGCGACGTCACGGCCGCGCTGTTCACGGCCCACTACGTGCAGACGAAGGACGCGGCGCTGGCGCTGGAGCGCACCGCGTCGAGCGTCTTCGACCTGATCGACCTGACCTACCGGTCGGGTGAGCGGGAGCTGCGGCTGGTGCAGGCGCAGGAGTTCTACGCGGCGCCGCGGATGCAGTTCAAGGCGGAGCAGGTGCGCTGAGCCCGTGCGGGTGGGCCTGGTCGCGGAACAGGCTCACCCGCGCCGGCTACGCCCAGTTGCCCAGCTCCGCGTCGATGCGCGGGTCCGTGCGGACCCACACCTCGCCGCTGGTCGCCCCCGGCGGCGCGTCGACCCGTTCGAGCCCGAGCGTGCTGACCAGCTCCAGGAGGTCGTCGCGGGCCGGCCCCGCCTCCTCGACGGTGTTGCTGTCGAACAGGACGTAGTGCGTGTCCCAGCGGTCGTTGTAGCCGGTGTCGGCCCAGATCTGGCAGAACGCGGTCAGCGCCTCCTGGTCGAGTGGCGCGGCCTCCCCGTCCACAGCAGGGGTGACGTCCGCCGTGAGGAAGCGTTCGAGCAGCCGGTCCACTCCCGTGGCCTCGATGTCCAGGCCGTCCTCCTGCAGGCGCGTCACCAGGCCGTCCGCCATCGCGCACGGGCCCGCGAAGGTGAAGATGCCGGTGGCGGCCGCCAGGTTGCCGCCCTCCGGGTGCGTGACGGTGGGCGTCGGCGCGTTCCTCGCCAGGGCGAGGAGGTCCTCCGGGACGCCGTCGTACAGCGCCGCGCGACTGTCCTCTGTGGAGTTCAGGGGACTGGAGCGGTCGAACGTCACCACGAGGCCTCGGCCGGCGGCCGTGAACCAGGCGTTGACGGTGTCGCCCGTGCCGAAGCTGTAGTGGGTGACGCCGGAGGTGGTGACCGGCTCGCGGCCTTCGGCTCGGGTCAGGGCCTCCAGGTGGTGGCGCAGTGTGCGCGGGTGGGTTCGGCGCAGGACGGACCTGTCGAACTCCGCGCGGAGCTCCTGGGCGCGGTCCTGCTTCGCGGGGGCTGGGGTCGCCCGTTGGTCCAGGTGGGCGGTTCTGGCCTGCAGGAAGCTCTCGACGTCCGGCAGCCAGGGGCCGTGGGGGTCGAGTGCGGTGAAGCCGCCGCCGGCGAACTCGGCCGCCAGGGTGCGGTGGTCGCCGCTGGTCGTGACGACCCGGTACTCGGTGTGCGAGTCCTGAAAGCCCTTGACCCGGCAGATCGCGCCGACGTCCACCAGGAACACCAGAGCCTCTTCGGCGGGCGTGTCCTCCAGGCAGAACGACGTGTTGTCGGTGTCTCGGTGCCGGGCGACGAAGTCCAGGAAGGCGTCCTCGGCCGACTGGTCACCGCCCGGCAGCCAGTCCTGCTCGTTGTCCTTGTCGTCGCTGAAGGTCAGCGGCCTCATCACTCGTCCTCACCGGTCGGGGTCGCCGCCCAGGTTAGGCGTCCGTCCACACGACATCGCGCTCCCCCGTTGCCCAGGAGGCCGCGGAGGTGGTCAGCTGATCAAGTGCCGACCAGGAGGACCGCGGGCAGGTGGTCGTCGCCCGCGCTGCGGCTGACGTGGGCGACGCCGCTGTACCGGGGTGCGACGCTGGCGTTGTTCCTGTCGGGCCTCGGGTTCTCCGCCGCCGCGCCGCAGATCGCGTCGTTCCTGGTCAACGACCTCGGCGGGTCGCTCGCCTCGGCAGGGCTGTTCTACCTCACCAACCTCACCGCGCCGGTGGCCGGGTACCTGGTCGGCGCGCGGTCCGACCGCACCGGCCGGCGCCTGGGTCTGTTCCGGCTGTGCGCGCTCGCGGGGTTCCTGGGGTGGGCCGGGGTGGCATGGTCGACGCGGTTGTGGGAGCCGTACGTGCTCAGCGCCGTCGTCCTCGCCTTCGCGGGCGCCGCCACGTCACAGCTCTTCGCCGCCGTGCACGACGAGCTGAAGCGGCACCCGAGCCCCGGCGACGACGGCGTGGTGGCCGTCGTCCGGATGGCGCTGACCGCGGGGTGGGTCGTCGGGCCGGTGGCCGGTTCGCTGCTGGCCACCCACGCGTCCCCACGCGCGGTGTTCCTCGCGACGGCGGTCTGCACGCTCGCCCAGATCGTTCCGCTCGGCACCCAGCGCACCACTCACCCCACCGGCGCCACGCCCGCAGAGCACGGTCCCGGCGTGCGGGCGATGCTGCCGCTGCTGGCGTTCATCGGGCTCTACGTGCTGGTCTACGCCGGCGAGTCGATCAAGTACGCCTACCTCCCGATCCACATGACGACCCAACTGGGTTTCCCGTCCGGGCTCAGCGGCGCGATCATCGGCATCCAGCCGCTGGTCGAGCTCGTGCTGATGCCGCTCGTCGTGGTACTGGCGCGCAGGACCGGGATGATGCGGCTGATGGTGCTCGGCGCGGGCTTCGGGGTCGCCGCGAACCTCTGCTTCGCCTTCACCGGCACGGCGGCGGGCCTGTTCGCGGGGCAGATCCTCATGGGCGGCGTGTGGGGTGTCTTCGCGACCCTCGGCATCGTCGTCGCCCAACGGCTGCTGCCCACGGCCGTCGCCACCGCGTCGGCGCTGTTCATCAGCTCGACCGCGCTGAGCTCCGCGCTGGGCGGCGCGGCCGGAGGCACCGGGGCCGCCACGGTCGGCCTGCCCCTGGTCTTCCTCGTCCCGGCCGCGTTCGCCCTCGTCGCCGTCGCCGGCCTCGTCGTCATGGCCCGCACTACCGGACGTGGTCTCTGAGCTCCGCGAAGTCCTCATCGGACAGTGCGACGTGGACGGCGCCGGCGTTCTCCTCCAGGTGGCGCAACGACGACGTGCCCGGGATCGGCAGCACGACCTCCGACCGCCGCAGCAGCCACGCCAGCGCGACCTGGGCCGGGGTGGCACCGAGCCGCCGCGCCACCTCGGCGACCGGTGAGCCCGGCCGCACGCTGGGCGCGATCGGCAGCCACGGCAGGAACGCGATGCCGTGCCGCTCGCAGTGCTCCAGCACGTCCTCGGAGCGCCGGTCTTCGAGGTTGTAGCGGTTCTGCACGCTCACGATCTGCGTGATCCCGGCCGCCTCGGTGATCTGCGCGACGGACACCTCCGACAGCCCCACGTGCCGGACCTTGCCCTCGTCCTGCAGCCGCCGCAGGGCGCCGATCTGGTCCGCCAGCGGAACGGCCGGGTCGACCCGGTGCAGCTGGAACAGGTCGATGCGGTCGACGCGCAGCCGGCGCAGGCTCAGCTCGGCCTGCTGGCGCAGGTACTCCGGGCGTCCCAGCGGGATCCAGTCGTCGCCGGGGTGGCACTGGCCCGCCTTCGTGGCGACCACGATGTCATCCGGGTACGGGTGCAGCGCCTCGGCCAGCAGCTCCTCGTTGCGCCCCAGGTCGTAGGAGTCGGCGGTGTCGATGAACGTCACGCCCAGCTCGACCGCGCGGCGGGCCAGGAAGTGGGCGGCGGCCGGGTCGTCGGCGGGCATGCGCATGGCGCCGAAGCCGAGGCGGTGGACGGGGAGGTCGCCGCCGAGGACGAGGTGCACGGAGTCTCCTTGGTGGTGCGGGTTCGGTGCCTTCAACCCTGCCGACCTGCCGCCTCTAAGACAATCGAAACATTCTTCGCGCAACCGCGTAGCATCGCTAATGTGTTGAACCTGGAGCGCCTGCGGACGCTGCACGCGGTCTCCACGACCGGATCCGTCCGCGGCGCCGCCGAGGCGCTGCACGTGACGACGTCGGCGGTGTCGCAGCAGCTGGCCAGGCTGGAACGCGAGGTCGGCCAGCCCCTGCTGGAGAAGCAGGGCCGCGGCATCCGGCTCACCGACGCCGGTGACCTGCTCGCCGAGCACGCGGGACGGCTGCTGCGGCAGGTCGAGCTCGTCGAGACCGAGCTGGCCGACCAACGTGGTGCCGTGGCCGGAACGCTCACGGTGGCCGCGTTCGCCACGGCCGCCCGCGGTCTCGTGCCGCCGATGCTGCGGGCGCTGCGGCAGCGGTACCCAAGCCTGGCCGCACGGCTCGTGGAACTGGAACCCACCGACGCTATCGCGCGGCTGCGGCACGCCGACGTCGACATCGCCGTGGTCCAGGACTGGCCGGAACAGCCGCTCGCGGTGCCTGCCGGGATCTCCAGCACCGCACTGCTGGAGGACGTCCTCGACGTGGCGCTGCCCGCCGCGCACCCGTTCGCCGACCGGGCAGCACTCGCCCTGCCGGACCTGCGCGACGAGGACTGGGTGGGCTGGCCGAGCGACGAGGTCTGCCACGGCTGGCTGGAGAACACGTTGCGGCGCAACGGGATCGAACGCCAGGTCGCGCACACGGCCTCGGAGCACTCCACTCAGCTCGCACTGGTCGCGGCGGGGCTCGGCGCGGCGATCATCCCCCGGCTCGGCCGCGGCCCGGCGCCCGAGGGCGTCCGGTTCGTGCCGCTACTGCCCGCACCGCGCCGACGCGTCTTCGCGTTGTGGCGCAACAGCAGCACGAACCGTCCGGCGTTCCGGGTGGCGTTGCGGGCACTTCAAGACGCCGTGGAGTGACCAGTCAGGCTCGCTTCAGGCGCTCGAACTCGTCGATCGCCTGCACCTTCCGCGCGGACCCGGTGCTCGGGTCGAACGTGTAGCCGAGCCACTCCGCGACCAGCCGTCGCGCCAGTTCGAGGCCCACGACCCGCTGCCCCATGCACAGGACCTGCGCGTTGTTGCTGAGCACCGAGCGTTCCACGGAGTACGAGTCGTGCGCGGTCACGGCGCGCACGCCCTCGACCTTGTTGGCCGAGATCGCGACGCCCAGTCCCGTGCCGCAGATGAGGATCGCGCGGTCGGCACGGCCCTCGGCGACGAGGCGCGCGGCGTCGATGGCGATGTGCGGGTACGAGGTGTGCCCGTCCGCCGCCACGCCGACGTCGACGACCTCGCCCACCCTGGCGTCGGAGGCCAGGTCGGCCTTGATGGACTCCTTGTACTCGAAACCGGCGTCGTCCGAGCCGACGACGATGCGCAGGGTCATGCGGTCCGCTCCGAGGTGAGGTGGGCGCCGATCGCGGTGCACAGCAGGGCGAACGAGGTGGCGCCCGCGTCCGGGGTGCCGACGCTCTTCTCGGCGAGGGGGCGGGCCCGGCCGATCCGCGGGGTCAGTTCCGCTGTCTCGGCCGCCGCCATGGTCGCGACGGCGGCGGCGACGGACCACGCCTTCGCGGCCGCGACGCCGGTGTTCAGCGCCGACTCCAGCTCGGTGCCGAACGGGACCAGTGCGTCGACCATGGTCTTGTCGCCGAGCTTCGCCTTGCCCAGCTTGTGGATCGTGGCGGTGAACTCGCGGACCGCGCGGGCCAGGTCGTCCGGTCCGAAGGCGGCCCCGTAGTCGTCGAGGTCGCGGCCGACGGACTCGAGCGCGGCTCCCCAGAGCACGCCGGAGGTGCCGCCCGCCTCGTCGGCCCACGCCTGACCGGCCTGCCGCAGCACCCAGCCGGCGCCCGCGTCCTGGCCGGTGCCCTCCGCTCGGGCGAGGGCGGCTTCCACGCCCTTGCGCATGCCACGGCCGTGGTCGCCGTCGCCCGCCACCGCGTCGATGCGGCCCAGTTCGTGCTCGTGCTCGGCGATGGTGTCCCGTGCGACCTTCAGCACGGCCCGGACGGTCGCGGCCAGCGCGACGGAGTTCGCGCTCGCGGACGGCACGGCGAGCACCGGTGGCACCAGCTGGCGTTCCGCGGCGCTCGGCTTGACCAGCGGCAGCAACGGGGCGGCGGTCTTGCGGTAGCCGGGGGTGTAGGCGTCGGCGCACCACAGGCGTTCGAGGTCGTCGTTGAGCCACATCAACGTCAGCGAGCAGCCGCCCATGTCGAGGCTCGTGACCAGCTCACCCACCTCGGGCGCGACGATCGTGAGCCCGGCCTCGCGCAGGCGTGCGGCCACGATCCGCCACAGCAGGAACAGTTCCTCGTACTTGGTGGTGCCGAGGCCGTTGAGGATCACCGCGACCCGGCGCGACGACGTGTCGGGCGCGTCCGCGAGCAGGTCGTCGACGAGCATCCTGCCCAGGTCGGTCGCGGGCAGCGTGGCCATGTCGCGGATGCCGGGCTCGCCGTGGATGCCGAGGCCGAGGCCCAGTTGTCCTTGCGGCACGGTGAAGAGCGGCTCGTCGGCGCCCGGCATCGTGCAGCCGGAGAACGCGACGCCGAGCGTGCGGGTGTGGTCGTTGGCCTGGCGGCCGAACGTCTCGACGACGTCGATGTCGTGGCCCTCGGCCGCGGCGGCGCCCAGCACCTTGAAGACGGTGAAGTCGCCCGCGATCCCCCGCCGTTGCGCGATGTCCGGGGACGACGCGATGTCGTCGGTGACGAGCAGGATGCGCGTGTCGATGCCCTCGTCGCGCATCCGGTCGGCGGCGAGACCGAAGTTGATCACGTCGCCGGCGTAGTTGCCGAAGCTGAAGATCACGCCCCTGCCCTGGTCCGCGGCCCGCCCGACGGAGGCGGCCTGGGACGCCGACGGCGAGGTGAAGATGTTGCCCACCACCGCTCCCGTGGCGAAGCCAGGCCCGACCGTGCCGCAGAACGCCGGGTAGTGCCCCGATCCGCCGCCGATCACGACGGCGACCTGCGGCTGTGCGGTCCGGTGCGCGACGACGCCACCGGGGACGCCGCGCAGCCGGTCGGCGTAGAGGTCGAGGAACCCTTCGAGCTGGTCCTCGGCGAAGCGGGCGGGGTCGTCGAAGATCCTGGTCACGCGCTCGCCCCGTTCGGCAGGATCGAGACCTTGATCGAGCTGCCACCGGTGTCGGCGACCAGGTCGAGGCCCTTCTGGAACTCCGTCATCGGCAGCTGGTGCGTGCAGATGTCGGCGACGGGCAGCCTGCCCTCCTCCAGCATCTTGATGGCGGCGGGCCAGCAGTGCGGCCCGAGGTGCGCGCCGAGCACGTCGAGCTCCTTGTCGTCGGAGATGATCGACCAGTCGACCGAGACGTCCGAGCCGAACACCGAGTACTCGACGTACGTGCCGAGCTTGCGCAGCAGGTTCAGACCCTGCCCGACCGCGGACGGGTGGCCGGTGCCCTCGAGGTAGACGTCGGCGCCGTAGCCGCCGGTCAGCTCCTTCACGGCGGCGACGGCGTCCTGCTCGCCGATGTTGATGACGATGTCCGCGCCACACCGGCGGCCCAGTTCCAGCTTGGCGTCGTCGAGGTCCAGCGCGACCAGCAGCTTCGGGTTCTTCGCCTTCGCGCCCGCCACCAGGCCCAGGCCGATCGGGCCGCAGCCCGCGACGACCACCACGTCGTCGAAGGAGATCGACGCCCGTTCCACGGCGTGCAGCGCGCACGAGAGCGGTTCGGCGAACGCCGCGTGGTGCGCGGGCAGGTCCTTGGAGATCGGGTGCACCCTGGCCTTGGCCGGGATCAGCAGGTACTCGGCCATCGCGCCGTTGTAGTTGCGGAACCCGAACATGTCGTGCGGCCCGCACATCCAGTACTGGCCGCGCCGGCAGTAGCGGCACTCCTCGCACGGCACGATCTGCTCGCACACGACCCGGTCACCGACCGCGACGCCGTGCGCGGACTCGCCCGCGACGACCGTGCCGACGAACTCGTGGCCGGGCGTGATGCCGGTCTGCGCCCAGGCGGGGCGGTTCTCGTCGCCCCAGAACTTCGGCGCGCCGTGGAAGCACTTCAGGTCGCTCGCGCAGATGCCCACGGCCTCGACCTTCATCAGGAGCTCGCCCGGTCCCGGTGAGGGGACGTCGACCTCCTCCAGTCGGTAGTCCTGCGGTCCGTGCACGACGACGGCCTGCATGCGGTTCGGGATCTCGGAGAACACCGGCGACCTCCTCAGCGGTTGCTACCGCTCCAGAGTGGGTCGCCACCCGGTCCGCTGTCAACACATGTTCAGAACATCTGTTCACAGCAGTTCAGGGGCTGTTTCAGGGCACGCCAAAGCGCCGGCCCAGCACGGGCCGGCACCACCTGGGATCAGGAGGCGAGGCGACCGTTCGCGGCGTCGAGCAGCTCACTCGCGGTCAGCGAGTCCGTGACGAGCTCGGTGAACCAGCCCGCGCCCGCCGCGGCGAGGATGCTCTCGACCTTCTCGTGCCCGGAGGCCACCGCGATCACGGTCGGCACCGCGCGCAGCACGTCGAGGCTCGTGGACACCACGCGGTCGGACCCCTCGAACACCAGCGGCTGGCCGTCGGCGCCGAAGAAGCGCGTGCACACGTCGCCCACCGCCTCCTTGATCCACGGCGCGTCCTTGGGCACGAAGCTCGGCAACGACCGGCGCGCGGCCGGGGGCGCGCCGACCCCGACCACGGCACAGCGCGCCCGGCCCCACAGCTCCTGCACCCTGGTGAACGACGGGTCATCCATCAGCTTCTCGTGCAGGTCGGGGCCGGGCAGGGCGGGCGCGTACAGGAAGACCGGTTTGCCGCCGACCTTCGCCGCGATCTGCCGGGTGACCTCGTTGGTCTGGTACCAGGGCTCGGGATCGTCCTGGCCGCCGACCGTGGGCACGATGGTCACGCCGGGCAGTTCCGGCAGGTCCGCCTGCGCGACCTCGTACACCGCACGTCCCGACCCGACCAGCAGCACGTCGTCGGACCTCAGGTCCATCGACCGCAACGCGCGGGTGAGCGCCGAGGCGAGCGACGCGCCGACGACCGCACGAGGGGCGAACGGCGCCAGGTGCACCTTCTGCAACCCGAGCGCCACCCGCACCTGTTCGGCGAGCGACGCGTCGTCCTCGCTGCCGGGAGCCACCAGCTCGATCCGGACGACGCCCTGCCGCCGCGCCTCGGCGAGCAACCTGCTGACCGTGGGCCTGCTGGTGCCGAGGCGGGTCGCGATCTGCGCCTGGGTCTGCTCTTCGAGGTAGTAGAGGGCTCCCACCGCGTAGAGCAGCTGGGGCGTGATGCGCGGCTGCTGCTCGCGCCCTGAGGCGTTCCCGCTGCCAGTCATGATCGCGCGGTCTCCCCGTTCTCGGTGTCGCGCTCGCCGGACAGGCCGGCTCCTACCCCGCGGCGAGGACGAAGTTGTTGACCTTGGGAGCGACGTCCTTCGAGACGAGCGTACAGTCGAGCGCCTGCTTCTCCTCGGAGGCTCCGCTCTTCCCGGTCTTGATCGTTTCGGTGAGTTGCGCGACCGCCTTGGTGGTGCCTTCCACGATCGGCTGCAGCACCGAGGCGACCATCTCGCCGCGCTTCACCGCCTCCACGGCGTCCTGGTTGCCGTCGAAGCCGAGCACCTTGACCTGGGCCAGTTTCCCGGCCTGCTTCAACGCGTTGATGGCGCCGAGAGCCATCTCGTCGTTGCCCGCGATCACGCCGTTGACGTCGGGGTTCTTCGACAGCAACGCCTCCATCTTCTGCTGGCCCTCGGTGCGGTCCCAGTTGCCGATCTCCTGGCCGATCTTCTTGAGGTCGGGGTACTGGGAGAGCACGCCCTTGTAGCCGTCGGAACGGACCTGCGCGTTGTTGTCGCTGGGCTTGCCGAGCAGTTCGACGTACGTGCCCTTGTAGCCCATGGCGCTCGCCCACGCCTCCGCGCCGAGCGTGGCGCCCTGGGCGTTGTTCGACACGATCTGCGAGGTCGCGAGGCCGGTCTTGTTGATCTCGGCGTTCACCAGCACCACGGGGATCTTCGCGTCGACCAGCTTCTGCACGGCGGCGATGCTCTCCTCCGCGCCCGCCGGGTCGAGGATCACGCCCGCGACCTTGTCGTTGATCGCGGTCTCCACCATGGTGTTCTGCTGCGCGGGGTCGTTCTTGTGCGCCGAGAGCGTGTATTTGTAGCCGGCCTTGGTGACCTCGCTCTGGGCCGTGTCGACCTCGGCCTTCCAGTACGGGTTCGACGGGTCGACCGTGATGATCGCGATCGTGCCGGACCGGGTCGCCGCGCCCTGGGAGTCGCCGCTCCCGCACGCGGTCAGCGCCAGCACCGCGGTGAGGCCCAGCGCGGCGAGGCGGCGTCCGTTTCTGCGGTACGTCATGGGGTTCTGCCTTTCACTCACGTGGTTTGCGGTGCTGCCGATCGCACGGCCGCTGCGGCACGGCGTGCGTTGCGGCGCCGCTGGACGATCTGCTGGATCTGGTCGACGGCGACCGCGAGGATGATCACGGCGCCGGTGATCACCTGCTGCCAGAACGGCGAGACGCCGATGATGACCAGGCCGTTGGCCAGGAACCCGATCACGAACGCGCCGATGATCGTGCCGCGCACGGTGCCGCGGCCGCCGGACAGCGCCGCGCCACCGATCACCACGGCGGCGATCGCGTTGAGCTCGTAGAACTGGCCGAGATCCGCGGTCGCCGAGCTGATGTTCGCGACCTGGAGGATGCCGACGACCGACGCGCACAGTCCGGAGAGGACGTAGATGCGGGTCTGCACGCGCTTCACCGGCACGCCCGAGAGCTGGGCGGCGCGTTCGTTGCTGCCGGTCGCGTACAGCCACCGGCCGAACGGGGTCTTGGTGAGCAGCAACGAGAACAGGACGGCGAGCGCCACCATCACCCATGCCGCCAGGGGAAGTCCGAGCGGCCTGCTCGCGAACACGTCGAAGAAGCCCGTGTTGCCGAGGTAGGGCTGGCCGCTCAGCTCGTTGGTGATGTTCTGGCCGTTCAGCAGGACCTGCGTCAGACCTCTTGCCACGTAGAGCATTCCGAGCGTGACGATGAACGGCGCGAGACCCAGTCGGGCGATCAGCAGGCCGTTGACGTAGCCGGTGAGAGCACCGACGCCGACGCAGACCAGGACGATCACCCACACCGACGGGTAGGCGATGGCTTCCGTGAGCGGCACGTCCAGGCCGCGGAACAGGGTGCCCGCCACTGCACCGGTGAGGCCGACCGTCGACCCGACCGAGAGGTCGATGCCGCCGTTGAGGATCACGAGCAGCATGCCCAGCGCCACCACGGCGTTGAACGCCACCTGCTTGATGATCGTGACGATGTTGCCCGCGGACAGGTAGTTGTCCGACAGCAGCGCGAACGCCACGATGATCACGATCAGCGCGATGAGCGCCCTGCCCTCGACGAGCACCGCGTTGAGCGTGATCGGCGAGCGCTTCCTGGCGGCGGGCACCGCCTGCCTGGCGGTGGCGGGCGGGGTGGTCGTCGTGTTCACAGTTCGCCTCCGTTTCGGGCGTTCACCGGTGCCTGCTCGCCGGAAGCGGCCATGACCTCGTCGCGGGTGCACGTGCGCGGGTCGAACTCGCGGACGATCCGGCCCCTGCTCATCACGACCACGCGGTGCGACGCGGTGAGCGCCTCGCCGACCTCGGACGTCGCGTACAGCACGGCCATGCCTTCGCGGGCTTTCCGGTACAGCAGTGCGAAGATCTCGCCCTTCGCCCCGACGTCGATGCCGCGCGTGGGTTCGTCGAGCAGCAGCACCGAGGGGCCGGTCATGAGCATCTTGCCGATCACGACCTTCTGCTGGTTGCCGCCGGAGAGCGACGTGATGGGAGCCTGCGGGTGGGCCGTCTTCACCCGCACGTCCGCGATCTGCCGGTCGATGTCCTCGCGTTCGCGGCCCCGGCCGATGAAGCCGCGCCGCACGGTGGTGAGCAGGCTCGCCAGCGACAGGTTCGCGCCGACACCGAGCATCTGCACCAGGCCGTCGCGTTGCCGGTCCTCGGGCACGAGTCCGAGACCGAGGGCGATCCGGTCGGCGATCGACCGGCCGGCGAGGTCGGTCTGACCGAGCACCGTCCGTCCACTGGAGACCGGCGTACGGCCCGCGACGGCTTCGAGCAGTTCGGTTCGTCCGGCGCCCATCAGGCCGTAGAGGCACACGATCTCGCCGGCCCGCATGTCCAGAGACAGGTCGTCGACGACGACGCGGCCGGTCGCCGGTTCCGCCACCGTCAGGTTCTCGATCTTCAGCGCGACGTCGCCGTGCTCGCGCGGCTCGTCGCTGAAGTCGTAGTCGGCGTCGCGGCCGACCATCGTGCGCACGACCCACGCGAGGTCGAGGTCTTCCGCGTCCTTCTTCGCCACCAGCGAGCCGTCGCGGAACACCACCGCGTGGTCGGCGATCTCGATCGCCTCCTCCAGGTGGTGGGAGATGTAGACGATCGCCACGCCCTGCGCGCAGAGCTCGCGGATGACCTTGAACAGCACCTCGATCTCGCCCGCGGACAGCGCGGACGTCGGTTCGTCCATGATCAGCACGCGGGCGTCGGCGGCGAGCGCGCGGGCGATCTCGACGATCTGCTGCTGCCCCACCCGCAGGTCCTGCACGAGAGTGCCGGGCGTGATGGGTTCTTCGAGCCGGTCCATCAACGCCTGGGTGACCCGCTTCTGCGCGGCGTAGTCGACGAGACCGAACCGGGTGCGCAGCTCGCGGCCGATGAAGACGTTGTCGCGCACGGACAGGTTCGGGCAGAGGTTGAGCTCCTGGTGGATGATCGCGATCCCGCGCTTCACCGCGTCGTCGGTGGACGCCAGCACGACCGGTTCGCCGTCGAGGACGAGCTGGCCAGAAGTCGGCTGCTCCACGCCGGAGAGGATCTTCATCAACGTGGACTTGCCGGCGCCGTTCTCGCCGAACAGCACGGTGACCTTGCCGCGCCGCACCTCGAAGTCGACGCCGCGCAACGCCTGCGTAACGCCGTAGACCTTGGTGACGCCGACGGCGCGGAGCACCACGTCGCTCGTCACGAGACCACCTCGACGGTGAGCGGCTGGATCACGACCGGCTTGGCCGCGGGCACGGTGTTGGCCGGCGCGACGACGTTCATGACGCCGACGACCTTCACCGTCTTGCCCTGCAACGGCCCGGCCTTCTGCAGCTCGGCGGTCATGAGCTTGCGCAGCTCGTCGCCGACCTGCTGGAACCGCGTCTGGTCCGGTGCCTGCGCGAAGGTGAACTTCACGGCGTCGCGGACGACGGAGCCGTTGAGCGCGGGCCCGGCCGCGACGCTCACCGTCGGCACGCCCTCGACCTGGACGCGCAAGCCGGCGTCGGTCGCCTCCGTGATCGCGCCCTGGACGGTGACCGGGAAGGCGTAGGCGTTCTGGTTCGGCGCGACCGCCTGGAACTGCGCGGCGGCCGCCTTGACGTCGGTCTGCAACACCGGCACGACCCGGGTGAGCGGCGCGGCGGTGGCGGGCAGGTCGGTACGAGCGCGGTTCCAGAGCTCGGTGGCGGTCGCGGCCGGGTCGAACGGCTTGGGCGCGAGCGCCGCCACCTCGTCCCGCGTGAGGAACCGGGTGTTCAGCGCCATCACCACGATCAGCAGCAGCGCCGCCACCGCGACGGCGACTCTCCGCAGCGACCGGCTGCTCACGCCGCCAGGGACTGTCAGAGCGGACAAGGCGAGTCCTCCAGACGATGGTCCGAGTGGTCCAGATCACGTGTCCAGCGGACAGTAACCGAGCCGTGAACATATGTCCACGACAAATGTTCACGGCTGAATCGAGACTGCGGACGCCTACGCTGCGCAGGAACGTTGAGACGGCGCGGTCGCGACGAGCGAGGTGAACGGTGGATCTTCTCGGCATCGACGTCGGGACCTCGGTCGCCAAAGCCGTGCTCTTCGACGAGTCCGGGCAGGTGATCCGCCGCGCCAGCAGGCCGATCACGTTGCTGCACCCCAGGCGCGACCACGTCGAGCAGGACGTCGGCGAACTGATGCGCGAGGTCCTCTCGGCGGTCGCGGAGGTGACCGCCGGCGCGTCCCCGTCCCTCGTCGCGGTCACCGGCCAGGGCGACGGCTGCTGGCTCGTCGACGAGCGCGGCCTGCCGGTGCGCACCGCGATCAACTGGATGGACGGCCGCAGCGCCGGCATCGTCGACGAGTGGGCGCAGGACGGCACCACGGCCAAGATCTACTCGGTCAACGGCAACGCCGTGTTCTCCGGCTCGATGGCTCCCGTCCTCGCCTGGCTGGACCGGCACGAGCCCCGTTCGCTCGATCTCGCCACCACCGCCGCGCACTGCAAGGACGTCGTCTTCGGACAGCTCACCGGCGTGCGGGCGACCGACACGTCGGACGCCTCGCTGCCGTTCGGCGCGCCAGAGGGCGGCACCTACTCGGCCGACATCCTGCGGCTCACCGGCCTCGCTCACCGCGCGGACCTCCTGGCCCCGGTGGTGGCGCCGCTGCCGATCGCGGCGAGCACGTCCCCGCTGCTCCCGGCGTCCGCGCTGGTCACGTCCGGCCCGTTCGACCTGCCCGCGTGCGCCGTCGGCGGTGGCGTGGACCGGCCGGGCGACGGCCTGCTGATCGTCGGGACGACGCTCGGCTGCCAGGTGCTCACCGACCGGCTCGACACGTCGGGGGCTCCGGCGGGTATGCACATCGCGTCCGCGCCCGGCCGGTGGATGCGGGTGATGGCGGCGATGTCCGGCTCCTCCGCGTTGGACTGGGTGCTGAACCTGACGGGCCTGCGGCACGAGAGCCTCGACGCCGTTCTCGCCACGTCCGCGCCCGGCGCCTCGGGCGTCGAGGCGCTCCCCCACCTCGCGCCGTCCGGCGAACGGGCGCCCGTGGTGGACCCGACCGCCAGCGGCCAGTTCACCGGGATCAGGCTCACCACCACGCCCGCCGACCTGGTCAGGGCCACCTGCGAGGGCCTCGCGTACACCGCGCGGGAGTGCTTCGAGGCGGCCGGTCTGCGCGGCCGCGTCGTGGTGTGCGGCGGAGGCGCCCGGTCGCGGGCGTGGCTCGAGATCTTCGCCTCGGTGCTGAACCGGCCGTTGCACGTCGCGCGCAGTCCCGAGGTGGGAGCGCGCGGAGCGGTGCTGGCCGCGCTGCGGGCGACGGGCGCGGATCCCGACGTCTCGGCGTGGACGGCGCCCGAGGCCGTCGTGGATCCGCTGCCCGCGCTGGTGCCGCACTACGAGGAGGGCTACCTCCGGTACCGGCGGCACCGCGAGACGGCCCGGTCGATGGCCTGAGCTCACGGCGTCGCGACGGTGAGCCAGTCCAGTTCGGCGAAACCGCCCCGCTTCCGCAACGCCACCCTGTTCTCCCCCGCCGTCAACGGCACCAGGACCGTCGTGACGCGGGCGGCCCGGTCGTGCTGCTCGGTGCCCAGCCACGAGCCGCTCGGCAGGTACAGCGCGACCGCGCGTTCCACCCCGCCGACGAGCACCGAGTGATCGGCCGGAGTGGTCGTGCCGTTGGCGTGGCCGATGGCGAGCCGGTACGTGCCGGTGACCGGGGCGTCCACCACGAACTCGACCTGGCTGTCCGGCGCGTCGATGCCGCCCACGTAGTCGGGCACGTAGTTCGACCAGTACGGCACCGCCCGCGCCGACGTGATCGCCGCGTTCTCCGCCTCGTACCGGTGGGTGTCCGGCCGGACGTCCACGTAGTCCAGTTCGGCGTACCCCGAGCCTCTGGCGAACCGGATGTCGTTGCGTCCGGCCTGGAGCACCAGGCGTTTGGTCACCGTGCCCAGTTCGGTGTCGGCCCAGCCGCCGGTCGCCGGGTAGCCGACATCGCCCTGCCGCACGCCGTTCACGCTGACCGCGTGCGTCGCCTGTCCCACCGCGGCCGCGTACCGCACGGTCATCGCGTACACCCCGGTCGCGGGCACGGTCACCGGGAACGTCACCGAGCTGCCCGCGTGGTCGAGGCCACCGACGTACGCGCCGCCGGACGCCGGAACTCCGTTGTGCCGCACGGCTTCCGTCACGACGGCCTGCTCCGCCTCGTACTTGGACGGGTAGGCGTCCGGACCTGCGGCCGGGCTCACGACGACGCGGTAGCCGTCGTAGCGGTTCATCCGGCGGATCGGCACGACGAGGTTCCCACCGCTGTCGACCGTGAGGATCTTGTCGAAGACGTTGTACGTTCCCGTTTCCGGGTCACCGCCGGCGTCGACGCGGCGGTTCGCCTCGCGCGGGTCCTTGTCCCACACCGTGGTGTCGAGCCGGACCCGGACCTGCCCGGTCAGCCCGCGTGCGGCCAGGCCGGTGACGCGCACGTCGACCGGGCCGTCCTCGCCGCCCGCGAGCACGGTGAGGCTGCGTGCTCCGTCGTCCCACGACGCGAGCGCGTCCGACTTCAGGTACGCGCGCCCGTTGGCCGTGTCGTCCCAGCGGTTGACGTGCGCCTTGCGGCCGCGCATGTCCTTGTACCACTTCATCATCCAGAACCCGCCGTTCGGCGCGAGCGTGCCACCGCCGGTGCGACGCAGGGTGTTCCCGAGCAGTCCGGGGTTGGTGTAGATCGCCATGGCGCCGAAGTCGACGTCGTACCGTTCCAGGTCCGCCCAGTAGCGGATCATCGAACCCGGCACGCCCTCGAAGTCGCCGGGGTTCGCCGGGTCGGTGGTCTGCGGCCCGTACTCCTCGACGACGACCCGCAACGGCCGTCCCGGTACGCCGAGCTCGTTCTCCAGCGGCCGGTAGTAGCGGGTGAGCGCCTCGGGCACGTCGCCGGGACTGCGGCCGAGGTTGTGCCAGCCGACGATCTGCGGCACCGTTCCGGTGTCGATCGCGTTGCGCAGGAAGTCGCGCATCTTCTGCTGCTGCCCCGCCTGCCACGGCAGGTAGAACTCCCAGTTCGGCCCCATCACCGGCACCGTCGCGTCGATCGCGCGGACGCGGCGCACGGTCTGGGTCCACAGCCAGTTGAACTTCTGGTCGTACGTGCCGCCCGGCACCGCCGTGTCGCGTTCGAGTCCGTGGAGCTTGTTGTCGGCCTCGTTGAACGGCGCCACCGCGAGCAGGGTGTCCCGATAGGACTGGATCCGCCGGGTGGCCTCGTCGACCCGTTCGAACCAGTGGGCCGTGCCCTGCCATTGGTACCAGGGGTTTCCGCCCATGAGGTCGTTGAAGCGGGCGATCATCCTGACGTCCGTGCCGCGCACCTTGGGCGCGACGACCTCGGTCCCGGCGCGTTCACCCTCGTTCCAGCGGGCCGTCATGTGCTGCGAGACGGTCAGGTGGGTCTGGGCGAGCAACGCCGCCGGGGTCTCCGTGGTGCGGGATGTGACGCCCAGCAACGAGCCGAGCCCTGGCTTCTTCACCGCACCGCCGAGACGGTTCGCGTCGACCACGATCACCGGCGCGGTGGCGGCGTTGGCCTGCAACGGAACCACGGTGGCGCCGAGCACGACCGTCGCCACCACGACGTGGACGAACCTCTTGCCTCGCATAGGTGTTCCTCCCGCGAGTCCGAGCGCCGGGAGCGCTCCCAGACCAATCACGATGGAACACCTGGCTCAGCCACGACAAGGACGAAGACCGAAAGGCCGGGGGTTTCGGGATCAGGGCCCCGAAAGTCGGGACTTTCGAGGCCCTGACCGTCGAATTCGATGGCGCACAACGAGGTCCCTGTCGGTCGTTCGACCCACTGCGCCCAGCCGCACGCCTCGTTATCTTGATCTTTCGACCTCACCACCGAAAGCTTGGAGCAGCACCATGACCACCACCCGGCGTCTCGTCACCGGCCTGGCCACCGCGGCCCTGGTCATGTCGGCCCTCAGCGCGGGCACCGCCACCGCCGCCACCAAGGGCAGGATCGTCATCAACAACAACTGCGGCAAGGCGGCCTCCACCACCATCCACCGCACCAACGGCGACATGATCGCGGGCACCGCCGCCGCACCCGCGGGCACCAGCTTCGGCTACCCGGTCTACCCCGGCACCTACGTGGTGCGCGTGCCCGCGGGCTCCAAGACCGTCAAGGTCCTCGACGTCAGCCCGAAGGCGCACACCGTCATCGTCAAGGCCTGCTGACCTACCAGGCCAGCACGCCGTTCTCGTCCTGCAAGGTGCCGCTGGGGCCGTCCTCGGCCAGGGTCGCCAGGCGGACCACCACGTCCGCGCTCTGCTCGACCGGCCGGCCGATCCCGAAGGCCGCGGTCATGTCGGTGGCGGTCGTGCCCGGTTCGAGCGCGTTGAACTTGATGCCGGGGTGGGCCTTGGCGTACTGGACCGTCAGCATGGTCGCGGCCGCCTTCGACGCGGCGTAGAGGGCGAGGGGCATCTGGTACTCGGGTCGTTCGGGGTTGGTCACGGCCCAGAACGACCCCATGCTGCTCGACACCGTGACCACGGTCGGGTTCGCGGACTGGCGCAGCAGCGGAAGGGCGGCCTCCGTCACCCGGACGAAACCGACGGCGTTGACGTCGAACGCCCGCAACGCCGCCGGCCCGTCGAGAGCCTCGTTGGCGAGCACACCCGCGTTGTTCACGAGAACGTCGAGGCGCCCCTCCTCCGCACCGATCCGCGCCAGCGCGGCGCTCACCGAGGCGTCGTCGGTCACGTCGAGCTGCACGAACCGCGCACCGAGCTCGGCCGCCGCCTTCTCGCCCCGTTCGGCGTCCCGCGCTCCGATGTAGACGGTGTGGCCGAGGTCCCGCAGCCGCCGGGCGGTCGCGAAGCCGATGCCCTTGTTGGCACCGGTGATGAGCGTGATGGTCATGCGCTTCCCCTTGAGGTGTTCAGCTGCCGGCGCAGCTCGCCGGCGTCGTGCAGGGCCGTCATGTGCACGAACCTGCCGTCCCGGACCTGGTAGATGGCGTACTCGGTGATCTCGAACGACGCGCCGGTGGGCTCGACGCCCAGCCACTCCCGCACCGGGGTGCCGGTGTTGACCAGGCGCGCGGCCAGGCGATCGCCGTCGAACAGCAGTTCCTCCAGCTCCCAGTGGAGGTCGGGAACCGCGTCCACGTCGGCCCTCTGCACCGCGAGCAGGTCGTCGCGGGTGGCGGGCTCGCCGTTCAACGTGGTCCGGTCGCTGATGAACCGGTCCATCCGATCGAACCGGTGAGCGTTGATGTCACTGAGATAGCGCAGGTAGAACTCGCGCAACTCGTTGTCGGACAACGATGCCTCCTCCCGTGGGCCACTTCTGAAGCGATCACTTCAGAACACGACCGTAGCACGTTCTGCATCGATCGCTTCAAAACGGGTAGGCTCGGAGACGTGGAGACACGACGAAGGGCGACAGGACGCCCGCGGGCGTTCGACGCCGACGAGGCGCTCGGCCGCGCCCTGCTCGTCTTCTGGGCGCAGGGCTACGAGGGCGCCAGCCTGGCCAACCTGACCGAGGCGATGGGCATCTCGACGGCCAGCATGTACGCGACCTTCGGCAACAAGGAGCAGCTGTTCCGCCAGGCGTTGCAGCGCTACGACGAAGGCCCCAGCGCGTACGTCGTGGCCGCCCTGGCCGAGCCGACCGCCCTCCGCGTCGCCACCGCGCTGCTCGCCGGCTCCATCAGCACGACCACCTGCCCCGAACAACCCCACGGATGCCTTGGCGTGCAAGCGGCCCTGGCCACCGGCGAGGCCGGGCGCGAGATCCGCGCACTCCTGGTCGACTGGCGCAACAAGGGCCACGAACGCATCCGCGACCGCTTCCAGCGCGCCGTCGACGAGGGCGACCTGCCGCGCGACGCCGACCCGGCGGTGCTCGCCCGCTACGTCCACACCCTGCAGGCGGGCATCGCCGTGCAGGCGGCGAGCGGTGTCAGTCCTGAGGAGCTGCAGGAGATGGCGGCCACGTCGCTGCGCGCGTGGCCGCTCTGCTGAACGGGCTCGTCACGCCGACGAAGCTCCCGCGGATAACGCGAAAAGCCACACATGAGGATGAATCTCGGCGATACGATCGGCACCCACGCCAGACACCTGCACACGAGGGAGCCTTCGATTTCTGCGGCAGTGGTCTTCTCGCCCTTGGGGACAGGAAGACTGCATGACGGCTGAATCGCCGCTGACCCGCACCAGGACTCCTGCCGCAAGATCGAAGGGCACCCGTCGGTGGCACATCGCCTAACAAGCTGACTGGCGGCGCGCTACTGGGCAAACTCGAGGACGAGGACTACGGCCAGCGCGGCTGAGCGTTCAGCGCACTAGCGGCGCAGGCCGATGCTGTGATCCCCAAGCGGCGTTTCGCGCTGCTGGACTGCCTCAGGCCGCAGCGCCGCACCGGCCAGTCCCGGCCGCACTCACGTAGAACGGTTCGGTCGTTCCAAGGCCATAGCTCCACGCCGCTGTCCTCCAGTAGCTCACCAGACAGGAGCGGTCTGCGCCGATCGGGTTGACCACCGCGTTGCGAGGTGCAGGCGGATTTGGGAAAACCGGCTCGCGGCCGAGGTTTGCCGTGATCCTGTAATCGCCGACCGGTTCTCGGGTGGCATCTTCTCGGTGACTGTAAGTGAGAGGCCCAAGAAGTCCGAGCCGGCGCAAATGATCAACAACCTCTGCCGTCGACTGCACGACGTCGTTCGCGCTTACCTGCGTGGCTGGCGCAACCTCACCGCTGACCGCAGTTGGCTGCTCGACGGCATCGCGACTCTGGTCGGATCACCCTACTCGGAGAGGAACCCTCGGCGGTGGTACCTACCACTCGGCGTCGAGTACCTATGGCGCTGGCTGCCGCGTCACCTCACGGAAGCAGGCCAGCAGGCGGAACACGCAACCCTCGCCGCAGATCTGCGCTGGATTGTCAAGAAGACGAGGGTGTCCAGACCGCTGAACGCGAAGGAGGACGTCGCGGATGTGGACGCGCCGCCCAGCAGGCTCGCCCACCTTCTCGGACCGACAGAACCCGCTGAGGCCGTCGAGTCCGTGCTGCTGAGCCGCCTGCAGTCAGACCTATCGTCCGAAAACTACCCCTTCATTGACATTCCCGAACGGTTGGCATAGGGCTGGCCCGAAGTTGCGCGTACCGAAACCCGCCGCCGACCGCCCGAATGGGCGGGAGACGCGACGGCCATCCGGTCCCACTTTGGGTCGTCCGCCTTCGATGCTCAACCAGGTCATACGGGCACACGGAGAAGCTGTCGTCCAGTCGATCGACCGTCCGATCGCTGGGCATCGGGAGAGATACGTCAGCTGAAGTTCCGAGGTGCACCTGGTCCTGCAGCCAACACCGAGGAACCCTCGTCCGGCGCCCACAGCATCCGGCAGGACACACAATCGATCGCATAACAAGCTGCCGCCTATTACTGGCCAATTCGTGGCCAGAACACCAGCCGTAAACCAGCCTTCTAACCCTAACGAGTGATGCGCGACCAGGGCAGCTAACACCTGGTGTAGCACAGGACGATGTGGCAGCTGTCATGCCCGAATGCCGGTCGACCACTGGAGGCGATGGTGAGTTCGCCGCCTGCCGATCCTGCGTCCAAGCGGTTGTCTCGACGGATCGAACGTAGTGTCAACTCTTTGACTGCACTGCGCGAGGAGATCACCGGCTGGGTGTCGACGCGAAGACAGAACACAGCTATGAAACGTCTCGCATTCCACTTCAGTGCGCTCGAAATCACGCTCGGCACTATGATTGATCGAGTCGAGGCTGAGCTGTCAGCGGCCGGGACTCTCGACACAGGGCTGGGGTATGAGCGCTGCCGGACTCTCGACACGAGCACTGCTCACATCCGCAGATGTTTTTATTGGTACCAAGGCAAGTACGAGCAGCGTGACGATGACCGGTTCGCAACCGTCCTCCGATCGGCGGACGAAATCGTGCGCAGCTGTTGGGCGCCCGCTTTCGCCGCTCGCGAAACCCGGCCGCCCACCGCACCGCTGTGCTTCGTGGACAGCAGCGCCGAGGTTTTCACCATCAGGCGTTGCGTGGTGCCAGGAGGTCTGACCGCGAAGACGGACAAGCTGCTCGCAAGTCTCATCACCGAGCTGCCGGTGCCGGTGATTGCCGTGCCGGAGACGGCCACCCGGGAAGCATGGTGGCTCGTGCTGGTGGCACATGAGACCGCCCACCAGTTGCACGATGATCTGCAGCTCGTCGACGTCAGCGCTCGTGCCCTGGCCCTAGCCGCGGGTCCAGAGCACGAGCACCGATGGCAGGTCTGGAACCGCGAGGTCTTTGCCGACACGTACGCAGTCGTCATGACGGGAGAGGCTGCAATATGGGCAGTCGAGGAGCTCCAGCACTGCTCCCCCGCACGTATGACCGAACCGAACGGAGGGTATCCACCACCGGTCGTGCGCGCGGAGCTCATGCGAGAGGTACTCCGCCAGCTCAACGGAGAACCCACGCCGGCGAGTTCTGGACCTGTTACCCACGAAGAGTTCGTGCGGCTGCCGAGCATTGCTGAATCCCTGCTGCGGTTGCCCATCGCTGCCTCGGCGACGTTGAGGGAGCTCCGCTACCAGGATGCCTGGGTGTCCGTTGGTGCCGGGCAGGGGTGGGCGGAACAGCTTCTCCTGCGCGCCCCACTGATCACTCCGGTCGACACGCAGTGGGCGGCCAGAAAGCTGATCACCGCTGGCGTACAGCAGTACAACGCACATCCCGGCGGTCGCACGGAGTTGCGCCTCCTGCACGACAACCTGCTTTCAACACTCTCCAACAGCGGAGAGCCAGGTTTCCTGGCCGCGCCGCGACCGAACGAACTGCGGGCGCTAGGGAATCGTCTTTCCGATCAACTTCTGGAAGGTGACGCGTGATTCTTCCTCAGGTGACCATCGCAGTCACCGCGGCCTCTGCCGGTTGGCAAGTCGTCGTGCATTGCGATGGACTGCTCGAGGAGTTCGACCTGAAGAAGGTCGAGTTGGGGCCAGGTTCGCATCCGGTACCGACGCGAACGGACCCGCCACCTGACCTGGAAGACCTGATCCGCCGCATCGACGGCCACAAGCCGTATCCCGATGACATCCAGCGCTACGGGCATTGGCTCTTCAGCTGTGTTCTGGCGCCCGTGTGGGACAGGATCCTTAGTTTGCCGCAGGTGGTCGAAGCGCGCGGCGTCGAGCTCGCGCTCACCTGGGCAGCCAAGGACACGTCGCTCAACCAACTGGTCTGGGAGGCGATGCACGACGACGCGGGTACGCCCCTCGCAAGTCACCCCGATCTGCTCGTGGCCACCACCCGCGTCGTGCCGGTCAAGGGCCAATCCGCTCCCGAGACCATCACCGGAACTCCACGGGTGCTCTTCGCCATTGGCAGCAGCCTGACCGACGACATCATCAGACCAGGCGCCATGTTCATGGGTCTGCTGCGCAGGTTCGACGCAGACGGAATTTGCGTCGTCAAGATCGTCGAGAACGTGTCGGACATCGAGCTCGCCAGCGTGTGCGAGCAGTTCTCACCCGATGTAGTCCACCTGGTCGCACACGGAGACGTGGTAGGAGGACGTGGCGTCGTCATGTTGGCGGGCAAGCAGAAGAACGCGGATTCACTCAGAAAAGCCCTCATTACCCACCGTGGACGTCCACTCGCCGTGGTGTTGAGCGCCTGCCGCAGTGGCCAAGCACCGAACTCCTCAGGCGATCCTGTGAACGCAGCTTCGCTAGCCGCAGAGCTCGTTCAGGCGGGAATTCCCATCGTGTCCGCGATGGCTGGCGACGTCAGCGAACCGGCTTGTCGGTTCTACACCCGGCACCTCGTGGACGCACTACACGAAGGTATGCCGATCGCGGCCGCCGCTGCGAGCGGCCGCCGGGCGGCACTTCAGGACTCGTGCGCGTCGACCCGGATTGACTGGGCTATGCCCTCGTTGTTCGTGGCGTCGACTGTGCAGCGGAACTTTCAGCCGATCAACCCAGCACTGTCGAAAACACTGGTTCGTCTGGCGACTCAGCTGGACCTCCGCCGTCCTCCTGTGTTCATCGGCAGGCAGAAGATCCTCAACCTACTTGATCGCCTGTTCGAAGAAGATGAGAGACGCCGACTTGGCGTTATCGGCGCGGTACGGGAAGGTGAACTGAAGCGGATCGGAAGCACGCGGCTCCTGCGGGAGATCGGCTTTCAGGTCCTGCGCCGCGGCCATCTTCCGCTACTGCTCGGCCCGTTCGCGAATGACGAACACCCACCGCATCTACGTGCGGCACTGTCCCTCCTTTACAAGCGCGCGATCGGGTTCGCACGACTGTTGGAAGTACCTTTCCGCTCGCTGTCCATCGTGTCCGCAGACAGCGAGAGAACCGCTCCAGACCTGACCAATCTTGACCGCGAACTCTCGTGGCAAGTAGCACAGGACCAACTCGCCGCGTTCAGCACAGGCATCGAGGACCTCGACGTCATGCGAGTCGCAAGCAGGCTCGCGAACGACCTCGCTGTGTTCGCGAGGGTCGCGGGTCGGCATCAGAAGCCGT
This sequence comes from Lentzea sp. CA-135723, assembly GCF_050936595.1. Taxonomy (NCBI): domain Bacteria; kingdom Bacillati; phylum Actinomycetota; class Actinomycetes; order Pseudonocardiales; family Pseudonocardiaceae; genus Lentzea; species Lentzea sp. CA-135723. Next base: position 573,105 of record NZ_JBNJMK010000001.1, on the reverse strand, counting down.
TCGGACCGCACAGCAGACCCGTGGTTCTCGCCGACTCCATTCACTCCTGGGGTGCTTTGGGCGATGTTCTCCGCCTTCTCCACGAAGGCAACCCCAACGGGCTGGGTTCACCGGCCATGACTGCGCCGGTGGTGTTCACCGCAGCCTTCGGCAGCGCGGAGGGTGATGGCCGACAGGTCCGGAAATTCGTCGAGGAAAGACGGGGCGACACGACCTACCAGTTCCCATGGCTCGACCGGATGTCCAAGCTGGAGGCCTCGATGGGATTCCAGTGGATCCTGCTCAACCCGTGGCAGCTCGATGAGCCAGACGAACTCATGGCCAAGGTGTACGCGGCTTTGCCCGGAGTCGATCCGGCAGATCTGCACGACGGCTTCGACGTGCTCGACGGCATCCCGACCGAGGTCGAGGGCCGCCTGTATCCCTTGGCTCATTACATGACGCGGGCCAAGCACATGATCGCCAACAACGACGAAGTGGCCTGGCAGCGCTACGTCGAACGGTACCCGCGATGATGAATGAGCAGATGCGCCAGGACCTGGAAGAACAGCTGGCCGAGCTACAACGCGCCCACCAGCAAACCAGGTTGCTCACATTCGAACCCAAGACCCTGTGTTGGGCGAGCCTGCTACCGCGGTGGACATCGGCGCTGGCGACCGGGATCGGACTCGCGGACGAACAGAACCTCGGGCAACTAGTTCGCAAGATGGTGCGGGCAGATCTGGCCGAACGCAGACAGGAACTTGGCGAGGATGAACTGACGTTCTGGGTTCGCGACTGCCGGCTGCGTGAGATCGGCGACTACCTGCTGCAGACCGTGAGCGCAACGGCACTGCTCAACTTCGCCCACGACCTCAACTTCAAGCTCGCTCGTTACAAAGGCGACGACCCCGCCCCTCCACTCTGGGTCGAGGTCTTCCAACATCACAACGACCACACTGGACGTGAGCTCATGCGCATGGTCCAGGACCATGTCGAGCAAGGCAACCTTGTCGCCGCAGACCGGGTCGCGGTGACCGCTCGAACCATTGGCGACGTTCTCGGAGGCCCACTCGCAGAGGTGGCGCGGCGCGCACAATGGCGGATCGATCGCGAACGTCGGGAACGCGATGACGCGAAACGGCTTGTTACGTACCACCGGCGCGAAGCTGTCGAGAACGCACTCGTCAACCTCGTGAAAACCGATGAGAACCCAGAGTCCGTGCCCAGACCCTGGGTGGTACACCTTCTGGGCCCCGGAGGTGTCGGCAAGACGACGGCGATTCGCTACCTGGCCTCTGGCCGGTTCGCCTCCGACCACGGCCTGAGGCAGTTCGCCGTGGCGAGGGTCGACTTCGACCATCTGGATCCTCGGTATCCGGAACAGAAGAGGGCCGAGCTCGTGGTCGCGCTCGCCGACCAGTTCGTCGGGCACATCGAGACCCGCTCGGCGGAACGCAAGTACGAGCGCCTGCTGGACGGCGTTCGTGAGCTGCACGAGGAACTCTCCAAATCAGATCCACTCGAGCTCGACGTGCGGAATCTCCTGAGGCGAGTGATCAGGCGTTTCGCACGCCTGCTCCAGGAAATGCCGCCTCCGGTCGTGCTCGTGCTGGACACGTGCGAGGAGCTGGCGAAGCTCTACGCGCCTGGTACCAGGGCAACCGCAATCGACAGGACCTTCTCGCTTCTCGAGCAGCTGCACGAGGCGTGTTCGAACGTGCGAGTCGTGCTCGCCGGGCGGCGGCCAATGGTGCCTCCGGGGTCTGGCCGGGGAACCGCTTACGCCGGACCGCTGCTCAGCGACCGTGGCTACGTACACGTTGTTCCGGTGACGGGGTTCAGCCGCGCCGAGGCGCGGGACTACATCAAGAGCCGAACAGCGGACACGCCGTTGCCATCCGAAGTGGAGGGCATGGTACTTGCGCGGTCTTCGCATGACGGCATGTACAACCCCTTCACGCTGGCAGGGTACTGCGACTGGGCGATCGACGAGCCTGGCCTACGTCTCGACGCGATGTCCAAGCACAGCGACCCGTTCGTCGAACAGCGAATCATCGGTCGAGTGAGCGATCCAGCGGTGCGTGCAGCGCTCCCTGCTGCGGCGATGTTCGGCCGATTCGACCACGAGCTGATCCGCCCAGCCCTCGAACGTGCAGGAGCCGACTCCAGGGCGGTGTTTGACCAGCTCTCCGCTGAGGAGTGGGTCACCGTCATATCGACCACAGCGGAAGGCAGGCCGTTGGTGATCGAAGTAGATCCGCATCTCCGTGAAGGACTGCGAAAGGCCACTGCCGATGCGACCGACCAAGCTCAGCTCGGCAGAGACGCAGCACTGGTCATCGCAGAAAGCGAGCTGATCAGCGATCTGCCGTCGGAGACGATCGAGGCGGCGGTACGACTAGCGCCGGCAGCAGAGGCTGCGCGGACGTGGGCCGCCATCGACCACCGAATCCGCCGTGAGGGTGCTTGGGCCTGGGCGACACAGGTCACCCCGCGGGTCGCCGGGTCGGAGGCCGAACGCGCGGCGTCGAGCGAGGCGAGCATCCTCGCCTCGGTGCTCGCCACCCAGGCGTCCGCCCGAATTCACACACATCAACGTGACGGAATCAGCTCGCTGTGGGAACAGGTCGGCAGTTCCGCACGCGACCATCCCAGCGCGACGACCAGCGCGTTGCTCGCCGACCGTGCCGTGCTCGGTCGGCTCGCGGCAGGTGACGACCGAGTCGCCACCGCGTTCAGCAGCGTCGCCTGGCAGAGGCTCACAACCTCGCCCGGCTGCCCCGATGCGATCGTCGCGGCGATCGAAGGTGCGCTCAACCATCAGTTCCTCCCTGTTCCCCACGACCATCTTTGCGACATGCTGATCGCCATCGGACGCGGCGTTCCTTCGACGCTCGCCGCCAGCGCGTTGTCGATCGCCGCCTACCTGCGCTTGCTCACCTGCCAGATCGACGAGGCCGCCGACCTCGCAGACCTGGCCGTGCGCATCGCCGATCGGGCTGGAGAAGACGACCCGTGGCCTGACTGGGGGGCACCAAGCGGGTTGCGCGAGAGAGCCCGCCTGGTACGCCTCCTGATCGCCTTGCGCGGCGGGCGATATGTCGAACCGGAGGAGTACCAGGGCTGGCGGGCCGAAGCGCTCGCGTTGCGTACTGTGGACGCCGATCACCTGGCGGCGGCAACGGTCGACTACGAACTTGGCCACTGGCCGATTCCTTCCGAACGAATTCCGGATGTGCGGCCACAGCTCCTGTCCGACCGCCACTTCGCGCCCTGGCTGCACGGCAGGGCAACTCGGCCCTTGGTGGTGGCCGTCGCCGATGCATGGGCAACAGTCGGTCAACCCGAAGTGGCGTCGACCCTGCTCGCTGACCACCGCAGAGCCGCGCTCCGTGCAGGTGATCATCCAGACTTGGTGCTGGCGTGCGAACTCGCCCAGCTGCGGCTGTGTCGTCGGTACAGGGATCTTCAGTGGGGTCCGGTGGCACGGCTAGCGCACGAAGGAGCGTCGCGCATCCGCGCAGAAGCCTGGCTCGTGCTGAGACTGGTCACGGATCACCGGCCCAGGGACGCCGAAGAGGCTGGCGGGGACTTTGCGTTCCGCCGTTGCCGAGGCGCGTTCGGGCCCGTGCCGAGCGACGTGCGGGAAGAGTGGCATCGTGTCGACTTCCACGACGAACAGGAGTTCCGCTGCCTCACCCAGACCTCGGCGGCGGCGATCACGGACATCGTTGAGAACATCACCCCCAGCGCCGGAACGGGGGCGAAAGGCCTTCTCTCTTTGCGGGTCGCGGAGATCATTTCAGGCACATCGCCCAAGGAGGGTTACGTTCTCCTGCAGTCCGCCCAGCAACGCCTCACCGCCACCGAACATCAGGTGGATGCCCGATGCGCTCGCCTTATGCTTGAGGAGCATTACAGACCCTCCGCGCCACTCAAGGCATTGAAGCAGTCCAGAAAGGACACCAGCCGGCGCCACTACCGCAACGCGCGGCCAAAACCAAAAAACGCTGGCGTGCTCCACTTGTTGATGCCATTGGCAACTCTCTCAGGAGTGCTGCTGCTTGCCCTGTGGGCGACCGGTCTGCGGAACGTCTTCTTCGCTCTGGTAGCGGTGCTGATCAACACGATTTTCGGCGCGCTGTTTCTGATCGGTGACGGCTACCGCTTCATCGCGGCCAGCGCGGTGAAGGTCACCAAGCGGGATGAGCTCCAACTGAACGTTGAGGTGTTCCGACGCCGAAGCGTCGAGCGGCCACACACCGTGTTCAACACCGCAACGCTGGCCTCAACCACAGTCGATGCCACCCGGCGTTCCTTCGAAGCGTTGACCGAGCTTCGTGTCACGACCAGGTCGCCGTCGCTGCACAACGAGTTGGTCACTATCGCCATCGACGTTCCGCGGCCGATCCAGTCCATCGAGTGGGAGCAGTGGCTCGGTCAGCGGTCCTCGCTGCTGATCAGGAACCTCATGTGGTACCGGTCCGTTCCGGGTTCACGACAAATTGTGCGCCAGGCCGACTGGCGCGAGCGCGACATCGTCTATGTGGGCAGCGCCTACCTGAACAAGGGCAACGCCGGACGCGAAGCCGAACCCCGCCCGCACAGGCTCGTGCACATGATCGGAACACCAGTCAACACCACCGCAGGTGTGCAGTTGCGAGTGCGCGACCTGCATCATCGTCCCGCCGAGTGGAGAAGCCCGCCTCAACCGGTGGACGTCGACGAGTTCGTCTCCAGCGGCACTACCCTGGCCGTGTTCCAGGCCGAACCCGTAGATCAGAAACCGCAACCGCTCGCAGAGCTCCGCGCGGGTTTCATCCGGCTCGCGCTCGCCTCCCTCGACAACGGGGCGGACTGTGCCCTGGTCGTCCCACCGCTTCCCGACAGCATGGCAGGCGAGGCCGTCAGCCTCATCCGGGCGCATATGACGGACCTCGTCACTCCTCCGTCGTCACGAAATCTGCTGATCCTGTTGGCCAAGCTGAAGGACTTGCTCGTCGAAGCGGAAGAGCCAACCAGCGCCGAGTTGCCGAGTCTCGACCTCATACTGTTTCTACGACAAGCCGAGCACAACGGCTGATCGGAGCGCATCTTGCCGCAATCACTCGCCAACCGGATGGCAGACCGCGTGCGGAACTGGGTGTCCGCTGAAGCGACACAAGTGACGGTGAAGTTCTTCCCGGATCCCGGCGGCACGCCGCTCGCCCCCGGCACGGGCTATCTCAGGTTGTGGCTGGCGGAAGGCTTCCTCGCACAGCGGACAAGTTGGGGAAACGATCACTACCCTGCCCTGTACGGAGGAGTCACGCTGAACTTCCTAGGACTGGGAAACCGGCCGACTCCTTTCAGCAGTCTCACTGAACGACGTACGTGGAACGCGCCGGGTGCCTACCTGGACTTCCCGATGACGACCCTGTTGCCGTACAACGGTGGCGTAGTGGAGGTCGATGCCGCGCTCTACCGCGCGTCCGGAGACGGACCGCTAGGCGTCGCCGCCAAAGTCGTGAGCGGGCTCGCAGGCCTGATCGGCCCGCCGCTGACCGTAGCAGGGATGATCGCCGACAAAGTGTCCGATGGGCTGGATTCCATCCTCGAGGCTCAGGGTGACGACCCGGTGCTGGGACTGCACTGGAGCATGGTGGCCGATGGCGGAGGAAACCAGACGGTCCGTCCCGGTCACATCGTCGTGGTCAACGCTCCGGGCGGTGAGCTGCTCGCGAACCTGGCGATCGTGGATGGTCGGCTGCAGGCCGATGGCGACCTACTGACCGGTGTGGACTACCTGGTCGTGCGAGTCGAGACCAGAACAGAGCGCGACGACTTCTGGTTGCCCGAGTTCGAGGAACTGCGGACGCGTGCAGCCGAGGCCTACCTCCTCAACCAGTTGGAGACGTTCGAGAATCTTCGCACGACGGCGATCTGCCGCGCGTACACCACCACCGACTTCAGCCGAACCGACGGACTGCGTCTCGCGAAACTCGTAGCCGACCGCATCGATGAGGTCAAGCAACTCGGCGCCGTACCAAAGGTGGACCGTAGCATCGAGAACCTGACCTCGGCGGACTTGCCGACGATCGAGGAAATCAGAGGGCTCGGCCTAGCCGCGCTGCTCAACGTCTCGAGCCGATGACATGTGGCAAGTCCGCGACTAGCCCAAGCGAGTCCATTGAGGCCGGCCAACCGTATTTGGTCCGCACCAGGACTCTCAACCCGCAGCGGGACGTTGCACCCTGACGACCGCCCCGCTGACAGCCTCCAGCACAAAGGAACAAGTACCGCGATCAGTGATCGACCGATACCAGCGGTTTGGAGCGCTGGTATCGGCTGGCTCACGCTGACGAAGCCGGTCGTGAACGGCTGACCTCCACACCGCCGAGCCACACACCGCGCACGTCCCGGACCGCCGAGATGTCCGCTGTGGGATCACCCGCCACGAGCACGAGGTCCGCCCGTAGCCCCGGCCGGATCGCCGCCCGGTCGGTCAGGCCGAAGTGCCCGGCGGTGACCGAGGTGGCGGCGCGCAGGGCCTCCACGGGGGTCAGGCCGGCGTCCACGAGCAGTTCCAGCTCCCGGTGCAGGCTCGCGCCGTGCGCGACGGAGACGGGCAGGCCCGGTGCGGAGAACGCGTCGGTGCCCGCCATGATCGGCACACCGGCCGCGTGCAGGGCCGTGACGGACGCGCGGGCGTGAGCGTAGTCCGCGCCCGGCACCGGCAGGGCGGCGACCATGGCCTCCGACATCGTCAGGGTGGGGATGGCCGCGGGTACTCGTGCGGCGGTGGCGGCGGATAGCGGTGCGAGGGTCGGGACGTGCGTGATCACGTCGGCGCCCGCGTCGAGGGACAGGGCGAACGCGTCCGCGTGGCTGGCGTGGGCGACGACCTGTTTGCCCGCGTTGTGCGCCGCTTCGACCAGCGCGGCCACGGTTTCGGGCGACGGGCCTCCTCTGCCGGGGGCCTCGGTCACGACCTTGATGAAGTCCGAGCCGTCGGCGACGCGGCGGGCCACGTGGGCGCGCGCTTCCTCCGGGGTGGTGACGACGGCCTCGGCGGGCATGCCGAAGTGGGAGTGCGGGCCGGCCGGGCCGATCGCCGGGATGCCCGCGCTGAGGATCGACGTCGTGTCCTTCTCGGTGCGCATCGCCGTGGTGAAGGCGATCGGCCACGACGCCATGTCGATCGCCGTGGTCACGCCGTGTGCCGCCAGCGCGTCGAGGTCGGCCCGGCCGGTGAGGTGGACGTGGGCGTCGATCAGGCCCGGCAGCAGGGTGCCGCCGGTGCCGTCACCGCCGTCCGGGGTGATCGAGGTGATGAGGCCGTCTTCGAGGGTGACGGTACTGGCGGCGGTGAGGCCGGTGCCGTCGAAGACTCGGACGTTGGTGATGATCAACGGGGTGGTCCTTCGTCAGGAGTGCAGCCACTTCAGCGTGTCGGCGTAGAACTCGTCGCGGTGCTCGGGGCGGTCGTCGCCCGGCAGGCCGTCGGTCAGCGGGTAGCCGCGGCGGTCCAGGTACCAGGCGAGGAACGCGTAGGAGCGGCGGAACCGGGTGACGTCCGGCGCCGGGAGCGTGGTGCCGGGCAGGACGGCGGTGAGGGTGTCCCGTTCGTAGATCGCGTCGAGGGCCACGATGCCCCAGCGGCCGTCGCGCCGCTCGACGCGATAGCTGACTCTGGTGTGCGAGACGAGGTCCGCGAGCACGCCGTCGATCGTCGTGCGAACCTCGATGGCGGCGGGCACCTCGGCCCAGCCTCGGTCGCCCGCGACGTGGACGACGGGCGGTGACGTGCGGTGCACGCTCACGTCACCGCGGCCGCTCATCTCCCGCGAGCGGGCGACGAAGTCCGCGCCGGAGCCGGTGAACCAGGACAGCGCGACGACGGAGTCCGGCCAGAAGCACGCCGCCTGCTGGTCCCACCAGCCGCGGTCACGGCCCTGGCGCTCGTGCAGCACGAGCTGGGTGATCTCAGCGGCCGACATCAGAGCCCCCTTCTCCGAGGCCGGGGAACAGCTTCGCCGCGTTGCGGGTCGTGAGGGCGCGCCACGTGTCGCCATCAGGCTGGACGGCGGCGTCGACCGAGGCGACCTGCGCGGCGGCGGCAACCGCCGGAGTCCAGCAGTAGTCGCTGCCGTAGAGCAGCCGGTCGGTGCCGAACACCGCGGCGAACGCGGGAACCTGGTGCGGGAACGGCGTTCCGGCGATGTCGAACCACACCTCGCGCAGCTGCTCCGGCACCGGTGCGACGCCGGGTTCCTGCTCGAAGAACGCCGTGCGGAACAGCTCCATCCGCCCGGCCAGCAGGGGCAGCACTCCCCCGCCGTGGGTGAACACCCACCGGATCGCCGGGTAGCGGGTCAGCACGCCGTTGAACACCAGGTCGCTCGCTGCGCGGGCGGAGTCGAAGAGGAACTCCATCAACGGCGCCGGCCGGCCGAGCGACACGCTCTCGAAGTGGCACGGCGAGGTGGGGTGCACGAACACCACCGCGCCGCGCCGGTCCAGTTCCCGCCACACCGGCTCGAAGCGGGCGTCTCCCAGGTACGCGCCGTGGGCGTTGGTCTTCACCGTGACCCCGTCACTGCCGAGAACGTCCAGCGCGTGGGCGATCTCGTCGAGGGCACCGTCCACATCGGGCAGTGGCAGCGAGGCGAAGTGCCCGAACCGTCCGGGATGGTCGCGCACGACCTCCATGCCGTGCTCGTTGACCTCGCGGGACAACGCGCGTGCGGCGGCGTCGTCACCGAAGTGCGTGCCGGGCGAGGAGATCGACAGCACCGACGTGCGGATGCCGGTCGCGTCCATCAGTTCCAGGTGCGCGGCGGCCGACCACTCGGGCCAGCCGGGCATGCCGTCCGGGTGCGCGTGGCCCGCGTCGATCGCGGCGCGGACGTACGACGGGGTGACGAAGTGGGCGTGGACGTCCACGAGGGTCATGTGTTCGTTCCTCCTCGAAATGATCTAAGCGTCCCACCAGTGAAACCGCTGGGTCGGCACGTCGCGAGCCGGGGCCAGCCCGGTCAGCCTGCCGCGGTGGAACACCAGCGGCGCGCCACCGGCGGCGTCGAGCAGGGTGACCCGGCCGACGACGGCGAGGTGGTCGCCGGCCGGGAAGTTCTCCTCGACAGCGCACTCGACCCACGCCACCGCGCCGTCCAGGCGGGGTGCGCCGTTGGCCGCGGGGTGCCAGGTGCAGCAGGCGAACCGGTCGCCGTCGCGGGCGGCGAACCCTGCGCACACCGCGTGCTGCCGGGCGGACAGCACGTTCACGCAGAACGCCCCGGCCCGCACGATCGCGGCGGCGCTGGCGGAGCGCAGCCCGCAGTAGAAGACCACCAGCGGCGGGTCGAGCGACACGGACGTGAAGCTGCCGACGGTGACCCCGATCGGCCCGTCCGGCGTCGCCGCCGTCACGACGCTCACGGCCGTGGGGACGTGGCCGAGGACGGCGCGCAACGCGGAGGCGTCCGGTGGTGCGGTGACGACGGGCACGGCGACCTCCTCGAACCGGGGACTGCCGCCAGTGAACCCGCCTGGCCGCGCGAACGGCATGGTCCTGCCGGACAAGCCTTTCCGGCGGGTTTGGCTCCGCAGCCCAATTTGGTCCGCGAGCCCAAAGCGGCGGCCGGATTTGGCGGTCGCCGCACGAAGACAGCAGGCCGGGCCGGGCGTCGAATGCAACGACACCACAGCCCGCGGAGGAATCAATGACGATGACCGCTGAAGCACCTGTCACCGACCTCGTCGGCCGCGCGTCCGCTCTCGTGGACCTGTTGCGCGCCAACGCGACCCGCACCGAACAGGACCGCAGGGTGGTCGAGGAGAACATCGAGGCGTTGGTGGACGCGGGCCTGTTCCGGCTCACCGTGCCCCGTCGGTTCGGCGGTCACGAGACGTCCGTGCGCACGTTCCTCGAAGTCGGCGCCGAACTGGCCCGCGGCTGCGGTTCGACGGCCTGGGTCGCGACGCTGGTCAACGTCAGCAACTGGGTGGTCGGCCTCTTCGGCGAGCAGGCCCAGCGCGACGTCTGGGGCGAGAACCCGGACGCCCGCGTGTGCGGCGTGCTCGCGCCCAGCGCCACCAGCCGTGCCGTCGAGGGCGGCCAGGTGATCACCGGCCGCTGGGGGTTCGCCTCCGGCAGCCTGCACAGCCAGTGGGCCGTGCTCGGGTTCCCGATCGTGGACGCGTCCGGCACGCAGGTCGACCAGGGCACCGCGCTCATCCCGGTGAGCGACATGACGATCGAGGACACCTGGTACGTCGCGGGCATGCGCGGCACCGGCAGCAACACCCTGGTGGCCGACGAGGTGTTCGTGCCGGACCACCGGATCATGTCGGTGACGCAGGCGGTGCAGGGCCACTACCCGACCGAGCACACCGGCGAGACGCTCTACCGGTCCGCGCTGGTCCCGGTGCTCGCGCTCGTGCTGGCCGCCCCGCAGGTCGGACTCGCGAAGGCGGGGCTGGAGGTCGTCTCCGGGTCGCTCGCCAAGGGCAGGGGCATCTCCTACACGTTCTACGAGCGCGCCGGCGAGGCGCCGTCCACCCAGCTGCAGCTCGCCGAGGCGGCCCAGCTGATCGACACCGCCGAACTGCACCTGCTGCGCGCCGCCGACGACATCGACGCGTGGGCCGCCCGAGGCGAGTACATGCCGTTGCTGACGAGGGCCCGCGTGCGCATGGACACCGGCTACGTGGCCCGCCGCGCGCGGGAGGCGCTGGACGTGCTGCTCAGCGTGCAGGGCGCGGGCAGCTTCGCCGAGGCGAGCCCGTTGCAGCGGATCTGGCGCGACCAGGAGACCGCGAGCAGGCACGCGGTGATCAACCCGGCGATCTCGACCGAGCTGTACGGCCGGGCGCTGCTCGGCATCGACGAGCAGGTCACCCCGCTCATCTAGGGGAGGTCGTCGTGCAGCGCAACCCTTCCGAACGCGTGAGCGGCCTCCAGCGCCGCGAGCACCTCCGGCAACCGGTCGCCGACGTCGTGGCCGAGCAGTTCCTGCGCGCGCTTCACCCGGTACGTGACGGTGTTGCGGGCGATGTGCAGCCGCGCGGCGGTCGTGGCGAGACTGCGTTCCTCACGCAGGTAGTGCCGCAGGGTCTCGCGCAGCCGGGCCGCGTTCTCCGTGTCGGCGGCCAGCTCGCCCAGCTCGGCCCGGACGAACCGGCGCGTGCCCTCGACGTCCGCGGCGAGCAGGCAGGCGAGGGCGACGTCGCGGTGGTGGACGACCGGCGGCTGGGCGGGGTTGAGGCGCATGAGGCGGGCGGCGGCCTCGGCCTCGCGGTGGGAGCGGCGGAAGCCGTCGGGCCCGGGGTGCGCGGCCCCGCACGCGATGCGCACGCCGGGAGGGGCACCGGCGCGCTCGCCGGGCAGTCCGCCTCGCACCCCGGCAGGCTCGCCTCCCGACCCTCCTCGCACGCTGGCCTGCCCACCCACCAGCCCGCCCCGCACCCCGGCAGGCTCACCAGCCAAACCACTCCGCACGCCGGCCTGCCCGCCTACCAGCCCGCCCCGCACCCCGGCAGGCTCACCGCCCAAACCACCCCGCACGCCAGCCTGCCCACCCACCAGCCCGCCCCGCACCCCGGCAGGCCCACCCACCAGCCCATCCCCCACCCCTGCCGGCCCACCCACCAGCGTTCCCCAAGCCCACAGGCTCGCGCGGCCCGTCGGCACCACCAGCGTCGCCTGACACCCCGCCTGCCGCAGGAACCTGGCCGCCGCGTGCTGCAGGTCGGCGTCCTCCTCGCTCCACACCACCACCGCGAGGTGCCGCCCCTGCAACGAGTACCCCAGCGCGCGGTCCGGCGGCCCGCCCGCGAGCACCTGGCGGACGGCCTCCTCACGCGCCGCGGCTCCGCTGACCACCCAGCGGTCGTGCTCGGCGAGGTACTCGGCCGTCATGGTCGAAGAGAACTCCTCCACGTACCCGAGCAGGAGCTCCGAGATGCGCCGGAACTCCGCCGCGTGCGAGGCGGCCGGGGCGAGGTCCGCGCAGGCCGACATCAGCAGGCGGTTCAGCTCCGCGTGCGACACCCGGATGCCGCGCAGCACCTGGCCGAGGCCGATGCGGCGGCGGGCGAACTCGCGGTCGCCCAGCAACGCCTCCTCGGGCGCGCCGGCGGCCGGATCGCCCGCGAGCAGCAGGACCGCGCGCAGCACCACCGACTCGGTGCCCATCCGCAGCGTGGCCAGCAGGTCCGCGCTGGCGGCCAGGTCCGGCACCTCGGCTGCGATCACGTCGGCGAGCCTGCGGCCCGTCTCGACCGACCAGGCCACCGGGCCCGCGCCGAGCCGCTCGGCGGCACCGGCCAGCGCGTCCGCCGAGCTGGCGGGGGCCAGCGCGGGGTCGCCGGTGAGCCGGTGCAGCCAGTTCGTCGTCATGACCAAGCACCGTAACAAGATTCCGTCTATCCACAGGAGACAGACCCATGCGGGTGGCCAACATCAACGGACGACTGGCGGTCAAGGCCGGGGACGGGTTCCTCGACGTCGCGATCGCCAGCGAGGGCGCGTTCGACCCCGATCCGCACGAGGCGTACGCGCGCTGGGACGAGCTCCTGGCGTGGTCGGAGCAGGTGCCGGCGCTGCCCACCGCCCTCACGGCGAAGGCGCGGGTCGACCGCGACGGCGCCGTCTGGGGAGCGCCCTCGCCCCGTCCGGCGCAGGTCTTCGCGGTCGGGCTCAACTACCGCGACCACATCGCCGAGTCGAAGCTCGCGGAACCGGCCGAACCGGCCGTGTTCACGAAGTTCCCGTCGTCGCTGACCGGCCACGGACGTCCGGTGGCACTGCCGGACGGCCTGGTGGACTGGGAGGCCGAACTGGTCGTGGTCATCGGCCGCCACTGCCACCGCGCGACCCGCGAGACGGCCTGGTCGCACGTGGCGGGCCTGACCGTGGGCCAGGACCTGTCGGAACGGCGGCTGCAGCTCACCGGGCCCGCGCCGCAGTTCTCGCTGGGCAAGTCCTACCCCGGCTTCGCCCCGCTCGGCCCCGAGGTCGTGAGCCCCGACGAGTTCACCGACCCGGACGACCTGGAACTGGGCTGCCGGCTCGAAGCGGGCGAGATCCTCCAGTGCGGCCGCACCTCGAAGATGGTCTTCGACGTGCCGGAGCTGATCACCCGGCTCTCCGCGGTCTGCCCGCTGCTGCCCGGCGACCTGATCTTCACCGGCACCCCGGCCGGCGTCGGCGGCGCCCGCGACCCGCAGCGGTTCCTCTCCCCCGGCGACGTGCTCGTCACGTGGGTCGAACACGTCGGCTCGCTGCGCACGCCCCTGATCGCCTCGAACTGAACGGAAGGAGCACCGATGCCACTGCACCGTCTCACCCAGATCGTCATGGGCGTGCCCGACGTCGCGCGGACGACCGCCTACTACACCGAGTTCGGCCTCACCGCGGGACGACCGAACCTGCTGTCCACAGTGGAAGGCGGCGAGCAGCTGCGGGTCGTGCACGCGCACCGGCGGCGGCTGCTGGAGCTCGGCGTCGGCGCGGACGACCCCGACGACCTTGACCGCACCGCCGCCGCCCTGGCCAGGCTGGACGTGCCGGTCGAGCGCACCGCGACGTCGGTCTCGGCCGTCGACCCCGGCACCGAGGTGCTCGTCCGCGTCGAGATCGCGCCCCGGCTGCGGCAGACGCCCGTCCCGGCGCCGGTGTACAACGCGCCGGGCTCGATCCTGCGCACCGGCGAACGCGCCGCGGGCATCCTGCGCGAAGGCCCCGTGCGGCCGCGCAAGCTGGGTCACGTCGTGCTGGGCTCCACCGACCAGGAGGCCTCGCAGCGGTTCTTCCAGCAGGGCATCGGGTTCAGGGTGAGCGACACCGTCAAGGGGCTCGCCGCGTTCATGCGCTGCTCGACCGACCACCACAACGTGCTGGTGCAGCAGGCACCCGTGGCGTTCCTGCACCACAGCTCGTGGCAGGTCGACGACGTCGACGAGATCGGTCGCGGCGCCACGGCCATGCTGGCGAAGGACCCCGAGCGGCACACCTGGGGCCTCGGCCGCCACCACATCGGCTCGAACTTCTTCTGGTACCTCAAGGACCCGGCCGGCAACTTCTCCGAGTACTACTCCGACATCGACTGCATCGTCGACGACGCGCTGTGGACGCCGCGCGACTGGGAGGGCGCCCAGGGCCTCTACAACTGGGGACCGCCACCGCCGCCGTCGTTCCTCGAACCCGAGGACCTCGCGGCCCTGATGACCGGCGCGCACGCGCCAGGCAAATGATCCCGATCTGGACGCCCGGCGCGTACCCGCGCACGCCGCGCATCACGGAGTTCGCGGAGAGCACGGGACTGTCGTTCACCGACTACGAATCGCTGTGGCGCTGGTCCGTGGACGACCTCGCCGGGTTCTGGTCGGCCGTGGCCTCGTACTTCGACCTCGGGCTCGACGGCGCGCAGGTGCTCGACGACACGCCGATGCCGGGCACCCGCTGGTTCCCCGGCACGTCGCTGAACTACGCCGAGCGCGCGCTGCGGCACGACGGCACGGCCGTGATCTCCGTCAGCGAGGACGGCACCGTCACGGAGATGAGCTGGGACGAGCTGCGCGCGCAGGTCGGCGCGCTGGCGGAGTGGTTGCGCGGTCAGGGAGTCGTGGCGGGCGACCGGGTCGTCGGCTACCTGCCGAACACCGAGCACGCCGTGGTCGCGTTCCTGGCGGCCGCGTCGGTGGGGGCGATCTGGTCGGCGTGCGCGCAGGACTACGGCGCGGAAGGCGCGGCGGCCCGGCTCGGGCAGCTTGAGCCCGTGGTGCTGTTCGCGGCGGACGGGTACCGGTGGAACGGCCGCGCGCACGACCGGCGGACCCAGGTCGCGGACCTGGTGGAGGCGTTGCCCGGACTCCGCGCGGTGGTGCGGGTTCCGGTGCTCGGCCTGCCGTTCGACGACGAAGCTCCGACCGCGGTCGCCACGTGGCAGGAAACCCTGTCGCGGCCACACCCACCGCGCTTCGAGCCGACGCCTTTCGACGCTCCGCTCTGGGTCCTGTTCTCCTCGGGCACGACCGGCACGCCGAAGGGCATCGTCCACGGCCACGGCGGCGTCGTCCTCGACCACCACCGGCTGCTGGGCCTGCACCTCGACCTGGGCCCCGGTGACCGGTTCCTCTGGCACACCACCACGAACTGGATGATGTGGAACATGGTGGTGTCCGGCCTGCTGGTCGGCGCGACGGTCGTGCTCTACGACGGCAGCCCGGTCCACCCAGTGCCGCAACGGTTGTGGGAGCTGGCGGCGCAGCACCGGGTGAACGTGCTCGGCGTCAGTCCCGGCTACCTCGGGGCGTGCGCCGACCTCGGCGGTCTCTCGCTGCCGGACCTGCGCGTCCTCGGGTCCACCGGCGCACCACTGCCGGCCGCCCCGTACCACTGGGTGCGCGAGCACGTCGGGCCGCACGTCCACGTCGCCTCCACGACCGGCGGCACCGACGTCGTGAGCGGCTTCGCGGGCGGCGCGCCCACCACGCCGGTCTGGCCGGGCGAGATCTCCGCTCCCCTGCTCGGGGTGGCGCTCGACGCGTACGACGAGCACGGACGGTCCGTTGTGGACGAGGTCGGCGAGCTCGTCGTCACCGAACCGATGCCGTCCATGCCGCTGCGCTTCTGGAACGACCCGGACGGCGAGCGCTACCGGGAGGCGTACTTCGGCGTCTACCCCGGTGTGTGGCGGCACGGCGACTGGGTGACCCGCACGAGCCGCGGCAGCCTGGTCGTCTCGGGCAGGTCCGACTCGACGCTCAACCGCCACGGCGTGCGGCTCGGCAGCGCCGACGTCTACGCCGTGGTCGACGCGCTGCCGGGCATCGGCGACAGCCTGGTGATCGGCGCCGAACTGGACGGTGGCTACTGGTTGCCGCTGTTCGTGGTCATGGCGGACGGGCACCGCCTCACCGACGCGGTCCGCGCGGAGATCCGCGACGCCATCCGCACCAGGGCCTCACCGCGACACGTGCCCGACGACGTGATCGAGGTGCCGGCACTCCCCCGCACGCGCACGGGCAAGAAGCTGGAGGTGCCGGTCAAGCGGCTGATCCAGGGCGCCGCGCTGGAGCAGGTCGCGGGCAGGGAGGCGGTGGACGACGTCGAGGCGTTGCGGTACTTCACCCGCTTCGCCGGTGGCAGCGGTCGAACCTGAGCCCTCCGCAGGGCACGCTCAGTCGGCGACGGCGGCCGGCGTCCTGACGCCTCGGAAGAGCAGGTAGAGCATCAGGCCGAACTCACCCAGCGACGTGGGAGCCGACACCACGTCCCGGAGGAAGGCGGGCGCGGCGGGCAGGGCGAACGCGATCACCGGGTCGGCGATCCACGCGAACCCGCCAACGACGAGCAGCACGCCCAGGGGTTTCGGGAACAGGCCGGAGCGCAGGGCGAGGTAGCCCATCGGCAGCAGCCACAGACCGAAGAACACGCCGCCCAGCGTGTAGCCGTAGCCGTGCAGGTCGAGCAGCAGCGACGCCAGTCCGTCGGCCGGCGCGGGGTCGGTGGCCGCTCGCAGTGCCCCCGCCTGGAACGCGAGGTTGAGCAGGATGGTGCCCGCGCCCACCGAGACGAACACCAGGAGGGCCGTCGTGGCGCGCTCGTCCACGTGGTGCAGCAGGCGTTGCAGGGTGAGTCCCAGCAGGACGAAGACCACCGCCATCAGCACGTCCGCGGCCAGGCTCCAGCGGAAGAGGGTCTCGTGGGCGACGATGTTGGCCGCGGTGGTGGCGGGGTCGCCGGGCACGCGCACGCCGTCGCGCACGACCAGTTCGGCCCACACGCCGAGGACGACGATCAGCAGGTACAGCAGGCCGGCGGTTCTCGCCAGCGTCTTGGGCTCGGTCACGGCTCTTCTCCTTGTGGCGCAACGCCGGTAGCGGTGGTGACGGCACCAACGGTGTCCTGTCGGTGGCTCGCGCGGCTCCCCTCCGAGGCCGGTCCTCCTCCACCCAGAGGTGGAGGCGACCGAGCCTCAGGGCTGACCTCTGGCGTGCCAGGCACATCTACGCTTCGGGGCATGCCGGAACCGCTGCGTGTGTGGTCCCGCGTCTGGCGTTCCCTGCTCGCCGCGGGCGTCGGCGTGGTGGCGTGGTGCGCCCAGACCGCGGTCGTCCTGGCCGGGACGCTGACCCCGGCGCAGCAGGACGTCGTGGGCGCGGCGCTGGTGCTCGACTTCGCGGTCGGCGTGGCGACCCTCGCGGTGCTCCCGTTGCGGCGACGTCATCCGCTGCTCGTCGCGTGCCTGACGGGCGCCGCCTGCACGGTGTCGGTGGCCGCCATGGGCCCGGCCGCGCTGGCCGTCGTCTCGATCGCCGCGGAACGACGCCGGGTGGCGGTCGCCGCCGCCGTGTTCCTCGCCGGTTCGGTCGTAGCGGAGTTCCTTTACCGGCCCCGTTTTCTGTTCACCGAGGCCAGCGGGTTCGAGCCGGCCAGCAGTGTTGTGTTGAGCGGGGTCTTCTTCGCCGCGGCCGTGCTGACCGGTCGTTACGTCGCCGCGCGCCGTGCGCTGGTTCGCTCGTTGCACGAGCGTGCGCTCACCGCGGAACGGGAGCGGGCGTTGGCCGCGCAGGTCGCCCGTGACGCGGAACGGAACCGGATCGCCAGGGAGATGCACGACGTGCTGGCCCACCGGATCTCCATGGTGGCGCTGCACGCCGGGGCGCTCACCTACCGCGACGACCTCGACCGCGCGCAGACGACCGAGGCGGCGCGGACGATCGGGGAGAACGCCCGGCTCGCGCTCGCCGAACTGCGGGAGGTGCTGGGGGTCCTGCGCGCGGGCGGGAGCGCGGACGACTCCCCCGAACCCCCACAGCCGACGCTCGCGCAGCTACCGGCCCTGCTGGCGGACGCGCGGGAGGCGGGCTCGGCGGTGCGGCTGGAGAGCGGCGAGGTCTTGGGGCTCGAGTGCTCGGAGACGTTGTCGCGCACGGCTTTCCGGATCGTCCAGGAGGCGCTGACGAACGCCAGGAGGCACGCGCCCGGCAAGCCCGTCGTCGTGCGTCTGGCGGGCACGGCCGGAGGTGTGCTCGAAGTGGAGGTCAGCAACCCGCTGGGCGGTGGTCCCGATGTGGTGCCGTCGCCGGGCGTGGGATTGGTGGGGCTCGCCGAGCGCGCCGCGCTGGTGGGCGGGACCTTCGCGCACGGGGCGCGCCCGGACGGGTCGTTCGTGGTGACCGCGAGGCTGCCGTGGCAGAGCTGACCGCGGTGCGGCTCGTGCTCGTCGACGACGACCCCCTGGTCCGAGCGGGTCTGCTGATGATCCTGGGCGGTGCCGAGGGCGTCGACGTCGTCGGCGAGGCGGCCGACGGGCGGGAGGCGATCGACGTGGTCGTGCGCGAACGGCCGGACGTCGTCCTCCTGGACATCCGGATGCCCAGGATGGACGGCCTGACCGCGCTGCGGCACCTGCGCGACCGGGGATCCGCGGCCAGGGTCGTCGTTCTGACCACGTTCGACACCGACGAGCTGGTCGTCACGGCGCTGCGCGAGGGCGCGGCGGGGTTCCTGGTGAAGGACACCCCGCCGGCTGACATCGTCACCGCCGTGCGCCGTGTCGCGATGGGCGAGCCGATGCTCTCGCCGAGCGTCACGAGCCGCCTCATCGACGTGGTCACCAGGCAGGGCGACGACGCCCGGCGACGCGCCGCCCGTGCGTTGCTCGCCCGGCTGACGAGCCGCGAACGCGAGGTCGCCACCGCGGTCGCCGAGGGGCTGTCCAACGCCGAGATCGCCGAGTCGCTGCACCTCGGCCTGGCGACGGTCAAGACGCACGTCGGCAGCGTGTTCGCGAAGCTGGAGGTCACCAACCGCGTCCAGGTCGCGCGGTGCGTGCAGGACGCGGTCTGAAACCCTGTCAGGCCCGCGCGTCGGCCATGGCCTCCGTGCGCTCCTTCTTGCGGCTGTCGGCCGAGTAGTGGGCGACCGCGATGGCCCCGGCGATCGCCAGGACGAACCCGATGGCCGCGGCGGTCATGTACCCGTCGCGGACGTTGTCGTCGAGGTAGACCAGGCCGACGAACGACGAGAGCGCCGTGTTGGTGGTGAACATGATGGCGGTGACCCCGGTCGGGCCGCCCTTCTGCAACGCCATCGCGAACACGACGGCGGCGATGAGCCCGTTGAGGGCGATGGACCAGGCCGCCGGTTCCAGCACGAGCAGCCAGACGTTGTCCGGGAGGTGCAGCGTGCGGGCCGAGATGCCGACGACGCTGTAGGACACGCCGGAGCCGCAGGCCAGCGCGACCGTCGACCAGACGCGCTGGTGGCGCCGGGCGTAGAGGGCGATCGCGGCCACCGGGATCGGCGTGGCCAGGAGGATCCACTTCCAGTGCGGCGACAGGGCCTGGGCGGGACCGGGCTCAGCGGACACGCCCAGCAGCACCAGGCCGATCGCGCCGACGAGCAGCGCGCCCCAGCCCGCCGCGCGCAGGCGGTGCCCCAGGAAGCTGCTGATCATGGCGGTCACCCCGACGCTGAACGCGAGCATCGACTGCACCAGGAACAACGGCAGCCGGTGCAGCGCGGCGGACGCGCAGGCGAAGCCCAGCAGGTTCACCCCGAGCCCGAGGAAGTACAGCCACTGGTGCCGCAGGGCGATGAGATCGAGAGACCTGCCGCCGTACGCACCGGCGCGCCGGACGCCCAAGGACTCCAGGATCGACCCACTGCCTGACGCCAGAGTGGCCAGCACAGCGAAGACGTAACCCAGTGCCATTCGTCCATTGTGTCAGCCGGTGATCGCGCTGTTCGCAGCATCCCCGAAGTTCCACCAGTTCACGAACGCGGCGCGCCCCTCGGCGGCGGCTGCCGTCGAGGGGCGGGTGACGTTGCGATCAGAGCCGCTGCCAGAGGGCAGGGGTGTTCGGCGGCTCCCAGCCGGGCACGGACGTGTGCGGCTGGATGACGCGGTAGGTCGCGCCTTCGTAGGTGACCTGGGCACCCGTGCCGTAGCTGGTGTACGGGGCCCACGAGCCGCCACCGCCGGGCGGCGTCGTCGTGGTCGTGCTGGTCGGCGGGGTGGTCGTGGTCGGTCCGGCCGTGGTCATCAACCGCAGGTTGTAGGCCTGCAGGATCTCGGTGACCGGCTGGAAGTAGATGGTGCCGCCGGTCTGGCAGTTGCCCGAACCGCCGGAGGTGACGCCCTGGGCCTGGTCGCCGGTCAGCCACGAGCCGCCGGAGTCGCCGGGCTCAGCGCAGGCGTTGGTGCGGGTCAGGCCGGTGATGGTGCCCTCGGGGTAGGTGACGGAGGCGTTCTTCTGCTGGATCGTGCCGCAGCGCCAGCCGGTGGTGGAGCCGGAACGGCAGACCGAGGACCCGACCGGCGCCTCCTGCGAGCCCGCGACCGGAACGGTGCCCGGATACCGGTTGACCAGGGCGCGCGGGGTGTTGCCCGCGTCGGCACGGACCCAGGCGTAGTCGTTGCCGGGGAAGCTGCTGCCCTGGATGGTGCCGCCGGGGTTGGTCGTGCGGCCGCCGGTGGCGCCGCAGTGGCCCGCGGTGACGAAGCCGCCCTCGACGGCGAACCCGATCGAGCAACGGCCGCCACCGGGGATGCCGTAGGCCGTCCCGCCGACGATGTCGACCATCGGCTTCGGGTTCTCGGTGCTGGCCTCGAAGCCGACGACGTCACCGCTCAGGCCCGCGGCGGCCGCCCACGCCCTGGCCTGCGCCTCTCCGCCGGCGCGGGCGAGCACGACGACCTTGTTGGCGCGCACGTCGACGTACCAGCCGGGAACGGCGGCGGGCGCGGCGGTGGCCTTGGCGTCGAGCTTGATCTTCGCGCTGTCCAACGCGGACGCGCTGTGCTTCGCCGTGGTGACGGAGGCGCCGCGCGCACGCACGGTGCCCGCCAGCGCCGCGTCGGTGACCGCGACGGTGAGGGTGTGGCCGGTGCCGTCGAGCCAGGATCCGGCGTAGGCGGGGCCGAGGCTCGACCGCAGCGCCGCGTCGGTCTGGCCGGCGACCTGCTCGGCGGCGAGGCGTTCGCGCGCCTGGTCCGAGGAGATGCCGAGGTCACGGGCCATCGCGGCGAGTTGGACAGGGTCGGCGGGGCCGGCCGCTGTGGCGCTGGTCGTCAGCGCCACCGCGAGGGTCAGCCCGGCCGCTGTGACCGCCGCTGTGGCGGCGGCGATGAGCTTGCGGTTCATGTCCGCTCCTTGCACGCAGGGTGATTGCGCGCAGACCGTACGACGGGGGTGACCGCGAGTGGTACATACCAATTGGGCATAAGGTTCAGACCACCCGACCCGTGCCTGCCGTCCTCAGGTCACGCGGCCCCGGTCACCGCGGCCGGGTCCAGGCGCACGTCGTGCCAGGTGACCCAGCAGTCGGACTGCTCGGTGGCGATCTCCGCGCCACAGGTGCGGCACACGAGGTTGGGGCCGTCCTGGCCGTCCAGGTCGCAGCAGCCG
The DNA here is from genome assembly GCF_050936595.1 of Lentzea sp. CA-135723. Taxonomy (NCBI): domain Bacteria; kingdom Bacillati; phylum Actinomycetota; class Actinomycetes; order Pseudonocardiales; family Pseudonocardiaceae; genus Lentzea; species Lentzea sp. CA-135723. Next base: position 551,718 of record NZ_JBNJMK010000001.1, on the reverse strand, counting down.
TTCAGGCGGCTGGGGTTCGAGTGACGCCGGAGGTTCCGAACGTCCTCGGGGTGGACCAGGAAGGTGTCTCCTGGGCCTGCCGGCACGGAGACCTGGGGGTTGCCGGGCAACGGCACGTACGGCGGCCCGTGCGGCTCCGGGTCCACGGCGAAGGTGCCACGAGGAAGGCGCGGCACGGGCGGGCCGTCCGCGTCACCCGGCGCTTCTTCGGGAAAGGGGACCTCGGTCAGGTCCTCGGTCACCGCCGTCCCGCAGGTCCTGCACGCGAACACCGTCATGGCGCCAGGTTCGCAGGCCGGACGGCCGCCCGTCGTCCGAATTCCGCCGGCGTCTAGACCCTGGCCTGCTCCCGGACCGGCCTGATCGCCTGCGGCACGTCGGCGGCGTCGGGAAAGGTGCAGGTGAAGGTGCCGTTGTAGCCGAACAGCGGCCCGAAGCGGTGGTTGACGACCTCGACGTCGATGCGGAACCGGCCCGCGTTCTCGTCGTAGGACTCGCGGACCTCCGCCACACCGGTCACCAGCGGAGGAATCCTGAAGTGCAGCGGACCCTCGTGGAAGCGCTGCTCGCCGCTGCGGATCACCAGCGCACCGTCCTCGACGGACAGGTGCAGGTCGACGGACACGTGCTGGTGCGTGCCCAGGTAGTCGACGACGCAGCCGCGTTCGGGGCTGTAGATCATCGTGGCGTCCCAGCGCCGCGGGCGGTCGAAGACGAAGGTGCGCACGAAGGTGACCGTCTCGCGGCCCAGCGAGTCGCGGTACGGGTAGTTCTGGATGGTGAACGGGACGTCGCTGCCGTGGCTCGGCAGGAGGATGTTCCGCTGGGCGCCGAGCCAGAGGAACGGCCTCGTGAAGCCGCGGCCGTGCCACACCCGTTCCATGATTCCCGTTCCCACGCAGGCGATGCCGTCGCCACTGCCGAACCCGAACCGGCGTTGCAACTGCGGGTGCAGGCGGCCGAAGTCGTCGCCGAGGGCGCGCTGGAAGATCGACGTCACGGGTGCTCCAAAGTGGACAGGGTCGGCGGGGCCGTGGACGAACGGCGGTCCGGTGGCGTCCGCCGGCACCTCCTCGCGGCCGGGGTGGACGGCAGCGGTGGCGCCAGCAGCGCGCCGAGGGTCACGGCGGCGGCGAGCGGTTTCGGGACGGTCGCCCAGGCGGCGGCGCAGACGGCGAGTCTCGTGCCGGCGTCCGCCAGGGCCCGGCGGAAGGACACCTCCGGTGGCACGCCGCGTTCGAGCCAGAGCCTGAGCCGGTCGAACGACCAGGCCGTGCCCCAGCCCATCAGCCGGCGGAACGGGAGGTCGGCGATCGCGCCCAGGCGTCCCCAGCCCGGCCGGTAGTCGTAGCCGGTGAGGAACCGGACGCCATCGCCGGTCGGCACGTACCGCCAGTAGCCCGCGCCGCCGCGGATCAGCGACAACGGGTCCGCCGAGCTGAACCGCAGCGCCGACGTCCGCGAGCCGTCCGGCCGGACGCGCTCACCGACGCTGACGCCGACCCCGCCGACCTCCAGCCCCAGCACGCGGACCGCGTACCGGAAGTGCTGCTCCGCGTCCTCGCTCTCCTTCGGCAGGTAGTCGATCGTGGTGAACCGCAGGTCCCACCGCTGGTGCGGGTGCGGCTCCTGGGTGAGCCGCCACACCGCGTCGAGGTCGGCCCGGATCAGCGTCTCCACGTAGAGCGTTCGTCGTCGCGCCATGGGACCCCCTCCCGGTTGAGCGATCGCTCAAATTGGAGGGTAGCCGAAGTTTTGAGCAGATGCTCAAAACTCGCGGGTCTTCCTGCGGAGCTTGGCGCGCAGTGCCCGGTGGGCGACCGGCCCGAGGTCGTCCACGACCTCGATCAGCACGGCCAGCCGGTCGAGGGCGTCCAGGGCCGCCTTCGCCCCCTCCTGGTCGACGCCCTCGTACAGCTCCAGGCCGATGAACCCGGCGCTGACCGCGCGGGCGAGCCCCGCCGTGTCGACCAGGTCCGCCAGCGGCGAGCCGGCCAGCAGCCTGGTCAGGGCGCGCTCGATCGGGGTGATCCACAGCCGCAGCGCGGCCGCGGTGGCCTCGGCGAGCTCGGGGCTGGTCTGGGCGCCCGCCAGCAGCTGGGCGAGCACCATGACGTTGCCCTCCGCACGTTGCTCGGTGTGCAGGGACCGGCCGAGCGCGAGGAGCTGCCGCAGGTCCGCGACGTCGTCGAGGCGTTCGGCGAACGGCGCGACCGTCGCCTCGGTGGCCGCGAGGCACGCGGCCTGGAGCAGGTCGTGGACCGTGCCGAAGTGGTAGAAGACCAGCGCCTGGTTGACGCCCGCGGTGGCCGCGATGCTGCGCGCCGTCGTGCCGGTCAGGCCGTGCGTGCGGAGGGTCTCGATCGCGCCGTCGATCAGGCGTTGTCGGGTGTCGGCCACGCCATCACCGTAGAGGCGGGCGCTGTCACAAGCCCGGAGGCTGTCCTGTCTACCTCTGCGTGAGCCAATCCCTGGAGTCGGCCACCGGCACGAACGAGCCGGTCGTCGTGATCAAGAACTACACCGTGCCGGCCGCGGAGGCCGAGCACTTCGTCGAGGCGTACCAGGAGAACGCGCGGATCATGTCGGCCCAGCCCGGCTTCGTGCGCTCCCGCCTGCACGCGCCCCTCGCCGACGGACCCGAGGCGCGGTTCGTGCACGTCGCGGAATGGCGTTCGGGCACCGAGCTGGACACGGCCGTCGGCAACCCCGAGTGGCGCGCGTCGGTGCGGCGCCTCTTCGACGAGTCCGGCCTGCACGTCACCTCCGAACCCGCCTCCTACCGGGTCGCGGTGGAGCTCCGGCCGCCCGCGCGGATCGAGTCCGTCGACGACCTCCGCCGCCACCTGCAGTGGGCGGTCGAGCTGGAGCACTCGACGATCCCGCCGTACCTGTGCGCGCTGTACTCCCTCGACCCGGTCCGCAACGCCGAGGCCGCTCAGGTCGTGGGCAGCGTGCTCGCCGAGGAGATGCTGCACCTGGCACTGGCGGCGAACCTGCTCAACGCGGTCGGCGGCGAGCCGGTGCTCGACTCCCCCGCGTTGCTGCCGGCGTACCCGCATCCGTTGCCGCACAGCGACAACTCGTTCCAGGTGCGGCTGGCGCCGTTCGGGCAGGAGGCGCTGGAGACGTTCCTGCGGATCGAGCAGCCCGCCTCGGTCAGCGCGCCACCGGAAGCGGACGGCTACGCGACGATCGGGCAGTTCTACGCCGCGATCGAGGCCGGGATCCGGCGGCTGTGCGACGCGCTGGGCGAGGAGACGGTCTTCAGCGGCGACCCGGCGCGGCAGGTCGGCGAGTTCCACCTGCGGGGCGGCGGTGGCGCGGTCGTCCCGGTGCACGACCTGAAGTCGGCACTGGAGGCGCTGACCGAGATCACCGAGCAGGGCGCGGGGGCCGCGCGGACAGACGTGTGGGACGGCGACCGGGACGTGTTCCACCCCGAACGGGAGGAGGTCGCGCACTTCTACCGGTTCCAGGAGCTCAAGCACGGCCGCCGGTACCAGACAGGCGACACGCCGGAGTCCGGGCCGACCGGTGACGCGATCGCGGTCGACTTCGCCGCGGTCATGCCCATGCGGCCCGACCCGCGCACGAGCGATCACCCGGAGGGCAGCGAGATCCGCGTGGCGCAGGAGCGGTTCAACGTCACCTACTGCCGGCTGCTCCAGCAGCTGGGGGAGGCGTTCAACGGTGAGCCCGCGAAGCTCGGTGCCACGGTCGGCACGATGTACCAGGTGAAGGCGCAGGCCCAGGCGTTGATGATGATGCCGCTGGCGGACGGCGCCGCGACGGCGGGGCCGACGTTCGAGTACGTGCCGCCTGGGCTGCGGGGCTGACGTTCGCGGGTAACGCCGGGCGGCCGCGGCGCGACACCCGACAACACGCGCCCAGCGCACCGGAGGTCAGCCGTGACTACCAGCGTCTTCCCCCTGCGGTACTTCCTGCCGATCACGAGGTTCGCGATCACGCTGACCGAGCGGCTCGACGGCGACAGCGTCATCACCATCTCGTCCGCTCTCGCCGCCGACCGCGGCGCCCGGTGCCGCACGGAGGTGAAAGAAAGTCTGCTCGAAACGGTGTCCCTGACCGTCACCCTGGACGACAACGGCGTCATCTCGTCGATCGGCACGGAGAGCGGCCGGGACGTGGCGGCCCTGGTCAAGTTCGCGGCGAAGGTGATCCCCCTGGCCACGTTCCGCGCCGCCGACAGGCCGAAGTCGCTCGCGGACCAGTGGATCGATCAGCACGAGCGCAGCGCCGACCTGCTCGGCGCGCTGTCCGCACGGCTCGACGCACTGCTGACCAGCCTCGCCGCGGCGGCGGAACCGGCCGAGATCGTGTCGATCGGCAACGCCCTGCAGGTCGTCGAACGGGAGCTCGCGGCGCTCGACCGCGTGCGCCGCGAGTGGATCGCCCGCCAGGGCACCTCGGTGCTCACCGCGGACGTCTCCGCCAACCAGGTCGTGAACCTGGACCGGTCCGCCCTGCCGGGCACGCTCCCGCGCGAGCAGAGCGCGAACCCGGCCCTGCGCGGCCTCATCGCGAAGAACCTGCTGCCCGTGCTGGCGAGCGACCGCGCGTCGCTCCCGGAGAGCAACTACCCGAGCGATCTGGAGCACGAGGACGCGCTCGTGTTCCGCCGGGCCCGGCCGGCGACGCTGGGGATCTACCGCCGCGGCTCCGCCGCAGAGGCCTGGACGCTCGACGAGGCCCTCGTGCTGCCGGTCGACGTGATCGACCAGTTCAGCGAGCAGGAGAAGGTCTCGTTCGACGGAGAGGTGTGGCGCAAGCGCAAGATCGACCTGGCCTTCCACCCCGACGGTTCGATCAAGACCTACGGCGTGACGTCCACCTCGGCGGTGTCGGGCGTGGCCGACGCGGCGGGCGGCCTGATCGACTCGCTCGTCGCGGCCCGCAAGGAACGGGCCGCGGCGCCGAGCGAGGCGGAGCAGGCGCTCGACGAGGCCAAGACGAGGCTGGACCTGCTCCAGACCTCCACGGAGCTGGCTCAGCTGGCGGCGACGCACGACCGCGCCGGTGAGCTGGCCGAGCTCGACCAGCTGGTCAAGCTGGCCGAGCTGCGCGCGAAGGTTCGTTGACGCACAGGGAAGTTCGACGCGCGTGGAGGCCTGAGTCCACTGAGGACCCAGGCCCCACGGCCGTGCGCGATCAGGAGTGGACGGGGACCTGCTCGTAGATGGTCTTCCACTCGTAGGTGCCGAAGAACCCGTTGGCCCACAGGGAGTTCACCCTGGACACCTCGGCGGCGTTCGGCGTGGCGACGCGGCACGACGTGCCGGGGCCGCCGCCCGACATCAGTTCCGAGCACGGGCCGCTGTAGTGGTCGGGCAGGCCGAGGGCGTGCCCGGTCTCGTGCGCGGTGATGCGGGTGACGTAGTACTGCCGGGCCTGCGTGTAGTCGATGAAGATGGTGCCGCTGCCGTGGCCGTTGGTGGAGGCGTACGAGCCGCGCGGGTCGTTGCCCTCCCGGTAGCGCAGGGTGGCCGCGCTGCGGTTCTCGACCAGCTTCACGTTGCTCACGCGCGCGTTCCAGTTCGCCGCGCCTTGCCGGATGGCGCTCGCGAACGTGGGGGCGCTGGTGGTGTCGTAGTAGACGGTGACCGCTGCCGCGTTGATCGGTCCTTCCGCGGCCGACGCCTGGCCGGTCAGGGGTGCGACGACGGTCGTGGCCGCGGCGAGCGCGACGGCCAGGACGACTTTCCTGAACATGGGGTTCTCCTCGCTTGCAGGGTGCGAAGAATGGAACCTGGGGGTTCCGCCGTTCAACGTATGGAAGCTCGTCACGCCCACTCGCCCGCCATTGGCGTGAAATGGTTCAGCGCTCTTCACGGTTGACGTCGGGCACTATTCGGATGATCGCGGCCAAAGACGCGGAAATGGGGCGAACAACCGTCACCGTGCGTAAGACATTCGAGCCGACGTGACCCGATCACCGCAGATCAGGACACTGTGGACAGTCGGTCCTACGCCGGCAGCCCCCGCGCGGCGATCGTCAGCGCCTCCGCGGTCGCCGCGGCGAGGGAGGCCGGCGTTTCCGCGTTGAACGCGTGGTGCTCCACGGCCACCCGCAGCGCCCCGTTGATCATCGCGGCCTGGATCGCGGTGGCGAGGTCGGGCTCGGCCAGCCCCGCGCGGTGGGCGAGCGCCTCGGCGAAGGCGGGTTCGGCCTCCCGGTGCGCCTCGAGCCACACCGCCCGCAGGCCGGGGTCGGTGCGGGTCAGCCGGACGAGGTTCAGCATCTCGGCCGCGGCCTCCTGCGTCTCGGCGTTGCCGGACGCGAGCGTGCTGACCAGTTCGGACACGCCCTGCTCCGCGCGCCACGTCCGCAGCCGCGCCGCCGTCTGCTCGATCCCGCCGGCCAGCAGCGGCATGACGCAGCTCTCCTTGCTCGGGAAGTAGCGCCACAGCGTGCGCGCGGAGATGCCCGCCAGCGCCGCGATCTCCTCGACGGAGGTGTCCGCGACCCCCTTGGCCAGGAAGAGGCGGACGGCCGCGCGCGCGACCTCCAGCCTGGTCTCGGCCTTGCGCCGCTCGGTCAGCGGCGGGCGTCCGGTCCGTTCGGCGGCGCGGGTCTGCTGATGGCCGGTCATGCCACCTCCGTCCTGTGTGGTGCACATCCTACTTTTTGTCTGCACGCGACATAGTGGCGCAGTGTGCCATTAAGTCGGTACGGTGAGCCCATGACCACGAACAGTGACCTCGACGGCCGGAGCGTCGTCGTGACGGGCGCCGGATCGGGCATCGGACGGGCGGCGGCCCGCCAGTTCGCCGGGCTGGGCGCGAAGGTGGTGGTGGCCGACGTCAACGGCGACGCCGCCAGGGCCGTGGCGGAGGAGATCACGGCGTCCGGCGGCACCGCGGTGGCCGTCGCGGGCGACCTGACCGAGCCCTCCGTGGCCGACGAGGTGGTCACGACGGCGGTGAGTACGTTCGGCGGCCTGGACGTGCTGGTGTGCAACGCCGGCGTGATGGACTCGATGACGGCCGCGGCCGACGTCTCCGACGCGGAGTGGGAGCGGCTCCTCGCCGTCAACCTGACCGCGCCGTTCCGGCTGACCCGCGTCGCGTTGCCGCACCTGCTCGCGGGCGGCGGCGCCATCGTCTACACCGCGTCGGAGGCCGCCCTGCGCGGCAGTGCCGCCGGACTCGCCTACACCGCGTCGAAGTCGGGCCTGGTCGGGCTGATGCGCTCGGTCGCGGTCATGTACCGGGACTCGGGCGTGCGGGCCAACGCGATCGCGCCCGGCGGCACGGCGACGGGCATCTCCACCTCCCCCGATCCCGCCGGGCACGGACCAAGGGTCGTCGGCCGGTACCTGCCCAACGCCGGCCGCGTCGCGCAGGCGGAGGAACAGGCCGCCGCGATCGTCTTCCTGGCCTCCGGTGCCGCGTCCAACATCACCGGCGTCGTCCTCCCGGTCGACAACGGCTGGTCCGCGGTCTGAAAACCCCTAGAACGAAAGGCTTTCCCGTGCTGCCCGTCTCCGACGATCTCGGCTTCGACCCGAACGCGTTGCGCGCCAAGTACCGGGCCGAGCGGGAACGCCGCCTCCGCCCCGACGGCTCCGCCCAGTACCGCGACACCTCCGGCGAGTTCGGCTACTACGCCGACGACCCGCACGCCGATCCGCACCTCACCCGCGCTCCCCTGCGGGACGAGGTGGAGGTCGTCGTCATCGGCGGCGGACTCGGCGGGCTGCTCGCCGGGGCACGGCTCCGTCAGGCGGGGGTCGGCTCGATCCGGGTGGTCGAGAAAGGCGGCGACTTCGGCGGCACCTGGTACTGGAACCGCTACCCCGGCATCCACTGCGACATCGAGTCCTACGTCTACCTGCCGTTGCTCGACGAGCTCGGCTACGTCCCGAAGTGGAAGTACTCGCCCGGCGAGGAGATCCGCGAGCACGCGCGGGCCGTCGGCGAGCACTTCGACCTCTACCGCGACGCGTGCTTCCAGACGGCCGTCACGGAACTGCGGTGGGACGAGGACGCGGCGCGGTGGCTCGTGTCCACCGACCGCGGCGACCGGATGCGGGCGCGGTACGTGGTGATGTCCAACGGCACCCTGGACCGCCCCAAGCTGCCGGGCATCCCCGGCATCGAGACGTTCGCGGGCCACACCTTCCACACCAGCCGCTGGGACTACGGCTACACCGGCGGCGACGCGACCGGGAACCTCACCGGCCTCGCGGACAAGCGGGTCGCCCTGATCGGCACCGGCGCGACCGCGATCCAGGTCGTGCCGCACCTGGGCCGCGACGCCGAACGGTTGTACGTCCTCCAGCGCACTCCGTCCACTGTGGACTACCGCGGCAACCGCCCGACCGAGGCGGACTGGGCCTCGTCGCTCGCGCCGGGCTGGCAACGGCTGCGGATGGAGAACTTCCTCGACATCCTGAGCGGCGGCGAGGCCACCGAGGACCACGTGCGGGACGCGTGGACGGAGAGCGCCCGGCTGCTGCGGAAGATGACCCAGGGCCAGGCGCACGAGTCGCTGACGCCGGAGGAACGCGAGCGCGTGGAGGAGCTCCTCGACTTCCGCAAGATGAACGATATCCGCGCCCGCGTCGACGGCGTCGTGCGGGACCCGGCGACGGCCGAGCTGCTCAAACCCTGGTACCGCTACGCCTGCAAGCGGCCGACGTTCAGCGACGAGTACCTCCAGACGTTCAACCGCCCCAACGTCACCCTGGTCGACACCGCCGACCACGGCGGCGTCGAACGCCTCACCCGCAACGCGATCGTGGCCGGCGGCCGCGAGTACGAAGTGGACTGCGTCATCTTCGCGACCGGTTTCCAGGTGGGCATGTCGGACCTGGTGACCGGGCGGCTGCCGGTGCACGGCCGTGACGGCACGCAGCTGTTGCAGCACTGGAGTCGCGGCCCGCGGACGTTGCACGGCTTCTACAGCGACGGATTCCCGAACCTGTTCACGATGGGCGCGCTGCAGAACGCCGCGTCGGTGAACTTCACGCACGTCCTGGACGAGCAGGCGGGCCACATCGCGGCCGTCGTCGCGGAGGCGGGCAAGCGCGGCGCGCGGTGGGTCGAGCCGAGCGCTCCCGCCGTGGACGCCTGGGTGTCGGCCCTCGGCCAGAACGCGGAGGAGCTCTACCGGTTCCACCTCGACTGCACGCCCGGCTACTACAACAACGAGGGGAAACCCCGGCCGCGCCACGGTTACGGCGGCGGGGCCAGCGCGTTCCACGCCCTGCTCAGGGACTGGCGGGAGGGCGGCGGCTTCGACGACGTCATGGTGGTGGACGGCTGAGCCCGGGCCGCCGCGTTTCGAGCTCCTGTCAGGCGAGGAGGCGCACGAGGTGCACGGTCCGGTCGGCGGGCCACGTCTGGCGGGCTCCGCCGTGGAAGTCCACCTCGACGTCCTCGCCGACCGTCACCGCCGCCACCTGACCGACCGGCCCGATCGAGCCGTACAGCCGGACGTGCTCGCCCGCCGCCAGCTCGTTCGCCGGGGAGGTCCCGACGTTGCGCGCCGGCGACGCGGGCTTCAGCCGGGTGGTGAACAGCCACCACGCGCCGCCGCACACCACCGGCGTGACGAGGACGAGGACCCCGGCGGCGACGGGCTGGGCGCGCACCAGCGCGGCCGCGAGCACGACGGCCGCCAGCAGCCCCGCCACCGCGGCGAGGAGTGCCGAGCTGACGGGGTGGTGGCCGACCTGGAGCCAGCCCGTCGTGCGGACCCAGCCACCGGGCGTCAGGCCGCGCGGGGTCCGGCCGTCCGCGAGCCGGGGCCCGGGTTCGGTGGCGGGTGCGGCCTTGCTGAACAGGTCGACCTCGTCCTCAGTCGGCACGGCGCCACCTCAGCTGGTTCTTGCCGTTGCGGGAGCAGACGATCTCGTAGCCGTCCTTGGTGGTCCGGCGCGCGCCCTCGAAGAGGCAGAGCTTGCCCAGCCTGGCGTCGTCCCACTCCTCGTCCGGCGGCCCCGGCTCGGTGGTGGTGGGCTTGGGCTTCGGCGGAGGAGGTGGCTCCGGCAACGTGGTCCCCGTTGTCGCCGTGGGCGCTGTCGTAGTAGTTGGACTCGGCACGGACGACGACGTCGGCGGGAGGGAGACAGGTGTCGTGTTCGCGCCGGGAGCACAGGCCGCAGCCCACAGGCCGAGGCGCCCCAGCCGGGCGCCGGACTCGTCGGACGCCAGCTCACCGCGCGCCGCCAGGTCAGCCTGCACCGCACCGCCGCTGACCACCGTCCGCGCGTAGTCCGCGCCGTCCGGCAACTCGACGTCGACCAGGATCCGGTCACCCCCGGACGTGTCGTCCCTCTTCACGACGAGACGCACGTCCTTGCCGAGCAACAAGTCCTGGGCGGCACCACGCGACTCGGCCACCCAGCAGCCCGACATCGGCCGCACCCCGGCGACCTGGGCGAGCACCACGCGCCCGGTGACGGGATCCGCGCCTTCGAAGAGATCCACCTCGGTGACACTGCGAACGGTCACCCGCAGGGAGTCACCCCGAAACCCGCTCGCTTCGAGCCCGTCGCTCCCGCGGTGCCGCGAGAGGTCGTCCCCGCTGAACGCGACCGCGCCGGTGACGGCGAGCGCGGCGACGACACCAAGACACCCGATCGCGAGCCGTGCGGGCTGGCCGGCGCGCCACCAGAAACGGCGGACGGCACCCCCGGCCGCCTGGTGGGCAGCGGAGTCGGCGGTGGAGTCAGCTGTGCTGGGCAATGGCGGTCCCCCGGCGTCGGACAATCCGTGACACAAACGGCCGTTCCGTTCTTCGACTAACTACGAGTCAAAGACGATGTCGTTCATTCACAGTTTGTCGTTATCATTCACAGAATTGCCCGGTCCGTGATTGATGGCGCACGCTCAGTCACTTCTTCTTGGGCCACGGAATCAACATCATGACGCCAGCGCTCGCGCACAGCAGCCCGATCGTCGTCCACAGCTGCTGCCCCGTCATGAAGCTGCCCTCGAGGTAACCCAGCCCCTGCGCGGTCCACACCCCGCCGACCAGCAGCAGCACGATCCCGAGCCCGACCAGCAGTTTTCTGCTCATGGCCGGAAGGCTACCGGCGCCGGGCCGCCCCTCAAGGTTCGACGCCGGTCGTACCATGAGAGCGGCCGAAGTCGTGGCGCACGAGTCGGTGAAGTCGTGCGGCACGAGCGGTCGAGGTCGCGCGGCAGGAGCCGCCGAAGTCGCGCGGCACGAGCCGTCGACGTCGTGTCGCCAGAGTCGCCGAAGCCGTGAGGAGTCACCGTGGCACGTCCCCGCACCACCCCGCGGACCGTGGAGCACCCGGACCTCTCCGAGGTCACGTTGCAGCAGGTCCTGGAGGCGTTGGCGGACCCGATCCGTCGCACTGTCGTGTGCCAACTGGCGGAGGCGGACGGCGACAAGGGCTGCGGCACGTTCACCACGCCCGTATCGGACTCGACGCTCACCCACCACTTCGCCGTCCTGCGCGAGGCGGGCGTGATCTGGCAGTACTACCAGGGCACGACCAAGCTGAACTCGTTGCGCGCCGTCGAGATGGAGGCCCGGTTCCCCGGCCTCCTGCACGCCGTGGTGGCCGCCGCGGCGGCCGAAGTTCGATAACGGCCAAAGTTCTACGGCCACTGAGGTTCGACGACGGCCGAGGTTCGACGGTGACCGAATCTCGACAGCGGTCAAAGTTCGACAGCAGTCAAGCTTCGGCGGCGATCAAGGTTCGACGGCAATCAAGCTTCGATCGCCGCCTCAGATTCAATCACGGTCAAGCTTCGACGGCAGTCAAACTTCGATCGCCGCCCAGCTTCGATCACGGTCAAGCTTCAACGGGAGCCAAGCTTCGATCGCGATCCAGCTTTGATAGCGGTCAAAGTTTGACGCCTGTCAAACTTTGGGGCAAGGTGGGCGGCACAGCTTCCCGACCCCCGAGGACGGCTTCCCATGGCCAGGCAGGTGCGGTTCGACCGGCTCGGCGGACCCGAGGTCCTGACGCTGCACGACGTCGAGGTCGGCGAGCCCGCCGCGGGCGAGGTGCGGATCCGCGTCGACGCGATCGGCCTGAACCGCGCCGACGTCCTGTTCCGCGAGGGCACCTACTTCGAGCGCCCGACGTTCCCCGCCACGCTCGGCTACGAGGCAGCGGGCGTGGTCGAGGCGACCGGCGAGGGCGTATCACACCTGCAGAGAAGCGACCCGGTAGCGGTGGTGCCGGCGTTCTCCCTGACCAGCTACGGCACGTACGGCGACCGCGTGATCGTGCCCGCCCACGCCGTCGTCCCCCGCCCGGCGGACACGGACGCGGTCCAGGCCGCCGCCGTGTGGATGGCCTACATCACGGCGTACGGGCCGTTGTTCGAGTCCGGCGAGGTCCGCCCCGGCGACCACGTGCTGATCACCGCCGCCGCCAGCAGCGTGGGCCAGGCGGCCGTCCAGATCGCCCGCCACATCGGCGCGATACCGATCGCCACCACCCGTGACGCCTCGAAACGGCAGCGGCTCCTCGACGCGGGTGCCGCGCACGTGATCGTCACCGGCGAGGAGGACCTGCCCGCCCGCGTCGAGGAGGTCACCGGCGGCGAAGGCGTGCGGCTGGCGTTCGACCCGGTCGCGGGTCCCGGCGTGGAAACGATCGCGCGGGCCGTCGCGCCGGGCGGCCACCTGGTGGTGTACGGCACGCTCGACCCGCGGCCCACTCCCCTGCCGAACGCGAGCAGCTACCCGCAGCTCACCAGCCGCGCGTACTCGATGCATTCGATCAGCAGGGATCCCGAACGCCTGCGCCGTGCGGTGGCGTTCATCAACGCGGGACTGGCCGTCGGCTCGTTCACGCCGGTCGTGGACCGGACGTTCGACCTGGCCGACATCGCCGACGCCCACCGGTACCTGGAGGCGAGCGGGCGCATCGGCAAGATCGTGGTCACCGCGTCCCACGGCTAGGACGGCTCGGGCGCCTCGCACGAGCTCGGGGCGATGCCGGTGATCGCCAGGCCCAGGAGGCGTTCGGCGTCGGCGCCCGGATCGCGCTCTGCCAGCAGGGAGACGGCGTTCACGAGGGACAGCACGTCCGCGGTCGTGACGTCCGCGCGCACCTGATCGGCCGACTTGGCCGCCTCGAGCAGAGGTTCGGCGGCCGCTTCCAGGGCGTCGTGGCCGCAGTAGCCCTCGTAGGCCACGTCGTCGGGCGGGACGAGCGTGATGGCGAGGCCCCGGTTGGCCATCGTGTAGCGCAGGACGGCCTGCAGCCAGTGGAACAGCGCCGGCCCCGGCGGCTGGGCGGTGGCCAGGTCGGCGGCCGCGGCGGCGACCGCGGTCGTGCTGTCCTGGAAGACCGCCTCGACCAGTTCGCGGCGTGAGCGGAAGTGCCGGTGCAGGGTCGCCGAGCCGACGCCGGCGTCCTTCGCGATCGCCTCCAGCGAGGCGTTCACCCCGTGCCGCCCGAACGCGGTCCGAGCCGCCTGCGTGATCCGCTCGCGGCTGCGCTGGGCATCGGCGCGCATCGTCTTCCTCCACCGCTCCCGCTTGCTAACTGGGGTCAGGCCCCATATCGTAGCAAGCCTTAAACGGGGGCAGACCCCAGTTAGAGGCGAGGAGCCGATGATGACGGACGTGGTGGTCGTGACGGGCGCGACCGGGCAGCAGGGCGGGGCGGTCGCGCGGCGGCTCCTGGCCGACGGGGTGCCGGTGCGGGCGTTGGTGCGACGGCCGGAGGCGGACGCGGCGCAGGCGCTCGCCAGTGCGGGAGCCGAGCTCGCCACCGGTGACCTGACCGATCCGGACTCGCTCGTGGCCGCGGTGCGGGGTGCCAGGGCGGTGTTCTCGGTGCAGACGCCCAGCCTCACGGACTTCGGGTCGAACGCCGAGCGCGCGATGGGGCTCAACCTGGTCGAGGCCGCGCGCCGCGAGGGGGTGGCGCAGTTCGTGCACTCGTCGGTGTCCGGTGTCGGCGACTACCTGCGGGACGCCGCGCTGGGCGAGGCCGCGCACCGGGGCGACCCGCACTACTGGTTGAGCAAGGCGGTGGTCGGGCAGGCGTTGCCCGACAGCGGGTTCGAGGCGTGGACCGAGCTGCGGCCCGCGTTCTTCGCGACCAACCTGCGCCGGCCGTCCATCTGGTTCGAGAACATGACCGGCGAGGCGATCGTGACCGCACTCGACCCGGACAAGCCCATCGCGGTGATCGTCCCGGACGACATCGGCACCGCCGCCGCGGCCGCGTTCGCCGCCCCCGCGCGCTTCCACGGCCACGCGATCGAACTGGCCGGCGAGCTCCTGTCGTTGCGGGAGATGGCCGGCGCGCTGACCGCCGCCGGCGCGCCCGCGCACGTCGAGCACGTCACGGTCGAGCAGGGCGAGGCGCGCGGCATGCTCCCGCTGCTGCTCGCCAACCAGATGGGCATGAACACCACCGAGATCTCCGCTGACCCCGCGGTCGCGGCCCGGTTCGGCATCCCGATGACGTCGTTCGCGGACTGGGCGAAGCAGCAGCCCGAAGGCTGATCGAGACCGACCGACGATGCGGGCGACAGCTCCCCTGGGGTGCGGCGGCGCGCCGCACCCCAGAGGGCCTCGGACTACTTCGTCACGATCTTGTTGCCCGGCTTGATCAGGTCCGGGTTGGTGAGGTGGTGGGCGTTCTTGGCCACCAACGCCTGCCAGCCACCCTCGATGCGCAGCTCCGTGGCGATGCCGCTCAGCGTGTCACCGGCCTTGATCTCGTAGTCGCCGTCCGGGTTGCTGGTGGACGGCGGGGCGGCCGGCACCACCGGCGCCGAACGGGAAACGGCCTTGTTCCCGGTCACGCCCTGCCCCTGCCGGACCGGCCGTTGTCCCTGCGCGGCGGGCTGCTGACCGCCGCCTCCTCGCCGCCCGCACGCACCCCAGGCGCCCAGGCCCTGCGTCCGCAGGACGTTCTCCGCGACCCGGATCTGCTCCTCGCGGGACGCCTGGTGAGCGCTGCCCGCGCCGCCGTTCGCCTGCCAGGTCGACTGGCTGAACTGAAGTCCGCCGTAGTAGCCGTTGCCGGTGTTGGTCGACCAGTTGCCGCTGCTCTCGCACTGCGCGATCCGGTCCCAGTCGACCGGTGCCGACGCTGAGGCGATGGCTCCGGTCGTCGTCATGAACGCCGTCGCTGAGACGGCGACGAGCACGGCACGACCGGTGAAGTTGCCACGGAGATGACGCATGTCCCTTTTCGGGCCCCGTCCTGCTCTCGCCGGCGACGGCGCCTGTCCCACGGGGGCTTGATCCGTGATGGGGACAGGGCCTGCCGCTGGACAGGTGAGCGCACGGCGGGCCCTGGTGGTGCAGCGGCTTTGGGGGCCGCAGGCAGGACCGTAAGAACACCTCGCGGGATCCGCACGCCCGGACGCGGACAAGATCACTCGATAGGTGACGATCTTCAGAACGAGGGTTGAAACCCGCGGAAGACCGCCGGCGGGTCTCCGCACCCGATCCGCGCGACCCGGCCGCCGGGACGCGAAGGCACAGGTGGGGGCGGTCACCAGCCTGTCGGATTTGTCTGTGTCGGGACGTATGCTCCCCCGCGACGAAACCCGACCGCCATGGGGGACCCATCGTGAGCAAGAGACTGAGATCGCTGTGCCTGACCGCGGCCGCCGTCGCGGGAACGCTGTCGGTCGCGACCGCGGGCACGGCCTCCGCCGCCGACCCCACCTGCGGATCGGTGGCCAGGGTCTTCACCGTGCAGGCCGACGGCGACCTGTGGCTCTACGAGCACGCGGCGCCCGCGACCGGCCAGTTCAGCTGGGCCGGCGTGCGGCAGGTCGGCTGGGGCTGGGGCGGCAAGACGTTCGCCGGTCCCGACGGCCGCGTCTACAACATCACCACCAGCGGTGAACTGCGGCGACTGCGGTTCAACGGCAACGGCTGGGACACCATGCCCGGCGGCGGCCAGTTCCAGACGATCGGCTGGGGCTGG
Source organism: Lentzea sp. CA-135723 (assembly GCF_050936595.1). NCBI lineage: Bacteria > Bacillati > Actinomycetota > Actinomycetes > Pseudonocardiales > Pseudonocardiaceae > Lentzea > Lentzea sp. CA-135723. The sequence continues at coordinate 535,798 of NZ_JBNJMK010000001.1, read as the reverse complement.
CAGAAGTTCCTGCAGGCGGCGAACCGCGCCAAGATCACGGTGGACGCCGACGGCGCGTTCTACACGCTCGAAGGCGACCAGCTGCGGTGGTGGCGCTTCGACGAGCAGACCGGCGGGTGGGCACCCGGCAGCGGCCGCGTGCTCGACGTCGGCTGGGGCGAGTACGACGCGGTCGCGGCGAGCGGCCGGGGCGGGCTGCAGGCGCAGGACGCCGCCCACGCCCTGCACCGCTACCGCTACGACGCCGCGACGGAGCGGTTCGTCGTGCACGACGTCGTCCCCGAGGCCGGCTGGGCGGGCCACGGCACGCTGTTCTCGCCCGGCGGCGACCTCTACTACTCCGTGCTGCCCACCACCGGCGAGCTGCGCTGGAACCGGTTCAGCGAGGACACCGGCTGGCAGAGCGTCGAAGGGTCCGTGATCGGCCTGGGCTGGGGCACCGACGTCGACGTCACGGCCTCCACCAGCGACTGCTCGATCACCCTGCCCGTCCCGGCGCCGGACGGCGGCCAGCCCCACGTGAGCCAGTACGTGCCGATGGCCGCGGACCTCGGCACCGGGGACCGGTACGTCGTGGGCCACCAGAACCAGGACAGCGCGCTCGTCAGCGACTGGTACGACCCCGCCCGCAACTGGTGGTACCGCACCACGTTGGGCCCCTACGCCGCCAGCCGTTCGATGCTGGCCGACGGCTCCGCGGTCCTCATCGGCGCGAAGGGCCCCAACGGAATCGACCTGCTGAAACTGCGCGGTGGGGCGCACGAGTCCACCACGTCGCTGCGGGGCGGCATGGGCCGTCAGCCCGTCGTCGTGCGGCGGGCGAACGGCACGCTGGCCGTGTACTCGATCGCGTTCGCCCCCAACGCCGACCGCGGCACGCTGCACGTCCGCGAACAGCTCCCCAACGGCGACTTCCTGGCATGGCGCGCGTTCGGCGAGGCGGCCCGCTACTCCGTCCTCACCGCCATCACCCGAGGCGACGAGACGACGCTTCTCGCGCACGGCTTCCAGGTCGAGCCGAACGTCTTCCGCCACCTCCCGGGAACGGCCCCTGCCTCGGCGGGCGAGCTCACCGCCACCGGAGTCGTCGGCGAGCTGACCCTCGTGCAGGACAGCACCGGCCGCCTCCTGGTGTTCGGCGCCCGCCGCACCGACGAGGGCATCAGGGTCGTCCACGTGCGACGGGAGAAGGCCGACCGCACCGGCTTCGAGGACGACTGGCAGTCGCTCGGCACGTTCGGCACGCGCAACGCCTGGAACGAACCCGTGTCCGCGCAGCTGCTGGCGAACGGCACCATCGCGCTGTCGGTGCCCGCCGACGGCAAGCCCTGGGTCACCACGTCGAAGTCGCCGGGCAGCACCGAGTTCCTGCCATGGGCCCCCGTCGAGGTCCCGCAGAACACCTGGTTCGTCGAGCCGACCGCTCTCGGCCTGAGCAGGACCGGCGAGGTGCTGCTCACCGCCGACTCCAGCGCGCGGGCCCGGTACCAGTTCACGGCGCCCGCGCCGGCGAACCCGGCCACGCCACTGCAGTTCGGCACCGGCAAGCTGCTCGGGCAGTGACCCCCTGGTGCCTCGGTGACAGCTCCTGTCACCGAGGCACCACCTACCTGCGCCTGACGTCCCCACGCCCGACGTCGCCGCAGCACGAAGGCCGTTGTTCCCACCAGCGCCAGGGCGGCGAGACCGGCCAGCGGCAGCACCGAACCGTCCTCTTCGGACGGTGGGCGGAAGCCGCCTGCCATGCCCTGCGCGGCGTAGTCGGATCCGCCGCGCTTGTTCCCGTAGGCCTTCACCACGGCCTGCTGGTAGTCGGCGACCGTCAGCCGCTCCCCTGCCGCGCGACCGCTGCCGCCGGGTTCGAGCACCGTCAGCACCGCGCCTTTGCCGGCGTACCAGGCGTTGACCTGTGGTTCGTGCAACAGGGTGGCGCCGGTGGTGAGCTTGGCCGCGAGCCGAGTCTCCTGGTCACCCGACGCCAGGTTGGCCACCGCCCACCGGCCGTCCTCGCCGCGCGCGGTCTGGATCGTCACCGTCCTGCCGTCGCTCGACGAGGCCGGCACCGCCAGGTAGGCGAGCTTTCCCGGTTGCGCGCCCCGGTTTCCCGCGACGAACTCCGGCGACAGCGAGTAGACCGGGACGACGCCGTCGCGCACGGAGACGGTCGTCGCGGCGAGCGAGTGACCGCCGGGGAGGTCGCCGAGGAAGTCGGCCACTGCGTCCACAGTGGACTGAGCTGCCGCTGCGGCCTTGGCCGCCTGGAGGTCGGCCGCGGAGAACGACTCGTCGGCGAGCGCGGACGGGTTCGCGGCGAGGAGCACTACGGCCGACAGCGTCGCGGCGGCCGTGAGGGTGCGAGTGATCATGGCCGTCCTCATCGGTTGATGCCCGTCAGCGTGTGGGTCCAGCTGAACGAGGAGTTCGAGCGGTAGGCGGTGTAGGTGGAGCGGTTGTAGCGGGTGTTGCTGCCCCACGGGTCGGCCCAGTCGACCCACTGGCGGTTCGCGCTGTCCACGTCGTAGCCGTAGATCGCGTGCATGTGGCCGCCGCCCGACGACCACAGGATGCGGGTCTCGATCGGCTGCTGCAGGTCGATCTGGCCGCGGATCGAGGCGAACGTGAGGGTGCCCGACAGGTAGCTGCCGGGAGACGAGTAGCCGAGGTCGGAGAACGCCTCGCGCACCTCGCCGAGGTTGCCCTGGTTGTTGCGGCAGCCCGACCCCGACTCGTCGTGGGCGAGCTGGCAGAACCGCGTCTGGGTCACCGAGGTGCCGTGGTAGCGGGCGATGCTCGTGCCGGCGGCGGCCCAGCACCACTGGGTCTGCTCCTGGGCCTGCATCGTGAAGCTGAGGCGACCGGTGGCGGAGACGTCGGGCGCGGCGGTGGCGAGCGGCTGCCAGAACAGCCATCCCGCCGCCATCACCGCGGCCGCGACCAGAGCACGTGAACGCAGGGAGCTCACGGGCGCTCCTTTCGTGGACGTCGAAGGGCTTTCCGGAGGACTTCCGGACCCAGCCGAACGATGACCACGCCGCCGCACCCGCACAAGATCGGCGCGACGGCCCCGCGAACGTTCACAGCCGGCACGTGCGGCCGAGCGTTCCGCCGGTGAACGTTTCGCCTAGCACCACTCCAGAGCGATGCCCGCGACACCGCGGTGCGTGACGGGGAAGAACGCGCTCGCGATCAACGCCCGGTCGCAGAACAGGTCAACGGCCTCCACCGGCGGCTGGTGCTCCCGCGTGCCCAGCACGCGCGAACACCTGCTCGGCAACGCCTCCGCCGCCATGACCACCTGCAACAGGTACGGCCCCGCGCCGTCGCGGAACATGCGCGTGTACCCGGGACAGGGCGTGCCGGACCGGTCGTTGACGGTGTAGCTGAGCACCGCGGTCTCGCCCTCGTCGAGACTGCGGTCGAACAACAGCTCGAACACCATCGACCGGTCCGCCCGGCGCACCCGCCCGACCCGGCACCCGTCCCCGGCCGAGACGATCGCCCGCTCGATCTCGGCGTCCCCGTGGTACACCCCCAGATACCGCGTCACCCCGGGCCGTCCGGCGCGCAGAACGATCCGCGTGGTCACGTCCTGCTGCTGCCCGGCGGACCCGAGCACGACCCGTTCCTGGACGAGCGCGACCTCGAGACCCGCGTTGCACCGGGCGGGATCGTCGAGCAGCCCCGCGAGCAACTCCGTGGTGGTGGGCCCGAGCGGCGACAGGTCGGTGAACGACGTCGCCGAGACCCGGCCGGGATGCTCCCGAGGCCCCACCAGCGTCGTCAGCGAACCGGGTTCGAGCTCCAGAACGGACTCGAGCCCCCTGATCAACGCCACCGCGCGAGGCCCCTCCGGCCTGCGCATCCCCCGCTGCCAGTAGCTCAGGGTCGACTCCGCGACCGCCAGGTCCAGGCGAGCGAGATGAGCGCGCAACCGGGACAACGACAGGCCACGACGGTCGATCGCCACCCGCAGCGCGCGGTGGAACGGTCCGTACCTCAGTGCGTCGCCGAGTTCGTCCACTCCCATCAGAACCCCCGTTCCGATGCGGCCCCACCCGGCGTGGCAGCCGATGGTCGGCCACCGTAGTGGCCCCTCCCGCCCGCTGTGAAGAGCACGGCTGTGAACGTTCACAGCCGCGGACCCGTCCAGGCGTCGCTACGACGTAGGTGAAGGCCATGACCGGGACCAGCAGCGGCCCGGTGAGGATCGCGACTACCGGCAGTCGCCAGTCCCGCCACCAGAAGACGAGCACCGGAAAGGGCTGCCAGAAGGATCCGCCCGCGAAGTGCGCAACGCTTCGCCCCGTACCGGCCACTCCCCTTCGGCACGACTGGCTGACTTGGGGGCGGGGGCTGTGCGCAGACTGGTGACGGGGGTCCTCATCGCGGCCGCGACGATGGGGACGACAGCGGGTGCGACAGCGGGTGCGGCGGCGGCTCAGGACGGCGGCGAGGTCGAGATCTTCTGGGACCACGACCGCGACGGCGTGCGGCAGGACGGCGAACCACCGTTCACCGGCGCGTCGTTCGAGGTGTCCACGGCGGACCACCTCGCCTACCGGCTGACCACCACGTACACGGGCAAGGCGGAGCTGGAGCCCGGCCGGTGGACGGTGACGTTCGACGACTCACGGTTCCTGGTCACGACGCCCGCGAGTGGCGTCGTCGACCCGGCGCAGGGCAGCACCCGGCTCGTGATCGGCGTGGCGGGCGCCTCCATCTGCGGCACGGCGTGGCTGGACGAGAACGCCGACGGCGAACGCCAGGACGGGGAACCCGGCATCGGGGAGCACCTGATGTTCGTGGACTACCCCGGGGTCCGCCGCGACGACACGACGGTGGCGGCGGACAACGAGGGCCGTTACTGCTTCCACGACGTGCCCGCCGGCGAGGTCGACCTGCGGTCGCAGGACCGCAGTCCTTTCGACCGGATGGCCTGGGGCGTGGCGGACTGGCGCTCCGAGAACCCGGACGAGGGGCAGGCGTCGAGGTTCGACGTGCGGGACGGCAGGGCGCGGACCATGACCGTCGAGGCGGGCGCGGAGATCACCGGCGTCGACACGGCGTTCGTCTCCACGGAGGGCAGGGACGCGCGGGCGCTGTCGATCACGGTCGTGAACGACGACGGTTCGACTGAACCACGTGACCTGCGGGTCGGTGACCGGGTCGCGGTCCGGGGCCGTTATCGGGTCAGCTCTCCCGCTCACGACAACTACAAGACGTACCTCGACCTCCCATACGGCATGAAGGTCGTCGAGGTCAACGGCGTTCCCGGGGCCGCGAACGGCAACGACGACACGGCCGTCTACGCCGAGTTCCCCGATCGGCAGCCACCGGGGCAGGAGGTTGAGGTCGTGGTGATCGCGACGGTCGTGGAGCCGTTCGAGCACAGCGAGGTCGTGCTGCACGTCTCAGGCGTGGACGCCGACCTGGGCAACGACAGGCACTCCGTCCTGGTTCGCGCGTTGCCCGCCGAGCCTGAGGCATCGGGGTGGCGGTGGGGCCTGATCCTCGCCGCTGCGGCACTGCTGATCGGTTTTGTCCTGTGGCGCAAGAGGAGTGCGAAGTGAGAGCCCTGTTGACGGCCGTGCTGATCCTGCTCACGGCCACCCCGTTCGCGCACGCCTCCGACGGCGGGCTCATCACGGTGTTCTGGGACCGCAACACCAACGGCGTCCGCGACGAGGGCGAACCCGGCTACCGCAACGCGGAGATCGCCATCCGCGACGACACGGGCTACTCCGCCGTCGTCAACGCGAACGACGAAGGCACGTACCGCCTGCCCCGCAAGGGGAACTGGAAGATCAGCCACGAGGAGACCGCGTACGCCACGACCACCCCCACCTCCGTCGAGTCGGAGGGCGACGTCGAGTTCGGCGTCCGCGGCGCCGAGGTGTGCGGCACGGTGTGGCGCGACGACGACCGGGACTCGAAGCTGACCGACGACGACCCCCGCCTCGAAGGACATCGCATCTCGGTCGTGGGCGATCCCGACCACAGCACGACGACAGCGGCCGACGGCACCTACTGCCTGCACGACCTGCCTGTGGGCACCGTCCAGCTGCAGTCGCAGGACCGGGCTCCCGTCGACGGGATGGCCTGGTCCTTCGCGGACTTCTCCAACACGACCGCGGAGTACTCCTCGACGTTCGACTGGCGGACCGGCCAGACGAGCGACATCCGGATCAGCAGGCCCGGTGAGACGATCACCGGCTACGACTCGGGCATCACCGAGCCGCGCGGCCCGAGCGCCGACGCGGGACCGATCACGATCGACAAGATCGACTACGACGGGGTCCGCGTGGGCGACGAGCTGATCATCCGATGCGAGTACCAGAGCAGCAGCAACGTGCCCGACACGGTGGGCGCCACCCTCACCCTGCCGGAAGGGCTGGAGATCACGAGAGCGTTCGGCCACCGCGACTTCCAGGCCCGGACCGAGGACCAGGTGGTGGTGGAAGGCCAGAAGGTCGTCGTGCGTTCGAACGTGCGCGTCAAGCGGGACAAGAAGTCGGAGATCGTCGTCCACGCGGAGGTGCGGCACGCGTTCACCGCCCAGGACATGGTCTGCGAGGCGCACCCGAGCGTCCACGTCCAGCAGCCGAGGGAGCCGTGGCGGTTCGAGATCGCGGCGGTCAACGCGGACGGGTCGGGTCCGTCGAGCACGGCACCGTTCTGGCGGATCGCCTTCGTGGTCGCCCTCGTGGCCGGCGCCGTCCTCCTGGTGGTGCGGCACCGCGGACGCGAGCGGTGACGGCTCTCGGAGCAGCACCTTGGTCGCACGACGGCGGCCGGACGTGAAACGTCTCGGCCCCGTCCTGCGATGTGCCATCGACGCAGCGCGCCGAGCAGAGGAAGTCGATGGCCAGCACCAGGATCCAGGCAGCCGAACGCCCGATCGGGGACGTCTTCAGCGACGAGTACCGCTTCGTCATCCCCCGCTACCAGCGGCCGTACGCCTGGACCACCGAGCAGGCCGGTGAGATGTTCGACGACCTGCTGTCGGCGTCGAACGCGGGCGCGTCCGCCGCCGACGCCGATCCGTACTTCCTCGGCAGCATCGTGCTGGTCAAGGCGGACGGTGACGCGCTCTCCGAGGTCGTGGACGGGCAGCAGCGGCTGACCACGCTGACCCTGTTGCTCGCCGCGTTGAGGTTGCACGTGGACGACGAGTTCGCGACGTCGGTCGAGGACACGCTCTTCCAGAAGGGCAACAAGATGAAGGGCACCGTGAACCAGCCGCGGCTGACCCTGCGCGAGCGCGATCACGACTTCTTCGAGAAGCACGTCCAGGAACGCGCGGGCGTCGAGCAGCTGGGCTCCTTCGCGAAGGAGTCGTTGCCGGACAGCCGGCGCAACCTCGTGCACAACACGCTGCTGTTCCTGGACAAGCTCGCCGACCTGTCCCAGGACGACTGCCACCGGCTGGCGTCGTTCATCCACCAGCGGACCTACCTGGTGGTCGTCTCCACCCAGGACTTCGACTCCGCGTACCGGATCTTCACCGTGCTGAACGAGCGCGGCCTGGACCTGTCCCACGCCGACATCCTCAAGTCGGAGATCATCGGCGAGATCCCCGAGGCGGCACAGGAGAAGTACACGCAGAAGTGGGAGTCCGAGGAGGAGGACCTGGGCCGCGAGGACTTCAAGGAGCTGTTCTCCCACATCAGGATGGTCTACGCGAAGACCAAGCAGCGCGAGACGATCCTCAAGGAGTTCCGCGCCACGGTTCTCCGGAAGTTCCCGGACCCCAGGGAGTTCGTGGACGACGTCCTCGTGCCGCTGTCGGACGCCTACGAGATCGTCACGAGGGCCGACTACAAGGCACCCGCCGGCGCCGAAGGCATCAACGCCCTGCTGCGGTGGCTGACCAGGCTGGACAACACCGACTGGATCCCGCCCGCCATCAGCTACTTCAGCCGCACCGACGTCAACACGGCCGCGCTGCACCGCTTCGCCGCGGACCTCGACCGGCTGGCCGCCAGCATGTTCCTGCGGCGGGTGGAGGTGACCCGGCGCATCGACCGCTACGGACGCGTCCTGGAAGCCATCGAGGCCGGCGAGGACCTGTACGCGGAGGACTCCCCGCTGCAGCTGGACGCCGTCGAGCGCGAGCAGACGTTGAAGTGCCTGGACAGTGAGATCTACACGGTCAGCCGGATCCGCCTCTACGTGCTGCTCCGCCTGGACTCGGTGCTGTCGACGGGCGAGGCCACCTACGACCACCCGCTGATCACCGTCGAGCACGTCCTCCCCCAGACGCCCGCCAGGGACAGCCAGTGGCGGGAGTGGTTCAACGACGACGAACGCGCGTACTGGGTGCATCGCCTGGCGAACCTGGCGCTGCTCAACCGCAGGAAGAACACCCAGGCGAGCAACTACGAGTTCGAGGTCAAGAAGAACAAGTACTTCAAGGTGAAGAACGAGCTGCCGCCGTTCGCCCTCACCATCGGCGTCCACGACACGCCGGAGTGGACCCCGGCGGTGCTGGAGACCCGCCAGGCCGAGCTCGTCGACGCGCTGAGCGCCCTGTGGCGCCTGGCGTGAAGCCGAAGAACGGGTGGGCGCCCGGCTCGTGCCGGACGCCCACCTGATCAGTTGTCCCGCAGCCAGCGCGCCGCCTCCACGAGCACCCGGATGACCACGACGATCACCTTCGCCACCCGGATCCTGTTCGCCCTGCGCTCACGCTTCGGGTCGTCCTGCTCGGACATGGCCTCTCCTCAACCGTTCCGGTCGTCCTCGTCGCCACCGCGCACGGGCCCGCTCCTTCCAGCAGATCGCGGGCCCGTCCGTCGGCCCGGCCGGCGGTTGCCGGCACCGGAAACCCCTGAGGCGGCGCGGGGCGCACGTTTGTTCGCGAGGTCCGGACGACAAGGCCGCGGAGCGGTCGTCCGTCGAAGTACGGCGAGGACAGGAGGCGGCGGATGCTCACGGCGTGGGACGGCTACGCGCGGGTCGACTTCGTGGCGGCACCCCGGCTGGTGCGGGTGACGCTGCTGACCACCGAGCCCACCGCGTTCCGGCAGGTGCGTTCCGGCCTCGGGTGCGCGTTCGTCCGCGACGACGCAGGTGGACCACCCACGTTCGTCGAGATCGGCCTCGGCGAGGAGCTCGGCGACGACGAACGGGTGCTGCTCGGCGAGCAGCTGACCTCGGTGATCGGCGGTCTCGTCGCCGAAGGCCCCGGCTCGCGGCAGGTACGCCTCGCGCTGGACGCGATCGCCCGCCTCGCCGACGCGTGGGCTCCCTACCGCGCCGAGGTGCTCGACGCCGAGCCGGTGTCGGGAGCGTGGACCGGCGGGCTGTGGACGTGGCTGCGCGACCTGGACGTCCTCGACGCCTTTCACCGCTTCGTGCCCTCCACGGCCGTGGTCCGCGGTGACGCGCCGGACGCCTACGAGGGCTGGCCGGAGATTCCGCTGCCGGCGGATCTCGCGCGGGCGGCCGGCGTGCGGGAGGTGGTGCGCTGGCACGTGCTCGGCGCGTCGGATTCGGTGGTGATCGTGCAGGTCACTTCACCGGCGGGCACGCGACCGCCGCTGTGGGCGAGCCTCGACGACGGCACCGGCACCTGGGTGCGGTTCGAGCCGGAACCCAACCTGGAGAACGGGTTCGTGGCCGAGCTCCCGTTCGACCCCTCGCTCGGCGATCCCGCGCTGCGGCTCCACACGGGAGGACCGATCGATGGTTGACGAGGACGAGCTGCGCGAGTCGGCCTGGCTCGTGCTGGACCACCTCCCGGCCGACACCACGGCCGCGCTGCTGTCCAGGTACGGCACCGCCGACGTCCTGGTGCACGAGATGCTCGACCGCGGCCGGCAGGTGGGCCGGCGGCTCGCCCACGCGGGCCGGGTGCTGCCGGTCGAGGACCACTCGTTGTTCGCCGTGGCCCTGCTGTCGGTGAAACGCGGATGCGAAGGCGTGCAGGAGAAACCCCTGCGCGTCGTCGAGACGTTCGACCGGTTGAAGTCGTTCGGCGACATCCCGCTCGACGTCGCCGTGCGGACCAGGCTCCTGCGCGAAACCGACCTCGTGCCGTTGCTCGCCGCCACCTCCCGGCTCGCGCGGTGCACACGTTCCGACCTGGTGTCAGAGCTGATCACGACGATGGTCGCCGCCGCGGTGGTGACGCGGCGCGGACCGGACTCGGCACCGGACGTCGTGGCCTTGGTGCTCGCCCAAGGCGCCGAGCTCGCCGGGCGCCGGCCGCACCACGGCCATCAGTCCGGTGTGGACGATCGGTACACCGTGATGGGCAACTCGGACCTCACCTTCCTGATCGCCGGGTGCCGGGCGGCGCTGGACGAGCTCGACGGCACGCCCGCGACCGATGCCCTGGTCGCCTCCCACACGGCCGAGATCGCGCGGACGTTCCAGGAGGCGAGCACGGCGAGACGACGCGGGGAGGAGGCCGACTCGCTGCGTGGGCTCGGCGCACTGGCCAGGTTCCTCGGCGGCGGCACCGCGGAGAAGATCGTCGTCCACCTCCAGAGCGACCTCTTCGCTGCCAAGGCACCACGACCGCGCGGCAACGAGATTCCGGTCGACCACGACAACTCCGCGTTCGACCGGATCGACGGCGATGACGCGTCGACGCTCACGCTCGCCGTCGACGAGATCGCCGAACGGGTGCTCGTCGACCTGTGCTGGGGCACGAAGCCCGCCGAACGGGATGCACTCGCCCGCTGGCTCTCCGGCGCACACCCCCCGGACTCGCAGGACCACCTGCTCCTCTGCCTCGGCCAGTTGCGCCAGGTCGACCGCGGGCTGCGGCTGGAACGCCCTGCCGTACCCGCGCCCCACCACCCGGTGCTCGTGCGCGTCGTGCGGTCGCGGGTGGCGGACGCGTTGCGGCTCGGCCTGACCGGCGGCACACTGCTCCAGGCCGTGCTCCCTCCACTGTGGACAAATCGGAACGCCGCGGTGCTGTTCGTCGCGAGCAAGCTGCGCGCGGGGTTCCGCCGGCGGGGGCACACGTGGACCGCCAAGGCGCACCTGGCGGCCTCCGTCGTGGTGCGCTCACCCGCACAGCAGGTGCATCGAGCCGCTGACCAGGACCGCCCCGGCATCTGCTGCGAGACCCCGCACGGGCGCAACGCACCCGAACCGGCGCGGGTGTGCCCGCACCGGCCGTGGTCGGAGGGCGGCCGGGTGGAGGACTACACGACGCTCACCGCGATCGCCGACTACCCGTCGGAGGACGCCACGCGCATGCACCTGCGGCGCTACCGAGGTCCGTGGGAGTGCTGGGTCAAGGACGCGATGGAGCCCTGATCAGCGCTCCAGTTCCGCGAGGCGCTTGCGGATGACCTCGACCTCCTGGTGGCGCACCGCGAACTCCGGCCTGCCCCGCGTGGTCGTGACGAGCCACCGCGATGCGACATCGGCCCACTCCCGCACCCGGTCGAGCTCTCCCGGTGTGACGGGGGCGGCGCCGAGTTCGAGCCCCAGCAACAGCGCGGGTGCGGCCCTCAACGCGAACAGGCCCGCGTGTTCGCCCTGTTCACCGGCGAGTCGGGCGAACTCCTCGTCGGCGAGCACCCGCTCGATCCAGTCGTAACCCAGTCGCGCCCACCGCGCCGCCTCCACGACGTCGCCGTGCGAGCGCGCGTGTTCACCGAGCCGCGAGGTCGCCGCCGTGGCGATGTACAGGCTGCGGCCGAGCGGCCCGAACGCGCCGGTCCGCTCGTGCAGCCGGCGCCGGGCGGGAATGACGAAGTCGCGGAACAGCCGGACGGCTTCGAGCAGGTCCGCCTGCTCGGTCCGGCTGCCGAGGAAGGCGGCGAAGTTGTGCAGGTGGTGGCCGATCGGGGAGGGATCGCCGAGGTCGACCTGCAGCGCGGCGGCGAACTCCCGCCAGTAGCGGTGCACCACCGCGCCCAGCTCGACCGGTGATGGCAGGCCGTCGGTGGTGTCGAGCGCGTTCGTCGTCCGCACGGCGTTCAGCTCCACGCTCACGGCGCTGAGCAGGTCGGCGACGGCTCCGCGGTCGAGCACGCCCTCCGCGCACAGCTCCACGCACGACCCGGTGTCGGCGATCAGCCGGTTCACCAGCGCACCGATCGGATTGGCCCTGTTGTGCCGCAACACCATCAGCCTGATCAGCACGACCCTCGTGCGCACGGCCGCCAGTTCCGGTTCGTCCTCGGCGAGGACCTCGATCCCGTCGAGCAGCGTGAGGAAGTCGTTGAGCGGCACCGAGTCCGTGCCCACTCGTGGTCGCACGGTGCGCGCGACGCCCAGCGCCGCGACCACCAGCACTCGCCGGGTGAGCGCGGACAGCCCTCGCGGCGCCGGGAGGTGCAGCCGGGGCACCGTGTCGCCGTCCCGCCCGTGCAGCGCGAACCAGTGGTCCAGCAAGGCTTCCACCAGTCCCGACGACGGCAACATCGCCTCGGCGAGCACCTGGTCCTCCGTGCGGGCGGTCGCCCAGACGTGGCCGACACCCTCCGGTTCGCAGGCGTCCAGGACCAGGCCGACGAGGTGGTCCACGAGTTCGTCGGCGAGGTCACGCGGCGTGCCACCGGTGAGACCGAGGTACGTCACCGTGTGGTCGAGGAACATCAGGTCACGGGGATGGGTGACCGGATCCGCGGGTTCGGGCTCGGGCCCGATCTCGCACCGGGCCCTCGCGGTCACCGAGGAGTGGAGGGTGACGCGCGGGCCGCCGAGGAACTCGCGCTGGATCCGGCGCGCCTTCACCGCCGCGATCGCCAGCGCGGGCTGCGAGCGGAACACCTCGACCACGGCCGACGCCCACGCCGCGATCCGCAGTCCGAGCGGCAGCGGTTCACCACCGGCGGTGCGCAGCAGCGGCAAGGCCTCCCCCATCGCGGTGGTCACGGCGTCGAGGAGCACGTTCGTCCCGGTCAGCACCACGGCGGACTTGGTGTGCGGGCCGTAGCGGTTGGTCGTGGCGTTGATGATCTCGTTCGGCAACGCCGTGCCGGGTGCCGCCAGCACCGCGCGTCCGCGCAGGAGCCAGCCGCCGTCCGGCACCTCGTCGCGCCACGCGCGGGTCTGCTCACGGGTGGGCAGCGGCGCTCCCCTCGCGATCTCGGAGAGGGTGATCCTGGTGAAGTCGCACAGCCACGTGGTCGCGCCGAACGGGCCGGCCGGCGCCGGCACCCCGAACAGCGGCGCGAGGTTGCGCGCCAGCCGGGCGGGCACGACCTCGGACCGCCTGGCCGGCTCCTGCGGCACGACCGCGGGCAGCAACGACATCGCCCCTCCCTCCTCACCGGATCACGTGATCATGCCCGGCGGCGAGGCTGTTCGGCTCCGGGGATTCCACTTCGAGCCCGTTTGGCATATAAAAGTATGCCATGACCGCCGAGGCGCAGCGATCCGATCTCGAACTCACCCCCGTCACCGTCTCCCCCGAAGTCCTGCTCGCGTTCTGGTACGAGCTGCGCGGGGCCCGTGACCAGCTGCACCGCGGCCAGACCGCTCCGTGCGACACCGAGCTGCGCGTCGGCGGCCTGCGGTTCGGCCGGTCGACCTCGATCGCCCCGAGCGCCGGGGGATTCCACCTGAGCGGGCGCTGCCCGTGCCGGGACCTGGTCGCGGACGCGTTCGTGATCGCCGCCGAGTTCCTGGCCGCCCACGAGCACTCGCTGCACAACCCGCCGGGCGCCGTCCGCACCCACCTGCGCTACCGGCTCGCGGATCTCACGAGGAGAGCCCGCGGTGAGCGGGGCGCGCAGGTGAAGCCCGAGACCGTCGCGGCCAACAGGTACGGCCGGGCCCTGCCCGACGACTTCCACCGCGCGGTCTTCGTGATGCTCGCCGACGAGGCGGGCGCGTCCGGCCCGTTGCTCGGCGAGGAAGGCCTGCTGGACCGGCTCGCCGCACGCTGCGCCGCGTCGTTCGGAGGCACGCCCGGCGAGCACCGCGCGCTGCTGCCCGCCGTCCTCGCCCGGATCGAGGAGGTCTGCCGGTCCGGCCCCAGGGTCAACGTCGGCACGTCCGCCGAGCCCGAGCTCGTCACGTGGTGGGACGCCTATCTCGACCGCCCGCTCGGCAGGCGTCCCCACCCTGCCGACGTCGCGGTGGACGACCAGCACGCCGGGATCGCCGCACCGGATCTCGAGCCCGATCCCGACGACGAGGTGCTCGCCGCGGTGGTGGCCTCGGTGTCCGGTCGGTCCGACGAACGCGCCGCGCTCGCCTCCGCGATCACCCGGCTGCGCGACCGCGGCCTCCTCCCCCACGCCCGTGCACGGCTGTTGCTCACCGACGGACCGCAGCAGGACCTCGTGCTGCGACACCTCCGCGATCTCACCCGTCCGGGCGTGAAATGCCTGCGGCGCAAGGACCGATGAAGACAGCACCCACCGCCCGCCGAACCGGAACGAGAACGATGACCGACCAGGACCAGGCCATCGAGGCCGCCCGGCACGAGGCACGCCGGCTCTGGCAGACGTTGCAGGAGGACCCTGCACGGGTGCGGCCCGAGTCCGCCGCGGCCACCGCACACCTCGCCGCGTTCGGCCTCCACACCGACGCACCGGAATTCCTCGAAGAGCTGCGCGTGCACATGGACCTCTTGCGGCACGGCCTCGACCACGGCTCCGCCCAGAAGAACCAGCGGGGCATGTGGTGGATGAGCCTGGCACGAGCGCACGCCGAGCTAGCCGAACGCGACGACTCCCTCGCGGACTGGGAGGAGGTGGTGCGGTGTGCCCGCGCCTCCGCCGACTCGTCGTACGAGGACGACGAGATGGCCGAGTACGCCGCGTTCGACCTCGTCGGCTTCCACGCCAGGCGCACGCAGTGGTTCCTCGACGCCGCGGTCGACGAGATCGTGACGGAGAACCAGGTGCGCGACGCGATGGCGGCCACGCCGGAGGAGATCGGCCACCTGTCCGCTCGTCTGGTCACGCCCGTCTACCGGGTGATCGCCGACTCCTGCAGGGCCGCCGCACTCGGTCTGCGGTGGAGCGCCGCTGAGTCCGGCGACGACACCGACCTGCACGAGAGCGTGAAGCTCTTCGCGGACACGATCTTCCAGCTGCCTCAGGAGTTCCTGCTCCGCGTCGACCACCTCGTCGGGTTCGCCGAACTGAGCATGCAGCTGCACTGGCGTGCCCCCGAGCGAGTCCCGTACGGGCTCGCGATCGCGGCGATCGAGGAGGTCGTCCAGGTCCCCGGCGAAGACGAACCCGGACTCCACCGACTGGCTGTGCACCTGATCGAGGCGGGCCACAGCAGCGACGACAGCGAGGCGAACGAGCGCGCCATCCGCCATTACGCCGCCTGCGCGGAGGAGTTCCCCGACGAATGGGACGCGTACGGCTTCGCCCTGTACCGGCGGGCCGAGGAGAGCGACGACCCGGACCACTTCCTCGAAGCGCTGCCCTGGTTCGAGCGGTACGTCGAGCGACAGCAACCGGTGGACAAGTGGTCGTACCTGGCCCCCACTCTCCTGTCGGAGGGCTACCGACGTCTCACCCAACTCCGGCCGCAGCCGCAGTACGAGGACGCGGCGATCAAGTACGCGACCCAGGCACTCGCGTTACCCCTACCGGACGTCGAAACCGGCCAAATCCTGCACTGGCAACGGTTGGCGGTGCTGATCGGCGTGCACGAAGGTCCGCACGCGGTGCAACGGGTCGGACCGCTGCCCTACCTGGACTGGCTCAGCGAGGCCGAGGAAGCGGTCGACCTGGAGGCCGTGCCCGTCACACCCGAGACGGCCCAGCTCGCGACCACCATCGGGGTCTGCTGGTTCAAGACGAACGTCACGTTCCCCCAGACGCTGGGCGGAACCCCCGCCGAAGCGCGCCGCGTGCAAGAGCGCATCGAGGCGATGCTCGCGCTTTCGAAGCACTGGCCCGACCTGGACGCGGAGTTCCGGCGGCACCTCGACATGCTGCTCGAGTTCGTTCGCAACCTCCAGCGGATGACCTTCGGCGACGGCGACGCCGACCTGACTCACCTCCACCGGCTGCACGCCGCCGGCCAGGGCAGGCTCAGCGCGCTGCACCAGGTCCTCGGCCTCTTCGGCTCGATCGTGGGCAGCAAGGTCAAGGCCATCGGCCCCGTTCGTGCCGCCAGGAAGTTGCTGGAGATGGCGGACGACAGGGACGAGGACGACCGGCGCGAGGCCCTGGCCTGGGCCTCCCTGTTCGACATGCTGGAGCTGGTCACGCTGAACGGTCACGGCGAGGAGCTCATCGCCCGGGTCGAACGCGCCTGGCAGCTCATCTCGGCACTGCCGGACTCACCCGGAACGATGATGTTGAAGCACATGGCAGAAGCGTTCCACCGCATGGCAGCGCTGCGCGACGGGCGCGCCCCAACGCCCGCACGGCCGATCGACCTGTCCTCGCTGACCGGGCCGATGACGGCCGCGCTCGCCCTCGGCGCGGACATCAGCCACGCCAAGCTGACCCGGAACACGGCTCGTTTGCGCGAACTGTGCGCGGAACTCGCCGAACTGGCGGAACATCCGGGCAGCACCCTTCAGGAAGGAGTCAACACCCCTCGCACGGTTCTTTCGATGGCCCTCACCGCGTGGTCGGACATCGATCCCGCCGATCGCGGAGTTCTGCGAGAAGCCATCGACGTGTGCTCCAGCGTCCTCGACACCGCGCCCGTCCGGCACACGCACGACGTCCGGTCCACGACCCACAACCTCGCCAAACTGGTGCGGCGGCGCGACGCACCCGGCGACCGAGCGCGATCTCGGGCATTCGGCCTCGACCTGCTCGCACACGCGACGTGGACCGTGCTCCAGCAGGAGGACGCCGCGCACGCCGTCGAGATGGCGCGCAACGCCACCGAGACCGCCGACGAGCTGATCTCGTGGTGCCTGGAGGACAACGCGGTCGAGGACCTCGTGCGGGCGGTGGACGCGCGCCGGGCGTTGGTGCTGAAGGCGATGGGGACCGGCCGCGCCATGACCGGCCTGCTCGTCGACGCCGGTCACCACGACCTCGCGCGCAGATGGGCGGAGGCCGAGGGCAAGGACGCCTCGCTCGTACCGGACTCCGACGCCGCGGAGGACCGCTGGGGCGGGCTGCGGCGCGAGGTGGTGCGGGTGCTGGACCAGGAGTCACCGTCTCTGATCGGCTCACCGTCGCTGCCGGAGATCAGGGAAGCGTTGCGGCACCACGGTTCTGACGCCCTCGTCTACCTGCTTCCTGGCAACCAGCGTTATGACGGAACGGCCGTGATCGTGTCGGCGGAGGGCGAACCCCGCGCGGTTCCCCTGCCCGGACTCGACATCGGTGAGGACTCGCCGGTCGGTCGGTACCAGAAGGCGTACAGGACCTGGCACGAAGCAGAGTCACGAAACGGGCCTGAGCTCCAGCAGTGGAAAGCAGAGCTGCGGCGGGTGTGCGCGTGGGCGTGGAACACCGCGGGCCTGGAGCTCAGGTCGATCGCGGACCGGATCGTGCTGGTGCCGGTCGGCCCGCTGGGCATGGTGCCGTGGCACGCGGCCGGTCAGGACGGCCGTCATCTGGTCCAGGACGTCACGATCTCGTACACGCCGTCCGCCCGGATGTTCTGCGACGTGGTCGCCCGCGCCGAGGTCGCGGAAGGAAACCCCGTGCTGGTGGGCAATCCGGCACGCGACCTGCTCGCCGGCGCCACCGAGGCCATCGGCATCCGCGACTCGTTCTACCCCGGCGGGCTCTTCCTCGGCAGCCACACGGCGATGCCCCGGACGTGGAGGCCCGCCGAAGACGGTGCGGGTACCGCTGACGACGTGCTGCGGTTGCTCGCGAAGCCGTTGCCGCTGCTGCACCTCGCCAGCCACGCGGTGGCGGACATGCGGGAACCGTTGCGGTCACAGGTGAACCTGGCCTCCGGGCCGCTGGCGGCGCGCACGTTGCTGGAGATCAGCCCGGTCGACCTGCTGCAACTCGGGCTGGTGAACCTGGCCTGCTGCACGACGAACGTCACCGGGGTCGACTACGACGAGGCGCTCAGCCTCGCGACCACGTTCCTCGCGATCGGTGCGCGCACCGTCATCGGTTCGTTGTGGTGGGTGCCGTCCGGGCGCTCGACCGCGCACCTGATGTACATGTTCTACCGCCACCTCAACGACGGACTGCCGGCGGCGGAGGCGTTGCGCCAGGCCCAGTTGTGGATGCTCGACCCCGATCGCGTGCTGCCGGAGGACATGCCCGACGCGCTCCGAGCCATGCTCCCGGCGGCGGAGTTCAGCGAGGAACAGGTCGAGTGCTGGGCCGGGTTCACACCGCTGGGCCGATGAACACCGTCCACATCGGCTGGTCAGGCGACGGGGCCAGCCGTGTTCACCATGGTGCGGATGACCTGCTGCATCTGGGGCCAGTCGGCGACGTTCGAAGCGGCGTAGACGATGTAGTCCAGGCCTGCTCGCCGCCAGTAGCGCGCGAACGCCTGCCGCTGCACACCTTCCGCCGTGTAGAGGAACTCCCACTCCACGATGTTCGTGCTGGACGTCACGTGGGCCAACTTGATCCGCTGGTAGCCGCTCTTCACGCCCGACTCGTTGGAGGCGACCGCGTCGTAGAGCGCCCGGGCCTCCGAGGCGCTGGCGCCGTACCGGATGACGGCGCCCGGCGTGGCCGGGTCCTCCGCCTGGTGGTTGGTCGGCTGGCTGCCCGGCGTGACCGTCCAGGTCTGCGGGATCGAGACGAAGACCCCGTTCGGACCGGTCACCGCGCGGTAGCCGCTGGGATTGGACGCGGAACTGGACACCGAAGTGGACGGTCGAGTAGTCGTGTACCTCTGTTGCGGCGGCGTGGTGACGGGCGCGAACTTATTCGATGTCACGGGGACTGGTGCGGCGCCGACGTTCTGGCCGTTCGGAGTTTCCTCGTCACCGCGCATGAAACTGACGACCACCACCGCGGTGACGGCCACGAAGGACACGACCACGGCCGCGATGACTGCTTTGCCCTCAACGGACTTCTTCGCCGCGGGTGGCGCGACGTACTCGGTCGCGCCCCACGCGGGCGGGTCCTCGTAGACCGGCGCGGCCGGTGGCGGCGTGCTCCTTGCCGGGGCCGGGCCCCACAGCGGAGTTCGCGGCTGACCCGCGTTCTCCCTCGTCACATCGGTGTTCGCGGCGTCTTCCATGCCGGTCCGTCCTTCCCGAGACCACATCCAAGAGAAACAATCGCCACCGCATCGCGCGATGTTTCTCGCATGACGAGGAGAGCACGATGACCGACGATCGTTCCGCAGCAGGAGATCTGACGGATCAGCGCGTGCCGGGCCGGGTGGCGGTCGGCACCGTCACCCGGATCGGCGCCGTCCGTCAGGAACCTTTCGTGAGAAGAACCAGCCTGGCCGTCGCGGCGTGGGGATGCGCCGCGCTGACCGTCGCCGAGGTGGCGGTCAGCGCCGTGGTCGGCGGAATGTCCTTGCTGGCCAGGATGATTGTGGTCACCGTTGTGGTCACGGCGGCGGCGTACGTTCTGCGCCGTTCGACGCCCGCGCCGGACGAGGTCGACGTGCACCACCTCTGGGTGAGAGACGCGAACGGCGCGGAACACGCCTGCCGCGTCAGGGGTTCGATCAAGCAGGGCATCCCGCTGGAGGGCACCGGGGTCGAGGTGTACGGCCGGGTGGACAGATCCGGATCAGTGCTGGTCCGGGAGCTGATCACGGACGGCGGCGAGACGTGGCGCCCCAGGTTGCCGCTGTCCCAACGGATCTCGCGCGGCGCCGAGGTGCTGACCGTCGCGCTGTGGGCGGGGGCGGCGCTGCTGGTGGCGTGGTCGCTCGTGTTCTCACGATGAACGGTTGCTCCGGTCGAGTGACTGTTCGACGGAAATCTCGCACGGCGTAATGGATTTTCCGATGCGTTCGATGAGACCGGCATCGAACGCGTGACGTCCTCGATGGACATGAGGGAGCTGGTGGCGTGCCGAGGCCACTGATGAACAACAGGTCGGAATCCGCGACCTGGACCGCACGGACGGGGGCGACCTCGCCGACGCGGACCAAGGTGCTCGACGGGCGCCGGTCGGCGCGGTACCTGAGAGCGCTCAAAGCGCTCGACGGGTCCGGCAAGCTCGCGACGGCCGACGTCGACGAGCTCGTCGGCGCCGTGCACCGGGAGTTCGCCGAGAAGTTCTGCACGACGCCGCTCGGCATCGTCTCACGCTGCTACCTCGGCACACCGTACGAAGTGCACACGCTCGCGCTGGACGGCTCGATCATCTCGCACTACCGCGCCGGGGAACCGTTGCCGCACGGCATGGATCGCGCGCGCTCCCTCGCCGAGTCCGAACGCTACCTCGCCATCGAGGTCTACCCGGACCGACTGATGTGCGTCCGCCCCGACGGCACGACCGTTCTGCTGGAGAGTGACCGATGAACATGACCAACGTGTCCACGACCGACATCTCCAACCTGGTCAGCGCGGTGCGCCAGGTGTCGCGCAACCAGGAGACGCTCGGCAACCAGCAGGTCGTCCTGCACAACGACATGTCGGCCATGCAACGCAACCAGGACAGCACCCAGCGGGAGCTCCTGGACCTCAAGTCGCAGTTCGTCGAGTACGTCCGGCGCGACGAGCTGCGGCAGAACCTCCAGCTCGCGCAGGTGCAGATCCTCGAGGTGCGCGGCGAGCTGAACGACAAGTTCGGGAAGTTCGCCGAGGTGCGCGAGCTCGCCACCGGCACGTTGCAGGCGCTCGACGCGGGCATCGTCTCGCAGGGCGCCATCCGCGACCTGTCCGAGGAGCTGATGCTGCGCACGCCGGGATACTGGCTCGCGCCCGCGCTGATCGCGGTGGCCGCCTGGATCAGGGACGAACCGGCGCTCGCCACCAAGGCGATCGGTGAGGCGCTGCGCAGGGACAACGACAAGGCGTCGCTGTTCTTCGCGCTCGTGCTGCGCCGGCACCAGCGCGACCGGGCGACCGCCGCGTGGGTGCGGCAGTACGCGGCGCGGCAGGACCCGACGAAGCTGTCGCGGGAGTTCGTCGTCGTGCTGGACGCCGTGTCGACCGGCGCGTTCGGGCGCGAGGCGAAACCGATGCTGCTGGAACAGATGTCCGAGTGGTACGGACGGCTGGGCCAGGACCAGGACACCGTGGACAGACAGGTCGAACGCTGGGCGAAGATGATCGACACGATGCGCCGTCCCGCCGACGCGCGCTACGAGCTGCTGCCCGCGCTCAGCCCCACCTGGCCACAGCTCAAGGACCTGCTCGAAGGCGCGACCGTGCACGGCGCGGCGGAGGAGATGCTGCGCACGACGTTCGAGGGGCCCGTCCCGCAGAGCCGGGACCTCCACGAGCGCGTGGACGGCATCCTCGACAACCTGGTGCGCGACTTCGACGCCGAAGAAGCCCCTTACCGCAAGCGGGAAGCGGAGCTGCAGGCCATTGTGGACGCACAGGGCGACCACGACCTGGCCAAGAAGAAGATGGCCGCGGAAGACCCGTTGCACGAGCAGACGGTCGACTTCCTCACGTTGCTCAGCAACGCCGCCCTGCACGGCGACCGCGCGGGAGCCTCCGCCGGCACCCAGCGGTTCACGCTGGCGCTGGCCCGCGACTGGCTGGTGCAGGGCGCGGGGCGACTCGAGGCCGCCAACATCGCCGCGATGCCGTCCCGCGTCGAACTGCGCGCCGAGGGCTGGACCGGCTGGGTCGACGGCGACACCGACGAACAACAGCTGGTCAGGTCGCTGTCCGAGCACATCGACCGGGAGACGGCGAAGGCCGTCAGCGAGGTGCGGATGAGCGGCGCCGCGCAGGCCGCCTCGGTCTGCGGTGGCCTGGCGCTGCTGGTGGCATTGCTCTCGGCGGTCGGCAACGCCAGCGTGTTCGCGGTGTTCCTGCTGCTCGTGGCCGCGGCACTGGGCGTGTGGGTCGCGTTCGACCTCCGTGCGCTGCCTGCCCGCCGTGCGGAGATCCGCCGCAGGGGCGACCAGCGTCGCGTCGCAGCCGTCGTGAAGCTGCGCGGGGCGATCGCCGAACTCGTCGACCTGCGTGGCGAGTGGCAGCAGGAGATCGCGAAGGCGGACTCGCTGAGGACCTTCGCGGAGGGGCTCACCGCCACCGCCTTCGTCGCCATCGCACCCGACCAGCCGCGAGGAGCCTGATCATGCCCGGACCGGCACACAGCCAGGAGCAGCAGCACCAGCACCAGCCTCCCGTCGCCCGGCACGGCGTCGCGGACCAGGACATCGCGGTGCAGCTGCCCGCGTGGGACCTGTTGCCTCCCGCGGAGTTCCTCGACCGGCATCGCAGGAGGTAAACCCGATGCGGCACGTTCCAGGGCCCTATGCGGACTGGCGCGCGTGGCTCGACGCCTTCGGCGAGGGCACCGACCTTCCGTCCGGCCACCTCGCGCCGATCGGCGAGCAGATGGGGCCGCACGTGCAGGAACGCGTGCTGCGGCACGTCGCCGAGGCGTTCGCGCGACGGCAACGGCGCTGGGCGGACACGTTCCAGCGCGACCTCGGCGCCCTCAGCGGAGATCCGGTGCACGCGCTGGCGGCGACGCTGGCGAGCGCCCGCACCCGGCTCGCGCCGTTGCGGAAGTTCTGCGCCTCCCCGGCCATGCCACCGGCGCTGCGCGACGAGCTCACCAACGCCCTGAACGAGACCGTGCGGTCTTCGCAGCAGAGCCTCGACGACTCGGTCCGGCACGCCCCGATCGCGCTGCAGGCCGTGGTGCGCGAGAACCGGCTGACGACCGCGCCACCCCCTCCCCCGTCGCCCGGCAGGCAGAGCACCGGCCGGCGAGTGATCATCTGACCATCGGAGAAACCCCATGCCCAACGGAGCGGAGACCAAGGCCCGCGTCGAGTCGTACCTGCTCGCCCGGATCCCGTTCGTCTCCATCCGGACCGTCGAACGCGCCCGCGTGCTGGACGCGCTCGGCGAGCTGGCCCGCGAGAAGCAGCTCGACGTCCTGGTGCACACGCTCAGCCAGGGTCTGCGCGACCTGCGGACCAGAACGGCGATCAGCGAGGACAAGTCGTTGCTGGGCGCGCTCGACCTCGCCGGCGAGTGGTTCCAGTCGAGGTCGAACCTCACGGTCGTCTTCACGGACGTGCAGCACCTCTCCGACGACAACGACGTCGCCCGCCGGTTCGCCGACCTGGCCGCGCTCGCCGAGGAGCACGGCGGCTGCATCGTGATCATCACCTCCGACCCGGTCTGGAGCACGTTGCAGCGCATGGGCATGTCCGTGCGCCTCGACCTGCCGGACTTCGACGAGATGCACCAGGCGATCAGGGAGTTCCTCCGCCCGTACGCCACCGACATCCGCATCGAGTGGAACCCGGCGGACTACGAGCAGGCGGCGTCCATCCTCGCCGGCGTGACCAAGACCGAGGCGCTGAACATCCTCGCCACGTTCGTGGTGAAGAAGGAGATCACCAAGGCGGACCTCGTCCAGCTGAGCCGGGCCAAGGACTCCATCTTCAGCGAGCTCTCCGGCATCGAACGCGTCGAGCTGCGGCCCGGCGAGTACGAGGTGGGCGGACTCAACGGCCTGCGGCAGTGGCTCGACCGCAAACGCGACCTGCTCACGATGGACCTGCGCGACCGGGGCATCCGCGCCCCGCGAGGCGTGCTGCTGGTCGGCGTACCGGGGTGCGGCAAGTCCCTGTCCGCCAAGACGATCGCCTCCGACTGGCAGCTCCCCCTCTACCGCCTGGACATGGGCTCCGTGCTGGGCGCGTACGTCGGCCAGTCGGAGAAGCGCCTGCGCGAGGCACTGGCCACCGCCGACACCGTCGCCCCGTGCGTCCTGTGGATAGACGAGATCGAGAAGGGCCTCGCGGGTTCCGGCACCGACTCGACCGGCGTCACCACCCGCCTGGTGGGGCAGTTCCTCTACTGGCTGCAGGAGTCACGAGCGCGCGTCTTCGTCGTGGCCACCGCGAACGACGTCCGCTCCCTGCCCCAGGAACTGCTGCGCAGCGGCCGCTTCGACGACATGTTCTTCGTGGACCTGCCGGAGCCCGACGAACGCCGCGAGATCATCTCGATCTACCTGCGCAAGTACCTGCGCACCCCGGTCGAGCCGGACCTCGTCGACGAGCTCGTCGGCATCAGCGACGGCTTCGCGGGCTCCGACATCCAGTCCGCGGTGACCGAGATCTGCCACGAGGCCATCCGCGTCGGAGACCAGAACGTCGGCAGGGACTACTACCTGAGCTGCTTCCGCAACGTCGTGCCGCTGCTGCGGTCCGCGCCGGAGAAGGTCGAGGAGATCAGGCAGTTGCGCGACCGGGCGATACCGGCGTCAGGCCGCACCCGTCCCGCGGTCGTCGAGTCGGCCGCTAGCCGCCGGGTCGTGCTCGGCTGACCCCGCCAGCGTCGCGACCAGGTCCGCGATCTTCGCGGTCGTGGCCTGGTCGAGGCCCCGCAACGGTTCGCGGGGGTCGCCGACCGGGAGGCCCGCCGCGTTCAGTGCCGCCTTCACCGCCGGGATGAACGGCGCGGACATGATGGCGTCCATCAACGGGTAGACGTGGTTCCACTGCTTCCTGGCCGACTGGAGGTCGCCTGCGGCGAGGGCTCGGTGGATCGCCACGAGTTGGGCCGGCATCACGTTCGCGGTGCCGGCCATCACGCCCGCGGCTCCTTCGGCCAGGGCCATCAGGAGCAGGCTGTCCCAGCCGACGAAGGTGGAGATCACGTCGCCGTGGTTGTGAATCAGCTGGGTGGCCTGGGCCATGTCGGCGCTGGTGTCCTTGATGTACCGGATGTTCTCGACATCTCGGGCCAGGCGGCCGACCACGTCCGGGGTCAGGTTCACTCCGGTGGCGGACGGCAGGTTGTAGAGCATGATCGGGATGGTCACGGCGTCGGCGACGGTGCGGAGGTAGCGCAGGGTCTCGTCGAGGGTGAGCGGTTCGTAGTACGGGGTCACGACCATCAGCACCGTTGCGCCGGCGGCCTCGGCGTGGCGGGACAGGGCTACGGCCTCCCTCGTGCTGACGGCGCCGGTCTGGGCGATGACCGGCACCCGGCCGGCGGTCTGGTCCAGGACGGTCTCCACGACGTGGCGGCGTTCGGCTCCGGTCATCGCGGCGAACTCGCCGGTGGAGCCGCAGGCGACGACGCCGTCGACTCCTCCTTCGATGCTGCGGTCCACCAGGCGCCGCAAGGTCTTCTCATCCAGTGAACCGTCCACTGTGAACGGTGTGGCGAGGGCGGTCAGCACTCCGCTGAGCATGGTCCTCCTCCTCAGGTGGTGATCAGGTTGCGGGTCTGGTGGTCGGTGGCGAGCAGGCTCTGGGCCTGCTGGGCCGCGGAGAGGCCGGTCTGGATGGCGGTCTCGGTGTAGAGGGTGCCGAGGTAGTCGCCCGCCAGCAGGACGCGGCCGGTGGGGCGGGTCAGGGTCGGCTGGAGCTTGGCGCGGCCGGGGAAGCAGTACGGGGCGCCGGTCGGCCAGCGCTGCACCTCTGCCTCGACCAGGTGGTCGGAGAATCCGGGGAGGACGGCGTCCAGGTCTGCCAGGTAGGTGTCGCGGATGTCGTCGTCATCGCGGTCGAGGAGATCGCGGGCGAGGGAGCCGGGGGAGAACGTCATGATGCTGCTGCCCGGCGAGCGCGCGGACTCCAGGCCGCGGGCGATGTTCGACAGGTTCAGCAGGACGTTGAACGACCGCTTCGGCGTCGCGATCGCGTAGGCGTCGTCCCAGACCTGGCGGCCGGTCTCGTTCGTCAGGAACGCGGCGCTCACGTACGGGCCGTAGACGATCTTCGACAACGCCTCGCGGACGTCGCGGTCCAGGTCGACCGCGACGCGGTGGCTCACGGTCGCGGGCGTGGCCAGCACCACGCACCGGGCCTCGACCTCGTGGTCCACGCCGTGCTGCCGGTACCGCACGACGACGGACCCGCGCTTCCGCACCACCTCGGACACCACGGCGCCGAGCTGCACGCGGTCGCCCAGCGCGGCCGCGATCGCACCGGTCAAAGTGGACGGTCCGCCGACGATGCTCTGCGAGAGGCCGCCACCGATGTTCCACACCAGGCCGAAGTAACCGACGCCCGCGCCCGCCGACATCTGGTCCATGTCGGCGGACGACCGCGTCACGGTCGGCTTGAACAACGCCTCGGCGTCCTCGGGCAGGTCGCCCACGAAGTCGGCGAACGAGCGGTCGTTCATGAAGTCGTAGATCCGCTGCTGCCGGGTCGCGGGGTCCTCGCCGGGCCTGCGCCGCACGATCCGCGAGTACTTCGCCACGGCCAGCGCGACCTTGGCGCCCGCCGTCAGCATGCCAACGCGGGACTCGCGGGACATCGGGATGCGGAACGGATACGACTCCACGCGGCCTCGCAGCAGCAGCTTGCCGTTCATCGCGAGCCCGGCGAGCGAACCCGTGACCGGCGTCGAGTCGACCCCGGTGGAGCCGAGCAGCCACGACGTCGCGGAGTCACCGCCCGCGTAGACGTGCCCTCCCCAGTTCATCCAGTGCCGGCCACGGCGTTCCGAACGGATCCGGCCGCCGACCCGCCCCTCGGACTCCAGCACCACGGTGTCCCAGTGCCGCAGCCGCCACGCGGAGGCCAGCCCCGCGATGCCACCGCCGACGATCACCACGTCCTTCATCGGTTCTCCTTCAGAGATGCGGATTCGTGCAGGGCCAGGCCGCGGGTCTCCGGTGCCCAGAGCACCGAGACGACCGCGCCTGCGAGGCTGATCGCGGCGGCGGCGAGCATGGTGCCGCCGACGCCCCAGCCGGCCAGCGCGAGCGGGACGAGGTAGGTGCCGACGGCGGCGCCGATCCGGCTCGCGGAGGACGCGAGGCCGACCGCCGACCCGCGCACCTCGGTCGGGAACAGCTCGTTGGGGTAGATCCACTGCAGGATCTGGGTGCCGCCGATGACGACGGCGTAGGCACCGAAGAGCGCCATGATCACGACGGTCGGCGCGCCCGGGAACAGGCCCAGCAACAACAACGCGAGCCCGGACCACACGAAGCTGTGGATCACCAGCGGCCGCCGTCCCATCCGGTTCACCACGAACAGCGCGAGCACGCAACCGACGAGGAACAGCACAGTGATGAACGCCGACCCGACGTGTTCGAGCCCGCCTTCGAGGTTCAGCGCGCCGAGAATGGCAGGGCCGAACGCGTAGACGGCGAAGAGCGGGATCACCGAACAGGTCCAGAAGACCGAGATGTAGAGCATCCGCCCGCCGTAGCCGGACCTCAGGATCGCTTTGACGTCAACGTTCTCGCGTTCCTCCTCCGGCAGGTCGGCGATCGACGCGTCCGCCCCGTACACCTGCTTGATCACGGCGTCCGCCTCCGCGTGCCGCCCCTGGCTCGCGAGCCAGCGCGGCGACTCCGGCGTGCCGAGGCGCAGCAGCACGATGATCGTCGCGGGCAGCGCGGCGCTCGCGAGCATCCAGCGCCAGCCGTCGTCGCCGGTCGTGAGCAGCCACTCGCCCACGACGTACGACGTGGCGGCACCCACGAACCACATGACCACCAGACCGCCGAGCAACGGGCCGCGGTACCTGCGCGGCGTGAACTCGGCCAGCAGCGACGTCGCGATCGGGTAGTCCGCGCCGACCGCCATGCCGATCAGCAGCCTCAACACGAAGAGCCACACCGGATCCGTGGCCCAGAACTGCGCGACGGAACACCCGATGATCGCGATCAGGTCGACCGTGTAGAGGGTCTGCCGGCCGAACCTGTCCGTGAGCCAGCCGCCCGCGAACGCCCCGAAGAAGATGCCGATCAACGACGACGCGCCGATGAGTCCCTGCGCCGAGGCGGACAGCCCGAGCTGCGGCGTGATCTGGACCATCGCCACACCGATGACGCTCAGCACGTACCCGTCGAGGAACGGGCCGCCGGACGAGTACAGCGCCAGCTTCTTGTGGAATCGCGACAAAGGCGCGTCGTCCAGCCTGTTCACGGCCTGTGTCATCACAGCCTCCGGAAAGGGGTCGGTGGGGATGGGGACCAAGCATCTGGCCGCTTCCGGGGGCCGACAACGGGTCACAGCTCCAGACCTTCACCTGAGTCAGAAGTTCGCCTACGCTTCCGGGCCATGGCCGGACGTCCTCAGGGCGCCGTCGTCCTCACCGACG
The DNA here is from genome assembly GCF_050936595.1 of Lentzea sp. CA-135723. Lineage (NCBI taxonomy): Bacteria > Bacillati > Actinomycetota > Actinomycetes > Pseudonocardiales > Pseudonocardiaceae > Lentzea > Lentzea sp. CA-135723. The sequence goes on along the minus strand of NZ_JBNJMK010000001.1, from coordinate 507,771 downwards.
AGGAACGGGCCGCGCTGCGGGCGTGGACCCGCAGCCGCACCTGCGCCCAGGCACTGGCCCAGCGCGCGCAGATCGTGCTGGCGTGCGAGTCCGAACCCACGAACGCCGACGTCGCCCGCCTGCTGGGCGTCTCCCGCGACATGGTCGGCAAGTGGCGGTCGCGGTTCCTGGCAGACCGGCTCGCGGGCCTCGCTGAACAACCCCGCGCAGGCCGCCCTCCCGCGGCCGACGACGACACGGTCGCGCACGTCCTCATCCGCACGCTCACCCCGCCGCCGCACGGCCAGGCGCGCTGGACGACCCGGTCCACCGCGGCCGAGACCGGGCTGAGCCAGAGCACCGTCAACAGGATCTGGCGGACGTTCCACATCGGACGGTCGCAGCCGGGTTCGCGCCGGCCGTGGTCGTTGCCGGACAACGTCGAGGAGGTCGTCGGCCTGTACGTCGCGCCACCGGTGTGCGTGCTCGCCGTGACCACCGGCACCGGACCGGTCACGACCTCCCGGCTCTTCGGTCACGACGACGAGCCCGCGCACGTCCTGGCCGTCGCCTGCGCGTTCGCCAGGCTCAGAGGTACCGCGCCACCGCCGTCGTTCCTGGACGGGGTCGCGACCGGCCCGAAGGTGCGCCTGCTCGTCTGCGGCACCTCGGCGCCGGGAGGCCCGCACTGGCACTACGCCCCCGATGCGCGGGCGTGGGTCGAGGAGGTCCACCGGCTGCTGGCCGGCGCGCACTCCCCCGCGCCGGGCCCATCGAGGCTGCGCGACGCCCTGCTGACCTGGTCGACGACCTGGACGCCGGCGGCGCGGCCGTTCGCGCTCGCGGCCGCTCCGGGTGCCTCCTACAGCGCGCCCATCAGCGGCCGTGACAGTGACTCACCGGCGCCCGCCGCGCGCACAGTCCGGCCTTCCGCGGCCGAGCTCACCACCGATCCGCTGGTGGAACGGCTGCGCGAGACCCTGCTGGCCGGCCCGCTCGTCGCCGGTGAGCGCGTCCGCGAGGCACCGCTCGCCACCGGTCTCGGCTGTTCGCGCCGGGCCGTCCGCACGGCCCTGCGGGCGTTGGCGGAGGAAGGTCTGCTCGATCTGCTGCCCACCGGGGCGGCCAGGATCCCGGTCGTCACCGCCCAGGACGTCCTCGACGTCTACGCCCTGCGCGCGAGCCTCGGCGCGCTCCTGCTGCGCAGGGTCGCCATGTTCGGCCCCGAGGTCCTCGCCCCCGCGGCGGCGATGCTCGACGAGGTCCGCGCCGCCGCCCACGACCGCGACCACCACCGCATCCGGGCGGTCGACCTGTGGTTCCAGGACGCGCTCGCCCGCACCGCGGACCTCCCCCAGGCCGCGGGCACCTTCGAACGCTCCACCGCGCGCCTCTGGATGTTCGTCAACCTGCTCGACATGGACTACCGCCAGGCCTTCGACGTCATCACCGCCGAGGACGCCGCCGTTTTCGAGGCGCTGCAACGCTCCGACGGCAACGAGGCCGCCCGCCTGTGGCGCCTCAAGATCGAACGGTGCGTGCGCCACATGGTCGCCCAGTTCCCCTCGGACGACGTCGACCCGCACCTCTGGACGGCACTGGCCGGGCGGCCCCGCCTGCACAGGACCTAGGAGCTCGCGGTGTCGTGCACCAGCCGTTCGGCGAGGGCGCGGGCCGAGCTGGGGTTCTGGCCGGTGTAGAGGTTGCCGTCGACGACCACGAACTCCGCCCAGTCCTCCGGCGCGCTGCGGTAGTGGCCGCCCTCGGCCCGCAGCCGGTCCTCCACCAGCCACTTGGCCAGCGGGGCGGTGCCGACGGCGTGTTCCTCGACGTTGCTGAAGCCGGTGACCTGGCGGCCGCGGAAGAGCCAGTCGCCGTTGCCGGCACGGGCCGGGAGCAACGCGGCGGGACCGTGGCACACGGCGGCCACCGGCTTGCCCGCCTCGGTGAAGCGGCGCAGCAGCGCGCCGAAACCCGGGGAGACGGCGAGGTCCTCCATCGGACCCCATCCGCCGGGGACGAAGACGAGGTCGTACCCGGCGACGTCGACGTCCTCCAGCGCCAGGGGCGTGTGCCGGGCGGCGATCGACTCCAGGTGCAGCCGAACCCGTTGCGCCTCTTCGGAACTGCCGCCGTGGTACTCGGGGTTGAAGCCCGCCTCGTCCGCTGTCGGCTTCACGCCGCCGGGGGTGGCGAGGGTGATGGCGAAGCCCGCGTCGGCGAAGACGTGGTACGGGGTGCTCAGCTCCTCCGGCCAGTAGCCGCTCGGGTGGCGGGTGCCGTCCGCCAGGGTCCAGTGGTCGGCTCCGGTGACCGCGATGAGAACGTGCGTCATGGCAGAAGTCCTTCTGGGTGAACGGAAGCGCGCGCAAACTACGGAACACCCGGTCGACGGGTGCTCCGCCGGCAACGGGCGCTAGTTGGCCTGGTCGAGCCTGCCGACCGGCGGGAGTTCGCCGCTGGACAGGGAGTCGCCGAACGCGCGGGGCGTCACGCCGAAGCGGTCGCGGAACTCGTTGATGAAGTGCGAGGTGCTGCGGTAGCCGACGGCCTTCGAGATCTGGGTGACGTTGGACTCGTCCTCCACCAGCAGTTCGCGGGCCTTGTTGAGCCGCATCTCCTTCACGAACTGGTACGGCGAGCGGCCGGTGACGTCGCGGAACAGGTGCGAGAACGCGGACGGGCTCATGAAGGCCCGCTCGGCCATGTCGTTGACGCTCAACGGTTCCGCGATGTGCTCGCACACGTAGGCGATGATCGCGCTGACCGGGTTGGCCGCGCTCTCCCGCGCCGCCCGGCCGACGAGCCGCGAGTACTGCTCGGCCTGCAGGGCGCGGTAGACGATCTCCTTGAGGTACGTCGGCGCCAGCACGCGGCGGTCCGCCCCGGTCGACAGGGCGCGGAGGAAGCGGAGGATCGCGTCCATCATGTCCCGGTCGAGCGCCGAGACGAACGAGGGCGGCGGCACGGCCTCGGCGGGCTCGCGGGTGAACGCCGTGGTCCGGCGTTCCGCGATGATGTCGGACGAGATGCTGCGGACCAGGTCGTTGTCGAGCTGCAGGCCGAACGACAGGAACGGCTTCTCCCTGCTGGCCTCGACGATCTCGGTCAGGAAGGGCTCGTTGCCGCTGATGGCGAGGTAGGTGAACGGGTCGTAGTAGTGCGCGACCCCGCCCTGGGTGACCCGCTTGCGGCCCTGGGCGATCACGCACAGGTGCAGCTCGCGGACCTCCTCCCACAGCGGTGCCACCGGCTCGTCGAACCGGTAGATCGTGAGGCCGGGCCACAGCCCGTCGTTGGTCCCGACCTGGTCAGCGCGGGACTTCAGCTCCCGGACGAGGTCTCCGGAGCTGATCCGGAACTCCAGCGGGTTGAGGAACTCGGTCATGCCAGCCTCCTGGTCCTGCGCTGCACCCTACTCCTGCGTTCGGCCGTTCGTCGCTGGTCAGGACGGGTCAACGGTCTTCCAGTACGAGTCCTTGCGGACGATCTTGCCGCCGCGGAACTCCCAGAGGTCGCAGCCGCGTGCCCTCACCTCGGTGCCGTCGGTGGTGGTGCCGGTGACCAGCCACTCGGACACGCCCAGGTCACCGCTGACCCAGTGCCGGTCGGCGGCGTAGCGCACGTCGGGGATGGCGGAGAAGCGCGCGGCCAGGCCCTCGCGGACGGCCTGCTTGCCGACCAGGCGCCTGCCCCACGGCTCGGGGCCGCGCGAGGTGTCGAAGGTGCAGTCCTCGACGAAGAACTCCATGATCGCGTCGAGGTCGTGGGCGTTGAACGCGTCCATGATCGCGTCCAGCGTCGCGACGGACATCGTGGTCATCGCTCCTCCAAGTCAGAACGCCGAGAAACCGATGGCCTGGAGCTGTTCACGGCCGTCGGGGCTGATGTCGGACGGCTTCCAGGCGGGCAGCCACTCCCACTCCAGGACGAGGTCGCGGCCGGCGAGCACGGCGTGGACGTTGCGTTCCATCACCGCCGTCAGCGGGCACGCCGCCGACGTCAGCGTCATCGTGATGGTCGCGACGCCGTCGTCACCGATCCGGACCTGGCGGACGAAGCCCAGGTCGACGACGTTGACGCCGAGGTCCGGGTCGACGACGTCGTAGAGCGCCTCGCGGACCGCCAGCTCGGCCTCGGTCTCCGGGACGTGCTCGCGGACCACGGGCACCCGCGGCGGTTCCGGCACGACCTCCACGGCCGCCGCCAGCCCCGACGGCCGCAGCACGAGGGTCACGTCGCTGGTGGGACTGCTGATCCAGTCCGCGACGCCGTGCGCCTTGCGGCGGATCCGGACGATGTCCTCCGCCGCCACGGCCGTTCCCGCGGCCAGCACCAGCGCGTCCGCGGCCAGGCCATGCTGCTGCGCGCGAACCAGTGCCTTGTCGAGCACGCGCGCCAGCTGCTCGCAGGTGACGCCCGGACCGAACCGCAGCCGGGCACGCGCCTCGCCGGCGGGCCTGCCCAGCACCCGCCGCAACGCGGCCTGCGCGTCGTCCCGCGCGATCCGGACCTGCTCCTCCCGGACGGTGATGTCGACGGCCTCGGCCAGAGCGGTCATCGCCGTGCCTCCGTTCGTCGCGTCCGCTGGGGCAGCAGGCTCTTCAGGTCGAACCCGTCGTCGGCGAGTTGGGCGGCGGACACCTCGTGCGGCGCGCCGAGCAGCTTGCGGGTGGTCATGAGGTCACCGAGCCGGTCGAGGGTGACCACGGCCGTGACCCGCCCGTCCTCCAGGGAGAACACCGAGAACGAGCGGTCCTCGACCGAGCCCCGCAGGACCTTGGTCGCGTCCGGGCCCGCGTGGCCGACGGACTTGATGCTGTGGTCGTACTGGTCGGACCAGAAGTAGTGGCTGTCGGTGAACGGCACCGCCTCGCCCATCAGGTTCCTGGCGGCGTTGGCCCCGTGCCGCATCGCCGTGTCGTGGTGCTCGACCCGGACCGTGCGCCCGCAGGCGGGGTGGAACCGGGAGGCGACGTCGCCGATCGCGAAGACGTCCGGCGCGCTGGTGCGGCCGAACTCGTCGGTGACGATGCCGCCGTTCACCTCGATCCCGGCGGCGACGGCGAGCTCGGTGTTGGGCAGCGAGCCGACGCCGACGAGCAGGTCGTCGCACTCGACGACCTCGCCGTCCCCGGTCCGCAGTTCGAGCCCCGCCGCCGTCTCCGTCATCGACGTGATCAGCTGCCCTGCCCGGATCTCGACGCCGCGGTCGCCGTGGATGCCCACCACCGCGGCACCGAACTCGGGGCCCAGCACGCGGGCGAGCGGCCGTGCCTCGGGTTCGAAGACGGTGACGCGCACGCCTCGCGCGGCGGCGATGGCGGCCACCTCGCACCCGATGAAGCCCGCGCCGAGGATCACCAGGTGCCGCCCCGGCGCGAGCTTCGCGCCCAGGCGCTGGGAGTCGGCGACGGACCGGAGCGAGTGGACGCGGTCCCCGGTGAAGCCGGGCAACGTCCTGGCCCGCACGCCCGTGGCGAGGACCAGGGCGTCGTAGGCCAGCGAGCCGCCGTCGGACAGCCGCACCTTCCGCCCGGCAGGGTCGAGCTCCTCGACCCGCGTGCCGAGGAGCACCTCGACGTCGTTGTCCGCGTACCAGCCGGACGGGTTGGCCTGGAAGTCCTCCAACCCGAAACTCCCGGCGAGGTACTGCTTCGACAGCGGCGGCCGCTCGTAGGGCAGGTGCAGCTCGTCGGAGACCAGCGACACCCTGCCGTCGTACCCGGCGGACCGCAGGCCGGCGGCGGTGGCCGCCGCCGCGACCCCGCCCCCGACCAGCACGAACCCGTTCACCGCACACGCACCGAGATCGCGCCCTCGTCGTCGACCTTGCAGTCGTAGCCGACGAGGGTGGCCGTGGCCGGGTTGATGCCCTTGGCCGTGCACACGTCGAACTCCCAGAGGTGCTGCGCGCAGGTGAGCTTGCGGCCGTCCAGCTCACCGTCCGCGAGCGGCCACTCCTGGTGCGGGCAGCGGTTCTGGTACGCCAGCACGTCGCCGTCCATGTTCACGAGGAGGACGGACCTGCCCTCCACGTCGACGGCGAGCATCTCGCCCTCCCACAGCTCGTCGAGGTGCGACACCTCGTGCCACCCGGTGAGCTGCTCCGTCACGGTCTCGCTCATCTCCGTCTCACCTCGCCGCGTCGAAAATGCCGCTGTGCAACGACTCCCTGGCCGCGCGTGCCTGCGCGACGACCTCCTCGGCCGGCCTGCCGAGCAGCGGGGCGAGTGCCTCGACCGCCTCGTCGGCCATCGCGGACCAGCGGTCGATCCACTTGCGCAACGGCTTCTCGTTGGCGGCGCGCTGGTCCAGGGCGTAGCGGGCCAGCGCCGCACTCCACCGGTCGCGCCTGCGGCTGTCCGCGTCCAGGAGCCCGCTGAGCAACCACGACTGCTCGTCCCCCGCCGCCCGGCTCACCGCGCCGAACTGGCGCAGCAGCAGGTCGTCCAGCGTCGGGGCGAGGACGAGGTTGAGCGAGGTGAACGCCTCGCCCCAGTCGTAGGCGACCAGCGCCCGTTCGACGGCCTTGCGCGCGGGCTGCCACGCCGGGTGCCGCTCCCAGAGCTCCCGCTCGTTCTCGCCGATGCCGGAACCGGGGTGGGCGATCTGCAACGCCCGCGTCCGGTAGGCGACGACGGTGACGCGGCGCAGGAAGTCGGCGTTGGCATAGCCGGCGGCACTCGTGACGTACGAGCTCGGGCCGATGTAGCCGACGTAGGCCTCGGCCTGCTGGAAGCCGTGGACGAGGTAGCGCGACGGCGTCAGCAGCGACCTGAGCCGTTCGACCTGGTGCTGTGGCAGGGTTTCGTCCGCGTCGGCGTACATCTCCATCACGCCGTCGAGCTTGGTCTGCGCGGTGGCCTGGAGGTTGACGTACGCGCGGTAGGCGATCTTGTCGGGGTCGCGGAAGCCCTCCCAGTCGTCGGCCTGCAGCGGCGAGTGCTCGCGGTAGGTGAGGAACCACAGGTTGCCCGGCGAGGACGGGTTCTGCTCGAACACGCTGCTCTTGCCGGCGCGGGTGTTCCAGTTCTGCGAGTGCGTGACGATCTCGTACTCGCTGGGCATCCGGCGGACGTCGCCGAACGCGCTGAACGTGCGCAGCTTGCGCTGCCTCTTCACGGGCCCGCTCATGCCTTTGCCCCGCTCTCCCAGACGATGTGGTCGCTGCCGGTGCGCACGCGCCCCGCGAAGGAGGACATGGAGACCTCCAGCGAACGGATCCGGTAGTCGGATCCCAGGTATTCCTGCAGGGTCGCCTCGGTCAGCTCGAGCCTGCCCTCGGCCTGCACCCGGATGTAGGCGCCGCGGTCGATGACCTCGATCTCGGCGTCCGGGTTGTCGTCCTCGATGGCGGCGATGATCTGGTCGACCTCGTCGCCGTGCCGCAGCACCGGTCCCACGGGGTTCTTCACGACGCGCCTCCGGGGATCTCGTACTCGACGGCGACGTGGTCGAGCGGCTTGATGCCCGCCTCGGCGACGGTCAGGTGGCCGGGCAGCTTGCGGCCGTTGTGGATGACGACCTTCGGGTGCGGGAGGGCCCGCACCCGGCGGCCCTCGGAGTGGTGGGCGACCGCCGCGGCCACCTCGTCCATCGTGTTCGCGGTGGTCACCGGGACCAGGATCGCGACGAAGTCCGTGGAGAAGATGGCGTTGAGGGGCACCAGTTCCGGTGCGGCTGTCTGCTCGCTCATCTCGTCACCGCCCCGCCACGATCAGGCCGCTGGCCTCGCGACCGGCGTAGTCCTTGGTCCAGGCCTCGTAGTCCGGGTCGTCGCCCATGACGTCCGGCGTGATGCCCATGTAGTCGAGCAGACCGGGCACGGTCATCGGCTGGATCTGCCCGGCGAGGAACCGGTCGACCAGGGTCAGGTGGTTGACGTTGTCGCGGTCCTTCCACCAGATCTGGCGGCAGCCGTTGCTGCAGAAGTGGTACTTCTGGCCGTTGTAGTCGAGCGAGCGGTCCCGGATGCGCCACGTGCCGTCCCGCGACTGGGTGGGGTTGCACATGGGCAGGTGGCAGGTGGAGCACAGCCACGGCAACGTCTCCGGCAGCGTGGCCTCGACGTTGTTGGCGTTGATGTTGTCGATGATGACGTCCCACTTGTCGCCGTAGACGGTCTCCCAGTTGGGGTACTTCTCCCGCAACCAGTCGCGTTCGTCTTGGGAGACACCGGCCTTCGGCTTCCACCACAGGGTCGGCCGCCACCACCACAGTCCCATGTGGAGGGAGTGGTGCCAGGTGTCGAGGCCGCGCATGAACTCGTCCCAGAACCACGGCTTCTTCAGGCCGTAGTCCTCGATCGTGCGGACGAACTGGTCGACGATCCACTCCTCCATGAACTCCCGGTACGACTGCTTCCGGTGCTCCAGCGGGGTGTAGTAGTCCATGGCCGGCCCGGTCAGCGCGGCGAACGCCCTGGCGTTGGCCCAGAAACCCTTGTCGATCACCCACTGGGCGCGGGCCGGGTCGTGCTCGACCAGGATCTCCAGGGTGGCGACGCCCTGCTGGGAGTGCCGGGCCTCGTCGGTCTGGATCGACGAGATCATGCTGGCGAAGTTGACGTCGCCCGCCTCCAGCGCGTCCGCCGAGAGCGCGACGAACTGGAGGTTGGTGAAGCCGGTCTCGAACGTGAGCGGCAGCATCAGCGCGCAGTCGACGACGTTCGAGGTGGTCATGAAGCCGTCGAACAGGGTGCGCAGCGCGATCGGCACCCAGTCGTTGGTGCTGTATGTCTTCTGCGTCCAGTCGAACTGCGGGTCCTTGGCCACCAGCTCGTGGCCGAAGAACGTCGTGAGGTTCTGGTGCCGCAGCTCGTCCAGCTGCCCGTAGACGGCCATGTTGCGCCAGGCGCCGTTGAGGCCGAAGCGGGCCATCTTCAGCTCGGCGAGCATGGCGGTGTACTCGACCTGGGCGACGCCGCCGAAGTGCATCTTCGTGGAGGACTTCCAGCCCTCGTCCAGGTGGTCGAAGGTCGCGGTGCGCTGCAACGCCGCCTTGACGGCGTAGGTCGCGGACTCCTTCTCCCGCTGGGTGTACACGTACTCCGGGTAGGAGACCTTGTAGCCCTCCTCCCACTTCGCCCAGGCCTCGCGCGGCACCTTGCCGCTGCCGGTCAGCCAGTCCGGGTAGACCGCCTCGTCGTCCACGTAGGACAGCGTCCAGTCGACGTCGCGGACGAAGCCTTCCCACTCTTCCCGCTTGAGAAGCGCCATGGTCTCTCGATGTCCTCTCTCAGTCGACTTCGAAGTGGCCGAGCTGGCGGTTGACGCCCGCGTTGTCCCAGTAGGCCCTGATGCTGTCGATCAGGCCGTCCTCGTCGACGTGCACCAGGAAGAGGTGGGGCTCGGCGAAGTACTGGCCCTTGGCGGAGATGAAGCCCCACGCGGACTGCTGGGTGCCGGTGATGTCGCAGGCGACGACGACGTCGCCCTCGTCGTTGCCGTCGATGTGGTGGATCGTGTTGCCCAGGTCGGGGAACGCGTTGATCAGGCCGCTCCAGATGACCCTGCCGATGGTGCGGACCTTGCCGTCACCGCGGACCACGCGCTGCTTGGCCCAGACCTCGAAGGGGATGTAGGAGAAGTCGGCGTTGTCGGTGCACAGGTCCGTCATCGACACGACGTCGCGTTCGCGGTAGCGGTCGAAGAACTCGGTGACGACGTCGACGGGCGTGCGGGTGGCGGGACGGTCCAGCTGCTGCGTCACGGTGTCTCCTTCAGACGATCGTCACGTGGTCCTGGCGCTTCACGGCCAGCCGGCGGTAGAGCTGGTTCTGGCACCAGTAGGCCTCGACGCCGACGATGCGGTCGTCCTCGACGGTGAACCGCCACGCGGTGTCCAGGTCGAGGTGCTTCTCCTGGTTGATGGCGTCGAGGAAGTCGGCCGACTGGGTGCCCTCGATCTTGAACTCGGCGACGACGACCCTGCCGGCCTCGATGACGCTCTTCACCGTGACCAGCAGGTCGGGGAAGGCGGTGACGACGTCGTGCAGGAGGGTGCCGATGACGTTCTTCCCGCTGTCGCGGACCTTGAGCGGGAAGACGGTCACCACGGCGTTGTCGTCCACAGTGGACATCGCGGCGGGCACGTCCTTCAACCGGAACCCGGTCAGGAACGCTTCGACCGTCTGGCGTGCGGTCGTGGTCATGGCTGGCTCCTCTGGTCGCACGGGTTCACAGCAGCGCCAACGACTTCAGGACGGCGTCGGCGGTCGCCTCGGTGGAGTACGGGTTCTGGCCGGTGATCAGGTTCCGGTCGACGACGACGTGCGAGGCCCACGGGTAGGGCGCGTCGTCGAAGATCGCGCCCGCGTTCTGCAGGGCCGACGCGAGCAGCCACGGCAGGCCGAGCCTGCCGATCTCGTTCTGGTCCTCCTCCTCGTTGGTGTAGGAGGTGAGCCGGAACCCCTCGAACAGCCACTGGCCGTCGATGCGGTCGGGTGCGGCGAGCAGCAACGCGGGCGCGTGGCACAGGGCCGAGATCGTGGCGCCCTTGGCGTGCAGCGCGTTCAGCAACCTCGCCACATCGGGGTTGTCCGGCAGGTCGACCATCGGGCCGTGGCCGCCCGGAGCGAACATCGCGTCGAACGCGCCGAGCTCGTCGTCGCGCAGGCTGGCGAGCGCCACCGGGGAGCGGAAGCCCTCGATCGCGTTCGCCCTGGCCAGCCTGTCGTCGGCGACGGCCTGGCTCTCGGCGTTCAGCTCGGCGACGGCTTCGTGGAGCGACGTCTCGGGCAGGCCGCCGTCGAGGCCCTCGGCGCGCATCACCTCGACCAGGTCCCGGTCCTGCCGCCACGCGATCTTCGCCGCCCGGCTGACCAGGTCGTGTGCCTGCGCGACGGTCCTGCCGGCGGCCACGAGCCGTTGCGCGATCCGCCGCCCGGCCACCAGGTTCAGCTCCGTGGTGTGGTGCAGCGTGATCCGGATGTCGTCCGGGTCGTGGTGGAAGGTGCGGTAGACCGAGGCGAAGTAGTCGCGGTCCTGCGCCGGGTAGTGGAAGACGTGCCGCAGGCCGTACGGGTCGGGGACCGGCGCGGTGCCGTCCGGCGTCATGACGACGACCTCGGCACCCGCCGCCACGAACCGCTCGTACGAGAGCAGCGCCTCCTCGAGCCAGTACCCCGTCGGATGGTTGCTGCTGTCCCGCAGGTCGATCTCCCGCGCGCCGGACACGAGAAAGGCGATTCGCGGCATTGGGTTCCTCCCGGTGACGGGCTGGTGAAGACAAGAGAAACCATGCCGGTCGGTGATCCGACTTACATCGCAGAATCCGGCTGACGAGTTGCGAATTCCTGCACGCGGGGGCTCAGACCAGGCCGAGCGCCTTCGCGACCGCCCCGGCCGTCGCCTCGGTCGAGTACAGGTTCTGGCCGGTGATGAGATTGCGGTCCACGACCACGTGGGACGCCCACGCCGAGTCCGCGTCGTCGAGCACGGCCCCCGCGTTCTGCAGCGCGGAGGCGACGTACCACGGCAGGCAGAACGCGCTCTGGTCCTCTTCCTCGTTCGTGGCGCAGGTGAGCCGGAAGCCCTCGAACAGCCACCGGCCGTCCACCCCGTCCGGTGCGGCGAGGAGCAGCGCCGCGGCCTGACCGAGCGTCGCGATGGTCGCGCCCCTCCGGTGCAGTACGCGCAGAAGCCGTGCCACGGCAGGACTTTCCGGCAGATCCACCATCGCGCCGTGCCCGCCGGGAGCGAACACCGCGTCGAACCCGCCGAGCTCGGCATCGGTGAGTTCGGCGAGCGCCACCGGCTCGCGGAAGCCGTCGAGGTCCTCCAGCCTGGCCTTCCGGTCCGCCGCCTCCGCGGCGCTCACCACGGCCAGCTCCTCGACGGCCTGCCGCAGCGACGCCTCGGTGAGCCCACCGTCCAGCCCGGCCAGCATCACGTCGACCAGCCTGCGGTCCTGCCGCCACGCGATCTTGGCGGCCTGGCTGACGAGCTCGTGCGCCTGCTCCGCCGACCGGCCGGCCACCTCGAGCCGGCGGGCGATCCTGCGCGCGGCCACCAGGTCGAGCTCGGTGGCGTGGTGCAGCGTGACGCGGATGCGGTCCGGGTGGCGGTGGAAGGTCCGGCACACCGACGCGAAGTAGCCGCGGTCCTCGGCCGGGTGGTGGAAGCACGGCTCGAGGCTGCACGGCTCGATGACGGGCGCGCTGCCGTCCGGGGTCATCACGACGACGTCGGCGCCGTTCGCCACGAACAGGTCGTACGGCGTGAGCGCCTGCTCGGCCCAGTACCCCGCCGGGTGGGCGGCGCCGTCCAGGAGGTCGATCTCCCGGGCGCCGGAGACCAGGTAGGCGATGCGAGGCACGTGTTCCCTCCCACGCCGGACCCGTCATCGCGCCCGGCGCCGTGGGATTACACCGCAGAATCGCCCGCCGGGCACCTCAGCCGTGCTGGACGATCTGGATCAGGTTGCCGCAGGTGTCGTCCAGCACCGCCGTGGTGACCGGCCCCATCTCCAGCGGTTCCTGGGTGAACCGCACCCCGAGCCCGCTCAGCCGTTCGAACTCCTTGCGCACGTCGTCCACCGCGAACTGGGTGGCCGGGATGCCGTCCTCGACCAGCGCCGTCTTGTACGGCCGCACGGCGGGGTGGCCGTCCGGCTCGAGCAGCAGCTCGGTGCCGTCGAGGTCCTCCGGCGAGACGACGGTGAGCCAGCGGTCCGCGCCGATCGGCACCTCGGTCTTCTTCACGAAGCCGAGCACGTCGGTGTAGAACGCGAGCGCCTTGTCCTGGTCGTCGACGAAGACGCTGGTCAGGTGGATCCTCATGCGGTGCCCTCCGGTGGTCTCGGCCTGAGCCATCGGGTGACGACGTGCTCAAGCGGTGCGGTGTCGAGGTCGTGGAACTTGTAACGGCCCTCGCGGCGCGAGCGGACCAGACCGGCCTGCTCCAGCACGGCCAGGTGCTGGCTGACGGCCTGCCGGGTGAGGCTCAGCCCGTGCTTGGTCAGCAGGCGCGTGCAGATCTCGAACAACGTCTGCCCGTCGCGTTCCGTCAGCTCGTCGAGGATGCGCCGCCGGTTCGGATCGGCCAGCGCCTTGAACAGCTCCTCTTCCACGGCACCCACCATAGGCAAGTGACGACTTACCTGCAAGCCGTCACTTGCCTATTGATCCGGTCAGCGACGGCCGGTCGACAGGACTACGAGGAACTGGCCACCGCCCGCCTCGACACCGGCGGTCACCGGCAGCCCCGGCACCAGGCGGGAGAAGCGGTCCTCCAGCCACTCCGCCGCCTCCTGGGCGTCCTGCCGCGTGGGACACCGGGCCACGAGCTCGCGTCCGCCCTTGCGTTCCAGCCGGCCGGCGACGGTGATCAGCGGCGCGGGCTCGGCCACGTGCAGGCGTTCCGGCCAGGCGATGACCACCTTGACCGCGCCCTTGCGGGTGTTGCAGCCGCGGTGGGCGAGGCGCTCGGCGACCTTCGCCTTCCGGTCGGCGGTCCGGCTGTCCACGCTGGGGCCGCGCGGGTCGTTCACCGACATGCCGGGGTCGACCGGCTCGTCGCACACCCAGCACCGCCAGCCGTCGCGTTCGGCCACGTCGTCAAGAGAGCTCACGCGAGCAAACTAGCGCTCCCGATCGCCAGATCCCGGTCGCGGGTGCGCGCTGGACGGCGTCGAGGCGGGTGTCACCTGGTCTTGTCGGAGCTCCTGAGGTCTTCGACGATCTGCTGCACGGCCGCCTTGATCTCGTCGTCGATCTGGACCTCGGACACCTGCACCCGCACGTTCCACCGGCCGGCGACGGCGTGGACCGACAGTCCGCCTTCTCCGGGTGGCGTGGCCTCGCACGACCTGGTCTTCGCGTCGAGCACCCCGCTGGTGCAGAGCATCGGGGTGAGGCGCTCCGACTCCTCCTGGCTCGCGTGCGCCAGCAGGCCCAGGGCGAGCACCTTCTTGCCGGTCGACACGAAGACCTCGCAGCTGTCGGGCTCCGCGGAGCCCACCTGCGAGACCTGGAAGCCCTCGGTGATGACCGCCACCGGTTCGGGCTTGAGCAGGCCCGGGCAGCCCGACTCGATCTTCGCGGCCAGTCCTGCGGGCACGTCGGTGCCGCACGCGGTCACGAGCGCGAGCGCCGCCAGCGCTGCTGCGAGCTTGGTTCTCACTTGTTCCCCCGGAGTCGCGCCTGGTTGTGCGGCGCGGCGGCCATGATCGCACGTGTTGCAGGTGACGTAGCGGCATGTGGTGTTCTTTGAGGCACCACAGCCCGAAAGGCACCGTCCACGATGCACCTCTCGTTCACGCCGCCCCGCCAGGTCAAGATCGGCGACGCCGCCGCCTTCGCCGGCACGACGCCGCGGGCGATCCGCCACTACCACCAGATCGGCCTGCTGCCGGAGCCCGAACGGGGTGCGGACGGCCGTCGTCGGTACGGCTACGACGACATGATCCGGCTGCTGTGGGTTCGGCGGATGGCGGAGGCCGGGGTCGGGCTCGACGACGTGCGGGCGGCGTTCGACGGTTCCCAGGACGTCGACGAGAACCTGCGGCGCCTCGACGAGAGCCTGGCGGCGCAGGAGGCCCGCATCCAGCGGCAGCGCGCGGTGGTGCAGCGGTTGCGCGCTGTGGGCAGCCCGCTGGGGTTGTTGTCGGAGCTCGTGACGGATCGGCTCCGCCATCTGCCCGCCGGTGCGGTGCGGCCGTCCGATGTGGACACGTTGATGGTCACCGAGCGGATCTTCGGGCCGGTGGCCGCGGCGGTTCAGGCGAGCACGTTCATCGTGCTGGCCACGCATCCCGAGCTGCGGGCCGAGGACGACCGCCTCGACGCGGCCGAGGCCGAGCTGGACGACGGGGTCGAGCCTGACGACCCCCGCGTCGAGGAACTGGCCTTGCAGCGGTTCGCGCACTACAAGGCGCTCGAGCGAGCCGGTGCGGCGGCCGGGCTGGACGTGGCCGAGGAGGAGCTCTTCGAGAGCGACGAGGAGCACGACCTGCTGATGAGCGCCTACGAGGCGTTCACCAAGATGCCGTACGACTTCTCCCCTGCCCGGCTGCGGTGCGTCGAGCTGACGGGGCGGCTTCTCGGGCAGGACGGCTCGTGACCACCGACGTCTTCGCCGCGAGCCGCGAGCGGTACCTCGGGCCGTTCGACGGTGACGAGGTCTTCTGCGTCGGCAACGCCGACGAGTGCGACCACTACACGGAGGACGGCGCCGTCCGGATTCCGTGGCGGGGGTCGCCGCGGGCCGAGGACCTGGGGCGGGTGCGCAGTCTCGCCCTGTGTCCGACGGAAGCCCAGCTGCGGAAGGCGGTGCTGCCGTCCTACCTGCCCGAGCTGACGAACCTGGAGTCGTTGACCTTGCCCGCACCGCTCGTGACGCACCTGACGTCGCCGCGGCTGAGGTCGCTCGTGATCGGCAACGCCGATGGGCAGGTTCCCCAGATCCCCCTCGCCGAC
Source organism: Lentzea sp. CA-135723 (assembly GCF_050936595.1). Taxonomy (NCBI): domain Bacteria; kingdom Bacillati; phylum Actinomycetota; class Actinomycetes; order Pseudonocardiales; family Pseudonocardiaceae; genus Lentzea; species Lentzea sp. CA-135723. Next base: position 492,371 of record NZ_JBNJMK010000001.1, on the reverse strand, counting down.
GTCGCGGTGCCCGCGCTGCGGGCGCTGATGTGGGTGACCTCCTACTCGGCACCGCGGTTGCCTCAGGTGGTCGATCCGTTGCCGCCGCTCGAGTTCCTGCACACCAACGTCTCCGGGGACGGCGCGGTGCTGCGGCGGATCGCGGGCCTGCCGACGTTGCGGCACCTCGAGGTGGAGGACCTGAAGAACGTCGACCTCTTCGAGCACCTGCCCGCGCCGTTGCGGGTGCTGGAGATCGGCGGCACCGGACGTGACTTCCCGGTGGCCCGGCTCGCCTCGATGCCGTCGTTGGAGTCGTTGCGGCTCAACGGGATTCGTGCCGAGATCGACTGCGAGGTGTTCCGGCGGCTGCCCGAGCTGACGCAGCTGACGGTCCTGAACTCGAAGCGGATCGTGCACGTCGAGGCGTTGCTGGAGTGCCAGAAGCTGACGGACATCACGTTCGTCAACTGCGGCAACCCGTTCAAGAAGGACGGCAAGGCGCTGTTCAGGGCCAGGGGCTTCTCCCGGCTGCGGATCGACCACTCGTAGCCGAGAACCGGCTGATGTCGACCGCCTCGTGCGCCTCCGTCTCGCGGGTGGCGGACGCGAGCAGTGCGCTGATCTTCTCGGCAAACGCCGGCGCGGCGGCCGGGGGCCGGTACCTGCGGGTGGTCTTCCGGGGCGTGGCGACTAGTCGGCGAACCGTTCCAGCAGCCCCAGTGCGCGGGCGAGCACCGGTGAGTCGTCATCGGCCCGTACGGCGGCCATCAGGTCGATGCCGTCCCTTCCCGCCAACGGACGGTAGGTCGTGCCCGGCACGCCCAGCTCCGCCACGGGTTGCGGGACCACGGCGACGCCGAGTCCGGACGCGACGAACGTGACGAGCGTGGACGTCTCGGCGACCTCGTGGCGGATCCGCGGCGCGAACCCGGCCGCGCGGCACAGGTCCGCGACGATGCCGTGCATGACGGAACGGCCCTGCGCGGCGTGCACGATCAGGTCTTCGTCGCGCAGGTCCTCGATCTTCAGCCGCCGGCGGCCGGCCAGTCGGTGGCCGTCCGGCAGCGCCACGATGAACCCGTCCCGGCGCAGGGTCCGGACTCGCACGTCCGGGTGCTCGACCGGCGGTCGCAGCAGGGCCAGGTCGATGCGGCGGGCGAGCAACGACTCCAGCTGGTCCGGCGCCAGCATCTCGCCGCGGAACACGAAGTCGACGGCAGGGAGCTCGTCGCGCAGCACGCGGGCGAACGCGGGCAGCAGGCTGTAGGTCGCGGAGCCGACGCACCCGACGACCAGGCGTCCCTGCCGTCCTTCCGCCACCCGCACCGCCTCCGCGCCGGCATCGTCCACAGCGGACAGCACGGCTCGCGCGCGGTCCAGGTAGACGGTGCCGGCCTCGGTGAGCTCGACCTTGCGGGTCGTGCGGCGCAGCAACGTCACGCCGAGCTCGGCCTCCAGCTGCTGGATCTGCTGCGACAGCGGCGGCTGGGCCATGTGCAGGCGTTCGGCGGCCCGCCCGAAGTGCCGCTCCTCGGCGACCGCGACGAAGTAGCGCAGGTGACGGAGTTCCACTCGATTGATACTCCCAGAGTCTCAACAACAGCGAAATGAGTATTTCCGCATATGAGAGCGGCGTCCTAGGGTCGAGGACATGACCGACGTCGTGATCTGCGAGCCCCTCCGCACCCCGGTCGGACGGTTCGGCGGGGCCCTGTCCTCGCTGAGCGCCGCCGACCTCGCCACCGCCGTGCTCACGGAACTGGTGCGGCGCACGGGACTCGGCGAGGGTGATGTCGACGACGTCGTGCTCGGGCAGAGCTACCCGAACGGCGAGTCGCCCGCGGTCGGCCGGGTCGCGGCACTCGACGCGGGCCTCGGCGTCGGCGTTCCCGGGCTGCAGATCGACCGGCGCTGCGGCTCCGGCCTGCAGGCGGTGCTGTACGCGGCGGCGCAGGTCGCGACCGGAGCGGCGAACGTGGTCGTCGCCGGTGGCGTGGAGTCGATGTCGCAGGTGGAGCACTACGCGCTGGGGTTGCGCACGGGCATCCGCAGCGGCGGCGTGCAGCTCGCCGACCGGCTCGACCGCGCGCGGGAGACGGCCGGCGGGAAGTTCCACCCGGTGCCCGGCGGCATGCTGGAGACGGCCGAGAACCTGCGGCGTGAGTACGGCATCTCGCGGGCCGAGCAGGACGAGTACGCGGTCCGGTCGCAGCAGCGCTGGGGTGCCGCGCACGAGGCCGGCAGGTTCGCCGGCGAACTCGTCCCGATCACCGTTCCGGGCGGGCGCAAGCCCGATGTCGTCGTCGGCCGCGACGAGCACCCACGGCCTGAGACCACTATCGACGACCTGGCCAGGCTGCGGCCGGTGCGGCTGAAGATCGACGCCGAGTCCACCGTCACGGCGGGCAACGCGAGCGGCCAGAACGACGGCGCCGCGCTGTGCGTCGTCACGACCCGCGCCGAGGCCGAGAAGCGCGGACTGCGGCCGATGCTCGCGCTGAGGTCGTGGGCCGTCGCCGGGGTCGGGCCGGAGGTCATGGGCATCGGCCCCGTTCCCGCCTCGCAGGCCGCGCTCGACCGCGCCGGGCTCACCCTCGACGACATGGACGTGATCGAGCTCAACGAGGCGTTCGCCGCCCAGGTGCTCGCCGTGCTGCGCGAGTGGAAGGTCGACAGCGCCGACGAACGCCTCAACCCCAACGGGTCCGGCATCTCGCTCGGCCACCCGGTGGGCGCGACCGGCGCGCGGATCCTCGCCACGCTCGCGCACGAGATGCACCGCCGCGGCAGCCGGTACGGCCTGGAGACGATGTGCATCGGCGGCGGCCAGGGCCTCGCCGCGGTCTTCGAGGCGGTGCGCTGATGGCCGTCGCCGAGGTCCACCACGTCGTCAGCGGCGACCCCGGCGGCCCGGTCGTGGTGCTGTCCAACTCGCTCGGCTCGACCCTGGAGATGTGGGACGCCACCGTTCCCGCGCTCGAGGAGCACTTCCGGGTCGTCCGCTACGACACGCGCGGGCACGGCCGCTCCCCCGTTCTCCCCGGCCCGGCGACCATCGACGCGCTCGCCACCGACCTCGTCGTGCTGCTCAACCGCCTGAACGTCGCGAAGGCGCACCTGGTCGGCCTGTCGCTCGGCGGCATGACGGCCCTGCGCGTCGCCACCCGCAACCCCGAACGCGTCGACCGGCTCGCCGTCCTGTGCACCAGCGCGCACCTGGGCCCGGCCTCGAACTGGACCGACCGCGCGGCCCTGGTCCGCGCGGAGGGCACCCAGGCCGTCGCGAAGGCCGTGGTCGACCGCTGGTTCACGCCGGCCCACCGCGACCGCGCGCGCTGGGAGGCGATGGTCGCGGCCACGTCACCGGAGGGGTACGCGGGGTGCTGCGAGGCGATCGCCGCCATGGACCAACGCGCCGACCTGCACCGGATCACCGCACCCACGCTCGCGATCGCGGGCGCCGACGACCCGGCCACCCCGCCCCCGCACCTGGAGCACATCGCCACGTCCGTGCGGGACGGCCGCCTGCTGGTCGTGCCGGACGCGGCCCACCTCGCCAACGCCGAACGCCCCGACGTCGTCACCCCCGCGCTGCTCGACCACCTCACCAAGGAGATCTCATGAGTCTGGACAAGGTGGTCAGCGGACCCGCCGAGGCGGTGGCCGGCATCCGCTCCGGCGCCAGCGTCGCGGTCGGCGGGTTCGGGCTCGCGGGCATCCCGTGGTTCCTCATCGAGGCGCTGCTGGAGCAGGGAGCCGACGACCTCACGATCGTCTCCAACAACTGCGGCGTCGACGGCGCGGGCCTCGGCCTGCTGCTGGAAAGCCGCCGGATCAGCCGCGTGATCGCGTCGTACGTGGGCGAGAACAAGGAGTTCGCCCGCCAGTACCTCGCGGGCGAACTCACCGTCGAGCTCACTCCACAGGGGACGCTCGCGGAACGGCTGCGCGCGGGTGGTTCCGGCGTGGGCGCCTTCTACACCCCCACCGGCGTCGGCACGCTCGTCTCCGAGGGCGGCCTGCCGTGGCGGTACAACGCGGACGGCACGGTCGCGATCTCCTCTCCTCCCAAGGAGGTGCGGACGTTCCACGGCAAGGAGATGGTGCTGGAGGAGTCGATCGTCACCGACGTCGCGCTCATCCGCGCCGCGATCGCCGACCGCGCGGGCAACTGCGTCTTCCACGCCGCCGCCCGCAACTTCAACCCCGCCGCCGCGATGGCGGGCCGGTTCACCGTCGTCGAGGCCGAACGCGTCGTCGAGGTCGGCGAGATCCACCCCGACCAGGTGCACCTGCCGGGCGTGTTCGTGCAGCACGTCGTCGCGCTCACCCCGGAGCAGGCCGCCCGCAAGGACATCGAGAAGCGCACCACCCGCGCGCGCCAGGAGGCGAACTGACATGGCCTGGACCCGCGACGAGATGGCCGCCCGCGCCGCGCTCGAGCTGCGCGACGGCGAGTACGTCAACCTCGGCATCGGCCTGCCGACGCTGATCCCCGACCACCTGCCAGAGGGCTCGACCGTCACGCTGCACGCGGAGAACGGCATCCTCGGCGTCGGCCCGTTCCCCTACGACGACGAGGTCGACCCCGACCTGATCAACGCCGGCAAGCAGACCGTCAGCGTGCTGCCGGGGGCGTCGTTCTTCGACTCCCCCACCAGCTTCGCCATGATCCGCGGCGGCCACATCGACACCGCGGTCCTCGGCGGCATGCAGGTCTCCGCGCACGGCGACCTCGCCAACTGGATGGTGCCCGGCTCCATGGTCAAGGGCATGGGCGGCGCGATGGACCTCGTCAGCGGCGCGCGCCGGGTCATCGTCCTGATGGAGCACAACGCCCGCAACGGCGACGCCAAGCTCGTCGCGACCTGCACGCTGCCGCTCACCGGACGCCGGGTCGTCTCACGGGTGATCACCGACCTGGCCGTGCTGGACGTAGAGGACGGCGCGTTCCGGCTGGTCGAGCTCGCGCCCGGCGTCACGGCCGAGGACGTCGTCGCGAGGACCGGGGCGCCGGTCAGCCAGGACTCGTCAGCCGGTCACCGTCCACTCGTGTCCCCGCCTGCTTGAGCTGCCGCAGCACCGGGCTGACCTCCATGGTCTCCACCCCCGGCAGGCCGCCGAGCCGGCCGGTGGTGAACTCGAAGAGGTGGTCGAGGTCGCGGCACTGCACGACGGCGTGCAGGTTGTGCGGCCCGGTGACGGCCGCGGCGAACCCGACCTCGGGCATCCCGGCCGTGGCCCGGCCGACCTCCTTGATCCTGCCGGGGTGCACCCGCAGCCACAGGTTCGCGCGCGTGCGGAAACCCAGCGCCTCCGGGGCGACCTCGACGTCGACGTGCACGACTCCGGCGGCGACCAGTGCGTGCATCCGCCGTGCCGCGCGGCCGGGCGTGAGGCCGGAGGCGGCGCCGAGGTCCACGAAGCTCGCTCGCCCGTCCGCGGCGAGAGCGGCGAGCACCTTCTCGTCCTGCGCGCTGAGCTGGACCTGTCGCACGGCAGGACGTTCGGTGAACGGGTTGCCGGCCGATCCCAGCGCGGCCTCCTGCTCCGCGGTCAGGGCTCCGGTGAGCGCGGCCCAGTAGTGGCCGCGACCGCCGACGAACTGGTGCAGGATCGCCGAGGCCTGGAGGTCGAGCACGGCCGCGGCGCGCGGCAGCCGGTGGCTGAGCAGGTCGTCGCGCTGCTCCTGCGACCGGGAGCGCACCGCGAACGTGACCTCGGCACCGGCCGCGCTGAGGGCGACCCAGCTGATGTCCTCGCGCTGTGCCAGCGATTCGGCCATCGCCGTCGCGCTGCCCGGCCGGCAGCGCAGGCGCACCATCCACCTGCTCTGCCCCAGCGCACCGGGGTCGACCACGCCGATCACCCTGATCATCCCGGTCCGCACCATGCGGCGGTAGCGGCGGGCGACGGTGAGCTCGGACAGGCCCAGCACGCTCGCGACCGTCGCGAAGCTGATCCTCGGATCGATCTGGAGCGCGCGAATGATTCTCACGTCCTCTGGCTCCAGGATGGCGGAATCAGCGATCTGAGGCCCGTTCATGGTGGTGATCCTACGAAGCGACGCGGATCTGGGCAGTTCGGAAGGTGCCCGCGGCGCACTCTGGGACGCGACCGAACGAAGGAGCCGGATCTTGTCCCTCAGCACCTCCCCCACGATCCTGATCGTCGCCGCCGGACGCGGCCTGGGCCACGCCCTCGCGGAGCAGTTCCACCTCCAGGGGTGGCACGTCATCGGCACCGTCCGGCCCGGCAGCGGGCACACGAAGCTCCACGACCTCGCCGCGAACGGCGGCGTGGAGATCGAGACGCTCGACATCGGCGAGCCCGAGCAGATCGCCGCGCTCCGCCGCCGCCTCGACGGCCGTGAGCTGGACGCCGTGTTCGTCAACGCGGGCATCACCACCGAGGACCAGAACGTGACGATCGGCGAGGTCACGAACGACGACTTCACCTCCGTCATGCTCACCAACGCCCTCAACCCGATGCGCGTGATCGAGGCGTTGCAGGACCTCGTCAGCCCGACCGGCCTGCTCGGCGTCATGTCGTCGGGCCAGGGCAGCATCACCAACAACGAGCTCGGGCAGCGCGAGATCTACCGCGCCAGCAAGTCGGCCCTCAACCAGCTCATGCGCGGCTACGCGGCCCGCCAGCCGGAACCGAAGCGCACGCTGCTGCTCACCGCGCCCGGCTGGATCCGCACCGACCTGGGCGGACCCGACGCCCCGCTCGCCATCGAGGACAGCATTCCCCGGCTCGTCACCGTGATGCTGGACCAGCTCGGCACGCCCGGCCTGCGGTTCCTCGACTACCGCGGCGAGGTCGTGCCCTGGTGAAGCGCGCCTCGCGGCACCCGCCCCGCCGCCACCCCGACGCCGACCTGGACCAGGCCGAGCACACCCACCAGGACGAGAGACGCCGTCCACGTCCCGGTGTGCTCGGCGAGGAACCCGGCGAGCACCGGACCGGCCGCGGCGAGCAGGTACCCGAGGGACTGCGCCATGCCGGACAACTGCGTGGTGCCGTGCTGGCCGCGGCCACGCAGGCTGATCAACGTGAGCGCGACGACCAGCGCGGCCCCGGTGCCGAGCCCGGCGATCACCGCCCACACGATGCTCCACCGCGGCATCAGCAGCAGACCCGCCACCCCGGCGACCATCGGCACGCTGGCCGTCACGGCGGCGACGACCAGGTCGTCCCCGTGCCGCATCAGGCGCGGGATCGCGAGGCCCGCGCCGACCCCGACCAGCTGATAGACGAAGAGGTGCAGCCCGGCGCGTTCGGCCGGCACGCCCTCGGACATCTCGATCGTGGGCAGCCACGTGACCATGACGTAGAACGTCGTGGACTGGAGCCCCATGAACGCCGTGACCAGCCACGCGGTCGGCTGACGCCACACGCTCACCGTCGCCCGCGCCTCACCGGCGGGCGCGGCGGGGCCGCCGAGCCAGGCGCGCGGCAGCCAGATCACGGCGGCGACGAGCGCGGGAACCGCCCAGAACGCCAACGCACCACGCCAGCCCACGCCGTGCGAGAGCGGAACCGCCACCGCGGACGCGACCGAGGCCCCCACGGTGATGCAGGCCGAGTAGACGCCCGTCGCGAGCGACACGTGGTCGCGGTAGTCCCGCTTGACGATCGTCGGCACCAGCACGTTGCCGACCGCGATCGCACACCCGGCGACCGCCGTCCCCACCCACAGGCCGATGTCCCCGGCCACGGCCCTCGCCGCCGTGCCGATCGCCAGCACCACCAGCGCGACCAGCAGCGTGCGCTCGAGCCCGAACCGCCGCGCGGGATGCTGCACCAGCGGAGAGATCGCCGCGAACGCCAGCAACGGCAACGCGCCCAGAAACCCCTGCGCCCCTTCGGAAAGCCCGGTCTCCTCGCCGATCCGCGGCAGCAGCGGACCCACCGCGGTCAAGGCCGGCCGGAGGTTGAGCGCGACCAGGAACACCAGCGCGACCAGCAGACCCGTCCGGGCCGTGCGCGTGTTCATCGGCCTGCCTTCACCGCAGGTTCGCGGGGGCGAGGACGCCGTCCAGCAGGACGTCGATGATCCAGGCGCTGCGCTCGTCGTGGCCGCCGCGCACGAAGACCGCCGACCCGAGCGCCTTCAGCGTCGGGTGCCGGTCGGGGTCCGCCGCGTCGAGGGTGCGCACCAGGTCGCCGATCTCCTGCTCACCTCGTTCGCGGCGGCCGTCCCACTCGGCGGCCGCGGCGGTGGCGTGTTGCAGCAGCAGGTCCGTCGCGCGGGCCGCGGCCTCCGGGCGCACGCCCGCCTCGGTCAGCAGGCGCATCAGCAGCTCGATCAGGTCCAGGTAGTGCGGGCCGTCCGGCCAGACGAACAACGCCGACCGCGCGATGCCCTCGTGGGCCGCGAGCATCGCCGAGTAGTCGGCCAGCAGTCGGTGCACGCGGTCGCGCCAGGGCTCGGCCTCGGTCCAGGTCAGGTCCAGCGAGGCGATCAGCCGGTCGATCAGCAGGGAGCTGAGCTCCGTCGCGTTGCGGACGTACACGTAGAGCGAGGCGGGACCGGTGTCGAGCGCCGCCGCGACCCTGCGCATCGTCAGCGCCCGCGCGCCTTCGGCCACGAGGATCGCCATCGCGGCGTCCACGATGCCGTCCCTGCTCAGGGCGGGTTTCGCGGGGCGTTCACGGCGGCTGACCGGCGTCTGTCGTGCCATGTGATCAGCCTATCAGCCCTCGAACGCGATCGTAACGAACATGTTCGTTACGATCGCGTTCGTGACTACCTCCACCTCCACTTCGCGGGCATCGACCCGGACGATGGCGCTGACGCTCGTCGTCGTGCTGCTCGCGGACGCCATGGACCTGATCGACGCGACCATCGCGAACGTCGCGGCACCTTCGCTCGCCGCGGACCTCGGCGCCGGGCCCGGCCTGATCACCTGGCTCGGCGCGTCCTACGCGCTCGCCCTGGGATCGCTGCTGGTCCTCGGCGGCCGGCTCGGCGACCGCTTCGGCCAGCGCCGGACCTTCCTCGTCGGGCTCACCGGCTTCGTGCTCGCCTCCGCCGCGGCCGGTCTCGCGGCAGGGCCGGGGATGCTGATCGGCGCACGGGTCGCGCAAGGCGCGTTCGGCGCCCTGCTCATCCCGCAGGGCATGGCGATCATCACCTCGACGTTCCCGAAGGACGCGCTGCGCAAGGCGTTCGGGCTGTTCGGCCCGATGCTGGGCGTGTTCGCGGTCGGCGGGCCGCTGCTCGGCGGCGTCCTCATCGACGCCGACCTCTTCGGGCTCGGCTGGCGGCCCGTCTTCCTCATCAACCTCGTCGTCGGCGGCGTCGCGCTGGTGCTCGCCTTCCGGTTCCTGCCGGAGGTCGAGCCCGACCGCACCACGCGCGTCGACCTGGTCGCGAGCGGACTGCTCGCCGTCTCGCTCTTCAGCTTCCTGTTCGGCCTGATCACCGGCTCCGAGCACGGCTGGGGAGCGGTCGAGTACGGCGCCACGGCAGCGGGTGTCGTGCTCTTCGCCGTGTTCTGCCGCCGTCAGGCACGCGCCGAGCAGCCGTTGCTGGCGCGCTCGTTGCTGGGCAACCGCGGGTTCACCTCGGGACTCGTCATGGGGCTGCTGGTGTTCGCGGTGTTCAGCGGGCTGATGTACGTGATCTCGCTGTTCTTCCAGCTCGGCCTCGGCTACTCGCCGACCACGACGTCGCTCAACCTCATCCCGCTCACCGCGGGCATCATGGGCGGCTCCGGGATCAGCACCGCCCTCGTGGCGCGGCTCGGCCGCAAGCTCGTCCTCAGTGGACTGCTCACCACGCTGGCCGGCGCCGGGCTCCTGCTGTTCGCGGTCCACTCCGGAACGACGTGGTGGCACAACGCCGCCGCGACGCTCGTCATCGGACTCGGCGCGGGCATCTGCTTCAGCACGATCTTCACCTTCGCCCTCGGCGACGTGGAACCGCACGAGGCCGGTGCCGCCAGCGGTTCCCTCAGCGCCGTCCAGCAGGTCGCCAACGGCGTCGGCTCGGCGACGGTCACCAGCGTCTTCCTCGCGATGAACACCAGCGGAGGCACCACTTCCGCCATGACCACGACGTTGCTGGTCGTCGGTGGCGTGCTCCTCGCCTGCCCCGCCGCGGTGCCGCTGCTGCCCCGCACCGCTGCCGACCTCGACCACTGAATCAGGAGAACGCCATGAGCAAGCTCGTCGTCTTCGGCGCCGGCGGTGCCACCGGTCACGCCATCGTCGGCCAAGCCCTCCGCGCGGGCCACGAGGTGCGGGCCGTGGTCCGCGACCCGGCCACGTTCCGCCCGGCCGACCTCTCGCCAGGCCCGCAGGTCGTCCGCGGCGACGTGCTCGACCTCGGCGAGGTGCGCGCCGCGGTCAGCGGCCAGGACGCGGTGATCTCGGCGATCGGACCGTCCGGCAGCCGGTCCGGCGGCCTGTACTCCGCCGGCGCCCGGCACTTCGTGACCGCGATGACGGAGGAGGGCGTCGAGCGGATCGTCGTGCTGTCCTCCAGCGGAGTTCGGCACGACGACCCCCACCATCCACTGTGGTACCGCGCCGTCGCACGCACGCTCATGCGCGAGCTCTACGGCGACATGCGTGCCATGGAGGACGTCCTCGAACGCAGCGGGCTGAACTGGACCGCCGTGCGGCCCTCCCGGATCGTCGACGGACCGGCCACAGGCACCTACCGGCTCGGCGACGCCGAGAACCCGGCGGGCGGCACCGCCATCAACCGCGACGACCTCGCCCGGTTCGTCGTGCACGCCGCGGCGGAGAACGGGTGGTCGCGGCGCCGGCCGACGCTCGCGCACTGATCGCGGAAATTTCCCCCGGACGGGATGTAGGCACGGCGCGCCCGGCTCCGACGTCTCACGCGAGGATGGGGCTGACCGGCCGCGTCCACGACGAACACCCAGGAGCCGACGGTGAAGTACGTGATCATGATCCACTCCAACCCGCAGCCGTGGGGCCACCCGACCTCCGACTACCTGCCCGACTACCAGGCCATGCCGAAAGAGCAGCTCGCGCGGCTGAACGCCGAGTTCGAGTCGATGCTCACGGAGCTGCAGAGCAACGGCGAGCTGCTCGGCGGCGAGGCGCTGGGAGCGCCCGAGTCGTCGCGGCTCTACCGCTGGAGCGACGGCAAGCCGCTGGTCACCGACGGGCCGTACGCGGAGGCCAAGGAGCACCTGGCCGGGTTCTTCCTCATCGACGTGGACAGCCAGGAACGCGCGGAGGAGATCGCCACGCGGTTCTCCGGCCCCGGCGAGACCGTCGAGCTGCGTCCCGCGATGTGGCCCGGCGGTTCCGACCAGTGAGCGCGCGGGTGGTCGAGGACGTGTGGCGGCGCGAGTCGGCGCACGTCCTCGCCGCTCTGCTGCACCGGTACGGCGACCTGGGCGACTGCGAGGACGCCGCGCAGGAGGCGGCGGAGGCGGCGGCCCGGCAGTGGGAACGCGACGGCGTGCCCGACAACCCGCGCGGCTGGCTCATCCGGGTCGCGTCCCGGCGGCTGATCGACCGGGTGCGGGCCGACGGGGCGCGGGCGGGACGGGAGAACGCGCTCACCGCCGCCCAGCCCCTCGACGCCCACCTCTCCCCCGCCGCCGACCAGACACCGCGCGACGAAGGCGACGACACCCTGCGGTTGTTGCTGCTCTGCTGCCACCCGAGTCTGAGCCGCTCCTCGCAGGTCGCGCTGACGCTGCACGCCGTCGGCGGGCTGAGCACCACGCAGATCGCCGCCGCCTACCTGGTGCCCGAACGCACGATGACCCAACGCCTCACCAGGGCGCGGTCCACGTTGAGGGCCGCGGGCGCGGTGTTCGAACTGCCGGACCAGGCCGACCTGCCCGCACGCATCGCCGCCGTGCTCGACGTCTGCCACCTCATGTTCACCGAGGGGCACACCCGGTCCACCGGCGCCGGGCTCCTCGACGCGCCGCTCGCCGACGAGGCCATCCGCCTCACCCGGCAGCTGCACGCGGTCGTGCCCGACCACGACGAGGTGGCCGGCGCGCTGGCGTTGATGCTGCTGACCCACGCCCGCGCGACGGCCAGGACCGAGGACGGCGACCTGGTGCCGCTGGCCGAGCAGGACCGCTCGCGGTGGAACGGCGAGCTGATCGCGGAGGGCGTGCGGATCCTGGAACGGGTGCTGCCGCGCGGGCACGTCGGCAGGTTCCAGCTGCAGGCCGCGATCGCCGCCGTGCACGCGGAGGCCGAGAGCTGGGCCGGCACCGACTGGAAGCAGATCACCCTGCTCTACGCGATGCTCGCCCGCGTGGCGCCGAGCCCCGTCGTGACGCTCAACCAGGCGGTCGCGCTCGGGATGGCGTTGGGTCCCGAGGACGGCCTGGCGCTCGTCGGCCCGTTGCTCGACGATCCCGCGATGCGGCGGCACCACCGCACGCACGCCGTCCGGGCGCACCTGCTGGAGATGGCGGGCGACCTGCCCGGCGCGCTCGACAGCTACCGCCACGCGGCCAGGCTGACCGCGAGCCAGCCCGAACAGCGCTACCTCAACGCCCGGATCCGCCGTCTGGACCCGAGCTGACAGGGCCGCCTCCACGAGGAAGGCGGCCCTGCCGGCGTCAGGACGCGAGAGGAACGTCCCCCGGCACGCCCCACGCGACGCTGAACTGGTTGCGCACGTGCCACGTCCCGGTGGACGGGCGCCAGACCGCGAGGTCGCCGACACCGTCACCGTTGTAGTCGCCAGGCACCGGGATGTCGCCCTGCTGACCCCACGCCGTCGAGCTGACGCCGCGGACGTGCCACTCGCCGGTCGACGGACGCCACACGGTCAGGTCGAACCCGCCGTCGCCGTTGTAGTCGGCCACCACGGGGACGTCGCCGTTCTGTCCCCATTGGACGGACACGACGATGCCGAACGCGCCGATGTAGTGCCAGGTTCCGGTGGACGGACGCCACACGGCGGCCTGCACCGCGCCGTCACCGTTGCCGTCGAACGGCACCGGGACGTCGCCCTGCTGACCCCACTGCTGGGTGAACTGGTTGCGCACGAACCAGGTTCCGGTGGACGGGCGCCACACCGCGACGTCGGTGATCTCGTCGCCGTTGTAGTCGCCGGGCACCGGGATGTCGCCCTGCTGGCCCCACGCCACGGTGAACTGGCCGTTCACGAACCACTGGCCCGTGGACGGGCGCCACACCGCCACGTCGGACACGCCGTCGCCGTTGTAGTCACCCGGCACCGGGACGTCGCCCTGCTGGCCCCACTGGGTCGTGCTGATGTTGCGCACGAACCACGTTCCGTTCGACGGGCGCCACACCGCGGTGTCCGTGCGCTGGTCGTCGTTGTAGTCGCCGTCCGGCCCGCCGAAGGTGTAGCGGGAGTTGAGCAGCAGGTTCGGCGAGCCCGTTCCCGGGTTCACCACGACGTCCTTCGTGGACTCCGTGAACGCCATCTCGAACCAGACCGTGGTCGGGGACGCGTTCGCGTTGCGCTGCAGGTGAAGCGCGGCCACTCCCGCCGCGTGCGGTGAGGCCATCGACGTGCCGCTGAGCGACCTGGTGGCGGTGTCGCTGGTGTTCGACGCCGAGGTGATGTCGTCGCCGGGGGCGAAGACGTCCACGCAGGTGCCGAAGTTGCTGCCACCGCTGGTCCAGTTCGTCGGCCGCACGTCGTTGCGGTCGGTGGCGCCGACCGTGATCGCGTTCGGCGTGCGGGCCGGTGAGGTCTGGCAGGCGTCGGCGTTCGAGTTGCCCGCCGCCACCGCGTACGTGACACCGGAGGCGATCGACGCCTCCACCGCCGCGTCCAGCGCCGCGCTCGCACCGCCGCCGAGGCTCATGTTCGCCACGGCCGGGCGCACGGCGTTCTGGGTGACCCAGTTGACGCCGCTGATGACCCCGGACGTGCTGCCGGACCCGAGGCAGTTGAGGACCTTGACCGCCACGAGCCGCACCGACTTCGCGACGCCGTGCGTGGTGCCGCCGATCGTGCCCGCCACGTGCGTGCCGTGGCCGTTGCAGTCGGTGTTGTTGTTGTCCCCGGTGGTGTTCGTGCCCCAGGTCGCCCGCCCGCCGAAGTCCGCGTGCGTCGTGCGGATACCGGTGTCGATCACGTACGCCCGGACGTTGCGGGCACCGGAACCGGCGGAGACGTACCTGCCGTCGGAACGCCCGGTGATCTGGTCGAGCCGGTCGAGGCCCCACAACGCCGAGGGCGTCGGCTGGCTCGCGTCCGCGGTGATCTCGGCGTCCTGCTCGACGTAGGCGACCCGCGGGTCCGCCGCGATCCGCCTGGCCGTGGTCTCGTCGGCCGCCAGCGCGAAGCCGGTGAGCGCGTGCCGCCAGGTCTCCCGCACCTCACCGCCACCGTTCTTGGTGACGATCTCGGTCGCGTCCGCGTTTTCCTTGAGCACCACGACATATCGGCCGGCGATGGTCTTCGCCCCCGCGCCGACGCGGATCTCCCCCTGTGCCGCCGTCGCGGGTGTGGCGAGCCCCGCGAACGCGACCGCCGCTACCGCCACGGTCAGCAGCACGCGTCTTGATGAGTACGACAATTCCGTCCTCCCAACGAAATCTCGTGGACCTGTCCCCCGACGTCCGACGACAACGGTGGCTGCGCGGAACGGGCGGAAGCGAGCGAAACCGCCGGAGTTTCCGGTGAACTTCCGCTACGGTCGCCCGATGTCCGCGTTCGCCGAGCTGCTGCGCCGTCATCGGGCGGCCGCCGGGCTGAGCCAGGTGGAGCTCGCGCGGCTCAGCGGGATCAGCGACCGCGCGTTGCGGGATCTGGAGCAGGGCAAGCGGGTTCCGCGGGCGCAGTCGGTGCGGCTGATGGCGGCGGCGCTGAAGCTCACCGGCGACGACCTGACCGCGTTCCTCGCCTCGGCCCGTCCCTCGGCCCCGCCCGCCGCGCCGGCGCCGGTCAGCACGGACGGGCTGATCGGGCGGGCCGGCGAGCTGCGGTCGTTGCTCGACCTGGTGCTCGGGGCCCGGCACCGGATCGTCTCGGTCACCGGCCCTGCGGGGGCGGGCAAGTCGCGTCTCGCCGCCGAGCTCGCCGCGGTGCTGGGCGGGCGCACCGATCTGGAGGTCCGCACGCTCGACCTGTCCGCCGTCACGGACGTGGCGCTGGTCGGTGACCTCGTGGCCGACGCGCTGGGCTGCGGCCCGTCCCGGCTCGCGCCACCGGACCGGGTGGCCGCGCACCTGCGGGACCGGCGGGTGGTGCTGGTCGCCGACCGGTTCGAACAGCTCGTGGACGCCGCGCCGGACCTCGCCGTGCTGCCCCGCCGTTGCCCCGGCCTGACCGTCGTCGTGACGAGCCAGCGGCCGTTGCGGGTGCGCGACGAACGCGTGCTCGCCCTGGCCGGTCTGCCCCGCGAGGCGGCGGCCGCGTTGTTCCTGCGCAGGGCCGGGTTGGAGGCCGCCGACGACGCGGTCCACACGATCTGCCAGAAGGTCGACCACCTGCCGTTGGCGATCGAGCTGGCGGCGGGCTGGGTGCGGCTGATGAGCCCGGCGGACCTGGCCGTCCGGCTGGAGAACCGGTTGCGCTACCTCACCGACGGGCCGCGCGACCTGCCCGCACGGCACCGGTCGCTCCGCGCGGCCGTCGAGGCGACGCTGGACCTGGTGTCCTCCGAGGCGCGCGAGACGTTCCGTTTCCTGGGCGGCTTCCACGGCGGTGTCCGGCTGGACGACCTCGAAACGCTGCTGGGCCAACCGTTGCCGGACCTGACCGAGCTGGTCGACATCAACCTGGTGCGGCTCGTGCCGGACGGCGACACGTCGCGCTACACGCTGCCGGACACCGTCGCCGAACTGGCAGCCGAGCAGCTCGACGCCCCCGACGCCCGTGCCCGGATCGCCGCGCACTACCTCGACCGGTTGCGTGCGGGAACGGCCTACGGCCCGTCGGAGGCGGCCAACGTCCGGGCCGCGGTGCGCTGGGCGGCGGCCGAGGAGCCCGAGCGGCTCGACGCGGCCGCGGCGATGGCGGTGACCCAGTTCTACGAGGCCACCGGACGGCTCGGCGAAGGTGCGGAGCTGCTCAGCCAGGCAGGCGCGGGCGGGATCCCGCCGTTGCTGATCAGGTCGGGACAGCTGGCGGCGTTGCGCGGCGACCTCGACGCGGCCGGCGACTCGGCTGAGCGCGCTTTGGCCGTAGCCGCCGAGGACGACCACGGCACGCGGACCGCCGGGCTGAGCCTGCTCGGCATGGTCGCAGTGGAACGAGGTGAGCCCGTCGCCGCCATGGCGCACCTGCGCAGGGCGCTGGCCGCCGCCCGCCGCTCCGGGGACGACGCGACGCTCGGCCGCGTGCTGAACAACTTCTCGTCGGTCTCCGCCGAGATCGGCCGCCCGCAGGACGCCTTCCGCCAGCTGGAGGCGGCGCTGGCGGCGAAGCGAAGAGCCGGCGCCGGGCCGTTCGAGCTGGGACGCACGCTGTTCAACCTCGCGTTCCTGGCCCTGGACCTCGGCGACACCACCGCGGCCGTCGGTCACGCGGCCCAGGCCGTGCCGCTGCTCACCGAGGGAGGCCACACCCTGCTGGCGGCGTTCGCGGAGGTCACCGCCGCGCTGGCACTCGTGGAGAACGACCCCGCCACCGCCGCGGCGCACCTGGGGCACGCCGACCGCCTGGTCGCGGACACCGTGGTGGACAACGGGAACGACCGCGTCGAGGCCACCGTCCGGTTGCGCGCCAGCGTGGTCCGGCACTCGCTGGGCGACGGGGCGGCGTGGCGGGAGCTGGCGGACGCGATCCGGATCTCACTGGGCCACACGACCCGCGACCGCGACTCGGTGGCGGAGGCCCTGACCCTGCACGCCCGCCACCTGTGCGCCAGGGATCCCGCGTCGGCTTCGGTGCTGCTCGGGGCGGCGGATCGCCTGCGGCGCAAGAAGATCACGCCGTTCGTCGGCGCCGCCCGCGAACACGCGCTGGCCGTGTTCGGAAGCGAGCAGGTCACCGCCCTGGACGACGCCGCGCTCATCGCCTTCGTCGACGACCTCGCCACGCGTTCCTAGAGGCGGCGCTCGGACACCTGCACGTCCCAGGTCTCCGCCGCGGCCGGGCGGCCGAACAGGTAGCCCTGCGCGTACGAGCACCCGGCGTCGCGCAGCCAGTCCGCCTGCTCCGGCGTCTCGATGCCCTCGGCGACCGTCTGCGCGCCCAGCACGTCGGCGAGGGCGATGATGCAGCGGATCACGCCCTCGGTGCGGCCGTTGCGGCCGAGCGCGCGCGTGAACGAGCTGTCTATCTTCACCACGTCGAACGGGTAGCGCTGCAGGTAGCTCAGCGACGAGTAGCCGGTGCCGAAGTCGTCCAGCGCCACCCGGATGCCCGCGTCGCGGACGGCCACCAGGGTCCGCATCGCGGTCTCGTCGGCCCACACGCTCTCGGTCACCTCGACGGTGAGCCTCGCCGGC
Source organism: Lentzea sp. CA-135723 (assembly GCF_050936595.1). Taxonomy (NCBI): domain Bacteria; kingdom Bacillati; phylum Actinomycetota; class Actinomycetes; order Pseudonocardiales; family Pseudonocardiaceae; genus Lentzea; species Lentzea sp. CA-135723. The sequence continues at coordinate 474,989 of NZ_JBNJMK010000001.1, read as the reverse complement.
GCCAGGCCCGTCGTGGCGACCACGCGGTCGAGCCTGGCCAGGAAACCCGGCGTCGAGAGCTCGCGGGTGGACACGTTCACCGTCACCCCGAGCGAACGGCCTTCGAGCTGCCAGCGGACGGCCTGGGCGCACGCCATCCCGAGGACCTTCTCGCCCAGCGGCACGATGAGGCCGGTCTCCTCGGCGAGGCCGATGAACGCGTCGGGTCCCTGCAGTCCCCTGCCCGGCCGTTGCCAGCGGACCAGCGCCTCCGCGCTCGTGACCGCGTTCGTCGCCAGGTCGACGATGGGCTGGTAGTGCACGACGAGCTGGCCGTCCTCGATCGCGGTGCGCAGGTCGGCCCTGTCGCGCTGCCGGGCCAGCGCCTGCTCGCCCATCTCCGGGTGGAACAGGCGGATCCGGTTGCCGCCCTCGCGTTTCGCGACGTACATCGCGGTGTCCGCGTCCCGCAGCAGGTCGGCGGTGCCGGCGTCTGGGTCCGCCACCGCCGCGCCGATGCTCGCCCCGAACTGCTCGGGGGCGGAGTTCAGCTCGGTCAGCACGGACTTGGCCAGTCCCACGGTGTCCTCGACGTCGCAGCCCGGTGCGAGCACGGCGAACTCGTCGCCGCCGAGCCGCCCGGCGACGGTGTCCGGCGGCAGGGCGGAGATCATCCTGGCCGCCACGGCCTTCAGGTAGTGGTCGCCCGCCTCGTGCCCGTCGGCGTCGTTGACGTCCTTGAACCTGTCGAGGTCCACGATCAGCAACCCGACGGCCGGGTGGCGGTCCATCGCCTCCCGCACGAGGTGCAGGAAGTGCGCGCGGCTGGCCAGGCCGGTCAGCTCGTCGCGTTCGGCCCGGTCGCGCAGCGCGTCCTCCCAGAGCCGGCGGCCGCTCACGTCCACGGCCGCCACCACGGTGTGGTCCGGCCCGGCAGGCTGCTCCACCGGACCGGTGTGCAGCGCGAGGACCATGCCGCCGCTGTCCACCTCGACCGGGTCGTCCGCGCAGCCGGCGCGGCAGCGGGTGATCGGGACGCCGTGCGCGCAGGACACCGTTTCGGACTCGGCGGGGCCGGTCCAGCCGAACATCTCGCGGGCGCGCAGGTTGTGCAGCCGGGGAGTGCCGTGCTCGTCGAGCAGCGCGAGCCCCACCGGGGTCGCCTGGAGGAACGCCGCCACGGTCCGGCGCGCGGCCTGCTGGGCCCGCACCGCGCGGACCGCCTCGTGCAGCGCGAACGTGCCGATCACCAGGCCGAGCAACGGCATCACGCCGGCCATCAGCACGTCCGGGTCGACGTTCGCCTGCCGGGACAACGACACGAGCAGGCCCGCCAGGTACCCGGCCAGGCTGACGAGCGACTTCACCGGGTACCGCCGCGGTCCGCCCTGCACCGCGCGCCGGGTCGTGACGCCGAAGAGGAACGCGAGCACGGGCTGGACGTCCGGCAGGACCAGTGCCGCGCCGGCCGTCACGACCCCCTCGGCGACCGCGCCCGTCCAGCCGTCCTGGCCCGGCCGCACCCACCACGACCCCGCCAGGACCAGGATCAACGCGGCCAGCGGGAAGCGCGTCACACCGGTGCCGGCGAACAGGAGGTTGCCCGCCAGCGCCGCGGCTCCCAGCACCGCGAAAGCATTGGTGAGCAATCGAACCGTCCACAGAGGATCGCGGGTCGCGCGGCTCACCGACTCGTCCACCAGCACCATTTCCCTCTGCGAAAAATGCACTATCTGAGGAAAGAAGTAACAGTGCAACCGCCGATCGGGTACCTGCGGCCGCTCAAGGTTTTGCGCAAGGTTTTGGGCACGGTCCCCCGCGCAGGCTGTGCGGCGCAAGCGAAAACTTCGATCCTGAGGGGGGACGAACATGAAGATCTTTTCAGCTGTCGCCGCCGTGCTGTTCGCGGCCACGACGACGCTGGCGTTGGTCGGCACGGCGAACGCCGCGGACGAGAAGCCGCTGCCCATCACCACGGGCACCGCGGACACCGACCAGTCCGGTTTCGGCATCATGGCGTGCACCGGCCACGGCCACTCCAACAAGGACTCGCGGAGCGGACAGCTCTTCGACGGCAGCAACGTCAACATCCGCCGGGGACCGCACGTCGGGTGCACGTCCGACGGGCAGGGCCAGCTCAGCCACAACGCCGACTACCACTGCTACGCCATCGGTGACGCGGTGACCAGGAACGGCGTCACGTACACCACGTGGACGTACCTGCGGGACACCACGACCGGCGTGCAGGGCTGGGTGAGCGACTCCCTGCTGGACCTGAACCCCAGCGGCGCGACCCGGGGCAGCCTGGAACCGTGCTGACCTGGTGACGGTGGCCGGTCCGGAGAGGCGCTCGGGGCCGGCCACCGTCGCATCGTCATATCGGGCGCGGTTCTGCGCCGAGCTGCCGGGCGTACAGCCGCAGCAGGTCGTGCATCACGAACCGGTCCGGCGCGGTCTGCTCGACCAGGTGCGCGGCCCTGAGCACGTCCAGCAACCGCCGCGCGGCGGGCAGGTCCACCCCGGTCAGCGCGGCGGCCGAGCCGGCGCTGTGCTCGGGTGCCGGATGCCGGCCCAGCCGCCGGAACAGCCGCGCGGCCGGCGGTGGCAACGCCCGGTAGGACCACGAGAGCGCGCTCCGCACCCCCGACGCCGGGTCGCCGGGCACGTCCAGCGCGTCGAGGTCGGCCGACGCCGCCACGAGGTCGGCCGGCCTGGCCGCCCGGTCCGCCGCCACCCGCAACGCGAGCGGCAGCCCCGCACACCGCCGGGCCAGCTCGACCGCCGCCGCGAGCTCCGCGTCGACCCGGTCCGCGCCGAGCACCTGCCGCAGCAGCGCCAGCGACTCCGGTTCGGTCAAGCGCCCCAACGTGATCCGGTGCGCGCCGTCCCGCGCCACCAATCCGGCCAGGTCGTCCCGGCTCGTCACCAGCACGACGCCGCCGTGCCTGCCCGGCAGCAGCGGCCGCACCTGGTCGGCCGACCGCGCGTTGTCCAGCAGCACCAGCATCTTCAGCCCGGCCAGCGTCGAGCGGTACAACGCGGAGCGTTCGTCCACCCCTGGCGGAATCCGCTCCACCCCCAGCGCACGCAGAAACCCTTCCAGCGCGGCGGAAGCAGGCATCGGCTCGGCCGCGTCGTAGCCGCGCAGGTTCACGTACAGCTGCCCGTCGGGGAAGTCGCCGCTGTGCAGATGCGCCCACCGCGTTGCGAGAGCCGACTTCCCGACGCCGCAGGTGCCCACGATCACCGACACCGGCCGGCCGAGCTCGCGCAACGCCTCCGCGCGGCCGACGAGGTGCGGCACGCCACCGGGCACCTGCGCCGGTCGCCGGACCTCGACCGGTGACGCCACCTCGGGCGCCTGCCGCAACAACTCCCCGTGCAGCCGTTGCACCTCCGGCAACGGGTCGACCCCGAGCGCCTCGGCCAGCCGGTCGCGCAGCTCCCAGTAGGCCGCGAGCGCCTCCGCCTGCCGTCCCGACCGGTACAGCGCCAGCATGAACTGCCTCGCCAGCCGTTCGTCCAGCGGGTGTTCCCGCACCGCCGCGGCCAGCTCCGTCACCAGCTCGGCGTGCAGTCCCAGCGAGAGCCTCAGGTCGACCCGGTCCAGCTCGACGCCGAACCGTTCCTTCGCAAGGCTTTCCCGCACGTTGTCGAGCCACGGCGTGCTCAGCCCGGCGAGCGCCTCGCCCCGCCACAACGCCACCGCCCGGTCGTACCGGGCCAGGCTCGCCGGCCCGGCCTCCGCCCGTCCCTGCGCCAGCAAGCGGTGAAACCGGTGCAGGTCCACCGCCTCCGGGTCCACGTCCAGCACGTACCCGCCGGACCTGCGCGCGATCGTCACGTCCAGGCCGCGAAACGCCTGCCGCAGCCGCGAGAGGTACGTGTACAGGGTGTTCCGCCCCTGCCGCGGCACCCCGTGCCCCCACGCCCGGTCCAGCAACTGGTCCGCCGACACCACCTGGTTGGCGTCGACCAGCAACGCCGCCAGCACACACCGTCTTCGGCCGTGCCCGAGCTGGACGGCGCGGTCCCCGCTCCACGCCTCCACAGCCCCGAGCAACCGGAACTCGACTTCCCCCATCGCACTGGGATAGCACGCCCGCCCGAGGGCGCGGGCCGAGTTGCCGTGCCGTTCGCCCGACGAGACCAGCGGCCCGCCGACCGATGAGTTTCACTGCTCCCCGAGGTCTTCAGCACATGTCACGAACTCGGAGGTCCTCATGAAGCTCCTGCTCACCTCGGGCGGCGTCACGAACGGCAGCATCCACGAGGCCCTCGTGCGCCTGCTCGGCAAACCGATCTCCGAGTGCCGCGCCCTCTGCGTCCCCACCGCCCAATGGGGCCACCCGATGTGCGGCCCGGCGTCGGTGCGCGGCTTCGTGGCGGCCGAACCTCGCTGGCGGCACTTCTCCGGCCTGGGCTGGCAGTCCCTCGGCGTCCTGGAGCTCACCGCACTGCCGTCCATCGGCGCGCGGCGGTGGGTCCCGTGGGTCCAGGAGGCCGACGTGCTGCTGGTCGACGGCGGCGACGCGACCTACCTGTGCCACTGGCTGCGCGAGTCAGGGCTGGCCGACCTGCTGCCGTCACTGCCCGACCTGGTCTGGGTGGGCGTGAGCGCCGGCAGCATGGTGCTGACGCCGCGGATCGGTTCGTACTTCGTCGAGTGGCCCGCCGCACCCGACGACCGCGCGCTGGGGGTCGTCGACTTCTCGATCTTCCCGCACCTGGGCGCGTTCCCCACGAACACCGCGGCCGACGCCGACCGGTGGGCCGCGGACATCGGCGGGCCCGCCTACGCCATCGACGAGCAGACGGCGATCACCGTCGTCAACGGGACGGTCGAGGTGGTCTCCGAAGGCGAGTGGACCAAGTACTGACCAGGGTGCCGGCGGTCAGCGCGACGCCGGCGACCACCGTGATCGCCACCTGGTGCCAGAAGAACCCGGCGGCGTCGTACGGCGAGGACGTCAGCACCGCACCACCGCCCGTGTCGCCCAGGACCGCCGCGGCCACAGACAACGCCACGGCTGCCACCGCCGCGATCGCGACGAGCTCCCACCACCGCCGCCACCACGCCCAGAACACCACCACGACCACCGCCACCGCCCCGGCTACCAGCGACCGGACCGGCTCGCCGGCGAACCAGCCCCACGAGGCGTCACCGGACCGTGCCACGTGCTCGGCGATCCCCATCGGCCGGAGTCCGTCGTAGACGTCGGCCAGGTCCCAGCACCCCGCCGCGCCGGTCACCAGGCCCGCTCCGACCGGCACGCCCCAGTCGGAGACCGGCCGCGGGCGGCGGGCCGGCCGGACGACCAGGGGCACGAGCGCGGCGGCCACGACGACGCACAGGCTCCACGCCGCCGCCTCCCAGGCGGAGGCCGTCACCGCACGGCCGTTGAGCCAGGTGGACTCGGGAGGCACGAACAACCTCGCACCCCACACCCACAACGCCACCGCGGTTGCGGTGCCGGCGAGGGCACGCGCCAGCATGCCGTGGCCAGACCTAGAGGCCAAGGCGCTGCTGTTCGGCCTGCACCACACGCTGCTCCACCGACACCGCCGAGTCCAGCGCGCTCGCGTGCGAGTGCTTCGTGTCGCTTTCCCGCGCGTAGTGGTCGAACAGCAACGTCTTGTGGTCGCGGATCTCCCGCACCCGCGCGTCCACGCTGTCCTTGACCAGCAACCGGTGCACGTGGACCTTGCGGACCTGGCCCATCCGGTGGCACCGGGCGATCGCCTGGTCCTCGGTGCTCGGCTTCCACTGCGGCTCCGCGATGATCACCACGGACGCGGCCTGGATGTTCAGGCCCACGCCGCCCGCCTCGATCTGGGCCAGCAGCACCGCGTGTCCCTCCCGCGCGGTGAAGGCGTCCACCAGCTGCTGGCGGCCCTCCGCCGAGGTCGCGCCGGTCAGCGGGCCGAACGCCTCGACGTGGTCCGCCACCGCGTCCAGCACGTCGTGGAAGTACGAGAACACCACGACCTTCCAGCCGTTGTCGCGGGACTCCTCGACGATCTCCAGCAGCCGTTCCAGCTTCGCCGAACCGCGTGGGGTGCGGGGTGTGAAGGCGGCGCGGCGCATCGCCATCAGGTTGCCGTCGCGCACCGCGTCGAGGTAGGCGCCGCGGTCCTGCTTGCCGAACTCGACCCAGTCCTCGACCTCGAGCAGCTCCGGCAGCTCCCCCAGCACGTCCTCCTGGTTGCGCCGCAGGTAGACCGGCGCGACGACGCGGCGGAAGGCCTTCGCCCCCACCACGGTTCCGGTGTCGCCGGTGCGGGCCGCGACGCTCGGCTGGAGGTAGGCGACCAGGTTGCGGAACTCCTCGACGCGGTTCTCCATCGGCGTGCCGGTGAGCAGCACGGCCCGTTCGGCGCGTTGCACGACCGCGTTGACGGCCTGCGAGCGTTGCGTGTCCGGGTTCTTCACGTAGTGCGCCTCGTCGACCACGACCAGCGTCGGGCGGAAGTTCTTCGGCAGCACCAGTTTCGGCAGCGTGCCGAAGGTCGTCACGCCGACGCCGCCCTGCGCCAGCCACTCGCTGACCGCGCCGTCGCGGCCCGTGCCGTGCAGGCGGTGCGGCACGAGGTCGCTGTGCCGGGCGATCTCGTTGACCCAGTTGACGACGACGCTCGCCGGGCACACCACCAGGAACCCGCGCCGGCCGCCGGCGGCGAGGCCCGCCATCACGGCGATGGCCTCGATCGTCTTGCCCAGCCCCATCTCGTCGCCGATGATCACGCGCTTGCGGGCCAGCGCGAACTTCGCGCCGAACACCTGGTAGCCGCGCAACGACACCTTCAGCAGGCTGGTGTCGAGCGGTGTCGCGTCGACCTCCTGCTCGATGTCGACCGGCACGAAACCCTTGGCGGCGCTGCGATCCGGCGTCGCGTCCGGGCCGGCGAGGTCGGCGAGCAACGTGTTGTACGCGGCCGCGTCGAGCTCGTAGTCCCGCCACAACGCGCGCCGGTCCAGGTCCGGCACGCGCAGCTGGGCGCCCACCGCGCGCAACGCCGTCACGTCGCGGCTCGCCAGCAGCGTCTCGAGCCGGTCGAGCGAGTCGAGGGCCGCCTGCCGGTTCTTGCGCAGCGAGAAGAACATCCGCACCCGGCTCCAGGCACGGGACGCGGCACGCACGTCGGCCTCGACCCTGCCCAGCACGTCGGCGAGCGGCTCGTGGAGCGGTCCGACGAGCTGGTTCGCCCTGCGCAGCTTGGACAACAGCTGCAACAGCTCGGTCTGCGCGCCGTCGGCCCGGTCCGGGTTCAGCCGGACCGTCGTCTCCCGCTCGACACCGTCGACAACGGCCCGCACGACGTCCACGATCTGCTCGGCCGACTGCCTGCCGACGCCCGGCACGCCGTCGAGCTGGTCCAGTCGCGCCCGAGCCACGTCCGCGACGGTCCGGTACCCGGCGGCCTCCAGCGTGCTCAGCCGCAGGTTCGCCTTCGCCTCGCGGAGCCGGTCCAGCGGCATGGCGGAAAGCCGTTCGGCCACCAGCGCGTCCCGCACCGCCCGGTACTGCGCGGCGGCCCGCGCGAGCAGCCGGTCCGGTTCCGCGCGCACCCCTGCCACCTCGGCGCGGAACGCCTCCGCGGCGGCGAGCACCGCGCGAGCGTGCCTACCGACCTTTGACGAGTCGCCCACCCGTGTCCCTCCTTCAGGCGGTCCGAGGGTACCCATCCGGCCGGCGGGCCTGATCGCGGCGCTTCAGAGCCCGAGCGCCGGCAACTCCACGCCGGTGGCCGGTGCGCCCGCCGGTTCCCGCCAGGCGCGGTACCGGAGCTCGTCCGGGCCGGTGATCCCGTACGCCTCGTGCAACGCGCCGACGCTGCACTGCGCCAAAAGCACGAACTCGGCCGTGAGCGCCGGACGGCGCAACGACGACGTCCAGTTGGGTTGCCCGGCCTCCGGTGCGGCCCAGTCGAACCTGCGCAGCTGGAACTCGCTGGCGTCCGCCACGACGTCCGTGCCCGGCGCCTCGGCGTCGAGCCGGTCCGGCGAGGCCGCGAACTGCACGTACCGCTTCGGATCGGCGGCCGAGTGCACGACGAGGAAGACGCGGTCGGTCACGTCGCGCAAGGCGTCCGCGAGGCGTTCGGTGAACCGCCCCCAGTCGTGCGCCAGCTTCCACGGCATGAGCACGGGCGTGAGCGTGGTGGTGAACTCCAGTTCCGCGTCCTCGAACGCGATCTGCTTCTCCATCGGCGTCCGGTGGTCGCGCCGTTCGAAGCCCTCCGCCTGCGCTCTCGGATCTTTCGTGGTCACCACGTACTCGTCAGCGGTGTTGCCGACGACCTCGACGGCCATGCGGCGGTAGGTGCCAAGGCGGGCGAGGTCGTAGCAGTCCAGCACGTCGTCGTGTCCCAGCTGCTTGGTGAACGTGCGCCGTCCTGTTTGGACGAATGACTCGTCGACCGCGTGGTCCGCCGTGATCCACCACCTGCCGGGCATGTGCTGCAACCGGTAGGCGACGTCGAGGTACCGGACGAAACGTCCTGGTGACGGCAGGCGGTTCACCTGCGCCCCGCCCTTCGATCGAGCGCGACGCCCTGCGGGGTGTCGACCCTCGCGCGCAGGCTCTTCGGCGCGAGGCTGAACGAGATCTTCCCGCCGGACGCCGTGTTCCAGCCCGCGCAGGACGCTCCCTCCCTGTCGGACATCACCGGCACGCCCCACCGGGACTCCCCTTCGCGCACCATCAACGCGAAGGCGTCCCCGAGGAACCGCCTCGACCCGGAGGTGACCTCGCGGATCGTGTCGGCGACGTGGAGACCGAGGTAGGACAGGTCTCCCCGGGAACCGATGGCCGACACGTCCGGGGTCGTGAAGCCGGACACCGCGTTCATGAGGTACGGGACGCCGTCGTCGACCTCGATCGTCCACCCGAAACGGTCGACGGCGAGCCGCAGCACCTGGTCGCGGGTGAGCGGCCACGGCGCGGCGACCCAGAAGTCGACGAGGTCGCACGCCTCGGTGGGCGTCATCGCTTTCCAGGTCACCTCTCGATCTTCTCACGTCCACGGGACTCCCTGCGGGGGAACCGTTCCACCGATCTGGGACCATGCGGCGCCATGGATCGTTTCGAGCAGTTCCGCCGCGCCGCAACGGATCGGGGCCTCCCGGCCGACGACATCGCCAGGTTCGCCGACCAGCTCCGGTTCGCGGTCTGGGCGCGGATCGCCCTCGACGGAGAGGACGTCGTCGGCCAGTTCGGAGGGCTGCCGCGGTTACCGGTGGGCGCGCGGTGGCCGAGCAGCGAGGACGGTTCCCCGTTGCCCTTCCTGGCCTCCGTCGACTGCACGGCGCTGCCCCAGGCGGAAGGACTCGCCCTCCCGGAGGCCGGCTCGCTGCTGTTCTTCCTGCACCACGAGCACGACCTCCTGGCACCCCTCACCGCGGACGAACCGGAGTACGCCAGGGTCGTCCACGTTCCGGCGGGCACCGAGACCGCACCGGCTTCCCCACCGGCGAGCCACGACAGCAGGACGTTCTTCCACGAGGACATCCCGTTCCTCCTCGCCGAACGCCCGCTCTCGGCGTCGGTCGAGCCCGTGCTGCCGAGGTGGGTCGGCGACGAGGACTTCGACTTCGACTCGGCGGTGCTGGAGGAGCTGGCCGCCGAGCTGGAGCACACCGGCGAGCTCTGCGAGGTGGCCGACGAGCTCTGGCCAGAGCCGGACCGGAGCGCCTGGCTGCGCCTCGGCGGGTACTGCTCGCGGATCGGCGGCCAGGACCCGCCGTGGACCCGGATGACGCTGGCCGGCATCACCAGCACGCACGACGGCGGGCTCGCCGACCCCGGGCGGTTCGGTCCGGGTGACGTCGAGGAGTACCGGCTGACGCGCGAATGGCTGCCGCTCGCGCAGTTCTACACCGGGAGCGACTACCACTACGGCTGCTTCCTGATCAGCTCCGACGACCTGGAGGCGAAGCAGTTCGACCGGATGCGCTCGTTCACGATGTTCACCGAGTGACCCGTCGCCGCGGCCCGAAGAACGTTGTTAATTCGCCGTTCGCCGTCCCGATGATCAAGAGCCTCTACGGTGCAGGCGGAGCAACCCTGCTCGAACTGGACGTCCAGTCCCCACGAAGGACGAGTGAGACGACTTCATGAACTCGCATCGCACCCTGCGCAAGTCGATCGTGGCCGCCCTCGCGGCGACCGCCCTCGCCCTCGGCACGGCGGCGGCACCCGCGGCCACCGCCGCGACCACGGTGAACCTGATGACGCTCAACGTCTACCTGCGCGGCACGGGCGACCCGGCCCCCGACTCGGCGGGCGCGGTCGCGGCGACCATCCGCGCGCACAACTCCCAGGTCGTGGCGCTCCAGGAGACGTCCTCGGCGTTCACCGCCGCCGTGGCCGCGAAGCTCGGCTGGAGCCACGTCACGTACGGCGACGTCGCGGTGATCTCCGCGTCCACCCAGACCTCGACCGACCGCCTCACCGCCTCCGGCGCACCCATCGTCGGCGCGCAGATCGGCGGCGTCTGGTACTACTCCACCCACCTCAGCTACGACCCGTACGGCCCGTACCTGTTCTGCAACGACGGCGCCTCGGCCGCCACCGTGACGGCACGCATGCGGTCGCAGGTCGACCAGGCCGTCGCGATCAGGAACTGGGCGCAGACCCCGAAGGCGCAGATCCTGATGGGCGACTTCAACAGCCCGTCCGGCCTCGACTGGGTCGCCTCGGCGAGGGCGCGCAACTGCGACACCGTCTACGACTGGCAGACGCTGCGCACGTTCTACGCCGCCGGCTGGCAGGACACCTTCCGCGTGGCCAACCCGAACCCGGCGGCGACGCCCGGCGACAGCTGGTCGGCCAAGCCGTCCAACAGCGGCGACCCGCAGGACCGGATCGACTACATCCTCACGAAGAGCGGGAGCACGGCGGCCGCGGCGGTCCGGACCCGGTCCGGCGCGATGATCGGCAGCTGGTCCGACCCGAACTGGATCAGCGACCACTACGGGTTCGTCTCCACCATCACCATCGGCTGAGCAGGTACGGGACCAGCCTCAGCGACCCAGCAGGCGGGTGCTCTCCTCGGCGCGGTGCAACGCGGCGAGGAGAGCGGCCCGGCCCGCGTGGTCGATGTCGTGGGTCAGCGCGTCCGTCGCCGTGTCGCCGCCCTGCTGGAGCTTGCCGGCCAGGTCGCGGTGAACGGCGGCCAGGCTCCGGGCGTCGAAGTCGGGGCGGACGAAGGTGAGCAGCAGGCGCACCTCGTCCTCGCAGCGGCGGTAGCTGTCGAGCAGGTGCCGGTTGCCGGCCGCCGCGACGATCGCGCGGTGGAACGCGCTGTGCACGCGGGTCAGTTCGCGCCAGGTCGGGGCCGGCGTGCGGGTGGCGAGCCGTTCCAGGTGCACTACCTCGGCGAGCACCGGGCCCAGGTCCGCGCCCGAGGCCAGGGCCATGCGGAGCGCGCCCAGTTCGAGCACCTTGCGGTAGTCGAAGATCTCGTCGATGCGGGCCCGGGACAGCGGCGCGACGACGGCGCCGCGGTGACGTTCGTGCGCGAGCAGGCCGCGTTCGACCAGCAGGCGCAGCGCCGAGCGGACCGTGTGGCGGCCGACGCCGAACCGGGCGACCAGCTCTTCCTCGCGGAAGCGGGTGCCCACCGGGTGCGCGCCGTCCAGGAGTTCGCCGCGCAGGGCCGCGGCGATGCGTTCGGGAGCGGCGATCACGGTGTCCACGTCGCAGATTGTGTCACAATCTAGGAGGAGTTGTGACACAATCGACCAGCGAGGGGCCGCCATGATCGACGTTCGGGTGTTCGGCGAGTCCGGGCCGCCGGTGCTGCTCCTGCCCGGTGGCGCCGAGTCCGCCGACGGGTTCTTCCCCGGCCTGCGCGAAGGACTGGCCGACGCGCAGGTGATCGAGCACGACCGGCCGGGCACCGGAGCGTCCACTGTGGACGGCGAGCTGGCCGGTGCGGCAAGGGCGATCAGCGACCTCGTCGACCGGCTGGGGCGCGGGCCGGTGGTCGTGGTCGGGCAGAGTCTCGGCGGGGCGGTGGGGGCACTGCTCGCCCGGGACCATCCCGAGCAGGTGGCGGGGCTGGTGCTGCTCGACCCGACGCCGATCAACGACCCCCGCACGTGCGCGACCATCGAACGCATGACGGTCGTGCTGGGCAGGATGGCCGCCGTGCCCGGCCTCCGCGGCCTGGTGGCGGCGGCGTTCCGGAAGACCGCGCTGCGCACCGCCCGCGGTCTGCGTCCCGACTGCGCCGCGGCGGCCGAACGCACGGCGCGCCTCGACATCCCCCAGCTGGCACGCGCGGTGCGCGGTCTCAGCGCGTTGTCCCAGAACTTCCGGGAGTCGGATCTCCCCAGGCTGCCGGCCGTCGTGGTCACGGCAGAGCGCAAGCCGGACCACGTGGTCAGGCAGGCGCACGAACGGCTGGCGGCGGCGTTCGGCGGCGAGGTCAGGACGTGGCCGGGAGCCACGCACAGCGTCCACCTGGACCACCCGGACGAGGTGCTGGACACCGTGCGCGAGATGGCCGGGAAGGTCGCGACCTAAGATCGCTGAGCGCCAGGCCGACGTTCCGGCGCGCGGGAGGGGGCAGCGTGTTCGGCCGGAAGAAGAAGCGCAACGGTCTCAACGACCTGATGGAGCAGCTCAGGCCCGACCTGAGCCGCGAGTCGCTCGGCGTCGGACCCGCCTTCCCCGGCGTCGCCGCGAACCCGCTGCTGAGCGGCGACGCGCGGAAGCGCATCGCGGAACTGCGCACCGGCGAGCTCGCGCTCGGCGTCCTCGTCGGCTGGCGGGAGGTCAACAGCAATCCCCGCGTGGTCCTGATGTTCGACGTGGAGACCGCCGACGGCAGCGCGTTCCGCGGCATCGCGGACGAGGACCTCACGATCACCGAGCTCACCCGGCTCGCCCTGGGTCAGACGTTGCCGGTGCGCTACCGGCCGGCCGTCATGGACCACTGCGTCGCCCTCGCCAGGGACGCGGACCCCGCCCGCGTGCGGCAGCTCTCCGAAGAGATCGCGAACCGCAGGCGGAGCCGACCGCGAGAGTGAGGGGCAAGCCGTGGGAGCCAAGGGGTTCTTCGGGGCGACGCGGGCGCATCGCCGCACCGCGCGGGTCGCTGACCTGATCGAGGCCCGGCAGGGCGAGGTCGTCAGGGAACGGCGCTACGGCGGCCGCGGGCTGCAGCCGTCACCGAGCCGCGCGATCGTGACCGTCCGAAGAGGACAGATCAACGATGTGTTCCTGCCGCGCATCGAGGTCACGGCGTTCCCGTCCGGCACGGAGTTCGTCGAGAACTCCGGCGAGTTCGTGCCGGACGGGCACACCGGCATCGTCGTCGACATCAGCACCTAGTGCAGGTGAACGCCCTGGTCAGCAGGTGACGTTGACGGTCGCGCTCGGCTGGAACGACACGTGCACGTGGTCCATGTGGTTGGCCGTCGGGCTGCCGCGGTCCTCCATCGGCGTGAACCCGCTGCCGTCGTTGTAGCGCTGGCGCCAGATCACGTAGGTGACGCCGAACGCCTTGCGGTTGGCCAGCACGTAGTCCGCCAGCTGGTTGCCGGTGGCGGTGTCGACCATGAAGTCGAGCGCGAGGCCGATCGGGTGCTCGCCGCCGCCCGCTCGCCCGGCCGCGCCGCCGATGTCCTTGACGCCGAACTTGCCCGCGATGTGGTGGCCCACCTGCGCCACGTGGGGCTTGGTGCCCTCCAGCGTGGTCGGGCAGGGCGGCGGGGGTGGTGGCGGAGGCGGCGGGGGTGGCGTGGTGGTCGTGGTCACCGGAGGCGGGGTGGTGGTCTCCGGCGCCGCCGACGAGGACGACGGCGCGGAGCTCGATGCCGCGATGGACGGCACGTCCTGGCTCACGGAGGTCGTCGGGGCGCCCAGCTGGGCGGCCGCACCGGTCGGGTCCACCGGCTGGTCGGAACTGCGGACCACCCAGAAGGTCGCTACCAGGCCCGCGGTGAGGGTGGCGGCGACCACTATGGGCAGCTTTCGGTTGGGTGTATCTGGCGTTCTATGTCGGCCCGGCATTCGGGAAGCACCTTGCGTCGGGGACAGGGCATGCTCACACGGCCCGCCACATTACGAAATGAACACGGGAACGTCACAGCCGAGTGTTCTTACTCACATCCCTGCTGGTGAGCGGCCTGCTACAGATGGTGACCGTCCTCACGTCCGTCCAGGTCAGACGGTGATGACGACCTTCGCGCGGGCGTGGTCGGTTTCGACGTGTTTGAGGGCTTCGCGTGCCTCTGCGAGTGGAAAGGTGCGGTCGACGACGGGCGTGAGATCCCCCGACTCGGCCATGTGGCGCAACGCCGTGAGGTACTCGCGGCCGGCCTCCGTGGTGAGCACCAGGAGGGTGTCGCGCACGAACGGCGCGCGCAGCTTCGCGCCCAGCATCAGCCGCATCGGGCCGAGGAGGCTGCCACCCGCGAACACTCCCCCGCCGGACAGCACGATCGTGCCTCCGGGGGTGAGCGCGCGGCGCAGGGCGGCCAGGGGGTGGTTGCCGACCAGGTCGAAGATCAGGTCGTGCCGGCCGCCCGCGGTGGTGAAGTCGGTGGCGGTGTAGTCGACGACGTGGTCGGCGCCGAGCGACCGCGCCTGGCCGGCGTTGCGCGTGCTGCACACGGCCGTCACGGTGGCGCCCAGCGACTTGGCGATCTGCACGGCGAACGTGCCGACGCCGCCGGACGCGCCGTTGATCAGGACGTGCTGACCCGGCTGGAGCTTCCCGGTGTCGCGCAGGCCCTTCAGCGCGGTCTGACCGGCCAGCGGGAGGGCGGCGGCCTGCTCGAAGGTCAACGTGGCCGGTTTGGTCTCCACCAGGTCCTCCGGCACCGACACGTACTCGGCGAACGCCCCGTCGGCGGTGCCGAGGTCGCCGAACACCTCGTCGCCGGGCCGGAAGCGGCGCACGTCCCGGCCGACCGCCTCGACGGTGCCCGCGAAGTCACGGCCGCGGATCCTCGCCCTGGGGCGGGTGAGGCCGACGCCGGTGAGCCTGGCCAAGTAGGGGTCGCCGCGCATGACGTGCCAGTCGTAGGCGTTGACCGACGCCGCATGCACGCGCACCAGCACCTCGGCACCCGAGGCCGTCGGGATCTCCACATTGGACAGTTCCAACATTTCCGTTGAGCCGTAACTGTTCTGCACGATCGCCTTCATCGGTGTGCTCCCTGCGGGACGCGGACGGGACGGCGGAGGATCCACTCCGCGACGACGAGGTTGATCACCCAGGACGCGAGCATCAGCACCGCCTTGGAGAGCTGGCCGAGCGGGCCGGTGGCGGCGATCCACGCGCTCAGCAGCACCGCCTGGGTGCCGGCGCCGAGGCCGATCGCGAACGCCCTGACCATCCAGGCGCGGTGCGCGGGCACGTCCCGGCGGCGGATCGCCAGGAAGCCCAGCACGAGGAACACCGCCCAGGCCGTGCCGAACACCAGCCGGATGCCGGTGAGCAACGCGCCCACGTCGGCGGGTTTGGGGTAGAAGGCGGTCATCCACAGGCCGGACAACGCACCGATCAGTCCACAGAGGATCAGAACGCGACCCGCTCCCCGGTGCCAGGCCGGTCTGCGGCGGCGGAGGCCGGGGGCGAACTGGAAGGCGCCGAGCAGGCTGTAGACGCTGACCGTGACGGCGTGCAGCACCACGGGCACCGGCGAGGCGAAGAACCGCGCGTTGTCCGGCGTGATCTCCGCGCCGCCGCCCAGCTCGGTCAGCCGGAGCACGCCGCCGAGCACCGGGATGACGCTGAACAGGATGATCGCGGCCGGGATGAGCTTGTCGGACCTGGAGTTCATGCCGGAAAGCGTGGCGTGCGGGGTGTGGTCAGGTCTCCAGCGGAAAGGCTGCGATCATCCTGGCCGTTGGTCTGGCGCGCTCGTCGTACTTTCGGCTGAGCGACGGACCCGTCTGGTCTCGTAGGCCCAGATGGCGACCTCGACCCGGTTCCGCGCGCCGATCTTGGCCATCAGGCTCGCGAGGTGCGACTTCACCGTGCTGAGCGTGATGTGGAGCTCCTGGGCGACCTCGCTGTTGGTGCGGCCCGCCGCGACGGAGGCGAGGACCTGCTCCTCCCGTTCGGTCAGCGGGTCGATCGGCTGCACCGCGGGACCGGCGGGACCGGTGTCCGCGAACGCGTCCAGCAACCGGGCGGTGACGCTGGGCGCGATCAGGGCGTCCCCGACGGCCGCGGCGTGCACCGCCTGGGCGAGCAGCGCGGGACCGGCGTCCTTGAGCAGGAACCCCTTGGCGCCCGCCCGCAACGCCGCGTAGACGTACTCGTCGAGGTCGAACGTGGTGATCACGACGACGGCGAGCGGGTCGGCGACCCCCGGCCCTGCCAGCAGCCGGGTGGCCTCGATGCCGTCGATCCCGGGCATCCTGATGTCGAACAGGCACACGTCCGGCCGCAGCCGGCGGGCGAGGTCCACGGCCTGCCTGCCGTCCGCCGCCTCGCCGACGACCTCGATGCCCGGCTGCACGTCGAGGATCATCGACAGGCCGGTGCGGACGATCTCCTGGTCGTCGGCGACGATCACGCGGACGCTCATCGCGCGGTTCCCAGCGGCAGCACGGCGGTCACCGTCCAGCCCTTCTCGTCCGGGCCCGCCTCACAGGTGCCTCCGAGCAACGTCGCCCGCTCCTTCATGCCGATGAGCCCATGTCCTTGCGCGGCACGGGTGGTGCCCGTCTCGCCGTCGTCGCTGACCCGCAGCCGCACCGCCTTCTCGCCGACGCTGACCCGCACCTCGATGCGGGTGGCGTGCCGGGCGTGCCTGCGGGCGTTGGTGACCGACTCCTGGGTGAGCCGGTAGATGGCCGTGCCGACCGACTTGGGCAGGTCGTCCACGGTCCCGTCGATCCGCACGTCGACCTCCGGACCGGGCCTGCCCGCGCTCGCCAGCAGCTCCACGTCGGCGACCGTCGGGCTGGGTGCGAGGTCCGCGGAGTCGTTGTGCCGCAACGCCCGCACCATCGTGCGCATCTCGGCGAGCGCCCGCGACGCCTCCGCCTCGATCACCGCGAGCGCCTCGGTGGCCGCCTCCGGCCGGTGCGCCGCCGTCGCCAGTCCGGCCTGGGCGCGGATCGCCATGGCCGACACGTGGTGCGCCACCGTGTCGTGCAGGTCGCGCGCCAGCCGTTCCCGTTCCAGCGACTTCGCCTGCTCGAGCTCGCGCGCCCGAGCCCTTCCCCGGTACCGCACCGCGGCACCGAGCGCGCAGGCCGTCCCCAGCACGGCACAGCCCGCCACCGCGTCACCGGGCGTGAGGTGGCCGAGCGCCGCGGACAGCCCGACCTTGCCGAGCATCACCGCCAGCCCGAGCACCCACTCCCGCCCGGAACCCCAGCGGAACAACGAGAACGGGAACAGCAGCATGAACACCAGCGCGTTGAGATCGGGTTCGCCGCCGAACACCAGCGACGCCACCACGGCGATCCCGAACGCGCCCGCGACCGCGAGCAACGGCCTGCTCCTGCGCACCAGCACCAGCGGCAGCAGCAGGACGACGAGCACGAGGGAGCCCACCCGCCAGCGCATCTCCGGCCGCAGCACCACTTCGAGCACGGCGACCACCGGCAGGACGGCGACCAGCGCCCAGTCCCACCACAGCCGGGCCGCCGCGCGGGGCGGCCGCGGCTCGTCCCAGACGGACCGCACGAGGGCGAACACGTCGTCATCGTACGAGAGCGCACGGCCGTGCGGCCGCCGGTCAGGAGGCCGGGGCCTCCTCCTCCACGGCGTCCGCGGCGTCGATGTCGAGCACCGCCAGCAACGGCTCCACCTGGCCCGTGCCGAAGGCCCGGCGTTGCCGGTCCGCACCGGTCCCCTCGCGGTCGAGCACCCGCAGACCTCGCCGCACCACGGGCAGGTCGCCGTTCGCCTCCAGCACCGGGGTGAGTCTTCGCACGAGGTCGTCCAGCTGGTCGCGCACCGGCCGCAGCTCGCCGGTCAGCACGTCCCAGGCGTTGCCCCGCAGGCCTTCGTTCGCCACTCCCCAGCAGGCCTGCCGCAGCGTTTCCTGAGGGATCTGGGGCACTTCCGCGTCCTCGTCGGCCATCACCTGGGCGACGAGGGCTCTCACCAGAGCCGCGAGCAGTGCCGCGTCGTCCGCGGTCACCGCGACGTCGGCCACCCGCACCTCGACGGTGGGCAGCTCGGTAGCGGGACGGACGTCCCAGTAGACCATCGCCCGGTCCAGGGCGGTGCCCGCCTCGATCATCGTGGCGCACAGCTCCTCGTAGTGCTGCCACGACTCGAAGACCGGCGGCGGACCGGACACCGGCCAGCGCGACCAGACCGTCGCGCGCCAGCTCGCGAACCCGCTGTCCGCGCCTCCAGAGAACGGGGAGTTCGTGGTCACCGCGGCCAGCACCGGCAGCCACGGCCGCACGTGGTTGCACACCCGCACCGCGGTCTCCCGGTCGGGGACGGCGACGTGGACGTGGCAGCCGCAGATCAGCTGTTGTTCCGCCAGCGCACCGAACTCGCGGGCGATCCGGCGGTAGCGCAGGCTGTCGGTGATCTCGCCGGACGCGTCGCCCAGCGGGGGCGCGCCGACGGCGATGGCCCTGCACCCGGCGAGCCGCGCCGCCCTGGCGACCACCCGCCGTGTCTCCAGCAGTTCCTGGCGGGCCTGCTCGGCGCTGTCGCACACCGGGGTGTTGATCTCGACCTGCGCGCCAGTCAGCTCGTGCTCCAGCTCCAGGCCGAACTGCTCACGAGCGACGGCGACCACGTCCTCCGCTCGGTTGACCGGCACGCCCGTCTGCGGGTCCACGAGGAGGAACTCCTCCTCCACACCGATCGTGGGGCTCCACAGGTCGTTCGAGGACGCCTGCACCACGTGTCACCGTCCTGTTCTTCACTCCGTCGGGGGAACCGCCGAATGCCCGTTCGTGGCAACGGGGAAACGCGCCGCTGTCAACGCGCTGTGACGACGACGTGCGGTGATCCTCCGAACGGACGCCAATCCGCGGCACGCGGCGCACCGAATCCCCGGTCGTGGCCGACTACATCCTCGTCATCGGGTACGGCGACGCCGGGCGCGAGGCCGTGAACGCCGTGCTGGAGGCGCAACCCGACGCGCGGCTGACCGTGCTCGACACCGACTTCGTCGCGGTCGCCGAGGCGGCGGCCAACGGTGCCGTCGCGGTCGTCGGCGACGGCCGCGACAGGTGCGCCCTCGACCAGGCCTCGGTGGACGCCGCGGACCGCGTGTTCGTCGCGGTCCCGGACGACCTCGCCTCGTTCCTGATCGTGCGGGCGGTGCGGACGATGAACCCGGACGCCGTGATCGTGGTCCTCGTCCGCGAGCCCGAGAACCACGGGCTGTTCGACTCCTACGACGTCACGTCCGTGCACATCAGGAGGCCACCGACGTGAACACCATCGAGTGCCAGCCGGTGGCGCCGTCCGGGATCGGGGCCGCGCGCTGATCGGTCTGCGTCCTGCCGTTCCGGTCGGTCGCCCGGCACTCCACGGTGTGGTTGCCCTCCTTCAGGTCCAGCTCGACGCGCCACATCCGCCAGGTGTCGACGTTGACCTCGGTGCTCAGCGTCGTGTCCTGCCACGGCCCGCCGTCCACGCGCACCTCGACGCGGTCGATGCCGGTGTGCTGGGCCCACGCGATGCCCGCGGCGACGAACTTGCCCGCGGGCACGCGCTCGAACGACTTCGGCCGGTCGATCCGGGACATCGTCTTGACCGGCGCCTTCTTCGCCCAGGTGCGCTGGACCCAGTACGGGTCGAACGCGTCGAAGGTGGTGAGTTCCACGTCCACCAGCCACTTGGTCGCCGAGACGTAGCCGTAGAGGCCGGGCACGACCATGCGCACCGGGAAACCGCGCTCCAGCGGCAGCGGTTCGCCGTTCATGCCGATGGCCAGCATCGCGTTCGAGCCGGGCGCCATGATCGACTCCACCGGCGTGCCGCACGTCCAGCCGTCGACGCTGCGGGTCGCGAGCTGGTCGGAACCGGGACGGACACCGGCTTCGCGCAGCAGGTCCGGCAGCGAGACGCCGATGAAGTTCGCCGTGGAGATGTACGGGCCGCCCACCTCGTTCGACACGCACACCAGCGTGATGGTCTTCTCCTCCAGCGGGCGGCGCAGCAGGTCGTCGTAGGTCAGCACCATCTCGTTGTCCACCATGCCGTGCACGCGCAGCCGCCAGTCCTCCGCGCGCAGCCGGGGAATGCTCAGCGCGGTGTCGACGCGGTAGAACTTGTCGAGAGGCGTCATGAACGGCGGGGTGCCCTCCCGCACGAAGTCCGCGTCGAACGGGATCTCCGGCGCCTTCACCCGCGGCCGCAAGGTGATCGCCCGCCGGGACGCCTCGACGTCCACGCGACCGGCGAGCCACTGCCCGCCCACCGCGGCCACACCGGCGCCTGCGGCGATCGCGGCGGTCGACACGAGGAACCTCCGGCGTCCCGGCGTCCCAGCCGCCGTCTCCGCGGGCTTCTCCCGGGACCACAGCCAGCGGAACGCCAGCACGCCGACGACGAGGCTGGCCACCGGCGCGAGCACCGCCCAGGTCGTCGTGGTGGGCCTGGCCAGCACCGCGGCGATCCCGAGCAGGCCGAGCAGGCCGGCCAGCGCCGTGCCGGGCCAGGGACCGCGCCGCGACAGCAGCCCCGCCACCACGCCGAGTCCGGCGAGGACGACCGCCATGCCGCCGAGCAGCACCAGCTTGTCGTTCTCGCCGAACGTGCGGATCGCGAAGTCCTTGACCGGGTGCGGTGTCAGGTCGATCGCGGTGTTGCCGACCGCGAGGAACGGCGAGGCCAGCGGGCTCACCAGACCGGCGACGAGATGCCCCGCCGCGAGCGCCGCGGCCACCGAGACGAGACCGATGACGACTGAACGTGTTGCCTTCACACCGGTACTTCGGAGCCGATCGCCCTCCGGATGGCGGGTCGCGGTTGCGCGCGGGACGTCCGGCGGCCAGGGTTCGTGGTCATGACCGAGGTTCTGCTGCAGCGCATCGAGGCGACCTTCGCCCACTACGACGTCAACGGCAACGGCGTCATCGAACTCGCGGACCTCTACGCGCTCGCCGGCAGGCTGATGCGCGGCTTCGGCGAACCCGCGGGCTCGGAGCGGGGCCGGGAGCTGATCGAGACGTCCGACAGGTTCTGGGAGACCCTGATCGAGCGCTGCGACGCCGACCGCGACGGCCGGATCACCCTGGACGAGTACCGCGCGGCGATGGCCACGGTGCTCGCGGACGTCGACGAGTTCGACGACGTGTTCCTGGAGGTCTCCGAGTCGCTGCTGGCGCTGGCCGACGCGAACGGCGACGGCCGCGTCGAGGCGGCCGAGTTCGAGGTCCTGCTGAAGGCGCGCGGCCTGTCCGACGCCGAGTGCGGCCTCGCGTTCAGCCACCTGGACACCGACGGCGACGGGTCGATCAGCCTGCAGGAGTACGTGGACGCGGTGCACGAGTACTACACGAACCCGGCCGAGGACACTCCCGGCAGCTGGCTGTACCCGAGGTCGCTGCAGCTGACCTGACCGTCAGCAACGGCTCCGCAGCTCGTCCACCCCGTCGCCGGCCAGCTCGTCGCAGCACGCGCCACGGCCCGTCATCGCCATGACCAGGGCCAGCGTCGGGCCGCGGACCTCGCTCCCCTGCCCCGTCGCGAACCCGGTGTCGGTGGCGACCAGCCGCAGCCCGCCGATGCGGCCCTTGGCGAGCACGACCACGTCTGAGGACGCGTAGTGCTCGGCGACCGCCACCAGCACCTCCGGAGGCGGCACCCGCCGGATGCCCAGCGGCCTGCGGATGTCCTCGCCGTGCACGACCTGCTCGGCGAGGGCTCCCACGGCCGAACCCCGGAAGCCGAGGGGTGTGGTCGAGCGGTTCACCGCGGCCTGGAACCTCGCGAGCGTCTCGGCCGGACTGTCGCCCAGCTGTTCGCGGAGGCGGTCCACCACCTGCCGGTCGAAGTCGAAGCGGGCCCGCAGGACGCCCAGGAACCAGCGGGGGAACGACAGCACGGCGCCCGCGGTGAGGTGTGCCAGCACCTCTCGGACGGTGAGTTCGGAGCACAGCGAGGTCGTGGCCCACTGGTCGTCCGTGAGGCCGGCGAGATCGGCGGCCAGGGCGGCCCGTTCGGCGTGCACCAGCGGCCAGGTCGAGTTCACGACGGCATTATCGCCGCGAAGCCCGTGTGGTTCAGGAGATTACGGGCAACGGTCGTGTGACGACCTCTGCGGAGTCCTCTGGGGACAGTCCGAGCATGCGCAGCACCATCTCGGCCATGCCCGCCGCGGCCGTGTCGCAGTCGACGTCCGGGCGGGCGAAGCGCAGTTCGATCAACGCCAGCAGCGTGCCGCCCAGCGCGGTCATGGCCAGCACGACGTCGACCGGCAGGAAGCGGCCGGTGGCGATGCCGTGCTCCAGGTCGCGGCGGGCGCGCGGGGCGAGGCCCGTGTCGGCGTGCAGCAGGCCGATCGAACGGCGGCGCAGCACCTGCATGAGCTCGGGGTGCGTGTCGGCCATCCGGGCGGCCAGGCGGAAGCCGCCCGCCAGGAGCTCCGCCGGGTCCTCCACGCCGGCGAGGCCCCGGTCGAAGGCGGCGCCGAACTCCTCCATCGCCTCGGTGACGGCGGCGTCGAAGAGGTCCGCCTTCGACGCGAAGTGGTTGTAGAAGGAGCCGAAGCCGACGTCGGCGCGCTCCGCGATCTGCTGGATGCTCGCCGCGTTCTCCTCGCCCTCCGCCAGGAGTTTCCTCGCCGCGGTGACCAGGGACTGCCTGGTCGCGGCACGGCGGCGTTCGTTGCGGGTGCCGGACGGGGCTGTGGTCGCCATGCGCGCGAGCCTAGCAGCGGAACTGACGGTCGTCACAAAACTGAGGGTTTCATCAGAAACATTGCGCGGCCACTCTGAGTGATGGCATGGTCATAATTGATGAAGTCATCAGAAGGAGGCTGGATGCGGACGGCACATCAGGACCTGCACAGCGAGTTCGGCGGGCTGCGGCACGAGCACGCCGGGCGGGCGCGGAACCCGGTGACCAAGGTCGCCGACCTCGCGTGGCTGGAGTTCGAGAAGCCCGACCTGGACCGGGCGGCGGTGTTCGCGCGGGACTTCGGGTTCGAGGTCGCGGCACGGGAGCCGGACGCGCTGTGGTTGCGCGGTACGTTCGAGGGGCCGCCGTGCATGGTGATCCGCAGGGGACGGACGTCGCGGTTCATCGGACCGGCGTTCCGCGCCGCCGAGAGCGCCGACCTGCACCGGCTCGCCCGCGCCACCGGACGGGACGTGCGCGCGGCCGACGTTCCCGGTGGCGGTGAGGTGGTGGACCTCCTCGACCCGTCCGGGTTCCCGGTGCGGGTGGTGCACTGCGCACTGGTGTTGCCCGCGCTGCCCGAGCAGGTGCCGCTGACGCTCAACTTCGGCACCGGAAAGCCCCGCACGAACGCGACTCAACGCGCGCCGCGCGAGCCGTCGCGGATCCAGCGGCTCGGGCACGTCGTGCTGGAGACGCCGGTGTTCGGCCGCGCGCTCGACTGGTACCTGGAGACGCTCGGCATGATCGTCAGCGACTTCCTGTTCCTCGACGGGCAACGCGACCGCGGGCCAACGATGGCGTTCATCCGCTGCGACCGCGGCGGTGAGGCCGCTGACCACCACACGCTCGCGATGCACCTGGGGCCCGGCACCGGGTACGTGCACTCCGCCTACCAGGTCACCGACCTCGACTCGATCGCGGCGGGCGGCGAGTACCTGGCCGAACGCGGCTACCGGCGCAGCTGGGGCATCGGCAGGCACGTGCAGGGCAGCCAGCTCTTCGACTACTGGCGCGACCCCGACCGGTTCATGCTGGAGCACTTCGCCGACGGCGACCTGTTCTCGTGCGACGTCGAACCCGGCTGGGCGCCGATGTCCGCGAGCGGCCTCGCCCAGTGGGGACCGCCGGTCACCCGCGACTTCCTCGGCGCGAACCCCTCCCCCGCGCTGGTGAGCCGGCTGGCGGCCGCGCTGCGCGACGACGACAACGAGATCGACCTCGCCCGCCTGGTGGCCCTGAAGAAAGCGATGTCCTCATGAGCACCAACGTCCTGCGCACCCGCGACGGCTGGTGGGTCGCCCGCGGCGACCTCGCCGTGCCCGTCGACACGAAAGCCGAGACGACCGCCGAGCTGATCGCCGACTCCGCCGCAGTGACAGCCGCGCGGCAGTCCACTGAGGACGGTGTGCCGATCGCGGAGCTGGAGCCGCTGTCGCCGGTCACCACGCCGTGCCGGGTGGTGGCGCAGATGGTGAACTACCGCAGTCACGCCAAGGACTCCGGGTTCACCGGCGACATCCCGCCCGCGTTCTTCCGCAAGGCGTCCGGCTCGGTCAGCGCGCCCGGCGGTGAGATCAGGCGGCCGGCGCACGTGCGGTTCCTCGACTACGAGGTCGAGCTCGGGCTGGTGCTCGGCGCGGCGCTGCCGATCGGCGCCACCGTGACCGAGGAGGACCTGCCGAAGTACGTGGCAGGACTGGTGATCACCAACGACGTCAGCGCCAGGGACGTCCAGCTGACCAAGACCCAGTTCTACGAGAGCAAGTCGTACCCGACGTTCACGCCGACCGGCCCGTTCCTCGCGCTGCTCGACGCCGAGGACTTCGCGCATCTAACGAGCCTGCGGTTGTCGTTGTCCGTCAACGGAGAGCTGCGCCAGGACCGCACGGTCACCGACATGATCGTCCGGCCGGCGCAGGCGCTGACGCTGCTCGCCCGGTTCCAGTCGCTCGACCCCGGCGACCTGCTGCTCACCGGCACGCCCGGCGGCACGGCGCTGAAGGCCCCGCCGAAGATCGCGGAGAAGATCGGCGCGCTGCTGCCCGCCGACGTGAAGTGGAAGATGTTCTTCCGCAGCCAGTCCCGCAACCCGCGCTACCTCGCCGACGGCGACGTCGTGACCGCCACCATCGCGACGCCGGACCGCCGGATCGACCTCGGCCGCCAGCACACGCCCGTGGTGGGCTCGTGACGGTCGTGATCGTCGGCGCGGGCCCGGTCGGGGTCACCGCCGCGTTGCTGCTGGCCCGTCAGGGGGTGCCGTCGATCCTGCTGGAGCGGCACGACGACGTCTACCCGTTGCCCCGCGCGGTCGCGGTCGACGACGAGGTGCGGCGCGTGCTGCAGGCCGCCGGGGTCGCCGAGGCGTTCGCCGCGATCTCCCGGCCGTCGCGCGGGTTGCGGCTCGTCGACGGACGGCACCGCGTGATCGCCGAGTTCGCCCGCGCATCCCAGGGCGTGCACGGGTTTCCGCAGACGAGCATGTTCGACCAGCCCGCGCTGGAACGCGTGCTGCGCGACGAGCTCGCCCGCCGGCCGTTGTGCGAGCTGCGTTCCGGCGTCGAAGTCGTCGCCGTGCAGGAGGGTTCGGTCACGTACCTGCGGGACGGCGTCGCCACGACGGTCGAGGCCGCCGCGGTGCTGGGCTGCGACGGCGCGAACAGCCTGACCCGCCAAGCGATCGGCGCCTCCTGGCACGACTTCGGCTTCGCGGAGGAGTGGACCGTCGTCGACGTGCGCACGGACGCGGCCGTGCGCTGCTGGGAAGGCGTGGACCAGGTCTGCGATCCGCAGCGGCCGGCGACGTTCATGCGGGTCGGCGAGGACCACTACCGCTGGGAGTTCCGGCTCTCGGAGGAGATCGGCGACGCCCAGGTCGGCGCACTCGTGGCGCCGTGGGTGCGGCCCGCGCCGGACGAGGAGTTCGAGGTGGTCAGGAAGGCGCGCTACACGTTCCGGGCCCGCGTCGCCGATCGGTGGCGGCGCGGACGGGTCTTCCTGCTCGGCGACGCGGCCCACCAGACGCCGCCGTTCGTCGGGCAGGGTCTCGGCGCGGGCCTGCGGGACGCGGCGAACCTCACCTGGAAGCTCGCCCTGGTGTTGCGCGGCGCCGACGAACGCCTGCTCGACACCTACGAGGCCGAGCGCTCACCGCACGTGCGGCGGGTCATCCGGATCGCGGTCGCGGCGGGCTGGGCGATGACCGGCGGGCAGGACCGCGCGGCGTCGTTGCGGCACGCGGCCACCGCAGCGCTGTGCCGGCTGCCCGGCGTGCCCGGCCTGGTGAACCGCGAGCGAGGGATCGCGCGGGGCCCGTTGAGCCGCGGCACCACCTGCCCGCAGCCCCTGGTCGGCGGCAGACCGCTGGACGACCTGCTCGGCACCTCTTTCGCGGTGGTGGCAAGAGGAACGACGCCGGGCGTGCGTGCGGTCGCGGCGGCATTGGGAGCTCCGATCGTGCAAGCAGACGAACTCGACGAGTGGCTGAGGAGTGAACGAGTGGACGCGGTGCTGGTCCGTCCGGACAGGACGGTCATGGACGTGGTACCCGCCGGTGCGGGCGAGTTCGCCGGAGTGGCCGGCTGGGCAAGGCTGGTGAGCGCCTGATGTCCCTGACCCGTCGCGCCTTCGGAGGCCTGCTGGGCACGGTGGCCGCAGGCCTGTCCGTCCCGGCGGCCCGGGCAGAGCCCGCCCGCCGCCCCAACGTGCTGATCATCCTCGCCGACGACCTCGGCTGGGCCGACCTGTCCTGCTACGGCTCACCGCACATCAGGACACCGCACCTGGACCGCCTGGCGGCGAGGGGAATCCGGTTCACCGACGGCTACTCGGGGTCGTCGACCTGCTCCCCCACCCGGCTGAGCCTCTACACCGGCCGGTACCCGGGACGCATCCCCGCCGGGCTCGAAGAGCCGATCGAGGCACCCGGTGCCGGACTCGACCCGAGCCACCCCACGCTGGCGTCGATGCTGCGGTCCGAGGGCTACACGACCGCGATGATCGGCAAGTGGCACTGCGGTTCGCTGCCCTCGCACAGTCCGACGAAGTCCGGCTGGGACGAGTTCTTCGGCAACTTCGGCGGCTCGCTGGAGTACTACTCGAAGCTCGACACGGAGGGCCGGTACGACCTGTACGAGGGCGAGACGCCGTACCAGGACCTGCGGTACTACACCCGCGTTCTCACCGAGAAGGCCACGGAGTTCGTCCAGCGCGAGCACGACGAGCCGTGGCTGCTCAACCTCAACTTCACCACCCCGCACTGGCCGTGGATCGCCGAGGGTGACGTGCAGGAGGCGCGCCGGCTCGAGAACCTGCTCCGCACGTTGCCGCCGGAGCAGAAGACCCTCGCCATGGCCCACCTCGACGGCGGGTCCGTGGCCAAGTACGCGCAGATGGTCGAGGACCTGGACCGCTCGGTCGGCGAGGTGCTCGACCACGTCGGCCCCGACACGCTGGTGATCTTCTCCAGCGACAACGGCGGCGAACGCTTCTCCTACTCCTGGCCGTTCGCGGGCATCAAGGGCGTGCTGCAGGAAGGCGGCATCCGCGTGCCGACCATCGTCAGCTGGCCCGCCCGGCTGCGTGGCGGCCAGGTCAGCTCCACTCCGGTGTGCACGCCGGACTGGACCGCGACCGTGCTCGACCTCGCCGGGGCACAGCCCGTGCTGCCGCTCGACGGCGTGAGCCTCGCCGCCCACCTCCTGCACGGCGAGGCGGCACCGAACCGGGACCTGTTCTGGCGCACGGAAACCCAGCGGGCACTGCGCAGGGGCAAGTGGAAGTACTACCGCGCCGAGGACGCCGATCTGCCGTTCTACAACGGGAAAGACCTGCTGTTCGACCTGGAGGCGGACCCGCGCGAGCAGGCCAACCGCGCCCTGCACGAGCCGGCCCTGGTCGCCGCATTGCGCACCGCCTGGGAAGCCGTCGACGCGGACCTGCTGCCCTACCCGGAGGAAACCCGATGATCATCGCACTCGCCGCGGCCACGGTCGCGAGCCTGCTCACCCCGTCCACCGCGGTCTCCGCCGAGCAGGCCGCCGTGAACGCCTACCTCTACACCTATCCGCTGGTGTCCGTGGAGGTCACCAAACGCGGCTCCGGGCTGCCCGCCAACCAGCTCGCGCACCTGCCCGTGGTGCCCGACGCGTCGTTCACCGACGTCGTCCGCCCGAACGTCGACACGCTCTACACGTCGATGTTCTTCGACGCCTCCGCCGGACCGGTGACGGTCACGGTGCCGGACATGCACGACCGCTACCACCTCTTCCAGCTCATGGACGCGTGGACGAACGTCGAGGGCTCGCCGGGCACCCGCACGATCGACTCCCCCGGCTACCGGTTCGCGATCGCCGGCCCGAACTGGCGCGGCACCCTCCCGCCCGACGTGCACGTGTACCGCATGCCCACCGACACCGGCTGGATGCTCGGCCGGATCCAGCTCAACGGCCCGGACGACCTCGACACCGTGCGGGCGCTACAACAACAGATCACCGTCACCGCGGCCGCCACACCACAGCAACGCGACACCGTGCCCGAGGTCATCCACAACCTGACCGCACAGCAGTACTGGGACCTCTACTACTCCAGCGCGTCGCACGACCAGCCGCGCCCGCAGGACCGGAAGTTCCTGCGCGAGATGAAGCGCCACGGCTGGAGCCCCGGCACGCCGGTCGACCTGACGAAGATGCCCGCCGAGTGGGAGTCCGCGTGGCCCAAGGTGCTGGCGGCGCTGGACACCGGCCTCGGCGGCACGACCGTCAACGGCTGGACGACGCTGCGGGACGGCATCGGCGAGTACGGCACCGACTACCAGGCCAGGGCGATCTTCGCCCGCCACCTGCTGGCCGCGAACCTGCCGCAGGACGCGGTCTACCCGAGCACGTTCGTCGACGCCGACGGGCAGCAACTGGTCGGGGAGAACAGCTACGTGCTGCACTTCCCGGCCGGCCAACTGCCGCCGGTCAACGCTTTCTGGTCCCTGACCGCGTACAACGCGCAGGGCTACCTGATCGACAACCCGGCCGACCGCTACGCCGTGCGCGGCGAACAGCTCGTCCGCAACGTCGACGGCTCGATCGACATCCATCTCCGGCCGGACGAGCAGCCGCAGAACTGGCTGCCCACGCCCGCGAGCGGTGAGTTCAACCTCGTGCTCCGGTTGTACTGGCCCGATCAGCAGGTGCTGGACGGCCAGTGGCACCCGCCGGCCGTCCAGCGCGTGGACGCCTGAGCCTCACGGATGGCCGTGTCCCGCCGTGGTGATGCGGCCCGTTGACTGCCCCTCGCCCAGCACGACGAACTGGCTCATCATGCCCTCGTCCTCGTGCAGGGTGAGGTGGCAGTGCAGCATGTACGGCGTGTCCGGGTCGGCGAAGTCGCTGAACCTCATCGCCAGCCGGTAGCGGCGGTCGGTGCCGAGCTGGATCGTGTCCTTCCAGCCCGCCAGGTGCGGCGGCGGGCGTTCGCCGTCGATGTCGAGCACCTGGAACTGCACGTCGTGCACGTGCAGGTTGTGCATGTAACCGTTGGTGTTGCGGACTTCCCAGACCTCGGTGGTGCCCAGCCGGACCGCGAAGTCGATCCTGGTCATGTCCATCTTGGCGCCGTTGATGGTGCGGCCGGCCAGTTCGAACGACCTGGTCTCGCTGACCGGCTGGGTGTCCAGATCCGGTGCCGTGCCCAGTTCCTCGGGCAACGCGCCCGCGTCGGCGAGGGTGCCTGCGGCGCGGAACTGGACGAGGTCCAGGCGGTCGTCGGCACCGTTGAGGCGGGCGCCGAGGGCGTCGTAGCCGAACGTCGTCGGGTAGGACCGCAGCTCCGTGGTCTCGCCCGGCTCGAACTCGACGACGATCTCGGCGCGTTCGCCAGGGGACAGCTGCAGGCGCGGGGTCTGCCACGCCTTCGGGAGCAGACCCCCGTCGGTGGCGATCAGCTGGAACGGCCGGTCGTCGGCGAAGCCGAAGTTGTAGAGGCGCGAGTTCGAGGCGTTCAGCAGGCGCAGGCGGACCAGCCGGGTGGTGACCTCGGTGCGCGGGCCTCGCGTGCCGTTGACGAGGATCTCGTCGCCGAAGACACCGCCGGTGCTCATGAACGGGGCCGAGTGGTCGAACTGGTTGTCGCCGTCGAACGCCCTGTCCTGCACGATCAACGGCAGGTCGTCCACGCCGTAGTCGTCGGGCAGGCCGAGCGCAGAGGCCTTGTCGTCGTCCAGGATGAACATCCCGGCGATGCCCCGGTAGAGGTGGTCGGCGGTGCGGCCGTGCATGTGCGGGTGGTACCAGAGGGTCGCGGCCTGCTGGCTGATGGTCCACTGCGGACGCCAGGTGCCGCCGGGCTCGACCAGCTGGTGCGGGCCGCCGTCCATGTCGGCGGGCAGGTGCATGCCGTGCCAGTGCAGGGAGGTCGCCTCGGCCAGGCCGTTGCGCACGGAGAACGCGACCTTCTCCCCCTTCCTGGCGCGCAGCGTCGGCCCGAGGAAGGTGCCGTTGACGCCCCAGGTCCTCGTCGCGGGCCCGTCGAGGAACTTCGTCTCGCCCGAGCGGACCTCCAGGTCGAACGTCCGCGTCCCCGCCGAGTCCACAGTGGACGGCGCCAGCGGCGGGATCGCGAGCTCTTGGGCGAAGTCCACCTTCCCCGCGGTGTCGAGCTCGGCCTGGAGGTAGAACACCCCGAACGCGGCGCCGCTCACCAGCAGCAGCGCCACGACGGACAGAGCGGTCCAGCGCAGCTTCTTCACGCGGCGACCGCCAGGCTCGGCCGGCTCGCACCCAGGCGGCGGCGTTCCAGGACGGCGGCGACCAGGTAGCCGAGACCACCCGCGAGAGCGATCGTGGCGTAGACACCCGCCACGTCGAAGAACAGGGACGCCGCGCCGACCAGGGCGAGGAACGACCCGAGCTGGTAGTGCAGGGTGATGTCGCGGGCCACGCCCTCGGCGATGTTGATCAGGCCGACGAGCAGGACCGAGCCGGCGGGCCAGAGGACGTCCTGCAGGTCGGGATCGCCGAGGGACACGCCGGTGATCGCGATCGCCAGCGCGGTGAACCCGGTGCACCAGGCGAAGCCCAGCAGCTTCTCGGCGCGGCGGCGGGACTCGCTCGCGCCCTGCTGCGACCGCATCCCGGCCCGCACGGCCAGACTCAGGGCGGGGATCAGGCCCGCGGCCAGCAGGGTGAGCGGGACCCAGGCCGGCAGGCCGAACACCGGGTCGGGACCCTTGGAGAGGGCGGCGGCGCCGTGGCCGACCAGGTAGGCCACGCCGAAGGTCAGGTAGGCGGCGCGGCTGTCGACCTCGCCCGGTGGGAGCGTCACGGCTGGTCCTCCTGCCCGACGATGACGACCTTGCCGAGGACCGTGCGCGACTCGGCCAGCGCCAGCGCCTCGCCGGCCCTGGCCAGCGGGAAGCGGCCGCCGATCTGCGGGGCCAGCACGCCGTCCGCGACGAGACGCAGCAGCTTCGTCAGGTCCTCGCTCATGCGCGCCCGGAACGCCGGCAGGTTCCGCTTGCCCGCCCAGAGGTTGTAGAAGGTCGCACTACGGCCGTTGGGCAGGAGGTTCCAGGCGTACAGCCGCCCGAACAGCGCGATCATCGAGCCCAGGCCGTTCTCGCCCTTCTGGGACGCCGATCCGTAGTTCACCAGCGTGCCGCCGCGCCGCAGCAACGCCCAGGACTGCTTCAGCCCCGGGCCGCCGACGTGGTCGAACACCGCGTCGACGCCGTTCGGTGCCAGGGCACGGATCCGGTCGTACAGCGCGGGATCGCGGTAGTCGACCGGGGTCGCGCCCAGCCGCAGCACCGCGTCGTGGTGGCGGGCCGACGCGGTGCCGATGACCTTGATGCCGGCGTGCCGGGCGAGCTGGACGAGGGTCGAACCGACGCCGCCGTTGGCGCCCAGCACGACGACGGTGCCGCCCTTGGCCACCCGCGCGGTGCGGTGCAGCATCTGCCACGCCGTGACGCCGTTGACGAGCACGGTCTCCGCGGCCTCGGGGTCGACGCCCGGCGGCACCGCCACCAGGTCGGCGGCGTCGAGCACCAGGTGGCTCGCCCAGCCGCCGATCTTGGTCACCGCCGCGTACCGGGCTCCCGGGAACACGCCGTCCACGCCGGGACCGGTGGCGACGACCGTGCCCACCACGTCGTAGCCGGGGACGAACGGGAACGGCGGCTGGTCGTAGTACTTGCCCAGCCGCATCTGCTGCTCGGCGAACGACACTCCGGTCGCTTCCATCCGCAGCACGACCTGGCCGCGCGCCGGGGCGGGCAGGTCGCGGACCCGCACCTGCAGGCCGTCGGGAGCGACCGCGCCCGGCAGGACGATCTCGGTCGCACGGGTGGTGGCGGCAACGCCGGTCATCACGAACCTTTCTGGCTCAGGGGAAGGAGGTCAGGCCTGCGTGCCGGGAGCGCCGCTGCCGCTGTACTCGCCGAGGTCGGCCACCAGGTCGGCGACGTCCGGGTTGCCCGCGTACCGGCGGCGGTGGATGTCGGCGATCTTGGCGCCCAGGTCGGGGTCGGCGTCGTCGGTGATGTCGAACGAGACGAACCTGTCGATCAGCGGCAGCCCGAGGCGGTCGACCTCCAGGTGCGCCGGGTGGTTCATCATCTGCTCGTAGTCGTCGAGGGTGTCGAGGACCGACACCGCGCCGAAGTCGTACTCACCGCCGAAGTCGCGGCCGATCACGTACGACCGGACCGTCGTCATCTGGGCGGACGCGGCCTGCATGGCCGCGAGGCCCGCCGCCGCCTCCTCGTCCGTCACGCCGGGCTTGAGGGAGAAGCGAATGCCGTGGTAGATCACCGAGAGGTCCTTTCAGAGGTGGTGCGGAGGGACACGCCGGCGACGAGAGCGCCGGCGAGCATGGCCACGCCCGACCAGGTGAAGGCGGTGCCGACACCGGTGAACGCGATCAGGGGCTGCACGAGCAGCGGGGAGAGGAACTGCCCCAGGAAGATCCCGGAGACGAGTCCACTGAGGACACGGCCGCGCCACCCCGGCGGCGCGACGTCGGACAGCCGCAGCGTGAGGTTCGGGATCGCGAGACCGACCCCGAGCCCGCCGACGAAGAGCCCGGCGGAGGTGCCCGCGACGGTGCCGGTGACGCCGACCAGCAGCCAGCCGGAGCCGAGCAGCGCGACGCACAGCACCGTGACGACGCCGGACGACAACTTCGTGCGCACGGCGGGGAAGGCGAAGCCGCCGAGAGTGCTCGCCAGGGTGCCGCACGCGACCACGAGGCCGACCAGCACCGGCCCGTTGCCCTGCGCGGTCAGCAGGAACGGCACCTGGGTCGGGGCCATGTAGAACGCCATCGTGGCCACCAGTGCCAGCGCGTAGATGCCCAGCACTCCCCCGGTGAACGCCCGCCCGTGCCCCGACGCGGGCGCAGCGGCGGCGGACCGGTCCCGGACGCTGAACACCGCGGCCAGCGCCACGAGCGCGGCCGTCGTGTAGAGCCAGAACGGCACCCGCCAGCCGACGGTGGCCAGCAGGCCCGCGAGCGGGAGCAGCACGGCTCCGCTGAGGCTCGCGAACACCTGCTGCAGCCCGAGGAACGCCGTGCGCGCGGGTCCGTCGAACCAGTCGGCGATGATCGCGTTGACGGCCGTCATCACGCCCGCCACGGCGACACCGAGCACCGCCCTGCTCACCAGCAGCAGGACCAGGTCGTCGAGGAAGTACCCGGCCGTACCGCTGACCGCGTAGAGCACGAGGCTCGCCAGCAACAGCGAACGCCGGCCGAGCCGGTCCGCCGCGAGGCCCGCGAACGGCGCGGTGAGCGCGACCGTCAGCGACGTGATCGTCAGCGCGAGCCGCACGAGCAGCGAGGCTCCGCGCTGGTCGGCGAAGACCTGTTCCATCAGCGGCAGGCTCGGCGCGATGATCGCCGGCGCCATGATGGTGAGCGTGGCCGCGGCGAGCACCGTGCCGCGGCTCAGCACACCGGGTGCCCGCCACACCGGCGCGCCAGTTGTTCCGGGCTGCACAAGAAACTCCGTGGATACCGAGGGATTCGCCGGCGGGACATCGCCGATCTCGATCACCACGAAAGCTATTCACCCGGACGTGTCGCGTCTTCGGACGACGGTGCCGTTCTCGGGTCCGTTCCCGGGACGAGTCAGCGCTCGCCTCCTACCACGGGAGGAGGCGAGCGTCATGCTTTCGACCCACATCGGCGGCGGACGGGCGACCGGACCGCCGCACCGCCCTACTATCCGTGGTCATGCGCTTTCTGCCGCGCGGCCACGACGCGTTCATCACGAGGACCGCGCTGCTCGGCAGCGTTTTCGGCATCCTCAACCTCTTCTACACCGAGGAGTGGGGCTGGATCCTCGCGCTGGCGATGCTGCCCGCGTTGCTCGTGCGGCTCGTGTGGCGGAGCATGCCCGGCTGGCTGCTGCTGGCGTGGCTCGTCGTCCCCACGCTCATCGGCGACATCGCGGTCGTCACGCACACCTCGACCATGGTGCTGATCATCGGGATGGTCGTGGTCGCGGCGGGCGGCACCCGGCGCGCCGACACGGTCGCGCTGACGTTGTGCCTGTTCTCCCCGTTCGTCGTGTGGGCGCTCGACACCAACAGCTGGCACCGCGGCATCGGCGCGTGGCTGTGGTCGGGCGGCCTGCTGCTCGGCTGGGTGCTCGGGCGGCTAGCGGGCGAGCAGCAGACCCTGATCGCGGAGCTCGAACGCACCAGGAGCGAGCTCGCCGACGCCGCCGTGCTCGCCGACCGCCAGCGGATCGCCCGCGACCTGCACGACATGGTCGGCCACAGCTTCAGCGTCGTCCTGCTGCACCTCGCGGGCGCGCGGATGAACCTCGCCGCCAACCCGGACGAGGCGGTGAAAGCCTTGCGGCAGGCGGAGACCGTCGGCCGTGAGGGCATGGACGAGCTGCGCCAGGCCCTGGTGCTGATGCACCGCGGCAATCCCGCGCCCACCGTGTCCGGGCTCGGCGACCTGGAGGGCCTGATCGCCACCTACCGGGACGCGGGCCTGCGGATCGACCTCACCGTCGCCGACGGCGTCGACCAGATCGGGGCCGCGCCGCGGATCGTCCTGCACGACGTGGTCCGCGAGGCGCTCACCAACGCGGCCAAGCACGCGCTGCGGCCGGAGGCGTCGGTCAACATCGGACTCGACGACGACGCCATCGCGGTCAGGATCACCAGCCCGCACGCGCCGGGCGTTCCCGGCGGACGAACGGGCATGGGACTGACCGGCCTCGAACACCGCGTGTGCGCGATCGACGGGACGTTCACGGCGTCGCCCGACCGCGGCGACTGGACCGTCCTGGCGTCGTTCCCGCGCCGGCTGGTGGAGGTGCGGGCGTGATCAGGGTGCTGCTGGTCGACGACCAGCCGATGATCCGCGCCGGGCTCTCGCTCGTGCTGCGCAGCCAGCCCGACATCCAGGTCGTCGGCGAACGCGACGACGGCACGGAAATCGTGCGCGTCGTCGCCGAGTGCGCGCCGGACGTCGTGTGCATGGACGTCCGCATGCCGGGGATCGACGGCGTCGAGGCCACCCGGCACCTGCGTGCCGCGAACGGCCCGCCGGTGTGCGTGCTGACCACGTTCGACGACGAGGACGTGCTGTGGTCCGCGGTCGAGGCGGGGGCGGCGGGTTTCGAGCTCAAGTCCGCCACGGCGGAGAACCTCGTCGAGGCGGTGCGCACGGTCGCCGGTGGCGGCGCGTGGATCGACGGCAGGCTGCTGCGCCCGATCCTCACCACCTACCGCAGGATCGCCCGCGCCGTGCCCCGCACGCCCGACCTGCCGTCGACCGTCACCGAACGCGAGCGCGACGTGCTGCGGCTGATCGCGCGCGGCCTGTCCAACCGCGAGATCGCCGAGCACCTCAGCCTCGCCGAGACCACGGTGAAGACCCACGTCGGATCGTTGTTCGCGAAGCTCGGTGCCCGCGACCGCGCCGCCGCCATCGTGTTCGCCTACGACTGCGGCCTCGTTCTGCCGAACCGCTGAGTCACGCCGGCGGAGAACGCCGAGGCGGCGTCGCCGCCTCGGCGAGAACCCCTCAGAGGCGGCGGACCCGGCCGAGCCACGCCGCGAGCTGCACCTCGCCGTGCGCGGGCAGGCCCCGCTGCACGGCCACCTCGGAGATCTGCTCGGTGATGAAACCCTGGTAGTGCGCGGGTTCGACGCTCTCGACCTCCCAGCCCTCGATGAACGCCTTGGGGATCACGTCGGCGCCGATGCTGGAGCTCAGGCCGGGAGCCGCGTCCGAGTGGGCGAGGATGTGCACGAGGGCGCCGGGGTTGGTCAGCGCGTGCAGCACGGCGGCGTAGTCCCTGGCGGCGTTGGAGTCGCCGTACGCGCCGAAGCCGTGGAACAGGGCCACGTCGACGACGGTGTCGAAGCCGCCTGCCAGGAACGGGTGCCGCTCGGGGTGCAGCATGTTGGCCACCTCGAAGCGGGCGGCGGGCACGCCTCGTTCGACGGCGGTGCGGCGGGCGTAGGCGATCGCGCTCGGCGAGAGGTCGACGCCCAGGGCCTCGTAGCCGAGCTTGGTGAACAGGGTGGTGTGCTCACCGGAGCCGCAGCCGGGTTCGAGGACCCGGCCGCGGATCAGGCCGGCGGCCTCCAGGGCGACGATCGCGGGCTGTGGCCCGCCGATGAGCCACGGCGCGGTGCCCTCGTCGTACATGAAGTTCCAGTACTCCGGATCTTCGAAGCCGCGGGACTCGTCGGTCTGACCGGTCTGTGTCATGGGTTCATAGTGGTGAACCAACACGTGGGCGAACACCGCTCGGAAACGAACCCACTGGGTTGTGCGGTATGGAATGCGGGTCCGCGTGCCGACAACGCTGGGTGGGCTCAGGCGGTCGTCTTCACGCGGGTCAGCACGGTGTCCAGGAAGTCGGTGACGCTCGCCGACTCCGGTTCCGCGACCGCCGCGACGTGGCCGTCCGGGCGGACCAGCACGAGCAACGGGCCGTTCGCCTGGTACGCGCGGTAGGCGGCCTCTTCTTCCGGCGGGATCACGTGGGTGGTGATCGCGACGGCGTAGCGGTCGTCCAGGCTCGCGGCCAGCCGGTCGGTGTCGAGCGCCTGGGCTCCGAACAGCAGCACGTGGTAGCCGGTGCCGTGGGTCAGGTCCAGGACGCTGCTCGCGCCGTCGCGGGTCGGCCTGATCTCCGCGTACGGCGCCCGGTCCCCCGGCCGCAGCGCACCGGTGCCCCGGCCGACGGCGGCCGACCTGGGGTACCTGATCCACAGCTGCGAGAACATGTGGAAGAACATCCGGCGGATCGGCGCGAGCCGGGACACCACGCCGACCACGCGGGTCGCCACGTGCGTGCGCATCCACACCGCCACGGCGCTGTTGCCGGTCTCCAGCTTGAAGCCGAGGTCGGTGCGCTTGAGCACGGTGCGGGCGATCGGGCGGCGTTCCGACTCGTAGGTGTCGAGCAGCCACTCGGGCGCCTCGCCGTTGATCACCTGCGCGAGCTTCCACGCGAGGTTGACCGCGTCGCCGACGCCGAGGTTGAGGCCCTGGCCGCCCGCCGGGTTGTGGATGTGCGCGGCGTCGCCCGCGAGGAAGACGTTGCCCACGCGGAACTTCGACGCGATCCGGCTGTGGAAGCGGAACATCGACGCCCAGACGATCTCCTTGAGCCGGGCGTCCACCTTGAAGTAGTCGTCGAACCACTGCTGGAGGTCTGCGGGGGCGAGCGGCGCGTAGGCCTCGTGCGATGGGTTCTTCTGCGACGGCGCCTGCTCCAGCTCCCGCGGCACCACACCGAAGAGCCGGCACCGGCCGGATGCGAGCGGCAGGATGCCGACGAACCCGCCGCGGGTGAGGTTGAGCCGCATGCCGCGCACACCGAGGTCGACGTCGAGGGTGACGTCGGCGAGCATGCCCGCCTGGTCGTAGGTCTCGCCGTCGAACGACTGCCCGACGAACCCGCGCACGACACTGCTCGCCCCGTCCGCGCCGACCAGCCATCGTGCGGTGATCGACGCACCGTCCGCCGTGGTCACGCTCACAAGGTCACCTGTGTCCGTCAGGTCGGCCACGGGGGTGTTCCACTCGACCTCGACGTGGTGCTCCTTCAACGCCTCCACCAGCACGCGCTCGGTCTCGAACTGCTCCAGCGCGAGTGCGTAGGGGAACCGCGTGCGGTCGCTCGTGCCCTCGCCCGCGAGCGGCATGTCGCCCACGTGCCGGCCTGCCTCGTGGATGGCGACGTCGGTGATCGGCAGGCCGCGGGCGACGGCCGCCTCCGCGACGCCGAGCCGGTCGAAGAGCTCCAGCGTGCGGGCGTGCACGATCGCGGCACGGGCCTGTTCGACGGGGCCGGGCTTGGCGTCGACGACCCGCACCCGCACGCCGTGCTGGGTGAGCATCAGCGCGGTGCACAGGCCGGTCGGGCCGGCGCCCACCACCAGGACGTCACAGTCGCGTTCGTCGCGCATCGGCTTCCTCATTCACGTCGGCGAGTCTGCGTTCGCAGTATCGCGACGTGCGGTGATGCTCCACATCGCCCGTTCTGGAGCGTGATCGGCCGGTCACCCTGCGCGAGCGCGCAGGTTCTCCGTGCCGTCCTTTCTCCGCGCCGTCCGGACCACCGATGGTGGAGGCGATCACATGGTGGACTGCCGGAAGCCGAGGGACCTCGATGAGCACCGCACCGGAAGCGTTTTTCGACGACCTGGCCGAGCTGTACGAGCGCTTCACGGTCATCCGCGACGCCGCCACGAGCCCGGTGCGGTCGTGGCTCGTCGAGCAGCTGCCCGCCGGGTCCCGCGCGCTGGACGTGGGCTGCGGCGGCGGCAACAACTGCGGCATGCTCGCCGACCGGTACGACGAGGTGGTCGGCGTCGACGTGTCGCAGAAGATGCTCGACATCGCGGCCGCGAAACCCACCCGCGTGCCGGTGCGCTACGAGTGCCGCGACGCCGCCACGATGTCGCCGGACCGCGACGGGCTCTTCGACCTGGTGATGTCGGTGAACGCGGTGTTCCACATGGGACCCGCCGACGAGGTGCTGCCCGTGCTGCGCTCGCTCGTGGCGCCCGGCGGCCGGCTGGTGATCGTCGACGTGACGCAGCCCGACGACGCGGCCGCCCCCGCCGAGCAGAGCGCCTACGCGTTCCAGACCGGCAAGATCATCTACGACGTCTCCGGCGACGTCGAGGCCGCGTGCGACTCGGTGCGGATGATGCTGCACCCCCGCTGGCTCGAGATGAGCGCCGCCGCGATGCCGCTCACCGATCGAGAGTTCCAGCTCCAGTACGAGAAGGCGCTGCCCGGCGTGCGGATCACCAGGGACCTCATCCCCACGATGAGCGCGGCCGTCTGGGAGAACGCATGAGCGTCTTCCACCTCCCCCGCCTGCACTTCGCGGGCGCCGCGATCACCCGCCTGCCCACCGGCCCGCGCGCGGGCTGGCTCGACCTGGAGACCAACCAGGCCATCGACGACGGGGGCGTGTTCGACACCGACCGTCCCGTGCAGGAGTACTACGACTTCCTCGCGGACTCGAAGGGCCACAACTTCGAGGGCAACGGCCACTTCTGGGTCGACGCGAAGGTCGTGTCCACCGAGCTCGCGCCCGGTGCCGTCGCCACCGAGGACCTCGTCGTCGGGCGGAGTCTCGACTTCTGGGGCCACTTCTGCGACTACACCGCCGGCACGGCCAACCGGTCGCGCGTGTTCGACGTCGACCCCGCCTCGAACTGGACCACGACGTTGATGGTCGGCCAGCTCGCGCTGGGCAGGGCGGGCCGCTCGCACGACGTGCCGTACCTGGTGACCGGCGACGTGAACGGGCTGTGCCCGCCGCGCTGGAACCAGTTCCACACCGTGCTGCACCAGTTCGCCGTCGACAAGGCCGAGGGGCTGCACTGGCTCGACGGCGTCGCGGACTCCCCCGTGCTCACCCGGTTGCGCGAGGTCGTCGAGACCGAGGCGGACGGCCTGGTCGTGCAGTTCGGGCTCACCGACCAGAAGCACACCGGCGAGGGCCAGCCGGACATCTGGCAGCTGCGCGGGTCGATCGGCGCCTGGTACCGGTCCGAGCTGCGCAGCTACCCGGCCGGGCGGCTGCTCACCCCGCGCACCACGAGGTCCGCGCTGCCCAACGTCTCCGTGCACGTCACCGACGAGCACGTGACCGCGAACCTCGTCACCGCGCGCCCGGACACCGATCTGGAGGTGCGCACGGCGTCCGGCACGCTGCTCGCGACCATTCCGTCCACTTCGGACTCCCGCACGTCCGGTGTCGTCGTGGCGGCGCGGGTGGACGGCGCGTCCGGTGATCTTGCCGAGGCGCTGGTGATCACCGCACCCGACGGGACCGTGCTGTCGCGCGAGGAAGAGGTCGTCGTCGAGTCCGACGAGGCCGCGTTGTTCCTGGAGCACGAGAACACGCGGACCGGCGAGGACCACGCCGTCGAGATCCCCGTCCGCTCCTACCTGCGCGGGGTGCCCGCGCGGGTCGACCGGATCCACGTCCGGCAGCACGTGAACCCCGCCGCGCTGCCGTTGGCCGAAGACCGCGACACCGCGCAGCTCGTGGCGTTCCTGCCCACCGGACAGGCCGAGTACCAGGCCTCGCAGGTGCTCTCCACCGACGAGCACGGCCGCGGCACCATCACGTTGAAAGGCGTGCGGGGAGGCGCGACGCGGGTCGTCCTGCGTCCCGAGAACACCCCGGAACCCATCGGTGCCACGGCCGCCGAGCGCTACGACAACGACGATGCCCAGGGCTACTGGTCGGCGGTCGGGTCGGTCGCGGTGCGGGTGCTGCCGGACCACTGGCACCTCGACGACCTGCCGGACGAGGACATCACGTTCCGCACGCTCTACCGCGAGGCGCTCGCCTACTACGAGCTGCAGTACTCGTTCATGCGGTCGGAGGTGCTGAGCCTCGCCGACGAGTTCAAGGTCGAGCCCTACGCCCGGCTGATCTGGCACGTGTCGGCGCCCGAGCACAAGGGCAAGACGTTCTACATGCCGCCAACGCGGGACATGAGCGCGCCGCAGATCCGGATGATGCTGCGCTACCTGCTCGCCGACGACGCCCAACGGCAGACCCCGCCGACTTTCGTGCCGCAGCAACGCAAACTCGGCACGATCACCACCAAGGACCAGCTGCTGCACGCGCTCTACCAGGCGGCGGCGATCGAGCTGGCCACCATGGTCCAGTACCTCTACGCGGCCTACAGCGTGCCGACCCACGGCGCCGGCAAGAAGCTGGTCGAACGCGGCGAGTGGACCGCGGAACAGCTGCTCACGGTGTCCGGCGAGGGCACCGAGACGTGGAGCAACGGCATCCGCGGCAGCCTGATGTCGGTCGCCCGCGAGGAGATGATGCACTTCCTCGCGATCAACAACATCCTGATGGCCATGGGCAGGCCGTTCCACCTGCCCAAGCTCGACTTCGGCACGTTCAACAGCGCCATCTGCGTGCCGCTGGAGTTCTCGCTGGAGGCGCTGAACCTCGCGAGCGTGCAACGGTTCGTGGCGCTGGAGCAGCCGCACGACCTGATCGAGGACATCGCGGGCAACGACTCCACGGTCCTGCGCGCGGACGGCGAGCCGTACCAGTACGGGTCGCTGAGCGAGCTGTACGCGGCGATCCGCGAGGGCGTGCAGGCCGTGCCGGGCGTGTTCCTGGTGAAGAAGGGCCGCGGTGGTGGCGCCCACCACCTGTTCATGCGCGAGTCCGTCAACGCCGTGCACCCCGACTACCAGCTGGAAGTCGACGACGTGGCAAGCGCGGTGTTCGCGATCGACTTCGTCACCGAGCACGGCGAGGGCGGGCAGATCCCCTCGACGCTGCCGGAGGAGGAGTCGCACTTCGACACGTTCCTGCGGATCTCGGAGATGCTGATCGCGGAACGGGCGAAGGGCCCCAACGACCGCAGGATCCCGTGGAACCCGGCCTACCCGGTGATGCGCAACCCCACGCTGAAGCCGGGCAACCCGGCGATGGACCACGTGACGCACGAACCGGCGCGGATCGCCATGAAGGCGTTCAACCGGTCGTACTTCATGGCGATGCAGCTGATGGTGCAACACTTCGGCTACAGCCCGGACAAGTCGTTGCGCCGCAGCAGGTTGATGAACTGGTCGCTGGACATCATGACCGGTGTGCTGCGGCCGCTGGGCGAGCTGATCGTGACGCTGCCGTCCGGACGGCCCGGCCGCACCGCGGGCCCGTCGTTCGAGCTCGACTCGACGCCCGAGTACATCTCCCGGCCCGACGTCGCGGTCGAGTGGATGGCGCGCGAGTTCGACGAGGTGGCGGACCTCGCCCGCAAGTGCGTCGGCTTCGGCCTCACCCCGACCGTCGGCGACCTGCTCGCCTTCATCGGGGACTCGTTGCGCACCATGGACCTGAAAGACCTGTGATGACCGAGAAGACGACAGTGTGCATCGCGGGCGGCGGTCCGGCCGGTGCCGTGCTGGGGCTGCTGCTGGCGCGGTCCGGGGTGGACGTCGTGGTGCTGGAGAAGCACGCCGACTTCCACCGCGACTTCCGCGGCGACACCGTGCACCCGGCGACGTTGCAGATCCTCGACGAGCTCGGGCTGATCGAGAAGTTCCACGCGCTGCCGCACCAGAAGGTCAGCACGATCGGCGTCGTGCAGGACGGCAAGCGGATCGACATCGCCGACTTCCGGCGGTTGAAGGTCCGCTACCCGTACATGGCGTTCGTGCCGCAGTGGGACTTCCTCGACCTCGTCACGGCGGAGGCCAAGAAGTACCCGGGGTTCCGGTTGCTGATGAACACCGAGGCGCTCGGCGTCGTGCGGGACGAGGACGGCCGGGTCGCCGGTCTGCGCGTGCGCGGGCCCGAGGGCGAACGGCAGATCCGCTCGACTCTCGTGGTCGCGGCCGACGGACGGCACTCGGTGATCCGGCAGGACGCGGGGTTCGTGCCGACGCTGATCGGGCGGTCGCTCGACGTGATCTTCTTCACGATCTCGCGCCGGGACGACGACCCGGACGAGGGCATCTGCGTGCGGATCGGCAACGGCAAGATCTTCGGCGCGACCGACCGCCGCACCTACTGGCAGATGTCGTACGAGACGTCGACCGGCGGCATGGACAAGGTGCGCCGGGAGGGGCTCGACAAGTTCCGCGCCGACCTGGCCGAGCTCGTGCCGTTCCTCGCCGACCGCGCGCACGATGTGTCCTCTTTGGACCAGCTGAGTCCGCTGGAGGCCAGGATCGACCGGCTGGAGCGGTGGCACGAGCCCGGTCTGCTGTTCATCGGCGACGCCGCGCACGCCATGTCCCCGGTCGCCGGCTTCGGCGTGAACCTCGCCGTGCAGGACGCCGTCGCCACCTCGAACCTGCTCACCGACGCGCTGCTGCGCGCTCAGGAGGGCCGGATCTTCGACGACTCGTTGCTGGCCCGCGTCCGCCGGCGCCGCAAACGCGCGGTCGCGTTGTCGCAGGGCCTGCAGCGGGCGACGCAGAAGTTCGGCATCGACGAGGCGCTCGACGGCTCCGGCCAGCCGCCCGCGCCGAAGATCTTCGAGAAGCTCGGCGTCGCCCAGTGGCTGATGAGCCGCGTCATCGGGCTCGGCTTCCGGCCGGAACACGTTCGCACCCAGGAGAGAGCGCCGGAGGGAACCGTCCGATGACCGCACCGGGAATGCCGCCGCAGGCACGGATGATGCAGATGATCACGGGATACTGGGTCACGCAGGTCGTGCACGCCGTCGCCGACCTCAAGATCGCCGACCACCTCGCCGAGTCGGCGCTGACGCTCGACGAGATCGCCGCGCTCGCGGGCGTCGAGAGCGACACGATGCTGCGGCTGTTGCGCGCCTGCGCGTCGCAGGGGCTCGTGGCCTACGACAACGGCCGGTTCGTCAGCACGCCGTTGCTGGAGACCCTGCGCGAGGGCGTGCCGGGGTCGTTCCGCGACATCGCGATCGTGCACGGCTCACCCGGCCACTGGCTGTCCTGGGGCAGGTTCCCGGACGCCGTGCGCGCCGGTGAGCCGCAGACGAAGGCCGCGCTGGGCAGCGACATCTGGACGTACTTCCAGTCACAGCCGCAGGAGTGGGAGCGGTTCTCGAACTCCATGACCGAGCTGACCGACGGCCTGTCGCGCGAGATCGGCTCGTTGCTCGACACCTCAGG
Organism: Lentzea sp. CA-135723; assembly: GCF_050936595.1. Lineage (NCBI taxonomy): Bacteria > Bacillati > Actinomycetota > Actinomycetes > Pseudonocardiales > Pseudonocardiaceae > Lentzea > Lentzea sp. CA-135723. Next base: position 431,078 of record NZ_JBNJMK010000001.1, on the reverse strand, counting down.
GCTCACCACGGCGGTGGACGTCGGTGGCGCGAACGGCGCGCTACTGCACTCGTTGCTTAAGGCCAACCCCTCGCTCCGAGGCGTGGTATTCGACCTGCCGACCGTCGAGGCGACCGCGGTGGCCGAGGCGGAGAAGGCCGGGCTCGCCGACCGCTGCACGTTCACCGGCGGCTCGTTCTTCGACTCGGTGCCCGAGGGCGACCTGTTCCTGCTCAAGGCCGTGCTGCACAACTGGGACGACAAGTCGTGCGTGGAGATCCTCACGAACTGCCGCAAGGCGTTGCGGCCCGGCGGGCGGGTGGTCGTCGTCGAGATGCCGCTGGGGCCGTTGGGGGAACCGGGCTTCGCTCCCCTGCTCGACCTGGGGATGCTCGCCGTCAACGCGGGCCGGGAGCGCGACCTCGACCAGTACGCCGCCCTGTTCCGCGCCGCCGGCCTGCGCCTCGACGCGGTCACGCCGACCTCGTCGCCGCAGAGCCTGATCCACGCCGTTGCCGCGTAACCACGAACCGGAGGTATGACCGAAGATGCTGAAGAACGTAGTGGTGGTCGGCGGCGGCACGGCCGGCTGGATGACCGCGTCCTACCTGACGGCCGCGTTCGGGGACCGGATCGACGTCACGCTGGTGGAGTCGAAGCGCGTCGGCGCGATCGGCGTCGGCGAGGCGACGTTCAGCACGGTCCGGCACTTCTTCGAGTACCTCGGCCTCGAGGAGAAGGAGTGGATGCCCGCCTGCAACGCCACCTACAAGCTCGCCATCCGGTTCGAGAACTGGCGTGAGCCGGGGCACCACTTCTACCACCCGTTCGAACGCCAGCGGGTCGTCGACGGCTTCCCGCTCACGGACTGGTGGCTGCGCGACCCGAAGTCCGACCGGTTCGACAAGGACTGCTTCCTCGTCGGCACGCTGTGCGACGACCTGAAGTCGCCGCGCCAGATGAACGGCGAGCTGTTCGAGGGCGGCCTGGGCCAGCGCAGCACGTACCGCACGACGCTGTCCGAGCAGACCACGCAGTTCCCGTACGCCTACCACTTCGACGCCACGCTGGTCGCGAACTACCTGCGCGACTACGCGGTGGCGCGCGGGGTGAAGCACGTCCTCGACGACGTTCAGGACGTGACGCTGGACGACCGCGGCTGGATCAGCCACGTCGTGACCAAGGACAGCGGGAACCTCACCGGCGACCTGTTCATCGACTGCACCGGATTCCGCAGCCTGCTGCTGGGCAAGGCGCTGGGCGAGCCGTTCCAGTCCTACCAGGACAGTCTGCCCAACGACAGCGCGGTCGCGTTGCGGGTGCCGCAGGACATGGAGAACCGCGGCCTGCGGCCGTGCACGACGGCGACCGCGCAGGACGCGGGCTGGATCTGGACGATCCCGCTGTTCGACCGCATCGGCACCGGCTACGTCTACGCCGGCGACTACATCTCGCCGGAGGAGGCCGAACGCACGCTGCGCGCGTTCGTCGGTCCCGCCGCCGAGCACGCCGACGCCAACCACATCAAGATGCGCATCGGCCGCAGTGAGCGGCACTGGGTGAACAACTGCGTGGCCGTCGGCCTGTCCAGCGGGTTCGTCGAGCCGCTGGAGTCGACCGGCATCTTCTTCATCCAGCACGCCATCGAGCAGCTGGTGAAGCACTTCCCGGACGAGCGCTGGGACGACGGGCTGCGCAAGTCGTACAACAAGCTCGTCAACAACGTGATGGACGGCGTGCGCGAGTTCCTCGTCGTGCACTACTACGCCGCCAAGCGCCAGGACAACCGGTACTGGCAGGACACCAAGACCCGGCCGCTGCCGGACGGTCTGGCCGAGCGGCTGGAGCGCTGGCAGACCCGGCTGCCCGACGCCGAGTCGGTCTTCCCGCACTACCACGGGTTCGAGGCCTACTCCTACGTGTGCATGCTGCTCGGCCTCGGCGGTCTCGACCTCAAGTCGTCGCCCGCGCTGGGGCTGATGGACACCGCGTCGGCGCGGCACGAGTTCAAGCTCGTAGGCGAGCAGGCCGCCGAGCTCGCCAGGACGTTGCCCACGCAGTACGAGTACTTCGCCCAGCTGCACCGGGCGAGGTGATCTCGGTGGTGCTGAACGGACTCCACCTCGTCGCGCTGCTGGCCGCGTTCTTCGCTGTCGCGGCGCTCGGCCGAGCGGTCGCGCGGGCGTCGCGGCTGCCTGCGGTCGTGGGTGAGATCGCGTTGAGCATCCTGCTCGGACCGGTGCTGCTGGCCGCGTTCGGCAAGGGCGTGTTCACCGCTCTGCTGCCCGCGGACCTGACCGGGGTGCTCAAGCAGATCGGCGAGGCGGGGCTGGTGCTCTTCCTCATCGGCGTGGTGCACCACCTCGACCACGGCGGCACGGGCGGGTGGCGCGGCAAAGCGCTCGGCCGGATCACCGCCGGCGCCTTCGTGCTCCCCGTCCTGACCGGACTCGCCTTCGCCGCGTGGGTGTTGTGGTTCGCGCCGGACGAAGTCCGGGGCACGGCTCCACCGGTCGCACTGGTGCTGATGCTCGCGGTCGCCATGTCCGTCACGGCGGTGCCGGTGCTCGCGCGGATCCTGGAGGAGCGGTCCGACCTTGGCCGCGCCTCCGGGCTGTCGATGATGGCGTCGGTGCTGATCGACACGCCCGCGTGGCTGTTGCTTACCGTCGCGTTAGGACTCACGGCGGGCGGCCTCGGCGGCGTGTGGCTGGCGTTCGCGACGATCGGCGCCGGTGCGGTGATCGCGTGGCTCGGTCATCGGGCGCTCGGTTCCGCGGTCGTCAGCGGGTGCGCGTCCGGACGGCCGCGCACGACCGCTCTGGTCCTCGCCGTGGTGGCACTCGGCGCGGGCACGGCGGTGCACTCGCTCGGGCTCACCGCGATCTTCGGGGCGTTCCTGGTCGGCGTGATGGTGCCGCGCGATGACGCGTGGGCGCGGGTCGTCGCGCTGGTCAGCCGGGTGGGCAGGGCGTTCGTGCCGGTGTTCTTCGTGGTGGCCGGCGCGACGCTGTCCACCAGCGGCGCGTCGGCGTTCCCGTGGATCGGCGTGGTGCTGGCGCTCGTGCTCGGTGTGCTCGGCAAGATCGGCGGCGGGTACGCCGGGGCGCGCTGGGGTGGTGAGGACGAGGTCACCTCGCTGCGGGTCGGCGTGCTGGTGAACACCCGCGGGCTGACCGAGATCGTGGTGCTGCAGATCGGTTTCACCGCCGGCCTGCTCACGCCGGGGTTGTTCGTGGCGTTGCTGGTGATGGCGCTCGTGACGACCGCGCTCACCGGCCCGCTGCTGGACGTGATCACCCGGCGCGCCGGGGTGGCACGGGAGGAGGTCTCGGTGTGATGGACCAGTTCCGGGGATTGATGGCGGCCTTCCCGACCGGCGTGGCCGTGGTGACGGCGTTCGACCAGGACACGCGGCCGTGGGGGATGACGGTGTCGTCGCTGTCGAGCGTGTCGGTGGACCCGCCGACGTTGCTGGTGTGCCTGCGGGACCAGAGCCCCACGCTGGACGCGTTGATGCGCACCGGCGCGTTCACGGTGAACCTGCTGCACCACGAGGCGCGCCCGGCGGCGGAGCTGTTCTCCTCCGGCGACCCCGAACGATTCGGGCAGGTCGCGTGGGAGAAGCCGGAGTCGGTCGGTGGGCCGCACCTGGTGGACGACGCGCACGCGGCGGCGGACTGCGAGGTCGACCACATGCACCGCACCGGCACGCACGTGGTGGTGTTCGGCAGGGTCCACCGGGTCGTGCACCGCTCGGCCGCGCAGCCGCTGCTCTACGGGCTGCGCCAATACGCGTCGTGGCCCCGAATCGCTTGAGGCACGAAGAAGAAGGCCCCCACCTGGATTCGGTGGGGGCCTTCTTCTTCGTCACGGTAGCTGCGTCAGTGCTCGGCGAGCAGCCACTCCGTCGTCACCCTGATCGCCGGCGCCTGCCAGTGCGCCTCCACCGGCGGCCCGATCTCCACCAGGCTTTTCGGGCACGTCAGCGCCTCCACCGCACTGCGCGACGACTCCACCGGCGCACCGGGAGGGCCCGCGCGGTGCACGACCAGCGTCGGCGCGGTGATCACCGGCAGCACTCCGCGCGGCTGCAGCCAGAACACCTCGTTCAGCATCGCCCGCCCGACCACGAAGGTGTCCGAGACGCGCAGGTGCCCGTCCGCGAGCAGCGCACGACCGGCCTCGGCGCCGAGGAAACCGTCTGACCAGGCCGGGTTCGCGTCGGCGAAGTGGTCCTGGTAGTCGATCAGAGGGTTGAACAGCACGACCTTCGCCACCTCCTCGCCCCGCCGGGCCGCGTAGCCGGCCGCGACGCCGCCGGTGAGCCCGGTCGCGAGCAGCGAGGCGGGACCGGGGGCCGCGGTCTCGCGCAGGTGGGTCAGCGCGGCGCTGATGACGTTGAGCAGGCCGGACAGGCTCAGTTCGGCCTGGCTGCCTTCGCTGTCACCGTGCCCCGGCAGGTCGACGCGCAGGCTGGCGATGCCGAGAGCGGCCAGTTCCGCGGCCAGGCGGACGTGGAACCCTCCCTGGTCGCGGTCGGCGCCCTCGCCGTGCAGCAGCAGGGCGGTGCCGCGGAGCTCGCCCGCGGGCAGGACCTCGGTCGCGGCCAGCCTCAGGCCGTCGTGCCCCCGCACCGAGGTCGTTCGCTGGACGGCAGTGGCCGCTGTCATGACAGGCCTCCTCACGAGAAGTTTCGCGTCAGTGTCGTGCGTGGACGGACCCGCGCACCCCCGCGCGCGAGAGAAACCGTTGTGTCGCGCGGTATGGACTGCTCCGGTGAGCGGGTTGGGCACGCCGAACCGCGTGCCCGGCGGGCCACCCGCGTGATGTGGGGCGGTCCGGCGCGGCGAGACGATTCTGCCCATGAGTCCGGTGCACACGAACGTCTTGTCCGGCGGACAACACTGGCCGCAACGGCCGAAGCGCGTCACCGTGCTCGGCGCGGGCGTGGCGGGCCTGGTCGCGGCGCACGAGCTGGAACGCCTCGGCCACAGCGTGCAGGTGCTGGAGGCGCGGCTCGAGGTCGGCGGCCGGGTGCGCACCCACTCGTTCGTCCCCAGGGGCCCGCTCGCCGAGGTCGGCGCCATGCGGATTCCCGCCTCGCACCACCGGACCATGCAGTGGATCGACCTGCTCGGGCTGAGCGACCGGGTGCGGCAGTTCCGCACGCTGTTCTCCGACGACGCCAGCTTCCTGGAGACCCACGCCGGGCACCTGCGGGTGCGCGAGGCGACCTCGGTGCTGGTCGAGGAGTTCCGCCGCGGCCTGCCGCCCGGCGAGTACCGCGAGGAGTCCGTGCTCGCGGCGACGTGGCTGACCGCGAGCGTGAACGCGGTGGCACCCGGCGCGTTCCGGACGAACCTGCACAGCGACCTGAACCTGGAGCTGCTGGACCTGCTCGACGGCATCGACGTGCGGCCGTACTTCGTGAGCACCGGCGGGGTCGAACGCCTTGACGTCAACAGGTTCTTCGCGGGCAACCCGAAGTTCGCCGCCCGCAGCCGGCTCGCGCACTTCTTCGACGACATCACCGTCGAGACGTCGTCGGCGTTGTTCCGGCTCGAAGGCGGCATGGACCAGATCACCGTGCGGCTGGCCGAAAGCCTGCGCGGGCCGGTGCACCGCGGCCGTCAGGTCGTCGGGCTGCACGTGCGCCAGGACGGCGTGGTGGTGGAGACGCGGCGCGGCCTGGACGTCGTGGCGAGCCACTGCGACTACGTGCTGTGCACCGTGCCGTTCTCGGTGGTGCGGCGGATGAACCTGAGCGGGCTGGCCGACGACAAGCTCGCGACCGTGCACGACATGCAGTACTGGCCCGCCACCAAGATGGCGGTGCACTGCCGGGAGCCGTTCTGGGAGTCGGACGGCATCAGCGGCGGAGGCTCGTTCACCGGCGGCCTGGTGCGGCAGACCTACTACCCGCCGGTCGAGAGCGATCCCCGGCTCGGCGCGGCGCTGATGGCGAGCTACACGATCGGCCCCGACTCGGACGCGCTGACGCAGTTCCCGCCGGAGAAGCGGGAACGCGTGGTGCTCGACGAGCTCAGCCGCATCCACCCCGAGCTGAAACGGCCCGGCATGGTGCTCGGCGTCGTCACGCAGGCCTGGGGCGAGGACTTCTCCAGCATGGGCGCCGCGTCCGTGCGGTGGAGCAAGGACATCGCGACGTCCGAGGAGGAACGGGCGCTGGCGGCCAAGCCGCAGGGCACGTTGTTCTTCGCCGGCGAGCACTGCTCGTCCTATCCGGCGTGGATCGAGGGCGCGATCGAGTCCGGTCTCAGCGCCGCCCAGGAGATCCACTCCGCCACCTCCGCCGACCGCCCGGTCGTGGCGTCCGGCTACCGGCGCATGCGGGGTGGCGCGGCATGAACCCACGGGAGGAACAGGTGCTCGACACCGAGGTCGTCATCGTCGGCGGCGGACCGACCGGCATGGCCACCGCGCTGGAACTGCGCTCGCGCGGCGTGGACTTCGTGCTGGTCGAGGCCGGTGACGGCACGGTCGGGCACCCCAAGGTGTCCAGCATCGGGCCGCGCTCCATGGAGTTCTTCCGCCGCTGGGGCATCGCCGACGCCATCCGGCACTCCGGCTGGCCGGAAGATCACCCTCTGGACTGCGTCTGGACGACCCGGATCGGCGGGCACGAGCTGTTCCGGCTGCCCCGCCACACGATGGGCACCCGACCGGACTTCCGGCACACCCCGGAACCGGACGCGATCTGCCCGCAGCACTGGCTCGGTCCGTTGCTGCGCAAGGCGGTCGGCGTGCACCCGGACGGGCCGGTGCGGATGAGCACGCGGCTGGAGTCGTTCACGCAGGACTCGGCCGGAGTCTCGGCGGTGCTGAGCGACGGCACCGAGGTGCACGCGCGGTACCTGATCGCCTGCGACGGCGCGAGCTCGCCTATCCGCAAGCTTTCGGGCATCGCCGCGCCTGCGGTGCACGACACGTTGGTGTTCCGCAACGTCCTGTTCCGCGCGCCCGAGTTGAGGGCTCAGCTCGGGGACAGGATCGCGAACTTCTTCTACCTGATGATCTCGTCGGCACTGCGGTTCCCGGTGCGCGCGCTGGACGGTTCAGGGCTGTACCGGATGACGGTCGGGCTGCAGGGATCACCTGAGTCGTTGCAGGACGCCGAAACGCTGGTGCGCAGGGCGATCGCGTTCGAGACGCCGGTGGAGGTGGTGTCCGACAACGAGTGGTACCTCGTGCACCGGGTCGCCGAGAACTTCCGCTCCGGCCGGGTCTTCCTGGTCGGCGACTCGGCGCACACGCTGTCTCCGTCCGGCGGGTTCGGCATGAACACCGGCATCTGCGGTGCCGCCGACCTCGGCTGGAAGCTCGCCGCCGACCTGCGCGGGTGGGCAGGTCCCGGGTTGCTCGACAGCTACACGACCGAACGGCAGCCCGTCGCGTTCGAAGGCCTGGAAGAGGCGAACCGCAACCTGGAGCGGGCGATGCGCCGCGAGGTGCCGCCGTTCCTCAACGACGACACGCCCCAGGGTGCGGCGATGCGGGAGAAGATCAGCGAAGGGTTGCGGCGCGGCGGGGTCGCCAAGGAGTTCGACGCGCCGGAGATCCACCTCGGCTTCACCTACGCCGGGTCTCCGCTGATCGTCGACGACCCGACCGCCGAGAACCTGGAGGACCGGCGGCCGAACACCCGGCCTGGCTCCCGCGCCCCGCACGCGTGGGTCAAGGACGGCGTGTCCACTTTGGACCTGTTCGGCGACGGGTTCGTGCTGGTGCACTTCGAGGACTCGCCGCACCTCGGCGCGTTCGCGGACGCCTTCGGCACGCGCGGGATCCCGTTCCGCGCGGAGCGGCTCTCTCCGGACATCGCCGAGGCCTACGAACGGCCGTTCGTCCTGGTGCGGCCGGACGGGCACGTGGCGTGGCGAGGCACCGAACTTCCTGCCGACGCGGGGACGATCGCCGACACCGTGCGCGGTGGTGCGCGATGAAGCCGTTCTCGCTCAAGGGCTGGTCGGACGAGGACCTGCGCGACCCGTTCCCGGTGTTCGCCCGCCACCTCGCCGCCGGACCGGTGCAGTTCGCGGACGGCACCTGCTACGTGTTCGGCCACGACGCCGCCGTCGAGACGCTGACCAGTGCCGCGTTCGGCCGCCGCTCGCCGTCCGGTGGCGGCAGTCCGGTGTCGGTCACGTCGGCGTTGCGCACGCTCGTGGAGAACTGGCTGGTGTTCCTCGACCCGCCGCGGCACACCGAGCTGCGGTCGGTGCTGAACAGGGAGTTCTCGCCGTCCGTCGTGACGGACCTGCGGCCGCGGATCGCCGAGATCGCGCAGACCCTGCTGACCGACCTGCCGATCACGTTCGACCTGGTGGAGAAGTTCTCCGCGCCGCTGCCGATCCTGGTCATCTCCGAGCTGCTCGGCGTGCCGCGCGAGGACTCCGGCTGGCTGCGGGACCGCGCGGTCGACCTGCAGGAGGCGAGCAGCGTCCGTGCCGCGGCGAACCCCGACGCACACGCCATCGCCGACCGGGCCGCCCACGAGCTCCGCGACTACTTCCTGGCCCTGGTGCAGCGGCGGCGATCCGAGCCCGACGGCGACCTGGTGTCGTTGATGGTGTCCGCCCAGACGCGCGGCGAGCCGTTGTCGTCGGACGAGATCGTCGGCACCTGCGTGCACCTGATGACCGCCGGGCACGAGACGACCACCAACGTGCTGAGCAAGTCGGTGCTGGCACTGGCCTCCCGGCCGGAGGCACGCGCGGAGCTGCGGGACGGCGTCACCCCGGCCGCCGTCGAGGAACTGGTCAGGTTCGACCCGCCCGTGCAGGCCGTCGGACGGTGGGCGCACCAGGACGCCGTGGTCGCCGGCGTCGAGGTTCCCGCCGGCACCAGGGTGATGGTCATGCTCGGTGCGGCGAACCGGGACCCCGCCCGGTTCGCCGCACCCGACACGCTCGACCTGCGCCGCGCGGGCGGCCGCAACACCGGCTTCGGGCTCGGCATCCACTACTGCCTCGGCGCCACGCTGGCCCGCGCCGAGCTGGAGATCGGGCTCGGCCTGCTCCTCCAAGCACTCGGTGAGTACACAGTGGACAGCGTGAAGTTCCCGCACGACATCGTGTTCCACGGGCCGCACAGCGTGGTGGTGACCAGGGGCTAGGGAGCGATGCGGGCCAGGTCGACCCGCGAACGGATGTCGAGCTTGCGGTAGACCTGCCGCAGGTGGAACCCGACGGTGTGCGGGGAGACGAACAGCTCGGTGGCCACCTGCCGGTTGGTCAGGCCGTGCGCGACGAGTGCGGCGACCTTCGCCTCCGCGGTGGTGAGGCTGCCCCAGCCGGAGTCGGGGCGGGTCTCGTGGTTCCAGTGCCTGCGCCGCACACCGAGCCGGCGGAGCTTGCGGCGCACCCGTGCCGCGTCCCACGCCGCCCCGAACTCGTCGTAGCGCTCCATCGCCCGGTTGAGCGCCGGCACCGCGCGGTCGCGGTCGCCGTCGCGCAGCATCGAACCCAGGTCCTCGACCAGCGACGCCACCGCCCACACGTCGTCGCCGTACAGGTCCTCCAGGCCTTCGAGCGCCGCGACGTCCTGCTCCAGCAACGCCCTGCCGTGCCGGGCCGCCGCGACGAACGCGCGGTGCCCAGGGTTCGCCCCTGCGAGCTCCTCGGCGGTGACGACGATCAGCTTGGCGTGGTCGACCTCCCCCGCGCTCAACGCCGTGCGCACCGCCCAGGACGTGCACGACGGGTCCTCCAGCACCAGCCGCCGGCGCGCGGCGGGGTCCTCGATCGCCTCGCGCAGCTCCTCCAACGCCTCCCGCGCGCCCCGCCCGGCCGACGTGAGCAACGCCGAGAGCAGGCAGCGCAACAACAACGGCGGGCCACCGGGCACCCGGCTCTCCAGACAGCGCAGGTGCCGGGCCGCGGCCGCCAGATCACCCCGCCGCAGCGCCGCCATCACCAGCACGGCGCGCAGCTGCGGTTCGTAGACGGGCGTGCCCGCGCGTTCGGACGCCAGCAGGCCCGCCGTCGCCTCGGCCTCCGCCGCGGCCAGATCTCCCTTGACCAGCAGCACCTCCGCCCGCAACGCCAGCGGGAGCGCGCTGAGCACACCCATGTTCTGGTCGTCGATCGTGCGCCTCGCCTGCTCGGTCGCGGCCAGCGCCTCGTCCAGCCGGCGCACCCTCGTGAGCATCCACGCCCGCATCCACAACGGGTCCGCCTGGCTGATCTCGGGCAGCCCCGGCCGCAACGCGATGGCCTCGTCGGTGGCCGCCAACGCCTCGTCCAGCTCGCCCTCCCGCCAGCGCACCCGCGCCCGCACCGTGAGCGCGGCCGCCCGGACGGCGTCACCGTGCGCACCGGGTTCCGCGAGCACCCGTTCCGCCACGGCGACGACCTCGTGCCGTTCCTCGCCGGAGAACGTGTTGAGCAGCAACAGGTCCGGCCACGGCTCGTCCCGCCCCGCGACCACGTCCTTCGCCGCCGCCTCGTCGCCGCGCAGCATCAACGCCGTCGCGAGCCAGTTCCGCAGCTCGCCCGACGCCTCGTCCGCGTCCGTGCGGAGCTGCTCGGTCGCGAGCTCGATCGCGGCGCTCAGATCCCCCAGCCGCACCAGCGCGGCGACCGCGCTGGTCGCGAGCACGACCCGGTCCTCACCGGCGGCGATCTCCAGCCCGCGCGTCGCCAGCGCCGCCGCCGTCCGCGGCGCCGTCGGCAGCAACCCCGCCACGGCGTCCCTGATGATCCGCACCGCGGCCTCGTCACCGGGTTTCGCGCAGTGCACCAGGTGCACGGCGGCGGCCTCGACGCGGTTCCGCTCGACCAGCATCGTCGCCGCCTGCTGGTGCAGCATCGAGCGCAGCAACGCGGGCACCGTGCCGAGCACCACCAGCCACACCGGCTCGCGGTGGAACGCGAACTCGTCGCCGTCGCTGTCGATCACCCCGGCCCTGATGGCCTCCTGCAACGGCCCGAGCAGCTGCGAGGTCCGCTCGCCCAGCATCTCGGCCAGGTCCTGCGGCGGGAACCTGTCGCCCAGCACCGCCGCGACCTGCAGCACCTCCCGCGACCGCAACGACAACCGCCCCAGCCGTGCCCGCACCGCCCGCACGAACGCCTCGGGCAGCCGCGCGCCGGGCTCGGCCTCGACCGCCGACAACCCACCCACCGCAGCCCCGTCCACCAGCGAGAGAACGCCGCTCTCCGCGGTCAGGCACTGCTCCTGCCGCAACGCCAGCACGAGGTCCACCACGGACTGCGGCTCGCCACCGACGCTCTCGCACAACGCGATTACGTCCGGCTCCGGCGTGGCCTTGGTCAGCCCCTCGACCAGGCTCACCACCGCGGCCCCGGACAACGGCTCCAGCGGCCCGAGCCTCTTCACCCGCAGCTGCCGGACCACCGAGTGCAGGAGCTGCCCGTTCGGCGACTCCGCGTGCACCGAGTCCAGCGCGAACAACCACAGCACCGGCGCGTTCCCGAACTTGGCCATGACGATGCCCAGGGCGTGCACCAGCGCGGGCTCCAGCCGCTGCACGTCGTCCACGACCACCACCACGGGCTCGCTGCGCAGGTGGCCTGCGACCTGCGCCTCGCACCCGGCCGCCAGCAGGGCGATGCGGTCGTCCTCGCCTCGCAGCGCCCGGCCGCCGACCAGCGACACCGGCCGTCCCGGCGACGTGCCGTCCACCACGGCGAACCCCCGCCGCGCGGCCAGCGCCGCCGCCCGTTCGAGCACCCAGGTCTTCCCGGAACCCGGTTCGGACTGCACCACGACGACGTGTGCCTGTCCGCCGGCCTCGATCGCCGCGACCAGGTCCTCGACCGCCCGCAGTTCGGCCTCCCGGCCGTGCGGCCGAGCGAGGACCGCGACGCTGGGTGCGAGTGAGGGATCGAAGCCCTTTTCCAGATTCCCTTGGGACACGCCAAACTCTCCAATGCGTGTTGTCCGGCCTGGGCAACGCCACCTGTCATCGTTGTCGCGAAAGTCGCGAAAACGTCGCCGACTCCCCGAGCTCACGGCGCCCGAACACAATGCGATTGCGGGATCGGCCCCATTTATCTCAATTGGCCGGCGCCCTCACCTGGCCAGATCGTGGAACAACCTCTCACATTGATCTTCTAGGCGTTTCCCATGATGGCGGAGCCGCCAGAACGGTGTCAACGAGATGACACCAGTCCAGTCATCTTTAGGAAGAACCCCAAATCTCCACCCACGCGGATCAACTCGATCTGATGTTCGGACGATGCCCGGATACGACCGGAGGAACCACCGGACCGTTGACGGCAAAAACATGAAAAGGTATTCACCGGCCCACGCGGATCAGCGAAGCTTCACATGGGCCCCTGCTCGGTGTAATGCGCGATTTCACCGCCTTCGAACCGCCGCGAGCGCCCACTTTCGGTTTACACTGAAGCAATAGAGATCACTGTGCGACGGTCGCCAGGGCCGCGACGGTCTGCTCGACGATCTCGTCCTGGGCCTCGGCACGCGACACCGCCGGCACCCCGTCGCCCGGCTGGTCGCCGTAGTCGCCGAAGAACGCGTGCACCCCACCGGGGATCTCCGCGAACCGGGTGTCCGCGGGCAGCCGCGCGCGGGACGAGGCGATGTCCTGGGGCGTGGTGAAACCGTCCCGGCTGCCGTGGATGGACCACGCGACGAGGCCGCTGCGGGTCGACAGGTCATCGGTCGGATAGGACGCCCACAGCACGAGACCGCGCACGGACGGATCGGCGAGCACGTCCCGTGAGGCGGCCACGCCACCCAGCGAGTGCCCTCCGACCGCCCAGACCGGCACCTCCGGATGACTCGCCCGCAGGGGTGCCGTGTCGCCGCTGAGCAGGGCGATGTTCAGCGGTTCCTTCACCACGACGACGAAGAACCCCTGCGCGGAGACGCGCCGGAGCAACGGCAGGTAGGCGCGGTGGTCCACGCGGGCGCCGGGGTGGAACACCAGGCCCGCGCGGACCGGCCCGCCCGGGCGCAGCACGGTCTCGTCACCGGAGTCCTGGGTCGCGGCGAACGGCTGGAGGTACACCGCCGGCGCCACCAGCACGACCGCCAGCACCGCCGCGAGCCACGGCGGTGCCCACCACGCCAGCACGACGCCGATCACCGCCACCGCGCCCAGCAGGACCAGCTGCGCGGGGTGGCCGCTGGTGAGCGGTCGCCACGCCAGCGCGAGCAGGACCAGCGGCACCACGACGCTCAGCCCCGCCGCGACCGACCTCAGCACATTGTTCAGCACGCTGAGCATTGTGCCGTGCGGCCGGGGTCAGGTGGCGAAGACTCCCTCCAGCTGCCCGGTGTGGTCCTTCAGCACCCTGGCCGGTTCGGTGCCGAGGACGCGGTCCAGGACGGTCGCGTAGACGTCGCGGAAGTCGGTGGTCTGCCGCAGGTCGCCGTCGTCGAGGTCGGTCAGGCTCGGCTGGGCGCCGTAGAAGCCGCCCCGGACGCCCGCGCCCAGCAGGAAGACCGGGCCCGCGGTGCCGTGGTCGGTGCCGTCGCTCGCGTTGGCGCGCACCCGCCGGCCGAACTCGGAGTAGACCAGCACGGCCGCGCGCTTGCCGACCCTGCGGACGAACGGCGTGAGCGCCGCGTCCAGCTCGGTGAGCAGGCGTTGCTGAGTGGCGCGTTCGTCGGAGTGGGTGTCGAAGCCGCCGAGCGACGCCGAGTAGACGCGGCACGGCGCTCCCGCCTCGATCAGGCGGGCCACCACGTCGAGCTGGGCTCCCAGCGCACCGCCGCCGCCCGCCGAGGCGCCCTTGTCGCGTTGCTCGTCCGGGTCGTCGTCCGGGAGCTTGCCGCCCTCGGGTGAGCCGGTGAGGGTGGTGGCGGTGCGGCGCAGGTCGGCGATGGACTTGGACACCCGCGCCTGCCACGGGTCCTCACCGTTGGACGGCTGGCCCAGCGCCGAGAAGGCGTCGCCCAGCGGACCGGACGGCAGCTTGAGGCCGTTCAGCGGGAACGAGGCCGCGGCCGTGCGTTCGCCGGCGAGCAACGGCGGCAGCAGGGGTTCGACGGACAACGCGCGCAACGGGTCGTCGCCCGCCGTCTCGTCGAGCCAGCGGCCCAGCCAGCCGGACGGCACGGAGGTGCGCGGCGAGGCCGTCTGCCAGATGGCCATGGAGCGGAAGTGGCTGTGGTCGGGCTGGGCGTAGCCGACGCCGCGCACGACGGCGAGCCCCTTCTCGTCCCAGAGGGTCTTGAGGCCCTTGAGGCCGGGGTTGAGGCCCAGGCCCTCGCCGAGGCCGAGCACCTCGCCCGGTTCGTAGGCGAGGTCGGGGCGCGCGTCCTGGTAGGCGCGGTCCTCGGCGGGCACGACGGTGTTGAGGCCGTCGTTGCCGCCGTAGAGCGTCACGACGACCAGCACGCCCTGGCTCGGGTCGAGCGGGTCGTCCGCGGCCGCCTTCATCAGGTCGTCCCAGTTCACCTGAGTGGCGCCGATCGCGAGGGCGCCGGCGGCGGTGACACCGGACAGGGTGAGGAAACGGCGTCGGGTCAGCTTGTCCACGAGTTCACCTGCTCACTACGTATTCGGGGGAGTTCGCCGCCACGACGACGAGCTGCGCGGGGTCGCCGGAGACCTTGCCGAGCGCGGTTCTGGTGCGGTCGGACCACGAGTCCACGCCGAGCAGGCGCCGCACCCCCTCGATCCGGTCGGCGGTGCCCAGGTCCGGCTTGGCGCGGTCGGCGACGATCTTGGCCAGGTCGAGCCGCGACGGCCAGGTGGCGGTCGTCAGCCACGCGCCACCGGCGGGCCAGCCACCGACGCTCGGCGGGCGGAACGGCGTCTGACCGAGCCCGCGCAACGCCTTCAGCAACGCGTCGGCCTGCTTGCGGGTCAGGTCGCGCGGCCGCACGCCGACCGCGCGCATCAGCCCCACCGCCCACTCGACGGGTTGCTTCACCAGCGTGTTCGCCGCGTCGCGGAACGCCGGTTCGGCGGCCATGGCGCGCAACAGGGACCGCGTGTCGCGGCGGAACGCGGGCACCAGCCGTGCCACGACGTCGGCGGCGGGCGGTTGCGCGGACACCAGCCGGAACCACGCCCTGCCGACCACGAACTCGGGGCTCTCCTCGCGGGACAGCAGCAGTTCCACCAACGACTTCGCGGTGTACGTCGACGCCTGCCCGAAGACGGTCTTCTGGCTGTCGTCGTGGCGTTTCGCGACCAGTTCGGCCTTGCCGTCGTTTGCGCGCACCGTCCACCCGGTCAGCGCTCGCGCGGCCTCGCGGACGTCCTGTTCGCCGTAGTGGCCGACGCCGAGGGTGAACAGCTCCATGAACTCGCGGGCGAGGTTCTCGTTGGGCGCGCCCGCGCGGTTGTCGTTGCCGTCCAGCCACACCAGCATCGCCGGGTCGACCACCAGCGCCTGGGCCAGGTCCGCGAACGGCCCGAGGCCGAGCCCGCGGAACGTCTCGTTCTGCGCCAGCATCGACCGCGGCGAGCGCACCTTCTGCTCGCTCGTCGCGAAGTGCCCGTGCCAGAACCACGTCATCCGCTCGACGGCGGGTCTGCCCGTCGTGACCATGCGGTCGAGCCACCACGTCGCCAGCGCGTGCTCGTCCTCGCCGCGCTGGTGTGCCGCGTCCTGCTTGGCCGCGCGGTCGCCCTTCACCGGGCGGGGCGGGCTGGCGGGCTGCGGCGCGGGCACGTCGCCGGCGGGGTCCTCCGCGAGCAGCGCGTCGAGCGCGGCGTCGAACGTTCTGTCCAGATCTCCTGGCCGCGGGCCCGTGCCCAACCGGTCGTGCAGCCTCCGCACCGCGGCGCGATCGTCCAGTTGCACCATGGCGGACAGTGTTCGTCGGACGCCGTGCCGTGACCAGGGTGCCGGCTGATCCTTCAGAGTCGCTTCAGGCGCCGCGAGACCGCGCGAAACCGGCCGGCGTGCTGCCGTACCAGCGGCGGAAGGCGTGGATGAAGCTCGCGGGCTCGGCGAACCCGAGCTCGGCCGCCGCGCGCTCGACGGACAGCCCGCGGTCCGCGAGCAGCACGGCGGCGCGGGCGGCGCGCACCTCGTCCAGCAGCGCCTGGTAGCCGGTGCCGGACTCGGTGAGCCTGCGGCGCAACGTGCGCGGGCTGAGACCCAGTGCGCGCGCCACGTCCGGCATCGTCTCCTCGAACCGGGCCGAGCCCTCCAGCAGCCGCCGGACCTCGTCCTGGACACCCGGTTTGCGGCGACGGCGGGCGGCCATGTCCGCGCATTGCCGCTCGCACAACGCCGTCGCCTCCGGACTGGCGAGCGGGAGCGCTCTCACCAGCAGTGCCGCGTCCACAACGGACTGATCGCGCCGTGCGGAGAACGTCGGGACGACACCGAAGACCTCTTCGTGGGCCCGGACGTCGGTCGGTGCGGGACGGCTGAGGTCCACCGACACGACGGGCACCTCGCCTCCGACGAGCTCACCGATCACGGTGTGGATGGCGGCCAGGTCGCGTTCGACCAGGAACGGCGCCACGTCGGCGGGCAGCGCGCCGGGGTCGAGCGAGAGGACCAGCCGGTCTCCCGTCAGCGTGGCGGTGGGCGCGGTGAACGCGAAGCTGAGGTCCAGGAAGCGCAACGCCAGGTCGACCGCGTCCTGCACGGTGGCCGCGCTGAGGAACGCGTGGCCCAGCACGCCGAACGTCGTGGCGTGGTAGCGCCGGCCCGCGTCCACGCCCGCGTCCGGCAGGTGGGCGGCCAGGTTGCGCACCACCGCGAGCTCCTGGTGGGCGGTGATCTCCGCCGCCGGGTCGGCGAGCTGCCCGGCGGTGAGATCGCTGCCCGCCAGCAGGTAGTGCCGCGCCAGCCCGCGTTCGACGCCGTAGCGCAGCAGCAGGGCGACGCTCGCGATGCCGCGGGGGAAGTCCCAGTGCCGGGTCGCCGGTTCGGCCAACGTCCTCATGGCCGCGATTGTCAATTCCCCGGCCGCCGTTGTCCTGGTGCGAACGGGTGGTTGTTCCTAGTTTCGACAGCGTGCCTGCTACCCCAGAAGTGGTCGTCATCGGTGCCGGGTTCGGCGGTCTCGGTGTGGCGTTGTCCCTGCGCAGAGCCGGTTTCGACAACTTCACCGTGCTGGAGCGCGCCGAGGACGCCGGCGGGGTCTGGCGGGAGAACACCTATCCCGGCGCGGCGTGCGACGTGCCGTCGTCGCTCTACTCGTTCTCGTTCGCTCCCCACCTCGACCGGCGGCGCCGGTACGCGACGCAACCGGACGTCCTCGCCTACCTCCAGCGCATGGCGGCACCGGTGCGGGACCGGATCAGGTTCGGCGCGGAGGCCGTCTCCGCGTCGTTCGACGGCGGCCGGTGGCGCGTCGCACTGGCCGGCGGCGGTGTCGTGGAAGCGGACGTGCTCGTGTCGGCGGTCGGGCAGCTGAACAGGCCGTCGACTCCCGCCCTGCCCGGCGTGGACCGCTTCCACGGCCCGGTCTTCCACAGCGCGCGGTGGCGGCACGACGTGGACCTCACCGGACGGCGGGTCGCGGTGGTGGGAACGGGTGCCAGCGCGGTGCAGTTCGTCCCGCGCATCCGTTCGCTGGCAGGCCATCTCACCGTGTTCCAGCGGTCGGCACCGCACGTGCTGCCCAAACCCGACGCCGCCAAGCGCACTCCGGCGCATCCGTTGACCGCACGGGCCGCTCGCGCGGGGGTCTGGCTCGCCGGCGAGACGTTGACCGGCCTGCTCAACTCGGGGCGGTTCTCGCGGAGCCTCGTCGCCGGGCTCGCCGCCGCGCACCGCCACGTCCGGGTGCGCGACCCCCGGTTGCGCGCGCTGCTGCGGCCGCGCGAGCAGGCGGGCTGCAAGCGGGTGCTGTTCAGCAACGACTGGTACCCGGCGCTGACCTCGCCGGACGTCGACGTCGTCACCGAGCCGATCACCGAGGTCACCGCCGGCGGTGTGCGCACCCGTGACGGCCGGGAGCACCCGGCGGACGTGCTGATCTGGGGCACCGGGTTCGAGGTGGCGGACTTCCGGTTGCCGCTGAAGGTCTTCGGCGCGCACGGCCGCGAGCTCGCCGACGTCTGGGCGGGCAGGCCGCGGGCGCACCTCGGCATGTCCGTGCCCGGTTTCCCGAACTTCTTCCTCGTCTACGGCCCGAACACCAACCTCGGGGGCAACTCGGTGATCACGATGATCGAGGCGCAGTGCCGCTACGTCGTCGCGGCGGTGCGCCACCTCGCCGGCACGGGCGGCGGCCTGGAGGTGCGGCCGGAGGTGGCCGCCGCGTTCGACGCGGAGATGCGGGCCCGGCTCGCGCACGGCGTGTGGAGCGGCTGCGGCTCCTGGTACCGCGCGGACGACGGCTCGGTCACCACCAACTGGCCGGGGAGCACCAGGGAGTACCTGCGCCGGACCGCGCGGCTGCGGCCCGGCGACCACGTGCCGGTCCCGGCTCTGGCGGAGGGGTGAGACCGTGGACTACGACGTGCTCGTCATCGGCTCGGGGTTCGGCGGCGCGGTCACCGCGTTGCGGCTGACCGAGAAGGGCTACCGCGTGGGCGTGCTGGAGGCCGGCCGCCGGTTCGCCGACCACGAGCTCCCCCGCACGTCCTGGCAGCTGCGCGACTACCTGTTCGCGCCGGGCATCGGGTGCACCGGCATCCAGCGGATGACGCTGCTGCGCGACGTGCTCGTGCTCAGCGGGGCCGGTGTCGGCGGCGGTTCGCTGGTGTACGCCAACACCCTGTACGAACCGCCGGACTCGTTCTTCCGGGACCCGCGCTGGGCGCACGTCACCGACTGGCGGTCCGAGCTCGCGCCGCACTACGACCAGGCGAGCCGGATGCTCGGCGTCGTCGAGAACCCGGTGCGCACCGAGGCCGACCGGCTGCTCCGGCAGGTCGCGGCCGAGCTGGGCGTCGAGGAGACGTTCCGGCCCACCCGCGTGGGTGTCCACTTCGGACCGGACGGCGAGGACCCGTTCTTCGGCGGGGCCGGCCCGCGGCGCACCGGCTGCATCGCCTGCGGTGCCTGCATGACCGGGTGCCGCACCAACGCGAAGAACACGCTGCCGAAGAACTACCTGCACCTCGCCGAGCAGGCGGGCGCCCAGGTGTGGCCGTTGACGACGGTGACCGACGTGCGGCCGGGACGTGCCGGCGGGTACGCCGTGCGCACCCGCCGCACCGGTGGCCGGGCGGAACGCGTGTTCACCAGCAGCCAGGTCGTGTTCGCGGCAGCGTCCCTCGGCACGCAGAAGCTCCTGCACGGCATTCGCGACCGGGGCGGGCTACCGGGTTTGTCGCCCCGTCTCGGGGCCTTGTGCCGCACCAACTCCGAGGCGGTCGTCGCGGTGCGCACCACCGGCGGGCCGACCGACCACTCGCGGGGCATCGCGATCACGTCGTCGATCCACCCGGACGCCGACACGCACGTCGAGGTCGTGCGGTACGGCCGCGGCAGCAACCTGCTGGGCCTGCTGATGACCACGCTGGTCGACGGCGGCCCGTCCCGCCTGCGCCGCGGCCTGGCCCAGCTCCGCGCCGAGGTCCGCACGGCCCTGCGCACGCACACACCGCGCAGGTGGTCGGAGGAGACGATCGCGTTGCTGGTCATGCAAAGCCTGGACAACTCGCTCACCACCCGCCTGCGCGGCGGCCGCCTCACCACCGCCCAGGGCGAGGGCGCGCCCAACCCGTCGTGGATCCCGGCGGGCCACGAGGTGGCGAGACGGCTCGCGGCCCGCGCGGGCGGCGTGGCCAGGGGCGCGTGGACCGACCTGGCGAACGTCCCGCTGACCGGTCACCTCATCGGCGGCTGCGTGATCGGCGACTCCCCCGCCACCGGCGTGGTCGACCCGTACCACCGCGTGCACGGCCACCCGGGACTGCACGTCGTGGACGGGTCCACGATCCCGGCGAACCTCGGGGTCAACCCGGCACTGACGATCACGGCCCTCGCCGAGCGCGCGATGTCGTTGTGGCCGTGCAAGGGAGATCCGGACCCGCGCCCGCCACTCGGCGAGCCCTACCGGAGGATCCGCGCGGTCGCCCCGCTCCGCCCCGCCGTGCCGGTGGGCGCACCGGCCGCGTTGCGCGAGGGAGCCCCGGATGCCTGACTTCCCTGCTGCACCGTGGACCCTGTGCGGCCGGGGTTGGCTCACGGTGTGGACGGCGCCACGCTCGGCGGTACCCCTGCTGCCCGCGGGCGTGGCGCCGCTCAGCCTGTTCGGCCGGGTGGTCGTGGTGTCCGCGTTCGTCGACTACTCGCCCGAGGGGCTGCTCTCGTACCGCGAGCTGATGGCGGCGGTCGCGGTCCGCCGGGGAGTCCGGTTCGGACTGTCCATCACGGACATCTGGGTGGACGACGAGACGTCAAGGGCGGGAGCGCGGGCCATGTGGGGCATCCCCAAGGAGATGGCGGAGTTCACGCTGGCCGGCGGGCCTCGCTTCACCGCGTTGGCGCACGGGATCGCGGAAGCCTCCGGAACCGCCGGGGACCACTCGCCGTCCGGCCTGCCGGTGCGGGTCGGCACCTCGGTCTGGCAGACCCGCGACGGCGAGGGCGTGCGCACCGCCCTGCGCACCGCGGCCCGCGTCCGACCCACCCGGCTGCGCTGGCGGTTCTTCCCCGACGGCGCGCTCACCTGGCTCACGAACGCCCGGCCGCGCCTGCACCTCGCGGTCACCGGACTGCGCATGCGGTTCGGGCAGCCCTGACGTCGCGGCGCCCCTGAGCGCCGCGAGTTCCACCCATCTCTCCCGAGGAGCCCTGCATGCGATTACTCGCGCTGACCCTTGCCCTGGTGGCCACCACCCTGGCCGCCCCGAGCGCGTCCGCGGCGGCACCGGACTACGGCCGACCCGGCACGTACCCGGTGGCGTACAGCGATGTCACCGCCGTCGCGGGCGGCCGGTCGGTGGCCGCGCGCGTCCACTACCCCGCCACCACCGCGGGCACGAACCAGCCGGTGGCGGCGGGCCGGTTCCCCGCGATCGCCTTCGGGCACGGCTTCTTCCAGGCCACGTCGAAGTACACGAGCACCAGCAACCACCTGGCGTCGTGGGGTTTCGTCGTCGTGGTGCCGACCACGCAGGGCGGCCTCAGCCCCGACCACGGCACGTTCGCCGACGACCTCAACACCGGCCTGACCTGGCTGGTCGCCCAGGACACCACCACGGGCTCGCGGTTCCACGACCACATCACCACGACGGCGCTCGGCGTGGCGGGCCACTCGATGGGCGGCGGCGCGGCGGTGCTCGCGGCCGCGCGCAACCCGAGGATCACGGCCGTCTCCACCTACGCCGCCGCCGAGACCACCCCGTCGGCGAAGGCGGCGGCCGCGACCCTCGCCGCGCCCGCGCAGTTCCTCGCCGGCTCCCAGGACACCATCACGCCGGTCGCCGACCACCAGCGGCCGATGTTCGCCGCGAAACCGCCGTCACGGCAGCTGCGCACCATCACCGGCGGGTTCCACTGCGGCTTCATGGACTCCTCAGGCCTGTTCTGCGACAACGGTTCCGTCACCAGGGCCGCCCAGCTCGTCGCGGCCAAGCGGGTCATGACGTCGTGGTTCCGCCACTACCTCAGCGGCGACGCGGCCGCGCGCGACCTCGTCTGGGGTCAGCCCGCCCGCACGGACGCCGCCGTCGTGTTCGAGGGCACCGAGTAGCCGTGCGCGGGTGCGGAAGCGCAGCGGCGACTCACCGACCTCGCGCTTGAACGCCGTGCAGAACGCGCTCTCCGACCCGAACCCGAGTGACGCGGCCAGCTCGCCGACGCGGGCGTCGGTGTCGCGGAGCGCGCGTTCGGCCAGCAACATCCGCCAGCGGCACAGGTAGGTCAGCGGCGGTACCCCTGCCACCGCGCGGAACCGGGTCGCGAACGTGGTCCGGGACATGGCCGCCGCCCCGGCCAGCTCGCCGAGCTGCCACGGGTGACCGGGCCGGGTGTGGATCAGCGTCACGGCGGGCAGCAGCCGGGCGTCGGTGAGCAGGCGGAGCAGGCCCACCGGCAGGTCCACACGGCCGAGGTGTGCGCGCAGCACGTCCAGCACCAGCAGCTGGGCGTGCTGCCGCACCGCGAAGGCGCCACCGATCCGGTCCGAGGTGAACTCCTCGGCCAGCTGCTCGATCCGCGACGGCAACGACGACCCGCGCACCACGCTGACGTCCGGAAGCGCGTGCAGCAGGACGTGGCCGAGCGCGTTGACGTGGAGGTGCCCGCCGATCACCGCGTCGGCGTCGTGCGGCGAGAACTCCCCTGGCCTGGTCACGTCGATCTCGCGCGGCACCTCGTGCGGCGACCCGCCACGGCCGCGCAGCCAGGTCTGCCGGTTGAGCACGACCACGTCACCCGCCCCGGCCTCGACCGGCTCCGGCGTGCCGTTCGTCTCGAACGTCGCCCGCCCGCGCGCCACGACCACGAACTCCAGCGGCCTGGTCAGCTCACCCCGCGCGACCCACGGCCCGCTCGCGGTGAACCCGCCGGTCATCACGCCCCGGACGTCGATGAGCTCCAGGACCTCGGACAACGCGTCACTCCGCACCCTCGAACTATCGCTCAAGAATTGCGGACTTTCAATTATTCAGAGTTCGGAGCAGGCGCCCTAGCGTCAGGGGCATGTTCGAAATGCAACGCCCCCTGGGCACCGGGTTCACCGCCGCGTCGACCACCGCCGACGTGCTCGAGGGCATCGACCTGACCGGCAAGCACGCGATCGTCACCGGCGGCCACGCGGGCCTGGGCCTGGAGACCACCCGAGCGCTCAGCACCGCGGGCGCGACCGTCACGATCGGCGCGCGCGACCCGGAACGCGCGGCCGCCGCCGTCGCCGGCCTGGACCGCGTCGAGATCGGCAGGCTCGACCTGCTCGACCCCGCCTCCGTCGACGCCTTCGCCGAACGCTTCCTCACGACGGGAAGGCCGCTCGACATCCTCGTCAACAACGCGGGCATCGGCTCCGACAAGCTCGAACTCGACGCGCGCGGGTACGAGAAGGTCTTCGCCACCAACCACCTCGGCCACTTCCAGCTGACCCTGGCGCTGCTGCCCGCGCTGCCCGGCGCCCGCGTCGTGACGCTGACCTCCGGCGGCCACCGGCTCTCGGACATCCGCTGGGACGACCTGCACTTCGCCACCGGTTTCGACGCCGGCGCCTCCTACGGCCAGGCCAAGACCGCGAACATCCTGTTCACCGTCGAGCTCGAACGCCGTTGTGCGGCAACAGGTCTGCACGCCTACGCGGTGCACCCCGGCATCGCGGTGGCGACCACGCTCGCCCGCGGCGCCGACGGCATGTTCCCGCCGGAGGCGTTGAAGGCCATGGGCCTGATCGACGACGAGGGTGAGCCGATCATCGACCCGGACACCGAACGCAAGACACCGGAGCAGGCGGCGAGCACCGTGGTGTTCGCCGCCACCAGCCCCCTGCTCGACGGCATCGGCGGGGTCTACCTGAAGAACAACGACATCTCGCCGGTGGACGCCACCCCGTTCGACGGCGCGATCGGGACGGCGCCGCTCACCGACGTCGCCCCGCACGCCCTCGACCCGGACTCCGCCCGCCGGCTGTGGGAGCTGAGCGAACGGCTCATCGGCGCCTAGGCCTCGAACCGCCACTGCTGCTGGGGCTGCACACCGCCGCCGCAGTCCCACAGCTGCAACCGGGTGCCGTTGGCCGTGCCGCGTTCGACGGCGTCGAGGCACCGGCCCGACTGCGGGTTGCGCAGGTTGCCGTTGGCGTCCCGGACCCAGCGCTGCGCCCCGTTGCCGAGGCACGACCAGAGCCAGACCTGCGTGCCGTTGGCCGTGCCGCTGCCGCGCACGTCGAGGCACTTGCCGGACACCGGGTTCACCAGCGACTCCCCGCGCCACTCCCACCGCTGGTTCGTGCCGCCGTGGCAGTCCCAGAGGATCGTGGCGGTGCCGTCGGCGGTGCCCCAGCCGTCGAGGTCGACGCACCGGTTGCTGCCGGCGCCGACGATCTTCTGGGCGCCACCCCCACCGCCGTCGGTCGTGAAGCCGAACCGGTTGACCGCGAGGCCCGCGCCGCCGACCCACGGCTCGAAGCCCGCCTGCACGCTCGTCATGTACCAGGCGGGGTTGATCTGGCCGCGGTTCACGGCGTCCTGGGTGAACGCCTTGACGCTGAAGTCGGACATGAGGTTCGTCGGTTGCTGGCGGACGTAGGAGATGACGTTCCAGCCGATGTTGCCGATCCACACGTCCCAGGTGCCGCCTTCCAGGTTCACGGTCGCCTGCCTGCTGCCGATGGGTTGCGGGCGGCCGCGGTGGTTGGCCCAGATCATCAGCTCGGCGCCGTAGTTCTGGCCGGACGGGTTGGGGTTCGCGTCGAACCAGATGTCGAACGAGGCGTTCCACTCCCCCGCGTCCGGCGTGCTGATGTCGTAGGTCGCGCGCGGGTCGCGGAAGTCGCTCACCCGCAACGGAAGCCCGCTGCCGGTCGTGCAGCTGCCGTAGTGGCATCCTTTGTAGACGGACGGGTAGCCGGCGGGAACACCGTTGGTGGCGTTGTCGTGGTCCGAGCGCGTGATGCGGAACCCGGTGCCGTCCGCGCTGATGCACTGGGTCGTCGAGGCGCCCCAGCGGTTGTTCTGCGCGATGATCCGGCCACCGTCGAGACTGGCCGAGCCGTACTGGTCGCAGATCTCGACGGCCGCCTGGGCCGGTGGTGCCACGCCGGTGAGGGCCAGCGCGAGGGTGGCCAGCAGGGTCCACGTTCGCATCGGTCTTCCTTCCACGCCATCGGGGATCTGGGAGCGCTCCCAGGCTCTTCACGGTGAGGCGCAAGACCTGAGATGGCAAGGAAAGTCTCCGAAAGGTGTGTCGAATCCGTCGAACAGCGGCACTTCCGGGACGAAAGTCGCGATGTTTCGCTGTTACCGCGCCGAATTCGTTGACACGCCAGGAAGAACGCCGGGATTCTCCGACCGGGCGAACTCGGGAGGTTCAACGGTGAAACGCCGAAGTTCAGCACTCTTCCTCGCACTCCTCGTGATGATCGCGTCGGTGTCCACCGCGCAGGCGGCGGCAGGTCCTCCGGTGAGCCAGGACGCCGCGATGTACCCGAGAGCGGTCCGGCTGGCGCACAACGGTTCCGCCAACGGACGCGTGCTGCTCACGACCACGGGTTTCCCCGGCGGCGGGCCCGTGGGCGCGATCAGCGAGAGCACCGACGGCGGCGCGACCTACCGCCGCGTCGGCACCGTAGCCGATCCCGAGGCGCGGTCAGGACTGTGCTGCACCACGCTCTTCGAACTGCCGCGGCAGGTCGGCTCGCTCGCACCGGGCACGTTGCTGTGGGCGGGCTCCGCCGGTCAGGACGCTCCCGACCGGCGGATGTCCCTGCGCGTGTGGCGCAGCAACGACGTCGGCCGCACCTGGAGCCTCCTGGCCACGGCGGTGCGGGCGGCCGGCACCGGTGGTCTGTGGGAACCCGAGTTCTCCGTGGACGCCTCCGGACGGCTCGTGCTGCACTTCGCCGACGAGGGCCAGCCCGGCCGCAGCCAGGTCCTCGCCAGGGCGGTCAGCACCGACGGCGTGCAGTGGACCCAGCGCACGACCACGGTGGCGGGCACCGCCTCGGGGCACCGGCCCGGTATGGCCTCGGTCCGGCGGCTGCCCAGCGGCACGTACCTGATGGCGTACGAGGTGTGCGGCTTCGGCGGCCAGTTCGACTGCGCCGTCCGGTACCGCACCTCCCCGAACGGCTGGGACTGGGGCGATCCGGCCGACCTCGGCCCGCTCGCCCGCACGCAGGACGGCCGCTACCTGGTGGCCACGCCGACGCTGGCGGTCACGTCGTCCGGCCGCGTGCTGCTGGTCGGGCAACGCGTCCTCAACGCCAACGGCTCCACGGCGGCGCTCAACGGCCTGGCGATGTTCGCCGCCGGCCAGGCCTTGGACTCGTGGACCGCGCTCCCGGTCCCGGTCGCGGTGCCCGGCGCACGTCCGGGCGTCTGCCCCAACTACAGCCCCACCCTCGTGCCGCTGGACGACGACCGCGTGGCGCAGGTGACCACCGACGCCGGAGCTGACGGCGTGTGCCGCGCCTACGCGGGTGCGGCGGCGTTACCTCCCACCACCGAACGGACCGGGGCGTTGCGCGCGGTCGGCGGGACCTGTGTGGACGCCGCCGCGGGAGGTGGCCGCAACGGCGACGCCGTGCAGCTGTGGACCTGCAACACCGCGCCCGTGCAGCGCTGGACGTGGCGGCCGGACGGGTCGCTGACGGTCAACGGCCGCTGCCTGGACGTCCCCGGCGGCGCGACCGCGGCCGGGACACCGTTGCAGATCTGGGACTGCAACGGCCTGTCGCCCCAGCAGTGGCTGCACCGCCCGGACGGCACGCTGATCAACCCGTTGTCCGGCCGGTGCCTCGACTCCCCGGACGGCGCGACGGCCAACGGCACCCGGCTGCGCCTGTGGGACTGCAACGGCTCGCCGGCCCAGCGGGTCGAGCACCTGACCGCCGCCACCACGGCGGCGGCACGTCCCGCGGTGGCGTTGCGGTACCTGATGATCATCAAACCCTCCTCGACCGCACCGGGCTGGGGCGGGCAGCTGTCCGCCGCCCAGGTCGACGCGGCCCGCAACGCGTTCCTGACCACGTGGCCGCGCATGGTGCGGGACCTCACCGGTGGCAGCGTGTTCCTGCAGACGTCCGTCCAGGTCTCCCCCGACCCGCTGACGAGCTCGAGCGCCGAGGGCATCATCCGGCCGGAGGACGTCGGCGGCGACACCGCGCGCTGGGTGCACCCCGGCGAGTGGGACGGCGTGCTGATGTACGGGCCGTTCCGCAACCACTCCTACTGGACGCTCGGCGGCACCGGCCCGCACAACACCGGCTGGAGCAGCGTGAACGCCCGCGACGACCTCGGCTACCACCAGGACGCGCTGGCCGGGTGGACGCACGAGGCGTTGCACGCGCTGGCCCAGTTCTACTTCCGCCAGCTCGGCACGGGCCGCGCCCCGCAGTGCGCCGACGACCCCGGCCGCACCGACGGCGTGCACTGCGCCGCCGCGTACGGGTACGACCAGAACTCGGGCAACCTGCCGTACTGGCTCGGCTGGTACCGCGACTACCTCACCGGCCGGATCGCGAACGGCGCCATCGGTCTCGGCGATCCCACCTGGTCCAGGGGCAACCGGCGCGAGAACGTCCTGCGCCTCCCGGCCGGAGCCACGATCCCCCGCGCTCTGGGCGGCGTGCGCAACGCACTCGGACGCTGTCTCGACGTCGCCGCGGGCGGGCAGCTCAACGCGACGGCAGTGCAGCTGTGGGACTGCAACACCGCGCCGGTGCAGCAGTGGGCGGTGGAGACCGACGGCACGGTCCGCGCGATGGGCCGCTGCCTCGACGTCCCCGGTGGGCAGACCGGCAACGGAACACCGCTCTGGGTCTACGACTGCAACGGATCGGTGTTCCAGCAGTGGGTGCCGCGCGCGGACGGTTCGTTGCTCAACCCCAACTCGGGGCGGTGCCTCGACGTGCCGGGCGGGCAGGGCGGGAACGGCACCCGGTTGCAGATCCACGACTGCAACGGGGCGCCGAACCAGCGGTGGACGACCGGGCTCTAGGGAGCCCAGGGCGCGTCGACGGACCAGGCGATGTCCGGGACGAGGCTCGCGGCCCTGTCCTGGGGGCCGGAGCCTCCGGGGGTCGCGAGCCAGAGCTCGCTGTTGATGTGGCGCAGGTACGACCCCGGGAAGTTCCACGCGCTCAGCCGCACCCCGGTCGGTGCGGAACGGGCGCACCACGTGGCGTCGGCACGCATCAGGGCCGTGCCGTCGTTGGCGCTGATCTTCACGCGGCCGGCCTGGTGCCGCAGGTAGTGGCCGGGGAAGTTGCGCGACTCCAGGCTGTAGCACCCGCCGGCGAGGCCGGGGACGATCCGCCAGGTGGCGTCGGCCTTGAGCAGCGCGGAACTGCCGGCGTCGACGTGTTCGGTGTACCCCAGCGCGTTCTGGTGCCGGGCGTAGCGGTCGGTGAAGCCGGGGGTGGTGACGCGCAACGACTTCAGACCGGTGGGCACGGTCACCGCAGCGCCGTCGTCCCCCGCCGCACCGGGTACGGCGGCGAGCGCGGACGCCCAGCGGGCGGCCATCTTGTCGTAGCCACCGCGGGAAGGATGCACGCCGTCGGCCAGGTCGGCCGTGCCCAGGGCGGCGTGCATGTCGACGAAGTGGACGCGGGAACCCTTGCCCCGCACCATGTCCGGGATGGTGGCGTTGTAGGCGTCGGCCCTGGCCTCCAGCACCGGGTCGGACAACGGGATCACGGACGCGACGAACACGTCCGCGTTCGGTGCGGCCGCACGGATGCGGTCGACCAGCGCGCTCAGGCGTCCCGGAGCGCCGGGCAGGTCGTGGTTCTGCACGATGTCGTTGGTGCCGATGTGCAGCAGGACCGTGCGCGGTGCGGTGTCGCGCACGACGCCGGTGGCGATCGCGTCGATCTGGTCGATGCGCCAGCCGGAGTGGCCCTCGTGGTCGTGGTCGGGCAGGTCGGCCGGGCCGTTGAACCCGGTGCCGACGAAGTCCACCAGGTGACCGGCACCGGCCAGTGACCGCCACAGGTTGATGCGATAGCCGCCGGGAACGTTGAAGCCGTCGGTGATCGAGTCACCGAGCGGCAGGACCCGCGTGCCGCCGTTGCCCTCCGCCGAGGCCGGCGCCACTCCCAGGCAGAGGAGGAACAAGGTCGTCAGGATCGCCGTGCATCGTCGCCACATGCCGAACTCCCCGAAGTAGGAAGGCCGGGGCGTCGCCGCCCCGGCCTCGTGCGGATCTACGGCGCCCAGGGCGCGGCCATCGTCCAGGTGCTGTCCGCCGTCAGCGTCTGCGGCCGGTCGAAGCCCGCTTCGGCGTTGCCGGACGCGACGAACACCTGAGACTCGAAGTGCCGCAGGTACGAGCCCGGTTTGTTGATCGACTCCAGCGTCACGCCCGTGCCGCTCAAGCCTGGCCGGGCGCAGAACGTGGCGTCCTCGCGGAACAACGCCGAGCCGTCGTTCGGCGAGTTCCGCACCCGGCTCGCGGCGTGCCGCAGGAACTGGCCGGGGAAGTTCACCGACTCGAACGAGTAGCAGGACGAGTCGGCGAGCCCGCGGCGGACGGTGTAGGTGGCGTCGGCCTTGAGCGTCGCGCTGCTGCCGCCGTTCACGATCTCCGTGTACGCCAGGCTGTCGGCGTGCCGGAGGTAGCGGTCGGTGTGGCCCCACGTCGCCACCCGCAACGACTGCCGCACGTCCGTCGCCAGCCGCACGGAGCTCCGCCACAGCGCAGGATCCGCGGTCGCCCAGGTGGAGTCGGCGGCGAACCCGGTCGCGCTGTCCCAAGGGTTCGGGCCGCCGCTGCGGGCCAGGTAGACGTTGTCCGCGTAGTGCCGCAGGAACGAACCCGGGATGTTCAACGACTCGAACGACGTGCCACCCGCAACAGGCCGGGCACACCACGTGGCGTCGGCGTTGAACGAACCTCCGGTCGACGCCTCGACGCGCGCGGTGTTGTTGGCGTGCCTCAGGAAACGACCGGGGAAGTTCACCGACTCGAAGGAGTGGCAACGTGGGTCGGCGAGACCGGCCACCGTGCGGAACGACGCGTCCTGGCGCGCGCTGTCCGCACTCGCGCCGTTGATGACGTCCGTGCGTGCCACCGAGTTCGAGTGCCGCAGGTAGCGGTCGGTGAACCCCGGTGTGGTGACCCGGAACGACCGGACGTGCCCGAGTGTGAACACGGCCGGCGAGTTGAGGTTCCGCGAGGACGCGATCAGATCGGCGTGCGCGGCCCTCAACTGGTTGGTGTCGACCTTCTGCACCCGCCGGTCGTAGGTGTACAGGCCGTTGTACTCGCCCTCGACGTCGGTGATCTCCGTGTACACGTACGCGGAGAGCCCCTTGGTGGTCATGAGCTGCTTCACGTCGCGGACCATGCCGGTGTAGCGGTCGTTGAGCTGGCCCGCGCTGAACACCTGCTCGTAGGCGAAGAAGTCGTTCTTCGGGCTGTACTCGTGGCCGGGCGTGCGCAGCCCGATGCCTCCGAACTCGCCCAGCACCGACACGCGGGTCGCGGACGGCCGTGGCGCGTCCGGTCCGGTGTAGACGTGCCAGTCGATGATGTCCCCGTTGCCGGGATCTCCCTTGGAGACGCAGCAGTTGTAGCCGCTGTGGGCGTTCATCAGCCGGGTCGGGTCGTAGTTCTCGAGGTCGGTGCTCACCCGCCGGGTGTCGGCGAGGTTCCACTCGCCCCAGCCCTCGTTGAACGGCACGTAGGCGACGACGGCCGGTGAGAACCGGTGCTCGTCGACGATCTCGCGCGCCTCGGTCTCGAACTGCGCGATCTGCGCGGCCGTGCGGCTCTGGTCGAACGCCGGTGTGGACGGAACGTCCTGCCACACCAGCAGTCCGAGGCGGTCGGCGTGGTAGTACCAGCGCGCCGGTTCGACCTTGATGTGCTTGCGGACCATGTTGAAGCCGAGGTCCTTGTGCTTCTGCAGGTCCGACGCCAGCGCCGCGTCGGTCGGCGCCGTGTACAGGCCGTCGGGCCAGAAACCCTGGTCCAGCGTGCCGATCTGGAACACGAACTCGCCGTTGAGCGTCGGCCGCAGCACGCCGTTGACGAGCTTCGTGCCGACCTCGCGCATGCCGAAGTAGTTCACGACCTGGTCGACGGTCGCCCCGGAGGAGTTCCGCAGCGAGACCCGCAGGTTGTAGAGGTACGGGTCGTCCGGCGACCAGCGGCGGGCGTTCGGCACGGGCACCGAGAACTCGGTGAACCCGCCGGTGGCGCTGCCCACGACGGTGGTCCCGGCCATCGCCTCGGCCAGCACCGTGTGCCCGGAAGCGTTGCCACGGGTGAAGACCCGGACTCTCGCGGTGTTGGTGGCGAGGTTCGGGTAGACGTCGACGGAGAACACCGACGTGGGCGCCGTGGGTTCGAGCCACACGGTCTGCCAGATCCCCGAAGACGGCGTGTAGAAGATCCGGCTGGTGTCGTTGACCTGCTTGCCGACCGGCTGCTTCTCGCCGCGGCCGTCGGTCGGGTCGTACACCCGCACGACGATCTCGTTGGTGCCGCCGTTCAGCTGGGGCGTGACGTCGACCTCGAACCGGTCGTAGCCGCCCTTGTGCGTGGTGACCTGGGTGCCGTTGACCCAGACCGTCGCCTCGTAGTCGACCGCGCCGAAGTGCAGCTGCACCCGTCTGCCGTTCCAGTTGGACGGCACGGTGAACGTGCGGCGGTAGAACATCAGGTCGCGGTTGTCGTTGCGCATGATGCCGGACAACGCGGACTCGATCGGGTACGGCACCAGCACGCGTTCCGGCAGCGTCTGCCCGAGCGGCGGCGCGGCGTACCGGTTGACGTTGCCCGCGCCGTCCGTGGCGGGGTTCAGGAACTCCCACTCCCCGTTCAGCGACTGCCACTCCGGGCGGGTCATCTGCGGGCGCGGGTACTCCGGCAGCGGGTTGGTGGTCGACACCTGGCTCGTCCACGGGGTGGACAGCGGCGGGGTCTTGGGCACGACGGCAGCGGACGCGCTGGAGCCGGTGGCGACGATGCCACCGGCGAAGACCAACACGGCAGCCGCCCACGAGAGGGCGGGGCGCATCGAACTCCTTCAGGCAGGGACTGGAGGGGTGACACATCGGACAACTCACCGAAAACTTTGCGTCACAAACCACCAAAGAACAACCCTATTCAACGAAAACCCGACCGAAAGTCGTGTTCGTTTGTGTTGGAGTGTTTGATGCGCCGTTTGTCTGCTCTCTTCGATCAGGTTCGAGGCACGAGCACAATCGCGTTCACCTGCGGCTGGTCGACCTTGCCGCGCACGAGGTCGACCCGCACCGCGCCGTTCTCGTCCGCCGTCACGGCGAGGTCCTTCTCCACGCCGAACGCCGTGAGCGGGGCGTCGGCACCGGCCGCGACCGCCGTGCCGATGATGTCGAAGTCGCTCAGCACGCGGGCGCCGTTCACGTCGACGTCGAAGACCCGCTGGCCGGGCCGGGTGAAGTACCAGTCGAGGAAGTAGAGCCTGAGCTCGTACGCGCCTCCGGCGGTGAGGCCGGTCAGCTCGTAGGCCGACTCCAGATGCCTTGCCGTGTACCAGATCTCGTTGGGGATCGGGTTGGTCACGGTGCGACTGAAGGAGGTGTGCGCCCGCTTGCCGGCCGGCTTCACATCGGTGAGCCCGCCGATCCCGTTGTCGGGCAGGAAGGTCGCGTCACCCACGCCTCCCACGTCCACCTGGACCGGTCCGCCGGCCAGCACCGCGGGCGCGGCGCCGAGGAGCAGGGCGACCGACGCCGCGCCCGCCGTGACGAACCTGACGAATCCACGCATGTACGGCTCTCCTGGGGTGAAGGGATGGTCGGCGGCGGTAGGTGCCGAGCTCGTGCAGCGGGTGACCGATGCGGTTCCGCGCCGGGAGGCGTGCAGAGGGAGCGGACACGAGCCATCGCGGCTCCTGTCACCAGCGGGGAAAGTGAGGAGAGCGCTCTCACAACCCTGCCGAGAAACGTTACGACCAGACGTCCGCCGTGTCAAAAGACCGGTCTTGACACCTCACGCGGCCGGGCGGGACGCTGTTTGGGAGAGCGCTCTCCAAGCCGGTTTCCCCACGTCGGCAGGAGGACAGTGGTGTCCCGAAAACTCAGCGCGTTGACGATGACGGCTGCCCTGGTGGCAGCGGTGGTGGTGACCCAGTCGGCGAAGGCCGACGACCTGGTCACGCACCACGAGTTCCAGGCGAACTGCTCGGTCACGACCCATCTCCCGGACGACCCGATCGTCTTCCCGGGACTGCCGGGCGCCTCGCACATGCACACGTTCCTCGGCAACCCCTCCACCAACGCCCGCAGCACCAACGACTCGTTGAAGGGAGCTCAGACCAACTGCCGGACGCCGGACGACAAGTCCGCGTACTGGTTCCCGTCGGTCTACAACGGCGACCAGATCGTGCCGCCGAACTTCCCGCAGGTCATCTACTACAAGTCCGGCATCCTGCGGTACCAGGACGTGGTGCCGTTCCCGCCGGGCATCCGGTTCGTGGTCGGCAGCCCCACGGCGACGCAGGAGCAGTTCCGCACCGCGCCCGGCGCGGTCGAGGGCTGGGAGTGCGGCGACAGCTTCCACAACTGGGACATCCCGGCGTACTGCCCGCCCGGCACCCAGCTCAACGTCCGCTACCAGGCGCCGAGCTGCTGGAACGGCCGTGATCTCGACTCGGCGAACCACCAGTCGCACATGGCCTATCCGGACCGCGCGACGCTGGTCTGCCCGCCGTCGCACCCGGTGGCGGTGCCGATGATCGAGTTCAAGATGGCGTTCCCGGTCTCCGGGGACATGTCACGGGTGAGACTGGCCAGTGGACGCGGCTACACCTGGCACTACGACTTCATGAACGCCTGGGACGCGCCGACCCAGGCGGCGCTGGTCCGGCACTGCATCAACGGCGGGCTGCAGTGCGACCCGCGCGGGTTCGACCTGTACAAGCCGAATCGAGGAGCGGCCCTCGGACCGGACTACCGGTTGCCGCGGTGAGGTTCCTCGCCTCATGCACCCCAGGGCGGCGCGTGCCCTGGGGTGTTTCCGCGTTGTTGCTGCTCGCGGGGTGTGCCGCCGCGCCCGCTCCCCCGCCGTCACCCGCCGAGGTCTCGCCGTTCAACGCCACCGACACGGCGTGGGTCCAGCTGATGATCCCGATGAACGAACAGCTGCTGCCCGCGCTCGACGTCGCACCCGCGTCCCTGGCCCAGTTCGCGGCCGACCTCAAGGCGTCGCACGCCCAGGAACTGGTCCACTTGCGACAGTTGCGGGACCGGGCCGGGCTGCCGGACACCAACGTGCACGCCGGCCACCAGATGCCGGGCCTGGTCTCGGAGGCCGACCTGCTGGTCATCCGCACGGATCCCTCGGCTCTGCCGAAGAAGCTGCGCGAACACCTGGAGCAGACGGCGAAGCTCGCCCGCAGCGAGCTGGAGAACGGGACGGACGCCGCGACCAAGGAGTTCGCGGCGTCCGTCGAGTCGTCACGCAGGGATCAGCTCGGCAGGCTCGGTCAGGGGTAGTTCACGACGTACCGGACCTGGTTCGCCAGATCCGCCTGACCGCCCGTGCCGTTGATGACGTTGGCGATCGTGCCCACGCCACCGAGCGACACCGCCACGAGGTGCGTGAACCGGACTCCCGAACGGTTCGGCGCCTCGAAGGCGTTGTCGGTGACCACGCTCGGGTTCGCCTGGTTGAAGCAGTACACGCCGACACCGAACGCCTGGTGCGTCGTCACGTTGTCCGCGACCTTGTACCCGGCCCAGCCGCGCTTCGAGCCGTTCATCCAGGCGGCCTGGTTCGGCGGGTCGTACGGCAGCTCGTTCTGGTAGAGGTAGACGCGGCCGCCGTTGCCGTTCCAGATCAGGTTGTGCTGCTGGTAGTGCTCGACGAACAGGCCGTACGCGATCACGTCGTCGCCGTTGACGATCACGCCGTTCTGGCCGGGGTTCGCCGTCCAGCTGACGCCCTCGCCGTGGTCGGCGCGCCACACCCAGGTGTGGTCGATGATCGTGTTGCGGCTGTTCACCCGCATGCTGACGGTGGCCTTGCCGGCCTGCGACCCGCCGACGCGCAGGTACACGTCGTGCAGCGAGGTCGGGTTGGCCGCGTGCGAGGTCGCGCTGGAGTCACCGATCTCCAGCAGCACCGGGGAGTTCTGCACACCCGCGTCGACGAGGAAGCCCGCGAGCCTGACACCGTCCACATCGGAGGTCGTCAGCGCGGCCCTGCCGGTGGTCGGCGTCAGCGTGGCGAGGCCGAGGCCGAGCACGACGGTGTTGGGGCGGGTGATGCGGATCGTGTCGTCGAGCTGGTGGATGCCCGGCGTGAGCAGGAGGTGCTTGCCCTGCTGCAACGCGAGGTTGATCGTCGCGGCCGGGGTGCCGGGCTTGACGATGAAGAAGTCCGCCAGCGAGACCGACGTGCCCGGGTTGCCGTTCTCCCAGCTCGTGCCACGCGAGTTCTGCCTCAGCGCGGGCAGGAAGACGCGGTACTCCCCACCGCTGGTGAAGTACAGATAGGGCTTCTCACGCGTCACCGGTGAGGTGTCGACGGTGGTGTGCGAGGGGTTCGGGAAGTTGTTCGGCGGCGCACCCTGCGTGCCCGCGAACACCATGTTCCAGACCGAGCCCGACCAGCCGCCGGCCAGGTTGCTGTTGCGGGTCAGGAACTGCTGCTGCGAACCGGAGACCGTCACGCCGTCGATCTTGCTGTCCACGATCAGACCGCCGCTGGCCCAGCCGTCGTAGCCGTTCCACAGGTGCGCCTGGCCGCGCAGGTGCATCCGCCGGTACGCGGTGGCCTGCGAGACCGCCCAGCGCTCGATCTGGTTGGGCGGCAGCGTGACCGAGAGGTTCTCGGTGCCGCGCCAGAAGTTCTGCGTCGCGTTGCCCAGGTTGTTCGGGTCGTTGCCTTGCTGGAGCCAGTCGGCCTCGACCCTGATGTGGCCGTTGATGTTCACGTCGTCCGGCATGAGGCCGAGCCCGACGATCTGCGTGTAGAACCGCAGGTTCACGTCGGCGTTGTAGCTGCCCGGCTTGAACAGCACCGCGTGCCGCTGCGGGCCGAACTGGTTCGTCTTCATCTGCGCGGAGATCGCGTCGAGCCGCGACTGCATCTCCGACTGCGACGAACCGGGCCCGTAGACGTACACGTTCGGGCCGAAGTCGGGGTTGCGCGGATCGGTCGGCGTCACCCCCGGAGTGTCCGGCACGGTGGCGAAGACGCCCAGCTCCCACAACGAGTAGCCGTAGCCGGTACCGCGCTGGGTGCCGAGCACGCGCAGGTAGCGGCCGGACCCGTTCACGTCGACCGACTGCGTGCCACCGGTGCCGGTCGTCGTCGAGTACACGTCACGCCACGAGTTCGCGGCCGCGGTGTCCGACACCTGGACCTGGAACGCCTTGCCGTACGCGCCTTCCCAGGCCAGGGAGACGCGGCAGACCTGTTGCGTGGAGCCGAGGTCCACCTGCAGCCACTGCGGGTCGGAGAACTGCGACGACCAGCGCGTTCCGGCGTTGCCGTCGACGGCGGCCGGCGCGAGGGTGCCGCCGTTCTCCGTCGAGGACGCGGTGGCGGTCTTGTTGAGAGCGACGTTGGAGGTGCCACAGGCGGCGGCACCCGCCTGCGATGTCACGCTGACTGTGGTCACCAAACACAGGGCGGCGGCGGCGAACGCGGCGGCCCTGGACAGGGTTGAGCCCATGATCCTGCCTGACGGGGGAAGGGCGGAAAGCCTTGGACAGGGGCGTGAGAGCGCTCTCCCAAGGGACGTTAACGCCGGGTGTCAGGCAGGTCAATCAGGCAGAGGCCCTCACGACGAGTTCCGGTTCGAAGATGACGGATTTCGGCCTTTGTCCCGGTTTTTCCAGATCTCCGAGCAGCAGTTCGGCCATCTGCGCCGCCATCCGCTCGACCGGTTGCCGGATCGTCGTGAGCTGCGGCCGGCAGTTCAGCGCGGGCGCGCTGTCGTCGAACCCGACCACGGCGACGTCCTCCGGGACGCGCAGCCCGTGCTCCAGCAGCACGTCCACGGCCGCCTGCGCCATCAGGTCGTTCGCGGCGAACACCGCGTCGAGGTCCGGGCTCTCCTTGAGCAGCTGGTGCATCGCGGCCGCCCCGCTCTCGGCGGTGAACCCGCCCTCGACCGTCGGGACGTACGGGAAACCGTGCCGGGCCATGGCGTCGCGGAACCCGGCGTGCCGGTCCTGGCTCGCCAGCACGTCCATCGGCCCGGAGATCGTGGCGATGTTGTAGCGGCCGGACGTCACCAGGTGGTCGGCGGCGAGCCTGCCGCCCGCGCGGTGGTCCATGTCGACGTAGCTGATCGGCATCGGGCTGCCGGGCCGCGCGTAGAGCACCGCGGGAACGCCGGCCTCGACCAGGCGGCCGGGCAGCGGTTCGGCGGCGTGCGTGGTGACGAGCAACGCCCCGTCGGCGCTGCCCTGGCGGAGGAACTCGACGACCTCGGTGCGCGCCTTGTCGGTGTCCGCGAGCATCAGCACCGGGTGCACGCTGTGGCCGCGCAGGAAGTCGACGACCCCGGCCGTGACGCGGCCGAAGAACGGGTCGGTGAACACGTCCGATCCCCCGCCCGCGCCGGAGATCACCAGCGCGACCGTGCCGGTGCGGCGGGTGACGAGAGACCGGGCCACGCGGTTCGGCGTGTACCCGGTCTGCTCGATCGCGTGGCGCACCGTCTCCTGGATGTCGGGATCGACGTTCCGCGTGCCGTTCACGACACGGGAGACCGTCGCGCGCGACACTCCCGCGACGCGCGCGACGTCCTCCAGCGTGGGCGCAACCTTGCTCATGCCACGGTTGTACCACGCCGGAGAGCGTTCTCCCGAGATCAGGAGGTGACGCGCACGTCCTTGATCGCTCCCCTCCAGAAGTCGACGTTCTGGCCGTTGTACTTGGCGCGTCCGACGGTGAACGCCCCGGTGCTCAGCGTGGCCGGTCCGGCGGCCGCCGTGGCGACCAGCGCGCCGTCGACGTAGAGCTTGATCTCGTTGCCCTTGCGCTCACCCTTGAGCTGGTACCAGCGCCCGAGCTCCGGCACGACCTCGTACCGGGCGCGGTTGCCGCCGGGGGTGCTGAACGCGAACGCGCCCTGCCCGTACTGCAGGTAGAACGGGTTCTCCGCCTGCCGGCCGTCCTGGCTCACCGCGCTCGCGTAGTTGCCGGGCAGCTCGTCGAGCCGCACCGTCGCCGACACCGTGTAGTCCTTGGTGGTGTCGACCACCGGGCCGAACGTGTCCGCGGAGCCGTTGCGGAGCTCCAGCGCACCGTCCTTCCAGGTGGCGCCGGTCGGGGTGAGGCTCAGCGGGTTCTTGCCGGACGAGTCCTTGGCCGTGGTGCCCTTGGTCTCGTTCAGCTTCCACTCGCCGCTGCCCGCGTACGGGTACGGCTTGCCCGCGTTCGCCCCGGCCTCGATCACGCGCCGGTTGATCTCGCGGACCGGCCCCGGATCGACCTTGAGGCGCTTGCGGTCGTAGGTCCACAGGCCGTTGAGCTCGCCTTCCAGGTCGGTGACCTGGGTGTAGACCGACGCCGACAGCTCCTCGCGGGCCTGGCCGAGGTAGAACGTGCGGGTGTTGTCGACGTACTTCGCCGTCAGCGCCGCCTTGTCCGCCACGCCGCTGTAGATCGCGATCGGCGGCACCGGCCACTGGTGACCCGGCGTGCGCAGGGTGAACCCGCCGTGCTCGCCGTCCATCACGACGCGCTTGCCGTCCGGGCGCGCCGGGTCGGTGTTGTTGTAGTCGTGGTGGTCGATGACGTCGCCCTTGCCGCTGTCACCCTTGGAGGCGCAGCAGTTCACGCCGCTGTGCGCGCTGACGATCCGGCTCGGGTCGAGCGCCTTGACCTCGTCGGTGATCTGCCCGGTGACGGTCTTGTCCCACTCGCCCCAGCCCTCGTTGAACACGATCCAGGCGTAGATGGACGGGTAGTTCTGGAGCTGGTGCATCAGCTCCTTGCCCTCCTTGACGAACCGCTCCTGCGAGAGCGGGTTGTTGCCGTCCTCGAGGGCCACGAAGTCCTGCCACACCAGCAGTCCGAGCCGGTCCGCGTGGTAGTACCAGCGGGCGGGTTCGGCCTTGATGTGCTTGCGGACCGAGTTGAAGCCGAGGTCCTTCTGCGCCTGCAGGTCGAAGATCAACGCTTCGTCGCTCGGCGCGGTGTTCAGGCCGTCCGGGTAGAAGCCCTGGTCGAGCTGCATCAGGTTGAAGATCGGCTGGCCGTTGAGGGTGAGCTTGGGCGTGCCGCCGACGTTCGCGATGCCGGTGGAGCGCATGCCGAAGTAGCTCTTGACCTTGTCCTTGCCGAGCGTGATGTCGAGCTTGTAGAGGTACGGGTCGTCCGGCGTCCACAGGTGCGCGTTCGGCACCGGCAGCGTGAGGTCCGAGTTCGCCGGGCCGGTGACCGTGCCGACCTGCTTGCCCTTGGCGTCGCGGGCCGTCGCGGTGACGGTGGCGGAGCCGGCCGACTTCACGTTGACCTTGAGCGTGCTCGCGGCGAGGTCAGGGGTCGTCTTGATCTCGTCGATGCCCTTGTCCGCCACCGGTTCCATCCACACCGTCTGCCAGATGCCCGACGACGGCGTGTAGAAGATGCCGCTGGGGTTGGGCGACTGCTTGCCCTTGGGCTGGTTCGGGCCGGTGGTGTCGGTGACGCCGACCACGATCTCCTGCTCACCGCGCTTGACCACGTCGGTGATGTCCGCGCTGAACGCCGTGTAACCGCCGGTGTGCTCGGCGACCAGCTTGCCGTTCACCCAGACCTTGGCCTCGTAGTCGACGGCGCCGAAGTTGAGCTTGAGCCGCTGGCCGGAGCCGATCTTCCAGTCGTGCGGGACGGTCACCGTGCGGCGGTAGAACATGTGGTCCTCGTGCCGTTCGAGCCCGGAGAGCTGGGACTCGATCGGGTACGGGACGACGACCTTTTCGCGCAGCTTCTTGCCGAACTGCGGCTGCTCGCCGGCCTTGGCCGCGGCGAACTCCCACGGGCCGTTGAGGTTGAGCCACTTGTCGCGCTCGAGCTGCGGCCGCGGGTACTCCGGCAGCGGGTTGCGCGGGTCGACCTTCTCGCCCCACGGCGTCCTGAGCCGCTCGGTGGAGACGTTGCCGGTCGTGCGGGCGGTCTTCTCGACCTTCTGCCCGTCGACCGCGAGCGCGCCCGCGCCGTCGTAGTACATCCGGACCCGCTGGCCCTTCAGCACCCGCTCGGACAGCCGGATGGTCGCCCTGGTCCGGCTCGTCGTGATGACCGAGATCGGGAACGGGGTGGCGTCGACCTCGACGCGCAGGTGGTCCTTGAGGTCGGACGCGCCGGTGACCCGGCCGCCGAAGTCGGCGGTGAGGGTGCGGCCGTCCTTCGAGACCTCCGCCGTGCGCGGCACGACCTTGAAGTCCGACGGCGGCGTGAACGCGGACGTCGGGACGATCTGCTTGGGCGTGGCCGGGCTCGACCAGCGCAGGAACATGTTGGCGCCGCCGACGTCCTGGAACATCTCCAGCTTGAAGTCGTACTGACGCCCCGCGGTCAGCGTGACCGGCGCGCTGGTCTGCTCACGGTCCCAGTCGCCGACCCAGTGGTCGATCACCGGCTGCCCGTCGACCAGCAACCGGAACCCGTTGTCGCCGATGGCGTAGAAGGTGTAGTCGCCGGTCTGCGGCACGGCGATCTGCCCGGTCCAGCGGGCGGTCGTGTGCTCGGTGCGGCCGTTGAGGAACCCGAACACACCGGTCAGGTCACCGTGGTTGATGTCGGAGTCGAGGACGGTCCCACCGAGGGTCGCGAAGTCGCGCGCTCCCGGTGCCGACATGCTGAAGTACTCGCCCTTCAGGCCGTGCACGGGCTCAGCAGCACCCGCGGACGGCACTCCGGGCGCTATGCCCAGCGCCAGCAACAGCGCGACGAGGACGGGGCCGGCTTTCTTCATCAGTGAAGATCCCCTTCGTTTTACAACGTTGTAAGAGCGCTCCCCTACATCCACGCACAGGCCCTGGAGGGCGGGCTACGGCCGAACGGAGGTATCGGCCATGTCAAACCGGACAAGTTTCCGGGACGACCGGGACGCGGGCCGTCGCCGATGGTGTCCGAACTGGACTGTCCCCCGTTCGCGGAACGTCAGTGTGAACAGCCCGCCGCCGGGGTACTGACAGAACGCCGAACACGCGCGTGTTCGCACCGGAGGACCCGCCTTCTGGCCGGTCCGGCCGCGCCGGCGACGGGATGTTGAGACATCGCAGCTCCCCGCCGCCGGCGCGGTTCCTCCGTCTCTCCCCGTACGATGCGCTGCACGAGCGTCAAGCAGCCGGCGCCGTGGACTCCAGGGAGAGAGATAGGGGCGCCGCGGAATGGCCGACTACGTGCAGACTGGTCCGGTGAGACAGCAGGGCGACGAGCGCCCGGACCCGTTGGACCGCCTGGACGAGGCCACCGAGGCGCTGGCGGAGCTGCACGACGCCTTCACCGGCGAGGAGTCCCTCGACGACGCGTTGCAGCGGGTGGCCGAGACCGCCGCCAGGGCCCTGCCGGACGCCGACGCCGTGACCGTGTCCGTCGTCACCGACACCCGGCCGCACACCGCCGCCGCCACCGACCGGGACCTGGTCGAGCTGGACCAGCAGCAGTACGACTCCGGCCGCGGGCCCTGCCTGGAGTCGGCCCACGCGCTCAAGCCGATCCGGGCCGTGATCGGTGAGCACCGCGAGTCGTGGCCCGAGTTCGAGACCGCCGCCGAGAAGGCCGGCGTCCGCGCGTACCTGTCGGTGCCCGTCATCATCCCCGCCTCGGACAACGCCGAGGAACGGCACATCGGCACGCTCAACCTCTACAGCTACACCGCGACGGCGTTCGACCCGTTCGACGAGGGTCTGATGCGCCTGTTCACCACCGCCGCGTCGGCCACGATCACGAGCGCCCAGCGCTGGCGCCACTCCCAGAACCAGGTGAGCCACCTCGAACGCGCCCTGGCGTCGCGGGCCGTGATCGAACAGGCGAAGGGCGTGCTGATGGCGGTGCACAGCTGCACCGCCGACGAGGCGTTCTCGATGCTGGTCGAGCAGTCGCAGCGGGCGAACACCAAGCTCCGCGAGGTCGCCGCGACGCTGCTGGAGTCGGCCACCCGGTCATGACCGCACGAGCGCGGCCAGCCTGACCCCCGCCCAGATCAGCACGGCGAGCACGCCCACCAGCAGGTACTCGATCAACGGGATGCGCACGACCTCGTCCAGCCGGTCGAGCCCGCGCCACGAGTACACGGCCAGCGCGGCGACGACGAACGCGCCGCCGATCCACCACCGGGTGACCGCGCTCAGCCCGACGCCGTGCATCTGGGTGAGCACGAAGATCGCCACGAAGCCGAAGAAGAACATCGGCCACATGCCGTCCGGTCCGGAGTTCATCACCGCGACCAGCGTGCCGTGGACGGCGACGAGGAGTTCGAGGGTCATCGTCCACCAGCGGTTCGTGTGGGATGTCGTGAACATCAGACTGCTCTGCACCAGCAGCAGGAACATGTAGAAGAACCCGATGAGGTGGCCGCTCGTGGACTCCATCGGGTGGTACCAGAACGTGTAGATCGCGGCCCAGCTGAACAGGTAGCCGTGGTAGCGCCGGGCGAACGCCACGACCTGCGCGGAGATCGGCGCCGACCAGGTCAGGACCAGGCCGCGGCGCTTGTTCTCCATCAGCAGCACGACGACGAGCAGCAGCACCACGGAGCCCTGCGAGCTGAAGATCGACACGTCCTGCGCGAGGCCGTCGTAGAAGACCTGGGTCTGCAGGGCGTGCAGCCCGATGAACGCAACGTTCGCCGCCAGCGCGACGACGTTCATCCGGTGCAGCCCGGTGGTGTACTGCCGGACTCTCGTCTGGGCGTAGTAGATCAGGCCCCAGGACACCAGCTGGTGGGCCGCGTAGCCCATCCAGGCGGACGCCCTGGTCCAGAAGGTCGGATCGGGCAGCTTCCAGTAGTACCAGGAGGCTCCCTGGTCGGGCAGCAGCGCGACGCCGTGCAGCCGTTGCCCGAGCAGCCACACCAGACCGGTGAGCACCGCGCTGCCCACCACCGCCCACACCAGGAGCCCGCGGCCGCGCCGCACATCGTTCAGCATGCTGAGCATTATGCATGCTACGTTCAGCGCACTGAGCAAATCTGGAGGCAGTGCGGTGGCCCGATATCTGTTGCGCGTCAACGGTGAACGGCACGAGGTCGACGTCGAGGCGGACACTCCCCTGCTCTGGGTGCTGCGCGACGAGCTGGGGCTCACGGGGGCCAAGTACGGGTGCGGGGTCGGCCTGTGCGGGGCGTGCACGTCCCATGTGGACGGTCAGGCGGCCAGGCCCTGCGTGCGGACGGCCGCGGACAGCGCGCGGTCGCGGATCACCACGATCGAGGGCCTCTCGCGGGACGGCGACCACCCCGTGCAACGGGCGTGGCGCGAGCTGGACGTGGCCCAGTGCGGGTACTGCCAGCCGGGGCAGATGATGGCCGCGGCCGCGTTGCTGGCCCGCGATCCCGACCCCGACGACACGGCGATCGAGGAGGCGTTGCGCGACAACGTGTGCCGCTGCGGCACCTATCCCCGCATCCGCGCCGCCGTGCGCAGGGCCGCCAGGATGATGCGGGAGGAGCGGTGATCAGCAGGAGGACGTTGCTGCGCGGCGCCGGAGTCGGCGCGCTGACGGTGGCGGTGCCGGTGCCCGCGTTCGCCGCCGAGGGGTTCGTGCCGAACGTCTTCGTGCGGCTGGACGACGCGGGCCGGATCACCGCGACGGTGCCGCGGCCGGACAGCGGCCAGGGCATCCGGACCGTCGTCGCGCTGATGGTCGCGGAGGAGCTGGCGGTCGAGGCAGCCGACGTCGCGCTGGAGCAGGCGCTCGGAGACCCGGCGAAGTACGGCTCGCAGGCGGTGTCGAACTCGACGTCGGTGCGGCAGCTCGGCACGCCGATCCGCACGGCCGCCGCG
This sequence comes from Lentzea sp. CA-135723, assembly GCF_050936595.1. Taxonomy (NCBI): domain Bacteria; kingdom Bacillati; phylum Actinomycetota; class Actinomycetes; order Pseudonocardiales; family Pseudonocardiaceae; genus Lentzea; species Lentzea sp. CA-135723. Next base: position 387,637 of record NZ_JBNJMK010000001.1, on the reverse strand, counting down.
ACCGCGCGCTGCCTGCTGGTGGCCGCCGCCGCGCGGCGCTGGACCGTGCCGGTCAGCGAGTGCACCGCGAAGAACGGCGCCGTGTGCCACCCGCGCCGGGGCAGGCTGCCGTACCGGGCGCTGGTGCGCGGGGCGGCCGCGCTCGACCCGGCCACCGTGCCGGTGACGCTCACGCCGCAGGACCAGTGGCGCCTGCTGGGCAAGACCCGCGGCGGCCGCGTGGATGCCCACACCATCTCGACGGGCCGGGTGAAGTACGGCATCGACTCCCGCCCGCCCGGCGGCCTGGTGGCCGTGGTCGCGCGCCCGCCGTGGATCGGTGCCGTCCCGGACACGATCGACGACACCGCCGCCCGCGCCCTCCCCGGCGTGGTGGACGTCGTCACGCTCGTCGCTCCGGCCGACGGGCAGGGTGGCGTTGCGGTCTTGGCTCGGTCGACCTGGCAGGCTTTGAAGGCACGGGACTCGTTGCGGATCACCTGGCGCGGCGGCACCCCCACGGCCGACAGCCGGGCGTGGCTGGCCGACCTGCACGCCGCCCTGCCCGCGCAGAGCCCGATCACCGGGCTCCAGCGGACGTTCGAGATGCCGTTGCTCGCGCACGCGCCGATGGAACCGATGAACGCGACCGCGCACGTCCGTTCAGATGGCGCCACCATCTGGGTGCCGACCCAGGACCCCGGCCGGATCCAGACCCTGGTGGCCACCCAGCTGGGGCTGCCGGCGGCGAGCGTCCGGGTCGAGGTGACCGCGTCCGGCGGCGCGTTCGGGCGGCGCATCGAGACCGACCAGGTCCAGGAGGCTGTGGCCTGCTCCCGCCGGGCAGGTGTGCCGGTCCAGGTGCTCTGGACCAGGGCGGACGACATGCGCAACGACTCGTACCGGCCGATGTCCGTGCACCGGCTGACCGCGGAGCTCGGCCCGGATGGCATGCCCATCCGGCGTGCGCACGAGGTCGTCACCTGGCCGTTGACCGTCCTGCCGATCTTCAACAACCCCGCGCTGATCAAGGCGAGCGGCGACCACTTCCCGTACGCCGTGCCCGGCGAGGTCACCGTCGCCGTCCGCCCGGCGCCGCTGCGCACCGGCTTCTGGCGTTCCGTCTACTCCGGACAGTTCGCCTACGCCGAGGAGAACTTCCTCAGCGAGATCGGCCGGCGCGGAGGCTTCGACCAGGTCGCGCTGCGCCGCACCCTGCTGCCCGCCGGGTCACGGCTGCAGAAGGTCCTCGCCGTCGCCGCCGACCGGGCCCGCTGGTCCAGGCCTCCCGCGCCGGGCACGCACAGGGGTGTCGCGTGCCTGGAGGAGTACGGGTCCGCGATCGCGGTGATCGCCGTCGCCGAGCCGGCGAACCGCAGGGTCCTGCGGGTGCACGCGGCGGTCGACGTGGGCGTGGCGCTGCACCCGTCCGGCGTCCGCGCGCAGGTCGAGGGCTGCGTGTCCGACGCACTGTCCACAGTGCTCGGTGCCCAGATCACCGTCCGCGACGGGCACGTCGTGCAGTCGTCGTTCGGCGACTTCACGTGGGCGCGGATCACCCAGAGCCCGGACATCGACGTCGTGATCGTGCCGTCGGACGCCCCGCTCGGCGGCCTGGGCGAGCTCGCCTATCCCCCGGCGGCCTCGGCGATCGCGGCGGCCCTGTCCGGCGACACGCCCGTGACCGGCATGCCGATCGGGACCGGCGTGGGCTGACCGGGCGGCTCTGCGATGATGGGTCCGTGGCCGAGGGAGACGAACTGGCGGTGCAGGACCGCCCGGACCAGGTGGGCGCGGACGTCGCCTCCTGGCCCACGGGCAGGCTCCTGTCGGTCGCGGCCCGCGTCGTGGAGAAGCGCTTCGAGGACTTCCTGGCGAGCCGCGGCCTCACCCACGCCGGGATGATCACGCTGCACCACCTCGCCGACGGCCCGCGCTCGCAGCGCGAGCTCGCGGTGCTGTGCCGGGTCACCGACCAGACCATGAGCCGCACGATCGAGCACCTCGACCGCGCGGGCCACGTCGCGCGCAGCCAGGACACCACCGACCGCAGGCGAACGTCGGTGAAGATCACCCCGGCCGGCCGCAAGGCGCTGGCCGCGGCCCGGCGGGAGGAACGCGAGTCCGACACGCTGCTCGGCGCCGTGGACGACTACGAGCACTTCCGGCGGCAGCTGATCGCACTCATCGCGGCGGCCTCCACACAGGACTGAGCTGGCCTTCGGGCCGCGCGAAGGCCGCCGCACCGCCACGGGTTCGCTGCAGGTCGCGGCGTGCACACCGGCGGCGACGCGGGCAGAAGGCCGGCCGCACTGCCCACGAATTCAGGACAGGTCACCGCGCCCGCACCAGCGGCGAGACCGAAGGCCGACCGCACTGCCCACCGATTCGGCGCAGGTCACCGCGTCCGCACGGCGGCGAGCTCGAAGGCGAGCCGCACTGCCCGCAGATTCGAGGCGGTCGCGGCGTGCACACCGGCGGCGGCGCGAGCAGACAGCCGGCCGCACTGCCACGGATTCGACGCAGCTCACCGCGCCCGCACCAGCGACGAGACCGAAGGCCGACCGCACTGCCCACCAGTTCGCGGCAGGTCACCGCGCCCGCCACCACCCGCGTTCCCGCCTTCCCGGGCCGTACGACTAGCCGCCGCACGAGTCCCGGACCACCAGCCTGGTCGGCAGCACCACCGGGTCCGCCCGCTCCCCCTCGGTGATCATCGCCATGATCGCCTTCGCGGCCGCCACGCCGAACCCCGGCTTGTCCTGCGCCACCGTCGTCAGCGCGGGATCGACCACGGCGGCGATCTCGATGTCGTCGAACCCGACCAGCGCCAGGTCGTCCGGCACGCGCAGGCCCGCGGCCCTGGCGGCGAGCAACGCGCCCACCGCCATCTCGTCGCTGGCCGCGAACACCGCCGTGGGCGGTTCCTCCAAGGCCAGCAGCCGGTGCATGGCGGCGGTTCCGCTCGCCCGGTAGAAGTCGCCGGCCACCACGTAGTCGTCCCGCGCGGCGATGCCCGCGTCGAGCAACCCCGTGCGGTAGCCGGAGACGCGGGCTTCCGACGGCTGGTTGCCGCGCGGCCCGGTGATCGTCGCGATCCGGGTGTGGCCGAGTCCCGCGAGGTGCCGGACGGCCTCCTGCGCGCCGCCGACGTTGTCCGACGTGACGTAGGTGGCGCGCGGTCCGTCCACGGCCACGTCCAGTGCCACGCAGGGAACTCCGGACTGCGCGAACGCCTCGAACGCGTCCGCGTCCGACCCGCTGTCGATCAGCACCAGGCCGCCGAGGTGGTGGCGGCGGGTCATGTTCACGTACCCGACCGGGTCTGCCAGCGACGCGCCGACCTCGCGCGCGTCGCCGCTCGTGGCGAGCATCAGCAGGTGGTAGCCGTGCGCGGACAGCGCGGATTTGAGGCCTATCAACAGGTCCTGGAGGTACGGGTGCCGCCAGTCCGGTCTGCGGTGGTCGGTGTCCCACACCAGCCCGATCATCGTGGACTGCCTCGTCGACAACGCCCGTGCCGACTCGTTGGGCCGGTAGTCCAGCTCGTCCGCGACCCGCAGCACCCGTGCACGCGTCTCCTCGTTCACCGTTTCCGGCTGGTTGAAGACGCGCGACACCGTCGCCACGGACACGCCGCAGAGCTGGGCGATCTCTCGCCCGGTCGCCATCCGGCCTCCCACTGCAATCGTAAGCGGTTACATAGACCGTACGAGCAGCAGTTCTCCTAGTCAAACGCCTGCGCGAGTTGATCTGTTTATCATCTCGTTACTTGACGGACGCCCGGAAACACCGCTGTCATAGGCGCCACACATCTTCCCCGGAGAACCACCTCTCCTCTCTTCAGCGCGCCCAGAAACCAACGGAGGCCTGGAAAATGCGCCCCAAAGCACTCGCACTCGGCTGTGTCGCGCTGGCGACGGCCGTGGTGCTCGCCGGTTGCGGAAGCGACACCGCGTCCGGCGGCAAGACGAAGCTGACCATCGGGTTGTTCGGCAACTTCGGGTACGCCGAGCTGCTCAAGGAGTACGCGGCGGCGCACCCCGACGTGGAGATCAGCGACCGGACGGCCTCCTACTCCGACCACCACAAGAACCTCGCCGCGCACCTCGCCACCAGCAGCGGCGCCGCCGACATCGAGGCCGTCGACACCGGGTACATCAACCAGTTCAAGGCCACCCCGGACAAGTTCGTGGACCTCAACACCAAGGGCGGTGACCAGCTCAAGGACCGCTGGCTGCCGTGGAAGTGGGAGGGCTCGCTCAGCAAGGACGGCAAGCAGATCGGCTACGGCACGGACGTCGGCGGCCTCGCCATCTGCTACCGCCGCGACCTGTTGCAGAACGCCGGCCTGCCCGCCGACCGCGACCAGGTCGCCGCGCTCTGGCCGACCTGGCAGGACTTCATGAACGCGGGCAAGAAGTTCCAGGAGAAGGCGCCCGAGGGCGTGAAGTGGTTCGACGGAGGCCCGACCGTCCTCAACGCGATCGTCGGCCAGGCGGGCGTCGGCTACTACGACAAGTCCGACAAGATCGTCGTCGGTGACAACAAGGAGATCAAGGCGGGCTGGGACCTCGTGGTCGACGGCGTCAACGCCGGGCTGTCCTCGAAGCTGCTGTACTCCACGCCCGTCTGGAACACCGGGTTCAAGCAGGGCCAGTTCGCGACCGTGACGTGCCCCGCGTGGCAGATGGCGAAGATCAAGGACCAGGCCGGTCCGGAGGCCGCGGGCAAGTGGGACGTCACGTCGGTGCCCGGCGGTGGCGGCAACTGGGGCGGCTCGTACCTCACGGTGCCGAAGTCCGGCAAGAACGTCGACAAGGCCGTGGAGCTCGCGGCGTGGCTGACCGCGCCGGAGCAGCAGGCCAAGGTGTTCAAGAGCGCCGGGCTGCTGCCGTCGATCCCGAAGCTCTACGAGGACCCGTCCATCGTGGACTACAAGAACCCGTACTTCAACGACGCCCCGATCGGCAAGCTGTTCACCGACGCGGCGAAGAAGCTGAACCCGCAGTACCAGGGACCGAAGGCGGGCGACATCCAGACCGCGATCGGCAACGCCATGCAGCGCGTCGAGCAGGGCAAGCAGAACGGCGAGGACTCGTGGCGCCAGTTCGTCGGCGACGTCCAGAAGTGACGCGCTGACATGGTCTTGATGGACAAGACGGCCAGAAGGCACCGGTGGGACACGAAGTTCGCGCCGTACGGGTACGTGGCGCCGTACTTCCTGATCTTCGGTGTCTTCGGGCTGTTCCCCCTGCTCTACACGATCTGGGTCTCGTTGCAGGAGCGCAACCTGCTCGACGAGGCCGCGGCGAAGCTGGTCTGGTTCGACAACTACGCGAAGCTGATGGCGGACCCGTACTTCTGGAACGCCATGGGCAACACGCTCAGCCTGTGGCTGCTCACCACGGTCCCGCAGATCCTGTTCGCGTTGTTCATCGCGCAGCTGCTGAACCGGAAGGTCCGCACCCGCACGCTGTTCCGGATGGGCGTGATCCTGCCGAACATCACCTCGGTGGCGGCGGTGACGATCATCTTCGCGCAGCTGTTCGGCCGCGACTTCGGCCTGGTCAACTGGGCGTTGGGCCTGTTCGGCGCCGGGCAGATCGACTGGCAGGCGGGCACCGCGTCGTCGCACATCGCCATCGCGGTGATGGTGGTGTGGCGCTGGACGGGCTACCACGCGTTGATCTTCCTGGCGTCGATGCAGGCGATCTCGCCGTCGCTGTACGAGGCGGCCACCCTGGACGGCGCGAGCGGCCGGCAGCAGTTCTGGCGCATCACGGTTCCGCTGCTGCGGCCGCAGATCATCTTCACGACGATCATCGCGACCACCGGCAACATGCGCCTGCTCGCCGAGCCGTTGCTGTTCAACCCCGGCGCGGCGGCCGCGACGGGCGGCTCCGACCGGCAGTTCCAGACCGCGGCGCTCTACCTCTACGAGCAGGGCTTCACGAAGTACGACTTCGGCTACAGCTCGTCCATCGCGGTCGTGCTGGCCGTCGCCACGGTGATCGTCGCCGGGATCGGCTACCTGGTGACCAAACGGATCCGGACGGAGTGACCCGATGACCGCAGTGCTGCAACGCCCGGCGCCGGCGCGGCCCACCGGCCCCGCCACGAGGGCGCGCAGGCTCGCCAGGCGCGTGGCGGGGCCGTGGACGTACGCCGCCCTGATCGCCGTGCTCGCCGGGTCGGCCTTCCCCGTGTACTGGTCGTTCGTGGTGTCCTCGCAGACACCGGACGCGATCGACAGCGTGCCGCCCGTGCTCGTGCCGGGCGGGCACCTCTTCGCGAACATCGCCCGCGTGTTCGACACCACCGACTTCGGGCTGGCACTGCTCAACTCGATCGTGGTGTCGGGCACGGTGACGATCTCGGTCGTGCTGTTCTCGACGCTCGCCGGGTTCGCGTTCGCCAAGCTGAAGTTCCGCGGCCGCAACGTGTTGCTGCTGCTGATCATCGGCACGCAGGCGATCCCAACCGAGCTCGGCATCATCCCGCTCTACATGATGATGGCCGAGTTCGGCTGGGCCGGCGAGATCCACGCGGTGATCGTGCCGGGGCTCGTGACCGCGTTCGGCGTGTTCTTCATGCGGCAGTACTTCGAGCGGGCGATCCCGGACGAGCTGCTCGAGGCGGGCAGGATGGACGGCTGCCACTCGTTGCGGCTGTTCTGGCACGTCGCGCTGCCCGCGGCACGCCCGGCGGCCGCGGTGCTCGGGCTGTTCACGTTCATGCAGGCCTGGAACGACTTCTTCTGGCCGCTCGTGGTCCTCACGCCGGAGAACCCGACCGTGCAGACCGCTCTGTCCACTTTGGCCAGCGGCTACACCACCGACTACACGCTGGTGCTGACCGCCGCGACGATCGGCACGGTGCCCGTGCTGGCCGTGTTCCTGTTGTTCGGCCGCCAGATCGTCGGCGGCATCATGTCGGGCGCCGTCAAGGGCTGACCTCACTTGGAGACTGTTGTGAGCAATCCGGCTTTCCGCTGGGGCGTGGCGACCTCGGCTTTCCAGATCGAAGGGGCGGCACGGGAGGACGGCCGCGGTCCGTCCATCTGGGACACCTTCGCGCTCGTGCCGGGTGCCGTGGCGAACGGCGACACCGGGGACGTGGCGGCCGACCACTACCACCGCTGGGCCGAGGACGTGCGGTTGCTCGTCGACCTGGGCGTGGACGCGTACCGGTTCTCGGTGTCGTGGTCGCGGATCCAGCCCGAGGGCAGGGGTCACGTCGAGCAGCGCGGCCTCGACTTCTACCGGCGGCTCGTGGACACGTTGCTGGACAACGGGATCGAGCCGTTCCTCACGCTGTACCACTGGGACCTGCCGCAGGCGCTGGAGGACGAGGGCGGCTGGCGCAACCGGGACACCGCGGACTGGTTCGCCGACTACGCCATCATCGTGCACGACGAGCTCGGTGACGTCGTCCGCAAGTGGACCACGTTGAACGAGCCGTACTGCTCGGCGGTCGTCGGGTACGGCGAGGGCCGGCACGCGCCCGGCGCGAGGGAGGGCCACGGCTCGCTGGCGGCCGCTCACCACCTGCTGCTCGGCCACGGCCTGGCGGTGCGGGCGATGCGCGCGAACGGTGAGCCCGGCGAGTTCGGGATCGTGCTGAACCAGTCCCCCGTCGTGCCGGTCACCGACTCCCCCGCCGACGTGGCCGCCGCGACCCGGCAGGACGTCCTGCTGCGGCGGCAGTTCACCGATCCGCTGTTCGGCGGGGCGTACCCGGAGGAGATGCCGTCGATGTTCGGCGACATCAGCGACTTCTCGTTCCGGCACGACGGCGACCTGGAGGTGATCGGTCAGCCGCTGGACTACGTCGGCCTCAACTACTACTACCGGCTGCACGTCGCCGACGCCCCGCACCGCGAGCCCGACCCGGCCAAGCGCACGGCCCACGACATCGGCGTCGACACGACCCGGCTGCCGGACGTCCGGCGCACCGGCATGGGCTGGCCCGTCGAACCCGAGGGCATGACGTTCGCGCTGGGTGACCTGGCGAGGCGGCACCCCGCCCTGCCGCCGGTCTACGTCACCGAGAACGGCTGCGTCTACCCCGACAACGCCGACTTCGAGGACACCGACCGCATCGCCTACCTGGGCGACCACATCGCGGCCGCGCAGGCGGCGGGCGTCGACCTGCGCGGCTACTTCTGCTGGTCACTGCTCGACAACTTCGAGTGGGCGCACGGCTACAAGCACCGGTTCGGCCTGGTGCACGTCGACTACGAGACGCTGCGGCGCACTCCGCGGGCCAGCTACCACTGGTACCGGGCGTTCATCGCGAAGGCACGGCAGGGCAGCTGACGGCCGGGGTCGTGAGGTCCAGCAGGTAGTCGTCGACGTTGGACCTGGTGCAGGCGCTGCGCGGGTAGGCGATGTGGCCCCAGCCCTCGTAGGTGAGCAACGCCGTGTTGCGCGGCGCCTGCTTCCTGATGCTGACCGCCCACGCGTGCGGGGTGGTCGGGTCGTACCTCGCGTTGATCACCATGATCCGCGGCGCGTCCCGGATGTCGAGCCGGTGCGGCGGGTTGGCGGGCTTTCCGGTGACGCCGACGCACGCGGTGGCCTCGTCGTGGCCGAGGAAGCTGCCCCGCATGATCGGCGCCCGGCGCAGCTCGTCGGTCCGCATCCGCTCGTACTCGCGGAAGTTCTTCAGCCGCAACGAGAAGTCCTGGCACACGCTGACGAGCCGCACCGACTCGTAGTTGGGTTCGAAGGCGAGGCTCCGGAACGCCGGCGTGCCGGTGACGAGGTCGGCGGCGTAGGGCCAGTCCGGCCCGCGCAACGCGAAGTACATGCTGTCCAGCAGGCTCTGCCGCCCACCGGGCTGGGCGTCGGCGCGGACCAGTGCCGCCTCCCACGCCGCCCGCACGTCCTGGCCGTGCAACGAACACTCGGTGCTGCCCGCGCACCACTTCTCGAACTCGCGGAACGCGTCGTCCGACGCCGCCGCCCGATCCCCCACGAACCGCGGCAGATCCACGCTGTGGTCGACCACGCTGTCCAGCACCATCGCCCGCAGGTTGCGCCCGAAGCGTTCGGCGTAGGCCTGCCCGAACGTCGTGCCGTACGACAGCCCGAAGTAGCTGATCTTCCGCTCGCCCAGCGCCCTGCGCGCCGCGTCCAGGTCCTGGGCGACCGTCGCGCCGTCGGCGTGGTCGAAGATCGGGCCGCTGCGGTCGCGGCACTTCCTCAGCACGTCCTGGTTGTGCCGCAGCAACGCGGTGAACCCGGCCTCGTCCGCGGGGTGGATCGACGGCCCGCCGAGGACGAGGTCGTTGCAGCGGATGGGCAGACTGCCACCGGTGCCGCGCTGGTCGACGCCCACGATGTCGAACCGCGCCCGCACCTCGGCGCTGAACAGGCCCGACAACGCGAACTCCGCCGCCGACCCACCGGGCCCGCCGGGGTCGACGACGAGCACGCCGATCCGCCGAGCCGGGTCCGTGGCCCTGTGCCGCGCGATCGCGAGGTCGATCTTCGGGCCGCGAGGCTTCGCCCAGTCCAGCGGCACGCTCAACGCCGCGCACTCGCCGTCCGGGTTGTCCGGACAGGGCGTCCACGCAAGCGACGGCGCCTCAGCGTGCGCCACTCCTCCGGAGAACATCAGCACCGCGACAGACACCGCCAACGCCCGTTTCACCGACCGCACAACGCCCCCTCAGGCCTCGTCGTGCGCCCACCCTAGTGAGAAAGCGCTCTCACCGGCGGAGCCGTTCGGCGGCAAGCCTTCCCGAGATCAGCACGGGCGGAATCCCGACCCCCGGCGTGGTCCCGCTGCCCGCCAGCACCACGTTGCCGTCGCGGAACGGCAGGTTGCTCGGCCGGAACGGACCGGTCTGCGCGAACGTGTGGGCGGCGGAGAACGGTGTACCGGCTGCCTGGCCGTCCCTCGCCCAGTCGTCCGGCGTCACGACCGCGAGCGGTTCGGCGTCCACGAGGAGCTTGCGCGCCACCATCTCGCCGACCAGCTCCTCGGCGTACCGGGACGCCAGGGCGTCCCAGCGCAGCGGTGCCGCGTCGAGGTTCGGGCACGGCGCCAGCAGGTACTGCAGGTGCCTGCCGTCAGGGGCGAGCGCGGGATCGGTCAGCGTCGGGGTGGTGAGCAGCAACGACGGGTCGCTCATCAGCCTGCCCCGCCTGACGATCTCGTCGAACGTGCCGTTCCAGCTGTCGCCGAACGAGATCGTGTGGTGCGCGAGGTCGTCCGCCACCGCGCGGGCGCTGAGGTGCACAACGACCGCGGACGGCGACCACCTCAGCGGGCGGATCCGGCGCGGCCTGCCTCGGAGCAACCGGCTGCTCTGCGCTGGTCCGGTCGCCAGCACCACCGCGTCGCAGGGGTGGCGGTCGCCCGCCAGCACCGCGCTCACCCGCGCGCCGGTCCGTTCCAGCTCGGTGACCTCCACGCCGTACTCGAACCGCACCCCGGCGCCGGCCGCGGCGTCGGCCAGCGCCTGGGGCACCGCCCGCATCCCGCCGCGCGGGAACCACACGCCCGCGATGGTGTCCATGTAGGCGATCACGGCGTACGCGGCCAACGCGTCCTTCGGCGCCACCCCGGCGTACAGGGCCTGGAAGGTGAAGACGCGCCGCAGCCGTTCGTCGTGCAGGAAACGGCCGACCGCCTTGTCCAGCGACCCGAACCCGCCGAGCCGGGTGAGCCGCAGCAGGTCGGGACCGGCCAGGTCGAGCGGCGAGTCGAAGCTCGCGCCGATGAACCTGTCGCGCTCCACCTCGTACAGCTTCGTGAGCCACGCCCGCAGGTCGCGGTACCCCTGCGCCTCGCGGTCCCCGGCGAAGTCGCGGACCGCCTGCTCCATCCGGTCCGCGTCGGTGTGCACGTCCAGCGCCGTGCCGTCGGCGAACGCCGCGCGGTAGGCGGGGTGCAGCGGCAGCAGGTCCAGGTGGTCCGCGAGCTTCGACCCCACCGCCGCGAACGCGTCGTCCAGCAGTTCCGGCATGGTGAGCACGGTCGGACCGGTGTCGATCCGGTGCCCGTCCACGTCGAGCCTGCCCGCGAGCCCGCCGGGGTGCGGATGCCGTTCGAGGACCGTCACCTCGTGCCCCGCGCCGCGCAGGTGCAGCGCGGCCGAGAGCCCGGAGAGGCCGGCGCCGACGACCACCACGTGGTCCGTGCGGCCCTTCACCACGTTCACCATCAGGTGGTCCGCGCCACGGCACGACCGGCGAGGCGGACCAGCGCGTGACGTGCCTCGGCGTCGACGGCCGCGCGGTCCAGCGCCGCGAGCCCCGAGTCCGCCAGCCGTGCGATGTGCTGCTCCACCACGTCCACGGCCCCGAGTTCGACGAGCAACGCGCACACGTCGTTGATCATCCGCGTGCTCTTGTCCCCGCTCTCCAGGCAACGCCGGAGCAACCGCTGCGCCGCCGGTTTTCCTTGCGCGCGCGAGAGTGCGATCGACATCAACGGCGTCCGCTTGCCCTCCCGCAGGTCCTCCCCCACCGGTTTGCCGGTGACCGACGGGTCGCCGAACACCCCGATCAGGTCGTCCCGCAGCTGGAACGCGACCCCGATGTCGTGCCCGTACGCGCGCAGGCACGCCACGACGTCGTCAGGAGCGCCCGCCAACGCCGCGCCGAGGTGCAGCGGCCGTTCCACCGTGTACGCGGCGGTCTTCAGCGCGGCCACCCGGACGGCGTGCTCCAGCGACTCCTCCCGCCGGGCGACCGCCAGCAGGTCGAGGTGCTGACCCAGGATCATCTCGGTCCGCATCGCCTGCCACGGCTCCCACGCGCGCCGCAGCGCGTCGGCGGGCAGACCGGCCGTGACCAGCGCGTCGTCCGCCCACGCCAGTGCGAGGTCGCCGACCAGGATCGCCGCGGAGTCGCCGTACTGGCGCGCGCTGCCGGCACACCGCTCGCGCAGGTGCCGGGCCGCGAAGGTCTCGTGCACGGACGGCTTGCCCCGCCGGGTCGCCGAGCGGTCCATCACGTCGTCGTGCACGAGCGCGCAGCACTGCAACAGCTCCAGTGCCACGAGCGCGCGCACCACGTCGTCCGCGTGCGTCGAGCCACCGGCCGCCCGCCAGCCCCACCACGCGAACGTCGGGCGAATTCTCTTGCCCCCGGCCATGATCAGCCCGGTCAGTTCCGCGGCCAGCTCGGGCGCGAGGTCCTCCCGGGCGCGCAGGAAGTCGTGCAGTGCCCCGTCGAGCTGGACGCGGAAGTCGTCCACCTGCGACGGGCAAGCGCTGGTCAGCAGCGACATCGGCGGTCCCTTGAGGAGTCGGGGTTCGGCACTTCCGAGCTAAGCAGCGCACCGGCGGGTCTGCATGATGAGCGCCGCCGTTGTGCGGAGGGCAACTCGCGGACTTAGCGTGGGAGCACCTCCTCCGCGAAAGGACAGCTGATGTCGGCTGAACGCGAACTGGACGCCGCGGGCGTGACCACGCCTGCGTTGCGCGACGCGTACCGGCGCTGCCGCGAGCTCAACGCCCAGCACGGCCGGACCTATTACCTGGCAACGAGGTTGCTCAGCGCGGAGCAACGACCCGCCGTGCACGCCCTGTACGGCTTCGCCCGCTGGGTGGACGACGTGGTCGACGACGTCCACAGTGGACTTCCTGAGAAGACGGCGGCGCTCACCGCGATCGACGCCCGGCTCCAGGCCGCCCTGAGCGGTGGCGCGCCGGACGACCCGGTGCTGGCGGCGCTGGTCGACACCGTGCACCGCTACGACATCCCGCTCCAGCACTTCCAGGACTTCATGGAGTCGATGCGGATGGACCTCTCCGTCACCGACTACCTCACCTATCCCGACCTCGAACGCTACGTGCACGGCTCGGCCGCCGTGATCGGGCTGCAGGTGCTGCCGGTGCTCGGCACCAGCACCTCGCGGGAGGAGGCGGAACCCGCCGCGGCCGCGCTCGGCATCGCGTTCCAGCTCACCAACTTCATCCGCGACGTCGGCGAGGACCTCGACCGCGGCCGCGTGTACCTGCCCGCCGACGAGCTCGCGTCGTTCGGCGTCGACCGCGAACGCCTGCTGCACGCCCGCGCCCAGGGCCACGCCGACCGGCAGGTCCGCGCCGCGCTGCGGGACCAGGTGCGCCGGGCGCGCCAGGTGTACGACCGGGCCTGGCCCGGCATCGGCATGCTCGCGCCGCGCTCCCGGCCGTGCGTGCTCACCGCCTACCGCCTGTACGGCCGCATCCTCGACCTGGTCGAGGACGCCGACTGCGACGTGCTGTCCCGGCGCGTCGTCGTGTCGAACGGCAGGCGGCTCGCCGTCGCCCTGCCCGCGCTGGCGAGGGCGGTGTTCGCCCGTGCGGCCTGACAGGTTCCCGGTGAAGATCTACTCCAGCCCTCCCTGGCGCGAGCAGCGTCCGACCTGGCAGGACGCCAAGCCGCAGCTGATCGAGGCGGCCCTCAAGCGCGCGACCGCCCGCCCGTCCGGCAACTGGTTCGTCGCGGGCGCGAGCCGTGACGTCGTCAAGGGCAAGCCGACCGGTCGCGTGATCGCGGGCCAGGAGCTCGTGCTCTGGCGCGGACCGCACGACACGCTCCTCGCGGGCTCCGGCTCGTGCCCACATCTCGGCGCTCCCCTGTGCGACGGCGCCGTGGCCGAGGGCAAGCTGATCTGCCGCTGGCACGGGCTCGCGCTCAACGGCAAGCGGTTCGGCGCCTGGACGCCGTTCCCCGCGCACGACGACGGCGTGCTGGTCTGGGTCCGGCTCGACGAGGCAGGGGGCGAGGAACCCCTGCCCGCCCCGGTGCTCCCGCGGCGCCCGCCGGCCGGGTCCATCGACGCGGTGGCGACGCTGGTCGGCCGCTGCGACCCCGAGGACGTGGTCGCGAACCGGCTCGACCCGTGGCACGGCGCGTGGTTCCACCCGTACTCGTTCGCGAACCTGGACGTGCTGGAGACGCCGACCGAGACCGAGGACCGGTTCCTGGTAGAGGTGACGTTCCGGCTCGCCGGGCGGGTCGGCGTGCCGGTGCTCGCCGCGTTCACCTGCCCGGAGCCGCGCACGGTCGTGATGCACATCGTGGAGGGAGAGGGCGAAGGCAGCGTCGTGGAGACGCACGCGACGCCGATCGGTCCCGGCCGGACGGCCGTGGTGGAGGCGACCATCGCGCATTCGGAACGTCGCGGGTTCGCGTTCGCGAGGCCCGCCGCGGGCGCGTTGCGGCCGGTCATGCGCTGGGCGGCGGCCAGGCTGTGGCGCGACGACCTCGCCTACGCCGAACGCCGGTACTCACTGCGCCAGAAGGGTCGATTTCCGGACTGAGCGAGCCGAGTTGCGTCGTTTCTGAGTCGATTTTAGGATGGTGCTCCACCGCCGAGGTCGACTCATCTGAGGACGTGCGCCATGCCCGAACTGTCCCGTCTGCCTCAACCGGTCGCGGAATCGTGGGACTGGCAGCTCCAAGGTCTGTGCCGCGGCATGGACAGCACCTACTTCTTCCACACGCCCAACGAACGCGGCTCCTCGCGAGATCAGCGCGAGGCCGCGGCCAAGGCCATCTGCCAGCGCTGCCCGGTCATGGAAAAATGTCGTTCGCACGCGCTGGAGGTGCACGAGACCTTCGGCATCTGGGGCGGACTCGGGGAAAGCGAGCTGAGGGCGATTCTGGCGAAACGCGCGCGCAGGACGTGACGTACACGCCTCGCGCGGTGGCGGGCATGCTCGGCATCGCCCCCACCACACTGAGAACCTGGGACCAGCGGTACGGCCTGGGTCCTTCGGTGCGCACGGAGGGCGGTCACCGCCGGTACGAGGACGCGGACGTCGAGGTGCTGCGCCGGATGGTCGTGCTGACGTCTCAGGGTGTCGCGGCCTCCGCGGCGGCGGTGCTCGCCAGGCAACGCCCGGTGGCGCCTCCAGCTGGTGCCCGCACGCCGATCTGCGCCGAGGAAGCCCTCATGGCGCAGCACACCTTCCTCGACGCGGCGAAACGTCTCGACGAACCGGCGATGTCCGACCTCGCCGCGAAGCTCCTCAGCGGACACGGCGTCGTCTCGGCGTGGGAGTCGGTCTTCGTCCCGGCCATGGTGGCGCTCGGCGACCTGGTCGCCGGCACCGGCCAGGGCGTGGAGGTCGAGCACCTGGCCAGCGCGAGCGTCCTGCACGCGTTGCGCGGCATCCCCCGCTCCACCGAACCCGGCCTGCTCGCCGCGTTGTTGTCGTGCGCGCCGGACGAGCAGCACTGGCTGCCGCTGGAGGCGCTCGGCGCGGCGCTGTCCGAAGAGGGCTGCAGGTGGGGCAACCTCGGCGCGCGGGTGCCGGCCCCTGCGTTGTGCGACGCCGCGGAACGGTTGCGGCCCAGCGTGGTTCTCGTGTGGGCGCACCGGTCCGACCTCGCGCTGCGGGTGCCGCTCGCGGAGCTGGCCGCGCGGTCGGACGCGCTGGTCGCGGTCGCCGGGTCCGGGTGGGAGGGCCTGCGACTCCCGTCGTTCGTGCGCAGGCCCGCGTCCCTGGCCGACGCCGTGGACATCGTGCTCGGCCGCGTGCGCTAGAAGATCTCGCGCTCCTTCTCCTGCGCCCGCACCTGGTCGAGGTCGGCGAGGCGCCGCAGCCCCTGCACCGCGCGGACCATCCGGTGGTTGCCGCTCACCTGCCGCTCGTGCCGGTCGAGCCACGCCCAGTAGCCCGCGGTGAACGGGCACGCGCGGTCGCCGGTGCGCTTCTTCGGGTCGAACCAGCAGGACCCGCAGTGGTCGGTCATGCGGTTGAGGTAGGCGCCGCCGCTGAGGTACGGCTTGGTGGCGATCACGCCGCCGTCCGCGTGCTGGCTCATGCCGATGACGTTCACGGGCATCACCCACGGGAAACCGTCCACGAAGGACGTGACGAACCAGTCGTTGAGCGCGGCCGGGTCGTAACCTCGTTGCAGGGCGTGGTTCCCGAGCACCATCAGCCGTTGGATGTGGTGCACCCAGCCGTGGTCGCGGACGCCTTCGAGCGCGGTCCGCAGGCACGCGGCCCTGACGTTGCCCGGTTTCAGCTCCGACCACCACCGCGGCAGCTCGGCGTCGGCGCGGAAACCGTTGCGGTGCCGGTAGTCCTCGGGTCCGAGGTGCCAGTAGAGCTGCCAGACGTACTCGCGCCAGCCGAGCACCTGCCGGACGAACCCCTCGACGCTCCGCAACGGCGCGGCGCCACCGCGGTAGGCGTCCTCGGCCGCGTAGACGACCTCCAGCGGGTGGAGCAGTCCGTGGTTGAGGGGCACCGACAGCAGCGAGTGCGCCATCGTCCAGTCCTTCGTCAGGACCGCGTCCTCGTGCGGGCCGAAGTGCGGCAGCCGGTCGCGGACGAAGACCTCCAGCGCCCGCAACGCCTCCGCTCGCGTGATGGCGAACCTGCGGGGTCCGTCCCTGCCGACCGCGGGCAGGTCCATCGCGTCCAGGTCGGCCCGCACCTCGGCGTCGATGTCGTCCTCGTCCGGCCACCACGGCGCCGGAACGTCCAGCCGGGCGCGTTTCGGTGGAGGCTCGCGGTTCTCGGCGTCGAAGTTCCACCGGCCGCCCACCGGGTCGCTGCCCTCCATCAGCACGTCGAACCGGGCGCGCTGGAAGTGGTAGAAGTCCTCCATCAGGAACTTCTCGCGGTTGCCCGCCCACGCCGTGAACTCGTCGCGCGACAACGCGAACGCGTTGGTGGGCAGGATCTTCACGCCGAGGTCCCCGAGCATCCGCACGGCGGCGGCCGACCCCGGCTGGTAGGCGGACACCGGACCCTTCAGCCCGCGGATCGCCTCGCCGTAGGTGTTCGCGCGCACGAGGGTGACCCGGTCGGGGAACTCGGCGGCGAGGTGCCGCACGCCGGACAGCACGAGGTGCAGCTTCTGCCGGTGGTACGGCCTGCGCCGCAGCGCCGCGGCGGACTCGACCAGCACGATCTCGTCGTGACCGGTGAGGAAGTGCGGTCCGAGCTGGTCTCCGAAGAGCAGGAGCGTCATCGAGCACCGTTCAGGTCGGCCAGCACGGCGTGCGCCGCTCTGCGCCCGGAGTGCAGCGCGCCCTGGATCGAGCTGGTGTCGCGGTGGTCGCCGCACACGTACCGGCGCTCGCCCGCCCTGACCGACTGCTTCAGCCGGTGCGGCGCGGTCATCGCCGGCAGCGCTCGCGGGATCTCGTAGCGCCGCAACACCTCCCACCCGCCGGTGTCGGTGCCGTACAGGCGTTCCAGGTGCCTGCGGACCGACAGCTCGTCGGCCTCGCCGAGCACCGAGGCCTGCACGAGCGGGGCGTGCGGCGAGTACGGCCGCGCCACCTCGGACATGACGGCGGTGTTCACGACCGGCCCGCCGTCGGCGTCGACCACCAGGCAGCCGTCGCGCAACGGCGACCTCGGCGGCCGGAAGTACCAGGTGGTCACACCGTTCCAGCGCGGTTCGGCGAGTCCGGGCAGCAGCCGGGCCGCCGTCGTGCCGTCCGTCGCGACGACGACCGCGTCGGCGGCGATCCGGCCGCCCTCTTCGAGTTCCACCGAGGTGTCGCTCACCGCCCGCACCGCCGTGTCCAGCCGGACGGTGCCGGCGGGGAGCCGTTCCGCCATCGCCTTCGGCAGCTCGCCCATGCCGAGCGCGGGCACGGCGGCGCCGCCGCGGGCGAAGCTGCGCCACACCAGGTGGAAGAACCGCGACGACGTGGTCAGCTCCCGTTCGAGGAACACGCCCGCGAGGAACGGCGCGAACACCGCCTCGACCGCGTGGCCGGACAACCCGGCGGCGCGCAGGGCGTCGCGGGTCGGCCGGTCCGGCGCGATGAGCAGCGGCCGCACCGGCCCGAACGCGTCAGGGCCGGAGAACCGGGCGATGGCCGCCACGTCCCGCACGCTCAGCACGTGCTGGCGCAGGAACCCGTCCCACGACGACGGCCCGCTGCGCGGATCGGCGAGCAGGTCGTGCCTGCCGTCCTCGTGCACGAACACGCCGGGCCGGAAGTGCCGCAACGGCAACGGGTCCAGCTTCAGCCGCTCCAGCTCCGGGTAGGCGGGCAGCAGGATCTGGAAGCCCCGGTCGAACCGGACGCCGTCCTCGACGTCGGTCCGCACCCGGCCGCCGACCTCGTCCGCCGCCTCCAGCACGGTGACCTCGTGGCCGGCCGCGGTCAGCTCCAGCGCGGCGTTCAGCCCGGCCAGACCGGCTCCCACGACGACGATCACAGCGTCCTCCAGCGTCGGGCGGCCGAGCGCAGCAGCGGCACGCGGCCCTCGGTCGGCACGGTCCACAGCTCGGTGCCCGCGACGCCCCAGCGGCTCAGCAGGTGGTTGGCGGCGGTGAAACCGGTGGTGGCGGCGCGTTCCATCAACGCGACGGGCAGGTCGACGCGCACCAGGTCGCCCGCGACGACCAGGAACTCGTCGGGGGTCGTGACCGTCGGCCTCCTCGAGTGACCGCCGGCGGGGAACAGCGGGCAGTCCGCCCGCAGCTCGTGCCGTTCGTCGACGACCTCCGCCCGCTTGGTCTCCGGGTAGACCTCCGTGAGCTGGTGCCACAGCCGGGACCTAGCGTCCCGTTCGTCCACATCGGACGGCAGCGCGTAGCCGTGCAGCTCGACGACCGAACCGCCGGTGCGCGCCGCCCAAGCCCGTGCCTCGTGCTCGTAGTGGTCGAGGACGCTGACGTTGTCGAGCAGGTCGTGGCCGCCGGTGCCGAGGAAGCCCGGCCGGTCCGCGTCGACCGGGGTGTCGAGCCAGTACCGCGACACGAGGAACCTCGGCGCGGTCCTGAGTTCGCCGACCTGCTCGCGCCAGGCCGCGTCGCCGAGGTCCGGTGACTCGTGCACGAGCGCGCGCAGGCCGGGGACGTCGGCGGCGAGCACGACCGCGTCCGCGTCGAACGCGCCCTCGCCGACGCCGACCTCGAACCGCTTGCGCCCGCCGGGGCGGATGCCGGTGACCTCGGTGCCCGTGCAGACCGTGGCCCCCAGCAGGGAGAGGTGGCGGCGCAGCGGTTCCCACAGGCCGTGCGGGAACGGGTCGGCGGCGACGTCGAACAGCAGGCCCTCGCTGGAGCCGAGGAAGTAGATGTGGAACATCACGGCCAGCTCCGCCGCGGACATCTGGGTGGGATGCGCGAAGAAGCTGCGGGAGAACACCTCGAACGCGAGGGCGTGCGCGGCCTCGGGGAAGCGGATGCGTTCGAGGTAGGTCGCGGCGTCGATGCCGTCGAGCTCCTCGTACACCCGCGGCACGGCCACGTCGAGCAGGCTGAGCGCCGCCCGCGCGTTGACGTCCGGCAGGTCGCGCCACCGGAACGTGGGGCTGCTCCTGAGGAACGCCAGCGCGTTCCACGGCACGGCGGTCGGCAGCGTCGCGAAGGTGTCGCGGTGGCCGGAGGCGTGCTGCAACGGGTAGTCGGGCAGCGGCGTGAGGGCCCTCCCGGCCGGGTCGACCCGCTTGAGCAGCGCGCGGAGGTTGTAGTACTGCCGGAAGAACGCGTGGAAGCCGCGGGTCATCGTGGCCTCGCTGCCGTCCGCGAGCCTGGTGCTCCAGCCGCCGGCCCGCCCGCCGAGGTAGTTCTCGCGTTCGCACACGACGACCTGCGCCCCGCGTTCGGCGAGCAGCGTCGCGGCGGCGAGTCCGGCGATGCCGCCGCCGACCACGACGACCGCGGGTGCGTCGCCGTCGAACCGCGCGCGTCCCGGCGGCGCCGGGATCCGCACCGCCCTGGGATCCCTCACCGCTGCTCCTCCGGTGCCTGGCCGCGGAACGTGTGCACGACGCCGAGCTGCATACCCGGCACGGGAGCGCTGCGCACCGCCGTGAAGCCGTTGCGCCGCAACCGGTTCCTGAGGTCGGTGGCGCCGTCGAAGTCCAGCACGCTGCGCCACAGGTAGGTGTAGAGGCCGCGGTCGCCGGTGACCAGCCAGCCCATCGGCACGATGAACCCGCACAGCGCCGTCCACACCGCCGTGCTGATCGGCGAGTCGCGCACCGAGTACTCGTGCAGGACCAGGGTTCCGC
The DNA here is from genome assembly GCF_050936595.1 of Lentzea sp. CA-135723. NCBI lineage: Bacteria > Bacillati > Actinomycetota > Actinomycetes > Pseudonocardiales > Pseudonocardiaceae > Lentzea > Lentzea sp. CA-135723. Next base: position 367,704 of record NZ_JBNJMK010000001.1, on the reverse strand, counting down.
CGGGTTTGAGCATGCCGCGGACGCCGGCCAGGGTCTCGTCCGGCGCGGGCAGGTTGCGCACCAGGTAGGCGGCGAACACCGCGTCGAACTCGCCCTCGGCCACGTCCTCCGCCCGGCTGTGCACGAACCTCACCCTGGCGGGCCACCGCTTCTCGCGAGCCCGCGCGATCATGCCCGCGGACGCGTCCACGGCGACGATCTCGACACCGGGTGCGGCGGTGACCAGCGCGGCCGTGGAGGCGCCGGTGCCGCAACCGAGGTCGAGCACCCGCATGCCGGGGCGCAGGCCGAGCGCCGCAGCTGACCGGCGCAGCGCCTGGTGGTAGCCGGGGTTGAGCCCGACGAGGAAGTCGTAGCCGCGGGCCGCGCGGTCGAACTTCCCCGGTACCTCAAGCTTGTTCACGTGCGAGCCTTCCCCGTTCCCACAACAGCAACACGGCGGTGACCATGGCGAACCCGTAGAGGAAGTCCTCCACGGGGATGTCCCACGGCACGCGCACCCCGCTGATCGCCCAGTCCGCGTACAGCACGACCGGCGCGTCCAGCCTCGTCAGCCAGCCATCCACCGGCACCTGGAACCCGAGCACGATCGCCATCGTGACCCAGTACGCCGGACGCCTGAACAACCCGGTGCGCAGCACGCAGAACTCCAGCAACAACACGACGACCACCGCGGACAGCGCGGCGAACGTGTACTCCTCAACCATGACGCGACCGCCGTGCCGAGCGCGTCAGCCAGCGTTCCTGATGGCCGCACACGGCCTCGTAGGTCAGCACCGCGCACAGCGGAATCGCCACGAAGAACAGGACTTCCTCGAGCGGCAGCACCCCGCCGATCAGGACGCCCGTCGTCGCCTCCGGGTGGAAGCTCCAGTGGCCGCGCAGAATCGCGATGACGTCCCAGACCGCGAGCACGACCAGCACGGGTGCGACGGCTCGCGCGAGCTCGGGGCCGCGGCGGTACACGCCACGTCCCATCCATTCGAGCGGCACGGTGATGAGCACGCACACACCCAGTACCGCCAGGTACTCGTACTGGCTTCGCATCGCGGACCTCCCACCACGACCGTATGGGCGGTCCGTCGACTCTGCACAACGGCGAGCGTTCTTTCTCGGCCCGTCAGGTCATCTCCGATTTGGAGATCGCGTAGTAAGCGTCCACTGTGTCTCCATCGATGCCCACGTACGTGTCGATCCACGCCGCCGCGGCGCGCACCAGCACCAGCACGGCGGCGAACTGCTGCTCCTCCGTCAACCTCGCCAACACCAGCGCGACCCGCTGGTCATCCCCAGAAGCCAGGCCGCTCAACAGGTCGGAGGCCACCGCGGTCCCCAGGGCGTCCTCTCCCGGCACGGACACCGGAATGCGCGCGGACGGCGCCAGCGCGCCACGGGGAACACCGCGCAGCAACACCGCCGCGCACGTGTCGATCGCGATCACCCGCGTCCGCTCGTCGCCCGCCAGACACCGCACGGCCTCTGCGGACCACTGGTGATCACGCCGGTTGACCGCGCCCACGGCGGCCAGCGTCAACTCCCTGGCCTGCACGTCGTCGAGCCGGTGCATCGACTCCCTGCCTCCTACTCGCAGTCGTCCCCGACTGGAATGTGCCCCCGCACGATTTCTGTGTTGCTACAAGCAATGCAGACATGGTCAAACGACCGGTGCCGCCCTGCATGACGAGTGGAGTGGAGTTCACTCGTCCGCAGCAGCATCACCACTGCCCCAAACGTGTTCAGATGTTGATAACATCCAGATGATGGCAACACGACACCTCTACGTGGTCCGGCACGGCGCCGCGGACGCGTTCGGCAACCTGACCGCGGTGGGCGAACAACAGACCCACCACCTGGGCGAACGCCTGGCCAGGTCCCCGATCACCGCCGTCTGGCACTCCCCGCTGGCCCGCGCGACCCGCACCGCGGCACTCCTCGCCCCACACCTGCCAGGCGTACCGGTGACGGAGGCGGCGGAACTGGTCGACCACGTCCCCCACGTCCCCAAGACACCGCCGCCGGCCTGGGCGGGCTTCTTCGACGGCTACTCCTCCGAGGAGGCGGCGGCAGGCGAGCGTCTAGCGGACGCGCTGGTAGCCCGCTTCGCCCGGCCGGCGGCCGCCGAGGCGCACGAGGTGCTGGTGACGCACGCCTACCAGGTGGCGTGGCTGGTGCGGCACGCGCTGGGCGCGCCTGCCGACCGGTGGCTGGCGATGAGCTGCGGGAACGCGGCGTTGACGGCGCTCCAGTTCCGCGAGGGCACGCCGCCGGCTTTGGTGGTGTACAACGACATGAGCCACCTGCCGGAGGACCTGAGGTGGACGGGCTTCGGCCCGGGCCCTCGCCCCTGACCGCACGAAGCGCGTGAGGCAGTGCGGCTGCGCGAGAGGCGTGAACGCCGACACGCTCACCGCAGGCAAAGCGGCTATGTGGGAGGCGTGAACGCAGACACGCTCACCGCAAGCAAAGCGGCCACGCGGGAGGCGTGAACGCGGCCACGCTCACCGCACGTAAAGCGGCCACGTGGGAGGCGGCGAACGCAGACACGCTCGCCGCAGGCAAGGCGGCCACGCGGGAGGGTGCGCGTGGCCGCAGATCGCCGATTCGCCGCGCCGCGAGGCTGCTTTCAGGTCCGCCGGAGCAGCGCGTGGGCGGCGCCGAGTCGCTCCGCCTCGTCCCGACCCAAGCCGCCCGGCAACGCCGTCTCTCCCACAGCCCTCTCCGCCACAGCCGCCTCCCCGGCAGCCGTCTCCCTCACCGCCGTCTCCCCCACAGCGGTCTTGCCCACCGCCGTCTGCGCCACAGCGGCCTCGCCCACCGCCGTCTCCGCCACCGCGGTCTTGCCCACCGCCGTCTCCCCCACAGCCCTCTCCGCCACAGCCGCCTCCCCGGCAGCCGTCTCCCCCACAGCGGCCTCGCCCACCGCCGTCTCCGCCACCGCGGCCTCGCCCACAGCCGCCTCCCCCACAGCCGTCTCCGCCACAGCGGTCTCGCCCGCCGCCGTCTCCGCTACAGCGGCCTCGCCCACCGCCGTCTCCACCACCGCCGTCTCCACCACCGCCTCCCCCACCACCGCGTCCGCCCACTCCAGCAGCCGCGTCAGGTGTCCGGCCGCCTCGCCGGTCACCACCGGAGCCTCCCCCAGCACGACGTCTCCGCTGGTCCCGTCGATGCTGACCACCGCGCCCACCCCGAGCCTGCGCCCGCCCGCCGTCACGGCGTCCTCGCCCACCTCCAGCGCGGCCACTCCCACCACCCCGGGCTTGCCCATGGACCTGGCCACCACCGCGGCATGGCTGGCCGGGCCTCCCCGCGCCGTCACGACGCCGGTGGCGGCGGCCAGGCCGCGGATGTCGTCCGGCGACGTCTCCGGCCGCACCAGCACCACCGGTCCGTCCAAAGCCATGCGCACGGCCGCGTCCGCCGTCACCGCGATCCGGCCCGTCGCTACGCCGGGGCACACGCCCAGGCCCCGCGCCAGCACTTCCTGTCCGGCCAACGCGATGCGCGGCGTGCGGACGTGCTTCAGATGCGCCGGCGACACCCGCAGCAAAGCCTCGTCGCGGGTGAGCACGCCTTCGTCCACCAGGTCCACGGCCAGCCGGACGGCCGCGGCACCGGCGAACCGGCCCGGACGCACCTGCAGCAGCCACAACGTGCCCGACTCGTAGGTGAACTCGACGTAGCAGGCGTCGCGGTAGTGGCCTTCGACGACACCCAGTGCGGCCTGGAGTTCCTGCCACACCTCGGGTTCGCGGTCGGCCAGTGCGGTCAGGGGGTGGGTCAGGGAGGTGCCGGACACCACGTCCTGGCCCTGGTGTCCGAAGAGGACCTCGCCGAACGGCACCGCGGCGCCTGTGTCGGGGTTCCGGCTGAAGGCGACGCCGGAGCCGCTGTGGCCGTCGCGGTCTCCGAACACCATCTGCTGCACGATCACGGCTGTGCCGAGGTCGTGCGGGATGTCGTGCAGGGTGCGGTAGGTGCGGGCGCGCGGGGTGTGCCAGGACGTGAACACCGACTGGACGGCCTCGGCCACGCCATCGGCGCGCACGTTCAGGATCGTGTCCATCATGCCCGGCATCGACACGGCCGCGCCCGAACGCACGGACACCAGCGGCGTGCCCAGCGACTCGACGGCGGACGCGAGCTCGTCTAGAAGCCCATCGGGCACAACGCCGTCGTGCAGGAACGCGCGGCAGGCCGACGTGGTGACGACGAAGGCCGGCGGCACCAGCAGGCCCAGGCGGTGCAGCAGCACGAGGCCGTGGGCCTTGCCTCCCACCACTTCCGGGGATTCGTCCAGCGACGCGGAGAGGTGTCTCAGCCAGACCATCGGGCGATTCCCTGGGTGGCGAGCAGGTCCTCGTGCAGTTCGGCCCAGATGGTGTGGAACGAGTCCAAGGTGTCGGCCACACGATCGAGCTCGCCCGCCTGGGCTCGGCGCAGGGCCGTGGTCAGGCGGTGCGAGTAGCGGTCGAAGCGCGGGACGGCGGCGGCCAGGGCGGCGATCACCGGGACGGCGCGGGCGTGGAAGTCGGCGAACAACGACAGGACGCGCGTGTCGTAGGCGGTGTCGGTGTGATCGTTGATCACTCCGCCCGGACGGACCTGCCAGGCCGTGCACAGGTCCAGCAGTTCCGGGTTGAGCACCAGGAAGTCGTCGAACGCCGCCGTCAGCGCCGGGCGGGTGCCCGCCTGCTCCAGTTCGGCCTTCGTCGCGGCGGCGTCGGCGGCGCGGCCCGGCTCCGTCAGCGACCAGCCGCCGAAATCCCGGTCGTGCGTGACCAGGCCGGCCACCGCCAGGTCGATCAGGGCGGACTCCGCCGCGAACTCGTCGAGGCCCGTGAACCAGGCGACGCGAGTGGGTCCGGTGCTGCCGACGCAGCGCAGGGCGTGCAGGACGAGGTTCACGGCATCGCCTCTCGCATCCGCGCTCCCGCCGCGTGGCCGGCACCGCGGCCGTGCGCCCGCGCCACGATCACGCCGGCGCGCACGCTCACCGCGGACTCGGTCTCGTCTCCGACGTCCGCGAGGCCGATCGCCGACGCCACCGCGGCGTCGTCGTCCAGCACCAGCCGGACGTGCCGCCACGGCTCGGCGGCGAACACCCGCCGCAGGCACGCCACGACGTCGGTCACCCGCAGCCGCACGAGCCGGCCGATCTCCTCCCGGTCGTCCGTCACGACCGCGACCACGACCTGCTCACCGGGCTTCGCCGACCGCACGGCCTCCTCGGCCGCGCCCAGCCGCCCCGCGCCGAGCACCACAACCAGGCCGTCACTGAAGCCGACCGGCTCGCCGCTGATCACGTCCACGAGACCCGCCGGGGCCTCCCAGGCGTCCGCGCACGTCCTGGCCGGTGAGACGTACGGCAGGTGCGGCGGCGCCCAGGTGTCCTCCAGGTCGATCCCGGCGAGGTGCCGGCACGCGTGCGCCACGTCGAACGGGTCCCCGAACCCCGGCGACGTCTCCGCCCGGTGCCCCGCCCCGTCCAGCATCGTGAGGACGAGCTCGGCCAGCCGCACGCGCCGCACCGGCGCGCCCCGCTCCAGCGCGATGGCCAGCAGCAACGCCTCCAGCCTCGCCACCTGGGCCAGCACCGCGGGACCGTGCCCGTCGTCGAACACGCCGTCGAGCGACCGCAGCTGCAACCGCCCGCCCGGCGCCGAGTCGCCCACCAGCGGCAACCGTTCCAGCCACACCCGCGCGAACACCCCGAGCGCGTCCAGCCTCGACGTCGGCGACACCGTCGCGAGCGGCTCACCGGAGCCCTTCCCCGCCAGGTCGATCAGCACGGCGAGGTACAGCGCGCGCTTGCTCGGGAAGTTCGAGTACACCGCCCCGCGGGTGAGCTCGGCCCGCTCGGCGATGCGGTCGACCCGCGCCGGCCCGAACCCGTGCTCGGCGAACTCCTCCCGCGCGGCCGCCAGGACCGCCGCACGCGTGCGTGCCTGCTGCTCGACCCGAGTGAGCCGGACCATCGCCACTCCCGATGCATCTGAGATGTTCTGAACATCCAGATTACCTCAACATCGGAAGGCGGATCACCCATGCCCTGCGGGTATCGGCCACGACACAGCAGGTCTTGGACGGCGCGCGAAATCCACCCGAACCTGGAGACACCACTTCAGGAAAGGAACCACCATGAAGGTCTTCGTCACCGGGGCCTCCGGCTACATCGGCAGGGCGACCGTCGCCGCACTCCGCCGGCACGGGCACGCCGTCGAGGCGCTCGCCCGCACCGACGTGTCCGCCGCGGCCGTGAGCGAGGCCGGTGCCACCCCGGTGCGCGGCGGACTCGCCGACCTCGACGTGCTGGCCGGGGCCGCGCGCCGGGCGGACGCCGTGATCCACCTCGCCCAGGCGGACAGCGGCGAGGCCGACCTGGCCGCCGCGACCGCCATGCAGGGCCACGGCACGTACGTCCACACCGGCGGGACGTGGGTTTACGGCGACACCAACGGGATCGCGGACGAGGACGCCCCGTGGAACCCGCCCGCGCTCGTCGCGTGGCGCGAGGAGGTCGAGCTGAAGATCCTCGCCGCAGGAGGTGTCGTGATCAGGCCAGGACTGTTGTACGGCAGGGAGAACCGGCTGATCGACGTCTTCTTCACCCAGCCGGGCAAGGCATCGGGCGCGATCCCGTACATCGGGGACGGCACGAACCACTGGTCGCTGGTGCACGTCGACGATCTGGCGGACCTGTACGTCAGGGCACTCGATGCGAAGCCGGGTTCGGTCTACGTCGGGGTCGGCGGAGTGGACCCGACGGCACGGGAGATCGCCACCGCGCTCAGCCACGGCGCGGGCCTCGAAGGCCGAACCGTCTCGCTGTCGCTGGAGCAGGCGCGCGAGCAGATGGGCCCGATCGCCGACGCGTTCGCGCTGGACCAGCGGTTCACACCGGCCCGCGCGCGGACCGAGCTCGGCTGGACGCCCCGGCACACCGACCCGCTCGCGGAGTTCGCGGGTTAGAGCGGCGCGTTCTCCAGGCCCGCGAACACGATGGCGATCAGACGTCGGCCCTGAGCGACGCCGGCCTCGGTGTTCGGGACGCGCCACAGGAAGCTCATCAGCATGATGATGTCCGCCGGGTCGTGACCCGGCGCCATCGTGCCCTCGGCGACGCAGGCGTCGACCAGCTTCGCGACCGCCTCCGTGGCCGGGCCCCAGGCCGCGCGGACCATCTCCTGGGCCGCCTCGCTGTGCAGCGCGTCGCCGAGGCCGTGCTTGAGGCGGATGTAGGACGAGAGCGTCTCGAACCACTCGACGAACGCGGCCTTGGCCGAGGTGTGGCGTTCCAGCACGTCGTCGGCGTCGGTGGTCATGCGTTCGATGTCGTGCTGGTAGGCCGCCAGGATCAGGTCCTCGCGGGTCGGGAAGTGCCGGTAGAGCGTGCCAGGGCCGACGCCGGCGCGCTTCGCGACCTCGCTGAGCGTCACGAGCGGGTTCTCCGCGAACAGCTCGTGAGCGGCGTCGATGATCGCGACCCGGTTGCGCGCGGCGGCCTTGCGCTGCGTGCCGTAGGTGCCGGGGGTCTCCTGGTTCATACCTTCAGATGATGCCCTGCCGTTGACTCGCGGACAATCCTCCGCTAGTTTCGGAAGCACTCCCGGAGAATCCTCCGCGAGTACGTCTGAAGGAGAGACCCATGTCGAACGTGCTGGTCACCGGCGGTACCGGGTTCATCGGCAGCTGGTGCGCGCTCGCGTTGCTGGAGGCGGGACACGACGTCCGCACGACGGTCCGCGACCTGAAACGGGAACCGGGGCTGCGCGCGTTGCTGCACGGCGCGACCGAGTTCGAGGACGCACGGCTGACGGTCTTCCGCGCCGACCTGAGCGGTGACGAGGGCTGGGCGGAGGCGGTCGCGGGCTGCGACCACGTGCTGCACGTCGCCTCCCCCACGCTGCGGACCGCGCCGGAGAGCGAGGAGGCGATGATCTCGGCCGCCCGCGACGGCGTGCTGCGGGTGTTGCAGGCCTCCCGCGACGCCGGGGTGAAGCGCGTCGTGCTGACGAGCGCGCTCGGTGCCATCGCCTACGGCCACCCGCGCCGCTCGGAGCCGTTCACCGAGGAGGACTGGACGAACGTCGACGCCGACATCGCCCCGTACCAGCGGTCGAAGACCCTGGCCGAACGCGCCGCGTGGGAGTTCGTCCAGGCAGAGGGCGACGGCCTGGAGCTGGCCGCCGTGCACCCCGCCGCCGTCATCGGCCCGGTGCTGGGCCCGGACGACCCGCCCTCGCTGCGCACCATCCGCGGCATGCTCGACGGCAGCCTGCCCGCCTGTCCCCCGTTCGGCACGGGCTGGGTCGACGTGCGCGACGTCGCCGACCTGCACCTGCGCGCCATGACCGACCCGGCGGCCAACGGGGAGCGCTTCCTCGCGACCGCCGGGCCGAGCCTGCGGATCGTCGAGGTGTCCCGGATCCTGCGCGCCCGCCTCGGCGAGCGGGCCGCGAAGGCCCCCACGAAGGAGATCCCGCTGGCGGTCGCGCGCGGCCTGGCGATGGTCAACCCGGCGATGAGGTCGTTGCGGCCGCAGCTCGGCCACGACTTCAACGCGACCAGCGCCAAGGCGCAGCGGGTGCTCGGGTGGCGGCCGCGGCCGATCGAGGACAGCATCGCCGAGACCGCGGAGAGCCTGCTCGCGCACAACGCGGTCCCGGCCTGACGCCTACCTGAGGTGGTCGACCGGCAGCGGGCCGCGTGAGCGCATCGTCCTGATGGCGAACGAGCTGCGCACGTCGCTCACCGCCGGGATGGCCACGACGTGGGCCAGCAGCAGCCGTTCGTAGGACGGCAGGTCCGGCAGGACGCCCTCGGCGAAGAAGTCGGCCGAGCCCGTCACGAGGTGGCACGCGACGACGGCCGGGATCGCGAGCAGGCCCTCCTCGACCTCCCGCGCGGTCTCGGCGGAGTGGTTGTTGACCTTGATCTCCAGGAAGACCGTGAGGTCGAGGCCCGCCTTCTCGCGGTCCAGCTCGGCCCGGTAGCCGGCGATGATCCCGGCGGCCTCCAGCGCGCGGACGCGGCGCAGGCACGCGGAGGGCGAGAGGCGCACGGCCTCGGCGAGCTCGTTGTTGGGCACCCGGCCGTCGGTCTGCAGGCGGCGCAGGATGGCCCGGTCGACGGCGTCGAACCTGTCCATGTGCACAATGTTCGAACGATCGAGTTATCGGCGCAACGAGATTTCGTCGTTGACGTTCTGAGCGCCTCACTTTCGCAGCGGCTGCCTCGCTCGGCGCTCAAGAATTCATGGCATGTCCTCCCCTCTCACCGTGTCGCGCGCGTCGGCGATGTACGTCGGGGCCCTGCTGGGTCCCGGGTTGCTGATCGTGCCCGGCCTGACGGCGTCCATCGCCGGTCCGGCGTCCGTCCTCACCTGGTCCGGCCTGCTCGTGCTCTCCGGTCTGCTCGGCTGGGTCTTCGCCGCGCTCGGCATCCGCGTGCCGTCCGCGACCGGTGTGCGCGGGTACGTCACCGCCGGTCTCGGCGCCCGCACCGCGGCCACGACCTCGTGGACGTTCCTCGCCGGGATCATCACCGGCACGCCGATCGTGAGCATGATCGGCGCGAGCTACGTCGCCGAGCTCACCGGGTCGGGCCGGGTGACGGCGTGCGTGGTCGCCGTGGGGATCACCGCGGCGGTGCTGCTGATCACCTCGCGCGGCCTGCGCACGTCGTCGACCGTCCAATCAGGACTCGTGCTGCTGTTGCTGGGCGTGGTGACGCTCAGCGTCATCGGCGGGGCGCTGTCGTCCGACGCCGGCAACTGGACGCCGTTCGCCCCGCACGGCTGGACGGCGGTCGGGACGGCCGCGGCGCCGTTGATGCTCGCGTTCGTGGGCTGGGAGGCGGCCGCGCCGCTCACCGCCAGGCTGACCGATCCGCGCCGCCAGCTGCCGCGGATCGTCACGATCACGCTCGTCGTCACCAGCGTGCTCTACCTGGCGCTCGCGGCCGTCACGATCGGGGCGCTCGGCCCGGACGGCGGCGGTTCCACGCCCGTCGCGAAGCTGCTCGTCCTCGCGGTCGGCCCGGCCGGGCTGCTGCTGGCGGCCGTCTCCGCCGTCGTCCTCACCATCGGGACGGTCAACGCCTACGTGTCCGGGGCCGCGACGCTGGCCCGGTCGCTCACGAGGGACTCGCTGGACCTCGACACCCCGCCGCGCTGGCTGAACGCCGCGATCCTCACCTCCAGCGGCGTGTTGATCAGCCTGTTCGGCGCCGGAGTGCTGGACCTCGACGCGCTGGTCGCCGTGCCGAGCACGATGTTCCTGGTGGTGTACCTGGGGTGCACGGCCTCGGCGTGGCGGGTGCTGTCGGGCGGGGTGCGCGTGGCCGCCGCCGTCGCGTTCGCCGTCGTGCTGGTGATCCTGGGGTTCACCGGCACAGCAGGGCTCGCGGCCGCGGCGGTGGCGCTGGTGGCGTGGGCGTTCACCCGCACCCCTGTCACCGCTGGGTCTGCGCGGGCCCGGACGTGACGCGCCAGGCGCAGTAGCCGAGGCCGATCGCGCCCGCGGCCATCGGAACGCTGGTCAGCAGGCCCGCGACTCCGTTGCCGGGGACCACGAACGACGCCACGACGAACAGCAGCAGCACCGGCACCCACTTCGGGACGGCGTGCGAGCGGAACAGGCCGACGCACTGGAGAACGGTGCCCAGCAACACCATCGCCGCACCGGGGACCATCAACGCGAACAGGTGCGGATCGTTGTTGGCCGCGTCGACGACGGCGGTGCCCGCGGCGCGGTCGACGGCGGGGTCGGTCGGGTAGAAGTACGCCGCCGCCCAGCCCGCCACGGCCGCGCCCTGCAGTCCGCCGCCTGTCCACATGAGCGCGCCGCCCCAGGTCGCCCAGCCGCTGCCGCGGTGGCGCACCAGGAACATGGTCGCGAGAGCTTGGAGCGGGATGTTGAGGACCTGCAGGGCGGCGAGGCCGGTGAGCAGGGTCCACCAGAGTTCGCGGCCGGCCGCGATGTCGGTGTACGCGTAGGTCTCGCCGCCCGCCGCCGGTTCGGGCCAGAGCAGGCCGCCGGCGACCGCGGCGACCGACGTGATGGCCAGGACGGCCGCGAGCACGGCCATCCGGCTGCGGGTGGAGGTCTCGGAGGTGGTGGGTGCCGAGGTGTCGATGGACATGGCTTTCCTTTCACGGGATCGGCCGGGTGGGCGGTAGCGAGGTGACCGGCCGCCTTTCCGGCACCGCTCCGCTTTTCGTGGCTTCAGCCAAGCCCCAGACCCCCGCCGCCCACATCGGTGCGGCCCCTTGGCAGCATCTCCGTGCCGGCACGGAGGCCATCCGCCGACACCGGCCTTACCCTGGCCCGATGAGGTGGCAGCGACCCGCCGGATGGGCTCTCCTGAGCGCCGCCGTCGTGATGACGGCAGGCGGGACCTGGCTGCTCCTCCACACCCCGGGCAACCCCCTGGCGTTCGCCGGCTTCGCCACTCTCGGCCTCGCGATGGCGGCCCTGGGCGTGACGATCTCGCACCGCGTCCCGGCCAACCCCGTCGGCCCGCTCCTGGCGTGGATCGGCGCGATCGTGGTCTTCCTGGCCACCCGCGACGTCTACTACCGCACCTGGCTCGACGACCCGGACGCCGTGCCTCTCGACCCGCGCGTCGTGGCGGTGCTGAACGAGAGCGGCTGGTGGCTGCCGGCCGCCGTCGCGTTGCTGTTGCTGCACTTCCCCAACGGCACCCTGCCCGGCCGCTGGAGGGCCCTGCCGCCCGCGATCGTCGTGCTCGCCCTGGCACAGCAGGCGTTCGGCACCATGCCGCAGGAGCCGTTCACCGAACCCGTGCAGGACCTGGCCAAGCCGTGGGGCGAGGTGCCGGACGCGGCCAACGTCCTCAGCTACGTCGTGAACATCGGCCTGATCCTCGCGGTGATCGCGGCCGGTGTCTCCCTCGTCGCGCGGTTCCGGACGTCGGAGGGCGTGGTCAGGGCTCAGCTCAAGTGGCTCGCGTTCGCCGGGCTGGCGGTGACGGCGTACCCGGTGGTGTGCCTGGCCGAGATCGTCGTGACCGGGCGCAGCGGTGTGGTGGCGACGGTGTTCGGCGTCGTCACGATCGTCGCGCTGTTCTGCTCGGTCGGCGTGGCCATGCTGCGGCACGACCTCTACGACGTCGACCGCGTGCTGGCCGACACCATCAGCTACACGATCGTCCTGCTGGTGCTGGTCGGCGCGTACGGGCTGGCGGCGCTGACGCTCGGGCTCTTCGCCGGGCGGGACTCCCCCGTCGCCGCGGCCGGTGCCACCGCCGTGTGCGCCGTGCTGCTCACCCCTGCCCGCAGGCACCTCCAGAAAGCAGTGGACCGCAGGCTGTTCCCGCGCACCAGGGCAGCGCTCCAGGCGGTCGAGGACCTGCAGCAGCGCGTGCACACCCAAGCGGCACAACCGGAAGAGCTCGAAGCGACCCTCAGGGAAGCACTGCGCGACCCGACGCTCCGGGTGGGTCTGCTGCTCCCCAACACCACCGGCTTCGTGGACGCGCGCGGCGAGCCGGTCACCGACACCGGGCTCGTGCCGATCACGTTGGGAGGCACACAGATCGGCGTCCTGGCGGCCGGCGACACCACGGCGCTCAAACCCGTCGCCGAGAAGGCCGCGAACCTCGTCGAGGTCGCCCGGCTGCGCGGTGAACTGGCGGCCGCGCTGCGCGAGGTCGAGGCGAGCCGGGCCAGGATCGTGCAGGCGGGGGACGCCGAACGGCACCGGCTCGAACGCGACCTGCACGACGGCGCGCAGCAACGGCTGGTGTCGCTCGGCATGGCCATGCGGCTCGCGCAGCGGCAGCTGCCCACCGGCGAGGTCGACGTGCACGCGCTGCTCGACCAGGGCGTCGCCGAACTGGCCACCGCGATCGCCGAGCTGAGGCAGATCGCGCACGGCCTCAGACCGACGAGCCTCGACGACGGCCTGCACGCCGCGTTGCAGGCCCTCACCCACAAGCTGCCGGTGCCGGTGGCGCTGGAGATCACGGCGGGCGACCTGGCCGACGACGTCGCGATCACCGCCTACTTCGTCGCCGCCGAAGCCATCACCAACGCCGCCAAGCACGCCAGGGCGAGCACCATCACCGTCCGCGTCACGCAGCAGGCCGACGAGGTCAACGTGTCCATCGAGGACGACGGCCGCGGCGGAGCCGATCCGCACCGGGGTTCCGGGCTCGCCGGACTGGCCGACCGGGTGGCCGCGATCGGCGGGAAGCTGAGACTCCGCAGCCGGCCCGGCACCGGCACGACCATCCAGGCGGTGCTGCCGTGCGCATCGTGATCGGCGAGGACTCGGCGCTGTTCCGGGAGGGCCTCGCGAGCCTGCTCACCCACGCGGGCCACGACGTCGTGGGCAAGGCCGCCGACGCCGAGACCCTGGTCGAGGTCGTGGCGAGTGAGAACCCGGATCTGGCCGTTGTGGACGTCCGGATGCCGCCGGAGCTCAAGGACGACGGCGCCAAGGCCGCCAGGAAGATCCGCGAGGCCCAGCCGGAGGTGGCGATCGTCCTGCTGTCGCAGCACATCGAGACGAAGCACTCGGTGGAGCTGGTCAGCCAGGGCGGGTTCGGCTACCTGCTCAAGGACCGCGTGCTCGACGTCGACGAGTTCCTGGAGTCGATCACGCGCGTCGCGGCGGGCGGTTCCGCCCTCGACCCCGAGGTGGTGGGCCGGCTGCTCGGACGGCCCACCACCGGGGCGCTCACCCCGCGCGAACGCGAGGTGCTCGGACTGATGGCCGAGGGGTGCACGAACGTGGCCATCGCCAAACGGCTCTGGCTCACCGGGCGCACGGTCGAGACCCACGTCGGCAGCATCATGGCCAAGCTGGGCCTGGCCGCGAACGTGGAGGAGCACCGCAGGGTTCTCGCCGTCCTGACCTACCTGGCCGAGTACGGCTGATGCTCCTCCACCCCTGCTCAGCTCAGCGCGCAGAGCAGTGAGCAGGCCTTCGCGGACGACCAGTCGGTGTACAGCCGCGCACCGTTGACCGGCGTGTACTTCGCCTTCGCCTTGTTGGTCAAGGGGAAGAGCGACAGCAACGCGTAGGTCGAGCAGTGCACCACTTTGGACTCACCGGGCTGCAACGTGAACGGCCCGGTCTGGCAGGCCGGTTCCACGTCGTCGACCACGTGCGCGTCGACGACCGGGATCGGCCCGTTGTTCGTCACGGTCACCCGCCAGTACGCGGTGGCGTTCAGCAGGCCCAGCACACCGACCGGCGCCTGCTTGAGCCACGGCCCGGCGCCGCCCGCCTTGCAGTGCGACGGCGTGTACGAACCGCAGATCTCCTTGTTCACCACCACGTTCGGCAGGCACGCCGCACCCGGTGCGACCTGTCGCGTCACCGTGTTGGACGAGAACGCGCCCGTCCCGTCGGTACCGCCGGCGGTGTTCGCGACGGACGTGACCGCGCAGTCCGCGGCGATCGTGGTGCGGAAGCACACCTGCGGCGCGTCCCCGCCGAACTCGACGGACAGCGACGGCTGGTTGCCGTTGCCGAAGTCCGCCGCGTTGTTCAGCACCAGCGAGGCCGTGACGGTCAGCGGAGAAGCGGTGACGCCGGTCAGGTCGACCGTGCCGTCCGGCGCGAACCCCGGCACGGCAACGGGATTGCCGCCGCCGTCCGTCGCCCGCACGCTCGACGCGCCGAAGTTCACGTTCGCCGGGGTCACCCCGACGAGCCGCGCCTTCGTGTAGCTCGTCGCGTGTTGCTTGCCGTCGCAGTAGAACTGCGAGGGGTTGAGCGACACGGAAGCGCCACTGCGCACGCATGGCGACGCTCCCGTGTCAGGATCCATGGAGAACAGCACGCCGGCGTCACCGAGCCCGATCAGGCAACCGGTGGGCGCGTCGTAGGCGTAGCCGTAGTCCCTCGTGTTCCCGCCGTTGACGCCGGGGTGGTAGATGCGCGACGGCACCCCGGCGCACGCGGTGCCGGTGCTCCAGTCGTGGCACAGGGTCGCGCCGACGTACGGGCCGCTCCAGATGCCGAAGTAGCTGCGCACGCGGTCACCGGTGCGGACGACCTCCGGCGTGAACACCCACGTGTTGCTCTCCAGCGCGGTGAAGCCGTTGGGCAGCGGCGACCCGTCGATCGCGAAGCACGTGGTCACGTTCGTGGCACCGGCCGTGCTCGCACACGCTCCGGTCTCCTGGCCCGTCGTGCTGTAGGCGGTGAACGCGTTGTAGGAGTAGTTGCCGGCGGGAGCGAGCTGTTTCGGTGCCGGCCAGCCCGCGCACCTGTCCGCGGTGCCGGGGTCGAAGCAGCCCATCATCGGCGTACCGGCGTTGACGGCCAGCGACGACGACGCGAACAGCTTGCCTCCGGCGACGGCGAGCGCGCCGAGGTAGTAGCCGCCGTGGTTGGTGAACGGCACGATCGGCGCGTAGGGCTGGCCACCGCACGCGGTCTGCGTCGCGGGCGTCCAGCACAGCACCTGGCCCGAGTTCGCGACGCCGTAGAGGTTCCCGCCGATCTGGGCGAGCCCGGCCATCTCGAACGTCTGTCCACCGCGGTTCATCAACGGCCAGTAGCCGCAGTTTCCGGGAGCGGCGAGGTCGAGGCAGCCGACACCGATCGAGGACGCCGTCACGGCCGAGTAGTACACGCGGGCGGGATTCCCGGTGTCGCGGACGTACTGCGGGGTGAGCGGGCTCGCGATGTCCCCGGTGTTCCCGGCGCCGAACGGGCCGGGCGTCGTGTTGAGCGGCTTCGGCCACGGCCCGCCCGCGCACAGCGAGCTGGTCGAGACGTCGGTGCACACCAGCTTCGGGTTGGCGAGCCCCAGGTGGTGGTAGACGTTCCAGGCCTGCAACCGGCCTTCGGGCGTGCGGTGCAGGATCGGGATGAACCCGTCACCGCCGGTGGGGCTCGCGCTGGCCCGCACCGGCGGGGTGAGCACGTTCCCGAGGGCCTTGCCGCCGTTGCGCACGTTCGGGTGCGTGGCGGTGACCGGGTTGCCCTCCGTGCCGGTCCAGCCCGGCGGGACCTGCAACGACCCGGCCAGCAGCGACTGGCCGGCGCCGATGGGGTCGGTGATGGTCGCGGCACCGTTGGCCGCGTTGTCGTAGGACACCACCCAGGAGGCGGTGGCGCCGTGCGCGGCGGGGTCGGACACGCCCTGCACGGACTTGGTGAGCGTGGAAGCGGGTGGCTGGGCGGCCACGGGCACTGCGGCGGTCAGCGTGCCGCCGGCGAGCACGCAGGCAAGCAGCACTGCCGGCAAACGTCTTCGCACGAGCGGACTCCCTTCAGCGGCGGTTCGGGAACAGACCGCAGACGCTAGGGACGCCGCTCGTGCGCGAACACCCGCTCACCCGCGTGCGTGGGATGTCTGCCCCATCAGACCAACGCGCGGGAGCGGAACATGCGACCTCGCAACGGATTCCAATTCATAGTCGAATGAAGTTTCACCTGAACGCCGCCGAAGTGCCTATCCGAGGACCGAATGTTCGCGGTGCGGAGTCCACCTGAGATGGACGGCGCGGTCCGGCGGGCCGGCCCGCAGCAACGACAACCGCGGCCTGATGGCGTCCGTGCGGGCAGAGGGCGGCTTGCGGCTGCCCGCCCGGAACTGGACCGGCCACTCGGCCTGGTAACCCTGTTCGGCGGCCGCGTGCAGGGTCCAGTGCGGGTCGTAGAGGTGCGTGCGGCCGATCGCGCACAGGTCCGCGCGGCCCGCCAGCAGGATCGAGTTCACGTCGTCGTACGAGGCGATCGCGCCCACCGCGATCACGGCCGCGCCGGTGACCTCGTGCCTGATCCGGTCGGCGAACGGGGTCTGGTAGCTGCGCCCGTACGCGGGACGTTCGGCGGCGGTGACCTGGCCGCTGGACACGTCGATCGCATTGGCTCCGTGGGCGACGAACGCGCGGGCGATCTCCACCGCGTCGTGTTCGGTGTTGCCGCCGTCGACCCAGTCGGTCGCGGAGATGCGCACGATCATCGGCCGCTCGGCGGGCCACACCGCGCGGACGGCGTCGAACACCTCCAACGGGTACCGCAGCCGGTTCTCCAGCGAGCCGCCGTACTCGTCCGTGCGCTGGTTCGCGACCGGTGAGAGGAACGACGACAGCAGGTAGCCGTGCGCGCAGTGCAGTTCGAGCAGGTCGAAGCCCGCCTCCGCACCCCTGCGGGCGGCCGCGACGAACTCGCCGGTGATCCGGTCCAGGTCCCCGCGGGTGACCTCGGCCGGCACGGCGGAGGTGGGACCGTACGGCAGCGGGGACGGGCCGCAGACCTCCCAGCCGCCCTCCGGCAGCGGGTCGTCCATGCCCTCCCACATCAGCCGGGTGGAGCCCTTGCGGCCGGAGTGGCCGAGTTGCAGGCCTATCCGGGCAGTGCCGCGGTCGTGCGCGAACCGGACGATCCGCGCCCACGAGTCGCGCTGCTCGTCGTTCCACAGGCCGGTGCAGCCCGGCGTGATCCGGCCCTCCGGCGAGACGCAGACCATCTCGGTCATCACGAGTCCGGCGCCGCCCATCGCCTTCGAGCCCAGGTGCACGAGGTGGAAGTCGCCGGGCACGCCGTCGTCCGCCGAGTACATGTCCATCGCCGAGACGATCACGCGGTTCTTGAGCTCCAGCTGCCCGAGCGTGAACGGCTGGAACATCGCCGGGGCAACGGAAGCGAGTCCCTGCGAGGCGGCGAACTCGGCGTCGACCCGGTCGGCGAACTCGGCGTCACGGGTGCGGAGGTTGTCGTAGGTGATCCGGCGCGAGCGGGTGAGCAGGTTGAAGCAGAAGCGGGTCGGCTCCTGCTCGGTATACATGCCGATGTTCTCGAACCATTCCAGCGACGCCTGGGCGGCGCGCTGCGTGGACTCCACGACGGGTCGCCGTTCGGTTTCATAGGCGGTGAGGGCGGTTTCGACGTCGGCGTGTTCGTGCAGGCACGCGGCGAGGGCGAGCGAGTCCTCCATCGCGAGCTTGGTGCCGGAGCCGATCGAGAAGTGCGCGGTGTGCGCGGCATCGCCCACGAGCACGAGATTGCCGTCGTGCCACTGCGCGTTGCGGACGGTCGTGAAGCTAAGCCACTTCGAGTTGTTCGCGTGCACCTCGTGGCCGTCGAGCTCTTTCGCGAACAGCTCGCGGATCCGGTCGACGGCACGCTCGTCGGAGACACCGGGCGCGAACTCCTCGCCGGTGTCGAACCCGGCGCGCCGCCACACGTCCTCGTGCATCTCGACGATGAACGTGGACCCGTTGTCCGAGTAGGGGTAGCCGTGGACCTGCACGGTCCCCCACGGCGTGTCCTTGATGTAGAACTGGAACGCCTCGAAGACCAGGTCGGTGCCGAGCCACATGTACTTGTTGCGCCTGCGGTCCACAGTGGAGCGGAAGACGTCCTGGAACGCCTGGCGCACCTGCGAGTTGACGCCGTCCGCGCCGACGACGAGGTCGTGCGAGGCGCGCAGGTCCTCGACGGCGGGCGCGGGGGTCGAGAACCGCACGTCCACGCCGAGCGCGAGACACCGCCGCTGGAGAAGGTGCAGCAGCTCCTTGCGGCTCATCGCGGCGAACCCCTGCCCGCCCACGGTGTGCGTCTCGCCGCGGTAGTGGATGTCGATGTCCGTCCACCGCGCGAACCGGCGGGCCATGGCGTCGGCGAACTCCGGGTCGGCGTTCTCGATCCCGCCCAGCGTCTCGTCCGAGAACACCACGCCGAAGCCGAACGTGACGTCCGGCGCCTCGCGTTCCCAGACCGTGACGACGTGCGCCGGGTCGAGCTGCTTCATCAACGCGGCGAGGTAGAGCCCACCGGGGCCACCACCGACGACTGCGATCTTCATGCGGACACCTCGTCCTCGACGATCTTGCGCAGGGCGAAGCGCTGGAGCTTGCCGCTCGCGTTGCGGGGCAACGAGGTCCGGAACCGCACCTCGCGCGGGTACTTGTACGGCGCGATGGTCCGCTTCACGTGGTCCTGGATCTCGCGCGCCTTCGCGTCGTCGGCCGTGACTCCCTCGCGCAGCACCACGAACGCGCACACGACCGAGCCGCGTTCGTCGTCGGGCTTGGCGATGACGGCCGACTCCAGCACGTCCGGGTGCGCGTCGATGGCCTCCTCGACCTCGGGGCCGCCGATGTTGTAGCCGGAGGAGACGATCATGTGGTCGCTGCGGGCGTGGTAGTGGAAGTAGCCGTCCTCGTCGCGGTGGAAGACGTCACCGGTGACGTTCCAGCCGCTCACCACGTAGTCCTTCTGCCGCGGGTCGTCGAGGTAGCGGCAGCCGACCGGGCCGATGACGCCGAGCCGTCCGGGTTCGCCCGGTCCGAGCTCCTCGCCGTCGACGCCGAGCACGGTCGCTCGGTAGCCGGGGACGGGCTTGCCGGTGGAGCCGGGCCGGATGTCGTCGCCGGCGGCGGAGATGAAGATGTGCAACAGCTCCGTGGCGCCGATGCCGTCGATCACCTTCAGCCCCAGCGAGTCGTGCAGGCGTTGCCAGGTCTCCCGCGGGATGTGCTCCCCCGCCGACACGGCGCCGCGCAGCCCGGCGAGCTTGTGCTCCAGGCCGTCGCGCAGGATCGCCTTGTACGCCGTGGGAGCGGTCGCCAGGACCGTGACTCCTTGCTGCTGCACGAAATCCGCTACCTGGGCCGGGGTGGCGGCCTCGGTCAGCAGCGCGCAGGCGCCGGCTCTGAGCGGGAAGACGAGCAGCATGCCCAGGCCGAACGTGAACGCGAACGGCGCGGTGCAGGCGACGAGGTCGTCCTCGGTGAGCCGCAGCACGTGCCGGCCGAAGGTGTTGTCGATCGACAGCACGTCGCGGTGGAAGTGCACGGTGATCTTGGGTGCGCCGGTGCTGCCGGACGTGGGCGCCAGCAACGCGACGTCGTCCGCCGCGGTGTCGACGGCGACGAACTCCCCCGGCTTGGTCCGCGTGCGCGTCGCGAGGTCGTCGTACGTCATCACCCGCAGGTCCGGGAAGTTCTGGACGTCCTCGGCGAACCTGGGGTCGACGAGCGCGATGGACGGCCGGGTGCGTTCGACGATCGGGGTGAGCTCGCGGGTCCTGAGCGCGGCCATGGTCGTCACCACGACACCGCCCGCCTTCAGGACGCCGAGCCACGCGGCCGCGGTCCACGGGTTGTTCGGCGACCGCAGCAGGACCCGTTGTCCCGCAACGAGTCCGAGGTCCTCGGTGAGCACCTCCGCGACCTGGTTGGCGCGGGTCCGCAACTCACCGTACGTCCACACCTCACCCGCCGGGGTGCGCAGCGCGGGACGGTCGGGGCCGAACGCCACCACCGGGACGTCGATCAGCTCGACGGCGGCGTTGAGGCGGTCGGGGTAGGTCAGCTCCGGCGTCGTGAACTCGATCGTCGGCCACAACGCCGACGGAGGGAGGTGGTCGCGGGCGAAGGTGTCCATGGTCGAGAAGTCCTTCCGCGGGCGGCGGGTCAGGAAGCGCGGATCATGCCCTCCTGGGCAACGGTGGCGAGGTGCTGGTGATCGCGGGTGAAGAAGCGGCCGTAGCCGAGTCCCCGTCCCTGATCGGCGGCGACGGCCTCCTGCACGTAGAGCAGCCAGTCGTCGACGCGGCCCTGGCGGTGGAACCACATGGCGTGGTCGAGGCTCGCGGTGACGAGTCCCGGCTGTGCCCAGGGCAGGTCGAGCACCCGCAGCACCGGCTCGAGGATCGTGTAGTCGCAGACGTAGGCCAGGGCGGCGAGGTCGCGCTGGGCGTCGGTCAGTCCGTCGACGGGCCGCAGCGGGTCGAACGGCCTGATCCACACGGCCTGGTGCGGCACCTTCTCGCCCTCGACGGCCAGGTAGACCGGGCCGGGCACGTGCCGCATGTCGAAGCTGCGGCCACCGGCCCAGTACGCCTTGGACTCCTCGGTCATCGTGCCGCCGGCGCGATCGGCGAGGTAGTCGGCCGAGCCCGGCAGCTCCTCGGGTGCGGGCAGGTCGTCGGTGAACTCGACTTGGAACGTCCCGCCCGGCTCGCCCGCCGCGAAGTTCGCGAGGCAGACGTAGAGGGGCTTGCCGTTCTGGTAGCCGCGGACCTGCCGCGTGCTGTAGCCGCGGCCGTCGCGCAGCAGCTCGACCTCGTACCGCACCTGGGCGCCGATGTCGGCGGGGCGCAGGAAGTAGCTGTGCATCGAGTGCAGCGTCTTGCCGTCGGTCACCGACCGCATGGCGGCGGCCGCGGCGGCCGCGACCAGGTCGCCGCCGTACGCCTTGGGCCACGGGCAGGGCTGGGTGACGGCCGTGAAGGCGAGGTCGAAGTGCTCGGCCTCGGCCTTCTCCAGCGTGACGGCGTCGGTGAAGATCGCGGAGGTCGTCATCGGGTCAGCCAGTCGCGCAGGTCCTCGTCCGGCACGTCGTCGAGGTTCACGACGATGTTCTCCGGCGTCCGCGTGGTCATCCACGTCAGCGGGTTGTTGCGGTCGAGGTTGCACTCGATGTGCGGCATGAACGGCGGCACGAACACCCAGTCGCCCTCCGCCATGTCGAGGTAGTCCTCGAACTTCTCGCCGAAGTAGATCCGCGCCCGCCCGGACAGCACGTACCCGCCGGTCTCCGCCTCGCCGTGGTGGTGGGTGACGGAGCGGTAGCCGGGTTCGTTCGTGACCTTGCCGAACCACAACCTGGTGGCCGGGGTGTGCTGGATGCTCACGCCCGAAATGCGGATCGCGCCACCGGAGTTCGCCGTGTCCGGGTTCTCGGCACCTCCCCGCGTCACGACCGGCGCGACCAGACCACTGGGCAGCCGGTACATCGAGTTGTCGCCTTCGAGCTGGTACTTGCTCAAGTCGGGCTCCATATCTCGTATTCTTCACGACCGTCAGATAGTGTCAATACTCATGAAGCCTTTGGCAGTGAACCCGGCGAGCCTTCCGGCACCGAGCGGCTACTCCCACGGCACCCTGTCCGGCACCACGCTGCACCTGGGCGGCCAGACCGCGCTGGACGCGGACATGAAGATCGTTCCGGGCGGCATCGTCGAGCAGTTCCGCCAGGCGTTCGGCAACGTCCTGACGACGTTGCGCGCGGTGGGCGGCGAGCCGGAAGACCTGGTCAGCATCACGATCTACCTCACCGACATCCCGGACTACCAGGCGCACGGCAAGGAGATCGGCAAGGTGTGGCGCGAGCTCGCCGGACCCGTCTACCCGGCCATGGCCGGCATCGGCTGCACCGCGCTGTGGCAGCCGGAGGCGCTCATCGAGATCCTCGGCGTCGCGGTCATCCCGGAAGAGCGGCTGGTCAGGCCGAACTGAATCGATAGCGCTTTCATGATCGACGCAATGTGAACGCCATATCGGAGGTGCTCGGGTGAAGCTCGCGTCCGTGTCCGTCGGCGGTGTGCGCCGTGCGGGTGTCGTCGACGAGACGGAACGCATCGTCTCGTTGTTGTCGGTCACGGTGGACGACGTCGTGCGCGGCGCGCCCGTCGAGCTCACCGGCGAGGTCGTGCCGCTCGACGGCCTGTTGTCGCCGTTGCACCGCTTCAACCGCGACGTCCTGTGCACCGGCTGGAACTACTGGGACCACTTCGAGGAGTCGGCCGGCAAGCGCGAGGGCCAGGACCCGGTGTCCCGCCCGCTGCGGCCGACCTTCTTCACCAAGGGCCCGGACACCGTGATCGGTCCGTTCGACCCGATCGCGTTCGACCCGTCGGTGTCCCAGAAGTGGGACTACGAGGCGGAGATCGCGATGGTCATCGGCCTGGACGGCCGTTCGATCCCCGAGGAGAAGGCGCTCGACCACGTCTTCGGGTTCCTCGTCGCCAACGACGTCTCGCAGCGCGACCTGCAACGCGCGCACGGCGGCCAGTGGCTCAAGGGCAAGAGCCTCGACGCCACCATGCCGCTCGGCCCGTGGCTGACCACCCTCGACGAGATCGCCGACCTCGCGGCGTTGCGGGTGCGGTGCGAGGTCAACGGCGTGCGGTTGCAGGACGCGTCGAGCGCGCAGATGGCGTTCACGTTCGCGCAGATCATCGCCGAGCTGAGCGAGGGCATGACGCTGCGCGCCGGCGACGTGATCCTGACCGGCACCCCGAGCGGGGTCGGCAACGCGCGTGAGCCGCAGATCTTCCTGCGGGACGGCGACGTGGTCGTGACGCGGGTCAGCGGGCTCGGCGAGCTGCGCAACACCGTGACGCTGACCGACCTCGCGAGCCCTGGCGTTAAGCTCCCAGCCGATCAAGGAGGAGAGCGCTGAACGTCGCGGACATGACCGTGGAAGCCGCGGCTCCCGCCGGACGCGACCGGCTGGGACCGCTCATCATCACGATCTTCGGCCTCTACGCGCGCACGGAGCACAACTGGCTCTCCGTGGCGTCGGTCGTGCAGCTCATGGCCGACCTGGGCGTCGAGGGCCAGGCGGTCCGCTCGTCGATCTCGCGCTTGAAGCGCCGTGGTGTCGTGGTGGCCGAACGTCGGGACGGCGCCGCCGGGTACGTGCTGGCCGAACCCACGCTGGAGACGCTGGCCGAGGGCGACACGCGCATCTTCGAACGCCGCCGCGCCACCGCCGACGACGGCTGGCTGGTCGTGGTGTTCTCGGTGCCGGAGTCCGAACGCGACAAGCGGCACGCCCTGCGCACCAGCCTGACCCAGCTCGGCTTCGGCACCACGGCGCCCGGCGTGTGGGTGGCGCCCGGCAACCTCGCCACCGAGACCCGCCGCACGCTCGAACGCCGGGGCCTCGCGGAGTACGTCGACATCTTCACCGGGCAGCACTTCGCGTTCGGCGACCTGCGCTCGAAGGTGCGCGCCTGGTGGGACCTCGACGAGCTCGCGGACCTGTACGCGGACTTCCTGCGGCGGCACCGCCCGTTCCTCGACGCCGGCGCCACCACGCCGGAGCAGGCGTTCCAGGCGTACGTGCCGATGCTGACCGCGTGGCGCCGCCTGCCGTACAGCGACCCGGGCCTGCCCCTGTCGCTGCTGCCGCCGGGGTGGAACGGCGTGACGGCGGAGGCGTTGTTCGAGCAGCTCAACACGACCCTGAGCGCCCCGGCCCGCGAGCACGCGCTGGCCGTGATCCACGGGCGTTAGCCCGCGTTGCTCTGCGGCTGCGGGCACTGGCCACCCGGCATCGTGAGCAGCTCGAAGTGCCACATCTCGTTGGCGTAGGCCTGGCAGAGCCCGTAGTCGGAGCCGTGCTGGATGAGCCAGTCGTCGGCGTTGGTCGGCCCGATGTCGATGGCCTTGCCGGTGACGTGCGCCGACTTGTCCGGCGGGTGCACCCACCTCAACGCCTCCTCCTCGCTGCGGTAGAGGTCGATCGCCTGGTCCAGCAACCGCTGCTGGTACTCGCGACTGCGCCAGCCCGACGTCACCCGGAACTCAACCCGGCTCTTCGCGTCCGCCGCGGCCTTGCGCACCGCGGCGAGCAGTTCGGGGTCGAGGTTGGCGATCGCGGCGTGCTGGTCGTCGTCGAGCGAGATGCTCTGCCCCTCGGGAATGCTGCCGTCCCCGGCCACCCCGCGCCCACTCGGCACCCCGCCAGGGCCACCGCCCGTCCGCTCGACCTCGGCACCGCCCGCCGAACACCCCGCCAAGAGCACCACTGCCGCCATCACGATCCATTTACCAGCCACGACACCGAGCGTGCCGAACCGATGTCCCCGGACCTCGCGCGCAACGTGCACGTTGTGTGCTGGTTGTGTAACGGCTCCATGCCATGAACTAGGTTCAAGCTCATGGAGATCTACGACATCCCGGTCCACACCCTCGCGGGCGAGCCCGGCGACCTGAGCGCGCTCAAGGGCAAGGTCGCGCTCGTCGTCAACGTCGCCTCGCGCTGCGGCCTCACCCCGCAGTACGCGGGCCTGGAGCGGCTGCAGGAGAAGTACGGGGCCGAGGGCTTCTCCGTGGTCGGCTTCCCGTGCAACCAGTTCATGGGCCAGGAGCCGGGCACGTCCGAGGAGATCGCCACGTTCTGCTCCGCCACCTACGGGGTCTCGTTCCCGCTGTTCGAGAAGATCGAGGTCAACGGACCTGGTCAGCACCCGGTCTACCAGGAGCTGACCAG
This sequence comes from Lentzea sp. CA-135723, assembly GCF_050936595.1. Lineage (NCBI taxonomy): Bacteria > Bacillati > Actinomycetota > Actinomycetes > Pseudonocardiales > Pseudonocardiaceae > Lentzea > Lentzea sp. CA-135723. The sequence continues at coordinate 342,703 of NZ_JBNJMK010000001.1, read as the reverse complement.
GCACGCCGACGCCGACGGCACGGCCGGTGACGTGCAGTGGAACTTCGAGAAGTTCCTCGTCTCGCGGGACGGGCAGGTGCTCGCCCGGTTCCGTCCGCGCACCGAGCCCGAGGACGCCTCGATCACCGAGGCGATCGAGGCCGCCCTGCGCTAGGCGGCGACGGGAGCAGCGCTGCGGACCGGGGACGTCCGGAACGCCAGCACCGCGGCCAGCAGGCTCAGCGCGCACACCGCCGTGATGTAGGCGCTGACCCCGGTCGTGGCACCGGTCTCGTTCAGGATCGCCGTGGACACGAGCGGCGCCAGGCCACCGCCGAGCAGGGCCGCGAGCTGCAGCAGCAGCGACGAGCCCGAGTAGCGGACGTTGGCCGGGAACGTGTCCGCGACGATCGCCCCCTGCACGCAGTGGGTGATCGGGATGATCAGGCCCATGCCGACCAGCGCGACGACGATGACGGCCGTGCTCTTCGTGTTGAGCAACGGGAAGAACGCGGCCGCCCACACCAGCAGCGCCACCGAGCCCCACAGGAACATGCCGCGCCGCCCGCGACGGTCCGCAATGGACGTCCACAGAGGAATCGTGAGGAACCACAGCGCGGCCGCGATCGTCACGGTGATCAGCAGGAACTGCCGGTTCAGCCCGAGTTGCGCGGTGCCGTAGGAAAGGCTGAACACCAGGAACAGGTACGCGACCGCCGAGTTCGCGATGCTGAGCACCAGGATCAGCACCAGCTTGCCCGCGCCGACCGACAGCGCCTCCTTCAGCGGGAAGGCCACGATCTCGCGGCGTTCGACCGCCTTCGCGAACGACGGGGTCTCGGTCACCCGCATCCGGATGACCAGGCCGACCACCACCAGCGCGGCGCTGAGCAGGAACGGGACGCGCCAGCCCCACGACGTGAAGGCCGCGGAGGGCATCACCGTGCTGGTGATCAGGAAGACCGTGTTGGCCAGCACCAGACCGGCGGGCGTGCCCATCTGCGGGAAGCCCGCGTACCGGTTGCGCTGGTCGGACGGCGCGTGTTCCAGGGCCATCAGGTTCGCGCCCGCGTTCTCGCCACCGAGGCCGATGCCCTGCACGACGCGCAACGCGACCAGCAGGATCGGCGCCCACACGCCGATCGTGGCGAAGCCGGGCAGCACGCCGATCAGCGTCGAGCCGATTCCCATCAGCACCAACGACACCACGAGTGTCATCTTGCGGCCGATGCGGTCGCCGTAGTGGCCGAACACCAGTCCGCCGAGCGGGCGGGCGATGAACCCGACGGCGAACGTGCTGAACGCGGCCAGCGTGCCGGCCGCCGGCGACAGCGACGGGAAGAACTGCTTGTTGAAGATCAGCGCGGAAGCCGTGCCGTACAAGAAGAAGTCGTACCACTCCAGCGTCGCGCCGGTGAGTGTCGCGAGCGCGACCTTCCGTTGCGACGTGGCGGCTCGTTCACTCATGGTGGCCTGCCAGGGGTCGGGGGTGACGGGGTGTGCTGGCCGAAAGCGTGACCTGGGTCGCACAGCCGCACAAATACCGATCAGCGCCCTCGCCATGCCCGCACGGCTATACCGGCTGCCAGAATCCGCATTTGCCGCGCATGGCGCGAGGCGGGACGGTGAGGTGGTGACAGTCCGAACCGGTCCCCTGCGCTACGCCACCGCCGCCCGTTTCGGCATGCCCGCGCGTGCCCGCTCGGAGCGGTCGTCCGGCCAGATCAGCCCGCAGCCGCGGTCGAGACTCGAAGCCGTCATGGGACCGCCGCTCGACGACCGGCCGCAGGGCGAGGACTGCCTGAACCTGTCGATCTCGACACCCGCGTGCGACAGCGGCCGGCGCCCGGTGCTGGTGTGGCTGCACGGTGGCGGGTTCAGCAGCGGCGCGGGCCTGCTCGACTGGTACGACGGCTCGGCGCTGTCCGCGGAGGGCGATGTCGTCGTGGTGAGCGTCAACTACCGTTTGGGCGCGTTGGGTTTCCTCGTCGCGGACGACGTGAGCGACGGCAACCTGGGGCTGCTCGACCAGGTCGAGGCGCTGCGGTGGGTGCGCGACAACATCGACCGGTTCGGCGGCGACCCGGAGCAGGTCACGGTGTTCGGGCAGTCGGCGGGCGCGCTGTCCGTCCTTCTGCTGCTCGACCACCCCGAACGGCTGTTCCGGCGCGCGGTCCTGCAGAGCCTCCCGCACGGCGTCGAAGCGTTGGCCCGCAACGAGGCCGCCGAGACGGGCACCGAGTTCGCCGGGCTGCTGCGCGGGCTGCTGTTCTCCGCCTCTCCCAGGGAGATCGTCCACGCCCAGACGGAGATCGCCCGGCGCCGCACGGGAGTGACCATGGCGTTCCGGCCCGTCGTCACGCCGTGGGAGCCAAAGGACTTGACCGGTGTCGAGATCGTTCACGGGTGGAACGCCGACGAGATGACGGCGTTCGGTGGCGAACGGAACGGCGGCGTGTTCGCGGACGACGGCTTCGCGCACCGGATGGAGCAACGCGGCGCGCGGGTGTTCACCTACTACAACGCCTGGCGCCCGGCCGGTTCCGCCTACGGGGCGACGCACTGCGTCGAATTGCCACTGCTGCTGGGGTCCGCACGGGCGTGGGCGGGGTCGCCGATGCTCGGTGACATGCCTTGGGAGGACGTGGATCGGCTCGGCCGCGGCCTGCGCTCCTCGTGGATCTCCTTTGCCAGGAACGGGATCCCCGGCCCGACGGACGGCCTCCCCATCAGCTGGCCGAGTGTGCCATAGGACGGACCGGCAGTTTCCAGGTGAGCACTACCTAACGGACGGTCGCCTGGTGAACACTCTCGGAGTCGGACATACCGGGAGGCGGCGATACGCGTGACAACGGGAGACGAACCGCCGCAGTTCCGGGTCCTCGGCACGTTCGAGGTGACGCGGGGCAACCGCCGCTGCACCCCGACGGCGTTGAAGCAACGCGCGTTGCTGGCGCTGCTCGCCTTGCACGCCAACGAGTTCGTGCCGACGAGTCGCATCGTGGACCAGCTGTGGACGCGCGGCGCGCCCCGTTCCGCGGTCGCCGCGCTGCACGGCTACGTCACGTCCGTGCGGCGCGTTCTCGCCCCTGGCTGGAACTCGCGCACCTCGCACCCCATGCTCAACACCCGTCCCTCGGGATACGTGCTCAGCCTGGAGCCGGATCAGCTGGACGTGACCAGGTTCCGCGAGCTGGCGCGGCAGGGACAGCTGGCGATGGCCACCAACGACTGCCGGCACGCGCGGGAGCGGTTCGGTGCCGCACTGGCGTTGTGGCGGGGCGCCCCGCTCGCGGACCTGCGCGAGACGGGCATCTTCGAGCACGACATCGCACGGCTGAAGAAGGAGTACCTCGAACTGCTGCGCAACAGGTTCGACGTCATGCTCTGCAACGGCGACGGGCACCTGGCCGTGTTCGACCTGGAGGAGCTGTGCCGCACCTACCCGTTGTGGGAGGGTTTCCACGAGCAGCTGATGCTCGCGCTGTGCCAGGCCGAACGCCGTGCGGACGCGTTGACGGCGTACGCGCGGGCGTACCGGCTGCTGACGACTCAGGCCGGCATCGAACCGGGGCCGCGGCTGCGGGCCATGCACCAGCTGATCCTCACCGGCGAGGACCCGTTCGACCGGGAGCACCGGCACGAACGGGTGCTCACCGGGCTACAGCTGGCGCACACCGTTTCTCCTTAGCCCCCAGTCGAAGAGGCGGCGGTAGAAGACGAGCGGCTCGGCCTCCTGGACCTCCGCCCGCGTCACCTCGCCGATCAGGACGGTGTGGTCACCGTGGTCCATGACGGCGGAAGTGGTGCAGCGCAGGTAGATCGGCGCCGCGCACAGCCGGGGCACCGACCCGTCCCACGCCCACACGACGTCGGCGAACTTGTCGGCACCTCGGCTCGCGAACGTCCGCGCGGTGCGTTCCTGCGCGCTGCCGAGCACGTGCACCCCGAACTCCGCGCTGAGCGTCAACGGCTCGCAGCACCGTGACGCGTGATCGACGACCACGAGCACGGACGGCGGATCCACGCTGTACGAACAGATCGAGGACACCAGCAGTCCGCACGGCCGGCCGTTCCCCTGCCGCGTCGTGACGACGGCGAGGCCGGAGACCAGCCGGCTCATGGCGTCGGTGAACGTGGCCACCGGGAGCCCGGCGGCCACGTTCTCCGTTGCTGTCACGGCGTTTCCCCTAGCTGACCGACGCCGCGGCGCAGAGTTCCCTGCGCTGGCGGGCGTCCTCGTCGTCGGTCACCGCGAGCACCGCGTCGTAGTCGAGGATCGCGGCCGCGAGCTCGCCGGACTCCTCGTACGCGATCGCGCGGTTGTACCGGACCTCCGGGTTGTCGTCGAGCGTCAACGCCCGGCTCAGGTAGCTGATCGCGTCGGTCAGCTCGCCGGACGCCACCGCGATCGTGCCGCGGATGGCCCACGCCTCGGCGAGCTTGTCGTTGCGCTGCACGGCCTGCGCCAACGCCTCGGAGGCAGCCGCGTACTCGTCCTGCTCGACCAGCAGCTGGCCCTTGAGGCACAGCAGGTGCGCGTTGGCCGGCGCCAGTTCGAGAGCGGCGGCGACGTCACGCCACGCCCCGTCGACGTCGCCGTTGGCCAGCAGGTACCCGGCCCGGTTGATGCGCGCGTCGACGTGCTTCGGGTCGAGCTCGATGACGTAGCCGAAGTCCGCCATCGCGCCCTCTACGTCACCGAGCGCCAGCCGTGCGTCGCCGATGTTGTAGTACGCCTCGGGGAACGGCGGCGAGAGCCGCAGCGCCTCGCGGTAGGCCTCGATCGCCTCCTCGTCGCGGCCGAGCTTGCGCAGCACGTTGCCCACGTTGAAGTGGTGCTCGGGGAAGTTCGGGTCGCGTTCGAGCACGTAGCTGTAGTCGGCGAGCGCGTCGTCGAGCCTGCCCATCGCGCCGTAGACCTGCGCCCGGTTGTAGCGCAGCACGAGCCGGTGCAGCACGTGCTCGTCCGGTTCGAGGTCGCGGTCGAGCCGCGCCATCCCCTCGTTGACCAGGTCGAGCGCCACCTGCGGCTTCTGCTCGCGGACCTCGACCAGCGCGAGGCCGTTGCGGGTGAAGACGGACTGGAAGGCTTCCTTCTTCGGGTCCGTGAGCTGCGAGGCGATCGCGATGGCGAGGTTCATCCACGCCCGTGCGCGCACGTAGTCGCGTTCGGCCTCGGAGTAGTGCCGGGCGTGCAGCATGGCCGTGGAGTAGGCCAGTTCCAGGTGCGTGCCCGCGTCCGTGGAGGCCGCACGGCCCTCGACGTAGAGGGTCTCGGCCTCGGCGGCCCGCCCGACGGCGGCCAGCACGATGCCGGTCTGGAAGGTGAGGTGCCACCACAGGTCCGGGTCGGTCTCGCGGTCCGCCGCCGCCCGGCCGCGCAGGCCGTGGTCCGCGGCGGCCTGGTAGAGCCCGACCTTGTGGCAGTGGTCCAGCGCGACCCGCAACGCCTGCGCGCCGGCTCCGGCGGGGTCGCCGCCGTGCTCCAGGTGGAACGGGATCGCGCCGAGCCGCAGCGAGAAGTCGCCGGACTCGGCGAGCTTCGCGGCGCGTGCGTCGTGCAGTGCCGCACGCGCCTCGGCCGGGAGTTCGAGGTAGGCGGCGAGCAGCCGCGGGTCGTCGTCCGTGCCGTCACTGTCCACATAGGCCTGGGCGAGGTCGCCGGTCAGCGGCACGTCCTGCCCGGGTTCACCGTCCACGACCTGCGCGTGCGCGGCGATCGTCTGCGCCAGCGACACGTCGATCTCGCCGCGCGGGTCCGCCAGCGGCTCGCGGCTCGTGCCGACGACGACGGTCAGGTCCGGGATGTCGCTCCGCCGCAGCAGGACGGCGATGAACTCCTGGTCGGACGCGTCGGCCTCGTGCGCGTTCTCGATCACGAGCGTGCGCGGCCCGCCGTCGAGGGCGGTGAGGTAGTCGCGCAGCAGCTCGGCCAGGCCGTTCGCGATGTTGCGGGTGTGCAGCCGGGAGTAGTAGCGGGTGCGTTCGCTGTCCTGCACCGCCCATTCGAGCGTGTGCCACGCGCTCGGCACCCGTCCCGCGAGCTCCGGCGTGGTCGTGAGCAGCTCGATGTTGTGCCGCTCGGCCAGTTCCGGGCAGCGTTCCAGCAGGTCGTCGGCGATCTGGCGGAACAGCGCGCCGGCAGCCGTGTACGGACCGCGCAGCCGCCGGTGGGCGTCGAGGACCGCCCAGACCGGCGGCAGCTCCAGTGCGGCGAGGGCGTGGGCCCGGTCGCGCCGCCGGTCGGCGCGGATCCAGAAGCGGCTGTCCATGGTGCGTCCTTTCAGTGAATGACGTGGTGCAGACGACGGTCGCGGCGCGCCTTGACCCGTTCGCGGACCATGAGCCAGCCGAGGACCGCGCACTGCGCGAGCGCCACGGCGCCGAAGACGATCGAGTCGAGCAGCTGGGCCGTCGGCACGCCGTCACCCGTGAGCCGCCCGAGGACGCCGGTGACGAACCGGTACAGCACGGGGGCGCCTGCCAGCACGAACGTCGTGAGGCTCGCGGTGTACCCGACGACGACGAGCCACGAGTACCAGCGCCCGACCTTGCGGTCGACGGGGTGCAGCAGGTCCTCGTCCGTCTCCTGCCTGCCGAAGAGCCTGCGCACCCGGTTGCGGAAGATCTGCAACGCTGCGCCGTGCAGGTCGACGCACCCGAGCACGGTGCTGACCAGCACGTAGATGTCCGTGCGCAGGTACAGGAAGAACTGCCAGATCACCCGCAGCAGCGCGGCGAACGCGACGGCCAGCAGGAACCGCCCGAGCCCCGACAGCGAGCCGTCCGGGTGCCGGGTCAGGTCCGCGGCGACGGTGCACGCGGCGATCCCGAGCACGTCCGCGAGCAGCCCGGCCACGATGGGCAGATAACGCTGCCTGCGCGGCACCGCGACGAGCCCGTCGAGCGAGGTCTCCAGCACGATGAAGTAGAGCCGCCGACCTATTCGCAACCGTGATCGCACACCCAGCCGCCGACCCGCGAGCGCGTGGAACGACTCGTGCAGGAACAACAGCGGAATCGCGGCGAGGAACAGCCCGACCTGAATGACCATGTAATAGTCGGAGAAGAAGATGTTGTGATAGGTGGGCCTCAAATCCGCGTTGAACACCATCGCGGAGAGTCCCCAGATCGTCAAAGCCGCGTAAACGACCCAAGCGAACGGCGAGAACAACGCCCTGCCGAGATCGCTGAACCGCACCGGCGCCTTCTCGGCGGCCACCTCGCCGGTGCCGCGAACGAGGTCGAGCTCCTCCAGCCCCGCGAGGACGTCCTCGACGTCGACCTCTTCCCCGTACTCGCGCTCGAACCACGCCGCCGCCTCGCGCGGGGTGTCGCCGTCGACCAGCCGCCGCACGAGTGCGGCTCCCTCACCGGGGAAGATGCCGTACGAGTCGACGTCGGCCCGCCCGATCGTCACCTCGTCGCCGTCCTCCAGGAACACCAGCGGGTGCAACGGCACCGGCCGGTCCAGATCGAACTCGGTCACGACGTTCCTCCCCCGCGAAGTCGGATGCGCTGAGCGCGCGAGCCCAGCGCATCCGCGTCTCGCCTTAGGCCGGCTTGACGTTGTACTGCGAGCAGGCGGCCGCCGTGAGGCGGACCGGGCCGACCTTGCGAATGGTGATTCGCTTCATCTGAGCCTTGGGCTTCTGCATGAGAACTCCTCCCTCCGGTGAACTTCGGACATCCAGGAGTCTGCCCGCGCACACCAAGAAAGCTCCAAGAAGGCTCCAAAATCGATTTGGCCCCGCCCGGGCAACGAAAAGCGAATGGGCAGCATCGCGGCAACCGGAGGAGCGAAAAGCGGACCGGGGAACCAGCGCCGCCACACGCCACCCCGCCTCACTCCCACCCCGCCACACACCACCCCTCCACACACACCACCCCGCCTCACACGCCACGCACGCCACACCTCCACGCACGCACCCCGCCTCACTCCCACCCCGCCACGCACACCACCCCCGCCTCACTCCCAACCCCGCCTCACTCCCAACCCCGCCTCACTCCCAACCCCGCCTCACTCCCAACCCCGCCTCACTCCCAACCCCTCCACGCACACCACGCCTCCACTCACGCCACCCGTCTCACTCCCACCCCGCCTCACTCCCACTCCGCCTCGCTCCTACCCCGCCTCGCTCCCCCTCCGCCCGCTCCCCTCCGCCTTCTCCTCACCCCGGCCCCTCTCCCACCCCCAGCGCACTCCCCACCCCCGGCCCGTTCCCCACCCCCACCCCACCCCGGCCTTCTCCCCACCCCCAGCGAGCTCCCCACCCCCGGCGCGTGCGACGGCCCACCACCCCTCAGGCGCGTAAAGTCGGATCATGAAAACCCCCCGGCTGCTCGACGGCAGGCTGAAGCTGCGCCACCTCGTGCTGCTGGACGCGCTCCTCCGCCAGGGCACCGTCGTGGGTGCCGCGGCCGCCCTCCACGTCACCCAGCCCGTCGTCACCCGCGGCCTGCACGAACTGGAGGAGATCCTCGGCGTCACCCTCTTCGACCGGGGCCCGCGCGGCATCACCCCGACCGTCTACGGCTCCGCGTTCGGCGAGCACGCCAGGGCCGTGCTCGCCCAGCTCAACGAGGCTGGCAGGCACCTGGTCGAACTCGCGGAGGCCGAACGCGGCACCGTCGTCGTGGGCACGCACCTGGCCGGCACCAACGTGTTGCTGCCCAGGGCCATCACCGCGATGAAGCGCAAGCGCCCGAACCTGACGGTGATCGTGCGGGAGGCCGCGCCGGAGCCGTTGCTCGTGGAGTTGGCGGCCGGGCGCGTCGACATGATCGTCGGGCGGCTCACGGCCCCGTCGGACGAGCAGCTCGAACGGCGCAAGCTCTACGACGAGGCGGTGCACCTCGTCGTGCGGGCGTCACATCCGCTGGCGGGCAAGGAGGTCGGGCCGGCGGACCTCGCGAAGCACCCGTGGATCATGCCGGGCGCGGAGACGGTGCTGCGGCGCGAGCTGGAGCAGTTCTTCGCCCGCCACGAGATCGCGATGCCGGTCAACCGGGTGGAGACGACCTCGTTCCTGATCGTGCGGGAACTGCTGGTGGAGAACGACTTCATCGCCGCGCTGCCGAGTCTGATCACGGTCGACGACGAGCGGCTGACGCGCCTCGACGTCCAGCTCGACCAGGTCGGGCACAGCGTGGGGCTGACCTTGCCGTCCCGCACGCTGAGCCCGTCCGCCGAGGCGTTCATCGAGTGCCTCGCCGACATCGCGTCCGAAATGGACGGTCGCTAACCCAGGAACCGCAGTGCGTTGTCGCGCGAGATCAACGACCGTTGCGCGTCGTCGAGGAACGCGCTCTTCGTCACGACCGAGCCGACCGGCCGCTCCCCCAGCGGGTACGGGTAGTCGCTGCCGACCACGACCCGGTCGACGCCGACGGTCTCGACCAGCAGCCGCAACGCGCGTTCGTCGAACACCACCGAGTCGACGTAGAACCGGCCGAGGTAGTGCGACGGCGGGAACTCGGACGTGCCGATCACGTCGTGCCGCTGGTGCCACGCGTTCTCCGTGCGCCCCAGCCAGAACGCGAACGAACCGCCGCCGTGCGCGAAGCAGATCCGCAGCGACGAGTCGATCCGGTCGAACACCCCGCCGAGGATCAGCGCGAGCACGGACAGGTGCGTCTCGGCGGGCATGCCGGTAAGCCACTGCGCCATCCACCGGTCGTTGCGCGGCGTGCTCGCCATGTCCCACGGGTGCACGAACACCGGCACGTCCAGCGAGGCCGCGTGCTGGAGGAACGTCACCACTCCCTCGCTGTCCAGGTCGAGGTCGCCGACGTGGTTGCCGATCTCGACACCGCGATGGCCGCCCGCCACGCAGCGTTCCAGCTCCCGGCACGCCTCGTCCGGGTCCTGCAGCGGCACCTGGCAGAACGGGATCAGCCGGTCCGGCGCGGGTGCGACGATTTCCAGCGCGAGGTCGTTGAAGATCCGCGCGACCTCGGCGGCCTCACCCGAGGGCAGGCCGTAGGAGAAGAACGCCGGCGTGGGCGAGACGACCTGCGCGTCCACGCCGTCGGCGTCCATGTCCGCGAGCCGCAGCGACGCGTCCCAGCAGTTCGCCTGGACGCGCCGGAACTCGCGGGTGCCCATCATGATCATGGCGTCGGACGCCGACTCGACCCGCAGCCACGGCGCGTCCTGCCCGGGAAGCGCCGGCCAGGACCGCGGAACGTAGTGCGTGTGGACGTCGATGATGCCCATGGTCAGCCCTTGCCGGGGTGCAGCGCGCCGCAGTGGGAGCACGTGCGGGCGTCAGTGTCGGCGTAGAACTTCTCGAACACCGGCGGCAGGTCCGCCACGATGTCGCGCACCTGGAGCTCGATCTCGTGCAGCAGGTTCGAGCAGCTCAGGCAGTACCACTGGAACCGCTCGAGCTGGCCCTCCTCACGAACGCGTTCGATCACGAGGCCGATCGAGTCGGGGTCGGGACGCTGCGGTGAGTGCGGGGTGTTGCCGGGCAGCAACCACGTCTCACCCTCGCGGATGTGCACCGTCTCCGGGCCCTCCTTCGTCATGACGTTGACGTGCATGTCGCCCTTGATCTGGAAGAACCACTCCTCGTAGGGCTCGTGGTGGAAGTCGGTGCGGCTGTTGGGGCCGCCGACGATCTGCACGATGAAGTCGTCGCCCAGGGACATCGTCTTGTTCGCGACCGGGGGCTTGAGCAGGTGCCGGTTCTCGTCGATCCAGGCCAGGAAGTTGATCACGGGCGGCAGAGTCATCGGTTCTCCTCAGGCAGGCGGGCGATGGCCTGGATCTCGATCAGCAGGTGCGGGTGGGGCAACTGGTGGACGGCGACGGTCGTGCGGGCCGGGCCGTTCTCGTCGAAGAACGAGGCGTAGACCTCGTTGTAGCCGCCGAAGTCGTTCATGGACACCAGGAACGTCGTCACCTGGGTGACGTCGGCGAGCGTGCAGCCGACCTCGGCGAGGATCGCGGCGATGTTCTCGATCACGGCCTTGGTCTGCGCGCGGACGTCGAGGTTCGTGGTGCCGAGCTCGTCGACCTCGACGCCCGCGAACGTGTTGTCTGGCCGGCGGGAGCTGGTGCCGGAGACGAACACCAGGTCGCCGGACACCTTCACGTGCGGGAACCGGCCGCGCGGGCGGGCGAGTCCGCTGACCGTGCGCGCTGTCATCGCGTCCGTCCTCCGAACGAGACGGGGGCGAGCCCGTCGATCGAGCACTCGACGTAGTCCCCGGAGAGCGGCAGGGCGACGGTCGCGGCGCCCGCCAGCACGACGTACCCGGCCTTCAACGGGATTCCCCGGCGCCGGGCCACCTCTTCCAGCGCCCGCAACGCGTTCGCGGGGTTGCCGAGGATCGCGCTGGTGGAACCTTCGACGTGCGCCGTGCCCGAGGTGAGCCGCACCGCGCGGCCACCCACGTCGGTGACGGGCTGCCAGTCTCCGATGACGTACCCGGCCGCGGAGGTGTTGTCCGCGATCACGTCGGTGTAGGTGAACCTGAAGTCCCGGTAGCGGGAGTCGATGACCTCGATGGCGGCGGCGACAGCGTCGACGCACTCCTCGATCGGGGCGGACCCGTCGACGTCACGGCCCAGCCGGTAGGCGATCTCGGGTTCGACCTTGGGGTGGATGAGGTTCTCGCTCGTCCGGCCCGCCATGCCGCTGGTGAGCCTGCCGACGATCACCTCGGACACGCCCATCTGCTTCATCTTGGCCTCGCTGGTGAAGCCGAGCTTCACGCCGGTGACCGTCTCGCCCGCGCGTTCCCGCAGAGTGATGAGGGCGTGCTGGACCTCGTACGCGTCCTCGACCGTGAGGTCACCGAAGTTCGGGATCTCGGTCGCGGTCGTCTGTGCTTCGTGGAGGGTCTCGGCGATGTTCACAGCTGCACGCACACATTCGTGGGTTCGGTGTAGAAGTGCAGGGACGACTCGCCGCCCTCGCGGCCGATGCCCGACAGGCCCGTGCCGCCGAACGGGGACCGCAGGTCGCGCAGGAACCACGTGTTCACCCACGACATGCCGACGTTCATCGCCTGGGCGACGCGGTGGCCGCGGCGCAGGTCGTTCGTCCACACCGACGCGGCCAGGCCGTAGTCGGTGTCGTTGGCGAGCGCGATCGCCTCGTCCTCGCCGTCGAACGGGATCAGCGCGGCGACCGGGCCGAAGACCTCCTCGCGCACCACGCGGTCGGCGTTGGTGAGGCCGGTCCACAGCGTCGGTTCGATCCACGAGCCGTTGCGCAGTCCCTCGGCCAGGTCCGGGATGCCGCCGCCGGTGATGGCCTTCGCGCCGGACTCCTCGGCGAGCGCGAGGTAGTCGAGCACCTTGCGGCGGTGCTGCTGCGAGATCAACGGGCCGGTCGTCGTCGCCTCGTCGTTGGGGTCGCCGAGCCGCAACGCCCGTGCGCGTTCCACGAGGCCGTCCGCGACGTCGGCGAAGATCGACCGCTGCACGTAGACGCGTTCGGTGCAGAGGCAGACCTGGCCGGTGTTGGTGAAGATCGCCCGGCTCAGCCCGGTGAGGGCCTCGTCGAGGTCCACGTCGTCGAACACGACGGCCGCGTTCTTGCCGCCGAGCTCGAACGACACGGGCCGCACGCGCGGCGCGACGGTCCGCATGACGCGGGTGCCGGTCGCGGTGGAACCGGTGAACGTCACCCCGTCGATGCCGGCGTGGCCGACGAGGAGCTCACCGATGTCACCGTGACCGTGCACCACGTTGTACGCGCCGGCCGGCAGTCCCGCGTCCCTCAGCACCTCGGCCAGCAGCGTCGCCGTACCGGGTGTGAACTCGCTGGGTTTGACCACGACGCTGTTGCCGCACGCGAGCGCCGCCGACACCTTCCACGTGAGCAGCAGCAGAGGAAGGTTCCACGGCACGATGACCGCGACCACGCCGAGAGGCTTGCGCACGGCGTAGTTCAACGCCTTCCTGCCATCGGCGAGGTCGGTGAGGAACGACTCCTGCCCGGCCGCCGACACGACGTCGGCGAACGTGCGGAAGTTGTGCACCGCGCGGGCCACGTCGAGATCGCGGGCGAGGTGGACGGGCTTGCCGGTGTCCGCGACCTCGGCCGCGACGAACTCCTCGAACCGCGCCTCGACGCCGTCGGCCGCGCGCCGCAGCACCGCCGCCCGTTCCCGCACCGGTACCCGGTCCCAGCCCGACGTCGTGGCCGCCGTGACCGCCTGGTCGACCAGCAGCGCGTCGGCGACCTGCACCATCGCGTGCGTCCTGCCGGTCGCCGGGTCGACGTCGCCGAACGCCGCGTCCCGCTCGGCGAAGGCGCCGCCGACGAAGTTGCGGATCATCTCCATGCCCACCACTGTGGACAGGGCCCGCCGTGCTCCGCCAATGCCGTTCTCGCGGCAGGTCATGCCTCTCGGGGCATAGCCTCAGGTCAGGCGAAGGTCTTCGCCAGCACGGTGTCGACGTGCCCGGCGATCTCGTCGGCGGCCTCCTCGATCGCGAAGTGGCCGGTGTCGAGCAGGACGACCTCGGCTTCCGGCACGTCCCTGCGGTAGGCCTCGGCTCCGGCCGGGATGAAGAACGTGTCGTGGCGGCCCCAGACGGCGAGCACGGCCGGCTGCCGTTCGCGCAGCCACGCCTGCCAGGCCGGGTAGCGCTCCAGGTTGGTCTGGTAGTCCCAGAGCAGGGACTTCATGTAGTCCGCGCGGCCGGGCAGGTCGAGCACGGCCTGGTCGGCGAGTGCCTGCTCGGGGTCGATGTGCTCGGGGTCCTTCGCGCCGGTGAGCCACTGGTGGCGGGTGCCTTCGAGGCTCACGACCCAGTCCACGGACTCCTGGTCCACGGACCGGTCCTGCCACCAGCCGTTCAGCACCTGCATGTCCGGGCCGAGACCGTCGGTGTAGGCGTTGCCGTTCTGCGTGATCACGGCCTTGACGCGCTGGTCGTGCTCCAGGGCGACGCGGAAGCCGACCGGTGAGCCGAAGTCGAACATGTAGACGGCGTAGTCGCCGATGCCGAGCTGGTCGATCACGCGGCCGGTGACGTCGGCGAGCCGGTCGAAGGTGGGGTCGCCGGGCAACGGGTCGGACGAGCCGAAGCCGGGGTAGTCGATCGCGACGACGTGCCACGACGCGGCGAGGCGGTCGATCAGCCGCACGTAGGCGCGGGTGCTCGACGGATATCCCGGCAGCAGGACGATCGTCGGCCTGGCCGCGTCCCCGGCCTCGCGGACGAACACCTTCAGGCCGTCGATCTCGACGTGGCGGTGGCGGATGGCGGGCATGGCGTTCTCCCTCGGTTCGATCTAATGGGTAAAGCGACCGTATACACGTTAGGTCACGTGCCGCAAGGCCAGCTGGCGGAAATCTGCTAACGTGTGAGATGTCTTTCCAGCCGTTAGGAGCGGGCGTGACGACACTGGCGGGCTTCCAGGCGGCGGGCTTCCCGATGGGGGCCGAGCCGCTCGTCGCGCTCGACCTGGTCGACACGCAGGCGTTGTGCCTCGACCCGGTCAGGGACCTGCTGCCGGACGAGCAGGAGAACGCGAGGTGGTGGGCGTTGCAGGCCGATCGCCTGCCCGCCGGTCCCCCGCCGTCGCTGGGCGCGACCCGGCGGCTGCGGTCACTGGTGCGGGACCTGCTCGACGCGCACATGACCAGGACCACGCCCGATCCGGCGCTGGTCGCGGACCTCAACGCGGTGGCGGCTGCCGTGCCGACCAGTCCGCGGCTCGACGGGTGGGGTGCGGACGCGACGGCCGGGACCCGCTGGCACGACGACCACAACGGCCACCCGGCGCTGGCCGCGGTCGCGGGCGAGGCGATCAGGCTGCTGGCAGACCAGGCACGGCTGGGGTCGCTGCGGGCGTGCGCGAACCCGGCGTGCTCGATGCTGTTCCTGGCCGAGAACAAGCGCCGGATGTGGTGCGCGGCCAACGTGTGCGGCAACCGCGCACGCGTCGCCCGGCACTACGAGAAGACCCGCGCCTAGACCTTCGTGCTCTGGTGCAGCAACTCCGCGAGCGGGCCGGGCGCCGCCAGGAACGGCGAGTGCGACGTCGGCAGGTGGTGCACGACCGAGGCGCGAGTCGCCATTTCTCCTTGAAGCGACGGCGGCATCGTCTTGTCGTGGTCGCAGACCACGTAGGTGGACGGGATCGTCAGCCAGCCCGCGGCCCGCAGCCGGTCCGTGGCCGAACGCGCGCTCTGCGGCCGCAACCTCACGACGGCCCGTGCGGCGACCTCGGGATCGACGTCGCCGTAGAACAGCTCCGCGGCGTCGGCAGGAGGCGGCACCAGGTCGGCGTCCAGCGGCGGCAGGTCCGCCACCTCGCTGATCGACGTCCCCGGTTCGAGCATCCAGGCCGCGAGGAACACCAGGCGCGTCACGTTCAGCGCACCGGCCGTCGCCTCGGTCACCGGGAAGCCGCCGTAGGAGTGCGCGACGACAGCGACCGGACGGCCGACGGCGGTGATCGCGTGCCGGACGGCCTCGGCGTCCTCGTGCAGCCCGGCCGGCGATCCCGCGCTGGGCAGGTCGACCACGTGCGCGGTCCGGCCGAGGTGTTCGAGATCCTCGATCACGGCCTCCCAGCACCACGAGCCGTGGAACGCGCCGTGCACCAGAAGGATGTCAGGTGAGAGCATCAAGTCCCCCGCCGCAGAGGCGGGAATCGTCTCACGGGCATGCCTCGCACCGAAAAAGGCATTGGCAGACTTCGTCGCAATGCCGTGAGGTATGCAAGGAGACGCTTGACATGTACACGCAACTCAAGAGCATCATGCTGGCAGAACAGGTTCCCGGCCCGTTCTTCGTCTGAACGAGCCCCGTCACCCGGTCCAGCGGCGGTAGGAGCCGGCGTCGACGTTGTTCCCACAGATCACGGTGACGACGTGCCGCCCGGCGAAGCGGTCGCGGTCCTCCAGGATCGCGGCCACGCCGAGGGCGGCCGAGGGTTCGACGACCAGGCCGGCGTGCTCGAGGAGCAAGCGCATTCCCGCGATGATCGACGACTCTCGGACGAGAGTGGCGTCATCGGCCACCACCAGCAGGTCGTCCAGCACCTCCTGGATGGGGAACCGCCCGGCGACGCCGTCCGCAATGGTGTCGGCGGTCTCGGTGGTGACTACCCGGCGGGCGCGCCACGAGAGGGTCAGCGCCGGCGCGCGTTCGGGCTGGACGCAGATCACCTCGGTTCCGGGCCTCGTCGTCTTCACCACGTACCCCACGCCGGTCGCCATCGCACCGCCGCCCAGCGCGACCAGCACGGCGTCGAACTCGCAGTCCAGCTCCAGTCCGATCGTCGCGGCACCCTCGCACGTCCCGATGTCGGGGCTGTCCTCGAGCAACCGGATGTCGCGTTCCGCGGCGATGCGCACCGCACATTCGCGAGCCATCCCGAAGTCGCCCACCAGTTCCAGCTCAGCACCCCAGCGCGCGGATCCGGTCCAGCTTGGACGCAGGCGCCCCAGCCGACCACCGTCGCGTCACGGCCACGCCGTCCTCTCGAGCACGGACGCGCGTGCCCGAGGTTGCCGCGCCGGCGCACACCACGACCTCGCGGCCTGCTCGGCGAGCCGTCCGAATCGAACTCGGTGCCCGGCCCCGTATCCGATCGCGCCGCCCCCCGCCCTTCCTACCTTGCGGAACGAGCGAAAGAAGGTTTCGGTTCCCGGCCATCCACAGGCTACCGCAGACCCACGTCGTCGCAGGTCAGAACATCGGCACCCTGTGGACAACTTGCGATCTTAGCGAGGTCGAGGCGCATCACCGGCTCCGATGGGCGTTGATCTCGTCCCGGTGCTCCAGCGCCCACTCCGCCAGCGCGATCACCAGCGGCATCAACGTCTTCCCCAGCCCGGTCAGCTCGTACTCGACCCGCGGCGGCACCTCGGCGTAGGCGGTGCGGCTGACGAGGCCGTCCTCCACGAGGTGCTTCAAGGTGAGGGTGAGCATGCGCTGGGAGATGCCCACGACGGTCTGCTCCAGCTCCTTGAACCGCAGCGGTCCCTCCCGCAGTGCGCCGACGACCAGCAGGCTCCACTTGTCGCCGATCCGGTCCAGCACCTGGCGGACCGCGCCGCCGTCGTCGATCGGTGGCGGGCAGCCGTCCGCACGCGTGAACCGGGTCACAGCCGGACCTCCCGTCCTGGACACATACATCGTTGTGCCTTTTGCAGCTGCCTCAATGCAGACACAACATGAGGCTACGCACAAGGCGTAAGGATTGGAGTCTGCAATGAACATCGCACTCTGGGTGGCGCAGGTCCTGCTGGCCGTGGTCTACCTCGCCAGTGGCGCGGTGAAGCTGGTCCGGTCACGCGAGCAGATCGTCGCGTCCGGCAGCGGGAACTGGGCGAAGGACTTCTCCGACTCGGCGGTGAAGGGCATCGGCGCCGTCGAGGTGCTCGGTGCGCTGGGGTTGGTCCTGCCGTGGGCCACCGGCATCGCCCCGGTTCTGACGCCGATCGCCGCCGCCGGGCTGGTCGTCGTCCAGATCGTCGCCACGCGGGTGCACCTGAAGATCAACGAGACGAAGACGTTGCCCGTCAACGTGGTTCTGCTGCTGTTGGCGGCTTTTGTCGCAATCGGTCGTTTCGCAGGCTGAACACCACCAGGAAACGTCCCAACCGGACAATTCGCTTATAGTATGTAAAGTTTCCTATCATATTGACCACGGGTCTAGACGTGTGCCACGCTCACAAAAATCGCCGCCCTCAAAGAGAAACCGGTCTCACGGAGCGAGGGACACATGCGCAAAACCCTGCAAGCACTGGCTTTGACCGCTGTCGCGGCCACGAGTCTCATCACCTCGCACTCGGCGATCGCCGCCCCGGTGGCGGCGAAAGCCGCGGCGTCCCCCTACGTTCCCGGCACCCTGCGCCCGTCCGCCGACCAGGCGACGCAGGACGCCGCGCTGATGAAGTACTGGAACTTCTGGAAGACGAACTTCCTCAGCACCAAGTGCGGCTCCGGTACCTATGCCGTGCTGTCCAAGGACGCCGACCACGCCTACGTCGCGGAGGGCGAGGGCTACGGCATGACGATCGCCGCGATGATGGGCGGCAAGGACCCCCAGGCGCGGGCGATCTTCGACGGCATCCTGAAGTTCGTGAAGGCGCACCCGTCGGTCAACAACAAGGACCTGCACGCGGCCGAGCAGGACGCGAACTGCAAGAGCGTCAACGGCAGCGACTCCGCGACCGACGGCGACCTGGAGATCGCGTACGGCCTGCTGGTGGCCGACAAGGTCTGGGGCTCCTCGGGTTCGGTGAACTACCTCTCCGAGGCCAAGCGGGTCATCAACGCCATCAAGAAGTCCGAGGTCAACTCCAGCTCGAAGTTCATGCTGCTGGGCGACTGGGGCAACGACGCCGAGTACAAGAACAGCTCGCGCTCGTCGGACTGGATGCCCGGCCACTTCCGGGCGTTCGCCAACGCCACCGGTGACTCGACCTGGACCAGCGTCCGCACCACGCACGAGAACGCGATCACCAAGCTCCAGTCGCAGTTCTCCGGCAGCACCGGTCTGCTGCCCGACTTCGTGGTGAACACCAACAGCAGCAGCATCAAGCCCGCGCCGGCGAACTTCCTCGAGGGCTCCTACGACGGCGCCTACAGCTGGAACGCCTGCCGCGACCCGTGGCGCCTCGGTGCCGACGCCATCACCGCGTCCGACAGCGCGGCGAAGGCCCAGGTCCGCAAGATGAACACCTGGATCCAGGCCAAGACCGGCGGCGACCCCGCCAAGATCGGCTCCGGCTACAAGCTCAACGGCACCGCCACCGAGTCCGGCGAGCACCCCTGCTTCACCGCGCCGTTCGCCGTGGCCGCCATGACCGACCCCGGCAGCCAGGCCTGGCTCGACAAGCTCTTCGCGCAGATCAACAAGTTCAGCCCGGACAAGAACGACTACTACGGCACCGGCATCACCCTGCAGGTGCTCATCATCCTGTCCGGCAACTTCGTCGCCCCGTAAGTCACCTCCGCCGCCCTGACCCACGGAGGTTTCCTTGCAGTACCGCAAAACCTGCGCAGTGGCGGTAACGCTGCTGGCGGCCACCCAGTGGACGCCGGCAGCGCAAGCCGCGACCGTCAACGTCTCCACAGCAGCCCAGCTCAAAACCGCACTGGCCAACGCCACCCCAGGCACCACCATCTCCCTGGCAGCAGGCACCTACCGAGGCTCGTTCGTAACCCAAAAACCAGGCACGTCCGCGCAACCCATCACCCTGACCGGCCCCACCACCGCCGTCCTGATCAACGACGGCCCGTCCGGCGACCCACCGGACTGCCCCACCCCAGCCCCGGGCTACGACTCGGGCTACGGCCTGTGGCTCTCCAACGCCCCGTACTGGAACCTGACCGGCTTCACCGTCGCCGAGTCCAAGAAGGGCATCGTCGCGGACAACTCCCACCACACGGTCATCGACCGCGTGACCGTCCACCACGTGGACGAGGAGGGCGTGCACTTCCGCAAGTCCTCCGCCGACAGCGTCATCCGCAACTCCAGGATCACCGACACCGGCCTCGTCCAGACCGGCTACGGCGAGGGCGTCTACATCGGCTCCGCCGAGTCCAACTGGGAGTGCCACGGCAACAGCGGCGGCATCGACAAGAGCGACCGGGTCCAGGTCCTGAACAACACCATCGGCCCGAACGTCACCGCCGAGCACATCGACATCAAGGAGGGCACCCAGAACGGCGTGATCCGCGGCAACACCTTCAACGGTCAGGGCATCGCGGGCCAGCACTCCGCCGACTCCTGGGTCGACGTGAAGGGCTCCGGCTACCTGCTGGAGAACAACACCGGCACGTTCCGCAAGCCGGGCACTCTCGCCAACGGCTACGAGACCCACCAGATCACCGGGAACCTCAGCGGCTGCGGCAACACCTGGAAGAACAACAGGTCGGACGTGGGCAACTCCGGCGAGTACGCCATCAAGATCACCACGCTGTCCCAGTGCACGAGCAAGCCCAACGTGGTCTACGCGTCGAACACGGTGACAGGCGCCAAGAAGGGCCTGACCAACGCCAAGGTGACGCCGTAAGTCACCGCCGGTCAGTCCCGCACGGTCTGCGGGACTGACCGGCGAGCCCGACCGGATGCACCTCCGGCGGCCATCCGACGGATTCCGGCGAAACCGAGGTTTGACCGCACCTCGAAGCGGGCATTGGATCGCTCATGATGGCGTCGTACTGGGAAACCGCCCGAACCGGTTTCCTGGCGTTCGTGGGTGTCGGCCTCTCGGTCCTGGTCCCCCTGATCCTGCTGCACTACTTCCGCTTCAGGCGCGTCGAGCCCCGCAGGGCCTTCGTCCTCTACGGGCTGCTCGCCTACGGTCTGGTGGCCCTGGCGCTGATCTTCCTGCCGTTCCCGAGCGACCCGGACAACCTGTGCACCGGCGACCAGATGCTGTCCACGGTCCCGTTCCAGTGGGTCACGGACATGAGCAACAACATGGCGGCCTACGGACGGTCCGGCATCGGAGCGATGGTCCAGTCGCAGGCCTTCCTCCAGCAGCTCTTCAACGTCGCCCTCTTCGTTCCCCTGGGCATCGTCCTGCGCAAGGCCTACGGCAAGGGCCCGCTGGCCGTGATCGCCATCGCCATGGGCATCTCCCTGGCCGTGGAGGTGGTCCAGTACACCGGCAACCTCGGCTTCTACCCCTGCCCGTACCGGATCGCCGACGTGGACGACCTGATCTCCAACACCTTCGGCGGCTTCTTCGGCTGGATGCTGGCGCCGGCCGCCTTCGTGGTGCCCCGCGTGCCGTCCTCGGAAGAGGCCGAGGCACCGCAGGGAACCGTCACCGTGCCGCGCCGCCTGCTGGGCCTGATCTCCGAGCTGGTCCTGGTGATCGTGATCGCCAAGCTGCTGCTGCACAGCAACCCGCTGTGGGCCGTCTGCGTGCTGGCCGCGTTCCGCGTCGTCCTGCCCGCCGCCGCCAACGGCCTGACCGTCGGCGGCATCCTCTTCAACTACCGCGTCCGGGCCGAGAACGGCACGCGCGCCAACCCGTTCGCCCTGCTGGCCCGCGAACTGCTCGGCTTCACCGGCTTCCTCGCGTACGCGACGGTCGTGTCGCCGCTCGTCGACATCGGCTGGTGGGACCTGGCGGTGGTGGCGCTGTACGTGGGCGGCGCCTTCGTGGTGCCGATCTTCCGGCGCGACCAGCGCGGCTGGCACGAGCACGTGGCGCGCACGCGGGACGTGTTCACCGACCGGGCGATCGGGTACCCGGACCGCCATGACGACGTACACGCACACAGCTGAGGCGGACATCCCGGCCGACACGCTCTTCGGCTTCCTCGCGGAGCCGCGCAACCTGCCGCGCTACTTCCCGCAGATGACGGCCGCCGAGCCGGAGGGCGGCGAGCAGGTCCACGTGGAGGCCGAGGTGCACGGCCACCACGTGGAGGGCGAGGCCTGGGTGCGGCCGGACCCGGAGCACCGCACCCTGGAGTGGGGTGCCGAGGGCCCGGACGACTACCACGGCGAGCTCCAGGTCGAGGAGGTCTCGCCGGGACGGTCGCGGATCACCGTGAGCCTGCACAGCGTCCGCGAGGCGCAGGGCGACGAGGTGCAGCGCGGGCTGGAGCAGACGGTGGCGGTGCTGACCCAGACCGCCGCGGCGGACGACCGGGCGAACTAGGGGCGAGCTAGAGCAGCGAGGCGAGCAGAGCGGCGGCCCGCGCCGCTCCGTCCCGCTCCACCTCCCGGTACGCGGGACGCCGGCCGATCTCCTCCGCGATCGCCGCGGCCAGCCCGTCCGCCACCTCCTCGTAGCTCATGCACCGGCCCGCGCCGTAGCGGTCGAGCCGGTGCCGGACGTGGAAGTTCTGCTCGAAGTGGTGGCGCAGCGGCACGTAGATGAACGGGCGCCGCGCCGCGGTGAGCTCCATGCACGTGGTCAGGCCGCCCTGGACCACCGCGACGTCGCACGCGGCGAGGACCTGCGGCAGGTCGGGAACGAACCCGCGGATCTCGACAGCGGGGTGCGCCGGCAACGCCGACGGGTCGATCCGCGGGCCGGTGACGACGAGGAACCGCAACCCTGGCACCCGCCGAACCGCCTCCGGCACCACGGAGAGCACCCGCTTCAGCAACGACTCCCCCACTCCCGAACCACCGACCGCGACGACGCAGAGCTTCTCGCCGGAGCGGAGACCGAGCCGACCGCGCAACGCCTCCACCTCGCGTTCGCCCACCGGGTCGAACCCCGTGACGTAGCCGCAGAAGTCGAAGTTCTGCTCCGTCCACTCGCGAATCGCCGGCAGCCCCTCGCCGAACGGCAGCGAGACCACGTCGTCCGGGTCGCCGACGAACACCGACCGGTCCCGCACCCGGCGCAGCCGTGCGCGGTGCTCGATCATCTCGAGGTTGTGGTCGGCGGTGAGACGCTGCTCCCGCGCGCCGCCGTCCGGCATCGGCAGCCAGCCGACGAAGTCCGTCAGCCAGGCGAACGAGAACCGCTTCAACCCCGGGTTCTCGTGCAGGAAGTAGTCGACGTCCCAGGCCTCGTCACCGATCACCAGGTCGTACGGCTCGTCCTCCAGCAGGTCCTGGAACACCATGAAGTTGGCCACCAGCAACGCGTCCAGCCGCCGGAACGCCTCGAACACGTGCAGGTCGTGCTCCCCGGCGTCCTCCTCGACGTGCGCCGACTCGGTGGCGAGCCACGCGGACGCCGGGTGGACGCGCTCGCCCGCCGGCCCGAGCACCTCGGTGACCGGGTGCTGGGCGAGCCAGTCGACCTCCAGCCGCGGTTCGAGCTTCCGCAGCTCGGTCGCGATGGCCAGGTCGCGCCGGGCGTGCCCGAGACCGATCGGCGAACTGAGGTAGAGCGCCCGCAACGGCCTGGTCCGCGACGTCCGCACACGCCTCACCGAGGGGTGCACGCGGTCGACGAAGTCCTTGATCAGCAGGTTGATCCGGACCGGGTCGCGGGCGTGCACCCCGTGCCCGGCGCCGTCGACCAGCACGAGGTCGCCACCGGTCAGCTCGGCCAGGCGCGCGCCGATGGCGTGCGGCCGGATCTGGTCGTCGGTCCCGTGGATCACCAGCACCGGGCACCGCACCTGCCTGCATTCGTCCTCAATGGACTCCGACGCCAACCTTCCAGCAGTCGTGTCGACGAGCGTCACCGGGTCGATCTCGTGCGCCCACCGCACCGCGTCCTCGATCTGCTTCGTCGAGTGCGGCTGGGAGAACATGCGCGAGAAGAACCACGAGGTGAAGTCGTCGTAGCCGCCACCGAGCCAGTGGTGCCGATTGTACGGCGTGTCGCCTTCCGTTGCCTCCCAAGCTTCTCGCTCCTGGTCCTGGACGCCGATGAGCGACCC
The DNA here is from genome assembly GCF_050936595.1 of Lentzea sp. CA-135723. Taxonomy (NCBI): domain Bacteria; kingdom Bacillati; phylum Actinomycetota; class Actinomycetes; order Pseudonocardiales; family Pseudonocardiaceae; genus Lentzea; species Lentzea sp. CA-135723. The sequence goes on along the minus strand of NZ_JBNJMK010000001.1, from coordinate 319,419 downwards.
GCTGGCCGGTCCGATCGCGACGATCCCGGTGACCCGCGCGGGATGGCGGACGGCCGCGAGCACCGACCACGCGTCGCCGCGGGACAACGCCACCAGCACGGCCCGCGCGGTGTCCGTGGCGTCCAGCACGGCGATCGCGTCCTCCGCGCACTCCGAGTCCACATAGGACTTGAACCCGGCCGGCCGATCCGACTCCCCGCTGCCCCGCCCGTCGAACGTGACCACCCGGAAGTGCCGTGCCAGGAACGGGACCTGGGCCTTCCAGAACCTCGACGGCACGATCGACCAGGTGGGCATCAGCAGGACGGTCGGCCTGCCGGGGTTGTCGTAGACCCGGAACGCGAGCCGCACCCCGGCGCGGTCGGCGAACCCGGTGCGGTCGGCCTCGCGCACCGGGCGCGGCTCGGCGTTCACGGGCGGACTTCGAGGACCTGGTTGAACGGCGTCTGCGCGACACCGGCGAACCGGGTGAACCCACCGGCGACCGCGACGTCGCGCAACCGCGCGGGCCCGGCCTGGGTGCCCAGCGCGAGACCGACGTCCTGCGACAGCGACGCGGGCGTGCACAGCAGCGTGGAGAAGCCGTAGTAGGTGCGGCCCACGGGGTTGAGGTTGTCCTCGACGCGGTCACCTGCCATCGGCTCGACGATCATCCACGTGCCGTCGCCCGCCACCGCGTCCCGCACGTGCTGCGCGGCCCCGACCGGGTCGCCCATGTCGTGCAGGCAGTCGAACATGGTCACGAGGTCGTAGCCGGTGCCGGTGAAGTCCTTGGCGGAGGCCACCTCGAACGTGACGCGGTCGCTCACCCCCGCGGCCTCCGCGCGTTCGCGCGCGACCCGGACCGACTCGGGGTGGTAGTCCGATCCGACGAACGTCGACTTGGGAAAGGCCTGAGCCATCAGGATCGTTGACGCGCCGTGGCCGCAGCCGACGTCCGCGACCCGTGCGCCGGCGCGGAGCTTGTCCGTGACGCCGTCCAGCGCGGGCAGCCAGCCGTCGATCAGGTTCGCCGAGTAGTTGGGCCGGAAGAACCGCTCGCACCCGACGTGCACGTCGGTGGTGTGCTCGTGCCAGCCGACGCCCGAGCCGCTGCGCGCCGCGTCCAGCACCCGTCCGGCGTCGTGCACGGTGCCCAGCGCGATCTGGAACATGCCGGGCAGGAACGCGGGGCTGTCCTCGACCGTCAACGCCACGGCGTGCTCGATCGGCAGCGAATACCTGCTGGTCGCGGGGTCGTAGGTGACGTACCCGCCCGCCGCCTGGGCGTTCAGCCACTCCCGCGCGTACGGCTCGGCGGTGCCGGTGCGGTCGGCGAGCTCGGCGGCGCCGACCGGCTGCCCGTCGGCCATCGCGCGGTAGTAGCCGAGCTTGTCGCCCATGACGACGAGCGCGGCGTTGAGCGTGGCGCCCACCTCGTCGACGGCGCGGAACACGAACTGCATCAGCTTGTCGGTGTCGACCTCGGGTCTTGTCGTGGTCATCTCTTCCCTCCCTGGTGAGGCTCAGGAACCTAGGAGCGCCGGCGACGTGGCCGCATCAGGTGCCCCACCTAGGGTTTCGCCGACCTACACTCCCCCGTGTGCTGATGGGCCGCGACTCGGAACGGCACCGGATCGAGCGGCTCGTCGCGAGCGCCCGGATCGGCCGCGGCGGCGCGCTCGCCCTCACCGGTGAACCGGGCGTCGGCAAGACCACCCTGCTGCGCTTCGCCGCCTCGTGCGCGACCGGCATGACCGTGGTGCACGCGGCGGGCAGCGTCGCCGAGCGCGAGATCCCGTTCGGCGGGCTGCACCAGGTGCTGCGCCCGGCCCTGGACCGGCTGGCCGAGATCCCCGCGCCGCAGGCCCAGGCGTTGTCCGTGGCGCTCGCGCTGGCGTCCGGGCCGGCGATCGACAGGTTCGCGGTCGGGGCCGCGACGCTGAGCCTGCTGTGCCGGTTCGCCGAGGACCGGCCGCTCGCGGTGCTGCTCGACGACCTGCACCTGGTGGACCGGCCGTCGGTGGACGCGCTGGCGTTCGCCGCCCGCCGCCTCGCCGCGGACCCGGTCGTCCTGCTGGCCGCGACCCGTGCCCCGGACCCGCCGCTGCCCGCGCTGGCGTTGACCGGCCTGGACCTCGCCACCGCCCGCGACCTGGTGTCGAGCCGCTCGGGCCCGGTGTCGCCGGAGCACATCGCCCGCCTGCACCGCGCGACCGCGGGCAACCCCCTCGCCCTGGTCGAACTGGCCGCGCACCGCGTGGACACCTCCCCGGAGGCGCCGCTGCCGGTGTCCGCCGCGCTGGCCCACGAGTTCGCCGCGCAGGCCCGTTCGCTCAGCGCGTCCGGGCAGGCGGCGTTGCTGGTCGCGGCCGTGGCGGGCGCCGACCTGCGGGTGGTGGCCGGGGCGTGCGAGGTGCACCGGGTCGAGGTCGGCGCGCTGGCCGAGGCGGAGAGCGCCGGGCTGGTGCGGATCGCCGCCGGACGCGTGGAGTTCCGGCACCCGTTGATCCGCGCGGCCGTGTACGGCGACGCCGACCCGCAGCGGCGCCGGGCGATCCACCGGGCCGTGGCGGCTGCCGTCGGCGAAGGGTCCGACCGGCAGGCCTGGCACCTGGCCGAGGCCGCGGTCGGGCCGGACGCCGTGGTGGCCGGCCTGCTGGTGCAGGCGGCGGAGCGAGCGCACGACCGCAGCGCGCACGACGTCGCCTCCGCCGCGTACGAGCGGGCGGCGCGCCTCAGTCCCGACCTCGAACGGCACGCGGCGCTGTGCGTCTCGGCCGCGGAGTCCGCGTGGCTCGCCGGCGAGACGAAGCGGTCGATCGCGTTGGTGGACCAGGCGGGCCCCGGCCGTGCCGTGGAGCTGCGGGCGGCGATCGCGGCACGCACCGGGTCGCTGACCGAGGCCCGCGACCTCTGCCGTCAGGCCGCCGCGGCCTCCGGCACCCCCGACGCCGCCGTCGTCCTGCTGGCCGACGCCGTCAACGCCTGCTTCTACCTCGGCGACACCGCCACCGGCCTAGACCTCGCCCACGAGATCGAGGCCAGGCTCCCCCAGGTGACGACCCCGCGGGCGACCGGCCTCGGTCACATGGCCGCCGGAGTCGCCAGGATCCTCGCCAACCGCGGCGGCGCCGACCAGATCCGGACCGCCGTCGACCTGCTCACGACCTCCGGTCTCCTGCACGAGGACCGGAGCAGGCTGTCCTGGCTGATGATCGGCCCGCTCTTCCTGCGCGACGCCGACTCCGGCACCGAACTGCGCCGCACCGTCGCGCACGCCCGCGACGAGGCCGCCGTCGGCACCCTTCCCGCGCTGCTCTTCCACGTGGCGAGGGACGAGGCCACCACCGACCAGTGGGCGCGTGCCGAAGCCACCTACGACGAGGCGACGCGGCTGGCCCGCGAGGCCGGCCAGGAGACCGACCTCGCCATGTGCCTCGCGGGCAGGGCGTGGCTGCAGGCCAGGCTGGGCAACGAGAACCGCTGCCGGGACCTGGTCGCGGAGGCCCTGCCGCTCTGCCGGTCCCGCGACATCCACATCGGACGCGTCTGGTCGCTGTTCGCGCTGGGAGAGCTGGAACTGGGCCGCGGCGACCCCGCGAAGGCGTTGACCCACCTGGAAGAGCTCGCCGCACTGCTCGACGACCTGAGGCTGGTCGACCCGGACCTGTCGCCCGCGCCGGAGCTCACCGACGCCCTGGTCCGGCTGCACCGCCGTGCCGAGGCCGAACCGATCGCCGAGCGCTTCCGGGCAGCGGCCCGCGCCAAGGGCCAGCCCTGGTCGATGGCCCGCGCCGAACGGACGTCCGGCATCCTCAGCGAGGACTTCGAGACGCACTTCGAGGCGTCGTTGCGGTACCACGAAAGGACTTTGGACGACTTCGAGACCGCGCGCACGCGGCTCGCCTACGGTGCCCGCCTGCGCCGGGCCCGCCGCCGGGCCGACGCACGCCCGCACCTGCACGCCGCGCTGGAGACGTTCGAGCGCCTCCGCGCGGCCCGGTGGGCGGACCTGGCGGCGGTCGAACTCGGCGCCACCGGCGAGACGATCAAGCGTCGGGACGACGAGGAAACCCTGACGCCGCAGGAGTTGCAGGTGTCGTTGCTGCTCGCGGAGGGCAAGACCACCCGCGAGGTCGCCGCCGCGTTGTTCCTCAGCCCGAAGACCATCGAGTACCACCTGCGCAAGGTCTACACGAAGCTCGGCATCCGCTCACGCGCCGAGCTGGCCGACCGGCTGCCCTGACGCCCACGCGAACCCGTCCGGGTCGGTGAACTCCCCGGCGCCGTGCATCTCGACGCGGTGCGACCCGGACCCCTCCGGCGCGACGCCCGCGTCCTTGGCCAGCGCGCGCCGCCGGTACAGGCCCAGCTTGATGCCGCCGGTCCCGGCGAACTGCACGTACACGCGGCCGAAGCTCTTCTCCACCACGAACCCGTGGTCCACGTAGCACTGCCTGCTCGCCACGATGTCGGTGGCGCCGATCAGCAGCACGACGTCCTCGACCGCGCCGGTGACCGGGGCGGTGTTCTTCTTGGCGGAGGTCGCGACCTTCCAGATCGTGCCGTCCGGCGCCCGCACGACCCCGCCGTAGCCCCACATCGACCTGGCGGCGGGCTTGAGCACCGTCGCGCCGGCGTCGATCGCACCGTTGATGAGGACGTCGACATCGCCGGGCTGCGCGACCGTCAGCGAGAGGGTGAAGCCGCGGAATCCGGTGGCCGGTTCCTGCGAGGCCCGCAGGCGCAGCCGGGAGCCGAGCCCGAAAGCGGTGGCGTAGAAGCGTTCGGCGGCCGCGAGGTCGGCCACTTCGAGGGTGATCGCGTCGAATGAGGTCATGCCGGGAACGCTATTCGCCGCCCCGCCCGCGGTGCTTCTCGATTCCTGACCGCCTCACGGCACCAGCCGCGGCACCACCTTGACGTACACGACCATCCCGACGACCTCGACCATCGTCTGGGTGACCACGACGACGGCGGCGACGTCCCCCGGCAACGCCAGCGCGAGCGGCAGCACCACCAGCGAGTTCCGCGTGGCCCCGGTGAACACGATCGCCCGCCCGGCCGGTCCGTCCACCCGGAACACCCGCGCCACGGCCATCCCCGCGAACGCCATCGCCACCAGGAACACCGCGTAGAACGGCACCACCCGCACCACCAGCCCGAGGTCACCGAGCTTCGGCACCTGCGACGCCACCACGACGAACAACGTCACCGCCATCAACGGCACCATCGACGTGCTGATCGCGCCGATGACCCGCCGCGCGAACGTCTGCGTGAGCCACGCGAGCACCAGCGGCACCACGATCAGCACCACGAACGCCTCGACGAACGGCCCCGGCTCCACCACCGCCAGGTCCGCCCCGAGGAACAGCCACAGGTACCCAGGTAGCAACACCATCTGCGCCAGCAACAACAACGGCGTCGCCGCCAGCAACCGCCGGCTGTCACCGCCCGCCAGCCCGCTGAACACGATCACGTAGTCCACACACGGTGTGAGCAACACGAGGAGCACGCCGACCCGCACGGCCTGATCGTCAGGCAGGAACGCGAAGAGCGCGGCCACCACCAACGGCACCACCACGAAGTTCACGACCAGCGCCGCCGCCAGGAACCGCCCGGACCGCAACGAGCGCCCCAGCTCGGCCACCGGCACCTGCAGGAACGTCACGTACAGCAGCACCGCCAGCACGGGGTTGATCGCGTGCTCCAGCGCTGGCCCAGCACTCGGGACGAACCACCCCGCCAGCCCGCCCGCCGCCAGCGCGCCGAGGTAGACGGCCACCTGATGACGTTCCATCCCCGCGACGAACCCAGGCAAAGCAACCCTCCCGATCAGCTGATCAGGACGATAACGGGCACGCGGGCGTGTGCGAGCACGCCACCAGGTCGTCGCAACCGGCCGTGATGGCCGCGCGCAACGTGTCCCGGACGACCTCCAGGTCCGCGATCTTCGCCTCCACCTCGCCGAGCTTCACCACGGCCCGCTCCCCCAGCCCGGGCCTGCGCGCCCCCAGCAGCTCGCCGATCTCCTCCAGCGAGAACCCGAGCCGTTGCGCGGCCTTGATCACCCGGATCACCGTCACGGTCTCGCGCGGGTACAACCGGTGCCCGCCCAGCGACCGGTCGGGCCGGGCCAGCAACCCGACGCGTTCGTAGTACCGCAGCGTCTCCCGGTTCACCCCGGCCGCCTCCGCCACCTCGCCCGTGCGCAGCGCGGTCACCGGGCCTCCAGCGCGTCCAGCACCGCGACGTGCTCGGCGGGCACCGAGATCGCCAGGCTGAGCGCGCCACCGGAGGCGGTGAGCGCGAACGTGAAGAACGAGCAGCAGCCCGTCTCCCGCACCGCCAGGTCCGCCGCGCGCGCCGCGATCTCCGGGCGCGGCTCCAGGTCCAGCACCAGCCGTGTCCTCTCTGGACGGTGGCGCGCGCCGGCGGCGAACAGCTCGTCGAACTCCGCCACCCGCGGTGGCCTCGAAGCCGCCGGCAACGTGCACGCCGCCGGTGCCCACACCTCGTCGCTCATGGTCCGACGGTAAACCCGTACCCAGGCCCCGGATGCAAGTCGTGGGAGAATGGGCGACCGCTGGCGGAAGGGACGTTGTGGGCGAGCGCATGCAGATCGGTGAGGTCGCCGAACGGATCGGCCTGTCGTTGCGCACGATCCGCTACTACGAGGAAGTCGGCCTGGTCGTGCCGAGTGCGCGCAGCCAGGGCGGGTTCCGCCTCTACACCGAACCCGACGTGCAACGGCTCGGCGTGATCATGCGGATGAAGCCGCTGGGCTTCCAGCTCGACGAGATGCGCGAGCTGCTCGAGCTCCTCGACGCCTTGGCCGAGGACAGCAGCGACGAGCACCTGCGCCGGCTCACCGAGTTCTGGAACGCCGCCGAGGAACGGTGCGAGGCCCTGCGCAAGCAGCTCGCCATCGCCGAGGACTTCGCCGCCACGCTGCGGTCGCACCTGCCTGCCTGAGACGCCGCTCACGATCAACGTCCGGCAGCGCAACCCTACCCTCACGTCAGGGTAGGGTTGCGCCGCGCCACCGCCGTCGCGCGTCCCAGACCTGCGTTTCCCTGCATCGAGGTTGATGTGTCCTCCTCCCAGGCCTCCCGGCCGTCCCTGCTTCAGCGCGTGCGCACGACCTGGTTCGCGAACACTCGTGCGGACCTGCTGTCGGGGCTGGTCGTCGCGCTCGCGCTGATCCCGGAGGCGTTGTCGTTCTCGGTGATCGCCGGGGTGGACCCGAAGGTCGGCCTGTACGCGTCGTTCACCATCGCGATCATCATCGCGTTCGCGGGCGGCCGTCCCGCGATGATCTCGGCCGCGACCGGTGCGATGGCGCTGGTGCTCGTGCAGCTGGTGCGGGACCACGGCGTGGAGTACATGTTCGCGGCGACCGTCCTAACAGGAATGTTTCAGATCCTCTTCGGACTGCTGGGCGTGCACAGGCTGATGCGGTTCGTGCCGCGCACGGTCATGACGGGCTTCGTGAACGCGCTGGCGATCCTGCTGTTCGCAGCGCAGATCCCGCACATCACCGGCGGCGGCTGGCCGGTGATCGCGCTGGCGGCGCTCGGGCTCGGGATCATCTACCTGCTGCCGCGCCTCACCAAGGTCGTGCCCGCGCCGCTGGTCGCGATCGTCGTGGTCACCGCGCTGACGGTGTTCCTGCACATCGCCGTGCCCACGGTCGGCGACCAGGGCGAGCTGCCGTCCGCTCTGCCCGGCTTCGGCCTGCCGGTGGTGCCGTTCACGTTCGGCACGCTCGCGATCATCGCGCCGTACGCGCTGACGCTCGCCGCGGTCGGGTTGATCGAGTCGCTGCTCACCGCCCAGCTGCTGGACGACCTCACGGACACGCCGTCCAGCAAGGGCACCGAGGTGCGCGGCCAGGGCATCGCGAACATCGCCACCGGGTTCTTCGGCGGAATGGCGGGCTGCGCGATGATCGGCCAGTCGATGATCAACGTGAAGTCCGGCGGCCGCACCCGCCTGTCGACCCTCGCGGCGGGCGTGTTCCTGCTGGTCCTGGTGTTCGTGCTCGGCCCGGTCGTGTCGCTCATCCCGATGGCCGCGCTGGTCGCGGTGATGGTCTTCGTGTCGGTGAGCACGTTCGACTGGGGCAGCATCAGGCTTTCGACGCTGCGCCGCACGCCGAAGAGCGAGACGGCGGTGATGGTCGTGACCGTCGGCACGGTCGTGGCCACGCACAACCTCGCGCTCGGCGTGCTGGCCGGCGCGGTGCTCTCGGCGATCTTCTTCGCCCGCAGGGTCGCGCATCTGGTCGAGGTCTCCAGCGTGCTCGACCCGGACGGCGGCGTCCGCGTCTACGCCGTCACCGGCGAGCTGTTCTTCGCCTCCACCAACGAACTTCTGCACGTCTTCGACTACGGCGACACAGTGTCCAAAGTGGTCATCGACCTGTCCGCGGCGCACGTCTGGGACAGCTCGGCGGTCGCCACGCTCGACGCCGTCACCGCGAAGTTCGCCTCTCGCGGGGTCGAGGTCGAGATCGTGGGCCTCAACCCGCACAGCGCCCAGCTGCACACCAGGCTGTCCGGTCAGCTCACGAGCTGAAGAACTCCTTCAACGCGGCCGCCACCTCGTCAGGGCGTTCCTCCGGCAGGTAGTGGTCGCAGTCGAGCACCCGGCCTCGGACATCCCGCGCGTACGACTTCCAGATGTTCAGAACATCGTAGTGACGGCCGACGAACCCGTGCTCGCCCCAGAGCGCGAGCAGCGGTGCCTGCACGATCCCGCCCTCGCGGTCGTGCTCCAGGTCGATGCCGGCGGCGGCTCGGTAGTCGGAGCAGGACGCGGCGATCGCGGCGGGGTCGGAGAAGCAGCGGACGTACTCCTCCACCGCCGCCGGGTCGAACGGCGTGCCGCCGTGGTGGCGGCTCCGCATCCGCGCCTCGATCCAGAACCGCGGGTCGGCGCCGATCAGGCGTTCGGGGATGCCGTTCGGCGCGGCCAGGAAGAACCAGTGGAAGTAGCCGAGGCCGAAGTCCTTGTCCGCGTGCTCGAACGCGTGCCGGGTGGGCACGATGTCCAGCACCGCGAGCTTGGTGACCGCGTCGGGCGCGTCGAGGGCCAGCCGGTGCGCCACCCGGCCGCCGCGGTCGTGGCCCGCCACCCCGAACCGGTCGAAGCCCAGCTCGGTCATCACCGCCAGCTGGTCGGCGGCCATCGCGCGCTTCGAGTACTCGGCGTCGTCCGGACCTGGCACGGGCTTGTCGCTGTCGCCGTACCCGCGCAGGTCGGTGACCACCACGGTGAAGTCCTCGGCCAGTTCCGGCGCGACCCGGTGCCAGATGACGTGCGTCTGCGGATAGCCGTGCAGGAGCAGCAACGGCGGCCCGTCCCCGGCGATCCCGACTCGGATGTCGACGCCATCCGAGTTGACGGTCCTGCGCTCGAACGGCAGCGGCACGCTCATGACACGCTGTCCAGCACGGCCTGGGTGAACTCGCCGGTCGAGGCGGTGCCGCCCAGGTCAGGCGTGCGGACGGGCGTCCGCGCCAGCACGTCGGCCATCGCGCGCTCGACGGACGCGGCCGCTTCGGCGTGCCCGAGGTGGTCGAGCATCAGCGCCGCGGTCCAGATCGCGCCCAGCGGGTTCGCGACGCCCTTGCCCGCGATGTCGGGCGCGGAGCCGTGCACCGGTTCGAACATCGACGGGAAGTCGCGCTCGGGGTTGATGTTCGCGGACGGCGCGATGCCGATGCTGCCCGCGACGGCCGCGGTGAGGTCGCTGAGCACGTCCCCGAAGAGGTTCGACCCGACGATCACGTCGAACCGCGCGGGATCGAGCACCACCTTGGCGCACAGGGCGTCGATGTGCTCGGACGTCCAGCCGACGTCCGGAAAGGACAGTGCGGTCTCGGCGACCACCTCGTCCCAGAACGGCATGGTGTGCACGATGCCGTTGGACTTGGTCGCCGACGTCACGTGCCCGCGCCGCTGTCCCGCCAGCCGGAACGCGTACGAGGCGATCCGTTCCACACCAGCCCGCGTGAAGACCGACTCCTGGACGGCCATCTCCTCCGGGAACCCGCGCCCGAACCGGCCACCGACCTCGCTGTACTCGCCCTCGACGTTCTCCCGCACCACGACCAGGTCCATCGCGGCGGCCCCGCGCACCGGGCTCTCCACGCCCGCGAACACCTTGACCGGCCGCAGGTTCACGTACTGCCGGAAGCCGCGCCGGATCGGGATCAGCAGCCCCCACAACGAGACGTGGTCCGGCACCGACGGATCGCCGACCGCGCCGAGCAGCACCGCGTCGTGGTGCCGGATCCGCTCCAGCCCGTCGGCGGGCATCATCGCGCCCTCCGCGACGTACCGGGCGCACGACCAGTCGAACTCGTCGTAGACGAACGTGATGCCGTGCCGCCGCCCGGCCGCGTCGAGCACCCGGCAGGCCGCGGGCGTCACCTCCTGGCCGATGCCGTCTCCCGGGACGAGCGCGATGCGGTGAGTGACCATGATTCCGATGACATCACCATCCGGACGCCCACGTCCAAGACGCGCGTCCACCCAGCGTTAGAGGTTCAGGCTATGAGCGACGTCGAGGAACGCGCTCGCGGCCGGGCTGAGGTCGCCGGGGCCCGCGACCAGCGCGAGGTGCAGGTACCGGGCGGGTTCGAGGGCCAGCACGAGCGCGCCGGCCTGCCGGGCGAGCGGCGCCCACGACTCGGCCAGCACCGCCATCCCGACGCCGCCGAGCACGAGCGGCAGGATCGCCTCGCGGTGCTCGGTCTCCACCACCGGCGTGATGTCGGCCCGAGCGCTGATCTCGTCCACGACCCGCCGCATGCCGGTGCCGGGCTGGCCCACGATCAACCGTTGCCCTGCCAGGTCCTCGTGCCGCACCACCGCGTCCGGCGCGAACGGCCCGCCGTGCGGGCAGACCAGCACGAACCGCTGCGTGCCCAGCGGCGTCACGCGCACCCGCGAGTCGCACACCGGTTCACTCGCGCCGAGCAGCCCGAGCTCCGTCCGTCCACTTCGGACCTCGTCGACGACGTCCTCGGCCGTGAACGCCGACCGCACCGCGATCGACAGCCCGGGGTGCTTCTCCGTGACGGCCTTGATGATCCGCGCCAGCGGCTCGACCGACTGCGACGGCATCGCGGCGATCTCGACCCGCCCGACCCGCAGGTCCGCGACCTCCGCGACGCTCGCTCGCGCCGTGGCGAGCACGCGCACCACCTGCCGGGCCGGTCCGATGAGCGCCTCGCCCGCGTCCGTCAGCACCAGCCGGCGACCCGCCCGCCGGAAGAGGTCGATGCCGAGGTCGCGTTCGAGCGCCCGGATCGCCTGGGACAGCGAGGGTTGCGCGACGTGCAGGGCGGCCGCGGCCTTGTTCACGCTGCCGAGGTCCACGACGGCGAGGAAGTAGCGCAGGTGCCGGACGTCCATCCCCGCAGGCTAATCCGCGAAGGCGTCGGCCTGCGACCGGTAGAGCCGGGCGTACTGGCCGCCCCGCGCCAGAAGTTCCTGGTGCGACCCGAGTTCTGCGACGCCGCCGCCTGCCGGCACCACGATCAGGTCGGCGGACCTGACGGCCGAGAAGCGGTGCGTGACCAGGACCGTGATCATGCCATGCGCGCCGTCGGTGGCCCTGGTCATGCTGCCGAACAGAGCGTCCTCGGTGAACGCGTCGAGCGAGGCGGTCGGTTCGTCGAAGAACCGCACCAGCGGGGTGGTGCGCGCCAGGCCGCGGGCGAGCGCGAGCCGCTGCCACTGGCCGGTGGAGAGGTCGGTGCCGCCCCAGGCCGTGCCGAGCTGGGCGTCCTGGGCGAGCACCCCCGCGCCCGCCCTGGTGATGGCGGAGCGGACGTGCGCGGGGTCGTCGAGGTGCGGCAGGTCACCGACGCCGACCGCGTGCTGGACGGTGAGCTCGAAGCGGGCGAAGTCCTGGAACGCCGCCGCGAGCCGCTCCCGCCACGCGTGGACGTCCAGGTCGGCGTCCCGGATCGGCGCGGTGATCGCCCGCTACCAGTCCGAGGTCGACATCGGCCTGCAACTCGTCCTGCGAGCCGTCCTCGCGGGCCACCGGGGCGACCGGACAACGTTGACGGAAGCCTGGTCCGTGCTCTCCGAACCGGGCGGCGAACAGCACACGGCCCGCCTGCACGGCCTGGCCGCGACGTTCTGCTCACTGCTGGAGGAGGACAGACCGAGGGCCCGCGCCGACCTGGCGGCGGCGTTGGAGGCCGAACGCGCCACCCCGACCACCTACCACCTGACCGGCCGGCTGGGCCTCTCGCTGCTGCTGCGCGCCGTCGACGGCGACCTGACCAGAGCCGAGTACGACACCGCGGTCGCCGACCCGGCGGCGGGCCTGCGCTGGGACCACCACTTCGCCCTGCTCGCCTCCGCCGTCCTGGCCGGCGCGGCGGGAGAGCACGACGTCGCCGTCCAGGTCGCCGAGAGCGCCGAGGTGGGCCTGCTCTACCCGATGGCCCGCCACCTGGGCCTGAGGCTCGTCAGCGAGGCGGCGGCCCGCGACGGCTGGGGCGACCCCGAGGCGTGGCTGCGCGCCGCCGAACACCACTTCCACGACGCGGGCGTCCCGGCCGTCGCCGGCGCGTGCCGGGCCCAGCTGCGCCTGATGGGCGTCCGCCTCACGCAACGCAGGTCCGGCGTCGACGAGGTGCCCGACGAGCTGCGGCTCGCGGGCGTGACCGTGCGGGAGTACGAGGTGCTGCGGCTGCTCGGCGCGCGGCTCGCGAACAACGAGATCGCGGCGCAGCTGCACCTCTCCCGCCGCACGGTGGAGAAGCACATGTCGAGCCTGCTGACCAAAACGGGCCTGACCAACCGGCTCGCTCTGGGCAAGCTCGCGACCGAGCACACCGACCAGTGCCGCGCTAGAGAACGTCCATCCGGAGGAACTCCTTGATGCGCAGCGACTTCGGCGGGCGCTTCACGTCAGGCGCCAGTGCCTCGAACGCCTCCGCCTCCGTCACCACGCGCGGGGCCGTCACCTCGACGTCCTCGCCGCCCACGGTCAGCTTCGCGTGGCCCGCCGCCATCACGTTGCGCACCCAGTCCGACTTCGACCCGTACACCAGCACCACGAGGTAGCCGCCGTCGACCGGGTGCGCCTCCATCGGGGTGCGGTAGAGCATTCCGGAGCTGCGGCCCACGTGGGTGAGCACCGCCCACTTACCGCTCCTGAGCGCGTGCGGGTTGAACACGCGCTTGTTGACGTGGCCCCACCACCTGGGCATAGGCATGTCTGACTCCTCTCCTGCACCAAGACGCCGTGGGCGGGCGATCTGTTGAAGTAGCGTGCGCACGTGGAGATCACCGACGACCGCGCCTTCCCCGCCGCGCTGGCCGCTCTCAGCGGCATCGACTTCCCGTGGGAGTACGACGAGAAGGCCGACGAGCCCTCGCCGGGCAACATGGACTACGAGCCGTACCAGGAGTTCGACTCGGCCGAGGAGACCACCGACTGGATCCGTTCGTGGACCGGCAACAAGGAGCTGGACGGGGACGCGTTCCGGACCTTCGGGCAGGACGGGACGGGCGGTCTGGCCGTGCTGTGGCTGGTGCGGGAGGGGCCGTTGACGGCGCAGCCCGTGGTGTTCTTCGGGTCCGAGGGCGAGGTCGGGCCGGTCGCGACGAGCCTGGGCGAGTTCCTGTGGCTGCTCGCGGGCGGCGTGGGGCCGCAGGAGGCCGTCGAGTTCGGGTCCGACAGCGGGGTGGAGAACGCCGAACTGCGTGCCGTGGCGGAGAAGTACTCCGGGCTCGCGCCGCGCACGCCCGCCGAGGTGCTGGCGGCGGCACGGGCCGAGTTCCCCGACTTCGCCGAGCTGGTCGCGTCCTGGTGCCGTTAGAACGCTGACGGGGAACCGGAACCAGGACCGGTTCCCCGTTGGTCTATACCACTTGGTCGACCGAGGTTACGCTCCGGTCAACCCTGTTGTGCCGCAAGGTAAACAGGACCTCGTCCCCCGGAGGTCTGCCCTGTGAGAAAGCTCCTCGCGGCCGCACTTCTGCTCAGTGCCGCCGTCATCCCCACCGGTACGGCCGCCGCGGCCGACCCGATCTACAAGGATCCGGCGCAGCCGATCCCGGCGCGCGTGGCCGACCTGCTGGGCCGCATGTCGCTCGACGAGAAGGTCGGGCAGATGACGCAGGCCGAGCGGAACGCGGTCAGCAACGCCGATCTGACGAACTTCCGGCTAGGGTCGCTGCTGTCCGGTGGCGGTTCCGCGCCGTCGCCGAACAACGCCACGTCGTGGGCGAACATGTACGACAACTTCCAGCGCGCGGCGATCGCCACCCCGCTGGGCATTCCGATGATCTACGGCGTGGACGCCGTGCACGGGCACAACAACGTCGTCGGCGCCACGATCTTCCCGCACAACATCGGCCTGGGAGCGACCCGTGATCCCGGGCTGGTGCAGCGGATCGGCCGCGCGACCGCCGAGGAGGTGTCGGGCACTGGCATCGACTGGGACTTCGCGCCGTGCCTGTGCGTCGCGCGCAACGACCGGTGGGGCCGCACCTACGAGTCGTTCGGTGAGACGCCGCAGGACGCCACCGCGATGACGACGATGATCACCGGCCTGCAGGGTTCGAAGCTGTCCGACCCCGGTTCGGTGCTTGCGACGGCCAAGCACTACATCGGCGACGGCGGCACGACCAACGGCACCGACCAGGGCAACACGCAGGTCAGCGAGGCGGAGCTGCGCGCGACGCACCTGCCGCCGTTCCGCGACGCCATCGCCAAGGGCGTCGGCTCGGTCATGATCACCTACAGCAGCTGGAACGGCACGAAGCTGCACGGCCACAAGTACCTGATCACCGACGTGCTGAAGAACGAGCTCGGCTTCAGCGGCCTCGTCGTGTCGGACTGGAACGCCATCGACCAGATCGACGGCCAGCCCGGCTTCACCGCGGCCGAGGTGCGCGACTCGATCAACGCCGGCCTCGACATGATCATGGTGCCGACCGAGTGGCGGCAGTTCATCACCTACCTCAAGCAGGAGGTGCAGGCGGGCCGCGTGCCGATGTCGCGCATCGACGACGCCAACCGCCGCATCCTCACCAAGAAGTTCGAGCTCGGCCTGTTCGAGAAGCCGCTGACCGACCGCACCTACACGCCGACCGTCGGCAACGCCGCGCACCGCGCGCTGGCCCGTGAGGCCGTGCGCAAGTCGCAGGTGCTGCTGAAGAACCAGAACGGCGTGCTGCCGCTGTCCAAGACGGCGTCGAAGATCTTCGTGGCGGGCAAGAGCGCGGACAACATCGGCTACCAGAGCGGCGGCTGGACGATCTCGTGGCAGGGCGGCAGCGGCGCGGTGACGCCGGGAACCACTGTGCTGCAAGGCATCCGCAGTGCCGTGTCGACGTCCACCACGGTGACGTACAACCGCAACGGCACGGGCATCGACGGCACGTACAACGCCGCGATCGCCGTCATCGGTGAGACCCCGTACACCGAGGGCGCTGGCGACCGGCCCGGCAGCCTCGGCCTCGACGCCGAGGACATCGCGACGCTGAACACGTTGCGCGCCACCGGTGTCCCGGTCGTCGTGGTGCTCGTGTCCGGACGCCCGCTGGACATCGCGGCGCAGCTGCCGCAGTGGAGCGCGTTGGTGGCCGCCTGGCTGCCCGGCACCGAGGGCAACGGCGTCGCGGACGTGCTCTTCGGCGACTACAAGCCGATCGGCACGCTGCCGTTCACGTGGATGCAGAGCGCCTCGCAGCAGCCGATCAACGTCGGCGACGGCAAGGCACCGCTGTTCCCGTACGGCTTCGGCACGCAGTTCCCGGCCACGCAGAACGCCTACAACATCATCGGCGCCTCGTACTACGACGAGCAGCGCGGCACGCAGGTCGAGCGGTGCACCGACTCGGGCTGCGGCCAGAACGTCGGCTACCTGACGCCGGGCGACTACGTGGCCTACGCGGACGTCGACTTCGGCGCCACGCCGCCGACCTCGGTGACCACGCGCCTCGCATCGGGCTCCACGGCGAACGGCACGTTGCAGTTCCGCCTCGACAGCCCGACCGGCCCGGTGGTCGCGACGGTGTCCGCGGCGAGCACCGGCGGCTGGCAGACGTGGACGAGCCGCACGGCCGCCGCGTCGGGCGCGACCGGCGTGCACCGGCTGTACCTGGTGGCGACCGGCGGCACGGGCGGTGACCTGGCGAACGTGAACTGGTTCCAGTTCGCACGCTAGTGACCTGCGAAAACGGGGGTCCCGGCCATGTGCCGGGACCCCCGTTCGCGTGCTCGGGCTAGGCTCGTCGGGCTGACGGTTCGTTCCCCGCGACGGGGAGCGAGGCAAGAGGGAACCCGGTGCGAGTCCGGGACTGCCCCGCAGCGGTGAGTGGGAACGAAAGCTGCCATGGAGCACTGGGCGAGAGCCTGGGAAGCGGCGGCCGGTAGGTGCGAGCGGTGTGCCCACGAGTCCGAAGACCTGCCGCCGGCGTTCCATCCGCACGCTCGCGAGGAGAGAGCCTGTGATTCACCCAGTGCTGCCCGGAAGATCACCCGCCGAGTCGCGGCTGACGCTGTCGCAGATCATGGACAACAACGACACCAACCTGATGGGCACGGTCCACGGCGGTGTGCTGATGAAGCTGGCCGACTCCCTCGCGGGAGTGGTGTCGGCACGGCACTCCGAGGGCGCCGCGGTCACCGTGGCGATCGACGAGATGACGTTCCGCGTACCTGTGCGCGTCGGTGACGTGCTGCACCTGCACGCGCAGATCAACTGGGCGGGCGCGACCTCGATGGAGATCGGGGTCAGGGCGCTCGCCGACCGCTGGGACAGCACGGTGCCCGCCGTGCACGTGGCGTCGGCCTACATCGTGCTGGTCGCGGTCGACGAGCTCGGAGCGCCGAGGGCCGTGCCGCCGGTCGTGCCGGTGACGGACGAGGACCGCAGGCGCTTCGGCGAGGCGGAGATCCGGCGGGCCCACCGCCTCGCGAGGCGGGCGGCGATCGAGGACTCGCGCGCACTCACGGCCTGATGCGGAGGGCGGACGAGGCCGTGGTCTCGTCCGCCCTCCCTTCAGCCTGCCGAGCCGATCGCCTCGTCCAAGATCACCAGCCCCTCCCCCAGCTCCTCCTCCGACGCCGTGAGCGGCGGCGCGATCCGGAACACCCCGCCCATCCCGGGGATCTGCACGATGTTCATGTGCAGCCCCAGCTCCAGGCACCTCTGCGTGATCGGGGCGCTCAGCGACTCGTCCGCGATCTCCAGCCCCACCAGCAACCCGCGCCCGCGCACGTCCGACACCAGCGTGTGCCGCGCGGCGATGTCGTCCAGGCCGGACCGCAGGAACGCCCCGAGCTTCGCGGCCCGTTCGTCCAGCCGCTCTTCCTCCAGCACGTCCAGCACGGTGTTGCCGACGGCCGCGACCAGCGGGTCCGACACGTGCGTGGTGAAGAACAGGTAGCCCCGGTCGTGCGCGGAAGCCTCGATCTCTGCGGACGTGATCACGGCGGCCAGCGGCAGGCCGGCGCCCAGGGTCTTCGACAGCGTCAGGATGTCCGGCACCACGCCGTCGCGTTCGAACGCGTACCAGGTGCCGGTGCGGCACAGACCGGTCTGCGCCTCGTCGAAGATCAGCAGCATGCCGCGCTCCCGGCACTTGGCCTGCAACGCGGCGAAGTAGCCGAGCGGCGGTTCGAGGATGCCGCCCGACGACAGGATCGGTTCGACGATGCACGCGGCCAGCGAGCCGACCGACTGGGCGTCGATCAGGTCGAACGCCAGGTCGAGCTGCGCCTGCCAGTCGCCGGACGGCGCGGGGATGGCGAAGTTGCCGGGGGTGGCGGGGCCGTAGCCCTTGCGGCCGGCGGAGTACGTCGCGGCGGCCGCGGCGGCGGTCATGCCGTGCCACGAGCGGGCGAAGGCGACCACCTCGTGCTTGCCGGTGACGAGCTTGGCCATGCGCAGCGCGGCCTCGTTGGACTCGGCGCCGGTGGTCAGCAGCTGCACCTTGGAGAGCGACGGGGGCAGCGTGCCGGCGAGGCGGCGGGCGAGGTCCACGACCGGGCGGCTGAGCATGCCGCTGAACAGGTGGTCGAGGTTCGCGATCTGGCGTTGGACGGTCTCCACGATGCGCGGGTGCGAGTGGCCGAGGATCGCGCTCATCTGGCCCGACGTGAAGTCGAGAATGCGGCGGCCGTCCTCGGTGAACAGGTGGCTTCCCGACGCGCTGTCGATGATCTCGCGCGTGAACGTTCCGCCGTAGCGGACGAGGTGGCGGTCGACGTCGTCCCAGAAGGTGTCCATGGCCCAAAACGCTAGGAGCAACCGAGCAACAGGTCCATCTCACAATCCCACGCTCGCTGTTCGGAAATACTGCACAGCATGACGCTCAACCCGTGGCGCCTGCGCCTGCTCAGCCAGCTCGACGCGCTGGGCACCGTGCGGGCCGTGGCGCAGGCCGCGAACCTGAGTGCTTCGAGCGTGTCGCAGCAGCTCGCGGTGCTCGAGACCGAGACGCGCACGCAGCTGCTCGAACGGACCGGGCGGCGCGTCCGGCTCACCTCGGCCGGGCTGATCCTCGCCAGGAGGGCGCGCTCGATCCTCGACCAGATGGACGCCGTCGAGGCCGAGCTGCGCAACCTCAGCCAGGAGCCGTCCGGCCTCATCCGGCTCGGCGCGTTCCAGAGCTCGATCCACACCCTCGCCGTGCCCGCGATCCAGCGGCTCGACCACCCGCACCTCGACGTCGAGATCCTGGAGCTCGAACCGCACGCCAGCATGCCCGCGCTGCTCGCGGGCGAGGTCGACGTGATCATCACGACCACCGACTTCGTCGAGCTGCCGGTGCCGAAGGACATCGACGTCGTGCCGCTCGGCGAGGACCCGATCGTGCTCGTCACGCCACCGGGACAACCCAAGAACGACATCGCCGCGTGCAAGGACGAGCCGTGGGCGTTCGACATCCCCGGCTCCTACATGGCGAACCTCGCGACCAGGCTCTGCCGGCAGGCGGGGTTCGAGCCGAGGGTGGCCGGCCGGTTCAGCAACTACATGCTCACGCTCAAGCACGTCGAGGCCGGTCTGGCGGTCGCGGTGCTGCCCGCGCTGGCCGTGGACAGGCGGTTCGACGTGGTCACGAAGGAGCTTCCGGTGACGCGGAGGATCACCGCCGCCATCCGGCGCGACTCGCGCGCCGCGATCACCGCGGTGCTCGACGCCCTGCATACTCGGTCGCAGTCGGACGAGAGGTGATCATGAGCAGGCGCGTCACGATCAACGACGTCGCGCGGGTCGCCGGGGTCTCGCGGCAGACGGTGTCGCGGGCGCTCAACGACAAGGGCGAGATCGACGGCAACACGAAGCAGCGGGTCCTCGACGCGGCCAAGGAGCTCGGCTACCGGCCGAGCCGGTTCGCGCGCGGTCTGGTCAGGCAGGACAGCACCACGATCGGCCTGGTCATCCCCGACCTGCTCAACCCGTTCTTCACCGAGGTCGCGGCCGGCGCCTTGGAGGCCGCGCGGTCGCACGGCTGGCACGTGATCGTCTACGACACCGCCGACAGCATCGCCGAGGAACGCGGCACGCTCGAGGTCGTCGCGTCCCAGGTGGACGCCGTGGTCGGCTACTTCAGCCTCGACGAGTCCGAACTGGACCGGCACCTCGGCGGCATGCCCGCCGTGCTGATCGGCCGCGACCACCACGAACCGCGGTTCAGCTCGATCCGCATCGACGGCGAGCAGGGCGTGCACGCGGCCATCGACCACCTGGTCGCCGCGGGGCACCGCCGGATCGGCATGCTCGACCACGCGGGCCGCGCCGACCCGAGCCTGCGCCGCGACTGGTTCGAGGACGCCATGACCGGGCACGGCCTGCACGCGCCGGTCGTCGGCAACGCCGTGCAGTCGGTCGACGGCGGCGCCGAGGCGTTGCGCCGGCTGCTGGACGAGCACCCGGACCTCACCGCCGTCTTCACCTACAACGACGTGATCGCGATGGGCGCGCTCAAGGCCGCCCGCAGGCTCGGCAAGGCCGTCCCGAAGGACCTCGCGGTGATCGGGTTCGACGGCCTGCAGCTCGGCACGGTCGTCGACCCGGCGCTCACGAGCGTCGCCCTCGACACCCGCCGGATCGGCACGCTCGCGATAGAGCAGGCCGGTCGGCTGGTCGCGGGCGAATCGCCGCTTCCCTCCGAAGAACTGCAGGTCAGCGCCGTCCTCTTAGTGCGCGAGTCCGCCTGACCCTTGACAGGCTCACTCGATCGGCTCATGCTTCGCGCCAATCCGTGAACGTTCACGGGAGCGTTCACGGGCTCTCCGGAGGGTCCCCGATGACGTTGACTCGACGCAGGTTCCTGGCCGGCGCGGCGGCTCTCGGCGCAACCGCGCTGGGCGCGACCGCGTGCACCAGTCCGACCACCGCCAACCCGGGCAAGATCACGCTCTGGTACTCGACGAACGGCGTGTCGGAGAAGGTGCTCGGCCAGGCCGTGCAGCGCTTCCCCGCGCAGAACCTCACCCCGTCCAAGGTGAGCGGCGAACTGAACCGGCGGCTGCTCGCCGCCCTGTCCGGTGAGGCCTACCTGCCGGACATCACGATGCTCGGCGACGGCATCTCGACCTACTTCAGCGCCACGGACCGGTTCGCCGACCTGAACGCGCTCGGCGCGAAGCAGGACGAGCCGGACTACCTGCCGTGGAAGTGGCAGGCGGGCCGCAGCCCCGACGGCTTCCAGCTCGGCTTCCCGATCGACACCGGCCCGGCCGCGCTC
This sequence comes from Lentzea sp. CA-135723, assembly GCF_050936595.1. Classification (NCBI taxonomy): domain Bacteria; kingdom Bacillati; phylum Actinomycetota; class Actinomycetes; order Pseudonocardiales; family Pseudonocardiaceae; genus Lentzea; species Lentzea sp. CA-135723. The sequence continues at coordinate 298,695 of NZ_JBNJMK010000001.1, read as the reverse complement.
TACTACCGGCACGACCTGTTCGGCGAGGCGGGCCTGCCCACCGAGCCGGACGCGGTCGCCGCCGCACTGTCCACCTGGGACGACTACTTCGAGTTCGCCCTGCGGGTCAAGGACAAGCTGCCCGGCCGGTACCTGATCACCGACACGAAGATGGTGTTCACGTACTCGCTGGCGCAGGAGAAGCAGAAGTACCTGGACCGGCAGAACCGGTACCTGGAGGACCAGTCTCAGGTGCGGCGGGCCTGGGACCGCGCGGTCAAGGCGTTCCAGATGGGCCTCACCGCCGGGTACGCGGGGTCGGCGACCGGTGAGGGCGTCGACCGGCGCGCGGCCTGGACCAACGGCAAGGAGGTCGCGTTCGTCAACGCCTCCTGGATCACCGGCAACCTCAAGCAGTCCGCGCCGAGCACGTCCGGCAGGTGGCACGTCTGCCAGGCGCCCGGCGGGCCGGGCAACCAGGGCGGCTCGTTCCTCGCGATCACCAAGTACTGCCCCGATCCGCAGGGCGCCTACGAGATCGTGAAGTGGCTGATGTCGCCGGAGAACCAGGCCGCGGCCTACCTCGAACTGGGCCTCTTCCCGTCGAGCCCGGCGGTCTACGCCGACCCGTCGGTGCTGGCGCCGGAGGAGTTCTTCGGCGGGCAGTCGTCGATCCAGGTGTTCGGTGAGATCGCGAAGAAGGTCGAGCCGGTCTACTTCTCCCCCTGGGACATCACGATCTCCGACACCTACACCGACGAGCTCACCAACGTCGAGTCCGCGGGCAAGGACCCCGAGCAGGCGTGGGAGGACGCGCGGACCGCCGTCGACCGGCTGCTGCGCCGGCAGGGGGTGCTCGCATGACCGCCGTCGCCGCGAACCGGAGGTGGAGGTACCTCCCGCAGTACCTCGCGATCGCACCGTTCTTCGTGCTGTTCGCGATCTTCGGCGTCTATCCCGTCGTGTACTCGCTGTGGTTGTCGTTGCAGCGCTGGAACGGCGTCAGCGAGATGAAGTTCGTCGGGCTGGAGAACTTCCGGTTCCTGCTCACCGACACCGCGTTCTGGGACGCCATCGGCAACACCCTGGTCATCTGGGTGATGTCGACGATCCCGATGCTGGTGCTGTCGATGCTCGTGGCGCTGGGGCTCAACTCCTCGGTGCGCCACAAGGGTTTCCTGCGGGTGGCGTACTTCCTGCCCAACGTCACGTCGATCGTGGCGATGTCGCTGGTGTTCGGCTCGTTCTTCTCCAGCGAGTTCGGCGTGCTGAACTGGTTCCTGGGCCTGATCGGCGTGGACCCGGTGCAGTGGCTGACCGATCCGTGGGCGATCCGGATCGCGATCTCGTTGATGATCATCTGGCGCTGGACGGGCTACAACGCGATCATCCTGCTGGCCGGGCTCCAGGCGTTGCCGCAGGACGTCTACGAGGCCGCGAAGCTCGACGGCGCCGGCCCGGTGCAGACCTTCTTCCGCGTCACGCTTCCGTTGCTGCGCCCGGTGTTGCTGTTCTCCGTGGTGATGTCGGCGATCGGCGGGCTGCAGATCTTCACCGAGTCGCAGATCCTGCTGGGCGACCGCGGTGGCCCCGAGGGCGCGGGCATGACGATGGTCCTCTACTTCTACAACACCGCGTTCGCGGACAACGACTTCGGCTACGGCGCCGCGACCGCGTGGGGCATCTTCGTGGTCGTCGTGCTGTTCTCGATCCTCAACTGGCGGCTGGTGCAGCGTCCGGGCCGCGCGAACGGAGGCGACAGGTGACCCGTCCCGGGACTCTTCTCACCTACGGCGCGATGGTGGTCGGCGCGCTGATCACGTTGTTCCCCTACTACCAGCTCGCGGTGATGGCCTCGAACACCACCGCGGACATCTACTCGTCGCCGCCGACGTTCTGGTTCGGCGGGCACCTCTTCGAGAACATCGGCGAGGTGTTCGCGAAGATCGACTTCTTCGGGTCGTTGCTCAACACGCTGGTCGTGGCGATCGCGACGACGGTGCTGGTGCTGTTCTTCGACTCGCTGGCGGCCTTCACGTTCGCCAAGTACGACTTCCCTGGCAGCAACGTCCTCTTCGGAGTCCTGCTGGCGACGTTCGTGGTGCCGACGCAGCTCGCGGCCATCCCGCAGTTCGACCTGATGGCGAAGTTCGGCCTGGTCGGCAGCCTGAACGCGCTGATCATCCCGGCCGCCGCCAACGCGTTCGGCATCTTCTGGATGCGGCAGTACGCCCGGAGCGCGATCTCCGACGAGGTCCTGGAGGCGGCGCGGGTCGACGGCGCGGGCTTCTTCCGCACCTACCTGTCGGTCGGGCTGCCGGTGCTCCGGCCCGCGCTGGCGTTCCTCGGTATCTTCACGTTCGTCAACGCGTGGAACGACTACCTGTGGCCGCTGGTCGTGCTGATCGACTCGAACCACACGACGTTGCAGGTGGCGTTGTCGCAGCTCAACGGCCTGTACCTGCAGGACTACGCGGTCGTGATGGCCGGGACGCTGGTCGCGATCGTGCCGCTGGTGATCGTGTTCCTGATCGGTGCCCGTCACTTCATCCGCAACATCGCCGCCGGCGCAGTGAAGGGCTGACCATCTTGCCGTCGTACCTCGAAGACATGGGTCCCGGTTCCGGCTCGGTCCCGCCGCGGGCGTTCTTCACCTCCGACGCGGCCTCGCTGTCGCTCGACGGGGAGTGGCGCTTCCGGTTGTCACCGCACGCTTCCGCGCCACTGGGCGCCGAGGCCGACGACTTCGACGACAGCGGCTGGGACGCGATCACCGTCCCCGGTCACTGGCAGCTGCAGGGGCACGGGGCGCCCGCGTACACCAACGTGCGCTACCCGTTCCCCGTCGATCCACCATACGTGCCAACGGAAAACCCCACGGGTGACCACCGGCTGACGTTCGACCTCCCCGGCGGCTGGCCCGCCGAACCGGCCGTGCTGCGGTTCGACGGCGTCGACTCGTGCGGGCGGGTGTGGCTCAACGGCATCGAGCTGGGCGTGACGCGCGGCAGCCGGCTGCCCACCGAGTTCGAGGTCGGGCACCTGCTGCGCGCCACCGGGAACGTGCTGGTGGTGCGCGTGCACCAGTGGTCGGCCGGCAGCTACCTCGAAGACCAGGACATGTGGTGGATGTCCGGGATCTTCCGCTCGGTGACGCTGCTGTCCCGGCCGCGCGGCGGGGTCGCGGACTACGAGATCCACGCCTCCTACGACCACGTCTCCGGCTCCGGCACGGTGTCCGTCGAGGGCGGCCTGCTCTCCGTGCCCGAACTGGACGTGCGTGACCTCCTTCCAGGGCAGTCGCTTTCGCTGCCCGTCGAACCGTGGAGTGCCGAGCGCCCTCGGCTCTACCACGGCATCGTGCACACCGACGTCGAACGCGTGCCGGTGCGGATCGGTTTCCGCACGGTCGCGATCGACGACGGCGTGCTCACGGTGAACGGTGCTCGTGTCGTGTTCCGCGGCGTGAACCGGCACGAGCACCACCCCCGCCTCGGCCGCGCGGTGCCCCGCGAGGTGGCGCTCCAGGACGTGCTGCTCATGAAGCGGCACAACGTGAACGCCGTGCGGACCAGCCACTACCCGCCGGACCCGTACTTCCTGTCGTTGTGCGACGAGTACGGCCTGTGGGTGATCGACGAGTGCGACCTGGAGACGCACGGCTTCGGTGAGCTCGGCTGGTCCGGCAACCCCACCTCCGACCCGCGCTGGGCCGAGTCCTGTGTGGACCGCATGCGCCGGATGGTCGAACGCGACAAGAACCACCCGTCGATCGTGCTGTGGTCGCTGGGCAACGAGTCGCACACCGGCGCGAACCTGGCGGCGATGGCCGAGTGGACCCGCGACCGCGACCCGTCCCGCCTCGTGCACTACGAGGGTGACCACGACTGCGCGTACGTCGACGTCTACAGCCGCATGTACGCCTCGCACGAGGAGGTCGACGAGATCGGCCGCACGCGTGCGCACGGGTTGCCGTTCGTGCTGTGCGAGTTCGCGCACGCCATGGGCAACGGGCCGGGCGGCGTGCTCGAGTACCGCGAGCTGTTCGAGCGGTACCCGGCGGTGCAGGGCGGGTTCGTCTGGGAGTGGATCGACCACGGCATCGCGCGGGACGGGCACTTCGCGTACGGCGGCGACTTCGGGGAGCCGTTGCACGATGGGAACTTCGTGATCGACGGGCTGGTGTTCCCCGACCGGACGCCGTCGCCGGGGCTGGTGGAGTTCGCCAAGGTCTTCGAGCCGGTGCGGATCAGCGGCGTCGACGGCGGGATCCGGGTCGAGAACTTCTACGACCACGTGGGGCTGGAGCACCTGAGGTTCGACTGGGTGCTGGAGGAAGAAGGGGCGGAGGTCGCTTCAGGCACGCTCGGCGATGGCGAGGCCGCCACGGGCGAAGGTCCGTGGCCGGTGGCAGGCGATCACGCCGACCTCCCCCTCCCCGCCTTGCCGCCCACCACCGGCGAAGCATGGCTCACCATCCGCGCATCGCTCGTCTCCCCCACCGCGTGGGCCGAGGCCGGGCACGTCGTCGCCTGGGGCCAGCTCCCGATCTCCGAGGCCACGCCGACCCCGTTCGCCGGCTCGGGGCCCCTGTCCGGCCTCGCCGAGTTCGACGAGGTCACCGGCCTGCTGACCCGGTTCGGCGGCCTCACCCTGGACGGCCCTCGCCTCGACCTCTGGCGCGCCCCCACCGACAACGACCGCGGCTCCGACCACCCGGAGGAGAAGGCCTGGCGCGACGCCGGCCTGCACCGCCTGCAGCACCGCGTCATCGAGATCGACACCCACGAGACCGGCCTGGTCGTCCGCACCCGTGTCGCACCCCCTGCCTGGGGCTTCGGGATGTTCGCCGACTACCGCTGGACCGCGTCCGGCGACCGGCTGCGCCTCCAGGTCGACGTCACCCCGGACGGCGAGTGGCCGTGCACGCTCCCCCGCCTCGGCCTGCGGATGGCGCTCCCGGCGGCCGACGCCGTCGAGTGGTTCGGCAGGGGGCCGGGAGAGGCGTACACGGACAGCCGGCAGGCCGCGCGGATCGGCCGGTTCGCGACGACCGTGGACGGGCTCCAGACGCCGTACGTGTTCCCGCAGGAGAACGGCAACCGCGCCGACGCGCGGTGGCTCACCATCGGCGGGCTGCGGATCGAGGGCGAGCCCACGTTCGACTTCACCGCCCGCCGCTGGACCAGCGAGGACCTCGACGCGGCGCGGCACACCGACGAGCTCCAGCCCCGTGACCAGGTGTTCCTCAACCTCGACCTCGCTCAGCACGGGCTCGGCACGGCGTCGTGCGGGCCGGGCGTGCTGCCGCAGCACCGGCTGCACGCGCGGAAGTGCGGCTTCGCCGTCACGTTCGTCTCAGCATCCGGACTTAGTTGAGATGTCACCTAAACTCGGGAGGAGACGTCGAAGGAGGGTTCCGTGCCGCGGAAGTCAGAGCCGTTGCGAAAGCTCGGTTTTCTCACCATCGGGCTGTTCGACGAGCAGGATCCGGGTGCGGGTCACCGGTCCACGCTCGACGTGATCGCGCTCGGCGAGGAACTCGGGTTCGACAGCGCGTGGGTGCGGCACCGGCACCTGCAGTTCGGCATCTCCTCGCCGGTGGCCGTGCTCGCCGCCGCGTCGCAGCGGACCAGCCGCATCCAGCTCGGCACGGCGGTCATCCCGCTCGGCTGGGAGAACCCGCTGCGGCTCGCCGAGGACCTCGCCACAGTGGACGTGCTGTCCGGCGGGCGGCTCAACCCCGGTGTGAGCGTCGGCCCGCCGATGCACTGGGACGACGTCAAGCACGCGCTCTACCCGGAGACCGCGGACGTCGAGAACTTCAGCTACGACCGGGTGAAGAGGCTGCTGGACTTCGTCGGCGGCGAGAAGGTCGCCTCGTTCAGCGGCGTCGAGGGCATCGAGGTGTGGTCGGACCGCGTCCAGCCGCACGCCGCCGGGCTGCGCGACCGGATCTGGTACGGCGGCGGCAGCCTGCGGTCGGGCCGCTGGGCGGGCGAGAACGGGCTGAACCTGCTGGCCAGCAACGTGATCCAGTCCGAGGGCTCGCTGGACTTCGCCGAGACCCAGCGCACGCTGATCCAGACGTTCCGCGAGCACGGCGGCGGCCGTGTCTCGCAGGGCCTGGTCGTCATCCCCACCGACTCGGCCTCGCCTGAGCAGCGCGCGAAGTACGAGGCGTACGTCGCGGGACGCGCGGACCGGGTCGGCAAGACCTTCGGGCCGCGCGACTTCATGTTCGAACGCGACATCGTCGGCACGTCCGCCGAGATCGCGGAACAGCTGTACGCGCACGTCGCGTTCCAGGAGGTCGACGAGGTGGCGTTCGCGCTGCCGTTCAGCTTCGAACACGAGGACTACGTGCAGATCCTCACCGACATCGCGACGAAGCTCGGCCCGGAACTCGGCTGGCAGCCCGCCTAGGTGCTGTCCTGCAAGTTCGTCAGGTGAGAGGCGCGGGCGAGAGACCCGGAGGCGGTGCCGCCGCAATGCCCTCATACCAGGCGTATTCGGGCGTTGTGGCGGCACCGCCTCCGGGGCCCTCGCCTGCCACTGTCGCCCGATGAACTTGCAGGACAGCACCTAGCAAGCCCACCAGGTGTCGATGCGCGGCACGGCCCGCGCATCACCGTCCGCCACCCGGTCGGCGTGGAACAGGAACCCGGCGATGCCCGCCGCGCCCTGCATCCAGCCGATCCCGGGTGGCAGCACCGGGTCGCCGTTGCGGTGCTCCAGGAACCGCCAGCACACGCCGGGCCCGTCGGGCAGGGCGCGGTCCACGACGACGTCGGCCAGCCGCAACGCGAAGTCCGTGTGCTGGCCGGCGTCGAGCAGCCTGTCCCCCACGCCTGCCGTGCCGCAGCACCGGCCGTCGTTGTCCCAGAACCCCGGGTACTTCCGTTCGGGCAGGCCGGACACGACGATGCTGTGCAGGCTGCGGCGGTGCCACTCCTCCACCTGCGCACCGGCCACTTCGGACACTCCGGCGTGCCGCAGAGCGGGCCACAGCAACGAGGTTCCGGTCGGTCCGTGGCACCAGCCGTAGCTGAACTCCTCGAACTCCTCCAGCCGCGGAACGCGCACCGGCACGCGCAGCCCGCCGTCGGACGTGTCGCCCAGCGCCACCAGGTGCTCGGCGCCCGCCCGCGCCGCGGCGACGAGGTCCGCACGCCCGAACTCCGCCCCGGCCAGCGCGAGCGCCGTCGCGACGCCCGCCAGCCCGTGCGCGAAGTTCGGGAACTCACGCTGCCTCGAGCAGAACCGGGACGGAACCATCCGCCAGCTCAGCCCGCCCGGCACCTCCTCCTGTTCCGCCAGCAGGACACCGGCCGCGAGGTCCGCGAGTTCCCCGGCACCGGCCGCGCCGTGCCGATGCGCCCACACCGCACCCAGCAACACCCCGGCCGTGCCCACCGTCAGGTCGAGCACGCGCGCGCCTTCGTGGTACTCGGGCGGCCCGAACCGCCAGTGCGGCCAGCCGTCCGGCGTCGCCAGGTCGAGCAACCGGGCGACCACGTCGTCGACACCGCCCGCGTCCAGGGCCGTCAGCACGCTGATCGCGCTGACCAGCCCGTTGAAGAAGGTGACCTCGTCGGACGGGTTCGCCCGCACGCGGCCGGCGATGGCCGCCGCCAGTTCCTCTTCCTGCGAGGTCCACGCGCGGACGAGCCGGATCTCCGCCAGCACGTGCGCGAGCCCGCCGACCCCGGCGTACATGCCCGCACGCCACCGCGGCAGCAGGTCCCCGCCGAGGAACTCCGGGATCCACACCCCGTCGTCGTCCTCGTCGATCTGGTTCAGCACCCAGCGCCACGCGAGTTCGGCAGTCCCCCGGTAAGTCCCCATGCTCACCTACATTGGCGGAGGTGACCCTGCAGCGCATCCTCGATTCCGCCCGCCTCTCCGACGCGACGACGGCCCCGTTGGGCGGCGGCACCTACAACTCGGTGTTCCGCGTCTCGGCGGCCGAAGGCGAGTTCGTGCTGAAGATCGCGCCGCAGAACCAGCCCGGCCTCACCTACGAACAGCGGCTGATCAGCACCGAGGCGATGTTCTGCGCCCACGCGTCGAAGGTCGCGCCCGTCCCCGAGGTCGTCTACACCGACAACGCCACCGCGCTGCTGGCCACGTTCCTGCCCGGCGAGCCCGTGTTCGGCCGGCACGTCGACCGGCCGCTGATCCGCCGCCAGCTCGGCGAGACCGTCCGCGCGCTGCACGAGATCACCGGCCCCGGCTTCGGCTACCCGCAGCTCGGCCTGCACGGCACGTGGACCGAGGCGTTCCAGGGCATGTACGCCGCCGTCCTCGCCGACGCCGAACGCTTCGGCGTCGAGCTGCCGACGACCGACATGGGCCGGCACGTGAAGGCGTTCGACGAGGTGCGGCGACCGGCGCTGGTCCACTTCGACCTGTGGGACGGCAACGTCCTCGCCGGCACCGGACTTTCCGGACTGGTCGACGGCGAACGGGCGTTCTGGGGCGATCCGGTCGCGGAGTTCGTGTCGCTCGCCCTGTTCGGCACGATCGAGGACGACCACGACCTCCTGCCCGCGTACGGCTTCGAGTTCACCGACTCGGCACGCGTCCGGCTGGCCGCCTACCAGGCCTACCTCTACTCGATCATGCTGACCGAACGGGTGCCGCGCGGCAGCTCCGACGAGGCGTTCGAGCGGGTGATCATGGACGCACTGACGCCCGCACTCGGTGTTCTCGCCTGATCGCCGCGGGTGATCTGGGAAGCTGGACCCGTGCGCGTGGCATTGCTGGGCCCGACCGCGGTCGAGGCGGAGGACGGCACACCGGTCGACATCGGTGGTGCCCGCGTCCGCATGCTGGTCGCCCGGCTCGCGCTCGACCCCGGCCGCCCGGTGCCGGCGACGACGCTGATCGACGACCTGTGGGGCGAGCAACCCCCTGCGGACGGCGCGAACGCCCTGCAGTCGCTGGTGTCGCGGCTGCGCAAGGTGTGCCCGGTGGCGCTGGAGCCCGGCGGGTACCGGCTGGGGGTGGCGGCCGAGGACGTCGACGTGTTCCGGTTCGACCGGCTGCGGGCGGCCGGGCAGGTGGACGAGGCGCTGGCGTTGTGGCGCGGGGAGGCACTCGCGGACGTGCGGGAGGCGCCGTTCGCCGGGCCCGTCGCGGCACGGCTGGACGAGGCGCGGCTCGCGGCCGAGGAGGATCGCGGCGAGCTGGACGTGGCGGCGCTGACGGCCTTGCACGAGAAGCATCCGCTGCGCGAACGGCTCGCCGGGCTGCTGATGCGGGCGTTGTGCGCGCAGGGCCGGCAGTCCGACGCGCTGCACGTGTACACCGAGGTGCGCGACAGGCTGGCCGACGAGCTGGGCGTCGATCCGTCGCAGGAGCTGCAGGACGTGCACCTCGCGGCGTTGCGCGGCGAGCTCGGGCCGCGGCCGGTGGTCGACCGGCTGCCGGTGCGGCTCACCAGCTTCGTCGGGAGGGACGAGGAGCTGCGGGAGATCTCGGCGCTGCTCGGGCAGGCGCGGCTGGTGACGCTGGTCGGGCCCGGTGGCGCGGGGAAGACGCGGCTCGCGACCGAGGTGGCGGCCCGGCATCCGTTGCACGGCAAGGGACGCGTGTGGTTCGCGGCGCTCGCCGGCATCCACGCAGCCGAGGACCTGCCCGGTGTGGTGCTCAAGGCGTTCGAGCTGCGGATGACGACGACCGACCCGATGCGGCGACCCAACGAGGGCATGGACCGCATCGCCGAGGTGCTGGGCGCGGGCGAGTCGGTGCTGGTGCTGGACAACTGCGAGCACCTGATCGCGGCGGCCGCGGAGTTCACCGGCAGGCTGCTGCGCCGGGTGCCCAACCTGAAGATCATCGCGACCAGCCGGGAACCGCTCGCGATCGACGGCGAGTCGTTGTGCCCCATCGGGCCGTTGGCCGTGCCGAACGGCCAGGCGGACGTGGCGGACTTCGGCGCCGTGCGACTGTTCGTGGACAGGGCGAACGCGGTCAAGCCGGGGTTCCGGCTGGACGAGTCCACTGTGGAGGACGTGAAGCTGGTGTGCCGCAGGCTCGACGGCATGCCGCTCGCGCTGGAGCTGGCGGCCGCGCGGTTGCGGTCCATGACGATCCGGCAGATCACGCAGCGCCTGGACGACAGGTTCCGGCTGCTCACCTCCGGCAGCCGGACGGCGTTGCCGCGGCAGCGGACGTTGCGCGCCGTCGTCGAGTGGAGCTGGGACCTGCTGACGGAGGACGAGCTGGTGCTCGCCCGCCGGCTCGCGGTGTTCCCGGCGGGTGCGGACCTGGCGGCGATCGAGGCGGTCTGCGGCGAGGACGCGCTGTACGTGCTGACGTCGCTGGTCGAGAAGTCCATCGTGGACGTCGTCGAACTGGACGGCGAGGCGCGGTACCGGATGCTGGAGACGATCCGGGTGTACGCGGCGGAGCAGCTGGAGGCGTCCGGGGAGAAGCGGGAGTTCGTCGGGCGGTTCCGGCGCTACTACCGGGACCTGACCGCGCGCTGGGAGCCGTTCGTCCGCACCGCGCGGCAGATCGAGGCGATCAAGGTCTACCAGGCGGAGCAGGACAACGTCGTGGCCGCGTTGCGCGGCGCGATCGACGACCGGGAGGCGGGGCTCGCGGCCGACATCCTCGGCGGCGTGTTCTGGTACTGGCTGATCAAGGGCGACAACGAGCGTTCCGAACGGTCGGTGCGCGAGGTGCTCGCGCTGGCCGGCGACCTGCCGCCGGACGTCGTCGCGACGTTCCGCGCGATGAGGCTGATCATGTCCGCGATCCCGGGCCTGCCGGAGCCGATCGAGGCCTCGCAGGTCATCGAGGACTGCGTGAACACGGGCGCCACCCAGAAGTACCCGTCGCTCGCGATCGCGTTGCCGATGCTCGCGTTCCTGAGCCAGAACAAGGAGCTCGCACGGCGGGAGGTGCACCGCGCGGCGGCGAGCGAGGACGCGTGGGCGCGGGCGGGCGCCGACTGGGCGATGAGCTTCATCCTGAGCGAGGACGGCGACCTGGCCGGCGCCGAGCAGGCCCGTGACCGCGCGTACGACCAGTTCACGGCGGTCGGTGACCGGTGGGGTTCGGCGATGACGCTCGGCATGAAGGCCGCGTTCGTCTCGCACACAGGCGACAACCTGGCCGCGATCGCCCTGTACCAGCAGGGCCTCGAGGTGGCGCGGGAGCTGGGATCCGTCGAGGACTCCGTGCAGCAACGGTGGCGGCTCGCGGTCGAGTACGCGCGGCTCGGCGACACCGAGGCGGCCGAGCGTGAGATCGCCCAGGCAGAGCAGTACGTCCACGACGCGGGCAACGACCAGCTGAACCTGATGATCGGCTACGCGAAGGCCGAGGTCATGCTGCGGTCGGGCCGCCTTCCGGAGGCCCGCGAGCTGAGCACGCGGTTCAAGAACGCGGCCTCGGTCGCGGCGTTCCTCGGCCCGTTCGTGACGGAGTGGTCGGCGATCCTGGACGCGCGGATCGCGCTCGCCGAGGGCAGGCCGGACGAGGCCGAGTCGTGCGTGGCGGTCGCGGTCGGCACCACGTCCGACCGCGGGGACATGCCGGACCTCTCGGGCGTGACCGAGCTCCTGGCCCGCGTCCGGCAGGCGCAGGGCCGCACGGACGCGGCGGTGCGGTTGCTCGCGCTGGCCCAGGTGATCCGGGGCAGGCTCGACCTGGGTGACCCGGACGTGCGGCGGATGGTCGCCGACCTGGGCGAGCCCGAGCCGGTGACGGTCACCAAGGCCGAGGCGACGCGCCAGGTGCGCGCGGAGGCGGGCCTCAGCGTCGGCTGAAGCCCGCCCCTGGTCCCGGCTACACGCGACGGCGGTACGCCCACATCGCGAGCGGGAAGAACACCGCGACCACACCGGCCATCCAGATCAGCGACCCGGTGAGCGGCCCTGCGATCGCCCCGCCGTTCAGCAGGCCGCGCAGCGCGTCCGACAGCAGGCTCACCGGGCTGACGTCCGCCCACGCCTTGAGCCAGCCCGGCATCGTCGAGGTGCCGACGAAGACGTTGCTGCCGAACGTGAGCGGCATGATCAGCACGAACATCAGGCCCTGCACGGCCTGCGGCGTCTTGAGCAGCATGCCGACGAACACCGAGGCCCAGCAGAAGCACAGTCCGAACGCGATCGTCAGCCCGGCCGCGACGAGCAGCTCGGCCGGCCCCGTCTGCACCCGGTAACCCATGACCGTGGCGACCACCAGCAGCACGACGATGCACACGACGTACCGCACGATGTCCGCGAGCACCGCCCCCACCAGCGGTGCCGAGCGGGCGATCGGCATCGACCGGAACCTGTCGAACACGCCCTTCGAGACGTCCGTGTTCATCTGCACGCCGGCGGTCATGCTGGCCTGCAGGATGTTCATCACCATGATGCCCGGCACGAGCATCTGGAGGTACGCGTCCGTGTTGCCGGCGAGCGCGCCGCCGAACAGGTACGTGAACATCACCAGGAACACGATCGGCGCCAGCGTGACGTCCGCGAGTTGCTCGGGGTTCTTGCGGATCTTGAGGATTCCCCGCCACGCCAGCGAGAAGCCGTGGCGCACGCCCCGGTCCAACGCCAGTGTCGAGTTACCCACTGCGGCGCTCATACCAGGCTCCCCTCGTTCTGCTTGCCGGTCAGCGCCAGGAAGACCTCGTCGAGCGAGGGCAGCCGCAGCGCCAGTTCGTCCGCGGTGATGCCGGCCTCGTCGAGCTTCCTGACCAGAGTGGACAGCAGCACCGGGTCGTTCACCGGCGCCGTCAGCAGTCCCGTGTCGTCGTCGCGGGTCGGCCTGACGCTCGTCAGGTCGCCGAGGATCCGGTAGACCGCGTCGAGGTCGCGCATCGACGTCGGCCGCACCTGCAACGTCTGCCCGCCGACGCGCCGCTTGAGCTCGTCCGGCCTGCCCTCGGCCACGACGCGGCCGTGGTCGAACACCGTGATCGAGTCGGCGAGCTGGTCGGCCTCCTCCAGGTACTGCGTGGTGAGCAGGACCGTCACGCCGTTCGCGACGAGCTTGCGCACCACCGCCCACACCTCGTTGCGGGCGTGCGGGTCCAGGCCCGTGGTCGGCTCGTCCAGGTACAGCACGGACGGGTTGCCGACGAGGCTGGCCGCGAGGTCGAGCCTGCGCCGCATGCCTCCCGAGTACGTCTTGGCGGCCCGGTGCGCGGCATCGGTGAGCTCGAACTGCTCCAACAGCTCCGCGGCCTTCGCCTTCGCCCCCGCGCGCGAATGGTCCAGCAGCCGTGCGAGCAGCACGAGGTTCTCCGTGCCGGACAGGTCCTCGTCCACCGACGCGTACTGCCCGGTCAGTCCGATGAGCGACCTGACCGCCCGTGGATCCTTCACGACGTCATGCCCGTGCACGGTCGCGTGTCCCGCGTCCGGGCGCAGCAACGTCGCCAGCACCCGCACCGCCGTGGTCTTGCCCGCGCCGTTCGGCCCGAGCACGCCCACGACCTTCCCCTCCGGCACCTCGAGGTCGACGCCGTCCAGCGCCTTGGTCTCCCCGTAGTGCTTGACCAGGCCTTCTGCCCTGATCGCGAGTGCCATCGTTCCTCCCTGAGTCCCTCGGGAGGAAGTGTGCGCCCGCCCGCTGGCAGGGCGCTGGCAGCCCGCTGTCAGCCTTCGCGGGCCGTGACGTCGTGGGCGGTGATCTCGCCGCCGCAGCACCGGCAGGCCAGGAACGCGTCGACCGGCTTGCCGCACGCGTTGTGCTCCAGCACGATCGGCGGCCCGTCCGGGTCGGGCACGTGCGCGTCGCCCCACTTCATGAGGATCACGATGGCGGGGAACAACTCCAGCCCGGCGGGGGTGAGCCGGTACTCCTCTCGGTCCTCCGCGTACGGCACCCGTTCCAGCAGCCCGGCCTCGACCAGTGTCTTCAGCCGCGCCGACAACGTGGGCCGCGGGATGCTCAGGTTGCGCACGAACTGCCCGTACCGCTTCACCCCGAAGAAGGCCTCGCGGAGGATCAGCAGCGTCCACCTCTCCCCCACCAGGTCGAGCGCGCGCCCGACGGACTCGCCGCGGAACCGGCGGTCCAGGCCGGCTGGGTCGGTCATCGGCGTCCCTTCGCGAGCAACGGGGAGAGCGTGGTGAGCAGTCTGCGCCCGGCCGGGTCCTCCGCCGTCGCCGGGACCAGTCCGACGTGCGCGGCGCCCGCCTCGTGGTACTCGGTGACGCGGTCGGCGATGGTCCGCGCGGAGCCGATCGCGCCGACCTGGTCGAGCAGGTCGAGCGGGATGGCGTCGGCGAGTTCGGTGCGGGGTCTGCCTTGCCTGGCCTCGTCGACGAGGTCGCCGTGGCCGAGGGCGGTGAACATCTCGCCGTAACCGGGTGGGGCCAGGTAGACGGCCAGCTGGGAGCGGAGCTGCCGGAGGGTGGCGGGGCCGGGGTCGAGGGCCGCGGTGATCCAGACGGCCAGGGGTGGAGGCAGGGGTTGTGACGTGGCGAGCCGTGTGCGGACCTCGGCCACGTGCCCGGCGCTGACCAGGTTGAGCACCACCTCGTCGCCGTCCGCCGCCGCGACCCTCGTCATCGCCGGCCCGAACGCCGCCACCGAGATCGGCGTGCCCGGCACCGGTTGCTGGAGGCGGAACCCGGACACGCGGTTGCCGTCGAGCAGCGCGCGGGTGTCGCGGATCGTCTCCTTCATGCGCCGCACGGGTTCCCACTCGCGGCCGTGCCACCCCGTGACGATCCGCGGGCTCGACGCCCCGAGCGCCAGAGCGGCCGGTCTGCCGGTGGTGGCGACCACTGTGGACAGTCCCAGCGCGAGCGCCACCGGGCTGCGCACGCCCACGGCCAGCGGGCCGATCTTCAGCGAGATCCGCGACGTCCGCAGACCTGCCGCCGTGGCCAGGGCGAACGCGTCGAAGGTCGCCATCTCGCCGATCCACAGCGTGCCGAAGCCCGTGTCGTTGGCCGCGATGGCGATGTCCAGCGCCTCGACGGGCGGCCGGTCCAGCCAGAACGGCGTCACCACGCCGACAGAGCTCACAGCTGCTCCGTCCGCGCCTCGACACCCAGCAGCAGCCGGCCGGGCACCTCGAACGAGGCCGAGTTGACCTGGAAGTGCGCCGACGCCGTGTGCGCGTCCCGGAACCTGCGCTGCAACGCCGCCCCGTCGTAGATCGCCCCGCCACCGGCGAGGTCGTAGAGCTCCGACACGACACCCCGCGCCGTGCGGGCAGCGTGCGTGGCCGCGAGCCGCAGCTCGGCCTTCAGCTCGACCGGCACCTCACCGGCCTGCGCCGCCTCCCAGGCCTCGCCGACGGCCGCGAAGAAGTACGCCCTCGCGGCCTTCACCGACGCGGTGGCCGACGCCACGGCGGCCTGCGTCGACCCGCGCTCGGCCAGCGTGCGGCTGGACCCGAGCGGACTCCGCCGCACAGCCAGGGCCACGAAGTCGTCCAACGCCCCGAACGCGTTGCCGAGCGCCGCCGCCGCGACCGACAGCGCGAAGAACCCGAACACCGGGAAGCGGTACAGCGCCCCGCCACCCACGGGACCGTCCAAAACGGACAGCACCCGCCGTTGCGGCACGAACACCTCCCGCGCCACGCAGTCGTGACTGCCGGTCCCCCGCAACCCGGTCGTGTGCCAGGTGTCGAGCACCTCCACCTCGGCCCTGGGCAACGCGGCCACCTTCAGCGCCTTCTCATGCACGAACCCGGCGAACAACCAGTCGGCGTGCCCGATCCCGGAGCAGAACGACCACTGCCCCGACACGACGACACCACCATCGGCCGACACACCCCGCCCCTTGGGCGCCCACACCCCGGCCGCGACCGACCGAGGATCCCCGAAGACCTCCTGCGCCCCGTCGTCCGGCAGGTAGGCACCGAGCAGCCCGGACGTGGCCGCGATCGACACGCACCACCCGGCCGACGTATCCCCGCGAGCGATCTCCAACGCGGCCCCGAGCGTCTCGGCGGGCGGCAGCTCCAACCCGCCGAACCGCTGCGGCACACCGGCCCTGAACAGCCCGGACTCCCGGACGACCTCCAGCAGCTCCGGCGCGAGAGCACGCCCGGCCTCGGTCTTGGGCGCGACCTCGCGGGCCAGGTCGGCGATGGTCCGGACGTCAGCCACGACGGCCTCCCAGTTCACTTTTCTTACCGGTTCAGTTTCCTTACCGTAGCCAGGGAGGCATCGGCCACGCAAGGAAGTCGCCTACCGCAGGGGCCTGCCCGACTCCGGCATCGGTGCCCCGGTCACCCGTTCAGCGCGTGCGTCGCGGTCGCCCCTCCGTCCACCACGAACTCCCCACCCGTGCAGTAAGCGCTCTCGTCGCTCGCCAGGAACAACACGACGTTGGCCACGTCCTCCGGCTGCCCGATCCGCCGCAACGCCAGCTTCTTCCCGATCGGCGACACGTCGATCGGCCGCCCCAGGGCCTCGCTCACCATGGGAGTGTCGATCGCGCCCGGATGCACCGAGTTCACCCGGATCCCGTGCTGCCCCAACTCCATCGCGGCCACCTTGGTCATGCCGCGGATCGCGAACTTCGACGCCGTGTACGCCGTCAGGTACGGCATGCCGCCGAGTCCCTCGACCGACGACACGTTCACGATCGACCCGCCGCCGGCCGCCTTCATCGGCTCCACCACGGACCGCATGCCGAGGAACGTCCCGACCTGGTTGATGCCGATCACCCGCTGGTAGTCGGCCAGCGTCGTGTCGGCCAGCGCCGAGAAGTGCAGGATCCCGGCGTTGTTGACCAGCACGGACACGGAGCCGAACGTCGAGACGGTGAACGTCACGGCCTCGGCCCACGAGGACTCCGACGACACGTCGAGGTGGCAGTACTCGGCGCCCAGCTCCGAAGCGAGCTCCTTGCCCTGGTCGTCGAGCACGTCGGTGACCATCACCGACGCCCCCTCGGCCACGAACCTCCGTGCGGCCGCCGCGCCCTGGCCACGGGCGGCGCCGGTGATCAGGGCGACCTTTCCGGACAGCCGCATCTACATCATCTCGTCGGTCAGCGGCATCATCACGGTCTTGAGCTCGGTGTAGGCCTCGTACGCGCTCTGCCCGCCCTCGCGGCCCAGGCCTGACTGCTTGTAGCCGCCGAACGGGATGTGCGGCTCCAGCTGGAAGCCGTTGATGCCGACCATGCCCACCCGCAGCGACTTCGAGACGCGGAACGCGCGGCGCACGTCGTTGGTGTAGACGCCCGCGCCCAGGCCGTACTCGGTGTCGTTGGCGATGCGGATCGCCTCTTCCTCGGTGTCGAACGGGACGACGGTCAGCACCGGGCCGAAGATCTCGTCGCGGGCGATGGCCATGTCGTTGGTGGCGTCGGCGAAGATCGTCGGCGCCACGAAGTTGCCGGACGCGTAGTCGCCGTCGAGCCGCGCGCCACCGGTGACGAGACGGGCGCCCGCTTCCTGGCCCTTCTCGATGTAGCCGAGGACGCGGTCGAGCTGACGCGAGTTGATCAACGGGCTGGCGAGCACGGCCGGGTCGAACGGGTCGCCGAACGTCACCGCGCCCGCGAGCATCTGGGCCATCGAGATGAACTCGTCCTGGGCCTCGCGCTGCACCAGCGCACGGGTGTGCGCGACGCACGCCTGGCCGGACAGGCCCATCGTGACCATGCCCATGCACGTCATGGCGGCGAGACCCACGTTCGGGGCGTCGGCGAACACGATCGCGGGCGACTTCCCGCCCAGCTCCAGCGACACCCGCTTCATCGTCCCGGCGGACGCCTCGACGATCCGGCGGCCGACCGCCCGGCTGCCGGTGAAGCTGATCTTGTCGACGCCGGGGTGGGTGATCAGGGCCTCGCCGGTCGGGGTGCCGGGGCCGGTGACGAGGTTGACCACGCCCTCCGGCAGGCCGGCCTCGATCAGCAGCTCCACCATGCGGATCACGCAGAACGACGCGTACTCCGACGGCTTCACCACGACCGTGCAGCCGGCGGCCAGCGCGGGCGCGAGCTTCTGGGCGAACAGCACGAACGGCGCGTTCCACGGCAGGATCGCCGCGACGACGCCGACCGGTTCGCGGAACGTCATCGCCAGGTGGTCGCCGCCCTGGTACGGCGGCAGCGTCTGGCCGCCGACCTTGTCGATCCAGCCCGCGTGGTGGTCGAAGATGTCGGCCGCGATGCCGACCGAGGTGGCGTAGATCTGCCCGAACGACAGCGGCACGCCGTTGTCCAGCGCCTGCAGACCCCGCAGCTCGTCGGCGTGCTCGCGGAGCAGGTCGCCGTAGCGGCGCAGGATCTTGATGCGCTCGGAGGCGCGCGACCGCGGCCAGGTGCCCTCGTCGAACGCCTTGCGGGCGGCGAGCACCGCCGCGTCGACGTCCTGCGCGGAGGCGACGGCGAAGCTGCCGATCTCCTCGCCGGTGGCGGGGTGGTGGTGGGTCCAGGTCTCGTCCGCCTCGCGGAACTCGCCTCCGACGAGGAGCCGGCCGTCCTTGAGGCCCAAGGTCTCGCGGTGGGGTTGGACGGTGAGCGACACAGCTCCTCCTACAGGGCCATCGTTTCCGTGCAAGCGAACGTCCTTTGTGGATCCCGATCGGCGAAGTAGCCGTCGAGATCGCCCAGCGCGTCGAACTTCCGCTCGACGGTGGGGGGTGCCATCAGCGCGACCATGCCGCCGTGCACGACGAAGACCTGTCCGTTGATCTTGTCGCCGGACGGTCCCGCCAGGTGCGCGACGAACCGGGCCACGTGCGACGGGTCCAGCGAGTCGTCACCGGAAGGCGCCTCACCGAACACGTGCGCGGTCATCTGGGTGCGGGCGCGCGGGCAGATCGCGTTGGCGCGCACGCCGTAGCGACTCGTGCCCCGCGCGGTCGCGACCGTCAGGGCGGCGATGCCCGCCTTGGCCGCCGCGTAGTTGGCCTGACCTTCCGACCCGAGCAGGAACGCCTCGGACGCGGTGTTGACGATCCGCCCGTACACGGGTGCGCCTGCCGACTTCGACTGCTGCTTCCACAGCGAGACGGCGTTGCGCGACAACAGGAAGTGGCCGCGCAGGTGCACCCGGACGACCAGGTCCCACTCCTCGTCGGTCATGTTGAACAGCATCCGGTCGCGCAGCACGCCCGCGTTGTTCACCAGCACGTGCAGCCCGCCGAAGTGCTCCACAGCGGCCGTGACGAGGGCGTCCGCGGTCGCCCGCTCCCCCACGTCACCCTCGACCACGACGCACTTCCCGCCCAGCTGCTCGATCTCGGCCGCAGCGGCGTCGGCCGATCCCGGCAGGTCGTTGAGCACGAGCGAGGCACCCGCGCGAGCGAGCTCCAGCGCTTCCGCACGGCCGAGCCCGGCACCGGCGCCGGTGACCACGGCGACCTTCCCCGCAAGGTCCACAAGAGACTCCTAATCGAAGAGAATCACCTGGCGGATCAACGACCCTCCGCCTCGCAACGCCTGCAGGCCCTCGTTCACGTCCTCCAGCTTGATCCGCTTGCTGATCATGCCTTCGAGGTCGAGGCGGCCCTGCCGCCACAGCGCGATCATCCGCGGGATGTCCCGGCGGAAGTTCGCCGTGCCGTAGAACGACCCGTGCAGGGTCTTGTCGTGCAGGAACAGCTCCTGGGCGCTGAACGACACCATCGCGTCCGCGCGCCCCGCGCCGACGATCACCGTGTGGCCGCCGCGCCGGGTCAGGTCCCACGCCTGCCGGATCGTCGCGGGCAGGCCGACGACGTCGAACACGTAGTCGAAGCCCATGCCGGAGTTCAGCTGGTTGTTGAGGTCAGCGATGCCGTCCGGCGTCGTCGCGTGCGTCGCGCCGAACCTCTGCGCGACCTCGTGCTTCTCCAGCACGGGGTCGACCGCGACGATCCGGGCCGCGGCCGCGAGCCGGGCGCCCTGCAGCACCGCGACCCCGACGCCACCGCAGCCGATCACGGCGACGCTGGAACCCGCTTCGACCTTGGCCGTGTTCAGCACGGCGCCGACACCGGTCAGGATTCCGCACGACAGCAGGGCGGCGACGTCCCACGGCACGTCGTCGTCGATCTTCATGGCCGCGTCGGCCGGGACGACCATCTCCTCGGCGAACGCGCCGAGCCCCGCGTACCCGAAGGCGGGGTTGCCGCCGACGACGAACCGGGGCGAGGTGAACGCGGAGATGGTGTGCACCAGGCACAGATGTGCTTGCCCGGTAACGCATTGCGCGCACTTCCCACACGGCGGCACGAACGTGATCGCCACGTGGTCGCCTACCGCGAGCGACGTGACGGCGCTCCCGATCTCGACGACCTCACCGGCGCCTTCGTGCCCCACGACGCCGGGTGCCAGCGCGGGCAGCGTTCCGTCCATTGCGGACAGATCGCTGTGGCAGACACCGCAGGCCTTGATCTTGATGCGGATCTCGGCCGGCCCCACGGGTGTGGTGGTCACGTCGTCGCGGAGCTCGAGCTTGTCGTCGCCTACCTGGTTGAGCACGGCAGCCTTCACCGGTATCACTCCTCGCTGAGCTCACGGCCGAAGTAACCTGTCGGACACTAGAATCTGTTCCTGTTCTTGACAAGGCCCATCAGCGGGACAGACGGAGCGCGCCCTTCGGGCACGACGCCACGGCCCGTTCCGCCGGACCCTCCTCCGCCGAGGCCAGCTCACCGTCCCGGATCTGCAGAACCTCGTCGTCGTCGAGATCGAAGACCTCGGGCAGGATGGTCATGCACTCGCCGTGCGCCTCACACAGCGAAGGGTCGACGCCGACCTTCATCGCGGCCTCCTGACATCAAGTAGAACTTGTTCTAGAGTAGCGGTCATGCGCATCGGTTTCACGCCCGAACAGGAGCAGTTGCGCCAGGAGCTGCGGGCGTACTTCGCCGCGCTCATGACGCCCGAACGCCGAGCCGGGCTCGCCGGAGGCAGCGACTACGGCGACGCCGAGGTCTACAAGGACACCGTCCGGCAGATGGGGCTGGACGGGTGGCTGACGATCGGCTGGCCGGAGGAGTACGGCGGCCGCGACCGCCCGATGATCGAGCAGCTGATCTTCCTGGACGAGGCGTCCGCCGCCGGCGCGCCCGTGCCGTTCCTGACGCTCAACTCCATCGGGCCGACGATCATGACCTACGGCACGCCCGAGCAGAAGGCCTTCTACCTGCCGAGAATCGCGTCCGGAGAGCTGCACTTCGCGATCGGCTACTCCGAACCGGAGGCGGGCACCGACCTCGCCGCGCTCCGCACGAGGGCCGTCCGCGAGGGCGACGAGTACGTGATCAACGGCCAGAAGATGTGGACCAGCCTCATCCAGTACGCCGACTTCGTGTGGCTCGCCTGCCGCACCGACCAGGAGTCGAAGCGGCACCGGGGCCTCAGCATCATCATGGTGCCGACGACCGACCCGGGCTTCTCCTGGACGCCCGTGCCGACCATGTCCGGACCCACGACCAGCGCGACCTTCTACGACAACGTGCGCGTGCCGGTCGGCAACCTCATCGGCGAGGAGCACAAGGGCTGGAAGCTCGTCACCAACCAGCTCAACCACGAACGTGTCGCCCTGTGCTCGGCCGCGCCGTTGCAGACCGCACTGCGCGAAGTTCGTCAATGGGCGGACGAAACCGGTGCCGCACAACACGAGTGGGTGCGCCTGCACCTCGCCCGCGTGCACGCCAAGACCGAGTTCCTCAAGCTCGTCAACTGGCGGATCGCCTCCGGTGCCGACGAGGCGCCGTCCCCGGCGGAGGCGTCGGCGACCAAGGTGTTCGGCACCGAGTTCGCCACCGAGGGCTACCGGCTGCTGATGGAGGTGCTGGGCGCCAACGGGATCGTGCGCGCCGGCTCACCCGGAGCGCTGCTGCACGGCCGGGTCGAACGCATGCACCGCTCGGCGCTGATCCTCACGTTCGGCGGCGGCACCAACGAGATCCAGCGGGACATCATCGCGCGGGCGGGCCTGGGACTTCCCGCCGTGCCCCGGTAGAGGAGGCTTCCGTGGACTTCACCCCGACCGAGGCGCAGCGCGAACTGGCCGCGCTGACCCGCAAGATCCTCGACTCGTCCGACACGCCGTGGCCCGACCTGGTCAAGTCGGGGGTCGTGCCCGAGCAGCCGGACGAGTTCGGCGTCCTGGAGCAGTGCGCGGTGCTCGTCGAACTGGGCCGCGCGGTCTCCCCCGTGCCCTACCTGCCGACCGTGGTCGCGTCCTGCGCGCTCGCCGAGTTCGGCACCGCGGAACAGCGCGACCGCTGGCTCACGCCGGGAACCGTTCTGTCCGTCGCGTTGCAGGAGGCCGACGGCGTGCTGACGACCGTGCCGTTCGCCTCCGAAGCGGCGGCTTTCCTCGTCGCGCAGGGCGACCAGGTCGTCGTGGTCGCCGCGGAGGACCTGGATATCACGTCCCAGGAACTCCTCGACGGCTCGGAGGCGGGCTCGTTCGCGTGCACGGGCGGCGAGGTCGTCCCCGGCCTCACCCCGGACTGGCTGGTCACCCGCTACACGCTGGGGCTGTGCGCCCACCAGCTGGGCGTCACCGAACGCGCGCTGGAGCTGACGGCGGAGTACGCGCGGACCCGCGTGCAGTTCGAACGCCCGATCGGCAGCTTCCAGGCCGTGGCGCAACGCCTGGCCGACGCGTACATCGACGTGGCCGCGATCCGGCTCACGCTCTGGCAGGCCGCCTGGCGCCTCTCGGAGGGCCTCGACGCCGAGGCCGAGGTGGCGACCGCGAAGTTCTGGGCCGCCGACGCCGGGCACCGCGTGGCGCACACCGCCGTGCACGTCCACGGCGGCACCGGCATCGACATGAGCCACGACGTGCACCGCTACTTCACCGCGGCCAAGCGCGACGAGTTCGAGCTGGGCGGGGCGACCGCCCAGCTCCTGAAGCTCAGCGCCGTGATGTGATCGGGCGCGGGCCCGCCGGCGTGTCAGCGGGCCTTGTTCAGCCTCTCCACCGCCTGGTCGTACTCGCTCAGCAGGCCGGCCATGACCTCGGCGACCGGGCGCACCTCGTTCATCCGCCCGACGATCTGCCCCACCGGCATCGACACCACGGACGGGTCGCCCGAGCGGGCGATCCGGTGGTGCGCCTCGCTGACCAGCAGGTTCTGCAACGGCATCGGCAACGGCTCTGGCGCGTCCGGCTCCGTCCACGCCTCGGTCCAGCGGGTCTTGAGCAGCCGCGCCGGCTTGCCGGTGTAGACGCGGGTGCGCACGGTGTCGCTCGACCCGGCGGCGAGCAACGCCTCCTGCGTGCTGGAGTTGCCCAGCGCGTACTCGGCCGTGGTGAGCCAGCAGGAGCCCATCCACACGCCGGACGCGCCGAGCGCCAGCGCCGCGGCCGCCTGCCGGCCAGAGCCGATGCCCCCGGCGGCGAGCACCGGCACGTCGACCGCGTCGACGATCTCCGGCACGAGCACCATCGACGCGATCTCCCCGGTGTGGCCGCCCGCCTCGTACCCCTGTGCCACCACGATGTCGACGCCGTTGGCCACGTGCCGTCGCGCGTGCTCCGCCTTGCCCGCCAGCGCGGCCACCGGAACCCCTGCCGCGTGCACGCGTTCGATGACGTCGGCCGGTGGTGAGCCCAGTGCGTTCGCGATCAGCCGGATCGGGTGTTCGAGCGCGACGTCCACATGCGACCGCGCGACCGAGTGCAGCCAGCCGAGCACGCCCTCGCCGCCCTCGCCGTCGGGCAGCGGGGGCACGCCGAGCTTCAGCAACGTCTGCGCCACGAAGTCCTTGTGGCTCTGCGGGATGAGCCCGGCGAGGTCGATCTGCGTGCCCTCCGCCGGGATCTTCGCGGGCATGACGATGTCGACCCCGTACGGCTTGCCGCCGGTGTTCTCGTCCATCCACGTCAACGCGCGGTCGAGGTCCTCCGCGTCGTTGAACCGCACGCACCCGAGGACACCGAGCCCGCCCGCCCTGCTGATCGCCGCCGCCACGTGCTCGGACGGCGTGAAGCCGAAGACGGGGTGCTCGATGCCCAGCTCGTCACACAGGCTGGTGCGCATGGTCCTCCACGTGGCGCTTCGCCCACTGGTAGTCGGGTTTGCCGCTCGGGGTGCGGCCGATCTCGGGCACCAGCCACAACGACCGCGGCACCTTGTAGCCCGCGAGCGACTCGCGGACGTGAGCGTCCAGTTCGGACAGTGTCGGGGTGGCGCCGTCACGCGGCTGGACGATCGCGCCGACGCGCTGGCCGAGCAGGTCGTCCTGGATGCCGATCACGAGCGCGTCGAACACGTCGGGGTGCGACTTCAGCACGCCCTCGACCTCTTCTGGGAAGACCTTCTCGCCGCCGGTGTTGACGCAGGTGTTGCCGCGGCCCAGCAACGTGATGTCGCCGTCCTCCTCGAACCGGGCGAAGTCGCCGGGCACGGTGAACCGCCTGCCGTCGACCTCCACGAACATCCGGGCGGTCTTCTCGGGGTCCTTGTAGTAGCCGATCGGGATGTGGCCGCCGCGCGCCAGCTTGCCGATGACACCGGGCGACGGCTCCAGCCTGTTGCCGTCGTCGTCGATGACGATGGTGTCCTCGTTGAGCTTCACCTTGGTGCCGTCGGTCTTCACCATCTCCTTGGGCACCGCGCCGATGCCCGTGGACCCGGTCTCGCTCGACCCGATGGACTCCAGCAACGTCGTGTGCGGCAGGTGTTCGTGGTACTGCTTCTTCACCGTGTACGAGAAGAGCGCGGCGCTGCTGTTGAGGATGTAGAGCGACGAGGCGTCGTACGTGCCGCGCTGGAACTCCTCGATCAACGGCCGGCCCATCGCGTCCCCGGTGATCACGGCGACCTGGACCTTTTCCCGTTCGATCACCTGCCAGATCTCGACGGGGTCGAACTTGGGCACCAGCACCACCGTGCTGCCGCTGAACAACGCGCCGAGCACGGCCCACTGCGCGGCGCCGTGGATCAGCGGCGGCAGGCACAACCGGATCAGGCCGTAGTCCTTGCCGGCCCTCGCCTGGTGCCACTCGTCGGCCAGCCGTTCGCCGGTGACGAAGTCGATGCCGCCGCCGAGCGTGCGCCACACGTCCTCGTGCCGCCACATCACGCCCTTGGGCATGCCGGTCGTGCCGCCGGTGAAGAGGATGTAGAGGTCGTCGGGACTGCGCGGGGAGAAGTCGCGGTCACCCGATTCCTCGCTGAGCGCCGTCTCGTAGTCCGCGCCCTCGAACGACTCCTCGGTCTCGTCGTCGATCACGACGGTGTGGCCGGGCGCGCCGACCTCCGCGACCAGCGGCGCGTACCGCCGTTCGTGCACGAGAGCGGTCAGGTCCGCCTCTCCGAACAGGTATTGCAACTCGTTCTTGGTGTAGCGGTAGTTCACGTTGATGGCCACGGCACGCAGCTTGTAGACCGCGATCATGGCTTCGACCAGTTCGATCGAGTTGCGCGCGTAGAGGCCCACGTGCGCACCCTGCGTCACGCCGTTCTTTGCCAGGTGGTGAGCCAGTTTGTTGGCTCGCGACTCGAGCTCGGCGTAGGTGACCCTCTTGGCCCCGCACACGAGCGCGGTCCGGTCGGGCACGGTGTCGGCGGCGTGTTCAACGAGGTCTGCGACGTTGAGGGCCATAGCACGCAAAGTAGAACGTGTTACTGTTCTGGACAATCCCCCGTGCGGTCAGACTCGATCCAGGAGGCGTGCGAATGACGACCACGACAGAACCACACGCGTTGGTGGACCTCGTCGGCAACGTCCTGGTCGTCACGATGAACCGGCCGGAGGTCCGCAACGCCTTGTCCGGCCCCATGTTGGCCATCATGAAGGACGCCTGGGACCGCGTCGACGCCGATCCGGACGTCCGCGTCTGCGTCCTGACCGGCGCGGGCGGCTCGTTCTGCGCGGGCGCCGACCTCAAGGCGATGACGTCCAACCACCCCAGCGAGAACGCAGGCAAGTTCGACTTCTCCGTCATCGAACCACTGCTGAAAGGACGTCGATTGACGAAACCGCTCATCGCGGCGGTGGAAGGCCCCGCGGTCGCCGGCGGCACCGAGATCCTGCAGGCGACGGACATCCGGGTGGCGGGCGAGTCAGCGCGGTTCGGCGTCTCGGAGGCGCGCTGGGGCCTGTTCCCGATGGGCGGCTCCGCGGTCCGGCTGCCCCGGCAGATCCCGTACACCGTGGCGGCGGACCTGCTGCTGACCGGACGGCACATCAGGGCGGCGGAGGCCAAGGAGATCGGCCTGATCGGGCACGTGGTGCCGGACGGCCAGGCGCTGGACAAGGCCCTGGAGCTGGCCGGGCTGATCACGGCCAACGGACCCATCGCGGTCCAGAAGATCCTGCAGACCATGCGGGAGACCGAGGTCATGCACGAGAACGAGGCGTTCACAGTGGACGCGCGGCTCGGCATGGAGGTGTTCTCCAGCGAGGACGCCAAGGAGGGGCCGCGGGCGTTCGCGGAGAAGCGCAAGCCGGAGTTCAAGGGTCGTTAGCATCGCCCTGTGAGCCCTGTTGTCATCATCGACCTCGACGACTGCCTGATCCCGGACGGCGCGGCGGCCCGTGCCGCCATCGCCGCCGTCCTCGGCGAACTCGCCCTCGAGGCGACCGACCACGCGGTCGACGTCGTGCTCGCCGCGGCCCGCAGGGAGTGGCGCGAGAACCGGACCGCCACGCACCGCGAGGTCGAACGGGTCGCGTCCTGGGAGGCGCTCTGGGCCGACTTCCACGAACTGCCGATGCCGCAGGAGATCGTCGAGGCGTTGGTGGGCAACGACGTGCGGGCGTGGCGGCTGGCGTTGGCGGATCTGGGCAGCGCCGCCGACGCTCAGACCGCCGCAGCGGCGTTCCGGCGGCTGCGCAGCGCTCTGGTGCGGCCGTTCCCCGGTGTCGAGTCCGCTTTGGACTCACTGGTCGAGCGGCACGAGCTGTGGCTCGCCACCGACGGCTGCCGGTCGTTGCAGCGCGCCAAGATCCGGCTGTCGGGGCTGGCCGGCAGGTTCGCGCGGGTGTTCGTGTCGGGGGAGGTCGGACATCCCAAGGGCACGCCGGGGTTCACCGACGCGGTCAGGACGGCGCTGACGGACGGCAGGACCGTGTGCCTGGTCGCGGGCGACAGCACGACCACCGATCTCCTGCTGGCGGAGACCGGTGGCTGGCCGTTCGTGCGGATCACCGAGCAGCTGCGGTTCGCCGACGTGCCTGCCTACTGCCGCTGCTAGAGGTCGTTGGCCGCGATGTAGCCGAACGTCATGGCGGGGCCGATGGTCGAGCCCGCCCCGGCGTAGCTGCGGCCCATCACGGCCGAGCTCACGTTGCCCGCCGCGTACAGGCCGGGGATGACCGAGCCGTCCGGCCGCAGCACGCGGGCGCGGGCGTCGGTGACGAGGCCTCCCTTGGTGCCGAGGTCGCCGGGCACGATCTTGAACGCGTAGAACGGCGCGAGCCACAGCGGGGCCAGGCACGAGTTCGGGAAGACGGCCGGGTCGGTGTAGTAGTGGTCGTAGGCGCTGTCGCCGCGGTGGAAGTCCGCGTCGCGGCCGGTCATGGCCTGGCCGTTGAAGCGGCTGACGGTCGACTTCAGGGCGGCGCCCGGCACGCCGATGGCTGCGGCGAGGCCGTCCAGCGACCAGTTCTTCACCACCGCGCCGGACTGGTACCAGCCGTCCGGGAGCGGCAGGGCCGGGGCCACGTCGGCGAAGAGGTAGCGGTTGCGGTAGTTCTGGTCGACGATGAGCCAGGCCGGGATGCACGGGTCGGTGGGGTTCTTGTCGTACATGGTGTGCACGACGTCGCTGTAGGGCCCTGCCTCGTTGACGAAGCGCCTGCCCGCCGCGTTGATCATCAGGCCGCCGGGCAGGGTGCGTTCTGCCAGGCAGAAGTACGGTGAGCCCGGGGTCGGGATGGCAGGACCCCACCAGGCATCGTCCATCAGGTCCACGGCGGCGCCCGCGCGCAGGCCCGCGCGGTGGCCGTCGCCGGTGTTCTCGCGAGCGCCGACCGTCCACTGCGTACCGATGGGCTGGCGCTGGTACTGGGCGCGCATGGCCGCGTTGTGCTCGAAGCCGCCGGAGCCCATGATCACGCCACGGCGGGCGCGCACGGCTCCGCGTGAGGTCAGCACGCCGCGGACGGCGCCGTTCTCCACGATCAGGTCTTCCAGGCCGGTGTTGAGCCACACCGGCACCCCGGACTGCAGGAGCCCCGCCCGCAGGCCTCCCGCCAGCGCCTGGCCCATCGTCAGCGGCTTCTGGCCCGCCAGTGCGGCCGCGGTGCCCCGTGCCAGCGCCGCCGCGGCCGTCGCCGCGCCCTTCGCGTTCACCAGCGCCAGCGCGAGCCACTTGTAGTCGGCGCCGTAGATCACCAGGCCGGCGGGCGGGGTCAGGTACGGGGCGTTGAGGTTGGCCAGTTCGGCACCGAGGACGCGGCCGTCGAGCACCTCCGGTTCGATCGAGCGGCCCCGCGCGATGCCGCCGGGGAGCTCGGGGTAGTAGTCGCTGTAGCCGTCCATGTGCCGGAACCGCAACGGGCTGTTGCGCATGACGAACGAGATCATCTGCGGCCCGGCCGCGAGATACGCCTGCTGCCGCGCCAGCGGGATGTCGCCGACGACCGCCGCCAGGTACTGGGCGGCCTTCGCGGGGGTGTCCGGGATGCCGGCCGCGAGGATGATCTCGTTGTTCGGGATCCAGATGCCCGCGCCGGACCGCGCCGCCGAGCCGCCGTAGGTCGGCGCCTTCTCGACGACCACGCAGCTCAGCCCGCGCTTGGCGGCGGTCAGCGCGGCGGTCATGCCCGCCGCTCCGGCGCCGACCACCACGACGTCGAACTCACCGAGGTCGGCCGACGCCACCCCGGTCTTGACCAGTCCCGAGGCCAGCGCGAGCCCGGCTCCGGCGAGCACCTGACGGCGGTTCAGGGTCATGGGGTCGCTCCCGACATCGTCTTGCGGTGGTCCCAGCTGGCGGTCCTGGTCGGACGGAAGATCACGGCGACGCGCCTCGCCATCGCCTTCTTCAACGCATCACGCGCGGCCGGGTCGTCGCCGACCTCGCCGAAGTTGCGCGCCACCACGGCGTCCACGACCGGGCCGAGGTCGGTGAACTCGGTGACGCCCTCCATGTGCACGCCGCGCAGCTGGTCGTAGGACTCGCCGGTCTCGGCCAGCACGCTGCAGCGCGGATCCCGTCGCAGGTTCAGGATCTTCTGCGACTTGCGGTCCGTGCAGAAGACGATCTCGCCGTCCACCCACGCGAACCACATCGGCGCGAGGTGCGGCAGCCCGTTCCGGCCGATCGTGGCCACGATCAACGTCTTCTGCCCGCGCAGGAACTCCTCGACCTCGCCGGCCGACATCCTGATCGCGTCACGCATCGCGCAGCTTCCGCTTGTACAGCTTGCCGTTCGGGTCGCGTGGCAGCTCCGCCCGGTACTCGACGGTCCGCGGCAGCTTGAACTTGGCGAGCCGGGTCCCGGCGAACTCCAGCAGTTCCTCGGTCAACGCGTCGTCGCCGGCCACCCCGTCGGCCGGCTGCACCACGGCCTTGATCGACTCGCCCCAGTCCGGGTGCGGCACCCCGAACACCGCCACGTCCGCGACCTTCGGGTGGCAGATCAGCTCACCCTCGATCTCGGCGGGGTAGATGTTCACACCGCCGGAGATGATCATGTCGTTCTTGCGGTCGCACAGGAACAGGTAGCCGTCCTCGTCGAGGTACCCGATGTCCTGCAACGTGAACAGCTTGCCGACGCGCGCGGCCCGGGTCTTCTCCTCGTCCTTGTGGTACTCGAACGTCGAGGTGCCCATCCGCATGTAGACGAGCCCCTGCTCCCCCACCGGCAGCTCGGTGCCGTCCTCGCCGAGGATCTTGATCTCGGACGTCGGCCACGGCAGCCCGACGGATCCGGGCTTCTTCAGCCATTCCTGCGCGGTGATCGCCGTGCCACCGCCCTCCGTGGCCGCGTAGTACTCGATCACGACCGGCCCCCACCAGTCGAGCATGCGGCGCTTGACTTCGAGGGGGCACGGCGCCGCGCCGTGGATCATCGACCGCAGCGACGACATGTCGTAGCGCGCCTTGACGTCGTCCGGCAAAGCCAGCAGCCGGTGGAACTGGGTCGGCACCATGTGGCTGTGGGTGACCTTGTACCGCTCGATCAGCCGCAGCATCTCCTCGGGCGACCAGTGGTCCATCAGCACGGCGGTGTGGCCCAGCTGGATCGAGATGGTCACGAAGTTCAGCACGGCCGTGTGGTAGAGCGGTGATCCGCACAGGTGCACGTGCCCGTCGTGCGGCTTGATCCCGAAGATGCCGAAGAACCAGGCTGCGTTCGGGGGCACGTCGTCCGGGTCGGCGCCGGTCAACGGCCTGCGCACACCCTTCGGCCGTCCGGTCGTGCCGGAGGTGTAGAGCATCGGCGAGCCGGTCGTGCGGCCGTCGGGCCTGCCCTCGCCCTCACGGAGTTCGCTCAACGGCGTGAACCCGTCGATCTCCCCGACCGCGAACCGTGCTTCAACAGGCAGACTCGCGGCGGCCTCCACGGCGGCGGCCGCGAACCGTTCGTGCGCCACGACGGCCTTGGCGCCGCTGTCCTGCACGAGGTACGCGACCTCGGCCCCGGTCAGGTGCCAGTTGGCCATCACGACGTAGAGGCCCGTCTGGTAGGCGGCGAAGTACACCGCGACCAGTTCGGCGCTGTTGGGCAGCATCAGCACGACGCTGTCACCGGGGTTCAGGCCCAGGGCCCGGAACCCGCGCCCGTAGCGGTTCGCGTCGGCGGCGAGCTCGGAGTAGGTGATCTCGCGACCGCTCGGACCGACCAGCGCGGTCAGGTCCGGCTGATCGGCGGCGATGTTCCAGAGTCCTGTGACCACACCCTCAAAGTAGAACGCGTTTCACCTACTGACAAGCCTCAGCGACGGCCTTGATAGAGGCAACGTCGCGACAGCCGACGAGCAGTGTCGTGACGCCCGCCTTCTCCCACCGGCGGACCTCCTCGCGCACCTGCTCGGCCGTTCCGACGATGCTGATCTCGGACACCAGCTCGTCCGGAACCACCTGCGCCGCCTCGTCCTTGCGCCCGGCCTGGAAGAGCCTGCCGACGTCCTGCACGACCTCGCCGTAGCCCATGCGCGTGAACACCTCGGCGTGGAAGTTCATGCCGGGCGCGCCCATTCCGCCGATGTACAAAGCGACGAAGGGCTTCAGCATCGCCCTCACCGCCCCGGGATCGTCCGTCACGACGACCTGGCACGTGGCCGCGACCTCGAAGTTCTCCCTGCTCCGACCGGACTTGGTGAACCCGTCGTCGAGCCACTCGTTGTACATGTCGGCAAGCCGCGGCGCGTAGTAGATGGCGAGCCAGCCGTCCGCGATCTCCGACGTCAGCGCGACGTTCTTCGGCCCCTCCGCCCCGAGCCAGATGGGCAGGTCAGGGCGCAGCGGATGGGTGATGGGCTTCAGCGGTTTGCCGAGCCCCAGCGCCCCAGGTCCCTGATACGGCAACGGGTAGTGCGGCCCGTCGTTGCGGACGGGCGCCTCGCGTGCCATGACCTGACGCAGGATCGACACGTACTCCCTGGTCCTGGCCAGGGGTTTCGCGAACGGCCGCCCGTACCAGCCCTCCACGACCTGCGGCCCGGACACGCCGAGCCCGAGGATGAACCGCCCGCCCGACAGATGGTCCAGCGTCAGCGCGTGCATCGCGCACGCGGCCGGCGTGCGGGCCGACATCTGCACGACGGACGTCCCCAGCCGCACCCTCGAAGTCTCGGATCCCCACCACGCCAACGGGGTGAACGCGTCCGAGCCCCACGCCTCGGCGGCGAACACCGCGTCGAAGCCGAATTCCTCCGCCGCCGCCACGAGTTCGGCGGCGTTGTGAGGCGGCCGAGCGCCCCAGTACCCGAGCTGCAGACCGAGCTTCATGCACCCATCTTGCCACCATTTCGAGAACCTGTTTCACTTTGATCTGTGACTCGGCCGCTGAGTGCTCCGCTCGACGTTGGCTTCGACTACACACGCTCCCTCGGCCCGACGCTGGGCCGGTTCCTCTCGGATCTGCGGCGCCGCAGGGTGACCGGGATCCGCGGCAGCGACGGGCGCGTGCACGTGCCGCCGCTCGAGTACGACCCCGTGACCGCCGAACGCCTCCACGAGTTCGTGGACGTGGCGGCGACCGGTGTCGTGCGCGGGTGGTCGTGGATTCCCGAGCCCCTCGAAGGACAGCCGCTCGACCGGCCGTTCGCGTGGGCGCTGATCCAGCTCGACGGCGCGGACACCTCGCTGCTGCACGCCGTTGACGCGGGCACGCCGGACCAGATCGCCACGGGCGCCCGCGTGCGGGTGCGATGGCGCGGCGAACGCGTCGGCGCGATCACCGACATCGAGTGCTTCGAACTCTCCGACGAGCCCGCCGACGAACCCGTGGAGGCGGACGACGTCACGATGGTGACCACGCCGGTCAACCTGCACTACACGCACTCGGCGTCGCCGACAGAGGACCCGTTCCTGCGCGGCCTCATGGAGGGCAGGCTGCTCGGCCAGCGCTGCCCCCAGTGCGAGAAGGTCTACTTCCCGCCGCGCCCTGCCTGCCCGACCGACGGCGTGCCGACGACGGACCAGGTCGAGCTCGCCGACCGCGGCACGATCACGACGTTCTGCGTGGTCAACGTCCCGTTCCTGGGCCAGCGCATCCCGCCGCCGTACGTCTCGGCGTACGTGCTGCTCGACGGCGCGGACATCCCGTTCCTGCACCTGCTGCTCGGCGTCGCGCCGGAGGACGTGCGGATGGGCATGCGCGTCGAGGGCGTGTGGAAGCCGCGCGAGGAGTGGGGCCCGACGATGCAGAACATCGACCACTTCAAGCCGTCCGGCGAGCCGGACGCGCCGTTCGACTCCTACTCCCAGCACCTGTGAGGCTCGCGTGCGTGACATTGCGGTAGTCGGCTTCGCGCAGACGCCCTGCGTGCGCGAGACCGACGGCACCACCAACGGTGTCGAGATGCTGGTCCCGATCTTCCACGAGGTGCTCGGCGGCCTCGGGCTCACCAAGACCGACATCGGGTTCTGGTGCTCCGGCTCGTCGGACTACCTGGCGGGCCGCGCGTTCTCGTTCGTCTCCGCGGTCGACGCCATCGGCGCGTTCCCGCCGATCGCCGAGTCGCACGTGGAGATGGACGCCGCGTGGGCCCTGTACGAGGCGTGGGTCAAGCTGCTCTGCGGCGAGATCGACACCGCTCTCGTCTACGGCTTCGGCAAGTCGTCGGCCGGTGAGCTCCGCCGGGTGATGGCGATGCAGCTCGACCCGTACCTCGTCACTCCACTGTGGCCGGACACGCTCGGCCTCGCCGGCATCCAGGCGCGGATGGGCATCGAGAACGGCCTGTGGGACGAACGCGCCATGGCCGCCGTGGCGGCGCAGAGCCGCAAGAACGCTCTCGCCAACCCGCTGGCGCAGCTGTCCGGCGAGGTCGAGGCGGACGAACTGCTCACCCTGCCGTACGTCGCGGACCCGTTGCGGCGCCACGACTGCGCCCCGATCACGGACGGCGCGGCCACGATCGTGCTGGCCGCCGGCGACCGGGCCCGCGAGCTGTGCGAACGCCCGGCGTGGATCACCGGCTTCGAGCACCGCACCGACTCGCCGTCGTTCGGCACCCGCGACCTGACGACCTCGCCGTCGACCGTCGCCGCGGGCAAGGCCGCCGGCGTGGACGACGTGCAGGTGGCCGAGCTGCACGCGCCGTTCACCCACCAGGAGATCCTGCTGCGCCAAGCCCTCGGGCTCGGCGACGACGTGAGCGTCAACCCGTCCGGCGGCGTGCTCGCGGGCAACCCGATGTTCTCCGCCGGTCTCGCCCGCATCGGCGAAGCCGCCCGCCGCATCCACGACGGCTCGGCCACCAAGGTCCTCGGCCACGCCACCAGCGGCCCCCTGCTCCAACAGAACCTCGTCTGCGTCATGGAAGGGCGTGCGTGATGCGACCGGCAGCAGTGGTCGGCACCGGCCAGACGCACCACGCGGCCAAGCGCCTCGACGTGTCGATGGCGGGCCTGTGCCGCGAGGCGATCGACCGCGCGATGGCCGACGCGGGCGTCGACTGGCCCGACATCGACGCCGTGGTCCTGGGCAAGGCACCTGACCTGTTCGAGGGCGTCATGATGCCCGAGCTCTTCCTGGCCGACGCCCTCGGCGCCGTCGGCAAACCGTTGCTGCGCGTGCACACCGCGGGCTCGGTGGGCGGCAGCACCGGCAACGTGGCCGCCTCCCTGGTCCAGTCCGGCGTGCACAACCGCGTGCTGGCCGTGGCGTTCGAGAAGCAGTCCGAGTCGAACGCCATGTGGGCGCTCTCCGTGCCGACCCCGTTCACCATGCCAGTGCACGCGGGCGCGGGCGGTTACTTCGCCCCGCACGTCCGCTCCTACATCCGCCGCGCGAGCGCACCCGAGCACATCGGCGCGATGGTGGCCGCCAAGGACCGCCGCAACGGCGCCAAGAACCCGTACGCGCACCTCAAACAACCCGACATCACCGTGGAATCGGTCCAAGCCTCCACCATGCTGTGGGACCCGATCCGCTACGACGAGACCTGCCCGTCGTCGGACGGCGCCTGCGCGGTGGTCATCTCCTCCGAACCCACCTCGGGCAAGGCGGCCTGGATCCGTGCCACGGCGATGCGCACCGAGCCGACGACGTTCGCCGGACGCGACCAGGTCAACCCGCGGGCAGGCCGCGACGCCGCACGGGCGTTGTGGAAGCAGGCGGGCATCACCGACCCGCTGTCCGAAGTGGACGCCGCCGAGATCTACGTGCCGTTCTCCTGGTTCGAGCCGATGTGGCTGGAAAACCTGGGTTTCACCGACATCGGCCAGGGCTGGAAGCTCACCGAGGCGGGCGAGACCGAGATCGGCGGACGGCTGCCGGTGAACCCGAGCGGCGGTGTCCTGTCGTCCAACCCGATCGGCGCCTCGGGCCTGCTGAGGTTCGCCGAAGCCGCCATGCAGGTGATGGGCACGGCCGGGGATCACCAGGTGGACGGCGCACGAGTAGCCCTGGGCCACGCCTACGGCGGCGGCTCCCAGTTCTTCGCCATGTGGGTAGTCGGATCGGAGAAGCCGTGAAGTTCACCGTAGGCATCGCCATGAGCCCGCTGGACCAGCTGACCGAGCTGGCCCAGTGCGCCGAGGAGTGCGGCTACGCCTCGATAGCCCTGCCGGACTCCCTCTTCTTCTCCGAGAAGGTCTCCGCCGACTACCCGTACACCCCGGACGGCTCCCGGATGTGGAACGCCGACACCCCGTGGGTGGACCCGTTCGTGGCGGCCGCGGCGATGGGCGCCGTCACCTCGCGCATCCACTTCTACACCCAGGTCCTGAAACTGGGCTCCCGCAACCCGTTGCTGCTGGCCCGCCAGGTCGGCTCGGTGGCGCACATGACCGGCAACCGCTTCGGCTTCGGCGTGGGCCTCGGCTGGTCGCCGGAGGAGTTCGAGTGGTGCGGCGTGCCGTTCAAGAACCGCGGCCCGCGGGTCGACGAGATGATCGACATCCTCAAGCTCGTGCTGGCCGGCGGCATGGTCGAGTACCACGGCGACTACTTCGACTTCGACCGCCTGCAGATGTCCCCCGCCCCCACCTCCCCGGTCCCGTTCTACGTGGGCGGGCACACCCAGGCCGCGTTGAAGCGCGCGGCCAGGGTCGGCGACGGCTGGACCTCGGCGATGATCAAGTTCGAGGAGCTCAAGCAGGTCATCGCGACGCTCGACGACCTGGGCGCGTTCGAGAGGCCGTTCGAGATCCAGGCCGTGTGCATCGACCGGTTCGGGCTCGACGGCTACAAGCAGCTGGCCGAGGTCGGCGTGACCGACACGATCGTGGTGCCGTGGCTGTTCTACGGCGTCGGGTTCGACGGCAGCCTCCAGGCCAAGAAGGACGGACTTCGGCGCTTCGCCGACGAGGTGATCGGAGAGTTCGCGTGACCGCAGTGACCTGGACGGCGTCCAAGACCGAAACCCCGGCCCGCGTGGCTTCCTGGCGTTCCATGGAAGCCGTGTCGAGCGGCAAGAAGGACGAGTGGCTCGCCCTGTTCGCCGAGGACGCCGTCGTCGAGGACCCGGTGGGGCCGTCGATGTTCGACGCCGAGGGCAAGGGCCACCACGGCAAGGAGGCGATCGCGGCGTTCTGGGACCTCGCGATCGCCAACGTGGAGCGGTTCGAGTTCGCGATCCACGACTCGTTCGCGGCCGGCAGCGAGTGCGCGAACGTGGGGACGATCAGCGCGTTCCTGCCCGGCAACGCCCGCGTCGACACCGAAGGCGTGTTCGTCTACCACGTGGGCGAGGACGGGCTGATCAAGTCGATGCGGGCGTTCTGGGAGACCGAACGCGCGATGGCGACCTTGCGCGTCGAGTCCTAGAGAAGGACCGAGGGCCCCTCCGCGACACCGGAGGGGCCCTCGGTCGTCTTTCACGCGTACTGGACGCGGAACTCCTTGATCCCGTTGAGCCAGCCCGACCGCAGCCGCCGCGGCTCGGCCACCTGCCTGATGTTCGGCATGGCGTCGGCGATCGCGTTGAAGATCAGGTCGATCTCCAGCCTGGCGAGGTTCGCGCCGATGCAGAAGTGCGCACCGCTGCCACCGAAACCGAGGTGCGGGTTGGGGTCGCGGGAGATGTCGAACGTCTCCGGCGACTCGAACACCTCCTCGTCGAAGTTGGCCGACGAGTAGAACATCCCGACCCGTTGCCCCTGCTTGATCTCCACCCCGCCGAGCTCGGTGTCGGCCATCGCCGTGCGCTGGAACGACACCACCGGCGTGGCCCACCGGACGATCTCGTCGCCCGCCGTGGCCGGCCGCTCGGCCTTGAACTTCTCCCACTGCTCGGGGTGGTCGAAGAAGGCCTTCATGCCGTGCGTGATGGCGTTGCGCGTGGTCTCGTTGCCCGCCACCGCCAGCAGCAGGACGAAGAACCCGAACTCCTCCGACGCGAGCCCGGCGCCGTCCACGTCCGCCTGCACGAGCTTCGTGACGATGTCCTGGCGCGGGCACTTGCGCCGGTCCTCCGCCATCGTCCACGAGTACCCCAGCAGCTCGGTGGCCGCGGTCAACGGCTCGATCTCGAACTCGGGGTCGTCGTAGGCGATCATCTGGTTGGACCAGTCGAAGATCTTGCGCCGGTCGTCCTGCGGAATCCCGATCAGCTCCGCGATGGCCTGCAACGGCAGCTCGCAGGCGACGTCGGACACGAAGTCCCCGCTGCCCTTCTCCAGCGCCTCGGCCACGATCCGCTCGGCCCGCGACGCCAGCGCCTCTCGCAGCGAGCTGACCGCCCGCGGGGTGAACCCGCGCGACACGATCGCACGCTGCTTGGTGTGCGTCGGCGGGTCCATGTTCAGCAGCAACAACCGCTGCATCTCGATGTTGTCGCGCGGCATGTCCTCCTTGAACCGGATGATCGCCGTGTTCTCGCGGCTGGAGAACAGCTCGCTGTTGCGCGAGACCTCCTTGACGTCGCGGTGCTTCGTCACCACCCAGAAGCCGTCGTCCGGGAACCCCGCCGATCCCTGCGGGATGGAGTTCCACCAGATCGGCGCGGTCTGTCGCAGTTCGGCGAACTCCTCGAACGGCAGCCGACTCGCGTACATGTCGGGGTCGGTGAAGTCGAAGCCTTCCGGGATGCGCGGCTTGCCCACAGGCACCTCCTAGGTGGAACGCGTTCTAACCGATTCAAACACGCTTGCGGCTTGTGCTGAAGCCCCCACACGGCCAATCTGGAGCCTGACAGGAACGTGTTCTAGTTGCCGAGGAGGCTCGCGTGGGCAGTCCGGTGATCGTGGGAGCGGTGCGCACGCCCATCGGCAGGCGCAACGGCTGGTTGTCCGGCCTGCACGCCGCCGAGCTCCTCGGCGCGGCGCAGCGAGGTCTTCTTGACAGGACCGGCGTTGATCCGTCCACGATCGAACAGGTCATCGGCGGCACGGTCACCCAGGCGGGCGAGCAGTCCAACAACATCACCCGGACGGCCTGGCTGCACGCCGGGCTGCCGCAGACCACCGGCTGCATGACGGTCGACGCCCAGTGCGGGTCGGCGCAGCAGTCCACGCACCTGATCGCCGGGCTGATCGCGGCGGGCGCGATCGACGCCGGCATCGCGTGCGGGGTCGAGGCGATGAGCCGGGTGCCGTTGCGCGCCAACGTCGGTGAGACCGGCATGCCGCGGCCCGAGTCGTGGACGATCGACCTGCCCAACCAGTTCGTGGCGGCCGAACGGATCGCGGAACGGCGGGGCATCGGCCGCGAGGAGGTCGACCGGTTCGGCGTGCAGTCGCAGAACCGCGCGCGCAACGCGTGGGCGGCGGGCAGGTTCACCGCCGAGGTCGTGCCGGTGAAGGTCGGCGAGGACCTCGTCGACACCGACCAGGGCCTCCGGGAGACCAGCCTCGAGGCACTCGCCGCGCTCAAGCCCGTCGTGCCGGACGGCGTGCACACGGCAGGCACGTCGTCGCAGATCTCGGACGGCGCCTCGGCCGTCATGGTCGTGTCGGAGGAGTTCGCGCTGGCCCACGGCCTGAGGCCACGAGCCCGGATCGTCACGCAGTGCCTGATCGGCTCGGACCCTTACTACCATCTCGACGGCCCGGTCGACGCCACCGCGCGCCTGCTCCAGCGCAGCGGCATGAAGATGGCCGACATCGACCTGTTCGAGGTCAACGAGGCGTTCGCGTCCGTCGTGCTGTCGTGGGCGTCGGTGCACCGGCCGAACCTGGACCGGGTCAACGTCAACGGCGGCGCCATCGCGATCGGTCACCCGGTCGGCAGCACCGGCACGCGGTTGATCACGACCGCGCTGCACGAACTGGAGCGCCGGGACGCCTCCACCGCGCTCATCACGATGTGCGCGGGCGGTGCGCTGGCCACCGGCACGATCATCGAACGGATCTGAACGGGAACGGCGTCCGCCTGCTCTCGTGCTGGAACCGCCGGTAGAAGTCCTTCATGACCGCGGCGACGTCGTTGTGCCGGTTCAGGATCTCGGCGATGCGCGGCGGAACCCCTTCCCGGCGCAACGCGTGCGCGAACCACATCACCAGGTGCGTGACGGTGTAGTGGCGGTCGTAGTCCCGATGCTCGGCGAAGAACGCGATCTCCTCCTCGGACAGGTCGAACGCGGAGGAGATCGCGAGCCCGTAGTCGGCGAAGTACAGGCGTGACCCGTCGGTCAGCACGTTCTGGAAGTGGCCGTCGAAGTGCAGCAGCCCCTTCGAGCCCATGAAGTCCACCCCGGCCGCCAGCTCCCGTTCGACCGTCTCGCAGGCGTCTTCGAGATCGTCCAGGCCGTTCAGCCAGTCGTGCAGGTTGTGCGGAAACCACTCCAGGAACAACGCGATGCTCGACGTCGAGGCCCGCAACGCCTCGATCCGCGGACCGACCTCCGGCCCCCAGTAGCCGACGGCCTGCTCCAGCTCGTCCGACAACGTCTGGTCCGGATGCGGCAGCACCCGCCAGTGGTACATCAGCGGAAAACCCTCGTACGAACCCTCCACCACCCACGACGTGGTCATGGTGTGCACGGCCAGTTCGCGCCACGCGCCGAAACCCGCCGCGCCGACCAACCCGACGCCGTAGTGCGCGTGCATCGGCAGGTCGCAGAGGTTCGCCGTCGAGCCGGGGTTCTCCAGCTCCAACGAGGTCAGCGGCAACCGCTTCACGAACACCCGCGTGCCCCCGACCTCCAGCAACGCCGTGGGCCCGCCGATCCCCGCACTCGCCGGCTCGGCGCGTTCCACCAGCTCGGCGAGCTCCGAGTCGCTCAACGCCGACAGCGCGCCGGAAACCAAGGCGTACGTGTCCAGTCGGGTCACATGATCGAAGTTACTCGGCCCCGTAGACCGGCGTCGGGTGATCGTCCGCGACCAGCTTGCGCACCACGTCACCCAGCTCGCCGGGCGACCACCGCGCGCCCTTGTCGACCTCCGGCCCGCGCTGCCACCCGTGCACCACGCACACCCGCCCGCCGTCGACCTCGAACATCCGGCCGGTGACGTCCCCGGCCTCCTCGCTGCCGAGCCACACCACCAGGGGCGACACGTTCTCCGGCGCCATCGCGTCGAAGCCTTCAGAAGGCGCCGCCATCATGTCCGCGAACGTCGCCTCGGTCATCCGCGTCCGCGCGGCGGGCGCGATCGCGTTGACCGTGACCCCGTATCGGGCCAGCTCCGCTGCCGCCACCAGCGTCAACGACGCGATGCCCGCCTTGGCCGCCGAGTAGTTCGCCTGCCCGACGCTGCCGAAGA
The DNA here is from genome assembly GCF_050936595.1 of Lentzea sp. CA-135723. Taxonomy (NCBI): domain Bacteria; kingdom Bacillati; phylum Actinomycetota; class Actinomycetes; order Pseudonocardiales; family Pseudonocardiaceae; genus Lentzea; species Lentzea sp. CA-135723. Next base: position 258,553 of record NZ_JBNJMK010000001.1, on the reverse strand, counting down.
GCCCCGCCCCGGACGACGTGTTGATCACCCGCCCGGACACCGCACCACCGGCCTTGTGCACCGCACGCCAATGCGCCGCAGCGTGGTGCAAAGTCGCGAAATGCCCCTTCAGGTGCACCCGGACGACCTCGTCCCACTCGTCCTCGCTGCACCCGACGACCATCCGGTCCCGCACGATGCCCGCGTTGTTCACCAGCACGTCCAGCCCGCCGAACTCCGACACGGCCGCGTCGACCAACCGGCGCGCGCCCGCCCACGTTCCGACGTCGTCGGTGTTCACGATCGCGGTGGGCCCGATCAACGCCGCCACCTCGCCCGCGACCTCGGCCGACAGGTCGTTCACCACGACCCGCGCACCCGTCTCGCCGAACGCCAGCGCGTGCGCCCGGCCGATCCCCCGCCCCGCGCCCGTCACGATCACGACCCGGCTCATGAAGTCCCCTCATCGGCAGCGGTCAGGAACGCGGGTGCCTCTCCCCCGCCGTGCACGACCAGCGTCGCGCCGGTCACGTAAGAAGCCAGCGGTGAAGCCAGGAACACCGCACACGCACCGACTTCGTCCGGTGAGGCAAGACGTCCCAACGGCACAGTGCGAGCCACGGCCTCGATCCCGGCCTCCGAGCCGTAGTGCAGATGCGACTGTTCGGTGCGCACCATCCCCACGGCCAACGCGTTCACCCGCACTTTGGGCGCCCACTCGACGGCCAGAGAAGCGGTGAGGTTGTCCAGACCGGCTTTCGCTGCCCCATAAGCGGCGGTTCCCGGCGACGGCCGCCGACCGCTCACGCTGCTGACGTTGACGATCGCCCCGGAACCCTGCTGCTGCATGACCGCGTTGGCCGCCTGCGACACCAGCAACGGCGCCAGCAGGTTCAACTCGACGATCTTCGAGTGGAACCGCGGCGAAGCCTTGTCCGCCAACGCGAACGGCGCACCACCGGCGTTGTTCACCACCACGTCGAGCCGTCCGCGCTCGGCGACGATCCCCGCCACCAACGCGCTGACCTGCTCCGCGTCCCGGACGTCACAAGGCACGAACGACGCGCCCTCGACCTCCGCGGGCCGCCGAGCACACGTCACAACGACAGCGCCCGCCGACAGGAAAGCGCGGGTGATGCCGAGACCGACACCCCGCACGCCGCCCGTCACCAGGACCACTGCTCCGTCGAGGTCCAGTTCCACCAGCACCTACCCCGGTCGCTCCGGCACTGCTAAATTACCAAGCAATCGCTTGGTTCGGAAGGCGGCTCCATGGGAATCTCCAGCAGCCACAGCGAAAACGGCATCATCGAGGTCACCATCGACTATCCCCCGGTCAACGCCATCCCGTCGCAGGGGTGGTTCGAGCTGGGCAGGGCCATCACCGCCGCGGGCCAGGACCCGGACGCGCGCGTGGTGATCCTGAGGGCCGAGAACCGCGGCTTCTGCGCGGGCGTCGACCTGAAGGAGATCCAGCGCGCCGAGGGCTACAACGCCCTCGTCGCGGCGAACCGGGGGTGCTTCAAGGCGTTCGCGGCCGTCTACGACTGCGAGGTGCCGGTGATCGCCGCGGTGAACGGCTTCTGCCTCGGCGGCGGGGTCGGGCTGGTCGGCAACGCGGACATCATCGTGGCGTCCGACGACGCCACGTTCGGGCTGCCCGAGGTCGACCGGGGCGCGCTCGGCGCGGCCACCCACCTGGCCAGGCTCGTGCCGCAGCACCTGATGCGGACCCTGTACTACACCGCGCGGAACGTCAGCGCGCAGACGTTGCACCACCACGGGAGCGTCGTCGAGGTCGTGCCGCGCGCGCAGCTCGACGACGCGGCCCGCGAGATCGCCGGGGAGATCGCGAAGAAGGACACCACGGTGATCCGCGCGGCCAAGGAGGCGATCAACGGCATCGACCCGCAGCGCGTGCACCAGAGCTACCGCTTCGAGCAGGGCTTCACCTTCGAGCTGAACCTCACCGGTGTGTCGGACCACGCCCGGCAGGCCTTCCTGGACGGAGACCATGCGCGACAAGCGAACGACGGCTGACGAGGTCGCCGGGGAGATCAAGGACGGGATGACCGTCGGCATCGGCGGCTGGGGCTCGCGGCGCAAGCCGATGACCCTGGTCAAAGCCCTGCTGAGGACCGCGGTCGAAGACCTCACGGTCGTCACGTACGGCGGCCCGGACGCCGGGCTGCTGTGCGCGGCGGGCAAGGTGCGCAAGCTGGTCTACGGCTTCGTCTCGCTCGACTCGATCCCGTACGACCCCTGGTTCAAACGGGCCCGCGAGACCGGCGCGATCGAGGTGCTCGAACTGGACGAGGGCATGTTCCAGACCGGGCTGCGCGCCGCCGCGCACAGGTTGCCGTTCCTGCCGATCAGGGCAGGCCTCGGGTCGGACGTGCTGAAGTACGCGCCGGAACTCAAGACCGTCAGGTCGCCCTACGACGACGGCGAGGAGGTCGTCGCCATGCCGGCGTTGAAGCTCGACGTGGCCTTGGTGCACCTCAACCGGGCGGACAAGCACGGCAACGCGCAGTACCTCGGCCCTGACCCGTACTTCGACGACCTGTTCTGCCTGGCCGCGGACCGGCGGTACGTCTCGTGCGAGCGGGTCGTGGAGACGTTCGACGGGCCGCCGCAGACGTTGCTGCTCAACAGGATGATGGTCGACGGCGTGGTGGAGGCCCCTGGTGGCGCGGGGTTCACCAGCTGCGTTCCCGACTACCCGCGCGACGAGGCGCTGCAACGCGAGTACGCCACCGCGGCGAGCGATCTGGAGCAGTGGCCCGCCTTCTACGAGAGGTTCCTCGGATGAGCGACATCACGCGGGCCGAGGTCTGCGTCGCCGCGTGCGCCGACCTGTTCCTGGGTGCCGGCGAGACCCTGGCGAGCCCGATGGGCCTGATCCCGTCGCTGGGCGCCAAGCTCGCCCGGCTCACCACCGAGCCCGACCTGCTGCTGAGCGACGGCGAGGCGTTCCTGCTCACGCCGGAGTCCACTGTGGAGGGCTGGCTGCCGTACCGCAGGGTGTTCGACGTGGTCGCGCACGGCCGCAGGCACGTCGTGATGGGCGCGAACCAGGTGGACAGGTACGGCAACCAGAACATCTCGGCGATCGGCGACCACGCGAAACCCACCCGCCAGCTCCTGGGTTTCCGGGGCGCACCGGGCAACACCGTCAACCACCGCACCAGCTACTGGGTGCCGAAGCACAGCCCGCGCGTGCTGGTCGAGGCCGTGGACGTCGTCTCGGGCGTCGGCTACGACAAGGCCGCCGGACCGTTCCACGACGTCCACCGCGTCGTCACGAACCTGGCCGTGCTCGACTTCGGCACCCCCGACCACTCGATGCGGATCGTCTCGGTGCACCCCGGCGTCTCGGTCGACGAGGTGCAGAAGCAGACTTCATTCCCGCTCACGGCGGAGAACGTCACCGAGACCCGGCTCCCGACCGACGAGGAACTGGAGCTGATCAGGACCAGGCTCGACCCGAGTGCCAAGCGGGACAAGGAGGTGCCGGCGTGAGGACCGCGCTGACCGACCTCGTCGGCGTGCGGCACCCGGTCGTGCAGACCGGGATGGGCTGGGTCGCCGGGCCGCGCCTCGTCTCCGCGACGGCCGAAGCCGGCGGCCTCGGCATCCTGGCGTCCGCCACCATGACCTACCCCGAGCTCGAAGCCGCGATCAAGGAGACACGCTCGCGCACGTCCGCGCCGTTCGGCGTGAACCTGCGGGCGGACGCCCACGACGCCCCGGACCGGATCGACCTGCTCATCCGCGAGGAGGTGAAGGTCGCCTCCTTCGCGCTGGCCCCGAAACCGGACATGATCGCGAAGCTGAACGACGCGGGCGTCGTCGTGATCCCGTCGATCGGCGCGGCCCGGCACGCCGAGAAGGTCGCAAAGTGGGGCGCTCATGCCGTGATCGTCCAGGGCGGCGAGGGCGGCGGCCACACCGGCGGTGTCGCCACGACGTTGCTGCTCCCGAGCGTGCTGGACGCCGTCGACATCCCGGTGATCGCGGCCGGTGGCTTCTTCGACGGCCGGGGCCTCGCGGCGGCACTGGCGTACGGGGCGGCCGGTGTCGCGATGGGCACCAGGTTCCTGCTCACGCGGGAGAGCACGGTCCCGGACGCGGTCAAACAGGCCTACCTGCAACGGGATCTGAACGGCACGGTCGTGACCACCCGCGTCGACGGCCTGCCCCACCGGGTCCTGCGGTCCGACCTGGTCGAGCACCTGGAGAAGGCGGGCACGATCAGCAGCCTGACCAGGGCGATCGCGAACGCGGCCAGGTTCCGCCAGCACACGGGGTTGTCGTGGCGCGCGATGATCCGCGAGGGCCTGGCCATGAGGCACGGCAAGGACCTCACGTGGTCGCAGGTGATCATGGCCGCGAACACGCCGATGCTGCTCAGGGCCGGCCTGGTCGAGGGCCGGACCGACGCGGGCGTGCTCGCGTCGGGTCAGGTCGCGGGGCTCCTCCACGACCTGCCCACGTGCGCCGAGCTCATCGAGACGATCGTGCGGGACGCCGAGACCGCGATCGACCGGCTCAGAGCCGTTCGATGATCGTCACGTTCGCCTGACCGCCGCCCTCGCACATCGTCTGCAGCCCGTACCGGCCGCCCGTCCGCTCCAGCTCGTGCAGCAGCGTCGTGAAGAGCTTCGTGCCGGTCGCGCCGATCGGGTGGCCCAGCGCCAGCGCTCCCCCGTTGACGTTCACCCGCCCCAGATCGACCTTCAGCTCCTTGGCCCACGCCAGCGCGACCGACGCGAACGCCTCGTTGATCTCGAACAGGTCGATGTCCGCAATGGACATCCCGGCCCGGTCGAGCGCGTACTTCGTCGCCCGGATCGGCGCGGTCAGCATGTAGATCGGGTCCGACCCGCGCGCCGACATGTGGCGAACGCGCGCCCGCGGCGTCAGCTTGTGCTCGCGCACCGCCCGTTCCGACACGACCAGCACCGCCGAGGCACCGTCGGAGATCTGCGACGACAACGCGGCCGTCGTCCGTCCGCCCGGCCGCAACGGCTGCAGCTTCGCCATCTTCTCCGCGCTGGTGTCCGGGCGCGGGCACTCGTCGGCCGCGACCCCGTTCACCGGCGCGATCTCCCGGTCGAACCGGCCCTCCTTGATCGCGGTGATCGCCCGGAGGTGGCTCTGCAGCGCGAAGTCCTCCATCTCGCGCCGCGACAGGTCCCAGCGCACGGCGATCAGGTCGGCCGCGCGGAACTGGCTGACCTCCTCGTCGCCGTAGCGGTGCTGCCAGCCCTCGCAGCCCTCGAACGGGCTGCCCGCCTGTGTTCCGGCCGTCATGGCCGAGCCGATCGGCACCTGCGACATGTTCTGCACGCCGCCCGCGACCACGACGTCGGCCGTGCCGCTCATCACCGCCTGCGCCGCGAAGTGCAGCGCCTGCTGGCTCGACCCGCACTGCCGGTCGACCGTCACGCCCGGCACCTGCTCGGGGAAACCCGCGGCGAGCCAGGACGTGCGCGCGATGTCACCGGCCTGAGGGCCGACGGTGTCCACGCACCCGAAGATCACGTCGTCCACGTCGATGGGGTCGACGTCGACGCGGTTGAGCAGCGCCGTGATCACGTGCGCGCCGAGATCCGCGGGGTGCACGTGGCTCAGCTCGCCACCACGCCTGCCCGCCGGGGTCCGCACAGCCTCGATGATGTACGCCTCGGCCACGAGGGGCCCTCCTTCAAGCTATGTCTTGGAGTTCTTCCGGCGGCCCGTGGCGATGCCGTCGAGCAGGATCGCGAGGTACTGGTCGGCGATCGCTTCCGCCGCCAGGTCACCCTCCGGCCGGTACCACCGCACGGCCACCCACACCGTGTCGCGGATGAACCGGTACGTCACGTCAACGTCGAGGTCGGCGCGGAACACGCCCGCGCTCATGCCCTCCTCCAGCAGCACCGTCCACAGCTTGCGGAACTCGACGCTGCGGTCCTCGATGTAGGCGAACCGCTCGGCGCCGGCGAGGTGCTTGGCCTCGTTCTGGTAGATCGCGACGGCCGCGTGCCGGGTGTCGATCGACTCGAACGACGCCACCACCAGCGCCTTCAGCGTCTGCTTCGGACCGAGGCTCGCCTCGACGATCTCCCGGTACGAGCTGAACAGCTCGTCCAGGAACGTCCGCAGGATCTCGTCCACCATCGACTCCTTCGAGTCGAAGTGGTGGTACAGGCTGCCGGACAGGATGCCCGCCGCGTCCGCGATGTCCCTCACCGTCGTCTGGCCGTAGCCGCGTTCGGCGAACATCTGCGCGGCGAGCTCCAGCAGCTCGGCCCTCCGGGTGCTCATCGTTCGGTCCTTCCTCACGGGTGCTGACTGCTCACCGAGACGACCTCACCCGTCAGGTACGACGAGTAGTCGCTGGCGAGGAACACGATCACATTCGCGACCTCCCAGGGCTCGGCGGCGCGCCCGAAGGCCTCTCGGGACGCCAGTTCGGTCAGCAACTCCTCACTGGTGACCTTGGCGAGGAACGGGTGCGCCGCCAAGCTCGGCGCGACGGCGTTCACCCGGATGCCGTGCTCGGCGACGTCCATCGCGGCGCACCTGGTGAGCGCCATGACGCCGGCTTTCGCTGCGGCGTAATGGGCTTGACCCTTCTGGGCGCGCCAGCCGATCACACTGGAGTTGTTAACGACGACACCGCTTCGCTGGGCGACCATTTGGCGCAGCGCGGCCCTGGTGCAGCGGAACGTGCCGTTCAGCGTGACGTCGAGGACCCTCGCCCACTCGTCGTCGGCCATGTCCGTGATCGCCTTCTCACCGCCGAGGCCGGCGTTGTTGACCATCACGTCGATGCGGCCGTGGCGGGCGACCGTCTCGTCGACCAGGTTCTGGACCTGCTGCTCGTTCGTGACGTCGCACGGGATGGCGTGGTCGGTGCCGAGCTTCTCGTGGGTCTCCTTGAGCCTGCGCTCGTGCCAGTCGCTGATGACGACCGTCGCGCCCTCTTCGAGGCAGCGCTGCGCAGTGGCCGAGCCGATGCCGGTGCCCGCGGCGGCCGTGACCACGACGATCTTGTCCCTGAGCAGGTCGTGGCCGGTCATCGGGGCAGCCCCAGGATGCGGTGGGCGATGATCTCGCGCTGGATCTCGTCCGAGCCGCCGTAGATCGTCTCGGCGCGGCTGAACAGGAACATCCGCTGCCACTCGTTGTCGTCGATCATCGACTCGGGGCCGAGGGAGTCCATCGCGAGCTCGCCGAGCCTGCGGTGCCAGCCCGCCCAGAAGAGCTTCAGCACGGACGCCTCCGGGCCCGGTTCGTCGTTGAGGGTGCGCATCGTGTGCGAGCGCATGACGTGCAGCTCCACCCACGCCCTGGTGAGGCGTTCGTCGTCGCTGTTCGCCATGATCGCGTCGAGCTGCCTTCTGAAGCCGACCTGGTGGCCGAGCATCGCGGTGCCGCGTTCGAACCCCAGGGTGGCCATCGCGATCTTCCAGCCCTCGCCGGGCACGCCGACGACGTTGTGTGCGTCGGTCACGGCGCCGTCGAAGAAGACCTCGTTGAACTCGGACGTGCCGGTGAGCTGGCGGATCGGCCTGACCTCAATGCCGGGCTGGTGCATCGGCACGAGCAGGTACGAGAGGCCGTGGTGGCGCTGCGAACCCGGTTCGGTGCGGCAGAGGACGAAGATCCAGTCCGAGTAGTGCGCGTTGGACGTCCAGATCTTCTGGCCGTCGATCACCCACCTGCCGTCTTCAAGACGCGCCTTGGTCTGCACGGACGCGAGGTCCGAGCCCGCGCCCGGTTCGGAGTAGCCCTGGCACCACAGCTCGTCGAGGCTGCGGATCTTCGGGAGGAAGCGTTCTTTCTGTTGCTGGGTGCCGAACGCGACGAGCGTCGGGCCGAGCAGGCCCTCGCCGACGATGTCGACCTTCGCCGGGGCGTCGGCCTCGGCGTACTCCTCGTGGAAGATCACCTGTTCCTCGACCGTGCGCTCGCCGGGCCAGCCGAGGCACGTCCAGCCGCTCCGCGCGAGGTGCCGGTGCCAGCGCAGCCTGCCCTCGAACGCCTCGTGCTCGCGGCCGGGACCACCCAGGCCGCGCAGCTGCGCGAACTCACCGACGAGGTTGGCGGACAACCATTCCCGCACCTCGCGCCGGAAGGACTCCATGGGCCATACTCTAACCTACCAAGCACTTGCTTTGGAGGGCGTCGTGTCGAACGTTCCAAGCAGGGAAACGGTTTCAGCCGTGCTCGAAGGCGCCGCTGCTTCGTACATCGACGCGGAGGCGTTGGTGGACGGGGAGGTTCGCCTCACTTTCGCGGAGCTGCGCGCTGCCGTGCTGACGGCCGCGCGGGCGTTGGCCGGCATGGGCGTGCGGCCGGGCGACCGGGTGGCGTTGTGCGCGCCGAACTCCGCCGGGTGGGTGGTGGCGGCGCTCGGGGCGTTGCACGCGGGGGCGGCGCTGGTGCCGATCAACACCCGGTTCACCGCGACCGAGACCTTGGACGTGCTGCAACGCAGTGCCGCTCGGGTGCTCGTGGTCGAGGGGTCGTTCCTCGTGCGGGACCGGGAGGCGGAGCTGCGGGCGTTGACCCCGGACCTGCCCGCGGTGGTGCGGCTGCCGGTCGAGTGGGTCGACGCCGGCGCCGATCTTCCCGTGCTGGAGCCGGATCAGCTCTGCGACGTCATGTACACGTCCGGGACGACCGGGCGCAGCAAGGGTGCGATGAGTGCGCACCGGCAGTCTTTGGGGGTCGCGGAGGCTTGGGCGGCGTGTGGCGAGCTGACCGCCGCCGACCGCTATCTGATCGTCAACCCCTTCTTCCACACCTTTGGTTACAAGGCCGGGATTCTGGCCTGTCTGCTGAGCGGGGCGACGATCGTGCCGCAGCCGGTGTTCGACGTCGTGGAGACGATGCGGCTGGTCGAGCGCGAGCGGATCACCGTGCTGCCGGGGCCGCCGACGATCTTCCAGGCGCTGCTGGACCACCCGGACCGCGCGTCGTTCGACCTGTCGAGCCTGCGGCTGGCGGTGACCGGTGCCGCGGTCGTGCCGGTGGTGCTGATCGAGCGGATGCGCGCCGAGCTGTCGTTGACCGTGCTGACGGCCTACGGGCTGACCGAGGCCGTGGTCGCGACGATGTGCCGTCCGGGTGACTCGCCGGAGACGATCGCCCTGACGTGCGGTGCGCCGATGGCCGGGTTCGAGCTGCGGCTCGGGGATCGGGACGAGGTGTTGTTGCGCGGGCCCAACGTGATGCTCGGGTACCTCGACGATCCCGAGGCGACGGCCGCGGCGGTGGACGCCGACGGCTGGCTGCACACCGGTGACGTCGGGTCGATCGACTCGCGCGGGTACCTGTCGATCACCGACCGGCTCAAGGACATGTACATCTGCGGCGGGTTCAACGTCTACCCGGCCGAGATCGAGCAGGCGCTGGCCCGGCTTCCCGGGGTCGCCGAGGTGGCCGTCGTGGGGATGGCCGACGCGCGGCTCGGCGAGGTGGGGCTCGCGTTCGTCGTGACGTCGCCGGGTACGTCTTTGGACGCCTCGGACGTGATCGCGTTCTGCCGTTCGAGACTCGCGAACTACAAGGTGCCGCGCGCGGTCGAGTTCGTGCCCGCGCTCCCCCGCAACGCCATGGGCAAGGTCCTCAAAACCCGACTGCGCAAGGAGAACGCGTGACTGTCACGTACGAACGGCGGGACGCGGTCGCCGTCGTGACCATGAACCGCCCCGAGTACCGCAACGCGCAGAACTCGGCGATGACCTACGCGTTGGACGAGGCCTTCACCCGCGCGGTGGACGACGACGAGGTGAAGGTGATCGTCCTCGCCGGTGCGGGCGACCACTTCTCGGCGGGCCACGACATCGGCTCGCCCGGCCGTGACGTCGACCAGTCCTTCGAACGCAGGGCGGTGATGTGGTGGGACCACGTCGGCCGCGAGGGCGGTGATCTCCGGTTCGCCCGCGAGATGGAGGTCTACCTCGGCATGTGCCGGCGGTGGCGGGAGATCCCGAAGCCGACGATCGCGATGGTGCAGGGCGCGTGCGTCGCCGGTGGCCTGATGCTCGCCTGGATCTGCGACCTGGTCGTGGCCGCCGAGGACGCGTTCTTCGCCGATCCCGTGGTGCGCATGGGGATCCCGGGCGTCGAGTACTTCGCCCACCCGTGGGTGCTCGGTCCGCGTGCCGCCAAGGAGGTGCTCTTCACCGGCGACCGCTTCTCGGCCCAGCGCGCCTACGAGTGGGGCATGGTGTCGCGCGTCGTGGCCCGAGATGCTTTGGAGTCCACGACTTTCGAGCTGGCCTCGCGGATCTCGTCGATGCCGCGGTTCGGGCTGGCCCTGGCGAAGAAGGCCGTGAACCAGTCGGAGGACCTGATGGGCCTGCGCGCCGGCATGGACTCGGTGTTCGGCCTGCACCACTTCGCGCACGCGCACAACGCCGAGGTCAGCACCGACGCGTTGGCGGGCATGGACGCCCGTGCGATGAAGAAGGCCTCCAGCTGATGGACCTGGATCTCGACGCCGCGACCGCGGAATTCCAGTCCGAGGTGCGCTCGTGGCTCGCCACGCACGTCCGTTCGCTGCCTTCGATGGACACTGCCGCGGGTTTCGAGGAGCACCGCGCGTGGGAACGGCAACTGGCCGACGCGCGCCTGTCGGTGGTCTCGTGGCCGCGCGCGTTCGGTGGCCGCGAGGCGTCTTTGTTGCAGTGGCTGGTGTTCGAGGAGGAGTACCACGCCGCCGGCGCGCCGGGCCGCGTCTCCCAGAACGGCATCTTCCTGCTGGCGCCCACGTTGTTCGGTTTCGGCAGTGACGAGCAACGCGACCGCATCCTGCCGCCGATGGCCCGCGGCGAGGAGGTGTGGGCGCAGGCCTGGTCCGAACCCGAGGCGGGCTCCGACCTGGCGTCGTTGCGCAGCACCGCCACCCGCTGCGACGGCGGCTGGCTCCTGCGCGGCCAGAAGACCTGGAGCTCGCGCGCGTCGTTCGCCGACCGAGCGTTCGGTCTCTTCCGCACCGGCCCCGGCGAACGCCACCGGGGGCTCACCTACCTGCTCTTCGACCTGCGTGCCGAGGGCGTGACCGTCCGCCCGATCGACCAGCTCGACGGCGAACCGGGCTTCGCCGAGATCTTCCTGGACGACGTCTTCGTGTCGGACCACGACGTCATCGGCGAGGTCGGCGACGGCTGGCGCGTGGCCATGAGCACCGCGGGCAACGAACGAGGCCTGACGTTGCGCTCCCCCGGCCGGTTTGTGGCAGCGGCGTCGCGCTTGGTCGAGCTCTACCGCAAGAACCCGGACCCGGCCCTGCGCGACCGGGTCGTGGACGCGTGGATCGGCGCCCAGGCCTACCGCCTGCACACCTTTGGAGCCCTCGCCTCGCCACTGTCGGGCCCGGCGGCCAGCGTCACCAAGGTGTTCTGGTCGGAACTCGACGTGGCGCTGCACGAGACCGCCCTCGACCTGCTGGGCGAGGTGGCACCGGGCTGGCGCGACGGCTGGCTGTTCTCGCTGTCCGGCCCGATCTACGCGGGCACGAACGAGATCCAGCGCAACGTGATCGCCGAACGACTCCTGGGGCTGCCGCGATGATGTTCACGCTGTCACCGGAGCAGACGGACCTCGCCGCCGTGCTGCACGGGTTCCTGGGGTCGGGCAGGACGGACCTCGCCTCGCTGGGGGTGGACGAGGTGACCGACCCCGTGGATTTGGTGGTGGTGTTCGAGGAACTGGGCCACCACGCGTTGCCGGGGCCGTGGATCGAGTCGCTGGCGGTGGTGCCGGCGCTGCTGGGCAGGCCCGCGCCCAAAGCCGGCACCTGGTCGGTTGCGTTCCCGCCCCTCGTCCCCCACGCCGCCGAGGCCGACCACTACCTCCTGGCCGACGGCACCACCCTCCACCACGCCTCCCCCACCACCGAACTCAGCTCGGTCGACCCGGCCCGGCGCCTGCGCGAACTCTCCCCCGGCCCGGTGATCGCCACCGGCGTCCCCACCGAGCACGCCTTCAACCTGGGCGTCCTCACCTGCGCGGCCCAGCTCCTCGGCCTCGGCCGGGCCGTGCTCGACATGTCCACCGACCACGTCAAGGCGCGCCACCAGTTCGGCAAGCCGATCGGCCAGTTCCAGGCGGTCAAGCACCACCTCGCGAACGTCCTCATCGGACTGGAGCTCGCCCGCCCCCTCGTCCACGGCGCCGCCGTGACCCTGACCACCAGGGACATCTCGGCCGCCAAGGTCGCCGCCTCGGACGCCGCCTGGCAGGCGGCCCGCACCGCCCTGCAGGTCCACGGCGCCATCGGCTACACCGCCGAGCACGACCTGAGCCGCTTCCTCCTGCGAACCAGAGCCCTCCGCACGGCGTGGGGCAGCCCGTCAATGCACCGAGCACGCGTGCTGGAGGCGTTGTGACACCAGAACAACAGGCCCTGCAAGACGCCGTCCGCAGCCTGCTCACCAAGCACTCCAACGTCCGCGAGGCCATGGAGACCGGCTACGACAAGAACCTCTGGGCCCGCCTCACCGACATCGGCGTGCTCCCGATCCCGGAGGAGTACGGCGGTTCCGGCGCCACCACCGAGGAAACCCACATCGCCCTGGAAGAACTGGGCCGCACCCTCACCCCGTCCCCACTCCTGGCCACGGCCATCGCCGCACAGGCCCTCCTGAGCACCCCCACCCCGGAACGCCGGCTGCTCAAGAAGATCGCCGACGGCGCCGTCGCCACGCTCGCCTGGCCCTGGGACAACACGCACATCACCGAGGCGACCGACCACCTCACCGGCACCCTCCGCTACGTCCTGGAAGGCGACCTGGCCGAGATCCTCCTGGTCACCGACGGCCACCACCTCTACGAACTGACCCCGGACCAGCCGGGCGTCACCCGCGAACACACGCCGACCATGGACCAGACCCGCCGCCTGGCCACCATCACCCTCGACAACGCACCGGCGACACGACTCGGCCCCTGGGACCCGAAGATCCGGACAGCCGCCGTCGCGGCACTCGCGGCCGAACAGGTAGGCACAGCGGCCAAGGCCCTGGAACTCACCGTCGAGCACACGAAAACACGCGTGCAGTTCGGCAAGCCGATCGGCCAGTTCCAGGCCCTCAAACACCGCATGGCCGACATGCACGTCCTGGTGGAGACCGCCAGGTCCGCCGCCGGCGCCGTGACCGACGAGACCAGCGCGGCCGTGGCCAAGGTGTACTGCTCGGAGGCGTTGTTCCAGGTGGCGGCCGAGATGGTGCAGCTGCACGGCGGCATCGCGATCACCTGGGAACACGACGCCCACCTCTACTTCAAGCGGGCGCACGGCAGCCGTCAGCTGTTCGGCGGCCCGCGCGACCACCTGGAGCGTCTCTCCCGAATCGCCCACGAGTGATCATCTGGCCTGAACTCAGGCCTCAGCCCACAACAAAAGTGAACCCCATGGACGCGAAGACCTACGCCACCGTCACCGACGTGTGCGCGCGACTGGCAGGCCGCCTCGAGGACGACACCCTCCGCTCGGTGCGCGAGGACTACTTCGGCGGCGAGCCGGCACAGGCCGAGACCACCCTGCTCATGTCCATGGCGTACGAGAACATCGGCCTCACCACCGAGGAACGCGACCTGATCGCGTCCACTTTGGACGACCCGGACAGCCCCGACCTGGCCGCGGTACCGACCATCCCCGAGGTACCGCCGGTCCCCTACCGCTTCACCGCCACCGCGCCGCCCGGCGCACCGGACCCGTCCAAGGCCGACATCATCCTGTCGACCGACGCCCCGCGCCACGGAGGACACCGCCTTCGCCGAGCCTGGCGGGAACCGCTGGACGGCGCGCCGGACCTGGCGAAGTGGGTGTACGTGCTCCAAACCTCCGAGAGCGCGAACCTGCTGGGCGCGTTCTCCGGGCTGTCCGGCCGCCTGTGGGTGGTGCTGAAGGAGAAGTGGCCCCTGGAGGTGGTGGTCGAGGGCAGGCTCCTGCCGCCGTACCAGGCAGCGGCCGTGACTGTGGCCCCGCCGATCTGGAGTCTCTAGCCCAACCGCAAGGACGAGCCCGACCGGCGCAAGGCCCGCGATGGCGCAGCCGAGCCCACCCAGACCCCAACGCAATGCCGAAGGCGAGGCGTCCTCCGTCTCACCGCCGAGCAAGCGGTTCGGTGACGTGCCTGCGCAACTCAGCCACGCAGCAAGGAGATTGGGGCTTGATTTTGGGTGCGAGGTGCTACCACTTGTGGCTCGGCCGGGCGTTCTTCCCGGCCTTTTCCGGTCCGTCCAGCGCCTCGCAAGGGCCCCGAAGTCAAGCCCCAATCTCTATCGACGCGAAGCGGCGATGAAACGACCCGGCCCGTTAAAGTCTCTGCACCCCAACCCGACCACCGCACTGGTGACGGACTCGGAACGCACCGTCACACCTGTCCCAGCACCCGCCGAAACGACGGGCATTCCATGTGGGAAGCGGCCGGGCAGGCCGCGGCATGCCTCAAGTCGTCCCGCATCAGGGCCAGCTTCCGGATGGTCGCGTCCAGCTCGTCGGCCTTGGCCGCGAGCATCTCCCGATTGGGCGACGGCCGCCCATCAGGCGAGAACATCAACGTGATCTCGTCCAACGAGAACCCGGCCGTCCGGCACACCGCGATCAACGCCAGCTGCTCCAGCACCCCCACCGAGAAGACCCGCGTCAGCCCCTGCCGCCGCACCGAGGCGATCAGCCCGCGCTCCTCGTAGTACCGCAGGGTGGACGCCGGCACGCCGGACCGCCGGACCACTTCCCCGATGCCGATCTCAGCAGAGTCCACGACACTTGACCTCAAGCCGACTTGAAGTAGGACGGTAAGAGCATGACATCAGAGGCGAACAGCGCCCAGGCGGAGTGGTGGAACGCGGCCGGCGAGGGCTGGGCCCAGGCACAGGACGTGGTGGGCCTGGTCCTGCGACCGTTCCAGGACGTGCTGGTGGACCACGCGGCCCGGCGCCCGCGCACCAGGGTCCTGGACGTCGGCTGCGGTACCGGTGCCGTGACCAGGGGAATCGCTGCGGCCACCGCGGCGGAGTGCATCGGCGTGGACATCGCCGAGTCGATGCTCAGAGCGGCCAGGGAACGCGGCGGGGCCGAGTACCTCAGGGCGGACGCGCAGGTCCACACCTTCGACAAGCCCTTCGACCTGGTGGTGAGTCGTTTCGGCGTCATGTTCTTCGACGACACGACGGCCGCCTTCCGCAACCTCAGGGACGCGACCACCCCTGGCGGCGAGCTGTGCTTCGTCACCTGGCGCACCGCCGAGGAGAACCCGTTCATGGCCACCGGCAGCAAGGCCGCGGCGCCGTACTTCCCCGACGCCCCGCCGCCGGACCCGGACGGACCTGGCCCGAACCGGCTCGCCGACCCGGACAGGACGCGCAAGATCCTCGAGGACGCCGGCTGGACGGACGTCCGGATCGAACCGCTGGACCGCACCTGCACCATGCCCGAGCACCTGCTGACCACGTACCTCAGCAACCTCGGCCCCATCGCCCGCGCCATGAGGGAGGCCGCGGACCCCGGCGAGGTCATGGCCGAGGTCCGGCACGCGTTCGACGGGTTCGTGCACGGTGACGAGGTGCGGATTCCCGGCGCCTGCTGGCAGGTCACCGCCTCAGCTCCACTCTGACTGGCGCTGCCACGTCAGCAGGTTGTCCAGCACCTCGCCTGACCAGCCACGCGGGTCGAGTTCGGCGTGCGAGGCGTAGCGGCCGCGGTAGAACAGCAGCGGCTGCGTCTCGCGCACCGGGCCCAGGTCCACCACGGCGCCGACGACCATCACGTGGTCACCGGCGTCGTGCACGACCGACACCTCGCAGTCGACCCACGTCAGCGCCCCGTCCAGCACCGGCGCGCCGGTGGCCGACGGTGTCCAGGAAATGCCGGCGAACTTGTCGGCACCGGCGCGGCCGAACACCGTGGAGATCTCCCGCTGGTCCTCGGCCAGCACGTTCACGCAGAACGCGCCGGACGACGCCATCGCCGCCCAGCTGCGCGAAGTCCGTTGTGGACAGAACACGACCAGCGGCGGGTCCAGTGACAGCGCCGCGAACGCCTGGCAGGCGAACCCGACAGGGCCGTCGGCGGACATGCCGGTCACCACGGTCACGCCGGTGCAGAAGTGACCGAGAACGGAACGGTAGCGGGCCGCTACTTCTGGACGCCCACGCTGAAGTCGTGTCCCCACAGGCTCACCGCCGTGCTCTCGCGTGCGATCCAGTCCTCATCGGACACCTGCCGTCCCTCGCAGCCGAACTCGACGTCGAACCCGCCGGGCGTCTTCATGTAGAACGACAACATCAGGTCGTTGACGTGCCTGCCCAGGGTCGCCGACATCGGCACCTTGCGCCGCAACGCCCGGTCCAGCGTCAGGCCCACGTCGTCGGTGTTCTCGACCTCGACCATCAGGTGCACGATCCCGCTCGGCGTCGGCATCGGCAGGAACGCGAGGCTGTGGTGCCGCGGGTTGCAGCCGAAGAACCGCAGCCAGGCGGGAGGCCCGTCGGCAGGACGGCCGACGAACTGCGGGGGCAGCCGCATCGAGTCGCGCAGCCGGAAGCCCAGCACGTCGCGGTAGAAGTGCAGCGCGGCCTCGTCGTCCGAAGTGGACAGCACGACGTGCCCGAGGCCCTGCTCCTCCGTCACGAACCGGTGCCCGTACGGCGACACCACCCGCCGGTGCTCCAGGGCCGCGCCGTGGAAGACCTCCAAGGTGTTCCCGGACGGGTCCTCGAAGCGGATCAGCCCGGTGACGCGCCGCTCGGACAGGTCCGAGGCCGACCCCTCGACGTACGAGACGCCGGCCGAGGCCAGCCGCTTGGCGACCTCCTCCAGCTCGGCCTCGGTCGCAGCCTCCCACCCGGAGGCCTGCAGGCGGTCGGACTCCCCCGGCACGATCACGAGCCGTGCCGGGAAATCGTCCATCCGCAGGTAGAGAGCGCCGGGCGTCGAACCCTTGCCCTCCACCATGCCCAGCACCTTCAACGCGAACTCGCGCCACCGGTCCATGTCGGTGGCCTCGATGCGCAGATAGCCCAAAGAGCGGATACCCATCACGCCTCCGTCAGGAAGTCGAGGGCGAGCCTGTTGAACTCGTCGAACTTCTCCAGCTGCGCCCAGTGCCCGCACCCGCCGAACACGTGCAGCTGCGCGCGCGGGATCAGCTTCGTCGCCAGCAACGCGCCGTCGAGCGGGTTCACCCGGTCCTCCCGGCCCCACACCAGCAACACCCGCTGCCGCAACCTGTACGCCTCACGCCACAGCATGCCCTGCTCGAAGTCGGGACCGGAGAACGACTTCCCCAGCGCCACCATCGCCCGCAACGACTCCGGCCGGGAGGCCGCCTCGAACCGTTCGTCGATCAGCTCCTCGGTGATCAACGACTGGTCGAACACCATGATCCGCAGGAACTCCTCGATCTTCTCCCGCGTGGGCGTGCGGGCGAACGCGCTGAGCTTCCGCACGCCTTCGGTCGGATCCGGCGAGAAGACGTTCAACGACAACCCGCCCGGCCCCATCAGCACCAGCCGCCCGGCCCGCTTCCCGTGATCTAGGGCGAACCGCACAGCCGTGCCGCCACCCAGGGAGTTGCCGAGGATGTGTGCTTGCGAGACCTCCAACGAGTCCAGCAGGTCCTTCAACGCCCGGGACGCGAACGAGAAGTACTGGTCGTGCTCGGCCGGCTTGTCCGACGCCCCGTAGCCCGGCATGTCGACCGCCAGCACGCGGAACGACTTCGCGAACACCGGGATGTTCGCGCGGAAGTTCGACATGGCCGACGCACCGGGTCCGCCGCCGTGCAGCATGACCAGGGTTTCGGCGTTGCCGGCACCGGCTTCGTGGTAGTGCAACCGCACGCTCATCAAACGCCCCCTCAGAACAGCCCGTCGCGGACCTGGATGCCGAGCTCGTTCTTGCCGTACAGCACGAGCACGCGCTCCGGGTCGTTGCCCGCGTGCACCCGTGCGGCGTGCGCGTCGCGCCAGAACCGGGGCAACGGCAGCCCGGCGTTGATGGCTTTACCGCCCGCGCTCTCGAAGAGCAGGTCGATGGCGCCGAGCGCGCGCCCGCTGCCGAGCACCTGGTCGCGCCGGGCCCGCAGGCGCAGGTCGAGCGGGATCTTGGTGCCGGCGACGGCGTGCTCCCACTCGTCGGTGATGTCCTTCTCCAGCGTCCACCACGCGACGTCGATGTCGGCCGCCGCGTTCGCGATCCTGACCTGCGCGAACGGGTCCTCCACCGACTTCTCGCCCAGGTACGCCGCCCGGACGCGCTCACGAGTCGCGTTGACGTGCAGGGCGTACGCGCCTGTGGCCATGCCGATGATCGGCGCGGTGACCGCGTACGGGTGGATCGTCCCGTACGGCATGCAGAACAGCGGGCCGGGGTTGACCTCCTGGCCAGGACAGATGCATCGCGCCGTGTGCGACATGCTGAGCGCCCGGTAGTCCGGCACGAACACGTCGTTCACCACGATGTCGTTGCTGCCGGTACCGCGCAGGCCGACCGTGTCCCACACGTCGTTGATCGTGTAGTCGGAGATCGGCAGCAGGAACGTGCGGAAGTCGATCGGCTTGCCCTCGTCGTTCATCACGAGGCCACCGAGCAGCACCCATGTGGCGTGGTCACAGCCGGACGAGAAGCTCCACTTGCCGCTGAACCGGAACCCGCCCTCGACCGCCGTCGCACGACCCGTTGGCGCGTAAGAAGAAGAGATCCGCGTGTCCTGGTCCTCGCCGAACACCTCGTCCTGCGCCCGCACGTCGAACAGGCCCACGTGCCACGGGTGCACACCCAGCACGGAGGCGACCCAGCCCGTCGACCCGCACGCGCTGCCGATCAGGCGCACGGCGGTGTAGAAGTCGAGCGGGTGCGACTCGAAGCCGCCGTACCGCGCGGGTTGCAGCATCCGGAAGAACCCGGTCTCCTGCAACGCCTTCACCGACTCCGGCGGCACGCGACGCAGCTCCTCCGCCTCGGCCGCGCGGTCGGCCAGCGCGGGCAGCAGCTCGCGCACCTTGCCGAGGATTTCCTCGCTCATCGGACTTTCTCCCTGCTCAGCTCCAGTGCGATGTCGATCAGCTGGTCCTCCTGCCCGCCGACGAGCTTGCGCTCACCGGCCCGGACGAGGATCTGCGCGCCGGACACGCCGTAGCGTTGCGCCTGCGTGTACGCGTGTTTGAGGAAGCTGGAGTAGACGCCCGCGTACCCCATCATCAGCGCCATCCGGTCGAGCAGGCACTCCTCGGGCATGACGGGCCGCACCACGTCCTCGGCCGCGTCCACGATCTTGAAGAAGTCGACGCCGGTGGAGAACCCGAGCTTGTCGCACACCCCGACGAACGCTTCGAGTGGCGTATTTCCCGCCCCAGCACCGAATCCACGCACGCTGCCGTCGATCTGACGAGCACCCGCCCGTGCCGCGGCGACGGAGTTCGCGACGCTCAGCCCGAGGTTCTCGTGCCCGTGGAACCCGACCTGGGCGTCGTCCCCGAGCTCCGCGACCAAAGCCTCGACGCGCTCGGACACCTGTTCCAGCACCAGTGCTCCGGCCGAGTCGACCACGTAGACGCACTGGCACCCGGCGTCCGCCATGATCCGCGCCTGCTTGGCCAACGCCTCCGGTGGCTGCGAGTGCGCCATCATCAGGAACCCGACGGTCTCCAGGCCACGTTCGCGCGCCAGCTGGAAGTGCTGCACGGACACGTCGGCCTCGGTGCAGTGCGTGGCGATCCGCACGATCGAGGCGCCGTTGTCCTGCGACACCAGGATGTCGTCCTTCACCCCGACACCCGGCAGCATCAGCACGGCGATCTTGGCCTGGGTGGCGGTCTCCACCGCGACCTTGATCAGCTCCTGCTCGGGCGTGTGGCTGAAGCCGTAGTTGAACGACGACCCGCCGAGCCCGTCGCCGTGCGTCACCTCGATCACCGGGACCCCGGCGCCGTCCAGTGCCGCGACGATCGAGCGCACGTCCTCGGCCGTGAACTGGTGGCGCTTGTGGTGCGAGCCGTCACGCAGTGACGTGTCGGTCAGCCTGAGCTGCACGGGCGATCTCCTCCCCCACCTTGGTCGCGGCGGCCGTCATGATGTCGAGGTTGCCGGCGTACTCGGGCAGGAAGTCGCCCGCTCCCGCGACCTCCACGAAGATCGCCACCCGGCCCGCGTCGTACTGCGGCTCGCGCAGCAGCCGGAACCCCGGGACGTACGAACGGATGTCGGTCTCCATGCGCGCGATCGAGTCCGTGACCGGATCCGGGTCGGCGTCCTCGGGGATCGCGCAGAAGATCGTGTCGCGCATGATCATCGGCGGGTCGGCCGGGTTCAGCACGATGATGGCCTTGCCCCGCTCGGCACCGCCGATCGCCTCGATGCCGCGGCTGGTCGTGCGGGTGAACTCGTCGATGTTCGCACGCGTCCCCGGCCCGGCCGACACCGACGCGACGCTCGCGACGATCTCCGCGTACGACACCGGGACGACGCGGGAGACCGCGTGCACCATGGGAATCGTGGCCTGGCCGCCGCACGTGATCAGGTTGATGTTGGGCGCGTCGGCGTGCTCACCCAGGTTCACCGGCGGCACGACGTACGGCCCGACCGCGGCCGGGGTCAGGTCGATCGCCCGGATGCCCGCCTCGGCGTAGCGCGGGGCGTTGGCCCGGTGCACCGCCGCGGACGTCGCCTCGAAGACGACGTCCGGCAGCTCGTCCTGACGCAGCAACCACTCCGCGCCCTCGACCGAGACCTCGAGCCCCAGGTCGGCCGCGCGCTTCAGCCCCTCGCTGGCCGGGTCGATGCCGATCATCCAGCGCGGTTCCAGCGCGTCCGAGCGCAGGAGCTTGTAGAGCAGGTCGGTGCCGATGTTGCCGGAGCCGACGATGGCCGCCTTCACCCAGTCACCTCATTCGAATTTCAGGTCGACGGAGCCGAGTCCGGCGAACTCGGCGTGGAACTCGTCACCCGGCCTGGCGTCGATCGCGCGCGTGCACGAGCCGGGCAGCACGATGTCGCCCGCCAGCAGCCGGACGCCGAAGCCCGCGACCTTCTGCGCGAGCCACGCGACGGCGATCGCCGGGTCGCCCAGCACGGCATCGCCACGGCCTTCAGCGACCAGCTCACCGTTGCGCCGCAACGTGGCCGCGACCGCGCCGATGTCCAGTTCGGACGGACGCACGCGTTCGGAGCCGATCATGAACCCCGCCGACGACGCGTTGTCCGCGATGGTGTCCTGCAGGCCGATCCGCCAGTTCTCGATCCGGCTGTCGATCAGCTCGATGGCCGGGGCGACGAACTCGGTCGCCTCCAGCACGTCCTCGACCGTGCAGCCCTCGCCCGGCAGGTCGCGGGCCAGCAGGAACGCGATCTCGACCTCGACGCGCGGGTACAGGTACGCCGAGGCGTCCGCGGTGCCGGCGAGCTGCATGTCGTCGAGCAGGTGCCCGTAGTCCGGCTCGTCGACGCCCATCATCTGCTGCATCGCGAGCGACGACAGCCCGACCTTGTGCCCGACGACGTCGCGGTTGCGGTGGCGGATGTTGAGCAGCTGGATCTCGTACGCGTCCACCACGTCGATCTCGGGATACAGCTCCACCAGCGGTTTGATGGGCACGCGGTCGCGTTCCGCAGCCCTGAGCAGCTCGGCGGCCGCCTCCCTGGTCTGTGTCGTCAGCACCGGGTCTCCTTCACCACATGAGCACCGGCGCGACGGCCGGAGAAGACGCAGTCGGCGAGCGCCAGCCCGCTGACGTAGGACTCCGAGCAGATCCCGACCGCCGACCGGCCGGCCGCGTACAGGCCGGGCACCCCCTGCACCTGGCCGGTGTCCTCGTCCACGACGAGCCCGCCGAGCGTGAGCATCGGGCACGGGTAGCCGAAGCCGGCGCGCACCGACACGTTGATCAACGAGTAGGGCGGCGTCCCGAACGGCTCGGGCACCGCGATTCCGGCTTTCCTGGCCACTTCCTCGATCGTCGGCGCGCTGACGAGCCCGCGGCCGAGCAGGTAGCGGACCTGCCAGCGCTGGAACGGCGCGGTCTGGGTCCTCACCTGGGCGCGGGCGAGCCGCAGGATCTCGTCGTCGATCAGCAGCCAGGCCTTCCCGCCGCGTTCGACGATCTCGGTCCCGTTGGCCGCGCCGTACAGGCGGGCGTCACCGAACCGCTGCCCGGCGGAGTCGACCAGGACGCCGCGTTGCAACGCGCTGGGCGGCGTGACGAACCGCCACACCGAGATCTTGTCCATCCGCGCGGTCTTCCCACCGGCGGCAAGACCCAGCCTGATCCCGCCCCCGTCGTCGCCGGGAGTGCCCAGCGCGAGTCCGCCCCGGTGCGCCGGTGCGTTCTCGTGCACCAACGCCCGGTCAGCGATGAAACCGCCGGCCGCGATGACCACGCCCTGCCCGGCGTGGACCACCAGCGGCCGGCTGAACCGTTCGAGCTTCGCTGCCAGCCCGAACAACCTCCTGCCCAGCGGCGGGTAGTAGAGCCACGGCTTCGCGCCCGCCCTGGACAACGCCTGGTGCACAACCCGTGCGAACCCGGTCAGGGTCCGGCACCGCACGCCCGTGACCCGGCCGTTCTCCTGGACGAGCTCCACGGCACGGGTCTGCGGCATGATCCGCACGCCCGCGCGGCGCGTCGCCTCGGCCAGCCGCGCGAAGAACTCCCGGCCCGAGGTGCCTTTCGCCCTGGTCCGGTGCCCGCGCGGCGCCGGGTCGGGCCACGCGTCCTCGCTGCCGGACAGGTACAGGTAGTAGTCGTCGGTCGGGTACGAGGTCTTGAACGGCGACACGCGCGCGTCGAACGGCAGGCCCTGGTCCTCCAGCCAGGCCAGCATCTTCGCGCTGTCCTCGCAGAACCTGCGCAGCGTCTCAGGCGACACCGCGTCCTGGACCTCGTGCCTGAGGTAGGAGTACATCGCGTCCACCGAGTCGGCGACACCGGCTTCGACCTGCTGCCGCGTCCCACCGCCCGCGTAGACGACCCCGCCGGACAACGCCGTCGCGCCACCGCCGGCGAACCGGTCCAGCACCACCACGGACGCACCGGCCGCCGCGGCCTCGACGGCGGCGCACGCGCCGGCCGCGCCGAAGCCGATGACGACCACGTCAGCGGTGACCTCCACGCAACCCTCCTGGAACACGTTCTTGGTCAGAAACAGGTTCTTGGTGAGTCGACTTGCCTGGAACTCCTACACCATAGCGCCAAACCGCCTCAGAACTATAACCTGTTCTAGTCTGACCTTCTGGGAGGTGCGATGTACGACGTGATCGTCGTCGGCAGTGGCGCGGCAGGTATGACAGCCGCGCTCTGCACCGCTCGGCACGGGCTGAAGACCTTGATCATCGAGAAGGCCGCGCACTACGGCGGCTCGACCGCGCGGTCGGGCGGCGGTATCTGGGTGCCGGGCAACGCCGTGGTCGCGGGCAACGGTGTGCCCGACTCGCCCGAGCGTGCGAGCACCTACCTCGCGCACATCGCGCCCGAGACGCCGGCCGACCTGCGCGAGGCGTTCCTGAGCGGCGGGCCGGAGATGCTCGCGTTCGTCACCGAGCACACGCCGCTGAGGTTCCGCTGGGTGCGCGAGTACTCCGACTACTACCCGGAGGCGCCGGGCGGGCAGCCGCGCGGCCGTTCGGTCGAGCCGTTGCCGTTCAACGTCTCCCTGCTCGGCGAGGAGATCAAGAACCTCGAACCGCCGTACGTGCCGACGCCCGCCGGCATCGTGATCACCCAGACCGACTACAAGTGGCTGACCTTGATCGGACGCCACCCGCGCGGCATCGTCACCGCCGCCAAGGTGTTCGCCCGCCGGTTCCTGCCGGGCCGCCGCCTCACCATGGGCCAGGCGCTCTCGGCCGGGTTGCGGGCAGGCCTCCAGAAACTGGACGTCGAGATCAGGCTCAACACCGCGATGACGGACCTGCATTTCGAGAACGGCGAGGTCGCGGGCGTTCTCGTCGGCGACGAGCTGATCACGGCGAAGCACGTCGTGCTGGCCGCCGGCGGCTTCGAGCACAACGAGCAGATGCGCAAGCAACACCAGAACATCGGTACGGAGTGGACGGTCGGCGC
This sequence comes from Lentzea sp. CA-135723, assembly GCF_050936595.1. NCBI lineage: Bacteria > Bacillati > Actinomycetota > Actinomycetes > Pseudonocardiales > Pseudonocardiaceae > Lentzea > Lentzea sp. CA-135723. The sequence goes on along the minus strand of NZ_JBNJMK010000001.1, from coordinate 234,511 downwards.
GAAGGCCAACACAGGTGACGGCATCGAGGCAGGTCAGCGCGCCGGAGCCGCGGTCGGACTGATGGACGACGCCTGGTGGGGGCCGTCCGTGCCGTTGCCGCGCGGGCCGTTCTTCCTGCTCGCCGAACGCTCGCTGCCCGGTTGCGTGCTGGTCGACCAGACCGGGCGCCGGTTCGTGAACGAGGCAGCGCCCTACATCGACGTCGTCAACGCGATGACCGGCGACACGTGGCTCGTCTTCGACCACTCCTACCGCGGCCGCTACCCGTTCTGCGGCATCCCACCGCGACGGCCACTCCCCCGGCGCTGGAAGGAATCGGTGCTCACCGCGCCTAGTCTGGCGGAACTGGCGCAGCAGGCCGACCTGCCGGAACTGGCCGATACCGTGCGGCGCTTCAACACCCTGGCCGTCGACGGCAAGGACACCGACTTCCAGCGCGGCGACAGCGCGTACGACCGCTACTACGGCGATCCGCGCAACAGGCCCAACCCCAACCTCGCACCGCTGACCACCGGCCCGTTCTACGCGGTCAGGATCGTGCCCGGCGACCTCGGCACCAAGGGCGGCCTGTGCACCGACACCCGTGCCCGCGTGCTGCGCGAGGACGGCTCGGTGATCGACGGCCTGTACGCGGCGGGCAACACCAGCGCGTCCGTCATGGGCCACACCTACGCGGGCGCTGGCGCCACCCTCGGACCGGCGATGACGTTCGGATACCTCGCCGGCCTCGACATCTCTGGAGGAGAGCGATGACGCAGGACGGTGTGCGGACGATCGACGCGGGCGCCCCTCCGGCGAGGTTCGCGCGCGGCTGGCACTGCCTCGGGCTCGCGAGCGCGTTCCGCGACGGCAAACCCCACGCCATCGAGGCGTTCGGCACGAAGCTCGTGGTGTTCGCCTCCGAGGACGGCAAGATCAACGTCCTGGACGGGTACTGCCGCCACATGGGCGGCGACCTCACCCAGGGCACGATCAAGGGCAACAACATCGCCTGCCCGTTCCACGACTGGCGCTGGTCGGGCAACGGCAAGTGCGTCGACATCCCTTACGCCAAGCGGGTTCCTTTGAGGGCACGCACGCGGTCGTGGATCACTCTCGAAGAGAACAAGCAGCTCTTCGTGTGGAACGACCCGCAGGGCAACCCGCCGCCGGAGCACGTCACGATCCCGCGGATCGAGTCGGCGTTCAGCGACGAGTGGAGCAACTGGACCTGGGACTCCGTCGTGATCGACAACGCGAACTGCCGCGAGATCATCGACAACGTCGTCGACATGGCCCACTTCTTCTACATCCACTTCGCGTTCCCGACGTACTTCAAGAACGTGATGGAGGGCCACGTCGCCGCGCAGTACCTGACCACCCGCGGACGTCCGGACGTGGCGATGGGCTCGAACTACACCGGTGACGTCGAGGTGCGCTCCGAGGCCGCGTACTACGGGCCGTCGTACATGATCGACTACCTGTGGAACGACTACAAGGGCCTTGAGATCGAGACCGTGCTGATCAACTGCCACTACCCGATCTCGCCGACGTCGTTCAAGCTCCAGTGGGGCGCGATCGTGAAGAAGCTGCCCGGTGTGGACGACGAGCACGCGGACAAGATCGCGGCGAAGTTCGCCCGCGGCATCGGGGTCGGGTTCCTGCAGGACGTGGAGATCTGGCAGAACAAGTCGCGCATCGACAACCCGTTGCTGTGCGAGGAGGACGGGCCGGTCTACCAGCTGCGCCGCTGGTACGAGCAGTTCTACGTCGACGTCGAGGACGTGTCCGACGACATGACGCGGCGCTTCGAGTTCGAGGTGGACACGAGCCGCGCGATCGAAGTCTGGGAGAAGGAGGTCGCGGAGAACCTCGCCAAGCAGCAACCAGCACCTCAGGAGCAGGCGACGTGAGCGAGCGCGACGAGTTCCTGGTGGGCGGCATGGTCCCGGTGGGCTGCGACTGCGGGAACCGGGTGCTGGTGAAGAAGAACAGCCCGCAGCACACGTCCGTGCAGTGGCTTTCGGACACCTCGACCTGCGTCGAGCTGTGCGGGTCGCGGTCCGCGCTGGTGCCGACGTGCCTGCGGCTGCGCGACAGCATCGAGAAGGCCGTCCGCGAGGGGACGCTGGAGGTCGCCGATGGCTGAGGTGCACCGGCTGCGGGTCGACGCCGTGATCGAGGAGACCGCCGACGCGCGTTCGTTCGTGCTGTCGGGAGCGTCGTTCTCGGTGAAGCCAGGGCAGTTCCTGACCGTGCGGGCCGGCGAGGTGGCGCGCTGCTACTCGCTGTCGAGCGCGCCGGGCGAGCCGTTGAAGATCACGGTGAAGCGGACGCCGGACGGGTACGGGTCGGTGTGGATGTGCTCGTCGCTCGCTACCGGCATGGAGCTGGACGTGCTGGCGCCGGCCGGGGTGTTCACGCCCGCTTCGCTGGACGGGTCGGTGGCGGCGTTCGCGGCCGGGAGCGGGATCACGCCGGTCATGTCGATCATCCGGTCGGTGCTGCTGCAGGGTTCCGGGCGGGTGTTCCTCTTCTACGCCAACCGCGATGAGGCTTCGGTGATCTTCGCGCGCGAGCTCGCGGAGCTGGCTCGTGCGCACCCAGAACGGCTGACTGTCGTGCACTGGTTGGAGTCGGTGCAAGGACTGCCTTCCGTGGCGGGGTTGCGAGCGTTTGCGCGGTCCTGCGACGAGGCCTTCGTGTGCGGGCCCGGGCCGTTCATGGAGGCGGCGCGCAAGGCGTTGCACGACGTCGCGGTGGTGCACGTCGAGAAGTTCGTGTCGTTGTCGAGTGATCCGTTCTCCTCCCAGGTCGTCGCGGTCGACGATCGGCCGGATGCCGTGGTCGAGGTGTCACTGGACGGCGCGGAGCACCGGTTTCCGTGGCCCGCGCGAACGAAGCTGCTGGACCTGTTGCTGGAGAAGGGACTCGACGCGCCGTACTCGTGCCGGGAGGGTGCGTGCAGCGCGTGCGCGTGCCGGCTGGTCGAGGGCGAGGTGAAGATGCTCAACAACGACGTCCTCGACTCCGAGGACATCGCCGAGGGCATCGTGCTGGCGTGCCAGTCGGTTCCGGTCACGGACACCGTGAAGATCAGCTACGAGTGAGGGGCGCCTGAATGCCGATCGATCCCGCCGTCGCCGTCGGGGCGGAGCTGCCCGAGGTCGAGTTCTCGTGGTCCGAGTCCGACGTGCTGCTGTACCACCTGGCGTTGGGGGCGGTGGAACTCCGGTACGTCTACGAGCAGGGGCTGCGCGTGCTGCCGACGTTCGGAGTGGTGGCGCCGCGCTTCCACGAGACGGCCGCGCCCGTCGTGTCGTTCCCCGGCGTCGACATCGATCTGGCGCGGGTGTTGCACGGGACGCAGGAGATCACCGTGCACTCTGCTCTGCCCACGTCCGGCGAGGCCGTGTTGCGGACGCGGATCTCGGACGTGTGGGACAAGGGCAAGGCCGCGGTGATCGTGCAGGAGGCGACGGCTTTCACGCCTGATGGGACCGCTTTGTACACGACCCGGTCGAGCATCTTCGCCCGCGGTGAGGGCGGGTTCGGCGGGGAACGCGGGCCGTCCGGCAAGGTCGAGGTGCCGGCGCGCGCGCCTGACCACGTGATCGAGACGCCTACTTTGCCGCAGCAGGCCTACCTGTACCGGTTGTGCGGTGACCGGAACCCGTTGCACGCCGATCCGGAGTTCGCTGCTGCGGCGGGGTTCGAGGCGCCGATCCTGCACGGGCTGTGCACGTACGGGGTGGTGTGCCGGGCGGTGGTCGACGCCGTGCTGGACGGGCCGGAGCAGGTGCTGTCGTTCGGGGCGAAGTTCGCCGGGGTCGTGTTCCCGGGCGAGACGCTGACCACCCGGGTGTGGCGGGACGGTGCCCGGCTGGAGCTGACGACGTTCGCCGGAGACCGTCCCGTGCTCGCGGACGCGGTGCTAACCCTGACCGAGGACTAGGCCGCTGGTCGGGACGCCGGTGCCGGCGGTGACCAGGACGTGCTCGACGTCCGCGACCTGGTTCACCGCGGTGCCGCGGATCTGCCGGACGCCCTCGGCGATGCCGTTCATGCCGTGCAGGTAGGCCTCGCCGAGCTGGCCGCCGTGCGGGTTGAGCGGGAGTGCCCCGTCCAGTTCCAGGGCGCCGGTCCTGATGAAGTCCTTGGCCTCTCCCCTGCCGCAGAAGCCCAGCTCCTCGAGTTGGACCAGCACGAACGGGGTGAAGTGGTCGTAGAGCACGGCCACGTCCACATCGGACGGTCCGATGCCCGACCTCTCCCAGAGGCCGCGCGCCACGACGCCCATCTCGGGGAGCCTCGTCAGTTCGTCGCGGTAGTAGCTGGTCATCGTGAACTGGTCGACGCTGCTGCCCTGGGTGGCCGCCTTGACGTGGGCGGGCTTTCGAGGCAGGTCCCGCGCACGTTCCTCGCTGGTCACCACGAGGGCTACGCCGCCGTCGCTCTCCTGGCAGCAGTCGAGCAGCCGCAGCGGTTCGGCGATCCACTTCGACGCCTGGTGGTCGTCGAGGGTGATCGGCCTGTTGTGGAACCAGGCGTTGGGGTTCGTGGCGGCGTGCTTGCGGTCGATCACGGCGATGCGGCCGAAGTCCTCGCTCGTCGCCCCGTACTCGTGCATGTAACGGCGGGCGAACATGGCGACCATCGCGGCCGGCGTGCCCAGGCCCATCGGGTACGACCAGCTGTTGTCGATGTTGGCCGCGGCCGCCGTCTGCACCTGCCCGAACCGGTGCCCCGACCTTTCGTTGAAGGCCCGGTAGCAGACCACGACCTTCGCCGCTCCCGTCTCGACGGCCATCGCCGCCTGCTGGACCGTCGCGCACGCCGCGCCGCCGCCGTAGTGGACGCGGCTGAAGAACGTCAGCTCCGGGATGCCCAGCTCGCGGGCGACGGCGATCTCGGCGTTGGTGTCCATGGTGAAGCTGACCAGGCCGTCCACATCGGACGGTTCGAGCCCTGCGTCCTCCAGCGCGGCCCTGACCGCCTCGGCGGCGAGCTGGAGCTCGCTGCGGCCCGAGTCCTTGGAGAAGTCGGTGGCGCCGATCCCGACGATGGCGGCGTTCACGCGGGCACCTCGATCTTCACGGTTCCGGTGACGTGGTCGCCGTGGCCGGTCCTGCCGACGACCTCGATGGTCAGGTCCTGGTCTTCACGTCCGACGACCTGGCCGAAGAACTTCAGCGTGTCGTAGGCGTAGCAGGGCGCGCCGAGCTTGATGTTCACCTGCCGCACCAAGGCTTCCGGGCCCGCCCAGTCCGTGACGTAGCGCTGCACCAGGCCGGTGGTGGTGAGGATGTTGATGAAGATGTCCTTGGACCCGCGCTGGACCGCCAGGTCGCGGTCGTGGTGGACGTCCTGGAAGTCGCGGGTGGCCAGCGCGGTGCTGATCACGAACGTCGGCGTGGCCTCCACGTGCCACTCCGGCAGGGAATCACCGATCCGCACGGGGCCTCCAGCTCGGCATCGTCAGGTCGTCGTCGACCTTCGTGAACACGACCTCGACGCGTTGCCCGACGCTGGGCTCGCCGTCGAACTCGCCCAGCATCCGCACGCCCTCGTCGAGCTCGACCAGGGCGATGACGAACGGGGTCTGCTTGCCGGGCACCTGCGGGTGGTGGTGCACGACGTAGCTGTAGATGACGCCGTAGCCGTCGGAGACGAGGTAGGTCGGCTTGGTGGCGCCGCACTCCGGGCACATCGGGCCCGGTGGGTGGCGCAGGAGGCCGCAGCCGCCGCACCGCTGGACGCGCAGCTCGCCCTGACGGGTGCCTTCCCAGAAGTACTCGGTGTCGCGGTTGACGGAAGGGCGGATGGCGGCGGTGGGAGAGGTGGGGGTGGAAGTGGAACTGGCCGCGGCCGGGGTGGTGGCCGGGGCGGTGGTGGAGGCGGCGGGGGCCGCGGTGCCAGGCACGTTGGCGGGCTTGAACTTCAGCACGCGGAACCTCATCTCCGCCACCGCCTCGTCGCCCACCCACCACGTGCTGCGGGTCGTCACGAACCAGCCCTCGCCGAGGCCCGTCCGCTTCGGCCCCGTCACGTCCTCCAGGCTCGTCGTCACCGACAGCTGCTCCCCCACCTTCAGGTAGCGGTGGTAGGTCTGGTCGGAGTTGGTCGCGACGACCGACGTGTACCCGGCCTCGTCCAGCACGGTCATCATCGCGCCGAGCGGGTCGTCGAGGGTGCGTTGGCCGTGCAGACCCGCCATCGTCCACACCTGGACCATCGCGGGCGGCGCCACCTCGGTGTAGCCGGGATGTTCGTCGCCGATGGCCTCCAGCCAGGTGCGGATCATCGGCAGGTTGACCGGGTCGCGCGCCAGCCGGGGTGCGCACTCGCCCTGTTCGGCGATGCGGGCGGCCTCCTTCTCGATGTCGATCATCGCACCACCCGTGGCAGTCCCAGTCCGATGTTGGCGATCAGTTCGCGTTGGATCTCCTGCACGCCACCACCGAACGTCAGCACGAGGTTGCGGCGGGCCTGGACGTCGAGCCAGCGCACCAGCTCCGCGTCAGCGCCGTGCCGGCCGGCCAGCTCCTCCAGGAGCCTGCCGATGCGCTGGGTGCGGTCGGCGGCGAACACCTTGGTGGCGCTGGCGTCCGCGACCTCCAGTTCGCCGCTCGCGACCTGCCAGTTGAGCAGTTCGTTCACGCGGTGGACGGCTCGTGCCTCGGCCAGCGCCCTGCGCACGTCCGGTTCGTCGAGGAGGCCTCGTTCGGACGCCCAGGCGTGGACTCGTTCGATCAACGCGCCGATGCGGCCTGACGGTCCGAGCATCACGCGTTCGTGGTTGAGCTGGGTGGTGATGAGACGCCAGCCCTTGTTCTCCTCGCCGACGCGGCGGGACTCGGGCACGCGCACGTCGTTGTAGTAGGTGGCGTTCACGTGGTGGGCGCCATCGCACGTGATGATGGGCGTCCACGAGTAGCCGGGGTCCGTCGTGTCGACGATCAGGATCATGATGCCCTTATGGCGTGAGTCCGCGGCGCCTGTGCGGCAGGCCAGCCACACGTAGTCGGCGTCGTGGCCGCCGGTCGTGAACGTCTTCTGGCCGTTGACGACGTAACCCTCGTCGGAACGGACGGCCTTGGTGCGCAACGCGGCCAGGTCGGTGCCCGCGTCCGGTTCGGTGTAGCCGATGGCGAAGTGCAGGTCGCCGCTCAGGATCCTCGGGAGGAAGAAGTCCTTCTGCTCCTGCGTTCCGTACGTCTGCAGCGTCGGGCCGACGGTCTGCAGCGTCACGTACGGCAACGGCACGTCCGCGCGCGCCGCCTCGTTGACGAAGATCTGCTGTTCCACCGGCCCGAACCCCAGGCCGCCGTACTCGACGGGCCAGCCGACGCCGAGCCTGCCGTCGCGGCCCAGTCTGCTCACGAGCTCGCGGTAGACGGTGCCGTGGCGTTCGGTGAGCATCGCCTCGCGTTCGGCGTCGGACATGACGTGCGCGAAGTACTCGCGCAGCTCGTCGCGCAGCTTGCGCTGGTCGGCGGTGAGATCAACGAACATCGATGGCCCCCAAGCGGTGCTCCACTCCGCCGACGAACCGCGTCAGCTCCTTGGCCATGCCGTAGTAGCGGTGCATCGGGTAGGTGATGTCGAGCCCGAGGCCGCCGTGCAGGTGGTGGCAGCTGTGCACGGCCGGCAGCGCTTCGGCCGCGAGCCAGTAGGCCGCCGTGTCGAGGTCGGTGTCGTCGAGGCTCCAGGCGGCGGTCACCGCGGCCAGGTGCAGGGTGCGGGAGGCGATGTAGACGTCCGCGACCAGGGCAGCGGCGCTCTGGAACGTGGCGAGCGGCTTGCCGAACTGGTGGCGCGTGCCGACGTGCGCGACGGTGAGGTCGAGAGCTCCGGCCAGGACGCCGTCGGCCACCGCGCAGGCACCGGCCAGCGCGAACCGCCGCAGGTCGATGTCGGCGGGGGTGGACGGGCGGGCGCCTGCCCCTGCTCGCTCCTCACCGCCCCCGAGCGGCTCGCCGCGAGCACCCTCGAACCGCACCACGCCGTCCGAAGTGGACACCCCTGGCTGTGCCGGGTCGACGACGAACACCCCGATGTCCGTGCTCACCAGCATCCGCACGGCCTCGCCGGCGTTCGGCACGTTGATCTTCGTGCCGAAGATCCCGTCCTCACCGGCTCTCGTCTCCGGCGACACCGGCAACGGCCGTGACGGCTCGCTCAACGCCGCCGTGAAAACCGCGTGCTGCTCGGTCACCAACGGCAGCAAGGCGTCCTGCTGCTCCACCGTCCCGTGGGCCACGATCGGCAGCACGCCCAGCGCCAGCGTGGCCAGCGCGGGCACGTCCACCGCCCGCCGCCCGACCTCGGTGAGCAGCACGGCCGTCTCCAGCACGCCGAGCCCGTCGCCACCGAGCCGTTCCGGAACGGCGAGGGCCAGCAACCCCGCCTCCCCCAACGCCTTCCAGGGGGTGTCGCTCTCCCTGCCCAGCACGCCGGCCGCCAGCGCGGCGATCTCCTGCTGGGTCTCGTCGAGCTGGAAATCCATCTAAGACTCCCTCGGTAGACCGAGAATTCGCTCCCCTGCAAGATTCATCAGCACCTGCGTCGTCCCGCCCGCGATGCTCAGGCAGCGCGACAGCAGGAACTCGTACACCTGCGGGCCCTCGACGGCGGCGTCCGGCCCGAGCAGCTCGACCGCGAACTCCGCCACGTCCTGCCGTTGCCGCACGCCGACGAGCTTGCGCACGCTCGACTCCGCGCCCGGTTCCTGCCCGCCCAGCACCCGCAGGCTCGCCCGCAGGTCCAGCACGGACACCGCGAGTCCCTGCGCCACCAACGCACCCAGCCGTTCGGCGTGGTCGGGCGCCACCGGTGAGGTCAGGATCTGTTCGAGCGCCTCGCCGAGCGACGAACCCATGGCGACGCGTTCGTTGGCCAGCGTCGTGCGGGCGAGCTTCCAGCCGTCGCCGGGTTCGCCGACCACGCACTCGTCCGGCACGAACACGCCGTCCAGGAACACCTCGTTGAACCGCGCGTCCCCGGTGATCTCCCGCAACGGCCGCACGTCCACGCCGTTCGAGCGCATGTCGACCAGGAAGTACGTGATGCCCTTGTGCTTCGGCACGCTGGAGTCGGTGCGGGCCAGGCAGATCGCCCAGTCGGCCTCGTGCGCGAGCGACGTCCACACCTTCTGCCCGGTGAGCCGCCAGCCGCCGTCGACCCGTTCTGCCTTGGTGCGCAACGACGCGAGGTCAGAGCCCGCCTCGGGTTCGCTGAACAGCTGGCACCAGGTCAGCTCGCCGCTCAACGTCGGCGGCACGAACCGTTCCTGCTGCTCGGCCGTCCCGTGGCGGAGGATCGTCGGCCCTGCCCAGCCGCCGATGACCAGGTCCGGCCGCCGCACCCCCGCCCGCGCGAACTCGCTGTCGATCACCAGCTGCCGCGCCTGGTCGGCGTCCTGCCCGTACGGGGCTGGCCAGCCCGGCACGAGGAACCCGCTGTCCGCCAGCCGTTCCCGCTGACCGGTACGATCCAGTCCGGCGATCTCCTCGGCGAAGGCACGCACCGGCGGATCCGGCTCGACCTGGACGGCGAGCGACCGCCGTGCCCCCGCCAGCGCCAGCGAGGCGACCCGGCGACGCCAGTGCGCCACCCCGCCCGCGAGCTGCTGCAACGCCAACGCCCGCCGCAGGTACCGATGCGCGTCGTGCTCCCAGGTGAACCCGATACCGCCCAGCACCTGGATGCAGTCCTTGGCGTTGCGCACGGCCGCGTCGAACGCCACCGCGGCCGCCACCGCCGCCGCCAGCGGGTGTTCGTCCTCCCCCACCGACCGAGCCGCGTCCCACGCGACCGACGACGCCTGCTCGGCGCGGCACAGCATCTCCACGCAGAGGTGCTTGACGGCCTGGAACGACCCGATGACACGCCCGAACTGCTGCCGCTGTTTCGCGTGTTCCACGGCGGTGTTCAGGCACCAGGCCGCGACCCCGCTCGCCTCCGCCGCCATCAGCGTCACCGCGAGGTCGGAGGGATCGCCGACCACGTCCCCGGGCACGTCGACGCGCACCGACCCGAGTGAACGTGAGTGGTCCACGGATTCCAGCGGTGTCACCGAAACCTGAGACGCCGGCACCAGCATCCAATTGTCCGTTTTGACCAGCAGGTGCGTCGCTTCGGCAGCACCGACCACCTGCTGAGACGAGAACCCGAACCCCGCGATCCCGTCGAAGCCGGGGAACAGCACCGACACCAGCGCCGTGGGCAGCAACGGCCCCGGCACCAGGTTCTCAGCCGCCCGCTCCAGCATCACCGCGAGCTCGGCGACCGTGCCGCCTTCCCGCGTCACCTCGAAGAACCCGACCTTGACGAGATCAGCCCACTCGTCCCCGGCGGCGTCCACGCTGTCGCGCAACGCGCGCTGGTCCCCGGTCGTGGCGATCGGCATGCGGCCTCCTCCAGTACGTGAAGAAGTTTATAGAACGTGTTCTATTTCGAGCAACAGATCATGGCCGCCAAACCGATCGAGTATGATGAGAGCGCAGCTGCAACACGTTTCAGGAGGATCATCTCCGTGTCACCTTCGAAGTCGCGCACGGACGCGTTGATGGCGGGCGACGAGCTCAGCTCGGCCGCCCAGCGCGAGCGCCGCAAGCGGATCGTCGACGCGACGATCGCGCTGGCCTCCAAGGGCGGGTTCGACGCCGTCCAGATGCGTGCCGTGGCCGACCGCGCGGACGTGGCGCTGGGCACGTTGTACCGCTACTTCCCCTCGAAGGTCCACCTGCTGGTGTCGAGCCTCGCGGTCGAGCTGGAGCGCGCCCAGGAGAAGATGGACCGCACCACCGTTCCCGGCGAGAGCCCGTACGAGCGCGTGCTGTTCGTGCTCGGCCGCATCACCCGAGGCCTGCAGCGCAACCCGCACCTCACCGAGGCGATGACACGCGCGTTCACGTTCGCCGACGCCAGCGCGGGTGCCGAGATCGACAGGGTCTCGTGGCTGATGGAGAGCATGTTCACCAAGGCGATGAGCGACGACGCGCCCACGGACGAGCAGAAGGCCATCGCGCGCGTGATCGGCGACGTGTGGCTGTCCAACCTGGTCGCGTGGGTGACCCGCCGCGCCACCGCCACGGACGTCGCGAACCGCCTCGAGCTCACGGTCCGCCTGCTGCTCAAGTGAGTCGTCCCCGAGGATGACCCCCGCGTCACACCCGCGAACGATGCCGGTGCACGCCGCCACCACTACCGTCTGTCCTATGAAGACGCTCCTGGTCGTCCTCGCCGTGCTGGCCGTGGTCGGCGGCGGAACGGTCGCGCTGGTCAACCACCTGGGCGGCTGGAACACGCTGATCGGCAAGTCCTGGGCCATCACCTACGAGGTGTCGGCGCAACCGGCGGACACCCTCGCGGACGTGACGTACGCCGAGTCGCCCGACCGCAACCGCAAGGAGACCCCGCGCACCGTCAGCGAGGACGCCCCGCTGCCGTGGACGACCGAGGTCATCATCAACGCCGGCGAGAAGGCCCACGTCGCCGGGACGCCGAAGGGCGACCAGGTGCTGACGTGCCGCATCCTGCTCGACGGCGTCAAGGAACTGGCGACGGCCACCGGTCAGCCCGGCCAGGAGGTCGGCTGCGAGGCAGTGACCTCCACCTGACGCTCACCACCCCTGGTGCGCGAACGCCGCCCAGTAGCGCGGTTCGGCGAGGACGGCCGTCCGGCCGCGTTCGGCCAGGTGCCTGGCCACTCCGGCCGGAACGGCACGATCGGCGTCCAGTGCCCAGAGCTGCACCGCGCGCAACGCGTCGCGCGGCCTCATCCCTTTCCTGAGCACGAAGTCGTAGAACACGCACATCAGCAGCGCCGACTCGATGTCGTCGACCTTCCACTTCGTGCCGACGACACCCGACGCACCCGCCACCACGTACGCGGCGGCCAGCGTCAACGCCTCGTCGTGCAGGCTCGCCGTCAGGTCGCTCTCACACGCGGCCAGCACCACGAGCCCACCCGTCGCACCACCCGGACGTCCGCCGGCATGGCGCAACATCTGCCCGACGGACAACTCCGCGCGCGCCAACTCCAGGACGGACTGCGCGGGAGTCGCCCCCGTCCGCGCGTGACATCCCAGGTGCAACAACGAGGCACCGCTCTCCGCCAGCACCTCGGCGGGCGTCCCCGCACCGCGCACGGGCACGGCAGGACCCGCCTGGCCGTAGAAGTGCCCGTGTGGACAGAGACCGTGCAGGAACTCCGCCTCGTACGACACGCCGACGAGCGTCCCCACGGGGTCGCTCACGACGACCGGCGACGCGCCCACCGGTTGCCGGGGCCGCCGCGCGAGATCGCACAACTGCCTGGCCGACACGGCGTAGGTGAACCCGGCTTCCCGCAACGCCATCCGCCCGTCACCACCCGCCGCGTGCCAAGGCACCACACCGAGCGCGCCGGTGGGCACCAGCACGAACCACGGCATGTCACCGGGAACGTGTCCCAGCAACGGTTCCACCGCCACCTGCCACGCCCACTCGCACAACGCCGGCAGCTGCTCACGCCGTTGCTCGTCGTCCGCCGCGAGGTAACGGCCGACCGCGCTGCCGGGCCCGTCGACCAGCAACGGCAACAACACCTCGGTGACCGACCCCTCCGCCGCGGTCACCCACGCCCGTCCGGAGTGTTCGCCCTGTCCCGGCACCAGATGCACGAGAGCCGTGGCGTCCAAGCCCTGAAGCGCGTCGGAGATCTCGGCGATCGATGGACTCAACGTCCGGGAGTCGTTCTCCAGCGAGGAAAGCACCCGCCTGCGCACATCGCTCGGCGCGAACCAGGCATCGGCCGCCGCCGGCCCGCGTTCCCACTCCGCCGCGAGCTCTTCACGGCCCGCCGCCCGCAACCTCTCGCCGATACCGGACGTCACGGTCGCGCTGTGCAGCACCAGCCCGCGCCCCCACTCCACGGCTTCGACGGCGCGGACGAGGTCGCCGAGCGCGGCACACCGCAAGGCCACCTGCTGGCCTCGAAAAGCGGCATCGGCGGCTTGCCGCACCGCATGCTCCTCCTGTGCCTGCAGCACCACGTTGTTCGCGCGCAGGCGAAGCGAGTCGAAGCCCACCCGCACGGCCGCCTGTCCGTACCCGCGCGCGACCAGGTCCCAGCAGGAGTCGGCGAGATCGTCCAGCAACCCGGTGCTGTCGGGTCCCCTCAGCGCGACGAGATCGACCCGCGCGTACTGGCGCAGGGCTTCGTCCAGATCGCCGGTGTCCAGGGTGACGTCGTGCCGCTGCGCCCAGAACATCGAGAGGCTCAACCCCGCGGAGGCGCGATCACTGGCCGGAAGCCCGGTGTCGTCCCGGAACGCCGCCAGCATCCTGATTCCCCGCAGGAACCTGTCGTGATCGCCGATCCGGTGCGCGGCCAGCGCCCAGGCCTTGACCGCGTCCAAGCTGAACGCCGCGTGCGTGACCTCACCGTTCTCGACGGCCTCCAGCACCAGCGTCAACGCTTCGAGCGCGGGCTCCAGCACCTCGGTGTCGCCGTCCTCGGCCTGAGCGATCAGCATCGTGGCCAGTTCGAGCCGCGACGAGGCCAGCAACACCGGACTCATCGAACCGGCGTCCAGGTTCGCGAGCTGTTCGCACAACTCGTCCCTGCTCGTGCTCCTGTCGATCTGGCCGGTGTGCAGGATCGCCTCCGCCTGCCGGAGCATCGGCTCGAACTGGTCCACCCGCCCGCGGTCCCTCACCGCGCGCAGGTGGCTCACCGCGGTGACGAGGTCATGCCGTTCGCCGAACTCGAGGAACCGTTGGAACAGGAGCATTCCCAGCACCTTCACCGCCTCGGTGTGTTCGGCACTGCCCTCGTCCACGAGGTTCATCGCCTGCCGGCACAGCTCCACCGCGGAACCGTGCAGGTCGGCCCGTTCCCGCATGTTCGTCAACATCTGGGCCTGGGCGAGGATGATCAGGTAACTCGCGCGAAGGTGGGGCGGGGTGTCCGCGTTCCCGCTCGCCACCCCCAGCGCACCTGTCGCGTCGCCCAGCGGAGCAGGCCCGGAACCGCTCCACATGTGCGTGTACGACAAAGCACTTCCATAGAGACCGAGCACGTCGCTGCGCAGCGGATGATCTTCTCCCACCTTGCCGAGAGCCTCTTCCAGCAAAGCGGCCGCGGCGATCGCCGTGCGGGGATCCTCGGTGCTCTCGCTCACCGCCATCGTCAACATCCCCTGCTGGAGCAGGAACTCCAGCTCCAGGGTGACAGGCGCGTCCGCTCCGGCGAGAGCGGCGCGCGCGGCGACCGTCTCCTCCAACGCGGCCTTTCGCGACGCCAGATCGCCGTCCCGCACCACCTGCCTGTGCAACGCGGCCAGCGCGCACCGCCACTCCCAGCCCGGCTGTTCGTGCTCCCTGAGCCAGGCGAGCAGGTGGCGCGCCACCCCGTCCGCGTCGACCTCCCCCATCACGTCCGGCATCGTGGCGTCCCCCGTCCGCAACGCCACCAGCAACGCCAGCGCGGAGTTCTTGCGCCAGCCCATCTGGTCCGGATCAGCGATGACGTCGAGCAACAACGCCTCGGCCTCAGCGACCGCCGCACGTCCCCGCAAAGCCAGTGAGGCCAGCGCGATGGCCCGATGCGACCTCATCAGCTCGGCGACCTCCGCTTCGAGCCGACCGGTGACGCGCACCACCGCCTCGGCGTCGCACGCCAGCCAGTGCGCCTCGACCAGCTGAACTCCGACGACGGCGACAGGCTCGGCGGCGAAAGCCTCGGTGAGGAAGTCGATCAGGCGGGGCAGCTCGGACCGGTCCTCGCGCGCGAGACCGAGCAGCAACTCGCCGCGCAGGTGCACGAGCTCCGCGGAGTGCTCGCTCTCGTCCAGCCACCGCAAGGCCTCGGTGCGGGCGAACGGCTCTCCGGACTCGTCGAACCGCCAGTACCACAACCGGGCGAGCTCCACCGCCGCCTCGGGGTCCTGCACCGACTCGCAGAGGGCGACCGCCTCCTCCCAGTCCTCCTCCCGGTCGCGCGAGAGCGACGTGCGGACGCGGAGGAAGTGCAGCCTGGCGAGGCCGAGCACGGTGTCGGCGCGCCGGCTCGCCGCGTCCTCGTCGAAGTGGTCGAGACTGCCGTCCAGGAGCTTCTCGGCCTCGTCGAGGAGCACGGGTTCCACCGTGCCGTCGTCGTCCAGGGCGCGACGGAACTGCTCGACCAGCTGCCGGCCGAGCAACGAGTGGATCCAGCCCCGCTGGGCCTCGGACGCGAACTCCTCGGTGACGAGACCGCGCAGCACCTGCACGCACCCGTCCAGGTGAGGCCGGTCGCCGGTGACGGCGTACCTGAACCGGAGCAGGTTCACCAGCTCGACCCGGAAGTCGGGGGCGTCCCAGCACTCGGTCACGAGCTTCAGCTCCACGATCGCGACGTCGATCTCGCGGACGTCCGCCTGCGCCCGTGCCTGGAGCCGGTGCCACAACGCGCTCAGGTAGTGCGCCCACACCCAGTCGAAGCCGGGCCTCGCCGCGGCCTGCTGGACCTCGTCGAGCAGCTCCCGCACCTCGGCGAACGCGCGGGGATCCGCGGCCGGGTCGTCGAGTGCGTCCAGCAGCGACTCGGCGCGCTCCAACCGGGCTCGGTGGCGACTCGACGGGTTCACCAGGTCCCACCTCCGTCCGGTGCGACCGACGCTACGACCCGCCCGGCGCGTTCCCCGGCGACGACAGGCAACTGTCCTGTTTCTGTCCAAATACTCCCGGGCCCGGGCGGCAGAATGACCGCATGGCCGTCCAGCACATCATCGACGCGCTCGTCGCGGACTGGGACCGGGTCACCCACCGGCTCGGTTCCGACGGCCGCACCCGGCTGCGCGGGCTGGTCGACGCGATGCGCTCCGCCCAGAGCGCCGACGAACGGGCCGCCATCGCGCACGCGCTGACGCGGTTGCTCGGCGAGCTCCTCCCCCACGACGACGCGGTCTTCGCCAACGCCGGCGTCCGCTACTCCGATCCAAGACACGCCGACGTGCTCGACCGGCTGCTGGTGTCGATCTCGGGCGACGTGCGGTTCTACGGACGTCCCCGCAGCGCGAAGGAGCGCGTTCTCACGCACGTCTGGGAGTCGGCCTCCGATCTGCGGGAGCGACAGCACTCGCCGGACGTGTTCGGGGTGATCAAGCTGGACCGCGACGACGGCAGCGCTGCCGTTCCGGTGTTCCAGTTCGACGAGGAAGGGACTCCGCTGGAGGTCGTGTTGCGGGTGAACCGGGTGCTGCGCGCGCACGAGGACCCGTGGGGCGCGGCCGACTGGTGGTTCAGCGCGAACGCCTGGCTCACCGAGCCGCCGTACGAGCTGATCGGGCGGACACCCGACGAACTGCTGGTGGCGGCCGCCGTCGCGGTCACGGAGGGCTGAGGCGTGCCCGAGATCCCTCCCCCACCGCGGCTCACCGGCACGCCCGCGCGTGAGGTCGTCGCCGCCGGGTCGACCTTCCACCGCGTCCACCCCGCGACGCGGAAGGCGCACCTCTTCGATCCCCAGCACAGCAGCGTGTTCGGTGGCGGCCGGTTCGACGCGTGCATCGGCGCCGACCACCGCACGCTGTGCATGTCCGCCGCACCGGAAACCGCGATCGCCGAACGGTTCCTGCGCGAGTTCGCCCTCGCCGAGTGCAACGCGCGCATCCTCCAGCGCACGGCCCTGACCGGCCAGGTGCTCACCGAGGTGCGCTCGCACACGGATCTGAACCTCATCCGCCTCTACTACGCGCCCGACCTCGCCGCGGTCCACCAGGACCCGTGGCTCACCACGACGACGCCGAACCGCTTCCACGTCACCAGGGAGTGGGCGGAGTGGTTGCACCGCGAGGTGCCGTGGGCGGACGGGATCCTGTGGCAGTCGATCGCGGACATGCCGCGGCAGACCGTCGTCCTCTTCGACGACAGGTGCGCGGCTCCCCCGGCCACCGGGACGGTCCGCGCGCTGGACGACCCCGCCGAGCTGCCGTGGCTGATCGACCTGCTCAAGCCGTACGGGGTGGAGGTGAACCCGCCGCCACCGTCCGCGCCGAGGTACTTCCTCAACTTCCGCACCGGCGACGCCGAGGCGGTTCCCGAGCTGCTGCACCGGGAACTGGTCCGCCGGCTCGGCGAGCGGGCCGTGTTCTACGACGTGCGGTCCATGCGGCCGGGCCTGCCGGACTTCGCCGAGACGCTGGAGAACACCGTGCGCGACTGCGAGACGGTGATCGCGATCGTCGGCAGGCGCTGGGAGACGCAGACCAACAACGCCGGGGTGCGGTTCCTCGACGACCCGGACGACTGGGTGCGCCGGGAGCTGATCCTCGCGCGCCACAACGACAAGAAGGTCGTGCCGGTGCTCGTCGGCCTGCGCGGCGCGCTCAAACCCGAGAAGCTGCCGGCCGAACTGCGCCACCTGGCGGGGACCCAGATGCACCACCTGCGGCGCGGCTACGGCGACCACGACATCGCGGTGCTGGTGGACGAGCTGCTCCGGGACTGAGACGGGCGCCCCGGGAACCGAGGCGCCCGTCCGCCGTCACACGTTGTCGGTGTGCGTGACGCCCGCGGTGCGGTAGTCCTGCACCGCCGTCTTCACCTGGGCCGGGCTCAGCACCTGGTCCTTGGCGAAGTACACGTAGTCGACCTCCTGCTGGTAGGCGCGTTCGGCGCTGCTGCCCTGCAGGCCGCCCGAGATGAACCAGAGGTTGAAGTTGATCGACATCGGCGTCTCCGGGTAGTACTTGTCACCGTGGTCGGCGACGAGCGCGCCGTCGATGTAGTACTTCACCCGGCCGTTCGCGACCTGGAAGACGAGGTCGTGCCAGCCGTTGTAGCTCTGGCGCTGCTCGTTGTGGATGTTGTCGGCGACCCACGGCTCGTTCTGGTAGGTCTCCCACGTGGTCTCGTACATGATGTTGCCCTGCTCGCCCCAGCCGCCGTTGGGCAGGTACTCGAAGTCGATCTCCCCGTAGTTCGGGGCCATCGGCGCGTCGAGCGGGGTGATGGTGAAGAACGTCTGCACGACGTGGTCACCGTCCGGGCCGAACACCGGCGCGTCGCTGAACTTCACCCGCGCCGCGTAGGTGCCCTCGAAGAACTTGCGCTGGTGGAACATCTCGGTCTGCTTGGCCGCGGAGCCGTTGTTCCACGAGTCGAGGCGCATGACCTTCTGGCCGTCCACGGTCGGGAACGTGACGCGCGAGGCGTCCCACTCGGCGCCGGGGACACCGGGACCGCCCGCGCCCGACCGCACGGTCCAGCCGCGCTGGCTGATCCGCGAGTCACTGGAGCTGGTGTAGGCGAAGTCGTCGAACATCTTGGCGCCGTTGGGGTTCGGCGGCGTCGTCGTGGTCGTCGTGGTGGTGGGCGGAGTGCCACCGGGCGGGGTGCCCCACAGCAGCGTGCTGCCGCGGTAGACCGTCACCTTGTTGGACGCCGAGTAGCTGCTGTCGGCGCGGAACGAGTAGTCGTCGGTCTGGGTGATCGGGCCCCAGTTGGTGCGGTAGAAGCGGAGTTGCAGGTCGCCGGAGTCGGCGCCGGGGTTCAGCGTGCCAGCGCCGGCGGTGAAGCCGACCTCCAGGTAGCGGTCGGCGGGACCGCCGGTGAGCGTGCCGAACTCGCCGGTCACGTTGCCGCAGCCGCGCACGGCCCACGAGCAGGCGAAGCGGTAGCCGACGTCCGGGGTGTCGGCCTTGAAGTAGTAGCGGATCTTCACCTCGGACAGCGGCACGCTCGTGCTGCCGGAGTTGACCAGCTTGAACCAGGGTTCGGCCTGGTCGGTCGTCGCACCGGACGCGCTGGTCCGGTACTGGGCGGTGATCGCGTCGGCGGCGAACGCGTTCGGTGCGACGGCCAGTGCGGCCACCGCCAGTGCCGCGCAGGACGCGGCTAAGAGTGCTCGCAACGTTCTCTCCTCATTTCGGCAGGGACGGACAGGGCGGCGAGCCTTGACGAGTGGAGGCGCATCCGGGTGGTGAAGCCCTCCCACTCGGGGCGCTGGGACCAGAGGGTGTCGGCCAGCGCGGCAAGTCGGGGAAACGCCAGGTACTCCAGGTGGTCCTTCGAGCGCACGTGCTCGGTCCACAGCTGGCACTGGGCGCCGAGCACGCCGTCGGGCAGGGGCACGTGGTAGACGTCGCGGGTGGTGACGACGTACCCGGGCTGGCCGGGTGGTTCGTGCGTGCCGTCGGTCTGCGGGTAGTCGAGGTAGGTGGAGGTGTGCGGGGCCATCACGACCGGCTGGCCGCGTTCGAGTGCTGCGGTGGCCTGGGTTTCGTCCTTCCACGGCATGAGGACGGACCGCGCGTCGCCGGTCGGTTCCCACGCCGCCGGGGTGCGGCCGCGGTCGAGCAGGTACTTGCTCGCCTGCTTCAGGAACCGGCCGTGCACGTCCTCGGGCAGCAGGCACTCGTCGCCGCCGAGGTGGACGTGCTCGCCGGGGAAGATCTCCAGCACCTCGGCCAGCACCTCGCGGACGAAGCCGAGGGCGTGCATCCCGAACGCGGCATCGCTGATGCCCCAGCGGGTCCAGACCGGCAGCGGCTCGGGGGCGATGCCGAGGTCGGGGTACGCGGCCAGCGCCGCGCGGGCGTGACCGGGCATCTCGATCTCCGGCATGACCCGGATGCCACGTTCGGCGCCGTGCGCGACGAGTCCCTCCAGTTCGGAGCGGGTGTAGGTGCCGCCGTGCGGGACGCCGTCGCCGTTGGTCTCGGTGCGCCAGCCGCCGATCGAGGTGAGCAGTGGGTGGGCCGGGACCGGCATGCGCCAGCCCTGGTCGTCGGTGAGGTGCAGGTGCAGGACGTTGAGCTTGTGGAACGCCATCAGGTCGAGGAACCTGCGCAGCACGTGCACCGGCTGGAAGTGCCGTGCCACGTCGAGCATGAACCCGCGCCACGGCAACCGCGGCACGTCCCGGATGTCGACGCCGGGCAACGTCCACTCCACCTCGGACACCCGGCTCGGCCGGAGCGCCTCGGGCGGCAGCAGCTGGCGGATGGTCTGGACGCCGTGCGCCAGGCCGTTGCGCGTGGCCGCCCTGAGCAGGACGCCGTGCTCGTTGACGGTGAGCGCGTAGCCCTCCTCGCCGAGGCCGACGAGCTTGGCGTCGAGCGCGAAGAGGACCTGGCCGTGGTCGGCGAGCGGCAGCGGCAGGCCGGTGGCGGGCCTGAGCAGGGTCCGCAGCAGTCTGGCGGCCTGCTCGGCACCTGGCGTGACCCTGATGCTCGTTCCGCAGTCGAGCGTGAAACCCTTGCTGCGCCGGACGATCCTGGTCGGCAGCGGCACGATCATCCCTTCACCGCCCCTCCGACGATGCCGGTGGTGACCCGGCCCTGCAAGACGACGAAGATCAGCAGCACCGGCAGCATGAACAGCGTGGAGGCCGCCATCGTGGCGCCCCAGTCGGTGCCGAAGGTGTTGTTGAACGACGACAGCCAGACCGGCAGCGTGCGGTCGTCCTGGTTCTTGATGATCAGCACGTTGGCGAAGGCGAACTCGTTCCAGGCCGTGATGAACCCGAACAGCGAGGTCGCGAGCAGTCCCGGTGCGAGCAGCGGGAACACGACCTTGCGGAACGCCTGGCCGCGCGTGCAGCCGTCGACCTGCGCGGCCTCTTCGAGATCGACGGGGATGGCGGCGAGGAACCCGCGCAGCGTCACGATGGTGAACGGCAGCGTCATCATGAAGTAGACCAGCGTGAGGATCCAGAGCGTGTCGAGCATGCCGGTGTCGCGCGCGATCACGTAGATCGGGATCAGCAACGCCTCCCAGGGCGTCATCTGAGCGATGAACACCATCAGCACGAACGCCCTGCGTCCCTTCCACTGCAACCGGGCGATCGCGAACGCGGCGAGCAGTGCGACACCGAGGGCCAGCAGCACCGCCCCTCCCGCGACCAGCAGGCTGTTGCGCCAGAACGAGAAGAAGCCCTGCGCGGCGATGGCAGTGCCGAAGTGGTCGAACGTGAGCGGGATCGGCAGGAACGTCGGCGTCTCGCTCTGGATGTCCTTGGTGGGCTTGAAGGCCGTGAGCACCATCCAGTAGACGGGGAAGACGGAGAGCACGAACACCGCCAGCGCCGCTGTCGTGCGGGAGATCCTCCCGATCATCATGCGTCCCGCTCCTGCCGGTAGAGCTGGCGGAAGTACGCCAGCAGCGCGAGCACCAGCAACACGACCATCAACATCGAGACCGCGGCGCCCAGGTCGTAGCGCTGCAACGACTGCGCGACCTGGAAGGCGTAGACGGGCAACGTCGTCGTGGCCTGCCCTGGACCGCCCTGGCTGATCACCCAGATCTGCACGAACGCCTTGACGACCCAGATCACCTCCAGGCACGTGATCAGCCCGAACATGGCCCGCAGCATGGGGAACGTGATGGTGGTGAAGACCCGCCACGCGCCGGCGCCGTCGATCCGCGCCGACTCGTACAGCTCCTGCGGCACGGTGATCATCGCCGCGTACAGCGACAGCGCGGCGAACGGCACCGACTGCCAGACGATCAGCGTGACGAGGATGCCGAACGTGGCGTCGCCGTCCGCGAACCAGGTGTAGCCGCGGTACTCCTCGAAGCCGAGCGCGACCAGCGCCCAGTTCACGATGCCCAGCCGGGACTGGAAGAGCCACTGGAACACCGTGGTGGCGGCGATGATCGGCGTCGCCCAGGTCAGCACCAGGCCGCCCATCACCAAGAACCGCAACCACTTGCCGAGCCTGACCAGCAGCAGCGCGACCAGAGTGGACAGCACCATGATGAGCACGACGTTGATCGCCGTGAAGTACAGCGTCCTGCGGACCACGCCCCAGAACTCGGGGTCCGTGAGCACCTTCGCGTAGTTGTCGAAGCCGACGAACTTCGCGTCGCCCCTGACCAGCTGCGGCAGCCCGAACTCCTGCAGCGAGATGATCACGTTGCGCACCAGCGGGTACAGCAGCAGGTACGCGGTGGTGAGCAGGGTGGGCGCGATCAGCAGGTACGGCAGGATCGGCCGTCTGCGCTTCGGAGGAGGGGCCGGTGCGGTCTCCTGCACCGGCCTCTCGGCGAGCAGCGTCATTTGCCGGAGTTGAGCGCTTGGGTGATCACTTCGTCGGCCTTCGCGGCCGCCGTCTTCGGGTCGGCGCCGGTCAGCACCGCCGTCTGGAACTCCTTGATCGGGTTGCGGGCCTCGACCGCCGCCCAGTTGGGCGAGTTCGGCGTGGCGAAGCCGTTGGCCGCGCCCTGCGCCATGGCCGCCGTGCCGGGGTCGCCGCCGACCGCGTTCGCGAGCGACTTGCGGTTGGGCACGTAGTTCATCGCCTTCGCGAGCTCGACCTGCCACTTCTCGCCGGCCAGCGCCTTGACGACCTCGTACGCGCCGTCCTGCCTGCTGGACGCCAGCGGGATGATCAGGTCGGAGCCGCCGGTGAACACCGCGCCGGGCTTGTCGGCGGTCTTGCCGGGGATCGGGAAGAAGCCGATCTTGCCTTCCAGCGCGGGGTTGGCCTTGGTGACGAGCTTCGCCGCGCCGGGCACCGCGATGAACTGGGCGACCTTGCCGCCCGCGACCACGTCCGTCTGCTGCGGCTTGGACTCGTCGGCGTCCTTCGGGCCGTCGCCGAGCGCCTGGAGCCGCTTGTAGAAGTCCATGCCCGCCAACGCCTCTGACGTGTTGAGCGAGCCCTTCCAGTTCGCGCCGTCCTGCTTCGCGAGGTCGCCGCCCTCGTCCCAGACGAACCCGGACAGCGTGTACCAGTTCTGGCCGGGCAGGTAGATGCCCTGCTGGTCGCCCTGGTCGAGCTTGGCGGTGGCCGCGAGCCACTCCTCGCGCGTCTTCGGCGGCGTGACCTGCGCGGCCTCGAACAGGTCCTTGCGGTAGATCACGACCCGGTTGGCCGCGTAGAACGGCACGCCGAACTGCTTGCCGTCCACCGCACCGGGATCCGCGAGGCCGGGGATCCAGTCGTCGCCCTGCAGCTCGGACTTCTTGCCGGACAGGTCCGTGACGCCCTTGCTGGCCACGTACTGCGCGACCTGGGTGTTGCCGACCTCGATCACGTCGGGCGGATCGGTGCTGGCCAGCGCACTGGTCACCTTCTGCGTGATGCCGTTCCACTCCTGGATCTGGATCTTCAGGTCGAGGTTCGCGTGGTCCTTCTCGAACTCGGACTCGAACCTCTGGACGAAGTCGTCCGTGGCCGTGTCCTTCATGAGCCACACGGTGATCTCCTGCTTCTCACCCCCTCCGGCCTCCGTGCCGCAGGCGGACAGGGCGAGTGCAAGAACCAGTAAGGCAGCGGAGCGCGACACGACTCACCTCTCGCTGGGATGTGACCAATTGGTCAGGTCTCGACGGGTGAGGTAGAAAGTGGCATAGACCACTTCTCAGGTCAATCCCCAGTTCGGACGCGTGAGAGCGCTCCCGATCTTGAACTTGCCGCTTGCTTACCACTGGTATGCCATACTGGCCGCCGACGAAGCGGAGAGGCATGGCCGAAGCGATCCTGAAGCGCGAGCGGGTCCGCGACCACCTGCTCGAACTCATCGAGACCCACCCCGCGGGAGCCCCCATCCCGGCGGAACGCGTGCTGTGCCAACAGCTCTCGGTGTCCCGCCCCACCGTCCGCTCGGCGGTGGAGGAACTGGTCAACACCGGCCTGCTGGTCCGCCAGCACGGCCGCGGCACCTTCGTGGCCCGCGCCAAGATCACCCAGGAGATGGTCTCCGACACGGGTTCCATGTCCCTGCCCCAGGCGGGCGGGGTGTGGTCGTCCCGGGTGCTGGAACACGCCCGCATCCCGGCCGGCGCCCGCGTCGGCCGCCGGCTGCACCTCTCCCCCGCGGCCGAGATCCACTACATCGCCCGGCTACGACTCGTCGACGGCGAGCCGATGGCGTTGGAGTACCTGCACGTGCCGGCGGCTGTCGCGCCTTCGTTGACGTTGCACGACATGGAGTCCGGCGACTTCTACGAACGGCTGCGCGAGCACGGCGTGCACGTTTCCGAGGCGGTGCAGTCGATCGAGCCGACCGTGGTGAACGAGTCAGAGGCCGCTCTGCTGGCCGTGCCCGTGCTGGCGCCGGCTTTGCTGTTCGAGCGGCTGACGACGGACGCCGAGGGGCGGCAGGTCGAGTACGTGCACTCGATCTACCGGGGGGACCGGTACAAGATCGTGTCGCGGCTGACGCTCGGGGCGTCACCGCGCAACACGGTGGACGTGCAGGCGAAGGTGAGCGGCAACCCGTTCTGATTGGGGCGCAACGGTCCGGCCGCACGACGCGCCTCGCGCAGGGTGAGCGTGTCGATTCCCGCGCGAGGGGACCCATCTCACTTCCCCAACGACGCCCACAACGGCGAAGGCATGGGGAGCCTGCACGCCGAGTTCAGCAGGAACTGGACGTACTGGGCGTTCGCCTACGCGGTCAGCCTGATGCCAGCCGTGATCGGGCTCAGCTTCTACGTCCGCGCCCGCAGGCAGCGCGGCGCGTCCGACAGCTCGGCGGCCATGGAACTCGCGGCGGCGCTCCTCGCCCTCATCGCACTTGCGTGGCCGATCCGCTGCCTCCGACGAAGCGCCCGCCGGTGACAAAGGCACCCCGCAGGCGACTGACTCCACGGCTGCCCGCCGGCGCCGTTCGCCGGGTCAGTTGAAGCGCACCGAGAAGCTGTCGACGAAGTTCTGCGCCTTCTCCAGCGTGTGCGAGCTGTAGGTGCCGCCCGCCCGCGCGTCCAGCAACGCGTTCTGCTGCGCGTCCAGCATCAGCCGCTGCAGCTCGCGGTGCTGGTGCATCTCGCTGTCCGGCTCCGGTTCGACCAGCATCTTCTCGATGTTCTCGCTCATCATCACCGTGCGCTCGCGGGTCCGCTCCAGCACGTCGTCGGTGAACGAGTCGCCGTTCTCGCGGCACAGGGTCGGGCTGGCCAGCAGGTCCTGGGTGGCGACGACCAGTTCGTTGGCCAGGCGGGCGTACTCGCGGCGGCCGTGTTCCTCGTCGTTGCCGCGGATGCCGAGCCACTTGATGACCAGCGGCAGCGAGCCTCCCTGCACGACCAGCGTCAGGATCGCGACGGTGAAGGCGATCAGGACCAGCTCGTCGCGGTGCGGCACGTCGGTGGGCAGGGTCTGGGCCGCGGCCAGGGTGACGACGCCGCGCATGCCCGACCAGGCGAGGACGGCGCCGCCGCGCCAGCTCAGGCCCTCGCTCGCGTAGAACGCGACGTCGGCCTGTTTGCGTTGCAGGGCACGGACTCCGCGGTCGTAGCGCTTCTCCTCGCCTGGGCGGGGGCCGCGTTCGAGGAAGCGGTCCAAAAAGGAGTCGAGCTTGCCGGTGAACGCGTCCGCGCGGCGTTGCTGGCGGCGCAGCATGGCGATCAGCGGGATCACGAACACGCCGCGCAGCAGGACCAGGGTGGCCGTGGCCAGGACGCCGATCATCAGGGTGCGCAGCACGCCCTCGTCCGCCACGGCGCCGATGACGGCGGTGAGCTCGAAGCCCATCAGCAGGAAGACGCCATTCTCCAGCAACAGCTGGATCGTGCGCCAGTTCGTGCGTTCGGAGATGCGGTCGTGCGCGGTGAAGCGGCGTGCGCTCAGGTGGCCGGTGATCAGGCCCGCGATGACCACGGCGAGCACGCCCGACGCGTGCGCCTCCTCCGCCGGGATGAACGCGAGGAACGGGACCACGAACGAGATCGCGGTGGTCAGCACGGGCTGGCCCTGGATCTTCGACCGCACCCACACCGACACCAGGCCGACGACGAACCCGATCGCCACGCCCACGGCGACGGCGTAGGCGAAGTCGCCCAGCGCGTCGCCGAACGTGACGCTCGCCGTGATCGCCACGACGGCGGTGCGCAGCAGCACCAGCGCCGTGGCGTCGTTGACCAGGCCCTCACCCTCCAGAATGGTCACGAGCCGCGGTGGCAGCCCGAGGCGCTTGCCGATCGAGGTGGCCGCGACCGCGTCGGGCGGGCTGATCACCGCACCCAGCGCGAGCGCGGCCGCGAAGCCGATGTCCGGGACCAGCCACCAGATCAGCAGGCCCGTCCCGAACGCCGACACGGCCACGAGCAGCACCGACAGCGACCCGATCGTGGAGAAGTCCCGCCGGAAGTCCACGACCGGCACGTTCACCGCCGCCGAGTACAGGATCGGCGGCAGCACGATCACCAGGATCCACTCGGGCTCCACGAACAGGTGGGGCGCGCCGGGCAGCTGGCTGCACCCCATGCCGACCAGCACGAGCAGCACCGGTGCCGCCACGCCGAGCTTCGGCGCGAAGTACGACACCGCCACGATGATCAGCACGGCGACGACGGCGAGCAAGGCCCATTCCTGCATGCCGTGCAGTTTGCTCGATCCCGGCGGTCCCCGCCCGTGGAGCCACGCCGGTCAGGAGGCCGGAAGCACGTGGCGCCCGTCACGGTCGGTGCTCAGGCACAACGAGCAGATCTGGCCGCCCAGCGCGCTCGCCGTCATGTCCGGCCGCTCGTACGACTCCGCGCACACCACGCAGTCGTACCGCGTGCCGCTCGGGTTGCCGTCCTCGTCCAGCAACGGCTCCGCGATGCCGTCGTCGGTGCGGCGCAGGTAGAACCGGCCGCGCGTGACGACCGCGAGCAACGGCGCCAGCACGATCGGAATGCCGACGGCGACCAGCGGCGAGTACGGCTGGACACCCGCGCCGAACAGTCCGAAGTAGACGGAAATGGACAGGACGGACGACGCGAGGAACGACCCGACGCCCACCGGGTTGACCGCGAACAGCATGCCCCGGCGGAACTCCGGCTGCTTCGGCGACAGCTTCAGCAGGTACTTGTTGATCGCGATGTCCGCCGCGACCGTGACGACCCACGCCATCGCGCAGTTCGAGTAGAAGCTGAGCAGGTTGTTGAGGAAGCTGAACATGTCCGCTTCCATCAGGATCAGCGCGATCGCGAGGTTGACCAGCACGAACACCAACCGCCCCGGGTAGCGCTTCGTGACGCGGGTGAACGAGTTCGTCCACGCGAGCGACCCCGAGTAGGCGTTGGTGACGTTGATCTTCACCTGGCTGAGCACCACGAGCACCAGCGCGAGCGGCACCACCAGCCACGCGGGCATGAACTGCTTGAACACGCCGGTGAACTGCTCGATCGGCTCCACCGCCGCGACCTTGCCGACCGCGTCGAGCACGTAGATCGCGAGGAACGCGCCGATCGCCTGCTTCAGCGCGCCGAACACGACCCAGCCCGGACCGGCCAGCACCATCGACGTCCACCACGCCCGGCGGTTCTCCGCCGTGCGCGGTGGCATGAACCGCAGGTAGTCGATCTGCTCGCCGATCTGCGCCATCAACGACAGGCACACGCCCGCGCCGAGCATCACCGCGGCGAGGTTCACGCCCTGGTCGCCGTACGACAGCCACCGGCTCACCGACGACGGGTCCGCGATCACCAGGTACAGCAGCGGCGCCACCATCAGCAGCAACCACAACGGGTTCGTCCAGCTCTGCAGCTTCGCGAGCACCTTCATCCCGTAGACCACCAGCGGGATGATCACCAGCGTCGACGCCAGGTACCCCAGCCACAACGGCAGGCCCAGCGCGTACCGCAGGCCCTGCGCCATGATCGAGCCCTCGAGCGCGAAGAAGATGAACGTGAAGCTCGCGAAGATCACGCTGGTGATCACCGAGCCGTAGTAGCCGAAGCCCGATCCGCGCGTGATCAGGTCGAGGTCGATGTTGTACCGGGCCGCGTAGTAGGCCAGCGGGAAGCCGGTCACGAAGATGACGACGGCCGCGAACGCGATGGCCAGCAACGCGTTCCCGGTGCCGTGCGTGAGAGCGATGCCCGCGCCGATCGAGAAGTCCGCCATGTAGGCGATCCCGCCCAGCGCGGACGCCCCGACGACGGCCGGCGTCCAGCGCCGGTACGTCCGCGGGGCGAACCGCAGCGTGTAGTCCTCCAGCGTCTCCTTGGACGCCGCCGGAGCCTCCGCGCGCTCCACAACCTGGTCGAGGGTCATGGAGTTCGACGCTACGAACCGCGCGTTTCCAGCGATCACACCGTTTGTGACGACCGAGTCACGCTATGTTCACTGATCATGGATGACCTCGTGACGTTCATGAAGGAGCGCAAGCTCGCCGAAGAGGCTGCCGCGCGGGCGTGGGCCGAGCGGGCCGCGACGATCTCGGAGTGGGCGCGCAAGGTCGTGATCCTGCTGACGAACCACCAGATCCCCGCCGAGCACACGCTGCACGACCGGGCAGGCGACCAGAAGGTGCGGATCGCGTCCGGCTGGCTGGTGCTGACGACCAGGACGCCGAGCGCGACCCACCCCGGCGTCGTCAAGGAGGCCGGGATCCTGCTGACCCCGGCCGCCGAGCTGTGGCAGTACGACACCGACTGGACCGTCTCCGCCCGCCTCACGCCGACGATCCCGGCGTTCCGCAGCGCGGAGGGTGCCGTGCTGAAGGCGCGGTGCGAGTGGATCCTCGACAACGTCATCGAGGCGTTCGCGGACACGCTGGACCGCCACGGCATCGACGTCTTCGAGCTCGAAGGACTCTAGGCCAGCTTCCAGATCCGGACGATCTTGTCGTCGCCGCCCGCCGCGATCCGCTTGCCGTCCGGCGAGAACGCCACCGCCTGGATCTGCCCGGCCGCCCCGATCACGGTGGCGCGGATCTTCTTCGTCTCCACGTCCCACAGCTGCACGAAGTTGCCCTGCCCCCAGGCCGCGACCGTGTCGCCGTCCGGGTGGTAGAGCGCGCTGGACAGCGTGAGGTCGTCGTCCGCGCGCAGGAACACGGCCTTGCTCTGGCCGGACGCGACGTCCCAGAGCTGCATGCTGTTGGTGCCGTCGCCGTCGATCACCGCGAGGGTCTTGCCGTCGGGTGAGAACGAGCCGCCGTCGCCGGTCGAGTCGTTGATGGTCTTGACCGTCTTGCCGGTGGCCGGGTCGACGATCTTGATCTCCTGGTACTTGCTGCCCGCGTAGGCGAGCAGCTTGCCGTCCGGGCTGAACGACAGCTCGCTGCTGCCGCGCGCCTCGGTCAGGCCGATCTTCACCTTGCGCGTGGCGACGTCCCAGACCTGCATGCGGCCGGTGTGGGTGACGCCGACGAGGGTCTTGCCGTCCGGGTGGAAGCGCAGGGTCTTCATGATCGAGCGGCTCTCGTCGAGGCCGCCGATCATCGAGCGGTCGGCGAGGTTCCACAGGTACGTGGTGAAGTCGCCGGTGCGGTTGCCGCCCGCCGCGAGGATCTTGCCGTCCGGGCTGATCGCGACCGCGGTGGCCGCGGCGCCGCCGGGACCGGCCGGCAGCTGGACGGTGCCGATGACCTTGTTGGTGGTGGTGTCCCAGATGCGGACGAGGTCGCCGCCGTCGCCCAGGCCGTCCTCGGCGCTGGCGAGGAACTTGCCGTCCGGGCTCCAGGCGATGGACGCGATCGCGTCCTTGTGGTCGACGAGCTGGACGTGCTCGGCGATCTCCTTCGGCGTGCCCGGATCGGACTTGGTCGTCGTCGGCGACTGCTCAGAGCCGCCCTCCTTGTTGGACGCCGCCTTGTTGTCGTTGGTGGACGGCAGCTGGGCCGCCTCGCCGTCGTTGTTCTTCGAGGCGAGCCACCACGCGGCACCGCCACCGATGGCCGCCACCGCGCCGATGCCCGCGAACAGCGCCGTTCGCCTGCTGACACCGGACTTCTGGGCGACGACCGGCAGCACGACCGGGGCGCCCGCGAGCATCGCGAGGGCCTGGTCGACCGTGGCGCGTTCGGCCGGGTTCTTGCGCAGCAGCCCGCCCAGCAACGACGACAGGTGGCCCGCGCGCTGCGGGGGCGGCGGTTCCTGGGTGAGCAGCATCGACAGGGTCGTCATGAAGTCCTGGCCCTGGTACGGCGGCCTGCCCTCGACCGCGGCGTACAGGGTGGCGCCGAGCGACCACAGGTCCGTCGCCGGCGTGATCGGCGCGCCGGTGCCCTGCTCGGGCGCCATGTACGCGGGCGTGCCGACGATCGAGCCGTCGGTCGTCAGCGGCACGTCGCCGGTGAGCCTGGCGATGCCGAAGTCGGTGATCACGACCCGGTCGCCGGACAGCAACACGTTGGCGGGCTTGAGATCGCGGTGCACGATCCCCGCCTGGTGCGCCACCCGCAACGCGCTGAGCATCGACGTGGCGATGTAGGCGACCTGGTCGGCCGGCAGCGCGCCCTGGGTCTTGATCAGATCGGAGAGCGACCCGCCCCGGACGAACTCCATCACGATCATCGGGGTGCCGTTGTACTCGACGACGTCGTGCACGGTGACGATGCCGGGGTGGTTCAACTGGCCGGCGAGCTGCGCCTCCCGCATGGCGCGCTGGCACAGCACCGCTCGCTGCTGCGCGTCGAGACCGGCCGGGAGCAGCAGCTCCTTGATGGCCACCTCACGGCCGATGACCTCGTCACGGCCGAGCCACACCCGGCCCATGCCGCCGGTGCCGATCACCTGAACAAGCCGGTAGCGCTGTGCCACCAGACTTCCCGTCGCATCTGTCACGGCGCGCAGCTTAGAGGGGAGACCGCGCTCTCATGACGCTAACCGGAAAGTTCGTGATCCATTGGATCCGTTGGTAGCAAAGCAACATCGTGCGGGTTCAATAGGTCGACAATGGACCTGTCCCTAGTGGACTCTCGCGACCTCGACTCCTGTGGTGCCGAACATCCGCAACCTGCGCACCCTGGTCGGCTCGACGGTGAACCCGGCCGCCTCGATCCGCTTCCGGACGGAGTCGCCGACGTTGTCGTGCAGGTGCTCCTTCATCGGTCCGCGGTGGTGGTGCACGATGTCGGCGAGCACCAGCACACCACCCGGCTTCAGCACGCGCCGCACTTCCGCCAGCATCTCGTCCTTCGACGTCGTGTCGAGGTGGTGCAGCATCAGGCTGGAGAAGACGACGTCGAACGTGGCGCCGGGGAACCCGAGCTCCTGCGCGTACCCCCTGTCCAGCCGCGCCCGCCGCCGGAGCTTGCGTTCCGCGCGCGCCAGCATCTTCAGGTCGGGGTCGACGCCGGACAGTTCGACGTCCCGGTGCCTCTTCGCGGTGGCGCGCAACAGGTTCCCGGTGCCGCAGCCGACGTCGAGGACGCGTTGCCCCGGTTGCGGCCGGGCCAGCTCGACCATCTCGGCGTGCACGCGGGCGAGCGCGGACACCTGGTGCACCAGGTCGTAGAACGGCAGCAGGTAGTGCTTGCCCATGCCGGGCAGGTAGTCCCGCTCCGGGGAGGATGTTTCGGCCATTAGGCCAGCGTGGCCGGGGTTCTGCCTGGATTTCTGCGCCGATCCGTGGTTCGAGTGGGACGATTTGACGGTGCGCACCCGACGAACGCCGCTGAAGGGCGACGAGCCGGCGAAGTACGCCTGGCAGCCCGTCCCCGGCGAGGTGCCGGTGGCGGTCGTGCCGCTCGGCCACGGCGCGGGCTTCGACGGCGCGCACGAGGCCCACTCCCACGACTTCCCCGGCATCGCGTACTTCGAGGCCTCCGGCGGCGTCGTGCGGCACGGCCGGCAAGTCCGGCAGGTCGAGGCGGGCGACCTGTTCGTCATCGCGCCCGGCGACGTGATGGGCCGGGCGCGCAGCGACGACCTGCTCGGCGCGCGCGGCTGGGGCGTCTTCTTCACCGCCGACGTGCTGAGCTCCGACACTCCCGGCACGCACCTGGCGTGGCGCACGCACCCGCTGCTGTTCCCGTTCGTCCGCGGCGGCGCCACGGGTGCGTTGCGGCTCAAGGTGCCCTCCGGAGCACGCGCCGAGTGGACCGCTCGCGTCGAGGCGTTGCACGACGAGCTGTCGCACCGCCGCGACGGCTACCGCGAGGCCGTGTCGGCGCACCTCACGTTGCTGCTGGTCGGGGTGTCCCGGCTGGCCGCTGACCTGGTCGGCGACCTGCGTGAGAACGCGGAACCGCTGCTGGCCGCGGTGTTCGACGTGATCGAGCGCCGCTACCGGGAGCCGCTGTCCCTGCGCGAGGTCGCGGCGGCCGTCAGCATCTCCCCCGGCCACCTCACGTCGACCGTGCGGCAGCGGACCGGCCGCACCGTGGGCGAGTGGATCACCGAACGCCGGATGGTGCTGGCCAGGCGCCTGCTCGCGGTCACCGACCTCCCGGTGGGCGACATCGGGCGCCAGGTGGGCATCCCGGACGCCGGCTACTTCGCGCGCACGTTCGGCAAACTGCACGGAACGAGTCCCACGCGTTGGCGGCAGTTCAACCACTTGAACACCCGCTGAACACCTGTGGTCGGCCTGTGGATCACCAGGCGTTTCGTCGTTTTCGTCCCTCTCGGACGTGGCACTGTCGAGACCATGACCGGCGGGACGCCCACCATGAACGAGAACAACAGAGACCTCGGCACGAGGTTCCACGACCTGATGGAAGTCGTGGTGAGGTGGCTGCCGTTCGGACTGTCCCGCGTCGTCGCGCCGAGCTTCCTCGGGTTCGCCCTGATCAACGGCTTCACCTTCGGCATCGACCTGCTGCTGCTCACGCTGTTCCGCAGCGGCCTCGGCCTGCCGGTCCCGATCGCGTTCACGATCGCCTACGTCCTGGCGTTCGGCCTCAGCTTCGTGCTCAACCGGGCCCTGAACTTCCGCTCGCACGCGCCGGTGGGCCCGCAGGCGGGCCTGTACGCCGTCGCGATCCTGATCAACTACCTGGCGTTCATCCTCGGGGTCGGCAGCGCGCTGACCGAGCTCGGCCTGCAGTACCACCTGTCCCGCATCGTCGCCGGCGCGTGCGAGGCCGCGTTCATGTACAGCGTCATGCGCTGGGTCATCTTCCGCGACACGAAGAACTGACCTACTGCAGGTAGCCCTCGACCTCGCCGACCGAGCGGGCGGGAACGTCCTCGGCGTCCTCGCCCAGCGACCGCGCGGACCGCCGCCGGCGCAGCAGGTCCCAGCACTGGTCGAGGGCCTCCTCGAGCGACCGCAGCCGCGCGTGCTCCTCGTCGGTGGAGATCTCGCCGGACGCGAGCTGCTGACGGAGCTTGTGCTCCTCGTCGACCAGCTCGTTGATGCGCCCCAGCACGTTCTCGTCGCTCATCTACGCCTGTCCCGTCTCGAAGCGGCTGACCTTGCCCGACTCTACGGCGAACCGCCAGTAGGTGCGCATCTCGCCCCACGTGTCGTTGTGCACGTGGACGATCAGCGACTTCCCGTCCTCCGAGGACGATTCGACCTTCATCGTCCCGTTGTCCTCGAACAGCTCCTTGGTGGTCCACGCGCGCAAGTCACGATCGCTGCCGTCATCGGACATCGTGGCGTTGTCCGTCAACAGCCCGTAGAACGCCTCACGGTCGCCCGCGTTCACGGCGGCGATGAACGCCTCGACGGTGGGATCGATGGTCATGTCCCTGCTCCTTCCTACGGCAGCGCTGCGAGCGAGAGGCTGTTGCCGTCCGGATCGAGCACCTCGACGTGCCGCACGCCGTTGGAGTACGTCTCCACGGGCTCATGCGTAACACCAAACGCCACCAGCCGCTCCAATGCCGCGGAGAACTCGTCGATCGTCACCCCGAACGTCACCATCGAACCGCCCACACGGGCAGATCGCACGTCACGGGCGTCGAGCACGATGTAGGCGTTCTCGCCCACCTGCCACAGGTGCTCCTCGCCGATGACCTCGTCCGCCGCCCGGCCGAAGAACACCCCGTACCAGTCGAGCGACCGCGTCAGGTCGCTCACGCACATCACGCTGTGCAGGTCCACGCTGCCCCACCTTTCCGGAGATCCGTCGTGAAAGCAGACCGACGGTGGCTCCGGAACTCATCGCAGGCGTGGGCGATTCGCCCGATTGGTCCAGCGAAATGGTTCAACCAATTGTTTACACTCGTGAACCAGGGCCGCCGACCCGTCACGCGACCACCTCCTGAACCGGGAAGTGGTCGCCACCTCCGCCTGCCAGGAGGCGCAGTGAAGACACGCACTCGGCTTGCCCTCGCGAGCCTGTCCGCCACCACCGCGATCGTCGTCGCGTTCATCGTTCCCACGACACCCGCGATCGCCCACGGCACGATGTCCGACCCGGCCAGCCGGGTCTACACGTGCAAGAACGAGGGACCGGAGACGCCCAAGTCCGACGCCTGCAAGGCCGCCGTCGCCGCCGGTGGCACCCAGGCGTACTACGACTGGAACGAGGTCTCGCTGCTCGAGGCCGGTGGGCGCCACCGCCAGCTCATCCCCGACGGCAAGCTCTGCAGCGCCGGTCGTGACAAGTACCGCGGTCTCGACCTGCAACGCGCCGACTGGCCCGCCAAGAGGGTCTCGCCGGGCGGGCTGACCGTGACGTACCACGCGTCCGCACCGCACTCGAACAGCAACTTCGAGTTCTACATCACCAGGGACGGCTGGAACCCGACCATGCCGCTGAAGTGGTCGGACCTCGTGCACCTGCAGACGTTCAACAACCAGAACCCGTCCACGTTCACCAATTGGACGCTCAACCTGCCGAACCGCTCGGGCCGCCACGTCCTGTACTCGATCTGGCAGCGCGTGGTCGGCAGCAACGAGGCGTTCTACACGTGCTCGGACGTCGACTTCGGTGGCGGCACCACCAACCCGCCGACGACCACGACGACGACCCAGCCGCCCACGACCACGACCACCACGACGCAGCCGCCGGCCGGTGGCACGTGGGCCGCGGGCACGACGTACTCGGTCGGCAACCGCGTCACCTACGGCGGCGTGAACTACGAGTGCCAGCTCGCGCACACCGCGCTCGCCGGCTGGGAACCGCCGAACACGCCCGCCCTGTGGCGACGCCTCTGATGCGGTTCTTGTTGCTGTTGCTCGCCTTCATGGTGTCCGGCTGCGCTTCGACGCAGCCGGACGCCGTGTTGCGCGGCGATCCGCTGGACGTGATGTTCCTGCAGATGATGCTCCCCCATCACCAGCAGGGAGTGGAGATGGTCGCGCTCGCGAAGGACCGCGCGCAGAACGAGGAGCTGCGCATGCTCGCCGCCGCGATCGAGCAGACCCAGATCACCGAGGCCGGCACGATGCGCGACTGGCTCACGTCGTGGGGCGAACCCCTCACGGCACCGCCCGACGCGCACACGGGGCACGGCGGCATGCGCGAGTCCGACCCGAAGGAGGTCGCGCGGCTGGCGGCGTTGCGGGGCGCGGAGTTCGACCAGCGCCTGCTCAACGTCATGATCGCGCACCAGGACGACGCCGTGCAGATGGCCCGCTGGGAGAGCAGCGGCGGCGCGAGCCAGGAGGTGAAGGACCTCGCCGGCCGCATCGACCAGTCGCGGACCGCGCAGATCGCGATGATGAAGAAGTTCCTCGACACCACGTGACGGGGTACCCCATGGCGGACCTGAGGAGGCCGACATGCAACCCGTCCCGTTCATCCCGTGGCTGTGGCGCGATCCGTCGTGGGCCGGCGAGCCGAAGCCGGACCTGGCGGATCGCCCCGACTCCGGCCTGATCGGCTACGACGTCGAGGCGACCGACGGCGGCATCGGCAAGATCGACGAGGACAACGCGAAGGTGCCGCACGACTGCCTGATGGTCGACACCGGGCCGTGGATCTTCGGGAACAAGGTGGTGCTGCCCGTGGGCACCGTGCGGCACGTGGACCACGAGGAACGCAAGGTCCACGTCGACCGCACCAAGGAGCAGATCAAGAACGCGCCGCCGTACGACGCGAACGACCACGACGGCTACCGCGAGCGCACCGGCGAGTACTACTCCGAGAGCTATCGGCTGATGCCGCCGATGCTCTGACTCCCGTTGCGGACTACCTAGGATCGAGCGCATGACCTCGGTGCTGCAGAACGTCGCGATCGACTGCGCGAACGCCTACGAGCTCGCGTTGTTCTGGAGCAGGGTGACCGGTCGCCCGTTGCACCCCGACGACCAGCCGGGCGACCGCGAGTGCGAGGTGCTGCTGGCCGAGGGGCCGGTGCTGTACTTCAACGAGGTGCCCGAACCCAAGACGGCGAAGAACCGGCTGCACCTCTGCCTGCGCCCGGACACCACGCGCGACGAGGAGGTCGCGCGGTTGCTCGGGCTCGGCGCGACGTTCGTCGGCGACCACCGCAACCCCGACGGCACGGGCTGGGCGGTGCTCGCCGACCCCGAGGGCAACGAGTTCTGCGTGCTGCGCGGCTCCGCCGAACGGGCCTAGGCGGGCACCTCCGGCGGGGCCAGGGCGTCGAGCACTGACGAACGGACGCCCAGCACGCTCATCAGTTCCAAGGCACGCAACGGCCGCAGCACCGCGGCGGTGTTCGCCACGACGATCAGTGCGCTGCCGTGGCGCAGGCACAGGTCCTGGTGGTCGAGCAGCACGCCGATGCCCTGGGCTCCGAGGAACCGGACACCGCTCAGGTCCACGACGACGGGTGCGGGCGGGATGACCGCCGCGACCGCTTCGGTGAGGCACTCGGCCAGTTCGCCGGCCGTCGTGCAGTCGACCTCGCCGCCGACCCGGACGAGGATGGAGACGCCCACGCTTTCGCAGTTCGTGCGGAAAGGCACTTGTCCGTTGGGGAGCACGAGGCAACCTCCAGTAGGGACGGCACGCACGGCCGTCTACCGGGCTGGCTGCTCAACCCACACGAACCGTAGCGCACTCGGTGTGTGAGTGCCGTTCGTGTGACGGGTTCCCTCGGATGGATCACAGCTTGCGCGCGTAACATCGGTCGCCGTGACCGGTTTCTTCCACGAGACCGCCTTCTACGGCTCTGACGACGAGTTCCTCGCGCACGCCGTGCCGTTCGTCGAGAACGGCCTGCGCGAGGGTGAGCCGTCTGTGGTGGCGTGCACGAAGCACAACACGGCGCTGCTGCGCGGCGCGCTCGGCGACACGGCCGTCATGTACCTGCCGGGCGCCGACCAGTACTCGCGGCCGTCCGAGTCGATCGCCCGCTTCCGCGCGCTGTTCGCCGAGCACACGGAGAGCGGCGCGCGGCAGATGCGCGTGGTCGGCGACGTGCCGCATTCCGGTGTGGGCGCCTGCTGGGACTGGTGGGCGCGCTACGAGGCCGCGGTGAACCAGGCCTACGCCGAGTTCCCGGTGTGGGGCCTGTGCCCGTACGACACGAGGACCACGCCGAAAGAAGTGCTGGCGGACGTGCTCAGCACGCACCCGAACATCACCCCCGCGCCCGGCACGCACGAACCCAACCCCGGCTACCGCGAGGGGCTCGCCGCGTCGCCGCAGGTCGTCGACCCGCTCGAAGAGGGCTTGCCGCTGGTCGAGCTCTTCGACACGTCGGCGGGCGCGGTGCGGGAGGCGGTCGGCACGGCCATCGAGCCGCTGAACCTGTCCGAGGACGACGCGCACGACGTCGTCTACGCGGCCAGCGAGATCGTCACGAACGGCCTGACGCACGGCGTCGCCCCGGTCCGGTTCCGGCTCTGGGCCGGCGGGTCACGGGTGATCGTGTCCGTGACCGACCAGGGTCCGGGCCCGTCCGACCCGCTGGCGGGACTGATGCCCACCAAGGAGACGCTGTCGGCCGGGCTCGGCCTGTGGATCCTGCACCGCACGTGCGGCTACGTGGCGATGGGCCGCGACGGGGACGGCTTCACCGTGCGGGTGAGCGTGGGCGGCTCTCAGAGCACGTAACGCGCGGCCTCGGCGGCCCGCTCCTGGTCGACGTGCACCTCGTACCGCCGGGCCTGCAACGTCATCGTGCTCGCGAAGTCACGGCGGCCGCGCGTGCTCCAGTGCGCCGCGAACCCGAAGACACCGCCCCAGAACGCACCGGCGAGAACGCTGACCGCCAGGAACCACACCCAGCCCGTTCCGGCCGTGAACAGCGCGAACAGCAGACCGATGAACACGCCGAACCAGGCACCGCTGATCGCGCCCAGCACCGCCGACCGGCCGCGGGTCAGCCGCCCGGTCACCTGCTCGACCATCCGGACGCCCTCGCCGATGATCCGGACGTTCTCCACCGGGAACCCGTCGTCGGACATCCTGTCCACGAGCCGCTGGGCGTCGAGGTAGTCGGGGTAGCTCGCCAGCAGCGCCGACTCGACCCGGCTCACTTCCTGGGGCACTTCGTGCTTGATGTCCACCCTCACCGGTTACCCGCGCGCGAGGCGGTTGACACGATCAACTTCGCGCGGCACCGGCAGAACGGTCTTGCGGGACAGCAGCCGGTGGGCGACGGTCAGCAACGTCCGCGCCTCCATCCGCTCGCCGTAGCGCAGGTGCTCGTCCACGGCCACGACGCATCCCATGACCTGCGGCGACACGCTCGCGTTCACCGCCGTGCACGCCGCGAGCGCCTCCTGGAGGCCCCTGCGGGCGTCGTCGGCGTCGACACCGGCCAGCGCTGAGCAGACCGCGTTGTCCAGCTTCTCCAGCGCCGTCGCGCGCATCTGACGGGACGCGGGCTCGTCGAGTTCGGTGGTCATGCTCGCCTGCCTTCACAGTCGGAATCCTCGCGCCGACTGCTTGACGCCCCGCGCGTGGTTACCCGCCTCGAGCGCCCTCAAACCGGGTCTTCACCGGCGCCGGCGACGAGAATGCCGCCTTGGCGACGAACCAGCCCTGCGCACGGGCAGCCCGACCGTGTCACCCGGCCTGGTCCACCCGGCGAAACAGGACTTCACGGCACTCAGGACACCTGGCGCAGTTCGCGGTCGCACGCCACGAGGTGCTCCCACGTGCGGCCGCGCTGACTCGGCGGTGCTTCCCCGTCCGCGGTGCACACCGGGTACACCAGACCGAAGGGAACCGGTTGGTCGAACTCGTCTCCGGTGTGGATGTCGACGATGCGGCGCACGTGTGCCATCACAACCACTCCCTCACGGGTGGTGCTCGGTGGGACCAAATGGGTTTGGGCACCTCGAATACCCCGTGAGCTGCACGGACATGCGTTGCCGCGTTGCGACATCAGGGTGAACCGACAGTCCATTGTGGACTAACCCACCGGCACCGCCGGCCCTCCCTCCTCCGGCACCGGAGGAGGGCGTGGTGCGGGATGTCGGAACTTCTCCCCGCCGGTCGCCGGCACGAGCACCCTTGCTCCCCAACGCGAGGCCCGTCAAGGTGCTAATTCGAATTATTACTGGGTTGACGGCGATGCGGGTGCTGGCGCAGACTCCGTGCCAATTCGAATTGGCAGGTGTTCAATGGCCAAGAGGCTCACCCAGCAGGACATCGCGCGGATGGCGGGCGTCAGCCAGGCCACGGTGTCACTGGTGCTCAACAACCGGACCGACAGCGGTGTCCGGATCGCGGACGAGACCCGTGCGCGCGTCCTGGAGGTCATCCGCCGCACGGGCTACGTCGCGAACCCGATCGCGCGCCGCCTGCACGACCAGCGCAACCGGATCCTCGGCGTGTTCACCTACGAGGCCGTCTTCCCGAGCACCCGCGCCGACTTCTACCAGCCGTTCCTCGAAGGCATCGAGGAGCAGGCCGAGGAGGCGGGCTGCGACCTGCTGCTGTTCACGAGCGCCAAAGCCGCGGAAGGGCGGCGGCGGATCTTCAACGACGACAGCAGGATCCGGCTCGCGGACGGGTGCGTGCTGCTCGGCCGCACGGTCGACCGCGACGACCTGGCTCAGCTCATCGCGGAGGCCGTCCCGTTCGTGTCGATCGGCCGTCGTGACGACGCGGGCGGGCCGGTCCCGCACGTCGGTGCCGACTACAGCGCCGCGGTGCGGGACCTGGTGGACCGCGCGGTGGCCTTGGGCCATCGGAAGTTCGCCTACGCCGGCGCCGGCACGGGCGCGGAGTCGTCGGCCGACCGGTTGCGCGGCTTCAAGCAAGCCGTTGCGGCGCAAGGAGTTCAAGGCACGCACGTGCCGTTCGCCGGGCTGGAGCAGTTGCTCGACGACGGGATCACGTGCGTGCTCGCCGAGGAGGTCTCCGACGGTGCCGCGCTCGTCCTCGCCGCCCGCGAGCGCGGCCTGTCGGTCCCCGGTGACCTGTCCGTGCTCACGCTCGGCGCGGCCACCAGGCCCGCGCCGGACGACATCGCGCTGACCGGGTTCCGGATCCCGCGCCGGGAGATGGGACGGCGGGCCGTGCAGGCGCTGACCGAGGTGCTCGAACACGGCACCACCCCGCAGGAGCTGCTGGCCTGCGAGTTCGTCGAAGGCACCACGTTGGGCGCCGTCTGACGGAGCAGTCCGCCACCCGCGTTGATCCTGGAGGAATCTGTTGTCCCACAACACAGACGTCATCATCGTCGGCGGCGGGCTCGGCGGGGTCGCCGCGGCACTCGCGTTGCTGCGCGCGGGACGCCGGGTCGTGCTCACCGAGGAGTTCGAGTGGCTCGGCGGGCAGCTCACCAGCCAGGCCGTGCCGCCGGACGAGCACAGCTGGGTCGAGCGCTTCGGCGTCACCGCGTCCTACCGGGCGTTGCGCGACGGCATCCGCGACCACTACCGCCGCCACTACCCGCTGACCCCGCGGGCGAGGGCGTGGCGCGAGCTCAACCCCGGCGCGGGCAACGTCAGCCGCCTGTGCCACGAACCCCGCGTGGCCGTCGCCGTGATCGACGAGATGCTGGCGCCGCACCGGGGCAGCGGCAGGCTCACGGTCCTCCAGCCGGCGCGGCCGGTCTCCGCGCGCACCGACGGCGACCGGATCGTGTCGGTCACCGTCGAGCACAACGGGTCCGAGGTCGAGCTCGCGGCGCCGTACATCCTCGACGCGACCGAGACCGGCGAGCTGCTCCCGTTGTCCGGCACCGAGTACGTGACGGGCTTCGAGTCCACACTGGACACCGGCGAACCGAGTGCGCCGGAGACCGCGCAACCGGCGAACATGCAGGCGATGTCGGTGTGCTTCGCGATCGACCACGTCGACGGCGACCACACGATCGACCGGCCCTCCCGCTACGACTTCTGGCGCGAGTACCAGCCTTCCTACTGGGGCGACCGGATGCTGTCGTTCCGCTCCCCCGACCCGCGCACGCTGGCCATCGCCGAGCGCACGTTCACGCCGAACCCCGACGACGACCCGCTCGCCGTGCTGTCCGACCAGCGGCTGAGCGCGGGCGACAGCAACCTGTGGACGTTCCGCCGCATCGCCGCCCGCCGCAACTTCGTCGACGGCGCCTACGAGAGCGACATCTGCCTGGTCAACTGGCCGATGATCGACTACTTCGAGTCGCCGGTGATCGACGTGCCGGACGCGGAGCGGCACATCGCGGCGGCACGAGAGCTGTCGAGGTCCGTCCTGTACTGGTTGCAGACCGAGGCGCCACGGCCGGACGGCGGCACCGGGTTCCCCGGGCTCCGGCTGCGCGGCGACGTCACCGGCAGCGCGGACGGCCTGGCGCAGGCGCCGTACATCCGCGAGTCGCGGCGGATGCGGACCGAGTACACGATCGTCGAGCAGGACCTGTCGCTGGCCGTGCGCGGCGACAAGGGCGCGGTGCAGCACGCGGACGCGGTGGGCGTGGGCATGTACCGCATCGACCTGCACCCGTCGACCGGCGGCGACAACTACCTCGACGTCGCGAGCTGCCCGTTCGAGATCCCGCTCGGCGCGCTCATCCCCCAGCGCGTCGAGAACCTGCTGCCCGCGGGCAAGAACATCGGCACCACCCACATCACCAACGGTTCCCACCGGCTGCACCCGGTCGAGTGGAACGTCGGCGAGGTCGCGGGCGCGCTCGCGGACTTCTGCCTGGCGCACCGAGTCACCCCTCGCGCGGTGCGCAACACCCCCGGCCTGCTCGCGGACTTCCAGCACCGGCTGGAACGCGACGGGGTCGAGCTCCGCTGGCCGGACGTGTCCGGTTACTGAAAGCCTCAGGGAGACAACGATGTCCAGGCTTCTCGCGCTTGTCGTCACAGCACTTCTCGCACTGACCGCGTGCAGTGGGTCCTCGGCGCAGTCCGGGCCGAAATCGCTGCGCATGACCGTGTGGACCGCCAACGAGGCGCATCTCAAGCTGCTCAACGAGATCGCGGCCGAGTACAAGGCGGCGCACCCGGACGTTACCGAGATCAAGTTCGACACGATCCCGGCCGACGGCTACACCACGACCCTCACCACCCAGATCGCCGGCGGCAACGCCCCGGACCTCGCCTGGGTCCTGGAGGAGTCGGCACCGGACTTCGTGTCGTCCGGCGCCCTCGCCCCGATCAGGGCGAAGGTCGAGAAGGCCGACGAGCTCGTCCCGTCCGCCACCAAGCTCTGGGAGAAGGACGGCGAGCTCTACGCCTACCCGTTCTCCACCTCGCCGTTCGGCCTGTTCGTCAACACCGACCTGGTCGAGGACCTGCCGGCGACCTGGGACGAGGCCGTCGCCGCGTCCGCCGGCAAGAACCTCGTGCTGCCGGACTTCAAGTACCAGAACTGGGCCGTGCTGTCGGCGATCTGGCGCGGCTGGGGTGCTCAGGCCTGGAGCGACGACGGCAAGCAGTGCGGGTTCGCGAGCGCGGAGATGAAGGACGCCATGGCGTTCATCCACAAGGCGATCTTCACCGACAAGGCGATCCCCGGCCCCGGCACGACCGTGGACTTCTTCGCGGGCAACGCGGCGATGGCCATCAGCCAGATCTCGCGCGCGGGTGCGTTGAAGGACGCCAAGTTCGGCTGGACGCTGCTGCCGTTGCCCAAGGGCCCCAAGGGTGACTACGCGGTGATCGGGCAGGCGGGCGTGGGCGTGCTGAAGCGCTCGAAGAACGCCGAGGCCGCCGCGGACTTCCTCGGCTTCTTCACCAACGCGGCCAACTCCGCGAAGCTCGCCCAGTTCTTCCCGCCGGTCCGGCAGTCGCTGCTCAACGCGGACACGCTCGCGAAGAGCAACCCGCTGATCAAGCCGGAGCAGCTGCAGTCGGTCGTGATCGACGGCATCAGCAAGGGCGTGGTGAAGCCCAGCCACCAGGGCCAGGAGGAGCTGAACCAGACGATCCGCGCGGCACTCGACCCGTTGTGGAAGCCGGACGCCGACGTGTCCGCGGTCCTCGACGGGGTGTGCGCGAAGATCAAGCCG
The DNA here is from genome assembly GCF_050936595.1 of Lentzea sp. CA-135723. Lineage (NCBI taxonomy): Bacteria > Bacillati > Actinomycetota > Actinomycetes > Pseudonocardiales > Pseudonocardiaceae > Lentzea > Lentzea sp. CA-135723. The sequence continues at coordinate 191,627 of NZ_JBNJMK010000001.1, read as the reverse complement.
CTGCTGGAGCGCTCGTGACGTTCTGGACGTATCGCAGGCGCGACAACCTGGTCGGCTACCTGTTCGTCGCGCCTGCTCTGCTCGGCAGCCTCGCGTTCGTGCTGATCCCCCTCGGCATGGTCGGCTGGTACAGCCTCAACGAGTGGAACGTGCTCGGCGGGACGTTCGAGTTCATCGGCGGCGAGAACTACGCGAGGCTGCTCGCCGACGAGAAGCTGCGCGACTCGCTCGTCGCCACGGCCTGGTTCGCCGCCGGGCTGGTGGTGCTGAACCTGTCGCTCGCGTTGCTGCTCGCCGTGCTGCTCAACCAGAAGCTCCGCGGCACCACGCTCTTCCGCACGTTGTTCTTCTCCCCCGTGCTGGTGTCGCTGGTGGCGTGGACGCTGGTGTGGCAGCTGATGCTGCAGCCGGAGGGCAGCGTGAACGACCTGCTCGGCGTGTTCGGCGTCAGCGGCCCGAACTGGCTGCGCGGCGAGTCCTCGGCCATGGTGTCGGTGATCGTCGTGCAGGTGATCAAGAACGTGGGCCTGAACATGGTGCTGTTCCTCGCCGCCCTGCAAGGGGTTCCGGCGCCGCTGTACGAGGCGGCGAAGATCGACGGCGCGGGCGCGTGGACCCGGTTCACCCGCATCACGATCCCGTTGATCAGCCCGACGATCCTGCTCACGTCGATCATCACGATCGTCGGTTCGCTGCAGGTGTTCGCGCAGATCGCGGTGCTCACCCAGGGCGGTCCCGGCACGTCCACCACCGTGTTGATCTACTACCTGTACCAGCAGGCGTTCCAGTTCCACCACTTCGGCTACGGCGCGACGATCTCGGTGCTGCTGTTCGTCATCGTCGCCGCGCTGACGCTGGTGCAGTGGCGGATGCGCCGGAAGTGGGTGCTCCATGAGTCGTAAGGTCTGGCTGTACGGGTTGCTGTGCCTGCTCTGCGTGCCGTTCGTGTTCCCGACGTGGTGGATGGTCACCTCGTCGATGAAGCCGATCGGCGAGATCTTCTCCGAGTCGCTGCTGCCGTCCGACTGGCAGTTCTCGACGTACGAGACCGTGTTCAGGATGCAGCCGTTCGGGCAGCAGTACTGGAACAGCCTCTACATCGCGGTGATCGTGACGGCCGGGACGATGGCCGTGGCCGCGCTGGCGGGCTACGCGTTCGCGCGGATCAAGTTCCCCGGCCAGAACGCGCTGTTCGTCGTGGTGCTGACCGGCCTGCTCATCCCGAGCGAGGTGACGATCGTGCCGTTGTTCCAGCTGTTCCAGTCGCTCGGGATGACGAACACGCACTGGCCGTTGATCATCGTGCCGATCTTCGGGGCGCCCTGCGTGCTGGCGATCTTCATCATGCGCCAGTTCTTCCTGGCGCTGCCGCCGGAACTGGAGGAGGCCGCGCGGATGGACGGCCTGGGGCGCGCCGGGATCTTCTACCGCGTCGCGCTGCCGCTGTCCCGGCCGGCGCTGGGAGCCGTCGCGATCTTCACGTTCCTGCACTCGTGGAACCTCTACCTGGAGCCGATCGTGTACCTGTCCACGCCGGACATGTTCACGCTGCCGCAGGCGCTCACCCAGTTCGTCGACATCTATGGTGGGCCGATGTGGAACGTCCAGCTGGCCGCCGCGACCATGACAGCCGTCCCGATCCTGGTGGTGTTCGTGGTGGCGCAACGGCAGTTCATCGAGGGGCTCGCGCACACGGGCGTGAAGGGATGATCGACCAGGAGATCGCGGCGGCGATGGACTTCCCGCTGACGCCGCTCACGCCGGACCGGATCGGATGGCGGCGGGCCAACGGCCGGGTGGTCACCGACGCGGAGCTCACGCGGGGCGGGGCGGTGACGTTCAGCGAGGAGGACGCGGACGGCGTGCCGGTGCTGGTCCTGAGGCCTGCGCACGGCTCGTCTTCTGCTCCTCTCCTCCACATCCACGGCGGTGGCATGGTCGCCGGAACCCGGCGCTCCGACCTGCAAGCCCTCTCCGAGTGGGTGGCAGAGTTGGGCGTCACGCTGGTCTCCCCCGAGTACCGGCTCGCCCCCGAACACCCGCACCCCGCCCCGGTCGAGGACTGCTACCGCGCCCTGACCTGGATGGCCCGCAACGACTTCGCCGACCCGATCGTCGCCGGCACCTCGGCGGGTGGAGGGCTCGCGGCGGCCGTGACGTTGATGGCGCGGGACCAGGGCGGACCGGCGATCCGGGGGCAGCTGCTGATGTGCCCGATGCTCGACGACCGGTGCGAAACCCCGTCCAGCCACCAGTTCCTGGAAGGCACGACCTGGGTCCGCACGTCGAACCTCACGGGCTGGACGGCGTTGCTCGGCGAAGCGCGCGGCGGTCCGGACGTGTCGCAGTACGCCGCTGCGGCCCGTGCGAGCAGCCTCGAAGGGCTGCCGCCGACCTACCTCGACGTGGGCTCGGTGGACGTGTTCCGCGACGAGGTGGTCACCTGCGCGTCCAGGATCTGGCAAGCGGGCGGGGACGCCGAACTGCACGTCTGGCCGGGCGGTTGCCACGGGTTCGACCAGATCGCGCCGGAGGCGTCGCTGTCACGCCGCGCCCGAGCCACGCGGCTGGCGTGGCTCAGGCGAACGCTTCACTTGTAGCGCGGATGCGTGGTGTGCCACTCGAAGCCGCCACCCATCCAGGCCTTGGTGCCCTTCAGGAACCGGTGCAGCTCCGGCGACGGCACCGCGAGCAGCGCCTTGTGCCCTGCCTCGAAGTCGCGCACCAGCTGGTTGTGCAGCTCCACGGTCCGTTCGGTGGCCTCGGCGATCGAGCACTCCCGGTCCGCCGCGATCTGCAACACCATGTTGCACACGGGTTTCTCGTCGGCGGCGTCCTTCTCCACCGACACCAGGTCGTTCACGATCACCGACGCCGTGCCCGCGGCCGTGAGCAGCTGCCGCACGCGCGGGTCGTAGTACAGCGGCGCGGGCAGCTCGTAGCCTCCGACGGCGTCGATCAGCGTCATCGACGTGTAGAAGGTGTCGTGCTGCCGGGTCGCGAGGTACTGCCACGCGGGCGGGTAGTTGCCCGTGTGCCGCCATGCCGCGTAGGCGCCCCACGACACGAACATCGCGAACGTCGAGTAGCAGACGCGTTGCACGATGGTCGCCGTGGAGCGTGACGTGAGGTGGGCGATGCCCGAGCGCAGGCCGACGAGCACCGGGTCGTCCGCGATCCGCTCCTCCAGCGCGGTGGTGAACTCAGCGGCCGGAGCGACCGGGTCCATCGCGGCCATCGCCAGCGCCAGGCGCGGCGGCAGCTCGGCCGGGATCGCGCCCATCTCGGTGTCGTCGGCGTAGAGGTCGTCCGCGGCCCACCACGCCGCGTTGAGCCTCGCCGCGATGAGCAGCTGGTCGACGTCGTCCGTGTCGACGTGCGTGAGCACCGCGAGCCTGCCGAACATGCCGCCGAGGAACCGTTCCGGCTCCTCGAAACCGCACTCGCCGGCCCACGCGACGAGGCGTTCGTCCACGGCGGCCGCGAGCAGCGCGTCCTCGCGTTCGAGCACCGGCACGTAGAGCGGCGGCGCGGTGCCGTCACCCCACGGGCGTTCGGCGTAGCCCGGTTCGGGTGGCAGCTCCACGACCTCGGGCCGCCCGAGCCGGGCAGCGGAGGTGCCCAGCCCGGACGGCCCGGTGAGGAGGTCCTTCATCAGATGCGGTCCGCGACGATCAGGAGGTAGTGGAAGCTGCCTTCCTTGTACGCGGTGAGGAACGGGTCCTCGACGCCGGTCGCGACCGACGACTGCGCGCGCAGCTCCCAGTACGGGATGGTCTCCGGCGTCAGGTCGACGACGCTGATCGGCACGAAGCCGTTGTCCGCCAACGCCCGGAAGTAGTAGCTGCGCGGGTGGATGTTGCAGATGTAGTGCTGGTCGATCTGGCTGACGGCCCGCGAGCGCATGCCCGTCAGGTCGTTGGAGCAGCCGGTGATGCAGACGTACCGGCCGCCGGGCGCGATGAGCCGCGCGAACTCGCCGTACAGCTGCTGGAGGTCCACGTACATCGTGGTTTCGTTGGTCCAGATGCCGTTGAACGAGCCGGTCTCGAAGCCGGTGTCGAGCATGTTCTTGAAGTGGAACCTGACGTCGTTCGCGACGCCGCGTTCCCGCGCCTGGTTGTTGGCGAACGCGACCTGCTCCTCGGAGATGCTGACGCCGTCGATCCGCGCGCCGAACCGCGCGTTGGCCATGAAGCTCGTGCCACCACGTCCCGAGCCGCCGTCCATCAGGTGCGGGTTCGCGGGCAGGTCACCGAACGCGTCGAGCAGCACCTCCGCCTGCGCGGTCTCCAGCCGGTGCATCTCCGCGATCATCACCTGGTCGCGGACGTCGGCGGGCGCCTCGAGCACCGCGGGGTCGTACTGGCCGAGCCCGTAGTGGTGGTGGTAGAGCCCGTCCACCTCGCCGAGCTTGATGTTGACCGGGTCCTTCTCCTTGTTCCAGTAGTCCGCGACGGAACGCTGGTAGTCGGTGCGCAGAACCGGCTTCACAGTGGGGCTCGCCATGACCTGAGTGGCTCCTGTTCGTTGGATCGCTCACTGCCGAACAGGAACAGACCTTTGCAGCTGTCGGCCCAAGCGGCGATCCGCCGTTCAGGCTTGGTTCGGCCACGAACGGGTGTGCCCGATACTGCATTTCGGTAGCCCTCATAACCCAGGAAACCCCTTGGCTAGCCCCACTTTCGTGGGTTCTTGGCGACCAACCGCATGACGTGCAGGCCCTATATTCCACGCCGTCCGAAATGGACGTCACCCGATCGCCGGAGCCGCGAGCGCCGCTCCTGGGCTCGCCCGGCCCGCCCGCCGCTGAGCCGTCCGGGGCACGAACCCAAAAATCCCGGTACTCCGTTCCGAGGCCTCCTCACGTCCACTCGGCCCGCGACCGGCCAGCACTTCTCCCTCGATTCAGAGGCGTGAGCTGGACCACTCACTGTCCGAAGAGGCAGAAATCCGTCATTGAAAAGCATTGCAACATTACCCATTTCACGGATGTGAAAGTTTGACACACATCTAAACCATCGACTACAAAGAAATGGCCCCGCCCTGCCAAACGAGGGTAATCAATGACGAAAACCTCCGTACCCCTGCTCACACTCCTCTTAATCGGTTCCCTGGCCGTCCCTGCCGCCACGGCGACCGCTGCACCTGCACTGACGGGCCTAGACGTCTCGTCGGGCAACCGTCGCGCACCTATTTCAGGCATGTACGACTGGTCGAAAGCGGGCTATCGCGGCAATGGCGTGCTGCCGGGAAACAATGAGGTGAACCCGAGCACGGCCTGTCAGATCACGGCGGCCGAACTCGCGAGCCAGTTCAACGTGCGCCCGAATGACACGGCCGACGACACGGCGGGGCTCCAGGCCGCGATCGACGCCATCAAGACGCAGTGCTCGCCGAGCGCGAGCTACACGAAGCTCAGCACCATCACGCTGCCGGCGGGCCAGCTGAAGGTCTCCAAGGAGCTCCACGTCGACGCCGACTACCTGATCATCAGGGGCGCCGGCGCGACTGCCACGAAGATCGTCTACACGCCCGACGCCACCACCCGCTACGACGCGCTCACGCCGGACGGTTCCGACTGGGACGAGGACGGCATGACCTACGGCCAGGGCAAGGGCGGCTGGCTGTGGCCGGGCCGCGGCCTGTTCCGGGTCCAGTCGCGCGGCGTGCACAGCAGCTACGCGAGCGACTACGCGTCGGCGCCGGCGAACCGCAAGGACATCTTCGAGGGCACGATCAACGTGCACTGGAAGGCGGGTGCCAAGGTCGCCACGGCCGCGAAGGCCGGTGACCGCGCGATCAAGGTCGCGTCGGCGTCCGCGATCAAGGCGGGCATGCTCGTCAACGTCCGCGCGGCCAACTCGGTCAAGTTCTACGAGCAGCAGTTCGCGAACGGCACCGAGTGGCCGTACCTGAACATGCACATGCGCCAGCAGATCTTCACCGTGGCCTCGGTGTCGGGCACGACGGTCACGCTCGACAAACCGCTGGAGTTCGACGTCCCGGTCAACTCCACCTCGGACGGTTCACCGGCGATTGACGGGGCGACATACGACTCCAAGGTGTCGCCGCTGGTGGACCCGGTCCTCGGCGTCGGGTTCGAGAACTTCGGCTTCACGCAGGCGATGCCGAACCTCAACCCCGCCGAGGCCGTCAACAACTACGGCAACATGGCGCCCGCGGACGAGATGCACGGCATCGTCTTCAAATGGGCCGCGAACTCGTGGGTGAAGGGCATCCGCGCGGAGATGACCGGGTCGCACCCGATCGTCACCGAGGAGGCCAAGAACCTGCAGATCGTCGACAACTACCTCGACGGTTCGTGGAACAAGGGCAAGGGCGGCAACGGTTACTTCCGCGGCTCCCGAGTCTGGGACTCGCTCTACGCCGGCAACACGTCGCGCAACCTGCGCCACTTCACGTTCCAGTGGTCCGCGTCGGGCAACGTCGTGGTGGGCAACGACTTCGACTCCGACCTGAACCTGCACGGCGGCTGGGAGCGCAACAACCTGTTCGAGAACAACAGCGTCAAGATCTCCTACGCCCACCGCTCCGGCAACTGCCGTGCGAACTGCGGTGAGGAGGGTGGCGGCGGACCTGACGACTCGAACTGGTTCCCGATCTGGTGGGGTGCCGGCAAGAAGGCCGTCAAGTGGTCGGGTGCCTCGGGCCCGCGCAACGTGTTCTTCAACAACGGCATGACGAAGCAGTTGTCCACCAACGGCTCGTACGACGCCTTCTACAGCGAGAAGGGCCGCATCTACCAGTTCGGCTGGAACGGCACCGCCTACAAGCACCTCGACGTCGGCGGCACCCCGATCGCGGACTGGGCGAAGAACGAGCAGCGCGACTACACCGGCGGTCACGGCCTGGACGCGACCAAGACCGACGCGGCGAAGTCGCTGTTCCTCAAGAACATCCCGGTGACCTTCGCCGCGGGGTCCACTGAGGACAACTTCGGTGCGCAGGCCACGATCCCGGTGGCCAACGCCGACCAGCTGAAGTCCGCGCTGGCGAACGCGAAGCCGGGTGACACCATCCAGCTCGCCTCCGGCACCTACCGCGGTTCGTTCGTCAGCCAGAAGTCCGGTACGTCCAGCAACCCGATCACGATCTCCGGGCCCTCGTCGGCGGTGCTGATCAACGACGGACCGTCCGGCACCGCCCCGTCCTGCCCCGTGCCCACCGCGGGCTGGGACTCGGGCTACGGCCTGTGGCTGTACAACGCGCCCTACTGGACCATCAAGGGCATCACGATCGCGGAGTCGAAGAAGGGCATCATCCTCGACAACTCCCACCACGTGACGATCGACGGCGTCACCGTCCGCAAGACCGACGAGGAGGGCGTCCACTTCCGCCGCAGCTCGGCGGACGGCGTCATCAAGAACTCCACGATCACCGACGCGGGCGTCGTCACGAAGGACTACGGCGAGGGCGTCTACATCGGCTCGGCCAACTCCAACTGGAAGTGCCACGGCAACTCCGGCGGCGTCGACAAGTCCGACCGCGTGCAGGTGCTCAACAACAAGATCGGTCCCGGCGTCTCCGCAGAGCACATCGACGTCAAGGAAGGCACGCAGGGCGGCCTGATCAGCGGCAACACGTTCAACGGCACCGGCATCTCCGGCGCCAACTCGGCCGACTCGTGGATCGACGTCAAGGGCTTCGGCTACCGCATCGAGAACAACACCGGCACGTTCTCCTCGCCGGGCACGTTCAAGAACGGCTACGAGACCCACAACCCGAGCACGTCCCCGTCTTTCAGCAACGGCTGCGGGAACGTGTGGCGCAACAACAAGTCCGACCTGGGCAACGTCGGCGACTACGCCGTGTACGTGTCGTCCACGTCGAAGTGCAAGGCCAACCCGAATGTCGTCTACGCCTCGAACACGGCCAGCAAGGCCAAGAAGGGCGTGTCGAACATCCCGGTCACCCCGTAGAAGGCGGGGGTTGCAGGGGTCCCGATCGGTGTACGGCGGCGTCGCCGATCGGGATCCCTGGCAGGACGCGGAGCCCGCACCCTTAGTGGGGGGTGCGGGCTTCGCAGCTCTTCTAGGCGTTCTGCCGCATCGCGCGCACTTCTTCCCTGAGCGCCTTCACCTCGCGCAGCAGCAGGTCGTCGTGCGCGGCGGTTCGCTGGGCCGGCAACGTGATCTCCTCCTGCATGGCGCTGCACACCACGGCGATGAACAGGTTGAGCATCGTGAACGAGCCGACCATCAGGTAGATGAGGAAGAAGATCCACGCGAACGGCTTCTGCTCCATCAGGTCCCGCATCACGTCCGACCAGCCGTCGCCCGTGGTGATCTGGAAGAGCGTGAGGAGCGTCGGGCCGAGGCCGGTGAAGCGCGGGTCGCCGGTGTCGCCGAACAGGTTGCTGGCGATCACGCCGCCGACGTAGACGAGCAGGACCAGCAGGCCGGACAACGAGACCAGGCCCGGGATGGACCTGACGAGCGCGGTGACGACGCGGCGCATGCTCGGCACCATCGCGACGAGCCGGAGCGCTCGCAGGATCCGGAGGCTGCGCAGCACCGACAGCGGGCCCGCGCTCGGGATCAGCGCGATGGCGACGATCACGAAGTCGAAGATGTTCCACGGGTCCTTGAAGAACTTCCACCCGAACGCGTACAGCCGGGCGGCCAGTTCGGCCGTGAAGATCGCCAGCGCGGTGTGGTCGATCACCGTCAGGGCCGGTCCGAACTTCGCGTGCAGAACCGTGGACGTCTCGGCTCCCAGGGTGATCGCGTTGACCACGATCACCGCGACGATGAACATCTGGAACCGGTTGCTCTCCACGAGCGAGCCGACGCGGGCGCGCACCATCTTCACTTGCTGCTCCTACGACAGGGGTTTTGCTACCTATCGGCGGTGGAGCGGGGCCAACTGTTCACCCGGTCGTGTTGATCAGCTCCAGCCGGCTGGCGGTGCGATCGAGGTCACGCACCTCGCCGCCCAGGACGTCGGCCAGCGGGTGCTCACTCACCAGTGTCAACCTGACGTCGGCGTCGACCAGCACGTCGACGACGTTCGCGAACCGTTGCCGTGCCTCGCGATCGCGGTTCTCCAGCTTCGGGACGTCCGTGATCACCCAGTCGTCGTAGCGTTGGACCAGCTCCAAGTAGTCCTGCGTCGAGGTCGGTTTCTCGCACAGGTCGCCGAAGTCGAACCAGACCTCGCGGGTCGCGACGCTCAACGCGGTGATCGCGCGGCCGTTGACCTCCAGCACGACCGGCCTGCCGGGCGGTGTCTTCGCGCGGACGATCTCGCCGGTCTCGAACCGCGACCGCGGCGCGCCGTGCAGGCGCCGGTAGTCGGTGGCGCCGCCGAGCTCGACGACGTCCATCAGCTGTTTGATCAGCGCGATGCCGGGCAGGAAGTGGTCGTGGTAGAGCGGGTTGGGCAGCAGGCCGTCCGGCGGGTGGTTGGAGGTGGCGATGATCATCACCTGCCGCCCTTGGAGCTCCTCCAACAACCGCGTCAGCAACATGGCGTCGCCAACGTCGTGCACGTGCAGCTCGTCGAACGCCAGCACCTTCGCCCGTCCGACGAGCTCCTTGACGGCCTTCGCCACGGCCCCGCGCGCGTGCAGCCGTGCGGAGATCCGCCGGTGCAGCTCCTGGAAGAACGCGTGGAAGTGCACCCGCTTCTTGGGCCCCGGCAGCACCTCGAACAGGGCGTCGGCCAGAAAGCTCTTCCCCCGCCCCACCGGCCCGTGCAGGTACACACCCCTGCGCCGCCCTTGGAGCTCCTCCAACCTCGCCACGGCCGCGAGTTGAGCTTGATCGAGCTCGTACCCGCTTGCCGACACCTGCTGCCGAAGATCCACAGTTACCCCCGGCGCCAGCCTACGATCACGCACGTGAGCAATGTCGAGGCCGAGCCCGCAGAAGTGACGTGCACCTCCACCCCGGGCAACGTGGAGGTCCTCACCCCGCGCGACGTCCCGCTGGGCGGCCCGAGGGCCATGTCCGTCCGCCGCACCCTCCCCCAGAAACAACGCTCGCTGATCGGTGCCTGGTGCTTCTGCGACCACTACGGCCCCGACGACACGAGCATGGACGTGGCCCCGCACCCCCACACGGGCCTGCAGACCGTGAGCTGGCTCTTCACCGGCGAGATCGAACACCGCGACAGCCACGGCGTCCACGCCTACGTCCGCCCAGGCGAGCTGAACCTGATGACCGGCGGCCGGGGCATCTGCCACTCCGAGCAGTCCACCCCGGCCTCCACCACCTTGCACGGCGTCCAACTCTGGCTGGCCCTCCCGGACGCGCACCGCGACGCCCCGCGCGACTTCCAGCACTACGCCCCACCCACCGTCAACGCGTCCGGCGCCTCGGTCCGCGTCTTCCTGGGTGAGCTGGCGGGCTCGACCTCACCGGTGCGCACCTTCACCCCGCTCCTGGGCGCCGAGATCGTGCTGCCGCCAGGCACGTCCGTGACGTTCGACGTGGCGGAGAACTTCGAGCACGGCGTCCTCCTCGACACCGGCGACCTCCGCCTGGGCGACACCGCACTCGCCCCGAAAGCGCTCGGCTACCTCGGCACCGGCCACACCACCCTGACGCTGTCGACTGACGGGGGCGCGCGGGTCGTGCTGCTGGGCGGCGAGCCGTTCGGCGAGGAGATCGTGATGTGGTGGAACTTCGTCGGCCGCACCCACGACGAGATCGCCGCGTACCGCGAGGAGTGGCAGGCGGAGACGGACAGGTTCGGCCGGGTCGAGGGCTACCCAGGCGACCGGCTGCCGGCGCCACCGCTGCCGGGCGGACGACTCCGGCCGCGCGGAAACCCGGCCTGATCAACGTCACCTAACGTGCCGAATTAGCTACGGAAAGCACGTCCACTTTTAACTAAAATTAAGGTTCGGCCGCGGGACCGTCCCATCATCCGGGCCGCGAGCCATCCGTCTCAGCTCGTGATTCCGTCCACAGATGACCGAACACGACCTGCGCAAATCCACCAAATCCGCAGGTCAGGGCACACCCGCACATCCGTCTCACCTGGCGGGCGCCGCCCCATGCGAAAAGTCATACTTCGGGACCATTGAAAATCACGTTCCGATCGCTTTTCCTGATCGAGGCATCCACGGAGGCTGCCGGACGTCTAAGGGGGCATGAGGAACGTGACACGAGTGGGCGCCGACTCGACATTCGCCTTCATCGCCCCGTCCGGGCGCCCGCTGCCCGTTGACGTCGAGCTCGGCTACCGCGCCGACGACCCCCACGCCGTGACCATGACGTTCCGCATGGGGCGGCAGGAGACGGTGTGGCTGGTGAGCAGGGACCTGCTCGCCGACGGCCTGATCACCACCAGTGGTGCGGGCGACGTGCGGTTGCGGCCGCACAACTCCACCACCGCCGTGCTCGAGCTGCGGTCCGACGTGTCGCACGCGGTGTTCCACGTGCAGTCGTCGGAGCTGCAGGAGTTCCTGAACTCCACGTACGACGTAGTCGCCCCCGGTTGCGAGAACGACTACGTCGACTTCGAGGCCGAACTGCGCAAGCTGCTCGACTAAAGCACTACCGCACGCCGTTGTTGATGGCGCGCGCGTAGGCCGCCGCGTTGCCTTGGGCGCTGCACGCCTTCATGTCGTCGTACAGCCACATGAAGCCGCCGGTAATGCCCGCCGAGGTCTTCCAGGACCTCATCTTGCTCTCGACGGTCGCCGGTGAGTCGCCGGCGCTGCACCCGCTGCCGTGCTTGCTCCACAGGCCGGGGTCGACGGTCATGCCCAGCGCGCGGTTCCAGGTCGCGGGGTTGTTGCCCGCGCCGCCCGCGTAGCCCTGCAGGTAGACGCGGTCCACCAGCGAGCCGAGGTTCGACTTGAGGCTCGCCCAGAACGACTGGTTCGTGTACGGCGCGAACGTGAACTTCGCATAGCCGAGGCCCTGCGCCATGCGCGCGAACGCCGCGGTCGGGGCCACCTGGTAGAACGACTCGTCGTCGTTGTTGATCGCGTCGGCACCCGTGGCGGTGCGCAACGCCTGGAAGTTGCGGTACAGGATCGACGACGGCCCGGTGCCGCCCGAGCTGATCAGCGCCGCGATGTTCTCCCAGTCGCGCACGCCCCACGACCCCACCGACACCTCGATGCGGTTCACCGACGTCGGCGCCTGCTTCAGCGTGCGCAGCCGCGCGGGCCAGCCGGCGTCACCGACGTAGCGGCCGTTCTGCACGATCAGCTTGTCGTTGAGGTAGAGATCGCCGTTGGGGTGCACGTGGACGCTCCACAGGATCACGGTCGTGAACCCGGACGAGCGCAGGGTGTCCATCACGGCTTGGCCGTCGGCGTAGAACGGGCCACCACCGAAGATCGCCGACCGCGGCGTCGCCTGAGCGGACGCCGGCTGGACGAAGACCAGGGCCAGCAACACGGCGAGAAGAGCGGGGAACCAGGGCCGCTTCATCACGTTTCCCTTCCGTTGGAACAAGTCCAACATCTCGGGCGGCGGCCACAACCAACACCCTAGCGACGCGATCAAGAGCCAAGAGTTTTCACCCGAACGAGCACGTATCATGGAGTCGTTCCAACCCATACGTTCGAGGTCGTGACAGCGACGAACTCCACCGCCTACAGCAGGGACCTGGGCGACGAACTGCGCCGCCTCCGGCAGCGGTTCACCGGCCTGCGGGGCCGCGCGATGGCGCAGCAGCTCGGCTGGGACCCGAGCAAGGTCTCCAACCTCGAGCACGGCAAGATCAAGGGCAGCGACCTCGACCTCGCCCAGTACCTCACCGCGTGCGGCAAGGACATCGACTTCTTCGAGGACTTCCTCCGCCGCTACCACAACGCCTTCGACCCGTACCTCGCGCAGCAGCCCGGCAACGCGCGCACCCTCGCGATGACCGAGGCCTCCGCCACGTCCATCACGGCCTACGACGTCCTCAGCGTGAACAGCCTGCTGCAGACGCCGAACTACGCCCGCGCCCTGCAGGCCACGACGGGACACCCGGCCGAGGACCTGGACCGGCAGGCGGTCGTGCGCCGCCCCAACGGCCCGAAGTGCGTGTTCTACCTGCACGAGCTCGCGCTGCGGATGCGGCTCGGCACCGAGCAGGTGATGGAGGAGCAGTACGTGTGGCTGCTCGCGAACTCGTCCGTCATCCGCGTCGTGCCGGAGGAGGCGAGCACGGCGGCGTTCCAGTCGGCGTGCACGCTGTTCGAGTTCGAGAAGGTCGCGCCGCTGGTCTACGCGGAATCGGGCCTGGCCAAGGTCTTCGCCCAGGGCGAGACCTCCGTCGCCCGCGCCCGCGGGCTCTTCGACCTGCTCGACGAGATCGCCCTGGACGAGACCCGGACGCGGCGCAAGCTCGCCGAGTACCGCGGCCCCACCCCGATCCGCTCGCTGGTTCGTTAGCGGCGGACCATCCAAGTCGCAGAGAACTTTGACCCACAACAACATCTCGGCACCCCCACCGGTGCGCGTGGACATGTTGAGCCCGCGCGTGCCGAGGTTGCACCACGGTGCTGGGCTTCAGCGCCCGAGCGTCCCCGCCTGCAACGGCAGCAGCGGAGCCGCCACCCTCGTCAGCGGGCCGCTGCGCACCACTCCCCCGGCCGGGCCCGCGAACGGCGCGGCCGGGTCCACCACGTCGGGCATCCGCGCCCAGACGGCCCATCTCTCGTCCCACGCCTGGATCACGTCGAGGTGGCCACCGGGGAGGAACCGGGCCAGGTGCACCCCTGCGACCTGCCCGGTGTTCCCCAGCAGCGGGAGCAGCCGGAAACCGCCCTCCCGCCGCAACCTCTCGATCAGCTCAGCGCTGTCCATCTCATCTCGCCGCCAACTCAGTGTCAGCCCGATAAGCCTCTACAGCAGCATCCCGCTCCGCCGAGGACCACCCAAGCGGCCCGGCGATCAACGCGGCGACCTCGGTGGCCACCGAAGCACCGAAGTCCAGGTGCTCCATCGAGATCCGGGTGCGCCGGGCCAGCACGTCCTCCAGCCCCAGCGCGCCCTCGTGCGTCACCGCGTACACGATCTCCGCCGCCAGGTACCCGGCGACGGGCTCCCCCAGGGACGGGTCCTGCGCGATCAACGCCAGCACGTCCGACACGGCCGAGCCGTAGCGGCGCAGCAGACGCTCCACAGTGGACGTGGACAGACCGGACTCCGCAGCGATCCGAGTCCGGTCCGCCCACAGCTCTTGGAACCCGACCGCGCCGCACAACGGCAGCCGGGCGGTCAGCGACGGCGCCACCGCGCGCCCCAGCCCGGCGACGGCGGCGTTCACGACGTCGGCGGCCATCACGCGGTAGGTCGTGTACTTGCCGCCGGCGATCACGAAGAACCCCGGCTCCGGCTGAGCCACCGCGTGCTCGCGCGAGAGCTTCGACGTGTCGCTGGACGCCCCGGCGAGCAACGGCCGCAGCCCGGCGTACGTGCCGACCACGTCGTCGGCCGACAACGGCGTCCGCAGCACGGCGTTCACGTGGTCGAGGATGTAGGAGACGTCCGCGGCAGTGGCCGAAACGTCCTCCGGCGCACCGGAGTACGGCGTGTCGGTCGTGCCGATGATCCAGTAGGCGCCCCAGGGGATCACGAACAGCACCGACTTCTCGGTCTGCGTGATCAACCCGCCGTCGAGCTGGATCTTCGACCGCTCCACCAGCACGTGCACGCCCTTGGACATCCGCACGTGGAACGGTGGCGTCCCAGGCGACATCGAGTTCAGCGAGTCGGTCCACACGCCGGTAGCGCTGATCACGCGACGTGCGCGCACCACGTGCGTCACGCCGGAAAGCTCGTCACGAACCGAAGCACCGGACACCCGGCCATCGGTGCGCAGCAACGACGTCACCCGTGCCCGTGACACGACCGTGGCGCCGTGCTGAGCCGCTGTGCGCACAAGAGTCGTCACGAGCCGTGCGTCGTCCATCTGCGCGTCGTAGTACCGAATCGCGCCCGCGAAAGCGGAAGAGTCGATGGACGGCCCAACGGAGGCCATCTTCCGACGAGAGAGGTGCCGGTGCATCGGCACGGCACCGGCGCCGCCGATCGAGTCGTACAACATCACGCCCGCGCCGACGTACGCGCGTTCCCACTGCTTCTTCAACGGGAAGAGGAACGGCACCGGCCGCACCAGGTGCGGTGCGAGCCGGCGCAGCAACAAACCGCGTTCCTTCAGAGCCTCCCGGACCAGCTTGAACTCCAGCTGCTCCAGGTACCGCAGCCCGCCGTGGACGAGCTTGCTGGACCGGCTCGACGTGCCCGCCGCCCAGTCGTCGGCCTCGACCAGCGCCACGGAGAGGCCGCGCGACGCCGCGTCCAATGCAGCGCCCGCGCCGACCACACCACCTCCGACGACTAGTACGTCGAACTCCGTGCCGCCCAACTCCTCCAGGGCCTGGGCACGCCGAGCCGGATCCAGCCTCGCGAACAACTTCAGCTCCTCAGGAGAAACGGGCTAGCGGACGTCGTCGTCGACCCAGTCGAACGACTTGGTGACGGCCTTCTTCCAGTTGCGGTACTGGCGCTCGCGCTCGTCGGCGTCCGCCTCGGGCGTCCAGCGCTTGTCCTCGGCCCAGTTGGCGCGCAGCTCGTCGAGCCCCGACCAGTAGCCGACGGCCAGACCGGCGGCGTACGCGGCACCGAGCGCGGTCGTCTCGGCGACGACCGGGCGCACGACGGGCACGTCGAGCACGTCCGCCTGGAACTGCATGAGCAGCTCGTTGGCGACCATGCCGCCGTCGACCTTGAGCTCGGTCAGCGGCACGCCCGAGTCGGCGTTCATGGCGTCGAGGACCTCGCGGGTCTGGAACGCCGTCGCCTCCAGCACGGCCCGCGCCAGGTGGCCCTTGTTGACGAACCGGGTCAGGCCGACGACCGCACCGCGCGCATCCGCACGCCAGTACGGCGCGAACAGACCGGAGAACGCGGGCACGAAGTACGCGCCGCCGTTGTCCTCGACGGACGCGGCGAGCGTCTCGATCTCCGGCGCAGAGCCGATGATGCCGAGGTTGTCGCGCAGCCACTGCACCAGCGAGCCCGTGACGGCGATGGAGCCTTCCAGCGCGTAGACGGGGGCCTCGTCGCCGATCTTGTAGCAGACGGTCGTGAGTAGACCGTTCTTCGAGGCGACCTTCTCCGTGCCCGTGTTCAGGAGCATGAAGTTGCCGGTGCCGTAGGTGTTCTTGGCGGTGCCGGGCTCGTAGCAGGCCTGGCCGAACGTCGCCGCCTGCTGGTCGCCGAGGATGCCCGCGATCGGCACGCCCTTCAGCACCCCGCCGGGGCCACCGTTGCCGTACACCTCCGAAGACGACCGGATCTCCGGCAGCATGGACACCGGGATGCCCATCTCGCCCGCGATCTCGGCGTCCCACTGGAGCGTGTCGAGGTCCATCAGCATGGTCCGCGACGCGTTGGTGACGTCCGTGGCGTGCACACCGCCGTTGGGGCCGCCGGTGAGGTTCCACAGCGTCCACGTGTCGGTGTTGCCGAACAGCAGGTCGCCCGCCTCGGCCCGTTCGCGGGCGCCCTCGACGTTGTCGAGGATCCAGCGGATCTTGGGGCCGGAGAAGTAGGTCGCCAGCGGCAGGCCGACCTTCGCCTTGTAGCGGTCGGCGCCGCCACCGAGCGCGCCGAGCTCGTCCACGATCGCCTGGGTGCGGGTGTCCTGCCAGACGATGGCGTTGTAGACGGGTTCGCCGGTGTTCTTGTCCCACACCACCGCGGTCTCGCGCTGGTTGGTGATGCCCACGGCGGCGAGGTCGCCGGTGTTGAGGTCGGCCTTCGCGAGCGCCTGACCGATCACGAACCGGGTGTTCTCGGAGATCTCCACCGGGTTGTGCTCGACCCAGCCGGCGCGCGGGAAGATCTGCTCGTGCTCCTTCTGCCCCACGGCGACGATGGAGCCGCTGTGGTCGAAGATGATCGCCCGCGTGCTGGTCGTGCCCTGGTCGACGGCGAGAACGTACTGCGACATCGAAGAAGTCCTTTCCGGAGGGTCAGAACGCGATGGAGGCGATCACACCGGCGAGCGCGCCGCCGATGATCGGGCCGACGACGGGCACCCAGGCGTAACTCCAGTCGGAGTCCTTCTTGCCGATCTCCTCGCCCTCGCTGCCCTTGTACGCCATGGGGAGCACGGCGTGCGCGATGCGCGGGCCGAGGTCACGGGCCGGGTTGATCGCGTAGCCGGTCGGGCCGCCGAGGGAGGCGCCGATGCCAACGACGAGCAGCGCCACGGCCAGCGGGCCGAGCTGCGACGGGGTCTTGGCGAACGCGAGGACCACGAAGACGAGGACGAAGGTGCCGATGATCTCGCACACCAGGTTCCAGACGTAGCTGCGGATCGCCGGGCCGGTGGAGAAGACGGCCAGCTTGAGACCGTGGTCGTTGGTCTCCTCGAAGTGCGGCTTGTAGGCGAGCCACGCGACCACGGCGCCGAGGAACGCACCGAGCATCTCACCGGCGAAGTAGACGAGCGTCGAGCCGAAGCCGACGGGAACACCAGGGGCGTACTCGGCCGCACCGCTGGTGAGGATGCCGATCGTCACCGCCGGGTTGAGGTGCGCGCCCGACTTGAAGGCGACGTACACACCGGCGAAGACACCGAGACCCCAGCCGAAGTTGATCAACAGCCAACCGCCGTCGAAACCCTTCGACTTGGCGAGCAGCACGTTGGCCACCACGCCCGCACCCATCAACAGCAAGATGGCCGTACCGAGCACCTCGCTGAGGAACACTGACCCGAGACCCACGCTGGCCTCCCATTCGACTCTGAACGGCTGATCACCCCGTGGTGATTGAGCGGAACGTAAGAGCGTCTGAACAGGTGTTCAACAGGTGTGTTTCGACAATGTCGACACCCGTGGCCCTCGATCGCGTGACTGATCGGTCACGCTGCGCGCAGACAAGGCGTTTCAGGCCCGTTTCGTGCGGTGATGAGCGTCGTAGCTGTTCGACATTGCCGACACGGGTCGTCTCAATTACGTTTCTGACGTGCCCGGACCCATCCAGTCGATCGAACGCGCCGCCGCCGTCCTGCGGCTGCTCGCGCGTGGCTCCGGCCATCACGGTCTCACGGAGATAGCGGACTCGCTCGGTCTGGCGCGCGGCACCGCGCACGGGATTCTCCGCACGCTGCAACGGGTCGAGTTCGTCGAGCAGGACCAGACGACCGGCCGTTACCGCCTCGGCGCGGCGCTGCTGCACCTGGGAACGTCCTACCTCGACGCCAACGAACTGCGTTCTCGATCGATCAACTGGGCCGACACGCTCGCCGCGCGGTCGGGCCAGGAGGTCAGGATCGGGATGCACCACGACGGCGCCGTGCTCGTCGTGCACCACGTGTTCCGTCCCGATGACTCCGTGCAAACCCTCGGCATCGGCGCCATGCTGCCGTTGCACGCGACGGCGCTCGGCAAGGTGCTGCTCGCCTACGACCCGGACCTGTCGGCGGCCGCACGCCGGCGGGAGCTCACCTCGTTGACGCGCAGGACGATCACCCGCACGCAGATGCTGGAGCGGGTGCTGACCGAGGTGCGTTCCCAGGGCTGGGCGGGCGAGGCCGAGGAGTACATGCCGGGCGAGGCGAGCATCGCCGCGCCGATCCGCATCCCCGGCGGCCTGGTGGTCGGCGCGATCGGCATCTCGGGCGCCGCCGACCGGCTGTGCGACTCCACGGGCCGTCCTCGTGCGACCCTGGTGCGGCAGGTCGTCCAGGCGGCGGAGTCCGTCACCACGTCCCTCGTCGACGAGAACTGAAGGGCTCGCCGTGCAACGGTTCGTAATGGCGATCGACCAGGGCACGACGTCGACGCGCTGCATCGTGTTCGACCAGAACGCCCGCCTCGTCGCGGTCGCGCAGCGCGAGCACCGGCAGTACCACCCGCGGCCGGGCTGGGTGGAGCAGGACGCCGTGGAGATCTGGCGCAACGTCGACCGGATCGTGCCGCAGGCGTTGCGGCAGGCGGGGATCACGGCCGAGCAGGTCGTCGCGATGGGCATCACGAACCAGCGCGAGACGTTCGTGCTGTGGGACCGGCACACGGGTGTCCCGATCGGGCGCGCGATCGTCTGGGAGGACATCCGGACCGAGGAACTCGTTGCGCGCCTTGGGGAACAGCCCGGCATCGAGGAGGTGCGCGAGCGGTGCGGCCTGCCGCTGGCGACCTACTTCTCGGCGCCCTCGTTGCGGTGGATGCTCGACAACACGCCCGGTCTGCGCGAGAAGGCCGGCCGCGGTGACGTCCTGTTCGGCACGATGGACACCTGGCTGATCTGGAACCTGACCGGGGGCGTGTCCGGCGGTCTGCACGTGACGGACGTGACCAACGCGTCGCGGACGATGCTGATGAACCTCTCGACGCGGCAATGGGATCCGATGCTGCTGGAGTTCTTCGGCGTGCCCGCCTCGATGCTGCCGGAGATCCGCCCCTCGACCGAGATCAGCGGCGTGACGACGCGGGTGGTGCCCGGGATCTCGATCGCGGCCGCCCTCGGCGACCAGCACGCGGCGTTGTTCGGGCAGACCTGCTTCGAGAAGGGATCGATCAAGGGCACGTACGGCACCGGCGGGTTCCTGTTGATGAACACCGGGACCGAGCTGGTGCGGTCGAAGCACGGGCTGCTGACGACGATCGGCTACCAGATCGGCGGAGAGCCCGCGTACGCGCTGGAGGGCTCGATCGCGGTGGCCGGGTCGCTGGTGCAGTGGTTCCGCGACAACCTCGGGCTGATCCACTCGGCGCCGGAGATCGAGACGCTGGCGCGCACGGTCAAGGACAACGGCGGCTGCTACATCGTTCCGGCGTTCTCGGGGCTCTTCGCGCCGCACTGGCTCGCGCAGGCGCGCGGGCTCGTCGTCGGGCTCACGTCGTACATCAACAAGGGACACCTGGCGCGGGCCGTGCTGGAGGCGACGGGCTGGCAGACGCGCGAGGTCGTGGACGCGATGAACGCCGACCTCGGGGCGCCGACGCCGGTGCTGAAGGTGGACGGCGGGATGACCGCGGACCACCTGCTGATGCAGTTCATCGCGGACGTGCTGGACATCCCGGTGCAACGGCCGCTGGTGGCGGAGACGGTGTCTCTGGGCGCCGCCTACGCCGCGGGGCTGGCCGCCGGGTACTGGCCGGACCTGGAGGGGCTGCGGCGCAACTGGCACCTGGCCGCGCGGTGGAACCCGGCGATGGACGCCCGGTACCGCGAGACCGAGTACGCGAACTGGAAGCGGGCCGTGGAACTCACGTTCGCGTGGGCCCGCTCCAGTCCGTCCACTTAGGAACGCTGCTTGCGGACCCAGGCGGCGACGTCGTCGGCCTCGATCGGCAGCGCGTCCGACAGGACGTCCGCGCCGGTGCTCGTGACGACCAGGTCGTCCTCGATGCGCACGCCGATGCCGCGCAGCTCGGGCGGCAGCGTCTCGTCGTTCGGGTGGAAGTACAGGCCCGGCTCGACGGTGAGCGCCATGCCGCGTTCGAGGATGCCCTGCTGGTAGGTCTCCTGGCGGGCGTCGGCGCAGTCGTGCACGTCGAGGCCGAGGAAGTGGCCGGTGCCGCAGACGATGTAGCGGCGGTGGTGCTGGCCCGCCGGGTCGAGCGCCTTGTCGACGCTCACCGGCAGCAGGCCCCAGTCGTGCAGGCCCTCGGCGAGCACGCGCATGGCGGTGTGGTGGAAGGCGCTGTAGTCGTTGCCCGGCCGGACTTCCGCGAGCGCGGCGACGTGCGAGCGGTGCACGAGGTCGTACACCTGGCGCTGGGGTGCGCTGAACTCGCCGCTGACCGGGAACGTGCGGGTGACGTCGGCGGTGTAGAGGGAGTTCATCTCGACGCCGGCGTCGAGCAGGAGCAGGTCGGCGTCGTTCACGCGGCCGTCGTTGCGCGTCCAGTGCAGCACCGGGGCGTGGTGGCCCGCGGCGACGATCGAGGTGTAGCCGGGGCCGTTGCCCTCGGTGCGGGCCCTGCGGTCGAACGTGCCCTGCAGCCAGCGCTCTCCCCCGCCGCGCACGGCCTGGCCGAGCTCCATGGCGACGTCGGCGAAGCCCTTGACGCTCGCGTCGACGGCCTGGCGGAGCTGGTCGATCTCCCAGTCGTCCTTGACGCGGCGCAGCTCGGCGAGCGTGGTGCGGAGCTCGTCGCTGTGGCTTCCGGTCAGGGCGTCGAGCAGCGGGTCGAGGCCGCTGGCCGTGAGCGTCTGCGGGTGCCGGCCGCGCAGGGCGTTCGCGAGGTCTTCGAGGGGACGCGCGGTGATGCCGAGCGCCGCGCCCCACTCCTTGGGGCCGGCCGCCGCGCCGATCCAGAACGGGCTGCGGTCGGCGTCGCCGAAGAAGTCGACGCTGTGGGTCTCGCTCGGGACCGGCACGAACAGCGTGGCGTCGTCGTCGGTGAGGACCAGCACCGCGCCCTCGACCTGGCAGCCGGTCAGCCAGACGAAGTCGCTGTCGGCGCGGAACTCGTGGAACGTGTCGTTGGACCGGACGTGCGCCCGTCCCGCCGCGAGCGCGATGCGCTTGCCGGGCAGCGCCGCCGTGAGCCTGGCGCGGTGGGCCGCCGCCGCCTCGGCCGTGCCCTTGGGCAGGTCGATCGCGCTGTCCCAGTCACCCCAGCCGTCGCGGATGTAGGTGCGGAATCCGTCCGCGTCCACCAGTTTCGCCATGTCGCGGCGTGTCCGAGCCAATTCGGGTTCCTCCCAGAGTGGTCCTTCCTGCCACCCTCCCCGCTACCGGCGGGGTCCCGCCAATCCGGATCGGGGATAGCCTCAGGCTATGGAACTGGAGATCCGGCACCTGCGGGCGATCTGCGCCATCGGCGACGCGGGCTCGTTGTCGCGCGCGGCCACCCAGCTCGGCATCTCCCAGCCGTCCCTGACCACCCTGCTGCAACGGGTGGAACGCCTGGTCGGAGGCCGTCTGTTCGACCGCGGCCGCGCCGGTGCCCTTCCTACCGCGCTGGGTGCGCAGATGTTGCAGCGGGCCCGGTTGCTGCTGGTGGAGCTGGACGCGTTCGGCTCGGACATGGTCCAACGAGACGGCCCGTCTCGTCTCGGCTCGGTGCACATGGAGTGCGTAGGCCCGTTGTACACGCGCCTGGAACAGGTGCTGGACGACATCACGCTGGTGGTCGACCCCTCCTCGACGGGCTTGGCCCTGGCGTTGGCGAACGGTCACCTCGACGCGGCGGTGATCGCGGTGGACGAGGAGGGCGACCTCGGCCTGCCGCGCGGGGTGGCGCAACGGGTCGTGGTGCCGTGGGTGCCGGTGTACATCGCGATTCCCGCTGGTCACCGGCTTGCTTCGCAGCCGGAGATCTCGTTGGCCGACCTGGCCGGCGAGTCGTGGGTGGGGCCGCCCGGTGCCGAGGACGGGTCGTTGACGGCGTTGCGGGCGGCGTGCCGGGCGGTGGGGTTCGTGCCGAGGATCCGGTTCGAGATGCCGAGCGGCGCCGGGCGTCAGCTGATCGCGGCGGGCAAGGCCGTGCAGCTGGTGGAGCCGACGTCGCAGGGTGG
Organism: Lentzea sp. CA-135723; assembly: GCF_050936595.1. Lineage (NCBI taxonomy): Bacteria > Bacillati > Actinomycetota > Actinomycetes > Pseudonocardiales > Pseudonocardiaceae > Lentzea > Lentzea sp. CA-135723. The sequence continues at coordinate 169,167 of NZ_JBNJMK010000001.1, read as the reverse complement.
TCCGGGGGTGGCGGTGCGGCCGCTGGCGGGGGCGCCGATGCGGATGCGGCTGGTGTTCGCGTGGCGGCGGGAGCGGCTGACCTTCCGTCAGGCCAGCCGCGTGTTCGCCGAGGTGCTCGGGGCCTATGCGGAGCAGGCGATGGCGAGCCCGGTGTTCCGGCCGTGGTGGGAGGAACGAGGGGCGGCGCTCACCTCAGCGGACTGAAGCGGGCGAGCCCAGCGTGCCGAGCCAGCCGTACCAGTCGCCGTCGTACCTGGACCCGATCACCCTGCCCAGGTGGTCCCGCGCACCGGCCCAGTCCCCCACCCGGTAGTCCGCGAGCACCGCCGCGACGTCCTCCGGGTGCTTCTCCACCAGGTACCGCGCGGCCAGATAACCCCAGTTGTAAACCCTCGTGGAGTCATGGTCGTAGGTGGTGTCGAACAGGGTGCTCAGCGCGTACGTCTTCTTCTTCGCCTCAGCCAACGCGTCGGTGTAGACCTCGCCCCGGTAGCTGTACGACAGGTACTCGGCGAACCCCTCGATCCACCACACGGTCGGCGTGGTCATGTTCTCCTCGAAGTCGCCGTGCATGTCGAACCGGCCGTCGAGGTAGTGGGTGTACTCGTGGTTGAGGTTCCAAATGGCGAACGTGGGCAGCCAGTCGGCCTCGTGCGCGATGAACCGCGCCTGGTTCAGCGCCGGGTCGCCTTCGAGGTACATGCCGCCGTTGTTGGTGGAGATGTCGAACAGCACGCCCGCGTACGTCCGGTAGTCGTTGCTGGTGTTGAAAACGACGACTTCGAGCGACGTGTTGTTGTCACCCGCCACGGGCCCAGAGTCACGCACGACACGATGGAACGCCGCGTCCTGGTTGGCCAACGACGTGCAGGTCTGCCGTAGCTGCGTGCGGGTCAGCTGCTGCGCGCGGATCTTCAACGACGTGCTGCACGTGTGCCGGACGGTGAGCACGCGCCGGTCGATCTGCGCGCGGAAGTCACACGTGCCGTACCGGCGGCAGTTGGCCTTGTCGTACCAGTCCACCATCTCCGCGACGCCCACCCACAGCGGGGCGAGGCGGCCGACGACGTCCCCGCGCGACGCCAGGTCCGCGAGCAGCGGGCGCACGCGCAGAGCGATGTCGTTGTACTGCAGGAACCTCCCGAGCTCACGGGTGGCGTTCTGGACCTGGTACTGGCGGTCGGTGCCGAAGAGGTCCTGGTGGCGTACGACGAACCGCCACAACGCGCGCAGGATCTCCGGGTCGGCGCGTACGGCCGTGAGGAACTCCGGATAGCTGTGGCCGTAGTAGAGAAGGAGCATTCCGGCGTGCACGGCGGCGTCGTCGGAGGGCGTGTAGTTGTCGAGCACGCGCACCAACGCCCGCAGCTCGGCCGGGTAGTCGGTGGCAGCGGCGGTGTAGATGGTGGAGTCGGGGGTGTCGCCGGGGTGCAGGTTCCTGGCGACGGCGGGCGGCAGCAAGGGGCTGGCCGGCTGACCGGCGGCGAGACGATACGTATCGTCTCGTTTGCCGCCAGGCGTGCTGCTCGGCTGATCGGCGGCGAGACGATACGTATCGTCTCGTTTATCGCCAGGCGCGCTGCCCGCCTGACCACCGACGAGACGATACGTATCGTCTCGTGAGCCGCCAGCCGGAGCCGCGTCCGCGTGCGCCGGCATCACCAGCCCGGCCAGCAGCGCCACCACTAACGCGAGTGATCTCATCGGGGTGTCCTCCGCAGGGTTCGAGGTGCCCCAGAGCGTCACACCGGCCCCGAACCCGCGAGCATCCCTTCCGCACATAGCGCGCTGCTATGGGAGCGTTCACGACAACCTTGTCAGCCTGTCCTGCTTGTCCTCTTGACCGCGCATCGAGACACCCCCGAGGGTGGATGGCGGGCGCCTGATCCGCATGGAGAGCCGATGTCGCACGACCTTTCGCGCCGCGCCTTCCTCGACGCCAACGCCGGCCTGGTGGCGAGCGCCGCCCTGACCCCTCCCGCGTCCGCCGACCAGCAGAAGGCAGCCCCCGAGGTGACCGACCTCGCGCGCAACCGGCCCGTCCAGGCCTCGTCCACCGCCTACGCCGCCACGCCGCCGCGGTTCGTCACGGACGGGCTGCAGCAGGTCGGGGTGCGCGGGTCCGGCTGGCGGGCGGCGAACGGCGAGCCGCAGCAGGTCACCGTCGATCTGCAGGCCACCTGCGAGGTCGAGGCGTTCGCGCTGGTCTTCGAGGCGGAGCTGGGCGACCCGACGTTCGTGCCCGCGCCCGGTTACCAGCCGCGCAACGACACCACCGGCGTCGAGATCCTCTCCGCCGCCGCGCTCTCGTACGTCATCGAGGTCAGCACGGACGCCAAGACCTGGCGCGAGGTCCACCGCACGGATGACGGCCGGGGCGCGGAAACCCGCGTCCAGCTGGAAAAGCCGGTCACCGCGCGGTACGTGAAACTGTCCATGAGCCGCCCGTCGAACGGCAACCCGTTGGGCCTCAACGGTTTCCAGGTCTACGGCACCGGCAGGCAGCCGGAGGCCCAAGGCTGGACCGACTGGCGCAGCGACGCCGAGGTTCCGGCGCTCAAGCCGGGCCCGGACAACACGGCCGAGCTCGACAGCGGCTGGCACCTCACGATGGACGACTTCGCCGGCACCACCGATGGCGCCGAGCTCGCCAAACCGGGCGTCGACACGGCGAGGTGGCTCGACGCGACGGTCCCCGGCACGGTCCTGACGTCGCTCGTCGACCAGGGCCACCTGCCCGACCCGGCCGCCGCCATGCACAACATGACGATCCCGGAGGCGTTGTCGAGGCACTCCTGGTGGTACCGCCGCGCGTTCGCACTGCCGAAGGGCTTCAGGAACCGCAAGGTGTGGCTGGAGCTCGACGGCGTCATGCAGCACGCCGAGATCTGGCTCAACGGCACCAAGATCGGTGATGTCACCAACCCGTTCGTGCGCGGCGCTTTCGACATCACCGCGGCGCTCCAGGACGAGGATCAGGTCTTGGCCCTCCGGCTCAACCCGATGCGGCATCCGGGCAGCCCGACCGACAAGGGCAGCGACGGCGGCGCGTTCCCGAACTCCGGCCGGCTCTACCTCGACTCCCCCACCTACCTGTGCATCTCCGGCTGGGACTGGATGCCCGCCGTCCGCGACCGCGGCACCGGCATCTGGGACCACGTCCGCCTGCGCGCCACCGGCACCGCCACCCTGGGCGACACGCGGGTCGTGACAACGTTGTCCCCTGACCACAAGACGGCGGACATCGCGATCAGCGTGCCCGTCACCAACACCGGCACCACCGCGCTGCCCGTCACGGTGCAGGCGGCGTTCGACGGCGTGAAGCTCGCCAAGGCCGTCACGCTCGCGCCGGGCACCACCGAGGTCGCCCTCGGCACGCACCGGATGACCGACCCGGAACTGTGGTGGCCCAACGGCTACGGCGACCCGAACCTGCACGACCTGACGCTCGTGGTCGTCACCGACGGCGCCGAGAGCGACAAGCGCACCACCCACTTCGGCATCCGCGAGTTCACCTGCGAACACGAGGTGCCGATCGAGTTCCCGCCCGGCGGCAACGCCGTCACCCAGACCGTCGACCTCGGCACCCAGGCCGCACGCCACGTCCGCATCCTCACCGAACGCCGCGCCACCGGCTGGGGCACCTCGCTGTGGTCGCTGGAAGTCCGCTCCAACGGCACAGACCTCGCGCGCGGCAAAACCGCCACCGCCTCCTCCCAGGACCACGAGGGGAACCCCGCCGGCAACGCCGTCGACGGCGATTCCGGCACGCGCTGGGCGTCGGAGTACCGCGACGGCGAGTGGATCCAGGTCGACCTCGGCAGCACGCAGACGTTCAGCCAGGTCGTCATCTCGTGGGAACGCGCCTACGCGTTGCGCTACAAGGTGCAGCTCTCCGACGACGGCCAGACGTGGCGTGACGCCAAGACGGTCAGCAACGCGCCGAGGCCGTTGAAGATCCGCGTGAACGGCGTGCCGATCTTCTGCCGCGGCGGCAACTGGGGCTTCGACGAACTGCTGCGCCGCATGCCGGCCGAGCGCGTGGACAACGTCATCCGGCTGCACCGCGACATGAACTTCACGATGATCCGCAACTGGATCGGCAGCAGCAACCGCGACGAGTTCTTCGAGGCGTGCGACCGCCACGGCATCCTGGTGTGGAACGACTTCTGGGTCGTCGGCTACTTCCCCGACGACATCCCGGACTACCTCGAAACCGCCCTCGACACCGTCACGCGCTACCGCCACCACCCGAGCATCGTCGTGTGGTGCGGCGCCAACGAGGCCTCCCCGCCGCCCAACACCGACGCGGGCCTGCGCAAGGTCGTCACCGAGCAGCACACCGACGTCTATTACCAGAGCCACTCGGCCGACGGCAGCGTCTCCGGCCACGGCCCGTACCACTGGGTCGAACCCGCGAAGTACTTCGACCCCACCACCTACGACACCTCCAACTTCGGCTTCCACACCGAGATCGGCATGCCGACCGTCCCCGTCGCCGAGACCATGCGCAACCTCGTCGGCGACGAACCGTCGTGGCCCATCGGCGACGTCTGGTACGCCCACGACTGGTGCACCAACGGCAACCAGCGCCCGCAGCTCTACCAGGCCGCCATCGACGCCCGCCTGGGCGAGTCGGAGGACATGGAGGAGTTCAGCCGCAAGGCGCAGTTCGTGAACTACGAGAACATGCGCGCGATGTTCGAGGCCTGGAACGCCAACCTCTGGGACGACGCCTCCGCCCTGCTGCTGTGGATGTCACACCCCGCATGGCACTCCACCGTCTGGCAGACCTACGACTACGACATGGACGTCAACGGCACGTACTTCGGCGCCCGCAAGGCCTGCGAACCCCACCACGTCCAGGCCTCTTTGGACAGTTGGCGGGTCACAGTCCTCAACCACACCGCGGTCGCGCTGCGAGGTCGCGCCGAAGCAACGGTGCACGCGCTGACCGGCGAGGTCCTGAGCACCCAGCAGGCCGACGTGGAGGCGGGCCCGTCCGCGAAGGCCGACCTGTTCACCGTCACCCCGCACGACTCACCGCTGCACCTGGTGCGGCTGCGCCTGTTCGACGGCGACCGCCTGCTCTCCGAGAACACCTACTGTCGCTACCGGACCCCGGCCGACCTCCAGGGCCTGAACTCGGCCCGCACCAGGATCTCCAGCGACGTCGGCACCACCCGCCGCGACGGCGACCGCCGCACCCTCAGGGTCAAGGTCCGCAACACAGGCGAGGTGGTGGCGGCCATGACGCGGATCGGTCTGCGCGACCGGCGCTCGGACACCCGTGTGCTGCCGACGTTCTACAGCGACAACTACCTGTGGCTGCTGCCCGGCGAGACCCGCGAGGTCACGCTGTCCTGGCACCGGCGCGACCTCACGTCCGAACAGCCGCGCGTGACCGTCGAGGCCTACAACGCCTAGTCCGGCTTCGTCGGTTCCGCGAACAGCAGGTGCCGCACGTGCGCCGGTCCCTTGGCCAGCGCACGGGCGGTCTCCTGGTTCTGCTGGTCCACGACCGTGCCGCGCTCGACGTGCTGGCGCAGGTGCTCCTGCCAGGTCGCCACGGTGAAGGTCTCCAGGAACGTCTCTGGCTGCTCGGTGTCGCGGAAGAGGCCCCACATCGTGGCGCCGGTGCGGCGGCGGGCCCTGCCGACGCGTTGCATGGCGTCGATGAACGCGTCCTCGTTCTCCGGCGCGACCGGCCACTCCACCGTGACGAGGACGGGGCCCGCGTCGGTGTCGTCGATCTCCGGCGGTTCCTCCCAGTACGTGGACGGGCTGACGTCGAGCGGGCGGTCGTGCAGCGGCAGCCAGCGGGTCGCGGCGAGGGCGAGCACGACCATGGCCGCCGCGGGCACGATCATGGCCACCTCGAGGCTGTACACGTCCGCGATCGCACCCCACACGACGGCGCCGAGCGCCTGGCCGCCCATCAGGATGAGCTGGTAGTAGGCCAGTGCGCGGGCGCGGGTCCAGGCAGGGAGGAGCACCTGGGCGTTGGCGTTGAACGTCGACAGCGTGGCGATCCAGCAGGCGCCGGTCAGCAGCATCGCGACGATCACCAGCGGGAAGCCGCGCGTCAGCACCGCCGTGCTCGTCGCGGCCGCGTAGACAAGCGTCGCGAGCAGCACCATGGCGTTCTTGCTCATGCGCTGCAACAACTTCGGCACCACGAACGCGCCGCCGATCGCGCCCGCGCCGACGCTGCCGAGCAGCACGCCGTACCCGCTGGCGTCGAGTTCCAGCGGCCCGCGCGCGATGGCCGGCAGCAACGCCCACAGCCCGCTGCCGAACAGGATGAACAACGTGAGCCGGGCGAGCACCCTCCGGAACAACGGCGAGCTCGCCACGTACCGCGCGCCCGTGCGCATGGCGGTGGTGATGTGCTCGGTGCCGAGCGGCCGGTGGTCCGACGGGCGCTTCCACCTGGCCAGCACGACCAGCACGCCGAAGAAGCTCACCGTGTTGAACGCGAACGTCGCCTCCGGCCCCGCCAGCGCGATCAGCAACCCGCCCAGCGCGGGACCGATGGCGCGGCCGACGTTCATGTTGACGCCGTTGAGCAGCGCGGCCTGCGGGATCTCCTCGCGCGACACCAGCTCCGGCTGGATGGCCTGGAACGACGGCATCGACAGCGCCTGCCCGATCGCCATCAGGGCGAGCAACCCCAGCAGGCTCGCCGGCGTGGCGCGATCCGTGCCCGCCAGCAGCATGAGACCGCCCGCGCCTGCCAGCATCAACGCCTGGCCGGTGATCAGCACCTGGCGGCGGTCGAGGATGTCGCCGAGCGCCCCGGACGGCACCACCAGCAGGAACACCGGCAGCGTGGTGGCGGTCTGGACGAGCGCGACCTGCAGGGCGCTGCCGCCGAGGTCGCCCATGAGCCACTGGGCGCCGACGGTCTGCGCCCACGTGCCGATGTTGGACGCGAACTGGGCGAGCCACAGCGCACGGAACGCGCTGCGGCGCAGGGGCGCCCACGGGGATGCGGTCACCTGCCGATCTTCACACCGGAGAGTGCCGATCGCCGAGCACAACGCGCGGCCGGAGGGAGGGGGTGAGGGCGCGGGCGGGGTTGAGTGAGGGGCGCAGGTGGCGGCTGAGTGCAGGACGCGGGTGGTGGCCGAGTGAGAGCGCGCGTGGCGACCGGGGCAGAACGCGGGTCGCGACTGGAGTTGGGGGCGGGTGGCGGATGGGCTGGGGCGCGGGTGGCGGATGGGCTGGGGCGCGGGCGGTGGCGGGGGCAGGACGGGGGGTTGGGGCGCGGGTCGCGACTCGGCTGAGGCGCGTGGTGGCCGAGTGAGGGCGCGGGTGGCGGATGGGCTGGGGCGCGGGTGGCGGCTGGGGCGAGGTGCGAGTGGCGGATGGATTGAGTCGCGAGTGGTGGCTGAGCGAGAGCGCCTGGCAGCCGGGGGCAGGACGCGGGTGGCGACTGGGTCGAGGTGCGGGTGGCGGCGGCGTCAGGGACGCGGGTAGCGACTCGATTGAGGCGCGTGGCGGCCGAGTGAGGGCGCGGGTTGCTACCCGGTTGAGGCGGCCGAGTGAGGGTGCAGGTTGCGACTCAGTCCATGTGCGCGGCGGACGCGTCAGGGCGCAGGTGGCGACTGGGGCCAGACGTGCGTGGCAGCTGGGTCGGGACAGCTCGGCGGACAGCCGGAGCGAGGCTTGTCAGCGGTGCGGCGCGGAGACCGCGTGCCCTGCCACCACCCCAGATTTATCTTCAGCCAACACTGAAGCCACTACACTCATCAGCTTTCGAAACTTTGGTTGCCTAAGTGATTTGGGTCACATCCAGGGGTCTGATCTGTCGGGCGCAGACGTGTGAACGTTTAGAAGCCGTCCCTCCGGTTCACGGGTTGAGAGCGCTCCCAGTTCCTGGGGAAACAAGCGTTCTCGCAGGCCGGGCGCGCCCGGAAGTCGCCCGTTTCCGGGCGCGGCGACGGATTGTGAACATTCGTCTCGACCGGGTACGTATTCGCCCGATCAGGAACGGCTTGCCCCATTCTGCTCGATACTGCGCGCAAAGCAGGCAGAGGAGAAAGGTTCCGAGCACTCGTGATCACGCCCGAGTTCTTGCTGTCGACCCGCGAGTTCGAGGTGCTGTGGCAGACGCTGCGGCTCGGCAGAATGCCGTACCCGCTCGACGTGCCCAGCGAAGGAGCGACCGAGCAGGACGTCAAAGCCTTGCAGTCCAGGACCATCGAGGGCCTGCGGCGGCGCGGCATCGCCGACGACGTGCGGCTCGAGGACCTCATGCGGTTGCTGAGCGACCACGAGGTGTCCGTGGACGCCGTGGCCGGCCTCGACCGGACCGTTCGGGCACTGGCCGCGGCCACCGACCGCGAGGGCGTGCTGGCCGTCATCGACGGGGACGAGGTGGGTCTGTCGGAGATCCGGCCCACGGCGTTGGCGCGCGAGATCGTGCGCGTGCTGCCGGACGGGGTGGCCGGGCCGGGCAGTGCGCTGTCGGTGCGGTTGGAGACGCTCCAACAGGCCGTGGCACTGCAGGAGGCCGAGCAGGAGGAGGAGTCCGAGGACCCGTGGGGTGCGGCGGACGAGGAGCTCGACGACCGCGAGGCGCTGCTCAAGGCCGGGCTGTCCGCGCAGGACGCCAAGCAGATGGACGAGCTGGCGGCCAACCGGGTGGCGGGCGGCCAGTTCGGCGTCACGCACGGCAGGCACCGGGCGGACGTCGTCATCAACTGGTTCGACACCCACCAGGGGCGCTACCTGATGGTGCGAAGCGACGGGTGGCTCAGCCTGTCGCCGACCGACAACGACCGCATCGCGACGCGGATCGACGCCGTTCTGGCCTGAAGGTGAACTCCGTGCGTCATACCGCACAAGAATGATCCAAAACGGACACCGCGGGCGTACTCTCACGAGTGCGCCCGCTTTTCGTTCGGGGTCGACCGATTCAGCCGATCCGGTGAACGCCGAACCAGCCGGTGACCGCGCCTTAAGAAAGCCCTAAATCCTGGAAATTCCCCTATGTGATTTGGGTCACATCAGGCGCGAGTCAAGGGCTGTTCTAGGGATGTGAACAGAGATCGCAAGCCCGAGTGGGCAGCCCCCCGAGAGCGCTCCCACAACCTGGGGAAACGATCACGTCGTTACACGACGTTCACCTGGTCGTGGCCCGTTTCGGTGCCTGACAACGGATTGTGAACGCGGATCTCAATTGGTGACTCGCACGCCCCAAAGTGAGCGATACGCCAAAAGAGGCCTGATACTGCCCGCATGTACATCGTCGGTGACGAGAAGGTCGTTCCGCTCGCTGAGACCGTCACCTCGGGTCAGGTGCAGATCGACCCGGAGGCGGGCGAGGAGCTCCGCAAGCAGTTGCAGGCCCAGATCGACCAGGTCGACTCGTGGATCGGGCGTGCGAACTCGAGCATCGCGCGTCCGACGGCGTTGGGCGCGAACCCGGTCGGGGACAAGATGCGCGACAAGTTCACCCATCGTGCCGAGGGTGAGCAGTACTCGTTCGTCAGTGTGATGACCGCGTACCGCACGGTTCTGGAGCAGACGAAGAACTCGATCGTGGAGGCGATCGGGAACTTCGAGGCGCTCGACCAGGAACAGCAGGCCGAACTGAAGAAGCACATGGGTAACAGCTGATCTCGTGGCCAGCTGATCCACCGAACCGAGAGGCGAGCCGGTCATGCCCCCCGAGACCGACCCCAGCGAGGTCGAGAACGTCCCGGTCCTCACGGACCCGCAGAACTGGGCGTCGCGATCGCACCAAGAGCTCTACGCCGCGGTGCACAACAACAACGACCCCGGTCAAGCCGGCCAGATCAGCTCCGACTGGGGCAAGTACGGCAGCGAGCTGACCGAGGCGTCCCGCACGATCAACTCGGTGATCACCTCCAGTGAGTCCAAGTGGACCGGAGGCGCCGCCGATGCCGCCCGCGCGGCGATGAAGAAGCTCGGCGACTGGGTCGACGAGACCGCCCGCACCGCGGTCGAGGTCGGCAACAAGGTCGCCGACCAGGGCCGCGTCATGGAAAGCGCCCGCGCTCAGATGCCGCAGCCGGTCCAATTCGACTGGAACAAGGCCGCCGCCGCGCTCTCCCAGCCCGGCACGCCGGCGTTCGTGCTCGCGTCCGCTGACATCGCTGTCGCCAACGCCGCGTCGCGCGCCGCGCACGACCAGGCGGTCACGGTGATGACCGACATGGAGAACAACTCCCGGCAGATCGACTCGTCGACTCCGTCGTTCAAGCCGCCGTACAACCCCAACACCGGTCAGGTCGAGGAACCGGTGATGGCCATGCCGCAGTCCGGCGCGGCGACGTTCACCGGTGGCGTGGACGGCCTCATGCGCGCGCAGTCCGCGGTGGACGCGCCCGCCGCGACCGGTGTGCAGAACGGCGCCGGTGGTGGCGGAGGCGGCGGTGCCGCGGGTCCCGGCGCGAACCAGCCCGCCGCGGCGGCCTACAACCCGAGCGCACCCGGTTACACGCCGGCAGGTCCCGGTGGCGGCGCGGGCGGCGGTGGCGGCGGCGGTAGCTACACGCCTCAGATGGGCGGCGGCTACAACCCCGGCAACACCAGCACGAACACCGCGGCGGCGTACACGCCGACCGCGCCGGGTTACAACCCGGCCGCGAACACCGGCAGCACCTACACCTCCGGTAGCGGCGGTGGTGGCGGTAGCAGCACCTACACGCCCCAGATGGGTCCCGGCTACACGCCGCAGATGGGCCCCGGCAAGACCGGCAACAACCAGAACGTCCCCAAGGTCCCGGTCGTCGGCCGCGACGTGCCGAACCCGAACTACAACCCGCAGAACCCCGGCTACACGCCGCAGGGTGTCAAGGGTGGTCCCGCCCCGTACTCGCCGACGGCCCCCGGCTACACCGGGCCCGGCGGAGCGGGCGGCGGCGCCGGTGGTGGTGGCGGCGGTGCCGGTGGCGGCGCGGGCGGCATGAAGGGCCCGATGCCGTACTCCCCGCAGATGGGTGCGGGCGGCGGCGGTGGCGGCTTCGGCGGCGTCGCGGGTGGTACCGCGGGTGCCGGCGGCGGCTCGATGCAGTCCGGTGGCGCGGCGGGCGTCCAGGCCCAGGGCCGCGGCGGCATGCCGATGGGCATGGGTCCCGGTGGCGCCTCGGCGGCCGGTGCCGGCATGGGCGCGGGCGCGCCGATGGGTGGCGCTCCCGCCGGCGGTGGCCGCGGCGAGGACGACAAGGAACACCGCTCCGCCAGCTACATCATGGGCGGCGACCTGTTCGAGGTCCCCGGTGAGAACCTGCCCCCGTCGGTGATCGGCGCCGCCAAGGCCAAGAAGCAGAAGGGGACCGAATCCTCGTGATCACGCCCGAGTTCCTGCTGTCGCCGCGCGAGTTCGACGTGCTGTGGAACGACCTGCGGCTGGGCAGAGTGCCCTACCCGCTGGACGTCCCGAACGAGGGCGCGACCGAGCAGGAACGCCGTGTGCTCGTCACGAAGACGATGGACGAGCTGCGGTCCCGCGGGCTCGTGGACAACCAGCGCCTCGAGGACTTCCTGCGGCTGCTCGCGGACCACAAGGTCTCCGTGGACGCCGTCGCCGGTCTCGACCGCACCGTGCGCGCGCTCGCCGTCTCGAACGGCGAGCGCGCCGCGCTGGCGATCATCGACGACGACCGCGTGGGGCTGCTGGAGATCCGGGAGACCGGGATCGCCCGCGAGATCGTGAAGGTGCTCCCCGACGCCGTGCCCGGCCCCGGCACGGCGGTGAACGTCCGCGTCCAGTCCCTTCAGGACGCTGTCGCGATCCAGGAGGCCGAGGGCGCGGCCGACGCCGACGACCTGTTCGGCGAGGGCGGTGTGGACGACCGCGAGGCGCTGGAACAGGCCGGTCTGTCCGCACAGGACGCGAAGCAGTTCGAGGAGCTCGCGTCGAACCGCGTAGCGGGCGGCCAGTTCGGCGTCACCCAGGACCGCCAGCGGTCCGGTGTGGTGATCAACTGGTTCGACACGCACCAGGGCCGTTACCTGATGGTCAACTCGGACGGCTGGATGAGCGTGTCGCCGACCGACAACGACCGCATCGCCACGCGCATCGACGCCGTGCTCGCGTGAACTGATTCGCGCGCAGCGACGTGTAAGCAGAACGACCGCTAGTTGAACCGCCGCCGGAGGACCGTGTGACTGCCGCGAACCCGTACCAGTGGGTCGAAGAGTACGAGGCCAAGCTGGCCGACCTGAAGCAGAAGTCGGAGGACCTGACGGAGAACTTCGCGGCGGCCTCCGCCACCGTGTCGTCGCAGGACGGCTCGGTGACCGTGACGGTCGGTCCCAACGGCGGTCTGCAGAACCTGCAGCTGGGTCACCGCGCGGTCGAGCTCGGCGGGCCGCGGCTCACCGCGCTGATCCTGGAGACGGCCCGCAAGGCGCAGAAGCAGGCGGCCACGCAGGTCCTCGAGCTCTTCAAGCCGCTCGGCGAGGGCACCGAGGCCTACCAGATGGTCTCCGACTCGATCCCGGACGACGAGGTCGCGGAGGACACCAACGACCAGTACGACGAGGTCGACGAGGACGACGAGCCGGAACCTGCTCCGGCGGCGGCACGGCCCGCGGCGGCGCCCCAGCCGGCGCCGGTCCGCGGCAAGCCCCGCACGGACGACCCCGAAGACGACGACAACCAGCCCTGGTAAGGAACAGCGATGACCGCGCCTGAAACTCCACTCCCGTCTCCTCCCGGGATGAACATCACCGAGGAGAACAAGCTCAAGGGCTCGCTGTTCATCGAGGCCTACGGCAGCCTGATCGACGGCATCAGCAAGGACGCCGAGAGCGAGACCGAGAAGGCGCTGGACATCACGTTCAACGCCATCGGCGCCGCCTCCGCCACCGTGATGCTGGCGATCGACCCGCTCGGCAGCATCATCGGTGCCGGTGTCGGCTGGCTGATCGAGCACGTGTCGTTCCTGCGCGACGCCCTGAACCAGCTGATGGGCAACCCGGAGGAGATCCAGGCCAACGTCGAGGCCAACAAGGCGCGCGCGGCCGAGCTGCGCGTGCTCGCGGAGGACCACAAGAGTGGTCTCGCGACGTTCGACGGCTGGACCGGTCAGTCGTCCGAGCGCTTCAAGGCGTCGATGGACAACATGAGCCACGAGCTCGACGACCTCGCGAACGCCGTCGAGACCAAGGCCAAGATCGTCGCGATCATGGGCATGCTCGTCACGGTGCTGCGCGACATCGTCCGCGACCTGATCGCGCAGCTGATCGGTTCGCTGATCGGTGGCGCCATCCTCGCGGCCGCCGCGATGATCCCGACGTTCGGCGCCTCGATCCCGATCTTCTGCGGCTTCGCGGTCGGCAAGGCCGTCGCGCTGGGCGTGAACATCGCGTCCCGCGTGGCGCGCGTCGTCGCCGCCCTGGGCCGGCAGATGAAGCGCCTCGGTGACCTCGACGGCATCATGAAGAAGGTCAGCAAGGGCTGGGAGCGGTTCGAGAACACCGCTGACGTCGCCGAGATCACCTACGAGGGCTACAAGGCCCAGAAGGGTGTCGACGACAAGATCGACGAGGCCATGGGCGCCCGCGGCAACACGCCTCCCGGTGCCACCGACGGCAAGACCGCCGCTGACGTGACGGGCACGGCGAGCGCGACGCTGCCCAACGCGCGCGTCGGCACGGTGCAGATGGACAGCACCGCGCAGGGGACGCTGGCGAACGCCCGCATCGGCACCGTGCAGCACGAAGCGGTGGCGGCGACGCTGCCGAACGCGCCGCTGCAGCCGACGATGGCGGCCAAGAGGATCGCCGCCGAGCCGCTCCAGCCGATGCAGGCGGTCCGGGCGCGGGACGCCATGGAGCCGTTGCAGCCGACGCAGGCGCTGCGGGCTCGTGACGCCGTTGAGCCGTTGCAGCCGACGATGCAGGCCCGCACTGCCATGCACGCCGCGGAGCCGGTGCAGTCGTTCCAGCGCGCTGAGGCGTTGCAGCCGATGCAGCGTGCGGAGCCGATGCAGCGTGCGGAGCCGATGCAGCAGGCGTACGCGCGTGAGGCCGTGCAGCCGTTCCAGCAGGCATACGCGCGTGAAGCCGCAGAGCCGTTGCAGCCGACGTACCAGCGCATGGCCACGGAGGCGACGCCGCTGCAGCCGTTCCAGCGGGCCGAGGCACTTCAGGCGCCGGTGGCGTTCTCCCGTGTGGACGCGGGCGACTCCACGATGACGTCCGGCGTGAGCATGACCGGTGGTGGTGGCGCGGTGCACGACGCGCAGCCGTTGCAGGCGCGTGAGATGTACATCAGCCCGGAGACGCCGTCCGAGCCGCTGCAGCAGCAGTCCGGTTACGAGCCGCTCGCGCGCACGCAGATGTCGCACGCGTACGACGCTCTCGAGCCGTCGCAGCCGCGTGAGGCCTACGCGCGCGTTGACGCGGAGCCCGCGTACTACGAGAGCGTGAACCCGCTCATGGGCGAGCCGCTGCAGCAGACCGTCGGGTACGAGGCGGCCGGTGGCGCTGCCTCGCAGCCGTCGCGGCCGGCAGAGCGTCCTTCCCGGCCGACAGAGTAAGTCCCAGCCAACAGCCGGGATCCCAGGGTTGGGATCCCGCCTCGTTCTGACGCAGTTCTGGAGAATCGCCGCTCATGGCCAAGGGGAACGTCAACCCGAACCCGTCGTCGAACCCCGGGGCGAACCCGCCCCCCACGGCGCCGCCTTCGAGCGGAACGGGCGGAACCGGCGGAGGCCCCAGCGGCACCAGCGGCTACTCCATGAACGACTCCTCGATGCAGGGGTTGCAGAACAAGGCGGGTGACCTGGGGTCCCGGCTGTCGAGCATCTCGTCGGGCCTGCGGGGCCTGAACTTCAGCGGCAACGCGCTCGGCCCGATCGGTCTGTTCGCGGTGCCCGCGCTGAACGCGTCCAACGAGAACGCCGTCTCGCAGGCGGACAAGGGCTCGAAGGCGTTCACCGACGTCCAGTCGAACCTGAAGGCGACGCTGCAGACGTCGCAGCAGGTCGACCAGACGAACCAGACGAACATCAAGTCGATCGACCCCACCACCGACGCGAAGAACGTGCGCGGCGCGGGCAACAACACGTCCGGCAACTTCACTCCCGGCAGCCCGAACTCCGGCCCGGCGCCGACGACCAAGGGCGCCGGCAACGCGACGTCCGGCAACTTCACGCCGGGCAGCCCGAACTCCGGCCCGGCGCCGACGACCAAGGGCGGCGGCAGCAACACGACGTCCGGCGTCAAGGGTCCCGGTGGCGGTCCGGCCGCGGCGGGCCCGAACATCAAGGGCGGCGGCAGCAACGCCACGTCCGGCGTGAACACGGCCGGTGGCGGTCCGGCGGCCGCCGGACCGAACGTCAAGGGTGGCGGCAGCAACGCGACCTCCGGTGTCAACACGGCCGGTGGTGGCGCGGCCGCGGCGACGCCGAACATCAAGGGCGGTGGCGGCGGGGCCAAGGGCCCGGCGCCGTTCACGCCGACCGCGCCCGGCTACACGGGCCCCGGCAACATCAAGGGCGGCGGCAGCAACACGACCTCCGGCGTGAAGACGCCCGGAGGCGGTGCGGCGGCGTCCACTCCGAACATCAAGGGCGGCACCGGTGCGACCGGTGGCGGCGCCAAGGGCCCCGCGCCCTTCACGCCGACCGCGCCCGGCTACACCCCGCCGGCCGGCGCGGGCGGCAAGGGCGGTGCCACTGGCGGCGCCAAGGGTCCCGCGCCGTTCACCCCGACCGCGCCCGGCTACACCCCGCCTGCCGGCGCAGGCGGCAAGGGCGGTGCGACCGGTGGCGTCAAGAGTCCGGCCGCCTTCACGCCGACGGCGCCCGGCGCCCCCGGTGCGACTCCCGGCGGTGGCAGCAAGGGCGGTACCGGTGCCGGTTCGACCGGTGGCGGTGCCAAGGGCCCCGCGTCGTTCACGCCGACGGCCCCCGGTTACACCGGTCCCAAGGACCCCGGTGGCGCGGCGGGCACCAAGCCGTCGACGACCGCTCCCGGTCCGCAGAACGCCGTGACGTCGCCGTCCCGCGGCGCGACGCCTCCCGCCGCACCTCCCGGCATGGCCCCGCCGATGGGTGGCGCGTCCCCCGGTGGCGCGACCGGCGGCGAGCGCGGCGGCAGCAAGTTCGGCACCGGTGGCTCGAAGGGCGTGTTCGACGCGCCCAAGGCCCCGACGCCCGACAGCACGATCACGAAGGCGCCGCCGCAGTCGTCCCCGTCGACGCCGCCGCCTGCCCCGAAGCCCACCCCGCTCTCCCCGCCGCCCGCGGGCACCACGCCGGGCGGCGCGACCCCCGGCGGCACCTCGCCGGGTGGCTCCGGTGGCGCCAAGACCCCGGCACCGTTCACGCCGACCGCACCCGGCTACAACGGCCCCGGCAACGTGCCTCCCGCCGCGGCGGGCTCGCAGAGCGCGGTCGCGACCCCGCCCCAGAACGCGGGCGCGCGCCCCGGCGCCACCCCGGCCGCGACGCCTCCGCCTTCAGCGGCGGCAGGCGGCATGGCCCCGCCGATGGCGCCGGGCGGCGCGACGCCGGGCGCGACCGGCGGCGAACGCGGCGGCAACAAGTTCGGCCCTGGCGGCGGCGCGAAGGGCGTGTTCGACGCGCCCAAGCCTCCGACCCCGGACAACACGATCACGAAGGCGCCGCCGCAGTCGTCGCCCTCCACCCCGCCCCCGGCCCCGAAGCCGACGCCGCTCAGCCCGCCCCCGTCGACCAGCACCCCGTCGACGAACACCCCGGCAGCGAACACTCCCGCCGCGAACACGCCTGCGGCGAACACGGCATCCCCGAACACGGCGCCGCCGACCCAGTCGCGCCCCGGCACCCCGCCGCCCGCGGCGAACGTGCCGCCGCCCGCCCCGAACACGGCCCCGCCGGCGCAGACGCGCCCGGCACCGCCGGTCAACACGCCCCCGGTGTCGTCGCCCGCGCCGAACACGAACGTGCCGTCGCCGCGCCAGGACACCACCCCGTCCGCGCAGCCGCCGCGTGCCGACACCCCGCCGGCGCAGACGCGTCCGGCACCGCCCGCGAACGTGCCACCGGTCAACACGCCGTCGCCCGCACCGAACGTCAACACGCCTTCGCCCACCCCTGCGACCAACACGCCGCCGGCCAACGTGCCACCGGCGAACACGCCGTCGCCCGCACCGGCGACCAACGCACCCTCCACGAACACCCCGTCTCCCCGTCCGGAGACGACGCCGTCCGCGCAGCCGCCGCGTGCCGACACCCCGCCAGTGCAGACGCGTCCCGCGCCGCCTGCCAACGTGCCGCCGGTCAACACGCCGTCGCCCGCACCGAACGTCAACACTTCTTCGCCCACCCCTGCGACCAACACGCCGCCGGCCAACGTGCCGCCGGTGAACACGCCGTCGCCCGCACCGGCGACCAACGCACCCCCTACGAACACCCCGTCGCCGCGTCCGGACACCACCCCGTCCGCCCAGCCGCCGCATGCCGACGCACCGCCCGCACAGACGCGACCCGCGCCGCCTGCCAACGTGCCGCCGGCCAACACGCCCTCGCCCGCACCGAACGTCAACACGCCTTCGCCCACCCCTGCGACCAACACGCCGCCCGCCAACGTGCCGCCGGCCAACACGCCGTCGCCCGCACCGAACACGAACACGTCGAGCCCGAACGTCAACACGCCTTCGCCGAATCCCGCGACGAACGCGCCTTCGACGAACGTCCCGCCGGCGAACACCCCGTCGCCGCGTCCGGACGCCACCCCGTCCGCGCAGCCGCCGCGTGCCGACGCACCGCCGGTGCAGACGCGTCCGGCGCCGCAGGTCGACGCGCCGGTCAACGGCCCCAACACCGACGCGCCTGCCGTCCAGACGCGGCCGGCGCCCCAGCCGCCCACCGGCGCGGCGCCGAACCCGAACACCACGGCGAACCCGAACACGACGGCCAACCCCACGCCCGACCTGGTCGTGCTGCCGCCCGTGGCCGCCGGATCGAACCCCAACGCCAACGCGGAGACGGGACGTGCGTCCGACGCCGACTCGTCCACCGATGCCCAGCAGGACGCCACGACCTCCGCTGCCCCTCCGACGGTGAAGGACCTGCTGGCGGACGTCGACAATGTCGTCGTCGCGGTGGACAACGCGGCGGGGCTCGGCCACCAGGCCGCCGCGACGACGCTGGTGAAGGCGCTGCGCGACGGCGGCTACCAGGACAAGATCACCTTCGTCACCGATCCGGAGTCCGTGGCGAAGATGGACCTCCTGATCACGCCGGACCTGGGCGAGGTCGAGGTCGTCAGCACCCCGAACCATCCCGCCGACAGCAACACGTTGCTGATGTCGGCAGGCGACGACTCGCTCAACGCGCACGACACGAACACCGCCGCCAACTTCCTCGACAAGAACAAAGTCAACGAAGCTGTCGTTCTCAAGCCTTACGCCTGGGACAGCAGCAAGCGGCTTCTCATCAAGCGCGACGCCCCCGGCAGCGAGGTCCAGATCATCGATCTGGACCCGCACATCAGCCAGGACGCCAGGTACGTCTACGACGTACCGAAGATCACCGATCCGCAGGCACTGGCCGACCTCATCGACACGGAGATGGCCGCCAACCCCGCGAAGGCGGACGGCATCAAGAAGGTCGCCGAGGCGGTGCTGGGCGACAAGGCCGACCTGATGCCGGTCTACGGCCTCGTGGCTGTCGACCCCATCAGCCGTCCCGGCGTGTCCAACCACCTCGCGATGGCCCTGCACTCGCTGGACCAGAAGCCCGCGATCATGATGGAGATCACCCCCTCGCCGGTCTGGTTCGTGCCGCAGCCCCAGGTGGAAGGGGTCCAGCACGCGGACATCACCTCACCCGACCTGCAGCAGAAGATCGACAACCTGAAGCAGGGCGACGTCCTGGTGGTGAACACCGGGTCCATGCCCCAGGCGGTGTTCCAGCAGGTCTTCCAGCTCGGCACCCTGCCCGCGATCAACGAGGGCGCGAACTCCACGAACCTCGCGCACCTCGTCGAACGGCCGAACATCTCCGTTCTCACCAGCAAGACCCCTTATCCGAACGTCCCCGGCGCCGAAGCCGCCACCGCGAACCTGAACAACGCGAGCAACGGCTTGCGAGCGGACACCGCGTGGACCGCCGCCGTCAACGCGGACCTGCAGACGAGCACCGACCCCAAGACGGGCCCGTCGGCTGCGAAGCAGGCGTTCAAGGTGACCACCGCCATCGAGACCTTCACGGCGCTCGGGGACTACGTGGTGTCGCCGGACCGCGCCCCCGGCGAGGCAGCCAGCTCCGTCTCCCAGATCTCCTCCATGCTCTCGCCCGCGCTCCACGGCAAGGGCGAGGAGGTCACGAACATCCTTTCCGGACTCCCGGAGGACGCGGCCAAGGAGATCAAGAGCGTCATCAACGGCAGTACGCCGTCGCCGAAGTTCCTCGACGACTCCAAGTACGCGGTCGACCTCACCAAGCAGCAGGTTGACCAGATCATCGACCTGCTCGAGTCGCGAAAGCCGGAGCTCCAGCAACAGCTGGCCAACGACTTCCCGAGCAACAAGCCGGGCGATCCGGTCGATCCCGCCGATCCGAAATCGGCTCAGAACGACGTCGCCCAGCTCGCTGACCTGCTGAAGAACCTCTCGCAGAAGGACAGTCCCGAGAGCAACTACTTCTCCCAGGTGTTCGAGAACGCTCGCGCACCGCAGAACAACCAGGTTCTCCAGGCGCTGACCCTGCGGCTGGACCCGCCGTCCGCAGCGCCGCCTGCCCCGGCGGTGCAGACGCCGGACGCCGAGGTGCCGAGTCCGCAGACGCCGGTGGAATCGACGCCCCCGGCCCAGCAGCCCCCTGCCCAGCAGGCCCCGGCCGCGGTGGCGCCTCCCGCCGTCACGCCCCCGAACACCACCGTCGAGACCAACACCGGCAACGACGTCGAGTCCGACACCGAATCCGAAGGACCGGACCTCGGCGACGGACTCTTCGACGACTTCAACTTCGAACCACCCGCACCAAACCCGGCCACCACCAACACCGAGACCAACACCGGCGCCGAGACCAACACAGACAGCGACGTCGACTCCGACGCCTTCTTCGACGCCGAGTCCAACCCCGGCACCAGCGACGTCGAGTCCGACACCGAGTCCGACGGCCCCGACATGAGCGGCGGCCTCTTCGGATTCGACAGCGACGTCGAAACCAACACCGACACCCGCGGCGACGTCGAGAGCGACGTCGAGTCCGACAACGACGTCTTCTTCGACGCCGAGTCCAACCCCGGCACCCGCAGCGCGCCCCCGGCGCCCGGCGCCGAGGTCAGGCCGAACACCGACACGGACACGTCCGCGAACACCGACGCGCCGTCCCAGAACACCCAGCAGACCACCGGCAACGGCCCGGCGCCGACCAGGGACGCACCGGCCACCCCGCCGCCCGCGGCCCCGCCGGCACCTCCCGCTCCCCCGGCCTCGAACCTGAACCCCGACGGCACCCGCAAGGACGTGCCGAAGGTCGGTGCGCCGCCCGCCGCGACCCCGCCCACCCCGGAGTCGCACAAGGGCAAGGAGGTCCTGACCGACCAGTCGTGGCGCCACGACCCGGCCAGGACCGCGGAGTGGTCGAACCCGAGCAACCCGGCCGACCGCAGCACCTGGGCGGACCGCCGCAACGACACCGACGTGCGGACCGTCAACCAGACCGTCCACGACGTCCGCACGGACAGCACGCCGTCGAACATCAAGTCCTACCAAGGGCTCATCAACTACGACCTGCGGCGCATCGAGACCAGCCCCGGCAACTTCGTGCAGGAGTACACCGTCAAGGTGCACATCGATCCTGCGGCGAACATGACGCCCGAGCAGATCGCGCAGGTCAAGGAGAACGCCACCAACGGCGTGAACTCCATGCTGAACCAGGGCCACCGGCTGCCCAGCGGTGACCAGTTCCACCTGAACCTCGAGTTCACCGACAACAAGGCCGACGCCCACACCAGCGTCAAGGTCGACCCGAACAACCCCAACCCGGACCAGACGCACTGGGGCGCCGACACCAGCCCCGAGGTCCTGGCGCACGAGACGCTGCACTACCTGGGAATTCCGGACGAGTACAAGGACTCGACCCGCGTCTTCCAGCAGCACGACACGAACTCGGGCGTGCACCAGAACGACGGCGGCATGATGGGCGCCGACATCCACCTGGACGACCCCGGCATCCGGCCGCGGCACCTGTGGCTGATCGAGAACACCGCCAACAGCCAGGTCGCGGTGCCCGACACCACGATCAACCCGGCCGGTCCGGCGACCGTGCCGCCGCCCGCGGGCTGGACCCCCAAGCCCGCCGCGGACACCGCGCCCGCACCGTCCACACCGGACACCGACAGCACTCCCGGCCCGGACGTGCGGACGCGGCCGATGCCGACGGACACGCCCGGCCTGCCCGGCAGCTGGGACGCCGACGTGGACGCCGACGTCCGGCCCAACACGCAGAACCACCTGCCGAACCTGGACAAGGTCGGCCTGGTCGAGTCGGTGCTGCGCAGCGCCGCGTTCCAGAACGCGCCGGTCCCGAACGCGTCACCGATGGTCGGCACCAGCGACGTCAAGTCCACTGTGGACGCCGTGCTGAACGACGTCGCGCAGAACCCGCAGAACCACAACCACCCCGGCCTGACCCCGAACGGCCTGTCGAGCTGGGTCGCGAACCAGGTCGACCCCGACGCGCTGGCGAAGTTCCACCCCGACCTCGAGCCGAACGTGCCCGGTCCCAACACCGGCGCCAAGCTCGACCAGTGGCGGGCGAACCTCGCGAACGACCTCGCGAACGGCTCGTCGAAGCGCTGGGACGTCGTCAGCACCGACGGCATGAAGCCGGGCGACGCCGACGTGGTCAACCACGTGACGCAGCAGGTGAAGACGACCGGCGCGATGCCGACGCCCGCCGCCCTCGTCACCACGGGCCTGAACACGCCGTCCTGGGCCGACTCCCAGGTCGGCGCGCACCTGCCCGACACGATCGCGCAGTCGCTGGGCGTGCAGCTCGTCGTCGAGAACAACGGCGTGCAGACCACCCACGGCCCGGCAGGCGCGCCGCAGGTGCAGATCTCCTCGCAGAACGGCGCGTTCGGCGCCCTCGGCGGTCCGACGCCGCAGGAGGTCCGCGCCGGCATGGAGGCCTGGCTCAGCGGCAAGTCCTCCGCCGAGGTCAACCAGACCATCGGCGACCTGTACAAGGGGCGCCAGGACAAGGGCCTCTACGACGCGGCGCAGAAGACCCAGCTGATCAAGCGCGCAGCAGCGCACCCCGGCGGTCCGCAGGTCTTCACGAACGACCTGATGCAACGGTCGGCGGACCTGCAGAGCCGGATCGACGAGGCGAAGTCCAAGGGCTCCTGGAAGCCCGAGGCGGCGCAGAACCCGCAGGAGCGCGCGCAAACCGCCGCGATCAAGGCCCAGGTCGAGATCCTCACCGACCTGAAGAGCAACACCGACAGCCAGATCGACACCCTGAACGCCGAGGGCCCGAACCTGGGCCTGACCCACATCATCGACACCCAGGTCGCGGGCCCGAACGCGGACAACCTCGCGGGCATCCCGTCGACCATGCTCCCCCAGCTCGACGCCCGCCTCACCCAGCAGATCGCGGCGGCGGAGAACGCCGGGTTCGACGCCCAGAGCCTCAAGGACCTGCAGCAGCGGGTGCAGAACGAGGCGGACGTCCGCAAGGTGCTCTCGCACGCCTCGACCCGCGGTCTGGACGCGTTGAGCACCCAGCTGGAGGACGCCAGGGAGGCCCTGCAGAACTACCGCGACGGCAAGTCGGCGAACACCGGCATCAGGGGCTTCCTGACCAGCATGTTCGGCGGCGAGGTCGACACCTCGGTCGACTTCGACCAGAAGATCGCCGACGCCGAGGCCCTGGTGCGGCAGACGGAGCGCAACCTGTCGTTCGTCGGCAACCCCGACTACGACAACCGCTTCGCCAAGGCCGCGGACATGCACGCGAACATCCAGGCGACGCAGGCCAAGATCGCGCAGATGAACGCGGACATCGAGGCCCGCGCGGAACGCCTGCGCGACCTCGATGCCAGGACCCGGGAGTTCAACAACCGCCAGTTCGAGCTGGAGCTGGAGCAGCGCCGCCAGGAGATGGCGAACGAGGCCGCCCTCAACGACCCCGGCTCCGACGTGCAGTCCGATCTCGACGTGCAGTCGGACCTCGACGTGCAGTCCGATCTCGACGCGCGGTCGGACGCGGAGTCCGACGTGGACACGCGGCCGGGCAACAGCGGGCTCACCCCGCGGCAGGAGTTCGCGGGCTTCAGGGCCTCGCTCTTCGGCAAGACCCCCGCCGAGCTCGCCGACCTCGCCGTGCAGCACCGCAACGACCCGTTCCACGTGCAAGAGATCAACCAGATGTCCCGCAACCTGGAGATCGCGCAGAAGCCCGGTGGCATCCCGCAGCACCTGAGCGACCTCCGGACCGAGATCAACGAGAACCACCGCAGGGCGACCGATCTGAAGCACGTCAGCGACGCGCTTCCGGACATGTTCAAGTCCGAGCTGATGCGCACGGACCAGGCCGAGCGCCAGGCCCAGCAGCAGATTCTCAAGCAGCAGCAGTCGCAGCTCTCCAACGAGCTGATGACGCTGCAGTACGACCACAAGGACGCGCTCACGACGTACGCGCTGAGCCTGCCCCCGGACGACCTGAACGCCCCCGGCTGGCAGCAGGTGTCGCCGCAGGACGTCGAGGTCCTCCAGGACCACGTCACGGACCTGATCCGCGACGCGCGCGTGGCCGGTCAGCCGACCCCGCAGCTGGACCAGCTCTACGGTCAGCTCCAGGACCTCCAGCTCGTCGACTCGGCGGTGCCCTACCGGCCGGAGACGCCGCCGGTCGAGGTGGACGACGCCTCGTCCGTCCACTCGGACAACGACGCGCCGCCCCCACCGGCAGGCGACATCCGCGACCGCGGTGCCGGCCAGAACCAGCAGGCCCAGCCCGCACCGGCCCCGGCGCCCGCGCCCCGTGCCGAACCGGGCCCGTTCATGCAGGACCCGGCCACGCGACCGGCGAACCCGGACGTGGACCTCGTGGTGCCCGGCGGCTTCGGCCCCGTGCAGGAGGGCACGTCGCCGCGGGCGTTCGCGGCGTCGCTGTACGGCCTCGACTCCGCGGCGCTGCGCGACATGCAGCAGAACCCGGCGTACAGCAACAACCCCGACCGCGCGGCCGCGATCCAGAACGCGCTCGACATCTCCCGTCACGCCGGTCCCCCGCACATCTACGACCAGCGGACGCAGATCGCCGAGCAGGGCCTCGCCAAGGCCAAGGCCGACAGCACCCGGTGGAACGCCGCCGACATGGTGCCCGACGCCTTCAAGACCCAGTCGATGCTGGACGACCAGGCGGCCCGCCGCGAGCGGGCGGGCCGCGACGTCCAGTGGCAGCAGAACCGCGTCGACCAGTTCACGAACAACCGCGACGCGGCGCTCACCACCTACGCGCTGCGGCAGCCCGCCGACCCGAACTCCCCCGCCTGGCGGCAGTTCAGCGACGCCGACATCGCGTCCGTGCAGACCCACCTCGACCAGCAGATCCAGGACGCGCGGTCGGGCGGGCACAACACCGGCCACCTGGAGGCGCTCCGGGACTTCACCGACCAGGTCCAGCAGGCCCGGCAGGACGCGGACGCCGACACGCGCCCGGCGCCTCCCGCGCCCACCCCTGACGACGTGCGGACCCAGCCCGAGACCGACGTCCAGACGCGGTCCGAGCCCGAGGTCGAGACCCGTCCCGCGCCGCCGAAGCCGAGCCCGGCCATCCCGATGACCACGACGGCGCCGCAGCCCGTCGGCCAGGTCCCGGACACGAAGCTGCCGAGCTTCTTCCAGGACAACAAGGCGCTCGGCTCGATCACGCCCACCGACGTCAAGGGCGCCGACGCCGTCGTCGGCAGCATCGACAACCTGAAGCCGGACGACCAGGCGCGCATCAAGAACGCCATCGAGAACGACTTCGAGACGTTCCTCGACTCCGGTCGCAACTTCCAGGTGCAGATCGGCGGCAAGTGGTTCGAGGCGAACATCCGCGCGGAGATGCGCGCGGACGCCACCACCGAGGTGACGGCCGACGCCGACACCAAGGTGGACAAGAACTACCAGGCCGCCACCGCGTCCACGACGACGAACACCCTGGCCACGTCCAACGACATCGGCGGTGCCGTCACGGCCGGTGTCGCGGCGGGCCCGTACGGCTCGGTCGGCGGCAAGGCCGCCATCGCGACGCCCGCGGTCTCGCAGGCGACCACGAACACCACGACCGAGCAGCGCGCCATCAAGTCCGGCGAGGGCTCGAAGACCGTCAAGACCCCGGTCTCGTACGAGATCACGCTCAGGGACGCGAGCGGCAACCCGAAGCCGTCCACGACCGTGAACACCGGCACGAACGTCACGCTGCAGGTCCCGACGGACCTCAGCACGATGGTCGACACCCCCAGCACGACGCCGGCGATCAAGCCCGCCGACGCCGAGTGGGGCACCAAGGTCGAGAACGCGGTGCCGGAAGCCGTGGTGGTCAAGGACGGCGGCAAGGCGTTCACCGACGTGGCCGCGAAGCTGCACCCGTCGATCACGAAGATCGGCTCGCCCGGTCGTGAGGCGCTGCAGAACTTCCTGTCCCCCACCTCGATCCGCAACAACCTGCCCGCGATGCTCGGCGGCTTCGTCACGTCGCCCGACCTCGTCAGCCCGCACGCCAGCAAGGGCGGCGCGGTGCAGATGAAGGCGACGCTCAAGGAAGCGAAGCTCGTCGGCACGCACGACAAGGCCGCGCTGGACCTGAAGGACACCTCCGCCTGGGGCAGCAGTGTGTCCTCGTCCACCAAGACCGGATTCGACGCGAACGCGGGCATCGGCGCCAACATCGGCGTGCCCGGCACCGTCACCGGCACGGTCGGCGCGACCGTCAACTACTCGGCGCGCACGGCCGAGGGCGTGAGCGCGGGGTCGAGCAGCAACCACAAGACCGGCATCGGCGTGAAGGCCGAGACCGGCCTGTACGAGGTGACGGCAGAGGTCGAGGTCCGCACGCCCTCCGGTGAGAGCGTGAAGATGGAGGTCACGACCCACATGCGGATGGGCCTCAACGAGGCCGGCGCGGTGGGTCTGCTCACCAACCCCGACACCAGGAACACGATCACCGACCCGGCCACGGCGAACACGAAGTACCTGCCGCCGTTCGTCGCCGACACGATCGCCACCGGCAACGCGAAGGTCGGCGAGTTCGCCGCGGCCAACAAGGTGCAGGGCCAGGTCGAGGGCGCCCTCAAGGACGTCCCCGGTCTGCAGAAGTTCCTGCCGCAGTGGAACAACCCGACCGCGCAGCCGCGCAAGGGCCAGGGCTACCCCGACGTCGCCGAGCAGCTCGCGAACCAGCGCAAGATCGCCGCGAGCCTGTCCCCCGCCGCGCTCAAGGCGAACATGGACAGTCTGCTCGGCCCCGGCGTCCAGGTGCAGCTGAAGAGCTCCGGCAAGACGACGAACACCTACGTGAACGTCACGGTCAAGGCGAAGCTCAGCAACCCGCAGCACCTCGGCCAGGCCGACAAGCACGCCGTCAGCGACTCGACGACGACGGGCCCGAAGCTCGACGCCAACACCAGCACCACCAAG
Organism: Lentzea sp. CA-135723; assembly: GCF_050936595.1. NCBI lineage: Bacteria > Bacillati > Actinomycetota > Actinomycetes > Pseudonocardiales > Pseudonocardiaceae > Lentzea > Lentzea sp. CA-135723. The sequence continues at coordinate 142,552 of NZ_JBNJMK010000001.1, read as the reverse complement.
GGCTGGACCGGTGGCGTGCAGGGCAGGGCGAACATCCCGGTGAAGACCGGTGTCGCCGCGCTCAACCCGTCGCCGCAGGCAGGCGTGTCCTACAGCCACTCGTGGACGGACAAGACCTCGGCGGGCCCGGCGGTCTCCGCCACCAACGCGCAGGCCGGCAGCCCGGACTCGCAGGTGTTCTCGAACGACGTGGAGTTCGAGGTCGAGATCACGACCTTCACGCGGCCGCGCACGTGGGTGCGGGCGATCGTGCCCGGCGCGCCCGGTTTCCACGCGCCCGAGGTCACCACGGTCGCCAAGACCGGCGACCCGAACCTGCCCAAGATCTCCGGCAACGTCAACCTGTGGGTGTCCGACGGCGCGACGCTCAAGAACAACCCCGGTGACGGCTTCAAGCCCGGCGATCCGCAGGTCACCAAGATCGACGGGCCCACCTCCGTCAAGGACGTGCTGAGCCCCGAGGGAGCCCGGCCGAAGTCGCCGGAGTTCCTCAACGTCGAGGCGGTCGCGAACACGACGGCGTTGCGGGACCAGGCGATCAAGGCGCTCGACGCGGCCGCCAAGGGCGACTCGGCGCTCACCACGCCGGGCACCGCGTCGCGCGCGCAGATCGACAAGATGTTCGCCCCGGAGAACATCAAGGCGAACCTGCAGCGGCTCATCGAGACCGGCGTGCAGGAGCAGGGCCTCAAGTACGACCGGCGCGTCACCGACCGTTCCGGCGCCATCGGCATGTCCGTGAAGCTGGGCAAGGCGCAGCTGGTGGCCGTCTCGGACACCACGGGCACGGACAACTCGGTCAGCGGTGGCTACAAGGCCGGTGAGTCGTCCACGACCGCCCGGTCCGTCGACATCACCGGCGGCATCAACGTGCCGATCCGGCCGAACGTCACCCCGCCGCCCGCCGGCACGCCGTCGAACCCGAGCGGGTCCGGTGGTGTCGCGGCGACCGCGAAGATCACGCCGTGGTCGGACAGCAAGACCCGGTCGAGCGAGATCGGCGGCACCGTCGACCGCGGCAAGACCACCTCGGGCGAGGCGCGGACCGTGCTGGTCCAGATCGACGCCGAGTTCACCATCGTCGGCGAGAGCCGCGCGGGGAACTTCCTGCACGGCGGCACGCCGAACGCCGAGGGCGTCAAGGTCGACCTGCCGAAGTCGGTGTTCGTGCGGGTGTCCGAGGACGTCGCGCGTGAGCTGGGCGCGCTGCCCAAGGTCGAGTCGAGCGTGCCGAAGCCGGACTTCGGCACGATGGCGCCGCCCGCGACGGTGGCGACCAACGAGCCGGGCGCGCTGGGTCTGTCCAACGTGGAGTCGGTCCCCGACCTGTCCGCCGCGGTCCGCGAGCTCACGACCGACCTGGCCACGAAGACCAAGAAGTTCGGCAGCGACCCGCTGATCCCGGACTCGGTCCTCAAGGACTCGATGAGCAACCTCCAGCGCATCGTCGACCTGAACTCGCCGTCGAGCGTCAAGGCGATGATCGACAGCGCGCTGGACGGCGGCGTCCCGCTGCTGGTGCACCAGCCCGGCACGTTCGGCAAGGACTCCTACCAGGTCACGTTGCGGGCCAAGGCGGGCACGCCGAAGTTCGAGCAGGTCGTCAACGACGGCGTCGACATGACGCACAACGTCGGTGGTTCGAAGAAGGACAGCGACGGCCAGGGCCGCGGCTCCGGCTGGGGCGCCGGCCTGCGCGCACCGGGCCTCGCGGCGCCGGGCAGCGCGAACCCGGCCGTCTCGGGCACCGCGGGTGTCGCGGCGGGCGCGAACGTCGGCGGCAGCAAGAGCACCTCGATCACGACCTCGACCAACGAGGCGTTCAGCCACACCCGCACGGCGAGCGGCCCGGCGGCGCAGTACAGCGTGCCGGTCGAGTTCGAGATCGTGGTGGAGAAGGGCAACCAGCTCGTCTCGAGCGCGAAGAGCGGCCCGCAGGAGATGAAGGTCCGCACGCACGCGGACAACCAGAAGATCGCCGGTGGCGCGGCCCCGCAGCCGTACATGTCCGCGGCCTCGAAGCGCGGCGCGGAGTACGGCACGGACGCGGCGACGTTCGCGTTCCAGCAGGACACCCGTGCCTCGCAGCTGCCGTCCACCGCGTCGGTCGAGAACCTCCGCGGTGCCAAGGACCTGCGCGACGCCGCGGTGAGGGCGATGACGGAGGCGGGCGCCGGCAAGGGCCTGACCGCCAAGGGAACGGGCTCGCTCAACGCCCTGTTCTCCACGCTGAGCCCGGAGAACCTGCAGCCGCACCTGCCGTCGATGCTGTCCGGCCCGCTCGACGTGCCGGGCCTCAAGGAGGCGGCGCTGACGTTCGGGCAGGACGCCGACGTCAAGGTCTACGCGAAGCTGGTCAACCCGCAGCTCGGGTCGCTCAGCGACAGCGTCAAGATCGAGCACCCGCTGACCACGAAGACGACCGAGACCTCCAGCGAGGCCAAGGCGTCCGAGACGATGGACGTGTCCGTCGGTCTCGCGCAGGGCAGCGCGGCGGTCAAGCAGGGCACCGACCCGAAGGACACCGTCAACTTCTCCACCGGCGGTGTCGAGGCCAAGCACGCGGGTGAGGACTCGGCGGCGGTGTCCGGCGGTCCCTCGCAGGCACAGGGCGCCAACGTCAAGCCCAAGGACGCGCCCCGCAGCGGTCTCGTGCAGTTCGACGTCGAGTACCGCGTGGTGGCGACGATCGGCGGCAAGACCGGTGTCGTCGACCTGACGGTGCCCGGTTCGGCCGGCGTGCGGATGCCCGCGTCCGAGGTCGAGACGATGCTGAACCAGCAGTTCAGCGACTCGTTGAAGGACGCGCAGACCGAGGTCAAGAAGGCGGCCGACGACTGGCGGACCGCCGAGAAGGCCGTCGAGGACGCCCGGCACGAGGCCCAGGACAAGATCAACGAGGCTGCGGCCGTGATGGCGAAGACCGACGCGCCGCTCGGCAAGGCGTCGGTCGAGGCCGAGACCGCGATCGACGCGCACCTCGACGCCGAGGCCAAGGTCGTTCCGCTGCAGAGCACGTTCGACAACGCGATCAGGGACGCGGCGAACACCCGTGCCGCGATCCAGGACCTCAACGCCCAGGTCGTGTCGCTGAGCCAGGACGCGCAGGTGGCCGACAACGCGGTCGCCGACGCACGGGCCGAGGGCGCGCCCGACGCCCAGATCGCGCAGCTGGAGCAGGAGGCCGACGCGGCGCACACCGCGCTGGACAACCGCCGGCAGCAGCTCGCCGAGGCACGCGCGGAGTTCGAGGCGCAGCGCCAGGCGGCGGCCGGTGCCCGCACCGACCTCCAGACGCAGCAGAACGCCGCCGCGCAGGCCGACAACGCCCGCACGGCCGCCGAGGACGCTCGTCAGCAGCTGGTCGACCAGCAGACCAAGGCCGAGAAGGACATCAAGGACGCGGAGACCAAGCTCGACGACGCCCGCCGCAAGGCCGACGCCGAGCAGAAGAAGTGGTGGGACGCCAAGACCAAGGTCGACGGCGAGATCGACTCGTTCAACAACCCGCCGCCGCCCGTCCCGCCCAAGAACGACGGCAACACCGGTGGCCCGTCTACGAACACCACCAACACCACGGCGGACACCGACACTCCGCCGCCCGTGCCGCCGAAGGACACGGCGGTGGCCGAGACCAGCCGTTCCGGTGCCGAGGCGAGCTCGTCGCGTCCCGCACCGCCGGTCGCCCCGCCCGCTCCCCCGGTCCAGAACACCGACGGCCGCAGGGACGTGCCGAAGGTCGGCGCGCCGCCGAAGATGACGCCGCCGACCCCGGAGTCCCACGCGGGCAAGGACGTCCTCACCGACGAGTCGTGGCGGCACGACCCGGCCAAGACCGCTGACTGGTTCGCGCCAGGCAAGCCCGCCGACCCGAGCACGTGGGCGGACCGGCGCGAGAACGCGAACGTCAGGACCGTCGACGTCGTCGTGCGCGACGTCCGCACGGACAGCACGCCGTCGAACCTGAAGTCCTACCAGGGCCTCATCAACTACGACCTGCGCCGCATCGAGACCAGCCCCGGCAACTTCGTGCAGGAGTACACCGTCAAGGTGCACCTCGACCCTGCCGCGAACGTCCACCCGGAGCTCGTGGCCGAGGTGAAGGCCAACGCCGCCAACGGCGTGAACTCGTTGCTGAACCAGGGCCACCGGCTGCCGAGCGGTGACCAGTTCCACCTGAACCTGGAGTTCGTCGACAACAAGGCCGACGCGCACACCAGCATCAAGGTCGACCCCAAGAACCCGAACGTCGACCAGACGCACTGGAACCCGGACACCAGTCCCGAGGTCCTCGCCCACGAGACCCTGCACTACCTGGGCATCCCGGACGAGTACAAGGACTCGAGCCGCGTCTTCCAGCAGCACGACACCAACTCGGGCGTGCACCAGAACGACGGCGGCATGATGGGCGCGGACGTCCACGGCAAGGAGCCCGGCCTGCGGCCGCGGCACCTGTGGCTCGTCGAGCGCACCGCGAACAGCCAGGTGATGGTCCCCGACACGAGGCTGGACCACACCGGCCCGATCACGCCGGCCCAGGACACCGCGGTGAAGGAGACCCCGGACGGCGACACGCGTCCCGGCAAGCGCACCGACAGGGACTTCGACAACGACAGCGACGCCGAGACCCAGCCCACCGGCGCCGACAAGAAGACCCGGCAGGAAGACGCGGCGCTGGAAGCCGACATCGAGAACCTGACCACCAAGCTCGGTCAGCTCGACCTCGGCCCGGTCGACTTCCAGTACAACCAGGCGTTCGCGAAGCTCGCGAACGACGCCGTGCCGATCCCGTCGCGGCAGGAGCACGTCGGCAACCTGCTGAAGAGCGTCGAGCAGAACAAGCCGCCGTCGTTCGTGGTCAACATGATCGTCGGCCACGGCCAGCTGAGCGACCCGGACACCGACATCAGGTCGGTCGTGGAGTCCATCACGGCGAACGCGGGTGACCTCAAGAAGGACATCGTGTTCGTGGTCGGCGTGAACGGCAGGAAGGGCGACGAGAGCGCGCTCGACATCGCCATCGCGAACGCCAACCGCGAGATCGCCGGGCTCGACGTGCCCATCGCGCTGGTCAAGCTGGACCCCGCGCCCGCGGCCGCCTCGGCGAAGTTCCCGTATGGCACCATGCGCAACGACACGATGACCAGCAACGCCAACAAGTTCGCCGTCGGCGCGATGCTGGGCCGCGACACCCACCCGTACCTCTCGATCCAGGACTTCGACACCGGCTCGCGGCTCGTGACCGGTGACCGCAAGGACGTCTTCACCCACTTCCGCGACTCGATGAGCCCGGAGGGGATCGCCCCGATCCGCCCGTTGATGCACTCGGGCGGCTACCGGGTCGGCGACGCCGACATCAAGGGTCAGGTCGAGGCGCGGATCGAGGCGCAGACGAAGAAGCTCAACGAAGAGGCGGGCAAGCTCCAGAACCAGATCAACAACCACAACCCGGCCGCCGCCGCGAAGGGCAAGGGCAAGGGCGCCAAGTTCGACCCCGAGAAGGCTCAGGCCCGGATCAAGGAGATCGGCGCCCGCAAGAAGGAGCTCGAGGCGGCCACCGCCGAGATCAACCGGCCCGGCTTCGTCCGCGACTTCGAGCAGGCCATGCGCGACGACATGGACGCGCGGGTCCGGCAGTCCGACGTGAGCCCGTTGCTGCCGTACTCGCCAGAGCCGAACCTGTTCATCGACGCCGTCGTCCCGCTGATCGACCCGGACGTCAAGTTCAGCAAGGACGACGCGGAGTTCAACGGCCTCGGCAAGTCGATGAATCACTTCGCGGCCAACGAGCTCGTCGAGATCCACGCGGCGCAGACCGTCGCGAAGAGCGAGAACGACACCCAGACCAACATCGACAACGTCGTGTCGGGTGTGGCCGTCGACGCGGCGAACAACCGCAACCCGTTCCGCGGCCAGAACTTCTCGACCGACTTCGTGGACGGCGCGGTGAGCACCGACCTGTCCCGCCTCGCGCTCGGGTTCGCCGAGCGGGGCCGCAAGTCGTGGCCGCAGTCGCACGTCGACTGGACCACGGTGCCGAGCCGGTTCTTCGGCGCCGACACGACGCTCGACCCGACCCTGGCGAAGGCGGCCAAGGAGGGCACCGCGCCCGCGGACATCCGCAAGGAGTACCAGAAGAAGGACCACACCCAGCGCGAGCCCGAGCAGGTCAAGCACCACACCTACTCCTACGACGAGAACACGAAGGTCCACACGGAGACCGCTCCGGTCGAGGGAGGCTGGACGCCGAGCGAGACGGACGCGCGCAAGCTCGGGTGGCAGGACAAGAACACGCTGAACCAGGCCGTCTCGGCCCCGACGAAGCTCGGGATCGGGTTCTCGGGCATCGACGCCGGTGTACCGCCGGTGCAGCCGGAGCCCGTGGTGCCGCCGGAGAAGACCAAGAAGCCCGCGGCGAAGGGGCCGAAGCTCACGCCGGAGCAGAAGGCGGCGGCGCAGGCGCTGGCCAAGGCCGCCAAGGCGAAGGCGAAGCAGGACAAGCTCGACGCGCTGCCCCCGTACGAGGCCGGCACCAAGCAGCAGAAGATGGCCGCGATGGTCGGCATGGCGTTGTCCGACAACAACAGCAACGTCACCCGCACGTTCGGCACGCTGGAACACGGCGTGCTGCAGTACGCCGCCGACCCGCGCCCGGACGGCCTGTTCGACGCGGCCACGCAGGCGCTGGGCAACGACCCGCGGACGGCGGCCGACCTGCGCCGGGAGACGATCGCCAAGGCGGCGAACGCGTCGCCGGACGTCACGACGAAGATCGCGCGGTTCCGGCAGCAGCACGGCCTGGAGAACGGCCACCTGGTCAACGCCTTCGTGGAGCCGGGCCCCGCTCCCCAGACCGTGATCCCGGACAGCTTCAAGCCGGCGCCCGGCACGGCCACCGACGTCGAGGTCGACCACACCGGCACGCCCGGCACCGACCTCGACCCGATGGAGCAGTCGGACTTCGACGCCGCCCAGCAGACGGCGAAGGACGCCGACAACGCCAAGGCACGCGCGGCGGAGAACCTCGCCGGGCACGTGCTCGCGACGCAGCTCGACCGTCCGGTGGTGTTCCACCGCCCCGGCGAGACGCTGACGCTGCAGCCGTTCACCGGCGACTCGGACGCGGACGCGCTGCACTTCGAGGTGCGCGAGAACGACAACGGCAAGTCGACGTTCCTGCCCATCGACGCGATGGACGTCGACGGCCAGTCGCGGCAGGCCCCGCCGTCCACTCCGGACAGTTCGGTGTGGACGGAGCCGGAGGTCCAGACCCGCCCGGCGCCTCCGACGCCGGTCATCCCGATGGCCACGCTCGCACCGCAGCCCGTCGGCCAGGTCATGCCGGGCACGCAGTCGTTGCCGGGCTTCTTCCAGGACAACAGGGCGCTGGGCACGATCGCGCCCACCGACGTCCGGGGCGCCGAGAACGTCACGAACGCGATCGCGAACCTGAAGGCCGACGACGCCGCCCGCATCCAGCGGGCGATCAAGGGCGACTTCGAGTCGTTCCTCGACAACGGCCGCAACTTCCAGGTCAAGATCGGCAACACCTGGTACGAGGCGAACGTCCGCGCCACCATGCAGGCGCAGACCGCCACCGCACCGGTGGACGCGCCGGGCGTGAAGGTCGACGCGATGGCCCAGTCGGGCAACACGTCGTCCAGCACGCACACCGTCGCGACGGCCAACGACGTCGGCGGCTCGGCCACGGCCGGTGTCGCGATGGGCCCGTACGGCTCGCTGGGCGGCAAGGCCCAGCTGGCGACACCGGCGCAGTCGCAGTCGATGTCGTCGTCGCTCACCGACCAGCGCGTCATCCGCGCCGGTGAGGGGTCGACGCAGGCCGTCGTCGGCGTCTCGTACGAGATCACGCTGACCAACGCCAACGGCACCCCCTCGCCCACCGTCACGGTCGACGCGGGCACGGACGTGACGTTGCAGATCCCGAACGACCTGGCGACGATCACGAACTCCGGCAACGCCCTGCCCGAGATCACCCCCGCCGTCCCCGGCTGGGGAGCGAAGCTGGAGCACCCCGCTCCGGAGGCGGTGACGGTCGACAACCAGGCCAAGGCGTTCGCCGACGTGGCCGCGAAGCTGCACCCGTCGATCGTCAAGGTCGGTTCGCCCGGCCGGGAGGCGCTGCAGAACTTCCTGTCCCCCACCGAGATCCGCAACAACCTCGGCGCGATGCTCGGCGGCGCGTACGTCACGTCGCCGGACCTGATCAGCCCGCACGCGAGCAAGGGCGCGGCGGTGCAGATGACCGCGACGCTGCAGAAGGCGGAGCTCGTCGGCACGCTCGGCACCGGGCAGCTGCGCGTGCACGAGACCTCGTCGCACAGCAGCGGTGTGTCCTCGACGACCAAGTCGGGCGGCGACGTCACGGCCGGGTTCGGTGGCAACATCGGCGTGCCGAACGCGGTCGGCGGCCAGGTCGGCGCCACCGTCACGTACGGGGCGCGCAAGGCGGAGAACGTCAACGCGGGCATCAACACCGCGCACAAGAGCGGCATCCAGCTCAAGGGCGACACCGGTCTGTACAAGGTGACGGCCGAGGTCGAGGTGCGCACGCCGTCCGGCGACAGCGTCAAGATCCCCGTGACGTCGTACCTGCGGGTCGGGCTGCCGGAGGCCGCGCAGGCCGGGCTGCCCACGCCGGCCGGGACGCGCGACTCGATCGTCGACGACACCAACAAGGGCCAGAAGTTCCCGCCGCCCTACCTCGGTGACGCGATCGCCACCGGCAACGCCAAGGTCGGCGAGTTCGAGGTGGCGTCCGAGGTCCAGAAGCAGGTCGAGAGCGAACTGCGGAAGGTCCCGGGGCTCGAGAAGTTCCTGCCGAAGTGGAACGAGGCGGGCGCCGACCCGCGCAGCCGCAAGGGCAAGGACTTCGCCGAGGTCGCCGAACAGCTCGCGAACCAGCGCAGGCTGACCTCGCAGCTCTCCCCCGCGGCGTTGCGGACCAACATGGACAGCCTCATGGGTCCCGGCGTCCAGGTGCAGCTGAAGAACAGCGGCAGGTCGACGAACACCTACGTCAACATCACGGTCAAGGCGAAGATCAGCGACCCGAAGCACCTCGGGCAGGCAGACCTGCGCAACGTGCGGGACGCGTCGTCGACCGGCCCGAAGCTCGACAGCTCCTCCAGCACCACCAAGGGCTGGAGCGGCGGCGTCGAGGGCAAGGTCGTGATCCCGGGCCAGACCTCGGCCGCGAAGCTCACGCCGACCCCGCAGGCAGGCGTGAAGTACAACCACTCGTGGACCGACAAGACCACCGCCGGTCCGACGGTGAACAGCACGTCGCTGAACGTCGGCAGCCCGAACGCCCAGGTGTTCCGCGGCGACGTCGAGTTCGAGGTCGAGATCACCGCGTTCACCCGGCCGCGGGCCTGGGTGCGGCGGATCGTGCCCGGTGCCCCCGGTTTCCAGGCGCCGGTGCAGACCACGGTCGCGAAGACCGGCGACGGCACGCTCGCGCCGATCAGGGGCGAGGTCAACCTCTGGGTGTCCGACAGCTCCACTTTGGACACCGACCCCGGCAAGGGCTTCGAGCCGGGCAAGCCGGAACCGAAGACGCTTCCCAAGGCGCCGACGGTCAAGGAGCTGCTGAGCAAGCCCTCCAAGGACAAGGTGCCGGACTTCCTGCACGTGGAGGCCGTCGCGAACACGACGGCGCTGCGCGACCAGGCGATCGACGCCCTGAACCGCGCGGCCGGAGGTGACTCGGCGCTGACCGTGCCGGGCACCGCGTCCCGCGCGCAGATCGACAGGATGTTCTCCCCGGAGAACATCAAGGCGAACCTGCGCACGCTGACCGAGACGGGCATCCAGGAGCAGGGCCTCAAGTACGACCGCAGGCTGCTCGACCGGACCGGCGCGATCGGCGTGAAGTTCGGGCTGAGCAACCCGAAGATCGTGTCGATCTCGGACGACACCGGCACCGAGAACGCCAGCACCGGCGGTTACAAGGCCGGTCAGTCGTCGACGACGAACCGGTCGGTGGACGTCACCGGCGGCATCAACGTCCCGATCAAGCCGAACGACCCCGCCCCGCCCGCCGGTGAGCCCACTCCCACCAGCGGTGCCGGTGGCTTCGCGGTGGCCGGCAAGATCACGCCGTGGTCGGACTCGAAGACCTCCGGCAAGGAGGTCGGCGGCAGCCACGACCGCAACCGCGTGACGCCGTCCGGTGCCCGCACCGTGCTGGTGCAGCTCGACGCCGACGTCACCGTGGTCGGCGAGAGCCGCGCGGCGAACTTCATCGCGGGCAGCAGGCCGCACGCCGAGGGCGCCACCGTCTCGTTGCCGAACTCCGTGTTCGTGCGCGTGACCGAGGACGTCGCCCGGGACATGGGTCTGCTGCCGGACGTGCAGCCGAACGTGCCCAAGCCCGACTTCCCGAAGATGGCGCCGCCCGCGACCGTGGCCGCCGGCGAACCCGGCGCGCTGGGTCTGTCCGTTGTGGAGAGCGTGCCGGACCTGTCCGGTGTGGTGTCCGACCTGTCGGCGAAGGTGAACGCCAAGACGTCCAAGCGCTTCGGCGGGTCGTTGCTGCCGGACTCGGTGCTCGACGACTCGATGAGCAACCTGCAGCGCCTGGTCGACTTCAGCTCGCCCGCGAGCGTGAAGGCGATGATCGACAGCGCACTCGACGGCGGGGTTCCGCTGCTGGTGCACCAGCCCGGCACGTTCGGCAAGGACTCCTACCAGGTGACCTTGCGGGCCAAGGCAGGCACGCCGCAGTTCGTCGACGTCGTCAACGACGGCGTCGAGATGGAGTCGACGATCTCCGGCTCGCACAAGGTGACCGACGGCCAGGGCCGCGGCACCGCCTGGGGCGTCGGGCTCAAGGCACCGGGCCTCGCGGCGCCGGGCAGCGCGAACCCGAACGTGTCCGGCACGGCAGGTGTCGCGGCGGCGGCGAACGTCGGCTCGTCGACGAGCAGCTCGGTCACCACCTCGACGACCGACCAGCAGTCGGCGTTCCGCGCGGGCAGTGGACCGGCGGCGCGCTACACCGTGCCGATCGAGTTCGAGCTCGTGGTGGAGAAGGGTGACAAGGTCGTCGCGTCGCAGCCCAGCGGTGTGCAGGAGATGACCGTCCGGCTGCACGCGGACAACCAGAAGATCGGCGGCACCGAGACGCCCGCGCCGTACACGAAGACGCAGACGCCCGGCACGGCGGCCGACGCCGCGCCGGATCGGGTCTCCGCTTGGCAGCAGGGTGGTTCCGCGCTGCCCGCCGGTGCGTCGGTGGAGAACTTCCGCGGTGCCGCGGACCTGCGCACGGCGGCGCTCGACGCGTTGAAGGGCGCGGGTGCGGGCAAGGGCCTGACCGGCAAGGGCACCGGCTCGTTGAACAGCCTGCTGTCCACGCTCAGCCCGGAGAACCTGCAGCCGCACCTGCCGTCGATGCTGTCCGGGCCGTTGACCGTGCCCGGCCTGCACGAGGCCGCGCTGACGTTCGGGCAGGACGCGGACGTCAAGGTCTACGCGAAGCTGGTCGATCCCACGCTGGGGTCGCTGAGCGACGGCGTGGCGCTGGAGAACCCGAAGTCGCAGGTCACGGCGACCGGTGTGGACTCGAAGGTCGCGGACTCGGGTGACGTGTCGGTCGGTCTCGCGACCGGTGGCGCGGGCATCAAGCAGAACTCCGACCCCGGTGACAACGTGGCGGTCGCTCTGAGCGGTGTCGAGCTGCGGCACGCCGCCGAGGACTCGTCGGCGGTGTCCGGCGGGCAGACCGACAACAAGGTCAACAACCTCAAGCCGAAGGCCACCACCGGACTGGTGAAGTTCGGGGTCGAGTACCGCGTGGTCGCGACGATCGGTGGCAAGACCTCGGTCGTCGACCTGGCGGTGCCCTCCTCGGCCGCGGTCCGCATGCCGGTCGCGGACGCGCAGGCGTTGCTGGGCCGACCGTTCAGCCCGTCGCTGTCCGGCGCCCAGGCCGACGTGAAGGCCGCGGCGGACGCCTGGCGCACCGCCGAGGTCGCCGTCGACGCCCGCCGTCACGAGGCGCAGCAGGTGATCAACGACGTGGCCGCGTCCACCGCGCGGGGCGACTCGTCCTTCACCCCGGTCCAGATCTCCTACAACACCGCGATCCAGACCCACCTCGACGAGCAGGCGAAGCTGCCCGCCCTGGAGGCGCGCGCGGAGACCGCGCGTGCCGAGGTCGCGCGCACGCTGGACCAGATCAACGAGCTGGCACCCAAGGTGGGCGGCTTCGGCGCGCTGGCCATGACCGCGCAGTTCGAGATCGACGACGCCCGCACGGACGTCGAGACCAAGGCCGCCACCCTGCAGCGCCTGGAGAACCAGCTGGCCGCCGCCCCTGGCAACGCCCAGCTGCAGACCCAGGTGGACGCGGCGCGCACCGCGCACGCGGACGCCGAGACCGCGCTGCGCGGCGCCGAGGCGACGTTGGACTCCACGCAGAACTCCATGCGGGAGACGCAACGCCGGCTCGACGAGGCCAACGCGGCCATCCCGGGCCTCCGCGCCGAGGCCAACGCCCGCCGCGCGGACGTGGCGGCCCAGCAGGGCGTCGTGGCCCAGGCCCAGACCGACCGCCTGGCCGCCAAGGCGACCCACGACCAGGCAGCCGCCCAGGTGGCGCAGCACCGCGCCGCACAACAGGCCCTGGTGACCGACGCCGAGACCCGCCTGGACGACGCGAGGCGCGCGGCCGACGCCCGGCAGCAGACGTGGTGGGACAAGAAGGCGGCGGTGGACGAGCAGATCGCCACCTACAACGCCCCGCCGGCCGCTCCGGCGAGCAGCGCCACCGACGGCGGTACTGACGGTGGCACGGGTGGCGGAACTGACGGCGGAACTCGCGCCGGAACTGACGGCGGAACTCGCGGCGACACCGACGATGGAACTCGCGCCGGCACCGATGGCGGCGCACGCAGCGGTACCAGCGGCGACACCGACAGCGAGACCGACAGCGAGACCGACGGCGGCACCGGCGTGGTTCCGCAGCCTCCCGCGATCACGGTGACCGAGGCCTCGTCGAGCGACGCGGACGGCACCCCGGCCGTTCCGCAGCCGCCCGCGGAGGCGTCGTCGTCGCGCGGCGAGGCACCGACGCGTCCGGCACCGCGGCCCCCGCACGCCCCGGCGACCGGCGAGCCGTCCGCGGCCACCCCGGACGTGGCGGCTCCGGCCGCCGTCCCGGACGTCGTGGTCGCGAGCCACGTCAAGTCCCTCACCGCGGACGCGATGACCGACGCTCCCCCGCTCGCCAGGCAGGTGGAGCAGACGCTGCCCTCCGGCAGCCCCGGCGTCGGTCTGCTGCGGGCATCGGTCGTCCTCGACACCAGGACAGACGACGTCGCCACCCTGATCCAGCGCCACGGCGCCGAGCAGGTGGCGAGGACGTTCGAGAAGGAGTTCGGCCACCCGGTCATCGGCGCGGCCCAGCAGGCGCGGTTCGGCAAGCTCGCCGACCCGCGCAGCAGGTCCGCCTTCGACGCCTGGGCGCACCGGATGTGGGACGCCATCGGCACCACGCCGTCCTACACCGCCGACCTGGACCGGCTCGCCACCGACGTCTTCGCCCACGGCAAGGGCTACGACCACGGCGCGAGCGTGGCGCAGGAGGCGGCGTTCAGGGACGTGGTCGAGGCCCCGGTACCGGGCGACACCGCGGTCGCGGACGACTCGCCGGTGACCGCTGACCCGGCACCGGAGCTCGTGGCCGAGTCCGCAGTTGACACCCGACCCGAAACCCCGGCCGCCGAAGCCGAGCCGGCGGCCGAGACCACCGTCGTGGCCGAGACCCCGGTCGACGCCGAGCCGGTGACCGAACCCGCGCTCCACACCGAGCCCGACCTCCACACCGAGGCCGTGGTCGACGCCGAGCCGGAGTCCACAGTCGACACCGAGCACGCCGCCGACACCGACACCGCGGTCGAGGCCGAGCCGGTCGACGTGCCCACCGCCGAGCCCGCCACCCAGGCGGACCCGCTGCACAGCACCGACACCAGCGCGGACTGGTTCGACCCGCGCGACCCCGCCTCCTCCCAGGCCATCGCCGACGCCCGCGCCACCACCCCGGCCACCAGCTGGGTGCGGGGCGAGGACGGCGGCGTGCTCGACTCCACGAAGGTCGGGCCCAACGGCATCAACATGCAGGCCTGGCGCGGCCCCATCGCCTACGACCTCCGCACCATGGACGTCGGCGGTGTGCCGGTGCGCGACTTCACCGTGCGCCTGCACCTGAACAACGGCACGGCCGAGGTGCAGGACCGGACCCGCGCGGGCGTCGAGGAGATGTTCAACCAGGGTTACCGGCTGCCGGACGGTGAGCAGTTCCACGTCACCGTGGAGTTCACCGACAACCCCGCGGACGCGCACGCCACGATCGACGTCACCGACGATCCCGGCGGCAGGGCCGACCAGCTCACCTGGCCGGCCGACACCGGGCAGCGGCAGCTGGCGCACGAGGTCGGGCACTTCCTCGGGCTGCGGGACGAGTACCTGGAAAAGGACGCGGTCAAGCCGATCTTCCAGCACCAGGACGGCAAGGGACACGTCGTCGACGACAACTCCCCCATGACCGACGGCATCGACGAGGCGGACGCGCACCTCAAGCCGCGGCACCTCCAGCTGGTCTCCGACCGGATGGCGGCGCTGCAGACGCACAACCCGCCGCAGGACACCGCCGAACGGTCCGAGCTGCCCCCGCCGCACATGCCCAAGCGCGGCAACGAGCACCTCGACACGGACGCGGCGGCCGACCCGGTCAAGCGCACCCGCGACGACCTCGCCGAACTGTCCATCGAGGACACCGAGGCGAACGTCGAGGCGGACACCGAGGCCAACGACGTCGAGATGCGGGACGAGGCGCCGTTCAACCAGCACGGCGTGCACAACGAGGCGTACGCGAACCTCGCGCAGGGCAACGACCTCGTCCAGATCACCGCGGACAACTACCTGCAGCGCACCCAGCACGGCATCGACCACGACGAGAAGCCGTCGTTCGTGGTCAGCATGATCGTGCGGGCGAGCGAGCTCGACCAGCTGAGCACCGTGATCGACGGTGTCATGGCCGGCACGCAGGACGTGGACGGCCGAGTGGCGTTCGTGCTCGGTGTGAACGCGGAGGGGCAGGCCGAGATCGACGCGGCGATGGCGACCGCCGCACCGGTGATCAACGAACGCGCCGAGCCGATCGCGCTGGTGAGCGTCAAGCACGGCGACGACGGCTTCCAGTTCGGCACGACGCGCAACAAGACGCTGGAGAGCGAGGCGCACGTGTTCGCGGTGACCGCGCTGGCGGCCGCCGGGACGCACCCGTACGTCGCGGTCATGGACTTCGACCCGGCCGACCGCACGACCAGGCAGGGCGGTCACGTCTTCGACCACGTCACGCGGCTCACCGACGGCACGGTCGGCGACGACGCCGGCGGTCCGTCGCGGCCGTTGATGATCGGCGGCGGCTACCGGGTCTCCGTGACCCCGGAGAAGCTGCGCGAGGCGGTCCTCGAACGCATCGACAACGACACGACGACGAGCGCCAAGAAGAAGGAGGACCTCCGCGCGAAGCTCAACGACGAGAACTTCCACCAGAAGTTCGTCCAGGCGATCGACGCGGACATGCAGGCGCGCAGGAACCAGCAGGGCGTCCACCCGATGCTGCCCTACACGCCGGAGCCGAACCTCTTCGTCGACGCTCTGGTGCCGCTGACCCAGCCGAGTGTCCGGTTCGGACAGGGCGGGGCGGAGTTCGGTGGGCTCAGCCAGTCGCTCAACCGTTTCTACGCGACCGAGCTCGCGCGGCTGCACACGCCGCAGGACGCGAGCGACATGGCCGCCGCCACCGAACGCGCGAGGATCGACGTCCAGAACAACCGCCACCCGGTGCGCGGTGAGGCGTTCAAGACGGACTTCTTCGCGGGCGACACCGGCACCGACCTGTCCCGGATCGCCTACGGGTTGCTCCAGACCGGCAAGCTGCCGCAGTCGCACACCGCGCTGCCGAACCCGTCGAACCGGTTCCACGAGACCAAGCCGGCCAGGAAGGGCACCAGGTTCAAGGCGGAACGCGACCAGCTCGCCACCGGTGAGCACGCGAGCGTCGAGCCCTACCTGCCGCCCGCCGACGGGGAGACCAGCACCCACTGGGAGCCGCCGAACCCGGAGCAGCTCGGCTCGGAACCGCACAACACGATGAACCCGGCGGTGTCCACGCCGATGCCCGCACCGTTCGACCAGATGCAGGCGGGCATCCAGGAGAGCCAGAAGGTGCACGCGGCGCACGGGCTGGTGGCGTCCGACCACGTCAGCACCGCGCGGCGGCAGCTCCGGTTCCTGAACGAGGACGTGCTCGCTCGCCAGCCCGCGCCGGCGGTCACCCCCAACGGCCTGTACGCGGCCGTCGGCCAGGCCCGCGGTGTCGACCCGATGACGTTGCGCAGGCAGGTCGTGGACCTGGCGGCGACGCACCAGAAGGTCACGAAGGCGGTCGCGGACTACGGCGTCGGCAGGCCCATGCACCAGGGTCACCTGTACGGGTCGCTGGTGGAGAACGTGAACTGGCGCATGCACAGCGACGCCGCCGAGAACAACGGCTGGCAGAACGCCCGTGACCTGCTCGGACACCTGATCGCGACGCAGCAGAGCGTCAACATCCGGGTGCACCAGCAGGGCCACGAGCCGGTGCTGCTGCGGCCGCTCGGCCCGACGTTCCCCGACACGGTCGAGGTGGAGCTGGTCCTGGAGGGCAACCAGGTCACCTACCGCCCGTACCAGGGCACGTGAGGACTACAGCAGGACGTGCGGATGCATTAGCGTGACCAGCGTGGACGAGTTCGCGCAGGCGCTCCGGACGGCGATCACGAATCGCGGTCTCGGTCTGGAGCGCCTGCGCGAACACCTCTCCCAGAACGGCGTGTCCGTCTCGATGGCGACGCTGAGCTACTGGCAGACGGGCCGCAGCCGCCCGGAGCGGCAGAAGTCGCTGCAGGCCGTCGTCCACCTGGAACACATCCTGCAGGTGCCGCCCGGCCACCTGTCCGAACTGCTCGGCCCGCCGCGTCCCAGGGGCCGCTGGCTGCGCAACGCGCCGGCGCCGATGTCCGCGTTCTGGCCGTTCCCCTCGCCCGTCGAACACGCGCTGCACGACCTCGACACGCAGTGGGACGACCAGCTGCTGCGGGTGAGCCAGCAGGACTTCGTGACGATCGGGGCGGACCGCACCGAACGGGTCTTCCGCTCCCGTCAGGTGCTGTCGGCGTCGATGAACGGCCCCGACCGCTGGGTCGTGATCATGCACATCGACGCCCACCACCGGCCGTTGCCGCTGGTCAACGCCCTGAAGAACTGCACGGTCGGCCGCACGGTCACCGAACCCGCCGACGGCCTGCTGGTCGCGGAGCTGCTCTTCGAACGGCCGCTGCGCAAGGGCGAGAGCGTGGTGATCGAGCACGAGCTGGTCAACCAGGACCCGTGCCCGCCCGCGACGAACTACGAGCGCAAGTTCCGGCTGCCGACGCGGGAGTACGTGCTGGAGGTGACGTTCGAGGGCGACGCCCCGAGCGCCGTCCGGCAGGTCGCGGACGGCTCCGAGGTGAAGCCCGGCCGCACGCTGCTGGACGTCGCGCTGGACGTGCCACCGGGCACGCGGGGTTTCAGCTGGACCTGGTGAACCCGCGCGACGACCGCACCAGTGCGGCCGCGGCGGGGGCGGCGAAGCAGATCAGCGCGCACGCCCCGAGCACCGCGCCCGCCCCGAACGCGTCGATCGCGGGGGCGATGAGCGCGAGCCCCAGCGGCGCCAGGCCGTAGGACAGCAGGAAGTCGAGCGAGGACACGCGGGCGAGCTTGCCGGGGTCGACCTCGCGCTGGATCGCGGTGAACCACGGCACGTTGAACAGCTCGATCCCGATGCCCGCGACCACGTAGACGGCGATCAGCACGACCGGGTGCACCGGCAGCAGCAGGCCGAGCGGGATGAGCCCGTAGAGCCCGAGCCCGGTCAGCGCGACCCAGCCCGCGTTGCGGGGCCGCCACCGCCCGATCACCGCCGCGCCGATCAACGCCCCCACGGTGTACGCGGTCGTCGCGCCCGCCAGCACGGCCTCCGTGTCGTACCGGTCGCGGCTCACCACCGGCAGCAGCACGGCCGTCGCGGAGTAGCCGAACGCGATCATGACCGTCAACGCGCCGAGCCCGGCCGGCAGCCACGGGTGCCTGCGCACCTCGTGCACGCCTTCGAGGAAGTCGGCGACGAACCCCGCGCGAGCCTGGGCCTGTTCCGGCCTGCCCTGTCCCTTCGGCGGCACCAGCGCCGCGCACAGCCACAGCGCGGCGGTGACCGCGAGCAGCACCTGGGCGTTGGTGATCAACGCCGCGAGCGCGGTGAGGCTCGGCGCGACCAGCGTCGTCACCCTGATCGCGAGGGTGGTCGCCGCGTTGGCCTGCTGCCGTTGCGCTTCCGGCACCACCTCGGCCACCAACGCCTGGAACGCGGGCCGGCACGCCCCCTGACCGGCCCCGACGACCGCCGCCGCCACGGCCATGAGCAGCAACGACCGTCCCATGCCGAACGCGATGACGGGTGTGACCAGAGCGGCGGTGAGACACGACCAGAGGACCACGGTGCGGCGTGCGTGCCGGTCCGCCAGCACCCCGGCCACCGGCACCGCGGCGACGAACCCGGCCGTTCTGGTGGCCAGCACGACACCGAGCTCCACGGCCGTGATCGACCGTTCCAGCACGGCGAGGCCCAGCACGAACGGCAGGGCCCACATCGCGAGCCCGGACGCGGTCGTGCCGGTCCACAACCGCAGGAACGCGGTGTTGCGGAAGACGGACGGTGCCGCCGTTGCTTTCTCGGTCACGTGGACCAAGGTCCCATCACCGGCGGGCTCCTGACCACACCGCGTGAATATTCCGTCTCACCGCGCAAAAGAAGGACGGGTGCTCCCCCGCCGCCTGCGGAGAGCACCCGTCCCGGTCCTGTGTGGACAGATCAGCCGATCTTCTCGATCCGCGCGTTGCGGATCAGGAACTTGCCGGGCTCGCGAACCTGTTCGAAGGCCGCGTTGTTCAGCAGCGCGCAGCTGCCGGACACCGACGCCACCTTGACGGTCGTGGACTTGTTGTTGTCCAGGTTCGTGACCTTCAGCGTCGTGCCGATCGGGAACGTGCCGCTGGACGCGGCAGGCGCGCCGCCCTCACCGGAGAGCGTGACGGTGGAGCCGTTGCAGACCTGCTGGCCCGTGGCGCCGCCGCCGTTGTTGTTGCCCGCGTTGGCGTCGGGCTGCTGAGCCTGACCCTGGTCGCCGTTGCCGGCGTTGCCCTGGTTCGCGTTGCCCGCGTTGTTCCCGGCGTTGCCCTGGTTCGCGTTGCCCGCGCCGCCGTCGCCCTTGCACCCGGCCGCCTTGCGCCGCTGCTGGATGAGGTCGACCACGGCCTGGCGGTTCGCGATCCGCGCCTCGGACTGGGAGTCCGGGTTGGACTTCTGGCCCGCGATGAAGTTCAGGTTGTTCTGCAACGCCTTGTCCAGTCCGCCGCAGTCCTCACCGGACGTGGCGGCCTGACCGGCTTCTGGCTTGGCCTGGACGTTGTTGCCACAGCCCGCCGCGGCGCGCCGCTGGTTGATCAGGTTCACGACCTGCTGGCGGTTCTGGATGCGCGCGTCCGACTGGGCGTCGGGGTTGGCCTGCTGGCCGGCGATGAAGTTCAGGTTGTTCTGCAGGGCGGTGTCCAGTCCGCCGCAGTCCTCAGCCGCGTTCGAGTTGGTGCCGCTGAAGGCGAAGATGCCACCGGCGACAGCAGCGACCGCCAGCACGGCGCCCGCGCCGATCATGGCGGGCTTGCGGTGTCGAGCGCCCATTCTGTGTCTCCTCGGGGGGTCGAACGGTGTTGTACCGATGACTACGGGGAGGTCACGAACGGGGTTCAACGCGGACCGGGACATGTTTGGTTTTAAATGCTTTTAAGGTTTTCCGCACTGGTGATCTTGCTGGTCAGCGCGCACTTTCCCGGGCCAGGGGGCCAGTTCTGGCTCCCGGCGCGGAAATGGGCCAGGCAGTGGGTTGCGCTCCAGCCCTAAACTGGTACAGACCACCTGACTCTCACCGGCGGAGCAGCGTCCGAGCGGCCACGGTGACCCACGCGGCCACCAGCGTGCCGTACAGCACGACGGCCACCCCGGAGAACAACGCGGACGGAACCCGCACGGCCAGAGCGTGCGTCCCGGTCACCAACGTCCCCAGCGGGAAGACGAAACTCCACCACGTCAACGCGAACGGCAACCCGCGCCGAACCGCCCGCACGGTGACCGCCGCCGCCAGCGCCACCCACAGCAGCGCGAACCCCCACGCGACAGTCCCGTACAGCACACCGAAAGCGACCTGCCCCGGCAACACCGGAACCCCGGTCAGCAGGTTGGCGGCGGTGATCGACTGTCCCAGCGGCCCGAGCACGATCCACAACGTCGGCACGGTGGAGGCCGCCCCCACCCCGTGCGCCACCAGGCGTTGCCAGATCTGCGGCACGATCACCAGCGTCGCGAACAGGCTCACCCCGAACAGCGCGTAACACCCGAGCACCATCGCCTGCCGCCCGGCCCCGTCCGCCATGTGCTGGGCCAGCAGCGCACCAGAAGCGGCAGAGACCATCGGCGGCACCACGGGCATCAGCCACCCGGCGAACGCGAGCTCCCCGCTGCCGATCATCCGCAGCGGCACCACCACAGACGTCACGAGCCCGAGCAGCGTGCCGACAGTCCACAATGTCCAGTCAATGGCCAGCGCGGCGGGCATCCCGATCCAGTCGGACCCGAGCAGCAGGGCACCGGTGCCGACCGTCATCAACGCCATCGGCGGCGCGCCCCAGAACTGCGCCATCACCGGGTCCGCGAGCTGAGCGCGCACGGTCGACCACGTCCACCGCCGGGCAGCCGCGACCACCAGGCACACCAGCACCAGGGCGGCCAGCGCCCACACGTACCGGGCGGCGGCGTGCAGGCCGGGCGTGGAGGCACCGGCCGTGGCGACGATCCCCGTCCCCATCACGGACGCGAAGAGGTTCGGGCCGAAGGGCGCCGCTCGTCGCACCTCTGGGGCACGGTGTGGTCGAGGTGCGAGAGCGGTCACGACCTGACGATCGTCGCTTCCCAGCGGTCTCGGTAGGCGCCGATCGCCGATGTGCACATAGGCTTCCCCTATGCCTCTACCGCCCAGGGTCACCGACCTCACCAGCTTCGACCTGCTGTTGAGCGTCGCCGAGCTGGGCAGCATCGGCCGGGCGGCCCAGGCCCACGGCATGTCCCAGCCGAGCGTCAGCGAACGCCTGCGGACCCTGGAGGCCCGCGTCGGCCTGACGTTGCTCGAACGCACCCCGCGCGGCGCGCGGCTCACCACGGCCGGTCAGCTCGTCGCGGGCTGGGCGGCGCAGGTGATCTCCCGCGCGGCCGACCTCGACGCCGGCATCACGAGCCTGCGCGCCGACCGGCAGAGCCACCTGAGGATCGCCGCCAGCCTCACCGTCGCCGAGTACCTGCTGCCCGCGTGGCTGATCGCGTTGCGCCAGGTGAGCCCGGACACCGCGACCGTGCTGTCGGCGGGCAACTCGGTGCACGTCGCCGAGCAGGTCCTCGCCGACCGCGCCGACCTCGGGTTCATCGAGAGCACCGACGTGCCGGCGGGCCTCGCCACGCGCGTCGTCGCGCGCGACGAACTGGTGCTCGTCGTCGCTCCCGGCCACCCGTGGGCACGGCGCCGCCGCGTCACCGCCGCCAAGGCCGCCGCGACCCCGCTCGCCAGCAGGGAGCCGGGGTCGGGCACGCGGCAGGCCTGGGAGCACGCGCTGAAGGCGGCCGGTGTCACCGAGTCCGCGGACCCGTTGCTGGAGATGTCGTCGACCACCGCGATCAAGGCGGCCGCGATCGGCGGCATCGGCCCCGCCGTGCTCAGCATCCACACCGTGGCGGCCGACATCGCGGCCCGCACGCTCGTCCGGGTCGAGGTCGGCGACGTGGACCTGCACCGCGCGCTGCGGGCGGTCTGGCCGTCCGGCACGACACCGCGCGGGCCCGCCTCCGACCTGCTGACCATCGCGACGCGTAGTCTCACCCATCGTGCCGACCGGAGGTAGCAAGCAGGTTCGGGCCGCGCGCAAGCGGAAGAAGCGCATGGCCCGCGTCGTCAACGACCTCACCGACGCGCAGTGGGACGCCCTCAAGACGGCGTGGGGCGGCTGCGCGTACTGCGCGGCGCCCGCCACCTCGTTGCAGAAGGACTGCGTGCAGGCCATCTCCCGCGGCGGCAGGTACACGCTCGGCAACGTCGTGCCCGCGTGCGGATCCTGCAACGCCAGCAAGTGCAACGCCGAGGTGACGGGCTGGCTGCGGCGCAAGAAGCTCGACGAACGCACGTTCCTGGTGCGCCACTACGAGATCTCGGCCGAGATGACCGCCCGGTTCCCCGTGCCGTCCACTGTGGACTAGGCGGAGTTGCGGACCGCGTTGTACCCCGCGTAGAGCGCGTCCCAGGCCTTCTCGCAGCGCGCGTTCAGCGCACCGTCCGCGCTCTGGCCACCGGCCGCGAACCACGGTTCGCACGAGGCGATCTCGGTGAGCTGGCGACGCACCTCGGTGAGGGCGGTCTGGCCGGCGGGCGGCAGCTTGGCCGACTGCTTCTCGACCTCGTCCACCACGCCGGACACGTCGGGCATGACGTGGGCGCAGTTGTCGGCGGCGGCGACGGGCTCACCGCGCAGCCGGGCGGCGCAGTCGGTGAGCAGGACGCCGATGGCGTCGAGCCGGGGCTGCAGATCGGGCAGCGGGGAGCCGGTGGCGGTGGTCGAGGCCGGGGTGATCGTGGGCAGGGACGAGGTCCCGGTACCGCACCCGAGCAGCAGCAAAGCCAGCGCGATGGCGGAGTAGCGCATGCCAGGAGCGTAGCGAGACGGAAGGGCCGCCAGAGCGGGGGTGCTCCGGCGGCCCTGGTCGTTCACCCGATCAGGGTCAGGCGGCGATGTAGGACTTGACGCCCTCTGGGAAGCCGACCGGGGCGGCGGACGCGTCGTTCACCGCGTCGCTCACCACGGCGGACTTGCCCTTGCAGCCCGGCTCCGACCAGATCTTCACGGCGCCGTCCGGGTTCAGCGACAGGAAGCCGCCGCGGAGGTCCTGGCAGGTCTTCTCGACCTTGACGCCGACCGCGAAGCTGTCGCCGAAGTCCTTCTGGTTCTTGCCCTGGAAGAAGGTCACGGAGCTCGCGGGCTTGGCACCCGGCGCCGGCTGGCCCTGCTGACCGTTGTTCTGGCCCGGCGCCTCGGCCTTCGGCACGGCGCGCTTGCCCTCGGGGTTCATCACGAACCACTTGCCGCCGACGTTCTGGCCGAGGATGTCGCCGGCCTTCTTGTCCTTGTTGAAGAGGTAGGCGGGGCGGCCGCCGATGGTGACCTGGAACTGGCCGTCCTGGCGCTTGATGAAGTTGATGTTCTCGCGGCGGATGCCGGGGAAGAACAACCGCGTGCCCTTGGTGACGGTGATGGGCGGCCAGGTCTTCGCGCAGTCGCCGTTGCAGTTCGACACCCCGCCGTTCACCGGGTCGTCGCTGAACCAGTAGACGGAAAGGCCTTTCCCGTTCACGACGGCGGGTTCCAGGCCACCGGCGTTGCCTGCGCGCAGCTCGACCCACTTCTGCCTGGTCTCGACCGGCGCGTTCTCGGGGGCGCGGTCACCGGTGTTCTGGTCGGCCTTGTTGGAGTTCGCGGTGCCGCGCAACAGATCCACACCGGACGTCGCGTCGGTCTCGACCGCGTTGTCAGCCGCGTTCTCAACCTGGGCCTGCTCCTGGGCAGGGGCGGCAGAGCCGGACTGCGTGGCGCCCTGACCGCACGCGGTCAGCGTGACAACACCGATCGCCAAAAGGGCAGCAACGATCCCAACTTGCTTGCGACGCATTGGTTTCTTCTCATTCCTGAGTGGACTCATCAACCTGTTCACCACTGTCACGGGCACGCTCCCAGAACGGTTCAGCGAAGTTCAAGTTGAGACCGCGATCACACGCGTTCCGGAGCGCAGCCGGTACCGTTGACGCCGTGAACATCAGCCTGAGCAGCGATTTCGCGACCGCGGTCCCCGAGATGGCGGTCTCGTGGAAGGCCGAACCGGTCGCCGAACCGGAACTCCTGGTCCTCAACGAGCAGCTCGCACGCGATCTGGGGCTCGATCCGGAGTGGCTGCGCGCGGAGGGTCTGCCCTTTCTCACGGGCAACAATGCCCCCGGCGTCGCGCAGGCGTACGCGGGTCACCAGTTCGGCGGCTACAGCCCCCGGCTCGGCGACGGCCGCGCGTTGCTCCTCGGCGAACTGACCGACACCGAGGGCCGGTTGCGCGACCTCCACCTGAAGGGGTCGGGCCGCACGCCGTTCGCGCGCGGCGGCGACGGACTGGCCGCCGTCGGCCCGATGTTGCGCGAACACGTCGTCAGCGAGGCCATGCACGCGCTGGGCATCCCGACGACCCGGGCGCTCGCCGTCGTCTCCACCGGGCACGTGGTGCAGCGGGAGGAGCCGCTCGCCGGTGCCGTGCTGGCCCGCGTGGCCGCGTCGCACCTGCGCGTCGGCAGCTTCCAGTACGCGCGCAACACCGGCGACCTCGACCTGCTGCGCCGTCTCGCCGACCACGCGATCGCCCGCCACCACCCCGGCAGCACCTACCTGGAGCTGTTCGCGCACGTGGTGGCCGCCCAGGCGTCGTTGGTGGCGCGCTGGATGCTCGTCGGGTTCATCCACGGCGTGATGAACACGGACAACATGACGATCTCCGGCGAGACGATCGACTACGGCCCGTGCGCGTTCATGGAGGCCTACGACCCGACGACGAAGTACAGCTCCATCGACCACCGCGGCCGGTACGCGTACGGGAACCAGCCGATCATCGCCGAGTGGAACCTGGCCCGGCTCGCCGAGGCACTGCTGCCGTTGTTCGCCGACGACGAGGACGAGGCCGTGCAGCTGGCCCTCGCGACGCTGCGGACGTTCGACGCGCACTTCGAGTCGGTGTGGATCGACGGCATGGCGGCGAAGCTCGGGCTGTCCGGCGACGTGAAGCCGTTGCTGAAGGACCTGCTGGCGCTGATGCAGGAGAACCACGTCGACTTCACGTCGTTCTTCCACCTGCTGTCGCACGCGGCCCGTGGCGACGCGGAACCCGCGCGGTCGTTGTTCCTCGACCTGGCCTCGATCGACGCCTGGATCGCGCGCTGGCGCGAGCTCGGCCCGGACGCCCCGCTGATGGACAGCGTGAACCCCGTCTACATCCCGCGCAACCACCTCGTGGAGGAGGCGCTGGCGGCCGGCGCCGACGGTGACATGGGCCCGTTCGACCGGTTGCTGAAAGCGGTTACCTCCCCGTTCGGCGAACGGCCCGGCCTGGAATACTTCGCGGCTCCCGCGCCGCGGGATTTCAGCGCCACCTACCGGACCTTCTGCGGGACTTGATGAAACTGCAGCCCATCGGCCACGTCGAATCACCCCTCACCGACCGCTCGGCCGCGCCCAAGCAGCCCGACGAGGGCGCACCGGAAGCGGCGCTGGTGTTCGCGCCCGAGTACGCGCGGGCGATGCGCGAACTGTCGCCGGGCCAGGACGTACTGGTCCTCACGTGGCTCGACCGCGCCGACCGCTCGGTGCTGGCCGTGCACCCGCGCAGCGACCCGGACCGCGCCGAGACCGGGGTGTTCTCGACCCGGTCGCCGGACCGCCCGAACCCGATCGGCCTGCACCACGTGCGGATCACGTCGGTCGAGGGGCTGAACGTGCGGGTCGCGCACCTGGAGGCGATCGACGGCACACCGATCGTGGACGTGAAGCCGGTGCTCGGCCCCGAGCGCTAGGGGGTCACATCGCGCGGGCACCCTTCGTGGTCCGGCGGCACCACGAGGTCCTCGCGGAACGGCAGCTCGCCGCACAGCAGCAACGGCGTCGAGGTCGTGTCCGTGTTGCCCTGCAGGATCAGCACCGCCTTGTCGGACGGCAACCGCGTGCTCGCGCCGAACCCGATCGTGCCGGTAGCGCCCTGGATGGCGTTGTCCGGCCGGATGCTGCCGATGCCCGCGAGCAGCCCCTCCCGCACCCGCGCGCCGGGGTCGGTCCTGCGCACCTGCCGCACGCCCTCCACGAGCACCTGCATCGCGTCGTAGGCGGTGGCCGACCGGCCGTCGCCGATCGACTGGCACGTCCTGCGGAACACGTCGAGGTAGTTCTTGTAGAACGGCACCTTCGCGCAGTCCCGCCACGCGGCGGGGCTCGCGAACGACACGTAGTCCAGCCGCACGTTGGGGAACTGCGCCATCGTCCCCTCCAGGATGAACCGGGTCGACGAGTCGCTCGCGATCACCGGCGGCGTGCGGCCCTGGCACCTGCTGTTCATGCCGCGCAGGAACTCGGCGAGGTTCTGCGAGCGCCCGACGTAGAAGATCGCGTACCCCGGCTTGGCCTCGGCGGGACAGGCGCCCTGCCCGAGGCTCGCGGGCGCGAGGCCCTCGTCGTCGTTCGCCACCCGGTAAGACTTGTACTGGCTGACCGCGATCCCCCGCTCGGCGAACGAGGCCTTCGCGCCCTCGGCGAGGTTCTGGCTGTACCGGTCGGTGCGGTCGCCTGAGTAGAAGATCGCCACGTCGGTGACGTTCAGCCGCGTCTTCGCGTAGTAGGCCGCGACGCGCGCCTCGCGCAGGTTGTTCGGCGCGATCTGGTAGTAGTACTCGTTGATCAACGCCATGTCGTCCGACGACGTGAGCGTGCCGATGATGGGCAAGGCGTTGCTGCCCAACCGCTTCACCACGGACCGCGCGGTGTCCGTGCTGATCGACAACCCGGTCACGGCCACCACGCTCCGGTCCCGCGCGGCCAGTTCGACGATCTTGTCCACCGCGACGTCCCCGGACGCCAGCCCGCGCCCGCCCGGCCCCTCACCGCCGTTGGCGAGCAGCATCCGGATGGGCACGTCACTGGTCTTCTGCGCCACCCAGACGCCGCGCAGCTCCTCGACCAACGCCTGGAAGCTGTTGGAGGTGCTGGGGGTCAGCACGCTCAGGAACACGATGGTGATCGCGTCCGGCCGGGCCTCCACCCTCCGGTTCTCGGCCATGATCCGCCCGTACACGTCCTCCAGCGACGGCCGCACCTCCGCCGGCACGGTGTCCGGTACGAAGTGCCGCAACGGATCCGCCGACACCCCGACGCACTCCGCCCCGACCCGTTCCAGCGGCGACCGGAAAGACGGCGACCACCACTCCTCGCACCGCGCGTGGTTCAGGAACGGCACCGCCACCAGCGACCCGGCCAGCACCAGCAACACGACCGGCGCCGCGACCGCGCGCCGCAGCCTCATCGACGGGAACTCCGACAGCGCACCGACAATCCCCCGCGCCGGCTCGGACGCATCCGTGTCGAGCTTCAGCACCCAGTCGTCCGACCGCGACAACTGCCGCAACCAGTCGTGGTACCCGGCCAGCGCGTCAGCGGCGTGCGTGCGGGGTGCCTCCTCCGACTCCCCCGCGGCGATGACCAGCAACGGATCCGGCCTGCTCAACGGGTTCGCCCGCCACGACTGTCCACTGCGGACACCACTGCGCGCCTTCGCGATGGCCCCGACCAGCCACTGCCCCTCGGCGTTGTCCACCAGGAGCCAGGGGTTCCCGGTCCGCCGCCGCCCGGTCCCCCGGATCGTCCACCGCCGGTGCGACCGCCGCAGGTCCTCCAGCAAGGCCCGCATGAGCAGGTCCCCGACCTCGTCCTCGTGCCGTTCGGTCAGCCGTTCCTTCACCACGGCCCGTGCCAGCCGGTAGAACCCGCGCCGGGACCGCCCGCCGAACGCCTGCTCCCCCACCCAGGTGGCGGGCCGCCACACGAGAGCCATCACCGCGAGGCCGATCCTGGGCATCACCCCGATGATCAGCCGGATCCACCAGGGGAAGTCCTGGGCGAGGTCCTGCGCCCCGTCCGCGGTGACCCTGACCCGCCCGCGCAGGTGCTGCCGGAACTCGCGGGCGATCGCCCGTTCCTCGTCGTCCGCCTCGACCCCGGCGGGCAACGACAGGTCCAGCAACCACGCGGCCAGCGCGTAGTGCGGAAACCGCAGCCGCGCCACCCCGCGCACCTCACCGGCGAGCTGCCCCACGGCGTCGTCGAGCAACCGCCGCCGATCCGCCTGGGCCCCGTCCACCAACGCGTAGGGCACGCGCCGTCCCCGAGCGGCGACAGCCCGGCCGGCCAACGCCTCGAGAGGGCTCTCCACCCCGGCGGGCCGCCGCAGCCACACGATCGGCAACGGCACGTCCCGCCCCGGCCACCGGGTCCGCGACGACACCCGGTCCAGCAACCTCAGCAACTCGACCGCGCCGCTGAACTGCAGCCCGCGCGTCTGCTCGGAACCGACGAACCACCCCTGCGACCCCACCCTGGACAGCGCCACCCTCGCCCCGTTCCGCCGGACCCAAACAGAATCTGGACGGATTGTCGGGCAGGAATGCCACGCCATTAGCTGTTTCGACCGAATTCGAAGCGGCCGCGAATGCCCTGTGACCAGGGTTTAGCCAGCGGGTACCCGGACCACATGAACCAGCCGGTACCACCTCCCAACCCGGTGCCACCGACGCCGGGCCCGGACCAGCCGCCCGCCCCCGGCCCGGACCAGCCGCGACCACCGGACCCGTTCCAGCCACCGAACCCGCCGAACCCCGGCCCTCCGCCGGATCCGACACCTCCTGGCCCTCCGCCGGATCCGCTGCCCCCGAACCCGGTTTAGCCGGAATCCTCACCGGGTACACGGCCAAAACGGACAGCCGAACCGACCTGGGGAGCGGGACATGCTCAGTGGTCAGGAACAGCAACGGTTGATCGACATCGAACGGCGCCTGCGAGCCTCCGACCCGGACCTGGCGAAAGAGCTGAGCCAGGGTCCCCTGGCCAGGGCGACCGCCCGCCAGCGAGCGATCGCCATCCTCGCGACGCTGAGCTTCAGGAAGCGACCGCGACAGTCCGGCTGACAGCCCTGGGCGGCGCCTCGGCCCGCCCCCACCGCATCCGGGACCACGGCAGGTCCATCTCGCTCAGCACCTCGATCTGCCGTGGCTCCAACTCCTCCGGCCGCGCCGCCGACGCGTGCCGCGAATAGGCGGCCTCGACGTACCGGTGCCCGGTGTCCGGAGCCAGCACCACGACCTGCCGCTCAGGATCGAGCCGCTGCTCCCACCGCGCCGCCAGGTACGCGGCACCGGCCGACAACCCGGCGAAGATCGCGTGCTCCCGCAGCAACGCCACCCCGCCGCACAAAGCCGCCTCGAACCCGAACCAGTGCACGGTGTCGTAGAGCGTGTGGTCGACGTTGTCGAACGGGATGGAGCTGCCGATCCCGGCGATGATGATCTCCGGGTCGTGCACGTGCTCGCTGCCGAACGTGACGCTGTCGAACGGCTGCACCCCCACCAGCTCGACGTCCGGCGAGGTCTCCCGCAGGAACGAGGCCAGCGCCCCGGTGGAGGCCCCGGTCCCGACCCCGCCGACGACCGACAGCCGCGAGCAGTCGGCGTGCGACCGGACCAGGTCGGCGATCGCGCGGTACCCGCGGTAGTGGACGTCGTCGTGGTACTGCCGCATCCAGTGGTGCCGAGGCTGGTCCCGCAGGATCTCCTGCACCCGAGCCACCCGCCTGCTCTGGTCGAGCTTCAGGCTGGCCGAGGGCGGCATCGGCTCCACCGTGGCGCCGAGGATCTCCAACTGGGTGCGCAACGTCAGGTCGACGGTCGTGGAGGCGACGATGTGGCAGTGCAGCCCGTACCGGTGGCAGGCCAGCGCCAGGGCGTGCGCGTAGATCCCGCTGGAGCTGTCGACCAGCGTGTCCCCGTGCGCGATCGTGCCGCGTTCCAGCAGGTACCGGACGGCTTCCAGCGCCGACGCCACCTTCATGGTCTCGAAGCGCAGGCACAGGGTGTGGGAGTCGAGGCGGACGAGGGCGGGGCGGCTGAGGGCGTCTGCGATGTGGTGGTCCACGTCTTCTCTCATGTCCGGTAGCGGTACAGCGCCGTCTCGTCGGCGCTGAACTGGGAGAACGGGAACGGCTCCGCGGACAGGGCGGTGACTCCGGAGCCGAGGAAGTGGCGGGCGACGGCGCTCGCGGTCTGCGCGTAGACGACCAGCGGTACCTCACGTGACCGGCACACCCGCACGATCTCGTCGAACGTGCCGTTGCCGATCGTCATCCCGGTGGCCACGACGGCGTCCGCGACGCCGAGCACGTCCCGCATGTCCGGGGTCACCGCATCGCCCCACTGGGTGGTGCGCAACGACAGGTCGCACGGCAGGCATTCCGCACCGCGCTCCCGGATCGCCGCCACCAGCGGGTTGACCACGCCGATCAACGCGACCTTGGCGCCGGCGGGCACGTCCAGCAGCCCGGCGACGGCCGCATCACGTGCCCGAGCCCGTTCCTCCGGCGTGCCAACGGGAAGAACCACCCGCTCGGCCCCGGAAGTCCGATGTGGACTGACGCTCGACAGGTACGCGTCTAGCGCAGCCACCCGCACCGGGGCCGGTGCCTCGGTCAGCAGCGAGGCGACCGGCGCGCCGGAGTAGTTCGCGCACACCGCCGGGTCGGCCTCGCCTTCCGCGAACGCGCAGGCGCCGAACGCGGTCCCGACCCTGGCCAGCACGTACTGGTTGCGGTAGGTGGTGTCGCCACCGGCCAGCCGCGTGCCGTGGTGCACCCAGAACACGCTGGTGGCGGGCAACGACGCCGGATCGGGCCCGTGCCGTCCCGCGAGCACCTCGGCTATCAGGTCATCCACTGTGGACATCGCTTCCCCCTCCGGTCCGGACCGGCGCGCGGTACCCCACGGCCAGGTGGCCCAGGTCGTCGCGGCCGATCTCCGCTTCCACGTCGAACACCTCGCGCAGCAACGGCGCGGTCAGCACCTCTTCCGCGGTACCGGACGCGACGACCGCGCCGCCGTGCATCAGGACCAGCCGGTCGCAGTACCGGGCGGCCAGCGCGAGGTCGTGCAGTGCCACGACCACGGTCTGCGGCGTCCGGCTCGCCAGCTCCATGAGCTCGAGCTGGTGCCGCACGTCCAGGTGGTTCGTGGGCTCGTCCAGCAACAACGCCGACGTCCGCTGTGCCAACGCCCGCGCGAGATGGGTGCGCTGCCGTTCACCGCCCGAGAGCTGCTTCCACGGCCGGTCGGCCAGCCCCGTCAGGTCGAGCTTCGCCAGTTCCACGGCCACGATGGCGTGATCCGCGGCGGACGGCCCGCGCCACCGCGACCGGTGCGCGGTCCGGCCGAGCATCGCGACCTCGGCCACCCGCAGGTCGCTGTCCGTGTCGGCGGTCTGCTCGACGAACGCGAGCTTGCGCGCCCGGTCGCGAGCGGGCCACGCCGCGATCTCCACCCCGTCGTACCGCACGACTCCCGCCGTCGGCGCCCGAAGTCCTGCCACACACCGCAACAACGACGACTTGCCGGACCCGTTCGGCCCGATCAGCCCGACGGTCTCCCCCGGCGCGACGACGAGCGACACGTCCCGCACGATCGTCTTGCCCGGGACGCCCCAGCGCAGGCCGTCCACCTCGATCTTCACAGCTCACCCCGCCTGCGCAGCACCAGCAGGAACAGCGGCACGCCCAGCAGCGCGGTGAACACGCCCACCGGTACCTCCAGCGGCGCGAACACCACGCGGGTCAGCGCGTCCGTCCAGACCAGGAACACCGCCCCGGCCACGGCCGACAGCGGCAGCAGCCGCCGGTGCAACGGCCCCACCAGGAAGCGCACGCCGTGCGGCACGATCAGCCCGACGAACCCGACAGCTCCGACCGCCGCCACGGCCACGGCCGTCAGCACCGAGGTGGTCACCAGCATCACGATCCGCGTGGTCCGGACGTCGACCCCCAACGAGGAGGCGGTGTCGGCGCCGAACGCGAACCCGTCCAGCGCCGCCGAGCACAGCCACGCCACCAGCAGCCCGGCCCCGAGCACCACCGCGCACACGACGACCGACGTCCAGCGGGCCGACGCGAGCGAGCCCAGCAGCCAGTTCGTCACGGCCCGGATGCTGTCGGCGTCGCCGGACGACAACAGGACCAACGAGGTGAGCGCCGCGAACAGCTGCCCCACCACGACCCCGGTGAGCACGATCCGCGACGAGTCCAACCCGGTGCGCCGCAACAACAACATCAGCAACCCGAACGCCACCAGCGCGCCGGCCAGCGCACCTCCGGTCACCCCGAGCTGCGACCCGGCGAACCCCAGCACTACCACGACCACCGCGCCCGTCGAGGCACCGGACGACACCCCGAGCAGGTACGGGTCGGCCAGCGAGTTCCGCGTGACGCTCTGCAGCACCGCGCCGCACACCGCCAGCGCCGCTCCGACCAGTGCCGCGAGCAGCACCCGAGGCAACCGGAGGTCCCAGATCAACGAGTCCAGCAGGCGCGGCAGCGGCACCACCGGCAACCCGAGACGGGCGCCCGCGGCCCGGCCGATCTCGGCCCAGCCCGCGCCCACCCCGATCCGCACCGCGAGCACCATCGAAACCACGAGCACGACGAGACTCAGCACGACGGCCGCGTTCTTCTTCTGAGGCAACGGTTTCGAGTTATGAACGACAACAGGTTCGAGTACCGCGGCCTCAGCCACGGATCTTGTCCAGACCAGCGGCGAACGCCTTCAGCGCGTCGACCGTGCGCACGGACGGGTCCATCTCGATGCCGGGCAGTTCGATGACCTTGTTGTCCCGCAACGCCCTGAGCTGCGACACCACCGGGTGCTCGCGCATCATCGCGATCTTCTCGGCGGCCGTGTCACCGGGGTTGCCCCGCTCGGACAGGTCACCGACCACGATCACGTCCGGGTCGCGGCGCGCGATCTGCTCCCACGACGCCTCCGGCCACTCCTGGTCCACGTCGTCGAAGACGTTGACCGCACCGGCGATCCTGCTCATCTGGCTCGGCATGCCGTCCCGCCCGGCGACGTACGGAACGCCCTTGAACACCGAGTAGACCCAGACGACCTTCACCGGATCCCGTTTGACCGCTTGGACTTCCGCGACGACGGCCCGTTGCTCGGCGGCGAGCTGATTCGCCTTCTCCTGGATGCCGAAGATCCTGCCGAAGTTCTCGTAGTCGCGGAACAGCCGCTCGAACGGCGCGGTCGTGCCGTCCGGGCAGTTCACCGCGCTCACGAACGCCGGCACGTCCAGGGCCGCCAGCTCGTCGCGCGTCCCGGCCCGGTCCGCGGTGAAGAGCGCCTCGAACGACGCCACGACCAGGTCGGGGTTGGCCGCGCGCAACGGTTCCGAGGTGAGCAGCTTCGGCGACAGCACGGGGATCTTCGCGTAGGCGCCGGCGAAGCGCGGCGCGACCTTGGTCTTGACGTTGGCGGTGCCGGCCATCCGGTCCTGGACTCCCAGCGCCAGCAACGTCTCCGTGGAGTTCTGGTCGAGCGTGACCACCCGTTGCGGCGTGCCGGCGAACGTGAGCTGCTTGCCGCAGCTGTCCACCACCACCGACTGCGCAGCCGGCGTCTGGGCGCCTCCCGGTGTGGCGCAGCCGGCGGCGAGAACCGCGACCAGCGCCAGGCCGAGCCGGGCGGGGTGAGACATCGGATCCTCCAGAGAAGTTCACTCGATCGGTGTGCGCTACTGTAACGACAATCATTTTCATTGCAACCCTGCCGGAAGGTCGAACGAGTGGTCCACGACACAGCGCGCGCTACGCCCTCGGTGCTGCGCAGCACGACGTTTCTCCGCCTCTGGACCGCGACCACGGCGTCGGGCATCGCGACCTGGGCGCTGCCGTTCGTGCTGGGTCTCGCCGTTCTCTCGCGCTCGATCACGGCCGTGGAACTGGGAGTCCTGCTGGCCGCGCGCACTGCGGGCTTCCTCGCCGCCGTCCCGGTCAGCGGCGTGCTGGCCGACCGCTACGCCCGCCGCCGGGTCGTGCTGATCTCCGGCCTGACCTCCGCGCTCGCGGCCCCGGTCCTCGCCGCCTTCGTGGGCAACTCGCTGCTGGTCGCCGCTGTCGCCGCCGCCGCGATGGGCGCGGGCCAGGGCGCGTGCCGCCCCGCGTTCCAGGCACTGACGGCCGAGGTGGTCGCAGAAGACCAGCGGCAGCAAGCCAATGCCGCGATGACGTTGTCCGTGCGCGTCACGACCCTCGTGGCGCCGGGCCTGACCGCGTTGCTGGCACTGGTGTTGAACACCCAGGTGCTGCTGCTCGGCATCGGCGCCCTGTGGCTGGCCGCCGCACTCGTCCCGCCCGCGGGCACCGGCCGGCGGGCCCCGCACACCGGCGCCGGTTTCGTCGCCGACTTCTGGGAGGGCGTGCGCGAAGCCCGCAGGCACCCGTGGTTCCTCGCGGGCCTGGGCGCGCTGACCGCCGTGATCGCCACCGGCTACTCGGCCACCGGAGTTGTGCTCCCCCTGGTCAGCCGCGACCGCTACGGCACGGAGGCCGTGCTCGCCGGAGCGCTGACCGCCTACACCCTCGGCGCGCTGGCCGGCGCGGTGCTGATCTCCCGCTGGCGACCGCGCCACGCGGGCTGGACCGCGCTGGCCGGCCTGGCCCTGTACGGCTTCGCGCCGCTGAGCCTGCTGCTGCCGGTGAGCCCGTTCGTCGTGATCGCCGCCTACGCGGTGGCGGGCCTGGGGATCGAGCTGTTCAACGTGCCGTGGTTCACCGCGACCCAGCGCGAGGTGGAGCCGTCCAAGCTCGCCAGGGTGTCCTCTTTGGACTTCCTGATGTCCTACGGCCTCGCACCGGTCGGCCTCGCCCTGATCGCCCCCGCGATCTCGGCGTTCGGCGCGCAGACCGTGCTCGCGGCCTGCGCGGTGATCTGCTTCGCGGCCCCCGCCCTGGCCGCGCTGGTGCCGTCGTCCCGCGACTTCGGCCCGCGCCGATGACCGTGCGGTGGACGGCGGGATCGTCGGGCTGCACGCGGACAGCTTCGACGTGGTCGTCGACATCGCCGGGAAACCCGTGCGGCGCAGGCACCCCGACGGTGATCTCCAGGATCTCGGGCACGCCGGGTCCTCCGCGGTCAGTGCTTGACGGTGACGGTCTGGCGCTCGGTGAACTCGAGCAGGCCGGCGAGCCCGCTCTCCACGCCGAGGCCGGACTGCTTCACGCCGCCGAACGGCACGTGCGGCGAGAGGTGCATGACCTCGTTGATCCACACCGTGCCGGCCCGCAGCCGCCGCGCGAGCGCGACCGCGGCCTCCGGGTCAGAGGTCCACACCGAGGCGCCCAGGCCGTGCTCCCCCGCGTTGGCGCGGTCCACCACGTCGTCGACGTCGTCGAACCGCAGCAACGGCAGCACCGGCCCGAACTGCTCCTCCCGCACGACGCGGGCGTCCTCCGGCGGGTCGCCGATGATCGTGGGCCGGATGAAGTACCCCTCGCCCGGCGTCTCGCCGTCGTCGCCGGTGAGGAACTCGTAGCCGTTCTCGCGGGCGTCCGCGATCAGGCCGGCGACCCTGTCGTGCTGGCGCCGGTTCGACAGCGGGCCGAGCCGCACGCCCTCGTCGAACCCGTTGCCCACGCGGACCTGAGCCGCGATCTCCGTCAGCCTGGCCGCGAGCCGGTCGTAGACGTCGGTGTGGGCGTAGAGCCGCTTGACCGCGAGGCAGATCTGGCCCGAGTTGGCGAACGCCGCCCAGAACAGCTGCTCGGCCACGGCGTCGACGTCGGCGTCCGCGAGGACGATCGCGGGGTCGTTGCCGCCGAGCTCCAGGGTGACGCGGGCCAGCGAGGCCGCCGCGTTCGCCGCGACCGCCCTGCCGGTCTCGGTCGACCCGGTGAAGCTGATCATGTCGAACCCCCGGTGCGCGGTCACCAGCGGACCCAGCTCGTCGAGGCCGGACACGACGTTCAGCACGCCGGGCGGCAGCACGCCGCGCAGGAGCTCGCCGAGCCGCAGCGCAGACAACGGGGTGAAGGTCGACGGCTTGAGCACGACCGCGTTGCCCGCGAGCAGCGCCGGGCCGAGCTTGAACCCCAGCTGGCCCAGCGGGTAGTTCCACGGCGTGATCGCCGCGACCACCCCGAGCGGGACGTGCGCGGTGACCGAGCGCCGTTCGGCGTCGTCCTGGTTCACCGCGGACGGAAGGCTGAGCGTCGCGGTCTCGCGCAGCCAGTGGCTGAGACCACCGA
This sequence comes from Lentzea sp. CA-135723, assembly GCF_050936595.1. NCBI lineage: Bacteria > Bacillati > Actinomycetota > Actinomycetes > Pseudonocardiales > Pseudonocardiaceae > Lentzea > Lentzea sp. CA-135723. The sequence continues at coordinate 106,374 of NZ_JBNJMK010000001.1, read as the reverse complement.
CCTCGCCGAGTGCGAGGGCGAGCGGTTTGCCCTGCTCCAGCGTGACGAGCCCGGCCAGTTCGTCGGCGTGGGCGTCCACCACGTCCGCGATCGCGACGAGGTGCTTCTGCCGGTCCGTCTCGCTGAGCGCGGCCCAGGCCGGTTGGGCCCGGCGCGCCGTGGCGACGGCCTCGTCCAGCTGCTCCGGCGTGCACGCCGGTGCCGCACCGGCGGTGCGCAGGGTCGCGGGGTCGACCACGGCGAAGGTGGTGCGACCGCCGACGGCCCGGCCGTCGATGGTCATCGTGAAGGCCGTGTGGGTGGACATGCTTGCTCCCGTTCCGTGACGAAGACGGCAGTGATCACCGTCAGGGCCCATGGAACAGCGGGAACCGCCGTTGAGGGAGGCCGTGGCAGCCGGGGTGTGGCACACCTACCCTGCGACGAGGCGAGCGAGAGCCGTCTCGCTCTCGCTGCCGGGTTTCGGCGTCCCCACCAGCAGCTGCTGGCCGGGAGCGTCGTGCACGTCGAAGGTCTGGTAGGTCAGCTCGATCCGTCCGGCATCGGGCAGGACGAACACCTTGAACGCACGGGTGAGCCCGCCGACGTCGTTGCTGTTCCACAGGCGGCCGAACTCGGCCGAGCTCGCGGACAGCTCCTCGACGAGAGCGGCGATGGAGACATCGGCGGGGAAGCGACCTGCGTTGAGGCGCAACGCGTGCACGGTCGCCGTGCGCAGCAGCTCCCAGTCCGTGAAGACCACCTTCGCCTGGGGATGCGTGAACAGGATGCGCGGCATGCTCCGCTCCTGCCCGAACGGAGACAGCAGGGCGTCGGCGACCGCGTTCGTCGCGAGCACGTCGAACGCGGGACCCAACACGTACGCGGCGGCGCGCGAGAACGCCTCCAGCAGCTCCAGCAGTGCCGGGTGGACCTGGCCTCCGGGCACGTCCGAGGTCGTGCCCGGTCGCAGCCCCGCCAGCCGCTGCAGGTGGTCCCGCGCGTCCGGCGAGAGCCGCAGCGCACCGCCGATCGCACCGATCACCTGCGCGGAGGGGTTGCGTTCGCGGCCCTGTTCCAGCCGGGCGTAGTAGTCGACGCTCACGCCCGCGAGCACCGCGACCTCCTGGCGCCGCAGCCCCGGCACGCGACGGCCGGACGGCCCATCGGCGAAGCCGAGCGCCGCCGGGTCGAGTCGTTCCCGGGACGCACGGAGGAAGTCGCCCAGCTCGTTCGCGGGTGAAGCCATGCGCCGGAGCGTAACGCCGGTGACGCGGCCGGGCGGCCCGCCCGCGTCACCGCGAGCAGGCCGCCCGGCCGAACCCGGCTCTAGTGCGAGGCCGCCTTGTGCAGCTCGCGCTGCAGCTGCGCCTTGCTCATCGAGGACGCGCCCTCCAGCCCGATGTTCTTGGCCTGGACCAGGAGCTCCTCGCGGGTCGCCTGGCCGGGCAGCTCACCGAGGTGGTCGGCACGGCTGCGCGCGAACAGCTCGCCGAGCTCGTACCGGCGCGTCGCGCTGAGCCGCTGCCGCATGCCTGGCAGCACGGTCTTCTCCTCTTCCTCCACGTGGTGGGTGATGGAGTCGACGACGTCCTTCAGCGCCTTCTCGTACGCGGGCGAGTCGTAGTCGGTGTCGAGGAGCTTGGCGAGCAGCTGCTCGGCCTCGGCGTGCTCCTCCTGGCTGTGCTCGACCTCGTCCTCGCCACCCGCGTCCTTCGCCACCGGGTAGACCTCGGACTCCTCCGCGCGGCTGTGCGCCACGAGCAGGCCGCAGAGCACCGGGGTGAGCAGCGGTCGTTTCTCCGGGTGGTTCTTCAGCTCGTCGAACAGGCGCTCGACCTCGCGGTGGTCCTGCATGATGAGGTCGACGACGTCGTACTGCATGGTGGTTCTCCTTCAGTTCGGGTGGGTCCTCGGATAGCGCGTGGCGATGGGCGCGATGCCACGCCGTCCGATGCGGCCGAGTGCGATGCCGAAGCCGCTGAACACGGCCACGGCCACGACCGCGCTGAGCACGATCGACCACGCCAGGCCCGCGTTCAGCAGACCGGCCGCGGCGCCGGCGATCACCCCGGCGACGAGTCCGTTGACGAGGTTCACGAGCCCGGCGACGCCGAGTGCCGTGCCGATCAGCCGCGGCCGGCGGGCCTTGCGCCAGCCGGTCTGGCCGCCGTCGGCCTCGACGCCGAGGGTGTCGTCGTGCAGCTGGCGCACGAAGACGTTCCTGGTGGACGGTTCGAGCTCCGCGTACACGGCCCTGATGCGGTTGATGCCCAGGCCTGCCTGGACGTCCTCGATGGTGAGCTCGACCGTGCGGAAGAGCGTGGCGAGGCCGATCAGGAACAACGCGGTGAAGATGACGAGCATCAACGTCAGCAGCACCCGCAGCGGCACGACCTGGGCGACGAACCCGAGCGCGATCATGGACGCGGAGATCGTCGTCAGCAGATGACCCGCCCGGCCGCTCGCGTCGGTGATGGTCGCCGTGCGGATCATCTGCAACGTGTTGTGCTCCATGGTGAGGATCGAGAGCGCCGCCGTCTTGTCCACTTCGGACTGTTCGGGCACGTCAGCGTCCGAGCGCGGAGGCGAGCTCCTTCTTCGTCATCGTGGAACGGCCTTTTATGTTCTTCTTCTTGGCCTCGTTGTAGAGCTGCGCCTTCGTCAGGCCCTTGGGACGGTCGGTGCCCGACCGCAGCCCGCCGCGCCGTTGCGGCGACATGTCCTGTGTGGACGACTTGCTCGCCGTCTTCGACTCGCCGGCCTGGGCGCGGTTCTTGTTCACCGTGCGCGCGGCGATCTCCTTCGCGCGCTTGGCCGAGCCGCCCCGCTCCTGCACGGACTCCTTGATGTGCTCGTACTGCCGTTCTCGTTTCGCGTTCGATCCCGCTGGCATGACGACCTCCTCGCGAACCGATTACCCCGGACGGAACGGTTCACACCTGGGTGACCGGGTAGCCGGGGGCATGGCGATCTCATCGAGACTCGACACCACTCGCGTGCTCGCGACGGTCGTGCTGCCCACCCTCGCCAAGAGCCGGTTCCGCGGGCCGGGTGCCCTGGCGGTGGCCGAGAAGCTCCAGTCCGACACGCGCGCCATCGACGCGATGCGCAGGCTGCGCGACCGGTACGGGCCAGAACCGGTGCGGCTGCGCGTCACCGGCCGCAGCATCGCCGTGCTGGTCGACCCGACCGACGTGGGCAGGCTCCTCGCCGCCACGCCCGAGCCGTTCGCACCGCTCACCGGCAGCCCGCACGGCGACCAGGTCCCGTTGCCGGAGAACGTCAAGACCGAGGCGATCGTGCGGGACGAGGCCGACCTGCTCACCCGGCACGCCATGAGCACCGGCGAGCTGACCTGGGACGCGTTCGCCCAGACGTGGGGACGCGTCGCCCGCCGGATCTTCTGCGGTGACGACGCGCGCAACGACGACCGCGGCACGCCGTCGGGGTTCGACGCGGCCGGCGTCCTCACGATGCGCGCGCTCGCCATCGGGGCGCGCGGGGTGAACGGCGTCCTGGAGTCCGCGCGGCTGTGGCCCACCACGCCGTTGCTCCTGCGGCGCAGCACGATCGCGACCCGCTGGCACGGCATGGCACTACCGGAGGACACCGAGTTCGTGGTGTACACGCCGTTCTTCCACCGCGACCCCGACCGCCTGCCGTTCGCCGACCGCTACGCCCCCGAGCTGTGGGACGGCCCGCGCGACCCGGCGATCGTGCCGTTCGGCGCGGGAGAGGGCGAATGCCCCGGCCGCGACCTCGCCCTGGCCGCCGCCTCCACGATGCTGGACGCGCTGAGCGAGCACCTGTCGTTCCCCGCGCTCACCGAACCGCTCCCGGGCACGCTCAACCACTACGGCCTGAGCCTGCCCGCCACTCCCACGGGCACCCGAGTGTCCTGACCGGACGGAGAACCCGATGCGTGCCGTCGTGCTGAACTGCACCCTCAAGAAGTCGCCGGAGAAGTCCAACACCGACCTGCTCGCCCAGGTCGTGATCGACGAACTGTCCAAGAAGGACGTCGAGGTCACCACGTTCCGCCTGGCGGACCACGAGATCCCGCCCGGCGTCACGACGGACCTCGGCGGCGGTGACGAGTGGCCGAACATCCACACGCTGCTGCTCGACGCCGAGATCCTGGTCTTCGCCACGCCGACGTGGGTGGGCAGGCCGTCGTCGCTCGCCCAGCGCGCGCTGGAGCGGATGGACGCGATGATCTCCGAGACCGACGACCAGGACCGGCCGGTGGCCTACAACCGGGTCGCGGGCGTGGTGGTGACCGGCAACGAGGACGGCGCGCACCACGTCATCAGCGAGATCTGCGGCGGGCTCGGCGACATCGGCTACACGATCCCCGGCCAGGCCTGGACCTACTGGAACCGCGGTCCCGGCCCCGGCCCGAGCTACACCGACACCGACGAGGGCCACGAGTGGGCGGAGAACACCGGCCGCACCATGGCCGCGAACCTGCACGCCGTGGCCACCGCTCTAGCCGAACGCCCGATTCCTGCCTGAGGAACAGCATTTTCCGAACAATATTGCCGATAACGGACAAAGTACCTTTGTTTCGCCGGTGAACGGCCGGGTATCGCTGCCTCATGGCAGACGGTGTGCGCACGCTCATCCCCGCGAGAATCGACAGGTTGCCCTGGTCGCCGTTCCACACGCGGATGGTCATCGCGCTGGGCGTGGCATGGATCCTCGACGGCCTCGAGATCACGGTCGCCAGCGCGATCGCCGACACGCTGACCAAACCCGAGACGCTCGCGCTGTCGTCCACCGCCGTCGGCCTGCTCGCCACCGTCTACCTGATCGGCGAGGTGGTCGGCGCGCTGTGGTTCGGGCACCTGTCCGACCGGCTCGGCCGCCGCAAGCTGTTCATGATCACGCTCGGCGTCTACCTCGTCGGCTCCGGCCTCACCGCGTTCACGCTCGGCAACGGCGCGGGCTGGCTGGTGTTCCTGTACCTCACCAGGTTCATCGCCGGCATGGGCATCGGCGGCGAGTACGCGGCGATCAACTCGGCGATCGACGAGCTCATCCCCGCGCGCTACCGGGGCCGCGTCGACATCGCCGTCAACGGCACCTACTGGGCGGGCGCGGTGCTCGGCACGCTCGGCTCGTACATCCTGCTGAACCACGTGGAACTGTCGCTCGGCTGGCGGCTCGGGTTCCTCATCGGACCGGTGCTGGGCCTGGTGATCCTGGTGGTGCGCAGGCACCTGCCGGAGAGCCCGCGCTGGCAGATCATGCACGGCCGCGACGACGAGGCCGAGCAGACGATCACCGGCATCGAGCAGGAGGTCGAGAAGGAGTCCGGCTCCGCCCTGCCGCCGGTCGACGAGAAGAAGGCCATCGAGGTCAAGCCCGCCGAGCAGATCGGCTACCTGGCGCTGGCCCGCGTGCTGTTCCGCGAGTACCCGAGCCGCGCGGTGCTCGGCGCGACCCTGATGATCACCCAGTCGTTCCTCTACAACGCGATCTTCTTCACGTACACGTTGGTGCTGGGCAAGTTCTACGGCGTGCCGTCCGAGGTGACGCCGCTGTACCTGGTCGCGTTCGCGGTCGGCAACCTCGTAGGACCGTTCACGATCGGGCACCTCTTCGACACCATCGGCCGCCGCCGCATGCTGTTCCTGACCTACGCGGTCTCCGGCGCCCTGCTCGCCGTCACCGCGGTCCTCTTCTACAGCGGAGTGTTGAACGCGGTCACGCAGACCATCGCGTGGTGCGTGATCTTCTTCTTCGCCTCGGCGGGTGCCAGCGCGGCGTACCTGACGGTGAGCGAGATCTTCCCGCTGGAGGTGCGGGCGAAGGCGATCGGCGTCTTCTTCGCCATCGCCCAGTGCTTCGGCGCGCTCGGCCCGGTGATCTACGGCGCGCTGATCGGCACCGGCGACCAGCCCGTGCGGCTGTTCATCGGGTACCTGGTCGGCGCGGTGATCATGATCGGCGGCGGGCTGGTCGCCCGGTTCCTCGCGGTGGACGCGGAGAACAAGTCGCTGGAGGACATCGCGATGCCGCTGTCGGCGACCGCGCGCCGCAGCCACACGCGCGCCGAGGGCGCCGGGTCGCCGTTCAAGACCTGAGCCCCCGCGTCATCGTGGCCCCTGGACGAGTGCCGTGAAGGTGTCGGCCAGCCGGTGGGCCACCGCGCCCAGCTCCTCGCGGGTGGCGAGCCCGGTGAGCGACTGGAGCGCGCGGTCCTGCACGAGCAGCACGAGACCGTGGGCGGCCGCCCACGCCAGCAGTGAGACCTCCGCCGGATCGGCCGCGGCGCCTCCCGCCGTCGCGGACGCCGCGTCACCCAGGACCGCGAAGGAGTCGCGGTGGGCCTGGACGAGCTCTGGAGCGTCACGATCGAGCTCGGCCGACCGGAACATGAGGTCGAAGAGCTCGGGGTTGCCGAGGCCGAAGTCCAGGTAGGCGTGGCCGAGCGCGGTGAACCGCGCCGCCGGGTCGGCGACGTCCGCCACGGCGGCGGCGAGCGCGTCTCCCAGCTGGGCGAAGCCCTCGACCGCCAGCGCCGTCAGCAGACCGGCGCGGTTGCCGAAGTGCCACTTCGGGGTGGCCCTGGACACGCCCGCCCGCCCGGCGATCGCGCGCAGACTCAGGCCCCCCACCCCGTTCTCCAGCAGCTCGGCGCGAGCGGAGGCCAGCAGGGCCGCGCGGACGTCGGCTGGGTACGCGGAGTCGGACGACGGGCTCATGCCACCAGTCTCGCAGAGGAGTTTGACACCGTCAAAGCAGAGGTGCACAGTGGAGGCGACCGAGACTTTGACACTGTCAAACACGAGGAGCTGCTGTGTACCGCTGGTTCGTTCGACGCAACGTCCGCGCCGCGTTCTCCGCGCTGTCCCGCGGCGAGATGTCCCTGATCGACAACATGGCCCCCGACGTGCACCACACGTTCCCCGGCCGTGGCGCACTCGGCGGAGAACGGTCCACCCGCGAGGACGTCACCGCGTGGCTGGCCAGGCTCTACCGCGTCCTGCCCGGCCTGGAGTTCCGCGTCCGCGCCGTCGCCGTGGACGGCTGGCCCTGGCACACCACCGTCGGCGTCGAGTGGACCAACGAGGCCACGCTGCTCGACGGCAGCCGCTACACCAACACCGGCTCGCACGTCCTGACCCTGCGCAACGGAAGGATCACCGCCTTCCACGCCTACCTCGGCGACGTCCAGTCGATCGACGAAGCCCTGGCACACCAGGCCGCCGGCGGACTGACCGAGGCGACAGCGCCCGCCATCGTCTCGGCCTGACACCGGATCGCCTTCGCGCCGTGCCCGTTCCCAGGCGCCGCACCCTAAAGTGGCGCGGTGACCACCACTCCCACCGAAGTCACCCTGACGAGCCGTGGCTCGGCCATCGCCCAGCGCGTCCTCGCGGGGGTGTCACTGGTAGGCGTCGTCGCGGGCATGGTGCTGGCCGGCTTCTCCGACGGCCCCTGGTGGGCGATCCTGCTGTGGGAGCTCGCACTGCTGGTGACCGCGTTCATCATGCTGGCGATCTGGTCGTCGGCGGGTGACTCCGCCAGGGAGACCACCGCCCTGGAGGCGGCGGGGACGCGGGTGCTCAGCGAGGTCACGGACAAGTCCCTCTACGACGACAGCGACGAGAAGTACTACGACCTGACGCTCTGGCTCCCCCTGCCGGACGGCGGTTTCGAGGTGGGACACCGGTGCGGCCGGCCGGAGTGCGCGGAGCTGCGGCCCGGTGCGCGGCTGCCGGTGCTCGTCGATCCCCGCACCCGCGCGTGGGCCGTCCTGCACTGACCCACGCGCGTTCCCCGGCTCAGCCTGCGAGGCGGGAGACCAGCACTCCCCCGCGTTGCACGAACGACTCCGGCAGCCACGGCTGGTCGACCTCACGGCCGTTCCACCGCGTCTCCTCCAGGTAGATCCCCGGCGTGCCGGTGGCGATGACCGTGATGTTCCTGCCGGGAATCCGCGCCTTCGGGAACATCGGGCTGGAGAGGTGCAGCTCGGCACTGCTCGGCGTGCGCGGGTAGAGGCCCAGCGCGGCGAAGACGTACCAGGCGGACATCGTGCCGAGGTCGTCGTTGCCGGGCAGGCCGGACGGGCCGGTCCTGTAGACCAGCCGTGCCATCGCCCGCACGGTCTCCTGCGTCTTGCGCGGCTGGCCGAACTCGTTGTACAGCCACGGCGTGTGGATGCCAGGCTCGTTGGTCGGGTCGTACCGCAGGGCGTCGCCGCCGGTGGCCCACGAGCCGTCGGCGCGCTTGAAGAACCCGTCGAGCCTCGTCACGGCGGTGTCGTTGCCGCCCATCACCGACGCCAGGCCGGCGGCGTCGTGCGGGACCATCCACGTGTAGGTGGCGCTGCTGCCCTGCGCGAAGCCCTGGTCGGAGGCAGGGTTGAACGGCGTCACCCAGGTGCCGTCGGCGCGACGGGCCTGCTGGTAGCCCGTGGCCGGGTTGAACGTGTTGCGCCACCAGCCCGCGCGCTGCTCCATGTCGGCGTTCGGGCGGCCGAGCCGGCGACCCAGGTCGGCGAGCGCCTGGTCGGCTACGGCGTCTTCCAGGGTCTCGGCCGCGCCGCCCCAGCAGTGGCAGGTGTCCTGCGGGGCGTAGCCGAGGCGCACGTATTCGGCGAGGTTCGGGCGCTGGCCCTCGCACTGGCCGGGGCAGCCCTTGTCGGACAGGCCGTCCGGGTGCGGGACGGTGGCCTGGCGCAGCAGCGAGTCGTAGGCCGCGCGCACGTCGAAGTTCCGCGCTCCCATGGCGTACATGCCCGCGATGGCCGGGGCGGACGGGTCGCCGGTCATGACGTGCGTCGGGCCGGTGATGTGCACCCAGCGGTCCCAGACGTCGCCGTTCTGACGCGAGATCTCCAGCAACGACTGGGCGAACGCGCTCGCGACGTCCGGTGCCAGCAACGCCAGCAGCTGGGTGTGGGCGCGGTACTGGTCCCAGCCGGAGAAGTTGCCGTACCGGGTCGCACGGCCGACGTCGGTGATCACGTTGGGCTGCAGGAAGCTGTGGTAGAGCGCGGTGTAGAAGACCGTGCGCTCGTCCGCGCTGCCGCCGTCGATCTCGACCGCCCGCAACCGCTTGGCCCACTCCTCGCGCGCCTCACGTGCGACGTCGTCTACCGTCGCGCGCTTCGGGATCTCCGCCGCGAGGTTGCGCTTGGCCGCGTCCAGGCTGGTGTAGGAGATGCCGACGCGCATCCGCACGGAACTGTCCGCAAAGGACACGTAGCCGCCGGAACCCTTGCCCGCGCGGGCGCTTCCGGTCAGGTAGCCCTCGCCGCCGGACGCCGACGTGGTCCCCGGCCTGAGCTCGCTGTCGACCCAGGTGCCGTAGGCGCTGATCGGGCGGTCGAACGACGCCGTGAAGTGCAGGCGGTAGTAGGTCTTCTGGTTGTTCGTGCCGCCGTTGGCCCTGCGTCCGCAGAACGCGCCGGTCAGCACCGAACCCGAGACGCTGTTCGTGGCCGGGTCGATCGTGATGTCCGCGTCCTCGCTGCCGTTCAACGAGTTCGACGTGCGGAACAGCAGCGAGCCGTTGACCGGGAAGGTGAACTCGCCGATGCCCGCGCGGGTCGTCACGGAGAGATCGGCCGTGGCACCGGACTTGAGGCCCACCCGGTACCGGCCGGCCTCGGCCTTCTCGTCGGCGTGGGAGAAGTCGCTCGCGAAGATCTGGTCCTTGGTGTCCGCGGTCGGCGACGAGGTGATCTCCCCGACGTGCGGCATGATCGGCACGTCGCCCGCCGCACCGGGGTGGCAGCCGGCGCCGTTGACGTGCGTGAGGCTGAACCCGCGCACGCGCGTCGCGTCGTAGGCGTAGCCGTTGGCGGCGCCGGTGTTCGTCTGGTCCCCGCGGGTCGAGGTGGGACTCCACGAGATCATCCCGAACGGCCGCACGGCGCCGGGGTAGGTGTTGCCGCCGCCCGCCGAGCCGATCAGCGGGTCGACGTACCGGGTGTCGTCTCTCACCGCCGCGCTCGCGGGGGTCGCCAGTGCGGCGGTGAGGACAGTGACCAGGAAGACCGGGAGCGCTCTCACGTCCCGGGACAGTAACCGGAAATCAGTAAACGCAGGGTGGCCGGTAGCCGTCGATCTTCAGGCCCTGGAACTCCAGGTCGTTCTTCGTGTTGCCGACGAACACCAGGCCACGGGCGTCGTCGAGGGCCTCGGCGAACGGGTAGGACGGCTTGCCGAGCGCCGGCAGATATGTCCAGTCCTTTGTCTTGAAGCTGAAGAACCGCTTCACCAGCTTGCCGCCGGTGGACGGAATCCTGGTGACCCATTTGTCGCCACCGCTCCAGAACTCCGCCGGCCGCAGCTGGACGTAGAGGTCGTTCGTGGCGCGGTAGGTCATCCAGAAACCGTGCGATGTGGACAGATCGGCCTGGGCCTCGAACTTGTTGCCCAGCCAGACGACCATGACCGCCCAGTCGTCGGCCAGGAACTTGATCTTCGCCGTGTGGTCGTGCCGCCCCTTGGGCACGAGGATGCTGCCGGTCGCGGGTTCGGTGGCGCCCTCACCGCTGGCGATCCACTGCTGCAACCGGTCGATGGACGGGGTTCTGCACTCGTTGCCGTGCGAGGCGCTCGCGACGGCTGTCGAGCCGAGGGTGAACAACAGCGCGTACGCGATCACCGCGACGCGGCCGAACGTCGATTTCAGGCGCATCTCGCGGACCGTAGCGGAAATTGGTATAAACCATTTCCGTTGACGGTTGACAGGGTCTCGTTTGGTTACCCGGTCAGCGGATTGTGAGCACCCCTCACGGCGGCCACAGTGTGCCGCGTGCGCCCCGCCAGATGCGTTGCATTCATAGGTGTCGTAACGGTTTTCGCCCTCCAACTGACCACGCCCGCCGTCGCCGCGACGGACTGCGGCCCCGCGATCGACGAGAAGACCTTCGCCTCGGCCGCCCAGCTGCGCGCGCTGAACGCCACCGTCGCCGGGTTCGGCGTCCGCGCCACCGGCAGCCCGAACCACAACCGCCTCATCTCGTGGCTCGAACGCCGCGCCGACCGGCTGCCCGGCGTGTCCGTGCGGTCCGAGCCGTTCGCGATCACCCGCTGGCAGCCCGGCCCCGGCTTCCTGCTGTCCGGCGGCGCCGTGCCGGTCGCGGGCGCCATCCCCTACTCCGAACCCGGCCTCCGCGCGGGCGAGCTCGTTTCCCTTCCCGCCGGCACCCCGATCACGCCCGGGAACGCCCGCGGCAAGGTCGTGCTGCGCGCGTTCCCCGCCCTCGACCGCGGCTACCTCGCCGAACCGTTGCTGGACAGGGACATGGTCGACGCGGGCACGGCCGGCGCCGCCGGGGTGGTGATCGCGTTCCCGTTCCCGCACGAGCAGGTGAAGGGCTACTGGGACCCGCACCTCGGCACCCACTACCGCGTGCCGGGCGTGTTCGTCGGGTCGGACGCGGCGGCGCGGCTGGTGCCGGGCACGCGCACGACGATCGGTGTGCTGGCGGCGCGCGTTCCTGCCGTCACGCGGTCGCTGGTCGCCACGCTGCCGGGTGTCAGCGGCGAACGGATCGTGCTCGACACCAACACCGACGGCGTGGGGTGGGTGCAGGAGAACGGGACCGTCGCGTTGCTGGCGCTGGCCGAGCACTTCGCGCGCCTCCCGCTGCGGTGCCGTCCGCGCACGATCGAGTTCGTCTTCGCGACCGGGCACCTGCACCGGCCGGCCGAGGGCAGCGAGTTCAAGGCCCGCGCGCTGGACCGCGACTACGACTCGGGGTCGGTGGCGTTCGCGTTCGTGCTGGAGCACCTCGGGACGCGGGAGTTCCTGCCAGTCGACGGATCGCTGCAGGCGACCGGGCTGGCCGAGTTCTCCGGGTGGTTCGCGGGCAGTCCGGTGCTCGCCGGAAGCGCTTTCACCGCGTTGGCCGGACGGGCGGTGGATCGCACGTTCGTCCTGCCGGGCAGCGACCTGCCGGTACCCGGCCGGGTGCCGCCGCAGTGCTCGTTCGGCGGGATCGGCACGCACTTCCACTCGCACCTGGTCCCGACGATGGCGATGATCTCCGGGCCGTGGACCCTCTGGGCACCGGCGTTCGGGGCGTCGGCCGTCGACCACGAGCGGATGCGGCGCCAGGTGCTCGCGGCGGGTGACGCGATCACGGCCCTGGCGCCGGTGCCGCGGGACGAGATCGCCGGGCCGTACCTGGCGCAACGGCAGGCGCGGGCGGCCGGTGCGCCGACGTGCTCGCACGACCTGCCACCCGAGTGGGCGCCTAGAAGGTGATCGACGCCTGGACGGCGAGGTGGTCGGACGGGTGCTGGCCATCTCGCCGGTAGGTGTTGATCGCGACCTCCCCGACGGTGACGCCGCGGGTGAGGATCCAGTCGATGCGCGGGCCGTCCGGGACCAGCGGGCCGTAGCCGTGGAACGTCCCGTACGCCGGGGTGGTCTGCCGTCCCGCGAGCCAGCTGTCGGCGAGGACGCTCGTCAGGGTCGCGTAGGCCGGTGAGCCGGGGACGTCGTTGAAGTCGCCGGTGAGGACGACCGGCAACGTCTGGGCCTCCAGGCGGTCGCGGACGAACTCGGCGCCGCGCAGGCGGGCGTTCGGCGACTCGTGGTCGAAGTGCGTGTTGACGGCCACGAACTGCCTGCCGGACAGGCGATCGGCGAACCTGACCCAGGTGACCGTCCGGACCACGTTGTTGCCCCACGACCTGGAGCCGATCACGTTCGGCGTGTCGGAGAGCCAGTGGTGGTCGAACTCCAGCGGTTCGAGGCGGAGGGTGTCGAAGAAGATCGCCATGAACTCGTCGTGGCTGCCGCCCGCCCGGCCCTGGCCGATCCAGTCGTAGTGGTCCGGGAGGTCGTGCGCGATGTCGTTGAGCTGGCCGTAGAGGCCCTCCTGGGTGCCCAGGACGTGCGGGAGCTCGTTCATCAGGAGCTGGGCCATCACCGGGCGCCTGGCCGGCCACGAGTTCGGCTCGGCGGCGGAGGCGAACTTGAGGTTGAACGACATCACGCGCAACGGGTCCATCTCGCCGATCATGACACAGGCCCGGCCCTGTCGTGGGCCGACAGGGCCGGGCCTGCGATCTACGCGGGCGCGTAGCCGGTCGGCGTGCTGGTGAAGCTGCCGCGGCCCTGCGTCCGGCTGCGCAACCTCGTCACGTACCCGAACATCTCGGCCATCGGCACGCTCGCCGTCACCACCGTCGCGCCGGACCTGGCCACCGAGCCGAGGATCCGGCCACGGCGCGTCGCCAGGTCACCGAGCACCCCGCCGAGGTAGGAGTCCGGCACGGTCACCGTGACCTCGGCGATCGGTTCGAGCAGCTGCATGACGCCGGCTTTCAACGCCTCGCGCAGCCCGAGCCGCCCTGCCGTGCGGAACGCCATCTCCGAGGAGTCCTTGACGTGCGTGGACCCGTCGGTGAGCGTCACCCGCAGCCCGGCCACCTGGTGGCCGAGCGGGCCCTCGGCGAGCGCGTCCCGGCAGCCCTGTTCGACCGCGCGGACGAACTCCTGCGGCACCCGGCCGCCGGTGACGGCCGAGCGGAACTCGAACCCGTCCTCCAGCGGTTCGGTGTCGATCACGATGTGGGCGAACTGGCCCTGCCCTCCGTCCTGCTTCACGTGCCGGTACACGAATCCGCGCACGCCTTCGCTGACCGTCTCCCGGTACGAGACGCGCGGACGGCCCATCGTGATCTCCACGCGGTGCAGCGTTCGTGCCTTCTGCACCGCCACCTCCAGCTGCAGCTCGCCCTGGCCGGACAGCACGGTCTGGCCGGTCTCGGGGTCCGTCCCGAACCGCAGGGACGGGTCCTCGTCGACGAGGTGCGCGAGCGCCTCGACGAGCCTGGCGTTGCCGGCGCTGGTGCGCGCCTCCACCGCCACCGAGACGACCGGTTCGGCCGACACCGGGGGTTCGAGCAGCAACGGCGCGTCCGGAGCGCACAGCGTCGCGCCGATGCGGGCCGACTTCAGCCCGACCAGCGCCACGATGTCGCCCGCGACGGCCTCGTCGACCGGCGTGTGCCGGTCGGCCTGGACGCGCAGGATCCGCCCGACGCGTTCGGCGCGGCCCGCCACCAACACCGAGTCTCCCTTGTGGAGGGTGCCGGAGTAGACGCGGACGTACGCGAGACGTCCGGTGGCGGTGGCGTTCACCTTGAACACCAACGCCGCGAACTCCTCGTCCGGGTCGGGACGGCGTTCCTGGCCGTCGACGCCGCGCACCGGCGGAACGTCCACAGGGGACGGCAGGTACGCGATCACCGCGTCCAGCAACGGTTCCACACCCCGGTTGCGGTACGCGCTGCCGCACAGCACGACGGTTCCGGTGCCCTGCGCGGTGATCTCGCGCAGCGCCGTTTGGAGCGTCTCGTCACTCAGGCCTCCTGCGAAGAACTCCTCCAGTGCGTCAGGATGCAGTTCGGCGACCGCCTCCTCCAGGAGCCGGCGGCGTCGTCGTGCCTCTGCCAGCAGTGTTTCCGGCACGGGTGTGTCCTCGAGCGCGTCGTCCCAGACCAGCGCCCGCATGCGGACCAGGTCGACGACGCCGCGGAAGCCGTCCTCCGCGCCGATCGGCAGTTGCACGACGAGCGGCACGGTGTGCAGGCGCGTGCGGATCGACTCCACGACGGCGTCGAGGTCCGCGCCCGCACGGTCGAGCTTGTTGACGAACGCGATCCGCGGCACGCCGTGCCGGTCGGCCTGGCGCCACACCGACTCGCTCTGCGGCTCCACGCCGGCGACACCGTCGAACACCGCGACCGCGCCGTCGAGCACGCGCAGAGATCGTTCGACCTCGTCGGCGAAGTCGACGTGGCCGGGCGTGTCGATGAGGTTGATGCGGTGGCCGTCCCACGTGCAGGTCACGGCGGCGGCGAAGATCGTGATGCCGCGGTCGCGCTCCTGCGGGTCGAAGTCGGTGACGGTGGTGCCGTCGTGGACCTCGCCGCGCTTGTAGGTGCTGCCGGTGGCGAACAGGAAGCGTTCGGTGAGGGTGGTCTTGCCCGCGTCGACGTGGGCGAGGATGCCGAGGTTGCGGACGGCGTTCAACGTGATGGTGCGCATGGCTCTGCCTTTGGTTTCAAGGACTTACGGGGGTCAGCGCGATGACCCGACGAACGCTTTCAGGCGTGCGTCAGACACTCCGGCGCCCGGCGCGCAGCAGGCGACCGGGGTGCGGGGACACGAGGATCACGTCGAAGCGGGACGAGAGAACGACGGCGGTACGCACGGCCGGTCTCCTCTCTCGTCTCGGTGGTGATGATCGTGGAGTGTAGACAGATCAACACTTCCACGGAAGCCATTTGTTCCAACCGCGGGCGGTCCTGGTTTGTTCCCCGGAACACCGGCGTGCCCGTCTTCGTTCAAAGGCCATGCGTTTGTGTCTGCTCGGTGACTCGATCGCCGCCGGAGTGGGCAGCACTCGCCGCGAGGACACTCTCGGCCCGTTGCTCGCCCAGCACCTGCGGGGTCTGGGGCACCGGATCGATCTTCAGGTGCGCGCCTTCCCCGGCGCCCGTTCCGCGGACCTGCGCGCCCAGGTCCGGGCGGCGGGCGCGGTGGACGTCGCCGTGGTGGTGATCGGCGCGAACGACCTGACCAGGTTCGTTCCACCGGAGGTGGGCGCGCAGCAGCTGCACGACGCGGTCGCCGACCTGCGAGCGGCAGGTGCGGAGGTCGTCGTCGCGACGGCGCCGGACCTGAGCGTCGTCGCGCACGTGCCGCCGGCGTTGCGGGACGTCGTGTCGGCCGCGAGCCGCCAGTACGCCGAGGCCCAGCAGCGGGCGGTCATCCGCGCCGGCGGTGTGGTCGCGCACGTCGAACGCGCCGTCACGCCGCGGTTCGCCGCCGACCCGTCGCTGTTCGCCGGTGACCGCTTCCACCCGTCCGCGGCGGGCTACCGGGCGATCGCCGAGGCGCTGGCACCCGCCGTCGAGGTCGTGGCCGCCCGGATCTGACCGATTGCGATCACGGGCGTGGCGTCGTACTGTCCAGACTAAGTTCAAGCATTGAACGAATGAGGTGGATGATGAGCACGCCCACTCCGGCGGACAAGTTCTCCTTCGGTCTGTGGACCGTGGGCTGGCAGGGCCGCGACCCGTTCGGCGAGGCCACGCGCCCCGAGCTGGACGTGGTCGAGGCGGTGCACCGGCTCGCCGAGCTCGGCGCGTACGGGCTGACGTTCCACGACGACGACCTCTTCGGCTTCGAGGCGACCGACCGCGAGAAGCAGATCGACCGCCTGAAGGGCGCGCTGGAGGAGACCGGGCTCGTCATCCCGATGGTGACGACGAACCTGTTCAGCCACCCCGTGTTCAAGGACGGCGGCTTCACCAGCAACGACCGCGGTGTGCGGCGGTTCGCGCTGCGGAAGGTGCTGCGCAACATCGAGCTGGCCGCCGAGCTGGGCGCGCAGACGTTCGTGCTGTGGGGCGGCCGCGAGGGCTCCGAGTACGACGTGGCGAAGGACGTGCGGGCGGCGCTCGACCGGTACCGCGAGGGCATGAACCTGCTGACGCAGTTCGTGACGGACCGCGGCTACGACATCCGGTTCGCGCTGGAGCCGAAGCCGAACGAGCCGCGCGGCGACATCCTGCTGCCGACGGTCGGGCACGCGCTCGCGTTCATCTCGTCGCTGGACAAGCCCGAACTGGTCGGCCTGAACCCCGAGGTCGGGCACGAGCAGATGGCGGGCCTGAACTTCGTGCACGGCATCGCGCAGGCGTTGTGGCACGGCAAGCTGTTCCACATCGACCTCAACGGCCAGCGCAGCATCAAGTACGACCAGGACCTGGTGTTCGGGCACGGCGACCTGATGAACGCGTTCGCGCTGGTCGACCTGCTGGAGACGGCCGGTTACGACGGCCCGCGGCACTTCGACTACAAGCCGTCGCGCACCGAGGACATCACCGGCGTGTGGGACTCGGCTCGCGCCAACATGGCCACCTACCTGCTGCTGCGCGACCGCGCGGCCGCGTTCCGGGCCGACCCGGAGGTGCAGGAGGCGTTGCAGACGGCGGGCGTCGCGGAGCTGTCGCAGCCGACGTTGAACGCGGGCGAGTCGTACGACGACCTGCTGGCCGACACCGGGTTCGACCCTTCGGTGGCGGGCGAGCGCGGTTACGGCTTCGTGCGCCTGAACCAGCTCGCGATCGAGCACCTCACCGGAGCGCGCTGACATGACGCTGGTCGCCGGCGTCGACTCGTCGACGCAGTCGTGCAAGGTCGTGGTCCGCGACGCCGAGACGGGCGCGCTCGTCAGGGAGGGCCGCGCGGCCCACCCGGACGGCACCGAGGTGCACCCGTCGCACTGGTGGTCGGCCCTCGAGTCCGCGCTCGCCGACGCCGGCGGCCTGGACGACGTCGCCGCCCTGAGCGTCGCCGGCCAGCAACACGGCATGGTGTGCCTGGACTCCGACGGCGCCGTGGTGCGCGATGCGTTGCTGTGGAACGACACCCGTTCCGCGGCGGCCGCCTCCGCGCTGACCGCGGAGCTGGGCGCCGCGGAGTGGGCCACCCGGATCGGCCTCGTGCCGGTGGCGTCGTTCACGATCACGAAGCTGAGGTGGCTCGCCGAGCACGAACCGGCGAACGCCAAGCGCACCGCGGCCGTCTGCCTGCCGCACGACTGGCTGACGTGGAAGCTGCGCGGCACCGGCGTCCTGTCCGACCTGGTCACCGACCGCTCGGACGCGTCCGGCACCGGCTACTTCGACTCGGCGGCGAACACCTACGTCCCGTCCCTCGTGGAACTGGCCCTGGGCCGCTCCGACGTGGTGCTCCCCGAGGTGCTCGGCCCGGCGTCCTCTGTGGACGGCCCCGTGCGACTCGGCGCGGGCGCCGGCGACAACGCGGCGGCCATGCTGGGCGTGGGCGGCGGCGTGGTGGTCTCCCTCGGCACCTCCGGCGTGGTCACGGCGACAGCCGACGTCCGCGCCTCCGACCCGTCCGGCATCGTGGCGGGCTTCGCCGACGCGACGGGCCGCTACCTGCCGCTCGCCTGCACCCTGAACGCCGCCCGCGTGCTGGACGCCACCGCCCGCATGCTGGGCGTGGACCTGGCGACGCTGAGCGACCTGGCCCTGTCCGCCCGCCCCGGCGCCGAAGGCCTGGTGCTCGTCCCGTACCTGGAGGGCGAGCGCACCCCGAACCTCCCCGACGCCACCGGCGCGTTGCACGGCCTGACCCTCACCAACGCCACCCCCGCGAACATCGCGCGTGCGGCCGTGGAAGGCATGCTGTGCGGCCTAGCCGTAGGACTCGATGCGCTGGCATCCCAGGGTGCGGACGTCACGAGCGTGCGCCTGGTCGGAGGAGCAGCAGCCTCTCGTGCCGTGCGGGAGATCGCACCCGCCGTCTTCGGCGTACCGGTGACCGTACCCGCACCGGGCGAGTACGTGGCCGACGGCGCCGCGCGTCAGGCAGCGTGGACGCTCACCGGCGGCGACACCCCGCCGGAGTGGGAGGGCGCCGACAGCACGCTGTTCGAGGCGGACGCCATCCCGTCGATCCGCGCGCGCTACGCCGACGCGGCCACCAAACACCTGAGCCGATGACCACCGGCCCCACGCCAGCCACCAACAACGCCCCACCGGGCGCTGGCCGCGGGCCCGCGGCCAGCGCCCACAACCGCCCGCCGGCACCCAGCGTCCTCAACCACCCGCCCGACGTGCGCCGGCCCGTGCCCAGCGCCCACGGCCGCCCGCCCGGCACTCACCGCCGCGGGCCCACACCCGGTGTCTGCCGCCCGCCCACGCCCTGTGCCCACCTCAACCCGCCCTCCCCCAGCGCCCTCAACTACCCACCTGCCGCCCTCCACCACCGACCCACACCCGGTGTCTGCGGCCCGGCCACGCCAAGCGGCCGCATCCACACGCCCAACATCCACCGACCGCCCGCACCCAGCGCCCCCAACAACCCAGCCAGCACCCCCCGTCCGCCCACACCTGGCGTCCGCAACCGCGCACCCGGCGCACACCGCCGCCCGCCCGCGCCCGTTGCCCACCTCAACCCGCCCGCTCCCAGCCCCCTCAACCACTCGTCCAGCACCCACCACCGCGCGCCCACACCTGGCGTTCACCACCGCCGGCCTGCACCTGGTGTCCGCCACCAGGCACCCGGCACACGCCGCCGCCCGCCCGCGCCTAGAGCCTTCAACCACTCCACCAACCTCCACCACAGCCGGCCCACACCCGCCGTCCGCGACCACCCGCGCTGCGCCCGCCACCGCCGGCCCACGCCAGCCACCCGCCACCACCCACCCGCCGCTGGCCACCGCCGGCCCACACCCGCTGTCCGGGTGCGGGCCGGCGCACCGCGATACTGGCCGCGATGACCACCGTCGACCACCTGAGGCAGGTCCGCCTCGGCAACCTGCGGACGGTGCTGCTCGCACTCGTCGACCGCCCCGGCTCGCGCGCCGACCTCGCGGCCCGCACCGGCCTCACCAAGGCCACCCTGTCGAACCTCACCGAACCCCTGCTGGCAGGCGGCATCCTCGTCGAGGAGCCCGCCACGCTCGCCGGCATGGGCAGGCCCTCCAAGCCGTTGCGCTTCCACCCCGACGGGCCGGTGGCGGTGGGCGCCGAGATCAACGTCAGCCACCTGGCGGTCGAGACCCTCGGCCTCGACGGCGAGACCCTCGAACGCCGGCTCGTGCCCGCCGACCTGCGCAAGGTCGCCGAGGACGACGTCCTCGACCGGCTCGCCGCCCTCATCCACGAGGTCACCGGGCCGCGCCCGCTGCTCGGGGCCGGGCTGGCGATTCCGGGTGTGGTGCACGACGGCGTGGTGGTCAGGGCGCCGAACCTGCCCCGGCTGGTCGGCGCGCCGCTCGCCGCCGACCTCGGCAGGCGGCTCGGCATCGACGTCGAGCTCGACAACGAGGCGAACCTCGCCGCGCTCGCCCACCTGTGGCCCCGGCACCTCGCCGGTGAGGACTTCGTGCACGTGACGGCGGACGTCGGCATCGGCGCCGGGGTGGTGCTGGGTGGCGAGGTCTACCGCGGGGTCAGCGGGTTCGCGGGCGAGCTCGGGCACGTCGTGATCGAGCGCGACGGCATCCCCTGCACCTGCGGGAGCCGCGGGTGCGTCGAGCGGTACGCGGGACTCGACGTCATCCTGCGCGAGGCGGGACGGCGGCGACTCGACTCGTTGCGCAAGGCACTCGAAGCCGGAGACGCCAAAGCACTCGAGGCCGTGCGGAAGGCCGGTGAGGCGCTCGGTGTCGGCATCGCGACGCTGACCAACCTCTTCGACG
This sequence comes from Lentzea sp. CA-135723, assembly GCF_050936595.1. NCBI lineage: Bacteria > Bacillati > Actinomycetota > Actinomycetes > Pseudonocardiales > Pseudonocardiaceae > Lentzea > Lentzea sp. CA-135723. Next base: position 86,165 of record NZ_JBNJMK010000001.1, on the reverse strand, counting down.
TGCCCACGGTCGTCCTCGGCGGCAGCTACGCCGTGCTGTACGACCACCTCCACGAAGCCGTGCGGTCCGAAATGGACGGTCGCGTGCTCGCCGGCGGCGAACGGCACACGCGACTCCTCGCCTCCCCGCTCGGCGAGTTCGCGGTGGTGCGGGGTGCGGCGGGGCTGATCACGCGCCGCGCCGTCCAGCAGCCCGAGCGGCTCTTCTCGTAGTCAGCAAGCCGAGCGCGACCCCGGCCACACCTAGCGCGAGCGACGCCCAGCCGCCGACGATGCCGTAGCCGGTGCCAGGCCCGCCCTTGGCCATCAGCACGACGACCAAACCGACCACCGCACCGACTGCCCCCAACGCGAGGGCCCACGCGCCACGGCGTCGCGTGAGCGCTAACAATCCAAGCGCGCCAACAACAATCCCGACCAACGACCACGCGCGGCCGGAGGTCATCTCATAAGCAGCGGAAAGCACCATGGGCACAGCCTGGGCTTCCGGCCGCCGCCAGTCGTCGTGCGAGCGTGGACACCCGAGTACCGCGCCCACAGGCCCCTGAGCAGCTCCGGCTACCGCGCCCGCGGTAGCCGGAGAATCCTCCCTGTGAACGATCTACCAGCGCACAAAGCCAACTAGGGTGCACGCATGGGCAGGCGCTGGCTGGACTGGGCGATCGCCGCGGGTGTAGCGGTGAGCCTCGTCGTGGCAGGCCATCCCGCCACCGGACCTGGCTACGCGCTGCTGGCCGGCAGCGGAGTGGCGCTCACCGCCAGGAGAACCGCGCCCAGGACCGTGCTCGTCGCGACCGGTCTGCTCGCGCTCGGCTACCAGGCCACCGGCGCGGCCGTGCCGGTGATCGCCTTCCTGTTCGCGGTCTACTCGACCATGCGCGCGGGCCACCGCGTCTTCACCCTCGCCGGCTCGCTGCTGCTCCTCGCCACGCTCCCGCTGGCCGCGCTGGTCTCGCCGCGCGACCTCACCACGTACGAGGCGTTCACCCAGACCAGGGACGTCCTGCAGATCGCGTGGCTGATCGCCGCCGCGGCCGCCGGCGAGGCATTGCGGCAGGCCGAGCGGCGGGCCGACGAAGCCGAACGCACCAAAGAGGAATCGGCTCGGCGGCGCGCCGACGAGGAGCGCCTGCACATCGCGCGCGAGCTGCACGACTCGCTGACCCACCAGATCTCGGTGATCAAGCTCCAGGCCGAGGTCGCCGTCCACCTCGCCCAGAAGAAGGGCGAGACCGTGCCGGCACCGCTCCTCGTCATCCGCGACGCAGGGCGGGACGCCGCCAGGGAGCTCCGCGCCACGCTCGAAGCCTTGCGGGATGACGACAAGAACCCGCCCCACGGCATCAAAGACGTCCCCGCGCTGGTCGAACGCGCGCGATCGAACGGCCTCGACGCCCGGCTCACGATCGAAGGCAGCCACGACGGCGTCCCGGCCGCGGTCGAACGCACGGCGTACCGGATCGTGCAGGAGTCGCTCACCAACATCGCCCGCCACGCGTCGGCCGCGAGTGCGAGCGTTCACATCGGCCTCCACCAGAACGCGGTGATCATCAACGTGGACGACGACGGCGCGCCTGCCCAGCCCAACCCCGAACCCGGCGTCGGGCTGCTCGGCATGCGCGAACGCGTCACGGCGCTCGGCGGCCGGCTCCACGCGGCGCCCAGGAGCGAAGGCGGTTTCCGCGTGCAGGCCGAGCTCCCCGTGGCACAGCCGTGATCCGCGTGCTGCTGGTCGACGACCAGCCGTTGATCCGCAGCGGATTCCGGGCGTTGCTCGACGCGGAGGACGACATCAAGGTCGTCGCCGAGGCCGCCAACGGCGTCGAAGGCCTCGAACAGGCCCGGAAGCACCTCCCGGACATCGCCCTGATCGACGTCCAGATGCCCGAGATGGACGGCATCGAAGCGACCGGACTCATCGCCGCCGACCCGTTGTTAGCGCTCACCCATGTCGTCATCCTGACCAACTACGGCCTGGACGAGCACGTCTTCCACGCCCTGAAGGCGGGCGCGGCCGGGTTCCTCGTCAAGGACGTGCTGCCGGAGGACTTCCTGCACGCCGTTCGCGTCGCCGCCCGCGGCGACGCGCTGCTCGCCCCGTCGATCACCCGCAGGCTCATCGACCGCTATGTGAGCGTGCCACCGCGCCAGAGCACGAGCCTCACCCATCTGACCAACCGCGAACGCGAGGCGGTCACGCTGGTCGCGCGAGGCCTGTCGAACGACGAGATCGCCGCGAGCATGGTGATCAGCCCGCTCACGGCGAAGACCCACGTCAACCGGGCGATGACGAAGCTGCACGCCCGTGACCGCGCGCAGCTCGTCGTGATCGCCTACGAGTCTGGCCTGGTCGTCCCGCAGACCTCCGGCCGCGGGTAGCCCTCCTCGCAGATCCGCGCCTCGGCCGCCGCCACCGACAGCGACCAGCGGATGATCCGCGCGTCGTTCGCCCCCGACACCACCTCGTCCTCCCGCGTGAACGCCACCGCCTGCACCGGCCCGGCGTGCCCGGTCAGGGTCGTGCCGGTGCGGGTGGCGAGGTCCCACACCACCACGGCGGCGTCCTCTCCCCCGGACGCCAGCGTGGCGCCGGACGGGCTGAACGCCAGCGCCACCACCGGCGCGGAGTGTCCTGTTAGCGTGAACAACTCCACGCCCGTCGCCACGTCCCAGATCTTCACCGTCCGGTTGGCGCCCGCCGTGGCGAAGCGCGTGCCGTCCGGGCTGACCGCTACGTCGCGCACGTCGCCCTGGCCGGTGCTGACCCTCCGCTCCAGCCTGTCCTCCGCCACGTTCCACAGCATCGCGCCGCCCGCCGGGTCGGTGGAGATCAGCAGGCGGCCGTCCGGTGTGAACTCCAAGGCGCTCGCGATGTACGGGCCGCCGGAGAACGTGCCCTGCACGAGGCCGGGCAGGCTCCAGCGGAACCGGCCGAGCGACGCCGCGACGAGGCCGCGCCCGTCCGGCTGGTAGGCGATGTCGGTCGACGCGCCCAGGCCGGTGTAGGACAACGACGACAGCCGTTCGCGCCGGGCGACGTCCCAGAGCGAGATCGTGTGGTCGCGGGTGAGCGCGGCCAGCCGGGAGCCGTCAGGGCTGAACGCCACCGACTCGACGCGGTCCGCGTGACCGTCCAAAGTGGCCAGTGAGGTGCCGTCGAGATCCCACAGCCGCACGGTTCCGTCGTCGCCTGCCGACGCGACGGTGCCCTGCGCGACGTCGATGTCGTTGACGCCACCGGCGTGCCCGGTGAACGGCGGCACGGCGTCCTCGCGCACCGCCACGATCCGGCCGTAGCCGCCGGAGACCAGCAGCGTGCCGTCCTTGCCGAGCGCGATCGCCCTGGACTCGGTGCGGCCGCGGTCGCGGTAGGTCGTGATGGGACGCGCGGTGCGCAGGTCCCAGATCGTGACGAGCCCGTCCTCGTCTGCCACCGCCATCCGCCCGCCGACCGGCCCGGACGCCTCCCACGCGTACGCGCCCTGCTGGGGCAGCTCGGACAGCAGCTTTCCGTTGGGGTCCCAGAACTTCACGCCCTCGCGCAGCGTCGCCGTGACGATCCGGTCGCCGTGGAAGCCGACGTTGTTGACCTCCAGTGACGGAATCGTGCCGATCTTCGTACCGGCCGCGGCGTCCCAGACCACTGGCGGTTCCTGGCCGTTCGCGGTGACCAGCAGCCTGCCGTCCGGGCTGAACGCCAGCGCGGTGATCTCGTGGACGTGCGATGTGAACGTGCGCTTGATCTTGGTGGCGACGTCCCACACCTCGACCGCGCCTCCCTCGACGCCGACCGCGAACGACGTCCCGGACGGGTGGAACGCGAGTCCGGCGGTGATCGTGCCGAACTGCTGCGAAAACACGGCCCTGCCCGTCGCGAGGTCCCAGACCACGACGTCGCCGCGGCTGCCGCCCAGCGCCGGCAGCGACGCGTTCGAGGCCAGGAACCTGTCGTCCGCGCTGAACTCGGCCTGCCTCGCGTAGCCGCCGTCGGTGAACGTGTTGTGGTCCGCGAGCAGCAGCTTGCGCGATCTCGTCGCCGGGTCCCACAACGTGACGTGGCCGTCCCGGTCGGCCGTGGCGATCACGTCGCCCTTGTTGGACACGCTCACATCGAGCACCGGCGGGCCGTCCGCGTTGAGCTCGATGCGGCGGCGGGGCGCGGACGCGGTGCTCAGCAGCGCGCCTCGGGTGTCATCGTCTGGGTGCAGCCGGTAGGCGGTCACGGCCTGCTGCCCGGCGAGGTCGGGGGCGGTGTCGACGAGCCCCCGCGCGGACAGCGCGAGCTGGTGCGCCTGCTCGATCCGTTGACGCAGCTGGGCTTCCCGCGTCTGCCACCACGCGACGCCCCCGCCGCTCGCGGCCAGCACCAGCAGCACGCCCATGATCGCGACGAGCCTGGTCAGCAAGCGGTTGCGGCGCTTCACCGCCACCTGCTCGGCCTCGTCACGCCCGCGGCTGGCCACGAGGAACGCCTCCTCGGCCGCGTTCAGCTCGCCGGGGTGGTCCTGCGCCCAGGCCGACGCCGTGAGCAGCTGCGCGCCCCGGTAGAGCGCGCCCTCGTCGTGCGCGAGCTCGGTCCAGGTGCGGGTGGCGGCGGTGAGCCTGCGGTGCACCAGCAACGTCGACCGGTCGTCGGACAGCCAGCGCTGCAACCGGGGCCAGGCGCGGATCAGGGCCTCGTGAGCGATCTCGGCGGTGTCCTCGTCGAGCACCACGAGCCGTTCGGCGACCAGACGGGCGAGCACGGTGCCGATCACCTCGGCCCCGGCGACGCCGTCGAGCTCGGCGCGGTGGATCGGCCTGCGGGTGTCCTCGGTGCCGTCGCCGAACGCGGTGAGCCGCACCAGCATCCGGCGCATGGCCTGCTTCTCGGCGTCGCCGAGGTCGTCGTACGCGCGTTCGGCGGTCTGGGCGATCGCGCCCCGGACACCGCCTCCCGCCCGGTACGCGGCGAGGGTGAGCTCGGTGCCGGACCGTTGCCACGTCTCCACGAGAGCGTGCGACAGCAACGGCAGCGCGCCCGGCTCGGCGTCGACGTCGGCGAGGACGGTCGCGAGCAGGTCCGCGGCGACGGACAGCCCGCTCATGGCGGCCGGGCGCAGCACGATGTCCCGCAGGTCGGCGGCGGACGGCGGCCCCACCAGCACGGTCGCCTCGTCCGCCAGCGCCTGGACCAGGCCGGGGTGCTGCGTGACGTGGGCGAGGAAGTCGGCACGCACGCCGAGCACCACCCGTGTCCGCCGGTGCGGCCCCTGGGCGGCGTCGAGCAGCACGGCGAGGAACTGTGAGCGCTCACTTTCGTTGGCGCACAACGTGAACAGCTCTTCCAGCTGGTCGACCACGAGCAGCACGCGCACGTCGTCAGGGCCGCCGGCGAGCGCGTTGCGCACCTCGACGTCGAACGCCGCCGGGTCCGCGGTGAGGTCGGGCCGTTTGCCGGTCAGCGCGGCCAGCGCGGTTGTGAGCGTTGCCATCGGGTGCGCGGTCGGGGTGATCACCACGGGCCGCCACCGGTCGCCTAGCCCGCCCACGACGCCGGCGCGCAGCAACGACGACTTGCCGCTGCCGGACGCGCCGAACACCCCGACCACGGGATGGCGGTCGACGCGGCGCTGGACGAGCTCCACGAGGTGGTCCCGGCCGAAGAACCACGGGTGGTCGTCGGGCTGGTAGGCCATCAGGCCGCGGTACGGGCAGTCGGCGCGGGTCGTCCTGGGCGGCGCGGGCTCGGTGATCGGCGTGCCCCGCAGCATCGTCTCGTGCAGTGCGCGCAGTTCGGGGCCGGGTTCGATGCCCAGGTCCTCGACCAGCCGTTCGCGGCCCCTGCGGAACACCTCCAGCGCCTCCGCCTGCCGGGACGCGCCGTAGAGGGCGGTCATCAGCCTGGCGCGCAACGGTTCCCGGTACGGGTCGGCCTCCACGAGCTCGGTGAGGCCGCCGATCACCTCGGCGTGCCTGCCCAGTGCGAGCTCGGCGGTGGCACGGGCCTCGGCGGCCAGCAGCCGTGCCTCGTGGAGGCGCGCGGCGAACTGGTCGGGCAGGTCCGGGTACGCCGGTCCCCGCCACAGCGCGAGCGCCTCGGTGAGCAGCTCGGCGGTGTGCCGCGGATCCGCGGTCCGGCCGGCGTCCTCGGTCAGCTGCTCGAAGCGGTCGGCGTCGAGCTCGCCGGGTTCCACCCTGAGCCGGTAGCCGGACGGGTCGCGGGTGATGCGGTCGCCGAGGTCCAGTGCGCGCCTGAGCTGGTGGACGTAGAGGCGGACGTTCTCCTGCGCCGAGGCGGGCGGGACCTCCCAGAGCGCCTCGATCAGCCGGCGCGGTGAGACGGGCGAGTTCGCGTGCCGCAGCAGCATGGCGAGCAGGGTCCGTTGTTTCGCCGACCGCAGCGGGACGTCCTCGTCGCCCACCGCCACGGCGATCGGACCGAGCACCCGGAACCGCACACGCCCTCCCCCGATGATCGGCGCGAACGTTAACAACGACCTGGCGTTATACGCAGCCGATACGCGGAAATACGGTCCTGTGCCGAGCGTTCCGGGACGTGCGAACCATCCATGTCTCGCTGTCGCTGCGCAGCGCCCTGCTGGCCGGCAGGATCACGTCCCTGCTCGGCGCCGTGCCGTGGGCCGTGCTGGGCACGCCCGCCGATGTGAGCGTTCTCGACGCCTCGTGCGCCTCCGGTCCCGGCACCGTCGCGGTGCTGTCGTCGTTCGACGCCGTGGACGGCCTGGTGCGGCTCGGGGTCACCGGGCTCGTGCTCGCCGACGACCCGCCGGAGGACATCGTGCGGGCGGTCCACGACGTCGCCCGGTTCGGCGGCTGGGTGTCGCCGCGGCTGGTGCCGTCGTTGCTGCCCGGTCCCCCGCCCGCGTCGCTGACCTCGCGTGAACGCGAGACGTTGCGCCTGGTCGCCGAGGGCCGCGAGAACGCGGAGATCGCCGAGGCCATGTTCATCACCGTGAGCGCGGTGAAGTACCACGTGTCCAACCTGCTGAGGAAGTTCGGCTGCCGCGACCGCACACAACTGGTCTCGCGACTAGGGCGGCCGCTGGCCGTGCGTTCCTAGCGTGCAGGCCATGAGAATCCTCGTTGCCGCCCTGATCTCGTTAGGGGTCCTGCTGGGGGTCGTCACCCCGGCGCAGGCCGCGCTCCCCGCGTGGCCGAACGTGAAGTCCGGCCAGACCGGCGCGAACGTCCTGACCGCGCAACACCTGCTGCGCCACCGCGGCTACAACATCAGCGCCGACGGCGAGTTCGGCCCGAACACCGAGGCCGCGGTGAAGCAGTTCCAGAGCGCCAACGGCCTCTCCGCGGACGGCCAGATCGGCCCGAACACGTGGCCGAAGCTGGTTGTGAGCGTTCAACAGGGCAACAACAGCAACGCGGTCCGAGCCGCCCAGGTCCAGCTCAACCGCTACGGCTACAACCTCGCCGAGGACGGCGACTTCGGCGGCGGCACGCACAACGCCGCCGTGGCGTTCCAACGGTCCAAGAGCCTCACCGCGGACGGCATCGTCGGCCCCAACACCTGGCAGACCCTCGTCGGCGGCTCGGGCTCTGGCGGCGGAGGCGGCACGTACAGCCTGCCGCTCGCCAAGAGCGCCCTGCCGCGCAGCGAGTACGACGACCCGCACCACGACTACCCGGCCATCGACCTCCCGGTGAACAGCGTCCCCGCCTACGCCATGGTCACCGGCACCGCCTACCGCATCAACGAGCCCAGCGGCTGCGGCAACGGCCTGCGCATCGTCAAGAGCGGCGTCGACTACATCTACTGCCACTTCTCGTCGTGGTCCGTGGCCAACGGCGCGTCGGTGAAGGCGGGCGACCGGGTCGGCACCACCGGCAACACGGGCAACTCGACGGGCCCGCACCTCCACGTGGCCATCAAGATCAGCGGAACCTCGTACTGCCCGCAGAACTTCCTGCTCGCGATCTACGACGGCCGCACCCCGCCGGCCCCGTCCTCGCTGCCCCGCACGGGTTGCTTCTACTGACCCCTGCGCCGGCTCATGTGGACCTCCGGCCCGGCGAACTCCTGTTCGCCGGGCCGGAGGTTCGTCGGGCGTCAGCCGAGCCGGGCCAGCGCACTTCCCAGTCCGGCGAGGCTGTCGGCGATCCACGGCAGGGTCACCGGGTCGTCGCTGCGCAACGCCTCCCACCGCTGCTCCGCCGTCCGCCCGTAGAGCAGGCTCGTCGCGACGCGGAACCGCAACGCCTCCGGTGCGTCGCCGAAGTGCTCGCCCGCCAGCACGCCGATGCCGTGCTCGTCGAGCAGGCGGTCGGTCAGTTCGACGCCGGTGGTGACGTTCAACCCGGGCCTCAGCGGTTCGAGGTCCGGATACAGGTAGAAGCCGGCGGTGGGTGGCCGGCACAGCGCTCCGGCCTCGACGAAGATCCGGTGGGCCGCCGTCACGACCGACTCGTGGAGGCGGCGACTGGCGGCGATGTGAGCGTTCACCTCGGCCGGCTCGTCCAGGACGTGAGCGGCCGCCGCCTGCATCGGGGCGGCGAGGCTCGACCACACCTCGCTGGCGATGCCGATGACGTCCTCGCGCAGTGCCGGGTCGGGGATCCGGGCGAAGCCGACTCGCCAGCCGCCCAGGGCCATGTTCTTGCTCAGGCCGCCGGTGACGACCGTGCGGCCGGGCAGGTAGGTCGCGGGGCTGACGTGGGCGGTGAAGGTGAGGTCGCGGTAGATCTCGTCGGAGATGATCGTGAGGTCGTGGCGGTCGGCGATGTCGCAGACGCGTTCGACCAGGCCGGCGGACGCCTGGGTGCCCGTGGGGTTGTCGGGCAGGGTGAGCACGAGGATGCGCGGGCTGGCTCCGTCGGCGCGGGCCTTGGCCAGGGCCGGCTCGAGGAGGTCCGGGTCCGGAACGCCGCCCGCCTCGGGTGGGATCGGGACGCCGATGACTCGCTTGCCCGTGAGCTGCGCCTGGGCGGCGTAGGAGACCCAGGACGGGGCCGGCAGGACCACGTCGCCCGGCAGCGCGGCGAGCAGGGCGTAGAGGAGTGGCTTGCTGCCAGGGGCCAGGACGATCTGGGACGGGTCGGTGGGCGTGCCGCGGCGGGAGAGGTAGCCGGCCGCCGCCTCGCGGGCCCGTGGGGTGCCGGCGACCGGGCCGTAGCTGTTCTCGGTGACCGCGCCGGCCAGGGCGGCGGCGACGTCCGGGTGGACCGGGAGGCCTGCCTCGCCGAAGCCGAGGTGCAGGACCGGCAGGCCGGCGGCGCGGCGGGCGTTGATCTTCTCGTTGACGGCCAGGGTGGCTGAGTGCGGGATCATCGTGGCATCTCCATGCAACTGGACTTGCATGCGATACTGTTCGCGCAAATGTGGTTTTGTCAACCTGGTGAGGACGCTCGATGGACTTCGCGGAGCTGCAGCGGGTGCTTCAGGGGAGGCTGCCCGACCTGGCCGCCGGGCAGCGGCGGGTGGCGCAGCTCGTGCTGAGCGATCCGGAGGGGTGCGCTTTCCGCACGATCGGCGAGACCGCGCGGCTGGCCGAGGTGCACGAGTCGTCGCTGGTGCGGTTCGCGCACGGGCTCGGGCTGAGCGGGTGGCCCGCGCTGACGGCGTTGTGCCGGGAGCGGCTCAAGGAGAAGGCGCAGCTCGTGGGGCGGCTGGAGGCGGCCGGCGCGGCGGACGACCTGCTGGGGTCGATCGCCGAACAGGACCAGGCGAACATCGCGCGCACGCTCGCCACCATCGACCCCGAACACTGGGAACAGGCCGTCACGTGGCTGGCCGAGGCGCCGCGGGTGCACGTCATCGGGCTGCGCAAGTGCTTCTCCCCCGCGTACCTGCTCGGGTACCTGCTGCGGCTGGTGCGCCGGGACGTGCGCCAGCTCGGCACGACACCGGGCGGACTCGCCGAAGAGCTGCGCGACCTGGAACCCGGCGACGTGCTGGTCGGCATCTCGATCCACCGCTACCACCGCGACACTGCGGCGGCCGTGGAGTTCGCGGCGCGACGCGGCCTGCACGTCATCGCGCTGACCGACAACGCCTCGTCCCCGCTGGCCCGGCACGCCGGCGCGTGCTTCTACGCGGAGAGCGGCGGCGTGACGATCCTGCGGTCGATGGCCGGGTTCGTGAGTCTCGTGCAGGCCCTGGTCACGGCGACGGCCGTCCGGCTCGGCGCGCGCGGCCGGACGGCACTGCGGGACGAGGAAGAACTCTTGTTGTCACTGGACATCTACGTCGAACCGTGACCGCGTAGTTCTACTCGCGGTGAGCGACCACACAGGCCGACGCCGAAACATTCGGGGCACCAGAACCGTTGTACAGGTTGGTCGGTGCGGTCCGTGTCCCCCGGGCCTCACCTCAACGCCTCCGCGGAAGACCTCGAAAGTGGTGCCGCGCAGTGCTTTTCGCCGAGAGGCGACCGATCGCACCGGCCTCACCAACTCGCCCGCGAGCCGTCATCCTCCCCGACAGACGGCTTGAGGGCGATCGTGGCCGGCGTGGAGCTCTCCTGCCGCGCCGGCCATTTCTTCTTGCACGAGAAGGTCTTCCACGTCCGACGTGGTGACCGGCCACACAGTTCACGTTGGAACACAACAAAACCCCGCGCCGTTGTACAGGACGGTCGGTGCGGAACGAGTCCCCGGGCCCCACTTGGAAAGCCTCCGCGGAACACCGTTCGGCTGGAACCGCGTTGTGCACATCGCCGCGAGGCGACCGCCGCACCGACCAGCAAGCCTCGCCCTCGAGTCGTACACCCCCAGGCGGCTCGAGGGCCTTCCCACCAGCAATCCCTTGCACCACCAAGACTCCTGGTGAGCGAGCACACAGATCACCAGGAAACACAACGGAACCCCAAACCGTTGTACGAGACGGTCGGCGCGGAACGAGTCCCCGGGCCCCACACACAACAGCCTTCGCGGAAGACCGGTACGACCGGAGCCGCGCAGAGCCACTCGCCGAGAGGCGACCGCCGCACCGACCACCCCACGCTTCGCCGCCGAGCCGCCCACCCCCCAACGGCTCGGTGGCCTTCCGCCCCCAGGCTGCCGGCCTCCCCCAGGCAGCATGGGGGCTTTCTCATGCCCGCGGTCGGGTGGGCCGAGGAGTTCGGGGAGGTGGCACGACGGCTGCCGGTTGGTGGAGGGGCGGGTCCGGTGGGTGGAGGGGCGGGTCCGGTGGGTGGAGGGGCGGGTCCGGTGGGTGGAGGGGCGGGTCCGGTGGGTGGAGGGGCGGGTCCGGTGGGTGGAGGGGCGGGTGGGGCGCCTTTAGGCCGCAGGAATGCGGGGCCGGTGAGAGTGCGGGTGTCGCGCGAGTGCGGCGCGAACGCTGTGCGGCACCGAGGTGGCGAGAATGCCGGTGCTGGGCGAGTATGCGGCACGGACGCCGCACACCACCGGGGCGGCAAGAATGCCGGTATCGCGCGGGCATGCGGCGCAGACGCAGCACACCACCGCAGCAGCGAGAGCGCCGGTGCCGCACGAGCGTGCGGCACGGACGCAGCACGCCACTGAGGCGGCGGGAGTGCTGGTACCGAGCGAACGCGGTGCCGATGCTGGCGCGAGCACCGGCGCAGGTGACCTGCCGATGCGGTGCCGGTACCGGCCGCGAGTCCCGTCTCGCGGTGCGGGTGCGGCGTTCGGCCGCACCTGCGGATCGGGTGCCACTGCCGTTGGGACGCAACGCAACGGCCGATCCGCCGCCGGGCTGGCGGCGGCGCGGCGGGCGTTCGGGCTCGGCCTGGCCGGGCTAGGCGATGCCCGCGGCGATCAGCTTTTCCCAGATCTCGCCCTGGTCGACCACTTCGACGCCGAGCTTTTCCGCCTTGGTCAGCTTGGCTGCTCCTACGCCCTCGCCCGTGATGAGCAGGTCGGTGGTGGCCGAGACCGAGGAGGCCGCGGTGGCGCCCGCTCGTTCGCACATCTTCTGGAACGTCGGGCGGGTCACCTTCTCGCCGGAACGCGGGTCGCTGATGGAGCCGGTGATCACCACCGCCTTGCCTTCGAGGGGTGCGCCGGCGACGACTACCGGGGGCAGGTCCTCCTCGCGGACCTCCAGGGAGACGCCTCGGTCGCGCAGGCGTTCGATCTCCGGGCGCAGGCGGGCCAGGTGGTGCGTCAGGGACTCCGCCACCTTCGCACCGATGTCCTCTACTGCCACCAGCTTCTCGACGCCCGCGTCGGCCACCTCTTCGAGGGAGCCGAAACCCGCTCGGCAGAGGCGGGCTGCGGTGCCCTCGGAGGCCATCGGGATCGAGAGGCCGATCAGGGCTCGGCGCAGGCCCACGGAGCGGCTGCGGTCGATCGACTCGATCATGCGGGTCGCGGAGATCTCGCCCACGCGGTCGAACTCCAGCAGGCGTTCCTTGGTCAGGGTGTAGAAGTCGGACGGGTTCACCAGGTCGCCGGTCTCGGCGAGGCGTTCGATCCACACCTGGCCCATGGCGTCGATGTCGGCTGCCGCGCGCGAGGACCAGTGGATCAGGCGGCGGACGGTCTGGGCGGGGCAGACCGCGTTGGTGCAGAACAACTCCCGGCTGTTGCCCTGTTCGGTCAGCGGTTGCTCGCACGACGGGCAGACCGAGGGCGGCACGATCTCGCGCTCGGTGCCGGTGCGCTTCGACTCGTCCAGGACGCCCGCGACGAACGGGATCACGTCGCCCGCCCGGCGCACCAGGACGGTGTCACCGATCTTGATGCCGCGCGACCGGATGACCTCCTGGTTGGCCAGGGTGGCGCGGGTGACGGTGGTGCCGCCGACGAAGACCGGCTCGAGCCACGCCACCGGAGCGATCTTGCCCGTCTTGCCCACGTCCCACACGACGTCGACCAGCACCGTCGTCTTCTCCTCCGCCGCGAACTTGTACGCGATCGCACCGCGCGGCGACGACGAACGGGTGCCGGCGGCGGCGAACGCGTCACGGTTCGCCAGGCGCAGCACGGCGCCGTCGAGGTCGTAGTCGAGCTTGTTGCGAGCCTGCTCGATGCCGCCGATCAGCTCCTGCGCCTCGGCCGCCGTGTTGCAGTGCTTCATCTCCGCCACGCTGAAGCCCAGCTTGCGCAGGCCCGCGTCGAGGTCGGAGTCGGCGCTCTCCGGCTCGGTCGTCAGGTCGAACGCGAAGAACTGCATCCGCCGCCCCTCGACGGCCTTGGGGTCCTTCGCGCGCAACGTGCCCGCGGCCGCGTTGCGCGGGTTGATCAACGGCTTGTCCGGGTGCGCCGCGTTGTAAGTGTCGAACGTGGACCGCAGCATCACGCACTCACCGCGCACCTCCACGCGGCCGGGCGCCTCCACCTTGTCCGGCACGCCGTCGCACAGAGCGCGAGTCAGGAACGTGACGTCGTCACCAGTCGTGCCGTCGCCACGCGTCACGGCGCGTGCGAGCCGACCGTTCTCGTACACGAGCGCGAGAGACAGCCCGTCGAGCTTCGGCATCACCACCACCGGCTGACCGGGGAACCGCGCGAAGAACGACTCGACCTGCTCCGGCTTGTTCGCCTTCTCCAGCGACAGCATCGGCCGCGAGTGCCGCACGGGCGCGTGCAGCACCGACGGCGCGCCCACGTGGTCGAGCGGGTTGTCCGCCGGCGCCAGCTCAGGGTGCTCGGCGACCAGAGAGCGGAACTCGTCCTCGATCACGTCGTACTCCGCGTCGGCCACCAGCGGCTCACCCTGGTAATACGCGTCCCGCAGCTCGACGATCCTGGCGGCGAGCTCCTGAATCCGATCCCCAGCAGCACTCATGGGCGGGACGTTACCCGGCGCCACCGACAAAAACGGCCGGTCGCGCCTGGAGGCCCGCTCGAGTCCCGCTCGAACTCACCCGAACAGGCCGATCTCGTGCGCCACGGTCCCGCAGCGGTACACCAGATCGGGTCGCACCTGGCTGATCATCTCGAAGTCGGCCGACCGCAGCACCCGCACCAGGTCGGTCCGCCGACCAGGCGTGTGCCGGTACCCCTGCTCGTGCAGCCGCAGCCAGGCGTCGACCATCGCGATCTCGCACCACTGGTCGATCCGCGGCGCCCCGAGCCCGTCGAACACGTCGAGCAGCTCCTCGTCCCGCCCTCCCCTGCCGATCCGGTCGCACAGCTGCACGACGAACGCGCTGCTCTCCGCCAGTGACGTCTTCGCCAGCTCCCGCAACGTCTCCGCGCCCACGGTGACGTCCCGCCGCAGGCACTCCAGCACCAGGTCGGGGAACCGGTCCGCCCACCACAGGTAGTGCGCGGCGCGTTCCCACGGCTCCACCGGTGACGCCGCCAGCTCCATCACGGCGCGTGCGTAGTGCACGTCATAACGCGCGGCGGGCAACGCTTCGGCCATGTAGCTCAACGCCTTGCCGGCCGCGTCACCGACGAAACGAGCCTCCACGACCGCCTCGCGCAACCCGCCGGCGTCCACAGTGGTCCCGGCGCCGATGCCCAACACCGGCGACGACGGCTCGTCCCAGCTCACGAACAGCAGCCCCACGACCGCCCGCCAGTCCGCATCGGACAGTTGCGACCTCCAGAACGCCGCCAGCCGTGGCCAGTCCTCCACCCCGATGTCGCGTGCCGAGCACAACGGCACGAGCACGACATGCAGCAGCACGAGGTTGAGCGAGTACACGGCGGAGTGCTGCCCGAACGCGAACAACCGCCGCACGACGCGTGCCAATCCGGCGCGATCGTCGGACGCGTCCGCCATCTCCCCCAGCACCGAGATCACGCCGGGCGACATGGGCGTGAGCGCCAACATCCCCTGCACGTCACCGGAACGCAGTCCGCCCCAGATCCGCAGAGCGGCCACGTGGTCACCGAACGCCGCGGCGAGGAACTCGTACTCCCCCGACAACGGCCCGAGCGGCAAGCCCCTCTGCAACGCGTTGCCCACCGAGTCGTAGAGCGCCAGCATCAACAACAACAGCGGCTGCTCGGCGAACGACCGGTGCTCAAGGGCGACCGACAACGGCAACGGCAAGAGCCCGTGGTCGGCGAAGTACCCGGCGTTCGCCGAGTTCCACACCTCCAGCCACCCCGCGACGTCGTCGTCCGAGAACGCGGGCAGGCGCAGCACCTCCGCCCCCTCGACCCCCTCCCGGCTCGTCATCACGACGGCGACGCCCCGAGCGCGCTGCAGCTCCAGCAACTCCGGCCGCACGCCGTCCGCCAGCACCACCGAGACCCCCTCCGGCACGACGGCGAGGCCCTCACCCCGCACGACCGGGAACCCGCTCGCCGGCAACCGCGCCGCCAACACCTCGACCAGCACCGACTTGCCCGAACCGGGCCCACCCACCAGAACCAGCGGACGCAACGCCGCCACCGGCGACCTCAGATGCGCCAAGACCCGCCCGTAGAGCGCCGGATCGACGTACGCCTGCGCGATCAGCGGGATCTCCACCCCGTCCGGCACCTCCCCGAGGTCGATGATCCGCCGGTCGAGCTCACGAAGGTTCCCCACACCTCCGAGTCGATCAGCAAGCGGCCCTCGCGCGCCGCCCGCGCACGACGACAGGTCGTTTGGGACCGTCGAACGGCAAGGGCCGATCAGCCGAACGGACCAGTCGCGACGAAGTCATGTACTCGTGTGCACTACAAGGGCGTCCACGAACAACGGCCACACGGCACGTGGCAGGTCATGCCCCACAGCGTCCAGCACGAGCAACGACGCACCAGGCACCGCGTCGCGCAAGGCTTCCCCGTGCGCCAACGGATAGACAGGGTCTATCGCGCCGTGCACCACCAACGTCGGTGCGACCACATCCCCGAACCCACCACTACGAGGCGCATCGAACTCCATGCAGAAGTGATTGGTCATGGCCGACTGGATGTTCACGGTCCGTGCGACGTCCTCAACGGCCAACGCGCGCACGGCGTCCTCGTCGAAGTAGGGCGACGACCCTGCATAGGCCCGTAGCACCGTCACGATGTTCTCCACGTCGGACGGCGCCGCAGCAGAGGACGCCTCCAAGAACTCAGGAGTCATCTCGGGCAGCTCAGGATCGCCGGTGGTGGTCGCGAGGAACGTCAGCGAAGCCACGCGCGCAGCGTGCTCGACGCCCAACGCCAACGCGATCGCCCCGCTCATCGACCGCCCGACCACGTGTGCGCGCTCGATCCCGAGAGCGTCCAAGATCCCCACCGCGTCCAGCACGAGGTCGGACAACGCGTACCCAGGCGACCCGGGCGGGTAGCTCACCGACAACCCGGTGTCGCGGTTGTCGTAGCGGATCACGAACCGACCGCGTGCCGCGAGAGAGGCGCACAACTCCCTCTCCCACCACAACATGGACGCGCACGCGCCGTGGATCAGCAACACCGCCGGATCAGCAGAAGACCCGAACGTCTCCACACACAACTCAACGCCGTTAACAAGCATCACCGCACCGCCGGTCCATCGCGCAGAACGCCTCGAACGTGATCCAACGAGAGAGAAGCAGGGTCGAACGCAGTGAGGCACCAAGTAGCCCCGGCCGCCGCGTAAGAAGAAACGTCAGCCCCAGGCTCGACCTCGCACACGTAGTCGAACGGCCCGGAGGAAGTCCTCAACGCCTCCACCTGCCCGACGGCGTCCGCGAACTCGGCGGCCGACGACAGGTTCACCGGGAAGAACCCGTCCAGCCCGGCCGCCCGCCTCATCGGCCGCGCGTTGCCGGGAAATCCGGCGGCCCACACCGGCACCCCGGGCCGTTGCACCGGACGAGGCAGGAACGACACACCGTCCACTGTGTAGTGCTCGCCGCGGTGCCGCACGACCTCGCCGCTCCAGGCGGCCCGCAGCACGGCCAGCGACTCGTCCAGCATCCGCCCGCGCACCCGGTCGTCGCACTCCTCCCCGGTCCGCGAGAACTCGCCCGCGAACCGGTCGCTGCCGAGCCCGACCCCGAGCACCAGCCGCCCGCCGCCGAGCAGGTCCAGCGACGCGGTCTCACGGGCGAGCTTGACCGGGCGGCGCCGGGTGATCGCCGAGACCATCGGCCCGAACCGCAACGTCGAGGTCGCGCAGGCGATCGCGGTCAGCGTGATCCACGGATCGGCCACGTGCGTCACCGGCTCGCGCCACCGCACGTGGTCCCACACGAACAACCCGTCCCAGCCGGCCTCCTCCGCCTCGGCGGCGAGCCGGGCGACCAGCCCCGGATCAGCGAGGACGTCGAACAACGGCAACCAAAGCGCACATCGTGGGTTCATGCGGTCAACGCTAGGAACGCACGACCATAAACAAAAGCGATAGATTCTGCTCAAAGCAACAAGCTACGCTTATCAAATGCTGGACCTCCGCCACCTCGCCACCCTCGACGCGGTCGCCGCCGAGGGCACCTTCGGCCGTGCCGCCGACCGCCTCGGCTACACCCAGTCCGCCGTGAGCCAGCAGGTGGCGGCCCTGGAGAAGGCGGTGGGCGGCGCGGTGTTCGACCGCCCGGGCGGCCCGAAACCGGTCCGCCTCACCCCGCTCGGCGAGGTGGTCCTGGCGCACGGCCGCGACCTGCTCGCCCGCGCCCAGGCCACCGAGGACGCCGTCGAGCGCTTCAAGGCGGGCGAGGGCCGCGTCGACATCGGCACGTTCCAGAGCATCACCAACGTCCTGCTCCCCGCGGTCGTGCGCAGGCTCCTCGACGAGCACCCGAACGCCGACATCAGGCTCTTCGAGGAAGAGACCGACCAGCCCACCGCCGACGGCCTCGACCTGGTCTTCTTCGACGGCAGGCTCACCGGCGACGTCGAGCAGACCAAGATCCTCGACGACCCGTACGCGCTGGTCACCCGCCCGGGCCAGTTCGCACCAGGACCGGTCCCGCTGACCGCGCTGCACAACACGGCCATGGTCGCCCAGCCACCGATCTGCGACCAGGCCAGGGTCGAACGCGTCTACGCCGACCACGGCGTAGCACCCCTGATCGTGTTCCGCACCGCCGACAACCGCGGCGTGCTCTCGATGGTCCGCGCCGGCATGGGCCTCGCGGTCATGCCGAAACTCGCGCTCGACGACACCAGAGGCCTCGCCACCCACGACCTGGAACCGGCGCTCGCCCCGCGCGAGATCTACCTCGCCTGGCAGGCGAACCGCACCCTGTCCCCGCTCGCCACCAAGGTCGTCGAGCTCACCAGGCAGACCGCGAGGACCCTCTAGTCGCGCGGCCCGCGCAACGTCAGCACCACCCGCAGCACGTGCTCGACCGCGGCCGGGAACACCGCGCCGCGCAGCTCGTCGCGGTGCACCAGGGTCTGCCCGGCGAACTCGACCATGCGCTCCGGCCCCACCCGCCGCACCACCAGCGCCGCGACCTCCTCCAGGTCGAGCTGAGGGTTGTCGAGGCGGGTCAGCGCGAACTCGACGATCAGCTCCTCGTCACTCACGGCTCCCCAACCCTTCGGTTTCTCCCACCGACACACGTCGAGAACATGCGCTGGACCGATGATCCACGCCACCGCACGCTGTCGAGCATGAAGTTCTCGCGGCCGGAGGCCCGCAGCTGGAGATGCCCGCCCGGTCCCGCCGAGGTGCGGGACTTCCACGCGGGGCTGCCCGGCTACGCGCCCACTCCGCTGACCGAGCTCCCGAGCCTCGCCGCTGAGCTCGGAATCGGCCGGCTGTTCGTCAAGGACGAATCCTCCCGGCTCGGCCTGCCCGCTTTCAAGGCTCTCGGCGCGTCCTGGGCGGTGCACCGGCTCCTCGAAGGCGTGACAGGCCAAGTCACGTTCACCACCGCGACCGACGGCAACCACGGCCGCGCGGTCGCCAGGCTGGCCCGGCTGAACGGCCACCGGGCCCACGTCTTCGTCCCCACCACTGTGCCAGAAGAGGCGGTCGAGGCCATCCGCCAGGAGAACGCCCAGGTCACGGTGGTCGACGGCACGTACGACGACGCCGTCGCCCAAGCCGCGCAAGCCGATGGCGTGCTCGTGCAGGACATGGGCCGGCCTGGCTACGAACAGGTGCCGCAGTGGATCGTCGAGGGCTACGGCACGCTCTGCCACGAGATCGACGAGCAACTGCCCGCCGAACCCGACCTGGTGGTGATCCCGGTCGGCGTCGGCTCGTTCGCCCAGGCCGTGGTCACGCACTACCGCAGCCGCAGCGGCACCCGGCTGCTCGCGGTCGAACCCGACACCGCCGCCTGCGTCTTGCACAGCCTCCAAGCGGGAGAGCTCACGACCGTCCCGACCGGCGGCACGATCATGGCCGGGCTCAACTGCGGCACCCCGTCCGCCACCTCCTGGCCGTACCTGCGCAACGGCCTCGACGGCGCCGTGGCGATCTCCGACGACGACTGCGTGCAGGCCATGGAGGACCTCCACGCGCTCAACGTCCACTCAGGACCGTGCGGGGCCGCCTCGCTCGCCGGGCTCCGCGCGGTGCGCGCGGATCTCCACGATCTCGACACCGTCGTTCTCATCAGCACGGAAGGACGCCCGTGAACCCTCGTGACCTGCTCGCGGACCTGATCGCGATCGACTCGGTCAACCCCGACCTCGTCCCCGGCGGCCGCGGCGAACGCGAGATCGCCGACTTCTGCGCCACCTGGTTCCGCACGAACGGCTTCGAGGTCCACCGCCTCGAACGGCGACCGGGCAGGCCGTCGATCGTCGCCGTCAGGAAGGGGACCGGCGGCGGGAAGTCGTTGATGCTCAACGGCCACCTCGACACGGTCGGGCTGGCGGGCTACGACGGCGACCCGCTCGACCCCAGGACGGAGGACGGCAGGATGTACGGCCGCGGCACGTTCGACATGAAGGGCGGCATCGCGGCCATCATGGTCGCCGCCGCCCGAGCCACCGAACGTCCGTTGCGTGGTGACGTCATCGTCGCGTGCGTTGCCGACGAGGAACACGGCAGCACGGGCACAGCGGAGGTGCTGGAGTCGTTCACCGCCGACGCCGCCATCGTCACCGAACCCAGCCACCTCGAAGTCACCCTGGCGCACAGGGGTTTCGCGTGGTTCGACGTCGAGGTCCACGGCAAAGCTGCGCACGGCTCACGCCCAGAGCTCGGCATCGACGCGATCGCCAAGGCCGGCCACTTCCTCGTCGCCTTGGAGCAGCTCCAAGAAGACCTGGCCAACGGCCAGAAGCACCACCTGCTCGGCACCGGCACGGTCCACGCGTCGTTGATCACCGGCGGCGAGGAGGCCTCCACCTACCCGGCGACCTGCCGGATCACCCTCGAACGCCGCACGGTCCCCGGCGAGTCACCGGAGCAGGAGCTGCAGGCCATCCTCGACCACCTCACCGAGACGGTTCCGGACTTCAGCGCCACCCTCACCCGAGGCCTCGCCAGGGACCCGTTCGAAGCCGACCCGCAGGCCGAGATCGTCCAGGCCCTCATCGCCAACCTGGACGCCGAGCCGATCATCCGCGCCGAGCCGTTCTGGACCGACTGCGCGCTGCTCGACCAGGCGGGCATCCCCTGCCTGCTGTTCGGCGTCGACGGCGCGGGTGCCCACGCGGCCGAGGAGTACGTCGACCTGGCCTCGCTCGACCGGCTGACCGACGTGCTCACCGGCACGATCAGGGCGTTCTGCGGCTAGGTTCTTGCCCCGGGGAGAGGGGAACCGGGGATGCCGCGCAAGGAAAGACCGCTCGACGACGGCGACTCGGCCGTGCTCACGTTCGCACGGGAGCTCAGGTCGCTGCGGGAACGGGCGGGGAGCCCGACGTACCGGCAGCTCAGCTCGCTGACGCACTACTCGGAGGCGGCGCTGTCGCAGGCCGCCGCCGGGCGCAAGCTGCCGACGCTCCAGGTCACGTTGGCGTACGTGCGGGCGTGCGGCGGCTCGGAGGAGGAGTGGGAACGCCGCTGGCACGCGACGGCGGCCGACGAGCCACGGCCGGAACACGACGTCAGCTCGCCCTACGCGGGCCTCACGCCGTTCGGGCAGGACGACGCGGAACGGTTCTTCGGCCGCGACCGCCTGATCGACAAGCTCGCCGGACGGGTCGAGTCCCAGCGGGTCGTCGTGGTCGTCGGCGCGTCCGGGGCGGGCAAGTCGTCGCTGCTCAGGGCAGGCCTGATGCCCAGACTCGGCAACGCCGTCCTGTTCACGCCCGGCCAGCAGCCGCTCGACGAGTACGCCAAGGCGGCCAGGACCGACGACGCCGTGCTCGTCGTCGACCAGTTCGAGGAGATCTTCACCCTCTGCGAGGACCGCGACACCCGAAGGCGGTTCGTCGACGCACTGACCGCCCACCGCGTCGTGCTGGGCGTGCGCGCCGACTTCTACGGCCACTGCACGGACTTCCCGGTGCTGGTCGACGCGATGAGCGGCGGCCAGGTCACGGTCGGCCCGATGAGCACCGACGAGCTGCGCGCCGCGATCGTCCAGCCGGCGCGCCGGATCGGCCACACCGTCGAGACCGCGCTGGTCGCCGAGCTCGTCGCGCACTGCGCCGACCAGGCGGGCGCGCTGCCGTTGCTCTCGCACGCGCTGCTGGAGACCTGGCACCGCCGCAAGGGCAACACCCTGACGCTGCAAGGGTTTCGCGCCGCCGGAGGGTTCGAGGGCGCGCTGACCCGCACGGCCGAGTCGGTGTTCGCGGGCCTCACCGGACGGCAGCAGGACCTCACCCGGTCGTTGTTCATCAGGCTCACCGCGATCGGCGACGGCACCGAGGACGGCAAACGCCGGATCAGCCGCGGCGAGCTGGACGACGACCCGGACACCGCGGCCACCCTGGAGGCGCTGACCACCCACCGGCTGATCACCGTCGACCGCGACCGGGTCGAGATCACCCACGAGGCGTTGCTGCGCTGCTGGCCACGGCTGCGCGAGTGGCTCACGGCCGACCGCGACGGCCTGCGCGCGCACCGCGACCTCGCTGACTCGGCGGCCGTGTGGGAGTCGTTGCACCGCGACCCCGGCGCGCTGGTCAGGGGTGCGCGGCTCGGCGCGTTCCGGCCGTGGCTGCTCGACCCGCCGCACCCGCTGACCGCGCGCGAACGCGAGTTCCTCACCACCAGCGTCACCGCGGAGTCCGCGGAGCTGGCCGGCACCCGGCGGGGACGCCGCCGCCTGCAGATCCTCGTCGGTCTGCTGACCCTGCTGCTGATCATCGTGACCGGCATCAGCGTCACGGCGATGCAGGCCACCTCCGAGGCGACCAGCCAACGCAACAGCGCGCTCTCGCAGAAGGTCGCGCAGGACGCGAAACGCCTGCGCGGCACCGATCCGGCGCTGGCGGCCCAGCTCGCGCTCGCCGCGTACCGGCTCTCCCCCACGCCCGACGCCCGCAGCGCCGTGCTCAGCTCGTTCACGCCGTTCTACTCGACCCGCCTGACGAGCCACACCGACAACGTCAACTCCGTCGCCTACGCGCCGCAACGCAAGCTGCTCGCCAGCGCCGGCCGGGACCGCACGGTGCGGGTCGTCGACATCGCCGACCCGCACCACCCGCGCGAGGTCGCGACGCTCAGCGGCCACACCGAGAACGTCGTGAAGGTCGCGTTCAACGCCGAGGGCACGATCATCGCCACGGCCGGATGGGACCGCACGGCCCGTTTGTGGGACGCGACCAGTGGCACGTTGCTCACCACCATCCCGCACCCGGACCAGGTCAACGCGGTGGCGTTCAACGGCACCGTCCTCGCCACCGCGAGCACCGACAAGACCGTGCGGCTGTGGGACGTCACCGATCTCCGCGGCGCCCGCCAGATCGCCGTGCTGCCCCACCCGGACGCGGTCGTCTCGCTCGCGTTCGGCGGCGGCGAGCTCGTCGCGGGCACGTGGGACGGCAGCACGCTCGTCTGGGACCTGACCGGCACGCCCACCAGCCGGGTGCTGCCCGGCAAGGGACCGGTGCACGCCGTTGCCGTCAGCCCCGACGGACAGATCGCCACCAGCTACGACCGGGACGTCAGGATCTGGCCGAAGACCGGTGAGCCGCGCACGCTGACCGGGCACACGGATGTCGTGCGCGGCCTCGCGTTCAGCCCCGACGGCCGGCTCGCCAGCACGTCCGTCGACCGCACGGCCCGCGTCTGGGACCTCGCCCGGCCCGACCCGCTCGTGCTCACCGGCCACACCGCCGGGGTCGTCGGGGCCGCCTTCGCCGGATCGGCGCTGGCCACGGCGAGCGACGACCACACCGTGCGGCTGTGGGACCTGCCCGGCGAGCTCATCCCCGCGCACAGCGACTCCGTCTACTCCGTCGCCACGCACGGCGGGATGATCGCGACCGGCGGCTACGACCGCGTCGTGAAGCTCTGGCGGGACGGGCGGCTGCTGCACACCCTGACCGGGCCTACCGACGCGGTGAACTCGGTGAGGTTCTCGCCCGACGGCAGGACCCTCTACGCCGCCAGCGCCGACCACCGCGTGCACCGCTGGGACATCACCGGCGACCCCGTGGAACTCCCCGATCTCGCGGGACACGCCGACGCCGTCAACACGCTGGCGATCAGCCAGGACGGCACCACGATCGCCACCGCCGGCACCGACCGCACCATCGTGCTGTGGGACGCGCGCACCGGTTCGTCGATCGGCACGCTGCTCGGCCACTCCGAGTCGGTCGAGGCCCTCGCGTTCAGCCCGGACGGCCGGCGCCTGGCCAGCGGGTCGTCCGACTTCAGCACCCGGATCTGGGACGTCGCCACGCGCCAGGTGAGCGTTCACCTCACCGGCGGGTCGCACGCCGTGAAGTCCGTGGCGTTCAGCCCCGACGGCAGGCTCCTCGCCACCGGCGGCACCGACTTCGCCGTGCGCCTGTGGGACGCCGGCAGCGGCGCACCGGTCGCCGAGCTCACCGGCCACACCGACACCGTGCACGCCGTCGCGTTCTCCCCCGACGGCGCCACGCTGGCCAGCGCGAGCGCCGACCACGACGTCCGGCTGTGGCGGGTAGCCGACCACACGCCGTTCGCCACCCTGTCCGGCCACACCGAACGGGTGTACGCGCTGACGTTCCTGCCCGACGGCCACACCCTGCTCAGCGCGGGTGGCGACCGGACCGTGCGAGCGTGGGAGGCCGACGTCGAGCACGCCGCCGAGCGCGTGTGCGCCGCGGTGTCGCCGCTCCTGTCCGCCCCCGACTGGAACCGCCACTTCCCGGACGTCGACCCCGCCCCGCCCTGCACCTGATCGTCAGACCGACGACCGCGGCAGACCCACTTCCTCACTCATCGGAAGATCCCCCTTCTCGTTCCTCACTTCCTACCGAGAAGGGGTTCTTCACGATCGAGGCATCACGCGGAAAGAATCAACGCTGAACAACCAGGTCAGGGCCGTGGGGCGGGTTCTCTCGCCCGGCCTGCCCAGCGCATCACGGGTTCCTCCACGTACTTCCAGGACAGCGCCGCCGCCACGATCGTGAGCACCGCCGCGACCGGGCCGGCGGCCGCGCCGAGGTCCGG
This sequence comes from Lentzea sp. CA-135723, assembly GCF_050936595.1. Classification (NCBI taxonomy): domain Bacteria; kingdom Bacillati; phylum Actinomycetota; class Actinomycetes; order Pseudonocardiales; family Pseudonocardiaceae; genus Lentzea; species Lentzea sp. CA-135723. The sequence goes on along the minus strand of NZ_JBNJMK010000001.1, from coordinate 61,871 downwards.
TCGCAGCCACAGCGTCAGCGGGTAGTTCCAGAGGTAGGCGCCGTAGGACAGGGTGCCGAGCGCGACCAGCGGCTTGACCGGCGTCGCCACCTGCTCCCACTTCGACCACACGAGCAGCAGCACCGCCGTGCAGGCCGCGATCGCCGGGCCCGCGCCGAAGTACGTGAGCACGTGGCCCCGCAACGGCACCACCGACAGCACCGCCAGCCCGGTCAGCGCGACCGGCACACCCCACGCCGGAGCGTTGGTCAGCTTGAGCCGGGTCGCCGCGCCGATCACGAAGCAGACGAACCACGACGTGGGCAGCGCGTAGGCGTTGTCGGCGTTCGGCCACAGCCAGACCAGCGTCGCCGCGCACGCCGCCAGTGACGCGACCGCGACGACGGCCAGCACCGCGCCGGTCCGGTTCCGCACCCACGCGAGCGCCAGCAACGCGGGCCACAGCAGGTAGAACTGCTCCTCGGTGGCGAGCGTCCAGCCGTGGAACGCCGCCGGGCTCACCCCGCTGATCGGCAGGTTGCCGGTGAACGTGACCAGCACGAGCACGGTCCTGAGCAGCTCGTCGCGCTCACCCAGCGGGTCGAACACCAGCGTGACCAGCACGAACACGAGTGTTAGCGCTATCAACGCCGGTAGCAGCCTGCGTGCCCGGCGCAGGTAGAAGCGCTTGAAGTCGACGCGCCCGTTGAGCTGCAGCTCGCGGTGCAGGACACCGGTGATCAGGTAGCCGCTGAGGGTGAAGAACACCACCACGCCGACCACCCCGGCGCCGGGGAACACGTTCGGGAACGCGTGCCGCAGCATCACCAGCAGGATCGCGACGCCGCGCAGCACGTCCAGTCCGGCGACGCGCCTCACCGCACCGCTCCCCTGATCAGCTTGTCCAGCAGGTCCGGATAGGACAGTCCGGCGGCCGCGAACATCTTGGGCACCTGCGACTCCGCCGTCATGCCCGGCATGGTGTTGACCTCGTTGAGCACGAACCCGTCCGCGGTCAGGAAGAAGTCGACGCGCGCGAGCCCGCGGCAGCCGAGCGCCTCGTAGACCCGCAGTGCCGCGTCCTCCAGCGCCTTCAGCTCGGTGTCGTCCAGCGGCGCCGGGATCACGAACCGCGCGGTGCCGTCGTACTTCACCGCCGTGTCGAAGAGCCCCGGCACGTGGATCTCCAGCGGCGGCCCGGTCCGGCGGCCCTCGTCCGGGTCGTCCAGCACCGCGACGTCGATCTCCCGGCCGGTCAGCACCTCCTCGACGAGCACCCGGTCGTCGAGCTCCAACGCCGTGCGCACGGCCGGTTCGAGGTCCTCCTCGCGTTGCACCAGGGTCACGCCGAAGCTCGACCCGGCCGCCACCGGCTTCACCACGACCGGGCCGTGGAAGTCCACAGTGGACGCGTCGGTGACCAGCACGCCCTTCGCCGTGCGCACCCCGACGGCCTCGGCGACGAGCTTGGTCGCCCACTTGTCCATCGCGAGCGCACCGGCCCGCAGCGGGGAGCCCACGTACGGCACTCCCGCCAGTTCGCAGAGGCCCGCCAGCGTGCCGTCCTCCCCCAGCGGCCCGTGGACCAGCGGCAACACCACGTCGCACGTCGCCAGCACGTCGAGCGCTGCGGCCAGGCTGCCCGAGGTGAGCGTGTCCAGCACCTGCCCGTCCGGCCCGTGCCAGCGGCCGTCACGGCCGATGGTGAGCGCTACCACCTCGTACTTCTCCGGGTCGAGCGCCGCCCGCACGGACGCAGCCGACGCCACCGAGACGTCGTGCTCGCAGTTCTGCCCGCCGCCGATCACGGCGACGCGGATGCCCCTCATCGAACGCTCCTCCGCACCCTCGCCCCGATGCCCGTCACGATCTCGTGCGGGATCGTGCCCGCCCAGCGGGCCCAGTCCGCCACCGTCGGCTCGCCGCTGTCCCCCGGCCCGAAGACCAGCGCCTCGTCCCCCGCCGTCACTGCGTCGTCCCCCATGTCGACCACGATCTGGTCCATCGAGATCACGCCGGCGACCGGCCGCCGCCGTCCGTTCACCAGCACCTCCGCGCGCCCGGAAGCGGTGCGCGGCAGGCCGTCCGCGTACCCGACCGGCAGCAGCGCGAGCGTCGTCGCGCGATCCGTCACGTACCGGTGGCCGTAGCCGACCCCGGTGCCCGCCGCGACCCGCCGCACCTGGACCACCGGCGCCGTCAGCCGCAGCGCGGGACGCAGCCGAGTGGTCCCGGACGGGTCGATCCCGACGAGCCCGGCCCCGATCCGGACGACGTCGAGATGCGCGCTCGGGTCCGTGAGCGCAGCGCTGGTCGCCGCGAGGTGCCGCACCGAGGGCCGCAGCCCCGCCTGGCGCGCCATCTCGACCCCGCGCAGCAACGCCCGGCGGCCAGGCTCGTTCGACCCGGGCACGTCCGCGCACGGCAGGTGCCCCATCACCCCGGCGACCCTGACCCGTCCGGCCAGCTCCGCGCGCCTGGCCGCAGACATCAGCGCGAGCCAGGTCTCCGGCGCGGCCCCGTCCCGCGCCATCCCCGTGTCCAGCTGGAGGTGCACGCGCACCCCGCCGTCGAGTGCCGCGAGGTGCTCCAGGCTGGGCACGCTGAGGTCGATCCGGTGCCGCAGCGCGATGGTCGCGCTCACATCGACCGGGTTGAGCCAGCTGAGCACCGGAACGTCCACACCGGACTCGCGCACCGCCACCGCCTCGGCGAGCGACGTGACGCCGACCCAGCGCGCCCCCGCCGCCACGGCCGTCCGCGCGACGTCGCCGAGCCCGTGCCCGAACCCGTCCGCCTTCACGACCGCCATGACGTCACCGCGGGCCCACGAGACGAACCGCCGCGCGTTCTCGGCCACCGCGGCGAGGTCGACGTGCAGCACCGGCGCGACGGCCGCCTGCCGCAGGGTCGTCACGCGCGCGCCCACGCGGGCACCTCCACCGGTCCGTAGAGCGCGTGGCCGGCGCCGGACAGCAGAGCCCAGTAGCGGTCGCCGTAGGACCAGTGCCACCACTCGGTCGGGTAGTTGACCAGGCCCGCGTCGCCCAGCGCGGTGGCCAGCACCGTCCGGTTGCGGCGCGCCTCGTCGTCGACCTCGGCGGCGAAGAAGCAGGTGCCGCCGCTCTCCTCCGGCGTCGCGTCGACGGCCGTGCCCATCCACAGCTCGGCACCGGACGACGAGACCAGCGTGAGGTCGACCGCGGCGCCCGCGACGTGCGGCGCGACGGCCAGCGGCGCCACGAACCGGCTGGACAGCCGGCCGAGCTCGACCTCGTCGGCCGAGGGGTGCAGCAGACGCAGTTCGTCCGTGTAGCGCTCGATGATCGCGTTCTGGTCGGCGACGGTGCGGTGCCCCTCGATCACCCGCAGGTCCACACCGGACGGAAGCAGCGCGCGGGCGACGTCGAGGCGTCGCGCGAGCCCTTCCCGCACCAGCACGCCAGGCGCGAAGTCCAGTGGCACCAACGGGTCCCCGTTGTCGAGGACCCGGACGGCACGCACGATCGGATCGGCTAGCAGGATGGTCATGCCGCCAACCTAGGAACGCGCGTCCACTGCGGACTCCTCCTGGAGGCCACCCCCGGCCGCCGAACGGCCGGTTCGCGAGCCGGGCCCTCAGCCGTTCGGACGAGGTCCCCCACGCCGCCCCGAAATTCGGCAGACTGTCGTCGTGACCCGACTGAGGACGATCTGACGTGCACGCCGCCGGCATTGTGCTGCACCCGCAACGCGACTCCGCCCCCGCCGTCGAGGCGATCCTCGGCTGGGCGACCAACCGCGGTGTCGAGATCCTCGGCATCACCGACGAGATCCAGCGCCTGCGCTGCGAGGCCACCCCCGTCACCGCCGCCGAACTGGGCAGGCGGGCCGACCTGGTGGTGAGCCTCGGCGGCGACGGCACGATGCTGCGCGCCATGCGCCTGGCCGACGGCGAGAAGGCCCCGGTGCTGGGCGTCAACCTGGGCAAACTCGGCTTCCTGGCCGAGGTCGACGTGCCGGACCTGCCCGCGGCGCTCTCCGCGATCGACTCCCACGACTTCTCCGTCGAACCCCGCCTGGCCATCGACGCGAGGTTCCCCGGGCACGAGGTCACCGCGTTCAACGACATCGCCGTGGTCCGGGTCCCCGGTGAGGGCAGCGCCCGCGTCGCCGTGCACGTCGCCGGCCAGCCGTTCGTCAGCTACGCCTCCGACGCCGTCATCGTCGCCACCCCGACCGGCTCCACCGCGTACAGCTTCTCGGCGGGCGGCCCGATCACCAGCCCGTCCGTCGAGGCGCTGCTGGTCACCCCCGCCTCGCCGCACTCCGCCTACAACCGGGGCGTGGTGCTGTCCGTGCACGACGAGGTGGACCTCGACCTGCTCCCGTCGAGCGGCCGCCTGGCCGTCGAGGTCGACGGCATGGTCGCGGGCTACGTCGAACCGGGCCAGCGGGTGTCGTTGCGGGGCAGGGCCGCGGCGGCGAAGGTCGTGCGGCTCGGCATGACGACCTTCTACCAGCGGGCGCGCCGCAAGCTGAACCTCACCGACTCGGCCGAGCTCACGTGAGGCTGCGCGAGTGGACCGAGGCGGACGCGGCCTGGTACGCGGAGACGACCAGGGACCCCGAGGTCCAGCGCTACACCACCGACCCGCCCACGATCACGGCGGACCAGGTCGCGGCCGCGATCGCGGCACTGCCCGCGAACCCGTCGACCGCCTCGTTCTGCATCGAGGACGGCGGTGAGCGCTGCGGCAACGTCGCCGTCGACTTCACCGGCGGCGTTGGCCACGTGTCGTACCTCGTGGCGGCACCGGCACGCGGCCGCGGCCTCGCGACCGAGGCGCTCACCGCGTTCGTGGCGTGGATCCTCACCCACCACGCGCCCGCCGAACTGAGGCTGTGGACCCACCGGGACAACACGGGCTCGCGCAAGGTCGCCGAACGGGCCGGGTTCGTCCGCGACCCCGCCCGCGACGAGGACCGCGAGATCAAGGGCGAGATCTGGCCGACCGTCGCCTACCACCTCGTTCCCTGACCTCCAGCGGTGCTCAAGCGCCGCTTGTTCGGATGTCCGCGCCGAGCAACGGAGGGGGCATCAGACGATGGAGCTGAACAGGCGCAAGGTGTTCGCACTGGGGGCGGGCGCCGCGCTCGCCGCGAGCACCGGGACCGCCGCGGCCGACGCGGAGAGGACGGCGCCCGAGCCGAACCTCCCCGGCTTCAAGCACAACTACGCCCAGGTCAACGGGGTGCGCCTGCACTACGTCACGGGCGGCAAGGGCGAGCCGCTCCTGCTGCTGGCCGGCTGGCCGCAGACCTGGTGGCTGTACAACAAGATCCTGCCCGCGCTCGCCCAGAGGTTCCGGGTGATCGCGGTCGACATGCGCGGCCAGGGCTCGTCGGACAAGCCCGCGGGCGGCTACGACAAGAAGACCATGGCGACGGACCTGCACGAGCTGGTCAAGAAGCTCGGCTACGCCAAGGTCAACGTCGTCGGCCACGACCTGGGCAGCATGGTCGCGTTCTCGTTCGCCGCGAACTTCCCGGACGCGACGAAGAAGGTCGCGTTCATGGACGTGCTGCACCCCGACGAGAGCTTCTACCAGATCCCGCTGCTGCCTCCGCCCGGCGTGTTCAGCGTGTGGTGGTTCGCGTTCAACCAGGTCATGGGCCTGCCGGAGCAGCTGCTCGCCGGCCGGTTCCGCTACCTGATCGACTGGCTGTTCGCCAACACCGCGTTCACGCCGTCCGCCATCGACGAGCGTTCACGGCGGATCTACGCGCAGAACTACAACTCCGCAGAGGCCATCCGCGCCAGCAACGGCTGGTACCAGGCGTTCCACCAGGACATCGCGGACGGCAAGACGTACGCGAAGCTGGCGGCGCCGGTGCTGGGGCTCGCGTCGATCTCGTCCTACGACCTGTTCCTGGGCGCGCTGCCGAACCTCGCGAACCAGTTCGAGGTCGTGCGGGTCGACGGGTCCGGCCACTGGCTCTGCGAGGAGCAGCCGGACTTCGTCACCGGTGAGATCCTGCGGTTCTTCAGCTGACCGTCCGCACCTGCTGTGCCGAGGGGATGAACGCCGCGACCACGACTGCCAGCAGCGCGGTCGCGGCGCCCAGGCCCATGATCAGCTGGAAGCTGAACGGCACGCCCACCTGCGTGAGCACCACGCCCGCCACCGCGCTCGACACCGACGTGCCGATCGCGCGCATCAGCGAGTTGAGGCTGTTGGCCGCGGCCGTCTCCGACGACGGCACGGCGCCCATGATCAGCGCGGGCATCGCGCCGTAGCCGAGACCGATGCCGGCGCCGATCACGGCCGAGATCACGACCAGCTGCCACACCGCGGTCAGCATGAAGATCCCGATGCCGTACCCGAACGCGACCACCAGGGCGCCGAGGATCAGCGTCGTGCGCGGGCCGCGGGCGTTCGAGATCCGCGCGGCCACCGGTGCCGTCGCCATCATCACCAGACCGGACGGCACCAGCACCAGGCCGGTGACCAGCAACGACTGGCCGAGGCCGTGTCCCGTCGCGACGGGCAGCTGGAGCACCTGCGGCAACACCAGCGACTGCGCGAACATGGCGAACGCGAACACCAGCGACGAGATGTTGGTCAGCAGCACCTGTCGCCGGACCGTGGTGCGCAGGTCGACCAGCGGCTCGCGCGTCCGCAGCTCCCACCAGCCCCACACCCCGAGCACGGCCGCCGCCGCGACGAACAGGCCCGTGACCTGGGTACCGCTCCACTGCGACGCCTTCGACACCCCGAGCAGCAGGCAGATCAACGCGACCGACAGCCCGGCCGCGCCGAGCAGGTCGAACCGGCCGCCGCCGCGCACCGGTGACTCGGGCACGTAGACGAGCACGGCGGCCAGCACCAGGACACCGACGCCCGCCGACGTCCAGAACAGCATGTGCCAGTCGCTCTGCTCGACCAGGATCGCGGCGGCGGGCAGGCCCAGCGCGCCGCCGACCCCGAGCGAGGCGCTCATCAACGCCGTCGCGCCGGCCAGCCGTTCGACCGGCAGCTCGTCGCGCATGATGCTGATGCCGAGCGGGATGACGCCGACGGCCATGCCCTGCACCACGCGGCCGATGATCAACGGCACCAGCGAGTAGCTCAGCGCGGCGATCACCGAGCCCACGACCACCATGAGCAGGCTGAGGATCAGCATGCGGCGCTTGCCGAACATGTCGCCGAGCCTGCCGATCACCGGCGTGGCGACGGCGCTCGCGAGCAGGGTCGACGTGATGACCCAGGCGGTGTCGCCCGGCTCCGAGCTGAGCAGTGCGGGAAACCTCGGCAGGAGTGGGATGACCAGGGTCTGCATCAGCGACACCGTGATGCCGCCGAGCGCCAGGACGGCCACGACGACGTTCGGGCGCGTCACCGGACGCGTTTCTTCGAGGAGCACGTAACTCATACTAAGTCAGTCACTTGACTTAATCTGGAGCGGTCCAGCGATGTCCGTGATGTCCGGAGCGACTCCCGGTGGAAGATGGTGGCGTGATGAGCAAGGTCGACAACTCGACGCGGGCGGAGCGCGCGCACGCCACCCGCGAGCTGATCCTCACCGCCGCCGAACGGCTCTTCGCCGAGCACGGCGTGGTCGCGGTGTCGAACCGCCAGGTCAGCGAGGCGGCCGGCCAGGGCAACAACACCGCCGTCGGCTACCACTTCGGCACGAAGGCCGACCTCGTGCGGGCCGTAGCGCGCAAGCACCTCGCGCACGTCGAGGAGATCCGCCAGCGGATGGTGACGAGCCTCGGCCCGTCCCCCGACCTGCGCGACTGGCTCGACTGCCTGGTCAGGCCGGTCACCGTGCACCTCGACACGGTCGGCAGCCCGACCTGGTTCGCCCGCTTCGGCGCGCAGGTCATGACCGACCCGACCCTGCGGCCGATCATCATCGAGGAGACCCGCTCGTCACCGTCGCAGGTGCGGATCCTGGCCGGCCTGAACTCCTGCCTCACCCACCTGCCGGACGAGGTGCGGGCCGAACGGCACGACATGGCCCGCCAGCTGCTGGTGCACATGATCGCCGAACGGGAGCGCGCCCTCGCCGACGGAACGCCGACCCCGCGCGCGACCTGGGGCGACGCCGCGACCGGCCTGGTGGACGCGCTTCTCGGCATGTGGCGCGCCCCGGTCAGTCCTTGAGCGCGTAGAACCGGATCGGCGAGTTGGGTTCGAACCCGATCCGCGGGTAGACCGGCGCACCCGCCACCGCGGCGCACGTCGGCGTCCGGGTCACTGTCCAGCACCGGCGCGTGCCGGGCCTAGTCGCCGTTGTCCCGCAACCGCCTCAGCATCAACGCGAGGTGGAGGCGGAACCGCCCGGCCTCGTCGAGCCCGAACCCGAGCGCGGCCTCGGCACGGGCGAGCCGCGCCGTCATCGTGCTGTGGTGGCGGTGCAGCACCACCGCCGCCTTGCGCACAGACCCGGTGGCGCACAACGCGTCGAGCGCCGTGATCATGCCCGGCTCGGCGGCCAGCCGGTCGAGCGCCCGCACGTCGGGCAGCGCCGCGATGTCCGCCCCTGCCAGCCGCTCGGCCAGCACCCCGAGACTGCCCAACCGCTCCCACCACACCACCGGCTCGCCGTCCGAGGTGTACCGCAGCGCGGTCAGCGCACCCCGCCACGACTTGGCCGCGTCGACGGCGGGCAGCAACGGTCTGACCCCGAGCCGTCCACCCACCTCGGGCACCTCGGTGACGAGCACCGCCCGCACCGCGCCGAGCACGACCGACCGTCCAGGCACGTCCCCCGTCGCCGCCAGCACCCGCAACGGCGCCGTCGCGGCGACACCGAGCAGGTGCAACGCCCGCGAACGTTCCGCCGTACCAACACCTTCCGAGAGCACGAGCTCGATCAGCGCGGGATCACCCAACTCCGGCAACGGCACGCTGGAGTGCTCCAGCAGCACCGCCGCCGCGATCGCGAACCGCTCCAGCAACATGTCGTCGAGCGGTGCCGCCGGCCCCGGCCGCGCCACCCAGACCTCCACCCCGCCCTCGAGCGCCCGCACCGAGGCCTTCGCGGGCACCGCCGCCGCCGTGCCGCTCCCCCGGCATCCGCGCACAGGGCGAGCCCCTGACCGGGCGCGTAGAGGCCGACCGGGCAGCCGGCGAGTTCGGACGTGCTGCGCACCAGGGCGTCGAGGCCCGCGCGCTCGGTGATCAGGCGATCGAAGAAGCCGATCACCCGCACGGCGCTCTCGGCGTCGGCGTCGAGCCCGGACAACCTCAGCAGCAGGCCCTTCATCCCGTCACGATAGCCGCCGCGTGACGAAGGCGGGCCGGTCGGCGCGACTCCCCGACCGGACCCGGCCACAGGATGATTCCTCCTCCGAATGCGCGAATATTCCAGCCGATCGTTCAAGCCGGAGGTCATCAGGCAGAGTGCGCTCGGCTTACCGCAATCCATCGCCAGGCAGAACCTGGACATTTCCTGGCCAATTCTTTGTCAGCTCGGCAACACCGTGGAAAAACAGCAGGGGAACCACGGACATCGGCACGGTCACAGATTTCTGGCGACCCACCGCGCGCGATGTTCGGCGGCGAGCCGATTCGCCTCGGCCGCGGCCGCGGGAGCGACCGGTTCGGAACACCACGCCGCCAGCACGGATATCATCCCCGTCACGAAATCACGACCGAGAACGGTCAGGTCGGCGCTTTCCACCATCGCGGTCGCCGCCTCCAACGCGCCCGCCCGCCAGCGGGCGAAGTCCGCCTCCTGCCCTGCCTCCCGATGGAAACGCGCCACGCCGAGATGCGCGTACACGCCGTGCAACAGGCCCGCCAACGGACGTGGGTCCTCTCGCCACGGCGCGTAGAAACGATCGCCGGAGTCGGCCTTCACCAGCGGAAACAGATCCATCAGCACGACCAGCTTCTGATGCTGCAGCTCGTGGGCCAGCGTCACGGCGACGGCCTTCTCGTCGTGTCCGAGCGACAGGAACACGCACCCGAACGCGTCCGCGACGGTCGCGCTGTTGACCCCCTTCTCCGACGGGCGCAACGGCGTGAGCACCCGCACGGCCGCCGCGAACTCCTCCGCGACGGCGGGGTGGTCGCCGCGCAGGTAGCCCCAGGCCGAAGCGAGCCCGTCCCGCCACCGCACCACGTCGATGTCCTCGTCCACCCGCATTCCCGCAGGTGGCGAGCCCGCACGCCACAGCTCCAACTCCAGCGACACGCCCTCGTCCAGGTCGACGCGCGGGACCGGCTCCCAGTCGAGCGCGTCGACGGTGACGCGGCCTGCCACCGGGCGGACGACCGTGCCGACCGACGGCAACGCGGCGTGCTCCGCGCGTGCCAGCCGGACCTGCACCGACCTGCCCGCGTGGATCGCCGCTGCGGCGGCCACGTTCGCGAGCCACTCGGGCGCGCTCCGCCCGGTGACCGCGCGAAGCGCCCAGTCGGCGACCCGCGGGTGGTCGAGGACCCGGTGCACGGCGGCCGGCGGGAGGTCTTTCAGCAGGTCGAAGGCCTCCCTCGCGAACGGGGACAGTCGCGCGGCCAGGCCGGTGAGCTGCAGCGTGCGGCTGCGGCGGGCCAGCACGAGCGTCCTGGCGACGGCCGCGCCGCCACCGCCGTGCGACAGGGCGGTGAAGTCCGCGCGGGACAGCCGCAGCGCCGCTGTCACCGGATCGCCGCCAGGTCGCGGGTCAGCCTGGCGCGCACGTGCCTGATCAGGTGCTTGAGGTCCGGGCAGTACACGGACGGGTGGTCGAAGCCCTCCCCCTCCCGATAGCGGTGGGCGCGCAGCCCGCCCCCGCAGACGCGGTGCAGCCGGCACTCCTGGCAGGTCGCGCTCAGTCCGGCCGCGCCCGCCTGCCGCGCACGGATCTCTGGCAGGGCCAGGACCTCGTCGAACGAGGCGGTGCGGACGTCGAGCCCGGTGCTCCCCGCGCCCTCGAAGGCGGACGCGAGGATGTCCGACTGCTCGATCGTCCCGTCGGTCTCGACCACCACCATCAGCGCGGGGCTCAGCCCGATGCCCTCGACGGTGGAGGCACCGCCGAACAGCACGGTGATCAGCTCCTCGAAGATCCGCACCCCGGTCTCCCTGCGCGGCGCGGAGTACCAGCGGTCGAACGCGGCGGCCAGCCACTCGCCGTACGGAGCACGTCCCGCGTCGGCGGTCCGGCCCGGTGGCGGCGCGCTCCAGTTGCCGTGCGGCAGCAGGAAGTCGATCATGGGCGGCGCCAGGCCGAGCAGCGCTTCGTAGGTGTGGACGGGGTCGTTGCGCAGGTCGACCGTGCAGAGGAGGCCTCCGTAGCAGGATCGCCCGCGCAGCAGGTCGACGCCCCGCCGGACACCCGCGAAGCTCCCCGTCCCGTCCGGCCGGACGCGGTGCCGGTCGTGCGCCTGCTCGTCACCGTCCACGCTGACGCTCACCCGGATCCCGAGCTCGGTGAAGAGGTCGGCGAACCGCTGGTCCAGCAACGTGCCGTTGGTCTGCACGCTGACCCGCGCGGGCACCCTGTCCCGCACCGCGCCCACGACGTGCCTGATCGCGGCCTCTCCCGCGAGCAGCGGCTCCCCGCCGTGCAGCACGACGTCGACCGACGCCAGCCCCCAGGTCCGCGCGTGCTCGCCGATCCGCTCGGCGGTGCGCTCGGCGATCTCCGGTGCCATCGCTCTGGGCCGGGTGCGCCAGCGCTGGTCGGCCATCTCGTAGACGTAGCAGTGATCGCACGCGAGGTTGCACCGGCCGTGCAGCTTCAGCACGAACTGGCGAAAGGGCAGCGTCACGAGATACCTCCCATCACAATGAATCATGCTTTGGTGTCCGGAAGGTGGTCTGATCGGCGTATTCCTCATTTCGCGCCCGCGGACACTACGATGTAATCCGGTCTCGTGCACGGGGGAAGGGGTGCGAACATGACCGATGACGAGTTCCTGGAGTCCGAGCTTCTCGACGTCACCGGCGTGAACTTGTCGGAAGTCGACGCGATGCCGGACTCGGTCCTGCGGGCGTCGCTGCGCCGGATACTCACCCAGAACCCCGAGGAGCACCAATACGCCGCGTTTCAGAGCGCCCTGTAGAAGCGGGGATGCGGCCGTTCGAGTGAACCTCGAAACGTTTTCCGAGTGAGGAAAGCCGCACAGGTAATTACGTGACGGGCTACGGCGACCTGGAGTCGTGATGAGCAACGCACCGAGACCCACCATCGCCGCCTTCCTGTCGGCGTCGGGTGGCGCCGGCCGGACGAGCACGGTGGCCAACCTGGCGTGGGTGCTGTCCAGCGCGGGCAAGCGAGTCCTGGTCGTCGACTGGGGCTCCGAACCGCCACGCGTGCCCGAGTACCTGGAGCCGTTCCACGCGGACCAGGTGCAGATGTCGGACGCGACGGGGCGGCTGCTCGCGGCGTTGTACGACGCGACCGGCCTCAACACGCCGTTCCAGCTTGGGCGCTACACCGTGCCGACCGCCGCCGTGCCCGCGGGCACCGGGTACGTCGACGTGTTCGCGCCGGTCGTGCCGGACGGCAGCGGCCCGGCGCGCGGTGACCAGACGCCGTCGGACGGCGACGCGACCGCGCTGCGCGACCGGCTGCACGCCGAGCCGTACGACGTGGTCCTGATCGACGCGCCGACGAGCGAGACGGAGGACGCGCTGTCGTTGCTCTCCTCCATCGCGGACGTCGTCGCCGTGTGCTTCAAGCCCCGCCCCGGCTCTGTCGAGCACGCGGGCAGGCTGGCCAAGAGGTTGCGGCAGCGCGTCCTTCCCCCTGACGTCGTGCCGGTGGCCACCATGGTCCGGCACCAGCGGCTGCCCAGGGCCGACCGCAGCCGCGCCCAGATCCGCGCGGCGTTCACCGTCGCGCTCGGCGACCAGGTCCCGCGGATGCCGGGCGACCCGGTCGTCGAGATCCCCTACCAGGCCCACGAGGCGTTCGACCCGTTGCTCGCCGTGCTGGTCGAGGATGATGCCGTCGCTCACGACGAGCCCGACCTGCTGGCCCAGTACGGCAGGCTCGCCGACGCGATCACGGCGGGCGCCGTGACAGAGGTGCCGCGGGTGGCGCGGGAGTTCCAGCAGCGCTACCGGCGGATCTTCGGCCTCGCCACGACGACCGAACCCGACCGGGTGTTGATCGTCTACGCGCCCCGCGACCGCGCCTGGGCCGACTGGGTGCGCAGCGCGCTGGGCAGAGCAGGCGTCACGACGGCGTTCCTGCGCGAGGAACCGGGGTGGCTCGGCGTCGAGGCCGTCGACGTGCTGGTCGTCAGCTCCGCGGCGGGAGCGGCCACCACGAACGGCGCCGCGCCCGCCTGGCCACCCCGCGACCTGCCCGGCCGGGCCGTCTGGATGCTCACCGAGAAGGACGCGATCGCTCCCGGCGACTCGAGCCGGTTCAGCGTGGCCGGGCTGGACGAGGACGAGGCGCGGCGGCTCCTGCTGCGACACCTCGACCTGATCGACCGCCCCGACGAACCGGGCGCCGACCCCATGCGGTTCCCGACGAGGATCCCGACGGTGCGCAGGCGCCCGCGCCGGCACCCGAGGTTCGTCGGCAGGGACGCGGACCTGGAGGAGATCCGCGACCAGGTGCTGGCCTCGAGAGTCACCACGCTGAGCGGCCCGGCGGGCATCGGCAAGAGCGAACTCGCGCTGGAGTACGTCTACCGGTTCACCGGCGACTACGACCTGATCTGGTGGATCCCCGCGCACGACCGTCCGTCCGCGCTCGTCAGCATCGCCCAGCTCGCCCAGCGGATGCGCGGTGCCGAGTCGCCCGACCTCGGGTCGGTCGAGTACGGCACGACGACCCCGCTCGCGGAGCTCGCCACCGGTCTGCGCTACAAGAGCTGGCTGCTGGTGTACGACAACGTGGACGACCTCGACGAGATCAGCGACCTGCTTCCCGACGGCGGCCCGGGGCACGTCCTGATCACCTCGGCCGACTCCCCCGCCGCCGACATGACGCTGGCGGAGCTTCCGATCGGTGACAGCGTGCGGCTGCTGCTCGAACGCGTGCCGGACGTCGACGCCGAGGCGGCCCGCGAGGTCGCCGCCGTGGTCGGAAACCTGCCGCTCGCGCTGCAGCTCGCGGGGTCGTGGCTCATCGAGGCGATCGCGGTGGAACGCCGCACGGGCACGCCCTCCGGCCGGGAGGCGGCGGCGTGGGCGGTGCGGCGGTTCCTGGAGCGGATGAGCGAGGACGACGAGTCCGGCGCCGACATCGTCGCCCACGTGGTCCGGGTGCTCGTCGAGGCGTTGCGCGGCAGTGCGACCGGCCGCAACGCGCTCCTGCTCGCCCAGCTCTGCTCGTTCCTCTCCACCCAGGGCATCGACCTGCGGCTGGTCCGGTCGTCCACGATGATCAACGCACTGGTGCGCGCCGGCGGCGCGGACGCCGAACCGCTCGCGCTCGACTCGTGGGAGGTCGACCGCGCGCTGTGGATCGGGGTGCGCTTCGGTGTGTTCCGCGTCGACTGGGGCGCGGACAGCAGCCTGCGGATCCACCGCGTCGTGCAGAAGGTGTTGCAGGACTCCATGAGCGACGAGGAGCGGGCGGTGCGGCGGGCCCACGTGCTGAGCGCGCTGGCGGAGTACGCGCCCATCGAGGTCGAGGAACGTTCCCTGCCGACGCGGGCCGCGAAGTTCGCGGAACTGCAGAAGCACGTCTTCGTGTCGGGCGCGCTGACGAGCGGCGACCCGTTGGTGCGCCGCTGGCTCGTGAACCAGCTGCGCTTCCTCTTCACCGACGGCGGCGTGGGCATCAGCTACGCGTCGACCGAACCGGCGCACGCCCTGCTCGCCGACTGGACGCGGAGGTTCGGCCAGGACGACCCGTTGCGCAACCGCCTCGCGACCCAGCTCGCCAACGTCGAACGGCATCTGGGCAACAGCGAGGCCGCGCTGGCGCTGGACGACGGCGCGCTGGTGCACCAGCGCCGGTCGCTGGAGCTGACCCACCCGCAGACCCTGATCACCGCGCGCGGCCGTGGCGGCGACCTGCGCGGCCTCGGGTACTTCGCCGAGGCGCTGGACGAGGACACCGCGACGTGGGAGGGCTACCGGGAGATCTTCGGCGACGACCACCCGGACACCCGTCGCGCCGCGAACAACCTGGCGCACTCCCGTTATCTCGCGGGTGACGCGGCGGCCGCGCTGACGCTGGAGCTGGACAACTTCCGGCGCCTGCGGCGGTTGCTCGGCCCGGACGACGGGCTGACCAGGTGGTCCCAGACGAAGATCGGCATCTTCCAGCGCGAGCTGGGCCGGTTCGACGAGGCGCTCGCGACGCTGCGCACCGCGTGGCAGAAGCTGCAGAACATCAACGACCGCAACGAAAGAGGCCCCGACGAGGCCGAGCTCGCCACCCTGTGGCAGCTCGCCGTCACACAACGCCTCAGCGGGAACCCCAAGGGGGCGCAAGCACGCAGCAGCCGTGCGCTCGGCGGGTTCCGCGAGGTCGTGGGTCCCTACCACCCGACCACGATCGCGTGCCGGCTGAGCCTCGCGAACGACCACCGGATGCTCGACGACGCGTCGGCCGCGATCGGGCTGGCCCGCGAGGTGATCTCCGCCTACCGCACCGAGCTCGGCTATGCGGAGGAGCACCCGTTCCTCGCGGCCGCACGGCTGTGCCTGGGCTCCGCGCTCTGCGCGCACGGCGAACCGGAGGACGGCGAGAACGAGGTGCTCGCCGCACTGGAGGGCCTGCGCTACGGACTCGGCGACGACCACCCGTGGACCGTCGCCGCGGTGGTGTCGCAGGCGCGCGCCCGTGCCGTGCTCGGGCACCCGGCCGAGGCCAGAGACCTCCTGACCGCGGCCAGGGACGACTGCCTGAACTACTTCGGCCCCGACCACCCGGTCACGATCATCACCACCGAGAACCTCGGCGTGGCCGCGAGCCCTGACCTTCTCGCGGACGCCGGATGGAGGGACATCCATGTCGACATCCCCCAGACCTGAGCCGGAGGTGCCGCCCGTGGAGACGCACGAGTTCCAGGCTGCGCACCTGGGCGAGGCGTTCCGGGAGACCCGGTCGGCCTGCCGGGACGCGGTGCGCAAGACGCCGTCGCTCGTGCACGTCGCGCACTACAGCCGGGACGTGTTCGACTTCTCCGTGGACACGTTCGACGAGAACACGCGCCGGGATCCGTTGCACCGGCTCGGCAGGCGCATCGGGTTCGCCGTCACCGAGCTCGACCGGGCGTTGCAGGAGCCGCGCACAGGTACGCTGATCCGCGCGGTCGTGCACACCGAGAGAGGCGCGCTGTTCTGCGAGTCGGTGGTGCCTCGCGAGATGGTCGTCGGCATGTGCGCCTCGGAGCGGCAGGACGACGAGCCGCTGTCGGAGATGCCCGACGTGCGGGCCGCGGACAAGGCGCTGTCGGCACTGGTGACCCAGTTGCGCGCCCGGATCAGCCTGCAGTCGCAGGATCCTGGCGGGTGGACGGCCGAGAACGAGGTGAAGGCGCTGACGTCGGCGGACCCGATGGCCGAGCACCGCGCCACGGTCGCCGAGGACGTGCCGGACGCGGTCCTGCGCGCGTGCCGCGATGCCGTCCGGCCGCAGGACCTGCACTACGTCGCGTACTGCGAGGGAGGGGCGGTGCTCGCCGAACTGGACCAGTTCGACCACCCGTCGCTCGCCCCGTTCTTCAGCCAGATCACGGTCGGGGCGCGCCGTGCCTTCTACCGCGGGTTCACCCAGGAGCTCGGAACCATCGCACAGAGGTTCAACCGGCTCGCCTCCAGCGGTCCGCCCGGCGGCCTGCTGATCCGGCTGGTTCTCGACGTCGAACAGGGAGCGATCTACTACTACCGGCTCAGCATCGGCAGCTATCTGGTGGGAGTGACGGTCGACCAGTCGCGCGTCGTGCCCACCGACGACCGGCTCGCGGCGCTCGCGATCGAGTTGATGGCGCGGTGACAACGGTTGTTGGGGTCCGCACGACCCCGCTAAGCTCGGTTTCCCGGGGTGAGGGGGCCTGGATGACCGCGTTGTGGCGCACTCTCGCGCTCCTCTCCTCGGTCGGCGCCGGCTACGCGCTCTCCCTCGTGGCCGATGTGGACGGTGCCGAGTCCACGGCGTACTACCGGTACTTCGTCACGGCGCTGCTCGGGTTCGGGCTCTACGCGAGCACCCGCGGCATCGACATCGCGGAGTTCCGCGACCAGCTCGGCACCGTGCTGCTGGCCGTGACGCTCGGGGTGCTCGCCAAGTCCGTGATGATCGCGGGCGTGGTGTACCTGGCGTTCGGCGAGCCCTGGCTGATGGTGCTCGGCATCGCGGTCGCCCAGATCGACCCGCTGTCGGTGGCGGCGATGCGGTCGAAGTCGAAGATGTCCCCGTCCGCCAAGGCGTTGCTGAGCGCGTGGGCGTCGTTCGACGACCCGATCACCGTCCTGCTCACCGTGTACTTCACCGCTCTCGCGCTGCACGCGAGCAACGGTGCCGTGGTGATGTCCGCGGGTCTGGCGGCGTTCCTGTGGAACCTGCTGTGGAACCTCGTGCTCGCCGGGGCGGCTTTCCTGGTGTGGCACGGCTTTCTGAAGGTGCGCGCCCGGCTCGCGGCGAAGTGGCACACGGTCGCGAACGTGGTGATGGGCGTCGTGGTGCTCGCGGTGGCGTTCTTCGCGGTGGTGATGGGGCTGCTGCTCGCGATCGCGCTGATCGGACTCTTCTTCCGGCCACCGCTGGGCCGGTTCGTCGACGCCGCCACGCAGGTCGCCCTGTACACCGGCTGCGCGGCCATGGGACTGGTGCTGGTCTTGGAGGTCCGGTGGCTGCTCATCGGCCTCGTGCTCGGAACCGCCGCATACCTCTCTCAGATCGTGACGGCGTTCGCGCTGACCACGCCGCGTCGTTGGCGCGGAGACCGGGTCCGGCTCGCACTCGGCCAGCAGAACGGCCTCACCGCGATCATCCTGGCGTTGTTGCTGGAACCCGACTTCCCCGGCGCCATCGCGGTGATCGCGGTGGCGATCGTCGTGGTGAACGTGCTCAACGCCGTCTGCAACGGGCTGTGGGACCACTTCCGGCCACCCGCGTGGGAGACGTCAGGTTCCGCTGCCGAGCAACGACCGCATCGCCGCGCGCCGGACACGAGGGCTGAGATTGTCCAGCGCGGCACTCAGTCTGGCTCGCCGTGACGTCTTGCCCAGGTCCGCGAGCGTGCCACCGCGAGCCGTCCAGGGCACCAGTTGCACCAGGGGGTCGAACTTGAACGACGGCAGGTACTCGGTGACGTCGTCGTAGGACTGGCAGATCTGGTCGAGAGTGTTCTCCGCGGTCAATGAGAGCGCTCCCCTCGACCTTGCGACCTCGTCGGACCTCAGCCACTCCGCCACCCGATCGCGGAACGACGTCACCGCCACCGTCAGGTGAGCGGCGATCCCCACAGCCTCGAAGTAGGCGGGCGAGGACCGCAGCCTGCGCTGCACGGCGTCGAGAACGTTGCGCTGCTCGGGGTCGAAGGCGTCCCGCAGCATGAGGTCGATCTGGGTCAGCTCCTCCAGCACGGCGATCGCGTCGAGGAACAGGACGTCCACTTCGGACGGAACCGGCTCGCCCTCGCTCTCGGTGCGCAGGCGCTGCTGCTCCTGGACGATCGAGCCGAGCTGGTGCTGCAGGGTGGAGAACTGGCGGTCCGACGACAGGCGCAGGCCGTCCACGTGGCCGGCGAGCTGTTCCAGGAACTCGTAGATGCTCGACTGCTGGCGGGCGACCTGGTCGATGCGGTGGTTCACCGCGCCGACGGGATCGTCGCCGGCCTCGGCGGGGACCTGGCGGGTCACCGCCGCGACGAGTGCGCGGAAGTCCTCGGTGAAGCCGCGCTCGGTGTAGGCGAGTGGTTCCGTGCCGAGCCCCGTCCGCAGGTCGTCGGCGAAGCCCTCCTCGACGACGCCGTTCACGACGAGCACGACCTCGGTGCCCCCGTTCGCGTCACGCACCGCGGCCACCCGGCGCAGGACGGCGGCGAGGTCGGTGGCGGTGAGCACGGACTCGGTGAACAGCACGGCGCAGCCGCCGTCGCTGTCGACGGAGCTCACCCAGAAGTCCGCCCGCGAGTCGGGATCGGCCGAGAGGTGGTAGCCGTGCTGGTACGGCCATCCGTTGGCGACGAGGACCTGCCGCGCGAGCGAGACGATCTCGTCGGAGCTGAGCGCGCCGAGCTGGTTGCGCGCGACCTCGTGGACCAGGTCGACGGTGACGTAGGCGTACTCGCGTTCGCGCACCAGGTGGTAGAGCCCGTGGCACATCCGGATCACCTTGCGCGCGTAGCCGCTGGTCAGCGCCACGATGTACCGGACGGTCTCGGGTGTGAACGGTGCCAGCCGCCGCACGCGCAGCTCCGCCTCCTGGACCTCCTCGATGAAGGTCGTCACCTGGGCGGTGCTCATCCCCGCGGTCTTGATGAGGTAGGTGATGCGCTGTTTGACGCTGTCGTCGATCAGCTCCAGGAAGTCGGGATGACCGCACAGGACGAGGAACGCGCCCGCGTTGGTGAAGATCTCCAGCATGCGCTGGAACGCGCGCAGCACGGGCCCGTTGTCAGGGCGGTCGGCCCAGAGGATCTTGTCGAACTCGTCGATCACCAGCAGGAACCGGCGTTCCTCGCCGCCGAACAGGAGCGCGAAGACCCCCATCGCCTCCAGCACGTCCACGTCGCTCGCGATGGGCCTGGTGATGTCGCGCTCGACGAGGATCGGGTCGGGCTCTGGTTTCGCCCCGGTGAGCCAGCTCCACACGGCGCGGTCGAAACCGGGGCGCAGCAGCAGGGTCAGCGCGATGCCGAAGCTCTCGTTCTCCGTGACGTCGAGCAGTTTCTGCCGCACCCGGCGCAGCAGCGCGCTCTCCATGAGGTGCAGCTGCTCCACCACCTTGTGCGGTTCGACCTTCCGGTCGCGCAGCAGGTCGGCCGCGCGGTGCGCGAGCCCCGTGTCCTGCAGTTCCTCCGCGACGACGTCCGCGTAGAAGTCGCTGACGCGTTTGCGCACGCGGTCGAGGTCGAGTCCGTTCGTGAACCGCTGGTAGGACTCGAAGAGGTCGACCCCGGTGGCCTCGATGTGCATGGCCCGCAGCGGGTCGTCCACCGTGGTCGCCACATGCCTGAGCAGATGTCGCGCGAGGTGCGTCTTGCCGGTGCCGTACTCGCCGATGATGGCGAGCACGCTGCCGGGCGGGCGGTTGTCCACCCGAGATGCCGGGGCCTCGAGGTAGGTGTCCAGATAGGACGTCGCCTGGCGCACGGCGTCGGTCTGCACCGTGACGTCGGCCGGGGCTTCCTCGCCGAAACCGCCCAGCCTGGCCACCGCCATGGGCGAGAACGGGTTGCGGTTGGACGAGTCGGCAGGCTGTCCGCTCATGACGTCCCCGATTCGTAGTGCACGACATTGTGGGAGTCGGCCGCATCGAAGTCCTCGATGGTCACCATCTCCTCGTTCTCGTACCTGAGCTCCCGCAGCCGCCGGAATTCATAGGTACTGTGCAGACTTCGTTGCAGCTGCGCCACCGACCGGACCTTCTCACCAGCGGCACTGGAGGTTTTTTCAGTCATTCGTGGGAAACGGCCGCGGCCGTCGCTCTGGTTCAACCGAGCCGATACGTAACGCCCCGCGTCGCCGTCGGCCAGAGTTCCGAGACGGAGCGTGACCGGCATGGTGAAACCGCCCACCGAAGCGAGGATGGACGCCTCGTCCTTCTTGTCGATCCATTGCGACTCGAACAGGAACAGAACCCGTGGGCTCAGCAGCCCGGCGTAGGTGACGACCTCCCGCACCAGTTCCACCGAGGGCAACAGGAGGACGAGCGCGCGGCCGGGGAGCAACCAGCGGCCGAGGTTCGGGTAGACGCGCCCCGGTTCGGTGCGGCTCTCCTTGAACTCCGCCAGCCCTTCCGCGGAGAGCAGGGGCGTTCCCTCGTACAGCACGCGGTCGTAGAACTTGTCGCAGGTCCTGGCGAGGCGGGTGGGCACGTCGAGACCCTCGTTGCGGCCGACGGCGGACGTCACGTCGATCACCGCCGTGGTCAGCCCGTGGCGGGCCTCGAGGGTGCGTGCCGCCCAGGCGGCGCAGCGGTTGACCGTCGCGGACTTCCCGAATCCCCTGTCCCCCGTCACGAGGGCAAGTCGCCCGTTCCTGACCAGCGACGCAAGACTCCCCATCTCCGCCTGGAACCTCGCGTACTGCGCGACGCTGTCGTCCACCTGCACGTAGAGGTCTTCGTGGTGGGGATGTTCGTACGGGCACAGCGGCTGCATCGGGGAGTCGAGCTCCGGCAGCATGAAGGGGTTGATCGGATCCGTCATCGCGCGCGCCACCACTTCTGCAACGGCGACGTCAGCACCGCCGAGACGGCGAGCAGGTCCTTGCGCAGCTCGGGCAGGGCCGCGACGCATCCCTTGCGCTCGGCCCTGGTCTGTTCGGTGTTGTCGTCCCACCCTGCGGCCATGTCACGCCCGAACCGCCCGGTGGTCAGCTGGGCGATGAGCAGGTCCGGTTTCTTCCACCGGCGCCGCTCCGCGCCCACGACCGCGAGCTGGTGCTCGAGCCTGCTCCGCTTCGCGACGAACTCGGCGTCCGGCCGGGCCGGCCGCCAGTCGTGCAGGTAGGACGACGCCTCCTCGTGGAACTCCTTCACCGCGAGCCGCAGGGCGTCAGCGAGCACCCGGCCGCGGTTGACCCGGTCCCACCACGCGGCGGCGGCGAAGGCGAGCATCGCTCCCACCGCGCCGGTGAGGAACGGCAGCGCGACCGTGAACCAGTCCGGCTGAGGTGTCTTCTGGGCGCCGTAAAGGGCCTCGCAGGCGCGGTTGAAGTCGGCGGCCTTGTTCTTGCGCCAGCCGGCCAGGTCCGCCTCCGGCCGCAACTCCAGCACCTGGGCGGTCTCCTGCAGCGCGGCGCGCTGGGCGGCGGCCAGGCAGAAAGCCACTTCCGCGTCATCGGGGGCGGCCACGGCGGCACCGGGAACGCCCACGGCGAATACGCACAACAGCAGTATCAGCCACGCGGTGCGCAAACCCCGCATACCGCTCCCCTTGATCCGCCGAAAAACCAACTCTACCCACGCGAGAGTCGCATGTCAGGAAATCCTCGTTACTGGCGCACCCCGAATGGCTCAACGCGGAACCGCTTCTCCCGCACCACAACGAGCTATCACGACCGCGTCCCTCACCAAAGCGTCACAATGCAGCAGTCAGTTGCTTCTTTCGAGCGCTTCGATTCCTTTTCCGATGGAATTTCTCTCGCTTCAGGAATCGGCCAGGAGTCGGGAGTGGACGGTGAGGTCGCACGACCGCGACCCGCCAGGTGGCTGGCCGGGTGGCGGAATCGCCCGCCACGTGTCGGCTGTCCGCGCCGCCGCCCCGCGTCGAGGATTGAGGGCATGAGCTACAACGTCGATCCCGAACTGCTGCCTTGGCTCGACATGCTGCCGAAGGTGGCCCTGCCCGACTACGAGGCGCTGCAGGCCGCGCGCAGCGAGCAGTCGCAGCTCGCCGACATGATGCCCGCCTACGAGCCGAGGAACCCCGTCGACATCAGGGACGTCGCGGTGCCCGGTCCGTCCGGCTCGCCCGACGTGCCGGTGCGGATCTACAGCCCGGCGAACCGCCAGGGCCTGGTGCCCGGGCTGGTCTACGTCCACGGCGGCGGGTTCGTCCTCGGCGACCTCGACACGTTCCACGCGCACGTCCTGCGCATCGCCGACGAGCTGGGCATCGTCATCGTGTCGGTGGACTACCGGCTCGCGCCCGAGCACCCCTTCCCCGCGCCGGTCGAGGACTGCTACGCGGCGTTGAAGTGGACCGCCGAGAAGGCGGACAAGCTCGGCATCGACGCTGCGCGGCTCGGCATCGGTGGTGAGAGCGCGGGTGGCGGGCTGACCGCCGGCACGGTGCTGATGGCTCGGGACCGCGGCGGTCCCGAGCTGTGCTTCCAGTTCCTCGGCATCCCCGAGCTCGACGACCGGCTCGGCACCCAGTCGATGACGGACTACGTCGACACGCCGATCTGGAACCACCCCAACGCGATCTACAGCTGGACCGCCTACCTCGGCGGCGAGCCGGGCGGGGACGACGTCTCGCCGTACGCCGCCCCTGCCCGCGCGACCGATCTGAGCGGCCTGCCGCCGACGTTCGTGTCGACGTGCCAGTTCGACCCGTTGCGCGACGAGGGCGTCGAGTACGCGCGCCGTCTCTCGCACGCCGGTGTGCCGACCGAGCTGCGCCTCTACCCCGGCACGTTCCACGGCTCGTCGCTGGTGGCGAGCGCGGCGATCTCGGTGCGGATGTTCGACGACGAGGTCGAGGCGTTGCGGCGCGGCCTGAAGGTCACGGAGTCCCCGTGACCGCGGTGCCCGACCTGGTGACGTCGTAGGTGACGGTGGCACCGCTCCAGTAGTGGAACGTCAGCGTCACCCGCGCGTTGTCGGTGACCTCGGCGAAGAACTCCGGAGTCAGCATCGTGGTGCCCGCCGCGTAGTTTGGAGCGAAAGCCCGGTCGAACTCCTTGAAGGACGTCCAGTTGTGCGGCCCTGCGTTCGACCCGTCGGCGTACTTCGCCTCCATCGTGGCGAGCAGGTCGCCGCGGAAGTTCGTCGGGATCGAGAACGCCGCGGTGGTGCCGGTCGACGCGGACAGCACGGGCGTGTCGTGGGTGACGAGGTTGACCCGCCACGGCACGCCGGCCGAGAAGTGGGCGCTCAGCACGGCGTTCGTGCCGTAGTTGCGCGCTCCGCTCAGCCTGGTCATCGCCGCGGCGGTCAGGGTGAGCTGGTCGCCGGAGACGGTGTAGTCGGTGCCGCGCACCAGGTCCGTCGTGCCCTGGCGCAGGCCGGTGAACGTGGTTCCGTTGGGGTTCAACGTGATCGTCTTGGCGGTGACGGCGCTCGACCTCGCGCTGAACACCTGGTCGGTCGACGCGGTGCCGGAGCGGGTGGTCCAGCTCGCCTTGAGCTGCGCGGCGAGTTCCGCATCGCTCCACTGGAAGGACGTGCGGCCGAGGTGCTGGCCGTTGTCCCAGAGCATCGTCGTGATCTTCTTGGACCTCGCGTAGTAGCCGAGGTGCTCGAAGAACTTCAGCTTCTCGCCCTGCTCGATCGTCCCGGTGTGCCGGTCGAACCCGAGCAGGCCGTACTCGCCGAGGATCACCGGCACACCGCGCGCGACAAAGGTGGTGTGCACGCGGTCGAACGAGTCGGTCAGGTCCTTCTGGGCGGTCGCGTCGTAGCGGGTGCCGCCGGCGACGTTCACGCTGAACGGCCAGTACCCGTAGTAGTGCACGGTGGCGGCCACGTTCGGGTCGCCGAACCCGCTGATCGACGTCGACAGCTCGTCGAGCCTCGCCTGGTCCGACGAGGTGTGCAGGGTCGGCAGGACGAGCAGCCTCGTCGCGTTGGTGCCACCCGATCCGCGGACGATCGTGCGGAACGACGCGTTCAGCTCGTGCAGCAGCTGGGCGTTCTGGGCGTCGCCCGAGCTGCCGGTGAACTGCGGTTCGTTGACGCTCTCGAACACCAGCTGCTTCGGGGAGTCCTTGAAGGCCGTGGCGAGCTGGGTCCAGATGGCGTTGTACCGAGCGAGGACGCCGGTCCGGTCGGCCGGCATGGCCGAGATCCACTGCCACGAGTCGTGGTGGATGTTGATCATCACCTGGAAGCCGTCCGCGAGCGCCCAGCCCACCACCTCCTTGACCCTGGCCAGGTAGGCGGCGTCGATGGTGTGCGCCGCGTTCTGGTGCTGGCCCCAGGTGACGGGGATGCGGATGCTCTTGAAACCCTGCGCCTTCACGTTGTCCAGCAGGGCCTCTGTGACGCGCGGGTTGCCCCAGGACGTCTCGTCGCTGCCCGTGGAGTCGAGGGTGTTGCCGAGGTTCCAGCCCGGTTGCATGGCCGCGACCTGGGCCATCGCGTCGCCCGGTGGCGGGGTGCCGGGGTCGCCGGTGCACGCGACGCCGTTGAGCGAGAACGCCTGAGGAGCCGTGTTCGCGCCCGACCAGCTGCCGTTGAAGCCGAAGGACGCCTTCGCATTCGGCTCGATCACGGCGTTGTACCCGGCGTTCACGGCGGTGACGTCGGCTCCCGATGACGTGACGGTGGCGTTCCAGGCCTGGGTCACCCGCTGGCCCGACGGCCAGGACCAGGTGAGCCGCCAGCCGTCGACGCGGTCGCCGAGGTTCGTGACCGTGACGTTCGCGGTGAACCCGCCCTGCCACTGGCTGGGCACCGCGTAGTCGACCCGGCAGCCGGCCGCGGCACTCGCGCCCGTCACCAGACCGGCGGTCACGACGGCGAGAACCGTTGCCAGCACGGCGAAACGCCCTCCGGGCACAGCGCACCTCCCCTGTCCTGGGAACGTTCCCAGGTGGCCGCACTGTAACCATCCGCACCCCGCCGAGGAAGTCGCGCCGTCGATTCGACGTCGAATGCGAAGTCGTTCTGCCACAACGCTTTCGTGACCGTTACAGTTCGCCTTCTGGGAGCGCTCCCAGCCCACCTTCCGGAGGCCGCCGCATGTTCAGAGCTGTGACAGCCGTCCTCGTCGCGGTGCTCGCGAGCGCCGGTCCGCTGGTGTCACCGGCGGCCGCCGCGCCCGCGTTCAACTACGGCGAGGCGCTGCAGAAGTCCGTTTGGTTCTACGACGCCCAGCACTCCGGGGTGCTGCCCGCGACCAACCGCGTCGGCTGGCGCGGTGACTCGGCCGTGCGCGACGGCTCCGACGTCGGCCTCGACCTCTCCGGCGGGTTCTACGACGCCGGGGACCACGTGAAGTTCGGGCTGCCGTTCGCGTTCAGCGTGTCGATGCTCGCCTGGGGAGCCGTGGAGAACCGGGCCGCGTACGCGAGCTCCGGCCAGCTCCCACACCTGCTGGCGAACCTGCGGCACGGCACCGACTGGATCATCAAGGCGCACCCGTCGCCGAACGTCGTCTACGGGCAGGTCGGCGCGGGCAACCCCGACCACGCCTGGTGGGGCTCGCCCGAGGTGATGCCGATGGCGCGTCCGTCGTACAAAGTGGACAGTTCGTGCCCCGGCTCCGACCTCGCGGGCGAGTACGCGGCGGCGATGGCGTCGGCCTCGATGGTCTTCAAGGACACCGATCCCACCTACGCGGCGACCCTGGTCACGCACGCCAAGCAGCTCTACGCGTTCGCGGACACCTACCGCGGCAAGTACAGCTCGTGCATCACCGACGCCGCGAACTTCTACAACTCGTGGAGCGGCTACCAGGACGAGCTGGTGTGGGGTGCGATCTGGCTGCACCGCGCCACCGGTGACGCGGCGTACCTGACGAAGGCGAAGACCGAGTACGTGAAGCTCGGCACCGAACCGCAGAGCTCCGAACGTTCCTACAAGTGGACCATCGCCTGGGACGACAAGTCGTACGGTGCCTACGTCCTGATGGCAAAGCTGACCGGCGAGCAGACCTACGTCACCGACGCCAACCGCTGGCTGGACTTCTGGACCACGGGCTACAACGGCAACCGCGTCCGCTACTCCCCCGGCGGCCAGGCGGTGCTGGACAGCTGGGGATCGCTCCGCTACGCGGCCAACACCGCGTTCGCCGCATTGACCTACTCCGACTGGCTGTCCACACGCGACAGTTCTCGGGCGAGGACCTACCACGACTTCGGCGTCCGCCAGATCAACTACGCCCTGGGCGACAACCCGCGCGGCGCGAGCTACGTCGTCGGCTTCGGCACGAACCCGCCGCGCAACCCCCACCACCGAGGCGCGCACGGCTCGTGGGCCGACAGCATCCAGGAGCCGGCGACCAGCCGTCACGTGCTCTACGGCGCCCTGGTCGGCGGCCCCAGCACCAACAACGACGCCTACACCGACAGCCGCTCCGACTACGTGATGAACGAGGTGGCCCTCGACTACAACGCGGGCTTCACCGGTGCGCTGGCCCGGCTCTACGGCGAGTACGGCGGCACCCCGCTCACGTCGTTCCCCGTAGCCGAGACCCCGGACGGCCCGGAGCTCACCGTCGAGGCGTCGGTGAACCAGAGCGCCGCCCAGTTCACCGAGGTCAAGGCCTTCGTGCTGAACAGGAGCGCGTGGCCGGCGCGGACGTTCAACGGCACCCTGCGCTACTACTTCACCCTCGACGGCGCCACGACTCCGCAGCAGATCGCGGTGACGACGAACTACAACCAGTGCGGCACGGCCAGTGGTCCCCAGCAGCTCCGCGGCTCGATCTACTACGTCGAGATCCCGTGCACCGGCGTGGCGCCGGCCGGCCAGTCCGCGTACCGCAAGGAGGTCCAGTTCCGCATCACCAGCAGCGGCACCTGGGATCCCGCCAACGACTGGTCCTACACGGGTCTCGGCACGGGCAACGCCGTCCTGCGCACCGACCGCGTCGTCCTGCGGCAGAACGGCGTCGTCTGGGGCACCGAACCCACCGGCGGCACCGAGGACTCCCAGGCCCCGTCCGTCCCCAGTGGACTGACCGCGACCGACGTCCGCTCCTCCAGCGCGGCGCTGAACTGGACGGCGTCGACGGACAACGTGGGCGTCACCGGCTACGACGTGCTCAGCTCCGGCACCGTCTTGGCTTCCTCCACCACCGCGGGCCTGCTACTCACCGGCCTGACCCCGGACACCCCGTACACCCTCGCGGTCCGCGCCCGTGACGCCGCGGGCAACGTGTCCGCTTCCAGCGCGTCTGTCACGGTTCGCACACTTCCGGGTGCTACCAGCGCTTTGTCCGTGCAGCACAAGGGTTCCGGCGCGGCCACGTCGAGCCAGATCGGTGCCACCCTCCAGCTGACCAACCGCGGCACCACACCCCTGAACCTGACCACCACCTCGCTGCGCTACTGGTTCACCGGCGACAACGCTCCCGGCTACCAGGCGTGGTGCGACTGGGCCCAGCCGGGTTGCGCGAACGTCCGGACCCGCGTGGTCGCCGTCTCCCCTGCCCGCCCCGGCGCCGACGCGTACCTGGAGGTCACCTTCACCTCGGGCGCGCTCGCCGCCGGAGCGAGCACCGGCGAGATCCAGCTCAGGGTCGCGAAGTCCGATTGGTCCACTTTCGACCAGTCCAACGACCACAGCTACCGAACCAGCAACAGCCTCAACGACTTCGACCGCGTGACCGCCCACACCGCCGGCACCCTCGCGTGGGGCGTCGAACCCTAGACCTCGGGGCGGGATGTTCTGCGCGGCACAGGCGTCCCGCCCCGTTCCCACTCATGAACGCGCTCTCACGGCCCTACGATGGAGGTCATGACGGAGACGCACCGACGCCCCGGCCCGCGCATCGAGGAGGTGGCGCGGCTCGCCGGCGTGTCCAAGTCGACGGTCTCCAGAGTGGTGAACGGCGAGCAGTACGTGAGCGCCAAGGCCAAAGCCGCCGTGGCCGCGGCCATCACGCACCTCCGCTACAGCCCCAACCAGGCGGCCCGCTCCCTCGCGGGCAGCAAGGCGAACGCCGTGGCCCTGATCGTCTCCGAACAGGGCAGCAGAGTCCTGAGCGACCCGTTCTTCTCCGGCGTCCTCCGAGGCGTCCACGCCGAACTGAGCGGCCGCCACATCCAACTCCTCCTCATGCTCAGCCGCCCGGAGGACCACGACGACCTCATGGCCTACCTGGCGGGCGGCCACGTGGACGGCGCCCTCCTGGTCAGCCTCCACGGCGAGGACCCCCTCCCGAGCCGCCTGCAGCAGATCGGCCTGCCGGTGGTGGCAGGCGGCCGCCCCCTGAGCACCGGCACGGTCCCGTACGTCGACTCGGACAACTTCACCGGCGGCCTGGACGCGGTCCGCCACCTCGTCTCCCTGGGCCGCACCAAGATCGCGACAGTCGCGGGCCCCAGGGACATGGCGGTGGGCCAGGACCGCCTGAGCGGCTGGCGCAGGGGCCTGAGCGAGGCCCGCCTGCCCGCCAACCTGGTGGCGGAGGCCGACTTCACCCCGGAGAGCGGCGCCAGGGCCATGTCCGCACTACTGGACCGCACCCCGGACATCGACGCGGTCTTCGCCGCCGCCGACATCATCGCGCTGGGCGCCCTCCAGGTGCTCCAGGCGAGAGGCCGCCGAGTCCCGGAGGACGTGGCCGTCGTGGGCTTCGACGACTCCCTGCTGGCCGCCACCGCCACCCCACCTCTGACCACCGTCCGCCAGGACGTGGAACAGCTGGGCCGCACGATGACCTGGCGCCTGCTGGGCGAACTGGCGGGCGACGCGGGCCTCCCGCCGTCGCTCCTCCTCCCGACCTCGCTGGTACGACGGGCAAGCGCCTGACTCGGCCGCCGGGCAGGGCGGAGGTGTGGCGGCTCAAGGCCGAGGCGTGCGGCCCAAGGCGGAGCCGTGGCGTCTCAAAGGCGAAGGTGCCGCGACTGAACGCGGAGCCCGGCGTGGCAAGGCAGGCTCGCGCGGGGGTCCCCTTCGATGTTGGCTCCCCCGCGACCCAACGTACCTGGGGGGTCTGACAGTCCGGCTGGGCGAGACGGGATGAGGCAAGACGGGTCAAGGATGGCTTTAGGGCCTGGCGAAGCCGAAGGCGAGGCGCCCTTCCCTCTCACCGCCGCAAAACCGGTGTGGTGACCTGCCCACCCAACCCAGCCACGCACCCGAAGAGATTGGGGCTTGACTTTGGGTGCGAGGTGCTACCACTTGTGGCTCGGCCGGGCGTTCTTCCCGGCCTTTTCCGGTCCGACAAGCACCTCGCAAGGGCCCCGAAGTCAAGCCCCAATCTCTATCGCCGCGCCAGCGGCGATGACAAAAACACGCCCGTCAGGACCCGCGCGACCACCCGCTCAAAGCGACCAACCCGAGCAACCCCGGCCAGAAGCACTGCGTACCCACCCCACCACGCACTGTTAACCAACCGGCAACATTTCCGGGAACGCTCCCAGGTTTCAAAACCGTGACCTAGCCATCAAACCCCGAGGTCACCCACCCCGCACCACCCAAAACCCAAGCCCATACCCCGAAGTGTGTCTTGACACACATCCGAAGCCGAGACGAAACTCCCCCACGTCTGGGAGCGCTCCCAGAACCCGCCGCCGAGACCAGAGGAGTTCTCCCGTGCGACACCGTTGGATCAGCGCGCTGATCTGTGCCGCCACCACAGCCGCCGTCACCACAGCGTGCGGATCAGGCGGGGCGAGCCAGACCGCGGACGGAAAGACCGAGCTGACGATCGCCACGTTCAACGAGTTCGGGTACGAGGAGCTGTTCAAGGAGTACGAGGCAGCCCACCCGGACATCAAGATCACGCAGCGCAAGACCGGCCAGGGCCAGCCGCACCACCAGAACCTCTTCACCAAGCTCGGCGCGGGCTCCGGTCTCGCGGACATCGAGGGCGTCGAAGAGGGTTACCTCAGCCAGTTCATGTCGAAGGCCGGGCAGTTCAACGATCTCAAGGAGATCGGCCCGAAGGTCGAGGACGACCGCTGGCTGCAGTGGAAGACGCAGGCGATCACCACCAAGGACGGCAAGCTCATGGGCTACGGGACCGACATCGGTCCGCTGGCCATGTGCTACCGCAAGGACCTGTTCGACAAGGCCGGTCTGCCGTCCGACCCCGAGGGCGTCAAGGCGCTCTTCACGAGCTGGGACGCGTACTTCGCGGCCGGTGACCAGTTCATCGCCAAGGTGCCCGGTGTCGCGTGGTTCGACAGCGCCGCGCAGGTCTACAACGCCATGCACAACCAGCTCGAGACCGGCTACTACGACAAGTCGGACAAGCTGGTCGTCGACTCCAACGCCGCGATCAAGGCCAACTGGAACACCGTGACCGCGGCTGTCGCGAAGGGACAGTCGGCGCGGCTCGGCGCGTTCAGCAACGAGTGGAACACGGGCTTCAAGCTCGGCAAGTTCGCCACCAAGACGTGCCCGTCGTGGATGCTCGGCGTGGTCGAGTCGCAGGCGGGGCCCGAGAACAAGGGGCTGTGGGCGGTCACCGACGCGTTCCCGAACGGCGGCGGCAACTGGGGCGGTTCGTACCTGACGGTGCCGAAGCAGAGCAAGAACCCGCAGAAGGCCGCGGAGCTCGCCGCCTGGCTGACCGCGCCGGAGCAGCAGATCAAGGCGTTCAAGGCGAAGGGCACGTTCCCCAGCCAGGTGAAGGCGCTCGACGCTCCTGAGCTGCTGGACCAGACCAACGCCTACTTCGGTGACGTCAAGGCCGGCGCGCTGTTCGCCACGCAGGCCAAGAAGATCAAGGCCGCGCAGTACAAGGGCCCGGCCGACGGCCAGATCCAGGAGACGGTCTTCAGCCCGGCGCTGCAGTCGGTCGAGCAGGGCAAGAACGCCGACGAGGCCTGGAAGACCGCCGTCGAAGGTGCTCAGAAGGCGGCCAAGTAGTGACGGCCACGCTTTCCAAGGTTGACCGCGGGCGAGCCCAGGAGGCTCACCCGCGGCCTCCGCGGCGCTACCGGCTCGCCAACGCCGACGCCAAGTTCTCGCCGTACCTGTTCGTCGCACCGTTCTTCGTGCTGTTCGGGGCCATCGGCCTGTTCCCGTTGCTGTACACGGCTTACGTCTCCCTGTTCGACTGGGAGGTCGGCGCCGACGACCCGGCGTTCATCGGGCTGGAGAACTACCGGACGCTGTTCGAGGACGACCAGTTCTGGAACGCGCTCTTCAACACCTTCAGCATCTTCGTGCTGTCGAGCGCCCCGCAGATCGTCGTCGCGGTCGTGATCGCCGCGCTGCTGAACGCCAACCTGCGCGCCCGCACGGCGTGGCGGATGGGCGTGCTGCTCCCCTACGTGGCGAGCCTCGTGGCGCTGACGATCATCTTCGGCAACCTGTTCGGCCCGCAGTACGGCCTGGTGAACAGCGTGCTCTCCGGCATCGGCTTCGACCCGATCGACTGGCAGGCCAGCACGTTCGGCAGCCACGTCGCCATCGCGTCGATGGTCAACTGGCGCTGGACGGGCTACAACGCGCTGATCATCCTCGCCGCGATGCAGGCCATCCCGCGCGACGTCTACGAGGCCGCGCTCGTGGACGGAGCGAGCGCGCTCAGGAGGTTCTTCAGCATCACGCTCCCGATGCTGAAGCCGACGCTGATCTTCGTGATCGTCACGTCGACCATCGGCGGGCTCCAGATCTTCACCGAGCCCAAGCTGTTCGAACCCTCCGGCGGCAGCGGCGGCGGCACGGAGCACCAGTACCAGACCGTCGTGCTCTACCTCTACCAGTCGGCGTTCCAGGGTCTCGACCTCGGCTACGCCTCCGCCATCGCCTGGGTGCTGTTCCTGGTCGTCATCGCCGTGGCGGGCCTCAACTTCTTCCTCACCAGGAGGGCCGTCAAATGATGCGACGACCGTCCTTCGCGATCTACGGCTTCCTCGCCGCGTTCGTGCTGGGCTCCGCCTTCCCGTTCTACTGGTCGTTCCTCGTGGCGAGCCGCGACAACGCGGTGCTGACCGGCGACTTCACGCTCGTCCCCGGCGGCAACTTCTTCGCCAACGCGACCAGGGTGTTCGACACCGTCCCGTTCTGGAAGGCGCTGGGCAACAGCTTCATCGTGTCCGGCACGGTGACGTTCTCGGTGGTGCTGCTCTCGACGCTCGCCGGGTTCGCGTTCGCCAAGCTGAAGTTCCGCGGCAGGGGCGTGCTGTTCCTGTTCGTGGTGGCGACGCTGGCGGTGCCGACCCAGCTCGGCATCATCCCGCTGTACATGGCGATGGCCGAGTTCGGCTGGGCCGGTGAGCTCGAGGCCGTGATCGTGCCGAACCTCGTCACCGCGTTCGGCGTGTTCTGGATGCGGCAGTACCTGCTCGACGCCATCCCCGACGAACTGGTCGAGGCGGCGCGGATGGACGGCTGCAGCCTGTGGCGCGCGTTCTGGCACGTGGCCCTGCCCGCCGCCCGGCCGGCCGCCGCGATGCTGGGCGTGTTCACGTTCATGCAGTCCTGGAACGACTTCCTGTGGCCGTTGGTGGTGCTCAACGCCGACAACCCGACGCTGCAGGTCGCGCTGGAAAAGCTCCAGAGCGGTTACTACGTCGACTACTCGCTCGTCCTCGCCGGAACCACGCTCGCGACGGTTCCGGTGCTCATCGTGTTCCTGGTTCTCGGGCGGCAGATCGTCGCCGGTGTCATGCAGGGCGCCGTCAAGGGGTGAAAATGGAGAACATTGTTTTCCCGCAGGGTTTTCTGTGGGGAGCCGCGACCGCCGCGTTCCAGGTGGAAGGGGCGACCGCGGTGGACGGTCGCACCGACTCCATCTGGGACGAGTTCTGCCGGCAGCCCGGCAAGGTGGTGGGCGGCGACTGCGGAGAACCCGCCGCCGACCACTACCGGCGCTTCGAGCAGGACGTCGCCATGATGGCGGACCTCGGCCTGAAGGCGTACCGCTTCTCGATCGCCTGGCCGCGCGTGCGGCCGGACGGCGGCAAGGTCAACGACGCTGGCCTCGACTTCTACAAGAGGCTCATCGACTCGTTGCTGGCGCACGACATCGCGCCGTGGCCGACGCTCTACCACTGGGACCTGCCGCAGAAGCTGGAGGAGGCGGGCGGCTGGGCGAACCGCGACACCGCGTTCCGCTTCGCCGACTACGCGGCCGCCACCGTCGAGGCGCTCGGTGACCGGGTCTCCACCTGGACGACGATGAACGAACCGTGGTGCTCGGCCTTCCTCGGCTACGCCGGGGGAATCCACGCGCCGGGCCGCACGGAGCCGGAGGCCGCCGTCGCCGCCGTGCACCACCTGCTGCTCGCGCACGGGCTCGCGACCGACACGATCCGCGCCGCCCAGCCGGACGCCAAGGTCGGCATCACGCTGAACATGTACCCGATCATCCCCGTGGACCCCTCGAACCCCGCCGACATCGATGTCGCGCGCCGGCTCGACGGACTCCAGCAGCGGATCTTCCTGGACCCGTTGCTGCGCGGGGAGTACCCGGCCGACATCGTGGAGGACCTGGAGCCGTTCGGGTTCGGCGCCAACGTGCTCAGCGGCGACCTCGACGTGATCTCCGCGCCGATCGACATGCTCGGCGTCAACTACTACACCGAGCACTACGTCAGCTCGACCCCCGACGGCGACGCCGGGCCGTCGCCGTGGGTCGGGGTCCAGCACGCGTCGTTCCCGCCCCGCGACGCCCCCATCACCGACATGGGCTGGGAGGTCAGGCCGGACGGGCTCACCACCGTGCTGCTCCGGGTGCACAACGACTACCCGAAGCTTCCGCTCTACATCA
Organism: Lentzea sp. CA-135723; assembly: GCF_050936595.1. Taxonomy (NCBI): domain Bacteria; kingdom Bacillati; phylum Actinomycetota; class Actinomycetes; order Pseudonocardiales; family Pseudonocardiaceae; genus Lentzea; species Lentzea sp. CA-135723. Next base: position 27,759 of record NZ_JBNJMK010000001.1, on the reverse strand, counting down.
CGGAGAACGGCGCCGCGTTCCGCGACGACTTCTCCGGCACCGGCGCCATCGACGACGTCGACCGCACCGGCTACATCGCCTCCCACCTCCGCGCCGCCTACGCGGCGATCGAGGCGGGCGTCGACCTGCGCGGCTACTTCTGCTGGTCGCTGCTGGACAACTTCGAGTGGGCAGAGGGGTACGCGAAGCGGTTCGGCATCGTCCACGTCGACTACGACACCCAGATCCGCACGCCGAAGATGAGTGCGAGGTGGTACAGCAGGGTGGCCAGGGACAACGCGCTGGTCGCCGTCTCATGACGGAGGGCAGGAGTCGGCGCCCCGGCCCGCGCATCGAAGAGGTCGCGCGCGTCGCCGGGGTGTCGAAGTCCACCGTCTCCCGGGTGATCAACGGGGAGAAGTACGTGAGCGAGCGGTCGCGCCAGGCGGTGCACCGCGCGATCGCCCTGCTCGGGTACTCCCCCAACCACGCCGCGCGCACCCTCGCGGGCAGCAAGGCCAACGCGATCGCGCTGGTGATCTCCGAGCTCGGCAGCAGGGTGCTCGCCGACCCGTTCTTCGCCGGGGTCCTGCGCGGGGTGCACGCCGAACTGGCGGGGCACCACGTGCAGCTCCTCGTGATGATGAACCAGCCGCTCGACGGTGAGGACCAGATCGCCTACCTCACCGGCGGGCACGTCGACGGCGCCCTCGTCGTGAGCCTGCACGGCGAGGACCCGTTGCCGAGGACGTTGCACGAGACGGGGCTGCCCATCGTGGTGGGCGGCCGTCCGCTCGCGGGCGGCTCCGTCCCGTTCGTCGACGCGGACAACTTCACCGGCGCGCTGGAAGCCGTCCGGTACCTGATCTCCCTGGGGCGCCAGAAGATCGCCACGATCGCCGGGCCGCACGACATGGCGGTCGGCATGGACCGGCTGAGCGGCTGGCGCTGCGGGCTCGCCGAGCACGGCATGCCCGTCGACCTCGTGGCGCACAGCGGCGACTTCACGCCCGAGAGCGGCGCGCTGGCGATGCTCCAGCTGCTGCGCCGCGCCCCCGACCTCGACGCGGTGTTCGTGGCCGCGGACATCATGGCGCTCGGAGCGTTGCGGGTGCTGCAGGAACGCGGCTACCGCGTACCCGCCGACGTGGCCGTCGTGGGGTTCGACGACTCCGTGCTCGCCTCCACCGCCGTGCCGCCGCTCACGACCGTGCGGCAGGACGTGGAGGGCTTCGGCCGGACGCTGACCTGGCGGCTGCTCGCCGAGCTCGCCGGCGAGGAGAAGCTGCCGCAGTCCGTGCTGCTGCCGACTTCCCTGGTTCGCCGGGCGAGCGCTTAGGGCAAGGATTCCTGGCCGGAAGGTCAGACCGTGGCGGCCGCTCGGGCTGCCAGTCCCTCGATGACACCGGACAGCTTCTCGGTGACCTCGGGGTCGTCGACCGGGTGCAGCTCGGCGAAGCGCACGACCGACTCGGGGATCGACAGGGTCAGGTCCTCTGCGGGCACGCCACCGGCGATCCGGACGGCCTTGCGGGCCTCGTCCTGCGCCCACACGCCGCCGTACTGGCCGTAGGCGGTGCCGACGACGGCGACCGGCTTGCCGGACAGCGCGCCCGCGCCGTAGGGGCGCGAGAGCCAGTCGATGGCGTTCTTCAGCACGGCGGGGATGGTGCCGTTGTACTCGGGCGACACGAGCAGCAGCGCGTCGGCGTCCGCGGCGGCCTCGCGCAGCTTCGTGGCGGCGGCCGGAACGGTGCCCTCGGCGTCGATGTCCTCGTTGTAGAACGGGATGGTGCCCAGGTCCTCGAACAACCCGATCTCGACGTGGTCCGGGGAGATCTGCACCGCGGCCTCGGCGAGCCTGCGGTTGTGCGAACCCGACCGGAGGCTGCCGACGAGGGTGAGAATGCGGACGGCCATGACGTGACTCCCAGATGCAGACTGTGGTGGAACGACTACAGCCTAAACGGGACGCGGCCCGTTTATCTTCCGGCTAGGCTGCTCAGGTGATCGAGAGCACACCTCTCCCCCTCGCGGGTCCCGACGGGCGACTGCGCGCCGACGCGGTGCGCAACCGCGCGTTGTTGCTGGAAGCCGCGGCCAGGATCGCGGCGGACCGCGGCGCCGCGGCGATCACGATGGAGTCGGTGGCCGCAGAGGCCGGCGTCGGCAAGGGCACGGTGTCGCGGCGCTTCGGCGACCGCAACGGGCTGCTGCGGGCGTTGCTCGACCACGCCGAGATCCAGTTCCAGCAGGCGTTCCTGAGCGGGCCGCCGCCGCTCGGCCCCGGAGCGGACGCGGCGTCGAGGCTCAGGGCGTTCGGCCCGGCCCTGCTGCGCCACGAGCACGCTCACCTCGACCTCTACCTGGCGGCCGAACCACCGCCCGACCGCCGGTACGCCGTCCCCGCCGACCAGCTGCGGCACCGGCACGTCGCCATGCTGGTGCGCGAGGTCCTCCCGGACGCGGACGCCGACCTGCTCGCCCACACGCTGCTGTCGTCGGTGGACGTCGTGCTGGCCGACCACCTCGTCCGCTCGCACGGCATGTCGCTGGAGCGGATCGAGGCCGGGTGGCACGACCTCGCCGACCGCCTCCTCACCTGATCCCCCGGTTCGCTTCGAGTCGAATCGCCCGTCGAATTCGACCGGTGACGACTCAGGGCTTGTAGCCCGTCCACGCCTCGCCCTACGGTGCCTCTGGGAGCGCTCCCAGAAGCCCGTCGACGAGGACGGAGAACCTCATCGCATGAGATCGCAACCTTCTCGCCTGCTCGCCGCGACCCTGCTCGCGACGCTCACGGCGGCCTCACTCCACGCTTCGGCCGCGGCGGCGGACTACGAGCGCGTGCTCAACGGAACGTTCGACACCGGCGCCGACCCCTGGTGGGCGGGCGCGGGCGTGACGAACCGCGTGACCGGCGGTGAGCTGTGCGCGGCCGTCACCGGTGGCACGACGAACCCCTGGGACGCGCTGATCGGCCAGAACGGCGTGCCGTTCGAGACCGGCCAGTCCTACACGTTCTCGTTCGACGCCCGTGCGTCCGTCGCGCAGCCGATCACGGCCGCCGCCGGGGAGAGCGTCAGTCCGTATCGCGGGATCGCGAGCCGGCAGTTCACGCTTTCCACGGAGAAGCAGCGGTTCTCGTTCACGTTCACGTCCACTTTGGACTTCCCGGATGCCGGGAACGGCCAGGTCGCGTTCCAGCTCGGCGGTCAGCCCGCGGACAACACGATCTGCGTCGACAACGTCTCGCTGGTCGGGGGCGTGAAGCCGCCCGGTGGCGTGAACCCCAACCCGGCGCGGAAGGTCCAGGTGGACCTCGTGGCGTACGTGCCGGGCCTGCCCAAGCGGGCGACGCTCGTGTCCTCCGCGACCACCCCGCAGACGTGGACGTTGAAGAACTCGGCGGGCGTGGCCGTGGCCACCGGTCAGAGCACGCCCAAGGGTGCGGACGCGACCTCCGGCGACTCGGTGCACCTCATCGACTTCTCGTCGTTCGACACGGCCGGCACCGGCTACACGCTGTCCGTCGGGGAGGACGCGAGCTTCCCGTTCGACATCTCCGCGGATCCCGTGAAGAGGCTGCGCTACGACTCGCTCGCGTTCTTCTACCACCAGCGCAGCGGAACGCCGATCGAGGCGCAGTACGTGGGCGACGAGTACGCGCGCCCGGCCGGTCACCTGAACGTCGCGCCGAACCAGGGCGACAACAACGTGCCGTGCCGCGCTGACCTGGCGTGCGGCTACACGCTCGACGTGCGCGGCGGCTGGTACGACGCGGGCGACCACGGCAAGTACGTGGTCAACGGCGGCATCGCGACCTGGCAACTCCTGAACGCCTACGAACGCGCGGTTCGCGTCGGTGACGCGTCCGCGTACCGCGACGGCTCCCTGAACATCCCGGAGAAGGCGAACGGCGTGCCAGACCTGCTCGACGAGGCGCGCTGGGAGGTCGACTTCCTGCTGAAGATGCAGGCGCCCGACGGCATGGCGCACCACAAGATCCACGACGCGAACTGGACCGCGCTGCCCACCCGTCCCGAACTGGACGACCAGCCGCGCCGCCTCTCCGCGACCAGCACCGCCGCCACCCTGAACCTGGCCGCGGTCGCCGCGCAGGCGTCCCGGCTGTGGAAGACCATCGACCCGGCCTACTCGGCTTCCTCGCTCGCGGCAGCCCGCAAGGCCTACGCGGCGGCCAAGGCGAACCCGGCCAAGCTCGCCGACCCGAACGACGGCACCGGCGGCGGCGCCTACAGCGACGACACGGTCAGCGACGAGTTCTACTGGGCCGCCTCCGAGCTGTACGCGACCACGGGCGACGCCGCCTACCGCACCGACGTCACCGGTTCCCCGCACTACAAGGCGGCGAGCCTGAACCGCGGCGGCTTCCACTGGGGCGGCACCGCTCCCCTGGGCGACATCACCCTCGCCCTGGTGCCGTCGGGCCTGCCCGCGGCGGACGTGTCGGCGATCAAGTCGGCGTTCGCCACCGTGGCGGACCAGCACCTCACGGCCATGGCGGGCATGGGTTACGCGGCGCCGTACGACAACAGCACCGCCGGCTACGTCTGGGGCTCGAACTCCACGGTCCTGAACAACGCCCAGGTGCTGGCGCTGGCCCACGACTTCACCGGCGCCGCCAAGTACCGCGACGGCGTCTTCGAGGCGCTGCACTACGTCCTCGGCCGCAACCCGCTCAGCACGTCGTACGTGGCGGGCTACGGCGACCAGGCCATGACCAACGCCCACCACCGCTTCTGGGCGCACCAGAACGACCCGACCCTGCCGATCGCGCCTCCGGGTTCGTTGTCCGGCGGCCCGAACAGCGCACTGCAGGACCCGGTCGCCCAACGCCTGCTCGCAGGCTGCCCGCAGCAGAAGTGCTGGGTCGACGACATCGGCGCCTACTCGGTCAACGAGGTGGCGATCAACTGGAACTCCGCCCTCGCCTGGGTCTCCGGCTGGGCGGCGGAGAAGTCCGGCACCACCACGCCCGCCGGCGGCTGCGAGGTGAGCTTCGGCGCGGGCCGGTGGCAGGACGGCCTGTCCGCGCAGGTGAAGATCACCAACACCGGCACCGCGGCCTGGACGTCGTGGAAGCTCGGGTTCGCGCTGCCCGGCACGCAGCGGGTCACCTCCGGGTGGTCGGCGACGTGGAGCCAGAGCGGGCGTGACGTGACGGCGACCAGCATGTCGTGGAACGGGCGGGTGGAGCCGGGGAAGTCCGTCCAGATCGGATTCAACGGATCGGGTTCGGGGGCCGATCCGACGGTCTTCACGATCAACGGGAAGACCTGCCGGACCGCCTGACCGGACCAGGGACGTGCGCCCGCTGCCCACTTCGTGGCGGCGGGCGCACGGCTGTTCGGGGGGAGAAACGCGGCGGGTCGCGGACTGTCGCGAGGGGGCGAGGGGGCGAAGGCCGACGCGGGGGTGAGGACGACGCGAAGGGCGCGAGGACCTTTTCGGGACAGACCGGCCAGGCGGCACGTCGACTGCGCGGGAACCACTGCGGAGACGTGCGCCCCTCCCGCTTTCGCTCCTTCGACTCGCAACTCGCTTTCCGCCCCGCCTCTCACTCTTCTCCTGGTCCCCCACCTCTAACCCAAGGCCGCGCGGGAGCGCTCCCTGTGAGCGCTAACAGGCACGACCTGGCGTTATCCAGATGGAACTTGACGGGCCAGTTGTTAGCGATAACACTCCCCGGCTACAGCACTGTTGCCTGTCGGTGCCATCGAGGAGAAGCAATGAGGCTTGCCCGGATCGCGGCCACCACCGCACTCGCCGTCACCCTCGCCGCCTGCGGTTCGGCGGAGAAGACCATCGACCAGCAGAGCGGATCGGCCGAGGGCGCGCTGGTGGGCGTCACCATGCCCACGCGGTCGTCCGAACGCTGGATCCACGACGGCGACAACATCAAGAAGGCCTTGGAGGCCAAGGGGTACAAGGTCGACCTCCAGTACGCGGAGAACGACATCCCCACCCAGGCCAACCAGATCGAGAACCAGATCACCAAGGGTGCCAAGCTGTTGATCGTCGCCTCGATCGACGGCACCGCCATCACGTCGCAGCTGCAGCAGGCCGCCGACGCGAAGATCCCTGTGATCGCCTACGACCGGCTCATCCGCAAGAGCCCCAACGTCGACTACTACGCCACGTTCGACAACGCCAAGGTCGGCGTGGAGCAGGCGAACTCGTTGCTCGCCGGGCTCAAGACCAAGGGCGAGGGTCCGTTCAACATCGAGCTGTTCGCCGGGTCGCCGGACGACAACAACGCCACGTTCTTCTTCAACGGCGCCATGTCCGTGCTGCAGCCGCTCATCGACCAGGGCAAGCTGACGGTCAAGTCCGGGCAGAAGGACTTCAAGACCGTCGCGATCCTGCGCTGGGACCCCGCGACCGCGCAGAAGCGCATGGAGGACCTGCTCACCTCGACCTACGGCGGTGCCAAGGTCGACGGTGTGCTGTCGCCGTACGACGGCATCTCGATCGGCATCCTCTCCGCGCTCAAGAGCGGTGGCTACGGCACGGCCGGGCAGGCCTACCCGATCGTCACCGGGCAGGACGCCGAGGTCGCCTCGGTGAAGTCCATCATCGCCGGTGAGCAGTACTCCACGATCCACAAGGACACCCGCCAGCTCGCCGACGTCACGGTGAAGATGGCCGACGCGGTCCTCAAGGGCGGCAAGCCCGAGGTCAACAACACCAAGGACTACGACAACGGTGTCAAGGTCGTGCCGTCGTTCCTGCTTCAGCCGGTGCCGGTGGACAAGGCCAACTACCAGAAGGAACTGATCGACTCCGGCTACTACACCGCCGACCAGCTCAGGTAACACGCCGTGCCCGAAGACATCCTCACCATGCGCGGCATCACCAAGAGGTTCGCGGGGGTCACCGCGCTGCACGAGGTCTCGCTGACCGTGCGGCGCGGTGAGATCCACGCGATCTGCGGGGAGAACGGCGCCGGCAAGTCCACGTTGATGAAGGTGCTGTCCGGGGTGCACCCGCACGGCACGTACGAAGGCGACATCCTCTTCGAAGGCGAGCCGTGCGCGTTCCACGGAGTTCGTGACAGCGAACGGCGCGGCATCGTGATCATCCACCAGGAGCTGGCCCTGTGCGGCCGGCTCTCGGTCGCGGAGAACCTGTTCCTGGGCAACGAACAGGCCCGGCGCGGGTTCATCGACTGGAACCGCACCAACCACGAGGCCCAGGCGTTGCTCGACCGCGTCGGGCTCAGGGAGAACCCGACCACACCGGTCGACGACCTCGGCGTCGGCAAGCAGCAGCTGGTCGAGATCGCCAAGGCGCTGTCGAAGGAGGTCCGGCTCCTCATCCTGGACGAGCCGACCGCGGCGCTCAACGACGACGACTCGCAGCACCTGCTCGACCTGCTGGAAGGCCTGCGGGAGCAGGGCATCACGTCAGTGATCATCTCCCACAAGCTCGGCGAGGTCACCAGGATCGCCGACACCGTCACGGTGCTGCGCGACGGCAGGACGATCGAGACGTTGCCCGCCGAAGGCCTCAGCGAGGAACGGATCATCGCCGGCATGGTCGGCCGCGACCTGGAACACCGGTTCCCGCCGCGCACCCCCGACATCGGCGAGGAGGTGCTGCGCATCGAGGACTGGACCGTGCACAGCCCCGCGCAGCCGGACCGCGTCGTCGTCGACAACGCCACGCTGTCGCTGCGGCGCGGCGAGATCGTCGGGCTCGCCGGCCTGATGGGCGCCGGCCGCACGGAGCTCGCGATGAGCGTGTTCGGCCGCTCCTACGGCGTGAACATCTCCGGAAGAGTCGTCAAGGACGGCGAGGAGATCGACACCAGAACGGTCCAGGCCGCGATCCGGCACGGCCTCGCGTACGTGAGCGAGGACCGCAAGCGCTACGGGCTCAACCTCATCGAGGGCGTGCAGCGCAACGTCTCCGCGGCCGCGCTCCGGAAACTCGCCACCCGCGGCTGGGTCGACGAGAACGAGGAGTACACGGTCGCGGAACGGTTCCGCCGCTCGATGGGCATCCGCACGGCCGCGGTGTCGACGCCGACCGGCACGCTCTCCGGCGGCAACCAGCAGAAGGTCGTGCTGGCCAAGTGGATGTTCACCGACCCGGACGTGCTGATCCTCGACGAACCGACGCGCGGCATCGACGTCGGCGCGAAGTACGAGATCTACTCGATCATCAACGACCTCGCCGCCCAGGGCCGCGCGGTGCTGGTGATCTCCTCGGAGCTGCCGGAGCTCCTCGGCCTGTGCGACCGCGTGTACGCGCTCTCGGAAGGCCGCGTCACCGGCGAGGTCGGCAGGCAGGAGGCCACGCAGGAACGGCTGATGCAGTACATGACACGAGGACAGAGCTCATGACCACCAAGACCGCGCCCGCTCCCGCCACCGCGCCGCCCGCGCCGTCCCGCCGGTTCTCGATCAACCTGCGGCAGTCCGGCATCTACGTCGCGTTCGCGCTGATCGTCGTGCTGTTCACCGTGCTGACCGACGGCGCGCTGGTGCAGCCGCAGAACATCTCGAACATCATCGTGCAGAACTCGTACGTGCTGATCCTCGCGATCGGCATGATCCTGGTGATCATCGGCGGGCACATCGACCTGTCGGTCGGCTCGACGGTGGCGCTGACGGGCGCGATCTGCGCGGTGCTGACCGTCCACTGGGGACTCCCGTGGCCGGTGGCGGTGCTGCTGACCCTGTTGTCCGGCGCGGTCATCGGCGCGGCGCAGGGCTACTGGATCGCGTACTTCGGCATCCCGGCGTTCATCGTGACGCTGGCGGGCATGCTCGTGTTCCGCGCGCTCACCCTCACCACGCTGGGCAACCAGGGCATCGGCCCGTTCCCGGACGAGATCCGGTCGCTCGCGAACGGGTTCACCGGCGGCTACCTCGGCAACGTCGGCCTCGGCCCGCTCGGCGGCGCCGACCTGGTGAGCCTGCTGGCGGGCCTGCTGTTCGTGGCCGGGTTCGCGTTGTCGCAGTGGCGCAAGCGCGCGGCCCGGCTCGGCTACGGCCAGACCGTCGACCCGATGCCGGTGTTCGTGCTCAAGATCGCGGGCGTCGCCGTCGTCGTGATGGCGGTCGTCGTGCAGCTCGCCCGGTTCCGCAACCTGCCGTGGGTGCTGGTGCTGCTGGCGGCGCTGGCGCTCGGCTACTCGTTGATGGCCAACAACTCGGTGTTCGGCCGCCACATCTACTCGATCGGCGGCAACCTGCAGGCCGCCACGCTGTCCGGGGTGAAGGTCAAGGCCGTCACGTTCTGGGTGTTCGTGAACATGGGCGTGCTGGCCGCACTGGCCGGCGTGATCTTCGCGGGCCGGCTCAACCAGGCGGGTCCCACCGCGGGCACGGCCTTCGAGCTCGACGCCATCGCGGCCGCGTTCATCGGCGGAGCGGCGGTGCAGGGCGGTGTCGGCAAGGTCGTCGGCGCGATCACCGGCGGCCTGATCATGGGTGTCATCAACAACGGCATGTCGCTGATCGGCGCGCCCAGCGAACGCGTGATGCTCGTGAAGGGCCTCGTCCTGCTCGCGGCCGTCGCGTACGACGTCTGGACCAAACGACGGGCCTGACCCCGATGTGGTCCCGTCGGTGAGATGATCTCGTCTCAGACCCGGCCGAGATCACGCGGCGCTCCGGTCGGCCGAGCATGAGGAGTTCGATGGCACAGCGCGAACCCGAGATCCGCCGGGAGCTGTTCGGCCGGGTCGGTGACACCGACGTGCACCGGTACGTGCTGGCCTGGCCCGGTGGGCTGACCGTGCGGGTGCTCGACCTCGGCGGCGTGGTGCAGTCGGTGGAGGCACCGGACCGGTCCGGGGTGCCCGCCAACGTGGTGCTCGGGTTCGGGTCGCTCGACGAGTACGTCAAGAACAACCAGCCCGGTGGGAACCGCGTGTTCTTCGGGGCCTTGGTCGGCCGGTACGCCAACCGGATCGCCGGCGGGAGGTTCTCGCTGGACGGGGTGTCGTACGAGCTGCCGCTGAACAACGGGGCCAACACGCTGCACGGCGGACCGGACGGGTTCGACACCCGGGTCTGGTCGGCGGCCGAGGTGCGGTCGGCCGACGCGGTGGGCGTGCGGCTCTCGTTGACCAGTCCGGCCGGAGACAGCGGGTTCCCCGGTGCCGTGTCGGTCTCCGTCACCTACCTGCTGGACGGGCAGAACCGGTTGCGGGTGGTCTACCGGGCCACTTCCGACGCTCCGACCGTGCTCAGCCTGACCAACCACAGCTACTGGAACCTCGCCGGCGAGGGGTCCGGGGACGTGTACCGGCAGACGTTGATGCTGAACGCCCGCCGGTTCTGCGCCGTCGACGATGCCCTGATCCCGGTGGGGGATCCGGTTTCGGTGGAGGGCGGGCCGTTCGACTTCCAGGTGCCCACCGCCATCGGGGAGCGGATCGACGGCGAGGACCCGCAGTTGCGGATCGCCGGTGGGTACGACCACAACTGGGTGCTGGAGCCCGGTCCGGTCGCCGCTCGGGCGTGCGATCCCGGGTCCGGGCGGGTGCTGACCGTGTCGACCACCGAGCCCGGGATGCAGTTCTACTCCGGGAACTTCCTGACCTCGGATCTGGTCGGAACGGGCGGGCGGGCCTACGGGCGCGGGGCCGGGTTCGCCCTGGAGGCCCAGCGGTTCCCGGACTCGCCCAACCGGCCGGACTTCCCGTCGGCGGTGTTGCGGCCCGGTGAGGTGTACGAGCAGGAGACGGTGTTCCAGCTGTCCACTGAGGACTGATCTGGGGACGGGCCGGGCCGCAACGGCCCGGCCCGTCCTGGACGGCCGGTGGATCAGGAGCAGGCCGTGCCGTTCAGCGCAGGGGACGCGAACGGCGGGGTGCCGTTGTAGTTCGCGTTGTAGCCGATGCTGACCTGGGCGCCGGCGCCCAGCGAGCCGTTCCACGCCGCGTTCGTCACGCGGACCTGGTCGCCCTGGTCCGTCCAGGTGCCGTTCCAGCCCTGCGTCACCGCCACGCCGGGAGCCGAGAAGGTGAAGGTCCAGCCGGTGACGGCCTGGCCCCGGTTCACGATCACGACCTCGGCGGAGTAGCCGCCCTGCCACTGGCTCGTCACGCGGTGGGTCGCGGTGCAGCCGCCGGTGCCGGGGTTGCCGCTCGTGGTCGTGGTGGTCGTGGTCGTCGTCGTGGTGGGAACCGGGCCCGCGGCGATGGCCAGGTCATAGGCCCGTTGGGGGACGAACTGGCCCGCCGGCGCGATGCAGCCGTCGGACTCGCCGGGGAGCTTGACCCAGAGGTAGGCGGCGATGGCCGAGTCGTTCGTGTTGGTGGTGCTGGGAATGCCGATCGCCCGGCCTGCCGGGTCGCACCACTCGCTGCCCGCCGGGCCGTTGCCGTTGCGGCTCGTGTCCACCACGGCCTTGAGGCGGCTGTCGCCCAGCGCGGACAGGACGTTCTTGGCGAAACCGACCTCGTCCGAGGTGGAGCGGTAGTTGGAGACGTTGGTGGAGATGCCGTCGGCACTGCTGGAGATCTCCGCGCCGCGCAGGCGGTTGGCGGCCTCGGACGGGGTCAGCCAGGCCGAGTGGCCGATGTCGAAGTAGACCTTCGCCTGGCTGGAACCGGACTTCAGCTTCTTGCCCGCGTAGGCCATGGACGCCCTGGTCTGGGCCTGCTGGTCCGCGGTCTGGCAGTTGGTCATCAGCGGGAGGACGTCCGGTTCCAGGACGATCGTGGCCGGACGGCCCGCGAGGCCCGCCGCCACCTCGTCCACCCAGGCCCGGTAGGCCTGGTGGGACGGCGCCCCGCCGCCGCTCGCGCCGCCGCAGTCGCGGTTGGGGATGTTGTAGACGACCAGGATCGGGATCTTGCCCGCGGCGGCCGCGGCGCCCACGAAGGAGCTGACCTCCGACCTCACCGCCGAGGTGTTGGTGGTGGTGTACCAGCGGGCCTGCGGCACGGAGGCGATCCGGTCGCGGATCACCGCGGCGCGGGAGTCGCCGGGGTTGGCCGCCACCCAGCGGGCGGCCGAGGCGGACGGGTCCACGTAGAAGGCCGACTCCGCGGCGTTCACGGTGGTGCCACTGCTGATCACCAGGGCGGTGGCCCCGGCCAGAACTGCCGCCGCGAGTGCGCACGCACCCCGCTTCCACTGTGTCATCGGATCTCCAGTTCGCTCGGTCGCAGGGATTCGCATGACGTCATCGACCTTTTCGGAAGTGAGCCGAGAGCGCTCTCGTGACGCGGATCAGCGAATGCGAGTTCGGGCCAACGTAACCACGGCCCACTGAATCGTCAACGGCGGAAGCGGGGCGGTGCAAGGTTTCTGCGAGTGTTTTCGAAACGCTTTCACGGAGTGCGGACAATGCTGTGACGTGGTAGTTGGGAGCGCTCCCGCAAGATAGTGGGCCGATCGGGGTAACCTGCCGTCGAATTCGACGGCCACTTCTTGTTGGCGTGGACCGGTGACTGCGACACTCCGGAACGGCACCGGCGGGCGGCGGCGGAACGACTTCCGCTGTTTTTCGTCGCCCACCGAGATCCGGCAATGGCGCACCGGATCCGGCCTTCTGTCCTGTCCGTCACCCGAATTCGGGTCGACCCCGGGAAGTGTGGAAGATGAAACTGACGTCGAAGTCAGTGGCCCTGGTCCCGATCATCGCCACGGTCGCGGCAGCCGCGATCGGCGCCACCCTGATCGCCCCTCCCGTCGCGAACGCGGCGACCACCCTCGGCGCGGCCGCCCAGCAGAGCGGCCGGTACTTCGGCACCGCCGTGTCGGCCAACAAGCTCAGCGACTCGACGTACGTCGGGATCCTGAACCGCGAGTTCGACATGGTCACGGCCGAGAACGAGATGAAGATGGACGCGACCGAGCCGAACCAGAACCAGTTCAGCTACACCAACGGCGACCGGATCGTGAACCAGGCCCGCGGTCAGGGCAAGCGGGTGCGCGGGCACGCCCTGGCGTGGCACTCGCAGCAGCCCGGCTGGATGCAGAACATGTCCGGCACGGCACTGCGCAACGCGATGCTCAACCACGTCACGCAGGTCGCGACCTACTACCGCGGCAAGATCTACGCCTGGGACGTCGTCAACGAGGCATTCGCCGACGGCAGCAGCGGCGCGCGGCGCGACTCCAACCTCCAGCGCACCGGCAACGACTGGATCGAGGCCGCCTTCCGCGCGGCACGGGCGGCCGACTCCGGCGCGAAGCTCTGCTACAACGACTACAACACCGACGACTGGTCGCACGCGAAGACCCAGGCCGTGTACCGGATGGTGCAGGACTTCAAGTCGCGCGGCGTCCCCATCGACTGCGTCGGCCTCCAGTCGCACTTCAACAGCCAGAGCCCGGTGCCGTCGAACTACCAGACCACGCTGCAGAACTTCGCGAACCTCGGCGTGGACGTGCAGATCACCGAGCTCGACATCGAGGGCTCCGGCAGCACGCAGGCCCAGAACTTCCAGCGCGTCACCCAGGCCTGCCTCGCCGTCACGCGCTGCACCGGCATCACGGTGTGGGGCATCCGCGACACCGACTCGTGGCGCGCCTCCGGCACCCCGTTGCTGTTCGACGGCAACGGCAACAAGAAGGCCGCTTACGACTCCACTCTCAACGCGCTCAACGCGGGTGGCGGTCCCGATCCCACGACGACGACCACTACCACCACCACGACGACGAGCGGCAACCCCGGCACCGGCGGCTGCACCGCGACCGTCTCGCTGAACCAGTGGAACGAGGGCTTCGTCGCGACGATCAAGGTCACGGCGGGCTCGAACGCGTTGCGCGGCTGGACCGTCGGGACCACGGTGTCCAACGGCACGGTCACCAGCTCGTGGAGCGCGACCCGCAGCGGCAACAGCGGTGCGGTCACCTGGACCAACGTCGACTACAACGCCAACGTCCCCGCCGGCGGCTCCACCGAGTTCGGCTTCCAGGGCAGCGGCAGCGGAGCAGGCCTGAACCCGTCCTGCTCGGCGCGGTGAAGGTCGTGGTGACCAGGCTCCGCATCGGCGCGCTCGTCGTCGCAGCGCTGGCGTTGATCGCCGCCGTGGGCTTCTCCTTCGTGCCACGACAGGCACAGGCCGCGTCCCTCACGCAGGTGACCGGCTTCGGGACCAACCCGACCAACCTCAACATGTACGTCTACGCACCGGACCGGCTCGCGGCACGGCCGGCGCTGCTCCTGATGATCCACTACTGCACCGGGACGGCCAGTGCGGTGCACAACGGCGGCGGCCGCGACTACGTCACCGCGGCCGACCGCTACGGCTTCGTCATCGTCTACCCGGAGGCGACCAGGGACGGGCGCTGCTTCGACGTCTCCACCCAGAACGCGTTGCGCCGCAACGGGGGCAGCGACTCCACCGGCATCATGTCGATGGTCGCCCACGCCCGGCAGCGCTACAACGTCGACCCGGCGCGCATCGTCGTCTCCGGCATCTCGTCCGGCGCGATGATGACCAACGTGCTGGCCGCGCAGTACCCGGACGTGTTCAGCGCCGCCTCGGCGTTCGCCGGTGTCCCCGCGGGGTGCTTCGCGACGACGGACGGGTCGCTGTGGAACAGCCAGTGCTCTGGCGGCACGCTGAACAAGACCCCGCAGCAGTGGGGTGACCAGGCCAGGGCGATGTTCCCCGGCTACACCGGGAGCTACCCGCGCATCCAGCTGTGGCACGGCACGAACGACACCACCCTGGCGTACCCGAACTTCGGTGAGGCGCTCGACCAGTGGACGAACGTGCACGGGGTGAGCAGGACACCGGTGTCCACCGACCAGCCCCAGTCCAACTGGACCAGAACGCGGTACGGCGCAAGCGGTGTCATCGAGGGCATCAGCGCTCAGGGCACCGGCCACGACGTGCCGACGGCCGGCATGGTGGGCCACGCCATCACGTTCCTCGGCCTGGACCGCCCTTCCGGTCCCACCACCACAACGACGACGACCACTACCACCACCACGACCCCGCCGCCGTCCTCCGGCTGCTCGGTCAAGACCTCGGTCAACGCGTGGAACACCGGCCTGACGACGAACATCACCATCACCAGCGCGGCACAGGTCCGCGGGTGGTCGCTGGCCTTCACGCTGCCCGCCGGCCAGACGATCACGTCCGGGTGGAGCGCCACCTACTCCCCCGCGTCGGGCCAGGTGACGGCGAGGAACGTCTCCTACAACGGCGACATCGCGCCCGGCGCCTCGATCACCATCGGGTTCCAGGCCACCCACACCGGCAACGCGGGGGCGCCGTCCTCGTTCAGCCTCAACGGGAACACCTGCACGACCGCCTGACCAGCCGGGGCGAGGAGAGCAGCGCGGCACTCCTCGCCCCGGCCTCTCAGGCCAGCTCCCGCGCCAGTTCCGCGATCATCTCCGGCCCGGTGCGGCAGCACCCGCCGACCAGGTCGGCTCCCCCGGCCCACTCCCCCGCGAACCCGGCGCCGTCCCCGGTCCACGAACGCCCGGAGGCGTCCCAGGTCTCGCCGCTGTTCGGGTACGCGACGACCGGCAGCCCGGTCACCCGCCGCGCCACGGCGACCGCCTGCGCCACGTCCCCGGGAGCGCAGCAGTTGACGCCCACGGCGATCACCTCGTCCACATCGGACACCACCGCGAACGCGTCCTCCAGCGGCTGTCCCGCGCACGTCCGGTCGCCGCGAACGCTGTAGGAGAGCCACATCGGCACACCGCTGCCGCGCACGACGTCCAGCACCGCCTCGGCCTCGTCGGCGTCCGGGATCGTCTCGACGGCGAGCACGTCCGGTTCCGCCGAGCAGAGCGTCTCCAGGCGCGGCCGGTGGAACGCCGCCAGCTCGTGCCGGGAGAGCCCGTACCGGCCGCGGTACTCCGAGCCGTCCGCGAGCACCGCCCCGTACGGCCCGACCGACGCCGCGACCCAGCGCTGTCCGTCCACTTCGGACGCGGCGGAGCGGGCGAGCGCCACGCTGGACCGCAGCAGGCGCGTTGTCTCGTCCGCACCGATGCCGCGGCGCGCGAATCCGGCGTAGCTCGCCTGGTAGCTCGCGGTGATGGCGACCTGGGCACCTGCCCGGTAGTACGCCAGATGAGCGGCGCGAACCGCGTCCGGGTCGGTCAGCAGCAGCCGCGCCGACCACAGCTCGTCGGACAGGTCGTGCCCGGCGAGTTCCAGTGCCGTCGACATGCCGCCGTCGAGCACGACCACGCCGCGTGCCACGGCTTTCGCCAGTTCCACCCGTTCAGCCTACGTGCGCGAAAAGGGTGGAGGAGTGCGCGACGGTCGCTCCGCCGTTGTGGCCGCGCACTCCTCCTGGACGGTCTCCGCGGGTTCGTCGTCCTGCGCCGCCGCTGGGTCGCACAGGACGACCTCCCGTCAGGCCGTCCCGCGGTGGGGCACCGGGTCGGGCGTGCTCGCCCGGCGCGACAGGCGCGGCGGCAGCAGCACCAACGGCGGTGGCTGCTTGCCCTCCAGCTTCGCCACCAGCAGGTCCACGGCGTGCCGGCCGAGCTCCTCCGCCGGCAGGCGCACCGAGGTGAGCAGCGGTGACGTCTGCTCGGCCAGCTCGTCGGGGCAGATCGCGACCACGGCGACGTCACCGGGCACCTGGCGGCCGGCCGCGCGCAGGCACGGGGTGATCCAGCCGAGCGCGGCCTCGTTGTGCACCACCAGGGCCGTCATCGACGGGTGCGCCCGGATCAGCGCCTTGGTCGCTCTCAGCACCGAGTCGTGGTCGCCCTCGACGGACAACGCCGTCGCGGCCACTCCCCTGCGCATCGCCGCCGCGCTGAAGCCGTTCATGGTGCGGTGGGCGAACCCTCCGCTGCGCCGGTAGACGGCGCTGGGGGCGCCGAGGAAGCCGATGAAGCGGTGCCCCAGGTCCGCCAGGTGGTCGACGCACTTCGCGCCCGCGGCCTCGAAGTCGAGGTCCACGCAGGTGAGCCCGCGCGCGGCGGCCGGGTGTCCGATGAGGACGGACGGTTTGGACAGCTGTCTGAGCAGGGGCACGCGCTCGTCGTCCATCTCCACGTCCATCACGAGGAACCCGTCGACCTGCGCGCTGCTCGCCGCCCGGCGCAGACCGGCCGCGCCGTCGTCCGCGGTCATCAGCAGCAGGTCCATCTCGAAGCGCCGCGCTGTCGTCACCGCCGCCGTGACGAAGCGCATCACGGCGGGCAGGTGGGTGCCCGCGCGCAACGGGAGGACCAGGCCGAGCACGCCGGTCCGGCCGGCCGACGTCGTGCGGTCGGAGGCGTGGGGCCGGTAGCCCAGCGTCCTGATGCTGTCGCGGACCCTCGACTTCGTGTCCGCGGAGATCGACCGCTTGCCCGTGAGGACGTAGGAGACCGTGCTCGGGGCGACCCCGGCGTGTCTTGCGACGTCCGCGATGGTGACCACACAGCCTCCTCTCGCGCTTGCGCTCAGTGAGCGTGCCGACACCATAGGGAGCACCTTCTGATGACATCAAGAGTTATGTGTGCGTTAACATTGCGCAATTCGGGTGGTCCAGACGAATTGCGCACCGTCTGGAAACTTGCCCGACAAAAGACTGCGGGCAGGCCGGAAGAGCGTGCCCACCCGCCGTGAGGCCGGGCGGATGAGCACGCTCACATCCCGCAGGTCAGAGCGCCGGGTAGGCGTTCCGCATGAGCTCCTGGAACTGCGCCGAGAACCAGTGTCCTGACAACGGCGCGTTGCCCAGCGAACCGGACATGTTGTTGTTGTTCCGGGCGTTGCCGGTGTACGTGGGGTCGCACATCCGGTCGAAGCCCTTGCCCTCGTTGTTCGGGATGTCCTCGCTCGCACCGTCGGACTCACCCGGCGGCTTGATCCACACGTAGGCGTCGATGCCCGCCGCGGGGGCGGCCTTCGGGCGCTCGCCGAGGCCGGCACCGGCCTGGTTGCACCAGTTGCCGAGGTGGATGCGCCGGTCGAGCCTGCCGCCGTCGACGTAGGCGTCCACCGACGTGCGCGGGCCGGGACCCGTCGGACGCGCGGAGCCGCCCCAGCCGTTGCGGCTGGTGTCGATCAGCATGCCGACGTTCGCGTCGAAGCCCGCCTGCACGGCCCGCTGCCGGAACGCCTGCGCGTAGCCCAGCTCACCGGTGTAGCGGTTCCAGTCCACCCACTTCGACTGCCGGACCTGGGTGCCGTTGATCGACTCGTCGATCGAGAAGTTCGGCTCGGTCAGGATGCCGTAGTTGGCGGTGTTGGCGATGAAGCCGTGCACGTTCGCCTTGGTGCTGCCGGACGCGTTGGCGGCCTGGAACAGCAGCTCCGCGGACGGGCCGAAGTTGTCGTCCCAGCCCAGCCAGCCGTGGTGGCCGACATCGATGTAGTTGTAGACGTTCGGCACCGCGCCGAGCTTCGCGAGCGCGTAGCCGACACCGGTGACGTAGTTGCCGTTCGCCTTCATCACGTCGCAGTTGGGCGTCTGCGTGGGCCGCGGCGTGACGTTGGTGATCAGGTTCGGCAGCGAGTCGATCTCCACGACGGTCACGATGCGCAGGTTCGCGTACGCGGGCCGGGCGAGGATCGACGCGATCGGGTCGATGTACTCGGTCTTGTAGCGGTCGATCTCGGTGGCCTTCAGCTCACCGTTGGACGCCAGCGCCGCGCAGTCGCGGCCCGGCAGGTTGTAGATCACCAGCTGGATGACGAGCGGTGAGCCCGCCGCCTGGCGCACCGCCTCGTCGAGGTGCGAGGCCAGGCCGCGCGCGCCGGTGGTGCCGGAGATCGCCGCGATCCGGTCCATCCACACGCCGGTGGGCTGGTTCGCGATCCGGCTGCCACCCGACTCGGCGCTCGCCTTGGCCGCCCAGTCCGGGTTCACGTAGACCTTGGCGCCCGCGTACGGGTTGTCCACGCGCGTCCCCGGGTTCGGGTTGCCGCTCGTGGTCGTGGTCGTGGTGGTGGTCGTCGTCGTGGTCGTCGTCCCCGGCTGACCGGTGCAGGTCGTGCCGTTCAACGTGAACGTCGACGGATTCGCGTCACCGGTCGCGGCGTTGCTGCCGTTGAAGCCGATGTCGATGGCCGCGTTCGTGCCCAGGTTGCCGTTCCACGACATGCTCGTCGCGGTCACGTCCTTGCCCGACTGCGACCAGTTCGCGCTCCAGCCCTGGGCCACGCGCTGGCTTCCGGGGAACGAGAACTTCAGCGTCCAGCCACCCGAGATCGCATCACCGAGGTTGGTGATCTTCACCGAGGCGCCGAACCCGCCGCCTCCCCAACCGTTCGCCGAGTAGTCGACGCGGCAGCCCGGTGCTGCGCCCGCGGGTGCGCTCATCGCCACCCCGAACGTTGCCACGGCAGTGGCGACCACGACTCCCGCCGCGGCCCACCGCCTCTGTCCGTTGAGCTTCATTGCTCCGGATCTCCTGTCTCTCAATGATGTTTGATCTCCATGAGCGAACACGCGGTCGGTGTGCACTCAAGTCTCTTCAGGCCGAGGTACTCCATGCCGATCGAGCCGGTGAGCGCGAACCCGTCCCCGAACGCGAGGTCCGGGTCGCCCCGGACCTCGCCGTTCGCGAGCGCCGCCAGCCAGGCCTGCTCCAGGCCGGGCTTGAGGACCAGCAGCCCGAGCCGTTCGTACGGCGGTTTGGCGCAGGTCCCCCACTCCGCGATGAACGGCGCGTAGACCTTCGACCGCACCGGACCGGCGAAGTCCGCGAAGTCGTCGTCACGCTTGACGTCCGCGCACTCGTCGGTCAGGTCGTGCAGCCAGGCGGCGATGCCGTCGACGCCTCTGCTGAGGTCCGGGGTGGGTTCGGCGCGTCCCACGAGGAGGGCGAACGTCACCGAACCCACCACCAGAAGGGCGAGGAGCGCCCTCCTCACCGGACGGCGCACGCCGAACCGTTGAGCGTGAAGGCCGTCGGGTCCACCGGGGTGGACGTCGTGGCCGCGTTGAACCCGAACGACGCCGTGCCGCCGGCCGGGATGTCCGCGTTGTACGACACGCCCTTCGCCGTGGCGCGTCCACTTGCGACGGTGACGGTCGACGACCACGCCTGCGTCAGCGTCTGCCCGGACGGGAAGTCCCAGCCGAGCTGCCAGGCGCTGACCGCGCTGGTGCCCGTGTTCGCCACCGTCACGTTCGCGGTGAAGCCGCCGTTCCAGGTGCTCGGCCGCGTGTACGTCACCGTGCAGGAACCCGTGGGGGTGCCGCCGCCGGTCGAGGTCCTGACCGTGACGCCGCTCGACGCCGGGGAGGCGTTGCCCGCGGAGTCCGTCGCCACCACCGTGAACGAGTACGAGGTGTCCGCGCTCAGGCCGCTGACCGTCACCGAGTTCGTGGAGGAGGTCGCGACCACCTGGCCACCGCTGAGGACGCGGTAACCCGAGACGCCGACGTTGTCCGTCGACGCGCTCCAGTCGAGCTTCACCGTGCTGCTCGTGACGCCGGAGGCGACAGGGGTGCCGGGCGTCGAGGGCGCCGTGGTGTCGGGGGTGCCGGTACCACCGCCGAACACGACGTCCGAGCAGCTGTAGAACGCCTCGGGGCTGTCCGAGCGCTGCCACAGCGAGTAGATGACGTGCCGGCCGGTCTTGTTGGGCAGCCGGGCCTGCCAGGCGTACTCACCGTTGGCGAGCGGCGGGTTCGTCACCGAGTTGAACGGCGCCGACTCGAGGTCGGACCACTTGAGCGGCTTCGTGACGTCGAAGCCGTCCTTGGTGACGTACTGCTCCCAGGTGCCGGGGTGCGGCGCCCACGCGTTGTACCGCAACGTGACCGTGCTGTTCGCCTGCACCTGCGTGGTCGGCCAGTCGGCCCTGGTCAGGTTGTAGGCGGCGTACTTCGTGGTGGGACCGCACAGGTTGCCGTCGGGGATGATCTCCCGGTGGCGACCGCCCGCGTTGCTGATCAGGTTGCCGAACCAGTCCCAGAGCGGTTGTTTGCCGCCCTGGGCCACGGCCGCGGCGCACGCGGGGTTGGTGGGGTTGAGATCGCCGCCACCGCCGCCCGTGCGGCCGTCCTCGTAGCAGAGGTACGTGCGGCTGCCGGGCCACACCATCGAACCGTGCGCGACGGCCGTGCCGCCGGTCTGCACCAGAAGCGCGCCGACCGCGGCCGCGACTGCCAGCAGGGCTATCCGTTTCCTCATCTCGGGACTCCTCACCCGTAGATCTCGGCGTGCAGGGAGAACGCCGTCGCGATCTCGGCTTGCGCCCAGAAGCGGTGGTACGTGAACGTCGGTGCCGGTCCACCGTCCAGGTAGGACTGCACCTTCGGCCACTGCGGGTCGTTGCGGAACATCGACCGCATGGACAGGAACGAGCTGCCCTGCCCGATCTGGTCACCGTTGGGCATCCGCCCGGTCCAGCCGCTCGGCACGTACGGGCCTTCGAGCGTGCTGGTGTTGTAGACGTCGTCGAACCGGTTGTAGTCGGTGCGCGTCTCCGGCGTCGCGATGCCGAGGCTGTCCTGTTTGGACAGCAGTGACGTCAGGAGCGCCTCACCCGTGGTCTTGGCCGAGGCGTTGCCCGACCGCGCCGCGTAGTTCAGCAGCACCTTGGCGTAGGACGCGGCCACGCCGACGTCCTGGCTGTGGTTGAGCACGCGCACCCGCAGGTTCGCGTTCGAGCCGGGGTTGGTGGCGTTCCACGTGTCCGGCGCGCCCGACCACTCGAGGTCCGACGGGATCTGGAAGTTCGTGCCCGTCGTGGTGTTCGCGATCGCCCACGGCACCCACTTGTCGAGGATCTTCTTGGCCCGCGCGTCGCCGGTCAGCCGGTACAGCGCGGCCGTGCGCTCGATCCCCCACACCTGGAAGCCGAACCACCGGTTGCTCGGCGGGTCGCGCCACACCGGGTGGGCGTCGTAGTACATGCCGTAGAACGTCGGGGTGCCGGACGGCGGGGTGCCGTACTGGCCCTCCCAGCTGTTCGTCACGCCGCCGGCGAGACCGCCGTCGGCCGACTGCAGCCACTGCAGCATCTCGAGCTGCCGGTTCAGCGACGTCGCCCAGTCCTGCTGCCCGGTGGCGGACAACGGCTTGAGCGCGGCCACGTTCGACAGCGCGTACGCCGCCAGCGGGTTCTGGTAACCCTGGTGCGAGGCGCCGTCGCCGATGCGCCACGCCCAGCCGGCGGACGTGTCGGTCGCGCCGCCCCACGCGTAGTACCAGGACATCAGGTAGTGCGCGCTGCTCTTGCCGGTCCCGCCGGGGCACGCCGACGCACCGGTGCAGTTGCCGACGCGCTTGAAGTACTTGTCGAACATGGCGTACCGCAGGTAGTCGCCCATCTTCGCGGACTTGCCGATCTCCGAGGAGATGTCACCGGCCTTGCCCTGCGCCGTCGCCCACTGCTGGGCGAGCAGCGCCACCTGCACCACGCGGGCGTCCGCGTCCGGCGCGTTGGTGTACTTCCACTGCCTGGCGTAGGAGGAGTCCTTGGTGAAGAGGTCGAGGAACCCGTTGGGGCCGCCGTACTTGAACGTGTCGCAGGACGGCTGCGGGATGGTCTCCCACACCGACTCCGACGAGCCGCGCTGGTAGGTGTTGATGTACGCGGGCGCCGTCGTGCCGTCACCGCAGCGGCCGAAGCCGTAGGTGTTGTCGACGTCGATCAGCCAGTGCATGCCGTAGACGTCCGAGTTGCCGTACGCGGCCTTGAGCTCCGCCGCGAGCGGGTCCTGGCCGACCGGGACCGCGCTGTCGAGCACCGACGGGTACTGGTTCATCCGCGGGTGTTCCGGCGCGTAGGTCGCGGGCTTCGACGGGTCGTACTTGTCGTTGGTCGGCTGGTCGGCCTTCGCCGGGATGATGAACTTCTCCATCGACGCGAAGGCGGACTTGAACGGTGCCCAGTCGCCGGTGACGCGGCCGTAGCTCGCCTCCAGCCACAGGTAGTAGCTGAACGCCTCGGACGTCGTCTGGTGCCCGTGGTCCGGCGCCTCGACCATCAGCGTCTCGACCGAGTGGTACGGCACGAGCAGGTCGCCGAACTTCCGGAAGTAGCCGTTGGCCGGGTCCTTGATCTTGTTGTACTGGTCGAGGAACGCCTTGTTGAAGTCCGATGTGGACGGGTCGATCTCGTTGACCGTCACGCTCGCCGGGCTGTACCCGGTGGCCGAGGCGGTGAACGTGGCCGTGCCGAGCGCGCCGCCGTTGTTCGCCGACGTCACCGTCACGGTCTGCTTCGCCGCGCTGGTGAACGTGAGCGTGGTGGGGCTCGCCGTCAGGTCACCGCTGCCGCCGCGGGCGATCGTGACGGTGACCGGGGAGCTCGGTGCGGTGGCGAGGGAGACGTCGAACGTCGCCGTCTGGCCCTGCTTCACCGAGACCGTGCCCGGCGAGGCGAGCACCGCCGGTCCCGACAGCACCTTGACGGTCGCCGGGGCCGAAGTGGTGGTGGCGCCGCGGTTGTCCGTGGCCCGTGCCGTGATGACGTGGTCGCCCGCGGTGGCCGACGTCCAGGTGCCGGTGAACGGCGAGCTGGTGTCGGTCGCGATCAGCGCGTCGCCGGCGTAGAAGTCGACCTTGGCGACCGTGCCGTCGGTGTCCTGCGCCGTCGCCGCCAGCGGGATCGAGGCGGGAAGGGTGTAGCTGCTGCCGCTCGCCGGTGCCGTCAACGCCACCGACGGGGCCTGGTTCGGTCCGGTGCAGGACACGCCGTTCACGGCGAAGTCCGTCGGAGGCCGGTTCGTCGAACCCTTGCTGCCGTTGAAGCCGACCTGCGCGGTGCCACCGCTGGGCAAGGTCGGCGCCCAGGCCGGGTTGGTCACGCTCACGACCGCGCCGTTCTGGCTGAAGTTGCCGCTCCAGCCCTGCGTGACGCGCTGGCCGTCCGGGAACGTCCAGGTCAGGTTCCAGCCGTTGAGCGCCTCCCCGTCGTTGCGGATCGACACGGCCGCGCCGAATCCGGTGTTCCACTCGTTGGTGATCTGGTAGGTGACGGTGCAGGCCACCGCCAGTGGTGCCGCGACGGCGGGGGTTCCGCCTATCAGCACCACCGCCGCAACCGACAACGCCGTTGTTCGTCGAGTCATGCCGCCGCCCTCTCGACAACTGGGAGCGCTCCCAGAGTTCACGGCACTGTAACGTGGCCCACAGCGACCAACTGATCACAGGCGCAAGCCGGACAGGACCGGACAGCCCTCGGCATTGGTCATTGCAGCGCAAGAGGTCTTGCTCCCGCAGTTCCTCTTGCTGCTCCCTTCGAGTGGAATTCTGGGAGCGGTCCCAGTAACAGGCAGGGGCGCCCCGACTACTCGGGGCGCCCCCTGGTCCGATCAGCCCCGTTCGGCTCCGGCACCGGCCGTGACCACGCTCTTCACGCTGCTCGCGCTGTCCAGCGGGTACGAATAGGGAAGGCTCTTGACCGAACCGCCCTGGTCACCGGTCCCCGAGTTGACGAAGTGGTTGCTCCGCGCGACGAGCGATCCGCCGGGCGAACTGCCCTCCCCGCGGTGGAACGGGTCCTTGGTGTTCTCGAAGTAGTTGCCCTCGACCAGGACCCCGGCCTCTACGGTCGACGCGACGCCGTAGTCGGTCACGCCGCCGTAATAGTTGTTGTAGACGTGCACCGGGTTGCCGAACCGCACGCGCGGGTGCCGTTGTTGCGTGCCGGCGAACCAGTTGTGGTGGTAGGTCACCCGGAGCTTGCCGCGATCCTCCGAGCCGTTGTCGTCGCTGTGGCCCAGCAGCATCGTCTTGTTGTGGCTGGTGAACTTGTTCCACGACACCGTGACGTAGTCCGAGGCCCGTTTGACGTCGACCGCGCCGTCGTAGCCGTTGGAGAAGGTGTTGTGGTCGATCCAGACGCGGGTCGAGTACTGCACGTTGATCGCGTCGTCACCCCAGTTGCTGAAGTTGAGGTTGCGCACGATCACATTGGACGCGTTGGCGATGTTCAGGCCCTGCCCGGTGATCGCCGAGGAGGAGCCGACGCCCTCGATCGTCTTGTTCGAGGCCACCTTCGTCATGCTCGGCAGCGAGATCGTGCCGGACACCCGGATCACGGCGGCGCTCGACGACTTCGCGGCCGCGACGAACGCGGACGCCGTGGTCACGGTGACCGGCGAGGCGCTGCCACCTCCGGTCGTGCCACCTCCTTGAGTCGCCCAGCCGACCAGCCCGAACGGGGCGGCGGCCGCCTGGGGTGCGGACACCGCGCCGACCACGAGCGCGACCGCGGAAATCAGTGCTGTGCGTTTTCCGATCATTTACCCACTCCCATTTCAGGGTGAGCGGCGGTAAAACTCACGAAACCAGTCGCGCGCAGGCCGGTCAACCAATTCGAAGATATTCGACAGGCACATTCCCGAATTCTCACCGCACTTCAAGAGTGTGAACTCCGATGTGTTCGAAATTCCAGTCGTCGCCGATTCCCGAAATGGTGGGGAGCGGCACGTTCCCGTTCTCGTCGAGCGGGTCGGCGATGGTGTTGCGGTGTGGTGGGACGCGGTCGAAGTCGACGTGCGGGTGCAGCAGGCCGCGTTCGTACCACCGCCCGGCGTCGGTCGCGCCGAGCACGGTGAGGCTGCCCGACCCGTTGCCGTGGATCTCGCAGTCCACGTTGAACGCCTCGGCGAGGTGCACGGTCTTGAGCACCGGCGTGATGCCGCCGCTGCCCGCCGGTCCTGCCCTGAGGACGTCGCAGGCGTGGGAGCTGATCCACTCGGCTCTGGTGTGGTGCTTGCCCCACGCCACCTCGGGGCCGATCACCGGGATGTCGAGCTGCTCGGCGAGCCAGCGGTAGGAGCTGGCGGAGGCCTCCTCCATCGGCTCCTCGAACCAGTAGAAGTCCAGCTCCTGCAACGCTCTGCCGAGTCTCAGCGCCTCGGTCCGCGAGTACCAGTGGCTCGCGTCGAGCATCAGGTCGACGTCCGGGCCGACCGCGTCCCGCACCGCGGCGCACGCCTCGACGTCCCTGCTGACGCTCGGCGCACCCGGTACCGGCGGCATCCAGGTGTGCAGCTTGATCGCCCGATAGCCGAGCTGCACCAGGTGTTTCGCGAAGTCGCCGTAGTCGGCGGGGGTCGCGAGGCCGTCCGTGTCGCCGCACATCGTGCTGGCGTAGGCCGGTATCCGGTCGCGGGCACCTCCGGCGAGCTTCCACGCGGGCAGGTTCACCTTGCGCGCCACCAGGTCCCACAACGCCTGGTCGACGAACCCCAGCGCGCGGTCGGTGAACCCGCCGTGCGAGCCCCGTTGCCGTCGCGCGAGCAGGCGCCACAGCCGTTCGCGGTCCCACGGGTCCTGGCCGAGCAGCACCGGCCGCACGTGCCTGTCCAGCACGGACGGCCTGAGCTGGTCGGGCTGGACCTGGCAGTAGCCCGTGACGCCGTCGGTGTCGGTGATCTCCAGCAGTGCCTCGACGACCTCGTGCTCCGGAGCCGGGTGGCGGTGGCCCTCCTCGTCGACGGCCGTGGCCGCCGTCGTCTTGAACGTCCGCACGACCACGCGTTCGATCATTTGCGCTTCTCCCAGTCCTGCTGGGCGGTGGTGAGCTTCGCCGCGAGCTGGTCGAGGAACTCCTGCGCGGACATCTGACCCAGCAACACCTTCTGGTACAGCGGTTCGGTGTCGGTCTTGGTGATCGAGGAGTACTCGGGCAGGTAGACCGGCGCGGGCACGAGCACGGTGGCCGGGTCCTCCAGCACGCCGAGCGCCATCTTCACGGCGGGGTTGTCCTTGATCCACTGCGCGTCGCGGACGTCGGTGTTGGCCGGGATCTGGCCGACCTTCTCGTTCCAGTAGCCGTTGCTCTCGGCCGAGGTCAGGAACTCGACGAACTTCCAGGCCGCGTCGCGGTTCTTCGTGCCCTTGAACACCGCGAAGCCGTCGGTCGGGTTCGGCACCACGGTCCGCTTGCCCGACGGGCCCTTGGGCAACGGCATGGCGCTCACGCGTTCCGGGCCGAGGGCCTTCATGACGTCACCGGTCGAGCCCAGGTTGTGGTGCATCATCGACACCGTGCCGCCGGTGAACTGGGCGACCATCTGGGTGTAGTTGTTGTTCACGTCGGCTTCGGGCGTGGCCTTCTTGTACAGCTCGGCGACCTTGCGCACGAGCTCGGCGTTGCGCGGGTCCGCCACCGTGCTCTTCCCGCCGTCGTAGAACTTCTCGACGGCGGAGTAGGAGTAGGCCTCGGCCAGCAGCTGGAAGATCGAGCCGGCGCCGCCGCGGATCGTGAAGCCGTACTGGTTCGCGGCGGGGTTCGTGAGCTTCGCGGCGGCCGCCGCCAGATCGTCCCAGGTGGACGGTTCGGGGATCTTGTTCTCCTCGAACCGGTCCGAGCGGTACCAGACGACGTCCATGTTGCCCGAGGCCGGAACGGCGTAGAGCTTGCCGTCGGGTGCGGTCTGCTTGACGGTCTCCACCAGGCTCGTGAGGAGCTTGCCCTTCAGCACGCCGTTGTCGATCCGGTCGTCGGCGGGTTCGAGGGCGTCCTGCCCGACCAGGTGCGCGAGGTACGACGTCGTGACGCCGCCGACGTCCGGCGTGGAGCCGCCGGCGATCGCGGTGTCGTACTTCTGCTGCACCGACGAGCTGGGGATGCCGACGTACTCGATCTTGACGTCCGGGTTCGCCGCCTCGAACCGCTTGATCAGCTCCTGGTAGATCGGCGTGCGGCCAGGGCCGCCGTTGTTGTCCCAGAACGTGATCGTCGTCGGTCCGTCCGATGTCGCCGAACACGCGCTGAGCACGAGCGCGAGCGCGACCAGCAGTCTTCTCATTCGTCTCTCCTCATCCCTTGACGGCTCCGGCGCTGAGTCCCTGCACCAGGAACCGCTGCACCACGGCGAAAACCAGCACGACCGGCACGGCGGCGACGACCCCGCCCGCGGCGAGCGCACCGAAGTCGGTGTTGAACTCGCC
>NZ_JBNJMK010000004.1:0-37922 GCF_050936595.1 Lentzea sp. CA-135723 | reverse complement strand
GGTCACCTTCACCTGGTCGACGTCGCGCAGGTGCAGCACCTGCTCGGTCGAGAGGGTGTGGGTGTACATCAGGCTGCCGTCCGGACGCTCGGTGTAGATGTTCCAGCGGCCTGGATCGGCGCTGTGGTCGACGACGACGTCCCAGTTGATCGTGAGAGACATGCTGGTTCTCCTTCTGTGGTCGAGTCCTGCGGTTCAGTCGTTGTGAAAGTGGCCGAGGAACGCGGCGAGGCCGCCCTCGTAGTGGCCGCCGATGACCACCAGCACGTCCACGTCTTCGAGGTCCTTGACGGTGAAGTCGGGGTCATCGCTGAGTCCGGAGCGGGCGCCGTACTCCAGCAGTTCCTCTGCAAGGGCGTCGTCGATCCAACGGCGCATCGCGTCCAGTTCGTCGGTGGTGTACTGGCCGGCGCTGGTCGTGGGCATGGCGGGTTTTCCCTCGGATCGATAGCGGCGGAGAGACCGGTCACGTGGTCAGTGGCCGATCGCGGCGAGCGAGAGGTAGACGCGGGCGGCCATGAGGTCGGTGTGCTTGGGCGCGGTGAGGTAGTGCTGGGGGTCGATCCGGTCGAGTAGCTTGTGGGCGTACTCGCGGACGTACTGGTCGGACTCCACGATGCGGATCAGGTCGGTGGCGATGCCGCTGGCCCGGGTCCAGCGTTCGCAGTCGTCCTCGATCAGGCTCACGTTCGCGTGGTGCAGCAGTTCTTCGGCGCGGGCGCGGCACAGGCTGATCAGGGCCTGCTGGCTGGCGGTCAGCCGGACCGGGGCGGGGCGGGGTTCCGGCGTGGTCAGCACGACCGTGTGCTGGGCGCGGTGGCGCTGGTAGTGAACGAACGCGGGCACGCTGCCCGCTATCCACACGAGCGCGGTGACCCCGGCGGCGAGGGGGGCGTGCACGGTCTGGGCGCCGTCGTAGGCCATGGCGGCCGAGGCGGCGCCGACGAGGACCCAGCCGATGCGGGCGCCGTGAGATCCGGCCCAGGCGAACACCAGCAGCACCGCGCAGGCGATGGCCCAGACCAGGGCGAGGCCGTGGGGCGCGAGGGGCAAGCCGAGGGAGTGTTCGGTCAGGTAGGCCGTGATCGGCTCGTGGACCAGGCGCGCCATCTGCGAGTCGAGGATGCGCTGCACCAGGCGGGCGACGTCGCTCTGCTGGGCGGTGTTGATGAGGCTGTTGGCCAGGACGGCGATCAGGGCCAGGCCGCCGAGTGCGGCGGCGATCTGGGCGGCGCCGGAGGCGATGTAGCGCACCTCGGCCCAGTTGATGGTGCGCCACCGGTCACGCAGGCCGGCGGCGATGCGGGCGGCGTCGGCGCGGCGGTCGCGCAGGAAGCCGTGGACGGCGTCGGTGCGGGACGGGGTGGTCTGTTCGGTGCCGGGGTCGGTGTTCAGGTCGCTGGTCACGAGGTGGGTCCTTCCGGGGCGGTGCTGGCGGGTCGTGCGTCGGGCAGGTCGAACAGCGGGTACATCGAGGCCGCCAGGGCGACGGCTCGGGTGTGCTGGCGGGTCTGGGCGTGGTGCTCGGCGTCGTAGTTGAGGTGGCAGCCCTGGCACATCGCGGCCAGGTTGTCCGGGTCGCAGTGCTCCGGGACGTGGTCGAGGTGGGCGGTGGTGAGCACGACGCGGCTGCCGGTGCCGTAGGCCGGCCGGTGGTGGTGGTTGCGGCACCGCTGGTCGAGGTCGAGGTGGCTTGGTGGTCGGCCGCATTCGCCACGGCATTCGCAGCGCCATCCGGCACGCTGCTTGATCGCGAGGCTGACGGCGGCCCAGTCGGCGGGGTAGCGGTCCTGGTTCTCGGGTCGGATGGGCATGGGTGGCTGCTCGTCGTGTGGGACCGGCTGAACGGGCGGGGTGGTGGGCACGCCCGTTCAGCCGGGAGCGGTTAGAGGAAGGGCGGGTAGTCGGCGGCGGCCAGGGCGGCGCGCAGGATCAGGTGGTGGTCGAAGGCGAGCTGGCTGTCCAGCGCGGCCGGCACGGGCACCCATTCCGCGGCTGTGGCGTCGTCTCCGGCGGTGACGGTCTTCATGCCGGGCAGCACGGCCAGGTGGGCGATGCTCACGACACGACCTCGCGGGTCGCGGCCGGGCTCGCTGAAGGTGCCGATCTCGATCAGCGGTTCGTCCTGGGCGATGTCGAGGCCGGTTTCTTCGACGAGTTCGCGAAGTGCGGCAGCGGCGGGCAGCTCGTGCGGATCGACGTCGCCGCCGGGCAGCGCACGGCGGCCCTTGTAGGGCTCGTCACCGCGTTCGATCAACAGCACGTGCCACCGCTGCGTGTCGGCGTCCGGAGCCAGAACCACGATGTCGACGGTGAGGTGCGCGTTCTCGATCACTGGGGTTCTCCTGTGGGGTCGGCGGTTCGTGCACGGCGAAGATGAGTCCGCCCGCCCCGCGAGGTGTGCGGGACGGGCGGGATAAGGCGAGGTAGCGGGGGAGCTGGTCGCTGCGCCGGGGCTGTCGGCTCAGTCGCGGGCGGATGGCGGGTAGGGCGTGAGTGGCTGGTCGGCTCGCAGGTAGAGCGGGTGTGCCGGGCTGCCGTCGCGGTTGAGGCCCAGGCACAGCAGTTCCACTCCGCGCCTGCTGAGCAGTTGCATGACTTCTCGATCGCGGCCGTTGAGGTGGCCGTGCCTGCCCCATCCGGCGATGACGGCTGCGACGCCCTGCACGGCGCTGGAGATCACGTGGTTGTTGCTGCAGCCGACCGGGTTCGGGTGGCCTGCGAGCGCGGCGGGGTTGGTCGAGCGCAGCGCGAACAGGTTGACCACGACCATGCCACCGGCGTTCTCACGGCGCGCGAACCGCAGGCAGCGAGTGATCGTCGAGTCGCAGCAGAACGCGTCGGCCGTCGACGGGTTGAGCATCACGAACATCACGGGAGGCGTATCCGGGCCCCAGACGCGCACGAGCTCGTAGCGATGCGTCCGCGCCAGGTTGAACGTGGCGGCGGCGTACTCGATCAGGTCACCGCCTTCGTCCACGACGAGGTGTTCCTTCTGCTCGCTGGTCGTGCTCCCTGATAGGGGTTCAGGCACGTCGTGTCCTTTCGCCGGCCGAAGTGCGGAGCAGACGCGGAACCGCCCGCCCCGCGAGGTGCGCGAGGCGGGCGGTAGGGGAGTGGTTGATTTGGCCGGGACTCGTTCAGGCGGCGCGGTGCCAGGCGCCGACACCGGAGTCGTTGATGCTGTATCCGCAGCGGAAGCCGAACTTCTCGCAGCCCAAGCACACGAGTTCGGCGTCGGGGTGGCCGCTCAGCTTGACCACCCTGCACGCATCGTTGACGGCCACGATGCCGTCGGTCATCGGGCCGCCGAGCACGTGTTCGAGGGTTTGCTGCTCTTCGGCGGACAGCCTCATACGGTCGCGACCCACTGCTCGGCCAGGTCCTTCGCGTCGGCCTCGTCCTCGAACTCGTAGGGCGTCTCGGTCTTGGTGGGGTGCACGGCCCACTTCTGCGCGCCGACGCACCACACGCCGAACGTGCCGTTCGGTCGCTTACGAGCTTCGAAGGGAACGGTCATAGTGGTCGGCCTCGTTTCGGATTGGTGTGCGCGAGCGGCATGGCTGGTCGCCGCCGGGGTGATAACCGGGTTATCACCCCGGCGGCGAGGGGGGTCTCAGTCCCAGAGCTGGGACCAGCCGGTGACCGGGCCGCGGGCACCAGTGCGGTTGATGTAGTCGACCAGCGCGACCAGGTCGGGGTTGCTGAGCTGCTGGTGTTCCAAGCCGCGGTGCAGGTCACGCACGAGCTCGGCCGGGTCGCTGATCGTGCCGGTGGAGACGAAGCTGTAGGAGGGGCTGGCCTGGCCGTTGTGGTAGTTGATCGCGGCGCGTCGTGCGGCGGCGTCGGTGATCATGGGCTTCCTCCGGGGCGGTGCGAGGCGGACTTCGGGCGGCGAGGTCACGTCGTGTGTTCGGGGTCGTCGGCGTCGGTGTCGGGCCACTGGATGTCGTCCTTGCCCGGCTGCGAGATCAGCACCGGCGGTCTCCGTTCGGGTGGCGGATCGGAGGCGTGCTCAGGCAGGGGTCAGGCTGAACGGCGCGGGGTGCGCGTCCAGGCCGGGCAGCGCGGTGAAGCCGTCGCTGGCGGTGCCGTTGATGCCGAGGCTGGCGAAGCCGTGGCGGGCCAGCACTGCGAGGCTGACCGCGTCGTTGGTGTGCAGGGCGATCCGGTTGCCGGTCAACAGGGTGGTGCGCAGCGGGGTCGATTCCGCGAAGGTGTCGTACAGGTGCAGATGCTCGGTGGCGGCCAGCAGCCCCAGGCCGCACTTGGCGCCTTTGCGGCCGAGCGCGGCGAACCGGTTGGCGCGAGTCTGGTCGAGCAGCGCGTGCATCTCCTCGAGGACGACCAGCACGAGGGGGATGTCGTCGGTGGGCTCCAGCCCGTCGAGGCCAAGGTCGGCCCGCATGTACTGGCGTCCATCGAGTTGCTTCTCCAGCACGTCGAGGATCTCGTCGGCGCGGTCGGGGCCACCTCGGAGAGTGGCCATCTCCCACACCGCGGGAGAGGCGTTGCCGTCCTGGCCGTCGAGGTGGACCAGCATGGTGGGCACCCGATCGAGCAGGCCGTGTGTGATGGCCTCCAGAGCGCGGCTCTTGCCGGCGCCGCTCTCGCCGATGATCAGGCCGTGGTGCGTTCGCCCTGCCGTGTGGGCGAGGTAGGAGGCGGGGCCGGTGCCGTCGTTGTAGCTGGCGAACGGCACGAGGACGGCGTGGCTGGTCAGCATCGGGTTCTCCTTGTGCTGGGGGTGGACATGCCACCGCCCGCCCCGGGCCGGGAGCGCGAGGCGGGCGGTGGCACTGATGAAGGGACTGGGGCTGCTAGCGCATCGCCTTGGCGATGTCCGCCGAGGACGCGGCCAGGACGACCTGGTAGGCCTCCTTGGTCGGCTTGTCGTCGATCACGACGAGGTCCGCGGTGGAGCACTCGCGGGCGAGGTCGACCGCCTCCTGGTCGCTGCCCACCTCGGGGTTGGCCTGGCGGGTGTCGGCGATGACGAGCGGGAGGGCGTCGGTGAGCTTCATTGCGGTACTTCCTTCCGGGGTTACTGGTCGGACATGGCGCCGCCCGCCCTGCGGGGGAGGGCAGGGCGGGCGGCACCATCACCGGCCGGCGGGCCGGGAGCTGGATGATCGGGTAATGGTCGCTACCGTGTGTGCATGGCTGATGAGGTTGAGCAGTGGTCGGCAGCGGCCGGGCTGGGCGGGTTGCGCACTCTGGTGATCAATCGCTACGTGGCAGCGAAAGCCGCCTTCCAGGTCATCGGCCCAAGTACGGACCCAAGCGTTCTCGCGTACTTTCGCCGCCGGTTCGAGGAATTCCTCAAGGAGGGCGGCAAGGTCGCGGACCAGGAATTGCGGCGGTCTGTGCTGCTGATGGTCACTGCTGACCAGCGCAGTCACGGGCTGTCCAGCGACAAAGATGCGGCAAAGCTCGTGCACGTGGTCAAAGAGGTGTACAACGCCATCGCCTGAGCCGGGCTGCTGGTGATAACCGGGTTATCACCTCGTGGTGTTCTTCATGGGGCCTGTTCCGAGGTAGCGGAGCAGGCCCCATGAGTGTGTTGCGGGTCAGGCCACAGCCAAGGCCATGCCCTGCTCGGTGAGTTCGTACCGGACGGCCGGACCGTTGCCGGTCTTGCTGAGCAGGTCGGCATCGATCAGGCCGCGCAGCAGGGTTTGGACCTGCTGGCGGGTCAGCTCGACGACCTCGGCAATCTGGTTGGGCATCGTGTTGCCCTCGCGCACGGCGTCGAGCACGCGACGAGCGGACTCGGTCAGCCCGTCGCACACGAGCGCGGTTTCCCCGGCTGGCGCGACCGCCGTGGGCGCCGGGGTGGCAGCGGTGCGGGGCATGGGAACGTCGACGACCGGCATCTGCAGGCGGATGAGTTTCAGGTCCATCCGGCCCGCCGTCTTCCCACGCGTGACGGTCTTGCCGCTCGTGATGGCGTCCCTCATGCTGGCTGCGCTGAGGGCTGCGGCTGCGTCACCGGCGGCCAGCGTGGCGGCGTCGAGGGTCTCGACGCGGTGATCACGAGCCTGCCGGTACCACTGGCCGACCGTGAGCACGTCGTCCGGCAGCGGTGCACCGGCTTCGGCCATCTCGCGCTTGTTCTTCGCGGACGGCAGGAACTCGTTGCGGTAGGGAGCCTGCCGGGCCTCGGCTCCGAGCGTGTAGCCGTAGCCGGGGATGGCGGGCAGGTCGGTGAGGTTGAACCTGCCGTTGCTGACGATCTGCCCCTGGGCGCGCTCGTCGGTCTTGAGTCCGACCGCGTTGCCCGCGCGCAGGGAGCCGCGCAGCACGCTCTTGAGGAAGGTCTCCAAGCTGCCATCCTGGTCACCCATGATGATCGCGATGCCGGTCTTGCGGGCCTCGCGGGCCAGGGCCGCCCACTGATCGGCGTTGTCCCTGGTGATCACGACGTGGGCTTCGTCGACGATCACGAGGATGCCGGGGTAGTCCGGGCTGGGGGTGAATCCGCCTTTCTCCTCCTCCTCGTCCTCGTCGTAGTCGGCGGTGCCGACATCGGCCGGCGCGGGCGTGCGCGAGTTGCGCTGGCGGTGGGTCTTGAACGCATCCAACCGAGCCAGCACGGTGTCGACCTCGTCGCTGCGGTAGCGCTCGTGGGCGTGCTTCCACAGCGTCGGGCAGCTGATGCCGTCCTGGCCGTCGACGTGGATGACGTAGGTCAGGCCGGTCCACAGCGCCACCAGGCCGATCAGCTCCAGCAGGCGAGACTTGCCGGAGCCGGTGCCGCCGATGACCATGCCGCCCCACATCGAGTCGCGGCCGTAGAGCCTCCAGATCGCTTCACCGACGCCGTCCGCGTACGGGCCGAGCGTGATGTTGCCGTTGTCGTAGCGCGGGCCGCGGAAGTAGACGTCCTGCTTGATCGGCGACCGGAGCACGACGCGCAGGCGCAGCTTGGACGAGTCCATGTTGGAGCTGGCGTCGACCGAGGGAAGAGCCTCGACCACCAGCTGCTGCTTGGTCCAGCGGAGACCGGAGGCGATCTTGCTGAGGGCACCCAAGACCATGTCGAGGTCCTGCTTGCCGGGCACGAGCTGCACCGTGTACTCGACACCGTGCTCGAACGCTCCGACCGGCACGAGCACCGAGCCCGGAACAACACCGTTGGTGCTGCCGATGTTCTCGGCCCACAGCCGGGCGAAGCGGGCCAGCTCGGCCTCACCGATCGGTGAGGCCTCCTCGTCCTGGTCGACGCCGGGGGCGGCCGGCGTCTGCGGGCGCCGGCCGTGGCGGTGGCGTGCCCACCAGCGGGCACCGGCGGCGGTGTCGACGGCCAGAGCCGCGGTGAGGGTGCCCCAGGTGACGCCGCCAAGCACGGCAACCACCATCCACAGCGCGGTGGCTGCGCTGACCAGTCCCGCCCACAGCGCCCAGGCCTGCATCCACTCGTGCCGGCGGCGCATCAGCAGGAACCCGATGGTGCCGCCAACCGCGCAGGCGCTTCCGGCCAGCAGCGCGGCGGCGCCCGTGGCTTCGGCCTGGGCCGACATCGAGTGGATGATTTCGGCCAGGGCGAGCAGGGTGGCGCAGAGGTAGTGCGGCATGAGCTGGGCGCGGTTGAGGCGCTCGGCCTCGACCAGAAGGTCCGTCCAGCTCGGGTGGGCGATGGGGGTGCGGTCGGCGGAGGCGTTGTCGGGAAGTGCGCCCCCAGGGACCGGGGACGTGGTGGTCGGCTCGGTCACGGGGGTCGTGGGCATGAGGGGTTCCTTTCTGGCCGGATGCGGGGGGTGGGGCTGGGCGGGGTCGACGTCGGTTGAGGGCTCGCATCGGCCACGGCGTCCGCGCATCCGGCCGGGAGAACCGGATGCGCGGCACCGAAGCCCTACGGGCCTAGTGGGTGGTCACGAACTCCTTGTTGCCTGCGTCCGGGGTCGCGTTGTAGGCGTCCTGGACGGTGCGGTGGCTCTCCAGCGTCGACTTGAGCGAGGACGCCCCTGCGGCGGCCAGTTCGTACTTCGCGAGTGCCGCCTCCAGCTCGCGGGCGGCACCGACCACCTGTTCCTGGACCGAGGCGATGTCGGTCAGGGCCTGACCGGTGACGCCTCCGTTGACGAGGTTGGCGTGGGCCAGCTCGCACGAGGCCGCGGCCTCGTCGCCGTTCGGCACGGCGGCGGAGATCTGCTCGAAGGTGCTCGTGCAGAAGTCCTGCATCTGACCGGCGTAGGTGATGGCGGATTCGAGGCCGGTGATCTCGGTGGACGTCATGGGGAGCTCCATTCGGATCGGAATCGCGGGAGTGGTGGTGGGCTGGGAACGGCGGATCGGGATGACGTTGCTGGTTTCGGTCGTGGATTCCTCCGTGATGGTGTCGTCCGAGGTGCTGGCGGCGGGGTCGTTGCCGGTCAGCTCCTCGCGCGGCGCGTCGGTGTCGGCGGAGCTGAAGACGGCCGGGTCGGTGCTGTCGCTCGTCGCCGTCTCAGTGCTGGTGGTGGCTGTCGCTTCGGCGGCGGTGCGTTCGGCCTGGCGCCTGGCCTGGGCTTCCAGCACCCGTTCCCGCGCGGCGGGGGGAAGGTCTTCCAGCGCGCTGTAGATCTCGGAGGGGTCGAGGTGGCCGCCGTGGCGTCGGGCCAGTAGTGCGAGGGCCTCGACGTCTTCCTCTCCAGGCGCGGTGATGATCGAGGCGGTGGGGCTGCGCCGGATGTCATCGAGCAGGTCGACCCGCACTGGCAGCGGCAGCGCCATCCAGTCTGCGGTGGACATTGACCAGGTCGAACAGCCAGTGGCCAGGGAGTCCGACCAGCGCTGTGCGAGTTCGCGCTGTTCGGTGCTCATCGTGGCCAGTTCGTCGTAGCCCTTGAAGGAGGCTTCCTCTGGCACGAGCCGGCAGCGACGGGTGAGGTCCTCGGCCAGGTCTCTGGTCGCCCGGCCATAGGGCTTGCGGAACACGGGCGGCACGTCGTCGGGCAGGTCCGATAGCTCTGGAACGGTCGCGGTCCATTCGAACGCGACCGATCCCGGATCCACCGAGCTGCGGGGCGTGCTGCCGGGGACGGGGCTCGTCGGGCCGGTTGCCCTGGCTGGGAGCGGTGGCTCGGCCGGGATCGACGTGCCAGCCGATCCGAACGGGGCTGGCGTGGGAGGCGCGGTGGGCGCTTCCTCTGCCGGGGCGACCTCCGGGGCGACGGCGTCGAACCCGGCCGGGTCCGGGGGCGTGCCGTCCTCGGCTGCCCATTCGCCGCGTTCCTTGGCGATCTTGGCGGCGGCCTTTCGGGCTCGTTTGTCCGCGCGGTGATCGGCCATCAGCTCGCGCTTGTGGTGCGCGCTGTCCCATGCGTCGTCGAGCAGGCCGGTGGCGTACCGGCGGAACTTGCTCGTGGGGGCGGGTCGGTCGGTGGCGTCACGGGCGGCGAGTTTGGCCATGCGGTAGGCGTGTCGTGGGGGTGGTTCGCGGCGGATCGTGGCGGTGGTGTCTTCCCACAGCCGCACGATCAGGTAGGCCGCGAACAGGCAGAGCAGGAACACGGCGACCTCCTTCCGGGATCGGTTTGTCAGGTGAGGAACAGCAGGAACGAGATGACGAAGGCGCCGGCCACCACGACGCGGGAGTTGCTGCGCCACACCCAGGCCAGCCAGTACAGGAGCGCCAGGACCGGGAACCGGACCGCAGCGCCGGCCTTGGCGACCGCGCGGGCGCGGGGGTCGTCAGGCACGTGCGTGCCGCGCAGCTCGTGCTCCCAGATCTCTCGTAGAGGTGGAAGCCCCGTTCGCCATACGTCGGGCGGTGTCCAGGCGGCGCGCAGCTGGTCGGCGACGGCGTGGGTGTGTTCGGTGAGCGTGACGGGTGCGGATCGGGCACCGAGGGTCTCATCGGCGGCCGAGCCGGGGGCGTTGGTCGAGGTGGGCGCCGTGCTCGAGGTGGCCGCCGTGGTCGTGTCGGCGGCGGGCTCGGTCATGGGTTCGGTGGCGGGCGGGTGGGTCATCGGCGTGGGCCTTCCTGGTAGCGGGTGAGCAGCGCTTCCGCCTGGACGACGAGGTCGGCGACAACGGCGGTAACGACGGGGTCGCGCTGTTCTTCGGGGGTGCGGGCGAGCGCGGTGCGGAGGTAGTCGACCGCCGCGGCGAGCCGGTCGAGGTCGCCGCGGCTGGTCGCTACTCGGTGGTGGAAGCGGGTGCGCAAGGCCCTGACCCGCTCGGCACGGCTGGTGCGGTGACCTGCCACGTGATCAGGCACCGATGAGGTAGCCGAGGCCTTGTGAGCCGTACCCCCGAAAAGCCTCGGTCAGCGTCGCCCCGCCGTCCGCAACAGGACCGCTTGAAATGATGAACAGCAGCGGCAGGAAAAACATGGCGATGATTTCGGGACGGTCCGTTGATTTGTCCCGCAACGCGTAGATGATGCCTGCCAGGACGAGGAGTGTCAGCACCGCGGCAATAGACGCGGTGGGCACTTCCGCCTTTCCGGCAGGCCAGGAAAGAATTTTGCTCAGCAGCTGGGCTGCCTTGCTGCCGAGTGACGTGTCAGCAAAGAACGCCGAGGTCAGGGCGGTCAAGATGGCGACTACCCACCACTTCTTCCACTTCTTCCACTTGCGGTGGATCATGATGAGTGCCCCACCGGCGGCGAGAAGCATAAGCCAACTCATTTTCATACCTCTTTCGGTGAACGCCGGGAGGCGTTGTTGTGCGAATTTTTTGGTGACTTTTCAGGCCTCCCGCAGGCAGCCGGGGGAGGGGCCGAGGTGGCGCGTGGGGACCCCTGGGAACTGACAACTGGAAGGGCTTGCTAGGCTCGGCTCTCACGCGCGCACCGCGCGCGAGCGCGTAAGGGTCAAGATCGGCTCTTCCAGCTGCGGCTTTCCAGTTGTCAGTTTCCAGTCGGCCTTAGCCTGGTTGATCTACGGGCAGTGGCGTGGAAAGCGCTTCGGCATGGTCGAGGGAACAGCCTTGTTGCCGGGCGCTGCGAGCGTGTCGAGCCGGGCCGTAAGCAGCCCTTGGAGCTGCTCGTCAGGAAGGTCCTCGCCGTAAATCTGGCGGGCGAGGTCAACGGCGAGAGTTGCGAAGTGTCCTTTGCTTGCGAGTTCGGCCATCTCGCCGAGAGAGTCCATGTACGGATAGTCGCTCCTGGACAACGCCATGCATTTTCCTTTTCTGATCTTCTGCTTGAACTAATACGAACGGCACTGAATTAGCGGAGCCGTTGCTTCCCTCCCGCTCCACCTATTTGGACACGTCAACAGATGGGTGGAGCGAGCGGCATTCAACGGATCGTTGAAGCAAGCAGCGCGGACCGTCATGCACCAGCAATCCGAGCAATGGGGCTTCGGCTGGCCAAGAGGACGGCGGCGCTGCGCCGCATACACGCTATGTAGTTCTCAAAGGACAAGACCGGCGATAGTGGGGGTCCGTCAGTGGTGACCGGTCCTGCTCATCGGGTCGTCGTGCTCCCAGCCCGTCTTGACGGGGCTGTCCTCTTCGGAGTGGGAGCGTTCTGAAGTTGGTGGGACGTGCTTCACGCTGTTCAGGCGGGCTGCGCGGCGGCGATCTGGGCGGCGATCCGGGCGGCGCGGCGGTACGCACGGGCGCTTTCCAGCGCCTTTTCGCGGAGCGCGCTGCTGAAGAACTCGTCCTCAGCGGCGGCCTTGACCAGCTGCTTGTCGCAGGCCTCGACGTCGCCGCCCTGTGGCACGCCGTAGCTGAGCACCAGTTCGGCCAGCGCCAACCAGCCGTTCGCGACGGCCGAGCAGTGGGCGGCGCGGGTCACCTGCGCGTCCTTGGCCTCGTCCAGCAGGGCACGTGCGGCGGTCCAGCAGCGAGTGGCCTGCTCCATCTCCTGGGCGGTCCGCTTGCCGGTCAATCGGCTGGCGCGGGAGTCAACGTTGGTGATCGTCATGGGGTTTCTCCTTGTCGAACGGGGTGTCACGTGGTCAGTCAGGCGGTCAACTGTTCGGTTTGGACGGTCCGGCGACGCTGTAGCAGGGGCCGCACAGGCCGGTGCGGACGTAGTGGTCGACCGGGCCGCAGATCTGGCACACCCGGCGGGCCGCGAGCGCTGCATCGATCGCGGCCCTCATGCCGGGTGTGCACGGCCGCTTCTCGCAGGCCTGTTCGACGGGGAACAGGGCTGCCCAGCGGCGGTAGGGACGGCCCGTGGCGCGGGCGCGGCCCCAGATCAGCAGGGCGACCGGGTCGCCGACCGGGCGCAGGCGTTCGTCGGCGAGCTGACGGCGAGTGAGAAGGCCGGCCGGGGACGAGTTCCAGCCGAACGCGGGCAGGCCGTCGACAACGTCGCGGGCGATCGCGCTGCGGCCGTCAGGCAGGGTCACGGTCAGCATCTCGATCACGCGTCCCGGTCGAGGCGGGCGCGGACGGCGATGGCGTAGTTCATGCCAACTTCGAGCGCCGCGCGGATCTTGTAGGCCTTGGCGTCGGCGGCCAGCGATCCCTGACTGATCAAGCGCCGAGCCTGCTCGGTCAACTCGGTCACCCGCGCCTCGAACGCGTCCTCGACCGGCCCGTACCCGGCCTCGGCCGTAGCGCTGGTGGCGGTGTCGTGCCTGATCTCCGGCTTGACGGCCTGGTGGGCGTCACTCGCGATGGCGTGGTTGAGGCGGGAGAACTCCTCCCACAGAATCGGCAGCGCCCGGACGATGGAGACGGCCACGATCGGGCCGAGTGAGTGCAGCACGAGGTCCGAGATCTCGAACTTGACCGCACGGCCGACTGGCGCGGGCAGGGTCGGGTAAATGTTCATCCCGAGAGTCAGCAGGAGGAACACGCCCTCGATCCGGTTGAGGGTCCGCGAGCGGACGTGGTGCCCGCGGATCGCCAGGAACGCCTTCGCGCCGACGATCGAGAGCAGGCCCAGGCTCAGGAAGGGTTCGACGAACCAGCCGCTGATCCAGTCCAGCGTCCAGGCCGCCGCGTCACCGGCCGCGAATCCGTGCACGCCGAACGTGGACCAGGCCAGCGCGAGCGTCAGGGAGACCAGGGCGGCGATGGTGAACACGCGCAGCGCGGTGGCGGCCTGCAGGGCACGGACAGCGGGGAGCTGGTTGAGGACGTGCAGCTTCTCGGCCTCCTGGCCGGCGAGCCGCTTCTCGAGAACCTTCCGGCTGTCCAAGTCCAGCGCGACGCGCCGGGCGTAGAGAGCCTTGAGGCGCTCGCCCTCCGCGACCTCGATCTCCAGGTCGACCACCGTGTCGGTGAGGCCGTACGCGGCCGGAGGAAGCGGCGCGTCCAGCTCGTCGTCGACGGACAGGTCCGCGCCGAGCTCGTTGGCGTTCGACTTGGCCGGCGTCTGCCCCTGGTGCACGCAGGACTCGGGGTGCACGGCGTCCATGCGGATCAGGCGCTCGGTCTGCAGAAGGTGCTGCTCGATCTCGTGCACGCCGCGGGCTGCCTCGCGGCCGATCTCATCGCCGTCGTCGTCGAATCCTGGCGTCTTGTTCGCGGCGGTCATCGGGGTCACGCCCCCTTCGCGAACAGGTCGTCGGTGTCGCTGGTGGCGGCGATGTACTGCGCGACCCACTCGTCCTGGTCGAGCTCCACGGCCGGCCTGAACACGGCGAGGACCGGCGCCACGGGGTGTTCCTCGACGATCTCCGCCGTCTCGCGGAGCTCCGCCGCCTCGCGCCGCTCTTCGGCGATCTCCGCGAGCAGCTCGTCGACCGACTTCCGGTTCCTCGATGCCGACGTCACGGCGGGCACCGAGAGCTGAAGGTGCTCGGGCTGTGCCGACGCCACAGCGGGCACCAGGGGCTCGGACTTCTTGCACTTCTTGGACTTCTTGCGCTTCTCGCCCTCGCGAATCGCCTCGCGGTCCTGCACGGTCAGCCCACCCCAGATGCCGTCGCTCTGGGTCATGCCCCACTCACGACAAGGAGCCAGAACCGGGCAGCCGTTGCACATGCGGATCGCCTTGGCGGCCTGGGCAATCGCGCTCGGCGAGGTCAACCGGCCGCGCTGGGACGTAAGAGGGAAGTGCAGTTCGGGGTCGACACCCGGCCTCGTGCACGCGCCGTTGCTCTGCCAGTTCTTCACGCCGCCACCTCCAGCACGACCTCGTCGTTGCTGGCCGGGGCGTCGGTGCTGATCGGGGCGGTGGAGCCGAGCACGCGCTGGCCGGTGGCCTGGGCGAGCAGCAGTTCGGCGTGCGCGGTGCGCAGGAGAGCGTCGTCGTCGAGCTCGGCGTCGTACAGGAGGAACACGCCGTCCAAGGCCTGCAACGTCTCCTTGTCGAGCACCTGCAGGTGCACCAGCGGCACCGCGGCCGACACGCCGACGTCCTGAGCTGCGATGATGGCGTCCATCGGGTCTCCCTGAGTGATCCGGTGTCTGGGCCTCGGCGGCTGCTACCGCCGGGGCCCTTCCGCAAGAACCCTTACGCAAGGGGTCTTGCGCTTACCGGATCGAAGCTAGGTCTATCCCCCCAAAGCTGTCAAGACCCCTTGCCGATCGGACTTGCGCAAGGGGCCTTGACGAGCAAGACTGTTCGCCATGGACGCACGGGCCGCACTTGAACAGGTGGAGGCGACCGCTGACCCCGAGCAGCGGCTGATCCAGGCACACCACCTTGTCAGCGAATTCGCGAGTTTCGGCTCGGAAGCGGCGCGAATTCGCCGCGAAGCGGCCGAAGCCCTAACCGCTAAAGGCAAGAGCCAGGTCGACATAGGAAAATTGATCGATCTTTCCAGGTCGCGAGTTGGCCAAATCATTTCCCACGGCCCTCGACCTCAGCGCGCTTTTCTCGGAAGCGGCAAAATAACCGTCGCCATCGGCGGAAAGCAAGAGGGACAAAAAGTCAATCCGAGCGCCGTAATCTCCGCAGAGGCACTCTCCGCCTACAAGGCACTTGACAAGCTTGCATCATCCTTTGGCCTTGAGGCCGAATACGAGCTGATCCCTCCGCCTGGGATAGTGCGCCTGAATCGACCTAATCTAATCGTGATGACAAGCCCTCGCCTTTTGCCTCTCGTCGGACAGGTGCTCGAATCAGATCAGAGCCTGGCCTTCGAGAGTGGCGCCCAGGGCTGGTACTTGCGAGATAACGCAAGCGGCATCGAATACCGCTCTCCTAGCGATTCGGGCGAAGCTGCTGACTACGCATACATCGGCCGACTCCCACGACCGGACGGACAAGGGACATTCTTGTACTTGGCTGGCATTCACGCCATGGGCACAAGAGGAGCCGCCCAGTTCCTGGTCGACAACATCGACGACCTGTATGACGAGGTCAAAAAGAAGCGGTTCTCTACGCTAATCAGGTGCGACTACCACCCTGACACCCGTGAAATAACCGCCACCCAGCAGGTTACGCCGATCTACACGGTTTAGTAATGCGAGGAGTTTCGGAAATGTACTTCACCAGCCACACGTCTCCCAGCAAAGCAGGAGACCAGAACGAGGACTGGCTTGCGGCAACGTCCGACGTCATCGTCATCCTGGATGGCGCAACGATCCGCACTGAAACCGGATGCAGCCATGGCGTTTCGTGGTATGCGCGTAAGCTGGGAACCGCAATTCTCGACGGTGCTGGTAGTCACTCACGACCCCTGAAAGTGGTACTCGCAGACGCAATCGGGGCGGTTGCGGCCCTGCACGAAGAAACCTGCGACCTTACCCATCCGGGCACCCCTTCAGCTGCCGTTGGCATAATTCGATTCAGTGAAGGTTCGCTTCAATACCTGGTACTTGGCGACGTTTCACTTGTCCTCGAAATGTCGGACCTGGAGGTTCAGGTTCTTTCTGACGACCGCGTCAGCAAGACCGGAAGTCACGAGCGGAAGATCGCCGACGGATTCGCGATCGGAACTCAGGAAAAATATGAGGCGATGCTTCGAATGAAGCACGCCGAACTCGGCGCACGCAACGTTCCAGGCGGCTACTTCATTTCCGCAGCGGATCCATCCGTTGCGGAAGAATCCATCACGGGCAGCTTGCCACTCCGAAATGTAGTCCGCCTCGCGGCAATGACCGATGGCGCCGCGCGCATCGTCGATCTGTTCAGTTCTCGATCGTGGCCCAGGGTTCTGAACACCCTAGAGCAAGACGGACCCTCGGCTCTGCTCGCAATCGTTCGAGAGCTAGAAGAGGCCGATCCAACAGGCGAAAAGTACCCGCGCAATAAGAAGTCCGATGACGCCTCCGTTGTGTTTGTCGACCCGCACCGCGTACCTACTCGCTGGAATGGTGCGAGGCCTGGGCGTCCCGTCAATTTCGAAGTTGACTGGGATTCGGCACGCGTCAAGAGCTCGCGAGAGGAAACCCTCGCCGAATACCGCAGGTTGATGCAGTCGGGACTCATGGGTGAAGACCCAGACGCCTGGAAGCGCCACAACCCAGAACTCGCGGAGCAGGCTCGCCGCAAGAAGGTTGAGGCAGCTCGCGAACTGGTGGCCGAGGCCGACACGCCGAGCAGGTAGGTGGTGCATGAACTCCCTAAGCAGGGGGAGTATCAGCGCCTAGAAATGCCACAGGCCAGGAGCGCCAACTCCCGGCCTGTGTCTGGCAGGACGAGCACGAGGGAGCTGCCCTCGTGAACCCGCACGTTCACCAGCAGGGTACGACACCTGAGCCGCGGTTCGCGACAGCTTCCCTCGTGCGTCACAAGAACGGAGCTATGACGCATGAGGCACCACCCATCGGACGACGGTCGTCGTCCGATCGAAGTAGTTGCAGGTCAGTGGTCCAATTCGGTCTCGGTTCCGCTGTGGCCGATGCTGCATCCGGAGCTCTCGGCGCCGGCCCGCTGTTTGGTGCCGTTGATCGTCGCCGCAGCTGAGCGTGTAGACGGCCACAGCCGGTCACCGCTTGTTCCTGACGTCGCCTCGACGATCATCCACGGGAACTTCTTCACCGCGCTCGGTGAGCTGGCTTCGATCGGCTTCGTTGAGATGCGCGAGGACTGCATCCGCTTCCGTTCCACCCCGCCGCTCGGGTTCACCGGCCCTCGCAACCTCGCCGAGGCCAGCACGCACTACGGCACGCCGGGTGCTGCCTGATGAACGTGGACAAGCAGTTTGGAAGCACTCCGATTCGCTCGGGTGCTGGCGACTCGCCTTCCGACGTGTCGGTGCCGTTCTGGATCACCGCGTGCGTCCGTCTGATGCCGCCCGAGCGCAGGATGGACAGCGGCCGCAACAAGGGCCAGGTCCTGCCGATCACCGACACGCTCGCCAACGCGATCTTCCCGGCGGTTCAGGCCCTGATCGCGGACCGGCTCCGAACCGAGGGCGAGGCGAACGCCC
Source organism: Lentzea sp. CA-135723 (assembly GCF_050936595.1). Classification (NCBI taxonomy): domain Bacteria; kingdom Bacillati; phylum Actinomycetota; class Actinomycetes; order Pseudonocardiales; family Pseudonocardiaceae; genus Lentzea; species Lentzea sp. CA-135723. The sequence continues at coordinate 20,703 of NZ_JBNJMK010000004.1, read as the reverse complement.
CGCTGAACCGCGACAAGATCGCCCGTCGCTGCGGGATCTCCGATGCCTCGAAGGCCAGGTGGATCTTCGACTACCTCGAGTCGATCGGCTTCCTGCGCATCCGCCGGCACTACGCCGTACCGGGGCGCGGCCGCGGGTACGACACGTTCACGGTGTTCACGAAGCCGCCGCTGGGGTACGTGGGTCCGCAAACCCACGCCGAACTTCAGCGGGCCATGGACGATCCCGACCGCCTGCCGCAGGGAGACCTGTTCGTCAGCGAAACCGCAGGTCACACCGAACATGCCGGATCTGGCACCTTCGGTAACGACCAAGGTGCCGGATCTGGCATGTTGATCAGCGAAACCGCAGGTCACACCGAACATGCCGGATCTGGCACCTTCGGTAACGACCAAGGTGCCGGATCTGGCATGTTGATCAGCGAAACCGCAGGTCACACCGAACATGCCGGATCTGGCACCTTCACTCAGATTGATCGATCTTCGATCTCCTTCGGAGAAGGAGAGATCGAAGGATCGATGCCCGTGCCGGGCGGAGCGGCGATGCCGCCCGCCACGGGCAAAGACGAACGCCTGGCGACCGAGGTGCGCACGGTGATTCGGCGGCTGGACTGGGCGGCGTGGAAGCGGATCAAGAACAAGCCGAACTTCGTCCTGAACCGCAACGACGCCTCCGCCATCGAGGCGGCCATGTGCGCGGCGATCACCAGCGGCAAGATCACGCTGGCCGAGGCGACCGAGATCGCGTGTCTGGCGCTGCCCGAGGCCAACGGCGTGGTCTACCTGGTCAGGGCGTTCGGGTCGAAGCTGGCCGAGTGGACGCAGCGCATCCAGGCCGAGCCGCTGGAGCAGGACACCCTGCCGTGGCGGGGCCAGTCCACCCCGTCTGGCAATGATCATCAGACCGGCGTTGCTGGCCCTGAGTGGCCCGCTGACGGCTCGAACGGCGTTAGGGAGGGAAGCAACCCGCGAGGCCGGGCTCTAGCGCCCGGAGAGGCCGAGGTGGAGCGGCTGCTGGCGGCGGGGGAGTCCGGCGCCGAACGCGCCGATCAGCTTCTTGGCACTCGCGAGTGGCGTGCGCCAGAGCGGGGCGCCGCGGGTGCGCTGGAGTACGTGCAGGTCATCGTCCCGAGGGCGGCACGCGAGTTCATCGAGGCCCGTCGTGACGCCCTGCTCACCGCGTTGTCGGCGGCCAACGTCCAGTAGCCGCGGATCTTCCCCGCCATGCCCTCGTTGCCCAGCACGAAAGGCCTGCTCACCATGGCTAAGACCGCTGCTCCCGCCGCTACGACGGTGCTCGACGTGTTCGCCGAAGCCGAGGAGCCCGTCAGCCGCGATACCCGCAGGCAGGAACTGATCCTGCTGGCAATGATGCTCAAGACCCCGCTGGCGATGTCGCGTGAAGTGCTGGAGCTGCCCGCCGGCTACTTCACCGGCCTGCGCCACCAGGAGGTGTGGGAATACCTGGTCGAGCGGGCCGAGGCCGGCCTGGACGGCGACGTGCCCGCCGTGGCCTGGCACCTGCGTGACCGGCCCGGTGCCGAGGAGTTCGTTTCGCAGCTGGCCGACCTGAGCCTGTCGCTGCTGCCCGGCTCACCCGAGACGCTGGTCGAGATCATCGCCGAAGGACACCGGCATCGTCTCACCGAGCAAGTGCTCACCGCCTCCTACCAGCGCCTGCGCGACGGCGACGTCGACAAGGCGATCGAGATCCTGGGCTCGATCGACACCAGCGTTGGCACGATCGACCGGCCCTCGACCCTGCTGGACGCCTGGGCCCAGGCCCAGGAGGAAGCCGAGCTCGGCCTGCCCGTGGTGCCCAGTCCCTGGCCCAAGCTCAACGCCGAGCACCTCGGCGGCGGTTGGCGCGGCCGGGCGTGCTACTTCTTCGCGGGTATGCCGGGCGCGGGCAAAACCGTTGCGCTGCAATGTATTGCAGCCGACGCCGCCGAACGTGAACGCAACGTCAGCATGTTCTCGTTGGAGATGGTCCGGTCCGACCTGGCCCGACGGTTTTTGTCGACCGCCGCGCGCGTGCCGATGAGCGAGATGATGCGGCCCAAGCTGGACCTGCTTGTCGAGACGCGGGACGCCGTGAACAAGGCCCTGGCTCGTATCGGCCGGCGCGTGCACATTCACGACCCCCGTCTGACCGCCTCCCAGCTGCGTGCCCAGGCCCGTATCGACGTCAGGCGGCACGGGTGCGACCTGATCGGCATCGACTACGTCCAGCTCATCAAGGCCGACGACCCGCGTATGCCCGAGCGCGAGCGCATCGAGTACGTGGTGGGCGAGCTCGACGACATGGCCAAGGAACTCTGCGTGCCCGTAGTCGCCCTGGTCCAGCCCAACCGTGGGGCCGCCCTCGCGGAACGCAAACTGCAAATGACCGACATGTTCGGATCCGGCGCGCTGGAGCGGTTCGGCTCGATGGTCGTCCTGCTCAACAAGGTGGTCGACGAGGACGAGCAGGGCAAGCCGGTCGCGACGGGCCTGGTGGACTTCGACATCGACAAGTGCCGCTTCGGTCCGACCGGCAGCGTGCGGATGGTTGCCGACTTCGGCCGGCAGCGCTTCGAGGAAGTGTGACCGCCGACGCACTCGGGACGGGTTCCTCGAACAGCCACACGAACCTCCGGCCCGTCGTTCGCCGTCGGCCCAGGCGGACCTGCGTCGTGACGGACGCTGCGGCCAGGTTCTGAGCATCCTGCCTACCCAGCCCCAGATCTCAACCGGAAGGACCCTGCGTGATCCAGCTCTTGTTCACCCTGCACGGCGACAACGGAGAGATCGAGCACCAGGAGGTCGAGAACGTCGACCTCCTGGTGCCGCGCGTCGGCGAGCTGGTCAGCTTCGATCCGCACCGCAGCTATCAGGTGATCGACGTGCTGTGGCACCTCGGCGGCGACCCGTACGTGTCGATCACCGCGTGCCAGCGGAATTGGCACGCGCACATCGCTCAGGTCCAGGAGGAATGGGCGAACGTCAACCGCGGCGTCTGATGACGCACGAACCACCCGACCTGACGCGTCAGGTACGCGTCAGGTCGGGTGCTGGCGCGAGGGACTGGCGTGCCACCATTGCCCGCTTGCCCACTCGGCCAAGACACGGAACGGAGTCGTCTGGTGAGCACGGACGAGATCAGTACGCGTTCCTCCAGCGACACCGGTGATCGGCACCACCAGGCGCTGGCGCGCATTAAGACCAAGCGCGACATGATCAACTACGCCTTGGAGAACATGCCTCGGGGCGCGACGGTGGAAGAGGTTCGGGCGTGGCTGACGGACCACGGCCAGCAACCTCCCGCCCGTACCTACGCCAGTCCCGTGGTCAATGCCTGGCGAGCTGAGAACGGCGTTACGGACACCAGCGGCAACATCCTGCTGACGCCGCAACTCGAAGCCGCGCTCAGACAGGTCGAGCAAGGAGACGAGAACACACAGGAGTGGCCGTTGGTCGCCGGGCAGGGAGTCCAGCAGCCGAACGGGGAGCGTGCCGCGCCACGCCCGTATCCACTGGCCACCGCAGGCGCGTTGGCGAAAGAACCTGACGCGTCAGGTCGCGCCGGTCGAACGCTGGCCCCGTCATCAGACGCGTCAGGTGACGGGACGGCCATCCCCACGGTTCGTCATACGACGAAGCAGGTTCGCGAGGTGTCAGGACCTGACGCCGACCAGACGCCGGTCCCGGTACCGGCTGCGTCAGGCGACGCGTCACCTGACGCAGCCGGTTCAGGTGCGCCGGCGGGCGAGGCGTCCATGGCAGACCTGGCGTCGATACGGCGGACGCGCCGCGCCGCAGTCCCCGTGTTCTACCTCGGCGCGCTCGTTGGCACGGCGGTTTCCGCGCTGACGTCCTACAAGTTCGTGGGCGAGGCGCTCGGGATCTCCGGGTTCGTGCTGTCGTGGAACCACCCGCCGCTGGGCCTGCCACCCATCCCGCTGGACCTCGAACGCCTGGCGGTGTTCGCCGGCGTGGAGATCCTCCTGGTGGGGTGCGCGATCGCGATGCGCGCGAACGTGCTGCGCTCCGGCGACGCCGGGTCGGCCCGGACCGTGGCGTGGCTGATCTCCCTGTTCGCGGCGTTCGCGGCGTTCGCCGTGTCCCCGAGCATCACGGCCGGTCTGGGCCGCGTCATCTTCGGCCCCGTGCTGGCCATGACCGCCCTGCACCTCGCACTGGGCCTCGACGCCCGATCGCACAAGATCGAACTGCGGGGGGTGTGGGCCCAGGTAGCCCGCGAGATACGCGAACGCATGCTGTCGCTGCTGGGCCTGGGAGACGACGCGCGCGACGCGCTGGCCCGCACCCGTGACCGAGCGGCACTGCGAGCCGCGCACCTCGCGATCGCCGTGCAAGCCACCCCCACCGGACCGAAGGCCTCACGGGCACGGACGAGGAACCTCAAGAAGCTGCGCCAGGCCCTGCACGACAGCAACATCGCCCACGATCCAACGGCGAAAGACCGGATGATGCTCGAACTGGCGACCTTGCAGCACGCCGATCGGCTCGCGGAAGCCGACTTGCCTTCTCCCTGGTGAAGGCCCTACAGGACGCGTCATATGACGCGTCACATGACGCCGATCGAACGCCAGTCCCTGTTGCCTGACGCGTCCTGTGCTCGGGTGAACTGGTCCTGCCGTTGCTTGGACTTATCAGGAGACGCCATTGCCCAGCGACGATGTGCAGCCAACCGCGGGGGTGCCGGGCAACCGGTCCCACGGGCTGGCCGCCCGCCCAGACGACGAGACCGGCGGGCGCGATGTCGGGTCCGCAGCATCCACCTACACCCTTGGCCAGCCCCATTCGCACATTCACACGCTCGACGAGCTGCGGGCCGTCACCGGGGACATGAGCGAGGAGGACGTCCAGCAGGCACTACAGCACTTCCGTGACGTGCTCGTTCCCCGCTTGGTGCAGATGGTGGAGTCTGCCGGTGGCGCGCTCGACGCTCTCGCCAACGTGCGACCGATCTTCGGCGTTCTAGCCGTGACCATCTCGAACGCCAAGCTGGTCAGCGACGCGTGGGCACAGAACGTCGCTCAAACTTTGAGCGCCTTGGCCTCGGTGCTGCGCGACCTGCCTACGAAGATCATGAGGGAGGAAGGGCCACCGAACTGGAAGGGACTCACCGACGAACAGCTCGACGCCGTGATCGCCACGGCGACCTCCGGCATTCCGGTCGCATGGGTTCCGCGCGCGGAGATCCTGCAGGTGCTGCTCGCCGCAGACGAGGCCGACCAGCTCACCGTGCTCAACGCCCATGCCACGGCCATCGTCGATGACTGCGCCGCCGCCGTCAGTCAGGCTCGGTCAGGAGAGTTCGATGAGCTCGCAGGCTACGTCGAGGAGGCCATCTCGGCCTACCGAGCGGGCCATCTGGCCGCGTCCCAGGCACTCTCGGCCAGCATCATCGACACGCTCCTGCGCGTCACCGTTCTCGAACCCGTCAAGTACGGGTACTACAAGACGGTGAAGGACACGATCGCCGAAGGACCGGACTGCGTTCCGCGCGTGATCGCCTGCCTGCCGGTTCTGAACGCGCTCGAGAACTTCGACGGCCACTCCGACGTCCCCGCCAAGTTCAACCGGCACGCTTCCGCGCACGCCGTCTACGCCCAGCAGTACACCAGCACCAACGCGCTCATCAGCCTCATGCTGGCCACATCGATGCTTCGGCAGGCCCACCACGACGCATCCGAGGTCTAGTTGGGAGCCAAAAGCAGGGGCCCTCGCAGACTAGGCGAGGGCCCCTGCTTGTTGGATGTCATCTGGCACGACCTCCAGCCCCAGCCAGGAGACCGCACCTGGCCAGGTGCTTGGGCAGCAGGCATCCGCTCTTCCTGATCTTGGAGGGCGAGACCTACGTTGCCCCGGCTCGACGGGGAAAGCCTCGTTCAGCTCCAGAGGCGTTCTCAGTTGCTCGGCGATGGCGGCCGCGGGGACCCAGCCGAGGAAGTCGTACGGTTCGGTCGGCGGCCGTTCCCGCGGCATCCGGTTCGTCATGCACCGCCGCCGCTTCCTGGCTTGGTGCTGTGTTGGCGCGGCCTGGGCGTGGCGGCGTCCGCTTCGTGGATGGCTTTCAGGTGGTTGCGCACGGTTCTGACGTTGACGTTCAGTTGCTGGGCGATGTCGATCTGACGTGGTGTGGTGCCGGCGTGTGCGTGCTCGTCGAGGATGGCGCGGATCTTCTTCTCCAGTTCGGCCGCGTCGGCGCGCTGGGCTTGGGCGATGCCTTTGGGGCGGCCGGCGGGGTTGTAGCCGCTGCGGGTCTTGCGGGTGCGGTCGAACTCTTCGACGGTGCTGCGCAGCCAGAATGGTGCGCCGTGCTTGTCTTCGGGGACGTCCGGGCGGGGGAACGTGTCGCGGGAGCGGCCGGTGCGCCAGGAGTTGCTGTTGAGGCCGAGCAGGGCCGCGGCCTCGTACAGGTCGAGCAGGTCGTCGGGTGAGTCGACTTCGGGCAGCGTGGGGATCGGCTTGCCGAGGGCGTGGGCCTCGGCCTGCTCGCGGTCCCACAGCCGTAGCTTGTGGTTGTAGACGGGAGCGGGGTGTCCGTCTGCGGACCAGGGCTTGCGGCGGGCGGCGGTCGCCGGGGTCATCCCGTGCAGCTGTCCGATCGTGTCCTTGTTGATGACGTCGCGGCCGGCGCGGATCATCGGCCGGCCCTCTGCAGCTCGGTCAGCAGGTCGTGGCGCAGTTCGGCAAGCATGCCGAGGGACTGCTCGACCGAGGCCGGCGCGGGGGTGAATCGCAGTTCCTGGCTGGCGCCGGCCAGGAGGACGAACGGCGCCGGCGAGGTCAGCACGCGCAGCTCCGCGGCGCCGAAGGCCTCCTCGATGGCCGCGGCCGCGGTGGCGGCGTGGCCGGCGGCGTAGACGGTCCTCGAGGGCGATGCCAGCGTCGCGCCGGTCCCCGTGAGGGCGCCGGTCCCCGCGAGGGCCTGGTCGTGCGCGGTGGGGCCGGCCTGCGGGGCCGCGGCGGCGTGCTCGTCGAGCAGCTGCCAGGGATGCGAGTTCATCGGCGTCTCCTGTGGTGTCGTGGCGGTGGCGCGGTCGTGTGTCTTCACGGTGCTGTCTTCCGTCGTGCCCAGGCGAGGCACCTGGTGGATCTGTGGATAACTGCTGGGCTGTGGATAACTGCGCTGATGTGGGCGACCGAGTGGATGGGGGACCTCGATCGAGGTCCCCCATCCCGCTCAGGCCAGCGGTGCCACCTTCCCGAGTGCGTCTTCCCAGATGTCGGTCATGGACGCCCACGCGGCCTGGTCGAGTACCAGCCAGATCACCGGCCCGATCCTCAGCTCCAGGAGCGGCAGCCCGTTGGGCACGGTGGGCGGTACCAGGCGGGAGGACTGGCCCGGCAGCGCGTCGAGGTGGAGGACCACCCCGGCCACGTGCTGTGCCATCGACGGGCGTCCGACCAGCCTGGCGGGCAGCTGCGCGGGCAGCCGCCGGGCCAGCACCGCCGAGCCCCGCCAGATCTCGGTGACGTGCTTGACCGTCAGATGGGGCTGCGCCACCCGGCACAGCACCGGTCCGAGCTGGAGGCTGACCACCGGGCTGCTGGTTCCCCAGCCGAGCAGGTCGATCTGGCTGGCCTGCGGTCCGGCCACGGTGACCGTGGTCGAGTGCACGTAGGCGACTTCGGCCGTGGCCTGGGTCCGGACGGTTCCCGCTGCGATCATCAGCGTTGTTCCCCTCTGTGGAGTTGTCGCGGTTCTCGCCGATCCGGGTCGCGACACCCTTACCGGCAAGAAGAACAATAGCACAGATGATAATCAGTGGGCAATTCAGGCCACGAGCGGGCGTATGCCCTGGTCAGGTGTGTGATGCAGGCGGCCGTCGTCGGCCTCGCGGAAGCCGAGCCGGGTGTACCAGGCGGTCAGCGCCTCGGTGTCCGGCGGCGGGTGTTCGGCGGTGAGCCCGGGGAACTCGAACGCGGCCGCGCACAAGGCGAACGTCCAGCCCGGGAAGTGGGCGAACAAGGCCTGCAGCAGCCGGGAGGCGTAGCCCTGGCGGCGGTGCGCGGACAGCATGTGCACGTGCTCGACGTGGATCAGGCCGTGGTCAGTCCAGGCGCTGACCTGGGCGACGTCGTGGCCGGCCAGGCGCAGGACCAGGAGGCGGTGCGCCGGTCCCTCACCGGGGCACCGGCACGATCCGGCCGGCGGCCGCGGGCGTCATCACGCCGACGGGCGGGTGCATGAGGTTCACAGGGGCTTCCTGGCGGTAGAATGCCGGTCGTTCCTTGATCCGGCTGCGGTTGCGGTTGGGTTGTCGCGGGAACATGGAGGGGCCAGCCTCGCGAACCCGCTCGCAAGAGCGGATGTGCTGGCCCCTCACTCCTTTTCCGGGCTAGGCCCCAGGCGCGTTCGGCGTCGCCGTGGCGGAGCGGTGGTCCTGGATCTCGTAGTGCTTGCGCTTGAGGGTGAACCCGTAGGCCTGCACGGTCACCGTGGACCTGTTGACCTTCAGCACCGGGTACCACTCGGGGCCGCCCCGCACGCCGGTCTTCACGACGTCGCCGGGCTTGATGTCGGCGAGCGAGCCGCCCCAGGCGCGGCCCGCGCGCACGTGCTCGGCGTACAGCTCGCGGGCGTGGGCGAGCTCGGCCTCGGCGTGCGTTTTGCGCTCGTGGAGCTGGGTAAGCCAGGTCCCTTCGGCGGGCTTGGTGACGGTCTGCATGTAGACCGTGCCGTGCCCGTCGCGGTGGTTGCGGACGTTGCCGCTGATCTTGCGTCCGATGCCGCGCAGGTCGGCTTCCAGCTTGTCGATGCGGCGGGCCAGGACCACGGGGTTGTCCAGGCTCTCGGCGGTGTGACGGGCGGCGTCAGCTTGGGCGGCCGCCACACCTGCCTCCTTCTCCAGTTCGCGTGCCTGCTCGTTCTTCGTGTGGATCTTTTCCAGGTCCCGCATCGCCTTCGGGGCGCTGTGGTGGCCGACGAGGATCGGTTGTCCTCCGGCGAACCGCTGGGAGATCTGGTCGGCGCGGTCGCGCAGGGCCGTCGAGTGGCCGGACAGCCGCGCGGCCTTGCTGTCGAGGTGCTCGGCGCGCTGCAGGGCGTCGTCGTGCTTGTCGGCCCGCACGGTCGCGGCGTCGCGCGGCGTGGCGTCGATCGTCACCGAGACCGTGAAACCCAGCTCGCGCACTGCCTGTGCCGCGCGGTCGATGCGGTTCCGGTTCGGGGCCTTGTCCCGGCTGTGCGGGATGTAGAGCAGCCCGTCGCGGGTCGGCTTCCAGTAGACGCCGGTGCCGCGCAGCGCGGCGAGGACGCCGTCGCCCCTGCGGGAGCCCTCCAGGGTCGTTCCCTGCGAGCTGGTGTGCTCCAGGACCAGGTCGGGTTCCTGGTCCGCGGTGGTGGCGCCGGTGGTGCTCTCGTTCATGCCGTCTTCGTCCCTTGGTTCGTGAGTTGTCGCGGTGCTCGCCGGTCCGGGTCGCGACACCCTGACCGGCAAGAAAAACAATAGCATATATATAAGGCACTCCGCAAAACCGCTGTTCAGAAGGCGGGATACGGTGTGAAGTGACAGAGGAGGGCCGCACCGCCGGTTCGCGCCGGCGGTGCAGCCTCAGATCGTGCGCCAGTCCCCGCGGTCAAGCGTTGAGCAAGCGCTCCAGCCGGACGTCGAGCTCCGTGACCGTCTGTTCCTCGGACAGGCCCGCCGGAACGGTGAACACGCCCATGTGCAGGACGTCGCCCGTCTGCGGGCGCAGTTCGTCGGCCAGCGCGGCGATCGCCTTCTCGTGCTCGCCCGGCGCGTCGGCCTGCTCGGCGCGGCTCGCCACGATCACCGCGTCCAGGTCGCCCAGTTCCGTCCACAGCACCGCGACGGCCCGCACCTGGGCCGGGTCGCAGCGGTGCGCCTCGGCGTCACGGACGGCCTCGGCGGCGGTGCCGCGTCCAGGACGCGCGGTGGCGCACTCGAAGCAGTAGGCCACGTGCTGGGTGCCGGTCTCGCCCAGGACGATGCGCACCACGTGGTCCGCGCGGACGTGCTCCAGGCGGAGAGTCCCGCACAGGATTCGCGTCAGGACTTCGAGCTGGAGCATGTCCTGCGGGGAGGCGGCGGGCGTGCGGACCAGCGCGGCGGACGCGGCATGCCCGTGGAGCCGGACCTCCTGGTCCCGTTGCCGCAGCGCGTGCGCGACGGGGCCGGGGCACAGGTCGCCGAACGGGCCGTGCTCGCGGCAGTAGCTGCACGCGATGGCGTTGGCGGTGATGATCTCGCTGTGCGCGTCCAGTCCCCACAGGACCTTGATGTCCTCGCCGGGGTTGTGGGTCCACACCACCGCCGTGGTCCGCACGTTCTCGGGGTCGCACACGTGATCCGCCGCGTGGTACTCGGCGAAGTGCTCGGAGTGTCCGAAGATCTCCTCGCCGCAGTCCGGGCAGACTCCGCCGAACAGCTCCAGTCCGCCTCGGTCGTGCATGGCCAGGGTGAACGGCACGACGAGGTTCCTGATCATGGTCATCTGTGTTTTTCTCCGGCTCGGGTGTGGTTGTCGCGGTCTCACCGGTCCTGGTCGCGACACCAGGATCGGCGAGAAGAACTATAGCATAGATAGATGGCAAACTGGTTGATCCGGTCTGATCGGGCCTGGCCTCGCGCTGCTCAGTCGGTGACCGTGAACCGGAACGCCAGTTCGCCGGTGTCGTTCTCGCCGGGCAGTCCTAGCGCGACGTCGAGCAGGGCCGGGGTGCGGGCCTCCCGGACGGGCGCGACGGCCTGGCCGTAGTCGGGCGCGGGGGTCGCTGCGTCGACCGCCCCCAGCTCGAACATCGGCTCCGTCCGCGCGGCGACCGGGCGGGGAGCTGGGGCGTACTCGGGGAAAAGGCTGTCCACGTGGTCCTCCGGTGCGCGACAGGAAGGGGTGCTGCGCAAGGCGAAGACTGGTGTGGGCGGGCAACTCGCCCGCCCACACCACGATCACTCGGTGGTGCAGTCATCCATGAAGGCCTCGAACGCCTGGTTCGCGATGTCCTGGAACGTCGTGCCCAGCACCCAGAAGATGTGCGGCTGGTCACCGATCGCGCAGACCAGCGCGCGCAGGTCTCTAGCCAGCTGGGCGTTGGGCGCGGGTTCGGACTCCAATCGGATCTCGTACGCCTCGGCCAGGTGCCGCAGGTCGGTCAGCAGGCTGGTGATCAGCCTCGTGGGCCCGAGGTTCTGCGTGGCGGGGAGGTGCCCGCCGTAGATCTCCAGGGCGTAGTCGAGCGCGTCCGCGTGGGGTGCGCGGGAGTAGTACGCGGCGACGGCGAGAGCCGCCTGCGCCGCCCGCCGCGTTCGGCTGCCGGGCTCGCTTTCCGCCAGCCACAGACCTGGGGTCAACTCGGCGGCCCGCTCGGCACTGGGCTGAAGGCACTCGGCGACGCCTACGAAGTCGTTGTCCGCGTTGCGTTCTGCGGAGCCATACCAGGTGTCGACCAGCTCGCGGTAGGTCTGCGAGCCGTCACGGGTCACCTGCCACGCCTCGGTGCGCAGCTCCGTCCGTCCGGTGCCCTCGTGGCCGAGGGTCACGAGGGCGTAGCGGTCGGCCCGCACCGCCTTGCCGTCGATAACGACCGTGATGGCGTGCACCCGCACGTCGCACTCGATCGTGGCGTCGAGCTTGATCGCCACCTCGACCACGGGGCCGAAGTCCTGTTCCGTCATGCGCGTTCCTCTGGGCTCGTAGTGGTTGCCGCGGTCTTGCCGGTTCGGGTCGCGACACCCGAACCGGCAAGAAGAACAATAGCACATTTAGAACGCGAGTGTGCGGGGAGTTCGCTGGGAGGGCAGCAGGAACTCCAGGTCGAGGCCGGTCTGAGTGGGGGTGACCAGCTTGGACAGGGTCTCCAGCCGCCACTGCAACGCCCAGCGCAGGCAGTTCTGGCAGGTGCCCTGGTGGGCGGTGCAGTCGGCCAGGCGGAGGTTCTCGTCGCGCGCGGTCCGCGACCAGGCCAGCGAGTCGGCGGAGACGATCATGTGCGCGATCTTGGGCAGGGAGTTGCGCTTGACGCCGAAGGCGTGGATTCGGACGCCGAGGCTGTGCAGGACGGTGATGATCGAGATGATCTCGGCGACCGAGTCGCGTCGGCAGATACTGCCCACGCCCACGAGGTCCTCGGCGGTCAGGTCGATCCCGGCGGCGCGGTACATCTCGATGTGGCGCAGGTAGTCCTCGATGGTCCAGCCCTGCAGCACCGGGATCCACCAGATGTGCGGGAAGTGCTCCCTCAGGTAGAGCAGCGAGTCGATCGTGTACTGCTGGTGCAGCCACACGGTCAGGCCGGTCTTGGCGATCACGTCGGGTTCGCACATGAAGTCCTGCGGCGAGGCCCACATCGGCGGCATGCCGAGGTCCTCGGCGAAGCGGTAGACCGCCCCGCCGTGCGCGTCCGGCGTGAGCTCGTACTCGCCGTGCAGTGCGAGCTGGTTGAAGCCGCCCGAGTCCAGGGCGTAGGGCGACATCGCCTTCGGGAAGGCGTCACCGCGCAGCCTGCGGTACCGGGCCAGGCTCGGCACCGTGGGGAACATCTGCTGGGCGAACGGGAACAGCAGGCGCCGCAGTTCGTCGTCGACGATCTGGTCCAGCTCCGCGGCGAGCTGGACGTAGCCGGCCGGGGTCCGCACGGACGAGATCTGCGAGAGGTGCCAGGGACGGTGCGTCCCGACGAAGTAGGTCTGCACGGCGGGCTGCCCCCAGGGATGACGTGGTTGTCGCGGGTCTTGCCGGTCCGGGTCGCGACACCCGAACCGGCAAGAAGAACAATAGCACCAATAAGGCTCAGGTGGTGGCTTTTAGTCGAGGAAGGTCGTCAGCGCCTCCTCTACCTCGGCGTCGGTGGCCTTGAGCAGGACCTCGTAGGCGGTCCGCAGCTCCAGCGGCTCGAACGTGGCGACGTCGTCGAGCGTCCAGGTCTCGCGCATCGACCAGGCGACCCCGTCGGGCGGGCTGCCCTTGTCGTAGGCCGGATCATCGACGACGACGGCGATGGCGGTGGGCAGGTCCACGTGAACTCCCTTGCGTGGTGGCCCAGGCGGGTCCTGGGCGCGTGTGTGTGCGGATTGAGAGGTGTGCGAGGCCTCCGTCCAGGCCTCCCGCGCGGGAGGCCTGGACGGGTTCGCGTTGTGGTGCAGGGGTTAGAGCGGCGCCGGGCTGGTCGCGGAGGCGTTCTCCGGCGCGGCGAAGACGATCTGTTCGCGGTAGTCGCCGCACGCGGCCAGGAGCAGGTCCTCGAAGTCGACGAGTTCGGCGGCGAGGCACGCGGCCCACGGTCCCCGGCACAACCGCTCCAGCTCGAACAGCATCGAGCGCAGCAGCTGCTGGAAGCTGTTGGCTGACCCGGTGTGCAGGTCGATGCCGCGCGCGTCCATCAGGTGCATCGAGCCGGCGAACAGCTCCCGCAGGATCGCGCTGTCCTCCTCGTCGACGAGGCGGGCGGTGTCGCGGTAGACCTGCAGCGCCAGTTCGCACGCCTCCTCCATGCGTTCGTCCGCGTACGCGGTCCGGTCGCCGAACCTCAGCGTGGAGTTCAGCGCGAGCCCGGCGTGCCACGTGTTGTCGCGGACCTGGTCCTCGCGGCTGCCGCCCCCGCGCCGCGTGTCGGCGTCGCCCCACAGGTCAGGGTCGAGGCCGTCGTACCAGTCGTGCGCGGGCACGTTCGGCTGCGCGTCGACCGCCTTGGCCAGGATGACGGGGCCGGGTGGCGTGAGTGCGGTGAAGTCGGTGGTGTGGAAGCTGAACAAGTCGATCGTTCCCCTGGGTTGGTGTTGTCGCGGTGTGCCGGTCCAGGTCGCGACACCCGGAACCGGTAAGAAGAACAATAGCACTAATGGTGCGCAAGCCGCAAACGGCAAAGGGCGCTGTCACGGGATGGAAGTACGAGGTGATGCGGGTGGAGCACGCCCGGCGTGCCCCACCCGCACGTGGACTCAGATGCAGCTGGTGTCCATGAACCTCTGGAACGCCCGGTACTCGATGTCCCGCAACGTCGTCGTACTGGCGCGCAGGGCGTCGGCCCAGCGGTCCTGCGCGGCGTGCCGGATCGCGGAGAGCATCTCCCGCAGGTCCATGGCCAGCAGCGACTTGGGGCCAGGTTCGGATTCCAGGCGGATTTCGCAGGCTTCGGCGAGGTGCCTCAGGTCGGTCAGCAGGCTCGTCAGCAGGTCGGCGAGGTTCCGCTCCGGCGCGAGGTCGACCAGGTCGCCGTAGGTCTGCAGCACGAGGTCGAGCGCGTTCGGGCTGGCCGCGCTCGGCTGGGTGAAGTACGCGGCCACGGCGGCGGCCGCGTGGGCCGCCCGGCGTGAGACAGTGCCGGGGGCGCTGGAGGTCAGCCACAACGTCGGGTCCAGGTCTTGCCCGCGCGGGACGTCGAGGTGCGGGCGTTCGGCCCGGCGGATGAAGTCGTCCTTGGCGGTGCCCTCGGCGCTGGCGTACCAGGCGTCGATCACCTCGGTGTAGGCCGGCGTGCCCGTGCGGGTCCAGTTCCACGCGTCTTCGCGCAGGCTCACCTTCGTCGCGGTCTCGACGCCGTAGGGCACCGCGTGGAACCGGGTGGGCCGCACCGCCTTCCCGTCGATGATCACCACCACGGTCTCTACCGTGGTGTCGATGTCGTAGGCCATCGCCACCTCGATCTCGGGCTCGCTGTTCTTGTCCGGCATGGATGTTTCCTTTGGTCAGTGAGGTTGTCGCGGTGTGCCGGTCCGGGTCGCGACACCCGGAACCGGCAAGAAGAACAATAGCATATATGTGCAGCAGTTGGTGAGTGCGTACGGGAAGGGGGCGGGGATGTTCTGCTGCGGCGGGGTCGCCGGGCCGCGTCTGCGGTCCGGCGACCCCGCCGTTCAGGCGTTCATCACGGCGCGGAGCAGTCCGAGAGGAAGGTCCGGTAGGCCTTCGCTTCGATCTCCTCCAGCGTCACGCCGAGGCCCTTGAGCGTGTCCGCCCACACGCCGTGCGCGGCGTTGCGGATCTCCAGCAGCATCAGCCGCAGATCCATCGCCATCGAGTCCTGGATCCGAACCACGGGGATGGCGTCCAGCTTGATCCCGTACGCCGCCGCCAGGTGCCACAGATCGGCCAGCAGGTCCCGCAGCACGACGTCGAGCGTGTCGCCCGCCTGCGCGTGGCCCATGAACGACCTGTACTCCTTGACCAGGAAC
The DNA here is from genome assembly GCF_050936595.1 of Lentzea sp. CA-135723. Classification (NCBI taxonomy): domain Bacteria; kingdom Bacillati; phylum Actinomycetota; class Actinomycetes; order Pseudonocardiales; family Pseudonocardiaceae; genus Lentzea; species Lentzea sp. CA-135723. The sequence continues at coordinate 5,555 of NZ_JBNJMK010000004.1, read as the reverse complement.
TCGACCGGGCTCGACCCCATTTCTTCAGAGGTGAAGAGGAAGTCGCCTTCGGGGCTCCAGAGGAAGAACGCGCTGGCGGCGTCAGCGCCGTAGGCGGCCTTGCGGGTCGGCGTGTCCATGGCGGCCTCGTGCCAGCGGGGGGCGTCGAGATCGTCCGCCCGGTCGACGTCGGGCTCCACGCACGCCGCGGTGATCCTGACCGTCTTCATCATGTGCTGTGTCCTTCGCTGTTGTCGCGGTTCTTCTTGCCGGTCCGGGTCGCGACACCCTGACCGGCAAGAAGAACAATAGCACAGATGCGAATCATGCACCAAAAAACCAGGTCAGCGTCAGGAGGCGTGCGATCGCGGCGACATCAGCCGTCGCAGTCGTCGTAGCTCGGCCTGGTCCAGGACGCGGGCAGTTTCCCCCCGGCGCTGATGTGGTCCAGCAGCTGGTCCGCCGCCTCCTCGACCGCCGCGGTGAGCTCGTGCATGTCGGTGAAGTCCACGAAGTCGCCGTCCATGGACAAGCACATTCCGCAGCCGTCCGTGGCCCCGTCGTAGTACTTGTCGTGCCCGCTCGCAGCCAGCAGGAAGCTCAGTCGATCCAGAAGCCAAACCGGATTGCTCATTCGTCGTGGTCCCTTGGGTTCCGGGCGTGTCACACCGCCCGTTGTGGTGGTGGGTGCCTGGAGGCCGGCGCACGCGTCGCGCGTCACGCCGGCGGCCAGGTGTTCGGGCTCGGCGGTCTCGGACCTGGGTGGGCGGGCATGTCGGCCCACCCAGGTCATCGAGCGCGGCCGGTCAGCGGGCGCGGCAGAGGTCGGCGAGGAAGGTCGTGAACGCCCGCGACTCCACCTCGCCCGCCGAGCGCCCGGCCTGGGCCAGCTGCGGCGCCCATCGAGTGCGCGCGGCGTCGCGCAACTTCCCATGGAGCTCGGTGAGGTCGAAGGCCAGCGTCCCGTCCTCGGGCGTCCATCCGCTGTCGAGGCGGATACCGTAGGCCTCGGCGAGGTGCCGCAGATCGGTCAGCAGGCTGTGCAGCAGGACGTCGACCCCGCCACGCCTGGGGTGGTGGATGGCCGCGCGGTAGGCGTTGAGCGCGGAGAGCGCCGCCGTGGGGCCACAGGACCGCCGGTTGCAGGTGCGGAAGACGCGGGCGGCCACGGCGGCCTGCGCGGCCTTGCGCGTCGTGGTGCCCGGCTCGCTGCGGGTGAACCAGGCCGAAGGGGCCAGATCCGCCGCGCAGGCGATGCCGGGCTGGACCTGCGCGGCCGCTCCCGTGGCGCGGCCGCCGACCGCGTAGGCCTCCGCGTGGCCGTACCAGCGGTCCAGCAGGGACACGAACCCGGCCGAGCCGGTGCGGGTCGCGTCCCACGCGGCCTGTCGCAGGTCGGGCCAGGTGTCGCGGCCGTTGTGGTAGCGGACTTCGTGCACCCCGCTCGCCTCGGTCCGCTGGCCTCCGACGAACACGGCCAGTCGGGTGAGCACGCCGGTCGAGACGTCGATCTCGACCGCCACCTCGATCGTCGAGTCGCTGACCTTGCCGATAGTGCTTTTCACGTGCCTTTTCCTCCGGGATTGCTGGGTTGTCGCGGTCTGTCGATCCTGGTCGCGACACCGGAACCGACAAGAAGAACTATAGCATAAATGAAAAGCATCCTGGGGTGTTTTCGTTGGGAGACAAGAAAACCTGAGGAATCCAGCAGGGGAGTAGCTCGTCATCAGGTAGCCGGCCTTGCCAGGCTGGGTGCGCAGTGTCAGGCGGTCGAGCTGCGGGCTCGGCGGCCGCGTTCCGGTGGTCGCGCTGGCCCAGGTCAGCGAGGCACGCACCGACCGTGACCTGCCGCGCCCGGAACCGAGAACGCGCCGCGGGTTGGCGTAGCTCGCGGCACATCGGTGATCCCACCGAGATTCGCTACCGATTCCTGGCGCTTGTTGAGCCAACTTCTACCTATTTTCGCTGGTTGAGAGCATCGGCCGGTCCCTGCACAGGTAGAGAGATCACGACATAGGTGATCAGCACCTGGGGGAGGGGACATGTGCAGGGCACGTCACGAAGCACCGCCAGCTGGCCGGCGGTGCCCATGCCACAGCGATCCGCAGCGACGCGTGCTGGCCAACATCCGGCAACGGTTGGGCCGCTACGACCGGGCATGTCAGGCCGCCAACGACGCGGGCGACTGGGACCGGCTCGACCACTACGTCGCGCTGCTGGATCGCGACGTGGCCGAGCTGCAACGGCGCACCGGACAACCCGCCGAGGCCCAGGACGCGGCCGCCAGTTCCCAGCCGAGCCGGGCTGCGCACTACACCCCGGAGGTCACATGGCAGCTCACCGACGACGAACTGATGGCCCAGCTCTCTGAACTGCACGACGACCCGGCCGCGCAAGAACAGATCGTCGCGACGCTGGAGTGGCGTGAGGAACTGGTCCGCGTCCGCGATGCCGAAATCGCGGCGTGGCAAGCACAACAAGAAGCTGACCAGCGTGCCCGCGCGGCCGCTGAACAAGCCGAGATCGACGCCAGTCCCCTCACCAACCCGGCTCGACGAGCGGGCCGGAAACTCACGCCCGAGCAGACTTGCCGCGAGGAGTACGACAGCCACGTCTACACCTCTTACATCCTGGCGGAGATCGAGTGCCAGGGCCATCTGCTCAACCGTGAAGGCCTGGCCGCCGGCGTCGATCCCGAAACGCTGTTCATGGGACCGTCTGCGAGGGCGCGCAAGTACGCCTCGGAGGAACTGCGGACCTGGTGGGGACGCAACGGCCGCACGACCTACGCCGAGTGGCGCTATGCCTGGTTCGGCAGGGAATCCGACAAGGCCGCCGCCCGGACAGCCAAGGCGCAATCACTGGGAGAGGTGACCGCGTGAACTCGCACACGACATCGTCGCCGGTCTCGGACGATGCGCCAGGGCCCAAAAGGATCCTCGCCGTTCAGGCCCAAGGCCAGGCGGCTGCTCTGGCAGGCGGTCGCGTTGACAGCTGCCCGTGGAAGAACCCCTCCACCGACCAGGAACGCGCGCTTCAGCAGATGTGGATCCGCGGCTACGCGCAAGGCCGGACCGGGCTGCGAAAGAATCGAGCCGACTCGGTGCCGCCGACCGAGTCTCGACCGGAAAACCCCCAGACAGCGCGAAACCCGGCAACCCGTCGTCCGGCGGGTGAACCGGGTCCACTTCCAGCTCCGATAGGAACTGGCGGCACTCACGATAGCACGGGAGCCACACAAGGCCTGATGAGCGCCGAGGCCGCGCGGCCCACGCCGGCTTCCCAGCCCGAACAGGCCCCAGACAGCGCGAAACCCGGCAACCGACCGTCCGGACGGTGAACCGGGCCCACTTCCGGCCCCGATAGGAACCGGCGGAACAAAACTAGCACGCGTTGAGTCCACGCTGTTGTCGGGAAAGGCATCGAAGCTTCTGGTGGGCGGTGCATACTGGCACCGTCCACCACCCGAGTCGGGTGTTCGCGCCTCTCGAAGCACGTCGCTGGCCATCCTGAGACGAGGGCCGCACGTGACCGTTCAGACCGCTGACCTGCACGTCCCTGACCACACCTTCGGTCCAGGCGGCGTCACCACTTCCAGTGATTCCGACTATGTCCAGTCCGCGGCGATCAGGGGACCGGTCAAAGCGAACCGACAGCTCGCGGACAAGGCGGCGATGCTCGCGCGAGTGATGCGCACGACCAACTCCTTCACCTCGGCGCTGAGCACCTTTCTAGGCACACCACTGCGCCGAGAGCCACGCCGGCCTGACACGGTCCGGCCGGTCTCGTGGGATGACGCGGTGCTGCTCGACGTGGTCCCCGGCGACAACGCCACCTACCGCGAGGGGTGGCTCGCACCGCGCATCCACGGCCCGCAGTTCCGGGCGGCCGCGGTCACCGCACTGGTGCTCGAACACCGCTTGGGCCTGGACCTCGCCGGCCGCGAGGACCTGAAGCAAGGGGAGATCCCCTTGGGCCAACTGCTTCGCGGCGCCAACCGCGCCACCCACTTCGCCTACACCATCGCGTCCCAACCCCAGGACGGCCATCCCGTGATCCACGTCCAGGCCACGCTGCTACTCGGCGGCGTTCCTGTGGCTCTGGTCCGCGAGACCGTGATGTGGAGGGCGCTCACACATCGCGTCGGCAACCGGGCAAGCGCTACCCGGCGCTGATCTGGCGGCAAGAGGGCGGCTGCAGGTCCCCGCTGGGCGTGCTCGTGCCTGTCGCTTCCACCGAGGGCGTCTGCTTTGTCCGCGAACGCCATGGGGCGGTGCGCACGACGGCACCGGGGCGTCACAACGAAAGAGGCTCTCCGGCGGGTGCCGGAAAGCCTCCTCGCGTCGATCTCGCGTGCGCTAGCTGGTGAACGTGCCTGTCTTGGCGGCGCGGAGGAACGTGGTCCAACCTCCCGCGACGAGCAGTCGTCCCTGCTCAGGCTGCTTGCTGTGTTCGACGGCGACCCAGCCGCGTAGGCCGGCGACGCCTACGCAGGTGTCGCCGCTGCCGCTGTAACTGCTGATGACGAACTGCGCGTTGTCGAAGTCCTCGGGGAGAGGACGGGGGGACACGGTCACGTGTACAGCTCCTTGGCGAACTGCCGGAGGATTTCCGGTGTGCGATCTGGCGGTTCCGCTAGCTGTGCCAGTTCGGCGAACACCGCGTTGTAGACCTCGACGTGCTCGCGCTCCTCGATGAAACGGGAGCGGTGCAGGTCTTCGAGGTAGATCACTCCTAGATCATCGACCTCGTCCGCGTAGGGCAACGCGATGCGCGTGAACGGGCCGTGCTGTCCGCGGTGAGGACCCGATCGGCCGAGCAGGAACTGGATCGTCACGTTCGGTTTCGCCGCCACCTGCTCGATGTGGGCCAGCGTGGAGCGCATCAGCTCGTCGTCACCGACTCGCGTCCGCAGGGCCATCTCTCCCAGCACGATGTGGACCTCGGCGCGGTCGAGCACGCCCTGGCGCTGCGTCCGGATGTCGGCGCGTTCCCGCACCGCCTCGGGGCTGAGATCCAGCACGGGCATCTCGCCGGCGTTAGCGTCCGAACGCGGTGCCGGGGGAGTCGACGCCGCGATCATGGTTTCGGCGAAGTCCTTCGGCTGCAGCAGTCCGGTGAGCGCGTTGGGCTGCCAGATCTCCAGCTTCACGGCGCCCTGCTCCAGCCCGAGGAAGCGACGGAACCCCTCTGGGCCGTCGCGGTCCGGGTTGGCAGGGTCCTCCCACCAGCCGCGCTTCTTGGCCTTGCCCACGCGTTCCCGCAGCTCGGCCAGGCGATCCGGCCTGCCGTAGATGGACGTGAGCATCTCCAGGTCGGTGTATTTAGGCTGGTTGCGGCCGGTCTCCAGGTGTCCGAGTTTGGCCTTGGACATGCGCCCGTTTCTCGCCTTGACCTGTGCGAGAACGTCGTCGCGCTCCAGCCCCGCTTCCTGCCGCAGCTGCACTAGTTCGAGGGCGACCTGCCGGGCCTCCACCGTGGGGTTGTCGTCCAGCGGCCCTGTAGCTACCCGCCTCGCCACCCGCGCTTCCTCTCCTCCGGTGTCGCAGCACCGCGCCACGTCCCCTGAACTGCCG